>CAVQTQ010000005.1:0-596020 GCA_963716615.1 uncultured Acidobacteriaceae bacterium | reverse complement strand
GTGGGACGTCCCACGTAGTCAACGCCCCGCGGCTTCACGCGCTCGGCAAAACGGAGCGTGGCGGAAGGGGAAATCGTGCTCGAGTCCGCGATAATCATGCCCGCAGCCAGCACTGGCTCCGCGCCGCCCGGCCCAAACAACACGCCCTCAACCGCCTTCGTGTCGGAGACGCACATCCACACCACTTCCGCCCCCTGCGCCGCGTCCGCCGGAGAAGCCGCACTGCGCGCCCCTTCCACGTCCTTGCCGCCGCTTCGATTCCACACCGCAACCTCATGTCCGGCTTTGACCAGGTTCGCGGCCATCGACCGTCCCATAATTCCCAAACCAAGAAAAGCGACGCGCATTAGGGTAGTTCCTCCAGACGTTATTGCGTTTGAGCTTTGGATTATAAATAGGACTGGCAACGCGGCGGTCAAAGAAAACACAATTCTTTACTGAGCTCAAGAGACTCCATCCAAAGAAGCGGCTCGCTAATGTGTCGATCTCGGTATCGATAGCATCCAAATACACTGGAGACTTGAGCCAACAAAGCCGATAATATAGTCATACCGCGTCGCGGCGGCTGATCGAGTCATGACCGATCGAGTGATAGTGACCGACTCCTACTGGTCGAATTGATGTTAAAGTCCTCATTGAAAAATCCCGCTTTGCGCAAGCGCGCCGGCCAGTTCACGCGCCTGGTGCGGCACTCCGTAGTCACCCCCCGCACCGGCGAGACTCACAAACCGAAGCTGGCCGCAAACGGCGAACTCGGCGTAACCTTCATTGGACACTCCACCTTCTTCCTCCAGATTGGCGGTCAAAACGTAGTCATTGATCCCAACTTCGCGCGCTGGCTCTTCGTTCTAAAGCGCCTGCGTCAACCTGGAGTGAATCTGCGCGACCTGCCGCCGATGGACCTCGTCCTGGTAACGCATGCGCACTTCGATCACCTGCATCGTCAATCGCTGCGCACGATCGCGCGCCAAACCCGCCGCCAGACCGGAACCGCGCCCACGCTGGTCGTCCCCTATCATTTATTCGACCTGGTCAACGATCTCGGCTTCGAAGAAATCGTCGAACTGGAGTGGTGGAACACCTATCGCCACGGCGCGCTCGACATCACCCATGTCCCCTCGCGCCATTGGGGAGCGCGCATCCTCAAGGATTCGCACCGCGGCTACGGTGGCTACGTGCTGCGCAGCGGCAAACACTCCGTCTACCACGCCGGAGACACCGCCTACTTCGCCGGCTTCCGCGAAATCGGACGCCGCCTCGCGCCCGAACTGGCGCTCCTCCCCATCGGCGCCTACAATCCGCCGCAATTCCGCAACGTCCATACCAGCCCCGCCGACGCCACCCGCGCCTTTCTCGATCTGAAAGCGCGCTGGATGGTACCGATGCATTACGGAACCTTTCGTCTGTCGCACGAGCCTATCGAAGAGCCCCTGCAGTTGCTGGAACGAGAAGCGCTGGCCGCGGGAGTGAAAGACAAGGTAGTAGTGCTCGAAGAAGGCGTCACCCGCTTCTTCTGAGGCAGCTTCGTTAAGAAGACGACTCAGGGAGTATTCTTCTCTCATGGACAAGAAGGAAATCAATTCCCCAAAGCTAACCGAGCATTTTCTCTTCTGGGTATGTGGCATCGCAGGCCTGCTGCTGGCGCTTCTCTTCGCTCATTACGTCTACCACGTTATCTGAGCTGGGGCTGCCCCTCGCCCCTCACACTGATGTGTGATATGCAGTACAGCAAGCTGTAACCAAGCAGAGGAGCATGTTCATAGGCGTCCGAGCGCGCCGGAGGTTCCAAAATGCTCGGCAAGTGTACCAACCCTTCGTGTTCCGCATCCTTTCGCTACATGGAAGAGGGAACACTCTTTCGACTGCAAACTGACCCAGCTCTCAGATTGTCCAATCCCAAGAGGCCGGAATATTTCTGGCTGTGCGGTAGCTGCTCAGCAACCATGACGCTGCACATCAGCAAGGAGGGGAAAGTGGTGCCGGTTGCGCTACCAGCGCCGACCCATGGAGTCTCCCATAGGAATAATTTCATGTGGCTAAAGCGGGAAGATGGGCTGACGCTCAGCGACGTTAGATCCTCGACAGAAAGGAAACGCAGAGGTATGGGAACTGGTGGCCGATAGAGAGGACACCATGCCGCGTCCCCCATTCTTGGGCGCGGAATCTTTCGGACGCCGAAGTTCGGCTTAAGTTGGGCCTCGCTGACGCCCTGCTTTCCACCGTTCGCACAATTCGCGAGCGGCCTCCGGCCAATCCGGGTACGTAAACGAGAATTCCTCCCCAAGGAGACGACCGGGGACGACACGGCGGCTCTTCAGTACGAGCTCCGTTTCTGTTCGCAGGAAGACAGCGCCGATCTCGAGCATCCACTTAGCTGATGGTAGACCAATGTTCGTTCCCCACGCTCCGCGCAGGGCGGCCATGAAATCGCGGTTGGGCACCGGGTTCGGGGATGCCAGATTAACCGCGCCGTCAATGTCATCGCGCGCAATCAAGAAGTAGATCGCGCGTATGAAGTCCACCTCGTGAATCCACGAAACGTACTGCCGCCCATCGCCCGACGTTCCTCCAAGGCCTCTCCGCACTAGCGCCAGTAGTGTGTCAAAGATTCCGCCACGGTCGGGACTCATGGTCACTGCCGATCGAAGCTTCACTTTTCTGGTTCCCCGCGCTGGGGTCTCATCGAAGACCTTTTCCCATGCCGTGGCTACATCGATACTGAATCGCCATGTGCCGGGAGCATCCGGTTCGGTGCCTCCAATCACTCCCGACACTTCGTCGTTCGGCGCACCGTAGGTATGGGCATAGATTGTCGCGGTACTCGCCTGCAGCCAAACCCGCGGCCGCCGCCTCACGTTCGAGATGGCTTGTCCCACCGCACGAACCGAGTCAACTCGGGACTGAAGAATCTCCTTGCGATTCTGTGGCGTGTACCGGCAGTTGACGGATCGGCCAGCAAGATTGATGACGACGTCAGCGCCGTCGAGTTTGTCCGACCATGCGGAGACATTCGCAAGGTTCCACTGCTCCACGCGCCACGGTGCAGGCTTTGCCGACTGACGGCCAAAGACAATGATTTCGTGACCGTCCTTGTGGAACGCACGCGCCAGAATTGTCCCAACTTGGCCTGTGCCGCCGGAAATTGCGATCTTCATACTATCGACCCTTTTTCTTCATACGTCGATAAAACGCCTTCTGAATTCCGCGTTCGGCATCAAGCAGATCTCGGATCGCCCGAAGACCCGGTAACGACTGCGAGCGATCAGGTCATAGCCGAGATCTAGCAAAGTGTTTGGCAACATCCGGACAGCCCATAACCACGCCCCGCCGCTGTCCAAGGTCTTCATAACGAACAGGGCAGCACGCGCTTTCCACAGCAGAGCTGGTGATTCCGAACGATAGTTCGCGACAACGTAAAACGTGGTCAAGTTCCCAGCATTCCGGCCAAACCGCCGCAAAACAGATCGCCCCGTGGTGCTCTGGAGGGGTGCAAAGTGAAAGACGGCACGGCTATCCCGCAGCAACACGAATCGGTTCAGTTGATTGCACAACCCGCACACCCCGTCGTAAAGGATCAGGTGCTCACCTCGAACCGAAGCCACGGCTTGCCGAGCCGATTCCGTCATGCTTTAATATAAGTAAACATGTTTACTGAAATTGTCAAGGAGGCGAAAGCCTCCAATCAGCATCGTGGACCGGGCCGCCCCCCGGGACAAACACAGCAAGGCGCCGTGGCTAGGCGAAGGCTCTACAACACGGCGATCGAATTGATAGCGGAACGTGGTTACGAAGCGACGACCTTGCGGGATGTGGCGAGTCGCGCTGGGGTCAGCGTCGGACTTCTATATCGCTACTTTCCGAGCAAGAGAGCGGTGGTTCTCTCCTTATACGACGAACTCTCCGCGAAGTACGCAGCCCGGGCGGCGGAAATGGACACCGGCAAATGGCGTGACCGATTCTTATTCGCCTTGACCACGAGTCTGCAGGTTCTCAAACCGCATCGCGGCTCGCTCGCTGCGCTCGTGCCGGTCTTAGTTGGCGATCTGCATGAAGGCCTCTTTGCGCCAGCCACCATGTTCTCGCGCGTGCGAGTACAGAAGGTCTTTCACGAAGCGGTGGTCGGCGCAACTGACGCGCCCCGGCCCGAGTTGACAGCCGCATTGGCCCGACTTCTCTATCTAGCGCACCTCGCGATCATTTTGTGGTGGCTGTTAGACAAGAGCCCGAGACAGCGGGCGACGGCCGCATTGGTGGCATTGGTCAAGCAAGGACTTCCCGCCTCCACGCTGGCCTTTCGCCTTCCACGAGTCCGCGCATTCGTCCTTGCCGGAGACAAGTTGTTCCGCGAAGCACTCTTCGACGGTGAAGCATAGACGGGGTACTCGGAGGTACGGTGTACTTGAAAATCCCCACCCACGCGTTGCATACTTCCTTCATCTAGCCAATCTTGCCGGCAACAGTGCACCGCCAGTGTTCTTGGCGAATACCGTTACCACCTGGCTGTGGAGGGATATTGGGGCGTCCGTATGTTCGGCTGATGGGTTTCCTCTTACTGGGCACCGCCACTGTCCCATTCCTTACCTATCTGTCGAGTCGCATACTTCAGGGCGAGGCACTGGGAGCGCATCGTACAACCTTGGTGCTCCTTATTGTTGCGCTAATCCTGCCCCTGGCTTTGCGACCCCTTCTGAGACGCCTTGAACCGATTATCGATGCTGCCGCTCGCCGTCATGCCGAGTTTCTCGATTCCACGCCCGACCGATACCTGGGCCTTGCCATCTTCACCTCGGCAGCCCTGAGCCTGTTTCTCGAGCTCGCCATCATCCGCTGGCAGGCTACGGTCTTTGAGTTGTTTGCCTTTTACAAGAATTTCTCGCTACTGGCTTGCTTCGCGGGCTTGGGTTTGGGCTATGCGCTCGGAAGCCGCAAGCTTATCCCGCTTTTTCTCGCGGTTCCACTTTTTTGCTGGCAGTTCGCTCTGCTGCTGGGGTTGCGCTACGGCTTGGCCGCAGAAAATCGCCTGAGCCTAAAGATGCTTCCGTTTTCCGAGCAACAAAACATGGGCCTGCCCATCGTGGACACGCTCTTCAATGGCATTCAGACTTACTTCCTTCTGGCCCTGGTGTTCCTGCTCACCGCCTTGGCCTTCATTCCCATCGGACAACTTTGCGGTTGTCTCCTGGAACAACGCGGAGAAGAGAAGCGCGAAAAACTTTCAGCCTACGGCCTGAATCTCGCCGGAAGCGTGGCGGGCGTGCTGCTCATGTTCGTTCTCAGTGCCTTCTGGACGCCTCCGGTGGTGTGGTTCCTACTGGCTTTCGGCGTCTTGCTCGCGTTTCACGTCTGGAGCCCGCGTCCGCTCCTGTTCGGCGCCGTCTCGCTTGTCCTCGCATTGATTGTTCTCGCCTGGCCGGTGGATCCGCGTTGGCAAAGAATTTACTCGCCTTACCAGTTGCTGGAGGTAGGACAGGATCCGCAAGGCCTGATGATTATTTCGGCGGCCGGCCATTACTATCAGCGGGTACACGACCTCGCCCATTCCAACCGCAACGTTGACTCCGATCCCAGGCTGAACAACATCCGGAACTATTACGAATTGCCGTATTGGTTATACGGGCATACTCCCGGCTATGTCGCGGTAGTCGGCGCGGGCACCGGCAACGATGTTGCCGCCGGCTTGCGCAATGGAGCACAAAAGATTGACGCCATTGAGATCGATCCCGCAATTCTCATGGAGGGAAAACAGGGGCATCCCGAGCACCCCTATTCCGATCCACGGGTTCGCGCGGTCGTAAACGATGCTCGCACCTTTCTGCGCACGACGAACGAGCATTACGACATGGTGGTCTACGGCTTGCTCGATTCGCATACCCTGCTGAGCCACGCCTCGAGCGTGCGCTTGGATTCCTTTGTCTACACCGTCGAGGGTCTGCGGGAAGCGCGCCAACGGCTCAATCCCGATGGCATACTTTCACTATCTTTCTCGCTGATGAACCCGCCGCTCGGGCGCAAGATTTACTTGATGCTCCAGGATGCTTTCGATGGTCGAGCTCCGGTTTGCGTGCGGGCGGGCTACGACGGCGCGGTCATCTTTCTGGAAGGCAATACCCGGCAATTGCTGCTTCCACCAGCGCTGCTTCAGAAGACCGGCTTCGAAGACGCAAGCTCTACCTTTGCCGTTGCGACGGCATCCCCCCACATGTCCAACGGTGTGCCCAACGATGTGTCGACCGCTGTGACAACAGATGTGTCCACCGACGACTGGCCTTTCTTTTACATGCCACGCCGCGTGTATCCCGTCTCCTACTTAGTGATGGCGGGCCTGGTTCTGGCTCTCTCCCTGTTTATGTTCTCCCGGTTCCTGGACGGCAGGCCGCAGTTTGGATCTGCGCCATTCTTCTTCCTGGGCGCAGGCTTCATGTTGATCGAAACCAAGGCAATTACCGAACTCGGACTGCTATTCGGTAATTCCTGGCAGGTCATCGGAATCGCCATTGTTGCGATTCTGGTGATGGCCTTCCTCGCGAACTGGGCCGTGATGCGCTACACCATCGAACGTTCTTCCATCACTTACCTGCTCTTGCTGCTCAGCTTGGCCATCGGTTGGTGGATCGCCCACACCGGAGGCTTGCCCTCCAGTTGGCTCGGCCGGATCGGCTTGGCCATCGTGCTCACCAGCCCCATGTTTTTCTCGGGCATCCTGTTTTCCACCTGGTTACGCGCTCGCGGAGCGATTTCCGGCATGATGGCGATGAATCTGCTCGGCGCCATGTGCGGAGGCCTGCTCGAATACAACTCCATGTATTTCGGATTCCAGTTTCTTTACATCCTGGCGGCGGGTTTGTACGTTCTGGCTATCCTCTCCCAATTAGTAGCCTTCAAGCCCAAGGTCGAATCGGTGCTCGCCGGAACGAAATAACAAGGCGTGCGCTGAACTCGGTAATTTCTCCAAAACCGCCCTGTTTGGATCGAATCAGCCGACCAGAATCACTTGGCTGGAGCCTCGGGTTGAGCGGGCTGGGATGGTGTTGCGGCTTTCTGCTTGGCAAAGGATTCCTCCACGCGCTTCCGGAAGTCGCCACTGTCGTCGTGCTCAAATCCGCTATAGTTCGACTTGACTTGCATCTCACACTCTGTCCCCTTCGATACCAGGGCGACGTGGTTGGCGCGCTGGAGGACCGCTCCGCTGACGGTGACATGAGCGGCGTGCTTCACCTTGTAGGTAGCAGTCATCAGGGCGTCGTTACTGTCCTGGACCTCGTAGTTCTCGGCAACGCTAAGGACGTCCTTGACCGCGCCCCACATCTCGCTGCAGGAAACCGGATAAGTATTCTTGGAGGTCTTGCAGAACGCCGGCGCAGCAAGCACAAGCGACATCAGAGCTACAATCACAAGTCTCGTCTTCATGATGGCATGACTCCTCGTACGGATGTGGTTCTCAAAGGTCGGAACTGAACAGAAATTCCGTTTTCAAGACAAGTGAAGGATAGTCCGTCAAACCATTTCGTTCAGTGCGGAAAGTCACCGCCGACGGTGAGCAATGGGATTGAATAGGGTCAGTTGCTTCCCGGCGCAAAGCGTGACATCGAGGACTTCTGGAACAAGGTCTGGTGATTCTGGGAACTCAGCCTTTGGGATCCCCTCTCCGTCGGTCTTTTGGAATCAATGCCTTGGCAGCTCGTTCTTCCCAGGTCTTTGAAGAATAAGGACTTACTTGTAAGGTATTTATTCGTCAAAGACTTGGGTTGTTTGATCAATAAATAACTGACACATTTTTGAAACTGTGAGAGAGTGAATCTATGAGCGGGATGCGGGCGGTTCGGCGAAACTTCTCTGGGTTGGAGCGGCGGCGGATGGAGGCAGCACGGATGCTTCGGGAGGGCGTGAGGCAGGCGGAAGTGGCGCGGCGGCTGGGGGTACGCCGGCAGTCGGTGGGCGACTGGGCGAAGAAGATTCGGCGGGGAGGGGTATGGGCGCTGAAGGCGGGGCGGCTGGGAAGACCACGGAAGCTCCACGGGGAGCAGTTGAAGCGAGTGGAGAAACAGTTGGAGCGTGGTCCGCAGGTGATGCGGTCGAAGAAGTGGACGGTGCGGCGGGTGGGGGAGTTGATTGAACGGGAGTGCCGGGTGCGGTATTGCGCGTCCAGCGCCTGGGGAGTGTTGCGCGGGATGGGGTGGAGGTGGAGGGGCAGCGGCAGGGGGTGGAGGAGGGAAGGCGGAGGTTAGAGGGCGAACGGTGTCGGCGGTGCGGCAGGCCACCCTTCGGCTATCTCTCAGGGCGAGCTTTCTCGAAAAGCGCGAGAAGTGGCTTTCACCGCGGCTAACCCGAAAGCGAATTCGCAGCCGCCATGGAAGAGGGACGGACTTCTCTTTCGATCGTGCGCGATAACTTATCCTCGGCAACTTCCAGATCGTAGGCAGTCTGAAGATTCATCCAGAACCCGGCGCTGGTATTGAAGTACCGCGCCAGGCGTAAGGCTGTGTCCGGAGTGATCCCACGGCGTTCGTGGACAATCTCGGCGATCCTTGTGACCGGCACTCGCAGATCAAGCGCCAGACGGTTCATGCTGAGCTGAAGTGGCTCCAAGAAATCGGCGCGCAGAATCTCGCCGGGATGGATCGCGGGAAGGAGTTTTTGCGACTTAGCCATTGGTTCCTCTTGCTCCGTGCATCGGCCGCCCGACCGTAACCTTGAAGCGTTGTGCGCCAACACCTAGTGGTAGTCCACGATCTCGACGTCATGGGCATTTCCGTCACGCCACGCAAAACAAAGACGCCACTGGTCGTTAATCCGGATACTGTGTTGCCCCTTCCGCTCGCCGCGCAGGGCTTCCAGGCGGTTCCCCGGTGGTGCCGCCAGATCGCGCAGTTCCGTAGCGCTGTCCAACTGGCGAAGCTTTCTGCGGGCGACGCGTTCCACGGCTCGAAAGCGACGACTGGGCTGCCGGTGGTGAAGTCGCTCGGTTTCCGCGCAGCGGAACGACCTGATCACCTGTCCATCCTATACCGTATAGCGTTTAACGTCAAGCAGAAAGCTCGGGGCCATGGCACGACGGCAAGCGTGCATGAGTGGGGAAGTGCTGAGATGAAGATCCGACCTTCGGTCGCGTAAGCCGGAGTCGAACGGTGTCGGCGGTTCGGCAGGCCACTTCTCGAAAAGCGCGAGAAGTGGCGCACCCCCAGTTATTTCGGCCGATGCTAAAAGACAAACCCGCGTTATGCTTCCCCGTTAAAGTGACCCACCCGCCCCCGCTGTTTTCGATCGATGTTAAAGGAGTAAACCTGCGTTATTCCAGGCTAAAGTGGCCCACCCGCCAATACTTCCCCGTTAAAGTGGCCCACCCGCCTTGGATTCGACTGAAGTTACAAAGCTCAGCACAAACACTGCACAGATCAGCCCGAGCATTACCTGCGCGACAACGAGCATTCTAACTTGACTGCTCTTCGGCAAAATATCTCCATAGCCGACGGTGGTCTGAGAGATTGTGCTGAAATACAGAAAGTCCCAGAATGACCACTCGCTGGCGTGAAGTGATGGAGTTCCCAAGCGGTCCAGGAGCTGTATTTGATCTGCGACTGTCCTTTCCAACTGGACTCGGAGTTCGCCCAGAATCGCGCGACAGCGCTCGAGCGAATCGGGAACCCGTTCAATCCAATTGGAGGCTGATCCTATGCCCGCCAGATCGGATCTCGTCATCAACGAATTTCCTTCAGAATCCGCAATTGTTAGATAAGGACCAAATCCCTCGGAAGCGCCGCTACCTACCCCGGTAAAAACTGTAGGCGTCCACTCAAAAACAAACCGATACCCAGACTGGAGGACAATCTGGCTCCTAAAGGCATGTTTCCGGATCACTGGCTCCTCTGTTGTGAACGAGACAGTATCTTGTTCCACTGCAAGGGAAAACGCCTTGAGAGCATCGACCAGCGCACGCTCGGTGCCGAGGCTCTGCTCCGCTTCCAATCTCAACGACGCTCGGTGACTCCTCAGAATGTCCTCATTGAATGCGAAATGCCGATCCGGTTCGTGCTTGTAAAGCGCTTGATACACGAATGCGAAACCAACGAGCAGTGCTACGTAAACTCCGAATACGATACCCAGCCTCAGCAAACGAGCTTTCAAGTTACACCTCCTGACCAATGCCTATGATCCGGTGGGATGGACCACTCGCCAGGGCTCAGCTTTCAGAACTTCGGTAGCGCAGCTTCCATTACGGCCTTCGCGACGTTGAAGACCTTCCATTTTGATTGCACCCTTGGCTTGATCTTGTTCCAACCCTCCTGACTTCTTACGATGGAAGCAATTTCGTTCCCTGAATCGACAAGATCAGAGACTGTTTCGACGTGCCATTCAAGTGATATCTGTGCATAATTCCCCAAGCGTCTTGCGGTCTTCTTGCTTCCAGCGACTTCTGGCTTCAGTTTGTTCAGGAAAACGCTGCCGTTTCGCTCGTGCAGCAGAATACCCATTATTGCAAGTGTAAAAAAGGTTGCTCCGCGCTTCAGAATTGCTAGACGTCTTTGGTCGTCACCCTTTGCCGCGGCTTCGAGCTCTGCCTTCACCAAGTCCTTCGCCACGTTTCCAGCCTGCCAGGCTAAGGCGACCTCCTCAGCCCGCACCTGTGCGGGAAAGACCTCGTCCCTGTGCGTCGAAAAAACCTTCCCCTTGTCTTTATAGGCGATCGCCGGAAGACCTCGGAGAGCAGCTAGGTATTGGGCATTGAGGTCGTGCTGAATCACCTGCAGTTTCCCGTCGCGCTTGTACTTCTTTCGTTCATCGAGCGTAAGGTGTCGTTTTTCGCCTCTCCGAAGCACGTACAGATATGGCTTCGGAAGATCCGCCAGTTCCCTCTTGAGGCGTTTCTGCAGCTTGTCTTGAGCATTCAGATCCCACAAGCGAATCGGGTTCTGAGAGTTAGTAAATCGGATGATGGAGTCGATGACCCCCTCGGGTGATGCTATGAACCTGACGAGCACCTTTGATTCGCGTGCAGCCTGGAGGGTCGCATTCGCGAGCGAGACGGTCGTTTGGCATCCGTTAACAATACTAAAGTTGGTTAGAGCGATCTTGCTATCCTTACGCTTGTACTGGTCACATATGAAGGTAACGCCGTTGTTATACGCCCAGAAATTCTTGCGGTCAGAAGCGGATTCCAAGGTGTCACGAATCCCGGCATTGACACCACCTTTGTGAGCTCCCAGAAACAGTCTCACGTTTCGGTCAAATAGTCGGTCACCAAAAGTCTCGTGTAACAGGCGAAGCTGCTCGCCAGATACCGTACTCACTACTGCGTTCCCAAACGTACCGGTCTCCTCGAAAAACGTGTCCTTCTCAATTGAAATTTCGCACGAGTCGAGACGAGTGCTCTGGTCGATGCTCTCCTCATGAAGTGTCTTTAGGTTCTCAATGCTGATGATCGTGCAATGCTTGGATGGGACATTCCCGGCCTCGTTAACGTTGAACTGTCTGGCGGTGTCTAGCACATCCTTGTGGTCGGGGCCACAGAACACATACAGGTACTCCACCGAATAACCTTTACCTATCGCGTCTACATAGTCCTGGGCAGCCGCCGCTAGCTCGGGTCGACCTTCGCGGGATAATGCCTCTGGATCCTTCAGCCAGTCCGTTGCGTGGAGAATGCCCGACAACTCGTTCTTCCTCCCTTTGTATTTTCCCTTCGCTTCGTACTTAAGTTGGGCGACGACGACACGCTCCGCCTCATGGTCCACGTAGAAAAGATCGATGTCTTTGTCGTTGCCGCCGTCGACCGAGATGCTCTCAAAGGCGTCCGTCTCGCCGAGTTCGAAATACTCCTGCAAACCACATTCCGAACGCCTTTCCTTCATTTAACTTCCACGAAGCCCGTAGCGATCCCACCCGATGATTAAGGTATGTTAGGAAATCCGGCAGTTTCATCTGTTCTCTCCTTGGGCGGTGGCGCATCCTCTCTCAGCTAGTCCAGTCGCCCGTGCTGTTTCAGTGTCAATCGAGCAGCTCAAGCAGAGTGTACTTTATTTCAGTTGGGTGTGGCCCGGCCTTCCGCCTTTTGCGGCTTTTCGCGAAGGGTGGGTGACCGACTGATCGCACCATGGGCTTTGCCGTTCACTCCGCCGTATAATAATCGGTTCCCCATATCCGCCGAACCGCTTCGATACTGCTCCGGCCCGGCGCACAGGAGATTTCATCATGGCTACTCTTACCGAACCCGCCACCGAAACTCACACGAAGTTCCGCACCGAATCCGACAGCATGGGGAAGATCGAAGTCCCGGCGAATGTTTACTGGGGAGCGCAGACGCAGCGCTCGTTGCTGCATTTCGATATTGGACGCGACGTTATGCCTCCGGAGCTGATTCGGGCTTTTGGCACGCTCAAGAAGGCTTGCGCGCTGGTGAATCAGGATCTGGGCAAACTCCCATCCGACATCGCTAAGCTCATCGTGCAGGCCTCTGACGAAGTGATTGCGGGCAAGTTGAATGACCAGTTCCCGCTGCGGATTTGGCAGACGGGCAGCGGCACGCAGACCAACATGAATGTGAATGAGGTCATCTCGAATCGTGCTATCGAAATTGCGGGCGGCGCAATGGGATCGAAGAAGCCGGTGCATCCTAACGATCACGTCAATATGTCGCAGTCGTCGAACGACACGTTTCCGGCGGCAATGCACATCGCGGCGGCGGAGCGGGTGAAGAACGCGCTGATTCCGGCGATCAAGACGGTGCGCGATGCGATCGCGGCCAAGGCGAAGGAATTCCATGACGTGGTGAAGATTGGCCGCACGCATTTGCAGGATGCTGTGCCTTTGACTATTGGACAGGAATTTGGCGGCTGGGCTAGTTTGCTGGAGCGCGACATCAGGCGGCTGGAGCAGGTGCTTGAGGGACTTTACGATCTGGCGATTGGCGGAACGGCGGTGGGCACGGGGCTGAACACGCATCCGGAATTTGCCGAGCGGGCGGCGAAGAAGATTGCTGAACTTACGGGACTTCCCTTCCGCTCGCATGGCAACAAGTTTGCCGCGCTTTCGGCGCACGATGAGATCGTGTTTGCTCAGGGCGCTATGGAAACTTTAGCGGCTTCGTTCATGAAGATATCCAACGATATTCGCTGGCTGGCTTCCGGTCCGCGGTGCGGGCTGGGCGAACTGGTGATTCCGGAGAATGAGCCGGGATCGTCCATCATGCCAGGCAAGGTTAATCCCACGCAATGCGAAGCTATGACTATGGTGTGCGTGCAGGTTCATGGAGCTACGGCGGCGGTGGGATTCGCCGGATCGCAGGGCAATTTTGAGCTTAACGTGTACAAGCCGGTGATCATCTACAACTTTCTGCACTCGGTCACTTTGATCACCGACGCTTGCCATGGATATGTGGAGTACATGGTCAAGGGCATTGAAGTCGATCGCGCCAAGGTGGATTATTACGTGAAGAATTCGCTCATGCTGGTCACGGCGCTTGCTCCGAAAGTGGGGTACGACAAGGCGGCGCAGATTGCGCACACGGCGCACGTCGAGCACTCGAGCCTGCGCGAGGCGGCGTTGAAGCTGGGATATCTCACGGGCGAGGAATTTGATTCGCTGGTTAAGCCGGAGAAGATGACGCATCCGTAGGAGCTTGCGGAAAAAGTGCCGTCGGTTGTCGCAGCCGGACCTCAGCGGCTAAAGCCGGCACTGAAAATAAGCCCGTTATCGCAACGGTAAACCGCTGCGCCACCCAAAATCCACCGCGCGATCGAGTTTTTCCGCAACCTGCTAGAGTGCCGCGGAAAAGGTACTCTCCGAATCGCGGTCTTACCTCAGGGGCTAAAGCCAGCGTGGAAAACAAATCAGTTTATCGCGGCGGTAAACTGCGCACGAGCGCTCGATGCGAGTTGCTATTCCCTATCCGAATCGCGCCCGGTGCTCTTTCAAGACGCAGCGATCCATCACGACGAACATTCCGGCCTTTCGCGCTTTCTCCGCTGCGCGTTCGTTGATCACGTCTTCCTGCAGCCAGATCGCCGGAATCTTCAACTGGATCGTCTGCTCCACGATCTCATCCACGTATTCGGGACGCCGGAACACATCGACCAGATCGATCTTCTCCGTCACTTCGAGCGGCATTTCGAGTAATGACGGATACGACTTTTCGCCAAGCGCCTCCGCAATCCTCGGATTCACGGGGACAATCTTGTATCCGGCTGCCTGCATATACGCGGAAACACCGTGGCTCGGCCGCATCGGACTCTCCGACAATCCAACCACGGCAATCGTCTTCGCCCGCGACAACAGGTCGTAAATAGGATCGGATTGCTTCAATCGCCGGCCCCCCGTCAGCCTCTCTTTTCCAGCCTCTGCTTATACAAGCGCACCGCGGTTTTGCGAATCGTGTCCGAGACCTCTTTGTTGTCCATCAGATTCTTCAGGTCATGAATGAGCAGGCCCTTCACCAACCCGAGTGAGGTGTCGATCGGCGTGCGCGGATTGTAGACCAGGTTGCGCATGATGGTGTAATTCTTCGCAAACTTGCGTTTCAGCGGAATCGATCGCAGCACCGAATCCAACAAATTCTTCTGCGACGCAAAGGCTTCGACCTCGGTCTCCGAAACTTTGGGCGAGTCGAGCACCGCCACCGCCACCAGCTTCGTGGAATCGCGGATCAGGATCGACCGGTCCTCCTTGCTGCCACGCATGGCCAGCGCGATCCGGCTTCTGATGTCGAGCTTGGAAATTCTCTGCAGCGCGCTGTCGCGTCTTCCCTCGCCACCCGCAGGCGCTTGCTTCTTGGCATGAACGGCTGCGGCTGCGGCCGTGCCCGACTTTCCCGTTGCGGCCGTCGCCGATTGCCCCGCCGCGTCAGCACTTGCACCGCCGGCGACAGCAGCGGCCTGCGGTCCAACTTCACCCGCCGCCTCGACGCTCACAAGTTCGTGTGCGATTCCGATGGGCTGGAACGGTTTGTCTTTTTCGGCTTCCAGTTCCGCCGCGTTCACTTCCAGATACTTTGTGAGGGTAGCCTCGAGAACCTCATCGTTTTCGTCCGCTTCGGGCGCGGGCGGCTCGGCTCCTGAACTTACTTGCAAAGCAGCAAGCCGTTTTGCAATTTCGGCGAGTTCATTTGGACGGAGGCAGGCATTCGCCTGCAACGCCTGCAACAGCCGCGGAGAACTCATCACCCGCGTGCTTCTCAGCAAAATCTCTACGACCGACCGCGCCCCCGACACCGCCAGCCCGTCAAGCAACTCTTCCCCTACCGACGGATTCCCTGCCAGGGAGGGCAGCAGAGAGGGCCTCAGATTCTCCAGCGAAACGAAATATCCCAGAACCTCGGCGCTGGTATTGGGATCGGCAGCCGCGGCCAGGCTGGTTTTTTCATCCCAACCTGCCAGCGTCATACGCGCCTGCTCGCCAAATAATTTATGGTGGAGCGCCAGATAGACCAGGATCTCAATCATCTCCCCCGGCGGAACCGAGAGGGATCCGCGCGCCGCCGATTGCATCAGATTCGACGGAAGCTGCGAATTGCGGATCAGGTCAAGCACTTGGGGCATGATTCATCTCCCGGAATTTGGCTGCGGCTTTTTTTCCGCGGACGGATTTTCCCGGCCCACCGCCGATTCCAATTCAGTGACTGCAATTTCGAGTTCGCGCGTAATGCGGTTCGGGTTCCGCCGCTGATATTCGTCGCTCAAGGCGCGATAGTACCAGAGCGTGCCTTCCCTTTTCCCCGTGAACCGCTTCCAGATAGCTTCCCCATCCCGCCGGTAGTCCGCCAGAATCGTGCGGACGTTGTGCAGCTTGTCAGACGCCGAAACCAGCCGCGTCTCGGCGTCGGCGCGCTTCACTTCACGCAGATAGTGTTTTTTCCGCTCCATCCATTCCGGCTTGGGCTCACCGAATGAATCCGTACAACCCTCCACAATTTTCGCCACCCGTGGACCGAACTGCCTGTGAACTTCGCTCAGCCTCGGCATACCGCCGCAATCTTCGACCACATCGTGCAGCAGCGCCGCGATCGCCATATCTTCGTCACCGCCCGCTTCCAGCACCAGCGACGCCACCGCCATCAGATGCGAGAGATAAGGCACCGCCGTCTGCTTCCGCGTCTGTCCGTCGTGCTTCTCGGCGGCATAGCGGAAGGCACGCTGGAGGCGGGTTCCAAGTTTCGGCGGACGAAGATGAGGCGGACGCAGCTGCGGCGAGTGAGGCGAAGCTGCGCTCCTTACTTTTTCTGGGCTTACTTTTTCTGGGCCCACTTTTTCTGGGCCCACTTTTTCTCGCCCCGCTTTTTCTCGCCTCACTTTTTCTCGCCTCTGCGCATCCGCAAATACGCCTGCATCAGCGGCCGCAGATCGCCATCCAGCACGCGATCCACGTCGCCAATCTCCAGTTTCGTGCGATGGTCTTTGATCATGCGGTAAGGTTGCAGCACATACGAACGGATCTGCGAGCCGAAATCAATATCCAGTTTCGAATCTTCGATCTTTTTCGTGACTTCGCGCTTTTTCTCCAGTTCAAATTCGTAGAGTTTGGAACGCAGCATGCTCATCGCCTTCTCTTTGTTCTTGTGCTGCGAACGCTCGTTTTGGCAATTGGCTACCAGGCCTGTCGGAATATGCGTGATCCGCACCGCCGAATCCGTCGTATTCACGTGCTGCCCACCCTTGCCGCTCGAGCGGTAAGTGTCAATCCGAATATCCTCGGGCTTAACGACGACCTCAATGCTGTCGTCAATTTCGGGAGAAACGTACACACTGGCAAACGATGTATGCCGCCGCTTCGCCTGATCAAACGGCGAAATCCGCACTAACCGGTGCACCCCAATCTCGCTGGTCAAATAACCGAACGCGTACTGGCCAATCACCGAAAATGTCGCGGACTTGATTCCAGCTTCTTCTCCGGGCTGGTAGTCGTACATCTCCGTCTTGAATCCCTGCCGCTCCGCCCAGCGCAGATACATGCGCAGCAGCATCTCCGCCCAGTCCTGCGACTCGGTTCCGCCCGCCCCGGGATGAATGGTCACGATTGCGTTCAGGCCATCGTTCGGTCCCGACAGCAGCGTCTCGGTTTCGACTCGATCCACCAGTTCGCGCAAAGAATCCAGGTCGCGCTGCAGGTCGGCGGCGACATTTTCGCCTTCGCCTGCCAGATCGAAATAGGTGGCGATGTCGTCGGTCCGGCGCGCCAAGTCGCCTTCGAGCGATAACATGCTTTCCAGGCGCTTCCGTTCGCGCATCACTTGCTGAGATTTTTCAGGATTCGACCACAGACTGGGATCCGACGCCTGCTTTTCTATCTCGGCGAACTGCTGGCGCAGCTTACCGGCGTCAAAGATACTCCCGCAGGTCGTGAACCTTGGTCTTTAAAGAAGTGTATTGCTGCTCCAGTTCATCCAACATTTTCTTATCACTCGGCTTATTACGCGGCTTATCGCGCGCGAATCGGAAACACAAAACGCGCAATCAATGCCGCTGCTGAAATTATCGCACACAGATATGCGAACCAATCGCCATGCCGCGTGTAAAACGTGGTACCCGAGCTCAGCGCATAAGGCGCCGCCAGCGCGGTGCGGATCTTACGCGGCGTCGCCGCCACGATCCGTCCGTAAGGATCGATCGCTGCCGTCATCCCCGTATTCGTGGCCGCCAGCAGCCACCGCTCATTTTCGATGGCCCGCATTTCGGTCTGCTGCAAATGCTGCTTCCACGCGCCGCTGTCGCCGTACCAGCCGTCATTCGAAACATTCAACAAAAATTGGGCACCCTGCAGCGGTCCTTGCCGCACTTCGTCGGGAAAGATCGATTCATAACAGATGAACATTCCGAACCGCTCCCCTCCGGCATTCAGTGGCGTGCGCGACGTACCGCGCTGAAACTCTCCCACTTCCTTGGTCAGCCCCCCGGCAAAAGCAAACACCTGCGGAAACGGCAAATATTCGCCGAAGGGCACGAGATGCATTTTGTCGTAGCGTCCAACCCACTCACCCTGTGGATTGACCAGCGCAGCCGAGTTGAAAATCTGCGAGCTTTCTCCGCCCGTACTTTGACCACCATGGTGCATCGCCGGCGTGATCCCAATCGATCCTGCCACCACCCAGGTTCCCGACTGCCGCGCTAGCGCGCTCACCGCGTCTCGAAACATAGGATCGTTCGTGTAAAACGGCGCAGGTGACTCGGGCCACACAATCAAGTCGAAATGTCGATCGGTTTTTTCTGCAGCGGGTTCTTCTCCGGCGGGATGCAAACTCTTAGCGGTCAAGTCCCGCAGCGTGTCCTGAAAATATTCCTTCGTCCACATCGCGCCTTCCAGGATCGGAATATTCGGCTGCACCAAGAGCGCGGTGTGATCGGTCGCAGCCGGAGGAGGTGCGAACAACTGCCCCGCCTGCAGGATCACCGCCGCCACACACGCCGCCACCAGCAGCCACTTTCGCCGCTCCTTCGGAGCCTCTCTCGGAACCTCTCTCGGAACCAGGAAAGCTGCCGCGAACACGCTGTTCACCAGCAGGATTTCAAACGAGAGCCCATAAACGCCAGTGAGGGTCGCAATCCGTGTGAGCGCAAAATTTCCAGTCTGCGAGTACCCCAGAAGCTCCCATGGAAACGCGGTAATCCGCGTCCTGGCGAGCTCCACTGCGACCCAAAGAAACGGAGCTGCCATCAAGGCACGCCGGATCGACGCTGCCGATCCCGCGGTCTCGATCTTGTGGCCGCCAATTTTGGATCCGGCGATCTTTGATCCGCCGATTCTTGATCCGGCGACCAAGGCCAGCAGCAACCCGAACATCCCGTGATAGAGTCCCACATACATGCAGAACAAGAGCAGCGTCAGCGCAGCCACAGGAATCGGCAGACTGCCGTAACGGTGCATAACGTCGAAGATCCAGTAGCAGGTCCCGGCAAACCAGAGAATCCCGCATTTGTAGCCCAGTGCGAACCCCTGCCACGGCGTGGCCGGCAGCAAACGCGCCTGACCATCCAGATCCAGCCGCAATGTTTCGGGAGTGCGAGCCCGCAGAATGGCCACCAGCAGGGGAGCCACTGCAACCCAAGCCAGCCCATACAGCCCCGGCAACGGAAAGATCACTACCTGCAGGATGGCCGACAGCAGGACCAGTCCCCACGCGCTGCGGTGGATTTTAAGCACGCATCAGAATAGCAAACAGACCTTAAGCCGCAAGCGGGCCTCAACAAATCCGCGCCGGGGTCCCCGCCGATCAGATAACATAGCGTGGTTATGAGTGTCAGCGTTGTCCTGATTAAGATTTTGGAATTCATGTTTGTCGCCGGGTGGGTCGGGTCCGTAATTGTGCTGCTGCTCACGGGCTACGAAGACGTCGGAACCCTGTTGGACAGGAAGGACGAGAACAGCCACTAGGGCTCCTGCTGCATGTCGTCGACCTCGAACGCACCCCCCGGCAATAACCGGGTTCGCATTGTAGTTGCGACCTCGGTCATGCTCACCTTCATCTCCTACTGGCGAGCTGCCGCCGTCATTCTCAACGACCTCGGTTCTTCCGCTTTCTATGCCGGCGGCATCGCCGAACAAGCGATTGGCAAGAGCGCTCCCTGGTTTGTTCTGGGCGTCATGCTGTTCGCCTTCGCCGTCCGTGCCGTCTACGTGGAAAGCTGCTCGATGTTCGTGCGCGGCGGCGTCTATCGTGTCGTCAAAGAAGCTCTCGGCGGCACCCTCGCCAAGCTCAGTGTCTCGGCGCTGATGTTCGACTACATACTGACCGGGCCGGTCTCCGGCGTTTCCGCGGGACAGTACATCGCCGGCCTGATCAACGACACCATCGCCATCGCCGACGCCCGCGGCTGGGTCCCCGCCGCCATTCATCACATGTTCCACGGCACGCCGCAGGTCGGCGTCAACGCCACCGCGGTCCTGTTCGCCGTGGCCGTCACCCTCTACTTCTGGTGGCAGAACGTCAAGGGCATCGAGGAATCCAGCGAAAAGGCGCTCTGGGTCATGCAGATCACGACCGTGATGGTGGTGATGCTGCTCGGCTGGTCTTTGTTCACCCTGCTGAAGGTCGGCGGCCACCTGCCGCCTTTCCCGACCCTTGCCAACATCCACTACAGCGACGAATCGCTCGGCTTCTGGAAACACAGCAAACTGCCGCACATGTTCGGCATTCTCGGACTGATCATCGGCTTCGGCCACTCGGTGCTAGCGATGAGCGGCGAAGAATCACTGGCCCAGGTCTATCGCGAACTCGGCGCATCCGAAACTCAAGAACCTGAAGCGCACCGCCATCGTCATCGGCGTTTACAGCTTCGTTTTCACCGGCCTCGTCTCTTTGCTGGCCGTCATGCTGATCCCCGACGATGTCCGCACCAAGGTGTACAGCGACAACCTGATCGCTGGACTGGCCATGAACATGGTCGGCCCGCAAGTTGTGCGCCTGGCGTTCCGCGCCTTCGTCGTGGTTGTCGGATTCCTGATTCTGTCGGGCGCCGTAAACACCGCCATCGTCGGTTCGAACGGAGTGCTCAATCGCGTCTCGGAAGACGGCGTGCTCGCCGACTGGTTCCGTCGTCCGCACAAGCGCTACGGCACCACCTACCGCATCATCAACCTCATCGTGGGCCTCCAGCTCTTCACCATCATCGTGAGTTGGGGCAACATCTACACTCTCGGCGAAGCGTACGCCTTCGGCGTGGTCTGGAGCTTCGTCTTCAAGACCATCTCGATGCTGGTTCTGCGCTACCGCTATAAGGGCGAGCGCACGTGGAAAGTGCCGCCCAATCTTCACCTGTTTGGGGTCGAGATCCCGATCGGATTGGCCTCGGTCGGGATGGTTCTGCTCTCCACCGCGATCGTGAATCTCTTTACCAAGTCGGTAGCCACGGTGAGCGGCCTGATTTTTTCGGTCGTCTTCTTCGCTATCTTCACCTTCTCCGAAAGAGTGAACCGGCGCAAACACGCTCACACTGCGGCGCAGATGAAGGAGCAGTTCCAGTTGCAGCTGGCAGAAACCGTCGAGCGTGAAACGGTCGGCATCCGACCCGGCAACGTGCTCGTCCCGGTCCGCGACTACAACACGCTGAACCACCTCCGCTGGGTGCTGGAGCGCACCGACACGCACGAACAGGACGTGGTCGTAGTGACCGCCCGCATCAGCCAGTTCGGTTCCGCCGCTTACGGTCTTTCCACTGAGCAGATCTTCAGCGATTACGAGCAGACCCTGTTCACACGCGCTGTCTCCGTCGCCGAAAGTGTCGGCAAGAGGATCTCGCTCCTGGTGGTCCCAGCTCGTGACCCGTGGTCGGCCATCGCTCAGACCGCCCACAACCTCGATTCTTCCACCGTGGTCAGTGGCCTCTCCAGCAAAATGACCACCGCCGAGCAGGCCTTCGCCCTGGGCAGCGCCTGGGAAGCCATACCGGAACCTAAACGGCAGTTCTTGCTGCAGATCGTGCAGCCCGATGGCATCGTCGATACCTTCCGCATCGGACCGCACACGCCCACCATGAAGAACGAGGACGTCGAGTTGCTTCATCGCCTATGGCTGAATGTCACTCGCGAACCCGGTCTGGAAAACGTACACCACCACGACATTCTTACCGAGGCGCTTACCCGCTTCGCCAGCGACTATGGAGCGCACGACCACGAGAATATCGTCAAGGAACTGCGCCGCCACGGCGCCGATGGCAGCCCACTCCCGGCCCGCCGCATCGCCGATCAGGTTCACACGGTCCAGCCCGGACCTGTTCGCTCCGACCGCGACGATGGGCATCGCACCGATGGATCACCCGGCCCGACGGGCGACGGTTCTGAATAGCGTTCCCCTCGTCCTTGTTTCGTCGCCCGGGCCGCGCTAACCCGGACAGCCGAGGGTGGCTGTCCCTACGCAAGCGCATCGCTGCGCGCTCACCTCACTTTCGGCGAATCCAGGTCCGCGGGCTTCTGATCGTCCGCGTGAATGGCCCCATCCTCCTCTGCATAAAAGGACCGGTGTTCGCTGTCCAGTTGCTTGGGCGTCAGAGTGAGCACGAAGCCGTCGTGACTCGGACCATCGTGGTTCAGACGATCATGGTGAGAATGGAAGCTGGCCGTGTAGTCCCCGCGGTCGGTCGAGTGCGCCATGCGCTTGGTGAAGGATCCGGTGCCCGCCAGCGCCTCCAACGAATCCGCATACTTGCCGTGGCGTTTCTTGTATGTGTTCTCCGCCCGGAGCACCACCCGCATGTAGCCGAGTGCCTGCGCTTCCGAGTCCGAACGCGCCGGGTCGCCCGGAAACTGCGGCTTATAAGGCACTGTTGTTGGCGCTGACGCCTGCGCCAACGCCAGCCCGGCGCCCAGCATGCCCAGCGCGAGAATCCCCGCACAATACCGCTGCATCCGCCTTCGGTTCACCGCGAAACCCTCCTCTGGTGCCTGATTCTGGGGGGTTACCCCCGTAATTTGTCTCGCTCAGCAATCATTTCAATTCCGTGCCGGATCAGGCAAGCTTGAACAGGATGCAATCCTAACAGGGAAACCATAATGAAAGCTGCCGTCGCCAGAAAGCCGCTTATCCGTGTCGCCGTAGTGGAGAGCGATCCGCTGCGGTTTGTGGGATTCCGGGCCCTCTTCGATACCGAACCTGATTTGGAGCTGGTCTCCGCCTCGCTGGCCGACCTGGGCCAGTTGCAGAACATCGATCTGGTCTTGTTGGGCAACCGCGGTGGCCAGAACTTGTACGACATCATGGCCAGCATGAAAGCCATCCGGCCCGACCTGCGCATCATCGTGACCGGCTCCGGCATGGACGATGAAAGCGTCCTCAAAGCCATCGCCGCCGGTGCCAAAGGCTATGTCGACGAGGCTGCCTCACCAGCCGAATTTATCCAGGCCCTCCGCATCGTGCATCAGGGTTCGGTGTGGGCCCCGCGCCGTGTGCTCTCAACCTTCATCGAACGCGTCAGCGCATCTCCGGGCCGCATCTTCCCCGCTGGCCGAATTACTTTTACCGACCGCGAGAAAGAAGTTTTAGAGATGCTGGTTGCCGGCCGCTCCAACAAAGAGATCGGCTCAGCCCTCGGCATCGAAGAGCGCACGGTGAAAGCGCACGTCGCGAAACTGATGCGCAAAGTCGGCGTGCAGAACCGCATTGCACTCTCGGTTCACGCCATCACGCATTCGCTGGTGACGGCGAAGTAGGTTTTGGTTTCCCTGCTTCTTCAAGGTGCTTCACAGCCGCCATGGTTCGTGCAGTGTAGTCTATCCGCTTCTCCGACTTCTGACGTCGGTGGCGTTTGGTAACAGAATGTCGGTTTGACATTGCTTCCTCCCGTTGCTGTCTAGGTTTGAAACCCACTCTAGCCTCCGAGTCGGTCTCCAGAACGGTCAATTTTGCACAGTTCGCTTTATGAACTTTCTAAGGCCTCGGTATCGATAAGACTCTTAGTAGTCAACCGCTCTTTGGTTACCAGAGGACAATGACCCTCGTAATCTTGTCCGCTCCCTCCACCTGCCGCATACTCCTCTCACCTACCACAGAACCTGGGAGACGGGGTTGGAAACGGAGATTAGGGTCGCCGATTTCAGCCCCGCATTTTTTTGCCCTGAAGCCTGACTCACCCTGAACACTCCCGGCTATCCTCCGTTTCGCATCCCGCATCGAATAGAATCATAGGTAGTAAAATAGTTAGTAAATACGACACTGGACATACCCCGATCTCCCAAGAGAGGCATGATGCGAAATTCCCTCGTTCTGCTGCTGCTCTGTTGCCTGATGACGCCAATTCTTTCCGCTACTGCTGATGACGACACCAAGGCTCCCGAACCCAATACCAAAGCTTCTGGACGGGTCGAGGCCGCCAGCACGGTGCTCGACGAAATCCAGGCCGCCCCCGACAATCGCATTCCTGAAGAAATCCTCGGGTCGGCCGAATGCGTGGCCGTGGTTCCGTCGCTGCTCAACGGAGGATTCGTCTTCGGCGGCCGTTATGGCAAAGGCGTCGCCAGTTGCCGCACCGAAAAAGGCTGGAGCGCTCCCGCTTTCTTCACCATCGGCGGCGGCAGTTTCGGCTTGCAGATCGGCGGCCAGGCAACTGATGTCGTCATGCTGATCATGAACAAAGGCGGCATGGATAACCTGCTCTCCAGCCAGTTCAAGCTCGGCGGAGATGCCAGCGCCGCCGCTGGCCCCGTTGGACGCCACGCCGCAGCCGACACCGATTGGAAAATGAGGGCGCAGGTTTTGACCTACTCGCGCTCCCGCGGCCTCTTCGCCGGACTCGAACTCAACGGCGCCGTCATCAAGCAGGACAAGGACAGCACTCGCGAATTTTACGGCCGCATGGTGCCGTTCAAGACCTCCCTCAAGGGAGACATCGAAGCGCCGAAGGCCGCTTACCCCTTCTTGAGCACTCTTGCCAAGTGGGCGCAGCAGGCGGCAAAGTAGAACTGGTCCTGTAAATGTTTCGGGAAGGGCCGTGCCGCCCAGAACCGATAAATACGGGCTTTAGCCCCTGAAGGCCACCGGCCTTGCGTGACGACGCCTCGACCCCCTAAACTCCGGCACAGTGCGAGAACGCCTTGAGTACGCTCTGGTCTGGCTCTGGATCAAGATCCTGGGCTTGCTCCCCCGTCCCGTGGCGCGCGCCATCGGGATCACGCTCGGGTTGACCGTTTACGCTGTCCATGGGCGCCTCCGTCGTGTCGGCTTGCGTAACCTGGCTCTCGCCTTCCCCGAAAAGTCTCCACGCGAGCGCCGCCGCCTGTTACGCGGAGAATTCATCTCTCTCGGACGCCAGCTAGCCGAAGTCTGCCTCTTCCCCCGCTGCACCCGCGAAAATGTCTCGCGCGTAGTCGTCTATGACGGCTTTGAAAACTTCGAGCGCGCGTACGCTCGCGGCAAAGGCGTTCTCTTCCTCACCGGCCACCTCGGAGCCTGGGAACTCTCCGCGTTCGCGCACTCGCTGCAGGGTCATCCACTGTCAATCGTCATGCGCTCACTCGACAATCCCTACATCGACGCCCTTCTCCAGCGCTACCGAACCATGCACGGCAACCGCACCGTCGACAAAGACGATTTCGTGCGCGGCCTGCTCTCGGCTATGCGCGCCGGCGAAACCGCCGGCATCCTCATGGACACCAACATGACCCCACCGCAGGGTGTGTTCGTGGATTTCTTCGGCATCCCCGCCTGCACCGCCAGCGGCCTCGCTCGCATTGCTCTGCGCACCGATGCCGCCGTCGTCCCCGGCTTTACGGTGTGGGATTCGAAATTGCGCAAATACATCCTGCGCTTCGATCCCGCCGTCGAGTTGATTCGCACCAACGATAACGAGGCCGACATCGTAGCCAACACCGCAAAATTCACCCGCGTCATCGAAGACTTCGTCAGGCGCTATCCCGATCAGTGGCTCTGGGTCCACCGCCGCTGGAAGACCCGCCCGCCCGGCCAGCCGTCCCTGTACTAAGTAGAGGTCGTGTGGGGACGGGCGCCTCGCCCGTCCAAGCCGAGCGCAGCTCGGCAGTTGCCGCGAGTGGCAAGGAAGTGAGCGTTGTACACACCCGCCCAGGAAAGCGACAATAGGAAACCATGAAACATACCTCAGGCGATCTCGCCGAGAAGCTCGGCTGCCATCTCCTCGGAGACGGCTCCATCACCGTAAGCCACGTCTCCAGCCTGCAATCCGCAACCAGCGGAAGCCTCGTCTTCGTGGAAGACGCCCAGCATCTCGACACCGCGCTCCGCTCATCCGCCGGCGCCGTGATTGCCGGAGACTTCGCGCCCGGCTCCGCACCCAAGCCCATCTTGATATCGCCCCAGCCGCGTCTCACGTTCGCCCGAGCCGCGAAGTTGCTCCGCGAGCCCGAGCGTAACCGCGCCATTCATCCCAGCGCCATCGTTTCCATTTCCGCTGAGATCGGCAGGAACGTAGCCATTGGCGCGCGCGCTATTCTCGGCGAACACGTCAAGATCGGCGATGAAACCACGATTGGCGCCGGTTCGGTAATCGGCGACGACGCAGGTGAAGAGGTAAAGATCGGAAGCCATTGCCGCCTCGATCCGAACGTCACCATCTACCCGGGAACAACTCTCGGCGACCGCGTAATCGTGCAGGCGGGCGCTGTCCTCGGTAGTGAAGGCTTCGGCTACGTTCGCGATTCCCAAACCGGACACTACGAACAATTCCCACAAATCGGACGCCTGGTGATCGAAGACGATGTCGAAATCGGAGCCAACTCCACCATCGACCGCGGCGCTCTCGATGAAACCCGCATCCGCCGCGGCACGAAGATTGATAACCTCGTCCACGTCGGCCACAACGTCCAGATCGGCCAGGATGTCGTCATCGCCGCGCAGACTGGTCTTTCCGGCAGCGCCACCATCGAGGACAACGTAATCATCGGCGGCCAGGTCGGCATCGCGGATCACGTCCGCATCGAAGCAGGCGCAATCCTCGGAGCGCAAAGTGGCATCCCCACCAAGAAAGTGATTCGCGGCAAGGGAGTCGTTTTCTGGGGAACCCCCGCGCGCCCCATTCGGGAGTATCTTAAGGAACTGGCATTTTTGTCGCGGTCAGCAAAGAAGGACCGCTGACGATCGGCAACGAATATTTCTGTAGAGACGCAGCTTGCCGCGTCTCAGCCAGCGCCAAGAGCTAAAGGCTAAGAGCTAAGAGCTGCTTTAATGCCCATCCTCGTCATCGGCGGACACACCCGCAGCGTTGGCAAGACCAGTGTGGTTGCCGGCCTGATCGCCGCCCTGCCCGGCTTCCACTGGACCGCTCTCAAAATCACGCAATACGGACACGGCGTCTGCTCCGCCAATGGCGAAGCCTGCGACTGTGCCACCGCCGATCATTCCTGGGCTGTGTCAGAAGAAAAAGACCGCTCCGGCGAGTCCGACAGTTCGCGTTTCCTGATCGCTGGAGCCGATCACTCCTGGTGGGTGCGCACACAGCAAGGGCACTTGGCGGAAGCCATGCCCCGCATCCGCAAGATCCTGGCCACCACTCAGAACGCCATCATCGAATCGAACAGCATCCTGCGCTTCATGAAACCGGATCTCTACCTGACCGTGCTTGATCCGGCAACCGCTGACTTCAAAGCCTCCGCGCAGACTTTTCTCGACCGCGCCGATGCCGTGTTGCTGCATTCCGTCGAAAATTCCACTAGCCCTGCCTGGGAGCGAGTCTCGCTGAAACCAGTGATGGGTCGCCCAACCTTCGCGATCCAGCCGCCAAACTACGTAACACCAGAAGTAGTCGAGTTTGTTCGATCTCGCCTGGCGTAATCTCCGGCAATGCGCGACACATACTGACACATTGCCGATTCCTGTCATCCTGGCCAGGAGCTCGCCCAGGGGAAGGACCCCACCGACCACCGGGTGCGCCAATCCTCAATGAGTGAAATCGCCTGTGGCTGTTGAAAAAGGAACCAAAGCAGTAATTTCTATCAATTCCAGCGTCTACGGAGAACGAACATTCAATAACTTGCGAGCGAATTTTGCTCGTGAGATTCGCTTAAGAGAGTTTTTCAACAGCCACGCCTGATAACAGAAGTTACCGCGCAACCACTTCCGCGTGATGCAAAAGAAAGGCCGCCCAGACATCGGGCGGCCCATGAAAAATCACGAGTGTTTTCTCGTTCTGTACTCGACGTGCCTCATTTCGCCACGTTGAGGTTGTACGTAACGTCTAGCGTGAACGTCCCATTAACTCCCCGGAAGTGCAGTACGTGAGATCCTGCATTCAGCGGGGAGAGCATCACATACCATCCATCGTCCACGGCGGGGAAGTAGGTCCCTGCCACGAAGTTGGGGTTGCCGTACACCGCCTTGAGCAGGTTATCGGTCGGGAGCGTGAAGCCAAAGGCGGTGGACTGGACACGGAATCCATCCTGGAGGTGCGGGATGGGCGCTCCATCAACCCGCAAGGAGACTTTACTGGGACTCATTCCGACGTCCTCATACGAACGCATGGTCGCAATTTGTTGATACGTCTCGTTACCCGGGTTTTCTGCCACACTCTCTTCCAGTGCCGAGTCCTCGCCGTTGAAAATCGGAAAGTATAGAGCCTTTCCGGACGGCAGGTTACAGGTGCGAACGACGCCGGTGTAAGAGCAACTAGCACCGTTAGCGCAGAACTTCCCGCCCAGGAACCAGACCGGACCAGACTGGGCCACGCTGCAGTCTCCGTTGTCAAAGAGCGGGTGCTCGGCCACTGGGATTGAGTAGGACCATTGCTCCCATGCCGCCGACCACTCACTGTAGGTCCTTCCGTACGCGACGGAATCGCGGTCGATCACCTTGGGACCGTCGCCATCGCGGGCCATGACACTCGGCACTGTCAGCACTGCCAGGGCCATGCCCAAGACAACTGCAACAATTACGATCAAATACAAGTGCTTCATGGCATTTCTCCTTTTTTCTCTGGTTTGGGCCGCGAACTCGATGGACGCGCTCGCGGCGTGTTGGTCAAGCGCGGTACTGCAGAGTTGTCCTGCGTCCTGCTACTCTGCGACTTTCCTTGTCCCGCAGTGGAAAAAGACGCCGACTTCGAGAACGAAGTTAGCGTGTTCTTTTAGGAATCGCGCCATTCGCCTCAAGGAGTGCTTGGGAATGCTGGAACGGTTCTTCCGGGAAGCGAGACAACCCCACACAGCTAACAAAGCAGAATGCAGAGTAGTGCCGATAGGGCTCGTGTACCGGCGGGTCGATGGGCATCGGTGTCGCGGACATGTGCAGGGGTAAACGGGGATGGAGCACCAAGTTTGTAGTCTAAAGAACTTCCCACTGCCTGAGTTGTCCGGGCACAACCCAGCGGCACCACGATTGAGAACAGAGGAGTGCTCTCGTAGGGGAGTGCCTCCGATTCGTCGTACGCGGTCTCCGGCACATCTTCTGCCGGAACAGCTAGAGACACGCCGAAGCCCAGAAGCACGAAAAGAATGAGAATGGAGAAGTGCCTTCTCATAAAGGAGGCCGCTCACGGAATTCGGGGACCCTCGCCTCAGCGGGTGGGCATCTCAACGGGCGGGAACTGCTCTTCGGAGAGGCGGGACGTCTTTCATGCGAACACGAATGGGTACGTTCTGTCAGTGCGAAAAGTCACTTCGTGATGTGCGGTGATCGCCAAGAGCCACAGCGCAAAAACTTGCACAGACTTGGTTGTTGATAAATCGCGATTACACGTGCGCCGTGAAAGGCGCTGGTTCACTGTGGGTGAAAGTCCCACCCGGGAACTGTTTCGCTCCACCCGGTAGCAATCAGAGCGGCGATAGAGGAAACGAAGTCGTCGGAGCCTCTGGTGTAGAGGGTCGCTTAGGCGACTTGGCGAGTATGCAGGCCGTAACGTGAGTGAACGCTGAGCAGGCCTCGAAACGATTAATGCAGGAGCCGACCCACCGTGTTTTTGGGGAAGGCCGACGTTGATGGAAATAGTACGAGCGAATAAGTTCCATCAAACCTGCCGGGGTAATGGCGACGGCATGTAAGCAAAAGGAACTGGCTGCAACACGGGAAGCCCCAGCGGTGATCGCCTCGGCGATCAACTGGCACCTCGCGAGAGTCAGGCCGGGCCGTTTGGGGTGACGGAGAGGCTCGTATGAGCGATGAAGCCGGGCAATGCCGGTCGAGCAAAGGGGCCTCAGTTGAAAGGAAACGCAAGAAGCGACGAAGACGGAGGGATTGGCGTTGAGTCTATCAACCCCAGAAAGCGTTCAGAAGTTGCAGACGGCGTTGCACGGTAAAGCGAAGGAAGCGCCCACCTTTCGCTTCTATGCGCTATACGACAAGGTGTACCGCAGAGACGTTCTGGCTTTCGCCTACGAATGCTGCAGAGCCAATGGCGGAGCGGCAGGAGTCGACGGCCAAACGTTCGAGGACATCGAGGCGTACGGCAGGGAGCGATGGTTGGACGAACTGGCGCAAGAGCTGAAGAACCGAACCTATCAACCACTTCCTGTCCGGCGGGTGTACATCCCAAAGCCAGACGGGAAACAGCGTCCGTTAGGGGTGCCCGCTATCCGTGACCGGACGGCGGAAATGGCGGCAGTTCTGGTGCTCGAACCTATCTTCGAAGCCGACCTGCAGCCGGAACAGTACGCCTATCGGAAAGACCGCAGTGCACTGGACGCAGTAAGACACGTCCATAAGCTGATCAACACTGGCCATGGAGAAATCGTAGACGCAGATCTCAGCTCCTACTTTGACACTCTTCCGCATTCCGAGCTTCTAAAGTCGGTAGCTCGCCGGGTCGTAGACGGGAACATGCTCCATCTGATCAAGATGTGGCTGGAAGCTCCGGTCGAGGAAACGGACGAGCGTGGAAATAAGCGTCGAAGCACGCGAAATCGGGATGAAGGTCGGGGTAGTCCTCAAGGTTCTCCGATCAGCCCGTTGCTGAGTAATCTGTACATGCGCCGGTTCGTGCTCGGGTGGAAGAAACTGGGGCACGAGAGACGTCTGAAAGCGTACATCGTTAACTACGCCGACGATCTTGTGATCTGTTGTCGGGACAGGGCCGAAGAGGCCTTGGTCACGATGCGAGACATGATGACGAAGCTGAAGTTAACGGTGAACGATACCAAGACGCGGGTCTGCAAGCTGCCGGAAGAAAAGTTCGACTTCTTGGGGTACACGTTCGGACGATGCTACTCGCCAAAGACGGGACGGGTCTATCTCGGCAGCACTCCGTCGAAGAAACGAGTGCAACGTATCTGCGAGGCAATCAGCCAGGAAACCGGACGGAACAAGACCCTCCTGGCCCAAGCAACAGTAATCACGACACTCAATCGAATTATGATTGGGTGGGCGAACTACTTCTGTTTGGGACCAGTCAGTAATGCCTATCGAGCTATCGAACGACATGCTCGCAAGAGGTTGCGACAGTGGCTGTGTGCCAAGCACAAGCTGCGAGGGCAGGCAACCAAGCAGTTTTCAATTACTGCCCTGCATCAGGCGCTGGGCCTCGTCGAGCTTACTCCTCGGACAAGCAGCTTTCCGTGGGCGAAACCGTGACCCTTTCTCCGAGAGCCGGATGCGCGAGATGCGCCTGTCCGGTTCGATGAGCGGGAACAGGAAACAGAGCCATGCCCAACCGGACTGAGGCGACGACGCGAAAGCCTCGTCAGCAGCCACCGGGAGACTACCGCTACTGCGCCTGTTCTCGACTCCACTCATTGACCCTGGACCCAGCGGCGGGGGTTCTGAGTGTAAACGCCTGATTTCAACAGTTGCCGTGGAATCTGCTGGAAGTTCGGAGTAAAGTGCTGGTCGTGAAACCTCTATTGCGTGCAGTGCTCCTCTTATCGCTGGCAGTGAGCGCAGTTGCTCAGAACACAAGCCACAAGGGCGAAACCGTTTCGGTATCCGTTTCGCATCTTGTGAGTTCCGCTGGCGAGCGCGTAGTTTCATTTGAAATCGAAGTGACTGCTGGTACGGTGCAAGCAGCCTCGAACTTGCCAATCGGCTGGTACGTTGTTGTAGACAACGACGCCTCTTGGCGCACGAAGGTCAAGGGGAACACAACAGTTGGTGCAGCGGCTCTCAGTGCCGACGACTTCCAGAAGATACGGCTGACCGTGAAGAAAGACGAGGCGTACTTGAAGTTCGCGCTGTCGGGGATGGTTTCCGTTACCAAGGATTTCCAAAAGGAAAGGCGCGTGGCGCTTAAAATGGACGATTTTGCGATGAATGGCAGCGAGTAGTTGGCGAAACATCGCGATTACACGTGCGCCGTGAAAAGGCACTGGACTTCAGCGGGTGCAACTCCCGCCCGGGAACTGGTTCGCTCCACCCGGTAGCAACCGAAACGACTGCAGAGGTAACGAAGCGGTCGGAGCTTTCGGTGTAGAGGGTCGCTAGGCGACTCGGCGAGCGTGCAGGCCATAACGTGAGTGAACGCTGAGCAGGCCTCGAAACGATTAATGCAGGAGCCGACCCACCGTGTAATTGGGGAAGGCCGACGATGATGGAAATAGTCCGAGCGAATGAAGTCCATCAAACCTGCCGGGGTAATGGCGATGGCATGCAGGCAGAGGAGACCAGACGCAACACGGGAAGCCCCCGCGGTGATCGCAATGAATAAGGATCAACTGGCAACTCGTGAGAGATGGGCCGGGCCGTGTGGGGTGGCGGAGAGGTTCGCAGTACCTACGAAACCGGGTAACTCCGGTGGAGGGAAGGGGCCTCAGTTAAAGACGGACGCAAGAAGCAACGAAGGACATGGGGATTGACGATGAGTCTAGCCACCCCGAGTTGTGTTCAGAAGTTGCAGGCAGCGTCACACGGACCATCGTGTGTCTTTTCCGAGAGCCGGATGCGGGACATCCGCCTGTCCGGTTCGATGAGCGGGAACAGGAAACAGAACCAAGCCAAACCGGACTGAGGCGACGATGCGAAAGCATTCGTCAGCAGCCACCGGAAGACTAAAGCCACTGCGCCTGTTCTCGACTCTACTCACGACAGGGGTTCTGAGTGTAAAGGCCTGTTAACGGCAATCATTGCTTTCCACGGCTAACGGCGGTATCTTTAAATCCTCTCCTGTCAATCAAATCATCCACAGAGACAATCCGATGAAGTGTTCCAGAAGCGAGTTCTTTACAGCCATTCAGGGTTGGCGTGACTCTTCTTGCGCGGTCCACCTTCATACCAACGAAATCAGCGGGGCTTTTGTCGTGACGTTCTGTTCAGCGTCGGAGGGAGGCGTGCTTGAGTTTTCGGCGCACCCGCTGCTCCAGCCGCTTACCGTTGATTTGTCGAATGCGAACGAGTTCGAGTTTGTCCTGCCAGAGCGTGAAATAAAAGGTGCTGATTCCGAGTTGGTGAAACAGGTTGCGGATGAGGTTGCCTTGGCGCGTGTGGGAGGCAAACTGGTCTTCAGCATGACACGACTGGTTGACCCGTTTGCAGGGAGTCTCGTCCGAGTCCCTTCGAACCCAGCGCCAAAGAGCGCGCCTGCAACTGCGGAGCCGCCAATAGAGCCTGGCGACTGTTAGAGGCACAGTTGGTATCAGAACCCGACAAGTCCAACTGGCGTAACATCGCGATTACACGTGCGCCGTGAAAAGGCACTGGACTTCAGCGGGTGCAACTCCCGCCCGGGAACTGGTTCGCTCCACCCGGTAGCAACCGAAACGACTGCAGAGGTAACGAAGCGGTCGGAGCTTTCGGTGTAGAGGGTCGCTAGGCGACTCGGCGAGCGTGCAGGCCATAACGTGAGTGAACGCTGAGCAGGCCTCGAAACGATTAATGCAGGAGCCGACCCACCGTGTAATTGGGGAAGGCCGACGATGATGGAAATAGTCCGAGCGAATGAAGTCCATCAAACCTGCCGGGGTAATGGCGATGGCATGCAGGCAGAGGAGACCAGACGCAACACGGGAAGCCCCCGCGGTGATCGCAATGAATAAGGATCAACTGGCAACTCGTGAGAGATGGGCCGGGCCGTGTGGGGTGGCGGAGAGGTTCGCAGTACCTACGAAACCGGGTAACTCCGGTGGAGGGAAGGGGCCTCAGTTAAAGACGGACGCAAGAAGCAACGAAGGACATGGGGATTGACGATGAGTCTAGCCACCCCGAGTTGTGTTCAGAAGTTGCAGGCAGCGTCACACGGACCATCGTGTGTCTTTTCCGAGAGCCGGATGCGGGACATCCGCCTGTCCGGTTCGATGAGCGGGAACAGGAAACAGAACCAAGCCAAACCGGACTGAGGCGACGATGCGAAAGCATTCGTCAGCAGCCACCGGAAGACTAAAGCCACTGCGCCTGTTCTCGACTCTACTCACAACCGGGGTTCTGAGTATAAACGCCTGTTAACGTCAGCGACCAATGACTCTGTGCGGCGGTGGGAAATATTCCTTCGATCAGAATGTGTGTAAAGGATTGCTGTGTAAGATCTGAACGACCTCTCGAAATCCTGGCTCCTCATCATCATAGTAGAAGCGTGGAGGCACGACGAACACGTACCTTTTGTTACTCCCAAGTTCGCCCGGCCCTTCGGATGAGGCACTAAGGGCGAGCGTGCCTTTCTCAATGGAATCCCACTCAGCATGAGTCAATACCACAACGACGATATCCTTAAGCGGACGCGCTGCCGTCGATCGCGGATTTTTGATTGTTATTTCGGGGAAGTGCTGCCACTGACCGTTGTTGAGAGCGTCGTATGTGCTTTCACTTGTCGAATAATCCGCCCACGTTTGTGGAAGTGAGAATGTGAAGCCGTACTTCTCATTGACGCATTTGATCGCCCGGTGCTGGACTTGACCTTGCGCCGGAGTCACCGATGACACACAGAGCACCAAAGCGGCAACGAACCATCTCATCAGAAAATCATATAGCGTGCGGCCCGGTAGAACGTCCAGCATTACGAAAGCCAAATTACTGTTGTAACATCGCGATTACACTCACTGACCTGGAAGCTACCAAAGGCGTGTGCCCCACCTTTGACAATTGCCGTCCCGCAGCGGCTGAACAGTCTTCGCGCGCGCAAAAAGGGCCTCAGGCGCTGAAGCGCGGACACATTTTCAACGACTTAGAGTGGAACTCGTGCCCTTCCCGTCGGTTGAGAAATCAGAGTTTTTCAGCAAACTGTGAAGCCGTCGTTGAAAACGGGCAAGTTATCGCAGCGGTGAACCGCTCCACCCCATCACGCCAAAATCAAGCGTGCTGTGGACCCCGGTGCTCCACCCCATCACGCCAAAACCGGGCGTGCTGGGGACCCCGGTGCCGCGCGACCCAAGATCAAGTGCAGGACAGCCCTACGTGTACATCCCAATCACGCGCTCAATCGCCCTTCGGCAAACTGCGCAAAACTTGTTATGCCGCGTGAACATGATGCAGTCCACCTCCGGACGGTAATACCCCTTTGCCTCGTAGTTCGCGCCTTCGAACGCCCCGACTTTCCCGGCATACTTCTCCGTGCCGAGCATCGCATCTTCCTTCTCGCGCTCTTTGCGGAAGAGTTCATCCATCTCCGCTTCGGGCTTCCCTGCTGCTCGCAGTTCTTTACGTTGCCGCTGGATGCCACGCTCAAAACGATCGAACTCGTCTTTATCCCACGGCGTCGGAACCGGAGTCCCCGCTGCGACCAGATCCTTCCACTTCAAATTTGCGGGATCGAGCAACGCGGTCACGTTCGGCTCCCACGGCTCCGTCTTATTTGCCGGCGGCAGATACGCGACATCCGACGTATAGTACTCATCGGCCAGCCCGGCGAACTGGTGTCCAAACTCGTGCACACCTATGTATGCCGCCCACAGATTGTCGATCGCCACGGTTGCGTACTGATTGAAAATTCCGCCGCCACCGTAAGTCTGCCCGTTCACCAGAATTTCGATGAACTCATAGGGCGCGAACGACGCCACATCCCGCAGCACGCGGTTCTCCGTGGTCAGCACATAGCGCTCGGTGCCGAACGTGTCATAGGCAGCGCCCACTGGCGACCGTCGATAAATTCCACTCGAAGGCCGCGACACGCCCGACTCTTCCGCCGCCGGACACAGCCCCCACACGTTGAAATCTTTCTGGTGCTCGCGAAACGGCGAAGTCGAAAACAGCGCCTCCATGAATCGCCGCGCGTCTCGCTCAAACTTCGGACGCTCCGCCGCCGTGTAACCATCGCCCAGCACCAGCAGGTCCACTTTGGTCGCGGGATCGCCCATCTTCTGCAATTCCATCAAAGCCCCCGGTGAAGGTGGACGCGACCGGTCAACGAACTTGTCCTTGGGATCGACCACCGTCTTCCAGACTTCCTTCCACATCGCCTTCCGATCCTCGCGAAAGCCGCTCTCATCACGCTCTTTCAGCGACACCTCCACCGCCGTCTCAGGACTCGGAAAGCGCAGCGACTCCGAAAATGTCCGGTTCCCGTGGAGCGCCTCTTCCGTCGTCTTCCACTCCCCAAACACGGAATTGAATCCGCGTGAGTACAATAACTTCCCGCTCGCCTTTTCGCGTACTTCAAACAGGCAGTTTCCCAGCTGACTCTCATCGATCGCCTTGTTCAGATTTCCCGGCCACGCCAGCGGTTCAAGCACGACTCGATCCAGGCTGAACCACTCTTCGTGCGAGTTTCCGGTGTGGTAATAATCGACGCGCAGGGTGCGTGGTGCAGCAAAACTCGCGGCACCACTGAAGAAGCAAAATAGAAGGGAGAGAACAACCGCGCCGAGCGCTCGTTTCATGACCGGAATTGTAGCTTACGAGCCGGGCTTGATCTCAACCGCCTTGTCGTTCTGAAAAGTGATCGCCAGCGGCTTTCCGCCATTCGGGTAGTGCAGAGTTCTCGACCCATAATCGCCCGAACCTTCCGGAATGCCCAGTCCAATCGCGAAGCTCGCCTGTAACTCGCTCATCCCCGATTGCACTTCATGGGCCTCAATCTTCTGCCAGACATCCGCGGGCCAGTGCTTGTAAAGATCGCGTGGATCTTCAATGAAGAAAATGTCGTCGGAGTAAATCTTGAAGTCGCTGCCCTTCTCCGCCCCGATCGGAACCGCATAGCCCTTGCCCTCCAGTGAGAAGACCGCCAGCACCTGCTGGATTCCCGGAGCGCGAGGAGAAACGTCGGTCACTACGTCTTGAATCGCAAGCTTCTGCAAAGGCAGCAGCATTCCCGCCTCATGCCCGAAATCTGTCTTGTGGCGCTCCTCGTTGTAGGGATAATACGTGAGCTGATAACCGACCTTTACCCACACAGGCTGCGCGGTTAACTGGCGCGCCGACTTCAGATCATAAGGATGCAACTTCTTCGGCGTAACGTAGTAGTCCGCATTCAGCGCCGTTTCGTGCTTGGGTTTGGCGTCTTCCTTCATCGACTCGCGCCGCTCGTACACGATGTACGCCGCGCGCCCGCCCGCCAGCACAATGGCGGCCGCCAGAAAGAGCTGCAGTTTTTTCTGAAACTCCGGATCGAAGGCCATGATCTAAGAGCGGTATCCCTTCGTTGCATCAGTTAAACTATGATTAAGTTTTGCAGGTATTCAGTGAACCGCAAAGGACATTCATGCCTATCGCCCAGGATGACGTTCTGAACGCACTCAAGCAGTGCTACGACCCCGAAATCCCCGTCAACATCGTCGATCTCGGCCTGATCTATGACATCCGCTTCGATGACGTACCGGAAGGTCAGCAGGATGTCACCGTCGATATGACCCTAACCGCCCAGGGCTGCCCCGAGCACGTGAACATCAGCGCCCAGGTCAAGTCCCGGGTCGAGCAACTTCCGGGCGTTCGCAATGCCAACGTCAATGTGGTCTGGGAACCCGCTTGGACTCCCGAACGCCTAAGCCCCGAAGCCCGCAAACAACTGGGAATCGAATAGCCGCAAGCGCTCGTGTGGTGACGGGGCTCTGCCCCGTCTCTGTCGGAGGCTGCTCAGAATTCTCCCAGTTCCTCAAACGCCCGCGCCGCGCGCTTTTCCGCCAGCTCCTCAATCTTGCCGCCAATCTTAATCGCCAGATCCAGATATCGCGTACCCTGCCGCACATACGAAGGCAGCTCTTCGCGAATCCGTACGAACTGATCGGGATACTCGGATGCCAGCACCGCTAATCCCAAACTTCCCACCAGCACCGCCGCCGGACGTCTCCCCCTCAGCGCCAACATTGCCGCCGTTGCCGCCGATCCCGCAATCACCGCTCGCTTCCAGTTCTCCATAACATCTCCTGACGTCATCTCCTGACCGAGACTGCTCTTCTTAGCAGGATTCTAAACCAACGCTTCCATGCTTTATACTGCCGCCGACGCTCAATCGAGCAACACCTATGATGCGATTCCGAATACTTCCGCTCCTGACTGTACTTTTCTTTGCCCTCCTCTGTGCCGGCACTTTCGCCTTCGCCCAAGCCAAACCCCGTGCCCGCGACCTCGGCGTCCCCTTCGACGGCATTCCCGGCGCGAACAACGCCATCACCGATGTCCGCGGGGTTGAGGTGGGACACACCACGCTTATCTCCGGCAGCGGCAAGCTAAAAGTCGGCGAAGGCCCGGTCCGCACTGGGGTTACTGCCGTTCTTCCCCGCGGCAAGGATTCCCTGGATCCGGTCTTTGGCGCCTGGTTCACGCTCAACGGAAATGGAGAAATGACCGGTACGACTTGGCTCGAAGACTCCGGCTTCCTCGACGGGCCGATCATGATTACCAACACGCACAGCGTAGGCGTAGTCCGCGACGCGGTCATTGCGTGGCGCATCAAAAAAGCCGCTCCCGACGCCGAGGGCTATGACTGGTCCTTGCCGGTCGTCGCCGAGACCGCCGACGACGACTTGAACGACATGAACGGCTTCCACGTAAAGCCCGAGCATGCTTTCCACGCCCTCGATACTGCCCATGGCGGTCCGGTCGAAGAAGGCAATGTCGGCGGCGGCACCGGCATGATTTGCAACGAATTCAAAGGCGGGATCGGCACCTCGTCGCGCGTCCTTCCTGCCAGACTCGGCGGCTATACCGTGGGAGTGCTGGTGCAGTGCAATTACGGAAGACGTAGTCAGCTGCGGATTGCCGGAGTCCCCGTCGGCCAGGAAATCAGCGATCATACGGTTCGCGACGAGGACATCGGATCGATCATCATCGTGGTCGCAACCGACGCACCGCTCATTCCGACGCAGCTCAAGCGCGTCGTCCGCCGCGCGACTCTAGGACTCGGCCGCGACGGCAGCTTTTCCGGCGACGGTTCCGGCGACATCTTCATTGCTTTCTCGACCGCGAACCCGGGAGCGGCTGGCTCCAAAGGCGTGCACGACCTGAAAATGCTGGCCAACGAGCAACTAAACCCCATCTTTCTGGCCACCGTTCAGGCGACGGAAGAAGCCGTGATCAACGCCATGGTCGCCGCCGAAACCATGACCGGCATCAACGATTTCACGGTCATCGCCCTCCCGCACGACCGTCTGCGCGAGGTCCTGAAGAAATACAACCGCCTGGAAAAGTGAGGGTGGGGTTTGCCCGTGTGGGGACGGGCGTCTCGCCCGTCCGGTTTGCGTAGGGACAGCATGCGTAGGGACACCCGCCCTCGGCTGTCCAAGCCGAGCACAGCGCGGCAGCTGCCAGTGGCCACAGCAACTCCAGATGAGCGGTAGAGTTACCTTCGCTGCCTCACTATGGAGTGCAACGCTCCTGCTGGCGGAGGACTACAATTCAGAGAGTGAAAGCCTATCGAATCGAGCGCATCAAGGGCGGCATGAAGTTCACCTGCTCGCACTGTGCCCACAGCGTGAGCACGCTGGATTTCGACGCAAAGGCCGGTAACCTCCGCACCCAAGCCGCAACTGCAATCCACGATCACGCCAGCAAAACGCACCACGAACCCTTGATGGTTTCCCATTCCGATGGCCAGCAGCGCAGCTGGCGCTAGAGTTTTTCGAGACGCCCCAAAACAGCAATTGGAAAACAAGGATCTCAGAGGCTGCGGAAAGACTCCGCATTCGTGTAGAGTTCTGGATTCGTAGAGGACTCCCGTTTCGTATCAAAGACTCGGGTTTCGTATCAGGGCATCGCCTTACAGCTGCGGATAAACTAGGTATTGCCCCCTGATTTTGGGGTGGCGCAGCGGTTCACCGCTGCGATAAGTGGCCTGTTTTCAGAAGCGCGATGCACGCCTTCGCCGCTATACTATCTCTTGCCGAGCCACTGCTCAACGGAGAAGGCATGTCGAGTCTGAAGGAATTCCAATGCGAGATTTGCGGGACTGTCAGTGAGAATCCGATCCATTGGTTTGTGATCGAGTGCGGAGATCAGAAGCTCGCAGTTATCAAGTGGGATCTGACTGCCGCCACTAGCCCCACCGCGCGGCATTTTTGTGGCGAAGCCCACGCCCAGGTGTATATCAGCCGCTGGTTTGAATCCCTGTGTGCGCCACCCAAATCCGTTTCTAAGGCTTCTTAGCCAGCTTCGCCGTGCAGCTAAAACGCTATACTTTGGCGCCTCGAAAGCTGCGGATCACACGATCAGTTTTCATCAGAAAACTGAGAACCGGGAACTGAGAACTACTCTTTCACCGCCTTGTCCGTGATCTCAAGTCCCTTGTCGATGATCGCAAATGCCTCCCGCAGTTGCTGCTCGTTGATACAGAGCGGAGGATTGGTGAAGAAGGTATTCCAGCGAACGAACGTATAGAGTCCGTTTTCTCTGAAGAACCTGCCGAGCGCAACCATTTCATCTGACGCGCCGTTGAATGGAGCCATGGGCTGCCGCGTCTTGCGGTCGCGAATCAACTCGACGATGCCGAACAGCCCGATCGAGCGCACCGCGCCCACGGATCGGTGTTTCGCCTGTAACTCCGCGCCCAGCGTCTTCATGATCGCGCCCATTTTGCGAGCGTTCTCGATCAGATTGTCTTCTTCGTAGACTCGAATGGTTGCCAGCGCCGTGGCGCATCCCATTGGATGACTGTTATAGGTAAGTCCTCCATAGAACACCTTGTCGTCGAAGTGCTTCGCAATATGCCGCCGCATGCCGACCGCGCCCAGCGGAATGTAACTTGAAGTAAGTCCCTTCGCCATGCAAAGCAGGTCAGGGACAACCTTCCAATGATCAACCGCAAACCACTCGCCCGTGCGGCCAAAGCCCGACATTACTTCGTCGGCGATCATTAGAATCCCGTATTTGTCGCACAGTTTGCGCACGCCTTCCATATATCCATCCGGAGGCACAAGAATGCCGTTCGTGCCCGTCACCGGCTCCAGGATGAAAGCGGCAATCGTGTGCGGGCCTTCCAGTTGGATAATTTCCTCAATCATGGTCAACGAAGTTTCGGCCGACTCCCATCCGCGTTCCACGCCGTGATAAGGATCAAGCACGTGCACCACGCCCGGAATTCCAGGCTCAGCGGCCCATCGGCGCGGATCGCCCGTAAGGCTCATGGCACCGGCCGTCGCGCCATGATAGGAGCGATAACGCGCGAGGATCTTGTGGCGTCCGGTAAAGAAGCGCGCGATCTTGATGGCGTTTTCATTCGCTTCCGCGCCGCCATTCGTAAAGAAAAACACGTCGATATCGCCCGGAGCGATCTCCGCCAGCTTCGCCCCCAGCCGCGCCCGCGGTTCCGTCGCCATGAACGGATTGGCATAGGGCAGCACCGACGCCTGCTCGGTGATGGCCTGAATGACGCGCTCATCACCGTGTCCAATGTTCACCGACATCAACTGGCTATTGAAGTCGATGAAGCGCTTCCCTTCCGGCGTCCAGAAATGAATGCCCTTGGCCCGGGCCACCGGAATAGGATCGACCTTGGACTGCGCCGACCACTCAAACAGTGTGTGTTTCTTGGTGAGATCGACGATTTCTTGGCCGGTCATGGTGGGAAGAGTGGCTATAGTCATAAGATTTTCCAGACTTACTCAGAACTTACCTAGAGACGCGTAGGGACAGTCGAAAGCGGCTGTCCCTACGTGAGTTGCGCGGTCAGCGCGCCCTTCGTGTCCGCAACGTGAGCCAGCGCGGCTTCGAGCACGTCCATAGCTTCGTCCATCTGCGCGTCGGTGATCACCAACGGCATAAGCAGGCGGATGACGTTGCCGTATGATCCGGCGGTGATTGTCACCAGGCCATGCTCGTAACAGTATTGCGATACTTGTGTGGTCTCTGCGTCAGCGGGCTGGCGCGTTGTCTTTGAACGCACAAGTTCCAGCGCCTGCATGGCCCCAAGTCCGCGGACATCGCCGACCAGTTCCCACCGCTCCTGCCACTTCGCGGCACGTTTGCGGAAACGCTCGCCCAACACGTTGGCGCGCGCGCAGAGGTTTTCTTTTTCGATGATGTCGAGGACGGCCAGCGCCGCTTCACACGCCGCAGGATTGCCTCCGAACGTGCCGCCAAGTTGGCCGGCACTGGGCACATCCATGATTTCGGCGCGTCCCGTGACCGCAGCCATGGGCAAGCCGCCCGTCAGCGATTTGGCCATCGTGACCAGATCGGGTTCCAGTCCCAGCCGTTCGCAGGCAAACATCGCGCCGGTGCGTGCGAATCCAGTCTGCACTTCGTCGGCGATCAGCAGAATGCCGTGCTGGCGGCAGATCGCGCCCAGCGTCGGAAAGAACTCCGCCGGCGGCGTAACGAATCCGCCTTCACCCAGAATCGGCTCGACGATCACCGCCGCCACCGATTCCGCCGCCACCACGCGCTTGAACGTGTCTTCTATATGCCGCGCGCAGTGCACATCGCACGACGGATACCTCATCGAGTACGCGCAGCGAAAGCAATACGCATAAGGAATGTGGTACACGTCGCTCGGAAACGGTTCGAATCCCGCTTTGTACGGATGCGTCTTGCTGGTCGCGGCCATCGCCATATAAGTGCGCCCGTGAAACGCGTCTTCGAAGCTGACGATCGCCGGCTTCTTGGTATAGGAACGCGCAATCTTGATGGCATTTTCTACAGCTTCCGCGCCAGAGTTCACGAGTATGGTTTTTTTCGGTCCCTTGCCCGGCACGAGCGCATTCAGTTTCTCGCAGACGGCGATGTAGCTCTCGTAGGGCAACACGTTGAAGCTGGTATGCAGAAAGCGATCGAGTTGGCGGCGCACCGCGTCAACCACAGCCGGGGCGCGATGTCCGGTGTTGAGGCAGCCGATGCCGCCGGCAAAATCAATCAGGCGGTTGCCGTCAACATCTTCGACGACCGCCCCTTCAGCCTTGGCAACAAAGACCGGCGTGGCGTGATAAGCTGCCCGCACAACGGCAGCGTCGCGCCGCTTCATGAGGGCTTGCGACCGAGGTCCGGGAATGGGCGTGCGAAGTTGAATAGTGGACATAATTCAGTTCTCGATTCTCAGTTGCCAGTTCTAGGCACAATCTCTAAAGCCAAGGTCGGTTCTAACTGGCCACCGACCACTAACCACTAACCACTGTTTCTCAGTACCAGCCGATCGGAGCTTCATTCAGATTGATATACACCTGCTTGGTTTCGAGATACTCTTCGATGCCCCACGGCCCCAGTTCGCGCCCAAAGCCCGACTGCTTATAACCGCCCCACGGCGCTTCCACGTAAGTCGGCTGCATGTGGTTCACCCACACGATGCCCGCGCGCAGCGCCTTTACGGCGCGCATGGCTTTGAAAATGTCGCGCGTCCAGACGGCAGCGGCCAGTCCGTAGGGCGTGTCATTCGCGATCTTCAGCGCGTCCTTTTCGTCGTCGAACGGAATCACGGCCGCAACCGGGCCGAAGATTTCTTCGCGCGCGATGCGGGCGTTGTTATCCACGTTGTAAAAGATAGTCGGCTGCACATAGTAGCCCTTCGCGAACTTGTCAGCACGCCCGCCGCCAGCGGCCACTTTGGCTTCCTTCTTTCCAATCTCGAGATAGGAACAGACGCGGTCGTATTGCTCTTTCGACACCAAGGCTCCCATCTTCGTCTCGCGTTCCAGCGGCGGACCAATCTTGATCTTCTTCGCTTTCTGGGCCATGGCCTCAACAAACTTGTTGTAAATCGATTTCTGCACCAGGATGCGGCTGCCGGCCGAACACACTTCTCCCTGATTGATGAAGACGCCGAACAGCGCCCCATCGATGGCGGCTTCGAAGTCGGCATCGGCAAAAAAGATGTTGGGCGACTTGCCGCCCAGTTCCAGCGTTACGCGCTTCACGGTGTCGGCGCCCTCTTTCACGATGATCTTGCCCACAGCGGCCGAGCCAGTAAAGGCAATCTTGTTCACATCGGGATGCTTAACCAGCGGCGAGCCGCAGCTTTCGCCGAATCCGGTGATCACGTTCACCACGCCCTTCGGAAGGCCGACTTCGTCAAACCACTTCGCGAGTTCAAGCGCCGTAAGCGGCGTTTGCTCCGCTGGCTTGAGCACGCACGTACAACCCGCAGCCAGTGCCGGAGCCAGTTTCCACGCGGCCATCATCAAGGGATAATTCCAGGGGATGATCTGCCCGGCAACGCCCATCGGTTCTTTCAGTGACAGGCTCATTGCATTGTCAGGAACAGGATTCACGTAGCCAACAACCTTCGTCGCCAGCCCACCGTAGTATTCGAAGCAAGTCGCCACGTCGTTGATGTCGAATTCAGCCTCGACAATCGGCTTGCCCGAGTTACGGCATTCGAGTTCGGCGAGCATGGGCAGGTTCTGGCGTACCTTTTCGGCCAAGCGGAACAGAATGCGGCCACGTTCCTGCGCCGTAGTGGTCGACCACGGACCTTCTTCAAACGCGGCTTTAGCAGCCGCCACCGCGCGGTTCACATCATCCGCGTTCGCGTCGGGCACCTGGGCGATAACCTCTTCGGTTGAAGGATCGTACACGGGAAAGGTTTTGGCCGACTTACTTGCGACCCACTCGCCATTGATCAACATCGAATAAGTCTTAATGTCAGCCGTAACTCCACCAGGCATAAGTCCTCCAAGAATTGGTTCTATTCGACTACTACGGCCTGCGGTGTTTTCAGCCGCCCGTAGACAAAAAAGAAAAACGCAGCCAGCACCAGAAAAAACAAGGTAAAACCAAACATCTTCGCTTCATACTTCCACACCGAGGTAATCTGCTTGGCAGGAAAGAACGCCAACACGATTCCCAGCGTCGTGGTGACAAAACCGCAGAATCCGGAAACTATCAGCGTACTGCGACTATAGCGCGCACCGGCCAAGTCGCCACCCCAGGCAAACTTCAGCAGCGCCGCGAACACGTAAAGGAACGGCACCAACTGCAGAACTACCGCCAGCGAGAGCATCGTCTGGAAAGCTTCCTGGACACCGCCCGAGGCGTAGAAATTGATGACGATCAATACCAGCGATACGATCGCCTGCACGATGAGCGCCGCGTATGGAGTCGCGTACTTCGGATGTACTTTCCCCAGCCATGATGGCATATAGGAATCGAGCCCGGCGACAAAGGGAATGCGCGCCGATCCGCCCATCCACGCCGAGCCAATCCCAGCGATCGAGAGACTCAGCATGAGCGCGAATGGAGTGATAATCCACGCCACGCCGACTTTAGCGGCCATATGGCTGACCGCCTGCACGATGCCCTGCAGCACGCTGATGTCGTTCTTGCCGACCGCAACTAGCAGGGTGAGTGTCGCTCCGATATAAAGAAACCCGGAAACCATGCCGCCCCATGCCACCGCGCCGGGCAATGTCTTCTGTGGATCCTGGATTTCGTCGCCCATCACCGAAGCAAGTTCAAGCCCGACCAAGCCGAAGCAAATCACGCCAAAAGAATTCAGAACAAACCGCGGATCCGGCGGAATACGAAAATCGGCGGCGGTCACGGTCGTGCCAAACCGCGACCAGACCGTAGCTCCGAGCCCGATCAGAACCGACGCCGCTATAAAGGTTCCAATCGCGCCCAGATTGTTAAGCCATTTCCCGACTCCCAATCCGACGATGTTCACCACCGTCAGCAGCGTCAGCAGCGCCAGAGATGCGGTCATCGCAAACTTCTTGTTGTCGGCGAGCCCGGCATGGCCCGGGCCCATGGCAAACACAGTTACTCCAACGAAATACAGCATCACCGTGGGCACATACAGCATGTTATTCGTCCAGTAACACCATCCGGAGAGAAAGCCGTGAAAATCGCCGAACACTTCTTTTGCCCATAAATACACGCCGCCCTCGCCCGGATAGCGATGTGCGAGCTCAATCACCGCGATCCCCTGCGGCCAGAAAAACAGAAGCAGCGAGATGATCCAAAGCCAGACGGTCACGCCGCCATTGGCGGCAATGCTCGGAACAACGTTGAGATTGAATACGGCAACGACAAACAACAACACCAGGTCAAAGCGTCCAAGGACGCGCTTTAAGTGCGGCTGGTTGGGATCGTGATTGGACATTGACAAAAAATCGGGTGATCGGACCATCTACCGTCCGGATCTCGGATTTTCTATCACCCGATGACCCGATGGCCCGATCCCGTTAGTGTGCCGCTACTGCTCCCATGCGCTCGTGCTGCGCTGCTGCCAGCGACTCGGCGATGTCGGCAAATACCGCCAGGTGCTTATCAATGTCGGCCTCGGTGTGCTGCACCGAGATCGTCCACTGCTCGTCCCACCAGTAGGGCTGGCACATCACGCCGCGATTCACCATGCCGAACCAGTAATGCCGCCATAAGTCCACGTCAATTGCCAGCCAGTCGCGGTAGTTACGAATCTCCTTCGGATAGAGCATCAGGGCACCGTTCGCCCCCGCACTCGCGATGTAGCTTTGCAAACCAACTTTTGCGATGGTCTTCTTGTATCCGGAGACCAACTTGTTACTGAGTGTTTCTATGTACGTGTAGTTGGCCCGGGTAAGCACCTCGCGGAACATTGCCAGTCCCGCCGCCATTGAAATCGGATTCGTGTTGTAAGTGCCGCCGTGGAAAACTTTGTGGTCCGAGATCAGCTTCATGACGCGTTTGTGCGTACCGAAAGCCGCCAGCGGGAATCCACCGCCAATCGACTTCGCCAGGCAGATCATGTCGGGCGTAACCCCAAAGTATTCGGAAGCGCCGCCCCAACACAGCTTCGCGCCGGTCTTGACTTCGTCGAAGATCAGCAGAGCGCCGTGCTGGTCGCAGAGCGCCCGCAGTCCCTCCAGAAATCCCTTCTGCGGCATGCAGAGCCCGACGTTCATCATGATCGGCTCAAGAATCACCGCCGCGATCTCATTCGGATTCTCCCGGAAGCGCCGCTCCACGGTCTCGAGATCGTTGAAGGTCGCGATCGGTACGTTGGCGAGACTCGCTTTAGGCACTCCCGCTCCGCCCGACACCGGCTTCGGATTCTTGATATCGCCCAAATCGTCGCCGGGCGGGTGCGGCTTCACGCTGACCAGCGCCGCATCGTGCAGGCCGTGGTACCCCCCCTCGAACTTGATGATCTTGTCGCGTCCCGTAGCGGCGCGGGCCAGACGAATGCAGTGCATGGTGGCTTCGGTACCGCTATTGCCGAAGCGGCACATCTCCACCGGAAACCGCGTGCAGATTTCTTCCGCCAGTTCCCATTCCATGTTGTGCGGCATGCCGTAGGCGGTGCCCTTGTGCAGGCGCCCTTCCACAGCCTTGATCACCGCCGGATGCGAGTGGCCCGCCATGAGCGTGCCGAAACATAAGTTGTGGTCGAGATATTCGTTACCGTCGAGATCGCGGAACTTACTGCCCGAAGCCTCCGACACGAAGATCGGATACGGTTCGTAGGCGCGGTAATTGCTGGCCACGCCCAAGGGCAGGCGCTTCAGGTTCTTCTTATACGCTTCGGCGGACTTCGGAGTGCGGCGCTCGAACGTGTCGAGCTCTTTTTGCAGGGCGGGGTACATCTAGATTCTCCAAAAAGCTCAGGCCGGGTAGGCCATTAGATTGGGCCCGGGCGGCCGAAACCGCCCGGGGATGAGACTTTTCAATTCTACTCTTTCGAACTAGAAGTAAAACTTCAAGGCGAACTGCGCCAGACGCGGGTCTTTGACCTGAGTGACCTGGCCAAACTGAGAACCGTCGCTGCTATTGCCGTCCGGGTTATAGAACTGCGTATGGTTGAAGACATTGAACAACTCGCCTCGGAATTCGAAGTGCGTATGCTCGTTGACCGGGATATTTTTTATGAAAGAGATATCAGTCTCACTGATTCCCGGCCCACAGCAAAGCGTGCGGGGAGCGGTTCCGATCCGGCCCAACAGGCTCGGATCGTAGCAGCCATAAACAATCTGCGCCGTGCAGTTGACAATCCCGTTCGGTGGAGCTGGAGGAACCGACGGGGCGATGGTTGCATTTTCGGTGAAGCTGTTCTGGTTAAAGAAGTAGTTCCCATTGCTCTGCGGGTGAAGCTTTTGCAGAGGAGCGAGTTGGTCGGGTGTGCCCGGATATTCGAAATCATCGCTGTTCATAAGCTCATTGTCAGCGGAAGAAGTGAAATGGATGGGAAATCCGGTCTGGTAAGTCGTGATACCCGACAGTGCCCACCCATCCAGCAGTTTCCCGGCAAAGCCGCTGTACTTTCTTACCGGCAGTTCCCAGTAATAACTGATGACAAAGCGGTGACGGGCGTCGAAGAGCGAGGGCGAATAGTTATTTGCGCCAGGCAACGGATTCAAGATCCCCTCAAAGCTCGACGCCTGGTCAATGGATTTGCTGTAGGTGTAGGCGGCGGTAAATTGGAGTCCGCGGGCAAAGCGTTTGTCCAACGAAACTTGCAACGAGTTATAGGATGAGCTGGCAATCGTGTCTTGGGCAAAGATGCCGGTAAACACCGGAATTCCGGTGAGGAGTGGGCACCCGTTGCCCGTAGTGGGATCGCACTGCGGCGACGAGTATGGGCGCAATCCAACAAACTGCAAAGTCTGACCTGTGCCAGCCACGACCGTGCCGTTGGGCATATGAAAATTGAAGCCGTTCGGTACAGTCACTGAAAATGAGGAGTCCTCGAGAAACGGCCCACAGGGGCCACCTAGCGAAATAACGTCGAGGCAGGTCTGCGGGTTTGAGTAGTTGATGTCGTGCGTCGCCAGCAAGCGATGCCCTTGTGATCCCACGTAGCCGACTTCCAGCTTCAGGTCTCTTGATAACTCGCGCTGGATAGTCAAGTTGTACTGCGCAGAATACTGGGTACGCATATGCGGCTGGAAATCGCCGTACAGATCAATCGGCTCGAATAGACCCCAATCCTGCATGCTCCCGCGTTTGGGACTGATAACTCCGTTAAACGGATTCGGAAAGGTAGTAGCCCCGTCCTGACCAAGAAAAGGCAGGTTAAACTGCGTCTCGGAAACAGTGGTGCTGCCTCCAAACGGAGGCTCAGCGCCGAACTGTGCCAGCACAAGCTGTTCGATTGGGTTATAGAAAAGTCCCCAGCCTGCGCGAATGCTGGTCTTGCCGGAACTGCCCGGACTCCAGGCAATGCCAATGCGGGGAGCAAATGCTTTGTAATAAGTTTGAGTCATGCCCGGAGGAACACCGGAGTCGCCCGGAACGACCAACCCGACCGCGTCTTGCGACGTGCAATCGGTGTTGACCGTATTTGCACAAGGGTAGACTGTCGACGATTGGCCGGGACGGAAAGTCTCGACGTGTTGGGACTTATCCGCCAAGGGGGTGTTCAACTCCCATCGAAGCCCATAATTCAAAGTAAGATTCGGCCTTATCTTCCAGCTGTCCTGCGCGAACAAATACAGTCCGGTATTGCGGATCGCTTCGCTTTGAGCCGAACCCTCTCCGAATGTATCGGGCAGACCCAACAGGAAATTTGGGAAGAGATTGCCCGCACCCACGTTGTTGGGCCCTCCCCCGTAATAGTTAAACTCTCCGTTCACGTTGTAGTAATAAAACTGGTTAAACTGCTGCTTACGAAAATCCACGCCAAACTTCATCGTATGATTGCCCGAGATCTTGGTTAAGCTATCTGCCCACTGGAAAGAATTCCCCGTCTGCGGAAGCTCTCCTTCCCAATCGTTGCCGATGGAAAATCCTCCAGAAATAGCGATGAAGGGAAGGCCCTCGCGGTTGGCGCCAAGATTCGGATGGATGCCGTTGACATTACCCGCAACGTCTCCGTAAAAGCAGGGTGGGGTGCCGGTCACGTTGGTCAGCCAACTGGGAGCCGTGGGGCAGGACTTCTGCACCAGTTCCGTATTCGCCGGATGCTGAAACGTCTGCTGGCCTTCGCGATTGTAATTGAAACGGAATTCATTCACCGTGCTGTTGTTGATTGTAAAGGTGTGAGTAATGTTCCACTGCTGGAACCGTTCCGCCACAATATCCCCGAAGTGCGGGAGATCGGCGCCAGCCAGTTCGAAGTTGGCGAAAGGATTGAGTGTGCGATCGTCGTTGAAATAGTAATAGATGCTCAGGTTCTGCTTGTCATTCAGCCGGTGGTCGATTTTCACCGTGACCTGATCGCCGCGTACGGCCTCGGTGGGAACAGTGCTGATCAAAGAACCATCGTTCGGTGGAGTCGGAACGAACTGAAGAAGGTCAACCGCGGTGGGGTCCATGCAAGCGAGCGGGATCTGGCTGTTGGGGAAGATGCTCTGGTACGTGTTGCCATCCGCTATAGGTCCACCGCCAATAGCGGTGTTGGCCGTCTGGCAGCCCGAACGGCTTGTCAGAATCGAGGAGTTCGTTAGCGCTCCGCTAAACGGCAACGGGTTAGGCCCGTTAACAGGGTTAACATCGGAGAAGTCCGACACAATATATTGATGACCATCATTTCCCAGTACCGTGTTGGTGGGAGATGGCGTTTCCTGGGAACTGGGCACGGTGACCGCAGGAGAGAGAATGCCCTGCCGAATGCGGCGTCCTTCATAGGACGCAAAGAAGAACGTTCGATCCTTCTTTATCGGTCCGCCGAACGTGCCGCCAAACTGATTCTGGTTGAACTGCGGCTTCTCGCAAGGAAGACCTTCCGCGGCCGTAAGGCAGTACTCATTGGCATTGAGCACCTTGTTGCGGAAGAACTCGTAGAGACTCCCATGCAGGTCATTGGTCCCTGACTTGGTCACCACGTTGACGACCGAACCTGAATTGCGTCCATATTCCGCGTCGAAAGTATTGGTGAGAACGCGGAACTCCTCAATGCTGTCAGGCGAGGGTTGCACCGTCGGAAGGTTGGCGAAGAGGTCGTTGGCGTCGCCTCCGTTGACGCTGAAGTTGTTGGAGCGCCCGCGGCCGCCATTCACCGACACCGCACCCGCATTGTCACTTCCATAAACGATCGAATTGCTGGACCCGACGGTGGACATCACTCCGGGCTGCAGTTGCAGAAGCTGATAGGTGTCGCGAGTGTTGAGCGGCAAGTTCGAGACCTGCCGGGAGTCCATAACCGCCCCCAGTTGCGTGCTTGTCGTATCCACCAGCGGCGCTTCGGAGGTCACTTCGACGGTCTCTTTAGTCTCGCCGACCTGCAGGGCCGTGTTCAAGGTGATCACCTGGTTCAGGTCGACCACGATTCCCTTGCGAACGTTCGTCTTGAATCCCGTCAAATCGAACGAGAGCGTGTAGGTGCCGACCGGAACTTGGGGAAAGCCGTAATCGCCGCTGCTGTTGGTGGTCGTATCGCTGCTCACACTCGTGGCTTCGTTCGTGAGCGTGACTTTCACTCCTGCCAGCACAGCGCCGCTGGAATCAGCAACGCGGCCCAGGATGCGTCCGCCGGTGCCCTGGGCGAACAGCAGCGTGGAAAAAATCAGGCACAGGCTCAGGATCGAGATACACAAGATGAACCAGCGGGACATCCGGGACGGCTTTGACGACGGCATGCAGATCCTCCAGATCTCGGGGGGGCAAATTTGTTAGATCCGATTCAGCTTGCGCGCTCCGCAAACCTTGCTATAATCGCGCAAGGTTAGAGATTCCGCAGCCTTCTGTCAAGCGGAAAAGTGCATTTCCCACGGCGCTACCAGCAGGCATATTCGGAAATCATGTCGAGCGACGCCCAAGTTTATCTCAAAATCGGTGACGTGGCCCGTTTGGTGGGGATTTCTCCGTCGGCGATCCGAGGATGGGAAACTCTGGGGCTGACTCGTCCCCAGCGCACCCAGAGCCGCTATCGCCTTTACACCAACGATGACGTGCGCGTACTGAAAAAAGCGCGCTACCTGCGCAAAGTTCGCGGACTGAACGCTGCTGCCATCGTGCAAATGCTGAAGCGCGAGGGCGCCATCAAGCCTGCCCCCGGCAGCGGCACCGCTTCGATCGGCCCGCGACTGCGGCGGTTGCGCACTCAGCGCGGCCTTAGCCTCGCTGAAGTCGCTTCGGCGGCGGGAGTTTCGATTGGCTTCCTGAGCGCGCTCGAACGCTCGCAGATGAGCGCCTCCGTCGGCACCCTGCGCAGGTTGGCACGCTTCTACCGCACCAACATCCTTGAGTTTTTCGATACGACGGAATCGGATGCCCGATTGGTGCGCCCGCTCAAGCGCAAGGTACTCGAAGCCGGTCCGGGCGTGCGCATGGAACTGCTCGCCTGGGGCAACAAGGTAATGGAGCCCCACTTGTTCCGCATCGCGCCTCAATCTGGCAGTGGCGAGCCCTACGCCCACGAAGGCGAGGAGTTCCTCTTCGTGCTGCGCGGAGAGCTGCAGATCGCTCTCGCCAGCGAGGAGTACCATCTGAAGCGCGGCGACAGCTTTTATTTTGAGAGCGCCACACCGCATCACTGGAAAAATCCCGGCCGCAGCGAGACCTGGCTGTTGTGGGTCAACACGCCGCCGACTTTCTGAAGTTGCGGAGGGACGACCGAGTTCTCACACAGACCCGTAAGCTCCGGGAATGTTGAAGAGGGACAACCTTCCGTGGCATCTACGTTTTCGATCGTGAGGGAGAATAACTAATGTTGCGCAAATCAATATTCGCCCTGTTCGCGGTACTGCTGGCCGTATTCGCCGGATCGTGCGCCAGGAAAACTCCCACCCTGAACCTGCTGGTGTGGGAAGGCTACGCCGATCCTGCTTACGTCAAGGCTTTCGAAGAGCAGAACCACTGCAAGGTATCGGCTTCCTACATGGGATCGAGCGACGAACTCGTCGCCAAACTGCGCGGTGGCAGCTCCGGCAACTACGACGTGATTTCTCCATCGAGCGATGTGGCCACCATGATCGCGACCTCCGCTCTGGCCGCGCCGCTCGATCTCGGTAAACTGCCCAGCTACGGCCAGCTTTCACCGCAACTCACCTCGTTGTCGCTGGTCCGGGTGAAGGGCGAGGTCTATGGCGTGCCGTTCATGTGGGGACCAGACCCGATGATCTACGACACCAGCGCGTTCCCAAAACCTCCCGAAAGCTGGAACGTGATGTGGGATCCAAAGCTCAAGGGAAAAATTTCCGTGTGGGACGATCTTTCCACCGTCTATATGGCGGCGCAGGTGCTCGGCTACGACAAGCCCGACCCCGGGCATCTCTATAGCTTAAGCGACGAAGAACTTGATGCGGTCAAAAAGAAGCTGGTGGAGTTGAAGCCGAACATTCGCAAGATGTGGTCCACGGGCGGCGAACTCACCAATCTTTTCCAGAACCACGAAGTAGTGATCGCGATGGGCTGGCCGCTCATGACCAACCAGTTGCGCAAAAGCAATTTTCCGGTGGGGGAGACTATTCCTAAGGAAAACACCACCGGCTGGATCGATCACCTCATGATCACTGCCGGCAGCGAAAACAAAGATCTGGCTTACAAGTTTCTCGAGTTCATGATCGAGGCGCAGACGCAGAAAAAAGTCACCGAAGTGACCGGCTACACGCCAGCGAATCCACGGGCGGCGCAGTACATGACGCCGGAAGAAGTGAAAAACCTGCACCTCGACGACGTGGACAATTACCAGCGTCGGCTCTATTTCTGGCAGAATGTTCCGCGCCGCGCCAAGTACAACGAGATCTGGAACGAAGTAAAAGCAACGCAGTAGAGGCCTGTGTAGCGCGAGCGAACTGGCCCGCTGCCTTCGACGAGATACGTTATGCGGAGTAGCGGATATGGCATTTAGCATGGAAGTACAAGATACGTTCTCGCTCAGTGGCGGGATCGTTGCTTTCGTAGGAACCGTCGACTCGGATAGCAACTTTCTGATTCCCCCGTGCGAATGTGAGATCGTGCAATCGGGCGAAGTCAAGGCTTCGTTCAGAATTCATCCCGAGAACAAAGTAAGCCGAAGGGACAAGAGCAAACCGATTCTTCTTCGTTCGATCTCGACTAGTGAGCCGATCAATCTCGCTGCACTGGGACTTGGAAAGGGTGGATTCATAATTCGTTCGAAGTAGGTTGATGCTTCCGGTACGCAATGGCCACGACTACCCAATCCGATATCGTCGCAACCGGCAAGGCATCTGCACCGCTGCTCTCCATCCGCTCCGTCGCCAAGCATTTCGGCAAGAACATCGTGCTGCGCGACATTTCGCTAGAAATCGCCGAAGGCGAATTCCTGACCATCCTGGGCGAAAGCGGTTCAGGCAAAACCACGCTGCTGCGAATCCTCGCCGGTTTCGAACAGTCCACTTCCGGAGAAGTCTGGATGTCGGGCGAGCGCCTCGACACCGAGCCTCCCTATCGCCGCCGCGTGAATACTGTCTTCCAGAGTTACGCGCTCTTCCCACACATGACCGTGGAACAAAACGTCGGCTACGGATTAGCGATCGCCAAACGTCCGGCCGCCGAAATTCAATCGCGCGTGGCCGAAGCGCTGGCGAAGGTCAAGATGTCTGCCTATGCCAAAGCGAAGCCCTCGAAGATCAGCGGCGGACAGCAGCAACGCATCGCGCTCGCCCGCGCCCTGGTGAATCGCCCGCGCCTGCTGCTGCTCGATGAACCGCTCTCCGCGCTCGACGCCAACCTGCGCCGCCAGATGCAAGTCGAACTGAAAGCGCTGCAGCGCGAAGTGGGCATCACATTCATCTTTGTCACGCACGACCAGGAAGAAGCGATGGTGATGTCCGATCGCATCGCGTTGTTGCGCTCCGGCGAACTCGAACAAGTCGCCAGCCCGCGCGAAATCTACAACCGTCCCGCGACTTCGTACACCGCGCAATTCATCGGACACACAAATTTATTGCACACGGACGTTCGCCAAGGTACGGCCACCTGTGGCACGTTGAAATGGCCCACTTCCCTGCCCGATGGCGCGACCCTGTTCTCGTTGCGTCCAGAGTGCATTCGCCCGGCAAGCGCCGCCCCAACAAGTAACGCAACGGTTCGCTTTTCGGGCAAACTTCGCGACCAGGCTTTCCACGGCGCCACCGACCTGTTACGAGTCGAGTCCGACGGTGGACTGATCCTCACCATCCGCACCGCCAGCCGCGACCTGCCCAATTCCCAAGCTCCGCTGGAATTCGAATTCTCTGCCGCCGATGCCATCCCGGTTCGCGCAACCAGTCTCGGCTCCAATCCCGATTCCGAGGACCGCGTCTGATGTTCTCCCGCGCCTACCGCACCGCCATCACCGTCCCGCCGCTGGCGTGGGTCGCCGTGTTTCTGCTGGTGCCTTACATGCTGATGTTTTGCTACAGCTTCTGGTCGGTCTCCGAATCGCAAGCCATCGTTCATTCCTGGAACCTCGACAACTACAAAGAACTCCTGACCAAGCCCGTTTACTGGCAGACGTTGCTGCGCTCCATGTGGATCGCCGCCCGCGTGATGTTCTTCTCCATGCTCCTCGGCTACCCGCTCGCCTACTTGCTCTCGTTCCACGCCGGAGGAAGAAAAGACCTCTACTATCAACTAGTCATCATTCCGCTGTGGGTGAGTTATCTGGTCCGCGCCTACGCCTGGAAGACGATTCTCGGCACGGACGGAGTTCTGAACACGCTGCTGCAATATGTCCACCTGACCAGTCACCCACTGGACTTCCTGCTCTACAGCCCGTTTGCCGTCGTGCTTACATTGACGCACATCTATACGCCGTTCACGTTCCTGCCGATCTACGCATCGCTCGAACACATTCCGCGCAATCTGGTAGAAGCCTCGCACGATCTCGGAGCGACGCCCGCACAAACTTTCTGGCGCGTAATCTTTCCGCTCTCCATTCCCGGAGTGTTAGCCGGCGCAACCTTCGCCTTCGTCCTCAGCCTGGGAGACTTCCTAGCGCCGCTCCTGTTAGGTGGCCCCAGCGGCATCATGATCTCGAACATCGTGGTCAGCCTCTTCGGAGCCGCTTATAACTGGCCGCTCGGAGCAGCCATCTCGCTCTGCATGCTGGCGCTGGTGCTCGGACTGATTTTCTTCTCTGAGCGACTAGAGAAGAAGTGGAGTTTCCAGTGAACCGAGCAAACGCATGAAGCGCCCGTGGGATGCCATCGCGTGGTGGGAGATTCGGCGGATTCCATTCAACCTCTTCATGCTCGTGATTGGACTGGGATCTGGCTTTCTCTTCCTACTCGCCGGAAGCCACGTGTTTAACCCGGAGGAAGATTTCGGTAGTCCTTTCCTGGCGGTGGTTTTTTACGGACTGGCCGCCAATCTGTGTTACACCCTCGGATGGATTACCGAGCTTCTTTGGGGTTGGGGTGATACCACGCAGACCGAGAAAATACGACCTAAGATCTTTCGCCTCGGCCTAATCTTCTCGGCCAGTCTAACCCTCTTACCCGCGATTATCCTTACGATGATTTGGGCATTCCATAATTTTCGAAAATGAAGACACCGAACCAAGACACCGCAGAAGCCCCGCGCTGGCTCGCCGTCCACGCCCTCGCCGTCTTCGCCTTCCTCTATCTACCCATCGCCATCCTCATCCTCTACTCCTTCAACGGACAAGGCGTAGGAGGCTTTCCGCCCCGCGACCTAACGCTCAACTGGTACCGCATTCTGTTCAACGACGGTCCTATCTGGGATTCAGTCCTCAACAGTCTGATCGTGGCCGTGGCGGCCATGCTGATAGCTCTAGTCTTCGGAATCCCCGCCGCGCTAGCGCTAGATCGCGCCCATTTCCCCGGCAAAGCCCTGTTCCGCCGCCTGGTTCTGTTGCCGCTGATCCTCCCCGGAATAATCACCGGCCTGTCGCTACTAATGCTGTTCCGAGTAGGAGAAGTAAAACTAAGCCTGCTAACCATAGTCTTGGGACACGGCACCGCGCTAATCTCCGTAGCCACCACCGAAGTCTTCGCCGGACTGCAAAAACTAAACCGCGCTCAGGAAGAAGCCTCGCTAGACTTAGGAGCGACTTACTGGCAGACTTTCTGGCGCATCACCGTCCCCAATCTAAAGCTCTCCATCATCGGAGCGGCGCTCCTGATCTTCACCCTCTCCATGGACGAAATCGCCGTAAGCTTCTTCCTGATTGGCCGAGACAACACTCTCCCGCTAGAAATCTGGGGACGGCTGCGCCGGGGCATCACTCCAGAGATCAACGCCATCTCGACCATCATCTTTTTGTTCTCGCTGATTGCAATTGTGTTCTGGTATCGCCTGCGAACGCGGGCGGAAGTGACTCCGGAAATCGGCGCGGAGTTGGTGGAAACTGCTGGTGGCCGCTAGAATTGGTGGGGAGCTAGCCATGCCTCGCAAACCAGTCACTCTCTACAGCGTTTTGGCTCCGGGGCAATTCATGGAACGCCTGCGAGAAGCTACAGACGAGCCCCATCGGGCGTTGTTCTCCTTTTCCGGATACAAAGGCGGCCAGAAAGTGCTTTGCTCAATAGAAGGTCACACCTTTCGGATGTGGCGGCGGCGTTACTGGCGAAACGATTTCGCCCCCAATTTTTACGGTTCGGTCGGTTCCGAAAGTTCAGGATCGCAAATTACTGGATATTTCGATCGCTCACCCTGGACGCGCATCTTTATGCGCATTTGGCTTGCGGGAGTCGTGCTGATCGGTGCTCCAATTTTTGTGCTATGCCTGCGCGAGGTTCTTACAGGTACAGTAAGTGTATCGGGAGACCCATGGGTCGGAGAGTGATAGTTTTCCCTGCCATGCTTCTTTGGGGCTTCATCCTGCCACGGCTGGGCTATTTCCTAGGCAGCAGCGACGAATCTGTCCTAACCGCGTTCCTGGAGACAAGTCTCGCAGCGAAGCTCGCTCTTCCAACTCCTTCATAGTGGGCGGGTGGCCCAAGCTCTCGACCTCGTCGGCATAGGCAACACAAGGGGTGCCCAATCCTTCGCGCACTTTGCGAAGGGTGGGATTCCACGGACGCTGCGAGTTTAGGTTTTCTTTCGAAGTGACAACAACGACCGACTAAGCCAGCATCTCCCACCCCACATCCAGCGCAGCCCCCAGACTCTTCCAAGTCCCGACCGACCCGGACTTGCGCTTAGTCTCGATCGCCGCGATCAGCGCGCGCGATACCTTAGCCTTCTTAGCCAGCTGCTCCTGAGTAAGCCCGCGATGCTCGCGCCAGACACGGAGCGCGGGCTCTCCCTGCAGCCGGCGCTCGGTAATCTCCAGGGGGATAAGTTCGTCCGAGCCATCTTCCAGACGCGCCTTAGCCGCATCGTAGGCCTTCACGTCGGTTAGCATTTGTGCATCTTCCGTCACTCTTGCAGTTTACCGCAGAGGAAAGACCTCAGGGGCTAAAGCCCGCTTCTCTATTAGCTCCGGGTGGCACGGCTCAAGCCGTGCCCTTCCCGTTTGTGGAGGAGGCTAAGTCTCTCCGCAGCGCTGAAGCACTGCGCCACCCAAAATCAGATGCAAACCCACTCATTCGCAAGAAACGCGAATGAGTGGGGCACCCGCACCGTTGACGCTCAAAAGTGAAAGATCAGATCGCTAGCCGCAGTAAGCTGATTATGCCGTCGCCCGTTGTCATAGGCCTTCTGATCCCACGCGCGCTCAAAACGCAGCTCCGGACGCAACTGCACGGTCGAGCCGATCCAATGGCACCACATGATTGTGTTCTCTGAATATTTAGTCGCATAGCCGGTGCGCTGGCCTTTTTTGTCGTCGAGAAAGTCGCTGCGAAACGACAGGAAGTTATGCACTGAGAGTTCCTTCTGCAGGAAATTGACCACGGCATATTCGGGAGCGGTGCAACGTTGCTCTCCCGGCAAGCAGTACGCGGCGTTCGCGCCGGTTTCCGGCTTGATATTGCCTCCGAGAGCAGGCACGTCGCGCTCATACATGTACCAGGATTCGGTTGCCATGTGCACCGTCTTCGAGAACTTGTGATACCAGGTCGCGTCATACTGCTGCAGATTGTTGTAGGCATACTTGGCGTCGTTGATGCCATTGGCGCAGACGTAAAGATTGTCGTTGACAGACTTGGTCGTATAGCTCAGGCAAACCGTACCGGAAGGCTTCGCATCCGGCGTCCACGGGGCAACGTCGTGGCCGACGGTAATGCCGAGTTGCACCAGCCACTGGTCGTTCAGCTTGACGGTTGCGATCAGGCCAGTGTCGGTAAACGGATCGATCGCATAGAGCAGCGAGTGGCTGAAGATGTAGTTGTTCGGCGCCAGTTGCGCCTCGATGCCGGGAACGGAGATGAAGCGGCCTAGCCTAAGATTCATCCCTTGCGCGACTTGTGGAATGTAAACATCGACATATTCGAGGGTAGGATCACAACCGTATTCATGATGATCGTTCAGCAATTGGCCGCTCAGATAGCCCTTCCCGGTCGTGAAGCGATAATCCGTGCCGTAGAGGGCAGTCAGGTGGTAGCCCCAGTCGATGTGATCGCGTTGCACGGAATCGGGAAGGCGCTCGGCGTAGAAGACGAATTGATTCAGCTCAAAGCGGTTGGCGTAGTCATCGTTCGCCTCAGGCGCATTGCTATGCGCGGAAGTGCTGAAATTAAGTGTGGGATCGAGCCATCCATAGAGCTTGGTGCGGCTGCGGGCCTGGTTGATGGCGGTCATCAGCGGATAGCTGTTCGTGTCCGGCTCGCCGATTACGGGCGAACCTCCGTATGACCAATCGGAATTGGGGAATGGCGGCGAATCGAGCGGCGACGGCAGGCCTCGGCGCGCTGGAGTGGGCGAGGATGCGGACGAGGAAGCGGGCGGCGGCCACCAGTCCTCGCGGTAGAACTCGCCCCAGCGGGCGAAGAAGCCTTTCGCGTGAGGGATGCTTGGCGTCGGAGCTTCGGGTAGAGGAGATGTCTCTTTTTCCGCCTGTTGTGCGTGACAGAGACTGCACGCCAAGAACATTGCGCCTGCGAATATAAGGAAAAATTGGCAGAGGCGCGAGTTATTGATTGGACGCATGAAATGTCGAGCCACTTAAGTCTACAGGCCCCGCCCGCCTGGAGAGCCGATGGCTGTTCCTGCGTTCGCTTCGTTCAACACCTGCTACCGTCGCCGCCATAGTAAAGTAGTAGTAAGCCCCAATTTGCTGTCCTGAGGAGTTTTCGATCTGAATCCGAGTATTCGCAACATCGCCATCATTGCCCACGTGGACCACGGCAAGACCACGCTGGTTGACGCCATGCTTCGCCAAAGTGGTACTTTCCGCGACAACGAGACCGTCGCCGAGCGCGTCATGGACTCGAACGATCTGGAACGCGAGCGTGGCATCACTATTCTTGCCAAGAACACGGCTGTGTTTTATGCGGGCGTGAAAATCAATATCGTGGATACGCCGGGTCACTCCGATTTTGGCGGCGAAGTGGAGCGCGCGCTCAAGATGGTCGATGGCGTCATGCTGCTGGTTGACGCGAGCGAAGGGCCGCTGCCGCAGACGCGCTACGTGCTCAGCAAGGCGCTTGAAGCCAACCTGAAGCCGATTCTGGTCATTAACAAAATCGACCGCCCCGATGCTCGTCCGCAGGAGGTTCTTAACGAGGTTTACGACCTCTTTATTGATCTCGACGCCAAGGAAGAGCAGCTCGACTTCCCTGTCCTTTATACGAACGCCAAGGCGGGAACGGCTGCCGTGCATCAGGGAGCGGCGGGCGAGGATCTGCGTCTTCTGTTCGAGGCGATCATCGACACCATCCCCGCACCGCAGGGAGACGCGCACGGCCCGCTTCAGATTCTCGTCGCGAATCTTGATTACAGCGACTACCTTGGACGCCTTGCCATCGCCCGCGTTTTTTCTGGAACGATGCAGACCGGAGAAGACGTTGCTATCGCCAAGCGCGACGGCTCGTTTCACAAAACCAAAATCACCAAGCTCTTCAGCTTCTCCGGGCTCAAGCGCACCGATATTACGGAAACATCGCTCGGCGACATCATTGCCGTCGCCGGCGTTGAAGGCATCACGATTGGCGAAACGATTACCAGCGCGGAGAATCCCGCGCCGCTGCCGCCTATCGTCATCGATGAGCCTACGATTGCGATGCTTTTCACCATCAACACGTCTCCGTTTTGCGGACGCGAAGGCACGTACGTCACCTCGCGCAACCTGCGCGAGCGCCTGGAGAAAGAGCTGCTCACCAACGTCTCGCTGCGCATGGAAGAAACGGGCAGCACCGACTCGTTCAAGGTTCTCGGCCGCGGCGAGTTGCAGCTTTCCATTCTGATCGAGATGATGCGCCGCGAAGGTTACGAACTGATGGTCGGCAAGCCCGAGATCGTCACCAAGCACGACAAAGAAACTGGCAAGCTGATGGAGCCGGTCGAACACCTCACCGTCGATATTCCGGAGGAATTCGTGGGCGTGGTCATGGAACATGTCGGGTCGCGCAAAGGCGAAGTCGCCAACATTCACAATCATGGCTATGGGCGCGTGCGGGTCGAATTCCGCGTTCCCAGCCGCGGACTGATCGGACTGCGCAGCACGCTGCTCACTGACACGCGCGGCACCATCGTCATGAACGCGCTTTTTGATGGATACATCGAATGGCAGGGAGAAATTCCGCATCGCCCGACGGGCGCGCTGATCGCCGACCGGCCCGGACTCACGACCTCCTACGCTCTCTACAATCTGCAGGAGCGTGGCATACTTTTCGCTGGGCCTGGCGTTGATGTTTACGAAGGCATGATCATCGGCGAGAACGCCAAGGATACGGATCTTGACGTCAACATTGTGCGCGAGAAGAAGCTGACCAACATGCGCGCCTCAACTTCCGACGAGGCGATCCGGCTGGTGCCTTACCGCAATCTCAATCTCGAACAGGCCATCGAATTTATCGCTGACGATGAGTTTGTCGAGGTCACGCCGAAATCGCTGCGGCTGCGCAAGAAGATCCTGCAATCGAATAAGCGGAAGAAAGGTTCGCTGGCTGCCGTCGAAGGCTGATCGTTGAACCCGATAGGCAAGCTGCGACCATTGAGGCCGCCGAGCCCGCGATGTACACTTGCATTACCGCAGCGCGCCCGTAGCTCAGCTGGATAGAGCGGCAGCCTCCGGAGCTGTAGGTCGGGAGTTCGAATCTCTCCGGGCGCGCCAGTTTATTTCCTTTCCCTTCACTGGTTGGGGAGCTTCGATTGATGGAAGAGCTTGTACTAAAAGCCTTCATCCATTTCGTTGGAGAGGCACTCGGCGAACTGGACCTTTGGTGGGCCCGAGCCTTCGGACATCCACTGAGCGGCCGGATGTACAAGCTCGAGATCCAAACGCTTTTCCACGGGAACACTGCGGATCAAGACCAGATCTGAAACGGGCGCGTGAGCTCTCGGTTTACTTTCCCCCAAAGCCCGCGCCCTGGACTTCCGACATTCAGTTTCCGCAATAATCAGCGGCCCAGCAGGATCGTTGTCTCGGTCGCAAAGTCGCCGCGCAGAATGCCGATTTTAACTTTCCCGGTTTTGTCGGACAGTTCAGCGGCCAGTTCCATCGGCGTCCGTACGGCTTTGCCATCCACCGATTTGATCATATCGCCTACCTTCAAGGATGCCATCTCCGCGATGCTTCCTGGCACGATCTCCAGAATTTTCGCTCCATCAAATTCCTGGGGCCCGACTGCAAAGCCGAGCGCCGCGATCAACATGCCGTGACTCGGCGAACTCACGGTCTGGGCAGGTTGCTGGCCCCCAGCGGTCGAGGTTTGACCCGCGGCTGCACCACGCTTGGACTTAGGCACGGGATGACTCTCAGAGGGTCCAGGCTGGGACTTGGGCGAGGGTTCACCCGCAAAAAGTTCACCGCCAAATCGGAAAACGACTCCGACGGAGGCGCGGAAGCTGTTTTGGCTGGGGACGCCGAAGTCGTTGAGATGACGGGTGTACATGTAATCGACCGGCCCCAACTGAACTCCGATGTGACGAACAACCCAATAATCAATACCCCCTCCGGCCGCGACCGCCACAGACGTGTCCGACAAGGAACTTCCGTTGTACACAAGAGTGCCGTTGTCTCGACCAGCCAGAACGTGCACAAAGCCCGTAATCTTGCTGGAGCGATCTCTGACATTGAAACGCGGCCCGAACATGTAGGAGAAATCGCTGCAGTTAAAGGTGGTACTGTCGCAATCGTTAAGACTGTGGCCGCTGATGTCCGCTTCCCCGGACAGGTGATGAAACCGGCCGATCGCGACCGCGAAGTCCCAGCCATTCATAGCCAGCCGCTGAGAAGCCGTGCCCGCGCCTGGATTCGCCGGCAAATCAAAGCTGAGATACGAGTAGCCGCCAAATACATCGATGGCCGGAAGGTTCTGAGCGGAAGCGCTGCCCAAAAGAAAGAGAGCTGCCAGAGCGAAGTGGACAAGTTTTTTCATGTTCCTTACTGCGCCTCCAAGGAATGCAAAAATGGCACAACTCACCGAATACAGGATCGAACCAGCCACCAAGTCCGACCGAAGCCAGCCTCGCCAGGAACGGCGTGCTCTCCTGGCCGAGCTTGTCTTGCGTTAACACGTGCACGGGTTTCGGGGCAATTGGCGATTATAGTTGCCACGTGAAAAAAAGGAAAATGGCCAACGCCGGTCCGTGGCAATTTTCGAAGCCATGTCGTAAGATGCTCAAACTCTGGGGGGAGCATCGTGATTCTAGGTATGACAACGTTCACTTTCGTCCACGTGGCAATAAGCCTGATGGGCAATCCTGTCGGGACTCGTCGTCGTAGTCGGGCTGATTGCCGGTAAAAGACTCGACGGCTGAACTGCGCTCTTTCTGGTCACGACGGTAGCGACGAGCATCATGGGGTTCATGTTCCCGTACGCCACGGCACATTAGTAACTCTCAGTTCCCTCTAAAGTCATTCCACCGTTCAACCGATGACGTTCTGTAGGGCGGGACTTACGCCGATGTAGTGCAGTCACGGCGCCGCGCCATCGGGAGAGAGCTTATGTCCACAGCGGCAGTTTCCAGCACATCGATTTTTCAGGAGCTCCAGAGCTTCTACCAGAACCGGCAAACCGATCTCAAGCAGCTCAGCAGCGCTCTTCAAAATGCAGATCTGAACGGCGCCCAGCAAGCCTACAAGGCGTTGGCAGTGCTCGGGGAGGGTGGGCCGTTTGCCAATTCCGAACCGTTTGCCAAGTCGAGTCGCGCCCAGGCATTCGATGCCGTCGGCGAGGCCCTGCAAGCCGGCGACTTGGCCCGAGCGCAGTCATCCTTTGCTACGCTCACCGCCGGTCAAAGCAATTCCGCGAGAGCATCGCAGGCCACTCCGGCCACGGTCGTAAACCTCGCCAGCACGCAGCCAGTGACTGAACCTCCCGTCTACAATAACTCTAACGCTTCAATCTACCAGCAGTTGCAAGCCTACCAGCAGCAGCGGCAGGCTGATGTCGCGCAACTCGGGCAGGATCTGCAAGCCGGCAACCTGAATGCAGCGCAGCAGGACTTCAACACCCTGACTACACTTGGGCAGAGCGGTCCCAATAAAAATGGGCAAACATTCCAGCAAGCGAATCGCGCCCAGGATTTTCAGGCCATCGGTCAGGCGCTGCAATCCGGCGATCTCGCCGCAGCGCAATCGGCCTTCGCAAGTCTTCAGGGGACCTTCGGCAAGCAAAGCCAACCGGCCCAGACGGCCATTTCCGCTTACAATTCCAACCCCGGCGTCACGGAGATCGTCATCAACCTCGTTGCTCCGCCGACCAGCAGCACGGCAAGCGTGCCCTCGACCCAAGCTCCAGCCACGGCGACTCCGGTCACCGAGGCTCCGGTCACCGGCACAACCTCAACTGCTTCAACCGGTCCCGAAATCATCATCAACCTGGGAGCTGCGAACTTGGGAGCTCCGTCCAGCACGAGCGCTTCGAGTGGATCAGCAACACCGGAAATCATCATCAACCTCGGTCCGGGAAGCAATTCTTCGGCTGCATCTCCAGAAGAGGTCACGATAAATTTCGGCAGCGGCACTTCAGGAGCGCAGGTCTCGATTGACGCAACTCAAGGACAGAATGGCAGCCTCGCCGACCAAATCACCATCGACCTCAACCAGCAGAGCGCCAATAATTACGAGGTCATTTTGAACCTGCTCAATTCCGGTTCGACAGGCCAGACTCAGAGCAGTTCCGGCAATGCCTTGAGTGTGAGCGCATAGTTCCGCGGGCATAGTTCCGCGGGACAACTCTTGCTGACTTCTTGCCGCTCTCACTCCGCGCCGCTTGCCCCCAGGCGCTTGGCTACAGCGCGCTCGCGCGCAGCAGCTACTTTCAGTCCCAGTTGGTCATAGGCATCGGCCAGAAACATGTGGGGCTCGGGCGCTTTGGGTTCGAGCGCAGCCGCCTTCTTCAGCTTTGGTACCGCCCCCTCGAAATCCCCCGAAATCTCCAGAAATCGCCCAAGAATCAAGTAGCTTGGGAAGTGGTCCGGTGAGAATTCCAGCACCGTCTTGCACTCCCTGATTGTTTCGGGCACCCGGTTGGTCCGCGCGTACGCCGTCTCCAGGAAAATGTGCGCATCCGCAAAGCCTGGTGCTTTGGCCACGGCGAATTCCAACTCCGGCACTGCGCCCGCGAAGTCTCCAGCTGCCATTAGACCCTTCGCCAGTTGGAAATGCGTCATGGGCGAATCCGGATCCATTTGCATCGCCTTACGCAAGACCAGCACAGCTTTTTGGTAGTACCGTTTCCGTATCAGCCAATCGCCCAACTTCCCATATAGCGGCAGGCCGGGTTCTTTGGCGATCACTTGCTCGAGCAGCGCAATCGACTCGTCGGAACGCATGTCTTGCTGCAATATCTCGGCCCGATGAAGCATGTTGGCAATCTCGATTTTGTCTTTGGGGTCGGCGGCATGGTCAGCGGCATGATCGGCGCCTTGATCGGCGGCCGATCCCGTCGAAACGCCTCTGCCCGAGGCCATGTATCCGAGCGCTCCCAGTTTCTCCTGTGCCGCTGGATCCAGAGCAGCCTGGGGAGCCTCGCTTTGTCTGGTCGTCTTCTGCCGGAGGGCCTCCATCTGGCTTGCCAGCGTGTCGGCCACCGGTGCGGAAGACGTTGCTAGGTCGTGATCAGCTTTTGGATCCGCCGCCTGGTCATACAATTCCCGGCGCGGCGCCTGGATGTACAGATACTTGCCTGTCCGCAGCGACCGCTCCGGGCTCCAGCCGAATTCGGTACGCGGATACTCCGTTTGGGCATACGCCGCCCGGTCGCGCCAGGCCTCCACTGGCGGATTGCCTTCCGCCGCTTCCGCCTTCATCTCCATCAGAGCCAGCAGCGATTCCCCCTGCACCTCCTTCGGAATCTCAATCCGAGCTTCTTGCAACAGCGTAGGCAATATATCGACCAGCTCTACCCGATTCTCGATCCGCTTTGCGGCGGCACTCGCTCGCCGCCGCTTAATCGGCAGCTTAATTAACAACGGCACCTGGATGGTCTCATCGTAGAGAAAAATCCCGTGCGTATCTTCGCCGTGAGCCCCCAGCGACTCGCCGTGATCAGCCGTCACCGCGATTGCGGTACCGTCGTACAGTCCGCGCAGTTTCAGCTGCCGAACGAGTTTCCCCACCACCGCATCTTCGTACGCGATCGCGCCGTCATATGGCACCGAAGCATACCGAGTCTTGTAGGGTTCCGGCGGATCGTACGGATCGTGTGCATCATAGAGATGCACCCACATAAAAAAGGGACCCTTCGGGTGCTTGTTCAGCCACGCCAGCGCATGCGCCACCACTTCATCCCCGCGGCGCTGGACGGTGTGGTAGCGATCTTCTCCCGGGCCTTCATTATGGAAACCGGCATCGTAGATCTCAAACCCGCGGTCGAAGCCAGGGGCGTACGGTGGATTCGGGTTAAGGATGATCGAGCCGACAAACGCGGCCGTGCGATATCCGTGCGCGCGCAGGATTGCCGGGGCATAGGGCAGATCCGTCGCCAGCGGCATCCCAAAAGTGTTCACTTGATGGTACTGCGGATACGTGCCCGTGAGGATGGTGGCGTGCGACGTTGTTGTCAGCGGAGCCTGAGCATAGGCCCGCGTGAAGACGGCGGAATCGCGGGCCAGCGTGTCCAGGTTCGGCGTCAGTCCCAGCTTCGAGCCCAGGAACCCCATGCGGTCGGCGCGCGTCGTGTCCAGCGTGATCAGGATGACATTGGAATGCGAGGGCGTGGGAGGCGCGGGCACAGGCACCGCCAGCACGCTCGCCGTCCACCAAACCGTTAACCAAACAAGGCACGCCCAGCGAATGACGAACGTGGGAACAATAATCATCTTGCGCAGACCAGTGGGAGAATTTTTCAACCTTGAGCCAATCCCTGCGCGCTCGTTCATAGGCACTCGCCAGGACCAGTTCCGCGGACGGCTACGGCTCGCTCGGTCCTGGCCCTGCCCCGTTCTCTGCCAAACGCTTGCCCACACCCCGCTCCCGCTCGGCGTCGTCATTCCGTCCTAACTTGGCATAGGCATCGGCCAGAGACAGGTGGGGCTGGGGCGCCTGGGGCCGAATGGAAGCCGCCTTCATTAATCTCGGCAGCGCGTCCTCGGGCTTTCCCGAGAGTATGAGATCGCGCCCGAGAAGCAGGTTGGTTCCGTATTGTTCGGGCAGGACCATGAGCACTTTTTCGCACTCGCTGATAGCTTGCGGCAAACGATCCGTCCGGGAATAGGCAATCGCCAGGTAGATGTGGGTCTTCCACGATCGCGGCATTTTCGCCTCGACACCCTCCAACTCGGGCACGGCCGCCTCGAAATCCTGGGCCTGCATTAATACCTCGCCGAGTTCGTAATGCAAATCGGGCGAACCCGGGATCATTTCCACCGCTTTGCGCTTCGCCTTCACGGCCTCGGGGATGTTCCCCAGTCTGGACTCGGCCGTGCCCAGTTTCGCATAGGCAATCGGCATATTAGGTTCTTTGGCAATGACTTGCTGAAGCAGGACAACGGCTTCTTCGAGGCGTTGGTCCTCCAACAGGAAGTTGGCGCGCCCCATCATATTGCCAAGCTCGATCTTGTCCTTGGGATCGGCGCCGAAGCCCATGGCCTCGGGCGCGGCCGAAAAGGCGCTCGCCGACATGTAGCCGAGGGCAGCCAGTTTCTCCTGCACCGCAGGATCGGCGGACGCGGTGGGCGCTTCTCCATTCTTGCTTGTCTTTCGCCGGAAGGCGTCGAGTTGGCTCTGCAGCGTGTCCGCCACCGCCTTGGACGAAGCCGCCAAATTGTGTTCGGCCTTCGGGTCCGCCGCCTGGTCATAGAGTTCGCGGCGCGGCGCCTCAATAAATAGATACTTGCCGGTGCGCAGCGCGTGCATGGCACTCCATCCATAGGAGCGGAGCCCGTACTCTGTCTCCGCATACAGCGGAGGGTCTGGGGATGAAGCCGGAGCGGTACTTGCAGCGGGCGTCGCCTTCGGCTTCATCGCCATCATGCCGAGCAGCGATTCCCCCTGCACTTCCGGAGGAACCTCAATTCCCGCCGTCTGCAAAATCGTGGGCAGCACATCCACCAGTCCGACGTGGTTCTCGATTCGTTTCCCGGCAAAACGCTCTCCCGGCAGCTTCAACAGCAGGGGCACGTGGATGGTTGCATCGTAGAGAAAGAATCCGTGGAATTCTTCTCCGTGATCCCCCAGCGACTCGCCGTGATCGGACATCAAGGCAATCACCGAGTTTTCGAAAAGTCCGCGCGCACGCAAATAGCTCAGCAGTTTCCCCAGCGCAGAATCCGCGTAGGCAATCTCGCCATCGTAGAGCGCCGACTTGTACCGGCTCTTGAAGGGTTCCGGAGGATCGTAGGGATAGTGCGGATCGTAAAGATGCACCCAGATGAAGAAGGGACCGGGTGGGTGTTTGCTCAACCAGGCCAGAGCGTGCGCTACCACCACCGCCCCGCGGCGGTCGGTGGAACTGTAATGGTCCTCTCCCGGAAGCGCCATGTGGAAACCGGCATCGTAGGTGTCAAATCCGCGGCGAAAGCCGAGGGAGAGCCCCTGGGCCGGGTCGAGAACAATCGAACCGACAAAGGCCGCGGTGTGATATCCGTGGGCTTTCAGAATCGCAGGCGCATAGGGCAGGTCGTTTGCCAGAGGCACCTGGAAATCCTCGACCTGGTGGAACTGCGGATACGTACCGGTGAGGATGGTGGCATGCGACGGCGCAGTGAACGGGGCCTGAGAGTAGGCGTGCGGGAAAACCACGGAGCGGCGGGCCAGCGTATCCAGGTTCGGCGTCAGCCCGCGCTTTGAACCCAAAAACCCCATACGGTCGGCGCGCGTCGTATCCACCGTGATCAGGATGATGTTGGGAGGCTCAGCCGTCCCGGCCAGCGCTCCGGCGGTCAAGCCGACAACGCAGACCAACTGACGAATCAAGGACATTGTTAACAGTTTATCACCGGACATTTTGAGACATTCCAGGGACCAGGATCCTCTTGCGGAATCTGGGTTGAGAATCTGGGTTGCCGATCTGGTTTGCGGATCAATGTTGCGGAGTACCGGCCGGCGCAGTTGCCGCTGGCTTCTTGGCTCCCGGCGCAGCTTTAGATGTTATCCGGTGACCCTTTGGGGATGCTTCGCAAGAATTCGGATAGATGAAGAGTGTAGGATCCTGCGGCCCAAAAACCACATTCTTGTAGTGAATCACCGGGTCGTGTCCGGTACCGCGTAGAAATTCTACTTTCACGGGAAAACCCTGCAGATCTTCCGCCTCCCAGAATCTCAGCTTGATGGGTCTCAGAAGCTTCGGTGAAGAGAGGGTAACGTCCTCGATCTTGCAGGAATGGCCGTCGACCGTCTCTTGCCCGGAGACGACACGCTCCACGGTGTAGCCGGGCCTCATGGAGGAGAACGGAGCGGAACGGACGTAGGGGTTGCGGTCGTGTATGCATCCCGTGATGGCGACACCGTAGCTCTCGAGAGTGCTCAGATTTGTAATGAGGTAGTTATGCCCTTCCGGGCCCGGATTTCTCACCAGGTTACCGGACCGGTAAATAAACGATTCACGGTCATCACCCGGAATCACGCTCCCGACCATCACGGCGGAAAATTCCGTAAACGCGTCCAGCGGAAACTGGGTTTTTGCAGACGGCGGCGCTGCCGTCGTCTGCCCAGCCGATCCCTCTTCTTTCGAGACTTGATCTTTCGAGGCTTGCGCGCTCAGTTGCGCCGTGAGACAGCAGGTAATCAGGATAGCCGACAGCAACCGTACCATTTTTTCATTTCCTCCCAAACCTCATGTCCCGCAAATTCGCAGCCTGCCAAGGTTCAATTGCGTCTTTGTATTTGTAGCATACAGAAAAAAGGCCACGCTGTGAAACAGCGTGGCCTGAACCAAGAAAGCAAAGCCAGTTACTTCGCGATCATCTTAGTCCGGGTCTGTGATGCTTTAGCAGCAGCGGCGGACGTCCCAGCTAGAACGGGCTTGCCTTTCGGCGCCGTCGGGAGTTCCGACGTCAGGTAGCCGTAGTTCCCGAAGAACTCATAGCCGTCGATGCCAAGGTAGCCAACCCAACCATAATGCTTCAGAAGCTTGCTGGGTTTGGTTTGGGTGATGACGAACCACTGTGCCCCAGTGAAGTAGCCACTGAAGGCGTCGTAAATATTGTCGGCGTATGCATAGGCAGGGCCGGTGAGAACCGGTGCGCCGTCGATAGCCGCAATGGAAACCTTCACGCCTTCTACCGTAGCGTTTCCGAATTCCGCGAAGCAGGCATCTGTGATGTCGTCTACGCCCTGAAAGTAGAAGTTATTGTAGCCGCCCCATTGGATCTCTTCGAAGTTGCAATAGATTCCAAGGTCGCCAGCGGAGGTGAAGCCGAGGGTGGCCGAACCCTGGGCGAACGCCGCGCTGCATCCGAGAACGAGAAGAGTGATTACCGCCAAGCTTTTTAGTTTCAAAGGAATTTCCTCCTGGAAGTTTTTTTTGTTCACAATTGTGAAAGTCACGCACCCTGAGTTCAGTGACGTCCCACGTGGGGAAGCGTGGCGTTGCACTGAGCGGGAGGCGCTGTTCAATGCATTTGACCAGTGACGCCTAGTCCATTGCACTGACTGGGGAAGCTTAGCGCATCCCGAAACTATGTCAAGTCAATAATGGTGGTGTGGAGAAGAAATCTGTGGAGAAGATAAAAACTTTGCGCTCTTGACGCAAAAAATCGGTATCGCCGAAATTCCTTGCCCGTAGCCAACTTTGGAGGATCGGGCACCTGGCCAGAGAGGAGAAGAAAAAACTAGAACGTGATCCGCACCCCGAACTCCATCTGCCGCGGAGCGCCGTTGGCGTACGTGCCGGAGCCGGGCAGAACCCGATCCAGACGCGAAGTGCAGAAGGCGGTTGAGTTGCCGCAGTATCCCGCCGAACTCGCGTTATTCAGCGAACTGCCGGGAGCGCCGTTGAGCACGCCGCTTAGCTGGTTACCCGCGCCTCCGAAATTGGCCCAGTTGAAAACATTGAACACGGCGACGGTCGGCTCCACCTTGACTCGCTCCCCCACCTGGAACGGCCGGCTCAGCCGCAGATCCATCGTCTTCAACCAGGGCGCTTCCGCAAAATGCCCGGGCAGAGGTTGAATTAGAGGCGCATACGCCCCCAGCGCCACCAGTTGCCCCCCGTTAAACAGGCCGCTGTTGACCAGCACTTCACCTGCCGGCGTCAACTTCCCGGCGAAGTTGGCGTTGTAGAACGCGATGTTCTTGGTCAAATCGCTGGTCGAGTATTTCCCCGTGCTCCCAATGAATGTTCCCGGCAGAAGGTCGCCCACCTTGCCGTCGCCGGTGACGTCACTGCGGAAGATTTCGCCCGCCACCCCGCCCCCGTCCTGCTGCGGAATATAGGCGCTCAACGGCAGCGGCGACGCCAGATGCGCAATCAGGGAAAGCCGCAGCCCGTGCGGCAACTCCGCTATCGGAGTGAACGTAAGCTGGTGCCTCCGGTCCATCCCCGAGGGCCCGAAATGTCCCAGGTGCGGCCGGTTGTAGTCTTCCGCGACGTTGAGCAGCGAATAATCTCCGCCGCTGCCGTCGGGCTCTGCGATGTTGCTGAGATACTTGGAGAGCGTGTACCGTATCGTCACGTCCAGGTGCCGGACATGCCGCAGCGGGTTGTCTCCGCTGACCGCGTGGTACGCCAGATGCAGAGCCGTGTAGCGCGACCGCCCGCTCGGAAAGTACATGATGTTCGAGCCCACCGCCGGATTGATCCCGCCGAACGACGCCTGCAGCGGCTGACCTAACAAGTTCTTCTTCCCCAACACCGAGCACGGAAACGGTCCGCAGAACGCGTTCGACGAATCCAGCCCGTGGCGTGCAAAATCCGTAATGCTCGCGGTCGGCACCTTGGCCAGGTAGCAACTCGCGGCAGCTTGCGAACTGGCAAACGTGGATGTCGCCTGCGGGCATCCCGCCGACGCAGTATTGGCGGCCAGCGTCGCATTGATCGCCGACAGCTCCGCCGCATAGGTGTTGAGTAAGGGGTTCAGATTGTCGCCATCCGTCAGGTAGGTCGCGTCTCCGACGTGATTGGTGTCAATCCCCAGCGGAAACTGCGTGCCGATTTCGCGCACGTAATCGACGGAGAACATGCCGCGCTCCCCCACCTGATGCTGAATTCCGGCGCTGATGTGGACAACCCGGGGCGTCTTGAAACCCGGAGCTAGCAGGCCGCCAAAATTCGCCACGCTGTTCGCCAGCGAGTACACATTCGGACCACCCGTCACCGTCGACTGCGCCGCCAGAAACTGCGTTTGCAAGTCCTGAATCGCTGTCGCCACACCAACCGGATTCTGAGCTTTGCTGAGAATCGTGCCGCCAATCGGCTGACCACAAATTTGCGCGATATCAACTTGGTCCACTTGGTTTATGGTGACCGTACTGACCACCGATCCGTCGGGAAACAGCGCTGCCCCCGTCGGACACAGCGTCAGACTGCGGTTGTATTGCCCGTTCGACAAGCGGTTGACGCGATCCTGATACGCATTCTGCAGCAGAAAATTGTCATAGAACAACCCGCCGCTCGCCCGCACCACCGTCCGCCCATTGTGTCCCGGATCCCACGCCAGACCCACTTGGGGTGCAAAATTCCAGTCCGGCTGGTTCACGCTCTGGCCGAGGAGCTGGTGCCCGGGGGTCAGCATGGTAGTGGCAGGGTTCAGAATCAGACCGAATTGATCGAGAATAAAACCCGTAGTGCACGGTGGTGTCTGCACGATCTTGGTGTTGATCGCCGAACATGGTATCGGCGGCAAGTCGCTGTCTGTGCGCCCGCTGTCGCGCACATAATTCACACCCAAGCTGATGTTCAGGTTCGGAAACAGGTTGAAAGTGTCTCCGACGTAACCCTCGAGGCGCGTGTCGAAGTGTCCGCCGGTCGACCGGTTGAATGCCGAGTTCTCACTGAAATCTCCGAGGCCGTTGAAAATTGTCACCGTTCCCACCGGATAGTTCAGCGGATTGTCCGCCGCTCCACGCGGATCGCCGGGGTAAAGCGGCAAAAGGCTTGGGTCGCTATTGATGGAGTTGATCACGTCCAATCCGTTCGAACTGGTCACCGACGGCCCATAATTTCCCGGCGCATAAAAATCTCCCTGCGCGATGCGATGAATCGCTCCTCCGAAGCGAATGGTGTGATTCACCTTGTAAATAGTGCTGCTGTCGTAGCGTCCGAAAAGGTCGCGCTGAATCGTTTGCCGCGGACCCGCGATGCTCGGCCCCAGCGCATAGGATCCAATCTGCATGTGGAAAGGCGCCGTCGGAAAAATCTCCGAATCCTGCAGGTCCGGATTGATCGCGTTCACCATCTTCTGATAACCGAAGCGCGCGCTGTTTACATACCGTCCGTGGTTCCAATCGAGCCCGAACACCGCCCCCGGAACATTAATCTGATTGCGAAAATTCGACAGGCTATCCGACGGCCCGATGCCGTTCGCGTTGTCGTAGCTCAGGCGCACGAATCCCCTCATGTCGTCGCTGAAGTTGTAATCCAGCCGCGCCGTCAGCATATTCTCACGAAAATAAGCGCTCTGAAGAGCGGTGCCATTGAAGGCGGGGAAGGCAAATTCGATCGGCAAAACCCCATCCTGCTTGGTGCGTTCCCCGGCGATGAACAGAAACGCCTTGTCGCTGATCACGGCGCCGCCCGCCCCCAATCCATACTGCTGCCGGCTGTACTTCGGATTCCCCGACGGAAACCCGGCGAGGCCAACACTACGATCGCGCAGATTTCCAAACAGATCGCCGTGCCATTCGTCTCCACCGGAGCGCGTGGTAACCCGCACCGCGCCCGCCGCGTTCAGGGACTGAAACACTTCGGGCGTGACCCGCGAGACGATCACTTCGCGCACCGCATCCGCCGGCAGGTTCGTGGTGGACGCGCCCTTGGTCTCATCCATCGCCTCGACTTCATCCAGGTCGAAGTGAGTTGTTCGTCCCAGTTGGCTCTCGATCGAGAGCGATTGGGACCCGCTCTTGCCCGGCTCAAAAATCCTTCCATCCACCGTCTGCACACCCAGCTCGAGCTGTCCCGCATTCAGATAGTTCCGCCCGTTGATCGGCAGCCTGTCGGGAACATCGCCGCTGTACTTGCCCTCCAGCCGCACCGGCCCCGGATTGATCCATTCCGTCTTGAAATCCGCCGTGACCGACGCGCCCAACACCACGGTGACGTTGCTCTCGACCGGCACCATGTCCCGCCCTTCCACCCGCACCACGTAAGCGCCCGGCGGCACCGCTTCAGTAACATACTTCCCGTCCTTGCCGGTGCGCGTCACGCCCCTGGTCTCGGTCGCCTGCGAGCTGAATAGAACCCGCGCCCCTTCCACCGGCGCGCCAACGTCATCCAGCACCGTGCCTTGAATGGTGCCGGCCGTGGGATTTTCCGGGGTCTCTTCCTGCGCCCGCAACGAAACCGTGAGCGCAACAACAACGAGCAACAGGGCAATGGGCAGAGAACGACGAGCGTGTAGGCCAGAGCAATCGAACAAAATGCCACTCTCCTGGGGGCAGAACCTCAAGTAGAACCTGGAAGCGATTCCGCGTCTAAGGGTCTTAAAGTTTCCAGCTGCAATCGAATGGAACAGTTTACTAGATGCGCCCACTTCCCCGGCGTGATGTACGCGTTTTTACTTCATTAGCGAACGAGTCTTGGGCTTTCTTGTGTGAGGACGGGTCTCTGCCCCGGCAAGCGGGGCGTAGGCCCGCTTGCACACCTCATCCGACAATCCTTAGAACGTGCCCTTGTGCGTGTAATACCCCGCACGATAGTGCGACTGATAAGGACCTCCCGCCGGCGCGTTCGTCAAGTCCACCCGCAGTTGGCGGAAATCCGAATTCGAATAGCGCTGCGACGGATAGTAGGCCAGCAGATACTGGGTTCGCAGTTCGTCGCTGATCTGGCGGAAGGCGTCGTCCAGTTGTGGCAGCGACGTGGCGTAGTAATACTTTCCGCCCGTATCCGATGAGATCTGGATCAGCGCGTGCTCGCCGCCCGTGTCTCGTCCCGCGTCCGCTTCGATGGGCACGATGATAATGCTGTAAATAATCGCCTCCGCCTCCTGGGCCGCGCGCAGCGCCTCCTTGTAGTCCACCTGGCTCATGGTGTCTCCGCCGTCGGTGATCACCACCATCACTTTTCTTCCCTGCCGCCGGCTCAACGCATGCGATCCCAAAAAAACCGCGTCGTAGAGCGCCGTCGCCGAACCATTGCGCTCTCGGTCGATTCCAGTGTCGATTTTTTTCAAATCGGACGTGAACGGCACCATTTGACTCACGGTCTCGCTGAACTTGTACACCGCGAGTCCGTCCTGCGGCCGCACAATGGCGTGCGCAAACTTGCGCGCCGAGATCAATTCCAACGGCAGATCTTTTCTTGTGCTCAGGCTGGTATCCACCGCCAGGACAATCGACAGCGGCAGCGCCGATTCCTTGCTGAAGATCGCGATCTTCTGCTCTTTGCCGTCTTCCTTCAGCAAGAAATTCTCTTTCTGCAGATTCGCCACGGGAGCCCCGCGCGCATCCGTCACGGTCACGAACACATTCACCAGCTTCACGTCGACCTTGAGCGTGGTTTCCGGCTCCTCCGCCATCAGCGCGATGCTGATGCCGAGAATCGAGAGGAAGAATAAGAGGCGTAGGATGCTATTCATCGCAAGATTTCAGATTTTCAATGATTCAATCGCTCAATGATCAAATGATTCAATGATTATGATGCAGGCTTCTTCCCCGCTGTGCCTTCCGGCCGTCGAATTTCTTCGGGAAACGCCTCTCCATCTGCCCATACTGCGCCATCTTCAAAGTATTCTTTCTTCCAGATCGGCACCGTTTTCTTCAGCGTGTCAATGATCCATCGACAGGCCTCAAACGCCGCGCCCCGGTGCGCCGCCGCCACCACGATCAGCACGCTCGTCTCCCCAATCTGCAGCCGCCCCAACCGGTGGACGATCGAGACTCCCCGCACCGCAAAACGCTCCCGCGCCGCCACTGCCAGAGATTCCATTTGCTTCAGCGCCATCGCTTCGTAAGCTTCATAGTCGAGATAGAGCGTGCGCCGCCCACGCGTGTTGTCCCGCACCACACCGTCGAAGATCACGGCCGCGCCATCCGGCGGACGCATCAACCGCGCGACCACAGCCTCGGTATCAATCCGTTCGCGGACGACCCGAACTTCGCCGCCCACTACTTGTTCTCGAACTTCATCTCGAACCTTTTCTCCAACTTCGTCTCGAACTCGGTCTCGACCTCCGCTGCCTCCATCCAACCCGCCACTCACCGGCGGCAACAGTCCCACTTCATCACCCTCGTGCAGCGCTCGGTCCGCTCCCGAATACTCCTGATTCACGGAAATCGCCAGCGACGGTACCATCGCCTCAAACCGCGGAGCCTCTCGCGCATAATAAAGGAGCACTTCCCGTACCCGCGCCCCTTCCGGCAGAACAACCGTCTCGCCCGACCGTCCTACCAGTTCCTTCAATACCCCAAAAAAAAGCACGCCAATCTTCATCAGAACGTTCCCTTAGAGACGCGGCCTGCCGTGTGCGCCGCGTCTCACGCGTCACCAGTGTAGCGCGCCCGGTTGCCAAAGGGACCTGTCCTTCCGTGCAGTCATCCGGGTCCGGGCCTTCTCTTCCGTCCAACGTCCAATTACCTCCGTAATGGTGCATTAGGTCACTAAGCCGCTTAGTCTTGACGTGAACACTCTGTCGCCGAGAGGAGGCTGTTATCTCTAACCCCGCCCAGACCGATGCCAACCGCAGCGCGTCCGCTCGGTCTTTCCTCCACAGTCTCAATATTTTGATTAAGTACACCCGGTTGTATGGAGTGACTCACAAGCGCACCGAAGGCCAATTCGAGACCACCTGGACCGAACTCCAGCAGGCGTTGCCCAAAAGCGGTGACACTGGTTTTCTACTGGGCGTTTCCGACAACAAACTTCTTCTCGATGGCATCCCGCTCGAAGCCGGACAAGCCGAGCGCAGCTTCGCGCAGTTGCTGAACGCCGCGGGACTCTCCAGCATCCTGTTTTCCAACAAGGTTACGCTCGAAGACTTTACCCGCCTGGTGCGGGCCTTTGCCATGGGCGGCTCCAAAGCGCAGGACTTCGCCAAACAGATTAAAGAGACTCTGGGCGATAACAAGGATTCCTCCATCCGCATCAATGAAGTCAAGTTCGTGGCTGCCGATCCCGCCACCGGCGAACTTTCTATTGCCGCCCAGCTCGCCGCCCAGTCGCTCGGCCCCGAATTCAAGCACTGGCTCAATGACCCTCAGAAGCTTCTGCAGTTGATTGCCGCCGCCCAGGGAGCCAACTCCGGCGGTTCCGGCCCGGCGCTTGGCAGCGTTCCCAACGTTCCCGTTGGTACAAGCTCCGGCGAATCGTCGCCCGGGGGGTCAGCGTCCGGCGCATCATCGCCCAGTGGACCATGGACGGGCGGCGTCGTTGCCTTGCAGGAAGAGGAAGTCATCCAGACCATTCGCCTGCTCACCCATTTTGGACAGGCGATGCAGGATCCCAACGCGGCCCCGCAAAATATCCAGGTCGAACTCAGCAAGGCTCCCGAAGGCGCCAAGGTCAATCTCGCCCAGTTGCTCGAGAGTCTGGCTGCTCAGGTTACCAAGGACCAGGGCGAAGGCAGCAATGACACTCCGCTTTTAATGAAGGCTGCCGAAAGCATGGCCATCAAATTCGCGCTCGACCGCTATCAGCGTGGCGAAGTCAAGGTCAATGCCGTCCACGAGATGATGGAGCACATGAGCCGGCAGATGGACACCCTCCGCCAGATCCTGCGCGTTCAGGAAGATAAGTTATCCAAGGCCGGCGTACTGGTTGAATCCCACGCCGACATTCTCGACCGCATGTTCTGGGCCGAGATTCCGGAAGCGGGCAAGAAGAGCGTTTTGCTCTCGAGCGAAGCCAGTTGCGTGCCTCCGCGCAATGTTCGCCAGTTCGTCGAACTCCTTCTTGAGCGCGACGACAATGAGATCGCGGCTAAGATTCTCTCCAACTACTGCAGTGGCCTCGACGCCCGCGAAGCCGACATCCGCCGCAAGACCGCCAGCGGCCTGGCTCAACTCGCCGACCTCTATGGCGCCGCGCCGGATGAAGTCATGCCCAACACCCTCGCCATGATCGGCGACAACCTGGGCCGCGAAAGCGACAGCGAGATCCAGAGCCTGCTGAGCGCCGCCTTCGCCCGCTTCGGACAGGAGGCCTGCACCCGCAAGAAGTACAAAGCCATCGCCGAACTCTGCTACTCGCTCGAAAAAATAGCCCAGCAACGGCCTGCCCTGGTGGCGGATCTCCGCTCCCGCGTCGGCATCGAAAATCGCCTGCCCGAGATGATCGAAGAGGCCATCAACGCCGATCAGGTGCCCGAAGATTTAATCAACGTCCTGCAGCAACTTCCCAGAAGTTCCGTCGAACACCTTGCCGACCGCTTCTTCCGCGCGCACCGACGCGTCGAATGCGATCGCATTGTCGAACTCGTCGGCGAACTCGGACAACCCGCCATCGACGATCTGCGTGACATTCTGCGCGGCGGACAGCCCCGCCAGGCTGCCTCCACCGTCGGCCTTTTGAGCCGCCTCGCCGTGACCGCACTGCTGGATTTGCTGCCTTCGCGCATGGGTGAGTTCAACCGTTTTTATCAGGACGTCATCGTTCGCCAGATCGCGTATGGCGCCGCGTCCGACCGCGGACGCACCCTGCTTGAGCTCCTGGAACTGCTCGACTCGCTCATTCTGCCTGAGGCTATCGACGAGATCGGCATGAGCCAGGACCGCAGCGCCAGTTCCAGCCTGATCGCGCTTGCCGCCGCCGGGGAAGCGCATGACCGTCCCCCGTTCGTGCAATTGAAGGCCATCGAATCACTCGGCCGTTTGCGCGAGAGCGAGGCCGTCCCCGTTTTGCGGTCCATCATCGACGACAAGAAACTCTTCGGCTATAGCCAGCACCGCGAATTGAGAATTGCCGCCATTCAGGCACTCGCCAAGATTGATCCCCGCTACGGCACCCAGGCTCTCGCCGAAAGCGGCCTCGAACCTGGCGAACTCGCCATCGCTCCGCTCGATCCCGGCCCCGGATGTCCCTGGGTCCGCCAGCGCCGCTACGAGCGCATCATCCTGCCGCGCATTCTCTCCGCCACCCTTTCCAGTTCCTGGGGAAAGTCGAACATCGTCATGCGGGAGATGAGTCTTGGCGGCGGCATGGGCACACGCAGCGACAATCTCCGCGTCGGCTCCGAAGCCCACGTGGAAATCTCTGTGGGCGTGAAAAAGATACGCGGCGAGGTTCTGCTCCGCCGCGCCCGCGTCAATGAAATCGGTTTCGAGTTCGTCAGCATGGACCTCGACAGCCGCTATCGCCTCCGCCGCGTACTGGTCGAGGCCCTGCAAAGACTCCCCGACAATCGCTCCATCACTTGGGACGGCGATCGGAAAATCTAGAACCAGGTCTCAGGTCTCAGAAAAGTGCCGCCCTCACGAAAATAATCGCAGACAAGGCTTGCCGCGTCTGTTCGAAACCGTCCCTCACACACCCATTCCTCCGCGAAAGAAAAGGCCCCTGCGCCAGCAGGGGCCCTTTTCGCATATTACTTTCCACGAAATCGCGCGTGCCGGTGACCGAGAGCGCCTTACACCACCTTCACAAAAACAATTACCAGCACGTACAACACTAGGGACTCAATGAAGGCCAGGCCAAGAATCAGCGCGACCATAATTCCAGGACGCGCCGCCGGATTGCGTCCCAGCGCTTCGCAGGCCGCTCCCGCCACTCTTCCCTGTCCGAGTGCCGCTAGGCCCGACGCCAGCGCAAGTGCAAAACCGGACGTCAGCGCCACCCAGTTAGTACCCGCAGCCGCTCCCGTCGAGCCCTGCGCGAACGCCGGCACCGCCATCACCGACGCCATCATCATCACGAACATCAACAAAACAAATTTTCGCATTGTGCTTCTCCTTAATATGAATTGCCCCCAGTGGGTGGTTGACGCCGTGCTTCAAAGCCGGCGCCCTCACGCTAGAGGCAGGTGTCAGGTACCAGGTGTCAGGTCGCAGGAGAAACAAGTGCTCGTCCTGAGACCTGACACCTAAGACCTGAGACCCGAGCCTTTCTAGTGTGCCTGTCCCGTTGCCTCACCCAGATACACGGCGGGAAGCAGCACAAAAACATACGCCTGAACAAACGACACGCCGACGTGCAGTCCCTCGAATATTACGGGGATCCCCAACGGTATGAGCGAAAAAAACACCAGCGTGACCATCTCCCCGGCGAACATGTTGGCAAAAAGACGAATGGTCAGCGACATGGCCCGGGCAATATGGCTGAACACCTCAATGAAAAACATCGGGACCGGCAAAATCAAGCGCATAGCAAGAGGCATTTCCTTATCCTGCGGCCCGATGAAGTGTTTCAAATAGCCGATGGGTCCGTTGATTCGCAGTCCTTGATAGTGATAGTAGAACCACGTTAGCAGCGCGCAACCGAGCGGCACAATCGGCACTCCGGTCGGTGATTCCAGTCCCGGCACCAGACCGAGCAGATTGCAGCACAGGATAAACATACCAAGCGTGACCAGATAGGGCACGTACTCATGACCATGATGTCCGATTACCTCATCGGCCATGTCGGCGATAAATCCGTGGATCGTTTCCATCGTGTGTTGCAAACCGCCCGGACGCTCCACCGAGAGACGCGAGCGCACGGCAATAAAAAATATCGTGAGCAGCAACACGACCAGGAGTTCCATCGCGAAGGGGTTGGAGATCGGAGTTGCGGGATGTTTCACATGAATGTGCAGCGCCTGCAGCAACGCCAGCACCTGCGGGCCGAACAGACGATTTAAGAATGCGGTAAAAGTTAGTTGTTCCATTTTCAGAGTTTGCGATTTTCAGACTGCGGCACCCAATCTTATGAAGGAGTGCGCCTCTAGCCCCGCCGGAAGGCCACATACCCTACCCATACCGCCTCGGCCATCAGGGCTGCCACCGGCACACACAACCCCCACAGAAAGCCGCGAAACGCCCGGGAAGAACTCATGAATATAGCATAGGCAACGGCTCCCACCAACCCATAGCGGACCAAGAAGCGCAGGACGATCCAGCCCCCTTTCTCGCGGCTATTCCGGTTGACGATGCGATCGGCAAGCCCTTCGACGCCGCGCGTTAGGGACCGAAAATTAACATAGGAAACCGCTGCTCCGAAGGCAAACCCAATCGATCCTGCCCAGCGATAAAGCCAGAACGCCGGCCCCAGGAGCAGCACACTGACCACCACCATATTGCGCAGCACGCGAGGAATGATGCGCTCATACTTGGTGTGCTCCTCGAGCTTTGTGTGCTGATCGAGCATCTCCGTCGGTGGAGTCATTTTTTGAAAGCGCCCATGGCCATGCGGATCATTTGCCAAAACCCCACCACCGCGCCAAACAACAGTCCAACCAGATAAAGCCACTTCGTGCGTAGCCAGTAATCGGCCAATTTGCCCAAAAAGAATCCCAGCAGGATCGCCGCCGGAATTATGAAGCCTATCTCCGAATAACGAGCAAGCGAGACCAGAGGATCTTTACCGGAAGGCTTCTGCATGCGGGAATTGTAATCCAGTTGCAAATGGGAGTTCGGCGAAGTCGCGGCTGGAGACCTTGAGACCCCCGCCAACTATCCACCACAGAACTACTCTCCCTCCTGATGCAAATTGTTTCACATTGACACGAACAGGGATAGCGGGGACAATGGCAGCCGTTTTTGGGGGCAAGAACTTGCAAGAATTTACTTTTTTTGACTTGCCTGCCGGGGGAAACTCAGGTAACTAGCATACCCACGTGTCGCGGATTCCGGTCTAGTTTAGGACGATTCCGCGCAACACTCCCCAGAATAACATTGGTCAGTGAAATGCAGAGATTCATGGAGACGAAAATGAAAAGCTCTATTCTCAGAACATTGCGGGGCACCCCGGCCTGCATCGTCTTTGCGCTCTGTGCCGCCGCGGCGATTCTCTCGCCGGCCCAGGGACAAAGTTTCAACACCTTGTTCAGTTTCGATGGTACATGTACATCTAAATACGCTGGCGCGAATCCTGGCTTCGGCAATCTCGTTCAGGGCAAGGATGGAAACCTCTACGGAACAACAAGGGTGTGCAGTGGCAACCAGGGCACGGTTTTCAAATTTGCCACTACTGCGAGCAATCCGACCACGCTCTACGTTTTTTGCCTTAAAACCGGTTATCCGTGCTACGACGGCGCAAACCCTTATGGAGGACTGACGCTCGCCAGCAATGGGAACTTTTACGGTACGACCTACTATGGCGGGGGGGTGGGCAACTATGGCTTGGTCTATGAAATCACCTCGGCGGGCGATCAGAACCCGGTGTACTTCTTCGACGGCACGCATGGCTCCGAGCCAAACGCTGCCCCGTTTCAGGCAAAAGATGGCAATTTGTACGGATCCACCACCATTGGCGGGTCCAGCAACGTTGGCACGCTCTATGAAATGACCACCGCGGGCGCGGACGAAGTGTCGGTTAGCTTCACTGGCGGGAACGGGGAAATTCCTTACGCCCCACTGGTACAGGGCAAAAACGGAAACATCTATGGGACCACTAGCCAAGCAACGTCGGGCAACGGCACGGTCTTTGCAATTTTGCCAAAAACGGGCTTCGCCAAGCTGTACACTTTCAAGGGCGCTGCGAAGGGCGGTAAGCCCTACGCTGGGCTGATTCAGGCCACCAACGGGACCTTCTACGGGACCACGAGCACCGGCGGGGCCAACCTCCAAGGCGGTACGGTCTTTTCGATGACGGCGGCGGGCAAGGTCACAACGATCTACAGCTTCTGCAAAAAACCGAATTGCACGGATGGCAGCACACCCACGGCCTCACTGATCCAAGCCAGCGACGGGAACCTGTACGGGACAACTGCATATGGTGGGACGAACGAAACCTCCTGCAACGGTGGTTGCGGCACGATCTTCAAAATCACCACCGCGGGCACGCGCACCACGCTCTACAACTTCTGCTCTCAATCGGGGTGCACTGACGGGAATCAGCCTGCAGGTGGACTGGTGCAAGCCACCAACGGCACCTTCTACGGTACGACCTACTATGGCGGGACTGGGGGCGTCGGCACGGTATTCAGTCTGTCCGTGGGACTGAAGCCGTTCGTGAAGATACTACCGACTTGGGGCACGGCGGGAGCGACTGCAATGATCCTGGGAGACAATCTGACAGGCACGACGAAAGTCACCTTTAACGGCGTACCCGCAGCGTTCACGGTTGTCTCCAGCACCGAAATTGAGGCCACCGTGCCCACCGGCGCGACCACCGGCACTGTAACCGTCGATACCCCTGGCGGCACGCTGAAGAGCAACGCGATCTTCCAGGTGGATTAATGGGAATCCGCGCCACCACGAGAATGTTTGCCGATAGTTTCCGTACCAGGTGATTACGCTCATGGACCCCTCCGAGTAGGCGAGGCCCAGCCCTGGCTCTCGCAATTACAAAGGAAGGATTCTTCTCAAGGCCCGCAGTTACCGCACCATCGCGGCTACGTGGGGCGATTGCACGATGCCCAGCGACCAGTTGACGCTGCGAATAAACGGCTCTGGAAAAACTCCGATCACGATCGTCGCCAGCGCGGTCACACCCAGGGTACAACGCATTCCGAGGCTGATGGGCAGCCGCCCGGTTTCCATCGGAGCGCGCATCAGCATGGCGTTCGCAATCTTCAGGTAGTAATAAAGTCCGAACAGTGAGTAGAGCACGCCGAGCGAGGCTAGTCCGTAATGTCCGCTTTCGATCAGGCTCAGGAAGATGTAGTACTTGCCCAGGAACCCCGCTGCGGGCGGAATACCGGCGAGGGACAGCAGAAACAGCAGCATCAGCGTCGCTTCGACTGGTGCGCGCTTGTACAGCCCGGCCATATCGTCGATCTCGTCGCCAATCACATTGCGCTGCCGCAACGACGTGATCACGGCAAACGCACCGAGATTCATGAACGTATAGACGAGCAAGTAGATCAGGATTCCCTTGAAGCCGTCGAGAAAGCCCGGGCTGCCGATCGGCGAAGTTCCCATGGCCACAAAGGCGAGCAGCATGTAACCAACGTGCGCGATCGAGGAGTAAGCAAGTAGCCGTTTGGTGTTCGTCTGCGTGAGCGCCGCGAAGTTAGCGCCGGTCATAGTGGCAATAGCGACGATCACAATCACCGGAGTGTAAACCGAGCGCAGCGGAAACAACCCATACACCAGTATGCGCAGCAGCATGGCCCAAGCCGCTGCTTTTACCGCCACCGACATGAAGCCGGTAATGCTGGTGGGCGCTCCTTCATAGGCGTCCGGCGCCCACTGATGAAATGGAACGGCGGCGATCTTGAACAGCAATCCGACCATGGTCGTCAGTAGCGCGATCACGATCACCGGATTGTGCGGATTCTGCGCCGCGACCGCGCGCCCAATGAGCAACAGGTTGGTGCCGCCCGAAAGTCCGTAGAACAGCGAGAGGCCATAAGCAAAAATGCCCGACGAAAATGCCCCCAGCAACAGATACTTCAAGGCCGCCTCGTTCGAGCGCCGGTCGCGCCGCAAGAACCCAACCAGCACGTACGTGGAAATCGCCATCAGTTCGAGCCCGATGAAGATCAGCACGATATCGAATCCCGCCGCCATGCACATCATGCCCACCACGGAGAGCAGCAGCAGAGCGTAGTATTCGCCGTGGTGTTCGTCTTCGAGGTCGAGATAATGCACCGACCCCACGATGGCGATGGCCGCTCCCGCCAGAAAGAGATACCAGAAGTAGATGGCGAAGCGGTCAACCAATAGCGCGTTATAGAACCCCCACGAACCTCTCGGCGGCAGCGTCGACTGAATTTGCCATACGCACACAGCCGCAAACAGCACGCCCACAAAGGCGCCCAGGGCGTTGATCCATTTCCATCCCCGTGGAACCATCAGATCAATCAGCAGAATGCCGAGCGCAAAAATGGTTAGTTCCACCATCGGCAACATCAACCGGTAGTCGATTGGGGAGAGGCCTCGCACTTAGTTGCTCGCTTTCGGTGCCACGACTTTCGCCGCGGCGACGGCGGTCGCCCGTGGTTCTGTCGGATGAGCAACCTGCGCGTTCGCCGGTGCGTTCGGGCTGGAGTTGTTTTGAATCGTCTGCACAATCTGATTGACCGGCTGTTCGAGGATCTGGAAAAACGGCTTGGGATAAAGCCCGATCCATAACGCCATGACAATCAGCGGTACAAACGTAAGGATTTCGCGCGGCGTAAGATCGTGCAGCTTTTCGTTCTTAGGATTCGTCACCGTCCCAAAGAACACGCGCTGATAGAGCCAGAGCAGATAAGCCGCCGCCAGAACCACGCCCGGCGCCGCCCACGCCGCCCACTTCCAGTTCGCGGTGAACGCTCCCTGCAGAATCGTGAATTCGCCGACAAACCCATTCAGCAGCGGCAATCCCATCGACGAGAGGAACATGATCATCGTGATGGTTGCGTAGATGGGCATCACATTCGAAATGCCGCCATACTCCGCGATCTCGCGCGTGTGCCGCCGCTCATACAAGATGCCGACAATCAAGAACAGCGCGCCGGTCGAAATCCCGTGATTGACCTGCTGCAGCACCGAACCGCTCAAGCCCATCGAATTCAGGGCAAAGATTCCCAGCGTGCAGAAGCCCAGGTGGCTGACGGACGAATACGCCACCAGTTTTTTCATGTCCTTCTGCATCAGCGAAACCAGCGCGCCATAGATGATGCCAACCAGCGAGAGCCCGATCATCCAGCCGCGAGTCGTCACATTCAGAAAGGTAGCGGGGTTGGTGATCACCTGTGGGAAGAAGGGCAGCGAGAAGCGCACGAATCCATACGTTCCCATCTTCAGCAAAACGCCCGCCAGAATGACGGAGCCGGCGGTGGGCGCTTCCACGTGCGCGTCTGGCAGCCACGTATGAAACGGAAACATCGGAACCTTAATGGCGAATCCAATAAAGAAAGCGACGAACAGCCAGATGGCGTAATGAAATGGGATGAGCGGTGCCGTCTTATAAAGCTCTGGAATACTGAACGTGAAGACGCCGGTAACCGTGTGGTGATGGAAGTAAAGGAACAGGATGCCAAGCAGCATCAGCACGGAGCCCAGCAACGTATATAAGAAGAACTTGATGGCCGCATAAAGCTTGCGCGGGCCGCCCCAGATGCCGATGAGCAGATACATCGGTACCAGCATCGCTTCCCAGAAAACGAAGAAGAGGAAGAAATCGAGCGCCATGAAGACGCCGAGCATTCCCGTTTGCAACACCAGGAACCAGACGTAATATTCTTTGACCCGAATCTCGATGGCGGTCCACGAAGAGAGAATCGAGATCCATCCCAGCAGCGTGGTCAGCATGATCAGCAGAAACGAAATACCGTCAATGCCAAGGTTGTAACCCGCGCCAATCGAGGGGATCCAGTTATTCGGGGTGCCCTCGAGGAACTTAAATTGCGCCGGGGTCTTGAGCTGCGCCCAGAACATCGGCACCAGCGGCAGCGAAATCAGGAAGCCGGCCAGCGCGAAAACATTAGCAATCCAGCGGATCGCGTCCTTGTTCTCCTTTGGGACAAACAGGAGAAAGAGCGCGCCCACGAGCGGCGTGAAAAGAATGATCGATAGTATGTGATTCTGCATAATGAATCGCTTTTAGCTTCTGGCTACTGGCTTCTAGCGAGCGCTACCGGGTCATGCTTCGCCTAGCTCTGCTTGCCAGAAGCCAGCAGCTAGTAGCTAGAAGCCGTTCACTTCCACACGTAATACACGCCAAATCCTAACAACCCTGCCACCATGACCAGCGCGTACCACTGCACCAATCCCCATTCGAACAGGCGCGCCGGATAAGAGATCATTCGGGCGAGAATCGCCGGGCCGTTCACTCCCACGCCATCGATGATCCACTTATCCCACCAGGTCGAAAGCGTAGCCACAGCGCGCGTGACCCAGCCAACATCGTTGACCGCTCCGTCGATGATCTTGGCATCAAACCACGATGACGCTTCGCCCGCGCCCATCGCACCGAGGCGAATGTTGCCCAGCTTGCGGCGTCCGGTGAAAACGTAATCGTAGCCCTCGTCCACAAACCACTTGTTGTAGAGCAGCGTGTAAAGCGGAGGGGCCTTCGCGGCGATGGGCTCGATGTAGTCTTTGCGGGCGTTCATATAGGATCGGCGCGCCATTCCCCAACCTACCGCTGCCGCCCCAAGCGATAAGAACATCAGCAGATACTCGGTCTTATCCGTGTGTTCAGCTTCCTTCTCGCCAGCTGCTAACTGCGCCGACTTCCCTTCCTCGACCAACACGACCGCTTCCCGCGCGAATACCGGCTCCAAGAACTTCTCGAAATGCGCGGAACCGCCCAGGCTATGCGGCCAACTCAACCATCCCGCGCCAATCGAGCAGATCGCGAGGATCACGAGCGGCACCGTCATCGACTTCGGCGACTCGTGTACGTGATGCTCGACCTCATGGCTCATGCGCGAGGGACTGAAGAACGTCAGATACATCAGCCGGAACATGTAAAACGCGGTCATCAAGGCCGTGCCATAACCAACAAACCACAGGATGCGATACGCGCCGCCTTCCGAGGCCCACGTCTGCCACAGGATCTCGTCTTTGGAAAAGAAACCGGCGAAGGGGAAAATGCCGGCAATGGCCAGGGTCCCGATCAACATGGTTTTGTAGGTAGTCGGGATGCGATTGCGCAGATCGCCCATGTTGCGCATGTCCTGCTCGCCGCTCAGCGCATGAATCACCGAGCCCGAACCGAGGAAGAGGAGCGCCTTGAAAAATGCGTGCGTGAACACATGGAAAACGCCCGCCGCAAAGGCGCCGACGCCGAGCGCCAGGAACATGTATCCCAGTTGCGAAACGGTGGAGTAGGCAAGCACGCGCTTGATGTCGTTCTGCACCAGTCCAATGGACGCGGCGAACACCGCAGTGAGCGCCCCAATGATGGCCACGGTTTTCATGGCGGTCGGTGCCAGGACGAACACCGCATTCGAGCGCGCCACCATGTACACACCCGCCGTCACCATGGTCGCGGCATGGATCAGCGCCGAAACCGGCGTAGGACCTTCCATCGCATCGGGCAGCCAGACATAAAGAGGAAGCTGCGCCGACTTGCCACAGGCTCCGACGAACAGCAGCAGCGCGGCGACCGTCAGGACGGGATCGCCGATAGCGAAGTGCCCACTGCGCGCCAGCGCGTTGATGTCGGTGAAGCGGAACGAGCCCAGATACCAGACCAGGGTGAGCGCGCCCAGAATGAATCCGGCATCGCCGATGCGGTTCACGATGAACGCCTTGTTAGCCGCATCGCTCGCCGACTTACGATGAAAATAAAAACCGATCAGCAAGTACGAGCACAATCCCACGCCTTCCCATCCGACAAACAAAAGCATGTAGTTATTCGCCAGGACGAGCGTTAGCATCGAAAACATGAACAGGTTCATGTACCCGAAGAAGCGGTAATAACCGCCTTCGTGCGCCATGTATCCGACAGAGTAAATGTGGATCAGCATGCCCACGCCGGTCACGAAGAGCAGCCAGATAGAAGAGAGCGGATCGAGGAGGAAGCCGGCGTCGACATTGAATGCGGCGAGCGTCCCGTCCTGCTTCGCGAAGGTCAAATGACCGTCGCCGCTGCCCAGCCACGTATAAACAATTTTCTGAAAAGGTTGTCCCGTGCCATGCGCGAAGTGCGTGTACTCGACGACCGTGAAGCACGCGAATAAGAACGCAAGGACGACCACGCCGACGCAGACCGCGTTGACCGTAGCCTGCTGCAGTCGCCGACCGAAAAAAAACATCATCACGGCCCCGAAGGCCGGGAAGAGCGGGATCAGATAGATATGGTCTAGAAACATTAGCTCTCAGCTCTCAGCTATCAGCTCTCAGTAACGGCCCTCAGCAGCTCAAGGCTCTAACTGAAAACTGAGAGCTGATGGCTGACAGCTGCTTTTACCATTTCAACAAATCAATCTCATCCACATTGATCGTCTCCCTATTACGGAAGAAGGCGATCAAAATGCCGAGACCTACGGCGGCTTCGGCGGCGGCGTCCACGGTAACAAAGATCGAGAACACTTGCCCGTGCAGGTTTCCCCACATGCGCGAGAACGCCACCAGGTTCAGGTTCACCGCATTTAGAATCAACTCGATTGACATCAACACAATCACCACGTTACGGCGTGTGAGCACACCAATCACACCCAGCACGAACAGTGCCGCTGCTACGACGAGATAGTGAAATGTGGTGATGGGAACCATATTCGCTTCTAGCTGTCTTACCTCAGCGGCTAAAGCCGACCCTCAAAATGAGCCAGTTATCGCAGCGGTAAACCGCTGCGCCACCCAAATGTTGCGCTATCCAAAATCAGATCTTCTTCTTCGTCATAATTACCGCCCCCAAAATCGCCACTAGCAACAGCAGCGAGGCGATCTCAAAGGCGAACGTGTATTGACCCATCCTGCCAGCTTCTCCGTAGAGCATGCCGGCAATCTGCTGCGTGTTCGAGGACTCGGGGAGTGGCATCATGCGATCCGGAAACAGCGTCCTGCCCTTTACGAATGCGGACACGAACAACACCATCAACGCGCAGGAGGCCGCCAATGCTACCGGCCACATGCGATTGAACCGCCGTTCTTTGGACGAGCGCTCGACATTCACCAGCATGATCACGAACAGGAACAACAGCATGATTCCGCCCGCGTAAACGAACAACTGCACGGCAAACACGAACGGGGCATACAACATCAAGTAGAGACCCGCCACGGAAAGCAGGGTTACGATCAGCGCCAGCGCGGCATGCACGGCGTTTCGCCGGGTAATGACCGCCACGCCACTGGCGACGGCCAGTCCCGCCAGCACGTAAAAGAACCAGGGCGTCGCGACCGGAGTCATCCCTGCATTGACCGTTGAGACGACGGCGGGGTTCATGAAACCAGCACCCCCACAACGGCAGTCACCATCAGCACGCCCAGCGAAATCGGCAGCATCACTTTCCATCCAATCTTCATCAACTGGTCGAAGCGGTAACGCGGCCACGTCGCGCGATACCAGATGAACAGGTACATGAAGACGGCAACCTTTAGCACAAACCAATATACGTAGCCGATGCCTTCGTTGAACCGGGCGGCCAGGCTCGTGTCCGCCGAACGGCCTGCGACCGCAATCACGAGCAGCAGCAGCGCAATGAAGCCAAGCAACGCCGCAAAAACGGCTAACCCAATGCGCTGAATCTTGAAGAAGGAATGCGCCGGCATGCGCGCCGTGCCAATGAAGGCAATCGCCGCCAGACCGCCAAATGTGAGTCCCGGGAACAGAGAGAAGACGAAGTCCCATGACGGCGCGTGCAGCAGGTTCGGGAACGGACGCATCCATCCGCCAAGCCACAGCGTCACCGCGATCGAAGAGACCGCGATCATGGCCGCATATTCCGCCAGCATGAACAGCGACCAGCGCAGCCCGCTGTACTCGGTGTGATATCCGGCGGTCAATTCCGATTCCGCTTCGGCCATGTCAAAGGGCGCGCGGTTGGTCTCGGCAATCATGGCGATGGCGAAGATCACGAACGCGATCAGCCCCAGCGGAGGGAATTTAAAGATGAACCAGACGCCCTGCTCCTGTTGTGCCTGGACGATCCCGATCATGCTCAGCGTGCCGGTCCCTGTCTTCATGCTGGTCATCAGGATCGCCGAGACTACGGCCAGTCCCATGGCGACTTCATAGGACACCATCTGCGCGCTCGACCGCAGCGCCCCGATCAGCGGATAGTGCGAGTTCGATGCCCATCCCGCGACCACAATGCCGAGCACACCAAGCGACGAGACACCGAGCATAAATAAGATGCCGATGTTCATGTCGCTCACCGCCTGCGAAGGGCCAAACGGAATCACGGTGTAAACGGTGAACGATGCCAGCAGGCCGATCAGCGGCGCGACCCAGAAAACGAACTGGTCGGCTTCGGCGGGGATGATGTCTTCTTTAATCATCAGTTTAACCGCGTCCGCGATGGGCTGCAGCAATCCGTGCGGGCCCACGCGCATAGGGCCAAGGCGAATCTGGAAGTGCGCGAGCGCTTTGCGTTCGAGCCAGTTCATGGCCATCACCGCCACCGACACTCCTGCGAAGATAATGAGCACATAAATCAGCGCCCACAGCTGGTTGTTGGCGGAGCCGGGAGTGACGTTGCTGCCGAGGTACGACATGAACTGGTTCAGCATCAGCGGTCCACCTCGCCGAGCACGATGTCGAGCGTGCCGATGACGGCGACCACGTCTGCGACGAGCGAGCCGCGGACCATGATGTCGAGGGCCTGCAAATTGACGAACGAGGGCGGACGCACCCGCAACCGATAGGGCTGGGTCGAGCCGTCGCTGACGATGAAGTATCCGAGCTCGCCCTTCGGCGCTTCAATCGAATGATAGATTTCGCCCACCGGCGGCTTGATCACCTTTGGTACTTTGCCCATGATCGGGCCTTCCGGGATGCCGTTGACGGCCTGCTCGATGATGCGCAGCGACTGCCGCATTTCGACCATGCGGACCATGTACCGGTCGTAGGTGTCGCCGTTGGTGCCGATCGGAATTTCGAAATCAAATTCGGAGTAGGCCGCGTAGGGCTGGGCCTTGCGCACGTCCCACTTCACGCCGCTGGCGCGCAGCACCGGACCGGTTACGCCGAGCGCAATGCAATCGGCGCCCGAGATCACGCCGACATTCCTGGTGCGCTCCAGCCAGATGCGGTTGGTGGTGAGCAGCGCTTCGTACTCGTCGATCTTTGGCGGGAAGAAGGCCAGGAAATTCTTTACCTCTTTTTCGAAACCGGCGTAGGTCTCATACTGGCAGCCGCCGATGCGGAAGGCATGCGTAGTCAGCCGCGCGCCACAGTACCGCTCGAAAATCTTGAGGATCTCTTCCCGGTCGCGGAAGGTGTAGAACAGCGGCGTCATCGCGCCGATATCGAGCGCGTGCGTGCCCAGCCACAGCTGGTGGCTGGCAATGCGGTTCAGTTCGGTCAGGATCACGCGAATATATTTCGCGCGCGGCGGCGCCTCAACATTCAACAACTTCTCAACCGCTTCGCAGTAGCCGAGGCCATTCGACACCGCGGCGACGTAATCCATGCGATCGACGTAGGGATTGAACATCGTGTAGGTGCGGTTCTCGGCAATCTTCTCCACGCCCCGGTGGAGATATCCGATAACGCACTCGGTGCCCAGAACCTTTTCGCCGTCAAGCTTCAGTATGACGCGCAGCACGCCGTGGGTGGCGGGGTGCTGCGGCCCCATGTTGATGATAAGTTCGTTCGAATCGAGATACGGCTTCTCGGGAGTTTCGAGATCGAGATGGGAAAGGGCGCGGCTGGAGACGTCGCTCGTGGTGTCCTTCGCGGTGTTCTTCGTGCTGTCCGTGGTATGAGAGCTCATTGTCCGCTCTCGATTCCGAGATTGATCTGCACCCATTCCTGGTCTTGCTGCAGGATGCCGTAATCCTTGCGCAGGGGGTAGCCTTTCCAGCCGTCGGGCAGCAGAATGCGCTTCAGGTCAGGATGTCCGTCGAACTGGATGCCGAACATATCGTAGACCTCGCGCTCCAGCCAATTGGCGGTTGGCCAAATCGAGACGCTGGAGGGGATTGAGGCGCCATCGGCAATCTGTGTTTTCACACGCACCCGCTCGTTGCGCGGGAAAGAATAGAGGATCCAAACCACGTCGAATTGCTTTCCGCGTTTTGGATAATGCACAGCGGTGATATCGACGCAATAGTCGAATTGCTCGTCATCGCGCAACATGCGCAGGAGGTCGGGAATCAGCGAGCGGTCAACCGAAAAGTAGTTCTGTCCAAGATAAGTCTGCGCGTCGAGGCCCGAACCGTATTGGCTCTTATATTTTTCAACCAGCGGTGAGGTCCACGGCATCGGGACGGGGCCAGCGGGCTTGGCTGGAGCAGCAGACTTCGCGGCGGGAGCGGCAGGCTTGGGTGGAGCAGCGGCGGCTGCCGCGGGCTTTTCCGCCGCCGGCGCTTTCGGAGCGGCAGGCACGGCAGTCTTCTCGACTGCGCTAGGAACAGCGGCACCCTGCGCGGGAGGAATTGCCTTTTCCGCCGTCGGCTTCTTCTCGCCTTCCGGCGGCGGTGGTGGAGCGGGCGTTTTGACGTCCTCAGCCATGCAGTGTCTAGACTACAAAATATCGTCGCAAAATATCGTTACAACAACCGCGCTGGTATTCGGAAACTTTTACTTTTAACATCTGGTCGGCACACCGTATGTGACCGCCATCACAACGCCGGATATGTCGACCGGCATCAGCGCCGTGCCGCTTGAAAGCCCTCGACCAAATCGCGAATGCGCACCGCGTCGGCTTTGCGATGGCCGTGACTCGTAATCGGATCGGTACCCCCGGTCGACTCAATCAGAATGTCCGACCAAAAGATTCCCGTAGAAATCTTCACCGAAGCTACCTGGGAAATCGAAATGCTCTCCTCGTTGCTGCCGAACACACGCCTCTTCACGCGGCTCACGCGCAGCGGGCTGACCACGATGCGCGTCGGGAACCACAGATTCCCCTTGGTCCAGCGGCTGGCGCTGAAGGTCTCATCGGAGCCAGCCGGAATTGGACTCGCCGGATTTGGACCTGCCGAACCTACACCCATTCGAGCGCGCCCTTCTTCCAGATCCACACGTAGCCGACGATCAGGATACCGAGGAAGACCAGCATTTCGATCAGGCCAAACACACCGAGGGCCTTGAACTTCACCGCCCAGGGAAACAGGAAAATCGTTTCCACGTCAAAGATCACGAACATGATGGCGATGATGTAAAAACGAACGGTGTAGCGTCCGCGAGCACTGTCGTAAGGATCGATGCCGCACTCGTAAGGCATCAGCTTCACGCGGTTGGGACTTTGCGTACGGATGACTCTGGCAACCAGAAGCGTCACGGGAATAAGGATGCCGACAACGGCAAGGAAGAGGAAGATGGGAACGTAGTTTTGCGGCATAAGCCCTCGAAAGTCGCAATAATGGCGAAATCGAATACTAACGCCGAAGACGCTTGGCTTCAAGGAGCCAGGTCACACGTGTCAGGTGACAGGAGGCAGGTAACGGCACGGGTGACAGGTGTCTTGCAAATCACAGAACCTGATCAGGTAGGACGAAAGTCTGACGGGCGAGGTCGGAGTCGAGAGTCTCCTGCCGGTATAGGGTTTTTAGCACGCCGCCCTTCCAGACCAGCAAGTCGGCGTTGCGCTCGGCGAATTCTTCCCACGTCTGGGCGTGACCGGCGCGTGCGCGGCGCTCGCGAATCAGGATGAGGTAGGCCCAGGTGATGGTCTCGTGATAAAGCTGCGGTTTCCCTTGCGCGGCGGCGAAGTGCTTCAAAGCAGCACTGAACCTGGCGACCGCTTCCAGAAAAGGATATTGCGCAACATAGGCGAAAGCGACGCGGACATGATCGGCATGGTGGAAGCCGGCGGGAGCGTGGCCCTGTTCGAATTCCTCGATCAGATCGAGGTTGTCACGGGCCGGGTCCTGGCAGTCACCATGCATTATCGCTGTCGCTTTCTTGCAGCGGCCTTCTTTCCCGTGGGCCTGCGCTTCATCTCGGTCATGCGGTGGCTGGCGCTGGAATCGAGATCAAGGGCGTAGAACTTCTTCAGGTCATGAATGCGTTTGAGCGATTCTGGCTTGAAAGGAGTCTTGCCGTCGAAGGCGTGCAGCACGATGCCTTCGAGCAGGTCGCCCAGGGACATGTCGTGATACTCGGCGAGAGCTTTAAGAACTTTGAGGAGGCGTTTCTCCATCCGGACGCCGGTCTGGACCCGTTCGACAAGGTGCTGTGTTTCATTGATCATGGTACAAATGTACTATGGTACATTGATAACAGCAAGAGATGCTTTTGCACAGGTGAAGACAGAGCGAGCCCGTCTTTACCGGCGAGGAAATACGGCTCGCTTCATGCGAAAATGGGACTGGGAGGTCGCACCGAATGTGCCGGAATATCAAAACCCTTTTCAACTTCGATCCGCCCGTCACTGACGAAGAGGTTCGGGCGGCTTCGCTGCAGTTCGTGCGGAAAATCACGGGTTTTAACAAACCGTCGAAGGCCAATGAAGCCGCGTTCCTGGCGGCAATTGACGAAATCGCCGGTGTCTCGGCTCGTCTTCTCCATTCCCTGGACACGACCGCGCCACCGAAGAATCGGGAAGAAGAGGCCGCCAAGGCGAGAGCTCGGGCCGCAGAAAGATTCGGCGCTTGAGGGTGGCGAGCAGCCTTCCAAGCCTCACTTGCCGGCGCTTACGAAAGCGCCGGTGGTCGCGTTAATCACACCGATGCCCTTCCTGTCCTTCTCGCTCGTGCCGTAGATGACATACCAGACGGGCACGTTCTGCTTCCGATCCTTGAGCAATATGTACATGATGGGCTGCTGCGCGTCCTTCTTGAGGATGGCATCGCCCCCGTGTTGCAGCGTGATCGCGAATGCCTTATCCGTGTCGGTTTTCACCAGCAACGGCAAAAAAGCAAGATTAGCGGCTTCGGCGTTGTAGGGGCCTTCATTGCCCTCGGCTGAAACTCCGAACGGCGGCGCATCCGGCCGGCGGCTTCCCGAGCAAACGATGGTCTTAGTGGATCGGCGACTGGGCGACGCAAAGTACCCTCGCCAGACGGTCGATTTTCCGTCCTTGCCGGTGGTTTCCGTGGTGAAAACGGATTCCAACCGGGCGGGCTGAGCATCCGGCGACCACTTCAAGGCGAGACCCATCATTCGATTGAAGGCCTCCTGACCGGTGTAAAGCACGGGTTCCGTAGTCGGCGGCGGTGCGGCGGCCGGCGCTGCCGGCGTGCTCTCCTTCGGCTTCTCGGTTGAGCTACACCCTGCGGTCAGGATGGCAACGCTGATGACACTAAGGGCAAATACGAGACGATAGAATTTCATACTCCGTTCCTCCAAGACTATTTTGAACCCATATCCTCTGTTTTTCTCGACTACTTTTCTGCTCCATCACGGTACGCTGTGTCAAGGCAGATCAGATCAGGCGTGATCCGGCCCCATTCTAGACAGGAATCCCCCATACTCGGGGCGCTGAGCGCTACGAACTAAGCCTCTGCGCTATCGAACAATAAATCTCCACTGCATCCCGCAGTTGCGCTTTCTCCACGAACTCGCCCTCGGTGTGCGCCACGTGAATCGAGCCCGGCCCCAGCAGCAGCGGCTCGCCCCAGTTGGTCAGCGACGGAACGTCGGTCGTGAAAGCTGCAACCATCGTCGGCAACCCATCCAACGTTCGCAGACGTAGGAACGAAGTCTCGCGGGTGAAGCGAACCTCGGCCAGTTCGCCGACAGCCTCCGCAATCTCGCGGCGCAACCCGTCCGCCGGACCCACCAGGCGATAGAAAAGATCCGCCTTGGCAAAATCTGAAATCACGTTCGGCGCGCGCCCGCCCTGAATCGAGCCCACGTTCTTCGTGCAAGGTCCAACCTCGGGATCTTCGGGAAGCTTCATCGCATGCAACCGGTGCAGCGCTTCCACCAGCTTGTCGATCGCCGACTCTCCCAGCTCCGGATACGCCGAGTGCGCCATCTTTCCGTGCGCCACCAGTTCCACGTGCAGCGCGCCCTTGCTCGCCAGCGCCAGCTTGTTTTCCGTGGGCTCGCCGTTAATCATGAAGCGCGCGCCTATCGGATGCTGATTGGCCAACTTCGCGCCGATCGAGTCCCGCTCCTCGCCCACCAGAAACAGCAGCCCGACGAAAACGCCCGCCCCGCGCAGCTTCTCCGCCGCCAGAATCTGCGCCGCAATAATTCCCTTCGCATCGCACGAGCCGCGCCCATAAATGCGCCCGCCGTTTTCCGAAGAGGAGATGAACGGCGGCACCGTGTCCATGTGGGTAGAGAAAACAATTCCCGGACGACCATGTCCCGGCCACGTAGCCAGAACGTTCGCGCGCGCACCCTCGACTGGCATTTTGCGGGCTTCGAACCCGCGTCGCCCCAACTCGTCGCAAAGAAATTCTCCCACCGCACTTTCATTCGGAGTGATGGATTCAATGTCAATCAGCCGGCGGGTAAGCGCAAACAGTTCCATGCAGGAAAAGCGTAACAGATTGCCGATGGAACGATGGAGGGCCGGGCGCTCCACTGCAATTGTTGTACTCTGATTCCGTGCTCCCCGAAACCTCCAGCATTCGCTCCCTGTTTCTCGCTGGGCCGGACGGACGCCTGGAAGCTCTCCTCAACGCCGGATCGCCGAACGCGACGCACGCCGCCGTGGTCTGCCATCCGCATCCACTCTATGGTGGGACGCTCCACAACAAAGTCGTTTTCCACGCCATGAAAGCGCTCAACAGCTTCGGATTCCCCGTGCTCCGCTTCAATTTCCGCGGCACCGGCTTGAGCGAAGGCGAACACGCTAACGGCGTCGGAGAAGTCGAAGACGTCCGCGCCGCCCTCGACTGGCTCGAAGGCGAGTTTACGCTGCCCGTCATCTTCGCCGGTTTTTCTTTCGGAGCGGCCGTCGGATTGCGCGCTGCTTATTCCGATGACCGAGTCCGCGCGCTCATCGCCCTTGGCCTGCCCGCCGTTCCCGTCGAAGAACGCATTGACGACCGCGTCTACGATTTCGAATTCCTGCGCGCGTGTGCCAAGCCGAAACTCTTCGTCAGCGGATCGCGCGATCAGTTCGCTCCCCCTGGCAAACTCGAAGCGCTGGTCAACACCTTCGCGGACCCGAAGAAGCTCGTCCGCATCGAAGCCGGAGATCACTTCTTCGAAGGAAGACTCAAGGAGATGCGCGCAGCCATCGAAGAGTGGACACGGGAGACATTGGCTGTTGGATGAAGAATGTCTATCAATCCGTAGCCCAACTACGAGCTGTCTCAGGAAGGCTCAGTAGGGCGCACGCAAAATAGGTACTGAAATCGCCTAGTTACGCCAACTACCCAAGCAGGATTTCACTTTGGAGGGGAGAACACAAAAAGGCCGCTCGGCGATCTCACGTCGAGCGATTGCTCGCTGAGTTGTACCTTTACCCCCGTCCACTTTGGGCTGGCCTTAGGCACCTCTGGATGAAACGTCAGCAAATAGTACACAGTGGATAGATCTTCAGCACGTTTAACCAGATTCGGAAGGGTGTCAGAAAAAGCCATCGACTCTCCGCCGGTGCTTTGTGCAATTTCGCGAAGCCCGATTCTTGAGATCTCCTCCGCGTTTACAGGCACCTTTATGCGCCGCCAATCGACCGGCATCTGTACAGGGAAGACGCTGATCTGCGCATCATTGAGCAGGTCAATAGTCCTTTGATAGTCAATGGTTGCGGATTTGACGGGGAAGGGGCTGCGGATCCCGAAGGAATCTACATTGATGCTATCCTCGGCTTCATTAACGTCAGCCGCAAATTGGCCAGCCAGCCAGAGAACTGTCTTGCGACCATGGGCGCGCTGTAACGCAACGGCCATGTCTTGGAAGGCCTTCAGTTGGGTCAGCAAGGTTTCCATCCTGGTGGCATTCTCGTTGGTTCCCTGCCGAAAATGCCTCAGTCGGTCTGTTTCCGCCGCGACCAGCGAGCTGTCCCCAGCGGTAGTTTCCATTGCCTTTAACTGATCGCGACGAGCTAAGAAGACATGCTCCTTGTCCAATTGCAAGAGCGCAGAAACCAGGACCGAATTGGGAGTGCCGAGTTCATGAACCGGGTGAAGCCCATCGCGATCTACCTCGGAAAGCGAGATTGGAGTTTCGTTCGTCACTGCATCGGCTAACAGTTGTAGGCATTCTTTCCGCGTTTCCCTCTGTGCTGTGGAGGGGCTTCCTAGCGCATCCAAGACCACGAATGCCACTTTCGATTTCCCCTTGCCCATAATTATTGGTGCAACCTCTGACACCGATTCCAAAGTCTGCGTACGTCCACTTTGAGAGAGTGAAAAGCTGGAGGCGGTCAACCCGAGGATAGGCTCGCCGCTCCGGTTCATTACGGTTACGGGTATAGAAACTGCCCGGTTTGGGCCAGCCTGAGTGGCATTTGGAGATTGTCCGAATGACCAAACGCCGCAAATTAGGACAAGCAACAGTCTGGCCCTGTAATAGAAACTTCTTGTCATTCGGTACCCGCTCCGTAGGTCGAGAATGGCCTACATTGTACGCCCCCAACTTTCGGAATTGCTGTCAGGACCGCTGGCATTTACAGGGCTGGAAAGGGGGAGAACCGTAGTTGCCGCAAAATCCCCGTGTCCCCGGCGACTGCCGATTAGCGTATTTACGAGATGACTTCTAACAACCAGCACCTGTCTCTATAATCCCGTCCATGTCCGACCTGTCTCCCGAGCGCGACCAGCAATTCCGCCGCATGCGCGAAGTCGCCCGCGAGATCTTCACCTCCGCGCTCAAGAACGCCTCCATCGAAAGCGCCTTCGCTCGCAACGTGCACTGCGAGCGCCGCGTCCTGCGCATCGGCGAAGATCTGCACGATCTCGACGCCTACCATCGCGTCTTCGCCGTTTCCATCGGCAAGGCCGCGCACACCATGGCCGCCGCTCTTGAAGCCCAACTCGGCAGCAGCAGTATCGAAGCAGGCATCGTCGCATCGTCGGTCGAACCAGCCGGCCAGGTATCAGCCGGCCAAGTCCGCGGCTTCCGCTATTTTCACGGCGGACATCCCACGCCCACTGCCGAATCTATCCGCGCCGCCGACGCCATCCTCAAATCGCTGACTGCTCTCGACTCCACTTCGCTAGCCATCTTCATGATCTCCGGCGGTGGCTCTTCCATCGTAGAAAGGCCCGTGGACGACGAAATCTCCCTGCCCGACCTCGCCGCCACCTACCGCACGCTCGTGCACTCCGGCGCGCCCATTGCTGAGATCAACGCCATCCGCAAACATCTCTCCGCCGTCAAGGGCGGACGCCTCGCCCAGGCTGCCTATCCCGCGCAGCAGGTTTCGATTCTTGTCTCCGACGTGCCCGACGCTACGCCCGACGCGCTCGCCTCCGGACCCACCATGCCCGATTCCACTTCCATCCATGACTGCGAGCGCATCGCCGCCCAATACAACCTTGTCGAGCAGTTCCCTAAATCGGTTGGCGATCTCTTCCGCCAGCACGCGCTCGACGAAACGCCCAAATCCGACGATCCCGCCTTTGTCCGCGCGCGCTGGTGGACCGTGCTCTCCAACAAAGTGGCCATCGACGAAGCCGCCATTGCCGCCACCGGCGCCGGGTTCGCCGTTGAAGTCGATAACTCCTGCGACGACTGGCCCTACGATAAAGCCGCCACCTACTTGCTCAACCGTCTGCGCGAACTGCGCCGCAAAGTATCGCGCGTCTGTCTGATCTCCGGCGGCGAGGTGACCGTGACCGTCCGCAACGGTGGCATCGGCGGGCGCAATCAGCAGTTCGCTCTCGCCTGCGCCGAACAAATATCGGGACACGACATTACCGTGCTGAGCGCCGGCACCGACGGGATCGACGGCAACAGTCCCGCCGCTGGCGCCGTAGTCGATGGCAGCACCCTCAGTCGCGCCGACGCCCACGCCAGTGGCGCCCAAGCCGTGCAGCAAGCTCTCGCAGCCTTCAACGCTTATCCTCTTCTCGACGCACTCGGCGACACCGTCGTCACCGGACCCACCGGAAACAATCTACGCGATCTGCGCATCCTGCTGGCTTACTGAGCGCTGATCTCTAGCCGGCAGGGCTCTTCGCCAAATATTCTCCCTATACATGAAGGTTCATGCTTTCGCACTCGAAAGCGGTGTTTCGATAACAGTCGACAGTTCATGGACTTCCGGCCCCAGTAAATTCTTGTAAATCTCGCCTCGCCCGGCAGCGTCGAGCCCGCAGCCTGCATCCAACGGGTTAAAAGCAATACTGCGAAGGAGGTATTCGATTGAAACAGACATTGACATTGCGCATTGCCATCCTCTTGACGTTTGTGTGCGCTGCCTTGGCGGCGTTCTCAAGTTTCGCGGAAGCTCAGAAGGTCGATATTGCTTTCGGCGTCAGCACAGTAGACGCCCCGGGGGCCAGTTCAGCCGACAGTAGTCACGCACCCGTCTCGCTCACCGGTGGCACCTATCCTGGCTTTAGCGGCGACGTGCTCTTCTGGCACCATTTGGGTATTGGGAGCGAAATCTACTGGAAGGCAAACCAAGGCAATTATGGCGGCGACACCACCCTGCCGTTTCGTCCAATTTTTTTCGACTTCAACGCCGTTTACTCGCCCAAGCTAGCCAGCCACACGTATCTTGAGCTGGTCGGCGGCATCGGCGCGCTGGATACCCGTATCTACTGTCAGGGATGCGGCAACGGCTACAACACCAACTACTCGAGCGACAAACACTTCATGGGAGACTTCGGCGGCGGCATCAAGTTCTATCCCAGAGGTGGCTTTTTCGTGCGCCCCGAGGCGCGCCTCTACCTTGTCAACAACAACTTGAACTTCAGCTCCGCGCGTGTTGCCCGCTACGGCCTCTCGATCGGCTACACCTTCGGAGGACACTAGAAACTGTCTAAAGTTGTCATCCTGAGAGAAGCGAAGGATCTGCTGTTTGCCCGCCGCGGCACCGGCAGGTCCTTCATTGTCTAAGGGCTCGTCCGCCCACTGTGTAAACTTTTTGTCTCCTGCAACTCGCCGGTGGCCCACTTCGCCCGTCCCGCATTATGATAGATGTATGAATTTCGGCTTCTCTGGCGAGATGATCTTCCTGTTTCTTCTGGTGCTGATCCTTTTCGGCCCGAAGAAAATGCCGGAGATCGGCCGCCAGGTCGCGCGCTTCCTGAACGAATTCCGGCGCGCCTCGTACGAATTCCGCTCTCAGATCGAGTCCGAAATCAATTCCCTGGATAGCAATAGAAACAACAGCAGCGGCAACCCCCGGCAGCAGATCCTGCCGCCGCTTCAGGCCCCGCTCGGATCGCTGGCCAATCGCATCTTCAATCCGCCGCAACCCGAAAAGCTCGAAGCTGCCGAAGATGCCGCCGCCGAAGCCAACCCGGTGAAAGCCGCCGCTGCCGAATCTGTTGCGATCAAGGCTGCCGCCACCGAACCTGTCCCCATTCCCGAGCCTGCTCCCGCTCCGAAAGCAGCGCCCGATGCCTGAAGCAGCCGCATCCTCAAACCTGAACGAATCCGCCAAGGATAAGGATAAAGACAAGGAGCAAATGCCCACCATGGGCTTCCTCGATCACCTCGAGGAACTCCGCAAACGAATCGTCTATTCCATCGTCGCCATCGTGGCCGGCTTCTTCGCCTGCTGGGGATATGCCGAGCATATCTACGCCGTCATGCAGCGTCCCATCATGGACGCGCTCCAACGCAACGGCCTCTCGGCCAAGCTCGTGTATGTCAATCCGGTCGAGCCTTTCAATCTGTATCTGAAAGTCGGAATGATGGCCGGCTTGTTCGTCGCCTCGCCCTTCGTGCTCTATCAACTCTGGTGCTTCATTTCGCCCGGCCTTTACCGCAACGAGAAGCGCTACGTCCTGCCCTTCATGGTCTCGACCATAGGCCTGTTCCTCGCCGGCGGATACTTCGGCTACAAAGTCGTTCTCCCGCAGGCACTCGTGTTCCTGATCGGCTATGGCAAAGACTTCCAGCCCATGATCACGCTCAGCGAGTACAGTTCTCTGTTTCTGACCATCATCGTAGGCTTGGGCGTAATTTTCGAAATGCCGATCCTGATATTTTTCCTGGCGCTCATGGGCATCGTCAGCGCCGGCTGGATGTGGCGCAATATCCGCTATGCCATCCTCGGTATCTTCATCGTCGCCGCCATCATCACACCCACGCCCGATATCCTGAATATGTGCATCTTCGCCGCACCCATGGTGGCCTTGTACATCCTGAGCACCGGCATTGCCTGGCTCGTCCATCCCAACCAGCGCAAGAAACGGGCGGAGAAAAAATCTTAACCACAGCGGACACGGAGGTCACAGGGGAAATGAGAAGACCCGCAACCAGAATCGGAATCTGCCAGACCTTCCCCCGTGCCCCTCTGTGCCCCCTGTGGTTAAGGATTTGTCTGGCCATAGCGCTGGCGAGCACCGTAGCCTGCAGCAAAGGAACCTCAGCCGACGCCGCGCGCGCAGCCACAAAATCCGAATCAACCGCAGCGACGCCAGCCCCGCCCGAAGCCGCTCCCCCTGCAGTCTCCGCTTCCGACAACGCCCCGCTCCCGCACATCGACGCGAAACGCGCCTTCCAGTACACCCGCGAAGTCACCGCCTTCGGCGAACGCTACATGGGCAACGAGAACCACAAAAAACTGGAGCGCTACATCATCGACCACCTGAAAGGCGATCAGGTCGAAGACGATGCCTTCACCGCCGACACCGTGGAAGGAAAGTTCCCCGTCCGCAACATCATCGCGAAATTTCCCGGCACAAAAGATGGCATCATCGTCATCATGGGCCACTACGACACCAACTACCCGCTGCGCAACACCGGATACGTAGGCGCCAACGACGGCGGCTCTTCCACCGCCATCCTGCTCGAATACGCCAACCAGTTGCGGGGCAAAAAGCGCGATGGCTACAGCGTCTGGCTGGTCTGGACCGACGGCGAAGAAGCCGTAAAGTCGTGGTCCGACACCGACAGCCTCTACGGCACCCGCCATCTAGCCGAAAAATGGGAGAAGGACGGAACTTTAAAAAAAATCAAAGCGCTGATAGTGATGGACATGATCGCTCCCACTGATCTTGCCGTGCTGCGCGATACTAACTCCACTCCCTGGCTGCTCGACCTGATCTACGCCGCTGCCGAGCGAGGCGGCTACCAGTCGCATTTCTATGCTCTTCAAACCGCCATGGAAGACGATCACATTCCCTTCGTAAAACGCGGCGTTCCCAGCGCTGATGTCATTGATATGCCCTACGGCTACAATGACGTCTTCCACCACACCCCCCAAGACACCATGGACAAGCTAAGCCCCAAAAGCCTCGAAATCGTAGGCGACACCACCCTCGAAACCATCCACCTGCTCGACCAACGCTAGCGTCGCGCGCATATCCGGACATCGTCCCAACCTGATACTTGCCTTAATCCCTACAAATATAGTAGTCTTTCGACACTTGGGGGTAAGCCATGACGTCCCGCCGTGACTTCCTGAAAACCGCATCCGCCGCCGCGCTGGCTGCGGGCGCTGCTCATCCGCTGCTGTCCTGGGCTTCCGGAAGTTCGTCCGCCGCCGACTCTGCCTACGAACATGCTGCCATCTCTATCCCCGGCAAAGACGGAATGATCGTTCGCTCCGCCCGCTTCCTCGACCTCGAGACCCCAGTCGAGTTCATGACCGACTGGATCACGCCCGTCAACCATTTCTTCGTCCGCAACCACATGTTCGAGCCTGCCAAATTCGACGCCAAGGCGTGGCAACTCTCCATCACCGGAGAAGTCGAAAAGCCGCTAACGTTCACGCTCGCCGCTCTCGAAAAACTCTCCCTCCACTCCGTAGTCAACGCCATGGAGTGCGCCGGCAACGGCCGCTCGCTGCAGAATCCGAAAGTCCCAGGAATCCAGTGGGGCAAGGGAGCTGTGGGCAACGCCAGATTCTCCGGCCCCAGCCTGAAGACGCTCCTCGAAAAGGCCGGCGTGAAAGATACCGCCAAGCACGTCCAGTTCCGCGGACTCGACCAGGTCCCCGGCAAAGTTCCACCCTTCATCCGAAGTATCCCAATCGACAAAGCCATGGACGCCGACACGCTGATAGCAACGCAAATGAACGGCTCCCCGCTCACTGCGCATCACGGATTCCCGGCGCGCGCCATCACTCCGGGCTGGGCTGGAGCCGCCTCCTGCAAATGGTTGACGGAAATCACCGTCCTCGACAAACCCGCCGAAGGAAATTTCATGAACCCCGGCTACCGCCTGCCGAACACACCTGTAAAACCGGGCGATGCCGTTAAGCCCGAGGACACGCACTCCGTCACCGCGCTAACCGTCAAGTCGCTAATCGCCGCCCCATCCGACGGCGCCAGGCTCAGACAACGCGCACAAGTTATTCAAGGCGTTGCCTGGGCCGGCGAAGCTGACATCACAAAAGTGGAAATCTCAACCGACGCCGGAGCCACCTGGAGCGAAGCGCAACTAGGCAAAGACCAGGCCAAATATGCGTGGCGTCTCTGGAGTTACAAGTGGAAGCCCGCCAAAAGTGGCGACTACACAATCCTCTCCCGAGCCACCGATAGCCAGGGAAGAGTGCAGCCCGAAGCTCCCGTGTGGAATCCCAGCGGCTATCTCTACAACGCCTACGATCAGGTGAAGGTCAATATCAATGTCCAAGCCTAGCGAGTTCAAGCTTAGGAAGCTGAGCACCGTAATTCTGGCGCTCGCGGTGTTAGGCGCCGCGGTCGCGCTGGCCGGAGAATCCTCTTCTCCTGATTCCAGCAGCCAGTTGCCCGCCGGCGCCATGCAGGAAAGAGCCGCCGAGGCATGTTCCACTTGCCACGAGGCCCGCATCATCGTGCAGCAGCGGCTGGCGAAACCCGCCTGGACCAAAGAAGTCGACAAGATGATTAAGTGGGGCGCCGAGGTTGATCCGAAAGATAGGGACGCCCTGATCGATTACTTCAGCGCGAACTTCAGCCCCGACCAGTCCGCATACGCAGCTCCCAGAAGCGCGGACGCGTCACAATCGCAAACCAAAACCAAAAAATAGCATCGTCTCCAAATCACGAAACATCCAAATTTTGAGAACTGAGAACTGAGTTTTTGGGGATTTCCCGCTTGCTTCAACGAATTCTTGCGGCAGTGTTTTTATTCGCACCCATCATTCTGGCGAGCGCGCAAGCGCCCAGCGCTCCAGGCAAGCCGCTTCCGCCCGGACCCATGCAACCCAAGATCAAGGCCGCCTGCACGCAGTGTCATAATGCGACCCGCATCACCGAGCAGCACCTGACCCGCCAGCAATGGTCCGAGCAACTCGAAAAAATGGAAGGCCTGGGCGCCGTCATCCCCGACGCCGACCGCAATGCCTTTCTGAACTATCTGACCAAGAACTTCGGTCCCGGAAAAGGCGGAGCCCAAACCGCAGTGAAGAAATCCGGAAGCGCTGCCGACTAGCAGTTCGTGTGGGGACGGGCGCCTCGCCCGTCCAAGCCGAGCGCAGCTCGGCAAGTCGCCGCACGCACCGCAACTTCGTTAAGAGCAAAGCGCTGCCGACCCAACGTCCGAAGTGGCGTTACGGCAGCGCCGCCCACGACCTCACTCTAACTAGCGTCAGCATGAGCGTAACGCAGCAAGACTTCAAGTGATTGTTCAGGTGCGGGAACCTGCTACTTCTCCTTATTCTGTTCCGGCGCCTCTTCCGCGATCGAAGGTTTCTCCGGACGCAGCAACGGAAACAGAATCACATCCCGAATCGTGCGTGAGTTGGTGAACAGCATCGCCAGCCGGTCCACTCCCACGCCCACGCCGCCCGCCGGAGGCATGCCATACGACAACGCGTTTATATAGTTTTCATCCATCTGGTGAGCTTCTTCGTCGCCGCGCTCGCGTTCTTTTAGCTGCGACTCGAAGCGCCGCCGCTGATCTTCAGGATCGTTGAGTTCGCTGAAGCCGTTGGCGATTTCCATGTTCCCGGCGAATATCTCGAAGCGCTCGGTCCAGTCGGGCTCATCCGGCTTCTGCTTTGATAGCGGCGAGACGGCGGTGGGAAATTCGTAGATGATCGTCGGCTGCATCAGATGTTCTTCGGCTATCGCCTCAAAGATGGCGGCGATCGTCTTGCCTAGCGGCGCCGCCGCATCGTAACTCAAACTGATTCCCGAGCCGCGCACGCGCTCGACCAGCGCCTCCACCGACTCGTGCGAAGCGAAATCGTTTCGCGAGGGCGCCGCGCCAGCCTTCTCCGGCCAGAACTTCGAGATCGCCTCGCGCATCGTCATCCGCCGCCAGTTCGCGTGCGACCAGTCAATCTCATGCTCGCCCCACTTCGTCTTCATCCCGCCAGTTACGTCTTTCACGGCCTGCTCGATTGAGCCCTGCGTAGTGTCGAGAATGCCGAGATAATCGGTGTAGGCTTGGTAGGCCTCAAGCATGGTGAACTCTGGATTCCATCTCCAACCCAGGCCCTCGTTGCGGAAGTTGCGATTGATCTCATACACACGATCGAATCCGCCTACCGTCAGCCGCTTCAAATAAAGTTCGGGCGCGATGCGGAGATACAGATCCATATCCAGCGTGTTGTGATGCGTCTTGAAGGGACGCGCCACTGCTCCACCGGCGATGGGATGCATCATCGGCGTCTCGACTTCCATGAATCCCTGCGCGTCGAAATACCGCCGCAACGATTGCACCAGCTTGCTGCGCTTCAAGAACACTTCGCGCACTTCCGGATTCATTACCAGATCGACGTAGCGTTGGCGATAGCGCAACTCAACGTCGGTCAGCCCATGGAATTTTTCCGGCAGCGGCAGCAGGTCTTTTGAAAGAAAAGTCAGCTCCTCGGCATGAATGCTGAGCTCGCCCGTGCGCGTGCGAAACAGATATCCGCGAACTCCGATGTGATCGCCCAGGTCAAGCAGCTTCCACAGTTCGTATCCCGCATCGCCAATCGCATCTTTTTTGACGTAGATCTGCAGCCGCTGGCCGTCCTGCTGCAAGTGCGCGAACCCGGCCTTGCCCATCAGCCGAATCGCCATGATGCGTCCCGCAACCCGCACGGTCACGCGCGGAGATTCCAGTTCCTCCGCCGTCTGCCCGCCGTACTCGGCCAGAATCTGCGGCACGGTGTGGCTGTAGTTAAACTTTCGTGGATAAGCCGGATGCCCGAGAGCCTCAATCTTCTTCAGCTTCTCGCGCCGGATTTCATAAATGCTTTCGTCGAGTGACAATGAGTGTCCTTTGGATGCGTGTCCATGCTCCAGTGAAAAGTAAACTGGAAGCAAGTGATTATAAATAACGCGTCGCACTTAAGGACGGACGCGCGCATTCCAAACCTTGTCATCCTGAGCGAGGCGGGGACTTCACGAAGTGAAGTCCCCGCGGAGTCGAAGGACCGCTGCATCTTTCGCTCAGCAGGGACACTCAAGGAATTCTCGCGAATACAGCCGCGTCTTTGCCTATTTACTCTGAGTAGAGTCGAGAACAGGCGCAGTGGCTTTAGTCTTCCGGTGGCTGCTGACGAAAGCTTTCGCATCGTCGCCTCAGTCCGGTTTGGCTTGGTTCTGTTTCCTGTTCCCGCTCATCGAACCGGACAGGCGGATGTCCCGCATCCGGCTCTCGGAAAAGACACACGATGGTCCGTGTGACGCTGCCTGCAACTTCTGAACACAACTCGGGGTGGCTAGACTCATCGTCAATCCCCATGTCCTTCGTTGCTTCTTGCGTCCGTCTTTAACTGAGGCCCCTTCCCTCCACCGGAGTTACCCGGTTTCGTAGGTACTGCGAACCTCTCCGCCACCCCACACGGCCCGGCCCATCTCTCACGAGTTGCCAGTTGATCCTTATTCATTGCGATCACCGCGGGGGCTTCCCGTGTTGCGTCTGGTCTCCTCTGCCTGCATGCCATCGCCATTACCCCGGCAGGTTTGATGGACTTCATTCGCTCGGACTATTTCCATCATCGTCGGCCTTCCCCAATTACACGGTGGGTCGGCTCCTGCATTAATCGTTTCGAGGCCTGCTCAGCGTTCACTCACGTTATGGCCTGCACGCTCGCCGAGTCGCCTAGCGACCCTCTACACCGAAAGCTCCGACCGCTTCGTTACCTCTGCAGTCGTTTCGGTTGCTACCGGGTGGAGCGAACCAGTTCCCGGGCGGGAGTTGCACCCGCTGAAGTCCAGTGCCTTTTCACGGCGCACGCGTAATAACGATTTATGGAGGTGGTACCCCCCCTCCCCACCCTCCCATTTTCTCTTAAGTCAATTGGAATCATACTGTTGTCTTCAAAGTATTCAAAAATATTGACTTAGCCCCAATTTTGGGCCCAAATTCCCGTTTTGGGGCGGTTTTTGGAGGCGAGATGACGGAAATCGTTCGACTCAAATTTTAGTTATCAAAGAGCTAGTAAACAAAGCCTAACTGGCCTTCATGCCGTTTTGGCTGATGGGCACATGCTTCATCTCCATCGGCCCAATCGAGAATTATTGTCGCGTTCGGCGGGTTGGAGGTCTGTGATGGTGGGCACGGGGTGATTGTGATGAAAAAGGTCAGGGATCAGATTGCGGAATCGGACCCCTACGCCCTCCTCTGCTATCCTAGAATTGGGATAATCGAATGGTAATTCCAAGCTCAGGAAATGTATTTGCAGATCCCGGCCTGCGCGATGCTGACGAAAAGCAAACCAGAGTACGCCTGGCCGTCGCTATCAATCAGATCATTCAGGCGCGTCTGCTGTCGCAGACCGAAGCGGCGCGCGTGCTTGACGTCAATCAGCCAAAGATTTCCGCGTTGATGAATTATCGCCTGGACGGGTTTTCCGTGGAGCGGCTTATGCATTTCCTCAACGCGCTGGATCGCGATGTTGAAATCGTGATTCGCAAGAAGCCTCGATCACGGCGTAGCGCGAGGATCGTGGTGACGGAATCGCAGGTTTTGAGGGCGGTGTCGGCTCGCGGAGAAAAAACCCGCCTAAGCGGAACTTGGATGGGGCGCCCTCGGGTTCTGAACGGATTGCGATAGCGTGGGCCACCCGCCCAGACGAACGTTCAGAATACAATCAACAGCGGAGGAGTTCTTATGCAGCGAGCCGAGTGCGCGTTTGCCCAAGTGAGCCTGATCGTCGTCGCCCTCGGATGTGGGCTGGTGCAGGCCTCAGCTAGGGAGAAGCACGTACAAGATGTAAAAGCCGAGCAAACGCCAGACATGATCGCCGCGAGTGCCCTGTGCCGACAGCTGCTACAACCCGGCCACCATCACGACGCGGACACAGAGCCCAATGTGGATCCTGCAACGCTGGAAGCGGATCTCTCTTCCCTGATGCTGAAGAGCGACGAAGTGGTTCTAGTGGGGCGTTACGGCAACCCCGTCGACACTTACGCCTCGGTGCTTTCCCCCTCGGGCAAGCAGGCGATCTCGTATCTTGATGTGAGGGTGCTGCGCACATGGAAAGGCTCCCATAAGGTCGGCAATCTCCTTAACTTTCGGGATGCCCTTTGGCGGAGTTTCTTGCGAGGCGAACCGTACCGGCCCAGTTGTTGGAGTTTCCACTCGGACTGGAGGCTGGAAGGACTTCGAGGGAATAAAGTCCGAAGGGCCGTACGTTCTGTTCTTACGTCATTCCCGCGGCGACGAGAAGCAAATCATGCCGGAACTCAGGCTTACAGGTGGCAGCGGCTTACAGGGACTGTTCGTTCTCACGTCGCCCCTGAGAGTGGACTGCACCGCGATCTCACGCAAATACAGGAAGGGATGTAACGACCGACTTATTGCGAGTCTGGCGCCGGTCGAGACCCGATACCAGCGCGATCCGCTCAAGAAGAAGTACGACGGGATGCCAGCGTCTGTCTTCCTAAGAGAAGTCCAGGCGTTGGCGGACTCGCCGCGTGGCGGGCAATCTCGCAATTCGGAGTAGACCCCGGGCACGCGTACAACGCGCACCTAACGTCGCCGAATTCGGGTCCTTCGACAATTCATATCAGAGCGAGTCACCCGTGACAGCCGCGCTTTTCTTCTTCGCGCGCTAAACTAGCCCAATGACCGACTCCTCCCACAACGCTCTGGCTCGCGCGTTTTCTTCTTATTTGCGGTCGGCTATGCATCAGCCGATCCAGTGGCATGAGTTTGGGGAGGAGGCTTTTGCCGCGGCCCGTGCGGCTAACAAGCCTGTGCTGTTGGATATTGGAGCGGTTTGGTGTCACTGGTGTCATGTGATGGATCGCGAGTCTTATGACGATGCCGAGGTGGCGGCAATTGTGAATGAGCATTACATCGCGGTGAAGGTGGATCGGGACGAGCGTCCGGATATTGACAGCCGGTATCAGGCGGCGGTGAGCGCGCTCACGGGACAGGGCGGATGGCCGCTGACGGCGTTTCTTACTCCGGATGGCAAGCCGTTTTATGGAGGGACATACTTTCCTCCGATCGATGGTTACGGGCGGCCTAGCTTTAAACGCGTGCTGCTTTCGATTGCTGCGGCTTATCGCGACAAGCATGGCGACGTGATGGAGCAGGCGCAGATGGTGGAGAGCGCGATCGCGCGAGCAGAATCTGCTTCGGCGGGCGGGGGGAAGGTTTCCGCTATGGTGATTGACGCGATTCTGGAATCGGCGCGGAAGATGTTTGACGAGGTTAACGGCGGATTTGGAAGCGCGCCGAAGTTTCCGCATCCGGCGGCGCTCGATCTGGTGATGGAGCAATATGTTCGGACGAGAAACGATGGCGCAGGCAATTCGAGTGTGAGCGACAGCGACGACGATCTGCGCACTATTTTCGTCCACACACTGGAGAAGATGGCACGCGGCGGCGTTTATGACCAGTTGGCGGGCGGCTTCCATCGCTACTCGGTGGACGAGCGCTGGATCGTGCCGCACTTCGAAAAAATGTGCTACGACAACTCCGAGTTGCTGAAGAACTACGTGCACGCTTATCAGGCGACCGGGGATGAGTTCTTTGCGGCGGTGGCGCGCGACATTATTCGCTGGATGGACGAATGGCTCAGCGACCGCGCGCACGGCGGCTTTTACGCTTCGCAGGACGCCGATTATTCGATGGACGATGACGGCGATTATTTCACCTGGACTCTGTCGGAGGTGAAAGCGGCGCTGACCGAAGATGAGGCGGCGGTGGCGACGCTTTACTACGACATCCAGGAAGTCGGGGACATGCATCACAATCGGGCGAAGAATGTGCTGCATATTGCTTCTTCAGCTCGAAGCACGGTGGAGGAAATTGCTCGGCGGCTGAACTTTCCGGAAGAGCGGGCGGGCGGGCTGCTGGCTGCGGCGCAGAAGAAGATGTATGCGGCGCGTTTGCTTCGTCCTACTCCGTACGTGGACAAAACCGTTTACGCGGGCTGGAACGCGATGTGCGTTTCGGCTTATCTGGAAGCGGCCAAGGTGCTGGATCTGGCAGCGGCGCGCCATTTTGCTTTGCGCTCGCTCGATCGACTGCTCTCCGAGGGATGGGATGGCGGCTCAAATTCAACAGCAGCGGGCGAGGGCGCCCGCTCCACACTGAGGCATGTGATTGCTTACTCGGAGGCTTCCTCGGATCTTCACTCGGAGGCTCGGGCGGCGCGGCGCGAAGTTTCCGGTGTGCTGGATGACTATGCTTTCGCGGTGATTGCTTGTCTCGACGCTTACGAGGCGACGGCGGACCTGAGCTACTTCCGCTTTGCACGGTCGATTGCGGATGCGATGGTGACGGGGTTCTTCGATCCTGTGGCTGGCGGATTCTTTGATACGCGCGGCGGAGCGGACCGAACTGCGGAGGAGCAAAAGGCGCTCGGAATTCTGGCGACGCGGCGAAAACCGTTTCAGGATTCGCCGACTCCGGCGGGAAATTCGGCGGCGGCGATTGCGCTGCTACGGTTGCATGGCTACGCCGATGATGCATCTCATAAAAATGCGCCGTATCGCGACCAGGCCGAGCAGACGCTGGAGGTCTACGCCGGGGTCGCGGGACAGCACGGCATTTTTGCGGCGACTTACGGGCTGGCAGTGGTCCGATTCATCCAGCCGGATACGCAGGTCGTGGTGGTTGGGAAGGATGAAGCGGCTACGGAACTGTATCGAGCGGCGGTGCGGCCGCTTGGCCTGAGTACAGCGGTTCTGCGTTTGGATGCCGATAAGGCTGTCGCACAGAACCTGCCACCGGCTTTGGCGGAGACGATCCCGAATCTTCCGGCGCTGGATGGGGAACGGTCGTTTGCGGTGGTGTGCTCGGGGTTCGCTTGCCAGCCGCCGGTTTACGACGCTGAGGAACTGGCGCGCACGCTGGGGTCGCGGGCCCGTCCGGCGGCGTGAGGTGGGTGTTCAATCTGGTCGAAATTCCGTCCGACGTGGAGATCACAATCGACGTTACTACTCTGCACGTTTTATTCATTTTGTTTATTGCCACGCTGATTCGGTCGGCATTTGGCTTTGGCGAGGCTCTAGTGGCGGTTCCGCTGCTCGCCTTCTACATTCCTCTGGAAGTGGCTGCCCCCCTCGCAGTGCTGGTGTCGATTACCATCGCGGGCATAGTGGTCGTGCAGGACTGGAAGAAAATCCATCTGCGTAGCACCGCCTGGCTGGTGCTCTCCACTTTGGCTGGCATCCCACTGGGACTGCGACTTCTGACCAGCAGTCATCATCATCAGAGCGCGGTGAAGGCGGCGCTCGGAGTCATCATCATAGTGTTCTCCGTGTACTCCTTGATCGGGACGACGCTCGGCCGCGCGCTGCTCGAACTACGACGCGACAGCCGAGGATGGCTGTTAGCCTGCGGATTCTGTGCCGGCGTACTGGGCGGAGCCTACGGAATGAATGGCCCACCGCTGGCGGTTTACGGATCGATGCGACGGTGGTCGCCGCAGCACTTCCGGGCGACCCTGCAAGGATATTTTCTACCCGCCAGCATCATCGGCATGGGTGGTTATTGGCTGGCCGGACTTTGGGTTCCTATCGTGACACATTATTATCTCGTCTCACTGCCGGTCGTGCTGGCAGCCGTGGTTGTCGGCCGAGTGATCAATCACCGCATGCATGGAGAGGCATTCTTAAAGTACATTTATGCCGGCTTGGCAGGCATCGGAGTCCTCTTGTTAGTTCAGGCGATAACCGGCCGACTCTGAGCGCATATCAACCTTCTACGGATATCCCCGCCGGGCTTCGGAGACCCCCACTCTGAAGCCGTCATTCGTTGACGGGCTGCGGCCGCGTCCGTAAGTAAGATGAAGCGACCGAAGAGCCGGATCTCATAGTGATCGAACGGACCATTTCGCACTACCCCGCCCCCTGAAGTTCTCTGCTGCGCTGCCGATGGAACCAGAAGGCGGCGCGGCTGGTCATGTCTTCCAACCTTCTCGACAACCCGAAACTGTTCCGGCATTTGGTGGAAGACTTGCCGGTGGGGATTTACATCGTGGACCGCGATGGGCTGATCCGCTTTTGGAACCGGGGCGCTGAACACCTCATCGGGCATCTGTCGCACGAAGTGGTGGGTCATGTCTTCGAAGATGTGGTGCGGGCCTGCAACCGGCGGGGCAACAGCCTGAGCGGCGAGCACTGCCCGGTGACGATGACCCTCAGCCAGCGGCAGCCGCAACGGTGGACCGCTTACTACCTGCACAAGAATGGGCACCGGGTCGCGGTGACGATCCGGACGCGGCCGATACTGGAATACGGTGACACGGTTGGGGGTGCAACCGTTCTATTCGAAGAGGCGTTTGTGTACCGCGAGCAGTCTTCCGGGCCGCCGATGTACGGCTGTCTGGACGCGAGCACGGGAGTTCCTTCGCGTCGTCTGACGCGAGCGCTGCTGAACGAATGCATAGCGGGCATGACGGAATCGCATGTCGGCTTTGGGTTGCTGCGAATTCGGGTGCTGGGGCTGGAGGAGTTTCGCTCCAAGCACGGGCCGCAGTCGATTGTGCCTTTTCTGCGGACCGCGGCGCAGACGTTGCGACACAGCCTGGATGCGCAGAATTTTCTGGGACGTTGGGAGGAGAACGAATTTCTGGCGGTGCTCTCCTCGGCGAGTCCAGTGATGGTGTCAACCATGGCTGAAACCTTGTGGAATCTGTTGGGGCATTCGGAGGTTTTGTGGTGGGGCGACCGTTTCCCGGTGGAGACAGAGGTGTCTTACATCATGGCCACCGCCGGAGTCGACCTGGAATGTCTTCTCCTGAAGATGAGGCCTTCGCACTCGAGCCGGACGGCGAGAGCGGCGGGGACCGGAGCTGCCAAAGATTCTGGACGCTGGCGAGGATGATGATCCATGTTTTCGATCATTGGGATCGTGGTTGTTTTCGGTTGCATCGTGGCGGGCTACCTGATGGAGCACGGCAACATCAAGGTGCTGCTCCAGCCGGCGGAGTTGATCATCATCGGCGGGGCGGCGTTGGGCACGGTGTTGATTTCGAATCCAGTCCACACTCTGAAGCAGATGATCAGCGGGCTTATTGGGGCATTTGGGTCATCGAAGTACAGCGCGCAGCGCTACGTCGATTCCTTGAAGATGATGTATGAACTGCTGCAAAAGGCGCGCAAGGAAGGCCTGGTGGCATTGGAGACAGACATCGAGGCTCCGGACGCGAGCCCTTTGTTCTCCAAATACGAGGCTTTCGCGAAGGATCACCATGCCGTGGCTTTTGTGTGCGACACGATGCGCATGGCGGTGAGCGGGGGCGTGGAAGTGTTCGATCTGGATCAGATGCTGGAGGCGGACATGGACGTCCATCATCACGAGGCCAACGAGCCGGTGTCAGCGCTGAGCACAATGGCGGACTCGCTGCCCGGGCTGGGCATTGTGGCGGCGGTGCTGGGAGTGGTGATCACGATGGGCGCGCTGGGCGGACCTCCGGAAGAAATTGGACGCAAGGTAGCGGCAGCTTTGGTGGGAACCTTTCTGGGCATTCTGCTGTGTTACGGGCTGGTCGGACCGTTGGCGTCGCGCATGGGCAAGATGGTCGACGAGGAACACGCGTCCATGATGGTGTTGCGGGTGACCATGATTGCATTTCTCAAAGGTGTGGCCCCGATCATGGCGGTTGAGATCGGGCGGCGGACGGTGCCCGGGCATGTGCGTCCTTCGTTCGCAGCGGTTGAGGAGGCTTGCCGCGGCGCGAGAGAAGCCCCGGCGGCGGAGACTGCGGCGGCAGCCGCAGAATAACCATCGTCATGCCGACTCCACCCATCATCATCATCAAGAAAAAGGGCGGCCATGGCGGCCATCACGGCGGCGCCTGGAAGGTCGCTTATGCGGACTTCGTCACGGCCATGATGGCACTGTTCATCGTGTTGTGGCTGATGAACAGCAGCCCGAAGATTCAGGTGGCAGTTGGCGGTTACTTCAAAGATCCTAGTGGAACCGCTACGAAGGTTGGAACGACTCTGGCCGGAGCGGGCGAGAATCTTCAACTGACCAAGCAGGACATGGGGAAGCTGAAAGAAGAACTGCAAAAGAGTATCCAGAAGATGAACAACCTGGATAAGCTGAAACAAAATATCGAGATGACGGTGACCGCCGAAGGTCTGCGCATCGAGTTACTGGAATCGGACAAAGGAGGTTTTTTCGACAGCGGGAGTGCCACGCTCAACCAGAGCGGGCAGGAACTGGTGGCGCTGCTGGCGGCGGAATTGGGACAAGTTCCCAACCACATTTCGGTCGAAGGACACACCGACGCCAAACCTTACGGCGGCAAGGGCAGCTACAGCAACTGGGAACTATCGTCCGACCGGGCGAACGCGGCGCGGCGACTGATGCAGCAGTCGGGATTGCGCAGCGATCAGGTCTCGCAAGTGCGGGGCTTTGCGGACCAGCGCCTGCGCAACCTGAAGGATTCGCTGGATCCGTCGAACCGGCGCGTTTCGATCATCGTGCAGTACATGAGCACCAACACCGAACCCGCCGAATCTCCCAGGGAGGATGGGAAGGAACCGGGAGCGGGGAAACCATCGGCAGCAACCGGGAAGGCGGAATCCGAAAGCACGGGCAAGAAAGAGCAGAAGTAAAAAAAGGCCGGCCGCGAAGGCCAGCCCGGAAGATTGCTTTCGTGATGCAAAGAGTTACGTCAGGTCGCTTACATCTCGCGATCATGCAGTCCCATATCGGTTTACTGGGAGCAGTTCGGGTGACTGGGAGGACACAGCGGCATCCACCCCCGAGTGTCTACTCTCGGGGCAGCAGCATACGCAAATGTGCCTACCAGACCCACCAACAGCAGTAACGCTCTGAGAGAACGTTTCATGGTTTGACTTTCTCCTTAGGGTCTGCCGAAGGCCAGCACAAAACTGCCAGCCTCCAAGCGTGGGGAATTATACACAACTTGCAACCTTCTGATTCATTGGAGGTTACCTGAAGCGCCCAACCCGAGGCGACGAACTAATGGCTGGCGGAAATTGAAGGTAGCGTCCGGCCTGCAACAGGAAAGGGGGTTACGCTGGTTTTCTTAAGGTAATGGTTGAACAGAACGGATTGCATTCTCAGTCTGGGAATGGGACTTGCGGCACGCCAAAAATCCTCTTGACAGAGCTTTTGCAGAGGCCCGTTTTTTGGGCAACCAGCGCTAAGGCCGAGCCTTGGAACCGGCTGCCGCAGAGTTGGCTTTGGCTGGGACCGCGGGGCGGTCGAGCGGGGACTGATTTTCCACAGGCTCCAGGATCGAGCTTCGCGAAAACGCGCGCTCCACCATGCCTTCGAACATCGGGATCAGCGAATCGGATGGCACTGGGTGTTGAAGATCCGCCAAGCCCTGTTCCCAGCGCTCAGTCTGCAAGCGGTTGACGGCGCCCCCGCGCACGGCTTGGCGGGAGAACGAATAGCCGAGCCAAACAAATATGGCGAGGTTGTAAGTCAACATGTTCATCAGGTTGAAATTGCCCTGCTTGACGAATCCCCCCGAATTCAGCGCGATCAACAGCAATTCCACACCGGCAAAGAGGCCAAAGCCGAGAGAGATACCAAAGCTGATCTGCTTCCGGGACACTCCCAAAAAGCGAGAAAATAGGACTAAGAAGAGGATGAGACCAATCTGCACAAGGCGGACCGAGCGCTGCAAAGTAGTAACCGCGTGCACCAGCAGACTCTGGTCGAAAGAACTCGAAAAGGCGACCACCACCGAAACCAGCAGCATCACGACGCCCGCCCACTTGAACAGCAAAGTGCCCAGGTCTTTCAGGGTGTGATAGGGACGGAACACGTCGAGGAAAATCTCATGAATGACCTTGAAGCCGAGAACCGCGTTGACCGCCTCGCCCAACCAGAAAAGGTTGAAATACATCCTGTAATTGCCAGCGAACGAAAGCGGAAAGAGGATAGCAAAATTCGCTACCTGTGCGATGAGGAACAAAAAGAAGACTGGAAACTGCTTGTGCAGCTTACGGCGCCATAAAATCACCGCCACCACCGATTGCAGGATCGGTGCAGCGCACCACAAATAGACGATGATATGGCTGTGCCAAGTCATGGGTCATGCGAGGAAAGAATGCGCAGAAACGTCCCACGCCTCTACCCTCCCCCACATCCTCAGGCAGGTTGACCCGCGAGGTCAACCTACTTAGGTAACCTTAGTAACCATTACCCTCCCGCGAGCTAGCGCCGCGGAAACAGTCGACGTTCGATGACGACCCCTGAGAGCGGCAGCCACCTTCGCGTCGAGACGAAGCTCGCCGCTTCTCGCAGGCGGAGCGAACCTGTCTCTACAGGCGGAAGGTGAAGCAATCCGGAGGCGAAAACGGAGCTTTCCCGCGCGGCCGGTTCAGCCCACCTCCATTTCAGCCGAGCCAAGCGTGAGGCTAGCCTATCCGGCGTCGGGGGTGGAATGCAGGTAGGCGCGCATCATGCGCACTTCGTCGTCCTTTTCGTCCAGGTCGTGGAGGAGGATGTCGCGCAAGGAAACGATGCCCTTCAGTTCACGTCCCGAACAGACCGGCACGTGCCGGAATCCGTGGCGCTTCATCAGGGTCATGCAGGTCTCCAGCGGATCGTTCGGAGCGACGGTCAGAGGATCTTCGGTCATGACCTGGCTGACCGGGGTACGGGCGGGGTCTTTTCCGCTGACGACCACACGGCCCATGAGGTCGCGCTCGGTGAAAATGCCAGCCAGTTGGCCGTCCTGGAGAACCGGTACGGCGCCGATGTTGTGCTCGACCATCAGGCTGGCGACTTCGAGCACGGTCTGCTGGGCCTCGGCAGATATGGTGACTTGATTCTTGAGCAGATCAGAAATCAACATTTGCACCTCCCGTGGGCTTGCGCCGGAAAACAACGTACCCGGCGAACAGCGTCAAACGCATCTTGGATGAAGGACGCAAAGCCGTTTGATGAACCGGACCAGCGCCGGAGTATATGTCGAAAATCGGCAGGGGGAAAGAGAAAAATGAAGTTTTGTGGCAGCGGGGCTTCGCCCCGCCGGGACGGGGCAGAGCCCGTCTCCACACAGGCTATGCGCCCCGTCCCGTGCCCAAAGAAATGACATAGGATCTGGCAGCCAAAGCGGCAGGCAGGTCGGCGGCATCGCGGGCGGTCACGATCAGGTTGTAGTCTTCACTGGCCCGAAGACGACTGAACACCGGGGTCGCCTCCTGCGGCTCGACCAGCGCCAGGTACCGGAGGAAGTTGAAGACGTCCTCGGTCGGCTCCAATCCTGGCGCGACGAAAGAGACTTCGACATCTTCGTGGTCGAAGTGCCATCCCAGAGAAGCTGCCAGGCGCACCGCTCGCTCATACACCGCGGGCTGCAGGACTCCGGGTGCGGGGTTGTCGAACACGATGCGGAGTTTGCGTTCATCTTCGCGGCTGAACTCACGCACTTTGAGCGAGCCGGTGCGGGCTGTGGCTTTCCAGTCGACGTGGCGGGCCGAGTCGTCGGGCATGTACTCGCGGATGCGGTAAAGATCGTGGCCGCGGCCGCTGACAAAGGTTTCGAACTCGCCGGTGACCATGGGAAGAACCTCGAGGAACTGTTCGGCGGGATCGACGACGGGATAGACGATCACTTCGCGGGCCAGATTAATTCGCCGGGTTTTCATGAGGAAGGAAAAGGGAAAGCGGGTGGCCAGACCGAAGTTTTTTTCGCAGTAGCGGCCGCGGGCTGGGAAGCTGAGCTCGAGGTCGGCGCGGAGTTCCTGTCCGGGAGCGAGAAAGGGGAAATAGACGGATTCTTGCAGGATAGGTTTTTCCGCTTCTGGGCGGACGCGCCGCAGGCGGCGGTCAGGCAGGCGGAGCCACTGGTCCTGGGGCGCGCGGTTGCGGGGCCAGCCGAAGGTCGAGGTTTCCCAGCCCCAGTGATCTTTATTTTTGCGCTTGGCGGGACCCACGCGCACGGAAAAAGATGGCAGCCACGAACTGGTGTTGCGCAGGAGCAGGCGCGCCAGCATCGGGCGTCCGGCAAAAGCGTGTTCGGGCAAGTGGACGTCGAGCGTGAGACTACGAAGCACCAGCGCGGAAGCGACGCCGGAAACCAGAATGGCAGAGAGCAGCGCGGCGACGACAACGTAGAGCAGGTTGTTTCCGGTGTTGATGGCAGCGATCCCGATCACGACGCTGATCAGGATGTAGATCAGGCCGGCGCGCGTGACGTCGTAGTCCATGGCTTCGCGGACACGGCTGGCGACGACTCGCCGCGCCAGGTAGGGCACAGTCGTCAGGCCGACGAAGGTAGCCATCAAGAGTGCTGCCGACGCCAGAATGATCGTTCCCCAGAGGTTGCCGGACTCTCCCAATATCGTGGAGAACAGCGCCGAAGCAAAAGCCAGCATCAGTCCGACGATAGCTAGCAGGAATCGCACCCAGACCTGCGAAAGTGCCAGCCGCGGAAAGCGGGGCGCGGTTGCGGGTTGCAGGCTGGTTTGGGTGCGTTCGGAAATCACAGGGTTCTCCGGTGGTAATGGTTCTGTCAGGATATGACGGCGGAGGGCTGAGGGGGAAGTGACGGAAGATAGTTTTCACGGGCGGAGTGGAGAGTACTTGGTTTAAGCGCCTGTTAACAGCAATTAGTGATAAACGCCCTTTGAGAAGAATGACTTCGGCATTTAGACTCTGCGGAACAGCATGACACCTTGCAAATCGCTCCTCTTCATGACGGGTGCGGTCGCTCTCCTATGTGCGGGAGCACGAGCACAAGTCGGAGTGCTGCCAAAGAATGACACTCGGCTGAGCGATGCTTCTGATCCGAAGTTTCACGTGGGTGATGTCTGGGAATACAAGACTCGCTCGGGCGAAGAGAACTCAAGGCTGACCGTTGTGAAGATTGATAGCTCGCCCGAACTGGGGATCATCGTTCACATTGCTGTTGACAACCTCACCTGGAAGGACTGTCAAAATAAGCCGTTTCCACAGTCCGTGCCCCACATGCCTTTCGCACGCAAAGCACTTGAAGTGAGTCTGTCAAAGCAGACCGGAGTGGTACAGTCGCTTCCCGACTACCGAAATGGATACGAAGAATGGAAGGCCGCCTATTCTAAGAAGCGTGCAGGCATCTACATCATCGAAGTTCGTGACGCGGTCTCGGTCGCCGAGTACACGTATCGCGCAGGCATCGGTTGCGATTCGGAAGCGAATCGGCAAACAGCATCAAGATAGTTGGCGCAAAATCCTATATCACTAACCATTCTCACTAAGGCGGATCGACGTCAATCCTTTTCCGGCGGCGGGTGGTGGCGATGTCTCCACCATAGAAACAGGATCACGACCGCGGCGAGAATCAAGACCGCGATATTGAAGCGCTGCATAACCCGCAGCAGATTGCGCCAATGCTGGCCGAAGAGATATCCGGCGCTAGCGATGGTGGTTACCCAGAGGGCGGCACCGAAGAAGTTGAAGAAAGCAAATGTTCGCCAGCGCATGCGCAGCACGCCGGCCAGCGGTCCGGCGAAAACGCGCAGGCCGAAGACGAAACGAGCAAAGAAAATTGTGGCTGCGCCATAGCGGGCGAACATTTCCTCGCCGCGCATCAGCGTGGCCGGCGGAATCCGAAGAGCGCTTTGATAGCGATCAAGCAGTGGACGCCCGCCATAGTGACCAAGGGCGTAGCCCAGATAGCCACCGAGAGTGGCGGCACAGGTGGCGACAACGATGATCCAGCCGAGATGGAGCTGATGTTCGGAATAGGCCAGAAAACTAGCCAGCAGGAGCGTGATCTCGCCGGGAACGGGGATGCCGGCGCTCTCCGACAGCAACGCCAGAACCACAGCCCAGTAACCGTAGTCGGCGATGAACGCGCGCAGCCAGTGAGAGATGTGCATGAATTGAAGAAAAGGTTCTCAGTTCCCAGTTCTCAGTTCTCAGTCAAAGCCGCTCTTCTGAGAACTGGGACCTGAGAACTGGAAGGGCCGGCAAGGAAATCCACGAGCGCGCGGTTGAAGTCCTCGGGCGCCTCTTCGTAGGGCAGATGGCCAACGCCCTCGAACGCCACCAGACGAGCATCGCGAAAATTCCGGCGCAGCGGCTCGGCGGATTGAAAACCAACGGCGCGGTCTCTCGTTCCCCAGATCAGGAGAGTGGGGTAATCGCGAATCTTGGGCAACGCCCTTTCCAGTTCCGTGAGGTCGGCTGTCCAATTCCTTACGATGTGCGAAGCATGACGGAAGACGTGATTCTTGAGCACTGGCATGCGGTAGCCCTCGAGCGAATCGGGCGGGATCTTTGCACCATCGCCGAACAGGCGACGCAGCCACAGGTAGTCGAGGGAACGCCAGCGCTCAATCGTGTTGCGGAAGAGTAATGAACCGAAACCGCTGCCCACAAAAGGCGCAAACCACTTGCCATGCGGTGACCAGGGGTTGACGGGCGCGACGAGTATGAGTCGTTGCACGCGTCGATCTTGGCTTCGCTCTACAACTTTGCGCTCCGAACCTCTTTCCGCTCTTCTTTCCGAGCAAACCGCCGCCACCATGATGGCGACGCCTCCGCCGTGGGATGTACCCAGCAGGTCGAAATCCTTTATGCCGAGAGCGTCGGCGAACTGCAGGACACGCTCGGCCGTGGCACGCACGGTGCAGTCCATGCCTGCGGTTGCGGTCGAAAGTCCAGCGCCTAGATTGTCGATGGCATAAAGGGTCGCATGGGGCGCCAGCGCGGGGATGGTGAATCGCCAGGAAAAGGAGTATCCCATCAGCCCATGAATCAGGATGAGCGGCGGACCTGACCCGGCTTTGAGATAGCGCATGCGTCCGTCGGGGAGTTCGAGCCAATGCTCCTCGGCCGCAATCCCGTTTCCGGGAGCATTCGGGTCTGGGTTGCGCGCGCCGTCGGGAATGAATTTTTCTTTCGGATTTTGCGTGTCGGTGGGCAACGAAATCCTCACATTTAGATTCTTATTAAGTGATATCGCCTCTAACGCTTTGGGGAGCTGAATTCCGGCTCCCCTTCTTTTTTGCTCCAGATCCTACGTCAGCTTTGCGGGAGACGGGCTCCATCTGTTCGGGGGAATCGCTAAAGCGATGCAGCCGCCCCTGAAGCCACGCTCTGCGCTTTCTTCCGCTTTTTGCCGAGCAGCTTCTTCAGAACTCTGATGCCTTTATCCACGTGCTTCTCTTCGAGCAAGAATGGCGGCAGGAAGCGCAGTACGGTGTCCTGGGTGACGTTGAACAGTACGCCCTCCGCCAGACCCTGCTCGACCAATGGGCGCGCGGGAATGTCGAGCACGAGACCCTGAATGAATCCGCGGCCGCGGGCTTCGCGGGTTGCGGCATACTTCGCGACCAGTTCCTCGAGTTGCTGATGCAGGTAGCCGCCAACTTTCACGACATTTTCGAGCAGGCGCTCTTCTTCGACGATTGCCAGATATTCGAGCGCGACGCGGCAGGCCAGCGGACCGCCGCCAAAGGTGGTGCCGTGCTGTCCGGGTGAAATCGCGGAGGCGAAGTGTTCTTTCGACAGGAACGCGCCGAGCGGCACTCCGGCAGCGATCGGCTTGGCAATGGTGACGATATCGGGAACCACGCCGAAGCTCTGGAAGGCGAACATCTTGCCGGTGCGTCCGAGGCCGCACTGGATCTCATCGAAGATGAGTGCGGCGTGATAATGATCGGCAAGGGTCCGGCACGCGAGCAGGAATTCCTCAGAACATTCGAGGATTCCGCCTTCGCCGAAGATAGGCTCCAGCACGATGGCGCAAGTGTTGGCGTTGACGGCGACGTGCAGGGCGTTGACGTCGTTCTGCTCCACAAAGGTCACGTCTCCGAGCAGCGGCTCAAAACCCTTGCGGTATTTTTCCTGGCCGGTCAGGGACATCGCGCCAAAGGTCCGGCCGTGGTAGGAACCCTGCAGGGCTACGAGTTGGGACTTGGCTTCGCCGCCGGCCTTGTGTCCGGCGAGACGCGCCAGCTTAATCGCGCCTTCCATCGCCTCGGTGCCACTGTTGGAAAAAAAGACGCGATCCAGACTTGAAAGCTGGCACAGGCGCTCGGCGAGCTGTCCCTGATATTCGTTGTAGTAGAGATTCGATACGTGAATGAGGCGGGCTGCCTGCTCGCGGATGGTCTTTACTATGCGCGGATGAGCATGCCCTAGCGCATTCACCCCGAGACCGGCTACGAAGTCGAGATACTTCTTGCCTTCGAAGTCGTAGAGGAAAACACCCTTCCCGCGCTCAAAGCCTACCGGATAACGGTTGTAGGTGGGGAGGAGAAAACGCTTTTCGAGATCGACGATTTGTTCCAGGCGAGACATACCTAGATTTTAGAACGGATTTCAGAACGACGGCGACGTAGACGCTATGGCTGCGCCAGGTTGGGCGGGATGTCCGGACGGACATCGCCCGTCCGAGAGCGGTTTCTTGCCTGCTACAATTGGGCAATTCTTGAGGGGTGTCGATGTTCCGAAACATATTCCGAAACGCTGCCCGAATCGTATGGTTGCTGGTCGCGATTGCCCTGCCCGCGCTGGCGCAGAACTCAACTCAGAACTCCACTAGCGACCCTCGACTGAAACACAGCTTCCGCCAGCCGGAAAAGAACGGGTGGACTTTTGTTCATCTGGAGGGCCTACCCGCCGACATCGGGTTCCAGCATGGCTATCTGCTGGCGCCGGAAATCGCGGACATTCTTAAAGTGACGGCGCTGGAGGAATCACACGACAACAATAAGGACTGGGAGTTTTTTCGCGACGCGGCGCGCGACATGATGTGGCCGCGCATCGATAAGGAGTACCGCGAGGAGTTGCAGGGCATCGTGGATGGCGCTAACGCCAAGGGCGTGAAACTGGATTTGTGGGATGTGGTCGCACTCAACGGCGCAGAGGAGTGGGAATACTACGTCAAGCAATACGACAAGGAGCACAGCATTCAACCGTCGGCGTCGATGGTTGCGCCCGAGCATTGCAGCGCGTTTGTGGCGACCGGCAGTTATACCAAGGACGGCAAGATCGTCATCGCGCACAACAACTGGACAAGCTATCTGGATGGCCAGCGCTGGACGATGATTTTCGATATTGTTCCGGCGAAAGGCAGCCGCATGCTGATGGACGGACTTCCGGGGTTCATCCACAGCGCGGACGATTTCGTGGTCAATGCGGACGGAATCGTGATCACGGAAACGACGATCGGTCATTTCTCCGGGTATGATCCGGCGGGGATTCCGGAGTTTGTGCGGGCGCGCAAGGCGGCTCAGTATTCCAAATCGATCGACGACTTTGCCCGCATTATGAAAGACGGCAACAACGGCGGCTATGCCAACAACTGGCTGCTCGCCGACGTGAAGAACAACGAAATCGCCAGCCTCGAACTTGGGCTTAAAAACGTGACGCTGGAACGCAAGAAAGACGGGTACTTCGTTGGCTCCAACTTCCCGGTCAACGAAAAACTCATCCGCGAAGAAACCGACTTCGACGCCAAGAACCTGAGCATGAGCGCCAATGCGCGTCACGTCCGGTGGGAACAGTTGATGGCCGAGAACAAGGGGAGGATCGACGTCGCTGCCGCTAAACGTTTTTTGGCGGATCATTACGACACTTTCTCTATGAAAGAAGAGGCCAGCGAGCGTACTCTCGACGGGCATATCGAGCTTTCGGCGCGGGGGTCTCGGCCGTGGCAGCCACCTTTCGGAATGGCCGGCGCGGTGCAGAACAAGGCAGCCGACGCCGCGATGGTAACCCAAATGTCATTCGCGGCAGCGGCCGGCCATGCTTGTGGCAAGAACTTCAAGGCGCAAGAGCATCTGCGGGAGCATCCGGAATTTGGTTGGGAGCAAGGGTTATTGCGGGATATGGATGCGTTTCCCTGGACCACATTTTCGGCGGCCAAGTAACTTCGCTGCTTGCCTGGAGTGATGGAAGAAGCTCAGGATTGGTCTGGGAGCTTAGGAGTTCCCTTAGGATCGTCAGGGTCAATGCCCGCTGCGGTCATAATGGCGCGTGCCAAGTTCTTCGGGGGAAACGGGAAACTCTCCGGCCGATGTCTGCCCAGCGACATCTTCTTCGGCGGCGGGCGCCACAAAACGATAACCCCTTCCGACTACGGTTTGGAGGTACTGCGGTTCGTCGGCGTCATCCGCCAGGGCGCGGCGGATCTTGCGGATTGCAGTATTGATTCCCTGTTCTACGTCGACGAACACATCCTTGCTCCACAACTCGCTGGAGATCTGCTCGCGCGTGACCAGTTGTCCTCGCTTTTCTAACAGGAACATGAGCAATTGCAGCGGCAGGCTCTCCAGCCGAACCGGGCTGCCACCGCGGCAAAGCTGGAAACGACCGTAATCCAGCTCGAAATCGTCGAAGCGAATCTTCTTCTCCGGCAATGCGGAACTCCTCGGCCAGCTATAGCGAATCCGTTGCTGTGATCACCGGCGGCTCCCGAGCTACGCTCGGCTTGGACGGGCGAGAGCGTCCGTCCCCACACTGTATCGCTAGAAATTCTGTTCTGCCGGGCTTGATGTGTCAAGCGCTGGATGGTGAATTTCTTCAGATCAGTTCAGACGGCTTCAGACTGGCTCCATGGACGTTTCCGGCGATCAGGCGCAAGATCACATTCACTTGCGGGATTTGCTTACCTCCTCCTTGGCGAGTCAGGTGGGCCCAGTAAGTGGGGGGTTCTGGAAACGGGGAAGTTCCCGGACCCCTCCAATACCAAATAAAGGGTTTGGGCACGTCATCTCACTTTCACTTCAGAAACATGCCAACCACAGAATCCGCCAACTCCTTCAAGCTTACCCAGCACCCAAACCCTCTTCCCGCAGCCGACGAGTCGGTCGTGGCCGCCAATCTCCCGCCCCAACGCTCAAAAACGCATTCATAACTCAGGACTTACGCTTCAATACGAGCGGCTATAGCATCCAAAAAAACAGAGGCAACCTTCCATAATTCATAGCCGCCATCCCAAATCGTATCTATAATTGTGGAAGTCGCTATCTGGAAGCGACTTACCAACAGTGGGCAAGACTGGAGGGGTGGCAGTGAAGTTGCTGATGCCTGAAAGGCGTCGAGTATCTGGCCGCGCCGCCGCGCCGCTGTCCCAGCCCATGAACCGCGAATTTGAGGCTCGGTTTACCGCCATCCTGCTGACTCTTCTCACAGTCGCGGCGGTACTTTTCGCCGGTTTCAACTACAAGATCGAGCATCAATCTGCGATTCCCGACGATGGCGCGTGGTGGATGGAGCGGAATGGCCGCTTGGTGGCGGACCGACTGGAGCCAAACGGGCCGGCAGAGCGGGCCGGAATACGGCGCGGGGACGAAGTGGTCAGCGTCAACGGACGCGCCGTGGACACTTTGGCGGCGGTGACACGGCAACTCTATTATTCCGGCGTCTATTCAAAGGCAACTTACTCACTGATCCGTGGTTCGGTTCCGTTGGATGTGGAGGTGGTGCTGGTTCCGGCCGAGCGCTCCATGAACGATTGGCTGCGGCTGATCGCGCTTATTTATTTGGGCATTGGCCTTTATGTACTGATGCGGCGCTGGACGGCGTTGGGTTCCACCCACTTTTATATTTTCTGCCTGGTATCGTTCGTTTTCTACTCGTTGCACTACACCGGCAAGTTCAATGCCTTTGACTGGGTCGTCCTGTGGTCCAATGAAGTCGCGTGGCTGCTGCAGCCGGCGCTGTTTCTGCACTTCGTATTGACCTTCCCGGAACGGCGGGAGTTCGTCAGCAAGCATCGCTGGTCGATTCCGATGCTCTACCTGCCGGGAGCGGTATTGCTCGGAATCCAGTTGCTGGCTTTCGAGTACTTGAAGGCCAGCGCCTCGCTGCTCTTTAATCTGAATCGGGTGCACTGGGCTTATCTGACGATCTTCTTCGTCTCAGCAGCGGTGGTTCTTTGGAACAACTCCCGCCGGGCCACCAGTCCGATTCTGCGCCAGCAGCTCAAGTGGATTACGCGTGGCACCATCCTCGCCATCACCCCGTTCACGCTTTTTTATGTTCTGCCGTACCTGTTCGGCGTGATGCCCTCGCTCACCATGAAGGTGTCGGTGCTATCGCTGGGGTTGCTGCCGCTGACTTTTGGATACGCCATTTTCCGCTACCGGTTGATGGACGTGGATCTGATCTTCAAGCGAGGCATGGCGTATACGCTGGCGGCAGCGGCCATTGTGGGAGCGTACTTCGCCGGCGTGGCCGCGATTGCGGAACTGGTGCATACGCGCGTGCCCAGTTCCGGACCTTACGGGTTGGTGGTGGCGGTCGTGGTCACCGCGCTGCTGTTTGATCCGGTGCGGAAATGGATTCAGGAAAAACTCGACCAGTTCTTCTTCCGGACGGGCTACGACTACCGGCGCACGCTGATCGAGTTCGGACGCGAGTTGAGCTCGGAGACCGACCTCGACAAAATGCTTTCCTCGCTGGTGGACCGGTTGGCACGCACCCTGCTGGTAGATCGCATCGCCATCTTTCTCGGCAACAGCGACTCTTCGCGCTTTGAACTGTCGAAATCGTTCGGCATCGCCCACGTCACTGGTCTGGACCTGTCGTTTCTTGCGAAACCGCGAATCGAGGACGCTGCCGGACATATCTTCTTCGAAAACACGCACCAGTTGCCGCGTGAGAATGCATCGGCGCAAGAGGCCATCGGACGCCTGGATCTGAACTACTACATTCCCTGCCACGCGCGGCAAAAGACCATCGCTTTCCTCGGACTGGGCAAGACCATGCAAGGCGACTTCCTCTCCAGCGAAGATGTGGAGTTGCTCGAAGCGTTGGCGGGATACATCGGCATCGCCATACAGAACGGGCGGCTGTACGCGTCACTTGAACAGAAGGTGAGCGAGTACGAGCGGCTCAAGGATTTCAACGAGAACATTGTGGAGTCTATCAATGTCGGCGTGATGGCGGTGGATTTGCAGGACCGCATCGAGTCCTGGAACTCGCAGATGGAAGTCATGTATGCCCAGCCGCGGTGGCAGGTGGTAGGGCGTTCGTTGAGCGAAGTTTTTCCGGCCTCCTTCGTGGAAGAGTTCTACCGCGTTCGGCAGAATCCGGGTATCCACAATCTTTATAAGTTCCGCCTAGTAACTCCAAACGGCGAATCGCGCGTCGTGAATGTCGCGATGGCGCCGCTGGTCACCCGCAAGTTCAGCGTGGTGGGGCGGCTGGTGATCATGGACGATATCACCGAGCGGATCGAACTTGAAGTCCAGCTTACCCAGGCGGACAAGCTTTCTTCGATCGGGCTGCTGGCCGCGGGCGTGGCGCACGAAGTGAACACGCCGCTGGCGGTGATCTCCTCCTACACGCAGATGCTGGCGAAGCAGTTGCAGTCCGATCCGCAGAAAGCGGGGCTGCTGGAGAAAATCACCAAGCAGACGTTCCGCGCGTCGGAGATCGTCAATAATCTGCTGAACTTTTCGCGTACTACTGGCACGGAATTAACGGAAGTCAGTCTGAACAAGGTAATCGCGGACACGCTGGCATTGCTCGAGCACCAGTTCAAGGTGGCGCACATCCAGGTGCAGTCCGAGCTCAACGAGAAGCTTCCGTTGATTCAGGGCAACGCCGGGCGCCTGCAGCAGGTGTTTCTGAATTTGTTCCTGAATGCCAAGGATGCGATGGCCGGGGGCGGAGTGCTAAACGTGGCGACGTTGAATGGCGAATTCGTCAGCGTGCGCGTCTCCGATACCGGGTCGGGCATTGCGCAGGAAAACATTCACCGCATCTACGACCCATTTTTCACTACCAAGACGTCGACGGCGGAGGGTCAGAATCGCGGCACCGGTCTGGGACTTTCTGTTACCTACGGCATCATCCAGGAACACGCGGGCAACATCCGCGTGGAGAGCCGCCCGGGCGAAGGCACCACCTTCACCCTGGATTTCCCATTGATATCGACCAGGAAGGCAGTCCATGTCTGAAGTTGCAGTATCTGAAGTAACGCCGATTCCGCGCCGGAACACACCGGAAAGCGCGCCGGCAAGCGCAGGCAGAATCCTCATCATTGACGACGAAGCGGAAATCCGCGAGTCGCTGGAAACCCTGCTTCAACTCGAGGGCTACACCGTCGTGGTCGCGGGAACCGGACGGGAGGGTCTCGCAGAAATAGGGCAACGCTCGTTTGATGTGGTTCTGCTCGACCTCGCGCTGCCCGACAAGAACGGGATGGACGTGCTCTCTGAAATTCGGCTGCTGCATCCGCAGCAGGCCGTCATCATGATCACCGCCTACGGAACGGTGGAGAACGCGGTCCGCGCCATGCAGTTCGGGGCCACCAACTTCATCCAGAAACCATGGGACAACGAGAAACTGCTGGCTGACGTGCGCGCCGCCGTCGCCCGCCAAAAGGCGGAAGAAGAAAACGTTCAACTGAAGCGCGCGCTCAAACAGCGCTACAACTTCGAAAACATCGTGGGTAAGAGCGAGCCCATGCTCAAGATTTTCGATCTGGTCGCCCAGGTGGCGCCCAGCCGCTCGACGGTGTTGCTGCAAGGCGAAAGCGGGACGGGCAAGGAACTGATCGCCAAGGCGATTCATCTGAATTCCACGCGGCGCGACCGGCCGTTTGTGCCGGTTAACTCCGGGTCCACGCCGCCCGATCTGCTCGAATCGACGCTGTTCGGGCACGTCAAGGGCGCATTTACCAGCGCGATTGCATCGAAGAAGGGGCTGTTCGAAGTTGCCGACCGGGGCACGCTCTTCCTCGACGAGGTCGGAACCATGGGCATGGACACGCAGAGCAAGATTCTGCGCGTGCTGCAGGACCGCAAGTTCATGCACCTGGGCGGCGTGCAAGAAATTCAAGTGGACGTGCGCATCATCGCCGCCACCAACGTGGACCTTCGCCAGATGGTGCGGGAAGGCAAGTTCCGCGAAGATCTGTTCTATCGCCTCAACGTGATCAGCCTTGATCTGCCGCCGCTGCGACAGCGCCGCGAAGATATTCCGCTGTTGGTGCAGCACTTCCTTCTGAAATACTCCGAGGAAAACGAACGGCCTAAACGCCGCATCACCACTGAGGCACTGCGCCCGCTGGTGAGCTATTCCTGGCCTGGAAATGTGCGCGAACTGGAGAACACGATCGAGCGCGCCGTAGTGCTTTCGTCCGACAGCGACATTGGAATCGACCTGCTGCCCGACCACATCGTGGGTCGGGGCAGCGCGGTTCCTGCCTTGGATGCGAATTCCGGGGCGACGCTATTCAGCATCATGGAAGACTGCGAACGGCGGATCATTATCGACATGCTGGAGAAGTGTGCCTGGAACCAGACCGAAGCGGCGGAACGCTTCCACGTCCCGCTCTCCACACTGAATCAGAAAATCAAACGGCTGGCCATCGAGATCAAGAAAAAGAACCGGGAGTAGCGTCCCCGGTTCGCGTAGGGACAGCCGTCCTCGGCTGTCCAGCGGGGCGAAGGCCCGCTGCTCTTGGCACAATGACGGACTAGCGGAACCCGGGGCGAGCTGCGCTCGCCGGGACAGCCGCGGGGCGCTGTCTCTACATGGTCACCGGGCCACTCCGCCGGAAACGAGTTGCGGCTCTTTTCCGCTCTGCTATAGTTCCTTGAGCAGAAGTTCCCCGACCAGAAGTTCATTGGGTAAACATGGCGTTCGAACTCGAACTGATTTCGCCCATTGAAGTCGCCAAAGACTTTGCGCTGGCGGTTCAGGAATACACCCTGCTGTCGGCGCAATCGCTGGCGAACTTCTTCCGCCGTCCTCTGTACATGGGCGACATGCTGCAGCAGGCGGACCTGATCGGCGTCGGCTCCCTGCCGATTGTGATTCTGACGGGACTCTCCGTCGGTGCGCTGTTGGCGCTGAACGCAGCCAGCACTTTGCAACGATTCGGAGGGATCACGCTCATCGGCCAACTTGTGTCGATCGGCATGGTCACCGAACTGGGCCCGCTGATCACCGGGCTGATGGTGGCCGGGCGGAACGCCTCGGGCATGGCCAGCGAACTGGGCTCGATGATCGTCACCGAACAGATTGATGCCATGCGTGCCCTGGGCACCGATCCCACCAAGAAGCTGATTACGCCCCGAATTGGGGCCACCGCTTTCATGCTGTTTTTCCTGACCATCATTGCCGATCTGCTCGGACTGATCGGCGGCTTCGCGGTCGCGCATCTGATATTCGGCCTCAACTCGCAGCAGTATTGGACCTCGGTGTGGCAGATCCTGGTCTTCCGCGACGTTTTCACCGGCCTGATCAAGCCCGTTCTGTTTGGGTTCATCATCGCCACGGTAGGCTGCTATTACGGCATGTCGACGCGGGGCGGCACGCAGGGTGTGGGCCGTTCGACCACCCAAGCCGTGGTTGCTGCTTCGGTGCTGATTCTGATCGTGGATTTCTTTGTCACCAAGCTGATCTTCGCAATTTTTGGTTACAGGTAAGTCATGCCGGCTCCCACTCTGCCCAGCGAAAATCCGGCGGCTGCGGTGGTGAGTCCCTCCGGCTACGCCATCGAGTTCGACAACGTATCGATCGCGTTCGATGAAAAGGTCGTGCTCGACGGCATCTCGTTCCAGTTGGCACACGGCGAAACCAAGGCGCTGTTCGGAGTCGCCGGGTCCGGCAAGAGCACACTGCTCAAGCTTGCCATGGGACTGATGCGGCCCGATAGCGGCCGCATTTTCGTGCTGGGAGAGGAAGTCACGCGCTTGTCGGAGCAGGAACTGTTCGAGCTGCGCCGGCGCGTGGGTATCGTGTTCCAGGAAAGCGCGCTCTTCGACTCGCTCAAGGTGTGCGAAAACGTCGGTTTCCGCCTGATGGAGGAGCATATCTCCGCTGAGGAAATCGAGCGGCGGGTCCGCGAGGTGCTGCGTTTCGTGGAGTTGGAACGAACTTACGACATGCGTCCCTCCGAACTTTCAGGCGGCATGCGGAGGCGCGTGGCCATCGCCCGTGCCATCATCACCGAGCCCCAGGTGCTGCTCTACGACTCGCCGACCGGTGGACTCGATCCGGTAACCTCGAACACGATCGTCGAACTCATCATGAAGCAACGTGACGTCTACAAAACCAGCGCCCTCATGGTAACCCACCGCTTGCAGGATGCTTTCACCATGGCGACTCACCAGTTCGATAAGGCCACCAACCAGATGGTCGTTCTACCCAAAGGCCAGTATTGCGAAGTGGCCATGAGCTTCCTGATCCTGCGCGACGGTAAGGTTATCTTCGATGGCGACGCTCACCAACTCGCCCTCTCGCGCGACGATTACATTCGCGAATATATTTCGTAGGGAGACAGCTGTCAGCTCTCAGCTGTCAGCTCTCAGTCTTCAGTAAGAGAGGGGCCTTCGCGTTTGCCACTCTTGTTTTTGCCACGTTTGCCCGGCAGGCCCACCGGATTTTCGTGCGTGCGCTCACGGAATCCGCCCTTCATCCCCCGGGCGAGGCCGATCGCCGTTTCGCCAAACTTGTCGCGCAGATGATCCGCAGCCGCCAGCGCCTTCTGCCAACGCTGTTGCTGCGAAGGCTCCAGCAGGTCGAGTTGGGTTGAACTTGAATCGAAATTTGACGCTTGCATTCCCAGCAAGCGCACGGGCGCGCCCGGCTTCCAGTTGTCGAAAAACAGACGCCGCGCCTGGTTGAAAATCTGGTTGTCCATCTGCGTTGGTTCGTCCAGCGAATGCGCTCGCGTGATGGTCGTGAAATCCTTGTAGCGCAATTTCAACTGGAGGGTGCGCGCAAAATATCCGCCCTCGCGCAGCCGCCGTCCCACCATTTCGCTCAGACGCATCAGCGTGGACTGCAAGCGCTCGGCATCGCCTGTGTCTTCGTCGAAGGTGTGCTCGTGGCTGATCGATTTGGGATCGACGCTTTCTCCGACCGCATTGTCGAACCATCCACCCGCATCCTCGCCGCGCGACTTCCCTGCCAGCGCCAGCCCCCATTTTCCAAAGCGATTTTCCAGATCGCGGTCTTCCAGGCGCGCCAGGTCACCGACTTTCTGAATGCCGATCGCGTGCAGCTTCTGCTCCATCACCTTGCCCACGCCGGGAATGTCGCTGACTGCGAGGGGCGCCAGAAATTTTGCCTCCTCTCCGGGAAGTACCCAGAGCACTCCGTTCGGCTTGGCTTTGGCGGAGGAGACTTTCGCAATCAGCCGCGAGGTGCCGATCCCGATCGAGCAGTTCAACTGTGTCGCCGACTTCATTGCCGCGTGAAGCTGGTGCGCCGAACGCAGCGGCCGGCCGTGCAGACGCTCAGTGCCCGTCATGTCGAGATAAGCCTCGTCCACCGAAGCCATCTCGACCAGCGGCGAAAAGTGGCCGAGCACTTCGTGCACTTTCGCCGAGTATTGGCGATAACGCTCCGGATGCCCATTCACAAAAATCGCCTGCGGACAAAGCTTCGCCGCCGTCCGCAGCGGCATAGCCGAGTGCACGCCGAACTTCCGTGCCGCATAGGAGGCGGCCGAAACCACTCCGCGTTCGTCGCGTTGCCCGCCGACTACCACTGGCTTGCCTTTCAGTGACGGGTCAAACAATTCCTCTACCGAGACGAAGAAGGCGTCCATATCGACGTGGAAGATGGTGCGCGGAGAGGTGGTGGTCCTCATCGGAATCGGAATTGGAGTCGGAAGGCCTTGCGGAAGTTTACCGCGAGAATGCTCGTCCTAGACCCGGATCGCCGACGCCAACAAATTTTGGGGCGGGATGGCCTGCCGCCGGCGCTGGGTCCGAGTACCCCCCGCCTTACTCCGGTCTTTTGGGATCAAAGACTTTGGCGATTATTCCCCTCCAGGTCTTTGGGGAATAAGGACTTACTTGTAAAGTATTTGTAAATCAATGACTTAGCTCGCTAGTCGGTAGCCAATCTGCTTCCCGGTGCCCCCCACCTTACGCCGGTCTTTTGGAATCAAAGACTTGGCGATTATTTCCCCCCAGGTCTTTGAGGAATAAGGACTTACTCGGAAAGCATTTATGAATCAGAGACTTAGCTTGCGGCATTTGCGATGAATCCGTTTGCTCTCCACCAGGTCTTTGAGAAACAAAGACTTAACTGCGAGCGGCCTAGCGTCACCCAGTTTTCAAATTGTCAAAGAGCGGAGTCTTTCTGGAGCAATGGTTCGGAGCAACAATCTGTTTGCTATGAATCTAGTTTAGCAGGCGGTGTCAAGGTGTTAAGAGCGAAGACTCGATTCGACCGTCGGTTGTGATGCAAGCAATTAAACAAGTGAACTGCTGGGGGTGAGAGAACTCCCCGAACCATCGTCCGTGATGCTCACCCTTCGAAAACCGCGAAGGGTGAGGCAACCGAAGTGGTAGTGTCCTTCGACTCCGCCAAGCCAATCGCTTCGCTCTTGGCCTGGCTTCGCTCAGGATGGCAGTTCAAGTCTAGTTCGCGAATTTACTGGGCGAAACACTAGCCGTGCACCGGCTCCTTCTTCAACTCCGCCGTGGCGACCGCATCGGCGCTGGCCCGTACCTGTCGCGCACGCTCGTAGATCTTGCCGAACTCGCGCGCCGACGCGCCCCAGGAAAAATCTCGGCTCATGCCGTTTCGCATCAGGGTCTGCCACGATGACGGATCGCGATAGGCGAGCAAGGCTTGTTTGATGGTTGCGAGCAGCGCCTCGCCGGTGTAGTCGGAGAACTTGAAGCCCGTGCCTTTGCCGGTGCGCGCGTCCCAGGGCTCGATGGTGTCATCGAGGCCGCCGGTTGCGCGCACGATGGGAACGGTGCCGTACTTGAGGCTATAAATCTGGTTCAGCCCGCAGGGCTCGTACCTTGAAGGCATCAGGAACATGTCCGCACCCGCTTCAATTTTGTGTGCGATGGCGTTGTCGAACGCGACCTTGGCGGCTATCTTGTTCGGGAACTGTTTGTTCATCCGCTGGAACATTTCTTCGTAGGGCTTGTCGCCCGTTCCCAGAGCGACCACGATCATCTCTTCGCGCGCCAACCGGTCCATGATCTGGGCGATCAGATCGAAACCCTTCTGGGCGGCGAAGCGCGAGACGATGCCGATCACCGGCAGTTTAGCGTCCGCGTTCGTGACTCCGAAGGCGTGCAGCAAATCCTGTTTGCATTTCAGCTTGCCGCTCAGATCCTGGGACGAATACTTTGCGGTGATGAATTTGTCGGTCTGCGGACTCCATTCGTCGTAGTCCACGCCGTTCACGATGCCGGTTACGGTCGCGGCGCGATCGCGCAGCACGCCTTCCAGGCCAAATCCATATTCGGTGGTCTGGATCTCCTGACTGTATTTCTTGCTGACCGTGGTGACGAAGTCCGAGTGCACGAGCGCGCCTTTCAGAAAATTCACCTGCCCAAAAAATTCCATATTCGAGATGGTGAGCAACTCCCAGGGCAGCATCAGAAGCGGCAAAATATCGGGCGGAAATAAGCCCTGGTATCCCATGTTGTGGATGGTAAAGACGGTGGCGACATCGCGAAATGCGGGATCTTCGGCGTAAAGCGTGCGCAACATCACGGGCACGAGGGCGGACTGCCAGTCGTGGCAGTGGAAGACATGCGGCACGCCCAGGATTTTGGAAGCTTCGAGCACTGCCCGCGAGAACAGGGCGAAGCGCTCGGCGTTGTCGGGATAGTCACCGGCTGCGGTTCCGTAGAGCGCCTCGCGATCGAAGTATGGCGGATAATCCACAAAATAGAATCGCACCCCGGCGGGCGAATTCGTGCCCGCCGTCACCACCGAGCAGAAGCGATACTGGTCGTCGAAGGGGATGGTGATGCTGCGCACCACCGTTTGCGGATCGGCCAGTTTGGTTTGACGATAGCGCGGAACATACACGCTCACCTGATGTCCCAGCGCGGCCAGCGCGCGCGGCAAGGCGCCAACCACGTCGGCCAGTCCGCCAGTCTTGGAAAAGGGAACACACTCGGATGCTGCGAAAGCGATATGCATGGCGAAGACGCCTCCTGAGCGAGTAGGCCTCGCTCACGTTATGATGGTTTCTGCGTTTCTACGCTGCGCGGTCATGAACAGGACGCAAAGAGCGACGCGGCCAGCCGCGTCTCTACCGGAAGAGAACTCCGCCAGTCTAAAGCCAGAAAGAGAGAGGGTCAACGTGCCGAAGGGCGCTACTGTACAAACGAGTTCACGCAAGCCCAGGCTGGGACAGCATTTCCTAGTCAGCGAACCGACGGCTCTGCGTATTGTAGAAGCGCTGGGCGATGTTTCCCAGGCCACGGTGCTTGAGATCGGCCCCGGGCGCGGCGCCATCACCGATCTGCTGGCACGGAAGGCGCGGCGGCTGATTGCGGTGGAATTGGACCGCGTCCTTTCGGCGCAGCTGCGGATGAAATTCTCCATGCACCCGAATGTTGAAATCATCGAAGGCGATATCCTGAAGATTGAACTGGACACCGTCTTCGGAGCGAAGCCCGGCAGCCTGCGCACCGGACTGAGTTTCGCGCCCGAGCCAGCGCGCGTCGTCGGCAACCTGCCGTATTACATTACCTCCGACATTCTGCTGCGGCTGCTGGAATATCACCGTTACTTCTCGACCATTGTCATCATGGTGCAAAAAGAGGTTGCCGATCGCCTGGCGGCTTCGGCTGGAAGCCGCGACTATGGCCTGCTTTCGGCGACGACGCAGCTTTACGGCCGGGTCGAGCAACTCTTCACGCTTCCGCCGGGAGCGTTTTCTCCGCCTCCCAAGGTACATTCGAGCGTGGTTCGGATTACAATCAAGCCGCGGCTGGAATCGCTGCGGGTTCCCGAGGCCGAGTTCGTTGCGTTCCTCAAACTTTGCTTTGGGCAGAAACGCAAGACTCTCTGGAATAATTTGAAAACGCGGTACGATGAAGGCGCGCTGCGGGCAGCATTGATGAAAAGCGGCGTGAAACCTGCGATCCGGGCGGAAGCGCTGCCGCTGGAGAGAACCGCCGCTTTGTTCCGCGCGCTGCGCGACGGCAGTTCATAGTTTTCGCGGGCATAGTTTTCGCTCGCGACTTTTCGCGGGCGAGGGCGCCCGCGCCACGAGCTTCTGATGACTTCCGCTTTGCGAACTCCCGCTGTTGCTGGCAGATTTTATCCGGGCCGTGCTGACGAATTGCTCCGCGAAGTTCGGGAATACACTTCTCCGGGCAAGACTCCGGTCGAGACCGGCCGAATCGCCGCTATCGGATGCGTCGCTCCCCATGCCGGATACATCTACTCCGGCGGGGTCGCAGGCGCCGTGTATTCGCGCCTCGAAATCCCGGGGCACTGCGTGCTTCTCTGCCCCAATCACACGGGCAAGGGACGTCCGCTTGCGGTCATGGCCAATACAACGTGGCAGACTCCCTTGGGCGAGGTAGCAGCGGACGCGGAGTTGGGCACTTGCTTGCTGGATCGCTTCCCTGCTCTGCGAGAGGACAGCGCCGCGCATCGCGGCGAACATGCCATCGAGGTCCAACTTCCTTTCCTGCAGGCGCGACGGCCGGAAGTGCATATTGTGCCGATCGTCGTCGGCACCAGCGACTTTGAAATGCTGCGCGGATTGGGTGAAGCGCTGGCGGATGTGATTTCCGATCGTCAAGGAGAAGATCGCAAAGAGAAAGTGCTGATCATCGCCTCCAGCGACATGAACCATTACGAGTCCGATGCGGTTACTCGTGTCAAAGACCACAAGGCGATTGAATGTGTGCTGGCCATGGATGCGCGCGGACTCTGGGAGGTGGTGCTGAATGAAGACATCAGCATGTGCGGATTCGGACCGACGATTGTCATGCTCACTGCGGCAAAGCTTCTGGGCGCGACTTCGGCCACACTGGTGAAGTACGCAACCTCGGGAGAGGTCTCCGGCGATTACGAGTCGGTGGTGGGCTACGCGGGAATCATTGTGGAGTAGGAAAACAGCGCGCGGTAAATAAGGCCGTGTAGAGACGCCTCTTGCTGCGTCTCCTGCCTTTTCCGGACGGCGCTAGCGGAAACGGGCAACCCCGTCTTTACAGGACGAAAATCAGTGAACTCCGGCGTGCTCCAGCAACCTTTGGGCGCGGGCGCGGGTCACGTTGATCACGGACTGGTCGGCGATGATTTCATCGAGGATGGGCTGAATGGCCGCGACGTCCATCAGTTGATGGGTGCTCGCCATTTCCTCCATGCGCTTGAGTTCTTCGTCGAGCGCTAACTTCTGGTAGTGACGATCGTACTGGAGCCGATGTCCGAATTCGAGCGTGGCCGAGAGACTTTGCATCAGGCTGGTCAGATCCTGCACGGCGGGGTTGGGAGAGAAGTTGTAGGTGGACTCACCGCTGCGCCGCGCGTCCTTGTAGCTGAGTGTCTTCTTTCCGGTAAAGGCGAGGTTCTTGTGATGGGAGTCGACGTCCTTCTGAAAATATCCGGCCTTGGCCGCCAGTTCGAAGATTTTCTGCCGCGTTTCCACGGCGACGGTGAAGTCAAGATCGAAGCTGTCGTTGTCGTGTAAATCGGTCTCGCCGGAATCGGCAGACAGGCGGCCGCTCGACTGGTAGTGGGCCGGGCCATCGGATTGAACGCGAATCGAGTAGTGCTCCGGCTGTGAGGCGGGGAAATCGATGATGAAGGTGACCACGGGCGCGGCTTCCGTTTGCGAATAGGAAAGGATCGAAGAAAACACGAGCAGGGAGGCAATCTGAAATGGACGAGACATGGGCCGCTGTAATCATTGGGTATGGTGGCGAGGAGTGTCAAGAGGAGGTGTAGCCCAAAGCGGTGGTGCCGTTTAGATCGATCTAGCCGGAGATCAGGCCGTTGTTGTCTTAGCGCTTTGGCGCTCTTGGGTCGCGGCGGTGTGGAGATGGCAGATGGCGATGGCGAGGGCATCGGCGGCGTCGGCGGGTTCGGGGATCTGATCGAGATTCAGGAGACGCGTCACCATTTGCTGGACCTGATGTTTTTCGGCACGGCCGTATCCGACCACCGCCGACTTGATGGAGAGTGGGGAGTATTCGGCGACTTCGAGTCCGGCGGAAGCGGCGGCCAGCATGGCGACTCCGCGCACCTGACCGAGTTTCAGGGCAGACTTCACGTTGGCGGCGTAGAAAACGTCTTCGATGGCGACGCGGTCGGGGCGGTGCCGGGAGATGAGTTCCTGCAGGCCGATGGAGATGCGCGACAGGCGCGCGGGCATGGGGTCGCGCGGAGAAACTCTGATGGCGCCGCAGACAATGCAGACCAGGCGATCGTTGTTGCGGGCGTTCTTGTCGTCGGAGAGCAGGTCGACTATGCCGTATCCGGTGTATTCGGTGCCGCAGTCGATGCCGAGGACGCGCATGTGGGAAGTGTAGCAGGAGAGCAGTCGGCTCTCAGTTTCCTGGCTCTCAGCAGCATCTTGGCCTTTGGGATTTGGATTGCTCGTTTCCCTGACGGAAGATTGCGTAGGAGTTGGGGAAGGATAGCCAACCTCTGCGATTCAGAAATCGTTCGTATGCGGACTCGTCGAAAATTTTCCGCAGGATGGCTCGGCTCACGCCCGCAATTTGGGATAGTGCTGACAACAGGCTGCCGAGCTTTGCCCGGCTGGACAGCCGAGGGCGGCTGTCCCTACGCGGGTCAGTAACGCAGCGTGATAACCTACATACAACCGGATTACGGACATCTGCGGCACGGGCGGAGCGCATATGCTCTGGGGCCGACTCATACTCTTGCGGGAAATCACATGAGGAGCAGGCGATGAAAATTGGAATGCTGACGGGCGGCGGCGACTGCCCCGGACTGAATGCGGTCATACGGGCGGTGGTGCGCAAGGGCAGCTTCCACTATGACGACGAGTTTGTGGGATTTGTGGAGGGCTGGCGCGGGGTGCTGGAAGACAAGGTTATCCCACTCGACCTCTCGTCGGTGGGCGGCATCCTGCCCCGTGGGGGCACGATTCTGCGCACTTCGCGCACCAATCCGGACAAGCATGACGGCGGCCTGCAACGCTGCGCTGAGAACCTCAAAAAACATGGCTGCGACGCCTTGATCGCCATTGGGGGCGATGACACGCTCTCGGTGGCGCAGAAACTCTTCGACAACGGAGTCAAAGTGGTGGGCGTTCCGAAGACGATCGACAACGATCTGTCGGGCACCGACTTCACCTTCGGTTTTGACACGGCGGTGAATGTAGCCACCGAAGCCATTGACCGTGTGCATACAACCGCCGAGGCGCACAATCGCGTGATCGTGGTGGAAGTGATGGGTCGCGCCGCGGGCTGGATTGCGATCTATAGCGGCATTGCCGGCGGCGCCGACGTCATTCTGATCCCCGAAGTTCCGTTCGATATTGAGCGGGTGGCCGAACTGATTCGGCAGCGCCACGCCCGGGGAAGATATTTCAGTATCGTGGTGGCAGCCGAGGGCGCGAAGTTTGCCGGGAGCGTCGAGATGGACAGTTCAGGGCAGGAGCGCGATGAATTCGGCCATCTGCGGCTGGGCGGAATCGGCTTGACGGTGGCAAACGAGATCGAGAAACGGACGGGCTTCGAGTCGCGATCGGTTGTACTTGGACACATCCAGCGAGGGGGGTCGCCGAGCGCTTTCGACCGCGTGCTGGCGACGCGCTACGGACTGGGCGCCATCGACATGGTGCACGGCGGCGAATTCGGACAGATGGCGGCGCTGCGGGGTAATAAGATTATTTCCGTCCCGCTGTCAGAAGCCATCGCTTCAAATCGTAAGGTGGATAAGGAAATTCTCGACGCCGCCACCGGCATTCTTGACAAGCTCGATTACAAGGGTCCGAAAACGTCCTGAGCTGGCGCGAGCATAAGACACGGAGAAGAGCGCGGTGGCGCTCCTCCCCTTAACAATTTTGGCCTCGATAATCTGCTGAAAGGGCACTTTTGGTGCACCGCCTGAAGGGGGGCATCTGATTTCGGGGATTCTGGTATCGCTAAAGCGACCCTGATATAAATCCCACGGCGCTAGAGGGATGCCGTGATACGGGACTCGAGTTTTTGGGCCGCCGGTTGCCAAATCTGGCCCTTGACCGTCTGGAAGCGACGTTGGGACAAACGGCCCACTATGACAGCCGACTATTACAAAAGTAACCAGTGCGGGATTTGCTTGGCATTGGCGTGGGTTTCGGGGCATACTTACGTCAGCACTCCCCGAGGCCGAATCACGCTTTCGAGGATGATCCCGTGCCCATGTTTCAAGACGAAACCCAGCCTGAGCACCATCTGGAGCGGTCAACGTCGCTCCCGTTGCAACGCTCGCCGCAGGATGCGGAAGTACAGCGGAAACGGATGCTCATTGCCCTCGGCATACTGCTGGTGGCACTGGTGGCGGTCGTTCTCAAAGACTGGGATTTCTGGTTTCCGCCGGACGGTGAAGCCCAGGAAACCGTGTTTCGAAGCAAGAGCAGGAGTGCGATTGTAACTGCGCCCTCTGCCGGCGCAGCGGCGGCTTCCGCGCATGAACGCAAGGCAGCCAAGTCCGCGGCACCCGCTGCAGCCGAGGCTCCTTTCATAGCAACCACGGAACGCGCGGCGCTTCCTCCCCTGCAAGTAGAGGTCGTGGCCGGAAACCGCCACATCAACGTGCCCGCGAAAAGCAACGCCATCCACCTGGATGTGGATTCGGGCGCGACGTCGGTTGGATCCGGCACTCCCGCATCGGCGCCGAATGCGATGGTTAATGCCGGCGATCGGGTGCAGCTCTCGCCGCAAACGGCGCAGAGTGTGACGGTTTCAGTGCCGCCGGATTATCCCTTGCTGGCGCGGCAGATGAAGGTGCAGGGCGCGGTCAGTCTGCAAGCGCTGATCTCGCGAGAGGGCACAATCCAGGAGTTGCAGATTCTGAGTGGTCCGGCAATCCTGGCGGCTGCAGCGCGGGAGGCGGTTAAGCAGTGGCACTTCAAGCCCTACATGCTGAACGGGCAGGCGGTGGAAACTCAGGCCCGCATCACGGTGAACTTCACCATTTCCACAAATTGAGCGTCTGGCGCGGGCACTGTTGTCCGCGAAAAGACGAGGCGAGAACGGCCGCGGACAGAGTGTCCGCGGCACAGGAAAACGGATTGAGCCCAAAATTAAACGGGCGCCCGAATTCTGTCGAATCCAGAGCGCCCGGGCAGCCCTCCCCCAGAACTGCTCAACTGGAATGTAGGACTAGGCCGCAAAACTGAAAATGGCACGCGGGTGCTAATCTAACTCCACCAAAGTGCCATCCCACAAATCCACAGATTACAAAGGCGAAAACCCAACTCGAATGCCGGGTTCACTCGGAAAGAACCATCTTCCCGGGCGCCACTCCGGTGGGAAAAGGGGAGCCCGCAATAGCCGTGGGAACGCCAGTAGAGGCGTTATAGGTATAACCTGCAATCCCGTTCTCAGACTGACTTCCGATATAGAAATAGTTGCCGCTGGGATCGATGAGGGCGAACAGGTTGCCCGCGGCCAAGCTGAACGGCGAGTTGGTTACCGCAACCAGTTGTCCGTTCGTGGGATCGATCGCGAAACACCAGATGGAGAAGCTCGATCCCGTGGTCACCGCGTAAACAAACCTGCCACTGGGATCGACGGTAATCGCGGTGGGGCCGGTGCCGTTCGTGGCGGTAAAGGGTGAGCCGAGTATCGTGTTCGTCAGGGCGCCGGTATTGGGGTCGATGTTGAAGCCGGAAATATTGCCGACGGTGGTCGCATACGGGGGAGGGTTGCTGGCCGAAGGATTCGCGACGTAGAGGAAGCTATCGCTCCCATCCACGGCGAGGCCGAAGGCTCCCGCTCCCGAAGAGACCGGAGAATTCGGCACCGGGCTAAGCACGCCATTCGAGAACGAAAAACCGGTGACCATCCCGATGCTCGGATTGGTCACGTACACGAACTTGCCGGAATGGGTGAACAGAATCTCGCTTGGATCCGAGTTCGCAGGGACAGGCGATCCCACCAGCGACAAAGCGCCGCTGCCGGGATCGATGGAGAAAACGGAAACGTTGTCAGTGAAATTATTGGTCACCAGCAAGTAACTACCTGAAGGGTCGATGACGGCCGCCACTGGACCTGAGCCGCCGACTGGAATCGGAGTACCACTGAGCGTCAAAACACCGTCGAGGGCAACGTTGAAAATCGAGATTGAGTTGCTGAGGGAATTGACCGCGTACAGAAACTTCTTCGATGGAAGCAGCGCCATGCCGGTGGGCGTGGTTCCCACCACTTGCGGAGTTTGCGCTCCCATGGTGATGACACCGGTCGCACCGTCGATGTGCAGCAGCGCCACGGAGCCATTCGTTGGCAGGGTTACATAGGCATTGTGGTCAGGCCCCTTCAGGCTGACGCTGCTGCCGCTGCCGCAGGAAAGGGAAAGGCCGGCCAGAAGCAGAATTATGACCACGGCCATGACCGCAAGAATCCGGCGAAGACCACTTTGACCTACCAGTGCGGCACGCGCCGCCCTTAGAAATCTCATTTGTGAACCTGCTCCCAATATCATCAATATCAAGAACGAAAAAGGTCGTGTTCACTATCGTGCACGAGAAGACGGGAACTGGCAACTCCGAGTCTTACCTGTATGATTCTCGCCTGACGCCACCCTACTTTTGAAGCTGGAGCCCTTTCCCTTGGATGCGCGGGTGGGGTGTCGGGGCTGCGCAGGTCTGCAAAAGGGCGCGCCCAAAGGCCGGCGATGCCTGACGGCGGGATGTGTTCTAATCGTTACAGTTCGAAGCATTATAGTTCGAAGCGACGTCGTGATTGACATTCACTGCCACCTTTTGCCCGAGGTCGACGACGGCCCCAAATCCTGGGAGGTAGCCGTCGAAATGTGCCGCATGGCGGCAGCCGACGGCATTACCCACTCGGTGGCCACACCGCACGCCAACGATCGTTACCCTTACGATCGCGGATATCTCTCGCGGCTTCTCGACCAGCTTCGAGAAAAAGTCGGCTCCGCACTGGAATTGCAATTAAGTCTGGGCTGCGATTTTCATCTTTCCTTCGAGAATCTGGAGCGGGTGCTCGAGCAGCCGCACACCTATACGATTGGCGAAACGAATTATCTGTTGATTGAACTCAGCAACTTCAGTGTCCCGACCCGGCTTGGCGACTGCTTCACTCGTCTGGGAGATCGCGGGCTTACGCCGATCCTGACCCATCCCGAGCGGAACCCGATCCTGCAGCAAACGCCGCAGCGCGTCCTGGAGTGGGCGGAGCAGGGCTGTCTGATTCAGGTGACGGCCTCGTCGCTGACGGGGTTTTGGGGAGAGCGGCCCGAAATCATCGCCCACTGGCTGCTCGACCGCTCTGCCGTACACATTCTTGCTTCGGATGCTCACGACACGAAGCGCCGTATTCCGAATCTTTCCGCGGCGCGCGCTGTGGCTGAAACAATCGTGGGAGCGGAGTATGCCGAAGCGCTGGTTGAGGGGAACCCGGGGGCGATTGTTAAGGGGATGCCGATCCCTTATTGCCCGCGGCCAGTGCTGGATTAGGGTAAACACCTGGCTACGGCAACGATTCGATCCGGTGCTTATAAAACCAGTTTTCGTCCAACGCGGATTACTACCGGTTTGCCCGTCAATCAGGACTTATGCAACGATGTTCGCGCCTATACTTTGTGTTCTGCTAATCAGGAGTTGGCGCCGAGTCTGCGGCTCCCGGCATCTAATTTTTGAATCCGGGCATTGATACCGGACGCAAAATAGCTTGGAGGTGTAACCGTGATTGAATCTCCTGATCTTCGGCTGACGAGAATGCCGCTCAACAACGGAGCCGGCTACATGCCCGCCCTCGGCTTTGGCACTCTGATTCCCGACGCTGCCCTGACGAGAACTGCGACCAGAGACGCACTGGACGCCGGATTTCGACACTTCGATTGCGCGGAGCGATACCGGAACGAGCGCGAGATAGGCGAGGCGTTACAGGCAGGACTTGCCGCTAATGGGATTGCGCGCGAAAACACTTTCGTCACCACAAAGTTGTGGAACTCCAATCATCGACCCGAACGCGTCGAACCGGCTTTCGAGGCGAGTCTCGACAGACTCAAGCTCAAGTATCTGGATCTCTACCTCATTCACACTCCCTATGCATTTCAACCGGGCGATGAGCAGGATCCGCGGGATCAAAACGGCAATGTCCTCTATGACAACGGAGTGACTTTGCTCGACACCTGGAGAGCGATGGAAAGTCTCGTGGACCACGGCCGGTGCCGAGCGATCGGACTGTCGGACATCAGCTTGAAGGAAGTGTTGCCCATCTACGAGTCGGCAAGAATCAAGCCAGCCGTGGTCCAAGTCGAGGCACATCCGTATCTGCCGGAAACGGAGCTTCTGGAATTCTGCAAACAAAAGGGCATTGTGTTTTTGGCTTTCGCGCCATTGGGTCACGGAATGGCGCCGGGACTGCTCGAAGATCCTGTGATTACGGCAGTCGCCGCACGAGTTGGAAAGACGCCGGCACAGGTGCTGCTGGCATGGGCGGTGCAGCGCGGCACGGCTTTGCTTACCACACCCAAATCCGCGGCTCGCGCGAGAGAGAATTTTGACATCTCTGCGCTTCCGGAAGATGCGTTGAACGAAATCAATCGCATTCAGACCAGGCAGAGGCTCAACCCGGTGGTGAAGACAGGCGTCCCGGGTTTTATCGCACAAGGTAGATGAAGGAAACAACAACTGGAGCAGTCCGTGGAAGAGGAACAAATACGTGAAGCCCTGATTGCGCACTGCGAGGAGATAGCTACCGGATGGTCAGCAACTCGGAAACTACGCAATTACAGCAGCAATTTGGATTCGAGATGCCTATTGCTGTGGAATGTTGTTTTCTGCCGGAGTCGGTTTCGCCCCGGTCTTCGGATCGGCTGCTGCTGGCGCGGCGGGCGTCGGCGTCGTCATTGCACTTTCTGGATTGAGCAGGTGATCGTGGCTGGGGCCTAATCCGAGTTTGATCAGGGCTCGGGAATCTGGAGTGGTCTTCGACTGCCATCCCTGATCGGCCTGATAGCGCTGCATCGCGGCCTGGGTCGTGGCGTCCCACGATCCCGAAGGCTCGCCTTGCATGTAGTGCTCGCGGATGAGGGCGGTCTGAATTTCCCGGGCGCGGGTTCCGTCGATTGCCTGCTGGCCGCGCTTCTTCGCGACCTTCTTGCCGTGGGAGCCTTTGGCCGTGCGGGAGGAGGCTCGCTTGTTGGTCGCGTGTGCAGTGGTGGGATGCTGGGATGTCTGTGCGGGCTTCGCGGAGGTTTGAGCCGGCTTCTTTGGCGGAGTCGACGTATCTGATTGTGCGATGGCGAGCCCATGCACCGCCAGGCAGAGCAGGCTGCAAAGCCCGATCCATCGCCAACTCCGAATTTGAGCAGTCGCGTGCACGTTTAGAATCTTCAATCTTTCGTCAATCCCAGAGCTGCTATCTGCACCCCTAGCTGCCGAGCTGCGCTCGGCTAGGACGGGCGAGGGCGCCCGTCCCCACACGAGCACTGCAATCTCGCGTCCAACAAAAAACCGGCGAAACGGGCCCACTTTATAGTCCCCGAAACGGAGACAAAGCGCCAGTCTCGCCGGATTCACTGATCGGTTACGGAAGTGTACCTGCCAGGAAAATCGTTCCATCCGAAGGCCTCGAACCTCGCGGACGCACCAGGAACACGACATCCTGCCCGCTCTTCAGCGCCGACTCGATCTTGGTGAAGTCTTCGGTATTGTTCACGGGCTGCTTGTTCACTTCCAGAATCACGTCGCCTCGATTCAGACCGAGATCTTCGGCGAACGATCCCTGCTTCACGTCCTGCACCACTACGCCTTTGCCCGCGGCAACGCCCAGGCGATCGGCCAGATCGGAAGTAATGCCCCGAACCGTAATCCCGAACTTGCTGGCCTTGGGAGCTTCCTCGCTCTGGTTTTCGTCTTCTTCGCCCAGGCGGGCAGCGAACAGTTTCGAGCGATCGGCGATGGTCACCGTCGCGTCTTCTTTCTTGCCGTTGCGCACAAAGGCGAGTTTGGCCTTCGAGCCCGGCTTGCGGGAAGCGATGTCCGCCACCAGATCGTCGCCGCTCTTCACGTCCTTGCCGTCGACGGAGGTGATGGTGTCGCCGATCTTCAGGCCCGCTTGCTCGGCTGGACTGCCGGATACGACGTTCGATACCGTTACACCCGCGCCGTAAATGTGCGCGATGGCGGGATTCGGTTGGGCGGAGAATTCGATGCCGATGGACCCACGCGCAACCCGGTGTTCTGGCCCGATCAACTGGTTGTAGACCAGTGCCACCGTGTTCGAAGGCATGGCAAATCCCACGCCCGCGTACGAACTCGTCTCAGTGAGAATGGCAGTATTGATCCCGATCACCTCGCCGGCCATATTCACCAGCGGCCCACCGGAATTACCCGGGTTAATCGCGGCGTCGGTTTGAATAAAAGATTGGAACTGCCGGTTGGGAACGATGTTGCGTCCCTTGGCCGACACGATGCCAGCGGTCACAGTCTCCTGTAGTCCGAAGGGACTGCCGATGGCGAGCACCCAGTCGCCCACTTCCATGCCGTCGGAGTTGCCGAGTTTGGCGGCCGGCAGCGGACGATCCACATCAATCTTGATCACGGCCAGGTCGGTCTCCTGGTCCATACCGATCAACTTGGCATCACGGCCCGGAGAAGCCGGGTTATCATCCTGCAACTTCACGCGAATGCGGTCTGCCTTCTCGACCACGTGGCGGTTGGTGACGATGTAGCCCTTCGAGTCCACAATCACACCCGAACCGAGCGAGCGTTGGCGTATGGTGCCCCCGTCCGGGCCGCCTTGACCGCCCGGGCCGCCGAAGAACTTGTCAAAGAAATCCTGGAACGGGCTGTCGTCCTCACCGTTGCCCTGATCCTGGTCTGGATCGGGATGTATGGAGCGCCCCCGGCGATGAGGGTTCTTGATGGTCGACTCGGTATTGATGTTCACTACGCTCGGCTCCAGCTGCTTGGAAATCTGAGAGAAGACGTTGGAGAGTTGCTGCGGAGCGGGAATCGTCAGCGGGGTCGCATCCGACGACTTCTGGCCCTCCTTGCCCTTCACTCCATAAGAAACAATGGTGCCAATCAGAATTCCAACCGCCAGCGTGGCTAGAATCGTAAACGTATACGCCCAGCGGTTGGCTTTGAGACGCACCCAAAAGGCGCTTTCGCGCGAATCCATTTCCTACCTCCTAAGACTGCCCAACTTTTTATTATACCTTCGCCCCAGGCAGGGATCGGTTTAAAGCTGGCCAAACAAGTTAGACGCAGAAAACGCAGTTCGCGTTAACCGCGGGCGCGGGTATCGTGGCGGTGGGGCTTTGCCCTGCCGGGACGGGGCAGAGCCCCGTCCCCACACAGCTAGCTAGAGTTTCAGCGTCATCAGCGCCAGGAACAATCCGGTATAGCCGGCGATGACCAGCAAAACCAGCAATGCTCCAAAACTGAACACATTGAAAATCCCCCATGGCTTCTGGACCGCGCCCAGCGCCAGCTTCCAAAGCCCGAAACTGCCCACGAGCGCGCAGGCCGGCAACACCAGCAGCGCAATCAGCCGTGCGTGCGCGACTCGGGGAATCATCACCAGGAACACCGTAGCAGGAAGCACGCACAGCGCGGGGAGAATCGCCAGTGGAGCGCCAATCAGGAACGCGCGTTCCCGTTCTTTCAAAGTCATGGGAGAACTCGGGATCCGATCACCGATTCTACTTGGCCTCGTACACGGTCCTGCCACCGACCACTGTACGCAGAACTTTTGTCTCCAGGATTTTCGGTGGCGGGGCGGCCGTAATGTCCCCATCAAGAACGACGAAGTCGGCGAGCATGCCCGGCTCCAGCTTGCCTTTTTGCTTTTCGGCGAATTCGGCAAAGGCCGCGCCCGTCGTGTAGGCAGCAATCGCCTGCTCGATGTTCAGTTTCTGTGCGGGATAGTAACTTTTCTTTCCATCTTCGCTCATGCGGGTAACAGCCGCGTAGAGCCCGCGAAATGGCGTTACCGGTTCGACCGGATAATCCGTGCCAAAGGCCAGTACCACGCCGTGACGAAGGAATTCAGCCCAGGCGTAGGAATGCTCGGCACGCTTCGGGCCCAGGCGCGACTCAGCCCAGTTCATATCCGTGAGCAGGTGGTTCGGTTGCATGGACGCGATCACCTTGAGCTCTTTGAAACGCAAAATCTGCTGCGGCGTGGTGACCTGCGCATGCTCAACGCGAAGCCGGTAATCGTTGGAGTTACCGGAATTGCCGCCATCGGCCGCTTTCACTTTGGCTTCTTTTGCCGCCTTCTCCGCGTCGGCAAAGGCATCGAGCGCCAACTGCACCGCTTTGTCGCCGATGGCGTGGAAGCCGATCTGATACCCCGCTAGCACCCGTTCCGTGGTCATCGCATTCAGCTTGGCCGCTTCGTATTGCGGCAGGCCGTTGTTTTTGGGATCGTCGCTGTAGGGCTCGAGCAAGGCGGCTGTCTTCGAGCCGAGCGCGCCATCCATAAAGCCTTTCAGCATCCCAGTGTGGAGGATGTTGTCGGAACCGGGATGCGAGTTGCGTTTGCGGTTCAGCTCTTCGATGGAGTCGTCGAAGGGCAGCCACTCTGAAATCCTTGCCGTCAACTTTCCCTCGTGCTCGAGTTCCTCGTAAATCTGGAAATTTTCCCACTGCGAGAAGTCCTGCGCGGAGGTGATGCCGTGACTTGCCAGATCGGCAAGCGTCAGTTCGATGGCTTGCCGCCGCTTGTCGCGCGTTGGTTTGGGAATCACCGCCTGCACCAAGCGTTCCGCTTGCTCGCGCAGAATGCCGTTAGGCGTGCCGGATTCATCGCGATCGATCTTTCCACCCTCCGGATCCTTACTGGCGACAGTGATGCTGGCCAATATCAAGGCGCGCGTGTTGGCCACCGCAAGGTGTGTGTCGACGCGTACCAGGTACACCGGATGTTTGCCGCTCACTTCATCGAGATCCCAGCGCGTGGGCAGAACCTTAACCGGCCAGAGAGTTTCGTCCCAGCCTTCGCCCACCACCCATTCTCCGGGCGCGGCGGCTTCGCATTTGGCGCGCAAGCGTTCGCGGAACTCGTCGATTGTCTTGGCGCCGACCAGGTTCACGTTCATCTTCTCCAGACCAGCCTCGGCCAGGTGCATGTGGGCGTCATTGAATCCGGGCATGACGAAGCGACCACCCAGGTCGACGATCTTTGTTTCCGGCCCCTTCCACTTCATGATCTCGTCGCGCGCGCCCACGGCGAGGATCCGGTCGCCAACCACCGCCAACGCCTCCGCGCGCTTTTCCATCCCCAAAGAAGACGGCGCTGCGACCACGCCGGTATAGATGTTGCCGTGAGTAAAAATCAGGTCCGCTTTCGGCTTCTGAGCGCTCGGCACGGAGGCGCTGCTCTGCGCCAAGACGCCGGTGGCCACAGACAATAGCAGTAGCAACATCGGAGCGATTCGCATCATCATTCGCCTGCTCCCGACAGTGTCAGCATTGTAAGCAGAATGCGCCTTAGTCCGAGTTCTCGTCCATTACAGTCGAACCATTCTTGCAACGTGTGGGCACCGCCTCCGAAGCCGCCACCACCGATGGCGATGGCCTCGCGACCGAGCGAAAGCGGAATGTTGGCGTCGGTCGATGCCCGCTGCACCTGCGCCGTGTTGCCCAATTGCGCATCGACGGCACGAATCACCCTCAGAAGCCGCGCATCCCGCGCCAGTTCACCCGCCGGACGATTTCCGATCTCGACGAATTCGCTCTGCACCACCTGCGGCTTGCGTGTTCCGTGCTGGGCAGCGACCCGATTTTCCGATGCGACTGCCTGATCCAGCGCGATACGCAGGGCCCGCTCCAGCCGGTCAATTTCCGCAGTCGACGTGGAGCGCAGATCGACGCGCATGCTGGCGGATTCCGGAATGGAGTTCACGGAGGTCCCGCCCCGAATCACGCCGACATTAAACGTCGTTTTCGGCGAGGCGGGAACCGGCGTTTGGCTGAAGATCTCGATCCCACGAGAGAGCGCGATAATCGGATTGGGCGCGCCGAAGTCGCTCCAGGAGTGTCCGCCCGGACCGCGCACGATCACCTCGAAGCGGCGGCTGCCCAGGGCTTCAGCCACCACCGTGTCCGCTCCGGCGCCATCGACAACCACGCTGTAGGCAATCGCGTCGCGCCAGCGCGGCGTTGCGAAAACGTGGCGCATGCCGCGCAGATCGCCTTCGCCTTCTTCCCCGACGTTGCCGATGAACACAAACGGCAGCGCATGCGAAATTCGCGCGCTCCCGAGCACGCTGGCCACCGCCAGCATCGCCGCAATGCCCGCGCCGTTGTCGGAAACTCCCGGACCATACAAGCGACTGCCCTGCTGCCGGATGTTTAACGGCGTCGCCGCGGGAAACACCGTATCAATATGAGCGCTGAGCGCAACGAAGCGGTTTCCATAGCCGGGACGAACGCCGAACACGTTGCCGACCTCATCCACTTGCACGTCGATGAGCCCGAGTTCACGAAAGCGGTCGGCCAGCCAGGCGCCACGTGCGGCCTCTCCGAAGGGGGGCGCGGCAACCCTAGTCGCTTCCATCTGCCAGAGCGCGAACTGTGATTCCTGTGCGCGAAATCGGTCGAATGCGGCGCGCACTTGCGGCGAGCCGGCGAGCCGGGCCACTTCCTCCTGCAGCGGGGGATATGAATCAGAGGCTGCCACTTGCGGAATCGGCTCCATGCTTTGCGCCTATCTTATAACGTCGGCGCAACGTTGGGGCGTACCGCCGGCGCGGATGCCCAGCGACGATTTGCTCAGATAGCGAATCTAAGGTTGCTTCGACTACAGGCAACTGCCGAGCTTCGCTCGGTCTGGACGGGCGAGAGCGCCGTCCCTCTACGGCGCTCGCTATGGTTTGATTCCCAGCTGCCAGAACAGAAATGAGTACATATCGGTACTCTCTTCGATCTGCTTGGTAACCGGCTTGCCCTGGCCATGGCCGGCCTTGGTCTCGATGCGCAGCAGAATCGGCTTGTCAGTGCTGGCGCCGTTCTTGGCTTCGGCTTGCATGAGCGCGGCCATTTTCTTGGCGTGCATGGGATCGACGCGCGTATCCGTATCGCCCGTCATAAAGAGGATGGCGGGATACTCCTGCCCCGGCTTCACGTGATGATAGGGCGAGTACGCATACAGCCATTCGAACTGCTTGGCGTCTTCGGCTGAACCGTACTCGGGGATCCAAAGCTTCGCGATCTGGAAGTTCTGATAGCGCAGCATGTCGAGCAGCGGGACGGCGCAGACCACGGCGCGGAACAGGTCCGGCCGCTGCGTGATCATGGCGCCCATCAGCAGGCCACCGTTCGAGCCGCCGTAGATGGCGAGGTGATCGCGGTCAGTGTATTTCTGTGCGATCAAATATTCGCCGGCGGCGATGAAGTCGTCAAAAACGTTCTGCTTTTTCTCCAGCATGCCGGCGCGATGCCAGTCTTCGCCGAACTCGGAACCGCCGCGCAGGTTGGCGACCGCGTAAATGCCACCGTGCTCCATCCAGAGATACGTGCTGCGGCTGAAAGTTGGCGTCAATGAGACGTTGAAACCACCGTAGCCGGTCAGCAATGTTGGGTTCTTGCCATTCTTCTCGATTCCCTTCTTGCCGACTACAAACATCGGGACCTTCGTTCCGTCTTTCGAGGTGTACCAAACCTGCTGGACGTCATAAGCAGCAGGATCGATGGAGGGTGCTTCGACCTTGGCCCAGAGCGCGCTCTTCACGTCGCTTAGATCAACACGGTAGATCGAGGGTGGCACGGTGAAGGATTGGAAGCCAAAAAAAATCTCATTGCGATCATACCGGCCGGAGGCGCTGAAAACATCTCCGATGGCCGGGAGGGAAATATCGGCGAGCTTCCTGCCGTCGAGCCCGAACAACTTCAGTTCAGAAGTCGCGTTGTGTTCGTACTGCGCGAGCAACTTGCCGCCGGTCACGCTCACGCCCTGGAGCACGGCGTCCGTCTGCGGGATAATTTCTTTCCAGTTTTCGCGTTTAGGATTGGTTGCGTCGGCGACAAAGACGCGATAGTGGGGCGCATCTTCGTTGGTGGTGATGTAGAGTTTGCCCTCGAAGAAGTCGGCGCTATAAAGGAAATCTTTGCCGGCCGTGATCTCGACAGGAGGATTCTTGGAAGTGAGATCCTGCAGGAACATTTCGGTTTTCGTCCAACCGTGCTCTTCGTCAATCAGCAGCCAGCGTCCGTCTTCCGAAAGGTTGACATTCGGCCACCACTCAGGGTCGCGGCCTTCGCCGAAGATCAGCGGGTCGTGCGCCGGATCGGCGCCCAGGGCGTGATAGAACACGTGCCGGTGATACACTTCCTGCCCCTCGGGAACATCTCCCTTCTTGGGATAACGGGTATAAAAGAATCCGGAGTCGTCGTGCTTCCAGGCGAGGCTGGCGGCCCGTGTCCGTTCAATCGAATCGGGCAGCAGTTTGCCGGTGGCGGTCTCGATCACGCGGAGGGTGCTGACCTCGGACCCACTCGGCGACGTGCCATAGGCAACGTACTTGCCGTCTTCCGACGCATACCACCAATCGAGCGCAATCGTCCCATCGGCCGCGAGGCTGTTGAGGTCGAGCAACACGCGGTCGTTGCCGTTTAACCCCTCACGCACGTAAAGGACAGGCTGGTTCTGGTTGCCCTCGCGGCGGGTATGGAAATAATACCTGCCACCCATCTGCGGAGCACCGACGGCGCCAATCTCGAGCAATTGCGACAGGCGGGCGTTGATCTTGTCGCGTCCAGGAAGCGGGTCAAGGATGGTGCGTGTGTAGCTGAGTTCCTGCTCGACATAGAGCTTGGTGTCGGGATCGTTCGCGTTTTCCAGGTAGCGGTAGCGATCAACGATCTTGTGACCCTGAACCGTGTCCTCGACCGCAGCCACTTTGGCTTTCGGAGGGCCGGCTGGAATGGAAGGAGCGGCGGAATCCCCGGCGCGAGAATCCTCTGCATAGACGAGGGCAACAACACCAATGAGAAGAATCAGGAAAACAGTCGGCAAACACAGACCTCCCCGCATAAACACCTCACTTCTGTTGTGGACGAGACGCTGAGGATTAGGTTAGCAGAACTAGCGGAACAACGAGCGTTACGGAGCGTGCTCCTCGTACGTAACGACGGGACGTAAACGACCGGCGCACGAGCAAACGCGCGAGGTTCCAATCCGCGGCAGGCTCTGATATGATTTCGTTGATAAGTCAAGCACGCAAGCGTGCTCCCACTCCTCAGTAGCTCAATGGCAGAGCATCCGGCTGTTAACCGGAGGGTTGTAGGTTCGAGTCCTACCTGAGGAGCCATTCTTTTCAACGATTTGCAGATACCCCACAAGCGAACTTGGAACCGTTTGGAACCGTTGTGTTCCGAGGTTGGAGAGAATTGGGCTTTCTCTGATGAGAAACCGGGTTCTCCAGTTGACGCAGTTCTTTCGTGCGCTGGCTGAAAATCTCCCGCGTCCGTGAGTTGATGGCCGAGCGCACGCTCGCCTGAATTTCCTGCATGTAAATTTCAGCTGTGGTCTTGATGCTGGCGTGCCGCAAGATCTGCTGCGCGTCCTTCATCGTCCCGTGTCCTTGCAAGTCGGTGCCGAGGGTGCGGCGCATTACTTGGAAGGTCACGAGTTTCCGGGGAATACCCAGCTTGTCGGCAATGGGATGGATTCTCCATTTGAGGAAGTTCCGTCCCTGACGCGGCACGACTTCCCCTTTCCGTCTGCCCCGACCGAATGTCGGAAACATGAGCGCATCGGGTGAGGTGTTTTTCGATACGCTCCGCCAAGCTTCAATGATCGGTATCACGTCTTCCGGTATCGGGATCGCATTGCGGCTCTCCCGTGTTTTGAGCCTGCCTTCGTAGAGCTGTCCTTCGAACGCAGTGTTCAGCGGAATCAGTTTATCTCCGGCGTACGACTTCCATGTCAGCCCGAGCGTCTCGCTGGTTCGGGTTGCGCAGAACAGGGCGATACTCATCAGGCAAAGATCGTGGACATCTTCGATCACGCTGATGAGGTCGCTGATCTGTTTCGCCGTCATGGTCGGACGTTTCACTTCTTTGGTCTGGGGCATCTTCAGTTCCTCGGCAGGATCTTCCTGTAGGAACTTCAGCTTGCGCGCCAGACGCGTGATCGAGCGGATGTTCACGAACGTGTGTCTCACAATCGATTCCGAATAACTCTCGGCGAGTTTGTTGAGATGGACCTGCAGTTCGAAAAGTCCAACCTCGCGGATCGGAACACTCTTGAAGTTCTCGACCAGATATTTCTGGATCTCGAACTCGGTTTTCTGTTTTGTAGCAGGCCGCCATCGCCCGCGACGCATGGGAATGTACTTCTCGGTGACGAACCAGCTGAGAGTCACGGAATCATCCGCTTTCGCAATGAATGAGCTAGTGCCCCTTCCGTTCTCCTGCTGCAAGATGGTTTGTAGCTTTTCTTCTGCCTCCCACTTGCGGAGGTCAGACTTTTTTCCCAAAACCACCTTTCTGGTTCTTTCAACCTCCTCTCCGTTCCGACCTCTCAGGTACACACGAAACTTGCCATACCACTTCTTCTCCCGTGCCCCTTGCAGGTACACGGTGCCCTTCTGATAGACCATTGCCATTCGAGCGTTCTCCTATCTGGTCCATCGTTGGTCGCGGAGAACAGTATTGTTCATACACTGTCCCGCATGATTTTGGAAGCTGTGGATGACAGGTGAGACAGGAGGAAATTTTCGATGTCTTCTTTACGAAATCGGAGCAACGGCCCCAGCTTCACCACAGGGATTCTGGGATGGCGTCTCGTTGCGTGGTCTCGCACCCAACGCTCGGAGACGCCGAGACGCTCCGCAACGGCTTGAGCGGTTAGCAGACTCTGCTCCGAGAAGAGAGGTTGGGTCTGCGAATTGTGAATTGATCTGAGTGTCATCGACATCCCCCTGGCTGGTGTGGGATTTGTACACAACCTCTCTTGGCATCGGCGACTGCCCGAGGTCCAACAACGCTGGAGCTCGCCCCTTGTAGCACGGCCGGACCAGACGTCGCACTTGACAATATCCCATCGGTTACATAGAGTCAAGATGTAACGTTACTCATTTATTCACTGTAACCAAGGAGGGGGTTTCATGGTAGAGAGCGCATCGACACCGCAGCAGCCAGTGATCTCCATTCGCATCTCTGAAGCGTTGCGTACAAGGCTTGAAACCTTGAAGGTTCTCATGTCCATGAAGAGCGGCGAATCTGTTTCAACCTCGGAAGCGGCAAAACAGCTTCTTGAGTCCTCGAAAGAAGAGCGACTTGAGCTGGTAAATCTGCTTTCCAAGCCGACAGATTCCCTGTTGAAGATTCGTCGTAAAGCAGACTCAAGACTCCCGCTCTCGCAGGCGGAATGGACACTGGTGGCCTACTACTGTCTGCACGGCGCAGAGACATTTGCCAATACCGCGCAGACCGAGATTTCCTACGAATCTCTTGCGGGAATCCTTGAGGCTTTCCGGGCGGTGTACGAACTCCTACGCAAGAAGAGCAGGACGCATTTGGATTCCTTTTTCGTGGCACATCTCCCGTCGGATCGGCAAGGCGAGGCGAAGAATCCGGAAGAGGTCGGAAGCGAGGATGTGCGCCGGGTTGTGAACCACACAATCCGAATGCTGAAGAACCCCGCCGAAGAGCGGCAGAGGCCGATATTTGTCGCTCGCAATCTTTACTTTCTGCTCGACGAACTGGAGTTCCCGAATGTCGAGAAGTTGAATGAGACCCTCTGGCCCTACTGGCCAATCCTGTGGCGGGTGTGCGCTCGCGGGCACTACTTCCATCACGCCGAGCCCTTGCAAGATCCGAACCCTTCGGCAAAGGGGTTGGATGCTCCGTTAAATCCGCCATTACCGAAATTTGAAGAAGGCGAGTATCGTCTCGAATTCGTCCGTTCCCCGACCGAAGGTTTTTCTGTTTGGTTGTACTTTCCAGGACGACATTCCGCGTGTTATCCGGTGAGCGGATACCCAGAGATCTCTGAGTTTCGGACGATACTCGAACGGCTCGATGTAAAGCGGGAGTTGATCTTCTGGGAGGGTCGCTATTTCCTCGCGCACACGGGGTACAACGAGGCGGAGGTAGTCGGGGTCAATTTTCGGGCTCGTGACAACGGAATTACGTTTAACTTTCCAGGCGAAGACTGGCAATCCATCAAGAAGCTGTTTCGGCGCGCGTGGCAGGCGCCGGAAGTGCGCCGCCTGTGGGACGCGCTGGCTCTTGAGTATGGCGAGCTGTAAAAACGCGCTGCTTCGCAGCGGAAGAAATGTGGACACGTCACCCCCAAACGGGAACTGTGGAGCGCCAAACAGCTGCTTCCATGTTTACGCAGGTTAACGTGCGCAGCGTCAATAGATTGGTGAATCGCTCTATGAGCGTGGTATCGAGCGATGACTGTTTGTTTGCGACAAAACGCGGCTGGCGTCAGCGACGTAAACGCATTGAAGCCAAAGAACTTTCTGTAAACCAGCATTTCGCCGCTTGACTGCGGCAGAGCAGGACTCGGTGTGAGCAACAAGGCGGTTTCCTCAAGGAGTATTCGTCGCATTCAGGCCGCGCCACAGTCCAGTCTGCCATTTGGCGAAGAGGCGAAGCCCGGATTCCGTACCAAGACTGCGGCCACGCGGCTGACCCCGGACGAACTGGCCGAGATCGAAACGGCTGCCGAAAACGCGGGGCAGGCGCTCTCCGAATGGCTGCGTGCGACCGCATTGCACGCCGCACGGAAGCGTCCCGCCGACCCTGCGGAACTGGTGTTGGCCGAGGTTTGGGCACTCCGTTATGCCCTCCTGAATCTGTTCCATACTGGCGCTCAGGCGGCATCGGAAGGCAGGCAAATATTGCCCGATTCCATCCTCAAAATCCGCGACGAAGCCGATGCGCGCAAGCTGCAACAGGCTCGTAAGTTGCTCAGTGATTTTCTCGCACCGAAGGGTGTGGGAGGAGGACGGAAACGGTGAATGACATGCCGTTTCCCAGACGATTTCCGTGGCTGCCCGCGATGGCAATACTGGCCTTTTCTGGGGCGTTGTTTCTGTGTAATGGGCTGGTCTGGACGCCCATGCAACGCTACTACCTTGGGGCGTATTTGAGGTGCGCTGTGTTCGGAACTGAACCGGCTTCGAGAACCGAGGTCCGATGGTTGTACAAGACCGCACCAAACGAGAAACAGGAATTGGCTACGGATGCCGACGTGGTTCCGGCAACTGCGGGCGACGACCCGGAAATCCCGATGCAGCTGTCGCCAGCGGCGCGACAGGCCGGCTGGACGGGCCTGATACAGGGATCGGATGAGTTGCTTCAGCCAGCCCTGCTCCAGCCGTTTCTTCAGGCGCAGTTCTATGACGGAAAGAGCTTCTGGAGATTGCTATTGACGCTGCTGCTTTGGGGAGACGCGCTGTTCTTTTTCCTGCTGGCCGGGGGAAGTATATTGCGGAGCCTGAACGCCTACGACGAGTGGGATTTGGAGAGGATCAAATGGGGCGAACGTCCGACAAGTTGGCCGCAGAGATGGAGAAAAAAGATCGGCAGAACGCGATTCGGCCCGCCGGGACTTGCAAGCCGGAAGATACCCGAGATCGCGCGGAAGGCAACGCCACAAACCCAGGCCAGCGTTCACTCCGAGTTGCCGAAGAAGCCGATCCAGCCGGTGCTTCCATTCCTCGGTTCGCCCATCGCCGCCGACGCTGACGGACCCAAAGAATGGGTTGCCTCGAAGGAGACGAAGAGAATCGAATGAGACGAAATCTGCCGAGAGTACGTTTCTGCGTCATTCATGACTCGAGCGGTGACGGTTTCCCCGCACAGTTGAGGAGCACATATGCTTACAATCTCGAAGCCGCTTTCAGCCAGTCAAGCGCGAACCTACCATGCGCGGGAGTTTGCCGCGCAGGAACAGAATTATTGGAGCCGCGACCAGCAGGGCCACAGTGAGTGGCAGGGCAGGCTTGCCGAACAGTGGAATCTCACCGGCGCAGTTGCGGCCGAACACTTTGCACGACTGAGTGAAGGCCAGCATCCGTATACCGAAGAGCAGCTCGTCCGGCATCAGGTCTCGAGAACCTATGAAGGCAAATTTGGCAAAGAAGTGACCAGCGCCGAGCATCGCGCGGGATGGGACGCCACATTCTCTGCGCCGAAGTCGGTATCGCTTACCGCTCTTGTGGGCGGCGATGATCGGGTGCGGGAAGCCCACCGGGAGAGTGTTCGCGTGGCACTTCAGGAACTTGAGCGATACACACAGGCGCGGATTGGCAATGTCCATGCCCCGGAGACGACGGGCAAATTCATCGCCGCCACTTTCGAGCACGATACCGCTCGGCCCGTCGATGGCTATGCTGCGCCCCAGCTTCATACTCATGCCGTGATCTTCAACATGACCGAGCGCGAGAATGGTCTCGAAAATGGGAAACAGATGCGAGCTTTGCAGCCACACGAGATGTTCGTGTCACAGCGCTACGCCACTGCGGTCTACCGATCCGAATTGGCACTGCATCTCGAAAAGCTCGGCTACGAACTGGAGCGCGGCAAGCATGGACAGCCGGAAATTCGAGGGTACACGAAGGAATATTTGGAGGCTTCCAGCCCGCGACGTGAACAGATCAAAGACCATCTGCGGGAACAAGGAATCGACGGAGCCGCGGCGGCACAGATCGCGGCCCACCATACCCGCGACCGCAAGGAACTGCTGTCGCCAGGAGAAGTCTTACAACGGCATCGCGAGCTGGCAGCAAAGTACGGCCACCAGGCCGACGACGTCATCGCACTGGCGCGCGAACATGGGCAATACCGGATGCCGGAGCCAGAGGTTCAGGCGCAGCGGGCCGTGACCTGGGCGCGCGATCATGTCTTCGAGAGATCGGCTGTCGAGGACCGCCGCGCGATCCTTGAAACGGCGTTGGTGCGCGGCATGGGAGAAACCACCTATGCCCAGGTCCAGCAGGAGTTCGAGCGCCGGATCGAGGCCGGGGAGTTCCGGGAAGTCTCCCACGTTGGTGCTGGGCAACAATACACGACCGCCGCGATGGTTCGCATGGAGCTTGAGGTCATTGGCCGGATGCAGGAAGGCAATCGCCGAAACTACAGCGATCCCATGCTGGTCTCGCCGCAAGTGCGCATCGACACAGAAGACCGCCACCCGGAACTGAATAGTTCACAGCGCCAGGCGGTGGACGAGATCTTTCTCTCGCGGGAGAAGGTTGTCGGTTTAGATGGCATCGCAGGCGCGGGCAAAACAACAACTCTGTCCGTGATCCGCGAAGGCGCCGAGGCCGAGGGCTACAGGGTGGAAGGTTTCGCGCCCACGTCCCGCGCGGCGCAGAAGCTCGGGGAAGCCGGTATGGAGACATCCACACTACAGAAGCATCTGGCGCGTGGACAGCAGCCGAATACCGGCGAGAAACGGCTCTATGTGCTCGACGAATCCTCTCTGGCATCGACCCGGCAGGTGCACGAGTTTGTGAACCGGCTCCATCCGAATAACCGGGTCTTGCTCGTAGGCGACCGGCGGCAACATGAGGCGGTCGAGGCCGGCCGGCCCTTCGCGCAGCTCCAGGACGCGGGTATGAGAACGGTGAAGCTCGAAGAGATCGTGCGCCAGAAAGACCCAGAACTGAAGCGGGTAGTCGAGCAGCTTGCACGGGGCGAACTGCGTGAGGCGATACAGAGTCTTGACCGGCAAGGCCGAGTCCATGAGATCAAAAACCACGACGAGCGCATCGCCGCGATTGCAAAAGACTATGCAAAATCACCGGAAAATACGCTGGTGATTTCTCCCGACAATCGCTCTCGCATGGAGATCAACGAGCGCGTCCATCAGGAATTACAGCGGAGTGGCCTCGTCAGCAAGGATGAGCACAGCATCCGGACGCTAGTGCCGCGCCAGGACCTCACCGGAGCGGACCGCACATGGGCCGAGCGCTATGAGGTGGGCAATGTGCTGCGCTACTCGCGGGCATCGAAGGAGACTGGCATTGGCAAAGGCGAATATGCACAGGTAAAGAGCATCGACGCTCCGAGAAACCGGCTGACCGTCGAGCTTCGGGACGGCGCGGAGCGAACTTACGATCCACGCAGGCAGCAGGGTGTTTCCGTCTTCCGCGAGGAGATGCGGAGTTTTTCAGTGGGAGACCGCATCCAGTTCACCGCGCCGGCCAACAAACTGAGGGTTGCGAACCGCGAGTTGGGCACCATCAAAAGCATCGAAAGGGACGGGCGTCTCCGCTTGAGGATGGACAGTGGCCGCACCGTTCAACTCGACCCGCCCAAGCATCCGCATCTCGACCACGGTTATGCCATGACCAGCCACTCCAGCCAGGGCCAGACTGCCGACCGTGTCCTGATTCACGTGGACACCGAGTTGGGCGCGAAGGATTTGCTCAACAGCCGCATGACCTACGTTTCGGTCTCGCGTGGACGCTATGACGCCCAGATTTATACCAACAATCCACCGACGCTGGCGAAGACACTCAACCGCGACGTGTCCCATTCTCCTGCGATTCAACATCGAGGCCCTCCACGCCGCCGACTGCTTCGAAGCCATCGTCTCCGCCGAAGACGTGCACCGCGGCAAGCCCGACCCCGAAGTCTTCCTGGTTGCCGCCGCCAAACTCAACGTTCCTCCCAGTCACTGCATCGTCGTCGAAGACGCTGTGCACGGCATCGAAGCCGCCCGCGCCGCCGGCATGAAAAGCATGGGCGTAACCCGCAACGGCAAACCCCTTCCCGCAGATCTCGCAATGCACTCGCTAGCCGAGCTCGCTCCGGATGCGTTCGACAACCTGCTGCTGTACTGAGTCTGAAGAAGCTCTACTGCACGCCTCCGGCCCGTCCGTCTGGAGTCAGTTAGCGAAATCGCGATTTATCGTCAACCATCGCGCTGAGATGCCGCCAACTTGCTGCCCTTCATTGACTTGCCCCACCCCCAGTCCTAAGATTTCAGCCAATGATCGGCCAGACTATCTCGCACTACCGCATCGTCGAGAAGTTGGGCGGTGGCGGGATGGGCGTGGTCTATAAGGCTGAGGACCTAACCCTCCATCGTTTTGTTGCCCTGAAGTTCCTGCCTGACGAGGTCGCCAGAGACCCGCGAGCATTGGCTCGCTTCCAGCGAGAAGCTCAAGCTGCCTCTGCACTAAACCATCCCAATATCTGCACGATTCATGAAATCGGACAGCAAGATGGGCAGCCCTTCATCGCCATGGAGTTTCTGGACGGGCTGACGCTGAAGCCGCGTATCACGGGACATCCGCTGGAAATTGAAACTCTATTGTCGCTGGCCATTGAGATCACCGATGCACTCGACGCCGCTCACGCCAAGGGGATCGTTCACCGCGACATCAAGCCTGCCAACATCTTTGTCACCGACCGGGGCCATGCCAAGATTCTCGATTTCGGTTTGGCCAAGATCACTGCCCGTTCAAAGACCGAGACAGGTGAGGCCAACACGCAAACGGCTTCGGTAAGCACGGACTTGACCAGCAAGGGGACGACGCTGGGAACGGTGACTTACATGTCGCCGGAGCAGGTACAAGCGAAGGAATTAGATGCACGAACGGATTTGTTCTCGTTCGGAGCTGTGCTCTATGAGATGTCTACGGGCACGCTGCCCTTCCGTGGGGAAAGCTCGGGAGTCATCTTCAAAGCCATTCTGGATGCGGCTCCCACGCCAGCGGTGCGGCTGAATCCCGATGTGCCGCCCAAGCTGGAAGAGATCATCAACAAGGCACTGGAGAAGGATCGCAACCTGCGCTATCAGAGCGCGGCCGAGATGCGCACGGATTTGCAGCGGCTGAAACGGGACAGCGAGACCGGCATAGTGGCCGTCTCAGAGGCTCCAGCGGCTTGGGTTGCTAAGGTTAGGGAGATTGCGGTTCCCGTCCTGCTGGTCGCCTTGCTCGTAGTGGGTGGGTTTTACTATCGTTCGCATCAGCAAAACAGTCGCCTGACCGACAAAGACACGATTGTTCTTTCCGATTTTGACAATAAGACTGGTGATGCGGTATTCGACGACACGCTGAAGCAGGGACTCTCGGTACAGCTCGAGCAATCGCCCTTTCTCGCTCTGATTTCCGAGCGCAGGGTGAATGAGACATTGAAGCTGATGGGCCGCTCCCCCGATGACCGCCTAACGGCGAACGTCACACGCGAGGTCTGCCAGCGCACGGGCAGCAAGGCCATGCTGACCGGCTCGATTGCGGGGCTAGGGAGCCAGTACGTGATCGGCCTGAAAGCTGTGAACTGCAACACGGGGGACGTGCTGGCGGAAGCACAGGAGCAGGCGGCAGGCAAGGAAGCAGTGCTCAAGGCTTTGGACAACGCGGCGATCAGTCTGCGCGGCAAGTTGGGCGAGTCGCTCAGTTCGGTGCAGAAATACGCCACGCCGGTGGAGGAAGCGACAACGCCATCGTTGGAGGCGCTGAAAGCCTACAGCCTGGGGCAAAAGACCCTGTATACAAAAGGGAACACAGCCGCCCTGCCTTTCTATAAGCGTGCGGTGGAGCTTGATCTGAATTTTGCGATGGCCTACGCCCGGATGGGAGCTGTCTACGTCAACCTCGAAGAATGGGGACGGGGGGCGGAAAATGCACGCAAGGCTTACGAACTGCGGGAAAAGGTAAGCGAACGGGAGCGGTTTTACATCGAGGGGCGCTACTGTGAATTCGCGACAGGAGAGTTGGAGAAGGCGGCGCAGGTTTTCGGACTATGGCAGCAGACCTACCCACGAGACGAACTACCTTACATAGTGCTGGCAGGTATCTCCAAAGAATTTGGAAACTGGGAAAAGGCATTGCAGGAGTACCGCGAGGCGCTGCGTCTGGAGCCTACCAGGGTGGCCAACTATGTCAACCTCGGCGTCGCTTACATGAGCCTCAGCCGGCTGGACGAAGCGGACGGGGTGTACAACCAGGCGGAGGAGCACAAACTGGAGAACGAGTTTCTGCCCCAGGCCCGTTACTGGCTGGCTTTTTTGAAGGGCGACACGGCACAGATGGCGCAGTTGGCTTCCGTCGCCATGGGAAAGCCGGGCGCGGAAGACTTGTTGCTAGCGGCGCAAGCGGACACGGAAGGTTGGTACGGCAAGCTGAGGAGCGCGCAAGAACTGACCGGGCGGGCGATGGATTCCGCCCGGCACAATGACGCCAATGAGGCTGCGGCAGCATATCAGGCAGTGTCAGCGCTGCGCGAGGCGGAATCGGGAAACGGGGAGCAAGCACGTATCGAGGCCAATGCCGCAGTGAAGTTGGCCCCGAACCGCGATGTGCGAGCCGTGGCAGCGCTTGCCCTGGCGCTGGCAGGCGATACAGCAGGGGCTGGGAAGCTGGCCACCGAACTCGACAAGACCTTGCCGCTGGACACGCTGGTGCAGAGGTATTGGCTGCCCACGATCCGAGCAGCCGTCGCACTGGAGCGCAAAGACCCGAACCGGACAATCGAACTCTTGAAGTCGGCGAGCCCGATCGAACTTGGTGCATCAACTGCAATCCTTAGCCCGGTTTATTTGCGGGGAGAAGCCTATCTTATGCTGCAAGACGGCAACCGAGCGGCAGCGGAATTTCAGAAATTCATTGACCATCGCGGACTGGTCGCGAACTTTCCCTGGGGGGCGCTGGCCCGCCTTGGCCTCGCTCGCGCTTATGCCGTGCAGGGCGACGAAGCCAAAGCCCGCACTGCTTATCAGGATTTCCTCACACTCTGGAAAGACGCCGACCCCGACATCCCCGTCCTGAAACAAGCCAAGGCAGAGTACGCAAAGCTGCAGTAGCTGGAAAAAGTCATTCCTCGTCGCGCACTGTTTACCAATAGTTGACGAAATCATGCGTTTACACTCAGAACCCCCACCGGGGCCCCGTTGTGAGTGTAATCGGGATGTTAGTGCGCCGGGATAAACCGGCATGAAGTAGAGGATGAAAGAGCCTTACAAGAAAGGAGTAGCGATCCACTTGGCCTCGAGTCTTGCGCTGCTACCGTGAGGGACCCAGCGAAGCGTAGATAGAGGATAGGCGGGGTGGCCATTGAGCCGCGAAAAGATACGACCCGGACGCCGACGCGGTTAATATGCGCGGAAGGCAACATGGACAGGAGCGATAACGCGAGTTCCTGTCGAGTCCGGCGTGGTCGAAGACCCCACGGCACGCCTAGAAACTTCATGCACGAGAACCGGGAGACCTCGGAGACACCTGACGCCAGTCCGGCAGCAGGTCGGCGAGCGAAGGCTTAGGCCACACGGCTCGCATGCACGTCACCGAGGAGTCACACTGCGGCATAGTACCGATGAATCATTCGAACAAAGACGGCAGGTTCGTCGGCGGAGAGTGAGGAGGGAAGGCTGCGGATCAAGGAGAACACTCTTCCACTTGACACGTACCCGACTCAGTGCGGGACTGCGCGTGTCCCATGGGTGGGCGAGTGTGCGGCCCACCGCTATGGCGGGCCGCTATTCATCCGAGATAAGAACCGGATGCGCTAATCAGCGCCCGTCCGGGTCTGTGCGGGGGGCAGCCAGCAATGGCTGTCCCTACCGCGATCGCCACCTATCTTGGCGGTACGAGCGAGAATCTCGCCTTGTAATGCTGTGATTCACGCTCGTACTGTGCAGATTCAACGGTCAACGACGGTTTCTTATTGGGGTTTGTAGTAGATGTGATCTAAGCTCTTTTCAGGATCGCGGGGTTGTCGTTTTAGCCACTCTAGCGCTAAAGACTGTGCTTCAGATATTTGGTGTTCAGTCATCTCCGCGGTGAGGCCTTCAAGATTGGGCTGCGCATCCGGGAATTTGCCTGAACCCGCTATGGCGAACCACATATAAGCCTTAACCAGATCGTGCGGGACTCCCTTAACCAGAAATAGCCATAGGCCACGAGCCTCGGATAGAACCATGGTTGACGCATCGAAACACCGGTCGCTTGCCGCTCTTTCCAACTCGATTGCGCCGCCACGATCACAGGGGAAACTCATCAGGATGGACAACAAGCCAAACTCTCCCAGCGAAGCGAAACTACAGTGGGCTGGATCTCGAGAAAGAATCTCGACGCGCCGGTCGAGGCGGAGCTTTTTTCTTGACATCCCTTTTTATAGAACTCATTGACCCCTGATCCGGGGGGGATTTTGAGTGACGCTGGTTAAAATAGCAGCGCAGTCTCATCTAAAGAGGGGTCATTTTCGGTCTGCCCGGTATTCGAACTAATTGATCTTCGGGCCTATGGCTTCGCGCTGATCAGTCCGGGGTGCGGATCATCTTCGGGCACGTCGATCTGATACTTTTCACCGGGAGCACGGTGGATGGGCTTAGCCATCTTGGTTCTCAAGTCTGGCGGACCAACAAACAGGAACCATGAGTGCCCGGGAGTGCCATCGTTGGAGCGTCCCAAATTCGCCCGTCCTACAGTAAAGCCATCTGACACTGTGCCGTCAGCGCCGTAGCACGAATCGATTCCTGACTCCTCACCGCAGTAGCGGTTCGACGGTACTGCGGACAAGACCTCTTTGCCTCTGGCGTCGAGACGGCTGTAGAAGAACTCATCATGCGAGCCAGCAAATACGTACTCCGTCGAACTGGTTCTCAGAACCCCGGATTTATCAACCCTTAGAACAAAACGTCCACGCTTCGGCACTATCTTTGCGGCTCCCGGCGAATCAAAAATCACTTGGATCCAGCCGACGTAGCCATCTGGCAGCACAAAGACGTAATGCGGTGACTCGGCTCTGCATTCGATCGTCGCAAGGAAGGCCACGATTGCGACTGTGGACACTGTTCGTCCGAATGTCCTCATACGTTCCTTCTCTACTCCATAATCGACCAATGATCTCACAAGCACCAATCTTCGATGGTAGTTGGCGAAATAGTGCGCCGTGAAAGGCGCTGGACTTCAGCGGGTGAAACTCCCGCCCGGGAACTGGTTCGCTCCACCCGGTAGCAATCGAAGCGGCAGCGGAGGCAACGAAGCTGTCGGAGCTTTCGATGGAAAGGGTCGCATGGCGACTCCGCGAGCGTGCAGGCCGTAACGTGAGTGAACGCTGAGCAGGCCCCGAAACAACAATTGCAGGAGCCGACCTGACTGTTACACAGGGAAGGCCGCTGGCGATGGAGAGGGACGAGCGAATGAGCTCCATCGAACTTGCCGGGGTAATGGCGACGGCATGTAAGCAGAGGAGACCAGACGCAACACGGGAAACCCCAGCGGTGATCGCGTTAGGGATCAACTGGCAACTCGCGAGAGACAGGTCGGGCCGTGTGGGGTGGCGGAGAGGTCCGTAGTACCGCGGAGGCCGGGTAACTCCGGCGGAGGGAAGGGACCTCAGTTAAAGACGGACGCAAGAAGCAACGAAGGACATGGGGATTGACGATGAGTCTAGCCACCCCGAGTTGTGTTCAGAAGTTGCAGGCGGCGTCACACGGAACATCGTGAGTCTTTTCCGAGAGCCGGATGCGGGAAATCTGCCTGTCCGGTTCGATGAGCGGGAACAGGAAACAGAGTTACGCCAAACCGGATTGAGGCGGGTCACGCGAAAGCACCCCAACAGCCACCGGGAGGCTACAAGCCACTGCGCCTGTTCTCGACTCTACTCGCAATTGCGCTAACTGACCCCGGACGCACACAGGTCGGGACGTACTCAGTGCAAACACCTGCTTACGAATCCCACAATCGTTAATTCTAGGAATTTGTGCAACAGTCACTCTCGGTCTTCCACAATAGCTGTTGTAACCAGATTGCGCTAAGTAGGAAATTGGGCCTGCTCGGAACCTGATTAGCGCTATTGTTTCGACAGTTAGTTAGAGCCTACGCGCTCAGTCCGGCTGTCCGCATGTTGTCTCGGGGTTTCGGACCTGCGCCCAGTTTGACGATTTATTGCTTTTCATGGCGTGCACCCGAGCGCTCTTGGTTGGTTGCTAGCCACCAAAGTTTACTCGGGTACGGGAGCCGACATTGTCATGGAATCAATAGAACTCACACCCACGGAATCGCTCGCCACCGGGCGGATGGTCGGCTTAACCGGAAGTTGGCCGGAAACGGGCGTTGTAGCCGATGATTCGTCGGTTCAACCGGACCGATCGGGGGATTGCGGACTCGCCTTTCGGCAGTTGGAGGCGGGTTGGCGCTTCCTCAATGGTCGCTAACACAACCGGCAGTGCGCGGCCTCAGATTCCTACCGGGCATCCCATCAGACTGGTGAAGAAGGGTACACTACGATGTTCGAATGGCGCTTCCGGAAGAAGAACAGATAGCATGCGGTCTCCAGAGAAGGATCGGTTAGCTGCTGAGGCAATGCAATGCTGGGCCGATTTCCAGGAAGGCCTTTCCTCAGACAAGCAGAAATATCCCGTGCAACAGTTTCGAGCTTTTTGAGCGGTCACAAAACGCTACGCCGAGTTGACAAGGTCTGATCCTCTGATTCATAGAAGTGTCGCGGGTGCTGTCAATGGACTCCTCGATTTCCTCGAAGTGGAGCGTAAACGCGTCCCAGGCGACGTTCTTCGAGATGCTGAGCGCCTGGAGTGCCTCCTTTTTAGCGGATATGACCCGCATTTCGAGGGGGATGAACCACCGGGCTTGTAAAGAGGGAAATTCTTGCAGTTAAGACTCTTACATTTAAGAGATGCTGCCCGAGTCGAACAATCTCTGCACATCTTCGCGCACGACCGGCGTGCTTTGGAGTACCGCTTTGCGAGCCAGGGAGTGAGCTTCCTGATTTCTGCGGCGCGGTATCCATGCGAATTTTACCTGATCGAACTGTTGCGCTAGGCACAAAATCATCCCTCGAAGGCTGCGCCCGTCCTGAACAACACCAGCTTGATAAGCCTCTTTCAGTCCGATTCTCATCCTGTTGTAGTCGGATCTTACCCTGAGCAACCGATAGCCTCTTTCGAAAGCAATTTCTAACGCGCGAAGCACAGCGAATTGTTCGCCGGCTTGGGTCGGTAGCCCAATATAAGCTTCGGAGAATCTGGCCACAAATGCACCATCTCGGTCGCCCTTATCGGTTGCTCGCAGGATCAGTCCAATACCTGTAATGCGTCGCTGTTGATCGAAGGAAGCATCAACTCGAAAGGTGTGCCAAACCGGTCGAAGGATGGCGTTGCCGTGCATGTTCTCGCTTCCCGCTTGAGAGTCAAATTCCACAGTCGCACGCAACTACTCATTGCGATTTTTTCATAGTTTAAAGATACAAGCAGCCTCCCCTCCGGCGCGGAGGAGAGGGTGCTGACCGGATTCTTGGTTCCCTGCTTTTGTCGGCGTCTTCGCGGTGCATCTTGGATCGGCGATCTCGACGCGGCGATTCTTGGCGGGGCCTGGCTCGGTGCTGTTGTCGGCGACGGGCACGGTTTTACCATATCCCTTCGACGCGACGCGGTCGCCGGCTACGCCGTGGGCGGTGAGCCACGCGACGACGGAGTGGGCGCGATCCTCGGATCGTTGTGGCGAATCCCCCTGCGCTCATCAAGGGCTACCCCGGCTAGTGGATGCTGCCCGGATGCATCGCGGTGAGATCGCTGAAGCGGCTGAAGTCCGTCACATTGAACGTGAGAATGTGGGCCACCGAGTGGACATACATGGCCGCTGCCAACCTCGCGTCGTGCACTTGAACTCCCAGCACACCGTGCTGTAAAACAATTCGTCGCCACTCTCGATAGACGGCTTCACTGTCTGGCAAGAAGCTCATGCCGGCCTCGATCGCTCGGACCTCGCGCTCGGCTTCCGCGGCGCTCAACCCGAAACCATTACGGGCAACGGGCCTAGTCATTGCATTCCAAAGCTCGGCAACATTCTGGTGCGTGTAGTGAAGGATTGTGCCTTGGCCCGCGAGTCGAGCGAGCGCGGCGTCGACGACTTGGTGTTGAGGGTCGGAGCGCCGGGTCATACGCAGCAGGATGTTGGTATCTACCAGGCACGACGTAATAGCCATCTAGTCGTGATCCTGGTATAGCCAATCGCGGGAAATAGTCTCGGGCAAAGGTGGAATCTTATCCGAGAACTGGGCCAATGAGTCGAGCCAGATGCGAATCTCTTCCGCCGTACGCGGCTGCCTGGTCTCCGCAGGACGTGCTAACTGTTGAGCCAAGATTTCTTGAACGTACGCTTCAAGAGACAAGCCACGCAACTTGGCCGCTTCCGCAAGTTCATCGGGAATATTCACCGTGACTACCATGGGAAGACTTTAGCACGAACGGACGGCAAAAGACCGCAATCCATGGCTCCCTAAAGGCACCGTTCCGTTTGATCCGATAAGCGCTCCTACTGTCGCGGCAGCGCACAACAGTTGACGCGAGAATTACGCGACCCATCGCCTTACACGCCCAAAAGACAACAGCGAGTGCGCCGCATTTTCTTGAATTTATGTTCTAACCCAAATTCGAATCCAGCTTCCGGTGCGTTGTTCCCACTGGACATCAGAGGCTTCAGATTCATCGAAATCATCGGCCCATGCGAACGGTTCTCCGCGACCAAACTTGGAACCGTTTTTGGAACCGTTTATCGCCGAAAACACTCCAAAGACGCCGGAGTGCTCCATCTAAGTGCTTGAAAGTACGTTAACTCCAGCATATGCTCCCCGGCTGTTAACCGGAGGGTTGTAGGTTCGAGTCCTACCTGAGGAGCCATTCTTTCAATGGCTTACAGCCTCGCAAATCACAAATCAATTGACGGGCCTCAGGGCGAGCGCCGCCATCAGCATGGTCGGTCAGCTGGAGGCTGATGGTCTCGAAGCCCGTTTCGTCGTAGCCGACAAACCGGGACACCATCCCATTCTTTATCTCGTCGCCTCCACGGTTACGCCCTTCATTGGTCTTGGGTCTTGCGTGCTTGGTTTCATCATTTTGCCCTTTTTTCTCGTCATAGTCGCATGACTTTTCACCCTTGTCGGCCCCACGGGCTGCTTTGGCGGGATGCCATAGGCCGCCAGATCGGCATCCGTAAGGACCCCGTCTTTTGTCTTGGGTTCAGTCATTACGCTACTTCCTTCCGTTCAACACTGGCTGGCACCTGCACCAGTTCCTCAAACAGAGAGCGGTAGTGAATCATCGCTGTCCTCAGATCTTCCGTGGTTGCTGCGTCTTTCCCAACCCGCAGCGCAATCTCATGCGCGGACCGGTAGTTCTCCACCACTCGGGGATGGTCGACAGAAATGTCGGCGGCGCGCTGATCGAAATCGGATACGGGATAGCCACGAGCTTTCATTAAAGAGGACACCAGGTCATCGGCTTCCGTGACTGCCCCCTTTGGGACAAAGCGAGACTGCACGGACTCCCACTGCTTCGAAAAACGTTCGCTTTCCATCGGATCAAGATCGCGAATGTTGAGTTTTTCAACCCGTTTCTCGCGATCCTCTAATTTCGATTCTGCTTTTCGTCCTGCCCCATGTACAAGCACCGCGCGATCGTACTCGGGCCCAAATTTCTTTCGCAGGTCTGCGGTCGTATTCCTGCGTTTTCGCGCATACAGCCAAGCCAGCACTGCGACGATCAGAATCGCCACGGCGGCGAGCACAATCAGATTCGTATCCAGCATATGCAGATTCATCGAAACCTCCATGTATCGAATGTCCCACAAGAACCGACCTTGTCCATCGAAGTTCCCCCTGGCGTCGGAACCTGTGAGTTGCCAGTATCGAACTTTAGGTCCCGGAAGACTGGTCAGAATTGATCGGTTTGTAAATCAGTGCAACGGCGGACAGCCGAAGTGCAGAAAACACAGCATCAACGTTCTCCCGGCTGTTGGGTAAATGTCGGCCGAACCGGCGGAGCGGGCTGACTTGCTGGTTGCTGTCGGGCAGCTTTGTTTCTGGGATGGGGGCGCGGAAGCTAATCGTGGAGAACGATATTTAGAAGTGAACTATGAACTTGCAGTCCACCCCCACCATAGTCAACAAAGCCTAACTCGCGGAACCGGTTCATGAAAAAACTGACCCGAGACCGGGTTGTGCCTATCATATCGGCGAGGGTCTCCTGGCTGATCTTGGGGATGACCGTCTCGGGCACGCCTTCCTTGCCGAAATGAGCAAGCAGGAGCAGAATCCGGGCCAGTCTCTTTTCGCTGGAATTGAAGAGCTGGTCAACTAGATCCTCTTCATAGCGGATGTTCCTTGCCAGCAAATAGGTCACGAACATGTCGGAAAACTCGTGTTCCCGATGAAGCGCTTCCATCATGGCTTTCTTGTCGATGCGCAGAAGTTCGCAGTCCGTCATGGCGGTTGCAGACCCCATGCGCACAGGCTGTCCAGCCAGGCCACCTTCTCCGAAAAACTCTCCTTCGCTCAATATGCCCAAGGTTGCTTCTTTGCCAATCTTGGATACGACCGTGAGTCGAACCTTGCCTTCCTGGATGTAGAAGACTGAGTCAGCCGCATCTCCCTGGGTGAAGACCGATTCTTTCTTGGGAAAAACCACGACTTTCCGACCCGCGCCGATAGTAGCAAGGAAGTTCTTTGGGTCGAAGTCGCGCTTTTTCTTGGCCAACGTGGTTGCTGGTGCCATCAATGACTTCTCCCGGTGTAGGGCTACACCCTACGATAGGTTGACAGAATCGAAATCGCCGAAGATGTTCACTTTTGCTCATAATCTTGAAAAAGCTTTGGTGGACCCAAAATGAATCCTGCCGCTTCCCTTATCTATTGAGAATGATCAATTTTGAACATCTTTCTTGCTGCGGGCGTTGCATTCTATGGCAGTGAAGACCAAAGAACTCACCCCGAAACAGATATTTTCCGTGCCCTGTAACACTTGTGGGGCAGCGATCGGGGAGGCCTGTGAACTGCACACAGGTGCCCCGCGCACCGAGCCGCACCGGGATCGGAAACTTTCCGCAGCCGAGGCCGTGGAAGAAGGAATCGGCAAACGATAACAGCCCATGCGGGCACAGGGCTCTCTTGCGTAAGCAGATTAATCCTACCTCATCAACATCAACGGGAATTGTAGGGGCAACGACCGCACTAGGGCGGCGTCCTTGAAGTAAAAGTTGGGCGGCGGATCACTGTGCAGGGGCGCTCGCCACTGTCGGCTGGTACATGGTTCAAATCCGACCGAGGACCAGAAGAATAACAACGATGCAAAGGATAAGTCCCAGTCCTCCGGTCGGAGCATAACCCCAGTCTCGACTATGCGACCATCTGGGTAACACTCCCAAGAGCGCTAAGATCAAAACTACGATCAGTATCGTTCCAAGCATATTCCACTCCTTTTCCCCCTCTCTGAGACGACGTTCAAACGTCCCTAACCGCAGGGGGCGGCTCTAACTCGATGTTGTTGCGTATCCCGATCCTCAAGGTGCGGCCCGGGCGCAAGATTGAGGAAGAGCCACTTTCTTTATAGGTGTTTTGCTGGTCCCGTACTGGTCAAAACTGCTCAATGTTGAGAATTGGGTCCCAAAGGGCGGAATGAGTGCTCTCTTGGATGCGGGCGATGGCAACGGCTGGATCGCATCTCCACAACGCCGCCCACCACTTCGATTTCTGCGTACCGCCGGAAAGGAAATGGCGCGAGCCCACGGAGTGGACCCGCGCCAATGTAAGAGTTAAATCGACTTTCTTAGACCTCGAGCGGCCTGACGCCACACGTCGCAGTCAACTCGCTACTGACGAGGCTATTCTTTACCTCCAGGTGATTTTTTCTCGGGAGCGCTCACGGGGTGAGCCTCGGGACGGGGTGCAGCCTGTTGACGAGCTGCCGGCTGCGCATGAGCTGCCGGCTGCGCATGAGTCGTTTTATTCTCATTCGAACGAGCAGAGGCTGCTTGTTTCTCGGCGGACTTGTTCTCATTCGTGCGAGCAGTGGCTGCTTGTTTTTCGGCCGCCTTGTTCTCGTTCGTGCGAGTAGCCGCTGCCTGTTTCTCAGCCGACTTGTTCTCGTTCGTGCGAGCAGTGGCTGCTTGTTTTTCGGCCGCCTTGTTCTCGTTCGTGCGAGTGGTGGCTGCTTTCTCGGCCGACTTGTTCTCATTCGTGCGAGCAGTGGCTGCTTTCTTCTCAGCCGACTTGTTCTCATTCGTGCGAGCAGTGGCTGCTTTCTTCTCAGCCGACTTGTTCTCGTTCGTGCGAGTAGCCGCTGCTTGTTTTTCGGCCGCCTTGCTCTCGTTCGTGCGAGTAGTGGCTGCTTTCTTCTCAGCCGACTTGTTCTCGTTCGTGCGAGTAGTGGCTGCTTTCTTCTCAGCCGACTTGTTCTCGTTCGTGCGAGTAGCCGCTGCTTGTTTTTCGGCCGCCTTGTTCTCGTTCGTGCGAGTTGTAGCTGCTTTTTTCTCGGCCGACTTGTTCTCGGCTGCCTTGTTTTCGGCTGCAGCGCCCTTGGCCGCCACCACACCCTTGCCGGTAAACTCTCCCGGTTTGGATGTTGCAGCGATTGGCGGCTTGCCATGATTCACCGACGCCAATAGTTCATGGTTCTTGCTGGCGGCCTGTTGATGCCCTGTTTGTGCGGCTGTTGCCGGAGTATGGCGCTCATGTGCCGCAGTCTCTTCGGCGGCGGTTGGTCGAGCGGTTATTCCACCGGTCCCGCCGTTGTAGCTAACATTGTTTCCCGCCCTTTCGTTGATTACGGTTTTTTCGTAAGTGTTGTGAAAGTTGCTCACATCGACGTTATTCACCGAGCGGTTGTAGCTGAATTCGTTGTTTCTCCAGTATCCGCCCTCGTAGCCGGAACCACCGTAGCCATAGCCATAGTTAACGCCGCCGTAGAAGCCGACAGTGGGGCCCCAGTACCCTTCATTCCAGGCGTAGGCATTGCCGCCCCAGCCCCAATAACCGGGAGTCCAGAGCAGACCAACCTCGGGAGCCATGACCCACGTACCTGGCACCCAGAAGTAGCCTTCATCGCCATAGGCCCAGTAGCCGGGTGTCCACAAATAACCGCTCTGAGGACAAGCAGGTTGCGAGTACGCCACCAGCTCGGGTGGAGCGATCGTGATCGACATGCCGATCTGCGCCAACGAGGTGGCCGGTATGGCCAGTATCAGAAAGGCTAGCAATAACAAGCGGACTTTGCGCATTTTGAACCACCTTGCCAGATCATCCTTCGGTTGCCCGGTCCTACCTTGCCGCTGCGGGCTGCGCGGATTGAACGGCAACTGCGTCGATGCAAGCATGCCACGGAGGCACTGCCCGGTCTGTGCACTACAGCTCACTTCTCGTGAATGTTGCCACTCGATCTGCTAAACGATATGTTTTCGAGATGACCTTGCTGGCGGCAGAAAAAAGCCAGCGCGAGCCCAAGAAGGGACCCGCGCCGATCGTAGTTTGATCAAGTTAATCAATCAGGTTAATCGATCAGGTTAAGCTGGTTGCGTTCGCAGGCGACACCGGACGAACCGGCTATGGTGTGAAGCTGAGTACCAGGTTAACGCCGGGAAACGATGCGTTGCACAGGTAATACACGCCGTTAATCTCGATCACATAAACGTCTTGCGTGTAGAGCCAGTTGCTTGGCCACGCGTCAACAAATCCGAACGAATAGCCGCCGTATTGGAAGCGGTGATTGCTGTAGTCGGATTGGCTGACACGAAACGTGTGTTGCTGTCCAAAATTGGCCTTGAACTTGTCTGCGGGAATGCGGCCACCACCGTTACCAGCGGCGTGCTGTTCCTGCTGCGCGTTCTTCTCTGCCGGCTTGGCGTTCTTGTCTTCCTGCTTTGCGTTCTGTTCTGCGGGCTTGGTGTTCTTGTCCTGCTGCGCCGTGGGTTTTTCCTCTGGCTTCGCGGATTTAGCTGGTTGCGTTTGTTTTTCGTCCTGGGCAGGCTTGGCTTTCTGTTCTTCCTGCTGATCATGCTGCTCCTGAGCGTACACCGGAGCCGCGGCGACGAGGGTCAAAGACAGAACTGCTGTGCTGATAATTCCTACTAGTTTCATGGGTGTTGCCTCCTTGTTTATTGATCTTTGCTTACGCTTGCTCTACTGCAAGCTTCCTGTGGTTGCGTTAACCGGGCTGCCGATGGCTTCGCCGGATACGAGAAGTTCAACTCTCCGGTTCTGCTGGCGTCCGGAGGAGTTATCGTTTGAAGCTACTGGCAAAGTGTTGCCGAAACCTCTGGCCGAAACCGAATTCGTCAGTACCCCTTGTTGCACAAGGTAGTCGCGCACGGATCCAGCACGATTCTCAGACAATGTTTGATTCATTTCGTCGCTGCCCACATTGTCTGTGTAGCCGCCGACTGCAATGTCGAGTCCGGGGTAGGCGATAAGAATGCCGGCGACCTTCGCCAGCTTCTCCCGTGCACCAGGCTTCAACGAGTATTTTCCCGTGTCAAACAAGACATCGGACATGCTGACGATGAGCCCGCGCGCGCTATCGCGAGTCTGAAGAATGGCATTCAATTGCTCCGACAATCGCGTGCGCATGGCCGCTTTGTCGGTTTCCGCTTGTTGCTCGCTCTGTTGTGCTTGCTGTGCGGCTAAACGAGACTGCTCCGCATCAGCCTGGGCGGCAGAGACTGCATTGGCTGACGAAGCCTCGCTGGCCGCCATGTCCGCCTTAGCCTGCGTGGTCGCACTTTGAGCTTCGGCAGCGTCGGCGCGGGCCTTTGCCGCATCCGATTCGGCCTGAGCCTTTGCCGCTTGAGCTATCGCCGCATCAGACTGGGCTTGGTCTTTCTGCCGAATTGCATTGTCGGCTTGCGCCTGCGACTGTGCCTGTGCGTCGCTCGATGCTTGACGTTCGTTTGCCAGGCGTATCTCGTCCAGTTTTTTGACTGCGATTTCGCGGGCATCTTCGGAAGTCTGCACCGCCTCGCGAGAAACCGCGATCAGCGGCTTGATGTCGATGTGTTTACTGGTGGCATATTCATCGGCATTGTTCATCAACTGGATAGCATGTTGGTAGCTGTCGCTGGCATATTGCTCGGCTCCCTCCGATTGGGCGATGCGCAGGGCATTGCGCGCCTCGAAGAATTCCAATGGCAGCCTGGCATTCAGAACCACCGGGTCGAATCTGTAGCCGGTGGGAATGTAGCCGCCGCGCTCCATCAGTTCGTACTTTGCATTGACCGCCTCGGTAGTTCCCTTGGTGGATTCGCGAACCACGTTCTCAAGCACAACCGCGTTGCTCGGCTGACGGACGGCATAATAAGGTTCCGCGGTGACGATCAGAGCGAAAGCCTGCAGGTCGGTGGTCACGCGCAGCTTGCTGCGGTGATTGCCGCCGACTAACACTTCGCCCAGGTTCACGGCCCGGCCTTCAGGAGAAATCGCCCACAGAACGTAGGTCAGGTACTCATTGCCGAAAGCCGTCGGTACCTGGAGGTTGCCAAATTCCGCGTCGATCTCAATGGATCCCCGCCTGCTGTTCACCTTCGCTTCACCGTTCGCGGAGGGCATTAAGTCCGTGCCCGCGAAGTCGAGCTTGCTGGCTCCGCTGCGATGCTCATAGTTGACGGCCTGCACGCTGCGGCTGACCACGTTCACTCGGAAGATCGGCGTCGGACTTAGGGGTTCGACGACCATGGTTGTTTGGCGATTCGTTTGCGCAAACGCGCTCAAACTAAGGGTGATTCCGACTGCTATAAGAAACTTAGCCTTCACACTATCTCCTTGGGGCAGAGGTCTGCCGGGTTACGTTATTGTTTGCGTTGGCGGCCTGGTGTTCCCTGAACGATCGCTTGCCAGATCGTCATCCCTTCCCAATGTGGATATTGGGAAGAGAATGGAACATCCCCGTAACATTCAGGATCCACAGAACCACAGCAATGACCACGACGCCGTTCAGAATTGACTTGATGGTCCCCTGCATGGGAATGAAGCGATTCACCAGCCACAGAAGGACACCCACCACGATCAGAACTTCCAGCAACTGAATTAAAGGCATATGTTTGACCTTCCTTAGTTTCTCGGGCTAACGCCCCTCGTCCGCCTGGAGGTGTTGCCCTAACTTCGATCTACGAGACTTTTTAGGGTCGAATCGTGTGCCCCGCAAGGTGTCGCGGCGTACACACGGATGAAGAATGCCGATTGGCTGGATGTGGTCGCTTCGCCGTGGCCTGACCAGGAGCCGAGCGGCAGCGACCTGAGAATAAGAGCTACGAATCAGCGTTCGCGGCTCCGTCTACACACTCAGGAGAGTAAAGAATGACAGGGGCAGACTTTCGCGTCTGAGCAACATAGCTCACATGCGGAGATTAAGATGGCAATGCCCGGACGGGCCAAATAACCCACCCTTCGGCGTGTCGATGGTGTTCGCCGGGGTGTTCGCTGGCGCATTGGGAGTTGCTGCTTCCCGAGTGAGCAATCTTGCTCAGACGAGTGCCCCAGTGGAGTGCTAGCGTGGAGGTGTGCTTCGAGCCGAATCGCCGAGGAGCCCAAAAGTCGCTTGCCGCCTTGCAGGACCGAGCTATGGTAAAGCGAACTGCGCCAATCCGGGTAATTTCTCTTATTCTATTGTCTGCTTGCGGGGCTCTGTGCCAGAAACGTCCCTCAACTGACTTGCTTCAGGGATTACAGTTTGACGGTTCACACTTGCCCGAAGTGCAGCGCCAGGAGATGCGTACGTGGAGATCACTTCCTGATGCTCCGTCGTCGGTACAGCCTCCAACACAAGCAGCGAGATTTCACACGTTCGTCGATGAAGCAAGCTCGCCTTTGACACTTGGCGCAATTAGCGTCAGCCCGGGCGTAATGCGCGGGACAGAAATGGGACACGTTACTCCCGGACCGCCCAGTAGAGTCGAGAACAGGCGCAGTGGCTTTAGTCTTCCGGTGGCTGCTGACGAATGCTTTCGCATCGTCGCCTCAGTCCGGTTTGGCTTGGTTCTGTTTCCTGTTCCCGCTCATCGAACCGGACAGGCGGATGTCCCGCATCCGGCTCTCGGAAAAGACACACGATGGTCCGTGTGACGCTGCCTGCAACTTCTGAACACAACTCGGGGTGGCTAGACTCATCGTCAATCCCCATGTCCTTCGTTGCTTCTTGCGTCCGTCTTTAACTGAGGCCCCTTCCCTCCACCGGAGTTACCCGGTTTCGTAGGTACTGCGAACCTCTCCGCCACCCCACACGGCCCGGCCCATCTCTCACGAGTTGCCAGTTGATCCTTATTCATTGCGATCACCGCGGGGGCTTCCCGTGTTGCGTCTGGTCTCCTCTGCCTGCATGCCATCGCCATTACCCCGGCAGGTTTGATGGACTTCATTCGCTCGGACTATTTCCATCATCGTCGGCCTTCCCCAATTACACGGTGGGTCGGCTCCTGCATTAATCGTTTCGAGGCCTGCTCAGCGTTCACTCACGTTATGGCCTGCACGCTCGCCGAGTCGCCTAGCGACCCTCTACACCGAAAGCTCCGACCGCTTCGTTACCTCTGCAGTCGTTTCGGTTGCTACCGGGTGGAGCGAACCAGTTCCCGGGCGGGAGTTGCACCCGCTGAAGTCCAGTGCCTTTTCACGGCGCACGCGTAACCGCTTTTTATCAGACGGCGTTCATTCAAAAAGAGCCCGGCGCCTTTCTTGGTAAGTACCTGTATCCGCCGTTGCTCAACCCACGTTATTACGCTTCGACCAGCGACAGCTTTATGGGCCGGGCCTCCTACGCAGCTTCGGGCATTTTTATTGCGCGTGACGGCTCCGGAAAGAGAAGGCTGAACACTTCGTATCTCCTCGGAGCGCTGGCATCGGTCGCTGTCCATAGCTCACTGCGTCCAAATAGGACGCAATCCACTTCGGCGACATTCAACAATTTTGGTTCGACGATTGGCAGCGATGCGGGAATTAACGTCTACCACGAGTTTGGGCCCGGCATCCGGCAAATGGTGAAGGGCCACACACCGAAGTTCGTGTCTAGGATCGAAGAGCGGATCGCCCATGACCAACCCCCCCAAGGACGTTGTCTCCATCCCAACCAGATAATGTCCTGCCGCGCTTATTTCAAGCCCAGTTCGCCATTGTACTGTTGGGTAATCCCGTAGCACTCACAGGCGGACTCTTCAAGTTTCTTGCGGTTCACGATCTTCACTACGCCACGGGTGTACTCAATGAGCTTCTTCTTCTGCAAAACACCAGCTGCCAAGCTCACGCTGGGCCTATCTGTGCCTAGCATCGTTGCGAGAAAATCGTGGGTGATGGGCAGCGACTCCGAATCCACTCTGTCCTGAGTCATTAGCAACCACCGCGCAAGGCGCTGCTTAATATCGTGCAGCCGATTACACGCGGCTGTTTGTGCAACCTGCATTCCCTGAACTACTGCATAGCGGCTCAACATTAACTGCAGATGTGGAGCGGATTCCAAAATGCTTTGCAAAGCTGCGACCTCTATTCGAAAGCCATCCCCCGTGATTTGTACCACCGCTTGAAGGGGGCTCCTGCTCAAGCCAACAGCCGCCGGTGTTCCTGTAAAGCCCTCATTGCCAACAATGCCGGCTTCGGCGGTCGCTCCGTCTTTCATTACGACTACCAGAGAAATCAAACCTTGATTTGGAAAATACGCAAATTCCAGCTTTCCACCGCCTTCGTGAAGGACCAGATGGTTTGGCAAGCTGACGTATTCGAGATGAGGGCGAAGTGAGCTGTAGTCGCTATCGGAGATCGATAGAAGTATCAGGTTGCCGACTGGTTTCCCTTCGGTATTCGTCCGCTCGCCGGACTGCACGACTTGGAGACCTTTGCTTTCCACAAACCATCCTCAAAAGATCAGGATCAGAAGCGAAAACCCTCGCAGATGCTCGCCTGCCATGCATGCGAAACTGGGTAGGATTCTCGGAGGGCATGGTGAGCCCTCCCGGAGACTTATCAACACTAAGCTGGATGCGATCCTGATACTGAGCAATACTGACCGCTTCAAGACACACGAAACCTGAACGGACACTTAAGCGATTCCACCACTTCAAACAAGGTCACGAAATCGGGCGTGCGCACGAACAAGAATCTTCTATGTTTGTAGGATGCCCGACAGACCATCCCAATTGGCGCATGTAAAGTTCGTCACGTTACGCATCTTCCGCCACGCTCAGACTGGGCGACGGTTTTCTGCCGCAATCAGGCAGTACGCCGCTGCGAAAGGAGAACGCTGCGTCCCTCGACAGCAAGCGGGTGCTAGGCAGGTGGTCAGACAACGTTGGGGCGCTGCGACATAGGCGGCCATGAGCCGGAAGCTGGTGTGGATTGAGCAACGGCATTTTCGGGGGTTTGGTTGCTCCGAATGTGGCTGGCGGTTCAAACCTTCTGGACCGCCCACCGGCACATCTTTCGATGAAATGATGCGGAACTTTGAGTTGCAGCGCGACAAAGAGTTTACATTGCATGTTTGCGCCGAACACCCAAGAGCCGGGAACACGAGGAGCAAGAACACTGAATAATTCAAACTGCTGTGCCGTCCCAGCACGGAGGTCAAGATGTGCCCTGTTCATTGGGACCACACCGATCACGCCCGGTCTACGCGTTATGTCAAGCAAGATTGGGAAAGGCTTTACCGCGCTGCTGTCCTCGAGTCTGACCGGAGCAAATTGCTGCGGCGGATCGAGGTGGCAGAGGCCGCGATTCTCGAGCGATCGCGAAGTTTATCAAAGCCGCCAGGCAACAATGGAGAAGAGCAGGACGCTATCACTCGGGCACTGCACATCTTGAGCATGCTGCGTAAGGCTGGACAAGAGCAATAGCCTCAGGCCATGGCTGCTGGAAACAGATCGGCTCCCACTACGCAAGGAAAAGGCCGCAACCCCAATGCGAGCAGGCCTGATACGTCCGCTTCTTGATCGTGAACACCTCGCTCCTGCGGTGATGGCACCCGAAGGCAAAGTGGAAAATTGAACCGAACGGTTTTACAGATCGTCCGTCCGCTGGCGACGCTCGCAACTTCCATTAGCATCCAGCCAACTTAACAGAGCGCGCACGCTGGCTCGAGCCAAAGCAATGGCGCAATCGGCAGCTCCGTAGTAGAGGTTAATGGTGTCGCCATCAGCGTCCATCGTGTATCCGCACGGGAACACGACATCGGCAACGTCGCCGTTGCGTTCGTAGTCGGCTTCCGGCCCAAAGATCCACGAATCTCCGCGCAGTAAACATTTTTCCGGATTCTCAAGATCGAACAGCGCCAGACCCAACCGATACAGGCAGCCCGAAGGTGTGTGCCGTACTCCGTGATAAAAAATGAGCCAGCCCCTGGAAGTCTCGATCGGCGGCGGCGATAAACCAATCTTGTTTGCGTCCCACCAAGCGCCGCGGCGCGCTTCCAGCATGAGCCGGTGCCGGCCCCAATAGCGCAGGTCGGGAGAGTAGGAAACCCACATGTGTGCCCCGAGCGCGGTCATCGGCCGATGAATCAGCGCCCAGTAGCCATTGATTCTCCGCGGCAAAAGCGCCGTATCTTTGTCGTCCGGGGGCATGATGACGCCGTAGCGCTCAAAGCTTCGAAAATCTTTGGTCAGAGCGAGCGATACTCCTGGACCGCCGCGCGAATAAGAAGTGTACGTGACCACATACTGTTGTAACTCGGGCACAAAAGTGATGCGCGGATCCTCAATTCCCCAGATTTCCTCCGGATACTCTCTCGGATTGGGCATCAACGTCGGTTCACGATCAATCTGCCATCCATCCACTCCGTTTTTAGAGCGCGCGGCGCAAAGATGCGACAAGCCGCGCCGGTCTTCGATGCGGCATAGAAGGAGAGTGGTTCCATCCGGCAACAAGGTCGCGCCCGCATTGAACACGCTGTTGATGGAGTACGGCCAATCCTTGCGCGTCAGAATAGGGTTGCCAGGGTGACGCAAAAGCAATGACGGGTAGTGCGAGCTTTCGACGGTCGGAAGTGGAAGAGTCGCTTCAGGAGCAGTCATGACTGATTTTCCCGCCTTTCAGGTTTTTGCAGCGAGCGCATTTCCAGGAGTGCCATCAAAAACGATAACGTTGACTCTGCTCCTTGGTTCTCGTTGGCGCGATCGGGATGCAAGCCGTCCCGGCAACCGCCGGTGACGGAATCATAAAGAGGAAGCTGTAGATCGTTGTCGCCCAGGAACCAGTTGAAGGCCGACCAGGCTTCGCCGCGCCAGCGGCTATCATCAGTCACGCGGTAGGCTTCGAGACACGCAGATACCGCGCCGGCCGCCTCAATCGGTTGTTGATCGAAGCGGGCCTTTTCACCATTCTGGTGATAAAAACCTTGCGACCCGATCGGTACGAAGTGTTGGTTGGTCTCGCAATGCTGCGTCGTCGACAGCCAATCCAGGGCTTCGAGACCGGCGGAAACCATACGAACATCCGAGCAAGCTGAGCCCACCAGAAGCAGGGCTTGGGGCAATCTCGCGTTACCGTAGGCGAGAACGTTCTCAAACCACTTCCAATCCGGTCTGCGGATCGACTCATACATTTCGAGCAATCGGCGGCTGAGTACAGATCTTATTTTCTGCGCGTCGCGGTCCCCAGAATACGAATTGAGGTATTCCTGAATTCCGAGCAGGGTGTAAGCCCAGGCACGAGGGCTGTTGAATTCCAGAACCGCGGGGAGGGAAAACTCGAACAGACGCCCGGCCGCACTCCTCAATCCCAGATTGCCGGATCGACCTAGAACCGTTCCGAGGCTCCACAACGCTCGCCCGTGGCAGTCTTCAGAGCCAACCGGTTCGTTCCACCGGCGATCGTAGCCGAGAAAGTTTCTGAATCTACCGTTCGCTGAATTAAACGCATGTTCGAGGAACGACAAATACCGGGAAGAAAAGTCCGGAGCAAATAAACCTGCGTTCTTCAGCCCGTCTTTACCCAACTGCTGCAGCATAACTGCGAAAATAAGTGCGCGAGCGTTGTCGTCGGTGGTATGGCCCTCGGCTCGATTGGGTATGGTGAAGATTGCGTGCTGCAGTATCCCTGTGTCGTCAGTAAGCGCATTCACATGATCGAGCTTCAATTCCGGCAATTGATCGAGTGCCTTGGGAGTAACGCGAGCCGAGAACTGAACCCTCGGATTCTCCATGCGATCGCTGCGTACCCGCGCGAAACTTTCCATGTAACCCTGCGCGACTCTTTTCCAAACCATGTCGCGCGCGAACAGATAAGCGCGTTTGCGCATGGCATGACGGATCGCGGGTGTATCCAGCAGTTCGATTGTCTTTTGTGCGATGGCGGCGGGATTTTGGAAGGGGACCAACGCACCGCGCCGGTCATCCAATAACTCAATTGCGTGCCAATAGGGAGTCGAAATGATGGCCTTGCCTGCGCCTAGCGCATAAGCAAGCGTCCCGGAAACCACTTGCGCTTCATAGCGATAAGGAGTGATGTAGATATCGGCGGCGCCAATGAACGCGGCCATTTCCTCAGGGTTGACGAAGCGGTCGTAGAAGATCACGCGCGATTCCACTCCCATTTCTTTCGCTAGAGCTTGCAAGCTGGCCCGATACTTGTCCCCCTCGCGACGAAGGATGTGAGGGTGGGTCGCGCCCGCAACAATATAAGCGACATTCGAGTGTTTGGACAAAATCTGCGGCAGCGCTTGAATGACGTTTTCAATTCCCTTGTTCGGCGAGAGCAGGCCGAACGTGAGGAGCACAGCCTTTCCCTCCACGCCAAAGCGGTCCTTGTAGAAGTTAGGATCGAGAAACGGCAGGTCTGGAACGCCGTGCGGAACCATGTCGATCTTGCTGCCGGGCACTTTGAAGATTTCCTGCAAGAACTGGGACGAGAGCTGGCTCATAACAATGAGGCGATCCGAGAGTTCTGCGATCTCTTCCATGACCATCAGTTGATTAGGGTCGGGCTCGCGCAGAACCGTGTGCAGCGTGGTCACCACGGGCATCTTCAAGCCGCGCAGGAGATGCAGAATATGGCTGCCGGCCGGACCGCCGAAGATTCCATACTCGTGCTGCAGGCACACCATGTCGATATTGTTGAAGTTCAGGAATTCAGCCGCTTCTTGATACGACTTCACATCGTCCTGGGCGAGCGACCATCGCACCCGCGCGGGATAGTCATATCCTTGTTCCGTGTCATTGACTGGTAGCGCCAACAATCGAGCTGTTCCGTACTCTCCAGATATGGCCGCGCACAGGTCGGTGGTGAACGTCGCAATTCCACATTGTCGCGGAAGATAATTTCCGATCACTGCAATTCGACTCGGTAACGATGGCTTTGACTGCAATTTTGGGCGAGCCGCTGACAACCCGTCTCGCAATACGAGGCGCGGGGGGACTGCCTCCAATATTCCATCTATTCCATCCCGTAGCGTCGTGAATGGTAGGGCCACTAGTCCCTCACTTTCCTGCAGTACAGGCGTTGACAGAGGCTGGTTTTGCAGACGAGTTCCGCCGGATTCCAGCCTGGGCGTTTCGTCCACCGTGGAATTTGCTTCTCGCTAGTATTCAACGAAAGAGGGCTTGAGGACTGAGCAAAATTGACCAGGTATGGGAGCGGCTCTTGCAGATTCACTGCATCGGATCATTTCTGACGCGACTGTCCATAAATACTGATTTCCGCCCCGCCGCTGCTTTCCCCCATGGATTGAGCAATCTGGATTGAGCAATCTGGGGCGAGCAATTTTGAGTGAGCAATTTTGAGCAGAATCGTTCGAAGCCTGCTTGTATATATAACCGGAATGGCTACCAACGGCACTCTACTGTGTATACATCGGGATCCAGTTCAACTGAGTTTGTTGAAGCAGAACGGATACGACCTGGCAACCGCGACCAACGGTTCCGATGGTCTGCGGCTTTTCATGTCGCGGCCCGTGGATGCAGTTGTCCTCGAGTACCACTTGGGCCTCCTCGATGGCGCAACCATCGCCGATGAGATCAAGCAATTCCGGCCGGAAGTACCTATTGTCATGCTGGTGGATCATATTGAATTACCCACCCATGCTTTAAAGTCCGTGGATGCGCTCGTGGCCAAGTCTGACGGGCCTCATTTTTTGTTGGCGACAGTTCACTTCCTGCTGAATGTGAAGCCCGCCCAGCGTCATGCAGCACAGGTGAGGTCCAAAACACCGGTCCATCTGCGGTGTCCGGGCGGGTCACGGGAAAGAGCGAAGCGTGGGCGGGCTAACCCTCCCCAATCAGCAACTGACGAGAAGGACAAGTCTTTTTCGCGAGAATAAACCGAATCAATAACATCGGCGTGAGCATCCGCAATTCAAAAACCATAGCCACCAAACCCAGCAACTCTTGCCGAGTCCGCGCGTGGTAAGTTTTGCCCAGCAACCGTCATTCCTGCGCCATCGAGCGGGACGTGATTCCCCGTAACCGCCACGAAAGACTCCTACATCAACGTGGGCATCATGATGGACTCAGGCGTGCTGTACCGATATCAACAGGTTCACCCGGAGCTTACCAGCGGCTAGCCCCAATCGTCCGCAGGTTCGAGTTCCGCGCCGAACGCTGACAAAGCGTACAGCGAGGCACTTCAATGTCGAATTCGGTGATCAACCAAAAGCCGTTCAGCGGAGTCAACTCTTCCCAAACTCCGCATCAGGATTCAAACATGCAAGGTGGTGGTCAGGATGGTAGCCTCAGCGTCACAATGAAAACCAAAGACCAACAGTGGGCTGCTGAGAACAAGACGACCATTGATTCGCATCCTGCTTTCTCGTTCTCCTTGTGGTGGGAGCGTTGGCGGCGAGAAGCAAGGACTCGCTTCCCCATAGCTTCCATCAGGAGACATTCCTAAGCGCACCGTCAGTTGCTTCCGACGCTGGAGCGCAGCACGACACGCTGCGGGAAATGCAACCGGGCGCACAAAGTACCAGAAACCTCTCTTGCGCCGGAACTACAAGCGGGATGTCAAAGCGGGGCGTCTGCGTGCGGTGCCACAAGCCCCCCCGGACGGCCATCAACAAGCGTACGGTGTCAAGATCGGCACGCCAAAAGGAGCAAGAGAAGCAACTGAGCAATGTCGCCATGTCCCGGTTTCGTGTTTTAGGCGAGCATCCGCCTTTTTGTTCCTTCGCCAGACGCAGGTGTCACTCTGTTCGCTATTTACTTCGCTATCGGAAGTTGCGCGTTGGCAACTACTTGCCAACGGCCATCTCGCTTCTGGAAAACATGAAGGCTGCGGTGCGACTCCGCGACTTCTTTGCCATTCTCCATGCCCTTGGTGGTTCCCCGGTGCGTCATCACAACAACGTCGGGGCTGAGCATCTCGAACTTATACTCATCTGCCACATAAGAAGCATTCTGCACACCTACGCTGGCGGCTTTATTGTCGGCAATCATCTGCTGCTTGTCTTGCGCTTCGCCCTTGGAACCAACAGCCAGTAGGTTGTCGCCGATAATTTTGTCCAGCTTGGCGGTATCGCCCCCGGCCTCGCCCCACTGTTTGTCAAGCGAGACCAGACTCTGTTGAACGTCCTTAGGTACATCCTTGGCTTGGGCGCTGATGACCAGCGCCACGGCCGTACACAACAGGGTAATCGCGAGACTGCGCTTCATAGGAAAGCTCCTTAACTGGTTAATTGCGGGTTTGATGGTGGGCACGTGTCCATCGGGACGTGAATGACTTGATGCCGCCGTGATCGAAGGAGCAAGCCTACGCTGCCGATGGGACTCTGTCAATCGAAGCTCAGGTAGATCGTAGCTGAAGGGTAGTGGGCCAGTTACACCTCCGCCTGTGGAAATCGAAACTTAAAGCGGAGCGCCTTCGCGGCGAAGACGGCATTCTTACCACCGGGAAATGCCTGAGAGCGGCTTTCACGCTGCGATTCGCTCTGAGCCCTCTTGCGCTTCGTTTGCGGATGAGGCGCAGGCCCGGATCAACCGGTGAACCCCCATCCTTCTACAAAGCCACTGCGCAACGACGGTGTCTGCCATTGCGTGAGAGATCAGTTGCTCAGGCGTCAGGCGTTGCCATCGCTCTTCCGTTGTGGCACCGCCTTCGGCAGCGGTTTCCAGAGTACGACTTTCAACACAGCCGTTCTCGATTCGATAGTCCACTACGGGCGAACCATCGCAGGGATCGATGCGAAGCCTTTTGCATGCCAGCATTGGGCACCTTCCACACTCACGAGTGCAATTCTTCGGCCACAGCCTCGTGATCCCCCTAATACATTGACCTCCATCGAGTTGTCTCTAGCCAGACGGGTCATTCTTGGAGCGTCAGAGAGAATGTTTTTCGTGCCTACGGGAGGTTCTCGCTAGGGCCGGGAGAAAAGCAAAGGTGTTTCCTGCGCATGCATGTACAGTCTTTACTGTATATTCGCGAGCTTGCACGCTGAGGGAAGTCAGGACCGCCGCATGGGCTGCGCAGCAATATGTCGTCCGCAAAGAGATCGATCATGACTCAATCAGTGTGCTCTCCTTCTTAGCCGGAGAACGCATTCGAGCCGTCTACCAGCTTTGCCAAGCTATCGGCGATGACCTAAAGCGAACTGACATCAAGTTTCAGGCGGGCAGCCTTGTTCAACTCCACGAAGCCACGAAAACTTTGACCGAGCAACTAAACGACATCATCAAAAGACTAGGATGAGGTTTGAATCCCTCACGCTTCGTGCTGCCAGTCACATCTGTGTGTGTGAGTAGCCCAGCCGTGCCGCCACACCGCACGCGAGAGCCATTCCTTCGCTGGAAACCATGTGGTAGTTATTGTGATGAGTGAAACATCTCGGCATTTGGAGAAGAAGCCATGTGGATGCGGTCATGCGCTGTATGTAAGGCACTCATGATGAAGCTCCGATTGCGCGATTCCGTCCGCTGTCGGTGTGGGTGGGTGTGGGAGTGGTAACTGTGATCCAAATTGACGAATCGCAGTTGACCAAGACGCAGAGATTTGCAAGATGAAGGGAAAGCTGTTATGGCCCGAGTGATTGAATTCTACATACCGACGAACTTCCGAAGAAAAATGGCATCGGTTCCGCAGTCGCAACCCGCAAAAGTGATCGAGTTTTGCCTACTACCAAAGAAATCAGCGTAGTGCGATTTTCCGACCTTTTTACCGATTTTTTCGTCTGATCCCAAACCTCAGGGCAGCTGGGAATGCCGCTGCTCCCCAGATCGTTCCCGCAAACGCGGATCTTCGACCCTTCGTCGTCGATACCGGCATGTCGCCCGATGGACCTTCACCAGCCTGCAGGCGCGTCGCTCCGAAACCCCTGCTTCCGAGCGCATCATGGAAAAGACGAGTTTCCAGACGAGAGGACTAACAGTGACAATAGTTTAGATGAGATTCCGACCCTTTCCTCGAGGTCGAAATCTTCCAGTTCGCGTAATTTTGTCAGATCCAGCCTTCCCTACCTACAGCGAAATCTGTAGAGCATCTACGCGACGAATCCGCCAAAGTTGGGTTCGCGGACGAAAGCGAAGATGCGTGCGCGACTCAATAGGTGTGAGGTGACGGCAAACTTAGCCGCTCCAGAGGAATCGAATCGTCGGTCATCACAGAGTGGGCGAGTGCGTCGTTCGTTAGGAAGGTAGATACCAGGAAAACAGAGATCATGCAATTTGCCCCATAACGAAGACGGGGTGCGGATGGCTGACCGCTGACCGCGGAGATGCTATATTGGCTGCCATGTTTATGGGCGCTGGCGCTTCGCGAAGTTCGACATCGCCAGCCAGATAGACCAGCCAGCTAAAGATGCGGGGGACTGCTCACCTTGACGTTGCCGGTCTCGTTGTCCTTGACTTGGATTTTCGTGAGATTCTTTGCAGGGTTCCTTGAGATTAGCTCGCCGTCAAGGCAGAACCGAAAGAAGGCGCGGACGCGCTCTTGGTTGTTTCGCTTGGCAATCGGAGATTTGTACGTCCAACCGGCACGCCATGACGCGAGGGTCGGAAGAGTCACGTCCGCTAGAAGGGCAATGCCTTCGCCGTCACAATACTCCTGTAGGCGCCGGAGTGTGAGCTTGTGCTTGAACAGGGTGTTGTCTGCCAGGTCCTCACCCTGCTTGCTCTCCAAGAAGAGTTTGATCGCCTTCTCAACGGTGATTGAACCCTCGCCCTTGGGCGCAAGGGCGGGGTTGCCGGTTGTTTCTGTGTTGCGTCCGGCGAGCTTTTCCGCCTCGGACCAAGACGACGTAGGCTGTCCCGCCGCGTCCCGTACCGGGTGTCTGTGTTGCTTGCCATTCGTGTTCCACTCAACCCACACGGAGCACTTGCAACGGTGCGATTGACTCTTGTCCTTGCCGCTTCCCTTGCGGTACCGACAATCTTTTTTGTGTCTCTTGTAGAGAATCATGGGTTTCTTCGACCTTTTCCTCCCTCGCTTCTGCTGCTAATACACCGGGCGGGTCCCACGTGACGATAGTACAGGGACAGGACATGAAATCCAATTACGCTTGCAAGTGGTTGATTGGGGACTGCTTAAGGTTGGTTGCGGGGGGTGGATTTGAACCACCGACCTTTGGGTTATGAGTTCAAAGGGAAACTGATACGAAAAAACTTACACGCGCACGGATGACACCTAAGCACCTGTAAGTTGCTACAAGGAACGCACTGTAGTCCCTGGTTTAGTCCCTAGTCCCTCATTAGTCCCTCGTTTCTTGGGATCGCTACTCAGCCAATCCATTCGCCGCCGTTGCGGGGAACGCGGCCCGTATGCTTCCTCCCGGTGCGTTTCGTCGGAAGGGCCGAAGCACCGAACCCGTCGCTGATCCGGCGCTCAGGGCTTTTCTGCGGATTCGTTCAGGCCGCGACGAGGCCTGGCGTCGCTACTCTCTTTGCACGCTTCTTGTAGGGCTTCCTCTGCTTCGAGATGTGATCGTCCCCCGTCATGAAGCACTTGCCCAACTGTCGTATACGAGCCCGCAGCCGGGGGAACCGAGCGTCCGTGATCCCGAGAAACGCAGCCGCATCGTCCGGCGTGCCAGTGACTAGGATCGACTGTATCGCGGGCAGAACGCTCGGGTCTTCTCGCCTCACGAAATCAACGAAATCTCTGACGAAAGTTCGATCCCGTGCCCACTTCTCGGAAATGTCAGCAGCCCAGCGAAGGTATTCAGAATGGGCGTGGCAATACTCGTCATCTACCTCGCCACAATTCGTTGCGTCCACTTGCGCGGTCAGCGACATGTTACCCGTATGGCACATCGGGTCCTTTCTGCGTTTGGAATGGATGGTTCTGAACTTGTTCGCGAGGCACAAGTTGATGTAGTTCAAGAATCGGGCCTCGTTCGCACCGTGGTGCTTCGCAGGATCGAATGTTTGAACGATATCCTCCTTTCCAGCCTCCCGGTGCTTGGACCTAAGCGGCAGATATTTCACGTGGATAATTAGGTCTTGCGTCCAGTCCTCCAAGTCCTCTCTCAGGGCAAGCCTATCGGTGTGCCTCTTCACCCAGTTCGAGATGTAATGTGGAAACCGTTGGTGGAACTCGTCGAAGTCCTTCGGGACGACGAATCCGTCGTGCCCGACGTAGCGGCCATCGATCAACGTGAACGGGTCAGTTTTATACGGCTTTCTTTCGGCGGAAAAATTGATCGGGAAAGTGGGTTGATTGGTGACAATCGCAGTATTCAGCATGTGAAACACCTCTTTCGAAAGGAGTTGAACTTCATGCGAGAGAGCTTACGAATGGGTCGGGACGAGTTGGCCGGGAGGGTTCAACAGGCTTTGAATTTGCCCACCAAGAAAGAAGCAGAGCACATTGTCAACACCGTGATCTCGTGCATCGAGCACACTTTGCTCAACAATTTGGGTACGAACGGGTTCACGATGAAGCTGAACAGTTTTGGCAAGTTCTCAGTGCGACACAGGCCAGGGATACTTAGGAAAATTCCGTTCACGGGCGAGACGAGGCTAACGAAAACGAAGAGGAAGATCAGGTTTATCAGCTTGGGGATGCTTCGCCAGTTGGAGCCATTAGACTAGATAGAAATTTGGAGTCCACAAAGGATTCAGCCCGTTCTGGTTTGTTGAACGCGAATGAGCTTCCTCATCTTTACCGTTGTCAGTTATTACCACACATGTGGTATGCTTCTACCACATGCTTGATTTTCGCTCTAAGGCGCGCCAGCAATTGCTGGCTTATTACTTCACAAACTCCACCGCCCGTCACCACTTGCGCGACTTGGCGGAGCGGCTGAGCCTCGATCCGTCTAACCTGTCGAAAGAGCTGGGACGCCTGGAGCGCGACGGTCTATTCCGGTCGGAAATGAGTGGCCGCCAAAAGTATTTTCAACTAAACCGGGAGTATCCGCTTCTTAATGAAGTGCGCAAGATCGTTGCGAAAACCATTGGTGCGGCACCCCTGATCGCGCAATCCCTCAAGAGAATTGAGGGAATAGACGAGGCATACTTGTACGGTTCATTTGCCATGAACCAGCAGGACACTGCCAGCGATATAGACGTGCTAGTAATTGGCTCCCCGCGCGAGGAAGATTTAGCACAGGCCGCCCGAGCGCTTGAGCGGAAACTAGGTCGCGAAATCAACTACACCGTGCTAACGCCGAAGGAATTCGGGTCGCGCCGTGCTCGGAAAGATGCCTTTCTGGAAAACGTCTGGCACAATAAGCGTATTCCGCTCGTAGGCTCAAATGAAGAAACTAAAGCCACACACCGTTGACTGGGCGCAGATCGAACGCTTTCTCGCGAGCGCGGGTAAGAAACTAGCCTCGGCTCACAAAATTCTCCCGTTTGATGAAGAAGCTTGTCTTCAACAAGCCTACGAAGCAATGCTCAAATCTTCCCTTGGATTCATGTTCAGTCATGGATTCCGTGCAAGAAGTCAGCCTGGCCACCACATCGCCATCATCGATTTTGTGCGGACACGTATCGACAAGAAACATGCTGGGCTGCTGACCGTCTTTGATCGTCTCCGGCGGAAGCGCAATATGGCTCTCTACGATGACACTGGGTTTGTTTCTCGCCATGACGCCGAACAAGCGCTCAAATCCGCGGGCGACTACTTGAATCTGATTCGATCTGATGTCGCGGCCCGAAAACCTTGACTCGGAACCGACAAAGTCCAATCGGAAGCAGCGGGCGAGCCGTTAAGCGCGCTTGTGCAACGTAAGTGTCAGAGGAAACACACGGTTGACTGATTGAATCCGGAGCCAGCGTGACTTCGCCACTTGATCAGCAAATTCTCAGGCGGCCAGTCCGGGGAGTCTTGGTTCCTTCGTCCAGGGCCGATTACTGCTGGTTAGCCCGTAGCCAAGAATCGGCTCTTTTGGCCAGTCCCACGCCCGTTTTGGTGAGCCGATGGCACAACGAAAGCACGCGATTCCCCAGAGTTGGTCTATGATTCCACTCTGGTCAGGGCATCTCTCGCTCGAATCGAATCAGGGGACAGTTCGATGAGACTTCAATCCACGGCATTGCTCTTTTCGGCGTTGCTCGTAGCGGTACTGGTCCCGCCCGCGGTAACGGCTCAAACCGCAACTTCCGGCGGATTGACCGGAGTTATTACGGATCAGACCGGGGCAGTTGTAGTGAACGCAGATGTCGAGATCAAAGAGAGTTCCAAGGGCAGCACTCAATCAACTAAAACAGATCGAGACGGCGTGTACCGATTCTTCTTTCTTGCACCCGACAGATATCTACTAACGATTATCGCGCCTGGTTTTGAACCAACTCGTGGCATAGCCACCATCTCAGTTGGACAGACTTCATCTCTAGATTTCACGCTCAAGATCGGGGCCACGTCTACGACAGTAGAAGTGACGACAGGCGCCCCTATCGTCGAAAACGAGAATTCCGGAGTTGCGACGGTAATTGACGCCTCGCAGATTGCGGACCTGCCCAACCCTGGCAATGACTTGACCAGCGTGGCTCAAACCGTGCCTGGCGCGGTGATGAATACACAAAAAACAGGCATGGGGGGGACCGGGAACTTTTCGACTTATGGCCTTCCAGCCACCTCGAACCTATTTACGCTGGACGGCATGGATGAGAATGATCCGCTCTTCAATGTGAACATCGCAGGAGCAACAGGACTAACGCTGGGTCTGAACGAAGTCCAGGAAGCGACGGTCGTCAACAACGGGTATTCCGGTCAATATGGCCGCTTTGCCGGAGCGAACGTGAACTATCTCACCAAGTCCGGAGCCAACGACTTCCACGGAAACGCACTCTACTGGTGGAACGGCCGCGCTCTGGATGCAAACGACTGGTTCAACAAAGACGTTCCCTCAGGCACGCCTGTAACCCCTCGACCTTTTGAAAACGCCAATCAGTATGCCGCATCGTTGGGCGGGCCAATTCGGAAGAACAAATCCTTCTTCTTTGTTGATTATGAAGGTATCCGTCTCGATCTGCCGATCTACTACGGAACACTTACTCTAATTCCAAGCCCCCAGTTCGAGCAGGCTACTCTGGACAACCTTAGCTCAACCGGTCTCACCGCGTCGATTCCGTTCTACCAAAAAATGTTCACACTCTGGAACAACGCTCCTGGAGCGGAACGGGCTGTTGCCGGGAATCCACCGTTTGACGCAACCGGTTGCAATGGATGGGTTGGTCCCGCAGGTACGGGTCTGGGCTCGAAGGAGCCCTGCGCCATGAGCTTCCGCGCCAATACCAGCAGCTTCACTCATGAGTATCTGCTGGCCGGTCGGGTTGATTTCAACATCGGAGAGAAAGACAAGCTGTTCGTTCGCCTGCGGGAAAGCAAGGGAGTGCAAGCAACCTACACGGACAAGATCAGTCCGCTTTTCGATGCGCAGAGTACCCCGGCCATCTATCAGGGACAGATCAGCGAGACGCACCTCGCCAACTCCAGGGCCGTAAACCTTCTCATAGTTTCAGCTCAGTATGTCAGCGCAATTTTCCAGCAGCCCAATCCCTCTGCGGCACTGGCCGCTTTCCCCACGACAGTCACATTGGGCGATAATACGTTCACCCCCTTGGGCGGGCAGAACTCCTATTTTCCGTCGGGACAGACGTTCACGAGCTACCATATTCTCGATGACATTGCATTCAGCAGGGGCAACCACACCCTCGCTTTCGGGCTGAGCTTCAACCGTACCGACGTTAGTGATCACAACTACGGAGTTCTGCTTGCAGGATTTGCAACCGTCTTCACGGTTGCTGACTTCTTTGTCGGCGGCAATGGGCCTGCAGGCGACTCCCTGATGCAGAACTTTCCCGCAACGCGAACCAAGCCGTTTGCGTTTTATGAGCTGGGCTTCTATGGACAGGACGATTGGAGACTCAAACCGAACCTGCATGTGACCCTTTCCTTGCGCGCGGATCACAACTCCGATCCAGTCTGCCAACAAAATTGCTTTGCGCGTCTGGCCGAGCCTTTCGACGAGTTGGATCATGATGTGAATATTCCCTACAACCAGGCCATCGCGACTAATTTGCATCAGGCCTGGCGTCATTTTACGGGGCTGGTATGGCAACCTAGGGTGGGTTTTGCTTGGACACCGCCCGGTCTGAAAAGCACGGTGCTGAGCGGCGGAATAGGGGTGTTCGTGGACACACTTCCCGGCATAATCGCCAGTTCCCTATCCTCGAATTCACCACTTCTTAATTCATTTACCGTCTCCGGCGACAATCTATCGCCCGCAGAGCCTTCGAACCTGTTTAATGACGCGGTAAACTCAAATAAAGCATTTGTAACCGGCTTTACGAATAACGGCACGCTGGCCAGTATCACAGCCGCAGATCCTTCGCCGTTCACCCCCCCAAATGTAACCAACACGGTCGACACCAAGGCGCCGCGCTATCAGGAATGGAACTTTAGAGTGCAGCAAGGAATTGGGGCGAATACGTCATTCAGCCTCAACTACATAGGCAACCATGGGATCTTCATACCCATTTCGCTGAGTGGCATAAATACCTACTGTCCGCCTTCAGCTTGTCCGGGCGGTTTCGTCGGCCTGCCGACGGCTGCGCCCGATCCGCGGTTTTCTGTTGTCAACGAGATTCACAGCACCGGAGTTTCGAACTACAACGGACTCGTCGTCTCCTTCCAGCGGCGCCTCGCCAGGGGATTCCAAATCCAGGCCAATTACGCATGGAGTCACGCGCTCGACGAAGTCTCCAACGGTGGATTCTTCTTTTTCAACGGTGGCAGCGCGGGCAGCGTTCTTAATCCGCAAGATAGCAACAACGTCCGGAAGTACAACTATGGAAATGCCGACTATGACACTAGGCACTACTTCAGCGCGAATTATGTGTGGGAACTTCCGTACCGGCATGGACCTGCATTGCTCCTAAAGGGTTGGCGGGTTGCTGGGACAATTTTCGCGAGAAGTGGCTTCCCCTATACTGTCTTCGACAGTTCTGCGACGAACCTCCTGAGTCAATTCAATTACGGCGCCAATGGATTTGGTTTTGGCAGCCCGGTGTACGCCAACTTCCTTGGGACTTCCTATCCTGGATGCAGCACTCCACTACGCCGGTGCTTGAACGAGTCTGACTTCTCATCCCCCGTCGCGCAGGCACCTTACTCCTTTGGCGCACAGCGTCGGAACCAGTTTTACGGCCCCCGTTTCTTCGACACTGACCTTTCCGTGATCAAAGAGATGAAGATCCCAGAGTGGGAAGGAGCCCGACTGGGAATTGGAGCGTCGTTCTTCAATTTGTTCAACCATCCCAATTTCGATCAGCCCAACACGGACATTGGCACTCCCAGCACCTTTGGGCAGATCACCGAGACCGTAAGCGCGCCGACCAGCATTCTGGGGGCAGGGTTGAGTGGGAGCACAGCGCCTCGGCTAATTCAGCTGACCGCGCGCATAACTTTCTAAGGTCTCAGGCCACGCCTCCCGTTCACCGGCGAAGTCGAGGAATAGACAGCGTAATCTTCAGAAATTTTCAATCATCCAAATGTTGCCGCTGGTGTTGACTTGCGAAATGGCTACATGGCGGCCATCGGGCGACGCAGTCGCCGCTCGAGGGAATCCAGAAGAAGCACTCCACAGCACGTTGCTCCGGCCACGTAGATCAACTTGGATAAGGGTTGGGGTGTTATGGGCAAGGCCCGAAATAAGCAGCCCTTTTCCGTCAGCTGTCCATGAAAGCCCCGCGACGGTGCTCCATCCACTCGGAGGCAGCTTTTGCGCTGCGGCTCCCTTCAAAGAGAGAATCTCGATCGGGCCGTCCGCGCTCCTGGCCAGCGCCACACGGGTGCCGTCCGGGGAGAGATCCCAGGAATAATCGGCGTTAAACGGGCCATCCAGCGTCATCGTTTGCGCACCGCGCCCCCTGGCAGGATCGAACGCCATAAAGGCCAACCGCTCGTTTTCCGGAGAATGCTCGGAGATCACGCAGAGAGTAGCGGGCGCATTCGGGCAACTCAATCGCGCACTCTGCTGCGCGCTGAGAACAAACTGTGGTGTCCCGCCCGAGATGGGGATTCGCATGAGATCGGAAGAAACGGGCCTGCCGGTGGAGCGCCGTTCCAAGAAGTAGAGGAGCCAGGCACCGTCTGGGCTAACCCGGGGGGACTGCGGCCAATTTTCGAGTCCCGTAATGATCGGTTCGGACGTAGTACTGTCCAGGGACTGCCTGTAAAGGCCACTCATGTGATTCCGGTCAGAGGCAAAAATAATTGCCTTGCTGTCGGCCGTCCATGCGACTCCGATATTCCAGTCTTCCGACAAGGTGAGATGCCTTGGGTTTGTCATGCGCGCACCTTCGAGATCGCCGATGTAGACTGTCCCCTCACCGAAATGCCGGAAGAAGGCAACACGCTTGCCGTCAGCGGTGGCGCTGAAGTTGTCCATTTCGGTTCGGGTCCAGTTCGTCAATCGTGTTGGCTCTCCCAAAATCTTGCCGGTTTGCTGGTCGACTGGCCTCACCCAGAAGTTGAAGTCCTGGGTGCCAGGGTCCCGCAAAGATTGAAGCAGGCGCCCGCCGCGCAGCCACCAAGCGTCCCCCTCCGGCACGGAGGGAAATATGGTCACCGGCGCACCGCCCTGCAGATCGCGGCTTTGGACCGACGCGGAGAGGTTGTCGCCTTTTTCGCGGGTGAGGACATACGTCAACCGGTCGCCATTCGGTGACCAGCGAATTGCTTCATACCGGCTATGCTCGTCGCGCTCAAAGAGCGGATGCGGCTGTTCGCCGTTGGGTCCCATCAGCCAGATTTGATTGCCGAACTGATCTGACCTCTGCCCATTTTTCGTGAACGCAATCCAGGCACCGTCGGGAGATACATTCCAGACGCAGCCGTCGTCACGAATCTTGCGTGCCGGCTCCGATGCCAATCGAGACAAGACCCAGATGCCAGTACATTGCGGCGAAGTGAAATTATCAGGTTCCGGCAGGACCGTGGTATTCGCTGTGACTGCCAGCCGTACACTGTCGGGGAGCCAGGCAAGGGCTATGCTTCCGGGAGGCAATTCGGTTCCAGCGGGAATATCGGGCGGAGCGATGGAGTGCACAGCTCCCGATTTGATTTCTTTGATTTGAATTGCTTTGCGGTCCGCGTATGCCAGATATTCGCCATCGGGAGAGATCGCACCGTCTTCCACGAGATTTTCGCTGGAGTTGGCCGTAAGCTGCACCTGCTTGAGATCTGGTAACGGATTTGGAGAATGCTTCGACGCCCGGTACGACAAGAACGCTCCTGCCGCCGCGAGGAGCGCAAGAGCAAGACTCGCAAGTCGCAACAGCCTGCCAGAGGGTCGCCGCTTGGTCTCGCTGCTCAGACTCTCTAGCGCAGCACGCATCTCCGAGGCGGACTGGTAGCGCAATTGACGGTCTTTCTCCAATGCGCGATTGATGACCGTTTCCAGCTTTGCTGGTACCCCCAGATTGAGCTCACGGAGAGGCGTTGGGCTTTGCTCCAGAATGGCTGCGTGCAACTGAAGTATGGTCTCTCCCGGGAAAGCCCTTTGTCCGGCTGCCATTTCGTAGAGAACGAGGCCAAACGAAAACAGGTCCGTTCGGGCATCAAGCTTCTCGCCGAGGACTTGCTCCGGTGACATGTAGGCGGCGGTCCCGACCGTCGTTCCCGTCCGAGTGAGAGTAAGAACCGGATTCAACGGTTGCCGAGATTCTACGAGTGACTCTGGCTGCGAATCCCGCGCCTCGGATTCCTGAAGCTTGGCCAGTCCGAAGTCCAGAATCTTCACCTGTCCCTGCGAGGTTACAAAGATGTTGGCGGGCTTGACATCGCGATGGATAATCCCCTTCTTATGTGCGGCGTCCAGCCCTTCCACGACTTGAATACCGATGTCGAGAAGCGTCCCGAGTTGAATGTGCCCTTGCTTGGACTTGTTTTCTGCTGAGGCCTGTTGTTCCGCGATCAGATCCCTTAGCGTCCGGCCTTCCAGCAGTTCCATCGCGATGAAGGACGTCCCCTCATGCTCTTCCACGGCATAAATCGTGCAAATGTTTGGATGGTTCAGCGCGGAAGCAGCTCGTGCTTCATGTTCAAAGCGCTTGAGAGCGACGGCGTCGCCGGCCAATTCTTCGGGCAAGAACTTGAGCGCCACTGGACGCCCCAACTTGAGGTCTTCTGCCTTGTACACCACCCCCATGCCCCCGCCGCCGAGGACCTGGAGAACCCTGTAGTGAGAGATTTTCTTGCCAATGAGGCTTGCGTCGGGAACTGTAGAAGATTGGGAACCAGCTCCAGGGTCCGCGAGGTCTCTGACCTCCGCTACGAATCGGTAGCCATGTTTGGGTATGGTTTCGATGTACTCCCGGCCATTGGTGGCCTCACTCAAGATCTTTCTCAACAATGAGACGTGCTTGGCGACATTGCCGTCCTCAACGAACGTGTCTGGCCAAAGCCTCCTTATCAACTCATCTTTGTCAACCAAGTGACCAGCGTTCTCGACCAGAAAAAGCAGGGTCTCGAATGCCTTGGGCGGGAGGGGAACGGGCTTTCCATCGAGAATCAGGAGGCACTCCTTCGGATCAAGGCGGAAGGGGCCAAACCCGTACAAGTGCCTTGTTTTCTCGTTCATAGTGCACGGAAGGAATTTTTCAAGATTTCTTCGCCATTTCGGAAGGACTCCTAAACCCCGGCTGAGTTACGGTTCGGGATGCTTGGAGTGCCGGAGGCTTTCGGAAGCCATCCCGAGCACATTCTAGAGCGACCCAAGGGTCAGTGCAATACGTCCTGGTCCAACGAAAGTTGGATGTTCGATAGCAGATACCTGGGACGAGCAGGTCCAGTCAGAAGACTTAAGGAGAATGCAATGAGGTATCCAACAGCACTCACGATTGCGGTTTTACTGACATTAGCAATCCCCGTACAAATGACGGCGCAACATACGCGCTACAAGCTCGTTGACGTCGGCACACTCGGCGGCCCGAACAGTAGCATTGGTTTCGAGACAAGCCCGCTCAACGCTCTGAGCGATGACGGCACACTGGCTGCATGCTCTGAAACGGCTACTCCGGATCCGAATTATCCGAACTTCAGTCCGCTCGTTCTTCCAGGTTCTTATGGCCTTCCACAACCCGATCCTTTAATCATTCACGCCTTCCAGTGGAAAGACGGAACTCTCACTGACTTGGGCGCGCTCCCGGGAGTCAACAGCAGTTGCGTCAGCCACATCAGCGGCGACGGCTGGATTGCGGGACAGTCGGAGACCGACGCTATCGATCCCATCACTGGCTGGCCTGAAGCCCAGGCAGTTCTTTGGAAGAATGGGCAGGTCGTCAATCTGGGGACGCTCGGCGGCAACGAAAGTTTCTCCATCGCGGTGAATAACCGCGGACAAGTGGTTGGCTTGGCGGAGAATGCCACCCCGGATTCATTTGGCCTTGGTTTCGGGCAGCAAGCTCGCGCATTCCTCTGGGAACGCGGCCTGATGCGAGACCTGGGCACGCTCGGTGGACCCGATGCTTTTGCAATAGACATCAATGATCGGGGCCAAATCCTGGGAGTCTCATTTATCAATTCAATTCCAGACCCAACCACTGGAGTGCCAACCTTGGATGGATTTCTTTGGGAGAACGGAAAGATGATCGATATCCCCGACCCTCTGGGGGGGACACAGATTAGCCCGTACTACTTGAGCGAGCGCGGGCAAGTCATCGGAAATGCGAACCTGGCGGGAGACAATTTCGAACAAGCACGTCATCCGTTCCTGTGGAAAGAAGGAACTTTCACGGATCTGGGTACATTCGGCGGGACCATCGGTGACGCGATCAAGATCAACGACGCCGGCCAGATTGTTGGCGACGCAAGTTTTGCCGATACCACCTATCACGCGGCGCTGTGGCAGAACGGTTCGATCTCCGATCTTGGAACTATCGGGGATGACCTTTGCAGTCTGGCTCTAGACATCAACTCGCGAGGGCAGGCTGTGGGCTGGTCCGGAGTCTGCGACGAATCGGCACCCCGCCCCTTCCTATGGGACAAGAGCGCTGGCATGGTTGATCTGAATACGCTGATTTCTCCTGACTCGGGAATCTACGTCTTCTGGACGAGCAACATCAACGATCGCGGCGAGATCGCGGCCGCAGGCGTGCTCCCCAATGGCGATATCCACGCGGTTTTGCTAATTCCGTGTGGTACATACGATGCAGGCTGCGAGGACCGCGCTAGTTCAAATGCAGTGTCATCAAGTTTGCGAAGCAATGCTCTCTTTTCCCAGCCTCTGAGTGAGGCAGCACTGAGACCAATCCAGCGATCTCGGTTCTCGCGTTACCGAAATCTCCCAACGCAACAGCCGAAGTGATGCATTGGAGGAAACATGAGAGCGAATTCAATCACATTGGTGGTGGTGCTCGGCTGCTTGCTCCGCTCGTGGCCCCGGTTTTGCTGGCCGTGCAAAACGTCGAAGGCCACGTCGAATATCACCACTACAAACCCATTGATATGGGAACATTTGAAGGAGAAAACCAATGAAATCCAGAAGACTAACGTGTAGTTTTGGCCGTTCAGCAATCAATAGTCAACTGGGACTGTAACTGATGATGGAGGAAAACGCAGTGCTCAACAAATTCGCCCCGCTCATCTGTTTCGCCAGCCTAGCGCTGATCGCAGTGACGACCATCAGTTGCGGCAGCTCAAGCTCTCCTGCCAAACCCACCTGTACGGGAGGTCCATACGACGTCGCGGGTGTTTGGAGTACTGATCTCTATATCAGCGGTGTTTATCCCGTCGAAGCAGGGGTCATTAGCCAATCGGGACTCGCGCTTTTTTTCGACAATCAGGGAGACGAAAACGTGATGACGGGAATTACAGGCGCCTGCTCTTTTTCAGACGACCTTACTCTCTACATCGGGCTGGTAAATTTTGGTGTAGGCGGAAACTCTTATTCCTATCCCGTACAGGGCAACGTGCAAGCCGGCCCTGCTATCACCGGCACCATCAGCGAACCCGGAGGTTCCCAGTTCTTCGTCAATGTGCCCTTTCCCCAAGGTATTACCCCAACGGCCCTCAACAGCAGCATGACTCTCATCGACACGAGTGCCCCGTCGTTTAATGGTGCTTCTGTCCAAGTCCAGGTTGTCCCGAGTGGAACGGGCAATATCGCCGACATAACCCTCAGCGGTACCAATGGTCTTGATTGCTCTCTCACCGGCACGTTTAAGCAAGAAGGCTCGAACGCGCAGAACCTCAATGTGTTTGACGTTTCTTTGACGTTTACCGGCACAACTTGCCCGGTCACGGGCACAATCACCGGCCTGGGTTTCGAAAGCCCTGGCGACTATTTTAATTTCACGCATTTCCCGCCCACTGGCACGTTTCTATATGCGATGTCAGCAGACAGCGCGAACGTTTTCGAGTTTTTTCCTTAAACCTTGAGGTTCGCATATCTCGATGTGAGTGCGTCACACCCGCGTGACAACTGCATCGCGCCGCAACAATCGGTTTCGCTTCCCCGCATTGGCCACATCCGGCCCGTGGGAACTAGCCGAGACAACAACAGGAGGTGTTCCTTGAAATCCAGACTCTTGATCCTCGCGGCCGCTATCGCGCTGTTGGCAGCGGCGGTTCCGATCAAGTTCGCCGCGCAATGGCCAGAAGCACAATGAGTTGCACCATCATTACAAGCTTGCAGATCTGGGTACGTTCGGCGGGCCGAACAGTTACTTCAACTCTCTGAATTTGACCGACGCCTTCGGCTGCGGGACCGTTTTTTACAACCTGGTCCAAGTGCGCAATGCAGGGGGTGCATTTGTCGGAATTGCGGATACGAGTGCTCCTGATCCGAATCCTCCTTTTGTTACGTGCCTGACTGTTACGTTACTCATGCATTCAAGTGGCGAGACGGCGCATCTGTTTCAGAACTTGCGTCTCCACAGCTTGCCTCCTTACGTGCATAGTCTGATTAGATTACCGTGTCGGTTCCTAGCATTTGATTGTTCTTCTACTTGCCCCGGAATAGTGGAAAGCTTTTTGCCCAGGCTGCCCGCGTGTCAAGGCTGCCGAAGGCACCGCGCTAGCGGCTGCGGCCTTGACACGCGGGCAGACTGGGCTACACTCCCGTCATCCGGGGCGGGTAGGGACTTTACAGACTGATCCCGAAGCCCAGCCCCTGTTCCTGCCGTGGCCCGATCTCCCGCTGCGGGGCAATTGGCTGCTCCTGTTTCACCTCCAGTACATGCGCGCTGCTGTGAGAAACATCGTGCCCGAGCGCCGCCCCCAGCTTCTCTCGGTCGTTGGTGAAGAGCTGCGCATCGTATGTGCCACGCGAGACGGCGACATAGGCCATGCGGCTGTTGAGCAGATCCTTGGCGCCCAACTCGGTGTCCACGTGAATCAGGACGCGGTCGGCAGTCTGTCCTTGGCTGGAGTGGCTGGTCATGGCATAGCCATGATCGAGATGCGGATGCTTAAGCGGGTCGAGTTCGACCGCGCGGCCACCGTCCATCTTCAAGCGGAGCCGCCCGTCTTCCTCAATACTCTCGATGGTTCCCAAGTCCCGGTTGGCAACTCTTAGCTCGTTGGCGGGCGTGGTGAATTGGACGCGGTCGCCCTCTGAAAAACTCCGCATCTCTTCACGGAAGACCGAAACCCCCTGCTGTCGGCGTGGATCGTAAGTGCGCCGCGTGCCGTCCTGCAGTTCGACTGTCAGTCGGTTCTTCGGCGCGTCGATGTTCTTCACCTGTGCGTACGCGCCTTTCCCGATCCCGGTCTCCTTCGATGCCCGCGAATAGCGCAGCACATCGCCCCCCTCATAGCGCTCGGCCCATGTGCGGTCCGCGCCGGTGAGGTCTTGGCGCGGCACTAGCGTCCTGATGCGGTGCTCCTCGTTTCTGACGAGGCCACTCCGCTGCAATTCGGAATGGATGCGCTCGTTGATCTTCATGCGAGAGCGATTATCGGGAGAAATCACCAGCGTGTTCTCCGGCGATCTTGCGTACTCCTTCGCGATAGCGGCGATGCGCTCGTCGTGGCCTTGAATCTCATGGACTCGGCCCTGCCGGTCAAGATTCTGTATCGCCTCCCGGACATCGCCACGTGCAAGCAGCTCGACTACCTGTTTCAGCTCCGGCTCTTTCTGGCGCACGATCTCTTCGAGCTTCACCGTTTTCATACCAGCGTCCTGGAGTTGCGCGAAGGGCCGTCCGGCCTCAACCGCCTCATGTTGCCTCCGGTCGCCGACGAGCAACACACGGTCATTCGGATGGAGTCGGTTCACAAACTCATGCACCTGCCGGGTCGATGCCAGCGAAGATTCATCGAGTACATAGAGTCGTTTCTCGCCGGCATCTGGCTGCTGTCCACATACCAGATGCTTCTGCAGCGTTGATGTCTCCATGCCTGCTTCCCCGAGCTTCTGCGCCGCGCGGGACGTTGGCGCGAAACCTTCTACCCTGTAGCCCTCGGCCTCCGCGCCTTCACGGATCACGGATAGAGTTGTTGTCTTGCCTGCGCCTGCAATGCCATCTAACCCGACAACCTTCTCCCGCGAAAGAAAAATTTCGTCTACTGCCTGGCGCTGCGACGCATTCAACTCCGGGTGGCGGTCCTCCGTGGCGATGCGCACTTGCGGCGAGACCAGCATGGGATCGCTGTAGTCGTGCCGATTGCCTTCCTGCATCCGGCCAACGATCTCACGCTCCATGCGTATCATCACGGTGGTTGTGTACTGTCGGCCAGCACCAACGTGCGAGACTTCCCGGAACTCTCCGGCCTCGATCCGGCGCTCGAACTCCTGCCGGACCTGGGCATAGGTAGTTTCTCCCATGCCGCGCACCAGCGCTGTTTCAAGGATCGCGCGCCGGTCCTGGACCGCCGATCTCTCGAAGACATGATCGCGCGCCCATGTCACGGCCTGCTTCGCCTGAACCTCTGGCTCCGGCATCTGGTATTGCCCATGTTGGCGCGCCTGTGCGACGACGCGCTCCGCCTGATGCCCGTGCTGTGCCGCCAACTCGCGGTGCCGCTGTAAGACTTCTCCAGGCGACAGCAGTTCTTTGCGGTCGCGAGTATGGTGGGCCGCGATCTGCGCTGCCGCAGCTCCGTCGATTCCTTGTTCGCGGAGATGATCTTTGATCTGTTCGCGTCGCGGACTGGAAGCCTCCAGATATTCCTTCGTGTAGCCTTTTATTTCCGGCTGTCCATGCTTGCCGCGCTCCAGTTCGTAGCCCAGCTTTTCCAGACGCAGAGCCAACTCGGATCGGTAGACCGCCGTGGCGTAGCGCTGTGACACGAACATCTCGTGGGGCTGCAAAGCTCGCATCTGTTTCCCATTTTCGGGACCGTTCTCGCGCTCGGTCATGTTAAAGATCACGGCATGAGTATGAAGCTGGGGCGCCGCGTAGCCATCTACGGGCCGCGCGGTGTCGTGCTCGAAAGTGGCGGCAATAAATTTTCCGGTCGTCTCCGGGGCATGGACATTGCCGATTCGGGCCTGCGTGTATCGCTCAAGCTCCTGAAGTGCCGCGCGCACACTCTCCCGATGGGCTTCCCGCACCCGATCATCGCCGCCCACGAGAGCGGTAAGCGAAACCGACTTCGGCGCAGAGAAGGTGGCGTCCCACCCGGCGCGATGCTCGGCGCTGGTTACCTCTCTGCCAAATTTGCCTTCATAGGTTCTCGAAACTTGATGCCGTACGAGCTGCTCTTTGGTGTGCGGATGTTGGCCTTCACTCAGCCGCGCAAAGTGTTCGGAACCAACGCCACCTTGCAACCCCCACTGCTCGGCTAGTCTGCCCCGCCACTCACTGTGACGCTCCTGATCGCGGCTCCAGTAGTTCTGCTCCCGCGAAGCAAACTCCCGCACATGGTAGGTCTGCGCCTGGCTGGCTGACAGCGGTTTCGAGATCGTGAGCATAGCGAGCGTTCCTCAAGCCCGAAGTGGTGTTCTTGGGAATTTGTCTCTCATTCGATTCCCTTCGTTTTCTCCCAGGCGAACGCCTCTTTGGGTTCGGTCTTGGGCGCACCGATGGTCGAACCATTGACGGTCGAACCAAAGAGCGCGAGCATCGGCTGGGTAGGCTTCTTCAGCGGATCGGCGGGAGCATTCGCGGGCACTGATGGCGTTGGTTTCGGCGCGATCTGCGGCATCTGCCGCTGCGAAAATCTCGGCAGTCTGAATCGGATTCTGCCCATCTTTGTCCTCCATCTCTGGATCAAACTTGGCCGAGGTCGGTCCCATTCGATCGTCTCCCTATCCCGCCATTTACGTGAGGACCGGTTCTGCAACCCGCTCCGCACTGCCAGTAGTAAAAAGAACATCGCTCCTACCCATAGCAGAGCCGTTGAGAGCGAAAAGTTACCGGGCCAAGGCATGACTCTCATGGCATACGAGCTCTTTCCTTGCCCTCGCGGGCAAAGAATTCTTCGAGAAGTTTGCGAGCCTGATGGAGCTTTCGTGCGTCTGCCTGGTCGCGAATTTTGAGGACGGAATCAGGCGACAGTTGTCTACCTTCCGCTGCGGCCCCGGCAGCTGCGTGGAAGAAATTAAGCAGCGTGTAACGCACAGCCCAGATTTCGGCCAACACCAGTTCGGCAGGATCAGCTGGCCGCTGTCGCGCAGCGCACAGAGCAGTCCCTCGCAGCCACTCGGAGAGAGCCTGTCCCGCGCTTTCGGCGGCAGCTTCTATCTCTCCTAGTTCTTCGGGAGTCAGTCTCGTGGCCGCGGTCTTGGTGCGGAAGCCGGGCTTCGCTTCGTCGCCGAACGGCAAACTGGACTGGGGATTGGCTTGAGCGCGAGAACTATTCATTGGACGACCCGCCTTGTTGCACTTCTGCGCTTGATTCCGCTGCGATTAAACTGCGTAATTGTTAGTTCAAAGGAAGCTCTTGCGCTTCAACGCGTTTACGTGATCGACGATGGGCAGCGCTTTGTCGCAAACAAACATCATCGGTTCGATATTGGCAGTCACCCACCGGAGACGATTTTGTTGACGCAGCGAAAGTTAACCTGCGTAAACACCGAAGCGCTGTCTGGCGCTCCGCAGTTCCCAACTTGGGGGTGACGTGTCCACCATTCTTCCGGTGCGAAGCACCGCGCTTTTCACAGCTCGCCATACTCCCTCGCCAACGCATTCCACAGACGGACCACTTCCGGCGCCTGCCAGCCGCGGCGAAACAGACTCTTAATCGCCTGCCAATCCTCATGGTGAAACAAGAGGCGGATACCATTGTCCCGAGAGCGAAGATCGACGCCGACCTTTTCTTCTTCGTCGAACCACGTAGACGCGAGGAAATAGCGGCCTTCCCAGAAGATCAGTGTGTCGCGGAGATCAAGCCCTTCCAGGATCGTCCGAAGTTCCGCAATTCTCGGGTAATCGAAGAGCGGATATTGCAGAGCAAATCTTCCGGGAAAATACAGCCAGACAGAAAACTCCGTCTCCGGTCCCCGATGAAATTCGAGACGGTATTCTCCCTCCTGGAACGACGGCAATGGCCCAGGATTTCTCAACCTAGAATCGGCACCCCAAAATGCACCATCCCGTAGGGGTTCTTCATGGCGGAGATAGTGGCCACGGGCGCACACGCGCCAGAGAATCGGCCAGTACGGTCGCAGCGCTTCGTTCAGCTTCTCGATGTTTAGAAATCTTTCATTGTCCAGAATCATGTAGAGAAGTCGAGCCGTATGAATCGGTCGCGGAGTCTCGCTGGTAGCGTTCTTTAGCGTGTGAATGGTTCGGTTCACGGCCCGTTGTACATCGTCGTTTGCAATCTCTTCTGAAGGCTTCGCCGCATTTTGCCTTTCAGAGGGCAGATTGGTAAGGAGATAAGGGGCCATCGGACCCCTCTTTCTCTGTTTGGATAGAAGTCCATAAACAGCAAGGAAAGCTTCAAGAATTGCGGTGAGAGATTCAAAGGAGATGTCCGTCTGGCCGGTATTCGCGAACAGCTCTGCACCCTGCTGACAGTAGTAGGCAACCAGGGTCCATTCGGCTTGTGAAAGCGGCAGCTTTGCGTCTACCTTCCCGCGAATCTTAACCAGGGAATCGGTTGGCTCCGAGAGTAGATTTACGAACTCCAATCGCTCCTCTTTGGAGGACTCAAGGAGCTGCTTTGCCGCCTCCGATGTTGAGACGGGTTCGCCACTCTTGGCGGCCATGATTTCCTTCAAAGTGTCGAGCCTTTGACGCAGCTCGTCGGAAACACGGATGGAGATCACCGGCTGCTGCAGGATTGGGGTCTTGTCGGCCAAGGGGTCAGCCTCACCAAAAAATGGTAACGTTACGTATTGACTGTATTGGTACACCTGGGTTAGTGTCAAGTGCAAGGTTTGCTCCCCGGTCGGACGACCTACGTCGCAAGGATCGCTGCACGCTCAGCCAAATGGGCCCGTCCGAAGTTCCGGGATGGAGTAGAAAATGAATCCAGCCGAAGACAACGAACCCTTCGTAACGCCCGAAGAAGCAGCAAACTTTTTGAAGATCAGCCCGGTGACCGTGAAGAAGATGGCTCGGGAGGGCTGGCTTCCCGCACATCCCATAGGCAACGGAGTCCGCAAGCGCTGGCGTTTTCGAATTTCAGAGCTAGTTTCGCACATGCGTTGTCGTGTACAGTCGGAAGCGTCATCCGTGCGCGCTTTAAGGAGGAAAGCTTCTTGAAACGCATACAGCAAGACGTGGGCACGATTGTCCGCAAGAAGAGAACGCGAGGCCCGGATGTCTGGGTTTGGCGCTTTTACGAGACGGACGAGATGGGCATTACGCGAAAGCGCAGCGTAATGTTAGCGGGAGATGCGGAAGGATGGCCAACGGAAGATCATGCCTGGCTGGGGTCGAGAGAGTTTCGATACCAGCGGATGGAGCAGTCTTCCAGTCAATCGTTCGGAGCATTGGTAAGGCGATACATGCACGAAGCAATGCCAGAACGGTATTCAACCAAGAAGTCCTACGTATCCATTTTGAAAGTGCACATTTTGCCACAATGGGGCGAGGCTCCCGTGGCCGAAGTGAAAAAGCCCCTCAAGGTGGAACAGTGGTTGAAGGAGCTGAAGCATTCGCCCAAAACGAAGTCCAACATAAAGGGTCTCCTGCATCGCATTTTTGAGTACGCGATGAAATGGGAAATTTTGGAGACTCAGAGAAACCCGATGCAGTTAGTCGAAATCAAGGGCGTGACGAAACGGGTTCGCAAGAAAGTTGTGCTTACGGTCGAGCAATATCAGGCTCTTCTCGCAGAGCTTCCGTACCACATTCAAGTGATGGTCATGATTGCAATGTGCCTGGGCTTGCGCATCAGTGAGATCAGGGCATTGCAGTGGCAGGACTTTGACTTGAAGGGGCGGATACTGACATTGACCCGATCCATTGTGGGCCGCTACGTCTGGAACGGCGGAAAAACCGGAGCTTCAGAGGACGAAGTGTTTCTGGATTCCAAGCTAGTATCGGTTCTGGAGGATTGGCGGAAGCGATGTGTCGAAACGCCGGAGGCTTGGCTATTCGCTAATGCGGATACAAAACGCCCGGTCCACGGCGATGCCATTCAGAAGGACTACTTGCGACCAGCAGGCGAAAAGATCGGATTGCAAGGAGTGGGCTGGCACAGCTTTCGGCACACCTATCGAACGCTGATTGACGATATCGGCACGCCGCTGGGGGTGCAGCAGCGCCTCATGCGGCACGCCGACATCAAGACGACCATGAATACCTACGGCTCAGCATTTGAGAAGACCAAGCGCCGAGCCAATAGCCGGGTAGCAGATCTTGTTTTGCCACCTGCGATCAAAAAGCAACTGAAGGACAGGGCGAAGGAAGTTTCCCTGAAGAATTTGAGGCCCGAAACAGCCACGATCCAGTGATTTTGGAATCGGGGACTACGCCGGTAGTCCCTCAAATCCGTAAATGGTTGCGGGGGGTGGATTTGAACCACCGACCTTTGGGTTATGAGGCCAACCGAGTAAACGACAGCATTACATTTCAACGACTTGACGCCGCCGGGAACGACACAAAGTCATTGAAAAGACACGAAAGCATAGTTGTTGGACCACAGTCGGACTACAGTACCGCTCGCCGTCCAACTCACGGAAGCGAATCGTAACGACACACCGCAACACCTCGGTTTGGCTGATGGCGTTCCTGGTTTTACTCACTTACGTCGTCCAAAAGAGAAAACGACGCCTCCAACTACGCCACGATTGCTCAAGTCGAATACGTTGTTGTTTTTCAGACGGTGGTAGTCGTGCTCGACGAAAATGCCTACGTGAGAAAAAATCGAGTGAGAAATATAGCTTCCCACAAATGGTCCCACCACCCGTGTCGTGCGTGGCGCTGGAGTTCTGAACGGTACATACGGTCTCGGCGGCTTCAGCAGAGATGGTAACCACAGAACTCTCTGCCGGAGGACAACTGCGAGTCTTTTCGGGAGAGGAAGTCCATCGCATTAAGTCGGGCCTCAAATTGGAAGACGAGCGAAGCCCTGCTAAACAGACCCTGGCTCAAATTCGAAATCGCGTCGGCGCTGACATCATAGTCTCCAGCTCCTAGGTGGAAGTGGGCCGCGAGCCAGAGAATCAAATACGCCTCTAGACCTTCGGCTGCAAGATGCCGCCGCGCTTTTATTCGCTGGGCCCGAGCACACGACGTTCCACGTCGAGCGTATTGAGCACAAGCTTCTCCGACTCAGAGAAGTTATTTGGACTGTTGTTCTAACGAGGCGTGCTGTTTGGCATACGCGACGAGGGCCGCGAAGCGTGGGTCGCCGTGAAGTGATTGGAAGTCGGGGTACTTATCAATGCCAAGGTAGGTCGCTGGGGAAAGTCCGTGGTCAATGGCCTCACGTACCAGCGAAAGAGCTTCATTCTTGCGCCCCCGCAGCGCCATCACACGACCCAGACTGTACAGGTAGACAGCTCTTAGCGGATTCTCAGGGGCCAACACGCGGCGCATGGTGTCGATGGACGTGCGCAGCAAACTCTCCGCCTCATCGTATTGGCCTTCATTTGTTAGGGCAACGGCTAGACTGTGGAGGACGAGCAGCGTGCTGGGGTTTTCAGGCCCGAACACGCGACGGTAAGCATCGAGTGTCTCACGGTCAACCTTCTCCGCCTCCTTGTATTGACCTTCCTGAAACAGAGTGAAACCCAACTTGCCGGCTGTGTTCAAGGTAACTGGGTGGTCGGGCCCAAGCACGCGACGCTCAGTATCGAGAGCCTCCCGCTGCAACTTCTCCGCCTCAGGGTAGTTTCCTTCGTTATCCAGCGTCGACGCGAGGTCGCTGATGGCCTTCAGTGTCTCTGGACGGTTCGGACCGTATACACGACGCTCAATGTCCAGGAGGTCGCGAAGCACTTTCTCCGATTCGGAGTTCTTTCCTTGGAATCCAAGCGTCATTCCCAGACTAGCGGTTGAACGAAGCGTCTCCGAGTTTTCAGGCCCGAGGACGCGACGTTCAATCTCGAGTGCTTCACGGTACAGCTTTTCCGCCTCAGCGGAGCGGTACTCCTGGAAGAGAGTTCCACCGAGGTTGTTCATTGTCCTGAGTGTGTCAAGGCGCTCCGGGCCGACGACGCGCCTCTGGGCATCGAGAGTCTGTCGGAGCAGCTTCTCCGATTCGGTTAGATGGTTGTTCCGCATCAGAATCCACCCCAGGTTACTGCTCGTTCTGAGCGTGTCCGGATGCTCCGGCCCAAGCACTCGTCGCTGGATATCCGCGGCTTGCTCATACAGCGGCTGGGCGCGTGCATAAAGTCCAAGTCTTTCGTATACGGTTCCCATTACATCCGTCAGCTGCGCCTGGAGTTCTGGGTCTTTTGTGAGTCCTGCGCCAATATCGTTCGATGCCTTGTCGAGAACCTCGCGGACGGTGATGCTGTTGCCGCGGGCCTCGCCTGGGTCCGATACCTTAAACATGCTCGTCATGAAATCTGTGATTCGGGTTGCACGGTCGCGTTCCCGGGCAGTCCGGCGTAGCTGTAGCGCCTCGACCGCGGCGAAACTGACCAGCAAAACCAGGATCACGCCTGCTACGGACGCTGCGACGAGATGCCGGCGCAGGTACTTCTGGATCCGATAGGGCGCGCTGGCAGGCCGCGCCTTCACCGCTTCATCGTTCAAATAGCGTTGAATGTCGGCGGCTAACTCGGACGGCGTTCCGTACCGGCGCTCTCGCTCCCTCTCGATCGCTTTCATCGTGATCCAGTCGAGGTCGCCGTGCAGTTCGCTTACAAGTTGTTTCGGATCAGTGCCTCGAACGGCCGCCGCAGCGGCCGCAGTGGCCGGGTCCGAGCTGAGCTTTGCGCTCGGACGAGGGGGATCCTCCTCCCGCAGTTGCCTCAACATTTCATCTACGGGCCGCTTCTTGCTAGTGTCGAACGGCAACGACCCGGTCAGGAGTTCGTACAGGACTACCCCTAACGAGTACACGTCCGTTCGTGTATCCACATCCAGATCCCCCGGATTTGCCTGCTCGGGGCTCATGTACCCAGGCGTCCCGACAAGTATCCCCGTGTGCGTGAAGAGGGTCTGCCCTCCGAGCGGCGTTACCGCCTTGGCCAACCCAAAATCGATGAGTCGCGGCTTCGGCTTGCCGTCGACCTCAACCACCAGAATGTTCGCGGGCTTCAGGTCGCGGTGGATGACCGCCTTCTGGAGCGCATGCTGCACGCCGTCGCAGACCTCCATAAACAGCTCCAGCCGCTTGCGAATCCCCAACTTCTTCTGGTCACAATAGTCGGTAATCACCAACCCGGGTACGTACTCCATGACGAAAAAGAGCTGGCCATCGGCGGTCGCGCCTGCGTCGAACACTTTGGCGATGGCCGGATGATCCATGATCGCCAACGATTGACGCTCCAACTGGAATCGCCGCCGCGCGGCTTCGTCGTACATGCTTCCGCGGATCAGCTTCAACGCCACCTGCCTCCGTACCGGGGCGGTTTGCTGGGCCAGCCAAACCTGCCCCATCCCGCCTTCTCCCAGCTTTCTTACAAGTTGATACGGACCGATGGTTTGCCCCTCGCAGGAGTTTTCCTGCGATGAGTCCAGCCAGGAAGGTTTCGAAAGGCCGTTTGAGTTTTCGTACGCCGAAAGGAGTGATTGCAGCTCTGTACGCAGCGAACTGTCTCGACCGCAGACGGAGTCGAGATAGGCGCTCCGCTCGTCGGCTGAGCGTTCCAGCGCTCCGGCAAAAATTTCTTTAAGTTTGCTCCACGTTTCCGTCTCGGCCATTATGACTTCTCCGCATCTGGCGCGATAACCAGGCCTTGGCCATGTTCCAGTCCCGCTTCACCGTGGCGGGAGAGATCCTCAGCACTTCGGCGGTTTCTTCGATGGTTAACCCGCCGAAGCATCGCAGTTCGACGATTTGGCTTTGCTGCTCGTCGCGCTGCGTCAGAGCGTTGAGCGCATCATCTAAGTCCACCAAGTCCTTGCGCGACGCTTGTGGTAACTCAACCGCTTCGCTGAGTTCAATCGTGCAGTCAGCGCCCCGCTTGGCCGCACCATGAGCCCGAGCATAGTCCACCAGGATCTGTCGCATGAGTCTCGCGGCCACGGCAACAAAATGGGCGCGATTCTCCGTCGGCGCCGGGCCACCTCCCACCAAACGCAAGTAAACTTCGTTCACCAGTGCGGCGCTCTGCAGCGTATGCCCCGGACGCTCGCGTTGCAGATAGTGGTGGGCCACCGCACGAAGGTCTTGATACACGATAGGGACAAGGGCTTCGAGCGCGGCCTTGTCTCCTGTTCTCCATTGCAAAAGAAGTTGTGTAACGGAACTCGATCCTTGCTGTGCCAACGGAGAACCCCAGGGACCTGATCGCATGGAAAGATAGCTCCCGGCTCAACTTAAGTCAACACACGGTAATGGACGGTAGTGGGTTAAAGGCGCACTGCCTGATGGTCGAGCCAAGACCTGGAATCCAACACACTGCCAGCAGTTTAGGGGGCTTGGTGGAAGGCTTGGAAGGACAGCAACAAATTTTCTGAGCCAAACCAGCCCCCATTTTTCGCAATTTCTAGTAGGGGCCAGACTGCGTTCCCGCCTCGGCCATGGAAACTAACCGAGAAAACAACGCCAGGAGGTGTGCTTTGAAATGCAGCAGGTTTTCGTCCAGTCTCTTCGGCAGAGTCAGCCGTCTGGCTGTCGTCAGCTCCATTCTCGTTCCGGTGGCAGTGCTCTCGAATTGCGCGAATTCGCAGCCGCCACCACCTCCGCTCGCAGTCGGCCCCTCGTCGTTGCCAAATATCAGCACGAGTGCTCCGGTTCAACTGGCACTCTATGTGAATGGTGGGGTTACGCCCTACAAGTGGAGCGTCAGCTCGGGGTCGCTTCCACACGGTCTGGCGTTGTCCCAATCATCGCCCGGCAGTGCTGGGGCCACCCTCAGCGGCACTCCCGACACAGCGGCTCAAGGTTTGAACTTCACCGTTCAGGTCAAGGACTCGGCGGGCAGCTCCGGCAGCCAGCCGTACACGGTATCTGTATTGCTGGGGGGCGACAGCCTTACGCTCTCGCCAGCGGCCTTGGGTTTCGCACCGCAGTTGGTGGCGACGCCCAGTATGCAGCAGACAGTAACGGTTACAAACGCGATTCTCTCACCGATCACCATCTCGAGCGTGGCGGCCGGCAGTTCGGAGTTTGCCCAAAACACGACTTGTAATTCAACCTTGGCGGCAGGCGACAGTTGCGCGATTGGGGTCGTTTTCACACCCGCACAGATCGGGCCGCGCGCTACTTCGATCACCATCACGGATGACACCCAGGGCAGCCCGCATTCCGTGGCCCTGAGCGGTACCGGGCTGGTTTCCGGGGCCAATGCTAGCTTCGAGGCCATGGAAATGTTCTTTGGCGACGAAGCGGTGAACACCGCCAGCCCGTCGCAGTCGGTCGACGTCGCCAATTACGGAACCGCGACGTTAGACGTAACTGCGGTCACAGCGAGCCCGGATTTTGCCGAAACCGATAACTGCGGCGCGCCTCTGGCCTCAGCCGCTTACTGCACCATCCACGTGACCTTCACTCCCACGTCCCTGGGCAACGTGAACGGCACGCTCTCGTTAATTGACAACGGGCCGGATAGCCCGCAGTCGCTAGCCCTCACTGGCTCCGGCGCAACGTGCAGGACCAAGACTCAAGCGTGCGACACCCTCTTCCAACGTTGTTGTACCGGTCTGACGTGCACTCTCCCGTCCGGATCAACAGGGGGCGCGACGTGCCAGTAGGTGCGCGGGCCTCTGAAATTCCGGACTGGCGGTCCGACAACAATCCGCGGTGCCTGGGATGAATCGGTATCACGTCCCCGGCCTGCCGAGCAGAAAGTCGGCTAGGTTTAGAGAAGACTACAAGGAGAAGAACATGAACTCCAAGACATGGACGCGCCTTATCGCAATGACCTCACTCGCCGCGCTGGCGATCCCAGTTCAGTTGGCCGCGCAGGACAAACAACAGCCCCAACATAAATTCCATCATTACCAGTTCATCGATGTCGGAACGTTCGGCGGTCCCAACAGCTACATCAACCCAGCGTTCTCGTTTGGAAGCCACAGCCAAATCAACCGTCGCGGGGTGGCCGCAGGAGGCTCGGGGACGTCGATCCCAACCACCGCCACTAGCGATCCTCTTATTTGCGGTGGCCTTGACGGCACCGTTCCCTTCGTCAACCACGCCTTCGTGTGGCAGGAGGGGAATGTGACTGATTTGGGCGCGCTTGCAGGAGCGGACAATTGCAGCGTGGCAACCTCCATCAATGCGCGCGGAGAGATTACTGGATTGTCAGAAAATGGCCTTATCGATCCGGCCGTGGGCGTTAAACAGATTCGAGGGGTACTTTGGAAGGATGGCCAAATTAGAGATCTGGGGACATTGGGGGGAAATGGCAGCTCAGCGGCCGCGATCAATAGCCGGGGCCAGGTAGTCGGGTTTGCCTTCAATGCGATTCCCGATCCTCTCTCCTACATTTACTTTGGGCTGGCGGGTTCTACCACTGGAACGCAGACCCGAGCCTATCTTTGGGAGAACGGAGTCATGCAGGACCTGGGCACATTGGGTGGCCCCGACGCCGCCGCTGGCTTCGTAAACGAGCGCGGGCAGGTGGCCGGACTCTCGTATACGAATTCAACAGTCAATCCTGTCACCGGGCTGCCGACAATACACCCGTTCGTATGGACGCGGGAGAACGGGATGAGAGACCTTGGCAGCCTGGGAGGCACTCTGGGCTCGGTCAACTGTGCTTGCGGCGGCTTCAACAACCGAGGTCAGCTCGTCGGACTATCCGACTTGGCAGGAGATCAAATCGCTCACCCGTTTCTGTGGGACGGGGAAAAGCTCATCGACCTCTTCACAGATACGATCGGGGCCACTCCCAACAGCGCTGACGACATCAACGACGCCGGCGAGATCGTAGGCAATGCCAGTTTTCCCAATGGAGCTTCCGACGCGTATCTCTGGAAAAACGGAATGGCCACTGATCTCGGGACACTCGATGGCGATTGCTACAGTGAAGCGTTTGCCATTAATTCTCGGGGTCAAGTTGTGGGCCAATCATATTCCTGCGCCACTGGGACCGAGCGCACGTTCCTCTGGGAGAGCGGTTCCATGATTGACTTGAACACTTTTGTTCCTCCCAGCTCCGGCGTGCAATTGATAGAAGCGTATGCGATCAACGAGCGCGGGGAGATCGGCGGCGATGGAAACCCGCCCGGTTGCGTTAATCCGAACGACGCCGCCTGCGGACATGCTTTCCTGCTGATCCCCTGCGACGAGAATCATCCTGGCATCGAGGGCTGCGATTACAGCATGGTAGACGCGAGTGCAGCGACATCCTCCCGGCCAACACGCCGCGAGGTCCCTGGAAACATCGTGCCTCTCGTGCATCCGCATCGCAACAATCGGTTTCTTTCTCCCGGCTCTCGGTCCCGCTTGGCGCAGCCAGGCAAGAGATGAAAACCAATGAAATCCAGAAGACTATCGTGTAGGTTTGGCCGTGCGGAATCAATCGTCACCCGGGATGTAACTGATGATGGAGGGAAACCAAGTGCTCAACAAATTCGCCCCACTCATCTGCGTCGCCAGTCTAGGGCTGATCGCAGTAATGACAATCAGCTGCGGCAGCTCAAGCTCCGCTATCAAACCCACATGTACGGGAGGTCCATACGACGTCGTGGGTGTTTGGTATACGAATCTCTATATCAGCGGTGTTTATCCCGTCGAAGCAGGGGTCATTAGCCAATCGGGACTCGCACTTTTTTTCGACAATGCCGGCGATGAAAACATAATGACCGGCATTACTGGCGCCTGCTCTTTTTCAGACAACCTTACTCTCGACATCGGGCTGGTAAATTATCCCGTAGGTGGAAACTCCTATTCCTTTCCCGTACAAGGCAACGTGCAACCCGGTCCTGTTATCACCGGCACTATCAGCGATGCCTCAGGTCCTCAGTCCTTCGTCTATGCGCCCTATCCTCAAGGTATTACCCCAACGGCCCTCAACAGCAGCATGACTCTCATCGACACGAGCGCCCCGTCGTTTAATGGTGCTTCTGTCCAAGTCCAGGTTGTCCCGAGTGGAACGGGCAATATCGCCGACATAACCCTCAGCGGTACCAATGGTCTTGATTGCTCTCTCGCCGGCACGTTTAAGCAAGAAGGTTCGAACGCGCAGAACCTCAATGTGTTTGACGTGTCTTTGACATTTACCGGCACAACTTGCCCGGTCGCGGGCACGATCACCGGCCTAGGTTTCGAAAGCCCTGGCGACTATTTTAATTTCACGCATTTCCCGCCCACTGGCACGTTTCTATATGCGATGTCAGCAGACAGCGCGAACGTTTTCGAGCTTTATCCTTAAACCTGAGATTCGCGGCGCCCTAACTCTCGAGAATTGCTATGCCTACGACGAATGCCCGTGACCTCACTGATGCTCAATGGAAGATTCTAGCCGAGCTTATTCCTGTACCGGAGCAGCGCGCAGATGGACGCGGACGACCATGGAAGGATCGACGTGCAGTCTTGAACGGCATCTTGTGGGTGCTGCGCACGGGTGCTCCTTGGGCGGACGTTCCAGATCGTTATGCGTCATACCAGACCTGCCATCGCCGATTCCAGGAATGGATCCGATCTGGAGTGATGCGAGGACTTCTGGAGGCACTCGCCGTGGATCTCAAAGTCCGCGGCCTGCTAGATGTAGTAGAAGCCTTCATCGACGGAAGCTTTGCCCCAGCAAAAAAGGGGGCTCCAAGATCGGCAAAACAAAACGAGGTAAAGGATCGAAAATCATGGCCGTTGCGGACCGGAATGGTCTCCCTGTTGCCGTCTGTGTTGAGAGTGCTACACCTCACGAAGTGAAGTTGGCTACCAACACCCTCGCCCAGATGGTCGCCCCGGAAGCGCCGCAGAATCTCATAGATGACAATGCCCACGACTCCGACAACTTGATGCTGAGATCGAGACGTTGGCGGATGTGGCTCCGGCAATACGGGATTGAAATGATCGCTCCCCCGCCGTAATCAAAAAAATAAGACCCGAGACCTACGTCGCCTGCGTCGCTATCGCCAATGTTGGAAGATTGAGCGGCTGTTTGCTTGGCTTGGCAGCAGAATTTCCGCAGGTTGGTTGCTCGCTATGAACGATACGCTGAGAATTTTCTTGGAATGCTCTACTTGGGGTGCTGTTTGATCCTACTGAGGCGTTTATGAGATGGCTTCTGGTTTTCTAGGGTTGGAGCCGAAGGTGGAGCAGTGAGCCGGGAACACTTCCAAGGCCATCGACGAAAATGGGTTTTCTGACGGCTCCTGTTAGCGGCGAGCGGCAGCAACCGACCCCATTGCGTTCACTTCCAAGGTCGGGGGTTTCCGGCTGGAATGGGGTTTGGGCGTGACGGTAATCTGCACGTCGTGGCCGAGCAAGAGCAGGAAGCCAACAAGCCGCTCGATGGAGAAATCAGTGAGACGGCCCCGTTTTAAGGCGGAGACTTTGGGCTGGTCCACACCCAAAACTTTACCGGCTTGCACCTGTGTCAGTTCGCGGGCTTCGATGATGTCAACGATCCGGTGAGCCAGATCAGCCTTCGCACGTGCCTCTTGGGGATTGAGGACACCCAGATCGGCGTAGACGTTTCCAGTGCCTTCCACGTACCCATGCTTTTTCATCGTGATTCGCCCCTGTTTGGCGTAATTCATGTTGTTCAACCTAAGTTCTTCCGGCTCGCTTCTCCAGTTGCACCACTTGCGCCAGGCGCCTTTCCACGAGTTCCATTTCATGCTTCGGTGTCGCGATGCCCCGTTTGGACTTCTTCTGGAACACATGCAAAACGTAAACAGCTTTTGGGAACCGCACGGTATAGACGGCCCTGAACGTATCGCCCCTGAAGTCGGAAACAATCTCCAGGACACCGGGTGCAACACCTTTCAGAGGCTTGGCGTTCTCCGGCATCTTGCCCCTCTGGACGCGCTCCAACGCAAACCCAATCTCGTCCTTGACCTCTTCTGGCAGTTCGCGCAGCACCTTCAGCGAATCCCCTATGAAGCGAAGCGGCCTCATCGAAGTGGCTCTCATTATTCAACTCTAGAATATGCTAGTTCTGGCATATTGTCAAGGTCAACAACCGGGACGGCAGGGTGTTCATGAACCAAAGGTCGGCGGTTCTAAGCATTTGTTGGATTCTCCTACCTACCCCGGAATGTTGGATGATTTTTGCCCAGCCTAGCCGTGTGTCAAGGCTGCCGAAGGCACCGCGCTAGCGGCTGCGGCCTTGACACACGGCTAGGCTGGGCTATGCTCCCATCATCCGGGGCAGATACGGACTACATACCTATTCCCAAGGCCGGGCCCTTGTTCCTGCCTTAGCCCGATTTCCCTCCGCGGTGAGATAGACGACTCGCATGTCTTCGTCGGCCCAAGGTGATCTCTGCTATCACCTGTTCCGTGACGAGGCAGTAGCCAACGTGCTTGCGAGCTGATGCTTCACGTCGCTGATTTGGTCGAGCAGTTTGTCGAACGCCTCCGGTGTGAGTCTCTGGCCTGCGGCCAGAGGTCGCAGCACGTTTACCAGGAGCAAGCGGACCCCGAGAATCTCCGCCAGCGATGGATCGCTTACCGACCCTCCGCGCACCTCCCGGAGGATCACATCCCGTATCCATTCCCCGCGTGCCAGTCCCTGCGACCTGGCAAACTCAGTGACGCTCCCCCACTCCTCTTTCGTTAGTTTGGGGGTCACCGGGAAGACGCGTTTCAGAATGCGATCGTTGTCAGAACTCGCCTTTGGCTTGCCTTTCAAAATTGCCATGTTCCCTCGGATTTAACGGGTGCACCCAAGTGCACCGGAAATCGTTATGTCCTTGAAAGCCCTGAAAGTGCACCGTGGTGCACCTGCACGACCCTCGAAGGGGTGGAGTGTCAAAATTCTTCCGGTGCGAAGCACCGTGCTTGCACCACCACGAAATTGAATGCTGGATCATGCCTTCAACACCTCCGCAGAAGCCGTGAACTCCACCCCAGCCAGAATCTTCTTTGGTCACTGCTCCGTCGCACCATTTCCATGGCAAGCTCACGCGGGACCTCACGCCCAATCATCCGTGGAGTTCGGGTGCTCGCCGGCACGCTTTCGCAACGGATTGCACGGGACGAGAGCATGGTACCAGTGCTGAAATATCAAGCCGAGAGTCACCGGGATTCCAAGCACAATCACTGAAAAAGTTGGCGGTGATATTCGTCTCGTTCTCTGTTCTAAGCCGCTGCATGTTGGTCCTCCAAGACTGAACCGATCAGAGATCGTTTCGTGTGGCCCTTGTACACACCAAGCCTCGGCACACTTGCGCAGGATGCGGCGGCCCGCCTGCCGCTCAACATGGGCGACAAAATCAAGCGCTTCTCCGATCTCTGCTTCCGTATCGCAAAGGCGGTCTAGGTGTGATTGCGCATGACCCGACTAGTGAAACTGGGGAGGGCTTTCTCTGCCGAGGTGACATGAATCGTCACCAGCGAACCCGCATGGCCCGCGATGAAGGAATCGAGCAGCGTGGTCGTTTCGATTCCGCGCCCTTCACCGTTTGGCGCAAAACTAAGCTCACTTCCGTTATGAAGTCCAATGAATTTTCGGCTGACACGCATTCCCGGGAGGAATGACTGGGCAATTAGAGTGATCTAGTTGTTGAAGCTGTTATCGAGGTTTGCATCAGAAAGTTCGATAAGCAACTGACGACAAAGGGCAAAACCATCGTCGCTGCTACAACTACCCTCACAGCATCGGGGCAACTTTGCCGATTGTCGCGAATAGCAGTATGAGATGGCCGGTGCCGCAGCTACCTCAAGGAATGTCTGGCGTTTAGCGAATGATTTTTTCCGTAAACCCCGCTTGTTCATGGAGTTCCGCAAACGATTAAGCGACTTCATCAACGAGAAGATGCGACGAATCCGCCTCGCGCCGTTGTTCATAACCTGCAGGAATGACACCAATACGAAAAGTCATTGGACACCGCGGCAGAAATGAGCCATGTTCAGCGTTTCGCGCGATTGTTCTTGCATTTGGCCACAAATGCGTACTGAGATCACTACCGAAGCAGAGATGCAGAGGAAGGCACCGCAGCCTGCTGAAAGACCTGTGAGCGCGCGGGTTGCTGCTGAGTTTCTGCAGATGCACGTGAGGAGTGTTACGCGGCTAGCAGGGGCCGGACACATTCCGGGCCATCCTATCGGATACGGACAACGCAAGAAATGGCTCTTCTACATTTCGGAACTGGACGAATGGTTGCGGGCTCAGATATGCTCCGACTCATCCCGGCGTCGTCAAGGCAAGGGAGGGAAAGTTGCCTAGACGAAACCGTTATCAATTCGGAAGTCTCGAACTTCGCAAAAGAACCAAGGGCCCGGACGTATGGCTATTCCGTTACTGGGATCGAAAGAATCCATCATCGACGCGCCCCTCGATAACTTTGGGGACAGTCGAGGATTATCCGACCCAGGCCGATGCCAGACGAGCAGCCGAAGGTCTCCGACTAGAAATCAACGATGGTTTACCGGTGCGCGAGGCTGTTACTTTTCAAGGTCTGATCGATCGCTACATCAGCGAAGAGATCGAGAGGGGCGATCTTGCGCACACAACAAAGGAACCCGATCTAAATCGCATCAACAAGCACATTTCTCCCAAGTGGGGCCGTCACCTGCTACGGGAGGTCAAACCGTATCCTGTTCAGGATTGGCTCCGACAATTGCCTATGGCCCCAAAGACCAGAGGCCATATTCGGAGTCTCATGTACCGCCTCTTCGAGAAGGCCATGCTGTGGGAACTGATTCCGTTGGAGCGCAACCCAATGGGATTGGTCGAACTCAAAGGAGTCAGCAAGCGCTTGAAGCCTCCTCGCATTTTGACCGAAGAGGAGTTTGGGGCTCTGCTCGATCAACTGGACCATCCCTATCGCTGTATGGTCCTTTTAGCGGGGTGCACGGGCCTTCGTATCAGCGAGGTAATGGGCCTACGCTGGAGTCTGATCGACTTCGAAAGCTTGGTCATGCAAGTCAGGGAAGGGTACGCTCGCAGCCAGGTCACGAAGTTGAAATCAGAGTGCTCCCAGGACGAATTGCCGTTGGATCCAGACGTCGCAACCATTCTTCTCGAATGGAAGCGCCTCTGCCCAACGACGCAAGGGGACTGGGTTTTCCCCAGCCCACGGACAAACAAACCGTACGATTCCGGTTCACTGCGGAAGAAGGTGCTCAAGACTGCGGCGTTGCGGGCCAAAATTCAGGGACGACCCATCGGCTGGCACACGTTGCGTCACAGTTACCGCGCTTGGCTCGACGAGACTGGTGCGCCGCTCGGCGTACAACAGAAACTCATGCGCCACGCCAACATCTCGACCACAATGAACGTCTATGGGGGAGCCTTCATCGAAGCGAAGCGCAAAGCCAATACATCCGTGGTGCAGCGAGTGCTGCTTCAAGACCGTACCAAATAGCAAAAGGCCGTCACGTGGACGGCCTCTGTTCTAACGCTTCAAACCTTATTGGACCATTTCAGACCACAATCGAAAATCCAAATTCCTCGTAACCTTATGATTGCGTTGGTTGCGGGGGGTGGATTTGAACCACCGACCTTTGGGTTATGAGCCGCCCTTTTTTACCCAATCTTCCCAGCCTAAGTTCTTAAGCCGCAGCTTCAGAATCAAGCAGTTGCAGAGTCAATTGTTGCGGAATTTCTTTCGCAACCCCAGATTGCGTAAAAGCTTGCGAAAGACTTTTCCCGAACACATCAGAGACTTTCCTATCCTCGTCGTTAACGGCGTGCGTGTAGCCCATTGTTGTGTTTGGATCGGCATGACCCAGACGTTGTAGACGAGTTGCCCATGGAGTTCCGAGTTCATCCAGTTTCGTAGCGGCACCGTGGCGGAAGCCATGGCAGGCGGTTCCTCTAACGTACACTCCCAGCTTCTTCAGCAGTGGTCTGAGTTCCCGTTTGACCAGATTCTCAGGGTTCAATCTCTTGCCCTCCGGGGACAGGAACAGTGACGCACTCGGATCGCGACCTTCAACGAGAGGCCGCAATGCTTCAGCGAGTTCGGCACTGATGCTGAAGATTCTCGGTTTGCGAGCCTTCGTGTTCTTGACCACTGATTTGAGCACCTTGTTGCGTCGAATGGTGATGATGCGGCTGCTGATGTTAACGTGACCCACATCGAGGCCGCAGATTTCTCCACGACGGATGTGCGTCTCGAACGTCAACCACCAAATGAGATTGTTTGGAAATTCGGAGCTTTCCATCATCTCCTTCACGGTTTCAATCGAGTATGCGGGACGTTTTGATTTAGCCTCCTCTCTGTCCCAATACGGCAATCGAAGAGTCTCAGGGAACGGTGCACGAGTGTAGCCCCAATCGCGTGCCCATTTCCAAGCGAGCTTGAGAGTGCCTACCCTGTTCTTGATAGTTTTCTCACCCGCCTTCTTGAACCCCTTCCCCGTGTTCCATCTTGAAATCACCGTCTGAATCCCGTTGCCGTTGATTTCTCGAAATGGCATAGAAACAAACTGGTCGCCGTTCTTGACTTGGAATGCGTTGTCCCAAGCTCGGAGTTCAGAGCCGAAACCAGCTTGCGTAGTCACTGCCATAGTGCTAACAACTTTCCGCTTCCATTCCTCGGCGAATGCATGAAACGAGCCGAGAAGCGAAGGTTGATAGTCTTCGCTGTTGATCCCAGCCTCGTTCATCACACGGTCGAGTTCACGTCGAGCGAGACGTTTGGTCGGGAACTGCTGGACTGTGCCGAGAACCTTACTCCGATGGATTCGTCGGAGCACACCATCCTCAATCACATCTTCTTTCCAGCGGCCTTCCCAGCTTTGGCCTCGCTGTGTTACAGAACCTCGTTGATACCTCCTCCGAGCCATAGCTGCTGCTTTCCACTGGCTCGGTGACTCTGGCTCGCAGTTTACTTTAGTTTCGGCGGAATCACACCGGCCCTGTGCGAGATTCTTGGAGGGAAATTGCAACAGCTTGGAGTGCGGGGTGCCGACTGGAATCAGGATCGGAGTTCCTTGGGGGCAGACCTCTCGGTTGACTGGCAGAGGCACGGCAGCAGAGGGAGGAACTGCCACGCTGGTGGTGGGTATCGAACCCGAAATTTGGACGCCCTCTTCCAAGCAATCTGTCCTTCGAGATAAGGGTTGGTTTTGACATTTCAGTCATATCCTGTAGATTCGCAGAGCCATGAACCGAGAAAACCTTAGGGCGACGGAAACGCTGTTGGCGAGCCTGCAAGACCCGCTTCTATCCAATACCCGATCTGGGGAAAACTTCCCTGTAATTTTCAGGTTCTTGTTTAACGTCGCCCCAAACAAGGCTATTGACGCGGCTTTCGGCCTGTAGTAGTGTTGTAGATGGTATGCGGGTTAACTGCCCGCTACATCTCAAGCGGCCCCGACTCAGGGGTAGGCCCGACTAAGCCGAACGCTGTAACTCCCAAAGACATTTGAAGTGTGTCGGTAAGAACACGGCTGTGCCGTGCCCCGTTCCCCAAACGAACTGTGGGTACGCATTCAACACCCACCGGGGGAAAGTAGTGCCCCGAGCAATCTTAGAAAGGAGGAATAAAACTGTGACAAACGAAGAGGTTCAAGAAAGGCTCGATCTTGTGATTTCGTTGGAGAATGCGGAGAAGCGGTTGGAAGACTCCAGTCTCTCCATGACCAACGAAGAGATTCGGGAGCGGTTGGAACTGGTCAACAGCCTGCTCGAAGCCGAACAAAAATTGGCAGAAGTCTAACCGAAACGCAGGATTAGAAGGGACAGCCTGCTTTGCCCCGCTCCTTTGCTGTTGCGGGTCTAAATCGACACAACTGGGTACGGATTTCCAACCGTACCCAGTTGTGTCGATTTCAAACACCTTACGTTGTCGGGCACGGCTACCTGATCCCAGCAAGGTGAACACCAAGGTTGGAGGAATTATGAAACAGACCGCGAAAATGGAAAAAGAATCGTTGATGTCGGCATTTGACCGCTTGATGCTCTTAGCCCCATCGGGGCCCACGAACTTCGGTGTGGTCGCTGCTCCAGAAGAGCTTGGGGACTTTGCTGAGGGTGATGTTGTGAAGTTCACCGACCCCGAGAGGATACAAGATGGTGGGAACGGCACCAGCCTTGTGTTTGTGACGCCTGCCAAGTGCGAGAAGGTTACTGATCCTGATCGGGCCGAGTCGTACCGCTCCATTATCTTTGGCGATAGCTGGGACGAGGACGACGAGTAGGGCGGGTGGTGGAGGTTCGCGGTCTCTCATTCTCGCAAGTCATAGCTGATCTGGTGGGACTGGTTCTGCTTGTGGTCACGAACGAGAAGAGACTCCAGTTCCTTCACGCAGGTCGCCTCGTTTGCCCTGCTCCCGTAGATTCGATTTGGCCCCAAGGCGAACTTTTCTCCGCATACGTCACAGGTCAGGACACCCCACGTGTCGTGCTGAGGAGCGTGAATCTCGGTCTGGCCCAGCTTGATGGCGACCGGGTTGAGGCTGTCCAAATGATTCTTGTATTTCGCGTAGCTCACTTCTTGCCTGCCTTCACCTTCGCCCAGCGAGCCCTTTGAGCCGCCGCCATTCTCCTCCGAGCGGTCACGCTGACCGTTCTGTGTTTTCGCTTGAGTCCCGCGACATGACTCACGCCTTGTAAAGCTCGTATTGCGTTATCAAGGCGATCCCGCTCCGCTTCGAGTTGCTTCACAATAGCATTCAGATTTGCCATGTGCGGAATTCTAGCACTCGGCGTGAACTGGCGACCCTGATCTGCTGCCCTTTTTGTTAAGCAACGTGGATCGGAACTTTCGAAGGGTAAGATTAGGCTGAAGGAAGTAGCGACGATGGCTGGACGACCTCGGAGGGATGATTTCCGCCGTTCTCGAAGTCAGCCCAATCATGGTGCTTGGGAGGAGACGTGACGAAACAAGAACTGGAAGCCACAAAAAAGCTGTTGGACAAGGTAATCGAGATAGTGCGGAAGCAGCACAAGAAATCTCATAAGATGACAGACGGCCAGCTTAAGTCTCTGCACAAGGCATACGATTGGATAGACGCAGCGAAGGCAAAACTTGCCCGTGCACACGCTGAGCTAGAGAAGCTAACTTAGGCATGAGGAATCCATCGGCTTCGCCTCCATTCAGTCAATTCAGTCAGATAAGCGAGAAAGACACTGTAAGCGTGTAGTCCAGATCGTCTGACTGAATTGACTAAATGTATATTTATTCTTTTTCTTCTTGCTGAGAGATAAGACCTTCGGCGTCTTGACGCTTGACTGAATCCGGTGACTAATTGGCATGACTGCATGGGTTCACCATCCGTTTGGCAGCCCGTTCAGTCACGTGATTTAGTCATGCTTCAGTCGCCACTACTTCACTTTGCCTCGCAGAATGACGTTGCCAGTAGCTTTCTTCGTGGGTCTACCCTGCCCATCCTCTTCCATTTCGAATGTGATGATGCCCTCATCCTTGAGTGCCTTCTTCACTCTATTGAGAAGCGTCGGGCTGTACTTGCGGTAGTAGCTCTTCGCGTTCATCGTCCTCGACCACGGGATTGGCACGCCGATGCCCTTCTCGTTTAGGGCGGCAATCACCGCCTCGAAGCATTCCGCTTCCTTGTTCTCAGCGATACCGGGGCGATAGACTTGACGCACACGTTCCTGCCACTCGCAGAAGAGCAGAGCCTTCTCCATCGCCTCTTTGGTGACCTCAGGATCGCCGTTGAGGGCACTCGTGATGAGAGCCACACGGAGGGCGATTTCACCAAGGCGACGACGTTCGCGGATGTCGCCTTGCCAGCGTTCTTTGGCTTCGAACGCCCAACCGGGAACGCGACATGGCTTAACCTCCAACAAGTCCTTCTTGATCTTAGTGGGCATGAATTTCATGGGAGCCCCAAGACCGATCACAAAGCGATCAGTGAGCCCCTTCGTGGTCTGGGAGCCGAACACCGAGGCGAAGTCGGTGCTGTCCTTGCAGGCGAGGTTCCCGAGAATCGAAAGCTGAGCATCGCATTCCTCGACCCCGCGTTTGTCTGCGGCACCAGCGATGTTGTCCGACCACAGGCTACAAAGGAGGGGAGCCAAGGATGAGCCTTGGATGTTGCATTTCGACATCGTGTTTCTAAACTCATCTTGGATGAGTAGCTTTGGGGAGCCCGTTGTCCCGAGCAACTTTATCAAGCCACGATCAGAACCCGGCGTGATCTTTACCACGGTTGCCTCGGGAAGGAAGAGCGAGCCTAAAGAACGTTGTATGACGGCTGTCTTACCGTCTCCGATGTCGCCTACCAGAACCACGTACATCGTGCCTCGGACGTTGTCTCCTGCGTCCACGATGCCGTGACCAGCACCGACTGCAAGCATCGCAGGGTATGCGAATCCAAGCGGGGCATCCAACGTCCCAGCAATCTGTCCGAGAGTACCGTACATACATTCGGGCGGAAAGCTAATGTCTGTTACCTCTACCACCCGAACGTCGGGCTCGGACGCCTCACAATCAGGGCTGCTGAGGAAGGCAGCGACAGCTTCAGGCGATAGCTTTTCGACTTCGTCTGCATCCTCGATGCCGCCCCACGCGGGATCATCGTGGATCAGGTTGTCGTCCTCGTCCTCATAAATGCAGTACGGATAATCTTCGTAGCCATCCTCGTACATACAGGTGAGGAGGTCGCCAAAGGTCATGTCCTGACAACTTCCCGCTTTGCAATCGAAGCCAAGCCCGTAGTCGCCCATAACGAGACAACACTTGAAATTACCCGGTTTTTCCATACCTTCATGAATGTCGCCCTTGTGGGGGCACTTTGCGAACTCAAGGTAGCGGGCTCCGCTCTTGGTCATGTCTTTCCCTGTCATGCTCCAATCGAAGTGATCTATCACGTCGAAGTGATCGAATGTCGGATGGAACCTCCGCTTGCGGTTAGAGTAGGTGCCTTGATGTTTGACTGGGCGATTGGCTTTCAACCACTCAAGGCGATCAATCGTGATCTTCACAAGTGGAAGACAATTCTCTGGGATGTATTCGCCGTGCGGTTCCTTATCCGTCCGCGTGACCCCCGGCGAAGCACACGTGGCATTGTGGCTCTTGAACTCCACGATAGGATTGCCGCTGTCATCAAGGACGGCAAAGTTGCCCAACTCTTCCGACTCTGGCGTGTGCCAGTAGTAAGCATGTAGACCGCCGCTCGGGGATTTTACGATGAAGGTATCGTCAGGGATAGGAAACCCACGACGCTCGGCTTCAGCGGAGTTGTCGATGTCGAGGATGCAGGCCGCTCCCCTTTTTGCCACGGATACCCAATTGTGCCCTGCATAGCCGTTGCAGTTCCACTTTTTCAGGGTGTCGATGTCTGTGGTCGCGAATTCGAGCGATCCTTTGATAGAAGGGTGCCGAAGACCCGGTAACGTCGGCGTCTGGTGAACTCCCCTCTTGGCATGGTTCAAAATCTGTTGGAAATCCATAGTCCTTACCTACTTGTTTGATTTACGCTGTGCCTTGTTCTGATCCCTTCGCTGAAGATCAGCGTAGGAGGCGGGGGTAAGAACAAAGCGTGAAGAACCCGCCCCCTTGAAATCTTCGCCCGCCCGTCAGCGTCGAAGCCCTCTATCATTGATACCCAAAGTCGGTTCACCATCCGTTGGCATTTTTCGACCACGTTCTCCGGGCCAACGAAACCCACCCCCGCCTCGTTGACTGAGGTACGGCCAAACCATCCGCCGCCTGCAAGAAAGTGAGGTTTTTCCCCCGAAATCGCGTATTAGACATGGGGGCTGATTCATTTCGGGATGACCCGACAGCCCAACGTCGGGTCGTTGTTCGGGCGGTGTGCTGACTGGCGACAGCAACTCGCGGTCCGATTCTTCGACCACATTCCCAGTGCTGGGGTTGCCCTCGTGGGAAGGGTGGAATCTCGGAACAAACTCAGTATCAAGTAAATGGGAGGTTGACTTTATGAGCACAAAATATCGCGAGCGGCCTCAACAGCCGATCTGCAAGTGGGACGAAATTCAGTGGGAGCAACCGAAGCAGTTGGAGGACGAGACAGGACACATCCGCTTCTGTTGGCCGCTGGCGTACGAGGCACAAATGTGGGAACAGGCAAGGTGCCGCGAATGCAATCAACCCGCTCGGTGGATCGGGACTGGGAGTCCCTTCTGCGACGGCGAGCAGTATTTCATGGCAGCCGACGCTTGGTGTTACTGGTGTCTCCCACCCGAACATTTTACAGACGAGGAACTGCGGCTTGTCCGCCACGCTGAGTGGGCTCGTAAGCAGACGGTGGACGAAATCATCGAACTCATCCGCGATGTTCGCCTATTGGCCGACGACAAAACTGTCGAATCGGCTCTTTCCGACATAGCCGATCAAATCAGGGGAGTAACGGAGAGTCGGGAATCAAAATCGCAAAGACGTGCCCAGTGGGAGCAGAGCTACAACCGCTGTAAGGGGACAGGATTCTTCGCGGGACCAGTGAAATAGTTTCATCCCAGATCGCTAATCGCTCAGGTTTTCCCACTTTCAAATTGCCTATGTAGGAGCAATTCACGCCCACGGGTGTTCAATTGGCTCCCGGCATTTCGGTTTTGTGAGGCGATTATGTTGGAGACGACAGAGCAGGTTTACACACCAGCATTCTTGGACGCCCCGATCTCGGAGACTCCTCAAGCAGATGACCCTTCGCAGGATGAAGGCGTCTTGACTAGCAAGATCGGCCAGCTTTGGCAAGTGCACGGGGAATATCAGAAGTCGATTAAGCATGAGACGGAGCAGTTGCGTGCTCTCCGCAACGAACTCGGCAAACTTTTTCACCAGATAAAGGAATTGCTCGCTAGGCCCGGACGGAATGGACAATGGAGTGCGTGGCTCAAGGAACGGGAAATTCCTCGGGCAACTGCTGACCGACTGGCATTAAGGTACGAGCGTTCGCTTCACCCGCACGCAAATTGCCTCACTGAGTCAATTTCCGAGCCCACCGAAGAAGAAATCCAGAAGGTCTTTTTCAAGGTGCTCCCGAAACTACGTCGTGTGCTGCGGACCCCACAGGGCCTCTACCGTTTCGTAGACCTGCTGACACTAGCTTTCGATGGAACAGGGCGTCGGGTGACTGAGGACGGGATTCTGCTAACGAAGCCCAGTCAGAATGCGATGTCCAAAGAGTTCCTCGCTGGGGAGATCGTGGCCGAGCCCCAAACGGGGCTTACCCAACCAGAAGAGGATTGGGATCAAGAATTGATGTGAAAGAAAGTGGTTGGGGATGGTGGGGGGCATCGACTTCCTATTCCTCGTTCTGCCACTTCAGGGCTGAGACAGGGCCGAAGGCTTCATGTAAGCTTCGCGGAAAGACTGTGAGAGGATAATACTTCAGATTGAGTTCGAGTTCTTCTGCCCCGAACATCTCGATCATTCGCTCGATTTCCCCCGAGAACTTCACGGTCACGGGATCGACTGCGTCCGAAAGCTTGGACTGATAGCGTTTCACAAGATCCCGGAGTCTGTCGTCCAGCACTTCGATTGGATGGACTGCTGACATAGTTACCTCCCTGCGTTTGAGTCCGCCGACCTTCTGTATCAAGGAAGTGAAAGGTGGATTTGTGAAATTGGTCGGCGGCTATGGAGGGGGAGCTATCGAAAATTGCGGTGGAAAAAAAGAGGACTGTTTGAAAGATTCGAGCATCGACAATGATTGGCAGCCCACAGCAGGAAGACGTACACGAACCCCTCAGGTAAAGGAATTGGACCTCTCGCCAGCGGGAAATTCACCACGCTGAAGTCTTCGAACTTCATTTTGTCTCTTCCCCTTGACGCCCTCGATTCTTCCGAAAGGGGTTTAAGAAAAATCCATCAAGTGCGTATACATCCTTGGCGTTTGTGTCACGTAGGAACTGCCCCATGAGCTTGGCGTATGCGAGGTACTTATCCGCCTTGCTCAATCCCCTCGGTAATTCATACCCGTATGCCGTGAGGACGCCCTGAACCCTTGAGTTGTACACGGGCCATCGCGTTCTGTCATGAATCGTGAGAATTTTGGTGATGACATTGATTCCGACGCCGTCTACCTTAGAATCCCCTGATAGAACCGCCTGCAATCGGAAACGGATGTCCTTGGATTCGTCCGTCAGAATACGAAACGCCTGCTGCACGCGATTCATCTTTTTGCTCAATTTCTTTTTGTAGAGATTGAGTGCCGCCAGATTTCCAAACCGTCGTATCCGCAGAAATTCCTGCCATCGACGGTAACCAAAGTGGAACCGAGGATAGTCAAGACACTGTCGGATTTTCTTCGAAGCCTCGGCGAGTTCTTGCCATTCTTGCTTGAACGCTGGTTTGGTAAAGAAACGCTTCGCGTCGGCAACGGCTTGCTGCCAGTGTTTTAGTCTCGCTTCCTTTTGGAGTTCGATTTGCTGATCCAACTTTGCCAGTCCCTTGGATTGTTCACGACCCAGCTTTTTGGCTCGCGGTCTGAACTTGGCATAGAGCGGCTTGTACTTGCGAATTATCTGCTCGTCGAGCGGTTCGGCGAAGTTCTCGTAAACATGATCGAACCATTTAACGAGATCAGAAATCAGTCTCGGATTGTCCGTAAAAAGGCTACATTCTAGGTTTCCCCGCAAGCCGCCAGCGGATAGGTTCCCTGAGCCGACAACGGCAAAATCGACTCCCTTAGTGCCCTGAACAATCAAGACCTTCGGATGAAATGTCCATTTGGAATGGTGTGTGGTTACGACCTTACATTTGAAGTTTTCTGATTGGGTCTCTTTCAGCCATTTGCTCAACAGCGGCGGCTCGGTTTGAAAAAAGTGCAGGCCTGCAAGAATGTGAACCGTACCCTTCGAGGCGAGTATGGGAGCACTGATTAAATTCCAACCGCTCGCATGGGCGAACGCAGTTGCCATTCTGATGCAGGCACTCTCCCTGAGACTCTTGACCAACTCAAAGTCAGGCGGCAACCCAACGACTGCTGCCAGACCTTCCCCAAGCAAGCCGGGGATTGGGATCGTCTTTTGTCCGCTGTTCACAACAGTCCTTTCGCCTCACCACTCGACTTCTGATTGGGGCTGCCCAGTCGTGTCTTCATGGATTCTGGCAGCCTAGTGAGTAGTCTTGTCCCAGTTCAAAAGTCCCGCCCTGTCTGAGCCGAACCTGTCGGAACCCGACTCGGCACAAATCCTTCTTCCATTCAGGCAGGACATCGTTGATGAACTGCACCCGAGTGGCGGTGTCCTTGAACATCTCGGAATCCAAGTTCAATTCATGCCCACTATCCGCACCTTCGCCATGCACCCACACTGTGATGTCATAGCCCATCGAGGTCAGCCGTTGCTGCAAGTCTTGAGCGAATGCTTGCCTCGTCTGTTGGCTGCCGCCGAGTGCCTCTCGACCTTTGTTCGTAGCAAGCGTTAACAATTTTAGTGCGTCCTTGTCGTGTGCGTTCTGCTGCAACACTGCCTGTATTTCATCGTTCGCTTTTCTCAGGTTTTCAAGATTCGCTTTCAAATCGTCCACTGGAGCCGAATCAATCAGAAGCCTCGCCTCAGCCAAATGCTGTGCTCTGACCAGCTTCGTTGTTAGGCTCTTTGCCTGTACAGCTTCGGGGGAAGTTTCTGGGATCGCACGCAAATGACGAAGACCCTCTTCAATCTGGTCAGGGGTCGCATTCTGGTTGAGAGCCGTCTTTGCTTGGGATAAATGTTCACTCGGCGTGAGAGCATTAAACTGTGTCTCCTGTGCGGTCGGTCCTGATCCAGTGGTTGCCGAGGATTCTGTTTTTTCGGAGTTGTCGGAAGGGGATTTGCCGAGCGTCCCGATGATAATCACCAGCAACACGATGCCGCCGATGACGAGCCAGAGAACCTTGGACCTCGGCTTTTGTGGCTGGACGGCTCGAATTGGAGCCGCAATCGGAGGCGGTGGGACTGGTGGTAAGGGTTGGGTGGGAGACTGTGCCTTCCCGCATGATTGACAGAAGCGGGCGTCCTGACTCAGAGCGGAGCCACAGTTTTGACAATACATCAGTGATGTACTCCCGCCGTTGCTTTCGCCTTACCACCTTGAAGGTTCTGTTGAACAAGGGCGAAGAACTTGTCTGCTGCTGTGTCCATAGTTGAGAAGCTGGAAGTTGGCATTCCAGCAAGATCGGCTATTTTTGCATCGCGTTCCTGTTCAATTTCTTGCAGCTTTAACTCATGTTCTTTGGTCAGGATTTCTTTTTGCTTGGCGATGTAAGTCTGGAGGTCAATGTCGTGGATGACTTCGTAGTGCGTCTCGTAGTTGCTCTTCTCTTGTTCCAGCACGGCTACTGTGCTCTCCAGTTGGTTTTGCAACTGCTGCTCTCTGACCTGATAGCTGGTGGATTCAACGTAGGGAATGTTGCCTCGATCTTTGTGGAAAAACACTTCAAGCTTGGAACTGCCGTCTGATTGCGGTTCGACGCTGATTTCCTCAATTACGCGAAACGCAACACCCAGCAAGGACGTTGTGAATTGAAAGCTCTTTATTTCCTCGCCCGAATCGGTGAGGTTCTTCAAACCTTCATCCTGCGGGATCACGATTCGATGCCCCGCAGCAGCTTTCTGAGCCGCCTTAAACACATCTTCTGCCGGGGCGTTGAATGTTGTGCTCTTGGGATTTGCGAACGCCAGACTTGCAGACAACAGAATTAGGAGACTGCACATCTCATAACGGCGGAGCAATATCATCGGGACGCTCCTATATGGTCAATGTCTGAGAACCAAGAAGTTTCGGGGGAAGGAACGACAATTCTGCCACTCCTTGCACTACGAAAGCAAACCTATATCGCTTCCGCAGGCGACTGGGGGTGGAACGTCAGGCACTTGGTTAGACATCTTTCTTGAAAGGGCGAGCTAGACACTCGCGAGCGTCACCGAGACATCGTCGAAGCTCACAACAGGCGTACACGCAGCAGCAGTCGCCTCTGAGGGCGTGCGACGTTTGGGATACGGCAAGAACTCATAGCGGCAAACGCTTTTGAGATACGCTTTTTCAGCACGGGTGCCCTCGAACCAGAGCCACTTTTTCTTTCCGTGGACGATTTTCGGCATCCAGCCCAAGCGTTTGAGGTACGGACGCATCGGGCCTTTGTCTTCGCTCCATCCCAGACCACGAAGGAACCTGCGATCCGTGTCGTGGTTTAGCTTGTAGGAGGAGACCTTCTCGGTGCCATCGGGCGAAATGAAATCGACGTGAAAACTTCCCTGCGTTTTGCCGACATCCTCCCCTATGAAATACCAATTGCAGGCAGAGTAGATCGTGCCGATCTCCGATGCGTCCTGCGTGTCGGAATAGGCAAAGAAAATGCTCCATCCGAAGTCTTTATGAGCCTGCTTACAGGTACGGCTGGTGAAGTAGGAAGCGGCGTGCGGAGGAGCGTAAAAGACGCAGGCTCCTCTGTGCAGACAAACTGCCTTTTTGGCGTTCGCCTTCCCGCAGATGTTGCTGATGTCGCCGCCCATCTTGCCGAGACAGTTGGCACCGATCAATTCTCCGTTCAGCCTCAGACCGTAGAACGCCTGAATTCCTCGGCCCATTGGGGCGTTGTTCCTTGGGTCTGCCGCCAGCCATTCGTATTTCAGGATGATGGACTCGGCTTCCTCCCGTGTGATCCTTTCCACCACTGCACTTTCCAAGGAAGTCCACTGCTCACGAGGCTCTGCTTCCGCCCACAATTCGCGAATGTGTCGTTGGTAGCACTTGGTGCGGTCCTGTTCGAACCGCTCCTTCGCGATACGGTGCATCTTTCTTAGATATTCATCCATGCTATTCGTGTGCCCGCAGCCGAATCAAATTGGTCTGCGAGAAAGCTTTTCTCTGAGACGTTCTTCTGCCTTAGCGATGTTGGGATTCGCCAAAAAGTCCTCGGCCCTCTTCGGATCGAGCATCTTTGCGTAGATGCCGAAGATCGCAGAGACTTCCTGACAATTGAAGACGATCTGATCGAGGGTCCACTTGGGCTCTATTTTCTCGCCCGCCCGCATTTTCAGGATCGCTGTCTCAATCCGATTGACGACCTTGTGTTCCACACCATCCGACGACGATGGAACAAGTTCGTTCAAGCTGTGTGCCAAAGCCGCCCAGAAGTTTTTCGGTTCGCTCTCCACGCTTTTCTTCTTGTTGTTCGGATTGCCTCCGCTCAGGGCGTAATAAACCGCACGAGATGTTCGGTGCAATTCAACGCGGCAGAAGGCATCCAAAGTTGAATGGCCCCTGATAGTCTGGCCCTTTCGGAGATGGGCAAAACGCTTCGTGAGTTCTTCGAGGTACGGTCGCAGTTCTGTGAGCTTGCGTAGCATCGGCCCGACGCCGTTTACAAGATGTTTCGCGAGGGCCTCGTTCGACAGATCGTGGGCATGGGCCCTCAAGTCTGCGGCTGAAGGTGAAATTATTTCGCATTGGGCTGGCTGAACTGGGGTAGCGTGTTTCGCGTGAACACGGAGGGCTCTTAGCTTGCCACGGATCACGCGATGTTCCGAGGCGGCGGGCCTTCGTGCAGCGGCACGACGAACGATTGCGATGGTAGCCATACAATTCGATTTTGCCGAATTTGAAGGCCGGTGCAAAGGTTACGGTGGTCATGAGGCAGCCCCGAAGTTTTGGCAGGGCGATTCGGCTGCTATCATCGTCGCCAATGCGTAGCAGGGCACAAGGAGCGAGTGTAATGATTTCCCCCGTCACCGATGTGGAATTGCACGACTGGCTTCGCTGGGCCGAGGGGAACGGCAGCAGCTTTCTTGAGGCGACGGCGGAAGCCGCGTTGATTGCCGACCTCAAGCATTACAATTTGCTGCGGCCTGTCCTGCTCGAACTGAAGAAGGAGTGGCCGAAACCAGCCTGAGAGACTCCATGTGCGGACGCTATCGACTCTCGCGGAGAAAGCAGATTATCGAGGAGCACTTCGACAGCGTCTCTGGAGATGAAGACTGGACTCCTCGCTACAACATCGCCCCTACCCAGCCGATCCCAGTCATTCGCCAAAATCCCAAGGAGCCCGTCCGAGAATTATCACTGATGCGATGGGGACTCATTCCATCATGGGCGAAAGACTCGTCTGTCGCCGCCCAGATGATTAACGCAAGATCGGAAACGGCGGCCACGAAGCCCGCGTTCCGCGATGCGTTCAAATCTCGCAGATGCCTGATTCCTGCGGACGGGTTCTACGAGTGGGCGAAAACGGGGAAAGCCAAGCAGCCCTACTGCTTTGAAGTTAACGACGGGGAGTTGTTCGCGTTCGCAGGGTTGTGGGATCGCTGGAAGGATGCAAGCGGCAACTGGGTCAAAACCTGCTCGATTTTGACCACGACCCCGAACGCTGTGACCTCCCCTGTCCATGATCGAATGCCTGTCATTCTTGATTCAGAAAGCTATGACCTATGGCTAGATCCCGGCATGAGAGATGTAGGTGCAGCGTCCGATCTGCTGAAACCCTACGATGCTCGGCTGATGCGGTGCTATCCCATAAGCACGCGGATCAATCACGTGGCGAACGACGACGAAGCTTGCTCCGCACCCGTGGAACTGGTGCAGACTCAGAACAGTCTTTTCTCGTAAAGGGCTCTGAGGCTCGAAGCACGGTGCGATAATACTCACCTGAATGGCCTCGGTGCTGCAAATCGCTACCCCTGACGCTGTCCGACGAATCCAACGGGTGCAAACCGTCACAATCGCATGGATGAGTGTTGAGGCCGTGGTGTCCCTCTTCGCAGCGTGGCGAGCACGGAGTCCCGCACTGCTTGCATTCGGTGGAGACAGCACCATCGAACTTTTCTCGGCAGTAGTGGTGCTGTGGAGATTTCGTGCAACTGCTGCACACGAGGAAGTGGAAAGGCGGGCTGCCCGTGTCGCAGGAGCTTTGTTGTTCACGCTGGCTGCCTATGTCGCAGTCACATCGGTCGCGAGTCTCTTGGGCTATAGCGAGCCCAAGCCCACACTTCTAGGGATCGCCATTCTGGTTGCAGCCGCAGCCGTCATGCCGTGGCTTGCGAAAGAGAAGCGGCGGCTGTCAGGTGCTACAGGCAGTGCTGCGTTGAGGGCAGATGCCGCTCAGTCAGCACTGTGTGCTTACCTGTCGCTGATCGCCTTGTCGGGACTGGCGGTCAACGCGATCTGGCATGTAAAGTGGGCAGACCCGATTGCTGCCTTGGTGGTCGTGCCGCTCATCCTTTGGGAGGGTCGCGAGGCTCTACGCGGCAAAGCTTGCAACTGCTGCTGAAAAGGGGAAGTCAGGGCAAAGCGATTTCCAAGCCATCCCGCAATCGCGAAGCGTTGGGCTGGCTCCCTCCTCGTAGGGGCGACCCGTCGATGCAGTAATTGCCGAAACTGTTCAAAATTGACCATCCCCGTAAACGGTTGGGCGTTATCTTCTTTCCGTGAAGAGAGAACTCAGCCCCAAAAAGGTACTTGCTGTCCGTTGTCCAACCTGTGGTGCTGGTCCGGGGGAAAGGTGTGAGCTTAGCACTGGTCAGCCCCGCACAGAGCCGCATCGCGACCGCCGATTGATAGCAGCAGATTGAGCCAAGCCCGTACCGAGCCCAACAACGCAGTGTTAGCTCCGCGTTTCCAAGCCGCTGTACACAGGCTTTCGCCGTCGCAACGAAACGACCACTCCGAGAGCCTGCTCCACACCCGTGGAACTCGAACAGATTCAGGATCGGCTCTTTTTGTAGACGGGCCGTGAGGCTACCGACTCGCTGATAAAATGATCTCGCGTCCTTCCTCAGATGAGCGAGTTCAAAGACAAGATTCCAGCGGCAGGCGGCAAAGTCGAGTTTCTTTACGATCCTGCAAACGGAAGCTTAGGCACCAAGATTTCTGGCTTCGGCCTTCGGGCGATGTATTTAGTGGCCGTCAGCATGGACGGGCGGCATTTCCTTAGCACCGTCCCTGCGGGCGGGCTAGGCCAGACGATGGTATACCCCAAGCCATCGGTGCTCACCTACATTCAATCTGACGACCAATGTATGTGGGGAAGAAACTGTCCCGTCTGCGAAAAGTATTTTCGCACCAATCACGTGATGGGCGACACTTGTTGCCCCTACTGTGCAGCGGGAGCACCGAGCCTTGCCTTTGTCACCAAAGCCCAGCGAGTTTACATAACAGCTTTCTATGACGCGTTCGCACGTGCGTACATCGAGAAGAAGAATACGTCCCTCGACATGGCGGACATCACCGACCAGACTTCAGCGTGGCACTACTCGGAAGAGAAACAGCAATTTCACTTCACCTGCGATACGAAGGATTGCCATACCGAAACAGATATCTTGGGTCAGTACGGCTATTGCCCACGGTGCGGACGAACAAACGCCCGCAAGTTGTTCGTCGAACGGATGGATAAAATGTTGAGCCGTTTAGAAGAGACGAAGAACACCGTTACCGACCGACAAGAACGCGGCTCAGTTTGGGAGGAGATTACCGTGGCGAGTGTCTCCGAATTTGAAGCATTGGCTAAACATCTTCGACGGAGATTGCTGTGCCTTACCATGACCGCAAACAGGAGAAAGCAACTAGAGAAATTGAACTTTCAAAAGCCCTTGCTGGCGGATGAGTTGCTGGTACAGTGGTTCGATATCGGCGTGCTTGAATGGGCGGGAAACAACACAACTCCTAAGAGGACACTGCCACAATCCGAACTTCCGTTTATCAAGAAGATGATTCAAAAGCGTCACATATTGATCCACAATGGCGGCCTAGTTGACCAAGAGTATCTTGACCTTAGCGGGGACACTCAGGTTCGCTTGGATGAACGCATCAGGATACGCAGCCACGAAGCAAAGCACTTCATCGACAGCGTCCGTGGAATGGCTACAAACCTTCTGGATAATGTGGAAGATGGGTTCAGATGACAGGTGACTTATGATTAACGAGGATGCACTCTGGTACAAACGCGGCGACCTTGTCGAGTTCAAGCTGACCTTAGGCGGCGGGCCGAAAACATGCCGAGGGCTCGTGTTGAATACGGCGGTTTTGTTCGGTCGCGGAGCAAGACAACTTTGGATTCTTGACATGGACGACGCTACCCCTGCACAGCAAGCCCAGTGGATAAACAAAAAGCATATCGTGCACGAGGAAGACATCATCGCCGCTATACCGTCGGTTGTGATAGGGGCAGACACCATCCTGCGAGATAATCCCATCAGTTTTCCTGTGAATGACGGAACACGGGGGCAACGGGATGCCCCAGCCATCACGGTCACCATTTCGGTCCCCACACCCGAAACGGAACCAGCGAAAACCGAAGCTTTACCAGACAGAATAGGCGGACAAGGATGAAGAACATTATTGTGGCTCTCGTAATCGTAGCCGCGTCGATACCAGTCCTTGTTCTTGGACAAACCTCGGCGACCAAGCATGTGATTCTGTCTCCGAAGTCTAATCTGGACACGGCCAGTGTTTCGGAAGGGTTTGCCAAGTATTGCCCAAACGTTATGGTCACGGAGAACGAATCCAAGGCCGACTATGTGTTGGAGGCTTCAAGTAAAACGACCTACTCAGACGGGGATTCCTACAGCCATTGGCACTTCACTCTGCTCAACAAAGATGGGGATGTGCTGATGACTACCCATCCAGAGAGGCACTTCACACACAAATTCAAGCATCACTTTGAATCCGTCTGCAAATACATCAACGGCAACTAAATCTTATTTCTAGCCTTACCCACTGCTCATTTTCCGTGCAGGCATCTTGTCTCCAGACGCATGGTCTTCTGGACAACCTTCACGGTTGTGAAGTCGGGGACATGAGTTCTGTTGGTTTGTTTAGGTTACAGGCGAGAGACGACGCAGCTTGCTCGAAGCCTCTGGAGACAGTGTCTTTTTCTTCCCTCAGCACGCGGCAGACACTCGCTTTTGAGATTGCGTGAGCCTTCGCCAACTGGTTTAGGGTCATGCCGCGTTCACGATCTCGGAGCAGAAGGGCACGGTCAACCTTCAAAGGTGCACGCCCGATACGCCGACCTTCGATTTTTGCACGTCGCATTCCGGCACGAACCCGCTCGATCATGATGCACCGCTCCAATTCAGCCATTGCGGACACGATGACGATGATGGCTCTCCCCAGCGGCCCCTCAGTGTCTATTGCCTCTCGCTGGCTGAGAAATTGAATTCCTATTCCGTTCAGTTCGTCCAGTGTTTGGAGCAAGTGCTTGGTGCTCCGTGCAAGACGGTCGATTGACCAAACCATCAGCACGTCGAATTTGTGTCGGCGGGCGTCTTCCATGAGTTCGTCCAGTGCGGGTCGTCGGGCTTTTGTCCCGCTGAAACCGTGATCGGTGTACTCCCGCACGATCTGAAGCCCACGTTGGCTGGCAAACAGCCGTAGGTCGTGCAGTTGGGTTTCGGGATGCTGATCGAGGGTGGAAACACGGATATACAAGGCTGCTCTCTTCATTGGTTTAGATTCTCCTTTGTGTTCTTGACAGGCACAGGGGAGGAATGGAGGAGCCGCTCGCTTGCAAGTTCGACGATCACACTTTCAGGCCCCAGAAGATTGAGTTCGCTCCAGACGTGATCGAACATCAACTGTCCGACTGCTTCATCGGGTAACACAGCAAGCCTTGCTTTCAGAATTCCAGACACGCACAACGTGCCAACTACCCGTTCGAACGGGTTCTTGGAAACCGAGAGCCGTCGCTGTGCCTCGATGAGCCCTTCCACGCTGATTTCTTCTTCTCGGCTGTAGTAGTTGTGCACGCATTCACCCACACTACTCTTCTACCAATTTCCTTTCGGAAATCGCTAGGAATTCGGGAAATAATTCGTAGTAACCACACGAAAAAGTAACGATGGTGCCATCCCGACAACTTTTTCTTGGGATTCCTAGCGATTTGCACGAAGAAATTGGTAGAAGAGAAGTGGAGGAAATCATGTCACTAAAAAAGGAGTTCGTTCGGGACGGCAGCCGCCGAATCATCGGCTCGATCACGACGGGGTACGTGGGTTCGTTCGACACACTCGTCAGGGATGAGCACGAACACATCGTCGGTAGAAGCAGTGAGAAATTCCATACCACGCGTGATTCTCACGGAGGTTTGATTTCCATCACCACCGCCGACGCGGGTCTCTTGATCGGGCGGAAGAAGTAGTAGCGGAGCCTGTAGCCCAACCTCCCCCTGTTGTTCCACCTTGGAGGATATCTGAGCACACGATCAACAATTCCGACCGACGCCATCGAATGCCCGCTCTGTTTGGGCGAAGGCAAACTAAAGCGAACTGAGGTTCTGGATCGCCTCGGTGTTAAGGATTTCGCCCGTGTTGCCCAGCTTTCCGCCGAGGAAGCGTTCCGCCTGCTCCTCGAAAAACACAAGGAAGATCAGCAGCACGTCTGGCTCAGGTTCGAGGCAGAAATCCAGCGTGTTCGATTGGGACTCGAAGACAAACTTCGGTTCGAGCAATCGCAGAAAGAACATCTCAACCGACGAGTCGAAGACTATTTCAGAGAGATTAGCCAGCTTCGTGAACGCAACCAACAAATAGAAACAGAGATGGCGAAGGTCGCTCGCATCGGTAAGCGGGAAGAGATGGATTTCGCCGAGGAAGCCTGTACATGGGCGGGAATGTGCGTCAGCGAAAAGCTCGCGAGAAATGGCGACTATCTCTTAGCGTTTCGCGATCCGAGCGGCGTCCCGCTTGAGCCGCGAATCCTCGTGGACAATAAGGACAAGGCGGTTGTCGCAGAGAGCGACATCGCCAAACTGGTCAGGGACGCCAAGGAAAGGTCAACTCCAGTCGCCATCTTGGTCGCTCGGGAAGAAAGCCAGCTTCGCTCGGTTGACAAGGAGTCACGCTGGGCCTGCAAGGACGGAATCTGGATACTCCGCACCACGCGACAGTGGCTCCCGCGTGACCTCGAAGTGCTGAGGCCGCTGTTCGAGCGGATGCGAGCGGAAGGTGCTGACTTCTTACAGAAGAACGCCGCTCTCGGCGACGAGGTCAGGCGTACTCTGGTTGATCTCGACGAGATCAGCAAGGAACTGGGGAAGGCGGCAAAGGCCATCGCAGCAGCGACGGGGCTGACCGCGAAGCACAGAGTCCGATTGCAGACGCTCTGCGATAACGCCTCGGCACCGAAGATGCCGCCCAGATCGGAAGCCGTTATCGGCGGGCGAAAGGGGCTGGCTGGATGAAAGAAGGCAAACCGCAGTACCAGTTCCGCGTCAACGGCCTCGTCATGCCGTATCTGAGGATTCAGAACGAAATCGACGGAGCCGCTGCTGGCAGACGACAGATCGCCGTCGAGGACGCCAAAATTGGGTGGGTCGTCATTGACGATAACGAGGACCTCGCGGATTCGGCGTTGTCCAAGTTCGTTCTTGAAGTAAGGGAATTCGCGACTCCGAGCGAATGGAGAGTGCTCCCGAATAAGGGATGGAGCAAGGTCAGCACGCGGGAAGTCCTGAATCTTCTGGAGGGTGCTGGGATCATCACAGGCGAATGAATAACCCGATGACAATTTCGAAATCCCGATTCGTCGCAGGCTGCCAGTGCCTCAAGCGTTTGTATTGGCAGGTGCACGAACCAGAACTGGGCGGTGTACCTGACGCCGCTGCGGTCGCCCTCATGGAGCAAGGCGGTGCGGTCGGCAGACTGGCACGTCAGCTTTTCGCAGGCGGCGTGGAAGTCCCGTTTCGCGATCCTGAGCAGGCGATCCGCATCACCCGCGAGTTGATCGCAAATCCCGAGGTCCCTGCGATCTTCGAGGCGGCTTTTGAGAATGGCGGCGTGCTCGTTCGCGTGGATATCCTTCACCGCCGTCGAGACGGCAGATGGCGTCTGATCGAGGTCAAGTCCACTGCCGATCTCAAAGAGCACCACCTTGAGGACGTAGCGATCCAGCACCGTGTGGTCTCTCGGTCGGGGCTGGACTTGGCTTCGTCGTGCCTCGCCCATATAAATCGAAACTATGTGTTTCAGGGCGGCTGCATCGACGTGCGTCGGTTCTTCAAGATCAGGAATTTAACTCGACGAATCGAGAGGTTGCTGCCCAAGCTCACTTTCCAGTTGCGTTCCGAGCTTCGTGTCCTCGTTATGCCTAACCCTCCGGAGATTCCAACTGGACCCCATTGCACAAACCCCGTAACGTGCGAATTCTTCGACCGCTGCAATCCACCGCTCCCAGATAACAACATCGGTTCCCTGCCACGACTCCACGCCAGTGCCGCTGAGGAACTGGAGGAACTAGGCGTCGAATCCATCTTGGACATACCCGATGACTTTCCGCTCAGTGAGCGGCAGCGAATTGCTTGCACGAGTGTGCAGACGGGCCAGCCGTGGTTCAGTGCGGAATTCGGCAAGGAGTTGGAGACGCTCAGATATCCGCTGTACTTCACGGATTTTGAAAGCGTGAATCCAGCGATTCCAAGGTTTGCGGGAATGCGTCCGTTCGATCAACTACCCTTTCAGTGGTCGTTGCACGTACAAAGAGAGCCCGCAGCGGAACCTGAGCATTACGAATTCTTGGCGACCGATGATGCCGATCCTCGACGTGAGTTCACCACTTCGCTGTTTGGTGCACTCGGTGAGAGCGGCAGCATCGTCGTTTACGCCCCATTCGAGTCGCAGAGGCTCTCTGAACTGGCAGCGTGGCTGCCCGAGTTCGCGGGACTTATCAAAACAATTCAAGGTCGCCTCTTTGACTTGCTGCCAGTCGTTCGGAACCACGTCTACCATCCAGCGTTCGCAGGGTCGTACTCGCTAAAGGCCGTGCTGCCTGCACTTGTTCCCGAGATGACCTACGACGGGATGGCGGTCGCAAATGGGCAGGACGCAGGGCTGGCGTGGGAATCGTTGGTGCGAGGCGGGCTGGATCAGTCCGAGCGTGAGCGGACGAGGAAGGCTCTGCTGGACTACTGCGGCAAAGACACCTTGGCTCTGGTGAGGCTACTGGAAACGCTGCGGCTGCACTAGACCAGATTCAGTGGGTGCTGTTCCGCTGCGTGTAAGCGGCTGCCAATCCTTGGAGTGTCATCGCCGCTGTCACCGAGTCATGTGGAATCAGCAGATATGACCACGGCTTCCCACCCTGTTGCTTCTCATGCACGGTTGCGTGCTCACACCAAGTGGCGGCTGCCTTCGCCTTCGCTTTGACTTCATCGCTGGCGATATCTTTAGCCATTTTGGTCTCGCAGATCAGTTTGTCCGTCTTCGTTTCCACGACAAAGTCAGGTTCATAGTCAGCGTCTCCCTTGTAGTGAATCTGAAAGACTCCTTTCGACGGCTTAAACCACTTCACGACGGTGGGATCGTTGTCCACCAAGAGTGCAAAACGACGCTCAGTGTCGGACTGGAACTTCTGTGAGGGGTATAAGCACCGTTTGAATCCATCGAACAACATGCCCTTGATCAGCAGTTTTTCATCCACGGGCATCCGAACATCGCGGGGTTTTTCCCCGACGGCGAGGGTGTAGCTGTTTGGTCTTAGAGTCGTGAAACCGCGTGTCACGTTTGCTTCGTACTCAGCAGCCTTTTCCTCGTAGTGATCCTGCATCTGAGCGTGGATGATGTTAACAAGTTGGGCTTGGTGGAACTGGAGAACGTTTCGGACATCCTCCTCGCTGCCCAAGTAAGACTGAAGATGATGTACCATCTGGCCCGCTAGTTTGTAGAGGAATTCGGAGTGATCGTCGTAGCTCACATCGTTGAAGTCCACGAGACCTCGAATGAGGTAGTCCTCTAATCTCGCCTCTGGCACGAGTCCATCGCCACTGATCAAGTGATATGTTGCGTGATCGTGAAGATGAGCAATCAGGATGTCTTTGGCAACGGGCTGTTGGTGGACTCCCCGAAGATCGAGATCGAAGTCACGGTAGCCTGCCTTCACTTCTCCCTTCGGCACAATGACGATCTTTGGGATGTCGATTGAATTCTCGATGAACAAGTCGATGGCCTTGGAAACGACGCTCGGGACATCAACCTCCTCCTTCACGCCTGCCAACTCTCCCTGAACGGGTGCAGTCGCCGTCCTTACCCTTTCTATGACCTTTTCGAGGTTCTCTGGCTTCTTCAGGTCACCTGAGCCAGCAAGTCGCTCAAAGTGCTTAAGAATGCCGAACGTGGTGCGGGCGATCTCCTCCTCCCGCTTATTGTTGAACAATGGCTGCTGCGACGATGGAGTGAAATCAGTAGAAACTCGCCTATCCAGAATCGGAAAGACTTCGACTACAGTAACGTCTGTGTCTGGGATGTCTTTCCCTATGACGATTCCCGTTCTGATAATCGAATTGGGATCGTTCGCCGCGTCGATGATCTCCTGAAATCGGTCGTGGGACACGATTGTGAGTCGATCCACGGCTGGAACCCCGACTCTCTTGCCGTAAGGCAGCCGCAGACCACGCCCGATTGATTGCTCTACCAGCGTCTTGGAGTTCGCCGCTCGGAGGGGAACAATCGTATAAAGATTGGTAACGTCCCAACCCTCCTTCAGCATATTCACGTGAATCACGATCTCGGTAGGATTGCTGCGGTCTTCGACCGACAACAGTTGCTGGACGGTCTCGTCCTTTTCTTCCCCCCGCAGATTCGAGTGAACGGTTATGACCTTTCCTTTGTACCGGCCCCCAAAGAAATCGTCCCCCTCGATCAACTTGGCTAACGAATTCGCGTGGTCTGTGTCCTTGGCTACAATCAGCACGAACGGCTTGACGATGGCCCTGTCGTTGTCTCGGGCGTAGACCTCCAAATCCGCCTTCGTGTTTTCGTGAATTCGAACGCCGTCTTGGAGTTTCAACTTCTCCAGACCTGCATCGTCGTAGTTCTTGATGTCGAAGTTTTCTCTCGTCGCAACGGCTGGTTCTTTGACGAAGCCATCATTCATGGCATTGGACAGCGGGTAGCTGTAGATCACGTTCTTGAACGGTTCAGCATGTCCCGCCGTCTCGACCTGTGGCGTGGCCGTCAGTTCTAGGCCAAGAATCGGCCTTAGTTCGTTGATGGCTCTCACACCTGCGGTCGCTCGGTATCGGTGCGACTCATCCATCAGGAGAACGAGATCATCGAGACCTGCCAGATAATCAAAGTAGCTTTGGCCTATATATTCGCTGAGGCGTTTTATTCGAGGGGTTCTGTCCCCCCGAACTTCGCTGTTGATCTTGGAGATGTTGAAGACGTTGACATGTATGCTGGTGTCGAAGAATTGCCTTTGACCAACAACCTCGCTCCGAACTCCACGTCCACTCTCGTAGTTGTCGCCCGTTATCAGTTCTGGTGGATTGGTTGCGAACTCCGCTATGCCTTCGAAGACATACTTCGAAGTGTTGGGCGTAAAGTCTGTGATGAGTTTGTTGTAGATCGTCAGGTTCGGTGCAAGCACGAAGAAGTGGCGACTCAGTCTTATACGGAAGAGGTAGGTAATGAACGCACCCATGAGACGGGTTTTTCCCACGCCTGTGGCAAGTGCAAAACAAACTGAAGGAAAATCACGCTCGAAGTCGGTGACAGTCGAAAACTCCGCTTTAATTATTCCTAAGGCCGAGGCAACATCCGTTTTCTGAGATTCGGACACTGCCCGATCCAGAGCGAGCAGTTCGCAGATGCGAGCGAGAATTTCAAGGGAGTCTCGTTGCGGCTGCCGCAAGCTCAGGCGGTTGGCGATAGCGTTGACTGTCAGGTTCACTGGTCGCTCTCAGAGACTGCTGCAAACAGGTCCATAGAACCATTGCCGTTCTTTCTCTTTCCATTGTGGTGATGTTCATGTTCCGTAAGAGGTTCGGGCTGGGGAGAAGGAAGGTCTCTGATTTCTAGGCTGTAGTCGTCCCTGCCCCACTCACAACGATTCAGGACCATCTTCGGAATCTTCTTGACCGTCAGATTGGGGAACTGCGTGAGGTCTTTTGCACGAAACGCGGAGCAACACACGAGCAAGGAACGGTTGTCGCCGACTTCATCGCTTAGCTTGCTCAACTGTTCACGGGTCAGTGTTTGAGTGGTGACGTAAATGAAATCCCGCTCTGTCGAGTTCCCGTGCATCCAGTACTCGGTCTCGCTGGGTGCGTAGGTAAACGCCTCCAGCTTGCAAACGGCTTCGGCAAGCATCGTGCCGTTGTATTGCTTACTGATGATCCAGTTGCCAAACTTGTCGGTTTCCAAGAGCGACGGAGCAAGTCTGAAGTATCGAAAACCGCCGCCGCCTTTCCAAGCCGTTTGCTTGGTTACGCCGCCAGAATCACTACCCTCGATTACCTTTCTTAGGCGAGGAACTATGTGGGTGTGGCACTGTTCTCCAAGCTCGACCATGATCCACTTTCGTCGCATTTTGTGAGCGACCGCTCCAGTTGTTCCTGAACCAGCGAACGAATCCAGAACCCATTCGTCCGTGTTGGACGCGATGTGGATTATTCGGGACAGCAAAGCCTCAGGTTTAGGCGTCTCGAAAAACGCTTTCTCTCCGAAAAGAGCCTCCATCTCAGAACTGGCGTGCTGATTCAAGGCAAGTTCGGTCCAAATTGAAGGTGCTGTCATTCCTGCTTTGGCCTCATTCTTGAACAACTTTCGCATTGGAGTTGTGGCGGTGCCCTCAGCACCCCAAAAGAGCCTTCTCTCAAGCTGAAGACGTTCCATCTCATCACGGCTATGCCTCCAGCAAGTCCCTTTACGTGGCCAAACTTCTTGCTTTGTATAGGGATTCATAATTGGGTAGAAAAGGCTTTCAACGTACCGCCCTCCCTTTCCATTTGCAGTAGTATCGATCTTTCGGAAAGGGCCTCGTTCGTCAGGTCCGTCAGGTTCACGAAACACTTGATACTGAGCATCAGCCTTAGCAGTTCGCGGCATCAAGTTGAATTGCTCTTCGGCTAACGTTTTCTTGGAGGCTCCTGATTTATCACGTCCCCAAACCAAGACGTGGTCATGGATCGACCCGATCCTCCTGTCGTTAGGGGGCCCGTCTCGCTTCTGCCACGCAATATCGGCGATGAAACAATCTCGGCCAAAAATCTCGTCACCCAAGACTTTGAAATAGTGGGCCTCATTGTCATCGAGAGTCGCCCAAAGGCTACCCTCGGGCACAAGGAGTCTCCTCAGAAGTTCCAGCCGATCTCGCATCAAGCTCAACCAGATTGAATGCTCTAGGCCGTCTTCGTATTGCTCAAATGCGATACCTGTGTTGTATGGAGGATCAATGAAAATGCACTTGACCTTGCCCGTGAATTCTTGCTCCAGAGCCCTGAGTGCTAGTAGATTGTCACCGAAAATCAGGCGGTTGCCGAAGATGTCGTGATCTGCGACTCGGGCCTTTGCATGGTAAGACTTGCTCGAATCTTCCAGAAGTATGCGTGGTTCAAGCCTCGGCCTGATCTCTTTCCCAACCCACGTCAGTTCGAGCCTACTAGTTTTACTCATGTCAGTTCGTAACCCCTTTACGCCAGCGACCACCGTACCGTGAAGATAGGCGTCAACGAACTCTGCTGATGGAGCCTTTCCTCGATGGTCGCAATCAGTTCCTCTCTTTGCTTATCGACCCTGTCTTGTGCGTCGAAGAGCTCCCGTCGCTTGCGAGTTCGCGTCGTCTCAAGTTCCCGAACTTGTTTCTGGATTGCCAACTTGTCGGCCAGAGCAACAGCCATCTGTGCTGAACGGCGTGCTTCACGAATCTGCCTGTCAAGCTCCTTCAACTCCTGTTCCAGACCCACCTTGAGATCATCTGACCAGAGGTCGAGCTTGTCCAACTCGACTTCAAAGAACGAGGCATTCCTTTCCGTCAATTTCATTAAAGCCTCGTTCCGCTGACGCTGCAATTGCTCATCAAGGGTCGAGTGAAGGTGCCCGCCCACGGCGGTCTCCGAGGACGGCGTTTCGATGGCGTCCAACGAAAACAAACGGCGGCACTGTTCGGCATCCAGTGGAGCACCATCGTCGCAGACAGCAGACAAAAGAACGTGATCTTCGGCTTCGAGCGACGTTATCGTCAGAGCGACTATAGTCAGCACTCCAGTTTTGCCGAGCAGTGGCTCCAGAATCGAAATTTTCTTGCCCGAGCGGGTGTAATCAAAAGCCAGCTTCTTGGGCTCCAACGGCATGGACTTGCACCGCTCAATTATCTTCTGTGCAAGTGGGTGACCCAACCGAAAGAGATTGGCGTCCTCCACGTTCTTTCCGGTGCGGTAGGGGCCAGGATGAATCTGCTCCTCTGGAAAGGGGTTCTTGATCAACGTGAATCCGTTGTGACCATCCTCGAATTGAGCGTAAGGCTGGAGGTAAAAGCGTGTGATGTGCCACAGCCAATTATCGTACTTCCCAAGGACTTCACTGCTCTCCCTCAGGTTGACTCGGAGCTTCTCATGGACCTCCTCGTCAAAGTTCTCTAGGAGCTTCTGCCGGGTCTGCTTGATACGCTCGTCGATCTGCACTTCCATCTGTTGCTGAAGCTCGTCGAAATTGAATTGAATTTGCTCCTCTGTCCGACACTTTTGATAAATGTCGGCGATCCGCTTTTCGAAATCGATGCCCGATCCAATGCTGCCCAAGACCTCATCACTCGCACCGAAGACGCCATTGAAGAGCTTGAACTTTTCGTCCAGAAGTTGATACACACGTTGGTCGGCGGCGTTTTTCTTGTTGAGGAAATTTACGACGACCACGTCGTGCTTCTGGCCGTAGCGGTGACAACGACCGATCCGCTGTTCTATGCGTTGGGGATTCCAAGGCAAGTCGTAGTTGATGACCAGCGAGCAGAATTGCAGGTTGATCCCTTCCGCTGCGGCTTCTGTGGCGATCATGATGACCGCCTCGTAGTGAAAGTAATCCACCAGAGCAGCTCGCATATCAGCCGTCTTGGAGCCTGTGATCTGGTCGGTGCCTTCGTGCCTCTTCAGCCAGTTCTGGTAAATCTCTTTCGATCTGGCATCGCTGTTGGACCCGTTGAACAGGACAATCCTTCCTTTGTACGGGGCGGCTTCTTCGAGAATGGAACGCACGTATTCTTGAGTTCGGGTGGATTCCGTGAAGATTATCGCCTTTTGAGCACCGCCCTTTTTCTTGGCTTCCGCCAGACCCCGCTTCAGAGCGGTTAAGAGCCGTTCTCCCTTCGAGTTCTTAAGGATCGATTTCGCTAGGTCGGTAAACAGACGCAGGGACTGGATTTCAGCCCGCACCAGTTCAAGCTGCTCAGGGGAAAAGTCCCGCTCCTTGTTCTTCTTCTTTCCGTCCTCGTCGCCCTCTTCTTCCTCCTCCTCCCACTCGTCGTTGAGTTCCTCGAAACTCTCGAACGTCTCTGGGATGTCGGCGGGGGGCTCTTCGACGGGCTCTTGCAGCTTGGCGGCATTCTCCAACTTGTCTGCGAGCCCTTCAAGTGTCCCGGCAATAGCAAACGTGGAAGAAGCCAGCAGCCGACGAAGGATGAGGGTCATCAGTTGCCGCTGGCTTGCTGGCAAGGCAAATAAATTCGGTCGTTGCAAATAATCGGAAACCAGATGGTACAGCTTCTGCTCGGCGTCACTGGGAATGAACTCCTCCACCAATGCGATACGGTTCGTGAATGGGATGTATTCCAGAACCTGTCGTCTGAGCGTGCGTTGGCAGATTGGTTTCAGCCGCTCCCGAAGAGCCTGAAAATCGGAGTCGGAATCGAGCCTTGCGAATTGACTCTTGAAACTCTTGATGTCACCAAAAGTGTGCTCATCAATGATGCTCACCAGCCCGTAGAGTTCCAAAAGCGAATTCTGAAGAGGCGTAGCTGTGAGAAGGAGCTTTTTGAACGGTGCAAGGGCACTCTTGATGGCGTTGCCTATCTTGTTCGTGGGCTTGTAGACGTTCCGAAGGCGATGTGCCTCGTCGATGACCGCGAGGTCCCAAGGAACTTGGCGAAGATACGGCTCTTTCGAACGAGCAAACTGAAAGGAGCAGATCACGATCTCATTACGGTTGAACGGATTGAGATTGCCCTCCTTTATCTGCTCGTTGAAGGTCTTGGTCTCCAGCAGCACCGAGGGCAAGAAGAACTTGTCCGAAAGCTCTTGATGCCATTGCTTGCGGAGACTGGCTGGCACGATGATCAGAATCTTACGTTTTCGCTCTGCCCACTTCTGGGAGAGCAGGATTCCTGCTTCGATTGTCTTTCCCAGCCCGACCTCATCGGCGAGAACCGCCCCTTTCGAAAGCGGGGAGCGGAAAGCGAACAGAGCCGCCTCGACCTGATGGGGATTGAGGTCTACTTGGGCGTCGGCGAGAGAAGCCGCAAGCTTCTCCATGCTGTCCGAGGCACATCTCTTCGTCAGTTCGAACGCGAAATACTTTGCGTGATAGGCGGTGCTCATTGGTTCGAGGTAACGGCAGCAAACCACCAATGATAGCCGAACGGATCGGATGAAACCCGCCAAATCACCGCAAACCAGTAGCCCTTCCGTTCGGATGGACTATTCCTTCGGGAATTGAATCGCCTCGCTAGGATTCTTGATCGCGGACACGATGTTCTCTGCCACCTTTGCGATCAGCTTCTCTCCCCAGAACGGATCGGTCAATTCGTAGTAGATCACTCGGACGTGCCTGACATCGAAGGGTACGTCTGCTTCGTTGGAGGAGATCAGCACGACTGGCTTGTGTAGTGCGTGTGCCAGTCCAAGCTCGTATAGGACGTTAGGATTCCTGCCAGTCAGTTCTGCCACCAGCACCTTCGCACGTTTCAGACCTGTCCATATCTGGTCGATGATCTTGCCCGTCGCGAAGATATCAGTGTCCGCTCTGACAGGAGTGAGGCCCGCCTTCTTAATCGCTGGTTCATAGATGGTCGCGTAGTAACCGCCGATTGGATTCGCAAACGGCATCATCACGAAGCAGGTGTCAGTAGCCTCGACCGTAACACCTTTGCTGACTTTCTTGAGATGGTCGTCGGTCGTGATCGAGGCAACGCCAGCCACTTCGGAGGGTGTGTGCGTAATATCTAGCACACGTTTCTTGCCGTTTACCTCTTCCAGCAGTTGAGCAGCCTGCAAGTCTTCGAGGAATACATTGATGAACTCGCTCACCCTGTCGGCGGGAATCTTGAAGGTCTCGGTTGCGGTGTTTGCCAAGAACGAGGGTTCTTCTGGCAGGTTCTCACCGCGATAGTGTTTGTAGATATCGGAGATGAGCGGAGCTTTGAGCAGAGCCTCTCGAATGGCGTCTACCTTATCGGTGGGCGTCTGAGGCTTAACGATGCGGCGGGTGATGTCGGTCGGTTTGACCTTCCCCGCAGACGGACGCTCGAACAGCCCATACTTGATAGCCGAACTGATCTCAACTGCGATCTGGCCGCTCCAGCCGATACTCGCAAACTTAGCAGCCTCACGGTCAGTGCATTCCTTCCCTGCGTTGTTCTCCAGAACGGCCTGTGGAATCCGCAGGCACTTGAGAATGGGATGCTTGGGATAACCAAGGGGAATGCCACGCTTGGTGGCTCCGTTGGCAGCTTTCCTGCTTTTCTTGTTCTTGGCGGACTTCTTCTTTTTGCCCTTACTGCTTGCAGGTTTGGCTTCAGGGGCGACAGGTTGTGCAGTATCTTCGGCCATATATCCTGAATGCTACCGCAAGCAAGACCATGAAGATAACAACAAAATCAAACGCCCGCACACTGTGAGTTTTCCGTCCAGTCGTTCTAGGTTATGTTTGACCCGCCTTTGACACAGGAACACTATGGAATCAGGGGTTCTGGGACGGTCTGAGTCGGTCAGCCATTATCTGGTTACGCCTCGCCATCGTTCGCCATCGCAGGCTTAACCCGCAATTTTTGGGGTCCCCTTTAAGATCGCATCCGAGAGCAACACAGCACGACCTCGGCGTGATCGTTGGTTTGGGATCAGGGTCAACCCATTGCTTTGTCCATGAAGGGTCCCACCACGACTCCCGCCGTAAATCGAGACAGGAAGTGTGATAGCCGCGAAAAGCCAAACGATGAACAAAGCTGAATAGCTTCAAAGGAAAGGAGTATAGATGCTGTGCTCCACAAAACATGAGAATGCGAGAATCGGGTTTTGCTCCCGTCGCGTGGCGTATCCTTCGTTCCCAAAATCTTTCACGGAGATCATCAACGTAGGGGCAGAGCGAACCGTCCGCAGATCGAGCGACCATCAAATTTGATTTGAGTTTCGTCGAGAAGGGGATGTCAACGCACACACGTAGGGCGTCTGGCGGGTACACTGCTAAGAGGGCAGCATTCGCGGTATCGGGGCTTTCATCCGCGATAACGGTCGGTTTGAAGTCGTCGATGAGTTTCTTCATTCGCTCGACGAACAGCGTTCTCTGAGTTTTTTCCAACAGAGAGGGATTGATCCCTTCTTTATATTGATAGTGATGATCGAGTCCGATCAAAAGAACGGTGGGTGCCATCAATCCCATTCAGTCTCCGACTTCGGGAATTCCCTTGCACACTCGGGATGGCAGAGACGTTCATGTCGAGTCCGCCCGTCCGCTGAAACGCGGATAAGATCGTCGTGTTGCCGTGTGTCTTCCCAAGCGATGTCCCGCATTGCGATCTCCAATTGCCTTTTTCTGGGCAACTGACTGCTGTGTTTAAGGAAGATCAGGCCGTAGAAGTATTGCCCATTCTTTCCCTTGCGACGGGGATGGTTGCGATAATAATCGACGAAGTCCGCGTTGACAGTGACGATCATGCACTTCTTCTCAAACGCCTTGTCGATGACCCTCGGGTCTTCTGTTCCTTTGACGCCTAAGTCACTAGCAGTATAGACATGAGCCTTCGTGCCGAATACCGGACCTAGCTCACCGCAACACTCATCTAAAAACACCCGCTTCTTCATCGCATTATTTTACGGCTTACGCGACTTGTCAAAGGGGCCTGCGAAACGAATGCTAGGCTACTGATTGTCGTTTCTCGTAATCGGGCATATCGTTGTTGTTAACGTGAGTACGGCACGAGCCTTTTGAGGGGGAGGCTCAACCTCAACACGCGGGAGTGTCGAAGCAATGAAAGTCTATTTCTCCGACGTTTTCAATTGTGACCGCGATGCTTTGGAAAAATACGGGGCCCTGAACGTTTCGTTGGTGGCAGACCTTCCGCTCTTCATTGATCCTTTCCTTCTCTTTCACAGTAAGAATCCCGAATATCAACAACTCCACGAACGGATGATCCGTTACGTTGCCTTCTTAAAAAAGAAGGCAACCGAAGGAACAGTGCCCGATGCTCTCCTGAAAGCGTGGTACACATTCCGAGAAGTGAAGCAAACTTGGCTGGGCTGGTCCCTTGAAGGAAACGATGGCCGAGGGCTGGGCATAAAATTTGCCCATTCACTTCACAAAAACCTAAACAAAGTATTTGCAAATTTCGGTAACGAAGATGTAAGAGTTTCTGCTCACATCGAAAAAGTGTGCCTCTTCAACAGCGGTGTCGGGCGAGACAACATAAGCGATTTCACCACGAACCTCATCAAAGAATATCTATTGGAATACACTCAGGAATTCACAAGGCAGTACATCCCTCGGAGCTTGAGGGGGCGGTTTGCAGTCGCGAAGGTTACCTTTAACTATAAAACAGAGGCTTGGGAATCGAGGACGTTCACTCTTCCAAAGCACGACGGTGATTACGTACTGCTTACCCCCGAAGACATTCTCACGAAAGACGACATCTGGATCAATCGTGGTGACCTATTACGCAACTACGACCATATTGTTGAGTCGATACCCAATGATCAACTTCGAGCTCAAATAAACAACTATTTTAAGTCTGTACTGCGGAGGAAAAAGGATGATGAGGAGCCGACTGCCAAGGAAGCAAGCAACGCAATAGCAAAAGTGCTGGTGCGTTTTCCTGAAGTCTTCGACTATTTCATCCAAGAAAGAGAAAAGCATGGAAGTAGGGCAGTCAAGAACAGCTTGGTTAAGGTTGAGAAGACCAAGGGCCTGTTTATCGAGCAGATCAGCCACCTAATCGAGTTGTTGGAGAGTAAAGCATTCTACGCCATCGAGGGCGACAGCTACGAGGCAGCATTTAAGCGTGTTCAGTTTCTGAAGCACACCATCGAAGATAACAATGGATATCGGTTCTTTTGGATCAAGAATCAGCCGATTGAACGAGAGAGCGACCTACAGTTGATCTACCGATTAACGTGGTTTAATACACGCTTCTCGGTGGACAGTGAAGTAAACAACGGCTTGGGTGCTGTTGATTACAAAATCTCAGACGGATCGAAAGACAGTTCCCTCGTAGAATTCAAGCTTGCAAGCAATAAAAAGTTGCAACAAAACCTCGAAAATCAAGTCAAGGTATATGAGAAAGCGAACCGCACACAGAAATCTGTGAAAGCGATTATCTACTTCACCGCTAGTCAGCGTAAACGTGTTGAGAGAATCCTGAAGGAAGTGAAACTGGAGAACGACGAATCAATCGTGCTTATTGATGCTCGGAAAGACAACAAAGTCTCTGCATCCAACGTCAAGACGAAGAGACGGCCACCGGCTCGAAAAACTCGTTAATCGAGTCTGGAATAGCGGAGACCCCCACCAGCCTGCTTCGCCAACGTGTCAATCCCTGAGTTCGACCATTCGACCCTTGCGGAAGCTGCGATTCCCGAGGAATCAGAGGGCTTAGAATAAAGTTCCTTCTTGGGCAGTCTGCGGGTCGCAGGGGCTCCTTTACACGGTCGTCCCCTTAGGCGTCAAACACGCTCGGGGCGTCCGACTAGAACGTTCAAACGTGCGTGAATGAGTTCGTTTGCATCACTGCGGGTCATTCCATCGAAGGAGATGCCAGCGATGATCCGTTTGAGGACTCGTCTCTGTTCTGCCGTGACTGGCGTGTCAGCCTCTCGTCGGGTCAAGGCACGGAGCGTCTGTGGCGGCACTCGTAGGCGTATCTGTTCGTCGGCTAATCTGAAAATCTCGTCGAGCGTACTCCGCACGGCGTGAAATTTCTCACCGTTGATAACCCCGAGCAACTCCCACTCGGTGACGTTCTTGAAGATCACGACGCCCGGCGGTCGGGAGCTTGATGCTGTACTCAGCCTGCCAATCCAACTCGCTGTCGTCCCAGACCTCTGAGCAACCCATAATATCCTCCACCCTCTATAGGGCACGACCAACCTTCCACCTGTCACGGAGTCGAGTGAAAGGCAACGTCCCGTTGAGGCTGAAGGTCAACTTCTGAGGCCAACTCACCGGGCGGGCGTTGGGATGAATGGTGATGAGCGATTCTTCCCAAGGGCCGTCGAAACACTGGACGTGCATAGTTGTCGAGTTGAGATGGTCGGCAAACCGAAAGGTGAGAATCTGTGATGCCAGATTGCCGACCGAGAAAGTTGCGACCACTCCGTCTGCCCGTGTCTCACTGTCGTCAAAGATGAGCCACACCCGTGTTCCCGCAGCAAAGACTCCGATCTCAGACATTCGGCCTAGCCAGATCATGCTTCGCTCGGGGATTGTTCCGTCGAGGCGTAACTGCCGACAGTCGTCCCGAGTATAAAATCTCTTTTCGACGGGGATCGCCGCTTCCAAGACCATCGACGTTTTCGTGATCCAGCGGGAGATTGCACGCTGCGTCTCAACGTCAATCGTCACGGAAATGTCGTGAACCATCGCTCCTACGACCGATCTCACGCTGTTTTCGAGATCACTCATCCACCCAGAATTACAAGTCGAGCAGACGCACTTGATTCGGACATCGCCGTAAAATTCCTTTGGATCGGACTTCTGGATGACCTGACGAATGGGATGGGTCCGCTTAAGTCCCTGAAGTATCCAGTCGGACCACAGGTGCTCCTTTGTGTCCGCTACGTTGTCGCAGAAGAGGCATTGCTTTGCCATCCAGATCACCCGCAGGACTTTGACCGTAGCACAAGAGTTTCTGACATTCGACGGGGGCCGAATGCCGACTCACCGCCCTCGATCACTCTGCTTCGCCAGCGTGTCGATCCAAGCCGTCAAGTCGCTCCTGCGGATACGCTTCGCCTTCGCATGAATGTTGAACGCAGGGAACGGATGTCTCGCCCGCTCTTGAGATCGCCGCCTGCACAACTCATAGACCTGCTTCTCCGTCATGCGGAGCAACTCTGCTACCTCGCCCATCGTCAGAATCGCGTCGTCCACACTGCCTCCCGTCGCTGTGATTTGGCCCCCGATGGACCGGATGAGCAGTGGGCCTACGCCGTCCTCGATAGCTCACCCTCAGCCCGAAAAGACATTATCAATTTTCTTCATGATCTGCTCGGCCCATTGGATTGATGCAGCAATCAGCTTGTCCGTCCGTGGGCTTCCCTGAGGAGTACCGAAGAGGTCATCTGCCGTCTGCATGTGCAGGCTGGCAAGAATCGCTGCCATGATTCCAATCACCCGTTTTCGGCCCTCATCCATTCGCGAAGGATAGCATATTCGCTTTTTGTTCGCTATCATATATGCCCAGTTGGGGAGCGGGCAGACGGGCTCGATCCTTGGAACGAGATCGGGATAGGCTCGCTGGGGTGGTCCCAGAGCCCGCCAGCACTTCTGAAACGGCTGACCCGACTCGAACCCCTTCGGGCAGCCCAATCGCCCCCCATTCGGAATGCTATTGTGGGAAGACCATCGCCGTTGTTGAAGAGGACAGATATGGAGAATCCCACCGAAAGCAAACCTAACGCGGACGCCGCAAGAAAAGTGTGTCCCGAAGTGCAGCGTTTCATCGAACGGGTGGTCGTGCCGCACTTGTGAAGCGGTACATTCGGGAACTGCAAGAGGGAAAGCGACCGAATACAACAGGCTCGGTCGGGGAAGCGATTGCCCCAACTCCGCAGTGCAAGGTCGAAAGGTTGCAGTCATGAAGAGCAGGCAGGGGTACAAGGGCTACGTCATCGTGGCACGGTCACACGAGCTAAAGGATGGAGGATTCTCTGCGGAATTCTCCGTCGAGGAACACGAGGCGGATGGGTTCATGGAAACTGAATTCTACATGCCCGAAACCTTCCCCACGCAAGAGTCCGCGATTGACGCAGCAATTCAGGCTGGACGACAGAAGATTGACGCGGGTTTCGAGCGGGGATCGGCGGTCGTGAACGGGTGAGCGGGCACGGAAATACCGAGCTTGCGTAAAACTGTGCGTAAAGAAAACCTGAAATTTCGGCTGGGAAGTTGGGTTTAGAGTCACCGAGCCAGTTGTGAGATTGGCTCAACCCATTGAAACCAAATGGAGAATTTGGTTGCGGGGGGTGGATTTGAACCACCGACCTTTGGGTTATGAGCCCAACGAGCTACCAGACTGCTCCACCCCGCAAGAAAAGCATAACACAGTACGGTGAAGCGGGGTCAAACGGGCTGGCGCTTAGGTGATGAGCGAATCACGCGCCATAGACCAGTCGCGCGTCCTCCATACGCGCTTGATTCAGTGGCTCAGTGTCTTGCGCTCGCACGCATCTACAATCTTCTTGGGATCGATGGCTTCCCGGTCAATTTGCTCTTCCAGAATTTTTCCGTCTTTGCCGATCAGAAAGTTGACGCGGCGCGCGGCTTTGTATTTCTCGACGTAGATGCCGTATTGGCGAGTAACGTCTCCACCCCAGTCACTCAGCAGCGGGAAGGTGACGCCAATCTGGTCGGCGAAGGCTTTGTTGGCGAACGGGCTATCCATGCTTACACCCAGGACCTGGGTGTCGGCGGCTTCCAGCCTCTTGAGATTCTGCTGGAAGGCCTTCATTTGCGCGGTTCAGCCTCCGGTGAAGGCAAAGATGTAAAAGGCCAGCACGACATTGCTCTTACCCCGATACTGGCTCAGGAAAACTTCTTTTAGGTCGCTGCCATCGAAATACTGCATCTTGAAGTCGGGGGCGGTGTCACCGACATTCAGTTTCATAGGCGCCGGCGCGGGCTTCTTTGTTTGAGCCTTGATGTCTTGAGCCTTGTTGTCCTGAGCTCGCAGCTGCGGGCAGACCAGCGCAGCCAGGACCACACAAACCCCTAACCTTATCGAAACAGCGCTTCGTTTCATGGAAACTCCTCCGGAGAAACTTCTCAAGCCTACCTTGCGAACGGGGACGGGGTCAAAGCATCACATACTTGTGTGACGACACAGTCAGAGCGCTTCTGCGGACTCTGCTGACTGCGTACAATGACTTATGCACTGACCGCGGAACGTTGATCGGACGGCATGAGCCTTCAAACTCTAAACGATATTTTGTTGGCGGTCTGCAAGAACCGCCGCGACCGCGTCATGCTGCAAAGAGGGGCCCTGGGCTGGGTGCCGATTTCCTCCGCGGAGATTTACCGCGGCGTTGTGGGGGTGGCTAGGGCGCTTGAATTCTGGGGCGTTCGCAAAGGTGATCGCGTTGCCATCCTCAGCGAAAATCGCCCGGAGTGGACAATCACTGATTTCGCGGCGCTTTCTTTGGGCGTGATCACGGTCCCGGTCTATTCCACACAAACAGCAGAGCAGACTGCGTTCCTCCTCAACGATTCCGGGGCACGCGTCGTCGCGGTGTCCACCAAGCACCAGTTGGAAAAGGTGCTGACCATCCAGCGACACACGCCTGTGGAGCGGATCATAGTGATGGACGCGGTGGAAACTGCGCACGCGGTCCAGATGCAGGGACTGATGCTCAGTGGGCCGGCCGCCTTCGATCCGGAATTCGACGCTCGCTCACAATCGATTGGGCCCGACGACTTGGCGACAATCATTTACACCTCAGGCACGACGGGAACACCAAAGGGCGCGATGCTCACGCACGGGAACATGGCGTCGAACATCGCGCGTTCGATGGAGGCATTCGGCTTCGGAACAAAAGAAGAGGTGAGCGTATCGTTTCTGCCACTTTCCCATGTGACGGCGCGACACGTCGACTTCGCGCTGCTTTACCGCGGAGTGGTGCTGGCGTATTGTCCTGACCTTGGGCAACTGGCACGAGCTCTCACTGAAGTGAAGCCCAACATCTTTATTGCTGTGCCGCGCGTGTACGAGAAGATTCGTCAACAGGTGATCCTGAAAACCATGGGCTTTCCGAAGAACGCGATCTATCGCTGGGCGATTTCAGTGGGACGCGCTCACCGCGCCGAGACCCTGGCCGGAACCCAGCCCTCGGCGATCTCCTGGAAAATCGCGGACCGGCTCGTCTTTTCTAAAGTGCGCGCCGGCATGGGCGGTGAGGCGGAGGAGTTCATTTCCGGAGGCGCGCCGCTCGGCCGCGAACTGGCGGAGTGGTATGCCAACATCGGTATTTCCATCCACGAGGGATATGGGCTGACGGAGACTTCACCGGTGATCGCGGTGAACACCCCCGCAGCGCACAAACTGGGGACGGTCGGCAAGCCGCTGGCGAATGTTGAAGTGCAGATTGCCGACGACGGCGAAGTGCTTGTGCGCGGGCCCTCGATATTCAAGGGCTATTGGAATCGTCCCGAGGAAACGCGCAGCGCGTTTGTGGATGGCTGGTTCAAGACGGGCGACATCGGTCAACTCGACAGCGAGGGCTACCTATCGATCACCGATCGCAAAAAGGATCTGATCAAAACTTCGGGCGGGAAGTTCATCGCGCCGCAACCGATCGAGAATACGCTGAAACTCAACCCGCTCATTGGGACGGCCGTGGTGATTGGAGATCGGCGGAAGTTTCCGGCAGTGCTGATCTCGCCGCACTTCCCTGCTCTGGAGGATTGGGCCCGGGCGAACCAGATCGACTTTGCTTCGCGACCAACACTCGTCGCCCACGCCAAGGTGCAGGCGCTGTATGACGGCATCATCGAAGACCTGAACCAAAACCTCGCGCGCTTTGAAAAACTCAAACGTGTGCTGGTGGTATCCGAGGAATTCTCGGCGGCGGATGGAACGTTGACGCATACTTTCAAAGTGCGGCGGCGCGGGATTGAGGAACGGTACCGGACGTTGATTGATGAGATGTATGCGAAAGCGGAAGTTGGCGGAGGATGATCCGTTCGCCGAGGATTTCGACTTTGCGTTTTGAAGGGGCGCGGCTTCCAGCCGCGCCGTAAGCATTCCAAAAATCAATCGCAGCTTGCCGTACAATAAATTGATGATGGACTCTTTGATTATCGCTGGCAGGCAATTCCGCTCCCGCTTGATCGTAGGGACCGGGAAATACAAATCTTTTCAGGAGACCGCTCGGGCGCTAGAGGCTAGCGGCGCCGACATAGTCACAGTGGCTGTGCGCCGGGTGAATCTCGACCGTAGCAAGGAATCGCTGCTCGATTACATCGATCCGAATAAATATTTTCTTCTGCCGAACACTGCCGGATGCTATACCGCCGACGACGCCATCCGCACGGCCCGCCTGGCGCGCGAGGTTGGGCTCTCGGACTGGATCAAGCTGGAAGTGATTGGCGACCAGGCAACGCTGTATCCAGATGTGCAAGCGACCCTTGAAGCTACGCGCGTGCTGGCGAAAGAGGGACTCACGGTGCTCGCCTATACGTCGGACGACATCGTAATCGCGAAACGACTCGTAGAGGCGGGAGCCGCGGCGGTGATGCCCTTGGGTGCGCCCATCGGCAGCGGCCTGGGGATTCAGAACGCCGCCAACCTGCAAATCCTGCGCGAGATGATTACGGGAGTCCCGTTGATCGTGGACGCAGGCGTGGGCACCGCCTCCGACGCAGCTATTGCGATGGAACTGGGCTACGACGCTGTGCTGATGAACACCGGCATTGCTGGCGCCCAGGAACCGGTGCTGATGGCCGAAGCAATGAAGCACGCCGTGCTGGCGGGGCGACAGGCGTACCTGGCGGGGCGCATGCCGCGAAAGCTTTATGCGACTGCCAGTTCGCCGCTTGAAGGCGTAGTTCGGTAGTAGCTCGGTAGAAGAAAGGTAGAAGTTAGGAGTGTCCGGACACCCGTGCTCACGGGGAAATATTGGGCGGCCACAAGGGCCGCCCTTTTTGTATCTGTCGGACTCGCGGACCTAAAGCATTTTGACGGTGTCAACGTGAATCGTGTCCCCGTTGATATGCCCGGTCACAGCCACGTGATGCCCATAATGAGCCTTAAGGGCATCGGGATTGTCCACCTTCAGGACCGTCTGGTCTTTGTCAGTAACGACGACCGGGCTGGCGCCGGCTGCGATGCACTTCTTTGTGCAAGCTTCCGCGCCCGCGTTGGCTCCCTTGGCACCACACTTGGAGTCGCTAATCCACCCGTTCACGGTTTGGGCATCGCTGGCAAATGACACCGAGGCCACCAATACCATCAAAGCGCCGGCAAGTAACAACGAGAGAAATTTCCGCATGTCATCCTCCTTAAGATTGGTTTCCCACACGTGAAGCGAACTTCAAAACTTTATCACAGAAGGAGCCGAGTCTGGGCTGGGAAGGAACTTGGAAAACTGCGCCGGAAAAGTTGGGACAAGTCCATCGCCTTACGGCGATTCCGGTATATCATGGCGGGCATGGTGGCCAAGCCGGGAGGAAACAAGAATGATCGGGCCATTCCCTTTTGACAAATTACTCACGCTACTGGCACTTCTTGGAATCCTGCTGTTGGCGAACATCTCCGTGGGCCAGTCCTCAACGTCGCTGCTTCGGCTGCAACGTTCGCGAGCCTATCTGAACGTGGAGACTAACGTACTGCACGCGCAGGGTTACAGTGGCCTTACCGACAATAAATCGGCGAGCGTGTTCAATTACCCCAACTCGCTTTCCTGCCTGGTCGTTTATGATGACGGCAAGTATGTGCTGGAAAAACGAGAGGAATCGACTGTGGGGAAACCCAAAATCAAGCTCGCCGAAGGCACCCTGGCTCCAGATGACTTTCAGCACCTCAAAGCGATCCTTGATGACGACGCCCTGAAGAAAATCGGAACGCCAAAGGCGCCCACCCTTCCTGACGACGCCGTCACGGTGCGCGAATTCGAGAGTGTGGATGCACAGATCGACCACGCAAACACAACCCAGCATTTCACGACCATCAAGGAACGCGTGAAGACCACAGCCGCAACCGGAATGGATACCTACATCGATAATGGGGCGCCCTACCAAAAGACGCTGAACCCACTGTTGAAGTGGTTCGAGGGGCTGGAGAAAAAGAGTAAGTCGGAACTCAAGGAATCGAAGCCCCAATACTGTGTACCGATGAACATTGGTTAGCAAGGATTGGTTAGCGCGATGACAGCAACCGCTAGATTTCTTGCGTTCCTGTTGGGATTGTTACTGGCTGCGACGGTGGCTTCCGGTCAAGCCTCGAATCCTCCGGCCTTGCGACTCCTTCTCAATGAAGTCCAGCCGGGTTCTCTGTCCACCGAACAATACTGCACGCTGGTGTTTACCGACCGCCATTTTCACATGGAAAAAGCGACCCTCCAACACGGAAGAGATTCTGACCGCAAGACTTACGAAGGCGAACTCTCCGAAGCCGACTGGAATGCGCTCGGCGGGATTCTTGACCGCAAGGAATTTCGTGAACTCAAAGTTCCGCCGAGTATTGCGCCGTTAGTCATGCAAGATACACACCCTTACACTATCAGCGTGGCGCGCGACGGCAACTTCCAGAATATGGAGTTCCTCAACGGCAAAAGTCTCAAACCCTACGAACCGCAGATCAAGCCCTTGCTGCAATGGTGGAAGTCGTTTCGCGGGCGACGTCTGCCCGAATCGAATGCGCCCGCAGATAAAAGGTGTGCGCTCGACAACTCGCGAGCGGTCATCAGTCAGTAGCTTAACCAATGGTGCCAGGGGCAACCGAAAGCTGCCCTGGTTGTGCGATTCTTTCAACCGGCGTCTATCTGTCGTTCCTGGCGCGGCCGGTGGGTGGCCTCGGAGCAGGATCGGGAGCGACGAGTACAACTTCTCCAGGCCGAGCGTAGTGTAGCTGCTCTCGCGCTTCCTTCTCGATGGCGGCAGGATCGGACTTGAGCGATTTGATCTGGTCGACGTGCTGACTGTTTTCCTTCTTCAAACGCTCGACTTCACTCTGCAGCGCTTTCATCTCGGCACGCTTCTGCCGATAAACGACCATGCCGTTGGCTCCAAACATGGCGTGCAGCAACAATCCAATGATAAGAAGGACAGCGGCCGCCGTTCCCAGACGACGCCACTCCAAAACGAGCCTCGACCAGACCGGGCGCGTGTGTTCAACCCAGCGCGCTGCCACCGCCTCTGCCCTGGGAGCCTGATCCTTGGCCTGAGAAATGACCGCGCGGAGGCCTTCCTCCCCACGTGGAAGGATGTGCACTCTCGGTGGCCCTAGTCGAAGATCCATGCTTTCGCAGCCGCACTCAACTTTGCGAGTTCTTCACCGCTGCGCGCTTCGCTATACACGCGCACCACCGGCTCCGTGCCCGAGAGCCGGTAGCATACCCACGATCCGTCGGCGAGGACGAGTTTGAGCCCGTCGGTCCTTACCACTTGGGCAACTTTGCTGCCATGGAACTCAATCGGATCGCTTCGTAGCTTTTCAGTAAACTTCTGTTTTACTTCCGGCGTCAAGCGGAAGTTCTCACGCAGGGGGTAAAAGGAACCAACTTTGGCAAATAGGTCGCCCAGTTGTTTACCAAGCGATGAACCACGCCGAGCGACCATTTCGCAGCACAGCAGACCGGCGAGCACGCCGTCTTTCTCCGGGACATGCTTGCGGATGGAGAGGCCGGCGCTTTCTTCGCCGCCGATCAGGATTTTGTCCCGCTTGATAAGTTCACCAATGTATTTGAACCCAACCGGCGTCTCGTGCAGCTCGATTCTGTGTTTTTCAGCAAGCGCGTTGATGAGATTGGTGGTGGCAACCGATTTGCCGACTCCGTTTCTCCAGCCCCGGGTTTCAACCAGATAATCAAAAAGTAGAGCAATGATGTAGTTGGGCTGCATGAACGTCCCGTCTTCATCGAGAATCCCAAAACGATCGGCATCGCCATCGGTCGCAATGCCAACAGCCGCGCCGATTTCGCGCATCTTCCTACGCAGGTCTTCGAGCAGGTGACCGTCGGGTTCGGGGGCATGGCCTCCGAAGAGCACGTCGCGGGTGTCATGGACGGTAGCCACAGTCACGCCCGCCTCGCGCAGGAGCGCGTCCGAATAACCGCGGGCTGCGCCCCACATGGGATCGAAGGCAATCTTGATAGCGGCTTTCTTGATCACGTCGAGATCGACGATTTCTCGCAAACGCGAGAGATACATGCGGCGAGGGTCAATGGCCTGGGATTGGGATTCAGACTGCACTTTGGTCGTTTGCTCCGTTTGCGGATTCGCATCAGCGTCGCAGGCTGCGATCTCCGCTTCAATGGCCTTGGTAACTTCGGGAAGCGCGGGCGCGCCATCGGGCGTCGAAAATTTGATGCCGTTGTATTCCGGCGGATTGTGCGAGGCGGTGAAATTGATAGCGCCTTCGGCTTTCGATTGGATCACGGCATAGGAAATAGCGGGTGTGGGCGCAGGCTCCGCAATGACCAGTGGCGTGATGCCATGGCTGGACAAGATGTCGGCGGCAGTGACGCAGAAGGATTCGCCGAGAAAGCGCGGATCGCGGCCGACAATAACTCTTGCTCCGCGCGATTTCTGCGACGACACGTAGCGCGCGATGCCCTGCACAGCCCGGCGAACGTTGGCAAACGTGAATTCTTCGGCCATCACGGCTCGCCATCCAGATGTGCCAAACTTGATTTGCGTTGCCATCGGCCGCCTCGTATGCTTCCAGTGAAATTCGACTCTTCAATTTGGATTCCGAGTTTCGATTCCGAGTTTACCTAATATGACCGACAAAAGGCTCGTTCTTACGACTTGCGCTTCGCTCGAAGAAGCCCGGAGCATCGCCCATGCGCTGGTGGAGCGGCAACTGGCCGCCTGCGTTAACATCGCTCCCCAGATTGAGTCGGTTTATCGCTGGCAAGGCGAGATCGAGACGGCAACCGAGTGGCTGCTCGTAATCAAGACGACTATCGACGCTTTCGATCGCGTGCGCGAGGCTTTGAGTGAGCTACATTCCTACGAGATTCCGGAGTGCATAGAGATTGGCATTGAAGACGGCAGCGCGGCGTACCTGGAGTGGATTGGAGAGTCAGTGCGGTAAAGGCGACTGGGGTTTACTTGCGCGAAGGTTGAGGCGCCAATAATCGAGCGTCCAGGGCGGATCGTCTTGGGCCGAAGCATCGGTGAGATTCTGCACGAATGCGCTGCGAAGTGCGTCGGTAGGAAGAAGCTCAAGGTGTCGATGTAGGACAAACGCACGGAGATACTGCTGGAATACCTGGCTGCTGGCCGCCGCGAAGCTAGCCTCTTCGATGCTGGTTTCGACCCTCTCGAATCGGGCGGCGCGAAGACGAGACGCCGCACCTTCGGCATCGGAGAAAAACCAAGGCTCGGGAAACTTCCCCAGCCAGTTTGAGAATTCAGTCGTTTGCGAGAGCGCGCGCACGCGTCGACGCAGGCGATCGAGATTGGGGCCACCGCCACATTGCGCGTGCAACCACCCTGCCGGACGCAGCGCCTCATACAGGTTACGGAACAATGTATCGTGGTCCAGCACCCAGTGGAACGACGCGGTGCTGAAGATTCCGTCAAAGCAGTTGCAGAACGGAAGAGCAACCAAGTCAGCGGCGACAAAGCGGACAAGATCGCCAAAATCTGGCTGAAGATTCTGCTGTGCGTGCACTAACATATTGCGGGAAACATCGAGGCCGACGACTCGGCCCCGTGGAAGATTCTCCAGGAGAATGCGCGTCAATTTTCCAGTACCACAACCGGCATCCAGCAAGCACTCATCTCCGCGCAGCTGAAGTTGGCTGAGCAGACGCTGTCCCCATTGAAATTGCGGCGCGGAGAGGCGATGGTATTCGGCGGCGTTCCATTCGCGGGAATTTAGCGGTTCGGACATTCAGCGGACGCTAGATCGCGGCCAGCGCTTGGTCGAGATCGGCCAGAATATCGTCCACGTCCTCGATACCAACCGAGATGCGGACCATGCCGTCGGTGATGCCGATTTTGCGACGGCCCTCTTCGCCGATGCCCGCGTGCGTCATGGTTGCTGGGTGCGAAATCAGAGTCTCGACTCCGCCCAGCGACTCGGCCAGCGAACAAACGCGCACCTTGCGGAGCATTCTGTTGGCGTTCGCAAGCGATCCGGTTTCGAAAGCGATCATCGATCCAAAACCGGACATCTGGCGTTTGGCCAGTTCGTGCTGCGGATGATCCGGCAATCCGGAATAGAAAACCTTCTGCACCTTCTTGTGTTTCGAAAGATAGTCAGCGACCTTGCGACCGTTGCAGTCGTGCTGCAACATGCGCACCGCAAGCGTCTTTACCCCGCGCAGGATCAGCCAGCACTCGAACGGCGAGAGAATCGCTCCGGCAGCCTTCTGCAGAAAAGCAAGCTTTTCCGCCTGCTCGGGTTTGGTACAGACGACGACACCTCCCAACCCGTCGCTGTGTCCATTAAGAAATTTCGTGGTGGAGTGGACGACCATGTCCGCGCCGAGCTCGATCGGGCGCTGGAAATACGGCGACATGAAAGTGTTGTCCACGACGACCGCTACGCCCTGCCGGTGGCTGAGTTCGCAAATGGCGCGGAGGTCGCAAAGCTGCATCAGCGGGTTGGTTGGCGTCTCCAGGAACACCAGCCGCGTGTTCTTCTGCAATGCCTGCTCAACGTTGTTGGCATCCGATGTATCGACGTAGGTGAATGTTAGACCAAAGTTAATCAGCACCTGATTGAACAGGCGTGGTGTCCCGCCGTAGAGGTTGTGGCTGGCGACGACGTGGTCGCCAGCTTTGAGCATCGTAGCGATGGCGTTGATCGCCGCCATCCCACTAGCGAAAACACGCGACGCCGTTCCGCCTTCGAGCGCCGCAAGATTCGTCTCCAGCCGGTCGCGCGTAGGATTCGATACGCGGGCGTATTCGTAACCTTTGTGCTTGCCGATTTCTTCCTGAACGTAGGTGGAAGTCGCATAGATGGGAACCGTTACGGCCCCGGTAGCAGGTTCGGGCTCTTGTCCAACGTGGATGGCGCGGGTTGCGAAGCCCGGCGGCTTAAAGGTCAAAGATTTCTCCAGTCTGTCAGCTTGTCGGTTTTTAGCTCGTGGCTCGCAGCTCGCAGCGGTCCGCTCTTTATATTCCGCCTTCAAAAATTTTCTTCGACAGATAACGCTCGGCGGAGTCGGGAATCAGCGTGACCACGCGCTTCCCTGCCCCAAGCCGTTTCGCAATCTCGACCGCCGCGTAGACATTGGCCCCCGCGCTCGAGCCTCCGAGCACCCCTTCGCGGGCGGCCAGCTCTTTCACCATGCCGAAGGCCTGGTCATCGGTCACCATCATCACTTCGTCGCAAACCGAACGGTCAAAATTCCCAGGGATAAAGCTGTTGCCGATGCCTTCCACCTTGTGTGGGCCGGGCTTTCCTCCGCCTAGGATCGAGCCCTGCGTCTCCACCGCCACAGCGTGCACCTTCGCGATCCGTTCTTTCAGAAAACGGGCAACTCCGGTAAACGTTCCGGCAGTGCCGCAGCCGACCGTGATGGCATCGACGCGTCCCTCCATCTGCTCAAAGATCTCGCGGGCGGTAGTTTCGTAATGGAAGTCGGTATTGGCGGGGTTATCAAACTGTGCGGCCAGGAAGGCGCCTGGGTTGGTTGCCTGCAGGTCTTGGGCGCGCTGGATCGCGCCCTGCATGCCCTCGGCCTCCGGGGTGCGAGTCACCTCGGCGCCGAGGGCGCGCATGATGATGACTTTTTCCTCCGAAAATTTCTCCGGGACAAACAGCCGCACCTTATAGCCGCGGCTCACGCCGATCAAAGCCAGGCCGATGCCGGTGTTGCCGGCAGTAGCTTCGATCACCGTCCCACCCCGCTTGAGCTTGCCTTCGCTCTCGGCGCGCGCGATCAAGCCAATCGCGGCGCGATCTTTCACGCTGCCGCCCGGGTTCAGGTATTCAAGCTTGGCGAAGATATCGGCCGATCCCGAAGGAGCCAGCTTCTTCATTTGCAGCATTGGGGTTTCGCCGACGAGCTTGGAGATTTCGTCGCTGACGCGCAGGCGCGAGGTTACGGTTGTGAGCGGCACACTACAGAGTAAGGAACGCGAGCCACTAGCGTCAATTGCCGCTGGTAATGCCCGGGCGCCCCGCAGCCTCCACTGTCGTGGTAGGGTCCGCGCCTTGCCAACTCACGTCGGCCGTCGGTCCGTAGGTGGCCGGCACCGGCTTTCCCAGCAAACGCAGATAGACCGTCAACTGCGTCCGGTGGTGAGCTGTGTGCAGAACGCGCCGCCAGAAAATCCAAATCCGTTCCCGGCGCGTATCAAAGAAAGGGACAACCGTCCGCCACCACTCCTCATCGCGTTCCGCCATAAATTCAAGCCGCGGCCAGGCAAGCTCCAACATCCGCTCCTTGAAGTCCTCGACCGCAAGCTGCTGCGGCAAGACTTGTTCCGCTGCCACTTCCGGCACGCCGAGGAATTCGGCAAAAAATCGCCGCTCCGAAAGCAGTTGGTGCTTCATGATGTCGGCAACCGAGCTCGAACTCGGATGCGGGCGGTAGCCCAGTTCCGAATCCCCAAAGCTCGCCCAAACGGAAATAACTTTATTCGTCTCGCTGGCGTAGGTATCGAGGACGTGCTGGAGGAGCGCGACACGGGAGCGGGGGATCTGCTCGTCGCGAATCGCCGAGAACGGATATTTCATAAATTGAACGCGATTCCCGCTCTACTGCGCCCCCGAAGCCGGCTCCGGTCCCGCGTAATAGCCGCTCTTGGTGCGGACGGTCAGTTTGCCGTGGTCGCGCGAACGCGCATCCACTTTCACCTGACGATACCCGCCCTGGGTTTTCGGCGTCGTCGGTTTGTATCCAATGGTGTACTGAGTGCGAATATCGTGAGCCACAGTGCGGCTGATGGCGTCCACTTCATCCAGCGTTTTCGGGAAGAAAGCGATGCCGCCGGTTCTCTCGGAGATAATTTGCAGGGCGCGTTTGGCGTGCTTCGGGTGCTCTTCGCTCTCCAGGATGCCAATGGCGTAAACCGTGGGTCCGCCGTCGCCCTGCAGACGCCGCACAGCTTGCTCGAGAGTTTCAGCGCTCTCGTTGTCCTCTCCGTCGGTGACCACAAAGATGACTTTCTTTTCGAGCTTCGCGTCTCTTTTCAAGTGGTCGGCGGTGGCTACCACCGCATCGTAGAGCGCCGTGCCGCCGCGAGCTTCGATTTTTTCCAGCCCTTCTTTCAGCTTATTGATGTTGGAAGTGAAATCCTGGTCAAGGTAGTACTCGTCGTTAAAGTTGACGATGCACACCTCGTCGTTGGCATTCGACGCGCGCACCAGATTCAGAGCTGCCGCATTCACCTTTTGACGCTTCTCGCGCATGGAACCGGAGTTATCGACCACGATGCCCATGGCGACAGGAATGTCTTCGTGGCGGAACGAGGTGATGGTTTGGGGATGCCCATCTTCGTACACGTTGAAGTCGCCCTTATCCAGGGTGGTGACAATGCGCTGCTTGTCGTCGATGACCGTGGCATGCAGCACCACTTCTTCAACTTCTTTGCGGAAAACGAAGACGCCGCTGTCGGAGGCGTCCGGATTCTGAGCAGGGTTCGGAGCAACGTTCTGAGAAACGTCCGGAGAAACGTTCGAAGCGCCTTTCGGACCCGCAACCTGCCCCGTCGAAGCTGGCAGAGGCGCCATGCTGGCCGGCTCTGACTGCGACCCTGATTGAGAATTCGCACCAGTTTGGGAACTTGCTGCTGGAGCCGGAGGCGACTGGCTCGGGGCTTCCTGTGCATAAGAGCGAGACAGCAACAGCATCGTCAGAAGGAAGAGAATCGGCAGCGGAGCTTTATTCCGTCGGCGCATAGTAACCCGTCTTGGCATAGACCTTGAGCGGAGGCAATCCTTTTGGCGGTATGAGTTTGACTTTTATTTTACGCCATTTGCCATCGCGCACTGGATTCTTAGGACGGTATCCGATGACGTATTGGTTCCGCAACTCGATGCCTATTTTTGTGGAAACGTCCGCCAGGTCGTTCGGGTTATCTATGGTAAAAGCCCGGCCACCCGTCAGTTCGGTGACATCGCTGAGCAGGGCTGGGCCAAGCCGCTCTTCTTCGGTCGGAAAATAATGATCGTAGATGCCGATTGCATAAATGAGAATGTCGGCCTCTTTGACCATCGACTTGATCTCACCTTCCGTATAGCGGCTGTGGTTATCACCGCCGTCGGAGATGATCAGCAAAGCCTTCTTCGGATACTTGGCTTGCCGCATCTTGGTGACGCCGAGGTAAATGGCATCCAGCAGCGCCGTGCGGCCCCTGGGAACGGTGTACAGCAGCCTGCCCTGAATGTCATCCACCGAATCGGTGAAATCGGCAATCTCCTCCGGCTTATCGGAGAAGGCGATCATGAAAAACTCATCCTGTGGGTTGGCGGTCTTAAAGAATTCGACAACCGCCTCGCGGGCGCGCTCGATCTTGCTGCTCATGCTGCCGCTCATGTCAAAGATCACGCCGATCGAAACCGGAGCGTCTTCGCTGGAGAAAGTCTTGATCTCCTGCTGGTCTTTGCCTTCGAAAAGGCTGAAGTTATCGCGGTCGAGACCGGTCACGAGCCGGTTCAAGGGATCTGTTATGGTAACCGGCACCAGGACCATATCGACCTGCACTTTCATTGGCTTGGTGTGGGTCTTGAACGCCGGATCGATGTCGGGCTCTTTCGGAGGAGCCGGCGGAACGCGGGGCTGGATGTGGACATCCTGAGTCAGATTCTGGGCGAGCAGCGGGGGTGTACTGCACGCAGCAACCACCAGAATTACAGCGAGAGAGACGCGAGCCGAGAACTGTTTGCCGTACAACATAGGCCCCACTAAATCCGCGGCGTGGAGGGGGCGACCCGCTTCCCAAAATGCGGGCCCCAACAAGCTCTACTGACCACGGATAGTAGCACAATCCCGAAAAACGGTTGTCACCTTTTCGTAAACCGCCCTTAGATTTCTGTGCATATTTTTTCTCTTTTTCCTCTTTCGGCCTGCGCCGGACCGTCCCTGCTACAATTCTGCGTTCCCTGTATGGCGGTTATTTCCCCATTTCGAGCTTGGCGCTATAACCCCGAGCGCGTGCCGATCCAGCAGACTGTAACCCAGCCTTACGACAAAATCACCCCTGCCATGCAGGAAAGCTACCACCAGGCCAGTCCTTATAACCTGGTGCGCATTATTCTCGGTAAACGCCTGTCGGGCGACGGGGGGTCCGAGAACGTCTACACCCGGGCGGCGGCTTCCTTCGAGAGTTGGCGCCAGATAGGCGTTTTGCGGCAGGATTCCGAACCTTCCCTCTATCGCTATTCCCAGACGTTCCGCATTCCGGGAGGCCAGGCACGGGCCGAGCGACGGGGCGTCATCGCGCTTGGCCGGATCGAGCCTTATTACGCGGGCGTCGTGTTCCGGCACGAGCAGACGCTCGCCAAGCCCAAAGCCGACAGGCTCGACCTGTTGCGCGCGACCCGAGCCCACTTCGGTCAAATCTTCATGCTTTACAGCGGGGCAGGCAAAGTGGATGCTCTGCTCGATTCAATGGGCACCTCAGACACCGTTCCTGATATCGAGGTCACCGACGAGTACGACGTCGTGCACCGCGTCTGGCGAATCTCCGATGCCTCGGTCATTGCCTCCGCGCGGGAACAGATGCGGGACAAGAAGCTGATCATCGCCGACGGCCATCACCGCTACGAGACTGCCTTGACCTATCGCAACGAACGGCAAGCCGCAGCCGAGACGGGGTCGGGCCTTCCCACCCCGTACGACTGGGTGATGATGACCTTCGTCGACATGGATCGTCCTGCTAGTGATCGTCCTGATAGTGATCGTCCTGGCAGTGATCGGCTCGATACCGATCGTCCTGATACCGATCGGACGGCCCTGGTGATTCTGCCGACCCACCGGCTCGTGTTCGGCCTGCCATCCTTTTCAGCCGCACAACTTCAGGCGGAAGCGCGGAAGTTTTTCAACGTGGAAGATGTCGACGCCGGAATCGACGCAGCCCGCGCCACCGCCATCCTGCAACAGGCCGGGCATGCGGGAACGGCCCTGCTTGCGGTCACCGCCGAGCGTGCATTTCTGCTGCACTCGCCCAAGGCCATCGGCACCCGTGTGTTCGGAAAGCTTTCTCTTCGTCAGCAATCGCTTGACGTCGTGCAATTGCACAAGTGCCTGCTGGAAGGTGTGCTGAAGATTCCGGAGGAAGCCATTCGCAATCAGGAAAGCGTTTCCTATTGCCGCGAGGCCGCTGAAGCGCTGGCGCAGGTGCAAAATGGAAAGGCGCAAGTGGCGTTCCTCATGAATCCGGCGCGCATCGAGCGCGTTCGCGACATCGCCCTCGCCGGAGAAGTGCTGCCCCAGAAGTCCACCGATTTCTACCCCAAGCTGTTGAGCGGGCTCACGATTTATGCGCTGGAGTAGCAAACTGCAGTTCCCAGTTCCCAGTTCTCAGGTCTCAGTACCCCACTTCCCACTGAGAACTGGGAACTGGGAACTGAGAACTAGGATCCTGGCCATCCTGCTGGCCGCGCTGACCCTTCTGTCGGCAGCGCCCTCTGCAATTGCTACCGACGAAGAGCACATCTCCGTGTATTCCCCGGTCGCAGTTTACACGCTCCCGGTTCTGGAACGTGGGGGCCGTGAATATGTCGGCCTGCTCGAACTTCTGGAACCGCTCGGCCGCGTCAGCAGCCAGACGGACGGGCGGCGCTGGAGACTTCGCTATAACGCGGTGGATGCCGATTTTGCTGCGGGAAAGACGCGTGCCAGGATTCATGGGCGCGATTTTGATTTCACCGCTCCCTTCCTTATTGAAGACTCGCGCGGTTTGGTTCCCCTGAATTCGCTAAGCGCGTTGCTGCCGCGCTTTCTGGAAACGCCAGTTAATTTTCGCGAAAGCGGGCGCCGGTTATTCATCGGCGATGTCGGCATACAAACCAGTTTCCGGCTGGACGCAACGAACCCGCCGCGACTGATGCTGAATTTCAGCGCGCCGGTTAACCCGACGATTTCCACCGAACCAGGCAAGCTGCGAATGGTTTTCAAACGCGATCCCGTCGTTTCTCCCGGCAGCCAGTCCATTTCTTTTGATAACAAGGTCATCACGCACGCCAGCTACTCCGAGAACAACGGTGACGCCGAACTGGACGTCGCTGCGAACCAGCCGCTGATGGCAACCTTCAGCAACGACAGAAGGACGATCACGATTTCAACGATCATGGTTTCGGCCGTCCAACCAACGCCCGCGGCGCCCAGTAGCGTTGGCCCTGGACCACAGAATCCTGCGCAGGCGACACCGGCGGCAAACGCCGCCGCTGCCGCTCACCGCGTTCTGGCCGTGGTCGATCCCGCGCACGGTGGCGAGGAACGCGGTGCGGCCTTGACCGATACGCTCGCCGAGAAAGACGTCACGCTCGGATTTGCTCGGCTGCTGCGGCACGAACTGGAGCTTCGCGGGTTCGCAGTCAGCTTGCTGCGCGAGGCCGATACCAGTTCAACTCTGGATCAGCGCGCCACGGTGGCCAATGTCGCTCGCGCCGGAATCTACATCTGCCTGCACGCGACCTCGCAGGGCAGCGGCGCGCGAGTGTACACCGCGCTGCTTCCGGTGGAGGGACCGAGCAACGGATTATTTCATCCGTGGAATGCGGCCCAGGCTCCGGCTTTGCCCGTCAGCCGGATCGTTTCGGCGGCGGTCGTTACCGAGATGCAGAAAAAAGAATTCCCGGCTCGAGCATCATCCGCTTCGCTGCGGCCATTGAACAACGTGCTCATGCCTGCCGTCGCGGTCGAACTGGCGCCCGGAGCGGACGGCGTCGCCGACTTGACCTCCGCCAACTATCAACAACGGGCCGCGTCGGCGATTGCCGATGCTGTGGTTTCTGTCCGCGAACAGCTCGAAACAACCGCGAAGGCACAGCCATGATCCCACGCCATCTTCTTATAGCTGTGGCGGCGCTGCTCGTGCTGGTGGTGGCGATGGGAACCTACATACGCCACATGCGGCGACAGGCTGGAGAACCGGAGCCTTCGTCGGCCAACGCGCTGCCCGTCGCCCCTCCAGCTTCCGGTCCGACCGAGACGGTGACTCTGTATGTAGCCGATGACGACGCCGGTACGCTCCGCGCGCGCTCGGCGCAGATTCCTCTTCCCGGAGGACGCCAGCAGCGAGCCGAGGAGTTGTTGCGCGCGCTGCTGCGCATCTACCAGCAGCCGGGCGCAGCTCATCCACTGTCTCCGGCGTCGGACATTCGCAGCATCTACCTGGTCGATCCGGGCGCGGCCGTCATCGATCTAAATGCCGCTTTCGCCGACCAGCATCGCTCCGGCATTCTCAGCGAGCAGCTCACCGTGAATTCGCTGGTGGAGACGCTGGCCGTCAACGTCCCTGGAATCCAGCGGGTCAACATCCTGGTCGAAGGCAAGACGCGAGACACGCTCGCGGGCCACGCCGACCTGAGCGATTCGTTCGATGTGCTGACGATTGAGCAGGCGGGCAGTCAGTAGAGCCGGCGCGAGTGGCTCCTGGTTTCGACAGTTAAGAATTTCTGCTCTGTCGGGCGAATCGAGGGATGGTCTACGGGGATACCGCTCCTCACCCAAACTCTGGGGCAATTCGGCTGTCTGGGGCGGCTCGCAGACCAAATCGGTGCGCTTCAGATGAGAATCTTTTCACACTACACAAGCAGGAGAAATACGTGTACAGTTGTTGCCGTTTGTCAAAAGTCATTTGTCAAAGTCAAAGGAGAATTCGGTTGAAATTGCTTGGAAAAGTCGCCATTACGTCCGCCATGCTGTTCGCATTGCTCGCAGCCGCCGGTGCCCAAACCTGGACACCGCTCAATAATCAACCCGGCGTTACTCTCGGCCCCATGCTGCAACTCAGGGACGGCAGGATCCTGGTGCATGAGGAACAATCCGGAGATCTCACTGCATGGCATATTCTCACCCCTGACTCTACCGGCAATTACGTGAATGGCACATGGAGTTCCGGCGGGCATTTACCTTCCGGCTACGGACCCAATTACTTCGGTTCCGAAGTGCTGTTGGACGGGAAAACAGTTGTCATCGAAGGTGGAGAGTACAACCTCGGTCACCAAGACTGGACGACCCTGGGAGCGATTGGAACCATCTCGGGAAGCACTTTAACCTGGGTGTCGAACTCCCCGCCGTCTGGCTGGACGACCATCGGCGACGCGGAGAGCGTGATTCTGGCGGATGGAACTTACATGCAGGCGAATTGCTGTACGGCCCAGAACGACTTGTTTGACGGCCCAAATTCCTGGACGCCGACCGGCTCGGTCAACCAGTCGAGTAATGATGAATCAGGGTTTACGCCGCTGAGTAACGACTTGGTGCTGACCGTGGATACGAAGAGTAGTTCGTGTGGCACCAGCCAGGGCTCGGAGCTTTACGATCAGGGCACCGGCGTCTGGTCGTGCGGTCCAATACTTCCCGTCCAGCTCTATAATCCCGCCGACGAAGAAATGGGCGCCGCGGTCCTGATGTACAACAACCAGGTGTTGCAGTTTGGAGGAAACATTGTTGGGACGGCTCTGTACGACGTTGCCAGCAACTCCTGGTCGGTTGGTCCGACTCCCGCCAACGGTTTGGATCAGGCCGACGGTCCAGCCGCGCTGGAGCCGAACGGCAAAGTGCTTGCCATGTTGAGCCCTGGCCTTTTCCAAAGTGGTTGCCAGTTTGTCGAGTACGATCCAGTGGCCAATACCTTGACGAACACCGTGAATCCGACGAACTGCCCGGGCGATTCCTCCTACGTAGGGCACCTGATGATCCTTCCGACCGGTCAGATCATGTTCACCGACTTCAGCGGTCTGGTGGAGGTCTATACGCCGGCCCCGAGTGTGGTTGCGGGCGTGGCGCCAACGATCAATCCGGTGAGTGGATCGATCGGCAGCCCTTCCACAGGCAATGTTTTGTCAGGCACGCAACTCAATGGTCTGACTGGGAACAACGCGTACGGCGACGACTACCAAGGGTTTACCAACTATCCACTGGTTCGGTTGGTGCAGGTCGCTGCCCCTAACAACGTCTATTACGCCACCACTCACAATGAGAGTACGCACTCGATCGCTCCTGGCACTTCCGTTTCCACCGAGTTCGACGTGCCGGCGGGCCTTCTTGCCGGGAACTATAACCTGTATGTGGTGGCCAACGGCATCGAGTCGAACGCGATTACCGTGGACGTGGTAGGGGGCTTCACTCTAAGCGCAAACCCGGCCTTCGTAAGCGTGGCGCAGGGCGGCAGCGCCACCTCGACCATCACGGTGACTCCGGGGAGCGGCTTCAGCGGCAGCGTTACGCTGTCCGCTTCCAACCTGCCGAGCGGCGTGACGGCTATGTTCAACCCGAATCCCGCAACCTCCACCAGCACGCTGACCCTGACGGCCAGCGGTACAGCGGCCTTGGGGACGACTACCGTGACCATCACGGGCGCGTCGGGCAGCTTGACGAGTTCCACCACGTTGAGCCTCAGCGTGCAGCCGCAGGTTAGCGGTATCGGCGTATCGCCGACCTCGCTCGCATTTGGCAGTGTCGTCGTGGGAGCGACAAGCGCCGCGAAGACGGCCACCCTGACCAACGGCGGGAGCGGGACGCTGGACATCAACAACATCGCGACCAGCGGCGATTTCGCACAAACGAACAACTGCGGCAGCACCTTGGCTGCGGGAAAGAGTTGCCAGATCAAAGTTACCTTTACTCCTACCCAGGCTGGAGCGCGGACGGGGACGCTTTCGATCTCCGACAACGCTTCGAACAGTCCACAGACGGTGTCATTGTCCGGCACCGGCAAGGCTCAGGCCACGTTAACGCCTGCAACGGCGACGTACTCGTCAACCAAGGTCGGGACGAAGAGCTCGGCGAAGACGTTTACTCTGAGAAACAACCAGAACGTAATACTCAGAAACGTCTCGATCTCGACGACCGGCGAGTTCAGTGTCACCTCGACGACTTGCCAGACGAGCCTGACCTCCAACGCCAGCTGCACCATCAGTGTGGTGTTCGCTCCAACCCAGACCGGGACCTTGACGGGGACGTTGCAGGTGTCGGATAACGCAGTAGGCAGCCCGCAGACTTCAAGTCTGAAGGGGACGGGCAAGTAAGCGAGAACCATCCCGGAATTGCTTTACTTAGCGGGGTCGCGCAAGCGGCCCCGTTTTTTTTGACCGAGAGGATGGCACAAGCAAGTGACGTGAGCGATCACGGTTGAGCAGGCGGGCAGCCAGTACGCGCAATCTTCCGCAAAAATATTCGAGAATAATGAACTGGAACTGAAGTTCGACCTCAACGCGCTCGCGTGAACAAAGGCAAGAGCAGCGGACAAGAGTGTCCGCACTACACGGCTGCCAGACTGTTAGAATTCCGTCCGATGATCTTTCGCAGCGATAACCGTGCTCCTGAGCAGATTCGTCCTGTCAATATCATTCCTGACTTCATTTCGACCGCCGAGGGCTCGGTGCTGATTGAGATGGGGAATACTCGCGTCATCTGCACTGCTTCGGTCGAGGAAGCGGTGCCTCCATTCTTGCGCAACTCGGGCAAGGGATGGATTTCCGGCGAGTATGGGATGCTGCCGCGCTCGACTTTAACCCGCACCGCTCGCGAATCGGCTAAGGGTCGGCCAAGCGGGCGCACGCAGGAGATTCAGCGGCTCATTGGACGCTCGCTGCGCGCGGTGGCCGATTTGAAGCGGTTGGGCGAGCGCACTATCTGGATCGATTGCGACGTGATTCAGGCGGATGGAGGCACGCGAACGGCTTCGATTACCGGAGCATTCGTCGCGCTGGGTTTGGCTCTGCAGCGTCTGATCGACGCGGGGACGTTGACTGCGGCGCCGATCAAGGATTTTGTGGCCGCGATCAGCGTCGGCATCGTGGACGGCGAAGTTCTTCTCGACCTTAACTACGAAGAAGACGCGCGCGCCGACGTGGACATGAATTTCGTCATGACCGCGGGCAACAAAATTGTCGAACTGCAGGCCACCGCCGAACACCAGGTGTTCGACGACGCTCAACTGGCAAAGATGATGTCGCTCGCGCGGCAGGGCGTCCAGTCGCTGATTGCGAAGCAGCAGTCGTTGCTGGGCACGCTCGCTCTGCGGCAGTGACTTCGGTCACAACAGCAGCGGAAGTTTGCTTGGTACCCTCGGAGTGTGAGGCGGACATTTTTGGCCGGAGCTTGTCTTCTGCTCGCCGCGCTGTCGGCCCATGGGCAGGCCGCATCCTCGTCGGTGACCGGTGTGGTTGAAGATCCTTCCGGAGCGGTCATCGCCGGCGCGCGCGTGGAATTCAGCAGCGGCAACCAGCACGTTGCAACGCAAACGAATTCGGTCGGACAATTCCAACTTGAAATCACCGCCACTTCGGGCACGATTTCCGCCAGAGCCGCGGGATTTCTTCCACTCCAACTCGTCTGGAATCATGAACGGCAGATCAAACTCGTTCTGCATCCCCAATTTGAATCGGACTACACCAGCCAACACGTTCTGGTCACGGCCACACGGATTAACACGGCATTGGAGGATTCTCCCGCCGACAGCGTAACCATCTCACACGACGATCTAGCCTCTTCGGCACCGCTCACGCTCGATGACGCACTGCGCGAAGTTCCCGGCTTTACACTGTTTCGCCGCGCCAGCAGCCGCACTGCGAATCCCGGCACGCAGGGAGTCTCCATGCGCGGAGTCGGCGCCAGCGGCGCCAGCCGCGCCCTCGTGCTGGTGGACGACATTCCGCTCAACGATCCCTTCGGCGGATGGGTTTATTGGGACCGCGTCGTCCGCGAATCGATCAGCGACGTTGAAGTGGTTCGCGGAGGCGCCGATGCCAGCCTCTACGGTTCGACCGCCATGGGCGGAGTGATTCAGTTTCGCACGCGCGAACCCGAGCAGACGGCGATCTCTGCCGAAAGTTCCTGGGGCAGTGAAAACACACCGGAGTTATCGCTCTGGGCTGGAACTCGCCTGGGGTCGTGGTACGGCTCGGCCGCCACCGATCTGTTCCGCACGAATGGTTATATTCCGGTGCCCGAGTCGCAGCGCGGCACGGTCGATTCGCCGGCTAACTCCGCTCACGAACTGACCGAGGTCGATCTCGGCCGCCGCTTTGGCAACTTCAACCGTTTCTTCGCTCGCGGGTCGTACTTCAACGAAGACCGTCACAACGGCACTGTGATCCAGTTGAACAACACACAATTGGGCGATTTCGCAACTGGCTTGAACTACGAAACGAAAAGTGTAGGAGCGATATCAGCGCGCCTGTTCGGACTGTTCGAGTCGTACTACCAGACTTTCTCGGCGGTTGCATCGAACCGCGACTCCGAAACACTGACCGACCAGCAATATGTCCCGTCGCAGGCTCTGGGTGGCAGCGCCCAGTGGTCGCGCCCGGTCGGGCGCATGCAGACGCTGGTCGCGGGCTTTGAGGGCCGGGAAGTGCATGGCGCCAGCAATGACTTCGTCAGCGCTGGCGAGAACGAAAGCGGCGGAAGGGAGCGCACCACGCGGCTTTTCGGCGAGGACATTCTTCAGCTTAATCCCCGGCTGATTGCGAATCTATCGCTCGGCTACGATCGCTGGAGCGATTTCAATGCGCGGCTCATTCAGATCCGCTCGAACGTCCCCAGCTTAACCGCGTATCCGGACCGCACCTCCGACGCTCTTAACCCGCGCGCCTCGCTGCTCTACCGCGTGGGACACGGCACCTCGCTCACCGCTTCAGGTTATCGCGCCTTCCGCGCGCCAACATTGAACGAACTCTATCGAAATTTTCGCCAAGGCAACACCCTGACCGACGGCAACCCGGCTCTGGTTGCCGAGCGACTGACGGGAGTGGAAGCGGGAGTCCGGCAAAGCTTGCTTTCCGATCGTCTTAGTTTGCGGACGACGTTCTTCTGGAACGACATCACCCATGCCATCGTGAACGTCACCATCGACGCAACGTCCAACCCGATCCTGGCTGAGAAAGAGAATGTCGACCGCACGCTCTCGACCGGCGTCAATCTCGACGGCGAATACCGCATCAGTAGTGCGCTTCAGCTCGCCGGAGGATATCAGTTCGCCCACGCCGTGGTATCCGGCTTCACGTCAAATGCGCTGAACCCATCGCTCGTGGGAAATTGGATACCCGAGGTCCCGCATCAGCAGTTCACGCTGCAAGCCCGCTACGTCAATCCCAGGATTGTCACCGCCACCGTGCAAGGAACCTTCGTCGGACAGCAATTCGATAATGACCAGAACTCTTTACTGCTCAAGAAATTCTTCACTGTCGACCTGTACCTCGGCCGCTCACTCGGCCACGGTGTGGAAGTCTTCGCCGCCGCCGAAAACTTGCTTAATCAGCGCTACTACACGGCCTTGACCATCGTGCCGAACGGGAACCCCCCAACGGTCCCGAGTCTCGGCCCGCCGATCCTGGCCCGCATCGGCTTGCGTTATCAATTCCCGAACCGTTAACTACGGGATGGATTGCTTCGCAGCGCCTCCGCGCCACTGCCTTCGTGGTAATGCCCACGCCCTCTTGCCGCCAGAACACGTCCTTTTGCAAGAGACGGGTGGTGTTCATGGCAGGGCCGTTGGGTTTAGAATGACCTGTCGCATTGCATTAATTGGAGGATTTATGAAGCTCACGCCCGGCAAACTCGCAGGCATGAAGGCTGTATCGAATGAGCATGGCGTAATCGCCGCTGCCGCCATGGACCAGCGCGGCTCACTGCAGAAGTCTCTCGCCAAGGAAAAAGGTTCGGCGGTTTCCGACGCCATGATGGAGGAATTCAAGATCTTGGTGAGCGAAGTCCTGACACCACATGCCAGCGCCATCCTGCTCGATCCTGAGTGGGGGCTGCCGGCGTCGAAGCGGCGCTCGAAAAACGCCGGTCTGCTGCTGGCCTATGAAAAAACCGGATACGACAAGACCGGGCCGGGACGCCTGCCCGATCTGCTGGATCATTGGTCGGTGCGCCGCCTGAAGGAAGCGGGCGCGGATTGCATCAAGATTCTGCTTTACTACACGCCCTTTGATCCGCAGAACATCAACGATCGGAAGCACGCCTGGGTTGAGCGGCTGGGCGATGAGTGCCGCGCCAACGACATCCCATTTTTCCTGGAGTTCGTCACTTACGAGGAGGGCGAGGACGAGAAGGGCTTCGACTTCGCGAAGAAAAAGCCCAAGGCGGTTATAGAAAGCATGCGCGAGTTCACCAAAAACCGCTATGGCGTTGACGTAATGAAGGTCGAAGTCCCCATTAACATGAAGTTTGTGGAAGGGACGAAGTCGTACAAAGGTGAAAAGGCCTACTCGAGGCACGAGGCGATGAAGTTTTTCCACGAGGCGGCTGCGGTCGCGAGCAAGCCGTTCATCTATCTGTCGGCGGGCGTGAGCAATGCCGAGTTCACCGAGTCGCTGGAATTGGCAGCCGAGTCGGGTGTGAAGTTCAACGGCGTGCTCTGCGGACGCGCCACCTGGAAAGACGGTATCCCGGTTTACGCGAAACACGGCGCCGATGCTTTCCGGAAGTGGCTGGAAGACGAAGGCGTAAAGAACATCAATAACGTAAACGAGCGCCTGAAGGCCGCAACCTCGTGGCACTCGATCTACGGGGTGGAGCCGGCGCTGGCACACGCGTAGATGAAACCGTTTCCGAGCGCAGAGGCGGGTCTTCGGACCCGCCTTTGTTTGTTCTACACGGTGGAGCGACGGGCGTCTCGCCCGTCCAGCATTTTGTGGCCGGGCGGGGACATCCGGCGCTCCACAAGCCAGATTGCAGCGTGCTAAATGACAATTCCCGACCGCGAAACCGCTCTCGTCACCGGCGCCTCGTTCGGCATCGGATTGGAATTCGCCCGCATCTTCGCGCGCGAAGGCTACAACCTGGTTCTTGTCGCTCGCAGCGCGGACAAACTCCGGCAACTTGCATCCGAGGTCGAGAAGGCCCATGGAACCCGTTCGCTGATTCTGGCGACGGACCTGACCGATCCTGGAGCTCCCGCATATGTGCTGGATCAGACCACGCGCGCGGACATTCAGGTGGATGTGCTCGTCAACAACGCGGGATTCGGGCAGTATGGCATGTTCGCCGAAAACGATCTGGAAGAATGTCTGCGCCAGATCCAACTCAACATAACCACTCTCACCCACCTCACGCGCCTGTATCTCCCGGCAATGATCGAACACGAAAGCGGACACATTCTGAATGTGGCGTCCGCTGCGGCATTTCAGCCGGGGCCGCTGATGGCCGTCTATTTTGCTAGCAAGGCTTACGTTCTGCATTTTTCAGAGGCTTTAGCCAATGAGCTCGATGGATCGGGTGTCACCGTGACCTGCCTGTGCCCAGGCGCCACGGTCACGGAGTTCCACAAGCGCGCGAACGCAACCGGCATGCGTCTGCTGAAATTCGGATCGATGGATGCGCGCACTGTTGCCGAAGACGGCTATCGCGCATTGATGGCTGGAAAACCGGTAGTGATTTCAGGATTCAAGAACTGGCTGCTGGTGCAATCGGTGCGCTTCGCGCCGAGGAAATTGGTCACCGCAATCGCGAGAAAAACGCAAGAATCGAAAGGTGAATAATGGAGCGACGGGAGTCCTCGCCCGTCCAAGACCGCGGCTGGAATTCGCGACCGCTTTGAACTGGTTACTGGCAACTGTTTTCAGTCCGCCATCGATGGTGTGGGCTTGGGCTGCTCCTCACTGGCGATGGCGGCTTGCACTTTGCTGTGCTTGCGCCCATAGCTGAAGTAGATCACCAACCCGATGATCAGCCAAATCACCAGACGCCACCTCGTGGCCGGGGAAAGGCCGTAAATGAGCGCCCCAGAAAAGACGATAGCCAGAATGGGAACCAGCGGGACCATCGGCGTCTTAAATGGACGATGCACATCAGGATGCGTTCGCCGCATGACCCACACTCCGGCGCTTACCAGAATGAAGGCGAAGAGCGTTCCGATACTGGTCATCTGATCCAAAATGTTTAGCGGGAAGAGGGTCGCCAGAATAGCCACGAAGAATCCGACGACGATCGAGCTTATGTAGGGGGTGCGGAAGCGAGGATGAATCGCGCTGGCCCATGGCCACAACAAGCCGTCTTTCGACATCGAATAGAACACGCGGGATTGGCCCAGCAACATCACCAGCATCACCGTCGCCAGCCCCCCCAGCGCACCCAGCTCGACGAGAAACGTTGCCCACTGATGACCAGTTATTCGAATCCCAACGACCACCGGATCAGGCACGTTGAGCTGCTGATAGGGGACCAAACGCGTGAGCAGGCCCGACACGAGGATGTACAGAACGGTGCAGATGACTAGTGACGCTAGAATGCCGATCGGCATATCCCGCTTTGGATTCTTGGCCTCCTGCGCGGCGGTCGAGACGGCGTCAAATCCGATGTACGCGAAGAACACTACGCCCGCCCCGCGCAGAATACCCGACCAGCCAAACGCCCCGGTTTCACCAGTGTTCTGCGGAATGAAAGGATGCCAGTGATTCGGCTGCCAGGAGTGCGTGTAAAGAAATGCTGACGCCAGCGCGATAAACATGCACACTACGCAAACTTTCAAAATCACAATGGCAGTCGTGAAGTTCGCGGACTCCTTGATCCCGATGACAAGAATCGTCGTAATCGCCATGATCACCAGGAAACCGATATAGTCGTACTTGAGATGGACCGCCTGGCCGAAGAGGGTGAAATCCGAGGTCGGCATCGCTGGCAGGTTCATGCCGATGTCTTTGAGGAAAGCTCGCAGGTGTCCACTCCAGCCCACGGCCACGGTAGCCGCACCGAAGGCGTATTCGAGAATCAGATCCCAACCAATGATCCACGCAACCAATTCGCCCAGCGTGGTATACGAATATGTGTAAGCGCTTCCGGCAATCGGGATCATGGAAGCAAACTCGGAGTAGCACAGGCCGGCGAACGCACAAGCGATACCGGCCAGCACGAACGAGATCACGATCGCAGGCCCGGCAAACTGGGCTGCAGCCTGGCCGGTGATGACGAAGATGCCGGCACCGATAATCGCCCCGATGCCAAGCGTAACCAGGTTCAACGGTCCAAGTGCCCGCCGCAGACTGTGTTCTCCAGTCTCCTGCGCCTCGGCCATCAATTTCTCAAGCGGTTTCTTCGCCAGCAGATTTGTCATTCCTGAGTCTCTCCTTGACCTTATTATGCAGCTCTGGCCCGCAGCGACCAGAGGTAATACACGGGAATGCCGAGCAGCACGATGAACAATCCCGGCCAAGTGTATTGCGGCTTGTAGCGTAACAGCACCACGTCGATAAACAAAGCCATCACGATGTAGATGGCCGGCAGAATGGGGTATCCAATGGCCTTGTACGGACGCTCGGCCTCGGGATGGGTGCGGCGCAAAACGAAAAGGCCGAAGATGGTGAGAATGTAAAACACCAGCACCGCAAAAATGACGTAGTTTAAAAGATCGTTGTAGGTGCCCGAGACGCACAGAATCGCCGTCCATACCATCTGCACCATCAACGAAATCACCGGCGTCTTGTACTTCGGATGCAGCCGCGCCACGCTGCCAAAGAACAGGCCATCTTTTGCCATGGCGTAATAAACGCGAGCACCGGAGAGGATGAGGCCATTGGCGCAGCCGAAGGTGGAGATCATGATGGCGACGGCCATCAGGCCTCCGCCAACGGATCCGAACATTTGCGTCATGACCGCGGTGGCGACGCGATCCTCGGTGGCGTACTGAATGCCGCGATCCAGCAGCGTTACTCCAGTTGGACTACCGACCAGCGGCAGCGCGCCCAGATAAATGAAGTTGCACGCGATGTAGAGCGCGATCACCACGCCGGTGCCGAGCGCCAACGACAACGGCAGATTCCGGCTGGGATTTTTCACCTCGCCGGCGGTAAAGGTGACGTTGTTCCAGGCATCGGCGGAAAACAACGATCCGACCTGCGCAATCGCCAGCACGGTGAGCGTCGAAACGAGAACGCTTGCGCCCATACCTCCGACGTCATGCAAAGCGCCGAGGCCGGAATTGTTCCAGAAGTTGGCGCCGAAGTTTGCAGCGATCGCCTGCGCGTTGCGGCCCAGAAATACTCCAAAGATCACCAGACCGAGCAGCGCCGAAACCTTCGCAGTGGTGAAGATGTTCTGGATGAAAGCGCCGGTCTTGACGCCGAAAATATTGACGATCGAAAGCGCGATCACGACTAGGATGGCGGCGAGGTTCTGCGTGTTCAAGCCAACATCCATGCCGCCGAGCAGCATCGGACCGATGGCAAATGTCGGCACCTTCCACAGGTGGACGATCCAATGACTCGATGAGATCGCCGGCCAGAAAATACCTAGGAATTTGCCGAAAGCCACGCCCACGGCGGCAATCGTGCCTGTCTGAATCACGAGAAACAGCGTCCAGCCATAGAGGAAACCCCAGAGGGGCCCGAGCGACTCGCGCAGGTAAACGTATTGTCCACCGGCTCGCGGCATCATGGCCGCAAGTTCGCCGTAGGTAAGCGCGGCGGCAATCGTCAAAAATCCGGTGACGAGCCAGGCACCAATGAGCAGCGCGGGCGAGGTGACCTCGCGAGAAATCTCGGCGGACACAATAAAGATGCCCGAACCGATCATGGATCCCATCACCAGCATGGTCGCGCTGGTCAGGCCGAGGGCTTTGACGAGCTCTCTGTCTTGATGGGTGTGTCGCTCCCAATCGCTGATGGGATCTGGGCGTTGAACGTCGGTGCTCACGAACCTCCTAGGTTGCCTGCTGCAATTGACTTCTTTGCCGCGGGTTGACCTCAGCGGCTAAAGCCGCGATCCAAATAAACCGCTAATCGCAGCGCTGAAACGCTGCGCCACCCAAAATCGAACTCCGGGAGACGCGGCGAGATACGTCTCGAGGAACTGTAAGAGCTTTCCAAACTTTACCCCAGAACCCTCAAAAATTGCTCTGCTGATTTGCCGGGATCCAGTATCAAGTCGGATATCACCGCCACGGCGTCGGCTCCGGCATCGATGACGGAACGGGCGTTGGCGCGGGTAATGCCGCCGATTGCAACCAGCGGCTTGCGCGTCAGTTCCCTTGCCCGGCGGACGCCTTCGAGTCCCACAACCGGATCGGGATTGGCCTTGCTGCTAGTCGCAAACACGGGGCCGATGGCTAGGTAGTCGGCGGAAGCTTTATCCGCTCCGGCTAGTTGCTCGGGATTGTGCGTGGATACTCCGAGCCAGCGGTTTCCGCCGATGATGCTTCTCGCGGACTCGGGAGAGAGATCGTCCTGGCCGACGTGCAGGCCGTCGAAGCCAGCGGCTAGGCAGAGGTCGGCGCGGTCGTTCATGATGAGAATTACGTTCGGTCTGAGACGCGCCATGAGTTCACGAGCTTCATCGAGCATGCGGCGAGCGCTTCCAGACTTGTTGCGGTACTGCAGCAGAGCGCAGCCGGCGGCGGCTAGTTCCTCGGCGGCTGCGAACATGGCATTCGCATCTGGAAAACAGCCGGCGTCGAGGATGGGGTAGAGGCGCGGGAGAAGCATTGTGCAATCGTAGTCTAGGCGGTGCCGAGCCGTGCGTCAGCGCAGCGATCACATTGGGCGTGAGCGACGTAGTTGATGCAATCGCCTGTTCGCGACCCTATTTGAGCGCAGTAAATTACCCGGACAGCTAGTGCTGCACCTCATACGCCAGCGACACCCTCCCCGAACGGTAAACCTTGTGGCTCACCAGCCGCAGCTTGGCTGGATTGTAAGGAGGAGGGAGCAGCGGAACGCCGCCTCCCAACAAGACGGGTATAACGCTCACCTCGACGGTGTCCACCTGGCCGGAATCTAGAAACGAGCGAAAGAGCGCGCTACCGCCCATTAACCAAATGTCTTTGGAGCTGCCGCTCCGAGCTTGCAAGGCTTGCACCCAATCTGAATTCAGCTCGGAGACGACAGTCACTTCCGGGTGGTCTTGCTGCTTCATTGTGCGCGAGAAGACAATGTTAGTGATTCCTGTGAACGCCGCCTCACCCAGTCTCTCCCTTGCAGCCTCATACGTCCGCCTACCCATCAGCAAAGTGTCGAATTGCGCCCAGATAGCGGCGAAGTCGACTTCCGGGTCGAGGTCAATCCAATCAGCTTCTCCGTTCGGGCCAGCAATATAGCCATCCACACTCATCGCCACTGCATAACGAATTTTCCGCATGAACGCCCCCTCAGCGGGTTGATTAACAACGGATTACTATTGGGAGAATCGCCACTTCACCGCCAACCTATTTCGCCTTCGCCAGAAATCTCTCGATGAATCCCGTATCGAAATTTCCCGCGCGGAAATCCGGGTCTGCCAGAATACGCCGGTGCAGCGGAATCGTGGTGTAGATTCCTTCCACGATAAACATTCCTAAAGCGCGGCTCATGCGCGAGATGGCTTCGCTGCGATCTTTGCCGCGCACCACCAGCTTCGCAATCAGCGAGTCGTAATAAGGAGGAATCGTGCCTTCGGCGTAGGCGGCCGTGTCGATGCGCACACCCGTGCCTCCTGGAGGATTGAAGGTGGTGATCTTGCCCGCCGAGGGCGTGAACTTCTCCGGATGCTCGGCATTGATGCGGCACTCGATGGCGTGTCCGCGATGCACGATGGGGCCCTGCAACACATCCGCCAGTTTTTCGCCCGCGGCAATCATGATCTGACTCTTCACCAGATCCAAGTCCGTGACCATCTCGGTGACGGGGTGCTCCACCTGGATGCGCGTGTTCATCTCGATGAAGTAGAGGCGCCGGTCTTGGTCCATTAAAAATTCTATGGTGCCTGCGTTGTGGTAGCCGACCTTGCTCAGCGTCTTGCTGAGCATGTCTCCGATTTCCTTGCGGAGCTCGGGCGTCATCCGCACCGACGGCGACTCCTCGAGCAGCTTCTGATGACGGCGCTGAATCGAGCACTCGCGTTCTCCCAGGCTGACTACGTTTCCGTGCTCGTCGCCCAGCACCTGGAACTCGATGTGCCTGGGATGCTCTACGTAACGCTCCAAATAAAGATCGCCATTGCCGAAGGCGGCCGCGGCCTCCGATTGCGCCTGCCGGTACAGTCCCGTCAATTCCTCTTCATTGCGGACGATGCGCATGCCGCGCCCGCCGCCGCCGGCTGAAGCCTTGAGGATCACCGGAAATTCGACCTTCCGCGCGCACTCAAGCGCTTCGCCTTCGGAGGCAACCACGCCGTCTGAGCCAGGAAGAATCGGCATTCCGTGCTGCTTCATGGCGGCGCGCGCTTTCTCTTTTTCGCCCATGAGCCGGATGACATCGGGAGTCGGCCCGATGAATTTGATATGAGACGCTTCGCAGACTCCCGCGAAGTTGGCATTTTCCGAAAGCAGGCCGTAGCCGGGATGGATGGCGTCCACGTTCGCGATCTCGGCGGCGCTGATCACGGCGGGAATGTTGAGATAACTCTGCGCCAGTTGTGGCGGGCCAATGCAGATCGCCTCATCGGCAAAGCGCACGTGCAGCGAATTCCGGTCCGCTTCACTGTAGATCGCGACCGAGCGGATGCCCAGTTCCTTGCATGCGCAAATGACGCGCAGAGCAATCTCGCCGCGATTCGCTACTAATATTTTCTTGAACATGGTGTGAAAGCTCTCAGCTCGCAGCTTTCGGCTCTCAGGAAAATCACTTGACTACAACAGGCAATGGACCCCTGAGAGCTGAGAGCTGCGAGCTGAGAGCTTATTTTGTTGGCCGGATGACGAACAGTTCCTGGCCGTACTCGATGGGCTGGCCGTTGGCGACGAGTTTCTTGACCAATTCTCCCGCCACGTCGCATTCGATTTCGTTCATCAACTTCATTGCTTCAACAATGCACAATACCTGGCCCACCTCCAACACGTCGCCGACTTTGACAAAGGGCGGGGACCCGGGCGAGGGCGATTCGTAAAAGGTACCCACGATCGGCGACTTCACAATGTGCAAGTCTTCCTCAGGCTCAGGAGGAGCCCCGGCATCGGGCGCCAGATCAACACGCCCGGGTACGGGAGCGGAAGCCGGAATCGGGACCGGGACCGGGGTGGGGTGAACGGCAATATAGCGGGAGTCCGGCAAAGGCGCGGCGCCGCGCTTGATCTTCACCTTGACATCGCCACGCTCCAACTCAAACTCGGCAATGTCTTTTTCGATTAAGAACTCGATGAGTTCCTTCAGCTCTTTTTGATTCATGTATGAGGGCGGGTTCCGCTTTGCTTTCGTATTTTCTTCCGTCTGTAGAGATGGGGCTTGCCCCGTCTCACTCTGCGGCAGGAGACACGGCAAGCCGCGTCTCTACAGGAATTCAGGTCTGCTAAACAACAACCAGTTCTTTATCTGTAGGCGTGAGCACTTCGCAGCCCGAAGACGTCACCACCGCCACATCTTCGATCCGCACACCCCATTTCCCGGGAACGTACACGCCAGGCTCGATCGTAATGACCATTCCCGGCTCCAGTTTCTGGGTTTGCCCCACCGCCAGCCTGGGCGCCTCGTGTATCTCCAATCCTAAACCATGCCCGGTCGAATGAGTGAAGTAGCGGGCCAGTTTGCTCTTGCGCAGCACACGGCGCGCGGCGCCATCCACCTCCGCGGCAGTCACGCCCGGACGAACCGCCGCAATCGCGGCCTGCTGCGCTTCCAGCACAGCGTCATACAGCTTTCGAGCTTCTCTCGAAGGCCGTCCGACGTGCACAGTTCGCGTGCGATCCGAACAATAACCGGCGAGTATAACACCAAAATCGCAGACCACGAACCCGCGCCGGGGAATGCATGCGCTAGACGCCCGGCCATGCACAATCGCAGAACGAGCGCCGGAAGCGAGGATCGTCGGAAAAGACATGCCCTCGGCTCCGGCACAACGCGCCTCATATTCCATGGCGGCGGCGACTTGGACCTCACTTACACCCGGTCGAATTTTTCTGCATGCAATCCGGAAAAGGCCGGCGCCGAGTTCAACCGCCCGCCGGATGCGCACGACCTCGGCAGCATCCTTCACCATGCGAGCACGCTCGACCAGCGGTGGTGCCGAACGCAGGCGTATTTTCCCGGATTTGATGGAGAGACGCGCGCCCTCGCCCGTCGCCCGGCTGGTTCCGCCTTTCAGCACAGCTGCCAGCCGGTCGCGCATGCCGGCCGTGATCGACTCCGGTTCGATGCCCACGGATATTCGCGTCGAAGATCCTGGCCGCCTACTTCCTTGCCTCGCGGCCAGCCACTCCGCAGCCGCCACTACCGGAGACGTGCGGGCGATCGCAATGTTCAGATTATTGACGTTCGCAGCTTCCACCTCCTCTTTTGCCTGTGTGCGGTAGCGGCCGTCAGTAAAGAGGATGCAACCACGCTCCGCGACTATCAAGGCAGACGCGCTACCGGTAAAGCCGCAGAGATAGCGGATATTCGGAAGATGCGTCACCAGCAGCGCGTCCAGATCGTTCTCATCGAACCCGGATCGAAGACGACTCAGACGGTCAGCGTAGTCCATAGGGGGAGTGTAGCAAGAAGAAGTTGCCGGTTGCCGGTTGCCAGTTGCCAGGGATGAGAGCTATCGGTTCTGCCACTGGCAGCTGGATACTAGCAACTGCACTCCAAAAGCAAAGCCGCCGGACCCTCGGCGGGTTCTCCGAGAAGGCCGGCGGCTTAAGCTGTTCTAACTTCGCGCTTTTGTCTAAACCTTATGCCTTATGTCTGAACAATGCGCGGAGTAATGAAGAAAATCAGCTCCTGGTTTGAAGTCTGCACCGTACGATGTTTGAACAGGTTGCCCAGGTAAGGGATGTTCCCAAGCACAGGCACCTGCGCGATGCTCAGCGAGTTCTGGGTTTGGATGACGCCGCCAATCACCACCGTGCCGCCGTCAGTCACCAGCACCTGCGTAGTCGCCTGCTGTGTGATCAGGGTCGGGTTGCCATCAATCGCGGTGCCGAAGTCGGGCAGCGTGTTCTCCACATCCACGTTGAGGAAGATAGTCCCTTCCGATGTGATCTGCGGAGTTACCGTCAACCGCAGAAAAGCGGCCACGTAGGTAATGGTCGCCGGAGTAAATGCTGTGGCCGCGGCCTCAACAGGTATTTGCACACCCTGTTTCACCACCGCCTGAATGTTGTTCTGGGTGACGATACGCGGACGGGAAAGAACCTTCAGCAGCCCGCGCGACTCGGCTGCCGAGAGGATGAGGTCGAGCCGCATGTTGTTGGTGGCGTTGATAAGTTGCAGACCGCTGGTCGGCCCGGTGGCGCCCAGGTTCGAAAACAGCGGAATCGAACTCCCGCTCGATCCGCTGCTGGTGGTGTAGTACAACGGATTCGTTATGCCTGGATAAACCGACGAGGGTCCGACGAGTGGCGCTCCGCCAAGGGAACTGGTGCCGTTGCCCCAGGCAAAACCCAGTTGCACGCCGATGTCGCGAGCGAAGCTGCGTGTAGCCGCCACCACGCGGGCTTCAATTTCGACTTCCTGCGTCTTGCGGTCCATCTGTTGAATGAGGCGGTCAATCTGCGGCAAAACCGCCGGAATGTCGGAAACGATCAGCGAGTTGGTGCGTTCGTCGGCGACAATGTCGCCACGTCGACTGAGGAATTTCTTGATCGGCAGTAATAGGTCCTTGGCATGGGCGTAGCTGAGGAAGCGAGTGATGCTGACTTTGTCAACGGCCAGCGCCTCGGCATCGATTTGGGCGCGCCGATTCTCGGCTTCACGCCGCAACGTTTCAACTGTGGCGATGCGCAACACATTGCCATCGAGTTGGCGAGACAGGTCGTTGTTCTTGAGCACGATGTCGAGCGCCTGATCCCATGGCACATCATCGAGCACGATCGTGAGGGTGCCGTGGACCATGGGATCGAGCACCACGTTCAAACCGCTGATCTCGTGAATCAGGCGGAAGAAATCCTTCAGATCCACATCCTTAAGATTGACCGAAATCGGCTCGCCGGTATACTTCGTTCCGCTCGTAGCTGGCTTCTGTTCCAACTGCGCTTTCTGTTCGGCGGCCAGATTCACAGCCGGCTGGACGGGCAGCGCGTTGCCGGCAGCTTGCCCGAGGGCGGCATGGGCATTGGTGGCGACCAATTCCGCCGACGTCTTGTCGGCAAAGCGACTCGCGGCTTCCTCGGCCTTCGCGGCTGGCTGAACGGTCTTGTCGTCCTTGACCGAATACTTGGGTTCGATGAAGGTGTAGTCCACCGGTTTCCCAAGGTTTTCCGCTGAAGCCGGGGCGGGCGCGACCACAGTCGTCGGAGCGGCGGTTGTTGGAGCCATGGTTGCCGGAACTGTGCTGGTCGCCGCCGAAGTTATCGGAACCGAAGCGTCCGGAGCCGCAGTCGGCGCCAGTTTCGGTACAGAGCTCGCGGCCACTGATTTCGCCGCTAACGGCTTCGCGGCCGGCACAGGCTGGCGATGCGCCTGCACGGCGTTGTGGATCTCGAGAATGAAGCTGCCGTCCGGGCCCGCCACCATTTCATGCGGGCAGCTGGAGGCGAGATCGATCACGACGCGCGTGGTGGGCGGAGTTTGCCCGTCCATCCCCACGCGGACTTCTTTCACGCCGTCTTGGCCAACGTTGATGAGGTTCTGCGCCGTGGCCATCACGGTGTTGGGAAAGTCGACGACGATGCGGGCCGGAGAATCGAGCGTCGTGATTTTGGGCGTCAGTGTGCCCTTCGCCCGGAACTCGACCCGCAATCCATCCTGGCTGTGCGTGACCCCGAGCCTCCGCAACGCAGCGCTCGTGGCCACCCCCTTGCCCGTCATGTCAGCCGCGGCTGCGACCACAACAAACGCCAGCAGCGGAACCAAGACACCCAGCAGTTGCTTTCGCATTTCCCTATCCCCCCATGCGAGGCGCTTTCGCCCCCATGTGTTTGCTCGAAATCTTTTGTTCTCCGGGCCTACACTGCCGGAGCCGTAATCTTCTTCACCACTTCCCGCGTAAAGGTCTTGCCCAACCGGTCCTGCAGTGTTTCCTGAAAAACGATGGAGTCGCCCGTAATTTTCACCACGTAACCGTTGAACACCGGATCGTTCTCCCGCAGAAAATAAGCTTTATTCATACTGTTGCTGACTACGGCGATGAAACCGTTTTCGGCGCGCACCACACCACGCAGATTGATGGTGCCGATTTCCAAACACCTCTTGCCGGTGCTGCAGCCCGGACCGCCCGCGTGGTTCACCACCGGACTGATGAAAGGATCCCGTCGTCCGTTCGCGTTGTACTTGCTTTCCTGGGCGACCTGTTGCTCAGTCTCGTTCTCGCCTTCTGCGCTTCCCGGAGTTACGGCTGGGTTAGCAGCTGCCGCCGCTTCCCGGGGAGCCGCAGGGGACGCTGGCTGCACATTTTGCTCAACTAAGACGGCCCCGCCCCGTTTCGCGCGTTCCCTTCTTTTTGCGTGCGCCGAAGGCGCACCGGCCGGTGATGAGGATGCAGAAATCTTCACCGCGGCGTGGGTAGCGCTCGCCGCCGATGGAGCGTTTTGCTTAATGCCCAGCGCCTGGTTGGAGGCGGCCGTGGCGTTGTTACTCACCGCGTTCATCGTGTTGCGCGTGTTCCGAATAACGCTGGGACTCTGGGCCGAGGCCAAACCCGCGGCCAGTACGAAAACGAGTGTTGCCATCGTCGGTTTCATCGCGTCCCTCCTATTTCTTCACCGGTGGTCCGGGCTTGCTGGCCGGCGAACCCGGATCCAGGTCATGACTGAAATACGTGGTGGTCAGGCAGGTCGCCACCACACTCTCACTGGGCGCATACTGGTAAGTATGTTTCGTCTTCGCCGCGGTTGGCGTGCGCGTCGAAGCCACCATCAGGTTCGATACGTTCACGATGCGCTCCACTTTCCCCAGCCGGTCGAAGAACCCAAGCATGGAGTAGTAGGGGCCGTCAAACTCCACTTCGAACGGCACCTCGGTGTAGAAGTCTTTCGCGACGTACGGACGCGCGGTATAGCGGCGGATTTCCACGCCCGCCTTGCGCGCTTCTCCGCTCACCAGGCGCATGAAATTGTCCACTTCTTTTTCATCGGGCACGATGCGCCGCTCGATTTCGAGCTGCTGCTTCAAGCTGGCGAGCTGGCGCTCGATGTCGGCCAGTTTCGGCTTGTAGGCCTGGAGTTCCGCGTTCTCGCGCAGTTTGGCCTGCAGCTTGATCTGCGCCGCATCGTTCTGATCGCGCTGCGACTTGAAGACCGTGTAGTAAAGGGCGCCCGTCGCCACCACCGCCACCAGCAGCAGAATTCCCAGCAGCTTCACCCCGGTTAATTCGCCAAGATTCATAGTCGGTTCCGCCTTTACGACTTCGCCTTTTCGCAGGTCAGCGTGAACTGAAACGCCTGCATGTCCTTGATCCCGTCGTCCTGATAACTTTCCTTGATCTCGATGTTTTTGAAGAAACCCGTCTTCTGCAGATTGGAGATCAGGTTGGCCACGGCATCGCTCGACAGCGCCGTTCCGTCGATGGCCACGCTCGCGCCCTGGTCCTGCATGCTGTTCAACCACACCGCTTCGGTGTTATTGACCGTATCGCCGATCATGGACAGCAGGGCGACCGGCCCGGTTTGGTTGTTGCGCAACTGGTCAATCACATCGACCCGCCGCTTATAAGCCTCGGCTTGCCGCTGCCGCTCCAGGTACCGCACCTTGATGTCGGCCAGTTCGCGGTTCTTCTGCTCCGCCAGCCGGGTTTGTACCTCGATCGCTTTCTTTTCCCGGTCGAGCTTGTACCAGTACCCGGCATTCACAGCGCCGGCAATCAGCAACACGACAGCCACCTGGATCAGGGGCGAGCCGAAATTGCCGAACTCCAGGCTCGGCATGCTGATGGCAGGACCTTTCTTGCCTTTCGGTTTCGGAGAGCCCAGCAGATTGATTCGGATCATAGCTTTTCAAAGCTCCTCAGGGCCAAACCCACGGCCACTGCCAACTGCCCGGCGTTCTGTTCGACCAGTTCCGAGCCGGCGCCTTCCATCGGAGCCAGTACTTTCTGGAATGGGTTGAACAACTCGACCGGCATCGAGAACTCCTCGCGCAGCGCTTCCACCAGTCCCGGAACCTTGGCCGAACCGCCGGCCAGATAAATCTTCTCGATGTGCTCGCCGGCGGCGCTGGCGCGGAAGAAGTCGAATGTCTTCTGAATTTCCAGCACGATGATTTCCGTGACCTGCTGCAGGATCGGCGTCTTTGCGTCATCGTGCACCGTGCCCACCTTGTGCCCCAGCTTGAGCGATTCCGCATCGTCGAAGCTGAGATCCAGTTCCTTCTGCAGCGAATCGGTGTACTGATGCCCGCCCACGGAAACGTCGCGCGGAAACAACGGCGTCGTGCCTTTGACGATATTGATATTCATCACGCTGGCACCTAGGTTGAGCAATGCCACCACCTGCGTCGGCGCCGGCTCATAGTTGTACTCGTAGCAATTCTGCAAAGCGAGCGCATCGATATCCACAATAGTCGGAGTCTTGCCCGCCATCGAGAGTACGTTGGTGTAGTTCAGAATCTTGTCTTTCTTGACCGCCACCAGCAGCACATCCATGGTCGGGCTGCTCGCGTCTTCGGAAAGAATCTGATAATCGAGGTTCACATCCGCCAGGTCGAACGGGATGTGCTGCGCCGCTTCCTTCTGGATGGTGTCGGACAGTTCCTGATCGCTCATCGAAGGCAGCGATATTTTCTTCACGATCACCGAGTGTCCGCTCACTGCCGTCGCTACCGCCTTCGACTTGATCTGGGTGTCGGTGAACAGCTTGGCGATGGCGCTCGAAACCGTGCCGGAATCCACGATCATGGAATCGACTACAATGTCGGGCGCGATCGGCTCCAGACCGAGGTGCGCCACTTCGATTCCAGTGCGTGTCTTCCTGAGCTCGACCGCCTTGATGCTCGAAGAACCCACATCCAGGCCCACTATCGTTCTCGATCCCATTCCAAACATGTGTCCGCCTTCTTTACGAAGTTCGTTTACCGAAGTTCGTCTAAACCAGTTCGTTTAAAGCAGTTCGTCCAACCGGTTCCCTTACGGAGTTCCGGCAGCTTTCGCGGCTGCCTTGATTTTCTTTTTACCCCGCGGTTCCGCTTCCATCGACTTCTCGTCCATCCACTGATCGAGCTTCGACTTCTTGAAACGCCAGCGATTGCCCAACTTGAACGCCGGAATCTTCTGCTCGTTCACATACTTGTAAAGCGTGTCCGGACTCACTCCCAGATACTGCGAAGCTTGGCGAATGTTCATTACTTCTCGCGAGTCGGCCATTCCGTTTCCCTGCAGGTTCGAATGTATTTTCCTGTGCTGAGCATATCTCAACCGGAAGCGCGGGGCTCTCGACGGGAATCTCCCGGTTTTGCTGGGTTTTATGGGGTTTTTCTGGATTTCACAAAATGTGAAGTTGTAAAGATGATCTATATATTGTATGTCTCTAAGACTAGAATACCATATTCAGTATGTCAACGCCCGATTGAGCCCCGGTCACCCGAGTTCGAGTAACTAAGGTACTAGAGACGGTACGGAAGTACTTGAACGGGCGCGCAAATCGCTGAAAATGCAGCCCCTCGTGCCCCTCGCTCCGCTCAGAAAATCGCCCTATTTTCCCTTGCTTCAGGCCACCATTTGCCCTTATCCGGAGCCCGCGTCCATAATGAACAGCGGAGGCTTTCCTCATGCGATTCCGTCTTCATTCTCTCGCTCTAGTTGTTCTCGTCGTGTCCGCTGCCATCACTTCCCTCTCGCTGGCCCGCGCCGCGGACAGCGCCAATATGAAAACTCTGACCTCCGAAGAACTGGTCCGCATCCTCAACAAGCGGCCGAAGCCGCTCCTGTTTCATGTCGGTTCGCACCAGTTATTCCTCCAGGCACACATTCCTGCATCGGAGTATCTAGGCGCCGGATCTACAACCGAAGGAATTCAAAACTTGCGCCGCCGCGTGAGCGCCCTGCCGAAAAACACTTCCATCGTCCTCTATTGCGGATGCTGTCCCTGGAGACATTGTCCCAATGTGAATCCCGCCTACGACGCGCTCCAGCAAATGGGCTTCACCAACGTGAAGGTTCTCTTCCTCGCCAATAATTTCGGCGCCGACTGGGTTGACAAGGGATATCCCGTAGCCAAAGGTGAATAGCGATGCTGTACGGTAAGAAATAAGGGTGCAGCGACAACTTTGAAGAAAACGGTTTTCATGGTAGCCGCACTCGTCGTACTCGGCTGGATCATTCTCCGGCGACCCGCATCGCACCAGCCCACCGGCAACCTGCGACCCGCGCCGGATTTTTCGCTCACGGAGCTATCTACTCGCCGCACCTTCCGTCTATCGGACTACCGCGGTAAAGTTGTGCTGCTGGATTTCTGGGCCACCTGGTGCGATCCCTGCAAGCAGGAAATTCCCCACTTCGTCGCTATGCAGAACCAATACGCATCGCAAGGCCTGCAAGTGCTGGGCATTTCCATGGATGACGACGAGCCGCCCGTCCGTGACTTTCAGCAGCAGTTCAAAATGAATTATCCCGTGGCGCTCGGCAATCCCAAGCTGGCTGATCAATACGGCGGAATTCTAGGCCTGCCTATCACTTTCCTGATCGACCGGCAGGGCCGGATCGTAGCGCGCCACGTAGGCGCCACCGATGCCTCCGTTTTCGAGGCGGAAATTAAAAAGCTGCTAACCCAACATTAGAAGTAATGGAGCACCGGTTCATCTCCGCCGACAGGCACGCTCCCAACCAGGCTCCGAGACCCCGCGGCAGTACCAGCCTCAGGTGACCTCGTCACTTGTCGTTTCGGCGCTTTCCTGTAGCCTAATCGGTCTTCTGATTCGCAGGATTAAAACAAGATCAAGCCAAGGAGCACTTCATGAAAAGGTGCGCAAACCGCTGAAAACGCAACCACTCATTGCCCTCGCCGCGACAGAAACTCGGCTGCGTTTTTCCCTTCAGTCGGGCGAAAAACCTCCTGATTGCAGGGACGGGAAGACCGGATTTTTCAACCAGTGCCATCAATTCAATGCCAAGCTGGCGCATTTCATCCGGCGCCTGGGAACAGTGCCAGCCGGCGCCGACTTCTGCGAATCTGGTAGAAAGCAAGCGGTGCAGAGCGGCGACCAAAACGAAGCGCGGGATGATCCTGACCATGTTTGCGCTCGACGGGACTATTTTGAATCCGGTTGCACGAAGTACATCAAGCGTCTCGCGCAGGGCATCGACAAGCAGCCTGAGATCGGACGTTGATCGGGCCAGGGCATAGGTATCGCAGCCATATTGAATTAGAAGATGCGCTAGGGGAGCGACGAGCGCCGCGTGGGTTGCAAGGTAGTCTGAAATATTGGTTGATGTTTCGGATTTCAAACCCGCCTGGCACAATATTCCGACAAGCCGCGTCAACCGCGGCGTTATCTTACCGTCTATCTCCCCAAAAGGCGTGCCGATCCCGGGCATCCTACTCCCGCGGATCGCGCGGATCACGCTTCCATCTCGCTTCCCCGCGCCGAACACAAAGCCCAGCATGACCCGCTCCTTAGCCAGTACCCTGGTAAATTCACCGGGGCCGGATGGATTGTTGACCATGAAGACGACATTGGGAGACCGGTTGGGCGCCAAGACCGGTAAGAGGTCTGGTACCTGATTTTTTCGGATGACGACGAGAATGTAATCGTAGAAATCTTCCGGATCGAGACGGTTGATGACCGGAACCTCCGTATGGCTGCGTGTATTTTTTAAGGGATCCTCGATGACGATCCCTTCATCTCGTATCTCTTCATAACGCTTGCCGCGGGCGAGGACCGTCACATCGAACCCCGCGGGACACAGGCCCACGGCGCAAATCGAGCCGTTCACGCCGGCTCCTATCACAAGTATTCTTGCGTTGTCCGTAACCATCTCGATCTCCTTGAGCAATAATGCGCCGTCCACCGAGCCGCTCGCGGTGCTCCGATCACCCGCACTACGTGATTTCCGTCACTTCTCGTTTGCTCAAGTTCCTGTAGCCTGACCAGTCTTCGAATGGCAAAGCAAGGAGCATTCATGAAACTGTTGGTAATCGGTTCCGGCATGATGGGTTCAGCCGCCGCCTACGATATGGCGCGCCAGGACCAAGTCGATTCCGTCACTCTCGCCGACAACGACCTCAAACGCGCCAAGGACGTCGCTGCCCGCGTCAACCGCATCACTGGCGGCAAAAAAGTCCGCGCCGTCGGGCTCGACGCCTCCAGGGAAAAAGACGCCGCTCGCCTCATGAAAAGCCACGATGGCGCGCTCTCCGCAGTTCCCTACCGCTTGAACCTCGGACTGGCAAAAGCCGCCATCAGCGCCGGATGCCATTTCGCCGATCTAGGCGGCAACAACACAGTTGTCCGCCAGGAGCTGGCGCTCGCCCGGCCAGCCGAGAAACGCGGCATTGGCATCGCTCCCGATTGCGGTCTCTCTCCTGGCATGGCCTCGATTCTCGGCGGAGAACTGGTTCGCCGACTCGACGGACGCGCCGACGCGCTCAAGCTCTACGTCGGCGGCCTGCCGGAAAGACCCATGCCTCCGTTTCACTACCAGCTGGTGTTCTCGGTCGAGGGACTCATCAATGAATATGTCGAACCCGCACGCATCCTCCGCAAAGGCAAGCTGATCACCATCGAGCCGCTCACCGAACCAGAACCATTCCATATGGACGGCTTCGCTCCGCTCGTGGCGTTTCAGACCTCCGGCGGAACTTCTACTTTGCCCGAAACTTTCGAGGGAAAAGTTGGCGAGTGCTTCGAGAAAACTCTGCGCTATCCCGGCCACTACGATCTGCTCTGCGAATTGAAAGAGCTGGGCTTGTTTTCAAACGAGAAGATGCGAGTCGGCAACGTGGAAGTCGCCCCGCGCGCGCTCCTGTCAAAAGTATTCGAAGGAAAATTCGCCGGCAAGGGCCCCGATGTCTGCATCATGCGCCTTGAAGCCCACGAATCCGTAAAAGCTCCCGGAGTCCGCGGCCTGCTAGGCGGCAAATTGAAGGGCCGAGTCGCGACCTTCACTATGGTCGACCATTACGATCCCAAGAGCGACATGAGCGCCATGATGCGCACCACCGCCTTCCCCGCCTCCATCGTGCTGCAGATGATGTGTATGGGAGCGGTTAGCAAGCGCGGCGCAGTCTTGCAGGAGAGAGACGTGCCCGCCGAAGTCTTTTTGGAAGAAATCGAGCGCCGGGGCATCAAGGTTGAGTATCGGATGGAGTAGCGAGTAGCGATTGCAAGCAACTACTCTCAGGCGTTCGCGCCGAAGCCTGCAACCGCTTCGTGAAAAGCACTGGCTGGTTTGGCAACGTTGTGAGAGAGACTATACAAGATGCCGACAAATGTTCTGAGCGCGGCCATAGCTAGAGCGCACCGCGCGCTGCTCGCCTTTCATTACTGGCGATCTTCCCCCACCACCGTAATCTTCGAATCCGCGCGGAATTTTTTGTAATCGCGGTAGGTCTGCTCGACATCGTCGTCATAGCTCTTAAACAGTGCCACCCGCGCGTCGAAGTGGAGTTGAACATATTTGGGCAACCAAACTTCATCATTCACTCTGGTCAGCTCGATGATGAGATGCGTGCCTTTGTGGACCCGTGCCAGCACGAAGCCTACCGATATGGTGTCGATGGCCGTGATGTCGAGCTTCACCCACTGGGCTTCGGTCTTGTCGATCCACACGCGGCCCTTGAATTTGCTGAGCATCTTTGCATTGCGCTGCTTGGGCTCGTAGCCCGGGCGAGGTTCGCCCTCAAACACCCAGGTATCGCGCCCGTCGATCGTCTGAGATCCCACCAGCCGGAAATTGAACGCGTCGGCGATCTCCAGCACAAACTTGCGATCCTCATTGCGGTCCTTCTCTTCCTTCTCCAGCCGCTTGCGGCGATCCTCTTCGGACTCTTTTTTGCGTTTGTCGATGATCTTCTGAATCTTGTCGTCTTCCTTCTTCGCCTCGTCGGCCGACAAGGGTTTGTCATCCTTCGACGTCCGCCGCACGACGGGCTCGCCATAAATCTGCAGCACCTCTGAAGTCCAGGTTTCAGTTTTCTTTACGCCGCCCTGTCTATCGAGTTGGTGCCGCTCCACGCGCTCAATGTAGGTGTAATCGCGCTGCCGCTTGTCGTTTTCCAAGTCTTTCTCTTCGGCACGCCGCAGAAGTTCACGAATCTGCTCCGGAGGCACAGTGCCGCTGGCATCGGGCTTCAGATCGATGGGTTTCGAAACCGGCGCAGGTGTTGAAGGGAGAGGTGATGGTGAGGCGGAATCCTGACCGAAAACGCACGCCGACAGGAGACCCACCGCGAAGACGAGCGCGACACAAAAGCGCATGACAGACATACGAAACAATTGCAGCCCGGGTTCTCAGAAATGCAGTTTCGCCTGTGCTCAGGCCCAATGTGGTTAGGGCTTTTTCTCCGCCCGCTCCAGCCACTCCGCCCGGAACAGCCGCGCATCCACACGATGCAGCCGGCTTGCCTGCGCTTGAGTGATCAGCCGGTAGTGAAAAATGGTCAGCAGATACTCCGCCACAAACCATACCGGCTTCTCCGAACTCATCCAGTTCAGAGGATCGAAGCGCTTCATTTGGACGGGCCGCGAGAAGGTCCGCAACGTCCGCTCCCCGCGCAGATTGAAATAAACGTTGAAGTAACTCAAAGCCAGCTCGCGCAGCGACCGGTATACCGGCTCGCGATAGCGGCATCCGGTGAAATTCGACTTCGCCACCGCTCCCCAATGCCCGTCCACCTTATATATGGCAAGCACGTGGTCGGTATCGTGCTCGGCCTCCAGATCGAGAATCAGCGGAGGATACCCAATCACCCGCAGCGCCGCCGCCGCAAACAGCGCCCCCTCGTAGCAATGTGAAGTGTTCTCCCGCAGCACCCGCTGCGGAGACCAGGCGGTGTCCTCCAGGTGATATGGCATGTCGTCAAGCAAGCGTTGAATGCCGTACGGAGTCTTCAAACTGCGCAGCTTGCGAAGTTCGGCCGGGGTCAACCCCCAGGAGCTGTTATTTTTCATCCCAAAATTTCTCGTAGAGACGCGGCTCACCCCGCCTCCCGCGGATCGCAGCGCAATTCGAAGGTAGCAGGATCGGGCAGGGGTTGGGAATAATGACTGGGAATCTAGTAGCGGGTTCGCCGGTGAACGAACGTCAGTGGTGAAAATGCGAGGTGCTTCATCGGAGTACATCGATGGCTCAGGCCACTCTCCGACATTTCTTAAATCATGGCTTTCCAATTACCATCCAGGCGATGGCTTTTGGCCTCAAACGCTGGCTGCGCGATCCCCTGTTGCTCTTGTGTCTGACCGCGGGGCTGCTCGCTTTTGTGGTGCAATCGGGCGAGTTGGGGACGTCCGACACCGCCCATCGCCTGCAAACCACGCATTGGCTGTGGACTGCGGAGCCGCAGGTTTTCCCCAACGAGTATCCCGAGTTTGGCCTGCACGGCCGTGGGGGCCGTCTCTATAGCTGGTATGGCATCGGCCAGTCGCTGCTCATGTTGCCCGCCGATCTCATTGGGTCGTGGATTGCCCACTGGTCTATCTTTTCGGATTACGGCGACGATCCTGCCGTGCGCAGCATTGTGGTCAGCTACAGCACCAACATTTTGCTGAACATTCTCACCGCGCTGATTGCATTCCGCTTCCTGCGTCAATTGCGATTTGGCATGAGCGAATCCGTGGCCGGGGTACTGGCATTGCTGTTCGCGACCACCCATCTCCACTACACGCAGAACATGATGGAGAACAACTACATCATGTTACTCACGCTTACTGGATTTTCATTTCAATACGAGTGGCTGCGCACGGACAGCCGCCGGGCGCTTTTCATCGGCTCCTGCGCGTTAGGACTAAACCTGCTTACGCGTCTCACCACTGGTTTGGATCTTATGGCGGCAGGAGTCTTTGTTTTGCTCGTGCTTTGGTTTGAGAGAGCAGGTTTAGACGGGCGGCGCATGCGCGAGCTGTGGCGGCGTCTCCTCGCCTACAGCAAAGTCGCCGCTCCCGTTTATGCATTCTTTCTCCTCGTCGATCGTGCCTACCAGTTTTACCGCTACGGATCCTTTACCAATACCTACGTAACGGTATTCGCCCGTGAATATCACCAGTTGGATCCTACCCTGCCCGCGAATTTTCCCTGGAGCACGCCCTTTCACACCGGCTTTCTCGGCGCGCTATTCCAGCCGGAGAAATCTATTTTTCTCTTCGATCCTCTGCTTCCGCTGGCAATTTTCCTTCTGGCATGGCTATGGAAGCGACTAACTCCAGAGGTACGGGCGTATGGGGCAGCCTCTCTTCTCCTGTTACTGGCCTATATCAGTTTTTACGCGAGATACACCTACTGGGCCGGCGACTTTGCCTGGGGCGACCGCTATGTTTCGACCACGGTGGAACTCGCGACGCTTCTTGCCGTGCCGCTGCTCATGCGCTATCGAGAGACTTTGGGAAGAACGATCTGGCGCGCGGGATGTGTGCTGATCGCGGTCAGCCTGACGATTCAGTTAGCCTCGCTCGCCTTCTGGTTGTCCCTGGAAATTTACCAGATGGAGACGCTCGGACATCCGACGTTTGTGATCGCTCTGCGTTTCAAGAACATCGCCGCCTTCTTATTCGGCAAGATGAATGCCTGGGGCTTGAACACTGAGGCCATGGCTCAGGACCCGTGGGATTATGTCCACGTCACGACGTGGAATTTTCTGCCGTTCCTGCTGCGCCGCGTCGGAGCAGCGCCGGGCTGGGTGGTGAAATCGGCGTTGGCCATCTGGCTTGCCGGGATCGCAGCACTTGGATCGGCTTTGCTCCGCTTACCATGGAGCTTGCGAACGATCGCGTGAACGCGCTGAGTCAATGCGTGAAATGCGATGCCAACAACCGGATACATTCCGGTTTGTCGAAGATACGCCCCTAAGTTCAGATGAAAATCATTTCACAATGTCGCGACCAGGCGAAATGGGCGTACAATGGTGCAGTTTTCGAGGTCAAAGAGGAAATTCCGGTTGGCTTATAGGAGATTCACTATGACTAACAAACAAAGATCTAACAATTGCTCCCTCGCTGGCTTGGCGGTTCTGGCGGTCCTGTTTATGTTTTCCGCATCACTGAGCGGGCAGGGGACCGCGCCTGCTTTCGCCAGCAACGTTGCTCCAGCAGGGCCGGACCGGCCTCCGGAAGTGCCGGAGGGTTACGTGATCACACCGATCGGCTACTTTCATCCTTCGTGCGTGCTTAGGATGGAGGAAGGAGAGACGCTGCTGGCAGATGGACGCGTCGAACATGCGGATGGCACGGTAGAGGCAAACGTTCCGGTTTGCAGTTATCCACACTACACGCCCCCGGGATTGCTGGTACCAACAGACGTCAGAGAGGCGAGCGGAGCACACGTGCCCATCATTCGCGGCTGGCTTGAATATGTATCGGCCACCACCAGTACATCGTACGGCGAAATTACAGCAACCTGGACGGTGCCACCGCAGCCCACCACCAATGATGGACAGACCCTGTTTTTCTTCCCTGGCCTGGAGGACTACAGCGATGTGCTAAGCATTGTTCAACCTGTACTGCAGTGGTATGCGCCGGGTCCATGGGCTGTGGCGAGCTGGAATTGCTGCCCGAAAGGCATCATTTGGGAGAGCGAACCGGTGAAAGTGAAACCGGGCGATACGATCCTTGGCTTGATTTACCCCAACTGTAAGGCGGGGTTGGAATACTGTGCCAGCTGGAATGTGAGAAGTGAGGATGAGACCACGGGTAAGAAGACAGCGCTGGCTATGAGTCCCGCCGAGGGGCAGGTTTGGAATTGGGGTTTCGGCGCTGTGCTCGAGGTTTACGGTGTGAAACAATGTAGCGATTTTCCCGCCAATGAGAGTGTGGTATTCACAGCCCAACTGTATGACCAGAACCGGAATGTGATCTCGGACCCGGGTTGGACAGGAACTCCCGCGGGTGCGGGCACATCTCCAAGTTGCAACTATGGTCTGAACGTAACGGCGACACAAGAAACGCTTGAGTATTAGGGTTCAGACGAATTTCGTGCCCGCATGCGCAGGCGAGATGGAAGGCGTTAGCCTCAGAGCTCGGTCAATGAGCGTTATGCGCAGCGCGGATAGCACCAGGGACGGCTTGTGCATGACCGGCATCGTAAGCTGGTTGGAGCGATTGTTGTAATCAGGCGTGCGCGCTACTTATCCACGCCAAACGTTAGCGCAGCCCCTAGCGCAACAACTCTCCCAACTCCCGAGGCTTTTCAATCAGCACGTCCGGAGGCGCGTCCACCAGCGTATGCGGGGCGAATCCATAGGTCACGCCGCACGTCCACAACCCGGCATTACGCCCGGTCAAAACGTCTACCGACGAGTCGCCGATCATCAACGCCTCCGCCGCCGCCACGCCGGTTTCCTGCAGGATGGTCCGCACTCCGAGCGGATCGGGCTTCTTCGTCGTAAAACTGTTGCCGCCGTATATACACACAAAGAAATCTCCCAGCCCCAGCGCCTGCACAATATCGCGCGAGGCACGGACCGGCTTGTTCGTGAGCACGGCCATCTGCCGCTGCACTCCATTTGCCTGAACCCCGTTCGAAGGCTCAGCCAAGCCCGCCAGCGTCTCCGGAATCCCCTCATAAACCACGGTGTGGTCGAGCTTGTGCAGGCGGTAGTAGCCTAAAAAATACTCCAGAGCCGCGCGGAGCAAAACCTCATCGTCGGTATTCTCGAGCGCGCGACGCACCAGCGCGGGAGCGCCGTCTCCCACATAGCTCGCAATGACATCGCCGTCCAGTTCGGGACGGCCGATATGCCGCAACATCGCATTCACGGAGTGGATCAAATCCAGGCGCGAGTCGATCAGCGTGCCATCGAGATCAAACACCAGCAAGCGGACGCGACGGGAATCAAACGGGCGCAGGAAGCGAATCATGGACAGTTCAGGATAACGCACGTCTCAGTTCTCAGTTCTCAGTTCTCAGTTCTCAGTTCTCAGTTCTCAGTTCTCAGTTCTCAGTTCTCAGTTCTCAGTTCTCAGTTCTCAGAAAAGCGTGATTTCATACGAGCCGGCAGTCAATAGCGCGCTAGATGCTCACGAAACCCAGGGACTCAAGATACAGAGATTCACCTGAGAACCGATAGCTGAGAGCTGATTTACAATATTGCGGGGCTGGAAACTCTCTGGGGTGAACGCCGCAGCATGGCCACGACCAAAGTCGATCCCAAGCTGAACGAAAACAACGTTGGCAAAAAGGCCAAGACGTATCAAGGCCTGACCGGCCAGCAATTGATTGCTGCCTATCGCATCATGTTCGCATCGCGCCGCGTGGACGATCGCGAGATCCTGCTCAAGCGCCAGCAAAAAGTCTTTTTCCAGATCTCAGGCGCCGGCCACGAAGCCCTGGGCGTCGCTGCGGCTCTTGCGTTGAAGCCCGCCTACGACTGGTTCTATCCCTACTACCGCGACCGCGCACTGTGTCTCGCCCTGGGCGCAACTGCTTACGAAATGCTGCTCGGCGCCGTGGGCGCGGCCGACGATCCTAATTCCGGCGGCCGTCAGATGCCCTCGCACTGGGCCTACAAACGGCTCAATGTCGTCACTCAATCGTCGGCCACGGGCACCCAGATTCTGCAAGCCACCGGATGCGCCGAAGCCGGCCGCTATTTCGCCCAGCACCCCAAGGCCGCGCAGAAAGCCGAGGGCGATTACCGCCAATTCAAGGATGTCCAATTCCAGGGCGATGAGATTACTTACGTCTCGCTCGGCGACGGCACCACCAGCCAAGGCGAATTCTGGGAGGCGTTGAATACCGCCTCCAACCGCCGGCTGCCGCTAATTTTTTGCGTCGAAGACAACGAATACGCGATCTCCGTGCCCGTCGAGGTGCAGACCTCCGGCGGCAACATTTCGCGCCTCGTCTCCGGCTTCCCCAACTTCCATTTCGAAGAGATTGACGGAACCGACCCCGTCGTCGCCTATGCGGCGTTCAAGCGGGCAGCCGATTATTGCCGCGCCGGACATGGCCCGGCATTTGTCCATGCCCATGTCATCCGTCCCTATTCCCACTCGCTCTCCGATGACGAGCGCCTTTACCGCCCCGATTCCGAGCGCCAGGCCGATGCCGCGCGCGATCCTGTCCCGCGCCTGCAGATGTTTCTGCTGCGCGAGGGAATCCTCGACGAAAAAGGGATCAACAAGATCGAGAAGGAAATTGAAGAGCAGATTCAGGCCGACGCCGACCGCGCGCTCGACGCCGCGCCGCCGCAGCCGGAAACGATTTACAACTACGTGTACTCGCCCGATCTCGATCCCACTTCCGTGGCGTTCGAAACTCATCCCGCAGTCGCCGCTTCTGAGACCGCGGCCGATGGCAAGCGTTCCGCTGCGCAAAATAAAACCATGGCGGACCTCATTAACAGCACCCTGCGCGACGAGATGCGCCGCGATGAACGCATCATCGTCTTCGGCGAAGACGTAGCCGACGCCAGCCGAGAAGAATACGTAAAGCGGAAACTGGTTAAAGGCAAGGGCGGAGTCTTCAAACTGACCTCCGGACTGCAGATGGAGTTCGGCTCCGACCGCGTCTTCAATTCTCCGCTAGCCGAGGCCAACATCGTCGGCCGCGCCACTGGCATGGCCACGCGAGGATTGAAGCCGGTGGTCGAGATTCAGTTTTTCGATTACATCTGGCCGGCGATGATGCAGCTGCGCGACGAACTCCCCATCATCCGCTGGCGTTCGAATAATGCCTTCTCGGCCCCGTTGGTGATCCGGGTCGCGATTGGCGGTTATCTGACGGGCGGCGCGATTTACCATTCGCAATGCGGTGAGAGCATCTTCACCCATACTCCCGGATTGCGCGTCGTGTTCCCTTCCAACGCGCTCGATGCCGCAGGCCTGCTGCGCACGGCGATCCGCTGCGACGACCCGGTATTGTTCCTCGAACACAAACGCCTCTACCGCGAAACTTACGGGCGCGCGCCCTATCCCGGCCCCGACTACATGGTTCCGTTCGGAAAAGCCAAGATTGTGCAACCGGGAAACAACCTCACCGTCATCACCTACGGCGCGGTGGTGCCACGCGCGCTGCAAGCCGCGCAAAAACTGGAGCGCGAGCATCGCGTCAGCGTCGAACTGATCGACCTCCGCTGCCTGAATCCGTTTGACTGGGATGCGATTGCCGCGTCGGTGAAGAAAACCAACCGCGCGCTAATTGCTTACGAAGACTCGCTAAGCTGGGGATATGGCGCCGAAATTGCCGCCCGTATTGCCGACCAGCTGTTCCACCACCTCGATGCCCCGGTGAAGCGAGTCGCAGCCACTGACACCTTCGTCGGCTATCAGCCGATTCTCGAGGATGCCATTCTGCCGCAGGCTAGCGACCTGTTCCGGGCAATGAAAGAGCTGGCGGAGTTCTGAATTCAGCGGAGGGACGGTCGAACTACCCTTTCGTTGCTTGGTTCGAACCTCTCCAGCCCTTCCCGAAATTAAATCCCCACGGCCCGCCGTCAAAACAAAGCAGCGCCAACGCAATCGTCGCCAATGCCAGTGGAAATTCGTATCCGCCGTTCCCCGTCAGCCCATTCTTGAAGTGCACCTTCCAGATGGCCACGCCCATCTCGATCACGAACGCGAGCGAGAAGAAACGCGTAAACAGTCCAAGTACGATTCCGATTCCACCGAAGAATTCCGTCCCCGTGGAAAGGTATGCCAGCCAGCGAGGGAGACCGAGCGAGCCCACGAACTCCATGTGATGATGGAATCCACCAAACACCTTGTGATAACCATGCGCGATCATGATCGCTCCCAACACTACCCGCATCACAAGCAGCGCGAAGGGTTGCAACCGGTTGAGAGAATCCAAGCGAACCTCCAGAGCAGGCATTTTAGGTCTAAGGTATTGGTCTTGAATCGTAGCACCAGGCAAGCTATTGACTGGTTGATTCGGGTGATTCCAGCCTTTTCTGAGAACTGAGAACTGACGCCTGCTCTACCAAGTCGAGTAAGCCTTGCCGTCGCTGCCGATCTTGTCGGAACCACTGTGCACGCCGATGATACCGTCGGCATCCTTTTGATCCAGCGACCAGATCGCACCATCGGCCGGCTCCGTCACCCAGGTATCTTCGCGGTCCGTGATGTCTTTCGGAATGTCCTGCAGGTACCCCGCCGACTTCAGATCGTCCAGCGACTGTGGCGCTTTTTGCTTGTCAAGCGTGTACTGAAAGATCATCTGATTCAGCGTTTCCAGGTTGCGGCGTAAATTTTCCTCCCGCTTCCGCGTGAGGGCGTGGCTGTAGATGGGTATAGCCGCTCCCAACAGGATCAGAATGACGCTGATCGCCACCATGATCTCGATCAATGTGAATCCGCGATCACGTCTTGTCGCCGTTCCGCTCATCTCCTGACCTGGTTCTGCCTTGGTTCCCGACCTAGTGCGTCCAGCTCGAGTAAGGGTCGCCGGTGGTCGACATCCCATCGGAACCGCTGTGAACACTCTTGATGCCGATCTGGTTCGGATCATAAGCATCTTCGGAGTCTTCCGGATCCAACTTCCAGGTGTCGGTTTTGCCGGTGATGTCCTCCGGGATGAACTTGATGTATCCCGGCACCAGATCCTCGAGCGACTGTGGCGCTTGCTTCTTGTCGAGCGAATACTCCGTGATGGCTTTATTGAGTGTCGCCAGATTCTGATGAAGTTTGGCTTCCTTGGCCAGCAGCACGCTGTGGGTGTAATTCGGCACCGCGATCGCCAGGATGATCATGATTACGACCATCACCACGAGCATCTCGATCAGGGTGAAACCCCGATCGCGCGCCGTGAGATTCGGAACCCTGGGACTGCCGGCCTTGGGATTGCTGACTTTGAGTGTGCGCGCTTTGGACCTGAATCTCATCTACCAGTCCTTATATTTGGTGCCATCCAAAGCGGTTTCGTCCGACTTGCTGTAAACATCGAAAACGTTTTGCTCACCCCAGGAATCCGAGTCTTTGTCATCCTGCATGGAACGCATTCCCCATTCCTGTTTGGTCATCGGGTCGACGGGAATCTTGCGCAGAAACTTCAGTTTCTTGCCGCCAACATCCACGCCATTCACCAGCGTGTCGAGATCCGGAGGATAGTTTTCGCTCCCCACTTTGGTTTGGAACGCGCCCCGATCGGCTGCGTCTTTGTAACGGTCGATCGCGTCGCGGATCATCCACAAGTCGTAGCGTAGCTCGTGCTCGTTATACCGTTTAACGGCGTTCTTCTCCACCGGAACCGCCATGCCCACCAGGATGCACAGAATCATGGTGGCAACGATCAATTCGATCAGCGTAAAGCCGCGTTGCCGGCGCATGGCCACGGCCCTGGCTTTCCACATGTTAATCGACTGGTTCATAAATCAGTCACCGCGATTACTGAATGGTAATGGCCGCCTGCGCTCCGCTCATCGCAATCGGCTGCATCGCCGGATCCCGTGCTCCGCCTCGCGTGATGGTCAGAGCCGACTGGCCCGGCGCCTTCGCCATGAATGTGAGCGTCACCACCGCGCCCTGTCCCGAGACGCCCCCGGCGCCCGGTGGCCGCGTGGCCGTGATCTGTAACGTCCCGGTCAGAGGATCGTCGCGATGCACTAAGGCTACCGCCTGCCCGTCCTGTGACAGGAACCCGCCGTTGGAAACGTTGACCACCGACACCTGATTCGGATCGTAGTTGAGTTGCACCGGCACGGAGTACACGTTCTGGCCGCCCGAAAGCATGACATTCACTGTAAAGGTCGAGCCCTTGGCCTGGGTCAAGGTGGGCGGATCAAACATGAACGTCCCAGCCTGCGCAGCGCGATTCTGCGGAAGCTGGGCTTGCGGACTCTGGCCTTGTGGAACCATGGTTTGAGAAGCTGCTCCCTGGGGAACCGGCGCAGCGGGCGCAACCGTATTCGCCGGCGCTGCCGGCTTGCTGCTGGATAGTCTCAGCGAAATCCCGCTGGCCGTACCCACGTCGAGCAAATCGGCGCCGTTATGAGAAGTGTCAAGCCCGCGGATAATGTGGGGGACGAGGACGAATACGATTTCGTTCGTAGAGTGGTCCGAGGTGTCCTGCGCAAAAAGATATTTCAGGATCGGAATCGAAGCCAGACCCGGGATCCCGGTCAGAGCCTTCGTCTTAGAGTCCTCCATCATGCCGCCCAGCAAGCTGACTTCTCCCTCTTTCAGGCGAATTTCGTTTTCGATTTTGCGCTGCCCGATCACCGGCTGGCTGATGCCTCCAATGCTCACATACGAGTCCACGTCTGAGACATCCATCGTCAACTTCATAGATATTTCCCGTCCGGCATGCACCCGCGGCGTGATTTCGATGTTCACACCCACATCGAGGTATTGAAATTGCGTGTTCACCAGTGGATTGATACCGACTCCGCCAATACCCGGCTGGAACGATCCCGTCGCCACCGGCACGCGATCGCCGATCTTCAATGTCGCCTTCTGCCCGTCCAGCGCGCGGATCTGCGGACTCTGGATGACCTTGGTATCGGTGTCGCTCATCAATGCCGTCGCCGTCGCTTGCGGAATCGTCACCTGGAAGTCCGTGGCATTGAGACTGGCGAGGGTATTCAGGTTGAGGCCGGTCCCCGTCGAACCAGTTGTCGTGGTCGTGCCGCTTGTCGTGGTGGTGGTTGGGGCAGTGGTGCTGACATTGGGCTGCAGCGCGACCGAGATGTTGGTCGGAGGGTTGATTCCAAGCGTGTGCGACTTGTCGCGGCTCACCTGCATCACCGCTACATCGATCAACACCTCAGGTCTCGACTTGTCGAGATCGTCCACCAGTTTCTGCGCCAGGGCCACTTGGTCCGGCGTGCCCCGCACCACGATCGCTCCTTGCGAGGGCAACTGCTGAACGCGGCTCACTTCGAGGATGGTGCGCATCGCATTCACTACATCCTGCAATTCGGTGGGCTGGGAAAGGTTCGAAAGATAAAAAGTTTTGATGACGTTCTGTTCCAGCTCTTTCCGCTTCGCAGGACTGTCTTGCGCGACAAAAATCGTATTCGGGGTCACCGGACGCCAAAAGGTTTTGGTTTCAAACGAAATGATCTCCAGCGCGTCTTCGAGGGTCACCCCGTTTAGCTCGATGCGCACCTGGCGCGGCGTGTAATCGGGGTCGAAAAGCACGTTGATGCCCGCCAGTTTGCCCACCGTCTCGTAGATCACATTGGATTTTTCCGTGACCTTGAGGGTGATAGGCACGTTCGAGATCGGAGTCAGTTCCACCGGACCCTGCGCGGCTTCCAGCCGTCTGCGCAGAGGCGTTGGCGCCTCGGCCTGCGGTGGCGGATTCTGCGCTTCCCTAATCATCTGTCGCGTCCGGTTCAGTTCCTGCTGCGCGATGAACGAAGAAGGATCGATCTCCAATCCCTTCTCGAATTCCGCTGCCGCTTCGTCGAGCTTGCCGGCATCGCGCAGAATCTGCCCGCGATGCACGTGCGACGAAGCTGCATAGAAGCGCGTCCGCTCGAAAGCCGTTCGATATCTCAGGTCTTTCGGCTTCAGATTGTAGGCCTGCTTGAAATAGTCGAAGGCTTGCTCGTAGTTCTGCCGCGCCTCGGCGTCGGTGCCCTTCTGGTAAAGCGTCTTGGCAGAATCATGACTCTTCCCCACGACAGGAAGTCTCAAACAGAGCAGCAATAAAACAAACAGAGCCGGAAGGATCAGGCGTCTCATCAAGCAATCCTCATGAAAATCTTTCTTGCCACGGCGGCAGCGGGCCATTCCCGGATCAACCTTCATCCAGACCGGCATTTATCCAGCCCAGACCCATCAACTACCCGAAAAAAACCAAGCGCCCGGACATCACGGGGCCGTCGCGCGCAAAAAGTATCGGGGATTTTGATTATAGCATCGCATCAACATGCACCCGAAGTGATTGGCAGTTAGGTGTTTACACTCATTGGTACCTGTCCTTAAGGGAACAGGCGTTAGGTTTCAGAAAAACCAGGCGTCGAGAGGCATTCGCCTCTGCCTCTCCCGAGACCGGACACCTGGGACCTCGTCCCAGGCCTGTGTTACTTTCTTTCCAGCTTCTTTTCAGTGCCATGGCCAAGCAGACTACTCACCAGACCCAGCCCAATCGGGAGAAAAATCCTCGCCGCCAGCCTACCGCTTCGGGGGAGAAGGATGCCGCTGTTAACAGGAACGCGAGCCACAACTACTTCTTGCTCGAAAAATTCGAGGCCGGCGTCGTTCTCACTGGAACCGAGGTAAAGTCGGTCCGCACCGGCAAGACCAATCTCAAGGACGCCTACGGGTTAATCAAGGACGGCGAACTCTGGCTCCTCAACTGCCACATCAGCCCCTACGAGCACGGCAACTACGCCAATCATGCCGCCCTCCGCACCCGCAAACTTCTGGTTCACAAAGAAGAAATTCGCAAGCTTATCGGCAAGACCCAACCGAAAGGGCTAACCCTGATCCCAACGCGCATGTATTTCAAGAATGGCAAAATCAAAGTCGAACTGGCTCTGGCCAAGGGCAAACAACTCTGGGATAAACGAGAGACCGAGCGCCGCCGCACCGCCGACAAGGAAGCGCGCGAAGCCATTTCCCGGGGAAGAAAAACGTAGGGACAGCCGCCCTCGGCCGGGGTCCCCAGACCGCGCGCTTTTCGCGGGCTGGGGGTGGTCAGCTGTCCAGCGGGGCGAAGTCCCGCCACCTTCTCTTAGGGCGTGCTATGCGCCGCGTCCAGCGCCTTCTTCACCGCCTGCAATTCTTTCAGCACGCCGCGCAGGTTGCGCGTGTCGAGCGCGTTCGCGCCGTCGCTCTTCGCTTCTTTCGGATTGTCGTGGACTTCCATGAACACGCCGTCCACACCCGCCGCTACCGCCGCCCGCGACAGCACCGGGATAAATTCCGGCTGGCCCCCGCTCACCGCCGGCTGATCTTCATCCCCGTGCGAAGCCGACGGCAACTGCACCGAGTGCGTCGCGTCGAACACCACCGGCGCAAACTTGCGCATGATGGCCAGCGACCGCATGTCCACAATCAAATTGTGATAGCCAAAACTCGAGCCGCGTTCGGTCACAAACACCTGGCTGTTTCCTGCTTCGCGGCATTTTTCTACGGCGTGCTTCATGTCCCAGGGCGAAACAAACTGCCCTTTCTTGATGTTCACCGGACGTCCGCTCAGCGCCGCCGCCACCACCAGATCGGTCTGCCGGCAAAGAAACGCGGGAATCTGCACCACGTCCACCACCTCGGCAACCGCGGCTACGTCGGCAGCCTGATGCACGTCGGTCAGCACCGGAATATGCACTTCGTCTTTCACTTTCTGCAGAATGCGCAGGCCTTCGTTTAGTCCCGGTCCGCGAAAGCTGCGGATCGATGTGCGATTGGCCTTGTCGTATGAGGCCTTGAAAATAAACGGGAAATTCAGCGAACGCGCCACGCCCTTGATGATCTCCGCCATGCGCAGCGCGTGCTCTTCACTCTCAATCACACACGGCCCGGCTATCAGAAACAGGTCGCCAGAGCCGACGCGAACGGTATCGATTTGGAAGCTGCTGCTCAAAGTGTTTCAACTACACAGGAGACCAAGCAAGCGTTAGGCTCTCCTCCGTGCTCCCCTGTGGTAAAGATTATCTGCGTGTGACCTTTTCCGGCCGCAGAAACATCTCGACCACGGCCGCGTCCTTGTGCTCTTTCTTTTTTTGCCCGTGTTCGTACGAAGCTCCGATGAACGACCTAAACAGCGGATGTGGTTCCAGCGGCTTCGATTTGAATTCCGGATGGAACTGGCACCCGATAAAAAACGGATGCCCGGGAATCTCCACCATCTCCACGTAAGTGCCGTCCGGAGTCGAACCGGAAATGCGCAGCCCGGCCGCCACCATCGGCTCTTCATACTCGCGGTTGAATTCGTAACGATGCCGGTGGCGCTCGCTGATTTCGGTCTGTCCATACACCTTGTAGGCCAGCGTTCCCGGCTCGATCTTGCACGGCCATGCCCCCAGCCGCATTGTGCCGCCGAGTTCTTCCACACCACGCAACTCGCGCAGCTTGTAAATCACGCGATGCGGAGTCGCCGGATCGAACTCACTCGAGTTGGCATCCGCCAATCCGCAAACGTTGCGCGCAAACTCAATGCAAGCCGTCTGCATGCCCAGACAGATTCCGAAGTAAGGCACATGCTTCTCGCGCGCGTACTGGATCGCCCTCAACATGCCTTCGATGCCGCGCTTGCCAAATCCGCCGGGCACGAGCAAACCGTCGTATTCTTCTAACTGCGCTTCATAACTCTTGTCAGCCTTGTCGGCGCTCTCCAAGCCCTCGGCCTCGATCCAATTCAGTTCCAGCTTCAGGTTATGCGCCAGCGCCCCATGCACCAGCGCCTCTTTCAGCGACTTATAACTGTCCTCATACTCCACATACTTTCCGACAATGCCGATCCTGACCACATCTTTCGGGTTGTAAACGCGGTGCACCAGATCGTTCCACTTCGATAGATCGCGGTCCTTAGCCTCCAGCTTCAGACGCCGCAAGACAAGCGTATCGACTTCTTCATGCGCGAAAACCACCGGCACTTCGTAGATGGATGCGACGTCCTTAGCCGTGATTACCGCTTCCTCTTCCACGTTGCAGAACAAAGCAATCTTCGATTTGATTTCCTTCGAAAGGAAGCGATCAGTGCGGCACAGCAAAATATCCGGCTGAATTCCGACGCTGAGCAATTCCTTGACCGAGTGCTGCGTAGGCTTGGTCTTCAATTCCTGGGCTGCGGCAATAAATGGCACCAGCGTTACATGCACAAACAAAGTATTATCGCGGCCCAGTTCCTGCCGCATCTGGCGGATCGCTTCAATGAACGGCAGCGACTCGATATCGCCCACGGTGCCGCCGATTTCGACAATCGCCACATCCACATCCTGCGCGACCTTCTTAGCCGCCGCCTTGATTTCGTTCGTGACGTGCGGAATCACCTGCACCGTCTTGCCCAGGTAATCGCCGCGCCGCTCTTTGGCGATAATCTGCTCGTAGAGACGCCCGGTAGTCCAATTGTTATCGCGGGAAAGTTTGGCGTGGGTGAAGCGTTCGTAGTGTCCGAGGTCAAGATCGGTTTCTGCGCCATCGTCGGTGACAAACACTTCACCGTGCTGAAACGGCGACATCGTCCCCGGATCGACGTTCAGGTACGGATCGAACTTCATCAGGTTGACCTTGAGGCCGCGGCTTTCCAGCAGGCATCCAATCGAAGCCGCCGCCAGGCCTTTGCCTAATGATGAGACCACACCGCCGGTTACAAAGATGTACTTGGCCGACATCGCTTCCTCGCTTTAATTTTGTTTGGAAAATTGTGCCACCGGGGTCCCCGGCGCGCGGGGTTTTTGTGCGCGCTGGGGTGGAGGTTGGGGTGCACGATCAATTATGGCAGAAGTCTTTCGGGAAGGGAATGTGGAAAAATAACCGGTAGTGGTCAAGTTTCGATTCCTAGCACCGCCCCTGTGGAAAACGAAAGTTGACCACTACCAAATAATCAGCGCCTACCTAACGGCATGCAGTTGAGAGGGTTCCCCCGTGTCATCTCGACCGTCCATCTAACTTTCGGGAAGCACCAGAAAAGACGATAATGTTCCGGAGCATGAGATCATTTATCGGTAGGATGGGACTTCTCGCTGCAGCAGCCGCAGTGTTGGCCTTCTTTTGCCTTCCCCCGATTCCGATTCTTGCCCAACCCCAAGCCCGCCGCCTGATCTTGAAAGACGGCTCCTACCAGTCCGTCACGAAGTATGAGATTCATGGCGACCGCGTCCGCTACTTCAGCGCCGAGCGCGGCGAATGGGAGGAAGTCCCGAATTCAATGATCGACTGGGACGCGACCGAGAAGTTTGAGCAAGGCCGCGAACTGGGCAAGCTGGCTCCGGAAGCCGTTGAACTCGACAAGGAACTCGAAGCCGAACGCAAAGCCGAACAAGCCCGTTCCCCGCAGGTGGCGCCCGGTCTGCGCCTGCCCGACGAAGCCGGCATCTTCCTCCTCGACACCTACCAGAACCAGCCGCAGCTGGCCGAACTGCAGCAATCGGGCGGCGACGTGGATAAAAACGCCAAGTCGAATATTCTGCGGGCGGCGATCAATCCGCTGGCCGGCGCCAAGCAGACCATTGAACTCCCCGGACCGCATGCCAAGGTTCAGTCGCACACCACCGTGCCTTCGCTCTACGTCAATATTGATTTGAACAATAATAATGAGGGCGCGCCCGCGACCGTAACCTCGAAGCCCGCTGCCGGAGAGCCACCGCCGCTGTCCCCACTTGAGCGGTTCAAGATCATTCACATCGACGTCAAAGGCAGCAAGCGCGTGGCCGACGCGGTCAAGATCGCAGTCACCGGAAAAATGAAAACCGACGAACGTTTCGTCGCGTCCACGGCCACCGCCATGAGCGGAGGCTGGGTCAAGCTCACCCCCACCGACCCTCTAGCGGCCGGCGAATACGCCGTCGCCGAGATGCTGGGAAAAGAAGGAATGAACCTCTACGTGTGGGACTTCGGCGTGAACCCCTCCGCGCCTGCCAACGCGTTTACATGGAAGCCGGATCCGAACGAAGCGCAGCCGAAAACAGATCAGCCCGCGGAGCTACAGAAGCGAGAAAAACAGTAACGTAGGGACAGCCGCCCTCGGCTGTCGAGGCGAGCGCAGCTCGCCCCTGACACCTAATACCCGAGACCTGTCCAGCTACGTCTCTATCAGCCCGCGCGAGGCAATGCCGATATTATCCCGGGTCGTGTTCTTCACCACATACATCATCTCGTCCGCCTGGCGGATGATGTCGTGCGGCGTTTGCGCATCGTGCGGAAAAGTCGCCAGCCCCATACTGGCGCGCAAGTTCAAGTTCAACCCCTGCTCGGTGCAAAAAGTCCCCGAGCGCAGGGAATCCTGCAAGCGTTTCGCTACCACCAGCGCCTGATCTTTGGTCGTCTGCGGCAGCAGCACAACGAACTCGTCGCCGCCGTAGCGAAAAGCAAAATCAATCAGACGCAGCTGCGCTTTGATCAGGTATCCGACTTCGTACAGCAGACGGCTTCCCACCAGATGTCCATGCGTATCGTTGACTTGCTTGAAATGGTCGAGATCGATGAAGATCACGCTGAATTGGTAGCCGAAGCGGGTTGAGCGGTAAACCTCGGTTTCGAGGGTTTTGTGCAGATGGCGCGCATTGAACAGGCCCGTGCAATCGTCGGTGATGGTTAGTTCCTGAATCTTCTCGACCGACCTCGCATTCTCGATGGCAATTGCGGCGTAATCGCACAACGCCTGCAGGAAGAAGATCTCCTGTTCACTCATTTCCACGTTGGCATTGACGAGCTGGATCACGCCCAGCACGCGGTGTTTCGAGCGCAATGGCACGCAGATCACGGAGCGGGTCCGCAGGCGGGTCATCTCGTCCAGACGCGATGAAAAGCGCGGATCGTTCTGCACATCGGGCACGATCAATACCTGTCCGTGCTTGGCCACCCAACCGGCAATTCCCTCCCCCACCTTCAAACGCGCCTTTGAAAGAACGTCCGCCGCCGCCCCCACCGCGATGGCGAAATAGAGCTCGTCTTTTTCCTCATCCACCATCAGCAGCGACCAGGTATCCGGGCGGAAGTATTCCGCCATTTTCTCCATGATGGTCTGCAGAATCGAATCCAGGTTGAGCGAGGAGGTCAGCGCCTTGGCGACATCGTGAAAGATGGTCAGCTCTTGCGACAGGCGAATTGGGGATGTGCCCGCGGCCTCTGCCATGGACTCCTCGGACGAGCGGCTGGTTCAGGAAATTACTGGTTCACGAGATTATAAGTTTCGGCGCACCGCGCGGGCAACGAACGGAGGTAACGCGTACCAGTCACGCCAACCCACGGCTGTAGGGACGGGACTTGCCCTGTCGCGGGACTGCTGAGAAATTCTGTTTGCTCGAAGCCCGTGGCTCAGCCGCCCGGAATCAACCACTACAACTACCGAATGACCTATGATCTAGCTTCCCAACAGAGTAAAATTCCGTTCGCCATCCAACGTGAGCGGGAGACTGGGTTGCCTTCCTTTGGCGAAAAACTGAAACAGGGACGCGAGAAGCGCCAAATCACCCTCGAGCAGATTTCCAACTCCACCAAGATCGGCACCCGCATGCTGCAAGCGCTGGAGGAAGATAAGTTCAATCAGTTGCCGGGAGGCATTTTCAACAAGGGCTTCGTCCGCGCCTATGCCCGCTTCGTCGGCCTCGACGAGGACCAAACCGTTGCCGATTACCTGCAAGCTTCCGGCGAAGCCCTTCCCGGTTTGACGGAAATCGCCGCGCGCGAAGACGGAGCGCGCGAACATGAAGAAACTGTCAGCCGCCTGGAAGCCATCTCCGACGCTCCTGCTCGCCAGGTACCTTGGGGCCTATTCGCCGCGGTACTACTCCTGATCGCACTCGCACTCTCCCTCTGGAGCCATCGCCAGCGAGAGCGCGCCAGACAATCGCTTCATCCAACTCCAACCACTGCCGTGATGCCCTTACCAGCCGCGCCGCCATCAGGCCAAGCGTCAGGCAAAATATCAAACGGAGATAATGCTTCCGGTTTGCCAACGACTGGCTCGCCGACCCGAGGATCGGCCACCGTCGTCGCCCCCCAAACCCCTCCTTATGTAGCCGCTGCTGTTCCCGCCGCCACACCGGGCGAGTTTACCGTCGTCATTCAAGCCCGCGAAGAATCCTGGATCTCGGTCACCGCCGACGGCAAAACTGTCCCATCTGAAATTTTGGCTGCGGGCAGTGAACGCGCCATCACTGGCAGGCAAGAAATTATCATTAAGGTCGGCAATGCCGGCGGCATCGACTTTCGATTCAATGGAAAGAAACTCGCCACGGGGGGAGAACTCGGCGAGGTCAAAACCGTTACCTTTGGCCCTGGCGGAATGGTGCCGAATGCTCCGTCACCCCCTTCGACGCCTTAGGTTTTTTTCTTTCTTTTCTTCCATTTGCCGCCCGCCTCCCGCCGTTCAATGCCAACTCCCTCCCACTCAGTGTCAACTCCCTTCGTCACCCGCCAATTCCGTTGCGCTTCACAGGTCATCTCTGATACCGTTTTGAAGAACAGTTAGCCAAACCAAGATTGAGCCAAACAAGATTGAGCCAACAAAATTAAGCCAAGCTTGGTCCAGGGCCCTTGGGCTCCGTATGCCTCCCTTATCGGACGTGAAGGCTCGCAACTAAAGGCTTAAAGCCACCTTGAAGGAGATACCAGCTTGCCACGAACGAATCGTTTTCTGTTTACCTCGGAATCCGTAACCGAGGGACATCCGGACAAGATCGCCGACCAGATTTCCGATGCCATTCTCGACGCCTGTCTGCGTGAAGATCCGACCAGCCGAGTCGCCTGTGAAACCCTGACCTGCACCGGCCTGGTGATGATCGCCGGCGAGATCACCACCAAAGCCTACGTCGACTTTCAGAACCTCGTCCGCGGAGTGGTGCAGTCCATCGGCTACGACAATGCCGTCTACGGCTTCGACTCGAATACCTGTGCCGTGATCTCCAGCATCAACAAGCAGTCCGGCGATATCGCCATGGGCGTGGATACCGGCGGCGCCGGCGACCAGGGCATGATGTTTGGGTTCGCCTGCAATGAGACCCCCGAACTGATGCCCCTTCCGATTTCACTCGCCCACAAGCTCACCATGAAGCTTTCGGAAGTTCGCAAGTATGGCATCTGCCCCTACCTGCGGCCCGACGGAAAATCACAGGTCACGGTGGAGTACGACGCGCAGCACAAGGTAAAGCGCGTCGATGCGGTGGTCGTCTCTACTCAGCATTCCGAAAGCGTCGGCAACGACGAACTGCGCGCCGACATTTTGAAGCACGTAATCCAGGCCGTAATTCCGGCCAATCTGCTCGACGAAGATACTAAGTACCATATCAATCCCACCGGACGCTTCGTCATCGGCGGTCCCATGGGCGATTCTGGTCTGACCGGGCGCAAGATCATCGTGGACACTTACGGTGGCATGGGGCGTCACGGCGGCGGCGCATTCAGCGGCAAGGATCCAACCAAGGTGGACCGCTCAGCCGCCTATATGGCGCGTTACATCGCGAAGAACATCGTGGCCGCCGGCCTCGCCGATCGCTGCGAAGTGCAACTCGCCTATGCCATCGGGGTTGCCGATCCCGTCAGCATCCTGGTGGATACTTTCGGAACCGAGAAGGTTGATGCCAAGCTGATTCCGGATCTGGTGCGGGCGAACTTTAAGCTGAAACCGCGCGAGATCATAGAGACACTGAACCTGCGCCGTCCGATTTACCGTAAGACCGCATCCTACGGACACTTCGGCCGCAGCGACCCGGATTTTACCTGGGAAGCGACCGACAAAGCCGCAAAGTTGGCTGCCGACGCCGGCTTGAAGCGGGAGCCGGTGGAAGCAAGAAAATAAAGTCAGGAATCAGAAGTCAAATTGCAGAAGTAAAACCCAAGCAATTCGGCTTCGACTTTTGACCTTGACCAGGCAAGCCAGACACGACGTTGAAGCCCAAGACCGGGTTTCACTTCTTCAATTTGACTTTTCACTTTTGACTTTGAAACACCGGGGATAGGGAGAGAAATGGCTACGACAACAACATCGATCAGCAACGACGTTAAAGGATTCGAACTGGCCGATCTGGGCAAGAAACGCATCGAGTGGGCGAACCAGTCGATGAAGGTGCTGCAGATCATCCGCAAGGAATTCATCAAGAACCAGCCGCTCAAGGGCATCCGCGTTTCGGCCTGCCTGCACGTTACGGCTGAGACCGCAAACTTAATGATCGCGCTGCGCGACGGCGGCGCCGACGCGGCCCTGTGCGCGTCGAACCCGCTGTCAACTCAGGATGATGTAGCCGCCAGCCTGGTGCGCGACTACAACATTCCTGTCTTCGCCATCAAGGGTGAGGACAACGACTCCTACTATTCACACATCATGGCGGCCGTCGATCACAAACCGCAGATCACCATGGATGATGGCGCGGATCTGGTCTCCGTGCTCCACACCAAGCGTACCGCAGAGCTGGCGAATGTGATCGGCGGCACAGAGGAAACGACCACCGGCGTGATTCGGCTGCGCGCCATGGCCAAAGAAGGCGTGCTTCGCTATCCGATTATCGCCGTCAACGACGCCGACACCAAGCATTTGTTCGACAACCGCTACGGCACCGGGCAATCGACCATTGACGGCATCACCCGCGCCACGAACTTCCTGCTCGCGGGATCGAAGTTCGTGGTCGCCGGCTACGGCTGGTGCGGACGCGGCCTGGCTTCGCGCGCCCGTGGCGCCGGAGCGGAAGTCCTAATTACCGAAGTCGACCCCACCAAAGCGCTCGAAGCGGTCATGGACGGATTCCGCGTGATGAGCATGGAAGAAGCCGCCAAAATCGGCGACGTTTTCTGCACCGTCACCGGCAACAAGAACGTCCTCGCCAAGCAGCACTTCGAACTCATGAAAGACGGAGCCATCATCTCGAACTCGGGACACTTCAACGTCGAGATCGACATCCCGTCGCTCGAGAAGTTATCGTCCTCGAAGCGCACCACGCGCAATTTCGTCGACGAGTACACAATGAAGGACGGCCGCCGCATCAACCTGCTCGGAGAAGGCCGCCTCATCAACCTGGCCGCCGCCGAAGGTCATCCGGCATCGGTAATGGATATGAGTTTTGCCGACCAGGCCCTTTCCTGCGAGTACATGGTAAAAAACCATGCGTCGCTCGAAAAGAAGGTTTACACGGTTCCGGCGGAACTCGATAAACGCGTGGCCAAGTTAAAGCTCGAATCGCTCGGCATCAAGATCGACCGCCTAACTTCGGAGCAGGAAGAATACCTGGCGAGCTGGTCGGAAGGAACATAAGCAGATGTCAGGTTTTAAGTCTTAAGGGGGCGGCTCACGCCGCCCTTTTCTCTTGGGCACCGCGCTAGAATGAAATGCATGTACCACTACAATCCATCAACCGCCCTTGAAGAACTGACCGAAGACGCCACCCTGCCCAACCCCGTCCACGTGCGCGACATGATGCTGCGCCACAAGCTCACCGCCGACCAGTCGCTGGAACTGAACCGCATTTTCCTCGAATACCAGAAATTTTTCGGTGAAGCGCAAAAACTGGGCAAGGAAATCTTGCAGCGCCTGGCCGCGTAGTTCGTCGAGTCTCACGTAGGGACGGCCGCCCTCGGCCGTCCAGGCGGATAACCCGCGAGAGTATTGGGAGATTTCAGCCGCCGCCTTGACAGATCAGGCTTTGCCGTGGATCTTAGCCCACCACCAGCGCACGCCGACGAACAGGAAACGCCAGTCGTGGAAGAATTCCGGCGGCTTGCCCTCGAAGGCGTGGCCGATGAACTGGAAAACCCATCCGACGAGGAACAGAGCCAGCGCGTACAGCCGCAGGCGGTGCAAGAAGATGCTGGCGATAAAAAGTGGGACCGAGAGCAGGATGGTCGGAATGCCCAGCGTGTGACATATCCGGTTCACCGGATGCCGATGACTGGATCCATATTGCGCGATCCATTGCTCATTCGTGCGATGCTCGTTGCTGCGTCCGCCTAGCACGCGAAGGATGATATCACGCGGAAACAAAGAAAAACGGCTGGCAGATTCGTCGTGCCAGCCGCTCGTCAATTTTCGGTGCAACAGGTCAGCGGCGACCGCGGGACCCTCCACCGTGGAATCCGCCGCGGGAACCCCCGACCGAGCCGCGCGCCACGAAGCCGCGCCCAGCCGCCGGACCATGTCCCTCAAAACCGCGTCCGTAAAAGCCGCGACCGTAGCCGCGCCCATAGTATGGATGTCCCCAGCCGTGGTACCAGGGTCCTGCGCCGATAAAGATCCCATTGACGAACCAGCTTGGACCGTAGTAGCCGTAGGGCGCGCAAGCATACGGATAGTCCGGGTAATAGCCGTAAGCGCAGACTGGCGGGCCAGCCACCGGGCCAACGCCAACGCCGATCCCCACTCCAATTCCGACTGCAGCTTGCGCATACGCAAGCGGCATGGCCAGTAAAGCAATCATCGCAACATATTTCAGGTATTTCATGGTGAACCTCCCTTTCTTCCCCTCAGCGATTCGCTCGTTTGAATCGCCCGAGCATGAGGTCCTTCAGCTTTCTGTTTCTTCTGAAGCGCCTACACATTTGAACTCGGATGACGGAGAAAAGTTGCGGGAAGACGAGTGGCCGATTTCAACCATCCTGCGTGAAATCAACCAGTTGGAAGCAAGCGGCTGAAGAGGAGCCAAATTCAGTGTGTCATCCTGAGCGCAGCGGGAACTTCACGAAGTGAAGTCCCTGCGGAGTCGAAGGACCCCCACATCCTTGTCAACATTCACCGTCCGGATCGGCCACGCCGTCATCATGCGTCCGGCATTGGTGAAGAACCGGGACACATCACACCCCCGGTCGGCAAGGCGTGCGATGGCTTCTGCCGACATTGGCCTTCGCGTTTTACGAGCGCTCTTCATAAAATTCCAAGATCCAAGTGTCAGCTCCGCTTAATGTCGGTCAGCATCGTGTGCCTCAAGATGCTATTGACCCGCGTCTGATAGCCCTTGCCGCGTTTCTTCAGCCAGGCAACCACATCGGCATCGAGCCGCATGGAAATGGGCTGCTTCAGCGGACGATAAAACCTCCCTCGAACCGCGTCTTTCCACGCGCTGGGCGGGAGCTCCGGAATATCCGAAGTGTCGATCTGGTCGTCGGGCAACGCGGCCAAAGCCGCCAAGTCTCTTTTTTGTTTTGCGGTGCGGGTCTGTCCAGAGGCCTGCTTCACCTTCCTGTGCTTAGTTGCTTTGCGCATACGTACTCCGTTCGCTACGGGTTGCCTTTCGTGCCGAAAGGATGCGGATCACTTCCTCATCCTCGTCTACGATGTGAGCGACGAGTAACAGGTGAACTCCGTTGAAACTCCAATCGTCTGCCAGCGTGGCTCGCCATCTACCTCGCGGTCTTGCCGCGTCAGATGGTGAGGGTCGTCGAAGACCAGTTTGGCCGTCTCGAAGCTGACACCGTGCTTTCGCTTGTTGATCTGATTCTTTCGTTCATCCCAGGCAAATTCCGCGGCAGTCTTTGTATAGACGACTATGTATATACGATAGCACGTCTGTCAATTGCCCGCCGGCATCCACCCCTTGCAAAAAACGCAAGGAGTGGGACACTCCCAGGGGCTGTGATGATCTCTGTGATGATCTGGGGATGCGGTCTGATGGCGAAATGCGCTAAACTTTCTGCACAAAAGCCATGACCGACGACGAGAAAAACCAACCCGCAAACGAGTTTCATCCAAGAGACATCACACGCCGCGACTTTGCAGCCCTGGTGGTGGGCGCGGGCATTGCTGCATCTGTGTCATCATCCTCGACTGCGGCCGCGGATATTGGCATTGAGCTGGTCGAAACCGACGTCGCGATCAAGACTCCGGATGGAACTTGCGACGCCGCGTTCATTTATCCCAAATCTCATCCCAAGTCTAATCCGACGTCACTCGCGAAAAGCGGATCCTATCCAGGAGTACTGATCTGGCCTGACGCTTTCGGTTTACGGCCATCGATGCGCACCATTGGCAGGAATATCGCCTCTGAGGGATATTCCGTCCTGGTGCCCAATCCCTTTTATCGCGTGTCCAAAGCGCCTTTCACCGATGCCTCAAAGTTCAACTTCCAGAATCCGGACGATGTAGCGAAACTTAGGCCGCTGATGGCGTCGGTGAACGCACCCGGCAACGCCGAAAAGGATGCGGCCACGTACGTTGCCTTCCTCGACGCGCAAAAAGAAGTGAACACGGCAAAAAAGATTGGAACCCAAGGCTACTGCATGGGCGGCGCGCTGGTGGTGAGAACGGCCGCGGCAGTGTCCGATCGCATTGGCGCGGGCGCGTCGTTCCACGGCGGAGGCCTGGTAACCGACAAACCCGACAGCCCGCATCTGCTCGCGCCGAAGATCAAGGCGCGTATGTATTTCGGGATCGCATCGAGTGACGATGCGAAACAGCCCGATGCCAAAGACAAGCTGAGGGAAGCCTTCGCCGCCGCTCACGTGCCAGCCGAAATCGAAGTCTATCCAGCCCAGCACGGATGGTGCATACCCGATATGCCCATGCGCGATGGCGCACCGATCTACGATAAAGTCCAAGCCGAGCGCGCCTGGGGGAAACTCGTTGCCTTATATAGGGCGGCTCTCGCCTAGTCGATAGCGCCGGGTGCCCCTCGATAAGAGCGAAGGCACTGTCAAGGCCATAGTTGTCCTGGGCAGTGCCGGAGCACCGCTTCGTCTGCCAGAGAGGTTGAGGACCAAGACTCTGGAAATCTCACGCTGAATCACCCTGCGGTGGACTCGTCGTTCCACCAACCATCGATTCGGCCCTGACCTCGGCCATGATTCTTCCATGCGAACATCCCGTCTCTACGGGATGCGAGAGCGCCCAATCAACTTCACGGTCTAGCTCGCGCCGACCAGGGGCACCCGCGGGCTGCTCTCGATACGAACGACGTCTGGATATGGCTTGTTGGTGCGCAGCATCCAGTACAGTCGTATGGCCAACTTGCGCGCCGCCGCCACCTTGGCCACCGCTTTCGGCTTCTGATGGCAACGATGCAAGTACTCTTGGCGAAACCCCGGGTCCAGTCGAACCGCTGTGGTCGCCGCTTCCACCAGCAACATCCGCAGCATGCGATTGCCTTGCTTCGAGATCGCACCCAGATGTTGCCGTCCGCCCGAAGAATGCTCGCGCGGAATCAGTCCCAAGTAACTCGCCACCTGCTTGCCGCGCGGGAAACGCCCGACCTCGCCCATGGTCAGCACATACGCCAACGCCGTGACCGGTCCCACGCCGGGTTGGGTTTGAAGCAGAAGCGCCATTTTGTCTCGTTGCGCTTCTGACTTTACCGCCTCATCCAGCGGCTCGATCTGCTGGTCGAGCATCGCCATCAGCCCGAGTAAGTCGTCTCGCCGACGCCCCGCCCACGCCTGCAACGGCAACTCGCGCAGCACCTGCTGTCCCGCCTTCGTCCACAGCTTGTGTTTGCGCTGCACTCCCTTGTTCAGGCACAGGTGTTGCAGTTCGTTCTTCACCCGCGCCCGAATCACGACCAGTTTGTAGCGATGCAGCAGCAACTGCCGCAGATCGCGCACCTCGCTCGACGGCATCCAGATACGCGGAAACCGCCCTTCCACCATCAGCTTCAGAATGTGCGCCGCGTCCCGCTTGTCCGTCTTCTGCTGCCGCACATAACTCGCTCGAATCTGCCCCGCATCCCCCACCCACAACTCGTGACCCAACTCCGCCAGCAAATCCACTAGCCAGTGACAGTTTCCCGTCGCCTCCATGCCGATCAGGGCCGGCGCCGGCAACCGCCGGTAGAATCGCTCCGCATCGCCCGAGGCTTGCACCAGCTTCTCTTCTCCCGTTTCTCCCGTCTCCGTGTCCAACCAACTCACCTGCTGCCAGCTGGGATGGAAATCACATCCTATAATCATCATGTGCGAAGACTCCTTTCTTCCCAGCGTCTTTGATCCTCAAACCAAGACTACCGGGTCGAACCGAGCCTTCGCTCTTATCCAATCAACGCTGCCGAGCTTGCGCTCGGCTTGGACGGGCGAGACGCCGTCCCCACACGAACACCGTCGTTTACAATCCTCGTCATTTACAATCGATGATTCTCTCTAAGAAAGATTCTCTCTCGATTGGAAACCATAACCATGCACCGCTGGTCGCAACTCTTCATTCCTACTCTTCGCGAGGCTCCGGCCGATGCCGAAGTCGCTAGTCACAAGCTGTTGGTCCGCGCGGGATACATTCGTCAACTGGGCGCTGGGATCTATTCGTTTCTGTTCCTCGGCAATCGCAGTACGCAGAAAATCATGGGCATCGTCCGCGAGGAGATGGACAAGATCGGGCAGGAATTTTACCTGCCGGCACTGAATCCACGCGAGATTTGGGAAGCGAGCGGGCGCTGGACGGCGATGGGCGAGAACATGTTTCGCCTCAAGGATCGCAAGGGCGCTGATCTGTGTCTGGGCATGACGCACGAAGAAGTCATGACCGACATCGCGCGCAAGGAACTGCGCAGCTACAAGCAGCTGCCGCAGATCTGGTATCAGATACAAACCAAGTTTCGCGACGAGCCTCGTCCGAAGTCGGGACTGCTGCGGGTCCGCCAGTTCATCATGAAGGACGCGTACTCGTTCGACATAGATGCGGCGGGGCTCGATGTTTCGTATCAGAAGCATCACGACACTTACTGCCGCATCTTCGACCGCTGCGGCCTAAAGTACATGGTGATCGACGCACACTCGGGCGCCATGGGCGGATCGCAGTCGCAGGAGTTCATGGTGCGCACGCCGGCGGGCGAGGATTTGGTCGTCAGCTGCGAGAAGTGCAACTATGCGGCGAATATGGAGAAGGCTACTTCGAAACTTGCTCCGGTCGAAGATCTGAAGGCCGAGGGCGGTGGACGGCTGGACGTTAGCGCGCCGCTCGAGGTGCACACTCCAGGACAGAAGACGATTGAAGACGTGGCGCGGTTTCTCGGTGTATCGCCGAAGCACATGATGAAGACTTTGGCGATGATGATCACCGAAACAGATGCGAAAACAGGAAAGGCGCGCGCGCGCGCCGTCGTGCTGCTCATGCGCGGCGATCATCAGATGAACGAAGCCAAGCTTTCGACGGCGGTTGCGGGCAAAGAGACGCGTCCCATGCAGGAAGAAGAAATCCGCGAGCTGTTCGGCGCGCCTGCCGGATATCTTGGCCCGTTAGGCACCGACTGGGCAAAGGACGTGAACGATTCCGCGAAGCCGATCCTGCTGGTCGATAGGGCGCTCGAGGGCCGCACCAACCTGATCGGGGGCGCGAACAAAGAGGACTATCACGTCAAGAACCTGACGCCGGGGAAGACTTTTCATCCTACGGCTTACGCCGACCTGCGCAGCCTGACCGCTGGCGAAGCCTGCCCAAATTGCGGCGCTCCCTTGCGCATCGACACCGCCGTCGAAGTCGGACACATCTTCAAACTCGGCTACAAGTATTCGGAGTCGATGGGCGCGCGTGTGCTTGACCGCTATGGCAAGGAAGTTGCGCCGATCATGGGCAGCTATGGGATTGGGATCGAGCGCATCCTGACCGCGGCGGTCGAGCAACGTAACGACGAGAACGGCTTCTGGCTGCCGCCTTCGATTGCGCCGTTTGAGGTGGTGGTAGTGAGTACTAACTCGAAAGACGAGGCCATCCGCAGCGCCTCCGAGGACGTGGCCCGGCAGCTGGAAGCGGCGGGATTTGACGTTTTGCTCGACGACCGGGACGAACGGCCGGGGGTGAAATTCAAGGACGCCGACCTGGTGGGTATCCCCTTTCGAATCAACGTGGGAAAGAAGGTTACCGAAGATACTGTGGAAGTCGTTCAGCGCTCGACTCTGCACAAGGAGGACGTTAAAATTTCAGCCATAACTGGGTATTTCCAGAGGCTGCGCTAAGACCTGCGAAAAGGAAAGGTCCCGGCCGCTCGCCAGCCGGAAGAACACGGCCCGTAGCGCATCTTATTGCACGATGGAAAACTCGCAACTGAAACTTCGCAACCAGCGATTGAGCGATTGTTTCTTATGGCAACTGTGAAATTAGTCTTCGTCTTGGCCATCCTCGGGGCCCTGGTGCTGGCGGGCATCAAGATCATTCCGCCGTTTTTCTCGAACTACGAGTTTGAGGATTCGATGAAGACCGAAGCGGTGCAGTCAACCTACACCGCGCGTACGGAAGAGGATATTCGCGAGGCCATTATCAAGCAGGCCCGCAATTACGATATTGCGCTGACGCCCAAGCAGGTGCGGGTTATGCGGGTGGGCAACTACGGCAATGGCAGTCTCACGATCGAGGCCGACTACAGCGTTCAAGTCCAATTCCCCGGCTACTCGACCACCCTCGAGTTCCATCCTTCGACGAAAAACAAAGGCGTGTTCTAGGAGCAGCTCTCAGCTCTCTGCTGTCAGTTCTCAGCTCTTCAGGGGAGTTCTTCGACTGCCTTTCTGAGTCTCCACCGCATGTTTTACAAGTTGTTGCGCTGCGTGTATCGTTGTCTCCGCAATCACGCTAGAGGGCTCTTATGTCCATTTATCGAAACGTCCTACTCGCATTCTTTGCGTTCGCGGCTTTGGTGCCGAGCGCCACGTTTGCTTCCAGCGCCGCGGCCTCACCTCAATCAGCGGACGTAAGGTCAGCGCCGGAGCTGCTGGCGGCGGATACGTCGCGCGTGACGCCGGGGGGAGCGACTTTCACGGTTCCCGCCGGTTGGTCGATCGTGACCGGCAAGAACCTGGTTATACTTGCGCCTCCCGAGCCGGATGCACACATCGTCATCGTCGACTCCCGAGCGGCTGACGCCAAGGCCGCGGTCGTTGAGGCCTGGGCCACCTATAACCCCCCGAAGACGTGGCCGCTTAAGCTAGTCACGCCGCGTCCTGCGCGCAACGGGTGGGAAGAGCGGCAGGTATTTGACTACGAGACCTCTCCGAACGAGCGGGTTGCCGTACAGGCGATTGCCTTACGCATCGGCAGCTCGTGGACCGTGGTCATTCTGAACTCTAGTGAACCGACCCTGGAGAAGCGCGCCGCACCCGTTAGCTTGATCATCCAGAGCCTGCGTCCGAAGGGCTACCAGCGCGAGTCTTTTGCCGGACGCAAGCCGGAGCCGCTGGATGCCGCGCATATCGCTGAGCTCAAGGCGTTCGTCGAAACCTCCATGCAAGAGCTTGGCATCCCCGGCGCATCGATGGCGTTGATTGACGGAGGCAAGGTCGTGTACGCGGGCGGACTTGGCGTGCGTGAACTCGGCAAGCCTGAACGGGTGGACGAAAATACCTTATTCATGGCGGCGTCCAACACCAAAGGAATGACGACGCTGCTTCTGTCGGAACTCGTCGACGGGAAAAAGTTGAAGTGGGATGAACCGGTGACCGAGGTTTACCCGAGCTTTAAACTTGGCAATGCCGACACTACGAAAAAAGTTCTCGTCAAGAACCTGATCTGCGCCTGCACCGGGATGCCACGGCAGGATCTGGAATGGTTATTCGAGTTCAAGAATGCCACGCCGGAATCCACCCTGGCGTTGCTCGGGACCATGCAGCCAACCAGCAAGTTTGGCGAAGTATTTCAATACAGCAATCTGATGGCTGCGGCGGCGGGATATATTGGCGCGCATCTTGTGTATCCGAATCTGGAGCTGGGCGTCGCCTACGATAAGGCGATGCAGGAGAAGATTTTCGATCCGCTGGGGATGAAATCGACGACCTTCGATTACGCGCGCGCCCTCGTGGGCAACCATGCCAGCCCGCACGGAGACGATGTGGATGGCAAGCCCTCCGTAGCCAACCTAGCCTTCGACTACTCGATCATGCCCGCCCGTCCCGCCGGTGGTGTGTGGACCTCGGCCGGCGATCTGATCCGCTACGTACAACTCGAGCTCGAGCTGGGCAAGCTGCCCAGCGGCAAGCAGTTGGTATCGTCAGAAAATCTGCTGATGCGCAGGACGCCGCAGATTGCTCTGGGAGAAGATCAGAGCTATGGCATGGGATTGATCGTTGACCGCACTTACGGCGTCCCAGTGGTGCATCACGGCGGCAGCATGGCGGGTTATAAGACCGACATTTACTTTCTGCCGAACTCCGGCATAGGCGCCGTGCTGCTCACGAATTCGGATAATGGGGGAATGCTGCTGGGTCCATTCCGGCGTCGCTTGCTGGAAGTCGTCTTCGACGGCAAACTCGAAGCAGCCGGCGACGTTGCCGGACAGGCAGCACGCTACAAAGCCGCCCTGGCGAAAGAACGGGAACGACTCGTTGTGCCCGCCGATCAAACGCTGGTGGCTGGTTTAGCAAAGCACTACTCCAGCAAAGAACTGGGTGAACTTGATGTGCTGAACCAGGGCGGAGTGACCACTTTCGATTTCGGCGAGTGGAAGAGCGCGGTGGCATCGCGAAAGAATGACGATGGCACGATCTCATTCATCACCATCGATCCCACAAACGACGGCTTCGAGTTCGTGGTGGGTAAACGCACCGGCAAGCGGGTGCTGATCATTCGCGACGGACAGCACGAGTACATTTTTACCGAAACTGTCTGACCGCGGGGCACGGGTAACCGCTAATCCAGGTTACCTGGACTTCGCGTTCCTGCGACTGCATATTACTTCGACACTGGCCCAACGGCCACACGCCCGTCTATCCTTTGACACGCATCCAAATGATTGCAGGGTCTCCTGGTGATTTAAAATCAAGAGAAACGCACCCTAACCCCAAGATCGGTTCGGACCGAGAATTGCTTTTCTGGATTGACGCACAGCCGTCTCCATGGCCATTAAGCTGAAAATCCCGACGATCCGACGTGGCGGCCAAAGCGGAAGAGGCCGCGGCAGAAGCCGCCTGCTGTCCCACGATCCCATCGTGCGTATCGCCCTGCTCGGTTTTCTCTCTGCATCGCTCGCAGTGGTTGGTGTTTTTGTCTACTGGTATGTGAAGTACGACCGCATTATCGAGCAGCGCTTCCGCGGGCCGGCGTTCGCCACCTCAGCCAAGATTTTCGCGGCTCCGCAGGTGGTCAGGGTCGGATCGAAGGTGACTGTCTCTGCAATTGCGGCGGAGCTGCGCCACGCCGGCTATACAGAAAAAGAAGGCGAATCTCCGTTGGGCAGCTATCGTGCACGTGGCGGCTCGATTGAAATTCTGCCCGGCCCCGAGTCGTATCACAGTCCCGAGGCGGCGACCATTACCGTTGCCGACGGAGCAGTTTCGGCCATCAACAGCCGCACTGCCGGAGAACTAGGGGCCTACGAACTCGAGCCCCAGATGCTGACTTCGCTCTTTGATGCCGAGCAACGCTCCAAGCGGCAACTGGTGAAGTACGATGACATCCCCAAGCTCATGGTGGAAGCGGTTACCGCCATCGAAGACCGCCGCTTCTTTCAGCACAGCGGTGTAAATTTCATGCGTCTGGCCGAAGCCGCCTGGATCGACTTTACCCATCAACGCCATCAGCAGGGCGGTTCGACGATCACCATGCAGCTATCGCGGGCATTTTTTCTGAGCCCGGAAAAAACCTTCAAGCGCAAGCTGATCGAGATGGTGATCGCGGTCGAGTTGGAGCAGAAGTTTTCCAAGCAGCAAATTTTTGAGTTCTATGCCAATCGCGTCGATCTGGGACAGCGCGGGTCGTTCACCATATCGGGCCTAGCCGAAGGGTCGCGGTCCTATTTCAACAAGGATCTGAAGGACATCACCTTGCCGGAAGCCGCGCTGCTGGCTGGATTGATCCAGGCGCCCAGCTATCTTTCGCCCTATCGGCATCCCGAGCGCGCTCTGGAACGGCGAAATACCGTGATCGAGTCCATGGTCGAGACCCACGCCATAACGCGCGAGCAAGCCGATAAAGCCAAGGCGATGCCATTGAAACTGGCCCCGCCAAATGTTGAGGCCAGCGACGCGCCGTATTTTGTGGATATGGTTCGCGACACTATCGTCAGCAAACTGAACGAGCACGAGGTCAACGAGCAGGAATACCGCATTTACACAACGCTTGATCCTGACCTGCAGCGAGCGGCCGCGCAAGCGGTCGAAACCGGCATCAAACTGGTGGACGATCAGGTCACAAAGATGCGCACCCGCAGGACCAAAGTCGGGAAGAAGTATGAGACCACTGTCACGCCCGGTCCGCAGGCGCAGGTGGCGCTTGTGGCAATGGATCCTCACACCGGCGAAATCAAGGCGCTGGTCGGCGGACGAAACTACGGGGCGAGCCAACTCAATCACGCGCTCGCCAAGCGTCCCACCGGCTCTATCTTTAAGCCGTTTGTGTATGCGGCGGCCATGAATACCGCGCTTGACGGCTCGACGAATGTAATCACCCCGGCGTCCACAGTTGCCGACCAGCCTACGACGTTCTCCTATGGCGACCAGATCTATGAGCCGCGAAACTACAAAGAGGAGTACCACGGCGACGTCACGCTCCGCTACGCGCTTGCGCTCTCGCTTAACAACGCAACCGTCAAGGTGGCGGAGGAAGTCGGCTACGACAAGGTGGCGGATCTGGCCAGATCCGCTGGAATCGTTTCGGTGAAGGCCACGCCAGCGATGGCTCTCGGCGCCTACGACGCCACGCCCGTCGACATGACGGCCGCCTACACCAGTTTCGCCAACGGCGGCATGCGGCTTTCACCCATTTTCGTAAATTCGGTGCGTAACTCCAAGGGCGACATCATCCTCAACTTTGGAACTACGCAGACGCAGGTCCTCGATCCACGCGTCGCCTTTGTCATGACCAACATGCTGGAAGGCGTGATGAACTTCGGCACCGCCGCTGGGGTGCGCTCCCGCGGATTCACCGCCCCGGCCGCAGGCAAGACCGGCACTTCGCACGACGGCTGGTTCGCCGGCTACACCAGCAATCTGCTGTGCGTCGTCTGGGTGGGATACGACGATTACAGCGACATTCGCCTGAGCGGCGCGCAGACCGCAGCCCCCATTTGGGCGGAGTTCATGAAGAAGGCAGTCACGCTTCGCCAGTATTCGGATGTAAAGCCCTTCACCCAGCCTGAAGGCGTGGTTGATGTGCAACTCGACAAGATCACCAACCGCCTGGCGACGCCGTCGTGCCCAGACGACTACACGATAGCGTTCATCGCCGGCACCGAGCCTCACGATACCTGCGATCAGACGGGCGGCGTGCAAGGGTTCTTCTCGCGCATATTCGGCGGAAATTCCGAGAAAGCGCTGCCTCCGCCCACCGCCAACGGGAACCCGCAGGCGCCCACTGGTGTCCAATCAGAGGAAGAGGTCAAGAAAAAGAAAAGCTTCTTCGGCAAGATTGCGGGCGTGTTCAGGGGAGACAATAGCTCCCCCAAAAATGACAAGAACGTGGCTGCGCCGTCTAAAGGCAGTGACAGCGGCGTTCCGCCGCAATAGTGGGGTGCTCCAGTGAAACGCACGAAGACCGCGCCGGGTTCGCGGCCTCAAACTTGCAAGGATTGCAGCACCGTACGCTGAAATGCCATAAAACTCTGAAGTTTTGTAGGTTCGGCCGGGGGTGTATATGTTTTCCTGGATCCGCATCAGCGTTGTATCGCTTCTCTTCTCGGCTTTTCTCGTTGTCCCAGCCCAGGCCCAGAACACCGAACAGTTGCAAGTCGGCCCTCCACCGTTGCACCGCGCCGATCCACCGGCCCCCGGGGCATCACCCGAAGAACTCGAGCAACGTGGCGACGACCTGCGCGCGGAGAAGAACTTCCTGGACGCCATCGACTACTACCAAGCCGCGCTGAGAGGCGCGCCGGGGAATGCATCCCTGTTCAACAAGATCTGTATGTGCCAGCTCCAGATGCATCGCGACAAAGAAGCGAAGAAGAGTTGCGAACGCTCCATCAAAGCCGATCGTAACCATGCCGACGCCTACAACAACCTCGGCGCCACTTATTACGATATGCATAACAACAACGCAGCGATCAAGCAGTACGAGAAGGCGATCTCATTGAAGGATGACGCAGCCGCCTACTACAGCAACCTGGGCACCGCATATTTCGGCAAGAAACAGTTCGAAAAAGCCATACAGTGTTATGCCAAGGCGGTGGGGCTTGATCCCGAAGTCTTCGAGCGCAGCTCGCACGCCGGGCTGCAGGCAAAAATCGCTTCTCCCGAGGACCGGGCCCACTACGATTACGTCCTTGCCAAGATGTACGCCAGGGCGGGCGTGAACGACCGCTCCTTGCGCTATCTGAAGAAGGCAATGGAAGAGGGTTACAAGGACATCAAGGATGTTTACAAGGACAACGAGTTCAGCACCCTGCGCAAGGATCCTCGCTTCGCCGAACTTATGGCGGCGAAGACGACGGCCATCCCCGATTAGGCGATTGATAACTTAGTGCTGGAAAATGACTTAAGACCGCACAAGACGCCTCTTTTCATCTGTCTCAGACGTGCTGAACGACTCGTTGGTCTGCTGAGCCGCCCTGATGCGGGCGCTTAGGTGCTGAGATGAGATTTCATCTGGGACGTCACATCTATGGATTGGCGGCCGTCGGTTTCGGCGTCTTCGCCTTGGTCTGGCATGACTTTAACGAGTGGCAACAGATCCGGCCGCTTGGGAACGTTCCTCACAGCGAGATTCTCGTGTACATCGTCGCTGCCATCGAGATCTTTGGGGGGGTTGCGATTCAACGGCCTAGAACGGCGCGAGCCGGCGCTATCGCACTGGGCACAATCTATCTCATTTTTGCGTTGCTCTGGCTGCCGCTCTTCATTGAGAAGCCGCAGGTTTATGATCGCTTAGGCAACTTTTTCGAGCAATTTTCTCTGGTCGCGGGGGCGCTGATCGTTTATGCCTCTCTTGAGCCGGGCGATTCGGTGCGAGCGGCGAAAATGGCTCGGCTTGGGTACTTCTTTTTCGGAATTTGTGTCGTTTCATTCACCGTCGAACAACTCGTTTATCTTTCTGGAACTGCAAAATTCGTTCCCAAGTGGATTCCTCCGGGACAAATGTTCTGGGCGGTAACAACTACGATTTTGTTTGCGCTAGCAGCCATCGCTTTACTCTCTGGACGCTTGGCCCTTCTAGCCTCTCGATTACTTACGGCGATGATAGTAGGTTTCGGGTTGTTGATTTGGCTGCCGGCGCCTTTTACCCATGATCCTCATAATCTTACGAACTGGGCCGGCAACGCGGAGAATCTGGCGATAGCCGCAGCGGCGTGGATTGTCGCCGACTATCTCGGCCAAAGTCGCTCCGCAAAGGCTGCCTAAAACACGCTCGGCCAGCGAAGGTCCGAGAAGAAAATTCTGCCGGCTCTGCGAAACTTTCCCGGCCAAGCTGGGTTTTAAAGGTTATTCCTCCTGAAAACAACAGGGTGAGTAAGGAGAACAAAAACCCGCCGGTTGCAAACCCGAGCACGCCCCAAGCAAGCAGCCGGCGGGTGTTTTTTGAGCAATCCGCTTTTCGTCATTCGCCATTCGCTTTCCGCCCAGCAACGGTTTTCCGAACAGCGAAAAGCGAACCGCGAACTTCTCAGCTCTTCAGCGAAACATATTTCTCCACCGCCCTCTTCCATTTTCCCTGGGCCTTCAGGATGTACTCGACCGCGTCACGCGCGGCTCCATCTCCCCCGGCGTGCGCCGTAACCCAGTGCGCTTCAGCTTTGACCTCGGGCCGCGCGTTCTTCACCGCAATCGCCAGTCCGCATTTGCGCATCGCCGCCAGATCGATCACGTCGTCGCCCACGAAAGCAGCCTCGGCGGCGATGATTCCGTCCTTTTCCAGAATCTGCGCCAACACCGACGCCTTGTCCTGAACACCCTGGTAAACGTGGTCAATCCTCAGATCGCGCGCTCGCAAGGCAACCGTTTCGGAGTTGCGCTTGGTAATGATGCCAGTCTTGATCCCCGCCAGGCGGGCAAGCGAGATGGCGGTGCCGTCGTGGGCGTGGAAGCCCTTGGCCTCGATCAGACCAGCGCTGTGCAGACCGAAACCGCCCCCTCCCTCTGGCCGGGAGAAGCTTAGGGCGGACCGTTCGAGTACACTCTGCCGGGCTCCAGACTGCGAGACCTCGGGTGCGGGAAAAATCCAGATTTTTCCATCGGTAAGCACGCCGTCGACGTCGAAGAGGATGAGCTTAATTTTGCGCGCGCGAGCGGTAGCGGATGGTTTGGGCATCGCCGCGATTCTAGCAGGCCGCGGAAAAAATCGAGCTTCGATCATGAGCTTCGATCAAAGACATCGCATCAAGAGACAGCCGAATTTTCACGCCACTATTTCTGGTATTTACTCACACATTATAATGTGTAATATTATACACATGCCAACTAACCTTGCGTTGGACGACCAGCTTATCGAAGAAGCGCGGCGCGCCGGCAGGCACAAGACCAAGAAAGAAGCAGTGAACGCCGCCCTTGACGAGTACGTCCGCAAGCGCAAGCAGATGCGCATCCTGGAAGCCTTCGGCACCTTCGCGGTGGACCCCGCGTACGACTACAAAGCCGAGCGGCAGCGGAATGCCAGTAAGAATCCGCGGCGATCACGCGGCGATCACCGCTCATGATGGTGCTGGTGGATACGCCCGTCTGGTCGCTCGCCCTGCGGCGACAGCCGGAGCATCTCAGCGCTCCGGAACAACAACTAACCGAAGCTTTGGCCGAACTGATTCGTGAAGGACGCGTGCAGATGCTGGGGCCGATCCGTCAGGAACTGCTTTCCGGCATTCGCGAGGAAGCACAGTTTCGCAAGCTGCGTGACTACCTGCGGGCTTTCCCGGAACACCCGCTCGAAGCGGCGGACTACGAAGAAGCCGCCCGCATGAACAACCGCTGCCGCAGCCAGGGCATCGCCGGATCGGCAGTCGATTTCCTCATCTGCGCCGCCGCCCACCGCCGCGGCTGGGCTATTCTTACCACCGATCGGGATTTCCAGAACTACGCATCGGTGCTGCCCCTGCGCCTCCAGTCCACTTTGCGTAACGACTAGTACGACAGCAACAATGGCAATGGTCCCACTCCTGATCCGCAAATTTACCCCTGAGCCTTCCGAGAATTCTCCTGGTCACTCAGTGGGCTTGCGACATCGCCTTCTGGAAATCGTCCGCGGTGGTGCGATAACAGGGCAGCACTGCGTTCAGGTCGGCGGCACGCAACGCGGCTGGGAGTTTTGGGTACTCCGAGGCTGGACGATTCGGGTCGGTCTGAGGCTGTATTATCTGCCCCAACGGCTCGTCACAGTTCGGATCTGGTATTACGCGCAGTTTGATTACCCGCGGCGGCAGGTTGTTGAGATCATATTCAGACAGCCGCCTTTGATAAGGAAGAAATTCATAAACCAGCTTGATGAGTTGCAGTTGGCCCTTGCCGACTTTTCTCTTGGCGACGAAAACTTCGAAATTGGAAAAAAAGGAGGTGCCCGGCGCGGCAAACACCACCCCGAGCACACCGAGAGGCAACTCTTCGACGGTCGATTTGTTGTCGCTACCGACGGCCGCTGAGGCCGAAGCGGCGTCGAGCGGCAGGGGATCCATTGGTTCTAACAGTCCAGTTGGGCCAGAGTAGCCCGCACCCCCAACTGATGAAGGAGGCGGCGACACGACCGGTGAGCCATCTCCGGACCCGGACAATGAGCCTAAGCGTCCGCTCGCGCCAGAGTTGCCCGCACGCTCAACTGATGGAGGAGGCGGCACGATCTGTGAGCCATCTCCGGACAACGAGCGCAAGCGTCCACCCGCGCCAGAGTTGCCCGCACGCTCAACTGACGGTGGTGGCGGGACGACTTCCGAACCCGCACGCGAAAGCGAGCCCAACCTCGTACCTCCAGCAGGGCCGCGTGAACCCTGAACTGAAGGAGGCGGCGGCACCACTGGCGAATCCACACCCGGCATCGAACCCAAGCGTGCAGCGCCAGCAGCCTTGCCCGCACCCCGAATCGATGGCGCAGGGGGTACAACAGTTGGCCGCACGCTGGTCAACGAACTCAACCGCGCAGCTCCAGCCGAGGCGCCTACGCCCTGAACCGAAGGAGGCGGCGGTACCACTGGCGAGCCGGCACCAGCCATCGAACCCAACCGGGCAGCTCCAACGTCCTTGCCCGCACCCTGAACCAACGGGGGAGGGGGTACGACATTTGACCCCGCGCTGGACAACGAATTCAACCCTGAACTCAACCGCCCAGCTCTAGCCGCGTTGCTTGTAACTGATGGAGGAGGCGGTACAACTCGCAGGCCATTATTGGGAGACTGCATAGTCCGTCCCGCAGAAGGTCCCCAAAGCTCGGGCGCAGGAGCAACCGCCGAAGTTTGAGGCAGCTCCAGCCGGCGAGCTGTAGCTTGGTCAACGTTATGGTCAACATCGGGCGGCGGGGCCACCACCGCAGACGGTCCCGCCAACGCGTTCCGCCGCGGTCCCGCGGTGGCTGAGAACGGCACCATAGGAGTAACCGCATGGGAGCCCGGGATATTCGGCAGTGTGGCCGTGGCCTGCTTGATGTCAGGTGGTGTGACGATGCTCGGTTTGTGCTCCGGCGTCACTGGCATCGCCGGTTGTTGTGCCGGTTGCTGCGCCGATCTCCGCTCCACTCTCGACCGCGCCCGAACGCTCGACGTTCTGCCCTCAGCTGCTCGAAAGTGCTGAATCGGTGGGTAGTAGATGACAGACCTGTGGAAAACGTCTCGCTGCGGGAACAGTTTTACCGACACCCATACTCTGGATTGGCCCCATACGAACAAAATTATTAGCAACAGATGCCATAGCATTGACTCGAAGAACGAGGACCAGGGGGCGCCGGAGGGGACGAAAACGTCGTTCCAGAAAGGTGCGGGCCGTGAGGTGATAGGGATCCGCGGGACTTGCCGCGCCAGGAGCAGGTCTGCCAGATTGCCGAAGAACACGCGATGGCGCGGTTCCAGTTCGATCAGCAGACGGAGACTGGGTGCGGGCCGTGAGCGCTGAACTCTTTGGTTAGCGATCTGGTTTGCGATCAAAACCCCAGGGGCTTTGTCCATGGATACACACTGGAGGGAGGAAAAAACTGACCACTGATTATAGCGTCATTTCACAGCAACCGGCGGGCACCAAGGTTACTGGATGGCGGCGTCGGTATTCTAACCCGAACGCCAGATCGCTCCCCGGTCTTGGACGGGGGATCTGGCTTGTTGATGTTATCAGGCCATCTACCCCGAGTGGCCGTTTATGAAGAGCTTCTTGCCACAGCAGGCGAACATTTTACGAAACTGCAAATTCTAGCTACAATCACTCCCATGCCGTCCGCCGTCACCCCGTCGCTCGCCTGGGCTCATCCGCTGGTGCAGGAGTGGTTTACTGCGCGCTTCTCCACGCCGACTGAGCCGCAGGAGCAGGGCTGGCCCCACATCCTCGCCGGCCATACCACTCTGATCTCGGCACCGACCGGATCGGGCAAAACGCTGGCCGCTTTCCTCGCCTGCATTGACCGTCTCGTCTGCAAAGCCCTCGCGGGCGAACTGCGCGACCGCACTGAAGTTCTTTACGTTTCCCCGCTCAAGGCGCTTGGCAATGACATCCAGAAAAATCTCGAAATCCCGCTCGGAGAAATTTTGCAGATGGCTGGCGATCGTGGCTTGCTGATGCCGGAGATCCGCACGGCGGTGCGCACGGGCGACACTTTGATGAAAGACCGGCGCCTCATGCTGAAGCGTCCGCCGCATATTCTGGTTACCACCCCCGAGTCGCTCTACATTCTGCTCACGGCGGAGAAGAGCCGCGCCATCCTGCGCGATGTGGAGACCGTGATCGTAGACGAAATTCACGCCGTGGCCGACGACAAGCGCGGCGTGCATCTTTCCCTTTCGCTGGAGCGCCTGGAAGCGCTGACCGAGCGCCCGCCGGTGCGCATCGGCCTTTCCGCGACGCAGAAGCCGATCGAAGAAGTCGCGCATTTCCTCGCTGGCAGCGCGGATCCTCGAAATCCGCGACCCGATCCCGTCATCGTCAACGTTGGACACAAGCGCAAGCTCGATCTAGGAGTCGAGGTTCCGTCGTCGGAACTCGGCCCGGTCGCCTCCAACGAAATGTGGGACGAGATTTACGAGCGCATCGTGCAACTGGTGAATGCGCACCGCTCGACGCTCGTCTTCGTGAACACGCGCCGCCTGGCCGAGCGCATTGCCCATCAACTCGGCGAGCGCATGGGCGAAGAAAACGTGGCCGCGCATCACGGCAGCTTGTCGCGCAAGTTGCGCCTGGAAGCGGAGCGCAAGCTGAAGGAAGGTCAAGTCAAGGTGCTGGTGGCGACCGCATCGCTTGAACTTGGCATCGACGTGGGAACGGTAGATTTGGTGTGTCACATCAGTTCGCCGCGTTCGATTGCGGTCGCTCTGCAGCGCGTGGGGCGTTCGGGCCACTGGCGCGGCGCAGTCCCCAAGGGACGATTCTTTGTTACCACGCGCGACGATCTTGCCGAATGCGCCGTGCTGGTGCGCGCGATTCGCCAGGGCGAACTCGACCGGCTGATTTTCCCGGAAGGTTCGCTGGATGTTCTGGCACAGCAGATTGTAGCTTGCTGCGCGGCTGCGGGGAGGCCGGGCGGGGACGCCCGGCGCTCCACAAGCAATGAATCTGAGCATCAATCGGACGATAAATCCAACTTAAGCGACGGATGGGACGAAGACGAGTTATTCGGGCTCGTGAAGCGCGCCTATCCGTATCGCAATCTATCGCGTAAGACGTTCGATGAAGTGATCACGATGCTCTCTGAAGGAATCGCCTCGCAACGAGGACGCTACGGCGCTTACCTGCTTCAGGACCGCATCAATCGCAAGCTGCGAGCGCGGCGTGGCGCGCGCCTGGCGGCCATCACCAGCGGCGGCGCGATTCCCGACAACGCTCTGTTCACGGTAGTCGCCGAACCGGACGGCGGCGTGGTTGGAACCGTCGATGAAGACTTCGCCGTAGAGAGCATGGCGGGCGACGTCATGCTGCTCGGCAACACCTCGTGGCGCATACGGCGAGTGGAAGCGAAAACGTCGCGCATGTTGGTCGAGGATGCGCACGGCACGCCGCCCAGCGTTCCTTTTTGGCGAGGAGAAGCCCCGGCTCGCACCTCCGAACTTTCGCAGCAGTTGGGCGAATTGCGCAAAGAAATCAGCGACCGACTGCCCGGCGTGGTGCCCGTGGAAAGCTGGCGGAACCTGCCGGTAGTAGCTGACGCTGTGAGTTGGCTGCGAGAAGAATGCGGTCTCGATGCATCGGGCGCCGAGCAACTGATTCAGTACACGCTCGAAGGCCGCGCCGTGTTGGGGGATGTGCCGACGCAAACGACGATCATCGCAGAAAGATTTTTTGACGAGGGCGGCGGGATGCAGTTGATCATCCACGCGCCCTTCGGCGGCCGCATCAACAAAGCCTGGGGACTGGCCTTGCGCAAGCGTTTCTGCCGCGGCTTCAATTTCGAACTGCAGGCGGCGGCAACCGACAACGGATTGAATATCGCGCTCGCCGAGCAGCATAGCTTTCCGCTGGCCGATGTTTTTCAATTTCTGCATTCGGAAAGCATGCCGCCGATCCTGGAGCAAGCCGCGTTAGCATCGCCCATCTTTCAAACGCGCTGGCGGTGGGATGCGACGCGCGCCCTGGCTCTGCTGCGTTTTCAAAGCGGTAAAAAAGTGCCGCCGCAGATTCAGCGCATGCGCTCCGACGATCTGCTGGCCTCGGTATTTCCGGATGTAGCCGCCTGCCAGGAAAACATCGAAGGCGACATCAAGATTCCCGACCATCCGCTGGTACGCGAGGTAATGAAAGACGTGCTCACCGAGGCGCTCGACATCGATGGCCTGGCCGAGGTTTTGCGCGGAATCGAGCAGGGCTGGATTCGTTGCCTGGCGGTGGACACTCCGGTGCCATCGCAATTTTCGCACGAAATTCTCAATGCGAATCCGTACGCCTACCTGGATGATGCGCCGCTGGAGGAGCGACGAGCCCGAGCCGTCGAGATGCGGCGAGTGTTGCCGGCGTCTGTCCTCGAGGAGGTCGGTGCGCTCGATCCCACAGCCATCGCGCAGGTGCAGCAGGAGGCGTGGCCGGATGTGCGCGACGCCGATGAACTGCATGATGTGCTGCATACGCTGGTGACGATGCCCGCGGTCGAGGAAGCGATCTCTCGGCTTTCAGCTCTCAGCTCTCAGGAAACGCGTCCGCAGATCACCGCCAACTGGACTGGATTCTTCGAACGCCTCCAGCGCGAAAATCGCGCCTTCGTGGCAGAAGCTTCAGGCAAGCAATATTGGGTAGCCGCTGAGCGGGTCGAATGGTTCCGCGCAATACATCGTGTGGGGACGGGGCTCTTACCCGTCCCGGCGCTGCCAAGCCCCGCCGCCACGCAAGCAGAGGACGCAGCTGACCGTGTCTCTACGGTGAACCTGGACGACGCTGTGCTAACCGCAGTGCAAGGATGGATAACGCATCTCGGCCCCACTACCTCGTCAGAAATCGGCGAGTTGTTGGGGCTGCCTGCATCTGAGGTCGAGAAGGCTCTACTCCGCGTCGAAGCCAGCGGAGCAATTCTGCGCGGCAAGTTCCGGCCCCCTGATTCCCGTAATACTGATTCGCATAAAGATGATTTGCATCTGGCGGCATCCGCATCCCACGAGCCCGAAACCGAGTGGTGCGAGCGCCGTCTGCTGGCCCGCATTCATCGTCTGACGGTAGCAACGCTGCGCAAGCAGATCGCCCCAGTCACAGCATCGCAGTTCATGAGTTGGCTTTTGCGCTGGCAGCATGTTGCTCCGGGCACGCAGGTGCGAGGCGAGCACGGTATGCTCGAAGTGATCCGCCAATTGCAGGGATTCGAAATTCCGGCGAGCGCGTGGGAACGGTTTGTGCTCGCCCGCAGAATCTCCGACTACGATCCCGCAAACCTCGATCAACTCTGCCTTGCAGGCGCGATTGGATGGGGCCGGCTGTCGCCACATCCCGCGACTCTTGAAGCCACCGGCAACGATGAGCACCGCCGGCGCGTGATTCCGACGCGCGTTGCGCCGATTGCCTTCTTCGTGCGCGAAGACGCAGATTGGATGCGAGCTCATCACCCCGGAGCGGAAGATTCTGCTACTTCGTTCTTGAGTCCAGTGGCACAGGCGGTGCTTGAACTGTTGAAACAGCGGGGCGCGCTGTTCTTCCCCGACATGGTGCGAGCGACGGGCCGGCTCAAAGCAGAAATCGAAACCGGACTTTGGGAACTGGTCGCGGCCGGCCTCGTGACCGCCGACGGATTTGAGAACCTGCGCGCCCTGGTGACGCCGAAACATTCGTCGGGCGGCGGCCTTGGCAAAGCAATGGGCAAAGTACGCCGGCCACGCCATGCGCCCGGGCGCTGGTCGCTCTTGCACACCGAGGGCGCCGATCGCGACCGCAGCGTCGAGTCCTGCTGCTGGATGTTGTTGCGACGCTATGGAGTGGTCTTCCGCGACCTGCTGGTGCGCGAAACCAATCTTCCGCGATGGCGCGAATTGCAGATCGGCTACCGCCGTCTCGAAGATCGCGGCGAAGTGCGCGGCGGCCGATTCGTCGATGGATTTCTGGGAGAGCAGTTCGCGCTTCCAGTGGCCGTCGAATCGTTGCGCGCCCACCGCAAGCAGCCACCGACAACGCAGGGCGAGCGCGTCATCATCGCCGCCGCCGATCCGTTGAACTTGGTCGGAATCATTGTTCCCGGCGAGCGCATCCCCGCCATCTCGGGAAGAAGCGTGACGTTTCGCGACGGCGTGTGGGATGCGGAAGATGCGCTGCTAGCGTCCGGCTACTAGTGGCGCGTTCTTTATTGGTGGGGAGCCGGACGCCCTCGCCACGCGGACCCTTCGACTTCGCTCAGGGCAGGCTCGCGAGACGCGCGTCGCTCCATCGCATGACTAGCTGAACATCACCTTGCGCTCGCCCTTGACGATGCGGCCGACGCAGTAGAATTTTTCTCCGGCACGCTCCAGCAGCGTCTGCGCTTTCTTGAATTTCTTGGCGGGAACGACGATCAGCATACCGAGGCCCATATTGAAGGTGCGGAGCATCTCTTCCTCGGTGACGTTGCCCAGCTTCTGCAGATGCTCAAAGATGGGCAGCACCGGCCAGGTCCCAAGTTCGATCACGGCCGACGTGCCTTTGGGCAGCACGCGCGGCAAGTTCTCGGTGATGCCTCCACCGGTAATATGCGCCAGGGCCGCGACGCATTCACCCGCCATCATCTTCCGGACTACCGACCAGTAGCTGCGATGGGTGCGCATGAGTTCGTTGCCGACTTTGTTCTTGATCTCGCTGACAAAGGTTTCCTGGGAATAGCCCGCGATTTCAAAAAGCAATTTGCGGGCCAGCGAATATCCGTTGGTGTGGAGGCCATTCGAGGGCAGGCCAAGAACACAATCCCCCGGCTGCACGTCTTTGCCGCTGATGATGCGCTCGCGTTCCACGACTCCAACAATGAATCCGGCTAGGTCGTACTCGCCTTCGGGATAGAACCCCGGCATTTCGGCGGTCTCGCCGCCAATCAAGGCGCAGCCGTTATGCTTGCAGGCTTCGGCGAGACCGCCCACAATTTTTTCCGCGACTTCCGCGTCCAGCCTGCCCGTAGCCAAATAGTCCATAAAAAACAATGGCGCCGCACCCTGCACCGCGATGTCGTTCACGCAATGATTCACCAGATCGGCGCCAATGGTGTGGTGCCCATTCATTTCGAAGGCCACTTTCAATTTTGTGCCCACGCCATCCACGCTCGAAACCAGCACCGGATCTATATATTTCTTGTCTACCGAAAACAGCCCGCCGAAGCCACCAATCTCGCTCAGCACTCCCTTGGTGAAAGTTTTGTGGGCCAGATATTTGATGCGCTGTTTGGTGCGCTTGCCGCGATCGAGGCTGACGCCGGCGTCAGCGTAGGTGATGGAGTCGATTTTGGCGTCGGTATTCGAGGCCACTTTTTCAGTCCGTCGATGCCAGGGTGGAGAGAACCGGTGCGCCACCGAGCCGGTGGAATCGTTTCTGGCGCAACAAATTCTAGCACGTCTGGAGTTGCCTCCGGCTTTTTCAAGTGCGATCGGCGAAGGCGCTATAATGGCGATCCAATCCTTTTACCCCGGAGACCAGCGTGAGAATTCTGATAGTTCTGTTTTTCGCTGTGATGACGATTCCGTTTTCCGTCGCGCAGCAAAACCAATCCTCGGACACGACACCCGAGGGCGCGAAGCAGGCCGCGTCCAAAAAGGACAAAAAGCAATCAACGGCGAGTTCAACAACTCCAGAGAAGCCAGCGGAAAGCGGCAAGCCCGCCGAGCCATCCAAGACCGAAGCAAACGAAGCCACCGACAAGGAAGAGCATTACGATGTAACTGAAGTCCCACCCGTAATTACCCATCACCAGACCGCGCTGAACGGCAAGACTCTCAGCTATACGGCGACGGCCGGCAGGCTTCCCATCAAGCGCGGCGACGGCAAGACGGAAGCCGAAATGTTTTTCGTCGCCTACACGCTCGACGGACGGGAAGCTGATCGACGCCCGCTGACCTTCGCATTCAATGGTGGCCCCGGCTCTGCTTCGGTGTGGCTGCACATGGGCGCGCTCGGACCCAAGCGCGTGGTCCTGCAATCGAATGGCTTCATGCCGGCAGCGCCCTATCGTCTGGAGGACAATCCCGACACGCTGCTCGATCGCAGCGATATTGTCATGGTGGACGCCATGTCCACCGGCTACTCGCGAGCCGCAAACGCTGAACTTACCAAGAAGTTTCTGGGCGTAAAGGGTGACGTACAAGCTTTCGGAGAATTCATACGCCTTTATCTCTCTCGCTACGAGCGCTGGAGCTCTCCGCTCTTCCTGCTCGGGGAAAGCTACGGCACGACGCGCGCCGCCGGCGTCGCCGGATACTTAGCCGACCATGGCATCGCTTTCAATGGTGTAACCCTGCTCTCGATGGCGGTAGATTTCCAGACGCTGGAATGGAACAAATCCAACGACCTGCCTTATTTGCTGCTGGTGCCCACGTTCAACATGATCGCCGGTTACCATCACAAGCTAGCGGCCGATCTGACGCAGGATGTGGCGAAGACTCGCGAAGAAGTCGTGCGCTGGTCGAACAATGATTACGCGCTCGCTCTGGGCAAAGGCGACGCCCTGACGCCGGAAGAACATCGCAAGATTGTCGAGCAGCTGTCGCGTTACATCGGACTGCGTCCGGAAGTGGTTGAAGCGCACAACCTGCGCATCGACGTTCCCACCTTCACCAAAGAGTTGCTGCTCGATCAGAAACTGATCAGCGGCCGGCTCGATGGCCGCTTCACCAGCCCAAATCCTGACGAAGATCGTTTCTACGATCCGACGAGCGCCGCCATTCTGCCGCCTTACACCTCGGCGTTCAACAACTACCTGCGTACCGAGCTGAATTACAAGTCCGACATGCCGTACAGGGTTTTCGCCTACGACCAGCCTGGTTTCCGCGACTGGGAGTGGGGCAACGCCGTCGAAGGCTTTCCCAGCACGGCGGGCGGGTTGCGGTCGGCCATGATCAAGAACCCGTATATGAAGATTCTGGTGATGGAAGGCTACTACGATCTCGCCACGCCTTTCGCCGCTGCCAACTGGACTATGGATCATCTCGATCTCGGCCCGCAGTTCCGCCAGAACATTTCCTATGCCACCTACAAATCGGGACACATGGTGTACATCGATCGCGCCGAACACGACAAGATGAAAAAAGATCTGGTTGACTTCATGGAGAAGTGCCTGCCGGAATAGTTTTGTCGTTGACGATTCGTTTCCCGGCGGTGCGTATGTTCTAATGCAGGACGCATGCGCGCCGCCGTCATCTTCGGCCTGGGAACTTCGCCGGCAGACCTGAAGCCGTTCCAAGCCGGCTCTCCGACAAAGTGGCTGCAGGGACTGCCCGCGGCATCCAGTGGCAGCGCTAGCGACGCCGACGCCATCCTGATTTTCGGCGGCGACGGCACCATTCACCGTCATCTGCCAGCGCTGGTCCGGCTCCAGCTTCCCGTGCTGATCGTCCCGGCAGGTAGCGGAAACGATTTTGCCCGGGCTTTGAACCTGCGCTCGACGCAAGACTCCGTGCGCGTCTGGCATGATTTCGAAGCAGGGAAAATTTCAGCCCAGGCAATCGATCTCGGGGTTATCGTTCCATCCGCTGCCCCAGAGCGAACCTACTATTTCTGCTGCGTCGCCGGTTGCGGTCTGGACGCTGCCGCCGCTCGCCGCGCGAATCGGATGTCGCGCTGGCTGCGCGGACACGGCGGCTATGCCCTGGCGCTCTTGCCGCTACTGTTCAAGTTGCCCGCTTTTTCGATGCGGCTGGCAGAGTTCGACGGTAAGGATCATACCGAGGCCGAAAAGCTCACCCTGCTCGCCGCCTTCGCCAATACCCAGTTCTACGGCGACGGCATGCGCATAGCGCCGCAAGCAGATTTCGGCGATGGCAAGCTCGATATCTGCAGCATTTCCAAGTTGAGCCCGCTTAAACTGCTCAGCATGTTTCCGACGGTATACTTCGGCCGTCATCTCCTGCTGCCCGAAGTGAAATACTCGCGTGCCGAGCGAGTCCACGTTCAGACCGAGACTCCGATCGACATCTACGCTGACGGTGAGTTTGTGTGCCAGACGCCCGCCGATATTTCGGTTGCCGCCAGCGCCTTGCGAGTGATCTATCCGCCGCGATGAAACTCGTTTCGCAATGTCACGAACCGGCGAGATGGGGTACTATGGTGCGGTTTTCAAGTTCCAAAAGAAAAATCCGGGCAAACCCCTGCGAAACCCGGACGAAGCCGTAACTAAGTCTCAATTTTAAGTTTGAGGAGGTGTGATGCAGCTGCGTTTGGAGAGCCGCCCGGTCGGCGATTTATTGGTCATTCAGTGTCACGGACGGATCGTGGCCGGGAATGAGGTCTATACCTTGCACGCGTTTGTCGGAGACTCCCTCGTCAAGTATGGCGACGTCGTGCTGCAACTCGATCAAGTTGAGTTCGTCGACAGCAGCGGCTTGGGGGCGCTGGTGCGCCTTACGCAAGCTGCAAGAGTAAAGGGAGGAGACCTCAAGCTCAGCGGAGTTCCATCCAGGATCCGAAAAACGCTGCAGATGACCAACCTGCTGTCGCAATTTGAGGTCTACGATTCAGTCGAAGAAGCAATCACGGCCGCCTATTTAGGCTCGCGCTATTCGCGATGTAAGACGGGGGACGCCAGGCCACGCATGCTTTGCGTTTACGAATCGACCGATGTGTGCACGTTCCTGCGCGAGGTGCTGTGCAGCGCGGGATACAATGCCTTGACCACTACGGCCATCGACGACGCTCGAATCCTGCTCAAAGCAACGAAGGCAAAACTGGTGGTGGTTTCCGCGCGCATGCAATCCGTTCATGGCAAACCGACACGCAAGGCGCTGGAAGAAATTGATCCGGCCGTTTCTCTCCTCATCTTGGACGAGAACTTTCACACCCAGGATCCCGGGGAGGCGGCGGAGAAACTCCTGAACAGCGTTGGCGGCCTATTGCCGGTTACGGATTAAACCACCGCTGCGGAGAGTTGCGGCTCCAGGTTCGTCACGGCAAACGCAATTTGAGCAGCGCCTGCGGGTCCAGATACACCCCTTGCCAGCGCACGGCCAGGTGCAGATGAGGCCCGGTGGCGCGTCCTGTGCCTCCACTCAGCCCGATCGCCTGCCCCTTATTCACATCCTCGCCTTCTTTGACGGAAAATTGCGACAGATGCAGATAGAGCGTCAGCAGTCCCTGCCCATGGTCGATTACCACACAGTTCCCTTCAAAAAATAGAGGCCGCGCCAGGATGACGCGCCCGCGATTCACAGCAGCGACCGAGGTTCCACTGGGCACGCCGAAATCGAGCCCCTGATGCGTACTTTGCACGGAGCCGTTGAACACGCGCTCGACTCCGAAAACGTCCGAGATCACGGCATTCACCGGAGGCGCAAACGAACCTTTCCATTCGCGCTCGGGGCTTGCAGTCTTGAAAGCCTCGGCTTTTATCTCCTTGTCCTGTTCTATCTGGCGCTGGTCTTCGGGGCTGGGCGCGGTGTAGCGCGCGGGAACTTTCAGCAGCACGCGGGGATAGCGCCGGTGTTCCACCCGAATTGTTCTTTCGAATGAGATCGAGTCTTCGGCGGACCGTACGGCGGATTGCCCAGACAAAGCTTCGCCATGAAGTTCGATGGGATAAGCTCCTGGCTTGGTTTCGAGGCTAACTCCGGCCAGCGCGAACCATGCCTTATGGCTCGCGTCGAAGCTGAACGCGATCTCGTGGCCCAGCCAGTTGCCCGAGAGCGTGCGCAGGGACTTCGGCGTGGTGACGCGGAACAGCACCGGAGTTCCGTTTACCAGGCGCGCAGGTTGGCTGATGACAGTCCAGCGGGCGGCAGCCGCGGATAAATCTGCGGCCAGCGCAAGCAGCACAAATACAATGAGTGCAATGGAATGGGAGAACCGTTCGCGCATCGCGCCTTCAGGCTAGCATTTCAAACAAATAGCATACATGCCGTCACGACCCATCGAAATCGCCCGTGATAAAACAACATGACCAACATGGTCATATTCGTTATAATTGCATAGTGAAGACGGTAAACATCAGCGACCTGAAGGCGCGGCTCAGCGCTCATATCCAACTCGTGCGGGATGGCGAGGAAGTACTAGTCTGCGATCGCAGTGAGCCGGTGGCAAGAATCGTTCCTTGCCATCTAGAGGATCGCTCGGAGCAGGAGCGGCGCCTGATTGCTCGTGGTGTCCTCACACCACCCTTGAAGAGACGATCGCCTTCTGCCTCATGGCCGAAGCCGCCCGGAAATGTCTCGGATAAGGCCATAGCACAGGTATGGCGGGAAGAACGGGAAAGGCGCTAATGCGGACTCTGGCTTTCTGGGATGCCAGTGCGCTGGTTCCTCTCTGCGTGCGGCAAGGCATCACGCCTCAGGCTGTCGCCCTTTATAAAATCCATGACGCTGCGGTCTGGTGGGCTACGCCGGTCGAGATTGCAAGCGCCCTTGCCCGACTGCTGCGCATGAAACAACTTGACTCCAGCGAATGGACCAAGGCTCGAAAACTTGCCAAAAGGCTTGCCGATGCGTGGTCGGTGATTCAGCCATCGGACGCCTTGCGCGCAAAGTCAATCCAACTTGTGGATCGCTACGACTTGCGCGCCGCTGACTCGTTTCAGTTAGCGGCAGCATTGGAGTGGTGCGAAGGCGCTCCGCAAGGGCGTATTTTTCTTACGACAGACCAAAGATTGGGGGAAGCAGCGCTACTCAGCGGATTCGATGCCACGCTGATGTGATAGCTAAGGCGGGTCTTCACCGTGCGGCTTCAACAGGGAGATTTGGTGGACCTGGTCGGGATCGAACCGACGACCTCTTCCATGCCATTTCTCATCTGCGACTGTAGCGAAGCGACACGGACAAAATTCGAGTGATACCGAGTGGCAGTGTTCATGCGGGTTTACCCGCTGTTCCCTGCCCCTCACCTGTACCCGAGCGACACGGAGCAAACTCACGCGAGACGGGCAGGGATGCGAGGGTTACGACACAAAGCACGACACAACAGCGGCTCTTGCAATAATGCAGGGGCACAGGGGATACCTGAGCACGTCCGACGCGCCAAACAGCGTCCTAGGCGTCAGGGAATGCCCTCTACGGGCCGTCTTGGGGCACGATGTCACCAGTCCTCATCGTCAACGTACCGCTCGCGCCGTACTCGTTCACTCGCATTCCACGTTCGTGCCTTACATCGCGGGCATCGCATCGGGGGTGCATCCGACAGAAACTCATATTCGCACTTCTCGCAATGCCAAGCTGCAACCAGCACCTTGCTCATGGCACGATTTGTACCACAACGCCGGGAGAGGGAACCCCTTTTGCAGCCCGGTTCCGGCGCGGTACGCGCGTCAAACTGCTTTCCGGCACGACAGTCAGAATCTGACGTTGTCCGAGGCTACCCCAATGTCCCCGACGGGTGGACGGCCCCTTTTAGGGCGCTGGTACACCATCAAATTGCTTTCCGGCGCGAGCGCAACGCGGCGGTCACAAGTTGTCCGACTATCCCCCATGTCTGAGGAGCGTGGACGGCCTTTCGGGCCTGCCGGTGCCTATCTTCCAGTTCAGTGAATCTCTGCCAGGTTGTGAAGAGGTGCGGCGTGGTGCGGCGGTTTTCGATTTCGTTGATGCAGGAACGCGAGACGCCGATTATGTCGCCCAATTGCTTTTGCGTGATACCGGCCTTTCGACGCAGCGCTTTGAAACGTTTCGCGACTTTGGCCTTGCCTTCCGTTGCGAAGTCGATCATCTCCGTCCCTTTGCGTTTTGAACTATGCAGATGGTACTTATCCCCTGAAGTCTACAGTTCTGACTATGATGTGGCATGGTCCATCCGTTCGATAGCGCCAAGCTCAAACTGGGCCGGGCACACACGCACTTTGAGGTCATAGCCGAAATTTGCGAGAGGTTCAAACACGGCGAGTGCGAGATTATCCCTGAGATTGACCGTGATGTAAGCGCTTGATTCCTCGTAAAAATCTGAGAACTATAGTTCTCACTTTGGGCCTCGACATATTCCGCCGCTTCCACATACTTATCGGCATTGCGGCGCGTCCATCCCCAACGCGTCTGACAGTATTCTGGGCGGCGTATCTGATGACCACCGACAAGCGTGGCGTACCCGCCCTGCTTCTGCAGCGCCAACTTGGTCTGTCGAGTCAAGCGCACTGTATCTGGGGAACTGGCCCTCTCCCGTTTCCTCGAAGGCCTCTTTGACGCGGGAAACTCTATTGTGTGGATGGAGGACGTTAACGGTCTAACTCTGTCCGGCCTTGAGAAATACGCACCTGAGTTGGGCGCACTCTCTGCTGGCATCGGCAATGATGTATTTGCGAGAGTCGCGCTGCTCGAGAAGGGCACGTGTCCCTGAGCACGAACACAAGGCGCGGTTTCAATCGCTTGTTCTTGGTGCTGGCCTTCGGATGGGCGATGTTTTGGGCGGTCGTCTACCCTTTGGGTTGCGTGGTATAACTTTGTGAGAGTCAACACGGCGATCAGGATGACGCCCGCCATGGCGAGCGGTCTAACGAATACGATCTGGACGATGCGAGACCTGCTGCAAGCGGAGTAAGGCACATGGAAGAGACGATAGAGGTATCAGAAGAGATTAAAGAGATTCGATGCCGCCTCAAGGACCTAAACACTAAGGCGTACTACCTCCTTGTAGCTCTCAGCTTCATTTACAGCAGAATGAACGAGGGAGCGTGTTCGCTAAAAATTGCCCTGTCTCTTACCGCCGTCTCAGCCGTCCTGCCTGTTCAAGACCTCGCCAAAACGAAAGTGGCATTGAGAATCATTCAAGGCGGGAAAATAGTTTGTCTGGTTTTCGCCCTAGCGGCAACCCTCTATTGGATTGTGTTTGTCGCAGGAACGCCAAAATAGATCAGTACCCGCTGGTGAGGCTTCGGCAACCAACTGCGGGGTTGCTACACTCCGCAGGCCCCACATCCCACCGAAAAGTCTGAAATCAGACAGAACTTCCCTTGCCACGTGGTCGCCTGAGTTATGCTTCTTTTGAGTCGGCTAGGCCGCACCTACACCGTCGCGTCACCCCTCGACTTCACCTCAAAACCCCTTCAAAGGTCGATAAGTAAGACAAGCTCACTAAGTTTGCTAAGCCAGATCGGCAAGCTAGTGAAGTTTGGTGAGAATCCACATGACCCTTTTCGGCCTTTGTTCCCGGCGCAGTAAGGCGTCAAACTGCCTTCCGGCGCAGCGCTACACCGCGTCACAAACTGAAGTTGTCCGTGGGTGCGCCATGTCTCGGACGCTTGGACGGGTTTTTCGTTCCCGAATCACGAATTTTAGAAAAAACGAAGATGGAAAATTTCAAAAAATGTCGCCTTTGGTGCAACTGAAATTCGAGACGCTTTTTCTGTAGCCCGAGAGATGCTAACGCCAAAAAGGTTTGCTGAGGGATGCTGAAAGGCCGCGCTCGCCCTCATGCTTCGCTTCGAGATCGGAGAACCTGTCAATTGTTGTGTAGTGCGGGTACACGCGGCGATTTTCGATTTCGTTCACGGACTGGCGGCAAATGTCGATGATGTGGCCCAACGTTGCTTGCGTCATACGAGCTTTTCGACGCAGGGCTTTGAAGCGTTTGGCGATTGCGGCTTTAGCTTCGGTAGAAGGCCGGGGGCTAAAAAAACGGCGCAACGCATCCTGCCTTCGGCATCGAGGTTTGACAAAGCGAACTCTGTTCAGGTTAGTCGTAGTCGAGCACTCTTCCGATCTAGATTCCACTGTCTCCCTCCCGTGTGCGGGCCGTCCGCGTGCGCTTTGCACTTTCACGCTATAATTTCTCTTCGTTGCGCGTGACCCCGCATTGGCCGCTGGTATCACCTCCCCGCATTTGTGACCTGGGGGAACTGATTGCATGAATCCGGTTCTTTGGGAGTTTGGCCTTTCGCTCGAATGTTCTGGCGATCCTGAGACATCGTGCTGTATTTTTCTCCCGCATCAAAGCCCATTAGGAACACGCGAAGGTCAACACTATCGGCCCAGCCACAATTGGAAAGAAGTCTTTCTATGCCTTCGGCACGGGCAAGTGTTCGTTCGTTCGGCTGGAGATGTCCATCTAGAACTTGACACGCTGGGCCGACATCTAACCATCCCTCCCTTTTGGCGGATTGAAGCCCAATGTGCCCACGAAAACTGCGGAAAGACGCACACCCTATACGCCACTGGTCCTTCAATCGTTTCTGAAGAGCAGTTAGTGAGTCAGATATTGAAAAAGACCCCCATCGTGCCTTGCGGTTCACACGGCTTGGTTTGGAAGAGTGAGTTGGTTCGGGGGAATTGCTGGTTGTGACAATTTCAGTTTGCATCGCACACTTCTCCGTCGTAGCATTTGCGTGAGCGACACACCCAATCAGGGTCTCCCCGGACCGGCATCCGGGGTTTTCTTCTTCTGAGTATAAAGCCCGATTTTAGGACGTAGCTGATTTTCAAACCCGCCTGAACAAGTCAGGCAGACTTGTTTTTAGTCCCCTTGCAACCCTTTCGATGTTCACCAGAGAAACATTCCGAACCCCGCGCTCGATTCCGCTGTAGTACGTCCGATGCAGCCCGCATCGCTCCGCAGCCTCTTCCTGATTGATCTCCTGCTCCTCGCGTATGCGGCGGATCGCGCGGCCAAACCGAATGCGGATGTCGAGCGGCATTGCTGCCATCTTCGGAGTTGTGCAGCCGATGCGTACACACCCGATGAGTCACATTGTTGTAGACTTGGCGTGCGGAAGTCGCTGGAGATGGCCTTATGCCCGTGTTCCATCCTGTTGTCAAAAGAGTACCTGGCGCGTTGTTGAGCCTGTCTACGATCTTCGCTCTCTCGACTGCCCTTATCCTCACCGCCTGCGGTGGAAGTAGCGCTGGTGGCGGCAGCACACCTCCTCCTCCGCCCAACGGTGCCAAGGAATGGGCGTGGATGAGCGGCAGCAACACAGCAAATGCAATCGGTGTCTATGGCACGCAAGGCGTCGCCTCCGCCAGCAATGTTCCTGGAGCGCGGAGCGGTTCAGTGAGTTGGACCGACGGCGGTGGAAATTTATGGCTCTTCGGAGGCTGGGGTGGTGATTCGACGGGGACGTTCGGAGAACTCAACGACCTGTGGGAATTCAGTCCGACAGCCAAAGAATGGACCTGGATGAGCGGCAGTAACACAATCAACGCAACGGGCGTTTACGGCACGCTTGGCACTGCGTCCGCCAGCAATGTTCCCGGTGCACGGGACAGCGCCGTTAGTTGGACGGACAGCAGTGGAAATTTTTGGCTCTTTGGCGGTGAAGGCTACACTACAACCGGCGGCTTCGGCGGCTTCCTAAATGACCTCTGGGAGTTCAGTCCAACAACCAAAGAATGGACATGGATGAGCGGAGCGGACACACCAAACGCAAGCGGCGTCTACGGCACGCAAGGTGTCGCGTCCGCCAGCAATGTACCCGGTGCGCGGGGAAGTGAGAGTGGCGGCGCTGCTCTAAGTTGGACAGATAAGAGCGGCAACCTCTGGCTTTTTGGTGGCTCTGGGTATGATTCGACCGGGACGAATGGCGGCCTCAACGACCTCTGGGAGTTTAACCTTACGGCAAAAACTTGGACGTGGGTGAGCGGGAGCAACACCGCAAACGCATTCGGCGTCTACGGTACGCAGGGAGTTGCTTCCGCGAGCAACGTACCGGGAGCACGAAGCTACTCCGTCAATTGGACGGACAGGAGTGGCAACCTCTGGCTCTTTGGCGGGTCTGGCCTGGGCGCGGTTGGCAGCAGTGGCTATGACCTAGACGACCTCTGGGAGTTCAATCCAACGACCAAGGAGTGGACATGGGTGAACGGTAGCGACACGGGGGGCATAGCGCCGGTCTATGGGACCGAGGGTGTTGCCTCGACCAACAACACGCCCGGAGGCCGGGATAGCGCCGTAAGCTGGACTGACAGCAGTGGCAACTTCTGGCTCTTCGGTGGCTTTGACTATGATGGTCCGTCCGGGGCAAATGGGACAAATGAGTACCTCAACGACCTATGGGAATACAACACCACATCTAAGGAATGGACATGGGTAGGCGGGAGCAACACGGGAGGCGCGAGCGGCGTTTATGGCACGCTTGGCGTCGCCTCCACCCGCAACGTTCCGGGTGCAAGGGGAAGTGAGGGCGTCGCTGTTACTTGGACTGACAGCAGTGGGAACCTATGGCTCTTCGGAGGGGTAGGTTATGACTCCACCGGAACCTGGGGAGAACTCAACGACCTCTGGCGTTACCAGCCCTAGCCAATCGCCCGCTGGCGAGGCTCCGGCACCAACCGCGCGGGGTTTGCTTCACATCCGCCGAAGTCTGAAATTAGACAAAACTCTCTGCCGCGTTTGGCTCGGTCACCAGCGGCGAGGCTCGGACGATTTTCACGCTTCACGCTGAGTGTAGCGTGGTGTTAATTGGGACGGCGTTGGGCAGCTTCACGGTTCAATCAGGCTTGTAGCGGCAATCATGCTCGCACTTCAGTGAGTGAAGAGAGTATTACCTATACAGGTACGATGCTCTTGGGCCGTGCCTTTCTCTGTTCGGCGCGGAGTTGCTTTTCAAGCTCGATCTCATCCCGCTGTCTCTGAAAGACCTTTGTGACCATCACCTGAAATTCCGGGTCCTCGAGTGTGAGGCGATATTGATTGACACGCCGGTTACAAAGCCCACCGGGCAGTCGAATAACTTGCAAGAGCCGCATCTGCTCAAAGTGGTGTATCGCACCAGCGATTGTCGCTTGGCTCCCCACGCCGGAATACCGCATGAGGCCACGGTAGGAGATTTCAGCGAGTCCTGTGTCCTGGTCAGTGAACGTTTCCAACGCGGGCAGGATGCCTTGCTCAGCGTGGGAGAGATCGCTCCAAACTAAACTTCGCACAAGCGAAGTAACAACATCCTCCGCTATACCGACGCGGAAACGCGGAGACCATGCCTCGCGCTTTTTGATGTGAGCGCCTTTTGGAAGCAGCGGAACCGGAAATCTGGCGGTAATCCACGAAACTGCCTCTCGTAGATCGCAGCCCCGATAAAGCATCACCAGATCAATGGTTGACCAGACGTGCGGATCGCAAACTAAGCATCGTCCCTTGTTCCTCTTTTTCCAGAAACCGATAGACGGATTCGCATCCCCGTTTCGGTGGCTCTCAGTCCGCCAGCAGCGAGCGCGATAGCCGTTTACCGTCAGCCCCAGCTCTCGGGCCACCGCAACGATGGAAATCTTCGTGCGGATGTACTCAAAGTCTGGGCATTGAGACATTGGTCACTTCGACGCCGCAACAAAGCGAGTGACCTCATCCGGGGAGAAGAGCAAGCGGCGACAGATGCGGACAGGCTGCAAGCGACCCTTGCGAACCATCGCCCGGATCGTGTGCGGGCTGAGTCGAAGCATGTCGGCCACTTCCAGCAAGGTCAAGAGCCGCTGGCTATTCACTGGGCACCGGCCTTGCTTTTGCCTGTCCGACCATTCAGATAGTTTTCTAAGGCTGCGGGAGTAATGAGCACGCGCCTTCCGACGCGCATCACCTTCAGGTCTCCCCGTTGAATTGCCGCGTGGATCGTGCGCTCAGACAAGCCGCACTGTTCTGCCGCCACTCTTACTGAAAAGCTGATTGGCATGTTTCTCCTTTTCCCTTGCTTTCATGCTGAGAATCGCATATGTTTGCGTTGGTATGCAAACGCAAAAGCGTGTCAACACACAATCTGGAGGCTCTTGGTACCGATGCAAGCGCGTTGCATTCGAGCAGGGTTTGGTGAAGTGGGAACTGAGTCGGATGGGTCGCTATGAACTGTTGAAAGCATACGCACAGAAGCCGCATCGCCAACTTGTAGAGGCAAATGACGACAACGCGCTGCAAGCCTTCGTCAAGGCTTGGGGACCGCTCAACCTAACTTACCTAAAGGCTTGGGAAGGGTGCGATTCGATTTCCAACTATCGCCGGGAGCGCGACACCCTGCAAGCATGGGTGCGTTTCCTGACGGCAATCGAGAGTCCCGAATACCTGTATGACTCAATCGTGGGCCTGTTGCGATTATTCAACAAAGGTGACTTCGTTTGGCTTCGCCATCGGTTAGGTATTGGCAGTCTTGAGAGCGGGTTTGATGATGATGTGGAGAAGCGGCTTGCTAGCGCCACTCCAGGTGAAATTGCGGACGTTTGCAGCTATCTCGCCGGGACATTCCCCTTGCTCCCGTTTCCTCACTTCGTCATCGACAGGACGGCCAAGAGCGGCCCGATAGTCCGGGCTTCTAGTGGCGTCACCTCACTAACGACCGCACTCTACTGGATGGTCTGGCAGGACATATTCATGGAAAGCCCGTGGCAGTTCTGCGAAGAGTGCCACAACCTTTTCCAGCCGGATTACCGCCATGAGCGGAAATTCTGCCTCCCGGAGTGCGCTCATCGGAAGGCAGCAAGAGAATCAGCTCGACGCAAACGAGAAGAGGAGAGAAAAGCAAATGGCACTCGTAAAACGCGGTAAGACGTGGCACTGCCACTTCGTTGTGAACGGGCAACGGTTTCGCAGTTCGCTTCACACAACGGACTGGCGGGAAGCTCAAGCCAAAGAGAAAGACCTAATCGGGCAAGCAACAGAGGGCAAGCTCACGCAGACCTCCACCACGCTTGCCCGCCAACCCTTCGGGCAGGCAGCAGATGATTACGCGACTGCCCGAATACTAGAACTCGCTCCGGCGAGCCAAGCCAAAGAGAAACAGTTGCTCGTGCAGTTGCGAGCCTACTTCAAGCAAGAACCGCTGAAGTCCATCACGGCGAAGCGGATCACCGAGTACCGGGCATGGCGAGCAGAGCAGAAAGTTGGCCCAGCGACTCTAAACGCGGAATTGGGCATTTTGCGGCGCGTCATGAAGCGGGCAAGAGTCTGGGCGCGTGTTGCTGACGATATACGTCCGCTACGCGAGCCTTCGACAATCGGGAAGGCTCTAACCGAGGAAGAAAAGCAACGGCTCCTCAAAACCGCCGTCATGCGACCTGAGTGGGAAACGGTCTACCTTGCCGCCATCCTTTGCCTGAACACCACGGCAAGGGGCTGCGAGTTGAAAGGGCTGCAATGGTACGACGTGGACCTGTTCGCAAAGACGCTGACAATTCGCAAGTCCAAGACGGCTGCGGGCGAGCGGATCGTGCCTCTGACAGACGTTGCCGCCTCTGCTCTGGCGAGATTGCGCCGAAGGGCAGAGGGCTTCGGCCCGGTCGAGCCTTCGCACTATGTCTTTGCGGCCTTCGTTCCCAAGTTCACATTCAGCGGCAAGCGAGTAGTGGACTACAACGTCACTGGCTTTGATCCGGCGCGGCACGTGAAAAGCTGGCGGACGGCATGGCGGACGCTGACGAAGAAAGCGGGCTTGCCGGGGTTCCGGTTCCACGATCTGCGGCACTGTGCCATCACTCAGCTTGCGGAGAACGGTACGTCAGATTCAACGATCATGGCGATAGCGGGTCACGTGAGCCGTCGCATGTTGGAGCGGTATAGTCACGTCCGCATGGAAGCCAAGCGCACTGCGATGGAAGCCCTAGCGGTGAGCACCAAAACGGCGGGTTATGACACAAACCATGACACAAACGCCGTTGCTGCAAGCGTTCGCCCCGTCTAAGTTGTTGAGAGATCTGGTGGACCTGGTCGGGATCGAACCGACGACCTCTTCCATGCCATGGAAGCGCGCTCCCAGCTGCGCCACAGGCCCGCTTGGAATTGCTATCATTCAATTCTCGCTTAGCTTTGGCGCGGCGTCAAACTCGACTCGGGTTGCCGAACTCGAATAGGATATGGTTGGCAAAACCCACGGACACGAACGGAGCCCCATGTTGAACTCACGAAATATTCTGGTTCGGTCATTTCCGATCCTCATCGCGGCGCTCGGGGCTGCGGCTGGGGCGCAAAACTCAAGTGGCGCGGCGGGCGAGCAGCAACCGCCGGTTGCTTACGCGTCGGTCAGCGAACTGAACGGAATCCTGACGCGATTGCAGCAGACGGCGAAGAGCATGCAATCCGATCTTGGGAATACGCGGCTCGAGAGATGGAAGACCGACGCTTCGACCAAGCGACAGACGCTGGCGACTGTGGAATCGATCCAGCGCAACCTGCAGTCGGCGCTGCCGGAAACGATCACGAGGCTGAACAACTCACCCGAAGATCTGGGAGAGAGTTTCAAGCTCTATCGCAACCTGGTTGTGCTGTATGACAACTTTGGCTCGGTGGTGGAAAATGCGGGAGCGTTCGGCTCCAAAGATGAATTTCAGAGCCTGAGCAACGACATGAGCGGACTGGAGAGCGCACGTCGTGCGTTTGGCGAGCGCATGCAGAAACTGGCCGCAAGCAAGGAAGATGAGTTGACTCGACTGCGCACGCAGGTCAAGACGCTGTCCGCGGCGCCACCGCCGCCGCCGAAAAAGATTGTGGTGGATGACACCGAGCCTCCGAAGAAGCCCGTGAAAAAGAAACCCAAGCCGCCGGCGACAACAACGACTCCGCCGACTGTCGCGCCGACAAAATGAAGAGAATGAAGAGGGGAATTCGCGCTTGGTTAGCGGCGATGCCCATCCCCTAGATGGGTGTCTGACCCCCAACAAGACGGGTCTTGCTGCGTCTCCAGAAGGGCAAGCCTCCTCTGCAACGCGATGCCCAGTTACGAGGCCCGGCCTTATCACGAATCCTGCCGAACTGGCTCGGCTTGGACCCTTCGACTAGCTCAGGCCAGGCTCGCGAGGGCGCCCGGTCCCAACCCAAGCAATATGTTGCAAATGTTGGGCTTATCTCGGGAACTCCGGCGGCGGCTTTGGAGTCTAAGTAATTAAACGTGCAAGGGCTCCCGTAGCGGTGTCGGCAAAAGTGAAGATTCCCACCGCTCGGGCCAAAGTGACTCTATAATTGGGGGCAACGCCGTCGTGGCGGGAGCTATTACATTGGGCGATCTTGCCAGCGCTATTGGGGCCCGAACTGAGGAATCCGCCGTCATTGCTGAATTGAAGGCGGGCTCGGAAGCGGCCTACTCCTGGCTGATTGGCGAGTTTCATCAGCCGATTTATGGGCTCATCTACCGCATCGTAAACGACCCGTCGGATGCGGCGGACACTACGCAGGATGTGTTTCTGAAAGTCTTCCGCGGGATGAAGCATTTCCACGGCGAGTCCAGTCTGAAGACCTGGATTTATCGCATCGCTTTGCACGAAGCGGCGAATCGCCGACGCTGGTGGTTCCGGCACAAGGCGCAGGAAACGCCGATTGATCCGATTGAAGCGGGGGAATGCGAATTCGCCGGGGCCGAGCGGCTGGTCGATCCGGGCGAGTCTCCGTTTGAAAAGTTCGCGCATACCGAGGTGCGCGTTGCCGTGGAACAGGCACTGCAACAGGTGCCGGAACCCTATCGGACGGCTTTGATTCTTCGCGACCTGGAAGAAATGTCGTACGAAGAGATTGCGGAAATTTTGGAGATTTCGCTGGGAACGGTGAAGTCGCGCATCACGCGCGGGCGCGACGCGCTGCGCAAGAAGTTAACGGGATATGTACGGGAAGTGGGTCCGGAGTTGGGACTGCTCGCTCCTGCCGACGAGCGTCCTGCCCGCCCGGCCAATGACCGGCAAAACAGCATGGCCCCGAGTTCGCGGGCAGGTTCGCGTGGTGGCAGAGAGGCGGAGGTGACGCCATGAAGTGCGATGAGATGACCTGCGCTGAGACGAGAAAATTATTCTCGCCCTATCTTGACGGTCGCGTGAGCGGTTCGGAAATGCGGGCGCTCACCCGCCACGTGGAAGAGTGCGCGGGTTGCGCGCGGGAATATGCTGCGATGCAGCGCACACAACAGTTGCTTGCCAGTCTGAGACCGGCGAAAGTCCCGGCTGACCTGGCGCTGAAGTTGCGGGTCGCGATTTCGCGCGAGGCCGCACAGAAGCGCCGTCCGCGGTTCGAAGGTGTGCTGGTGAGGCTGGGAAATGCGGTTAACGCATTCATGGTTCCGGCTACGGCTGGGCTGGTTAGTGCCGTACTGTTTTTCGGACTGCTGCTGGGCTTCTTTGCCTTGCCGGCAGAATTACAGGCGAGCAGCGGAGACGTTCCGCTGATGCTGTACACGGGGCCGCAACTTGAACAGTCGGCCTTCGGCACATCGCTCGGCAATATCGGCGACAATGCGGTGGTGATTGAAGCCTACGTGGATGCCAACGGGCGAGTGGAGGATTACCGCATCCTGTCGCAACCGGACGACGCCAAGGCTATACTCCCGCAGTTGAGGAACCTGCTGATTTTCACGACCTTCCATCCCGCGCTTTCGATGGGGCGACCGACAACGGGGACGGCCGTGCTGTCGTTCTCGAAGATCAGCGTTAAGGGTTAGCGGCTGGTCCCTAGCAGTTTGCGGAAAAAGTCGATCTTGCTGTTGATTTTGGGTGGCGGAGCAGTTCACCGCTGCGATAACAACGGCTGACTTCTCAACGAACGGGAAGGGCGTGAGTTTACTCGTGCCGTTAAGCTATTGAAGGTGTGCGCGCTTTAGCGCCTGAGGCGAGATTTTTGTACCCCCGCAAAACGAGCTTGACTCCACTGCTAAAATAGATTCAGAGCAAACAAAGTATTGCTCTAACACGATCTGCTCCTTGACAACGAAACCGATTCCGATGGACCAGCTAGTTGACGATTCCATGTAGCGGCACGGCGAGGCGGCAGAAATCGTTAGAAAGACTAATCTAACTCCTTATTCCGGAATACTTTACCTACAAGTCCTTATTCCCCAAAGACCTGGCGAGAATTTTCCCCTAAGTCAATGATTCCAATAGACCGGGGGGTGGGGGGTACCCATAGGTTGGCGAGCTTTGCCAACCATGGAAATGTGATATCCCGAGAAATTCCGTTCCAGTGTCGAGAGAAAAAAGACGCAAAAAAAACACTGAACTCAGGCGAAAGAATCCCTCAGGCACACTACACTAGTACAAATCCCCCGGAAACATAGTCCGAAATTTGGTCCGTATTAATGGTCGAAGTTGCCACCATCCCCGAAACGATTACTCAATGGCCCGAGCCGCCTCGCCTGCTGGTGGAATGGTCGTCACCATGGCAAGAGTTCAAGTCTGCTTTGCGTCCGGCGCTCACGCGCTCTCGGCGTCCTTTAGCCGGAGAAGCGCCCGTGGGCATGTTCCCTTATCGCGGCATGCTTGTCAGCTGGCTGCTGGAGTGCCTTTTGCTGATCGCAGTTATCGTGATTCCCGAACGCTTTATCAGTCTTGAGATCCCCCTTCCTCCAACTCACCCACAGGAGGACGTGATCTATTATTCGGGAGACGAACTACCGCAGACGCAAGACCGAGGCGGCGCACAGTCTGGCAAGTCCGGCCGCGCCGGGGGTCGGCAAGCCCACCACCGCACGCAGACTATCCGCGTAGCGCGCGGCGACCAGCCGCGCGAAACTGTGGTGGACGCTCCCAAGCTCAATCTGCCGCATTCCGATTCCGCGGTGGCTAATCTGCTCGCATTCAAACCGAATCCCGGCCCGCCGCCCGCCGAAGGCTTGCGTTCGTCACTCACCGCGCCCGTCCTGCCTGCGATGAGCCCAGTGCCGCCCGCGCCGGATGTCTCTCGGGCTGATCGACGCAATTCGCCAGCCTTAAACGCTGAGATCGTCCCACCGACGCCAAACGTCTCGCGAGACAAAATGCGCTCCGCAAGTCCCCTCGCGCCTAACGTCATCGCGCCGGCCCCACGAGACGCGCAGCGCGACCTGGCCAGTTCCAGAGTGCCGTTGACGCAAACGGTGGACGTGGTTGCGCCACCAGTTTCTGCGCCGCCGCGCGAGGTGTCGTCCACAGCAAGGCTTTCGTTGCCTCCCCCAGCGATCGTGGCGCCTCCGCCGTCGCAGGTGAGCCGCGATCTCAATAGTTGGGGAGGATCCGCGACGGGCGACTTGCGCACGAATCCCGTGCCTCCGCCGCCGTCCGCGTCCGGCGGAGGATCACTCGCAAGAAGTGGCGCTGGCGCCCTTAATCCGCAGGTTGTGCCACCTCCGGCCAGCATCGGCGGTCAGGGTTCGCAGGGAAACGGCGGTGGACGCGCTGGCCAGGCCGCGGGTTCGCTGCTCGGCGCCGCCGATGTCATACCGCCTCCGCCCGGTCTGGGCGGCGGCAAGGCCCTCTCTGGCAGAGGCCGTGGCAACAAGGGAACCGGTGCTGGCGGTCCGCTCGACTTGGGTTCCTCCGTAGCTCCACCGAGTAACGCGGGAGGAAACGCGGCCGGCAACGGGGTTATCGTCTCCAGCCAACCCGGAACAAACGCTGGACTGCCGAACTCCGCTGGCGCTGGCGCGATCGCCATGTCGCCTAGCGGCACGGCGAAGAGTGGCCTCGGTGGAAGCGGCGGCGGAACGGGTATTGGCAAAGGCAGCGGTCCCGGCAGCGGTTTGCATGGAGAAGGGCCGGGCGCGGGCAAAGAAGGCACGGGGCGCGGCTCCGATCCAAACGCACATGGAGGGATTTCGCCCTATCCTGGATCCGGTGGCACCGGAAACGGCACCGCGGGCGCGCCCGCCACGCCCGGAGTATCCGTAGAGGGCGGTACAACCACCGTCAACCTGCCGAGTTTCGGGGCGCCTGGCGGCGATGTGCCAGCTACCGGCCCTGGACATTCCTCGTTGAATGACCACAAAGGATCGGGAATCACGATTGAAGCGACGCCGCGCTCCGGCGGTGTGTTTGCGTACTACGGATTGTTAAAGGGCGACAACGCATATTCCATCTATATTCCCACTTCGTTGGGACAGGCTGTGATGCAATATTCCGATCCGTCTTCGGCCACGCATCCATCCCGCGAAGCGTTGAGCGAGCCCGAGCCTCTGCGCAAAGACCTTCCCGATGGCTTGCGCCCAACCCGCGTTGTGTTCACTTGCATCCTCGACCGAACCGGCGTTCTGAAAGATCTGAGAGTGCTGGACCCAGGCGCGGCCGAGACCACATCGAAGCTCCTGGCAGCGTTGCCCAAGTGGAAGTTCCGTCCGGCATTTCGCGGGGAGGAGCCGGTGGAAGTGACCGCGATTATCGGGTTTGGAATTGATACGCGGTAAATGAGCCGATGGCCGGGCGGGGACGCCCGGCGCTCCATCGTTTCTGGGATCAGTAGCCTTTTCGCTTATCCACAACTGCCAGCAGCGGCTGGCCGCTCAGATACCGCCGCAAATTCTCGGAGAACAGCGCGTAATGCCGCTCCCATAGCTTGTCGGTCAGCGCGGCCGTGTGGGGAGTGATCAGCAGATTGGGAACATCCCACAGCGGAGAATCGGCGGCGAGCGGCTCCTTGGGAAACACATCGAGCGCGGCACCGCCAATTTTTCTTTCACGCAGCGCGGCGGCCAGCGCGTGTTCATCCACCAGCTGGCCGCGACCGACGTTGATCAGGCAGGCATCCGGCTTCGTGAGCGCCAGGCGTTCGGCGTTCGCAATCGCCTTCGTGCTGGCCGTCACCGGCGCAGCTAACACGATGTAATCCGCTTGCCGAAAGATTTCGTCGATTTGAGGCGGGCCGAAGATAGCGTCCGCACCTTCGCTTCCCTTCTTCGGATGCTCGCGCACAGCGATCACCCTCATGCCCAAAGCTTTCGCGCTCTTCACCACCGGCCGTCCGATGCTGCCGAGGCCTATCATGCCGAGAGTAGCGCCCGCAACCTCCCGCACGCGCGGCAGTTCGTCCCAGAGAATCTGCTGCCCCCAAACGTGCTTCTCCTGTAGACGCACTGAGCCTGGAATTTTCTTGGCCAGCGCGAAGATGAGCGCGATGACGTGCTCGGCCACCACCGGCCCGTGCACTTCACGCGCGTTGGTGAGAATGATGTCGCTGTTGACCAGTTCAGGGAAAATCAGCTGATGGACGGCCGCCGCCGGAGAGTGAATCCAGCGCAGTTTCTGCGCAGCTGCGATCTGCTCGGGACGGATCGACCAAGCAACGACGATTTCAGCATCCACGATTTCTTCATCCACCCGCTTGTAGTCGGGAAGATGGACGATGGCAATTTGCGGGAACTCGCGGCGCAAACGCTCAGTGAACCACACGGGAGCATTCCACTGGTCAAAAGGATGGCGGACGCAAATCAGCAGCTTCATGGGTAATGAAATCTTTACCACAGGGGGCACAGCGGCGCACAGAGGAAAGCCCGCGTTGCCATGCATCTGGAACTGCCTCTACGGACTTTCTAAGCTCGCTTCAAACGAAGATCGCTTCCTGTCATTTCTTTCGGTTCAGTAATGCCCAGCATGCCGAGAATCGTTGGCGAGATGTCGCGCAGCGAACCGTTGGGCTTGAGCGTGTACTGCTTCGCATCTTCCGCCATCGCGATGAACGGCACCGGATTCGTGGTATGCGCCGTATGCGGACCTCCAGTAACGGGGTCGATCATCATTTCAGCGTTGCCGTGGTCGGCGGTAATCAGCATGGCTCCGCCTTTGGCGCGCACAGCCTTCTCAATCTCGCCCAGACAGGTATCGACCGTCTCGACCGCCTTGATGGTGGGCTCAAGCTTGCCCGAGTGCCCGACCATGTCGGCATTGGCAAAGTTAGCGATGATCACGTCGAAGGTCCCGTCGTTTGTGGCTTTGACAACCGCCGCGGCAACGCCGGCAGCGCTCATCTCCGGCTTCAAGTCGTACGTGGCAACCTTCGGCGACGGTATCAGCACACGATCTTCTCCCGGGAAAGGCTGCTCCACTCCGCCATTAAAAAAGTAGGTCACGTGCGCATACTTCTCTGTCTCCGCCACGCGCAGGTTGCGCATGTTGTGCCCGCTCATGACGTTCGCCAGGATGTTCGTCATCGACTCCGGGGGAATCACGACCGGTAAAGTAAAGTTCTTGTCGTAACGAGTCATGCACACATATTTTAGGTTCTTCGGCACGCGATCACGCGGGATGGCTGCATCGAGTTCGGCCGCGCCGGGCAAATCGCTGCCGCCTTTCTGGTTCAGTCCGCTGTTGCGGCACAGGGCACGCGTGATCTCGCGCACACGATCGGCGCGGAAGTTAAAGCAGATGCAGGAGTCGTTATCGCCGATCTTCGCCAGTGGTTCGCCGCGGTCGTCAGTACAGACGAATGGCACCACAAACTCGTCGGTCACGCTTTTGTTGTAGGACTCTTTCATGCCCTGCACGGCGTCAACGAAGGTGCCACCCTCGGCTTTGCCATCGACCATCGCACTGTAGGCTTTGGCGATGCGCTCCCAGCGGCGGTCGCGGTCCATGGCATAGTAGCGGCCATTGACGGTAGCGATCTTGCCGGAGTTGTATTCGCGCATCTTCTGCTGCAGTTGTTCGAGATAGCCTGCCCCATTCGTAGGCAGCGTATCGCGGCCATCCATGAAGGCGTGCACAAAGACGCGATCGACCGCCTGCTGCTTGGCCATCTTCAGGAGTGCGTAGAGATGCTCCTGGCGCGAGTGCACGCCGCCGTCAGAGAGGAGGCCAAAGAGGTGCAGCTTGCGACCGCTGCTGCGGGCGTTCTTCATCGCTTCGACGAGCACGGGATGCGAGAAGAATTCGCCGTTCTGGATCATCAGGTCGATGCGCGTGATATCCATGTGAACGATGCGCCCGGCGCCAATATTCAGATGACCGACTTCGCTGTTGCCCATCTGGCCTTCGGGCAGTCCGACAAACGGCCCGCTGGTGTGGATCAGCGTGTTCGGATACTCGCGCAGCAGCCGGTCATAGGTCGGCTTGCGCGCGAGTGCGATAGCGTTGGCTTTGGTTTCGGCCCGGTATCCCCAGCCGTCGAGGATGATGAGAACGAGAGGTTTAGGACGGGGCATAAGATCGCTACTGGCTCCTGGCTTCTAGCTATTAGTTTTTGGCTGCAGATAGACTGAATCGCTTCCTGCGGTCACACATCTCATACTATTGCAGAAACCACCTTAGAGGATAAACATGCCCATCAATGAACTTCTCCTGATCGAATTCGATGAAGAAATCAGAAAGACGCGCATCATGCTGGACCGCGTTCCGGAAGACAAGAAAGACTTCGCGCCGCATCCCAAATCCATGCCGCTGAACAAGCTGGCGCCGCACGTGGCGCAATTGGCGGGCTTTGGCCTTACGATTCTTACCACTCCTGAACTTGATTTCGCTAACAGCAACATGAAGCCTCTGCCCTTTGAGTCCGCGGCGCAATTGGTCTCGGCTTTCGATGAAGGCGCAGCCAAAGTGCGCGCCGCGCTCAAGAAAACTCCGGATGAGGCCTGGACCCAGCCCTGGAAGCTGAGCTTTGGGGGCAAGCCTATCTTCAGCGGGTCGCGCTTTCTCGCCTACCGGCAGATGTTCCTCAATCACATAGTGCACCACCGGGCGCAACTCGGTGTGTATCTGCGCTTGAACGGGAAGCCGGTGCCCTCGACTTACGGGCCTTCGGCGGATGATACGTTGGGGTTTTAGCTAGGTCTTATCACCAGAAGAGGTCCTCGATTTCCTTCGGCAGGGGGTCGTTGAAATCATCTGGAACCGTGAACTCGCCCTTCGCGGAGCCCAGGACACGCCCGTTAGCCCACGACTCCAAATGAATCGCAGGCAGCGGTTTCTCATCTCCAAAGTGACAGCGCACTGCCTCGCGCACATTCAGCTTCAGCTCATCCATGGGTTCCGCCTGCGTGACGATCGAATAGCCCACGGCACGGGCTTCGTAGCCGCCCTCGGGCGATTCCTGCACGGAAAAAGTGATCTCAGTTTCTGGCACGTTGGTAAGCGGAAAGATCTATTGCGTCTGTTTCTTATCTGGATTAATTCCCCGGAGTTCCTCGTCCGCGAACTGCGCCACCTTCGTCTTGAGTCTCTCTTCAATGTCGGGAAGCTTACGCATCATGATGTCTTGGCCGGCCCGCATACCTTCAGCCATCATGGCTGGTTGTTCCTTCAATAACTTTTGTCCCACTGGCGATGAATAGAACGCGATTACCGCTTCCAAATCGGATTTAGTGAGGTGCTTCTGATAGATGGGAACCATTGCATCGATTATCTCGTCGACAGGGAGGTCTTTGAAAACGGTTTCGGTCACAGAATCGAGCTTGGCAAGTTGCTCTGGAGTTGCGGCAGGAATTTTCAGTTTGAACCTGCTTCCGCTCCTGTTTTCATCGACTTTTTCATACCCTCAACCAGCTGGTCCATCTGCGCACGCACACGCATCAAATCCATAAACCGCATAACTTCATCTTTACTCGGGACCGTATCTGCAACCGTCGCCTGTTGCGCGAACGCAGTTATGGCACAAATAGAAACAAAACACAAACGCAGCATCGACTTTTTCATTTTCACCCCACGTCGGACCCAATTGTCGTCCTCGCTCTGCGGCAATTCAATCTTATTCGCAGAAAGTATCCTCGTCATGGATCAACCTTTATAGTTCAGCGCCTTCACCCCCAAAAATCGCGCCGTCCCACCCAGTTCTTCTTCAATCCGCAGCAACTGGTTGTACTTCGAAATTCTATCGGTGCGCGACGCTGAGCCGGTCTTGATCTGTCCCACGCCCGTCGCTACCGCAAAGTCGGCAATGAACGTGTCTTCCGTTTCTCCGGAACGATGCGAGATCACGGACGCATACCCATTGCGGCGCGCCAGGTCGATGGCGTCGAGCGTCTCGCTGACCGTCCCAATCTGGTTGAGTTTGATCAGGATCGAGTTGGCAATTCCCTTCTCAACGCCTTTGGCGAAGATCTCAATGTTGGTGACAAAGATGTCATCGCCGACTAGCTGAATCTTGCCGCCCAGTTCTTTGGTCAGCAGCACCCAGCCGTCCCAGTCATTTTCGGAAAGCCCATCTTCGAGCGATACGATGGGATAGTCATTCATCCATTTCGAATAGTAGCGAATCATATCTTCCGAACTTTTGGCCGACTTGTCGGATTTCTTAAAGACATACTTGCCATCCTGATAGAACTCGCTGGCCGCCGGATCGAGCGCAATCGCGATCTCCTCACCCGGTTTGTAGCCCGCCTGCTGAATCGCCTCCAGCACCACTTCAATGGCCTCGACATTCGACTTCACCGACGGAGCAAACCCTCCTTCGTCGCCAACCGCCGTGTTGTAGCCGCGTTTTTTCAGCACCCCCTTGAGCGTATGAAAAACTTCCACGCCCCAGCGCAGCGCCTCGGAAAAAGACGGCGCTCCCACCGGCATCACCATGAACTCCTGGAAGTCGACGTTGTTGTCGGCGTGCGCGCCGCCGTTCAGGATGTTCATCATCGGCACCGGCAAGGTGTTGGCCGCGGTGCCGCCGAGGTAGCGATAGAGCGGCAGTTCGCAGGCGTTCGCAGAAGCCCGCGCCGCCGCCATGGAAACAGCCAGGATCGCGTTTGCACCGAGTCGCCCCTTGTTGGGAGTACCATCGAGCTCCATCAGCTTGGCGTCGAGCGTGCGCTGGTCGGCTGCGTCCGCCCCGGTAAGGGCTTCGGCAATTTCGCCATTGACGTTCGCAACTGCTTGCAGAACGCCCTTGCCGAGGTACTGGCTTTTGTCGCCGTCGCGCAACTCGACGGCCTCATGCTCACCGGTGGACGCGCCACTCGGCACAATGGCGCGCGCATTGGCGCCGCCATCAAGAAGAACTTCAGCTTCAACCGTCGGATTGCCGCGTGAGTCAAGTACCTGGCGGCCGCGGATGTCGGCAATACTGGTAAGTGGCATAAGTGCGTCCTTTATTCGTCTGATTGATTCAGTAACACGCTAGTCAGAGACGCGGCTTGTCGCGGCTCCCACCTGTGAAGCGCGATTATATCGGACGTGGAAGGACTGGGTCAGTGTTGCTGGGACATACCCCACAATTGCCCATCGGGGATGACCCCGTACCCCGTCCGTTATTGTTCCTGATTTCCACTTCGCCTAAAGTCGAACTCAATATGAAGGACCGCACGGAAACTCTGGAAATCGGTGCTCGCGCCCCGGACTTTTCTCTGCGGGCGGCCAACCGCGAGGGCACATTCACTCTCGGTGGTCTGCTCGCGCAGGGTCCACTGGTTCTCGAGTTTCTGCGCGGCACATGGTGACCGAACTGCGTGAAGCGCATGACTCAGTTGGAGTCGGGGAGACAGGAAATCGACGCAGCGGGAGCGCAGCTCGCGTTCATGGCTGCCGAGAAGCGGGACGGCATGTGGAAGCCGGCAAAATTTTTGGAGAAGCATCCCATCGCCGGCGTCTTTCTGCTCGATGAGGATCGGACCGTGACCAAAGCGTACGGCCTCCATCACGCGCTCGGCACCGATGCCATCAACATCGCGCATCCGGCCACGCTTGTGATTTGTCGCAACGACGATCGCGGTGGCATTGTGCGTTACATCTATCGCGGCGATAACCAGCTAGATCGCGCACCACTGGACGAAGTTTTTGGAATTTTGCAAGAAAAACACAAATGAATTTTGGAGGTAAGAGATCCATGAAAAGAACACTTTCACTGACACCGCTCATCCTGATCGCGACTTTCGCCTGGGCGCAAACCGCCCTGCCCACCGGAACCGCTGTCAAGATGAAACTCGAAACCACGCTCGCCACCTTCAGTTCGAAGGCCGGGGATCCGTTCTCGGCAAGAGTCACCGAACCGGTCGTGATCGACGGCAAGACCGTGATTCCGATTGGCGCCACCGTCGAGGGCCGCGTCACGAAAGCGAACGAACCGCGGCGCATTGCCGGCAGGCCCACGATCGCCATCTTCCCCGAGGACCTCGTTCTTCCGAATGGAGACAAGTTCATGCTGAATGCCTCGTTGGTTGATACCAACGCGCATCACGGCACCGACGTCAACACGGAAGGACAGTTCAAAGGCGCTGGCCATGACGGCAAAGATCTCACCGAAATCGGCATGGGCACCGGCGGCGGAATGCTCGTCGGCGGGCTGGCGGGCGGCGGCAAGGGCTTTCTGATTGGCGGAACTGTCGGCGCAACGGTGACCGTCGCGCACTGGCTCGGGAAGCACCGGTCCGCGATGCTGCCTGCGGGAACGGAGTTGGTGATGGAGTTGAGCCGGCCCATGACCATGACGGTGGCCGTCGCCAGCAGTGGCCAGTAGCACGCCGACGCAAACGGTACCACCACCGATGGGGATCGTATCATCGGCGGCCCTGTTCGGAACGTTTTCTTTGCTGCTATGGCTGACGCTCGTGGCCGTAATACCGTGGCTGCGTGACGCCTTTGGCGTTCCGCCAATTATCGGCTGGTATGTCAGTGGCACAGTGTTTGTACTTTTGCCGATCCTGCTCTTCGGAGTATTGATGGCGTGGCGGGAGTTGCCGACGCGCAACCTCGCGCAACTGTGCACACGGCTGAGACTCGGAGCGCTGGGTGGCGGCGATATTGCCTGGGCAATTGGCGGACTGTTGACGATCTCTTTTGTGTCGGTTTTGATTCTCGCGCTGGCGCATCACCTGGATCCGAACTTCCGCCCGTCGCCCGAGTTCCTTCGGCAGCCGCCCGGCTGGCACGTTTGGGTATTCGCAGCATGGATTCCATTGTTCGTCAGCAACGTCGTGGGTGAGGAGCTGTGCTGGCGCGGTTACGTTCTGCCTCGACAAGAGGCGGCATTAGGCAATGCGGCATGGCTGTTGAATGGAATTATGTGGTGCTTATTCCACTGGAGTTTCGGTTGGCCCATCATGCTGGTCTTGCTGCCGATCGCGCTGCTACTGCCGTGGATCGTGCAGCGACGGCGAAACACCTGGGTAGGAATGATCATCCACGCGGTGTTCAACGCTGCTGGTTTTATGGCCGCCATTAGCGGTCGGTTCAAGTAAGTTAGCGTTTGAATGGGCAAGGCTACCCTTTCCACCCAGGTGTAAGCTATCCATCATTCAGCCGCCCTTCAACTACCCACTGCCAACAGATCCTCTTCCGCCAGCAACTCCAGTTCGATCCATCCTTCCACCGGCAAGGCGTCGACTGGCAAATGGTTCTGCCATACGCTGAAGCGCAGGCGTAGCCGGACGGTCAGCAGATCCGAGCTCTTCGCTCCTCGCACTTTTTCAATTTCCAGCGGCGCGGCGAGTAGCCATGTGAGGGGAAGGCGAAACTCAAAATTCCGGACGAGCGCTACCCGCGCATCTGTTTCTTTCGAATCCGTCGAATCTGCGACTGGCTTGTCTTTCCCTTGCGTCACTTTCCACGACTGTATGCGGCCTCCCTCCACCGCCGCACCCAACCGCAGTTCACGTCGGGGCTGGGCGGCATGGTTGGCCCACGACTCCAGATTCACCACCACTTCGAAGGCGTCTTCCGGCACTTTACCGACGAAATCCAACCGGCCGTACACATATTGCTCGTCGATGCCCGCAAACACTTCATCCATCAGAAACTGCTTGCCGTGCATCGCGCCGGAGCGCTGGTCAGACGTGTAACGTGCCGCCCCCATCCACTCAAAGTAGCGCACCATGTCGCCTGCGATCCTCGGATGGATATAGGCGCTCTGAGGCGTGAACGAAGGTCGCGCCGCTCCTCCGGCGATCGGTTGCGCCAGATAATCTGGCGGGGTCCCACCGAGCGCCTGATAAATATTCGACAGGTGCTTGCGGTAGAGTTCGTCGAAGTCGCGATCGTTCGCCGAGTGGTGCTCCGGTCCGTACCACCAGTTCCAGTCGCTGCCCTCGGCGATCAGAATCTCCTCAAACGCCAGTTTGCGTTGCTGCTCGGTTGCGCCCGGCGCCGCCTGCGCATAGAAATTGCGCGCGTGATAGAGGTAGTCCCAAGCCTTGTTGTCCTCGGGCGCTCCAATCCAAACGTTGAAGTTGGCATGGATCCATGATCCCGGCACGATTGACCTGATATGCCTCGACTTGAGATGACCGGCGCGCTTGTGTCGGGCAACTGCCTCGCTCACCGTCACCGCTTCAATCCCCGGGTCTTTCTGCAGAGCGTCGTAGAATCTGCGCAAGAATTCTCGCCCCGAATGCGGGTAGTATTCCCAGGCATTCTCGCCGTCCAGAATAATGGGGACCACGGCGTCTTGCCCGTTGGCAATCACCGGCTGCGCCGATTCCTTGATTTTGTGGATGAGATTATGGGCAGCGTCCTGCGGCGGCATTCCCGAATATACGAACCCGATCAGGTCGGAGAGGGTGTGGTCGCGGAAGAGCAGATTCATCTGCGTGTCGGCGTTCTCGTAGCGATAAATCGTGTAGAGCCGGTGTGCCCCATCCGAATTCAGATAGCCATTACTGTCGCGGGAGAAATTTATCCCCACACTCCGCCCCAGCACGCCTTCGTCGGTCGCCATCCACTGCACTCCAACCTGGTGCGCAATCGTCAAGGCCTCTTCGGAAACACTGCCCTCCGATGGCCAGACCCCGTACGGCCGTATTCCAAACACTTTTTCGTGCAGGTCGAGCCCGCGCTGCAATTGCTCGCGAGCATCCTCGGGATGGCGATAGCGGTTCTGGGGCAAGGGCAGGCCCGGAGAGGAAACCGCGCCCATCTGCGTGTCGCACACCAGCGGAAGAATGGGATGATAAAAAGGCGAAGTCGAAATTTCGATCAGGCCTTTCTTTGCCGCCTCCGCATGTGCCGGCAGGACGCGGGTAAGCAGCTCGCGCTCCCGCGCGATCACAAACCGCTGATCTTCGAGGGTGTAGTTCCGGCCTTTGCGGATCAATTCCACAACGTCCTTCTCCGCCAGGAAGTACTCGTCGAACCATCCGATTTGCGAGAGCACCTGTAAATCGGTGAAGTCCTGCGCCTGAAAATACTTGTCCGCCCGCTCGGGCGAATCCCCCGCCCCGCGAAATTTCTCCCACAGCTCGCGGTAGCGCGGATAGCGCCCGATCACATTCACCGGATGTGCCTGAAACAGATATTGCAGCGCGAATCGCCGCTCTTGCTCTGTCAGATCCTTCGCGGGCTTGCTCGCCACCTGCAGAAAAGGGTCTGGGGCGTCTCCCGAACCATAATCCTGAATCTGGGTGATCAGCGAGGGCACCAAGTTGAACGTCTGATGCACCTGCGGGAACTCGTCCAGCAGTTTCACCATCCCGTAGTAGTCTTTCAAAGCATGGAGCCGCGTCCAGGGCAGGCGGTACTGCCCGGTCACCAGATCTTTGTAGAACGGCTGGTGCTGGTGCCAAAGAATGACAAGGCGCAGTTGGGCCATGGTTTTGATTCCACTTACTTCATCGGCAATTTTTCAGTTTAATTCATTCGGCAATTTTTACCGCCGGGAATCGCCCGCAGGAAGCGTGATAATAGGAGAGCGCGCTACGCCATGAACTCGAACATAAAAGTCGTCTTCTTCGACGTGGGCAACACGCTGTTGTTCCCCAATCGCGACCGCATTCACGCGCCGCTCGCCGTACGCGGCATCGTGCCCGATGGCGAGCACCTGCGCGACCTGGAATGCCGGACCAAAAATCAATTCGACGAGATGATGACCGAAAACGGCAGCACTGACCACAGCTTCTGGTGGGTGTTCTACTCCCAGTTGCTTTCCGAGATCGGACTTAATGACGACGCCGTCCGCGACCAACTCGTTGCCGGCATCCGCAATTCCGGCAACTGGGACGCGATTCGCCCCGGCACCGCCGAACAATTGCGCGACATCGGCGAGCGCTACCAGGTCGCGGTAATCTCCAATGCGGACGGCAAAATCGAAGACGTCTTGCAAAGGTGCGGCATCGCACGCTGCTTCCGCACCATCACCGACTCCGGACTCGTCGGATACGAGAAGCCGCATCCGGAAATCTTCCGTCAGGCGCTGAACAGCATGAATGTCGCGCCCGCAGAAAGCCTCTATGTCGGCGATGTCTATTCCGTGGACTACCTCGGCGCCACCGGCGCAGGCATGCAAGCGCTGTTAATGGACATCCCGCGTGCTTACCGCGACAAGGGAGTGCCGCGAGTGGAATCGCTGGCAGAATTGCAGGAAGTCCTGCGCGGAGGTTAGAGACGCGGCTTACCGCACCGAACACGGGGCAAGTCTGTCACTACTGCATCTCAAGCACCTGGTGATCGTGGCAATCGGGACGGATTTGCTGATAGAGATTCGCGAGCAGCTCCGTCCCATAGCGTGCCACAAAGCTAATGCCTGCGACTTCGCGCTCCTGGAGCGCCTTATGCGGAAACAGGGCTTGGCTCAGTGTATCTGCGTGCCGCGCGATGACCTCATTCCGCAGCGTTTCCGCGCGTGACGCCCGCCGATGCAGGCGGTTGATCTGATACCACATCCTGGTGCGGGCACGATCGGCCGCCTCGATGAGGGTTGAGTCCAGTTTGCCGATCGATTCGCGGACCGCCGTCATCGACTGCTCTACGCTCGCATAGGCTTCAGAAAAGTGGGTCTGCAAATCCGGCGGCAATGAACGAGCGGCAATGGCTTCTCGAACCTTCTCCGGGCCGAGAAACAAATCGGGCAGGCCGAGTTGGTAGCGTGTCAGGATGCGCCCAGGCTTGGCTTCGACCAATGTCGCCGAAAACCGCGGCAAGATCGGCGTCACTCGTCGCAACAGTTTCTCGTAGACCACGGCCACCTGCGCGAAGTATGCGACTTCGGCCGCTCCGCCGGTATAGACGAGCGTGGGCAGCAGGTAGTCCTGCACCACGGGACGCAGCAGCACATTCGGGTTGAACTGCTCTGGAGTTTTCTCAATCCGATCAAGCAGTCTCGGGGCGGAATTCGCTCCTCACCCACTGCGAAGCCACCGCCGTTCGCGCCGTTATTCTTGCGGTGCACTACCGTGCGCGCGCCATTCTTGACTTCAAAAAGCAGCGTGGTTGCAGGAGTCACTTTGACTTGCTGGTGATATCCCGCCGCCTCAAGTGCCTTGCCGCGCGCCAACAACGCCTCGTCTAGTTCCGAGGCGCGTTCGATCGCCGCGCGGAACAAGGGTTTTGCGAGATCATGGAAATCTTTGTCGGCAGGATTGAGCAGGATGACGCCCCAATTCGCAAACAACCGCGCAAACAGCAGGGCAAACGCACTGCCCAGATTTTCACCCTGACGATACGCCTCGCGCAGCCACGTCGACACCTCAGAATCTCCCAGCAGGCTGGCGGCGCGCTCGACCACCGTGTTAATTTCCGGACCGAACTCGATGGTACCCACGGGAGCATCGGTCACGGCGTTACTTTGAAACGCATGGCTTTCCACCGCGAATGGTTCAGGAAGGCCGTGCTCGGAGAGCAGGGATACATGGTTGACCTCGGCCAAATCGTGATCTTCGGTCGCCAGCCAGAAGACCGGGACGCAGTCCACTCCGGCGGCCGTCGCCTGTTCGGCCAGCTTCACCGCGGTCAGCGCCTTGAAAATCGAAAACAGCGGCCCGCCAAAGAGGCCGACTTGCTGTCCGGTAACCGCCGCCAGCGCGCCTCGCCGGAACCGGTCGATATTAGCCAGCGCCTTCGGAGAGGCGCCCCACGCGCGATTTTGCCGCTCGAGAATTTCGCTCACCTTGCTGCGACGCGCGGCGTCGTACGCGACGCGCTGCGATTCCTCCTTGACCCACTCGGAGAAAATCAGTGAGCGTGGATAGAAACCGTGAACGGAAGGAGCGTAAGAAAGATAATCGAGGAAAAGACGCGTGGTGTGCGGAATCTGCGTGAATGGCAAACACTGCGACTTCATCGGCAGCTCCCCGGACAGCTCTGGATACACGGGCATATTCTCACGATCCGCATTTGTTCTCAGTCTCCGGAAACCGCTGCTTGGGAGTCTTGCGCGTTCAAAAGTAGCACTTCCCAGGCAGCCCGCGCCGAACTCAACTACATCTGATGACGCGGAAGCGGTCTGGTTGCAGAGAGTGCGGAGGAATTCGGTTAGACGGAAAGAATTTGTCGCCCGGCATTTAACTTCTCTCAAACACCACCGCAACCTTATCTTCATAAGCAACCCGCCAATCAAGCGGCAGTTCGCGAAGCAGGTTCGCTAGTGTCGAGTCGATGGGCAGGAGCACTGTCTGAATCTGCCACTCCTTCAGCACGCCCTGCCATCCCGGCTCGGCCTGCATCAGGATCAGGTACTGGCGAACCCGGTTCGAACCATAGAGATCGTGACGGTCGTCCACAACGACCTTTCGCTCGGGGTACAGTCGGTAGATCAGATAACCTCCCCAGGTGTCGGTCGAGAAAACCGGATTCGTGCTCGGGTGCTTGCCGTGCAGTTCTTCCTGCAGGAAAGTCACGGCCGCGACCGGCATTTTCTGCGGGTTGAATTGGGCATGAATCAGCTGGCGCGAGCCGAGCCGGCCTCCGTGAAGGCAAATCGCCAACCCAAGAACCACGACGATGACCGGCCACACGTGACCCCGAAATTGCATTTCCTGCGTGCCCATGCGATCGGAGAACTTCGAAATTCGGGCCGTGCTATTGCGCACAAATTGCCAGGCGTCCGGCTTATCCGCCAGTGAAGTAAAGTCTTCCCACAGGATCGGCCCAGCTATCAGCACCAGCAGCATCGACGAAAGCGGCAGATTGCGTGACGAATAAAATCCCGCATACACCGCGAGCAGTACGACCAGCAGGTGATTGAGCCGCAGGCTGGTTCGATTGTTCGAAGTGGCGTTACCCCAAAACGCGAGCAGCGTGAGCATCAGGATGGCCGCAAAGCAGCGCTGCGCCCAACCGTGAAAGTCAGGCGACATGAACTCGTCGATCCGGTCCATCAGATAGCGATCGCTTAGATAGCGATAGACGTGCGCATGCAACCGCCAGCCAAATGGATTCACCAGCGTTGCCACCGCCGAAGCCGCCCAGGCCTTAGCCATGGCGCGAGCCCTATGAGCAACGCGAATCGCTGCCAACGCATCCTGTGTACGCAAGCTCTCGATAAATGCAGCCAGCGTGTAGATTCCGAGCAACGCCATGCCGAAAAGCCATCCGCCATGCAAGTTCGCCCAAAGCACCATCGAGGCGGGAAAGAACCAGGGAATCCAGCGCGGCAGGCTTGCGTGTTCACCTCGTTCCCACTCATCCCAATGCTCCAACACAACAAACCACAACACAGACAGAAGCCAGCTCACAATGTGTGGGCGCGCGTACAGATGAATCGCCGACACGGCCTCCGCCAGCAGCATCAGCACGATCGCCAGCAGCAGGCCTGTGCCGCGCTGCAGCAGTTGCGAAAGCAGCAGCACAAAAGTCGCAGATATCAATAGGGCGCATAACCAAACCACTCCGTTCAGTCCGCAGGCTCGATGGAGAATCCCGAGCAGCAGATCGTACAACCATTCCCAGGCAAACCAGGGCTGACCTTGCATGGTGGAAGAAAATGGATCGGTGCGGGGAAGGGTGTGCGTGGCCAGAATCTGTTCGCCGGTTCGGATGTGCCATCCAATGTCCGCGTCCGCCAGCGGCCGATTCGCCAAGGAGCCGACCAACAGCGACCAGAAAAAAAAGATGAAAATGATGTCACGGACGGAAGGCTGGAGAAAACGCAGGGCTGACGAACTGGGCTGCGCCGGGGTCATCATCAGTGAAGAAGCAGTGTATAAGGTTTCGGCGCTTCAAGGCTTGACGGGAACCAGCAAAAGCTCGGCAACCCGAATGGAGACATATCTTCGGAACTCAGAAACCTTGAAACTTTTGAAATCCAGCACCAAATGTTTTCCGACGGAACGGCCATTCTGTGAATCTCTACAGTAGAGCCAATGAACCGAATGCCAACGAGCAATAGTCCGAGACCGAGGGTGGTGATCGTGGGGGCTGGTTTCGGGGGCCTAACCGCCGCCCGGCGGATCGGCCGGCTTGGCGTTCGGGTGACGGTCCTTGACCGGAGGAATCACCATACCTTTCAACCGCTGCTCTACCAGGTCGCAACCGCCGGCCTGTCCCCGGGCGAAATAGCAGCGCCCATCCGCTCGATACTTAGAGCTCATTCCAATGTTCAAGTGTTGCTTGAAGAAGTGGTTGGTTTCAACCTGGAACAGAAGCAAGTCATCACTAAGGAGCAGGCGCTCGATTACGATTTCCTGGTCATCGCCTCGGGGGCAACCCATGCCTACTTTGGTCACGAAGAGTGGGAACCGCTGGCACCCGGTCTGAAGACAATTGAGGACGCACTCGAAATCCGGCGCCGCGTTCTGCTGGCCTTCGAACTGGCCGAGCGGCAGAAGAACGAGCGCCGGACCGCCGACGGTAAATCTCCACTACAGTTTGTGGTCATCGGAGGCGGGTCCACCGGCGTCGAACTCGCTGGAACGCTGGCCGAAATCGCGCACCACGCGCTGAACCACGAGTTTCGCAACATCGATCCGCGGCAGAGCCGCATACTGCTCATTGAAGGCGGACCCCGCGTCCTGCCAGCCTATTCCGAGGATCTTTCTCGCAAAGCTGAAGACCAACTGCGACATTTGGGCGTTGAGGTTCGCACCTCAAACATGGTCACCCGCATTGAACCCGGCGCGGTTTGGGTCGGGGACGAAAGGATTGCCTCCCCAGTGGTCTTATGGGCAGCGGGCGTGGCCGCTTCGCCACTGGGACGAAAGTTGGGCGTTCCCCTCGACCGCGCCGGTCGCGTGCTCGTTCAACCCGACCTCAGCGTTCCGGGACATCCGGAGGTGTTTGTCATTGGCGACCTCGCCGCGCTAAACGACGAAAACGGCAAGCTGCTGCCTGGAGTCGCGCAGGTCGCTATTCAGCAAGGGAACTGGGTTGCGGAGACTATCACCCGCGACCTTGAGAATCAACCACGACGCAATTTTCGTTATCACGATAAAGGCAGCCTGGCCACGATCGGCCGTGCCGCGGCTGTCGCCCAGTTTGGCAAGTTCGAGTTGTCCGGCTATTTCGCCTGGCTGGCATGGCTGTTCATCCACATTCTTTTTCTGATCGGGTTCCGCAATCGCCTGCTGGTGATGATCCAATGGGCGTGGTCATATCTCACCTACGAGCGGGGCGCCCGTCTCATTACCGGAAGCGATAAACTGCCGGGCTGGACCGGGGCTCAGCCTCCGCTCCAGGAGGACAGTGCAGGGACGGGCGTCTCGCCCGTCCTGCCGTGCGCGGGCGCCCGACTCTCCACCCCAAGCTTGGATCGACCACAGTAACCATCACGCCGTCACGGTACATGCCGATATAATCAACTTGTGGTGAAACGCGTTGCTGTTTTCGTATTTGTGGTTTCGCTGCTCTGCTGCCCGTCGCTGCGCGCCCAGGACGCTCCTGCCTCTGGCGGAACTGTGGTCGACCGGATCGCGGTCGGCCAAATCGCGATCGGCCGGACCATAGTCGTGATTCCCTTCGAGAATGCTTCTCCAACGCCAGGTCTGGAATGGCTTGGCGAATCCTTCCCCGAAACCTTTCACGAGCAACTCAATTCTCCGGTGCTGTATGTAGCCAGCCGTGAGGAGCGACTGCGGGCCTACGACCGCCAGGGCATTCCGGCTGGCGTTCATGCTTCGCGCGCCACCCTCTACCGGCTCGCCGAACAGATGGATGTGGATTACGCCGTGGTCGGCTCCTACACTTACGACGGAGCGCGCCTGACTGCTATCGCCCAGTTGCTCGACATGCGCGGTCAGAAACTCTTGCCCGCCGCTACCGAGTCGGCGCCACTGGTTGATCTCGGCAACCTCCAATCCGCGCTGGCCTGGGATCTGCTTCGCCTGATCCGCGCCGACTACGCTGTGCCCAAGGACAAGTACATCGCCAGCATTGCGACCGTCCGCCTGGACGCGCTGGAAAATTATGTACGCGGCATTTTGGCCACTACGGCTGAAGAAAAGGTGCAGCACTATCGCGAAGCGGTTCGCCTGAATCCGGATTACGCTCAAGCCTGGCTGGAACTGGGTAAAACTTACTACGACCAGCACACGTACGAACCGGCGATCGCCGCCCTGAGTCAAATCCCGCATTCTTCCGCTGTTGCACGCGAGGCAAACTTCTATCTCGGTCTTGCCGCCTACGCTCACGGAGACTTCGCGAAATCCGAAACTGCCTTTGAGTTCCTCGCCGCACGTCTGCCGCTGGCCGAGGTATATAACAACCTCGGGGTGGTCGCGGCCCGCCGCGGCCAGAAAAAGGCCGCCGACTATTTCGAGCGAGCGATTCAGAACGATCCGAGCGACGCCGACTATCGCTTCAACATGGGAGTGACTCTTACGCAGACGGGCGATCGCGCCGGCGCGGCGCGTGAATTGCACGCCGCGCTCGATCATCGTCCGAGCGACGCCGAGGCTAGAATGCTGCTCGACTCCCTTACCTCCCCGAGCGGCAGTATCGTTGCGAGCAGTGCTACTTCGAAGATTCCACTCGAACGGATCAAGCGCAACTACGAGGAAGACGCTTTCCGCCAGATGACGATGCAGATGGGGAGTTGGGCCGAAGAACGCTTCGCTCGATCCGATCCCCGCACACACGCGCGTTTTCACCTCGAACTCGGCAAAGAACTCATGGCCCACGGATTCACGACTGAAGCCGAGGCCGAATTCCGTCACGCGGCTGCGGTCGATCCCACGAGCACCGCGCCGCTCACGGCGCTGGCCGAAGATTACGACGCTCGTGGCGACGCTCGCGAGGCCCGCGCCGAGGCCGAGGCCGCGCTCCGCGTTCGCGAATCTGCCGAGGCATACTTGATTCTGGCGCGGCTCGATTTGAGAGAAAATAGAATGGAAGCAGCGGCCCAGAACATCAACCGGGCGCTGCAACTCGAACCCGGCAATTTCGCCGGCCAGGACTTGAAGCGCACCCTAGCAGCCAAGCTCGCGGAGAAAGCGCAGCCGCTGTCACAGCCATGAAATCAGCTCTCAGCTCTCAGCTCTCAGCTCTCAGGGGTCGTGTGGGGACGGGCGCCGCTTCGGCAAGCTCGGGGCAGGCTCAGGCCCGTCCAAACCGAGCGAAGCTCGGCAGCTGTCGGCGGTCACAGCAACTGTGGATTTGCCTTGCGGCCGGCTTGTTCGCCGCGCTCTTTTTGTTCACAACCTTATCCTCCGCCGACGTGTTGAGGATCACTGTCGACGACGCCATTCAGCCCGTCACCGCCGAATACATTGGCCGCGCACTCGATGCAGCCGCCGCCAACCACGACCAAGCCGTCCTGATCGAGATGAACACTCCTGGCGGACTGGTCGATTCGACGCGCGAAATCATCGAGAAAATCGTGGCGTCGCCGGTGCCGGTCATCATCTACGTGACGCCCAGCGGCAGCCGCGCCGCATCGGCCGGCTTCTTCATCCTCGAATCGGCGGACGTCGCAGCCATGGCGCCGGGAACCAATACCGGAGCCGCGCATCCCGTAATCCTGGGCGGCGGCAAGATGGACGACGTGATGAAACAAAAAATGGAGAACGACGCCGCTGCCTTGATGCGCTCTGTCGTCGCCAAGCGCGGTCGGAACGTCGAACTGGCGGAGAGCGCCGTGCGCGAGTCGAAATCGTTTACCGATCAGGAGGCACTGGACAAGAAACTGATCGAGTACATTGCTCCGAGCGAACAGGATCTGTTTCGCCAATTGAGCGGCAAGAGCTTCAAGCGTTTCAATGGCGGCGTCGTCACGCTTAGCCTGACCGACCAACCCGTGCGCGACTATCGGATGACGCTCAAGCAGCGCATTCTCTCCTACATCATGGACCCGAACGTAGCGTTCATCCTGCTGGCCATCGGCGCACTGGCGTTGTACGCGGAATTCAACCACCCCGGCGCGGTCATTCCCGGAACCGTGGGCGTAGTCTTCATCCTGCTGGCGGCGTTCGCGTTGAACCTGCTGCCTGTGCGTTTCGCGGCCATTGCCATGATCATCGGCGCTTTCGCTTTGTTCGCCGCGGAAGCGAAGTTCGCCAGCCACGGCGTGCTCACCACCGGCGGGATTGTCCTGTTGACGCTCGGCGGACTGTTTCTGGTCGACGCGCCCATCCCAGAGATGCGGGTCCGCCTCGTGACCGCACTCGCCGTCAGCATCCCGCTCGGACTTATCACGGCCTTCCTGATGAGCATCGCCGTGCGCGCCCGCCGCCACAAGATTGTCACCGGAAAACAAGGCTTGATCGGAGAAATCGGAATAACGCAAAGCACGCTGGCGCCGTCCGGAAAAGTCTTCGTGCACGGCGAGCTTTGGGACGCCGTCTCCACAATCCCCATTCCCGCCGGAGAACAGATCGTCGTGCGGCAGGTGGATGGACTGACGCTGCGCGTGGATCCGGTGGCGGCGGCGAAAACGGTAATGGCTTGAATCCAGTAGAATGGCGCGTATAGGAAACGGTTGTTTTGGCCCAACTCTCCAAGAGGATAGGCACCTGCGTAATAATCTTCCTCACTGGCATGCTCGCTATTCATGCCGGAGCTTGGTGGTTCGCACGGGGTACAATTTCCCAGGGCGGTCTCGATTTCACCATTTTTTACTCAGCCGGCAAAATGCTGAACTCGGGAATGGGCTCGCAAATCTACGATGAGGCGGCGGAGTGGCACGTCCAGCAGGAGGTCGTCCGGGGTACGAGCCGCAAGGCTGCCATTCCCTTCATGCATGCGCCTTTTGAGGCTTTGCTTTTTGTTCCCTTCAGTGTCTTCTCTTATGTTACCGCCTATGTTCTATGGAACCTCGGAAGCCTGATTCTGCTAGTTTTGTTACCCTTTGTTGTGCGGCCGCATTTGCCAGCACTCGCTCAGTTTTCCCCGGCCCTTATTACACTGCTTTGCCTCGGGTCCTTTCCCGTCTTTCTGGGTATGTTGGAAGGTCAGGATACTATCCTCCTTCTATTCCTTTACTGCTTGGTATTTGCGGCTTTCAAGGAAAATGCCTGGGTTACAGCCGGCGCTTTGCTGGCGCTTAGTCTGTTTCGTTTCCACCTCGTACTCCCACTGGTCCTGGTAATGCTCTTCCTCAAAATATGGAGAGTATTGGGAGGCTTCGTTTTGGCGGGCATAGGCCTGGCCATGATCTCCGCGGCCTTTCTTGGTTGGAAGGTTGTTCTCCATTATCCCTTTTACATCTGGTCGTTGGAGCAACATCGAGGGGGATTGATTTTGCCGCCTCGAGACTACCCCGATCTGCGCGGCTTGATCGAGAGTTGGTTCTCGAATTGGGCCGGCGCACAGGTCCTGCTGGCAGCAACAGTTGTGGTCTCGGCGGCGGCCCTCTACGTCGTATTCTGGCAGTGGAAGCGCATCCGCGAGCCCAGCCCGCAGAGGTTCGACTTGGTATTTGCTCTGGCCGTTTTAGTAACCCTGTTGGTCGGGTATCACACCTTGCTGTATGACTACAGCCTTCTTATCATTCCAGCGCTCATAGTACTTAACTATGTTCTGGAGAACCCTCAGCTGAATCAATGGCAGCGCGTAGTCTTGCTCTCGCCCATGGTCTTGCTATTCTTTACTCCGCTGTATGTGTTCTTGTGGATGCATCGCTGGGAAGGTTCAAACCTGATGGCCTTGCTTCTTGTTGGCTGGGCGTGGGCTCTTTCAGCCACTCTTTCCCGGAGGCCGCAAGCCGGGGAGCTCACACCTGTGCACGCTGTGCACTGCGGGACGGTTGCCAAGGGTTGGCCGCTGTTGAAATGATCGCTGAGGACGCTAAGCTTGACGTGGAGATTTGCCATTGGCCGCCGAGCGCACGCATCTTCCTCAACAACTGCGCGAGTACCTCATCACCGCCAATTCCCGCCCGCGTGCGCTACAATCCGCTCATACTCTGAATCTCGAGTTGCCTGGAGGCTTATATGCCGGATCTTCCTTTTTCGGTGGTCACGGTTGGCATCATCATCCTTGTCATCTACCTGCTGAGTTCCATAAAGATCCTTGCCGAATACGAGCGTGGCGTCATCTTCCGGCTCGGACGGCTGTTAGGCACGGCCAAGGGTCCGGGGATAATTCTGGTCTTTGCCCCGGTCGACCGCATGGTGCGGATTTCGCTTCGGCAGGAAGCGCTGGAAGTTCCGCCGCAGGACATCATTACCCGCGACAACGTCACGTTAAAAGTGAATGCGGTTATTTTTTTGCGCGTGATCGATCCTAACAAGGCGGTGGTTGAAGTCTCGAATTATGCCTACCAGACTTCGCAGTTTGCGCAGACTACTTTGCGCTCGGTGCTGGGCGAACAGGAACTCGACGAATTGCTTGCTCACCGCGACAAGATTAACTTGCGCTTGCAGAGCATCCTCGATACGCACACCGCGCCGTGGGGGGTGAAGGTCGCCAACGTGGAAGTCAAGCAGGTGGATATGCCCGAGTCGATGTTGCGGGCCATGGCTAAGCAGGCCGAGGCGGAACGCGAGAAGCGCTCGAAGATCATCCACGCCGAAGGCGAGTTTTCGGCCGCGCAGCGCCTGGTGGATGCAGCGCATTTGTTGTCCAGCGAGCCGGCCAGCATTCAGTTGCGGTATTTGCAGACGCTCACTGAAATCGGGGTCGAGAAAAATACCACCGTGGTGTTCCCCGTGCCCGTCGATTTCTACTCTGGCATTCAGAAGTTGCTCGCGAACGTGCCTACACCGGCCGCGCCGGCAGGAAGGTAGAGGTCAAAGCTGGTTCTCATGCCCACGGCGCAGCAGGATACGGAGATCAACATTGGCACGGGCCGCATGCTGGCGCTTTTTTTCGCCTTTGTCCTGGTCTGTGCTTTCTTCTTCGCGATCGGCTTTTCGCTGGGCAGGAAAACCACTATGGCGGTCGCGGGCGGTTTGCTGAGTCCCACTGGAGCGCCGTCGACCATCGTTCGGCCCTCCGCGGCAAAAGGCGAAGCTCCGCAGCCCGCGCCGCCGTCGGGCGATTTTAGCTTTTACAAGGCCGTAGGCGAAAAGAATGCCGACGCCGCGCTTACGGCGACGGATTCCAAGGCGCAACCGGCAGCCCCAACCGCCGCGACCCCAGCCGCGGCGACCCCAGCCGCTGAAGCGCCCAAGGAAGTCACAGGCAGTGGTACCGGCACGCCCTCGACCCCCGGTTACTATGTGCAGGTCGCTGCGGTTAGCCGGCAGGAAGACGCCGAAGCGCTGGTCGAGGCTCTGAAAAAGAAACAGTATCCAGCCTTTGTTGCAAACAACCCTTCGAGCGATAAGTTTTATCACGTTCAGGTCGGGCCCTACGCCGAGTGGAAGGACGCCGACGCTATGCGCAACCGCCTCGTCAGCGATGGCTACAATCCCATTGTGAAAAAATAGAGGAATGTGTAATTGGCAATTTGTAATTTGTAATTAAGAACCCGAAGGCGCATTGGGATTGGTTCTAGATTACAAACTACCAATCTCCAATTACAAATAAATCATGGTTCATGCCGCTACCAATCTCGATCGCTTTCTGCACGCCATCGCCGACCCCACTCGCCGCCGAATTCTGCTGGCACTCAAAGAAAAAGGCGGATGCTCCCTCAATAAGGAAACCGGTCTCTGCGCCGCCGACCTCGAACCGCGCGTGAAGCTGGCGCAGCCTACCGTTTCGCATCACATGCGAATTCTCGAAAAAGCCGGACTGGTGGAGGCCAAGAGAGAAGGGCACTGGCGCTGGTACCGGCGCAACGAAAAACTGATTGCAGAAATGACGCGGGGGTTGAAAGGACAACTCTAGGAGCCATCTGAGAATGAGCCGCTAGAAGTAAACTGTCCGAGCCGTCAGGGGCTAACGCCCGCGTTTTTATTAGCTCCGGACGGCACCCTTCGGCTTCGCTCAGGGCAGGCTCTGAAGCCGTGCCCTACCCAAACCAATTTATAAGATAGGTTCTAGCAGGCTGCGGAAAAGGTGTTTTTCCGCATCGCAATCTCACCTCAGCGGCTAAAGCCGCCTCCGAAAAAGAAGCCTTTATCGCAGCGGTAAACCGCTGCGCCACCCAAAATCAAAGGCAATTCGAGTTTTGCCGCAGCCTGCTAAACTCGGCGTCTATGCTCCCGCGCCTGCCACGTAGGCTTTTTCCGCGCTCTCGTTGTTTGACTGCATTGCAGAGTTGCCATTCCTGTGGCTCAGGCCGCGGACATGTGAGATCAGATCCGCCATTTCAAATGGCCTGGACAGCGAGGGCACGCTCTTCTCCTGGAGGAAACTTCTAGTCTGCTCGTCGGTCGCGGTGGAAAACGTCAGCAGCAGCCCTTTCTCCAGAGCGGGATAATTTTGCGCAATCCACTCATATATTTCCCGTGCACTGCATCCTCCTGGCATACGGCCATTCATCACGATCACGTCGAAAGAACCTTGGCGGAGCCGCTCCTGGGTGTCGGCCACGCTCATGGACGTTGTGACTTCGGCTCCCGCACCGACCAGCACGTCCCGTTCAAATTCGAGCACCGCTTCTTCGTCTTCGACCAACAGCACGCGCCCCTTCAGCACGGACTCTCGGCGCCTGGGCGCCACTGTCTCGGTCACCGCGGGTCCTTCGCTGGCCAGCAAACGGACAGCAATCGTCGCGCCGCCCTCTTCCCGGTTGCGGGCCACGATTTCCCCGCCATGTTCCTTGACAATCCCATAGCAGATGCTCAAGCCGAGGCCGGTTCCCTTGCCCACAGACTTGGTGGTATAGAAGGGATCGAAAATCCGGCCGGGGTCCTTAATTCCCGGACCACTGTCATCGAACTCCACGCAGACGCAGGCATCTTTCTTGAAGACGCGCACCTTCAAGACACCGCCACCGTTGCCATCGCCATTGCGCTCGGCGTTGCCCTCACCGTTGCCGTCAACTATGGCATCGAGCGCGTTGTTGACAATGTTCAGGAAAACCTGCTCCAACTGGTGCGGATCGGCGACTACCGAGGGCAGTTCCGGCTCAATTTCGCGTTCCAGCGAGACGTTGTGAACCTTCAAATCGTATTCGCGGAGGGTAAGCGACTCTTCCAGCACCTTGCGCAAGTCCACTTCCTGTTTCTCGGGCTTGCGCTGGCGCGCAAAAGAGAGCAGATTCTGCACCACACGGTGGGTTCGCTGGGCCTGCTTGAACAGCTTAGCCACATAATCGGCGGAACGGTCGTCAAGGCCCTCACTTTCCAAGAGTTGCGCGTAACCCAAGATGGCGGTCAGCGGATTGTTCAATTCATGCGCTACGCCCGAAATCAGTTGGCCCACGGCTGACATCTTCTCGCTCTGCAGCAGTTGCTCCTGCGTCCGCCGCAAGTCTTCGTAGGCGCGGCAAGTTTCCTCGTAAAGCTGCACCTTTTCGACGGTGGTCGCCAGTTGACGGCTGATGGCGACCAGAAGATTCTCGTCGTTGCTCGAATAGTGCCGGTCTTGCTTGCTGGCAATGCCCATGATGCCGATGGGCTTGTCCTTACCCCAAAGCACGACCCAGATCCAGTAGGGCAAGCCGTCTGCGCAGATAAATTCCACCACCGCTGGTGGCAGATGCGGCATAAAATCCTGCGTCACCACTTCGGCGCGCGAGCGCATCACCAGATCGCCCAGCCCCTCCGGAAAGACGACTTCCGCCATGCGGACGCGCGCCTCGCTGCGCGGGCCCCCACCCGCGCGCCGCCGATAGGTGCCGTCCGGTTCCACAGCCAGATAGACCGAGCCGGTCTCGGCCCCAAACAGCGAGATTACTTGGCGCAGCGTGAGATTCAGAATTTCATCCAGATCGAACGACTGGGTCGCGATGACGGCCATCGCGTTGAGTGCGTTCAACTCGCGATTGCGCCGCCGCATGTCGTCTTCCGAGCGCTTCTTCTCTGTGATGTCGAGAACGAAGCCCTGATAGCGCCCAAGGTTTCCGTTCGAATCGCGCGTTGCAAAGCAGACTCTGCGCGACCACCAGCAGCGTGCCATCCTTGCGTCGCATCGTGGTTTCAAAATTGCGTACGTAATTGTGCGCCTCGATTTCCTTTCGAAACGCCTCGCGCTCCTCGGGAACGGCGTGCAGCACGCTCCCCATGTCGAGTGCCATCAGTTCGTCCCGGCTGCCGTACCCGAGCATAGTGACAAAGGCATCGTTGCAGTCGAGCAAATCGCCATCCGGCGTGGCCACGAACACGCCTTCCTGCACCTGCTCAAACAACATGCGGTACTTTTCTTCCGCTATCTGACGAGCGGTCGTATCGTGCACCACATGAATGGTGCCGTTCGGCTGGCTTCCTTGCTCGGCATAAGACGAGGTTGAAACTATCGACTGGCCGCCGAAACAGGGATCCGTTCCTTCCGTCAGGCCCGAACCGCGTTCACAATAAGGGCATCTGCTCCAGGCAAGCTGTTGCGGCAGAATCTCTTCGCACAGATTGCCCAAGACATCGGCCGGCGCCTTTTCCAGCCGCTGCAGCAGGGCATGATTTGTTTTGAGGATGCGGAAGTCTGCGTCGTGCGCCAGAATCAGATCTTGGATGGAATCGAAGGTATTCGTCCACTGCCGCTGCGAGCGCAGCACCTGCTCCAGCAACCGCAGACTCTCAGCCGCAATTCCCAGCGCCTGCGCCGCCGTTTCCAAGAACTCCAGTTCTTCGCGGGTGTGGCGGCGGCGTGAACAGCCGAACGACAGCATCCCGAGCGCCGACTTTTTGCCCCGCACCGGCAGCAGTACCACGTGATGAATGGCGCGCTTCTCCAGTTGTTGCCGTTCTGGCTGGGACAGGTCCGCGAGCTTCATCACCACCGCCCGGTTTTGCTGGAGGATGCGGGCCTGGACTTCATCGGTTTCGGCTTGACTGATGGCCCGCAGAAATTCCGGCGACAGGCCCACGTGTTGGGTTGGGACCAGATGGTCGTCTTCCATCAACTGGAACCACGCGGCCTTCGCTCCCACTGCGGCTTGCAGTTTTTCCAGCGCCGCCTGCATCATCGGGGCGCGATTCTGGGCGCGCGCAATCGCGACCCTCAACTCGTTGAGCACCGCCAGCCGCCGCGTGCGCAGCCGCGAATCGTCCAGCGCCAGCAGCAGGATGCTCGAACCGAACAGCACTTCGGCCAACAGATAACCTTCACTCGGAACGCGATTGGTGAACGGAAGCCATTTCAGATTCAACGTCAGGAGCCCGGCGCCGAACAGGAAAGTCCCCAGCCCAATGCGCCCGAGCCGGGAGCGCAGCAGTTCCACGGCTGCCCATGCCGCAACGAGCCGGCATGCCACATCCAGCCCGAAGGTCTTCGAATCCACAAGGTACAGCGAATCAGGAAAATACAGCGGTCTCATTGCCGCAAAAACCATCAGCACCCATGAGAATGCCATCAGCACCGTCAGCGCTCGCCGCGCCTGCACCGACATCAGTGCCGCAGCCGCAAACAATCCCATCGCCAGCACAAAATCAGCCTGGACGAATGCTGCCATCGCCCTTGAGGTAGCGTGCAACTGGCTCCCGCTCCTTGCCCAAAGAAATACCCCATAGGCGAGCCAGCCCGCTCCCCAAGTCAGCAGATATCGTTCCCGAAGGACGCGGAAGAAAAGCAGACTGACCGCCACCGAGATCAGGGCAGCCGTTTCCCGCCCCGTCAACCAAGGGACGGCAAGCGCACCAACCGAACTCCCGAATGGGCCGGCAGGATTCATAGATAAAGGCACAAAGATACGCGCAGGAACACCTAAGATTCTAAGTATCACGCTCGATCGGGCGCGCCGCACGGATTTCCGTCTCCACTTGGTTACTTTCGGAATGTGAAATCGTGGCCTAAAATGAGCGATACATTCACTCAGCCGCCATGCCTAATGACCGCATTCTCGTCGTGGACGACGAGGAAACAATCCGGGAGATTGTTTCGTCGATGCTGGGCGGAGCCCATTTTCAGACGCGCCAGGCAGCCAGTGGCGTTGAAGCACTTTCGATTCTGGAATCGGGTGACGAATTCGATCTCGTGCTCTCCGACCTGATGATGGCGGAGATGGATGGGATTGCGCTTTTGGAACGTGCCAAGGAACGATATCCTGACATGCCGATCGTGATGGTGACCGCGGTCCACGACATTCAGGTCGCGCTACAGGCTCTGCGCAACGGAGCATACGATTACCTGCTCAAGCCCTTCGAGCGAGAGCAACTGCTGGCCACGGTCCGCCGCGCGCTTGAGAATCGCCGCCTGAAACGCGAAAACGATGCCTATCGCACCAACCTGGAGGCCCTGGTTGCTGCCCGCACGCAGCAATGGAAAGCGGCGCTTTCCAACCTGGAGAAGTCCTATGACATCACACTCGAAGCCCTGGGCGATGCGCTCGACCTCAAGGACGCCGAGACGGAAGGCCACTCCAGGCGCGTAACCGCCTACACTATCGCGATTGCACGCAAAATGGGATTGCCGAAAGAAGAGGTCGACATGATCGCCCGCGGAGCCTTCCTGCACGACATCGGCAAGATGGCCATTCCCGACGACATCCTGCGCAAGCCCGGCAAGCTCACGGAGCAGGAAATGGACATCATGAAAGAGCACTGCTACCGCGGCTACAAGATCATTTCCCGAATCCCATTTTTGGCGGAGGCAGCAGAAATCGTCTACTCCCACCAGGAGCGCTATGACGGACTTGGCTATCCTCGTGGACTGAAGGGCGATGAGATCCCGCTGGGCGCCCGGATTTTTGCGATTGCCGATACGCTGGACGCCATGAGATCCGACCGTCCCTACCGTGCTGCCCAATCCATTGAGGCGGCCCGGAAGGAAATCGCAGCCTGGTCCGGCCGTCAATTCGATCCCGAGATCGTCAAGGTCTTTCTGGAAATGTCAGACAATATCTGGGAAGACCTGCGGGACGACATCAATGAGGCAAACGCCTCGTTTCCGAAGGTGTGATCATGAAACCGCTGGCTACATTCACAATGCTGAACAGCCAAACCTGACCAGGCCAAGCCCGACCAACATTTTCCCATCAGGCGCCAGGCATCGTTTCACTGTCATCACCTCATCCAACCGACCAGTGAAGTCGATCCAAACGGCCCCGCTGCGGTGCGTGTTCCGCCGTTCTGGGGTGAAGTAACCGGTGCCCGCCAGATGTGCCTGTTTCGCATCCGGCGGGCAGTCCCGGGTTTCTACTTCCTTTTCGCCTGCCAACTCTTTTCCTTTTCGCTTCTTTCGATTGCAAGCCGTGAAGCTCGACGCGTTCTAAGAGCAGAGGTGTATAACGGAGCTTTAGCTTCGGTTTCTTATGTCGGGTTTTCCAGAATGCTTATTTCGAGATCAATCGAAATCAGAATCACCAAGATCACATTCATCAAGATCGCAGGAGAAATGGATGAAAACCTTCATGGTCATCGTTTGCGCCGTTCTCGTTCTGAGTGCTCTGTCGGCCGCCCAGAGTCCCATGCTGAACCCCATGCCCGACACGATTTTCGTGGGCGCCGATGGCAAATTTGAGACCGCGCCCGATACCGCACTCATCCAGTTCAACATCTCCGCCCAAGCCGAGAGCGCCAAAGAAGCCTACGACCAAGCCGCCAAGCAAGCCGAGGCCACGCGCCAAGTTCTGCGAGCCAACAGCATCGATCCGAAGTCTGCGGAAATCGGCTTCTTCTCGGTGAATCCTCAATACGACTGGAAAAACCCGACGCACAAAGTCATCGGCTACCAGGTCAGGGCCAGCGTCAGCTTGAAGCTCAAGGATTTTTCCAAGATCGGCCCCGTCACCCAGCAACTCGCGGAGGCTAGCGTCGGTGAAAGCCAGTCGCTCAGCTACACGCTCGACTCGACCGACGAGGCCAAGAGCAAAGCCGTCGCCGACGCCTATAGGCGCGCGCGCGCTTCCGCGCAGTCTCTTGCCAATGCCAGCGGACGCACGCTCGGCGAACTCTCCTATGCTTCCGTCGATACCTTCGAGAACATTCGCATTGTCGCGCCTATGTCGCGCCGTGCCATGCCCGCGGCGATGGCAGCACAAGGGCCCACGCCAACCGAGGAGTTCTCGCCCCAGAACGTGACGGTCACGACGCACGTTAACGCTATGTTTGTATTGAAATAGACGGTGTGGCGCGGACACTCTTGTCCGCGAAACGATGGAGAAACAAAGCTGCGGATTCGACGGCTCGCGATTGCGAACGCTAGTCGCTAATTGCGGACAATGACTTCATGTCGTGAGGAAATACGGCTCGCATCCACCTGAACTTCCCGCTGGATCTCCATCTCGATGGAAGCCCCCGGCTCCAGCCTTACGTCAGAGCCCCGGGAGAGCATTCCTACCGCCCACCCAGCGGTTCCACCAATTCCGGCTCCGATGCCGGCGCCTTTCCCTCCGTTGGTGATCGCACCGATCACCGCTCCCGTCGTAGCCCCGCCCACGGTTTCCCTGGCTTTTTTCCCGGCGTCGCTATCCTCACGAATCGTCCCTTCCGAATCCTTCATCGACGTCTTCTCGGCCCCGGGCGTGTTTTCTATCGAACCGCCCAGCATCACCGTGTAGCCGTTGGGATAAATCATCGAAGTGAAGTGGATGAGCACCTCGGCGCGTCCCTTTACGTGCCCGCCGCGCTGCACGCGCTCGATCTTTCCCTGAATATAAGTCCCCGCCGGAATCACCACCCGGTCGTTGACTACAAACGGAAAGGCAGTCTCCGCATACACCGGGTCTCCGTCCTTGGCCGTCTTTGTCGATATTGCCTGCTTCAGCGATAGTGGTACCATCGTTCCCGCTGGAATGGTCAGCATAGGCTTGGCCGACTCTGCCGCAGGAGCAGCCGGAGCCGGGGTCGGGGTCGACTGTGCGGCGGCGATCCCCGCCAGCAGCAGTACGCAAATGGAAGCAGCACGGATTCTCATCGAAGACCTACCTCTGCAAGACAAATTTAACAACACACTTGCAATCTTAGATGCGGTCACCGGATTGCCACTTAGCTGAGAACCAATAATCTCCGCAAACCTAACCCTCACTTTTCCGCGACTGGTTCTCGAGCACATTGCCCATGAACTGTGACTGCAGTTTTTGGGCGCAGCCCTCGCCGCAAACATGCATCGCGCTTTCCTGCACCGCGAGTTTTTCGTCCCATGGCGCCAGATGCATCACTGGCACTTCATAATCGCCAAACGAGCTCCACATCACCCACCAGCGGTCACTCGCACCTTTCAGCACCCCGCAATTCGGACCGGCGCAACGGTAAAATAGACTCGGCATGAGACGCAGATTTTCGGTCATTGACAACCTGCTTAGACAACCGCTTACCACGGATAATTGTAGTTGAGGAGTAAGCGCGGGGCCATGAGTTACAGAAAACAGCGGCGGACAGTGTAGAGATATTCGCGTTGGAAGAGTCACCGCCTCTACTTGTACAGCAAATACTTTTCCCGCAACCGTATAAATCCATCGAGCCGCTCTTGCCAGTCCTCGGCAATCCGTCTCGGATCTTCTCCGGCACCGATCGCTTCGAACACCGCCTGATTGACCAGCAGATCGGCCATTTTCTCGAGCTTGAAGTCGTTCGGATAGAGTTTATGCAGCGCCGACGCCAGCTCGATCCCCAATTCCGGCGAGTCCAGAGTATTCCGATCCAGAACAATCAGGTTCACGCCTTCACATCGTTCCCCGGCGAAGTTGCTCGATGAAGGAGTGAAAACAATGGGCATGAACCGCACACTCTGAATACTGCGCGCGTTCAAGTAAGCCGCCAGTTCCCTGCTCTTGATCCAGGGCGCGCCTACCACTTCGAATGGCGTATCTGTGCCTCGCCCTACCGAGACATTCGTGCCTTCAATCAGCGCCACTCCGGGATAAAGTGTTGCCTCTGTCAAACTCCGCAAATTGGGCGAAGTGTTCACCCACTCGAGGCCGGTCGAATCGAACCAGTCGCCGGGCTGCCAACCTTCCATCGCAACCACATCGAGACGGGCTCCAATGTGCCGCTCAGCATTAAACATTTTCGCCAGCTCACCTAGAGTCATCCCGTGGCGCACCGGCTCGGGAAAATAATTCGTAAGACTTTCGCGCCCGGCATCTGAAACTGGCCCCTGCATAAACGACCCCGTAATTGGGTTCGGCCGATCCAGAATGACCACCTCAGTTCCCGCCTTCGCGGCCGCTTCCAGAAAATATCCGGTCGTGGCCTCATAGGTGTAAAAGCGTGCGCCCGCGTCAGCCAGATCAACCACTACAGCATCCACGCGTTTTAGCACATCTATCGGCGGACGCCGCGCCGCCGCGCTCGCTCCGTAAACGCTATAGACCGCAATTCCGGTCGTCGCATCCTTTGTATTCTTAATATCCGTCGTGTCCAGCGTCCCCGTTACTCCATGTTCCGGACTGAAAATCGCATCCAATGAAATCCCCGGCACATTCGCCAGAACATCAATCGTCCGGCGCCCTTCCGAGTCCACGCCGGTCTGATTCGTCAAAAGTCCAATGCTTCGTGGAGCCCCGCCCTTGGACGGATGCAATGCCGCGAACTTCATCTCCTCGAGCACGTCGATTCCCGTTTTCACCGCTCCGTTCCGCACCGCCAGCTTGCGCGCCGCGCTCTGCATTTCGTTGTAGCCGGTGATCGTTGCCACGCGCATTTTCTCCGCTTCGGAGGGATCGAGCGCCAGCGCGGCCGCTACCGCCGTCGCGACTTTCGTCCGAAGTGAAACTGCGCTTCCTTTCTCCTTCGCCGGCAGCGCGTTCATGTGCACCGCGTTCGTCAGCAGCACGATATAGGTCTTCGTCGTCGGATCAATCCACAGCGAGGTCCCGGTGAATCCCGTATGGCCGTAACCGCCAACGGGCAACAATTCTCCACGGTTGGTGGAAAAAGGAGAATCGATGTCCCACCCAAAGCCGCGCACTGCCGTCCCATTCACCGGCTGCTGGGGCGCAGTCATCTTTGCGACCGTCGCCGGAGTCAGTACGCCTCGCCCGCCATCGAGCAAGGTCTGCGCAAAAATCGCCAGATCGTCCGCGGTCGAAAATAATCCCGCATGTCCCGCCACGCCGCCCATCCGGCGAGCCGTAGGGTCATGCACCACGCCGCGCAGCAGGTGATGATTCTCGTCCTCTTCGGTTGGAGCGATACGAGCGTCCCACGACCGCGGAGGAACAAACCGCGTCTCCTTCATTTCGAGCGGTCCAAAAATGTGCTTCGCCGCATACTCATCGAGCGGGTCGCCCGAGAGCCGCTCCACCAGCGCTCCCAGCACCACGAAATTAATGTCGCTATAAACAAAAGCTGAGCCTGGGGCCCGGTCTGGCGTGACCTCAAACGCCATGCGATACCCAGTGTCCTTACCTTCCCACTTCTTCCCCAATTCGAGACCTTCGGGCAACCCGGAGTAGTGCACCAGCAACTGCCGGATCGTAATATCCTGCTTGCCGTTTTGCCCGAACTCGGGAAGGTACTTCGCGACTGGATCGTTCATGCGAAACTTCCCCTGCTCCCAAAGCTGCATGAGCGCAGTCGTAGTTGCAATGACCTTGGTCAGCGACGCGCAATCAAAAACCGTATCGAGCGTCATCGCCTCCCGCCGAGGTTCCAGCGCCCGGCTGCCGTAAGCCTTGCGATAAACCACCTGCCCGTCGTGCCCGACGATAAGCACCGCGCCCGGAATCTGTTGCTGGGCGATGGCGTCGTTGACGATAGAGTCGAGAACGGCGAGGCGCGAATTAAGCGAAGTCTGAGAAAGTGCGGCGGCCGAAAACAGGAGAACGAAGAGCAGCAGTTTTTGCGGTAAGTGTTTCACGTCTGCTGTGACTCTACATGACAGCGGAGACGCGGCTCAAGGCTGACGTTACAAACGATGCTCCCGAAGTAACTCCCGGTTTGCCTCTGCTCGCCGCCTTTGCTATAACCCCATCAGTTCACAAAACACCCTTGAACCTGACACTGCCGAGTCGAGAATCCGGCTTTTCCTTCCTGGTGCGCAATACCACTGCGCAGGATGAGCGGTTTCACGATGCTTTCGTCATCCTGGAAAACGCCATCGCCGCTCGCGCCTTCCCGGCCTGCTCGCTCACGGTCTCCTTCCGCGGGGAACTCGTCGTCCACAAGGCGCTCGGCCGCTTTACATACGATCCGGCATCGCCAGAAGTCAGTGCCGCGAGCATCTTCGATCTCGCCTCGCTTACCAAAGTCGTCGCTACGACGGCTATGGCCATGATTCTCTACGAACGCGGTCTGCTCGATCTCGAAGCCCCGGTCAGTGCCATCGTCCCCGACTTCGCCGGTGCCCTCGACAACAATGACCCTCGCCGCCGCGAAATCACTCTGCGCATGCTGCTCGCGCACAGCTCCGGTCTGCCCGCTTACGAAAAGCTTTTCCTGCGCGCCAAAACGCCTGAAGACCTTCTGCAAGCGGCGTTCATCACCCCACTTTCCGCTGCCCCCGGTACGCGCGCCGAATACAGCGACATCGGTTTCATCATTCTCGGTGTGGCGCTCGAACGCCTGGCCGACGAATCGCTCGACGCGTTCTGCCAGCGTGAAATCTTTGGCCCGCTCGGCATGACACACACAACCTTCAATCCCGCGAACGCCTTGAAAGATTCCATCCCGCCAACTGCCAACGATCGCACCTTCCGCCGCCGGATCATCCAAGGCGAGGTGCAGGACGAAAACGCGAGCGTTCTCGGCGGCATTGCCGGACACGCCGGCCTGTTCTCGGCCGCCGAAGATCTGGCCATCTTCGCTCACGCCATCCTCAATGGCGGATACCCGATCCTGCGCTCCGCTACCGTCGAACTCTTTTCGCGCCGGGAATCCGCTCCCGAAGGCACGTCCCGGGCGCTTGGTTGGGACACACCGTCTTTACCCATGCCCTCGCAATCCGGAAAGTATTTCTCGCCGCGTTCATTCGGGCACCTCGGTTACACGGGCACATCGCTGTGGATCGATGCGGAATGCCAGCTCTCGATAACTCTGCTCACTAACCGCACCTGGCCTGATTGCCAGAACCAGGCAATCAAACAGGTGCGACCGGCATTTCACGACGCGGTAATTGAAACCTTGAGGAAGAACGCTTGAAACGCAAAGCCTTGACTAAGACAACGAAGCGCAAGGCCTCGAATCGTAAATTAACGGGTGTAGAACTCCGCCGCCTCGGGACTGAGAAGACGAACTCCGCCTCCGCCAATCTCGATCAGAAGTCCGCGCTTGAAATCGCCCGCATCATCAATGCTGAAGACGCCAAGGTCGCCGCCGCCGTGCAGCGCGCTCTGCGGCCAATCGCGCAAGCTATCGATCTGATCGCCGCGGCACTTTCTCAGGGTGGGCGCCTCATCTACGTCGGCACCGGCACCAGCGGACGAATCGCCGCTCTCGACGCTGTCGAGTGTCCACCCACTTTTGATGTCGACCCGCGCACCGTACAATTCATCATCGCGGGAGGCCCAAAAGCGCTGGGTACAGCCATAGAGGCCGACGAAGACTCCCGCGAACTGGGACGCAAAGCTATCGCGAAGAAGAAGCCAACAAGAAAAGATGCCGTCGTAGGTATCGCTGCCAGCGGACGCACTCCCTTCACCATCGCGGCCATCAGGTATGCACGCGCGCGCGGCGCAAAGACAGTTGCCGTCGTCTGCAACCGGAAATCTCCGCTTGGCGAATCCGCGCATGTGGCGATCGTTGCAGAGGTCGGCGCGGAAGTTCTCGCCGGCTCTACCCGCATGAAGGCTGGCACGGCGCAAAAGATGATTCTGAACATGCTCTCAACTGGGGCAATGACGCGTCTCGGCCATGTCTACGGGAATCTCATGGTCAACCTCCACACGAAGAACGAGAAGTTGCAGGAACGTGGAGTGGGCATCCTGGAAGAAGCCGCCGGACTCAAACACCCGGCTGCGCGCAAGCTCCTCGCCGCCGCGGGAGGTCACGTGCCCGTGGCTCTGGTGATGGCGAAGGCTGGCGTGAGCCGCGCTAACGCTGCCGCGGCCCTGAAGAGGTCCGCTGGCCGGGTCCGCCAAGCTATCGCTATCGCGAGGACCAAGTAGGAAGCAGTTACAAACGGAACTCCTCGACACAATTCCAAGCCCCACGCCCTGGCTTTCCCGCTAGAATATTCGCAGCACCCCTCTGCAAGATCAGCGTGGGGTATCTCGGGAACTCGTCACGACATGGATAAGCTCGTAATCCGCGGCGGCAACCCACTGCTTGGCACGGTCCGAATCAGCGGCGCGAAGAACGCCGCACTGCCTTGCATGGCCGCGGCCTTGCTCACCGATGAGCCGGTGATTCTCGAAAACATCCCACAGGTGCGCGACATCGAGACCACGCGCAAGCTGCTCGCCGCCATGGGTGCCGAAGTCGAACTCGGCTACGGTCGCGCTCATCATCGGACAACAATCTGCGCACGCACGCTCGCCGCTCCCGAGGCGTCTTATGAATTGGTCAAGACGATGCGGGCCTCGACGCTCGTCCTGGGCCCGCTCGTCGCCCGCTGTGGGCGCGCTCGCGTCTCGCTGCCCGGCGGATGCGCCATCGGCGCGCGCCCCATTGATCTGCATGTCAAAGGTCTTGAGCGTCTCGGCGCGAAGATCGCGCAAGAGCACGGTTACATTGAGGCCGTTGCTGACCGCCTTCGTGGCGCCGAAATTGTCTTCGACAAGATTACGGTCACCGGCACCGAAGACGTGCTTATGGCTGCCGCGCTTGCCGAAGGCGAAACGATCATGCAGAACTGCGCCCGTGAGCCTGAAGTTGCGGACCTCGCCGCACTGCTCAATGCCATGGGCGCCAAGATCCACGGCGCAGGCAGGTCTACGATCCGCGTGCAAGGTGTCGCCAAGCTCCACGGCGCCAAACACCGCATCATCCCCGACCGCATCGAAGCTGGAACCTTTCTCGTCGCCGGAGCTCTCACCGGCGGCGACCTCAACGTCGCCGGATGCGAGCCCGCGCACCTCACCACCATCCTGCAGAAGCTCGCCGAAACCGGGGTGAAGACTGCGGTGAAAACCGATTCCGTTCGCGTCATGGGCGATCACCCGCTTGAAGCCGCCGACCTGAATACGGAAGAATATCCCGGCTTCCCCACCGACATGCAGGCGCAATACATGGCGCTCACGACGCAGGCAGCGGGCACTTCGGTCATCACGGAAAACATTTTCGAGAACCGCTTCATGCACGCGCAAGAACTTGTGCGTATGGGCGCCAACATCAAGATCGAAGGTCGCCGTGCCATCGTCCGCGGCGGGACTCCGCTCAGTGCCGCCGCCGTGCTCGCCTCGGACCTGCGCGCCTCCGCCTCGCTCGTGCTCGCCGCATTGGTCGCCGACGGCGAGACCATCATCGACCGCGTCTATCATCTGGATCGCGGTTACGAGAACATCGAAGAAAAACTAAAAGCCGTGGGCGCCGAAATTCGGCGCGTAGGCGACATCTTCCCCAAGCGAGCCGCAGCCCCCGCCCAATCGTGATGATGAGGTACCCTCTCGGAGACTAGAGCTGGTCGACCAGTTCTAACTATCGCTGAAGCGAGCCCCGATCGAAACAGGTAACGATAGTAACCTTCGGACCCTCCTATGCGGCTACGATGCCCCTGGGTTGAACTCGTAACCGTCCGCCTAAAATCCCACCTATGCCCACCGGCTGTGCCTGCCGCTGGAGTTAGGACCACTCCTCGCGGGTGACTTTCGTAATTCTACCTTCCTCGCTCGCGTGTGGGATAACTGACTTGCGGGCCCGTGGTTCAGAGGAAAAGTCCCGCGGATACGAGCGCTGCCCCAGGCCGCGGCGCCGCCAGGAACCCAGATATGAAGGTTGTTGTTCTGTGCGGTGGATTAGGTACCCGTCTCCGGGAAGAGACCGAATTCCGCCCCAAGCCGATGGTGGAGATCGGGGGCCGCCCCATCCTCTGGCACATCATGAAGATGTACGCCCACTACGGAATGCGCGAGTTCATTCTTTGCCTCGGATATCGCGGCAGCATGATCAAGGATTACTTCCTGAATTACGAAGCCATGAATAGCGACTTCAGAATTTGCCTCGGCCGCCAATCGCAAATCGAATTCATGGGCGCGCATAAGGAGCAGGATTTTGCCGTCACGCTCGCTGACACCGGCCTCGAAACCATGACGGGGGGCCGCTTGCAGCGAGTTGCCCGGTATCTCGAGAACGACGACACGTTTCTGCTTACTTACGGCGACGGTCTGAGCGACGTCAACATCAGCTGCCTGCTCGACTTTCATCGCCAGCACGGCCGCATCGCAACGGTCACCTCAGTCCCGCCCATTTCTCGCTTCGGCGTTCTCGAAACCGACACCCAGGGCCGAGTCCAGCGCTTCATGGAGAAGCCCAGGGCGAACGGCCTGATTAGCGCCGGCTTCTTTGTTTTCAACCGCCGCGTGCTCGATTACCTCGGCGGCCCGGAATGCATCCTCGAACGTGACCCTCTCGAGCGGCTGGCGCGTGAAGGTCAGCTCATGGCCTATCGCCATGACGGGTTCTTCTATGCCATGGACACTTACCGCGAATACCAGTACCTGAATGAGCTCTGGGCGAGCGAACAAACACCCTGGAAAGTGTGGTCGGAATGAATTCGTTTTGGCGAGACCGCTCAGTCTTTGTCACCGGCGGTACGGGGCTGTTGGGATCGTGGCTGGTCAAGCAACTCATCGAGGGCGGCTCGAATGTCGTTTGCCTGGTGCGCGACTGGGTTCCGCAAAGCGAACTTCTGCGCAGTCGCCGTATTGAGCAGGTCACTACCGTGCGCGGCGATATCGTCGATCGTGAACTCGTCGAGCGCATTCTCGGCGAGTACGAAGTCGAAGTTGTCTTCCATCTGGCGGCGCAAACCATAGTCGGCATTGCCAATCGCAACCCGGTTTCAACCTTCTCCACCAACATCGAGGGGACCTGGAATCTGCTGGAGGCTTGCCGCCGCTCGCCAAAGGTCTCGTCGATAGTGGTGGCGTCTTCCGATAAGGCGTACGGCGATCAGGAGCGTCTCCCCTACGACGAGACCATGCCTCTGCAAGGCCGCCATCCCTACGATGTCAGTAAGTCGTGCGCGGATCTGATCGCGCAAACTTACGCGGCCAGTTATGACCTGCCAGTAGCGATCACGCGTTGCGGAAATTTCTACGGTGGCGGCGATTTGAACTGGAATCGCGTGGTTCCGGGCACGATTCGCTCGATCATTCGCGGAGAGCGGCCCCTGGTGCGCTCAGACGGTAACTTCGTCCGCGACTATTTCTATATCGAAGATGGCGCAGCCGCCTACATCCTGCTCGCCGAGCGCCTCGCCTCGGATGCCGCCCTCCGCGGCCAGGCTTTTAATTTTTCCAATGAAAGCCAAGTCAGTGTGCTCGACATGGTGGAACTGATCCTGCGGAAGATGAAGTCCCCTCTGCGTCCTGAAGTGCTCAACCAGGCGAGCCACGAAATTCGCCATCAGTTTCTGAGCGCCGAGCGCGCACGCACCGTGCTCAACTGGCGACCGCAGTTTACGCTCGAGTCCGGCCTTGATCGCACCGTTGCCTGGTATCGCACGTTCCTGGGTGCGCCGGCTGCGATGGCCCACGCAGGCAGCGGATAAATCGACAATGACAGTAACAACTAGCAAAACTGCCGGCCAACTCCGTGATGAAGTCCGCGCGATTGTGAAGCAGTATTACGACGTCGCCTTGGCTCCGCAGACATTCGTCCCGGGCCAGAGCAGCGTACCTGTCTCGGGCAAAGTGTTTGACAGCGCCGAGGTCGAGCTTCTGGTCGAAGCTTCGCTTGACGCTTGGCTTACCACCGGCCGTTTTGCCGCCCGGTTCGAACGCGAGTTCGCCGCCTTCATGGGTGTGCGCTGCGCTTCCCTCGTCAATTCCGGATCTTCCGCTAACCTCGCGGCTGTGGCATGTCTCACGTCACCGTCGCTCGGTGAGCGCAAACTTTCTGCCGGAGACGAGGTCATCACGGTAGCCGCTGGATTTCCTACAACCGTCAATCCGATTATTCAGAACGGGCTCGTCCCTGTCTTCGTCGACGTTCAGCTTCCAACTTACAACGTCGACGTAACTCAACTTGAAGCTGCAGTGTCGGATCGCACCAAGGCCATCATGCTGGCGCACACGCTCGGCAACCCGTTTGACGTCGATGCCGTCATGAACCTGGCAACCAAACACAATCTCTGGGTGGTCGAGGATTGCTGCGATGCCGTCGGGTCTGTCTACAAAGGCCGCACGGTTGGCACCTTCGGCCACCTTGCCACCACCAGCTTCTATCCCGCGCACCACATCACTATGGGCGAAGGCGGATGCGTGCTCACGCAGTCCCCTGCACTCCAGAAGTTGGCCGAGTCTTTTCGCGACTGGGGCCGGGACTGCTGGTGCGATCCCGGCAAATCGAACACTTGCGGTTGCCGCTTTGAATGGACACTTGGCGACCTGCCCACGGGATACGACCACAAATATATTTACAGTCACATCGGCTACAACCTGAAAGCGACCGACATGCAAGCAGCCGTCGGAGTCGCACAACTCAAGAAGCTGCCTGGCTTCATCGCCGCCCGGCGCGCAAACTTCGCCAAACTACACGCTGTGCTGAGCGATCTCGACGACATTTTTATTCTGCCTGAAGCCACCGAGCATTCGGACCCGAGCTGGTTCGGCTTTCCTCTCGCCGTTCGTAAGAACGCGCCCACAACCCGCAACCAGATCGTGCGCTTTCTGGAATCTCGAAACATAGGGACACGTCTGCTATTCGGCGGCAACCTGCTTCGTCAGCCCGCTTATCGCGATATTCAGCGGCGCGTGATCGGAGATTTGCAGAACACCGACTTTGTGATGAACAACGTTTTCTGGGTCGGCCTTTACCCGGGCATCACGCAATCGATGATCGATTACATGGCGGAGACTTTCCATCAAATTCCACGAGCCGCCTCCGCCGGTCGTGGGGCATAGCAGAGCATAGGCCACGCGAGACATGGGTTACTCAAAGAGCGAAAACCGGCTGGCAGACGATCTCGACAACATCCTTGCGCGAACTGAGCTTCTGTGGCAGGAAATGCGCGGCCAGCGCATCCTGATCACAGGCGCCACCGGATTTTTCGGGTGCTGGCTGCTCGAGAGTTTTGCCTGGGCGAACCACCGGCTGAATCTCAACGCCCGTGCGGTCGCCTTGTCGCGGCATCCTCAGACGCTGGCACAAAAAGCGCCTCACCTCGCCAGCGATCCCGCTATCGCACTGCACGCAGCCGATGTCCGTTGCGATGGCTTTCCGCAAGATAGGTTCTTGCACGTCATTCACGCCGCCACTGCAGCCAGCGCCGCGCTTAACCAGCAGACACCGCTCGTAATGTTCGACACGATCGTCAAGGGAACTCGCAGGACGCTGGACTTCGCCGCGGCGAATTCCGCCAGGAAGTTCTTGTTCGTCAGTTCCGGCGCGGTCTATGGAAGTCAGCCGCCTCAACTCGCACACCTAAGTGAGTCGTTTAACGGCGGTCCCGATCCTCTTGATCCAGCCAGCGCCTATGCCGAAGGCAAGCGCTCCGCAGAGTTGTTGTGCGCGCTCGCGGCATCATCCGACCTGGACATCAAAATCGCGCGCTGTTTCGCGTTCGTCGGACCTTATATGCGACTCGACGCGCATTTTGCCATCGGCAACTTCATCGACGATCGTCTGCATCAGCGCCCGATTCGCGTCCACGGAGACGGCTCGGCGGTGCGCTCCTATCTTTACGCCTCCGACTTAATGGTCTGGCTCTGGACCATTCTCTTCAAGGGACAATCAAGCCGCGCCTATAACGTTGGATCGGAAGACGCCTTGAACATCGCGACACTCGCACGCGAGGTCGCCGACGCGCTGCCGCCCGAAGTTGACGTCAACATCGCTTCCGCCGCGACGCGTGGCGCACCTGTGCATCGCTATGTGCCCTGCACGGCGCGAGCGCGCGAAGAACTAGGACTTTGCGCCGAAGTGCCCTTGCACGACGCCATCTGCCGCACCCATGCCTGGTTGTCGGGAAATACATTGTACGAACGAGACATTTCCAAACCAGCAACTATCTCCCGAGGGACCCATGCATAGCGCCGCTAGGCTCAGCCCTCGACCACATCGCGCTTGCGGAGCTTGCGGCGCAACCCGAAACACAGTCTGCCATCATCAGAGGTTCGTCGTTCCCGCCGGTTATCCTCTGCCGAGCGAGTACAACGTAGTCATCTGCCGAAAGTGCGGCTTCGTATATGCCGATCCGGCCGCCACGCAGTGCGACTATGACCGTTTCTATTGCGAGTGGTCCAAATACGATGACTCGGCGACTGCGACTGGGAGCGGTGTTTCCGGTTATGATGCCGCTCGGCTTTCCGCCACTGCCGCTGACATCGCACGCGTGTTGCCGTCGCGAGCCGCCAGCATCCTCGATGCCGGCTGCGCCACCGGTGGCCTGCTCACTGCGCTCCGCGACCAGGGATTCACGGCAATCGCAGGACTTGATCCTTCGCGGCGCTGCGCAGCCGCGTGCCGCGATCGCGGATTTGAGGCGTATGTCGGGTCGATCGTCTCGGCACCCGCGCACATGCCCAAATTTGACTGCGTCGTGTTCAGTCATGTGCTCGAGCACGTTTACGACATCCCCGCATTTTTTGCAGCCGCCCGCCATCTTCTCGCGCCGGGAGGCTACTTGTATCTTGAGACTCCGGACGCTACGCGTTACGACGACTATCTCTACGCGCCTTTCCAGGAATTCAACACCGAACACATTAACCACTTTTCGGCGCGAGCACTGGAAAACACCGCCCGCCGCTACGCCTTTCAACCAGTGGTGGTGGAACAGAAAGTGATTCAAACGGCGGAAAACACGATCTACCCCGCTGTCTTCGGCGTTTTTCGTGACAACGGCGAAACTGCAGACGAGCGCATGGTGGTTTGCGATCAAGAGTTACCGTCCCGCATTGCCGACTATATCCGGCACTCCACCGAACACATGGGAAGAATCAACGAGCATTTAGCAGGCCAGCTGGCAAGCACTCAGCGCGTCATCGTGTGGGGTGCAGGGCAATTCGCGATGAAGCTCCTCTCACTTTCCTGCCTCGCGCAAACTCAAGTTGGCGCTCTGGTGGACAACAATCCCATTCTCAGAGGGAAGATGCTGGCGGGCGCGCCTATCGTGGGCCCGCGGGAAATCGCTGACACTCGTGAGCCGATCATCATCGCAACTTTGTTGCACGCCAATGAAGTCATCGCTCAAATCCGGCGTCTCGGATTCAGCAATCCCGTTATTTCGTTGCTGCAAGACTCGAGCTCGGATATTCGGTCGGAGGTCCGCCGCTGATGAAGCTTTCCGATTATGTCGCCGGCCAGCTCGCGGACTGGGGCGTGCGCCACATCTTCCTGGTTACCGGCGGCGGCGCCATGCACCTCAATGATTCCATTGGCAAGGAGCCGCGCATTCAGTACGTTTGCAACCACCATGAACAGGCTTCGGCGATGGCTGCCGAAGCTTACGCCCGCGTCAGCGGGCAGCCCGGCGTGATCAACGTTACCACCGGGCCCGGCGGTATCAACGCCCTCAATGGAGTGTTCGGGGCATGGACCGACTCGATCCCGATGCTTATCGTCTCCGGCCAGGTAAAGCGCGAGACCTGCATGCGCGCCCTAGGCATCACCGGACTGCGGCAACTCGGAGACCAGGAAGCCGACATCATCGCCATGGTCGAGAACATCACCAAATACGCGGTGTTGATCGACGATCCTCTCTCCGTTCGATATCACCTCGAGCGCGCCTGGCATCTCACGCAAAGTGGACGCCCGGGTCCGTGCTGGCTTGACATTCCGGTTGACGTACAGGCTGCGTCCATCGATCCCGCCAGTCTTCGCGGCTACGATCCCGCCGAGGACAAGCACGCACAAGACAATATCGCCGGAGATCCATCCTGGCTCAAAACCTCTTGCCGCGAAGTCCTGCAGCGGATCGGTAACGCAAAGCGCCCAGTGATCCTCGCGGGCACCGGCGTTCGCGCCGCCCATGCAGTCGCGGAATTCGACGAACTTTTTCACCGGCTTGGCGTGCCCGTGACTACGGCCTGGACCCATGACCTTATCGCCACCGATGACCCGCTCTTCTGCGGGCGCCAGGGCACAATCGGGGATCGTGCTGGAAACTTCACGGTGCAAAATGCCGACGTTCTGCTGATCCTCGGATCGCGGCTCAACATCCGCCAAACCAGCTATAACTGGCGATCGTTTGCCCCGCGCGCGTTCAAGATTCAGGTCGATATTGACGCCGCCGAATTCCACAAACCTACTGTCAAGCCGGACATGGCTATCCACTGTGACCTCAGGCGGTTTCTGCAGCAACTTATAAGTCAGTGTGACGCCGAAAACTACCGTCCGGGTGCTCAGGGCTCGTGGCTCGCCTGGTGCCGCGAACGCGTCCAACGCTATCCCGTCGTGCAGGATCGTCAGCGTCAGCCCGGTCCGCCGTTGAATCCTTACTACTTCGTCGAGCAACTCTCGACCCGGCTCGCCGATGACGATGTCATAGTCTGCGGCAATGCTACTTCCTGCATCGCGACTTTCCAGACCATACGTCTGCGCAAGAACCAAAGACTCATCTCCAATTCCGGGTCCGCTTCCATGGGTTACGACTTGCCCGCCACCATTGGCGCGGCTTTTGCCCGTTTCGGGAAGCGCGTTATCTGCCTCGCCGGAGATGGCAGCATTCAAATGAATATCCAGGAGTTACAAACAGCCGTTCATCACCACTTGCCGATAAAGATCTTTGTGCTGAATAACTCCGGCTATCTTTCTATGCGGATGACGCAATCAGGCTTCTTCGGCCGTCTAACCGGAGAGAGCGCGTCGAGCGGCGCTTCCCTTCCAGACATGGTCAAAGTGGCTTGCGCTTATGGTATTCCCTCGATTCGCATCGACCGCCAGTCACAGCTGTTGCAAATCGATCTCGCGCTCGCAGCGGACGGGCCGGCATTAATCGATGTGGTGCTCGACCCGAACCAGGAGTTTGAGCCGCGATCGCGGGCTCGGCAGTTACCCGATGGGCGGATCGTTTCACCCAATCTAGAGGACATGTACCCATTCCTGGATGAGACTGAACTAACGGACAATGTCATCAGGGAATAAGGACATTACCATTTAACCAACCGTGCCCTTGCAGCCGGTGCGGTATTACGACTGGATAGGCAAGTAACGTCATGACTGGCAACGATATATTCGACGAGTTATTCGTGCTGGAGATGGCCAATAACCATCTGGGCAACGTACAGCGGGGCCTGAAGATCGTCAGCAACTATGCGCAGGTGGTGCGCTTCAACAACGTGCGTGCCGCCATCAAGCTGCAATTGCGCGATGTCGACAGCTTTATCCACCAGGACTTTCGCCATCGCCACGACATCCGCTACGTCAAGAAAACGCTCGAAACGCGCCTCCAGGCGGAGGATTTCGCCAAGTTGGTGCGAGCCATCCGCGAAGCCAGTTGCATCCCCATGGCTACTCCATTCGACGAGAGTTCCGTTGACTTCTGCTGCGAACTCGGCATCCCGATTCTCAAAATCGCCAGTTCGGACTGCAACGACTGGGTTTTGATTGAAAAGATCGCGAAGACGAAAAAACCGGTCATCGTTTCTACTGGCGGCACTTCGCTCAAGGACATCGACGACCTGGTCACGTTCTTCGACAATCGTCATATCCCGTTGGCGATTAATCACTGCGTCTCGATCTATCCCTCCGAGGATTGCGACATCGAACTCAATCAGATCGACTTTCTCCGCAACCGGTACCCCAATCACATTATTGGATTCTCCACACACGAGTACCGCGACTGGACATCATCCATGCTCATGGCCTATGCCAAAGGCGCACGAACTTTCGAACGCCACGTCGATGTCCAGACCGACGGCATGACTGTTTCTCCGTACTGCTCGGTGCCTGAGCAAATCGACACCTGGTTCAAAGCTTTTCATCGCGCTAAGAGAATGTGCGGAGCTCCAGGCACTCAGAAACGCCTGCCGCCGCAAAAAGAAATCGCCTATCTCGACGCGCTCGTTCGCGGAGTCTATGCCCGGCGCGATCTTGCAGTCGGCCACGTTTTGCAGGAGGCCGACGTCTATCTTGCCATTCCACTTCAGCAGGGGCAGATTTCCTGCCGCGAACTGATGCGTGGCGAAGTCATCCGCAAAGCCGTACCCGCAGATCAGCCCATCATGATCGACTCTATAGACAGCCCTTATGCCAACATCCCTTCGCTCACTGAACTGATCTATCATCGCGGTCTGGCGCCACAAGCTGCGGCCCGCGCGGCCAAGGCAGGTGGCGAGTGAGCCCTCTTCATGGGCAGGATCAACCAAGGAAAACCATCAGTATAGTCACGCCCTGCTTTAACGAGGAAGGCAATGTCCGCGAAGTCTATGAGCGCGTGCGCGACCTGATGTTGAAGCTTGGAAAGTATCGCTACGAGCACATCTTCATTGACAACGCGTCCCACGACACCACCTTCGCTGTTCTCAGGGAAATTGCCGCCGCTGATACCAATGTCAAGGTGATTCGCAACGCGCGTAATTTTGGACACGTCCGCTCCCCTATGCACGCGCTACTGCTGGCTCGCGGCGACGCCATCATTAATCTCATGTCGGACCTGCAGGATCCGCCGGAAGTTCTCGCCCAACTGCTCGAAGAGTGGGAAAGGGGGACACCGATCGTCGTTGCCGTCAAGCATCGAAGTCACGAAGCGGCACCGATGTTCCTAGTTCGGAAGCTATTCTATCGGCTGGTCAACCACCTCGCCGACGACATTGAGACCTACGAGAACTTTACCGGCTTTGGGTTGTATGATCGGCAAGTCGTCGACCTTGTCCGCCAGTTTGGCGATCCTTACCCTTACTTCCGCGGCATGATCGCCGAAATCGGACTTCCTCACACCGAAGTTCTGTACGAGCAGCAGCGCCGCAAAAGTGGCAAGTCGAAGAATAACTTCTACGCGCTGTACGATCTCGCCATGCTTGGCATTACAAAACTTTCCAAGGTCCCGCTGCGCATTGTCACCTTTTCGGGCTTTGCCGGGTCCCTGTTCTCCATGCTCGGCGGCCTGGCTTATTTTGCCTACAAGCTCTTGTTCTGGCAGCGATTCACGGTTGGCATCGCTCCCATCGCCATTGGCATGTTCTTTCTCGGATCGCTCCAGCTTCTCTTCATGGGCATTATCGGCGAGTATGTGGGCAACATCCACACCCAGGTACACAACCGTCCGCTGGTGGTGGAACGCGAAAGATTGAACTTCCAATACGAACCCGGCGAACCACTCCCGCGCAACACTCTCGCTTCGGGCGCGGCCGCGGGAATCTAAATCTTGCTTGATGAAAAGCACTTGAGTCTAAGCGGTATCGATTTCGGGGCGTGGAATTGAGAATTTCGCAAGCCAGATTCATAAGGAAATGGCGCAGTCGCGCGGGACCGGAAAGTGGCAGCGCATGACACCGCGGCTGACCATCGCCATTCCCACCGTCAACCGCGCCGGACTTCTCGGCCGCGCGGTCGAGAGTGCGCTCGCTCAAACCTCCCTCGAGATTGAGATCATCGTCTCCGATAACGGGTCAACCGATGATACCCCGGCGGTCATTGAGCGCTATGCGGGACGGGGACTGCGGACCTTCCGCCATCCATCGACGATGTCCGCGGTGAAACACGGCCAATTCCTGATCGAACAGGCGCGTGGCGAGTTCTTCTTAGGCCTGTCGGACGACGACTTTTTGGAACCGGAGTTCGCCGCCGAGGTTCTTGCCTTCTTTGACCGGCACCCGGAATTGTCCTTTGTCTATACGGGATGTGCGGTGCATTACGAAGACTGCCAGGTACCTGCAATCGTCGGTCCCCCGGTGGAAACGGGCGCATCTTTTCTTGCGGCTCATTATGCGGGCAGACGCGAGGTTTCGTGGTGCGCATGTGTGACGCGCGTTCGGGACCTGCTGGAACTGGGTCCGCAACCCGACGACTGTATTATCGGCGACATGTTTTATTGGACCAAGCTGGCGTTCCGGGGACCGGTCGGCTGCATACCGCGCGTGCTGTCGCACTACGTTCTCTTGCGGTCTCAGAACGACAACATGTCCCACGGCACACCGCCAGCTGTGTGGGCACGCGAGTCGCAATTTTTGGCGAACGAGGTGATCGAGGCGTCGCGCCGGGCAGGTGCAGATAACGATTATCTGTCCCGCTTACAGGCGGACTGCCGTCGTCATATTGGCCGCTCGACGGCCAACCAGTTTGTCTGGTCCCGCCTCCGGGGTGCGAGTCGGGCACAGGCCTGGAGCTGGGTAGCCGGCTGCCTTCCCTATTTGTCTTGGAGTCCAAACGTGTTGAGCCGCCTGGCGGCAGCGCTGATTCTACCGGGCGAACTGTTACGGCGTTTATTACTCTCCGGTGCGGCCACACTCGCCGGGACACGTGGCACAAAGATCGTGTAAGACCGGCAGTCAGTTCCCTCTGGTGGGAACCAGTTCTGCTCGCACCTTTCTACGCCCTTAAAAACGGAATTCGTCCGAAGGTTTTTCCCCACGCGATTTTCGCCACCGTCAAACGGGCGCTATCATCCGGCAAGATTCGCTGTCGCGCGCTACTGTGCAACAGCCGATCCCTGGCCAGGATCAGTCTGTTCATTGCAGAACGGACCCAGCTCCGTTCTTTGAGTTTGTATTCATTGTCCAGCGGTTTTTGACGCTTCAACTCTTCAAGAGAGCTCTTTAGACCTGCGCGGTACCTATCGTATTCCGCATCTCTGAACGCAGTCGTATAGTCGACGGGCGTAAACCCAGTGAACTTTTCCAGCAGGTACCACAACCGAGCTGCAAACCGGACCGTTTCCTCCGGTATCTTCTTTTCCCCAACAACAAAATCCGGGCATATCATAACCTTGTCCGGTTTTATGGCGAGCACCGCCGTAATGAAGCTCCACAAATCGTCTTCTGTTCTGTTGATATCGCAAACTATGTACTTCAGCCACAATCCGCTCGTTCCACTGTTTCTGTATCTGATCAGGTTCGCAATCACTTTGGAATAGGCATCGACCCCGTGCAACTTCTTGTATGTCGACGCCAAGCCAGCGTCGAGAGATGTCGTCAGAATAATTTTGTTCTTCTTGAGGGCATCGTAAATACTCTGGCTGAACACAGCGGCATTCGAATACACCACAACTGTCCCCAACTTGTTTTTGGAAAGATAGCTCAGAATCTCATCGAGGTCCTTGAGCAGTGCAGGCTCGCCGCCGCTGAAATCAATCCAGTTATTGCCTCTTAGTTTTCCTCTTTTTCTAAATTGCTCAAGATAGTTGAGTATGTCATATTGCGATTTGATGAAGTTGTTTTCGCGCGTAAACACACAATAGGTGCATCGTTGGTTGCACTGGGAGAAATGCTGGATGCCCATGCCGCCCGGTAGCGGCTCTCCTCCAAGGTATTCGAAGTTCACATCTTTGAACTTCTTCTCTTTGAGGTGATCGCAGGATAAGCAGGAACCTGTCGGCCCCTCACTCCAGCCATTGACGGCGGCAAAGTGAGCTCGCCTCCTTTCGACCACCAAATCATAGATTTCGCTGTTGTTTCTGATTTCTTCGGCCGTGATTAAGACTGGAGATGCAATGTTGGCGTGGACACAGCAGCGCATTCCTTCCAGCGCAAAATACGTGCCCTTTTCAATATATTTGCAGGATTTCACCAAATCATTGGAAGTCAGGGCTTTGATGGGTGTGCTTGCTGAAGATTTTTCTGTCATTTCTGGTTCTCCGCGTGATGTGATCCGTAAACCTACGCAATTATCGCTTCGGCAAGAGGCATGCACAACTCATTGGGTAAGCCTGTTTAGTGCGCTCAGGAGCTACATTTTTGTAGTTTAGCTATTTACAGCTCAACACACGCAACTTAATTTCTTCAAGTTACTATGGTGCACCGCTATCGATCTTCAGGGCTAGATGAATTTTCGGCATTTGCTCGGATCACGATCAATAGCATTGATATGGATGTGCCTCATCGTATTCCCGCAAACGGCTCCACAGCATGCTAGAGCTTTTGCACCGAGCACTGGCCGGTGATCATAGCTATCTTGATTTCCGGCTTATCGGCGAAGAACTCGTCGACCGCAGCTCGTGCGCCAGGGCAGCTCGGATAGCCGTAGTCGTCAAAGAGCAGGACGCCGCCTCGTTCCAGTCTGGGATAGAAAAACTCACAGGCAGCTTTGATGGGCGCGTATATATCGAGATCGATGTGCACGAAAGAAAAGCTTCGGTCAGCGACAACCTCGAGTGACTGCGGAACCAGTCCCGGGACGCAGCGGACGTTCGCGTGTCCAGAAAGATAGGCGCGCACTGAATCCAACGTAGCGTCGGCGAAATCGCCCGCCTTGTGCAGATCTCGAATAGGATCGGTTTCCGGCATGCCGCTGAAAGTATCAAATAAGTGCAAGGCTCGGTCGGGCACCAGTTCCGCCAGAATCTTTGCGGTGCCACCTTTGTAGACCCCGCATTCGGCAAGTTCTCCACCGCACCGGCGCGTTGCATCCAGAGCCAGGCAATACAAGATGTACTTGGCATGAAGCGGAACGAGCGATCTGGGGTCGTGAGCGCGAAGACGATCGCTCCACTCCGCGCTTAGCCATGGACTGAACATCGGGCGGTATAACTCGGCATCTTTGATGTCGCGGCACGGTGGGCGATAGTCGACCAGCTGAAACCCAATCCGGTCGAAGAAGCCTTGCGCGACTCGAACCGCCTGCGGTCCAAAAGGCAAGGGTCGTAGTTTCACAGTCCTCCTGCGCATGGACCTGAGTTCGCTGCCCATCTTCCGATACGCCAGAGGCTCGCCGGGATGACGATCAGAAAAATGACCATCGTTGTGCCCCATAGTATTCCCGCGACTCCAAGATGGGGAGCCAGCACAAACTTCAATACCCAGGCAAGGGCCGTGGCCGCCGAAAAAATGGCGATCTGATAACGGAGAATGGATAATCCGTTGAGAAGCAAGCTCGGCACCCGAAACATGGCCTGAGCCACTACCCACGCTGCGATTGCCCACAGCAGCCCTCTACTGATCCCCAGGTTGGTCCGCAGCCACCACCGCAGCAACTGCTCCCCATAGGCCAATAGCAACGCTGAGCCCGCAAGAGTGATGCCAACTAGTACAGCTGATCCCTGGAACAGCGTTCTGAAAATCCACTTTCGATCAGCCCTCTCTGCCGCGTCCGCAAACGCCGGCCATAACGGCTGCGACATGACGGCCAGTGCACCAATAGCAGTAATGCAGATGCGCATCGCGATTGTCATGCGGGCTGAAGCCTCGGGACCGAGCAATCCGAGCGCCAGCACGTTATCGAGCATGAACGAAAGGCCGCCGGTCAGGGCCAGGATGAAGTAGAACACTCCTTGACCAGCTACCTCCTTCATGGCAGCCCAAGACATCCACAGGCCTGCGGGCCGGAGTTCCGGATGGCTCAAGAATAGATGAAGCAGACTACCCACATTCGCCAATATAAGACCCAGGTAAACTACGGCAACGTACACGCGCAGGTCTCTGGTGAGCACGGTGGCCGCAATCAGCCCAGCCGTCGTCAACAGGGTTTGCATCAATTCCCAGAAGCTCGAGACATAACCTTTCTGCAGGGCCATCCAGACGTTGTTACCCGCGTTCAGCGGCAGGTTTATCGCCAAGCCGATAGCGGCGATCAGGTACGGGCCGGCGCTCCCGTGCGCTCGGCCGTTAATCGCTGGCACGAAGATTGCCGCCACGAAGGCTGCCAATAAAATCAAGCTCGTTAAGCCACTCCCAATGCTCAGCGCTCCTGCTATGTGACGCCGCGCTTGCTCGGCGCGTTCGGCCGCGCCGGAACGCGCCACGAGGGTCACCAGGGCCGTGCCGGTTCCAATATCGACTAGCCCACTTAACCAGGCCAACGACGCCGCTGCACCCCAAACTCCGAACTGCGCTGGACCAAGCACCCGCAGCAGAAGAGGCATCAGCACCAGCGTGCTGCCAACCTGCACCAGCCGCTGGAATATGCCCACACCGGCCGAAACGACAACCCTGCGGTTACGGTTTTGACCCAGTGCCGCCTTGTCTGCGTGGCTAGCTGGAGTGGGAACCGATGTGTGGTGGGTTACGAGTGTAGGCATTCAAAACTTCCATCGAAATCGAAGCGCCGCGTTGCAACTCCCTTGAACCGGATGTTTTCCTAATATTTCCTACCTCCAAAACACCTGGAAGATTCCGAAGCGTGTGTTATGCGGAAATCTCTTCATTACTTCGGCTTTTACATCCGGACGCATTGCCGCCCCTGGGAAAAAGGGGGCGTCATTGATCACCACCAGGTTCAAATTGTCAGACTGGATCGCCTTCAGAATTTCTTCTGGCGGTTCACCGCCATCGTCGTGCGCAACGCTCGTCAAGCCCGAAAGAAAGTACAACTCCGGACAATCATTTACCGCAAACATCAATCCGTTCGGACTGTGCTGCCGCAAGAAACGGGCCAAGTCATCGAAGAACACCGCTTCTTCGATCTTCAACCCGCCGGCTCGCGGCTCCTGCATGGTATGCATGGGGCCGACTATCCATGTGATTTCGTAAATGTAGCGCGGAACGAGGCTGACTACACCAAACGCCAGATAAAGCCCCACCACCGAGGCCAGCGCATACGTCCCGCGCTGCGTCTTGCCCGTGGACACGATGGCCACCAGCGCCAGCAGCGTCAGGGGCACCGAATAACTCAAATAGATCGCAGCCGCGAATGGAAACTGCACCAAGGTGCAGGTGGCCGCCAGCGAGATCAGCAGCACAACCTGCTGCCGCTGAAGTTTACTTTGCGCACCTGGCTTCCTCCGCACCCACACCAGCACGGCTCCGAGCACCACTGCAATCGGCGTTAGCACCGACACGGAATGCCAGACCGCCAAAACAATCTCGAACGACTGCGTGGCCCTCACTACAATTACCACCGCTCCCAAACCGAGAGCTGCCCCAATGATTTTTCCCTGGAACTTCTCCCAATACATCGCCGCCGCCAGAACGGCCACCAACGGCAGTGCCCACATAATGTTTTCAATTCCTACCGGGTGAATCACTGCCAGGTCGGCTGACCGAGAAATCGCGCTCGAACTCACCCCCGACAGGAACCCCCAGACTACTCCCGAGCGCGCGTACGGTATCAGGAAAATGACGATCGGGCTAAATAAGCCACACAGAAACGGAATCACTGCGCGAAACATCGTTCTGAATCGTTGCACCGTTCCCGCCCGCACCCTCGCTTCTCCCAGCAGGATCAGCGCCACTACCGCCGCCGAGGGCAGCACGAAATGGTACAGCTCCGGCAGTCCCATCCGGGCGCGGAGCACCATGAGCAGCACCGCCAGGAACAGCAGCAGCGCGCCTCCACTGAACACTCGGTATGGCCAGCTCGTCTTCGCACTCTCACCCAAGGCGCTTTGCTCCGAACCTTCCCCTTCCGCGCTTTCGCTCTGTTCAAGAAACGCAAGAAACAACAGGGCCCCAGCAATGTAGTACGCTCCGATCACCTTGATCAGGATCGACACTCCGCCGCATACCCCGGCCAAAAACAGCCATCGCCGCGTCCGCGCTTCCAGGTAGCGCAGCAGCGCTGCCGCCCCAAAGGTTGCGAAGAACAGGTTGTACCAGGAAGGCATGGCGGCGGGATAATTTGGATAACTCCACGCCACGGCGAGTAACGTGACCATGCCCGCTCCAATCGCCGAAGTAAAGCGCAGGGCAACATAGTAAACGGCCGGCAGCCACGCCAGAAAAAACAGAAACACACAGACGCGCAGCGACATGAGATTCACGCCGAAGGCTCGAAACGCCAGCGCATGAATAAAGCTCAGTCCCCCTGTATAAATCTCCCCAAAATCGCGATGCGGAAGTTGTCCCTGCAGCACTCGCAGCGCGCTTTGGCTCAGAGTCCCGTCATCGGCCGGGACCCAACCGCTGCCGATGTGAACGCCAACATACAGTGTGGCGATGACGAAAACCGCAATCAGCACCGCCAAGTGCACTACCCAGCCCTGGGCGGGCGTAACCACCACGACTTCGCTTTCGCTCGCCTCCAATGCCTCCGTACTCTGTTCGTAAACCCTTATTGCTACGTTCAACGCGGGGTCAATCTGAATCCCTGACTTCGCGGGAGTCTTCTCTATTTCCTTCTTCATCTTGCCTCCAGCGCCGTCAGTCGCAGCTTCGCCTCTTTGCTGTCCCGGTTCAGTTGCAACGCCCACTGATATTCGATCCGCGCAGCGGACAGATTCCCGCTCTTTTCGAGGGACACAGCGAGCCAATAGTGGTAGTCCCAAACCTTTGGGTCCATTGCCACCGCCTGCTGCAGGTAAGGTTGTGCTTCCGCGTTCTGTCCATCCTGCAGAAGTGCGCGTCCCAGAAAATGTTTCGGAGCCGTCTGTTCCGGCACTAACTGCACCGCGCGTGACAGCAATTGTTCTGCGTCCTTGTACTGGCCGTCCAGTAAGTGAATATTGCCGCAGTTATAGAGCGCCGAATAGAGATTTGGTTCCTTCGACAGGATCTCCGAGCAAAGCGCGAGAGCGCGCTCATAGTCGCCCATTTGTCCGTACAACCCGGCGACTCCCGCCATCCCTACTTCCGACTTGGCATAATCCGGATCCACCCGGTCCAGCCAAATGCGGCCCTCCGCAAATCGACCGGCGTGGATGTAGGCCTCCGCCAGCGCCAACGGCCCATAGCCATAATCCGGATGATCCCTCACTACCGACTGCGCCAGTGCAATTGCGCGATCGTGCGCTCCCATCTGGCTGTACTCCTTTGCCAGACCCGCCTCTGTGTAAGGATTTTCCGGATACAGAGATTGGCCGCGCACCAAGAGCACCAGATCGTTTCCCCAGTACACCTGCTGTGCGATCGATGCGCACACATAACCACTGCACAGCATCAGCACCGCGCATCCCTGCACTGCCTGCGCGCTCCAGGCCTTGATGGACGGCAGCCGCCGCAGTCCCACTGCCGCCAGGATCGCAAATCCGATCGACGGCAAATACATGTAACGGTCGCGCACGAAATCGCCGTTGCCAAAGTTCCGCAGATACAGCGCTGGCGTCAGCCCGATCAGAAGCCACAACCCTGCAAACGCAACGGTGGAGTTCCCTTCGCATCGATTCCAATACCACAACCCAATCAGCGCCACACCCAGTACCGCAGCCGGAGCGACCACCTGACTGAGGATGGCGCTTGTAACATAAGGTGTGTAATAGAGCGCCGTGATGCCCACCGGAATCAGCAACTGCCGGAGATAAATGGACAGCACAAGCGGCAAAGTTCGAAGCATGTCCATCACCCCGTGACTGGGATCAAACTGCCCGGTTACATGCGGCAGTGCGTGCCCACGCAGCAGCGCATAAGCCAGCGTCACCAGCGCGTACGGAGCCGCCTCTATCGCCGCCGTAAGAACTCTGTGCCCCGGCGCCGAAGGTTTTTGTTCTGCCGGGCATAGCCACGCGTAAATCCCAACCAACGCCGAAAACATTACCGCCATTTCCTTCGTCAGCAGTGCGCATGCCAGCAGCGTTAGCGACGCAATCCACCAGGCGGCTCTGTTCTTTCTTTCCGGATCGCGTCCGTTAAGAAACGCCGCAAAAGCCAGCGCCGCAAACATGGTGACCATCGTGTCCGAAGCGGCAGAAATCCATGCGACCGGCTCAATGTGTATCGGATGCAGCGCGAAAATCAACGCGGTCAGCGCCGCCGTCCAGTATTCCAAACCCAGCCGTCGTGCCAAATAAAACACTGCCGCCACCGCGCCAACGTGCAACAGAACAGCTCCCAGATGCCATCCCCACGGCCGCAATCCGAACAACGTGTAATTCAGCATTGACCATGCCACGAACAGTGGCCGGTAATAAACCTGGTGCCGCGCCACGTGGTACCACAGGTCACTTCCGAACGCCCGCGGCAAATTGTTCCATGTCCGGATGATCGGACTATTCACGATCTGCGGATGGTCATCCCATACAAAATCAAAGGAGAGGGAGCCGCTATAAAGCACGAACGTTACTGACGCGAGCACGGGAAGCAGAACGCCCGGTCGTCGCAGATACTTGGCCAGCAATTCCATGGCGCTAAGTTCGGGATGCCGTTGGGTCTCGTTCATGTGTTTCGCGTCCAGGTTCGACCACTCCGCTTCCGATCAGAGCTCATACTAGCTGGCCTTCCCGCTCTGCGCATGTTACCCAGGTTACCTAGGTGTGCCGCTTATTCCCGTATTCTGCCCTCCGTTTTATGCGACGATAATCCCATGGGGTCTCTCACACGGGTCGAACCGGTCAAGGCGCTGCGCCCGGTTCTGTGCGTCGATCTCGATGGCACTTTGATCCGAGGCAACGTGCTTTGGGAGTGCGTCCTTGTCCTCCTTAAGACCCGCCCCAGCACGCTGCTGCTGCTTCCATTCTGGCTGCTTTCGGGACGCGCCGCCTTCAAACGCCAACTCGCCGCCAGGGTCCCCCTCGATCCCGCTCGCCTTTCTTATCGGCAGCAAGTTCTGGATCTTCTCCAGCAGGAAAGAACCACCGGCAGCCGCATCGCGCTGGTCACGGCAGCCGACCGCGAACTGGCTGTGTCAATTGCGCGGTACCTCGGCTTATTCGACGAAGTCCACGCCAGCGACGGCGAGGTAAATCTCAAGGGAGCACACAAAGCCCGGTTTCTAGCCCAGCACTTCGCCGAGACCGGCTTTGAATATATGGGCGACTCTGCCGCTGATGTGGAAGTTTGGCGCAACGCTCGAGCCGCCTACGTGGTCGGGACCGAAGCTCGCGCCAAGCAAGCCTCCGCCGTAACTGCTCTCAAAGGTACCATTGTCGAACCGCGCACTTCGTTCCGCACCTCGTTTGGCACTTGGGTCAGCGCCATTCGCGGCCACCATTGGGCGAAAAACCTCTTGCTCTTTCTGCCCCTCGCTCTGTCCCACAACCTCGCGCTCGAGCCGTTGGTCCGCACTCTCGTTGGCTTCGTGCTGTTCGGCTTTTGCGCTTCCGGACTCTACATTCTCAACGACCTTCTCGATCTCCATTCCGACCGCGAACATCCCTGGAAGAAAGAGCGCCCATTCGCTGCCGGAGAAATTTCAATCCCTGAGGGGCTGCTCGCCTCGTTCCTATTGCTCTCGGCCGCGCTTGGCATGGGGTTTATGCTCGACGTGCAATTTGGCTTGGCTTTGTTCGGATACGCCGCCCTCACCATGTTGTATTCGCTTTATTTCAAGAAGATTGCACTGCTCGACGTCTTCGTTCTTTCCAGTTTCTACAGTTTCCGCATTCTTGCCGGGGCGCTGATTTCCGCCACCCCCCTCTCGCAATGGTTCTTGGCGTTTTCAATGTTCTTTTTTCTTAGTCTCGCAATGGCGAAACGTTACTCGGAGTTACTCCACGCCAGCGACTTAGTTAAGGCCGGTAACTCGGGGCGCGGATATCACACCGGCGACCGCGAGCTTTTGCTCTCGCTCGGCGTCGGGAGCAGCTTTTCCGCGGTCGTTATTTTCAGCCTCTATGTTCATAGTCAAGATGTGCGTTTGCTTTATTCGTCGCCGGAGTTTCTCTTTCTGCTTTGCCCCATCGTTCTCTATTGGCTCAGCCGAACCTGGCTGACGGCGCATCGCGGAGAGTTAAAGGAAGATCCGGTCACGCTCGCCATCCGGGACCCAGTCAGTTACGCGGTGGCTCTGGCTTCGTTGGCCGTCATCGCGGCGAGCATGACAAACATAAACTGGTAGGGCGATGGAAGACGGAGGCAATTAGCCTCCGAACTTATCGAACTTGTCCTTGGGACACTTGGTATGCCCGGTCAATCAGCCGCAACCTTGCGCAAGCAATCTGCAGCCTCGCCTCCCATCACGCGAATTCTCTCGTGGGGCCGTTATCCGAAGACCGCACACCGTTACGTGCATAAGCCGGCGTGGAACGATCAGTTGCCGGAAATTCTCCGGACTGCCGCGCCCGGCTCCCTGCTCCCATACGGCCTCGGCCGCAGCTATGGCGACTCCTGCCTCAACGCCGACCGCGAACTGATCGACTGCCGCCGCCTCAACCGCATCCTCGGCTTCGACGAATCCATTGGCATGATCCGTTGCGAAAGTGGCGTCAGCTTTTCTGACATCATCGATATATGCCTTCCCAAAGGCTGGTTCCTTCCCGTCACGCCTGGCACCCGCTTCGTTACCGTCGGCGGAGCCATTGCCAACGACGTCCACGGTAAGAACCATCACTGCGCTGGAACCTTCGGCGCCCACGTCCGCCAAATTGGCCTGCATCGCTCGAACGATGGTCTCGTGATCTGCAATTCCGAAACAAATTCAGACATGTTTTGCGCCACGGTCGGTGGCCTCGGTCTGACCGGCGTGATCGCCTGGGCTGACATTCAACTCAAACGCGTGGCCGGGCCCTGGATCGAGGCTGAATCCGTCCCTTTCCGTTCTCTAAACACTTTTCTCGATCTGAGCCGCGAAAGCAACCGCTTCGAATACACTGTGGCATGGCTTGACTGTTTCGCCAGGAAAAACCCGCGTGGCATCTTCTTTCGCGGCAACCATGCGGCCGATCATGGCAAGAAATTTCACCCCAAGCGCGGGCCCAGATTGCCCTTCGCACTGCCGGCCTGGATGCTCAACCGTTATTCCGTAACAGCATTCAACAGCGCCTACTACAGGATTCACGCGGCCAAGAAAAACGTAGCCGTTGTACCTTACGACTCGTTTTTTTATCCGCTCGATTCCATTCGGCAATGGAACCTGCTTTACGGTAGACAAGGTTTCCTGCAGTATCAGTGCGTTATCCCGGAGACGAACATCGAAGCTTGCCAGGAGTTACTCGATCGCATCGCGCGCTCCCGCATGGGCTCGTTCCTAGGGGTGCTGAAGCAGTTCGGTTCTGCGTCCCCGGCCGGTATGCTCTCATTCCCGCGGCCTGGACTCACTATCGCGTTCGATTTCGCCATGCGAGGCGAGCGTACGCTCAAACTCATGCAGTCACTTGATGAAGTTGTGCAGCAAAGTGGAGGAGCGCTCTATCCCGCTAAAGACGCACGCATGAGCCCTGCTCTGTTCGAAGCCTCGTTTCCGCGCTGGCGCAGCTTTGTCCCTTACATCGACCCGAAAATGTCGTCTTCATTTTGGCGACGTGTGACGGAGGCTGGATGACCGCCACCGCGCCCCCATCCGCCATGAGGAAGGTTGTCGTCCTCGGAGCCACTTCCGGCATTGCGCTGGAGGTCCAGCGGCAATTGGCTCGTCAGGGATGCGAGTTACTCCTCGTGGCCCGATCACCACAACGACTCGGTGAATTACAGGGAGACTTAGCAGTTCGAGGCGCGCAACAAGTGTTCACTTATGCTGCCGACTTAGCCTGTGTTCAGCAGCACGCCGCCGTCTTCGATTTTGCCCGCCGCACGTTCCCGGACTTTGACACCGTACTCCTGGCCTACGGCTCCATGCACAACCAGAAGGATTCGGAAACCTCGGTCGACGTTCTTTTGGAAGAATTACAAGTTAACTTTGTCAGCGCCACCGCCATCTTGACTCTGTTCGCCGCCGATTTGGAGCGCCGGCGTACCGGATGCCTGGCCGCAATCACCTCCGTCGCTGGGGATCGCGGACGCCGCTCCAACTACGTCTACGGCTCCGCTAAAGGCGCTCTTTCTCTCTTTTTACAGGGACTCCGTAGCCGCCTGCATCCTGCCGGCGTGCGGGTCATCACCATCAAGCCCGGACCTGTGCAGACTCCTATGACCGACCATCTGCCTAACTCCGCACGCTTTGCCGAGCCGGAGCGGGTTGCGGGCGACATCGTACACGCCCTCGAACGCCGCTCCCCGGACGTCCTATATACACCGAGAGTCTGGCGCTACGTTATGAAGGCTGTGCAACAAATACCGGAGACCATCTTCAAGCGCTTATCTTTCTGACAATCTGCCAAACAGAAAAGGGCCACATCGCTGCGGCCCGCTCTTCCGATTATCAGGAACTCGACCCAAAAGCATGGGCTGCACCCTCAGGGGCTAAAGCCCGCATCTTTATTTCTGTGGGCGGCACGGCTGAAGCCGTGCCCTACCCCATCCTACCTTCGTCCCCGACCGCCACCAGAGTGTCCGCCACCGTGACCTCCCTGACCGCCGCCCGGACCACGTCCACGCCCGCGCCGCCGACGATTACGATCGCGATCACCGCCTCCACCTCCGGCGCTGGGACGACCTTCGCGCCCACCTTCGGGACGCGCGGCGCCCGCCTCTACCGACGCAACCACTCCATCCACACGGTTGAAGTTTGGCTCATCCTCCGCATCGAAATCCGCGCCACCTTCGATCACTGCCGTCGGTGTACCCTGCGCAATTGCCGGTGCCGCGTCCGAGACCTGGCCCATTTCCGCGGGAGGAGCCCCGCCCGGCGACGCCGACATTTTGGCGCGCTGCTCTTTCAGAATTGCCTTCCGAGACAGCTTGATCCGGTTGCCTTCGACGGCCAGAACTTTCACCAGCACCTGGTCGCCCTCTTTCAGTTCATCGCGAACATCCTTGATTCTGTGTTCGGCGACTTCGCTGATGTGCAGCAGCCCGTCCAAGCCTGGAAGAATTTCGACGAAGGCGCCGAAATCCGCCAGCCGGCTGACCTTGCCTAGATAAGTCTTTCCTACCTCGGCCGAAGCCGTCAGGTCGCGGATAATCTGCAAAGCCTTGTTCGCCGAAACCTCATCGTTTGACGCTACGTTGACCTTCCCCGAATCTTCCACGTCGATCTTGACGCCGGTCTGCTCGATGATGCTGCGAATCATCTTGCCGCCGGGCCCAATCACGTCGCGGATCTTGTCCACAGGAATCTGCAGGGTGTAGATACGAGGCGCGTACGCTGAAACCTTCACGCGCGGCTCGGTCAGAACCTCATCCATCTTTGCGAGAATGAACAAGCGGCCACGCTGCGCCTGCGCCAGAGCTTCGCGCATGATCTGCGAAGTGATGCCCGCAACCTTAATATCCATCTGCAACGCGGTGATGCCGTCCTTGGTTCCGGCAACTTTGAAATCCATGTCGCCGTAATGATCTTCCGCGCCTGCGATGTCGGTCAGGATGGCGTATTGGTCGCCTTCTTTCACCAATCCCATCGCCACGCCGGCCACGGGAGCCTTCAAAGGCACGCCTGCATCCATCAGCGAAAGCGATGCGCCGCAGATGGTGGCCATCGACGACGATCCGTTCGACTCCAGAATGTCGGAGACGACGCGCATAGCGTAAGGCCAGTTATCTTCGGTGGGAAGAACGGAGGCGACCGCGCGCTCGGCGAGCGCGCCATGACCGATCTCGCGGCGTCCGGCGCCACGCATGAACCCGACTTCTCCCACGGAGAATGGCGGGAAGTTGTAGTGCAGCATGAAGCGCTTCTTGGCTTCGCCTTCAAAGCCTTCGAGACGCTGCATATCGTCGCTGGTGCCGAGCGTGGTGGTGACTAAGGCCTGGGTTTCACCGCGGGTGAAGACGGCGCTGCCGTGGGCGCGCGGCAGAACACCGGCCTCGATCCAGATCTCGCGGATCTGGTCGAAGGCGCGTCCGTCGGGACGCCGTTTGTGATCGATCACCTGGTTGCGGAAAATGCGCTCGCGCAGGATTTCGTAATACTTCTTGAGCTTTTCTTTGGCTGCCTCATCATCCTCGGGCAGTGCGGCCAGTAGTTCCTTCTCCAGCACGCGAACCAGTTCGTAGCTCTCGGCTTTCGGATGTTTCGCGGTATCAAGCGCGTCACTCAGTCGAGCGCCGATTTTCGATTCCAGACTTTTGAAGTACGCGTCGTCGAATTCCGGCGGCATCACCTGGCGCTTCGGCTTGCCGATCTTACTGCGCAGCTCGTTGATGGCGGCACAGATTTTTTTGATTTCGGTGTGTGCGAATTCGATCGCGTCTACCACCGTCTCTTCCTTTACTTCTTTCGCGCCCGACTCGATCATGACAATCGCATCGGCGGTGCCTACGACCATGATGTTGAGCAGGCCATCGCGCATTTCTGTGTAGGTGGGATTGGCAATGAAACGGCCTTCGATCAGGCCGACGCGGACGGCGCCAATCGGGCCAAGAAACGGGATATCGGAAATGGTGAGGGCAGCCGATGCGGCGTTGATGCCGCAGACATCGGGATCGTTTTCCGTGTCGGCGGAAAGGACGAAGGCGATGACTTGCGTCTCGCACTTAAAGCCTTCGGCAAACATGGGACGGACGGGCCGGTCAATCTGGCGGCTGGTGAGCACCTCGCGTTCGCTCATGCGCCCTTCGCGTTTGATAAAGCCACCGGGGATGCGTCCGCCGGCGTAGGTGTATTCGCGGTAGTCGACAGTGAGCGGAAAGAAGTCGATGCCTTCGCGGGGTTCGGGATTGGCGGTGGCGGCGGCGAGGATAACGTTTTCACCGAAGCGTACGACGGCCGCGCCGCCCGCCTGCTTGGCAAGTTTTCCGGTTTCGAAGGAGAGTCGTTTTCCGCCCGCGATTTCGACGGAAATTTTTGTGGCTTCAGGCTTCATAGATCATCCTTTTCATAGGGCGGAAGTAGGACAGAAGGGCATGCGCCAGGGTACGGAGTCCGCTTGAACGGGCGTATGCCAGAGGCCGCGGTTGGGAACGCACTTTGCTGAGGCTCTCGAACTCTGGAACCGGCTCCACGCGGAACCGGTCGCGCGCTTATTTGCGGATGCCGAGCTTGGAAATAACGGTTTTGTACCGTTCCGAGTCGTACTTCTTCAGGTAGTCGAGCAGACCACGACGCCGGCTCACCATCATGAGAAGTCCGCGGCGCGAGCCGTGGTCTTTCTGGTGCGTTTTGAAGTGTTCCGTCAGCTGACCAATGCGCTCGCTCAGCAGCGCGATTTGAACTTCGGGACTGCCGGTATCGGTAGCGTGCGTGCGATATGTGTCAACGACGGATTGCTTTTGCTCTCTGGCTAACACTAACCTGTTGCACTCCTGTCTCTTCTCGTTTTCGTAACGTGTTTGATGGTAACACGGTGCTGTCGAAGCTGGCAAACCAGCCGCAACACCGTTCATGCCGGGACAACCGGCCTTGGCTGTCCAGCGGGTCGAGTCCCCGTGACTGCGCCGCAACGGACTGCGAAGATGCGAGGGGATCGCTGTGCGTCGCGGCTTGGTTCGAGGTTATACTAGAGTTACCACTCGGAAACAAACGAGGGATGCGCTAATCCTCTCGTTTATCTTTATCCAGGGACAAGAGCTGGGCCCACCCTACAGATTCCTTCATGTAGCCGGCCATAAATAATGAAAATATGAATACGGGGAGATTTTAAGATGCCACGAGGCCGATCGACTTTTACCAAGCGTCAAAAAGAGCAAGCACGTCAACAGAAACAGCGGGACAAGAACGAGCGCAAGAGCCAGCGGAAGCAGGAAAAATCGGAGGGTGGCGTAATCGACGAGTTGGACGAATTGCGCGAGATGCGCGAACTAGCCGCGGAGCAGGCCGCGCTGTTTCGCATCGGCAACGACGAGGAAACCGGTCCTGTCGAGCTACCCGTCCCGCACGGCACCAAGGCCATCGATCGCTAACCGGCTAGAATTTCCAGTGGAGTGACGGGCGTCTCGCCCGTCAGCCGGGCGGGGACGCCCGGCGCTCCACTAAAAACTAAACGAAAACCTCACCCGGCAAAGCGGTCAGCGTCCGTGATGCGAGAGTGTTTTGAACAAACCGCTTGGGCCGCTCGCTCACCAAAGCATCTACCTGCTTGCGTTCGATGCGCAACTTCAAGGTACGTTCAATATCGCGAAGTGCCAGATTCTCCGCGGCTGTGAATAGTGTGGAAGCCCGGCCCTGAGAGCCGGCTCGGCCGGTACGGCCGACGCGGTGAATGAAGTCTTCCGCCATCTTCGGCAGGTCGTAGTTGACCACGTGCGCCACGTCATCGCAGTGCAAGCCACGCGATGCGATATCGGTCGCGACCAGCACCTGATAGCGCCCTTCCTGAAACCCGCTCAGGGCGCCGTTGCGTTGTGACTGCGTGCGATCGCCGTGAATCATGGCGGCCGAGAAACCATCGCGCTCGAGTTCCTGGGCCAGTCTGTGCGCGCCGCGTTTCGTGCGCGTGAAGATCAGAGTCTGCCCCTTTTCCTCATACAGCAACTGCCGTAGCACATCCAGTTTCTCGGACGGGCGTACTTCATAGGCTTCGAGTTGCACGCTTTCCGCAGGCTTAAGGACCGAGCCCAGCGCTATACGCACCGGCTCCCGCGTATAGTCGTTCACCAGCGCGGCCACCGATCGTTCCATGGTTGCGGAGTAACACAGCGTCTGCCGGCGCAGTGGAAGAATCTGCAAAATACGCCGGATGGCTGGCAGGAAACCCATATCCAGCATGCGATCGGCTTCATCGAGCACCAGTATTTTCACGTGACGCAGGTCCGCGAATTTGCGGGTGATGAAATCCTGCAACCGTCCCGGAGTAGCGATTACAAATTCGCACCCGGAGCGAAGGCTTTGGATCTGACCCTTCTCCGCTACGCCGCCGATCACCAGCGCTGCCTTCGGCATGTTCTTGTCGCGCAGTTGTTCATACTGCTCGTGAACCTGCATGGCTAATTCGCGTGTGGGCAACAGGACCAAGGCGCTGACGTTCTTGGATGATTCATTCTTCGTCAGTTCAGTCTCGGACGATTCTGCGCGCAGCATCTCGATGATCGGAATCAGAAACGCCAGAGTCTTGCCGGTACCTGTCTGGGCCGTGCCAATCACGTCCTTGCCTTCAAGAGCGGGAGCAATGGCGCGCGCCTGGATGGGTGTGAGGGTAATGAATTGAGCTGCCGCCAACTTCCGCTGCAACGCAGCAGACAGGGGCAGTTCCGTAAATGTTGTCATTCGATTGTTTTCTTTCTGGAGGGGCTTAATGTCAATTTCTCAGACTCGTGTCCTTAGACTAGTATCGAGAGTTCGCATGCCGCTCGCATTGAAATTGGCGCTGGAAACAAACGGCGGGCAGGAAATGCGGAAGTGGTTCGGATCCAACAGGATCCCCGCTTGACGAGCAAACCGTAGCAAAAGCGTTACAGACAGTATAGCAGAAGCCGACCCCGCGTGGGGTTACGTCGGTCATAGACCAGGCGGAGGCAAGAAAAAGCAGGCCAAGCATTGCGCCCGGCCTGCTCTGCTTTGTGGTTCGGCTACTTTGCCCCGGCAACGGCTGTGACGAAGTTAGCGCCGTTGGGGCTGCCTAATCCGGTGACCTTGTCCCATCCAGGGGCCGAGTGAATCACAACTACGCTCTCGGAGTAAGTGTCAACAAGGTTTCAGTGAACCTGAGCGGTCACGCAGAGTAGTACGGGAGTGAGCATTAGCGATCGGCAGATTTCGTTTCCTGTTTTTCTGGCCGCACTTCATATTCTGGATGAGGCACGTCCATCAGCCATTTATCGAACCATCCCACAATATTGTCGAGCCGCTCGATCCGGTGCCATGGCTCGCCTGAGCGCGACAGTTCGTGCGTCTCGCGCGGAAACACAACCATGGCCGTCGGGCGCTTCAGGAACTTGAGCGCGCGGAACAGTTGCTCTCCGCCGGAGTCCTGCGGAGTGCGGTAATCGGCCTGTCCCAGAATGAACATCATGGGCGTGTGGATTTTTTCGACAAACGTGATGGCCGAGCGGTTGGCATAGTCGTTCGGATCCTGAAAAGGCGGCGCCTTGAACCATCTCGGCTGGAACAAGGTGAAATCGGCGGTGTACCACCACGACGCCCAATTCGAGATGTCGCGCTGCGATACCGCGGCGGCAAAGCGGTCGGTCTGTGTAACCGTCCAGTCGGTGAGCACGCCGCCGCCGCTGCCGCCCGTGACGCCGAGTTTCTTAGGATCGACGTAGCCCCGCTTGAGAACTTCGTCCACTCCCACCATAAGGTCGCGGTAGTCATCGCCCGGATAGTGGTACTGAATGATGTTGCCGAAATCCTGCCCGTAGCTGGTCGAACCGCGCGGATTGATGTAAAGCACCACGTAGCCCTTGGCCGCCATCCATTGAAATTCGTGATCGAAGACCCAGCCATAAGCAGCGTGCGGGCCGCCGTGGATGTCGAGGATCAAGGGATATTTCTTATTCGGATCGAAGTCGGGTGGCTTCTGAATCCATCCTTGAATGGGAAGGCCGTCGAAGCTCTTGTAATTAATTTCCTCCGCTTCGGTCAGGTTGAGCTGGGACCAGAGTGTCTTGTTCGCATCGGTGATGCGGGTTTGCGCGCCTTCATCTTTGTTGCCCGGGCTGTCGCTCTGGTTTTCGCGCATTGACGCCGTGAACAGATCGCCGATCATGACGGGCGTAGAGACCAGCGCAACGGCAGTGCGCGCATCGGGCGTGACGGAGAAATCGAGCACGGCCTGATCGCCATGAGTAATTTCGGTGACCGCGCCCGTTTGCGCGTCCACACGAACCAGCGGCGTGCGTCCTTGCTTCTCCACGATGTCGTAGAGCCAGCGCCCATCCGGCGACCAGTGAAGGGTTGCACCGTTGCCACCGCGCGGGGCCGCGTTGTCGCCGAAGACGGAACTGCCCATGTCGAAGTCGTAGCCCGCAGTAAGGTTGCGAGGCTGCGCATTCGGAGCGAGATCCATGACCCAGAGATCGGGCTGGGAGTAAGAACGAACAGGCTGCGCGACCGCACCGTGGAAGGCGACTCGGCCGCCGTCAGGGCTGAGCGTGAGATCGCCGATTCCCATGGGAACGGTAGCCAGCTTTTCGGGCGCGCCTCCAGCCGAAGTAGGCGAGGATGCGACCGAGTAAATGTCGGTGCTCGGCAACTCGTAATATGGCTCGTCTATGCGGCGGGTGCGGAAGTAGATGCGCAAACCGTCGTGCGTCCAGACAATTTCGCGTTCATTGTAGTCACCGCTGGTAAGCTGCAGCGGCTTGGCTGGTTCGTCGGATGTGGTTGGAACCTCAACCACCCAGATGTGCTCGTGCCGCTTGAAATCGAGATAACCCTCCTCATTGTCGCGGTAGACGGCACGAGTAATGATGTGGATGTCGGATTCGTGGTCGCCATCCGCCGTTGAACTGGCCGCGGATTCCTTGGTGCTCGCGCCGCCAGCTTTCGCGTCATTCTTCTTGCGCTGTTCTTTTTCGATATCTTCCGGCGTGGTCGAACTCGAAAAAGCAATACGCCTGCTGTCCGGCGACCAGACTGGACCGGCTGCGCCTTTCGGCAGATCGGTAATGATGCGGGCTTCGCCGCCAGTCAGCGACAGAATCGCAATTTGCGACGGGCGAGGTTTGCCGTTGTCGTCCTTGTCTCCCCCGCGGACAAACGCGATGCGCTTGCCGTCCGGCGACCAGCGGGCGTGGGTGTCATGCTTGCCGTTGGTCAGGCGCGCTGGCGCTTCGTTGCCGGAGGTGCCGACCATCCAGATAGACGTCTCGTACCCGGTGCGCTTCTCGTCTGTGACGACTCTCGTAAAGACTGCGCGCGACCCATCCGGCGAAACCTGCGGATCGGCGATCCAGACGAAATTGAACAGGTCCTTTTCGGTAATGGCTCGCTTCGCGGCGACCGGCTGGGGACTCGAACTCTGAGCGGCAAGCGAAGTGACGATTGCGAGAACCAGTATTGCCGGAGCAAAGACAATAGCGGAAAAGCGGAATTTCATGGGCATCCTCGGGATGGCAGCCGCATCCCCGGCGATTTTGCATTGTGCAATGCAGAGCGGCAGGCGGTCAAACGCGAAATTGAAGCTGGCATAACATGGCTCCCTCGGAATATGGCTACTTTTTCTTCTTGTCGCTCATTTTCTCGGCGAACTCGGTCGCGTCCTCGAGCATTTTGTCGACGCGGCGCGCCTGTGCATCTGGAGTTCGGTAGTAGAAGATGCCAAACAGGTGCCCGCGTCGGCGAGAGGGCGACATGCGGTCCCAACCTTCGCGAGCGCGTGGATGGCGCGCGAAAGCGACTTGCAGAATGGGCGGCAGTTCCCGTTCCGCTTCCATGACGCTGAGCAGGCGTTCCGCAATTTGTTCCGCCCGACGCACGCGGGCTTCGGCGCCCTTGGGTTCGGTGATCCATTTGGCAATGTCGTTGCGCGTTGAAGGATTCAATTCGTCATACCAGCGGCGAAGCGAGCGGTCCTGACTGAGAAGGCGCTTGAATTCTTCTGGGATAGTTACGATCCGTTCTTCGCTGTCGAACTCCATCTGAAAACGGGCGACACTACCTTCGAACGCGCGCGCGCCTTTTTGCATCCGCTTGTTGACGAGCAGAAAATGCCAGCCCTCCCGTGTAGGAAACAGCGAAGTGCGGAACGCGAAACCGTTAATTTCGCCTTTTACCTTAATCTGGCCACGCAGCCCCCAGAGTTTGGCTGCATCGAACGGTATGCGGACAATAATCCAGTTGAGGTTCGAGCGCAGGCGTTCGAGCCTGGCCTCGAAGCGCTTCGCGGCAGGCGTGGGCTTGGCTCTGGAGGCTTTCGGCATGAGCGGAAACCGGGCATCGGCATTCTAATATGAACAGACGACCTCAATGAGTTCGTAGGCAGGAGTTAAACTGTAAGAAACCACATCTGGAGAACCATCGTGATCTGCCCGAAGTGCGGTGAGGACAATTCGGACAATTTCCGCTTTTGCGGAATGTGCGGCACCTTGCTCGACGCCCGGCGGCCCGCAGGCGCCCCGGCAGCGAATCCCCTCCCATCGACCACACCTAAGATAGGGATCACGAGCGCGCCGGAACCGCTGCAGCCTCTCGTCGTGGAAAACGCAGGCAAGACTGCCAACGAACGGGTGCCGCCGATCGGCGGTCCCTCAATGCTGGGCTTGAATCAGCCTGGTCCGAGTCATCCCAGCCCGCATCAGCCCAGCATGGACTCGTTGCGTGACAAAGCCTTCTCCGGTTTGGATTCCTTTTTTGAGCCCGAGCAGCCCAAGACCGGCGGACGGCGAATCCTGTTGCTGGTGGCGCTGCTTGCAGCCTTGGGAGGAGCCGGCTGGTGGACGTACACAAACTATCTCAGCGCTACGGGAAGTCAAAAGGCGACGGTCCAGGATGTAGCTCCAGCGCCGAATGCCGGCTCTTCGCCGGCGGCGGCTCCGTCTGCAAGAGTCCCGGAGGGTCCATCAAAGAACGCAAGCGCTAGTCCCGACTCATCCCAGAAATCCGCGGATGCCGAGGCAAAGTCTGCGCCGGAGGAGAAACCACTGACTCCGGCGCCCGTGACTCCGCCCGCGACTCCCGCCGTGACTCCACCAAAGATTGCGCCACACGAGAAGATCGCAGCAAAACGCGAGCCCAAAATGAGCTCGCCCAAGGCTTCGAATGTGTCCGCGCCCGGCGCGGCCGACACCGGGGACGCGGATTTCCGCAAAGGCGAGGCCTATCTCTACGGGCGAGGCGCACCGGAAAACTGTGACGAGGCGGTGAAGTATCTGAAGGCGGCGTCGGCCCAATTGAATGCCAAGGCCCGCAGCGCATTCGGAACCATGTATGCCACGGGCCACTGTGTGCCGCGCGATCTGCCGACTTCGTATTTGTGGTTTGCGTTGGCTCTGCGGGTGGATCCGAATAATCAGATCCTCGAAAAAGACTTGAGCGCGGTTTGGAACCAGATGACGCCGCCGGAGCGGCAGATGGCTACAAGAATGAAACAGTGAGGTATGAAATGGAGAGCCGGGCGTCCCCGCCCGGCGGACGGGCGAGACGCCCGTCGCTCCACTACTCTTCGCTAGGCACGAGATTCAACGCCTTCTTGACGGTGCCGCGTTCGATCATGATCTTTTCCTGCAGCAGCGTGATCGCATAAATCAACTGCTCCGGACGCGGCGGACAGCCGGGAACATAGATATCGACGGGAATAACCTGGTTTACGCTCTGCACCAGCGCGTAATTATTGAAAACGCCACCCGAGGTTGCGCACGCTCCCATCGAAATGACCCACTTCGGTTCCGGCATCTGCTCCCAGAGCTGGCGAATTACGGGAGCCATTTTGTTCGAGACGCGGCCGGCAATAATCATCAGATCGGACTGTCGCGGTGACGGCCGAAACACCTCGGCGCCGAAGCGCGCGATATCGAAGCGCGAAGCGCCCATCGACATCATTTCAATCGCGCAGCACGCGAGGCCGAATGTCATCGGCCAGATGGAATTCTTGCGCATCCAGTTGACGGTCGAATCGAGGGTCGTCATGACGATGCCTTCGGGCACACCGTCTCCGAAGACAAGTTCCTTGACTACCTTCTTGCCGTTTTCGATATCAACATAGGGGCCGAAACTGAGCTCTTGCGCCATGGGTCTATTTTAACCGCAGAGGACGCCGAGTGCGCAGAGGAAACGAAGGATTGGAAGGGGCGTACGAAATTCGCGGTAAGCCTCTGACGGCGGCGCGGCGAACCGCTTTTTCCGCCGACTGGGGAAGCTGCACGGCGACGAAGTATTCTTCAGGATAAAGATAGTCTTCGCCCGACTCCTGCCGCTATCTCATCAGAGACCACTTGGTAGAGTTTCCGCAACTCGAGCGACGCGGCATAACCCTTGTTCTCCACGCAGACGAATCGCGGCTCAGTTCGCTTCACTGGATTTCCAAAATGCGCCTGATCTTAAACTGGTTCTTCTCGGCGCCCTCCGCGTCTCGGCGGTGAAAAGCTCTACGGGTTCATCACAATCTTGCCAAACATCTGGCTTTTCTCCATGTACTCGTGGGCAATGCGAATTTCCTTCAACGGGAACGTATGGTCGATGATCGGCTTGAGCCGTCCCGCAAACACGTGGCCGAGCACTTCATGGAGTTCGCTCATCGTGCCCATGTACGACCCCAGCAACGCCAGCTGCCGCGAGAACAGAAATCGCAGATCGAGTTCAACTTTCGGTCCCGTCGTCGCGCCGCAGGTCACAAGCGTGCCTCCCGCCTTGAGCGATTTGACACTCTCGTCCCAGGTTGCCTTGCCAACGTGCTCGATGACGATGTCTACCCCTTCAAAATTTGTAATCTTGCGGACTTCCTGCGAAATCTTTTGCTCATAATGGTTGATGACGAAATCGGCGCCGAGTTCGCGAGCGCGCTCCATCTTGCGCTCATCGCCCGCAGTAGCGATCACGCGCGCGTGGAACATTTTCGCAATCTGGATGGCCGCAATGCCCACGCCTGAGTTCGCGCCCAGCACCAGCACGGTTTGTCCGGGACGGATCGCGGCCCGTCCGGTAAGCATGTGCCACGCGGTGACAAACACCAGCGGAACGCTGGCTGCCTCATTGAAATCGAGCGAGTCGGGGATCGGAATGACGTTCACCGCGGGCATCGCAATCAGTTCACAGTTGCCGCCGTCCACTGCATTGCCGAGCACGGTGTACTGGCGGCACTGGTTCTGCAGGCCGGCAACACATTTCGCGCAGTGATTGCAGAAATGCATGGGCGCAAGCAGCACGCGCTGCCCGGCTTTGAGGTCGTTGATGTACTCGCCGACTTCGACGATTTCGCCCGCGGTGTCGCTGCCGAGGATGTGCGGCAGGTTAACTCCGGGCAAGCCCTTGCGCACCCAGATGTCGAGGTGGTTAAGAGCACAGGCCCGCACGCGGATAAGGACTTGATCTTTGCGCGGCTTCGGGTCAGGAACATCTTCGTAGACCAGAACTTCTGGTCCACCAAACTGGTGTATGCGAACGGCTCTCATGGGCGCTCCTGGAGCGTGGACAGCGGGAGGTTGGATCCTTCAAATTAGCACAAACGCCTTAGCTCTGCGTAGCGACAGCCGCCCTCGGCTGTCCAGTTAAGCGCAGCTCGACTTTCTCTGACGCCCACAATTGACCTTCCTGGCCCCGCGAACCATAATCAGCACATGGACCTGTACGAGGAGATAGTCCGCTTGCGGAAAGACGGACGCCGCGGAGCAGTGGCGACCATCGTCAACGTGCGCGGCTCGATTCCCTCCTTTAAGACCGCCAAAATGCTGGTGCGCGACGATGGCTCGATCGTCGGCACGATCGGCGGGGGTTGCGTTGAGGCCGACGTATGGCAGGCCGCTCGCGAAGTGATGGAATCGGAGAAACCACGAACCCTTACGTTTGATCTGAATCAGGATCCGAAGTACGACACCGGCCTCGTCTGCGGCGGAACGCTCGAAATTTTCGTCGAGCCGATTCTGCCTCCCGCCGATCTTTATATTTTCGGCGCCGGTCATGTTGCAGCGAGCCTTTACAAAGTCGCGCGCATCGCCGGATTCGACATCACCGTGGTGGATGATCGTGAAGCCTACGCGAACCGCGAACGCTTTCCCGAAGCGCAGCAGGTGATCGCCGAAGATTTCGACAAGGCCGCGGCGCAGCTCGCGCCCAGCGAATCGTCGTACATCGTGATCGTCACGCGCGGGCACCGCGACGATATGCGCATGCTGCGCTGGGCGGTGCAGACTCCGGCACGCTATATCGGGATGATCGGGTCAAAGCGGAAGACAATCACCATCTTCAAAGAGCTGCAGCAGGAAGGTCTGCCCGCGCACTTATTCGAGCGGGTACACGCCCCGGTCGGTCTGGATATTGGTGCAATCACGCCGGAAGAGATTGCCATATCGATCACGGCGGAACTGATCGCAAAACGGCGAAAAGTAGAGCGCGATCTGCCCCACATGAGTTGGTTCCACCGGAGAGGGCGAGAGTCCGAGGTCGGGCCTAAGCCTTAGTTCGTGTGGGGACGGGCGCCCTCGCGAGCCTGCCCTGAGCGAAGCCGAAGGGTCCAAGCCGAGCGTAAGCTCGGCAGGTTGCCAGCGGCTGCAACAACTCTGGATTCGCTTTTTCTCCGCGTCCTCGGCGTCTCGGCGGTTATGATTTCGGGATGCCGAAAGAAATCGAAATCAAATTTCGAATTGAGAATCTGTCCGCGCTCAACCGCACGCTGAAGCGAGCGGGCTTCAAACAACTCACCCGCTCCACCCACGAAATGAATTCACTCTACGACCTGCCCGGCCAAAAGCTGCGCAAAAGAGACGAAATGCTGCGGCTACGCAAGTACGGCGAGACCTGGACGCTGACGCACAAGGCGAAAAGCAGGGCTGGCCGCCACAAGACGCGGGTAGAGCTGGAGACACGTGTGGAGAACGGCATGCAGATGGATGCCATTCTGCGCGCGCTCGGTTTCAAACCCACCTTTCGCTATGAAAAATATCGCGCGGAGTGGAGCGATGGCAAAGGACACGTGGTGGTGGACGAAACTCCGATTGGAAACTTCGGCGAGATCGAAGGGACGCCGCGCTGGATCGACCGCTCGGCGCGCGCGCTTGGGATCGACCGGGGCGATTACATCACGCAGACCTACGCCCCGATGTTCTTCGAATGGAAACGGCGCACGAAAAGCCCAGCGATTGAGATGACGTTCAATGCGCTCCGAAAGAAATCGAAAGGAGCTGTGGCCACAGGCGGCTGCCGAGCTGCGCTCGGCTTGGGCGGGCGAGTCGCCCGTCCCCACATGAGCTGCAAAAGCTAAGGCAACTCTGGAATCGATGCGCTACGAATTTGCCCCACAACACTTCTTATACTTCTTGCCGCTGCCGCAGGGGCAAGGATCGTTGCGCCCGACTTTCGCCCCCGAGCGCACCACTTGTTGCACTTGCATATCGCCCGCCCCGGCCATGCGCGCTTGTTCCAGTTCCCGCTTCTTCTTGCGCTGGAAGGCTTCCTCGATTTCGTCAACTGAGGTGGCGACCTGGCGCGGCGGGCGGCCGTTGCCGCCTCGACCGCCTGTGATGACCGAAGGCACGCCAGCTTCCAGTCCGTGCCCGGAAGAATCGATTGGACCACCGCTCGGCCTTGCCACCAAATCCGGCGGACGCTCCATGATTTGCATCAGGTACAGATAGCGAACGGTTTCTTCCTGAAAGCGCTGCATCATTTCTTCGAACATGTCGAAGGACTCGCGCTTGTACTCGACCAGCGGATCGTGCTGTCCGTACCCACGCAGGCCGATGCCCTCCTTCAGGTGGTCCATCGAGAGCAGGTGATCCTTCCACTGCGCGTCGATCACGCTCAGCATGATCATCCGCTCGTGATAGCGCATGGCATCGGCGCCAATCAGCGCCTCTTTCGCGTCATACCGCTCTTTGAGTTTGTCGAAAATCGCGTCGCCCAGTTCCTGGCGGTTCATCTCCTCAGGCTTAAGACCCTCGGCATAAATGTCGACGCCAAAGCGCGTGAAGATCGCATCCTTCAGAGCTTTCAGGTCCCAGTTGTCGACATGCTCTTTGGGCGGACAGTGCCGTTCGAGGATGTCGCCGAGAATCCCGGAGACGTAGTCTTCAATAATCAGATCTTTCTGGTCAAGGCCCTCGAGCAGACGGCGGCGCAGGCCGTAAACCGCTTCGCGCTGCTTGTTCATCACGTCGTCATACTCAAGCAGATGTTTGCGGGCTTCGAAGTTTTGCCCTTCGACGGCTTTCTGCGCAGCTTCGATTCGGCGCGTAATCATGCGCGATTCGATGGGAACGCCTTCCTCCATGCCAAGGCGTTGCAGCAGGTTCGAAACCCACTCCTTGGCGAAGATCCGCATCAGATCGTCTTCTAGCGAAAGATAGAAGCGCGACGATCCCGGATCGCCCTGGCGGCCGGCGCGTCCGCGAAGCTGATTGTCAATGCGGCGCGCTTCATGGCGTTCGGTACCGAAGATGTGCAACCCGCCAGCCTCGATCACTTCCTTGTGTTCCTGGTCGGTGTCGTTTTTGTAGCGTGCAAAGATCTCGTTCCACTGGTCGGTTGGAACCGCGTATTCATTGCCGGCGTAGTACCAAACCGTGCGGTTGGGATCGTCGGCCTCGGCTTCGATCTTGCCTTGCGTCGCTCGGATCGGTTGCGCGACTCCCTTCTTCACGCATTCCTGTTTCGCCATGAATTCGGGGTTGCCGCCGAGTAGAATGTCGGTGCCACGGCCCGCCATGTTGGTGGCGATGGTGATCCTGCCTTTGCGTCCGGCCTGCGCGACAATTTCCGCTTCTTTCTCGTGGAACTTCGCGTTCAACACAACATGCTGCTTCAAACCCTTCTTATTCAGCAGGTCAGAAAGCCGCTCGGACTTTTCAATCGAGGTCGTGCCCACCAGCACGGGCTGGCCGCTCTCGTGCAGCCTTTGGATTTCATCGGCAGCCGCGAAATACTTTTCTTTCTCCGTACGGTAAACAATGTCCGGATTCTCTTTGCGCAGCAGCGGGCGATTGGTCGGAATGACGAGGACTTCGAGCCGGTAAATCTTGTCGAACTCCGGCGCTTCCGTTTCCGCCGTACCGGTCATGCCCGCCAGCTTTTTATACATGCGGAAATAATTCTGGAAGGTGATGGTGGCGAGCGTCTGATTCTCGCGCTCGATCTTCACATTCTCCTTGGCTTCGATCGCCTGGTGCAGACCGTCGGACCAGCGGCGTCCCGGCATCAGGCGCCCGGTGAATTCGTCCACGATGATCACTTCGCCGTCTTTGACCACATATTCCACGTCTCGCTTATAAAGCGCATGCGCTTTGACGGCGGTCTCCACGTGATGCTTCAGCGCCCAGTTTTCGGGGTCGGCGATGTTGCCAATCCCCAGCAGTTTTTCAACTTTTTCCCAGCCCACGTCGGTGACCGTGCAGTTGCGGTGCTTTTCGTCAACTACAAAGTCCCCAGTCATGATCTTCGGCTCACCCGGCTGCGTATCGATTTCCTCGCCCTTTTCGAGCTTGGGGATGATGCGATTCACCTTGTAGTACTTGTCGGTGGATTCTTCGCTGGCGCCCGAGATGATAAGCGGCGTTCGGGCTTCGTCGATCAGGATGGAATCGACTTCGTCAACAATGGCAAAGTTGTGCACGCGCTGCACGCAATCGCGCAGGTCGAACTTCATGTTGTCGCGCAGATAATCGAATCCAAACTCGTTGTTCGTGCCGTAAGTTACGTCAGCGGCGTAAGCGGCCCGGCGCTGCTCGTCGTCGAGGTCATGGACGATCACGCCCACCGTCAGGCCGAGAAAGCTGTAGAGCTTGCCCATCCATTCCGAGTCGCGCTTGGCCAGGTAATCATTGACCGTGACCACGTGCACACCACGTCCACTAAGCGCATTGAGATACACGGGAAGCGTCGCGACCAGCGTCTTGCCCTCGCCAGTCTTCATCTCGGCGATCTTGCCTTCGTGCAGAACCATGCCACCGATCAACTGCACGTCGAAGTGCCGCATGTTGAGCACGCGCCGCCCAGCTTCGCGGACCACGGCAAACGCTTCGTCAAGCAGTTCATCGAGAACGGCGCTAAGAACCGCGCTGCGCTCCGCTTCGATTTCCTTCAGGCGATCGATGTCCGGAAGATCAGTATCCGCCTCCGGTTCGTCAATGATCGGACTGAGACGCTCCTGAATGCGCGCGCGAAACTCGGCCGTCTTGGCACGGAGTTGGTCGTCAGAGAGCTTCTCTATCTCCGGCTCGAGCGCATTGATAGCTTCCACACGAGGCTGCAAGCGCTTGACCTCGCGCTCATTCTTAGTCCCGAAAACCTTGCCTAACAAAGTGTTGATCAATACAGAAATCCTTCGGAGGACACGGGTCCTAAACTATCAGTAAAGCCTAGCACATTAGATGCGGCAGGAATGGTGAAGGACGGTAAACACAAGTTACGCCCGTTGGCGTCGCGGCTAAAAAGCAGATTTTGGATCACCGGATTCCTGTCAGGTGGTTAAAGCTACCCTCCCTTGGGCTCGGTCAAAGCTCCCGCCCAGCCACGCCGATTTCCTGTAAGATTTCTTCCGGACCCATGCCCACCTTCTATCAGCGAATCCAGGAAGCGGCCCGGAAGTTCCCCGACAACATCGCCCTCGAGATTCAGCGGCAGCAGACGGTGGAGCGGGTCACCTTCGCGGAACTGACCCGCATGTCGGAGAGTGTAGCGAACTGGCTCTCGACCCGGGTTCCGCGGGATGCGCGCGTGGCGATTCTGGCGGCGAATCATCCGCGGTGGGTGGCGGCATATTTAGGGATCATCGCCGCCGGCAGAACGGCGGTTCCGCTCGACACGGCTTTCGACGCTGACCAGGTGAAGAAGTTGTTGATCGATAGCGGAGCTTCCCTGTTGTTCTGCGATGTGAAACACCTTCCGGTGGCAATGGAAGCGGTCGCGGGAATCGACGTCGGCCTGGTAATGACGTCGGCAGCGGCCGAACAGAATCTTGCGCCAGCTAAGAGCAGCCAACCGAACCCGGCCGCCAATCTCGACTCCATCTTCGCCGCCGGCCCCGCCGGCTTTCTGCCCATCGTCCCTGCCGAGAGCGATCTGGCGGCGCTGCTCTACACCTCAGGCACCACCGCCGATCCGAAGGGCGTCATGCTCACCCATGCCAACCTCGTCGGCGAAGCGAATGCCGTGTTCGGGTTATTGAAGATCAGCCACGAAGATGCGCTGCTGGGAATTCTTCCGATGTTTCACGTCCTCGCGCAGATGGCGAACCTTTTCCTTCCTCTATTCAATGGCGCGCGCGTCGTCTACCTGGAGACGCTTAACACCACTGAATTACTGCGCGCTTTGCAGGAACGCAACATCACCGCGTTTTGCGTTGTGCCCCAGTTTTTCTACCTGATTCACGAGCGCATTTTCAAAGAACTGAACAAACGCGGCAAGCTCACGCTGCGCCTGGTGCGCACGCTGATGGCGCTCAACCGTGGGCTGCGACGAGTCGGAATCAACGCGGGCAAGCTTTTCTTCGGAAAGATTCACGCCACCTTCGGCCATCGCATGCGCTATTTGGTGACCGGCGGTTCGCGATTCGATCCTGCCATCGCCCGCGACTTTTACTCCTTTGGCATCGACGTTCTGAACGCCTACGGACTTACCGAGACCACCGGCGGCGCTTTCCTCAATCCTCCGGGACACATCGTATTTGGCTCAGTCGGACCGCCCCTTCCTGGAGTCGAAGCGAAGATCGTGGACCCCAAACCGATTGAAGAAGGCGCGCCGCCAGCCGGTGAGATTGCGATCCGCAGCGCGATCGTGATGAAGGGATACTGGAATCGCCCCGAAGCCACAGCCGAAGTCCTACGCGACGGCTGGTTCTACACCGGCGATCTGGGCTATTTCGATTCCGGCGGCAATCTGTTCATCACCGGAAGGCGCAAGGAAATCATCGTGCTCGCCAATGGAAAGAATGTTTATCCCGAAGAAATAGAGGTCCACTACCTCCAGGCTCCGTACGTAAAAGAGATTTGCGTGATGGCACTGGAGGCGCGTCCGGGAGACCCCACGTCGGAGCGGTTGCATGCCGTCGTCGTTCCTGACTTTGAACTGCTGCGCCAGCGCAAAATCGTCAACTCCAAAGAAGTAATCCGCATCGACGTTGAAGCGCTCTCCCACAAGATCGCTTCCACCAAACGTCTGGGAAGTTACGACATCTGGCAGGAAGATCTGCCGCGCACGACCACGCGCAAGTTAAAGCGTTTTCAGATTGAAAAGAAAGTTCGCGAGCTGCAACAAAAACAGGACGGTGGCGATACCGATATAGGCGCAGAGAAGCCGCTAACCGACGACGAAAAATCGTGGCTGGAGCGGGACGATGTAAAACGCGCCCTGGCCATCGTTGGCGAGTCTGCGCGCAACCGCCTCGACGCGATTCGCCCCACCCACAACCTGGAACTCGATCTAGGACTCGACTCCATGCAGCGCGTCGAATTGCTGACCGCGCTCGAGCAGCAGTTCGGCGGCGAAGTACCCGAGGCACAACTAGCCGAAATCTATTCTGTGCGCGACCTGGTCGATGCCGTCCTGGCGAGCAGCGGCCGCGGCAAGGGCGAGGCCAGAGCGGCAGCGCCCGCCTGGTCGACCATCCTGAGCGAGCCGGTGACCGATCCCGAGGTGCTCGCACTGGCGCGCCACAATGTCTTCGCCGAAGTCTTTTTCTTTCTGCTGGGAAGGCTGATTTATCTTTTCGCTCTCGACTGCTTTCACTTGAAAGTGCGCGGACTGGAAAATCTGCCGGAAAAAGGCCCCTGCCTGCTCTGTTCGAATCACCAGTGCTACATCGATCCACTGGTGATGGCGGGGGCATTGCCGTATCGCCTGTTTCGCGATGCCTTTGCGCTCGGCGCCAGCGACATCTTCGGCAAAGGATTCATGCGGCGACTGGCGCGCTGGCTTCGCGTCGTGGTCCTCGATCCCGACGCCAACCTCGTGCCCGCCATGCGCACCGGAGCTTTTGGCCTCAATCAGGGACGCATTCTGGTTCTTTATCCCGAGGGTGAGCGCACCGACGACGGCAATCCCAGAGTATTTCGCAAAGGCGCCGCGATTCTCTCAATTCATACGCAGGCTCCGATTGTCCCCATTGCGATCGAGGGTTTCTATGACGTCTGGCCACGGCACAAGAAATTTCCCAGCTTCGGCGATCTGCAACTGGTTTTCGGCAAGCCGATTCAACCTCCGCCGCTCAAAGAGGCGAGCGAAGCTGCGTATGAACGGCTGACGTCCGAGTTGAAATCGAGAGTGGTGGCGATGTGGCAAGAATTGCGAAAGAAAGAGTTGCGAAAGAAAGAATTGCGAGAAAAAGCCTTGCAAGAAAACGAGCTGCGCGGAGAAGACCTGCGCGAGCCGCAGTCCGATTCAAAACCTTCGGCGCTCGCCGAGACCCTCTAACTTTATCGGCTCGCGATTCTACGCTCCAGCGCCCTGAGCCCGCTCACCCATGGCTTTCGCGAAAGCGTCCACAACGCCGCTGTGGAACTTTTGGCCCGCTCCCGCCAAAATCTGCTGCTCGGCTTGGTCAGGCGACATCGCCTTGCCCCCAGTGCCGCTGATCAATTTCTGGTAGGCATCGGCCACGTTCAGAATGTGAGCCTCGATGGGAACGTTGACCGAACGCGCTCCCTGATCCTCGACAATCTGCTGCGCAACGATGATTGGAATCACCCGCCGCAGCTTATTTCCCGTAGCCTGCGTGCGGGCATCGGCTTTGCGCGGCTTGCGGAAACTGGCCACTACTTCGTCCCGGCTCGTATCGGCGGCTTTGTACAGAATGTCGTTGCTGATGCCGAGTTTGCTCAGATCCCGCAGCAACACCGCCGATCGCAGCAACTCGATGCGGTCCGAACCCAGGTCCATTGTTTCCGCCATTCTGGTCGCCGCTTCCACCACCCGCTGGCTTTCGCCGGTGCCGAGCTTCTCGTTGGCCATGACGTGCTGCAGAACCAGCAACAGCCCGCTGAAACTGTCCCGTATGTCGGCGGTCATCGCTTCCTTGCGCTCATACAGTGTGCCCATTGCGTAGCCGACCACCACCAAAACTCCCGCCCAGATGGCAAAGTTGAACAGCCGCTCCCCGGGCAACGTCAGCACCGGGTGCCTGGGCATCAGGTTGTTCAGGAAGTCCAGCAGAACGACCAGGAATGCGCTGGCGAAAGCGGTGAGGGTCGCGTGCCGGCGGCCGAAGAAGTATGCCGAGTACAAAGTCGGCAGAAAGTAAAAGCAGAGCGCCATGGGCAGCGACTGCGCGAAGTATTGCACCATCGCCGCAATCAGAAACAGCGATAACAGTAGGATACTTTCCCTGGCGATCTTACTCATCGTTTACCCGATTTCATAAATGCGATAGAGGTTCCGATCGATGTTCCGAATCAATGTCCGGATCGAGGGTAAGATTGCTGTTCGCCATTCGTAGCTCGCTGGTCCGCCGCGGAGTGTCGGCCTTAGCGACAAGCGAACAGCCAGCGACGCGAAGCAACTTCGTTGGCGCGCGCCCAACCGCCCTCTTCCGCCATGTTGAAGCAATGTCGCGCCCTCGCAAAGTTACCAGGGTCACGCATCCTGCTTCGACGGCTGCACCTCATCCCATCCCATCCCATAAGCGACGCCTTCGGTCAAAACACGTAAGTAACTTGGAACGATTCAGCCAAGGGTTGCACAATAGGGGTATTTTTGGACACTAACCACTCTTCTCCGCGGCTAACTATGGGCGTGGAAAACGATGACGAAGCGCACCAGCCGACGGTTTGGCCGATACGAAATACTCTCCGAACTGGGCCGGGGAGCGATGGGTATCGTCTATAAGGCGCGCGATCCCAAGATCAACCGTATCGTCGCGGTCAAGACTATTTCGCTGGCTGGCCAACCGGCGGAAGATGAGCAAGAGTATCGCGAACGTTTTTACCGTGAAGCCGAAGCCGCCGGCCGCGTGTCCCATCCCGGAATCGTAACCATCTTTGATGTAGGCGAAGAAACAAAGTCGCGAACGCCTTACATCGTCATGGAATTTGTTAGTGGCCAATCCCTCGACAAACTCTTGTCCAAAGGCGACCGCAAGCTTTCGGTGGAGACCGCTCTCCAGTTGGCCCTCGAACTCGCCGAGGCGCTCGATTGCGCTCACCGTCAAGGCGTGGTGCACCGCGACTTGAAGCCCGCAAACATCCTGATGGCCGAGGACGGGCACGTCAAGATTACCGACTTCGGGGTCGCGAAACTGAACCTGTCCAACCACACCCTCGCGGGACGCGCCTTAGGCACACCCGCATTCATGTCGCCCGAACAATTGAATGGCGACGCCGTAGACGGCCGATCGGATTTATTTTCCCTGGGTGTGATCCTCTACACGGTTCTCACCGGTCACCGCCCGTTCCAGGGCAACAGCACCGTGACTGTCTCGTTTAGAGTGGTCAACCGCGAGCCCATCCCCGCAACCCTTCTCGATACCGAGTTACCCCAGGGCCTCGATCACATCATCGGGCGAGCCATGGCGAAAGATCCCGCCGAACGCTATCAGCGCGGCGCGGAGATGGTGCAGGACATCCAGAATCTCGTGGCGGAACGAGCACAGGACGGCAGGGTAAAGCACGCGAGTTCGCCTGCGCCCGGCGTCGCGGCCCTACCCGCGCCGGAAAAACCTCAATCGCCGGCAGCGGGCAAGCTCGCTTCGAACGAACCGGCTCCGCGCCAGCCGGCTCCTCATCGGCCTCCTCCGGGCCAACCTGCTTTAGCCCAGCCGGTTGCGAGTGCGTCGGCTCCAAGACACTTAACGTCGGGCGCACCACACCCGCACGCTCTGCTCCTGGGAAACGATGCCCTGCGGAAGATTCGCCAGATGTCACTTGTCGGCGTCCTGATTGTCACCGGACTGTTCATCCTGGGGCTCTGGGTCATTTCGTTTGGACCTCATCGAGTGCGACCAAGAGCGGCCGGGCCGCTGCGCCCCGCCGATACGATTGGCCCGGTAAAAACAACCCCACCGCCACCGCCCCCTGAAATCGTGGCCGCTTCGAAGGCTATGACTCCGGCGCCAGTCGCAAAGCAACTGTCCAAGCCCAGTAAGCCGCACCGAACGGATGCGCCTCCCGTGAAAGTCGCCCGAGCAGCCTTACCGGTAGTTTCTCGGGCGCTCACTCCATCAGTTACTGCGGTAGTTACTCCAGTAGTTAGCAAGGTCGCTGCGCCAGTAGTGGTATCTCCGGCAACCTTGGAGATCGAGGTGGACCACAACTTCGAAAAGGCTCATCTGTCGATCTGGGTAGATGACAAACTGACTTATACGCGCGTGCTGGAAGGGACCGACAAGAAGCGTCTGGGCGTGTTCCACCATGTCCAGGGCCGTGCACTCCATGCCATGCAGTTGCTTCCTGGGAAGCATCGTCTTCGGGTGCGCGTGACCTCCGGTGCGGACGCCGGAGCGGCCACTCAGACCGCCAGCGGAGCGCCCGACGAATTGCCGACTTACGACCAGTCCGCCTTCGTGGACGGCGACTTTACCAGCGGGCAGGAAAGCGTCCTACAGATAACCTGCAAGAAACAGGGCGAGATCACTCTAAACCTGCAATAGTTTCCTATTGTGTGGGGCGGACACTCCTGTCCGCCGCCTTTGACTCCGTTGCTGCTCTTTCTCGGCCATTTTCTAGTCAGTTAGTAGAGGGGTCCTCCCTCCCCCTACGATGGTTTGCGGACCCTTCTTCATCACAACCATCCCGATTAAAATCCTTGACATCGAGAGAGCCATGCGAGAAAATAAGATCTTATTGGGGCAGTTTCGAGGTGTGTCCGCGAACTAAGACGGACCTCGAAGCTGCCCCAAAGTCATTTTTGGAGGTTTGTCACGAGCTAACTCCTTATTCCGGAATATTTTGCATATAACTCCTTTAAACCCAAAGATTTGGCGCGAATTTTTCGCTAACTCTATGATTCTAATAGATCGTAAATTGAAAAAAATCGAGGCTGCCACACGCACTAGGTGAGCTTGACAGCCATAAGTCGTTATTATTGAATACTTTACAGTTATGTCCTTTAGATTGAATATTTTGCGAAAATAGGGGGGGAGGGGGTACCCCGATTGAACGGTTGGCCCGAAGGACGGCAGAAAATCTCCGTCACTTCGCCCGCGGATGCGTCTGGTCGTAGACGTTCATCACGTGCTTGACCGAGAGCTGCGTGTAGCGTTGCGTGGTGGCGAGGCGCTCGTGGCCTAGGAGTTCTTGGATGGCGCGCAGGTCCGCTCCTTCTTCTAGCATGTGCGTGCCGAAGGCGTGACGCAGCGTGTGGGGATGAACGTCGGGCGATAATCCCTTGGCTACGGCGATGCGCTTGACGATGCGGCCTACGCTGCGAGTGGTGAGGCGTCCGCCGCGCTGGTTGATGAGGAGCGCGGACGTCGTTTTTACGGGCGTGGCTTTCGTGGGCATTGCTTTCACGGGCGTTGCTTTCACGAGCGGGGCGTTTTTCGGCGCGTTTCTCAGCGTTAGGAGCAGTTGTTGGCGCCAGGGCAGGTAGACGGATAGCGCGGCCAGCGCTGAGCCTCCGAAGGGGACGTAGCGTTCCTTCTTGCCTTTGCCTCGAATGAGGATGGCTTCGTTGGTGAGGCTGATGTCGTCTAGATTAATGCCGACCAACTCGGAGTTGCGAATGCCGCAGCCGTAGAGCAGTTCGAACAGCAGACGATCGCGCTCGGGGAACGATGCTACCTCGGGCATTTTGGCGTCGAGGACGGCGTTCATTTCTTCGATGGTCGGAACGCGCGGCAGTTTCTTGGGCAGGCGTGGCGTTGAAACCAGCTTGGCGGGATTCTGCTCGACTACACCTTCCTGCGCCAGCCAGCGGTAAAGCGAGCGCACGGCGGCGAGGGCGCGGGCTACGGAAGTCTTGCTTAATTCTCTGTCGTAGAGATGCGAGAGGAAGCCGCGGATGGCAATGTGGTCGATCGTCTTCCAGGGCCGCGAGCCGATATAAGCAGCGAAGGCGTCGAGGTCTCCGGTGTAGGCCTTGATGGTGTGCGGCGAGGCGTTGCGCTCGCGCAGGTGGCGGAGGAAATCGTCGGTGGCGCGCTCGATTAAGGTGCGCTTGTTGGCAGCTTCGGTCATCGGATTTGTAATTGGTGATTTGTAATTTGTAATTGGAAATCGATCCCTATCGCACGGCGTCCCGGTTTCGATCCGGTTTTCAAATTGCCAATTACAAATTACCAATTACAGATTGTTCCTCGCTTTCGCCCGCGGATGATGTTTCGCGTACACGCTCTTTAGCCGGTCGAGCGCAACGTGCGTATAAATCTGCGTCGTCGATATGTCAGAGTGGCCGAGGATGGTCTGCACGGTTCGGAGGTCGGCGCCGTTCTCCACCATGTGGGTAGCGCAGGAATGACGCAGCATGTGAGGACTGGCGTGGCGTCCTGAGGAGAGACTCGCTTTGCCGACCAACTGCCAGATGCGTTGACGAGTCAGGCCACGGCCTGCGGCGCCAAGGAAGAGGAGCGGCGAACTGTTTGTCGTTGTCTTTGTCTTTATCGTTGTCTTTGCAATCGTTTCTCTGCCGTTTTTCAAATACTGCTGTAAGGCTTGCTGGGCGGGCACTCCGAGGGGAACCATGCGCTCTTTGTCGCCCTTGCCGCGCACCAGGATGTATCCCATGTCGAGTTTCAAGTCTTCGAGACGCGCGTCGGCCACTTCGGAAACGCGCACGCCTCCGGCGTAGAGAAGTTCGAGCATGGCGCGATCGCGGAGGGCTAGCGCGTGGCCGCGCAGGGTTTCTTTTCGCGGCGGCGGTTCGGCCAGCGTTGTTCCGGCAAGCATGGTTCCGACTTCGTCGCGGCTGAGCGCTTTGGGCAGAACCTTCCACTGCTTCGGCAAGTCGATGTTCAGGGTTGGATCCTTATCGATCTTTCCGTCGAGCAGCAAATGGCGGTAAAGATGCCGGATGGCGGAAAGCTTCCTTCCGACGGAGCGGCCGTCGAGTTGGTTGGAAAACAATTCCTGGATGTATTCGCGGACGTCTTCGCGGCGGGCCCCGCTCAGGAGTTGCTGGCGTTTCTCCAGAAACTCGGCGAACTGCGCCAGATCGCTGGTGTAGGCGGCGATCGTTAACTTCGCCGACCCGCGCTCCACTCGAAGATAGTCGAGAAAGGTGGAGAGCGTGCGGGCGTTGGCTTCTGAGGCCATGAGATGAGTATGGGATGTTGGGCAGAACCCGAAAAGTAACGAGCGGGATGCGGGCGGAACTCTTGAGCGGGGGACGGGCAAGGACGCCCGTCTCGCCACTAGCTATTTCTTATCGGCTGTCTGCAGCAGATCCACGGCGTAGAGCGCGCCCTCGGGTGTTTCTTCGTGCTTGAAGTAGGCGAAGACGTCGCGGCCGGCGGCGAGATGCTCTCGAATGCGGGCGACCATCGCTTTGCGTTCTTCGGAGGTATAGGTGGGTTTGCGGTAGCGATAGTAGGCGTAGTCGGCGGTGACTACGTCGGGAGTGTTGCGGTCTTCGGTTTCGGCCACACAGAGCGCGATGTTGCGCTCACGCAGCGCGCCCCAAGTCGCGTCGATGAACCAGGATTGATGTCGGAACTCAAACGCCGCGCGCACACTTCGCGGTAGGCTCCTCAGAAACTCGGAGAGCACCGCCTGATCGGCTTTGAAGTTCGGTGGGAGTTGGAAGAGCAGTGGGCCGAGGCGTCCGGCGCGCTCTAAAGCTTCCAGCGTGCTAAGAAAACGCTGCAGGAAATCCTCTGCGCTCTTCAAGCGCTTGATGTGGGTTAGCACTTGGTGCGCCTTGATGGTGAAGCGAAAATGGCCGGGCGTTTCGGCGATCCAGTTGTGGACGGTCGTCTCTTTTACAAGTTGGCGGAAGGTGTAGTTGACTTCGACGGCGTTCAGCTTCGAGGCGTAGAAGCTCAGAAATTTCTTCTGCGCTAGTTTCTCGGGATAGAACGCAGGCTTCCAGGTTGGATAAGCCCATCCGGAGGTGCCAACGTAGAGATGCGCCATATAAGGCGCGATTATAGCTTGCGACGCTTTGCCGCGGCTGACTTCCCTTTTGTCGTCGTTGACGTTTTTCTTGGGCGCGGCCGCGCTTCGGCTTGGGCTGCGATATTGATGCCTTCTTTCGTGTGTTTCGTTTCCGGTTCCATTTCCGATCCGGGAGCCAGTCCCGCCAACTGAGGGAGCTTCTGCTTCAGTTTTTGCACCGACTCGAACAGGTCGCCCGTCTTCTCCACGCGCGCCAACACGTCTTTCGCCTCGAACACCAGACGCGCGGCATCTTTTTTCTTTAGTGCCTGTTCGACTTCTTCCCAGGTGATCGGCGTCGACACCGTTGGATGCTCGCGCGCGCGCAGGGAATACACCGAGATCGTCGTCTTGTGCTCATCGTTCTGGCTCCAGTCGACGAACACCTTATTAGTGCGGACCGCTTTCTTCATATCCGAGACCACGAGTTCGGGATGCTCCTGCTCGAGGAGGCGCGCCACCGCGTGAGCAAAAGACTTCGTCTGCTCATAGCTGGTTTTCGTATTCAACGGGACATAGATCTGCAATCCCTTCGAGCCGGATGTTTTTGGAAAGCTCTGCAGCCCGAAGTGATCGAAAATCTCGCGCACCCAGAGGCCAACCTGCGCGCACTGCACAATGTTCGCCGGAGGTCCGGGGTCAAGATCAAAAACAATCGCCGTTGGCGTCCGAATGTCGGCGGCCAGCGAGAGCGATGGGTGCAGTTCAATGGAAGCCAGGTTCGCGATCCACACCAGCGTGGGCAAATCGTTGGCGAGGATGAAATTGATGGTGCGGTGGTTGCTCTCGCTCCAGATGGGTGCAGTCTTCACCCAATCGGGCCGATGCATGGGCGCATTCTTCTCGAAGAAATACTCGTGGTCGACTCCCTCGGGATAGCGCTTCATGGTGAGTGGGCGTCCGGCTAGATGCGGCACCAGCACGGGCGCAATGCGGACGTAGAAATCCACCACCTGCCCCTTGGTGAAACCGGTGGCGGGATAGAGGACCTTTCCAAGATTCGTTAGCTTGAGCTTGCGGCCTTGCACTTCGACGATGGTGGGCGCAGACATGGGTTGCTGCGAGCTGCGAGCTGCGAGCTACGCTACGGGTTTCGACTTCAAAACGGCTCCCAGTATAGTTGCTCTTTTTGACTCAGACTCTATATTTCTAGTATTATCGAAATATGGTTGGCTCTGCCAGCAAGGCCCAAACGAACAGTGAACGCGTCGCCCGCTATGCCGACATGTTTTCCGCCATGGGGACCGAGCCGCGGCTGCGCATCATGCAATTGCTGCTCTCTGCGCATCCCGAGGGACTGGTGGTCAGCGAGATTCAGGACGATCTCGAGATCCCTGGCTCCACGCTTTCTCACCATCTCGACAAGCTCAGGAATGAGGACCTCGTGCACGTCGAGCGCAGGGGAACGTTTTTGCGCTACACGGCCAACACGGAAGCACTGCGCGAAATCTTGCAGTTTCTTTATGCCGAATGCTGCACGCGCAATAACGCGCTAAAGCCGCGAGACCTCGTTCAATTGTGTAAGGACGGCGGGTCTTATGAATGATCTGTCAGCGCTCTGGCCCTCAGGGGCTAAAGCACGCATCCTTCTGGCTCTGGACGGCACGGCTGAAAGCGGTGCCCTTCCCGGTACCCAGAACGTTTGTCAGAACAGTTCCAGGAGAAACCATCATGCCCGATGCCAATATTAAGGAAGTCGTAAAAGAGAAATACGGACAAGCGGCTCTGCGAGTCACAAACAAGACCGGCGGTAGCAGTTGTTGTGGAGCGGCGCCGGCTAGCGGGCTTACCTGTGATCCGATCACATCGAACCTCTATGACGCGTCGCAGGCGCAACAGATTCCCGAAGGAGCCATGCTGGCTTCGCTTGGATGCGGCAACCCCACCGCGCTTGCCAAGCTGAAACCGGGTGAAACGGTGCTTGATCTGGGCTCGGGTGGCGGCATTGATGTGTTGCTCTCCGCTCGACGCGTCGGTCCTAGTGGCAAGGCATACGGGCTCGACATGACGGATGAAATGCTCGCGCTAGCCAACGAAAACAAGCGTAAGGCCGGCGCGGAGAACGTTGAATTCCTGAAGGGTGAGATTGAGAACATCCCCCTGCCCGACAACACAGTCGATGTCATCATTTCCAACTGCGTGATTAATCTTTCGGCCGACAAGGACCGCGTGCTGCGCGAGGCATTCCGCGTGCTCAAACCGGGCGGACGCTTCGCAGTCTCCGACGTGGTTACGCGCGGCGAAATCGCCGCCGAGGTCCGGCAGAGTGTGCTGGCATGGGTTGGCTGCATCGCCGGCGCTCTGGAAGAGAACGAATATCGTGCCAAACTTGCCGCCGCTGGTTTTGAACAGATCGAGATTGAGCCTACGCGCATTTATCGCATTGACGACGCTCGTGAGTTCCTCTCCTCTTCAAGCATTGACGCGGATGCCATCGCAGCGCAGGTCGATGAAAAGTTCATGAGTGCGTTTGTGCGTGCGGTCAAACCGAAACGCGCGCAGGAGGCGTGCTGTGGTCCAACGTGCTGCAAAGGAGAGTAACCATGAAACCATCTCTGTCCTGTTGCGGCGTTTCTTGTTGCAGTAACGCGAGTCACCTGTCCAAGGACACACTCGACGCGAGAATTTCCCAAGAAGAAATTGGCAGTGTCTATGCGTATACCGGCGCCAGTTTGTCGACACTTGGGGAAAGCTGACGGAGTCACGCGCCAGAAACCGAGCAATCGACCTCGCCGCGATCGAAAATGGGCAAGACATTCTGGAAGTGGCAGTCGGTACGGGCCTCGCATTTTACGAAATCGTGAGAAGGAACCCAAAAGGGCGCAACGTCGGGATCGACCTCTCGAATGGGATGCTGGAAAAGGCGAAAAGCCGGTTGAAAGATCTGCCCGGTGCGAATTACGCCCTCGCGATCGGCACCGCGTTTGACCTTCCATTACAAACGGAATCGGTCGATGTATTGGTCAACAACTACATGTTCGATCTCATCTCCTACGAGGATATGGGCAGAATTCTGGCCGAGTTCTGCCGGGCACTAAAAACAGGCGGCAGGTTGATATTGGTCAACATGACGGAGGGCGAAACCTTGGGGAGCAGACTATATGACTTTATATACACGCTATGGCCTAGTGCTATCGGCGGATGTCGTGGGGTACGGATGGCCGATCGACTAAAACAGCACGGGTTCGCCGTTGAGTTTAGGGAATACCACCAGCAAATGCTCTTCCCTTCCGAGGTGATCTTGGCCCGGAAACATTAGCAGAGTCGCATTAGGCCGGCCCGGAGCCGAGCGCACGCTGGAGCCGCGGCAAGCCGTGTCTCTACGGAAATCGAATCGGAGATTAGACATGCAACCTCACTACAACATTCTGTTCCTATGCACGGGGAACTCGGCGCGTTCCATCATGGCCGAAGCAATCCTCAACCACAAAGGAAAGCCTGTCTTCACGGCGTACAGCGCCGGAAGCCATCCTTCGGGGACGGTTCGTCCCGAAGCACTGAAGCAACTGGAGATGGCTCGCATGTCCACAAGCGGCTTGCGCAGTAAAAGCTGGGACGAATTCGGGCGGCGTGGCGCTCCCCAACAACACTTTGTCTTTACGGTTTGCGACAACGCCGCCAAAGAAACCTGCCCGATCTGGCCAGGACAACCCATGACTGCGCACTGGGGAGTTCCCGATCCCGCCGCTGTTAAGGGAGACTCCGCTGAAGTCGAACGCGCATTCCGCGAAGCTTTCTTCATTCTCGACCGGCGCATCGGTCTTTTTCTCGCCCTGCCTCTGGCGGCCCTCGATCGCTTGGCGCTGAAAAAGGAAGTGGATCGCATTGGAAAGCAATGATGCGGCAATAAGAACGACAGTGACCATGACTGCGACGAAGCCATCCCGCCGGCTCAACTTTTTGGACCGCTATCTCACCGCCTGGATCTTCGCCGCCATGGTCGTCGGAGTTGCCTTGGGATGGCGACTGCCGGGAATCGTGCCGTTTCTGAATCGCTTCAGCATCGGCACAACCTCGATTCCGATTGCGGTGGGACTTATCGTCATGATGTACCCGCCCTTCACCAAGGTTCGGTACGAGGAACTGCACGAGGTTTTTCGCAACAAACGTGTGCTCGGCCTATCCCTGATCCAGAACTGGGTGGTCGGCCCGATTCTGATGTTCATCCTGGCGGTCGCGCTTTTGCGCGGCTATCCCGAATACATGGCCGGACTCATCATGATCGGTCTGGCTCGCTGTATTGCGATGGTCATTGTCTGGAACGAACTGGCGAGCGGCGATACCGAATATGCTGCCGGTTTGGTAGCCTTCAATTCCCTGTTTCAGGTGTTCTTCTACTCGCCGTACGCGTGGCTCTTCATTACGGTTCTTCCTGCAAAACTCGGCCTCCAGAGTTCAATCGTCCAGGTCTCCATCGGGGAAATCGCAAAGAGTGTTTTTATTTACCTGGGCATTCCTTTTGTTGCAGGGTTCGTAACTCGTACGCTGCTGCTGCGGATTAAAGGGCGCGACTGGTATGAGCGTTATTTCATTCCGCGTGTAAGCCCCCTTACGCTGATCGCTTTGCTGTTCACGATTGTGGTGATGTTCTCGCTCAAGGGCGCTTACATCGTTCGGCTTCCGCTCGACGTCCTGCGGATCGCGGTGCCACTGTTGATCTACTTCCTCGTGATGTTTCTGGTGTCGTTTTACATGGGGAAGAAACTCGGCGCCGATTACTCGAAGACTGCCACCCTCTCGTTTACGGCAGCCTCGAACAACTTTGAACTCGCGATTGCCGTCGCAGTTTCCGTTTTCGGCATTAACTCCGGGGCAGCATTCGCCGCCGTCATCGGGCCCCTGGTTGAAGTGCCCGTGATGATTGTGCTGGTCAATGTAGCGCTTTACTTCCAGCGTCGGTATTTTCCCGATGCCGCTCGTTTGACAATCTCCACTGCCTCCACGTAACTTCAACTTTTTGGCATTCAATCGTGGAGGGAAGATGAGATCCCGCTTAACTTCTATACAAACAATTGTCGTCTGTTTTGTGCTGTGCTCAATCGCTCTCGGGCAGGATCTGGCTTCTTTCGAGAAGCGTACTACCGTGAAGAAGCTGGCCAATGGGCTCACTATCATTATTTGCGAGCGGCCGGAGGCACCGGTGTTTTCATTTTTCACGCACGTGGATGCGGGCTCGGTGCAGGATCCGCTGGACAAGACTGGCCTCGCGCACATGTTTGAGCACATGGCGTTCAAGGGAACGGACACCATCGGTACTCGCGACTATGCCGACGAGAAAGTCGCGCTCGCGAAGGTTGAAGTGGCTTATGCCGCTTACATAGCTGAGCGCGACAAGCCGGTGGATCGCGACGAACAGAAGCTCAAACAACTGGAGCAAGGCTGGAAAGACGCGATTGCGGCCGCCGATAAGTTTTCTGCGCCCTACAACAACGAGTTCGGCAAGATCGTAGAAAGTGAGGGCGGCGAGGGCATGAACGCGTTCACCGATTACGATGAGACCGGCTACCACTACTCGTTCCCCATAAATCGGCTGGAATTGTGGGCTTATCTGGAATCGGAGCGTTTTGTGCATCCGGTGATGCGGCAGTTTTATAAAGAGCGCAATGTGGTGATCGAAGAGCGCCGAATGCGTGTCGACAGCAATCCCATCGGGCGGCTGCTCGAGCAATTCACGGAAGAGGCATTCGCGGCGCATCCTTATCATCGGCCGACGATTGGGTGGATCTCGGACTTGAATTCCTTTTCGGCGACTGACGCACAGAATTTCTTCGATAAGTATTACGTACCGTCGAACATGGTGGTCACCGTGGTGGGAGACTTAAAAGCTTCGGAAGCGATGCCAATTGTGGAGAAATATTTTTCGCGAATTCCGGCGCGTCCGAAACCCGACACGGCTACCACGGTCGAGCCTCCGCAGAATTCCGAGCGGACCGTCGTGTTGCACGAGCAGTCGCAGCCGCTGTATCTCGAAGGCTATCACCGGCCGGATTACCGCAGCCCGGATGATCAGGTGTACGACGCGATTGCCGACCTGATGTCGAATGGACGGACGTCACGGCTTTATCGAGCGCTGGTCCGCGACAAGCAGATCGCTTCGGACTCGGAGGGATTTACCGGGCTGCCGGGGACCAAGTATCCGCAGTTGTTCGCGTTTTATGCGTTCCCGATTCCGGGGCACACACCGCGGGAAGTGGCCAATGCGATTCACGCGGAGATCGAGCGGCTGAAGAAAGAAGACATATCGGATGAAGAACTGAAAATGATCAAGACGCGCGCCAAGGCAAACCTGATCCGGTCACTCGGATCGAATGAGGGTCTGGCGTTCGCGCTCGGCCTGAATCAGGCGCGCTATGACGACTGGCGGGAACTGTTCCGCTCAGTTGACCGGATCGAGAAGGTTACCAAGGCAGACATTCGGCGGGTCGCGAATAAGACTTTTGTCCCCGACAACCGGACGGTGGGGATTATCGAGTTTTCAGGCAGGCCTCCGGGAACGGGTGCGGGGCCGCAAGGAGGTGGACAATGAAGCGTCGGAACTGGATCGTCCCTCCGGGACTTGAATCATATCTTTGCTTTTTCCCAGCGCTGAAGCGCTGGGCTAAGCTAGACCGCCGCTTCGGGGCTGGGTTCTCGTGCGCTTTCGTATTTGCCCTCGCTGCTTTTATCGGCGGCAATGCGCAAGTGTGGGCGCAAACGCCTTCTCAGCAGTCGCCTTCCCCGCAGCCCTGGCAGCAGATACCGATTCCCAAGTTGCCGGCATTTCATCCTGCGCAACCGAAGCGCGTTGAGTTGCCGAATGGCATGGTGGTCTTTCTTCAGGAAGACCACGAGTTGCCGATCATCGACGGCACGGCTCGGATTCGCGGCGGCGAGCGCTCGGTTCCAGCGAACAAGACGGGGCTGACCGATGTTTACGGCGAAGTGTGGCGCACTGGCGGCACGAAGAGCCAGACCGGAGATCAACTGGATGACTACCTGGAGCAGCGCGCCGCCAAGGTCGAGACCGGCGGAGACGTCGACTCGACTACTGTGAGCTGGTCGTGTCTGAAAGAGGATTTTGACGACGTGTTTCGCGTGTTCGAGGACTTGCTGAGGAATCCGGAGTTCCGCGCCGACAAGATTGAGATTGCGCAGAAGGGGATGTACGACGGCATCTCGCGGCGCAATGACGATCCCTCGCAGATCGCGGGACGAGAAGCGACGAAGCTGGTGTATGGCGCAAACAATCCGTATGGGCGAGTCGCCGAGTATGCAACGGTTGCGGCGATCACGCGTCAGGACCTGATCGAGTGGCACGACAAGTACGTACACCCGAATAACATCATCCTCGGCGTGGTCGGCGACTTCGACTCGACGAAGATGGAGGCTCGCCTGCGTGAGGCGTTTGCGGCATGGTCTAAGGGTCCGGCGGCGAAGGATCCGGAGATCAAGCCCGATCCCGCCAAGCCGGGATTCTATGAGGTCGAAAAGACCGACGTGAATCAAAGCGACATTCAAATGGTGGCACTGGGCATTACGCGCAAGAACCCGGATTACTTTGCGACCTCGGTATTCAACGAGGCCTTCGGCGGAGGATTTTCGTCGCGCCTGTTTGGCGACATTCGCACCACCAAAGGACTTGCTTATGCTGTCGGAGGTGGAGTGGGCGCGGGATGGGACCATCCGGGAATGTTGCGGATGATGGTGCGCACCAAGAGCAATACTACCGTCGAATCGATCCAGGCGCTCGATGAGGAGATGGCCGACTTGGCTAAGCGTCCCATTGACGATGTGGAGATCAAGCGCGCCAAGGACGCGATTCTGAATTCTTTTGTATTCCGCTTCGATTCGCCGGAGAAGGTTTTGCAGGAAAAGATGGCCTACGAGTTTTACGGCTACCCGCTGGATTTTCTGGAAAACTTTCAGAAAGGGATCGAAGCCGTGACGAAAGAAGACGTAGCGCGGGTCGCGGCAAAGTACATTCACCGCGAGCAAATGGCGGTGCTGGTGGTGGGCAATGTGAGCGAATTCGACAAGCCATTGTCAACGCTCGGGACGGTGAACAAACTGGACATTGCGATTCCGCCACCGCCGCCGGGGGTTGTCCCGGAGCAGGGCGAGCACCCATAGCGGCGGCGTTGCTCAGGCGGTCGTGAGTTCCGGTTGTTGGCTCGGCTCGTATTCGACAATGTAACCGGCGACCGCGCTCGCTGCGACGGTCAGCGGTGATGCCAGGTACATCTGGCCGGGACCACTGCGTCCGGGAAAATTTCGGTTCTGCGCGCTGATGACCACCTGATCGGGGCGCGTCGATACTCCCGGCCCGGCATTGATGCACGCGCCGCAACTGGGCTCGATCACGTGCGCGCCCGCCTGCTCGAAGATTTCAAGATAGCCTCGGCGCTTCGAGTACTCGCGCGTTTCCTGGGAGCCGAATTGGATCCAGAACTCGACACTCCGGGAAACTCGCCGGCCTTGTTTCAGCGCATCGGCAAGAACCGACGCGTACATATCCATATCTTCGTTCTTGCCGGCTGTACATGTGCCCCCATAGGCGATTTCAATGGGTACGGGTGCGCTGAGATCGCGGATGTATTTGCCGTTTCCGGGGTCGCCCGGCGTTGCGACCATAGGGGTGATTTCGTTGGCGTCGAGTTCGACGACCTGGGCGTATTCGGCGTTTGGATCGCTGTTTAGGCCCGCGATCATCTTCTCGATTTCAGCCCGCTTCATGCCCCGGCGCTTCATGAGAAACTCGATCACTTTTTCATCCGGAGCGACGATGCCGGTGAAGCCTCCGATTTCGGCCGCCATGTTCGTCATGGTGGCGCGCTCATCCACCGAGAGCGCCTCCACCGCTTCGCCCGCATACTCCATCACTTTCGCCAGCGCTTTGCCGCTGCGCACGTAATCGAGCGAAAGAATCTTCAGAATGAAATCTTTCGCCGCGACGTTCGCATGCCGCTTGCCGCGAATGACGATCTTGACCGACTCCGGCACCTTGACGCGAACGTCTTTCGTGATCCAGGAGTTGAATACGTCCGTCGTCCCGATGCCGAAGGCGATGCATCCGATGGCGCCGACATGCGGCGTGTGCGAATCGGAGCCGACGTTCACTTGTCCCGGCAGCGCGTAGGTCTCCAGCATCACCGAGTGGCAGATGCCCTCCGAGCCTTTGCGGTCGGGAAGTTCGCCGTGCAGCTTGATTCCCTGCCGCTTGGCGAACTCCTCCTGCTTCAACTTGAGTTGCGTCGCCAAATCTAGCAGCCCCATTTTTTTCTTTTCTTCGGAGAGCACTTCGTCGAGGAAGGTGAGATGGTCGCGGAAGAAACGGATGCTGGAGGCATCGTTCACCGGAACATCCTTGCCCACGTATTGCTCATAGAAAATGGAGGCCATCGGCGTGACGTACTCATGACTGAAGCGCAGATCGACGCGGGTGAAGCCAGTGTCGCCCGGCTGAACATAAGCACCCGAGGCAGCCGAGCTGCGCTCGGGACGGGCGAGGACGCCCGTCGCTCCACCGTTTTTCTCTTGGCCTGCTGAGATCATGTGTGCGGCGAAGATCTTCTCCGCCAGCGTCATCGGACGCTTCTCAGTCTTGATGGGCGGCAGAAAGACTTTCCCCTGCATGCGCGCCACATTAAACGGAAACAATCCGCCACATTCGATCACTTGCTTCGTGATCTCATCTTCCCCGGCGGTGAATTCGCTCAACGCGATTTCTTCTCCGGCGCGAATCCGGTCAATCAAGGAAAAGTCGGTCGAAGTCAGCAATCCGAGGTTCTGGCAGTTTTGTTTGTAGATGCGCTCAATATTCTCGCCAATTGCGACTTGAATTCCGGCGCACATCTCGGCGTAAGGAGACTGCTCACGGCTCGAGCCTTTGCCACGACGCTTGCCGCTCACCGAGCACACGAAGCCGCCTTTCTTGACATCGCCGCGCCCAATCGGCAGCGTGTTGCCGCACCGCAAGCCAACGTAGGGGATCTCGCCGAGCGTCTGGTCAAAGTAGAAGCAGTAGTGGGCGGGAGTGATCTCGTCCGTCGAAATGTCGTCGCGAAGTTTGGGATTGTTGGCAGAGTTCTTTGTGTCCCAGGGCAGATCCCAACCCGATAGCTGCTTCTTGATCAGCTCCGGGTCTTCTGTGAGAAACAGAATGCGCCCGCGCAGCCGCACCTTGTCGGGACGCTTTTCGATTTTGCGTTCAAGAAGAGATGAAATCACGCGAGTTTTCCGGGAATGAGAATTCTGAGGCCACGGACTACACCAAAGGAAACGTGAAACCCTGGGCCCCACTTGCATAATTGTACCGCTAGCGGGCTGACTTCACGGATTTCGGGTCGGGACTGGAGTTTCCCACGTCGACGACTACCTGCCGCTGGCGTTCGCGCTCAACCCTTTGCTTGAGGTGCTGCCGACACGCGGGCGGGGCCCCTTCGGCTTCGCTCAGGGCAGGTCCGCGCCACACGAGCGGTTTGCCTGCTACACTTTTTCTCCAATGAGAAATCTACGACTGCTCTTGAATGTGGCGTCACTTGCCGGTCTACTGGCGGCCCGGATGGCATGGGCGCAGGCGACGACGGCTAGTCCGGCTGCGTCCGAGTTGGCTACGCCCGAAGAGAAACATCTGCGGAATGTGCGGCAGCTTACTTTTGGCGGATCGAATGCGGAAGCTTATTTTTCGGCAGACGGCAAGCGGCTGATTTTTCAATCGACGCGCGACAACTTGCAGTGCGATCAGATCTTCACGATGAATGTCGACGGGACTGATCAGAAAATGGTCTCAACCGGCAAGGGGCGCACTACTTGCGGCTACATTTTTCCGCATCAGGACAAGATTCTGTATTCCTCAACGCATCTGGCGGATGCGGCTTGCCCGCCGCGTCCGGACTATTCGAAGGGCTATGTGTGGACGGTGTATCCAGGGTTTGATATTTTTACGGCGAAGCTGGATGGGTCGGATTTGAAGCAGCTCACGACGACACCCGGGTACGACGCTGAGGCGACGATCTCGGAAGACGGGAAGAAGATTGTTTTCACGTCGATGCGCAATGGCGATCTCGATATCTACTCGATGGACGCGAGTGGCAAGCATGTGAAGCAGCTTACGCATGAGCTCGGATACGACGGCGGCCCATTTTTTTCGAAGGACCGGAAGTGGATTGTTTATCGCGCTTACCATCCGAAGACGGAGCCGGAGATTGCGGAATATAAGGAGTTGCTGAAGCAGAATCTGATTCGTCCGACGACGCTTGAGATATGGATTATGAAGGCCGACGGAAGCGGGAAGCGGCAGCTTACGAATTTGAACGCGGCGAGCTTTGCGCCATCATTTTTCCCGGACGGCAAACGGATTATTTTCGCGACCAACCTTGGCTCTACAGGCGGGATGGGGAACTTCGAACTGTACGCGATCAACGTGGACGGAACAGGCCTCGAGCGGATCACGTTTAGCGACGGGTTTGATGGGTTCCCAATGTTTAGCCCGGATGGAAAGCAGCTGGTATGGATTTCGCATCGCAACGGGGGGGCCCAGCGGGAGACCAATGTTTTTATCGCGGATTGGGTTCCGTGATCGCACACTGTGGTGAACTGCCGCGTGACTGGGACGGACTGAATGCACCCGTCCCTACACAACCTTACTTGTCCGGCTCTCGCAGAGAAGTTGCTCTTTGATTTTGGCGGGTAGAGGCGAACTGTCGAGTAGTTCCTGCAGCCGCGCGGCGGGTATTTCGCGACCGAACTCCAAGGCACGGGCCAGCGAGAGATGCTCGGTTCGCAGAAGGGCGGCGCGGATTTCTCTTCGGTGGGACCACTTTGCGTGCCGCGCGACCGCATGCACCAGGGTTGTGCTGGCGGCAGGACGCAGCACGGAGTTAATGATGAGGGCTTCGGTCAGGCGCGGGTTTTCGAGTACGGCCTGCATGATTCGGGTCGCGTGAGCTTCGGTTTCGGCGTGTTTTATTTTGCCATCGCCTTTGCCATCGACGCTTCTGCCGTCGATTTTGCGATCGGTTTTGCGATTAACGTTTGCCACCTCCAGCAATAGTGCCGCCGCTACTCTGCCCGAGGCGCGGCGGGCCAGGGTTAGACGCTCTCCCGCAGTGACCGTTTTCAGTCGCGAGATCAGGACATCTTCGACGGCAACTTTCACGTCGGCGGGGACGCCGGGCGAGAGCGCAACTTTCATAAGATCGAATGTGTAGAACTGGCGCGCCAATGGCACGGACACATGGCGCGGTGTGTGCGGATGGCTGGCAAGCGTGATTCTTACTTTGCGGCTCTTGAGTGCGTTGGAGTTCCTGGCGAGTTGCTCGAGGACTTCAGCGGCCAGGTCGGGGCGCTTAAGAAGCGCCAGGGCCAAATCCTCGGTGAGGACGGGATCAACGGCGGTGCGAAGTAGATCGGCGAGCGTGGGAGAGTTCGCCGATGTTGCCGAGGGCGACTCGGTTGGGTCTTCCAAAATTTCCTCGTCGTACATTACGTTCTCCGACATCGCGACTCAGTTTTGCATTAGACGAGCTAACTCTGTCCTTACGTTCGCGTTGCACGTGCTCTGGCCAGCGCGCCTTCTACGGGTTCAGCTAGAGCCTGACGCACATCGATGCCGGGAAAGCTTTCCTGCAGGGCATTGTAGAAAACCTGGCGTATGTAAGGAGACTGACGAAAGACACTGCCCGTCATTGCTACCGGGAGCATTTCCGCCGGAGTATACGGCGCGAGGCGACGGATGACGATGGTTGTAAGCTCAGCCAACTTTGCTCCAGCGTCAGACAGTAACTCGCGGGCGATGGAGTCGGCCGAGTCGGCCGCGCGGAGGACGATCGGAAACAGGCGGGGGAAATCGGGCGGCGGTGTCGAGTTGGCTTGCTGCACGAGCTCGTCGATGGTGGTTAGTTTCCAGGCCTGGAGGACCATGGCGGTGAGCGAGGTTTCTAAGCCTTGATCGCGGGCGCTCAGGATAGCGGAGATGGCGCGACGGCCGATCCAGTGGCCGGAGCCTTCGTCGGAGATGGCGAACCCCCAACCTCCGGCGCGCGCGGTGTGACCCGCAGCATCGCGGCCGTAAACGATGGAGCCGGTACCGGCGATCGCGATCACTCCGGGGCCCGCGCCGAAAGCGGCTTCGAGGGCGATTACGGTGTCGCCAACAACTTCGATGTTGGTGCTGGCAGTTCCGGGAACTAGCTCGGCGAGGATGCTGCGAATCTTGGCGGCGATTTCAGGGCGGGAGGCACCGGCGGCGCCGACACAGATAGCACGAATCTGACCGGCAGAAATTCTTGTAGTGGCGCAGACCTGGCGGATGACATAGTCCAACGCTTCCCTTGCCTGCGCCTCGCCGAGGCGAACTATGTTGCTGCCGCCGGACATCGAGTTCGCAAGCACCGTCGTTTCGTCGGCGAGAATGCAACGGGTCGTAGTGCCGCCGCCGTCGATTCCGAGATAGTAGGCCATCGCGCTAGTTCTAACACAGGTTCGAGAACACGTTGGGGTCGCGAACATGCTTGTACAATGCAGCAAACTGGCCCTAAGGGGCTAAAGCCCGCGATCTTTTGGCTCTTGGCGGCACGGCTGAAGCTGTGCCCTTCCGGGAACCGTTTGTGAAACTTTTTGTTCGCTGCAGAGGCGTGGCAAGCCGTGTCTCTACATGAAGGGATTGCTTTGAGATTGAATCGAATCGACCTGCTGATTATTGCGGCGTACCTGGCGGGGATCACACTGTTCGGGCTGCGCTTTCGCAAGCGGCAACGGACGATGCGCGACTATTTTCTCGCCGACCGCAACATTCCATGGTGGGCGATTGCGCTCTCGATTGTGGCGGCGGAGACGAGCACGCTGACCATCATCAGTATTCCTGGCCTCGCCTACGATTCGAATTTTGCCTTTCTGCAATGGGTGCTGGGGTACTTAATCGGGCGCGTCATTATCAGTTTTGTGCTGCTGCCGCAGTATTTTCGCGGTGAGTTGTATACGGCTTATCAGCTGATTGAGCGGCGGTTTGGTCCGGAGTTGCGTACGGTGACCGCGGGCCTGTTCCTGTTGACTCGCGCGGCGGCGGAGGGAGTGCGCGTGTATGCCGTTTCGATTGTGGTCGCGATCGCGCTGGGCACGGGCGAGGTCACCTCCATCGCGACCATTACCCTGCTGACTTTGATCTACACCTTTGAGGGCGGGCTGGCGGCGGTGATCTGGACCGATGTGGTGCAGACCTTTATTTATGTCGGCGGGACGGTGGTCGGACTGGTCACGATTCTGCATCTCGTGCCGGGCGGATGGACGTCGGTCGAGGCGGTTGCGAGCGGATTGCACAAGTTCCAGGTGTTCGATCCTGCCATTTCGGCGCACTGGCCTTTTCTGAACTTTGTGAAACCTTACACACTGTGGGCGGGAATCATCGGCGGCGCGTTTTTTGTCACGGCCAGTCACGGTACCGATCAGCTCATCGTGCAGAGATTGCTGGCGGCGCGGAGTCAGCGGAAGTCGGCGTTGGCGTTGTTGTCGAGTGGTGTGGCAGTCTTCTTTCAGTTTGGATTGTTTCTTTTTGTGGGCGTGATGCTGTTTGCCTACTACCGGATTCCGTCGTCTGCGTTCGGACGGGCAGACAAAATCTATCCGACATTTATCGTGAGCCGGATGCCGCATGGGATTGCGGGGCTGTTGATTGCAGCCATTCTTGCGGCGGCGATGTCGAACTTGAGCGCGGCACTAAACTCGCTGGCATCGAGTTCGATTATGGATTTCTATCTTCGTTTTCGTTCCGACTTTCGTTCACCATTGAGCGATGCCGCGCGGCTGCGGCTGGCGCGGCTGGCAACCGTCGGGTGGGCGCTGGTGCTGTTCGGGCTAGCGGTGCTGGCGTTACATCGAGCGGGGCGCGTGGTGGAAGTTGGGTTGCAAATCGCCTCGGTGGCTTATGGAGCGCTCCTTGGAGTGTTTCTGCTGGGAGTACTGACCAGGCGGACAAATCAGAACGGGGCGATCATGGGCATGGGCGCGGGACTTGCGATCGAGCTTTACTTGTGGCTCGGTTCCAGTATCGCGTGGACGTGGTGGGTGGTCATTGGGACGTCGGTCACGTTTGCGGTGGGATACGCGGCTAGCGGTTTATGGAAGGTTTCATCGAAGGCTTGAACCGCGGAGCTCGCGGAACACGCAGAGAGACTGCGGGTAGAGTTCTTTTTTCGAACAACCGGTTAACAAATGGGCGTACGAGCACAGGAAAATCATGTCCGCCCCGAACTAGCGCGCGACCTCGGCCTCTCGCATGCTGGAGCGGTGGTGGTCGGGACGATCATTGGGAGCGGAATTTTTTTGGTTCCATCCGAGATGATGCAGGCGGTGGGAACGGCTCGACTTGTGTATCTCGCCTGGATGGCTGGGGGGCTGCTCTCTTTTTTCGGCGCGCTTACTTACGCTGAACTGGGCGCCATGAAGCCGCAGGCCGGCGGCGAGTACGTGTATGTTCGTGATGCCTATGGGCCGCTGGCTGGATTCCTGTACTCATGGGCAACGTTTCTGATCGCCAAGCCGGCTTCGATTGCGACCATCACTACAGGGCTGGTGCGTATCCTCGGAACATTTCCGGTCTTCTCGTTTTTCTCGCAGCGCATCTTCTCGCATGCGTTCTCGCACAGCTCGGTCGCGCATCCATTTACTCTCACCTACGGGCAAATGGTGGCGATCGGAGCCGCAGTGCTGATCTCGTGGCTGAATTACATCGGGGTGCGCCGGGCCGGAGATTTTCAATTTCTATTCACCCTGCTGAAGGTGGCAATCATCCTCGGAATTGTGACCGTGGGCTTTTCGTATAGCGGAGGGACGTGGACGAATTTCGCGACCGAATTTGCCGGGGCAAAAGGTGGCATGGCCGGATTCTTCGCCGCGCTGGTGGCTGCGCTTTGGGCGTATGACGGCTGGAACGATCTGAACATGGTGGCGGGCGAGATACGGAATCCGCAGCGCAACATTCCGCTCTCACTGATTTGGGGCGTGGCCACGGTGGGCGCACTCTACATCCTGGTGAACGCAGCGGTGCAGTATGTGCTGCCGGCGGCGGCGGTGGCAGGGTCGGAGCGTCCTGCGTCGGACGCTGTGGCAATGGTGCTGGGGCGCGCGGGCGCCGGCCTAGTGTCGGCGGGCATGGCGGTTTCGATGCTGGCGACTCTAAACGGCTCCGTCATGAGTGGAGCGCGCGTGCCGTTTGCAATGGCACGCGATGTATATTTCTTCAAGGCGATGGCGGAGGTCCATCCGCGCTTTCACACGCCGTCGGTGGCGATTATTCTACAATGCGGCTTGTCCATTATTCTGCTGCTGCTCGGCGGCAGTTTCCGGCAATTCTTTTCGCTGGCGATTTTCGCGGAGTGGATGTTTTACATGATCACCGGCAGTACGGTGTTCGTTTTCCGCCGTCGCGAGCCGGACGCCGAGCGGCCTTATCGAGTGTGCGGATATCCGGTAGTCCCAGCGGTGTTTGTGATGGTTTCCGCGGCGCTTCTGTATTACACATTCACTGACAATTTGAAGAGTTCGGCCGCCGGATGCATGGCGATTTTGGCGGGCGTTCCGGTGTTCTATTTTTTTGCGCGGCACCGGGCGGCGACACCGAAGTAATCGGCCATCAGGTCGTAAACCAAAGGTGGTTACCAAAGGACACGCGCAAGCGACACGTTTACCCCCTGCCTAATCTCCCATAAGGTGAAGATTCCAACCCCGAGCGCTCTCCCCAGCTTCGGGTCTCCTTTGGAGTCAGGGATGCCTACGCACAATCGCGGCTTTCAACTCGGCCTGCTGCCTGAAAAGAAATGGAACTGGCAGACTTTCGCACTGAGCTATGGATTTGTCACGGGGTTGATTCTGTTGATGATTATCTGCGGAATCCTGACGTCCGATACGCTTATCAGCGAGAGTTACCGCGTCATTGAGCTGATACCGCGACCGTCGTTGAGGCCGCAGCGGCTGCCCAAGCCGAGGCCGCAGCAGCGTGCGAAGTTGCTGCCGGCGGAGCCAGTGTTCCAGACTCCGAAACTGATCGTGCCTAGAGAAGTCCGCGCACCCAAACCGCAGCCGCAGGAGATTGAGCCGCCCAAGGTAGCAATGAATACTTTCGCGCCCGCGATCTTGAAGACGACTAGCGGAGCGCGTCCGGTACTGATTCATACCGGGGAGTTTCAGGGAAGTTCAATGGCGCCGACGGTGAATGCTCCCATTTCGAAAGTGCAAACGGGCGGCTTCGGCGACCCAAATGGGCTGAAGCCGAGTGAAAACAGCAAGCCGAACGGCAAGCTGATCGCGGCCGCCGCGGGTTCGTTCGACATGCCGGTGGGACCGGGACAAGGCAACGGGTCGGGCGGCGCCAAAGGTATCAAGGGAACGGTAGCGAGTGCCGACTTTGGTAATGGGGTTGCAACCGGGGGACAAGGAGACGGGCGCAGAAGTGGTCGCGGCAGTGCGGGAGTGCAGAGCTCGGGTTTTGGATCGCAGGAGGTCGCGCAGAACACGCCGCACATTCAGCGAGTGGATAGCGGCCCTCCGACCACACCAGTCGAGATCACGTACAAGCCGAATCCGGTTTATACGGAAGAGGCGAGAAGTCTGAAACTGGAAGGCGAAGTGCTGCTCGAAGTGGAGTTTGCGGCGAACGGGCAGTTACATGTGAATCGCGTGGTCCGGGGCCTGGGCCATGGACTTGATGAAGCCGCGGTGGCCGCCGCCACCAAGATGCGGTTCAAGCCGGCCCTGCGCAACGGACAGCCTATGGATTCGACAGCGATCGTGCACGTGGTATTTCAACTGGCGTATTGAAAACTTTGGAGATGAGAGTTATGCGGAAAGGTATGAACAAGTTTATGAACACTATGAACTGGATGATTTTGGCTCTGCTAACGTTGACGATGACGGCAGTGGCCCAGCAGTCGGCGTCCGCGCCGCAGAACCCACAGCCGGTTGCGGCGACGCAGCCAGCTCAAACGGCAAGTCAGCCGAGCCAGGCTCAGTCTAGTCTGGCACCGCCGACCACGATGGACCAGGTTGTCGACCGCGTGATCATGCGCGAGCAAGACTTGGTCAAGTTTCTGTCGCCGCGCACGCCTATCGTGGAAACCTATCTGCAGAACCTCACGCAGGATCCGCAACTGGGGCCGATTCCGCAGGATGATCATTACTTTCTGGGACGCATGGATTTGAGTGAGTCGATCGACCGAAGCAACTACCTTCAGGACAAAGGCAAAGATGAGGGCATGGAGAAGCATCTTCTTGGTGAGTTCACGAAGAGGTTCAAGTTCCAGTATCAGCCGCTGGGCTTTTCGTGGATGATCTTTGCCGACCGCAACGACTTTGACCGGCAGCACTACGATTTCCGCTACGCGCGGCGCGAGTTTCTGGGGGATGTGCGCTGCCTGGTGTTTGATGTGACACCGAAGAAAAACGCCGGTCGCGGGCGCTTTCTCGGCCGTATCTGGGTTGAGGATCAGGACTTCAACATTGTGCGCCTGAACGGCACTTATGCGCGTCCTTCGCGCAATAGTTATTACTTCCACATGGACAGCTGGCGGTTGAATTTAGTCCCGGGTTATTGGGTGCCGTCTTACATCTACAGCGAAGAAGGCGATTTCACGGCTGGAGCCAAAAACAAGATTGCTTTCAAAGCTCAGACTCGTATGTGGGGATATAACCTGAAGACAAGCAACGCGAACGATGAACTTACCAACATCCGGGTGGACAGCGTGAAAGACGAGACACCGGCCGCACAGGACGCGACGCCGCTGGCCGCGGAGCGTGAATGGCAGCAGCAGGCGGAAGACAACGTCGTCGAGCGCCTGGAACGCGCCGGACTGCTGGCGCCGGAAGGCGACGTGGACAAGGTTCTGCAGACCGTCGTGAACAACCTGGAAATCACCAACAACATCGAACTGCCGCGGCCCGTCCGGACGCGGGTGTTGACGACTTCTCCACTGGAGACTTTCAGCGTCGGTAACACGATTGTGGTCAGCCGCGGGCTGATCGACGTGCTTCCCGACGAGGGCAGTCTGGCCATGGTGCTCTCCCACGAACTGGCGCACATCGTTCTGGGCCATAACCTGGGCAGCCAGTACGCGTTCAATGACCGCATGCTGTTCTCTGACGAGGGGACTTACCAGAACCTCGGGTTCAAACACATTCCCGAAGAGGAAGCAGCCGCCGACAAGAAAGCCATCGAAATGCTGAAGGCCTCGCCGTACGCACAGAAATTGGACTCGGCCGGACTTTTCATCAAGGCTCTACAGGCGCGCGCTCCACAATTGAGCGCGCTGCTGCAAGCACACCTCGGCAACAACATCACCGAGAACGGGACGGTGACGCGCATGGCGGGCTTGGCCGCCTCGGCTCCGGCGCTGGATTGGAACAAACTGGACCAGATCGCCGCGTTGCCTCTGGGTGGACGCGTCAAGCTGAACCCGTGGGATGACAAAGTGGAGATCGTGAAGGCGCAGCCAGTCGCGATCACTTCAGCGCGCGACAAAATGCCGTTCGAGGTGACGCCTTTCTATCCGCGGCTTTCGCGGTACGGGACTGCGAGCATCATCCCTGCGACCACTACCACCGCAGCGCCGGCAACGACGGCAACCACCGCCAACGCCAGCTCCGCTCCGAACAACTGAGTCGGCTACCAAGTTGCAAGAAACGCATGGCCGGGACCGGAAGAAATTCCGGGTTCCCGGCCTGTGTTTATTGGGGTTACGCGCGGGCTAGAAGTGGTTCCGCAGGTCTCCGAAACGATCTACTACCAGCAGCCGCTGCGATGGCGGGGCGGTCGCGACTTCCTCGTGTTCCAGAATCCAGGTGCTGCCGTGGGGGATGAAGACGGCGTGCAAGCCCGCGGCGAGGGCGGGGTTGATATCAGACTTGGGGCTGTTGCCGACCATCCAGGTCGTGTCCGCTGGAAGGGCGTACTTTGCGATGGCGGAGCGGTAAGTCGTTTCGTCCTTCTCGGCGACGATCTCCACAGCGGAGAAATATTCTTTCAATCCTGAGCGCTCGACTTTCCCGGATTGTTCGGCGGGGTTTCCCTTGGTCATCATGATGAGGTAGTGGCGCTCGCCGAGATACTGCAGCGTCTCGGGCACGCCGGGGAAAACTTCGATCGGGTGATCGGCGATCTGGTGGGCAAAGCTGCGAATGCGTTCGTGCAATTGGGGCGTGACCGGGTCGACGGAAAGCATCTCAAAGGTTTCAACCAGAGAATGCGCGAAGCTGTGCAGGCCGTATCCGTGCTTGACAATAGAATCCCGCTCCACGTCGTTCAGCACGAGACGAACCATCTCTGGCGAGTGCTCACGATGGTCGAGGAACGAAATGAACTTGGCGATCGCCCGTTCGAAATAGATGTTGTTTTCCCAGAGCGTGTCATCGGCATCGATGAGCAGAGTCTGGGCGCCGTTTTCCCCACGCATGCATTCATGATAACGGCTCCGTGCCAGATTCGCGGTTTTGGTAGACTTGTATTCACATGATGAACCAACGTATTAAAAGCTTTTTGACGGTCTTTTTCACACACCCTGCGCTGGTTTTGTTATTTTTTTTTCTAACGTCAACTTTCAGCGCGACGCAAGTCAAGAGAGCGACGATGATGGGCTCGGCTGCGAAGAGTGGCGCTCCGGCGGCTTTGAAAGTCGCGCCCGATCTGGCACAACGCCTGGCAAAATTCCGGCGCGTCAAAATGCCATTCCGGACCTCCGGCCTGAGCGCTCGTGAGCAGCAACTCGTTCACAAACTGGTGGAGGCCTGCGGCTACTTGGAAAGTATCTATTGGCGGCAGAGCGATCCCGAGGGTCTGACGCTGTACCAGTCACTCGCCTCGAGCCGGAACTATCGCGATGTGCAACTGCGCCGTTATTTGTGGATCAACGCTTCACGCTTCGATTTGATTGATCAGAATAAGCCGTTTGTCGGAACTGAGACCATGCCGCCGGGACGCGGGTTCTATCCGCCGAACCTGACGCGCGAGCAGGTGGAGCAATACGTCAAGAAGCATCCGGAGCAAAGGGCGGCAATCTACGATCAGTTCACGATCGTCCGGTGGCATCAGGGGAAACTGGAGGCAGTTCCCTACCACATTGCGTTTCGCGCTTTTCTGGAGCCAGCGTCAAGCGCTCTGCGGGCGGCGGCCCAGCTCAGTGACGATGCGGCGTTTGCGAAGTTTCTTCGACTGCGGGCCGATGCACTACTCAGCGATGACTATTTCGCGAGCGATCTGGCGTGGCTGGAGTTGAAGAATCCGAAATTCGACGTCATCTTTGCGCCCTATGAAACCTATCTGGACGGACTGCTGGGGGTGAAAGGTTCATACGGCGCAGCGGTCATGTTGCGCAACGAGCGCGAGAGCAGGAAGCTCGAGCTGTTTCAAAAATACGTGCCGGAGATTCAGGACGCGCTGCCGCTCGCGGCCGAAGATCGACCGTCAAAACATGGACTGGAAACGCCGATGGAAGTGATGGACACTCCGTTTCGAGCGGGGGACCTTACTCACGGGTATCAGGCGGTGGCCGACAATCTGCCGAACGATCCACGGGTACATGAGCAAAAGGGCAGCAAGAAACTGTTCTTCAAGAATTTCATGGACGCGCGCGTGGACTACATTATTTTGCCGGTCGCACGCAAGCTGATGGAGCCCGATCAAGCGGCAAAAGTTTCGGGCGAGGGTTATCTGCAGACGACGATCATGCATGAGATCTGTCACGGACTCGGTCCGGCATTCGCGCGAACGTCATCGGATAAGCTGGCCGGCAAAGTCGATATCAGGGAGGCAATCGGCCAACAATTCAGCGGACTGGAAGAAGCGAAGGCGGATGTGACCGGGATGTTCGCTCTGAAGTGGCTAGTCGATCACGAAGCGCTTCCGAAAGAAAAGATGGAAGAGTATTACGCCTCTTACGTGGGCGGAGTGTTTCGCACTGTGCGCTTCGGAACGGCCGAGGCGCACGGGCAGGCGGAGATGATGGAATTCAACTATCTCTCGGAGCGTGGCGCGATTCGACGGAATGCCAATGGGCGCTATGCCATCGACTACGAGAAGATGCCAGGGGCAATGGCTGATCTCGCCAAAGAACTGCTGGAGATCGAGGCGACGGGAGATCGCTCGCGCGCGGAGAATTGGTTCAAGAAATACGGCGCAATGCCGGAGGACTTGAAGGCGTCGCTCGAGGAGGCGTCGGACGTTCCGGTGGATATTGATCCGGTGTTTTCGTTTGCGGAGAGGGTAAAGTAAAAAGCTGCTGGCTGCTAGCTACTGGCTTCTAGCAGGCGAACCTGTTCTCGTCTACAGGCAGAAGGAACGAAAGCTCGGGGATGAAAGTTCCTTCAAGGTTTTGGCGAAACCGAGACGTCGCATGTTTCGCTCGCTAGCAGCGAGGAGGCAGAAGCTAGCGGCCTTCCTACACCCACTCCACGCGCGGCGTCTGCGGAATGATACCTGCCTTGTGCCCCATGTCGAGCAAGCGGCGCACGGCTTCGCGGCCGTCGTCGCCGTAGTCGAGGGTACGCTCGTTCACGTACATGCCAACGAATTTGTCGGCGAGTTGGGTATCGAGGTCGCGGGCAAATTGCATGGCGTAGGCGAGGGCTTCTTCGCGATGATCGATGGCGTACTGGATGCTTTCGCGCAGCGCTTGGGTGACGCTGGCCATGGTTTCCGGGCCGAGCGAGCGCCGGATGGCGTTTCCTCCAAGTGGGAGCGGCAGTCCTGTGACTTTCTGCCACCACTTGCCAAGATCGACGACGCGGTGCAATCCGGACTTGTCGTAGGTGAGCTGGCCCTCGTGGATAATGAGGCCCACTTCGTGTTTGCCTTCGAGAATTTGCGGGATGATTTGATCGAAGGGGACGATTTCCACTTCAATACCGGGCGCGAACAATTCGAGCGCCAGGTAGGCAGTGGTGAGCTTGCCGGGCACCGCGATCTTCTTTTGCTTGATTTCGTCCTGCGTGAAGGGCCGGGCGGAAACGAGCATAGGGCCATAACCGTCACCCACGCTGCCGCCGCACGACATCAGGGTATAGCTGTCCTGAATGTAGGGAAAGGCGTGGAATGAAATCGCGGTTACGTCGTAGACGCCGTCTTGCGCCTGGCGGTTCAGCGTCTCGATGTCGCACAGGGTGTGGCTGAACTTCAACCCCGGCACGCGAACTTTGTTCGTGGCCAAGCCATAAAACATGAATGCATCGTCGGAGTCCGGGCTGTGGGCCACAGTGATTTCGCGAACTGGAGAAGATACCGTACTCATGAGATTCCGTAATCCTGTTCTATAACCTTACAACTAGCCTCATAGGTAATTCTCAGCGTAGGACGCCTGCCCTCAAGGCTAAAGCCCGAATTTCTTGTCCTTCTGAGCGGCACGGCTGAAGCCCTGCCCTTCCCAAAACCTCTGCGGGATGAAACCAGTTCACTGCTGCGGAGAACGCTCTTGGTGCCAGCGAGCAGCGACGCCCGCGGCCATCAGCACCTTGATGACTTCCGCAAACACGAACCAGTAGAGGCCAAACCTGATTGCCAGAGAGACGGAGTGCGTGAGCACGGCGAGCCAACTGAGCCCGCCAGCGAAAAGCACTAACTCCGCAGCAGCGGCCGACAGCGCAGCCCAGCCGAAACGGCGTGAACTTTTTCCCGATTTCCGCTCGTATATCCAGCCGGCGACGAATGCCACTACCGGATATGCCATCAGGAATCCACCGGTCGGGCCGAGGATATGGGCAATTCCGCCGCCGAGAATTGAGGAGGGGCTGAACACGGGCAGCCCGAATGCGCCTTCTACAAGATAGAGCGTGAGCGCCGCAAATCCCCGACGCGAGCCGAGTAGCAGCCCAACGGCCAGAACTCCGAAGTTCTGCAGCGTCAGCGGGACTGGCGTGAATGGCAGTGGCACGGTCATGCGCGCGCACAAAGCGACGAAGAGGCTGGCAGCGATCACGATGGCCACCTGCTTCGCAATTTCCAGCGAGCGAGTTGGTCGGCCAAGAACTTGAGTATCCACGCTAGACATGGTGTTCCTTTCTCTGTGTCTGGACGTTATAGGAAATCAGGCCTCTGGCGGCGAGTGGTCGAGGCCATCGTGTTCCGCTATGTGGGCAGCTGTGCATTTCATTTGCCGCCGGACCCGCATGTAGAGCGAAAGTGCAACCGACACGACCAACGCGGTACTGACTCCCAGGATGAGAAACCACCAGAGCATCCGCACAACGCATTCAAGGATAGCAGATGGGCGGCGACAAGAATGTGCCTCCGACCACACAATCTAAGATCACACAACAGAGAAGCAGCGCCGGGCTGCGGTCAGCCCTTCTTCGCCGGCTTAGCCTGCGCTTTGCGGCGCTGCTCCGCCATCATGACCATGCGCTCCAACCGCTTTCGGGCAGTCTTAGATCCGGTGGCTACCTTTTCGATGTTGGCGAAGGCGTCGGGATTGTTGGTTTTCTCGCGAAATTCTTCAAGAAACGGATAGATCTTGCCTAACACGAAGAACATTTCGCCGCTGCAGCCAGGCTGCAGAAAGAGCTCTTCGTTGAGCGCGCCATGCAGCACAAATGACGCAGCCATATCCCAATAGCCGCCCACCTGGCGAAGCCAGGTGTTTTCCTGGCTGGGAAACGAATTCGCAACTTTCAAGAACTCATTGGCATTCTGCGGCCAGAATTCCGTCGTAAACCAGCTTCGTGCCTTGCGAATTTCGGCTTCACGGCGGAGATCGTACAGTTTCAGAATCAGGGCTGCATCGTGCGCGGTCGCCTTCTTTGCCATATTTTTCGCCTCGTTAGTTATTTTTCAAACTTCACCTGCAAAAACCCGTGTCTTGCTCAAACCTTCGACACGGCCGCGGTTGCGCCTTCGAAGGCGCGTTCGTAATCGCATTCTTTATTCGGGCACGCGATCACCGGTCCGTCTTTGCGGATTCGTTCCACCAGGTACTCATGGCCGCAATCCGGACACTTTTCGGGGACGGGCTTCGCCGCCGAAGTGAACTTGCACTTGGGATAATTTCCGCAGCCGTAAAAAGTATTGCCCTTGCGCGCGCGCTTCTCGACGAGCTCGCCCTCTTTGCATTCGGGACACTTCACGCCGATAAAGTTCTGCTTCACATATTTGCAATCGGGATATCCGCTGCACGAAGTGAACTCGCCGTACCGGCCGTGCCGCAGGATCAAGTTGCGTTTGCACAGTGGGCAGGTTTCATCGAGCGGAATGTCGGGGACTTTCTTGCCCTGATCGAGACGCCGCGTCGTCTTGCAATCGGGATAGCCGGTACAGGCCATGAACTGGCCGAAGCGTCCACGCTTGAGCACCATGACGCGGCCACAGTTTTCGCAGTACTCCTCCTGCGCCGTCTCCTGCAGATCGGCCGAGTCGAGGTCGGGCAGGTTGATGGGATTCTCTTTGGTGAACTTGCAGCTGTCGGGATTTTCTTTGTCGTAGGTGCTGCAGGCATAAAACGAACCGTGCTTGCCCCACTTGATGACCAGAGGCGCGCCGCACAGTTCACACTTTTCGTCGGTCGGTTTCTCCATACGCTTGATGTTTTCCATGTGCTTCTCGGCGTATCGGAGATCCTTGGCGAACTTCTGATAAAACTCGGTCAGGGCGTCGTTGCCCGTTTGCTTGCCTTCTTCAATCTCGTCGAGCTCTTCTTCCAGGCGCGCGGTGTATTGGAAGTCGAAAATATCTTTGAAGTTCTCGACCAGCAGATCGGTGACCACCAGGCCAATTTCGGTAGGCACGAATTTGCCACCGATTTTCTGTGCGTACATACGCTCCTGGATAGTGCTGAGGATCGTCGCATAAGTGGAGGGCCGGCCAATGCCGCGCTCTTCGAGTTCTTTCACTAAAGAAGCTTCATTGAAGCGCGGTGGCGGCTCGGTGAAATGCTGCTCTGGCCGCAGTGACTTCAGCGTCAGCTTCTGCCCGGCTTCGAGTGGTGGAAGCTTGTGCTTCAGTTCCTCATCTTCTTCGTCTTTGCTTTCTTTGGACTCTTCATAAACCTTGAGGAAACCATCAAACTTCATGACCGATCCGGTAACGCGGAACCAGAACACGTCTGTGCCGGACTTGGCATCGATATCGACCGAGGTCTGGTCGAACACCGCGGGATTCATCTGCGAGGCGACGAAACGCTGCCAGATCAGTTTGTAAACCTTGAATTCGTCTTCCTGGAGATATTGTTTGACCTGGTCGGGATGGCGCGCCGCCGAGGTCGGGCGAATGGCCTCGTGCGCGGCTTGTGCTTCTTTCTTCTCCTTATATGTATTAGGAGATTCAGGCAGATAATTGGCGCCGTACTCGCTGGCGATGTATTCGCGCACTTCCGTGATGGCCTCGGCCGAAACGCGTGTGGAATCGGTTCGCATGTAGGTGATGAGGCCGACCAGTCCCTCATCGCCGAGTTCAATACCTTCGTAGAGGCGCTGCGCGATCATCATGGTGCGCTTCACGCTGAAGCGCAGCTTGCGCGAGGAATCCTGTTGCAGTTTGCTGGTGGTGAATGGCGGAGTAGCATTGCGCCGCCGCTCTTTCTTTTCCGCCGAGCGGACAACCCAGTTGGCTTTCTCGAGCGCCAGACGGATTTTTTCCGCTTCGTCACCGTTAGTGATTTCGATTTTTTCCTCGCCTTTGCCGAGGAAGCGGGCATCGAATGCCGGAGGCTTGTTGGCGGCGAGATGGGCGTCGATCGTCCAGTATTCTTTCTTCTCGAAGGCTCTAATCTCGCGCTCGCGGTCGACAATCAGGCGGAGCGCGACAGTCTGCACCCGTCCGGCGGAAAGGCCGCGGCGAACCTTGTCCCATAAAAGAGGAGATACTTGATAGCCTACGAGGCGATCGAGCACGCGCCTAGTTTGCTGGGCGTCGACCAGGTTGCGATCAATGTCGCGGGGGTGCTCGAACGCGGCCTTGACGGCGCGCTGCGTGATTTCGTTGAACGTTACACGGCGGATGCGTGCGCCATCGCCGGTGTTGTCCACCTTCGACTTGGCGGCGCTCTTTTTCTTCTTTCCCTTCACTGTCTTGGCTGGTTCTTCGCCGAGTTCATCGGCAAGATGGGCGGCGATGGCTTCGCCTTCGCGATCCGGGTCAGGCGCAAGATAGATGTGGTCGGCTGACAGCGCCAGCTTCTTCAGCTTGGTCAGGATCTTTTCCTTTCCGGGGATGACGACATATTCGGTTTCGAAATCGTTATCCAGATCGACACCGAGGCTGCTCTTGGGCAGGTCTTTCACGTGGCCGAAAGAAGCATCGACTGTAAATCCCTTGCCCAGATACTTCTGGATAGTTTTCGCCTTAGCCGGCGATTCGACAATGACTAGACCTTTGGACAATGTTTCCTCAGTTTCGCGGTAATGAATTTGAAGCTAGCACGAATTGGAGCCAGCTGTCAGCTCTCAGCTGTCAGCTCTTAGTTAAAGACCTTCACTTTCCGCGTCAAGGACGACAACATCTTTTTCACCTCTACCTTCTGCGTTGTAAGATGCTCGTACGCAGGATCGCGCAAATACTCCAGATCATGAGCAAGCGGAAATTGGTATTCAAGTTCGCTCGCGGAGCCCATCGCAATCTGCAGAAACCGGACCATCTCCGCATCGCCTTTACGGCAGCAGCCTTCAGCGATATTCATCCCGATCGACGCGGACGCTCGCCGCATCTGGCTTGTCAGACCGAAGATTTCATCACGTGGAAACAGCTTGCTAGCCGCATAGACGTCGTGAGTCAACCGATGAGACTTCTGCCACACTTGAAGATTACGAAAATTCTGCACGGATCCTCCGCTCTTACTGAAAGCTGAGAGCTGACAGTCTGCCTCTAGAAGCTCTTCACAAAATTCTTCCCCGGTAACTGCCGCACTTTCCCATTCAGCTCCAGTTCAAACAGCGCGGCGAAGATCTCCGAGGGCGACATTTCGGCTTCCAATAATTCGACCAGCTGATCAATGTGCGTGGATTCGTCGGCTTTCAGCAACTTGAGAATCTTTTTTTCGTCGGGCGAGCTAACCTCGTCCGGGAATAGAGATGCGGTTTCCGGCTCGAGGGATTCATTGTGCACGGAACTGAGCGCGGCCTGCACATCCGCCGGCAGCTCTTCCCACACGTCTTCCCAAGTGGCAACGAGCTTCGCGCCCTGCTTGATCAGCGTGTTCGGACCCCAGGAATTCTTATTGGTCACGTTGCCCGGGACAGCGTAGACATCACGGTTTTGTTCAAGCGCAAGGCGCGAAGTGATGCGCGTGCCGCTGTATTCCGCGGCTTCGACGACCAGCACGCCGGCGGACATGCCGCTGATGATGCGGTTGCGGATGGGAAAATTTTGCGGGGCGGGAAAGGTTCCGACTGGAAACTCGGAGATGAGCGCGCCACCAAGGGTCACGATCTGTTCTGTGAGCCGCGTGTTTTCTTTCGGGTACATGACGTCAATACCCGTGCCGAGCACTGCGACAGTTTTCCCTTTAGCAGCGACAGCGCCGCGATGCGACGCGGTATCGATGCCGCGCGCCAGCCCGCTGATAATCACCAAGCCGCGAGCGGCGAGGTCGGTGGAGAGGCGCTCGGCCATGCCGCTGCCGTAAGGCGTGGGATGACGCGTTCCCACCATCGCGATGCCAGGCTGCGCCAGCACCTCGACGCTTCCCTTCACGAATAAGATTACCGGCGGATCGTAAATCTCCTTCAGCCGCGAAGGGTATTCGGGATCGCTGAGCGAAATAATCCTGGCACCCGCCTCGGCTGCCTTCGCGCATTCCTGTTGCGCGAGTTCGAGCGACTTTCCGGTGGCAATCGATTGCGCGGAAACGGCCCGCATCCCCGTGGCTTCGAGTTCGGTCAGGCTGGCCTGGAAGACGTGCTCAGCTGCGCCGTACTGCTCGATCAATTTCTTGATGCGCGTGGGGCCCAATCCCGGGGTCAGGGCTAGCGCAAGCCAGTAGGTGCTCTGGTAAGAAGCATGGTTGGAGGCAGCAACAGCCACGTTGCACTGGTCCCTGTCGATATCATCGGACATATTGCGTGACCCTAGCTTGGGGCGGAAAGCACTGTCAAGGATGGCGCGCACATCACTTTTGGTAGAATTCGTAAACTGATGAGCCGGCTAAAGATCTCGGCCATTTCCTATCTGAACACGGCGCCGCTCTTGTGGGATTTTGAGCGCGGCGAGACAGGCAAAGATTTCGATATTTCCTACACCATCCCCTCAGCTTGCGCCGAGGCTTTGCGCGCTGGAACGGCCGATATTGGCATCATCCCGGCGGCGGCTTATGCGACGGTTCCGGATCTCGTCATCATTCCTGACGTGGCGATTGCGGCACGACGTGCGGTGCGGTCGATCCTCTTTGTGAGCAAAGTGCCCGTTGTTCCCGCGTCGAAAGATAAATGGTCAACCCATGTGCGCACGGTTGCGCTCGATACTTCTTCGGTGACATCCGTCGCCCTGGCCAAGATTCTGTTCGCCAAATGGCTGGGCGGAGAGCGCGATTATAAGCCGATGGCTCCAGATCTGGATGCGATGCTCGGCGCTTGCGATGCAGCGTTGCTCATCGGAGACCCGGCGTTGCAGGTCGACCGCACACGCTATTTCACGCTCGACTTGGCCGAGGAGTGGAAGGCGCGCACGGGAAAGAGTTTCGTCTTCGCTTTCTGGGCGATTCGCAAACAGGCACTAGCCGGACGAAATGGAACGGCGATCGCCCAAATCTTCAAGAAGTCACGTGATCACGGCCTGTCGCCCAAAAATCTTGAAACCATCGCACAGGAGTGGGCGTCGCGCCTCGGCCTTACTGTCGAAGTCATTCGCGTCTACCTGACACAAAACATCCATTACTATCTCGACCCGCCGTGCCTGGAGGGACTAGAGCTTTATTACCGCCTGGCTGCGGAGGTCGGAGCGCTTCCGCAAGCGGCGGAACTTCGTTTTATTTAGAACCTCACTCGGTAATGCTCCATTTGTGTTGCCAGGCAAACAAGTTGCGGGCTACGAGCTGCGGGGTGACCGGTTTGCCCAAAGTTCGCGGCTCGGCGGCGCCAAGAACAAAGCTGCTAACATCAATCTGAGTTCGAGAATCTACGCTTGGAGACCGCGATGGAACCGTTCCGCTTTCATCTCTTCGTCTGCACGCAGCAAAAGCCAGAAGGCGTCCCTTCTTGTCCGGCCAGCGGGTCGTTCGCTGTGCTCGGCGCTCTTGATCGCGAGATACAGACGCGCGGCCTCAACCACGATGTGCAACTCACTACCTGCGGCTGCATGGGACTGTGTGATGAAGGTCCGGTGATGGTCGTCTATCCGGACGGGGTGTGGTACCGGCACGTGCAACCGTCGGATGTATCCGAACTCGTCGGCACACATCTGCGCGATGGCAAGCCCGTCGATCGTCTCGCATGGAACGATGCCCCTGCGATGAAAGCCATGGCGGTCGAGCATGGGGAAAAATTCCGCGCAGCGATGGCGGCCCGCGAGAAAGCAGGGACGCTGCCCGATCGCCTCGACCAGATGATCCGCGGCTTCATGCCGAGCCGTTGCATGCTTACGGCGCTTGAACTCGACATCTTTACCGCCGTCGGGGATGGAGCCAATGCCCAGCAGATCGGGACGAGGATCAACGCGAATGCCCGCGCCGCAGGCATGCTGCTCAACGCGCTTGTAGCCCTCGGACTGCTCTCGAAGAGCGGTGACAATTACCAGAACACGCCCGAGTCTGCACGTTTCTTTGTGCAGGGCTCCAAAGACAACCATCGCAATGGTCTGCTGCACACCGCCAACATCTGGCATCGCTGGAGCACACTAACCGACGCTGTGCGCAGCGGTACGCGCGTCACCAATGATCGGGACGATGCCCCAGAATGGACGCGCGACTTTATTGCCGGCATGCAACGCAACGCCAAAGATCGCGCCCCGCTAGTGGTGAAGGCCCTGGGCACAGCCGGTGTTCGCCGCATCCTCGATCTTGGCGGCGGCTCCGGCGCATACTCCATCGCGTTCGCAAAAGCTTGTCCCGAGGTGCAGTGCGAGATTCTTGACATTCCAGAGGTCGTGCCCCTCACTGCCGAATATGTTCGCCAGGCCGGCGTTTTAGAGCAAGTCGGCATTCGCGCTGGAGACATGCTGCAAGACGCCTTTGACTCCGGCTACGACATCATCATGCTGAACGCGATCTGCCACATGTTTTCCGAGGAGCAGAACCGGGACATCTTCCTTCGTGCCCGCCATGCACTCGCACCGAGCGGCCGCCTCGTAGTGCAAGACTTCATCCTGAATCCCGACAAAACCGGGCCGCAACAAGCGGCACTGTTCTCACTGAACATGCTCGTCAACACCGACGGCGGCGCCAGTTACTGCGAGTTCGAATATGCCAACTGGATGAAGGCTGCGGGTTTCAGCGAGGTATGCCGAATCAACCTGCCTGGGCCTAGCAGCCTGATGGTGGGACAGGCAGCGTAACCGCGTGATGAAATGACATCCTACTAGCCGCAATGTTGCTCTAATACTGAGGAGGAAGATGCACTTGCTGGCGATCGTCCTGTTCGCGTCGAAGAAGAGCACGCTGCGATGGCTGATTCATCTCGGCGGCCCCAGTCTGATCCTGTTGGGACTCGTCGACAACTCGCTTATCCCTCTTCCGGGGAGTACGGACGTCGTTACGATTCTGCTGGCTGCCCACCATCGCGAACCGTGGGTCTACTACGCGATCATGGCAACAGCGGGAGCCATCCTTGGCGGCTATCTTACCTACCGCATGGCTCGCAAGGGCGGCAAGGAAGCTCTGGAAAAGCGGTTCTCGCCGAAGAAAGTGAATAAGGTATACGCGATTTTTGAGCGCTGGGGTTTCGCGGCGGTTGCGATCCCCGCTCTGCTTCCGCCGCCTTTTCCCATCGTGCCCATGCTTTTGGCCGCGGGCGCCATGCAGTATCCAACCAAAAAGTTTCTGACCGCTCTGGCGGTGGGGCGCGGCATTCGGTTCACTATCCTGGCTTATCTTGGGTTCCACTACGGACGGCACATCGTGAAGTTCTTCTCGCAATATTATTGGCCGGTGATGATCGCTCTGATCGTTTTCTCAGTCGTGGGCGGGCTGTATGGGTTGTTCGAGTACAAACGCCAGAGGCGCGAGATTCCGAAGGCGCGTCATCCTCGACCGCAGGTTCGGCAGCGTCCGGCCTAGGAAGTGCAGTTGTCAGTTGCCAGTTGCCAGTTCTCAGTGAAAACCGGGACTGCTGGGTAGGGTTCTCATCCTAGGTTGCTGAAAAATTTTCTTACCCTCGGTCCTTTGGAATCATTGGGTTACGCAGAAATTCCTTCCAAATCTTTGGGTTTAAAGGGGTTATTCGTAAAATATTACGGAATAAGGAGTTAACCACGGTTCGTGGGTCTCTTCGCCGCTTCGGGGGTAACCCCCTCCCCCCCATTTTCTGTTAAAATATTGATTTTAAATAAGTTCCTTGCAAAATATTAACAAGAAAGGAGTTAGACACGGGTTCACTTGTCATCCGGTTAATGATTTCAAAGAACGTAACGTAAAAATCGGCAACGGCCGCACTGGGCTGTAGTCTTACTTTTATTATAGTTGTTGTTGTCAAGTGTTTGTTTCGCGTTCGTCAAACACCTCAGCTACCGGCCTGCGCTTCTCGAGCGAGTTCCAGCTTTTCGAGTTATCGCAGCGGTGAAACGCTCCACCCAAAATCATATGCTGCACCGATCCCAACGGGGCGGCTCCGTGGAATCCCACCCCTTCGGCTTCGCTCAGTGCAGGCTGCACAGAACGTGCAAGGATGGGGCACCTTCGGGCACGGGTTCGTCCGACAAGAGTCAAAATCAACGTCAAAGGCAGCGGGCGAGGGCGCCCGCTCCACACGGGCTTGGTAAAATAGTCTTTACTGTGGGGTGAATGAGGATGTCACTGACCAAACAGCAAGCTTTGGAGATGTTTCGGTCCGACGATCTGATTGGGATTGGCATGGAGGCGGACGCGGTTCGCCGCAAGCTGCATCCTGAAGGCACTGTGACTTACATCATCGATCGCAATATTAATTACACCAATTTCTGCACCGAGTATTGCACGTTCTGCGCGTTTTATCGTCCGCTGAAAGGGCCGGCCGCGAAAGAAGGCTACATTCTCGATTTCGACACTATATACGAGAAGATTCGCGAGACCGTGGAACTGGGCGGCACGGGCGTGCTGATGCAGGGCGGGCTGCATCCCGATCTTAAGATCGACTGGCATGAACGCATGCTTGGCGGAATCAAGCAACGCTTCCCGAAGATTCATCTGCACTGCTATTCCGCTTCGGAGATACTGGCGATCGCGGAGTACAGCAATCTCAGCGTGCGCGATACTATCGCTCGGCTGCGCGACTCAGGGCTTGATTCGATCCCGGGCGGCGGGGCTGAGATTCTGGACGATGAAGTCCGCTATAAAATCGCGCGCCTGAAATGCCTGACCGCGGATTGGCTGCTGGTGCATCGCACGGCGCACCAGCTCGGCATGAGAACTACGGCGACCATGATGTTTGGCGTCGGCGAGTCGATTGAGCACCGCATCAATCATTTTCAGTGTCTGTACGATTTGCAGCAGGAGACGGGCGGTTTTACCGCGTTTATCCCGTGGAGTTTTCAGCCGGCTCACACCGCGCTCGGCGGACGCCACTGGGATGAGGCCACGGCGGTGGAGTACCTGAAGGTGCTGGCGATTTCTCGGCTTTATCTTTCGAATTTTCTGAATGTGCAGTCCAGTTGGGTGACGCAGGGGTTAAAAGTCTGCCAGATGGGCTTGCGCTTCGGCGGCAACGATGTGGGCTCAGTGATGCTGGAAGAGAATGTGGTCCGCGCCGCGGGCGTCACCAACTGCACAACCGAAGAAGAATTGCGGCGCATCATACGCGATGCGGGCTTCCGTCCGGCGCAGCGGGACACGTTGTACCGGCAATATTTTCTGAACTGATTTGAAGCACTCACTCGCCCTCTCGTTCGTATTTCTCAGCGCCTGGTTGCTGGCAAGCGCGCAGAATCCCGCTCCCGCCGCGAAATCATCCTCTATCACCGGAACAGTCGTGCAGGAGCCGGGGAGCCTGCCGCTCAAGAAAGTGTTGGTACAGATAATTGCGGAAGGACAGGGTGAGAGCTACAGCGCCTCGACCGATGCGGAGGGTCATTTCCGCGTCGATAATGTTGCGCCCGGACGTTACCGCATCTTCATCGAGCGAACCGGGTTTGCGGGAGTGAATGGGCGCGGTATTAGATCCGAGGTAAATGTGATCACCGTTCAAGCCGGGCAATCGGCGGAAGACCTTCTCTTTCAAATGTTGCCCACTGCCGTCATCAGCGGCCGCATCACGGACGAAGATGGCGACCCGATGTCGGGAGTCAGAGTGTTCGCACTAAGGAAGAAACCCGGAAAAGCGGGGAGGGAAGGCGCTGGAACCGCAGCGACAAACGATCTGGGCGAATACCGTCTGGCCGGCCTGTTCCCCGGCCAGTATTGGATTGTGGCCATGCCGCCTCCGGACTTCCGCGATTACGAAAGACAGCAGAAATCGACGCAGGACGATAGCCAAAGCGATACCCGATATATCAACACCTATTATCCGGGTACGCACGATGCGATGCAGGCCTCGGTTGTAACGCTTAGGGCGGGCGATGAAATGCCGGTCAACCTCACGCTGGTGCCGGCGCGAACCTATCGCGTTCGCGGAATGGTTACGGGCATTGCCAACGGCCAGAAGCCCGTTGTGGAGTTGATCTCCAGGGCGGGCGATTCCATGCATGCGAATACGACTGAAATTGGGCCCGACGGCCAATTCGAAGTGCGTGGCGTCGCCCCCGGAACGTATGTAGTGAGGGCGTCGGATGACACGGGAACGCAGCCGCTAACCGCGCATCAGGATATCAACGTCGTCGCCGCTGACGTGGAGGGCGTGAAGCTGACTCCCTTGCCTGCTTTCGCGATGTCCGGTCATCTCCACGCCGATGGCGGCGGGGCAGGAGATCTCACGCAGTACGTGGTGAACCTCCGTCTCGCCGAGTTGCCGGAGGATCCCGGCTTCTTCATGTCCCCCGACTTCTTTGGAACGAATGCGTCGGTGGACAGGCTCGGCAACTTTGAGTGGAAAAACGTGAACCCCGGCAACTACATCGTGCAGGTGTACGGGGCCGAGGCTCAGAGCAGCTTCTACCTGAAATCCGTAACCCTTGGCGGACGAGATATAGGAACCGGATTCACGGCCAGCGGGCCGGCGACGCTGGAGGCGGTGGTGAACGCCAAAGGAGGCACGGTCGAAGGGTCAGTGGTCGAAAGGGAAAAAGATGCGGACGCCGATCATGTAGACAGCGATCATCCGGTGGCCAACGCCACGGTTGTCGCTGTGCCGGAAGAAAAATATCGCAAGCTTCCCTATCGTTTCGGGACCGGATCGACAGATCAACATGGACGTTTTACGATTCGCGGCCTGGCTCCCGGCAGCTACACGCTCTATGCATGGCAGGATCTGGAAGACGGCGTCTGGCGCGACCCCGACTTTCTGAAGTCCCAGGAAGCGAATGGTACGGCGTTGAAAGTGGAGGAGGGTTCTCATCAGACGGTTGAGCTGAAGCTGAGTACGGCGGGCGAGGAATGGCGCTAACCGGTCGCTCGTCGATCGTCGTTGGTCGTTCGCGGTTTGCCCCCGACTAACGACCGCCGGCCAAGAGCGATCAGGTACAATGCTGAGTCTGCGGTGTTCCTTTTATTTCGCGGTTCTGCTGAGTTCATGGAATTGACTTTCACTTCTTCCCCGCTGGCTATGGTCCTCCTGCTGGCCTCCAAGGGCTTGGGGCCGTACCTTCGCCAGCATTTTCTGGACAAGACTTTCCAGGGCCTTTACCAGGTCAATGCGTTTGACCTGGCGCTGTTGATTCCCTATTTCATCGTGCTGATCATTCTGGCGGCGTACGGGGCGCACCGCTACTGGCTGGTCTATCTTTATTACAAGCACAAAGAAAAGAAGACCACGGCACCCGCGGCGCTTTTTGATTCTGATGACCTGCCGCGCGTCACGGTGCAGTTGCCGATCTTTAACGAGCAATACGTAGTAGACAGGCTGCTTGACGCCGTGTGCCGGCTCGAATATCCGAAAGAAAAACTCGACATCCAACTACTGGACGATTCGACCGACGAAACCGTGGAGGTTGCTCGTATCTTGGTTGATCGCTATGCCGCCTTGGGACATCCGGTCACCTACCTTCACCGTGACAATCGCGAGGGCTTCAAGGCGGGCGCTTTGGCGGAAGGATTGAAAACGGCGCGGGGCGAGTTCGTGGCCATTTTTGACGCCGACTTTGTTCCGCCTCCCGATTTTCTGATGCAGTGTATTCATCACTTCACCGATCCCAAGGTCGGCATGGTGCAGACGCGCTGGACGCACATCAATCGCAACTACTCGTTGCTCACCCAGGTCGAAGCCATTCTGCTCGACGGTCATTTCGTGCTGGAACACTCGGGACGGGCCCGCAGCGGCGTTTTCTTTAACTTCAACGGCACGGCCGGCATATGGCGGCGCCGCGCCATTGACGAAGCCGGCGGATGGGAGCACGACACGCTCACCGAAGATACCGATCTCTCCTATCGCGCACAACTTAAAGGATGGAAGTTTCTTTATCTGCAGGACGTCGAATGTCCGGCTGAGTTACCGGTGGAAATGACGGCATTCAAGACGCAGCAGGCGCGCTGGGCGAAAGGATTGATCCAGGTCTCCAAGAAAATACTTCCCAAGGTGTTTGCGAGCAACTTCTCGCGGCACCAAAAAATCGAAGCTGTGTATCACTTGACAGCCAATCTCAGCTATCCGCTGATGATCGTGCTTTCGGTTTTGCTGTTGCCCGCCATGATCATTCGCTTCTACCAGGGATGGTTCCAGATGCTCTACATCGACCTTCCCCTGTTCATGGCTTCCACGTTCTCCATTTCCAGCTTCTATCTGGTTTCGCAGAAGGAACTGTTTCCGAAAAGTTGGCTGCGATCGCTGCTCTACCTGCCACTGTTGATGTCATTGGGAATCGGGTTGACGATCACGAATACGCGCGCCGTGCTGGAAGCGCTGGTGGGCAAGCAGACCTCCTTCGTACGTACTCCGAAGTACCGCGTCGAATCGAAGAAGGATAAAGTCGGCGCGAAGAAGTACCGCAAGCGTCTGGGATGGGTTCCGTGGATTGAGCTGCTGATCGGAGCGTATTTCGCGCTGGCGGTTTTTTACGCTATCGAGAACGAGAACTACATCACAGTTCCGTTCCTCTTCTTGTTCGTGATTGGCTACTGGGTCACGGGGCTGATGTCACTATTGCAGGGGCGATTCGCCGGGCTCTCGGTAGGTTCGGAAACCCACACCAAGCCGTTCCCGGTTGGCGTGTAGTTGTTGAATCATTGAGGCATTAGGCTCCCAATGACTAAACGATTCAATGATTTGATTCGGGGAACTTGAAGTCAACCTTGATCCTGATTAGGTTCTTCACCGGTTTTCCGTCGAGTTCATAAGGCTTGTAACGCCAGAGCTTCACCGCGTCGGCGGCGGACTGGGCAAGCAAGGGCTCGCCTTCGATCACTCTGACATCGCGCAGCGTCCCATCCTCCATGATCACTGCAGCCAGCATGACCGTACCCTCCAGGTGCAGCGCACGGGCCTGGGCAGGATAAACCGGCGGAACGCGGTGCACGAGTTGACCGCCGGAAACCCCGCGCGACACCGGCAGAGCCAGCCCGGGCAACGAAGCTTTCGCAGAAAGAACTCCTTTGAGAGGAGATTGGCCAACCACGGTGACTGGGATCGACGGCGGCTCCGACGATGTGCTCGCATCCGCGAGCACATCGGTGTGCGCTCCGGCTGTCGATTCACTCCCCGAGGTGGGAACCCGATGCGTGATGACAACATTGGCAGCAATGTCGCCGGACGACAGCGAGCGATCCTGACCTCGATCTGCCTGAGTTTTCTCTCCCGCAACCGCGTCCACCTTCGAGGCGAGCTCTACCGAAGATTCGGCTGAGGGCTTTTGGTTGGATGGAGACAGCGAGGATGGATACACCAATTCGCCGCCATGATTTGCCTTCAACACCGTAGGACTGGCGGGAGGATGCGAAATTTCAACGTCGAGAGTAGTAGTACTGACACTTGCAGGCGTGGCAGAAGGCGGCACCGCATGCGCCTTGCCATCTGTCCGTCCCGGACTGCGCCACCCCAGCCAGATCGCCAAGGCAAGCAGCGAAATCGACACGACGCCGATGGCGCCCAAAACGAAGGGCCGCGATCGCGTACCCCGGAAAGCGAGAACCACATCCCCAATAAGAGCATACGCTGGTGTTACACCGGACGGCGGCTCCTCAATCTCAGACGGAGGCTTGGACGTGGCGGACCATGCACTCTCCGGTTGCGATGTGCGCGCCCGCTCCGCAAGTACCGCAAGTTGCTGCAGAAGCGCAATATGGTGCTCGGTAAAAGCTGCGGGCTTGTCGGAAAACACTTCGAGGATTCCGTTGATCCCGCGCCAACTGCGAATCGGCAAGACAGCAATCGAGCGTAAACCGAGGCTGCGGCAGACTTCCCGATCGACAAGCGGATCATTCTCGGTATCCCTACAATGTTGGATTTTACCGGTGCGCAAACATTCGCCTGAGATTCCGGTCCTCGCACTCAACTGCGCACCAAGAACGGGGGCAGTGTCGCCAGTGCGCGCGCGGCACACCATCGCACCTTCCTTCCACATCGCCAGCGCGGCTCCGGAAGCCCCGGTCAGTTGCCGGGCGACATCGGTGATGGTTCCGAGCATCGGATCCAGGCTGTGGTCCCCGCTCGCGATCCGCTTCTTCAGGGACGACAGGACTGCCCTCTCGTCAAGATTCTCAGAGCTGTCGCCGGACGGGGTGGAGGACGTCTCGGGCAAATGATCGCGATCAAGTGCACCATGTATTTTGCGGGAACGAAACGGCCTGGATTGAAGCACAGCCACGGCTCTCTCTCGGTCGGCAAATTGCCGGACAAAAGCCGGCAGAACGCCAGCGGCTGGGATGATTGCGCCGAAGTATGAGCTAACTTCGCCTGTGTGTCAAGCGAAGTCGGTGAAGAAGAAGCGGGCGGTGATCCGGAGTTGAATCAGTTCTCAGTTCCCGGATCTCAGTTCTCAGTGGAGGGCCAAGTTCCTTTCGACTGAGAACCGGGAACTGAGAGCGTTTCGGTCGCACCAAACTAACCAATAATCGGGTCGCGGGCGCGATGCTACGCTGATGGGGCTCTGGTTTCTCGCAAGCACCTCCGCACGAGGCATTGCAGGGAACCAATCTCAAGAAGCTGTTGAAAACAGTAGAAGCGCTGGCGGACTTGGGCCCCGAACTTACGGCGGACCGGGACTTCCGCCAAACCGCTCGCGCCATGCTGACGGCCGTGATGGAAGCAGCTGGCGCAGGCGAGGCCGTTCTTTTTTCGTTCGGCGAGCGGCCTTCCTTGCTAACCTCGGTCGATGCCCAGGGATTCGCGTTGCTGCCGGAACCATCGCTGATCCCACTGCTCCCTCGCCATGTGCACAGCCTGACCGCGGCCGCAGGACCGGTACTGCTCAATAGTTCCAGCTACGATGTTTTTCTAAGTTCAAACGGGAACGTCGCGCCCGAACTTTTCAAATGCATTTGCCCACTCAAAGTCCGGGGGAAGCTGGCCGGCGTGATCGCCCTGGGACGCCGGGAAGGCGACGCGCTGTACGAAGAAGACGCGCTCGACGCTTTTGAGATGCTCAGCCACTACGTGGCTCTGGCCATTCAGAATCACAGTCTCGGCCAGACGCTGGCGCAACGAGTCTCAGAGAACCTGCGGCTACTGGCGTCGCTGCACGGTTTTTACGACAACGCGCTAGAAGCTTTCGCCACGGCCATCGACGTCAAGCATGTCAACATCCACGGACACTCGCTACGGGTGGGCCGCTACGCACAGTCGATCGGCGAGGCGCTCGGCATGGACCCGGCCGATGTCGCGTCACTGCGGTCGGCGGGTTATCTGCACGACATCGGCAAAGTTGCCGTCGATCGGCGGCTGTTTGAAAAGGCTTCCAAGCTCGACGCGGAGGAGTCGCGCGAGATGCGGGACCACACCGTGGTTGGCCACCAGATCGTCAGCCACGTGCAGTTTCCCTGGCCGCAGATTCCGGAAATCGTGCGCTGGCACCATGAACGCGGAGACGGGTCGGGATACCCGGATGGCTTGCATGGCGACGAAATGCCGCAAGCGGTCCGCATCGTGGGCCTGGCCGATACCTTCGACGCCATGATCAGCGAACGCCCCTACCGGCAACGCTTACCAGTTGGAGCGGCGCTTCAGGAATTAATCCGCATGACTCCGGAAAAATACGATCCCCAGGCGCTGCAGGCTTTGCTGATCCAAGTGCGGCGGGACGCGGTCGGAACCAACCGCATCCCCATCCTCGACCCTGATTTGATGCACCTCTCAGCCACGGACGTGGACCAACTGGCCTCCACCCTGCAACACCGGATCAGCCGGGATAAGATTTTTCTCACCTGAAATTCCCCATTCTTCCGTGTGTACAGACGGGGCTTGCCTCGTCTCCGAGACTGCGGCCAGCACGGTGTTTGCAGGAACCTCCCCCGACCCAAATTCTTCGGTGTAAAATCGAACGCTAGTCTTCTCGTACCGAGTCTTGTTTCCGATCACGATGTAAACTTGGGGCAGTCAATTCAGTTGTAACCATTTGGCGCTGATTTCATCTAACTTTGGCGTGGGGCCAATGCAACCCGTTTGGCAAGGAGAGAATTGATGGCAGTCAGTGACCAGTCTGTTGCCACCACCGGCACACAGCTCGATCAGTTGTGTATCAACACGATTCGCACTCTTGCGATGGACGCGGTGCAGAAGGCGAACTCGGGCCATCCCGGGGCGCCGATGGCGTTGGCTCCGGTGGCCTATTGTCTGTGGCAGCAGTTTCTGCGCTATGACCCGGAAGATCCGATCTGGCCGAACCGCGACCGCTTCGTCCTCTCCAACGGACACGCGTCCATGCTGCTCTATTCCCTGATTCATCTGGCAGGCATACGCGAAGTCAGTCCCGACGGCAAAATTCTTTCTATGCCTGCGCTCTCGCTCGACGACATCAAGAATTTCCGGCAACTGGGCAGCAAAACGCCGGGACATCCTGAATATGGCTTGACCACAGGTGTCGAAACAACCACTGGCCCGCTCGGTCAGGGAGTCGCCAACAGCGTGGGCATGGCGATCGCCGAGCGCTGGCTGGCCGAGTATTTTAATCGTCCGGGATTCGAGCTCTTCAATTACAACATCTGGGTGTTTTGCGGCGACGGCGACATGATGGAAGGAATCTCCTCGGAAGCCGCGTCTGTCGCCGGACATCTAAAACTTTCGAACCTGTGCTGGATTTACGACAACAACCACATCACTATCGAGGGCAATACCGATCTTGCCTTTGACGAAAATGTGGGCGCCCGCTTCGCCAGCTATGGCTGGGATGTCCAGCACGTCCACGATGCCAACGATCTGGGTGCATTGGCCGACGCCTACAAACACGCGCTCAGCGTGACTGACCGCCCCAAGTTCATCATCGTCGATAGCCACATCGGTTACGGATCGCCGCACCGCCAGGACACAAAAGAAGCGCACGGCGAGGCCCTAGGCGAAGAAGAAGTCAAACTGACGAAGCGCGTATACGGCTGGCCGGAAGACGCCAAGTTCCTGGTGCCCGACGGAGTGCGCGAAAATTTCCGCGACGTCATGGGCAAGCGCGGCCAACAATTGCGCGGCCAGTGGAACGCGCTGTTCGCGAAGTACAGCGCGCAGTATCCGGATCTGGCGGCTCAATTCGCACGCATGCAAAGCCAGCAACCTGCCGACGGATGGGACAAGTATCTGCCCACGTTTGCGTCCGATGCGAAGGGTCTGGCAACCCGCGATTCGTCCGGCAAAGTTCTCAACGCCATTGCGAAGAACCATCCCTGGCTTATGGGCGGCTCGGCCGACTTGTATCCATCGACGAAGACGCGGCTCACCTTCGATGGTGCGGGCGATTTCGAGGCCGGCCATTACAACGGGCGCAACTTCCACTTCGGCATTCGCGAGCACTCGATGGGCGCGATCGTAAATGGCATGGTGCTGTCGAAGATTCGCGCTTACGGCTCTACCTTCCTCATCTTCAGCGACTATATGAAGATGCCGATCCGGCTTTCGTCCGTCATGGAAGTCCCGTCACTCTGGATCTTCACTCACGATTCCATCGGCCTCGGCGAAGACGGACCGACCCACCAGCCGATCGAGCAACTGATCACGCTGCGCGCGGTTCCCGGCTTGATGACATTGCGTCCCGCCGATGCCAACGAGGTCGTCGAGGCATGGAAAATAATCATGAAGCAGCGCAAGGAACCGGTAGCGCTGATCCTGACGCGGCAAGCTCTGCCGACCTTCGATCGCACAAGGTACGCATCAGCGTCAGGCGTGGCTCGCGGCGCTTACATTCTGGCCGACGCCGAGGGTGGCAAGCCGCAGGTCATTCTCATGGGTACGGGCAGCGAGGTCTACCTCTGCATCGACGCCTACGAGAAACTCAAAGCGGAAGGCATCCGGGCGCGCGTCGTCAGCATGCCATCGTGGGATTTGTTTGAACATCAGGACCGGAGTTACCGCGATGAAGTGCTTCCGCCCGAAATAACCGCGCGAGTCGCGGTTGAAATGGCTTCGACCTTCGGATGGGTGAAATACGCGGGAGCGAAAGGGCGCATCATAGGCATGCACAGCTTTGGAGCGTCGGCGCCGATCAAGGATTTGCAAAAGCATTTCGGCTTCACGTCCGACGCCGTCCTGCAAGCAGCGCGCGAACTGCTCGGCAAATGACGATGGCGTAGAGACGGGGCAAGCCGCGTCTCTACGAAGAATTTAGGAGATAGTTATGAATCCCGTGGGTACGCTTGAAACCGCAAAGGCCGCAAATCCTCTCACCCAGCTTCAGACTTTCGGCCAGTCCATCTGGCTCGACTACATCCGCCGCGACCTGCTGAAGAGCGGCGAACTGCAGCGCCTGATCACGGAAGACGGCCTGCGCGGCATGACTTCGAATCCCGCAATTTTTGAAAAGGCGATTGTGGGCTCGACCCTGTATCAGGATTTTCTCGACTCGCTCGCCGGCCGCACCGACCTCGACGCCAAGGGCCGCTACGAACTGCTCGCCATCCGCGATATTCAGGACGCAGCCGACCTGCTGCGACCCGTGTACCAGAGCACGAAGAAGCGCGACGGCTACGTGAGCCTGGAAGTATCTCCGTATCTCGCGCACGACACCAACGGCACCATCGACGAGGCGCGGCGGCTATGGAAGACCGTGGCCCGCGAGAACGTGATGATCAAAGTGCCGGGCACAACCGAGGGCATACCCGCGTTTCGCCAGCTCATCAGTGAGGGCATCAACATCAACGTGACGCTGCTCTTCGCGCAGGAAGTGTATGAGGAAGTTGCCGCGGCTTTCATTGACGGAGTTGAGAAGTTCGCGGCGACGGGCGGCGATGTCAGCAGGATTGCCAGCGTGGCCAGCTTCTTCATCAGCCGCATCGACACGCTGGTCGATTCGCTCGTGGGCGAGAAACTCAAGAGCGAAACCGATGCGTCCCGCAAGGCGAAATTGCAGGGGGTTCTCGGGAGAGTCGCGATCGCCAATGGCAAGCTGACCTACGAAGCCTACCAGCGCATCTTTTCCGCTCCGCGCTGGAAGGCGCTGGCCGCCAAAGGCGCGCAAACGCAGCGCGTGCTCTGGGCCAGCACCAGCACCAAGAATCCGAATTATCGCGACGTGCTTTACGTCGAGGAAATGATCGGCCCGGACACCGTCAATACGGTTCCTCCGGCAACGCTCGAGGCCTTCCGCGACCATGGCAAGCCGCGCCAGAGTCTAACCGAAAACCTGGACGGTGCGCGGAAAACGATGGCCGACCTAGCCGGCGTCGGCATTGTCATGAAGGACGTCACTGACAAGCTGACTGTCGACGGCGTGAAGTTGTTTGCCGACGCCTTCGATACTTTGCTGGCCGCGGTAGAGAAAAATACGAAACGGGCAAGCGCGCCCCAAGTCAACCCGCAGAGCGTATCGCTTCCGGCCGATCTCAATGCCGCGGTAAAAAAAAACCTTAACGACTGGCGAGCATCGGGAAAAGTAAGACGCCTCTGGCAGGGCGACGCCTCGCTCTGGACCAACGAAGACGAAGGCAACTGGCTGGGATGGCTCGGCATCACCGACGAACAACTCGCCAACGCCACCAAGCTGAACGACCTAGCCAAAGAAATCAAGAGCGCTGGATTCTCCGACATTCTGCTGCTCGGCATGGGCGGATCGAGCCTTTGCCCTGAGGTGCTCGCGCTGACCTATCCGCAGACCTCGGGTTTCCCGCGTCTGCACATACTCGACTCCACCGACCCGGCGCAAATCCGAAGCGTCGAAAAAAAGGTTAACCTCGCGAAAACGCTCTTTATCGTCTCCAGCAAATCCGGCAGTACTCTCGAACCCAACATCTACAAACAGTACTTCTTCGAGCGCGTGCAGCAAACCATTGGCGCCGATAAAGCGGGCAGCCACTTTATCGCGATCACCGATCCTGGTTCGAAGATGCAGCAGGTCGCCGAGCGCGACCACTTCCGCCACATTTTCTATGGAGTGCCATCCATTGGCGGACGCTACTCCGCGCTCTCGAACTTCGGCATGGTTCCCGCCGCGGCCATGGGCCTCGACGCGGGCAAGTTCCTCCAGCGCACGAAAGAGATGGTCGAAGCCTGCAAGGCATCCGTTCCCGTAGAACAGAATCCGGGAGTGATGCTTGGACTGATCATGGGAACCGCCGCAAAACTGGGCCGCGACAAAATTACGCTCGTCACTTCGCCCGGAATTTCTGACCTCGGCGCATGGCTCGAGCAGTTGATCGCAGAATCCACCGGCAAAGTCAGCAAGGGCATTATTCCAGTCGATCGTGAAGCACTCGGCGCACCCGAACAATATGGCAATGACCGCATCTTCGCCTATCTTCGTCTGGAAGGCGCGTCCGACGCGACGCAGGATGCCAAGGTCGGCGCGCTCGAAAAGGCTGGGCAGCCTGTAGTGCGTATCGCCGTGTCCGATATCTACAGCCTCGGACAGGAATTCTTCCGTTGGGAAATTGCGACCGTCGTCGCGGGCTCGATCCTCGGCATCAACGCCTTCAATCAGCCCGACGTAGAAGCGAGCAAGATCGTAACCAGGCAACTCACGTCCGAATACGAAGCCAAGGGCTCGCTTCCTCCCGAGAGACCGATCGTTGAAGAAGCGGGATTCAAACTTTTCACCGACGAAGGGAACGCCATCGAGCTCGCTAAAGCCGTGGCCGGCGCTTCATCTGACGGCGCCCTGAAGAATTACCTGCGTGCGCATCTGGCGCGTCTAGGCGCGGGCGACTACTTTGCCGTGCTCGGTTATATCGAGATGAATGCCGAGCACGAGGCGCTGCTGCAAGATCTGCGCATGAACGTGCGCGATCGCAAGCGCGTGGCGACATGCCTCGGCTTCGGGCCGCGCTTCTTGCATTCCACCGGACAAGCCTACAAAGGCGGCCCCAACAGCGGCGTGTTCCTGCAGATCACCTGCGACGACGCGCAGGACTTGCCGGTTCCCGGACAGAAGTACACTTTCGGAGTGGTGAAGGCGGCACAGGCTCGTGGCGACTTCCAGGTCCTCGCCGACCGCAAGCGCCGAGCACTGCGCGTGCACCTCGGCAGCGATGTGAGAGCAGGACTCATCAAACTCACGGAACTGGTGAAGCAGGTTTTGTAGCCGAGGGTTGTGGAGGACGAGCCTGGGCCCGTCCAGACCAGGCGAGAATCAAGGAGCACGCATGCAACTGGGAATGGTAGGTCTGGGGCGCATGGGCGCCAACATGACGCGGCGCCTGATGCGCGGCGGACACACGCTGGTGGTTTCCGATCTCAGCCAAGATGCCGTCAAGGGACTGGCCGGTGAAGGAGCGGTCGCGTCCTCTTCTTTGGACGATCTGGTTAGCAAGCTGACCGCGCCGCGCGCCGCGTGGATTATGGTTCCGTCCGGCGATGCGACGGAGAAAACGGTGCAGGCTCTCGTCGGACGCATGCAAGCGGGCGACACCATCATCGACGGCGGCAATTCCTATTTCAAAGACGACGTTCGCCGCTCCAAAATCTGCGCCGCCAAGGGCGTGCATTACGTCGACGTCGGCACCAGCGGCGGCGTCTGGGGGCTGGAACGCGGATACTGCATGATGATTGGCGGCGCGAAGGAGGCGGTCCAGCGCCTGGACCCGATCTTCAAAACGCTGGCGCCAGGGCGCGGCGACATCCCGCGTACTCCGGGACGCGAAAAGATGACTGGCGCTGCCGCCAGTACTGCCGAAGACGGCTACATCCACTGCGGCCCGTCCGGTTCGGGGCACTTCGTCAAGATGGTGCACAACGGTATCGAATACGGAATGATGCAGGCTTACGCGGAGGGCTTCGACATTTTCAAAAACGCGACCAGCAAAGATCTGCCCGAGGATATCCGTTACGATCTCAACCTGCCTGATATTGCCGAGGTCTGGCGGCGCGGCAGCGTTGTCAGCTCATGGTTGCTGGACCTGACGGCGATGGCGTTGATCGAAAATCCCACGCTCGCCGAGTACAGCGGGTTTGTGCAGGATTCCGGCGAGGGCCGTTGGACGATCCAGGCGGCGATCGAAGAAGCCGTACCGGCCGAGGTGCTGACCGCGGCCCTGTATACGCGCTTCCGCTCGCGGCAGGATCATACCTTCGCGGAAAAGATGCTCTCCGCCATGCGGCAGAAGTTCGGTGGTCACGTAGAACCGAAAGCAGCGGCGAAGGCGAAGTAAGAGCGGCTGCGAGCTTCGAGCCACGAGCAAACAGATTCGGTCTTGCTCGAAGCTCCTGGCCCGAAGCATGTAGCCAACAAGCGAGGAACCGATGGCTCAAACAGAAGTTCTGCCAGCAGCAATCAAACCACGAGTCGGGCGCACCGCCGATCCATGCGTCATGGTGATCTTCGGTTTTACCGGCGACCTGACGCGCCGCAAGCTGATTCCCGCTCTCTACAACCTCGCCACCCAGCAATTGCTGTCGCGCGAGTTCGCCGTGATCGGCGTGGGCCGCAGCCCCATGAGCGAGGACGATGCGCGGAAGAAGGTCACGGAAGACTTCAAGCAGTTTGCCACCGGCGCCGTCGATGCCGATTTGTGGGAATGGTTTGTCCGCCGCATTAGTTATGTAAATGGAGATTTCGACGATCCCGCGACTTATGACAAGCTGAAAGAAACGCTGGCCAAGGTTGACCGGGAGCATAACTCGCACGGCAACTACTTCTTTTACATGGCGACCGCGCCCAACTTTTTCGGTGACATCGTCGAGCGGCTTTCGAAAGTCGGCTTGATGAAAGAAGAGAATAACCACTGGCGGCGAGTCATTATCGAAAAACCTTTCGGCCACGATCTTGATTCCGCCAAGGCCTTGAACCGGCAACTGTTGAAAGTCGCCGCGGAATGCCAGATCTATCGCATCGATCACTACCTGGGAAAAGAAACGGTCCAGAACATTTTGGCGCTTCGTTTCGCGAACGGGATTTTCGAGCCCATCTGGAATCGCCGCTACATTGACCACGTGCAGATTTCGGTCGCTGAAACGGTCGGCGTGGAGACGCGCGGCGGCTACTACGATGGAGCCGGCGCTCTGCGCGACATGGTGCCCAACCACATCATGCAGCTCATCACCCTCACCGCCATGGAACCGCCGATTTCCTTTGAGGCTAACGCGGTCCGCGACGAACAAGCCAAAATCCTGCATGCCATTCAGCCTTACAGTAACGAGGATGTGCTCAGCAAGACTGTCCGCGGCCAATACGGAGAAGGCATTATGGAGGGTGAACGCGTGCCCGCCTACCGCTCCGAAGATGGTGTGCCCTCCGACTCGCGCACGGAAACCTTCGTCGCCATGCGGCTGCTCATCGACAACTGGCGCTGGGCGGGAGTTCCCTTCTATCTGCGAACCGGCAAGCGGCTGCCCGGCCGCAATACGCACGTCGTGATTCAGTTCCGGCGCGCGCCCTTTATGCTGTTCCGCGAAACCCAGGTTGAAAACATGATGCCCAACCAACTGGTGCTGCACATTCAGCCGGAAGAAGGCATCTCGCTGCGCTTCGCCGCCAAGACTCCGGGGACCACCATGCAACTGGGCGAAGTGAATATGGACTTCGCCTACGCCGACTATTTCGGGGTCACTCCTTCGACCGGCTACGAACGCCTGCTCCATGACTGCATGATCGGCGACGCCACGCTGTTCCAGCGCGCCGACATGGTCGAGGCCGGTTGGAGCATCGTCAATCCCGTACTCGATGTGTGGAAGGCTTTGCCGCCGCGCAATTTCCCCAACTATCCCGCGGGAACCTGGGGCCCAAGAGAGTCCGACGAACTGATGGAACGCGATGGCCGGCGCTGGAGAGATTTCGAGAAATGATTTTGGCCGGAGACATTGGGGGAACTCACGCACGCCTCAGCTATTACCGGCTGAATAACGACAACGGCCGATTTGCCGCTGTCCACGAACACGTCTTTAACAGCCGTGAATTTCGCGGGCTGGATGAGATCGCGCTCAAATTCGTCTCCGAAACCGGCGTCCGTCCCAGCATCGCCAGCTTCGGGGTCGCGGGTCCGGTGCGCAATGGACGAGTGGAAACCTCGAATCTGCCCTGGGTCGTCGAGTCGTCGCGCCTGGCGCGGGAACTGCAACTCGATTCGGTGGACCTGATCAACGACCTCGAAGCGCAGGCTTGGGGAATCCAGTGTCTGGGACCATCTGACACGGTCGCTCTTAATCAGATTTCTTCAAACCAGATTTCTTCAAACCAGATTCCTCCAAACCATATCAGCCGGCAAAATCCTGCCGGCAATCAGGCCGTGGTCGCGGCGGGAACGGGCTTGGGCGAAGCTGGCCTTATCTGGGACGGAGAACATCAGCACATCTTCGCCTGCGAAGGCGGGCACTGCGATTTCGCTCCACGCAACGAACTGGAGATTGAACTCCTCCGCTACCTGCTCACTCGCTTCGGACATGTCAGCTACGAACGCATCGTTTCCGGTCCCGGCTTGGTCAACGTGTATCTGTTTCTGAAGGACACGCATCGCGGTTCGGAGCCGCAGTGGCTGCGCGACGAGATCGCAGCCGGCGATCCTGCAGCCGCAATTTCAAGAGCCGCGGTTTCCGCCAAGGCGCCTCTGGCCGAGCAGGCGCTTGACTTGTGGATCTCGATTTACGGCGCTGAGGCGGGCAACATGTCGCTCAAGGTTCTGGCAACGGGCGGCGTTTTTCTGGCGGGAGGAATCGCGCCGAAAATTTTGCCGAAGCTCGCCGGGCCGCTGTTCATGCAGGCGTTTCTCAGCAAAGGACGCTTGCAGCCGCTGCTCGAAGCCATTCCCGTGCGCGTGATCACCAACGAAAAAACCGGGCTGCTTGGAGCCGCCGGTTACGGCGCTCGTCACGCCCGCATTCGCGCGAGCAACATCAGCGCGAACCACATCAGTTCAAACACCGTGGCATAAACGTATGCCGTCCACTCGATCCATTGAAGTGCTGGCCAACGCCGCCGATCTTTTTCACGCCGCCGCCGAAGAATTCGTCCGCGCGGCGCGTACCGCCATCGGCGCCCAGGGACGATTCACGGTGGCGCTCTCTGGCGGCTCGACTCCAAAGGCTCTCTATTCTCTGCTGGCCGCGAGTTATGCCAGCTTCGCCTGGAACCGCGTCTTCTTATTCTTCGGCGACGAACGTCATGTTCCACCGACCGACCCCGAAAGTAATTATCGGATGGTGAATGAATCGTTGCTCTCGAAGATCACGATTCCCGCCGAAAATGTTTTGCGCGTGCACGCCGAGAATCCCGATGCCGCCGCCGCTGCTGCGGACTACGAAGCCCAGCTCCGCCGCTTCTTCGAACTTCAATCCGGCGAATTCCCGCGCTTTGACTTGATTCTGCTGGGCATGGGTCCCGATGGCCACACCGCCTCGCTCTTTCCCAATTCTCCGGCGCTCGACGAACAGTCGCGCCTGGTGGTCGCCAACTGGGTCGCGAAGTTTAAAACTCACCGCATCACCTTCACCTTCCCGGTGCTCAACCACGCTAATGAAGTGATGTTCATGGTTAGCGGCGCGGACAAGGCCGACGTGCTGCATCAGGTTCTCGAGGGGAAGAATACGCCTCCACTGCCTTCGCAAAGAGTCGAGCCTTCCGACGGAAAATTGTTGTGGATGCTCGACGAAGCTGCCGCCGCGAAGCTGACTCGGTGAGGTCGACCTCGCCACTTCAGAGGTACCCCCCTTTTCTGCAAGCTATCCCATAAATCGGTTTTGGGAAGGGCACGGTTTCACCGTGTACTGAAAAACTCGGTTTTTGACCTTGTTTTGAAGGGGCGCGGCTTCAGCCGTGCCGCATGGCACGTGGAACATTGTACGTACACGGGAAACATTCGCCGCCAAGGCCAAAGGCAGCGGGCGAGGGCGCCCGCTCTACACAACCTACGCGGCGTGGCCGCGCCAGTCGGCTATCTCTTTCAGACCTTCTCCGCGGGCATGCTCGAAGAGTCTTACTTTGTGGCGGGTGTGTTCGAATTCGTGGATGTCGGCCCAGACTTCCGCCTGCCATGGGGTCTTGTGGGTCTCGGTCTCGCCGCAACTGGCACAGCGGGTGTGGAAGGTAACGCCCCGCCTCGCTGGAGTCTGCACGTCATTATCTTGATTTTGCAGTTCGATGAAGACACAGCGCACTTCTTCGAGCTCCTCGTTGGGGCCGAGAATGTGCTCGTAGCGCAGCAGGTATCCAAAGCCGAGATTGCGGGCTTCGGCTTCGGCTTCTTCGCGAGTGTGGAAGGGCCCGTATTCGGCCCGCAGTTGCTCGGTCGAGTCGCAGGCCATCCAGAAAATGTCCTTGTGCGCCATCCCTACCTCAGTCTCGATCTCAAACGATAAAGCGCTGAACTGATGAAGTCGCGAACCAATGAAGCAGTTACCGGATGCAGCGGGTCGAACGAATCCACAAGTAATTAAGCAATTTGATGACCGGGATGGCGAGCGCCAAGGCCGCTTTTTGACGGGCTGCTTCGGGGAGAAGCGCTTGGGCTATTCTTCTGAAAATACGCTAGTTAGGTCGGAGCTCGTGCAAGGGCGGCGGGTTCTGGGACCGACCGAAGGACACGAGGCAGTGTGAAATCTGTTTCCGCCCGTTGAATTGCTGCACCAAAACAACTACACTCCGGCCGCTGCGGAGGTCTTTTTTGTGGACTTACGGATCCGCTAGCTCGTTTGCGGGAATGCGTCGCGAGCGTGCAGCATTGCGACTGATCGTGAGGCGCGGTAGAGGGAAAACGGTGCTGCAGGAACAGTACGACGATCAACCTTGACCCGATTGCCCCTACGACGATCGGCTCTCCGACGCGGGCACAGAGCCGGGTGTGCAATCCCTAGCGAGTCCCGGAAGCCGCCGCCTTTCCTTTCGCATCCGAATAGGCAGCACTTTCTTCGCCCGTTGCTACGCTCCACCCTGTCGCCATTGGCAACAGGCCATTGCCCAGTTGCAGATGCCAGTTCGCCCCGCCGTGGCCAGCCACATAGAGCGCGAGCTCCAGCCGGGTCCAGACTCCGAGCTTGTCAAAGGCGGTGCGCAGGTAGTTCTTCACCACCTGCTCGCTGGTTTTAAGTATGCCCGCAATATCTTTGTTAGTGAGACCCTGCCAGACCAGAGTCGCGACCTGAATTTCCTTGGCGGTTAGCCGATCACGGGGTTGCATGGTTGCACCTGCTCCTTGATGAACATGGCGGTTGCAAGTTTCACTCGCTTCCGGCCTTCTTTGATCCCCGCGCGCAGAAACAGCGTGCGCAGATGCTGTTTCACCGTCCGCGGGCTGATGTTCAAGTGGCTCGCGATCTCTTTGTTACTGCATCCCTGCACCAGCAGACGCAGCACCTGCTGGTCTCGGGGCGTGATTTTGATTTCATTTAGGTTAATCATGGGGCCTCTCGTCTACTCCTTCGGTTCAGTCTTGGGGTCGCGACCCGTCCTAAGTACAAGCAAGCTGTTCGCCAAATCTTCGCTGGTTGGTGAGTCCTTAAGAACCAGATAGTTAGGCTGCAAGCTTCTACTTTCCTTCGCCTTTTATTAGACCGTTTTCATGACGCGCTTCCAGTTTGGCATTCCAGAACAGGAATCCCCTCCTAAGAAACGCCCTGTTTTTCCCTGTTTCACACTACACAGAATTGCACTACAATAGTTCAAGTCTGGACTCCCTCCCCGCGACACCATGCCCTCGAATCGGTACAATCTGATCCTCGACGAACAGACCTTTCAAGGCCTACTGTTCGCCGCCTTCATCGTTCAGGAATACAACGATCGCGTGAATAAAGATCGGACGAATGGCGATCAACTGAATAACGGCCGGACGAAAGCGGCACGGCCGCAACGGGTGGAACCAGAAACTCGCCCCGCAGCGGAATTCGATGGTGTCTGCCCGCATTGTGGCGCTCCGAAGGCCACGGAAGGGTCGCGGTGCGAGAGCTGTGGCCGGGAGGAGTTTCGTCCCGGAGAACGCCTGCAGCGCAATTGGGCTTCGATGTGGCTGATGAGCCAGGAGCAGGACGTGTGGCCCGTGCGTTCTACCGAAGCCCGCGAGAGTGCACGGAAGGATTTCCCGGCGCCCGCGGCCGAGCGTCGGCCGCTCCCTTACTCGGCTCACGATTCCGCAAGTTCCGGCTTAATCGCTCAGCCGGTTGCCGGGGAAATGCCCGTGCAGGAGAGAAGCGGCACTGTTAACGATCCAGCGCGCGACAGATCGGCACGCGACAAATCTGCAATGAGTAAGTCCGGGTTCGACGCGCCAGCATTCGACGCACCAGCGCTTAACGATCGAACACCCGACGCGCCAGCACTCGACAAGCCAGATTTCCACAAGCCAGTACTCGACGATCCAGCCCAGGGCAAGCCGGCCTCCGGCGCTCAAGCACTCAGCCAAGCAGAAGCGGAGAGCAAATCGAGCACTGCAACCATCAATGAGGTGGTGGATGAAGCGACCGATCACTTGACACGAGAAGACTTGGCGCACGAAGACACGGATCTGGCTGTCCACACATTCCAGTTATCTGCTGACGATTCTTCGCCGATCGAAGCAAGCGAGGATGAATCGGGCGAACTAATCTCGGACGCCTCCGGCGACAGCGATGCTGGAACCAGGCCTTGGCGTCAACGCTTGGCGGACCTGCGGGTGACCCTGCGCTTTCAGCGCTCCAACCTCTATCTGGCAGTAGCCGTTTTGGTAGCCGCGCTGGCCGTGTTATGGCCGGCAGCAGGCTCGCCGCGCCAGGCAGCCCTCAGCCCCTGGGAAAGGGCGCTGGTGACGCTAGGACTCGCCGAGGCTCCCGAGCCGGCTGTCCATGTTCAGGGAGACCCTGCCATCGAGGTGTGGATCGATCCGCACACCGCTCTCTACTATTGTCCCGGCGAAGAGCAATATGGAAAGACCGCCGACGGCCGCCTCAGCAGCCAGCGCGAAGCGCAGATGGACCGCTTCGAACCCGCCGGTCACCTCGCCTGCGAATAGCTGACGGCAGATGCGTCTTGCGCCCGCTTCCAAGGCGGGTGGCGAAGCGTGACATTGATCCGGTAACATTGGTCCGTTAACATTGATCCGGTGACAAATCATGTACTCACGAGTGGCTTTTTTTTCAATCTCGGCAGCCATCGCTTTTGCCCTGATCTCGAATGGTGTCCCGCTGGCGCGCGCCCAGGGCAGTAACGCGAAGAAGGATGCTCCGCAGCATCAAAGCGAAAAAACTGTTGGCGGCGACGTCGCTCGCGGCAAATATCTGGTCGAAGGCGTGGCCATGTGCGGACAGTGCCACACTCCGACCGACAGCAATGGAAATCCCGACCGCACTCGATGGTTGCAGGGCGGGCCCGAGCCGTATCTGCCAGCCCATCCGAACTCGAACTGGCCGCTCAGCGCGCCGCGCATTGGGGGCACTCCGCCGGCTGACGACGCGGACATGGTTAAACTGCTGACCACGGGCATCTGGACCACCGGCGACCGGCTGCGGTTCCCCATGCCCCAGTTTCGCATGGAGCGCAGCGATGCCGAAGCAGTGGTCGCCTATCTGAAGTCGCTGACTCCGACGCAGTAGCCAAATTTGACGATATGTTTCACGTGGAACATTTTGTGCATGTAATATTGTACGTATATTTCTATACTTACTTTGACTGTATATTAAACCAAAGAAACGGGTTACTACGCGCCGGAATACCGCCCAAAGAAGCCAACGATTGTCGGTTTGCGGGTTTCCGCGGGCGGGCGCAAGCGCCCGCTGGGGGCTGATGCCGGAGTTGGCGGAGTACTACCGGCCCATTGGAATCCCATCCTTTAGGTTAACCCGAGTCTTACTACCCGGTCGACGCCTCGAAACTGCACCGAGCAGATTCTTTATGGTCGCGCGGTGCGGGGTTTTAAGTTATTGATAATGCTCAGGGGTCGGGTGTGGTTAACATCTCATCCCTCGTTGACATTCCTCCTTTCTGAGCGTATTTTGGGGCCGTTCGGCGAGCGGAAGAGTGGGACTCGACCTGAGTTTCACCTCCGAGGGGGACTTCTACCGCCGACTTTCCGAGGAAAGACCTTTTGCTTGGCGCGTTTCATATGTCGATGCAAACGTGTCTTCGTATCCGATCCGGAGTACGACTCATCCCTGCCTGGGTCGCTCCATAGCGCCAAGGGAGCTTAATTGGTGCGGGGTAAAGGAGCGATGTGTGATGACATATTTCAATTTCAAGTTTCAGCGAGCTTATCTTTTTGTCATTTATGCCCTTGCTTTGATGCTGCCTTTTGCAATGCCGCTGAGCGCGCAAAAGAAGGACGCGGCCGCGGCAACTATAGCGGTGCAGGATGCAGCCAAGAAGGGATTCCCCTTAACCAGCAGCAGCACCGATGTGACTCACAATATTTCCGTGGAAGCCACGCTGATTCCAGCCAAAATAGCCAAAACGGTTTTCGGCAAGGAAATTTCCAACAATTATGCTGTTATCGCGTTGACGATTTCTAACCGCAGCTCAGACCAATCATTTATCGTGCACACCGTCTTCATTGATTACAGTCAGTGGCTGCTAAGCGGCAGTTCACCGTATTTGCCACAGAGCGATGCTTCCTGTTCACAGGCCCAACAGAGCACTAAGTCGCCTACTGACCAACAGCTATCCGGAAAAGAACAAGCTCCATCCGCTCACTGCGCCGGCAATCCGCTGCAGACCTGGCAACAACGGACCGCCCCAAACCAAATCGATAGCGTCGAGATTAGAATCGTGCGCGGTGAACTTCTGGACCGGCAAACCTGGTCTACGCGCAATTGGGTCTTGCGCGCTCTGCAGGCAGTCGGCTCGGTTGCCGCGGGCTTCACGTTTGCCACCACCAATACCGGCTGGATTCAAGGAATCGGAGCGTACAACGCTCATTTCATCCCCGCATCCCAGACCTTCTGGCCCGATTCCACGGTGGGCCAGATGAACCGGATCAGCGACTTCGGCTTTCAAGTAAACAAAGTCATTGCCAAGCAAAGTTCCGACGTCGTGGTCGCCTTTTTTCCGATCGAGCGGTTTCTAACGCCGGACCTGAAATCGATCTTCATTTCGTCGCCGGCTGCCTTCTTTGCTCCATTCGCCTCCCTCACGGATCCCACAGTGAATTACAGATTGGATAAGTACATAAGCTTCATTTTCACTCCCGGCCAACTAGACAATATGAAAGCGCACTTGTCCGAGGTGGTCTCCGGAGCCTGTGAGAAGCTTGATCCCAAGAACCCGCCTGCGGCTGCCCAAAGCGTGGAACTGGCCTGCCAAACTGCCGATTTGGTTAATCGCCTGAGCCTGAACGTTGTTCACGTCATCGTCGGCGGCACCATGAACGTCGATGTCAATAAGGTTCCGGCTCAGATCACTGAGGTCGATATCGATCAGGACAAGGATCACTCTGCCACGTGGAAGAAAGATGAAGCCTTGACCGGCGTGATTCGGGGAAGTTTCCTCGGCGGCGGCACGCCCACCATCACCAAGCCGCAAAACTTGGGACAAGTGACGGCAGTCGCGGAGGGCTCCAGCGACACGGAATTACATTTCACGCTCAAATTGAGTGAGGACCTGCCAGCGGGAACGACCACGCTCACGTTTCAAGTGTCGAAGAAATCGGACGGCTCTACGATCACGAGCCCGACTCACGACTACCCGATCCTAAACCCACCACCGGCCGCTGCAGCTGCGGGCGCGCCCACTCCGACGCCCGAGGCTAAGCCGCAACCTGCCGCGCCGACGGGGACACCGCCAACGCCGGCGCCTCCGGCGCCTGCCAAGCCCAAGAAATGAAGCAAGGCTACTGATTTGATTTGGAGGATTCTATGGCTCCCGAACTAGAACTTGGCACGCGTGATGCTTCTGCCATGCTGGAACCCGCGTACGCTCCCAAGATCGGGCATCCACGCCCGGAGGGTCAGCTTGTGGCCATCATCGTCAATCACGGCATGGGACAGCAAGTTCCGTACGAAACCATCGACGGTGTGGCCCAGGCTGTCTGGCGCGGAGTTCGGGAGCCACAAAGTGGAGTAACCTCTCCCCGCTCCCTGATCCGTAGAGTGCGTCTCGGGACTCAGGGCAAGGATGACGTTGAGACCGAACTCGTACGGGCTGAGATCCAAATCCAGCACGAGCAGAAGACGTTTGACGTTCACATTTACGAGGCCTACTGGGCGCCACTGACGGAGGGTAAAGTTGCGCTTAAGGATGTCATGACGTTTCTCTTCGACGCCGGATGGAACGGATTCATGAACACCGAGGCAGGGACTTTTCGGCGGTGGATGTTTGGCGGGGAGCAACGCTTTAAGCTCGCGAAACTTAGATTGATGCTAATTCTGAGCTTTCTCATGCTGCAAGTGTTTATCGTTAGTGCCCTACTCCTCGCGACATCAGGATCCTATATTTCACCCGATCAGCTAGGGCGGTATAGGATCCAGTTGACCTCGGATCTAGTTATCGTCGCTTTGGCTTTGGATTTAATCGCGTCCGGAACCCTGTTACTGCCGTATTTTTACAGAAGGGCGAGGAGACGAACGAGCACGCCGGCATGGCTGTCTCTAACGGGCTGGACCTTGCTGGTAATTGGCGTGGCCACCCTCGATCTCACTGTATGTTCGGTACCTTTTCAGCTACTGGGTTTTCATCCTGAGCGCTCACTGTGGCCGGGCGTTGACGCCTGGGCACTGTCTCTGTTTCGTGGAAGCGCGTTGACGACCTATTTGCTGTGGCTCCTAATCTTGGGCGTTCTATACACCGCTGGATACGCGGTGAAGTGGTTCCTGGTTGAATATGTTGGCGATGTCGTGGCTTACATTGCAGCACATACCGTCAGCAAGTTCTATGACCTTCGACAGCAGATCTGGCAGACCGCCATGAAAGTGTCACGAGCGGTCTATCGCGCCCAAGCGCATCATAAAGTCGACACGGCAGCTCCGGAATTTCTGTATGAAAAAATCATCATGGTCGGCCACTCGCTGGGCTCGGTAATCGGGTACGACGTCCTCAACGGACTGTTGCTGGAAGAAGTATTTTCTGATCATCCATTGCACGTTGCGAACCGCACCCGCATGTTTCTCACTTTCGGTTCGCCGCTGGACAAGACCGCCTTCCTTTTCCGTACCCAGGCGGACATGGGCTCCCCGGTCCGGGAGGTGGCCGCCGCGGCGGTGCAGCCGATGATTCAGGATTATGGCAACCGTCCGCCTGAGTGGGTCAATCTTTATTCGAAATCGGACATCATTAGTGGCCATCTGGATTTCTACGACCCACCTGACAAAACCAACGCAAAAGACACGGGGCTGTTCTTAAATCCTGCCACGGCTCCGGTGGCTGACGAACGCGCAGTGAAGAACCTGCTCGATCCCGACGCGCGTACTCCGCTGGCGGCCCACGTCGAATATTGGGACGGGGACCTCCTGGCGCGGGAACTGGTTCGCGCCATCACAACGCGAGCTCTGTGAGCTCAAGTACAGAGCCCATCGAGACTCGCAAAGCTTTGCGAAGCACTGTTGTGGCCTTAGATTCTGAGGCACACCGCGCTAGCTTCACGCTGGCACACATGCGGGTCACCGATGAGGCGAACTTATAGACGTGAAACAGGACCGATCCCCATAAGGTCTCGTCTTCTACATCAGCCACCCCACGCGATCGAGAATCAGAAGGTGGGCAGAAGACCCCGCTTATGGGAGGGACGGGACAGTGGAATCCCACCCCTTCGGCTTCGCTCAGGGCAGGCTCTTCGACTCCGCAGCCGCTCAGGATGACAACCATCGGCAATGGCATAGATCAAGCCGGTAGTTGGCCTGAAAACGAAAGATTAAGGAAACGACGTGGAGCTATTGCCACCGAGTGGATTCACTTTTTCGGCCGCCTGTGCCACCTCCGCCTCAAATAGAGTTTTGAGCCTTCGGATGCTGAGGGACCAGTTGAGGAAATTCCGTTTATCTGCGATCAGTTGCCTTGCTGGCCAGCCGCTCGCACCGTCGCGGCAGTCTCGACCCGGTTCCGGCCTCGAGCCTTGGCGGCATAGAGAGCTTGGTCAGCGTGGCGCAGGAGCGTCTCGCAATCTGGGTTCTCAGCGTGGTCCCCGGAAGCAAGTCCTAGGCTGAGAGTAGCTGGAATCTGGCCCACATTAGTTTCGATCGGTCGATCGGCAATACAGTGGCGCAAACGCTCTGCGCCGACCAGTAGATTGGGCACATCACCGCCTGGGAAGACGATCAAGAATTCTTCTCCACCGTAGCGCCCGACCGCGTCGTAAGGTCTGACGTTCGCGGCCAGCCGGCGAGTCACTTCTTGAAGGACGACATCGCCTATAAGGTGGCCGTGCGTGTCATTGATTTTCTTAAAGTGATCGATGTCGGCCATGACCACGCCCAGCGGGTCTCCGGTTCTTTGCCGCCGCGATACTTCTCTGCGCAGCAAATCAAGGATGGCGCCACGATTCCAAAGCCCGGTGAGCGCATCGTGAGCCGCAGCCGATTGCAAATCGTCCTGGGCCTTTATCAAGGCCGCCTGTAGATCGAGAATGCGTTTGCCGGTACGAACCCGGGCGCGCAGCTCATCCACGTCAAAGGGCTTGGTCAAGTAGTCGTCGGCGCCGGCTTCCAGGCCTCTGACTACATCCTGTTTGTCATCCTTGGCCGTCAGCAATAACACGTATTGATATGGACCTTGGTCGCGGCTTCGGATTTTGCGGCAGATTTCGACCCCCTCCATCCCCGGCATCATCCAATCGAGGATAGCCAACTGCGGAGCATCTTCCTGTTGCAAGACTTCCCACGCATTCAGTCCGTTTTCCACGGCGGTGACCCGGTAGTCCCATTGCTTGAGCCAGCGCTCGAGAATACGGCGAAAAAGCGGATCATCTTCGGCAATCAACACGGTGTTGCGGGCGGAAGCTTTCCCGTCAGGACTTGAATTGGAATCCGTGAGCTGTCCGGACAGCTCGGTTGGAAACTTATTCATGGTGCACCCCGACCGACGCTTTCAGGGCGAGCTGAAGATCCACGACTTCGCGCTCCAGCACTGCGAACGTCTCGCTGGCGCGGGAAAGGTCGTGGTTGTGCCCCATCTCCTCGAGCTGGCGGGCAGCCAGTGAAGTTCGGCTCGCACTCAGGTAGCTGGATTCGCCTTTAAGGCTGTGGGCTGCGCGCACGACCCCGTCGGGGTCTCCAGCCGCTACTGCCTGCTGCAGGCTCCGCAGCAGTTTCGGAGACTCTTCCAGAAAAATCTGACACATTTCGTGCAGCAGTTCCTCGTCGCCTCCGATGCGATCGAGAGCCTCAACCTTGTTCCAGGATGCCGCTTCCGCCGGCGGGGCGGGCGTTACGGGCGCGCTCGGCAAGCCTGAGAGCGTTTGCTCAATGTCGCCAAAGCGGACCGGTTTGGTAATGTAGCCATCCATGCCGGCTGCCAGGCAGCGTTCGCGGTCGCCGGTCATGGCATGGGCCGTCATGGCGAAGATCGGCAGGTGAGTTCGGGTGTTGGTCTCGCTTTGGCGGATCGCGGCGGTTGCGGCCAGGCCATCCATCTCGGGCATTTGGACGTCCATGAAAGCAAGATCGAATTTTTCGGTCGTGGCTAAGGCGAGCGCTTCTTTGCCGGTTTGCGCCAACACGGTTGTGTGCCCCATCTTTTTCAGGACGCGAAGAATTACCGCCTGGTTCACCGCGTTGTCTTCGGCCACCAGGATCGTTAGCTTGCGGGCGGATTCGCGCAGGGTGTGGCGAGTAACCAGCGCAGGTCTGGCACTTATTTCCCCCTGCCGCCGGCCCAGCGCCGCAAGGATGGCGGCCATCAGGTCGGCTTTGAGCACCGGCTTAAGCAGATAGGCTGAGATCCCCAACTGCCGGCAGCGGGCGGCTTCACCGGGATGTCCGCCGGAAGTCAGCATCAAGATGGTAGCTTCTGCGTCGCCCTGGCGCGGGCTTCTTTTCTGTATCTTCGCAGCTAGCTCGAATCCATCCATGACGGGCATGTTGCCGTCGATCAGAATAAGCCGGAAAGGATCTTCTTTTTGCTGCGCCGTCTCGAGGGCGGCAAGTGCGCTAGCGCCGCTTTGCACAGAGCGAGGCCTCATTCCCCAAGCGCGCGTCATTGCACAGAGGATCCGCCGATTGGTTTCATTGTCATCGACCACCAGCACCGAAAGACCTTGCAACTCGGCTTCGAGCACGGGAGGGGCGGGGTGAGTTTTGGCCTCAGCCGCCGCAAAGCGCGCGGTGAAATGGAACGTGCTGCCTTGACCTGCGCTGCTTTCGAGCCATATCTTTCCCGCCATCAATTCAACCAGGCGGGCCGAGATGGCCAAGCCAAGGCCGGTGCCGCCATATTTGCGGGTGGTGCTGCTGTCAGCCTGCGAAAAGGCTTGAAACAGCAGTCCGTGTTTCTCCGGAGAAATTCCGATGCCGGTGTCCTTGACTTGGAAATGGAGTCTCCATGCCTTCGGCATCCTGCGAGAGTCTTTTAAATGTAACGAGCACCTCTCCCTGCTGCGTGAACTTAATGGCGTTGCCGACCAGGTTTACAAGAACCTGTCGCAAGCGTCCGGGATCGCCGACCAGTTGCGAAGGCACCTCGGGATCGGCATCGTAGGCCAGTTCCAATCCCTTCTGGTGAGCGCGCAGAGCCAGGGCCTTCATGGTCTCACCGACGCAATCGTAGAGGTCGAATTCGATCGTCTCCAGATCCAGCTTGCCCGATTCCACCTTGGAGAAATCCAGAATGTCATTGATCACCAACAACAGCGACTCGCCGGAGGACTTCACCAAGCCCAAATATTCCCGCTGTTCGGGGTTCAGCTCTGTATCCAGGGTCAATTCGGTCATGCCCATAATGCCGTTGATGGGGGTGCGGATTTCGTGGCTCATGTTGGCGAGGAATTCGCTTTTCGCGCGGCTGGCGGCTTCGGCGGCCTCCTTGGCCTCCCGTAAAACCTGTTCCCCTCGCTTGCGTTCGGTAATGTTTATGAAAGTCACCACCGCGCCGATTACTTCTCCGCCCCGAATCATGGGATGAGACCAGTATTCGCCAGGGAAGCTGGCGCCGTCGCGACGCCAGAGAACTTCGTCGTCGATGTGCGTGCCACGTCCGCGCTGAAAGGCCTGGTAGATGTGGCATTGGTCGGCGGGGTAGGGTGCTCCGTTCGCGCGTGTGTGGTGTATCAGGGCATGCATGTCCTTACCCAAAAGGTCCGCGGCGTCCTCATAACCTAATAGTTGGAGGCACGAGGGATTGCAGAATGTGCATTTACCGTGCATGTCGATACCGTAGACTCCCTCGGCAATTGAATCCAAAAGGAGCTTTACCAATGCGCTGCTCTCTCGAATCTCTTCCTCCGCCCGCTTACGCTCGCTGATGTCTTCCTTGACGGCAAGGAGGTGGGTGATGGCGCCGGCCGAGTCTTTTATCGGGACTATGGAGACGGATTCCCAAAAAATATCTCCGTTCTTCTTCCGGTTGGCAAATTCCCCGTGCCATTCGCGCCCCGACAGCACGGTCTTCCAGAGTTGCCGGTACTGCGCGGCAGGCTGCATACCCGACTTCAGCATGCGCGGGTTCTGGCCGATTGCTTCTTCCGGGGTATAACCGGTGAGCCGAGTGAATTTGGGATTCACGTACTCGATGTTGCCCCGGACGTCGGTGATCATTACGCTGGCGGGACTTTGCTCGACCGCGCTGGACAGCTTCCGCAGTCGCTCCTCCGCCCGCTTGCGCTCGGTGATGTCGCGCGCGGAGGCGAAGGCGTACTCCTTCCCATCGAACTCCATGTAGTTGACGGTTATCTCTACCGGGAAAATCTGTCCCGGTTTGGTTTTGAGCTGGGTTTCAAAGGTCATGGAGCCCCGCTCCTTGAGTTCCGCCCAGGTCGGCCCCCAAGCTTCTTTCGGGTAAAGCGGATTTATATCCGGGATCGATAGGGAAAGAAGCTCTTCGCGGGAACGTCCCAAATAGCGGCAGGTCGCCTCATTGACGTAGACAATATGGCCTTGTGAGTTCACCCAATGTATGGCATCCGAGGCGTGCTCCAGGGAGAATTGCGTCAGCCGAAGTTCCTTCTCCGTCCGCTTGCGCTCGGCGATCTCCGCTTCGGCTGCCTCTTTGGCCACCGTCAGTTCCGCATTCATTGTCACTAATTCACTGGTGCGATGGGCGACTTGCTCCTCCAGGTTCTCCCGGTGTTGCTGCAGTTCCAAGTCGCGCGATTCGATTTGCTCGAGCATGCCGTTGAACTCGGTGGCCAGCAGGCCGAATTCATCGCGATTGAGGATTTCGGCCCGGATCAAGTAGTCGCCCCGGGACGAAACGGCTTTTGTGGTCTCGACCAAGTTAAGGACAGGTTCAGAGATAGGCTTTTGGAAGCGCGAGGCCAGCACGAAAGCCAGGGAGAACGTGAACAGCAGAGTCAACACAGAGCTAACAACATACCTACGTAATCGTGAATGCAGTCTTTCCAGATCAGATTCAAGGTAAAGCGTGCCGATAGTCTCACCCGCCAGCACGATTTTTCGAAACTGAACCAGGTGACCGTGTTTGAACTGGCTGCCCTCCGCTTGCGGCGGCGGCGGTATGAAGCCTGAATCTATTGCATCCCGCGCATATTTGGCGAATGGTTTGCCATCCGAGGTATAGATGCAGGCCGCAGTCACATTGGGTTCGGCGCGCAATGCCCGCAAGACATCTCGCGCCGAGTCCGCGTCATGAAATGTCAGGGTGGCCGTGCTGTTGCCGGCCAGAACGTCGCCCACGACGGCCAGGTTCTCAGCGACGGTCTGCTTGAATTTCACCACCTCATAAATGGCCATGGGGCAGGAAACCGCCAATGCAGTGAAGCCGCTGATCGCCATGAACAGGGCGGTTAGCTTGCGGCGGATCGACAAATCACCAAAATGATGCATGGCAGTGACGCTCACCAGGGTTTACTCGATTACATTTCTCGCTACATTCAGCAGCTTGGCGCTGACCTTGAGCCTGGCTTGCTCGGCTGCTTTGAGGTTTACTTCGAACCGGACCCGGTTATCTTCCAGCACAAAATTGATCATCCCTCCTTGCTCGACAAAGCCTTTTGTGTCGCCCACGGTTAGAGCATCGGTGCCCCGAAGACTTTCAAGAATCCGTTTCAGTTGCGCCTTTTCCGAGGACGCAATAAAGAGGATGTGGCAAGTTCTGGCCATTTGCAGATCAGCCACCTGATCGACCTGGAGTTTGTGTCCGTTTATGCTCTTGTCGTTGGTGATGTCGCGCAGTTCCTGGCCGAAGGGATCTTGCCCGAGGACGCAGATCCGAAGTGGCGCAGAAGCATCGGAGAAACCACTCGGCGGCCACTCGACAAACTTCGCGAAGTTGTACAGGAAGGCGGCCTTGATTTGATATTCGCCAGCAACCGGGGATTGCGCACACATGCCGCTGAGCAACAGCATCACCACGCCCAGCATCCATAGAACCCCCTTTTGACTCCACAAGCCCTCAACCTTCGCGGGAGTCTGATTCACAATCATGTCGCTCTCGAACAAGGCCTGCCTGCTTTGGCGACTAGAGTCCTGCTAGCAAATGCCTGCCCGTCCATCAATGCTTTGTGTCGTGTCATGTCGTTCTAAGACCAGGCAGTGAGTTTTATCCGGAAGTTTCTTCCGTCCTGTTGAATGCTATCTTCGGGGTCCTCCGGCCGGCCGGGGTCGAAGTATTTCTTGTCCAAAATGTTGTACGCGCTTGCCGATAAATCCAGGTGTTTCCCAAGCGTATGGCCGAGCAAGGTCACATTGAAAACGGCAAAGCTACCGAGGGTGTTTCCCGCCAAAGTCTGAGCCGAGCTGGTGTACTGTGCGTCCACGCTGGCGAACAGGCGCTGCTGCACCGCGGGATAGCTCAGGTTCAATTTGCCCAGGTGCTGAGGAGAGTTGGCAAGAATCTGATGGGTTACTGGCTGCTCGGCGTCTACGTAGCTGTAGCTCGCCCTGCCTTGCAGACCGCTGGCCAAATGGCCGTCCAGCTCGACTTCCACGCCGGTGGCGTCGGCTTTTTCGGAGTTTTGATATACGTCCAAGCCATTGCTCGGATCAGTCTCCAGAGTGATCAGATTGCTGATCCAGTTGCAGAACACACTGCCCGATAGCGTGAAATGTTGTCCGAATTGCTGCTCCACCACCCCTTCGGCGGCTCGGATGGCCTCCGGCTTGAGCTGCAAGCTGTTCTCGAAACCTGCGTAGTCGGGCTCGAGTTCGAAGGGCTCGGGGGCACGAAAGGCCGTGCCGTACAGCAGCTTCAGAGTGGTGGGGTGGAAGACGTGGTAGATCAGCCCCAGACGCGGGTTGGTGGTCCCGCCAAAATTGGAATAATGATCGTAGCGCAGCCCGGCGCTCAAGGTCAGGTTGTGAATGATGGTGAATTCGTCCTGCCCATATAGGGCCCAGATCACGGAGCTGGCAGGAACTGGGATAAAGACGTTGCCGATGGGAGTGTAGCTTCCCTGGTCTTGCCGCAGGTTATCGATGATTTCCGTGCCCAGGGTGATCTTGTGTTTCTCCAGCAGAGTCCCGCTCACTTTCGCTTCGCTATCCGACCAGTTTCCCCGGAAAGAGTACGTGTCCACCGTGGTCGATCCGTCGGGCAGCCCGGTGGAGTACCCAACTGGCGCTTGCAGGCGGGCCTGGTCATAGGAAGTCCGAGCCGTCAGGTCCCACTTTTCGCCAATCGAATGCTGGTAACTGAGATCGAAGTACTGATGGTAATCGTAGTTCTGGGTTTGGGGATCATTGAACAAGGCGCCGTAGTACCCTGTAGGAACTCCTTTATCGCGCGCGCTGAATAAGCCCTGCAGAGTGAATCCATGAAAACTAATCGTAGCCAGGACGTGTTGAAAGCTTTCGTAGTCCGTGTTTTGCGTAATCCCGTAATTGGTGGCGGGACTGTTGAACTGGGGGAAAAACAGAGTCGGTCCCTGGCTGTTGTAAAACGTGTCAGAGAGCATTATGTCGATCCCTCTGTATTGGCTGCCATAACTGGCTCGTCCGTCGTAGGCGCCAAAACTGGCTGGGGTAAACGAGAGTTCCACGCCTTTCAGTTGCGGCGGCTTGCGGGTAATTACGTTGATCACGGCAAAGAAGGCGTCGGCGCCGTAGAGCGAAGAGCTGGGGCCGCGAATGATTTCGATGCGCTCGATCAGATCCACATCCACAAGGAATTCTGAGCCTAAGTAGGGCTCGCCGAGAACGTTATCGTTGATCCGGTGGCCGTCAATCAACACCAGAATACGGTTGTTCGAGTCACCCAGGCGTCCGAAGCCGCGTACGCCAACGAAGCTGTAATCGCGGTCATAGGTGATGTAAAAGCCGCGCACACTCTCCAGAATGTCGGCCAGCGTGCGGTAGCCATACTTTTGGATCTCGTCCGCCGTGATGACCGTGACCGAAGCCGGCGCGTCGCTGGTGCTCTGCAAGTGCTTCGAGGCGCTGTAAACCTGGATGTTGCTCAGTTCCTCCAGGCTGGCCTCGCTCAAGTCCTTCGTTCCCTGCTGAGCAACAGCGGTTGCGGTTAACGCGAAGATCGTAAGCAAGCGGAATAGGCCCGGTAATCCTCCCGGAGCGGGACGGGATGGAACCACTAGGACGGAGATGGACAGTCGAGGGCGCATAGAACTTCTCCAGCCTCCAAGAAGGCGCAACCCAAGCGGCGCATTGCGCGCAGGGAGCTGCATGAATTTCTTCGGCCAGATATGCGCTTTTCTTCAATTCTGGGTGGTTACTTCGCGGCGTAGGGTGGTGCAGGCATCTGCTACTCGGAGTGGAGTTTCGTCCGGTACACGACCATTTGGGCAACTGACAATGATCCGGCGAACTGGCGGACGAATGTTCCAATTTACGAGAGGGTGAAATACGGCGGAATCTATTCGGCATTGGCCTGGTTGCTGCCTCCTTCATCCACGAACAGATTCGTTTCATGCAGACACCGCTTTGGCGCCAAGGCCCTTGCCATCGTGAGGAAGACGAACGATGAAAGTTGTGCCCCTCCCCTCTTCAGTTTCGAAGTGAATGCTCCCACCGTGCTTGTCGACGATGACCGAGCGGGCGATGGACAAACCCTGCCCGGTTCCTTTGCCAATTTCTTTGGTAGTGAAAAAAGGATCGAAGATTCGGGCTCGCGCCTTTTCCGGGATTCCCGCACCCGTGTCCTGGATCCTGATCTCAATCCACTCCGGGCGATTGTGCGTTTGTACACGGATTTTTCCCTTTTCTGAACCTCCTTTTCCGACAACGTCGGCAATTGCATGCGCTGCGTTGACGATCAAGTTGAGGATTACCTGGTTGAACTCGCCGGGCAGGCATGAGACCAGAGGTAGCGACGGGTCGAACTCGGTCTCCACGCTGGCCACGTACTTCCACTCGTTGCCTGCGACCGCAAGGGTGCTTGCAATGGCATGATTCAGGTCCACGGGGGTCTTGTCTTTGGTGCCCGGATGGGAGAACTCTTTCATCGCACTCACAAGGGTGGACACTCGGGTCACGCCTTCGAGTGTGTGTTCGATGGCTTGGGGAATTTCCTCAAGCAGATAGGCAGCGTCTGCGCGTCCCACTGCGACCGCGATTTCCTGAATGATTTCGCAAGATAGAGTATTCCCTTGGGCCGCTGCCAACAGCCGTTCGTAATTCGCCAGCAGGCCGTTCAGGTCCCGGAAGGCATCCTTCAAGAACCGCACGTTGTCTCCGATATACTGTGTTGGGGTATTGATTTCGTGAGCTATTCCGGCTGCGAGCTGCCCTATCGATTCCAGTTTCTGCGCCTGAAGAAGCTGGATCTGCAACAGCTTGCGTTCGGTGATGTCTTCCGTCATTCCTTCGTAGCGGACCACCACGCCATCTTCACGGATGGCACGCGCACTCGACGCGATCCATATCTTGCTGCCGTCTTTGCGAAAAACTTCGCATTCGAAATTCTGCACGGATCCGAATCTGTCCAGAGCGACCACGAACTCGTCGCGACGCTTGGGATCGACGTACAACTGGGTAATACTGGCGACGGTGCTGATCATCGCTTCAGCCGAATCGTAGCCGAAGATCCGGGCCATGGCTGGGTTCACACTCAGATAGCGGCCGTCAGGCGTGCTCTGGAAAACGCCGAAGATGGCATCATCAAATATTCCGCGGTACTTCCTTTCGGCCTCTCGAAGAGCGCCCTCGATGTTCTTGCGATCGGCGCCGACTCGAAGCCGGGCTCGCAACTCCTGTGCGTCAAACGGCTTTTTCAAATAATCGTCCGCTCCGGCATCCATGGCCTCCAGAAGGTCTTCTTTCTGTTCCTTTGCCGTCAGCAGCAATATGTAGGTAGAGGACTCGCGGTGAGTTTCGCGCAACCTCTTGATGACTTGAACACCGTCCAAACCCGGCATCATCCAGTCCAGAATCGCCAGGGGGGGAGCGTCCGGCTTCAGCAGTTCGTGCAGCGCATCGTCGCCGCTGTAGACAATGTCGGCCTGGTACCCCCACTTGGTCAACAGGCTACCGAGCAGCTTGCACGATATGCGATCGTCATCCGCGATCAGGACTTTGGACATGTTTGGTGCCGGCGTTGAATAGAGGCTAGCCCGGATTTCCAGTATCGGGCTTGGCCCCGAAGAGTCCATCGGCATTTCCCGACCGGGGGTTTAGTTCTGTTACTTATGGCTGGCGAGGGGATGCACGGCGGCCGCGGTGCTGCCCAGCAGCAATCGGTTGACTGTTCGCCAGCTTCGGACTTGAATACGTTGCGCAAAAGGACGCGCAAGGCTGGGTACCCGCTTTGACAAGTGTTGAGACGTGCTGGGTGTGCGAGGAGAACGCCCTATCGCGTCCTTGAGCGAGTGAAAGGATGTAGGCGTCCTTCGACTCCGCAGCCGCTCGCTTCGCGAAGCGGCTACTCCGCTCAGGATGACGACCATCGTTGCGTCAGATGACAGCTTAGTTGCGGCGGATGAGATATCCCTCAGGCGTGATAGACATGCTCGTGCTGACGGGCTTCGTACCAGAGGGCCAGCTCGACTCGGTTCCACAAGCCTAGTTTGTCGTAGATGAGGCGCAGATAATTTTTTACCACGTGCTCGGTGGTGCCTAAGGAATCGGCTATCTCACGGTTCTTGCAGCCCTCGGCTACGCGCTTAATGATGATTTGTTCGCGTTCGCTGGGAGTGCGGCGGCTTGCTGTTTCTCCTGCCATAATTGCCTCCTATAAAGTAAGGTTGCTAGTTTGACCCGCTTAATGCCGCCTTTGATTCCGAAACGCAGAAAGAGGCGGTTGAAATGCGCTTTCACGGTGCGCTCGGCAATGTTCAGATCGCGAGCGATTTCCGAGTTGTCACATCCCTGGAGCAGCAGCTCGATAATCTGCCGCTCCCGTGGCCCTACTTCCTCGAACTTCTCTTCCATAGAAACCAGCATAGAAAATTGGACCTGAAGAGACACTTCACCTTCAGGATCCGCACCTGACCGACGCGCCCCGGCCCGGGGTAAATGGCGCTGAAAACCCAAGCCCCCTCGGCACATCTGGATTCGGGTTGTTGCGTCTCATTTTGCAAACACACGGCCAAAGGTGCTCCTGGGAGTTAACAAAATATGAAAATTTCACGAGCGCGTTCTTTGCTGGGAAAAACGCGGTTATCGCGGTCATTACAGGCAGGTTGCGGGCAGAGAGGCAAGGTATTTTGCGCAGAGTCTAAGGTGAATCGCTTAGAACGAAGTTCCGATATGCCGGCCTGCTCAAGAGCATATTACACGGAAGTGCATGACGCCGGCGACCTCTTCACCCCCATATAATGAGCTGTGGACTTCAAGCTGGTAAGCAACTACAAGCCCCAAGGCGACCAGGCGCGAGCCATCGACGCCCTGACGCGCGGCGTCTTCGATCGCGAGCAGCATCAGGTGCTGCTCGGCGTAACCGGATCGGGCAAGACTTTCACCGCCGCCAAAGTGATCGAGGCCGCCAACCGGCCCACCCTGGTGATGGCCCACAACAAGACGCTGGCTGCCCAGCTCTACCATGAGTTCAAAAGTTTTTTCCCGCACAACGCCGTCGAGTACTTTGTTTCCTACTACGATTATTACCAACCGGAGGCTTATGTGCCGGCGGCGGATCTATATATTGAGAAGGAATCTACTATTAACGATGAGTTGGATAAGTTGCGGCTGTCGGCTACCCGGTCGTTATTTGAACGGCGCGATTGTTTGATTGTGGCTTCGGTTAGTTGCATCTATGGGTTGGGATCGCCGGAGGCTTATTACGGGATGCTGCTGTTCCTGGAAAAGGGACAGAAAGTCAAGCGCGCGGAGATCACTCGCAAGCTGGTTGAGATTCTTTATGAGCGCACGGAAGGGGATTTTCGGCGCGGGACGTTTCGCGTGCGTGGGGATGTTATCGAGATTTATCCCACTTATGATGACAATGCTTATCGCGTTGAAATGTTTGGCGACGAGATTGAATCGCTTGCGCAAATCGATCCTTTGTTTGGAACGGTCAAGCAGCGTTACATGCGGCTGCCGATTTATCCTAAGACGCACTATGTGATGAAAGAAGAGACACGGGCCTCGGCTGTGGCTTCTATCAGGGCTGAGTTGGCCTGGTGGGAAACGGAGCTGGAGAAACAGGGACGGCTGGTGGAATCGCAGCGCATCCATCAGCGGGTTATGTATGACCTGGAAATGATCAAGGCCATGGGTTATTGCCATGGCATTGAAAACTACTCGCGGCATTTTACTGGACGGCTTCCAGGCGAGCCTCCGCCTACATTGCTTGACTATTTTCCGCGCGACTTTCTGATGTTCATTGACGAGTCGCATCAGACTGTGCCGCAGCTTCATGGGATGTATCACGGCGATCGCTCGCGCAAACAGACGCTGGTCGAATATGGGTTCCGGATGCCTTCGGCACTTGATAACCGTCCGCTTACGTTTGAGGAGTTCGAGCATCGCACCAACCAACTGGTATATGTTTCTGCCACGCCCGGTCCTTACGAGCTTACTAAGTCTGCCGGGGTGGTGGTGGAGCAGATCATTCGACCTACTGGATTGATTGATCCGCCGGTCAAGATACGTCCGGTTAAAGGGCAGATCGACGATTTGCTGCACATGATCCGCGACCGTGTTGCGCACAAAGAGCGCGTGCTGGTGACTACTTTGACCAAGCGGATGGCCGAGGATCTCGCCGAGTATTACAGCGAAGTGGGAGTGAAGTGCCGTTACATGCACTCCGAAATCGAAACGCTGGAGCGGGTGAAGATTTTGCGCGACTTGCGCAAGGGCGAGTTCGATGTATTGATCGGCATCAATCTTCTGCGCGAAGGGCTTGACTTGCCCGAGGTGTCGCTGGTGGCGATTCTGGACGCCGATAAAGAAGGCTTCCTGCGCTCCGCGGGTTCATTGATCCAGACTATTGGACGCTGCGCTCGGAATCTGAACGGCCAGGCAATTCTGTATGCGGATCGTATGACCGACTCGATGAAAAAGGCGCTTGACGAAACCAACCGGCGGCGCGCCATCCAGCAGGCTTATAACGAAGAGAACGGGATTACGCCTGAATCGATCATTCGTCCGCTGGATATGACGCTGGTCGCGATTGTGGGCGCCGACTACACCGATTTGACCGGCTCCGAAGCTGAAGGAATTCCGGATATGAAATCGCAGGAAGAGTTGGACGCCTACATTGCCAAGTTGGAGGGCGATATGCGGGAAGCGGCCAAGCGGTTTGAGTTCGAGAAGGCAGCCAAGCTGCGGGATACGATCAAGGAGCTGCGGACTAAGGAGTTTTTGTTTGCGTAAGTTCGTGCCCCGGCTGCGTTCAGCTATTGCCTAGCACCGACCAGGAAGCGCCTGTGCCGAATTCACGCGACTTCTCTGCGCCGTGCGTGGAGTACCAATTGCGCCAGGTCGCGGGATCGTTGGGGAGATTGACGTTGGTGATTTCGCGCAGAGCCTGGTATACCCAGTTGCGCGCAGTCGGATCGAGCGATGGGTCGTCGGCCAGTTCAATCAGTCCGGGAACGGCCTTCATGCGTTGCTCGCGCGTCATCATGCCGGACTTCGCCAGACTGCAGCCGGCACGTTCGCGGACATCGAGCGAAGGGTCGTTGCGGAAAACGTCGAGAAAGTTTTTGATGGTGGCGTCGGTTCCGAGGTGGGCTAGTCCCTCGACCGACCAGAAGCGGGTTTGCTGAGTTGGGTCGTGAATCCACTCCGCCAGCAGTTCGTGAATGCGCTCGGCCTCGATGCCTCGATTCGCCAGCATGCCCAGTTCCCAAGCCGCGAAGGGGCGATTGCCGGGATACTTTTGCGCCGACTCGATCAGGCGGTCGGCGGTCTCGTCGGTCTTTGCCAGATTCAACGCTGCCAGATTGATCTCGATGGCCGCGGCCCGCACTCGTAAATCATTGGAATAGAGCGCAGTGTCCTGCAGGGACTCCCAGCGAGGCGTGCGATGGAGTTTGCCGCGCCAGCCTTCGACCATCTCCGCGATAAGCTTGGTTGCGCCTACGTCGTGATTCACGGCCGCACCGAGCAGGAATTCCATCTGGATCTGGGGCGGTTGCGTTTGCAACCATTCGATGTTGTGCTCCGATAACTTACCGTGATCAGCAGGCACGGGACGGCCGGGCACGGGCAAGTCGTCTCCCGACTGCGGCCCCAACTGTGGCTTGGGCGGGGGCGGGGTTTGTGACGCGGCTGGCTGGCGGGCGAAGAGCGCCACAAGCAGCGCTAGAGCTACCGTTCGACTACTTGTTTTGCTGGCCAAGTTACACAAGGTGTTTTTCATGAGTTCCGCTCAGATGCGGCCAGCGGTTGCGTGGGCGGCTTTCTTGCCGGATTCGCGGGCGGCGACGGTGAGTTCTTTTTCGATTGAAGAGAAGCGCCGGAAGACTTCATGGAGGCGCAGGGCCATGTTGCGGATGGTGTCGGCCTGCGCTTGCACGGTGGCGGGGAGTCCGGGTTCGAGCGCCAGAAGTTCGGCGTTGCCGAGCAGGGTGGTAAGAGCGTTGTTGATGTTGGTGCGCATCTCGAGCATGTAGCGTCCGAGAGTAGCCTCGGCTTGGGCGGCGGCGCAGTTTTTCTCGGCTTCGCGGGCGCGTGACTCGGCCTGGCGGCGGCGCAGAATTTCGCATCCGATGAGACCCGCTATCTGCTGCCAGAGTGGGGGCTTGCAATGCAACTCAAAAACGGCGCCGTCGATGTTGTAAAAGTCGGTGTTATAGAAATCGGGCGCGGGATTGGAATGAATCATGATGGCCGGCTTGCCGGCGGCGGCGAGCGACTGCTTCAGGGCTTTGATTGGGGTGCTCTTGTCGTTCTCGTCCTGGTGTTTTCGCTTTTCATCGTAAGAGGCGTCGGCGATGGCGAGGTCGTAGTTGCTGCCCTTGAGGTCGCGTGAGAAAACTTCGCCGAGCACAATAAATTCCGGAGCGTCGGAATGCAGAGCGGGGTCCTGGGGCCAGTGCGCAGTGATCTGGCGCGAGAAAGCGGGGTCGCTGGTGAGGATCAGGATGGTCGGGCGATTTGTGCTCATTGTGGCTTTCTGGCTCGGCAGCTTGGCCTCCAGAGTGTGCGTGAGAACTCGGTCGTCCCTTCGGGACTTGAATCATTTCTGCTACTTTTCCCAGCGCTGAAGCGGTGGGCTAAGCTGGTTCGCCCATCCGGGGCTGGCTTCTCGCTTGCGGAGACGGGGCAACCCCGGTCTCTGCCGCGAAATTTACTTGTTTATTCCGCCACCCGATTGGGCGGAAGCGGCGGCGGCGAGCGGAATCTTGCGCGCCTGGTTCTGAAGCGCGTCGTCGATGGCGGCTCGGAGATCGACCAGCATGCGCAAAGGGTGGCCGGAGGAGTATTCGGCGTGAAACATGACCTTCCAGGATTGGCAGATCATCCGCAGACGCGCGACCGGCTCCTCGGCGGAGAATTGCGCGCGCCGGCAATCGACGGCGGAGACGCCGCGGCGCTCGAGTTCGCGCAAACCGTCCTGGATGGCGTTGAGATCGTCGTGCATGAGACGGAAAAATATTCGCCGGATCATGAAGCTGAAGCGGGCAAAGGCGACCATGGCCGCGGGCTCGAAGTAGCGGGCCGCGTTTGCCGTCTTGAGCTTGCGACCTTGTTCGAGGGCGCCGCTGTAGAGCAGTTCGCTGAGGCGCTGGCAACGCTTCGCCGACTGCATGATGGTATCGAGAGAACTCAACCACGAGGGGAGCTCCGGCTGCTGCGGGCCGAGGACCGGTTCGAGCACCTGGGCAACGTAATCGAGGTCGACGTCGGCGTCTTCCAGGCCCGAGGGCGCACACAGCGAAAAATACTGGACAAGCAGGAAATCGGTTTTGTCGCGGTCACTGCCGGACTTCGCGGGCTTCTGCATGTGATACTCGAGGAGCTGGCGCAGCACGGCTTCGTTGGCCAGCGGCGTGGTCTGCAGAAACTGGCGCAACTGGTGCACCTGGATCTGCGCGTCGACCTGCTGGAACCAGGCAGCGGCTTGCTCGACCGAGTCGGGCGAGGGCGAGAATCCATCATCGACCGGGCAGGCGGGAACCTCAATCACAAATTCGCGCACCAGTTCAGAGTAGATGGGCTGCAGGGCCGTGAAGGTGATTCCCTGCTCTTCATAGGAAGGCGGGACGGGAGGTGGAGTGGATGCAGTCATGATTTCACAATCCAATTGGGAACAGGTTTGAGGAAACGGACAGCAACAATTGTCCTTTCCGGGCGATATTGAACCGCGACTACCGAGGCTTCGGCGTGCAGCGCGCGGTCTTTGCTTTCGACGATGACGCGATCGGCAAATTCCAGAGGACGGTCGACCGCGAAAAGGACTTCGCGCGGCGTACCGAATTCGATAACGGTGTCTTGAATAAAGACGTTGTCGTTCGCTTGGGCGCTGGCGCCGCCGTTTCGGTTGGCGTTGTTATGGGTGTTGTTATTGCCGTCGCCGTTGGCGCGGCTGAGTTTGATAGGAATCCGCACCGGAGTGGCTTCGGGAAAGAACCTGGCCAGGCTGCTTACGATGCCTTGTTCGCGAGCTTGAGCGGTTGCCTGGTTGGGCACGTGAGACCTCGACCCCGGAAGATGGAGCAGACCAATCTCCCCCTCTTCCCGGTTTGGAAGGCCTGCGAGGAGATTAGTTCTGCTTTATCGGCGTAGAGTGGTGCACGAGTCACGCCAAAAGCGTGAGGGTCATGCACTTACGAGTAACTGTCATAAGGACAATGAGTTATCGCGGTGTAGCAAGGGCGGGAGCGAGGCCATTCTTCGGATTCGGGAACAGCGCGTCTCATAGTGATACAAGTGTCTCAGGTTGCCAGGTTCCCGCCTCGAACGGATAGAGTCTGCATGAGGCCGAGCTGGGCGCGGCTGGACGGGCGAGGACGCCCGTCACTCCACGATCAACTTATTGCAACGTGGTTGATTGCGGAGGTTCCTCGCGGGCTCCTATGTTGTAGCGTTTTAGTTTGCGGTAGAGCGTGGCTCGGCTGATGCCTAGCATCTTACCGGCCAGGACTTTGTCTCCCTTGACTTGGGAAAAGACGCGTTCGATGGTGGCGCGTTCGATATCCTCGAGGTCGGTGTCAGAAACTGCTTGCAAGTCGAGCGGTTCGGCGTGGACTTCCGCGTGTGCGATCGCTGGCGGCAGATCGTTGACTTCGATGATGCGCTGATCGCCGAGAGCGACGGCTCGCTCCAGGCAGTTTTCGAGTTCGCGAACATTGCCGGGCCAGTCATAGGCCAGCAGCGCTTTCATGGCGTTGCTGGAGAGCTGGACGCCGCGTCCGGGAGCGAGGCGTTCGAGGAAAAACGCCGCCAGGATGGGAATGTCGGAACGCCGTTCGCGCAACGGGGGCAGAGAAATGGTGACTACGTTCAGGCGGAAGTAGAGGTCCTTGCGGAAAGTGCCTTTTTTGTATTCGGCGTCGAGATCGCGGTTGGTGGCGGCCATGATGCGCACGTCCACTTTGACTTTCTGATTGCTGCCAACGGGACGGACTTCCTTTTCCTGAAGAAAGCGCAGCATCTTGGCTTGCATTTCGAGCGGGAGTTCGCCGACCTCATCGAGAAAAATGGTGCCGGTATCGGCCGATTGCAGCAGGCCCTGCTTGGAACGAAGAGCGCCGGTGAAGGCGCCTTTTTCGTAACCGAACAATTCGCTTTCGATGAGGGTGGGGACGAGCGATCCGCAATCGACGGCGACGAAGGGGCGGTTGGCCATGGTGCCGCGAAAGTGCAGTGCACGGGCCACCAGTTCTTTACCGGTTCCGCTTTCGCCGGAAATCAGGACGGGAGTGCGCGTGTCTTTGAGACGGGAGATGAGGCGCAGGACGTTCTGAATGCCGGTGGAATTGCCGATGATGCCGTGGAGGGAGGTCTCGGTTTCGGAGCGTTCGCGAAGGTAAAGATTTTCTTCAACGAGGCGGACTTTGTCGGCCATGCGGCGCAGGAAATGGCGCAGGTCATCGAGTGGAGCGAAGGGTTTGGCAATGTAATCGTAGGCGCCGAGCTTCATTGCCTGCACGGCGGTTTCGACCGAGCCGTGACCGGTCATGACGGCGACTTCGATGCGGGGATAAGTGCGCTTGACCTGCTCCAGGAATTCGATTCCGGACATTCGCGGCATGACCATGTCGGTGAGCACCATGTGCACGGGCTGCTCTTCGAGCAGGGCGAGAGCAGCGTCGCCGCTCTCGGCCTCCAGGCAGGAGAAGCCGAGGGATTCGCCGACGGTCATGCAGAGGCGGCGGATGGTCTGTTCGTCATCGACAATCAGCAAGCGGATACGGAAGTCTTGTGTCATCAAATTCTGAGTCATGAGGTGGCCCGTCCCATGGTCTGCTCGACCACGGCAATGAAGTCATGGACGCGAAATGGTTTTTCCACGCAGGGCGCGCCGGTGCGGCGCAGCGTGGCAGCGGTTTCTTCGTTGGCGATATCGCCGGTAATGAAGACGAGCCGGCGGGCCAGTTCGGGGCGATTGGTAGCGATCCAGGCATAGACCTGAGCGCCATCGACGCCGCCGGGGGTGCGCATGTCGGAGACGACGCCGTGAAACTCGCCGGTTTCGAGCAGGCGCAGGGCTTCGGCGCCGGATTCGGTCGGAAGGACGGTGTAACCGTGGCCTTCCAACACGGCGCGTACCAGAGCCATGACAGCAGGTTCGTCTTCAATCAAAAGGACGGGCGCACGGGCGGATTCAGTTCGCGGCTTCGTGCCTGACTGGGTCATTTGGGATGCACTCCTGCAACCGCTCCAAAGGATGCCGTCTCGGATGCAACCGGGAGGCGGACGATAAAAGTCGCTCCTTCAGAGTCGGGATTGTTGTGACAAACAATTTCGCCGCCGTGTTCGCGGACAATGCCATAGCAAATACTCAGGCCCAAACCAGTGCCCTTGCCCACATCTTTGGTGGTAAAGAAAGGATCAAAAATGGGCCCGGGATCGGGGATGCCCGGGCCGTTATCGCGAAAAGAGATTTCGACGAATGAGTTGGCGCGGGCGCTCATGATCTCAATGCGAGCGGGCCGCCCGGTTTCGCGGACGGCGTCGTAAGCGTTGTTCAGGATGTTGAGAAACACCTGCTGCAGCTGGTGTGAATCTCCGATGACCTGGGGCAGGGATTCGTCGAGGCGTTCGACCACCTGAATGCCGTGACTGATGAAGTCATAGGAGCGCAAGTGCACGGTGCGTTGCAGGATGGAGTTGACCTGAACCGGCTGGCGCTGCGGCGGCATCTGGCGGGCAAAGCTGAGCAGGTTTTGCACGATCTGCTTGGTGCGCTGCGCTTCCTGCAGAATCACGCGCAGATCGCGGCGCGCGTTTTCCGGGAGCTCAGGATTTTCCATCAAGAGGTCGGTAAACCCGAGGATGGCGGTGAGGGGATTGTTGACTTCATGGGCGACCCCGGAGACCAACTGACCGACGGCCGCCATTTTCTCGGCGTGCAAGAGCTTGGAGCGCAGCATGGCGGAGTCGGTGACGTCGGTCATGACCACCACGATGCTGCTGACCCGGCCGTCTTCGCCGCTGATGGGGCTGAGATTGACGGAGAACTGGGCGCTGACGCCATCGCCGCGAACCAGGGGCAGATCGAAGTTGTCGACTTGTTGGCCACGGGCTACGGCGGCCAGCGCATCGCGCAGCGCGGCGCGGCGCGGCGGGGCACACAGATCGGGCAAAGGGTGCGCCAGGATCTGGTTCTGCTGAAAACCCAGTCCGCTCCAGCGCCGGTTGGCATAACTGATGACGCCTTCGGTGTCGGTGACCAGAATCAGGCTTTGGGTATAGTTAAGGATTTTGCTGGAGAAATCACGCTCTTTCTGCAGCTCGGTTTGGGATTGGCGCAGGCCGGTAATATCGAGCATGAGGCCGCGGTACTGCATGACGTTCCCGGCCGTATCGCGGACCCCGAAGCAGTTGATGAATACGTGGACGGGCGATCCATCCTTGCGCCGGAGGATCTCTTCCTGATTGCGTAGTCCGCCCTGGCGATCGAACAGTTCGGCCAGCTCTTCGCGGCGCCGCGGAGAAAAGTAGACCTGGGTGGGAATGTCGAGTTGAATGACCTCTTCCCGGCTGCTATAGCCGAGGATGCGCACCAGCGCGTCGTTGACTTCCACGAAGCGGCCCTGGGGCGTGGAGAAGAAAATCCCTTCCTGAATATTGTCGAACAGCTCGCGATAGCGGCGCTCGGCTTCGCGCCGGTCGCTGATGTCCTTGAGCACGTGCACGGTCTGAAACTGAGCGCTGCTCGTCCCCATGGCGCCCATCGCGCCAGACCCGCGCGATGGGGGCTCCTGGCTGACGGCATGAATACGCGAGGTGGAAATCAGGTAGGTGCGCTCGAGGGCTGGGTGCACATATTCGTCGAGACCTTCGCCGCTGCGGCAGAAGGGACAGGAGTGCGGCGAAGCGCCAGCAGAAAGGGCTTCGAGCGCGCGCATGTTGACGCCAATCAGTTGGTCGGGGGCGATGCCGACGAAATCAGCCAGGGAGCGATTGACGCGGAGAACGTTGTGCTGCTCGTCGTGGACCACGATGAAGTCGCTGATGGCATCGAAGATTTCCAGCCAGTGGCGATTGGCCTGCTGCATCCGTGTAAACAGGCAGGCATTCTCGAGCGCGATGCTGGCGTGGCCGGCGATGGCGCGCAGCAAGAGGCGATCTTCCGCAGAGGGCGGAGCGCCGCGGTCGGCGAGACAAAGCACGCCGACCGGTTCTCCGGAGGATCCGGCCAACCGGACCAGTGTGCAATCGGTCCATCCCAGAGTGGTGGCGAGAGCGGGGCCAAGGATGTCGCTGGCGGGTGCGAAGGCAACATCGGTGGGATATCTCGGCAGGGCCGCGGTGAGCGCCTGACTGAAGCGGCGGAGCAGTTGCTGGTCGTCGACTTCAGAGGCGCCGCACATGAGGACGGTATCCGGCTCCGCGGTCTGCACCCGTAGGGCGACCGAGCGGCCCCCGAGCAGGCCCGACGCGCGCAGCGCGAAGTTGCGCATGAAGTCGGGCAGATGCAGGACGGTGTTGAGTTCGAGCGCGATGGCGACCAGAGCCTCGGCGCGGCGGCGGTGCTCCTCGGATTGATGCAGGTTGCGGGTAAGTTCGAGAGCGATGGCCACCTGTGCGGCGAGAGCGCGGGCGCGGCGAACGTCTTCGTCGTTGATGGGCCCGGGCTCAATGCGGTCGAGCACTCCGAACATCCCGAGCACATCGCCGTTTGAACCGAGCAGGGGCACGGCGAGGAGTTGGCGGACTTGGAAAGCGGCCACGAACTCCATATCCGCGCCCGGCGTCGTGGAGAGGTCTTCGCTGGTAAATACATTTTTCTGCTTCAGCGTGAGCGTCACAACGCTGTCGTGGAGCGGGATATCCACGGGACGGGCGACGCCGTTTTCCGCTCCCCATCGAACGTGGAAGGTGTCCGCTTCGAGCAGGCCGATGAAGCAGCGCTGGAAGCCGAGGAAAGTGGCGGCGCGGACCACCGAGGTCTGCATGAACTCGTCGAGCTTTCCGGCGGAACCGAGTTCGCAGGAAATCTCAAGGATCTCGTGCAGTTCGTGGGCCTGGGCACGGGCCATGCCGTATAACTCAGCGTTGGCAAGGGCGACCGCGCCAAAGCCGGCCAGGGCAGAAACCAAAGTTTTTTCTTCCTGCGTGAACGGTTGGACGAGACGGGGATAGACCAGAATTGCGCCATGCGAGCGCGAGGTGCGAAACGGCGCCGCGATGAGAACTCCGGGAGGCGAATCTTCTCCGAAGTGTGAGGCGCCGTCGATGCTCACCGTAATGCGCTCGCCGGCGGCGACGGCGCGGGTCGCGATCTCCAGTGAAGAACGGAGTTGGTTCTGCTGGAAACGCGAACGAATGGAGAGAGCGAGTTTGGGGGCCTCGGTCGATACTGCCTGCAACAGGAACAATTTCTCTTGTTGGACGAAAACGAGCACGGCGGGGGAATGCAGCAGCACGCGGAGGCGGTCGGCGATGCTCTCCACCACGGCGGCGGTGTCGGGCAAGCCATGCAGCGCGCTGGCGACCTCGACGAGAATGCTGGCGCGGCGGTGTTCTTCGCGGGAAAGCTGGTTCAGGCGCAGGGCTTCGAGGGCGGTGCCGAGCTGGGCCGCCAGGATGGTGACTTTGGCGACCGCGCCATCGTCAAAACCGGTGTCCGGCGCGCTCTTCAGGAAGGTGATGGCGCCGACCACTTCCCCCGAAACCAGCAGAGGCGCGGCCAGGGCGGCGTGGGCGTGACTTGAAGCCAGCCAGGGATAACGGGCGGCGTCGAGGCGATTGACGAAAAAGGGGCGACGCGTCTGAACCGCCTCCATGGCGATGGATGCATCACGAGCGCGCCTTCGAATGCCACGAAAGGCCTCGGCGTCAGCGCAGTCGGCCTCGGCTCCGACGAGCTCACCGTCAGAGGAGAGACTCCAATAGTAGGCGCCGGTGGCTTGGAAGAAGACGCGAGTGAGGACGCAAAAGGAGCGTATGAGCTGGCGGGGGTCGTCGCTCTGAAAAGCGGCCCGAGAAAGCTCCAAGAGAAGCTTTTGGAACGCCTCGTCAGACTGAGACGCATGGCCGGGCGCCGAATTTCCGGTGTAAGTTGTCAGCGTACACCAATCACTTAGCTAAGCGGTTGAAAACAATTGGATTACATTTAAAACCTACGCTGGATTCTCAAATTGAGTCAAGGGAATACGGGGTGGCAGTGCCAACTTGTGAAACGTCACCAAAGTGATACACATGTCTCATTCTGCGGTGGGAATTCCGCAAATGGCACATCGGCGATGATCCTGGCGTGGCGAAATTCGTGCGTGCGGGCAGGGAAGCGCCGCAGTGAGTGTTGGCGGCTAAGGATCGATTCTTCATCACTTTACGCCCATCACCAAAGTAATGCACAGAAAGAACTTTTGCTAACCGCAAGTGTCGTCCTTGCCGGAATATAGGACATGACGTCAAAAGCGACGTCGGAGGTTCTGTGTCTGTTCAAGCCCTGAATCGTGCGTTCGCGGTGGGTCTGCTGCTAATTAGCGGCTGGGCCGCGATCAATGGTCCCCTTAGTTGGGGACAAGAAGAAATCGCTCGAAAAACGAAGAGCAAAGTGGCACCGGTGTATCCGGAGCTAGCCAAGAAAATGAACATCAGCGGCGTGGTGAGGATCCAAGTTACGGTCGCTGCCAACGGGTCGATCAAGGACGCAAAGCTGGTGGGCGGGCACCCGGTGTTGGCGAGCGCGGCGCTGGATGCGGTCAGGAAGTGGCGTTACGAGGCTGGCCCGGCAGAGTCAACCGGAATAGTGGTTTTCCGTTTTGATCCCACACAGTAAAAGTACGCGCGGAGCGGAGCGCCGGCTGAGGAAGGTTCGAGTATGAATATCGGAAAGAAGCTCTACCTAAATTTCGGCATTATTCTGGCGACGGTTCTGGTGCTGCTGGCCATCAACCTAATCGCGGTGCAACGTGAGCATGAGACCAAGGCTGCGGCCCAGCGTTCGATCGACATGACCGAGGCTACCTCGTCCGTGCGCTTCCAGATGATGCAGAACCGGCTTCACCTGCAGAACTACCTGCTCAGCGGGGACACCCGGGAAGTGGAGCAAATGACTGACGGCGAACACCAGTTGAGTGAAGCCGTGCATCGTGCCCAGGCGCTGGTGAATTCGTCGCAACAGCGCAGCAGTTTGGAAAAAGTGCAGGGGCTGGAGCAGGGTTGGGGCAGTGAGTTTGCCAACCCGCTGGCAGACAAACGCCGGGCTGTGGACAGCGGCAATGCAACAGTCGCCGAACTGCAGATTTTCTATCTGCAAAAGGATCCGAACTCGTGGGTCTCGCGTTCCAGCGACGTTCTGGAGGATGTTGACCGGGAGAACCGCAAACTGCTGGATGAACGGCGCCATTCCGACGAACTGGCAACGACGTTTACGATTCTAGCTGCGGTGCTCAGCTCCCTGGCCGCGCTGGGTCTGGGCGTTGTCATTGCCTATCGGACCGCCACCGGAATCACGGGACCATTGGGCCGATTGATGAATGTGGCGGGGCAGATCGGCCAGTCTGGGGATCTGGACCACACCATTGACATTCACGGCAAGGATGAGATCGGGCAACTGGCCCGGACCTTCGACTCCATGGTGAAGTACCTGAAGGAAATGGCCGCAGTTTCCGAGGCCATCGCCGGCGGCAACCTGGCGGTCGAAGTCCGTCCGCGCTCGGCCAACGACACGCTGGCAAACGCCTTCACGCGCATGGTGGAAGGCCTGCGCGGGATGGTGCGCAACGTGCGCGACGCCGCTTCCCAGGTGGCCGGCGCCTCGACCCAGGTGGCGAGCGCATCCGACGAATCGGCACGGAACAGCCTGCAGACTTCATCGGCCATCGATGAAGTGACGAGTACCATGCACGAAATGAGCGTGAACGTGCAGAACATGGTGAAGAGCACGCAGACGCAGGCTTCGAGCGTGAGCGAAACCTCGGCCTCCATCGACCAGATGGTGACTTCGATCCAGCGGGTGGCAGATACGGCCAAGGTGCTGCTCGATATATCGAACCGCTCGCGGGAAGAGGTGCACAGCGGCATCGGCACCATGGAAAAGGCGACCGACGGTCTGAACCGGATCAACACGACGATCCGCTCTTCGGGCGACATCATCGACGCGCTCGGCGCGCGGGCGGACAACATTGGCAAGATCGTGGAAGTAATCGACGATCTGGCGGAGCAGACCAACCTGCTAGCGCTGAATGCCGCCATTGAAGCGGCACGGGCGGGCGAACACGGCCTCGGATTCGCGGTGGTAGCGGATGAAGTCCGGAAGCTGGCGGAGAAATCCGCGCAGTCCACCAAGGAGATTTCCGAGCTGATCGGGAGCATCCAGAAAGAAGCGCGCAAAGCGGTTGAGAACATGGAAAACAGCACGACCATCGTGAACGAAGGGCTGAATCTGGGACAAGAACTGAATTCCGCGCTGCGAAAAATTTCGAACGTGGTGACCGAGGTGTACAAGTTCGCGCAGGAGATTGGGGCGGCCACCAACGAGCAGTCGCACGGCTCGACGCAGATCGCGCGCGCCACCACGCGGCTGAACGAAATCACGCACGAGATCAACTCGGCGGTGGAGGAGCAGGCTTCCGGGGCGCAAGCGGTGGTGCAGGCCATGGAGCGCATGCGCGAACTGGTGCAGTCGTCCACGTCGAGTTCGACCGAACTGGCCGCTTCCTCCGATCAGATGTCAAAGATGTCGCGGGGACTGCTCGATTCGATGGACCGGTTTGCGCTGCGGTCGGACGATAGGTCGGACGATAGGACGAACGATAGGACGAACGACAGGTCCGACGGCAAGACCGACGAACGGACGAACGCCGGCACGGCCGGACACGGGAAGTCAACCCGGGCCGCGGCAGCGGGATCCAAATTCGATTCATGAGCCGGGAAATACACATCGTGGGTTTCCGGGTGGGCCGCGAGACCTACGGCGTGCCCATCACGTCGCTGCATGAGATCGTCCGCGTGCCGGAGATCACCGCAGTACCGGACGCGCCCGATTATCTGGAAGGAGTGATCAACTTGCGCGGAAAGATTGTTTCGGTGGTGGACCTGCGGAAGCGATTCAGGCAACCTTCCACCGGACTCGACCGGCGCAACCGCATTCTGGTTGTGGAACACCGGGGCCGGCTCGCGGGCATGATTGTGGACTCGGCGTCCGAGGTCCTGAAAATTCCGGAAAGCGAAATCGAAGCCGCACCCGCCATGATGCAGGAAGGTGGGTTGGACTGTGTAACCGGCCTGGGCAAGTATCAGGGGCGGCTGATTATTCTGCTCGATATCGGCAAGGTATTGGCGGCCCGGGAACTGGGTAACGAAACCTCGTCCGAGAAGCTGACAGAAAAGCCGGCAGCGGCTGGCAGCGGCAAGGCGGGGACGGCGAGTACGAAGGGCGCCTCGGCCGGAAAGTAGCCAACAAAAACGAATCGACATGAACACGAACGAAACACCCGCCCTCACCAACACCGAATTGAAGCTCCTGCAGGCGCTGGTCTACCAGGAGTGCGGCATGCACTTCGACGATCGGCGTACGCCCTTCCTGCAGGACCGCTTACAGCGGCGTTTGAAGGAGTGCCGGCTGGAATCGTTCTACAGCTACTATCGCCTGCTGATCAGCCAGAAGGGGAAAGAAGAACTGTCGCGTCTGCTGGAAAATCTCACGGTCAACGAGACCAGCTTCTTCCGGAACAAGGCGCAACTGGAGCTGTTTCAACGCGACGTGATGAACGACCTTCTGCAGCGCAAGCAGGAGAGCCACGACTTCAGCGTCAGAATCTGGAGCGCGGGCTGTTCCACGGGACAGGAACCTTACACCCTGGCCATGCAGGTGGCCGATGCGCTGTCGTACCACCATATGCGCAGTCCGCGGCCGCTCGATACACCGGTGCCGAAGCCTCTGGTACCCGCGCCCTGGCGGGTGGAGATCCTGGCGAGCGACATCAACTATTCGGTGCTGCGCTCTGCGCAGGAGGCTTCCTACAGCGAGCGCCAGATGGCGGGGGTTGACTATGGCTACCGCTTGCGCTACTTCGACAAAGTGGGCGACCGCTACGCGGTGAAGAAGAATGTCAAGGAACTGGTGCACTTCGACTTTCACAATCTGAAGACCGAATACCTGCCGCAGCGCAACGACGTCATTTTCTGCCGCAACGTGATGATGTATTTCGATGAACCGGAGCAGAAGCGGCTGGTGGAGAAGTTTTATCGCTGCTTGAATCCCCAGGGATACCTGTTTGTCGGCCATGCCGAGAGCCTGCTGTCGCTCACCGAAAAATTTCAGATGGTGCATCGCAACAGCGGGACGGCGTACCAGCGAGTCGAGGTGACAGTGTGACCGTTCCCCCCGAAGACAGGATGACAGAACTTCGGCAGCTGTTCTTCGAAAGCGCGGGGGAACTGGTCCAGAAGCTGAACGACGAGGCGATGCGGCTGGAGAAATCGCCGGGCGATGCGGAAGCGGGGCGCAGCCTGCGGCGGACGGTGCACACGCTGAAAGGCGACTCGGCCGCTTGCGGCTTCCGCGAGCTCAGCGAACTGGCCCACGAGTTCGAGGACGTGCTGGCGCTGGAGAACACGGCCGCGGCGGCTTCGGTTCCTGAGATCGCATTGCGAGCGGCGGACGTGTTTGCGGCTTTGCTGGAGGCGTATCGGAGAAAGACGAAGCTTCCGGACATCGAGTCTTTGCGGGCGGACATTGCCCGTCTGGCATACCCGGCACCAACAGTCGAGGGGAAGCCACTCCAGGGAAAGAAAACGAAAAGGAAAGCTGCCGCAACCGCCAGCCGCTGGTCGGAATACGAGCAACTGGCAATCAGCCGGGCAGTGGCGGAGGGCAAGCGCGTGCATCACGTGGTGGTGCAGGTTGACCCGCAGTGCGCCATGCCGATCGCCGGACGGCAGATGATCCAGTTTGCCCTCGCCGGCCTCGGCGAGGTGCTGGCTCTCTATCCGGTCGAAGGCAGTCACGAGCCCATCATTCGCATCGAAGCAGCGCTCGCGTCGGAGAAACCAGCGGAGCAGATCCGGGCAAAGTGCAGCATTCCGACGATTGCACTGACGGTCCGGGTCACGCCTGTGCGCGCCCAAACGCTGGCGAGCGCGCCTTCGCCGACGTCGACTGCCGGTTCTCAACTCACCAATTCTCAACTCGTCAATTCTCAAGTCGCGCACGAGGTTCCGTCGCGCGCTGGCGCTGATACCGCTGTCGACGTGGCTGCCGGCGCCAATACCAGTGCCAATACTAACTATGCACCGTCAACCGGCGAAGCGGCGGCTGTAGCTGCCGTGCCGAGCGGTCCCGACAACCTGCTGCGCGTGGATGCGGAGAGAATCGACAGCGTACTCAATCTGGTCGGCGAGCTGATCCTGGCGAAGTCGATGTTGCAACAGGCGCTGCTGGAATTTGGACAACGCTTCCCGAAAGATGTCTTGCGGGGAAAGTTCGCCGATGCCATGGCATTCCAGGGGCGGGTCTTGAACGACCTGCAACACTCGGTCATGAAGATTCGCATGGTGCCGGTCGATCAGCTGTTCCGCCGCTTTCCTCGCATTGTGCGGGACGTCGGGCGGCAGTGCGGGAAAGAAGTCGAGCTCATGGTCAGGGGCGGGCAAACCGATCTCGACAAAAGCATTCTGGATGCGATCGCCGAGCCGCTCACCCACTTGGTGCGAAATGCGATCGGACACGGCCTCGAGACCGCCGAGGCGCGGGTTCACAGCGGCAAGCGGCCGCAGGGAACCTTGCGGCTGGGCGCCTATCACCAGGGGAACCAGGTGGTCATTGAGGTTTCCGACGACGGTGCCGGCATCGATTCCGAAAGGGTCCGGCAGCACGCCCTCTCCCAGGGATTGCTGAACACCGAGCAGGCCGCCCGCCTGACTGAGGCCGAGACTCTGGATCTGATCCTGCAGCCGGGATTCTCCACGGCGGAAGAGATCACGGAACTCTCGGGACGCGGCGTGGGATTGGATGTAGTGCAGAGCGTGCTGGGGCGTTTGAAGGGAACGATCCAGATCGAAACGGCGCGGGGACGGGGCACCACCTTCCGTCTGCGGCTGCCGCTGACGCTGGCTATTATCCGGGCGCTGATGTTCCGGGTGGAACAGCGGCTCTACGCCCTGCCGCTGAACGCGGTGGCGGAGATCGCGCGCACGGTGGAAGGAGACATCCATCAGGTGGAGCACTATGACGTGCTGCAATTGCGCAACGACGTGTTACCTCTGCTCCGCCTTGGCTCGAAGCCCACGAGCGGACCGGAAGCGGCGCGACGCAAGGTCTTCGTGCTGGTGATCAACAGCGGGGAGCGCAAGTTCGGAGTCATCGTCGACGGACTGGAGGGCGAGGACGAACTGGTCATCAAGGGCCTCGATGACCAGTCGATCACTACCGATCTGGTGAGTGGGGCTTCGATTCTGGGCGATGGGCGGGTGGTTCTCATCCTGAACATGATCGCCTTAATGGATCGCTTCACGCGCGGGCGAACAGATGCCAACGGCGCGCGGATGGACGGCCTGTTGTCGAGTGCCGTACCCGCAGCGTCGAGTATCGAGAGGGGCGACAGGCGCGCACGAGGCGCGGCCGGGGGCTGGGCATGAAGAGGCCGGTGCGGGTGCTGGTGGTGGATGACTCGGCCCTGATGCGCAAGCTGATACCAAAGATCCTTGAACAGGACGCCTCGATCGAGGTGGTGGCAACGGCGATTGACGGCTATTTTGCTTTGAAGAAGATTGAGGACCTGTCGCCGGATGTAGTGACGCTCGATCTCGAAATGCCCGGACTGAACGGGACCGATACATTGAAAGAAATCATGCGGCGCTGGCGGCTGCCGGTGATTGTGGTCAGCTCGCACAGCACAGCCGGAGCGGCGATCACGCTCAAAGCGCTGTCGCTCGGTGCGTTCGATTTCGTGGCCAAACCGAAGGACGTTTCCGCGCGCATGCCCGAAATTGCCGGCGAGTTGATCAAGAAGATCCGGGCAGCGGCGCAGAGCGGGGGCGTGCAGACGCAGTTCCTGCCGGAGGAAGTAGGCGGGAAACAACCCGGCAAGCTGCGGCCCGTCGCGCCGACGCACATCATCGCCATCGGAGTTTCCACGGGCGGCCCGAATGCCCTGCAATACCTATTCTCCAAGCTGCCGGTGGAATTTTCGGGAAGCATCCTGGTGGTGCAGCACATGCCGGACGGGTTCACGGAGCTGTTTGCCAAGCGACTGGACGAGATCTGCCCGATCCGGGTGAAGGAAGCGCAATCGGGCGACTTGTTGGTGGCAGGGCGAGCGCTCATTTGTCCGGGGAACCGGCACATGAAAGTAAAGAAATTGCCGCTGGGCAACGTGGCGTTGCTGACGGATGAGGCCCCGGTGAATGGACACCGGCCTTCGGTAGATGTGTTGTTCCACAGCGTAGCTGTGGAGTTCGGTTCGCAGGTCATGGGCTTGTTGATGACCGGCATGGGAGAAGACGGGGCGGCCGGTCTGGGAGAGATCCGGACCGCCGGGGGTTTCACGGTGGCGCAGAGCCAGGAAACATGCGTGGTTTTCGGCATGCCCAAGGCGGCCATCGAACGGGGCCATGCGATGCGAGTAGCGGACCTCCAGGAGATGCCCAATATTTTGCAGGCACAGTGCGCGCCCGACCGCGACCGGGGGGACGGTACCCTAAGGGAGACTAGCGAGGTCAAGGGGGCGACCAATTCCGGAAGTAACTAGAGTCATCTACCCGAAAGTAGGTAGATCGTGATTAAGTGGTAGTTTGGGAGGGGTGCCATGGAAAAGTTTACGCCCGTGACACGGAGCGAAGACGGACAACCGGTGCGTTATCTGATCGTGGATGACTCCGTGTTCGCCCGCAAGAACCTGGCCCGGATGGTGGAAACATTCGGCGGGCAAGTAGTGGGTGAGGCTGGCGACGGAGTTTCTGCGATCAGCGAGTACGAACGGGTCACCCCCGACATCGTTCTGATGGATATAACCATGCCGCAGATGGAAGGCATCGAAGCGGCGGAAAAGATTGTGCGCGACCACCCCAGCGCCCGCATCGTGATGGTGTCGTCGGTCGGCTATCAGGAGAACATCGTGGCCGCCTTGCAACGGGGCGCCCGTCACTTCGTGCAGAAACCAGTGAAGCCGGAAGTTCTCTACGAAGTCATCAAGTATGTGATGCGTGACGACGCGCGCGGAGCCGGAGCTGGAGTCTAGTCAATGCGGATGGACCTGATTCAGCCTTTCATTAACTCGACCGATGCCGTTCTGGCGCAGGGGCTGGAGTCGCCCATTTCCATCGAGAACCTGAGTATGGAAGAAGAGGCGTACCGGCGCAAAGGGATTGCGGCCGAGGTGTGCCTGATGGGCGAGATCGAAGGGCGGATCATTTTTGATGTGGATCTGGGAGCGGCGGTGCAACTCGCCAGCCGTCTGGCAGGGGTCGAAGTTTCCGAGACCGACGAAGAGCTGGTGCGCGAGGCGGTCTGCGAGCTGGCCAATCAGATCATTGGCAATGCCATCACCACGCTCAACGATCAGGGATTTCATTTTCACGTACGTCCACCAACCCTGCACACTTCCGAACAAGGCAGCAAAAGCAGCGAGGACACGGAAGCGCTGGTCATGGTCTTCAATACTTCCAGCGGGAACGTCTTCATGAATGTGGCGCTGCGTCACCACTGCCCTGGGACGCTGGAACGCGCTGCCGTCGCGGGCTAGCAACCGGCCGTTAGCCGCTGGTCGTTAGTCACTCGACACTGCAACTTATCCAACCCCGCTAACTTTCAGGACTCTGCGACACGAGCTGTCACGAACGTCAGAAGATTACATTAGGGGCCAGCAAACAGAAAAACCGGATTCTGCGGCGGGTTCTGCATGCTCCCCTGAACCGTGCGCGAACTAACTGGAGCCGGTAGATTCAGAAAATAAGTGTCACCGGTGGTATCGATGATGTTGACCATGCCGCCATCGCAGCTAGCCAGATAGGCACGGGAGCTATCGCCGCCAGCGGCCATCGTTATACGGAAGCGGGGAGCTCGCTGCGACTGCAGAGGCGAACAGAAGGCGTCGTAGGCAGGAAATCCCGGGATGGCGATCGAGGTTGTGATGGCGTTGCTCACGGCGTCGATCACCGTCACCTGGGGGCAGATATTATCGGCCGCGTCTTCGTAGTACGCGCCCACATAAGCACGGCTTCCATCCGGCAAAGCTGCAACGGCAGTTACCGTCAGCGGCTGTGCGCTGGTGAGGGAGCAGGGGTCGCCTTGCGCGCTACGTGCACTCGGTGGAACTGTCGGAATCGGGATCGAGCCGCCCGTGAGAACCGCCGGGGTGGATTGCGAGATATCCAGCATCGTCAACTGGCTGCCGCCCGGTATGTACAGCCGGTTGAGGTTCCCGTCGTAGAGCATGTACGCGGCGCCGGGGACATTGACGCTGGCATCGATCACGTTATCCGGACCGGCGGTGGAGGTGGTATCAATTGTGCTCAACACCCCATTGCCGTTGAGCACATATACGCGCGCGTTGTCGGAGCGCGCGATCACCCAGAGCGGCGCATTGAACGAACCATTGATGGCTCGGGAGGACAGGTCAACGGTATTACTAACGGTGAAGCCGTTGACTGTGCCGTCGCCCTGGTTGGCCACGTAGACCTTGCTATTGTCGGGCGTAACCGCTATGGCGTCCGGATTGCTCCCGACTGTGAATATGTTGGCCAGGCTGTTGGTGAGCGTGTTGACCACGCCTACCGAGGGCGGTGCGTAGTTCGGTAACGTCACATACGCTGTCGTGGCCGACGGCGCAACGGCCACAAAGTTCGGCGCCGAATTCGGCGGAAGAGTGATGGTGGTGGTGCTGGAGATTACCGTGCCGCTAAAGCTTAGCTTGGTAATTGAGTCGGCCGCCGCACCGGTCACGGAATGATTCACGACCAAGGTCTGGCTGGCGGTCTGCTGCATCGCATGAACCGGAGCGAGGCCCACGTTGGCAATGCTCACGTCCGTGTCGCCGGAAACATCGATCACCATGGCGGTGCCGGCTACGAGGGTTCCGTTGTCGTTGATCGAGACCACTGTGTGGGCTGCCTTTGGGTTGGGAAACACGGGAGGATTCGGGATGATAATCGGGCGGAAAACGTCGCCGCACCCGCACCAGACCAGACAAAGAAACAGCGCGAACCCCAGCCGGAGAAAACGGGTCATTCAAACTCCATAGAAAGTTAGTGTTACACGGAATCCGATATTGTATCGGGAACCGGGTCAAGAGGGGAAATCGGGCGGTGCCTAGCCCGCCGCCTTGTGAGAAGCGGATAGACACGAGTGGGGTTGCCGGGGACAGGTTGCGAATCGCAATATTTGAAAAGCTGTTGTAGAGGCGCGGCTGGCCGCGTTTCCACTGCGAAGATCGGGGATCTACGCGCGCCCGCGGCGTGGCTTCTGTTGGCGTTCGGCGGGCATCTCGGCAATTTTCTCCGACGCGACTGGCTTCTTCGTCTGGGCCAGGCTTTCCTTCAGCGCCGCCATCAGATCGACCACGGGGGCCAGCTTCTTCGGTTGCTCGACGACTTGAACTTCGCCGCCTTCCAGCTTCGCCTCAATCAGCTTCTTCAGATTTTCCTGAAAGGTGTCGTGATATTTCTCCGGGTCCCACTCGCCCGCCAGCGCTTCAATGAGCTGATGGGCAACCTTAATCTCTGCTTCTTTAATCTCGACGTCGGGAGCGCCGAAGGACTCGACCTCGCGTACCTCCTCGGCATAGTACATGGTGTGCAGCATCATTCCGCCTTTGTGCGGACGCAGGAAGACGGTGTATTCGCGGTTGTGCATGGTGAGTTTGGCGATGGCAACGAACTCGCTTTCTTCCAGTGCCTTGGTAAGCAGCGCATAGGGACGGCGGCCGGCTTCCTCAGGAACCATGTAGTACGAGGACTCGAAGTACACGGGATCGACTTCGCTCGTCTTAACGAATTCGAGGATCTCCATCGTCTTCGCGGTTTTCGGCTCGATCTTCTTGATCTCTTCGGGATCGATGATGACGTACTCGTCTTTGCGATACTCATAGCCCTTGACGATATCGCTACGCTCGAGGACCTGGTTGTCCAGCGGGCAAATGAGCTGCTGCTTTACGCGATGGTGGTCGGTGCGGTGAAGCTGGTTGAAGGAAATGCCGCTGCTGCGCGCGCCCGAGAACAGACGCACCGGCATCGAGATTAATCCAAACGTTAGATAGCCAGACCAGACTGAGGCCGCCATTGGTTTCACCTCGAAAACCTGAGATGCCGGAATGCCGCCAAGCGTACAGAAGTGTAGCCTAAACTGGCCGGGGTTGCCTCCGCCAGTTTACGGGGCGAATCCAAAGGCCAAGCACTACATGACGGGGTCTGCCGTCGCGGGATACCGAATATAGTGTTATCGAACGCGGCTCCTGCATTCCAGACGTCAGCTGTCAGGGACGTGAGACTCTGCTGAGAACTGAGAGCTGACAGCTGAAAGCTAATTGCTGGCATCGGCCATCATGAACCCTTTTCTCGCACACGGCTGGGCGTCGTCCCCGGAGCGGCTGGCAATCGCTGCGATGGTGACGCTGGGCTTTGCTGTGCTGGCTCGCGTCCTGCGCGGCGTCAATCGATCGGGGGCCCCGGCGGGCGGACTGGCCTGTCTCCTGCTTTTTGCCGGCGCTGGCCCAGCGGCGTTCGCCACACTCGCCGCGCTGTTTTTGATCACCTGGTTGGCCACTCGCCTCGGATACCGCCGTAAGCTGGCACTCGGGCTTGCCGAGCGTCGCGACGGCCGGAATGTGTGGCAAGTCCTGGCCAATCTGGCCGTGCCTGCACTCGCCTCGGTGGTTTTCAGCGTCACTGGAAATCGGGCTTGGTTGGTCGCGGAAGTGGCAGCGCTGGCCGAAGCAGCTACTGACACCGTGGCCAGTGAAATCGGGCAATACCGCAGCTCCCATGCGCGGCTGATCACGACCTGGGAATGCGTTCCGGCCGGCACCGACGGCGGTGTCACAATTTCTGGAAGCGTCGCCGGAATGGCAGCCGGTCTGGTGATTGCGGCCGTCGCAGCAGTAGGCGGGATGCTTCCTCAGGCTCAGTTCTGGATTCCGGTGGCTGCCGGATTTGCCGGAATGTTCATCGACAGTATTCTCGGCGCGACCCTGCAACGTGGCGGCTGGATCGGCAATCAGGCGGTAAATTTCTTGTCTACGCTGGCGGCCGCTGCGCTAGCCTATGGCATCTTTACCTGGTGAATACGTCGTAGAATGGCACCAAAGTTTCATTGACCTCGCGCCGGGCATGTATTCTCATGGAGTCCTTAGTGGTCTGCTTCTGCTTCAACCTCCTCTGGCCTCGTTTTCAGCTCCCCATGCGTCTAATTTGAACCACTTCTTCTGAGGTGTCCAACATATGCGAGACTTTGCAGGTTTGGTCGGCTGCGTATTACTTCTTCTGTGTTTCATGACTAATTCAACTTATGTGGCTGCGCAAGCCTGTACCGCTCCGCCCGAGAATATGGTCGGCTGGTGGCCCGCTGACGGCAACGCTACGGACATTGCAGGCCCGAATAACGGCAAACTGATTAATGGCGCCACCTTCGCTACGGGCTATGTGGGGAAGGCGTTTGCTCTAAACGGGAGCCAATATGTCGACGTCAAGAAGGCCAAGCCGCTGGACGTGTCGGCAGGCGATTTCACTGTCGATGCCTGGGTCTATTTCAATTCCGTTGGCGGACTCGACCAGTCGATCGTGGACAAAATGGACGATAATCTGGGCCTTAATGCCAATGGCTGGCGCTTGATCTACCAAGGAGCGAGCGACTTGTTCTGGTTCTGTCTAGGTGGGCGAGAGGGAAGTAATGGGTGCGTGCTAGGCAATTCCACGACCGTGACCAGCACAAACAATGTGGCTGCGGGTAACTGGTACTTTGTCGCTGGCGTGAAAACCTCGACCCAAATCTCGATCTATGTAAACGGCAACCTGGAGAACACCACTCAGCTCGGGTCATTTACGGACACAAATTCCACAGATCTTCTGTTCGGCGCGAAGAATAGCCGGGACATGGAAGGAGCCTATCTCAACGGCCTGGTGGATGAAGTTGAGTTATTCAATCGCGCTCTCGCGCCATCCGAGATATCCGCTATCTATAACGCCGGACACAGCGGTAAATGTAAGGTTGAAACCACTCTCGCGCCCGGGAAACTGACTTTTGCTCCCCAGTCTGTCGGCACAACGAGCACACCGCAGTCGGTGACTCTGAAGAACATGAGTCCGAATGGGGGCGTGCTCAATATCGCCAGCATATCCACGACCGGAGACTTCGCTCAGACTAATCGGTGTCCGTCGTCATTGAATCCCGGCCAAAAGTGCGTGATCCAGTTGACGTTTACGCCGACGGCTGAGGGAACTCTTACCGGGGCGCTGTCGGTCACCGATAACAGACCCAACGGCCTTCCGCAGCAGGTCAAGCTCACGGGTACCGGACAGTGACTACCGGGAAAGGGATCGAGGTTGTCTTGGTTTGAGGGCTCAGGCCTACTAGAAAGTGAAATGATTCTTACGTGCGCTGCTTGACGCGATCGAGCAGCATGAAGACCAGAACGCCCAGCAGCGCGTTCGCCACGCCTGACAGGAATTCGTGGAGCCAGCTCCACTCCATGCGCAACCCGACCAGGCCGCGGGCGATCATGAAGTAGACAACCTCGTGCACCACGTAAAAGACAATTGTAAGCAGGAAACGAGCGCCGGCATTTTCCACATCCAGCTTGATCCCCAGCGAGGACGCACCGAATCCCACCACCGTCTTCGAAATTCCGTAGAGGCCGATGGGTTGATGCGTCAGCGCGTCTTGCAGAATGCCGATCAAGCCGCCGGTAAACAGACCGGCAACCGGGTTGCGTCGCGCCGTCGCGAAACCGATCGTGACCAGCAGGGGAAGATCGAAAATGGAGAAAAAACGAAACCGCAGCGGCAGCCACGCCTGGAGAAAAACGGCAATCAGCGGAATCAGAATCGTCGCAGGAATGCTGAAACGGTAAACCTCAACCTGTTCTCCCGATGTGTAAGTGATGGCCACGTTAGTGCGGGCTATCCTCGACGGTGGGTTGCGGTTTGGGCGCAACCGCTGCCTTCACGGGCTTGGGAGAGACTTTCACAGCATTGGCGCCGGTTGCGGTTGTCAGAGTTCCGGAAGACGATGCGGGAGAGGTCCCAGAAACCGTTCCTGAGCCGGCTCCCGCGGAAGACGCGGCGGTCATCGTATTTCGCGCGGGGGAAGCGCCGTTGACGGTGGCTTGTGGGGGCGCGGCTTTCGGCTTCGCATCGGGGCCTGGGCCAGTTTGTGCACCAGTCGTCGTTGCGCCAGTCGTCGTTGTGGCAGTTCCCGGCGCGGCAGTCCCCGCGGCCCCTTTCTCAGCATTCTCGGGCTTGGAAGGAACGCCCGGCAGGCGCTCTGCGAGGATATCGACGGCGCGGGCTGCGCCGGTCCGGTCGGGCTCGGCCTGCCTTTCATCAATCTTCGTTACCACGAGCACTTCTTCCAGCTTGCTGAGATCGGCCGCGGGACGCACGCGAATATTGAGGAAGAGCTCGCTGCCCGGCGTAACCTTTGTTACCCGGCCCACGAGCAGGCCCTTGGGAAAAATGCCATCTCCGCCGCTGGTCAGGACCAGTTCTCCGGGAGGCACGGTTTCATCACTCATGACTTTTTCGAGCACCACTTCGCCCGACGGCGTGCCGCGCAGAATTCCTTGCAGCCGCGTTTTGTCGAGGATCGCGCCCACTCCACTGGTCTGGTCGTCGATCAAAAGCACCAGAGAAGTGAAGCGGTACACGCGCAGCACCTTGCCCACGATGCCGTCCGCGGTGATGACCGCCATGTCGGGCTTGATGCCGTCGTTATGGCCCTTGTCGATGTAAACGGAGCGCGACAACTCGCTGCCACTTCCCCCGATGACCTGCGCCGCCATAGTCTGCGAAATGAACTGTTCCTTGAAGGCCAGCAACGCCTGCAGACGGCGCGCCTGATCGGCGTCCTGGCTCATGCGCACCTGCTCCAGCCTCATTTGCTCAATTTGCGCCTTGAGGCTGCGGTTCTCGGCGCGCACACCACGCAGGTAGAAGTAGTTGTGCCAGAGGTTGCCGCTGGAGGATTGCACCCATACCAGGGCTCTTTCAAAAGGAGTGACCGCGCCCACCGCCCAGACGCGAATTAAGCGCGTCGATTCGCTGTCGCTCGTCCGCTTGACCTGCACCGCCAAGCCGAGCACCTGGGCGAACAACACTCCCACCAGCACGATCAGGTTGCGGTAGCGTCCGAGGACATCCATAACATCAGTTGCCAGTGGTCAGTGGCCAGTTGCCAGTTTGTGATGGTTGTCGGTGGTCGGTGATCAGTTGCGCACGGTCAGCACCACTACAGCGAGCCTAATTTCCCGGGGTGTTAACTGGCAACTGAGCACTGACAACTGTTTCTCGCTACTCGATCGAAATCTTGCGCAGCAGCTTGAAGTCCGAGAGCATCTTGCCGGTGCCGAGCACCACGCTGCAGAGTGGATCGTCGGCGATTGAGACCGGCAATCCCGTTTCCTCGCGGATGCGCTTGTCGAGATTCTTGATCAGCGCGCCGCCGCCGGTCAGCACGATGCCGCGGTCGCTGATATCGGCGGAGAGTTCCGGGGGTGTGCGTTCGAGCGCGACGCGGATGGCGTTCATGATGGTCGAAACGCATTCGCTCAGCGATTCGCGAATTTCGCTGTCGTCCACGGTGATGGTTTTGGGCACGCCTTCGATCAAGTTGCGGCCTTTGATTTCCATGGTCAGCGGTTTGTCGAGCGGATAGGCGGAGCCGATTTCCATTTTGATCTGCTCGGCGGTGCGCTCGCCCACCAGCAGGTTATATTTGCGCTTCAGGTAGTTCATGATGGCCTCATCCATCTGGTTGCCGGCCATGCGCACGGAACGCGAATAGACGATGCCGCTCAGCGAAATTACTGCGATGTCGGTGGTGCCGCCGCCGATGTCAACGACCATGTTGCCGCTGGGCTCGGTGATTGGCAGCCCCGCGCCGATGGCGGCCACCATGGCTTGCTCCACCAGGTGCACTTCACTCGCTTTCGCGCGATAAGCCGAATCCATAACCGCGCGTTTCTCCACCTGCGTGATTTCCGAAGGCACACCGATCACGATCCGCGGATGCACCAGCATCTTGCGGTTGTGCGCCTTCTGGATGAAGTAATTCAGCATCTTCTCGGTCACTTTGAAGTCGGCGATGACGCCGTCCTTCATCGGCTTGATGGCCACGATGTTGCCGGGCGTGCGGCCCAGCATCTCCTTGGCCTCCTTGCCCACGGCCTCAACTTCGCCGGTGTTCTTGTTGATGGCCACGATCGAAGGCTCGTTCACCACTATGCCCTTGCCGCGCGCGTATACCAGCGTGTTAGCGGTGCCCAGGTCGATGGCGAGGTCACTCGAAAACATGCTGAACAGCGAACGCAGATTGTGCGAACGCGATGAGCCGTTATTAAACCCGTTGTTGGACATGACAATACTTCTCTCTCCGGGAATTCGCCTCGCCCCTGGAACCTGGGCCTGCGTCGGTTTCCGTGGGAGTCGCTCTCCCCTAGCCTCTTCTATTGTACGTTTCTTCTATTCTACTTCTATGTTCGGGAGAACTGGTTGCTATCTGGGCAACCTGGTCGTTCCGAACATCATTCGAGCTTTCCCGCCGAAACCGTCGTTCGCTGTTCGCTGTTCGGCCTTCTGTTTGTTTTGCCAACAGCGATCAGCGAGCGACCAGCGACGAAATTCCTATCCCTTACTGAATCAACACTTTTTCCTGATGAGTATTCACTCCGCCTTTCGAGTTCTGCGCGGTGACGGTGATCAGGTTCTCCCCGTTCGCCAGGGGCGGCGTGAAATAGTGAAACGTCCCATCGTCGCTAATGATCGGCACTTCCCTGCCGTTCACCATGACGCGCGCTCCCACCTCGGTCTTGCCGGTCACTTCGATCACGTGCCCGTGCTGGACCAACGGATCGATATCGAGCGACAGTTCGACTTTCTCCTTGCTCTTGACAATAATGGTAAAGCGATTCTTCTCGCTTTCCACCGATTCCTTGCCAGCGGCATCGTAGGACTGGATCGACCAATAGTAAGCGCCCACGGGCAGACCGGTTACAACCACACTCGGTGTGTCCACCTTACGATCCAGCAACAATGACGAAAAATACGGATTGTGCGAAATCCGCAACCGGTATTCGGCGGCATTGGCCATGGGCGTCCAGGCGAACTCCACTTCCTTCGTTTTCTCTCCGGCGTTGATGAAAACCGGCATCATGTTTCCCGGCATAATGGGCGTGGGCGGACCGATTTCCGTGGCCCGTTCCATGGTTTTCGAATCGTCTTGGAAAGTCACCTTTTCCCAGTCCGACAGGTGAATCATTTCTCCGTTGCGTTCGATTTCGCCGCTGCCTTTCTTTACCAGGATTTCGTGCTGGTCGTCCTTGGGATTATTGTGCACCATGGCCGACGAATCGGGCGCCAGCGAAGCCTTCGCGCCGGCGACAATCACCTGTGACTTCGAACCCTGAACATAGGTCGCCGTAGTCAGGTCCACGGTGCCGGTGGTGACCGCCACCGCAACATTGGTTTGTTGTTGATCGTTCGCCGAGTTCTCTTCGATTACGATCAGCGAATCCTGCTTCACGGTGTAGTTAGTGCCGTCGTTGAAAACAATCTTGGCCATGCCTTCGGCGCCGGTCTCCACCACGTCGCCTTTTTCGAGGGGCACGTTGTAGTTGGCGTTGATCCAGCTACTGCTGTTGCCTTTCCTGACACGGATCGTGCCGTCGAGCGCCGTGAAATGCGCCTGCTGCGAAACTGCGGCCGACGGCGCCTTGAGCGGAGGCGCCAGACCCGCAACTTTTTCGAGCAAGTCCTTGGAAAGATGCTCGACCGCCTTCGCCGTCGAATCGGTGAATTTCGGGAACACCACGTGCATGAACGCAAGAAAGATCAGCGCCGCTCCCATCGTCATGAGAAGCACGCTGCGGTAGGTCACCGTCTTCCAGGCGACGTAGAGTTCCGGCTTGAGTTTATTCGACACGAACTCGTGCCAACCTCATTGCGAGATTCTGAGAATACGGGATATCTCTCTAACTATGACCATCATATCTCTGCTGGGAGGGGTATTAAACTTGGGTCAAGGGGTGAAAGGGTTACGAAAGTGACCACGCGGAAGCGCTCCTTGCAGTCGCTGCCATGGGCCGCATTCGCATCGGTGGCGCACCGGGCGTTTACGCCTGGGCCGAGCGGGGCAAGACGACCACCGTGCCTCGCTTGCCCGTCTTCACCCCGGTTGTTAGCATGGATGTTCGGCATTACGTCCAGGAGGCTTCTATGGCGACCGATACCCTGACCAAGCCGGTGATTGATGGCGGCACGACCAAGACCAAAGTTTTCAAGAATTTTATCGACGGCGAATGGGTCGAATCCGCCGGCGGACAGACTTTTGAAGACCGCAATCCCGCCGACACGCGCGAGGTCGTCGCCATCTTCCAGCGATCGAATAAGGCTGATGTGGACGCAGCCGTGGACGCGGCCAAGCGCGCGTTTGCCAAATGGCGTCTGGTACCCGCGCCCCGCCGCGCCGAGATGGTCTTCCGCGCCGCTGAGATCCTCATCGAACGCAAGGAAGATTATGCCCGCGACATGACCCGTGAAATGGGCAAGGTGCTGAAAGAAACGCGCGGCGATGTGCAGGAGGCGATTGACGCCGCCTACTACAACGCCGGCGAAGGCCGCCGCCTGTTCGGCCCGACCGTGCCCTCGGAGTTGCCTAACAAGTTCGCCATGGCCGTTCGCCAGCCCATCGGCGTCTGCGGCATGATTACGCCCTGGAATTTCCCCATGGCCATCTCGTCGTGGAAGCTGCTGCCCGCGGTCGTCTGCGGCAACGCTTGCGTGATCAAGCCGGCGCAGGACACTCCGCTTTCCACGTTCAACCTGGTGCGGGCGCTGAGCGATGCCGGCATTCCGAAAGGCGTGATCAACATAGTGACTGGCTTCGGCTCGGAAGTCGGCACGCCGCTGACCGAGCATCCGGTAGTCCGTGCCATCTCGCTGACCGGCTCTTCGGCGGTCGGCAGAATCGTGGGCACGACGGCGGCCAAGAGCTTCAAGCATTGTTCGCTCGAACTCGGCGGCAAGAATCCAATGATCGTGCTCGACGACGCCAATCTGGATCTGGCCATCGAAGGCGGGCTGTGGGGCGCGTTCGGCACTACCGGACAACGCTGCACCGCGACCAGCCGCATCATCGTGCAGAAAGGCGTCTACACCGAGTTTGTCGATCACTTCGTAGCACGCGCGAAGAAGATCAAAGTCGGCAACGGCCTTGATGAGACGGTCGAGATGGGGCCGGCGATCAACGAGAACCAGCTCAAGACCGACCTTAGCTACATCGAAATTGGGCAAAGCGAAGGCGCCAAGCTCATGTGCGGCGGCCATCGGCTGGACCAGGGCGAATACCAGCATGGCTGGTTCGTCGACCCGACTGTATTCACCGAAGTCGATCCCAAGATGCGCATTGCGCAGGAAGAAATCTTCGGGCCGGTGGTTTCGATCATTCCTTGTGACGATTTGGAAAATGCAATCGAAATCGCTAACGGCATTGAGTATGGGCTTTCGTCGGCGCTCTACACCAAGGACGTGAACAAAGCGTTTGTCGCGGTGCGCGATCTCGAGGCTGGCATCACCTACATCAATGCACCGACCATTGGCGCGGAAGTTCATCTCCCGTTCGGCGGCACGAAGGCCACCGGCAACGGACACCGCGAGGGCGGCATCGGCGCGATTGACTTTTACACCGAGTGGAAAGCCGTGTACGTGGATTACTCGGACAAGCTGCAAAAAGCGCAGATTGATCGGCCGGAGTAGGAAGATCCTTAACGCCGAGAACCCGGAGTTAAGGCAGAGAGCGCAAAGTTTTTATTTCGCTATTGTCTCCCCGTGCTCTGCGATCTCTGCGCTTAGTTTTTGGAGTGCTTCATGCCCATAACTCAAACCCGCGAAATCGCCCCCGCCGCGCGCCTGGAAAACGTCCGCTACGCCATTCGCGACCTGGCCTGCATTGCCGACGAGGTCGCGCGGCAGGGACACAAGATTCTGCCGCTCAATATCGGGGACCCGCTGAACTTCGATTTCCAGACGCCCACCCACATGATCGAGGCCGTCTATCGAGCCATGCGCGACGGCAAGAATGGATATTCTCCGTCTTCCGGTATCAAAGAAGCGCTCAACGCCATACGCGGCGAGGCGGCCCGTAAGGGCATCACCAATATTCAGGATGTATTTGTCACTTCGGGCGTCAGTGAGACGGTGGATATTTGCCTGACCGCGCTGCTCAATCCGGGCGATAACCTGCTCACTCCCTGCCCCGACTACCCGCTCTATTCCGCGGTTCTGGCGAAGCTCGAAATCGGACTGAACACTTATTACCTGAACGAAGAAGACGGCTGGCAGCCCGATCTCGACGACATCAAGAAGAAGATCACGCCGCGGACGCGCGGGATTGTGCTGATCAATCCCAACAATCCGACCGGTTCAGTCTGTACAAGAAAGATGCTCGAACAGATTGCCGACCTCGCGCGCCGCCACAACCTGGTCATCTTTGCCGATGAGATTTACGACAAGCTGATCATGGATGACGATCCCCATGTTGCGATGGCGGCGGTCGCGCCCGATCTGCCAGTCATTACGTTCGGCGGACTGTCCAAGAACTACCTCGCCCCTGGATGGCGCATCGGTTGGGGCATTGCCAGCGGTGAAGCCTCCGTCATCAAGCCGTATCTCGAAGGTGTAAACAAGTTGTTGCGGGCGCGTCTTTGCGCCAACCACCCCGAGCAGTACGCGATCAAGCCCGCGCTCGAAGGCCCGCAGGAGCACCTGGTCGAAGTGAAGCGCAAGCTACGCAGCCGCCGCGATCTGACCATGAAGTGGTGCGCCGAAACTTCGCGCGTGAGTTGCGTGGCGCCGCGCGGAGCATTCTACGCTTTTCCACGCATCGAGATCCCGGAAGGCGACGACGTCTTCGTAACCGAACTGATTCGCCAGAAGCATGTGACGGTCGTGCACGGCTCCGGCTTCGGCCAGCGCCCCGGAACGAAACATTTCCGCATTGTTTTCCTGCCCGACGAAAAGACGCTGACCGCCGCTTACTCGGCGATTGGCGATTTCATGCGGGAGCGGTACGCGGAGAATTTCAACACCTAGTAGATTCCCGGGATCAAAGCCGGCACGTTGCGGGCGTACTCTTCGAACTCGGCGCCAAAGGCCTCGCGGAGCAGCCGCTCTTCGCTTCGAATGCGGATGTAGGTTCCAGCAATAAACAACACGCTCGCAACCAGCAGCGGGGTCCATTGCGTCATGGCCAGTCCGGTAGCCACGAGCATGCCAAACATGCCCGCGTAGATGGGATTTCTTACGAAACGATAAGGCCCATCCTGAATGAGCGTATGGTCCTCCACCAGGCGCGCGGCCAGAGCCCATTGCTTGCCCAAACGGCGCGCGGCGGCGTTTACCAGCCACGTCGAAGCGACGGCGATGGCCACGGTCAGCGCGGCCAATCCCCATTCCACCACTGGCGACCCATACGCGACCGGCGAGAAATGTTTCTGTTCCAAGGGATGAGACCAGACATAGAAGTAGCCTGCGCCTTGCAGAAACATTCCGATGAGCGAAGTCCGATCGCGTTTCGCCTCCCGTGCTCGCGGCGGACGCCTCCTCAGCCAGAATGTCAGACCAAATATCCACCAGCACCCGATGACCGCGTAGAATGCCGTTCGTTGGGCAAGATGCGGGGCAAGTTGCGGGGCGACATGCGCTGTTTCTAAAATTGCTACGGTTCCACCTCCGGCGTCCGTGCAGTTCCCTCGAACTTTCGTAACTCTACACCGATACGCTGCATTTTCTATACTTGTTCCAGCACTTCATAGGGGAAATCCGCCCATGCGCCGAACGATTCTGTCTGCAATTCTCGTGCTATGGAGCACGATCGCCTTAGCGCAGAGCAACTCGCCAGAGGCTCTTTACGACCGTGGAATTGACGCCATTACGGGCGTCGGGCCGTCACAAAATGACGAGCTGGGGATCGACTGCTTTCGACGCTCTGCCGACCTCGGCTATGGACCAGCCCAGACCGCACTGGCCTACTATTACGAAACCGGAACCGTGGTCGCGATCAACCAGAGCCAGGCCATCGACTTGTATCGCAAGTCAGCTCAACAAGGTGATCCACTTGCGGCCTGGCTAGTTGGACGGCACTACTTTCTCGGCAACGGCGTCGCGCGCGATCTTGATGCGGCCCAGAAATGGCTCAAATTGTCGGCCGACCAGAACAATGCCTTCGGCGCCTATTACCTCGGCCGTCTGATGGCGGATCGAGACTACGCCAAGGCCCCGAAGCTCTATAAGATTGCCGCCGATCAGGGCCTTCCCCAGGCGCAATATTTTTACGCCAAGACGCTCAGAGATGGCCGCGGCGTTCCACAGGACCGCTTCACTGCATACATCTGGTACACGATTGCCATCGACGCCGGATATTCGGCTGCGGGCCTGGACCTCAACGAACTCGACCGGAGCGGCGACCTCACGCTCGATCAAATCTCGCAGGCGAAAACGAAAGCCCGCGATCTGGAGCAGGTCGTGATCCGCGCCGTTACCGCGCGGGGATGTTCGGGCTGGGACGGAGAATTTGCCGAGTTCCCCACCCCGCCTCCGCCGAAGCTACAGCGCTTCTGCCACTAAAGCAGTCGGCCTCGCAACTGAAGGCCGCGTGCTACACCATCTCGGTGCCCCAGAGATCGTGCAGGTGCACGATCCCCAGCAAGCGCTGGTCGTTTCCCGTCACGCTGTCCGCAACGACGTTCACAACGACGAGCGAAGTAATCTTCATTTCTTCCATGCGCGCCAGCGCGGTGGCTGCGAACTCTTGCGCACCGATGGTCTTAGGAGTCCGCGTCATGCAATCCTGCGCGGTCAGGTCTAGCGCGTCTTTGCCACGCTGCTCGAGCAACCGCCGCAGATCGCCGTCGCTGATCACCCCCAGCAGACGATCGCCGTCGACCACCGCGGTCATTCCCAGCTTCTTGCGCGACATTTCGTAGATCACGTCCGGCATCTTCGTCTGCGCCGTCACTCGCGGGACCGCTTCTCCCGAGTGCATCAACGATCCGACCCGCGCCAACCGTTTGCCCAGCTTTCCGCCGGGATGCAGATTGGCAAAGTCCTCTTCCTTGAAACCGCGTTTTTCCGAAAGCGCCACCGCCAGCGCATCGCCCAAAGCGAGCATGGTTGTAGTAGAGGCGGTCGGAGCCAGTCCGAGCGAGCACGCTTCCTTGGAGATCGAGCAGTCCAGAGCCACATCGGCCGCAGCCGCGAGAGTAGAGGCTCGTGTGGAGCGGACACTCTTGTCCGCGCGAATCTCTGTCATGTCGTCGCAAGTCATACTGATGAGCGGAACCTGCAGCCGCTTGATCGTCGCCAGCAACTGCAGAATTTCTTCCGTCTCGCCGCTGGACGAGAGCGCCAGCACGATATCGCCACGCACGATCATCCCGAGATCGCCATGCAGCGCGTCCACTGGATGCAGGTAGAGCGCCGGCGAGCCGGTCGAACTTAATGTAGCGGCAATCTTGCGAGCGATCAGGCCGCTCTTCCCCATCCCCGTGACCACGACGCGGCCCTGGCAGTTGAACATCAAATCGAGCGCCCGGTTGAAGTCTGCGGCCATGGGGCCGGCAAGCCGGTCCGCCAGCGCCCGCAGAGCCTCCGCCTCGATGCGCACGACGTTCTCGCCCACGTTCTTCATGAAGGGGAAATGTTAGCAGAGAAGAGCATCGGATCATCGGGTGACCGGGTCATCAGGCGATATCAACATCTAGCGCTGCGAAAAACTATTTCTTCTCGGGATCGCGGGCCAGAATGGCTAATTGCTTTGCGCCCAGAGAGCTCTTCGCCGTTTGCACGTGCTCCCTGATGGTAATGCCAAGTTTCTTGGCAAGACCTCTGAGCTCGGCTTCGACTTGGGGAGTGATGGGCCCGGAACAAAGGCAACGAATCCTCGCGCACAACTCTTCAATTCGAGGGTCCGTCGAAGTGGGCATGTGGAAGCACCAAGGGATGCCCTAGATCAGCCGAAAGTTGCCAGCTATCGGTTTTCGGATCCGCCTAGACGTTGTCGGCCGAGTCGAGACGCGGCGAGTCGTGTAAAATCTTCGTACAGTCCGCTCCTACGATTTCCTTAAGTGACGAGCTAAGTACTGTCACGTCAGTTGTTTCCACGGAAACGGATCCGTCCTCTCGGGTTCCATGATTTGGCCATATTCTTGCCTTATCAGGTTGCATGACTATCGACGAAAAAGACTGGCGAAAGCTTTGCGCGTTGGTAGCAGAAGAGACCGACCCGCATCGACTGTGCGAGCTTCTTGATCGACTTGTTAAAGCCCTGAATGCCCGCCGGCAGGAACTCCACCATGGCGGCCAGCAGTCAACCCCTGCCGCCAACTGAGGCACAGGCGACGAATAGTGCAAACCTCGAAGGGTGCCCGCTCTCGCTATTATTTGAGCGCGACGATCCCTAATGCGGATGGTGGCGTAGAGGTTGCAGAAGTGCCATCCCATCCGTGAAGCAACATTTCGACGATCCCTCATTCCCCGCGCCCCGTGGCCGTTCTGCCGCGCGGGGCCTCCGATAAAAATAATTCTGCGAACGCCGCGCGCGGAAGAAGCGGGTGTACAATGACTGCCGTTTTTGAAACCCAAAAAAAAGAAATTCCAATTCTTCCCGGCCGCGTGAGGGCCGAAAACAATTTTCACAAGAAGGAACAAATCTCAAAGGGGGATACAATGCGACGAAAGATCAGCTGTTGCTTTTGCGCTGCGCTGGTATTGCTTCTCTGCCTGATCGCGCCCGCGATGGCGGGTGCTCAGAAGCGGAACCTAGCGCCAGTTGGTGGCAACCTTCTACCCGACGGTTTCTACATTACTCCGACGGCCGCGCCCGGCTCGATTTTCCAGGACTTGCCCACCGGGCTGCGCCCCGATGGATCTGCCAACGCGAATGGTGCGGTGACGACTGCGCTCAGCCCCGACGGCACCGCTCTGCTAATCTTGACCACCGGCTACAACACAGGCTTTAAGACTCAGGGACCGGACGGTACTCCCATCTTGTGGGATGCGCTCTACCCGCTGACTGGACTTCCGTCGACTACCACCACGCCGAATGCGGAGTGGGTTTTCGTTTATGACGTACGCGGCGCGAAGCCGGTGCAGAAACAAAAGATCAACATTCCCAACACCTATGACGGCCTGATCTGGGATCCCTCGGGCACCAAGTTCTACGTCGCCGGAGGCATCGACGACCGCGTCGAAGTGTTTGCCTCTGCCGGTGGCGGAGCCAGCGCCGACGGTACCTACACCCCAGACGCTCCGTTCGTCCTCTTGAATCACAACCAGCCGGCCAACGTTCCGGTACAGGAGTACCCAACGGGCGGCTTGTTCAGCACAACGCCAATCAACAATAGCCCGATTGCGCAGTATATGTTCATCCCGTTCAGCGCGCTGGCCGCGGGTTTGGCCATCAGTCCAGACGGCACGACGCTGTACGTGGCCAACTACCAGAACGATTCGCTGTCGATCATCAACACCTCAACTCGCCTCGTCACCAACGAGATTGTCTTCTTCGCTCCCGGACAGACCGCAGCCGTAGGCGAAATGCCGTACTGGCCGGTAGTGGTATCAAATTCCCAGGGCGGTACGGTGAAGACCTATGTCAGCAGCCAGCGCGACGGTCAAGTGCTCGACGTCAGCTCCTCGGGAACGTTCAAGGTAATTAAGGTCGGTGGCGAACCGAATCGCATGGTGCTGTCCGCTAATCAGAATTGGCTCTATGTCTCGAACGGCGATCTCGATGAGATCGAAGTCATCAATACTGCGAAAGATACGGTCGCGAGCCGGATTTCCGTGGCTCGTCCGGGCTACAACTACAAAGGCTCCAATCCGAACTCGCTGGCATTGAGCCCCGATGGCACTCGGCTCTACGTTACCCTCGGCGGTGAGAACGCCGTAGCGGTTATCGATGTCGCTTCCCAGCAGCTGCTGGGCCGCATCCCCACCGGATGGTACCCCAGCTCAGTCAGCGTCAGCGCCAGCGGCAACACGTTGTACGTGGTGAACATGAAATCCAACGCCGGCAAGAATCTCGAATACCGTTCCGATTGTCCAGGTGAGGGCATTCCGCCACAGTATTCACAGCTTCTTTGTCCGCCACCGAATCCCACCTCCCGCAACGAATACATTCTGGCGCTGCTCAAGGCGGGATTGTCGACCATCCCCGTGCCCGACGCCGACACCCTCAGCTATCTGTCGCAACTGGTGGACGCCAACAATGGCTTCAACAATCCGCAGCATGATCCCATGATGGCGTTCCTGCACAACCACATCAAACACGTGATCTACATCCAGAAGGAAAACCGTACCTACGATCAGGTGCTCGGCGATCTGAAGCAGGGCAATGGAGATCCCAAGCGAGTACAGTTCCCGCAGCCCATCTCCCCCAATGAGCACGCGCTCGCGCTACGCTTCGCGCTGCTCGACAACTACTACGATGCCGGCGACGTAAGCGGCGACGGCTGGAACTGGGATACTCAGGGCCATACCAACGATGCCACGGTCAAGAACGTGCTGGTCGGTTATGGCAACGCCAACTACAACATTCCCTTCGACTGGAATGGCAATCCGCGCAACATCGGCATTGCCCTGCCTGACACGACGAAGGGGACGCCGAGTCCGAGCACGGTGCGCATTACGACGCTGTTCGATCCGACCGGCGGCTCTTCGATTGAACCTGGATCAAAGGACATCACCGCTTCGCAAGGCGCCGACGATCTCGATCCCGACGCTCTAGGTGGCTACATCTGGGACAGCGTACTGCGCGCCGGCCTGACGATTCGCCACTACGGCCTCTACGCCGACGAGAATTATTATGTCGATCCCTACGCGGGCTCGCCGTTCTACATTCCCATCGACCGCAATGCCTTCGCCGACAAGGTGGTGCAGGCGGTGCCCGTGCGTAAATCGCTGCTCGACAAAACCGATCTCTACTATCGGGGCTGGGACCTCAACACTCCCGATCAGTACCGCTTTGACGAGTGGAATCGCGAGTTCACTGAGTATGTGAAAAATGGCAATCTGCCCAGCTTCGAGATGGTCGACTTCATGGAAGACCATTTCGGCGACTTCTCAACCAATGTTGGAGGACTGGAAAACCCACTGGCCGAAATGGCCAGCAACGACTACGCCGTAGGCCGTCTGGTCGAAGCGGTCAGCAACTCTCCGTATTGGAAGGATACGGCGATTTTCGTTGTAGAAGACGACGCGCAGGACGGACCGGATCACGTGGATGCCCATCGCTCCACGGTGTTCATAGCGTCTCCTTACACCAATAGCGGCGCGGTCGTCCACACCATGTACAACTCGACCAACGTGCTTCGGACCATTGAGGACATCCTCGGCGTCAATCACCTCGGCCTCAACGACGCGAACGCGCTGCCGATGTCTGACGTGTTCATCCAGCAACCCAACCTGCAGCCCTACACCGCAACGATTCCAGGCATCCTGTGCCAGCCGCCGGTGGACCCGACCCTGGTGCCAGAATGCAACAACCCTCAAAGCCGCCCGATCACCGCCGCCGTCAAGTCGCTCCACGACGGCAAGTGGTGGACGCAAGCCACCAAAGGCATGAACTTCAGCCACGCTGACATGGTCAATGCCGATTTATTCAATCGCGTTCTCTGGAGAGGAATCATGGGAGACGACAAACCCTACCCCGGAGCCGGCGTTCAGCAGGTGAAGACAGTGCCGACGGCACCTGATCGCGATTGAGCGATTGGACCGCGGCATTGCCGGCGTTTTCACAAGAAAGGACAGAGAGGGGCTGGTGGCGTCAATGTCACCAGCCTCTCAGTTTTTGCGGACTAGTTCTTAATCGGAGGACCGCGAAAAATCGCTCCTGCCCGATTAAGACCCGATCACCCATCAGAAGTGATCGTCGGCCGCTCGTCCCGGATGTTCGAGCGCTCGCGCCTGGATCGCACGATCCCACGGACTACCCTGCCAATTATCTTTCTTGCGATCGGTGCTGACCCACGGAGGCAGCGTCATGAAAAGCCGGCGCCCGAGCGCGTGCACATAAGGTTCGTAGAGGAGACGAAGTTCGGCGAGACGTTCGTGCGTGTCCGCACCGTCATTTTGATTAGCGCTGAGAATCACGCCGTGCTGGGCAAGTTCCGTTCGGAGCGGGGCTAGATCTTCTGCCGTGAGCCGGCCTGCGTCATGCGGACTGTATTCCGCGTTTACAACCTGGGCGAGATCGACGACGGCGTGCCGTGCCATGGCAAATGTGAGCTTCGCCTGGTCCGGGTGGATCCCTTTCACGCCGGTCATGATCAGCGAGGTGACATCGAGCATGACCGTCACCGCGCTCAGCCAGGATTGATTGGGGTGCTGCGACCGGAAGTAAACCAGCACCGGATAGGAAATGTGACTCGACAGCAGGTCGGCACACCAGCGCTCCCAGTCGCGAAAAATTTCGTCGAGCACGGTCTGTTCGGGACAGCAACCCAAGCGGCCGAGAAACTCGGCGGCGCTCGGCGGCGATCCGGCGCGCGCATCGAGCAGCGAAATTTCAGTCTCACGCGCGGCAAACGCATTATAGATAACCGGCAGATATCCAATCACGACTCCAAGAAACGCGAAGCCCATGCCCGCTTCCATAACGGCCAGAGCGCGGGCGGCAGCGTTGCTGGGCGTGATGTCTCCATAGCCCAGCGTGAAGAAAGTTTCGCCGCTGAGATAGACCACTTTCCAAAACGTGATTCTCTCATTGCCCAGCGTCAGATGTTCGCCCAGTCCGTACTGCACGCAGGCAAATCCAAGAATCAGCCCGAGCGCCCAAAAGCCCAGCAGCGGGAACAGCGACAGCGGCCCATAGTACGCCAGGAAGCTTTCGCGCCGGTTCGCGGACTTGATATGCCGCCCCACTCGGGTCCAGAGGCGCCAGGTTCTCTTGTAGAAGCGGGACGAGATGCGAAAAAAAGTCCGCTTGACGCGCCGCGGCAAGACCACGGTCTCAAACGCATCCATCAGGATGAGGAGGATAAGAACAATCCCGGCAATTGATGCCCACCAATGCATAACGATTAGATTTCAGATGAAGCGGGAATGGTAGCAGATTCAGAATTGAACAGGGACGGCCCACGTTCTCACGCGCTCACAAACACCCGTAACTGAGTTGCGCGGTCCCCCGTCTTCCGTGGATACTGAAGATAGTCAATCATGAATACAAACCTCTCTTCCTCCGCTCCCTCTCAACTGGAAACCGATTGCCTGGCGGTAGTGGTGCTTGACCACACCGAAAAAGACCGTGGCGAAAAAGATAAGCCTTCACCATCTGTCGAATGCGCCGACGCCGCCGTGCGCGACGCCGCCAAGGACGTGATTTCGAGCGGCGAAGTCACCGGCAAAGCGTTCGAAACCACGCTCGTGCACCGCCCAGCAGGCTTGAAGGCCAAACGCCTGCTCCTCATCGGCGGCGGCAAAGCCAAGAATTTTTCAGCTGCGGAATTGCGCAAGCTCGCCGGCGCCGCCGTGCGAACGCTCAAGAGCAAAAGCATCCGCAGCTTTGCCTTCGCCCTACCCGAGAACGGTGTTTCCGCTCCCGAAGGCGTGCGCGCCGTCGTGGAAGGCGCCTTCGTAGGCAACTTCGATCCCGACTACTACAAGAGCGATCGCAAGGACCAGAGGATCGACGCCGTGACCATCGTTGCGAAAGGGGAGACGAAGGGCCTGGAAAGCATTATGCAAGCCGGACGCATCGTCGCCGAGTCGCAGAACTTCACGCGCGACCTGGTCAATGAGCCCTCCAATCGCATGACGCCGACCATCCTGGCGGAGCGCGCTAAGAAAATGGCAGCTGAAGTCGGCCTCAGTTGCGAAACTTACGGCGCCGACAAAATCAAAGCACTCAAGATGGGCGCATTCTGGGGAGTCGCCCAAGGCTCCGACGAACCTCCCGCGCTGATCGTCCTGCGCTACGACCCGGTAGGCGCGGCTGACAAAGTTCACCTTGGTCTCGTTGGCAAAGGCGTGACCTTCGACACCGGCGGCATCTCCATCAAGCCCGCCGACGGCATGGAAAAAATGAAGTATGACATGGCCGGCGCCGCTACCATGATCGGAGCCATGCGCGCCATCGCGCTGCTGAAGCCGAAAGTGAAGGTCACGGCGATTATCTGCGCCACTGAAAACATGCCCTCCGGCAAAGCGCAAAAGCCGGGCGACGTGCAGATCGCCATGTCCGGCAAGTCCATCGAAATTATCAACACCGACGCCGAGGGACGCCTCATCCTCGCCGACGGCCTGTGCTACGCCCGCCAACTGGGCTGCACGCATCTCGTCGACGCCGCCACTCTGACCGGCGCGGTGGTCGTAGCCCTGGGCTACGTGAATGCCGGAATCTTCGCCAGCGACGACCAGATGTACGAGCGCTTCACAAACGCCAATAAAGAAGCGGGCGAGAAAATGTGGCGTCTTCCGCTCGACGACGAATATAAAGAGATCATCAAATCGAACATCGCCGACATCGTAAATTCCGGAGGACGCTGGGGCGGCGCCATCTCCGCGGCGATGTTCCTGAAAGAATTCGCCGAGGACACACCCTGGATCCATCTCGACATCGCCGGCACCGCCTGGATGGAAGACAACAAGCCGTGGATCGCCAAAGGCCCGTCGGGAATCGCGCTGCGCAGCTTGGTGGAGTTTGTGAAGGGGTGGAGCGCGTAAATCTCTGCCGTTCTGGGCAGATTGGGAATCACTATCAGAAACGCGGCTTACGGTGTGGCCCCCGGGCGGGAGACTACCGAACTCCGCGAGGGAAAGGATGAGCAATTCGGACTTATGCCCAGCCCGAGAGAGCGCACGAGATTCGTCTGGAACGTGCTTCTCGGCATGCTTCTCTTGCTCGCTGGCGCTGAGTTTCTTCTCCGTGGCCCGGTACGATTCGCCCGGAATTCCGACTTCAACGACTTCATCTCTCCTTACATTCAGACGCGCTTATGGATGCAAGGGGCAGACCCGTATAGCCCGCTGAACCTCGTACGACTTTGGCCGACCGATGCGCAACGCTTCGACTTTCTCTCCCGCGATCTCGCTAATGGTTCGTTGGTCCTCAAGCGCGGCATACCGACTGCCTATCCCTTGACTGCGTTTGTATTGCTTGCGCCCGTCGCGGCTCTTCCGTGGCACGTGGCTCACCCGTTATGCTTGGCCGTCACTGTCCTGTCATTTGCGGTGACGGTCACTTCACTGCTGTCGGTGGCAAAGTTTCCTCCCCGAACCTATTGGCCTTTTGTGTTCCTGGTGCTTGCCCTCGCTTTCGCGCCGTTCCACACCGCGCTCGCTGCAGGGAGTATTGTCACGGTGGCCATTGCCGCGGCCGCGGCCGCACTATGGGCGGCAGAGCACAAGCACGACGCTTTCGCCGGAGTGTTGGTTGCTGTCGCGGTCGCCCTGAAGCCTCAGATCGGTCTGCCCTTCCTCTTCTACTACCTCGCCTGTCGCCGCTGGCGTATCCCGGCAATCGCCATCGGCCTGGTCGCGACCTTGTTCGCCCTGGCATTGGCCCGGTTGGCGATCAGCGGAACGCCCTGGCTGCAAAGCTATCTCTACGACAATCGAGTGTTGTTCGCCTCGGGCAGCCTGGGTGATTTCACCGAGAAGAATCCAATCCGCTTCGGCCTGATCAATCTGCAACTGGTGGCGTACGCGATTGTTCCGGATCGGAGCCTGGCCAATCTGCTCGCCATCTCGATCGACGGAATTCTCGGGTTCGTATGGATCTTCCTGCTGTGGACGGGAAAAGTGTGGCGGGGAGAAAAGAACGCATTGCTGGGGCTGAGCACGCTCTTAGTCCTCAGCCTTCTTCCGATCTACCACCGGTTCTACGATGCCTCCCTACTCATTTTCCCATTAGCGTGGAGCACGACATTGGCGTGGAGCCCGCAATCACCGTCTGGGCGCGTGCGAGTACTCGCCCGAGCGTCTTTTCTCCTCATTCTGCCGTTCCTCATACCCGGCGGCTCGATCCTGGAACAGCTCCAAAACGCCGGACACTTTGCCGCATTGCGCCACTGGTGGTGGTGGAACGCGGTCGCAATGCCTCATCAGGTTTGGGCTCTGTTCCTGCTCGCGCTACTCTTGCTGCAAGCAATGCATGCCGCGACCGTAGAGGAAGGCATCAGCGTCGCGGCGGGCACACGATAGGAATCACATCTCTCCGGTTCTTCCGATAGACACGGAAATCGCCTTCATCGACTGTGAACACGGGTAAATCGTCATGCAGTTCGCTCATGCGAATAAGGCACAGGTCCGCAAGATCGGGGGTACGATCTCGATAACGCTGCGCGAGCTCCAGAACCTCGCCGAGGTTTCCTTGAAGATCAAAGGCAACTTGTAAGAATCCCTCCTGCACCAGTCCGAGAACCGCGCCCGCCGATTGCGCCTGGAAAGCGGTTTCCGCCAATACCGCCTCGCAGGTCAGCAACGGCTCTGAAATTTGCATAGCGATCTGGTCAGCCCACTCGTGATGCCGGTCGGAACGATTCAGAAATGCGACCACAAAACCGGTGTCCGCAATGCCCTTCATTTTCTGGAGAATCCTTTGCGCGAGGAAAGATCGGGAGGTCCATCGATCGACCCCGAAAAGCGCATGAAGGACTTGCTCCCTGTTTCCCGCTTTGCGCGTTCGAGCTGCTCGCGAACCAATCGGCCGACCGGCACTCCCGTCTTGCGCGCGGTACTCTTGAGCCAAGCCGCTAATTCTTCTGTAAGACGAATTGTGATTGTGTATCCCATGTAGCATAATTGTAACACATTTATGTCTATATGTTTTACATTACACTAAATCCAGACCGCACTGAACCACGACCGCGATGGATCTCCCCGAGAAAATCCGGACATTGCCCACTTCTCCCGGCGTCTACCTCTACAAGAACGCTGAAGGCGAAGTCATCTATGTCGGCAAGGCGAAGAACCTGCGCTCGCGCGTCTCTTCCTATTTTCACGAGGGCCGCTGGGAGGACGCGAAAACCGGCACGCTGGTGCGCGAGGCCGTTGACGTCGAATATATAGTCGTAGCCAATAATAAAGAGGCGCTAGCCCTAGAGAACCACCTCATCAAGCAAAAGAAGCCGCGCTTCAACATCCTGCTGCGCGACGACAAGACTTACCCGTACGTGAAGTTAACGCTCGCCGAGCGCTTCCCGCGCGTGTACGTAACGCGCCGCCTGCGCAAGGACGGCAGCGCCTATTATGGCCCGTACTTCCCTGCCAATCTCGCCTATCGCATCGTCGACCTGATTCATCGCCACTTCATGGTGCCGTCGTGCAAAGTGGACTTGACGCGCAACCATCCGCGTCCCTGCCTCCAGTTCTATATCAAGCGTTGCCTGGGTCCGTGCGTGAAAGAGCTGACTACACCCGAGATCTACGCCGAAGCCGTGCGCGACGTGAAGCTCTTTCTCGAAGGACGCCAAACCGATCTGGTCAAATCGCTGCGTGAGCGCATGTCCGAAGCTGCCGAAACTCAGGAGTTCGAACGCGCCGCCCGCTGTCGCGACCTGATCTCAACCGTCGAGCAACTGCAGGAGAAGCAGCGCATCGCCGCCGTCGAAGGCGACGACGCCGACGTCTTTGGCTATCACTACGAAAATCAGATGCTGGCCGTGAATCTGTTCCACATGCGCGGAGGAAAAGTGTTAGACCGCCGAGAATTTTTCTGGGAAGACCTGCCGGAATTCGCGCAACAAAACGATCAAGCCGATGGAGAGACGGGCGTCGGCACCCGTCCCGTCGCCGACCGCTTCTATCCCGCAGAATTTTTCTCCGCCCTACTCAAGCAGCTCTATCTAGCCCAGCCTTACGTTCCGCGCAACATCTACGTTCCTGTCGACTTCGAAGATCGCGAAGAACTCGAAGACGCGCTCAGCGAACAGCTCGCGGGCGAGGCTTGCCCTGAGCCAAGTCGAAGGGGCGCCCGCGCCACACGGGTGCATATCACCGTTCCGCAGCGCGGAGACAAGCGCGACCTTATCGATCTAGCCGGCAACAACGCCAAGCAATCGTACGATCAGCGTTTCCGCGTCCTGAAGCCGAATTCGCGCGCCATTCAGGAAGCCCTGCAAGACGCGCTGGCCCTTCTCGAGCTGCCGAAGCGCATAGAGTGTTTCGACATCTCACACATTCAAGGCGCGGAAACGGTCGCTTCAATGGTGGTCTGGGAAGACGGCAAGATGAAGAAATCCGACTACCGCAAGTTCATCATCAAGAGCGTCGAAGGTGTGGACGATTTCGCCTGCATGCGCGAAGTGGTCACCCGCCGCTACCAGCGCCTGCAGGAAGAAAAAAAGCCCCTGCCCAGCCTTGTCCTGATCGACGGCGGCCTCGGACAGCTCCACGCCGCCGCCCAGGCCCTCGAAGCGCTCGAAATCATCAACCAGCCGCTAGCCGCCATCGCTAAAAGAGAAGAGATCATCTACGTCTGCGGACAGGAAGACGATCCCATAGCGCTCGATCATCACTCTCCCGTCTTACATCTGGTACAGCAAATCCGCGACGAAGCCCATCGCTTCGCCGTGACCTTCCATCGTAAGCGCCGCCAGATGCGAGACCGCGCCACCGAGTTGCGCGAAATTCCCGGCGTGGGCGAATCTACCACTCGCCGCCTGCTGGAACATTTCGGCAGCCTGCAAGCCGTGAAGCAAGCCGACGTAGCCGCGCTGTCGGCGGTCGTAACCAAATCTCAGGCTGAAGCCATCCTCGAACATTTCCGAAAAGCTAGTACCGCGAACGCGTGATGAGTTCATCATCATCAAAGTGCTCTTGGAACACTGCCCCCAAGTCCACCGCCCAAGGCCAAAGATTTGTAAACCGTCGTTCGGGATGATACGCTTCGGCGTCCGTACCTGGGACCATCCATTTCAAGAACAATTAGGAGGCACGATGAGAAAAATTCTATGGGCCACGCTATTTGTCGCAACCCTGTTAGCCGCGCTTCCCGCCTTTGCGCAGAGTCCGAACTATGATTATGGGCCGGTATGGCGCGTCACCTACTACGAAATCAAACCCGGTCAGTCTGAGCCGTTCTGGAAAGATTTTCGCGAGAACTTCAAGCCTGTCTATGAAATGTTGAAGAAGGAAGGCTTAATCAGCGACTACAAAGTCTGGGGCAACGTGACCACCGATGGCCCGCACGACTGGGATATCGCGGTCGGCTACATGGTTCCGAACTGGGCGACCATCGATCAGCTCGACGCCAAAGCCGCAACCCTAATCGCCAAGCATTACGGATCGCGAGAGGCCATGATCGAAGCGGGGAAGAAACGCAACGATATACGCACAGTGGTAGCAAGCAAGCTGGCGCGCGAACTCATGCCTAAATAAGTGTTGCCGCCCCGTTATCGGATGCCCACCCTTCGTGCTGAAGGGTGGGATTGGGATATACGGCTGGTCGCGCGCTTGAAATTTTCTGGATTCGCTCAGGACAGGCGGCGTCGGTCGGCGTACAATTTCAAGCGTAGCTCGTGTTCGCAATCGAGCGGGAGGCCCTCATGCCCGTGTACGACTACGTCTGCAAAGATTGTCACAAAACCTTCGAATTAATTCTCACTCTGAAAGAGCACGAAGTAGACGCGAAATGCCCGAAGTGCGGCAGCAAGAACGTGGAGCAGGAAGCAACCGCGTTCTATGCCGTGACCGGAAAGAAGAGCTAGGCGAAAAGCCAGGCTGAGAATAACCAAGCGCTCTTGGCTGACGAAGTCGCGAGGCTTTCTGCGCCCACCAAGAAAGGGGCGTTCATGCATCGCGAGCTAGCGCCGGACTCGTATCAGATTTTTGTTTCGCGGGTGGCCCCGGCCCATCGCCGTCCAAGCTCCGCTTGGCCCGGGGCCTAGCGCTCACCCAAAAGTTTCGTCGCCCGAAACGACTTCACCACAATCTGATTCGGTTGCATGCCGACAGGAATGATCGTCAACAGGGAATATTCCGACGGCTCGAATTTTTTCTTCGGCGTACGTTTCTGAATTACAGCCAGATCTCCCGAACCGGAGTCGAGTACCAGCAGATAGTTCTGGTTCTGGGAGAGCGCGAGCGCATCGGGATGTGTCCCTACGGGCAGATAGGCGATGATTTTGCCGAGGTCTATGTCGTAGACCGCAATGTTATTCGATCCGAAGTTAGAGATGTAGAGGCGCGAGTTATCGAGCGAAACCACGCCGCGCGTGGGCTGCGCTCCGACCAGATAACTACCCGACACTTCATCAGGCGCAGTCTCGATAATGGAGATGCTGCCCGCGTCGAAGTTGAAAGCGATCAGCTCTCCGCCGTCAGGTTTCAAGGCCAGACTCACCGGAGATTTTCCGACATCGAGGAGCGCGAGGAGTTTGTCGTTCGTGAGATCTTCCTTCTTAGGATCATCCTTCTTAATCTCGATGCTCGCTACCTGGCCCGATCCAGAGCAGGAGATGAACACCTTCGTGGAATCGGGCAGGATAGCGATGTCCTCAGGATGAATGCAGATGTTGATGGCAGAGCGCACGGTGAGGCGCGCTGCGTCGATGATGGAGACGGAGTTGTCGGCGCGATTGCTGACAACCACGGTTGAGCCGTCGGGCGAAACGCGAGCAAAGCCAGGACTCCCTCCCACCGGAAGCGTAGCCGCAACCGTCCGACGGTCCAGGTCAAGCACAGAAACGTTATTAGACCCGGAATTGGCAACATATGCGCGATGGCCATCCGGAGAAACATCGATGAAGAAGGGACGTCCATAGACGCCGATGGTAGCCACGACTTTGTTCTGCTCGGCATCAATCACGCTGACGTTAGATGATCCAGAGTTAACAACGTAAACCTCATTTCGCTTGGGATTAGCCGCGACTCCAGTAGGCTCAGCGCCCACTTGCAGTGTTCTTACCGGGCGGAAGCTGCGCAAGTCGATGACCGTAACCGTGTTGCTCTTGCCATTCGAGATGTAGGCGTATTCGCGGTAAAGCGGCCCGTAGACGGGGAGAGTGCGCTCGTGAAAGTAGTACCATCCGGCGGCGAGGACGAGCGGGACAAGGACGGCGAGTAACAGAAATTTTCTCAAGGACGAGTTGGCCTCGCTAAAGGCAAGAGATTATCAGATGCCATCGAGTCATTCAGCATCAGTCCGCGGGACTTGTGACTTCGGCTTGAACTTTGCCAGCTGTGGGGACGCCACGTCCTAACACCGCCGCGATCTGCCTGACCTGTTGCATCAGCGCATCGAACTGATCGGGGTAGAGCGACTGCATGCCATCCGAGAGAGCGCGGTCGGGATCGTGGTGGACTTCGACGATCAGGCCGTCGGCTCCAACAGCGACGGCGGCGCGGGAGAGTGGCGTTACCTTGTTGCGCTTGCCGGTGCCGTGGCTGGGATCGACGATGATGGGCAGGTGGCTGAGGCGCTGGACTGCTGGCACGATGCTGAGATCGAGCGTGTTACGGGTGTGATCGGCGAAGGTGCGCACACCGCGCTCGCAGAGAACAATGTTGTAGTTGCCCTCGCTCATGATGTATTCGGCCGCCATGAGGAATTCTTCCAGCGTTGCCGAGATGCCGCGCTTCAGAAGGACGGGCTTGCGGGCGCGTCCGGCGCGTTTGAGCAGCGAAAAATTCTGCATGTTGCGGGCGCCGATCTGGATCACATCGGCATACTGATCGACCAAGTCGAGCGATTCGTAATCGACGGCTTCGGTGACGATGAGCAGGCCGAAGCGGTCGCGGACCTCGGCCATGATCTTCAGCCCTTCTTCGCCGAGTCCCTGAAAGGAATAAGGAGAAGTCCGCGGCTTGTAGGCTCCGCCTCGGAAGAACTGGGCTCCGGCGCGGACGACCCGCTCGGCAATGGTGAAGGCCTGGTCTCGACTCTCGATTCCGCAGGGGCCGGCGATGATGGCAAGGCCGGGGCCCCCGATGGTGACGGGCGAATTGGGAAACTTGATGACCGTGTTGTCGGGCTTGGTGTCGCGGCTGACTAGCTTGTAAGGCTTGGTGACACGGATGACTTCCTGCACTCCGGGCATTTCTTCCAGCGTTCCGGATTCGACCTCGCCTTTGTTGCCGGTGATTCCGATGGCGGTGCGCTGCGCGCCAGGCATGGAGTGGGCGCGGTATCCGAGCGCTTCGATTTTCTGGCAAACGGCGCGGACCTGGTCTTCGGTGGCCTGCGCTTGCATGACTACGAGCATAGGGGTACCCCGAGTTGTTTAGTTTAGCGTCCGGCGGAGAACTGGGCAAACAGCGCGCGGGAACGGGTAGCATAGTCACTTTCCCTCCTGCCGTTCCTTCCCACAGTTTCCCGTTTTGTTCTTGCCTATGCTTATTAACTATGATTAACTACAGATACTAATCCTTAGTTAATTGATAATACGTAAACACATTGCTGCCTTAGGCTACAGAAGGAGGAAACCCATGGTACGAGGACGATTTGCGGTTCTCGCGTTGACTGTGGCGTGTCTTCTTCCGGCGGAGGCACGGGCACAGGGGGAAACCACAAGCGCGATCGTTGGCCAAGTTCGGGATACGACAAACGCGGTTGTGCCGGGCGCCACGGTGACGATCGCTAACCCTGAGACGGGACTGAGGCGCAGCGCCAAGACCGATGCGGCAGGCCGCTTCAACTTCCCACAGTTAAAGCCGGGTGTCTACTCGGTCAGAGCGGAAGCGCCAGGCTTCGAGGTACAGCAAAATGACAACGTCATCTCGGGCCTGGGCCAGAAGCAAACGGTGGATTTCACGCTCAAGGTGGGTCGAACCAATGAGGCGGTGGAGGTAAGCAGCGAAGCTGCAATCATCAACCCAGAGAACGCAAACACATCTACCACTCTGAACGCACCGGCCCTTGAAGACCTTCCCAATCCTGGCAGTGACCTGACCTATCCTTTGCAGTTTTCGCCAGGCGCCCTCATTAATACGGCGGGCAACAGCAACGATTTCGTTGGCAGCAGCAACGGATATGGCAACGTGGAGTTCAACGGGCTCCCCGCCCTCTCTAATGGCTACATCGTTGACGGACTAGAAACGAACGACCCGCTGACCAATCTCAACAGCGGCCTCTCCACCAACCTCGTTTTGGGGTTGAATTCGATTTCAGAAGTGACGGTTAACACTCTTTCCTATTCCGTCGATCAAGGACGATATGGGGCATCCCAGGTCGACTATGTCACCAAGTCCGGCACGAATCAGTTTCACGGGAATGTCTATGAACTGTGGAATGGTTCGCTACTGAATGCGGCGGACTACTTCACGAATGCGACGCCGGGGAATCACAAGCCCAGATCGACGGTGAATCATTTTGGGGGCAGTGTGGGCGGACCGATTGTGCACGAGAGGCTTTTCTTTTTCTTCGATGGCGAATGGATACGGATTGCGCTACCCATCGTCACGCCGACAATTGTTCCCACCCTGACGTTTCAGCAATACGTCTTGGGGCAACTTCCGTTAGGCCTTAAAGATGCTCAGGGTAATTTTATTTACCCTCCCGCGCCGCAGAAGGAGGTTAATTTTTATGAAAACATGTTCTCGCTCTATGGCAACACCAACGGCGCGCCGTACGCGATAGACGGTTGTCCGATTGCGGTTTGCGCCAGCCAGGAAAGCGTTTCGCACACCAGTGACGACCACGAGCAGGTGCAGACGGTCCGCGTCGACTACAACATCGACCAGAAAGATACCGCCTGGTTTCGTTTTCAGTCGGACACCGGGCTGCAAGCCGCGTACACCGATCCCATCAATCCGGTGTTCAATGCGCTTTCGCCGCAGCCCCTCTATTCGTTCGCAGCAGGACACACGCACGTCTTCTCGCAGAGCCTGGTGAACTACTTCAATCCAGCCTTCTCCTGGTATGAAAGCTTGTTTGGGCCGAGCAACCTTCAGAAGACGCTTTCAGCTTTCCCGATCGTGTTGCAAGGCACGGGCGCCACCCCGTTCACCCCCATCGGAGGGCTGGACAACACCTGGATTCAAGGCCGGCGCGCCTCGCGCTTCTTCATCAATGACAACCTTGCCTGGAGCCATGGCGCCCACGAGCTGCGGTTCGGAACCAATACCCGCATTTTCCGCCTGAACGACTTTGACTTCGGAGAAGGCACCGTTCCCACCGTGACCTACGCGAACCTGCAGCAATTCATTTATGGAGTGGCGAACACCGCGTCGCAGAGTTTCCCTTCGAATGCAAACGAGCCCTTTAACTTTCTTAATCTCGATCTCTACGCGCAAGACACCTGGAAAGTGACCCGCACCCTGACCTGGACCTTTGGTCTGCGCGACACCTTCAATTCCAATCCCCTGAATCCGCACGATCAAGTTGCCCGTCTTCGCGGCTCTTTCAGTTCCATCTCGCACGACGCCACTCAACCGCTGAGCGCCGCTATTCAGACTCATCTCGGCAATCTCTTTTCCTCCACACCCATAGCGATCCTACAGCCGAGAATGGCGATTGCCTGGCAGTTTGAGCCGAAAACCTTGTTCCGCACCGGCTTTGGGATTTTCAGCGACATTTTGCCGGGCACCGTGGCCGACCTGATCGGCGCCAATCCTCCTTACGATAAGACGTTTCAGGGAGGACTGCTTGGCACCGTGGGGGGCAAGGGATCAACGGGCTGCGACCCGGTCGTCGGCTGCGCCGGCATCGCGCCCGGAGTGACGAACAGCGCCGAGGACGCATTGGTTGCCGCGAATCGGACTTTTACCTCGGGATTTCCTCAAGGCCAGCCGTCGCTGCCACCGGTGGCGATCACAGCCATCCCGGATGGCAAACTCCACGCGCCCTACTTCATGGAGTGGAGCCTAGGAATCGAACATCAAGTCGGCGCTACGGCTACTGTGCAAGCGCAGTACGTCGGCACACGCGCAGTGAACCAGCCCTACTCGACTCAGGTCAACGGCTACCAAACCGTATGTCAGGGATGTTTTGCGCCGTTCCCCTACATGCAGCCTACCGATCCGCGATTCAGCGCGGTGACGCAGTTTTCTACCGGCGCAAACAGTCACTATAACGGCCTGCAACTGACCGCGATGAAGCGGCTCGGCCATGGCTTGCAAGGGCAGGTCAACTACACCTGGAGCCATTGCATGGATACGGTATCGAATGGAGGATTCCTGCAGTTCTCCGCGGGAGGGATTCTTTCTCCGCTGCCGGGAGAACTGGCCCGCGACCATGGTCCCTGCGACTATGACATCCGGCACAATCTCAACGCGCAGTATGTGTATCAGTTGCCGGTTAGAGTGAGCCGTCATTCTCTGGGCTACGCGCTCAATGGCTGGCAGATTTCCGGGACCATGTTTTGGCATAGCGGCGTCCCGTTCTCCGTGCTGAGCACGCCCTATTCAGCAAACGGAGACGGGATTGTGCAGGGCAGCGGGCCGCAGTTCGCGAGTCTTGTGCCGGGTGTGGATCCCTATTGCCGCCATTGCAACCTGGGCGTTACGCAACCGGGCACGATTCAATGGCTCAATCCGGACGCCTTTATATCGGCGGTTGATCCGAGTACGGGGCAGTGCTCCGGCGGCGACAGCGCGCAGCATTGCCAATTCGGAAACCTCGGCCGCAATGCCCTGCGCGGTCCGGATTTCCTCTGGAGTGACTTCTACCTGACGAAATGGTTTTCCTTGTCCGAGCATGTAAAGCTAAGGTTTGAGGGTCAGTTTTTTAATGTTTTCAACCATCCGAATTTTGGGCTTCCAAGCGTGGTGCTGGCCGGCATTCCGGGAAAGCCTTCGACGGAGACCGGCTTTGGAGCCCTCACGTACACAACTTCTCCGCCGACCGGCTTGCTGGGCGTCGGTTTGGGTGGCGATAGCAGTCCGCGCATGATCGCGTTTCAGGCTCGGCTGGAGTTCTGACCATTCTCAGATTCCTTGTGACCAGACCTATCGCACGATGCGCTGCACGCTTCTGACCGCGTTTACGGGCGAGGGCCCCCGCGCCACACACTCGGTTTGGCCGTTGTAAAATTATGGATTCTCTTTACTGAACCACCCACATCTATGCCACAGGAAGACAAACCTATCCCCACCACGCACGATGATCGTTACGAAGCGCAGCGCATTGAGCAGAAATGGACTGAGCGCTGGCAGAGTGATACTGCGCTCTATGCCGCCGAGCCCAATTCGTCCAAGCCGAAGTATTACGTGCTCGAGATGCTTCCCTACCCTTCGGGCGCGCTGCATATGGGACACGTGCGCAATTATTCGATCGGCGACGCGCTGGCACGCTACATGTGGATGAACGGGTATAACGTACTTCACCCCATGGGGTGGGATTCGTTTGGGCTGCCGGCGGAGAATGCGGCCATCAAGAACAACACTCCGCCTAAGGAGTGGACGCTGGCGAATATTGCGGCCATGAAGGTGCAAATGACGCGCCTGGGGTTCGCTTATGACTGGTCGCGCGAGGTTACGACCTGCCTGCCGGATTACTACCGCTGGAATCAGTGGTTCTTTCTGAAGCTCTACGAATTGGGGTTGGCTTACCGCAAGAAGAGCAAGGTGAACTGGTGTCCGCAGTGCGCGACCGTGCTGGCGAACGAGCAGGTTGTCGGTGGGATGTGCTGGCGGCATGAGGACCAACCCGTCGAGCAACGGGAGTTGGAGCAGTGGTTCTTGCGGATCACGAGGTATGCGGACGAGTTGCTGCGCGATCTGGAAAAGCTGCAGGGCTGGCCGGAAAAAGTCCGCATCATGCAGCAGAACTGGATCGGACGCAGCGAAGGCACGCTGGTGGATTTCGATCTGGGCGGAACGATCGGACCGGCGGGTTCGACGATCACGGTGTTTACTACGCGCGTCGATACTATCTATGGCGCTACCTCGGTGCAGTTGGCGCCTGAGCATCCGATTGTGGCGGACATGATTGCTCGTAATACTGAACTGCACGCACAGGTTGAAAAGCTGATCGATGAGCAGCGCCGGGCGAAAGAAGTGGGCGATATCGGGGCCATCGAGAAACATGGCGTGTTCACTGGACGCTACGCCAAGAATCCTTACAACGGCGAAGCGGTACCGGTGTGGGTGGCAAACTACATACTGATGGACTACGGCACGGGCGCGATCATGAGCGTGCCGGCGCATGATGAGCGCGATTACGAATTCGCCAAGAAGTACAAGCTTGAGATCCGGCTGGTGATTCTGCCGCGGTCCAGCGATCCAGAAGAAACCATGGCCGAACCGACTCTGCCCTTTACGACCATGGACGGGATTCTGGTGAACTCGCGTGAGTTCAGCGGGCTGAGCTGCGAGGAGGCGATTACTAAGATGTCGGCGCTTGCCGAGGAAAAGAAGTTCGGCAAGGCGACGGTTACTTTCCGCTTGAAGGACTGGGGCATCTCGCGGCAGCGCTACTGGGGCACGCCGATTCCGATGGTGTATTGCGACAAGGACGGAGTGGTGCCGGTCGCGGAAAAAGATTTGCCGGTGATTTTGCCGGACAATGTTCCAATCACGCTCGCGGGCGGATCGCCGCTGATGAATGTGCCGTCGTTTCTGAATACCACTTGTCCGAAATGTGGCGGCCCGGCGCGGCGGGAGACGGACACGATGGATACGTTCGTCGATTCGTCGTGGTACTTCTATCGCTACGCCGACGCGCACAATCGCAACGCGCCGTTCGATACCGCAACCATAGCCTACTGGTTTCCGATTGATCAATACATTGGCGGCGTGGAACATGCCATTCTCCACCTTATTTATTCGCGCTTCTGGACGAAGTTCATGCGTGACATGGGGTTGGTGAAGAATGACGAACCCGTGAAGCGCCTGTTCACTCAGGGGATGGTGATCAAAGAGGGCGCGAAGATGTCGAAGAGTTTCGGCAACGTTGTATCGCCGGATGAGATGGTGGCGCGTTATGGGGCGGATGCTACGCGGATGTACAGCTTGTTCGCGGCGCCTCCGGATCGCGATCTGGATTGGCAGGAAACGGGGATCGAGGGCATTCAGCGGTTTCTGGGGCGCGTGTATCGGTTCTACCTCAGAAATCCTGCAGAGGCGCGGCAGGCCTCGTCTCTACAGATAGAGTCGTTGTCGCCGCTGGCTCGCGCGATTCAGCGCAAACTGCACCAGACCATCAAGCGCGTCAGCGACGACTTCCAGGGACGCTGGCATTTCAACACTTGCATTGCGGCGATCATGGAATTGGTCAACGAGATTTATGGCGCGGAGCAGGCGATTGCCACCGGACGGGTTCCCGCTTCGTTGATCCTGGATGTACAGCGCAGCATCGCTTTGCTGCTGGCGCCGATGGCTCCATACCTGGCGCACGAATTGTGGGAGATAACGGGCGAGACTAGCAATCTGCTCAAGGCTCCGTGGCCGAAGTACGATGCGGCGTTGGCGGCCGAGGATGAGATCGAGATTCCCGTGCAGGTCAACGGAAAACTTCGCAGCGTGGTGGTTGTGCCGGCGGGCGCGAGCAACGATCAGGTCGAGCAAGCCGCTTTCGCGAACGAGAAGGTAAAGGCGGCGATCGCTGGCAAGCAGATTGTAAAGAAGATTGTGGTGCCCGAAAAATTAGTGAATATTGTCGTTAGATAACTTCATGTGAAGCCGTGAGGTGCGAAAAGTAAGCGCGGGCACGCTTCTACAAAGCGGGCCCGCGTGGAAGGTTTTGTCACCGCGACAGGCGATGGCAGTCTACTCTGCCAACACCAGCGCCTGTTTCCGTTTGCTGAAGTCAATCTCGTTGATGGCCTTCGCGTTGTCCTTGAGCGGAACGGTGATGACCGCGTCATAGGGTGCAGGCTGTTGCAGGTCCTTCAATTTGCCTTGCGCCGTGACGACGGTTTTGCCGTGCTGCAATATGTCGACTTTGACTGTGCCGTCGCTCTCCGCTTTCCATTCTGCTTTGTATTCCCCAGGGCGAAGTTCGGTTGAACCAACCCGAACGGTGTCGGGTAGTGTGAAGTTACCTTCATTCTTGTTGGCGTTCTTGCCGGCGGCGAAGGTGAGGGTCGCTAGTGCGAAGGTGAGCGCGGCCAGCGAAATCAGATGTCTTAGAGTTTTCATATTGTTGCTCCTCCTCATGATTGAATAGTTGAGGTTTAAGCGGCGCCGACTACGCTCCAGAACGTCACGCTGCACGTACGTCGCGCCCCCACACAGCGCGCAGTCGGCCTGCCTTTGCGAATTATCGTTTGTATTAAAGATGCTCCGTGGTGGGGGCAGGTTGCACGATAAGGAGGAAGCGATGGAGGTCGGGTCTTTGTGATTTACACAAGCTGACACTAGCCACTTGACTGCTAACAGCTTTACACTTCTGCAACAAATCTGAGACACTCATCCGTGGAAACCCAATCCATCGTTGTCCTCGATTTCGGGGCGCAGTATTCGCAATTAATCGCCCGCCGCATCCGCGAACAGAAAGTCTTCTCGGTCGTCCTGCCGTTTAACGCCACCCTCAAAGAAATTCGCAGCTACCATCCGGTGGGAATCATTCTTTCGGGTGGCCCGTCTTCCGTATACGACAACGACGCGCCGCTGGCCGACAAGAGCGTCTTCGATCTCGGCATTCCGGTGCTTGGCATCTGCTACGGATTGCAGTTCATGGTGTACGCGCTGGGCGGTAAAGTGCGCCCCGCCGCCAAACGCGAGTACGGCCACGCCAAAGTGGAGATTCAGCAATCCGACTCACAACTGTTCCAGGGACTGCCCCACCTGCTCGCAGTGTGGATGTCGCATGGCGACGAGGCCGAAGAGCTGCCTGCGGGATTCCGGTTGACGGCGAAAACTCCGAACGCCGTTGCCGCCATCGAAAATCCAGAGCGCAAAATGTGGGCGGTGCAATTTCATCCTGAGGTGCACCACACGCCGCTCGGCTCGGACATCCTGCGAAACTTCGCGCTCAATATCTGTGGAGCGAAGCCCTCCTGGACGCCTCAGCATTTTATCGACGCGACCGTGGCCCAGGTGAAACAGCAGGTCGGCAGTGGGCGGGCGATCTGCGCGCTTTCCGGCGGCGTGGATTCTTCCGTTGCGGCGGTGCTGGTCGATCGAGCCCTCCGCGACAACCCCGGCAAGCCTGCCCTGAGTGGAGTCGAAGGGTCACGGCTCACGTGCGTTTTTGTGAATAACGGTGTGCTGCGAAAGAACGAGTTCGAGAAAGTTCAGCAGAATCTGCGCGACAATCTTGGCCTGCACCTGGTTGCGGTCGATGCGACGGATCGCTTCATGCGCAAACTGGCTGGGGTCAGCGATCCGGAGACGAAGCGCAAGATCATCGGCAATGAGTTCATCGCAGTCTTCGACGCCGAAGCGCATCGCATAGAGAAAGAAGAAGGCGAAGTCGAGTGGCTGGTCCAAGGCACGCTCTATCCTGACGTCATCGAGTCGCGCTCGGTGCGCGGCCCATCGCAGGTCATCAAGTCGCATCACAACGTGGGCGGACTGCCGGAGAAAATGAAGCTTAAGTTGATCGAGCCGCTGAAAGACTTGTTTAAGGATGAAGTTCGTCGGATCGGCCGCGATCTGGGCATGCCTGAGGACATTCTACAGCGGCAGCCTTTCCCCGGGCCGGGGCTGGCGGTGCGCATCCTGGGTGAAGTGACGAAAGAACGCGCCGACCTGTTGCGCGAGTGCGATGAGATTGTGGTGGGCGAGATCAAGAAGGCTGGGCTATATCAAAAAATATGGCAGTCGTTTGCTGTGCTCTTGCCGGTAATGTCGGTCGGCGTGATGGGCGACCAGCGGACTTACGCGTACACCTGCGCCGTCCGCGCCGTGCATTCCGAAGATGGCATGACCGCCGACTGGGTTCCGCTGCCATATGAAGTGCTGAAGACGATTTCGAATCGCATCGTGAATGAAGTGCGCGGGGTGAATCGCGTGGTGTATGACATTACGTCGAAGCCGCCGGGGACGATTGAGTGGGAATAAGTACGCACAATACTCAGGAAGGGCGAAATCGGCTTCACCGGGATACCTCGCCTTACTGGACGCCCTTGCATTCCTATCTGCTTCTCGGATTCGCCACGCTTGCCTGTCTGCTGCCTTTCTCCGGAAAGGCCTTTAATATTGACGACCCGCTGTTTGTCTGGACGGCACAACAGATCGCGCATCATCCTTTTGATCCCTACGGATTCCGCCTCGTTTGGTATGTCACCGACATGCCGATGTCCGCCATCACGAAAAACCCCCCGCTCTCCTCTTATTACGGAGCCTTGGTTGGAATCGTGGCGGGGTGGTCGGAGAGAGCGTGGCACCTCGGTTTTCTACTCCCAGCAATCGCCGTGGTTTTGGGGACATACCGTCTGGCGGCGCGCTTCACCGCATCTCCTCTGATCGCCGCCGCGGCCACGCTGTTCGCTCCCGGTTTCCTGGTCTCCGCCACGGGTGTGATGTGTGATGTCACGATGCTGGCATTATGGGTTTGGGCCGTCATTTTCTGGCTGCAAGGAATCGACTCAGGCAAGGCGCTTCATTTCGCGGCGAGTAGTGTTCTGATTGCAGCTTGCACTCTGACCAAATACTTCGGTGCCTCTTTGATCCTGCTGCTAGCGGCCTATTCACTCCTCCAGCAGCGGCGCCTCGGAGCCTGGGTCTGGTATTTACTTCTACCCGTAGCGGGCCTGGTCGGGTACCAACTCTGGACCAAGACACTTTACGGCCGAGGCTTACTCTGGGACGCCGCTCAATATGCGCGATCGCCCGAACACGTCGATCAGGCTTCGCGCCTTATCAGTGGGCTAGTAGGCCTTAGTTTTCTCGGCGGATGCGCGCTGCCGATATTGCTTTTTTCCCCCTTTCTCTGGAGCCACCGGCAGTTGATTCTTGGGAGTCTTGCGGCGGCGCTCGCCGGATTGGCCGTGGGCATGCGTTGGCTGCCTCCCTTAACTCACGACCCGCGACAGCATTGGATGTGGATTGGGACGCAGTTCGCCTTTTATGTTGCCGGTGGAATTTCCGCTCTCGGGCTGGTCATTGCAGACTATATAGGACACTATAGAGAAAGAGGAGACGCGGACTCGGCTCTATTGGCACTTTGGGTTCTTGGCACTTTCCTGTTTGCGGCCTTCTTGAACTGGACCGTCAACGCTCGCTCGCTGCTGCCACTCATTCCGGCAGCGGCAATTCTGCTGGCCCGGCGGTTGGATCTAGATTTGGATTTGAATTTGAACAAAGACGAAACCCGAGTCGCCTCGGCTCGCTGGCCGTCCGGCGTATCGACCGGGAAATTGGCCTTCCCCCTGGCCCTGTCCGCGATCGTCTCGCTATCAATTGCCTGGGGAGACATGGCCTTGGCCAGCTCAGGACGTAGCGTGGCCAGCTTGATTCATCAGCAAACTCAAAGCCAACCCGGCAGCGTTCTATTCGAGGGACACTGGGGATTCCAGTACTACATGCAACTGTTCGGAGCGCGTCCGGTGGAACAAGACAAGTTCGCCTTCCAGACCGGAGACCTGGTCGTGATCCCGGAAAACACCACCAGCACGTTCCCCATCGCGCCGCAATTTGTGGCTGCCCAACAAATTTTGCAGATCGATCCTCACGCCCACGCGGCTACGATGGCGCTCGGCGCCGGATTTTATTCTGCGGTCTGGGGACCGTTGCCTTTTAGTTTCGGGCGGGTGCCTTCCGAGCCTTATCTTGTCGTGCGATTGCAGCAACCGGGCCAGAGCACGCGTTAGGAAATGCCTAGATGTTTACTGGTTAGTATCGGGTACCCCCCTCCCCCCTGGTCTATAGGAATCATGAGGTTACGGGCAATTTTTGGACTTGGTCTTTGAAAACTAAGGGCTTATATCAAAGTATTCCGAAATAAGGACTTACGGGTTTTCGATCTGTTTCTTGGTGTTTGACCCCGTTTCGCCACGGTCAGTTTCTCAAGCCTTGCTCGGGGAATCGAAGGATGTTAAAGAGCGTTTGGCCGCCTCTGGAGACGGGCATACGCTTCGCTGCCACCATCTGGGAATGATTCTTGCATGGCGGAGGAATGGAAGTCAGTGATGGTGGACACAGCGCGGATGTGATGAAAAAGGATGGATGGTCGAGTGAGGATGGCGGAGGGGCGCAAATTCCCCACTCAAGCCGAAGGAGGGTTTGAGAGGCCACCCGCCCGCCGCCATCCGTCGGCTTGGCCGTTAGGATGAGGTCCGTTCCCCTGTACAGTATAAAGGGTGGTCCGCGCCGTTACTCGGGAGTAGGTGGCCGTGAAAAAGAAGAACCAACCTCCGCAGAAAGGGAACCGGGTCCTAAGCTCTTACCGGAAAGTCGGAGGGAAATTCGTCCCGCCGATGCTCCAAGCTTTTAAGTTTGATGGTGTGAAGTGGTCGAGCCATATCATGCCAGAACTGATCTGGTGGGACGTGATTGCTGACAGGGTCTCGCATCGCTTTGCCGCAAAAGTTGCCGAGGAAATTGCGAAATACTTCCGAGGGAAGGACAACCGGAATCACTGGTGGGGATTCATTTCCGACTACATCCACCTGTCCGATGACCACGCGAACGAGCTCAGAGCACACCTGTCTGAGGCCAATGTTTTACTTCAGCTAGCGGAAAGTTTGACCGACTTCCTAAACCTATATCCCGGTTGTCCACTCTCGAAGCTGTTGGACTGGCGACCGACCGGTCTAGTCGATGTTGGCTACCTTCTGCGATTTGAAAAACGATTGGGAGAACTGGAGGATAAGAGGTCGAGGAGTGGAGTGCTCATTCAAGCGCAAGCCATTTATTTGGGTTTTGTGCTTGGAAAATTGTATGTGAAGCGAGGGCTAGCCCTAGCCGACTTCCCGGAAGTGGAGCATTACCCCAAAACGGAAAAATCCTTGGCAGTTGGGGCGTCAATCTGCTCTGCCGTAAATATGCTGGCGGGTACGACGCTCCCGAAGTACCCCGACGACAGTTGGGTGCAATACTTCTGGAAACGCAGCCTTGAGTTGCACCCACTGAACTTTAGTCACCTGGAAGGATGATCAGCAAGGAACGTAAGCTCGAAGACCTTTTTCATGCAATCGAAGCCAAGATTCGCCAAGAACTTCGGCTGCGATGCCAAGCGTACACTCCAGATTTTCTGATGCCGGAAGTCTTTAATGTTCTCACCGCTCTGCTTGCTAGACAGGCTACATTAGCCATCGAAATGGCCTCCGCACCGCAATTGTGGAATGGGCATTCGGCCCCCTTATTCTTGCGCGCGATGACGGACGTCCACATCACGCTCGCATGGATTCTTCTCGATGCGAAAACGCGAGCGCGACAGTACATTGACCATGGCTTGGGCCAGGCCGTGCTGGAATTGGAACATCGGAAAAAGCGTTTGGAATCCGCCGACGATAGTTCCAAAGAAGATCTCAAGCAATTGGTTCGGGCTTACGAGGCATGGATCGACACGCAAAGGTGGAACTTTCTGGTCGAGATAAATGTTGGGGCTTGGTCCGGTAAGACGACACGAGAAATGGCGGAAGAAGCGGGAATACTCGATTTTTATAACTACGTCTACACTCCGTTCAGCCAGTGTGCCCACAGCACGTGGTATCATGTCGGCCGCTACAACTCCGGTCCTTCGGAAAGCCCTCTTACTCGGCAACTGTGGATGCCGCGAATTGTTGACTCTCCGAGCGATGTTTGGAACCTAAGCCTGGCCGCCAAGTACCTAGACAAGTCATTTAACGCCTTCGACGAAAAGGCGCTAGGGCGTCAACCCTCATCCGGGATCCGGGACTGGATCAGCAAAGAGATTGAGGATCGCTTTGGATCGGACGACGACAAACAAGACCCCAGCGGTAAGGAAGAGAATCAATCTGGCGCACCGAGCACCGACCACTGAGACCACTCCCTCCGCGGAATGAGCTGTCAACGAAAATCGAGTTCGTTTGGACAGATCCCCGCGGCGGCGTTGCGTGGGGGAAGAACGCAGAGGTCCCTCGACTTCGCGCTGCTACGCTTCGCTCACAGCGCTCCGCTCAGGATGACAGGGTTGGGAGGGATCGTATTTAGCGGAGGACTGCAGATCCCTCACTTCGTTCGGGATGACAAGATGACGGGTGGCGCATTCAAGCCTTCTTTTGGCTTGAGTGGGGCAGTTCGACCGCTGGACAGAGTGTCCCTGCCGCTCGCTCGCGCCTTCTTGCCGTGCACTCGCACTCAATCTCCACACGTCCTTCGCAGGCTGTTGCGTATTGACGAAAACTGCTCCACTCCCAATCTTCAGGACGTTGACGGCTCGGGCTGAGTAGGGGTCCTTCGACTGCGCGCTGCTACGCTTCGCTCACAGCGCTCCGCTCAGGATGACAGGGTTGGGAGGGACTTGGATACGCGGCGGTCGGTGAGACAGATCTGGATTCACCTATTGCCGCTCGCGTCCCTTGCGCACAATTGCGACAAGGTCCGTGGTGGACACCCTTAACTTGACGCCCTTCACATCCAGCGGCGATGTCTTGGACTTTCGCGCAGGCAAGATTCTAAAGATGGCGCCATCGCGCCGGCGAATCTCAACAGCCCCTTCGCGTTCCGCTTCCTCAAGCACTGTGGCAAAATTCTCCCGCGCCTCAGAATAAGTGTAGGCTTTCACAGATTGTTTACCTCCAGTACATCAAGCTTCAATTCGCGCGCACGAATTTTCAAACCGGTATCCAAGGTCAGGATCGGGGCTCTCTGGTTCACGGCACATGCGATCACGTACGCATCGTATGCGTAGACGTTCAGTCTGGCCGCCAACTCAACCGCCTGCTTCAATGCCAGATCGATCAAGCGAATGGGGATGGCGGCATAAGATTCCAATAACTTCAACGCTTCGTCCAAGCCGATCGCCTTGCGCTTGAACATAGCGGAGAGCGCGTTGCCGACTTCCCAATGAACCGAGGGCGGGGCCACGAGTGTCGCCCCACGCGTGAGCCGAACCAATTCGCCCTTTTCCGGTTGTTCGCCGATGACTGCGAGGATGGCGGAAGTATCGATCACGATCTCCATGGCTGGATTATAGCATATATGTACAATTGTACAATACTTAGCGTGGAGAAGAACGCAGGGGTCCTTCGACTCCGCGCTGCTACGCTTCGCTTACAGCGCTCCGCTCAGGATGACATGGTTGGGAGGGTAGGAGCAAAAAGCCCTTGTGCGTTAGATTGATGATTCACCGCCCTACGCACTACCATATACACATGCCAGTTGACATCGAAACTCCCACATCCTCTTACACCCGCATTCGCGCCCCGCGCGGCACTGCGATTTCCTGCAAGAGTTGGCAGCAGGAAGCGGCTATGCGCATGTTGATGAACAATCTTGATGAGGACGTTGCCGAGCGGCCTCAGGATTTGGTCGTCTATGGCGGCACGGGCAAGGCGGCTCGCAATTGGGATTGCTATCACGCCATCGTCCGGGCGTTAAAGGCACTTGATAACGACGAGACGCTGCTGGTGCAGTCGGGCAAGCCTGTGGGCGTGTTCAAGACTCACGAGTACGCGCCGCGCGTGCTGATTGCGAACTCGAATCTCGTTGGGCACTTTTCCAACTGGGAGAAATTCAACGAACTCGAGCGCGCAGGGCTGATGATGTACGGGCAGATGACGGCCGGGTCGTGGATCTACATCGGCTCGCAGGGGATCGTGCAGGGTACGTACGAAACCTTCAACGCGGCGGGCGAAAGACATTTTGGCGGCGATCATTTTTCCGGCGACCTGGGCGGGAAGCTGATCGTCTCCGGTGGCATGGGCGGCATGGGTGGGGCGCAGCCGCTGGCGGCGACCATGACGGGCGCGGCGTTTCTTGGGATTGACGTCGATCCCGAGCGCATCAAGAAGCGGATCAAGACGGGCTATTGCGATTTTCTCGTGACCACGCTGGACGAGGCGCTGCGCATTTTGAAGAATGCTATCCGCAAAAAGGAAAACGTTTCGGTCGGGCTGGTGGGCAATTGCGCGGACATCATCCCGGAACTGGCCGAGCGCGGCGTGGTGCCCGACATTCTCACCGATCAGACCTCGGCGCACGATCCGCTGAACGGATATGTTCCAAACGGCATGACGTTCGAAGCCGCGCTGGAGTTGCGCAAGCGCGATCCGCAGGTTTATCAGGAGCGGTCGTTGGACGCCATGGTTAAACACGTGGAGGGAATGCTGCGTCTGCAGAAGATGGGGTCGGTTACGTTTGACTATGGGAACAATATTCGCACTTTTGCGTTTCAGCGCGGGGTGAAGAATGCTTACGATTTTCCGGGATTCGTTCCAGCCTATATTCGTCCGCTGTTCTGCGAAGGTCGAGGCCCATTTCGCTGGGCAGCGCTTTCCGGCGAGGCTTCAGACATTGCCATCACCGACGATCTTGTGCTCGAACTTTTTCCCGAGAATCGCAGCCTGCGCCGCTGGATTGAGCTTGCCCGCAAGCGCATCAAGTTTCAAGGGCTGCCGGCGCGAATCTGCTGGCTGGGATACGGTGAGCGAGCGCGGTTCGGGCTGGCGATTAACGAACTGGTAAAGAAAGGCACGATCAAAGCTCCCATCGTGATGGGGCGCGATCATCTCGATTGCGGCTCGGTCGCTTCTCCGTTCCGCGAAACCGAGAGCATGAAAGATGGCTCGGACGCGGTGGCCGATTGGCCGCTGCTCAATGCCCTGCTGAATACGGCCGCGGGAGCGTCGTGGGTTTCGATCCACAACGGCGGCGGTGTGGGAATTGGCTACGCGCTCCATGCCGGGCAGGTCACGGTCGCCGATGGCACCGATATGATGGCCTCGCGCATCGAGCGCGTGCTGACCACCGATCCGGGGATGGGCGTGATTCGGCATGTGGACGCGGGGTATGACGAGGCGAAGAAGTTTGCGGCGAAGACGGGCGTTCGCATTCCGATGGCGCGTTCATGAACATTCACCACGGAGACATCGAGACACAGAGGAACCTTGGGTCAGGTCTTTGGGGCGGCAATCTTTGGGGCGGCAATGTCTAGTCGCTCTGCCCTGCTGCTGGTTAACATCGGACAACTTCTGACGCTGCGCTCATCCGCAGACGGTGCGCGACGCGGCTCTTCCCTTTCCGACCTTGGAATTATCGCCGACGCTGCCGTGCTCTGTCTGGGCGGGAAGATTGTTTCGGTCGGGCGGACCAAAGACGCCCTCCGCGATCCGTGGCTCAAGAAGAATCGCAAGAAGATAATCGAAATCGACTGCGACGGACGCGTCGTCCTGCCCGGCTTCGTCGATTCGCATACGCATCCGGTATTTACACATCCGCGGCTGGTGGATTTTGAGAAGCGAATTTCTGGCGCCAGCTACGAAGAGATCGCCGAGGCGGGCGGAGGCATTCGCTCCAGTATTGACGGCGTGCGCAAGGCCAGTAAGACGACGCTGACTAAAAAGGTTGCCACAGCGCTGGCGGATCTGGCTCGTCATGGAACAACGACCGTCGAGGCCAAATCCGGATACGGTCTTAACCTCGAATCCGAACTGAAATCGCTAGAAGCCATCCGCGCGGCCGCGCGCGAGTGGCCCGGCTCAGTGGTCCCCACTTTTCTGGGAGCGCACGTGGTCCCACCCGAGTACCGCGGCCGTTCGCAGGAATATGTTGACCTCGTCTGCAGCGAAATGATTCCCGCAGTCGCGAGGCGCAAACTAGCGCAGTTTGTAGACGTATTCCGCGATCGCGGAGCCTTCACCGCGGAAGAGACCGCACAGATTTTCGCGGCTGCAAAAAAACACAATCTCGCCGTCCGCGCCCATGTGGGCCAACTCAGCGAAACGCGACTCGGGCCGCTGCTTCAATATCAGCCAGCATCGCTCGACCACATGGACCACGTGAACGATACCGACCTGCCGGCGCTCGTCCACAATGGCACGGTCGCAACGCTCGTCCCAGGGGCAAATTATTTTCTCGGCTTGTCGAAGTATCCGGATGCGCGGCGGTTGATTGAATCCGGTGTGGCGGTTGCGCTGGCCACGGACTACAATCCGGGATCTTCTCCAACGCTGAGCATGCCAATGGTGATGTCGCTGGCCTGCACGCATATGAAGATGTCACCGGCGGAGGCGATCGCAACGGCTACCGTCAACGGAGCCTGGGCGCTTCGCCTGGCCGACCGCAAAGGCAGCGTGGAACCGGGCAAAGACGCCGATCTCGCCGTGTTTGACGTGAATGACCATCGCGAGATTCCGTACTGGTTTGGCGCTAATCGTTGCACTCTGACGATCATGAATGGCGTACCGAACGGCCGTCCTTTATGAGCCAGTTGTGAGAGAGCACGCGAAAGAATGTGAGAACAAAAGACGCGACGGAAATCGCGTCAACCATTTTGAGCGAATGGCACTGGGTTGCTATAATTCGAAAGTTCCGCACGGTCCCAACGCATCGGCTGTTTTGCTTTGCGGCGTCCCGCCTCAGTGAGAGCGCACGATGCACGGTCAAATTGGCCGCCAGTCGTTTTGCGTGCGGAGCAGTGCGGACAGGAAGTGGCCAGGTAGCTCAGGTGGTAGAGCGCAGCCCTGAAAAGGCTGGCGTCGGCGGTTCAACTCCGTCCCTGGCCACCATCATTCTAAAGAACTTGGCGGTACAGAGCCGAAATTTCCAACCCACGATCCAACCCATGATTCTCACTGAACTCGCCCCGTGAGCAGGTGAATTCTGTCCCCCATGAGCTGTTCCAGGAACTTGCCTTGCGCATCCCGCATGGAGTCCATGTCGGACTGTGCATAGAGTTCCATCGTTGTCCCAAAGTCCTCGTGCCGCAGCACACCCTGCACGGTTTTGGGGTCCACTTTCAGCTTCACCAGTGCCGTCGCCAACGAATGGCGAAAGTTGTGAAATCCGAAGCGTCCCTTCCAGTTCGCAGGAATCACGCCGGCGCTGATGGCTGCGGGGCGCAAGTATTTCTGCACCATGATGGAGGCGGACAGCGGCTTCTTGCCTCTCAGCTTTACGCTGGGAAACACATAGTCGCTTTCCTTGGCATACTTCGTTCTCTCGCGCCATGCGAGGAGGAAGCCAGCCAAAAGCGGATGCATGGGAACGGGAGCCTTTGACGCTTTCGACTTCGGCTCTTTGAATCTTCCCCACACATAAGCTCGTCTCACGTAAATCACCAACCCCTCGAAATCGAGATCCATCCACATCAAGCCCAACAGTTCTGATACGCGCAGAGCAGTGGCCGCGTCGCTTAGAGTCAACGTGCGCCTTGGCTCTGGAGTATTGAGAAGAACCTCGAACGCCTGCTTCGGCGTCATGACTACAGCCCGATAGTCGCTCGTGGTTCGTTGGCTCACCCAGTTCATGGGATTGCCTTCCTGCTGGCGAGGGAGGAAATTGCATCGCTGCCCGTGCTTGAAGACCAGGCTCATGATGCGGCGGATTTTGTCGATCGTAGGATCGGCTAACGGCTTCACCTTCTTCTGAGCGTTCCCCTTGCGAAGTTCCCGAAACCACGCCTCGACATCCCTCGATTCCACGGCTAAGGGTGCTAATCTCCCCCATCGTGGAATGATGCGTTTGATCAGGTGTCGCTCGTAGGTTTCGACTGTGGGAAATGCTTTGGGACGTGCTGATTCCGATTGGTCGATTCTCAGCTCGTTTTCGATATAGTCCTGACAAAGCTGACCAAACGTTCTCGGCGTTCCTTGGAAGGGCTGCAATTGGTTGATGGTTTCGCGCAGCTTCTGACGATCGACTTCTCTCGATGCGTCCGCCGGGCTGGGACCGATATCTTTGACAAGACCTATAGCGGTCGTGCGCTCGACTCGTTTCCCATCCGAGCGAGTAGCGTAATAGCGAAGCACCCACGTCAGACCCTCCGCGCGCATTATCTTGCGTAGACTGCCTATTTGATACCTGGGCATCAAACCCTCCTTGGTGGTTTGCGTGCTCCAGGTGGCCGTGTTTCGCAGCTTACCATGTAGGCGTGGAGTTCCGATAAGAGAAACCTCCAGTCCTTCTTTTCTGCCGATGGATCGAGCGCGTGACCGGGAATTTTGCCATCGCGGACTTTTTGCAGCAGCGTACGTCGCGTGATACCTAGGAACGTGGCCGCTGTGTCTCCGTCGACGAAGTGTTCGAAAGTTGGGGCTGGTGCGGCGGCACCGAGGAGCTGGCTGGCTGTCATAGAGGAACCTCAAGAAACAACGTTGCCCTTGACACTAACCCAGACATACCAATACAGTCAACATGTATCGTTACACAATTTCAACGAGGATGGCGCATGGCAAAAAAAGCGGCAACCGCTCATCAGCCGGTGATTTCCATCCGTATCTCCGAAGAACTCCGTTCCAGGCTGGAAACACTGAAGGAAGTCATTGCCCAGAAGACCGGCCAAACCGTCTCGACATCCGAGGCCGCAAAGCAACTGCTGGAGTCGGCTAGAGACGACCGTCTTGAGTTGGCAAACCTGCTCACTGAGCCGACCGATTCTCTGCTCAACATTCGCGGGAAAGCGGAGGCACACATGCCGCTCACGCAGGCTGAATGGGCTCTCGTTGCCTACTATTGCGCCAAGGGTGCGCAGTCATTTATGAGTACCGAACAAGGCCAGCTTTCTTATGACTCTCTGGCCGAGATTCTTGAGGCATTTCTCGCCGTTTACGCAATCGCCCGCAGAAGGAAGAAGCTTTCCCTAGACTTCCTCTATTTGATGACGCTTCCCGAGGACAAACAAGTCGCTGCAAAGGAGCCGGACGATGTCGATAGTGACGACCTCCGTCGAGTCGTTACGCGAACGATTCAGATGCTCAGAGACCCGGCTCAGAAGCGCCGACGACCACTGCTCGCCGTTCGCAATCTCTACACGCTCTTGGATCAGGAAACGTTCTCGAATATCGAAAAGCTGAACGAAGTACTTTGGCCGCACTGGAATACCCTCTGGCGCGTCTGTGCCCGAGGCCATTACGCAGTTCAGCGCAAGCCCTTACGACCGAAACCCGCTGGCGACGACGATGACTTTGAAGCCCCAATGCAGCGCGGATTGCCATCCCAGGAGGGGGGCGGGTACCGCCTCGATCTGGTGCGAGAGGAGGGGAACGATTTCTCTCCCTACCTGCATTTTCCTGGTCCGCTTGCGCCACGTTATCCGGTAAATGGATACGCGAGAACTGCGGAATTCCGAAGGATGCTGGAAGGGCTCGATTTGACTCGCCCTCTGGCTCAATGGAAAGGACACTATTTCTACGCCCACGTTGGAATCATGGAGAACCAAGAGTTCGATGTGAATTTCTGTGCCTGTGACAACGGAATTAGTTTCGTCTTCCCCATGGAGCACTGGAAGTCCATTCAGAATCTGTTTCGCCGTGCATGGCAGTCGCCGGACGTGATGCAGGCGTGGGACACGTTGGCGTTGGAATATGGCGAGATGTGAGCGAGGCGGTGCTTCGCACCGGAAGAATGGGGGACACGTCACCCCCAAATTGGGAACTGCGGAGCGCCAGCCGGCGCTTCGATGTTTACGCAGGTTAACTTTCGCTGCATCAACAAATTCGGTGATTGGCTGAATGAGCGCCGTAGCGAACGATAACGTTTGTTTGCGACAAAGTGCTGCCAATCGTCGATCACGTAAACGCGTTGAAGCGCAAGACCTTGCGGTGAACTGACAATTACACAGCTTAATCGCAGCGGAATCAAGCGCAGTAGTGCAACAAGGCGGTTCGTCCAATGAGTAATCCCCGCGTTCGAGCTAATCCCCAGTCCAGTTTGCCGTTCGGCGAAGAAGCGAAGCCCGGCTTCCGCACCAAGACTGCCGCCACGCGGCTGACTCCGGACGAACTGGGGGAAATAGAAGCTGCCGGCGAAAGCGCGGGACAGGCTCTCTCCGAGTGGCTGCGCGGGACCGCTCTGTGCGCTGCGCGCCGGCGGCCCGCCGATCCCGCCGAATTGGTATTGGCCGAAGTCTGGGCGGTGCGTTACGCGCTCTTGAATCTCTTCCATGCAGCCTCTCAAGCGGCATCGGAAGGCAGACAATTGTCGCCTGATTCTGTCCTCAAAATTCGCGACCAGGCAGACGCCCGAAAGCTTCAGCAGGCGCGCAAACTGCTTGATGACTTCTTCGCCCGCGAGGGCAAGGAAAGAGCTCGTATGCCATGAGTGCCATGCCTTTTCCCAGAAGCCTTTCGCTGTTGACACCGTCGCTTTGGGTAGCCGCGATATTGCTTTTGCTACTGGCTGTGCGGAGTGTGTTGCAAGACCGGTCCTCACGTAAAGGGCGGAATAGGGAGACGATCGAATGGGGCCGACCTCGTCCAAGTTTGATCCAGAGATGGAGGGTAAGGATGGACCGAATCCGATTCAGACTGCCGAGATTTCCGCAGCGGCAGATGCCGGAGATCATGCCGAAACCAACATCATCAGTGCCCGCGAATGCTCCCGCCGATCCGCTGAAGAAGCCTACCCAGCCGATGCTCGCGCTCTTTGATTCGACCGTCAACGGTTCGATCATCGGTGCGCCCGAGACCAAACCCAAAGAAGCGTTCGCCTGGGAGAAAACGAAGGGAATCGAATGAGAGCCAAATTGCCAAGAACACCACTCCACGCTTGAGGAGAGCTCGGTATGCTCACGATCTCGAAACCGCTGTCAGCCACCCAGGCTCGTACTTATCACGCGCGGGAATTTGCCTCGCAGGAACAGAACTACTGGAGCCGCGATCAACAGGGTCACAGTGAGTGGCAGGGCAGACTCGCCGAGCAGTGGGAGTTACAAGGTGCCGTCGGTTCCGAGCACTTTGCACTACTGAGTGAAGGCCAACATCCGCACACCGAAGAGCAGCTCGTACGCCATCAAGTTTCGAGAACCTATGAAGGCAAATTTGGCAGAGAGGTGACCAGCGCCGAGCATCGCGCCGGGTGGGACGCTACATTCTCTGCGCCGAAGTCGGTATCGCTTACCGCTCTTGTGGGCGGCGATGATCGGGTGCGGGAAGCCCATCGGGAGAGTGTACGCGCGGCACTTCAGGAACTTGAGCGATACACGCAGGCGCGAATCGGCAATGTCCATGCCCCGGAGACGACCGGAAAATTCATCGCCGCCACTTTCGAGCACGACACCGCGCGGCCCGTCGATGGCTATGCGGCGCCCCAGCTTCATACTCATGCCGTGCTCTTCAACATGACCGAGCGCGAGAACGGTCTCGAAAACGAAAAACAGATGCGAGCTTTGCAACCGCACGAGATGTTCGTGTCACAGCGGTACGCCACGGCCGTTTACCGATCCGAGTTGGCACTGCGTCTGGAAAAGCTGGGCTACGAACTGGAGCGCGGCAAGCATGGACAGCCAGAAATTCGAGGCTACTCGAAGGAATATCTGGAGGCTTCCAGTCCGCGACGTGAACAGATCAAAGACCATCTCCGGGAACAAGGAATCGACGGAGCCGCGGCAGCGCAGATCGCGGCCCACCATACGCGCGATCGCAAGGAACTGCTGTCGCCTGGAGAAGTCTTACAGCGGCACCAGGAACTCGCCGCACAGTATGGCCATCAGGCGGATCGCGTCGTCGCACAGGCGCGCCAACATGGGCAATACCAGATGCCGGAGCCAGAGGTTCAGGCGAAGCAGGCCGTGACCTGGGCGCGCGATCATGTCTTCGAGAGATCGGCTGTGCAGGACGGCCGCGCGATCCTTGAAACAGCGCTGGTGCGCGGCATGGGAGAAACCACCTATGCCCAGGTCCGGCAGGAGTTCGAGCGCCGGATCGAGGCCGGGGAGTTCCGCGAAGTCTCGCACGCGGGTGCTGGCAGACAGTACACAACCGCAGTGATGGTGCGCATGGAGCGTGAGATCGTTGGCCGGATGCAGGAAGGCAATCGGCGCGACTACAGCGATCCCATGCTGGTCTCGCCGCAAGTGCGCATCGCCACGGAAGACCGCCACCCGGAGTTGAATGCGTCGCAGCGCCAAGCAGTAGACGAAATCTTTCTTTCGCGGGAGAAGGTTGTCGGTTTAGATGGCATCGCAGGCGCGGGCAAGACAACAACTCTGTCCGTTGTCCGCGAAGGCGCGGAGGCCGAGGGCTACAGGGTGGAGGGCTTCGCGCCAACGTCCCGCGCGGCGCAGAAGCTCAGCGAAGCCGGTATGGAGACATCCACGCTGCAGAAGCATCTGGTACGTGGACAGCGGCCGGATACCGGCGAGAAACGGCTCTATGTACTCGACGAATCCTCTCTGGCATCGACCAGGCAGGTGCATGAGTTTGTGAACCGGCTCCATGCGAATGACCGTGTATTGCTCGTCGGCGACCGGCGGCAACATGAGGCAGTCGAGGCCGGGCGGCCCTTCGCGCAGCTCCAGGACGCCGGTATGAAAACGGTGAAGCTCGAAGAGATCGTGCGCCAGAAAGACCCGGAGCTAAAACAGGTGGTCGAGCAGCTTGCGCGTGGTGAAGTGCGCGAAGCGATCCAGAATCTGGACCGGCAAGGCCGCGTCCATGAGATTCAAGGCCACGACGACCGCATCGCTGCTATTGCGAAGGACTACGCAAAATCGCCGGTGAACACGCTGGTGATTTCTCCCGATAATCGCTCTCGCATGGAGATCAACGAGCGCGTCCATACGGAATTGCAGCGAGTTGGCCTCGTCAGCAACGAGGAGCACAGCATCAGGACGCTGGTGAGGCGCCAAGACCTCACCGGCGCGGACCGCACCTGGGCCGAGCGCTATGACGTGCGCGATGTGCTGCGCTATTCGCGCGCATCGAAGGAGACCGGCATCGGGAAAGGCGAGTACGCACAGGTGACGAGCATTGACGCTCCCAAAAATCGACTGACAGTCGAGTTGCGGGACGGCACAGAACGAACTTACGATCCGCGCAGACAGCAGGGCGTTTCGGTCTTCCGCGAGGAGATGCGGAGTTTTTCAGTAGGCGACCGCATCCAATTCACCGCACCTGCCAACGACCTCAGAGTTGCGAACCGCGAGTTGGGTACCATCAAAAGCATCGGCGAAGACGGGCGTCTGTGCTTGAAGATGGACGGTGGCCGCGCGGTCGAACTCGACCCTCTTAAGCATCCGCATCTCGATCATGGCTATGCCATGACCAGCCACTCCAGCCAGGGACAGACTGCCGACCGCGTCCTGATTCACGTGGACACAGAGTTGGGCGCTAAGGATCTGCTCAACAGCCGCATGGCCTATGTCGCTGTCTCGCGTGGACGCTATGACGCGCAGATTTATACGAACGATGTAGCGACGCTCGGGCAGGAACTCAGCCGCGACGTGTCACATTCCCCCGCGATTCAGCAAGAGCCAGTAGCGTACAAGATAGAACCACAAACCACGCACACGAATCAGATTGCTCAGGGTTTCGGTCTTGGTCTGTAGTGTTGCAATTCCGAAATGACATTCCCCGGATAGCCAGAGCGTAGCCGAGGCCCGGCCAGTGTCAAGGCCGCG
>CAVQTQ010000004.1:0-9409 GCA_963716615.1 uncultured Acidobacteriaceae bacterium | reverse complement strand
CAACGCTCATCTGCGTCTAAACTGCTCGTCGCTGGCCTCGCGGCAGCGGCTGTGCTAGTCGGAGCTGGTCTGTGGGCATTTTCAAATCAGCTGATTGGCGCTGCGCTTGTCATCTCAGGCGTCATCGCATTCGTTTGGCTGGTCTTTCGCTCTGGCGAAGCGCGCCGCGCGCGAGCCCTTGAGGAGGTTCGTGCGGTCGAGGCCCAAGTTCTTTCGCAGTGCAAGGCCGTGGAAGACGCACGCGAGCAGGTGAAGGTGGCGCGTACGCGAACCATTGAGCTGGGCCTCCCACCAGATTCCAAGGCCTTGCGCGAGCTTGCCGACGGGCTCGTTCTCATGGAACGACATCAGCAGATTGTGGGGGACTGGTCCAGAAGTCATGAGGAGCTTGTCTCCGATGTCGCCGCAACGAGACAGGTGCTGGAGCAGGCGCTTAAACAGCGGGGAGTAGTTGGAGTCACTGACGTTCTAGCGGCGTACCAGGAGTACGAACGCGCATGCCAGTTCAGCGCTGAGCAGGCGGTACTCGCCTCCAGGCGTCAGTCGCTTGACCACCAGCTGTCAGATCGAGAGGCTGCGGAGCAAGCGGCGCGTGATGCCGAGGCACGAAGGTCGAGGGCAGAGAAGAAAATTCTGGCCACCCTGGCGCTTTGTGGATTGAAGGCACACGACCAGGCGACGGCAATCCAGGAGCTTCGCCGATGGCAAACTACGCACCAAGAATTGCTGACCATCTTCGATGAAGCGACTCGGGAATACGCCGAATTAGAAGCACTGCTGGCCGGCGGTACGCTGGCGGATCTTGATAGTCAGAGCGGAGAACTCCAACAGCGAGCGGCAGCCATGGAGGCCGAACTCGGTCAACCTCCCGAGCTTGCAACTAACGTGAATCTGGACGAGAAAGTCCGTCATGCGGAGAAAGTCGCCCACGATTTGGCCCACATGGCCACAGCGGCTGAGACTCAGGCGCGCGAGCGCGCCAAGGACGTTCCGAGTGTTGCGGAAGCGGAGGAGGCTTTGGCCGCTGCGCAAAGTGAATCGGAACGGGTCGTGCGCTTGGGCCGGACGCTCACCCTCGCTCTCGATTTCCTCCGAAGAGCAGAAGAGCGGGTGCACCGCGACATTGCGCCGGTATTGGCGGCGGGGTTGCGCCAGTGGCTCGCGAACGTAACACAGGGTCGCTACACGGACGCTAGAGTGGATCCCAGCGACCTAAGTATACAGGTGCTGGGACCGGACCATCAGTGGCGCGACGCGCATCGGCTCTCGCACGGCACGGCTGAGCAGATTTACCTCCTACTACGGATCGTGCTCGCGGAGCGCCTTGTGAGGGCGGGTGAAACGTGCCCTCTTCTTCTGGACGACGTCTTGGTGCAGTGTGATCGCATCCGCAAACGGTCTCTCCTCAATGTAATATCAGCCGTCAGCCGCGCTCGGCAGGTGATTCTGCTGACCCAGGAAGAGGAAGTTCTGCAATGGGCGCAGCAGCATGTCGTCGAGCCCGATCGACTGTTACTGTTGCCGGGCACCGATCCGCATCCAATTGGTTAGGGGTCCCGCCGACCCTGATCGTGCCTCTCTCGGCATCTGAGCGGCAGAGCGGGTGGGTTCTTGAGGGCTATCTGCTACGGAAACTCTGGGCACTCATCCGGACTGGTATCTGTTCCTTGAGGTGCATAGGAAAAACCGAACTTCTTAGGCAGGTTGGGATCACGCTCGTGCTCTGGAATAATGCGGAGTTTGACAGCGGGTGGGAAATGCTTCGAGATGAAGATGGCAAGCATGGCCTCCGCCTCCTGCCATGCGCAATCAAATAAGGCTTGAGCCACGTCCGGTTTGTAGTAGTCCATGAACTCTGTTCGAGGATGACTTTGGTGCTCCAGAAAATTGTTGCGAATCGCTGCCAACTTTTCCGTTGATACGCGAACATTCTTCAACCAGTCCCCGAACGTGGGCAGCTCTGGATATTTCTGACCAAACTCCTGACAACCCTTTTCAAACGCCTTGTCTTGCTGGAACAGGAACCCAATGTCGTAGCCGATTGCTTTGGCAGCGGCCTGAGTCCTATCCTTCAGTGCCCTTACAAGGTAGCGGTAGAGATCGTCGTAATTCTTGAAGTTGTCTGCCATCCCCGCGTCCGCGTCCGGCTGATGGATTTTCCTCAAGGAGAGGAACGCAGGAAGCATACAGTCCATGTAAATCTCCATGACGATGTCCTTGATCTCAGTCTGCTTGGCGGAGTCCAAGTCCGCAGCATCGACCAAGTCCTCAGACCAAGGAATGCTGCGGTGAACGGTTCGTTCGATCCGACACTGGCGTATTTCTGCACTACAAACTTGTCTGGTCCACTCATTCTTTTCCCGCAACTGCTAGTCTTGGTCCCAAGGCAGTAGAGTCAGGTAACCTTGGGGTATTCATCCTCTCCGCCCATCTCGCGTCGTGGATTGACAAAGATTCCGATGTCTTGCTGAATCTGTAGTTTATTCGCCTCGTCCACTGCGCTCCATTCTGGCTGAATGCGAACGCAGTAATCGTAGGAACGATTCTCCGCCTCGGTCGCTACGCCGATGACACGCTTGTTCATCGGCGGAATCCCGCGAGCAACGAAACACATCATCTGAAGCATCGCTTTCCGGCGCTCTCTCGGCCCTTTCCCGTCCTCCATTAGAAGGAAGCAGTATGTCGTATCGCCGAAGGCCGTCATGCGCCGGAAAATTGGTGGCTTCTTTTCCATATACTCGCCGTATGCTTCGAGAAAACTCTTGGAGATTACGCGGCGGGTGAAACGGTCAGGTCGAGCCAACTCCCGCGCTAGACGCTCATAGTGCTCGGACGTTCCGTCGTGGGCACGGTCAATGACGCTGTCCCATCCATAACTGACTTGATCTTGTAGTTTCTTCGCGATGAATTGCGGATTGCGCGTCAGCGCGGACCAAACAGTGCCATCGATCAAAATGTTGTCGTAGTTGTCCATCCATGAGAAACCGTGCAGATTTTCCAAGTATTTTGCCAAGAGGTTCTCTTCGCCGCCCGCTACCACAACCCTCTTGTTCTGGTCGATTGCCTCTTTCTTGCGCAGGTAATCGCAGAAGTCGGAAACCGTATCCAATTCGGAAAGTGCGAGGTCAGCGAACTCCCGCGTGAAGACATGAATCAGCTTGTCTTTCACGAATTGGAAGAAAGGGAATGGTTCCTCATATCTCCCATCAGCACGGAAATCAGATGAACGGTCTTAATCTGATCAGGATTGAACAACTCTTTCCCACGGCGCGGATTCTCCAGCCGAATCGGCACCCTGAGATCGAACATAGCCCGTCGCGCGCCGCCCAGTTGCCACAGGTTCTTCTCGACTTCGGCTTTCTTGCACATACCTGCTTCGTCCACCTTCAGATCTTTGATTTGCCAGGTGATAGCAGTGTCGTCGAACACGACCAGCAGATCGCACAGTTCTTTCCCATCCGGCTTCTTCGGGTTCGGATAGCACCAGTCGGTCAGAAAGGTTTTCGTCGCGAGGCTGTGGATTACGGCTTCGGCTCGCTGTCCTTTTTCGCGGAAATAGTGTCCGGGGCTGACATGCCACTACCTCCGAGGCGTTCGTTACTAGGTTTTAATTCTACCCAAAGCCGGTGGGAATTTTCGCCAACACCAAACCGCGCTGGCTCTTGTCTAGCAGCCCGGTGAGAGCGAGTGTGAGTTCCGCCGGCGGTTCGGCCGCCGTCAGTGATTGACGAAAATCGTCCACGGTCATGTTGGTTACTCCGTGTCGCAATGGCCGGATGCCATGATCCGCTCGGCCCCCTGAACCGCGGCAGCGACCATGGACTCGGTTCTCGGTATCCTGATGTCTTCGCGAACTGACGGACTCAACGGCGAAGGTTTCCAATCTTATACAATATTCCCCGCTGTTAATCTTGAGGGGGCAACAATGTCAAATCTAACCAATGCGCTTCAGGAGCTTCGAGAAGAGCGCAAGCAAGCGCAGGCACATGTAGAGAAGTTGGATCAAGCAATTTCGGTGATGGAGTCTTTAAACGGTTCAGGAGTATCTCGCCAAGCAACCCACCCGACCCGAATAATATCGGCAGCTTCGCGGCGGAAAATGGCGCAGGCACAAAAGGCGAGATGGGCGAATGCTCGGAAGGAATCGCAGCCAGCGAAGGCAGCGACGGGCTCAGCCCACAGGAAAGGTCATACGATGTCGGCATCAGCCCGTAGGAAGATCGCGGCGGCGCAGCGGGCAAGGTGGGCGAAGGTCCGTGCGAAGAAATGGCCTAGGACCTTCAGACTCGGGGAGAAAAAATGATTCCTCCCAGCTACAAGCCGAAGAAAAAGTTTATGCAGCTTGCGATCGCCGAGGCAAAGCGCGCCCGCGACCGGGGGGACTATGCCATCGGTGCCGTCATCACGCGTCTTATTGGAAATCGGGAAGTGGTTATCGCATCTGCCGGCAACCGGGTAAAAACTTCGGGTTCATCCATCAAGCACGTGGAGCTTGAAACATTGAAATATGTCTGCTCCGGCTATGGCCGGTACCTACCGGATTTCGTGTTGTATTCCACACATGAACCTTGTGCTATGTGTGCGGGTGCCTGCGTCTGGTCGAAAATAGGAGCCGTGGTGTTTGGCGTTTCCCAGGAAGACATCACCGCCTACGGCAAGAAACACGGGACCGAGGAATTCAAATGGCGGGCCTGTCTCATTTCGTGCAAATTCGTCCTTGAAAAGGGCGGCCTTCACATTCCGGTCTTCGACAATTTTTTGAGACTGGAGTGCCGAAAGTTATTCGGATATCGAGCCTCCTGACGTGCCTCGCCCCACTCGGGCCGCCCCCGGCGAACCCGTTACGTGAGTGCCGTCTTCAGAAACTTGAGCGTTCGCTCCCACGCTGTCTTGGCGCATGCCGAGTCGTACACCTCGGGGCGGGCTTCGTTCATGAACGCGTGGTGCGCCTCGTAGCGATAGATCTCGAACTGTGATTTCGACTGCTTGAGCGCAGCCTCCAGGTCATTCACCTTGGCGGGTGTGCACCAGTCATCCTTGTTCGCGAAGTGGCAAATCAGGGGAACTTTGATTTTCTTCAAATCGGCGGTGTCAAGGGGCGGAATGCCATAGAAGCAGGCGCCGGCGTCCATCTCCGGCACCCGGACAGCCGCCAGGATAGTCAGCGCTCCACCCATGCAGAAGCCGCCCACGGCCACCTTCTTCGAGGATTGTTTTAGGTACTGCACGGCGCCGCGGATGTCTTGACCGGCGGCATCGGGGAAGTTGAGGTTCGTCATCAGGTGGTTTGCTTCGTCGGCGGCCGTGGTGACCTTGCCCCGGTAGAAGTCCGGCACGAGTGCCCTGTAGCCGGCTTCGGCGAGTCGATCAGCGGTCTTTTTGATTTGATCGTTTAGTCCCCACCATTCCTGGATGACGACAAAACCGGGCGCGCTTGATCCTGCTTTGGGAGGTGCCAGATAGCCAGGACAGGTCTTTCCGTCCGGTCGCTTGAACTGAATCATTTCGCCCATCGGATCCCTCCACTGGATGCGGACTGCCACCTCATAGTATAAGTTTGTGGCTTTTTTCGCCGGGGGCGACCGTAACGCTCCAACTGGGCTTCTTTACATGGTCGCTATGGTGGTACAGAAGGCTGCCTGCACCTGTGAAACGTCCCAGCCGACCCGAACCCCTTCCGGCAGCCAAATCACCCCAAATCGAGTTTTTGGAGGGAATGCTGCAACCCAAAATGAAAAACAAAAAACTGAGCGTGGCCTATGAGCATCTCTTGATTAGGGGGTCGAATATGAACACAGCAGCCGATACGGAAAGAGGCTTAAGCGCAGTTCCCCTCCTCAATGCCGTGTTTTGTGCTGATTGTGAAACCATCAGCAACAGCCCGCATGACGCGTGCACCATTTGCGGAAGCCACTCCCTGATCAACCTTTTCCGGATGGTGGGCGGTACGCTGCGGAGCCAGAAGACACAGTTAGCCGGGGACGGAGCGAAAACGGCCAAGTACAATCTGGAACTCATCGCCAAGGTACGTGAAATTCCGGCAACCGAGTTGAGCCTTATCATCGAGTCGATGACCAGATTGGCAGAGGCAGGCGGGGCTGTGGAGTCCCTCCGCATCAACGTAGAAACTGTTTCCAATACCGAAGGCGTACTCAGAGCGGCATGAACGTGTCCTCTCTTGTCTTCTCGACTGTGTCCAGCGCCATCGATTGCTGAGACTCCTCAATTCCTCCCAGCACCCAACTCGCCCTAGGATCGGCTTCCTAGTGTCACCCTGATACAATCCTGCGCGGAGGATTTCATGGCTAACAGCCCGGGGTGCAAGTAGCGGATTTCCTGCAAGTCGGCCGATGTAGTCGGGTACGCGACCTCACGAAGCACTGGGCAACGGACGCAGAGAGTCCGCTTCTGCAAAGCCGCTTCTGAGTTATCCGACACATGAAGCGTAAGGAGAGGGTCAAAACAAGCCTGCCCACGCGGTTCTTCCACTCCCGCCGCGTGCCCGCGCCCAGCAGTTGGCGCAGGATCAGGCTGAGATTGAATGCACCCACGTGGATCAGTTGCCGCTTCAGAATGTTTTCCTGTCCGCGCAGATGGCAGCGCCGCAGCGCGCCCGTCTCGTAGCAGTGCGCGAAGCTGCGCTCCACCAACTCGCCCCTCCGCCGCAGTAAACTCTTGCCGTACTGGCTCCGCACCCGCCGCCGGTTCGCATACACCGCTTGCTGTTCCGCCTGCTTGCCCGCCCAGTTCCGCCGCCCCTTCGGTTGCTTTTCCGGAATATAGCTGCGCACGCCATACGCCTTCATCCGCTTCACCACCGCGCCGCTGTGGTAGCCCTTGTCGGTCACCGTCTCTTCGACCCCGGCCAGGTTCACCTTCGGCGCTTCGTGGGGCCGTAACTCGGCCTCGCGCCCAACCTGCTCCGCCACTGCCATCCCGGCTTCGCACAACGTCTCATCCAGCGTGGCCGTGTCGCCCCGGTCGGCGCCTTGCAGCGTGACCGCCACCACCGCGCCCGTGTCCAGATCCACCGCGTGCTCGGCTTTGTGCGCCAGATGCGTGCGTCCGTCCTTCATCTTCGCGATCCGCGCATCGCCATCCGCTGGGCTCTTCCACTCCTTGTTCGAACGTCCGCTTCTTGCGCTTGCGATCCAACCGCGCCAAGTCTTCGCGCGTCGGCGTTGCGATCCCCGACGCCTTCGCCAGCCCGCCCAGAAACTCCTCGTAACTCTCGCCCGTGTCCCGCCGCACAATCGAGCGCATCGCCGCATTGGCTTCCAGCGTCGTCGCATCAATCGCGATCCGCTGGCCTTTCAGCAGCCCGCGATCGGCCAGCACGCCCAACACCCAGCCGAATACTTCGCGATGCGTGTCCAGATCGATCAAGCGCCGCGTGCGCGAAATCGTCGAGTGGTCCGGCGTGTACTCGTCCAGCGCGATACCCACGAAACGCCGCAGCGCCAGCGAGTCCGCCAGTCGCCAGGCAATCCCGCGCTCCGCCCCGATGCCCTCGAAATACCCGATCAGCAGCGCCCGAAAGTAAATCCCCGGCGTCAGCGACGGACGCCCGTACTTCTCCGCATAAAACTTCGCGCGCCGACCCTCCACAAACTCGTCGAAGCCTTCGGCCTCCAGCAGTTCATTCAAGCGCTGATAGAACGGATGCCCCGGCGCCGCTGCCAACTCCGTGTGTGCGATCCACAAATCTTCTTGCTTCGCCCGCTGCTTGCGCGTCCCCATCGCCATGCCCGCATTCTACAAACCAAGCCTGTGGATACCTCAACTCTTTCAACTCTTTCTGTTCAACGAATCCAAACTTGCACCACGGGCTGCTAACTTAGCTGGTGTTGTCCAGCAGTTGAGGAAGGAACGGGATCAGGCGGCAAAAACGGTTCAGCAACTTGACGCCGCGCTCGCAGCACTCAATGGCCTTTCATCTGGGAAGAGAACCGGAACTCGAAGCCGCCTGTCGCTGGCAGCGAGGGCGAAGATCGCCGCTGCACAAAGAGCACGCTGGGCGAAGCTGCGCGGACAAGGTGGGCAGACTGCGCAGAAACCCAAGGTCGTCAGTATGCCCGCAAAGAAGAAGACGATGTCCCCAGCCGCTAGAAAGAAAATCGCCGCAGCCCAAAAGCTGAGATGGGCGAAGGTAAAGGCCGCTCAAAAGAAGTCGGCATAAGCGACCGAGCCCAGCCGCCCGGTTGCAGGATTGACGGGTCAGCCCTTGATGGTCTTCTTCAGGACGTAATCAAAGAAACGCTCGGTCGTCTCGCCGGAAGTCCACTCGGCACGGAGCGTCGTCCTCTTCTCCACTTTTCTCAGGGCGGACAGCAGCGTGCGGTTCAGTTCCTTGGCACTGGCTCCTTCCATCTGGGCTTCGACGATGAACTCTTCGCCTTCTTTCCTGACCGAGCCGTTGGTGGCAAGTTGGTCGAGAGCCTGCCGGATCGTCTCGGCGTCGGAGCGGTTGATGCGTGCGTGAAGCTTGAAGTTCATCTGAGCACACCTGCATCTTCGGCACAATCTGCGCTCATAACCGCGCCAGAACTATGAGGCAGAGCTATCGGCAGGAATCACTTACCATTTTCAAGCTGGTAACTTGGAAATCTGCATACGGCTTTCCCTTGGCTTCCTGCTTTTCATAGTCGGCAAATTTTGCCTCCTCGGCTGCGGAACGGTGCAGGACGTGGCCGTTCACCGTGACCTTGTGACCTACGTGAGTGGCGTCGGCTTTGCCGCTCAGTTCCCACATCGTGCCGTCTTCGCCGACAATATAGAAGCCTCCCGGTTCTATGCCTTTCTGCAAACAACCGGTGACAGATTGGGTCTTGCTCATGCTTTCCTGAGCCTGAACCGCGAGCGAGCAAAGGCTCATGACCAACAGCGGGATCAACCAGAGGGAACACTTCGCGTGCGACGAAGACATGGGTGACCTCCTTGACTACTATCATGAATCGTACATAAGGCATCGCGATGATGTCGAGCAATCCTGCGGTAGGAGGTTTTCCATGAAACATAAATTTGCGTTCCTAATGAGGTTTGTGCTGCCAGCAATCTGTTTCTCTGCCATCTCAGCCGCGCAGGCGCTCAAGCCTGTCGAGCTTCCGCCGCCGCAGACGACAGGGGGACGCCCTCTGATGGAGGTACTCAAGGATCGTAAATCGACTCGCGAGTTCGGTTCAGGTGCGCTTTCGCAGCAGACGCTTTCGAACTTGCTCTGGGCGGCTTTCGGAATCAACCGACCCGATGGGCGTCGTACTGCGCCTTCCGCCATGAACTGGCAGGAAGTAAGCATCTACGTGGCAACTCCGGCAGGCGTGTACGTCTACGATGCCAAGGCGACCGTATTAGAGCCCGTGGTGGCGGGCGACTTCCGAGCGGCTACTGGCACGCAGTCCTTCGTCAAGGA
>CAVQTQ010000003.1:0-1551561 GCA_963716615.1 uncultured Acidobacteriaceae bacterium | reverse complement strand
AGAAGATCGAGACTTGGCGGTGCGACTACAATCAGGTGCGGCCGCACTCGGCGCTCGGGTATCTCACCCCGGAGGAGTTCGCGAACTCGTGGGCGGCGACGGGCGGTGGAAAAGACGCGGGCGGGGCCCGCTTGGAAAACGCTCCGCGTTTCCCACTTTCCCACCGCCTCGACGGCTGCCAGAGGGTAGTTACGAAGGCTGTGTTGGAGAACCAAAAACCGGAGAAAGTCCCATTATCCTTGGACTAAATATGGGGGGCAGGTCAGCGCCAACACTCACATTCGACAAACTGACTGCGAATCCGCCAGCGAATGAAGTTAACGACGTTGCAATTTCGTTCTAATCCTTTAGCTCTAGGTTGTACTCCTTTTCGCAAACTGGACACTTTCCACTGAGAACGCTACGCTCTGGGCCTGTCCGAAGCAATCTACCTGCAAATTGTCTGTTACATGGCGGATTGCATTGCATCATGCGCACATCCTTTACATCAATTAATTTAGGATTAGGCTCCGCAGCCAGTTGCTTCATCTTTTTCCAGTGTTCTGTTTCTTCCGGCGTTTGTTCCCGCACTTTAATCTGTAGTGGCCCATTCTTGCTAGCAGCGAAAAGTGAAATTATCGAGAGTGACGGTATGACAGGAATTGACCCCATGTATGAAAAAAACTGTTCAGAATCAAAAAGCATTCCGCTGAATGCTCGCTGTCCGACCGCTTGCAGATATTCATCTCGTAAGTGACGCGCCGTTATCGAAAATTCGCTCAGGTGTTTGTCGAACTCACCAGACCTTAAGGTCGTATCCCCACATGCTAGCAATAGCTTGTTTACGCCGCCCCGAATACATCAAGGCTTTGCACAAACTGTTTGATTATTTCGTCATCAAAAACGTGCATCCCATCTTTGCGAACGATCGAATATGGCTTATCAACACAGTTGGATGTTTGGCGAGCGAAATCCAGCACTCGCAGACTCGGCAAAGTCAATTGAATTACCGGCAGATTCTTCGGCTGAAATTCCTTTACTGTCTGACGGTACATGTAGTCTGTAAAGCCAATCATGTCCGGCTCTGTCACGTCCGCCAAGACGTGCGACCGGGTTTTCCATACTGCATATGTTTGCCCGATCTGCGCAGCAATGAGCAAATGCATTTTGTTGTCATCGCCGACTGAGCGTAAATCCTTCCGGCATTCTTCTAGTCTGGATTGAATTGCTTTCTTAAAGTCATTCAGATTGGCAAGTGTTAGATCGGCGAAGGACTGCTTGCAGTCCTCTATGAAGGTGTCGATGGCTTCGCCGTTCCCACCCCCGGCGATGACAACTTGGAAGTTCCCAATCTTTTCAGGTTTCAGCCTTAAGACGGAATATTTGAACTCATTCCCGCGATTGTCCTTTACTGTTTCCTGTGAATCAGCAGCAATGACCGTCCCATCTGGATACGGGAAAACGGTGATTAGAGTCACGCGGCTCCTCCCTGAAAGCCGTCTGGTAGTACGTTCCAACAATGACAGCTTCGGGGGCATCTAGTTGACCCCCAAGGCAAAAGCATACACCCAAACATGCGTGAAGTGAATAATCTTGCTTTGCAGTAAACAAACGGAAACGAGAGGCAACGAAGCGCCTGAACTGAAAGCTGAGAGCTGACAGCTGAGAGCTGCCTCCAGTCAAGCCGGGCACTTAGCCTTGTATTTCTGCACCTCCAGCTTGGCAATCCAGGCGCGATGCACTTCATCGGGCCCGTCCGCAATGCGCAGCGTGCGGATCGTGGCAAACATTTCGGCCAGAGGAAAATCTGAGGAAACGCCAGCCCCTCCGTGCATCTGAATCGCCTGGTCGATAATCTCCAACGCAATGTTGGGCACAGCCACTTTGATCTGGGAGATTTCGTTGCGAGCGCCTTTAGTGCCGACTTCATCAAGCATCCACGCGGCCTTCAGCGTAAGCAGCCGCGCTTGCTCCAGCTTGATTCGGGCGTTGGCAATGACATCGGCGTTGCCGCCCAGCTCGGCCAGAGGTTTGCCAAAGGCCACGCGCTGCAGCGACCGCCGGCACAAAAGTTCAAGCGCGCGTTCGGCCGCTCCCAGCGTGCGCATGCAATGATGAATGCGGCCGGGGCCGAGCCGTCCCTGCGCGATTTCGAAACCGCGCCCCGGTCCGGCGATAATGTGGTCGAGCGGCACCCGAACATTGGTGAAGCGAACCTCGCCGTGCCCGAAGGGCGAGTCATAAGATCCAAACACAGGCACCATGCGCTCGATCTTCACGCCGGGAGTTTCAATCGGCACCAGCACCATGGAATGTCGCTGATACTTCGAGGCGGAGCGATCGGTGATGCCCATAAAAATGAGCAACCGGCAATGCGGATGGCCGACTCCAGAACTCCACCACTTCAGCCCGTTCAGAACAATATGATCCCCCTCGATGAGCGCCGTAGCTTGCATGTTCGAAGCATCCGAAGACGCTACATCGGGCTCCGTCATGCAAAAAGCGGAACGAATCTCGCCGGCCAGCAGCGGCGCGAGCCAACGCACCTTTTGCGCTGCCGAGCCATACTTCACCAGCACTTCCATGTTGCCGGTGTCCGGCGCATTGCAGTTGAAAACCTCGGGAGCAATCGAGCACCGGCCCGTGATTTCTGCTAGCGGCGCGTAATCCACATTGGTGAGGCCAGCGCCATATTCCGCGTCGGGGAGGAACAGATTCCAAAGGCCGGCTGCACGCGCTTTTGCCTTCAAGGTTTCCATAACCGCAGGCTGCTTCCAGAGGCGCCAGTCGGGAAGATTTTGCACTTGCGCGCAATACTCACGCTCCGCCGGTAAGACATGCTCCTGCATGAACGCCAACACGCGCTGGACATAGTTCTGTGCCCTCGGTGACAGAGAAAAGTCCATAGATCCCCGCTGATGACAAGCGCTGACCGCGCAAGCCCTCTAGCCTAGCGATTTCGGTAAAATTCTCCTAATGAATCCTATGAATCCTGTAATATATACGGCGTGCATTTAAGTCAGGTCGACCTGAACCTGTTCGTGGTACTGGAAGCCATCTATCGCGAGGGCAACATCACTCGCGCAGGCCAGCAACTGAACCTCACCCAACCGGCGATCAGCCATGCTCTGAAGAGACTGCGCGATCTCCTGCAGGACCCGCTCTTCGTTCGCCAGGGCCCGCACATGGTGCCGACGCCGTTCACGCGCAATATGATTGAGCAAGTGCGGCAAGCGTTGCAAATTCTGGAAGTGAACCTCAGCCAGAGCCGCAATTTCGTTCCCGAACACACGCGCCGAAACTTTCACCTGTCGCTATGGGAATACGCCGAAGCCCTGATTCTTCCGTCCTTGCTGCGACGCCTGACGCGCGCCGCTCCGGGAATGTCGATCACGTCATCGCGCGTCAAGCGCCGGGACTTGGAGACCGAACTGGCAAGTGGCTCGGTCGATCTGGCCATCGACATCCCCATGACGACGAGCGATCGCACGCGACATAAGTGGCTCCTGAATGAACCATTCGTGGTCATGGCTCGCCAGGGTCATCCGGCGATCGGGGACAAAGTCGATCTGGATACGTACCTGGCTCAGCGCCATATTCAGGTCTCTTCCCGGCGTCAGGGTCCCAGCCTGATTGACATCGAACTTAGCCGGCGAGGGCTTCGCAGGCAGGTATTTCTGCGCAGCCAACACAACCTCACGGCCTGCATGGTGGTGAGTAAGACAGACATGCTGCTGACCCTGCCGGAGCGTCATGCGCAACTGCTGAACACGGGTGTGGTGAACACCGGTCTGATGAATCAGGTGCATTCCTTCCCGCTCCCGGCACCCCGTCTCGAAGCCCACTTGTACTGGCACGAGAGTGTGGAGAATGATCCGGCTAACCGTTGGCTGCGGCAAGAAATCGAAAAGGTTTTGAATCCGGAACCCCAGCGTAGCGCAGCAGTCCGACATGCGGCCCGATCCGACGCAAGAAGCAAGGCCGGCGCTTAGTATACTTCGGACTTCGCCGTACGCGTCATCAGGTCTTCGATACCCTGTTGCGGCGATTTTCCGCTTTCGAGGATGGCGAACATCTGTTCGGTGATCGGCATCTCAATGTTCTTCCTGCGCGCTAGTCCAACCGCGGCTTTGGTGGTGAAAACCCCTTCGGCCACTGCTCCGTGCATGCCGGCGATGATATCGGGCAATCTGCGGCCCTTGCCGAGTTCAACGCCGACGCTGCGATTGCGCGAGAGATCTCCGGTGCAGGTTAGAACCAGATCGCCTAGTCCAGCGAGTCCAGCCATGGTGTCGAGGCGGCCGCCGCAAGCCACGACCAGGCGCGCCACCTCAGCGAGGCCGCGCGTGATTAGCGCGGCGACAGAATTGTGTCCAAGGCCGAGGCCATCGCAGACGCCGGCAGCGATGGCAATGATGTTCTTCAGCGCGCCGCCTAACTCCACGCCGATCACATCGTCGTTGGTATAGATGCGAAACCGCGAATCGTTAAACGCTTGCTGCACGGCGCGCGTCACTTCGCCGTCAACCGACGCCACCGTCACTGCGGTCGGATCGCCGCGTGCGACTTCTTTGGCAAACGAAGGCCCGCTGAGCGCCGCCAACCGAGGAGTGAACTTGCGGCTTCGCAAAACATCGGCGATCACTTCCGTCATGCGCAACAGAGTCCCGTCTTCGAGTCCTTTGGTGCAGCTTACAATCAGTGTTTCTGGAGGGAGCGAAGGCGCCATGCATTCGAACAGAGCTCTACAGTGCTGCGAGGGCATGACGCTGACCACGATCTCCGCGTGGTCGAGCGCGGTGCTCAAGTCGATGGTCGCTGCAATCGATTCTGGAAGGATGAATCCCGGCAGAAAGCGCTCGTTTATCCGGTTTCTTGCGATGCTCTCGGAGACTTCCGGTTCCTTGGCCCAGAGCCGGATTTGGTGAGTTCTTTTGCGTCCGAGGGCGATTGCCAATCCTGTGCCCCAGGCGCCTGCGCCGATGACGGCAATGCGGCTCATCTGCGGCTTGCTCCTAACGTTCCTGATTCTGTTCCTGAACTCGTTTCTGATTTTGCTCTGAATTTCGATTCAGTTCCGGCGGCGAGACGGCCGATGTTTTGGCGATGCCTCCAGATGACGAGCGCCGAAACCAGCGCAATAAAAATCAGCTGTCGCGGATCCGCGTATTCGTGGAGGGCCCACGCCAGCAGCGGAAAAGCTGCTGCCACCGCAACGGACCCGAGCGATATGTAGCGGAAGGCGACTGCAATCATCAAGAACAGGACCAGCATGCACAAAATCGATTTCGGGGTCAGCAATATAAAAGCGCCTAGGCTGGTGGCGACGCCCTTGCCGCCGCGGAACTTGAGCCAGACGGGGAATAGATGGCCGAAGACGGCGAAAAATGCCGCCGTGGCCATGATGAGTTGCTGATGCGAACCGCCGAATAACACCCGCGCTACAAGCACCGCAGCCAGACCTTTGGCGGCATCGAGAACGAGAGTCGCAACCCCGAGCACAGGCGACTTGCGGGCCACATTCGTGGCGCCAATGTTGCCGCTGCCGCTAGCGCGTACATCCTCACCTTTGAAAATCCGCAGCAACAGGTAGCCAAAGGGGATGGACCCCAGCAGGTAGCTAACGGCAGCGGTGATGAGGTAAGGAGTCATATTCGTTGCCGCAGCGAAAAACGTTGCAGCTTCGTGTACTTCGATCCTTTCAGCGAAAGTTGACTCTGATAGAGAATAAACTCGTGGTCCGTCATAGTGCCGAAATTAAGCTCCCCCATCGCGGCGAGCCGCTTTTCGAGCACTGCGAAAGTCGCGTTGGGGCCATCGGCTTTCTGCCGTTTCGGCGACCCCGATCTCCGCCCGGCGCCGGCGCGCGCCAGAGTCAGATGTGGACTGTAAGGCCGGTCTTCGCGTGGAATGCCAAGTTCTGCTGTGGCCGTATCGATGCTTTCGGCCAGCGCCGCCAGCTGCGGCCCTGCCTGAATCCCGATCCAGAATACGCGCGGCGCCTTGGCAGTCGGAAAAAATCCGTATCCGGCGCAGCGAATTTCGAATGCGCTGCTTTCAACCCGCCGCAAACGCTCGCTGATCGCCTCGACCTGCTCTGGCGTTTGTTCTCCGATAAATTTCAGCGTAATGTGCAGCGACTCCGGCCGTACCCATTTAGCATCGGGTGCGAAGCCCTGAACACCTTCGAGGAAGCGCTCGATACGGGTGCGGACTTCAGAGCCGAGATCGATGCCGATAAATATTCGCATCTCTGGTAACAGCGCCTTACAACAATGCTCTGCGGATCATCTCCAACGCCTGCTGAGTTGCAAACTGGCGGATGCGTTTTCGATCGCTAGGAAAATTACGTTCGACGACCTGTGTTCCTTCTTCTCCCGCGAGCGCGATGTATACCAGACCCACTGGCTTTTGCTCGGTTCCGCCGCTCGGGCCGGCGACCCCAGTGATTCCGACTCCATAGCTCGACAGGCAGCGCTTGCGGATGCCTTCAGCCATCGATGCCGCCACCTCGCGGCTGACTGCTCCGTGCTGGTTGATCAGCGCCTTGGGAACATTCGCAAATTGCGTTTTCAGTTCGTTCGAGTAGACCACGGCGCCACCTAGAAAATAGCGTGAGCTGCCGCTGAGCGAAGTGATGCGCTCGGCCAGCAGGCCGCCAGTGCAGGATTCGGCGACCGCCAGCGTCATACTGCGCATCTGCAGCAGATAGCTGACTATCTGCTCGATGGTTTCACCTTTGCGCGAGAAAATGGCATCGCCAAGTTCATCCTCTATTTTTTCAGCAAGTTCCTCGATGCGCGCCTCGGCCTCCGCTGGCGAATCCTTCCTACAGCGAAGATGGAGTTGAATCTCGCCCGCGCCCGCCAGAATGGTGGTTTCGATGTCGGCATAAGTCTTGTAGATCGGCGCAACCCGCGCGTCCACTTGCGATTCCGGAATCATTGCCATCTTGAGGGTGCGAGTGGCGATGTACTGCGTTGGAATCCGAGCGCGCAATCGTGGAATGCATTCGGTTTCGAACAGCGCTTTGAGTTCGTAGGGAGGGCCGGGCAGCAGCATCAGAATCCGGTCCTGCCCGTCATACCTTCCGGCGATCCACTGCCCGGGCGCGCTGCCGAGCGAATTCGGCAGCACCGTGGCGCTAGTCAGGATGTCGGCCTGCTTGGCATTGTTGGCGAACATCTTCATGCCGCGCTTGGCGAAGCGCTCTTCGAGCTTCACGATGATCTCGGGATCGCGTTGCAGCTTCAATCCCAGCGCGTCGGCCACTGATTCGCGCGTCAGGTCGTCTTCAGTGGGGCCGAGGCCGCCCGTGAAAATGACGATGTCCGAGCGCCGCATGGCGAGTTTGGCGGCCGCGGTCAGTCCCTCGGTATCGTCGCCCACGATGCATTTGAATCGCACTTCAACGCCCAGGTCATTCAGTTTTTCGGTGAGGTAGAGCGAGTTAGTGTCCTGGCGATGGGGAGTGAGCAACTCAGAGCCGACCGCGATAATCTCGGCGTTCACGGGTAAAAGTGTAAATGATTAGAGACATGCAGCCTTTCATAAATTGTCATCCCGAGCGAAGCGAGGGATCCGCAGTTCGCCGCAAAATGCAGATCCCTCGCTTCACTCGAGTTGACACAACATTTGGGCGAATTTGAGAATTGCGAGGAATCCTCACTCTCGCAAACGCGTGCTAGGTACCGGCCACGGGCTTCACCGGTTGTTGCTGCGTCATGCAGTGCAGCGCGCCGAATCCCCAGATCAGATCGCCGCAATAAATCGGTACGATTTCGCGCGTAGGGAAAACTTCCGCAAGCGTATTGAGCGCAATGCGATCGTTCGGATCGTTGAATACCGGCACCAGCACCACTCCGTTCGCGATATAAAAGTTGGCGTAGCTGGCGGGCAACAGGCGGCCTTCGAACACGACCGAACGCGGCATGGGAATTTCGACGATATCGAGTTTCTGCCCGTCAGAAGTACGAGCGTTTTTTAGGCGGCCCAGGTTCGCATCGAGGGCCGCGTAATTTTCGTTCCGCTCATTCTGCTCGATCATGGTGACCACAGTATTGGGAGCGACGAAGCGGGTGATGTCATCGACGTGTCCGTGAGTATCGTCGCCGGCGATACCGCTATCGAGCCAGATGACCGACTGCACGCCAAAATAGTCGGCGAATAGCTGTTCATAGGCCGCGCGGTCCATGGGCGGGTTGCGTTGTTGCGTGGTAGAGAGCAAGCATTCTTCAGTGGTGACGAGAGTGCCACAGCCATTGACGTCGATCGATCCGCCTTCCAGCACGACGCGGTGGTCGCCAGAGACCGGACGCACCACGCGCGCGGCGGCGGCCCTCGCCATGCGCTCTCCAACTTGCTCGTCGAGCTCGTAATTTGGATACTTCGCCCACGCGTTGAACTGGAAGTGCAGAGCGAGTAGCCCAGCATCTGCGCGATCGGCGGGAGGCGTGAGGAAGATACAGCCGGAATCGCGCATCCACACGCGATCGGTTCGCCAGCGATGAAAGCGAATATTGTCAGCAAGCGTGCCGGAAAGCGTGCCTGCCTTTTCGAGCACCGCGCTCGCGCGCTTTTCCCAACTCGCGTCATTGACAATCAGATTCACGCGCTCATGCCGCGCCAGACTGCGGACAATCTCGGTATAGACCCAGGGAATCGGTTCAAATTTCCCAGGCCAATCGCCGCGAAGATGCGGCCAGGCAAGCCAGGTGGACTGGTGCGGCTCCCACTCCGCTGGCATGCGGTATCCCTGTGCGGCAGCGAAAAGTCTAGCTCGCGCGGAGGATCTTCGGGTCACTGTTCGTCTGGGCATTTTTCGGTCCCGTCACTTTCCGTCAATCATGCGGTTGGTGATAGGAGCGTAACTGTCGATACGGCGGTCGCGCAGGAAAGGCCAGTTGCGGCGAATGTCCTCCAAGTGATGCAGGTCGACTTCGCCGAGTAGAATTTCTTCTTTATCGTGCGAAGCTTCGGCGAGCACCCGGCCGAAGGGATCGCAGAAAAACGACCCTCCCCAGAACTGGAGTCCTTTGCCAGGGATGTCGCCGGTCTCAAAGCCGACGCGATTCACCACTCCAACATAAACGCCATTAGCAATAGCGTGCGCTCGCTGGATGGTGCGCCAGGCATCGTGCTGCGCCGCGCCGAATTCCGTCTTCTCCGTGGGATGCCATCCGATGGCCGTGGGGTAAAACAGAATGCTCGCTCCCTGCAGTGCAGTGAGGCGCGCGCCTTCCGGGTACCACTGATCCCAGCAGACAAGCGTGCCGAGTTTTCCGGCCGTGGTGTCGAACGCCTTGAAGCCGAGATCGCCGGGAGTGAAATAAAATTTTTCATAGTACAGCGGATCGTCCGGAATATGCATCTTGCGATAGATGCCGCGCAGTGCTCCATCCGAATCGAAGATCGCAGCCGTGTTGTGATAGAGGCCGGGCGCGCGCTTCTCAAAGAGCGACGCGACGAGCACGACTCTATTCTTTAGTGCGGCGGCTGCGAGCTTCTCTGTGCCCGCTCCGGGAATTGTCTCCGCGAGATCGAACAGAGCCGCGTCTTCGCGCTGGCAGAAATACTGCGTCTGGAAGAGCTCGGGCAAGCAGACGACGTCAGCGCCTTTTCTAGCCGCATCCGCAACGCGATCGAGCGCCTTGGCCAGATTGTCGGCGGGCTCGGAGCCGCACGACATCTGGATCAGGGCGACGGTGAACTTGTCTGGCACATCTTTCTCCGATTGGAATTCGCGTCTTAGAATATCAAAGCACGGCGCGAGAGGACCGCTGCATCCGATTAAGGCAAGGTCTATTTCCGATTTCGATTGGTAGTCGTGTCGATGTCCAAAGGGTCTTTTTCGTCCAGCGAGAACTTCTCTAGCCAGCGTGGCACACCCCGGTACGAGATGGTCGTGGTCTCGTGACGGTGCCTTACGATCTGAACGATCGAATATCCGGCGACCACGAGCAGGAAGAGCATCGCTGCGCCATACCAGAGGGTATCGAGCCATGGATAACGCTTATAGAGCGCTAGCGAAATACCGAATAAACCCCAGAAGACGATGGCGGGCAGCCACTTCCGGAACAAGGGAGCCATGAGCATTGATCATACGCCGCGGGCGTGGCTCAATAGGCAGATTTCCAGACAACTTCGAGCATTCGCTCTCGCTCAGTCACTTCTAGTAAATTGTTTCTTCGAGCAAATCGCTTTCTTACTCCGGAGGTTTTTTCCTTGGCGCAGAAAAAAGATTCGAAGCATGGTCACGAAGGCGCAGGCATCGACCGCAAGCTGCACGATCCAGTGTCCGATCGGTTAATTCCGCTGGAGCCTCTCGATCCCGGCAAGATCCGATCCATTGACGACCTGGTGCGCGCCATGTCGAAGACTGCGTTCACGGGCCGTCAGCTTGGCGAGGCTGCCGATGTTTTGGAAGCCATGGCTCGCGATGAAGAGTGCTTCGTTGTCATGACGCTTGCCGGCGCGATGACCGTGGCCAAACAGGGCCTGGTGATCGCCGAGTTGATCGATCGCGGCATCGTGAATGCGATCGTTTCGACCGGCGCACTCATGGCGCATGGGCTGGTCGAAGCGACCGGACGCGCTCATTTCCGGCACAATCCCGAGCTCAGCGACGAGGAACTCTACGAGGCCGGATACAACCGCGTCTATGACACGCTCGAACCCGAACAGAATCTCGACGACGTAGAGCGGGTGATGCACGCCGTGTTCAACGGCTGGGACGCAGACGAAGTCATGTGCTCGTACAAGCTGAACCGGGCGATTGGGGCGCATCTCGCGAAGCACGCCAAAGGGCAGCGCGGCATTCTGAAGTCTGCCTTTGAAAAAAATGTCCCTGTATTTGTTCCCGCGTTTTCGGATTCGGAACTCGGCCTCGATTACGCGCTGACGAACCGTGAGCGCGATAAGCAAGGCAGGCCGCGATTCCGCTTCGATTCCTTTGAAGACCTGGAGCACTTTGCGGCAACCCTGCTCAGCCAGAAGCGGCTGGGAATCTTCACTATCGGCGGAGGCGTTCCGCGCAACTGGTCGCAGCAGTTTGGACCCTTCATCGAATTGCGCCGCCGCCGGGGCGGGGAAGACTTGCCGCTGAAGCGCTATCACTACGGACTGCGCATCTGTCCCGAACCGGTGTACTGGGGCGGCCTTTCGGGTAGTCCCTACAGCGAGGCGGTTTCGTGGGGCAAGTTCGTTCCACCAGCCGAAGGCGGAAAGTTTGGCGAAGTTTTTGTGGATGCTACAGTAGGATTGCCGCTGATCGTGGCGGCAGTGCTGGAGCGGTTGAAGAAGAAGCCGGCAGGGAAGAAGACGGTTGCTCAGATTGCAACGTAGAGACGCGGCTCGTTTCAACTTGCAACAGGCTCCGAGCCAGACTACCGTAGTTGCGAGCGGGCGATGAAATCGATGGATCAAGTTCAGGAGCGGAAGCTTCTGTTGTGCGTTCGCCCGAAATTCCTTGCGGGCTGTGTGGCAGTGTTGATGGTCCTGATCCTTCCAGACGCGGTTGCGCAGTCGCACGTTCTGAAGCGGGTAGTACTGCTCCTAGCGGCTTTGGCCATTCTGGCGGGCTGGCTCCTGCTACTGAAGGACGGCGGGCCGAAGACAACGTGGCGAGCACAAATAGCGCTGGTTGGGTCAGTTTATCTAGTAGTTTCCCTACCCGTTTTTTTGTTCGAGATGTCCCAAATAAAATGGCTCATGCGGCACCCCTGGCACCAGTGGCTGTCAATGTACGTAAGGCCGTGGGCACACTGGGGATACACCTTCGTGCTCCTTAGCGTCATCTGCTCCTTCTTGGGACGAGGCCGGGCGCGAATCGCCTTCGTGACAGGCAGCGTCTTGCTACTGATGCTCCGGTTTGCGACGGGCACCTGGGTTTATTGAATCAATCAAAGATCAACACAGCCGATGCGATCACCGTAGTCCAAAGCCCGCGTTTATCCCCCACCGCCGATTGCGTCACATTAGCGGTACGAACGATTTTATTCGAGATGCGATAGATCTCTTTTTTCTCGTCCCACGACCGGTCGGAATCAAACTCCACGTTCAGAGTCGTGGCCAGCATTTCAGCGGCGAGTTCTTCGGCGTAATCTCCAGCTGCGTCTTCGGTTTCGCCGAACGAGTGGTGCTCGCTCAGATATCCGTAGGTATTGCGATCGGCAGGGATGGCGACGCCGATCGAAGAGGCCAGCAGGCGGTGCGGCTCGTGGGTGGAGTTTTCCGCAACCACCGAAAACACGACTTCTCCCGGATGCAGATACTTGAGTCCTTGCGAGCGTGGGATCAACTTGCAGTTGGGCGGAAAGATGGAAGAGACACGTACCAGGTTTTGCGCTGCGATGCCGGCGTCGCGCAAAGCGAGTTCGAAAGAGGTGAGGCGCTCCCGATGTTTCCCCACACCTTTGGTGAAAAAGATCTTCTTGGGGACCATGTCCTTGCCCAATTCATTTTCCTCCGCGAAATTTGAGTTGAGCGGCCAATCTAACACAGCGATTTGTGAAGATTGTATGAAAAAAGGGGGAGATACAGTATTTTCCCGATGACCTCTCGGTTGGTCGCCGATGGCCATTGAGAGGCGGCAACCACTTCGCGCAGGGAAAAGGTCCGCTTCCGCAGCCTTAAGCCGCGTGAGTATGGGCCTTACCCGCCGCCAGCGGGATGATCACCGGTTTCACCAAGTCGCGGAAATCGGCAAATTTCATGCGCACCAGTTCACGGTGCGAACCCGCATTGAAGGCGATTTCCTTGTCCTCGGCCAGAGTCTGGTCCACGAAAACATCCATGTTATAGAGGTTGCCGAAAGGTGGCATGGATCCGGTTTCGCAGTCGGGAAAACGATCGCGAAATTCGTACTCGCTGGCCAGTTCCACCGAGTCCGCTCCCAGATGTTTCTTGAGCCGGTACAGATCTACCCGGAACGAAGCCGGCACCACCGCCATGGCAAGACGTCCATCGACCATGACCATGACAGTTTTCGCCAGTTCATTTCCCGGTGTGTGGGTCAGAGCGGCAATCCCCTGGGCTGTGTAGGCCACTGAATGCGAGATCACCAGGTATTGAATGCGGTTACGATCCAGGAATTCCCGAAGCATGGAAAGAGGCATAGCTACCTCCAGTCCGAACCGCGAGCGGGAACGCTTTTGAAGGACTACCGAAGCACGCTCTGCGGCCGGCGCCGATTCAATTATGCGCTCGTCAGAGGCCGGGTAGCTAGTGAAATTCAGAGCAAGCTGACGGTTGATCCAAAGTAGAAGACGGCGGAGCAAAAACTGGGGAGGGCTAGCGGAGAATGTTCACTTTTGGCCGCGAGTGCGTCTCAAAATATGCTGCTAAGCAGCAACGCGGGCGCGGGTTGTACCCTTACGCGGCTTCCTTCGTAACCAGGGAGTGCGCAACCTCTCTTGTCTGCGATCCCAGAATCTTCATTTCTTGCCAGTCGTAGCGGAATTCCTTGCCGCAGTCCAGGCACGTGACGTAGGTGCCCGTGCGCTGAGCCGTTGGGTTGCGACGTGAACCGGCGCGCACCGTCATTGGGAAACTGTAGCGAGCGTGCCGGCAACCAAACATGGCGTCCACCAGCTTCGATAACATCGGTAACCTCCACAGAATAAGAGCGACAAAACTGGCTCATCCCCTTCGGGCAAACGCTTAGAACGAGCTCTAGCTATTTAGATTCCTGCCGTGCGGAAAAGGTTCTACCCCTTGGTACACGATTAGGCACACTCCCTAGCCGCACCGGAATCAAGCACTTGCGCGCATTCAGTGAACCATGGCACCAAGTTGAGGAGAGAAAGGCAGGAACAGCAAGCGCGGGGCGTTCAACTGCTCATTCAACGGCTCGGCGGGTCGGCTTTTTTGTGCCCTGAACACTTGCTCATGATGGCCGACCGGAGCCGCATACGCAGATCGTCGGGTAGCTCGTAGAGCTCCGAGTTGCGATAGATTTCGATAGTTTTTCGAGTGGTATCGCAGACGACGTAGCAGTTATGGCACCACGCTAAATGATCGTCGAGTTCGGACTTGGTCCGGGCGTCCAGCGCGCCATCGAGGTAATTGGTTAATTCGTTTAGAAACTCAGAACACTTCACTGGTCGCCATCTCCACTCGCCTTCTTCTGAAAGAAGCGGTTCAGCCGCTCGCGCAACTGTAGGCGCGCGCGCAGCAACCGCGACTTTACCGCCGGGATACTCAACTCCAGCGCGTCGGCCGTCTCCTCGGTCGAGAGGCCCTCCACGTCACGGAGCACGAACACCGTCCGGAACCCCGACGGCAATCCCTGAATGGTGCGAGTCAGAATATCCCGCAACTCCGCCTGGTTGTACATCTGCTCGGGATTGGGACTCCAATCCGCAACCTCACGGGGAAGCGAGTCATCCTCGGTTTTTACATCGTCGTCCAGAGAAACCGTGCGTTCCGGTTTCCTCCGGCGCAACTTCATTAGCGCTTCGTTGACCGCAATCCGCACCAGCCAGGTATAAAACTTGGACTGCTCCTGGAACTTTGCCAGGTTGCCATACGCCTTAAGGAACGCCTCTTGCACTACATCTTCCGCGTCCTCGCGATTCTGCGTAATGTGCTGTGCAATGCGGAAAACATTGCGATCGTAGCGCCGTACCAATTCTTCAAACGCTTGATCGTCGCCGCGCTTGGCACGCCGGACCAGCTGCATTTCTTCGCTGACCGGTTGCTCTATGTTGGGTTGGATGGTACTCATTCGTAACTTGATGCAGATTTTTCCGAAAGCGTGAACGTAACCCCACTGCTATTGTACTTCCTGGCCGTAGTTTTCAGGGTTCTTGTTTTGTGCCCGGCGCTCCCGAAGAGCTTTCGCCCTCGGCGATAGGCTGCTTCAGGCACCGGTGGGCCACGTACCAAGGTGTCCCGAGATCGCCTGCAAGCGGCCATATAATCAGAGGTTAGAAGGGTTACTTCCTTCTTCCCCCAAAGAACCTTACCTCGGAGTACGCATGAAGGAGCGCGGCTGGGCTGAACCAAGTTGGATTGAGCCAATTGTGGAACGGGTGGTTGGTCAAGTCTTGGATAGCCATGCGGCCCAACTTCGCACAGAGATTGTCCGCCGGGTGATGGAAGAGATCGCTGCCGAACCTGCGAGTACCGAGCCAACCGCCCACGATTCGGCTTCCGCTTTCAGTCCGGCAGATCTGGCGCGCGCAGTTGCGGAAATTCAGCTTGGCTCCTCGCAAAAGGAAATTCTGCGGGCGTTGCTCGATACCAGCGCCCGCTATGCGTCCCGAGTCGCTCTTTTTATCGTCAAGGGCAGCCATGCCACCGGATGGCAGGCGCGCGGTTTCTCCAACAGCGATGCGGTGAAAGATTTCCCTCTGGACGGAAGTGCTCCCGCGGTCGCTTGCGCAATTGGCGAGCGCGTGGTGGCGAGAGCGCGCCGGCTCACCGACATGGACTCGCGGTTCCGGCACGAATTTGGATCGCCCGCGAGCGGGGAGGGCCGGATTCTTCCCTTGATTTTGAAAGATAAAGTTGCCGCGCTGCTCTATGCCGACGGCGGAATGGAACCGCAGGGTTCGCTCGATACCAGCGCGCTCGAACTGCTCGTGCTCTCGACAAGCGCGTGGCTCGAGGTGAACTCACTCCGCAAGCACGCGCACAAAGAACCGTCGCACGCGGAGAATCAGCAAGGAAGCAGTCATGCTGTCCCGGCGTCCGATTCGCAGGCGGGGCCTGCCTACAACGATCCTTTCGCCTCGCATGCTCCCGGCCACGCCATGGCAGCAGCGGCGTCAGCCGGCGAAGTCTCGGTGCCCGTCGCGAGCGCCGCTGTGGCTCCGGCCATAGCCGTCGAACCTCAGAACACGATCGCCGAATTTCAATCCACGGCTGTTGAAATGGAGCCCGCGCTGGTCGAGCCCGCGCCGATCGGTCACGCAGAGGCGACCTCCATTCCTACACCCGAGGCGATGCCGGCTGCGATCTCGCCCGAGGATCAGGACATTCATCGCAAGGCTCAGCGCTTTGCCCGTCTATTGGTCGATGAGATCAAACTCTACAATCAGGCCAAGGTCGCGGAAGGGCGGAAAAACAAGGATCTCTACGACCGCCTCAAAGAGGCGATCGAGAAAAGCCGTGCCACGTACCAGAAACGTTACGGGAATACGGTTGCCGCTTCCGCCAATTACTTTCAACATGAAATAATAAGAAGTCTCGCAGAAGACGACCTTTCGATTATGGGTGCCAACTTTCGGCACTAGGTAGGGTTTGAGTGCGCCGTTTTGCAGTCGCGGTTTTCGCCGGAATTTTCGCCCCGCTCTGGCTTGGCCTTTTGTCGCCCGCAGTTGCCCAGTCCCAGCCGTCCACGTCAGATCAGAGCACTTCAGTTAAGAGTACGCCGCCAGCGAAGCGCTCGCCAGCCAAGCCCGCGGCTGCGAAGCGCGCGCCCCCGCACCGAAAGAGTACCGCCGCTTCCACCAGCACCAGGAAAAAGCGTAAAACCATCTCTCCGCGTGTGCGCCGGGTGCGGCGGGCGTTTGTTGCCTCCGCTACTCTTCGTCCCATGGCACAACAGTTGTTGCAGGATCGCACTCCGACCGCTTACGCCGGAGTCGAGACCTATGCGCGGCGTCACGCCAGAGAGGATGCCGATGCTGGAGCGCTCGCCTGGCTCGTCGTCGGCTACGCCCGCACGCTCGATCATGACTACGGTAAAGCCATCGACCCATTTAACCGGGCCAAAGCCGGCGCCAGCGAACTCGGGGACTACGTTGCTTACTACCTCGGCGACGCCTACCTGAAAACAGGGCACAATGCCGAGGCGCTCTCCACGCTAGCCGATTTCAGCAAGAATTTTCCCGACTCGCTTCTGATCCGCGATGCCCGCCTCGTCTATGCGAACGCGCTGCTCGAGGAAGCCCGCGCGCAGGAGGCAGCGGCTCTGCTGGAAGAGGAACGCCTTCCAGTGCGCAGCGACCTTGAACTGGCGATCGGGCGCGCCTACGAAGCGGCGGGCGATCATGAGAAGGCCGCGAGCGCTTTCCGCAACCTTTACTTCAACCTTCCCACCAGTTTCGAAGCAGATGTAGCGGGAACGGAATTGCACAAGCTCGGAATCTCCGGCTCTGCCGCCGAGCGCCGCATCCGCGCCGATCTCCTGTTCAAAGCCAAACATTACGCGGACGCGGCTCATGATTACCACGAACTCGTCCAGGAAGTCAGTCCGGCAGACCGTCCGGAAGTGCAGTTGGCGCTGGCAGGGGCGCTCGAAAAAAGCGGCAGCAGCCACGATGCCCGCCATATCCTGCTCGCCATGGGAGTGCAGCAGGGCGACGCCGAAGCCGAGCGCCTCTACCTGCTCAGTGAGACCGCGCGTTCCACCAGCGATGAAGACGCCGTTCAGCGAACGCTCGACGAATTGCGGCAGTTTGGTCCCTCGAGCCCGTGGCTGGAACAAGCGCTGCTTTCGGCCGGGAACATGTATCTGTTGAAGCGCGACTATGATCGCGCCATCGACTACTTTCGCGAGTTACAACAGCGCTTCCCGAACGGCGGGCATGCATCGTACGCGCACTGGAAGGCTGGCTGGCTGAGTTTCCGGCAAGGCCGAACCGCTGAAGCCCGCCAAGAATTCGAAAATCAGATCGCGCTCTACCCCGATTCCGCGGAAATTCCCGCAGCGCTTTACTGGCGCGCGCGTCTGGCCGAAGAGGACGGCAACCCGGCGATGGCGCGGGCGTTTTATCAGAAGCTTTCCGATCGCTTTCACAACTATTACTACGCCGAGTTCGGCCGGCAGCGCTTGAAAGCCTTGCCGGCACCGCCCAAAGAAGACCCGCCGCATTACGCGCTGCTCGACCGCGTCTCTCCCCTTTCAACCGCGGGGAAGATTACCGCAACTGATCCTCCCGACGACAATCTGCGCGTGGAACGGGCGCGTCTGCTCTCCAACGGGGGGCTCGCCGACCTGGCGGTGCGCGAGTTGCAGGCCGCCGCCAGCCAGGTTGACGGAACCTGGGCGCCTCCGGAGATGGCCCGCGTTTATCAGGACGGCGGCCGCTACGATCGCGGCATCGAGATCATGAAGCGCTCGACGCCCAACTACTTCGCTGTCGATATTCCCGACCTTCCACGCCCGTACTGGGAAGCGCTTTTTCCCAAAGCTTACTGGTCCGATCTGCGCAAATATTCGGTGCTCAACGGCCTTGATCCCTATCTGGTCGCATCGCTCATAAGGCAGGAGTCCGAATTCAATGCGCTAGCTCTCTCCCGCGCCAACGCCGTAGGTCTGATGCAGCTTCTGCCAAAGACGGGCAAGACCGTCGCGAAACAAGTCAAGCTGAGGGGATACAGCGCCCCGCAACTTTTCACGCCAGCCGTCAATTTAGAACTCGGTACCCGCTATTTCAAAGATATGGTGGACAAATACAACGGACAGTTCGAGTACGCGCTAGCTGCCTACAATGCCGGCAGCGATCGCGTCGGAGATTGGCTGGGACAGGGCCACTACCGCGATCCGCAGGAGTTCGTAGAGTCCATCCCCTTCACCGAAACCCGCGAATACGTGCAAGCCATCCTGCGCAATGCGAATGTCTACCGGCAGCTCTACGGTACGCCGTAGGCCACGGGTTCACATCGTCGCGTGCAGCACTGCATCACCTCTTCGTCTGTAAAAGAACGACGGACCGTTTTTCGTCAATCAGGTGGCGTCGGCCATCCTCGGTGGTGCTGGCGCCTTGCTTGATGAGCTCGATGACCTGCTTTGGCGTGAGCGCTGGGTCAAGCGCGAATAGCTTGGCCGCGAGATTCACCACGTTCGGAGAAGCCATGGACGTGCCCGACAGCCTCAACTTCGCCCCGCCTGGCACGTAGCTCTCCACGTTATAGCCGTCCGCGTCGACAACCACTGTGTCTCCGTAGCTGGTGAACGAGGTTTCATCTCCGGCCTGATTCACTGCGCCGACCGCAATCAGGTTGGGGAGATGCAGCGACGCCGGGACGGAGTCGATGAAACCGCTGTTGCTGTCGCTGTTTCCCGCGGCGGTGACAAATAGCGTGTTCGGTGCGTTCTTAATCGCCGTCTCGATGGCATCGCGCCAAATGGCGTAGAGTTCGGCCGCCCGCTTCTTGCGTTCGGAGGGGTCGGCGCCGCCACCGGTCCTCGAAATCCAGGTTTCAAACTCCTGCGGCTCATCACCCCAGCTCATGTTGACCACTCGTACGTTGCGGGTGCGGAAGTAGTCGGACATCTGCTGAAAATCAGCGCCCAGATGGCGAGCCCATTCGGATGTGGGAGCAAACGGCAGGTCGGGCAACTGATCGTTGAAGCGGGCAACCACCAACCGCGCGGCGGCATTCCCTCGAACCGCGATTCCGGCACAGTGCGTTCCGTGCACATAGAACCCGAGCACTTTGTCCAACTCGAAGAGTTGATGGATCTGGTCCGCGGACAGCGTAGTGTACTTCTTCTGCAGTGCATCCGCCGCGTGCGAGTCGATGCCATTCTCAATGTCCAACCGCCCTTGGGTGAATTCTCGGAATTCCGGATATGCCTTCTGCTGTTCCGGCGTAAGCGTATACAGCCACGTCTCAGACGAGTCTCCATGACCATCAAATGCGAGCCCGTGTGTGCCGCTCGCCGTGGGTTTCGGGTCCGTGAACAATTGATCCGGGAAAAGAGAAACATCAATCCCGGAGTCCCAGATCGCGACCAAGACCGGGGCCAGATTCTGATCTTTGGTGAGGGTGACTTCGCGCGCGTCCCATATATCGGGTTTGACCACATTGTGAGCCGCGATGTATTGCTTTAGAACCGCGGCGCGTGCGGGAGCCAGCGGAATCCACGCTTGCAAGCTATCTCGAGTTGAGATCAGATCCCACGCTTCCTGATTGTCGAGTGCACCCGATTTCTGGACTGCCGGATCGAGCTCGGTTTTCACATTGCCCACAGCCACCGCTTTCGTGTAGAGCCGGCTGCCGCCATAGGCCGCTTTCGTCTGGTCCTGCACGACATCCCAAGGCAGTGCATCTATCGCTTCACCGTAATGCTTCGTGAAGGCCTGATCGTAGGCCGGACCATGGGTCGCTTTGACGTCGATTGCGGCCTGCATCCGCGCTCGCGGATAGAGAAAGGCGAGCAGCTTGGCCGCAGGTTTCTCCTGCAAAGCGCGCAGAGTTTCTATCGTCTGCAACCCACTCTGGTAGTCGCCCGCCAGTTCCTGTAAATCAAGCTTGACCGCAAGCAGAGTCCGCATCGTGGATTTGTCGTCGATATCGTAATCGCGAAGGATGGTGTCGAGGTCGGCGCGGACTTTGCTCGCAAAGGCGTCAAAAGTGGCGTCGTCCGCTTGCACCAAGTCGGAAGCTGGAACGGTCAGTGGATAGCTGAACCTGGGTAGGTCAGCCTGACTGCTGACCTTCTTCTTCCCATTCGATTGGGACTGTGCAAAAGTCGCGACCAGCAACAGAAGCCAGGTAAGACTGCGTACGATCCGGCCACTCTCCAGCATGAGACACCTCAGTTGAAATTGAAAGAAGGGTTGTCACCCCCTCAGTTGATGGCACTCTAGTGACCGAGTGCGAGCCTGTCAACACCGTTGGCCGATCAAAGCCTAAGCCGACTGCTGGCTGGGGGACTTGGTAAACAAGATCTCAAACACCAACAGCCCCGCTCCCACCACAATCGCGCTGTCGGCCACATTGAAGGCTGGCCACTGGTGTGGACCAATATAGAAGAGGAGAAAATCCACCACGTGCCGGCTGACCAGGCGATCCCACAAATTGCCGACCGCACCGCCCAGAATCAATGACAGCCCGATTCCAGTCGAAGTCAGGCTGTGGCTGTTTTTCCAGAGCAGCGCACAGACGATCAGCAGCGCAACCACGGAGAACGCAATCAGCAGGCCGACCTTCCATTCCGAAGGAGAATCGGCAAAAATACCAAACGCAGCCCCCGGGTTTTCGGCGTGGATGATGCGAAAGAATCCGGGAATGATCGGAATGCTGTCATGCAGAGAAAGCCGGTGCGCGATCGTCCACTTGGTGGCGCGATCGAGGGCGAGAACGAACAACGCGATCAGAAAATTATATTTGCGCATGGGCAGGAAAAGGACCGAAAAACTTCTTCTCTATACTCTATCGCGTTTGTGGAAGTCGCGGTCACGCCTCGACAATTTCTTTGAGCACGGCGCTGCAGCGTTCGCAGACAGTGGGGTAGGTTTGGTCTTCGCCTACGTGGGTGGAGTAGTTCCAGCAGCGGTCGCATTTTTGGCCGTCGGCTTTCTTGACTTCTACTTTGACCGCGCCGGCGCTGCCATCGGGAGACGCGGCAAGCCGCGTCTCCACGGCTGAGACTATGAAGAGGTAGCGGAGTTGTGCTTCATAGCGTTTCAGGAGCGAGTAGAGCGGATCGGAGGCAGTTAGGTAGACCTGGGCTTCGAGGCCGGTGCCGATCAGCTTGCTGTTGCGAGCTTCTTCGAGCCCCTTGAGAACTTCGTCGCGGATGGAGCGCAGGGTCTGCCAGTCCTTTTGCTGGGATTCGGCTTGCTCGGGAACACTTGCGCCGAGAATCTGGGCAGCGCTGGGGAACTGGGCCAGATGAACGCTTTCTTCGCGGGCTTCGACTTTCGGGAGGTTCTGCCAGATTTCTTCGCTGGTGAAACTCGTGATCGGCGCGAGCAGACACACCAGCGCTTCGCCAATGCGCCAGATCGCAGTTTGGGCGCTGCGGCGGGCGGGTGATTTCGGCGCAGAGATGTAAAGGCGATCTTTTAGCACGTCGAAATAGAAGGCGCTCAGGTCGACAATGCAGAAGTGATTTACGCGGTGGTAGATCTTATGGAAGGCGAATTCGTCGTATCCGCTGCGCACCTCGGCCCCAAAAGCGCACGTCTGGCGCAGCATGTATTGGTCGAGTTCTTCCATCCCCTCGAACGGAACCGCGTCTTTCACCGGATCGAAGTCGTACAGATTGCTCAGGATGTAGCGGAAAGTGTTGCGAATTTTCTTGTAATTTTCGCCGACGCGCTGCATGAGGGCTTCGGAGCCGACTACGTCTTCTCGGAAATCTACCGACGCGGTCCAGAAGCGGACGACTTCGCCGCCTAAGCGGCTCGCGATATCGACGGGATCCACGTCGTTGCCGCGCGACTTCGACATGGCCTGGCCTTTTTCGTCGAGTGTCCAGCCGGGCGTGACAACGCCGCGATACGGTGGCGTGGCGCGCGCGCCCATGGCGCAGAGCAGGGAAGATTGGAACCATCCGCGATACTGGTCGCCGCCTTCAAGGTAAAGATCGGAAGGCCAGGGGTATCCAGGTTCGTCCGCAACCAGCGCCAAATAGCTCGCTCCAGATTCCAGCCAGACGTCGAAGATGTCGGTTTCTTTTTCGAACTTCGCACCGCCGCAATGCGGGCACTTTGTCCCGGCGCGAACAATAGTGTCGGGTTCGGAAGTAAACCAGGCATCGGCGCCCGAGCGGGCAAAGAGTTCGACGACCCTGCGGTTGATGGCGTGGTCATTAAGCGGCTTGCCGCAACTTTCGCAGAGAAAGACGGCGATCGGGACGCCCCACACCCGCTGGCGCGAGATGCACCAATCAGGACGGGTTGCAATCATGTTCGACATGCGCTCTTCACCCCATGCCGGGTCCCACTTCACGCTTTTGATTTCACTTAAAGTGCGCGTGCGCAGCGTGTCCTCTTTTCCTTTGCCTCCGGGCATCGGCGTTTCCATGGAAATGAACCACTGCTCGGTGGCGCGAAAGATCACCGGATTGTGACAACGCCAGCAGTGGGGATACGAATGCTCGGTCTTTTCTGTGTGCAACAAAGCGCCGCGGCTTTTGACCAGGTTGATGATGGGTTGATTGGCGTCCCACACACGCTTGCCGTTGTATTCGGGCAGGCCATTGCGCAGGATGCCTTTTTCGTCGACGTTGCTGGTGGCATCAAGCCCATACTTCACGCCGGTGGCGAAGTCTTCGGCGCCGTGCGACGGCGCCGTGTGGACGACGCCGGTCCCAGTGTCCATGGTGACGTAGTCGGCGAGCACGCCAAGAACTTTGCGGTCGAGGAAGGGATGCTGGAAGTTGAGGCGCTCGAGACGGCTCCCGGGGAAGTGGGCCAAATTTGAGTCGACAACGCGGCCCATCTTTACACTTTCCGGATTGACGATGAAAACCTCGAGGTCACATTTGACTGCTGTGTCGAAGGCGAGTTTTGCAGCAACGATAAAGAATTCATCGCTCGCTTGGTCGTAGAGCGCGACGTATTCCTCGTCCGGATGAAACGCGACGGCCATCGAAGCGGGCAGCGTCCACGGAGTGGTCGTCCAGATGATGGTCGAGACTTTCTTGCCGGCAAGGGCGGGGTCGATGGTCGCCGGATTGTCGAGCAGCGCGTACTTCACCCACACCGTCGAACTGGTATGGTTTTCGTATTCGACTTCGGCTTCGGCGAGCGCGGTCTCGTCGTGCATGCACCAGTAAACGGCGCGCAGGCCTTTGTAGACGAATCCGTTTTCATAGAACGAAAAGAAGGTCTCGAGCACCACCGACTCGTACTGCGGCGTCATCGTGGCATACGGCTTGTCAAAGCGGCCGAAAACTCCGATGCGCTTGAACTGCTGGCGCTGCAAGTCGAGGAACTTCTGCGCGTATTTGCGGCACTCGGCCCGGACAGCGGTCGGGTGCATCTCGAGCTTCTTGCCGCCGAGTTCTTTGTCGACCTTGATTTCGATAGGGAGGCCATGGCAGTCCCAGCCGGGCACGTAGGGCGCGTCGAAACCGGACATGGTTTTGGATTTGACGATGAAATCCTTGAGGCATTTGTTCATCGCCGTGCCCAGGTGGATGGGTCCGCTGGTGTAGGGCGGCCCGTCGTGCAGGATGAACTTTTCCTTGCCCTTGCTGGTTTGGCGGATGCGCTCATAGAGCTTCAGCTGCTCCCAGCGCTCTAGTATTTTGGGCTCGTTCTGAGGCAAGTTCGCCTTCATAGGGAAGCCGGTTTTGGGTAAATTGATGGTGGATTTCAAATCCATCGGCACTCGTTAGGTTCTCCCAACTGATTGAATCTTTTCATTATATAGGCAGCGCGGAAGGACACGTCTTTTAGGGCCGCCGCCCCGAGAAAGAATTCAAAAAGTACTGTTTCCTGCACCGGGAAAGCGTGTACAATTTTGAACAGATCGAAACCTGCGCGCATCTAACTGACGGGGTAATGTGGCGCGCCTCGTCCTTTTTGCAAGCGACCATGCGCGAGCGCTCGCGCATCTAAATCAGCGACCCTAGACCGTGAAGTTGGGGTTACCGCTCGGGAAATATGCCAGAATTCGAAACGCCGCAGAATCTGCAACCGCTGGGTCCAGAGCCCGAGTTGCATCTTCTCCTGACCAATCAGACTCTGGACGAGCCTCTGTGGAAATCCCTGTTTCGCAATATCGACGAATTCTTCTTCCCCAAAAAACTCCCTCCGCTGGTCCTGACTTCGAAGCCCGTCCCGGTGCGCGACATCTGGGGCTTCTACAACTACAAGAAGCGTGGAGCGTTCGGCTCAACCGTCGTCCACCTGCTGGCGTTGGCGCTCATTATTGCCGGCGCCTACCTGGGCCGCAGTATTGTTGTAGACAAACCGAAAGCAACCGTCGAATTGATCGCGCCCGAGGATCTTCCCTCTCTGCCACCTTCGAAGACCTTGAGCGGCGGTGGCGGTGGTGGTGGTGATCGCGACAAGTTGCAAGCGTCGCAGGGACGTTTGCCCAAGCAGTCCATGCAACAGTTCACTCCGCCCATGGCCGTGGTGCGCAATCCGGACCCAAAGCTGCCAATAGCCCCGACCATCGTGGTTCCCCCCGAGATTAAACTGCAGCAGCCGAGCATGCCCGACCTCGGCGATCCGCTTTCGCACCTGCCGTCCGTGCCATCGAATGGAACTGGATCTGGCGGTGGAATTGGCTCCGGTAATGGCGGCGGCGTTGGTTCGGGCGAGGGGCCTGGATTTGGTCCCGGCCACGGAGGCGGCACCGGTGGAGGAGCGTTTCGCGTCGGCGGTGGTGTCTCCGCTCCGAAAGCGATTTATGCGCCGGACCCCGAGTACTCTGAGGAGGCCCGCAAGGTTAAGCACATGGGCACGGTCGTATTGTGGCTGGTGGTCGGTCCCGACGGCAAGCCGCGCGACATCCGAGTGCTGCGAACTTTAGGATTGGGTCTGGATGAAAAGGCTATCGAAGCGGTGAAGAACTGGCGCTTTGAGCCGGCCAGGAAAGATGGCAAGCCAGTGGCCGTGCAGATTAACGTAGAAGTCAATTTCCATTTGTATTGAACCTGTTGTATTGAACCTGGTCCCCCTAGAGACGCGGTTTGCCGCGTACTCCCCATTTTCGCTGGCCACCTCCTTACGCCGCCTATTCTTTCAAATCCACATGCGTGACGTCTTCCACCGGAAACCCCAGGAACCGGGTTCCCATCTTCCTGAACTTTTCCGCCGAATCCGTCGCAAAGAACTTGAGTTCGGGAGCGTCTCTATGACCGCCCCTGGCTGACCCCGGCGAAGGTTCGATTTGCGGTTTGACCTGAAGTTGACGCACCACATCTTGCGCCGTCGATTCGGCCGAGTCTACGATCGCGACGTGCTCCGGCGCTACTCGTCGTAGCAGCGGCTTGATCAGCGGATAGTGAGTGCAGCCGAGCACCAGCACATCGGCATTAAAATTGCCCGCGTCGTCCGAAAAAGCTTCCGACAAATAAATCTTCGCCACCTGCTCCGTCACCGGATGTTCCACCCAACCCTCTTCGACCAGCGGCACAAACAGGGGACAAGCCTTCTCGCGCACCGCGACTTTTCTGGCTTCAAGCGCTCGCCGGTAGGCATGGCTGCTGATGGTCGCCTCCGTGCCAATGACGACCACCTTCCGCTTCCGGCTCACCGCCGCTGCGGCTTCCGCTCCGGGTTCGACGACGCCGATTACTTCCACACTCGCCGCCGCTTTGATCTCGTCGAGCGCTAGGGCGGTGGCCGTGTTGCAGGCGATCACCAGCAGCTCCGCTCCCAGATCCTGTAGGTAGTGCACCGCCCCCACCGCGTAATGCGCGACCGTAGCCGCTGACTTCGATCCGTACGGAAGGCGCGCCGTGTCGCCAAAGTAGAGATAGTTGGCGTCAGGAATGCTCTCGACGAGCGCCCGGAGAACGGTGAGCCCGCCAACGCCTGAGTCAAACACGCCGATCGTCGGTGTTGGCCTGCGTGATTTGGACGCGGTGGCCAGAATTCAACCTTCCGCCGTGGTTGGACCGATGACCGACCGGACTGCGGAAATTCGATTTGCCGGAAACCCTCCCTGGCGGGCGTGTTCGCGGACCATCTCTTCATTCGGCGCGATGTAGACGCAGTAGATCTTGTCGTCGGTGACGAAACTTTCAACCCACTGGACCTGCGGACCAAGCTGCTGGAGAATGCCGCAGGACTTCTGTGAGATGGCGTGGAGCTCCTGCTGGGTCAATTTGCCGGCGTTGGGGATCTCGCGCTCGATGACATATTTCGGCATAATGCGCTCCTGTTGTTGAAGTCCTGGCTTCGCAGTCTGCATGGTGAAGCCGCCCTCTGTCAAATCCAGCGCCCCAGCAAATTCCCCGAGTTGCCTCACCCATCCACCGCCCGTTATCCTTCTCGCCATGCCCAGCACTCTTGTTGAATGCGTTCCCAATTTTTCCGAAGGCCGCGACCCGGCCAAAGTTGACGCCATCGTCGAAGCCATGCAGATCGCCGGTGTCTATCTCCTGGACCGCGAGATGGATGCCGATCACAACCGCTGTGTCATCACCCTGGTCGGCGAGCGCGACGCCATCCAGGAAGCCGCCATCCGCGGAGTAGGCAAGGCCGCCGAGTTGATCGATCTAACCAAGCATCAAGGCGCGCACCCGCGCATGGGCGCAGCCGACGTAGTGCCCTTCATCCCGATTAACGGCGTAACCATCGAAGACTGCGTCGCCACGGCGCGCCACGTCGGAGCCGAGATCGCGAAACGCTTCAAGATCCCCGTCTATCTTTATGAAGCCGCCGCGGCCACGCCCGAGCGCCAGAACCTGGAGAATATCCGCCGCGGTCAGTTCGAAGGCATCCGCGCCGAGATTGCGACCAATCCTGCACGCAAGCCCGATTTCGGCGAGCCCCGAGTGCATCCGACCGCGGGCGCAACGGTCGTTGGCGCGCGCAAGTTTCTGATCGCCTATAACGTTTTCCTGAATACGCCCGACGTCGACATCGCCAAGAAAGTCGCGAAGGCCGTGCGCTTCTCGAGCGGCGGCTTGCGCTTCGTCAAGGGCGCCGGATTCCTGGTGCGCGGCCTGGCGCAGGTCTCGATGAACCTGACCGACTTCGAGCAGACTCCCATCCACCGCGTTTTCGAATACGTGAAACGCGAAGCCGCGCGCTACGGCGTCATCCCGGTCTCAAGCGAGATTGTTGGTCTGATCCCGAAGAAGGCTTTAGAGCAGGCCGCGGAATGGTTTCTGCAAGTCGAACACTTCGACTCCTCGCTCATCCTCGAAAACCGCCTGGCCGCGGTGATGAGCGGCAAGATGGCCATCGGTGGACTGCGCGCCGGAGTCGAGCCCTTCATCGAACAACTCGCCGCGCCCACCGCCACTCCCGGAGGAGGCAGCGCCGCCGCCGCCAGCGGAGCCATGGCCGCCGGACTAACCAGCATGGTGGCGTCCATGTCGCGCGGCAAGAAAGCGTACGTGCAATACGAAAGTCAGCTAAGCGAAGCGATAGCGAGACTAGCAAAGCTGCGCGAAGAACTAAAATCCGCCATAGACGCCGATGCCGAGTCCTACAATGTAGTCATGAAGGCCTACAAGTCGGCCAAGGAATCTCCCAACGGAGACGCCGCGATCAGCTCTGCTCTAAAACAAGCCACCAGCGTCCCGCTAGGCGTAGCTGAAAAAGTGGTTGAGGTGACCAAGATTGCCGCTAAGCTCAAGCCGATCACCAACCCAAACATGAAATCTGATTTGACAACGGCGATTGCTCTGGCAAGAGCGGCGCTTGAAGGCGCGCTCGCAAACGTGGAGATCAACTTGGATTCATTGAAGGACGAAGCTTTCGTTAACGAGACGCGGAAGCGCGCAGCGGCGCTGAAAGGCTAGCGTCGTGCCCTGCAAGTTCGTAGCATAAATCTATGCTGTCATTCCGCGCCCCTTTGCAATGCGACTTGACGCGGATATTCGAATAGACGCGCCGCGATAGCCCCGAAGATGAAGCCGCCGATGTGCGCCAAATACGCCACTCCCCCCGTCTGCACCTGTGCCACCGCGCCGGCACTGAAGAGCTGGGTGAGAAACCAAAAGCCAATCAAGAGTGCGGCCGGGATGAAGGTGATCCGCACAAACACAAAGATGAATAGAACCGCACGAATCCGATCGCGAGGATAGGTGACCAGAAACGCGCCCATCACCGCGGCAATTGCACCGCTCGCGCCCAGGTTTGGGACGGTGGAATGGGGATCGGCTGCGACCTGGGCCAGCATGGCCACCAGTCCGCCGACAATGTAGAAAACAGAATACCGTCCTGGGCCCATCGCGTCTTCAATCTCGGGGCCAAAGGCCCACAAGAAGATCATGTTGCCGATGATATGCGACCAACTGGCGTGCATGAACATAGCCGTCAGAATCGTAATCCAATGATGGCCGGAAAAAATCTGGGCGGGGATCGCCGACCACGTGGTCACGAAGGCGTCGCCACCCATCAACTCCTTCACAAAAACGAAGCCGTTCACGAGGATGATGAGGATCGTGACCATGGGAATCCGCGTCGGGCGTCGCGATGCATCCCCTAACGGGATCAGGCCTCCCATTTAGTAATCCTCCATTTGTTGGGATAAGAACCGGCCTCATCCATGGTCCACCCTCCCTTTAACGTCCTTGCCGCGCTGCTTAGGACCTACTGGCCGCTCTCCAGAACGCTTTTCATGTGCATCAAAGAGGCTTCTAGCGACGAACGTGTTCTCGAAACCGCAACCTTTCTAAGGATGGTGCCTTTGGGCCCAGTCAAACCTGCCTGGCGTGATCCCTTCAAGGTTATCAGGTAGAAGCCTTGGTCATCTGGCCGACTGCTGTCTCTCACGCACACCGACAAGTCGAGCGCCGTCTGAAAGTAATGGCTGGCGTAAAGCTGCTTGATGGCGACGGAATCGATCGGGTCGGACGACTGCGATCCGCTTTAAATCACCATTAGGTTTATGCGCAGCCTAGGCTTCAGGCCGAACTTCACTCGTTCCCAATAGAACAGACTCTTTGAATTCGGGAGCTGCGCCTGAGGGTACCCAACCAGATAGTGCTGAAGATCCGGAAGGTAATGCGCCATCGAGGCAGACTCCCTAACCAAAGACTCGAATTGATCGACCACAAGCAGCGGATGCTCGTTGTCGTAGTAAGTTCCCAAGGCGCTGTTGCCAGCCTTCTGGTACTGGGTGAGCTCCTCAAGAGCCATCTTCTGCGCCAACCGGTTCACTTGGTTGGCGGCATCGGGCGCGGACCAGTTCACCGATTTTTCAAACTCCTCCACGGATTCCGTTGGCAACTGCAGCTGACATTTGCCGGATCTGCACTTCTTGAGATCATTGATGTCGTCATCTTCCAGGACGAATCCTTCTAAGTCCGACAGTTTCGGCGGCGTACTGAATTGCCGAATGCCGAGATAGCTGGGCAACCCCGGAGGCTATCTAAATTCTGCGCCGCTTTCAAGTAATTCTCGCAAGATGCGTTGATGTACACCGCGCCGAAAATCACGACCTCGGAAGGCTCCGGAGTTGGCAGCACCTGTGCCACGGCTTTGCCGTGGTCGATGCTTGCGATCTGATCGTCTTTCAGCCCGATGTATTGTTCAAGAAATCTGAACGGCTCCGTATGGTTTTGGCTCTGGCCCGCCCCTCCCACAAGAACGAAGCAATTCACGAGGAAGATGAGGACTGCGACGATGGGCATGCGTGCTGGGCACCGCGACGAGTCCCCTAACGGGATCGCGCTTCCCATTCGGTCTTCCTCCGTTCGTGAACGCAAAGGCCGGCTACAAACGGCCAGAATTCTCCTCTACGCGTCCAAAACTTAGGCGCCTCGCCAAGACGGTTCTAAGTCAGACTAAGACTAAGCCGCTAGCGATGTAATCTCCGTCGTCGCCTTGCGCAGCGCCAACGACAGCATCACCCGCGTAACGCCGCTGATGATCATGCTCACGCCGACCAAGATGCCTATCGCCCACGCAGAACTGGACGGCCATTGGAGGTAAATCATCAGCCCCAGCAAGAGGGTAATGATCCCGTCCAACAGCACCCAGCTTGATCCTCCCAATGAGCGCATCTTGAAAAACAGAATGACGTCCAGGATGCCTTCAATCAGGAACAGCGAACCCAGTAACAACGTTAGCGACGCCACACCCACCACCGGATGCATGATCAGGTAGGCGCCGAAGAACAGATACGCAATCCCGACTAGCAGCTTCCAGATCATGCTGCCGGCCCCATGAGCGTGAAAGGCAAGGACGAGGTGAACTACGCCTGCCAAGACGATGAGCCAGGCAATGACCACGTTGACCGCCACGGCGGCAAGAAGTGGCGAACCGACCGCCATCGTGCCGAGGACGACCAGCAAAACGCCCCACACGATTGACCACGTCGAGGCCTGACGTACGATGCTGACTGGGGTGTTCTGTGCCATGGAAACCTCCTTTGGAAAGCGGCCTAATCCTATCTCAAAAACGACGGCTACGAAGCAGAATTACGAATTCCGGAGGGAAAGAACTTTGGCTTCTTTCATCACACTAAATCTGTGATCAAAATCATTGACTTCCAACACGCCATGCGGGAAAATAAAAATCGATTGGGGCAGTTTCGAGGCGCGTCCGTGAACCAAGACGGCCCTCGAATCTGCCCCAAAGCCATTTTCGGAGATCTCAATCGAGCTAAGTCATTATTAATGAGGCATTTCCATTGTAAAGCCTTATTTCTGAGGCATTTGCAAAAACTTCCGGCACTGTCCTAATAATGCATCAGCAACGCACTCTTAGGACAGTACCAAACTTCCCGCTAACCCTATGATTCTAATAGTATGAAAAAAGGGGGGGGTGGGGGTACTCCGAATGGAAGTCAAATCAGATCCGCCATATCACGGCAAGCGGCGGAGTGAGCCCGTATGGTGACGGTGCTTCGCCCCGTTCAAAACGAGCACACCGCGCCGTAAGAAGGAATGCTATAGAAGAAGGACCTTAGAAGAAAGCTGATTTTAGAAAAGAAGAAACCGCGGCGCGCTTAGGGACTCACTCCGAGCCCTCCGTTTTCCACGCAAACTCCCGCCTTACAAGCGTTCTAAGACCACGCCGTGGCGGAAGCACTTTAGTTACGGCCTGCGGTGCGAATTAGGGATTAAAATAAGTTGCCAGCAGCTTAAAGTCTGCCAAAGACCCCCAACGCGCGGTTTGCATCTAAACTCGGCAGACCCGACTTTGAGGATTTCGTTTCGAGGAACCTTCTTTCGAGGACCTTCTATGAAGAATTTGTGTTTTGCGGTATTGCTTCTCTGCGCCACGGCTGGCTATGCCATGCCGATGGCGTCGTCGGCGCGTTCCATGGTGCCTTCTGAAATTCAGCAACTGATCGGCGTCGACTACCGGGCGCTCAAGGATTCACCCACCGCGCAAGCGCTCAAAGCGCAGGTGCTCCCCGAGAACTTGAAGGAGTTCGAAACCGCGCTGAAGGGCATCGGCATCGACACTGATCGCGATCTCGACCAGCTCGATTTCGCCTCCTTCCGTACCGAGAAGAAGGGCATTCAAATCATCGGCGTGGCGCAGGGATCGTTCTCCGCCAAGGCCCTCATCAAGAAGATGAAAATCAAGAAGATCGCAGCCACCAAATATGGCACTACCCTCATCTACCCGATGGACGGTGGTTTCGTGATGACCTTCCTCGACGACAACACGCTGGCTTTTGGCGAGTCGGCCTCCTTGCACAGCGCGCTCGATACCCGCGATGGCAAGCGCCCTTCGATGGATTCGAATCCCGTGATGACCGACCAGATGTCCGCCGTCGACAACGCGGCTCTGTGGAGCATCCTCGACCAGCAGGGAACCCAGGCCGTAATATTTTCGGCGATGGGCGATGCTTCCAAGGTCGGTGACTACGATACTCTCAAGAAGCGCATTCTGGCTTCGCGCTACACCATGAACTTCCAGAACGGAGTCAATCTCGATTTCAGCGTGCTTACCGCCGATTCGATGACGGCAGCTACCCTTTCCACGATCTTCAAGGGCGTCATGCTTTACAAGAAGCTCAATGCCAGCCCGGTCGAGAAGACGGCCATTGACGCCACCACGGTCGATTCCGACAGCGCGAATCTGCAGGTACATTTCAAAAGCGACGATCAGAAGTTCCAGGCCCTGATGCACTCCCCGCTGTTCGCCGCGGTTTCGCACTAAATCGCGCCGGCTCCGAAGCCATTAGAAAAAAAAAGTCCCGGGATGTCACCCCGGGACTTTTTGCTGGGCGATAAGAACGATTCTGCTAAATGAGCGTCCGTTCTTGACAACGTTTTATATGCACTGTAGAAACGAGTGCGATCAAGGGCTATTCATGAAATGGGTTGCAGCACGTCCACCCGCCTCTTTGTCAACTTGTGCTGGGGAATCGTCATGCTGCTGTTCGGCGCAGCTATGTTGCTGCTCGCGCGCCGCGGAGCGACAGTCGCGCGGTCGGCAAACAAGACGCTCAATTCGGAACGGAATTAATCCCCAGTGCCGCCACCGATCGATCCGAACAGTACATTCGGCTGCGGGTTCGCTTTCGGGTTCACCCGCCACGTTGGATGAGGCGCTCGCGAAGCATCCGCAAGCGCTGGGGTTTCTGCCCGCGGCTCGGACACAATCGCGCACGCGCCCGGCTGAAATGTCATTTTCTCCGTACCCCTAACCTCATCACCATCCGAGTGCGAGAATTGCGGCACGATCTGTTGGAGTTTGGCGAGGATGGAGGTCCGCTGGCCGAGCGACATGGCAACGTAGAGTTCGTCGAGACTATGCTTCAACGCCGGCCAGTCGAGCTTTACACTTTCCGTACAAGCGATCTTGGCACAGGCACTCGGCAGGACCCGCTCGTCGGGATAAAAAAGTTCTTCGAAGAGTTTTTCTCCCCGACGCAGGCCGATGAACTCGAATTCCTGGTGGGATTTGCCGGAGAGGCGCGCCAGAGTTTTCGCCAAGTCCGTGACTCGAACCGGCTTTCCCATATCGAGCACCAGGATGTCTCCGTTTCGGCCGACCGCGAAGGCCTGCAACACCAGGCTGACAGCCTCCGAAATCGTCATGAAAAAGCGGGTTATTTCAGGGTGGGTGATGGTAATGGGCTGGTTTTGACGGATCTGTTCCTGGAAGAGCGGAAGCACGCTGCCGTTTGATCCGAGAACATTGCCGAACCGGACCGACACGCACCGCATTCGGTCCCCGGGCCAGGCGGCGAGAATCAATTCTCCCACCCGCTTGGTGCAGCCCATGACGTTGGTTGGGTTCACGGCCTTGTCGGACGAAATCATCACAAAGGCCTCGCAATCTGAACTCTGGGCCACGTTCAGCAACGTCAGCAGGCCGAAAACATTGTTGCTGACCGCTTCTTCCACATTGTCTTCCATGACCGGCACGTGCTTGTAGGCGGCGGCATGGAAAACAATTTCGACCCCATAGGTTAGGAATATCTTGCGCATGCGCTCCGGGTCGCTGAAGTCGGCGACGCAAAATACCTTGCGCTCGTCTCCGCCGCTCTGGGCAAGCTGGCGCTGCAAGTAAAAGATGCCGGTTTCATTCCGATCGAGGCACAAGAGAAGTTTCGGCTTGTACCTCGTGATTTGCCGGCATAGTTCGGAGCCGATTGACCCGGCGGCGCCGGTCACCATGACCACGCGGTCCCGAATATGCTCGCGCACCGATTCCAGATCGAGGTCGACAGGGATGCGTCCCAGTAAGTCCGCAAGGGAAACTTCGCGAACCTGCTGCAGGGTGACTCGGCCCGCGATCAATTCCGCCATTTCGGGGACGGTGCGGAAGGCCACGCCCGCTTCTTTACAGAGGGCGACGAAGCGGCGCATCTGAGCCTGGGTGGCCGATGGAATGGCAATCAGCGTCTCGTCGATTCTTTGCTGGCGGACTACCTGGGCCAGCGCCTCGATCGGGCCGAGCACAGGCACGCCCAGGACCCGCAGCCCCTTCTTGAGCGGATTGTCATCGACACAACCGATCACCTGATAGCCGGTTTCCACTTCCTGGGTTTCGCGGATGATCATCTGGGCGGCGTGTCCCGCACCCACCAGGAGCAGGCGCTTCGAGGCCGAGTCTCGCCGCACGGTTTCCACCAGCATGCGGGAAAGGACGCGTATGCCGGTCAGCAGCGTAAAGCTGAGCAGCGCCTCGAGCGCATAAATCGACATCGGAAAGCCTTTCAGTCCCAACCCATAGCGCACGATGAGGAAGAACACGAACGAGCCGGTAACAATGGCCTTCCCAACGTCGATAGCATCGCTGATTCCCGTCGCCGCGCCGTAGGTAAGCAGTTTGGTCAGCGGGCCGGGATATTCCTGGGCCATGACGCTCGCAACCGACCAGGCGGCGAACGCATGTTCTGAGGGAAACGACGCGCCCCCGGCTCCGAAAGTGCCGGCGTTCGCGGCGTTCGGACGCGGTCTTTGGAAGGCTAGCTTCATGCCCTCAGCCACGATCAGACTGTTCATCGCCGCTTCACCCGCCAGAAAACCGGTCTCGCGGCTGTGATCGCCATAAGTGCTTGCCCCGCGCAGATACAAGCCGCCGGCGCTCGCGATCATGGCGGCGAGCGCGTAGTTGCTGAAACTGCCGGTGTGCGCAACTGGGGAGTGTCCAAAGTGCCGCATGATGTCGTTATCGGCCACGATCAATCCCGCGGTGCCAATCCCCAGAGGCACGAGCCAGTGCTTATCTTGGGTGTGGAGGGCGCGCAGACGCAACGGACTGGTCCAGATCGTGCTCTGATCGGATACAAGATTGTGCCCAAAGTGCGCCAGGCAAAGTCCCGCCACGCCTTTTTGTACCGGTCGCCTCTTTTCAATGGAATCGCCTGCGGCCGTTTCCGAGGACTGGCTCTCTCCATAGTTATCTCGGCCGACGATCTGGCTGACACTCTGGGCCTCATTCTGGTCCGCACTATGAGCGGTGCAGGGTTTCATAGCTTCGAGATTGGCTGCCCAGCCAGGGCTTCCAGTCAAACCAAAGAGGAAGGCCATGGCTACAGGCCAGCCATAGTGCTTCCGGCGTCTGCCGAGAAAAAGCATGCTCTAGAGTGGCCTGGAAGGCTGGCGTTGGCGGTTGGGTTGGTCTAAGAGATTGGACGGCAGTACTGCGGTGGGCAGAACTTTCGACGGCGGTGCGCTGGCCTGAACTACGCAGCCAGCATATCTCACCGCCGGCTCCAAATCTTCAGCGTCGACCTCCACGGCCACGCATTGCATGATCACGTCGAGCGCGAGCACAACTCGAAAATTGTTCTTCTTGCGAATCAGCACGCCTTCCATCCCCATCATGGGTCCAACCTTGATGCGGACCCGTTCGCCGATGACGAGGTAGGGGTGGGGCTCAATTTTCCGCCGTCCGAGACCGGAGCGGAGCGTCTCGATTTCAAAATCCGGGAGCGGCGCGAGGCTTCGTCCAAAACCAACCAGCCACAACACGCCCGGCACTTCGAGCACACGCACGCGCTCCCGGGGATCGATGCGCACAAACACGTAATTCCGGAAAAGTGGCAGCTCGAGGTTCATCGTGCAACGATTTCTCCAACGGTGCCGCGTTGAGTACAGTGGTAAGAAAGATTCGATCTGGCGCTCGGTAAAGAGCGAGGCCACGCGTTTTTCGTGATGCGAATTGGTATAGGCCGCAAACCAGCTCACAGAAAATTTCTCCGCCACTGCCAAACTATGTATCTTCTGGTCTACTGCTTGTTGTCTTGCCGCCACGTCCGTTTGCATGATTTGCGTTTCCCTTTGCGCGAAGCTTCGCTCGCCCCGCTTAGCGAGGTTTTTTAGAACTCTCAAATTTGGAGTGCCTGCCTACGTCCCCCATTGCACTTAACCTGCCACAGCGGTTGTGCTTTTTCGACTTGGTTTGTCTCTCTGCTCGTTGGAGTTACGAGTTCGGTAGCCGGCATTTTTTCTGCAATTCCCGGTGCGGGAACCTGAATCGGGTTTTTTGTCCAATTCAGCACCGTCCCCTCGGATGTACACAACGTGCAAGACACACAAATTCACCGATCAGCCTGGGAAGGGGGATCGTGCCGCACGGCAGTGAGCCCATTGGGAACCTGTCGGAAGCACTCAGGGCGTCATCCGCTGACGACCGGCGGGCAGCGGGAACTGCATCATGCGAAAATCTGATTCGTCGGATAGAAAATATGAATCCAAGTAAGCACCGAAGTTGATTGACCCCAGGAGGTATTGAACCTAGAATGCCAACTATGTTGAGGCAGAATCTTTACGCGCTGGGTATGAGCACCTGTTGTTGTTGCGCGTTCGTGTGCCCTGGCGCGAGGAGGCTGCCGACCTAAAGAACTTATTCTAGTACCGGCACTTATAACCCACCGCCAGATTAATTTGGCGGTGGGTTTTTTATTTTCTGGGACAGATGGTCGAGGACAGAGAGTCTATGACAAGCATAGCCAAAGAAACCAAGGCACAGCGAGTCGAGCGGCTCAAACGGACCAGGAATCCGTGGGAAGGTCTGGAGGAAATCCGGCGTTTTGCTCGCGAAGGGTTCGGGTCCATTCCGCCGGAATGGCTCGGAACCTATTTCCGCTGGTGGGGTGTGTACACGCAGGGTGACGGGGCAGGCGTAACCGGCGGTCAAAACGGCGAAGGCCGGGCCCTGCCATGCTTCATGGTGAGAATCCGGATCCCCAACGGTCTGCTGCGTTCCGATCAACTGCGCACCATCGCCGGCCTCACTAGGCGCTATGCGCACGGAATCGCCGACATCACCGTGCGCCAGAACATTCAGTTGCATTGGGTCACGATCGAGCAGCTTCCAGACCTACTCGAAGCGCTCGGGCGAGTGGGATTGAACACGACCAGCGCTTGCGGCGATGTCACGCGAAATGTTACCGGCTGCCCGGTCGCGGGAGTGGACGCGGACGAGATTTGCGATGCTTCGCCGCTGGCGCTGGAAGCGTCGCGAATGCTGGCGGGGAATGGTGACTTCTATAACCTTCCCCGCAAGTTCAAGATCTCGATTACGGGGTGCCGCGTGTGGTGCCCCTATCCGGAGATCAACGATGTCGGGTTGACCGCAACGGCTCGCGTGCTGCGCGGGACGCCCGAGATCGGTTTCTCCCTGCGCGTTGCTGGTGGCTTATCAACCGAACCCTATCTCGGAGCACGATTAAACGCTTTTGTGTGTTGGCATCAGGTTTTGCCTGCCATTAAGGGAATTGCCGAGCTATTTCGCGACTCGGATGTATTGCGCGAACATCGCGAGCGGGCGCGTCTGAAATTTCTTTTCCTGCGGCATGGCTGGACGGCGGAGAGTTTTCTGGACGAACTGCAGCGCCGAATTGGATTTCAATTCGACCCCGCAGTTGAAGAACAACCGCCTGCGGATGTTTATCGCGACCACATAGGAATTCATCCGCAAAAGCAGCCGGGCTACTGCTACGTCGGAGCAGCGGTGCTCCGCGGGCGAATTACCGCGGAGCAAATGCACAGCGCCGCCGACTTGGCCGATCGCTTCGCGGCTGGCGAATTGCGCACCACCAACATGCAGAACCTGCTCGTCGTGAATGTTCCACGACTTAATGCCGAGGACTTGGCCAAAGAATTGGACACGATTGGATTACGCGTGGGCGGCTCGCCGTTCTGGCGCGGCACTGTCGCTTGCAGCGGCACGGAATTCTGCAAGCTCGCGATCACGGAGACGAAGAGCTTTTCCCGGTGGCTGGTGGAAGAGCTGGAAGAGCGTCTGCCCGGCTTCGATCAGCATTTGAAACTGCATGTCACAGGCTGCCCAAACAGTTGTGGACAGCACTGGATTGCCGACGTTGGCATCGACGGCAAAAAGATGAAAGTCGATGGCCGCATGGTCGATGCCTATTACTTCTGCGTTGGCGGAGCACTCGGTCTGCATCAGGCGACCGCGCGGCCAGTAGGATATCGCTGCCCTGCGGCCGAGGTTCCGGATGCGATCGAGAGATTGCTCCGGCAATATCTCGCAACGCGTGAGGCGAGCGAGAACCTGCGCCGGTTCTTTGCCCGGCACACCGACACGGAGTTGCGCGAATTTCTGGCCGGCCAAACCGTGGACGCCGTCAGCCGCGACCTGCCGCCAGTAACTGCCGGAGGAACTGGAGAGTTAGCGCAATTAGCGGGAGGAGACGGTGACTAGCCTGTTCCCAATGTTTCTGAAGCTGGCCGGGAAGCACTGCCTGGTCGTGGGCGCCGGCAAGGTGGGCGAGCCCAAGATTGGCGGGCTCATCGACACCGGCGCAAGCATCCACGTGGTTGCGATCGAGGCCAGTGCCCAAGTGCGCGAATGGGCGGACGCAGGGAGGATCGATCTGGACCTGCGCACCTTCTCGGAGAATGACCTCGACGGCAAGTTTCTCGCGGTAGTAGCCACGGCATCAAAGCGCCTGAACGAACTCATCTATTGCGAGGCGCAGCGGCGCGGAGTGCTGTGCAACGTGGTGGATGTTCCCGAGTATTGCGATTTCTTTTACCCAGCCGTGGTGCAGCGCGGCGACCTGCAGATAGCGATATCCACTGCCGGGCAGAGTCCATCGCTGGCGCAGAAGCTTCGGCAGCAACTGGAACGCCAGTTCGGACCGGGATACGCGGACTGGGTCAAGCAGCTTGGCGAGACCAGACGACTCATTCTGGCCAGCGACCTCGATAAGGAGCGCAAGTTGGAGTTACTGCACTCCCTGGCAAGCAGGGAAGCACTCGAAGCGGAGCTGGCCAAAGTCCCCGAATTGAGCGCGACGTTGAGCGCTAAGGGAGAGGGAGCATGAAAGGAAAGGTTTATCTGGTGGGCGCGGGCCCGGGCGACCCGGAGTTGCTGACATTGAAGGCTCTTCGTCTGCTGCGGACCGCCGACGCCGTTTTGCACGATGACCTGGTCGCACCCGAAATACTGGAGCTGATCCCGCCAACCGCCCAGATTTACAACGTGGGCAAGCGCTGCGGGAAAAAGAAAATCCTGCAAGGGGAGATCAATAGTCTGATGGTCGCGCTGGCGGCCTCTGGACTGCGCGTCGTCCGGCTGAAGGGCGGCGATCCCCTGATCTTTGGACGCGCCGGGGAAGAGATCGAATCCCTGCGCGAAAACAACATTCCTTTCGAGATCGTTCCGGGCGTGACTTCGGCTCTGGGCGCGTCCGCTGCGGCCCAGATTCCGCTGACGCATCGTCGAGCGTCGTCGGCAGTGGTGCTCATTACCGCCCATCGCGCTTCCGCGCATCGTTCTTCGGAACATCGGGCATACGAGCAAGATGCCTCCGATTGGAGCAAGTTTGTCGCGAGTGGAGCAACTCTGGTTATTTATATGCCGGGACAAAACTACGCTCATATCGCTAAGAGGCTGACGTCGGCCGGGCTCGCCGGTAACACACCTTGCGCCGTCATCTCGCGCGCCACGACGAAATATCAGCGAACCCATCGCACGACTGTGCTCGATCTGCATCGCGCGCCGCAACTCCCCGCTCCAACTCTGCTGGTCGTTGGTGAGGTCGTAAGTCTGGCTGATCCCGCTGCCGTGGCGGAGGAATTTGTAATGCCCGAACTATCACCGGGGAGCGACAGTCTGCTTCCGGTGGCATTTTTCCAAACGCTCTACTCGCAGGCGCCGCGCCTGGGAGCAGATGAGGAGCCAATAGCGTGAAAGACAAGATCGCAGCAGCGCATTTGGCCGCGGAGAGTTGGAGTCCGCAGCACGTGCTGGCTTGGGCGTTTGAGACCTTCGGCGACAGCGTGGCTATCTCGTCGGCATTTGGGGCGGAGGGGATGGTACTCATTGATATGGCCTCGCATGTGCGCAAAGATTTTCGTGTCTTCACGATTGACACCGAATTTCTGTTTCCCGAGACGTACAGCCTGATCGACAAGATCGAGCAAAAATATGAAATCAAAATTGAAAGAATTTTTTCGCTGCTCTCCCCCGAGGCGCAGGAGCGGGCTCACGGCGCGGCACTGTGGGCCCGCGATCCCAACCAATGCTGCAACCTGCGAAAGGTTGAGCCGCTCCGCCGGAAGCTGAGCGAACTGAGTGCCTGGATCACCAGTATTCGACGCGACCAGACCTCATTCCGCAAAGGCGCCAGCAAAGTCGAGTGGGACGTGAAATTTGGGCTGGTGAAGGTGAACCCGATCGCCGACTGGACTTCGAACCAAGTGTGGCGCTATCTCCACGAACACGGAGTGCCTTACAACTTGCTCCATGATCAGAACTATCCGAGCATCGGTTGCACGCATTGCACGCGGGCCGTCCGGCCGGGCGAAGATCCCAGGGCAGGACGCTGGCCCGGCACGGCCAAAACTGAGTGCGGCCTGCACATTATTGAGCCGCAGCCGATTGCGTGAGGCGAAGCAGAGTCGAGTGTGCTCGCCCGCTTCTCGCTCTTAGAGCGTTCTCGCAGGTTGGTGTAACCCCAGCCTTGGGGGTGATCCATGGCTGCTTGGGGTACCCCCTCCCCCCCCTATTTTCGCTAAAATATTGGTGTTAAAGGAGTTAGTTCCATAATATTCACAACAAAGGAGTTACCGGAGGCTCTTGGGCTAGCTGAGACTGTTTAGTGAAAAATTTTATTTTCGCGGATCTATTGGAATCATGGACTTAGGTGGAAATTGTCGCCAAATCTTTGAGTTTAAATGACTTATAGCTATAATCTTACAAAATAAGGACTTATCGTTTTTTGACCAGCCTTGAGCCTCTGTGTCGCAAAAAAAATGCTGCGGGAATGAACCCGCAGCTCTTTACTTCTATAGTTCTATTATAGCAGTTTCGACCGGGCATCCCGACAAGTTTCCTCTTTTTATTTTCGCAGCCAATTCAGTGGCTTACGGGGAAAATCGTGAAAACTGGGGGTTGACAGGTTTTGGGAAACTCTACACCAGTACGAGAAATGCCTTAGTCCTCGGACGGATGGGCAGGCAGGCCTTTTCGGTGATACGGCCCAGGTCGCGGAAGCCACAAAGCTATTCGCTCAACCAACGGTTTCCGTTACGATTCCAGCCTGATGAGTCCCGCGCGCAAACCGTCCTCGCTGTTGGACACCAGGGTCATCTACTGCGGCGTCTCGATCAACTCTGTGTGAGCCCCGCGAAATTCCGGTGGTGGTGCCGTCTCGCGTCCACAGGGGAGCTGGAAACCCGCCAGCACCCTAATCTGCCTTGTGCTTTACTTCGGGTGTGTCAGCACACCCAACACAATCGTGTTTTCATCAAGGGGCGGGGACATCGCCTGTGCTTCCTTCCCGACGCGTGCAGTCCGTTCCGGGGACACAATCTGCGGGCCAAAAACAACAAGCGATACGTCCCGAAGTGCCTTAGCCAGCTCCTCGGCAGCCGCTCGTGTCGAAGGCGATGCCGCGTTAACAATCTCGACGTTTATCCCGTACCCTTGGATGCTATACAGCAAGGCAGTTGGCGGCAAGCTCCATCCCGCATCTTTCATAATGCCCACTAGGGCATTGGCCAATCCTACGGTATCGTCGCCGAGCGGTGTCGCGCTTATCACGGCGCTGTTAACCATAAAGGCGTTCGCGCTGTACCTAACATCAACTCTTTGCCCGGCAAACGGTTTAAGTGCGTGTACCAGTTTTTGTCGATTATCACCGGCGAGCAAATTCTCTCTCGCACCTTGCAACACGACTTGCTTCCTCAGTTGCAAGGCCTCTACTTCTAGTCCCGCCGCTCGTGCATTTGCGTCTGCGGCATGTTGCTCAGCTATTGCGGCGGCCTTTCGAGCGTTCCCTAGGTTTTCTTCGGCTTTACCTGCTCGTTCCATTGCTAACCCGGCCTCTCGTCGTGCGTCCCCGGCTTCTTTATTCATGGCTGCAATGACTTGTTCTTGGTTCAGATCCTCCGCGTGTTGGATTAACGCTAGCCTTCGGTTCAGCACCCAGTGCCTCACTCCAAATCCAACCTCCCCAAGTATTCCGATTGCGACCAGCACCGCAAAAATCTGGATGAGTGTGTCCAGAGTGGAAATGGCCGCTACAAGTTCGGCTTTATTCATAAGCAACGATCCTGAGTTTGCGCTTGAGCATGACCGCAGTCTAGCGCATCTGGTGGGGAGGTCATAGACCGTGGAAATCAAACGGCACCACTACGCGAAATTCGTCAGGGCCATCGAAGATGGGGATTGTCGATTACTATTGGAGTTTGTTTCGTAAATGCTTTTCAGGTCGGGCTTACGGTATGCCTGAAGGCATACCCTGATACAAATCTTACTTGCGCCACGGGCCGCTAAGAGGATTCGTGAAAGTCAAGGGGCTGCCACTGTGACGAGCGACGAAAAAGCCGGCTACAACCGCTTCCTCCTACTGGTAGCGGGACTTGGCGGCCTGCTCTACGGCGTAGACGTCGGCATCATTGCGGGAGCTCTGCCTTATCTGGAGGCCACCTCCGGATTGAATGCGGGCCAGCTTTCCATCGTGGTCGCGGCCGTGCTCCTCGGCAGCGTGATCTCAACCCTGTTTGCGGGCGCGCTGGCAGACTGGATCGGGCGCAAGCCGCTGATGTTGCTCAGCGGATTGCTGTTCGTCTGCAGCATTCCCATCATTGCGCTGTCGCATGGCTATGAGGCGTTGGTTCTTGGGCGCCTCTTGCAAGGCATCAGTGCCGGCCTGATCGGTGTCGTGGTCCCGCTGTATCTGGCAGAGTGCCTGGCGGCATCGAGCCGGGGCAAGGGTACGGGCATCTTCCAATGGCTGCTGACACTCGGTATTGTAGCGGCGGCCGTTGTGGGCATGTACTTCAGTTTTCGCGTCGAAGAGGTGGCGAGGCTCGGCGATACCGCACGACTCTTCGCCTTCAAAGACGCCGCTTGGCGCAGCATTTTCTGGGTCTCGTTGCCACCCGGCGTTCTGTTTGTGATCGGCAGCCTTATGGTGTCGGAGTCTCCGCGCTGGCTATTTCGCCGCGGGAAACGGGAAGCCGCGTACGCCGCGCTTCTCCGTTCTCGCACGAACGGTCAAGCAGACACCGAGCTGGCGGAAATGGAACAAACGGCGGCCGCGGAGAAAGCGAAAAGCTCGACCGGAGCCACGGTCGGCGGAGTGAAGGTCGTTGGAGTGAAGATCGTTGGAGTGAAGGTCAAGGAATCGCTTTTGCACCGCAAGTACGTGATTCCGTTTGTCCTGGCCTGTGTCATTCTCGCGTGCAACCAGGCCACCGGCGTCAACTCCATCATTGGCTACAACACCAACATCCTTCTGCAGAGCGGTCTTTCCGATGTGCAGGCGCACTGGGGCTACGTTCTTTTCACGATCGTGAATTTTCTGATGACCATTGGCGGCGTCCTGCTGGTGGATCGCAAGGGTCGCAAATTCCTCCTCTCGGTCGGCAGCGCTGGCATCATTCTGTCGCTGCTCTCGACAGGAGCGCTGTTTCAACGGACGGAAAGGCTGCGAGTCGATTCTCGGGACGCAGTTCAGGCCATGGTTGATGCCGGCCAGAAGGTTACTTTGCTTTACGGCGAGAGGACTGCAGACATGCTCCTCGCGGCAAGCGGAGCTGCCGCCAAGGCGATCGGCAACCGGCCAACATCTCTGGTGGTCATTTATTCCTACGGAGATTTCCGCGCTGCGACTAAAGTTGCGCGGTCCGACGACCAGGCTGCCAAGCCGATTGAGATCACGCGCGAAAGCTGCGTGCCCGCGAACAAAGTGGTGGCGTTTTTCTCGAATCCGTTCAGCGATCTTGATCCGGCGCGCAGGGCTCCGCTGAGAATTGACAATGCGTTGATTACTCCGGTGCCGACCACTCACAATGGCTGGCTGGTGGCGATCAGCCTCTTCGTGTTCATGGCGTTTTTCGCGATCGGTCCCGGCGTATGCGTATGGCTGGCGCTGTCGGAGTTGATGCCGACCCGGATTCGATCCAACGGCATGAGCATCGCCCTGCTAATTAACCAGGCAGTTTCGACGACGATCGCTGCCATGTTCCTGCCGACCGTTGGCAAGTATGGCTACTCAACCATGTTTTTTGGCTTTGCCGCGTGCACGGTAATCTACTTCATCACTGCCACGGTTTTCCTGCCGGAAACGAAAGGGAAAACGCTGGAGGAGATCGAAGCGCATTTCGAGGGCGCCAGTTCGTAACGCCCCGTATATATCGGCCTTCACGCGGCCTTGTATTCCTTACGCAGACCCACGATGTCTGGTGATTTCTTGACTAATTGCTGACGCCGGCCTGACGAACCCTTTTCTGACAACTTCATAAGCTGCCCTCAGTAAGACAAAGAAAAAAATGTGATTGTGATCACACGCGCTTGCGATGCTGCAACAGGCCTTGCGATCGAGGAGCAGAGGAACCACGAAAGCCACTATTTGCCTAACTAGCGAAGGAGTAGGTCTTAATAAAAAAGTGGGGCCAACGACCTAAGCCTTCGGGCTTCCAAGGGAGTCAATGAATGAATATAAGGGAACAATCAGCGCTATTTTCGGAGACAGAAACAAGATTCCGGATGAAAAAAGTGGGGACCTCTTTGCTTGTGGCAGTTGCTATCGTGGTTTTGCTGGTTTTTGCCGCCTTGAATCCACCCAGCGCGATGGCCGTTCCAAGCTATGCGCGGCAGACGGGCTTGTCTTGCAACGGTTGCCACTATACGCCCCCGGAACTCAACCCTGCCGGACGAAGGTTCAAGCTGCTGGGTTACGTTGATCGAGGGGACCAGACCAAAACCGTGACATCGGAGGGAAAGAAGACGCATGCAGCGCTTGATCTTCTCGCTTCGCTGCCCCTTTCCGTAATGTTTGAGGCTTCATTTACCAACACCAATTCAGCAGTGCCGACGACGCAGAATGGCAGTTTTGAATTTCCTCAGGATATATCGCTGTTCCTGGCGGGGGCCTGGACAAGCAACGTCGGCAGCTTTCTTCAAGTGACGTACGACACGCAAGACGACCATTTCAGTATGGATAATACCGATATCCGCTACGCGAATAAGACGAAGCTGAGGGGCAAGGAACTGGTCTACGGCGTGGATCTCAACAACAATCCGACACTGGAGGATCTTTGGAATAGTACGCCGGCATGGGGTTACCCGTGGATCGCCAGTGATGTTGCACCTACTCCCAACGCCACTCCCATTATCAATGGTTCTTTGGCGCAGGACGTCGCAGGAATCGGTGGCTATGCGATGTGGGACAGTCACCTTTATCTGGACGTGGCGATTTATCGTTCGGAACATGTGGGTGGTCCTCAGCCGAATCCTGGATCTGGTTTTGGATACAACATCGTCGGGGTTGCACCATACTGGCGAGTTGCTTGGCAGGAATCGACCGGGACGACGCAATTTGAGATCGGCACCTATGGGATGCACATGAAGAGCACCAACAACGTGATCAATGATGAGATAAGCAACGTCTATGATTCGTACACGGATTGGGCCCTGGACACGCAATATGACCGGACGTTGTTCAGGCATGACGTGCTATCGCTGCGCGGCACGTATATCCGCGAAAATTCCAATTTGGCATCCAGCGCCAGCGTCCCACCCCCTACGGGTCCGCTGGCATCACCGGGCGGGCACCATCTGAACACTTTTACGGCCAACGCCGAATACCATTTCGGCAATCGCTATACGGGCACATTCGGTTGGTTCATTACCGAGGGCACGGCCGATACCTTGCTGTATCCGCCGGGTGCGGTGACCGGCAATGCCAATGGCGACCCGAGAAGCGCCGGGTATATCGCAAACGTCTCGTATTGGCCGTGGCAGAATCTGCAACTCGCCGCCCAATACACCGGATATACACGCTTCAATGGCGGCTCAACCAACTATGATGGCGCGGGCCGCAACGCGAGCGGCAACAATACGATTTATCTGGATGCGAAATTCCTGTTCTGACATGCAGGTGAGCACTTGCCAATTAGAAATGAGGTGCAGGGGATTCATCTTGGTGATACTGTAGCCGGTTATGCATCATAGCGTGGGCACGGCTCTCTACCAGCGACATTGAATCCAGAGGAGAAAAAAACAAGGAGAGAAAAATGACACGCAGTTTCATGATGGTGATGGTCGTCGTAGCAGTGATGAGCTTGGCCGCCAGCGCAGGCACGATCAGCGGGAAAGTTTCAGGCGTTTCCGGCGAGTCGGTCGTTTATGTGGATGCACCGGCAGGCAAGACGTTCCCCGCTCCCACCGAGCAGCCCGTGATCGACCAGAAGGGATTGATGTTTCAGCCGCATATCACAGTGGTGCAGGTAGGCACGACCGTGCAATTCCTTAACAGCGACACTGTCGCCCACAACGTGTTTTGGCCTTCCATTGGCGGCAACAAGAAGCTCACCCACAACCTCGGCACTTGGCCCAAGGGCGAAAAGCGTCCGTTCAAGTTTGACGATCCTGGCGCAGTGCCGCTGCTGTGCAATGTGCACCCCGAGATGTCAGGCTACGTCATCGTGTCGCCCACTCCATACTTCACTACCACGGACAAGTCGGGCGCCTACAAGATCGAGAACGTTCCCGACGGCAGCTACACCGTAACCGCGTGGCATGAAGGCGCCAAGAACCAGTCCAAGCCAGTCGCCGTGGCGGGCGACAGCAAGGCAGACTTCACGCTGAGCAAATAGGCATATAAGGAGCGGGCGGCCACGTCCGCTCCCGCCTTCTTCGAGTAGAATGCTTTCCACCACGAATGCATTGGGGATTGCCGTCTTGCTGAAACGGTTCAAAGACAAGAAGGTTGACAAGGATTGGTTGAATACCAACTTTCCCTGCATGATGGCGTGTCCCGCCCACACCAATGCGGGACGTTACGTAGCGCTTATCGCGGAGGGGCGATTTGAGGAAGCGTACAAATTTGCCCGCGATCCCAATCCGCTGGCGAGTATCTGCGGCCGGGTTTGTGCGCATCCCTGTGAGACCGCCTGCCGTCGCGGAGATATCGATCGCCCCATCGCGATACGGGCGCTCAAGCGTTTTCTGACCGAGCGGCACGGCCCTGAATCCAAGCATCCTGTCGATGTATATGCGGGACGGGGGCAGGGCAAACTGCCCTTCAAAGTCGCCGTGGTCGGCGGCGGCCCGGTGGGACTTTCAGCGGCCCATGACCTTGCTCTCATGGGCTACTCGGTCACCATCTTTGAAGCTGCTCCAGTCGCCGGAGGAATGCTTTACCTCGGCATTCCCGAATACCGCTTGCCGCGTGACGTGGTCGAGGCACAGGTGCGCGAAATCCTTGCGACCGGCGACATCACGCTAAAGCTCAATCACGCTGCCGGACGCGACTTCATGGTTTCCGACCTGCGCCACCAGGGCTTCGACGCCGTGCTGATCGCCGTCGGCGCGCATCGCAGCCGCGATCTCACCATCCCGGGCGTTGACCTGGACGGCGTTTACAAGGGCATTGATTTCCTGCTCAACGTGAATCTCGGCTACAAGTTCACCATCGGCAAGAAAGTGATTGTGATCGGCGGCGGCAACGTGGCCATGGACGTGGCGCGTTCGGCGGCGCGCGAAGTCGTCCGGCAGCATGTCGCCGGAGTAGAAGACCTCGAGCCTTCGCTCGAGAATGTAAGCGCCGTGGCCACGAAAGAGATGGTGGACGTGTCGCTCTCCGCCCTGCGCCTGGGCGCGCAGGAGGTACACCTCGTCTGTCTGGAAAAACGCGAAGAAATGCCGGCCGCGCTGGAGGAGATCGAAGAGGCCGAAACCGAAGGCATCATTATGCATCCCGGCCTCGGTCCCAAACGCATAATCGGCAAAGATGGCAGAGTCGTCGCCCTGGAGACTCTGCGGACAAAATGGGTCTTCGATGAGAACAGGCGCTTCAATCCAGCGTTTTACGAAGGCAGCGAAACGCAGCTGGAGTGCGACACCATCATCATGGCGGTCGGCCAGGCGCCGAGGCTCGACTTCCTCAATCCGGAAGACGGCGTGGAACTTTCACCCCGCGGCCTGATTGCAGTGAACCCGAAAACGCTGATGACCTCGGCCAAAGGAATTTTTGGCGGAGGCGATTGTGTTTTCGGCCCGCGTCTGATCATCGACAGCGTGGCCGACGGCAAACGCGCCGCCGTCGGCATCGATGAGTTCCTGCGTGTTCACCGGGCGCGTGAAGCTGCCGCCGGAGCTGGTGTTGACGGTGACTCGGGCAGTCGCGCTCCGTCTGCCGGAGGTGCGTCGATCGACAGCGTGGCTCACGGCCGGCATGCCGCCGACGGCATCGATGAGTTCCTGCTGGGCGAGAGGCATCCTGAACCGATGATCGAAGTCGAAGTCCTGAAGCGTCACAGCATGCCGCTCGAGTTGCTGGACCTGATTCGCCCGCCCATCCCCACGCTTCCGCTGGAGCGCCGCACCGGAATGACCGAAGTCGAGGTAGGCTACGACGCCGAATCCGCGATGGAGGAAGCCCAGCGCTGTCTGCATTGCTGGGTAAACACGGTCTTCGAGGGCGTCCCCGAAGACGGTAGCATGTGCATTCTGTGCGGCGGTTGCGTGGATGTGTGCCCGGAAAACTGCCTGCAGCTGGTATCGCTGGATCGCATCCAGTTCGAGCCCGAAACCGTGCAGCAGATCCGCGAGAACCAGGAGTTATTTGGCGTCGAACTCAACGAAGTGGCAGCCGACGAACTCGGCATCGTGACCGGTTCAGCCATGCTGAAAGACGAGACGCGCTGCATTCGCTGCGGGCTCTGCGCCGCGCGTTGTCCCGTCGGCACTATCACTATGGAGTCCTACAACCTGGTTTCCGCCGAGCCAACCGGATTGATTTCGGTGGAATCGATTGATGGACCGTTGCGCGCAAAACCGCCGGTCGCAGCCGGAGGCCCGAGGTAAGAAATGTCAGAAGAGAAGAAAATCACCTCCGCCGAAACAGGTACTGACTTCGACCGCCGCGCCTTTTTCGTGAAGCTGGGATTGGGATCGCTGAGTATCGCCGCTGCCGGCACCGCGGCATTCTCGTACCAGTTCCTCTCGCCGAATGTTTTGTACGAACCCTCGCCGATCATCAACGCAGGCAAGCCGGAGAATTATGAGGTGAATTCGGTGACGCTGGACGTGAACGCAGCAATTTATCTCATCCATGCCCAGGAAGGTTTTTTTGCGATGAGTGCCGTCTGTACCCACCTCGGCTGCATAACCGCTTGGAAACCTGAGTTGGGGATCATCGCTTGCCCGTGCCATGGCAGCAAATTTTATGTTTTCTCCGCCAATAAAACCCCCGGAGAGAAGATTGAAGGTCCCGCGCCCCGGCCGCTTCCCTGGTTGCGGACCTGGATCAGCGACGACGGAGACTTGATGGTGGACCGTTCCATGACCATTCGTCCAATGCAGTTTGTGAGGGTGTGAACGTGGCGAAAACAATCGCGAACTATTTCGAGGAATTGCGCGCCACGCGAGCCTGGCGTTCGGTTTTCCGCAGCGGGACCGGATCCAGCACTCTGCGCCGTGCCCTAGCCATACAGCAGAATGTGTTCTTGCACCTTTTCTCCACCAAGGTGCGGACCCGGATGCTCAGCTTCAGCACGACTTGGTACCTGGGCACTTTGACCTTCGGGACATTTCTCATCTTGGTAGTTACCGGCATTCCCCTGATGTTCTATTACCATCCCTCGGTGCCGCAGGCCTATGCCGACACCAAGGATCTGCAGTTTGTAGTTTCCTCCGGCTTGTTCCTGCGCAACCTGCACCGCTGGTCCGCGCATGCCATGGTCTTCCTGGTGTTCGCGCACATGTTCAAGGTGTTCTACCGCGGCGCGTATCGGCCACCGCGCGAGTTCAACTGGGTCATCGGAGTCATCCTGCTGCTGTTTACGCTGTTGCTCAGCTACACGGGATATCTGCTGCCCTGGGACCAGCTAGCTTTTTGGGCGATCACGGTGGGTTCGAATATCGCTTCCGCCGTGCCGGTGATGGGCAATAAGGTTCACTTCCTGATGCTGGGCGGCAACATGGTCAACGCCAATGCTCTGCTGCGCTTCTATGTGTTGCACTGCATGATTCTGCCCCTGGTTGCGCTGCTTTTTGTTGCAGTGCATTTCTGGCGCATTCGCAAAGATGGCGGCCTCTACGCCCACCAAAGCGAGCCACGAACGGTTGCGGCGAAAGCGGTTCCCGCTGCGACGAAAGGGGCGCAATAATAATGACCGATCCGAAAGATTTCATCGCCGGCATGGACTCGAATGCGCGCAAGTCGCCGACGCGTGTCGTCTTCGTCACCCGGCGAACCTCCGCGCAGGTCAAGGTTACGGACGAGGATCAGGTGCAGACATACCCGGAAGTCCTTTTCCGTGTCATCGTCGCCATCGAAGTGCTTACGATCGCGCTAGTAGGCGTGGCTCTCATGTTCAACGCTCCGCTTGAGGGCATTGCCGATCCCTCGCATACGCCCAACCCCGCCAAGGCGCCCTGGTACTTCCTCGGATTGCAGGAAATGCTGCACTACTTTCCGCCGGTGGTAGCGGGGGTGCTGGCTCCGACGTTGGTGGTCATCGCGCTGGTTGTGATTCCGTATTTCAACATCAATGTCGAGGCTGAAGGCGTGTTCCTGAAGGACCGGAAGCGTCGTTTGCTTATCTTTTATCTGGTCGCGGCAGCTCTCTGCTTGTTCTTGTTATGGTTTGATGTCTATGTGGCGCTGGCGCCGACGCTGATCGTCGTCGGGTTCATGGTGCTGGCGGCGCAAAGTTCTCCGCAGTCGCCTTCGGCTTTCCGGCGTTATCTGGCCTCCAAACCACTTTCATTCTGGATCATGACCTGGTTCCTGTTCGAACTGGTCGTGCTCACGGCGGTTGGCACTTTCTTTCGCGGCCCGGGTTGGTCCTGGGTGTTGCCCTGGAGGAGCTGACTTGGCGCTCTCCAAGAATACGCTGTCTTCTTTGTGGCAGACATTATTCGGAGATCCGGTGCGCGCCTTCGGCACGGTCAGCCTGCTGTTGTTAATCTCGCTGGCCATCGCACCGGCCAAAAACCACTTCAGTGAATGGCGTCACTATCAGAAGCAGTATCTGGTGCTGATTGCAAGTCGCGGAGACGCGGTAACCCTGCAGCGCCATTTTCGCGAACACGATGGAATTCAGCAGATATGGCTTCCGCAACTCGGAGTCGTGGATCGTTGCACCACCTGCCACGTCGGATTGAAAGAGGCCAGTCTCGCCGATGTCAGCACCCAGCCGTTCCGGCGGCATCCGGTAATCCCGCACACGCTCGATCAGTTCGGCTGCGTGATGTGTCACCGTGGACAAGGTCCTGCGACCACCGTCGAGGAAGCCCACAGCAGCACGCTCGCTTGGGAGCAGCCGATCTTGCCGGCACGCTATGTCCAATCTTCCTGTGGACAATGCCATCGTGCCCCTCTAACCGGCACGCCGCAACTAAACCTCGGACGCAATCTGCTGGCGCGATATGGTTGCGTGCACTGCCACACAATCAAACTGCCTGATGGCAGCGCGATGAAGCCGACGGACGATCCGCCTTCGCTTGAGCATGTCGCCGACAAGACCACACGGGAATGGATTTATGCGTGGTTAAAGGATCCTCAGGCCTACGCCGTCACTGCAACCATGCCGAATTTCAAGTTGAGCGACGCGGACGCGCGCGATATTTCGGCGTTTCTGATCGCCAACAGCACACCGATCGCAGGAGACACAGTGCCGGTTGCGGCCGGCGGTAAAGAGCAGAAGGCGGCAGATCCGACCGCTGGAGCCAGCCTGTACGGCGAGTCATTCTGCGCCTCCTGCCACGCCGTGCAGAATGCCGCTGGAAACGTGGTGGGCGGCGATGTCGGTCCGGAACTGACTCGCGTCGGCAACAAGGTGAAGCCGGAATGGTTGCGGGCATGGTTGCGCAATCCGCGTGTCTACGATCCGGGAACGGCCATGCCGCACTACCGTTTCACCGATCCGCAACTTTCCCTGCTCACTGCCTTCCTCGGAAACAAGACTGATTCCGATCTGCTGGCCAATGTGCATCTCGAGGCCGCCACGCCGGAGCAGATTGCGCACGGCAAACTTCTGGTGACCGAGTACGGTTGCGCTTCCTGCCACGAGATCAACGGCATCAAGAAGCCGGACAACTTCGCTCCCGAATTGACCCGCATCGGCAGCAAGCCGCTCACGCAAATCATTTTCCTGCCCGGAATGACGCGCGCCATACCGGACTACATCGCGGCCAAGATCCGGCAACCGCGCTCCTTCGGATCGGCATTGAAGATGCCACAATTCACCCTCGCCCCCGCGCAGATCGACGCTTTAACGACCGCGCTGCTAGCGCTAACCGACCGAGCACATGACTTGCCCACGGCGTTAACCGTGCCCGCGAAAGCGCCGTCGAATTACGAGCCCGCAGGCAAAGCAGGTAAGCTCATGGATGACCTCGCCTGCTTCAGTTGCCACTCCATCAACGGTCGTGGCGGAGACATGGCTCCCGACCTGACCTGGGAAGGCGGCTCGGTGCAGCGGCAATGGCTGCAGGCGTTTTTGAAAAACCCCGGTACGTTGCGGCCAGCGCTGATCCGTCGCATGCCGAAGTTCAATCTATCCGATGACGACGCGAAAGAACTCACCGACTACATCATGACCGTTTATCAGACTCCGGCATTCGACCGCGACTCGATGCCGTCCAGCGGTTATCCGCCAGCTGAAGTGGAGCAGGGAAGACAGCTTTTCTATTCCAAATATGCCTGCCAGTCCTGCCACATCGTTGACACTAAGGCCGACAAAGGTTACATCGGACCAACGCTCACGCAAGTAGGCTCCCGTCTGAATGCCGCGTGGATTTACCACTGGCTCAAGGACCCACAGACCATGCGGCCCGGCACCATCGAACCAAATCGCAACATGAACGACGAAGATGCCCGCGCCCTGACTGCATTCCTGATGACGCAGAAAGGCTCCAGCAAGCAGGAGGCGAAGAAATGAACCGACTCGGGAGGACAATCTTCGCAGCCTGCCTCATTTTCATAAGCGCAGGCTGCGCACGCCAGCCCGGAGCGGCCTCTGCTTTGAAGCCCACGGGCTTCGGCGCCGCACTGGTTGAATCGAGTGGAGGCAAGCAGATCGGGGCAACCGGCATGGCCCTCCCTCAACCCCTGGTCGTCCAGGTCAACGATGAGCAGGGAACAGCTGTCACCGGAGCCCTCGTCGAGTTCAGCGGCCCCGCAGACGTGCTCTTCGACCCGAAGACTGGCCTGACCGATTCCAGCGGCCAACTCAGCACGAACGTCGCTCTCGGCGGCATGGCAGGCCGATATCAACTGACCGCGCGCACACTTGCGAAGACGCAGAAACCAGTCGAACTGAAGATCGAAGAGATTGCGCTGGGATATCAGCAGCAGGTCGGATATCAGCTCGACAACAAGTATTGCGCCCGCTGCCACAATCCGGAGTCTTCGGCCGAGCGCGTCTCCAATTACGACAATCTTGAGGTCAAGCCACACCCGTTCACCGAGGGTGACACACTCAACAAAATGAGCGATGCCGATCTGATCGCCATCATCAGTCACGGCGGCCCCGCGCTCAACAAGTCCGCATTGATGCCTCCCTACGGCTATACTCTGAGCAAGACCGAGATCGAGGCGCTGATTTCATACATCCGCCTCATCTCCGATCCTCCCTATCATGCTGCGGGAATGGTCTATGCACAGAAGTAAGGCCGGCTGGTTCAGCCTTGTTCTGGTCGCACCGGCCAGCAACTCTTCGACGCCGGAACGGTGCTAATCAACGGCGAACGTGTGACCCTCGATCTGCAAATCGCCGAGGGCGGCTCCAGCCGTTAGCCATTCTGTCGTCCCGCCCCTTGGAAAACATTTTGCGTACACACGCGTGTGACCGGGATCACAGAACCTCGCCCGCGAAACCTTCAATATTGTAGATTGCGGGTGCGGCTTTATAGATGTATTTCGTTCGAAATGCTGGGCCAATCAAAACTCGAATGGAGCTTGACGATGAAGAGAATTAACATCCCACTGTTTACTATCGCAACAGCATTGGCGATCGTTCTCGCCCTCCCCCTATCGGCGCATGCGCAAGGCGCGGCAGATACCTTCAAAGCAAAATGTGCCGCCTGCCATGCCGCTGACGGAACCGGTTCGCCGATGGGGAAGAAAATGGGGGCTCAGGATTTGACCTCTGCAGAAGTGCAGAAAATGACGGACGCGCAGCTCGCGGATACCATTACCAACGGCAAGAACAAGATGCCCAAGTATCCAGCTGTGGACGCTAAGGCACTGGTGGCCTACATCCGCACGTTGAAAAAATAGTCCTGGCTGGTTCTAGCCATAAAGACTAGGAGGATGGCCGAGAGCGGCGGACAATCCGCGGCAAAGCGTGCGGTGTGTCTACGCGGCGGCGCATTGAAGATGACGAGGGGCGATAAGGAGTAGCCGTTTCCAATGACTCTGCAAGAACGCATCAGAGAGTGGTCGGAGCCAATCTATTTTCTGGGGCAGAATGCCATCACCCTTGCTGGCGCCGTGGTCACGACGAGCGCGGCGCTTACCACCATCGCCTTCTGGTTCTATGAAGTCTTCTTGCCGGGGCCGCCGCATCCCTATATCGGGCTTCTGGTCTTTCTGATTCTCCCGGGCATTTTTGTATTTGGCTTGGTGCTGATTCCTTTTGGCATCTGGCTCCGGCGGAGAAGTCTGCGCGAGAGGGGGGAACTGCCGACGATTTTCCCTGCCATCGACCTGAGGCTGCCAGTGGTGCGGCGGACCTTGGCGTACGTGGCCGTGGCGACCGTGCTCAACATTTTCATTTTTGGGACCGCATCATACCGTGGCGTACAGTACATGGATTCGACGAGTTTTTGCGGGAAGACCTGTCACACCGTGATGGATCCCGAGTACACGGCCTATCAGAATTCTCCGCATGCGCGTGTGGAATGTGTCGATTGCCACATCGGACCCGGAGCCGGCTGGTTTGTGCGCTCGAAGCTTTCCGGACTGCTGCAGGTCTTTGCGGTAACCTTCCACACCTATTCCCGCCCCATTCCTTCACCGGTAAAGTACCTCCGGCCGGCACGCGAAACCTGTGAGCAGTGTCATTGGCCGCAGCGCTTTACCGGCGACAAGTTCCTGGTGAATACCAGCTACAAGGACGACGAAAAAAACACGCCTCAAACCGACGTGTTGGTGCTGAAAGTGGGTGGACACAGGTGGAACGGGTCGGTCGGCATCCACGGCCATCACCTCGCCGACAACGAGCGCATCCGCTACATTTCGACCGACGCCGAGCGGCAGACCATTCCGGCCGTCTATTACACCGACGAAAACGGAAAAACCACTGAATTCATTTCCACTGATGCCAAGCCAACTCAACAGCAATTGGATAAGGGAGAGCATCGCGTGATGGATTGCGTCGATTGCCATAACCGGCCCACCCATGCCTTCGACTTGCCGGAAAATGCGGTGGATAAGCAGATGTGGAACGGGCGCATCAGCCCGGAGCTTCCCTTCATCCGGAAAAAGGCGGTCGAGGTTCTCAAAATAAACTACTCCGCGCGCGATGTCGCCGAGCGCAACATAAAGGAAGAGCTCAACAATTTCTATCGGACCAATTATCCGCAGATCTACCAAACGCGGCGCACGATCGTGGAGCAGGCTGGCCAGGAAGTGGCGAATATCTACTTGCGCAACATCTTTCCCGATATGCGTGTGGCCTGGGGCGTCCACCCTAATAATCTTGGACACAACGATTCGCCGGGTTGTTTCCGCTGCCATGACGGCAGTCACACCAGCGCCGATGGCCAGACCATCACCAATGACTGTGCTGCGTGCCACAACCTGCTGGCGGTTCAGGAGGCAAGCCCGAAAGTGCTTACCGATCTTGGCATGAAGTAAGCGTGGTCGAGAGTTTGACATGGCTCAAACAAGAGTTGTGCGAAGAAAGTGGCGTACCGGTCTGGGAACAGTGGTTGCTATGCTCCTAGCCACTGTCTTTTCGGAACGTCCCGTACGCGCCGCCGATCAGCCGGGCGCGGAATGCCTAGCGTGCCACGGCGACAAGAGCATGAGCACGACGCGAGCCGGTAAAACGGTTTCGTTGTTCGTGGATGGAAAGAGATTCGCCACTTCCGTACATGCCAGCTTCGGGTGCACCGGCTGCCACGCCGATCTGGAAGGAAAAGACTTTCCCCACTCCACGCCGGCGCGAGTACAGTGCGGCACCTGCCACTCGAGCGAGCAGGAACTCTATGCCAAATCGCTCCACGGGAAGGCGATTGCGCGCGGCGATCCGCTCGCACCCCGCTGTGTGAATTGTCACGGGAACCACGACATCTATCCGGTGAAGGACTCACGATCAGCGGTAGCGCCGCTGAAAGTGCCCTTCGTGTGCGGCAAGTGTCATCGCGAAGGAACTCCGGTTCAGCTCAACCGCTCCATTCCCCAGGACAATATCCTGGAGAACTACTCCGAGAGCATCCACGGAGAGGCGCTGCTGAAGAAGGGACTGGCGGTGGCCCCGAACTGCGCCACTTGCCACACCGCGCACTCGATCTTGCCGCATACCGATGCTGCTTCCTCGATTAATCGCAAGAACATTGCCGCCACCTGTACAAAATGTCACTCGCAAATCGAAATCGTCCACCGGAAGATTATTCGTGGCGAACTGTGGGAAAAGCAGGCCAACGTCCTGCCCGCCTGTCCCGACTGCCATCAGCCCCATAAGATCAGGAACGTTTTCTACGATCTGGGTATGGCCAACGCGGACTGCATGCGTTGCCACGCCGACGAAAAACTGCATCGCGCCCGCGACGGGCAATCCATGTATGTCAGCGTTGGCGAGGTGAGCCATTCGCGCCACAACAAAATTGCCTGCAGCCAGTGCCACTCGGAAGTGAATGCCTCCCACGTCCGCCCGTGCGAGACCATCACCCACGGAGTGGATTGCACCTCCTGCCACGATGAAATTGGCAAGCTGTACGTCGCCAGCATCCACGGACAGTTGTATGGCAAGAATGACCCGAATGCCCCGACCTGCAAGGAATGCCACGGCACGCATGGAATCCTTGGCAAACAGGATCCGCAGTCGTCGACTTTTGCGGTCAATGTTCCCGGGCTCTGCGCACGCTGTCACCGCGAGGGCCAGAAAGCGGCCGTGCGCTACATCGGAACGCAACACGAAATCATCACCAACTACACCGAGAGCATCCACGGAACATTGCTGAAGAACGGCCTGACGGTGACGGCGACTTGCACCAGCTGCCACACCGCCCACCATATCCTTCCCCGAAGCGATCCGGCATCGAGTGTTAACGCCAATAACGTGCCGGACACCTGTGGCCAGTGTCACCACGGCATCGAGGAGCAGTTCGAGAAAAGCATCCATTCCAAGCGAGTGAGCGGATACAGTAAGCCACTTCCGGTTTGCAACGATTGCCACACCGCTCATGCCATCCACCGCACCGATCAGGACAGCTTCCGGCTGAACGTAATGAGCACCTGCGGCCGCTGCCACGCGCAGATCGCGGAGACCTATTTCGAGACCTATCACGGCAAAGTCTCGCGCCTTGGTTACACCAAAGCAGCCAAGTGCTACGACTGCCATGGAGCGCACGACGTCCTGGCGGTGACGGACCCCAACTCCCACCTCAGCCGGGCCAACGTCGCGGCCACCTGCGGAAAGTGCCATGCGGGCGCGACCCGGCGCTTCGCTGGATACCTGACGCACGCTACCCACCACGACCCGCGTAAGTACCCGTTCCTGTTCTATACCTTCTGGGGCATGACCACGCTGCTGCTGGTGACTTTTGTGGTTGGTGGTGTTCATACGCTGCTCTGGTTGCCTCGAGCTTTTCAGATGCGCCAGGAGTTGCGCGCCGCGGAAGCCGAAGACGCCACAAAGCCTGAAACCCCCGTGAGTAAAGACGCGAGCAAGAACAAGGAGAACACCGATGCCTAAGGGCGAATCGACAGATTTGGTGGAAAGGGTCGCGGAACGTCCACCGATCGCACGCCCGGAACGCCAGTTCATCCGCTTCTCCCGGCTGCAGCGGACCCTGCACATCTGCATGATCATGAGTTTCATGAGCCTGGCACTGACGGGGCTGACCCTGAAGTTCTCCTACACGAAATGGGCCGCGGTGCTTTCTCATCTGCTCGGCGGATTCGAGAATGCGGGCTACATTCACCGCAGTGCCGCCGTCGTGATGTTCGGAGTTTTTGTTACCCATCTGGTGGACCTGTACAAGTTGAAGAAACGGGAGCACACCTCGTGGCGCTCGCTGGTGCTGGGACCCGGCAGCATGATGCCCAACCGCCAGGATTTGGCCGAGTTTGTGGCCACGCTGAAGTGGTTTGTAGGCCTGGGCAAGCGGCCTGCCTATGGCCGCTGGACATACTGGGAAAAGTTCGACTATTTCGCGGTGTTTTGGGGGATCGCGGTGATCGGCTCGACCGGCCTCACGCTCTGGTTCCCGGTGTTCTTCACGCGCTTCATACCGGGGTCGTTCCTCAACGTCGCGACCATCATTCACAGCGACGAGGCGCTGCTCGCCACCGGCTTCATCTTCACCGTGCATTTCTTCAATACCCACTTGCGGCCCGAAAAGTTTCCCATGGACATCACGGTCTTCACCGGGCGCATGCCGCTCGAAGAATTGAAAAGGGACAAGCCGAGAGAGTATGAAGCGCTGGTCGCCAGTGGAGAGCTGGAGGACAAGATGGAGGAGGCTTATCCGCCAATCGTCACCCGTACGATTCGTGCCTTCGCCTGGGCGGCGCTGGCGGTCGGATTCAGCATTGTGCTGTGGATCATCTATGCAGTGTTGTTCGCTTACCGCTAGAACCGATTTGCCGTTGAATTGCGGAGAAGGGTGTTGAAATGCGCGCGACGCGGGTTGCTGTCGTTTACCTGATTTTGACTTTGGCTTCGACCTGGGCCTCGGCTTCGCCTACTGGCGACGAGGAATGTCTCGCCTGCCATGGCCAGGCGGGAATGAAGTCTGACGCCGGCAAGAGCATTTCGATCGACCCGGCCAAGCATGCTGCCAGCGCGCACGCGGTTCTCGGCTGCAAGGATTGCCACACCTCCATCAAAGAATTCCCGCATCCCGCCAAAATCGCCAAAGTGAAGTGCGCTACGTGCCATGCGGACGAGGCCAAGTCTCTCCCCACCAGCGCCCACTCCATCCTCGGCGAATCGGCCTGCGCTTCCTGTCATGGCAGCGTGCACGAACTCACCACCGCCGAAAAACTGATGCCCGCAAAATGCGCGGAATGCCATGGCGAAGAACTGAAGGCGCTCGAATCCAGCATCCACGGGCAGGCCGCAAAACACGGCGACCCCGACGCGCCCAAATGCGTCTCCTGCCACGGTCCCATCCACGCGGTCAAATCCTCCAGCGAAGCGGATTCGACTATTGCGCCCAAGAACATCCCCGATACTTGTGCCAAGTGCCACAGCGATGCCGGCTTCTTGTCGCGACACCAGATTCCGGTAGCGCATCCGGTCGCTTCTTATAAGCAGAGCGTTCACGGACGCGCGGTTGCGCTCGGCAAGGATGCGGCAACCTGTTCCAGTTGTCATGGCAGTCATGACATCTATCCCGCCACCGATGAGCGATCCCGGGTCAATCACTGGAAAGTGCCCGAGACCTGCGGGCAATGCCACAAGGAAATCGCGCGCGAGTTCAACGAGAGCGTCCACGGCGAAGCGGTCAAGGCCGGCGTGCGCGATGCGCCCGTTTGCATCGACTGCCACGGCGAGCATCTGATCATCGACCCGAAGAGCGCGGCCTCGCCCTTAAATGCCAGGAATATCTCCGAGGAAACCTGCGGGCGCTGCCACGGCGATCCCCGTCTGGCGCTGCGCTACAATTTGCCAGCGGATCGCCTGCCATCCTACGCCGGCAGCTATCACGGACTGGCGCTCACAGAAGGGAAAGTGACCGCGGCGAATTGCGCTTCATGCCACGGTGTGCACTCCATTCTCCGTTCGAGCGATCCGCGTTCGACCGTCAATGCCGCGAACCTCGCGAAAACCTGCGGGGCATGTCACAAAGGGGTAGTCGAAGCCAAGTTCACCATCGGACCGGTGCACGTGCAAACCTCGACCGGCGCGGCGCATCCGGTCGTACAGTGGATTCGCTGGACGTACCTGGTGCTGATCCCGGTGACACTGGGCTTCATGATGCTGCACAACCTCGTGGACTATCTGGCGAAGGTCATCCGGCGGCAACCGCGGCACGAGACCGGCGGACAAGTGACGCGGATGAATCGCAACTTCCGCATCGCACACTGGGGCGTGATCCTTAGTTTTCCGACACTCGTGGTGACGGGCTTCGCGCTGAAGTATCCAGACGCATGGTGGACGCGCCCGCTTTTGCTCGGGGAGGGCATCTTCTCGTTCCGCGGCGCGCTACATCGCACCGCGGCGGTTGTGCTGCTCGCTTCGACGATTTACCACGTGATTCACCTCGCGCGAAACCGGCGCGACCGCATGTTCCTAAAAGCGATGTTGCCCGAATTGAAAGACGCGACCGATCTGGTGCAGGTTTTCTCCTACAATCTCGGACTCACGAAAACCGAACCGCATTTCAAAAAATTCAACTATGCGGAGAAGATGGAATACTGGGCCTTCATGTGGGGAACGGTGGTGATGACGGTCTCCGGCTTCTTGTTATGGTTTAACAATTTCACGCTGACCCATTTCCCCAAGTGGGTGTCGGACGCGGCCACAGCCGTGCATTATTACGAAGCGCTGCTCGCGACTTTCTCCATCCTTATTTGGCACTTCTACATGGTGATCTTCGACCCGCTCGTCTATCCGATGGACACAGCCTGGCTCAACGGCAAAGTCCCAGCCGATCATTACCGCCATTCTCGACCGGAGTATCTACGCGCCCTGGAGCAGGCACATATGGTCGAGTTGCCGACGGATCCTGCCGATTACGAGGATGCGCAGGGAGCTGACGATGCTCCGGGCGACCAAAGACAAAGCTGAGGCTGGTGTAGAGCGGACACTCCTGTCCGCTGCCTTTGACTCTGTTGCCGCATAATTACCAGATAGCCACTGGTACCCCCCTCCCCCCTCCCCCCTGCGTGAGTGGAATCATCGAGTTAGCATGGAATTCCCGCTAGATCTTTGAGTTTAAAGGAGTTAGAGGCAAAATATTTATTCCTCAATGACTTAGCTCGCTCTTCGCTTCATTCCGGGGTTCGATGGCGGGCTGACGCCAGCTTCTTGTCCCAAATTGGTGTTTTCAAAGAGCGCCGACTAGTGGGGCTGGGGCAGCTTCGAGGGTCGTCTTGGTGACGGGCACACCTCGGTCCTGCTACAGGTCGATCTCGATTGTCGCCGACGGGCGGTTGGAGGTCTGTGATGGTGCTCACTGGGCGTTTGTGATGAAAAAAACCGCCGTTCGCTTCGCGATAGGACGGGCCACGCGCCACCAAGCATTAGAGACCATACTTGTAACCTTGGATCGGTTTCGCACTCGCCGCGCGCGAGAACGCAGTTCTAAGGGTGTCGGCTGCTTTCCCGTCCCCCATTCTTGAAAGGCGGGAAATTTCCGAGTTCAACTGCTTCGAGTCAAGAAGTTCGGGTTCCACTTCAGAGATTTCGGAGATCTGTGCCGCTGCGTGCGACCGCTCTTCTGCTTCTGAACTACGCAGTCTCGAGAAGTAAATGTGAAGAAGGGCCGGCATAGGTCTGCACATCGCCTTTAGTGCGGCATTCGCCGGTCGCTCGACGTACCAGTCCTCGGTGTAGACCGACAGCCGTTCCAAAATATCCACGGGCACCATTTCGGGGGCGTACTGGGCCAAATTCATACAAATGACGGCTGCGGATCCACGAACCGAGAAGTTCTGGTGGGACGCCATCTTAAAGAGCATGGGGCGCGTGACCAGCCACGGGGCGATCTCGCAGCAGGCCTCAACTAACGTAATCGCTTTCCACAACAGGTCCTCGTCACGACAATCGTGATACGCCAGAAGGCTCTCGAACAAATTGTTGTGGCCGCCCGCGTCAGTGCTCCTGACAATCTCTGCGGCACTGTCAGCCGCCGTCTTGAGCTCTCCTAATCGTACCGGCGCCAGCAGAGGATCGATTTGTGGACTTCTGGAAAATGCGCCCGCGTCACCTGTATTAGCGGGCGAAGATTCTTTCCTGGAATCCTGCGCGCTTAGCTTGGAAAGAACCTGAAAAGCAAACATGCTGGCGTGATCTGCAGCGACGTCCTTCGAACCGAGTGCGTCTGTTTCCTCTTTGCGATCCAGCAGGTCTGAAATTCCTCTGATCACAAGGGTCTTCACCTCGAAGTTGGCCGCGGCGCCGACCATAAAGCCCAAACCTTCCATCTCAACCGCAACCGCATCGCCATAGTGCGATCTGATGAATTTGAAGAACGCAGATTTCTGGGATGCGATCACCTTCTCACCAGATGCAATTGGAGCCACTGACGCCCTGAAGTCGCGCCGCAAGCCGGAACCTGGTTGAGACGACCAGTTCTCGCGCTTCGCCTCGGCGCGAGCCCGCTGCTGCAAATCGTAACTAGAACGATATGAGTCTGGTCGGACTGAAAATCCACGCTGCGCCTTGCCTGATTCATAGCCATAAACCTTTGTTGCGGCTACCACATCTCCCATAACCACATCTTTGAGACCCCCCGCAATTCCAACGAAGAACACGACCTCAGGATCGAAGTAGTTAATCGCGCGCTCTGTTTCGGCGGCGGACACTGCATTCCCCGATCCGGTCTCCACTATGCAGACACTCCACCTCAAACCTGCATCGCCAAGGAAGTCTCCCACCTCATAGACGGTTCCACGATGAGTGTGTTCAAGGAGATTGCGCAGCCGTGCCCGGACGGCCTTATATTCGAGCGCTAAGGCCGTGACAATCAGGGCGCGACGCGAGGGTATTGAGTCGAGCATTACCGCTTCAGTGATATTACTCCCTCATCACACGTGCAAAGGCAAGTAATGGGGGCGGGGGCACGGCCTATCGCAATCATTTAAACTCACGAGGGTGCCCCGTCCAAGCTTTGCTTGGGCCGGCCTACGAGGCTGGGTGCTTCCTTACGGTTAGAAAAATACCTGACTGCTCTCGCTTTCGCGCGGTCCATTGCGACTCGATTTCTACTTGGCCCGCTTCGCCGTTGGCATAATGGCGGAAGCTACTCCCGGCCTAGTCTTCGGGACATACAACTAAGGAACGTACAACTAACCCTCGTGTTACTGGGTCCCGGTGAATGTAGCGGAGCTTCTTGATGGACTTATGCTCGCTCCACACGTTAGCGCTTGCGGAAAAAGTCGTTTCCGAGCGAGAGGCGCTCCCTCAGCGGCTAAAGCCGATTGTGTGGATGATCCTAACGGCACGGCTGAAGCCGTGCCCTTCCCAAAACCGCCGTGCCCCTCCCAAAACCGCCGTGCCCCTCCCAAAACCGCCGTGCCCTTCCCAAAACCGCCGTGCCCCTCCCAAAACCGATTTGCGAAACATGGCCTCAAAGGAAACGGGGCCGGTAGGAGGATGACCGGCCCCGTTTGTGGCGCTCTCACACTGTCGATCTATCTAGGCGGTGATCAACGATTCCAAGGCCACGCGGTTCGGAATTACTAGAGTGGAGCCGCTCTGCGTGATGAGATGCTGTTTCTTGAAGCCTGCGAAAAGCCGGCTCACGGTTTCTCGCGAGGAGCCGATCATCTGCCCGATCTCTTCATGAGTCAAGGCCAGCTTCACCTGGCTTGGGTTCTTGGACGCCGTGTTTTGATCGAGCCATCCCACCAGCAGGCGAGCGAGCTTTTCGCTGGCCGAGTCGGAAAGGATCAGGTCACGGATTTCTCGGCAGGTGTTGGCGTAATCTTCGCTGATGTGCTGGGTCACCCACAGGGTAATCTCGCCGTGCAGGCGCATGAGGCGCAGCAAATCGCTGTGGCGCAGGAAGCTGACCTCGGACGGCTCCTGAGTCTCAGCCGTGGCTTCATACGGGCGCCCGGAAACTACCGCCGCAACTCCCAATGGGCAACCGGAGTCGACGATGCGCAGAATCAACGTCCGGCCATCGCTGCCGCAAATGGAGAGCTTTGCCCGGCCCCGGCGTACGATGAACACTCCGCGGGGAGCCTGGCCTTCGGCGAACAGGACCGCTCCTGTCGGATAGGAGGTGGTGAGCGCCGCTTGCTCCAAGGCATCGGCCACGGCCGGGGGAAGGTCGCAGAAGGTTGTGTCTACTGCCGTAAGTTTCGGGGGGTCGTTTACGACATGTACGGCCATGTGTTGCCTCCGTTCAAACGTACTTTGGCAACTGCCTCGCCATTCTCCATGCCTGGGGCCCAAATTCAAGGAAGTTGTCTAAGTGGCACGAAATAATAGCATTGTTCTGGTACGGTAGCGAACACTTTATTTGCCGCCCCTCGGTTTACCGCCTCGTAGTGCGTGGTTTCCCACAGCATTGTGTGATCTCCATCACCAAACCCTTGGTTATGAGAACGAGGACGAGGGGCCGTTATCGGCGGAGGGTAGTGTCGGATCGACAGTTTCACCCCAACGTCGCGTGGATAGTATTCAACAAAGCGGTCCGGGTAAAGGGTTTTTCGAGTAGGGTCATGCCGCGCTGCAAGACTTCGCGTTCCGCGATCAGCTCCCCGGTGTAGCCGGACATGTACACGACCTTCAAATTTGGGTGCGAGGGGTTCAGGCGGTTAACTAATTCAGGACCGCTCATGCGGCGCATCACGACATCGGTCAACAACAGATCAATCGGGCCTGGATGCGACGCCACCCATTCGAGCGCGGACTTTCCGTCATCCGCTTCGACGACGGTATAGCCGTGTTCGTGCAGTAATTGCCGAGTCAAACTGCGCATGATTTCATCGTCTTCGACGAGCAGGATTGTAGCCACTTGCCGTTTCGGACTGGGGGTCTCGACTTCAGGTTTGGACTCGAGTCCGATTTTGTGATCGGCGCTGGGGAGATAAATCTTAAAGGTGGTTCCGTGTCCCGGCTCGCTGTAAACGAGGATGTGTCCGGCGCTTTGCTTGACAATGCCGTACACGGTCGCCAGACCCAGACCGGTTCCTTTGCCCATCTCTTTGGTGGTGAAGAATGGTTCGAAGATGCGGGAGACGGTGGCTTCGTCCATGCCGCTGCCGGTATCGCTGACCGCGAGCAGAACGTATTTTCCTGGCGCCATGTTCTGATGCTGTTCGGCGAAGGCCTCGTCAAATTTCTCGGCGCGCGTTTCGAGAATAAATTTGCCGCCACGAGGCATGGCGTCGCGGGCGTTCACCGCGAGGTTTACCACGATCTGGTCGAGCTGGCCGGGGTCGGCCTCCACTACCGCGGCGGGTGATTTGGACACAATGAGAATCTCGACATCGTCTCCCATCAGCGGACGCAGAAGCTTGCTGACGTCTTTCAGCCGCTCGTTCAGATCGAGGACACGAGGTTTGATTACGGAAGACCGGCTGAAGGCGAGGAGTTGGCGAGTCAAAGACGATCCCCGTTCGGTTGCTTTCCTGATGTTCTCAACGTAGTGCGAAGGTTCGGCGGCGGGATCAATGCGGTCGCGGAGGAATTCCGCGCAGGCACTGATGATTCCGAGGATGTTGTTGAAGTCGTGGGCGACTCCGCCCGCCAGGCGTCCGATCGCTTCCATTTTTTGCGATTGATGAAGCTGGCCCTCGGCCCGTTTCTGGGCGGTGATGTCGCGCGCAATCGCCGACGCTCCGACGACGTCGCCTTTCGCATCGCGCAACGGAGACACGGAAATGGAGACGTCGAGGTGGCGTCCGTCCTTGGTTACTCGAACCGATTCATAATGGTCGGTGCTTTCCCCTCGCGCAATTCTCTGGAGAATCTGCGGGATTTCATCGGGGCGATCGCTGGGAGCTAGAAGGGATACGTGCTTTCCGACGACTTCCTCGGGCGTGTAACCATAGATGCGCTCGGCTCCCTTGTTCCAACTGGTAATGATGCCGTCCAAGCTCTTGCCAATGATCGCGTCCTCGGAGGAATCGATAATTGAGGCCAGCCGCGACCGGTATTCTCCCAGCTGCTCGGCCGATCTCCGATGCAGTTCTTCATTGGCCCGGCGCAGTTCTTCCGCGATTCGCTTGCGATCGCTGATGTCGCGGATCGCGCTCAAGACGAGCGTTCCATTCTCCGAGTAAACCGGACTGAGAGCGATCTCTACGGGGAATTCCGAGCCGTTGCGCCGTCTGGCATAGAGCTCCAGGTCTGCTCCCATGCGTCGCGTCTTCGGCGCCTCTGTGAACTTCTCGCGATGACGGTGGTGCTGTCTGCGATAACTCTCGGGGACAAGCAGTTCGACCTTCTGGCCAATCAATTCGTCGCGGGTATAGCCAAAGAGCGCTTGGGTTTGCGAATTGATTTGAACAATGGTTCCATCGCGATCCACGGCGACGATGGCATCCGGGAAGGCCTCCAGGAGTTCGCTCGAAAGTATGACTTCGGACATGGTGTTGCCCGAGAATGAGGGAGCGGGTTCCCTGTGATCCGAGAAAGATCGCGACATACAACCCCACTGTTCAAAGTATTGGTAAATAATCTATGTCGGAACCGGCTCTTCTGTAAAGGCGCGGGGCGCAAGCGATTGAACTGGGAGGAAATAGTAGTTTCATTTCGGTGCTGCGTGATCTTGATCACCGGAAGCGGTGATGCCGATTTATTGAGCTAGGCGAGGTGAGACTGATCGAAGGAAAGCCTCTGGCGGGCGGCTGCAGTGGCCAGACCATTGGCCTCAGCGTTGTTCTCACGAGGGACGTGAGAGATAGAGAAGACGAGCGACCGGGCCAATTTTCGGCAGATCCAATTCAGGGAATAAAGCCGCGGACTGCGGCAGCTGTACTCGCCTCTCATCTGCTTAACCACTATTTCGGAATCTGAGAACACGTGAAGCGTTTTGGCCTTGAGCCCCAGGGCACATTGCAGCGCTTCCATCAGAGCAATGTACTCGGCAACATTATTGTCCTGGTGTCCGATCCATTTGGCGATTCTGATTGTGCCGTCAGCGGGGCCGTCGATTACGACGCCAATGCCAGATGGGCCGGGATTTCCGAAAGAGCCGCCGTCGACGTGTGCCACGAAATCTGACATTGTAGCGGTGCGCTAGCACCAACCATGCCTGACGAATTTTCGGGAGTCAAGAGGTTTGTCTGGTTCCGACGCCGGCTCTTTGCTGCCGTTCCCGATTTGAGACCTGTGAATGTTCCTGTGGAAAAGAGGGAAGAATTTAATCTCCCATTCATCAACTAGCAATGATTCAATGGGTTGCGTTTCCGGATTTTGCGATATCGCAGCAGCAGGATTGCACCAAAAAATGGCATTGACAATCTTTGAGTAAATCTCTAAGGTTGCTCCCGTCGACGGCTGAAAGGGTTGGCTAAATTAAAACTTTGCCAGTCCGAAGTAAGCTGAGTGATCAGCTCGGCGGGGCAACCCGATGAGCAGCCAGACCTGAAAAAACCGACTACCTCTGCGAGGAGCAGTTGGGGTTTGGGACCGCGAAAGCGGTGATCGCATCGAAGGCTGTGACGGTGCATGCCTCCACGCTGTTGGCTCCCTCGCAGGAGCTGGTGGCTAGAGCATAACCAATGTCACAGCCTTTACCTTTTTCTAGCGCTCTTACTTCCGCAAGTGCTGGCCTCTCTCAGTTCTCAGTTCTCAGTTCTCAGTTCTCAGTTCTCAGTTCTCAGTTCTCAGTTCTCAGTTCTCAGTTCTCAGTTCTCAGTTCTCAGTTCTCAGTTCTCAGTTCTCAGTTCTCAGTTCTCAGTTCTCAGTTCTCAGTTCCCGGTGACCGCCTTTCTCTGGTGAGAACTGAGAATCGGGAACTGCTTCTGCATGTTAAGGTTTCTCTGTGGCGATTCTGGTAACGGGTGGAGCAGGCTACATTGGAAGTCATGCGGCGCGTGCGCTGCGTCGTTGCGGCTTCGAGGTCGTGATCTATGACAATCTTTCCACCGGTTTTCGCCGCCTGGCGCAAGGCTTCGAGATGGTGGAGGGTGACATAGCCGACGGCGCGAAGCTCCGGCCGGTGCTCGCGCGCATGGACGCCGTCATGCACTTTGCCGCCCACGCCTACGTGGGCGAGTCGGTCGCGAACCCGCGCAAGTATTTCCGGAACAATGTTCTCGGTGCCCTCAGCCTGCTGAACTCCACGCTCGACGCCGGTATCCGCCGCTTTGTGTTCTCATCGACCTGTGCCGTTTACGGCCTCCCCGAGCAAATTCCGATCGCCGAGCAGACGCCGCGCGAACCGGTCAATCCCTATGGCGCATCGAAGCTTTTTTTCGAAAACGCGCTCGAGGCTTATGGCCGCGCTTACGGACTCCGCTCGGTGAGTTTGCGCTACTTCAACGCGGCGGGAGCCGATGAAAGTGGCGACACGGGCGAGCTCCACGACCCGGAAACTCACCTGATTCCACTGGCGCTTGCCGCCTCCACCGACAAGGGACGCGAGCTGCAGATCTTCGGTTCCGACTACCCGACTCCGGATGGCACCTGCGTTCGCGACTACATTCATGTGAACGATCTCGCCGAAGCGCATGTCCGAGCGTTGCAATACCTCGAAGGAAACGAGGAAAGAGGCGGCGGCAAAAACGGCACCGACTCACTGGCCATCAATCTGGGAACCGGCCGGGGACATTCCGTTCTCGAAGTCATTCAGGCAGCGGAAAACACAACTGGACGCCCGGTTCGGCGAACGATTGGACCACGGCGGCAGGGCGATCCTCCAGTTCTGGTGGCCGACCCAACCAAGGCTCAAAGAGTGCTGGGATGGGCGGCCAAGCGCAATCTCACCGATATCGTCTCAAGTGCGTGGGCCTGGATGCAGAAAAGCTCGGGCGTCGGAATAAAGAACGGCTGAAAAAACCGGCGATAATGTTTTGCCCTGGCCCATTGTTGCGTGTCCGTCGCTGTAATGACCCGTCTTTTCGACGTGATCGCCATCACATTCCCGAGTGACGTAGAACGCTGCCCGTCTTTTTCTCCGACTTTAAAGTAAATTTACAGTCAAAGGGCGCTAAGAGCTCCTTTCATGCTGCGAAGAACGTTTGTACAGGCTTGATGCCCGGCGAAAGCCAGGCTTCGAGCGCACTAAACACTTAGGAGAGAATTGGGCATGGAGAATGAAACCACCACGCAAGCAACTGCGGGATCAGCCTGGCAAGCCAAGCAGGTCTATGCGATGGCGGTAATCAGCCTGGTGGTTGGGCTGGCGATCGGATATCTGTTCCGCGGATCGCAATCGCCGGCAGTGTCGGCACCGCCCACGGCCGATGCCCAGGCCAACGGCCAGCCCGCCACTCCTGCCGGTCAAATGGGCGGGCAGATGCCCAGCCTCGAGCAGATGAAACAGATGGCCGACAAGAAAGCAGAACCGTTGCTCGAAAAGCTGAAGGGCGATCCGAGAAACAGCAATCTGCTCATCCAGGCAGGAAACATCTACCTGTCTACCCACCAGTTTAAGGACGCGGCCAGCTACTACGACAAAGCATTGCAGGTCGATCCCAAAAACGTTGCTATTCGCACCGAGATGGCTTCGTGCCTCTACTACAACGGCGATGTGGACGGGGCCATCAGCCAGCTACAGCAGTCGCTGCAATATGACCCCAAGGATGCCAACTCGCTGTTCAACCTCGGCATGATCAAGTGGAAAGGAAAACAGGACAGCAAGGGAGCGGTGGAGGCTTGGCGGCAGTTGCTGAAGTCGAATCCGGACTTGAGCGCGGACCGCAAAGCCACGGTGGAGAAACTGCTGGCCGACGTCCAGATGCAAGGCAAGAGCTAGTGAAATGATTTAGTCGTTTAGTCATTGAGGTATTGAGAGATTGGCTTATGAATCGTTGATTCAATAACCAAATGACTCAATGGTTCAATGACTGAATGTTTCAAGGAGCAGTTCGAAATGACGGATGCAAATCGAGCAACAACAGTCGAGCAATGGACGAGCGTGCAGGCATACGTGTTGGCGGTCATCTGCCTGCTGGTAGGAATCGCCGGCGGATGGTTCATTCGCGGATCCCAGAGTCCTGCGGTCGCTGCGACGGAAACGGCGAGTGCACCGGCTCCGGCCATGGGGAATGCCAATGCCGCCGCCCAGGTTCCAACTCCGGCTGAGATGCAGAAAATGGCCGACACGCAAGCTGGACCATTGATGGAGAAGCTTAAGGCCGACCCGACGAACGCCGGGCTTCTGGAAAATATCGGGAACATTTATTACGACGCCCAGCAGTTCCTCACAGCCATCGACTATTACCAGCGTGCGCTAAAGGTGGATCCAGCCAACGCGAATGTTCGCACCGATATGGCGACCGCCTACTGGTACACCGGCAACGCCGATACCGCCATCGCGGAATTGCAGAAATCACTTTCTTACGAACCGAACAAGGCCAACACTTTGTTCAATCTGGGCATCGTCGAGTGGCAGGGCAAGATGGATATCGACAAAGCGACCGCCGCTTGGCAAAAGTTGCTGGATACGAATCCGAACTATGAAGGCAAGGACAAAGTTCTAGAGTTGATGGCGCAGGCGAAGAAGCATTCGGGCGTCAAACCGGGAACGCCGGCGAAGGCGTTGCAGTAGCTTGGTCATCAAGCACGTGGACACGGGCTAAAGATTCTTATTTGATCCTTGGTGGTTTGAAGCGGCTCGCATTGCCTCCGCGCGTGCGGCTTCAACAGTTCAGGTCGATCAAGTGCAACCAGACTCTCCGCTGGTGCAGGCCATTATCTCGTGTCCAGAGTCCCGCTCTTCAGGTTGTTTCCGTTTGCATGGACCCGCGTTTACACGGCGTCTTTTGCGGAATTGTGACAAAATGCGAACGATTCAAATCGGAGACAGAATCTAGTGGAACTCTATCGCTGGTTACCGCCCGAAGCTGTGAAAATTCTCCTGGTTCTCTTCCTGTCCTTTCTCATCGGATTGGAGCGCGAGGAGCGCAAGACTGCCGCCGGGCAATACGCCTTCGGGGGCGTGCGCACATTTCCGCTGATTGGATTGATTGGCTACTCGATCGCACTTCTCTCCGGCACGCAACTGCTTCCGGTGACGCTCGGCTTCCTGGTGATGGGCGGCTTTCTCGCGCTGTCCTATTGGCACAAACTCTCTACCGCCGAGGCTGCGGGCATCACCTCAGAGATGTCCGGCCTGGCGACCTACCTGGTGGGCGCGCTCGTCTACTACGAGCATTTTTGGATTGCCACTACTCTGAGCGTGGCCAGCTTGCTGTTGCTGGAACTCAAGGAAGGTTTGGAGAAGCTCGCCAGCCGTGCAGCGCCAGGAGAAATTCTCACTGTCGCCAAGTTCCTGCTTCTCTCGGCAGTCATCCTACCCATACTGTCCAACCGGGAGTTTGGGCCGTTTCACATCAATCCTTTTAAGACGTGGCTTGTCGTTGTCGCCGTAAGCACGATTTCCTATGGCAGTTATATCCTGCAGAAACTCACCAAGGAACACGGTGGAGTCGTGCTGGCAGCCTTCCTAGGTGGGGCATACTCGTCAACCTTGACCACGGTGGTCATTTCACGAAGGGCGGCTCATGAGGAGCACCCCCACCTTTTCGCAGGAGGGATCTTGATCGCATCGGGTGTCATGTATCTCCGTTTAGTGGCCCTCCTGGCTCTTTTCAATCGGCAGCTGATGTCCCTATTGGTGCTCCCCTTTCTCGTGCTTGCGGGTGTAGCGATCGCCGTCGGCTGGGTGTGGTCGCGCCGGCCAGATGTGAGGGTGGATCCGGTAAAGCGGGAGTTTGAGCCGAACAATCCACTCGAGCTGATGGCTGCCTTTCTCTTCGCTCTTCTGTTCTTAGCAATGCTGGTGGCCACGCAGTTGGCCGTTACTTACCTCGGAAGAGCGGGAGTCAACATACTGGCCGCGATCATGGGTGTCACCGACGTAGATCCCTTTATCATGGGCATGACACAGGCTGCGGGCTCGCTTACCCCGTTGAAGGTAGCGGGGGCGGCGGTTTTGATTGCTGCGGCCAGCAACAACCTTGTGAAGGGGATTTATGCCTACAGCCTGGCGGATCAAAAGACAGGCACGCAGAGCCTGTCGCTCTTGGCGGCTCTGGCTGCGCTCGGTCTTGTTCCCTTGCTTTGGTTCTGATTGGGCACGCCGATCTTTCGATCCAGCGCGTGCCAGAAATTAATCCCGCGAAAAATATTCGCTTGACAGCCTAAAAGGGGAGTTCTAGAATTCCCACCGAGAGCGAGCGCTCGTCTTGGTAGATAGAGCGAGCGCTCGTCTTGGACCGTCGAGCGGATGGATCTATGCCCAAGCTTTTGGACGACACCGTCGCCAGGACCAGGCGCAAAATCGAACGCGCTGCGCAAAGGCTCTTCACCCGGCAGGGATTTCACGGTACGACCGTCCGGGAAATCGCCCACCAGGCGGGCGTATCCATGGGCAAGCTCTACCTCTATTACCCGAATAAGGAAGATATTTTCATCGGTCTGGTCGAGCACATGGAGCAAAAGATGGAAGCGCTCCGGCAGAGAGAGCTTCTTCCCTTGATGCAATCGCCCGAACCGGAATCGCTGAAGAAGCTGGGGATGGCCGTCGGCCGCTTCGTCTCGGAGAATCTGGACTACTGGCGGCTTATGTACGTTGACGTCGTCGAATTCCGTCATAAGCACTTTATTCATAGCTATCGTGAAATTGCGGGAGGTCTGCGCAATTATTCGACCGCGTTGTTTCAAAAGGCGCCGATTCCATTTCCCGGCAATGTGAATCCAGGGTTTGCCTACGTCAGTTTGTACTTGCAGTTTGTTACTTATTTTCTGGTGGAGGAACTCTTCGGCGCCAAGCGCCATCTGGGCGTGAGTGACGAAGAAGCTGTCGATCAATTTGTCCGTTTGTACACGCGCAGCCGGAAGGATAGGGATTCGAAGCCGTAATTGCGACACAAGATTGCGACACCCAAGGAGGAAATATGCGAACGCGAACACTGGCAACGCTGCTGGCAGCCGCCGCCATTTTCTGTTTCATGACACCGATGACTCAAGCGCAGACGGCCACCACCGGGCAAATCGTGGGGGTGGTGACGGATCCCAGCGGAGCCCTCGTGGTAGGCGCAAAAGTCGCCCTGACGAGCGACGCCGGCGTGAGGCGCGAAACCACAACCGGCGGCAACGGCCGATACACGTTTCCCCTGCTGGACCCGGGCGCCTATCAACTTGAAGTGAGCCAGAGCGGATTTGCCCCGGCCAAGCTGGAACGCGTCGTCGTCCAGATCACCGAAAGCACGGTTGCCGATGTTGCCCTCAAGGTGGCCGGCGCGCCGACCACGGTCTCAGTCACCGGTGAGTCGCCGCTGGTGCAGACGGAAAGCTCTGCTCGCGGCACGGTCATCGATGAGCAAGAGATACGCGATCTGCCGTTGCCAACCCGCAACTTCCAGCAGTTATTGACTCTGACGACTGGAACTTCGGGTCCCCTCACGAATTCCTCTGACTTGGGGCGCGGCGATGTTGCTGTGTATGTCAACGGCCAGCGCGCGCTTTCCAACAACGTCATCATTAACGGCGTGGATGCGAATTCCATTGGCACGGGCGAGAACCCAAATCTTTCTGTCCCGTCCATCGATTCCCTGCAGGAATTCATCGTGCAGACCAGCATGTATGACGCCTCCGCGGGCCGCAACGCGGGTGGCAATGTGGCCGCCGTCACCAAGTCGGGCACCAACAACATCCATGGCAATGCCTACGAGTTCCTGCGGAATACCGTTTTGGATGCGAACAATTTCTTCCTGAACGGAGAGGAAGGAGTAGTCACGCCGAGGCCCGCGTACAGGCGCAACCAGTTTGGCGGAACACTCGGCGGACCCATTGTGAAGGACCGGGCCTGGTTTTTCATCTCCTATCAGGGCACGCGCGAAACCAACGGCACCTCGCTGACGAACTCGCTATCCACGATGTTCCTGCCGAAGTATTTGGGACCGGATCGCAGCTCCCCATCGTTTCTGACTAACCTTGCAACATGTTATGGCTTGCCCGGCATTGATCCGGTCGCAGCGGCGGCCCTGACGCAAAAGCTTGCAAATGGGCAATATATGATTCCTTCGACACCGGGCGTTACCGTCACCGGTTGCCCCACCACCCCCGGGGCGGGAGCAACATCCAGCCCCGTTCTGGCAACCATTCCCTCCAACTCAACCTACAAAGAAGACCAGTTCAACACCAATTTGGATGTCAAGCTGACGGAAAACAACCGTTTCTTCGCCAAATATTTTCAAGCGTTCAACCGGGAAAATCAGGCGATCTACAATCAGTTTGGCGATGGCAACCCGCTGCAGGCGCCCGGCTGGCCGGCCGAGGAAGACATCTACCAGCGCGTGCTTTCGGCGGGCGTACAGTCGGTGATCTCGAGTCATTTGCTGAACGAATTCAGGTTTGGCTGGAGCACGATTTACGGCCCTGGCAAACCTTCTACACCTGTTACCTCGGCGGATTTAGGAATTACGTCTCCGTTGAGCAGCTTGTTCCCTAGCATGCCGACATTGTCCTTCCTGAACATGTTCACCCTGGGGCCGTCTCCGCTTGGCATCACGTACGCTGCGACCAACACTTACCCCGTCAGCGACACGATGACGTGGACGAAGGGCAGGCACACCCTCAAATTCGGTGGCGAATACAAGCGGCAGGAGCTCGATGCTCCCTATTTCGATGTATTCCCCAATGGCGAACTGTTCTATCTGGGCATCCTCACTGGCAATCCTTTCGAGGATTTTCTAGCCGGGCTCTCTGGCCTGTCCGCAATCGGCTCTGGAACTAACAGCCTCCACAACCGCGCCAACGACTTTTCGGCCTTCTTCCAGGACGATTGGAAGGTTAACCCCCGCCTCACGCTAAACCTCGGGCTGCGCTATGACTATTTCGGTCCCACCACTGAAACCCAAGGCCATTTCGTCGGATTCGACCCGTCGAAGGCCACCACCGTGCCTCTGCCTGCATCCGACGTGCCCCTCGGGTGTGGAGGCGCAGCCACATGCGGATCGGTGGTCACTGGCGGCTTTGTCCAGGCCGGCAATGGAGACTTGCCTGGAATTCCAAAAGTCGGCAACGGCCTGGTGAACCCAAACTATAAGAACTTTGGGCCGAGGGTAGGCTTCGCTTACCTACTGACGGACAAGGGTAATATTGTCCTGCGCGGTGGTTACGGAATCTTTTACGACCGGCCGAACATGCGGTTGTATAACAGCCAATTGTTCAACATGCCTTATGAAATGCTGGCCACTGCGCTGTTCACGCCGAATGAGAATCCGTTTGTGAAAGTTCCACTGCCCAGCGCCTTTCCGCTGAATCTGAGCAACACGAGCATATTCCCGCTTGGAGGATATCCGGCGTTCCTGCCCTACACAAACGACTTTTTGGGGCCCATAGCCTCTTCTCCCGTGCCGGCCACCGGGATCTATCCGGACCTGCATGACTGGAGCATTCCTTATGTGCAGACCTTCAACCTCGGGACACAAACCAGTTTCGCCAATAACTGGATGTTGGACCTGGGCTACGTCGGTTCGCTGGGCCGCAAGTTTCCGCGATTGTTCTCATTCAACCAGGCAGCTATACCGGCGCTGACCCTCGGAACTTCAATATTTGGGGTCCCCTCCACGGCGGGAAGTCTGGGCGGACCTTTCTTCCCTGCTTTTGGCAATCTGACCGCTCCAGGGCTAGGCAGCTTCCTGATGGAGAGCAACTCTAACTCCAATTACAACTCCCTGCAGGCAACTCTCAACAAGCGCTTCTCCCACGGGCTACAAATGCTACTCAGCTACACTTGGTCACACTCACTTGATTATTACTCCGGGAGTGACGTCAGCGACGTCACGCTGCTCCCGGGCGACATGGTCAATGAACAGCACAACTATGGCTCCTCGGATTTCGACCGGCGGCATCGCTTCGTCGGGAGTTACTTATATAATCTGCCCGACGCTTATCATGGTGGCTCGGCTTTCGCGAAAAAGCTGGTGAACACTTGGAGCGTGTCGGGAATCGTGACATTGCAATCCGGCGTTCCGTTCTCCATTTACGGCCAAGATGCCGCGTTTGAAGCAACCCAAGCAGATCTGGCGCCCGGCCGAACACTCGCATCCGCCATCAAGGGCGGCGACGTCAAGGACCGCCTGAGCGCCTATTTCGACCCGTCCGCCTTTGTGCAGCCCGCGACGATCGGTGATCCGGGGTTCGGGCAGTTAGGACGGAACATCATCCGCGGTCCGAAACAGATCAACACCGACTTCTCCATTATCAAGTCTATCCCGGTCACGGAAAGCCAACATGCAGAGTTCCGGGCAGAATTCTTCAATTTGTTCAACAACGTCAATTTTGCCAACCCGGTCAACATCATATATCCCTCGTCCAACTTTGGGTCCATCGTGTCGACCACCACTGGGCCCAGAGTGATTCAGTTTGCTCTGAAGTACAACTTTTAGAGGGCGCATGAAAGATACAGGTCTGCGCGGTAAGGTCGTCGTTGTTACCGGCGCCGCGGCGGGGATCGGCCTCGCCACGGCCCGGCGATTTGCCAGCGAAGGCTGCCGGGTGGCGGCGTGGGATGTCAACGATGCCGGGCGGGAAGAGTTGCTGCGCGAACTGGCCGCGCTCGGTGGAGAGGCGCTCTTCCGCAAGGTCAGCGTCTGTGATCATGCCGATGTCGAGTCTGCGGTTGAAGAAGTTGTTGGACGGTGGGGCGCGGTCGATGTGCTCATCAATAACGCCGGCATCACGCGCGACGCGCAGCTCGTTAAGTGGAAAGATGGCGCGGTTGCCGGTACCGTTGTCGGAACTATGACCGACGATGCGTTCGATTCCGTTATCTCGGTCAACCTCAAAGGTGTCTTCCTTTGCTCGCGGGCGGTTGTGCCCCACATGATCCGCAAAGGCTCAGGCGTGATTCTTAACGCGTCGTCCGTTGTGGGACTGTATGGCAATTTCGGGCAGACAAATTACGCCGCCACCAAGGCGGGAGTCATTGCGTTTGCCCGGACGTGGTCGCGGGAACTTGCCAAATACAATATCCGTGTGAACGCCGTCGCCCCCGGTTTTATCGCGACCGAAATGGTGCAGAAGATGCCGGAGAAGGTCGTCCAGAACATGGTTTCGCACACGCCTCTCGGGCGCATGGGAAAGCCTGAGGACGTCGCCGAGGCCTATGTGTGGTTAGCCTCCGATGCGGCCTCGTTCATTACTGGCGCTGTGCTCTCCGTCGATGGCGGATTAGTGCTGGGGACGTGACTTACACCAATTCAAGAGGACTGGATTCATGACGAGTTATGCAACTATTGTCGCCACCGGCAGATACGTACCTGAGATAGAAGTGACCAATGACATGCTGCGCGAGCGGTTTAAACATATCCCGGATTTCGTGGACAAAATGGAGGCGAGCAGCGGCATCAAGACACGCTGGCATGCTCCCGAAAACTGGGCTACCAGCGATGTCGCTCTGCCCGCAGCCAAACTCGCACTGGAGCGCGCCGGCAAGAAACCCGAAGATGTCGACCTGATCATCCTCGGCACCGATTCGCCGGACTACATAACACCCGCTACCTCGGTCGTACTGCAATATAAGCTGGGCGCGAAAAATGCCGGAACGTTTGATGTCGGTTGCGCCTGTGCTTCGTTTCCAACCGGTCTTTCCGCAGCCGCCGGAATCATCGCTGCCAACCCGGGTGTCAAGACGGTGCTCGTCATTGGCGTCTATCTCATGCACAAACTCACGGCGGCTACCGATCCTATGATCTTCTTTTATGGTGACGGCGCGGGCGCGGCGGTGCTCGAACCGGCTGCTTCGCCGGGCTTTATCACCTCGACCTTTCGCGCCGACGGTTCCTATCACGACTATTGGGGAATCTATTCCGGCGGGACGTTCGAACCGGCGAGTGAAGAGTCGGTGAAGGCGGGGCGCACAGCGTGCACGATCAAGAACCGCTATCCTCCGGAGTTGAACGAGGAGACATGGCCGATCATTGTGCAGCGACTCGCAAAGGACGGTGGTTTCAATCTGCGCGACGTCGATTGCTTTATCTTTACCCAGGTGCGGAAACCTACGATTGAGCGCGTGATGGAGCGTCTCGGTGTGCCTGCGGAACGCGCGCATACCATCATGGAACAGTACGGCTACACTGGCTCCGCCTGCGTGGGCATGGCACTCGACCACGCTATCGAGCAGGGTAAGGTTAAGTCCGGTAACCTGGTCGTGCTGGTGGGCTCGGGGGTCGGCTACAACCAGGCGGGCTGCGCGTTTCGTATGCCGTAGGCGGCTTCCGGACTTGACTTCCGACTAAGCCGGCCGAGAGGAGCGGAATGAGCCTGGCAATCAAAATTGTGCTGCTGCTGGTTTTCGCCGCAGTTACTGCTCTGATTGTCTTGTTGATTCTTTTCTTCATGCGGCCTATCGCCACGACGGTCTGGTTCCGGAGGAACGCGCTTCGCCGAGCCGGTCTTCGGAAAACGAAGCTCACGACCACGGCGGGACAACAGATAGTGTGGCATGGCGGCGCCGGGCCCTTGCTGGTGTTGCTGCATGGCGCAGGTGATCAAGCGGGAACATGGTACAAAGTAGCGCCCGAACTGAAGCGCCACTTTCAACTTCTGATCCCCGACCTGGCAGGGCATGGTGAGAGCGACCCGGTTACGGGTGCACTGAGTCTGGGAACGCTGCTTGCCGCACTGGAGCAGGTGCTCGACGCGGTGCCATGGCGAGACACGCCGCTGGTCCTCGCCGGTAATTCACTCGGGGCTTGGATGGCGATGCTCTATGGGCAGAAATATCCGCATCGAGTGACGCGGGTGATCCTCATCGATGGCTGCCCCATCAAGGACGCGTTGTTAGAAGTGAACATCATGCCGAAGGACCGCGAAGAGGCTCGGCGCACGCTCGATAACATACTGGACCCTTCCGCGCCTCGCCGGCCGAATTTCGTCCTCGACGATCTGGTCCGCATCTCGAATACAGGTCCAATTTCGCGGCTGCTGGCCGCCGGCGCAGACGACATATCGAAATACCTGTTCGACGGCAGACTGGAGAGCTTCCATCTGCCAGTCGATCTCATCTGGGGTGCCTCCGATCGTCTTGTCCCGCTGGACTATGCGAAGAAGTTCCAATCGCAGCTTCCGCATTGCACGCTTACGGTCATTGAGCGTTGCGGCCATGCGCCTCAGTTCGAACGTCCGCAAGAATTGACGCAAGTCTTGTTGCGAATTCTCGCGCCAGATTCGTCCCGCGCGCCCGCCACTGCACAATCTGTTTCCACACAGTCTGGAGAGAACTCGTGATCACCGGCGATATTCTCGGAGAGCGCGCCCGTCTTAGTCCCGACGCGGTCGCATTGATCCACGTTCCCACGCGCAGGCAGTTTACTTATGCGGAACTGGATCGGCGGGCTCTGCAGTGCGCACGGGTCTGGACCGATCTCTGCTCACTCGTCCCTGGTGATCGTGTCTGCATTCTTTCCGAGAACCGGGTTGAATATGTCGATGCCTTTTGGGCAGCGGGTAAGTCGGGGATCATTCTCGTCCCGCTCGGCACACGCAGCACGGCTCGCGAGCTGCACCAGACAATCGCGGACTGCGGACCGCGCTGCCTCATGTACTCGGCACGGTACGAGAAACTCGCGCAAGAGCTCCAGCAACTCGTGGTCTTCGAGCACTCCATCAGTCTGGATGCGGAGGACGGTGTCCCGAAGACACTGAGCTATGCCAAAGCTATCGATCGGGTTCGTCCAGGTCCGCTTTCCACGAGACTCCAACCCGAGGATATTTTCTGCTTGCTCTATACCAGCGGCACCACCGGACGGCCGAAGGGCGTCATGATTCCACACCGGCAGATTGCATGGAACGCTTACAACACGGTTGTCTCGTGGCAATTGCGGCAGAGTGACCGGGTTCAGGTTTACACGCCTATGTATCATGCCGGTGGCCTGACCGTATTCATGACTCCGCTGTTCGCCATCGGGGGCAGCATTGTTTTGCATGACGGCTTCGACGCCGCTGAAGTTTTACAAGCTCTCCGGGACTACGAGTGCACCATTCTTTTCGGCGTGCCGACGATCTTCAAAATGATCCTCGATTCGCCAGAATTCGCAACGCTCGATTGCAGCCATCTGCGCTGGTGTGCCAGCGGAGGCGCTCCGCTTCCGTTACAGCTGCTCCGCGCCTACCAGGAGCGCGGAGTGATTTTTCGCCAAGGCTACGGACTGACCGAGGTCGGCGTGAACTGCTTTGCCATGAGCGACGAGGACTCCGTGCGCAAGGCTGGTTCGATTGGCAAGCCGATGATGTTCACGGAGGCGAAGCTCCTTGGTCTCCAGGATAATGGTCCCGAGGGTAATCAGGTCGCAACGAATGAGGTCGATGGGCTTGAGGTTGGAGAACTGTGCCTGCGCGGGCCGCACGTTTGCCGGGGCTATTGGAACAATCCCGCCGCTACCGCCCAGGTGCTCGACCCAGAAGGATGGTTCCACACCGGCGACCTGGCGCACTGCGACGAGGATGGGTTCTTCTATATCGCAGGCCGCTCTAAAGACATGATCATCAGCGGCGGTGTCAACATCTATCCGGCGGAGATCGAGAAGGAATTGCTGGATCATCCGGCCATTGCCGAGGTCTCCGTCATGGGGACGACCGACGAGAAGTGGGGCGAGGTCCCAGTGGCCTTCGTGGCGCTGAGATCAGGCGCGAGCGCCAGCGACCTCGAACTCATCGAGTTCCTGCGGCCCCGAATCAACAAGATCAAACTGCCCCGGCAAATCATCTTTATAGAAGCATTACCTCGCAACGCCTATGGCAAGGTTCTGAAACTCGAACTCCAGGATCAGTTGAAGAATGATCGGTTGCAGAATGATCGGTTGCAGAATAACCAATGGAAGAATGACCGGCTGCGGAATCTCAAACCTGGCGTTGCCGGCGAAAGCGATGCTGTCACGCCGGAGCGGAAAAAGTTATCCTATTAAAGAGTTATCCTATTAGAGGTGTCTTATGAAGAGTATTTACATCGCCGCCTACCATCAATCGAAATTCGGAAAGCTCATGGCCATGTCGGTGCCAGAGATCATCCAGAACGCGATCAACGGCGGATGCAGCGAGATCGGCGTCGAGCCCGCCGCGCTGGATGTTGGCTCGATCGGTGCCACCTGCAATATTTCCCTTAACGAGCAGGGTCTGCTCGCCGGCCTGATGGCAATGTTGCCGGGCCTGGCCGGCAAGCCCATAGAATCCGTGGAGAACGCCTGCGCCTCCGGCGGTCAGGCCGTGCTTTCCGTCATCCAGAAACTCCTGCTGGGCTGGGGTGACGTCGGCATCGCCGTCGGCTATGAGAAGATGCGCGACAACGAAGGCAAGATGGACGGCAAGCTCATTGGCAAAGCTCTGGGCTATTTTTCCCATCCCGACGAGCGCGAGGGCAAGGTGTTCATTTTTCCCCACCTGTTTGCCGAGATCATGGAGTGCTATCTGAAGGTGCATCGGGTGAAGGAGGAAGATCTGGCGCAGATCGCGGTCGCCGAGTACGCCAACGCCCGCCACAATCCCTACGCCCAGATGCGCAATGTGCAGATTACTCTGGACCAGGCGATGAAGATCGAAGGCATCAATCGCTATATCGCCGAGGGCCTGCCGCTGAAAACTTACGACTGTTCCCAGATCACCGATGGTTACGCCAGCCTCATCCTGGCCACCGACGAAGGACTGCAGAAGCTCGGCGTGACGAAGGCCGACTGCGTGGAGATCGCCGGCTATGCTCAGGCTACCGATCCGCTAAAGAAAGCGGGACGCGATGTCCTGCGGCCCGAGGGCGCCTACCGGGCGATGAACAAGGCCTATGACATGGCCGGGGTCAAGTCCGGGGATGTGAGCGTGGCTGAAGTGCACGATTGCTTTACGGTGATGGGCGCGATCGGCACAGAGGTGCTGGGCAAAGCTCCGGTCGGCCGTGGCGCCCGCTACTGGTGTGAAGGCAAAGCAGGCGTGGACGGCGAGTGCGCCATCAACACCTCCGGCGGACTTATTGCCAAAGGCCATCCCATCGGCGCTACCGGTATCGCCATGCTGGGGTGGTGCGCGTGGCAACTCCGGGGCAAGGCTCCTGCCGGACTGCAAGTGAAGAATCCGCGTGTGGCAGCGACGTTCAACATCGGAGGGCCCATCTGCGCCTCGGTCTGTACGGTGCTGAGGCCCACCACGTAGGTGCTGGGCGCGAACTGGGAAGATGCCCGAGTGACTGTCGACCGCTCATGCAGGACCCAGACGCCTACATAGTCGAATCGGAATTGAATGTATCGGCAACGACCTTCCAGCTTCCGTCGGCCTGCCTGGTGTAGACCGTCAGATACTTTCCCTTGTCCGTGATGGGCTTCTTGGTCTTTGGGTCAGTCAAGGTCATGGTGTAGGTGCCCTGCGAATAGACCATGTCGCCGCCCTTGGAGGCCATCGCCCGCGTGGACTGGAAAGTCAGCGAGAAATTGGGATCGGCAAGAATCGGCACCATGGCCGCTTTGATGGCCGCCTTGCCATTCAGGATCGCGCCGCCGGGGTATAGCCCAGAGCCATCTTCCGCAAAGTAGCTGACCCACTTGTCGGCGTCCTTGCTGTTAGCGTCTTTAGCCCAAGCTGCCTCCACGTCTTGGACCGCTTGCACATCGGCGGCGCGCGTGTCGGGAGCTGGAGCGGGGGCATTCGAGCAGGCGACGCTCAGTACGGCGAGCGCCAGGCACACAATCAGCGAAGTGTTACGCAGCATGTTCTCTCTCCTATGGGAGTCAAATCCGAACCAGTATAGTCGAACTCTTCCTGATCGAATGGGGCCAGGATCAAATGGGCCACGCGCCAGATACAGTCAGCTGGACGAAGGGGCACCACTCGTTCCGTTTCGGCGGTGAAATCGACCGCACTTCCATTCGCCGTAATCTCCCGGTGCTGGACAATGGGCTGTTGTTCTTTGTTCCTGGGAGCGTCAGCGGCCTCGATTATTGGCAGAACTTCCTGTTGGGCTCGGAAACGTTTGGTGAAGGGGGTGGCGGCGCTGCCAATCACGATTACCAGATTCCCGCCTTTGCCGCTTTCCCGCAGGACGATTGGCGCATCAGACCCGACTTGACGCTGAATTTGGGGCTGCGCATGGAGTGGGTGGGTGCGGCCTACGACAATCTCTGCCATTTGGGCAACGCGATTCCTCAGAATGCCAATACGACCGGCCTTGCATTTGTGTATCCGAGTTGTGTGAGTCAGTTTGGTCTTTCGGGCTTCAGCGGCACGCTCAACAGTGCTGCCCTGAATAACGAGTACGCCAGGGTACCGGAACCGCGCATCGGCTTTGCCTATGACGTGGGCGGCAAGCATAGCACGGTAATTCGCGCCGGCTACGGCATCTACAGCGTCCGTGAGGATATTGGCGCGGTGGACAACCTGTCGTTTTCGTCTCCTATCTATCCGGTGCTCGTGACCGGCAATGAGCCCTATAACGGTACGTCCGGGACAGGAATGGCCGGCATTTTCGCCGGGGCGCCGCACGTCGGTTCGTCGCCGCAACAGGCCTTCGTGCCGACGCCCGCAATCTTTCAAGGCTTTTCAAATTGTGGGCTACCCGGTGGACTCACGTCCCAGTGCCCAGGATTCTCCGTAACTGCCCCCAATCCCGCCGATGCCGCCATCGCCTACATCAATCTTGCCGTTCCCCTGCACTGGGTTGTGCCGACCACCCAGCAGTGGAACTTTTCGGTGCAACAGCAGTTGGGAGGAGATTGGGTCCTCGAACTCGGATACGTCGGCACCAAGGGCACGCGTCTGCGTTCCACCTTCGATCCTGACCAACCGAACTTGGCTAGCCCCACCAACCCCATCACCATCACCTGTGGTACCGCCGCCTACCCTTGCCAAACCGGTGTCACTGGAAGCCAGGTCACGATTACGACAAACACGGGCGCGTCGGGTCTTACTGGCAATTGGGAGGCGCGGGCGCCCTACCTGGGGATCAATCCCCAGGCGTTTGAGGCCTTCTATCCCAACTCCGATTCCCACTACAACGGTTTGCAAGCGACCGTTTCGCACCACTTCTCGAAAGGACTGTACTTCCAAAGCGCATACACGTATTCGAAGTCGATCGACGACGTCTCCACCGCCAGCGTGGCCTTCCTCACGCGCGTGAACGATCAGAACTGTGCGGCGTGCTCGCGCGGTCTTTCCGACTTCGATCATCGCCAGCGCTTTGTCACCAGCTTCAATTACGCGCTGCCTTTTATGGCCAACCGCCACGATGCCATGGGATATGCGCTCGGTAACTGGGAGATCAACAGTGTGATCGTCGCGCAATCGGGTTCGCCGATCACGATTGCGGATTCGTCTGGCGGATCGGCCTATCAACTGGCCAGCCCCTCATCCACGGCCAGTTTCGCTTCCGGCTTCAATTGCAGCAACGCTTTGAATTCGGGCAGCCTCGCTGCCAAAGTCGCCAACTAGGTCAACCCCGCCGCCTACGTGCCGGCGGCTCCTGTCCCAAATTCCCCGGATGGAGCCAGCGGCTACGGCGACTCTCCGCGCAATTGCATCATCGGCCCAAAGCAGTTTAACGCCGACTTCACCCTGGGCAAGATGTTCAAGTTCGGCGAACGGCAGAGCCTGCGTTTCCGCACCGAGTTCTTCAACCTGTTCAACCATCCGTCATTCCAAAACCCGCAATTTACCGGGAATGCGAACGTCGAAGCAGGTCCGGCCATTGGCGAGCTTACCCAAACCAACGGTACGCCGCGGCTGATTCAGTTCTCGTTGAAGTATTCATTCTGATGGTTCCGTGCTGGTGGAGAGCCGGGCGTCCCCGCCCGGCTTGACCATTCGACTTCCCCCTCGGCTTCGCTCGGGGCTTCGGCGAAGCAGGGCAGGCTCGCGCGACGCCGGTCCCTCCAGCGTATGACAAATGAGGCAGACTGGATGAAGTTGCGCTGTGGCGCAGCATGCCACGCCAGAGTGCATTGCCGCTAAGACCCCGAAAGCGAGATTTCTTTGTTTGTTTCCTTGCGCCACAACTCTCCGAGAAGGCTCCTATGGTAGCTTAAGTTCTCATGCGTCAGACTTGAGACGTCGGAGATTCCCAGTTGAGCATCCCTCGTATCACTGTTGTTGGAAGCTATGCGACTGGCCTGACTCTGAAAGTGAAGCGTCTGCCCTACACGGGGGAGACGGTTTTGGCCTCGGGTTATCGCGTGCACTACGGCGGCAAAGGCTCCAATCAAGCCGTGGGTTGTGCGAGGCTTGGAGCGGAGGTTGCCTTCGTCGCCAAAATCGGGGCGGACGCGTTTGGTGAAATGGCGCTGCGTCTTTATCGCCAAGAGGGAATTGACGCCGCGTTCGTTCACCAGACCGCTGAGCATCCAACGGGAATGGCTTTTATCTTTGTGGAAGCTGAGAGGGGAAACAATTGCATTGCGTTGGATCCCGGAGCGAACGACTTTCTGTCGCCTTTAGATGTTGCCCAGTGCGACGCAGCTTTGAAAACATCCGCAGTGCTGCTCACGCAGCTTGAAATACCTGTGGCGTCGGCTGCGGCAGCCCTCTTTCGCGGACGAGCAAACGGCGCAACCACGATTCTGAATCCCGCGCCTGTCCGGCCATTCCCTCCTTCCGTTTTGCCGTTGGTGGACGTGCTTACTCCGAACCAAACCGATGCCAAAGTGCTCACCGGCCGAAGTCCGGATGCCGGAGTGGAACCGGAGGAAGTGGCTCGGGACCTGATTCGGGCCGGCGTCAGGCAGGTCGTCATGACTTTGGGCGAAAAAGGAGCGCTCATAGTGACCGCATCATCGGCCATGCACGTCCCAGCGATGAGCATGCCGGCGGTGGATACTACGGGCGCCGGAGACGCCTTCAACGCCGGTCTTGCGACCGCGCTTGCGTGCGGCGAAAGCCTCGAGTCAGCTGTCGAGTTTGCTGTGGTCACCGGCGGGCTGGCCGTCACGAGGGAAGGGGTAATCCCATCACTTCCGAGGCGCAAAGAAGTTGTGCAGTTCTACCACGACCGCAGCCTTCGGCCTCCAAATTGGCTGGTTGCCAGTGGCAGTGCCGAGTGACCGGCCCCTTGTCGTACGAAAGTCTGCGCCAGCAGATTCTGCGTCGCAGCGGCTACAGGTGTGAATCCTGTGGCAGGATGTCGAATCTTGAGATCCAATCATAGGGAACTCCTCAGCCATTCGCCGGAAGACTCCGAGGAGAACTTGATTGCGCTGTGCACGGCATGCGACGCTAGAGTCATCACCGTTAAGATTACGAACGGGGATTGCCCGACACGGCGCAGCGAAAGGTGCGCGGTCCAACGCAGTCATGCGTATCGATTCAGCTGTAACCTTCATTTTTCTTTTGGCCGGCTTGGCTGCGACGCACGCCATTTCTCAGGACGCCGCCGTTCCCGGACCGCGCAATTCGCATCCGGCAATCATATCTGTATCGGTCGCTGAACGCGCTGACGGTGTCGATGTGGAAGTCACGTTCAATGAGCTGGTGCAACCTGAGGTGAGCAGGCTAGAGCATCCGGACCGCCTGGTATTCGATTTTCCCGGATGTGAGCTGGCTGGCCCAGGTCAGCGCTTTGTTGTAAATCGCGGACGGGTCATTGCTGTGAGCACCGCCGCGCTCGGCGTTGCGTCCCCTGTCGCACGAGTGGTCATCGAACTCAGGTCCGCGCAGAGTCGCGAGCGCGCGCCTGCCGGAAACAAGCTGGTCGTCAATCTCAACTCAACCGGAAACAGCCTCATCATCGAGTTCGGCGCAAACGAAGGCACCCAGCGTTCTGCTGCGGCAAGTGGTGGAAACAAACCTGCGGCAAACAGTCAGCCACTTGCCCCCAAATCCGCGGAGGTCGTGCCACCAATGCCAAGCGCGCCGCCAGTTGTATTCGGATCGAATCGAACGGTACCCAAGTCCGCGGAAGTGGTGCCGCCAATGCCAAGCGCGCCGCCGGTTGTGTTCGGATCGGATCGAACGGCGCCCAAGTCTGCGGAAGTGGCGCTGCCGCTTGTCGTCAGATCGGATCGAGCGGCGCCCAAATCCCTGGAGGCCGTGGCGCCAACGTTGATCATTCCGCCGCCACCGCAAATTGCGCGCACGGCAACCGTGCAGCTCTATGCATATGCCCTTCTCGACAAAGCCCGAGCTTTGACCGTCTCCGATCTGGAGCCGCTTGAAGCCAAGGCGGAAGCTGGCGATCCCGAGTCTGAGACCACCCTCGCGCTCGCCTACCATGCCGGCACATTGTTGAGGATGGACGATGCGGAAGCGCTTCGCCTGTTGCAGCCCGCCGCAAATCGTGGCTTTGTCGCTGCCGAAGAAGCCATGGGGATCTTCTGTCAGTCGGGTTTCGGGATGGCGCCGGACAAAGCACAAGCAGTTTCCTGGTACACCAAGGCGGCGCAGCATGGCTCGATTGATGCGGCAACCAACCTCGCGCTGATGTACTCCACCGGCGATGGCATCCAAAAGGACGCCGCAACGGCGGCGACTTGGTTCCGCAGTGCCGCCGTGGCGGGCGATGCAACCGCCCAGTTGAATCTCGCCGCCTTATACCACCGTGGTGAAGGACTGCCGCAGGATGACGCACAAGCCCTAATTTGGCTCAGCAAGGCCGCTGACCAAGGGTTACTTCCGGCGATACTCGAACTGGCAAGGTGGGACCTGCGGCCGGAGCATGGCACCAATGTCGATGCTGCCATCGGCTGGCTAAAAAAAGCCGCCGATCTGGGCGATGCGACGGCACAGGCCGAACTGGGCGACATCTTTGCCGATCAAAAACTCGGCCACGTCGACTATTCGCAAGCCGTCGTCTGGTACAGAAAGGCCGCCGACCAGGGACAGCGCGAGGGCCAATTCGGCTTGGGAGCGCGATATTTCCTCGGGCAGGGCGTTCCGCAGGATATGCAAGAAGCACGGCGTTGGCTCACGCCGGCGGCCAACCGCGGCCACCCCTATGCTCAATTTCTGCTGGCGAAGATGTTCGAGGCGGGAGAAGGCGGGCCAGCCGATGCCGCCTCAGCCGCGAAATACTATGAACCAGCGGCGAATTATGGCATCGCTGAGGCACAATACCGCTTTGGACTCTTGCTCGCCTCCAACCGTAACAATGCGACGAATCTGGTAGCAGCCTACAAGTGGTTAGTTCTGGCACAGAACTCGGTGAAGGAGAGCGCTGCGACCGCGCAAGAACTTCGAAAACTGCTAACACCCTCCCAGCTTGCCCAAGCCGAACGTGAGATCGACGAGTGGCGCACTGCACACCTTTCGCGCCATTTGGGTCGCTAGCCTGCAACGTTAATGGTATGTGCACGTCTGGAATGCGCTTAGGCAGTGCAGGTATTTTGATCTTTCCTTGTCGTAGGTTTCTTTCCCAATCCTCAGCGGAATCTCGCAGACTTGCGTGGGTGAGTTAGACCTTAGATGGACTGCAAGGCTGTTCAGGTTCTTAGTGAGTTAAGAGAGGTAAAACTGATCTGAGCAAAGCCTGTGGCGGGCAGCCGAACCGGCCAAGCTATTGGCTTCGGTGTTGTTCTCACGGCGAACGTGGGATATAGAGAAATCGAGCGACCGGGCCAACTTCCGGCAGATCCAGTTCAGAGAATAAAGCCGCGGGCTGCGGCAGCTGTACTCGCCACTCATCTGCTTAACCATTACCTCGGAATCTGAAAACACGTGAAGCGTCCTGGCCTTAAGCCCCAAGGCACATTGCAGCGCTTCAAGCAGAGCAATGTACTCGGCGACATTATTGTCCTGGTACCCGATCCATTTAGCGATTCTGATTGTGCCGTCCGCGGAACCGTCGATTACGACGCCAATACCAGACGGGCCGGGATTCCCGAGAGAGCCGCCATCGATGTAAGCCACGAGGTCTGACATTGCTTAGGTGAGCTTAAAAAAACCATACGCGACCAATTTTCCGGCGTCAAGATGCTTATCTGGTTCCTCCACAAACTTCTCAGTAGTTGCCCACGCCTTGCGCAGTTGAGGATGCTTCGGTGGAAAAATGGACAGAAATTAATCTCCCATTCATCAAGTATCAACGATTCAATGGGTTGCGTTTTTGCGTTTGGATCCGTCGCAGCCGGCCGATTGCACCGAAAACGGGCATTGACAATCTTCAAGCAACTCTCTAAGGTGGCTCCCGTCGACGGCTGAAAGGGTTGGCTAAATTAAACTTTTGCCAGTCCGAAGTAAGCTGAGTGATCGGCTCGGCGGGGCAACCCGATGAGCAGCCAGACCTGAAAAAACCGACGGCTCTGCGAGGAGAAGTTGGGGTTTGGGACCGCGAAAGCGGTGATCGCATCAAGGGCTGTGACGGCGCATGGCTCCACGCTGTTGGCTCCCTCGCAAGAGTTGATGGCTAGAGCATAGCCAATGTCACAGCCTTTACCTTTCTCGAATGTTCTCATTGTCACGAAGCTGGTCTCCCAGAAAACATTCTTCCCAGGCTTCGAGTCGCGCTGGGGTCAGCGCTTGTAGCCGATCTTGCGCAAAAGATCGTGCCGCCAAGCAATATCAGGTTCGCTCTCTATACCTTTGGGCGAGCTACCATCAATGACCCCGAGCACACCGCGGCCTTGTTCGCTCTCAGCAACGATGATCTCGACCGGGTTGGCCGTGGCGCAGAATATGGAACATACTTCGGGTACGTTGCGGATCGCGTTCAGGACATTGATGGGGTATGCATTCTGAAGCACCAAGACAAACGTATGACCGCAGGCCAATGCCTGGGCATTCCGGACGGCTGTATCTCGAAGCGTCTGTTCATTTCCTTCTGACCGGGTCAGGCATGCTCCCGAGCTTTCGTTGAAGGCCAGACCAAACTTGGCATGAGGCACGGCCGTCGCGACTGCTTCATAGAGGTCTTCGACAGTCTTGATGAAGTGGGATTGGCCAACGATGATGTTGGCATCGGCCGGAAACTCCATGCGAACTGCTTTCATCTGTAGCATTGCGTCCTCCGCCAGTCTATGAGGATACCTCTCACGCGCTGCGCTTGCGTTCCGTACGTGCCCGTTCTACATAGCGGCCCGTTCTCACGTCGACGCGCACAATTTCTCCGGGAGCAATGAACAGGGGAACGCGTATGACGAGACCATTCTCAAGCGTGGCTTCCTTCCAGGCGCTATCTTGTTGCGAATGCGATGGTGCCGCTGTGTTGGCCACACGAGCTTCCGCCACATCCGGGAAAACGACACTGATAGGCTCACCTGCAAAGAACTCGACCGGCAATTCCATCCCTGGTTGCAGGAACTTTGCCCCCGGCCCAAGGATCGCGTCAGAAACCTCGACCTGCTCGTAAGTATCGGGGCGCATGAAGCTGCAAGTGCCACCCTGGGCATAAAGGAACTCCATCATGTGACGTTCGAGTTCCAGGTCTTCCAATTTTTCTTGCGGACGGAAGTGCGGCTCCCAGAGACGGCCGCTTCGCACATTGATCAGCTTGGTCTTCACGACCCCGCCCATCTTGGCGGCTCCGGCCTTGGATTCCACCTCGAGGGCTTTGTAAATCTGTCCTTCGACGCGGATAATGATTCCTTCGCGTAACTCTGATGCGGTGACCATGACGGGATTACCTCCAGGTCAAGTTTTTCATGTTCTCGACGCTTAGCATTAGTGAAGCTCCATGATCCTTTGTTGATCTTCAATCCCATTCTTGCTTCTTTGCAGTGATCGAGGTCACTGAGAGAAACTCTGCGAGATGCAGCCGCTGAGCCGGAATTGTAACGGCAGAACGTGGTCGCGATCGTCAGAGGCCCTTGGCAATGACCTAGGTTGCTGCATACACTACGTGGGGGTTGTATGCCTGTGGCGCCGGTTCGTTTCATAGGTTGTCTTCTGGCATGTCTGCTGGCTGCCAGCCTCGCAAACGGCCAGAGCGCACAATCCGAAGTCCAGACCGAGCCGCTGAAGGCCGACGACATCATGGCGCGGGTGGCGGCTAACCAAGATCGCAGCGAAGCATTGCGCAAGGAATACGTCTACAAACAGCACATCCACATCGCGACCCATAAGCCCAAGAGCAGAATGATGCGTGAAGAGACCGCCGACTACGACGTGGTGCCGCTGCCGGACGGGACCCAGAAGCAGCTCAAATCGCTTACCGGGCGCTATTGGAACAAAGGCAAGTACCTGGCCTTTCAAGGCGCGCCTGCACCCGAGGCCGGCAGAAAGGATGCGGATTTGATTCACAATTTGCGCAACCAAGAACCTGTGCCCGAGGCCGGCAGAACGGATGCGGATTTGATTCGCAACCTGCGCAACAACCTGTTAAACGACAAATCCAAGGACGGTTTGGCGCGCGACCTCTTCCCGCTGACGTCGGAGGAGCAGAAGGGCTATGAGTTCAAGCTTCTTGGGCAGGAGGTTGAGGAGGGACGCAACGTCTACCACATCGCCTTCACGCCCAAGGACGAGGAAAAACCGACGTGGGCGGGCGAAGCGTTTATCGATGCCGCAGAATTCCAGCCCGTTAGGGTTTTCACCAAGATGTCGCGACGCCTCCCCTTTTTGGTGCGGACGATGTGGTTCGATCTGCCTGGATTTGGGTTCAACGTGGCGTACAAGCGGCTGGAGGACGGAGTGTGGTTTCCTTCGATCTTCGGGACGGAGTTCCAACTGCAGTTTGGGCCCCTGTTCTTCTACAATCGGGACGTTTCGATTTCGCTAGAGAATTCGGGGTTTGAACATACGCATGTGGAGACCAAGTAAACGTTGTGGGGCCGGGAACCTCGCCTCCATCCCCGGAATGGAAGGTTGGCAATTTCGATCTCGCGTATGTGAGCCGCCACTAAGAACCTAAATAGCCTTGGAGCCTATCTAAGGTTCTAAACGGATTTTTCCGCAATTACGGACGAATCAGCGCGACCAACGCGCGCAGAATTGCGCCAGCGGCATCCGGTCCTAACGAATTTATTTCGCCATACCAGGGTTTCGGGGCATTCATCAGCCAAGGCGGTTCTTCATCCCACTCTGTCTTAGGGATTAGATACCCGAGCTCGTCATTCCCCAGGCCGAAGATGAATTGATACGTCGTCTTTAGCTGCTCGCGCAGCACTGGTTCTAGCGGCGCTTCTGGATAGTCGGCTCCGGGATAGCGCGCAACGCCGCCATTGACCAGTTCAGGATAGATTTCTCCGGGAATGGTCAGGATCTCAGCCAGAGCCGTGCCGCCTCCGCGTAACTGAATGTAGTCAACTTCGGTCTGAATGTCGCGGCCGGTAGCATATTCCACGCGCCCCACGTCTGGTAAATCGCGCTTTTCTGTAGCTGGATCGAGTTTGCCATTGGTGTAAAGTGGCTTCCGTCCCGCAAACACGCCCGCGGCCTCGGCGGCGCGGAAGTGCGAGTTATGCATAGGCACGAACACGATTTCGGTCCGGGTAGAAAGCGAGTCGAGGTCGACCTGCTTGGCGCTTTTCAGCGCACGTTCGGCAAGGCGCCCGATTTCCGTTCCCAAGAGTTCCGCTTTACGCCAAGTCCCGTCCTCGGCGATCTTGCCCGCTTCTGGATCGAGCAGCGAGACCTGAGCGCCCAGCGGCGAGACCTTTCCAATTGAGCCGCTAAAGAACAGAGCCGTTCCGCCGAATTGCTTCTCCAGATAAGCACGAACCCAATGGGGGTAATCCGAGGTGATCTGGGTGTTGTTTCGCCCGAGGACTTCGGAATGGTCGCTCCAGTTGACCACGGTCGCAATCGTCTGCCCGGTTGAACGCGCGACCAAGCGCATCACGAAGAGGAACGGATCTTTCACTAGCGGAGGTCGGTCCACACCTTGCAGCAACCCAAGCAGCGGATGGTCGTCGCGGCCCAACTCTAATAGCGCGGGCTGCATGGCGCGCACGGCGGCGTCGGCAGTCGAGGCGATCCGCTGGTCCACCCACTCCAGGTATTTCTCGTCGATTCCCGTCTGCAGCGGCTTGGGACCGTAGAGCCCGAGCGTGTCGGGTCCGGCGTGCGTGTGCGTTGAAGCTACAACCAGAAACGATGCCGAAGGCGTCTTCTGCTGAAAGACCTGCCGGATGGTAATCACGTCGTCATAAAACAATCCGATCAGATCGACCGAACAAATTACTAGCGTCTGCGTTGCAATCCCGAGCGCCAGGCAGCGCGCATAGAGATCGTCGTGGACACCGGTAGCAACGCGGTTGTGCCCGAAGCCGGCCAGGTACACCGCGTGACTCCTGAGCAGCTCGGGAGTGATCACCGATTGTGCGGCGCCAGCCTGCAACGCATCGGCCGAGACCAGCGGCGCAACAATTATCAGAAATGCCGTGATGGTGAACGACCGTCGCACGCAAGGCCCCATATCAATGTACACGTGATCCTACAATTTTCTTGCAACATCATCGTCGGCGGACTGCCTTGAAGGATGCCCGGGCGAACGCGCATTGCGACAGTCGCTTCGTCATACGAACGTTGAAAGGAAGACGATTCCGGAGAGAAGATCGTTACATTTCAGGAGGTCGCTCTGAAAAACAGTGCAACCGAGATCCGCAATTTTGCTGAAAATGACACTCTCATCCTGTGGCATAATACGTTCCGCCCCCCCGAAGAACAGTTCCCACCACGGGACGCGGCACCGCTGAGGCGAATGACTCAATCCGGCGAGGTTGGTCGTGAACCAGAGACGTTGGATGTGCTCCCTGTTGGCATTCCTGAGAAAACACAGCCGAGACTGCGAACATTGTAATGCTCACGGAACGCGTTGGGGTGAGATTCAAAAGCGACTGGAAGATTTGAGCGGGCGGACGCAGCCGCGTTCGCTCGCCAATAGGGGATCATGGAGAGGCGCTGGAGGACTTCGATTCCAAGCTGGCCAAGTTGTAGCAAGTCCGCCTATTTCTCGGTGAAGGCGATGCCGCGAGAAGAAAGACTTCGCAGGAGGTCTGCATGGCAATTCAGTTTACGTTGAACGGGAAAGGGCAGAGCGTTGACGTTGATCCGCAGATGCCCCTGCTTTGGGTGTTGCGCGACACGTTGAATCTGAAGGGAACGAAATTTGGGTGCGGCATGGCACTGTGCGGGGCGTGCACTGTGCATATTGACGGCGAGGCGGTGCGGTCGTGCATCACGCCGGTTTCAGTAGTCGCGGGGAAGAAGGTGACCACGATCGAGGGGCTGTCGGCCGATCTGAGCCATCCAGTGCAGAAGGCGTGGATCGAGCTGGACGTGCCACAGTGCGGCTACTGCCAGTCCGGACAAATCATGTCTGCGGCGGCGCTGCTGGCGAAAAAGCCGCGGCCCACCGATGCCGAGGTTGACGACGCAATGAGCGGGAACATCTGCCGGTGCGGGACTTATCAACGGATTCGCGAAGCGATTCACCGTGCGGCACAGATGCCGGAGAAGAAGACGAAAAAGCCGGGAGAGACAGCAGCGATGACGCCGGATGAGCCGGCCACTGCGGGCACGGCTGCGGGAGGTGCGGAATGAGCAGCGCGACGATGAAAGTGGATCGCCGGCAGTTCTTGAAGGGCGCAGCGGCGGGAGCGACCGGGCTGGTAATTGGATTCTATCTGCCGAATCGGCTCGAGGCGCGCGAAGCGGCTGCGGCTGCGGCGGAGCCATTTGCACCCAACGCGTGGATCCGGATCGGGACGGAGGACACGGTCACGCTGGTGATTGACAAATCGGAGATGGGGCAAGGAGTGGTGACGTCGCTTGCGATGCTGATGGCCGAAGATCTGGAGTGCGACTGGAAAAAGATCCGCACTGTGTTTGCGCCAGCGGCGAAGGAATACGCGAACCCAATCTTTGGAATGCAGGGAACGGGCGGCAGCACGAGCGTGAGAGGGATGTGGACGCCGCTGCGCAAGGCCGGAGCGCAAGCGCGAGAGATGTTGATCGCGGCGGCGGCGGAAAAGTGGGGCGTGGATAAGGCGGCGTGCCGCGCGGAAGACAGCCAAGTAATCCACACGCAGACCAAGAAGCGGCTGAGTTACGGAGCGCTTGCGGAAGCGGCAGGAAAATTGCCGGTGCCGGGCGAAGTGAAGCTCAAGGAGCCGAAGCAATTCCGAATCGTGGGCAAGGCGATGAAGCGGTTGGATTCGGCGGACAAAACTTGCGGGCGCGCGGAGTTTGGGATCGACGTGCGCCAGCCGGGAATGCTGCACGCGGTGGTGGCGCGGTGTCCGGTGATCGGCGGGAAAGTGGCGAGCTTCAATGCGGACAAGGCGCAGGCGGTGCGCGGTGTGAAACACGTGGCGCAGATTTCGAGCGGAGTGGCGGTCGTGGCGGACAATACCTGGTCGGCGATGCAGGGGCGGGACGCGCTCGAAATCAAGTGGGACGAAGGGCCGAACGCTGCGCTGACAAGCGCGGCCATCGGCAAGATGCTCGAGGAGGGAGCCAGTAAGCGGGGCGGGGCCGTGGCGCGGAAGGAAGGCGACGTGACGGCGGGAATGGCAAGCGCGGCGAAGAAAATCGAGGCGGTGTACCAAGCGCCGTTCCTGGCGCACGCGACGATGGAGCCGATGAACTGCGCGGCGCACGTGCGCGCGGACGGTTGCGACGTCTGGGCGCCGACGCAATTTCAAGGCGTCAACCAGATGATGGCGGCCAAGGTCGCCGGGCTGAAGCCGGAACAGGTAAATATTCACACCACGTATCTGGGCGGAGGATTCGGGCGGAGAGCGGAGCAAGATTTTGTGATTGAGGCGGTGGAGATCTCGCAAGCCGCGGGCGTGCCGGTGCAGGTGACGTGGTCGCGCGAGGACGACATCCAGCATGATTTCTACCGGCCCGCCTCGTACAGCCGGTTCGAGGCCGGGCTGGATGCTGAAGGTTGGCCGGTGGCGTGGTCGAACCGGATCGCCTGCCCTTCGATCATGTCGCGGTTCTTTCCGGGCTCGGTGAAGAACGGGCTGGATGGGTCGAGCGTGGAGGGAGCGGCGGAGTTGCCGTATGCGATTCCGAATATTTTCGTGGACTATCAACTGACGGAGACAGGGATCCCAGTGGGGTTCTGGCGGTCGGTGGGGCATTCGCAAAACGCGTTTTTCAGCGAGTGCTTCCTGGATGAGCTGGCAGCGGCAAGCGGAAAAGATCCGTACGAGTTCCGTCGGCGGCTGCTTCAAAAAGCGCCGCGGCATCTGGGTGTGCTCGAACTGGCGGCGACGAAAGCTGGCTGGGGTGAGGCATTGCCAACCGGGCGATACCGCGGGATCGCGGTGATGAGTTCATTTGGGAGCTACGTGGCGGAAGTGGCTGAAGTGTCGGTGGACAAGAAGAGCGGCGAGGTGCGGGTGCAGCGCGTGGTTTGCGCGGTGGATTGCGGGAGGACGGTGAATCCCCTGACGATTGAGGCGCAGATGCAGAGCGCAATCGTTTTCGGGCTGACGGCCGCGCTCAAAGGCGCAATCACAATCAATAAGGGGCGCGTGGAGCAAGGGAATTTTGACGATTACCAAATGCTCCGCGTGAATGAGATGCCGAAGATCGAGGTGCATATCGTGCCGAGCGATCAGCCTTCGAGCGGGATAGGAGAGCCCGGAACGCCGCCGATTGCACCGGCGGTATGCAACGCGATTTTTGCAGCGACCAGGAAGCGCATCCGGCGACTGCCGATCCGGCCGGAAGATCTTGCTGGGATCACTTCAGGGTAGCCCGTCAACCGCCCAGAATGCGAACTTGCCCTCAATTCCACGTTTGAAGGCGAAGCCCCCGCCGTCTATCTCCTGCAGCCACTCAAGAGAGCGGAGATCTTGCTTAACTCCATCTCACGCTTTACGGGCTCTTTCTGAGCGAGAATAGAAACGACATTTATGCCCAAGCCCCTGCGGTTGCATAGATCGGCGATTTGCTTGGCAGCGTCTATTTTTCTCGTCCAAGTTTCTCTCGCCCAGACTCTAAAACCACCGGGGTCAACCTCAGCACAGAACATCTTGGTCACGGTCAACGATGAAAACGATGTTGCTGTACCGTCTGCGCTCGTATTTCTGCAAGCTGCTCCGCAGGCGGTTGCGTTGCGCTGCGTCACCGATTTTGCCGGCCACTGCCAGTTCTCCAACCTGTCCGCCGGCACTTACCAGCTCCGCGTCGAAAAACAAGGTTTCTATTCCGCGATGCTGCCTGCGGTCCAGACCAGCGCTGCGGCGAACATCGATGTCACTCTTTCTCACCAGCAAGAGGTGCGCGAGGTAGTCGATGTGGTCGAATCTCCGCCCGCCATCGATCCGGCTCAGATTGCCGCGCAGCAAACCCTCAGCGGACTCGACGTCCTCAACATCCCTTATCCCGCCACGCATGACTATCGCAACGTGCTCAACTTCATCCCCGGCGTCGTGCAGGACGTGTACGGACAACCGCACATCGCTGGTGCGGAAACTTATCAGACCGTGACTCTGCTCGATGGCTTTAACATCACACAGCCCGCCAGCGGCCAATTGCTGGCCCGTATCAGCACAGATGCTTTTCGTTCCATTCAGGTCGAACCGTCGCGCGAGCCTGCCGAATTCGGCAAGGGCTCGGGCGGGTTGCTCCAGCTGAATACCGGAATTGGCGACGATCACTTCCATTTCTATGCCACCAATTTCGTGCCATCCATTCAAGACAAGGGAGGATTGAAGTTTGACCAGATCCTGCCGCGCCTAACCTTTTCCGGTCCGCTGAAAAAAAGGAAAGTTTGGTTCTACGATGCTGTGGAGGGCGAATACGACAATATTGTTTACACCGAACTCCCCGCCAATGCCGACAATGACCATCTTCTGCGCGTCGGCAACCTGGCCAAACTCCAGGCCAACGTCACCAGCCGCAACATCGTCACGGGCAGCTTCCTGGTGAACCATCTGCACGATGACTATTACGGCCTCTCGCCGCTGAGTCCGCAGTCTGTCGAACCCCAGCGACGTCGAATCCGCGTACATAGCCAGCGTGAAAGACCAGTACTATTTCCCCGGAGGCGAACTGCTCGAAGCCGGATTGGCATTCGATCAGTACAATCTGAAGTACACCCCCTACGGAACCTTGCCCTACTTCATCACCCCCGAAACGCTCGGTGAGACAGCGAGCGGAAGCTATTATCTTTCCGCAACCACGCGGGCTCGACGCTGGCAGGCTCTATCGAATCTGTTTCTCCCTCCGCATCACTGGTATGGCCGTCACGATTTAGAACTCGGAGTGGACTTAGACCGTCTTATGTACGACGCTCAGTTTGCCCGCCAGCCCGCATCATTTCTACGCCTGGGGCAACATCCGCCCACGGCTCCGAATACCTGCCTCACGCCCCTGCCTTCGCCGTGTTCGGTCTATTCCACTTTTGCTGGGGGTTCGCCTTCCTCCACTTACAACTTCGAGTCCAGTGCGTATATCGAAGACCGCTGGGCGATCACCAATCGTCTGCTTGTCGAACCTGGAGTTCGTCTCGATTGGGACGAAGTGATCCGCACCCCGCTCATCTCCCCGCGCCTGGCAGGAACCTACGTCCTCGACAACTCGGGCAATACCAAAGTTTCCGCGGGAATCGGTTTGATCTACGATCCTACCTTCCTGTTCCTCATCGCCCGTCCATTTGCCGGTCAACGCACCGACTACTTCTTCAACTCGGCCGGCTTGCCAATCGATGCCAATGGGAACCCCACGGCCGCACCTACGCCCGTTCTAACTACTTTTTCCGTCGACCGAAACGCCCTCCAAGCTCCGCGCTTCATAAACTGGAGCCTGGGCGTCGAGAGAAAGCTACCCGCTGCCATCTATTTGAAAGCGGAATTCCTGGAAAAACGCGGCTCTCGCGGCTTTGTCTACAACACGCCCAGTGCGCCCAGCGGCAACTTCGTTCTCGAAAATACGCGCGATGACCGCTACGACGCTCTCGAACTGACCCTCCGCCACAATTTCCGGGAAAGCTACATGTTGATGGGCTCCTACACCCGGTCTCGCCTCCGCTCCAATCAGGCTCTCGACTTCAACGTCGACAGTCCTCTGCTCGGTCCACAACAGCCGGGGCCCTACTCGTGGGATACACCCAATCGCTTTCTGTCTTGGGGCTACGTGCCGTTCTTCAAACTGCCCGTCATCCACCAAACCGAAATCGCCTATTCGCTGGAGACGCGCACGGGATTTCCCTTCAACGTCACCAACGATCAGCAGCAACTGGTTGGCCCGCCCGGATCGCGTCGTTTCCCCGAATATTTTTCACTGAACGTTCAACTCGAGAAACGCTTCCATCTCTTCGGATATTACTGGGAACTGCGCGGCGGTCTCGACAACATCACCGGCCACAGCAATCCGTTAGTGGTTAACAGCGACATCGACTCGCCCCCGAAACAATTCCTTACCTTCAGCGCCTTTGAGGGCCGCGCCTTCACTTCCCGCATCCGCGTGCTGGGCAGGAAGTAATTCTGGCTTATGTCACCTCGCTGGATCTAAGGAGAGTCATTGGATGGCAGCTGGCAAGCCAAGCAAATTCTCGAGCATTCCGCTGGTGTCGGCCCTGTGGCTCCATGCCGAATCTCGATGTGCACCTAGAATTCCGCAGCCACTCGGGAGCCGACTCCGAGGAAAACTTGATCACGCTGTGTTCGGCATGCTACACCAGAGCGCATCACCGTTGAGGCCGCGAGCAACGGTGGTAAAGGAGGCACCATGTTGGGGCGTTTTCGAGGTCGACGGCGACAGCTTGGTCCGGGCGTCGGGGACGACCCTTCGGCCGAACCTCATTATTATTATTATTATTTATTATGGCGACCTTTCGAGGCCTTCCGGGTACGCTCTGCCCGGCGAATGCGCATGAGCGGTGACTTCCTCGAGTCGGGTCTTTCTCCGCAGCAAGGCGCATTTTGCCCCTTCGGGTGTTCCGTGCGCCACCAACTTGATCGCTCAAATCATTGTGTATATTGCACTTAGCCCTTATTCTAGTTGGTATCGCGATTGCCATTCTGCCAATGGGGAACTGCGTACATAGCATATGGAACCACCGACCTTGAAGGCAGCAATTATCGGCGCCGGACCGGCGGGTCTAACTGCCGCCTACGAACTGTCGAAGCAGCATGCCCCGGTGGTTGTCCTCGAGAGCGACCCGCAATATGTCGGCGGAATCTCGCGAACCGTCAACTATAAGGGGTTCCACTTCGATATTGGCGGACACCGCTTCTTCTCCAAGTCCCGTGAGGTTGAAGATCTTTGGACCGAGATCGCGGGCGAAGACATGCTCAATCGTCCCCGGTCGTCGCGCATTTATTATCGTGGCCAGTTCTACACCTATCCCTTGAAGCCCTTCGAAGCGCTCTCCAAGCTAGGATTGATCGAGTCGGTGCTCTGCGTGCTCTCGTTCTTGGCGGCGCGCCTCCATCCTACACGCAATCCCAAGAGCTTCGAAGAGTGGGTCTCCAACCAGTTTGGCAAGCGCTTGTTCCGCATCTTCTTCAAGACCTACACCGAGAAGGTGTGGGGGATGAGCTGCAACGAAATTTCCGCCGATTGGGCGGCGCAGCGGATCAAAGGGCTATCGCTCGGTTCGGCCATCAAGCACGCACTCTTCGCCAAGCGCAGGCCAAAAGACCGCAAACAAGTTGTGAAGACGCTAATCGACACCTTCCGATATCCCCGTCAGGGACCGGGAATGATGTGGGAGGCGTGCGCAGAAAAAGTCCGCCAGTTGGGTGGCGAAGTGAAGCTGGGCCGCAAAGTAGTTGGCTGCCGCTTCGACTCCACCAGCAATCTCTGGATCGTGACTACCCGCAGCGCCAACGGCGAGTTGGAAGAATATCGCGCTGAACATTTAGTCTCGTCCATGCCCATCCGGGAGCTGGTCGCACAGATCGAACCGCAGCTTCCCGACGCCGCCCTCCAGGCTGCGCGCTCTCTGCGGTATCGCGACTTCCTGACCGTTGGACTGATCGTGCATGACCGCGGCCGTTTCTCCGACAACTGGATTTACATCCACGATCCCAGCGTGCAGGTTGGCCGCGTCCAAAATTACAAGTCATGGTCGCCCGAAATGGTTCCCGATGCCGGCTATTGCTCCTATGGCCTCGAATATTTCTGTTTCGAGGGTGATGGACTGTGGACGACGAGTGACCGCGAGCTGATCGAACTGGCGAGACAGGAAATTCAAAAAGTGAATCTAGCCGCTAGTGCGGATGTGGTCGATGGCTGCGTCATCCGCCAGCCCAAGGCATATCCCGTGTATGACGACGCGTACCAGCAGCATGTGAACACGATTCGAAAAGCCCTCGACGAAAACTGCCCCACCCTTCACCTGGTAGGCCGCAATGGCATGCACAAGTACAACAATCAGGACCATGCCATGATGACGGCGATGCTTACCGCGAAGAACATCCTGGCGGGCGAGCGCAAGTACGACGTCTGGGCGGTGAACCAGGATGCCGAATACCACGAGGCGGGCGCAGCGGGCGAGAAAGCAGCGGAAGCAGAGAGCCGCGTTCCAGTCAGGAACGCGGCAAGCCCCGCCTTAGAGTGAGTAGTCGCAAGATGACGGATCAGACCATAACCGACGAGACGAGCATTCTCCGCGACGGGCCGACCTATTCTCCGGTGGCGCAATCTGCGCCCGCCGATGGCACTCTGCCCGCTCCAGTTCCCAGCGCCGCGTCGCCATCTTGCTCTGCCCCGTCTTCCGTCGCTTCGTCGTTGAACCACCTCTGGTGGCGCATTGGGGATTTTGGTGTGCTCGGCCTGTGGATAGTGGTTGTCAGCTTCATCATTAACTATCACGAGAAGTGGGCGGACGAAGCCCAGGCATGGCTGATTGCGCGTGATCTCGATCTGCGCACCATCTGGTTTCATGAACTGCGTTACGAGGGAACTCCCGGCCTCTGGCACACGATACTGTGGGTAGCGCAGCACGTGTTCCACTCGAAATATGACGCGATCGGCTACATCGGGATGACCGGCGCGACCGCCGGAGTCGCGTTGCTGATCTTCAAAGCGCCATTTCCACGGATCATCCGCTGGCCGCTAGTCTTTACATACGTCATGGTCTACCAGTACGCAGTGATCGCGCGGCCTTACACATTCCTGCCGCTGCTGGCATTCGCCGCCGCCATCCTGTTCAAGGACGTCCGGCATCCCGAGCGAATGACAGCTGTGCTGGTGTTGCTGGCGAACGTGAGTCTGCACGGCACGATCCTCGCGGGCTGTTTCGGGCTGGCGTACCTGATCGAAGCTGTCCGCTCGTGGCGCACTCTGGAACAGGGAGTGCGAACGCGGTACCACATTTGCGTCGCCGTTATGACTCTCGCCTTTCTGTTCATCTTCGTTATCGTTAAGCCGACGCCCGACGTTGGGGAGTTCGCGCTGAAGAAAGAAATTGCGAAGTTGTCCCCGACTGATCACGCGCTCCAGCCCGGCGCGCTCGTGAAGTTGAAGGCTGTGCTCTCTGGCGCCTTCTTCGACTCTTGGCTGCCTTCGAGCGTGTTCATCGTGCTTGCTGGTGCGTGGTGTTATTTGCGCGGCAAATTGCTGCTCTTCGCATTGCCGGTAGTGTTGTTGATCGCGTTCTATTCAGCCGTGCATGGATACCCGCACCACCACGGGGCGGTGTTCATTGCTGCGATCACTGGTCTGTGGATCGCCTGGCCAGACCAGCAAGAGCGCAGCGCCTTCGGTATTCGCGAGCGCTGGGCGGCGCATGGCATGGTCTTCTTGCTGCTCTGCCTGTGTGCCATCAATATGTGGGACGCCGCAGTGGTCATTCGCCGCGAATATCTTTATCCCTACAGCGGTGCAGAAGACGCGGCAAGATATCTGAAGTCGGTGGGCGCCGATCGTGAACCTATGTTCGGATATAGCTATGGGATAGTTGGGGTACAGGCCTACTTCGACCACAACATTGTCGCCAATATTCCGACCGCCTACTATCACCATGGATTGCCCTTCGACGGCAGCACCATCAAGTTGGACGAATTGCAGCGAGTGCACCCCGAGTATCTGGTTGCCTATGCCACTGATCCGGATCAGATGCTCCAAGAAAATATTCCACAACTTGCTGCCCAAGGGTATGAGGTAGTGCACTTTTCGGACGGCTACTATCTCTACAAACGCGCTGTTTACCAACGAGAGGCCTATTTCATCCTCCGCCGCATCAGCCCTGGCGCCGGACACGCACCAGGATCCATTGCACCATGACGATGGAACAGATGACCAGAAAAGCATTCGCGCCCGACTGCGACGTTCCGCTCGCTTCCGCATCCAGCGCCGTTTCTCCATCTTCCGCCACCGCTTCTTCGGTCAACCCCTGGTGGGGCATTGGGGATTTCGGTGTGTTTGGCCTCTGGATCGCGATCGTCGGCTTTACCCTCAGCTATCACGAGAAGTGGATGGACGAAGCCCAAGCCTGGCTGTTCGCGCGTGATCTGGATCTGTACACTCTCTGGTTTCATGAATTGCGCTATGAGGGCTCGCCCGGACTGTGGCACACCATCCTGTGGGTGGCCCAGCACGTTTTCCACGCGAGATATGGCGCGATCGGCCCGATTGGCATGATCTGTGCCGCGGCAGGAGTAGCGCTGCTGATCTTCAAAGCACCCTTTCCCAGGATCGTCCGTTGGCCCCTCGCCTTTACCTACTTCATGGTCTACCAGTACGCCGTGATCGCACGGCAATATGTGCTCCTGCCTCTGTTTGCATTTGCGGCAGCTATTCTGTTCAAGGACCGCATGCACCCCGGACGCATGACGCTAGTACTGGTGCTGCTGGCGAACGTTAGTTTCCATGGGACGCTTTTAGCAGGCTGCCTGGGACTGGCGTATCTGATGGAAGCCATGCGATCCTGGCGCACACTCGAACGGCCTGTCCGGAATCGCTACCTGATCTGCACCGGCGTGATGGTGATCACCTTCGTGTTCCTCTTCATCGTCCTGAAACCGGCGCCGGATTCGATCCCAATTATCGCCAGGGGGAGATTGTTACACCCGCCAGCGTGGAGGAACCAGCATGGCCAAGACATAACCCTTTCCGTCAGAGTTGCCACGATGGTCTCAGGTGCCTTCTTTGACTATCTGGCTCCCTCCGTGATCTTTCTCGTGTTGGCGGCTGTCTGGTGTTTCCTGCGCGGCAGACTGCTGGTATTTCTTTTGCCCGTGGGGCTCGAGATCGCTCTCTACGCCTTTCTGTATGGGACTGTGCACCATCACGGAACAGCATTTGTGGCAGCGATTACGGGATTGTGGATCGCCTGGCCTTCAGACCACGAGCAACGGACCTTGCCCATCCACGAGAGCAGAGCCCTGCAAGGAATGATTGTGCTGCTGCTCTGCCTCTGTGCCGTCAACATCTGGGATGCAGCCGTGGTCATTAAGAGGGAATATCTCTATCCATATTGCGGCGCGGAAGATGCGGCTAACTACCTTAAGGCGGTTGGAGCGGATCATGGATCTATTTTCGGATACGATTTCGGGATAAGCGCCGTCCAGGCATACTTCGATCGCAACATACTGGCCAACATTTCAACCTCGTATACGCATAATGGCCTAACTTCCCAGGCCTTCACTTTCGACGCGGACGAGTTAGAGCGCGTGAAACCGGAGTATGTCGTGGTGTACACAAAGGATCCGAAAGGGACGATGCAGGAGAATGGTCCGAGACTCGCCTCTCTGGGATATGAGTTAGTGCATTTCTCCGATGGTTACTATTTCTACAAACGTGTGGTTCCAAACCGAGAGTCCTATTTGATCTTACGCCGCATCCGCCCTGGCGCTGGGCAAGCGCCGGCGCAAGCTCAGAACTGACCCAAATTCCATGCGAAATTTCACGGTGGTCGACACGCTGGGAATCCTCAAGGCCTGCCTCGCTCTTTTCCCATTCATGTTCGCCCCAGGGTATGTAGCGGGGTGGGCGCTCGACCTCTTCGAATTCCGCCAGCGGCGTCCGATTCTGCGGCTGATTCTCGCCGTCCCGCTCACCATCGCCATCTGTCCGATGCTTTCATATCTGCTGGCGCGGTTTCTGGAACCGGGGCTCTGGGCGTTCTATATCAGCGCGTTCGCCGCCTGCGCGCTGCTTCTGGTAAAGGAAGCTCGGCGAGCACTGCTGCGGCCACCTTCAAAATACACATTGTCCAAATACACCTGGATTGCGCTGGGCCTGTTGGCGCTGTGGGGTGTGGCAGCCATTGGGTCGCTGGTAGATCTGCAAATCGGGGACAAGCTCTATCCGCCGATTGTCGCCTATGACCATTCCGTGCGCACCGCCATGACGGCCGCGCTCGCCCGTCATATCCCCCCGAGCAATCCCTTCTTTGCCAATGCAGGGGCGCCTTTGCGCTATCACTATTTGTGGTTGCTGTTTTGCAGCCTGCCCATAAAGGTGTTCCATTTGTCGCCCAGATACGTGGTATATTCCGGCGTAGTCTGGTGCGGACCGGCCCTGATCTGCACGATCGCACTCGGCCTCAAGTTCCTGGTACGAGTGCAAACTTGCATCGAGCGAAAAACTTTGCTCGCGGTTGGCCTGCTCTGTGTTACCGGTCTCGACATTTTGCCGACTCTCTACCTTGGGATTGGGCAACGCTTGTGGCTGGCTGATATGGAGTGGTGGAACGACTCACAGATCAGCTCTTGGGCGGCCTCCTTGCTATGGGTGCCGCACAACGTCGCCGCGTTGATCGCATGTTTCGTTGCATTTGTGTTGCTGCGCCACCAGGCTGACGCGAATCGCAGCTGGGCCACTGCACCCGTAATCGTGGCGGGGATGGCCTTTGCCAGCGCGGGGGGCATGTCCGTTTACGTTACGTTCACGTTTGCAGTTGCGTTCGTCCTCTGGCTGCTGGCGTCGATCACGCGGAAGAGCTGGCTGGAAGCAGCGATGTTCGTGGGCGCGGGTGCGGTAGCGCTGCTCTGGGCGCTACCTTATCTTTTCAGCCTTCGCGGTCCCGCGGCCGGCGCTGCTTTTGCGGAATTCGCGGTGCGCCCGTTTCACCTTGGGCTTTATTTCGCCCAACAGATCGGCATCAGCCTCCGGACGCAATTCGCGGTGACCGTCGCCAACGTGATCTTCCTGCCTATCAACTACGCGCTTGAACTCGGATTTTTTCTCGCCGTCGGCGTTCTGCGCCTGCGACAGCTACTGCGTGGCACCGTTGAGGCCAGCGCTAACGAGCTGGCTGCCTGGACGCTGGTCATGACAAGCTTTCTGATCGGTACATTCCTGCGTTCGAGTACCACGGGCAGTAACGACTTAGGATGGAGATGCTTTCTCCCCGCGCAACTGATCCTGCTGCTATGGGGGGCAATGTTCATTCATGATTGGTGGTTTCTTCGTTCCAGCGTCGCGCCCCAACCCGCGCCGCCTTTGTGGGCTCGGGGGGTGCTCACTACGCTGTTGATCCTGGGCATACTCGGAACCGCTTACCAGGTGTTCATGCTGCGCATGTTCCCGGTCCTCTCTGATCGCGGGGCGATTACCGGAGTAAGCTGGGTGGATCCGGACCGGCAGTTCGGCAAACGCGCATATGCACTGCGGTCGGCATACGAAGCTCTCGATACGCAACTGCCTTCTTCGGCAGTCCTGCAGAGCAATCCAGCTACCGTGCATCCCGTCCTGCACATGCTATATTCCGCTCATGACTCCGCCGCCGCTACCCCCGAGGGCGATCCCCCATGTGGGACAGCCTTTGGCGGTGATCCTGGCGTCTGTGCCCTGCGCCGGCAGAGGCTCGCTGCGTTATTCGAGCTTCCGGATGGCGGCAATTTAGACGCCACGTGCCGGGAGTATGGCATCAATGCAATCGTAGTCGAGAATTCAGACCGAGTGTGGCAGGATCCATCATCTTGGATTTGGAGTTGGCCCCGGGCAGTGGCCAACGATTATGTAAGGGCGTTTCGCTGTGGCACGACTGCGGCTGGCATCCACCCTTAGCGGAAACTGCCATGCAGATGTCGGGACCATAAGCCGAACCCCAGTTAAACATCGAGGTGTTCCAAATAATGAGCGCGCTCCAGGAGTTGCGCAGTCTTTTGAAGCTGCGCGCATTACAGCTACTTGCCCTTTCGTTCTTGTTGATTCTGATGGCAGGCATTGTCTTCACTTTCAAGACAGCGGTCCGCGACCCGGATATTTGGTGGCATCTCAAGGCCGGCGATTGGATCGTTCAACACCATGCCGTTCCCTACGTCGGCATTTTCTCGCGCACTGCCGCAACCCACCCTTGGATTGCCTATAGTTGGGGCTATGAGGTTCTGCTGTCGCGCGCCTATGCCTGGTTCGGGCTCGTGGGATTTGCCCTCTTCGGGATTTTCTTGTCGGTGGCCGTCGCCTTCGTGCTCTTCTGGATGCTCCACCGCCTTTCAGGACGCTTCTGGGTGGCTTGGATTCTTGCGCTCATCGGAAGCTTCGCTTTTCTGTTCAGTCTCATGCCCAGGCCTGTGTTTGTCACCTTTATCCTGTTCACGGTCGTGCTCACTTTTCTCCTGGAGGCTCAGCGTACGGGGAGGATCCAATTGCTGTGGTGGCTGCCACTGCTTTTTGTCCTCTGGGCCAACATCCACATTCAGTTCATCTATGGACTATTCGTGGTGGGACTCTTCGTGGGGATCAACCTGCTTCAGCGACTGACAAGTTGGATTGGAATCCAGCTTGACTTCGTTCAGCCACCTACGCTTCCTCTTCCCGCGCTGATCGGAGTTCTGTTCGCCTGTTTCGCTGCTTCTTTCATTGGGCCTTATACCTACCACCTGTATCACGTGGTAGCCGCGTATTCAAACTCGCACGTGCCCTATTTCATGATTCAGGAATTGTATGCGCCCCACTTCGATTCCTATACTCACTATGTGCTGCTGTTATTGACCGCCGGCGCGTTTTTCGCCGTAGGATGGCCGGCGAAACTGGACCTGTTCAAGCTTTCCTTGCTGATCGTCGCCAGCGTCGTTGCCTTCCGCACTTCGCGCGATGTGTGGTTTGTGTCGATCTGTGCCGCGGCTTTTATTGCCGACCTGTGTGCCGGCGAAGGCGCGCCAACACCGGTGCTCAAGCTTCCTGAACTAGCCGGGGTGGGGACCTTCGTAGTGATATTGATATTGCTGATTGCGCGCAACAACGGTTTTAATACTCGCGATTTGGACCGGGATATCAGCCGCGTGTATCCGGTGAATGCCCTCAACTTTGTGCGTCAGAACTCATTTCCAGGGCCCCTCTACAACCATCTCGACTGGGGCGGCTTTCTGATTTGGTACCTGCCACAATATCCGGTGGCGATCGATGGACGAAACGATCTGTATGGGGATGAACTGGACCTGCGCACATATAAGAGCTCTCTAGGCGAATCGTACACCTCGGATCCATACCTGAACGAGGCCGGACTCGTGGTGCTGCCCAGAAAACTTCCGCTGGCCATCCTCCTGACCACTGATTCACGATTCCGCTTGGTCTATCAGGACCAGTTATCTGACGTGTTTGCTCGTAACTAGCGATTCTGAGCAAGGCTCCGGAACACCGCTTCACACGCCCCAGCTTCCGAACGCCCTTACTGCCGCAATAGAACTGTAGCCAAATCGTCCTGATATGCCACGCGGAATTGGCTGCGCAACGCAGGCAGCGTCGTCAGCGCTTTCGTCATAGCGGCATTCCGCGCAAGTAGGATGGTGCGGGCACGGGTGAAATCAGGATCCGTTTCCAGCCGCTGTATGCCGTCGGTCACTTTGAAATATCTGTCATTGATTTCGTCGCCGTATAAATTCAAACGGCCATCAATAGCGACCGGATATTCCGGTAGATACCAGATCAGGAAGCCACCCCAGGAATACGTGTTGAATAGGGGCCCCGGAAGTTGATTCGCCCGGATGAAATCGCAGGCTTTCACAGGAAAGACTCGACTCGCCTGGTCCATGAGCGCGTTGCTGCTGGGGATGCGGATGATGGCCGCCAGAAACACCGCCAAAACAAGCACCGCAACCAGTCGCTTCTCCCATTTCCATCCCGGGCTGCACCTCCGCGGTTCAAGTGCGGGTTGGCAGTCCGGTAAGGCGTCGGCGATTACAGCAATTGCCGGGAAGACCACGCACCACACATCTCGTTGGACTCGAAAGGCAAGCATTACGAAGACACCCATCACGACGAGTTTGAACAAATCCCGCGAGTGCTGCCGCCCCAGTGTCAGAAATGCGGTCATGACCAGCAGCAACAACACAAAATGCTGCGGCCGCCTGAAGCCCAAGGCCTGCATTCCCTGGAAATGCTCGAACAGCACCTTACTGTAAGCAGTCTGGACTGCGCTCGGGAACAGCTGAAACAAGTATGGGGTTAGCAGCGTTGCCGCTACCGAAAGCCCAGCGATCGCGAAGACTTTCGCCAGAGAGTGCGCGGGTGCCGAAAACGAGCTTACACCAGAAATATGCAACATAAATTCCGCAACTTCCGCCGCCAGGTACAAACCCAACAAGATCAGTCCGTTCAAAAACTGTCCGTGCAGATTCGCCCAGAGGAAGAAGAGCAGGGGCAACCAAAATAGAGGGCGCACGTCCCGGCACCGGCGGCTTTGCAATAGAAGGAGCAGCTCAACACCAAAGAACAGTATCGAAAAAACGATGGGGAGCGGCGGCAAATCAACAATGACATACTGGGCAATGGCAGAAAGCAGAACGGCGCCCCAGAAGCTTCCGCGCCCACCGCGCGCCAAGAGAAAGGTCACCGCGGCCAGCGCGAGTTTGAAACCCATTAGCAGTGCGGGGAACGCTCTCAATCCCAGCAGCTTGTAAACCCCAGCCGCCAAGACCTCGAATCCCCAACTGAAGTCGACCCAAGGCCTATCGGCGTACTGAGAAAACAAGCCATCGCGAGGGAAAGCGTGGTTCTGCACAATCCAGAGCCCGGTGCGCAACTGCCACCAGATGTCGCCGTTCGTGATGGCCGTGATGCGGAAAGACTCGTAGATCGCGGCAAAGGTCAGCAACAACAGCAATGCGGCGATACGCACTGGAGTGCGCTCGAGAACACGGCGGCCTAGGCGCGCAACAACCAGGTTCCACTCAGCGGTTCCGATCGGCATAGCAGTTGTTCACGCTCCACGGTCTGTCGCTCCATAGTTTCGCTAAATGGTCTGCCGCTGCGTGTCTGTCCGCACTCGGCTTCCGAACAAGAACCTTTTCGCTTCAACGTTTGATGGGCGCAGCGGTTTTGAGGTTAACAGCAGGTGTCACCGTGCCGTCAGCGTTGTGATTGAAATTGTGGCACCTGAGAGTACACGTATTGCTGCCGCGATTGTAGGAAATAGGAGAACTGACGGTGGCGGCCACAACCTTTAAATCGAAAATGACCATGCGCTCACCCGACACATTCGAGGAGGATGCGCCCATGCCGTGAGCGGTGTGACACACCGAGCAAGAGAATCCTGCGTTGATGTGGACCGAGTGCTTGGTGAAGCTGACGTTGGAAACGATGTTGGACAGGTTGTGACACTTCGCGCACAAGGAATAAGGTCCGCTCGCAGCGGGATCGAGGATCGCAGGAAGAAGATTCTCGATAGTAGTTCCCGGTCCGGCGGCGGGCGGAGGGCCCGGCGCCACTTGGCTGAACTCGTAACGCCGCTCCAGAATATGCGAGAACTGCGAACCGTGCGGCCCGTTTGGTCCGGTGCCGCCAAATTCGCGATTATCGTCGCTGTTATGGCAGTCCGTGCAAAGAATGCGCGTAGTGATCGGCCGCCCTGGCGTGCGGCCGTCCAAATTCCACATGGACTTGAGCAGGCTGGGCTGGGGCAGTGGACTCCTACTCTCGTGCATCACCGGATGGCTCGACTTCGCCGTAACGCTAAACTGCGGGAGCAGATTCAGTGGGTCGCCGGTAGCAACCTCGCGCAGCGGCAGGTAGCCATAAACGGTCAGAACCTGCTTGCCCGAGCTTGTGCCATGACAACGCAAACAAGTCTCGTATTGGTTGATGGCGGGATTCACGGGAGTGGTGCCATCCACCGCGCTGACCCCGATTGTGCCGTTCTGCGATCCACGAATTGCTGTCGAAACAAAGGAACCGGTCTGCTGGTCCGCGTGCGGGTTGTGGCAATCGACACAGGTGGCGTGCCGGTTGTTATTGAGCACCACGCTTTCGTGCGCGCTGTGCTTATTGCTTCCCGTTGGAAATGGATGACCATCAGTCTTGGCAAACTCGGCAAATACATTGGGAATTGCGGGTGAAAGATTGGAGCCGCCATTGTGGCACGTAATGCAGTTCTGGGTTGCCCCGTCCATATTCGGAACTGCCGGAATCGGTCCGCCTAATAAGTCCGGGCCGCCCGGAGCATTGTGGGAGGTGTGACACGCCTGGCACGCATTCTGACTCACCGTGCTATACGGCCCCAGCTTAGAGTTCTTGGATAGCTTGTGAGCAGCCGTCGCGTGGATGCTCTGTCGCCAGGCAGTAAAGGGATTATATTGGCTCCCTGCGGTGCGGCTCGAACCCGCCGTTCCCGCGGATGCACTCGCCGTTCGCCTAGCGCTTATGGGGCCCGGCTGGTTCACATGGCAGGACAAGCACAGGGCCGAATCTGCGTTGTTGATCACCAGGAAATTCTGCTCAACCGGGTCGATTGCCTGAACGTGCGGATTATGGCAGCTGTTGCACTGCACATTGCCATTAATCAATTGCACTGCCGGGTTGCCCGTCGTGCCGCTGCACAGGCCCGGCAGCAGGTTGTCGTTGTTGCAATTCAGGGGGAGCTTGAAATTAAAGGGATGTACGCCCTGCAGCGTGCCCACAAACAAATCCTGGCTCCACATAGTGCCAGTCATCTGAAGATTGCCGTAGGGTACGTTCTGTCCCGGTGCGACTGTGCCATCGTGACAGCTAAGGCAAAGATTGCTGGCCGAGCCCAGTGTAGGCTCCTGTTCCTGGTTCACCAATGTTGGGCTGGTATAAAGCGTGTAATTCGTTTCCGTCGAGAGCTGCTGGCTCCACAGCGGCAGGTTGGGAAGCGAACTGGACGCGAGCCCGGAGTGCGGAGCGTGGCAATATTGGCAGGCTGGCAACGGCCCGGTGACCGGTCCCGGACTCACCGGCCCCATATTGTGAATGCCCAGCACATCCTGAGTCTGCTGCCCGTGGAGCGCGGCTGACGTGGCCACCAGCATGGCGCAGACCATCGCGAAATTCTTCACTGCTGCCATGCTCCCCGCGCTTGCTTCGGCTGCCCGTGATAGCGAAACACCTGCACGCGCCGATTATAAGAATCCACCACAAACACACGGTCGTAGCGGTCGATGAACAAACCCGACGGCAGCTGGAACTCGCCCAGCCCCGTACCTCTCTTTCCGAAGTAGTACAGTAGATGACCTTCGCGATCGAAAACCTGCACCACACCCCACAGCGCATCCACCACGTACAAGTGATCTTCCGAGTCCACGGCTACGCCCTTCGGCCGGAACATCCCGCCAACCGAATCGCCGATCTGCCCCATCTCTCCTTCAACCGCGCCATCGCGCCCGAACCACTCCACCCGGAAGTTCATGGCGTCCACCACCAGCAGCTTGTTGTTCGTGTCCAGGTGCAGTTCCGTCGGATAATAAAACTCGCCGTTGCCGTTCCCGTGCTTGCCGATCGTCTGCATCACCGAGCCTTGCATATCCAGCACATAAATCTTGTCCCGCAGCGTATCGGTCACGTAGATGCGCTGCGCCGCCGAATCCACCGCAATTCCCGTAGGCCGTTTGAAGTACCCTTCGCCGCCTTTCAAACTCCCCAGCGCGTGCTGATACTTACCGTTCGCGTCGAACACAAAAATCTTGCCCGACAACGAGTCCGTGACATAAATATTGTCTTGCGCATCCAGCGCCACGCATTGTGGCGCCAGCATCGCATCCTTCTCTTTGTCCTTGCGTTCGATGAACTTATATTTGTGATTCGCGAAGTCGAAGATGTGCACGCCCTGCGCCCCCGGGTCGGTCACAATGGCTCGCCCCCGCGAATCCACTGCCACGCTATACGGACGTGCCATCTCCCTGTATTCGGGTGCGCCGATCACCACATCCACAACTCTGGTCCAGAATCCAGGCTTCCCCAGCGCTTCCTTCTCGGTGCTGAAGCTGCGCTCGAAAGTCAGCTTGCGCCCGCCTTGCAGCAGCAAGTCGGGCGGCGCCAGCGTGGCGGTAGGTTGATTTTTTTTCGCCGCCCACAGATCAACGGGTAAAAGCGCAACGGGCAAAAGCACAACGGGTAAAAGCACAACCGGAAGAAGCACAACCGCCAGAAGCAGGGTAGGCAAAGGCAGGGTCGGCGGCAGCGGGACGAACAACCCAATCCCGCGTCTGTCCGGGTTTCTTCCTGACAACCCGGCTAAAATCCTTTGAACCATCTCGTAATCCCAAAATAAAACGAATTTACCACAGCCGGAGGCAGGCCGGAACCGCTGAAGCTCTGCTGGAACTTCGTAAACCCCGCCACGAACTCCAGCTTTCTCAACCGGTACTGGAGCAGACCGAAATAGTTGGTTGATCCGAAGTTTGTGAACAGCAGCGGGGTTGTCGAATCGCTGCTCGCCTTCGAATAGCTGAGGTTGATGAGCAGGTTCCGCATCGGATCGAAGCGCAAGCTGACCCCATCGCTTTTGCCGTTATACACCACGAAATTGCTGGGCGAAAGCGCTTGTCCCGGCACCGGCGTCGCCACCAGCCCACTGGCGGTGAGGATTGACGTCCCTTCGGATTGCGAATAGTTGCCCGACAAGGCGAACCTGCGCGCTATCAGCATGCTGGTGAAGGTCTCCGAATGGCTCCCATTGCCCGACTGTTCTTCAAACACGGTTCGGCCCCCGGCAACTGTGCTAATCCAACGCAAATTGTGAGGGAGAACGCGCTTGACGGTGGCCCCATAGCTCAAGGTGGAGGCCGTGTATTCCACCAGCAGGGTCTGAACATCCTGAGCATATTGAACATAGGCTCCCACCTCCCACCGGCCCAATGACCGGTTGTAGGTGGCGCCGCCCACAAATCCCACATGAGTGTTGCCTTGCTGGTCGGCGCTATCCACCACGCCCGCCAAAACCGTCAATCCCTTGATGTGGCGGAAAAAGTTGTAGCTCGCATTTAAGCCGATTTGCGTCAACCCGTAGCTTTGCCCCTCGAAGTACTGCTCCGTGCGGTCCACGTAGCCGCTCACGCTTAAGTTGGGCAACACCTGATAGGAAGTGTTCGCGGTTACAGACAACGAACGCGATTCCGGGCTCTCCAGGCCCGGCAGCGGCGCTTGCCCGCTACTCACAAGCTGCTGTTGGAAGCTGCCAAAAATATTGTCTGTATAGTTCGCGGCCACCGTCACCGGCAGTTTTGGAAACGGCAGGCCCGCATACAAACTGGCGCTGTCCGTCGTGCCATTTTGCTGGCCCGCGATAGAGTCGTCGCTGTTGTAAGTGCCTCGGCTGAACGAGCCTGCAATTTGACCATTGTAGATGGGAAGCTTGTGTGTGGCGTTTACATAGTATCGGTCGGACGAGAAATCCGTAGTTTCCGTCTCCCCGTTTTCCAGGATCCCCGCCAGATTTGTCTCGCCGGTCGCATAGGTGTAGCCCCCATTCAAGTCGAAACCGGCGAGCCGATAGGCGCTTCCAACCGTAAAATTGCGGTTCGTGGATGCGCTGGACTCATCGCTGCCCAACAATGAACTCGAACCGCTGGTATCCGAAAAACCAACCATGAGAGTTGGCAGACCGGGTACCAGTTCGTTCCAACCCAGGTTGATCCCGCGGTTGTAGTTCTTTGTCGTTAACCCGGCCACACCTGGAATCCCGAACGTTCCCGTGCCGTTCCAATTTTGGCTGAAGTTTACATACCCGGGAAAGTGACTGCCGTTAAAAATACCGAAATTCGCCCCGTAACCGCTGGCGTCGGTGATGGATTGCGACTCGGAGTTTTCCTGCGACCGGCCGTAAAAAGGCGATACGGCGAAAGTGAGGAACTTTGGATTGTAGTAATATCCGTTAATTGTGCCATCCCCCCCGAAGCCCAGCGAATGGTCCGACGCTTCCTGGTTGCCGTAATCCCCCGTGTACCCAGCCGTGATTTCCCCGTTTGCCGCCCCATGCAGGTCGCCATATTGAACCTGCGCCCCCAACGGCAGCCCCCACAACAGCACCAGCCCAGCCAACCAACGCCACCCCAGCAGGCCTTGCTTTTGGGTGTCGCGGTCTTGCATTTGCTTTTGGGTGGCGCAGCGCTTCAGCGCTGCGATAACTGGCTTGTTTCCAAAGTCGGCTTTAGCCGCCGAGGGCGCTGCCTGGGAATCTTTTCCGCGGCTTGTTAATTTGCACGCCACCAGTGAACTCCCCACCTACAGCTCTTGCACCTTGGCCGTCGCCCGCAGCTTCTTGTCCAACCCGCTGCGCAGCTGTTCGTATTTCTCTTTCTGCAGGTTGTCGAGCAGCCGATCCTTCACCGCCTCAAATGTCGCCTTGCCCGCCGGCGTATGCGCGTTCAAGCGGAAGAAAGTGTAGAAACTGCCCAGCTGAATCAGATCGCTCACCTGCCCCGGCTGCATCTCGAGCGCCGCCTTCACCACCGGTGGCGGCAGCTTGTCGCTCTCTACCGCTCTGTGGTCGCCCATGTTCACCCGGAAGTCGTCTTCGGAAACCTTCTCCGCCAGCAGTCCAAACTCCTCGTAGCTCTTGCTCGCCTTGGCTTGCCGCAACGCGTCTTCCGCCTTTTTCCGCGCTTCTTTCTTCACCTCGTCGCTCGCTTTATCCGCCGGCATGATCGAAATCGTCTGGATGCTAAAGCTCTCCTGATACTGAAACGCTTTCGGGTTCTTGTCGTAATAAGCCCGTGCTTCGGCCAGGGAAACCTTCGACTTGTCCTCCACTTCCACCTTCAGCAGTGCCTCCACCAGCAGCGACCGGCGGATCTGCCGCCGCAGCAACTCCCGCGAGCCCTGCATTTCCGTCTTCAAATACCGATCGAAATCTTCCTGCGTGGAAAACTGGTTGCGGTATTCGGCTTCCGCGCGCTGCAGTTTCGCCGCCGGCACCGTCATCTTTCTTCGTTCCGCTTCCTGGTACACCAGTTCCTCGAACTCAATCATCTTCAACGCGCCCATCCGGATCTTCGGCTCGTCGGCCTTGGGGAAGCCGTTGTGTTGGCGCGCGTACGGGAAGATGGTAAGCATCTCGCGCAGCAAGTCGCGGTCGGTCAGCACTGCGCCATTCACGCGCGCCACCGGCAGGTCGCTGACCTGCATATAGGGGCTCAAGCCTGCGCTCGCGCTCGGCGCCGATTTCGCCTCCGCCAATGCCTTCATCGGCGTCGGAGCATGGGAAGCAACCTGCCCCAATGCCAATACCCCCAATGCCAATACCGAAGACAAGGCCGAGCCGAGCACGACCGTTAAGAATGAGAACTTCATGATTCCCCCCAAAAGAGACGTCACACCTGCATGTGCACGAGCTTCACCTAAGTAATGCCGGGAAACCAATTCCGATAACTGCATGTAAGTAATTAAAAAGAAGCGCTTTATCCGGTAAGCACTCAACCACGCGAAACCCACCACCGAGTGTTTCCCAAACAAAAATGGGCCTTCTCCCACACCAAACCCGCGAAATGACCCAAGCTTCCAATCCAGACAATGGAGCGCCGGGCGTCCTCGCCCGGTCACCACGAAACTCGGAGGAGCGAAAACGCCTCGTCCAGCCCGTCGACGCCCAACTCACAATCCCCCCAAAAAAAACAAGGGGAGAGAAGCTTCTCTCCCCCATGAAAAACGTAAACGAAAGTTAGAACGCAGTTTGCACGGAACCGCCCATGTACTCGTTCGATTCTGAGAAGTGGCACTGTCGGCAGAACTGCGTGGTTGAAGGAGCGGCTGCATAACTCCACACCGCGCCCCCGTTGTAAGGAGCGTTGATGAAGAAGTACGTCACAAAGGTGCTGTTGGCCGCGTAGGCTGCGATGCCATTGGCCTGTCCGTTTCCCGCTGCCTTGGACTTATAGACGTTCATCAGGTGCTGGTTGTGGCAGGTGATGCAAGTCACGTAAGGAACCACGTTGAGGGCATCGACCGACATCCCCTGAACCGCCGGATAGCCGTAGTTGTCAACGAAAGTAGTGTAGTTGCCGGCAGTGCTCCAGGTGATTGAGTTGCTGCCAACGCCGCAACCGCCCGTACAGCTATAAATCAGATTGCCGGTTCCGGGGCCAGTAGTGCCAGTAGCCGAGCCCGCGACGGCGATGATGTTCGCATAAGGGCCAACCGGGTGATCGTTGAGGTAGTCGCCGGCAGCTCCACCGTCGTTGCCGAGCAGGGTCGGGATCGGCGTAGTGCCATACAGGTCGTTCGTGGTGGTGCCGAGTCCGTGGCCTGACGGAAGCAGACCGTTATTCCCTTCGAAGGACTGATTCATCATCATGGCGCCTCTCGAGACGTTGCCATCATGACAGCTCAAGCAGCTGGCAATGCCGGAGATGAGCGGGCTGGAGGTGACGTACCACTCCGTCGCGCCACCGAAATTAACCGCATAACCAGCGCCCTTGTTTCCGAAGCCGCCGCCAAAATAAAGCGTCCCCTGATTGGTAATCGCGGACAGGTCCTGTCCCCAGAGGTGGTAGTCGCCTTCATTGAGGCCGCTTACTGGTGTTCCGGTGCCGGTGAGGTCGCCACCAGCGCCGCGTCCGCCACTGTGGGGAGCATGGCAGCCAGGGCAGCCACGTCCGCCGTTGTTATGTGCGCCCAACACGTCGCCGCCGGGGATAACACTACCCGGCGCGCCCGTGTCTTTGTTGCCGCCCTGAGCCAGCGCCAGGTTCACGGCGAGCAGGGCAAACAGAACCACTAGCAACACTTTCTTCATGGTAAAAACCCTCCTTGAATAAGACCTTTCGTTTGATTTGTTACCTCTACCGCCAGAACTCTCGGTGAACGACTGAAGGACACGGTCTGCCGAAAAGCCTCCCCCTCGGGTCAAGCTCAACCGGTTTGGCGACTCTAGGACCATGTCCACCACCACTAGCGCAATTGCACGAGCGTCACCTTAGCGTGGCCGGCGTTGCCGTTTTAACCTGGACTGTAAACGATTGCCACAGAATGAGTTCCAAATCGGGAGACAAGTGTTGCAAATCTCCACAAGTAACGTTCTTCAACAAAGATGGGCCATCTCCCGCACCCCATTGGTGAAATGACCCAAGCAACGTCGTGAGATAAACCATGGAAGCGGCCCCCCAGGGTCGCGTAAGCCCGTTTTCATCACATACGATCTGTGACCGACCTCACAGACATCCGCCCTTAGGCCAATGGAAAGCTGTGCCCGGAGATGGACAGGGGGGCTGAACTAACTGGTTATTGAATTAAGAGTGAACAGGAAGACTTACCAGAGAAGACCAGAGACACAGCGAAACTCGCCTGCACGCGGGAAAATTCCTGAGATCTGACACTTGGTCTAATGCGGCGTCACTGCCTGCGCCGCCGCCGGCGGAGCCGGCTTCGGCGTCTCAGGCGTCGCCGTCGCAGGCGGTTGTGCTTTATCAGCAGGTTTGTTCTCGGTCGCAGTCTTTTCTATCGCTGCTTTGCGGCGATCGTATTCGACTTGCGCCTCGGCGTCCGTGATGTAGCGGAACATCTGTACTCTGCCCTCGAATTGCTCGCTGGTGAAGACCCGGTTCAGCTTGTCGATGGTGAGACCGGTCAGTGTCTGGAACTGGCCGGGAAGTGGGCCGAATCCGCCCATGACGAGGCGCAACTCGCCATTCTTGGTGAATATCTGGAGCCGATTCAACGCCGCGTCGGCTACCCAGACGTGGCCGTCGGCATCCACCGCAATGCCTTTGGGACGGGCGAACTCGCCGGCGCCATCGCCGTTCTTACCCCAGGTGCGGATGAAGACGCCGTCGGCGTCAAACTCCTCGACGCGGTCGTTCAGGGTGTCGGTGACATAGAGGTCGCCGTCTTTGTCCACGGCAACGTTGGTTGGTTTGGAAAAATCGCCGGGCGTGGTGAGGGTGTGGTCCTTGCCCGCCGTCCCGATCCTGCGCAGCAGCTTGAAAGTATCGGCATCGTAAACCAGCACTTGGTCCGATCCGGTGTTGGCCACATAAAGATAGCGGTTTTCCTCGTCGATGGCCATCCCGGCCGGATCGTTCATGATGCCATCGCCGAACTGGCCTTCCAATTTATGTTTGGCATTGAACACCAGCACGTGATTATAGCCGCCGTCGGAGACGAAAAGCCGGTCGGCGTCATCGATGGCCAGGCCGAAAATCCGGCCGAACCTGGCGTCCACGCCATGCTTGATGAGGTCTGTGTCCCTGCTCTCGGGGTTGAAGACAAACACCGCTCCCACCTTGGTGTCCGCCACGTACAGCATGCCCTTGGAGTCCACCGCCAGCCCATACGGTTGTGCGAGTTGGAACCGCGGGGCTTTGCCAGCACGCTTGGCAGCGTCTTCGGGACTGACCCCGGCCATGCGGTCCATCCACGATTTCTTCGGCGGCGCTTTTTTTACCTCAGGTTCCGGCTTCTGGGCGGAGAAATAATCCAGGTACTTGAGCCGCGTGATCGCAGGCGGTTGCGGCCACACGAGGTTGGAAGTATCGAGGAGGTCTCTCATCGGCAGTGCTTTTTCCTGCTGATCGGTGGCGGGAGCTGGCTTCTTGTTTTTGTCGGCGAAAGCCGGGGAAACACAAATGGCGGTCAGCAGCGTCAGCACAGCCGCGATGAATAACCCACTGCGCATCGATTTTTCGCAAACCTCAGACATATCTGCAACCCTCACTTTCCAATCAGCCCCTTGTGACAGGTGTGGCAAAAATCCATGTTATTGACCTGATCTTTGACCAGCAGGTCGGGCTGCGCCGAAGCGTGCGGCTGATGGCACGTCAGGCAATTCAAAGGGACCACGACCTTGGTCCGATCATTCGGATCCACCAGGTCCGAGACCGGATGATGCTCCACTGGATGCCCCACTCCATATTCTAGCGGCAGTCTGGGCACCTTTCGGAAGTAGTCTTCCGGCAATAGCACCTTGCCGTTGAAGATGGCGACCACGTGTTCGCTCTCCAGCTTCTTCGGCCTGGCGTCGGGCCCGTGACACTCCAGACACAGCTGGTTGGGCTTGCTGGCCCGTAGCAGATGATCGTTATCGTTGCCGTGCGGCTCATGGCAAGTGCCGCAACCCTCCTCGAAGGCGGGCTGGTGAAGCACGTGTTTCTTGCCGAGATCGGCAATATCGGTATGGCAGCCCAGGCAAATGTCCACACCATTTGTCTTTGGAAGCCCCGGTTGCCGGCTGGCGTGCGGGCTGTGGCAATCAGTGCAATCGCCCGCCGCACCCGGATGTTGCACCTTGGCCTTCTCGATCTGATCGGCCTTTTCGGAGTGGCAGGTCACGCACAGCGACTTGACATCGGCCTGCGTCAGAACAACTTTTCCGTTCTTGGCTGGTGCATGGCAAATGTCGCAGCTCTTATCGGCAAAAGGCGGATGCATGAATTTGGCCATCAGCTTGGGAACGGCTGATTCGTGCGGGTCATGGCAGGTCAGGCAATCCGCTTTGTCGAAAGGTTGGTTCTGGTGTGCTTTCTGCAGGTCGGCACTCTTCACATCGTGGCAGTCCAGGCAGAGTGCCGGCGCCGCTTTGGTCAAGTGGAAATCAAACTCGACCTTTCCGGCCTCGCCGGTCTTATGCGTGACGTGGCAAGCGTCGCAGCCCATGTCCAGTGCGGCGTGGCGGCTGCCTTTTTCTGGAACCTTCGTGCCCTGGTTATGGCAGGCGAGGCATAGATTGTCTTTTTTATCGCCAGACGTCGCCTTCAGCAACTGGAACTTGTTGTCGGAAGTATGCGGGTCGTGGCAGGTCAGGCACTCGCGAATTGCCGGCTGATGCACGCGGCCCTGGATCTTGGCGGCGTCCTTATCGCTGTGGCAGTTCAGGCAGACTTTGTAGGGGACCACCGTGATGAGCTTCACCCTGGTGATATCTCGGTTGACCCGGATTTCATGGCAGCTCAGACAGCCCATAGCAATAGCGGAATGGACGAATTTGCCTTTCGACTTGTCTGCGTGGCACTGGACGCAATTGGAGCCGTCGGACTTCGGATCGAGCGGAACGGGGTGAACCGCGGCGGTCGCGCGCGCAGTCAACAGCGCGATAAAGGCAACGAAAATCAGGACATCAGTACCAAGACAACGGCTGACGTGGTTTGCGACCATCTTGCGGAACCAGATGCGATGAGGGAGCAATCTCACACGACCTCCGAATGGTGCGTGTGCACGAACGTCACCGTACCACAAGAAAACTGTTGCGAGTTGCAACGGGTGTGCAACTGACTGAACAAAAGAAGGTTGAAAGACATTTTCGATCCTGCTCAGAAATTTATGGCCATGATTATGGACCCCGAAATGAGCCTTCTGCCACAGCATCGTCGGTGAAATGCCCCAAAAGGGGTTCCCGCGGCACCTTCAAAACACCCTGGCGCAACCCATCACATGAGGTAGTGAGAGTGATCACGAACCTCCTGTGATGTGTGAAATCCCCGCCTAGCTGGGTTGGAATGCGCGATTTAGCTCAAACCAGCGGTTGTGAGCCACGCCATCTTGGCTGCTAAGCCATGTTAAATCTGATGGTTACCAACTTATGCATATCTGGCTTCGGACTTGCATTTCAGGCTTGGGAGTGGGGAGAGGATATGGCCCTAGATTTTCGCGGACTTCGCCACAAAACGTGGCGCACCATTTCTTCCATACAGACCGGCGTCGTCCTCTTGATCCTGGTTGTGATTCTCGCCGCGGTCGGCACGATCGTGCTGCAGCGGCCGGTGACCGAGCCCGACGAGATGCAGAGCGCTTACTCCCCGCATGCGCTCCGAATCCTGGACGCGCTCGGGCTGACCGATGTATTTCATTCCTGGTGGTTCCTCGGTCTGCTGCTGTTGGTCGGTCTCTGTATTGTCGCGGCTTCCGTTGATCGTTTTCCCAATTCGTGGCGCTATTTCTCGCGCCCGTACAAGTATCCCGACGAAAGTTTTCGCCGCGCTTTGCATCCGCAGAAATCGCTGGCCATCGCGGACGAAGAAACCGGGCTGGTGGCGGCCGAGCGTGCGCTGCATTCGCTGGGATTCAAACCCGAGCGGGTGGTACGCGAAGACCACTTCGGAATTTTTGCGGAACGGCATCGGATCTCCGAACTCGCGGTGTACATCGTCCATGCCAGCCTCTTGCTCATTTTCCTTGGCACGATCGTGGACGGTATCTGGGGCTGGCGTGGCTATCTCAGTCTGAATGCGGGGCAGACCTCCAACCTGGTCGAAATACGTGACGGCAGCAAGCGCACACTCCCGTTTGCCATTCGCTGCGACGCTGCGGGTCAGGAAAACTATAAGGACGGCACTCCGAAGAAGTGGTGGTCCAAGCTGGCCGTAGTGGAAGACGGACGAGATGTACAGAAAAAAGAAATTGTTGTGAACGATCCGCTTCTCTACAGCGGCGTTCGCTTCTATCAGTCGAGTTACGGGCCGAATGGCAAGGTCGACAAGCTGATGCTGGTCGCAGCTCCGAGCAATAGTTCTGGCCAGAAACGGGAAATCGGGCTGGCCGTGAATGACACTGTTCCACTCGACGCCGACACCACCGTGCGTTTCGCCGAATTCATCCCCGACTACGCAGTTCGCGACGGGCAGGTATACCGGAAATCGAACCAGGTGGAAAATCCAGCGGCCCACCTGGTGGTGACTTCCAAGAAAGCTGGAAAAGCCTACGATGTGTGGCTCCCACAGATTGACGAAGTCGCCGACAATTCGAAATCGCCCTACCAACTCCAGGCCGCCGATCTGAAGATGGGCTACTTCACGGGATTGGAGGTTGCGCACGAACCGGGACAGTGGGGAGTCTGGTCCGGCGTCATTTTGATGGGCATTGGACTGGCATTCGTGTTCTATGTGGTGCACATGCGGTTTTGGGTGGCTCCGGTTCGCGACCCGAAGACGGGCAAGTACTCGTTGTGGATCGGGGGAAGCGCAAACCGCAACCGGGACGCGTTTGAGCAGCGCTTCAACGATCTGGTGGCGTTGGTAGAGGAAGAACTGAAAACCATGCCCAAGGCCTCTGCACGCGAGCAGGTCGCTGCAGGCATCAGTATCTGAAGCCGGGAACTCAACCGGGCGACTCGCCCGGTTCATGGAGGATGTAAATGGCACGAGCAAAGGCAGAACAGCAGCAACCGACAACCGGCATGACCCTGATCGTGCTGGTCGGATTGGCAATTGCGTTCCTGCTGTTCATGGCATTTCTGAACGTGGTCAAGAATGGCAATCTCCTGAACGAGACCAACCTGCTCTTCGCCGCTCTGATTTTCTACGCCGGCGCGGGCGCGCTGTATCTGGGGTTTGGAGTCACTGGCACCGAGTCCTACGTAAGGTTCGCATCGCTCGCCACCTGGCTCGGATTGATCGCGAACACCGCCGCCATTGCCCATCGCTGGTATGACGCTGGACATCCACCGTTTTCGAGTGTTTACGAAATGCTGCTCAGCTTCGTGTGGACGTTGGCCGTGCTTACGCTGGTGGCCGAAAAGAAGTATGGCGTGAAGGTCATTGGTACAGTCACGATGCCGGTGGCAATTGTAGGCGTGGTCCTGATGCAGTTGCTGCGGACCGAAGTTCACCCGCTGGTGCCCGCGCTGCAATCGACTTGGCTGCATGTGCATGTCACTCTGGCCATGCTGGCCTACGCCGCCTGCGCGCTAAGCTTTGCTCTGGCCGCGATGTTCCTGATCCAGGACAACATGAAGACCGAGACCTTCCTCGCCGTGACCAGTGCCAGCACCTTGGCCATTTACGCCAGCGTCGTTCTGACGCGTTTCGAGAAGTGGGGAGGGCTAAGCCTGGTCGCGTGGAATCCGGAACAAAAATCGGAGGTTTTCCTCTCTCGGGGCGTGCGCTTGTTCGTCACCGTTCCCGACCTCGGCTGGCTGATGACGCTGACTCTTCTGGTAGTCGCAGCGCCGCTAGTCTGCTACGGGCTGGCGCGCTGGAAGAAAAACGACAGCTTCCTGACGCTCGCCAATCGCGCTGTATTCCTCAGCATTCTCCTTCAAGCGATGACGCTGGTGATGTTCGTAATCCGCGCCGGTGATGGCCGCTATCCATCGCTCGACGCAGACGGATTATTCCCGACCAGCCTAGCCGCAAGTCCCTTCATATTGTCGGGTTTGGTAGGCGGCGTATTCATCTCGCTGCTTTATCTGTTGCTGCTGTGGCGTCGCCAGGATCTGGGGCGCTTACTGCCCAGCGCGGACAACCTCGACCGCATCACCTACAAAACCATCTGTCTTGCCTTCCCCCTATTAACATTGATGATCGCCTCCGGGGCCTACTGGGCGAACCAGACTTGGGGTTCATATTGGAGTTGGGATCCAAAAGAAACCTGGGCGGCGATCACCTGGTTGGTGTATGCCCTCTATTTGCACATGCGCGTAACTCGCGGATGGCGCGGCCGCCGCGCCGCTTACTTCGCCATCGCCGGCTTTGCCGTGGTGATGTTCACTTTCTTCGGAGTGACTTACTTGCTGCCCGGGTTGCACGCTTATGCCTAGCCTTCAATCCACAACGACGTCAACAGGGCCACCGGCAGAGACAGCTCACAAGACTGCAGCGGTCGTCAATGCTCGCGGTAGACACAATGGCAGCGAGCGCACCGGTATTGAGCGCATAATGTCTGCGGGGTTGCCGCAGACGGAGGAATTCCGATTGAGTTCAGTGCGTTTCAACTGGCAGCTCAAGGCAATCTTGCCGGTGGTGTTCGTACTGCTGGCAGGGCTGCTGCTGTTCATTCTAGCGACTGTATCTTTTCGCGACCCGGAACGCCACGCGGTATTGATGGTTGCGGGAGCGGGTGCGGTTGCCATTTGTGGAGTGTCGATCGGCGCGCTGGCTTATTTCATTCAACGGCCGATGGTTGAATTGCAGGAGAAGATCACGCTGGTGAGTGAAGGCAATCTGGACGTCGCGGTCAGCTTCGCCAAGCGCAACGACGAAATCGGAGACCTCGGCCGCAATTTCAACCACATGCTGCAGCAGTTGCGGGAGAGCAGGGAAGAGATTGAGACCTTGCATCGCACGCAAATGTCTCGCGCCGAGCACCTGGCGACTCTCGGAGAGTTGGCCGCGGGCTTGGCCCACGAGATTCGCAATCCGTTAGCCGGAATCGCAGGCGTGATCGAAATCATAGGACGCGATCTGCCATCAACCAGTCCGGCGCGAACGGTAGTGAAAGATGTTCGCCAGGAGATCGCGCAGATCAACCGCATATTGACCGATCTTCTGGAAACGGCCCGGCCTCACCCGCCGCAAGTTTGCCTGAGCAATCTCAACACGACCGTGGAACACGCCGTGATGCTGGCTCGCCAGCAGGTGCTCTCGAAACCAATCACAATCGAACTGCAGAAGGCGCCCGATCTCGCTGAAGTCGAGCACGACAGCGATCAGATTCACCAGGTGCTGCTGAATCTGCTGCTCAACGCAGTGCAAGCCATGGAAAGCGCAGGCACAGTACGCGTCGAGATTGGTTCGCGAGATGATCACGCCACGGTGGTGGTCAGCGACACCGGGCGTGGTATCCCTCCTCAGAACCTACCCAACATCTTTCGGCCTTTCTACACCACCAAGGGCAATGGGACAGGTCTTGGGCTTTCGCTGGCCCGCCGTATCGTGGAAGAACATCATGGTTGCATCGAAGTGAGCAGCGTGGTGGGGAAGGGAAGCAAGTTCACAGTGCTGCTGCCCTTTCACATGCCCGCCGCTCAAGTCGCTGGCTCCTAGAATTCCGGTCTGTCATGCAGTTTGATTCTGACCGGGAATGACTTCAATTCAGCCCCAGATGTGTTTTTTTTTCAGCGATTCACGCTTTTGTTAGTAAGGACGGCTACCGAAGTCGTGAACCAAAGCGATTTTCCCGTTCCGTGGGCCTTAAGGAACAGTTTGCGGGAGGATCAGCTTGCACATGCCAAGGTTCCGCCGGAGGAGTTCGGCCCGCGCTGCCGAAGCAAACATCCGCGATTCTGCTGGCACGTAGAACGACGCTTTCGCGACGCTTCAAGATCGAGTAGCTCCTTCACACTCCAGCGTTGTGGCACTATACCCTTGATCCATCCTGTTGTATAAAGCTCGGTGCATCCTTTGGGATCCCCCGGTTGCTCAAATGAACGTTACCGACAATCGGCTCTCCCGCAACGTGACACACCTGCGTGAAAGGGATTGAAAACAAATGACCGTATCAACGACTAGTTCGAACCTCGGCCTTCATGTGTTTGGAGTGGCGGCTTTGGCCTTTGGCCTCATCACGCTGGGCTGGCACGACTACAACGGCTGGCATCAACCGCGTTACCTTGTCTACGCCGCCGCTGCCGCCCTGATCTTCGGTGGCGCTGCGATTCAGTTCCGTTGGACCGCGAAAACAGGCGCAGTTGTCCTTGCTGCGGTTTATTTTGTCTTCGCCCTACTGTGCGTGCCAGGAATCATCGCCAAACCCCAGATCTACAATAGCTGGGGCAACTTCTTCGAGCAGTTCTCTCTGGTGACGGGAGCGGCGCTCGTTTGTGCGGGCTTGTCATCGGCATGGTCACGGCAAACGCTTCCTCGGATCGGTCGCGTTCTCTTGGGCATCTGTACCGTCTCCTTTACCCTCTCACAGGCGATTTATCTTAAGGCTACCGCCAGTCTTGTTCCGAAGTGGATTCCGCCAAGTCAGATGTTTTGGGCGGTAACGACGACTGTTTTCTTCGCACTCGCGGCTGTGGCTCTGCTTACGAATCGGATGGCACTTCTCGCGACTCGCCTGCTGACAATGATGCTCGTGAGCTTTGGGCTGCTCGTGTGGGTACCATTGCTTCTTTCCGATCCCCACAGTCATACGAATTGGAGCGAAACCGCCGAGACCTTCGCGATTGCCGGAACAGCATGGATTCTCGCTGATCTCCTCGGCGAGTATCGGCTTAATGACCATCGCCCGCGATGACGAGATCGCGGCCAACTAATTCGAACACAGTTACGTAGTGACGCGACTCTAGCTCTGAATCCAGACTTCGAATCGACATCGACAGACAAAACTTTACGGTGGCTTTAAAAGTATAGGGCTATCATCCAATCAGTGGGGCGAGTGCGCCGACCGCGGGGGGAATATTCAGTAATCGCAATGGGTAGACTTATTTCTCCTCATCATCTGGTTCTGGGAATCTTGTGGCTCGGGGTCGGCCTTGCTAGCCCCCAGACTCAGCCCGCGCTACCTCAACCTTCGCAACTTCAATCAGGCGGAACGATTCAAGGCATAGTGAAATCCCGGAACATGCCGATCCCGGGCGCATCCGTCGCCATTGCTGCCGCATCCTCCTCGCTTGCATCTTCTGGCGAGACGATCTCCGTCTCGACCAACGTCGACGGCACCTATTCTGCAATGGTTCCTTCCTATGGCACCTACATTGTGCAAGTGAAGATGGTCGCATTCGCGAACAGTTCGCAAAAGATTGTACTCGATGCCTCTCACCAAAATGTTCAAGCAAATTTCGAGTTGACCCTGCTTTCGCGTACTCAGCAGACGAGCCCCAGACCCCGAGAATCAAGCGGCCCCGCTGGGCCGCCACGCGGATTTCAGAATCTTCCCGCACAGCAGAGCGCGGGTGGTCAGGAAGCGGGCGGCAATGCGATCAGCGACATCGTGCCCTCGGGCATGCCAGTTCCCGGCGTTGACCCGAACAGTGCGACTGAATCCATTGCGGTTTCCGGCAACACGTCGAACCCATTCAATGCACTGAGTGGAGATCAACTGGAGCAGCGCATCAACGATGCTCGCCTGCAAGGCGGCGGCTTCGGAGCACAGGGCGTCGGCGGGCCGGGAGGATACGGCGGCGGGCCGGGAGGGTTTGGCGGAGGCGGAGGACGTGGCGGGGGAATGATGATCGCCGGACGACGAGGCTTCGACATCAATCGTCCTCATGGCTCTATCTACTATGGAATTGGTGATTCAGCCCTTAATGCTGCACCCTATGCGCTAACCCCCGAAGCCGCTACTAAGCCAGCCTATGAGCAGAACAGCTTCGGCGGCTCCGTTGGCGGACCGCTCAACATTCCTCACATCTATCACGGGGGGAGCAAGACTTTTTACTTCATCAACTTCAACGGCAAGCACGGAGAAAATCCGTTCGATCAGTTCTCCACGGTGCCCACGTTGTTGGAGCGGCAGGGGAATTTTACAGGGATCAGCTACACTTCGGGAACCGCGCAGGGCCAACAGGTACGGATTTTCAATCCAGCGACCAACGCCCCGTTCCCGTGTGAACCCACTTGCAACACGATTCCGCAAATCGACTCGCAAGCGCTGGGATTGTTGAACTATATCCCCTTATCGAACTTGCCGGGCACTTATCAGAACTTTCACTACGTGACTTCGGCCGTCAGCGACAGCGATGATCTGAACGTGCGCGTCAACCACACGCTGGGCGCCGCGCCCACGGGCCGCCGGCGCGGGGGACGCGGCGCTCCTCGCAACAATCTGACATTTGGCTTTCACTATCATCAGTCGAGCGCGACGCTCACGAATCCCTTCCCGAGCGTTGCCGGCACAACGACTGTGCGCAGTTTTGATGTGCCGGTCGGCTATGTTAGAAGCATCGGCAAGCTGACCAACAGCCTGCGCTTCGATTTCAATCGTAGCCGGACCCGCACGCACAATCTCTACGCTTTTAACAACGACATTACCAGCACGCTGGGCATCACGGGAGTTTCGTCGAATCCGTTTGACTGGGGCTTGCCCGGTCTTTCCTTCACCAACTTTGCCAGCCTGCAGGACATCAATCCGCAGCTCGTGCGCAACCAAACTTATACATTGTCAGATTATCTGGTCTGGAATCACGGCAAGCACACCTGGCGCTGGGGTGGCGACTTCCGATTCGTCCAACTCAACACCGAAGCCAGCAGCAACGCGCGCGGTTCGTTCATTTTCACAGGCGCCAACACCTCCGAGATCGAGAGCGTCAACGGCAGTCCTACGTCCGTGCCCGGCACCGGCTACGATTTTGCCGATTTCCTGCTCGGGTTACCCCAGTCGACCTCTGTGCAGTTTGGGCAAAACAACTACGATTTCCGCGGCCATTATTGGGATCTGTATGCCCAGGATGAATGGAAAGCTCGCGCGAATTTTACGCTGAACGCCGGTGTCCGCTACGAATACGTGTCGCCGTTCACGGAACTGAACAATCAGATTGCGAACCTTGATCTCTCGCCTGCCGTCCTGAATCCGGCGCTGGGCACGCCCGCAGTCGCTGTGGTTTTGCCCGGACAAGCCGGCCCTTACAGCGGTAGCCTGCCGGTTAGCCTGGTGCGGCCCGACCGCAACAATTTTGCGCCGCGCATTGGTTTTGCCTGGAAGCCGCTTCCTCTGACGGTTGTCCGCGGCGGATATGGCATCAATTACAACACAGGGGCCTATCAGACGATCGCGCAGAAGCTGGCCTTCCAACCTCCGTTCTCCACGGCGGAAACCAATATCCAAACGACTGCCGGAGAACTCACGTTGCAAAACGGCTTTCCAACGCCAACTCCCGGTGAAATCACCAATAGTTATGCAGTGAACCCAAATTACCGCCTCGGCTACGTGCAGATCCGCAACCTCGACATTCAACAGCAGATTCGCCCGACGTTGTTGCTCAACCTCGACTACACCGGAACCAAAGGCACGGACCTCGACATTCTGGAAGCACCCAACCGCACCATAACGCCCTCGGGCATTACGATTCTGATACACGGCGTACAAGCATTCACCTACGAAAATTCCGTCGGCGACTCCGAGGCCAACGCAGGATCGGTGCGCTTGCGCAAGCGGTTGTCAAACGGCTTTTCCATCGGCGGAATCTATACGTTTTCTAAATCGATCGACGATGCCTCCTCCATCGGAGCGGGAGCCACGACCGGTTCGGGCAGCGCCGGACTAGGCGCCGGTGGCACGGGCGCTGCCGGCGGTGGCCCGGCTGCCTCGGCGGGCAGCGGCGCTAACACCGTAGCGCAGAATCCCCTCGACATCTCCGCCGAGCGGGGACTCTCCAGCTTTAACCAGACACATAAGTTCACTGCGGATTATTTATGGGAGCTGCCTTTCGGACAAGACAAGCGGTGGCTCACCGGACGCACTGTGCCACGCGCGATCTTTGGCGACTGGCAATGGAGCGGCGACTGGACGATTGCTTCAGGACTTCCGTTTACCCCCCGATTTGTGGGTAACGCTTGCGAGGTCAATGGTGGCACGAATGGCACACTTCGACCGAATCTGGTTCCAGGACAATCCATTCGGCGATCGAATCCCTCGATTGGAGAGTGGTTCAACACCGCAGCCTTTGTCGCTCCGCCAACCTGCGCGTACGGCAATTCCGGCCGCAACAGCATCGTCGGCCCGCCTACGCACGTCTTCGATCTGGCCTTCACCAAAATCGTCCCGCTGAAGGAGGCGCGTGTACTGGAGCTGCGGGCGCAAGCTACCAACATCTTCAACATACCTAATTACGCCTCGATCGATACATCGGTTACTTCACCGACATTCGGCCGGGTCACCGCCGTTGGCGCCATGCGGCAAATTGCGATGACTGCGCGCTTTCGCTTCTGAGGAGAACAGAGATGACTTCCATCCCGACCCGATTGGCGAACAGATTCTTGGCGGTCGCGCTGGCGATTGCTCTGGTGTCTCCCTCCCTCCCCGCGCAGCAGGACGAAGACTACACATTTCACGCGCAAGCCGAGCTCGTGTTGGTCAATGTGACGGTCCGGGACAAGAGTGGAAATCTCGTGCGCGGCCTAAAGATGGAAAACTTCACGATTCTCGAAGACAACAAACCACAGAAAGTCGTTTCTTTCGATGTGGAGAACATCGATGCTCTCGCCAACCAGGATGTGGCGCAAACCAACCCACTGCAAACTTTGCCGACTCAGCCAGCAAGAGCCACCACTCCGACTTTCCCCGCCAATTCGTCCGACCAATTCAAAGATCACCGCCTCATCGTTCTGTTCTTCGATCTCTCCGCCATGGAGCCCGACGAAATCGATCGCGCCGTGACATCCGCCGAGCACTATGTCGATACACAAATGGCTCCTGCCGACCTAGTCTCGATTGTTTCTTTGGGAAGTTCCCTCCTCGTCAATCAGGATTTCACCTCCGACCACGACCTACTCCAAAAACAGCTCCAGGCTTTCGGCAACGGAAGCGGTCAGGGCTACGAGGAGGGCACCACGGGCACGACCGAAGGTACACCGGATACAGGCCAACCTTTTACTGCCGACGATACCGAGTACAACATCTTCAATACCGACCGCCGTCTGGAAGCCTTGCGCTCCGTAGCCGAGAAACTTTCCCACGTCCAACAGAAGAAGTCATTGATCTATTTCTCCAGCGGCATGGACCGAACCGGAATCGAAAACCAATCTGAACTGCGAGCGGCCATCAATGCAGCCGTGCGCTCTAACTTGGCGATCTACACCATGGACCTGCGCGGTCTGCAAGCCCTCGTCGCCGGCGGTGAGGCCCAGAACGCGAGCCTGCGCGGCACGTCTCCATATTCCGGCCAAGCGACCATCAGCGCCCTGAATTCTAACTTCACTACCCAGGAAACGCTGGTCACGCTGGCGAGCGACACCGGCGGACGTGCTTTCCTCGATTCCAACGATTTCACTCAGGTCTTCAAAGGAGTGCAGCAGGACACGTCGACGTATTATCTTCTCGGCTATCGGAGCACGAATCCGGCGCGCGACGGCCGCTATCGGCGAATTACCGTTAAGGTCAACGTTCCAGGCGTGAAGATCGACCACCGGCGCGGCTACTATGCACCCGCCGACTACCAGCATTCAACAAAAGAAGACAAGGAGCTTCAGCTCCAACAGGAGCTTGCCTCCGAACTGCCCACCACCGACCTGCCCCTATATCTCAGCGCAGCCTATTTTCGTGTGGAGGCTAATAAATTCTTCATACCGATTTCTCTAGTCGTGCCGGGTTCGCAAATTCCATTCACGCGCGCCAGCGATCGTGATAAGGCGACTTTGGATGTGATTGGGGTGGTGCTCGACAGCGGGCGCTACCCCGTGACCAGATTTCGCGACACCATCAAACTCGCCATTGACGCTTCGTCGGAAGTGCGCAAAAAGAATGTACAATACGACACCAGCCTGAGCCTGCCATCCGGCAAATTTCATCTCAAGTTTGTTGTACGTGAAAACCAGACCGGCCGCATGGGGTCATTCGAAACAGATCTGGAGGTCCCCGATCTCAAGTCGCAGCCCCTCAAAATGAGTTCGATTGTGCTCGCCAACCAGCTCCAACCGGCGAAGAAAAGCTCGACCCTCAACCCGCTCATTCATGACGGCTCGGAGATCGTTCCCAACGTTACCCACGTGTTTTCTTCCGCTCAGCACCTGCGTATCTACTATGAGGTCTACGACCCCGGCCGGGTCAAAGCGTCGGAGTCTTCGCAAGCAGGCGAGGCTAAGCCGAGTATTCACCTGCTTACGAGTGTCGCTTTGTTTCGCGGAAATAGTAAGGTGTTCGAAAGCTCGCCGGTCGAGCTCACAGAGTTAAATGCGCGCGACCGCAAGGCCGGAGTCTTTCAACTCGACCTGCCGCTCAGCTCATTGAAGCCGGGATATTACACCTGCCAGGTGAATGTCATCGATGACGCGACCGGCGTTTTTCTTTTTCCCAGATTGGCGTTCTTGGTTCGCCCCAAAAACACCTCTTCGGCCCAGTAGGGAATCGGGGCTTCTGGGACCCGCTGCTGACAATCGCTGATATCCCTGCCGAGCGACGGGCAATGCCAAAGTTGGCTTCGTTTCGGGATTGGTCCCGACAAACGATAGATCCCTATCGGGACTGCCCCCGAAGCAAAAATGCGGGGGACGCACAGGTGGCGTGGTCGGGGGCCTCTCTACTAGGCAAGTCAATGAAAGCTGCTGAGTTGGCGATATCCCAAAGGGACAGTTGGCGTAATATCTCGATAGCACTCAAAACCCCGGTCACAGGGTCAATGAGTGCTAACGGCTGTTTTGAACAACTGACAAAAACAGATGCCGTTCTGGGCTAAACTTATTCACGTGAAAAAGTCACCAGCTCCTTCCACGAGGCGGTACCATCACATCGGAATTCCCACTACCGAGCGTCGAGAAAATGAACGCCTGATCGAGCACTATGCGACGTTCGTGTCTGGATATGAAACGAGCGCCTACGGAATCGAGTGGATGCGGTTCGAACCTGAAGCGCCGGTCCCTGAACTTGTGCGTACTGTTCCGCATGTCGCCTTCGAAGTGGACGATCTCTCCGCTGAAATCGCCGGAAAAGAGATACTTATTGCGCCCAACTCACCCTCGCCGGGCGTGACCGTCGCTTTTATTGTCGAGAATGGAGCCCCAGTCGAGTTTCTCCAGTTTGAGAAGAAGTGATGCTTGAAAATCGTCAATGGGGTTGTGGCGGATCGTTGTCGAAAAATCTCAATTACACTCATTGACCTCAGCGACTCTCCCCTTTTCGAAAGCAGTCTATCCTATCGGCCCAGCTCACTCCTCGCCTAAAACGGGGTTCGCGCCATCAGCGGAGGTCCGCACAAAAAATTCGTTCGCGTCGCGAGTTTAGGCTATCGTCAAGCGCGTGGCCCCCTAATTTAGGATGGGACCCGCCCGAACGAAAAGTTTAGAAATTTTAACGGGCAGCACTCGGCATAGAATGTGGTTCATGGCTAAGAAAACAGGCATGAGCGACTGGTCCCTCTGGATCGCTACGATTGTCTTGTTGGCGATTGCCGCATGGACGTACTTCAAGCGATAGGCCACGAGACCGATTAAAAGGGGCCTGGTTACAACAGTTAGACATTGCCGCTCTTTGGTGAAGCTGAGGACTTCAAGCAATAAAAAAAGCCCCCTTTCGAGGGCGTTGTTAATTGCGATGAGATCCGGTCAGGCCGCTTTTGCGTGCGCTCCTCGACGGTAATTCTTGACCGCCTTCTCGATGCCGGGTGTGGCTTTCTTCAGGTCGTCAAGGTTCATGGCCGGATGCAGTTCGATATGGGCATCGAAGGCCAGAAACCACGGTTCCGCAACAGCGGGGATTTGAGACGCGTCCTTCAAGTCAAAGAAGATGAACCCGGTTCTCTTGCCATTGTCTCCGGCAAAATAGGCCGCCTCAGGCTTCATATCGGTGAGAATGGATTCAATGGTCTTGGGCAAACTGCCATCGCTGATCGCGGCATTGCCCGTTTCCACAGGGATTGCAACCTTGAGTAAACAGCGCATGGAATACCTCCGGCACGCAGTCTAGTCCTCACTCAGGAGCGGGTCAACATCGCCGATAATGCGTTAACCGCAACTATAGGTAAACAGCTTAGCTACTAGGCGAGACTTTCCTGCTATTGCAACTTCGCGTACTCGGCCTTGGCTTGTTTCAGGATGGGGATGTCGGGGTCGGCGTCTTTCCAGAGGGCCAGGAAATCCTGGTACCCGGTTTTTGCTTTCGCGGTATCGCCGGAGAGGGCGTACGCCCGCCCCAGGCCCAAGTGCGCCAGTGCGCCGATTGGCTCGTTCGTGACCACGCCGGGATGGTCGAGAATTTTCTGGAACTCGTCTGCGGCCGCGCCGCCTTGGTGCGCCGCCAGGTAAGCTTCGCCACGCAGGTAAACGGGATAGAGAGCGATAGCCACGGACTGAGCAGGGTAACCAAGCTCGTACGGAGCAGCCGGAGCGAGCGCTTCGATTGCCTTGGTGCCGCTGCCGCTTTGGATAGCACCGGACGCGTGGATCGTGGGCAGGTAGTCGAACTGCACGATAGTGTCTTCGGGGAAACGCTTAGCCAGATCGTTTGCCATTCGCATGGCTTGAGCGAAATCGCCGGCCAGAGCTAGCGCGATGGCCGATACAGCCTCAACGTCTCTGCCGGTTGAGAGAGCGAGCGCCGCCTTGGCGCCCTGCTTTGCCTGGCTCATGTTGCCCACCAGCGCCTCGCGCACTGCAGCTTCCGCCGCGTAGGCCGCCGCCGTCTCTTTTTCATCTGCTCGCTGCGCCGAGTCGGAGGCGCGCCGCGTCAGTTCCCGCGCCTTGGCAAACTGGCCGGCATTCGCCGTAGTATCCGATTCGGCATCGAGCATAAAGTCTTCGAATCCGGGCTTTCCCATCAGCGTTGCCGCCTCACGCTCCATTCCTGCCGCATCGTGTTGCAGGAAATCAATGATATACAGTTCAAAGTGAATTACAGGACTATCCAGATTATGGGCTTGGGCCTCCTGCGCTGTCGTCCGGGCTTCGTCCAGGCGGTTAACGTTGAAATAGCTCTGGACGAGGTTCCCGTAGACGAGCCCACTGCCGGAATCGAGCTTCAGCGCTTCCTGCGACGCAGAGAGGGCTTTATCGAAATCGCCCAGATTGGCGTAGATGGAGCTCAGGATGATGGGCGGAATCTCGTCGCGCGGGTAGGTCTGCGCCCACAATTCGCAGGTCTTGCGAACTGCTTCCAGATTCCCGGCGACCCAAGTTTCATAGTGAGAGACGATGTAAAACCTCTCGCGCTCGCCTACCCGTTCGCGCAGTTCGTATGCCTTGCGGGTATTCTCGGCGCCGCGGGCGGTCTGGCCCATGTTGCTGTAGCTGTTGCCTAGCCGCGCGTAGGCCATGGCAAAGTTGGGATCCAGGCTGATGGCCCGCTGAAAGAATGCAACGGCGCCGGGGTTATCGTATTTCACTACAAACGCCTGGTAGCCGAGGCTATAGGCCTGCAGCGCCTCCAGCGATGGCGTGGTCACATTTTCTGCCGGCTCGTCATACTTCTGCACCGAGGCCAGCGACTCGCCCAGCTTTTCGCGTATTTTCGTCGCCGCCTCGCCCAGGGCTTTCAGCACTTGCTCCTTGCCGCTGGCCGTCGCCTGCTCGTTCGCCAGTACATCGCCGTTGCGGCAGTTCACGGCTCTTAGCCCAACGACATATTGCGTGCCCAGACTGGAAACCGAGCCTTCGATGCTGGCAGAGCTGGCGGTGCGCTGGCAGACTTCGCGGGCCAACTCGCGTGTAAGCCTGGCATCTTTAGGCTGCGCCATCAGAGCCAGCGTCTGTGCCACGCGCTCATCGGAGAGCAAGTTCAAGAACGGTGACTGCTCCAGTTGCGCCGATAGCCCCTGCCGCAGCGTGCCTTCGAAAATCGGGTCGCCGGTAGTGTTGGTGAACTCGGCGAGGACGATGGTGTCCTTCTCGGTCAGGCGGCGCGCGGTCTGGCGTGAGCGGAAGTAGAAGGTTCCTGCGATTGCAATCGCGACAAGCACTACGGCGGCGGGAACAAGAACCTTCCAGAGTTTTCTGCCGGCGACAGGAGCTGCGGCGGCTTTTTCGGCAACTTGCACTGCGCTCGATGACGGAGGCGGAGCAAGCGCAGGGGAGGAACCGGATGCCGACGATGGCGGTTGGGCGAGCGGAGAGCCGGACTCCTGTGCGACCGCCACCGACCCGGAACTAGCTGGTAAGCCGTGCCGCGATTCCCTTTCCCGTTTCAGCCGCTTCAAGTCGGTCCGCATATCCGCAGCGTGCTGGTAGCGCAGGTCTCGATCTTTCTCCAGCGCCTTGTTGATGATCTCTTCCAGCTTGGGCGGAAGGTCAGGATTCAGCCGCACCGCAGGAACAGGTTCGCGTTCGAGAATCGCGTTGAAGATGACCGCAGAACTCTCGCCGCGGAAGGGCAATGCGCCGGTTGCCATCTCGTAGAGCACAGACCCAAAGGAGAACAAATCGCTGCGCGCATCCAGTTCTTTCGCGCGCGCCTGCTCCGGCGACATGTAGGCGACGGTGCCGAGCGCGGAACCCGGGCTGGTGAGGTGCTGGTCATCAATCGTGCCGGTCATCGTGTTGGCTGCCGCAACTTTGTTCGACGCACCGGTCGCGGGAGTGACCTTTGCCAGCCCGAAATCCAGAATCTTGGCGTGCCCGCGCTTGGTCACGAAGATGTTCGCGGGCTTGATGTCACGGTGGACAATGCCAGCAGCGTGAGCGGCGTCGAGTGCGTCGGCGATGTCGATGGCGATGGGGAGAAGAACTTCCATTTCCAGCGGACGCCCGGCGATGCGGTGCTTCAGCGTCAGCCCGTCCAGAAATTCCATAGCGATGAACGCTTCGCCGTGCTGTTCGTCAATTTCGTGGATCGTGCAGATATTGGGATGGTTCAGAGCAGAGGCGGCCTGCGCTTCACGTTGGAAGCGTGCTAGAGCTTGTGCATCTTTAGCAATCTCGTCCGGCAGGAACTTCAGGGCGACAAAGCGATGCAGCTTTATGTCTTCAGCCTTGTAGACCACACCCATGCCGCCACCGCCGAGCCTTTCGACGATGCGGTAGTGCGAGATGGTTTGCCCGATCATTAGGGGCAAATCTTACGTGGGTGAAACGTTCAAGTCAATGAAAGCCGTGGAGTTGGCGCTTTCACGAAAGATTGTTGGCGAGACAATTTGGTTTACCCGAACTGAGAACCGATTCTTCAAGCCAGCAAAGCAAGCCGCCTCCCTTTCGTAGTAAATTAAACACCGATGGCTGCAGAGAAAATCATGATCGTCGACGACGAACGCCTGGTGCGCTGGTCCCTCCGCCAAAAGTGTGAAGAGTGGGGATACCAGGTAATCGAAGCCGATTCCGGAGAACCTGGGCTCAAACTGGCGCAGCGCGAGTCGCCCGATCTCGTGCTGCTCGACGTGCGCATGCCCGACCTCAGCGGCATCGAAGTGCTGGATCAACTCAAGAAAAGTGGCGATACCCGCGCTGTCATCATGATCACGGCCGATCCGCAGCTCGACGATGTAAAAGCCGCGATCAAACTCGGTGCCTACGACTTCGTAGGCAAGCCAATCGATTTCGACGAGCTTCAAGTCACCATCAAGAACGCGCTCGAAGCCACCAGCCTGCGCACCGAAGTCCAGGCTCTGCGAGGCGAAGTGCGCCGCGCATCCGGTTACGACAGCGTGGTCGGCGTCTCACCCAAGATGACCGAGCTCATGAACTTCGTCCGCAAGGTTGCGGCCAGCGAGGCGACCACCATCCTGATTCAGGGCGAAAGCGGTACCGGCAAGGACCTCATCGCCAAAGCCATCCACTACGAAAGTTCCCGCAAGGAGAAACCTTTCGTAGCGATCAACTGCTCAGCCATCCCCGAAACGCTGATGGAAGCCGAGCTCTTCGGCCACGAAAAAGGCGCGTTCACCGATGCTAAGCAGATGAAGAAAGGTCTGTTCGAGGCGGCCGACGGCGGTACGTTGTTCCTAGACGAGATCGGCGAACTTTCTCCGCTGCTGCAAGCGAAGCTGCTGCGCGTGCTGGAAGACCAGGTCATCCGCCGCGTCGGCGGCATTCGCGATATGCAGGTGGATGTGCGCGTAATCGCCGCCTCCAACCGCGATCTAGAAAAAGCCGTGCGCGACGGGCAGTTTCGTCAGGATCTCTATTATCGTTTGGCCATTATCGCGATCTTCATTCCACCCTTACGAGACCGCAAGGAAGACATCCTTCCGTTAGTCGATTTTTTCATCGATCGCTACAACCGCAGATTCAAGAAGTCGATTCGTGGCATTACCGATGAGACGCGCCGCCTTATTTTCAGTCATAACTGGCCGGGCAACGTTCGCGAGCTGAAAAACACCATCGAGCGTGGCATGATCCTCGAAGACGAGCCGTTCCTGCGCCCCGTCTATCTCCCGTTTTCCGTGGGCGAATCAGGTGGCCGGACCGTCTTCGAACGAACCTCACCCGCCGACGGTGGACAGATGTTGCCTAACGGTCGCACTCTCCCGCGCCTCTATATCCCCGAAGGCGGAACGTCGCTCGAAGAGGTCGAGCACGCCATGGTCGAGCTAGCCATGCGCCAAGCCAACGGCAACCAAACTCACGCCGCCAAGCTCCTCGACATCAGCCGCGACGCTCTGCGTTACAAGCTAAAGAAATTTGGCCTGATTCGCGGCGATGATGAAGGCTCGCAGACTGGCGCCGCTGAAGAGCAGTGATCGTTCACTGTGTTCCGCCGGTCCGACGAGACAGTCATTCGTACCCGTTTACTCTTGATGTATTAACCCGTCCAGACTGCTATTCTCGCTAGTCTTTGGAATCACAGACCTGATTTACTTACCTAGTTTGCAATGCGGGTGGAGTGAGAAAATGCTTGACATTATGGTAAGTTGTAGCTTACCGTTAGTTATGACTTACCAATGTCCGCAAGGATCGGACGACTTTCCCGTACTTGCGGTCCTGGCTGACCCAACCCGTCGTGCGCTGCTCGACCTGTTACGCGGCAAGCCCTTGCCGGTGGGCGAACTGGCGCGCCAGATGCCGGTGAGCCGTCCGGCTGTGTCGCAACACCTGAGGATCCTGAAGGAGGCCCAACTGGTGCGCGAACACCGCCATGGCACACGGCACTATTTCGGCCTCAATCCCGCAGGCTTCGCCGGGCTGCGGGAGTATGCGGATTCCATGTGGCAGGAGGCGCTCAACGCCTTCGCCGCCTACGTGGCAGAACAGACGAGGGGCGCGACGAAATCCGGCCCCCGCCGGCCCGCCCAAGAAAAAGAAAGGAATGATAAGGTATGACAACCAAGTCCGTCTCGATTGAGCCAGTCGTAAAGACCGTAACGGTGGCATGTACGCCGGAAGAGGCTTTCCGTTACTTCACAGCCGATTTCAGCATGTGGTGGCCCGTCGCCACTCATTCTGTTGTTGCTTACGCAAGCGAGTTCAAGGACAAACCCGCCGCTGTAATCTTCGAGCCGCGTGTCGACGGTCGCATCTTCGAGCGCGCGCGCTCTGGAGAGGAGCACCTCTGGGGGAGCCTGCTGGCATGGGAGCCGCCGGCGTTGGTAGCGTTCAGCTTCCATCCTGGCCGCGATGACAAAGAAGCGCAAAGGGTGGACGTGACGTTCTCCCCCGCACCGGGAGGCGCAAGAGTTGTGCTCACCCACAGCGGCTGGGAGAAACTGACCGCCAATGCACAGAAAAGCCGCGATAGCTACAACCAGGGATGGGAAACTGTATTTGTCACCGCCTACCGCGAATACATTCAGAACAAGAAGTAATTTCAGGAGGAACGACGCGAACCATTATGCTTTTGCTGCTGCTCACAATGCTGACGATGCCCGCCGGCGCAAGCAACCGCATGCTGACCACAGAGTTCGAAGTGAATGCTCCGATTGAAAAGGTGTGGGACGCCTGGACGACGCCGGACGGGATCAAGACCTTCTTCGCTCCGGACTGCAAAGTCGATCTGCGGGTTGACGGGGCTTACGATATTTACTTCTCGCCCGATGCCAAGCCGGGCGAGCGTGGTGGTGAGGGCATGCGGATTCTGGGGCTGGAGCCCATGCGACGCTTCGCTTTCACCTGGAACGCGCCGACCACGATCCCGGATGTCCGCAGTCAGCGCACTATGGTCATCCTCGAATTCGAAAAGAAAGACGCCGGGCGCACGCTTGTCTGCTTCACCCATTTGGGATGGGGTGAGGGCGCGAGTTGGGACGAGGCTTACGAGTATTTCGATCATGCCTGGAACGCTATCGTGCTGCCGCGCTTCCGCTATGCTATGGAAGTAGGGGTAGTCAACTGGGAGAAGACACCCAAGCTGCCGCCGGTTGCACCTACTCTGAAGTCCAGCTTCACTCGACCTTGACCCCCTTGTTGCCGTTTTGTTGTCGCTGGTGACGTTGTCTGCACGACAACGTCGAAACAACTTGAAGGGACCGGTAAAAAGCGAAAGCGGGCTCCCCGGACTTGGAAAAATGCACGAAGGAGAATGAACCATGAAGACCTACCAGAAACTGGCGCTGGCAGTGCTGGCCGGCGTCTCGATCGGCATTGCTGGCGCCAAGTTGATTCGTGCGCACCAAGTCAAGACGCCGCCTGGCTACGTCATCGCGGAGGTCGAGGTAACGGACCCCGCTACCATGCAGAAATATGGGGATAAGGTGCCGGAAACGCTAGCGCCTTTCAATCACCACTATGTCGTTCTTGGCCACAAGATCCAGGCTCTCGAGGGCGAACCGCCAAAGGGCGGCATCGTGATAATCGCTTTCGACAGCGCGGAGAAAGCGCGTGAGTGGTACGATTCGCCAGCCTATGAGGCGATCAAGCCGATCCGACAGAGCGCAGCCAAGAGCCGCATATTCATCGTCGAAGGCGTCGCCCCCCAGTGATGGACAGGTCAAGTGGTTTTTCGGATGATTTCAATCGGCCGTCTGGCGCTCCGTGGAGCCAGGCGGTTTTCCTTTGGAGGAGAATCCGCTACGACGATCTGGCGCCGGCAACCGCCCCTTCGGCTGTTTGCAGATGGAACGCCCGCTGTATCAAGTATTAGTTCAGTCTTCCCGTAGATGGAGGTGCTGGCGGATGTGAGGATGGTCCACCGTTTGGCGGCGGCCGCTGGGCCAGACGACCTCGATGCGATCCACCGACGCGGCGGAACCCAGGCCGAAATGAAGAGGCGTTGCATGTTGCGACAGGTAGGATCCCTGGCTGCCGACACTTTGCACATAGCTGGTCCCGCCGGCGGACACGCGCACCAGCGAACCGATTCCCTGGCGATTGCTCTTCCTGCCCTGCAGACTGACCTTGATCCAATTGCGTCCCTCGGCGCCATCGGCCCGCAACAAAATCAGCGGACCGCGGTTGCAGGAAATTGCCAGGTCGATGTCGCCGTCGTTGTCGAAATCGGCGGCGGCCAGTCCGCGCGCGTTCAGCGGCCGGTCAATGTCGGATGCGACGCTCGCTAAAACATTCTGGTACTGATTGCCGTCGTAGTGAAACAGGAAAGGCTTTTGCGGGACCAGCAGGTTATGGGCGCGCGTATCTTCCAACGTGTTTCCATTGACGACGACTAAATCCAGAAGGCCGTCATTGTCGTAATCGAAAAACGTACAACCCCATCCGACCGTGGGCAGGGAAATGTAGGCGAGGTTGGTGAACTCGGCGGCGTCGGCGAAACTCAATTGGTGCGATTCCAGGAAGAGGTTTTGATAGAGAGAATTTCCCAGCGAAAGCCAGTGGGCCACGAAGAAATCGAGATCGCCGTCGCGGTCAAAATCGCCGACCGACAGCCCCATGGTTCCCTTGTTCTCCGAGGTAAGAGTTTGGGTGCTGCGATCGGCGAAGCGGCCGTTCTTTTCATTCAAGAAGAAACGGTTCATGCTGAGGTCGTTGCCGACGTAGAGTTCGGGCCAACCGTCGAGGTTGAAGTCGGCGGTGGTAACGGTAAGGCCGCGGCCCTCCGGGTCGGCAACTCCGGCGCGATGGGTAACGTCGGTGAAAGTACCGTCACGATTATTGCGCAGCAGCCGGTTGGGTTGGGGACGGAACGAGCGCGGATTCAGGGCAGCGGGAACAACGACACCATACTGACTCTCCTGCGCAAAATGCAGGCGGGAGACCTCCACCGGATAATCCACGTAGTGCAAGACGTAGAGATCGAGCCAGCCGTCGTTGTCGAAATCTACCCAGACCGCGCCGCTGCTCCACAGCGGATCGTGAACGCCACTTTGTTTGGTAACGTCGCGGAACCGGCCGTTGCCTTCGTTGTGGTAGAGATAGCAGCCGCCTACGCCGGTGACGAACAAGTCGAGCAGCCCGTCGTTGTCATAATCTCCCCAATAGGCGCCCATGCCGAAGTGATGCAGTTCGAGCCGAGCGTGCTCGGTGACATCGGTGAACGTGCCGTTCCCATTGTTATGAAACAGGCGATTGCCAAGACCGTCTTTGTTCGCGGAACCGAATTTTGAGGGCTGATTGACAACGTAGAGGTCGGGGAATCCGTCGTTGTCGTAGTCGCCCCATGCCAGGCCCGAGCCCATGTCCTCCGGGAGCAGGCTGCTGCGCGGGCCGCTGGAGTGGACAAAGTGCAAGCCGGACTGAGCGGTTACGTCGCGAAAACGAATTCCAGCCGGCGTCGCGGACGCCGGCGAACTGGCCGCGTTTGCCAGCGCTTCGCATCGCGCTGCGGCGCACGCCAGAGGAGCTGTCGCCAGCCAGCGCAGGAATTCTCGACGAATCACCTGGCGATTCCTGCCGTTTGGTTCGCAGAAACGCGACGCGCCGAAAGACCGCGTGGCGGCTGCCGACGAATAGCGGTGCGTCCCGCCGGTTGCACGGGAAGATCGACGCTGAACGAGGAGATTTCTGTAATCGGCACGGGGGGCGGAGTGGTGTTCGGAAAGATAGCGGCCAGCGAATCCGGGTTGAACTTGCGATAGAGCAGCCGCAGCTTACAGTGCAGCGGCCCAACGACGCCGCGCGGCAGGCGAAAATGAAACTCCGCCGAATCGCTGGCGCCGGGAAGGATCGTGCGCTTGTCACGCGCGCCTACGGCGTCCCACAGCGCGTGGTTGTAAAGCACCTGGGCCTGCCGGTCGAGCAGGAACGCCCGGTATTCCACGGTCTTCCCCTGCAGCCGTCCATTGGCGTCCAGAGTTCCAGCGGAAAATACCGGCTGGCCTCGGTCATCGGTGGCGGTGAATTCCAGCCAGGATTGGATCACGTCCAGCGGACCGGTGGGAAACGCATGGCCTACCTTAGTATTGATGACGAGCGCCTGTATGTCGGCCATCTGATCCTCGGCCAGCGGATTTTCTGGCGCCAAGCTCAGGGCAATGATCGGGCCCGCCGGCCAGACCTTGGCGATTTCCGGAATAACGGCCTGGCCGGTGAGCCACTGCTTCACGAGTTCGATCTGCCGGTCGGCTCCAGGAAGGTGCAGCATCTCAGGCACGAAAGCATTGGAAGCCAGGATACGATGCTCGTGGATCACGCCCCGCGCATTGCGGGCAGGATCTTCGGCCGCCACTTCACGCATGTGACAGCTCTGACACCGCAACCGCCTCGACTCATCGGTGTGCCACGGCCCATTCTTCAAATCGTCATACTGGTTTTGCAGTTGCACGAATCCCCAGCCATTTACCCGTTTGTCCAGGTACTGCTTGTGACAGGTGCCGCAGAATTCAATCGATTGGGAATGTTGTGCGTCGTAATCCAGCTTGTGTTGTTCCGGATGCAACCGAATCAGCGCTTGCGATACCTTGCGCAGCGCGGGCGAGGACGAGAATTCGAACAAGTACGGATTCGGAGCGGTGGCCACATAGTTTGCATTTCCTCTAACGTCGGGCCTGCGCAGCACGTGGCAAAAAACGCAAGAACTGCCGGCCTGCGAAGTCGGTGAAGTGTGCGCAGGGATGTTTTCGCCGGACATTAGCGAGATCGGCTCGTGGCAGCCGGCGCAATACTTGCCCGCGCCTACGCCTTGTGCCTTGACGTAGTTGGCTTTGATGACTGCGTAGAATGGGTCAGCGCCGGAAAAATGATGGGCGCTTGGGAGCCACTCCTCATAGATCGCGCTGTGGCACCCGGAGGCGCCGCAGGACTCGGAACCAAGCAGCAGCTTGGCTGGGATCACACGGCCGGTATCCGTGCGAGCATTGGAGGGAATGAAATTTGCGATCGCGAGAGTTCCCTGTCTGCGAACGATTCCGATCGCCGCGACACCGACCGCCAGAATCAGAATGCACAGCGCTAACGGGCGCACCAGTTGGGCATAGCGGCCTTGCGAGAATTTGCTTCGCGCAAGACCATAGACGATATGGAAGAACCCTACGGCTCCGAAAGCGATTCCGGCTACGAGATGGATGGAATGCATCCGATAGGGAACGAAGACTCCCCAGATGCCTTTGCCCACCAGCCACAAGCCACTGAGGCCCAGCGCCGCCCAGCCTATTCCGGACCACAGGCCGGGGCTCCACCAGCGGGTGGGCGCGTCGCGATCGGCCTCGTGCCCGTGCTTGATGAAAATCACCGTGAGCGGGACGATGGCTGCAAGGCCGACGATGATGTGGAGCAACAGGATCCACTGCGAAATCACGCCATAACGCGCTAACCAGGGAATCAATCCGCTGAGCGCGAGAAAAATGAAGATGGCGGAAGCTCGCCGCAAGTTTGGGAGGCTTGCCGAGTCGTTATTCATATTTGTCCTTGCATGCTGGCTGTGCAGACTGGCACCCTGCTGCCGTTTTCCAAGCATGGTAGTAATCCAGCGCACATCGGGCAAGGACATCCGTCACACCCACATGTGACGCTTGCGGTGGTTATCGACCTTGCTCCCTTAGCAGGGCATCTGCGGTAAACGAAGCCAGATCGCTAAAAAGCCTTTCCAAAGTTCCTTCCTTGTCAATCTCTGGCAAGCTAAGTTGTTGTTCTACCCGCACTTCCATCTCGCGTAACTGCGCCTGCGGTGCTTTCCCGGCAAGATGGTGGAACAGCAACCGGTGCGCACCTTTGCGCTGCATGACCTCCAGTCCATCCAGCATCTGGCGATGCGGCGTCCCTTCCCAGATGGCGAGGATCATGGCTTCGCGCAGCCAACGCTCCACGCGATATTCCTGCAGTGTTCCCACGCCGCCGTGCACTTCCATCGCCCATTTTGTCGTCTGCACAGCAAACTCTGCGGTCCAGTATTTTGCCAGGTGAGCGACCAAGCGGAACAGGTGATAACTCTCAGAGTACGGCGGTTTCTCCTGCCATACCTTGTCGAGCAGACGCACCGCTTCCCAAGCCAGCCCGGAAGCCGCGCGCAGCCCCCGCAGACGATCTTCGAACTGCCGCCGAAGTAAAGGATGTTCGACGATCGGTTTACCGAAAGCCATGCGCCGTTCCGCGAAAGTATAGGCATCGGCGATGGCCCTTTGTGCGAGCGCAACGCTGCCCACACTGTTGGCCACGCGCGAGAGGTTCAGCACTTCGAGAATCAGATAGATGCCATGCTCCGCTTGCCCCAGCAGCCAACCCTCGCTCTGACGAAGTTCGATTTCACCGGTTGGTACGGAGCGCGTGGCGATCTTATCCTTGAGGCGGCGGATTCGATAATTCAGCTGCCCGTCTTCACTGCGATGCGGTACCAAGTACAGACTTAGGCCGCGCACGTTCTGCGGCGCGCCCTCCTGCCGTGCCGCGACCACCGCCAATTCGGCGCCGGCATTACTCGCGAAGTATTTGTCACCGGTTAGCTGCCACTTACTCCCATCGCGTTGCGCCATGGTCTCGACCGCCGCGCCCAGGTCGGAGCCGCCTTTGATCTCCGTCATCCAGGTTGCGCCCTGCCAGACACTATCATTGTTATTGTCATCGAAACTGCGCTGCAACATCTTGGGCAAGAACCGTGTCTTCAATTCTGCGTCTCCATATTTTGAGAGCGGGCAAACCGTGGACAGAGAGACGGTGTACGGACACGCCAAGCCGGGGTCATAGAAACCCGTAGCGTAGAGAAGAAAGTAAGCGGGGAGCAGCGAATTCCGCTCAGAATTCTGCTCAGAGTTCTCATCAAAGACTCGCCAGAGGACGCCGGCCCGGTATCCATGTTTCAGCATGCGCCAGTATTCGGGTGGGTAGAGGATTTCATCCACCCGCGTGCCCCACCGATCGAACATGCGTAACCACGGTGTGCCAGCGCGGTCCACTGCGTCTGAGATCCGCTGCCCTTCGCTTTCGAACCACGCTTCGTATTCCCGCAACCAGTCTTGGTCGGTACAAATCCCAGTTTGCCGCAGAAACTGCACGGGAGAGCGCAAAACGTCAGAATGCAAAACATCGGCGCGCAAGGCGTCGGAACTCAAAACATCTGGGCGCAAAACATCGAAGCTCATAGTCAGAGTTCTCTCACCCCGCCGCGAATTTTGCAAGGCCTGCCGAAACACCAGACGCGGTGATTTTGGGTAGTTACTTCGAGTTGCCCTTTACTCGGGCACTGACGTCAAGCCGTTCATGCCCGACGTACCGTCCACTTTGGCCAAGGTGACAACAAAGAAAACCCTGGCGAACGGGACTCAGCTTCTCCGAAAGACTGCTGATAACAAAGAGATGACTCGACAGCAATTTTGCTTCGCCGTAGCTACATGGTACGAGCTCGATACAGTAGAGGCCAAACAGGCGCGCGGCACAGGCTCATTTCACACGCAAAAGGAGCCCGCTGCCGCTCCGTACGTCAAAATTGCTTTTCTCCGAAACAAGTGTAATTTGTCCAAGCGGAGCGTTCCGGCCCGCGTGCGCAATCGTCAAATCAGTGAAGCCATAAGTTCCGCACGCGTCGGCAGAGAAGAGCCATAGCGCTTGTGGCTGGTCATTGCCGCTGAGGTCGCCACGGCACTTTGCGCCGCGTTGGGACGCAACCCGTACCAACACACCGTTGAAGGTTGGCGTTCCCACCACTCGCAATCCGTTGGCCACCGGTCCACCGCCCCGGTAGACAACATCGTCTCCAATCTGCGTCGTCGTCCAAGCTTCTTGCGGAGTTCCCCGGTCGGGACCGGTCTTTGGAAGCTGGGCATCCTCTACCTCCATCATGGATGCCAATGCCCTCAGGTTCGTGGTCATCGGTATCATGCGCTTCGAAACTTCGAGCGTGTCGAACCGCAAAGAGATTTTCGCTCCGCTGCCGTTTCCTGCCTCAACTACATCGAGTACGCGGCCGACCGCTTTGGAGCCGGCGCGAATCTTCCCACCCGAAGGCAGCGGGACATCCTGCATGAGGCGTGCGGTTACCATCTGTCCTGGCTTGCTCTTCCTTGAGTTCAGCGAAGAGTTCAATTGCAGGGGCAGTATGGTCCCAGCCGGGATCGCATTCTGTCCGAACAATCCCGTAGCCAGTGCCAACAAACCAACCAACAACGGGATTCTCATCTTGCAGGACTCAAGCTTCCATTCGTACGACCGATTTGTCGATTGTTTCATGGTCTTCATAACTCCTCCAGTTCCCGACCTTACGCGTCCAGATCCTCGAAAACGTGTGGTCGTTCCGAGTTCCGAAGATACGAATCAAGAAAGCGAAGCAGAAACGGTGTCTGCCTCCCTATGCCTGTAAACAACAGGACCGGGACGTCCGGCTTGATCCGTTTCATCTCTGCCCGTACCGCAATGCTAGTAGCATCGGGCAGATCGTATTCCAAGAGAACGCCGTCTACCGCCAGAGTCGTCAGCAAGTGCACGGCCTGATCGCCCGTCGTCGCCGGCACGACCTCGTAGCCAGAAGTTTCCAGTATGTATTTCAGCGCGCCCATGTACTCAGGGTGGTTCTCAACGCACAGAACTCTTATGTCGCCATGGATTCATCGCTCCTCTAGGTGCTCTTGAAAACATCGATGTCGTACCGCTGCTCTTCCGCCAGCGGGATTTCGCGAGGCAGTATTTCGCGAAGAGCCCAGTCAATGCGGTCGACGCCTTCGGAGATCACATGAATAAGCTGCTGATTTTCAATTGCGTCTACCGAAAGAGAGATAGGGGCTAAAGCGTTCCGGATGTGATGATTCATCTCGGCAATCACCTGCATCCTGGCCACGGTTAGCCGATGCTGCCGTCGGGTAACGCTAGCCAGCTTCGCGACCAGGCAACTCACGATCAAAGCCGACAAGCCTTCCGCCAGCAGCCTTTCCTGATGTCGTCCAAGGTCCGGCACCAGCCAATAGTGCAGTAACTCTGTGGCGAGAAAGGACACGAGACCGACTGCGAGCGCAGATGCCAGCACAAATCGCCCCGAAGTCGGCTCAATCCGCGATCTTTCACGATTTGACAAGATCCGTGGCCGGCTTGTGGCCGGAGGTGTGTGTATTGGTGCGCTGGATCCAGTTATTAACATCGCATCTCCCCGGGAGACTTGTTAGCCTTACTGGCCTCCCTGAAATCACGGCGTACCTGTTCTTCACATTTCAAGACCTTCTTGAGTTCCTGAACGATCTGCAGCAACTCATCGGGATCTCTCGCTTCCAGGGCGGCATTGCACAACACTCTCCAGTTTTTGGTGTCTTCTTCTGCCATGATGTATTTCCTCCGAGACTTGACTTCTGTACGGAAACATCGCGATTTACGACCGGCGGTTTTGTCTGCAATGGCATTCCTGCAGCGGGCAGAACCGCAAACCCGATGTGGCGCTAAGGCAGAAGCAGGAGGGTTAACTGATCGGAGGGGGACGGTTGTAGTGCCAACCATCGGTCACGAATTCGATAAAAGGCGTAGCGGCCGCGATCAAGTGAGGCGACGCGATCGGCGGCGGTGTGATCAGCGTGGAACTAAGAGAAGTCCCCCACTGAAAATCCTGATGATCAAAACATTGTCGATGATCATGGTCTGCGGCAGAGTGGATGATTACGCTAAGGTGAATGTGCGGGAGACTGGGCGGCGCGCTGCGCGCCAGCAAGACGCTCAGAGCAGCCACACACATGATCGCGGCGCGGTGCGAAACCAATCCGCGGTTGCTTTTCCGGAGGAGCCGGACAAGCGACATGTGTACACCCCACTACGATGGAACCATTTTACGTCGTTTTGGTTAGCCGGCAATGAATTTTTGTTGACCGGCTGCCGCAGCGTACCGCAAGTCTAAAGCCGTCTTTGTTTAGCGGTGGCCTCCCCCACCGCCGTGACCTCCCCCACCTCCGTGGAAGCCGCCACCGCCGTGGAAACCACCGCCGTGAAAGCCGCCGCCAAATGCGCCGAAGCTTCGAGCGCCGGCCATTCTAGGTCCAGAGCGAAAACCGCTCCCCGTGGAGCCCGGCCCACGATAGACGCCACGGGCGTAGCTGCCACTCGCGATGTACGGCGAACGTGATTCCCACTCACGGTAGTTGCCGAAGTGATGGAAGTAGCGCCCACCCCCGTAGCCGTAACCATACCCGAAGAACGGAGCGTCAAAGACCCACCAAGGTGAATAGAAGCCCCAACCGAATGGGCTATACCAGATCCCATCTCCAGGCAGGAACGTATAAGCATCGAACCACGGATCCCAGGCCCAGCCCCAAGGCCCCCAGTCGTTCCCAGCGTACATGCTGGCCTCGTCCACGTTGGCTTCCGCCAAGTAGGCGGATCGGAGGCTGCTCCAGCGATACAAATCGCCTTCTTCGTACGCCTTCTTGTCGAATTTGACTCGCTTAAGCGAGCTGCCTGCAGCCAGGTTCAACTCATGTCCACTCTTCACGGTGACGCTCTTCCCGCCATCGTCCACGGAAGCCTTGCCGTCAAATACGCGTAATTGATTCTTGTTCAAGTCGAAATCGTACAGGCCGGTCTTCAACAACGTGGTTGTGACCCCGTCTTCGCTGATGCGAAGATCGTTTTCCGGGTGAATCTCCGCCACTTCGACCATGGTGTGCCCTTTGCGGAGAGCAACCTCCGTATCGGTAATGCTTGACGAAATCATTCTTACAGAACTGTTGTTGCCGACACGTAAGAAGACGCCAGGCGTCAGCAAAATCTCGGCCTTGCCCTTTTCCGTGGTGAGCGACTGCCCGGTCTGCAACTCGGCAGTTCCGATCGACTTCGAGTCCAGAGCATTCGTGCCTATCGACACCTGGCCTTCGACATAATTCAGAGACCCCGGCACAGCTGCATTGGCGCCCGTAGTGCTTGCAAACGCAGGCAGGGAAAGAATCGCGGCCAGGAACAAGTTGGCGATTGGTTTCAGTGTTGTTATCGCCATTTTCATACCCTCCAATCCGTTACTACATTGGATGGCCTAGTAAAGGAGTTCGATGCTTGCGTCGAATGGTTTCATCTCCCAATCGATCAGGAGCCTCATCCGTTCTACGGCCCGATATTCTAGGGAATGTTGGAAGCGTAGCGCCTCCATCTTTTTTCGCCACCGCTTTCCCACGGCGAATGTATGCCTTTCATAGCTCTAAGTCTCCACAGGTATCTCCCGACTGTTCCGCGTTTCGCAGATAGGCGTCAAAGAAGCGGAGCATGAATGTTGTCTGCCTGCCAACTCCGGCAAACAGCAGGACGGGGATGTCTGGACGTATTGCTTTCAGTTTCGCGCGCAACGTTGTCCCCATTGCATCCGGCAAGTTGTCTTCCAGGAGTACTCCGTCGATCGCTTGCTTGGCAAACAAATCGACCGCTTGCCCTCCGTTGCTTGCAGACATCACCTCATAACCAATCCCTTCGAGCGCGGCCGTCAGAATTGCCATGTAATCAGGGTGGTCTTCGACGCACAGTATCTTCATTCCACTCATCTTCCTTCTCCAATTGAAACTCACGTCAAGTTCGTCGCTATCTCTTGCGGCCCCGTTCGTGGGCTCCAGACAGAGAAAGCTAGGTTCGAACCTCTGCAACTTCCGAAATCGTCTGCGTACGGGAAAACGCCGGAAGAAGCTTGGCTTGCGTTGGGGGCAGATCAGCCAATCGGAGGTGGGCGATTGTAGTGGAAGCCCGCAGCTTGGAGCGTGGAGAATAGACGTGGTGTCGGTGTTAAGTGCGTCGATTGGGCAGTGGGAGGAAGTATTAGAAAACTGTCGGAAGGAGCAATCCACTTTGAGCCGCTGTCGTCAAAACGAGGTCGCTGATCGTGGTGAGAGTCGGCGACGACCGTGGGATGCACACATGGCGCCTTAGAGAAATCAGGCGCGACATTTCTCCCAGTCAGGACAGCAAAGAGCGCGACGGAAGCAAGCACAACTCGAATCCAGATCTTTCCGTGACTCCCGCTCCGGAAATGCCGCACAAGCGACATCTGTCCCACCCTACATATATTGATGATTGTATGACTATTTTGGTTACCCAATTTTTCTGCTATCTTCGGTCGTCCATCTTCCGTTAGCGGAAGACGGTGTCCAGGAGATCTCTTACCGCTCGTGATGATTAGGGTACCGCGGCGGGAACGTAAACACTGTTCGGCGCAACCAACTCCGCATTCGGTACCTCGGTCGCGACCTTCACACGCCGCATCCCGCTCTTCTTCTCAGGTTTGGCGATAAACGTCAAGAAATACTGGCAGTTCAATCGATGCTCCATATCGTCCAGGTAGGGAGTGAACGCAACCGCCGGCCCATTGAAACCGATGTAGTACGATTCACCGCCGGTCTCCTCGGCAACCTGCGCAAGGTAAAGCTGGCCAAAATATGTTCGCCAGTAGCTATGACCATAGTGACCCACACCGGGGGTATAGATAACATAGACGATCACACCAGCACGCTGAGCGTCTTCAATGGCAGCGGCCAGGTACGGATCCAGCATATCTCCGGTTCCGTAATAACGATCGATCCCGTCGGAAACCATGAGAACCTCGCGGCGGGCTGTCGTTTCCGGCCAGCGCTTGACCAGGTCGCTCAGAGAAAAATACGGGCTGCCGTTGATGCCGCGAATTCCCATAGGAAGGCGCAGAGCTTTTGCAGCGAGAGCATGATCGCTGGTCAGGTTCTGCTCCATTTTCGCGATGCCATTCTGCATGTAGACAATCCCAATCTTCGTGGATGCCGGCTGGGCAGCGATAAATTTGCGAATGTCCTCCAGTTGTGTACCGAGACTAATATTGGACCCATCGTCGAGCATAACTACGAGTTCGAGGGCTGCGTGATCTCCCCGCGCTGGAACCCAATCCGTCACTTTGTCGCGATCGCGTGCTTCGTAAACCAGCACATCCTCACGGCCAATGACCGGTACGTTGGAGCCATGAACAGCTTCGACGGTGACTAGCATGTGTACCGGCGTTCCGTTTGCGGGCGGAGCCTCCTCCGCCGCAAGGCTGCCGGTGACGGACACCCACAGAGCCAAAACGAGTATCGTGTTAACTGCAAAACGGTGATTGCTCATATCTGCTCCTTGATTGGCCTCGGGATAGCCTCTTTCATTTACATTTACTGTTGATGGAGAGGGCGGCGACCGGACCGCACCAATGGTACGATGCCAGCCAACTTCTGCCGTCCTGCTGTTGCCGTATGAACATCGCGGAACTCCCCCTAAATTGCTTGATGATTATGCAGAGACTTTGGTTGGCTGGCAGCTCCTGCTTCCCGCCACAGCCAACCAACATTGCTGCCAATTCATCTCTTATCATTAGCAGCGTTTAGGAGGGTATATGTCCCGTTGCCAGTGTTTCTTTGTTGTCACCTTGTTTCTGACCGCAATGGTGAGCGCCTGGGCGAAAGATTTGCCACTTCGCATTAAGGTGCTAAGTGCGGAAAGCCGCCAATTCCAAGGCCCTCCACTTGATCCGCCCAACTGCAATTTCCACGACATCGATGGCTATTGCCTCGGCTCAAGCCCGAGAACCTACGTCGAAAACACGATGGTCGTCCAGGAGCCCGACGGTAAGTCGCTGGAAATCGCATGCACGGTTTACAACCGCTGGTCGCATTGCGCCACCTTGCCCGTCAACCAGAGTTTTCCAGCGCGGAGGGAAAAACATGGTCTGGCGATCCGCTATTTAGATCAGCATGGCAAAATGCGCAAGCAGGTTTATGAAATTCTGAGGGATAACGGCAAATCTGCCTCATAATCCAGCCTGGTGGTTCGATGCCCGGCGGCGAGCGGTACCGCGCCCAAACACTTCAACCTGGTCAAAGCCTTCCGAATCTAAATACAAGCTGGCTTTTATTGCATTCCGGCGTAATCATGATCTGCGCCGTAACGCCATAAACGTAACGCCATAAAGATGTGCCCATGGAGGGTGTCGCTATGCGCTTCCCAGCTTGCGGTTCGAGAAGTAAATTTCGCGTCTTGCTCGTTAGTCTTGCTGCGTGCTTTTGCTCCCTGTGGTTTGCGGCTGGGAGCTTTGGCCAACAAGTGGCGCCGCCGACCCCGGCCGTCGCCGGTGGTGAAGCGGCGAAGGGCGACATTGACAAAGCAAAGCTGATGGGAACCCGGCCTGCAGAAGCGCCAGCGGTGCTGCAGCAACTTAATTCCGCGATCGAGCAGCTTACCGCCAGGATTTCCCCGGCGGTGGTGCAAATTCTGGTCACCGGCTATGGGGCCCTGGAAGAGAACAATCGCGGTCAAACGGCGCTTATAACCCGCGAGCATGCGATTGGTTCGGGAGTGATCGTGGACCCGGATGGATACATCATGACTAATGCCCACGTGGTGGAGGGGGCGCAGCGCATCAATGTCGCTCTGCCTATGGCTTCGGTGATTTTTCCCGACCAGATTGCGCCCGTGGGCAAGCAGCGGATCGTCGAGGCACGACTCATCGGCCTTCACAAGGAGACCGATCTTGCCCTCCTAAAGATCGATCAGACTGGCTTGCCTACACTTTCGCTGGGCAGTCACAGACCAGTGCACCAAGGACAATTGGTGTTTGCCATGGGCAGTCCCGAGGGACTGGAGAACTCGGTGACCATGGGCGTAGTAAGTTCCGTTGCGAGGCAGGCAGATCCGAGCCGTCCGATGGTTTACATTCAGACCGATGCTCCCATCAACCCGGGCAACAGCGGCGGCCCCTTGGTCGACAGCGACGGCTACGTGGTAGGGATTAACACTTTCATTCTCTCCTCAGCGGGTGGGAGCGAGGGGCTGGGATTTGCCATCCCGGCACGAATCGTGCAATTCGTTTACGAGAGCTTGCGCAAGTATGGGCACGTGCATCGCATCGAGGTCAAGGCGGGCGCTCAAACGATTTCCGAGACCCTGGCCAAAGGCTTGGGACTCGCGCAAAATTGGGGCGTCGTGATCGACGATGTGATACCCGGAGGTCCGGCTGAGGCGGGTGGCCTGAAAATTGGGGATATTGTAATCAGCGCTGATGGCCGCCGCATCGCTACCCTGCCCGCCTTCACGGCGGCTCTATATCTGCATCCTCTGGATCAATCGCTAAAGCTCGAAGTGCTCCGTGGGGCCGAGCGCAAGACGCTGTACATCGCCGCGCTGGAGATGAAAGACCCCATGGATGCTCTCCCTGATCTAGCCAATACACGCGAGAACTTGGTTGCCCGGCTGGGAATACTGGCGCTCACGTTGGACGATCAATTGCGTGCCATGGTGGGCACGCTGCGCAATCCTTCTGGAGTTGTCGTGGTGGCACGCGTAGCGGATTTCATGAGCATTGCGACTGGTCTGCAGACTGGAGACGTCATCCACAGCGTAAACCAGACATCGATAGACTCCTTGAGCTCTCTCCGTGCGGCTCTGAAGCAGATCAAGCCTCACGATCCGGTCGTACTGCAGGTGGAACGCGAAGGGGGATTGCAGTGGATCGCGTTTGAGATGGACTAGTTCTGATAGTAGCTGGAGGCTGCAGGGATGCGACAGGAAAACTAAATGTCTGGTGCCGCGTGATTGTTACTGCTGTCGATCCCAGTTTGCCGTGCTCTCCGCGCGAGCCCATCTTCTCATTTCACCGAAGCTGCCGGCGCACTGGAACCGACTTTTTGCTTTTCACTTATTTGCTCTCTGAACTGCTGCTCGGTTCCTACGAAAAACTCCTCATACTTTCTTTTGCCCTGCGAACCACTCGCCTCGCCGTTGATTTTTCCCCAGATGAGGTTCCCTGGACCGGCATCGGGCAACACCCGGGTGCCCTTTTCGGAATAGTAGAAGTAGTGGTCCTTGGCCCATCCATATTCTTCTGACGAAGAGGTCACTAATAAGCCGGAGGGTGGAAACTTGAATAGATACTCTCCGCCCTCGACAGGCAAAGGGGCAGCATCATTAACCTGGAATTCGACTCGTACCCAGCCTACGTACCCCTTAGGAATGAGAAAGCGCGACGAGTGACGAATGGAATGCCGGGCATCGATGGTGACCCATGCTGCAACGCCGAGAAGGATTGCCAGTGTGCCGATGCCAACGGCTATTTGCGTGGATCGTTTTGCGGCGTTTGGGAAAATCCTGGTTGAAGCATTGCCGTCTAGCGTTTGCCGGAAAGTTGCAATAGCCGAGTATGCGGTGACCAGTACCAACAGCGCAGTTGCCAGATATGGCAGCATCATTCGAGTTTAGGACACCCTGATAGCGCGAGCGATGGCTGGACCGTAAAAACACCATATTGCCAGCGAAGCGATCAGAGCAAGTTTCGCCGCCGCGTGTGGTTTGAAAAGACTCAAATAGGCCGCAAGAAGCAGACCAAGCGAGCCCGTCAAAGAAACCAGTTCGAGCGGATCCACAGAACCTCCTGACACTGCCAACATCAGCAATGTATAAACGTGGAATCCTGTAGCGGCTCCAGCAGCGAGATATAAGATAAAAGGCATCATGTAAGAATGATCTTAACTGCAAAGCCGGCAGTCGCCTTTGACAAATTGTTCCTTTACGGAACAGGCAAGCGTTGTCATTGAAGCGGGCGTCCTGTCTTTACCTGGATGTAATAGACCAAGAGAAACACAAGAACAAAAAGGGTACCGATCGCAACGGTAAGTAACATTCCTTGGCGCGTTGTAAAGGATGATTGTTTCTTCCTGTTCCGTGTCTTCATGACTGGCACCTCTCGGGCCCCGCGAGCATACCGAGTGCTTCCTCCGCAGGAATCTCAAGGGGAACTCCCCACTGCGATCGCGCGTCGTCTTTCCAACACGTTCCTAGAAGCCGGTCGTTTGACATTGCAGGACTGCCAGGGCAAGCCGGCAATCATAGCCCGCCTGCGCGTTGGCGATTTGCGTCTGCGTCTGCTGTAATTGCGCGCCGGCGCGTCCTCCGTCCAATCACCGGTTCATGGTTTCACCCCAATCTCAAAGTTCAGGGTTGAGAGAGACAGCCGATACTGGTACTGAGCGTTGACATAGCCAATGGCGGCATCGGTTTGCTGCAACTGTGCCTGACTGAGTTCGACGATTGAGCCCAAGCCGAGCTGATAACGGCTCTGGGCGAGAGTCAACCCCAGGTCGGCTTCCTTGGCGAGTTCCGCAGCCACGTCGACGCGCCGAAAGGCCGTATTCGTCGATAGCCATGCCATGCGCACATCGCGCACTACCCGGTCGCGCAGATCCCGTGTGCTCTCGGCTGCAGCTTTCGCCCGGTAATTAGCTTCCGAAGCCTGCGCCGTGAAGAGAAAGCCATTAAAAATTGGGATGCTCATATTCACGCCGATGGCGCCGTACCAGCTGGAAATAAAATAGTTGGGAAAGCAGCCGGCGCTGGTGCAGTCCGGACGCACCGGAGTCACTCCCGCTATGCCGAGAGTGCTGATAGTTGGGAAGAGCTGATCGCGCTGGGCGCGACGGAACTTTTCCGCTGCCTGTTGATCGTAGGTGAGCGCCTGCAGATCCGGACGTTGCTGCAAGGCGGTATTGATGAGCACGTCCACATCCGGCGGCGGTGGCGGCGGTTGCGTATCTTCATCGCTCAACTCGTAGCGGAGCTCCTTGTCAAAGCCAAGAACTGCTGTGAGGGTGGCGATGGTCGAATCGACATTGTTTTGTGCATCGAGTTGCAGCAGCTTGGCCTGCGACAGATTCACCTGGGCAAAGGCCAGATCCAGCGTTGATTTCAGCTTGCTCTTGGTCAGTTCATCGATTTGATGCTCTACTGACCCGCGAGTGGTCACGGTTTGCTGCGCGACTTTGAGCAGTGCTTCGGCCTGCAGCGCGTTGTAGAAGGCCTGGTCCGTAGCCAGAACTATATCTTCGGTGGTGGCCAGCGCATTGGCATTTTGGGCTTTCTCCAGAAGCTTTGAAGAGGACACCAGGTTGACGGTGCGTCCGAAATCGGTGATGAGTTGGCTGAGGGTTACCCCAGCACCCGCATGTTCAAGCAAGCGAGGCGCGTTGAGCGCTCCCACGCCGATCCGGCTGCCTTCATTGGCATCGACTGCCGTCATTGCGCCATTAAAATTCGGAAGTTCTGCCGACCTGGTCTCGCGATAGACCTGATGTTGTGCCAAGGCCAGCAGGCGCCCCACACTGATCCGCGGATTGTTCTTGATCGCCACCAGTTCTGCTTGTACGCGGGTCAAACTCATGGGGCCACCTGGCGCTTGACCCGCCGGCGGCGTTGGGGGGGCAGCTGAGGAAGCGGTTTGCGATCCTGCTCCATGCGGGAAGCCGGCGACCAACGCCGCTTGAGTCACCGGAGTCCCCATGATGGGACTCGGGGTTTGCGCGACTTGCGGCTGCGGGGCGGAAGGTAAGTTTTTGCCTGCCTCCGATTTGTCAGCGGCTTGCGCTATGCCAGGCGGGGCAAGAATCGCACATAGAGATAACAGCAGCGTGCAGAATACGAAAGCATTGGCCCTTGTCATCGGGTTACCTCTCGACCTCATGATGTGCGTTCACTGATGTGCGGCGTGCGTCTCTAAGCGGCTACAGGAAGCGGGATGTTTCTGCCTCATTCCGCCGGCTCCGGCGCCGGATTCTCCGCAGCCTTCGCGCCGCGCTTTCCGTACACCAGCAAATATGCTGCTGGCACAATAAAAATCGTCAGAAGAACCGAAGAGGTGAGACCACCGATAATAGCCCTCGCCATCGGCGCGTACTGCTCAGCGCCTGTGCCCAGCTTCATCGCCATGGGGATCATGCCAATAATCGTCGCGAGCGAGGTCATCAAGATCGGACGCAAACGCACTCGGCAGGCGGTGATGACCGCATCGGTCGGCGTTAGTCCTTCGGCTTCCAGTTTGTGAGCGAAATCCACGATCAGGATGCTGTTGGAATCCGCAATGCCCACCAGCATCAGAACCCCCATTAGAGACATCACGTTCAATGTGCTGTGCGTGATCGGAAGAATCAGCAATACGCCGACGAACCCCATGGGTATGGCCAGCATGATCAGGAAGGGATCGACGAACGATTTGAACTGGGCAGTAAGGATCAGAAACAGGAGAACGAAGGAAAGAAGGAAACCCAACGCAAAGCTTGTGAATGAAGCCTGCATTCCTTCCACCATGCCGCGCAGATTTACCCGCATGTTCCGCGGGATATTCGCTTTGGCGAGGATACCCCTGATTTTATTGGTCACACGTCCCAGGTCTTCGCCGGACGGAGTGACATAAACGTCCACAACGCGCTGAATCTGGTAATGATCAACCTCGGTGGGCGTCTGCACATGTTTCACATCGACCACATTATCCAGGACTGTATCCGGTCTACTGCCATGCGAGGTTTGACCCTCTGGCTCCGGCATACTTTTTCCGCAAGCCCACAAAGGTTTTGCCGAGGCGTCTCTTGCCGTTTGTGCGGGGCCGCAACTCAGGTCTGGGCCGGAGCCGGACTGATTCCGCAGAGGGATCTGGCCCAAGTCAACCATGTTGTGGATCGCCGCTCGTCCCTTTTCAAAGTACTGCACTGTCAGGTAATAGTCGTTGCCGCTCTTGCGGTCCACCCAATAGTTCGGCGCGATCATGTAGTTCGAGTTCAGCGCCGTGATCACGTTGTCCACCACATCTTTCTGGGTCAGTCCCATCTCGGCGGCATGTACGCGGTTTACGTCCAGCCGCAGAGCCGGATAGTTCATATCCTGCGGTATGTAGACCTCCCCGACGCCGGGCACGCCCCGTATCTTGCCGGCGAGGTCCTGCGCCACGCCGTAGATCTCTGGCAGTACTGGACCGCTGACTTGTATGTCGATCGGCGCCGGCATCCCCATGTTAAGGATCGCATCCACCATCGAACCGCTGGAGAAAAAAGTCCGTATATCGGGAAACTCGCTTGCCATCTTTTTCTGCACCAAATCCATGTATGCGAAGCTGCTCTGCCGGTGCGAGTCTTGCAAGGCTACCTGGATGGTGGCCGTGTACGGCCCTGCATTGGTTGTGTACAGAGAAGAAAAATCTGGCACCACGCCAATGTTCGACACGACCATCTTTAAGTCTTTAGCATCCACCGCGCGTCGGATCAAATCTTCCACCTTGGCGACATATTGTTCGGTGACTTCGATGCGAGTGCCGGTGGGAACTTTCAGGTTTATGGTGAACTGGCCGGCGTCGGTTTGCGGGAAAAAGGCTAATCCCAACAGCGGTGAGATTGCCAGGCTGACTAAGAAGACCCCGCTCAAGATGGCGACCGTGAGGCCCGGACGCTTCACCGCCCGCCGGACCCAGTACTCGTAATAGTCCAGGACCTTGTTGAACATCCGGTTGAAGCCGGCATTGAAACGATCCCACAAAGACTTACTCACCGCCGACGTCGGTTCAATCTCATACTCGCCTTCTTGGTCGTGCCCTCCGCCGGGGGGCATCGCCTTTAGATAGCGAGAGCAGAATAACGGAATCACAGTCATGGCCACGACGAATGAAGCTAACAGGGACAGACAAAACGCTAGCGCCAGCGCGGAAAAGAGGAACTTACTAACTCCGTAGAGAAATGTGACGGGGAAGAAATCCACCACGTCGACCAGCGTTGCAGCCAGGACGGCCAGATTGACCTCCCTCCCTCCAACTTCGGCGGCGATCATGGGTGCGGCGCCCAACTCCAGGTGCCGGTAGATGTTTTCGAGCGAAATCACCGAGTTATCGATTACACGCGAAAAGGCCAGCGCCAAGCCGCCCAGGATCATCGTATTCACCGTACTGCCGGCCATGTACAAAATCACAAATGTCGCCAGGGCGGAAAGCGGAATCGAAAGCAGCACCGCAGTAGTGGCGCGGACGCTTCCCAGGAAAATGAGGATCATCAGGCTGGTCAGAACCAGACCGATGATGCCCTCGTGCAAAACTGTCTTTAAAGCCTCCTTTACGTAAACGGACTGATCGAAGACCAGGCTGGCGGACATTTGTTTAGGAATGTCGTACAGGTGTTGAATCAGCTTACGAACTCCATTTACGACTGCAATAGTGTTCGTATTGCCGCCTTGCTTCATAATCGGGATGTAGCACGATCTCTGACCGTCGATTCGTACCACGTTGTATTGAATCTGGTGAGAATCCTCCGCTCGCCCGACATCGTTGACCGTGACCCAGGAGGATCCCGCGGTCTTGACGGGAATCTTGCCTAACTGGTCCATGTTGTCAACCAGACTGTTGGAATAGACAAAGGAATCATATGGTCCCGTCTTCACATCGCCGGCCGGCAAGATCAAGTTGGAGTCGTTCACCGCATTGACTACATCCATTGGGCTCAACTGCCGCGAGGCAAGTTTGTACGGATCGACGTAAACCATGATTTGGCGATACGTGCCGCCAAACGGAGGAGGGATCTCCGCTCCCGGCACCACCGCGATTTGATTGCGAATTGCGAATTGCGCGAAGTCGTGAAGCTGCGTTTCATTGAGCCCCGGCCCCTTAACCGGCACCAACGCCACCGGAAGACTGGAGGCGTCAAACTTTAGAACCACGGGTGGCAATGTTCCCGGCGGCAAACGCTTCAGGTCGGCTAAGGCAAGATTTGAAAGCTCGGTGACATCGGCATCGGCGTTTGTTCCAGGCTGGAAGTAAACCTTGATGATGCTCACGCCCAACAGCGAACGAGATTCCATGTGGTCGATGCCACTGGCCAAGGTGAAGAATCGCTCCAGGGGATCGGTAATGTCGGTCTCGATATCCTGCGGTGGCATGCCGGAGTAGAACGTAGCCACCACGACTTCTGGCAGGTTGATGGTAGGAAACAAATCGATCGGCATACGTACCAGGCTGGTCACGCCTATCACCACCAGCATCAGGCAAACGACAATAATGAAAAACGGATTGCGAATTGAAAAGCCTGGCATATTTCCTTATCCATTCTGCCGGTCGCGGTATGCAAGGAGATATGCCGCCGGCACAATGAACACCGTGAGCACTACCGAGACGGTCAAACCGCCGATGATGGCGCGCGCCAACGGAGCATACTGTTCGCTTCCCGTGCCGAGTTTGAGCGCCATCGGGACCATCCCGATAATCGTTGCCAAGGAAGTCATCAGGATGGGACGGAGGCGTACTCTGCAGGAAGTAATCACGGCCTCTTCAATTCCCTTACCCTGTTCTTCCAGACGGTGGGTGAATTCGACGATCAGAATGCTGTTCGATGCCGAGATCCCAACCAACATCAAGACACCCATTAGCGACATCACATTGAGAGTTGTGCCAGTCAAAGGCAATATAAGGAGCACTCCGATAAAGCCCATGGGAATCGCAAGCATGATCAGGAAGGGATCTTTGAAGGACTTGAACTGCGCCACGAGAATCAGGTAGAGAAGGATGACCGAGAGCGAAAGGCCGATGGCAAAGCTGCGGAACGATGCGTTCATCCCCTGCACCATGCCGCGTACATTGATGCGAACGTTCTCTGGAACTTTGAGCTTGGGGAGGAGGCGCGCAACTTCATTCGAGACTTTTCCGAGATCTTCGGTTGCAGGCGTGACGTACACGTCCATGACTCGCTGGATCTGATAATGGTCCATTTCCGTCGGCGTTTGAATATTTTCGAGTTTCACGACCGTGTCCAACGTGGTTGGCTGCTTCAGGGTGGGCGCATGGATTGGGATATTTGTCAGGTCCGCGAGGCTCTGAATGGCCGGTCGGCCTTTTTCGAAATATTGGACGGTGAGGTAATAATCGTTCCCGCTCTTGCGGTCCACCCAATAGTTGGGCGCGATCATGTAGTTCGAATTGAGCGCCGTGATCACATTGTCCACAACCTCTTTCTGCGTCAACCCCAACTCCCCCGCGTGCACCCGGTCCACGTCGAGCCGCAAGGCGGGGTAGTTGAGATCCTGCGGGATATACACTTGTCCTACCCCCGGCAGACTCCGTATCCGGTTCGCTAACTCCTGCGCGATCCCGTATATCTCGTGCGTGTCCGGACTGCTCACCTGCACGTCAATCGGTGCTGGCATCCCCATATTCAGCACCGCATCCACCATCGACCCGCTGGAGAAAAAGGTGCGCACATCCGGAAACTCGCTCGCCATCCTCTTCTGCACCAGATCCATGTAGGCAAAGCTGCTCCGGCTGTGCGACTCATGCAACGCCACCTGGATCGTCGCCGTGTACGGCCCCGCGTTGGTCGTGTACAGCGACGAGAAGTCCGGCACCACTCCCAGATTCGACACCACCATCTTTAAATCCCTCGGCGCGACCGTGCGACGGATCAAGTCTTCCACCTTGGCCACATACTGTTCCGTCACTTCAATCCGCGTCCCGGTCGGCACCTTCAGATTGATGGTGAATTGGCCCGCGTCCGTTTGCGGAAAGAATGCCACCCCCAGGAACGGATAGATTCCCAGGCTGACTACGAACACACCACTCAGGATCGCCACCGTCAGCCCCGGACGCTTCACGGCACGCCGGACCCAGTACTCGTAATAGTCCAGGACCTTGTTGAACATCCGGTTGAAGCCGGCATTGAACCGGACCCACCAGGACTGTGTGGCCGTCGGCTCAACTTCGTGCTCGCTTTCTGCCTTTCCGTGCCCGCCGGCGTGGGGCACCGCCTTCAGAAAACGTGAACAGAACAAGGGGATGACCGTCATCGCAACAAGGTATGAGGCGAAGAGCGAGATCACAACCGCCAGCGCTAAGGCGGAAAAAAGGAACTTACTAACTCCATAGAGAAACGTCACCGGGAAAAACACGACCACAGTGGTCAGCGTCGCGGCCAGGACCGCGAGACTTACCTCGGTGCCTCCGGCTTCGGCGGCAGCTTCCGGCGTGGCGCCCATCTCCAGATGGCGGTAGATGTTTTCGAGCGAGATTACCGAATTATCGATTACACGTGAAAAGGCCAGCGCGAGGCCCCCCAGGATCATCGTGTTGATCGTGCTGTCCATCAGGTAGAGGACGACGAATGTGGCGAGAGCCGAAAGCGGAATGGACAGGAACACCGCGGACGTCGCCCGGAAGCTCCCGAGGAAAACCAGAATCATCAGGCTGGTAAGAATCAGCCCGATTAGGCCCTCGTGAAGCAGGGTCTTGATCGCTTCCTTCACAAAAGCCGACTGGTCGAAGACCACGGTGGCCGTAAGTTGTTTGGGAATGTCGTAGAGATGGGCAATCATGTTGCGAATGCCATCCACCACTTGGATGGTGTTGGTGTCGCCGCCCTGCTTCATGATCGGCAGATAGACCGACCTCTGCCCATCGACTCGCACCACGTTGTATTGGATCTGATTGGCGTCTTCTGCTTTGCCCAGATCGTTGATCGAAACCCAGGAAGTTCCGACGGTCTTGATTGGAATCTTGCCCAGTTCATCCATGTTTTTGACCAGGCTGTTGGAGTAAACGTAGTAATCGAAGGGCCCCATCTTAACGTCGCCTGCGGGCAGAATGAGGTTGGAGTCGTTGACGGCGTGCACAACGTCCATGGGGCTCAACTGCCGGGACGACAGCTTGTAGGGATCGACGTACACCATGATCTGACGGTACTTGCCGCCAAAGGGCGGGGGGATCTCCGCTCCCTTTACCACCGCGATCTGATTGCGAATGGTGAACTGCCCGATATCGTGAAGTTGGGTCTGATCGAGCCCCTCACCCTTGAGCGTGACCAAACAAACCGGCAAACTGGAGGCATCGAACTTAAGCACAACCGGCGGCAAGGTTCCGGGAGGAAGACGCTTTAAGTCAGCCAAGGCAAGATTCGAGAGTTCAGTTACGTCCGCATCGGCGTCGGTTCCAGGCTGGAAATAGACTTTGATGATGCTCACGCCCAGCAGCGAACGCGATTCCATGTGGTCGATCCCACTGGCCAGCGTGAAGAACCGTTCCAGAGGATCGGTAATGTCGGTCTCGATATCCTGCGGTGGCATGCCGGAGTAGAACGTAGCCACCACGACTTCTGGCAGGTTGATGGTAGGAAACAAATCGATCGGCATACGCGCCAGGCTGGTCACGCCGATCACCGCCAGCGCCAGACAAATCACGACGATGAAGTACGGATTACGGATTGAAAAACGTGACATTTGAACTCACTTGGCGCCGTTACGTTATCGCGCTGCGAAACTTACTCCTGGTTACCCTCGTGATACTGCATGATCTGCACGACTTGCGGACGAACCTTCTCCCCCGGTTTCAATCCGCTGCGATCGCTGACAATCACCTGTTCTCCTTCAGTTAGACCCGTGACAATTTCGGCATCGTTGGAAGTCTGAATCCCGAGACTTACCGGCCGATCCTCGATCTCGCCATTCGCGTTCACCACAAAGACGGTGGTCTTATCATTTTCGTGATTCACTGCCTGCAAGGGCACGGAAGGGATATCTTCCTTGTGCTCGAGCGTCAGATCGGCATCGGCGTACAGGCCCGGAATGAGCACGCGGTCCGGATTGGAAACATCAACTTCAGTGTGCATGGTTCGCGTCTCTTCCTTTACATCCACCGAGAAGCGCGCCACCTTCCCAGGAAACGTCCGATTGAGCGACGGAACGCGGACGTCCACGTGATCGCCGATCTGGATGTAACGCACGTAGGATTCTGGAACCGGAATCACGAGCCGGAAAAGATCGTCCTGAGATAGCCGGACAATTGGCATCGCCTGCGTGCTCGAATTTGTACCCGCCTGCACCAGTGTGCCGAGGTTCGCGTAGCGCTCCGTCACCACGCCGGCAAACGGAGCCGTGATCCTCGAATAGTCGAACAGGCTCTGATCGCGAACCAGTTTTGCCTTGGCCACGGACAACTCACTCTGGGACGCCTCCAAAGCCGCTTGGCCGGCATCTACCTGAGCTGACGCCGCCAGATCCTTCCCCTGTGCGTCATCCACTTCTTGCTGGGCGACAATTCCGGGCTGGCTCTGAAAGACTCCATTCAGACGCGTATATTGCAGGTGAAGCGCGTTGTACTGTGCCTGATCCCGGGCCAACTCGTGCTGGGCCCGGCTCACTTGATTCATCGCATTCTTGATTGCCGCCTGATCTTCCTGAAGCTGCGCCTGCAGCTCCGGAATCTCCAGGATCGCCATCACCTGGCCAGCCTTTACGTGGGTCCCGTAATCGACCATCAGTTTTGTGACGTAGCCGGATTCCTTCGCGTACACATCGATTTCCTGGAATGGCACCAACTCGGAGGACAATGTGATCTGTCGGCCTAGCGACTTGCGCACGACTTTTGTGACGCCCACCGTAATCGTCGACCCATTCGCCTGAGCACGACCACTTCCGCTCCCCGAACAGGCGACGAATTCAAGCGCCACTACAGCCATAAGGCTGGCAAGGAAAATCTGCTTGGAGAATCTGATTCCTCGCGTCGATATTCCGCCGGAACGACTGCTACTCTCATTCATCGAATTCTCTTGACCAGCTTTCTCTGGCGTTCCTTGCCAGCAGTGTCCCGCGAGCGCAAACTTGTAATCGTCCCTAAAGTGTCGCTTTCATAATTTCGCGCAGCTTGGCAAGCGAGAAGGCGCTGGATCGGCAAAAGTCGATCACCGTTTGTTCCGCGTGCTGCAAGCGGGCCGCAGCCTCTGGAATCTTAGTTGCGAATTCCATTGGAACCGTCAACACTCCATGGCGGTCGCCGTGCAACAAATCTCCGCGGTGGACTTCCATCCCCCCCACCCTGACCTTGGCCCCCAGATCGAAGATGTGGGCGTAGGCATGAGAAACCGCGACACTCCCGGCAAACAACTGGACCCCGATTGCGCGCACGGCGGGCAACTCGCGCACGGCGCCGTTGGTTAGATGCCCGATACACCCCAGAGCTCTAAGGATCGCGGCGTGCATATCACCCACGAATGCCCCGCGTCCGGGAGGGTCGTCCATCTCCTCCAAAACCAGAATGCGAGGCGCGGGAATTTCGAGGATGCTGTTCCAGAAGTCGGCACGATCATGAAAGCTACCGCCCCCGATGGGCGGTTCTCCGCTCCGAAGACGAGCCGTCGCCGCGTATCCCACCATGGGCCGAGCGTCTGCATCTGTGAACATGCAGCGAATGCTGCCATCTGTAAATCCGGTGTTCCGAAGCCTTGCGCCAAGTGTTTCGATCGCATTCGAGACCATGCAAGTGTCAAACTGGCGAAGAGCATCGAGATCTTCGTCGGTCAGCAAAGTCTTAATGGCCATGCATGTTTCCTTTCCGCGAACCGAGCTAATCCCCACAAAAACAGATCTGTCCAGCAGAACCCTATGCCGGTCTTCCCCAAGAGCCGAGAGCTCTATTTGCTCGCACCACAAGAATCCCCCACGGGATCGCGCCGGAGAATGCGAAGCTTGACCTCACCGGCGCCCGAAACCCTAACGTACAGGATTTTCGCACTTGGCTCGGACTCGATCAATCCGCGCTTGAACCCTCGCGTTCGTGCGCTGTTGCCTCAGTCAATTTCAACGACTGGGGGTGAGTTCAAAAACAGCGATCCTGTTGTTCCAACGGCAATCCCGTTCCCAAAGCAGGAAGAAACCTGACATAGCGATACAACCAGTAAACAGAAAATGCTATTGAGCGTCGCTAACTCTGGCATAACACAAAAAACGATGCCTATAGTGCTTTAGTTTAGTGATTGGATGCAAACGACAGAAAGTCAGCAGGCAGGAGGAGGCCGGTTGTAAAGCCAGCTTTCGGAGCTAAAATTGGTCGATGCGATCACCACCGAGACCGCAAGGACGGAAGACCGTGGTGGCTGAAAAAGGGTGGAACTTGAGGCTGGAGCAGTCCACTGTACCGCATTGCTAAGAAGACGCTGCCTGTGGGCATCCGGAGACTGGGATTTTACGGTGGTTGACTTCTGGATTTCCGGGCCCAGTACTGTGTAACGAGTCGCAAGACTTACGGTGAGGGAGCAGATGGCGAGAACTACAATTGCGGCCCGCCAGGGAAACCGCAAGCTTACTCGTCCGCGAGAATGTTCTAGCATCACCACTTCAAATCCATGTACGGGTGGAATACCGATTCATTATACAGGAGGCCGCAGGATCGACAGATTACGCAGGTCATCAATATCCATTGACTTTGCCGCTTGCAGATCGGCATAGGTTGCAATTTCGAATTCGCGCGAGCGTGCTCGCCGATCTTTTACGCCGATCTGGTGCCGGCAATCCCCGTTTGGGCCGGTTGCAGATGAAACAGCCGCTGCAACGCAATGGTCATCTGTTCCTGCTGCACCTTTTCTGGAAGCTCCTTGAGTTCACGGGCCAGGGAACCTGCGATTCTCTGCGTCATCCGGGACATAACTGTACTTAGCATTTCATCCTGGTCTTTAGAGAAAGGTCCGTTCTCTTCGCGAAAGGCATCCACTTCTTGCCGGCAAATTTCGTCCAGCCGCAGGCGCAGTGCCACGATGGTCGGCACCACACGCTCCGCCATCAACTTGCGACGGAAGCCTTGCGCCTCGGCGTACAGAATTTTCTGCGCGTCGTCGGCGGCAGCCTCGCGCTCGCCCGCATTGCGGCCGGGCACGTTTTCCAGGTCGTCAAGGTCATAGAGTAAAACGCCTTTGATGTTGCGCGCCGCGGAGTCAACGTTGCGGGGTATCGCGAGATCCACGATCACCAGGGATTGATCGACAGGCGATTGACCGGTAACCGGCTGACCCGTGCGCGATTGACCCTTGCGCCTGGTAACGATGGTCTCAACTTCCTCGCGGCTGAGAATGGTGTGCGGACAGGAAGTCGAGATGATGATAATGTCGGCTTCCGCCATGTGTTGCCAGCGTTCCTCAAACGGAATCGCAATTCCACCGACCTTCGCTGCCAGTTCAGCCGCGTTCTCGTATGTGCGACTAATGACGGCCACGCGGACGGAGCTGCCGCCTTGGTTGAACCCACGGGCCGAGAGTTCACTCATCTCGCCCGCGCCGATCAGGAGTATTTTCTTATTCTCCAGTGTGCCGAAAATCTGATGCGCCAGGTCCACAGCGGTAGAAGGAATCGAAACCGCCGGCTTACCAATCGCTGTCTCGTGACGCACGCGCTCCGAGACTGTCACCGCCTTCTGCAACACAGCATCGAGAAACCGGCCGGTTGTCCCCACCTTCTGCGCTTGCTGCCAAGCCTCTTTCACTTGGGGGACGATCTGGGGCGCGCCCACCACCATGGAGTCGAGGCAGGATGCGACCCGAAAGATATGCAGAAGCGCCGCTTCATCCAGCAAGCGGTAGAAGTGCTTCCACTCGCACAGCTTCAATCCATATTCGGCGCCCAGCAGCCGCATCACGGAGTTGGCAGCCAGGGTGACATCGTTGGCCCACAGCAGAAACTCAGTGCGGTTACAAGTGGAGAGTACGATGACTTCTTCGATGCCTTCCGCCCTGGACAAGTGCACGAGCGCTTCGTAGCGCCGGTTTTCGCTGATCCAGAAGCGCTCACGCACCGCCACCGGAGCTGTACGGTAGTTCAGTCCAACAACCATGAGACTGGGTTCCATCTCTCAGCTCCTACAGAGCAATCCCCATAAAGAAATGCACCCGGGATGCCAAAGAAAAATCTGCGGCTGGGCAGCCATAAACCTTTATTGTCAGCGAGTTAGCACGGTTCCGGTCGGCAGGGAAGTGGGATGAATGGAACTCGATTGCGGGATATCACGCTGGGCCGGTGTCTTTTGGCTCCTCCCAAAAACAACGTGGCGTCGAGGGCAACGGCCATTTTGCAGCATCTCGATAGCCCTCGATGGCCACCGTCGGCAGGTTCGCCGGCTCTTCGCGGCCGGCAGTAAGCCCGGGAGTTTTCCTTGGGCGAGCCGCGCCAAGCTACTTCGCGACCACATCAAAAGGCCGCATCATCTCGTTATCCTCGTGCTCCAGGATGTGGCAGTGCCACACATACCGTCCCGTGAAACCCTCAAATCGAACAATGATCCGCGTCACCATTCCAGGATCGGCGCGCACGGTATCTTTCCACCCAGCCTCGCTAGGCTCGGGAGCCATCGCTGGGGCCCTATACTTGACCTCGCCCTTCGTCCAGTACGTGGCGATGTCGAAAGCCCTGCGGTCGAGAATCTGGAACTTGACCAAGTGCAGATGAATGGGATGGGCGTCGTCCGTGGTGTTGATGAGATTCCAGATTTCGACCGAGTCGATAACTGGATTCTCCGTTACGGGCATGTGCCAACGTGTGTTGTTCAATAGCATCTGCACTGGCCGCTGCTTGAGATCCTGTTGTTCTACCAGTGTTAACGCGCGCGTTTTCACGGCCGACGATTCCGCAATTTTTGGAACGGACCGCAGCGTCTGAGGTAGAGCGCTCTGATCCCGCGGACTCTTCGCCGCCACGCGAAATTCCATGACGTTCAAATTGTCGTTCTTGAGCACGAGGCTGCTTCCGGCATTGCCCGAAAAGTCGACGACCAGGTCGGCGCGCTCCCCAGGTCCTATGGACAAGAGCTTCAATGGCACGGGCGCTGACAGAAGCCCTTGATCGGTTCCGATCTGATGAAAGCTTTGCCCCCCCAACATCGATGCAGTGAGGGTCTGTCCGCTCGGCGTTTTTTCGCCCGGCGTCTTTTCGGCCGACAACGTCAAATGGAAGAACCTGCCATTCGCTCCGTTGAGTACGCGGAAACGATACTTGCGCGGTTCTACCTCCAGGTAAGGGAAGAGTTTGCCGTTCACCAAAATGGCGTCGCCAAAAACCTCTGGAACCCACGGAGACTTCGGATTGTCCGCTGCTACTGGGTAATTCAGCTGCCCTTCGAGATCGAATATCCGGTCGTAAAGCACAAGCGGAATTTCGTATTTGCCGCGAGGCAGATTCAGCGAATCTTCAAACTCATCGCGCACGAAAAACGCGCCAAACAGGCCAGCAAAAACATTGAGCCGGTTAATGCCCAGAGCATGGTCGTGATACCAAAGCATGGTTGCGTCCTGCTGATTGGGATAATGGCAGACCGCCGATTTGCCCGGCACGTACCAATTCTCCGGATAGCCATCGCTTTCCGGCGGAGCCTTGGCCCCATGCAGGTGAACCACCGCGCGCACTTCGGGCTTGTCCGCTTCCGCGCCGTGAATAGTGTGGTCGATGGGCAGGAAATGCGTCTCCGGCAGCTCATTGACCCACTCCACCAGCAAACCCTCGCCGCTGCGCGTTTCAAAACTTGGTCCCGGCGAACTGCTTGCGTATCCCCACATGCGAGTCGGTTTCAAGTCGCGGTGCACTTTGCTTTCAAACTGCCGCATCGCGACCCGGTAATAGGGAAGCTGCACTGCGGGGTTATCCGGGCTGGGCCGATGGCCGGTTGGCTGAATGGTCTCCGGCAGCGCGAGCGGGTCGACGAATTGCGCCAGAGAACTCACATTCACCTGGGTGCGAAACTTGGGTGGCGTCGTGTGAGACATTGCGTGACACATACCCCGGCGCATGGCCAGCGCCATCGTTACCATTCCACTCTCCGCTAGAAACGTTCGTCGTGTAATCGCCAAACCGAAATCTCCTCATCCTTTATGAATTGTCATCCTGAGCGACCGGGGTCCCCAGCAAGCCGCTTTTGCTTGCTGGGGTGGGGAAGCGAAGGACCTGCTGTTCGCTGCAATAGGCATGTCTCTCACGCCGGTAGCAGAAACGGGCATGCGAAACCCATTTTCGCATGCCCGCTCCGATTGAATCGAATACAGTTGTTGGCCCACTATTTACAGTATTTGGCGCTCTTTTCCCCAGTGATCGGACTCAAACACAGCGTCCCATTTGTTCGAATCTTGGTGAAGTCGAACATTTGGGTGATGGAGTTGGCGATGGCATCGAATGAACCGCCGCCAATACGTTCTCCACCCAGCCAGTTGTCTTCGATGAAGTGAATAACCGACGTCTGGTCGGTCACCGTATGATCCACGAAGTTCTCCTTCGCCCACGGTGAAACGACCAGCAGCGGCAATCTCGGACCATAACCGCAACGGCCGAGAGCGTGCGGGTTCGCCGACGGGTTGTAGCCCGGCAGCGAGGTTGCCGCCGTGCCGCAAAGGCCAGGTCCGGTCAGAGCATCTTGCGGGCCTTGAGAAGTGTTGACGATCGGTGCCAATTCATGGTCATACCAGCCGTCGGAGTCGTCATACATGATGACCACGGCCGTGCTGTCCCAGTTCGGCTGCGTTTGCAGGAAGTTGATCGTAGAGACCACGAAGTTCTGCTCGTCGATAGGGTCAGAGTAGCCGGGGTGGGCGTCCTGATAACCTGGCGCCTTCAGGAAGCTAACTGCAGGCTGGTTGCCAGCGCTGACGGCAGCATAGAAATCCTCGATATCGTACTGATGGTTGGCGGGACCGTTATTTCCGATTTCCGCGAGCGAGACGGGTCGTGTATGAGCCAGGTTGGCGACGGAAGGCCAGTACGCGAACAGCGAGTGGTGCGCGATGTAGTCGGTTTCCGTTACTCCCGTGATCATCGAGGTTGTGCTGCGTTTACAGCCGGTGGTCCCGTTCGAATTCACAATCGACAGATTGAATCCGCCCATGAATCCACCCCAGGTTACCCCAGCGGCAGTCAACAGATCGCCGATGGTCTTGCCTCCCATTTGTGCCTGGTTGCGAGTCGGACTGGAGCAAACGTCGCCAACCGGATCGGGATCATCGATCTGCGTCAGCGAACCGTCGGGTCCGCCGGGCACAAAACTTCCAGTTCCATTCAGATACGCGACCACGCCGTTGGTCTGGCCCGCCACGAGGTTCATCACACCGACAGACGAGGGACCGAAAGTGGTTCCGTGGGAGTTATCGCTCATTGCGAAATACTGAACATAGTTCCAGAGGGCGGTCACGGTATTCCCATCGTAATAACCCATGACCAGCCCGTTGGTATCCACGATTCCGCTGCCGGTTGGCGGAGGTCCAGCGGTTCCCGTGTAGAGTGGCCACAGGTCCATCAAGCCGGAGTCGGACGCCTGTTGCTCGGGCATGTAGTCATGGTCTTGATCGGAAGTGGCGGCCTGGGCGGGCGTGAGCCGAAACGGATTGGACGCGCCCGTGCCGTTGGCTGGGTTCAGATTGGGGTTGTTGGTGAGCAGAGCGGCCGACAGTCCGTTGACGGTCGGGGTGTTGGCTTTGGCTGTGAACGGATTTTCAAACGGCGGATTCAACGCGTTGGGATAGGTTCCGAAGTAGTGATCGAAGGATACGTTCTCATTGAAAATCACCACCAGATATTGAATCGGTGTCGCCGTCGCAGGCCTGTGGGCGACGAATGCGTGTTGTGTTGCCGGTTTGGCGGAAGAGGCGAATGCGGGAATCACGCTCGGTCCCAGGGCAATGGTCATCGTCAATAACGACGCCATCAGCCGCCTGAGGTTGGCAGAGGCTTGCTGCTGTTCAAACATTCTGAGTTCTCCGTCTCCTGGAATTGCCCGGCGGCAGGGCCCCACTGGCCTGTCGCGTGGCGAGAAGATTGGAGAACAATAGGCGCGGAATATTTCGGGCGTGTAACTGGAATGTTAAAGAAGAATGAAAATTAGAATCCTAGCATCCTGCTAACCGACCTACGCCACGGCCACCTCGGTGATGAAGCTGCCCCGCGGCGCAAACAAACTCTGGACCGAAGGCGGGCTTATGTACGCGCTACCGATCCGTTAAGGTTCCTGTCGCGAGATGGATGATTATCCCCGAGGATCGGCGCACGAGGCGAAGCAACTGCTTTCTCTCTCCCTGATGACAGGCCTTTTCGACGACAGGAAAGTAATGCTAGCGCGCCACTTCCGCCGGCGTATCCTTCTCTTTTTTCAAGCCCTTGGCCTTCGGTTCGTAAACGCAGAATGGCTCTTCATCGAGGTAGTTGCCGGTGGCAGCATAAGCCCGCGCGCGGCAGCCCATGCAAATATTGCGGAACTCGCAACAGCCGCACTTGCCCTCAAGGTTGTTGGTATCGCGCAGTTGATTGAACACCACCGAGTCCTGCCAGATTTCGGCGAACGGCTGCTTTCGCAGATCCCCTGCCAATGCCGGCAAGTATCCACACGGATAAACTTCACCCTGATGAGAGATGAAACATACCGCAGTTCCGGCCAGGCACCCCTTGGTCATGGCGTTCATGTCGGAAGGATGACTTCCGGGGTGTCCCACTGGACGCCCGATCCCGTGCGGTTTGAGTTCGATGCCGGTTGATCCGGGCATCGCCATCTCGGTCGGGCCGATTGCCGGTGCGATCGCCGGAGAATGCTGCGCTGCTTCAACTAGCGGTGGAGCAGCATGAGCCGCTGCTGCCGCGGCCTCGGAACGGTGCTCTGCCGCTCGCCGTTGCCGAACCACGCGGAAGTAGTGCGGTGCACAAGTCGCCTTCATCTCGATGCCACCTTCGAGCGAGCGATCGTAGAACCAGTTCAGCATCCGCTCGTACTCTTCCGGTGGAACCATCTGCTCGGCGGCAATATCCACGCCGCAACCAACCGGCACCAGCAGGAATGTGTGCAGCGCGTCCGCTCCGAGCGACTTCGCCAGTTCGAGCACGCTGGGAAGCTGATGTGCATTGTGTCGAGCGATGGTGGTGTTGATCTGCACCGACATGCCCAGATTTTTCAGATTACGGAACCCGGCAATGGCGGCATCGAATGCGCCCGGAATGCCGCGGAAAGTATCGTGAGTAATCGCATCGGAGCCGTCCAGGCTGATAGCCACCCGCTGCACGCCGCTATCGACGATCATGCGCGCGACATGCTTGGTGACCAGCGTGCCATTGGTGGCCAGCGCAACCCGAAGACCCTTGTCCGTGCCATAACGCGCGAGCTGAAAAATATCCGAACGGAAGAGCGGTTCGCCGCCGCTAAGCACCAGAATGGGAGTGGACACTGCGGCAATCTGATCGATGATGTCGCTTGCCGCTTCGGTGGAGAGATCGGAAGGAGCGCTCAGTTCGGTCGCGGTGGCCCGGCAATGGATGCAGCGGAGATTGCACCCTTTGGTCAATTCCCAGAAAATCAATCGTGGCTTGTTCTTGCTTACTGGATTGGAGTGATGTCCGTTGCCGCTGGCCGATGCCATCTGAATTTTTCCTCCCACTTAACCGGGTATTTTTTCAGTCCACCCCACGCGTAACAATAATCGAGAACCAACCGCCCAGCGGTGACAGACGTCACCCCAAATTGTGATGTCAGTCACGACACTTAAATCTATTTGAATGTGGGGCATTGGGGCGGAATCGAGGTCTTCCCAGAAGCTGTCGGAGGCTGGGGATTCCTCCTCACTGTAGATGCCACGGTGCGGACGGCGCGGCTAGTTGCGAGTTGCGATCTCGCGCAGCGCGCCCGTATTGCGAATCACCAGGGTCGAGCCCTTTGCCTGCAAGATCTGACGCTTCTTCAACTCGGCAAACAGCCGAGTAACCGTCTCGCGCGAGGTTCCGATCATCTGCGCGATTTCCTCATGGGTGAGCCTGAGCTTCAACCGGGGCTCCGTTTTGCTAGCTTCTCCGTTTCTCAAACTCCATTCCAGAAGTAGCTTGGCCAGTTTCTCGGCGGCGGAATGTGACAGTCCCAGCGCGCCCGCTTCTTTACAGGCATTGTGATACTTTTCGCTTAACTGTTCTGCCACCTTGAAGCAAGCCTCTACATCATCCTTGAGGAAACGAAGAAAGTCATCGCGCTTGACGAAGTTGATCTGGCACGGATCGATCGTCTCCGCCGTCACTTCGTAAGGTTTGCCGGAGATGGTGGCGCTCAGCCCCAGCACCTCTCCGGGCTCGGCCAGCTTCACAATAATCGTTCGACCACTAGGGGAGTTGATCGAGAGCTTCACCGAGCCTTTGCAGAGCACAAAGATTCCGCGTGGCAACTGCCCCTCCACAAACAGCACGGCGCCCTGTGGATACGCGGTCGCGTACTTGATGTTTTCAAAAGCCTGTAGTGCGTTAGGAGGCAGATCGCAGAAAATACGATCTGTGCGCAGCTTGCATGTAATGCAACTTTCTACTATCTCCATTCCGTATGGCGAGAGCATGGACGAGCCTCCTTTACCACTTCGGGTCCGCCTCGCTGGCGTGGGTCGCGTGGGTCGCATTGTTCGCAGTCCACGAGCCAATTGAGCAGGCCTCGCTTGAGGTCAGTTTCCGTCGGGATGGAACGCTTGGCTGTGCTGCCAAGCACAGGCCAATGTGATCCTCCTCACATACCGCTGTACCGGCTGTTCGGCGGACTCACAGCGGAGGGTGAGTGAAATCACAGCCTGACTAGGGGCGGAGGAGTCATAGTTTTTAGTTAAAAGTATCGTTAATCGTCTCGAAGATCTCGAATATTACCTGCCAGAGATCGGTCAGGAGCATATATGCCGGTTACCAAGCAACAAGCGCTCGACTACCACTTCGGTACGCACCCGGGAAAGATTGAAATTACTCCCACCAAACCTTGCCGCACACAACGCGATCTAAGCCTCGCCTATACCCCTGGAGTAGCAGATCCGTGCCTGGAGATCCAAAAGAACCCCCACGATGCCTTCAAGTACACCGCCCGCGGCAACCTGGTCGCGGTCGTGACCAATGGCACCGCAGTCCTCGGTCTGGGCGACATCGGCGCCCTCGCCGGCAAACCAGTCATGGAAGGCAAGGCGGTTCTCTTCAAACGTTTTGCCAACGTGGATGTCTTCGACATTGAAATCAATACCCACGATCCCGACGAAGTCATCAAGGTCTGCCAGTTGCTCGAGCCCACCTTTGGCGCCATCAACCTCGAGGACATCAAGGCGCCGGAGTGCTTCTACATCGAAGAGACTTTGAAAAAGACGATGAAGATTCCGGTTTTTCACGACGATCAACATGGCACCGCGATCATCTCTGGGGCGGCGTTGCTGAATGCTTTGGAAATTGCAGGCAAGGACATCGGCAAGGTTCGCGTGGTGGTGAACGGCGCGGGGGCCGCGGGCGTTGCTTGCGCCGAGCACTACGTCCGTCTGGGTGTCAAGCGCGAGAACGTCATTCTATGCGACACCAAGGGAGTGGTCTACAAAGGCCGCGCCCAAGGCATGAATCCCTACAAGGAGCGTTTCGCAATCGACACCAGCTTCCGCACTCTGGCAGATGCCATAGAGAACGCGGACGTGTTTCTCGGCTTGTCCGTGAAGGGCGCCGTCACGCCAGAAATGGTGCGTTCGATGGCTCCCCGTCCCATCGTTTTTGCTATGGCCAACCCGGATCCCGAAATCACATACGAAGAGGCGAAGGCGACGCGCGATGACGTCATCATGGCCACCGGGCGTTCCGACTATCCCAACCAGGTGAACAATGTGCTGGGTTTCCCGTTCATTTTCCGCGGCGCTCTGGACGTGCGCGCCACGGTAATCAATGAAGAGATGAAGCTCGCCGCCACTCGCGCTCTGGCGAACCTGGCCAAGGAAGATGTGCCCGACTCGGTATGCCGCGCCTACGGAGTCGCGCGGCTCAAGTTTGGTCCTGACTACCTGATCCCCAAGCCCTTTGATCCACGCGTGCTGGTGTGGGAGTCCGCCGCCGTAGCCCAGGCAGCGATGGAAACCGGAGTGGCCCAGGAGCCGGTCAACATTGACGTGTACCGCGAACAGCTCGAGCGTCATCTGGGCAAGGCCCATGAGATCTCGCGCATGATGATTCACAGGGCCCAGGCAAAACCGAAGTGCGTAGTCTTTCCCGAAGGAGAGAACGAGAAGATTCTGCGCGCATGCCACCAGATATTGGAAGAGAAGATTGCCACGCCCATTCTGGTCGGTAACCCCGCAATCGTTCATGCTAAAACGGCTGAGCTTGGACTAGATCTGGGACAAGCGCAGATCGTGGATCCAGCCGCCTCGCCTTTGCGTGAAAGCTACATCCAGGAGCTGTTCCGTCTGCGCCAGCGTCGCGGCGTAACCCTCAGCGAGGCGCGCACACTGATCGACGACCGCAACATTTTCGCGTCCATGATGGTGCATATGGGCGACGCCGATGCTCTGGTCGCCGGCGTGTCCCAGCACTTTCCCGAGACGATTCGCCCCGCGCTGCAGATCGTCCGCGTGCGCGAAGGCCTGCACAAGGTCGCTGGCTGCTATCCCATGGTTACGCGCAAAGGAGAGCTCTACTTCCTGGCCGACACCAGCGTCAATGTCGAACCCTCGGCGGAAGACCTGGTGGAAATCGCCTTGTGTACCGCTCAGGAGGCTCGGCGCTTTGACGTAGTGCCGCGAGTTGCCATGCTTTCTTTCTCCAGCTTTGGCAGCGCCCAGCACGCGTCCTGCGAGAAGATCCGCAAGGCGGTAGAGTTGCTGCACAAAGCCGATCCAACCCTGATCGTCGATGGAGAGATCATGGCCGATACCGCCGTCTCGCCCGAAATGCTGGAGCAGACCTATCCCTTCAGTTTGCTGAAGGGCGGCGCCAACGTGCTGATCTTCCCCGACCTAGCCTCCGCCAACATTGGCTACAAGCTGCTGAAGACGATCGGCGGCTGCGAGACGCTGGGCCCCATCCTCATGGGGATGAGTCGGCCAGTGCATTTGCTGGCCCGCGGCGCCCAAGTGGAAGAAATCGTGAACGTTGCCGCCATCGCGGTAGTGGATGCGCGCGAGACTGAACTGGCCGCGGCGATGCCGGAAAGAACGGAATCGCTTGCGCAGGCGGACTAAAGGGGCTTCACGAACGAAGCGCCCGGGCTGCGCTTCTTGTGTGGGTTCCCCACAAGCGCTAACCGCAGTGCGCCTGTGCGAGCAATGTGCAAGTAAAGTAAGAGCGAGCGGAGTAGAGCAGCTTTGCAGCCAGCCAAAGGATGCTCCGCATACCGCTTACTTGGCCTGCAGAGTTTCGATGTACTGAGTAAGATTCACCACGCGTTGCTGCACCTCAGCCTCGTGTCCGCCACTCACCGTAGAAAACAACGGTCCCCACACCGGCATCTCTTTGGAACCGTGCGCTGGAAGAGCGGATTCGCCGTGGATGGCCGACTCGACTTTCAGAAAGGGATATTTCCCTCCGTTGTTCTTGCTCAGCGAGGTAAGGTCGGTAGGAGCAACCTTCAGCGCGCTGGCCGCAGGACCTCCGCCCTTGCCGTCCGTTCCGTGGCAAACGGCACAGTACGCTGTGTACATTTCCTTACCCGATATGGGCGACGTGGTCTTGATCGGTACATGCTTTATGGTTTTCTCTGATTGGTCCTGAGTTTTGTCCTGCGCGGCGACCATACCAGCGCATAACATGAGGGCGACAAACATCAAAATCACTTTCGTTATGGACATCGATCTTCTCCTCTTAAACTAAGCTTACTTCTCTGAAACACTGTGCTGCTATTGCCCCGGGATTTTCCATCCCCGGCCGTTCCGCACGAGAGCAAGCGTGGATTTCGTCGGGCTGCCATTATAGAAGTCGACTTCATACTTATTGATCAGCGTTTGACGTTCCCACATATTGAAACTCTTCACCAGCGGACCGCCCGCGTCAAACACGTCGCCGAGTTGATTGGGCACCCATTTCCAGTTGTAGTCGACGGTCGCACTGTTGACTCCGACCATGTTTATGCCGGCGATGCCCGCGAATTGCCGTTGCGCCAGCGGAGCCCGATAGGAGAATGTGCCATCGCTTTCTTGCGATTTCTTGAAGCCCGGCAGACCCGTCAACAGGCGCTCACCTCCGGGCGTAAGCGACACCAGTACGGCGCCGTGCGGCGCTTTGGCCAATTTGATAATCCCGGCTTTTTCCAATAATCGATAATTGGGATTCTCAGGATTGTCCTCGCCACTGGGTTTCACCACACCGGTGCGGAAGTGAATGATGGCTGGACCAGGTCCCTGGAGCGTTGCCGTCACTATCCCGCTCGCCTCCTGCGCACTGAGAGGTGTTTTCGAACGTGCTTGGAGTAGCACGTAGGTTACTAAGCCCACGATCGCCGCCAACAGGCACATCATGAGTAGCAGCGGCAAAAGCGACGAACGTCGTTCCATCTGAACTTCGGCTTCAAACATGGCAGCCCCCTTCTTGAACAGCCGCGATTTCGTCAACCATCTCTTATTCTCAGTCCCGGCTTTCCCGATTGCTGTGATCAAAGGCACAATCGATTGTTTGTCGCCGCACGCCTGTCGCCTCAGGTTTTCCTCTGTCAGTGTGCGCGTCCTCACGTATAGCCGTGATGTCTGTCACATTTCCGCCATACCCCCACACGGCATAATTGCATTCAGATTTTGTGGTGCTTTCTGCCACCTTGAGTGTGGAGATTTCATGGCAAAAGGACGTGTCTCGATCGTCGTCGAGCGCTGTAAAGCCTGCGGCTTCTGTGTGGAGTTTTGTCCTACTCACGTGCTCGCGCTTTCTTCTGCTTTCAATTCCAAGGGCTACCATCCGCCGCACGTCGTGCATCCTGAAAAATGCAGCGGGTGTGACTTGTGCGGCATGTACTGCCCCGATTTCGCTATTTGTGCCACCAAGATCGATCTTCCTGGTCCACCCAAGAAGACGGCCGCTTCGGCCGCCAAGGGAGGTGTCAAATGAAGGCTGACCCTCGCGGTGTGCTCACCGGCATACACTTCATGGATGGCGACCACGCCTGTTGTGAAGGCGCGCTGGCCGCCGGCAGCCGGTTCGCCTCCGGATATCCGATCACTCCCTCCACCGAAGTCGTGGAGCGCTTCGCCTCCCGTGTGCCTACCGTGGGCGGTACGTTTATCCAGATGGAAGACGAACTCGCGGCGTCCATCACCCTGCAAGGCGCGGTCTGGGCTGGTGCCAAGGCGTTTACCGTGACCTCCGGGCCGGGCTTTTCTCTGATGATGGAACACATCGGCTACGCCGCCATGACCGAAACGCCGTGCGTTTTCGTGGATGTGCAGCGCGGCGGCCCGTCTACCGGCCTGCCCACGCTCCCCGCGCAGGCCGACATGATGCAGGCGCGTTGGGGCTCGCATGGCGACTACGAGGTCATTGCGCTCTGCCCGAATTCTCCGCAGGAGTGTTTTGACCTGACCATCAAAGCCTTCAATCTGGCCGAAGAATTCCGCGTCCCCGTGATGTTCATGATGGACGAAGTCGTCGGCCACATGACCGAGAAGGTAGTGATTCCTCCCGCCGACGAAATCGAAGTCGTGCCCCGCCGCCATACTCACAAGTCGGTCGACGATTATCTACCCTATGACACCAACGGCGATCAGGTTCCGGAAATGGCGCACGCAGGCGATGGCTACAATTTTCATGTCACCGGCCTAACCCATGACGAGCGCGGCTATCCCAACATGACTCTGCCCATCCAGGACAAGCTGGTTCGCCGCCTGCAAAGCAAGATTCTTGACGCCGCCGACCGCATTACGATGTTCGAAGAAGAGCGACTCGAAGGCGCCGATGTTGTGGTCGTCTCCTACGGGATCACCTCCCGCGTCGCGCAACGCGCCATCGAGGCGGCCCGTAAGCAGGGTCTGCGCGTCGGCAAGTTGCGCCTGATCACCGCCTGGCCGTTCCCCGAGAAAAAGATTCGCGAACTCGCTGCAAACGTGAAAGCCTTCGTCGTCCCCGAACTCAATCTCGGCCAGATGGTGCGAGAAGTGGAACGAGCCGCTGCCGGCCAGGCCAAGACATTCGCCGTGTCGCATGCGGGCGGCGGGGTTCATAACCCCGAAGACATCCTCAAAGTAATTGTGGAGGCAAGCCGATGTCAGACAGCTTGAACAACGATCCGGTTAACGATGATCTCGTTAACGACGATCTCGTCAACCTGGAGATCGAATCGATCGTCAACCCCGTCGAACCCTTTTTACGCAGCGATCGCATACCTCACATCTGGTGCCCGGGATGCGGCATCGGCACCACCGTGAACTCCTTCGCCCGTGCGCTCATCGACTCCAAAATCGATTTGGGATCTCTAGCCCTTGTCTCCGGCATCGGTTGTACCGGGCGCGTTGCGGGTTACGTCAAAATGGATTCCTTCCATACTACGCACGGCCGCGCCATCCCCTTCGCCACCGGATTGAAGCTCGCAAACCCGAAGCTGAATGTCGTGGTCTATTCCGGCGATGGCGATCTCGCAGCCATCGGCGGCAATCATCTGATCCACGCCGCGCGCCGCAACATTGATCTCAAAGTCATCTGCGTCAACAATCTGATCTACGCCATGACCGGCGGCCAGACCGCGCCCACTACGCCCGATCACTCGACTACTTCCACCAATCCCTACGGTGTGTTCGAGCCCTCGTTCAACCTGCCGCACCTGGTCGAAGCCGCGGGCGCGGTTTACGTCGCGCGCTGGACCACGTTCCACGTCCGCCAGTTGACGCGTTCCATCAACGAGGCATTCCAGAAGAAAGGCTTCTCGTTTATCGAAGTGATCTCGCCCTGTCCCACCCTTTATCAGCGCCGCAACAAGCTGGGCGACGGTCTCGACGCCATGAAGTACTACAAAGAGAAAAGCAAAGTCCGGCACGGTGCGCCGACCAGTGAAGTCGGCATGACCATGACCGGAGAAATCATCGTGGGCAAATTTGTGGACCGCGAGCGCCCCGACTACCAAACCATGATGCGAGGTCAATACCAGGAATCGCTCGGCGAGAGATTCGTGGAACAAACGGAGATGGTATGCAGCTAACGGAAATTCGCGTAGCGGGTTTTGGCGGCCAGGGAGTCATCCTCTCGGCCATCGTTTTAGGCAAGGCCGCCTCGATTTATCAGGGCGCGTTTGCCACCATGACACAGAACTTCGGCCCGGAAGCCCGCGGCGGCGCTTGCAGTGCGCAGCTCGTCCTTTCCGATTCGCCCATCTTGTACCCTTACGTCACGCGGCCCGACATCATGATCGTCATGTCGCAGGAAGCCTATGTCCGCTTCGGCTCCGAGCTGAAAGACGGCGGCATCCTGATTGTCGAGCAGGATCTGGTCCGAGTGTCCGATCTCAGCAAGGAAGTCCAAGTCTACAGTATCCCCGCTACCCGCATCGCCGAAGAACTCGGCAAACGCATGGTGCTGAATTCGGTGATGGTCGGATTCTTTACCGCAATCACCCACGTGCTCGACCCCGATGCCGTGCGCAAAGCAGTCGCAGCTTCCGTTCCGTCAAACTTCCGAGAGCTGAACCTCAAGGCCTTTGAAAGAGGGTTGGAGTACGGCGCCGTTGCCTTAACCGCCACCCCCAGCCCTGCCGACGCCGAACTGCAGACAGAGTACTCGCGAGAGTAGATTTGTGTGTTGAGGCAGACGAACCGTTGCATTCTTCAACTTCTGCTGTTGCGAGATTCATCACTGCGCCGCCCACACGCAAGCCACTGATTGCAAAACATCATCCTGATCCTCCACCTTCAAATACCAGAAACACAAGCTTTGACCTGTTGCGATTCCCATCAATTCGTTGTTGATGATTTCATCGCAATCGCCTGCACTCCGGGACTGCCTCTCATCTATCCAACTCATTTCACAAGAGATCATCACCCCCACCAACCTTTCTCGCAATCGGCCTCGTCGTGGCATCGCGATTGCCTTTAAGAAAAGTGCTGAGTGGCTAGCTAGACGGCCCTCCGGCGGAGGTGACTTATGACAGTCCTACTGGTTCTCTTCTTCTTCGGAACTTTCCTGCTGATTGACTATTTCCGCAGCCGCCATGCGATTGTGCAACCGGTATTGCAGGTCGCTCCTGCGAAGCCCGACGCGCTGCCACGCTTGCAGCCAGCATTGGTCGGCGGTTTTGCGGTCCCGGAGAATCTCCGCTACCACCCCGGCCACACCTGGGCATTGAGCGAGAGCCCCAACCTGGTGCGTGTAGGCATGGATGACTTCGCCTCCAAGCTGACCGGCAAAGTGGAGAGCATCAACCTGCCGCAACGCGGCCAGTGGATTCGCCAGGGCCAGAAGATGTGCACCATCCATCGCGCCATTAACGGAAACGACGCCGCCGTAGACATGGTCTCGCCGATCGAAGGCACCGTGTCTGACATCAACCAGGCGCTGGTGAAAGATCCCAAGCTGGCAATCAACGATCCCTACGGAGAAGGTTGGCTGGTAACTGTGCAAGCGCCCGATGCCAAGACCAGTTTCCGCAACCTGCTGGGCGGAGCGCTCGCCCGCTGGTGGACGGAAGAGTCGGCAAGCCGTCTGCAGCGCCGCATGCCGCTGGCCTTCGCCGGAGCGCTGGCCGGTTCATTGGCACAGGACGGTGGAGTAGCCGTAAACGATCTCTCCACCCAGATCCCGGATCAGGAGTGGCTGCCGCTGGCCAAGGAGTTCTTCCTGTCATAAGTCGCTCTCGCGGCCTCGGAGGCGAACCAGCCTGGTCGAGGACCGCAGAAACGCCGGCCGCCTGGACCTCCGGGCGGCCGGTGGCGTTTCGTCCAGTGTGGGGCGGACACTCCTGTCCGCCGCCTTTGACTTAGTCTATTTCTTGACCAAGCGCGGGGTGCCCATTCCTACGCGTTCTCTGCGCAGGGGTGGGATTCCACGGTCGTGTGCAGCAGGGGATTGGTGTTGCCCTTGAATTTGGGTGGCGCAGCGCTTCAGCGCTGCGATAACCGCAATTATCCTTCGACCCTGTTTTGAAGGGGCGCGGCTTAAGCCGCGCCCTACGCGGCCACTCCACTCAGGATGACATTTTATTTGGGTCGGACGGCGGCTGGTTATTCCGCAATTTCAGAAGAGTCTTGCTGACGGGACCTGCGTCGTCGGCGTTACCGCAGCTCGGCAGGCAGGGCACAGCGTACTTTCCTTGAGGTCGATCCACTCCACGGCGTGGGAGGGGGCCATGGCGCAGGTGTAGTCCTCGCAGTGCGTCAGGTTCAGCGTGTGGCCGAGTTCATGGACCGCTTCCTTGATTACGCGCTGGCGAAACAGTTCTGGATCGGGCGGAAGGCCATAGAGTTCCTGACGCAGCCGGTGGGCTGAGACGAGGGCGCAGGGGCCACCCATCTGCGCTTCTCCAAAAACAAAGGTAAGAATCGGGATGTAGAGATCCACGGCGACAACACCCAGGATTCGCCAGGAGTCCGCGGTAAGAAAACTCTGCATGCGCTGCAGAATTTCCGAGGAGTGGTACTGCTGCCGCTCTCCGTGGAAGGCGAACTGCGGATCGAGCCGCACAGGAAGCACTTTGCAGGGGACGAGAAAGATTTCTTCGAGAGCGGGACGCAGATCCTTCAGCAGCCCGTCATCTATGTTTCCGATCGGCAACAGGTGCAGCAGCTTCATGGAGGCAGTTCTCAGTTGCCAGTTGCCAGTTCCCAGTTCCCAGTGCGGAGTCAAAGACTGAGAACTGGGAACTGGGAACTAGGAACTCGGATTCAGCTTTATCGCGTCTCCACCGGAGTCCTCGACCAGCCATACTTCTTCAGCTTGTGATAAAGAGTGACCCGATCGATGTCGAGTATCTCGGCGGCATGGCTCTGATTGCCTCCACATTCTTCCACCACGCGCAGGATGTGGGCGCGCTCCATGTCCTCCAGCTTCTTGCCCGCGCCGTTGGCGACGTTTTGCGGCTTGAAGATGAAATCCTGTTCCTGCAGCTCCGGCTCGCGCCCGACAACCATGGCGCGCTCGACCGCGTTCTCCAGTTCACGAACGTTGCCGAGCCAGGGCTGCTGCTGCAATTGGTTCATGGCCGCCGGTGATACCCGGTTGATGCGTTTGTTCATGGCCAGCGAGAGTTTTTGCACGAAGTGGTTCACGAGTACGGGAATATCGTCCCGGCGTTCGCGGAGCGGCGGCAGATCGATGCGGAAGACGTTGAGCCGGTAGAAAAGGTCGGGACGGAACTTACCCTCCTCGATCAATTTTTCCAGATTTTTGTTGGTGGCAGCGACGCAGCGGAAGTCCACCTTGATGATCTGGTTGCCGCCCACGCGGGTGATTTCGCGCTCCTGCAGTACGCGCAGCAAGTCGGTCTGCGTCTTCAGGGTGATGTCGCCGATCTCGTCCAGGAAAACCGTTCCGCCCTCGGCAATTTCAAATTTGCCTTTCTTGCGGAACTGTGCGCCGGTGAATGCGCCCTTTTCGTGTCCGAAGAGTTCGCTTTCGAGAAGAGTCTCGGTAAGCGCGCCGCAGTGGATGGCAACCAGCGGATGAAATCTTCGCGGGCTGGCCTGATGAATCGCACGCGCCACCAGTTCCTTTCCTGTGCCGCTCTCGCCCGTGATCAACACCGTCGCGTCGGTGGGACCAACGGTTTCAATGGCGTCGAAAACCTTGCGCATGGGACCGCTCTGGCCGACCATGTCCTCGGGACGCGCGACTTCGGCAACGGTCTCGCGCAAGAGGACGTTCTCCTGGGCGGTGCGTTTATGGGCCAGCGCGTTCTTGACCAAGTGTGCGATCTCGTCCGGGTCGAGCGGCTTGGTCACGTAGTCATAGGCGCCGTTCTTCAGCGCGGTGACCGCGGTCTCGACCGAGGCATAACCGGTCATGATGATCACGATGAGCTCCGGATCGACTTCGTGCATGCGGCGCTGCAGTTCGATTCCGTCGGTGCCGTGCATCTTGATATCGACCAGCGCCACATCCCAGCGTTGTTCCGCCAGTTGGGTAAGTGCGTCGCTGGCGTTCTCTACCGTGGTAACTTCGTAGCCTTCTTCGCGGAACCATTTACCGAGCGAGTCGCGCACGCTTAGTTCGTCGTCCACGATCAGCAGTTTTCCCTGTGTGCTCATTTCAATTACCTCACCTTCATCGCGGCATTGTTATTGCTGAGGTTCGCCAGCAAAGCGTCAGGGCCTTGATTGGGCAGAGATACGGTGAACGTTGTGCCCCGGCCCAACTCCGATTCGACTTCGATGCGCCCGTTATGCCGCTCCACGATGCCGCGACTGATTGCCAGGCCCAGTCCAACTCCGCGGCCACTTTCTTTTGTCGTCAGAAAAGGCTCGAAGATATGCGGTAAGACATCGGGAGCAATGCCCACTCCGTCGTCGCGAACCTTAATCCTGATTTCCGTTTTATCGCTATTCAGCCGAGTCTCGATCCACAGAGTTCCCCCGCGTGGCATGGCATCGATTGCATTCATGATCAATGCCAGGAGGACTTGTTCGATCTGCGCCGGATCGCAGTGCACTAACGGCAAAGTTTCCGCAAGATTCAGTTGCAGTTCGATTCCGACCAGCTCCAGTTGATGCCGTACCAGCAGCAGGGAACGGTCAATCACTGCATTCAGGTCGGTAGATTGCACGTTCATGGGCGCGGTGCGTGAAAGAGTGAGCAGGTTTTTGATCAGGTCGCCGCAGCGCCGGCTTTCCGCCGCGATCAGCTCCAGGCATTGCATTGCTTCGTCGCGCTTTTCACCCTCGGTTTGGCCAGTCCCGACCCACTTCCGCAGCAGTTTGGCATAGGTAAGAATGCCGGAGAGCGGATTGTTTACCTCGTGCGCGACCACGGCCGCCATTTTTCCGATGGACGCCATCTTTTCCACGTGCAGCACGTGATCGTGAGCGCGCTGGAGTTCTTTCGTCTTCTGCTCAACGCGATCTTCGAGCGTCTTTGCCCAGGTAACGATTTCTTCGTTCGCGGCGCGCAATTGCAGGCTCATGCTGTTGAAGGAGTGAGCCAGGTCGCCGACTTCATCCTGGGATTGCACCTCGATCTGATAGCCGAGATCTCCGTGGGAAAGCCGTTCCGTGCCATCCTTGAGCGCCTTGATGGGGTATCCGACCACTTGCCACACGAATAGAAAACTCAATACCGCCACCATCAACAATGCCGCCGCCGTGTAATACAGCATGAGGGCGCTGCTACCGGCAAGTTGCGTGTCGGCGACCGCCAACGAAAGATCTGTATCGAGCACACCTAGAACTTGCTGGCTGGAAGGGTGCGCGTGGCACTCGGCGTTGGAGCAACTCGGTTGATTTTCGATAGGAGTGATAATTCCCAGCACTCGGTGCCCGCCGCCATTGCGATAAATGCGAAAGCGATCGGGACGATTCAGGCGTGCCAATGGCTGCGATTGGTTGTGACAGCCGTAACAGGCCTCGGCCGTCTTGTCGAGGACGTGGTTGACCTCCGCTGAATCGGTGGAGTAGCTGATTCGCCCCTCCTGATCGAAGATGCGCACCTTGACCATGCCGGGCTCATCCGCCATGGTTTCGATCGCGTGGTAGAGTCCCTCGCGATCGTTGCGCAGCATGTAGTAGGTGGTGCTGTGCTTGATTACATCGCTGACCCGCTCGGCGCTGGCCAGAGTGGCGGCTTCCAGATGCTGGCGATGCAACCGGATGTTCAGGTATCCGAGGAGAGCGAAGATGACAACCATGACCGCCAGCAGGGAACCGATCAGCTTTGCACTGATGCTGTGAGTCAGTCGCTTCCATCCCAGCTCGCCGCGAATTGGCTCAGTCTCCCGCATGGCCTAATACCGGTGCAGCCACTACACGCCCGGTTTCGCTTCTGAGAGGCTGCTTCGCTGGATGTGGTTCAGCGGGGAAAATGGGCAGGTACTTTACTGCCAGCCCAAACAGAGCGAAGCCCAGGGCGATAATCATGAGGGTCACGGAGAACTCCGTCCACTTCGGCATGTAGTGATGCCCGGCGTAAGTCTCAAAGCCGATGAGCGCAATATTGAGGCGGTTGGTGATAAATCCGAGCACAGTGCAGACGGACGCTAGATACAAGCCACCGGGCGACAGCCTGATCTTCTTGAAGCTGAGCAGGGCGATCGGAATCACAAAGGCCAGCGCCAGCTCGAGCCACAGGAAATACGCTTCGTAGCTGGGTTTAATGATCTGTCCCAGCAAGCCGCGGTGGAAGTAGTCCTCGAAGCGCAGCAGGGCATTGACCCAAAGAGCCACCAGCAAGGCGCCGCCGAGTTCGACCAGAACCGGGAGTTCAAGGTGACGGCCGAAGGCTTTCGCGCTCTGCGTGGACTCGAAGATGGTCATGGCCAAGCCAACGGCGATCGCCGAACCAAAGAAAAGGAAAGGCAGCGCTGGCGTGTACCAGAACGGATGCAGCTTGCTCGGCATAATCAGATAGAGCGATCCGAGCGAACTCTGGTGCAGGGTGGAGAGCAGGATGCCCAAGATGATCAGCACTGGGTAGATCTTCTTAATCCATTTGATGGGAGCCTGCAGATTGAAGCGCTCGAACACGTTGGGAAGGAATTCAAAGAAGAGAACGGTGGTGTAGGACATCACGCATATGCCGACCTCGAACATGACCGAGTGCGGGTTCATGTAGATGAGCTGATGCCAGATGTACCAGGGGCGGCCCAGGTCGAATAACAGTCCAACGATGAAAAGCACATAGCCGAGGAACGCCGTTAACACCGCAGGACGCACAACACTGTGCAACCGCTCGACGTTGAATAGGTAGACCGCGCCAACGATACAAAAACCACCCGCTGCCAGCATGACTCCACACAAGAGGTCGAAGCCGATCCAGAGTCCCCAGGGGAACTGGTCACTCATGTTTGAAACCGCGCCTAGGCCATGGAAGAAGCGAATAAATGTGGAGTACAGGCCGAGGCCCATGATGACGATGAAAACCACTTTCCAGAAAGTCAGCTTGAATTTCATCGCGCACTTCCATTCTTCTGTTCTGCTTCAGCCGCGGCCACTTCCTCGCGGCGATGTGAAATCCAATAAATGCCTCCCAATACCAACGACCAGACGGGGATAAAGTCTGGAATTTTCTCCATCACTCGCCCGGTGTATTCCGGCATCGGCGTGTCGCCGATTTTTGCAGATGCGGGATAACCGTAGTTCTCAACATTTACGCTGGAAAGAATGAAGACCGACGTTCCGCCCACTTCGTTAAGACCGTAAATGCGCGGCACGTAGTTGGATGGATTTTGACGGATTCGATCTTGTGCTTCCTTAATGAGGTCGTCGCGCTCCCCGAACTTGGTGGCGCCCGTCGGACAGATCTCGGCACATGCCGTCTGTTTGCCTGCAATTATGCGGTCCGGGCACATAATGCATTTGCGAATCCGCGGATTCAGCGCTTGCCATTCGTACTTTGGCTGGGCAAATGCGCAGGACACCATGCAATAACGGCAGCCGATACATTTCCAGACGTCGTATACGACGGGGCCCTCTTTTGTCTTATGGAGGGCGCCAACGGGACAAACCGACGCGCAAGCGGGATGCTCACAGTGCATGCACAGCCGGCGCATGAATTTGTCGTCCTTGGTCAGAACGACTGTATATTTATGCTCCGATTGCACCGGCTCGGCGGCTACTTTGTCGTCGTAGCGCAGCTTGTTCTGTTGCGCGCAGCCAACTTCACACTGTTTGCAACCGATGCACATCGTCGCGTCATAGAGCAAAGCTTTACTCATTAGACTTGCTCCTCGTTGCTCCCAAGCAGGATTTCTGTTCCAGCGGAATAAAGTACGAGGCAAACCTGCGCTGAGGCGAAACAGACTTGGAAACTATCTCGGGAATTATGGGCAACACCTTTGCCGGGCCAAATGCAAAGAAAAAACCGGGTCCGGCGACAGGTGCGCCCGGACCCAGGCGGGCTGTCCCCTGGGGAAAAGGAAAACAGTGGAGAAGCTTTCCGGCTGGCTACGGATCGGCCAGGATTCCGTTCCGTCCGCCGAATTGAGCCGGACCGCTTCATACTCCCTCATGCCCTCTTCACCGCCGCCCGACAGTTTTGCCGCGACGCGGCGGTGCGTAAAGAGGAACAGCCAACTACAGCCAATAACTACTTCTGCAAGCTACGAACGTACGCCACGACGGCTTTTACGTCGTCAGCGGCCAGACCCTTTACCGGCGCCGGGTGCTTCGCTGTCTCCGCCACGGCCTTGGTCAGGTCGGCGTCGGTCTTCTTCTTGACGTCATCCGAAACCAGGCTCGGAATCTTGGCGGCAGGTTTGCCGGTCGCATCCGGTCCATGGCACATGGCACACTTTGCTTTGTAGAGAGCGGCTCCGTCCTCAGCCCATGACAGATTCGGAATCAGGATGAATAGGGCCACCGCGATTGTCATTACCAGCATCATCAGTTTTGTCGTCTTCATAATTTCGCTTCTTCTCCTTGTGGAATTTTGCAACCCGATGAAATTAGCGGTTCTTCTCGCTGTAATGCGCACGTTGCGAAAGTAACCACCGCTACAACCCTCCAAGAACTGGATGTAACAGAACTCAGCAGCTTCATCGCTGCCTAGCTGAAAGTTTCAACGCTTGGAGGGAACGACCGCAGTGATCCAAGTCACCCTCAGCGGTGACTCTGGCCGGGGCGGTAAGGCACTCACCTGGCTTGATAAGCCTTGGGTCACGTCCATAGGTGACTACGATCACAGCGTCGCACGCAGTCTGGCGCGAAACTCAAAGGTAACAGCGAGGTATGGCTATGCCGATACTCTTGATGGCTCTGCTCGCGTTGTTGGTATTTGGCCTTATTGGGATTCTGCTGACAGCCGCGGTGGTTTTGGAGAATTCAAAGCGCACACGTGTAGCCAAGAGTAACGCCGCACGCGCTGTGACCTCCGGCGCTGTCCCCTCTCTTAATCCAAAACTTCGATAGGCAGCGTGGTGACGCGCGTCGTCGACACGGAACCCGTCTGCTAAGGAGAAATCGCATGAGCACGTTTGTGCTGGATAAGGATAAGAAAGCCGATTTGGCAGGACCGGGAATCGGCGATTACAAAGAATTGGAAAAAGTTCTGCCGCACAGTTACCGCTCCTTACTGACCCCGAAAGAGACGCAGCAAGCCATCTTTCAGGTGAAACGCTATATCGCGGACAACCTGTGCAAAGAACTCAATCTGATGATGGTCGAAGTGCCGCTCATCGTGGACGTGGAGAGCGGCGTCAACGACATGCTGGATCGCGACGGGTCGCGCACGCCGGTTCAGTTCCATATCTCAAATGATCGTAACCTGCATCCCATCGATGCGCAGGTGGTACAAGCGGCGACCAAATGGAAACGCGCCGCGCTCAAGCAGTTCGATTGCAAAGTTGGCGAGGGCATCTGCACCGACATGCGCGCCGTGCGCAAGGACTATTTCCTCGATCACGATCATTCCGCCTACGTCGATCAGTGGGATTGGGAGCGCGTCATAACAGCTGAGCAGCGCAAACTCGACTTTCTGAAAGCGATTGTAAGCAAAATCTGGAAAGTGATTGTCGGCGCGGAAAAATTTGCGCAATCCCTGTTCCCGCAATTGATGGATAAAGAATCGCGCTATCCGAATCTGCCGGAGAATCTGACCTTCCTGCACGCCGAGGAAATTCTCGACATGTATCCCGACCTGCCGCGCAAGCAGCGCGAGACGGCGGTGCTGCAAAAGTATCCTGCTGTCTTCATCGTCGGCATTGGCTGGCCGCTGAAGGATGGGTATCCGCACGAGATGCGCGCTGCCGATTATGACGACTGGGTGACCGATACTCGCGATCAGACCGGCAATAATAAAGACACGCATGGGCTGAATGGCGACATTCTGGTATGGAACTCGGTCACCAAGCGGCGCCATGAACTGACGTCGATGGGTATCCGGGTCACGGCCGAGACGCTGAAGCAGCAGCTAACGATGTCGAAGCAACTGGACTTCATGCGCTTGCCGTATCACCAGGCGATTCTGAACAATCAGATTCCACTCTCGATCGGCGGCGGAATCGGGCAGTCGCGGACGTTGATGCTGTTGCTCCGCAAAGCCCATCTTGGGGAAGTCAGCGTTACGGTGTGGCCGAAGGTGCTGAAGGAGATGTGCGCGGCCAAGAATATCTTTGTGCTGGAGTAAATTGCTGCTCGGGAAGAACTGTGAAGGGGGTAGTCGGAAGCGACTACCCCGTACGATGTGGCGCCTACGAATTTCCGACCGAAGCGCTGCGTGCGGACCGACAACCTCCGCTTCTAGACCTATCCCTACTTCATCTTGTCCATCTTGTCCATTTTGCCCAGGCCCATCGAATACGTGCCAGTGCACTCCAAGTCGGCAGAGCCGTCTGCATTGTTTTTCCCGGAGCAGGTCCCGGAAGCCTTGATGCCCTTGTGCTTGCCGGTACCGCCCACGATCTTCCATTTATTGGCGACAGGTTTCGTGATGTCGGGCGAACCGGAACCTTCATACGTGTAGTGAACCTTGTCGCCATTGTCCATGGTCGCGATGAAGTAGCCGTGGAAATTGAAGGACGCCTTCCACGCATCGTGGAATTCCGTGTAGGTACCAGTCTTTTCCTTCAGCTCGCCGCTACTTGAGGTAGCGTCGCAAGTGCCTTGGCCGATCCAATAGATGTGATCCGGTGCGTCGCCGACGTCGAGTTTGTATTCCGTCGTAGCTTTCGGGCAATGCCACTTGGTGTCGATCTTGCTCTGGGCCATCGCCAGCGAACCAGAGACAACTAGAGACAATGCAACCAGCACGAAGTTGCGCATCTTCCGTTCTCCTTTGTCATTTTGGGTGAAAAATCAGGGCAACTATAGTGGACTCACCTAATTCTGGCAAGCTGGGCAGGTTCAAAAAGGCAGCTAGCGAACTTCTACACCTCGAGCGGCAGTTTCAATCGGAAGGTGGTGCCGGCCAGATGGCTGTTGACGGCCGCAGCCAACCGGCGTATGCCCTCGCGTATTTGCTCGGGAGCGGCGTTCGAGAAGTTCAAACGCATGTGGCGGGAGCCTTCGCGGCCATCGTTGGCATAGAAGGAATCGCCCGTTACAAATGCCACATTCTGATCGAGCGCTGCCTTGAAAATTGCCTGCATGTCCAGCCCTTCGGGCAGAGTTACCCAAAGAAACAGCCCTCCCTGAGGATGAGTCCAGGTTACTGCGGGCGGGAAGAACTCCTGCAAAGCCTGAAGCATCACGTCGCGGCGTTCACGATAGACCTGACGAATCAACTTCACGTGCTTATCGAGAAATCCATCGCGCGCGACCTCGTAGGCCACGAACTGAGTGAAGGTCGAAGTGTGCAAGTCGGCGCCCTGCTTCAGTTGCGTCAGCTTGCTGATAATCTCAGGCGGAGCCACGATCCAGCCCAGTCGAAGCCCCGGAGCCAGCGTCTTCGAGAATGTACTCAGGTAAATGACATTGCCAATGGAGTAGCCGTCGTCGCGGCGCAGGTTCTTGCGGTCGAGCACGACCAGCGAGGGGAGGTGTTCGCCTTCATAGCGCAACTGGCCGTACGGGTCATCTTCGACAATCGGAATACCATACTTTTCCGATAACGCCACCAGTTCGTGGCGACGCTCTTCCGACAATGTGGTTCCGGCGGGGTTCTGGAAGTTGGGCAGCACATACATGAACTTCGGGCCAGAACGCAGAGGCTTCTCCAGCAGGTCGGTGCGAAGGCCGTTTTCATCGATGGGGACGGAAACATATTCCGCGCCATAGACGTTGAAGGCCTGCAACGCGCCGAGGTAGGTTGGCGCTTCCACCAGCACGCGATCTCCGGCATTGATAAACAGTTTGCCAATGAGGTCGAGCGCTTGCTGCGACCCGGAAGTGATCAAGACGTTCTCCACTTTCGCCTTGATCCCGTAGCGCGCGATGTTGTTCGCAATCAGTTCGCGCAGCGGCCTGTAACCTTCGGTCTCACCATACTGCAAGGCTGAGGCTGCCTGCTGCGTGAGCACTTTGTGGCAGGCTTCCTCAAAGCGCTGGACGGGGAATACATCGGGAGCGGGCAGGCCACCGCCAAAGGAGATCATTCCGGGTTTTTGGGTGACCTTCAACAATTCGCGGATTTGGGAGCTGGTGACGCTCTTGGTGCGTAGCGCGTAACGAGATGTCCAGGCAGTCGACATTGCAGTCCTCCGCAAAGCCAGTACCGCATCCGCGCGATGCGGTGGAGCGACGGGCGTCTCGCCCGTCAGCCGGGCGGGGACGCCCGGCTCTCCACAATCTTAGACGCTAAGCGAAGCCGTCGGGTTGGCTGACCGCGCCGATGTGCGCCTGTTCATCGATAAACAGCCGGCCGGCGGTGAGCGCTTTGCGGTCAATCTCCAGCAGATCGAGTTTCTTCACCTTGTCTTCGAGCACACTCAATGCCGTTCCGGGAGCCAGACACTCGGTCTCTTCCAGCAGCGCCCCCATTAACACGATATTGGCTGCCTTGGTCGAACCGAGCTTGTCGGCGATCTCCGCCGCCGGAATGCAAACCACCTGCACTTCCGGCGCATAGAAGTCGGCAGGAAGGCTCTCTCCATTGTAAAGAACGATTCCGCCGCTTACGACCTCCTGGGCAAACTTCCGCAGCGAGAACTCGTTCATGGCCACGAGCACATCCGGGCGCGAGACCAGGGGCGAACCGATCCGCTCCTTCGACAAGCATACATGGCAATGCGCGCTGCCGGAACGCATCTCCGGACCATACGATGGCAGCCAGCTTACTTCGAGCCCTTCGCGCATGCCCATTTCGATAAGAAGTTGTCCCAACAGCAGCACGCCCTGTCCTCCGAAGCCCGCGATTTTAATTTTGACGTCTTTGAAATGATGGGGACGTTTCGGTCCGGAAGCATCGTGCACCTCTGCTTTCGGCGTGATCTCAAGTGGCGTGATTCCTAGCACATCCGCCACCGGGCGTTGCGGCGGCTCATTACCTACTGGCGGTTCCGGCCGGCGGTCGCGGAAAACATTCAGCGGGAAGGCTGGCGTCATCTTTTCGAGAACCCAGCGCCGCGCTTCAATCGGGTCTTTGCCCCAGATTGTCGGACAGGGCGACAAGATTTCAACAAATGAGAAGCCCGCGCCATCCCGCTGGATCTCGAGCGCCTTGCGAATCGCCCGCCGTGCTTTCATGATGTTCTTGTTGTCAGAGAGCGCCACGCGTTCGATGTATGCCGGCGCTTCCAGCGTGGCAAGAAGTTCCGCCATGTGCAAAGGAAAGCCTTCATTCGACGGCCGCCGTCCCCAGGGAGAAGTTGTGCTCTTCTGCCCGACCAGAGTAGTGGGCGCCATCTGTCCGCCTGTCATGCCATAGATGGCGTTGTTCACGAAGAAGACAGTGATCTTTTCCCCGCGGTTAGCGGCATGCACGATCTCAGCCGTGCCGATCGCCGCCAGGTCTCCGTCTCCCTGATAGGAGATGACAATTCTGTCGGGGCCGGATCGTTTGATAGCCGTGGCCGCTGCGGGCGCGCGGCCGTGCGCGACCTGTACGTTGCCTACGTCAAAATAGTAGTACGCAAATACCGAGCAACCCACCGGACTTACGAAGATTGTCTTGTCCTGCACGCCAAGTTCCTGCAACGCTTCGGCAATCAGCTTGTGGACTACTCCGTGTCCGCAGCCGGGACAGTAGTGAGTCTGGTGCTTCAGCTCTGCCTTGCGCTCGTACAGGTCATAGAACAGCGGCGACTTGGAGTGGACGAGCTCGTATCCGTTGTCGTTCACCTTGGGGTTGATTCCAGGGCTAGTTTCAGACTTAGCTTCGATCCTAACCTCGGGCTTAACTTGCGGCTCAGCCTCGGGCTTGCCTTCGGACTCCACTACGCTGATCACGCTCTCGTTTGCCATTTTTGTTGTCCTCTTCCGACCAGATCGACTTGGAACTGGTCTCAGACCGCCACGGCCATGCGTGTCAACACTTGTTCCTGCAGCTCACGGACCGAGGGCACGTTGCCGCCTACCCGGCCGTAGAACTCCACCGGCACCTTGCCGTTCAGCGCCAGGCGCACATCTTCCACCATTTGCCCGTTGCTCAACTCAACGACCAACACTTTTTGCACCTTAGCCGCCGCTTCCGCCAGAGCCTTCGATGGATAGGGCCACAGCGTGATCGGGCGGAACAATCCCGCTTTGACTCCTTCCTTGCGCAGCGTTTCGACCGTCGAGAGCAGCACTCGGGACACGATGCCGTATCCGACCAGCAACACCTCGGCATCTTCGGTGTGGCAGAGCTCGCAGCGCGGCTCGGCTTCCCGTGCGCGGATGTATTTTGCTTCCATTCTGCGCTGGTGTTCTTCCAATTCATCGGTTTCGAGAAAAATGGAGCTGATGACATTGGCGCGTGTTTCTGGCGTTCCCTTTACTGCCCATGGCTTCTCGGGGAGCGGAACTTCGTGGTCTTTTTCAGGAACCTCGAGATCGAGCGGCTCCATCATTTGCCCGACGAAGCCATCGGTCAGCACGACTGCCGGATTGCGGTATTTGTCCGCCAGTTCGAAGGCCAGCATGGTGAAATCGGCCATCTCCTGCACCGATGCTGGAGCCAGCACGATATTGCGGTAGTTGCCATGGCCGCCGCCTTTCACCATGGCGAAATAGTCGCTTTGTTCCGGAGCGATGTTGCCGAGCCCAGGCCCGCCGCGCATTACGTCCACGATCACGCAGGGGAGTTCGGAGCCGGCGAGATAGGACATGCCTTCCTGCATCAGGCTGAGGCCGGGGCCGGAGGACCCAGACATGACGCGGACCCCAGCCGCAGCTGCTCCATAGACCATGTTGATAGCAGCAACTTCGCTCTCGGCTTGCAAAAAAGTTCCGCCGACCTGCGGAAAGTAGAGCGCGGCCGCTTCGGCGATTTCGCTGGCTGGAGTAATCGGATATCCGTAATAGGCGCGGCACCCGGCGAGGATCGCACCCTTTACCACCGCCACGTTTCCTTTACAGAGCTGCCGCATATTCGCCTCCCTGCACCGGCGCCAGTGGTTTTGCCTTTGCCTTGATGCGGTAGACCGTAATCGCGCCCGGTTCCGGGCAACAATAGAAGCAAATGCCACACCCCGTGCAGTCATGCCCGGTATAGTGGGCCGGATGAATCCCGTAAGCATTCAATTCCGGCTCCAGTTCCAGGCACTTAGGCGGACAGGACTCCACGCATAGCCCGCATCCCTTGCATTCCTCGACATCGATCGTGACCTTACCGCGCGCTTGGCCTGCCATGATTTACCTCGTTCTCGTTCACCTCGTTGCCGCTCTCACCTCGTTGCCGCGGTTTCCCCAACGAAGGGCCGCTGCAGCCATCTGGTTTTCTCGCAAAATTGATAAAGTTCTTCGCGGAATCTTGGATGTGCAATGTTGATCAGCGCCTGCGCCCGTTCCCGTATGGTCTTGCCATGCAGATACGCTACCCCGTACTCGGTCACTACATAACGGACCAGCCCGCGCGAAGTAACCACTCCCGCGCCGGGGCTCAGCATGGGCACAATTCGTGAGATCGCGCCATCCTTGGCGGTCGACGAAATGGCGATAATCGGCTTACCGCCCTTCGAGCGCGAAGCCCCGCGCAGAAAGTCCACTTGTCCGCCAATACCGCTATAGAACTGGTTGCCGATCGAATCGGAGCAGACCTGGCCGGTGAGATCGACCTGCAGCGCCGAGTTGATGGCCACCATGTTGTCGTTGCGGGCAATTAGTCCGGGATCGTTGGAGTAAGCCGTGGGATGGAACTCGAAAATTGGATTGTTGTCCACAAAATTGAACAACTGTTTCGTGCCCAGAGCAAATCCCAGGATGATCTTCCGCGGTTTAAAGTTCTTGCGCGCGCCCGTGAGCACGCCCGCGTCGATCAGGGGAATCACGCCGTCGGAAACCAGTTCGCTGTGAACCGCGAGATCCCTGCGATCCATGAGAAACGGCAGCACCGCACTGGGGATTCCGCCGATGCCGGTCTGCAGGACGGCCCCGTCGTCAATCAAACCTGCGACGTTGCGGGCGATGGCCTTGTGCAGGTCGGTGATTTCCGGTTGCTTCATTTCGCACAGTGGCCGGGAAGAATCCACGATGGCATCGAGCTCACTCACATGGATAAAACTGTCTCCAAAAGTGCGCGGCATCTGGTCGTTGATCTGCGCCACCACGTAGCGGGCGCATTTGGCTGCGGTGAGCGACGTATCCACCCCCACACCGAAGCTGCAGAAGCCGTGCGAATCCGGAGGAGAAAGAGTCAGTAGCGCCACATGAATCGGCATGGCGCCGCTCTCGAATAGTCCTTCAATCTCACTCAGGTAGATCGGCGTGTAGTCGGCCCGGCCCTCGTTGATGGCCTCGCGCACATTGGGGCCGATAAACATTGCGTTATGCCTAAAGTGCCCGGCCATCTCTGGAGCCACATAAGGGGCGGCTCCCATGGTCATCATGTGGACGACTTCCACGTCCTCGACAAAGGGGCCCCGGCGCATTAGCGCCTCGACCAAGGTCTCAGGTTCGGCGCACCCCGGCTGAATGTAGACCCGCATTCCCGATTGCACACAGCGCAGCGCCTCGTCCGGCGTTCGCAACTTATTCTTGTAATCGAGTTCCCAGGACATCTTTCTTCCCCCCGTCCGCGCTATCCAATAGCCCCCCGTTCACAGCGGACGCAACCGGCGCGAACCCCTGCTGCTCTCTTCATCGCGCACCCTTCACTTTTGATTAGAAGCCTTCCCCTTCACTCGGGCCGTGACCCGAAGCACTGGCCGTAGTGAGGCTCGTCACGTTAATTCTTGCTGCCAATCCTTTGCCACTCAATCACTTACCACTCGCCTGGGGCGGTCAAATACTCGTGGATCGACTTCGCAGCTCGCCGTCCAGCGCCCATGGCCAAAATCACCGTCGCGCTTCCGGTGACGATGTCGCCGCCGGCGAACACCCCCTTGCGCGACGTTTTCTGCGTGGTCTCGTTGGCCTGGATGTAACCCCGCTTATTGGTGGCGAGGCCAGGCGTGGTGCTCTGGACAATCGGATTGGCACTCGTCCCGATCGCGATGACCGCCACGGCAAGAGGAATTTCGTATTCAGAGCCTTCGATCGGAACCGGGCGCCGTCTCCCAGAGGCATCCGGTTCGCCCAGGGCCATCTTCTGGCAGCGTGCACCGGCTAACCAGCCCTTGCCGTCGTCGAGGAACTCGAGCGGGGCGGCAAGCACCTGGAATTCAATGCCTTCCTGCTTGGCGTGATTCACTTCCTCGATGCGCGCTGGCATCTCTGCCTCGCTGCGGCGATAGAGAATGAACGCCTTCCCCGCCCCCAGCCGCAACGCCGACCGGATCGCATCAAGCGCTGTGTTCCCGCCACCGATCACGGCCACATTCTTGCCGCGGAAATCCACCATGGGTTCGTCGTACTTGGGGAACTCGTAGGCATGCATCAGGTTGATGCGCGTCAAGAATTCGTTCGCCGAATAGACGCCATTAAGATGTTCGCCGGGAATGCCCATGAACTGCGGGAGCCCGGCGCCGGTGCCGATAAACACCGCGTCGTAACCTTCCTCTTCCATCAGTTCGTCAATGGTGACCGTGCGTCCCACCACTACGTCGGTCTCAAACACCACGCCCATGGCGCGCATGTAATCGACTTGCTGACGGATGATCGCTTTCGGCAGGCGGAATTCTGGAATGCCATACACCAGCACGCCGCCGATTTCGTGCAATGCCTCGAATACGTGCACCTGGTGGCCCTTCTGCACCAGATCCCCGGCGGCCGTGAGGCCGGAAGGACCGCTGCCTACGATGGCAACCTTCTTGCCCGTCGGCGGGGCCTTGGGCAGGTTGCTGATATCCAGATGGCGCTGTTCATAGTCGGCAACGAAACGCTCCAGGTATCCGATCCCCAGCGGCTCAACCTTCTTGCCCATCAAACAGCCGCCCTCGCAGTGATCTTCTTGCGGACACACGCGGCCGGTGATGGCGGGCAGCACGTTATCTTCGCGGATCTTGGCGGCCGCGCCCAGGAAGTCGCCGGCTACGATCATCTGCACGAACTCTTTCACTTTGACGCCCACCGGACAATCGGTTGTGCATACTGGCTTGGCACACTCCAGGCAGCGTTGCGCTTCCCGCCGCGCCAGTTCCTCGGAATAGCCCAGGTTCACTTCGGTGAAATTATGAGCACGCTGCAGCGCAGGCTGCTCCAGCATGTGCTGCCGGGGCACCTTCATCCGCTCTTTCAAAGGCACAGGATTCAACGAGGGCTGCTTGGGGGGCTGGGTCACCGGGCGTCTCCTTGTACCGCGCATGCGCCGGTCTGTCCGGCACGAACGGACTTGAGCTGCGATTCTGTATCGAGCTGGAATTCTTCCATCGACTTCTGTTCCGCTGCCCGGTACATGGAATTGCGCTGCACCAGCACGGCGAAGTCCACCCGATGCGCGTCGAATTCGGGGCCGTCCACGCAGGCGAATTCACTCTTTCCGTCAACCAGAACGCGGCACCCGCCACACATGCCGGTGCCGTCGATCATGATCGGGTTCAGGCTGACGATGGTGCGGATGTGCTCTTTCCGCGTCATCTCCGCCACCGCCCGCATCATGGGGATGGGGCCGATCGCCAGCACCAGGTCGATGCGCGTGCCGTTCTCGATCAGTTGCCGAAGCTTATCCGTGACGAATCCCTTGTCGGCATAGGTTCCGTCATCGGTCGTAATCATCAGCGCATCGCTGACCTCGCGCAGTTCGCGCTCCAGAATGACGAGCTCTTTATTGCGCGCACCGACGATTGAGATCACGCGATTGCCGGCATGTTTCAGGGCCGCCGCCGTCGGATAGGCCATCGCCGTGCCCACACCGCCGCCCATCACCACTACGGTGCCAAACTTTTCGATCTCCGACGGTTTCCCCAGCGGTCCAACCACATCCAGGATGCAATCGCCAGTGTTCAGGGAATTGAGCAGGTGGGTGGTTTTGCCGACCGACTGCACCACAATGCGAATCGTCCCGCGCTCCGGGTCGGAGTGTTCGATGGTGATCGGAATCCGTTCGCCCTGCTCGTACAGCCGCAGGATTACGAACTGTCCCGGTTTGTACTTATGTGCAATGCGTGGCGCCTCGATGACGAACCGCTTGATGCCGGGCGCCAGGAACTCAGCGTGTTGGATTTTGAACATGTGTGCAGGACTTTCGTTACAGAGTATTGTCCCGAATGCAAAGACAAGCGGCTGTGACAAGCGTCACTCGCGAGTGCGAGCAAGATCACAGGCTGCTCGCGTGTGCTTCTCCGGCGTGGTTTCCCAGGACACTCTCGAGCTTGTCATACCTGGAGTGCGTGCTTCAGACCTTTGACGGCTCGCATGTATTGGGCGCGCTCGAAGGCTCCCGGATCGGGGCAGCGGAGCTGGCTCATGCTGCCTTGCAGCTGTTGCACAGACTCATATTCGTGCTCCTCCAGCCACTCCAGAACGCCTTGCTCGATATGACGAAGATGCCCGATGCCGTTGCGTAACAGAACTGAACACAACATAGTGACATCGGCGCCGACCATCAGCAGCTTGATTACGTCTTCGGGACCATGCACGCCACTGGTCGCCCCCAGGCTGGCCCGGACACGGCCATAAAGTATCCCGATCCAAGTCAGGGGCAGCCGTAAGTCCTGCGGGCTGCTGAGCAGCACGTTGGGTTTGATTTCCAATTCTTCCAGGTCGATATCGGGCTGGTAGAAGCGATTGAACAGTACCAAGCCGTCCGTGCCCATTTGGTCGAATCGCTTGGCCATATTAGCCAGGTTGCTGAAGAAAGGGCTTAGCTTGGCGGCTACCGGAATTTGCACCGAAGTTTTTATTTCGCGAAGAATGTCGGCATAACCGTTCTCGATCTCGGATCCGGAAATCTCCGTGTTCGTCGGGATGGCATAGAGATTGCACTCGATGGCGTCGGCTCCAGCCTGCTCGATTTGTTTGGCATACTTGGCCCAACCGCCTAAAGTCGCACCGTTGAGGCTGGCGATAATCGGAATGTCCACCGCGTCCTTGGCTTTGCGGACGTGGTTCAGATATTCTTCGGGTCCGGTGTGAAATTCGCTGGAGTGGGGAAAGTAAGTAATTGACTCGGCAAAACTCTCCGTGCCGGCGTTGAGATGGAGTTCAAGCTCAAGCGCCTCCTTGTGAAGTTGCTCTTCGAACAGGGAGTAGAGCACGATGGCGGAAGCGCCGGCATCTTCGAGGCTACGAATTCCGCTGATTTCATGCGAGAGCGGGGATGCGGAGGCAACCAGCGGAGTGCGCAACTGCATGCCAAGATACCGGGTGTGTAGGTCCATAATGTTCATCCTTGTTCTGTAAATCGATGTTCTGTGAGTCGCTGTTCCGTGAATTGCGATTCCGTAAATCGATGTTCTGTGACTCACTTTAGTGGCGGCCGTTATTTTCCGGTCTCCACTGCTACGAGCGGATCGTGCCGCGCCTCCGCCGGAGCCGCAGTCGGCTGTGTCTTACGCTGCGCCAGGTACTCATACAGACGATAGCGTGTGTCGGCATCCTGCTGCGCTTCCTGCCATAGCAGTTTGGCGTGTTCAGGGTTGCTCTTTTGCAGCATCTTGAAGCGCGTTTGCTGTTGTAGATAGTCTTTGACCTTGCGCGTCGGGGTCCGGGAATCGAGTGTTAACGGATTCTGCCCGGCCAGGGCACGCTCCGGATGGTAGCGGTAAAGGAGCCATTGACCCGAGTCCACCGCGACTTTTTGGTCTGACATTGCGGTCGTCATGTTAATGCCGTGCGCGATGCAGTGGGAGTAAGCGATGATGATGCTTGGGCCGTCGTAGGCTTCCGCTTCCAGGAAAGCTTTGAGCGTATGTTCGTCCTTGGCGCCCATGGCCACACTGGCTACATAAACGTTGCCGTAGCTCATGGCCATCAGGCCAAGATCTTTCTTCGGCGCTGGTTTGCCTCCTGCTGCAAACTTCGCTACCGCAGCCCGAGGCGTGGCCTTAGACGCTTGTCCTCCCGTGTTGGAGTAAACCTCGGTGTCGAGCACCAACAGGTTCACGTTGCGACCGCTGGCCAGCACATGGTCCAGCCCTCCGTAACCGATGTCGTAAGCCCAGCCGTCGCCGCCGACGATCCACACACTCTTCTTCACCAACATGTCGGCGACGGCCAGAAGTTGCTTGGCTTCCGGCGAGTTCACGCTTTGTAGCTTTTCTTTCAGCAGTTCGACCCGCTGCCGTTGCTCGAAAATGTCCGACTCGTCTTTCTGCGTTTGCGTCAGCAAAGCTGTGGCGAGTTCGTCTCCGATTGACCCAGACAAACGGTGCACCAACTCACGAGCGAATTCAGTCTGCTTGTCGATAGATAGCCTGAATCCCAGGCCGAACTCGGCGTTGTCTTCGAACAGAGAGTTCGACCAAGCCGGCCCGCGCCCGTCGGCATTCTTGGCCCAAGGCGTAGTCGGCAGGTTCCCGCCGTAGATCGAAGAGCAACCGGTCGCATTGGCGATCACGGAACGATCTCCAAAGAGCTGGGAAAGCAGCTTCAGATAAGGCGTTTCGCCGCATCCGGAACAGGCTCCCGAAAATTCGAACAGTGGTTCCTGCACCTGCTGCTGGCGGATATTTGTGATTTTGATTTTGCGGCGATCAAGCTCGGGAATCTTGAGGAAGAAATCCCAGTTCTCGCGCTCCGGCTCGCGCAGCGGCGGCTGCGCCACCATGTTGATCGCTTTCAGGCGAGTCTCGCTCTTGTTCTTCGCCGGACAGATATCGACGCAGATGCCGCATCCGGTGCAGTCTTCGGGCGCAACCTGAATGGTGTACTTCTGGCCCAGCCAACCTTTGTCCTTGTCGCGCACCTCGGTAGACTTGAAAGTCTTCGGCGCACCCTCCAATTGCTTGGAGTCGTAGACCTTGATGCGGAGCACAGCGTGCGGGCAGACGATGGCGCACTTTCCACACTGAATGCAGGTCGTCGTATCCCACACGGGAATCTCGAGCGCGATGTTGCGCTTTTCCCACTTGGCGGTGCCGGTAGGGAAGGTCCCATCGACAGGAAAAGCGCTCACCGGGATCTCGTCGCCGTGGCCGGCGTAGATTACGCCGAGCACATCGCGCTCGAACTTCGGTGCCTGCGGAGAAAACGTGGCTGGCATTTCGGTATGACTCGTGACTTTCTCTGGGACGTCGACTTCGAAAAGGTGGGCCAGAGTCTCATCGACGGCGCGCAGGTTTTGCTGCACGATCTCGTCACCCTTTTTGCCGTAGGTGTCGATAATGGATTGGCGAATGGCTTCAATCGCTTGTTCGCCGGGCAGAACCTTGGAGATGGCAAAGAAGCAGGTCTGCAGAATGGTATTCATGCGCGAGCCCATGCCGGTATCGCTCGCCACCTGATAGGCGTCAATGATGAAGAATCGCGCTTTCTTCGCGAGCAGTTGCGTCTGGACTTCGCGCGGCAGATGGTCCCAAACTTCGTCCTTATTAAAAGGACTATTGAGCAGGAAAACGCCACCGGGAACCAGGGCGCTGAGCATGTCATAGCGCTCCAGGAAAATCCATTGATGGCAGGCCACGAAGTTGGCCTTCGAAATCAGGTAGCTGGAGCGGATCGGCTGCGGCCCAAAACGCAGATGCGAAACCGTCATCGCGCCCGACTTCTTGGAGTCGTAGACGAAGTATCCCTGCCCGTAGTTCTCAGTGTTTTCGCCGATGATCTTGATCGAGTTCTTATTTGCGCCCACCGTACCATCCGCGCCCAAGCCGTAGAACATGGCTCGCACCACGCTTTCGGGCTCGATGGAGAAATCGGAATCGCAATCAAGACTCGTATGGCTGACGTCGTCTTGAATGCCGACGGTGAAATGGTCCTTTGGATTTGGCTTCGCCAGATTGTCGTATACGGCTTTGACCATCGCGGGCGTGAATTCTTTTGACGAGAGACCGTAACGTCCACCGACGACCTCCGGTGCGACCTTCAGCGCGCCATAGCCCAGCTTGATTCCTTCTTGAATTCCGCTGACCACGTCAAGATAGAGTGGCTCTCGCGCGGCGCCAGCCTCTTTGGTGCGATCGAGAACCGCAATCTTGCGCACGGTTGGCGGAAGCGCCTCGATGAATCGTTTGACGGAAAACGGGCGGTACAGCCTGACTTTCAGCAAGCCGACTTTCTCACCGGGCTTGTTCAGATGATCGTTCAGATAATCAACCGTCTCGTGAGCGGTCTCTGCGCCCGAGCCCATCATGACGATCACGCGCTCGGCATCGGGCGCGCCCACGTAATCGAACAGGTGATAGGAACGCCCCACGACCTGGGAAAACTTATCCATTACCGCCTGGACCTTATCCGGAGCGGCCTCATAGAAAGGATTGGCGGCTTCACGCGCCTGAAAAAAGACGTCGGGATTTTGCGCGCTGCCGCGCAACACGGGATGGTCCGGAGAAAGCGCTCGCTGCCGGTGCTCGACGACGCGATCCATGTTAATGAGGGCGCGCATGTCGTCTTCGGTGAGCATTTCGATCTTGTTGACTTCATGCGAAGTGCGGAAGCCGTCAAAGAAATGCAGGAAAGGGATGCGGGTTTCGAGCGTGGCCGCGTGCGCAATGAGCGCCAGGTCCATTGCTTCCTGGACCGAGTTCGACGAGAGCATCGCGAATCCCGTAGTTCTGCAGAACATCACATCCGAGTGATCGCCAAAAATTGAGAGGGCGTGGGTTGCCACCGTCCGCGCGCTGACGTGAAAGGCCGTAGCCGTAAGTTCGCCTGCGATCTTGTTCATGTTGGGGATCATCAGCAGCAGGCCTTGTGACGCCGTGAAGGTCGTGGACAGGGCCCCGGTCTGCAGGGCGCCATGAACGGCCCCCGAGGCGCCACCTTCGCTCTGCATTTCAATGATGTGGGGTACGCTGCCCCAGATGTTCGGTACACTTTCCGACGACCATTGATCCGCCCATTCGCCCATGTTCGACGATGGCGTGATGGGATAAATGGCGATGACTTCATTGAGGCGGTAGGCGACATACGCGACTGCCTCGTTGCCGTCCATGGTCTTGAACTTACGTTTCATGGCACCCTCTTGTGAACTTTCTCTGTTGCTCCGACCGCTCTGAAGAAACCGTTACATAGAGAATGCCGGAACGGGGCGCTGTTGTCGGGAACATGGCTCACAGAGAGGTGTGATCCAGATCACAAACGAAAAAATGAGGAGCGGGAAGAATTGGAACTCAGGATGGCGCCGATTTCGCTTTGTGTGACCCTGCTCACGATCGTGTAAATCGTTCAGAGGTCCATGTGTGCAAAGAGCGAACTGAAATCTTCACCCGCGCGAATACCAAAGCCCAGGCTCCTGAAGACGGCCTGCATCGCTATGTTGTCAGTCAACATTTCCGCTGATACTCGGCTTAACTTTTCATCGCGGGCAATCTGGACGACACGGCGGAGCAATTCATGCCCCAAACCCAGCTTTTGATACTTGTCTGAAACCAGCGCCGCGACTTCCGCTTCATTCCTGTTGTGAAGCTTGTTCATACGCCCAACGCCCAAGATCCGGCGCTCGCCCGTGCCGGGATCGGTGTGCTCGGCGACCAGCGCCATTTCACGGTCGTAATCGCCGAAACAGATGCGCAACAGCCGCTCATGCGCCACTCGCCTGCTCAGGCTGAGGGAGCAGAAGTAGCGCAGGTAGACGCTGCGATCGGAAAGCGTCTCGTGAAACTGAGCAATCAGCGGTTCGTCTTCGGGGCGGATCGGGCGGATGGTGACCTGAGTTCCGTCCTTCATCGTCCAGGACGAGACATAGCGTGAAGGGTAGGGCCGGATCGCGGGCTTGGGCAACTGGTCGAGAGTTACGGCGGGTCCGTGTAGCACGATTCTGGCATCGAGGGCCAGTAGGCGCTCCGGCGAAGCGAGCAGAGGATTGATATCGATTTCTGCGATCCACCGCTGCTCGAGCACAAACTGACTGAAACGGACCAGCAGGTTCTCCAGCGCTGCCAGGTTTACGGGTTTGCGCCCGCGGACTCCCTGGAGCGCGGAGAAGATTTTGGTTTGCTCCATCATTCTTTGCGCCAGCGTTGTGTTCAGCGGCGGCAGCGCCAGGGCGTGGTCGCCATACACATCGACTAGCAGGCTACCCGAACCGAACAGGATGACGGGCCCAAACTGTGGGTCCACGCTGCTGCCGAGGATCAAATCGTAGCCATCGAACCTCACCATCGGTTGCACCGTGACCCCGGCGAATTGTTTGCGACCAGCCTTCTCCGCAACCGAAGACTGGATGGCGCGATAGGCAGAGCGGACTGCCGCCTCATCGCGCAAGTTCAGTTTGACGCCGCCAACATCCGTCTTGTGCGTGATGGTTTCGGAAAGGACCTTCAGTACCACCGGAAAGCCAAGCTCCGCAGCCAGCTTGGCCGCCTCGTTCTCGCTGGCTGCGGCGCGCGTCTCCACTGTGGGGATGCCGTAGAGCGACAACAGCTGCTTCGATTCCAACTCGTTGAGTAGAACGCGGCCGTGACTGCGCGCATTCTGAATAAATTGTTCGACCTGATTGCGGGATGATGCGTTTGCCTCCGAGGGTTCTGCGAGGGTGGGAGTTTCATATAGTCCACGCAGGTTGTAGGTGTAGCGCCACATGTAGGTGAAGGCCCGCGCGGCCGTGTCGGGATATGGGAACGTTGGAATGCCCGCCGAGTTCAGGATAGCTTCGCCGGCAGCAACGCTGTTTCCTCCCATCCAGCTGGCCAGCACCGGCTTGCCAGATTTGGCATAAGGCTTCATGCGCTCTGCAACCTGCGTGGGATCGGCCATTGCTTGCGGAACAAGGATGGCCAGGAGTCCATCGCTATTCGGATCTTGCGACGCAATTTCGAGGGCGCGAGCATAGCGCTCGGAATCGGTATCGGCTAGAACATCAATGGGATTGCTATGACTCCAAAAGGCAGGGAGAAATTCATTCAGGCGCTGCAGACTCTCTAAAGAAAGCTCCGCCAGCTCGCCGCCATTGGCCACCAGCGAGTCGGCGGCCAGGACCGCAGGTCCGCCCGCATTGGTCAGAATCGTAAGCCGCGGACCCTTGGGGCGAGGCTGTCTGCCGAGCACTTCCGCCATATAGAAAAGGTCCGCGATACTGTGCACCCGCAAAACTCCCGAGCGGCGGAAGGCTGCCTCCAGCACCTCGTCGCTGCCCGTGAGCGCGCCGGTGTGCGAGGCTGCCGCCCGCGATCCAGCTGGGGATCGGCCAGCCTTGATTACGATGATCGGCTTGGTGAGGGCGACTTCACGCGCGGCCGACAGGAACGACCGCGCGTCTCCCACCGATTCCATGTAAATCAGGATGCTCTTGGTGTTCGGGTCATCGCCAAAGTAGTAGATCAAATCGCCCCAATCGACATCCAGCATCGAGCCGGTGGAAACGATCGCGCTGAAGCCAACCTGCTCGCGCTCGCTCCAGTCGAGGATCGCGACCTGAAGCGCTCCACTTTGACTCAGGAACGCGACGTTACCCGCTCTGGGCGCAACCTTGACGAAAGTGGCATTCAACCCGATCGTCGGGTTCATAATGCCGAGGCAGTTGGGGCCAATCAAGCGCATCGAACCACGTCGGCACTGTTCTTGAATTTGGTCTTCGAGTGCGGCGCCCTCCGCGCCGCGCTCCTTGAATCCAGCGGAAAGCACAATCGCGGACTTGGCTCCGGCATCCACACACTCTCCGATGATCTGTGGGACAGTCGCCGCCGGGGTGGCAACTATAGCCAAGTCCACATGTCCGGGTATGTCGCGAATATTCGCGTAAGTTTTGAGTCCCAGCACTTCCGGATGCTTCGCGTTGACGGCGTACACCTTTGTTGGAGACTTACTGTGCAACAGGTTCTCTAGAACGGCGTGGCCCACGGTGCCAGGACGACTGGTCGCGCCGATGACGGCCACAGACCCTGGAGAGAACATGGCGTCCAGGCCGTATCTCTGCGGGGCTGACTGCTGCTCTTCATTCGGCGATCGTGCCACGAGATCAGCCTCGGTCGAACTCATTGGTGCTCCTCATTCCTCGTTATTGCTCCGGCGAAAACCGCCACACTCTGAGGATAGACGATCGACGGATGTTCAGGACTCTTCAAGGTAGAGATTCAGGTACCGCGACGCCGCTCTAACCGCGAAGTTTGAGCACCGATCTTTGGCCGCAGACATCAAGACAAGCTCGGCCTTGGTGGGCATGACATGGGCGGCGTGTAAGGTTGCCCCATGCCGGCGTGCGACCGACAAGGAATAGGGTAGCGCGGCATTTGAGCAGGGTGAAAAATCGGTGGCAAACAAGATGTTCTTGAGGGCGATCCGCCTACCCGCTTCCACTGTGTGCATAACACACCTCCAGCAAAATCTTGCTGCGGAGGAGGTGACTCTATCTTGGGCGCTGTCTCCTTCTCCGTGATGATCGGGGATGCAGCAGACTCTGGCAAGCGCGACAACTGTTGCGGCTTAGTGTTTTATCGGGCGACCCTCCTGTTTGCCGGAAACTGGTAAAGGTTGGCCAACTTCCACTCGTAATTCGCCTACCTGCACGTGTGGTTCAAATCTTTGTTCGACCGAGAGCGCGCGAGACACCAGGCATAGCCCGTTGGCCTTGTGCAGAAGTTTGATCGCCCGTGCCTCGTCCGCTTCTTGCGGAACCATCAAATTCGCACGAATCAGCACTTCGCCGAAGCTGTAGCCTGTGTCGGCCCTGCTGATCTTGCCTTCCACTTCCACCTGCAGGTCCGTGTATTCAAACTTTGAATTTTCCGCGAGCGCCCGAAGGGTGGTCGTGTAGCAACTGGCGATAGCGCAGAGCAGCAAGTCCTCCGGTGTCCACCTGCCGTCCAGGCCGCCAAAAGCGGGCGGGGAAGTGAAATGGATCGCATTGGGAGCGGAACTGGACTTTGCAATGCCCGTCCGGCCAGAGGCCCACCACGCGACTACGCGAAACCGATGTGCTTCTTCCATGATGGTATTACCTTCCTTATCCCCGCATTTCAAAGTTACGCGGTTATCAAGCCTCAATAGGAAAGTTCGAAATTTACCGTGATCGTAGTTTCCACTTCCACCGGTTCACCATTCAGCAGGAACGGACGGTAGCGCCACTGCTTAACCGCTTCTATGGCAGCAGGCGCCAGCAAGGGGTGCCCGCTTATCAACACCAGGTTCTCGATCTCGCCTGTTTTGGAGATGATGGCAGTGAGCAATACCTGGCCCTGGATGCGTGCCGATTGTGCAAGCTTCGGATACGGGGGTTCAACCTTATGAATTAGCCGCCCCTCGGTTACACCCTGAGAAACGCGAATGCGTTTGGGGGTCACCGGAGTCGCCAGTTTCGGAACGGCGCCGGCGCTCGGAGTCGAACTGAGAATTCCACCGATTACTCCACCCAGCTGCCCACCCGGAATTCCACCGGGGACTCCTCCCGGAACTCCCCCACCGGACAGGTCCGGCGGAACCAAGTCCTCTCGAATCATCTGAACGTTTTGCGGAATCCTGCTTGGTGCGCGCAAGCGCCCATTCAGGATTTCACTTTCCGCCACCCGCACGACTTTGGCCGCAGCAACGGATGCCGCTGGCGGCGGTGGGGGCGGGGGCGGCGGTGCCATAAGAAACGTCAGCAATTGCTGTTGCGGCAGAACATCAGTAAACATTAGCGGTACGATGAGCAGAACTCCCAGTAATAAGCATTGAAGAACGAAGGACAGTACTGCCGACAGGGTGCGGCGGTGACGCTGCAGGTCGTTCGTTTCCAGTAGAACGTCACTAAACAACCGTTCTACGCGTACTTGCGCTGCCGGGGGCGGCACTTGCCGCGAACGTTCCACCCCCACTGCTTTCCTGACTTCCGGATCTCTGGTTTCGGTTGCGGTGCTCATGGGAGACCTCCATCTGCACAGCTTCCCTAGACTCCCGTGCATATACATTTTCCTCGCACAAGGGCCTCGATACCATGTTTGGAGTCACGACCTTCCGTGATCATGATCACAACCTGATCGGTGATACAATTTTTGCGGAAAGCTTTAACGAATGCGGGCTCCCTACGGGCTGAACATCCTCGACAACTGTCTTACCTGCCCCATGCGGGAAGAGCATTTATTCTGCAATCTTCCAGCGGCCGCGCTGCAGAGGTTGAATGAGATCAGGTCCACCGCGGTCTACCCAAAATCCGCGATGCTGTTTATCGAGGGACAGCAGCCACGTGGGGTTTTTGTCCTATGCACCGGGAAAGCAAAGCTTTCCACGTCATCGGCCGGAGGCAAAACCGTCATCACCAAGATCTCGGAAGCGGGAGATGTTCTTGGGCTCAGTGCCACGATTTCCAATCGGCCTTATGAAGTGACCGCCGAGATGATCGAGCCGGGCCAGGCAAATTTCATCACCCGCGATGCCTTGCTCCACTTCTTGCGTGAATATGGAGAAGTGGCTCTGCGAGTGGCGGAGCAGCTAAGCCGCAATTACTATACGGCGTATGAAGGCATCCGCACGCTGGGGCTCACCAATTCCCCCTCCGAGAGATTCGCGCACTTGCTGCTCGGCTGGTCCAATGCGGCGGGGAATGGTGACCCCCTGCAGGTCAAGCTCACCATGACGCATGAGGAAATCGCCGAAATGATTGGCACGACCCGGGAGACTGTCAGCCGCCTTTTCTCGCAGTTTAAGAAGAAACAACTCGTGCAATTAAAGGGCGCCACGCTGATCATCCGCAACAAGGCTGCGCTGGAAAAGATGGCCAACTCCTGACCACGCGGACTTTTTGTTCCGTGTTGCGCTATTTGCTGTTCCGAGGGCGGCTAGCTGGCGCGCGCTTGCCTTTGCCCTGCTTCGATCCGGCTGATCTCCCGGCGCAACCAGTCGCGAAGGGCTTCTTCCAACTCTGTTTTTGTTCCGGTGCTGTAAAGGGAGTCGATCGTCTGACCTTTGTCGTTGAGTGGAATGAATCGGCACGGTACATTTTGTTCGCGGAATTCAGCGGGAACAAACTGCGTCAGCACGCATTCGCTGCAGGGATGCGGCCGGGTGGTATCCCTGAAGTTCAGGCAAGTTGGGGAATCTTCAAAGATGTACGCAGCTCGCCAAGATGCATAGGACGGCGAGCGACCATACCCGCCCTCTTCCAGAAATCTCAACTCGAACCGCAGGATGTCAAGGATGTCGCGGTTCTCATGTGACATAGCCGGACCTCCCCAACCATAGTATGACTAAGCCCAAGCGCGACCCATAGGACGGAGGTCACGAACTTATGTGATCGGCATCACCCGGGACGTCAACGCAGAGAACTATTCACCTTATTCTTCTTCTGGTATGCCCACCTGTTCCTGAATAGGTGCAATCCCAGCTCCGATGTCAAGCTGCTTATCGAAACCGGCACTTTCCAAGCGACAGCTTCACGGTCTCCCTTACACTTTCCGGGATGGTGCGCTAGTTTCCCCGAGAGCGGCGTCCCCGACCGCCTGTTCGTAACCAACGGCGGCATGGTAGATTGCCCGGTCAAAGAATTGCTCCAGTAACTGCAGCATTTCCAGTTCGCCGAACACCTCCACCGGGCGCTCCAAAACCGATTCCTTCTTGATGAAATCCCACAGGTTTTCCTTGGTCAAAACGATCACCCAGATCAGCTCGCTCAGCGGTACCCCCTGGCTGGCCCGCCGCGACCCAATGTGCAGGTAGCGTTGTTCAAGCTGCGGTTCATCCTTGCCCATCAGCCACTCCCCCAGATGGCCGTAGATCTCATACACCGTTTCTTTCAGCTCTTCGCCGGGAACGCTTCGCTGGTAGTTTTGAGTCAACTTCGAATTCTGGACTCGATCGAGAAGGCATACAGCCAGTGTCTGGGAGTGGATTTCGATCAGCCGAACAAGACGATATAACATCATCATGACGTCCTCCCGTTTTCAACCTGCTTCCAGTCTCAATGTCTGCAACATCTACAGCCATGACGGCCGGTACCGTCGTGTGTGATGAGGGTCACCGAGGGACAGTCCTTATGCAGGAGACTCACGGCAATCGAAACTTGCCGAAAGTCGCGGAACCGGCGACGTGCGTGATCCGTATCCTTTCACAATGAGAGTTCACATGTTGCCTTGTTGCGGAGTTTATGTCTCCCTCGTTGCCTTCCTGTCAGTCGTAGCACCAGCACAGAATCCGGCGCCGCAACAATCCGCGGCACGAGAGAGCACGACGGCAGCCGCTTACAACGATGCGGACTATCGAAAGTTCGACCAGACACTTTCGTTCTTGCGGGAGCGCAACGCGCGGCAGTATGCGATTGACTCCGCAAAGGGTGTTGACGAGGCAATGTACGTTCACCTCGGAGGCATCGACCAATGGGTCACCATCCGTGGTGAAGATCGACAGAATCCCGTGCTGCTATTTGTTCACGGCGGCCCAGGCGATGTAACAAATCCTTGGTCATTCGCTTTCTTCGCGGCGTGGGAAAAGCGCTTCACCGTAGTGCAATGGGACCAACGAGGCGCGGGTAGAACGCTCCGGGAAACCGGTCCATCGGTTGCGTCCACCATGACCCTTGATCGCATGGCGCAAGATGGAATCGAACTGTCCGAATTTCTGCGGAAGCATCTCGGCAAGGACAGGATCGTTCTCGTCGCCCACTCCTTTGGCTCGATCCTCGGCCTACGCATGGTGCAGGCCAGACCAGACCTTTTCTACGCTTACGTGGGCACAGGCCAGGTCTCCGATGAAACAAAGACCTACTCTGTGGCTTATGCCGCGCTGCTGGAGAAAGCGCAGGCCACCGGAAATCGGCAAGCGGTTGCCGAACTGCGCCGCATTGGGCCACCACCTTACTCGAACGGTGAGGGCTATGGCGTACAGCGCACATGGGCGAACCGTTTCGAAGGCGCTGATCGATTCCTCCCCGGGACCCTTGGACTTGCTTTGGTCGCTCCCGGTAATTCCGTGCGAGATCTGAACGATTCTATCGACGGGCAGATTCTAAGCGGCGACCGTCTGGTTCCACAGACAAGGTCCTCTACGCCGAAGGATCTTGGGCTTGAGTTTGCAGTGCCTATGTTTTTCTTCCAGGGAACCGAGGACTTTACGACTCCTACCGCGCTCGCAAGGCAATATCTCGATGCAATCAAAGCTCCGCACAAAGAGTTTGTGCCGATCGATGGCGGTCACTTTGCGGTGTTTATGAACTCGGATCGGTTTCTCAGGGAACTTGTCGCGCATGTTCTGCCGCTTGCAGGCAGCCATTGAAAATTCTCCTGGGGTTTATGAGACCGGTAGACCGGTTGTAGTTCGGACGCGCGCGATACCCACGATGTCGTGACGGCAATCACAGCATAGCCACCGGCTGCGGCCTATCGTAATAGAAGATCAAGTGACCCTTATGCCGGGTTCGTCTGTCATCGCTTCGTCTGTCGTGGAAGATGGTTTGGGCCACCTGGCTCCGGAACAGTTGCGGGCTGCCCTGGCGAATCTTCTACCCAAAGATGCCACGGCTGTTGAGCAGACAAACGCCATCGAGGCCGGGCTGCGAAGTCCCGCCGGTCGCGCCATGCGGGACACGATGGCGCAATGGATTGTCGACGAGATCGTTCCCGTGACCAGGTTGGTTCCGAAAGCCTACGAAGAGTGGCGTCCGCCGGTTCGGGACGCCATGATGTTCGTGGTGGCGCGGCTCTCGCCCGCGCGCCTTGCCCCAAAGCTCGTCGAGCAACTTGAGCTTCCCCCGAAAACTTCAGCGGAAGAGCGCTTGCTGCGGCTCATCGCAAAGGTACCCGGCCTGCAAAAACTGGGACAAGTCATCGCCCGTAACCAGCACCTTCGTCCGGCTCTGAGGAATGCGCTTGCCCGGCTCGAAAATGGAATTCGCGACGTCCGGCCGGAGGACGTGGTTGCGACTATTCGAAAAGAGTTGGGCCCGCGGATCGAGAAGTACTCGGTAAAGATCGCGCCCGTCATACTCTCGGAGGCAAGTGTTAGCGCCGTGGTGCGCTTTACCTGGCGCAACCCGGAAAGCGGAAAGCGTGAACGGGGTGTTTTTAAAGTCCTGAAGCCTCACATCCCCGAGTACTTTGCGGAGGACATGGATTACTTGCAGGGCCTCGCGCAATACTTCGCGGACCAGCATCACACTTACGGATTTCCTGAGCAGCTTCTCCCCGATACCTTCAAGAAAGTCCGGCGCCTGCTGCGGCACGAGGTTAATTTCGTCCGCGAGCAGAAGACTTTGCTCGAAGCATGGAGTCTTTATCGGTCGATGAAGGGCGTTCGCGTGCCGCGGCTGATTCAGCCATTGTGTACGTCCGGAATTACTGCGCTCACCGAGGAGAGTGGAATCAAGGTAACGAACGCTGCCGCCCGCCTGCCCGAAGCGCGGCGCAGGAAAGTTGCCGAACAACTCATCGAAGCGTTGGTCGCAGTGCCTCTTTTGGCGGCGCAGGAGGATGCCATCTTTCACGGCGATCCTCATGCCGGCAATCTGCTCTATAACAACCGTACCGGCGAACTGACGATCATCGACTGGGCGCTGAGGGAACGCTTAAGCCGCGATCGGCGCCGGCATCTCGCGCTCTTATTTCTGATGGTAACTTTGCGCGACCCGGTGGGAACCTGCAACGAAGTTTTGGCGCTCTCTCAGCAGCACATCAGACGAACGTCACCGCGGGGGCAGATGGTTTCGGAGTTGGTCACACGCTTTATCCGCGAACTGCCGGTGGCGGGTTTCTCCAGCGGCGGCGTCGATGCCATGACGCTCCTGGAACGCCTCGCCATGAAGGGTGTCAAATTCCCCGGATCGCTGATCATGTTGTCCAAGGTGATGTTCACGCTGGATGGAATCCTCGGCGACATTGGCGGGTCGGACAAGGGCACGGGCTTCGGCTTCACCATTGCGCGTCACGTTGCCCAGCATTGGATCGCGAATCGCAAAGAATTCCGCTCGCCGCTAATGACCAAAGACTGGATCACGCTGCAATGCAGCGCCTTGCTTTATACCACCCGTTTGTGGCTTGAGGGGGAGCAGGCGCTATTGGACCGCCTGCTGCCCGCTGCAGCAACGGCCCCGATGGCAACCAATCCTTGAGCCTCAACCCCCACCGCGTTTCCCGATTTGGGAAGATCCTGTCAAGCCCCAGCGTTGACGATTTTCCGCGTAAGTCAATGGATTGGCTGCGAAAATAAAGTCGGAAAAATTGGCGGGTAGGCAGGTCGGAATTGATATAATAGAACTATAGACAGGAAAAGGGTGCGGATTCCTCCCGCACCCTTTTTCCTTGCGTGTCATGGAGAGGCGGGAGTTCAGCCACGTCAACCATCCGCCACTAACTCATTTGTTTTGAATCATTTACACTAATTCCTTTAGAATGAAGAATTTAACGAAAATGGGGGGAGGGGGGTGCCACGAACCAAGTCTTTTCTGAGAACTGAGAACTGGGAACTGAGAACTATCTTCCGCTAAATCCTTATTCCGTAATATTTTACCGATAAGTCCTTTAAACTCAAAGATTTTGCGGGATTTTTCTCCTAACTCAATGATTTCAATAGATCGGGTAGATGATTTTTTTCGGGGAATTCATTACTAACCGGTTAAGAACCCTGGAGTGCAGCACAGAAACAAAACCCAGGCTTCGATACCCTCCCCGGTGTCAGCCAAGGCAGGGTTTGGTCGTGGCGTAAGCGGAATCATTCCACTCCGTCTCTGCCGCCGGAGGGATGAAGCTCATCGCCCGCTCGGCAAGCGCGGTAATGGTCAGGCTGGGATTGACACCGAGGTTGGCTGCCACTACGGACCCGTCGCAAATGTACATGTTCTTGTAGTGAAAGACGCGGTGGTGAGAATCAACCACGCCGTGGCTGGAAGAATCGGCAATCACGCAACCTCCGATACAGTGCGCGGTTCCCGGAACATCGAAAAGAATCTCCGGCAACATGCTCATCGGAAAACCGCCGGTGAGTTGCGCGTATTTCTGCGCGAACTCGTTCGCCTTCGGAATGTAAGTAGGCACCTTCTCGCCGCGGCTAACCAGAAATTTCCGGAACGGCCAGAACCAGGGACGTTGCCAACGCATCTCGATCTCTCCCTCGAGCGCCTGCATGCACAGCAGACAGACAAACTCCCGGGCCCATCCCAATGGCTGCAGCACACGCACCGTCTTGAACGGGTGGCGCAGCATGGAAACGATAACGTTCTTCAGCCAGAGCGCAATCCGCTGCGGACCGGGACGGCCATTGGTCAGGATTGTGGTCAGAAACCCCATAGCATCGGAGCCGCGTGGGTAGCGGACCGCTTCAATGTGCGTGTGCTCGTCGATATAGACGCCGCATCCGATGGCTACGCCCTGCGATAAATCCTCCGAGTAGCCCGGGGTCCGCGCCCCGATAAGCGATTCGGAATTGGTGCGTACATGCTGACCCAACTGGTTGCTGATGGCTGGCAACGAACCTTTCTCTTTGAGCTTGAAGAGAAGTTCCATTGTGCCCAGCGACGAAGCGGAAAAGATCACTCCGCGGCAGGTGAAGCGCCGCGGTTGTCGGCGAATGAACGCGGTGGATTTGACCGTGCACACTTCGTAGCCGGCGCTGCCATCGCTTGCGCCGCGCAGCGGTTCGACGTTCACCACCTTTGTCTCTGGAAAAATCCGCGCTCCCCGCTTTTCCGCAACATACAGATAGCCAAGGTCCAGCGTATTCTTCGCACCAAACCGGCATCCCATCATGCAACCACCGCAGCCAATGCAAGTGGTTCGCGCCGGACCCTCTCCGCCGAAGAATGGATCGGGAAAGGTTTGATTGCCCGGCTCTCCCTCTGCCGGCTCGAAGATGCCTACCTTGGTGCAGTAGAAAGTGTGGCCAAAGCCAGAGGTTTCCGCAGCTTTCTTCAAAAGACGATCGGCTGGACCGAGGATTCGGTTTTCCGTCACACCCAGCATCCGCGAGGCAGTTTCGTAGTGCTGGGGCATTTCGGTTCTCCAGTCGGCCAATCGCGTCCAAGATCCAGCGTCCCACACTTTCTCCGGAGGAGGAAGCAAGGTGCTGGCGAAGGTGATCGATCCTCCACCCACCGCGCAACCATGGAAGATGGTAGCGTGCTTGAAAAACCGCAAATTGAAGAAGCCGCGCAGGCCCAGGTTGGGACGCCAAATCCAGCGATGGATTGACCAACTGCTGTGTGGCAGATTGTCCGGCGTCCAGCGCCGGCCCATCTCCATGACCGCAACCCGATAACCTTTCTCCGCTAGCCGGTGAGCCGAAACACTACCGCCGAAGCCTGAACCGATGACGATGAAATCGAAATCGAATTGCTGGTCGCGATGTGCCATACAAGTCCCTGTGAGCAAGTCAGCCATCGCTAGGCGCACCGAAAAGCACGATCGTGAGAAGCGCTATCGCGTGAAATATCGAAAGGCTGGCCCTGGATCTCCAACCGAATCGGCGGTTCCGGCGGCGGAGCGGAGACTACGGTTCGCACGATGTTGTCTGCATGTTGGTACCAGCCGTGGAAGACTTTGCCTTCAAGACGACCTCCGGTATGATGCCCGCTGGTGTAACGAACCTGTAGCGGGCTCCAGCCATTCAGATCGAATGACTCGGCGGAAAGGCTGACGATCACAGACCGTGTGTCGAATCGCAGGCCCGCACGCAGCGCCTTCAGCGCGCTCTCTTTACCGCTCCAAAGCAGGGCTAAGATCCGAGGCCGGTCCGCTGCAAACTCGCGCGCAATCAGCGCCTGTTCTTCAACGCTAAAATAGTCGGCAACAAAAGCATCGCTCCGTGGCTCGACCACTTCCAGATCGCAGCCCATCTCCACGCCTGACGCCGCCACGGCGCAAATCGCTATGCCGTCGCGGTGGCTGAGTGAAATAGTGACCCCAGCAGCTTGGTTCTCGACAAACGCCTCAGGCGCGCCGGACGTCGCCGGACGTATATCTATTTTCTTCAAGACCTGGGGACGAGCTGGCACGTCCAGAGCAACGGACAGCGCGCATTTAGCCGTCCAGCGTCCCAGCCGCCAGTCGGCGCGGCGCTTGGCAAAACGCAGGCCGCTGAGGCAGACGGCCTCATTTGGGCTCAGCCAATCATTCTCCGCCGGCACGTCTGCTGCGGTTTGTTCCAACCAATACACGTTCATCAATTCACCCTGGCCCGAGATTAGGCCGCTGCCGTTAGCCTGTTCTGCGATTTTGCGGATTCCGTCTCTTCCACTCTCGCAATACCGCGTTCGACCGCATCGATGAGATAAGGGCGCAGGTGGGATGACGGAATAATGCAGTTGAGAGCACCCACATCGAGCGCCCGCTGCACGCTGTGCACACGGTCAAACTCGGAGGCCATCTCGCCCAACTTCTCGGAGTGTACGACCTTGAAGAGTTCGTCCCACTGGGCGCGCAACCGGCCTTTCTCCGCGCTCTCAGCCTGCGCCATCTCCTGGCTCAGTGCCTGCAGGCGTGCATCTTTCCTGGCCCGCGCATCCACCTCACTGGCGAAAACCACGGCTGCCGCCGGCGCGCCACCGATGACCGAGGCATAGGTTCCCTCCAAGGCTGCCACTTCGAGATTCTCGTTCAGCCCCCGCGAGAAAACCACGTACGCGCCGCCGTGATAGCGGGAGATCACGCAGAAGACGATCGGACCTTTAAAGTTCACCACGGCTCTGCCAATCTCGGCGCCGTATTCAAGCTGCAGCCTGCGCATCGACTCCGGTGAGCCATCAAACCCCGACAAGTTGGCTAGGATCACCACCGGGCGATTGTTACTGGCCGCATTGATTGCGCGCGCCACTTTCTTGGAAGATAGCGGGAAGAGCGTTCCGGCGCACCATTGGTCTGGCCCGTCGGCGGGGACAAATCCTAACCGCGGCACGGGCCGGGATTCGATGCCAATCAGACAAACAGGATAGCCACCGAGATGGGCGTCCCACACGACCGCGGTTTCCGCCGCACGCATGCCGGCCCAGCGCTCCAGCGGCGCGTGGTCCTGGTCTGTGACCGCCATCATGACCTTGCGAATATCAAAGGATTTCTTACGCCCTGGGTTAGTGTCGTCCGATAAGATGTCGCCGATCATTTCGAAGTCGCCATCTCCGCCGTGAGGATGGACTCGCACATCTCGATCTATGGGATCGGCAGTCGCGGCCCGCCGGGGGAAGCGTTCGCCCGGGGCCACGTAAGTGTGATCATAGTGCCGCAGTAGAATGTGGCAGGCTTCATCGATGTCCCTCGCCCAGTACTGCGCCTGGCCGTTGAGACCCATGATGCGATCGTAACCGCCGATGCCCTGATTGTCCTCGGCCGAGACGCTGCCAGAGTAGTCCAACGCGCGCTTGCCGGTCAGCACCATCGCCGCTTTCGGCGTCATGATCAGAATGCCCCGAGTGTGCATGAGCATGGTGGCCTCGGCGTTCCAGTAAGGTTGCGCGCCGACGTTGATTCCGTTCACTATCAGGTTCACCTCGCCGCCCGCCTGCGTAAGCTCCACCAAGCCGCGCAGGACGCGGGCAATCCAATCCATGTTTTCCACTCCGCTGTCCATGGAGATCTTGGCGCCAGCCGAGATCGGGAACCATTCCAGGGGAACGCCCTTCGCTTGGGCCAGCTCCAAAGCTGCCAGGATGCGCCGGCATTCTGGTTCCGCGAGGGCGCCCAGGTCCTTGCTCGGATCGCCCAGCAGCAGCACGCGTGTCATGCCCTCGGGATACCGGGTGGTGAAGTTGCGGATGACGCCAACGATGATGTTGGCTTTGTTTTGGCCATAAGGACGATCGACGGCGACCAGCTGGCCTCTAGAGTCAAGATCATGCTCGACAAAATCGCCGGCGGGAAATTCTGCCCGCGTGTGTTCCGGAGCGGGCGTGAGCATGTTGATGATTTCGTAAGGATAGATGAGCCCGCGCTGGCGCATGCGGACGACCTTCTGGTCGTATTCGGTCAGCGGTTTAATGGGTTGTGGTTGGTCGGCGGGCCGGAAGGTGATGAGCATGCCGCTGCCGCCCGGGCTCGAGATGCGCACCACCATATCGCGCAACTCGCCAGTTGCAGGACTGGGAATGCGCAGGCGCACTATCACTTGTTCCAATCCGAGGCCTTCGGTGGCGGGCGCAAGTTTGCGGACAAGATCGCGCAATTCATCCCGCGTAAGGTTGAACGGCGGCAACACGTTCAGTAGTATGCGATTCCAATGGAGGCGTTGATAGGTCGGCCGTCGCGATTGAAACAACCGGATACTGGCCATCGCTTCCATTAACATGCGCTCCAAATGCGGCAGTTGCACGACGCGACCAGCCTCATCCCGCACCGGAGTTACGTCGCGCACTTCCGCGCACGCGAACAGCCGCTCATCCTTCGGGTTGTCGCGGGCAATCGCATGGATGAGGTACACATCTTCGACGGATGGCAGCCGCTCAATCTTGAAATTGCTGAGCCGCCAGAGATGCAGCCGTTTGCCCATCATCGGGTGGATTCCGCGGTAGAAAGTCTCCTCTTCATACGTATCCCCGCTGGCATTCGGACGATAGGTGAAATGCTGCGTGCCGCCCACAACCTGGCCGAAACCGAGGCCGGAAACCGTCGCCACGATCCGGCGGATCGAGCGCGGGAAGCCAGCCTGGTTGAGCATCGCGCGCACTGCCAACTGCGTGGCCTCCGGTTCGCTCAGCGAGCCGGAATGGTAGACGTAGAAATCGATAACGATGTCGTGGTCCGCGGGAACGTCGGCGATCATGGGCAACAACCTCCGCGCCGCCTCGGAGAGCCGGGAATACTCGGCGTGCGTGGTGAAGACATGGATCCGCTTTCCCTCATGGTCGTACTCAGCCGAGGCGCAGCACTGCCCGTCCACCGCCACGGAGCGGAAGTTCTCAAGCTTTCGAATCCGGTAGTACCGCGAAGTGAGCGCCTCTAACATCAATTTGCGCAGGGCTTCGTCGGCGGCCCCGAACCGGCCGGAAAATATGCTGAGCAGTGGCTGTGGACATTCGATCAGCTTGCGGACTCGCTCGTGGCGGTCCGGAGCATCGGGATTGGCAGCCAGATACGCGAGGTGTTCCTCCATTTGCTCGTACACTTGCTTACGTGCCCGCTCAAACAGCGGTTGGTCGAAGTAGCGATAGCGCACTTCCCGGGCCAGGTCCGTGATCGCGGGATAGAGCCCGTTACTCATGGAGGCCATCCTGTCGAGCAGCATCCGAAGAGAATCATCAGCCTGCGGCGAGAAGGTCCGCGCGCACCGCAGACGCCGTTCGAGGACGCCCACAACGGGTGCAATTTGCTGCTCCACGCGTTGATGCGATTTGTAGATCCAGAGCAAGCTCTCTTCGAGTTCAGGGGAGCGATCCAGCGTTTGCACACCGTAATGAGCCAATGCGCGCTGGAGCGCGCTGACAAAGGCTGGCGGGAGCGCTTCACCCCGCGTCTCCAGCATCCGCAAGTAAGAGAAGAGATAGGCTTCGGCGCTGGGCTCTTCACCGCTGGCCCGATGGTTTACCTCCGGCACGCGTTGGAATAGGGAACATATGTCCACAAAAATGTTGAGGATCTCATCTTCGCGCCTTCGTATTTCGTCGCTGTCTACCGGGCAATTCTGGCTCCATTCGGCGAGCAGCCGCGCAGTGTGCTTCGGATCGACGTCAAAACCCAACATGAGCTGGCGAAGTTCATCCAGGCTCTGATGGCAGCTGGATTGAATGGTCTTCACGTTTCCATCCGACGAGAGCGACGCGCCAAACACTACTTGCTCCGCGGCCGCGACAGTATCGCCACCGGCGTCGGGGTCGATCTGCAGCAGCGGAGCCCCGGTGTCCACCTGCACGTTGGGAATGATCATCACCTGCCGGACTTTTCCCGAAAATGGAGCTACGACCTGGGTCTCCATTTTCATGGCCTCGAGCACGGCGAGCCGGTCCCCAACCGCAACCGTGTCACCCGGCTTGACGAGAATGGAAACCACTACCGCCGGTGCCGGCGCGTGCACCACGCCGCCGTCATCGCGGTCAATCTGGTGTGAAACACCGTCCACCTCGATCCGGTAGCTTAGTCCCTGGACTACGGAGACGATGCGAAAGCGCCGCCCGAATACGGTGAGCCAGCATTCGAACTGATCCAATCGATCGATTTGGGCATCGATGCGTGCCCCATTCACCTCCACCCGGTAGCGTTGCGGGCCGAGGCGATAAATCTTAGGGCAGTAGCAATGGCCTCGATAGCGTAGTTCCGCAGTCCGGCCTACCTCACTTCGGATCTGCGGCCGCCCGCGCACCGCCGACGCATAGAACTGTGTCTGCTCCACTGCCAACTGGGCGTCGTAGGCCTCGATCGCAGCTTGAACCAGCGCCACATCGGCGTAACGCCGGCAGAGGTGCTCACCGCTTGCCGCCAAGCGGTCCATCCACCCAGTATGTACATCACCACTCTGCACTTCGGGGCGGTTCAGCAATTCCATGAGAAATGCTTTGTTGCTGGCACCGTCCTTGATGACGACAACGCTCTCGTTCAGCGCCCGCTGCAGCCGGGCAAGCGCCTCCCTCCGGCTCTGGCCGTAAGCGATGATCTTGGCGATCATCGAGTCAAAATCCGATGAGATGGTGTCGCCTTCCGCCACGCCGGTGTCGACACGCACCCCCGGCCCCGGCAAAATCCGGAACCTCTCAATCGCGCCTGGAGCCGGAGCAAAGCCATTGTCCGGATCTTCGGCATTCAGCCGCACTTCAATGGCGTGACCGGTGGTTCGCGGCGGTTCACCTTCCAAGCGGCCGCCGCGCGCGACGTGAATCTGGAGTTTCACCAGATCAAGCCCCGTCGTGCATTCGGTCACCGGATGTTCGACCTGTAACCGGGTGTTCATCTCCATGAACGAGAAGCGGTGAGTTTCCGGCTGGTACAGAAATTCGACAGTGCCAGCATTGCTATAGGCCGCTGCTTGACTCAAGCGCACCGCCGCCTCCCGAAGCATCTGATCTTGCTCCGGAGAAAGCGCCGGCGAGGGCGCTTCTTCGAGGATCTTCTGGTGTCGTCGTTGGATGGTGCAGTCGCGCACTCCGGCGGCCCATGTCGTCCCGTAGTGGTCGGCAATGACTTGGACTTCGACGTGACGCGCGCCCTGCACCAGTTGTTCCAGGAAAATGGTTGGGTCGCCGAAGGCCTTGAACGCTTCGGCGCGGGCGCTGGCAAAGGCTTGCGGGAATTGGTCCGCCGAACGTACAAGGCGAATCCCGTGGCCGCCGCCTCCAGCGGTGGCCTTAATAAGGAGCGGATAGCCAAGGCGCTCCGCGTGGCCCTGCGCGTCGGCCAGGGTTTCCACCGGCCCATTGCTCCAGGGCGCTACCGGTATCTGTGCCCGCTCGGCCAGGCGCTTCGAGGCGATTTTGTCGCCCACATGCCGCATCACATCGCCATTCGGGCCGATGAACACGACGCCCAGTTCGCGGCAAAGGTCGGCGAATGCGGCGTGCTCAGCGACAAATCCCCACCCTACCCAGACCGCGTCTGCGCGCGCGGCCACCAACGCTTGTTCGACGCGGCCATAGTCAAGGTAACTGCTCTTGGTCTTCTGGGTAATGGGATCGAGGATCTGAGCGGGGCCTAGACAAACCGCCTCGTCGGCCTCACGCACGAACATGCTGTGGCGGTCAGGCTCGGTGAACAGCGCAATCGTGCGCAGCGACAAACCATTTTCTTGATTGAAATCGCGGGCGGCGTGGATGAAACGCATGGCGGCTTCGCCGCGATTCACGATGGCCACGCGTTGAAATTCGTGTTCCATAAGTCCCCCGATCAGCAGATCGTCAGGACAAAATCCAGGACAATCACGTTATGTTCTTCACGCGGCGACGGTGTCCAGTGAAATCGCAGCCTGTAATGCCTTCAGCCCATCAACGTCCACGGCGTCTGGAACCTCTACCGTCCGGTAGCCGCCCACATTCAGGTAGCAGTTTCCTTTCGCATCCACAACTTCAGCATCGAAGCAGCCGCGACTCGGGTCGGGAGTGACCACGGCATATAAGCGCGTGCCAACCGACTCCGGCGAACCTAGTGACGATGAAACACGATCAATGTGCCGCGGCAGACCCATACGGCCCTGTGTGCCCATCTCCCAAATTCCGGCGGTTTGGAAGCACAACTCAAGCAGACGCGGTGCCATGAGGGTCGGCAGCTCGGACGGCAGATGGTTGGCGGGCAGGCCCTTCGCCATCAGCCCGACAATCCGGCGCCCGTCCCACCACGCCCGTTCGATTACCTGGTATGCGGGTCCGTGGAAGTAGAGGCGATAGATGTCGGCAGCTTCGATGATGTGTCCGTCCGGCAAACCCAATGCCGGCACCGTCACCGCTTGGGGTATCTGTTTTGTCAGCTGCACTTGGGCGGTGAAGTGCGTTGTCACTTGGGGCTCAGCTTGGTTGGGCAGCGACCGGCTGCCGGCTAAGCGGCAGGTTGCCAGCAAGGCCAAATTGTCGCGTTGCGGATGGATGCACTGCGGACGAATGACTGCTTCGACCGTCACTCCGCGCGGTTCCTTCCGATAAAACTTAAACGGCGTGAGGAAGTTCACGTCTTCCATCGCCGAGACATGCCAGCCGGGAAGCAGGCATAGAGCAGCTTCGGCAAACGCCTCGATGCCCATGACCCCGGGCAGCACGGGCGTGCCATCGATTTGATGATCGTGCAGGAAAGGTTGAATCGCCGGGTCTAGTGTGGTTTCGATGGTAAGGCCGCGCTGCAGGCCCATTCCCGCAACTTTGCCTATCATTGGTCCTTGCTTGGGTCTTTGCTTGGGCGATCGCGTCAGGCTTTCCGCTGCTACTGTATCCAGGCCGCCAGTGGCATCCCAATCGTTCAGCAGAACGCCGAGGCGCTGGCCGATCACAATTTCACCGCGTGTCGCTCCCACGGTTAATTCGCGGCGGATCAAAGGAATGCCCGCTTCGGGCGGCAGCATATCGATGCCCGCCAGTTCCATCATTTTCGGGATGGAGCCGCGCGTGGCCATACCCATTCCGCCCCATGCCGACCAGTCGATAACGATGCCGCGTGTGGCCGGCCGGGTGGTGCGGAAGCTCGACGTGATCTTGCAGAGCAGGTCGTTGGCCGAGCTGTAATCGGTTTGTCCGGCGTTGCCGAAGCGCCCAGCAATCGAGCTGAACGCCACCGTCGCTCCGAGGGGCATGTTGCCGATGGCATGCAGAAGATTGAACCAGCCGTCGCTCTTGACGTCGAAGACCAGATCGAATTCACGAGCGTCCTTGTCAGGCAGGAAGTGACTGCGCTCGGTGCCGGCGGCGTGCAGCAGCACGTCGATCCGCCCGCTGCGCTCGCGTACTTGTTGGATGATGTTGGCTACAGCATCTGCGTCGGCGAGGTTGACGCTGAAGTAATACGGTGTGCCGCCGGCGGCTCGCACGGCATTGATCGCGGTGTTTGCCGCCTGCGCGCGCTCCAGCGCTGCCAGCTCTTTTTCGACCAGAGCCGGCGTGGCGCGCTCGCCGCGCGCCTGGATGCGCGTGAACAGCTCGCGCTTGAGGCCGTCCTTATCAGTTACGAAGCGCTTCAGGTCGGGATTCTCCGGATCGGGCTCGGGCACCAGATCGAGCAGGTAGAACGTGCCTCCAGAGGCCGTTGCCAAATCGGCGGTGATGGCCGATACGATGCTTCCGGCGGCGCCGGTGACGAGGAAGACGGTGTTGCTGTCTAAGGTTAACCCGGGCTTGCCATCGGCGGCGGGCTGTTCTTCGAGCGCAACCGTCCAGCGCAGCCCTTCTTTGTAGCCGATTTCGATTGCGCCAGGATCGCGCAGGGTTTCCTCAATGAGGATGTCGGCGACCTCTGACGGTTTTCGTTCCTCTTCAAAGTCGATCGCCTTGACCAGCGCGTCCATCCGCTCGCGCTTGTAGGTTTTGGTGAAGCCTGCTACCGCGCCACCTAATGGCGCCGTCGCGCCGGCTTCATCGTAGCCATGCTGGCCACCGAGACGTGTTGCCGACACGAGAAACGTGCCCGGCGGCGCAATCTGCTCGTACAGAATGCGCATGGTGGCGTAGAGCGACTTGACGCGCACCTGCAGGGCTTCATGCCAGGCGGCGAGATCCATAGTGCGGAGGTCTTTCTCGTTGTTGAGCTCGTTGTCGGGCTCGTTGTCGAGCTCGTTGTCGAGCGCGGGCAGCCAGTAGACTCCTTGCACCGGACCAGCGGCCAGCCAGGTCTTGAGGCGATTGGCCAGTTCGCCCGCATCGGGCTTGTCTTCGATGCGGAGATCTTCGATGCGGAGAACTTCTACGCCCATTGTTTGCAGCCGTTGCGCCAGCGCGTCTCCTACGCCAGATTTGTCTGGCATAACGACCACGCGACGACCGGATGCGAGCGTCACACCGGTGGGCTTGCAAAGCGTAAGCGGCGGGCGCAAGTTGGGCACAGGTACGCGGCGCGGAATACGATTGGTGGCGTCGAAACTGGCGGGGGCTGGACGCGCGGCTGCAATCGGCTTCGAACCTGAAGCTGCGGGCACTGCTGGTTTTCCCGGCGCCGGTTCTTGTTTCTCTGGCACGGCGGAGCTTGAAGTGGCTGGCGCCGCCAAGCCGATGACCCGGTCGTGTGCAAACTTGATCACGAGGGCCAGGGTAGGGAAGTCGCGCAGCTTGAGATTCTCATCGCGCGGAATGTTGTACGCCGCTCGCACGGCCGCGAACATCTCCGCTTGTTTCACGGTATCGACGCCGAGGTCGGCTTCCAGGTCGAGATCCAGGTCCAACATATCTTTCGGATAGCCGGTCTTTTCGGCGACGATCTCCAGCACTTTCTCCTTAATCGAGTCGTCCGTTAGCGCTTGGGAAGCGGCGGCTGGCGGCGTGGGCACGGTTGGCTCGCCGATCGTTGGTGAGGATGGAGCTGCGGGCATCGCGGCCAGGTCGGGGCGCTTCTCAAATACGAAGCCGATGACGTGGGCTAATGTTGGATAATCGCGGAGTTTGCGGTTTTCGTCGCGCGGAATGCTGTAGATCTCGCGGATGGCCGCGAACATTTCGGCCTGCTTCACGGTGTCAACACCGAGGTCCGCTTCTAGGTCGAGATCCAAGTCCAGCATGTCTTTCGGATAGCCGGTCTTCTCCACTACGAGCGCTAGAATGCGCTCCCTGACGGCATCGGCAGTGACGTTTTGCACAGATGCCGCTGCGGGTGCCGGTTTCTCAGCGACCACGGCGGTTTTCGGCGTGGCGGGTTTGACTTGTTCCTTCGCTGCCGCCGGGGGCGCAGCCAGGTCGGGGCGCTTCTCAAATACGAAGCGGATGACGTGCGCCAATGTTGGATAATCGCGCAGCTTGCGGTTTTCGTCGCGCGGAATGCTGTAGATCTCACGGATAGCCGCGAACATTTCGGCCTGCTTCACGGTATCAACGCCGAGGTCCGCTTCAAGGTCGAGATCCAGGTCCAGCATGTCTTTTGGATAGCCGGTCTTCTCCACCACCAGCGCTAGAATGCGTTCCTTGACGGAATCGCCGGTGACGTCTTGCGTGAATGTCGCAGCGGGCGCCGGTTTCTCAGCGACCACGGTTTTCGGCGTGGCGGGTTTGACTTCTTCCTTCGCTGCCGCCGGGGGCGCAGCCACGTCGGGGCGCTTCTCAAATACGAAACGGATGACGTGCGCCAACGTGGGGTAATCGCGCAACTTGCGATTCTCGTCGCGCGGAATACTGTAGATCTCACGGATTGCGGCAAAGACTTCCGCCTGCTTAACGGTGTCGACTCCCAGGTCGGCTTCGAGATCGAGATCCAGATCGAGCATGTCCACCGGATAGCCGGTCTTCTCGGCTACCAGAGCCAGCACGCGTTCTTTCACTGGATCGGTTTTTGGAGCGCTCTTCACCGCCGGTTCAGGCGGTGCGGAAGGAATCGGAGCGGCAGCAGCGACTTGAATTTTGGGCACCGGCGCAGCGACCGCGATGGGCGGCGGTGGGGCCGGCTTTGTGGCGACGACTGGCGCCGATGGCGGTTCTTGCGTTGCCCCGGTTGGCGCCGTCGTTTTTACGGTTGCGGTTTGTGACTCCCTGGCGGCTGCGGGCACCCGCGCCGCCGATCGTTGATCGCCCACCTGCAGATCGCGCACCCGTAGATCGCGTACCCGCAGATCGCGCACGCGCAAAGTGCGGTGGACGACTTCCAGATCGGCGGACGGGCGGCCCGCGACGCTCGTCAGCCAGGCACTCCAGGCGCTTTCGTCGGCGATGCGGTAGACATAGCCCAGAGCATTCGGGCTGGGACGGATCCCGCTCTTTGTCTTGATCCAATGCAGGAGCATCATGCTGATCTGCGAACCGAAACCTGCTCCCAGGTGTATCGCGTACTCGACGGGATAGCTGCCGCCTTTCGACAGGTTCAGCTGGCCCAACTCCGGATCAACTTCCCTAAAGTTGGCGACGGGAGGAACGCAGCCGGTTTCGAGCGCCTTGACCGCGACCACATCCTCGATGCCGGTGCCCATGGCGTGACCGGTGAATCCTTTGGTGTTGGCGATCACGATGCGATCGGCGGCGTCTCCAAAGACGCGACGAAGCGAGTGGATCTCGGCCGAGGCGCTGCCGCCGCGCGCCGGGGTATAGGTTTCATGGGAAACGAAAACTGTATGCGGCGCGATCTGGCGGCGCGAAATGCCGCTGCCCGCTTCGGCTGTGGCGATCAGGGTTTCCATCACCTGGCCGATGTGCTGGACATCGAGACGAGTACCGTGGAAGGCGCTGTTGTTGGTCGTGGTGGACAACACCTCGCAGATGGGTTGAATTCCTCGTTCGCGCGCGGCGGCTTCGCTCTCCACTACCAGAGCCGCGGCGCCCATGCCGATGATCATGCCGTGCCGGCGGCGGTCGAAGGGAATGGCGGCATCGGCGACCACTTCGTCAGTGGCGGCCGCTCCTGTGGCCAGGAAGCCAGGACCCATCCACTGGAGCAGATGATCGGAGGTGACGTCGTCGGCGGAGATGACAATCACCCGGCGGCAGCGCCCGGCGTGAATCCAGTCCTGTGCGAGCGACACTCCTTGGGTGGTGCTTGCGCATGCGGCGTTGACTTGAGTGTTAGGACCGCGGGCGCCGATAAATTCGGCGAATTGCGAGTGTCCCATGGACAAGACCCGGAGCAAGAAGCGCCGGTTGAAGACGTACGGTTCTTTGTCGATGGCGGCGCGCAGTTCGTCGATGCGCCGCTTGATTTCCTGGACAACGACCTCGTGCACCAGATTGGAATGACCGTTCCCTTCGACCGCGCGGGTGAGCAGGCTTTCAAGCGTGGCCAACTGCGCGCGGCGTTCGTGGTCCGCGTAATAGCGCGCCATTTCATCGGCGAAGGCGTCCAGCCCGGGGAAGGCAGAAGCAAAAATCACGCCGGTGTCGTCGCGCAAGGAGTCGGGTAATCCCCAGCGCTCCGGTAATTGCGTGCCTTTGGTCGTGGTCTTATAGCGCATCACCAGCGGGATGCCGGCGTCACGTAGTGCGTCGATGCCAGCGGCGATCGCCAGTTGCGCAACAATGTCGAGGGCGCCCACGCGCTCGGCGGAAACTCCGAATTCGTTTTCCAGGTCAAAAGCGCCTCCGCGGCCCGCCAGCTTGATGACGTCCGCGACATCGCTGAGGGTCTCAAACCTGGGGTCTCCGGTGTCGCTCTTCACCAGGCGTGTGATGTGTTTGTCGAGCATGGCTTGCCGGAAGTGTGTGGGGATCGAATCGATAAACTGATCGCCGCGCAGGATGCGGGCGATGTTGCCGTCGTCGAAAATGCGATCGGTTCCGGGCAGACCTAACGCCGCTCCCGTGATTACGACGGGATCAGAGGTGAAATGACCGTTCTGGCCGTGGTAGATTTCGTAGCCGCGATCGAGAACATCGGCGAAGAGATGGCCGAGTTCCTGGAAACGGTCAGGGCCACGATCAATGCTGCGATCAGGGCCGCGATCGCCGTTCGACGGCGCGGTTCGCGCGGCAGAGGAGCTCGTGGAGGACACCACCGCTGGGATGGGTTTAGAAGTTGCCGCCGGTGAGGAAACAGCCGTTATCGCGGGTTCGCGCAAGGCTTCTGCGGATCCGCGGCCGAGTCCCGCCGCGTAGAGGCCGCACAGCGCCTGGTTGAACGATGCGATATCGCCAGTCTTCGGGTGATTGGTGAACAACGAAACCACATCGCCATTGGGCCCGAGCACATCCTCGGCAAATCCCTGCAACGCCTTCTTCGGACCAACCTCAACGAACACGCGGGCGCCTGCGTCATAAAGTGTACGTAGGCCTTTGACAAACTGAACGGGAGCCGCGACTTGCGTGGCGAGCATGTCCAGCATCTGAGGGACAACGTTCGGCCCGGTTGGATAGAACTCGCCAGTCACATTCGCCACGATTGCGATACGCGGCGATTCCAGATGCAGGTGCTCGAGAACTGCGCGCAATGGTTTGCTCGCACCGGCCACGATGGAGGTGTGGAACGCGTGGCTGACCGGCAGGACGGACACCTCGTACCCGGCTTTCTGGAAAATCTCGATTGCTTTCTTGACGGCTTCGGTGGCGCCGCCGATGACGGTCTGGTGCTCGCTGTTGATGTTGGCAATCACCACGTATCCGTCAATGGTTTTCAGAGTGCGCTCGACTTCCGCGAGCGGGGCAAAGACGGCGGCCATCAGACCTTTATCCTTCACCGCTACCTGCGTCATGCCGCGGCCGCGGGCGCTTACGGCTTCCAGTGCATCCGCGAAGGGAAGAGCGCCGGAGGCGATCAGTGCGCCATATTCGCCGACACTGTGCCCCATGGTGAAATCGGGCGTGACGCCATAAGCCGCGAGCAGCTTGGTCATCGCCATATCAATGGCCATTACTGCCGGCTGGGTGATCTCGGTCTTGCGCAGATCTTCGTCCGCCTTGTCTACGGCCTTGGGATCGTTCGGGTCAACGTAGATGTAGTCAGTGAGTGGTTTGCCGAGCACAGGAGTCATGATGCGATCGGCTTCGGCAAACATTTCGGCTACGATCGGTTCGGCCGCGCGGATAGGCTTCAGCATGTTTACGTACTGCGAACCCTGGCCGGTATAGAGGAATGCCACCTTGAGAGCGGGACCATGACCGCGGAAGATGCCTTGCGCCCGCAGGGCTTTCCACACCGCTGGTTGGTTGGCCGCGAGCGCTTTGAGTGCATTGGCCGCTTTGTCGGCCAGTTCGTTGGCGTTAGCGTAGTCGATGGCCAAGCGCTCGGGCGCACGCAGGTCCGAATCCACCGGAGCCGTTGGCGCCGGTGCATGGCCTGCTTTTGCGTCTTTCTCCACCGCGCGTAGACGCTCGATGAGCGCAGATTCGGAAGCGGCGCCGATCACCAGCGCTCCGCGTAACGGAGCTTTGCAAGAAGAGCTGGCCGTGCCGGAAGAAGAAGTGCGGGAAACATTTTCCACATTCATAATGGGCTCTTTCACTTGTGGCGGTGGCGCGCTGACGGCCACCGACCGCTTGCCGTTTCCGTTCAGCCTGCCCGGAATGTATTCTTCGAGCACAGCGTGGAAATTGGTGCCGCCAAAACCAAAAGCGCTCAGACCGGCGCGGCGCACGCCATCCGCGGGCATCGTCCATGGTTTCAGTTCGGTATTGACGTAGAGCGGAGAATGGGCAAAGTCGATGTTCGGATTGGGATGCTCGAACTGAAGGCTTGGCGGCAGGACCTTGTCACGCAACGCCAGGGTGGCTTTCAGCAGTCCGGCAGCGCCGGCCGCTCCTTTAAGGTGCCCGAAGTTCGACTTGACCGAACCCAGCGCCACGGAGTGCGAGGGAAGATTTGAATTGCTGAGTACATCAATCATGCTTTGCGCTTCGACGACGTCGCCCACGGCGGTCGAGGTGCCATGGCCCTCGATCAACGTCACTGTATCCGGCGATAAGCCGGCATTCTGCCAGGCGCGTTCGACGGCGAATTTTTGGCCGACCGGATTGGGCGCGGTGATACCTTTTCCCTTGCCGTCGCTCGATCCGCCCATGCCGCGCAGCACGGCGTAGATCTTGTCTCGGTCGCGCTCGGCATCGGCCAGGCGCTTGAGCAGAAAGATCGCCGCGCCTTCGCCCATGACGAAGCCGTCAGCTCCGTCGGCGTAGGGACGAGTGCCGGTCGCCGAGAGCGCACCGATCTTGCAGAACTTCACGAAGCTCGAGGCGCCCATGTTGCGGTCAATACCGCCGGCGACTGCGAAGTCGAAATGGCGTTGCACCAGCCCTTCCGTCGCGGAACTGATCGCTGCCATCGCCGATGCGCAAGCGGCGTCACAAGTGTAGTTGGGGCCATGGAAGTTGAAGACATTCGCAATGCGACCGGCAATGCAGTTGGCCAATTCGCCGGGCATGGTGTCTTCCGTGACTTCAGGAAGGAGCTTCCCCATACGGTCGTGGAATTGGCGGGTGATGTCGTGGCGGAGCGCTTCCGGCAACGCCCGGAAACTGGCAGATTCGGTCAGTTCGCGCGCGAATTCCGGAAAGAGCACACGCGCCACGGTGAAATAGTGTTTTTCTCCTCCTATGGCGCTGCCCAGGATCACGGCCGTGCGGTCGTTGTTGATCGGCCGCTGGGGATAGCCGTAGTCTTCCAACGCTTCGCGGGTGCAGGCGATGGCCCATTTTTGCGAGTCGTCCATGGCAGCGACGACGCGCGGCGGGATAGGCAGACGCCACTTGAGGGGATCCCACACATGCTCACGCACCCAGCCACCGATCTTGGAATAGGTCTTGTCCGGGGCGCTGTGATCGGGATCGTAGTAGAGCGCCGGGTCCCAGCGATCAGGCGTAACCTCGCTGATGCTGTAACGGCCGTTCTTCAGGTTTTTCCAAAAAGCCGCGACATTGGGAGCGCCGGGTAAAACGGCTCCAACTCCCACGATTGCTATGGCACGATAAGAAGTGTCTTCCATGATGCAACTCCTATAAGAGCCGATCTTTAAGCGCTACGCGGCCACTACTTTGCTTTTGGCCGCGCGGCCGTACAGTACGTCTGCTACGTAATCCATGTCAGAAATAAGGCCCGATTGCGCGCGATGAACGGCGGGCAATCCCAAACTTGTTTCAAACGCTGCGATCTCGGAATCGCCGACGCCTCCGGCTCCGACGACCCAACGCAAACCTTCTTCGGCCACCTTGAGCGCGGCATCGCGGGCAAAGACTCGGCTGATGGCCGCGGTTGCGGTGGCGTCGAAGCGCCTGTTCGCTTTTTCGTGGAGCTTGCCTTCGGCCGAAAGCGCGGCGCGGCGCGACAAACTTCCCGCGCACTCGGCATATGCGATCAACTCACCCAGGCGCAGGAGAATATGCTGAAAGCGGGTCAGGCGCGCTACCCGCGCTTTTTCCATGACCTCGGCCAAGGCGTGCAACGCGAGGGCCGCGATATCGGCGCCCACGTCCGCATGGCGGGCGTGCAAGGCCTCGAATTCGCGGGCGCGCTCGTGATAGTGCTGCCCGCGCGTTTTGAGATGAAGCTGCCAGCGGTCGCGGCTGATGGTCATCTCCATGATCTCGGAAGTGCCTTCGTAAATCGTGGTGATGCGCACGTCGCGGCTGATTTTTTCCACCATGTATTCATGCGTGTAACCGTAGCCCCCGAGCGCCTGGATGCTGGCTTCGGCGGCGACATTGCCTGCTTCTGTGGCCATGTACTTGGCGATGGCGCCCTCGGTGTTCAAGCTGCCTTCGGTGCCGGCGTCTATGCGCTCCGCGGTTTCTTCGATGTAGGAGCGGGCTGCTTCCAGCCGCACCACGTTGGGCACAATGAGCTTGTGGGTGTAGCCCTGCTTTTCCGAGAGCGGCGCTCCAGCCTGGATACGCTTGGTGGAATAAGGAACGGCGCGGTCGAGAGCGGCCCAGCCGGCGCCCAAGCCAAAGGTTGCGACCATGAGGCGCGTATAACCGAAGACGGCTTGGGCTTGATTCAAGCCCTGGCCTTCGACGCCACCGACGAGCCGGTCGGCATCGACATAAACGTTATCGAACGCCAGCGCCGCGGTGTTACTCAGGCGGATGCCGTGCTTGTCTTCCGGTTCGTCGTGGGTGAAACCCTTCAGTCCTTTTTCCACGATGAACCAGCTCGGACCGCTGGGCGTGTTCGCCAAAACCGTGTAGGCATCGGCGATTCCACCGTTGCTGATCCACTGCTTGTTGCCGGTGATTTTGTAGCCGACGACGCGGTCGTTTTCCATAACGCGGTCCGCGGTGGTGCGAAGCGATCCCAGATCGCTGCCGGCTTCGGGCTCCGTGGCGCCGTAGGCGAACAATAATCCCTCTTCCGCGATACGAGTCAGCCAGATTTTCTTTTGCTCTGGAGTGGCGCCGACAAAAATGGGATCGCTGCCCAGGAACGTGGCCAGCACGGCCGTGGCGACGCCCAGATCGATGCGCGCCATTTCTTCGCAGACGCAGTACACATCGTAGGTGCCGCCGCCCATGCCCCCGAACTCTTCGGGAATGAACAGGAGCTGAATGCCCAGTTTGTCCGGACTGCACATGTGGTGGACAATTTCGAGCGGGCACTCGTCGCGGTCATCGAGATCCCGGAGTACTTCGTCTGGCAGGCGTTTCTTGGCGAAGTCTTTGAGCGACTTCAAGCTTAACTTCAGGGTTTTACTTGTAATCATTGGCGGTGCCTCACTTTGCTATGCGACGTGTCGCAATTCACGAACTTTGTTGGTCAACTCGGGTAAGAACTCCAGGATGTCGTCGACAATTCCGACATCCGCCACCTGAAAGATGGGAGCCTTTGGATTCTTGTTGATGGCGATCAGGAACGGACTGCCTTTAATGCCTGCCAGATGCTGGAAAGATCCACTGATGCCGCAGGCCATATAGACCTTGGGCTTGACGGTTTTTCCGGATGAGCCCACCTGGCGCGACTTCTCCATCCACTTGGCGTCGACCACGGGTCGCGAGCAACTCACCGCCGCGCCCAGGGCTTCAGCCAGTTCCTGCGCGATGGCTACGTTGTCTTTTTCCTGAATGCCACGGCCGATGGAAACCAAAACGTTGTACTTGGTGATATCGACATCGCCCGCCTCGGCGACCACCGTCTCCAGATAGCGGCGCCTTGCTGCCAGAGCGCCGACGGCATTGGACTTGTCGACGACCTGGCTGCTTCCCGGTGCAGTCTCCGCCGGCTTGAACGCGCCCGGGCGTATCGTGATCACAGCGCCCGACGAAATGTCGCAACTAACATGAGTGCTCACCTGTCCGCCGAATTCCTGACGGACTACTTGGAGGTCGGCGCCGTCAACTCCGGCGATATCGAGCACGTCGGAGACGAACGCTGAATTCGTCTTGATGGAAAGACCCGGCGCCAGATCGATTCCGAAATGCTCATGGGCAACCAACACAATGCTGTTGCTGGGCAGGACCTTCTCCAGGGCTTTGCGGACAAATTCGGCATTTGGGTAAGCAAGGGCTTCGTTGGCGATCTTCCAAACCTCAGGATAGGAGGCACCGAGGGAGTTGCACGCTGTATTGAAGTCCGCGCCATAACCGGTAAGAATCGCCGTTGGCGAAGCAGCGGGATCGATCTTGCGCGCAGCGGCCGCTAGTTCTAGCGCGGAATCGGCGACCACGCCACCTTTGTGAACGATGTAAGCGAAAATGCGAGCCATTATTTCAACCCTCCTTTGGCTGCGACTAACTCCAGAACTTTGTCGATGTTCTCTTCCCGGCTGCCGTGCAGAATTTCGGCGCCCTTGCCCAGTGCGGGGACGAAGTAGTCCACCCGCTTCACTTTGGCGGCAGCGTCCCCGACAGCACCTGGGTCAAGCCCAAGTTCCGATGTGCCGAGGGTTGGGATGGGGATAGAGGCCACTTGCCGGATGCCTTTCATGCCGACATAGCGTGGTTCATTGATGCCCGTCTGAATCGAGAGCACGCAAGGAAGGTCGATCTCGTTGATCTCTTTGTTGCCGCCCTCAATTTCACGGCTGACTTTCAGCTTCTTGGCGTCGAGCACCTCGATGGAAGTGACCAGAGAAGCAAACGGATAGTCGAGCAGCGCCGCCAGCATTCCGCCGACCTGAGCGCCGCCGTCTTCGGCCTGGATCCCGGTCAGAATCAGGTCGTAATGCCCCTTCTGCACGAAGGCTTTCAGGATGGTCGCGATGCCTTTGCCGTCCGATCCGCTGAAGGCATCATCGGTGATCAGCACGCCATGGTTCGCGCCCATGGCCATCTCCCGGCGCAGGATCTCCTCGTCATCTTCGCCACCGACCGTGGCCACGGTGACGTTTCCTCCGACTCGGGCGACTATCTGCAGGGCCTCTTCGACCGTGTAGTTATCTGCTTCATTTATGGAGTAGACCAACTCGTCGCGTTCGATGTCGTTTCCGGCGCGGTTGAGCTGAATCTCGTTTTCCGAAGTGTCAGGCACTCTTCTTGCGCATACCAGGATCTCCACATTCACCTCCAGAACCTTTCACACCACTTACTAACTTGCGCGTGCGATTTGTCGATCGACTAGTTCGGCCAGATCGATGGCGGTCATCTTTCCTTCCAGACCTGCCACTTTGATCGCATCTTCGATATTCACCATGCAGAAGGGACAGGCCGTCACCATCACGTTGGCTCCGGCTTCGGCCGCCATCTGGACTCTCTTGACGCCCATCCGCTGATCTTCTTTCGGCTCGTAGAAGAGCATCAGGCCGCCACCACCGCAGCAGAAGGAACGGTCGCGAGAGCGCGTCATTTCGACTCTCTTCAAACCGGGAATCGCATCCAGCACATCGCGAGGGTCGTCGTAAATCTGGTTGTGACGTCCCAGATAGCAGGGATCGTGGTAGGCGTACACGCTGTTTTCGTTTTCTTTTTCGTTTGGTATCGGATTGAACTTGATCTTGCCGGATCGCATTTCTCGGGCGATCACCTGGCTGATGTGCTCCACTGGCGGCACATCTTTGTAGTCGTGTTTCATCGCGTTGTACGCGTGCGGATCAGAGGTGACGATGCGCTGGACGCCGGAGGCTTTGATGGCATCCACGTTGTGGTCGCGCAGAGCCATGAAGAGCGTCTCTTCGCCGAAGCGCCGGACTTCATGGCCGCTATCTCTTTCCGCTGCGCCCAGGATTCCGAAATTCTCTCCGACGTGGTTGAGGATTTTCGCCGTTGCGCGCCCGATCGACTGCATGCGGTCGTCGTAGGAGGTGATGCTGTCGACAAAATACAAGGTGGCGGCGCCCTTGCTCTTGCCTAGGATCTTGACCGGGCAGGTTTGTTGAAACTCCTTCGCGTTGGCCCAGTCCGCCTTCTTTTTTTCCATCTTGCCGTAAGGATTGCCGCGGCTCTCCAGCGCCTTGAGCGGCTTTTGCAGAGATTGAGGCACATTCCCGTCATCGACCATGCCCCGCCGCAGATCGACGATTTTGTCGATGTACTCGACCAGCAGCGGGCATTCTTCTTCACAAGCGCCGCAGGTGGTGCAGGACCAGATTTCATCCGCGGAATAGATGCTGCCGGAATCTTTGCTGCCTACCAATGGCGTGCCACTCTGCGCGCGTCCGAGAACCGGATAGTGCTGGAAGGCGTAGTCTCTTGCCTTGATGCTGATGAATCGCGGCGACAACGGCCTGCCCACGGCGTTGGCCGGACAATTATCGGAGCACCGCCCGCAGTCGGCGCAGGAATAGAAATCGAGCATGTGCTTCCAGGTGAAATCTTCGAACGTCTTTACTCCGAAGGATTTCACCTGATCCAAATGCTCATCGCTGACGCCATATCGCACCGGCTTTAGAATCTCGCGGTCCAACTTTGCGAAATAAATATTGAAGAGGGACGTTTCCACGTGGAACTGGATTCCAAAGGGCCGATAGCAGAGCAAGAAGTAAAAGGTCAGCTCATGGACCAGATACGAGCCGAAGTAGAACCTCCCGAGCGCGGGCAGGGAAGCTGAGACGAGAGCCTTCTGAAACATCCACGGGAGCGAAAATGCGGCTAACATCTCAACCTGCCCCTCAGCAGCGGCTTTGGCAGCGGCAAAGAAGCTGTCGGCGAGCATTAGGATAGCGATCAGCACAAGAAGGAAGACCGCGTCGGCTGTGTGCGCCTCGCCGTAGCGGGCCGGCACCGCGTATCGCGCCGGTCTGAAAACCAGGCGGCGAATTACCGCAATCACCATGCAGAAGAAAACAATGGTAGCGGCGTAATCCGTGATTATGTCGTAGACAGGACCGGCTCTTCCTGAAAGCCCGGGCATGACGAAATTCCGGGAGACGCCGACAATCAGCACAGAGAAAGCACGAATAGCGAGGACGATAAAGCCCGCAAAAATAAAAATGTGAAGGGTTCCTGCCGTCCGGTAGCGCGGATGCTTCCACTGACCCAGCCAAAACTTGAGAACTCTTCCCACTCGGACGAATGGTTGGTCAAAACGAAAATCACGCTGGCCCCGAATGAGCGGTACCAGGCGCTTCGCCACGATGCAGGCAAAACACAGGACACCCAGAAGATGAATGGTTAGGAAGAGGGGTCGGCCCGCGACCAACCAGGAGGTCATCTGCGAAGCTGAGTGAATGTCTACCACGATTTCTACTCTCTTGCTTGTGTCCCTAGGCGATCAGTCGCGTTAAGACTTTTTCCTCCGTAACTGGGGGACGACCTAGTGCTATGGGTGACTTGATTGAAGGGAGAGGTGGAAGCGGAGTGGGTACACGCACTGACTGCGGCGCTGGGCCGGGCGGTGTCGGTGCAACTTTCGCCTTCGCGCGCACTCTCTTTCCTGCTTTCTTCTCTTCTTTATTCTGTCTCGGCGATGTGACTCCAACGGCTTCCCGCAGTTCCGTGAAACTCGATGTCACCAAGTTTTCCAAACGCCGCAGATCCGGCGCAGCGTGAACATCTCCGCTGAACCCGAAATACGCCGTCCCGTTGTAGCTCAAGATGGCACAGTTGAGCGCCATCTCGCCGCCGACCGGCACATACGGATAGCAGTGCAGAATCTTGTGACCGAGCAGGTAGAGCGGATACTGCGGTCCCGGCACATTGGTGCAGACCATGTTGAAAGGCGTGAACGGCAATTGGCTGATGACGTGGCCGACCAGCGCTTGCGCTGAAGACGGGATCATGCCGAGCAAACCACCGGCCAAACTCACCAATTCGGCGGTATGCGCTCGTTTGAGAAGTTCGGTTTGCTTGTGGACGGCAGCCAGCAGTTTCTTGGGGTTGCGAATATCCAGCGGAACAGTCACCGGGACCAGGGAAATGCGGTTTCCCAATTCGTCTGGACTATCGCTGCCGCGCAGATTGACCGGAACCATCATACGAAACTGTCGACCCTTGACGTCGTCGCCGTGCAACTCGAGATAGCGCCGGATAGTCGTCGTCACTAGCGCGAGAATGACGTCATTCACGCTGGTTCCGCAGGCGTGCTTTATGGCTTTAATCTCTCCCAGCGGAACTTCCGCCCAAGCGAGTTTTTGCGGTCCGCGGTAGAGAACGTTGAAACGCAGGCGCTCAGTGGATAAGGTGAATTCCGGGAGGAGACTGGTGAACTCGTTTGTGGCCAGGTTTCCACCATTCAGGGCGAAGCGTTCCGCCATACTCGAGAGGTTCGCCAGCGCGTCAAAAATTCGTTTGGCGATCTCAGAATAGGAATCGACGACCCCGTTGGTTAGTGAAGTCAGGACGTCACGCGGCGGCGGTACTCGGAGACGAAGCTTTCGTCGGGGTAGGGTAGGAGCCACTGGGCTCGCATCCATGACGGCATTCATGATTCCAACTCCGGCGATGCCATCGGCCAGGCAATGATGCAGGCGGAAGATGAGTGCGCTGCGATTGCCTTTCAGCCCATGCACCAGCGTCATGTCCCACAGCGGGTGTTGCCGGTCCAGCACCGTGCTCAGAATCTTGCCCGCCAAAGTCTGCAACTCCGCGTCGGAGCCGTGCTTGAGCGTCATCTCGCGTACGTGGTTGCGGATGTCGAAGGTAGGGTCGTATTCCCAGCTGGGAAGGCCCAGGTTCAGCGGCGGCGGTACCACGCGCTTGAGGTAGCGGGGAATCAGCGGCAGCTTGGACTCGACAAACTGGACGCAAGCTTTGAAGGGTACCTCGCCCTCAAAAACGCAGACACCGGCCACGTTGAGGGGCATGCCCTCGCGTTCCAGATGGAGGAAAACCGTGTCGCCACAGGAAAGGCGATCGCTTTGATGACGTTTCTGCATGACAGCTCCCTATTCACCCGCGCGGTTGCCCGTTTCAAGCTACAAAAGAAAATCGCGACCCGAGCTTCACCAGCTTGAGCACTTTGTAGACACTGACGTTGACGCCGCGCAAAACGACCTTGGCGCCTTTGTCGTCAGCTATGCCCGCGAACTTTTCCAACGCTCGGATTGCACTCGGATCGATTCGGCGTACGGAAGAGAAATCCAAAGCCACTTCGCCCTCGACGCTGTCCAGTTTCTCTCCAACCTCTCGCAACGCCTGGACAACCCGCTCTTCATCGATCTTGAGCCACACGGCGATCATTGCCATACACACCACCATCCCCTATGCGGTTTGTTGCCGAGCTGTACTGGCCACCTTCGCCAGACCTCGTCCTTCATAAGCCTTCCAAAACAGGTCGGCCAATTCGCTCATCAGCGGCATGCGAGGGTTCGACCGCCAGGACGGATCGTCAAAGGCAAGCTTGGTAAGCTCAGGCATTGCCCGTTCGAACTCTTCCTTCGAGACTCCCAGGTCGGCGATCGAACGCGGAAACCCCAATTGGTCAAGTAACTGTTCTGTCGCCACCACCAGGTTCTTGACCTTTTCGTCAATCGTGTGGCCGCCCAGCCCGAGCAGATCCGCCACCGTCGCGTATTTCTTGTGCGCGACATATCCCTTCTGATACGGCGACGGAAGGAATTTAGTAGGCACGGCCGCGTTATATGCGATGACGTGGGGCAACATGAGCGCATTGGCCCGGCCGTGCGCCACTTTGAAGCGCGCTCCGAAAGCGTGCGCCAGCGCGTGATTCACGCCTACCGACGCGTTGGCAAACGCCATTGCCGCAATGCAGGCGGCATTGTGCATCATGGAGCGCGCCTCTTCATCGCGAGGATGCTCATAAGCAATGAGCAGATACTTGAACACCAGTCGGATTGCCTGCATCGCGCTGGAGTCGGTGTAGGCCGAAGCGTAACCGGAAACTGCAGCTTCCAACGCATGGGTCAGGCAGTCGATGCCGGTATCGGCGGTAAGACCCTTCGGCATGGACATAACAAATTGCGGATCGACGATGGCCACATCCGGGCTCAGTGAGTAGTCGGCTAAGGTCACCTTGCGCCCGCGTTCTTTGTCAGTCAGAACGGCGAACGGAGTGACTTCGCTTCCCGTCCCACTCGTGGTCGAGATGGCAATCAGCCGCGCGCGGCTGATTCTCTCGGTTGGGTACTGGATCACGCGCTTGCGCAGATCCAGAAAAGGCGCGGCCAACTCCTCCAGATCAGCCCCCGGCGACTCGTATTTGAGTTTCATGATCTTGGCCGCATCGATCACCGACCCACCACCGAGCGCGATGATTTGGTCCGCTTTGTAGAAGTTCAGCTCCTGTACTCCTTGCATCACGATCTTGACTTCGGGTTCCGCATCGGGAATTACCAAGACATGGACATGGGTTTCCTCGGGAATGCGGCGCCGGACCAAGTCAACGTGGCCGATCTGCTCCAAAGCCGGATTCGTGACGATGATGGTGGAGCGCGATGGGAACTGGCGCACATTCTCTACCGCGTTCAGGTTGAAATAAATCTGATTGGGAACTCGGAACCACATATGGGCCTGTGTCCTTCGAGCCACACGCTTGATATTGAGGTAGTGATAGATATTGACGTTATCGGTGGTGCTGTTGCCACCGCCGGTGCCACATCCGAAGGAGAATGTGGGCACCAAATCGTTGTAAACGGCGCCCAGCGCTCCGACTGACCCGGGCGAGTTCACAATGATCCGCCCCGCATTCATTACCTCGCCGAACTTGCGGATGATCTCATCGTTGCGCGAGAAAACGACCGCCGTATGTCCAAGCCCGCCCGCGTGATTCACATCGATGCATACCTTGAGCGCCTCATCGACGGATTTCGCGCGATAGACCGCGAGCACTGGGAACAACTTCTCCGCCGACAGCGGATGTTCGCGGCCTACACCTTGAATCGGTGCAATCAGGAGTTTGGTGCCGGGCTTCACCGAAAGACCGATAAGACGCGCGATGTCGGTGGCCTTCTGCCCGACCGCCAGCGGCTGCATGAATCCCGTCTTGGGATCGATTACCGTGCGCGCTAGAAGCTCCGTCTCTTTCTCACTGCAAATATGCGCGCCCAGCTCGGCAAATTTCTTCAGCACGACGTCATAGACCTCATCGTCGATCGCCACCGTTTGCTCCGAGGCGCAAATGGTTCCGTTATCGAAGGTCTTGGAGACGATGATGTCCACGACGGCCGTGCCCAGGTCCGCCGTTTTTTCCAGGTAGACCGGCGTGTTGCCCGGCCCTACGCCGAGGGCTGGCTTGCCGGAGCTATAGGCGGCTTTCACTGCACCCGGCCCGCCGGTGGCATCGATCAGGCCCACGTCTTTGTGCCGCATCAGGTAGGCGTTGTCCTGCAGGGTGTGCAATTCAAGGCAGCTAAAAACCCCTTCGGGCGCGCCATGCTTCAGCGCCGCCTCATACATGATCTTCACGGCCTCAGAGCAACAACGCCAGGCATTTGGATGAGGACTGAAAATGACCGCATTCCGCGTCTTGGCGGCCATGATGCATTTAAAGAGCACGGTGGAAGTGGGGTTGGTAATCGGCGTGAGCGAGAAAATGACCCCGATCGGGTCGGCGACCTCCTCCAGATTGCGCTCCGGAACCTCGCGGATGACGCCAACCGTACGTTTATCCTTGATGTAGTTGTAGACAAACTCCGTGGCCACCATGTTCTTGAGGACTTTGTCTTCCATGACTCCGAGCCTGGTCTCCTCAACCGCCAAGTGGGCGAGAGGTTGAGCTTGTTCCAGGCCAGCCAGGACCATCGCTTTGACGATGCGATCGACTTCCTCTTGTGTGAATTGGGTAAAGACGGCAGCGGCGGTTCTGGCTTGACTGACTAATTTCTCCAGATAGGCAATCCGTTCTTCACTGAGGTTTTCTGCGGCAAGCGGGATCTGAACCCCCTCCTGCACTGCTTCACTGGTGATCATTGCTGCCCCTTTTAACAGTCTGTTGAAGTCCCTTGCTTGGTGAGGAGCACGCTCACTCTTCTCAGCTCTCGTGACCAGCTCTCGTGACTGTCTCCGGTGACTATGAAGACAGTGGTCTGATCGCTGGTAAAGCGTCCGTAGCTTCTATGCGTAGTCGATGGGATGCTTGGTCAGCCAATGCTCATTCCGGACCCTGCCAATGTTTCTAAAAGCACTGCCAGCGACGCTCGCAGTTAAACGCCGGCTTTCCCAAGCGACACCTACACCCAGGCCAATGGTGCCGCCCAGCAAGCCGTACACTAATGTTCTGGTAATGGATTTTTGCCGATACCCTGGATAGCTGCCCAACACGCCAATGCACGCCCCAAGTGCCGCGGGCTTCAAGGCGCTTCGAACTGACTCGTTAAAAAACGGAGCAAGAGATTTTCCGTTTAGAAATGCTTCTTCACCCGAACGCGCTCCCTCTATTCCGGAATCCAGGAGCTTTCGTCCATAGTCGGCATTTGACTTCGACCATTTGTATAAGTCCATTTGGATTTCCTCACGTTCCTCGGTCGGAGATCACAAGGTCACTACATCACCTAGCGCCGGGCTGAGTCGGTAGCGCGGGTCACAGTTCATTGTGACCAGGTTACATTTCCTTGTGATGCAGGCACATTTGGCAATGTGAGAGAGAGCACTCTTGCGGGTTTGGTGCGAGACGGGAGTCCTATGGGACGGTTACTTGTAGCGGAGAAAGAACGCCAACGTGTCATGCAGCAGACAAGAGCACGTTGGCGTATATCTCACTCATCGTCGGCGCGAAGTGAAGCAGCGGAAATGCATGCTACTTTCTGATGCATCCTTGTTGTCAGGCCGCAGCCGCAGCCGCGCGCTTCTTTGGCGACCGCTTCGCGCGGTGTTCGACCCTGGGCGTGGGTTTGTGATTACCATCCCGTTTTGCCATGACCTCCATCAGTTCTTTTTGGGCATCGACGTAGCTTTTCACGCCTTCCCGCGTCAACTCTGCCAATGGTAAGAAGGGAAATGGCCGCAAGAGTTCCAAAGTCTTGCCTGCGGTCTTCACGCTGGTGTTCATCTGTCGCCCGGCTACATCAACCAGCTTTCTTTGCGCATCGATGAATGACTCCGTGGTCTGGCGCGCCAGTTGCGCCAACTCGGTCTTCTTGATTTTCTTGACGCCATTGGTGTACTTGCGGCCAGTGGCTTTGGCTGTCTCCTCGGCGATGACGTCCATGAAGTGCTTCTGGGTTTTCACAAAGTGCTCCATCGCCTCTTGGGCCAGTTCCACCAGGTGCTCGCCCGGATACGGTTTTCCGGCCTTCACGGCTTCCACCCAGGTATGAGTTTGCTTGCCGGCAATTTTCAGGAACTCCTGCTGCATTTGGACGAAAGTGTCCACGCTGCGGCGCAGCAGGTCGGTAACCGCCTCCGCTGCCGGCCAGTCGCCGACCCGTTCCTTCACACCGCCCATCAGGATTTCGTTCTGTTTTTGCCCCAGTTCAAGCAGAACTTTCTGCCCCTCAATGAAATTCGCCATTCCTTCGGCAGTGACTTCGCTCAGAATCGCAGTCGGGGAATGATTGGGGTCGGACAATTGTTGCCGCAGAGAGTGCATCAGGCTTGCATTCTGCCGCATTGCGAGGTCCACCAGAATCCGTTGTGTCGCAAAGAAACTCTGGACCCCCTGCTGCGCCCAGCCTGACAGAAGAGTAACAAATGAGGACTCCCGAGTATGAGTATGGGAGGATTCAGACTTTACGGTTGTTGGCATTTTAACACCTCCGGAATGCTGCATTGCAGCATCAGCTAGACTATACGATCTCGGGGATGTTGTGTCAATATATATTTGTTCTGTGTGCGTAGCAGCATAAGTAGGATCAAGAATGAAGCCGGATCCCATCCTCATTAAGAAATATGGAAATCGCAGGTTGTACGATTCCTCCAACAGCCAATACGTCAATCTCGACGATATTGCGCGACTCGTTCGAGAAGGCAAGCAAGTCCAGGTGGTCGATGCGAAGACGGGCCAGGATCTGACCCGTGTCACTTTGACGCAAATCATCACCGAGGATGCCAAGGAGAAGCCGACAGGCCTGCCGCTCGAACTGCTGCGCCAACTTATCGTTGCCTCCGACGAGGTGCGGCAGGAATTCGTCATGTGGTATCTGAAGTCCGCCTTTGACACTTATCAGAAGATGCAGGATGCGGTGCAGAGCCGGCTCGGCGAAGTCCAGTCCGCCATTTTGTCGCCGGTGGACATGATGAAGAAGTTCTTGGGCGCGCCAGTGTTATCCCGGCGAGCCGAAGCTGAGCCCGAGCTCGACGCGCTGCGCCAGCGAGTAGCGGAACTGGAGGCCCGGCTCGGAAAACGTGCGCGAGCAAAACGAAGCTCGCGCCGGAAGCAAAATGGAAAGGTATAATGCGCAGTGGCAAGCTTCCACCCCTTGTGCGCGCGCTGGCGCAATGTGCGAAAATGCCGGACAAGATCAGGACGAAATTGCGACGCAAACGGAAAAAGACCACAGGGGCATCGAAGGCGCAGGGTCGGACGAACCCTCAAAGGGCCGATTTAGAAGCCGATATCTCACCTTGGACCGAAGCGCTGTTTGCGGCTGAGATTCTCTTCTTGCATGCAACTCCCGTTTACTACGGCTTTGGCGTACCTCGCGGTGACGGCTCTGCAGTGGTCATTATTCCTGGTTTTCTTGGTACCGATCTTTATTTGATGGAACTGCACGGCTGGCTCGAGCGCATCGGGTACCGTCCCTATTTCTCCGGCATCGGAATTAATGCCGAGTGCCCGAATCTATTGGTCCAGCGCCATCTGAACCAGACCATTGAAAGGGCCCTGATCGACACTGAGCGGAAAATTCACCTGATCGGGCACAGCCTCGGCGGCGTGATTGCGCGCGCGATAGCGGGGCAAAGGCCAGGAGATGTCGCGTCAGTCATCACGCTGGCAGCTCCATTTCGCGGCACCACAACTAACCGAGCCGTTGTCCATGCCACCGAAGCCATTCGCCAGCGAATCCTGCAGGAACACGGCCGGGGAGTGCTGCCCGACTGCTACACCGGGCGCTGCACGTGCAATTTCGTGGACGCATTGAGGCGTAACATCCCGGATTCGATGGTCGAGACCGCGATTTACACGCGCGATGACGGCATCGTGGATTGGCGCTATTGCATGACCAGGAATCCGGAAGTAGACTTTGAAGTGCCGGGCACTCATATCGGAATGGCATTTAATCCTTCCGTGTACACCATCGTCGCCGATCGCCTCGCGAAAGCGCAATCTTCCGAATGAGCTCGTCGCGAATGAGTTTCCTGCGAGTTTAGCGGCCCACCATTTCCAATACTGCTCCCGCATCCGTTTCTAATGTTTCAACCGGCTTGCCCCGCCGCTCCAGGCGGAGTTTTGCTCTCGCCAGGCTGTTGTTCGTGACTTCAAAGCTGCCTCTGCAATCGGTCTTCGCGTAGGGCAAACGATGGACGCTCGGCCCAGCACCATCGATCGCTGCTTCCAATCGGAATCCGTTCTTTGTGGAACAGTGAAAATTCCACCCCAATGCACCTGGATCTCTTCTGATTTCCTGTAGATTCCGGAATTCGTATTCCTCTCCCTCGTGCCAGAGCACCGCCTTGCGAAAGAACAGCCCGAATGGCATTTCGTATGTCAATGCCTCCAGCGTGCTCGGACGTGTATCGGAGCGGGGAAAATATGCATGTGTCCAAGTCCAGAAGTTGCGATGGCGGTATCCACAGTTGTGTCCCTGTACTCCGAAGCCCAAAGGATTTCCTTCAAAACGCCGGCCATCCAGCCTGATCTGGCCGGAAAAAAGCGCGTCGGAATGCGGCGTTCGCGAGAATCCAATCCAGCCCTTGTTGCTCAGCGTGACGCGAAACGCGGAACGATACTGTAGATCCCATGAAATCGCGCGCCCCTCAACATCCAACGCTCCTTGGCAGCAGCTCTCGCCGATTTCATTGTTGCCGATTTGGAAGTGGAATGGATTTTGCCTTCTGGAGCTGAGATTCAAGCCGTCCAAAGGAAATCCTTGAATGAAGGTTTGCGGTTTGTCATCCCGCGGAAACCACGTAGCCCACACCTGCACCGGCATTCCGCGGCGAGGATCGCCTGCGCAGCCGCGCCGGCCGGGATTCATCAGCAAATATCGGAACCACCACGCCCCGCTCCCGTCGGCCAATCCCAGACGAACAAACCACACTTCGTAACGACGGCGGGCGGAGAGCGACGAATAGAGTTCATTCAGCGTATTCACGGATTTATATTACCGGCTCAGATTCCGCCCGAGAAACGGGAGAGCGAAAAACGGAAGAGCGCGAGACGGAAAGTGAATGGCAATCGCTCCAATGCGCGGAGTTTTCCGCATTACAGCGTAAAGACCGTTCCAGCTTCGAAAAGAGATCCTCGCCCCCACTTGGCAAAAGGGGGAATTGTGGGGGCGAGGGTTCCGACTACGCTAAGGCAGATAGTAGCGGAAGGAGGTCAGGAACATGTTGTCGATTCCGTGCGGCGCGACGTAGGTTGCCGGCGTTGTCATCGTTGCCGGGGCGTACGTCCCCGTCCAATCGTTTCGGACCAGGTAGGAATACTGCGGGCCGAACTGCAATCTTCCTTTGGGACCCTGGTACACGCGCACCCAGAACCCGAACGTGCCCTCGATCGTGCTTTGGGTCTGCCCACTGCAGTTGGCAACTGCCCCGAAACCGTAACCGGTGCTGAGTGACGGTAAGGTTTCCGAATAACACCCCGAGTCAAGAAAGCTCGGCGCCCCGTACCCCACCGTCTTGCCAGAGATGGGGTCAACTGCATAGCGCCGGCTCACATACTCTTCACCTCCGTTGAGATACACATCAATTCTGGGAGCGTGATATTCCAGCGTGGCCAGCCCTTGATAGCTGCGCAGCAGTCCTATGGTGCCATCGGGGTTCACCGCGGCATCGGGCAGAGTCGACGCGCCGTAGCGGCCTACACCGTTGCCGTATAAGGCGTGAAGACCGAAATCAAAATGCTTGGCCAAAGTGACGCGGGCATTCGCGCCCACTCCACCGCCATTCTTCGAAGCGTTATTAGCTCCAAGCACAGAAGGGGTGGTACCGCATTGAGGGTTTACGGTGGTAGAAATTTCCTCGCAGGGATAAATACGGTCGCGGAAGCGGCTCAGAATGCCAAACACTTCATAGTGGCCGAAGCCAGGTTCCCATGCCGCTTTAAGGATAAAGTCCGGCGTGGCGTTGAACGAGTAGCTGGCGTTCAGGTTATACAGTCCGCCGCCCACGCCGGGACTTCCAAAGGCGAAGTTCGAGGCATTACCGCTGGCCGTGAGAAGAGTCTGAGGATTTTCCAGCGATGCCGCCAGCCAGAAACGATTGTTGAAGTTTTTGACCAGGCGGACACCATACTGTCGCGCCCAACTGAAACCGACTTGGTATGCCGGGTCTATCGTCAGCGGCGTTGCTTCAGTCCGGTTGTCGACACCTTTCTTGGTCTCCGTCACCAGGCTCCACATTTGACCGCCGGTGAAGCTCCAGCCGTTGTCCCACGCCGCCTTACCCCAAACCTGCCGTTGACGCAAGGTATAGCTATTGCTCTCGTTGTTGTTGGAAGTCACTCCCGCCGAAAGAAAGTCAGCTTCGTAATAACCGGAGAGCTTGACATCGCTGAGCTTGCCCTCCGCCAGCAGCGTGATTCGCGACTGACGGCCGGAACCAAAGAATTCGGAAACCGAGTTTTGACCGGCTCCAGGATTTGAAACGCTGTTGAAGGGAGTATTAATGTCCGATCCCAACGCGCGATTACGATACACCGATTCTGCCGCCAGGAATCCGCCCGGAGTAATCGTTATTCCCTTGTAGTGGATGGCGAGCGGGCTCTCCAGCGCGTCTCTTAAGTTTTTCTGCGTTTCCTGTAGAGTCATGGCGGCGTTCGTGGCATTCGACTTCAGATCCGTCACATCGCTCTTGAGTGCCATGACGGTCTGCCCTTGCTCTGCCGTTTGGGCCGCCACACTATCCGCCTTGGTCTGCGCTTGTGTGGCGACAGCCTGGCTCTGATCAAGACGCTGTTCCAGTTGCTGAATCTTTTGATCGCGGGTCTGAACCAGATCGCTCAACTGCTTGATCTGCTGCTGCTGAGCGTCGATCGCCTGCTTCATCTCGCTGAGCTGCTCTGAAATACTCGGCCCAGTTTTCTTGGCTACCATTTTCTTCTTAGTGCTCTTCGACGTCGCAGGGGCCGTCCCTTGCTGGGCCTGCGCCGCGATTACTATCCCCGCGAGCGCCATCGACAGCACCACAGCCATCATTCGTTTCATTGTTTTCGTCTCCTGAGAAATAGGCGTTTTAGTAGCAGACAAAGGGGTGAAGCAAAACTCTTTCAGGTTATCGTGCATTTTTTTGGTGAACTGTCAGCCTAGTCCGCCGTTTGTTAATAATTGATGACAATTTGTTGAATATTCGGTGAATCGACCTGATGCCGTGCCTGGCTGCCATCGCGGGGAACAACGCCAGCGTTGCAGATTGTTGCTTCCTTGGGGGACCGCCTGAGAAAATGTCTAAACCGAAAAGCCTTGGAGTTCTGCGGCAAGAACGATGGAACGAAGAAGATCTTCGTGACTCCGTGTCATCGGACGTTCTCGTTTCTCTGGAGGTTGGCTTTCACGGTTGCGCGCGATTACCAGATCGCAACGACTCACTTCCACACAAGTGATCGCAAACGCCATTCTGTAGGCCTGATTCCCGTTCTGGATAGCGAGTTTCTGACGCCAAAGTCAGGATGTACGAACCCCGAGGGGATAATCATAAATGCGAGCGTCGCGGTGAAGGTGCCAGGAGTCGACCCCGCGACATTACGTGCGGACCCGCGTAATTTCCAAGTATTGGCCAACGCCAAGCACCGATTCAAGCGCCTCAAAATGGGGTAGTTTTGCCGCGTTTTGTGGCGAAGTTGCGGTATTCTTTTGCGCCCGCATACTCGGCATTGCCCAAGTTGACCACCAAAGCTAGTCGGATCAACTGGAATTGCCTTAGATAGTTCGCTGTGCCGGGGAAACACAAATGGCGAAACCAGAGAGACAAAGAGAGCTATCCAGAGATTTTATTCTGTGCCATCGGGCCGCAATCCTTTCAACCGCGAAAATTCAGCGTGTAAGTAACCTGTACCGCCGTTACCTGTGAGTGCGAAACGCCTTCTCCTAAAATGGGAAAAATCAACAGGAAATGTAGCGGCAACGATCTTTACAAGTTTGAAGAGCCCTAAAGGAAGAGTTCGATGAAACCTGTTCTGCTATTGTCCGCTGTTCTTATATTCGCGTTACCTGGTTTTGCCGATTCAATCACGGTCAATGGCGCACCAGCTGGCGGTCCCCGCATTTTTGATTTTACGGGAGGTAGCCTGTCCCCCAATTGGACAGGAACCGCGCTGAGTGGCACTTTGTCGAACTTGGTCTTCAATTCGTCGACTGGTTTGTTGAGCGCAACATTCAACAACAACTCCCGGTACCTCAGCGGAGGCTTCACTCGGCAATTGAACATTGTCAGCCGCGGCACCCTCTTCGGCTACCACCACAGCTACGGCGATATGGGCAGTGGAAACGTCAAGATGACCGTGCAAGAACCGGAGACGTTCGGTCTGTTGGGTATTGGTTTGGTTTTTGTTGGCGGAGCGGCGCGTCGAAAACTGAAGGTAAGATGACCTTCTCGCGTCCCCACTTTCCTCTCCCGCTTATAAGGCCAGATGGTGGATTCCATGCGTGGGAACCTAACTTCTAGAGAGGGATCGGAGACTCAATGCCGTGTGTGGGGGCGCGGAGACGGACCAGTCTGTGATGCGTTGTTTTTCTCTCCCCTCAAGTCTTCAACGCCTGCCAGCGAGCTTCCGGTTTCCCCGGCAAGTGAGGGTGCAATCCCGCCTAAGGTTGCAGCTCCATGAACACAAAGGTTGTTATTGAGAAGAGAGATTTGCACGGGTCGACCCCGTACGCGTTTCCGCAGAAGGTCGCGGCCGTTTACCTTGACGGCGACGAATACCGCGTCTACGCCCCACCCAAGGCGGTCGGGGACGCACTGGAGTGGGTGGAACACTTCTGCGTTCACCAACCAAACCCGGAAGGCATCAATTCCGAGATTGCGGCTGAAGGTGCCTGTCGCAATCTCGCTATCAAACTGCTAAAGGAAGAGTTGGAAAAGATCAAACGCGACGCCAGAAGGCCGATGGGCTTGAATCCGGACGGACTCTATTGCGATGCCCAGATTTGCTTGCAGGGACACGTTCGGAGTTCAGAGGGTTATTTTGAGAGAGGAGAGCGTTGCACGAAGTGCGGCGCACCATGCATCGACGAATGCCAGTACTGCAAGAGTCCAATTAGAGGGCGCTTGGCACATTCTCCTGGACAGCATTACGACCTCCCATTCTTTTGTCATGCCCCCAAATGTGGTCTTGCTTACCCGTGGATGCTGGATAAATTGGAGACCGCTCGTGAACTGCTTTACGACCTGGAAAACCTTTCGCTTGAGGAGCGTGAGGAATTGTGGGACTTGCTGAAGTTTGTCATGTGCGACCCTAAATCTGATTGGGTTCCGGCAAAAACAAAACTCATCGGTATCAAGCTCGCCCAGGTGAGTAAAGCGTCGCGAGACGTTTTGTTGGATTTCACAGCGAAAGTTGCGGCTGAGGTTATGAAGTCAAAATTCTGAGATTCGAACGCCGCCGCGCCCAAGCCGACTAGGCAGAAGCAACTGGAAGCCGCTCTGCGCCGCACTCGGAACGCTGACCTTTGATCTTTCGGCACTTCCCGAGATGAAGAGTACACCTCAGAAAACGGCGCATCCGTCTCGCGTCAGTGCAAGAGTCGCACTCTTCTGCAACCGGTTGCAAGAGATTGCACCTTGACAATGGACTACTCCAAAGGTTTAAATGTAAACACCCCAGAATATTGGGGACAGAGCTGGCCTAAGCCACCCTCCCTCCTAAGCAGTAGGTGCGATGAGTTGTTCAAGAGGAGTCTCAATGAAACCAATGAATCGGAAATGGTGGCTTGCATTAGTGGTTTTGCTGTGCTTAGCGCCAGCCACTTTCGCCGTAACGGTCAAGCCTAGACCCTTCGATCCCCGGCAGGGAAAATGGCCGACGCGATCGGTTCCGGAGGGTGGGTCGCTTCTAGCCTACGTGCTTGGGGCTGGAGTCACTTGCTCGGGCGCAATGCTCGTCCGGTCCCGCCTTGCCAAATGGTGATTCCTCTGTTAGGGGTGAAATGGTGGAGGCGGCGGGAGTCGAACCCGCGTCCGAAAATGTTACTGGTCAAGAGACTACATGCTTATTCCGGTTCATGCCCTGGGCATTACCCCAGGACGTTCGCGGCCCACGCTCAGAACGGACAAGAAACGCTAGCCGCTAGCCTGAGATCTTAGCCTCCCTACCCAGACGTAGCAGAGAAGAGCAGCCCTCTGTGTGACGCTCGCTCACAGCCCAAGGGCAAAGCTGTGGAGAGCGGCTGCCTAATTAAATTAGGCTGCGTATGCCATCTGTTGATTGGCAATTATCATTTTGCACGCGATTACGGGTGTGTGCACCCCGGCATGCCTCTTGGCCGCAAGCATCTCCGTCGAAGCCGTGACGCCCCCACTGGTGGGATAGGCCTTGAAAGAACTACTTCTATTCTCGGCAGGAAGTGAAGGGAAGTCAAATGTCGATGGAGGCGGTTCCCGGTTTACCAGTCCTCAACTTTCACTCTTCAAGAAGAAAGTTAACGAACACCCGATCTCTCTTCGGTTCGTGACCGCTCTCCTTTGTCAACAAATTGTCAAATTCATGTCACTTTCTATCCCGAAATACGTCTTTAACCTGAAATCGGACTAGAGTTTAGGGTTATGATTCATTCCGGTTACGCCGGGGGGCGGTTGTGAGCGGGAGCATATCGTTGGGAGCGGCGGCGGCGACGATGACTATGGAAGCGGTTCCGGCCAGTTCGGAGAGGATACTGGTGATCGAGGATGACCGCGCCGTGCAAAAAGCGCTAAGGCGATTGTTTGAGGGCGAAGGCTTTGCGGTGGATATCGCGGGGAACGGAGCGACGGGTCTGGAGATGTTTCGAGCGGCGGCGCCCGCCGTGCTGGTGCTGGATCTGAGTTTGCCGGGAACGCCAGGGCAAGACGTCTGCCGGGAAATCAGCCAGGCGGCGCCTTCGTTGCCGATCATCATTCTTAGTGCGCGGACCGAAGTGATGGACAAGGTGCTGCTGCTGGAATTGGGCGCGCATGACTACGTGACGAAGCCATTCAGTCCGCGGGAACTTCTGGCGCGAGTGCGTACGGCGATGCGGCGGTCTTTGCGGACTCCCCTGCCCGAGACTTTCAAGTTTGGCTACATAAAAGTTGATTTCACGAAGATGGAATTGTGGCGGGACGGGAATCTTGTTCAGTTGACTTCGCAAGAGTTCAAGGTGCTGAAGTTCATGATCCAGAACGCGGAACGTGTGCTATCGCGCGAGGAATTGCTGAACCACGTTTGGGGATACCGGAATTATCCGAGCACGCGGACGGTGGATAATCACATCCTGCGGCTGCGGCAGAAACTGGAAAAGGATCCCGCGAATCCTTTGCATTTCCGCACGGTGCACAGTTCGGGTTACAAGTTTGTGCCGTAGCGAGATCCAACATCGCAAACGTACGATGGAGCGACGAGCGTCCTCGCCCGTCCATTGAGGATGAGGCCAGGCAGGTACGCCCGGGCCTCCACGAGCAAGCTTGGATCCAGCAGGGGGAGATCGAGGTTTGACCATGGGCGGAATTCGGTTGCGGACCAAATTCCTGCTTTCGATGGTCGCGGTATCGGCGGCATTGACGTTTACCACCCTGCTGGTGGTGCGGCACACTGTGCAGCAGGAGGTGCGGCTGGGGATCCAGCGCGACCTGCAGAATTCCGTTTCCGCATTCCACAACTTTCAGAAGCAGAGAGAAGTCACGCTCGAGCGCTCGGCGGCACAGTTGGCCAACGAGCCGAATGTGCGGGCGCTGATGACCACGCACGATCCGGCAACCATTCAGGATGCATCGCGGGAATTGTGGCAACTCGCGGGCAGCGACTTGCTCCTGTTGGCCGATTCCTCCGGCAAGGTCATGGCGCTGCAGGCCACTCCGCCGGAGATCACGGTCCGTGAGGGGCAGGATTTTTTCCCCACCGTGGTCTCGCGCGAAGAGACGCGGCACTGGTGGTACGTGGAAGGACATCTCTACGAAGTTTTTCTCCAGGATATTTATTTTGGTCCGGCCAGCGGGCGCCAGATTCTGGGATATCTGCTTCTGGGTTATGAAATCGACGACCGCGTGGCCCGGGACCTGAGCCGCGTGGCAGCGAGCGAAGTAGCTTTCCGTTACGGAGACTCGATTGTGCGCAGCACTCTGAAACCTGCCCAGGAATCGGAGTTGCTGCGAGTGGCGCCAAGAACGGCTGCTGGAAGCCCGCCCCAAGGGGATCAGATCCGGCTAGGCGAGGAACGGTTCCTGGCTACGTCGGTGGATTTGCCTACGCCGGGCACGCCCGCGCTGAATATGTGGGTGTTGAAGTCATTCGATCAGGCAACCGCATTTTTGAGAAGCCTGAACGAGTTGCTTCTGGCGCTGGGGCTTATTGCAGTGCTGGGTGGGAGCCTGCTGGTATTTCTGATTTCGCATACTTTCACGCGTCCGCTGGAGAATTTGGTAGGGGGAGTTCGCGCGCTGGAACTGGGAGATTATGCGTATCCGCTACAGGCGCAAGGCGGAGACGAAGTTGCAGAGGTCACCGGAACCTTCGACCGGATGAGAAAGAACCTGCAGAAAACTCACCGAGAGTTGCTGGACGCGGAACGGCTGGCGACGATTGGACGGATGGCGAGTTCGATCTCGCACGATCTGCGGCATTCGCTGGCCGCAGTCGTGGCCAATGCGGAATTTCTTTGTGAGAGCAACCTGACGCCTGGGCAGCGCGAAGATCTTTACGGCGAGATACGAATTGCGGTCAATCAGATGACGGAGTTGATCGAGTCGCTGCTGGAATTCTCGCGCACACGAGAGTCGTTGCGTCCTACCTACGGCGACGTTCGGTCGGCGGTAGAGCGGGCGGTGCAGGGGGTGAAGGCGCATCCGGAATTCCAGCGCATACGGATTCGGATTTCTGGGGAAGGGTCGACGGAAGGCTGGTTCGATTTCAAGAAGCTGGAGCGCGCCTTGCTGAACTTGCTGCTGAATGCGTGCGAGGTAGTGCCGGCGGAAACCGGGAAAATCGAAATCGAGCTGAGGCGCAAGGGAGAAAGCCTGGAGATTCGCATCAAGGATAACGGGCCCGGAATCGCGGAGGCGGTGCGCGACCGGTTATTCGAGCCATTTGTAAGCCACGGCAAGGAAAATGGGACGGGGATGGGTTTGACCGTGGTGCAGAAGATTCTGCAGGACCATGGCGGTGACGTCGCGGTGGAGCGGACTTCAGCTTCGGGAACGACATTCCGCGTAAGTATTCCGCTGAATCCATCGGCGGAAAATGTTCTGGCAGACCGGCATGCTACGTAGACGGCAGGCTTCTGTTGCGAACTCTTTGCATGCAGACTTCAGGTGCACACTCGAAATACGGAATGAACTGCGGAAAATGGCAGGAGGCAATATGAGTGCGAACAAGATGCGCTGGTTCGAATGGTTGCGATGCGGGATGCTGGCGGGTGTGATGGCATGGACCTCAAACGGCGTCGCGCAGGAGGTTGCGAATCGGGCAGAAAAAGCTTCTCCGGTGGTCCATCCAGACGCATCGGGCGACCGCGTGAATGACTCGATCTGCGAGCTGCGAGAGCAGGTTCGCGAGTTGCAGGCGGCGGTCGCGGCGATGCGCTCCGACTGGCAGCGAGCCCGCGCGGAAACGGCGGAACTGCGCCGCGAGCTCGAAGAAGTCCGTGCGGGAATGGCACCGCGAAATGCAGCGTTAACGGAGTCGACGGTGATCGACTCCGAAGCGGCGGGAAGCTTACAGAACGGCGTGTCACAAGATCGAACAGAAGATCAGAAAAAGCGCGAGCATGCGGCCAGCCTGGAGGAGGAATATCAGCTGCTGAGTGGGAAAGTGGACGATCAATATCAGACGAAGGTGGAAAGCGCATCGAAGTACCGGTTGCGGCTGTCGGGCATCGTTCTGATGAATCTGGTGAGCAATCAAGGCGTGGTGGATAGCATTGATCTTCCCACGCTCGCTTATGCCAGACCGCCGGGCGACTCTGGAGGAAGTTTCGGTGCGACGCTGCGGCAATCGGAGCTCGGTTTCGAGGCCTTCGGGCCTACCGTGGCCGGTGCGAAGACGAGGGCAGACCTGCAACTCGATCTGGCGGGCGGGTTCCCGCCGGTTCCGAACGGTGTCAACTCTGGACTGGTGCGCTTGCGGACCGCCACGCTGCGAATGGATTGGACAAACACTTCGGTCGTGGTCGGGCAAGATGCTATTTTCTTTTCACCAAACTCGCCGACATCGTTTGCCTCGCTGGCGATTCCGGCGCTCTCCTACGCGGGGAATTTGTGGAGTTGGGTGCCGCAGATAAGGGTGGAACATAAAGTGGCGCTGGGGGAAGCGTCGAGTCTGATGTTTCAGGGAGGGATTCTCGATCCGGTGAGCGGGGAAGTGCCGGGCACAGGACCAAACGCGGTGCCGGGCACGGGTTATTACCGGCAGGTGGGGCCTGGCGAGGCTTCGCGTCAACCGGCGTACGGCACGCGGATCGCGTGGACGCGGAATGTTTTCGGACAACCCTTGCGGGTGGGCGTGGGAGGGTACTACAGCCGCCAGAATTATGGTTTCAGCCGAACCGTCGATGGCTGGGCCGGAATGACCGACATCGAACTGCCGCTCAGTCACCAGTTTTCGTTGAGCGGGAAGTTCTATCGTGGGAGGGCTCTGGGCGGCCTGTACGGCGCATTCGGACAAAGTGTGTTGTTCAGCGGCGATCCGACCATGGCTAGTACTCAGGTACAGGCGTTGGACTCGGTTGGCGGCTGGACACAATTAAAATACCGGCCCGCGAATAAATGGGAGTTCAATGCGGCGTTTGGCGTGGATAACCCTTACGCTCGCGACCTGGAATATTTCTTCCCGTATGCGCAGTCATACGGGGATCCGACGCTGGCGAGAAATCAGGGAAGCTTTGTGAACATGATTTACCGTCCCCGTTCAGACTTGTTATTTTCCGCCGAGTACCGGCACCTGACGACGTATTCGATTGCCAATGGCGGAAACAGCGCGGGCCACCTCAACCTGATGATGGGAGTCCTTTTTTGAGCAGAGGGAGGGAGACGGCGCGGTAAGAAGCGTGGTTGAGAAATTAGGATGAGTCATCAACGATGAGCCACCGAAGGATCCTGATCTTTGTCGCGATGTTGTGGGCGGGCGCGGCCGGATCGCGCGCGCAGGCAACGACGCCGGTAACGACAACGGTGGTGCGCGGCCGTGTCGAGGTCATCGGTGCGAGTGGCACGGGCAAGACGCGGCATGGGAAGATTCCCACGACGGTGGTTTGGCTGACGCCAATAACGACGACGGGAGCGGGAGGCGAAGCGAAAGCGGCGACGCCAACTTCGTCGGCAGCTCCTGCGGCGAACCTTCGTCTGGTCCAGAAGAACAAGAGTTTTGAACCGCACATCCTCGTGGTCCCGGCCGGGTCGATAGTGGAGTTTCCCAATCGCGATCCCTTCTTTCATAATGTCTTTTCACTTTTTGAAGGAAAGCGGTTTGATCTCGGCCTCTACGAGGCGGGTAGCTCGCGGATGGTGCGATTCGACCGGCCAGGAATCAGCTACATTTTCTGCAATATTCATCCGGAAATGAGCGCGGTTGTTATTACGATAGCGACGCCACTTTATGCCGTGTCAAACCGCGACGGGCGACTGAGCCTGGCGGGCGTTCCCTACGGACGTTACATGCTGCACGTCTGGAGCGAGGGCATGGGTCCAGAAGATACGCAGCCGCTTACGCGGGAGATTACCATCGCGGAAAGCGCTTCGTCGCTCGGAGTGATCCGAGTTCCGGAGGCGAATGGGCAGCGCATAGCGCACAAGAACAAGTATGGCCGCGACTATGACGAACCTACGCCGAACAACTCTGTCTATGAACAGCAACGCTAGGGGTGCACAACGGCGTTTTGGGGCATCTGTTTAAGTTCTTGGTAGTCAAAATTTTTTCATCCCCGGTTGTTTGAAATCATCGAGTTAGCGAGAAATTCTCGCAAGATCTTTGAGTTTAAAGGACTTATCGGTAAAATATTTCGGAATAAGGACTTAGCGGAAGATAGTTTCTCAGTTCCCAGTTCTCAGCTCTCAGAAAAGACTTGGTTCGTGGTACCCCCCTCCCCCCATTTTCGCTAAATTCTTCATTCTAAAGGAATTAGTTTAAATTCTTCAAAACAAAGGAGTTAGTGGCGGATGGTTGACGCGGCTGAACTGCCGCCTCTACGTGACACCCAAAGAAAAAGGGTGCGGGAGGAATACGCACCCTTTTCATGTGTATAGTTCTATTATATCAATTCCGACCTGCCTACCCCGCCAACTTTTCCGACTTTATTTTCGTAGCCAATACATTGACTTACGCGGAAAATCGTCGAAACAGGGGCTTGACAAGGATTCCGAGAACCGAGAAATAGGCACATGGCTTCCTCCGATAAGCGATAACTTAAGCTGTTTGGGTTGAAGTGGAGTGCCTACCTTTGCAAAAGACGCAAAGGTGGGGCCGGCCAGAAGCCGGCTTTGCCCCAGTTAGCTTCCGGGCAGGGGGGCGTCTAGCGATACTAATCTTCCAAGGTAGCTCAAGAATGGCGCCGCGTCGGCTCCTGCCACAGGCTTTGTTGTTGAGATAGTAATTTCCGAATCGGCGACTACACAGGAGTAATCCTAGAAGGACGCTGTTTCCACACCGTCGTCGACTGCCGTCGGGCCGGATCCGTTCCGCTACTGCTCGACCTTATACAACGCCATCATCCCGGCCTGCATGTGCTCGTCGAAGTGGCAGTGGTACATCCAGGTACCGGGATTGTCGGGAACCATGTCCACGGTCTCCATCTGGGCGGGGCCGATAAAGATCACGTCGGTCCGCTTGCCAGCGTCCAGCACCACGTTGCCGTGCCAGTGAGGAGTGTGTAGGTTCACTCCCTCTCCGAGGGTGACTACGTACCAGCGCACGTGTTCGCCCTTCTTCATCGTCATCAGCGGCCCGTTGGCAAACATGTAGCCGTTAATCGTTGAGCGGAAATTCACTCCCGTAAATCCCGCCCCGAAGAAATTGAAGTTGCCTTTGCCATCGCTGACATCGGTTTCGAGTTTATTCGTGCCTTTCGGATCGCTGGTGTAGGTATCGATGTTGTGCTGCAGGTACCAACTGGCGTTCTCATCAACGATCATCAACAGGCTGATAAATTCACGGTCAACGTCTTTGGGGCGACCGGTTGGACCGGCAGCGCCCTTCCGGCTGATGAGCATGACCCCGATGAGTCCGCTCTCAACGTCTTTCAGTTCATCGGTGTGCGAGTGATAGAGCCACACAATCGAACTGGGGTCGTTGGGGCCGGGGCCCGCTCGTTCGGGAACCTCCCAGATGTAAGTGTGGATCGTGCCAGGCGGCACGCCGTTCTTGTCAGGCGTCGAGGCGCCGTCGTTGTAGCCTGTGCCCTCAGACTCTTTGGCATAAAAGACGCCGTGCGGGTGCATGGAGAACGGATGAGTGGCGTTGTTCTTGAAAACGACCTTGATGGTGTCGCCAACTTCGGCGCGCAGCACCGGGCCGAGAAATCCGGTGTGCTCCCACTCGGCGGGACGTGGTTTAAGCGTTGTGAAAGTCTCGTCGGTGTATTCGCGGTAGATGGCCTTGCGATAGGTGCTGCCGATGCGGTGCGGTCCGCGCTCAGTGTACAGCTTGGCGTAGTCCATGAAGGGCATGCCCATCATCTGATCAATGCCGAGAGGGGTGTAGTTCCAGTCCACCTCGTCGGCGGCTACGTAGTAGGTGTGGACTTTTCCGCCCGAATGCACCTGGGCAAACGAAGTGACAGCCAGCAGCAACGCGAGGGTTGCCAACCGACGAAATTGGCGCATGTAAGCTCCCCAAAAGAAGGTTTGGCGGTTCAGACAAATGTTCTGCGATTATACACAGACCAACCTCCCTGAAGTCTGGGCGGTTCTTTTGCATCGCGAGGAAGTGGTTGAGCTGTAACTTCTGTTTAGCAGGCAATAGCGCTCAGAACCAGTCAATGTGTAATGGCAGATATTATCGCCAGCAACCGGAAGCTTCGGTTTACCGACCGCCCACCCAGGACTGCCGCAGCCGCTCTGCAACGCAATTCCTTGCGGATATAATGACGCCCGCTGATATCTAACAGCAGTCTGGGACGCAGATGGCAGGAGGTGGCTGTGGCAGATTCACCTGAACGCATGCAGATCGAATACGGCGTTTATGTCCACTCCGACGCTGAAGCAATGGCGAAACTTCTGGGAGAGGTGTTCAGTCGTTATGATCCGCCCGCCGTCGCGGTTGGCCTGACCGTTGCTGAATTCGAGGCGTTCGTCCGGCTGCTTTGCCCCAAGGTGGCGGCCGACGGTTTGACCATAGTGGCGCGGCTGGCTGGCACGGGCGAGCTGATTGGCGTGCTGCTGACGGAGGATTCGGCATCGGCGCCGCCTCACGGGATGGATCGCCTGAGCGCCAAGTTCGATCCGATCTTCGATATCCTGGGCCAGCTGGACACGGAGTACCGGGCCGGGCAGGCAGCGCGTCCCGGCGAGTCGCTCCACCTGTTCCTTCTCGGAGTCTCCGATCGCGTCGCCGGACGGGGAGTGGCGCAGCAGCTCGTCGCGGCCTGCCTGGAGCACGGGACGCGCAGAGGTTATCGGGTGGCAGTCACCGAGGCGACAAACAAGGTGTCGCAGCACATCTTCCGGAAGCAGGGATTCGTCGCGCGTGTGCAGCGATCCTACGAGTCTTATCGCTTCGACGGACAGCAGGTTTTTGCATCGATCGCTGACCATGGGGGCCCGATACTGATGGATAAATCGCTCGCGCCGTGATGTTAAGTAATCGGCCAGGTCCAGTTTCCGGTTGACGGGCAACCGGGAAGTTATCGGTTCGTCTTTCGGATTAGTAGCGACAAATGCTTTTAGCGGTGTCAGCTTCCTCGAAGGCGGTCTCTCAGTACTAATCTCGTAATGGCGGGCCGGACTACTTCCAGATTGCCGACCAACCGAGCAGAACCCAGCGCGAGAGTAATAAAAGCCGCCGCATGGGCAAAATGTTAGCCACGATTACCAACCCATCTGGTCCATCCGCCGAAGGATAATCGCGCTGTAGCTATTCATGCGCTCGGGTCGTCGCTTCAGGGGAGCCGGCAGAATTGCAGCCAGCCTTGCCGCCTGTTCCCGGCCGATATTTCGGGCTGCGGTTTGGTCGTAGTAACGGCACGCTGACTCCGCACCATAAATACCAGGGCCCCATTCGACCACGTTGAGGTATATCTCCAGAATGCGGTGTTTGCCGAGAACGAATTCGGCCACCGGTACCAGTGCGACCTCTGCGCCCTTGCGGAGGATAGAGCGACCCGTTCCGAAGAATAGGTTTTTTACCAGTTGCTGCGTAATGGTGGAAGCTCCGCGAGTGCGATCGCCTTCCAAATCGTCTTGGGCAGCGATTTGGATCTGCTGCCAATCGAATCCATGGTGGTGGTAGAAGTGCGCATCCTCTGCGGCGATTACAGCGTGCTGGAGATCGGGCGAGATTTGGCTGAGTGGAAGGAATTTGTAGCGTTTGCGATAAGGCCTGTGGTGAATCCAGGCCTGCAAGCGGCGCTCGATGTGCACCGCGGTTGTCGGTGGGTCGATCCAGCGGGCGGCCACAAGGATCAGCGCGGCAAGCGACCAAAGAAGCACCGCGCCGATGACAAGCCATCGAATAAAGGACCGGAGGAAGCCCGTCCAAAGCGGGGTCTTGGTGTGTGTGTTCGGGATTGCAGTCACGCTTTAGGATAATAGCCCGGGCTGGGTTGCCACTGATGGACGATCCTTGCGCGCGCGAACCTAGAGTGCTGCGTTCTACTCAGGCCGTTCGGGACAAAGCCCCTTGGCCCTGAATCACATTGAACTCCGCTACAAAGATAAAGTGGGATCAATCCCGAGAAGTCTTAGTGCAAGCCGGCTTTGGGGAAGTGGAATAAACTGGCAGCATGAAAATCGACAAATTGCTCAAGCAATATCGCGTCGACCACGGAAAACACTTCCGCCTCGAAGATCACGACCCCGCGGATACGCATGGGCTGGAGTCAGAGCTAAAACCGCAGGCGAAGGAACTGCTGGCGGAGGGCGTCAAAGAATTGAACCGTCTGCAGGACATTCTCGCGGCGCAGGACCGTTGGGGCTTACTTCTGATTTTTCAGGCTATGGACGCGGCCGGGAAAGACGGAACCATCAAGCACGTCATGTCGGGCGTGAATCCGCAGGGCGTGGACGTGTGGTCGTTCAAGGCGCCGTCGGCGGAAGAATTGCGGCATGGCTACCTTTGGCGAACCACAAAGTGCATGCCGGGGAGGGGCCAGATCGGCATTTTCAACCGCTCATATTATGAGGAGGTGCTGGTGGTGCGCGTCCACCGCCAGATTCTGGAAAGCCAGAAGCTGCCGAAGGAGTTGGTCACCAAGCATATCTGGCAGGAGCGTTTTGAGGACATCAATAATTACGAACGCTACGCTGCGCGGAATGGCATTGCGGTGGTGAAGTTCTTCCTGCATCTCTCGAAGAAAGAGCAGAAGAACCGGTTTCTGGAACGGCTCGACAATCCGGAGAAGAACTGGAAGTTTTCTTCGGCCGACGTGAAGGAACGAGAATTCTGGGACGCTTATCAGGACGCATACGAGGACATGATTCGGCACACGGCGAGTGAGCACGCTCCCTGGTACGTTGTGCCGGCGGACAACAAGTGGTTCACGCGGCTGGTCGTGTCGCACGCGGTGGTGGATGCGCTGAAGGATATGAACTTGAAGTATCCGAAAGTGAGCGGGGCTGAGCGGGCTGCGCTGGCGCAAGCGCGTGAACAGCTCAAGAATGAGTGAGGAGCGGGTTTGGTTTCGGCAAGCTCCCAGAGTTTCGTTTTACGATTCGCTTTACCGCTTCTAAATGTCGTGTCCGGCGAAACTCAGACTGTCATCCCGAGCGAACAGAAGGATCCATGAACTCGTGCGCACGGCGCAAAATGCAGAGGTCTTTTCGCTTCGCTCAAGATGACAAAGCAGGAATATGAGCGAAATCACGGGACGCGACAAGGTCACATCACTTCAATATCACGGGCAACACCTGGTCATAAGGTTGAATGGTGACGATCAGCGATTTGCGCTGATCGAAAGCTTCCCGAGTGACCTTGAAACCGACAATGACGGTTCCTCTCTTTTCGGTTCCGGCTAGCAGCTTGGTTTCGGGCGAAAGCGGCGGCTCGGAACTTTCCTTCAACGCCGGGAACGCCTGGAAATAGCGGTCGAGATCGACGGCTGAAGCGGCGTCATCGTCAAAGGTTTGGCCGTCGGCGGTAGTGAGCTGCGCCTTGAGGGCCTTAATCCACAGCGGTTTTTCCGTCGTATTGCGCAGGGTCAGGGTGAGGGCGGCCAGGACCATGTTCTGGCCGGGCACTTCGGCCGCCGACACGAGATCGATGGAGCCCGCGCCCTGCGGTTTTGGCCGCTCCTTGAAGGCAAAGATTCCCACCACGACAGCGACGGCGGCGATGCAGATCAGGACGATGCCAGCAGGGGGAAGATTGCGCCTGGCGGTTCCGAATTCTTCGCCGATGTGAAACGCGATCTTCGGATTGATGACCGGTTCGGGTGGGGGTGAGGGCGGCGGCGGTACCGCTTGATCGGGCATTTTATCGGGCATGGGGTGATTTTAGATGACTTCAGCCTTCCGCTGTTGCCCTTCTGCACATTTGGCTTTGGCCGTGGGTACGCTTCCGGACATGGCTTACCTCCGCGCGATGGAGTGACTTTGGTTACCTTGTCTGGTGTGACGGAGGCTGCGACGATGCAGAAGATTTCCTATTGGAGGTACTTGGCGGTGAACCGTAAAACTATTTTTGCCGCGTCAGCTTGCGCCTTGCTGGTATTCAGCATGCTGGGCTGCGGAACGACCAACGATCTTCAGTCCATCCAGCTTTCGTCCTCGAACACGTCCGCGATCCCACCGGGCACTCTCGACTTGCAAGGCGAAGGCGCGACGGCTCAGGTGTATGTGTGGGGAAACTACAGCAGCGGGAAACAAAAGCTTCTTAACGATGTGGGTGGGGTTGCCTACCAGATGACGGTTACCCCGGGTAGCGTCGATCAATTCTTCAACACGTTGCTTCCTCCGTGCCAAACTCCGCAGTGCCCGAACCCAGCATCGCCGCCCTATACCGCGGGGACCGTTGCATATGATGCCAACGGCCTGCTGACCGCCGTGCCGCCCTTCAGCTGCACCTGGGAAAATAGCGCGCAGCCCCCCGCGACCGCCCCGGCTTGGGGACTGGCTGGTTCGTATACGCTCACGGCCACCTATCAGGGGTTCACTACACCACCGGTATTTGTTGCGGTCGCTTCTCAGGCGGGCATCACCAATACCACCAATCCGACCGGAGAATGTGGTCCGTCGTCCGGCGGTTAGGCATTCGATTTTTCTTGATCTCGCGGGGACGGCAGCTGGCGGCCGTCCCCGTCTCCGTTTAGAGCTCTTCAGATCTTCCGAAACTGAACCGCTCCCGGCTCTGCGTTTGAGCGTCCTTTTGTAACCCTATATAATTGCGCGTTTGCCTGTGCTTAGAAGGGCGATCTTTGCCTATGCTCGTCATTCTCGTAATTGACGTCGTGCCCGGATGAAAGTTCGTGCCGGGATTGAAGTATCGAGCCAGTCCGACATCGGCTGCGTGCGCCAGAATAACGAGGATTCGTTTGGTTATTGGGAGCCGGAGGACGACGAGCAGTTCCTGCGCAAAGGGCGGTTGGCGGTGGTAGCCGACGGCATGGGGGGCTACGAAGGCGGGCAGGAGGCGAGCCGGCTGGCGGTGGAGACGCTGGTGGCCGTCTATCGCGACTTTGGCGGCGATAACCCGCAGCAAGCGCTGGTGGAGGGTTTACAGACGGCCCACGAGCAGATCCGGAAATACAGCTTTGCGCATCCGGAACTACAGGGTATGGGAACAACCTGTACGGCGGCGGCGATTGTCAGGGTTGCGGACCGGGGTGAGCAGCACGAAGCGCTCTATTACGTGCATGTAGGCGACACGCGGCTCTACCTGATCCGCGACGGCCAGATTACGCGAGTAACGCGCGACCACTCCTATGTGGGACGGCTGGTGGAAGCGGGAATGATCAGCGCGGAACAAGCCGAACATCATCCGCAGCGCAACATCTTGACCGCAGCTTTAGGCACGAACCCCGACCTGATCATGGACGCGCCCCAACAGCCCGAGGCGCTGCGCCCGGAGGACGTGCTCGTGATCTGCAGCGACGGATTGTGGGGACAGGTACGCGACTCCGAGATTCTCGACGCCGTCGAGGGCAAGAGCACGGAACAAGCGGGCCGCGAGTTGATCGGATTAGCTCGCGAACGGGGCGGGCCGGATAACATCACGGTCGAAATTCTGCGCTTGCTCTAAGGCGGTTGCGATCCTCGAAGCGGCATCCGCCGGGGCAAATCCCACCTTGTGAAAGTGCAAGCCTTGCATAGGTGGAGTGACGATGAAGATTTCTCAAAAAGGGCTGTACGCATTGCAGGCGATGATGGTGCTGACCCGGCGTTATACGCAGGGTGCGATCCGGATTCGCGACATTGCCTACGAAGAAAATCTGCCGGAAAAGTTTCTGGAGCTGATTCTCCTGGAGCTGAAGAACGCCCGCATCGTGGAGAGCGTGCGCGGCGCCAAGGGCGGATACCGGTTGCGCCGGGCGCCGTCGGAAATCCGCTTGAGCGAAATTATCCGTCTGATTGACGGGCCGCTCGCGCCGTTCGGTGATGCGGATCAGTTACGGGTTCTGATCGATCGCGACGCGGACCACAGCGCGCTCTACAAAGTCTTCCTGGAGGTGCGGGATGCAGCCGCCAGGATTCTGGAGAATACGACGCTGGCCGATCTGATCAGACGTGGGCCGGCCGATGACTCCCATCTGAAGGCCATCAACAGGAAGATCAGCAGGAAGAAAAAATCCGAGCCCAATGTGCTGGCGATATCAGCCGAAGCCGAGGGCAATTCCTGAGACCTGACACCTGTCACCTGCCGTCGTAAGATGCCCTGTGCTCGTCTTCTGGATACTTTTCAACCTGTTCGTGGGGGCGATGCTGGCGCTCGACCTGGGCGTGCTGAATCGCCCGCCCCGGCGCATTGGCTTTCGCGAAGCGCTAGCGTGGTCGGGCGTCTGGATCGCGCTGGCGGCCGCGTTTGCGGTGCTCGAATTATTCTGGCACGGGCGGGCGCAGGCGCTCCAGTTCGTGACCGGCTACGTAATTGAACTGTCGCTCAGCGTCGACAACCTGTTCATATTTCTGGTCATCTTCCGCTATTTCAACGTGCCCGACGAGCAGCAGCACAAGGTACTGTGCTGGGGAATTCTCGGCGCGCTCGTCATGCGCGGGGCGTTCATCGTGGCGGGCGTGGGCCTGATCCACCGCTTCAGTTGGATCACTTACGGATTCGGCGCTTTGCTCGTTTATTCGGGACTCAGGCTGCTGCGGCAGGGCGAAGCGGAAATCCATCCGGAGAAGAACTTTGTGCTGCGATTCTTTCGCCGGGCTTTCCCGGTGACAAAAGAATATGTGGGTGGACAGTTCTTTACGCGCAGGGAGCGGCTCTACGCGACTCCGCTGCTGGTAGCGCTGTTGGTGGTTGAGACCAGCGACATTCTGCTTGCCGTGGATTCGATTCCGGCGGTACTGGCCATCACGCTGAACGCTTTCATTGTCTATACGTCGAATGTGTTCGCCATTCTCGGCCTGCGCTCGATGTATTTTGCGCTGGCGGGAATGATGGACCTGTTTCACTACCTTCATTACGGACTGTCAGTGGTGCTGATTTTTGTTGGACTCAAAATGTTGGGGTCGCACTACGTGTATATTCCGACGGAATGGGCACTGGCGATCGTGCTTTCTGTTTTGGGAGCGTCCATTCTCGCGTCGCTGCTGAATCCGCAAAAGAAATCAGCCGGGTAACCGCCGCCCGGCGGCCCAAAGTCAAGACCTTCAACCACAGAGGACACAGGGGTCACAGGAGAAGAACACAGAGTTGGCATACGCTATGATGATTGTTCATGATTAGCGTTCCAGTCGCCACGCCGTCGCGCTCTTATGAAGTGCTTATTGGAAGCGGGCTGCTTGCGCGCGCCGGAGAATGCCTCGGCAAGATGCTTGAAAATCGCCGCGCGTTTGTGATCACCGTTCCGCCGGTGCGGCGGCGCTGGGCGAAAGTCCTGCTGAAATCGCTGGCGGCTTCCGGAATCGAAACGGCGCTCCTCGAAATGCACGATGGCGAGCGCTCGAAACGGCTGGCGACGCTGGAGAAGCTAGCGGAGAAGTTGGTAAAGCAGGGCGCAGATCGCGGGGCAACGCTGATTGCGCTTGGCGGCGGCGTAGTCGGCGACGTGACCGGGTTTCTGGCATCGATCTATATGCGAGGTGTGGATGTTATCCAGGTGCCGACAACCGTGCTGGCGCAGGTGGATGCGGCGATCGGTGGCAAAACGGGCGTCAACCTGATCTCGGGGAAGAATCTGCTCGGGACGTTCCACCAGCCCCGCGCGGTTCTCGTCGACCCCGCAGTTCTCGAGACGCTGCCTTCGCGTGAATATCACGCCGGTTTGTACGAGTCGCTGAAGTGCGGCATCATCGGAGATGCGGGATTGTTCAAGCTCTTCGAAGATCGGCGCCGCGAGATTCTGGATCGCGATCCGGTCGTGGTTGAGAAAGTGATTGCCGATTCGGTGAGACTGAAGGCGTCGGTGGTGAGCGCCGACGAACGCGAAGGCGGTTTGCGGCAAGTGCTCAACCTGGGCCACACAATCGGCCACGCGCTGGAAGCCGAGACTCGCTACACGCAGTTGCTCCACGGAGAGGCCGTGGCCTGGGGCATGATCGCCGCTACGCACATCGCGCTGTCAATAGGCAAGCTCGATAGTGTGACGGCGGGACGCATTTCGAACGCGGTTCTTGGCTTTGGCCGGCTCCCGCGCATGGATTTGAAGACCGCAAACATCGTGAAGCGTTTGCGTTCCGATAAAAAGACCCGTCGGGGAGTAGTGCACTTTGTTCTTCCGCGGGAGATTGGCAAGGTTGAGATCACGACGGATGTGCCGGAAGCGATCATCCGCTCGTCTGTCGAGGAGATTCGGAAGCTGGCACGGAATTAGTTGGTGGAGCGATGGCGTCTCGTAAGCCTGCCCTTAGCGAAGCCGGAGGGTCAAGCAGTTATGGCGGCCGGGCGAGGACGCCCGGCGCTCCACCGGCGACGATCATATGGAACAAGAGATGAATCAGCGCGTCGTGGGCGCCGCTCCCGCCGGTGCGCGGGACCGCGAGTCGGCGGCGCAGGCGGTCCGGGAGATGTTTACCTCGATTGCGCCGCGCTACGACCTGCTGAATCACATTCTGTCGTTCAACATTGACCGCTTATGGTGGTGGCGCACGGCGCGCAGGTTCGACGCGATTCTGAAGGGTCCTGAGGCTCGCGTGCTCGATCTTTGTTGCGGCACCGGAGACATGACGTTCGCTCTACACCGGCGTGCTGGCGCTGGAACTCCACAGATTCTGGGTGCGGATTTTTCTCATGCCATGTTGCAGCGCGCAGCGGCGAAGGGAAAAGGCACGACGGTGCGCTGGATCGAAGCGGATGCGCTGCGACTGCCGTTTCCCGATGGACATTTCAATCTGGTGACTGCGGCATTCGGCTTTCGAAACCTGGCCGACTACGATGCGGGATTGCGCGAAATTGCGCGGGTGCTCGCTCCCGAGGGTGAGTGCGGCATTCTCGATTTCGGAGAGCCGGGCGGCTTGCTCGGTCAGTGCTACCGCGTCTACTTCAAAAAAGTTCTTCCCGCGGTTGGGACGGTGATCTCGGGAGTGCGTGGTCCATACGCGTATTTACCGGCATCGGTTGAGCGCTTTCCGCCGACGGCGGAGATGCTCGGGCGCATGCGGCAGGCGGGATTTCGCGAGGCTTCGTGGACTCCGTACACGTTTGGCATTGCGGGGCTGTACCGGGGAGTGAAGGACCAAAATCCTTAACGCCGAGGTCGAAGAGAAGAACCGGAGAGGTCGCTGAGGAAGGAGTGATGGTGATGCTTGAGACAGTTCTGAAGCGTTTTGAAGAGCCCGACGAGGTACGAGTGTTCGAGAAAGGAAAATTCGAACTCGTTCGCATCGGGGGCATGACCATCGGCCGCGCCACGTACCAGCCTGGATGGAAGTGGTCGGTTCACGTCGGGCCCAGCGTGGGCGCGTCGCGCTGCAACGTCGAGCATGTTGGGCTGGTGCTCTCCGGCTGCGCCACGGCTGCGATGGAGGACGGTACGGGCACAATCCATGAACTTCGCGCCGGCATGCTGTTTTACATTCCACCCGGACCTCCCGGTCACGATAGCTGGGTGGTGGGCGACGCGCCGTACGTATCGCTACATTTTCTTGGGGCTGACAGCTACGCCAACAAATAGTGTGCGCGCCGCCTGGGCAAAAACTGAGTCAGAATGCCAAGCGCGACGCAATCAGGAATCCCGCCGTTTCGCAAAAGGCGGAAAGGATTGGCCACCCCACCCAGTCATCGCAGCGGTAAACCGCTGCGCCACCCAAAATCAAAGAACAACATCGCTTTTATATCTTGGGGGAGTTTTTCTGAAACGAATCCGCGAATGCCTCTTGATTCGTTTTCTCAATGACTCGTTCGTAATCGCTGCCTAGAAATTTCTTCAGGCGGTCGGTGTTCATGATGTACTGGCCGGTCATGTAGGGGACGGCGTCGGGCGGAATCGCCGAGATGTTCCAGTTCCACAGGAACTGCAGAACACGGCGCATGGCCCACTGTCCGGGGACCCGCCGCAACCTGGCGTGCGCCATTTCTATACATTGCGCGAAGGTTAGAGGATCGCCGCGTCCAGCGACATTCAGGATGGTCAGGCGCTGCGTTTCCGGTTCCCGCCGCAGTATCCACGCGATCAGCCGGGCCATGTCGTCGACGTGGACAAACTGGATTCTGTTGTCCAGATATTTCTGGCCGAAGGGCAGCATGCAAGGCAAGCGCTTCGCCGACTGGCGCATACGGGTGGCGCGCGGCCCCTTCCCATTGGGCGTTCCGCGGAAAGATCCCATCAGATAATTCTCGACGGTCGCGCCCGCAAAAATGTGGGGACGGAGGATAAACACACTGCACCCGCGCAGGGAAGCCGCGCGCTGCTGCACGACGAGGTCACTTTCTTTCTTGTGGATCGCGTAAGGCAGCGTGTGAGCATCGAGAGGCGATTCTTCGGTGACGGGTGCGGGCAGATCGGAGCCATACGCCGACACGCTGCTCGGAAAAATGAACTGCCGGATAGTAGTTTCGGGATTCCGGTTGGCTTCGGCGATGGCCTCCATCACACGGGCAGTGCCGGCCACGTTGATGCGCCACATCCGGTCGACATCCAGAACCCCGGAGCGCTGGGGATCGATGACAAACGCCAGGTGCACTACCGACGCAGGCTGCAACTCGCGCAGCAGCAGGAGCAACTCGCGCGTGGATTCCTCCGCTCCCAGATCGAGCGGCACGAAGCGGTCAACCGGGGACTGAGTTGGCGGCGTGACGTCGATGCCCACCACTTTGTAGTGATCCACGAGCTGCAGCAGAAGCCGCTGGCCAAGGTTCCCCGAAACGCCAGTGACGATAATCGTTGGTTTTGCCGTATCCATTTAATCGGGGTCTTCGGCCGGCTGGGCAGGGGGCTTTGCTCCCCTGGGCGGCGGCAGCATGCCGGGACGGGTGGGGCCAAAGTAGGCATCGTTCAGCTCAAAATTGCCTTGAAAACCTTGCATGCTATCGCGATAACGCTGGCTCGAAATCAGGTTGCGAATCTCCGGTTTCACCGTCTCCAAAGTCAAGGTTTCCTTGCTAATCATCTTGTAGATATAGTAAGCGCTGTTGGGATCGGAGATCAGTTGGGATACTTCGCCGGGCTTCAAATCCATGATCGCCCTATGATTCGCAGGCAACGTGGTGCGGCGCACTTTCTCCATCTTGGTGTTCGTGGCATTGCCTGGAAGTCCCGCGGCGACAAAAGCCTCTTTTTGCAGTTTGTCGGGGTCTTCACCCGCAACCGCGCGGGCATGGATGTCGGCGGCGACTTTCTGCATCGCTTCTTCGGCAGCTTTCTTTTGAGCGTCGGTTGGCGGCGGTGGCGCAGCTGGCGCGCTAGCGTTCGCACCGGGCTTTGCACCGGCATTGGGAGTTGCGACTGGATTTACGATTTGCTTAGCCCGGGGGACGAAAATCCGCGCTAACGTGGCTTGCTCGTAGGAAGCCTCGTTCTTCTTGTAATAGTCCTCGATATCGCCGTCGGTAACCTTGCCGGCATCTTCCTGCAGCGCGCGGCTAAGTTGCTGGGAAAGAATTTGCATGCGAGCGTATATCATCATCTCGTCGAACCTGGCCTCTTTGTCGAGGCCGCGCTTTTCCGCCACGGTCGACATCCTCAGCATGCGCGAATACTGGGTCGCGAGTTGACGACGAAGAGCGGGTGACATTCCCGGCTGCAGTGCATCGGCGAGTTTTTCAAATTGGGTGCGGGTGATCGTGGTTTTGCAGACATCACCCTGTTGGGTGGAATCGGCGCAGAAACTCTTGATCGTGATCACCGCATCATCGGGTCCAACCTTTACTTCGGGGGCCTTATTGGGCGCGGCGGAAACGCTCAGTTCCGCCTTTGCTGCGGCGGCGGGAGGTGTAGCCGGTTGCGCGGCTTGTCCGTAGGCCAAGCCGGCGAGCAGGAGACACACGAGGTACTGGGAACGCATGAATCAATATCCTCCAGGGGAGAAATTGCGACAAATGTCATCGTAGCATGTCTCGCCGGACGCCGGGCAAGGGGGCGGGGGTTGGCGGCGGGCGAATCCACAGCGATAATGGCGTCTATGCCAGAAATGCGGGCCACCTTCAGTTCCGCGTCGATGCGCCGGGAAAAACGAGCGGTTGCCGGGAACTCGGTGCTGGCGGCTTTGGTGATCACCAGCCTGAAAATTGTTGTGGGGATCGGTACTGGCTCACTGGGAATTTTGTCGGAGGCGGCGCACTCTGGATTGGATCTGATCGCGGCCTTGGTGACGTTTCTGTCGGTGCGGGTTTCCGACAAGCCGGCGGACGCCGATCACCAGTATGGTCACGGTAAATTCGAGAATTTTTCCGCCTTCATCGAAACCGGGCTGCTGCTGCTGACCTGCGCCGGGATCGTGTATGAAGCGATCAGGCGGCTGTTCTTTCACAGGGTGGAAATTGAACCGAGCATAGCAGCGTTCCTGGTCATGTTTTTGTCGATCGCAGTCGATGCCTGGCGCTCCCGCGCTCTCGGACGCATTGCTACGAAGTACGACAGTCAGGCGCTGGAAGCCGACGCGCTGCATTTCTCCACCGACATCTGGTCGAGCGGGGTCGTGATCCTGGGCCTCGCGCTGGTTTGGCTAGGGCGTGCTTATCGGGTCGGATGGCTGCGCCAAGCCGATCCCATTGCCGCGCTTTTCGTGGCGGGTGTGGTGGTTTACGTGAGCTGGCGGTTGGCCCGGAGAACGGTGGATGCGCTGCTCGACGCAGCGCCGGCTGGTGTGCGCAGCCAGATCCTTGACCGGATCAGCACTGTCGATGGCGTGCTAGAAGTGGAGCGAGTCCGGTTCCGGAAAGCCGGGAACCGTTTTTTTGCGGATGTTTCGGTGGGCCTGGAACGCAATTTCACCTTCCAGCGCTCCGAGCAGGTGTCCGATGCGGTAACGTCGCGGGTGCGCGAGGTTCTGCCCGACGCCGACGTGATGGTGCACTCGGTTCCACGGGCCCGGCGGTCGGAAAATATTTTTGACCGCATCCGCGCCGTGGCTACCCGCCACAACTTCAATGTGCACGACGTCAGCGTGCAGGATTTAAATGGGCAGTTGCACGTGGAACAGCATTTGGAGCTCGACGAGCAACTCAGTATGAAGCAAGCGCACGATGAAGTCACCCGGCTGGAAACGGAGATGCGCGGCGAGATTCCGGAGATTGCGACGATCCTCACGCATATTGAAAGCGAACCAGCGACGATTGAAACGGGAGAGGAGATTGTGCGCGAGCCGGAACTGGAACGGCGCCTCAAGGAAATTGTGAAGGAGTTTCCCGAAGTGATGGACGTGCACGAATTCCAGTTTAAGAAAGTGCGCGCGCGGCTCTATGTTTCCTGCCACTGCACGCTGCCCGACGATATGCCGCTTTCGCGCGTGCACGATGTGCAGACCTCGCTCGAGATCCGTTTCAAACACGACGCGCCGGAGCTGTTCCGGGTGCTGATTCATCCCGAGCCAGTGACGGATAACCGGCGGTAGCGCAGCCAGTTGAGCGCGGGGCCGACACACATTTGGACGGGCGCGACGCCCGTCGCTCCCTGGCGTGCTAGAGGAAGAGAGGCATCATGATTGAGGCTTCAGTCAATTGGACGGACAACGACCGATTCGTAGGCTCGGCGACTTCACGACACTCGATCGTGATGGATGCCGCCACCGAAAAGACGGCCAACAGCCCGATGGAGTTAGTGCTGCTCAGTTTGTGCGGCTGCACGGCGTCGGACGTAGTAGGAATTCTTCGCAAGAAACGCGAGCCATTCGCCGGACTCGAAGTGCGGGCCGCAGCCGAGCGAGCGGACGGCTACCCCGCCGTCTATACCTCGATTCACTTGACCTATCTTGTTCACGGCAAGGTTTCGCAGAAAGCTATGGAAGATGCAGTGCGGTTATCGAAAGAGAAGTATTGCTCGGTCTCTGCCATGCTGGAGAAGACGGCGAAGATCACCTACACCATTGAGCACGTGGCGTGACGACTCGGCCTCATCCGCTGCGGGGTTACTTCTACATCGGGAGCGCGGCCTTTCTTTGGGGCGTCTCGGCGACGCTCGGCCGCGCGGCCTTCACCGGGCATCTGCTGCCGGGCAGGGTGGCGCTGAGCGCGTCGCTAGGAAAAATCGATCCCCTGATCCTGTCACAGAGCCGCGCGACTTTATCGCTGGCTGTGCTGTTGCCGGTGCTGCTGGCGCGGAGGGGAGCGTCCGTGTTACGTGTCCCCGGGCGCGATCTGCTGCAGTTCTTTCTGCTTGGAATTCTTGGCGTCGCGGTCTCGAATTATTTCTATTTCCTCGCGATTCAACGGACGAACGTGGCCACGGCCATCATTCTGCAATACACGGCCCCGGTTTGGGTGCTGCTTTACACGGCGGCACGTGGAGCGCAGCGACCGTCACGGCGCAGAATCGCGGCGGTGGGACTGGCGGTGGCCGGCTGCGCGTTGGCGGTGGGCTTCGTCGGCTCCGGCGGTTTCCGCATGGATGCGGTCGGAGTCACGGCTGCAATGCTGGCAGCATTTTCCTTCGCGTTCTATAACGTCGGCGGCCACAAAGTGCTGGCGCGCTATGACCGGTGGAAAGTTCTGCTGTGGGTGTTGGTAGCGACTTCAACCTTCTGGATTCTCGTAAATCCTCCGTGGAAAATTATTGCCGCTCACTATGGCCGCGAGCAGTGGGAATTCATGCTGGTGTTTTCGCTGGTGTCCGTACTCGGGCCGTTTTCCTGCTACTTCGCCGGGCTGCAACATCTGGAGCCGATGCGCGCCATCGTCGCCAGCTGCCTGGAGCCCATGTTCAGCATCCTGATCGCGGCGCTCGTACTGGGGGAGCTAGTGCGCCCGATGCAGACGGTCGGAATCATTCTGGTGCTAGTAGCGATTGTGCTGATCCAGCTGCCAGAGCGGGCGGCTCGGAGCGAGGAGTTAGTGGTCGAGCCGATCGAGTAAATGGAGCGACGGGCGTCTCGCCCGTCCGGCATTATGGGGGCCGGGCGGGGACGCCCGGCTCTCCGCTCGAATCACTCCAGCTTCTTACCCATCGTCTCCGGCAACTGCGTTGCCATCACACTCGCCAGAAAGAAGGCCGCCGCGCAAAGATAGAAAGCCCAACTTAGTCCCTTAGACTGGCCGACCCATCCAATGATCCAGGGCGAGACGCAACTCATAGCGCGTGCGCCGTTGTAGGTAAAGCCCAAGGCACGCGCGCGCAGACGGGTAGGAAAAATCTCGCTCCCGATAAGCCCTGAGCCGGAGAAGAATCCCGTCCCGAAAAAGGCGACAATCGTGCCCAGCACCAGCAATGCTGACGGCGAACGCGCCATGGCGTAAAGCGGCACGAGAACGGCAGCGGCAAAAAGGTAAAGCGCGAAAGATTTGCGGCGGCCCAGATGGTCGGCCACCCATCCGAAGCTGATGTAGCCGGGAAACATGCCAAACAGGTTGAGCACGATGAGCAGCGTAGCTGTGCGCATAACGGAGAAGCCGCGTCCGCCCTGCGCGATCGAAAGCGAAAGATAGGGAGGAATCCAGATGAACAGTCCCCACCAGGCAAACAGGCCGAAGAAGTTGAGCAGGAGAAGAAAGATTGTGCTCTTCGCATAGGGCGCGCGGAAAATCGCAGCAAAGTCAAAATCTTTAACCGCAGGGGGCACGGAGGATCCGGGGGAGTGAATCTTTTCCACCGACGGACGACGATGATCTTGCCAGAGCTGCGATTCGGGCACGCTCTTTCGTATCCACAAAGTGACTAGCGCGGGCAGAACTCCGACAAAGAACACCATCCGCCAGTTTGCGTAACGGAGGACGATGCCCGCGACCAGCGCGGCCAGCGCATAGCCGATTGCCCACGAACTCTGCACCAATGCAATCGCCTTGGCGCGCAATTCATCCGGCCAGGTTTCAGCGACCAGAGTCGCGCCGGTATTCCACTCGCCTCCCATGCCGAGCCCAAGAATGAAGCGAAATACGGCCAACATAAGCACGGTGGTCGAGAGGCCCGAAGCGAACGAGCAGATCGAGTAAGTCAGGATGCTAAACATCAGCGCGCGCTTGCGTCCGATGCGGTCAGCCAGAAAGCCAAAAAACAAGCCGCCAATCCCGGAGGCCAGCAAAGTGAGAGTTTGCAGAAAGCCGGAAGTCGCTTTCGACATCCCAAGATCGCGCATGACGTACGTGAGGACGAGCGCGTAAAGCATGGCGTCAAAAGCGTCCAACATCCAGCCAAGAGCTGCGGCAAGCAGGGTGCGTCGCTGCGCGGAGGTTGCTTGCTTCAAGAGTTGGAGGGGGCCAATCGCCATGCGGGAGGGATTGTATCAGGGGGACGGGAACTGCGGCGGGAGTCTTGCAGGATTTGAGAGGACGAGCCGCCCCTCTCAACCCAGCCGTCGCAAATACTTCTGTGCTTTCCGCACATCCCGCCCGATCTGCTCTTTCAGCGCTTCTACTGACGGGAACTTGATCTCGTCGCGCAGACGATCTAGAAAATGAATTTCCACTTCCGTTTCCGCCGAAAGTTCCAGCGGATGAAAATTCAGCAGGTGCGTCTCGATGGCGAAGGAATCGGCTCCGAACGTGGGCCGATTTCCGACGTTCGTCACCGAATCAAAACACTCCCGCGCAATTCGCGTGCGCGTAATGTACACGCCATCCCTGGGCACAAGTTCTTCATAGTGCGCCAGATTGATGGTCGGGACGGTATATTTCGCCCCATATCCACGTCCTCGGCCGGCGGTGGAAAGAATGCTGAACGGACGCGCCAGCAAGTGACGCGCCCGGCTCACTCGGCCTTCGGAAAGCAACTTGCGGATGTGGCTACTCGAAACGCTTTCCCCGCGCAGGCGCATCTCGGGATAATCGTGGACTTCAAATCCCATTTCCCGCCCTAGCTCGCGCAGCACTCGAATGTTTCCCGCTGCCTTGTGGCCGAAGTGGAAATTGTAGCCTTCGTGAACTTCGCGGGCGTGCAGCCGCTTCTTCAGAATTTCGTGCGCAAACTGGTGCGGCGTCATCAGCGAAAGATCGCGCGAGAAGGGAAGAAGCAGAACCGCATCAATGCCGGTGGCCTCCAGCAGGCGCAGTTTCTCCGGAAGGGGCGTCAGCAGCTTCAGGTTGTGATCGGGACGCAGGATGCGGGCCGGGTGCGGCTCAAAGGTGACAACCACCGACTGCGCGCTTCCGGCTTTCGCTCGGCGCACGATCTCGTCTAAAACATGGCTGTGCGCGCGGTGCACGCCGTCGAAATTGCCGACGCTGACGATCGCCGGACCGAAGTCGCGGGGAATATCGTCGAGTTTATGAAAAGTTCGCATCCTAAGTATTTTTCACCGCCGAGACGCCGAGCACGCCGAGAAAATCTCTATTAAGAAAAAGACTCGGCGACCTCGGCGTCTCGGCGGTGAACTCAAATTTCAAACTCCAATTTCATTCCGTCGAACGCCAGTTGCACGCCAGGCGGCAACGCGGCATTGGTCACCTCGTGCGGCAGGTCGTGGCAAATGTGAGTGAAAAACGTGCGCTTCGGTCTCACCTCTTCCACGATCTTCAGCGATTGCTCGACGGTCGAATGCGTGGGATGCGGCTTGTAGCGCAGCGCGTCCAGAAACAGGATGTCGAGGTTCCGCAGCTTTTCCAGCGTTTCGGCCGGTACCTCGCTGTGATCAGTCAGATAGGCGGCCGATCCGAAGCGAAAGCCAATGATTGGAGTCTCGCCGTGAATCACCGTCAACGGCTCGAAGTGCGCGCCGAACAGTTCGACGGGGCCCACGATCGGATGCAGTTCAACCAGCGGCAGTCCGCCAAACTTATACTCGGCTTCAAAAATGTAGCGAAACATGTTGCGCAGGAAATCGCAGGCTCGCGGCGTGGCATAAAGAGGCAGCTTGCCCGGCTTGTGGCGATAAGTCAGAGGACGGAGGTCGTCGATTCCGAGGATGTGATCGGCGTGCGTGTGAGTGTAGAGCACGGCATCGAGCTGGGTAATATTTTCGCGCAGCGCCTGTTCACGAAAGTCCGGAGTGCTATCGATCATGACGTGGCGGGCATCGTCGTGAGGATCACGGTAGCTGATCATTACGGAGGGGCGGGTGCGGCGGTCGCGCGGGTCGGGTGAGTGACAGACAGCGCAGTCGCAGCCGATAGTCGGTACTCCCATCGACGTTCCGCTGCCTAACACCGTCAGAATCGCTTGCATCAGCCGTTTGTACCTGTAACTGGGCCGGGCGCCTGCGGAGGATGCGCCAGCGCGTTGGTCACTTCCACGTAGGCCATGCGCAGTTCATAGAGGCAGTTCTGCAGGAATCCCTGCTCCTTCGGCGTGAGATTACCCTTGGTTTTTTCCGCAATCATGCCCAGCGTGTCGATGGTCTGCCGCGCGCCGATCAAATCAACTCCAGGCTGGCCGCCCTGCTCGTGCATCAGGCCGAGCTGCATCATGGCGGTCATGTAGAGCGAAGCCATGAAACGCTCAAAATTCATTTCGAGTTCCTTCGCCGAGTGACCGCTCAGTTCGACGCGGGCATCCAGATCGCGCGACGACTGCTTGTAGGCATCATGCTGCGCCTGCTGTTCGGAGGCAGTGGGTGGTTCGGGGACGTCCGATTCGCGCGTGGGTATCGCTGCTGTGGGTGCGGCTTCTGGGATCGTTGGAGCGGCCGTCGCTGAGGCCGCTGTGGCCGCAGCCGTCGCGGCCGCGACTGGAGACGGTGCTTGTTCTTCCGCGGAATCGGATCGAAGTTCTCCATCGGAAGTGAACAACCGCCGGTCGCTTACTTTGAATTCGCTTTCTTCTTTTCTTCTTTGAGCCATATGGTTTACCTGGTTCTTCGAAATTCTGCTTTCTCGAAATTCAGGCAATTGGGAGCGACGCCGGTTTCAGCTTCGCTGCGCCCGCGCGCAAATCTTTTCCAGCAGCCTCGCGTCGCAGATAACCCAACGCGACTGGGCGATCTGCGCTGGGCAGCGGCAAAACGGCGCTGCTGGTGATCTCGCCGACTTCCTTTTCGTCTTTAATCTCTCCGGCCAGAATCTTCGCACCCGGTTCGGGCAGCGTGCCCTCCACTGCGAACGCGGTGAACTGCCGGTGCACTGCGCCACGCGAGCGGATGCGCTCCACGATCTCCTGGCCGAGATAGCAGCCTTTGGTGAAATTCAACGCCCGGGTCTGCCCGGTTTCCTGCGGCAGATCGCGCTCACGGATGTCCACGCCATAACGCGGAACGCCAAAATTGATTCGCCGAAGCTCCAGCGCGCCGGGGCCCACGGCGGTGGCGCCCGCTGCAACCAAGGCGTCCCACGCGGACTTCTGTTGGTCTGGCGCCAACCAGATTTCATACGACGTGCCGGCGGCATCGTCGCCTTTCACCAGCGTGCATTGCAGGCAGCCACACGCACAATCACATTTCGGCGAGCATAACTCTAACGGCGCGAGATCGGGGACGGCGATGCCGGCGCGTTCGAGCACCTGACGCGATGCAGGCCCAGTCAGGCCGAGCGCGGTAAGTTTGTCGCTGATGTCGGCAATCTCAACATCGTCGGCGATGATGTAGTGATCAAAGAGTTGCAGCACCTTATCGCGTAGCTCGCGCTCCACATCCACCAGCAGCGAGTCACCGCGCTGAAAGACGTAAAGGTCCGCCTGAATGTGTCCTTGCGCGTTGAGCATGAAGGCGTAGACGCCGTGGCCAGCGGCTAGATCGCGAACGTTGTTCGAGACCATGCCGTTCATCCAGCGGACGCGATCGCCGCCGGTGACTGCAATCTTGGCGCGCCGGCTCAGGTCATAGAGGCCGCAACCTGAGAGCAACGCGTGGAACTCGGCGCGAGTATCGCCGAAGTCGGGCGCCGCGGTCACGCCGCTGCTCTCGCTGGGATTTGTCCCAGAAAGTGTCGTCGAAGTCATAAGTTCAATCCTTAATTATAACGAAGGGCGTACTCGGACCGGTGCAGACCTCTCACCATCAACCCCCCCAATGAGCAGATGATTCCAGCGGCCAAACGTCGCATCTTAAGCCGGCAGGCTAACAGGTCTTTATTATTTGAAGTCACAGGTTTATGAAACGGTTCACGGCTGTGCTAACGTTGCGAACGTGAGTGCAAAAAAGCGTATTGCTGTGATCGCCGGTGACGGGATCGGGAAAGAGGTCATTCCGCAGGCGGTGAAGGTCGTCCAAGCCGCCGGCGCCGTAGTCGAGTTCACCTCGTTCGACTGGGGAGCCGATCGCTATCTTGCCGACAAAACTACGGTCCCCCCGGACGGCTTTGTTACGCTTGCCCGGGATTTCGACGCCATCCTGGTCGGCGCATTTGGCGATCCGCGTGTGCCCTCCAATATTCATGCGAAGGAAATCCTGCTGGGCATGCGTTGCAAGATGGACCTCTATGCCAATGTCCGGCCCGTGCGGTTGATGGACGCATCGTTATGCCCGCTCAAAGGCATCGAACCAAAGCACCTCGATTTCGTCGTGATCCGCGAGAACACGGAGGGCGTTTACGGCGACCTTGGGGGAGTCTTCAAGCAGGGAACGCCGGACGAAGTTGCGATTCAGGAAGACATTAACACGCGTAAGGGAGTCGAGCGCATTATCCGCTACGCATTTGAATACTGCGCAAGCAACCGGAAGCTCGATGGTTCGAACGTCGCTGGTTCTCCGCGCCGCCGAGTGCTGATGTGCGACAAATCAAATGCCATGACGCACGCCGGCGGCTTGTGGCAGCGCACATTCAAAGAAGTCGCCACAGGATATCCGCAGATTGAGACGCAGCACATGTACGTGGACGCGCTCTGCATGCAGATGGTGCGCGATCCGCGTGGGTTTGATGTCATTGTCACCAACAACATGTTTGGCGACATCATCACCGATCTCGCGGCGGGACTGCAGGGCGGGCTAGGGATGGCGGCGAGCGGCAATCTGCGTCCGGGCGAGACTTCACTGGGGCAGATCGGGATGTTCGAGCCGGTGCATGGTTCAGCGCCGCCGATTGCGGGGAAGAACATTGCCAACCCCTTCGGCGCGATTCTGACGGCGACGATGATGCTGGCGCATCTGGGAATGTCCAGCGAGGCCCAGAAGATCGAAGCTGCTGTTCTCGAAGCCGTGCGGCAGAAGAAAACAACGACGGACATCGGCGGAACACTAGGGACTCGCGAGGCAGGCGAGTGGGTAGCAGAGAGGGTCGCCGGTCGCTGAGAATTCTTCAAAACAGAAGTTTTCAAGACAGAGGGAATATGAAGTTGTGGAAGTCCGCCATAATTGTCCCGCTATTCACATTGCTGGTTTGCGGAGCGTGGCCGCAGAATCAGCCTCAAGCGCCAGCCAACAACAGGACCATCGATAATCTCGGGCTCCAGGTCGAAGATCAGGGTAAAGATCAAAGTAACGCTCAGAATCACGATCAGCAAACCGCCCCGCCCCAGACCCCCGCGGGTGAGGGCGCCCGCGCCACACAAGCCGCGCCCGAAACCACCGTCTCGCGCAAAGAGGCAAAAGAACTGTTTCGCTCGGTGGACGAGATCCTGCAGTTTGCCAGTCAGGACACGGATCTGCCTATCAAGCACAAGGTTAAGCGCAGGCTGGCCAGCCGCGACGAAGTGCAATCCTACCTCGAGAAGAGCATGAAGGAGGACAAGGATGCGAAGCGACTGGAAAGGTCGTCGGCGGTGCTGAAGAAGTTCGGGCTAATCCCGCGCGACTTTGACCTGTCCAATTTCTTGGTAGCGATGCTGCGCGAGCAGGTGGCGGGATACTACGACGTCAAAACGAAAACTGTGAATTTGCTGAACTGGCTGGACATCGAGCAGCAGAAGCCGGTGCTGGCGCACGAGTTGACGCACGCGCTCCAGGACCAGTCGTTTGACATCGAGAAATGGATAAAGGGATCGACGGAACGTGCTGATAATAAACATGATGACCCAAGCTCTGCCGATATCGAAACTGACGAGGAAACATCCGCGCGGCAGGCGGTAGTCGAGGGGCAGGCGATGGTGGTGCTGCTGGACTATTCGCTGGCACCGGCCGGGAAGACGATGCTGAACTCACCACAGATAGTCGAAGCCCTCAAGCAGGGCATGCTGGTCGGCACGGCGGACTCTCCAAAATTTCGCGATGCCCCGATCTTTTTGAAAGAGGAGCTGACCTTCCCTTATCGCTACGGACTCGACTTTACCGCCGCGCTCTTGCAGGCTGGCGGAAAAGAAATGGCTTATGCGGGCGCGTTCCAGAATCCTCCAAAGACGACGCGCGAAATCATGGAGCCGGAGACGTACCTCGCGCACGAGAAGCTGGAGCCGATGAAGATGATCGACATGGAGAAAGACTTCAACGGGTACGAGCCCTTCGATATCGGCGCGATGGGGGAGTTTGATGTGGATGTTCTGGTTGAGCAGTATGCGGGCCGGGACGAGGCTACTGCCATCTATCCCGAGTGGCGCGGCGGCTATTACTTTGCCGGGAAGCCGAAAGCAGATAAATTGGCGCCGATTGGGGTGCTGTACATTTCGCGCTGGTCGAGTCCGGCGAAGGCGGCGGAGTTCGCGGCGGTCTATGCGAAATCTCTGGCGCAGCGCTATCGGAAGCGGCAAGGCCTGGGAACCGATGGCAAAGCTGCGGAAGACGCGCCCCCGGTGGATTCCTGGCGAACCTTGCGCGGACGGCATGCCTGGATGACAGAAGAGGGAGTCGTAATGATTGAAGTCCGCGGTGACGCGGTGCTGATCAGCGAGAGTCTGGATGGCGAGACGACGAAAAAGGTGGAGGGGGATTTCTGGCCGGCAGAAAAAGCCGCGCCCGCGCAGCCCTGAGTTTCCATCTTGTATAATCACCACTTCCGCAGTCATTTCCATCCCAATCAGGAGCGCAATTGCAGCAGGCAGAAATTGGCATTATCGGCGGCAGCGGTCTGTACCACATGCCGGGTTTCGGCGACGCGCACGAGGTCGAGCAGCAGACGCCCTTTGGAGATCCCTCGGATAATTACATTCTGGGCATGCTTGACGGCCGCAAAGTGGCATTTCTGGCGCGCCATGCGCGCGGGCACAAACTTCTGCCGAGCGAATTGAATTTCCGGGCCAACATTTATGGATTTAAGCAGTTGGGAGTGGAGCGCATAGTTTCGGTCTCGGCCGTGGGGTCGCTGAAGGAAGAGCACAAGCCGCTCGATTTCGTCATCCCGACCCAGTTTTTCGACCGCACCCGCCACCGCGTGGACACTTTCTTCGGCGACGGCATTGTGGCGCACGTGGGATTCGGCGATCCGGTGTGCGGCGAAATGGCCAAGGTGGTCCGGGGCGCATGTACGGTGGCAGGCGTGTCCGCGAAGCTGGGCGGCACTTATGTTTGCATGGAGGGTCCGCAGTTTTCGACCAAAGCCGAGTCGAACGTGTATCGCAGTTGGGGAGCAGACGTGATCGGCATGACCAACTTGCAGGAAGCAAAACTCGCGCGCGAAGCGGAGATTTGTTACGTCACGGTCGCCATGGTGACCGATTACGACTGCTGGCATCCGCATCACGATTCGGTGACGGTCGAGCAGATTGTTTCCGTGCTGGTAAAGAACGCGGAGAACGCCGCTAAAGTCGTGAAGGCCACGGTAGCGGCGATGCCGAAGCAGCGCTCCTGCAAGTGCGGCCGGGCGCTGGCGCATGCCATTCTGACCGATCCGGCAAAGATTCCGGCGGCGACAAAAGAGAAGCTGCAGTTGATATTGGGAAAGTATTTGAAGTAGTCGTTGGTCGATGGTCGTTGGTCGTTAGCGAGAACCACTCGGAATCTCCCGCAGTTTCGCGCATGAACGCCAACGACGAACGACCAACGACTGACTTACGGAGCCTCATGAGCATTCTGGTAGTTGGATCAGTTGCCTTTGACACAATCGCGACGCCCTCCGGCCGAGTGAACGATATTCTCGGCGGGGCCGCGACCTATTTCGCGCTGGCCGCAAGTTATTTCACTGAAGTGCGTGTGGTGGCGGTGGTGGGCGAAGACTTTGCGCCCGAACACGAAGCCGTACTGAAAAAGCGCGGCGTCGACACGCGCGGCATCGAGCGGACCCAGGGCAAAACCTTCCGCTGGGGCGGACAGTATCTCGACAACCTGAACGAGGCCAAGACCGACTTCACGGAACTGAATGTGTTCGAGAAGTTTCAGCCGCGCATTCCTAAGGAGTATGCGGACACTCAGTTCCTGTTTCTCGCGAACATACACCCTGTGCTGCAAGCGGCAGTTCGGTTGGAGATGGATGGCGTGCGCCTGACCGGCGGCGACACCATGAATTTCTGGATCCAGGGCACGCCCAGGGAATTAGCGGAAACTTTGAAGCTGATGAATGTTCTCCTGATCAACGACACCGAGACCAAAATGCTCGCTCGGGAGAAAAATCTTCCACGCGCAGCGAGAAAAGTCATTGCCATGGGGCCGAGCGCTCTGGTGGTGAAGCACGGTGAGTATGGAGCGACCATCTTTTTCCGCGAAGGAGCCTTCGGCATTGGATCGCATCCTTTCCGCGCGCCCGCGTTGCCGATTGAAGAGGTAAAAGACCCGACCGGAGCCGGCGATTCCTTTGCGGGCGGATTTATGGGATACATCGCATCGCAGGGCGAGATCAATCGCGAAGTGCTGAAGCGCGCCCTGTTTTACGGTGGCGTGATGGGATCGTTCGCCGTGGAACGCTTCGGGACCGAGCGACTGCAGAATCTTACACGCGGGGAAATTGATGCGCGCTTCCAAATTTTCCGCGAACTGACGCACCTGGAATAGGACCCAGGTCGTGTCGCGCAAGTTCGTGGCATACATACACCCTGTCATCCTGAGCGAAGCGAAGGACTTATGCATTCCGGCGCTATTAAACAAATTCATAGTTCTTTCGCTTCGCTCAAGATGACAACTCAGACTCATGTCGACGAATCTATGACAGACCGCGCGAGCAACTTGTCCGGGATTCACGATAGAGCGCAGAGCGGTGTAGAGTGACTGCAACTTCCGCCAACGTTCCCGACCGCAGCGCGGCCCGCGTGGCCGGGATCGCTGTCCTTGTGTCTCTATTTTCTTTTCTTTACTACCTTCAACGAAACGACCTTCTGCTCTATGGCGATGCGGTCGCCCACATTAATATTGCGCGGCGCGTATTCGATTCGCAGACTCCCGGCCTGCTGCAATTGGGAACGGTCTGGTTGCCGCTGCCTCATCTGCTGATGATTCCGTTCATTTTGTCGAAGACCATGTGGCAGAACGGAACGGGCGGTTCCGTTCCTTCGATGATCGCCTACGTGCTCGGAGCCGTGGGAATATTTCGCCTTGTGCGCGGTATGTTGGCAGCCGATGCCCGCACAAAGCCAGCGGCTGCGGTGGGCGCATGGACAGCGGCCTTCGCTTATGGAGCTAATCCAAACCTGATCTATATGCAAGCAACGGCCATGACAGAGTCAGTCTATCTGGCGCTGTTTATCTGGGCCATTGTGTACTTCGCGGAATTTATCCGACAATCCAGCCCCGGAGGGGCGGACCAGCTTAGCCCCGCGCTTGAGCGCGGGGAAGGCTGGGAGAAACCATCAAAGTCCCGGAGGGACGACCCACGCAGTCTCACGCGCTGCGCCTGGTGCCTGGCGGGCGCGGAACTCACGCGCTACGACGGATGGTTTCTGGCGGGCGTGATGGGAGCAGCCGTCACGGTCATCGCGCTGCGGTTCTGGCGGAATCACGGCCACGCCTTGCACGATTTAGACGATCGGAACTTACGCCGCCTTACGGTGAAATTCCTGCTGGGCATTGTGGTGGTTCCCGTCTTGTGGCTGGCGTACAACTGGGCGGTCTACGGGAACGCACTGGATTTCGCCAACGGTCCATACTCGGCGCAGGCGATTGAGCAGCGCGTGGGCGCGCCCAATCCGGCGCTCCACAACATCGGAGTCGCGGCCATCTATTTCTTGAAATCGGCGCAGTTGAATATGGCGCATGGAAACTGGGGCCGATGGTGGCTGGCGGCTGCGTTTGTGGCCGCGGCCATCGCCGTATGGAAGCTGCGGGCGCAGGCGCTGCTGCTGTTGTGGGTTCCGCTCCCGTTCTACGCATACTCGATTGCTTACGGCTCGGTGCCGGTTCATGTCTATACGTGGTGGCCGTTTGCCACCTTCAACCAGCGCTATGGACTGCAGTTGTTGCCAATGTTTGCGGCTTCCGCTGGAGTGCTGACAGCTTCTGCCTTTCTTGTGGGCGCTGGCGGGCGCCACGTTTGGAAGCTGGCAGCGGTGATGTTGGCGCTGGTGGCGATCAGCTATGCGTTCGTTTGGAAGGCGAGTCCGCTCTGCTTGCAGGAAGCCCGGAAGCAGTGGGAAATCCGAAGCCCTTTGAATTCGGAGGTGCAGAGCGTGGTCGCGAGATTGCCACGGAACTCGCGGTTTCTGATGGACATCAGAGAACACGTGGGCGTCATGGAGCAGGCGGGCATTCCACTGCGTCAAGTAGTGAATAACGAAAATCACCGGCCATGGAAGCGGCCATCCGATCCCGAGGGCCTGTGGGAGCGCGCGCTGGCCGATCCGCCGCGTTACGTGGATTTCGTGATTGCTTTCGATGGCGATGCCGTGGACCAAGACGCGAATCGGACCAATCTTACGGAGTTGATGGAAATTCACGCGAGCGGACAGCCGCATGCACGCATCTATATGGCCCGACGCTCCCCGAATCAATCGCGTTAACTCTTCCTGACAGGAAACTCAGAAAGCGCCGATGGCGATGATAAAATCCGCTCGACGTCAGGGCGCTGCTATGCACTCACTCCATCAGAGGGTCGAACTGCCTTTCACGAAGGCGTCAGCGTGCGGCAACGATTTTCTGATGGTGGAGGGTAAGCACACTTCCGGCGACCTGCTTGCGCTCACCCGCAGGTTGTGCGATCGCCATCGCGGAGTGGGCGCCGATGGCGTGGAATGGCTGTTTCCGGATGCGGAAGCCGATGTGAAAGCGCGCCTGATCAACGCCGATGGTTCGGAGGCAGAAATTTCCGGCAATGGCACGCGCTGTGTGGCGGCGGAGATTTGCTCGCGAGCGGGCAAAACAGAAATTGTCGTTCGCACCGGCGCCGGACTGAAGACCTGCCGGCTCATTAGTCAGCAAGGCGATCGGCAAGATGGGCGGCAAGGCTCCACGTTTGAGTTCGAAACGGATATGGGCCAGCCGGAGGTCGGCGGCGAGCTGGCGATTGAGACGATGTGGGTGCGGGCGGTGGGGACAAAAGTTTCAATGGGGAATCCGCACTTCGTAATCTTCGTGGAAAACTTCCAGGATGGATGGCAACGCCAGGCGGCGCTGGTCGCGACGCAGCCGCAGTTTCCGCACGGAACGAATGTCGAATATGTAGTGGTGCGGCCTGCAGATAACAGCGCCAACAAACGTGGCCCGAATGAAATCGAGATCCGTCTATTTGAACGGGGCGTGGGAGAGACCGAGTCTTCGGGTACAGGATCGTGCGCGGCGGCGGTAGCTGCAATTGCGAGCCGGCGGGTGGCTTCGCCGGTAACAGTGATAGCGCCCGGCGGTGCTCAGACCGTGCGCTGGGAAAATCAGGTATACCTGCGGGGTCCGGCGACTCTAGTCTGCCGCGGAGAATTCTTCGTTTAAGATCGAGTCCAAATGCCTTCTACTTCCCCAAATTCGCGAATCAAGCCTCGCGCGCTCCGTCCCGGCGACAAGGTGGGAATCGTCGCGCCCGCATCAAATGTGAAGCGCGAACTGCTGGAGGCGGGCTGCGACGGCCTCCGCCGCACCGGCTATGAGCCGTTTTATTTCGAGTCGATTCTGGAGCACGATCTTTACTTTGCAGGATCGGCGGAGCGCCGGGCACAGGAACTGGAAGACATGTTCGTGCGTGATGACATCCGCGCGATCATCTGCGCACGAGGAGGATACGGGTCGAACTACTTGCCGCTGATACTTGACCCGAAAAAGATCATTTCGCACCCCAAAATTCTGGTGGGCTACAGCGATATCACCACGCTCCTTTGCTGCATGGCGGACTCCGCGAACTTCGTGACCTTCCATGGCCCAATGGTGGCCAAGGATTTCGCCGTTGCCGATGGAGTGGACATCGCCTCGTGGCAGGGCGCGGTGAGTGGCACGGCGGAATGGGTGATTAGCGAGGACTCAGGCGCGAAACCGCTGCTGCCGGGACAGAGTGAGGGAATCCTTTATGGCGGGTGCCTCTCCATGCTGGCAGCGTCGCTCGGCACGCAACCCGAGATTCAAACCGCGGGTACCATTCTTTTCATCGAAGATGTTGCGACCAAGCCCTACCAGATTGACCGAATGCTGATGCAATTGAAGCTGGCCGGCAAACTGAAAGATGTCCGCGGCATGATCTTCGGCGAAATGCTGGATTGCCGGCAGAGTCCGGATCAGGATTACACGCTCGAAGATGTGATTCTGCGGATCGTCGAAGACTTGCGGATTCCAGTGGCGTTCGGCCTGCGCTCGGGGCACGTCTCACATGCGAACATTACGCTGCCGATTGGAGTGAAAGCCCGACTCGAGGTGGGCGATGAAGTGAGGCTGAAGATTATGGAGCCCGCGACAACAGCATGAGTAATCTCCGATGACGAAATCCAGACACATTCACCTGATCGGCATTTGCGGCACGGCGATGGCATCGCTGGCCGGCATGCTGCAAGAACGCGGCTTTCGCGTCACCGGTTCGGACGCGGCGGCATATCCGCCAATGTCGACGTTTCTCGAATCACTGGGCATCCCCGTCGCGCAGCCGTTTGCCGAGGCAAACCTTGGTTCTCAATCCGATCCACGGCCCGATCTGGTGGTCGTGGGCAACGCGCTCTCTCGCGGCAATGTGGAACTGGAGCGCTTGCTCGACGAGCGCATTCCGTTCTGCTCGCTGCCGCAGATCCTGCACGATGAGTTTTTGGCAGGGAAAGAAGTTCTGGTGGTTGCGGGAACGCACGGCAAAACCACGACGACATCGATGCTCGCATGGATTTTCGAGACCGCAGGCCTTCATCCCTCGTTCCTGATCGGCGGCATCGCGGAAAACTTCGGCCGCAGCTTTGGCCTCGGCAAAGGCAAGCACTTTATTTTGGAAGGCGACGAGTATGACACGGCATTCTTCGACAAAGGTCCGAAGTTTATGCACTACTTTCCAGATTCCGTGATTCTCACCTCGGTTGAATTCGACCACGCTGACATCTACAAGGATCTGGACGCGGTGGAGACGGCTTTCAAGCGCCTGGTGAACCTGGTGCCGCGACGCGGGCGGATTGTCGCCTTTGACGCAGGCGACAGCCGAGGCGCAAGCATCGATCGCTGTCTGCAAAAAGCATTCTGTCCCGTTGAACGCTATGGCACGTCCGATCGCGCGGGCTGGAGAATCGCGAATCTGAAGCTAGACGAGGGCCAAACTTCCTGGTCGGTCGTGCGCGACGGAAAGGCCTGGGCCGAATTCAAATTTCCGCTCGGCGGAGAATACAACGTCTGGAATGCGACCGCGGCCGCGGCGCTGGCGGCGAATTATGGAATTTCGAAAGACGCGATTGCGCAGGCTCTCGAAACTTTTCGCAGCGTGAAGCGGCGGCTGGAGGTGAAGGCCCAAGTCAACGGAATTACAATCATCGACGACTTTGCGCATCATCCCACGGCCATCGAGCAGACGATTCGGGCGTTGCGGGCGCGCTATCCGCAATCGCGCCTTTGGGTGGTCCTCGAGCCGCGCTCGAACACCATGCGCCGCAATGTGCTGCAGGACGCGCTCGCCCGCAGCCTCGCGCTTGCCGATCAAGTGGTGATCGCGGCCATTTTCAAGTCGGAGGCAATTCCCGAAGCGGAGCGGCTCGATCTGAATCGTGTCGTACACGAGATCCAGAAGTGCGGAACGCAAGCTTGCATCCTCGCCGACGCCGATGCGATGGTGAACGCGATCGCGCCCGAATTGCGCGAGCGAGACGTGGTTGCCATTCTATCCAATGGCGGATTCGGCGGCATCTATGAGAAGCTGCCGCAACGATTGCGCGAGCTCGGAGTGCCGACATCCGGGGTGAAGACGCTCGGGGTGAGTCATTAAGTGTTTCGCACCATTCTCATGCTGCTGTTTTGGGCCGCTGCGCTGCCTTTCGCTGCGCTCTTCGGATTCCCCTGGACCTATCTAACCAAGGACATCAACTTTTTGTACCGTACCTGCATGTGGTCGGCATTCACGGGTGTGCGCATCGCGGGAGTGAAGGTGCGTACTGTGGGCCTGGATAAAATCGATCCGGCACGAACCTACATCTTCATGTCGAATCACATCTCCAATCTCGATCCGCCCATCACGCTGCCGCTGATCCCGCGCCGCACTTCGGTGATGGTGAAGATAGGATTATTCAAGGTTCCAATTCTGCGTCAGATCATGCTGATCGGATCGCTCGTGCCCGTCGACCGCGGCAATCGCGAGGCGGGCATCGCGGCCGTGCGCGACGCGCTCAAAGCCATCGAGCAGGGTCTGAACATGACCGTCTACGTGGAAGGCAAGCGCTCCTTCGATGGCAAGCTGCTGCCCTTCAAAAAAGGTCCGTTCTATCTCGCCAAGGAGTGCAACGTGCCGGTCGTGCCGATCACGATTTCAGGTACTGAAGAGGTCATGCCGAAAGCGAGGTTTGCGATTCGTCCGGGAACGGTGACGGTCGAGTTTCACGATCCCATCGAGCCAGCCGATTTCGGAGAACGCGATTGCCTGATGGCCAAAGTGCGAGCGTCGATCAACAGCGGGCTTCCGGCGGAGTTGCGGGAGTAGAGCGGACACTCCTGTCCGCTGCCCCTCTGACTCTGATTTACGCCGTGCGGTGTGCGCAGTTATGCTATAGTGTCACTGGGTAACACCTCGGAGCACCCACCATGCCGAAGCCGTCCACCACCAGCCTGAAGCTCGATATCGAAACAAAGGAGCGAGTGCAGCGTCTAGCCTCATCCCGACGCCGCTCTCCGCACTGGGTCATGCGCGAAGCCATCGAACAGTACGTGGAGCGCGAAGAGAAGCGCGAAAAATTCCGGCAGGACGCGCTAGCCGCCTGGACTCATTACCAGACCACCGGACGCCACGTCACAGCCGAAGAAGCCGATGCTTGGCTGGCAAAGCTCGAAGCGGGCAAAGACGCCGCTCCCCCTAAATGCCACCGCTGAAGTGGTCGCAACCCGCCTTGCTGGATGTGGCCCGTCTCCATGCGTTCCTATCTCCCAAGAGCCGGAATGCGGCCCAGCGGGCGGTCAAGGCAATCCGGCAGGGCATCAAAGCCCTCGGCAAGCATCGGGAAATTGGCCGCCCAGTCGAAGAAATGCCGCTGGAGTTCCGTGAGTGGGTGATTGAATTCGGAAGCGGAGCCTATGTCGCTCTCTACCACTACGACGGAAAAGAGGTTGTTATTCTGGCGATCCGGCATGGTCGCGAAGCTGGATACTAAGCTGGGAACAGTTCGCTATACTTGCCCCGAAGTAGCGTAGTTCAATAACTGGATAGGACTAGCCACCCGCCCAGTTCGAGACCTCATGCGCGATCTAGAGAGGGTGAATCGCGGCGATTGCCAATCAGGAAGTCTGAGCGAACGACGAGCGAACCGTTTTCTCCATTCGAATGGAAACTTGTGTATATTGATGAGCAATATTCGAAATCTAATGGAAAGAGGAGTCTCAATATCTCGCCCTGCCAAAATCATCATTGTTTGAGCGAACGAGGTTTGTGCGAACCATTGTTTGGGCGAACCGGCCCCGCCGAACCGACTGTGATTTTTGATCCGCAATTTATAAAGGAGTGCAAATGAACTATTTAAGTCTCGGGCTGGCGGCGCTTGGTGGCACGGTCGCGTATTTTGCCTTTGGTTTTTTACTGTTTTGGCTGGCGCCAGCTCTTATCGATGAAGCCCACAAGTACCCGGCCGTATTCCGACCTAAAGAAAAAATGATGGCTGTTATGCCAATTGGAATGGTCGCAACCTTGATAGCGATCCTGGTTGTCGCGATAATTTTCGCGATGATACACCCGGGCGGATCGGGCACTGCGGGAGGTGCGCGCTTGGGCGTTCTCATTGGCGTTCTAATCGGCATTTTCGTGGTTTGCGCCTTTGTGCTGCACAACTACGTGAACCTGAACATCGGGCTGAAACTCGCTCTGGGACAGGCTGTGGCTTACTTCGTCCAGTGGACGATCGTAGGAATAGTCATCGGTCTTATTTACAAACCCCTCGCTACACCGTGATCATTCTCCCATTCGACGAGCAGTTTTCTCGTGGGCGCCGCTCAATCAAAGTAAATAAAACTTGACAATATGTCAATGATGCTTTACTTTACTTGAAGAGGTGCTGTATTGATGACGACCAATCGGACGTTCTCTTCACGCTTCACTCGCCCAGTCTTTCTCTGGGCGGTTGCCGCGGCGCTAACAGAACTCCTGGTGACATGGCTCGTGGTTCACGGATACGTTCCGCGGGTGCTGGGGCTTCTGCCGGTTCTGCCTTACATGATTTTCTTCGCGGCGATGGTGCGCAGCGTCCTCAAAATGGACGAGATGCAAAAGCGCATCTGCCTGGAGTCGGCATCCATCGCGTTCTTGCTGACTCTCATCATCACTGCCTTTTTCGGCGGTATCGAGCAAGCTGGCCTCGGCCGTCCACCGTGGGAAGAGGTAGGAGGCTTCATGTTGCTGCTGTGGGCCTGCGCCTACGGGCTTTCAGCCTGGAGGTACCGATGAACCAGCAGAACGGCAGTGATAGCAAGAAGACGGATAGTCCGCGAGCCGGCGCGCGATGAAAAACCGGCTTCGAGTCTTGCGCGCGGAACGCGAGTGGTCCCAGGCCGACTTGGCCGGGCGGCTCAAGGTATCGCGCCAAACGGTGAACGCAATCGAAACCGGGAAGTACGACCCGAGTCTGCCGCTGGCTTTTGCCATCGCGCGACTCTTCGAGCAACCCATTGAAGCCATCTTTGCACCCGGCGATGACAAATCCGCCGGTTGACGCGCCAGCCGTTTGCGGTGGCGACCACAAAAAGTCACGATAACCCACACACAAAGGAGAATTACTTCATGAACAAGCACAGAGCGTTTGGCTTCGGATTTTTGGCGGCGTTGGTGACCATGATCGCATCCACGTTGGTCCTCGGCGCCACGACAACGGCTTCCGTCTCAGGGGCGATTGGTGATTGGGAAGGAAAGATCGATGCCCGCGGTAGCAGCTTACGGGTGATCGTGCACATTTCACAGGCGGCGGACGGGAAATTGACCGGCAGCCTGGACAGCCCGGACCAGGACGCCACCGGGATCGCAATCGACTTGGTCTCTTACAAGGAGCCCGATCTGCATTTTGCAATCGAAAGCCTCGGAAGCAGCTTCGACGGCAAGATGATCCACGACAACTCGGAGATTAGCGGTGAATGGAAGCAGAGCGGCCTCTCTCTGCCGCTTGTGTTCAAGCGCCGTGGTAAGTAAGCGCCGGGCAAAAAAGGCGGATGCGACCCCTTGCGTCGCATCCACCCTCCAATCGACGATTTCACCCGGCTCCCCCGTCGGTGCCAGAGAAACTGGGGACAGACGGGACGTTTTCCGTTTTTCCTGACGGAAAATTGGGGAACGTTCCGTCTGTCCCCGGTTTTCCCAGTTCTTGTCCAGTTTCCGTCCCGGTTTTCCGCTGCAGACTAGACCTGTAATGAATGAGGAAATCAGGCTCGACGATATCGTGAGCTGGTATTCCGAGCATCTGCGAGACAACCATCCGAAGAACCTCGCGCGTTTCGAAGCAGATCGAAAACGAGATTACGAAACAGGGGGCTGGCCCACACATTCGCATTTCAGTTTCTTGCACAGCCCCGAAAAGGGCTGCCCCACTCGCCGCGCTTTTCGGCGAGTGGGCACCACGGGTGCATACAGTTTGGCGCCAGCCATCTTACATCATCCAATCCGGCGTACCCGCATCTCCGCCTTCTGCGCTTCGTTCACGAGCACCGGCCCCCGCTCTCCCAGAGCGTATTGACGATAACTGCTCCAGTTCCACTGTTCCGGCGCCAGCACCAGGCCGCGGACAACCGGATTGCGATGCATGTAACGCAGCTTCTCCACGCGCTTCTTCTCCGTAAACACGACGAAATCGTAGAAGCGATGCTGCCACACGTGCCCCTCCGTAACTGGGATCTTCGGCAAGCAGGACTGCCCAGGGTCAACACCGGCTCGCCACCGATTTAGCAGACGTCGCGCGAACGACTGTTTCAAGACCTTCATCACCACCGACGGATCGTCGCGCTCCGGCTCGCTGAACAAAAGATGGACGTGCTCGGGCATCACAACGTACCCCACCACAACGAAACGATAACGACGCCGCACCTGCTCCATGACTTCCAGAAACAGACTGCGATTCTGCGGCGTGCCCAGCAGCGCTCTTCGCTGATAGCAGCTGGTGGTGATGAAGTGGAGATATCCAGCGCCGTAGTGCCCACTCGCCGAAAAGCGCGGCGAGTGGGGCAGCCTCTTTCGGGGTGGTCCCGGGAGTTAAAATGCGAATGTGTGGTCAGCCTCCCAGGTATGAATACGAAAGAACCAGAATCAGGAGATGATACTGTTTATCGGAATTGGAGACGTCAATGAGCAGCGTACAAATCGAACAGAAGAGCTATGAGATGCCCCCGCGAGAGGGGATCAGCATCGCGCAATTTCTCACCGTCGCCGACATCGAGCGATCGGCTCGCTACTACGAAAAGGTCTTCGGCGCTCGCATTCTGAGCCTGGGTGACGGCAACGCGCCTGGGTACCTTCAGCTTGCGAATATCTGGATGATTCTGAACGTTGGGGGCGGGCCGACCCCGGATAAGCCGACGGTAACGCTTAGCGTCCCCGACCCGAATCACATCAACAGCTTTATGAATTTCCGGGTTGCGGATATTCAAGCGTGCTATCAATTATGGAAAAGTCGAGGAGCCGAGTTCATCACGGCGCCGATACCCAAGTACGGCGAGATACGCTGCTACATCCGCGATCCGGACGGCTATATCATCGAAGTCGGACAGAGCACCGACCTCACGTACGGTTAAGGCGCGGCCGCGATGGGATGCCGTCGCCTACCTTTAACGATCTTTGCGGGCTTCATCCCCACTGTGTTAGTAATGCCGGCAAGATCAAAAGCCCACAGCCGCCCGGCCGGAGATCCTTCGCCAAGAACGCTCAGGATTTCGGCTGCGGGCTCCCGCTTCGCTCACGCCCGCAATGCGCCTCAACTTCCGGTTGGGACTGCGCCGGCACGCTCGTAGTTCACGATAATGACGCCTTTCGAGGTGACTGTGCTTTCCGTCACCTTGAATGCCGCCGGGATCGTGCCATCGGCAAACAATCGTTTTCCACTGCCCAACGTTATCGGTAATATCTTCAGCCAGAACGCATCGACCAAATCGTGCTTCATGAGCGTCTGAACCAGATTTGCGCTTCCAAAAACGTGCAAATTCGGCCCATCCTCTTGCTTGATTTTGGTGATTTTTTCCGCAATATCTCCGTTTAGAAACACGGACGGCTGCCATTGGTGAGAAGTCATGGTATTCGAGGCGACGTACTTGGTCGCTGTGTTGACGGCTGGCCAAATGTCATTATGTTGCGGCCAGTATTGTGCCCACATGTAAAAGGTTCTGCGCCCTAGCAACAAGTCAAACGGCAGGTTCATCTGCTTTTTTATGGCCGCTGAAGAAACAGGGTCGCGATGTGGAACCACCATCTCTTCGTTGAGCATGACACCATCAAGGGAGACAAATTCAGCCACAATGATTTTTCTCATGACTGAGTTCCTTTCGAGTCCTATCTGATTTTGTTTTAATTTGAGCCCGCACAGCTTCGCAGATTTTTCTGTCACTGTTTCAAATAGCGAAGCGCAACACATCCCGATTTAAAAACCTTCGACTCAACAAGTTTTAGTTGTAATCTCTCCCGCAGGCTAACACCTTCCAACAACCGTCTCCCCTCTCCTGCAACTATCGGCTGAACGACAAAATGATATTCATCAACCAAACCAAGCTCTATAAGCTGTGAAGGAACGCTTACACCACCGACTAAAATATTTTTGCCTGGTTCTCGTTTCAACTTAAGTATTTCGTCGTGAAGGTTCGTACGAACAATCCTCGTATTTTTATCTTCAGCGCGGTCCAAGGATCGCGAAAAAACAATCTTCGCGATGGAGTCAAAGGCTCGGGCAAATTCGTTCTCCGCTTCGCTCATGGACTGGCTCTTTGCGACTTCAGGCCAAAAAGGAACCATCAATTGATAGGTTTTACGCCCAAAGACGAGCAGGTCGACATCTCGCATGAGCTGCGTGAAATGTTCATGTACTTCTTCATCAGCAACTTGTTTGGTGTGGTCGCAGCAGCCATCCAGGGTAATGTTGATTGCGAAGATTACATTTCTCATTCGATTGTCCTGACCCGCTCTTGTGTACCAGCGCTTGTTCGTCCTTTGCACAATTCGGCTTAGCGATCTTTCGTTCCGACCACGTCCGAGCGTTATCAATGACTTAGAGCCAGACACAAGCGGCTATGGAGAATGTGCCTGCGTCAATTGACCCACTTTATATGTATAGAATCATACGTACAAATCATTCAAACGTAAGTACAATATAGCCAGTACAATGTTTCACGTGGAACACTTTTCACAAACTGGAAAGCCGACTCACTCCCGTTCCGCCAACTTCCGAACGGCCTTGACAATCTCCGGCAGCTTGGCGTAGGCGGCGCAGCACTTCAACCACAATTTGTGATCGATGGCGGGAGCGCCGCTGACCATGGCTCCGGCGGGAACGTCGTGGGGGATGCCGCTTTGGGCTATGGCAATGGCGCCGTCGCCGATCTTGACGTGGCCGGAGACGCCCACCTGTCCGGCCAGTATGACGTTGTTGCCTACGTCGGTGGTGCCGGCCAGGCCTACCTGGGCGCAGAGCAGCGTGTCGTGTCCGATGGTGCAGCTGTGGCCTACGTGGACGAGGTTGTCTAGTTTTGCGCCGCGTCCGATGCGGGTCTCGCCTACGCTGGCTCGGTCGATGCAGGTGTTGGCCTGGACTTCGGCGTCGCTCTCGATCACTACATTGCCGGACTGGACGATCTTGTGCCAGTGTCCGTTATCTTCATTTTTGGCGAAGCCAAAACCGTCGCAGCCTACTACTACTCCGTTCTGGAGGAGGACGTTGTCTCCCAGGTGGCAGAATTCTCTTACTACGGCGTGGGCGTGGGCGAAGAAATTGTTGCCTATGGTTACTCCGCGATATATGACTACGTGGGCTAGCAGGACGGCGTTGTCTCCGATTACGACGTCTTCGTCGATCACCACGTGTGGGCCTACGTGCGCATTCTTGCCTAGTTTGGCTGTGGGATGAATTACCGCGGTGGGATGGACTCCGGGGGCGTAGCTGGGCGGATGGTAGAAAAGTTCGATGGCTTTGGCCCAGGCTAGATACGGGTTTTTGCTGCGCAGCATTCCCGTGGAGATAGCGGGAAAATTTTCGGCGACGATGACTGCCGAAGCTTTCGTGGTTTTGGCGGCGGCGCTGTACTTGGGATTGGACACGAAGGTTAGCTGGCCGGGACTGGCGTGTTCGATGCCGGCTACTCCGGTGATTTCGGATTCGGGTGAGGCGTTGTCGATACGGGCTTCTATGGCTTTGGCGATGTGGGCTAGTTTCATGGCGGTGTCTCGGGAATTGTAGCGGAATGGGTGCGGGCAGTGCGGCGCTTCTTACTTTACGTTGAGGGCCGAGCTGCGCTCGGGGACGGGCGAGGACGCCCGTCTCTCCACTTATTATTGCTCGAACAGCGTTACTTGCCTGGCATCCGGTTGGCCACCTCTGCGGCGGCGGTTGGCTGAGCCTATGACGGCTAGCACTGTCACCGAGGTCAGCGCTTCGCGGGGCACGAACACGCGCTGCGTATTCGAGCGCAGATCGGGAGGGTTCATCAGGAATCCTTCGGCGGGGTTTTGGGTTAGGTCGTTGGGCAGGATGCCTTCAATCACTTCGCTGTCTTTGAACTTCAGGCGCACCCACAGGCCTTCGGTTCTGGGACGGGTGGTGAAGGTTTTGCGCAGCATCAGGTCGGTGTCCGAAAATTCACGGACAAAATAGACGGCTTTGATTTCTCGCAGGTCGATGGCAACGACGTTGCCGGAGGTGTTAAGCAGTTCGAGTTTGCCCTCCACCACAAAGTTGGCGGGAGCTACGAAACCGCTGATCGAGTCGCGGTCATGCTTGCGCACGATTACTTTCTTGTGGGTTGATGGCATCCGTTTAGGTGCTTTCTACTTTACTTTGAAACTACAGGTCGCCGGAGAACTTTGAGCTTTCGCGGGCGAGGGCGCCCACGCCACACGATCCAGCTAGGATTCTCGCACTTTCCTGTTGGATTCGGACAGTTTGTGCCTTCACAGTAGCCAAACGGTAAACCTTGTGTTATTTTCTGTAGTTTACTTGAGTTAGAAGAGTGCGGTATAAGTCTAATGTCTAGAGTGAGTTAGATTCCGCGAGCGGGCAGCTTGCCGGGTGGCGAGCGGCTCTCCTGTGGAAATCTTGTGGAAAACGCCCCGGTCGACCCCCGCGGAGGGCCACCGCCAGGCGACTAGGAAGGCATGGCCGATTACATATATACGCTGGAGACCCGGCTCTCGCCGGACCAACAGAAGGCAGTCGCCCTGGTCCTAGACGCCGCCAAGGCCGCGGGGATGAACTTATATCTCACCGGCGGCGCCATCCGCGACATGATCACCGGTTTCCCGATCCGCGATCTGGATTTTACGGTTCAGGGAAACGCGCTCAAGCTGCAGAGAGACCTGGAGCGGGCGGGAGCGGTGATCGGTGACGCCGACGACGAGACGCGTGCGCTACTGCTGACGCTGCGGGGCGGCGTTCGGGCCGAGATTGCGATGGCGCGATCAGAGCGTTACGACAAGCCTGGCAAGCCTCCGCAGATAGCTCCGGCCACGATTATTGAAGATCTGCGACGGCGCGATTTCACCGTGAACGCTATGGCCCTGTCGCTGAACGAGGGATCGCGCGGGCTGCTGATGGATCCGTTCAACGGCGCGGCCGACATCGAAGCCAAGGTGATCCGCTTGTTGCATAACTACGCGTTTCTCGAGGATCCATCGCGGATGATCCGGGCCACGCGGTTTAGCACGCGCTTCCACTGGCCGCTCGAGGAGCGGACACAGGCGCGCTACGAGTCGGGGAAGGAAAACGGCTACATCGAGTACATACGGAGTTCGAGCATCGGATACGAGATCGAACAGTTGGCTTACGAGGACGATCCGCACGGCGTTCTGAAGGCGTACGAAAAAGAGGGATGGCTGAAGGTACTGAATCCGCGCTGGAGCACGGCCAAGGTCGATACGGCCGGCTTGGGCGCGCTGATGAAGACGCGGCAGCAAATGAACGAGCTGGGCTACACGCCGGAGGTTGCGCCGGCGGTGCTGTATTTTCTCACCGAGCGGTTGGGCGCCAAGGATATTGCAGATTTGCGCCGGGCGATTCCGCGCAAGGACTTGGTCGAGGCCTGGAAGGATCTGGAGGACAACGCCCACAGCCTGGCCAAGCGCCTGTCAGGTAAAGAGGCGGCGACGCCGTCGCGGGCGTGGCAATTGCTGTCGTCGGCGCGTCCGGAGATGATTCTGTTTCTCGCGATCACGGCGCGGCAGCAAGCGGTGGCGCAGAAAATCAAGAATTTCTTCACCAAGTGGCGACAGGTACAGCAGAAGATTCCGTTGCCGGAGATGACGGAACTCCGCATCACGCCGCAGATGCCGGAGTATCCGAAGATCGCGAACGACGTATTTTTGCTGTTGCTGGATGGCAAGCTGCGTTCGCGGACGGAGACGCTGAAGTTCTTGAAGCCGCTGGCGCCGCCACCACCGCCGCCTCCGCCACCTCCACCGACGAAGCGCGGCAGAGGAGCCAAGGCCGTGGCCGCTGCTGCTGCGGCTGTTCCCGTTGCTGCGAGCGGCAAGCCGGGCAAGGGAAAGGGCAAAGCGGCGGCAGTTCCGGCGGCTGCGGTCGCCCCGGTCGCCCCGGTCACCGCCCGAGTGAAAGTTAAGGAGGCCCCGGCGGCGAAGCCCGCAGTAGCGGCCAAGGCGGGCAGGCGAGCCAAGGCTCCAGCGGCCAAGAAGCCAAAAAAGCCTGCCAAGTCCGCGAAAGCAGCGGCGAAGGCAAGGGCTAAAGGCACCGCCAAGAAGAAAAAAAAGGGCAAATAAGCCAGCGAGGCGCGGTTACCTTCGGATGGGGCTTTGTTTCGCAGCGAACGCGCGCATTTTCTCCTCCAGAAAACAAGTCGAAATTGGGCTATAATGTGGTCATGCGGCGCTGGTTGTCCATAGCGACGTTGAGCTTGATTCTGATAGCGCTGCCCGTGTGGGCGCAACGGCGCGAGGGAAGTGGCGGCGGTGGTGCCCATTTCGCCGCGCATGGCGGATTTGCCGGACATTCCTCCGGCGCGTTTCACGGTGGAAGTTTTGGTCGCAGCTCCGGCATTCGTATTCGGAGTGGAAACCCGTCCTACAATCGTCGAGGCTTCTACGGGCGAAGGGGTTATTACCCCTATTATCCGTACTGGGGAAATTATCCCTACGGCTATTACGGCTGGTACGATGATCCTCTCGCCTATGACACCGAAGGGGATCAGGATTCGTATGCCGATGCCAATTATCCCGGACCCTACCCTGAGGACAACGGATTGCGGAGCGATGTGCAGGCGCTAAGCGGAAAAATCGACCGGCTGCAAGCAGACGTGGCAGCGCGCAATCGGCCGGAGCCGGATTCGGAGCCCGAGACGGCACTGGTTTTCCGCGACCAGCATGTTGAAGAAGTGCGAAATTACGCGATCTCCGGTGGAGCGCTTTGGGTGCTCAATGCGCAAGCCTCGAAGAAGATCCCGCTAGCACAGCTCGATATTCCCGCCACGGTTAAGATGAATGACGATCGCGGCGTGGATTTTCAGGTACCGCAACCAGCACTCCAGATCATGATTGTGCGTTAGGCAGATCGCTCGTCTGCACCACTTTCAGGCATTGCGCGAATTCATCCAGCCAGTAGAATAAATCCGATCCGGTAGAACTGGTCTCATAAATGGTTCTCCGAACCGGCTGTCCGGCCCTCAGGGGCTAAAGCCCGCATTTGTATCGGTCCTGAACGGCTCGGCTGAAGCCATGCTCTACCCAAAACCATTTATGAGACCAGTTCTTTAAAAGCCAAAAGCCAAGAGCTTCATGAGCCAAAACCAATTCGTCCACCTGCATCTGCATAGCGATTACTCTCTGCTCGACGGAGCTTGCGACGTCGAAAAACTCGTCGATCGCGTTCATCGGTTGGGCATGCCAGCCGTAGCCATGACCGACCACGGCAATATTTTTGGCGCGGTGCATTTTGTAAATGCCGCGCACAAGGTTGGCGTCAAGCCGATCGTGGGATGCGAACTTTACATCTGCAAAAAGGACGACCACAACATTGCGCGCACTCCGCCGGACGGCGACACCTATAACCACCTGCTGGTGCTGGCCGAAAACGAGGAAGGCTATCGCAACCTGGTGAAGATTACCTCGGAAGCCTCGTTGCACGGCTTCTATTACAAGCCGCGCGTGAGCAAGAAATTTCTGGCTGAGCATGCGAAGGGGCTGATCGGGCTATCCGGATGCCTGAAAGGCGAAGTGGCGGAGCGGCTGACGGAAGGGAACTACGACGCGGCGCGGGCGGCAGCGGGATTCTATAGTGACCTTTTCGGCAAAGAGAATTTCTTTCTCGAGATTCAGGACCAAGGCCTCGAGATGGAGCACCGCATCCGTTCCGGTTTATTTCAACTGGAAAAAGATCTCGGGCTGCCACTGGTTGCGACTAACGACAGCCATTATCTCTGCGAAGACGACGCGCACGCCCAGGATGTGATGTTGTGCATTCAAACCGGGAAGTCCATCCAGGAAACGAACCGGATGAAGTTCGAGGGCACGCAGTTCTACGTCAAGAACAGCGACGAGATGTTGCAAGTGTTCAAGGACGCGCCCGAGGTTCTTTCGCGCACGCTGGATATAGCCGAACGCTGCAACCTTCGATTGGAGAAAGTTCCCAGCCCGTTTCCGCACTTCGACGTGCCTGATGGATATACTCTCGACACTTATTTTGAGCACATCGCGCGGCAAGGATTCGCGCGGCGGATGGAGAGCCTGCGGACCTCGGCGGCGAATGGCCGGCTCAAGCACTCTCTCGCGGAGTATGAACAGAGGTTGGCACGCGAGATCGCCATCATTCAGCAGATGAAGTTTTCGGGCTATTTCTTGATTGTTTGGGACTTCATTCGCTACGCTCGCGAACGCGGCATTCCGGTGGGTCCGGGACGCGGGTCGGCGGCGGGGGCGGTGGTTGCGTATTCGCTCGGGATTACCGACATCGATCCTCTGCAGCACGAACTTCTGTTCGAGCGCTTCCTCAACCCGGAACGCATTTCCATGCCCGATATCGATATCGATTTCTGCATGAACCGGCGCGGCGAAGTGATCGAATATGTAACCCACAAATACGGACGGGAAAATGTCGCGCAGATCATCACCTTCGGCACGATGGCGGCCAAGGCCGCGATCAAAGATGTTGGCCGCGCCATGGATATGCCCTACAGCGACGTGGACCGCATCGCGAAGATGGTGCCGACCACACTGAACATCAAGCTGGACGACGCGCTGAGGGAGTCCACCGCAATGCAGGAGGCTTACCAGAAGGATTCGCAGGTGCGGCAGTTGCTCGACACGGCGCGGAAGCTCGAAGGTCTGGTGCGGAATTCAGGAGTGCACGCCGCGGGGGTGGTGATTTCGCCGCGTCCGCTGATTGAACTGGTGCCGCTGCACAAGACCAAGAACGACGAAATCGTCACCGCCTTCGACATGGTGGCCATCGAAAAGATGGGCCTGCTGAAGATGGATTTTCTCGGGCTGACGACGCTTACCATTCTCGACGACACGCTGAAGTTGATTGCGCAGAAGGGGACTAATCTTAGTCTGGATGACATTCCGCTCGAAGACGACGAGACATATGAGAAAGTTTTCCACCGGGGACTAACCTCCGGTGTGTTCCAGTTTGAATCGCACGGGATGCGCGACGTTCTGAGGCGTTATCAACCGAACTCGATCGAAGATCTCACTGCCTTGAATGCGTTGTATCGTCCCGGTCCGATCCAGGGCGGCATGATCGACGATTTTATCGAGCGGAAGCATGGGCGCCGGAAGATTGAATACGAGTTACCGGAACTGAAAGAGATTTTGCAGGAGACCCTCGGCGTCATCGTTTATCAGGAACAGGTGATGCAGGCGGCGAACAAACTCGCGGGTTACTCCCTTGGAGAAGCGGACCTGTTGCGGCGAGCGATGGGCAAGAAGAAACCCGAGGAAATGGCGGCGCAGCGCGAGAGTTTTGTCCGGGGAGCGACGCAGCGCGGCTATCCGCCGAAGAAGATCGAGAAGATTTTCGATCTGATGGCGCAATTTGCGGGGTACGGTTTCAATAAATCGCACTCGGCGGCTTATGCATTGCTCGCGTATCACACGGCTTACTTGAAGACGCACCATCCGCTCGACTTTATGGCGGCGCTGCTGACTTCGGTCACGGGCAGCACAGATGACGTGGTGAAGTACATCAACGAGTGCCGCGAGATGGGAATTGCGGTCGAGCCTCCGGATATCAATGTGAGCGATGCGAACTTTACGCCGCACGGGCAAGCGATCCGGTTTGGTCTGGCCGCGGTGAAAAACGTTGGTGGAAATGCGATCGAGTCGATTGTCGGGGCGCGCAAAAAGCTGGGGCGAAATTTCAAGTCGTTTTACGAATTCTGCGAAGAAGTGGACTTGCGACTGTTGAACAAGCGGGTGCTGGAGTCGCTGATCAAGAGCGGCGCGATGGATTGTTTCGGGCGACGGGCGCAGCTCATGCAGGCGCTCGACACGGCGATCGAGCAGGCCCAGAAAGTGCAGCGGGACGCGGAGTCAGGGCAGCACGGTCTGTTTGGAGTGTTTGCCGATGAGACCGCGCAGCAGGCGAACGACGCGCTCCCCAACGTGCCCGACTGGGATGAGCATACGCGGCTGGCGGCAGAAAAGGAGATCCTCGGATTTTTTATTACCGGGCATCCGATGGAGAAGTACAAAGAGAAACTTGCCGACCTGAATGCGCTCTCGACGGAAGATATTGCGGCCATGAAGAAATCGACCGGCAAGGATGAAAACATCACGGCGGCGGGTTTGATTTCGGGGCTGCGGGTCGCAAAGTCACGGCGGGGCGAGTTGTGGGCGCAGGCTGCGCTTGAAGATATGTCGGGAAAGGTGGAATTGCTGGTCTTTCCCGAGGCCTACAAGAAACTGGCGGAGAAAGTGAGGCTTGAGGTTCCGGTGCTGATTCGCGGGGGCGTGCGCGTTGAGGAAGGGGCGAATCCGAAAGTTACGGCGAACGACATCATTCCGCTCGATGAGGCTCGCGTGCCGTTGCCGAAGGCGCTCCGGATACGCATTCCTCTCGATAGCGCGACCGGCAGGACGGTCGATGCACTGCATGCGCTCTGCAACGAGAGCAAGGGTGAGGCGAAGGTGCTCTTCGACGTGGAGCGGGAAGGGGATTTCATGGTGGTGATGGAAGCCGAAGGCTATAATGTGATGCCGGACCGCGCTTTCTTGAGCCGTGTAGAAGAGCTGTGCGGGCGCGACAGCGTGCGCATCATCAGTTGATCAGTAAATATGTTGGAGCGACGGGCGTCTCGCCCGTGCGGCAACATCGCGGCCGGGCGAGACGCCCGGCTCTCCATTAACGGGTTCGGCGGATGAGACGAGCGAAAATAAAGCGGGCAGAAAAGTCGGATCCTCGCGCGAGCCATGGTCTGAACAGCGGCGCGAAAAATGGCGCGGAGAACGCCGCCATTGCCGGTGCGGATTTTATGCTTTCGATTGTGGAAACGCATCATACGCGAAAGAATGGGAACGTCATCAGGATGGATTCTGGATTGAAGGCGCAGCGGGAACTGGAAAAAATCGAGGAGCAGATCACGCGGCTGCAGGCGCTGGAGGGGCAGAACGCGGAAACGCTCCGTCAGATTCAGCAATTACACAAGCGAGTGAACGACCTTCGCCGCGAGATTTCTTCGCAGCTGAACGCATGGGAGCGCACCGAGCTGGCGCGCCATCCGCAGCGCCCCTACACGCTGGATTATGTCGAGCGCATCTTCACCGACTGGAGTGAAATTCACGGCGATCGCGGCTTCCGCGACGATCCTGCGATTGTTTGCGGCATGGCTCGCTTTCACGGCGAGGAAGTCATCGTTGTGGGTCAACAGAAAGCGCGCGACGCGAAACAGCGGGTGTATCGAAACTTCGGCATGCCGCACCCAGAGGGATATAGGAAAGCGCTGCGGGTGATGAAGATTGCGGAGAAATTCAAGCGCCCGATTTTTACCTTCGTGGATACCGATGGCGCTTATCCCGGTCTACATGCCGAAGAGCGTGGCCAGGGCGAAGCCATCGCGCGCAACCTGCTGGAGATGGCGCGGCTTGAGGCTCCGATCATTGCAACCGTGATTGGCGTGGGCGGCAGCGGCGGGGCGCTGGCGATTGCCGTGGCCGACCGAGTGTTGATGATGGAAAACTCGGTTTACTCGGTGATTTCGCCGGAGGGTTGCGCGTCGATCATGTGGCGCGATGCCAGCAAGAAAGATCTGGCGGCGGAAGCCATGAAGATCACGGCCAAGGATTTGAACGAACTGGGCTGCATTGATGGCATCATTCCGGAGCCAGCCGGAGGCGCGCATACCGACCATGCGCGGGCGGCGGAGTTGCTTGACGCGGCGCTACAACAGCATCTGGCCGCAATAAAGCAGCTGCCCGTCGGCGAGTTGCTTGAAACTCGCTATAAGAAATTCCGCAACATGGCGCAGTTCTTCCAGGTAGAAGTGTAAGAACGGGCTCGCTTTCGGGGGGAGGCGCGCCGCAAAACAGCTTGTGATCTAAGGTGGAGCATGCGATGGCCCAAATCATCGTCCAGATCATCGAGAATGCCGTCAAGGCTCGACTGCAGCGCCGGGCGCGGCGGAATGGCCGCGGTTTGGAAGATGAAACGCGGGACATTCTCTGCCGCGCTGCGCAGGAAAAGGCGCCTCCGGCCGGCGGGTTGGGACGCGAAATTGCGGGTCTATTCGCTAAGATTGGGCTCGAATCCGAGATTCCCGAGCTGCGATCTTAGGGACGGGCGGGGACGCCCGTCGCTCCATCGGCGACCGCTCACAGAATCGGCAAATGCAGGCACGGTTGCACCAGGAAGTCGAGCGAATTGATTTGCTGTATTGCCTGTTCCACGAGCGACGCTTTGCATTCCTCCAGCGTGATCAAGAATGGCAGGTGGGATTTTGGGCAGCCCGGTTTCTGCAACACGGAGTCGATGTTGATGCCGCACTGCGAAAGAACAGTGGCGAGAGTGGCGATGATGCCCGGCCGGTCCTTCACCAGAAAGCGCAGATAGTGCTTGGCGGTGAAATCGGCGGTGACGGTCGGCGTTTTCTCGACGGGTTGTCCGGCGTCAGTCATTCTCATTGTTATTGCGGATTGCTTGGAGCAAGCGATGGCGAGAACGTCGGACACGATCGCGACGGCGGTTGGTTGTCCGCCTGCGCCGTGGCCTCCAAAGACGGTCTCGCCGCCGTAGGTTCCGGTCGCCACCACCAGGTTTTGGCTGCCTTCGACGCGCGCCAACGGGGATGAGAGTCCTACCAGCGCCGGCTGGACGGCCGCAAACAGCTCGTCGCGTTTAGCTTTCGACCCTGCGTTCAATTCAGCCCAGGAAATCTGGCGAATCGTGCAGCCCAACTGGTTGGCGTATTCGAAATCAACGGAGTCGATCGGTGAAATTGAGCGCGCCATGATGCTCTCAGGTCTGATGTTGCAGTGCAGTCCGACTCGCGCCAGGATGGCGAGTTTGGCGCGCGCGTCCAAGCCGTCGATGTCTTCGGTCGGATCGACCTCGGCGAACCCCAGCTTCTGCGCCTCGCGCAGCGCGGTGGCGAAGGGAATGCCGTTCGTCTCGATCTGGCTGAGAATGTAGTTGCAGGTGCCATTGAGAATGCCGCGGATTTTGAACAGTTCATCGCCGGCCAATCCCTCATGCAATCCGGAAATTACCGGTACGCCGCCGGCTACGGACGCGCCAAACTGAATCTGCTGATGCATCTGGCGGGCCAGGCCGATCAATTCCGGGCCGCAATGCGCGATCAACTGCTTGTTGGCAGTAACTACGGATTTGCCCGACGCGAGCGCGCGCCGGATCCAGTCTTCGGTGGGCTGAAGGCCGCCCATTACCTCGACGACGATATCCGTGTCGGAAGACAGAACGTCGTCGATATTTTCCGTCCACTGGACCGAGGACGGAAGCCAGTCCACCTTTTTCCGCGCCACGTTGCGATTGAGGACGTGAGTCAGACGCAGGTGGGTGTTCGAGCGCTCGCAAAGAATTTTCGCCACGGAACTTCCGACCGTACCGAATCCGAGAAGAGCCACGTTGCAGTTTTGCGCGCCGGCGTTTCTTGCTCCAACGCTTCTTGGTCCAACGACAGCGCTGTGGCGGATGGCATCGCGTTTAGGGAGACCTGTCATCGTTCTATTATCGCCGAAGCGGAACGGTGGCTGCGTGGCTTTGCGGCGAACCCCAGCCGAACGCCGCCCCCAAGCGGAAGTTGAACGCCCCGCGGTACCAGAAAGGTATTAACGGTTTCTGTTTGGTCGACTGGCCGGCTGCCGGGTTAATCATCTCGCTCCTTCGCTGGAGTTTGGGAGTAAACACCGATTTTCATTTCCTCGGACTTTTTCACGGCACGCGACGGTGATGAAATGGCATTCCTTCCACTGCGATCCAGGCCGACAGCCGTTGGGCCAGGGTGCAAAAACTTCTGGAGCAGATGCCGGTGTGACATAGCTGGTGTAGATGCCCCGTATTCCGCGGGCGCGCAAGCGCGCGGCATCGAAGGCGTCGTCCACTGGGTGCGTCAGGATGACAACCGAGGCAGGTACGTTGTGGAGCCGGTCGACGCGTTCGCGAGTGAGCGTGACCACGCGGACCTGCAAACGCTCGGCAGCTTGCAGGATGGCGGGTGTGCTTAAACCAGACTGGTAGGAGGTGAATATTTCGCCGGCAAAAAAGTGGTCGACACGAAATTGTGCGAGCTGGTCGAAATGGTAGATCTGAGGGATAAACGATTGTCCAAGCGCAGGCGACCCGATGGCTGCGCGCACTAAACGATAGGCGTCATCGAAGCGATTCTTAACGTCCAAGACGAAACGCAGCTCCGAATCGCGGCGTGCCCACTCGACAAGCTGCGCGAATTCCAACGGGTGAAGTCCTTCCGTTTGCAGATTGTCGACATACTGCTGCCACGACGTGCGATCGAGTTGCTGCTCATCCGCACCGTGGAAACAAACGAGGTGGCCATCGCTAGTAACAGCCAAGTCAACTTCAAAAATGCGAAAACCGCGAATGTATCCCTCTTCGAACGTGGACCGCGAGTTTATGCCTCCCCAGAGCTGGGGGCCGAGGCCGTGAGCGATGGGCAGCAGGGCTTGATTACCTAGCCAGTCATAAGCTGCGGCAGGCGGCGGCGGCACAGTGTCGGGTATATGCTCAGGTCTAACGAAGGCCAGGAGTCGCCCCCCCAGGAGTCTGGAGTCAATCATCTTTGTTGTCCGCTTCAGTCCCTGAGCAAAGCCCAACCCTGCAGTGGCCACGGCTAAGGAGTAACCGGCTGCGCCAGCCATGAGACTCGCCAAAACTGCCCACGTGAGAATGGAACATTTCTTCATTGTGCCCCCACCGAAAATCTCTTGCCTATTTCGGCATCAATCGAACATAAGGGACGACGTCTTGGGAAAAAAGACGACGGCGTTTCTGTGCGAGAAACGGAGGCGCGTGATCCCCGACGACGATGAATTCAGTGCGGGGCAGGCCGGAACGCAGCGCCAATGCTGCTACTGAACTGTTTACCTTGAGAATCAGGGCAGTCCAGGCGCATACATCAACGTCGGACACAGGTGCATTGGCGGAGCCGCAGCCCAATTCACGGGCGGCAGCGGCTGAGCGTTCTACCGGCAAATGTGAATTTAGAGTCAACCAATAGATGAACTGCAGCTTTTCTTGGTGGCGAACAAGACGATCACCAATCCGACGTGCCACATCGGCGTCACAGATGCCAGTGAAAACACCTGGGCAGTGTTGCATTCCTGGGTCCTGCGCCATCTGTTCAAGAAAAACGGACCGGGTAAACCCGATCTGTGGATACCAAGTCCGCCGGTCAAACATGTGACTGGTGAATCCATGAAACGAGGTGGTCTGGTAGCCGCGTCGCTGGAAGAGGGTCGGCAGGCATTTTGAGAGGTCGTCAGGGTGATCTGTGACGCCAACTCCCAATCCACACAATTCGCGAAACTCTGCGGGCACGGTGCTGCCATGAAACTTTACCTCTCCTAGCGTGACGGAGAACCGGCGGGTCAGTTCTGTATCCCGATAAGGCGAGGTGAGCCGTGCCGCTGAGGCTGGGTCCAGCATCAACCCGTAGGATTCGGCAATGACGAGAACGATATTGTGCTCGTCCGCTCCGCTCGAAGAGCCGGCAACAGGAGTACGAAGTTCACGGAGTAGGGGGGCGGTGGCCGATTCGACAGGTTGAAACGCGACCCGCGACGAGCTGGAATGAGCTTCCTGCAGGACTCTGGCAAACGTGAAGGACGCTGCGTTTGCCAGCTTAATCGCAGGCCGGGAGTCCCGCATGGGAAAGGCTCTATTGCTCCCGCTTATGACGTCGATTCCCACGAAAGCGAGAATCAGGACGACCGACACGGCGACCAATGTTGACTTGTCCTGGACCTTGTTCTTAGCGGGTGCGAGCTTGACAATTGAAGTAATCCAGGCAGCAAGTCCAAGGCCCACGGCAATAGCGATCAATGCAAGGCTATGCCACGGCAACTGCAAAAGGTAGACAGACGATTGAAGAAAATCGCGCTGGCTAAAATAATAAAATGACGCAGAAGTGCGAAACACGTCCAGAAAAAGGCTCAAGCATAGACCAGTAGCCACAAAAGTGCGGGGAAGAAACAAGGATGAGATCCCCCAGACCACGTAGTCTATGTCGATATACCCGCGCCTCGACAGGTTGAGAAAGCCGGAAGCAAGCCAGAATGGAAGATTGGGTAATACGAAGTAAGCCGCGAAAAAGCAAAGAGACTGCGTGAATCTCGGGCTCGTGGAATGGGTGCCGGAGAGCATAGCGCGCAAAGTGATCACGGGATACCTGTGATGCTGATCCCTTCTGCAATAAGTGACTGAAGGTGAGGAAATGAAGCTGGCCGGTTTCCTGGAAATGCCTCAGACCCCAGGGCACGGCGCGAGTATGCTCCCGAGACAAACGTGAGTCTGTGACGGGCGAACAATCGGGATGTGAGAAAGTCGGCGGCCCAGGGGGGTTGCAGCGGGCCCCCTTGCCGAGCCTTTTGTGTTGCCGTTCTGATTACCCCCAACTGCCGCCGGACGCGTATAATTAACCGTATACTAAAGGGTTTTCACTCTTCACTTCCGCAAGACTTCCGGGCTACGGGGTTTGCCCGGTCAAAACTTTATACGGTTCAGACCAGAAAGGCATAGGGATGGCCACTACCGATGTCGTGCCCCAGGAATCATCGGGCCAACTGGGGCAGAGGCGTGCCGTTGTCATCAACGACATGAGCATTCAGGTTGCGACCGTGAATGGGTCGGGGTCGCAGAGTTCCAACACAGTTTTGTTGCGCAGTATTTTCCAGATGGGCGTGCCGATTTCGGGAAAAAATCTATTTCCTTCGAACATTGCGGGGTTGCCGACGTGGTTCACGATCCGCGCCAGTAAAGATGGCTACATCGCGCGCAAGAAGGAAATCGACATGCTCATTGCAATGAATGCGGAGACGGCGCAGGACGACGTTAAGACGCTGACGGCGGGCGCTGCCGTGCTTTACGACGAGCCGCTGGCGCTGGATAAGGTGCGCGACGATTTGATTTATTACGCGGTGCCTTTCGACAAGCTGGCGGCGACGGTGGGTGCGGACGCCAAGCTGCGCAAGCTGATCAAGAACATGATCTACGTCGGGGTCGCGGCGCAATTGCTGGAAATCGACTACGCCGAAGTCGAGAAGGCGATCCGCAAGCAGTTTGCGAAAAAAGTAAAAGCGGCGAACCTAAACCTGGCGGCGGCCAAGGCGGGGCACGACTATGCCGCGGCTAATTTGAAGAAGCGCGATCCGTTCTACATCCAGCGCATGGACAAGACGAAAGGCAAGATCATCGTCGACGGCAATTCCGCAGCGGCCATGGGATGCATGTTTGCGGGTTGTACGGTGGTGACTTGGTATCCGATCACGCCTTCGTCGTCGCTGGTCGAGACGATGATCGACTACATGAAGGAATATCGCATCGGGCCGGATGGCAAGGCGACGTTTGCCATTGTGCAAGCGGAAGACGAACTGGCGGCGGTGGGCATGGTGATCGGCGCGGCCTGGGCGGGTGCACGCTCAATGACTGCGACCGCCGGCCCGGGCATCTCGCTGATGGCGGAATTTACTGGCCTTGCATACTACGTGGAGATTCCCGCGGTGATCTGGGACATTCAGCGCGTTGGACCATCGACTGGATTGCCGACTCGCACTTCGCAGGGGGATGTGCTTTCTACGGCGTTCCTGAGCCACGGCGACACCAAGCACATCATGCTGTTTCCGAGCTCGGTCAGCGAGTGCTTCACCATGGCGCAGGATGCTTTTGATTTGGCCGAGCGCTTTCAGACGCCGGTGTTCGTAATGTCGGACCTCGATTTGGGGATGAATAACTGGATGTCGGATCCGTTCCCTTATCCCGAAAAGCCCATTAACCGTGGAAAAGTTTTGAGCAAGGCGGATCTTGAGAAGATGCGTAGTTTTGCTCGGTACAAGGATGTGGATGGAGATGGCGTCGGCTATCGCACGCTGCCGGGCACGGATCATCCCGCGGCGGCGTATTTTGCGCGCGGCAGCGGCCACAATGAAAGAGGACAGTACAGCGAGCGTCCTGATGATTTCGAACGCAACATGGAGCGGATTAACAAGAAGTTTGAGACGGCTCGGTCGTTTGTGCCGCGACCGGAGGTAGCGTCCAGTGGGAAGTCGACAATCGGGATCGTGGCCTACGGCACGTCGCACTGGGCGATCGTCGAAGCGCGCGATCAGTTGTCCAAGGAACACAAAGTGGAAACGGACTATCTTCGGGTGCTGTCATATCCATTTACGCGCGAGGTTCACGACTTCATTGAACGACACGACCGCGTGTATGTCGTGGAGCAAAACCGTGACGGGCAGATGGCCACTCTGCTGAAGCTCGATATCAAACCGGAATTGACGCCGCGTTTGCAGTCTATCTGTCATATCCACGGATTGCCGATTGACGCGCGATCGGTAACTGACGAGCTTGTGATGATGGAGGGTAAGTAACATGGGTAACACACCCACTAACACACCGGCAGCTACTCCAGTTCCCAAGACTAATCGCATTGGACTGCAGGTGATCGACTATCGGGGCGGGAAGACGACGCTCTGTGCCGGTTGCGGGCATAATGCGATTTCCGAACGCATCATTGACGCGATGTATGAAATGGGCGTGCAGCCCGAACGGGTCGCGAAGTTCAGCGGCATCGGGTGCTCGTCGAAGAGCCCGGCTTACTTTATGAACCGGTCGCACAGCTTTAATTCTGTGCACGGGCGCATGCCTTCCGTGGCGACAGGAGCAGTTCTGGCGAATAAAGATTTGCTGGCACTCGGCGTTACTGGCGACGGCGACACGGTTTCGATCGGGGCGGGGCAGTTTATCCATCTCATGCGGCGCAACCTGCCGATCATTTATGTGATCGAGGACAACGGTTGTTATGGGCTGACGAAGGGCCAGTTCTCCGCGACGGCGGATCTGGGATCGACGCTGAAGAGCGGCATCGCGAACGACCTGCCTCCGGTCGATACCTGCGCCATGGCGATTCAGTTGGGAGCTACGTTCGTGGGACGGTCTTTTTCCGGCGACAAGCGGCAACTTCACACCATGCTTAAGGCGGCCATCGCCCACAAGGGAACGGTGATGCTCGACGTGGTTTCGCCCTGCGTCACGTTCAATGACCATGAGGGCTCGACCAAGTCTTACAAATACATGCAGGCGCATGAGGAGCCGTTGCACGAAGTCAGCTTTGTGCCAGCGTTTGAGGAAATCAACGTCGACTACGATCCGGGGACGACGTTTGAAGTCACGATGCACGACGGGTCGCACCTGCGGCTGCGGAAACTGGAGCAGGAGTACGATCCGACGGACAAGGTCCATGCGGTGAGCCGGCTGATGGAATCGCACGCGAAAGGCGAAGTATTGACGGGCGTGTTTTACATCAATGCCAATGCACCGAGTTTTATCGACATGCTGAATGTCACCGATCAGCCGCTGGCCACTTTGCCGGAATCGGTAACACGGCCGAGCCGGGAAGTGCTGGCGAAGTGCATGGAAGAGCTGCAGTAGAGTTTCTTCGACAGTGACATCAAGGTTCCGGCATGTCCATAGCCAGCCTCAGGTTTTCGCATCGACTGAAGGCTTCGAATCAAGAGTTTTGGACGGGAGGGTGAAAACATAACTACGCGATTCGAGTGTCCCATGTGAGATGTCCCACGGACGCAGGAAAATTTTGGATCCTGAGATTATCGGATTTCTTTTCCCTTTTACCCTGACTGAATGGACAATAAGCAAAGCCGGATTCTGATGCGTCGTGGCATGCTTTACTATCCGGGCGGGGACGCCCGGCTCTCCACTATCCAATCTTCTTTTTCTTCAACTCGCCCTCGAAGGAGTGTTCAGGGCTGTGGCCGGGCTCGGGGAAATCGCTATCGGCGCCGTCCTGCATGGGGTGGGGATTGCGGTGGCCGAGTTGGCCTTTCATGGAGCTGTTGCCGGATTGGGTGCGTTCATCCGGCTCCTCGGAACCTTTCCCGCGGTCGGCATCATTCTTGAGATGGTCGCTGACACTTTTCGTCATGGCTGGCCTTTCAATTTGTGCGTTAATAAATTAAGGATTACAGGGGTAGGTTACGCTGAATGATCGCGGCAAGCAATGTCTTACGCGTCCTTGCACGTGCAAATTGTTGTAATAGTTACGATAGGTAAATTTAATAGTCAATTAACCTGATCTTGAATCTAAAATAGGACATGGTTAGCAAATTTCGAAAGCACTATCTGTTCGCCAGCGACTTCGATCAGACCCTGACCTTTAACGATACGGGTTACGTTCTGAGCGAGTTGCTAGGCATATCTGTTGAGGAATTCGAGCACAAGGCCAAAGGTATGGCCAAGCTGAACCTGGTTCAGCAGGGCGCCGAACTTTCTTATCTTCTCTTGCACGATCCGCAGTTCCGGACTCGCGTCCGGCGCGATGACCTGTTTGAGGTGGGCAAGCGCATTCGCCTCAAGGAAAACATCAAGCAGGTTTACGAGATACTAGACCGGCGGATCGACGGATTCCACTTTGATTTTTACGTGCTCTCGGCGGCGCCAGTCGAGGTGATCCAATCGGCGCTGAAGGGGATCGTGCCTGAGAACCACATCTTTGGCACCGAGTTTAAATACAAGGCCTCGGGCGAGATCGACACGCTGGTGCGGGCCACGGCTGGTTATGGAAAAGTCACGCGGCTGGATCAACTTGAAGAACAACTCGGCATTCCGGCCGATCATATTGTGTACGTGGGCGATGGCAGTTCGGACATTCACGTCATGTTGCAGGTGAATCGCCGCGACGGCTTCACAATTGCCGTGTCGGAATCGAAACTGGTGGCGCAGATCGCGAAGCGGACGGTGCTGAGCGACAACGCCCTGGCTACGCTGGTGCCGATTCTGGAAGAGATTGCAGGTTGGCAGCGGCCGCAAATCCGGCAACTATTCGAATCGTACGGTTTTCTGATCCAGGGATGGGATCGGGTGCAGACCGATTGGGTCACGCTGCGTCCCGCGGGCGTGGTGGTGGAAAAGGCGACAGCGGTGGACGTTGTTTGAGGGGCCAATCGCGCAGGTTCGTACAACTAATTTTCACGCGCCGGGTTCATATTGGCCTAGGGGTTCTGGCTCACGAGTTGGGGCAGGAATCCGTTTGACCATTCCTTCTGGATATTGAGGCGCTCTATGAGGTTGTTCCCCGTTGTTCTTGTGGTCGTAATCGGCATTTCCGCAGCTAGATTGGCCGAGGCGCAAACGCATGAGTGGATTCCTCACGGTATTGACGCTTTGCGGCAACACGCGACCTCGAAAACCGAGTTCACGTTGGACCACTCCATGCTGGCAATGGCGTCCAAGCTCGACCCGGATAACGAGGATCTTCGCCGCGTGATCGCCGGCGTGAGTGGGATTTCTGTACACAGCTACCATTTTCCGGGAGCCTGGACTTATGATCCGCAGGCTGCGAACTCTGTGAAAGACGAGTACGGCGCGGCAGGCTGGAAACAGGTGGTGAACAACCATGAGAAGGATGGGGGCCCGGGTGTGACCGACGTTTGGGTTCGCTTGGAGAATAACGCGGTCAGCAACGTCGCGCTGCTTCTGACCAAGTCGAATGAGGTGGACTTTGTCGTGGTTTCCGGGTCCATTAGTCCGCTCGACCTGTTTCGTCTTGGCGGGCACTTCGGTATCCCGAAGCTTGAAGGTGGCGTGGTGGTGCCGAACACTACGCGACGGCCGTAATGTGCGGCGCGGACACGCCTTTCCCTGGGGCAGGCAAAGTTTGTCGTGGCCAAACCAAAAGCAAATGCAGCGGACAGGAGTGTCCGCTCCACACGGACGCGCTAACGGGTTTTCGGCGCCGGGCCCAGCTTCCGCAATCTCTCGCGGGCTTGCGTGGCTTCGTTAGTGCGCGGATAACGCTGGATTACGTGCTTTAATTCCTGCGTGCCCTCGTCCGCTTTTCCAAGTTCGAGAAGCGCGAATCCCTTCTTGAGCTGCGCGGCGGCAGCCTTGTTCCCGCTGGGAAAATTCTGCAGCACCAGATCATAGCTCGCGACTGCTTTCTGGTAGTCGCCGGCCTTGTACTGAATTTCAGCCAGATAGAAATATGCGTTCCCGGACAGGTCGGTGTTGGGATAGAACTTGATGTAGTCGTTGAATTCCTGCGTGGCCAGGTCGTTGTTGCCGCCATTGTAGTCGCGCAAGGCATTGTTGTAAAGCACATCGGGTGGAGGAGCCGAAGCCATCGCCTTCTGTTGGGCGTCCGCCGCCGCCTGCTGTGCGGCCAGGGATTGCTGCGCCGCCTGCATGTCCTCGAATTGCTTGCTCAGCTTGGCGAGGCGGACCTTGAGCTCGTCCATGGTGTCGTTGAGCGCCTGAATCTGCCCGGAGATCTGGTCGACTTGCCCGGCGCGGTCCTGCTGCTGCTTGTTGATGGAAGCTTGCAGTTCGCCGATCGCGGCGCTCACTTTATTGGCGGCGTCGGTGTTGTGCTCGAGCAGATTCTTCATGACACCCATGCGCTCGTCAAAAGACCGGTTCATTGCGGTCATCTGCTGCTGCAGTTGGGCGACCTGCGTTTGCAGTTCGATGATCTCCTTGCTGGCACCGTAGGCGGGAGCGAGCGAGAGAGTGACAAACAACGAAAGGAATAGCGCGAGAACCAGCGGAATGCGATTGGATTTCATAGTCACCCTATTCGATGCCAAATTTGATATCAAAAACCCGCTGAGCGTCCAGCGGACGGGATCTGAGAAAGCAAGGGCGGTTGCAGCCGCCCTTGGCTGAAATCATTTCTCATACACGAAGTGACCGCGGCGGTTTTGCTGCCAGCAACTTTCGTTCGACTCGGTGCAGAACGGTTTTTCTTTGCCGTAGCTGAAGGTTTTGATACGGTCGCCTCCCACTCCAGCCTGGATGAGCGCATTCTTCACGGCGTCGGCGCGATTGGTGCCGAGAGCCAGGTTATATTCGGTCGAGCCCCGCTCGTCGCAGTGTCCTTCGATCGTAATGTGAATGTTCGGATGCTGTTGCAGGAACTGTGCGTCGCCCTGCAAGGAGCCTTGCTCGGACGCGCGTATATCGTACTTGTCGTAGTCGAAGAAGATGTCCTTCACGTTTTGCGCGAAGAGTTCCTCTTCGGTGGCGTTAGACGTCGTTGGCGGCGGCGCGGGCGCGGCGTTTACGGTCACGCGAGCGGTAGCATCCTGGGTTCCACCGGCGCCTTTTGCGACCAGGTGGTAGGTGGTCGAGTCGGCCGGAGTAACCTGACGCGATCCGCTCAAGTCGACCGGGCCGATGCCGTCGATGCTGACGTCGGTCGCGTTCGTAGTTTGCCAGGTCAGCGTTGTCGATTGACCCGCGTCGATCGTGTTCGGATTGGCCGACAGCGAGGCTGTGGGAGCGGTTAATGAAGGTGGCGACGGGGGCGGAGGCGGAGCGACTTTCTTGTGGCATGCGCCCAGAAACATGATTGTGCCGAGTGCGAATACCAGGGTGCCAAATCTCGTCGCTGCGATTGTCATTCTCATGCTCATTCCGTTTGCGTGCTTCACCTGATTCCTCCTGTTTGTGCGCCGCATTGTGGCGTGCGATGAGCAGCTTGACGGCAGGGCGCACACGGGCCAGCCGCAAAACCGTGCTCTTTCTTGACAGCTTATGGTGAACCGCCAATTTCCGGCATCAGCGCCTGAAGGCGCTTTCATGACGCAACTCCTGTGGCACGCCTGAAGGCGTGTCCTGATACGAACCTCACTTGCCACAACCGGTGGTCATCCCATCTACTTCCAACTCCAGTTGGGCTGCGTGTTAGCGCCCTTAAACGTTAGCTGCTTCACGTTTGTGCCGTCCGCCAGCATGGTCCAGATCTGGTCGCTGCCCGAGCGGTGAGACTGAAACACGATGTGCCGCCCATCCGGGGACCAGCAGGGAAAATCGTTGCGTCCGGCGTCGTGCGTGAGTTGCACCCACTGCTTGCTGGCGATGTCCATCAGGTAAATGTCGTTGGAACCTGGCTCTCCTGGCCCGTACTTGCGCATCCAGGAGAAAGTCAGAAACTGTCCATTCGGCGACCAGTTGGGAGAAACCGCATAGCCTTGATCGGTGACGCGCTGCAGGTTGGTGCCGTCGGCTTCCATGGTATAGATCTGCGGCAAGCCGGTGCGTCCGCTGACGAAAGCGATCTGGGATCCGGTCTTGCGATTCCATGTGGGCGAAACGTCCGGACCCCTATCGTTGGTTAGGCGGCGCGAGTTCCCTCCAGAAGCGTCAACGACGAAGATGTTGGGGTAGCCGTTGCGCGACGACGAGAAGGCAATCTTGCCATCGGGCGACCATGAAGGTGAAAGATTCATACCTCCGAAACGTGGGAAGCTGACCATGCGGTTGAGGTCGAATGAGTACATCATGATTTCCCATCCGCCCTTGTTGATCGAACTGAACGCCAGCCGCGAACCATCGGGCGAGATGCGCGGCGACAGGGAAATGCTTCCGAGGTGCGTGATCTGTTGCTGGTTGGCGCCATCGTAGTCCATGATCCAAACTTCTTTGTGGCCGGTGCGCTCACTGACGAAATAGATTTTGGTCTCGGCGATTCCGGCTACGCCTCCGCCCAGGCGGAAGATGATCTCGTCGGCGAACCTGTGCGCAATCACGCGCACCGCGTCGGTCGTCGCATTGTCGGTGTACTGCTTGCCGAGCACTTGTGGCGATGCCTGATTCTTTACGTCGTAGAGCCATCCCTGCACGGTTACTTTGCCGGCAGCTGCGCCCAGGTTACCGAAGGCGAGCATGGAGGTGTTGGGCGGCGGGGAATTCCAGGACGAGAAGTTGACCTCGGACGGCTGCCCCGGCTCCTGGAGTGGATAAAAACTCTTGGAAACAAGATCGAAGATGCCAGCGTTGTCGAGGTCGTTCCAGAGCACGTCGTTGAAAGTCTTTAGCAGCTCGGCGTTCTTGGCGTCGGTGGTCGAGGGCTTGAAGTCGGATGCGGCCAGGCGCACGCGCTCGACCCCGAGCCCAGTGCCGGTGCGGATCCAATCTTGCGCGGAACTGCTGGCCGCCAACAGAAATAGCAACGCAACGGCAATCAAAGGATGATGACGGATGGGCCGAACCGAGTTACTCAATTTTGTGCTCCTACTTTAGTCTTCGTTGGTCGTTAGTCGTTGGCAAACCCTGCGAACGAATAACGACAAGCGACCAGTGAGTCGATCTACCTCTTATAATCGAACCAGAACTCGACCGACACTTTGCTCCCCGAATAATCCGACGGCAGCGGGCCGAAGGTATCGATGCGCTGGAGGGCCCGGACCGCCGACTGGTCGAGCGACGGCACGCCACTCGACTGCTCGATTTCCACATGCGACGGGTGACCGTCGCGCGCGATGTCGAACGTCACATAAACCCGTTTCGCCTCGGTGATACGCGGATCAACTTCATACTTCAGCCAGCTTTCGGAGACTTTCCGTTGTACGGCTTGGACGTACCAGGCGTAGCGGCTGCCGAAATCGCCACCGTTTCCGGTGAATCCAAATCCGCCCTTGGCGCCGCCCGCGGCCATGGTGTACGGCCCGCTGACCGGCCCTCCCTCGCCATACGGAATTTGATTCGCCTCGGGTGGTTCTGGTTCCGGCTTGCGCTGCGTCGCGGTCTTGACCGGCGCGGGTTTTGTTTTCGTCTTCGTGTTCTTATCGGGAATAGGAATCGCTTCCGGTTCCTTTTCCTGAACCGTGGGCTGCGACTTCGACAGACCCTTGGATTCCGTTGCCAGCACGTTCGTTGTCTCCGTGGGATTAGCGGGCAAGGGAACCGCACTCACGAGCGTCGCTCCCATGGCATCTCCGGTACCGCCGCTGCCCCAGGAGTTGCAGCGGAATCCTGCAATAAACATCGTGTAGAGTACGACGAACGCGGTGAACGCCAGATGCAGTCCGAGCGACCAAGCCAGAGGCCGCTGCAACTGTGCGTGTTCGGAATAAATGTCAGTGATGACTGCCATGGGTATCCATCGGCTGGGTAACGATGCTCACGTTGGCGATACCTGCCTGTTTGATGGCGTCCATCACAGTGGCGAAGGCGCCAAACGGAACATCCTCATCGGAGCGCAAGAATATTGACTGGTGCTGCGGGTCGCGAATCTTCTGCTTCAAGCGCGCTCCGATCTGATTGATGTTGATAGGATCGTTGCCTAGAAAAACTCTTTGCGACTTGTCGATGCTGATCACCAGGCGTTCTTCGGTGATCTCTTTGACGGTGCGGGTGTGGGGCACGTTAACCTCGATCCCGGACTGCAGCACAGGAGCGGTCACCATGAAGATGATGAGGAGCACGAGCACGACATCGACCAGGGGTGTGACGTTGATGTCGGCGAGCGCGGTCTGGGTGCGTCCGTTGGTGGAGGTGAAAGCCATCAGCGCCGGACCTCGGTGACTGGCGGCACCGACTGAAGTTCGAACGCCTGCCGCTCCACCATATTGAGCATCTCCAGGGCGAAGTCGTCGTTGCGCGCGGCCATTTCACGGACGGAGCCAATGATGAGGTTATAGGCGATCACCGCCGGGATGGCGGCAGCCAGGCCGGCAGCGGTGGTAATCAGAGCTTCAGAAATTCCCGGCGCGACGGCGCGCAAAGTCGCCGCGCCAGCGGTGCCCAGTCCGTGGAAGGCGTCGATGATTCCCCAGACGGTTCCGAACAATCCGATAAAGGGCGTGACGGCGCCCGTAATCGCCAGCCACGGGACATTGCGTTCGAGGCGAGTGATCTCCTCGGAAGACGCGATCTGCATGGCGCGCTGAATGGCCACGAGGTTGTGGATGCCGCCCGTGGTCCCCATCTGGCGTCTGAATTCTTCTACTGCGGCTTCAAACACTCCCACCAGCGGGCTGGGACGGAACTGTTCGGCAACCGAGGCGATGTCCTGCAGGCGCTGCGCTTTGCGAAAGGCGCGAACGAATCGCCCACTCTGCCAGCGCGCGCGCTTGATCAGCTGCCACTTGGCGAGAATTACAGCCCAGGAAAGCACGCTGAAGAGGATGAGCAGGAGAAGCACGGTTTTGGCGACCGGACCGGTCTCAAGGACGAGATCAACGATTTCGCCGCCAATAAACAACAGGAGGACGGAAGCAGAGTGCATCGGTTTCGCGAGAACCCCTGTTTCCGATTATAGATCAGCGTAGCGGCTCGCTTTGAGAAGGTATCGCATCCGTCAATGAGGAATTCTGCGGATTGACTTTCGAAGCTTTCTTTGCGCCGTTTTCGGGCGCGGTCTGTGCTATGCTGCGCGTAAATTGCAGCGCGGCTTGTAAGTCAAGATCAAAGGCCGCGGACATGAGTGTCCGCGCCACACGAGCATACTTGTGCTGGCTGAACTTCGACTTGAAAATTACGCGGTGATCGACAATGTCGTGATCGAGTTCGCGGCTGGTCTGAACCTTCTGACCGGGGAAACTGGGGCGGGAAAGTCGATTCTGATTGACGCGCTGGGACTGCTGCTGGGGGAAAAGGCGTTGTCGGAGGTGATCCGCACGGGCGCCGAGCGGGCGGTGGTCGCGGCTGTGTTTGAGAGCGAGGGAACCGCGGCGCGTTCGATCGAAGAGATCCTTGAAACCAATGGTCTGGACGCGGAGAATGGCTCGCTGATTCTGCGACGCGAGATTGCTCCGGGCGGCAAGGGACGGGTCTTCGTCAATAATCAGCCCGCAACCGTGGCCGTGCTGAAACAGATTGCGCCTCATCTTGCGGCGATCCACGCGCAGAATGAATCGATCGTTAACTTCGACGCCGCGGCGCGGCGGGAGCTGCTCGATGCTTACGCGGGAGTCGAGTTGAAGGACGTGTCGGCCGCATTCGCACAATGGAAGCAAATTCGCGGACGCATCGCGGAACTCGAACAGGACGAGCAGGATCGTATGCGGTTGCTCGACCTGTGGAACTTCCAATGCCGTGAGATCGAAGAGGCGCGTCTGCGGGCTGGTGAAGACGAGCAACTGGAAGCCGAAAAGCGCGTCTTGGCCAACGCCGAGAAAATTTACGGCGCAGCCATCAATGCCTTCGACCTGTTGTATGAAGGCAACGCCTCCACGTCGTCGAGCCTGCGCGCCGCGCAGAAGCACGTGGAGGAACTTATCCGATATGAGCCGAAATTTCAGGAGGCGCTCGCGGCGCTGGAGTCGGCACGCATCAGCGTTGAAGATGTGGGCGCGACGCTGCGCGATTATGCGGGTGGAATCCAGGCTTCTCCTGAACGCCTCGCGGAAATCGAAGAGCGGCTGGCTTTGCTCGATCGTCTGAAGCGCAAGTACGGGGCTACGCTGGAGCAGGTGATTGCGTTCGGCGAGGACATACGGCGCAAGCTCTCCGAGATGGAGAATAAAGATCAGGTGCTGCTTGAGTTGCGCGGGATGCTGGCCTTGGCTGCGGACGAGTATCGCAAGGCTGCGCGCAATGTCTCGCGCAAGCGGATTGAGGCGGGACGGAAATTGGAGAAGCTGGTCGAGGCCGAGATTAACGACTTGGCCATGCGCGCCAGTTTTCGCATCGCAGTCGAAGAAAACGAAGCCGAGGAGCATTGGACGTCCTCGGGCATCAACCAAGTCGTCTATCGTATTTCGACCAACGTGGGCGAGGCGATGCGCCCGCTGGAGCAGATTGCTTCGGGCGGAGAACTTTCGCGCGTCATGCTGGCATTGAAGGCTAGCGTCGAAGCGGGGACTAATCCGGCGGCCAATCCGAAGAAGAAGTCGGCGGCTGCGCAGCGTACGTTGGTGTTCGACGAGATTGATACGGGCATTGGAGGCCGCGCTGCCGAGGCTGTCGGAAAAAAATTGAAGGCGCTCTCCAGAGGCAATCAGGTGCTCTGCGTTACTCACTTGCCGCAGATCGCGACCTTTGCCGATCATCATTACTTGATCGAGAAACGCGAAGCTGCGGGCCGCGCAAAGGCTACGGTTCGCCAGATTGGCGGCAACGAACGCACCGAGGAAGTGGCTCGCATGTTGTCTGGAGCGAAGCTTACTGAGACTTCTCGGAGACATGCGGAGCAGATGATTCGGGCTAATGGATGACTGGTGGATTCTAACGGCATGGCTAAAGCCATGCCCTTTCAGAGCTCTGGACCTTGAGGCACGGCTGAAGCCGTGCCCTTTCAAAGCAGTCCGAAAACGAATTCCAATTGACTTAGCTAAGTAAAATTAGCTAACATATATCCATGGAAACTATCACTATCCACAAGGCCAAGACCGAGCTTTCGCGGCTGATTGAGAGGGCTTGCCGGGGCGAAGAGATCGTCATCGCTCGGGGGAAGAAGCCGGTGGTGCGGTTGGTTGCGATTGAGGACAGGGCGGGCCGGCGGAAGCCTGGAGCTTGGAAAGGGAAGATCGAAGTCGGTCCTGAATTTTTCTTGCCGCTGCCGCCGGAGGAGATGGAAGGCTGGGAGTAATTTCGATTGCACCTTCTACTTGATACTCATGCGCTGATCTGGTGGATGACTGAAAATCCCTCGCTGCCGGAGTCGATCCGCCGCCTGGTGGTGGACAAACGAAACACAGTTGTGGTCAGCGCAGCGTCGGCGTGGGAAATGGCGACCAAGGTTCGTCTGGGAAGGCTCGCTGCCGCCTCCGACATTACCCGGAACTTTGAGGAATATCTGACGCAGTCGGGATTCGAGAGTCTTCCGGTTACCGCGGCGCATGGCATTCGTGCGGGCTTGCTTCCGGGGCCGCAGCTAGATCCCTTTGATCGGATGTTGATTGCTCAAGCGCAGGCGGAGAACTTGACCATTGTCAGCAATGAGATGTCGTTTGACAGCTACGGCATCCGCCGCGCTTGGTGAGGGATGCCATCGCAATCTTGGATCTCCCCGCTTGCTGCTGATCCCTCACATCCGTGCTTGGGAACTCGGTCGTCCCTCCGGGACTTGAATCTTCTGCTGCTTTTCCCAGCGCTGAAGCGCTGGGCTAATCTCTGGCGCCCCTCCGGGGCTGGATTCTCACGGTTATCGGCGGCCCCGTTCACCCCTCTGTTTTCGCCGTCTGCTGCTAATCCTCATTGCCTCAAAGGCTTACATTGACCTTGGGGTGCATCTTTCGATACTCTTACACTAACTTTTTGCAGCTTTTGTGGGGGCACGGTACCCTAATAAGGTGCGGGGTTTGCCGGCAGGATGCCGGCACTATTATGGCGCTGATGCCGGCGCTATTGTTGGTGTTACAACTTGGGGGTGGTTATTGTCTGAAAGGAAACAGTTGCTGCTGTTGAAGCCGCGTGGATTCTGCGCGGGGGTGGTGCGGGCTATCGATATTGTCCGGATTGCTTTGGAGGCGTTTGGGCGGCCGATTTATGTGCGCAAGGAGATTGTCCACAACCGCTTTGTGGTGGAGGAGCTACAGCAGAAGGGCGCGATCTTTGTCGATGGCGTGGAGGAAGTGCCGGAGGGCGAACGGGTCATTTATAGCGCGCACGGGGTTTCTCCGGAAGTGCGCGAGCGCAGCAAGCTGCGGAAGCTGCGGGTGATTGATGCTACTTGTCCGCTGGTCACTAAGGTGCACGTGGAGGCGGTGAAGTTCGCCAAGGAAGGGTATTCGCTGATTCTGATCGGGCATCGCGATCATGACGAAGTGATTGGGACACTCGGCGAGGCTCCGGCAGTGACTCAGGTGGTGGGGTCGCCGGCGGAAGTGGCTTCGGTGACTTTGCCCGATCCTAACCGGGTGGCGTACTTGACGCAGACGACGCTCAGTCTGGATGAGACGCGCGATATTATCGCGGCGCTGCGGGAACGGTTCCCGAACATTAAGGGACCGGCAGCTCAAGACATTTGCTATGCCACGGAAAACAGGCAGGTTGCCGTGAAGCACGTGGCATCCGATGCGGATTTGCTGCTGGTGGTTGGTTCCGATAATAGTTCGAACTCCAAACGGTTGGTGGAAGTTGCCCGCAGTTTGGGCACCCCGGCGCATCTAATTGACGATTGCCGCGATATTCAGCCGCTATGGCTGGACGGTGTGAAGACGGTGGCGGTGACTGCGGGAGCATCGGCTCCGGAACATCTGGTGCAGGAAGTGGTGGAGTATCTGGCGGGGCTGGGCTTTGGCGATGTGCAGGAATTGGAAATCATGCCGGAGAACGTGCGCTTTGGATTGCCGCCGGAGATCGTGGCCACGATTGCCGCAGCGCCGGCCGTGGGCGTGGAGTCATAGTTTGGAAATATGTTTCGAGATATGTTTGGAGAGCTGTCGGAGACATGATGGAAGAGTCCTCCCCTTTTAGTAGTCCGGCCTCTGCGCCGCAGATGCGATTCGGAAAGATCGACGACCTGGGGAGCCGGGTCGCGGTAGCCGTCGATGCGGCCCGCAAGTATCTTTTCTCGCAGCAGCACGAAGAGGGTTACTGGTGTGGAGAGCTGGAAGCCGATACCACTCTCGAATCCGACTACATCTTGTTGCATACGCTGCTCGGGACCGGCAGCCAGGAACGCTTTGACAAGGCGGCGCGCTACATCCTGAATCATCAGAATGAGGATGGTGGCTGGAGCATCTACGCCGCGGGGCCATCCAACGTCAGCGCTTCGGTGAAGGCTTACTTCGGGCTGAAGCTGGCTGGATTCACGGCGGATCATCCGGCGCTGGCGCGCGCCCGCAAGAAGATTCTTGAAATGGGCGGCGTGACCGAAGTCAATACATTTACCAAGATCTATCTCTGTTTCTTTGGGCAGTACGATTACGACGCGGTGCCGGCGATTCCGCCGGAGATCGTGCTGTTTCCTAACTGGTTCTGGTTCAATATCTACGAAATTTCTTCATGGTCGCGGGCCATTCTGGTGCCGCTTTCGATCTGTTACGCCAAGAAGCCATTCAAGAAGATTCCCGATGAGATGGGAGTGGAAGAGCTGTTTGTTGGCGGGCGCGACAAGTCGCGCATGCATCTGCACTGGGCGAAGAAGCGGATTTCGTGGCGCAATTTCTTTTTGGTGCTGGACCGCATCACGCACTGGGCGGAGCGTTTATACATCCGTCCGCTGCGTTCGCTTGCGCTGCGGCAGGCTGAGAAGTGGATGCTGGCGCGCTTCGAGATGAGCGATGGTCTGGGAGCGATCTATCCCTCGATGATGAACGCGATCATCGCGCTGCGCTGCCTGGGGTATTCGGTGGACGATCCGCAGTTCATTCGCGCGATGGACGAGTTCGAGAAGCTGGGGATTGAGGAGGGCGACACTTTCCGCATGCAGCCCTGCAAGTCTCCGGTGTGGGATACGGCGTACGCGCTGTTTGCCTTGGGCGAGGCCGGGGTTCCGGCGACTGATCGGCGGCTGGTGAAGTGCGCCGAGTGGATCCTGCAGAAGCAGGTGCGCAAGACGGGTGACTGGAAGATCAAGAATCCGAAAGGCGAGCCGGGCGGGTGGTACTTTGAGTTCAACAATGAGTTCTATCCGGACGTGGACGACAGCGCCATGGTCTGCCTGGGGTTGAGCCGGGTCGAGCACCCGAACGGGCGCTATCAGAGCGAGTCGGTGCAGCGGGCGATTGATTGGATCTTGTCGATGCAGTGCAAGGATGGAGGGTGGGCTTCGTTTGACAAAGACAACGACCGCATGGTGTTTCAGTACGTGCCCTTTGCCGATCACAATGCCATGCTCGATCCGGCGACGGTCGATATCACGGGGAGGATTCTGGAGTGTCTTGCGACTTATGGATACGACCAGGACCATCGGGCGGTGAAGCGGGCGGTCGATTTTATTCGAACAGAACAAGAACCAGACGGAAGCTGGTTTGGGCGCTGGGGCGTGAACTACATCTACGGCACGATGCAGGTGTTGCGCGGACTGGAAGCGATGGCTGTGGATCGTAACGAGCCGATGATTCAGCAGGCGGCGGAGTGGCTGCGGTCAGTGCAGAACGCCGATGGTGGCTGGGGCGAGACGGTGGGATCCTATGACGATCCGAACCTTCGCGGGCAAGGCGAGAGCACGGCTTCGCAGACGGCGTGGGCAATCATGGGACTGCTGGCGGTCGGCGACACGCGCAGCGAATGCGTGGCGCGCGGCATGGCGTATCTGCTGCGCACGCAAAATAAAGATGGTTCCTGGGATGAGCCTTTCTTCACGGGCACGGGTTTCCCGCGTGTGTTCTACCTGAAATATCACCTGTACCGCCAGTATTTCCCGCTGATCGCGCTCACGACCTATTCGAAGGTGATGGCGGAGAAGAGTGGTAACTAACTCTCAGCTGTCAGCTATCAGCTCTCAGCATTCAGTCATCGCCCGCGGTCGGGACCAGAAAACTGAGAGCTGAGAGCTGAATGCTAGCTTTCGTTACCGGAGCCACCGGATTTTTGGGGAGTCATGTTGCGCGCGTCCTGGCCGAACAGGGAGCCGAGTTGCGGCTGCTGGTGCGGGCGACCAGCGATCTGCGCAATATCGAGGGCCTGAATGCGGAGCGCGGCGTTGATCGAGTGGTCGGCGATCTGCGGGACGCGGCTTCGATTGAGAAAGCGCTCGGCGGCTGCGACGTTGTGTTTCACGTTGCGGCAGACTATCGGCTGTGGGTGCGCGATCCCGAGGAGATGTATCGCTCGAATGTTGAGGGTACGCGGTGCTTGCTTGGAGCGGCGCGGAAGCAGCGTGTACGGCGCGTCGTTTACACGTCTAGCGTGGCGACCATGGGGTTTATCTCCAACCAGGCAGCTGCCGAGCTGCTCCACCCCGTCAAGCCAAAACCGGGCTCGACGGGGGCCCCGGTTCGCTCGGCTGGGACTGACGAATGCGTCCGTCCCTACGCTAAACCGGTGGCGGATGAAGAGAGCCCAGTGTCGCTCGGGGACATGATCGGGCACTATAAGCGTTCGAAGTTTATGGCGGAGCGGGTCGCAATCGACGCCGCGAAATCGGGAATCGACGTGGTGATCGTGAATCCTACGACGCCGATTGGGGAGCGCGATATCAAGCCGACTCCGACGGGACGCATTGTCGTGGATTTTTTGAAGCGGAAATTCCCGGCGTACGTGGAAACGGGATTGAACCTGGTGGATGCAACCGAGTGCGCTCGCGGTCATATCCAGGCGCTGGAAAAGGGAAGATCGGGCGAGCGCTACATTTTGGGCGGAGAGAATCTTACGCTGAAGCAGATTCTGGACCGTCTGGCTGCGATTACGGGGTTGCCGTCGCCAACCGTGAAGCTGCCTTACATTTTTGCGCTGGCGGCTGGGGTGGTGGATGAGATGGTGACGGGCAGGATCTTGGGCCGCGAGCCGCGCGCTACGATTGACGCGGTGCGGATGGGACGCAAGATGATGTTTGTGAGTTCGGCGAAAGCGGAACGGGAGCTGGGCTGGCGGACGGTTCCAGTCGACGGGGCGTTGCGGCGGTCGGTAGAGTGGTTCAGGGAGAACGGGTATGCCTAGCAGTCTGCGGGAAAATTCGGATGACGCAGCAGGACGGGCGAGGACGCCCGTCGCTCCACCGGTAGCGACGCCCGTCGCTCCACCGGTAGCACTTTCAGGGGCTGGAGTGGCCGTCGATGGCTAGAATTGCCATCATCGCGACTATGGAGCGCGAGGTAGCGCCGCTGATCCGGAGCTGGAAGATGCGGACGATGGAACATGGCGGGCGACGATATCGTCTGTTTGAAGACGGCGAAGCGGTGCTGGTGTGCGGCGGAATTGGCGCCGAGGCGGCGCGTCGCGCTACTGAGGCGGTGATTCGCGAGATTAACCCGGCGCGCGTGATCTCCGTTGGCTATGCCGGGGCGTTGGATTCGTCCCTGCAGGTCGGAGATATTTTTGAGCCGCGCACGGTGATCAATGCCGCTGACGGCGCCCGAACTGACGTCGGATCGGGTGAGGGAATTTTGGTGAGTTCGCCGGAAGTGGCTGGCAGGGAACAGAAAATTCGGTTGGGCAAATCTTATGCCGGGAGCGCAGTGGACATGGAATCCGCAGCTGTGGCGCTGGGAGCCGAGGCACGGGGTGTGGAGTTCGCGGCTTTGAAAGCCATTTCGGATGCCGTCGATTTCGACTTGCCGGCAATGGATCGTTTTGTGGCGGACGACGGGAGGTTTCGCTCTGCGAGGTTTGCGCATCATGTGGCGCTGCGTCCTTGGCTGTGGAAGGCTACCATTGCTCTGGCGCGGAACAGTTCGAAGGCAAGCCGGGCTCTTTGCGCGGCACTCGCTAGTTACCTCGGCCGGGAGAAACTCGGTGGAGCGACGGGCGTCTCGCCTGTCCAGCAGTATGGCGGCCGGGCGGGGACGCCCGGCTCTCCACCAGCAAGTCTGGAAACGACGGCTGCAACAGTCACGCGGTCGCAGCACTAGACTGAAGAGAAACAATGAATTCTGCTATGGCAATCGCTCCACCATCGACATTGGCCGTTGAAAGCGGAAGGTACCAGATTCCTGCCACGATGAAGGCGGCGGTGTATCGCGGCGTGAACGATGTGCGACTGGAAGAAGTATCTGTCCCTGAAATCGGGGCGGGGGAGATTCTGGTGCGCGTCCACACTTGCGGCATCTGCGGGACCGATCTTAAGAAGATTGCTACCGGATCCCACTCCGCGCCGCGGATTTTTGGTCACGAAACCGCGGGTGTCGTCACGAAAGTGGGGGAGGGTGTTCGCAAGTTTGGCGTCGGCGAGCGCGTGGTGGTGTTTCACCACATCCCGTGCCGGGAATGTTATTACTGCCGTCACAAAACTTTTGCGCAGTGTTCTACTTACAAGAAAGTTGGTTGCACGGCTGGGTTCGAACCTTCGGGCGGAGGATTTGCGGAATACGTGCGGGTGATGGACTGGATTGTCGAGAAGGGAACGGTACGCATCCCGGACGGGGTCAGCTTTGAGCAGGCATGTTTTGTCGAGCCGGTGAATACTTGCATCAAAGGTATTGAGACCCTTCGCCTGCAAGCTGGGGAGACGGTGCTGGTGATCGGGCAGGGCCCGATAGGCCTGATCCTGGCGACTCTGGCGAAGCGGGCGGGGACTCGGGTGATCACTTCCGATTTGTATCCGGTGAGGCTTACAATGGCAAATAGCTTCGACCTGAAACTGACAATTGACGCTTCCAAGGCTGACGCCGGGCAAACGGTGCGCGGAATGACGGAAGGCCGGGGGGCAGACGCGGTGATTTTGGCAGTCGGCGGGAGCGACTTGATCCGCCCTGCCATCGACGCCACGCGTCCGGGGGGCCGTGTGTTGCTGTTTGCGCAGACGGTGCGCGGCGAGGTGACGATTGATCCGGCGGCAGTGTGCGTGGATGAAAAGACTTTACTGGGATCTTACAGTGCATCGTTTGAATTGCAAGACGAGTCAGTGCGGTTCGTCATGAATCGTGAAATGGATCTGGAACGGCTTATCAGCCACCGTTTCCCGCTCGAAAGCGGTGTGGAAGCGCTGAAATTGGCTGCCCATCCTCGGCCGGACTCGATGAAGATAGTCATCCAGCCGGGCAGCGTGTGGGAAGGACATCGACTGTGAATGGCAAGATGACGGCTGCCGTCCTCTACGGCAAAGAAGACGTCAAGATTGAGAAAGTGCCGATCCCGCGTGTGGGCGAAGGCGAAGTTCTGGTCAAGGTGCACGTGGCGCTCACCTGCGGCACAGACTTAAAGGTGTATCAGCGCGGCTATCACGCTCGGATGATTGTTCCGCCGGCGCTGTTCGGGCATGAACTAGCCGGCACGGTCGAAGAAGTCGGTGAGGGCGTTCGCGGCTTCAAGAAGGGTATGCGCGTGGTCGCGCTCAACTCGGCGCCCTGCGGTATGTGCTTCTATTGCTCCAAGCACCAGTTAAATCTCTGCGAAGATCTGCTGTTCAACAATGGCGCATATGCCGAGTACATACGGATACCGCGGCGCATTGTGGAAACCAATATGCTCGTCGTGCCTTCGAATGTGACCTTCGAGGATGCCGCGATGACTGAGCCTCTGGCTTGCGTTCTGCGTGGGCTGCATGAAACTGGAGTCGAGATCGGCGACACGGTGGCGGTCATCGGGGGCGGACCGATCGGCCTGATGTTTGTGCAGGTCGCGAAAGCGATCGGATGCAATGTGATTGCGGTGGTCAAGCGCGACTCGCAGGTCCTGCTGGCGCGAAAGAAGGGCGCGCACGAGGTGGTGCAGATTACCAAGGTAAAGGATGCCGTTGAGGCGGTGCGCGAGTTGAGTCCGGAGAGGCGGGGCGCCGATGTGGCGATCGAAGCGGTAGGCCGGCCGGAAGCCTGGGAGTGGGCGGTGCAGATGGTGCGCAAGGGCGGCACGGTGAATTTTTTTGGCGGATGCGCCGCGGGAACCAAAGTGCAGTTAGACACCAACCGCTTGCACTATTCTGAAATTACGTTGAAAGCGACCTTCCATCACACCCCGGAGACGGTGCGCCGTGCGTTTGGTCTGATTGCCGAGAAAAAAGTTTGCGGCAACGACTACATTACCGGCGAAGCGCCGCTTTCGCATTTGCAAGATGTGCTGCGCCACATGCTGAATCGCAACGGGGATATCAAGACTGCGATTATCCCCGGTCACTAGCATCGTGACCGTGCAACGGGTCTTACAGTGGAGCGACGGGCGTCTTGCCCGTCCAGTAGTCTGGTGGCCGGGCGAGGACGCGCGGCTCTCCACAAACACTGTATCCTCTGGGTTAAGAATTGATAATGACTGCTGCCAGCCATCCCCCGACTGCGCCGCTCTGGTCCGCCTGGAGTGTGCTGCCGCCGGAGTATGCCATCCCTGAGCGTGCGCCCTCCGAAGCCGAGGCACGAGAATACTGCCGCCGGCTGGCGCGGTCGCATTACGAGAATTTTTCAGTTGCATCCTGGTTTCTTCCGGAGCGGCTGCGCCAGCACTTTTTCAACGTTTATGCCTATTGCCGCATCTCGGACGACCTGGGCGACGAGGTGGGCGACACTGCCGCATCTCTGCAGTTGCTCGATCAGTGGGAGACGGAGTTGAACGCGTGCTACGAAGGGGATCATGATCGGCACCCCCGGCATCCCGTATTTGTTGCGCTCGCCGAGACGGTGCGCAAGTTCGAAATTCCGAAACATGAATTCGCGGATTTGCTGAAGGCGTTCCGGCAGGACCAAAGTATCTGCCGCTACGAAACCTTCAACGATCTGCTGGGCTACTGCCGATATTCAGCGAATCCGGTGGGCCACCTCGTGCTTTACGTCTGCGGATACCGCGATTCCGAGCGGCAGTTGCTTTCCGATTACACTTGCACCGCGCTGCAACTTGCGAACTTCTGGCAAGATGTGAGCGCGGACTTTGCCAAAGGACGAATCTATCTTCCGCTGGAAGACCTGCGCCGCTTCGGCGTGAGCGAAGACGTAATCCGTGACGGCGAAAACACTTCCGCGTTCTGCGAGATGATGAAGTTTGAAGTCGGGCGTGCACGCGAATGGTTCACACAAGGCGTGCCGCTGATCGCTACGGTGGGGCGCGAACTGGCCACCGACATCGAACTTTTCAGCCGCGGCGGGCAGGAAATTCTGAACGCGATCGAGCGCCAAGATTACGCTGTGCTGGGCAGGCGTCCGACAATTTCCAAAACCCGGAAGCTGGCGTTGGTCGCTCGTGCCGCACTGGGGAAGCTGCTGGGGAAGCAAAAATGAGTACCGTCGTCGGAGATCCACCTGTGCAGTTTGTGCCCACCGCTTCGCAGCTCGAGATGGCGTACTCGGTCTGCCGGAGTATCGCACGCGGGGCCGCAAAGAATTTTTATTATGGCTTTGTGGTACTTCCACGGCGAAAACGCAATGCGTTGAGCGCGGTGTATGCCTTCATGCGGCGGTGCGACGACATTGTTGACGACAACACGCTGAGTTCCGACGATCGTCACAACAAGCTGGCGGAGTGGTTGGACAGAGTCCACCGCGCATTGGCTGCGCAGCCGACGGACGATCCGGTGCTGCTGGCGTTGACCGATGCGCAGCGCAGGTACCAGATTCCGATTGGGCTGCTTGACCAACTAGCCTTCGGTACGGCTGCGGATCTCGATTACGGGCAACTAGAACTTTCCGCCGGTGCGCCGCCGGTCGCGCGTTACCAGACTTTTGAAGAGTTGCGCCAGTATTGTTACGGTGTGGCGTCGGTGGTTGGATTAGTGTGCATCAAAATTTTCGGATATCGCGGTCCCGCCGCCGAGGCGCTTGCCGAACGCTGCGGTCTGGCATTCCAGCTTACAAATATTATTCGCGACGTCAAAGAAGATGTTGCCATGGGCCGGTTTTATTTTCCGCAAGAGGACCTGGCGCAGTGTGGCCTCTCGGCCGCGGATCTGGCTGCAGCTAAGGTTGAGATTGCCCGCGTGCGGCCGCTACTGGCGATGGAGGCCGACCGGGCTCGCGAATGCTACCGCGCCGGAGAAGAACTGATCCCGCTAGTGAGCGAAGACAGTCAGCCCGCCCTGTGGGTGCTGATTACGATCTACCGGCGGCTGCTTGAAAAGATTGCTTCAAACCAGTACGACGTTTTCAGTGAGCGCGTCCAATTAACCGTTCCCGAGAAGCTCACTGTCCTCGGAAAAGGTATCCTGAAGCGACTGGTGTGATGCCGCTCTCGAACGTTTCCACGTCGATCTATCCTAATACGACACATCCTCCTACAGTCGCTGTAGCCGGAGGCGGATTGGCCGGCCTGGCCGCTGGATGCGCCTTGGCTGAAGCCGGATTTCGCGTGACGCTCTTTGAGCGCCGCCCTTATCTCGGCGGGCGCGCGTCTTCTTATCAGCATCCCGGCACCGGCGAAATTGTCGACAATTGCCAGCATGTGTTGCTGGGCTGCTGCACTAATCTGCTCGATTTCTATCGTCGCGCCGGGGTTCAGGACAAGATTCGCTGGTATGAGAGGCTGACATTCCTCGAGCCCGGAGGACGTGCATCCGTGATCGCGCCGTCAGGCCTCCCCGCTCCGCTGCATACGGCGCTGGCATTTCTTCGGGCCGACTGTTTGAGCATTCGCGACAAGCTGGCCATCAGCCGCGCCATGGTTGCGCTCGCTCCGTCAGCTCCGGCGGATCGGGGTGAGTCGTTCCTCGACTGGCTCAAACGCCACGGCCAAACCGAGCAAGCCATTGAGCGTTTCTGGAAGACAATATTGGTCAGCGCTTTGAATGAAGATCTCGATCAGGTTTCCGTTCCATACGCGGCCCAGGTAGTGCGTGAGTCTTTTCTTAAGTCGGAGGCTGCCGGACGCATGGGAATTCCAACTGTGCCGCTTACCGACCTTTACAGCACCGCCGGAGACTACATACGCGCCCGTGGTGGAGAGATCCAGGTTCGCGCAAGCGTGGAGTCGTTTCGAGCGGGCGCTTCCGAGGTGGGTGTGACGGCGAACGGGCAGGAACAGAGATTCGACTATCTCGTTCTCGCCGTCCCTTTTGACGTGTTGGGACGGATGCTGCCCGATACTCCGGCCGCTGCGCCATTGGCGGCTGCACTCGGCGAATTCTCGACTTCACCGATCACTGGCATCCATCTCTGGTTTGATCGTCAAATCAGCGAGCTCGATCACGCGGTGCTGCTCGACCGCACCATCCAGTGGATGTTTCACAAATCGCGGCTTATTGAAAGTCGGGACAACGGACGCGGCAGTTACGTTGAGCTGGTTGTAAGCTGCTCCCGGAGCCTGGTGGAAAGGTCGAAGGCGGAGATCGTCGACATGGCGGTGAAAGAAGCGCAAGAATTTTTTCCCGCTGCGTGCGAAGCGAAACTACTGAAGTCAACCGTGATCAAGGAGGTGCACGCGACGTACTCACCGCGTCCGGGAATCGACCAGTACCGGCCCAAGCCAGAGACGGCGTGGCCGCGAGTCTTTCTGGCTGGCGATTGGACCGCGACAGGCTGGCCTGCGACCATGGAGGGTGCCGTTCGCAGCGGCTATCTTGCGGCGGAAGCACTGACGCGATTCGCCGGGGGCAAGAACGCCAGCTTTCTTGTCCCCGATCTGGCCCCGAGTGGATTGATGCGGCTGTTTGGGTGAGATTCACCTCGAAGACCTCGGTTACTTCGGGTTCCGAACCCGGGTTACCTTGATTCATTCTCAAGCATTCTTGCCCGGCAAACGATCTTATAAACATGCCTGAGCGCACCGACGCGGATAAGGATCGCCGTCGTACCCCGCGGTTCAGTTGCAGCGGTGGCGCGAAGATCACTCGCCTTCCATCAAGCGGCATCTTTCTTCCGGGGACGATCCGCGACCTGAGCCTCGGGGGATGCAGTGTCGATACCACTCTGCCGATTGATTTTGGCGTACGGACTGAGATCGTCGTGCGCGTCAACGCTGCTTCGTTCCGGGCCGTGGGTGAGGTGAAAGCGATTCGAGACGGCACCACAGCTTGCATGGAGTTCGTGCAGTTGAGTGCCGGCGGAAAAGAGCTGCTCGAGGATCTGGTTGCGGAGCTGGCCAGATTGCAGGCGGTCGTGAACAAGCTTAGAGCTGCGCGCCATGGGATGGATGCGGAATCGTTCCGCAGACGACTGGAAGCCGGAAAACTTCAGGCAGTGAGGTTTAGCGAGCGGTATCCTTTTCTGTGGACAATTCTGTCAGCGGAGATTTCGGAACAGGATCAAGCTGCATCCGCCGGCAAGGATCGGATTGTGAAAGCGCAGCCGCTTGTGATTCCCGTCGATCTGTTCGGCTAGACCGCCATCAACACCACGCCACCCGCCACCAGCAATGCCGCAACCCAACGCCGACGCCCCACGCGTTCGTGCAGGAATATGCGCGCGGCGACCGCGTTGGCCACAAAGGTGAGTGAGGCGGAAGCGGGCACGACCAGACTGAGATTTCCCCACGACAGGCCAAAGAGCAAACTGTAGAACGCTACCCCCATCGCCAACAATCCCAGAGCAAATGTTGGGGTCGTAAGCACGCGACCGATCACTGCCAGTACTCCGCGCCGCTTCCAGAGTTCGCCCACGTCACCAACTTGTTTCATGGAATAGGAAAGCAGCACATCCCCGGTGGTCGAGGCTAGAACAATGAGTGCGATGGCGGCCCAGGCGTAGAGGTCTTTCATAACTCCAGCTTTTGAGAAACTGTGTCTGGGGCAGCATCATGGGAACTCTGACGGTGGTGACCGGGCGTAAGCGACGGGCCCGCGGCCACAAAGCCCACTCCGGCGGCGATCAGCGCAATGCCCAGCCAGCGCGTCGGCGAGATTTCTTCATGCAGGCGGAAGTGGCCAACCAAAGCGACGAGCACATAGGCGAGCGATGTGGCGGGCAGCACATAAGTGAGGTCCGCCCAGGAAAGGGCGGACATGTAACAAGAGAAAAACGCCAACAGCAAAAGGATCCCCGCAGTTACCCAGGGATTGAGGACGGCCAACAGCAGGCCGGAGAGGTTGTGCAGGGAAACGCCGCCGAGATCTTTCATGCCGCGAGCCAGCAGGGAATCACCTGCCGTGCTGAATACGGTAATTCCGGCAAGGACGAGGTATTTTCGTAATGTCACTGCTGTCGTCCCCTGCTTGTTCGCGGAGCACCGGGTGTCCCAGCCCGGCCGAGATTGTTGGTGGACGGGCGAGACGCCCGTCGCTCCATTAGGCCTTGGCCGGTTGCGGGGCAGGCTCTTCTTCTTTTTCCCTGCGGTGTTCCTTGACCCACTGGTGGCGCTGCGCGCGCAGTTTCAGGAAGGTCCGCGCTTCCTTGTACAAGCGCTTGCGTTCGGAGCTGTCGAACATCGCTTTCCTTAAAATGCGGTACGCGGCCTTGGGCCGGAAATAATACTCGTCGTAAAAGTGGTGGACAGCCTCCAGCAGTTCGGCGGCGGGCAGGCCCGGATACTCGATCTGCACCATCTGATGGCCGCCGTCGTCCACCATTTTTGTGTCGCTGGTCATGAAACCATTCTTGATCGCGAATTCGTGCAGTTCCGTTCCCGGGTAAGCGTGCGCCACCGAAACCTGGATCGTCTCCACGTCGAGTTCCTTGGCGAAATTGATCGTGTTCTTGATGGTCTCGCGGCTTTCTCCAGGCAGGCCAATGATGAAGTCTCCGTGAACCACCAGTCCCAGCTTGTGGCAATCCTTGGTGAACTGACGGGCGCGCTCGATGGTCGCGCCTTTCTTGATGTTCTTCAGAATCTGCTGATCGCCCGATTCGTAGCCCACAATCAGGAGCCGGCATCCCGCCTCTTTCATGGCTTTGAGCGTTTCGAAGTCGGTGGTGACGCGCGAGGTGCACGACCAAGTCAGGCCGAGCGGCTTCAACTTGGCGCACAATTCGATGGTGCGGGCCTTTTGCAGGTTGAAGGTATCGTCATCGAAGAAAAATTCCTTGACGTACGGCCAGTAGTCCTTCGCCTTGGCCATTTCACGCGCCACGTCGTCGGTGGAGCGCTTGCGCCACGGGTGTCCGCTCAGGGTCTGGGGCCAGAGGCAGAAGGTGCACTGCGCCGGGCATCCGCGCGTCGTGTAGAGGGACACGAAGGGGTGGAGCAGAAAAGGCACGTTGTAGCGGCGGACATCCAAGTCACGCCGGTAAACGTCGGTGACGTGCGGCAGAGCGTCCAGATTCTCAATGGTTGGGCGGTCGGGATTATGCACGACGCCGCCATTCTTACGGTAGGAAATGCCGAGAATATCTTCGATTGGCTTGCCCTGGGCGTATTCGACGATGGAGTAGTCGAATTCCTTGCGGCAGGCTACGTCAATTACCTTGGCCTCCATTAAAGACTTCTCGGGCAGAACGCTGACGTGGGGTCCGACGAAAGCGATCTTGATGTGAGGATGGCTGTCTTTGATGGCTTCCGCGATGCGGACGTCGCCGGCAAAACCGGGAGTGCTAGTGAACAGCACGAGTAATTCGTAGTCCTTGCAAGTGCGGATGGTTTCTTCGGCCGTGATGTGGTGGGGCGGGGCATCGAGCAGGCGCGCGCCTTCGAGCATTCCGGTCGGATACGCTAGCCAGACCGGATACCAGTAGGATTCGATCTCGCGCGTAGCGGGCCAGCGCGAGCCTGCGCCTCCATCGAAATTCTCAAAGGAAGGCGGATTCAAAAACAGTGTTTTCGATGGCATATTTATGATTCTTTATTTTAGCACTCTTAAGTGTGCACACACCCCAGTTGGCGCTGCCTCGACGCTACCACCCAGGTACGTCCAGGACTTGCATAGAAAGCGCCGAACCCTTTGTCTAAGTGTGCCTTAGCGGGGCCTAAATCGCAAAGTACCTGGGCCGAACGTCGCTATTGCGCATTAAGACGCGAGAATCGGATAGCGGCCGGATGACAGGTTGGATGCGTCACTTGGCGGCGGGGTTTGGCAGCGCCCATTTCTCTAAATCTCCGGTGGCCCGTAGCAGGTTCATGCGGACCCGCTGGTACTCAAAATCGGCGTCCTGGAAAAGCAGAAAGCGTTCGGCTGCCTGTACGCGTGCGTCAGCCAATTCGTGCAAGGTGCCGGTTTTTGCCTGGATACGGGTTTGGACTGCTGCAAGGCTCGACTGGGCCAGTTGATATTCCAACTGCGCAACCTCGCGGGCGGCCTCTAGTTGCTCGGCGGCGCGCTGTAGTTTCAGTGTTTCCTCCGCTACCTGATTACGAGCCGCCTCAGCTTGCTTCTTCGCCTTGAGGGCTTCCGCTTCGGCCGCGTCCGCTCGGGCGCGCTGGCTGGCGTTGAATATCGGAATTCGCAGGCCAAAACCTATGGTGGCGTTGTTCACCTGAAACGTACCCTTTGGGAAGTAAATGGTGTAGTTGTTGAAGGTGGAAAACCTCGCGTACTGGGCGGAGAAATCGATGGACGGCAATAAGGAGCGATGCTCACCCGAAGCCCGCATCGATTCGGCGAGAGAATGCTGCTCGGCGAACTTGATGGCAGGGCTGGAGGCAACCGCTTTCTCGGATAGATCTTCTTCCTGGGAAACGGGCGGCAAGGCCGGAATGGTTTCGGGCGCGATTTCGATGTTGGAGACCGGCAGACCGGTCAGGGTTGCGAGATGGCGCCGCAGGACATCGGCGTTGCCACGTGCCTCGGCCTGGTAGAGGCGCACGCGAGCGGCGACGAGCTTGGCTTTGTTTAAGTCGACGGCGCTATCCACGCCTTCCTGCAAGCGTTCGGACACCGCTTGTACCATCTGCTGCGCTTCGGCCTCGTCCTGTTGCAAGCGCACGAGCCGCGCTTCCCACTTCGCCAGTTCGGCGTAGGTTAGCGCGACATCCTGGATGACGGCATTGCGCTGATCTTTGTCCTGCAACTCAGAACCATGCCAGTCAATTTTTGCCGCACCCAGGAATTGCTTCTGCGCCGGGTTGAAGACTGAACTCTGTGCGACCGCATCCAACAGTGCCGGTGGACTGCCTTCAATCGATAGCGGATATCCATAGGTCCAGCCGAGGCCCGAACCAGCGACTATCTTGGGCAAGTAATTGTTGCGGAGTTCACGGTAAGAGGCGAAGGCCCGCTGCACGTCGGCATTCGCAATTGCCGAAGTCGTGCTGTGGGCGAGCGCCAGCCGAATGGCGCGCTCGAGCGGGAGAGGCTCGGCTTGGCCGCGCGTCGCAATCGTCAGTACGGCCGCAAATAAGGCGAGCAGATTTGTAGAGCGCAACCACGGCGGTCGGAGTTTCATCTCGTCACCTTCATTTCGTCGACTTCATTTCGTCACCCCTGGGCCATCGTCGGTGATGGTAAGGCGACGATGGATCAGGCCACGGCTCCGCCGCGACGCACAAATTGTAGTGTGCCAGACAAGAGCTGGGCAGTAGCTTTGAGAATTATTGGGCGAATCTATTGGGGATGCCACGAGTCGCGGGGCAATTCGCGCCATCCTCAGTGGGCAACTCGGTTGAGTGCTTGCTGGGCCATGCCGAAGTTCCGGACCAACGATAGGGAAGCACGGTACTCGCGCGCCGCACCTGCCTTGTCGCCTTGCTTTTCCAACAGCGCCCCCCGCAAATAATGGGCCCGGAACGCGGGCGCCTTTTCCACTGGACCCGAGGTGAAATAGCGATTCACGAGTTCGGTGGCCAGGGGGTAACTGCGACCGGCGCGTTCCAACATAGCCGAAGCTTCCCACAGAACATCCGGTTCGGGATTGGGCACCTGGCTAAGCTTGACGAGGGCTTGTTCCATATCGTCGAAGCGCCTCCGATGACGGAAAAATAGCGCGAGGTTCAGCCACGCTTCCGCGTCACCCTTGCTGAGGTCAATGTATTGGCGATATTCCCGTTCGGCGGTGGTGAAGTCTTTGTTTTTTTCGGCGATGCGGGCGTAGATCCAATGCTCACGACCCGAGTCCACGGTTCGGATTAACTGCGCTTGCTCGCGGGCCTTCTGTTCGCCGCCGCCGACGATGCCGGGGGCTGAAATATAAAACTCAGCCAGATCGAGCCGTGCCTCCACATCATTCGGGTTCAGTTGTACAGTGCGCTCAAATTCTCCTCGGACCTTTCCGGCTAGCCCCGCCGCAGCCAAGAAATTTGCCCGGTCCGCCCTTTCGCCGTACACGCGTCCCAGCCAAAGATGGAAACGGCTGTTGGCGGGATCAAGGGAGGCTGCTTTTCTGCAGGAGGATTCCGCTCGATCCCAATCTTCGAGCGCGAAGTAGGCGCGGCAGAGCAGGTTGGCCGATTCCGCGTCCGCCGGAGCGGAAGAGAGACGGCCAGTCAATTCGGCGATGGCTTCATCAAGACGGCCGGCTGCCAGCATGTCTTTTGCAGAGTCGGCCACGCTGGCGGTCGCCGCGGCAATCTGCAATAACAAAGCCAGCAAAACTCTGGATGTGCGTGTGATCATCTTAAAACTTGACCTGCGTTCCGTCGCCAATCGGTTTGCCGTTCCACGCATTGATCGCAACTACGTCGTTGGCGGAAAGGCCGCGCGTTACTTCGACCTGGGTGAGATTGGAGAGGGAGGTTTCCACATCGCGGCGCTTGAGTTCGTGGCCGACAACCTGCAACACATAGGGCTTCGAGTCGTCAGTTCGCACCGCCTCTCGCGGTACCACCAGCACGTTTTCGTGCTCGTCGGCGACGATCGTCACCCCGACGTTTATGTTGGGCAAGAGTTCTAAATCCTTGTTATCTACGATGCTGGTCGTCTCGCCGACGTTGCGCGAGCCGTGCAACTTCACCGTCGATGGGATGGCAGTGACGGTGGAGCGCCACACGCGTCCGGGAACGGCGTCCCAGGTAATCTCAATCGGATCTCCGGGGGCCAGTCTGCCCACATCGGGTTCATCGACGAAGGCGCGCACCAGCACTTTACGCAGGTCCGCCACTTGCAGCAGAAGATCTCCGGCGGCGACGAAGCCGCCTTGCTTTGCCGGCAAGGAGTACACGATGCCATCAAACGGGGCGCGGACGTTCGATTTCGCGAGGACATCCTGCGCGGCGTCGTAGGTGGCTTGTGCTTCAGTTCTCTGGGCATCGACGCGGGCTAACTCCGCGTTCGAATATCGTTTCGTCTGTTTCTGCCGCAGAAATGTAAGTTGGGCATCAGCGCGGGAAAGAGCGTTCTCCGCTTCTCGCACTTCTCCAGCCGAGGCCGCACCCTGCTGCTCGAGTTTTTTTAGCGCTTCCAAATTGCGCTGTGCGGAATCGCGGTCAGTGCCAGCTTTCACCAGCTGAGCGTCGAGGCTCAGCACTTCTTCCTGAGTCCCGCCTCGTTCCACGGCGCTCAGGTCGGCCTGTGCTGCTCGCAATTGGGTTTGGGCTCGAGCGGCCTGCGCACGCGCGTCGGCGTCATCCAGAACGACCAGCAGTTCGCCTCTTTTGACGGCGTCGCCTTCCTTGACAAAAACACGCCGCACACTCGTCGAGACCGGAGCGTGGGCCTCGAAGTTGCTAACGGGCTCGATTTTTCCATTGGTAGAAACCAGGCTGCGGATCGTGCTCTGCCTGGCGATGGCGGTTCGTACCGGTACTGCGTCATCGCGGCGGGAGACGAAAGCGGCTAGCACGACCACGGCAGCGAAAATCGCGAGCGCCGTTATCCACCAACGGCGCGGCTGGCCTCTCGAACTGTTTCCATTCAATGGCATGCAGAGAAGAGCGCAAGCTTCAATGTATCATTCACGCGCTACGGGGGAGCAGGCAAATCAAGCTTGGGACTTACTTGTTTAGATGCATGGCGCCGGCCGTTTGCGTCAGCCAGAGCGCGGATTACGCGCGAATCGTCGGGTTAGTGAGCATGGGTGAGTAAAACGGTGGTGAGACCAACGCCTCGCCCGTCCAGAGTTTCAGCAGGCCGGGCGGGGACGCCCGGCGCTCCACCAGCAAGCTGGTTACAATATGCAGATGCCGAAATCTCCCCGTTCCACTTCTCCTCGCTATACGCCTCCCCGTTACACTGCGGAGCATGCCAGCGCCGGTCTCCATCACGATTTTCCGGAAATTGAGAGCTGGCCGAACCAGTTTCCAGGGTACGAGATTGTGGTGAATGATCCTGAATTCACGTCTGTCTGTCCCAAGACCGGCTTGCCGGACTTCGGCAATATCGTGATCCGCTACGAGCCGGATCGCCTGTGCCTGGAGTTGAAGTCGTTGAAGGAATATCTGCAGGCGTATCGCAATCTCGGGATCTTTCAGGAGAACATCGTGAATCAGGTGCTGGCCGATGTCGTCCGCTGGGCGAAGCCGGTGTGGGCCGAGGTAAAAGGTGAGTTTCGTCCGCGCGGGGGAATTTCGACGGTGGTGATCGCGAGATGGCCGCGAGGGAAAAAGGGCCGGAAGTGATGGGGCCGTCCCGAACTTCGTAGCATCCGAGTTTCTGTTGTTCGCCATGCTATATTCGCTCGACCTGTGACTCCGACCAAGCTCTATCCCCGCACGGCCCTGGCGCTCCTGACGGCGCTGAACCTGCTCAATTACATTGATCGCTCCGTGTTGTTCGCGGTACAGGATCTGGTCAAAGCCGAGTTTCATCGCAGCGACGCTGCCTTCGGCTTAATCACGAGTGTCTTCTTCATCTTTTACATGTGTGCGGCGCCTTTCATGGGGCCGCTTTCGCTACGCTTCTCACGCAAGCGTGTGATCGTCGCTGGAGCCCTGGTGTGGAGTGTGGCCACGCTGCTCACCGCCATCACCAAGAACTTTGAGGGGCTGCTCATTCGTCATACCCTGGTCGGTATCGGCGAAGCCAGCTTTGTCATTCTTTCTCCAACCTTTGTCGCCGACATGTTTCCGGTGGAAAAGCGAGGACGGGTCATGGGGGTGTTTTATCTCGCGATCCCGGTCGGAACCGCGCTGGGATATTTACTGGGCGGAGTCATGGGTCCAAAGTACGGCTGGCGGGCTCCATTTTACGTTGGGGCTGCGCCCGGAGTGCTGCTGGCGTTGCTGCTTCTATTGGTCCCGGAGCCGCGACTCGGCCAATTCGATACGCCCGAAAGCAAGACACCAGAGCGAGACACGGTGAAAAGCCTGATCCGCAATCCCGCATTTCTCACGGCAACCCTCGGCATGGCGATGATGACGTTCGCGCTCGGAGGACTCCAGGTCTGGATGCCGACGTTTCTGCATCGTGCCCACGGTTACAGCCTGCTGGATGCCAACATCATTTTTGGGTTGAGCACAATCTCCAACGGACTGATTGCGTCACTTGCGGGCGGTTGGATCTCCGACCGGTTGCTGCGGCGAACCAAATCTGCGCACTACCTCGTGTCCGCAGTGAGTCTGCTGTTGGGCATTCCGGCCATGTGCGTTGCCTTGTTTGCGAGCGGCAGGCCCATGATCGTAGGTATTTTTGTCGCCGAGTTCTTGCTGCTGTTGAACACCGGTCCGCTGAACGCCGCCGTGATCGATTCGGTTGGGCCGCATGTGCGCGCGGCCGCCTTGGCGGCAAACATCTTTGTCTTCCACCTGCTCGGCGATGTGCCGTCGCCTGCGCTCATCGGCTACATGTCGGACAAGTATTCGCTGCAACTTGCCTTTCTGGGGCCGGTCATCGCGATCGCGCTGTCTTCTGCCATACTGTTTTACGGCATGAGATTTGCTCCACCACTGCGGATCAGTGGAGAGCAAGTTCCCTCAGGAGCGTCTTCCTAAACAGAATGTATTGGCAAACAGTTCACTGGATTGCAGGCGGCATCCTGGCACTGGCGTGGTTTTCGCGCATCGTGGAAGCGAAATTTGGTATGCCGCATGTTGCCGACATCGCGCGGCCGGAATGGGACCGTCGGCCAGCGACCCCGAATGGCGACCCTGAGCCGAAGGTCAGCATCATCGTTCCGGCGCGCAACGAGGCAGAACATATTCGCGAGACGCTGACGCAGCTGCTGGCGCTGGATTATTCCAACTACGAAATCATTGCCGTTAACGACCGCTCGACCGACCGCACCGGACAGATCATAGATGAGGTTGCTGAGAATGACTTGCTCCACGATAGGAGAGTGGCGGCGCACGCCGAGGCGGACAGGAGTGTCCGCCCCACACGGCTGAAGGTGATCCACATTTCGGAGCTGCCTGCCGGGTGGTTAGGCAAAACACATGCCATGTGGATGGCTGGGCAGCAGGCGACCGGCGACTGGTTGCTCTTCACCGATGCCGATGTATTGTTCAAGCCCGACTCGCTGCGGCGCGCCGTTGCTTATGCCGAAGCGGAGCGAGCCGACCACATCGTTCTCTTTCCGCGCATGATGATGAAGGGTCCGGGCGAGAAAATGACGATCGCCTTCTTCCAGGTGCTTTTCGTTTTTGGACATCGCCCGTGGAAGGTTGCCGATCCCAAAGCGCGGGACCACATGGGGGTGGGCGCTTTCAACCTGGTCCGGCGTTCGGTCTATGAGGCGGTCGGCACGTATCGGGCGTTGCGCATGGAAGTGCTCGACGACATGAAGCTGGGTAAGGTAGTCAAGAATGCGGGCTTCGTCCAGCGCAATGTATTTGGCGAGGACTTGATTTCCCTGCACTGGGCTCAGGGCGCTTTCGGCATCGTTAACAATCTCACCAAGAATTTTTTTGCCGTGCTTTCTTTTCAGTGGCCGCGGACAGTGGTCACCGTGGTCGGGCTGGGGTTTCTGAATCTCGGACCATTTCTTGGCATTTGGCTGGCACATGGATGGGCGCGCGTCTCTTATGCCATCGCGCTCGCTTCGCTTTTTTTGATTTACTACGGAATGTCGCGCAGGTCGGCTATCCCGCCGTATTATTTTTTTCTGCATCCGGCCGGGACCAGCTTGTTCATCTATATACTTCTGCGCTCCATGGTCCATGCGCTCTGGAACGACGGCATCGTATGGCGGGGGACGAAGTATCCACTGGAAGAGTTGAGGAAGGGGATGGTGTGAAATCCGTGGATCGTGATGAGCGGCAACCCGCTACTGTGGCTCTCCCGGATCTTCGATCGACATCGGATCGTCCTGCTTTGTATCCTTTTTCTTGGCCGCTTTGGCATGGGTGGATTTTCCGGCACGGTAGTGGCCCGGGCGCTCGACATCGTAGTCGGTGGGTACCGTGGGAAACAGGAGAAAGGCCCCTTGGCCCAGTTGTTGGGAGCGGCGCAGGATGATCTCGGCGCGTCCGTCGTAGTCCTGAATCGTTCCCTTGATTTCAATCTGCCGGCCTTCGAGCTGGCGAACGTCGCCCATCTTCTTGAGATCGGCCGGGAACACGACCACGGTGAAGGGACACGCTTTCGCTTCTTTGCAGAAGTTGAGTAAGGTGACGCCGTGGCTGCCACTTTCTACGTGCAGGACGGTTCCGCTTACGCACTGGGCAGTGCCCACATGCTTGCTGGCTTCGGCAACTGCGACGCAGTTGTTCGTAGAAGTATTGCGCGCGGAGCAGACTCCGCTCATGGCAAGAGCAGTTCCAAGAAAGAAAGCCGGAGTAAGAAAGCGCATAGCGGGTGGGCGCGGAAAAGTGCGTCCTCAGTTTTTATTGTAGGCGTGGAGAAGAGAGCCTACGCTCAGCAGGACGAATATATCCGCGGGCGACTTCCCGAAAAGGGAACACTTGAAGCTTCGGCGATTTGAACGCAATTTGAACGCAGGGGCTTACCCGGACGAAATCATCGCCTTTCCACCTGCCCTTTAGCGACCAATATTTTTGAATTCGTACAGGCTCAGAAAAGTTGCGTCTGGCGGAAGGCGCTGAGCTTTTTCTCCCGAGGGACTAAGCAACCAACGATCATTGGCCGCGAGGCAGTTCGCGGAATTCACCTGAAGAACAATCGCGCCGCTCGCAGCCGTCCCAATAACGTCAAATGTCGATCTGCACTTTGCCGCTACAGAGTGCGCGAGCGGCTTCTTAAGGTCAATGAGGAGCATTTTGCCGTCGGCGGTGTCGTAGTCGAACAAAGTTGTGGAGGGAGATTTGCCACCTTCCGAGAGAATTCCGAACACCTGCCTGCCATCCTGCGAAAAGCCGTTCAGGCGGAGGGATAGACTTCTATCCCACTCGGCGTCGCTGGTCAGAAGACCAACGACTAGTGGCGCGCCAGCCAGGCCGGGAGTCATCAGGAGTTGGTACTCGGCTTCGCAATCGTGGGAGTTCTTGCTGTCATCGTCCTTGCTGGTAACTTTGAGTATTGCGGACATCGCATCACGGCCGCGTACCGGTTGGGTCTGTGTGGCGGCAATGTTGGCACAGGGCATGGATGCGACCTGTGCGGGAAGCAGAAATGCAGCCAGGAGGATGGGCAGCAACATACCAAAAATATCCAAAGAACCGAAAGTTAGAACCTGATCCTCACTTCCGGATTCGGTTTTAACGCTTGTCATTCGAGGACGAGCGGCGGCCGAGCTGTTGTCGGCGCGCAAGAACCTGCCACCGTTCTCGCCGCCGGCAAGCGTCGCGACTGACCTACTTATTGAAGGCCTTTACGCCCGCTGCTTCGTCTTCCTTCACATCGAAGACGGTGTAGAGCTTCGTGATCTGCAGCAGGTCGTGCACTTTCTTGGTGAGGTTGAGCAGTTTGAGCTCGCCGCCCTGGTTTTTTGCAGTGGTGAAAGCACTGACGAGCTCGCCGATGCCCGAGCTGTCGATATAGTTCACGTCGCCGAGGTTCAGCAGAATTTTTTTCTGGCCCTTGGAAAGCAGATCGCGCACGGTGTCGCGCAGAACCACGCTGCCTTCGCCGAGGGTGATCCGGCCGCTGAGATCGACAATGGTGACACCATCCACCTGACGAGTACTGGACTTCATGGTCACTGAGGAGCCTCCTTAAGAGTCCCCTGGGTTGCTGGGGACATGCTTGATCATTCTAAATTCGGTGCCGGTTTGGGAGGGGTGGATTTCCACCACATCCATGAACGAGCGTATCAGGAAAATGCCTCGCCCCGATGTTTTCATCAAGTTGTCCGGCGCCAATGGATCCGGAATCTTACTGGTGTCGAGCCCTTTGCCCTGATCGCGGATGACGATCACAAGGTCGTGGGATGTAAGCTCAAACGCCAGGGTAACTTTTTTATTCGGGTCGTACGCATTGCCATGTAAAACTGCGTTAACGGCGGCTTCGCGCACCGCCATGGAGATCTTCATGACCTCCTCTTCGTCAAAACCGGCTTCCGCCGCCATGCGGCCAGCCGTTTCTTCCGCGTTGTTCACCGTTTCCAGCGTCGAGTCGAGCGTATAGGAGACGCGGTCTGCGGACATAGTAATCTAATATGAGCGAACGCTTCCTGAGCGGGCCTTCGCCGGGCTTGCAACGGTGACGCCGGGCTCAAAGTGCTAGCCCGAATGCCGTGGACGGGCGAATTGAGAGTTTGCCTGTAGGGCTCGCAAAAGTCAACGCGATAGCCAAGTTTCTCATACCACCATAGACCTGTCCGTGCATTTCTCCACAAAAGAAATGTCCCCTGGTTATGGTTTCACCTGCTGCGGAAAAAGCGTGTGCGGTCACGCCAGGGAAGCTCGATAAAGGCAGAACTTGAACTCCACGCTGGCGAATATCTTGTACAAGAAGCCGGCGGAGGCGAAAAGTTGTTCCTGTTCCATGGTTGGGGCCACGTATGCGATGTAGAGCGAACGGGGGTGTGCGAGCAGCGAACGGCCGATTCCAGCCACGACCGCTGCCAGCGTGCGTGTCCGACAGGGATGGAAGAAAAACAGAATCGACGCTTCAGAAGGCAGCGCATAGTCCGCGAAGTCCACGTTCAACGACTGGATGTTTCGACATTTCTGCGTCGTGGAACGGTATCGCCGGATGTTTTCTACCGCCGTTTTGTGCAGTTCCGGCGAAAACTCCAGACCCAAAATTCGCTTAAACGGGTACTCGGACGCCAGCAGCAATGCACGTCCCTTCCCAGACCCAAAGTCTATGAATGTGAACTCCTCGAATGCAATATCAAAGCTGGCAAGCACGCGCTTGAAGCGCTCGGGCTCGATCGCCGCATAGTCATTTCCATCGATCCAGTTCGGACTCGGAATGTCGAGATCGCTGAGATAGGTCCATCCTTCGAACCTGCCGTCCGTGTCAATGCCATGCTCCCGGTCAAACTCGCTGACGTGGCCATCCCGACGCAGCGATTTGGCAGCACGGTACTCCCTGAAAAGATGAACCGGCAAAAGAAAGCTGCGGCAAAGGCTGGTGACGAAGCCGCGCTCACGCAAGGATTGCTTGATTCGCGGAATCATCGTTCTCGTCACTCTTGGCATCGAGCTGACTCTCTTACTTCATACGTCTGGTCTTTGATGTATCCGCGCTGCGCACCGCCGCGAAGAACCGCTTCAGCTTGATCGCATCCAGTTTGCCATCGCTTCGCACGCCGGAACACACATCGAGCGCGAACGGGCCGACCGCTTCAATTGCCTCAGCTACGTTCTCCGGCGTGAGCCCTCCAGCCAGAAACAACGGAATATTGATGCGCTCCCGGATCGCCCGACTGAGGGTCCAATCGTGAGTTCTGCCGGTGCCGCCTAATTCCTTGACCGCGAGTCGCTGGTTGCCGGAATCGAGCAGGACGGCGTCGACATGCGGCGCGACCCGCGCTGCCTCCTCGATGGACTCAGGACCGGTCACGTGCACGACCTGAACAACTGAAATTCCAGGTAAGGTGTCCTTCAGATCGCGATGTGTGCCGACGGTGAGATGATCGCAGATCTGGATCGTGTTGGTGCGACAGAAGCGCTGTTGCTCGATGATGTCGGCGGCCCTCTGTCGCGAGGTCAGCAGAAAAGTGCCGATGGGCGGTGGGACGGTCGCGGCAATCTCTGCGATCTGCTCGTCGCCGATCACACCCGGCCCGCTTGGCATGTGTGAGACCAAACCTAGCGCGGATGCTCCGCACTCGATGGCCAGAGCCGCTTCGGCGACACTAGCGATGCAGCAGATTTTGACGCGGGGCGGTTGCATGGGATTTCTTCTGTGTTCCTCAGTGCTCCTGTGGTAAAGGCTTTTTAACCACAGAGGACACAGAGGAACACGGGGTAGAACAACACAGGTGAACAATGCTTTGTCAGAATCTATTCGCCGTAAGGAACCCAGATGTTCTTCACCTGTGTGGCGTGCTCAAGGAACCAGCGGCCCTCGGCCAGTTTCGGATTGAACCAGTCGATGGCTCGGCCTTCGTTCGTCCAAACCTGCTTCAGATTGCCGACCGACATTGCCCTGGCCGCCGCCGCGCTGGCTTCATCGCCAAAGCACCAGATGGCATCGACGTCGTCGTGTTCGGCGAGCGTCTTCAGAAGTTGCGACGTATATCCGGTCACAATGTTGAGCGCGCCGCCGGGCAGATCGCTGGTGTCGAAAAGCTGGTAGAGATCGCCGGTAATCAGCGGATAGGCTTCTGAAGGAACGGCGATCACCGTGTTTCCCACGGCGAGAGCAGGCATGACGACAGAAAGGAAACCGAGTAGCGGCGTTTCTCGCGGACAGATGATGCCAACCGTTCCAATGGCCTCGTTCATCGCGATGGCGATGTTGCGGAACGGAGGATTGTGCACGGCGCCGTCAAACTTATCGGCCCACGCCGCATAGGAGAAGATGCGCTCGATGCTGAGCTCCACTTCCGCGGCAGCCTGTTTTTCGCCGACTGCGGCGGAGAGCCGATGGGAAATTTCATCGCGGCGCTGCGAAAGATTCTCCGCGCAGTAATAAAGAACCTGGGCACGATTGTGTGCCGTGGCCTTTGCCCACGATGTTGCCTTTCGCGCGGCTTCGACTGCGTTGCGGATGTCTTTGCGATTGCCGAGCGGTGCTTCACCCAGCAATCGTCCGTTGGCCGCGCGCACTTCCATGCTGTAGCCGGAATCGGGACGCGCCTGCTTGCCACCGATGTAGAGCTTCACCGTGCGATCGATATCCGGGTCCGCATGTTGGAGCGGCGGGCGTCCCCGCTCGGCCTCGTCATCATCAGCATCATGGACGGGCGAGGACGCCCGTCGCTCCATCTCTGTTTGCTCTGCGGCAAGCAGCGGCGCGCTCTTGAACCATGCTGGCTCCAAATATTCGAGCAAGCCTTCGCGTCCGCCCTCGCGTCCGTAACCGCTCTCGCGGTAACCGCCAAAGCCGCAGGAAGCGTCGAACAGGTTGGTGCAGTTTACCCAGACAACTCCCGCTTTAAGTTGCGCGGCGACGTGCAAGGCGACGTTGATGCTCTCGCTCCAGACGCAGGCGGCCAAACCATACACGGTGTTGTTCGCCAGTTCCACTGCTTCCGCGGGCGTGCGGAAGGTCATTGCGGCGAGCACCGGTCCGAAGATTTCCTGCTGTGCGACAATCGACGTCGGATGGACATTGCTCAGCAGCGTTGGCGGATAGTAGAACCCACGCGCTGGCAACGTCACCTGCGGCTGCCAGCACGTCGCACCGTCGGCCACTCCCTGATCGACCAACTTGCGAATGCGGTCGAGTTGCACGCGCGCCACAATGGCGCCAATGTCAATTGCTTTGTCGAGTGGCGGGCCGATGCGCAGGGTACTCATTCGATCCTGCACTTTGGCGATCAGAGCTTCGGCAACGCTCTCCTGCATGAGCAGCCGTGAGCCGGCGCAACAGACCTGGCCCTGATTGAACCAGATACCGTCGACCAGGCCTTCTACGGTGCTATCGAGGTCGGCGTCTTCAAAAACGATGAATGGAGATTTTCCGCCGAGCTCAAGCGACAGGCGTTTGTGGCTTGTCGCTGTGGCGGCGCGAATCGCGCGTCCGACTTCGGTTGATCCGGTGAACGCGATCTTGTCCACGTCGGGATGCTTGACCAGCGCCTCGCCGGTTGAGCCGTCTCCGGTAACGATGTTGACGACACCGGCGGGCAAGTCGGCCTCCTGGCAGAGTCCGGCGAAGGCTAGCGCAGTCAGCGGTGTGAATTCTGCCGGCTTCAACACGACTGTGTTGCCTGTCGCGAGCGCCGGCGCAATCTTCCACGCCAGCATCAGCAGCGGGAAGTTCCATGGGATGATCTGACCGACGACTCCGCAGGGAACGTGCTCGGGGAACTCCTGCTCGAGAAGTTGCGCCCATCCTGCGTGGTGATAGAAATGTCGCGCGACCAGTGGAATGTCAATGTCGCGGCTTTCGCGGATGGGCTTGCCGTTGTCCATCGTCTCAAGAACCGACAGCAGACGCGAGTGCTTCTGCACCAGGCGCGCGATGGCGTACAAATAGCGCGCGCGGGCATGCGGAGTCAGCGCCCGCCAGTCCGAAGACGCCGTCCGCGCCGCTTTGACGGCGGCGTCGATGTCTGCTGCAGACCCTTGCGCAACCGACGCGAGTTTGTCGCCGTTCGAAGGATCGACGGTATCGAAGTACTCTCCTGCCGCGGGCGCCTGCCATGCGCCGCCGATGAAATGTTGGAAGCGGTAGCCGTGTCGCTCCAGCCAGGCTAACGCTTCTTTTGAATCTTCTGGAGCGGGGCCGTATTCCATGCTTACGAATTTTTCGGCGATGCTCATTGGCGTTTGCTCGATTCCTTCTTCTGACTCGTAACGTCTACTCCGAACTCTGCTCACAACTCACGCCATCGGATGGCGATAGTCGGCCGAATAACGTCCAGTCGCATGATGTTCCAGTTGCCGCTCGATGTCGCCCAGTAAGCCGCTGGCTCCGAAGCGGAACATTTCCGCGCGCAGCCACGACGGACCGAGTTCTTCTTTGATCATCGCCAGCCAATCGATCGACTGCTTGGCCGTGCGGATGCCGCCTGCGGGCTTGAAACCCACCGCTATCCCGGTTTGCTGAGCGTATTCGCGGATGGCACGAGTCATCACCAAGCCGACCGGCAAGGTCGCGTTCGTGGGCTCCTTGCCGGTTGACGTCTTGATGAAGTCAGCGCCCGCCATCATCGCGACCATGCTTGCGCGCGCCACGTTGCGCAGTGTGAGCAGGTCGCCGGTGCCAAGGATTACTTTCATGTGCGCCGATCCGCAGGCCTGCTTGAATGCTGCCACTTCGTCGTAGAGCGCCTGCCATCGGCCGCCGAAGACATGCGCCCGGGTGATGACAACATCGATCTCATGCGCGCCCGCCTCGGCCGATCGGCGAATCTCGTTGACCCTCTCTGTCAGCGGCGATAGGCCTGCGGGGAAGCCGGTGGACACGGCCGCGACACGCACTCCACTGCCCGCGAGCGCGTGCAGCGCAGTTTCGACAAACGTGTGGTAGACGCAGATCGCAGCGACTTTGATTTGGAGCTCCTCAATCCCGAGCTTGTGTTCCAACTCCGGCTGAATGGGATGCCGGCCCTTTGCGCACAGACGACGGACACGCTCGTCGGTGTCATCGCCGGAAAGAGTGGTCAGATCCATGCATGTGATGGCCCGCAGAAGCCACGCCGCCTGCCACTCTTTTTTCACCGTTCGCCGCGCGACCTGGGATTGAGCGCGGCGTTCGACCGCGCTGGTGTTGACTCGCACTTCGCGCATCCAATCCAGATTGAGAGGAATGCCAGCATTCGGCAGCAGAGGACGCCCGGTGAGCGTCGCAATCGGACCGCCGTTATTTGAGACGGCGTGCGGGGCGGCGCTCCGAAATTCGTTATGTTCTACCGGCATCAGATCCTCTCTGCAAAACCGGACTGCGGAAAAACCTTGGTTGTCCTGCGGGGCAATGCTTTACTGGCTGCGGAAAAGATTGTGCGCATTGCAGATCTTACCTCAGCGGCTAAAGCCGATTTCGAGAACAAGCACTTATCGCAGCGGTGAACCGCTGCGCCACCCAAAGCCAACGCCAAGATTATCCGCAAGCTGCTTAGCGAAGCTGCAAGCCTCAATGTTGGATGCCCGTGCAGGGACCCGGGCACCAATCCGCCCTTTGCGGTTCGATTGTACGGCAGATGCAGCGAAAGATGAATTCTCCGTTTCGCCTTGACACTGGGGACTTTCGACGGCTACGCTACGGCGCGATTCTTACTCGATTCTTACATAGGAAGAAGCGATGTTCACGCCACACAGTCTGGCTGTTGCGCTGTTCATGATGATCACGAGCGCCATTTGCTGGGGTTCCTGGGCCAACACCTATAAGGGCGTCAAGAATTATCGCTTCGAGTTGTTTTACTGGGACTATGCCGTTGGCATTTTTCTGGTGTCGCTGATTCTGGCGCTGACCATGGGAAGCACGGAGAATAACGCTGCGAGTTTTTGGAACAACGTTCGTTCCGCCGACACCAACAACATCGTATCCACCATGATCGGCGGCGCCATCTTTAATCTGGCGAACCTGCTGTTGGTGGCTGCCATTGATATGGCCGGGCTCGCCATCGCATTTCCGGTGGCCATCGGAATCGCGCTCGTCGTCGGCGTGATTTCTAGCTACGCTCTCCAGCCGAAGGGGAATGCAGCGCTCCTGGCCGGTGGGGTTCTTTGCGCGCTCATTGCTGTCGTTCTGGATGGAAAGGCCTACGGCAGTTTGGCGATTGCCGGCCGCTCGGTTTCGAAGAAGAGCATCGTTGTCTGTGTGGTCTCGGGTGTCCTGATGGGGCTCTGGGCTCCGTTTGTGGCGCGGGCGATGACCAATGGCAACACCCTAGGTCCCTACAGCATCGCCGTCTTTCTCACGCTGGGCGCGTTGCTCTCGTGTTTGATTTGGAACGTTTATTTCATGAGAAAACCGCTAGTCGGTGATCCGATAAGTTTCGCGGGTTACTTCAGCGGACCGATTTCGGGCCACGTCCTCGGACTGCTGGGCGGATTCATCTGGGGCGTCGGCATGGTTTTTAATCTGGTCGCCGCCAGCTTCACCGGCGTGGCCATCTCGTATGCGATTGGGCAATCTGCGCCGATGGTCGCCGCGCTCTGGGGCGTTCTGGCTTGGAAGGAATTCGACGGCGCTCCCGGCAAAGCCAAAATGTATCTCGGGCTGATGTTTGTCTTTTACTGTCTGGGGATATTGCTTGTGGCTAGGGCAAATGGCTGAAGTCGCGCCCAGGGCGGACCGCAGGTTGTAAGATTCTGCTGGGACTCCAAATCATGAATTGCAGGCTCGCCGTGGCTGTTATCGGACTGTGGGTTCTCACACTGTTGCTTGCAACCGCGCAACCGCATTCGGCACCTTCTTCGAAAGCCGAGTCTCCGCCCACGCCTCCCAAAGTCAACTTCGTCGATATCGCGGAACGCGCCGGCCTGACGGCCAAGACGGAAGACGGAGGCGACAAGACCAAGCGCTACATCATCGAAACTACCGGCAGCGGCGCAGCTTTTTTTGATTTCGACAACGACGGCTGGCCCGATATTTTCCTGGTCAACGGCAGCCGGCTGGAGGGTTTTCCCAAGGGTCAGGAGCCGACCAGCCATCTTTACCACAACAACCACGATGGCACATTCACAGACGTCACCCAAAAAGCCGGCGTCGGCCTGATCGGCTGGGGGCAGGGAGTCTGCGCTGGGGACTACGACAACGACGGATTCGTGGACTTGTTCGTCACCTTCTGGGGCCACGACGTTCTCCTGCACAACAACGGTGACGGCACCTTCACTGACGTTACGCGCAAGGCTGGCCTTTGGCATGACGATGTGCGCTGGTCCACCGGCTGCGCCTTTGTGGATTACGATCGCGACGGCCGTCTCGACCTCTTCATCGCGCACTACGTCGATCTCGATCTGCCGCACACGCCCGAGCCCGGCAGCGGCGCGACTTGCACGTGGAAGGGTATGCCGGTGATGTGCGGTCCGCGCGGCCTGAAGGGGACGCACAGCGAGCTCTACCACAACAATGGCGATGGCACTTTCACTGACGTCAGCGAGGCATCCGGCGTGGCGAAGACTGACGCGTACTATTGCTTTACCGCCCTCACTGGCGATTTCGACAACGACGGCTGGCCCGACATCTATGTCTCGTGCGATTCCACGCCCAACCTGCTCTTTCACAACAATCACGACGGCACTTTCACCGAAACCGCCGTTGAGGCGGGCGTAGCCTTCAACGATGGAGGGCGCGAGCAAGCTGGCATGGGAGCCGATGCCGTTGACTACGATGGCGACGGCTGGCTCGACATCATCAAGACTAATTTCTCCGACGATATCGCCACGCTTTATCACAATAATCGCGACGGAACCTTCTCGGACGTCACCGCCGCCGCGGGGCTCGCCAAGAATTCACAATTCCTGGGATGGGGCACGCTCTTCCTCGATATCGACAACGACGGCTGGCCGGATATTTTCATGGCGAACGGCCATGTCTATCCCGAACTGGACAGCAAAGGTCTCGGCCTTAACAGTACATTCCGCGAACGTAAGCTCCTTTACTGGAACGAGCACAACGGCAGATTTCGCGACATCTCACTCGATGCCGGCCCTGGCATCACCACTCCGTTCAACAGCCACGGTGTAGCCGCCGCCGATTTCGACAATGACGGGTCGGTCGAGATTCTTGTGAACAACAGTCATGACCGTCCCAGCCTGCTAAAGAATCTTGGCGACCGCGGAAACTGGATCCTACTGAAATTGGAAGGCACGAAATCCAACCGCGATGCGATCGGCGCCAAAGTCACAGTCCGTGTGGGCGATCATCAGCAGACGCAGGAGGTTCGCAGCGGCGGCGGATACATCTCGCAAAGCGACTTCCGCCTGCACTTTGGGCTGGGCAAAGCCACTAAGGCGGATAGCTTCGAGATTCGCTGGCCGAGCGGCCTGGTGCAGCGCTTCGAAAACGTCGCCGGCAACCGCATCGTAAGAATCCGCGAAAACATAGGCATTATGGAAAAGTGAATTCCTAGGCTCGCCGACGACCATTTACGAACCCTTCACAAAACTCTTGACTTTGCATTTCTAATCTATTTATATGGCCCGATCAATAAAAGGGTCGCTCGAGGGGTCAGCGGCGAGGTTCCAGCCGCGACAGGGACGAGCCCAAATCACCACTCCCTAGGAAGAGAAGAGTGGTCACTAAGGTGAAAACTGATGCTGAAACGAAGAGCGCGGCTCGTAGCGGTTCTGTGTTCCGTGTTTTCCCTCTGTCCACTTCTTTACGGCCAGGCGAACGGCAGTTTCTCCGGAACGGTTGCCGACAAGACCGGGTCCGTTATCGCCGGAGCGACGGTGAGAATCACCTCGCAGGGAACAGGCCTCACCCGCGAAGTGAAAACCAACGGATCCGGCTACTACACTGCGCCTTTGTTGCCGGTGGGGTTCTATGCCATCCGAGTGGAGTCTCAGGGCTTCCAGACGACCGAGCAGAAAGATATTCGTCTGCAAGTCGACGAAACGCGCGAAATCGATTTCTCGCTGAACCCCGCGTCGGTCTCCTCGACCGTTGAAGTCAGTGCAACCGAAGTCGCCGTGGAAACCACGAATCCAACTCTCGGCCAGGTCATCACGGCCGAGGAGGTAGCGGATCTCCCGTTGAACGGGCGCAATTTCGTTCAGCTCGCGACCCTAACACCGGGCACGACTCAATCCACTAGCCCAGTCAGCTTCTTCACCAATGCCGCCAGCAGCGAAGCTGCCACACGCGGCGCCTTCTCGCTCTCGGTTGGCGGATCGCGCGAACAAAGCACCGATTGGCTGCTTGATGGCAACGACAACAATCAACTCGACGAAGGCGGCATCGCGATCTTTTCTGAGATCGATGACATTCAGGAGTTCAAGGTACTGTCCTACAACTACTCGGCCGAATATGGAGAGCGCGCCGGTCCCACCGTCCTGGTAACTACCAAGTCAGGCACAAACCAGTTTCATGGCACAGCGTTTGAGTTCTTCCGCAATACCAACCTCGACGCGACCACGCCTTTCATTAACGCCGCCGCGAAGTTCAATCTCAACCAGTATGGTGGATCGCTCGGCGGTCCCATCCAAAAAGACAAGACTTTCTTCTTCCTGGATTACCAGGCTAAGGTTCAGCGCAAAGGCGTGCCGTTTACGGGCTTCCTTCCGACCAAGGCTATGGCGACGCCTTACGACGCGGCAGGCGACTACGACTTTAGCGTTGATCCTGTGGGCAATCCCCGTCCCGGCCTTTTTAACGGCACAAGAAACGCCGACGGCTATCCCGATCTCAGCAACCCATATTCAGGAACGCCGTTCGAGTGCGACAGCTCAGGCAATCCTATTGTTGCGGTCGGCGGAATACAGACTGGGGGCTCATCCTGCAACAAGATCCCCGGGGGCGTGATCAACCCGGCCGGTGCGGCCGTGGCTGCGCTTTATTATCCGTATGCCACTATAACGGGCAACTCCGGCTTCAACTATACCAACCAGCCCATACGCCGACTCAACGAAGGAACCGGCGACATCCGCGTCGATCACAATTTTTCCAGCAAGGACTCCGTCTTTGCGCGCTTCAGCTACGATCAGGCTACCAACTTCGTCCCGGGCGGTTCGCCGACCTATGCGGAAGAAAACGCCTTTGGCAGCAACCAGCACATCGAGAATCATGGCCGCAATGCCATGATCTCTGAAACGCACGTGTTCTCCCCGACCACGATCAACCAGGTCAGCGTCGGATACAACCGGATTTTCAACCACATCAATTCTTTCGCCACCGGAACCTGCGCCGCCGCCGACATTCCGGGCAGCAGCCCGGCTGTCGGCATTCCTGGCGCCGATTTAGGCGGTCATTGCGACAGCATCACCGGATACCCCGCCAGTCTGAACCAGGCGACCAACGACTGCGAGAGTTGCGGCCTCACCTCGTTCGATATGAGCAGCTATTTTTCGCTCGGTGATCGCGGATATGCACCGTATCAGGGTGGAACGAACGTCTACTCGGTTGGCGATACCCTTCACCTTATCCGTGGCAAACACGACATCGCCGTGGGCATGACATTTCGCGCCAATGAAATGAACGTGCGCAACAACGCCTTTCAGGATGGCTTTATCGTTAACATTGGCTTGGGAACCAACGACAATATTGGCGACCTGCTCCTGGGCGCGATGGGCGTTTTTGCCGCCCACGACCAAACCTTCCTGGGAGCTACCACCGGCCGCCGCTACAAGCTCTTTCGCCCCTTCGTTCAGGATAATTGGCGCGTAACTCCGAATCTAACCATGAACATCGGTCTCGGCTGGGCTCTGGTGACGCCGGAAACCGAGGTCGACAATCGCCAGGCGCGGTACGATGTTACCAACCAGACCTGGTATGTGCCGGCGGGAAGTCCGGCAATTTCCGGCTGCACGAACTGCATCACTACTGACGGCCGGGTTGGCGTTCAGTTTGACAAGACCGCATTAGAACCTCGCATCGGACTCGCCTGGAAGGCCTTTGGAAGCGATAGGACGGTCATTCGCGCCGCCTACGGAATCTCTCACGATTCTTCCTGGGATCAGGGTGGACAGGGGCTATGGCAGAACCCGCCCTACTACGCGGAAGTGGACCCTGATGAGTTCCCGGGAGCAGCTTTCCTTTCTGGTATCTGTATGCCGTTTGGCAACCCTGCCTGCGGCCTTCAGAATGGTTTCGTTCCGCAGCCCAGTGGCACGCTCCTGACCTCTCCGGTCAACCCCACCAGTTATACCGGGACCATTCAGGCCATGAACCGAAACTTCAAGCAGGGCATCATCCAGCAATTCAACCTCAACATCGAGCATCAGCTTCCCGGAAATGTAGTGCTGACAGCAGGTTACGCCGGAACGCGCAGCGCGCACATTCTCACCAGTCAGCTGAATGAAAACCTGAATAGTCCTTCCGCTTGCGGCAGTGGGACCTATACGCTGGGCTGTAACTTTGGGTTCTTCCCGTATGCAACACACCAGCCTGGCGGAGGAGTCTTTCAGTCCGTCGATACCAACAACAGCATTGGCCAAGCCCGCTACGACTCCCTTCAGATCAAGGCTGAGACCAAGAGCGCGCGGCATGGGCTTTACGCCCTGCTCGGTTACACCTATTCCCGCAATTTTGACAACGGTATGCCGGATGGCTTGGGCACGAACCCGGGCGCGTTGTACTATCCTCTGCCTGGAACTGCGAAGCTGGATTGGGGCTTATCAGAGTTGAACCTTAATCAGCAGTTTACTGCGAGTGTCCTGTACGATCTCCCATTCGGCAAGGGCAAGTACTGGGGCGGCGGCTGGAGCAGTCCGGTCGATGCAGCCCTGGGCCATTGGTCGGTAAACCTAATCGAAAGAGCCACGACCGGATTCCCGCTCTATGTCGTCGATAGCAGTGGTGTTTCGGGAGTGGATTTTTCCTACAACGGAAATAGCTTCTCGCGTCCGAACCAGGTTGGCGATCCCAACAAGGGCGGGGACGAGGGCGGGAACACGGGCTGCCCGACACAAGTTCACACGATTTCGTATTGGTTCAATCCTTGTGCCTTCGCGGTCGCCCCAGCTGGGGAACTCGGCACCGGCGTTCGGGCGCCGGTTTACGGTCCGCGTTTCGTGAACACAGATTTCTCGTTGATCAAGGACCTTCCATTGTCCTTCCGTGAGGGAATGGGTTTGCAGTTCCGCGCGGAGTTCTTCAATCTCCTTAACCATCCGCAATACTTTCTGCAGGGCGCAGCGGGTACTGGAATGATGGACATAAGTTCGCCCTCCAGCTTTGCAAAGATCAACAACACCGTAAACAACCCGCGATTGGTTCAGTTCGCCCTCAAGCTGAAGTTCTAGGCGCATTTTCAACTTCGGGCAGACTGAGCAGATTGTTCAGTCTGTCCTAACTTTCCAGTGAAGAACGCTTCCGGTTCAAGGCTGCGGTGGCGCGACGGAATCGTTGCCCTGCAGCGAGATTACAAACCCCTGAATCTCACGCCGCTTCCGCTCAGTATCTTGTTTTGTTTTCTTGACTAATTGATCATGAAGTTGAAGTTCTTCTTGAGCTTTCGTTTTGACGCCGGTCCGCAGGTACGCCTGCGCCAGGCGGTAGTGCGATTCTTCGAGCGTATCCTCGAGTTGCGGATTAGCGAATTGCGGACCAACTTCTTCCGCGCTGACTTCGATCGCCTTTTGATATGCCGCAATTGCTCGCGAAAAATCCGCGCGCTGCGAATAGAGAATCCCTAGTTGCAGATACGCGGCACCAAGCTTCGAATCGAGATGCACCGCCTTCTGCAGCAGCGACTCCACATGCGCTGAACGCTCAGCGTTATTATCCGACGCACTGGCCGATTGTTTCGCGAGACTGACGGCGTAATAGTAGTTCGCGAGCGCGTTGTCAGGTTGCAGCTGCGCGAATCGCGCCAACTTTTCCACCATTCCTGCGGATGGAGTGGTTTCGACACTCTGCATTTTCCCTAGGAACAAATACGGAGTCGGATTGTCGGGAGCGAGATCGGAGGCGTTTACCAGACACTTCGTTGCTTGATCGAAGGAACCGCGCGCGTACCAGGACACGCCGAGCGCGACCAGCATCCGCACGGATTTTGGAAACAAGCGATTGCCTTTTGTGAAAACCTCGGTGGCAGGTTCGAGCGCGCGATGAGTCAGAAGTTCCGTTCCCCAGTCGAACAGGTGCGGTTCGCTGGGGTCAAGCTCAGCCGCGCGCTGGTACTCGCGAACCGCCTCCAATGGATTGCCAAGCTTTTCGTCGACGTCGCCGAGCAGATGATGAATTTCGGGATCTCGCGGGTTGAGGCGGGAAGCTTGTTCCAGGTAGGGAAGGGCTTCTGTGGAGTTACCGCTATCTGCCAGGAACTTTCCGAGCTGCCGATTAGCCTCGAAGCCTTCGGGCTCGCGTGCCACGGCGTTACGCAATGAACTCTCCGTCGCGGCGGATTTCACCGCAGCCGAGCTTCCGTCCGGCTCCTTGCTCAGCGCAACGGTTGCCTTGGCGAGCGCCTCGGTGGTGCGCAGCACGGTATCGGAACCGTGTCCACCCGGATTCGTGGCTTGCGTCACACCTGCTACGGTAAACTGAGGCTCGTCAAAAAACTCGGGTGCTGGCGTACCAGATCCTTCAGATGCCTTGGGGGGGCCGAGCGCGAGATCGATTGTCTTCGTTTCCTTCTGTGCGAGAACCACGGGACCGAAGGTTGCTTGGCTGTATCCGTTCATTTCTGTGCGCAGCGTGTAAGAGCCCTCGCGAAGCGCCGTAAACCGATACAGTCCTTCCTCATCCGTGTGTGTGATTTGGATCGAGGCCGCTGACTGCGTTCCAGTTGCGGCTTGCAAAACGACGGTCGCGTGCGCCACGGGGCTGCCGTTGGAGTCACGCACATGCCCATGCACAGCGACGCCGCCCGTCGGCTCCGGAGATTGCGCCCAGGACGGAGCGAGGGCCGTCATCACCGCGAAGGCGCAGACGACAATATAAATTCCAGTTTGTCCGAAATGGCCGGAGGTCACGCGGATCGGCTCCTACGAGAAAAGGGCGATAACTCCAAAAACGAAATAGAATCGGCTGCGATGGTTGCTTGGCAATTCTAGTCGCGGTCAAGGTCATGTGCAATTCATGCGTGGTCCGAAAAAATTCGCAGAGTCTCTGAATAGGCTTTACAATGGCACGCTTCCAATGAGAGGCGCACGTGGATTCAAAACAAAACATCTTTCGCGTCACCCGGCGGCAATTTGTAGCGTCGTCCGCCGCCGTCTTGGCTAGCGGCGGTTTTGCCCACGAGGCTGGCACGCTCACCGCCCTGGCTGCGCGCCCGTCGGCGAAGGGTCAGTCCGATGGACGGTCTGACCCTGGAAGTGGCCGTGGTCCCTTCCGCGTGATCATCGATACCGACCCTGGCGTGGATGACGCGCTGGCGCTGCTGCTAGCCATGCGTTCGCCGGAGCTTAAGATTGAAGCCATCACTCCGGTGGCCGGAAATGTGCCGCTCGACCTGACGCTGCCGAACGCCCTGCGCATGGTTGAAATCGCCGGCCGCACGGATATTCCCGTGGCTGCGGGCGCGCGAGCTCCGCTGGTGCGCCGCCTGGTAACGGCGACCTACGCGCATGGCGAGAACGGGTTGGGAGGCGCAGTCTTTCCCGATCCGACGACCAAGCCAGTCACCACGCCTGCCGTCGAGCTCATCCGCCAGATCGTGCGCAAGTACCCCGGCGAAGTGACGCTGATCACCATCGGCCCGCTGACGAATATCGGTACCGCTCTCACCTCCGATCCGGAACTCGCCACCATGGTTCGAGGTTTGGTCATGATGGGCGGGTCGCTTTCGGGAGGAAATATCACGCCCGCGGCTGAGTTCAATGTTTACGTGGATCCGGAGGCAGCGCGCATCGTATTTCAGTCCGGGATTCCCATTACCATGGTTGGCCTCGACGTCACACGAAAGACCTCTCTTACCGACGACCACGTTCGCACACTCGACGCCGCCCAGAACCCTGTCAGTCAAGCTGCGGCCAAGATTGGGCGCAACGCGATCAACCACAACCGCGCGCGCGGATATTTGGTCGGCCCTAACATGCACGACTCGCTCGCCGTGGCTGGATTTCTCGATCCGGCGATTCTTAGGCTGCAGGATTATTATGTCGACGTCGAGACGGCAGGCGAACTCACTGCCGGTGAAACGCTGGGCTACAGCCCGGTGGCCGGCGATTTGCGGCGCCGTCCGGGAATGGAGAAGGATGCGGCGGCCGCGAACATGCCGATTCGCGGATCGGCTCCGACTCTGGCCGGCACAAAAACGTCTCCTGTATTGCGCGATAACTGGGTGCCGAATACGAAGGTCGCGATGGAAGTAGACTCCGCGAGGTTTTTCGACCTGCTCATTGGGCGCTTGTCGGGGAGCAAGTAACAGTGTTTGCGAGAAAGTTCCAAAATTCTGAGGAGTACGAATGAAGCTGCGCCGAATCCGGAGGGTTATCGCGGTCACAACTGTGATTTTGGTGGCCTGTCTTGTGTCCGAAAGCCAGGTGTCCCAAAATGACAAGCGCAAGGTCATCGTCGATCAGGACGCATCCGGCCCTGCCGGCAGTGACCAGCAGGCGATCTTGCTGCTCATACAATCTCCGCAAACGGAGGTCTTAGGCATCACCGTGGTGACAGGCGATGCCTGGGTGACTGAAGAAGTTGCGCACACCCTGCGCATGCTCGAACTCATCGGACGAACCGACGTTCCCGTGGTCCGCGGAGCCGAGTATCCGCTGGTCAGAACAAAAGAAGAAACGGAGGAATGGGAGCGACGCTATGGCTCCGTGGCCTGGCTGGGAGCTTGGACTCCGAAGTATTATCACGCACCTCGAGAACTGGGGCCGATGCCGGAAGGTGTGCCCGCCACCAAGGCCGCTGCCGAAGATGCTGCCCACTTTCTGGTGCGCATGGTCCGTAAGTATCCGCACGAAGTCACGATCTATGAGGGCGGGCCCATGACCAACCTGGCGCTCGCGATCTCCATCGATCCCGAATTTGCCAGCCTGGCTAAAGAGCTGGTGTTCATGGGTGGCAGTCTGAATCCGCGGACCGACGATCCAGAGTTTGCAAACAATCCACGCCATGAATTCAATCTCTGGTTCGATCCCGAAGCCGCTCACATTGTGCTGCGGGCGCCGTGGAAAAGGATGGTCTGCACAACGGTTGATATTTCCGTTAAGACCAGAATGACCAATGAGCTGATCGACAAGGTCAAGGCCGGCACCTTGCCGGCAGCGCAATACATCGGCAAGTATGAGCACTTACGTGGTCCTTATAACTATCTGTGGGATGAACTCGCGGCGACGGCTTGGCTTGATCCGACTTTGATTACGAAGAAAGAGAACCGCTACATGGATGTGAATCTCGATCGCGGCGCCGGCTATGGAGACACGCTCACGTGGACGGATTTGGATAAGCCTAAGCGCGATGTGCCGTCGGTGGAGGTGCAGTTTGATCTGGATACGGAGAGGTTCTATAAGTTGTTTGTGGATTTATTGACCGCACCCACGCCGCAGCCGGGCAAGCGGTTGGCGCCTTAGGCGGCCGCCTAGCGTCCCAACTGCTCCAGCATCTTCTGCGCCTGTTCGTGTCCCGGATGCTGCTTGAGCAGTTCGAGCAACACGTCCCGAGCTTTGTCGGGCGTTTCTTCGATGGCATAGACGCGGGCCAGGTTCAGATAAGCCTGATCGAATGCAGGCGCCACGCGGATGCATTGCTCAAAACTTGCCATGGCCTCATCCCGCCGCTGGGTACGCAGATAAAGAATCCCCAGGTTGTTCAGTGCCTCGGGGTAAACCGGGCGCAACTTCAGCGCCTTCTGCAGAGAATCGAACGCCCGTGCGGTGTCGTCATTCTGCGCGAACACCATCCCCAAGCCGTAGTTCGCCTCAGCCTCGTTGGGATTGATCTTCAATGCGCGCTCGTAAGTCTTGCGAGCATCGTCCCAGCGCTTCTGCTGGCGATAGACGCTGCCCAGGTTATTGAGCGCAATCAGGTGATCCGGGCTCAGCTTGAGGGCCTGTTGAAAGCAGCCGACCGCTTCACCCGCGCGACCTTCACGCGCGGCCAGCAAGCCTAAGTTGTTCCAGGAATTTGCCAAAGTGTCGGGATAGCTCGCGCGCAGTTTGAGCGCGCGTTCAAAGCTTTCGCGGGCTTCTGTCGTCTTCTGCTGGTCCAGATATACGCTGCCAATGCCATAGAGAGCCTCGGCGCTTGTGGGATCGTCGCGCAGGGCGATCTGAAACGAAGCTGCGGCTTGATCCATGTAGCCGCGCTGAAAAAATACCGAACCGTAGGAGAGGTAGTTGCGGCCGAAATCAATCGCATCCGTTACGCCGGGAAAGGGAAGCGCTCGGGCTATTCTTTCTGCGCTGGTTTGAGGAATATGCTGGAAGTCCTGTTCAATGTGCTCCGCGTTCACTGGCCCCTGGTAGACCTTAACGATTTCTCCTTTGGCGTCGATCAGAAAAGATGTTGGAAGCGCGAGATCGCGATGCCGGTCAAATAAGTAACGATAGAGAATGTTATAGATTGCGGCCACGTCTTCGGAGCCACGAAGGATCGGGAACGAAAGATGCCGCTCTCGCACCACCGCGCGTAGGCTTTCCACATCCGCGGGGCGGTCGAGACTCACTGAAAGCAGTTGGAGGCCCCGAGCAGCCCAAGCCGCGTGGTGCTCATTGAAAGCGATCCAATCTTCCTTGCATCGTTCGGCCCCGGTGCACCAAAGGTTAAGCAGCACCGGTTTTCCGCGCAGCGAAGACAGAGAGCGCATCTGACCCGCGAGATCGGGCAGAGAAAAATCGGGCGTTTCGACGGGCGCCAGCAGCCAGGTCTCGGCCGTGGTGGGCAGGGTTTCGATTTGCTGTGGCACAACATCTGCGGTCTTGACATCGGCTAGTGGGCGTCGCACCGCCGGAGTTCTGAAAGCCTCCACGCGAGATGGTTTGGAGCCTTCTTCAATCCACACGCGGTGGTTGATCGGCAGATTTTGGAGTTCCTGCACCAGTCCGCTCGGCCAGCGAATCGACGCGCGTATCGGGCCTTTCGCCGCTCCCAGACCAAAGAAGACATCCTTGCTGTGCTGCGAAAGAAATCCCGAGCCGGCTTGCAGCGAGCGCGTTTGGCGTCCCAGTTCAGTTTCTACCTTGACTACGGCGCCAATCGCGTCACGATTGCTTTTTGTGCCGCGCAGGCGGAAGGAGATCGATGGCGGCAGGTTCTCGATGACGTTCTTCAGAATCCGCAACTGCGGACCGTTGCGGTTCTTCAGGAACACTTCCTGACGGCCATCATGGTCGAAGTCCGCGAGCGCAAACGCCCGCCCGTCTTCGAGAAAATCCAGACCCAGCGCTCCCGAAATATCAGAGAACGTCCCATCGCCGTTATTCGCGTAGAAAATATTCCGCTCGTAACCGCTCCATGTGCTATCCGCGCGGATCAACTCGTTAATTGCGCTCCAACCTTGTTCGTAGTCGTGGGAAGGCTTGGCCGTGTCAGGCGAATAGGCCACCACCTGCCGCCAGAAGAAGCTGTTCAGGTCTTCACGGTTGGGTCCGGTAACCATGCCGTTGGCTATGTAGAGATCAAGAAAGCCGTCATGATCAAAATCCCACGCGTCGCTTGACCAAGCCCAGCGCCCGATCCCTACGCCGGCAGCGCGCGTTGTATCCTCGAAAGTTGCGCCGCCGCTTCGAGATACATTTCGAAACATATTTCGAAACAAGGAATTGCCCATGGCGTGCTTGTGATAGAGCGCTCGCGTTTCCGCGGGCGCGTCTTTCTTGAAGATGTCCTGCATCGAAATGCGCTCGCCTGCCGCCGTCCACATGTCGGCCACATAGAGGTCTTCCGCGCCGTCATTGTCGTAGTCAAACCAGCAGACGCTCATGCCCGCACCGATGTCTTCGACGCCCACCGGGGAAGCGATATCGGTAAAGGTTCCGTTGCCATTGTTGCGGTAAAGATTCTTGCGCCCGAAATCGTTCACCACATAAAGGTCGGGCCAGGCATCGCGGTTGAAGTCACTCCACCCGCAACAGAAGCTGTAGCGCGTATTGTTCTGGTTGAGACCGGTCTCGGCAGTTACATCGCGAAACGTGCCGTCCCGGTTGTTGCGCATCATGAAATTGGGAGGCCCGTTCTCGGCGACGTAATAAGGAGACGGATACTTGTACTGATCGGTGCCCTGGTAATAAACGTAGAGGCAGAAGTAGATATCGAGCCAACCGTCGCGGTCATAATCTGCAACGGCCGCTCCGGTGAACGTACCCTGCGGCGGGTTGGCGAACTGAAAGGCGTCGGCTTTTTGACGAAACTTGCCGTTGCCTTCGTTCAGGAACATCATGGGACCGGTAGCCCGCACCACGATTAAGTCCTGCCGCCCATCATTGTCGACGTCGACGATCAGCGCGCACGCCGTATTTTCGATGACGCCAACACCCGACGCTTCCGTGATGTCCTCGAATGTTCCATCGCCTCTATTTCGATAAAGCCGGTTTGGAAGGCCGCCCGGTTGGCACACATAGAGGTCGTCAAATCCATCGCCATCGATGTCGCCAACGGAAACGCCGTTGTGCCCGTAGATATCAATGCCGCAGGCGCTGTCGAGCACCGTCCGCCAGTAGTCCGTTCCATGCAGAAGCTGCGCGGAATAGGACTCATTGCCAGTGAGGGCCGCCGTCGCGATGTCGACATAGCAGGGGCCGGTGGAACTATTAGATCGGCTCTGCGTTTCGTCCTGCGCCTGCCAGTGGCGCACGCGGAACTCACCCGACGCAGATCGCTCCCACGCAATTTGCCAGTAACCCACGCGTTGTTCACGGTAGAAATCGCGGCCCGTGGCCACCAATTCATATCGGATGCGAGTCTCTAACTGAGCGGGAAGCAGCGCCGCTGGCATCGATCCCTCGTCGATGTTCGTTACCTGAAATTCAGCAGTAAGAATCTTCGAGAAGCCACTCATGGTGGAGCGCAGCTCTTGCAGAAACATTTCCCGCCCAAGCGGAGCCTCCGCCTTGAAAGTATTGTGACGAACCTCAATCGCCGGACCCGGGCGCACAACTCGGGATGCAGCGGGTCGCAGAGAAGACCCTGAGAAAGTCGCCGCAAGAACTTTCTCTACGGCTCTCACTTCTTGCGGAGATTGCAGCAGGCCTGAACTCCATTGCGCAAGGATGGCCGCAATCTCATCCGCATATTTTTCAGTGACAAAATCATCGAGGCCGGCCTGCGTTTTGAGGAGCAGAGCATCGAGCGGCCTGGGCATCCGATAGTGAGGATGCAAATGGAATGCACAATTCAAGGCGGCTGCGTCTGGCGAGTCGAGAGCGTAGAGGGAAGGAACGGCGAATCTACGCAGACCGGCAGGGATTAGCGCGGCCGAGGCTCCCTGGCAGCACCGAACCAGAAAGTCGCGCCGACGAATGTCCACAGGGCCCGGGGCGGCTGAATTCCGCATCTTCTCTGGTTGACTCAGAACGATGTGTCTCCGATACCCACGTGTGGCCTGAAATTAACACCCGCACACACGACCGTCAAGATTCGACCGCTATAATGATTTCGCCCTCATTTCGTCTAAGATGATCCGATTACTACCATTGACCGGGATTTTGGCTGCTTTGCTTGCGTTGACCGAGAAAACTCAGTAGAGCGACCAGCGACCATCAAACTCGCACAGCCAGCGAAAATCTCTACTGTCAAATCCGATCACGCGTTACAATGGCCCACCGCTTGACTTTCGGTTAAATCGGTTTGGCTATGCAAAAGACCAACGTGCCAGCCGCCCTGCGCACAAGCTTGCTTCGTGCAGCGCGCAAAGTAATGAAGAACGCCTACGCGCCTTTTTCCCACTTCAGAGTGGGCGCAGCCATTCTCACCTCAAAGGGCCAAGTCTTCGTGGGATGCAACGTCGAGAATTCCTCTTACGGTATGACCAACTGCGCCGAGCGGACTGCGATCTTTTCCGCTATCGCCAAAGATGGTCCAGAACTGGAGATTTACGCCGTTGCCGTGGCCAACGATCACGGAGTTGCGTGCTCGCCCTGCGGTGCCTGTCGCCAGGTCATCTATGAATTCGGGCCGCGCGCCGTCATCTTCTACCAGGGTGAAGAAGGACCAAAGCAAAGCTGTATCACTGATCTTTTGCCGGAGGGTTTCCGCCTCAAGTGAGCCAGTCGAGCGATTCGCAATCCTCGTTCCGCGTCATCGATCTCATCCGCAAAAAGCGCGATGGCGGCGCATTATCCGCCGCTGAAATCGGATACCTCGTCGATGGCTGCACGCAAGGCAGCATTCCCGACTACCAGATGGCGGCGTGGCTCATGGCAGTCGTGCTGCGTGGAATGACGCGCGAGGAAACCGCCGCCCTCACAGATGCCATGCTACATTCCGGCGAAGTCCTCGACCTCAGCTTCCTGCCTGCGAGAAAAGTGGACAAACACTCCACCGGAGGCGTCGGCGACAAGACTTCGCTCGTGTTGGCGCCGCTGGTCGCTGCCGGAGGCCTCTACGTCCCGATGATTAGCGGCCGCGGACTTGGTCACACCGGTGGGACGCTCGACAAGCTCGAATCCATTCCCGGATTTCGCGTTGGTTTGTCTGTGTCAGAGTTCCATCGCGTTCTCAAAGCTTGCGGATGTTCCATGATTGGCCAAACCGAGAAAGTCGCTCCCGCCGACCGTAAGCTCTACGCGCTACGCGACGTTACTGGTACGGTCGAGAGTCCGTATCTCATCTGCGCCTCCATCATGAGCAAGAAGTTAGCAGAAGGCACCGACGCGCTGGTGCTCGACGTGAAGACCGGCTCCGGGGCGTTCATGAAAAAAGAGGAGGACGCCATCTTTCTTGCCGAACTCATGGTCGAAACTGGCGAACAGATGGGCAAGCAGATGGTCGCGCTCATCACCGACATGAACCAGCCCCTAGGCCGCATGGTTGGGAACGCGCTCGAGGTGCAGGAGTGCATCGAGGTATTACACGGCGGCGGGCCGGCCGACCTGCGCGGCCTTTGCCTAGAGCTGGCTGCGTGGATGTTCCGTCTCGGCGGAGTGTCGAAGACGGTGGCGCAGGGCAAGCAACTCTCCGAGCAAATCATCGCCTCGGGCCAAGCTTTCGAGAGATTCCGCCAGATGGTCGAGCTGCACGGAGGCGACATCAGCACGATCGACGATCCGATGCGGCTCCCGGGCACCGATCACCGCGTCGAAGTGCCAAGTTTCAAGGCCGGATATGTGACGGCGATCGCCTGCGAACAGGTCGGCACCGCCTGCGTCATCCTTGGCGGAGGCCGTGAACGCAAAGAAGATTCTGTCGATCCCGCCGTGGGTATTGTGGTTCATAAGAAGATCGGCGACAAGGTTTCTGCCGGCGAATCGCTGTGCACAATACATTGCGACTCCGACGCACAGGCTGCGCGCGCAAGAACGTTGCTGGAAGAGAGCTATCAGATTGCAGCGGCCGCGCCCGCGCACAAACAATCGCTGGTGCATCGCGTGATTTATAAAGGGGAACACTAAATGGGACGCTTTACTGGCATTCTCGGTCTGCTCACCATGTTGGGCCTCGCTTACGCCTTCTCCACCAACCGCCGCGCGATCAACAAGAGAACGATTGTCTGGGGTCTGGGCCTGCAAGTTGTGTTCGCCATTTTTGTTCTGAAGATTGAGCTCGGCCGGATGCTCTTCCAGAAAGCCGGAGACGCGGTCAACCGCTTGCTCAGCTATGCCTTCGTTGGGTCAAAGTTTGTGTTTGGGGAACTCGGCGCCCAAGGCTCGTCGATGGGGTTTTTCTTTGCATTCCAAGTACTGCCAACCGTCATTTTTATCGCCGCGTTTTTTGCCGTGCTCTATCACTACGGCATCATGCAATTGATCATCAAGCTTGCGGCAAAGGTGATGACCAGATTTATGGGCGCCAGCGGCGCCGAGTCGTTGAACGTGGCGGCGAGTATCTTCATGGGCCAGACCGAAGCTCCGCTCACCATCCGCCCGTTCCTGCCCGACCTCACTCGTTCCGAACTGATGACGGTGATGACCAGCGGGATGGCCCACGTATCCGGAGGCATCATGGCGGCGTACATCGCCTTCGGCATCGAGCCCAAACATCTTTTGAGCGCGGTCATCATGACTGCCCCCGGCACCATCCTGATGTCAAAAATGCTGGTGCCTGAGACGGAGGTTCCGAAGACCGCCGGCCGTGTCGTTATGAGCGAACAAGAGGTCGACGCAGAGAAGAAGGAGAATCTATTGGGCGCGATTGCGCGCGGCACCACCGACGGTCTAGGCCTGGCGCTCAATATTGCCGCCATGCTGGTTTCGTTCCTCGCGCTGATTGCCCTGGCCAACGGCATCCTGGGCGGGGTTCACAACTGGCTCGGAATCATGTGGTTTCCTTCCAGTTTGCAGCAGATTTTCGGCACACTGTTCGCCCCCATCGCGTGGGTCATCGGAATTCCATGGCATGACTGTCGCACTATCGGCAATCTCCTGGGCACGCGCATGGTGTTGAACGAACTGGTAGCCTTCTCCATGCTCGGACCGCAGAAGGCGATACTCGACCCACGCTCGTTTACGATCGCAACCTTCGCGCTCTGCGGTTTTGCTAATCTCAGCTCGATCGGAATTCAGTTGGGCGGCATCGGCGCGCTGGCTCCCAATAAACGAGGAGAATTGGCAAAACTTGGATTGCGCGCCATGCTCGCCGGCACCATGGCTAACCTGATGTCGGCTTCGATTGCCGGCATGCTGCTTTGAGAGATAGCCGGTGGCCGGGCGTGCACGCCCGGCGGGACACTGCAACTGCTGGACGGGCGAGACGCCCGTCGCTCCATTGCTCGTTTTTGAGGTGGTCACGGCAGTAGCGCCTTGAGAATTTCCTCGGTACTAACCAGCCTTGCTCCCAGGCTTTGTAATTCTGTCAGCGTTTTGTTGCCAACTTCCGGCGCCAAAGTTTCAATCGCATCGCGGACCACCGCGACACGCCGCTTTCGCCTCAGTAATCCCTTGACCGCATAACTAACGCAAAATTCTGTTACGACTCCAAATACCACAAATTCTGCCGCGTTCCCCAAGCGTTCCACCAACTCGTCCGCGTGCCGAGTCTCAAAAATATCCAGCGTCTGCTTCTCTAGAATAATCTGCTGATACTTGAAGAGATCTTCCGGCAGCTTGGCGCGGGCATCGTTTTCCACCCGAACAAAATTCTCCGCCAGCGCTTCCGGGACAAACTTCGCCCCTGCTGTCCCTTTCACGCAGTGCGGCGGAAACTGCTTGAACTCAGGATCATTCGGCGGATGAAAGCAGCCATGCGAAACCAGGAAAACGTGGCCGCGCCGCGCCGCGTCCGTGAGCTTGCGGATATTGGGCAGAAGTTTCTCAGCTCCGGGGACATAGAGCTTGCCACCGGGAAGCATAAAATCGGCCTGCACATCCACCTCCCAAAAGATGTAATCGCGCGATTGCATTCCATTCTCCCTCGTCAAGACGCTCACTGCATTCCCAATGATTGCGCAACTGTCTTCTGATACTCACGCGCTTTGGCGATCGCCGCCGGTTCGTCGACGGTCAGTAGCTTATGGTCGCGCATCACGAAGCTCCCTCCGATCATAACCGTCTCCACGTCGCACCCTTTCAATGAATACGCGATTTGGGCGTAGACGTCGTACATCGGCACCGCGTTCGGTTCGTCCAGACTGATAAGGATCAGGTCCGCCTTTTTCCCTTTTTCGAGCGACCCAATCTCTTTCTCCATGTGCAAAGCTCTGGCGCCATCGATGGTCGCCATTTCTACGACGGCCAACGCATTCAAGGCCAGCGGACTCATTTTTGTGATCTTCGCCAGTTTGGCGGCCAAATCGATTTCTTCCATCAGGTCGAGGTCGTTGTTGCTGCCTGCCGGCCCGTCGGTTCCGAGGCCGAGGGCGATTCCGGCAGCGCGCATCTCGGGCACGGGCGCAACACCGCTCGCAAGCATCATGTTGCTCGACGGATTATGCACGCAGCCCACGTTATGCTGCGCGAGAATCTTGCGGTCTGCTTCATCGACAAAGATACAGTGCGCGGCAACCACGTCGGGACCCAGCACTCCGATGCGCTCCAGATATTGCACCGGCGATGCCCCGTTTTGTTTCTCACTGTCTTCCCACTCCTTCTTCATCTCCGCCACGTGAATCAGAATCGGCTCATGATACTTACGAGCCAAGGCGGACGCATCCTGCAGCGTCTTTTGCGAGCAGGTGTAAATGGAATGCGGCGCCACGGCCGCGTGAATCAGCGGATCGCCTTGCCACTTCCTCAAGAACTTCTCGGTGTATTCGAGCATCGCGGCTTCAGTTTTATTATCGGGCGCAGGAAAGTCGATAAACGTTTCGCCGAGCACGCCGCGCATGCCGGCCGCCTTGGTTTCCTCCGCCACCGCGTCTTCGAAGTAGTACATATCCGCGAAGGTGGTCACTCCCGAGCGAATTTGCTCGGCCGCAGCGAGCCGCGTTCCCCAGCGAACGAACGACTCGGTGACGTTCTTCTTCTCTGCAGGGAAGATGTATTTGTAAAGCCAGTCGTTCAGCGTTACATCGTCGTGCAGGCCGCGAAACAGCGTCATGGGGACGTGGGTATGACCGTTGATGAATCCCGGCAACAGCAGCTTGTCTTTAGCATCGATGGTCTGACGGCTCTCGTACCTCGCTTCGAGCTCAGCGCGTGGGCCCACCGCGACAATCGTGTCCCCTGTTACGACGACTGCCCCGTCGTCGTAGATGTGACGTGCGCCGTCCATGGTGACGACCATGCCCGTGATAATCGTATCGGCACGCTCTTTCCTCGCCGCCGCGGGTGTCGTCTGCCCATAGAGAAGAATTGAGAATGCGACGTGAAACACGCAAAGTAGTCGATAGGCGCTTTTATTCGTCATCCTTGAGTCCTGTGTTTCCCCTGTGATCCATTGTGACCTTTGTGCCGCCGTCGATCTTCAACTCCACCGCTTTGCGGTTGCACAGATTCAGAATCGCGGCCCGCACGCGGTCGGGAGTTGCTGGAATTCTTTGCACACGAATCCCGATCGCGTCATGCAGGGCGTTCAGAATTGCCGGCGCCGTCGGAATCACCGCTTGCTCACCAATCCCTTTCGCTCCAAACGGGCCAATCGGCGAAGGGTCTTCGATCAGAATCGATTCCACCGGCGGAACATCTCCAGCCGATGGGATCAAATAATCGTGCAGGTTCTCGCCCTTCCCGGGGAAAAATTCTTCCATCAACGCCATGCCCAGTCCCTGCGCGACGCCGCCTTCAATCTGACCCTCAACCAACGTTGGATTAATCGCGCGTCCCACATCATGCGCCGCCGTGACTTTCAAGACTCGCACCGTGCCGAGTTCAATGTCTACTTCGATCTCCGCCATGTGCGCGCCAAAGCCGAACGCCGCGTAAGGAACTCCCTGCCCATTCTCGTCCAGCGGACTCGTCGGAGGATCGAACGTTGCCTCGCTGGTGATGACATATCCATGCTCATCAAGAGGCAAAGTTCCGAGGGCTAGCACGTGCGAGTTATCGCCGTCGCGCACCGTAACTCCGGCATCGTCAAAATGAATACGCGCACAGTCACAGGCGCCCGCGAGCTTGAGAATTGCGCGCCGCAGCTTCTCGCCCGCCAACTGCGCAGCTTTCCCGGTCACTAGCGTTTGCCGGGAAGCGGAGGTTTTGCCGCAATCTGGCGTAATGGCAGTGTCTCCCGAGAGCAGGTCGAAGCGCTCAATCGGTACGCCTAGCGCATCGGCACAAATCTGGGTCACGATCGTGTTCGATCCCTGTCCAATATCCACCGCGCCTTGGTGCAAAGCGATCCGTCCGTCGCGCTTCAGTCCGATGCGAACCGTCGAAGGGTTGGGGAGGGAAGTGTTTCCACACCCATACCACATTCCCGCAACGCCCACGCCGCGCCGCAGCGCACCAGCCGCATTCAGGTTGAATTCCGCGGTATCGCGCCGCGCCGCCTTCCATTTCGGCCGCAACGCCTCCAGGCAAGCGCGAATGCCCACGCCCTTGCCAAGTACCTGCCCAGTGACCGTAGGCGTCCGATCGTCAAGCGCATTCAGAATGCGGAACTCCAGCCGATCCATGCCAATGCGGTCCGCAAGTTCGTCATAGAGTTGTTCTTGCGCAACCGCAGCCTGAGGAACCCCGAAGCCGCGAAATGCTCCGGCCGGTACGAGATTGGTGTGCACCGCCCTGGTTAACGCCCGGTAATGGGGCACGTAATAAGGGCCGGATGCATGCACGGGTACCCGCGCCGCGACCGTCGGTCCCCACGACGAATAGGCCCCGGTGTTAAAATCCGCAGCAAAGTCGAGCGCCAGCAGCTTGCCATCTTTAGTGCAGCCTGCGCGCAGACGCATGCGCGCCGGATGCCTCTTCGTGGTCGACACCATCGACTCAGTACGCGAATAGACCATGCGCACGGGTTTCCGCAGATGCCATGCCGCTAGCGCCAGAAACGGCTGGACGGAAAGATCCAGCTTCGAGCCAAATCCGCCGCCCACTGCCGTCGGGATGATGCGCACCCGCTCCGGCGCAATCCCGAGGATCGCGGCGATATCGCCGCGATCCATGTAAGGAGACTGCGTACACGCTTGAATCTCGATCTGGTCGCCGACGCGCCGCGCGAATCCCGCCTCAGGCTCAATGTAGGCGTGCTCAACAAATCCCGTTTCGTACTCGCCTTCGACCACGACGTTGGCCGCGTCCAGTGCTGTTTCGACGTCGCCGCGCACCACGCGTCCCCGCACCAGAACATTCTCCGGGCGATTCTGATGGATCAGACGCGCTCCCGTCGCCAGCGCAGCGTCGATATCCTGGAGTGGCGGCAATTCTTCCCAACTCACCGGAAAGTCCGCGACTTCCAACGCTTCCACCATTGCCGATTCACCAATCACTGCGGCTACCGCTTCTCCGCGATGCCGGGCCTCATGCTCCGCGAATACCGGTTGATCTGCGAAACTGCCGATCACTCCATAGCAATTCCTTCCCGGCACATCCTTCGCTGTAAAGACGGCTTCAAGCCCGGGATGATCCCGAACAAATGCCGCCAGATCGCCGAAATGAAATCGCGCCCGGTGATAAGGACTGCGAATCGCACGAACCGCCAGCGCTTTCGCCGGAGTTTCATCCGCGCCAAAGATTTCGCTGCCGTCGACCTTCTGCTTTCCATCCAGCCGGACCAACCTGGTTCCCACAGCAGCGCCTGCTTCAGGGAGAATCGCAGCTTGATCGGGCCGATGCGCACCGTTCGCTCCAGCATCAAGAATCGCCGCAATGATCTTCCGATATCCCGTACAGCGGCAAAGCACGCCTCCGATCGCGTCCATTACTTCGGTCTCGTCGGGCGTGTAGTTCCTCTCCAGCAAGGCCGTTGCCGCCACCAGCATTCCCGGAGTGCAAGCTCCGCACTGCGCGGCACCGTGCGCCAGAAACGATTGCTGCAATTTAGCTCCGACAGACTTGCCCAAGGACGTCCGAAGTGCCAGGCCTTCGACCGTCGTGACCTCGCATCCCTCGACTTGCCCCAATGCCACCAGGCACGCGCAAACTGGATCTCCATCCAGCAGCACAGTGCAAGCCCCGCAATCTCCCGCGTCGCATCCGACTTTGGTTCCAGTCAGGCCTAGTTGCTCCCGCAATACGCGTGAAAGCCGCTGCAAAGGCGAACTGGAAACAGTCACCCTGCGGCCGTTCACACGGAACGCAATGGACTGCTCGCGTCGCACCGCCGGCGACTCCCGAGTCACAGCCATCAGCCGTTCTCCACGCACGAGTTCAATGCCCGCTGCACCAGCCGCAGGGAAGCATCTATCCGGTATTCGGCCGTAGCCCTGACATCATCAATCGGCGAGAGCGGGGCCAGATGCTCCAGCCGCGCCAGCGGGCCGAGCCCGTCGCGCGCCGATGCGCCGACGAGATCGCTCTCAAGTGCACGCAGTCGCCGAGCAACTGCGGAGCACGATCCCACCGCCACCCGCGCGTCCAGGACCCGACGATCGCCGATCTGCACTACCGCCGCTACCATCGAAATCGATATCACCAAATAGCGCCGCGCCCCCAGCTTCGCAAACGCCGACGCCGCATTTTCCAGTCCGCGCGGAACGAGCACCGCCGTTAACAGTTCATCCGTCTTCCGCTGCGTCTTCCGATTTCCTACGATAAACTCAGTCAGCGGCATCTTTCGCACGCCTGCTTTTGAAACCAACTCCACTTCCGCATCCAGCGCCAGCAGTGGTGGTACGCCATCGGCTGCCGGCGAGGCATTGCACAAATTCCCCGCCACCGTCCCCCGATTCTGTATCTGCACGGAACCAACCTCGCGCGCCGCGCTCTTTAGCGCATCAAAGCAGCGGGGAAGCGGAGTTCGTATGATCTCGCTCCACGTCGTCAGGCCGCCAATGCGAAAGCAGTCCGCTTGGCACGACACGCCCCGCAGCTCTCTCAGTCCGGAAACATCCACGACTGCTTCAGGCATCACCCGGTCGCCGAGCGCCGGATAAAAATCCGTGCCGCCCGACAAAATATGAGCGTTGCCCGCGGCCAACCGGGCCACAGCTTCATCCAGTGTTCTGGGTTTGATGTACGACGCGTTGATGTACAACGATTGAGTCCCCGGAGTGAGGTTTCTTGCCTCGTTAGAGTGTAGGATGTTCGCTATTTGTATAGCAATCACCGCGATTTGTACAGCAGTGACCGCTCGCGTGGGCCGCGCTCAGAGTTGTCTCCGAGACCGTGAACGGGCCGCACCGCTCCCGACAATGGGCTTGCCCCACAATTGATTTGATCCACAACTCCCGGTGTGTAATTCTGAGTGGTCACAACATGAACATGGACTTCACATTCAGCTCCAAATACCTCGGCCCAGCCTGCGGTGACCTCAAGTAGAGTCCCCGACCATGCCTCGACCTCGCAACGGACCGATGGCGATCGCGACTAGAGGGATATCCGCGATCGTCCTGGTCGTGCATCTGCTCTTGCCTGCGCCTGCAGTCACCCAGTCAGGACAGATCGCCCCTGAAAAGCGCACCCAGCTAGAAACTGCCATTGCTCGCTTCATGGCCGCCAACAGCACTCCTGGAGTTTCCGTGGCCGTCGTCGAAAACGGCGCCGTGGAATGGTCGGCGGGATTCGGCAGCGCAGATCTCGAAAACTTTGTTCCCGCGACTTCCCACACGCTGTATCGGCTGGGTTCTATTTCGAAATCCATCACGGCAACCGCGTCGCTGCTGCTCTGGCAGGAAGGCAAGCTTGATCTTGACGCTCCGGTTCAAAAATACTGTTCGGCCTTCCCTCAGAAAGATGAGCCCATCACCACCCGCGAGCTTCTCGGCCACTTGGGCGGAATTCGCCATTACAAGTCCGAGTCGCAGGACGATCCCGAGATCGGCAATACGAAGCACTTCCTGAACCCAATCCAGGGTGGGCTCGATTTCTTTAAGAACGATCCCCTTGTTGCTAAACCCGGAACCGAGTTCCACTATTCGACGCAGGGATTCACACTGGTGGGCTGCGCCATCGAAGGCGCTTCGGGAGAGAACTATGTGGATTTCGTTCGCAAGAATGTTCTCACGCCCGCAGGCATGACGCATACCGTCGTCGACGACCGCTTCGCCATCGTTCCATTCCGTACGCGTTTCTACAGTAAAGATAAGTCTGGAGCGATAAGCAACGCCGATTTCCTCGATTCCAGCTACAAGATACCCGGCGGCGGCTGGCTCTCGTCCGCTGACGACATGGCTCAATTCGAAGTGGCCATGCTCAACGACCGCATCATCGCTCGCTCAACACGCGATCTGATGTGGAGTCCGCTGAAACCCAGCGACGGCAAGGAAGATCGCTACGCCCTCGGATGGGGCACTTGGAAAGATCTCGGCGCCTTAGACGTTGGCCACAGCGGCGGGCAGCAGGGAACCAGCACTTTCTTTATGATCGTCCCCGAGCGTCGCGCGGGAGTAGTCATCTTGATCAATCTCGAAGACGGCCATGCCTCTGACCTCGGAAAAGAGTTGATGAAAATCGTGCTCGCATCCGCAAAATAGCCTTCACTAAAAAGCCTCGCCGAAGTGATTTCGACGATTCGGTGGAAAACTGCAATTTCTGAGAACCTGCCCTGCACTCGCACTGTAAGAGAAGGGAGAAATAATCGACAAACGCGCAGCAAAGAAAATGCGCACAGCCGGCCGCTGCGCGCGGAAAGGATTGCCTTGCAGGTTATCGACCGGCTGCCATAGCCATCACTCGTGGCTGTTCCGCTCGACCCACGTACCGCTTGTACGATTGGTAAACGGCGAACAGCACCGTCAGCAGAGCTGCCACGGTTGCCAGTCCGCTGACCGTGCTGATGGTGGAGGCGATCGCAGTCAATCCCGCTCCGATTACATAGTTTGGGAACGACCACAGAAAGATTTTGTGCCAGAGGGCAAAAGGATTGACACCTTCCGTCAGACCGATGATGCTGGCTACCGGCGCCGTGTTCGCCAGGAAATAGATGGCAGCGGCCAGCACCAGAGAGATCGTGTGCGCTGTCGCGCGGGCTGCGAAGAACTGGCTGTGGTAGGCCAGGTAAGCGAGCCCTGCAGCGTTTAGCAGTGTGCATGCGTTAAATACAAATTGAATTGGTTTCGTTTTATTCCCGCCGGAATAGGATTGCGCGACTGCCGCCGTGACTGCGACGAGCAGGCTAGCGAACAATCCCAGTTGCGTGACACCGAGAAGAATGACGGGCAGATTTCCCGACATCGAGCTCGTCATCCCAGGCACCTTTACCTTGAAGCGCGAGCTCAGTGCGGCTGCCGCCAGGAGGAGCACCAACTGTGGCCAGGCTTGCGTTTGCCATCTGATTACGCCGAACGATAGAGCGCACAGACTCGCAACGACCACCATTCCGATCATGACTTTGGCTTTAATTGGAAGAGTATTTGTCATGGAAGTCTCCGATGTGGCGTCAGTCGGTTGTCTAGTTGTCTCCCGGGTCGCCGTTGCCGAGTGCTGCCGAAGCACTAGCAGCGGTTGAAGTGGCACCCCAGACTACACTGAAGCCAGAAACGGAGGTCGACCCCCAGACGACGCTGGTGGCGCCCCAAACCACCGAGTCGCTGAGGATCTCGTCAGCGCCCCAAACCACTGAATCTCCCCAGACGACCGAGGTGGCACCCCAAACCACGCTGGTCCCGGCGAAGTTTGGGTCGGACGTATTTACGATAGTCACAGAGTCGTTGATCGCGTTAAAGACTGCGGTCGGGGAAAGTGCTGTTCCCGTCGCGAGGTTGGTATTGCTAAGAGCGGCGTCTATATCCAGATAGCCCGCTCCATAGGTGAAGATGTCGCACTCGTTGGAGTAAACGGCTCCGTTGATGTCGGCGGTTGACTGGGTGTATTGCCCGAAGCCTTTCCACGCTGTCTTCATCAAGCGCGCTTTCACTTGGTCGGGAGTTAAATTCGGGTTTTGCTGCATCATCAGCGCCACTGCGCCGCTCACTATCGGCGTTGCCATGCTGGTTCCGCTTAATTGAAAGTAAATGGCGGGCCCGTTCCCGGGGGTCGGGGCAACTTCAAGTTGTGGATAGAGCGTATCCAAGGTGCTGCCTGCGACACGCAAGGAGACCAGGTGGTTTCCCGGCGCGACCAGGTCGGGCTTCACGATGTGATCGATCGCGGTTGGACCCTTGGAACTGTAGCTCGTGATCTCATCGTCCGCCCGCGTCGGCGTATACATCGTCAGTGTCGCTCCCACCGTGATGACGGCGGGATCGTTAGCCGGAACGCCGATGGTGCCGTAGCCGTCCGTAGGCGCGTAGCGGCCGTTGTTGCCCGCAGCCACCACCACTACAATGCCGGCCTGCCAAGCGGCTTCCACTGCCTGGTCCACCGGATCGAGAGTGTAGTTCTCGAAAATCGGACGTCCCAATGACATGTTGATGACGCAGATATTGTAGGTATCTTCCAGCGCGATCGCCTGCTCAATGGCAGCGATCACCTGGCTATCCGTGCCGAATCCATTCTGGTCCAGCACACGCAGGTTGATCAGGTTGACGTTAGGAGCCATGCCGGCATATGTCGCCGGATAGCCATTGGCGGTGCCCGAATTGGAGCCGTTGCCACCGATCAAACCCGCCACGTGCGTTCCGTGCCCGAACAGGTCCGTTCTTGTTCTGGTCTGGCCCGCGACAAAGCTCTGGCTGTACACCACGCGGCTGTTTCCGTTGGCATTGTTCAGGTCAGGATGAGCTGCGATTCCGCTGTCAATGACAGCCACGCCGACGCCGGTGCCATCGAACCCAAACTGCCAGGACGCAACATTAGCCTCGACCGCAGTCGCGAACTCTTCGTTGTTCGTGGCCGTCAGGCTCATTTGGCGGTCGGGTGTGATGTAGGCGACGTTGGGATCGTTCGCCAGTACCGCCAGCATGCTGGCGGGCACGGTCATGGTTACCGCACGGATCGTGTGGAACTGCGACTTAATCGTTGCGCCAGCGTCCTGCAAGGACTTCAAATGCGCGCTGGTGGGCATCTGGCGATGTTGAACGATGACGGTCACCATGCCGTTCCCGCCTGCCGCTGACTGAAGGTCCCTAGAAAACTTGGATGTCTGGCTATTCAGCACAGGCTTGCCGGTGGCGGAGGACGGGATTGCCGAAAGCACCACCAGCGCCATAGCGAGAACGCGGCCCCAGGCAGCGCTAAACGCCGGGGAATTGAGCGGACGGCCCTTGCGTCCTTTTGCGAGCTGCGATTTATCGGTGTTGTTCATAATCGTTCTTCTGGTGGCTCCGTTCGAGGAACATGGCATACAACCCGCCCTCGTGCCTGGCCTTTTATGGGCAATCGCGAGGCCAATTGCGATGTGGGTAAAACTCTTGTTTACAATCACTTAGATATGAATTTCCGTCAGGCGTGGAGGGACAACTTGGCCCATTGACCGGGACAAATACCGCCGATGAGTCCGTAACTCACTTGAAATAAAAGCCGGGCAGCCGGGGAACGCTGTTTGGGACAGATTGGCCTGCCTGGCGGCGTCCTTCAAACTGCCGGCCGCGCCAAGAGCGAGACCCCCGCGCGATCTCTACGGCAGGGCCGATCGATGTTTTCCAATAACTCCGCTGCGAATCCTGACGCAGGGCAGAGTTAGGCCTGCGCCGGGCCCGCGCCGCGACCGAGCACGGGGCGTAAGGGCTCACTCAAACCGCGCATCACGCGCTCGAACTGGGGGAGGTCAAGAGACTGGGGTCCGTCGGAAAGCGCGCGCTCCGGACAGGGATGGACCTCGACGATGATAGCGTCCGCTCCGACGGCTATCGCCGCGCGCGAAACCGGCCCGATCAGGCTCTGCTTGCCAGTGCCATGCGACGGATCGGCCACCACTGGCAGGTGCGAGAGTTCTTTGGCCAGGGCGACAGCAGAAAGGTCGAAGGTGTTGCGAGTGGCCGTTTCGAAGGTCTTGATTCCGCGCTCGCAAAGCGCGACCTGATCGTTTCCGCCGGAGAGCAGATATTCAGCCGCCAGCAGCCACTCCTTCACCGTGGCCGAAGGTCCGCGCTTGAGCAGAACCGGTTTCTTGATAGTGGCGAGCCGGCGCAGCAAAGCGAAATTCTGCATGTTGCGCGCGCCCACCTGGAGCATATCGGCGTACTCGCAGATCAGGTCCACGTCCTCCGTACTCATGACCTCGGTTACAACCGGCAGGCCGGTAGTTTCGCGAGCTTCGCGCAAAATCTTGAGCGCTTCGAGCCCCAGACCCTGGAACTCATACGGGGAGGTACGCGGTTTGTAGGCTCCGCCGCGCAGCATGGTCGCCCCCGCGCGCTTTACGCCTTGCGCAGTCTCCAGCAATTGCTCGCGCGACTCGACCGAGCAGGGACCGGCAATCACGACCACTTCGGGACCGCCGATTCTCACGCCGCGAACGTCCACCACCGACGGCTGTGGCCGTGTTTGACGGCTGACAAGCTTGAAGGGCTGAGCGATCGCTACCACGTTGTCGACGCCCGGTGCGACCGAAAGCGCCTCGATTTCATGGCGGCGTCCACCGCTGCCGACCGCGGCCACGATGGTGCGTTCGGTGCCGCGCGTGACGTGAGGCTGGAACCCGGCTTCGCGGATGCGTTGAATGACGTGTTCGATCTGCTGTTCGGTGGCGCCGTCGGACATGTTCACAATCATGGTGATGACCTTTCCTCTTTGCCGCCAAAAACAAAAGCCGCGATTCTATCGCGGCTTTAGCGGAATCTTTGAGCTGTCTCTATTTCTCTGGTGACTGGCTCCGATTCTCCACCGCCGCCGCGAATGGAAACCAATAGCGGCTAAACAGGCGGAAGGTGCCAAATCGTTTCATAGAGATACTGAAGCGTAAATATAAGATGCAAACGTCTTCAGAACTTGCGGAGACGAGATTAATTACTCAGACTACTGGCAACGGTGGAGAACGCGTTGTTGGCGTTGCCCCCAATCAGACGCACGGTGCCGATCACCAATACCAGGATGACGGCGAGCATGACGGCGTATTCCGCGATATCTTGTCCACGCTCGTCCGCGCAAATCTTTCGCAAGAACTGCAACATACAGCCTCCGGCCCGAAGAATAAAATCTCCAGGCAAGCATGTGTAGGTAATAATGACGAGTCGGACGGCGATTGTCAATCGAGGCGAAGCCCTGGTAGTGGGTTCGTATCTTTTCCACAGGTGATGCATTGCTAGTGAATCCGTGGCATCATGGAACCATGCCGAAACGCTCAAGCCCGAAGCGCGACTTCATGGAAGTGGGCCGCGCTATTGTCGAACAAGCCATCGGGGAGCAGATGGACGGCACGCCACTCCCACAGCCCGAACCAGATACCCGCAATCCTCACGCCGTTGCGCTCGGAAGCATGGGCGGACGCAAAGGCGGTCGCTCTAGGGCCAAAAAATTATCTCCGGCAAAACGAAGGGCTATTGCAAAAAAAGCTGCCTCCGCCAGATGGAAATAAAAAAGTTCCCTTTTTCCTACCGCATTTGTGGTAGGATTTTGGGAACTTTTCAATTCCATGAAGGGAGCACAGATGAACTCAGCATTTCCGGGTAGAGAGCCGCGAAGCGATGCGGAACGTCTTGCGGCGATGGGTTTAACCACTGAGATTTTTGAAACAGCCGGGAGAGTACACCTTGCGGACTACTTCTCATGTACCGAACACGACCCGCCGATATTTCCGCCGATAGCAGGATGGGCCGGTGGGAACCGCTCGCTAAGAGATCAACTGGTTCCTGCTTGGACGGCGATCAATGAGCGGAACCAGCCTCTTGTCGTGAATGATGCTGGCACGATAGCAATCACCGCGCTTTCTGGAGACGAGAAGACTGGAACCGACGAGACTCCATCTACCCGGTCCCCTAAAGGGCGTGTTACTGCTGAGGCTGTGGAAGTGAATTTAGAACAGCAGACGCAATTTGCCTTCATGGAAAACCCTGCTGCGGTAATGGAAGCATCCGAAAGGCTAGGCCGCACGCTCTGGATTTTCCTAACACATCGGGACTTTGAGAGGGGGGAACTTCGTAGTGAATTGTCGCGCCCCCTAGAGATGTCCGAAGATGGCTACATCGACAGATGGGGTGACCGTATCATATTTCCTCCCATCCCGTTCGATGGTTATGGGGATACTGACAATCCAGAAAATCCACACACCGGAAACGACGATGGGGGCCAATCTCCTGAAATTACCGTTGAGATCAGAAAGCGTTGATCGTAGCGCGTTTAACCGGACACGCCTTGCCGTTGCCCGGAAGCGCAAGGGTTTGAGCAAGCTGGCATTCGCCAAAAAAGTGGGGGTGGATCGGAAGTCCGTCGAGGCTTGGGAGGCCGGGAAAAAGAAGCCTACGGAAGATGCCATTGCCCAAATAGTGCGCGTAACAGATTTCCCGCGCGAATTTTTCATGGGCGACGATCTTGACGAGCCAAGTATTGATACCGGCAGTTTTCGTTCAATGAAAACGATGACGGCAGCGCAACGGGATATGGCGCTAAGTCAGGCCACTCTGGGATTGCATTTCAATTTCTGGCTAGATAAGAAATTCGGGTTGCCTGTTGCCGACATTCCCGATCTTGGCCGAGAACTTGGCCGCGAACCCGACCCAGAGGCGGCTGCGGAGTTTGTGCGGCGAGAATGGCAGCTTGGCACTCGATCAATCAGGAATATGGTTCACCTCCTAGAATCAAGGGGCGTTCGCGTATATTCCTTGGCCGTCGATGCGAGGCAAGTCGATGCCTACTCGATGTGGAAGGGCAATGTCCCGTTTATTTTCTTGAACACGAACAAAACGGCGGAACACAGCCGTTTCGACGCAGCACACGAACTAGGACACTTGGTCCTTCACAGACACGGGCCTCCGCGTGGCATTGAAGCGGAGAAAGAAGCAAATTTGTTTGCTTCTGCGTTCCTGCTACCGAGGGGTAGTGTGCATCCGAAAGCGCCCAAGTTCCCAACCTATGCCAATCTCGTCAGGCTAAAGCGAGTATGGGGGGTTTCGGTTGCCGCGCTTGCTTATCGGCTCCATGCCCTAGGACTAGTGAGCGATTGGCAATTCCGTGGGCTGTACATCGAGATTTCTAAGCGCGGGAAGGATCGGGAGCCGAATCCTGTGCCGCACGAGTCATCGGTTGTGCTCAAAGCTGTATTGAGTTCACTTTGGGACGATGGGATTACCAGGGGGCGAATTGCGGAAGAGCTAGCTCTACCAACAGCGGAGCTAGAACAACTACTGTTCGGCCTTACCATGACCGGAATCGCGGGCGGGAGCCACAGAACTACATCAAAAACTGAACTTAGCCGCGTCAAATGATGATTTTACTTGACATCGTACACGCTCAAGCATATAGGTCAGTATATGAAACGGCTAACAATGGAGCAGAAAAAGCGAGTTGTCGCGGCTTTAGTCGAGGGAAATTCAATCCGCTCGACGGTGCGTCTGACGGGCGTTTCCAAGAACACCGTCATAAAGCTCCTGCTTGATTTGGCCGATGCTTGCGCGGCCTACCATGACAGCAACGTCCGCAATCTCCGCGTGCGCCGTCTCCAGTGCGACGAGATTTGGCAATACGTAGGCTCCAAGGCGAAGAACACACGCCCGGAGAAAAAGGCAATCGGATGGGGCGATGTGTGGACGTGGACCGCACTCGACGCGGATACGAAACTCTGCGTGAGCTATCTAGTCGGTGGACGTGATCTGGGATGGGCAAAAGAGTTCATGCGCGACTGCGCGAGACGGATTCGTAACCGCGTGCAGATCACGACGGACGGTCACAAAGCGTACTTGGAAGCGGTCGAAGATGCGTTCGGGGCTGACATTGACTACGCGCAGTTACAGAAGATTTACGGCGCTGCGAATGAGAACGAGACGCGGTATTCTCCGGCAACGTGCATCGGCTGCGACATGAAGGTTGTCAGCGGGAATCCAGACCCCAAGCACGTTTCGACTTCGTTTGTTGAGCGGCAGAACCTTTCGATGAGAATGAGTATTCGGCGCTTCACTCGTCTGACCAATGCTTTCTCCAAGAAGATCGAGAATCACGCGGCGGCTGTGGCGCTCTGGTTTATGTACTACAACTTCTGCCGTGTGCATTCGAGTTTGCGCGTCACCCCCGCAATGGAAGCTGGCATTTGCGACCACGTTTGGAGCGTCGAGGAACTGTGCAACCTGCTGCCAGAGAATCACAATATCGGCGTGCAAACGGACAAGGCGCTTATCCTGAAGGCACTCGGAGAGCAGGCAAGTTAGCAACAGATGAATGAGGACACTAAGCTGTCGCAATTGGCCGAGAATTTTCGTTTTTTCGGCGACATGCGTTTTAAGCAGTTGACGCTGTTCATGGCCGCCATGAGCGCGGCGGGTGCGGGAGTCATGGAGTTTCCTCTGAGTCGATGGTGGATAGCGCTGGGCGCTCTCTTCGTTACTGCGGTCATGTGGGTGGTCGAAGTGAGAGGAACCCTGAGCGGTATCGCAGCACATAACGCAATCCCGGAACTGTTCCCCAGCCGCAAGATTTTCTGGCCATGGATAAATTCATCTTGGGCTGTGTTGTCACTGCACATCGGATTTTACGTGCTATGGCTGGCGTGTATTCGAGCTTGGGGTCCGTCGGCCTGTGTTTCCTTTTGCGTTGGAATACTCGTCGGGCTTGTACTGTCGGTTTTTTCAATCGTCAACTACTGTTATCAAAGTAGCTTTTGGCTCCGGCGCTAATTCGGTGCCTGTGGAAAAGATAAAGACCCACTACCGAAGCCCTGTTTTTCCACAGTAATTCACACCGCCAGTTGAAGTGAGAACCCGCGTCTCCCGTGGGGTTTACGAGGATGTCAATAGCCGCGCTTTACCGGAGCTAAGTGTGACTTCGGCTGTTTCTTTGTGAAGTGGGAACTAACGCTCTGTTGCTAAAGAAGCCGGTGATGCCGACGGGGCCGCTGTATCACTCACCAGGTCGTGGGCGGAATGAGCCGCGTAGTCGAGCACGCGTCCCGGCAGCACTCCAAGATAGAGTGTGGCCGCGACGCAAACCGCAATGGCGAGCGCTGCCGCGGCGGGCACCCGAGTAACGGGAACTTCGCCCCGTGGTTCACGCATGTACATCATGACGATAATGCGCAGGTAATAGTAAGCGCCCACGGCACTATTCAGCACCAGGATGAGCGCCAAGCCCACCAGATTCGACTTCAGCGCGGCACTCAATACGTAGAACTTGGCGAAGAAGCCGCCCGTGATCGGAATGCCGATCAATGACATCAGGAAAAATGTTAACGTCGCGGCCAGCACGGGAGACCGTCTGCCCAAGCCCGCATAATCTTCGAGCGCGACATATTTTTCACCCGCATTCGCGAAGTGGCTGACGACTGCAAAAGCCCCTACATTCATCGCCGCATAGGCAGCGGTGTAGAACATTGCCGCCGATGTTCCCAACTCCGGCTGTGCCGCAAATGCGGCGAGCACATATCCGGCCTGTGCGATTGAAGAATACGCCAGCAGGCGCTTGACGTTGTCCTGCACCAACGCTCCCACATTCCCCAGCGTCATAGAAAGCGCGGCCGAGACCCAGATCAGCCAGAAGCGTCCAGGGGCGTTCGCTTCGAACATCACGCGCAGCAAAACCGCAAACGCCGCTGCCTTCGGGCCAGTTGACATCAGTCCGACGACCGGAGCCGGAGCCCCTTCGTAGACGTCAGGAGTCCATATATGGAACGGCGCAGAGGCGACCTTAAAGCCCAAGCCCACGAACATGAGCGCCGTCGCAACATACGCCAGAACCGGTACACTCCCGGACCGCAGCACCTGGCTGATCGCGTCAATGCTGGTGGAACCGGTCGCGCCGAACATGAGCGCGACGCCATACAGGAAGAACGCGGTCGCAAACGATCCCAGCAGGAAGTACTTCAGCGACGATTCACTGCTGGCAGCGTCGCGGCGCCGGAAGCCTGCCAGCACATAGGTCGAGATCGACGAGATTTCCAGCGCTATAAAGATAAGTACGAGTTCGATTGCCGACGACATCAGGCACATGCCAACCGTGCCGAAGAGAATCAGCCCGTAGTACTCCCCGGCGCGGATGCGTTGCACCCGCAAGTATTCGAAAGAGCTGAGAATCACCACTGCGGCAATTGCGATGACTAGCACGTGAAAAAAAACGCTGAAGCCGTCCACCCGGACCATGTTCCAAAACGCGGTTCCGGGATACCGCGCCATCCAGAACGTCGACGCCAGAGCGGCCAGAGTTCCGATCAATGCGATTGTGCCGAGTGACTGGTGACTGTTCTCTTCGTCAAGCAGCGGGTCGACGATCATCAGCAGCATGCCGAAGAGCGACAGCACCAGCTCCGGCAGAATACGCCAGTAGTCGGCGGCTTGTGGAATCGAGGTCTGCACCTGCGCCAGGAGGTTCGGCAACGAATGCGAGAACGCCGTCATCGCCATCATCGCCAGTGTCAGGGTCATCGGCCCACCAAGGTGCTGGCCAATTGTGTGAACGGGGCGAGAGCCGCTTGCACCGCCGGATCAATCGCGCTCAGCCACACCAGGGGAGCAACGCCCATCGCCAGAGCAGCAATCGCAATCGGAGACAGTGCTGTCTTCTCACGCAGGTTGAGGTCGGGCAGAGTGGCATTGACTTCGTGCGTCACCTTGCCGAAGAAGACGCGCTGATACATCCACAGAAGGTAGCAGGCGCTCCAGATCACACCGGTCGCAGCGAGAATTCCGTAGATCGGCCGCGCCTGGAATGCTCCGCTCAGCACCAGGAACTCACCGATGAAACCGTTCAGCATCGGCAGTCCGACCGAGGCCAGCACAGTGACCAGAAAGAAGGTGGCATATTTCGGCATGGGTGTCGCCAAGCCGCCAAGCTCTGCAATCTCGTAGGTGTGTCGCCGTTCGTAGAGTATGCCCGCCAGCATAAAGAGCCCGCCGGTGGCGACACCGTGCGCCAGCATGACGAAGACGGCGCCGTTCAGGCCGGCCGCGGTGAAACTGAAGATTCCAAGGACGACGAATCCAAGGTGACTGACCGAGGAGTAGGCGATCAGCTTCTTCATATTCGGCTGCACCAGCGAGACCAGCGCGCCGTAGATGATGCCGATCAGCGCGAGCACCATGATCCAGGGAGCGTTGCGGCGCGCCTGCTCGGGGAAGAGGCCAACATCGAAGCGCAGCAAGCCGTAGGTGCCCATCTTCAGCAACACGCCGGCGAGCAGCACCGATCCAGCGGTGGGGGCCTCCACGTGCGCGTCAGGCAGCCAGGTGTGAAGAGGGAAGAGCGGGACTTTTACCGCGAATGCGATGAAAAAGCCGAGGAAAAGCCACAGCGATGCGGTTTCAAAACCGGGCACACTTCCACTGCGAATTGCGTTCTGAATGACGACAAAATCGAAGCTGCCGGTCTTGGCATACAGCCACACGATCGCCGCCAGCATGAACGTCGAGCCGAGGAAGGTGAACAGAAAAAACTTCACCGCGGCGTAGACCTTGCGGCCATGGCCGTACATGCCGATCAGCAGCGCCATCGGAATGAGCGTTGCCTCCCAGAAGAAGTAGAACAGGAACAAATCGAGCGAGGTGAAAACGCCGATCAGAGCCGTTTCCAAAATCAGCAGCAGGATGAAGAATTCCTTCACCCTCGCGTGAATCGAAGTCCACGAAATCAGCACGCACAGAGGCGTGAGGAAGGTGGTCAGCACCACCAGCCACACGGAGATTCCGTCAATACCCATGTGGTAATGAATGTTGGGAGTCGCGATCCAGACTTTGTCGATTTCGAACTTAAAGAGGTTGTGATCGCGGTGCAGGTAAACCGGCAAATGCAGCGAGGCCACAAATGCCAGTACTGAGATGACCAGCGCAAACAGCTTGATGTCACGATCGCGCCGCGGGATCAGCAGAATCAGCAGCCCGCCCGCCGCAGGGATGAAGGTTACCAGCGAAAGAATGACGGGACCGAGGCTATCCATGTTCATAGGACCCATATTCATCGCACTCCCATCCAGACCATGTAGGCGATGACAACCGCGCCTCCAGCGGCCACCCATCCGGCATACGAACGCAAATTGCCCGACTGCATGTGGCGTACATTGTCAGACACGTGCCGCGCGGCGTCGGCTGAGCCGTTAACCGCGGCGTCGATCACTCCCTGGTCAACGCCATGCCAAAGAATGGCGGTCGAACCGTCAACAAGCGGTTTGACGAAAAGGACGGCGTAAAGCTCGTCGATGTAGTACTTGTTCGCGACCGCTCGGTAGAGTCCGCCGAGGCTGGCGGCAATACGCGCCGGCAATTGCGGGCGGCGGCTATAAAATAAATATGCCAGCAGCCATCCGAGCCCAGCTACGCTCACGGACACAGCCATAAGCAGATACTCGAGCGTGCTCTTCCCGGTCTCCGGAGGGGCTGCCTGCGCAACTTCACTCGCTCCCTCAAAAACGGGAGCCAGAAAATGTTCGAAATGATTTCCGTAGCCTACGAAACCGCCCACGAACGAGAGTACGGCAAGGATCGCCAGCGGCCCCAGCATCACCCACGGACTTTCATGCGGCCCTCCGTGACCGTGTCCATGACCGTGATCGTCGTGGCCATGCGATTCTTGTGCGGCGGCGCCTCGGTATTCGCCGCCAAATGTCATGTACATGAGCCGGAACATATAGAAGGACGTGATAAACGCGGTAATCACGCCAATCAGCCAGTAAACCCAGCTTGCGCCAAACGCTCTCCAAAGAATCTCGTCCTTGGACCAGAAGCCGGCGAGCGGCGGGATGCCTGCGATGGCGAGCGTGGCAATTCCCATCGTCGCAAATGTCCAGGGCATGTACATCCGGAGTCCGCCCATCTTTCGCATGTCCTGCTCGCCGCCGATGCCATGAATTACCGAACCAGCCGCCAGGAACAACAGGCCCTTGAAGAACGCATGCGTCATCAAATGAAAGATGCCCGCTGAGAACGCGCCTACGCCACACGCCATGAACATATAGCCGAGCTGCGAGACCGTCGAATAGGCCAGCACCTTCTTAATGTCGGTTTGGGCAATCCCGATGGTCGCTGCGAAGAGCGCGGTGAGGGTCCCAATGATCGCAACGACCATCAAGGCCATTGGTGAGCGCTCGAAGATCATGTGGGACCGCGCCACCATATAGACGCCCGCCGTCACCATGGTCGCCGCATGGATTAACGCGGAGACTGGAGTGGGACCCTCCATGGCGTCCGGCAGCCATACATAAAGAGGAATCTGTGCCGACTTGCCCGCCGCGCCCACCATCAACAGCAAACCGATGGCCGTGAGCAGCCCGGCGCCCGCAGTCTCCGCTGGCAACGATTGCGCCGCCGCAAAGACGTGCATGAAGTCGAGCGATCCGAAATGCTTGATCATCAAGAAAAGCGCAATCAGGAATCCGAAGTCGCCGATGCGGTTGACGATGAATGCTTTCTTGCCCGCCGCAGCCGCGGAATCCTTTGTGAACCAGTAACCGATCAGCAGGTATGACGCCAGCCCCACACCCTCCCAGCCGATGAACATGACCAGGTAGTTCTTCGCCAGCACCAGCGTCAGCATGAAGAACATGAACAGATTCATGTAGGACATGAAGCGGTAGTACCCGTCGTCGTCCCACATGTAGCCAACCGAATAGATATGAATAAGGAAGCCGACGCCGGTGACCACCAGCAGCATCACGAGCGATAACTGATCGAGATAGAAACTAAAATCGACCTGAAAGCTTCCGGAGCGGATCCAGTGTGCTAGGTCGAAATAATAAGGAGCCGATGCCGAAGAAAAGCCCGCAGCCAGAAATAACGCCATGGCAAAGGCAGCACCACAGAAAACCAGCGCAATCGCCGATATCGCCTTCTTTGACGATTGCCGGCCAAAGAAGCCGTTAATCGCCGCGCCCGCAAGCGGAAGCACCGGGATGAGCCAGAGATAAGGATTCGGCGTCATAGCTTGAGCAGATTCACCTGATCGACATTCAAAGTCTCACGCGTGCGATAGACGGCAATGATGATCGCCAATCCCACCGCGGCCTCAGCGGCGGCCACGACCATCACGAAGAAGACGAACACTTGTCCGCTAAGCGCGTGCCATTGCGCGGCGAAAGCCACGAACGACAGGTTCACGCCATTCAGCATCAGCTCGATCGACATGAATATTGTGATGATGTTGCGCTTGATCAGGAACCCAAGCACACCACACACGAACAAGATCCCGCTCAACACGAGATAGTAGGAAAGAGGGACCATCTTTATCCTTCGTCCTTTCTCGCGCCGCGGGCCGCCGCTTCAGGCCGGCTGGCGAGGACAACCGCGCCCATGATGGCGATCAGGATCAGCACCGACGTGACTTCAAAAGGCAACAGGAAATCGTGGAAGAGCAGCCGGGCAATATCGCCGGGATCGCCCTTTAACGCGCCGATGGGAACCGACTGCGTGTTGGAGCGATGGAGAAGCGTCCAGGCGACAAGCACCGCGCCGACGGTCACTCCGGGAACGCCGAGCAGGGTCGCGACTCGGCTGCCCTTGGTGCGCTCCTCTTTGCCGGCGTTTAACAGCATGATGGTGATCAAAAATAAAACCATGATCGCGCCGGCATAGACGATCACCTGAACCGCAGCCACAAATTCCGCGCCCAACAGAAGATATTCGGCAGCAAGCGAGCCCATCACCACAATCAGCGACAAAGCGCTGTTGATAGGATGGCTCTGCACCAGCAGGTTCACCGCCCCCGCCACGCAGATCGCTCCGAAAAATAGAAATAAGGTTAGATGAAACATTTTCGCGAGTTCCCAGTTCTCGGTTCTCAGTAAAACCCAGATTGAAACTGGGAACTGAGAACTGTATTTAAGCTCTCAGCGCCACAACCAGTGCCGTATACACAATGTTCGCGACCGCCAAGGGCAGCAGAACCTTCCATCCGAATGCCATGAGCTGGTCATAGCGAAAGCGGGGCAAGGTCCAACGCACCCAGACGTATAGAAACATGAAAAAGAATACTTTCAGGCAGAACCAGAACACCGGCATCACATCTTGCAGAATGGGCGGGCCAAAGATTGGCCCGTGCCATCCGCCCAGGAACAGCAGCGTGGCCAGGCAAGCCACGGTCACCATGTTCGCGTACTCAGCCATGAAAAACATAGCGAACTTCATCGCGCTGTACTCCGTGTGGTATCCGGCCACCAGTTCCGACTCGGCTTCCGGCAGATCGAAAGGCGTGCGGTTGGTCTCCGCGTATGCGGAAATCAAGTAGATGAAAAACGCCAGCGTCTGCCCGTGAAAGATGTTCCAGCGCGGAATGAAATGCCAAAACACTCCGCCCTGCGCATCCACAATGTCGCGCAGGCTCAGACTTCCCGCCATGATCAGCACCCCCACCAGCGAGAGGCCGAGCGAAACCTCATAGCTGATCATCTGGGCGCTGGCGCGCAACCCGCCAAGCAGCGCGTACTTGCTGTTTGAGGACCATCCGGCAAGCGCGACACCGTAAACCCCCATCGACGTAATGCCGAGTACCACCAGCAGCCCAATGTTCACGTCGGTGATCTGCAGATACGTGCCCCAGGGGCCGATATTGACCCAGTTGCCAAACGGGATCACCGAAATGGAGGTAATAGCAAACACCACCGCGATGATGGGAGCCGCGATGTAAAGCGGCTTGTAAACATGCGGCTGGGTGAGGTCTTCTTTGAAAATAAATTTAGCGCCGTCGGCGAGCGGCTGCAGCAGGCCGAAAGGTCCAACGCGCGTGGGGCCCCAGCGATTCTGGATGTGCGCCGAAACCTTACGTTCCAGCCAGACGCTATAGGCCACCGCCGTCAGCAGAACAAAAACCACGGCAACCGATTTGATGATCGAAATGATGACGAACGTCGTTATGCTCAACGAAATGTCTTTCGTGTTCTCATGTAGCGCGGGCGCCCTGGCCCGCGAGGTTTTGATCCTTAGGTCCCTAGTCCGCCGCAACTTCCGACTCTGCGGATTTGTTTTCGTAAACCGAATTCAGAGTCTTTGAATACCGTCCCAGCGTGCCCGAGCTGAACAAATCATCGTTGGCTGGGACAATCAGCTCCGGATCCTGAACCAGGCTTGGTCCGCTTTCGGCAATCTCGAGATGCTGATCATTGCCGGCCAGGAGATTGACTCGCGAAACATCGTACCCGGCGACCACGCGCTGAACTTCGTCCAGAATCGCCATGGGATCGAACGGCGTCATTTTCGGCTCCAGGTTATGCGCTTCGAGCCACACCGCATGACGATCCGCCTCGCCCGATTGCGCGCCTCGGGTTTGGCCCATGTCGGAGTGCGTCCCTCCGCCGAAAGGCACCAGTTCGCGTACGTCGAAGCCCATGGCGTCTGCGATGCGAACGATCATCTCGAAATCCGGCTTGGTATTCGTGACTTCGCCCGCTTTCTTCACCAGCTGCAGATCGCCACACGTGTTCGTATAAGTTCCCGTCTTTTCGTAGGCGTTCGCAGCGGGCAAAACCACATTGGCGAGGGTCGCGGTTTCGGTCAGAAACATGTCCTGCACCACGACAAAACTCTTCGAGAGCACAAAAGGATCAATGCCTAAACGCCCAACCGGATTCGAGCCCACGACGTAGAGCGCTTTCAACTTTCCGGCCTTCGCCGCTTCCAGCATCTCCGGCAGGCTCAGGCCTTTTCCGCTTGGGAGCTTTCCCCATTCCTGTTGGAACTTGTCTGCACTGGCGATGGGTTCATATCCGGGCAGAAGATCGGGGTAAAGCCCCATTTCGCTGGCTCCGCGGGAATTCGCGTAGTCGCCGAGACAGATCAGCTTTGCTCCGGACAAAGTCGAGGCAAAACTCGCCAATTTCTCGATGTCATGGCCGCGCAGTTGAGAACCAAAGGCGATGACCATGTTCTGTTCGGCGCGGATTTTGTCTCGCAGCGCGACCCAGGCGTCACGCGTCATAGTGTCGCCGATAAGCGAATCGATTATGGAATCGCCGCCCGCAAGAAACGCGACCGCTTTCGCTTCTGCGCCCGCCGGCACCAATGCGAATCCAGCCGCCTGTCGTCGCAATTTGATGGGCGCAGAGTTGATTACATAGAGCCGCGCCCGGCGCAACCGGACGTTCGTCCGGATCTGCCACGCCAGCAGCGGATGCTGATTCGTAGGATCGTTGCCGATCAGCAGAATCGCGGGAGCGGTCAACACGTCACGCATGGAAGCCGTCTTCCCGGGCTTGCCGTGCAGCGCTGCCGCGAGGGCAGGGTAGTCTGCTGTCCGATGGTGATCGATGTTATTCGTCTTCAGGACCACGCGCGCAAATTTTGACAGAAGATAATTTTCTTCGTTGGTCGTGCGATTGGACGCGATCACGCCGATGGGACTTCCGCCGTCGTGAACTTCGTCACGAGCTTCGTCGCGAATTTCGCGAAACCGTTTGCCGATCAGTTCAAAAGCTTCTTCCCAGGTTGCAGGCGTCAACTTGCCGTTCTTGCGGACCAGCGGTTGCGTCAAGCGGTCTTCGTGATGTGCGAAGTCGAAAGCGTAGCGGCCCTTGAGGCAGAGGAAATCGCCATTGATGCCGCTCTTGTCACGGTTGTCGCCGCGGACGATCTCCGCGCCGGTCTCGCAGCGGCGCACGCCCAGCGTGGTCTTGCACCCATCCCCGCAGTGAGTGCAGATCGTGCCCACGTGCTTCATCTCCCACGGACGCGTCTTATAGCGGTAGGCGCCCGAGGTGAGCGCGCCAACCGGGCAGATGTCGATGCACATGCCGCACTCTTCGCAGTCAAGATGGTCGTCCTGATTGGGTGCGATGATTGAACCAACGCCGCGGTTTTGCACGCCCAGCGCCCAAACGTCCATGCCCTCGCCGCAGATGCGCACGCACCGATAGCACAGGATGCAGCGCGGGCGGTCGAAATACACCACCGGCGACCACTGCTGTTCTTCGCGATGGTTCTTGACCTCGGTGAATTTCGATTCGTGGGCGCCGTAGGAAAATGTCATGTCCTGCAATTCGCATTCGCCACCGGCATCGCACACCGGGCAGTCCAGCGGATGGTTGCCGAGCAGCAACTCAACCATCGCCTTCCGGGCCTGACGCACCTCATCGCTGTCGGTCGAGACGATCATGCCCTCGCCAACCACCGTCGTGCAGGCAGTCTGAAGCTTGGGCATCTTCTCGACCTTCACCACGCACATGCGGCAAGCGCCCTGCAACGAGAGCCCGGGATAGTAGCAAAACGAAGGCACTTCAATGCCCGCGCTCTTGCAGGCCTCAATCAGCAGCGACCCAGCGGGAGCCGTGATCTTTTTGCCATCGACAGTGAGTGTTACGTCAGGCATCTAGTTTGTCCGCTCAGTTGTTGTGAGTTTGCCCGCGGATTGAAGGCAAATGCCTTGTGCATAGCCCGTCCTAAACATTGTCGTTGGGCACGCATCGAAATTTCCCCAGTAAGAGTGGTCCCAGTCAAGACTCCCTTCGTCGATGGTTACAGGAAGGTCTCCTTCCACCCAGTACCTGTGGTTCGTTCCCACCCGCCAAATCCAGTATGTATGCCCACCGTTATACAATCCCAATCGTCCGCGAAAACGGAAGCACTTTCCAACGATAGGCAGCGTGGTCCCCCTGCAACTTGGAGCGGCATCCTCGGCTGTGCTCGCCGCTACGAGCACCACAAGAACGAAGATGCGAGAGAATACGCGCTTCATCTGACGCCTCAGTGCTGGAATACCGGAACTTGCTCGACCGCTCCCGCTTTTTCATACGGACAGGGTTTTCCGTCGAGATGGTCTTCAAATTCTTTTCTAAACTTTTTCACGAACGCCATAGTCGGCATGGCCGCAGCATCTCCGAGCGGACAGAATGTTTTCCCTAACATGTTTTCCGCGAGGTAATAAATATTGTCGATATCTTTCTTTACACCGCCGCCCGCATGTAAGCGCGTCAAGGTTTTCTCGAGCCAGTCTGTGCCTTCGCGGCAGGGAATGCACCAGCCACAGCTTTCGTGCCGGTAGAACTTCATCGTGCGCAGCGCGAACTTCACGATGCAGGTTGTATCGTCGAGCACGGTAACCCCACCCGACCCAAGCATCGAACCCGCTTTGGCCACAGAGTCGAAATCCATGGCGACGTCGATTTCCGTGGGCAGCAGCACTGGCGTCGACGATCCGCCCGGAACCACCGCCTTCAAACTGCGCCCATTCGGAATTCCGCCGCCAACCTCATAAATCATCTTTTTAAGGTTGTAGCCCATCGGCAGTTCGTAGACGCCGGGCTTGTTGAGATTTCCCGCCAAACAAAACAGTCGCGTTCCGCCATTCTTAGGTGTCCCAAGTTTCGCGTACCAATCGCCGCCGCCCAGAATAATGTGCGGCACGGCGGCCAGGGTCTCCGCATTATTAATGACTGTCGGACCACCCCACAATCCAACCACCGCCGGGAACGGTGGCCGAATGCGCGGAATGCCGCGCTTGCCTTCAAGCGACTCCATCAACGCCGATTCTTCGCCTACTTCGTATGCGCCCGCTCCACCGTGCCAATAAATATCCAGATCGTATCCGCTGCCGAAGATATTCTTCCCGATGAAGCCTTTGGCATAGGCGTCTTTGATCGCCTTCTGCATGATCACCGACAGGTAGCGATACTCGCCGCGAATGTAGATGTACCCGGTATGCGAACCAACCGCGAGCGCGGCGATCATGACGCCTTCAATCACTGCATGTGGGTCGTGTTCGAAAATCAGGCGGTCTTTGCATGTGCCGGGCTCGCTCTCGTCGCCGTTGCAGAGCACATACTTCGGTTTGGCCGATTGCTTCGGGACGAACGACCACTTCATTCCCGTGCTGAACCCGGCGCCGCCCCGTCCGCGCAGGCCGGAGTTCTTCACCTCGTTGATGATGGCGTCCGGCTGCATGGCGAGCGCTTTCTGCACGGCTTTATAGCCGTCCAGTTGGAGATAGCGATTGATATCCGTAGCGCCCTGGCCAAAGCGCTTCGAGATAACGCGTACCTCGTCGGGATGGGAAACGAGAGAAGCCATTTTGTAATTTTGTAACCGGGTAATTTGGTAATTTGAAAAACCTAAACACGGGCGATCTTAGATTACAAAATTACCCGATTACCACATTACAAAATCCTTACTGCGTTCCCTTCTTCTTATACTCGTCCAAAATCTGATCCATCTTTGCGTTCGTCAGGTTCTCATGAAAGTCGTAATTCACCTGTACCGCCGGAGCCCAGCTGCACGCGCCAATGCACTCCACCTCTTCCAGCGAGAACAAGCCGTCCTGCGTAGTGCCCTTGTGGCCTATGCCCAGCTTCTTCTTGCAGTGGTCAAGCAGTTCTTCGCCACCCCGCAGCATGCACGCGATATTGGTGCACACCTGCACGTTGTACTTTCCGCGCGGTTTGGTAGTCAGCATCGAGTAATAACTGATCACGTTGCGGACTTCCAATTCGGTGAGATCCAGCCGCTGCGCCAGTTCCGCGATCACCGCATCGTTCAGGCTACCCACTTCATCCTGCGCATAGAGAAGCGTAGGCACAAGCGCCGACCGCCGCGTCGGATAGTGCGTCAGCATCTCGGCAAAGCGCGTCTCGAATTCTTCCGAAAACTTCATAGAGTGCATTTGGTAATTTTGCAATCGGGTAATTTGGTGATCTGAAGCCCTAAGTCCGCGCGATTTCAGATCACAAAATTACCCGATTACCAAATTACAAAATCCCTACCGGTCGATATCTCCCAACACGACATCAATGCTTCCGATGGCCGCTACCACGTCGGCAATCAGCTGGCCCTCGCACATTTTGGCCAGCGTCTGCAGATTCGCATAGGACGGCCCGCGCATGTGCACACGATACGGTTTAGCCGTGCCGTCGCTGACGACGTAATATCCCATCTCTCCGCGCGGAGATTCGATCGCCTGGTAAACCTCGCCGGCCGGAACCGTGAAGCCCTCGGTGATGATCTTGAAGTGGTAGATCAGGGCTTCCATCTGCGTCTTCATCTTCTCGCGGTCGGGAAGCACGACCTTGGGCGAGTCGGCTTTTATGGGTCCTTCCGGCATCCCCGCCAGCGCCTGCTGCACCATGCCAATCGATTCGCGCAACTCCTGCACCCGGCACAGGTATCGCGCGAACACGTCGCCCTCGGTTCGGACCGGCACGTTGAACTTGAAGTTTTCGTAGCCGCTATAGGGAGCATCGCGGCGGAGGTCAATGTCGACACCGCTGCCACGCAACGTTGGACCGCACGCCCCTAACGCAACCGCGTCTTCCGCGCTCAGGCGGGCGACGCCCTTCGTGCGCATCATGAAAATCGGGTTTCCGGTCAGCAAGCCTTCGTACTCATCCACGTTTCCGGGGAAGCGGTCGGCAAACTTCTTGATCTTCTCAAAGAAGCCCAGCGGTGGCTCCAGCGCCAACCCCCCAATGCGAAAATACGACGTCATCATCCGCTGCCCGCTGACCATCTCGAAGAAGCGCAGCACGTCTTCACGCTCGCGGAAGCAATAAAGAAAGACCGTCATCGCGCCGAGGTCCATGGCATGCGTTCCCAGCCAGACCAGGTGGGAATTGATGCGGGTCAATTCATTCATCAAAACCCGCATCCACTGCGCTTTCGGAGGAATCTCCAGCCCCAGCAATTTCTCCACTGCCAGGCAGTAGGCGAGATTGTTGGTCATGGGGCAGAGGTAATCGATGCGATCGGTCAGCGGCACGACTTGCTGGTAAAACTTGGCTTCGCAGGTTTTCTCGATGCCCGTGTGCAGGTATCCAATCTCCGGCTTGAGCCGCACTACAGTTTCGCCGTCAATTTCCAGCACCAAGCGCAGCACCCCGTGCGTCGAAGGGTGTTGCGGCCCCATGTTCAGGACCAGAGTGCGATCGTCCGAGCCACGATCCTGGCCGCGTTCAGCGACAGTAGCGGGAAATTGCGTCATGGTCTACCGGTAGCCTTCCACCGGATAGTCCTTCCGCAGCGGATGGCCTTCCCAGTCATCGGGCATCATGATTCGTTTCAGGTTGGGATGTCCAGTGAAGCGCACGCCAAACAGATCAAACACTTCACGCTCATAGAAATTGGCGGAAGGCCAAACCGAAGTGACCGATTCGATGGCCGGACTGGAACCGTCAAGGCGGGCTTTCAAACGCACCCGCTCTTTTTTCGGAATCGAAAGCAGATGGTAGACCACTTCAAACCGCGGTTCCGAGGGATACCAGTCCACGCAAGTGAGGTCGCAGAGATAATCAAATGGGCAATCTGCAGAGTCGCGCAGGATGGCGCAGACTTCGCGGATCGCTTCCTTCTCGACCCAGATCGTGAGTTCGTCGCGATCGAACTTCACTGCCTGCACCGCGGAGGCGTTCCACTCCAGCAGGCGAGCCAAGGCGGGATGCGATTTCAACAGTTCGATATCCGTGATTGCGGGAGCCAGCGGCATCAGAAATTTCCCCGCTTGACGGCGGTCAGGCCCCAATCGAGAACGCCTTTTTTCCAAACATAGAAGAGGCCAACCAGCACGATTGCGATGTACACCATCATCTCCCAGAAGCCAAACATCTTCAGTTCGCGCAAAATGACCGCCCAGGGGTAAAGGAAAACGGCTTCCACGTCGAACAGTATGAAAAGCATGGCCACCAGGTAAAACTTGACGGAAAATCGTCCCTGAGCATCGCCGATGGGCTGAACCCCGCATTCGTAAGGCGACACCTTGGCCCGATTCGGCTTATGCTGGCCAATGAAGTACGAAAGGATCACAATTGCGCTCGCAAGGGCTGTGGCGATGCCGAAATGCATCAGGAGGGGCAGGTAGCGAGCGAAATAATTGTCCGGCATAGGAGGAGCTATATATAATCTGCGCCAAGCACAACAGTAAACTTTACAGATTAAGTTTTGCCTGGCAGAAGTGTCAAGCTAAGTGGGTGTTTTAACAATAGTTTCATCCGGTGGAACCTGTCTGACAGGAGGACGTCAACAGTTCCTGGGAAACCCTGAAGCGCATGATTTTCGGATTCAACACCGACATTCGTCACGAAGACACGGTCTACCACGTGCAGAGCGAAGCGCGCGAAGGCGAGCAGTTGTTGCAGACGCAAGTCTTCGTTCGGGGTCGCTGCATCGGGAAGCGGGCGGTTCCCTATGGCTCCGGTGCGGCGCAAGGCAAGATCGGCTCTCAGAACGTCGGCCCGAACGTCGGTTCGAACGTCGGTTCGAACATCGGCTCGAACAGCAACGACCAGGATCGAGAGAAGATGCTGCGCGAGCTGCATCGCGAGGTGCTCGACGCCATCCGCGATGGCAAGCTCGATTCCATCCTCGACAAGCGGGATACGCCGGAAACACTGGCGGCGGTGAAAGAGCTTGATCTTCAGTGGGTCAATGCCGGCTCCGTGCATTCAAGCGGCGCTTTGACCATGCAGATCCGAGTCACCGACGGAGGCGCCACGGTCCCCGGCGCTCGTCTCACGCTCCGCTTCGCCCGGCCCGACGCCGCGCCCTACTACGCCCAAGTCCTCACCGACGCAAACGGCAATGCCGAAATGCACGTTCAGGCGGATGAAAAGTCACTTGCTGAATCCTCCGTCCTCGTGCAGGCGAGTTTTGACGGAAGAACTGCCACGCGCAAGTTCCAACTGCGCCCGGTGTTGTAGAGACGGGTCTCGCGCCCCGTCTCGACAGAGAATTCGGCTTATCGTTTTAGCATGCGACAATTGAATCGATGCACTTGACGATCAACGGTGAAACCCAGTTTTCCGCCGCCGAAACTCTGGGCGCGCTCGTCGAACAGCTGGGCATGAAGCCGGACCGTGTGGCGATCGAACTGAACCGCGAGATCGTGCCGCGCGAGCAATGGCCGCAGACACCATTGCACGACGGAGATCGACTGGAAATAGTCCATTTTGTGGGCGGCGGCGCGGGATAACTTACCGCATGTTTGGCAACCCGTTTCGCGACCTGCTAACCTGATTTCTTGTGGCCCCGTCGTTCAACGGATAGGACTTCAGTTTCCTAAACTGACTATGCAGGTTCGATTCCTGCCGGGGCTACCAGCCGTCATCGGCAGAACCTCCTCCGACCGTATTGCAGGTGCTTTTCGCTTATAGGACGGACGAAGCCGGACGGTATGACGCTGGAACTTATAACGCCTCATGACACACTCGTCCATAGCCTCATGATTGTTGATCGCCCCGCGCCAATCTGATACGTTCAACGGGCGTGCATCGATTCTGGGCGTGGGAGAGAGCTTGGTGGATTGAATTAACGACGTCGATGCCAATGCGGCCCGCTGGCGGATGAGTCCTGGGAAGTGATCGTGCACAAAGGCCACTAGCTATGATTGACTCCCGATTAGCAGAACGCAATCAAGCCGAGATTGAACGCAGTGCTTCCGAGGCCAGCAAGGTCGTTCTGAAGCCCCTCGAACGAGCTGAGATTGATCGTTACTTGAATCCCCCCGCGGATACGCCTTACGGATTGGAATACGCTTTTCATTTATTGGGAGACGTTCGAGGCAAGACGGTGCTTGACCTCGGCTGCGGCACAGGGGAAAACATTGTCCCGCTGCTCGAGCGTGGCGCTCGCGTCATTGGCATGGACATCTCCCCGGACCTGATCGCCATCGCGCAGCAGCGCTTGCGTGACGCCCATCTCGAAGCAACCCTCTCCGCTGGCGATGCCTACGCCACCGGCCTGCCGGATGAGTCTGTCGACGCAATTTTCTCCATGGCGCTCATTCACCATCTCGAGATAAAACTTGTGCGCGACGAAATGTGGAGGGTTCTCCGTAAAGGCGGAGTCATTATTCTTCGGGAGCCTATCCGATTTTCCAAGGGATATGCCTGGGTGCGCAGTTTGCTGCCCGCGCGGGACGACATTTCGGAGTACGAGCACCCCCTGACCCGAGAAGAACTGGCCACCATGATCCAGCCTTTCAGGGTCGAGGGGACGCGGTATTTCCGGTTGCCCTTCGTACCGCTGGTCTCCCGCGTACTGCCCTCGAAGAGCGATGCCGCCTGGAGAGCGAGCAACTGGATCGTCCAGCATTGGGCGGGCGCTGAGCGTTATGCCTCAGGGGTAGTCACCAAGCTGCAAAAGTAGCTTCTCAATCTCTTCGCTCCGGTGTACGTACAATGTTTCACGTGAAACATTTGTGCATGTATAATTGTACGTATATATCCGTACATAAAACGACCGTGTAAGAAATACAAGCGCCTTCAGATCGCGCTTGGCGGGTTGCAAGTCATTGATAATGCTGGGGGGCGAGTGTGGTTAAATAGGCACACTTGGGTACTTATTACACTGTAAATGTTACAGGGCTCGTTATTTGCGGCATTACGTGTAGTCCTTATCGTAGTTCTTAATTGACGACAGCGGGTTCGTTTGCGACACTTTCTAGTCGCAATTATGAGTCAGAGTTACTGCCAATCTCAGTTGCGCTGGAGCCTAATATCGCAGGTTCTGGCGCTAGGCGTTCTTCTCGCGCTGATGGGGTGTGGCAGTGGGGGCGGCTCTCAGAGCCCACCGCCTCCGGTACCCGACTTCAGTCTGGCGACCAGCCCAACGAGTCAGTCCGTGGATGCCGGTAGTTCGGCTTCGGTTTCCTTATCCGCAACGGCGATTAATGGATTCTCATCACAAATCAGCGTCCAGGTTAGCGGAGTTCCGGCGGGTGTTACCGTGTCGCAGACCAGTATCACTCTGGTGCCGGGCACACCGCAGCAAGTCACATTTACGGCCGCTGCCAATGCAGCGGGCGCCAACGTGACTGTGACTTTTACTGGAACTTCTGGGTCGCTGACACATACGACAGGATTGGGCCTCACCGTGAGCGCGATGCAAGGTCTGCCGACTCGGACTCATTACCTGCGAACGGATGCAACGACAGAATACTTCGCTTATTTGAATCAGCATTGGATGATCTATCATGCGAACACAGGGCATTATTTTGTCACGGATCCGTCTTCCAACCGGATCATTGTTATCAACGCTACTTCGCAGACCGAGATTGGGACCATCGGTGTTCCAGGTGCTTTCGGAATCGACCAAACGCCCGATGGGACGACCCTTTGGGTAGGAACGCTGATCGGAGACGTGTACTCGGTTGATCCGGTTGGAATGACCGTGACACAGCGCTATATCGCCTCGGACATTGGACCGTCGGGATTTCCGACACAAACCGCCCTCGTCCTTTCGGACGGTCGGTTGGCGCTATTCGGACCAGTAAACAGCGGTTTGGAGCCTCTTGGAATTTGGAACCTGACTGACAACTCCATCACAATCTACGGTGCATACCAAAGCGCTCCGATTCCCTGTGGCCCGGGCGATGGCTATAGCGGCTTCACGCTCAGCGTGGACCGCACCCAGATCATCCTCGGAGCGGGAACGCTGTGCGAAATGGACCCGGCCACCGGAACAGGCATCTCCGCAGTTGGGGCTTCATTGGATGGGGTTTCCCTAGAACACATTCTTACCACTCCGGATGGTAAGTACATCATTTTGGCCAATAATCTGCAGACAGACCCCGGATCGGTCGCGGTTGTGTTTGATGCGCAAACACTAGCTACGGTGGCTCAATTCGGCGTCCTGGGTGATACCTCTTCCGCATCCGGCTTTTTTGTCAGCGCGGATTCGACAACACTGTTTACTCCCGGCGACTCCGAAACATCCATCATTTATGCCTATAGCCTGGCAACTCAACAAACAGTGGGCTGGGTCCCTAACCACTTCATGGAGCCAATCAGCGGCGGCAGCGCATTAGGTCCCATTGATAGTCCCTATCTCCTTGCGAACGATGGGACGGGCCTTTTTGCCGGCCCTATGGAAGAGGGGATCGGTTTCGTCGACCTTTCTGCTTTGCAAACTGGGCCTGTGGGGACGCAGTTCGACAATGTTTACGCGAAGCCGTTAAGTCCACCGACGGGGCCTACCTCCGGAGATACGGCGACGCAGTGGTCCGATGAGGGTTCGCCTACACTCAAGAGCGTCTACTTCGGCCCCCGGCAAGCCACCAATATCTCGACTAGTCCGAACGACCCCTACCCATTTTTAGGCATTCTCGCCACCAGCCCAAGCGGATCCGCCGGACCTGCTGACGTCTATGCATTCACAACCGATGGCGGAATGCAACTGCTTCCGGAAGCCTTCAGCTACGGACCCACGATCCTGGAGGTCACGCCAAACATGGCCACTGCCGAAGGCGGCGGCACCGGATACATCTATGGCTATGGGTTCGGTCCGCTCAACTCGAATGCGATTCCGTCTGGTCTTACCGTGACGGTAGGCGGCGTCGCGGCGCAGGTTACGGCGTTCGAGGCAAACGCCTACGAGACTGGTTACCCACCGTTGCCACTGCAGAGTTTCGCATACACAATCCCGCCGGGCACGAACGGATCTGCAGTCAATGTGACCGTCACCACCAGCGCGGGAAGCACGACGGCAACGGGGGCCTTGACCTATCTTCCGTCGACGCAGCCGTTTCCGTTAAATGGATCGACGCTAGCCCAAGGCATCTACGATTCTTACACGGATCTCTACTACTTTACCGACACGAACCAGATCCGGGTATTCTCGCGGACTCAGGGAAAATGGTTGGCTCCTATCCCGATTACTCCACCTCCGGGCACGACGGAGAGATTATGGGGAATCGCGCTTTCGCCGGACGGCAGCATGATGGCTGTTGCCGACGCTAGCGCGGCAGCTATTTATCTCCTCAATCCTGCCAACCCAACGTCGGTACAGACATTCTCCATGACAGGAGTAAATGCAGGAACGCTTCCCTGCGGAGTCGCTGTCAGCGACAGTGGGATGGTGTATTTCACGACGGTAGGCGGCCAGGGGTATAATGGCGGCTTCCAGTTTCTAAAGCTGAATACAACTTCGGGCCAGATCACCAACTACGGGATTCCAGGTCCGGGCATCAACGGCGACGCATACCTGCGAAACGTCATTAGTTCAGACAACTCCGAAGTATTCTTCAACGACGACGGCGAGGTGTTTACCATTGCCACGGCAACCGACACTCTGGTGGAAGCGCTTGACGGTGATACTTGTTGCTACGGCAACTACGAACTGGCGCTCTCCAGCAACCAGACCCAGTTCACCGCGACCTCCTATATTTACGACACCGACCTGAATGGGGAATCGTATTATGCTCTAAACGATCGTGAGATTCTGAACATCGGCTATGTCTACGGCGCAAAACTGAGTGCAGACGGACGGTTGCTCTTCCAGCCCTCCACGAATGGCATCGATGTGCTTGACGGCAACCTGGGCAACCTGCGCAATCGCATCTCACTGCCTGTCCCACTCTCGCCTAACTATGATGCGCTTGTGGACGACGGCACGGACACGGTTCTAGTCGCCATAACCGGCACGGGCAATGGAATCGGTGTCGTCGACCTGACATCCGTGCCTGAGCCGCCTCTCCTCCCATACCAGAGCAAGGTTGCTTCGCGGACGCATCGTCTTGCAGAACTGGGCAACTGGTGGCACGTAGCCTCGAGTGTGGGCAGGCACTCGGATCAACAGAATCGACCGGCTGCGCAGCATCGCATAGTTCCGCATGTCACGAGAACGATCGTTCCGCGGCCCAAATGACGGATCAACTCCGCGGAGGCGTCTCGCCATCCTTCTGCCTCACATAAGTTACTGCGAAACCTGTGCCTTGCTGCCGTATAATAAAAACACTGTGCTCAAATATTCAATCGTAGTTCCCCTGCACAACGAGCAGGAGAACGTCACCGACCTGTACGCTCGGCTTAAGGCTGTGATGGAGGCGAGCGGCGAGACTTTTGAGATGGTGCTGGTCGATGACGGCTCCGTCGACGGCACGTTCGCCTTGCTGAAAGAGATAGCCGCCGTCGACAGCCGCGTGACCGTCGTTAAGCTGCGACGTAATTTTGGACAGACCGCCGGGCTTGCTGCTGGATTTGACCACGCACGCGGCGAATACATCATTGCCATGGACGGCGATCTGCAGCACGATCCGGCCGATATTCCTTTGTTCCTGGAAAAGATTGCCGAGGGCTATGACATTGTCAGCGGCTGGCGCAAGAATCGGGTCGACAGTTTCTGGCTGCGCCGCGTTCCTTCGCTTTGCGCCAATTGGCTGATGGCCAAGTTGAGCGGTGTGGACATCCACGATTTTGGCACTACTTTTAAGGCCTACCGCCGCGAGATCCTGGGGCAGGTTCCGCTCTACGGAGAGCTCCACCGCTTCATTCCGGCGCTGGCCTCGTGGCATGGCGCGTCGATCATCGAGGTTCCGATCAAGAACATCGTGCGGGAGCGTGGCGCTTCGCATTACGGAATCTCGCGGACATTCCGCGTGTTCTTCGACCTGATCACGATTCGGTTTCTGCTCAAGTATCTTTCGCGGCCGTTGCACTTTTTCGGCACCTTGGGGATGTTCAGCATTCTCGCCGGTTGTTCTATTTCCGGTTGGCTGATTTTCGACAAGCTTGTCTACCACACCGATGTCATGACCCAGCACGGGCCGCTGATGGTGTTCTCCATGGTGCTGTTGCTGGCGGGATTGAACATGCTGGCGGTCGGCCTGCTCGGAGAAATGCAAGTGCGCCACTACCACGAGCCTACCCAGCGCGCTCCATATTCCGTCGATCGCATTCTGCGGGCACAGAGCGAAGAGAGCACCATTTCGGAATAGCGCCATTCCAGCGTCGAGGTGGCCGGGCGAGGACGCCCGGCTCTCCACTCTCCACAAGCAGCGTCGAGGTGGCCGGGCGAGGACGCCCGGCTCTCCACCCGGCTCTCCACAAACAGCTTCAAGGTGATCGGGCGAGGACGCCCGGCTCTCCATAAACTCCGCAAAGCGATATAATTCAACCGCTGCTATGGCTACGACAACTCAACTCGAATTGCGCCTTGCCAGCCGCATGTCGCGGCTTGGCACCGAAACTGCCTTTGAAGTCTTGAACCGGGCCCGCGCGCTCGAAAAGCAGGGCAAGGAGATCATTCACCTGGAAATTGGCGAGCCCGACTTTGACACGCCCGCCAATGTCATCCAAGCGGGAGTCGATGCGCTTCACATGGGATGGACCCACTACGGTCCCGCCGCCGGTCTGCCCGACCTGCGCCAAGCCATTGCCGCCTATGTCAGCCGCACCCGCAAAGTTCCGGTCTCGAGCGATGAAGTGGTTGTCGTTCCCGGTGGCAAGCCTATTATTTTCTTTACGATCCTGGCATTAATTGATACTGGAGATGAAGTTATCTATCCCAACCCTGGATTCCCCATCTATGAGTCCATGATCAACTACGTCGGGGGACGCGCGGTGCCTATTCCGCTGCGCGAGGAGCGCGACTTTTCCGTCGATGTCAAAGAACTGGCCTCGTTGATCAGCGACCGCACCAAGCTGATCATTCTGAATTCGCCGCACAATCCGACCGGCGGCGTGCTCACGAAGAAAGATATTTTCGAAATCGCCGGGGCCATCGGCGATCGCAACATCCTCGTTTTATCGGACGAAATCTACAGCCGGCTCGTTTTCGAAGGCGAAGACTTCTCCATCATGAGCGTGCCCGGTTTCAAGGAGCGAACCATTCTGCTCGACGGCTTCTCGAAGACCTACGCTATGACCGGATGGCGTATGGGTTACGGTGTAATGCGACCCGATCTCGCGGTGCACATCGCGCGACTCATGACCAACTCGAACTCTTGCACCGCCAGCTTCACGCAGGTTGCCGGAATTGAAGCGCTGCGCGGCGACCAGTCCTCGGTCGACAAAATGAATGCCGAGTTCAAGCGCCGCCGCGATGCTTTCGTCGCCGGGCTGAACAAGATCAAAGGTTTCTCGTGTCGTGTGCCGAAAGGCGCGTTCTACACTTTCCCCAACATTACGAAGACCGGCTGGTCATCGAAGAAACTGGCCGACGCGCTGCTCGAACAGGCTGGTGTCGCCTGCCTCTCCGGCACGGCGTTTGGCGAATACGGGGAAGGCTATTTGCGCTTCAGCGTCGCCAATTCGCTGGAGAACCTGGTCACCGCGCTGCTGCGGATTGAAGACTGGGTGGGGAAGAATTTGCGCTAAGCGAATCGCCTGTGGGCTTTGCCCCACCCGGACGGGGCGGAGCCCCGTCGCCACACGAACTCTGCTTCCTTCATCTCCTGTTGACAACCCGCCAGCTCGACTTGGTGTAAACTTCTGCCGCTATGGCAAACATCGAGCAGCATCCTGCCGGCTCCTTCTGCTGGATTGAGCTTCACACCTCCGACCAAAAGGCCGCCAAGAGTTTTTACAACTCGCTATTTGGCTGGGAAGCCCATGACAATCCGATGGGGCCTGACAGCTATTACACTGAGTTCAAACTCCAGGGCCGCGAAGCCGCCGCCGGATGTACTCTGCGCCCCGAAGAGCGGTCGCAGGGCGTTCCTCCGTACTGGATGATTTACATCGCCGTCGAGAGCGCTGACGCATCCGCCGCTACAGCGCAGCAACTCGGCGGCAAGACATTTGGCCCGGCTTTCGATGTCATGGATGCCGGGCGCATGGCGATCATTCAGGATCCGACCGGCGCGGCTTTCTGCGTCTGGCAGCCCAACAAGAGCAACGGAATCAGAATCGCCCACGTCCACGGCACGCTCTGCTGGGCCGACCTGAGCACGCCCGACGCAAAACGCGCTTCCAAGTTTTACTCCGGCCTTTTCGGATGGCAATTGATCGCCGACCCTAAGGATCCGTCCGGCTACCTGCACATCAAGAACGGCGAGCACCACATCGGAGGCGTTCCGCCTGCAAATTGGCCTCAGCCCGGAGTGCCGGCGCACTGGATGGCATACTTCCATGTCGATGACGTCGATGCTACCGCGGCGAAGGCCACGCAGATGGCGCCAAGGTTTATCTCGCGCCTATGTCGATGGAAGGTGTGGGCCGCTTCTCGGTGATCTCCGACCCGCAGGGGGCGGTGTTTGCGATCTTCAAATCGGCGCGCTAAATCAGCGCGCTGACGCGTAGCAGGGTGCGGAAAAGTCATTGAGCGCGCAGAAAGCTCACCTCAGGCGCTGAAGCGCGAGGATATTTTGAATGACTTACGGCACGACTGAAGTCATGCCCTTCCCAAAACCTGCTTGAATCGGAAATTTTCCGCAGCCTGCTGGTAATGTGAATGATGGAGCGTGCATCATGCCTGTGAAGCAAGGAGAGCTCCAACTCTTGCAGCACCCCGCCTCGAAGGAACTGTTGCAGTCGAAAATTCCGGCGCGACTGGCCTACGTCTGGACCGACAACACGCCTCGTGTCGTGCCCATCTGGTTCCATTGGAATGGGCGGGAGTTTGTGCTGGCGACTCCTCCAAAGGCACCCAAGCTGAAGGCGCTCAAAAAGAATCCTAAGGTGGCGCTTACGATTGACGACAACACCTTTCCCCACAAGGTGCTGCTGGTCCGCGGTACGGCGCGACTAGAAACCCTGAAAGGGATCGTTCCCGAATATGCCATGGCTGCCGAGCGCTATTTTGGAAGCGAACAGGGAAAGGCTTGGGTCAAGCAGATGGGTTCCATGATTCAGGAGATGGTGCGGATCACGATTACTCCGGAATGGGTTGGTCTGCTCGACTTCCAAGTCCGCTTCCCGAGCGCTCTGCCGCTGTGAGCTCTTACCCGCGTCGGCCCGCAAGGCGCGGTGTTCGCAATCTTCAAGTCGGCGCGCTGCGACATCACTTCTTCGCTTGGGAAGTGCTAAACGAGAATTTGCCGGCGAGAAGCTGTCCTTCATCGCTATCCAGTGGTCGCAACTCGATGTGAGCCGGTCCCCTGTCCTTTGTCCAGAAATCTCGCGCCCGGTAGAAATAGACGCCTCCGGGGTCGGCGGTGAAGTGCGCGGCCGCGGTGTTCTCGGATACACCGAATCCTACGAACGATTGCCAACTCGCGCATAAATGGTGTTCTCCTGGCGTGATCGAAACATAGAAAAAAGAATTGGAACTGGTCGCTCCAACCCAATCGCCATCGATCCCCCATCGCGCCGTCGGTCTTGGATGCGACAGAAACTCCGAGTCATCCTGTAGAAAATAAACCAGGGATTTGCCGCTTTCCGGCTGAATGACGGAGTGCTGGTGTTTGTCGGTCTTCACGTCGAAGTGAACATCAGCGGGACCGCATCCGGGTGCGGAGGCAGAAGCCGTGGTTGAGTTCTGGGCGAGCGATAACGGCGCGAGCAACAATAGCGCAAAGGCAGTTTTCATCTAAATTCCTCGGACGCGACAGCAAACTTCGGATCACCGACCCGATCACTTCGGAAGTTGGCTCAATGGTTTCGACACTCACAGGAACTCGCCGGGTTGCCTTCACATCATATAGCGTTTCATCGATTGGCGTTCATCATTCAGCGGGGTTTTGACAGTCGCCATCACACCCCCTTGTGATCCCGCTCACTGAACGCTGCGACAGCGACGGTTACGCTTATCTGGTAAGCCTATGCGCCGTTTTCCGCCCTGCCTAATGCGCGGCGTCCGCGAAGGAGCAAGCCCATGTCTATTCGGAATTCAGTCACCGGCGAAGTTCTGCGTTCTTACAGCATCGACGAGTTGAAACAGCATGCTAATCTGATGCGCGGCTATGACCTCGCGGCCTTGTGCGCGGCCACGTCCGGGCACGCTGGTGGGACGCTCTCCATTATGGATATCACCGCTGCGCTTTACCTTCGCGTCGCCGACCACGATCCCAAGAATCCGAACTGGCCCGACCGCGATCGCATCGTCTGGTCCACGGGCCACAAGGCGCCCAGCCTTTATCTCGGCCTCGCCTTCGCCGGTTTCCATCCAATAGAAGATGTCGCGCTCCTGCGCAAACTTTATTCGCCCTATCAAGGGCATCCACATTGGCCCAAACTGCCGGGCATCGAGGTCTCCACCGGATCGCTTGGCCAAGGCCTAAGCATTGCCGTCGGCGTCGCACTCGCTGGCAAACTGGACCGGAAAAATCACCGCGTCTTTTGCATCATGGGCGACGGCGAGCAGCAGGAAGGCCAGATCTGGGAAGCCGCAATGGAAGCGGGCCACTATAAGCTTGACAACCTGATCGGCATCATCGACCGCAACCGCCTGCAGATCGATGGCTGGGTGAAGGATGTGATGAACGTGGAGCCGCTGGAAGAAAAATATCGCAGCTTCGGATGGGAAGTTGTGACCATCGATGGCCACGACATGAAGCAGGTAGTTGAGGCGCTGGAGAATGCCAAAGCGAAAGCCGGCTCCGGCAAGCCCACCGTCATCATCGCCAACACCGTCAAGGGCAAAGGTGTCAGCTTCATGGAGAATGTTGCCGGATGGCACGGCAAGGCGCCCAATCGCGAAGAGTTAGACAAAGCTCTGAAGGAGCTTGGCCTCGACGGGCAGATTCCGGTTGAGCAACTCTTCGCCCACGCCAAGCAGTATCAAGCCGAGGTCGAGCGCAAACTCGACGCCAAGATGCCCAAGTTTCACCGCAACTATTGGTGGAACGCCGCCGAAAACATGAAAGTTCAGATGAAGCCTACACGCCTAGGCTTCGGGCAGTCGCTGGCCGCCAACGGCGACGACCCGCGTGTAGTCTGCTTCGGACTCGACATTTCGGGCTCCATCACCATCAGTGAGTTTTACGCCAATAAGCCGGAGCGCAAGTCGCGCTGGATCAGCATGGGCATCGCCGAGCAGTCCGCTACATCGGCGGCCGCGGGTCTCGCCAAAGAAGGCAAGCTGCCCGTCTTCGGCACTTACGCGACCTTCGCTGCGGCGCGCAATCTCGACCAGATTCGCACCTCGATTTGCTATGGCAACTTCAACGTCCTGATCGCCGGAGCCCACGGCGGCGTAAGCGTAGGCCCCGATGGCGCGACGCACCAAGCGCTCGAAGACCTGTTCGCCATGTGCGGACTGCCCAACATGAACGTGGTCGTCCCGTGCGACATCGTCGAAACCCGCAAGGCCACCGACTATCTGCTGCTCCAGCATGTGGGCCCGAAGTACATCCGCTTCGCGCGCGAGGCAACGCCGATCGTCACCGACGAAAAAACGCCATTTGTCTTTGGCAAGGCGAACGTGATTCGCCTGCGGGGTGAGGCGGCGAATTTTGCCGATGCGTTCGAGACCAAGCTGGAATCCGAATACCGCGACGAGTGCGAAGATCTCACCATCATCGCCTGCGGTCCCATGGTGCCCGAAGCGATGCGCGCCGCCTGGATCCTAAAGCAGGATTTCGGCTACGAAACCCGCGTCCTAAACCTGCACACACTAAAGCCGCTGGACACCGAAGCCATCGTTCGCGCCGCCCACGACACCAGCGTCGTCCTGACCGCCGAGGAGCACCAGATCGGTGCGCTGGCGTGGCCAGTTGCAAGCGCCATCACCCAGTCGCCCGCACTCTACGGCATCCCCGTCATCACCGGCGCCATCGGAGTAAAGGACCGCTTCGGAGATTCCGGGGCTCCCTGGGAGCTAATCAAGGAGTTCGAAGTCTCCGCCGAACACATTGCGGCAAAGGCAGTGGAGCTGATTGGGGTAAAGAAATCGCAGACCGGGCTGCCGGTATCAGACGTGCATCTGGTGTGCTAGCCCAAATCGAGAATTGTTGTATTCCCCTCGCGTGGGGAAGGGCGCCCTCGACCGTCCAAGCCGGGCGCGGCTCGGCAAATCACAGCAGTTTTGGATTCGCTATTAGAATCAAGTCACCAGTGCAAGGAATGAAAGTGGATTTTACAGCCGCGTCTTGGCCTAAATGGAGCGTAAATACCCTGTTGGCTGCCAGTCGCGGTTTGCCTGACAGACAGCTCGGATGTTAAAACCCTTCCGAGGCTTCCGCTCGTGAAAAAGTTCGCCGTCGTCTCCCTCTTGTTTTGTTCCTCGCTGCTGATCGTGTTCATGGTCGCCCGTGCCGCCGACCGCTCGCGCCGCATCAATCTTCCGACCAGCAAGAGTCTGACCCTGCCCGTCCCCGGATACCTCGCCCGCACCAACAGCTTCCCCGCAACCATCGCCCTCAGTCCCGATGGCCGTTACGCGGCGTTGCTCAATCAGGGCTATGGCACGCAGGAATCCGGCGGGCGCCAGTCGATCGCTATTCTCGATCTCAGCAACAATCAGTTGCACGATTTTCCCGACGATCGCCTCGGCGAAGATGGTCGCCAGAGCTATTTCATCGGCCTCGCGTTTTCGAGCGACGGCAAGCATCTCTACGCTTCGATGGGCTCGATCACGGATCCAACCGGCGAGAAGGCAAAGAGCACCGGCAACGGCATTGCAGTTTACAAATTCGTGGAGGGACAGGTTACTCCCGAACGCTTCATCAAAATTGCGCCGCAGCGCATTGCCGAAGGTAAAGAAGTTGCATTCGGCCTGCGCAAGACTCAGGTGGGAACCGCGACTCCGTATCCTGCGGGATTCGCCGTTCTGCCCGGCGCAAAAGGCGATCGTCTGCTCATCGCCAACAATCTTTCCGACAACGCCATCGTCCTCGACACCAGCTCCGGCAAAATTCTGCAGTCGTTCGATCTCAGCCGCAGCCCGTACATTCCGAGCGCATATCCGTATACGGTGCTTGCGAACAAGACTGGTACGAAGGCTTGGGTCGGCCTGTGGAACACGTCTTCCGTCGCCGAGTTGGATCTAGAGGCGGGCAAGGTGTCGCACTGGATCGATGTAATAAAAGCTGCCGATGCCGTCGCACCCAGTCGCCACGCAACGGCAATGGTGTTAAGTCCGAACGAGGAGACTCTCTACGTCACTTTCTCAAACGCTGACGCCGTGGCTGCAATCCACGTGAAATCCGGGACCGCTTTCGTCCCCTATCGCGCCAGCGACAGAAACTACGGGTCTATGCTCCGAAAGGATCCTGGGTCTGTTCTCCAAGCCATCGCTCTCTCGCCCGACGGAAAATATCTCTTCGCCGCTGCCGGAGCGCTCGACGCGATCGCCGTATTCGGGGTCATAGATTTGCATGAGCCTACCCGAAACGGCGGCATTGGTGGGTCTTCTGGTCCCATCCTTCCCCGCGGCTTCATCCCCACCGAGTGGTATCCCAGCGCGCTCGCCATCGCTGGCAGCGACCTCCTGATCGCCACGGCCAAAGGCGAGGGCAGCGGGCCGAATAACATGACAGCCAAGCTGCAGATCGGGCCTTACCATCGCCGGAATCCGTACATCGCAAGCTTGATTGGCGGCTCTATCCAGCGCCTCAGCCTTGCAGAGATCGACAAGAATCTTGCGGCCTATACGCGCCAGGTTGAAGAAAATAATCTGCTCCACTCCGATCCGAGCAAGATCGAGTTTGCGGGCGGCAAGAATCCGATCCGCCACGTCATCTATGTGCTGAAAGAAAACCGCACCTACGATCAGATTTTCGGCGATCTTTCCCGCGGCAATCAGCGGGTCGGCGATGGCGATTCTTCACTCACCATGTACGGTGCCAATATCACTCCGAATGAGCATAAGCTGGCGCTGCAGTTCGGTGTGCTCGACAACTTCTACGACAGTGGAGAAGTTTCCGGCGACGGGCACCTTTGGTCGACCGCGGCCACCAGCAGCGACTACAACGAAAAGACCTGGCCGATTGCCTATCGAGGCAAAGAGCGTACGTATGATTTCGGCGGCGCTGTGTCCGATGTTCTGCCCCTGGACCGCGGAATTCCTGATATCGACGATCCCGGTACCGGCTTCCTTTGGGACAACCTTGCGCGGAGCGGCCTGACCTACCGCATCTATGGCGAGTTCGTCGAGGCGGTGTGGTGCCGGAACGAGAAGGCGCAATCGCCGATGCAAGGCACGCCGTCGGCGTTCTCGGCCCCGTGCCCGACTGCCGATGTCAAGAAAGACGAGCCATTGCCCGCGAACGTTGGCAACCCGCGCGGGGCCCCAAGTCCGTGGCCATGGCCGGTTCCGCTATTCCAGGAGGTGCGGCCGGGGAAACCGGCGCTGCGCGACCATTACGATCCGAAGTTTCCCGACTTCAACACCGATTATCCCGATCAACTGCGCGCCGACGAATTCCTGCGTGAGTTCGACGAGTTTGTGAAAGCCAAGGGTAGTGCAAAGGAACTGCCGCAGTTCGTGCTGCTTTATCTGCCCGATGACCACACTGGCGGCACGCGTCCGGGCAAGCCCACGCCGCAAGCCTCGGTTGCCGATAACGATTTGGCGCTCGGCCGCGTGGTCGATGCCGTTTCGCATAGCCCTTACTGGGACGACACGGCGATCTTCGTGGTGGAAGACGATGCGCAGAACGGCGCCGATCACGTCGATGCGCATCGGTCGATCGCTTTGGCGATCAGCAAATATTCACCGAAAACGCCACAGGCGCTTGTCGATCATCACTTCTACACGACGGTGAGCATGATCCACACGATGGAAGCTCTGCTCGGCCTTCCTCCGATGAACCTGTTCGACGCGCATGCGCCGCTCATGGCGCCTCTGCTCGCGGGTCCCGGAACGCAGCCGCCGTATCAGGTTGACGACCAGAATCTGCGCAGCGGGCTCATTTACCAGACAAACGAAAAGAAAGCGGCAGGAGCGAAAGAATCGTCGCTGATGAATTTCTCTCGTCCCGATGCGGCCGATGCCAGGAAACTGAATGCGATCCTCTGGCGCAATGCCAAGGGCGACGCAGCCATGCCAGTTACAATCCATTCACATTCCGAGCCTGCGTTCTAAAAGATGGACCTGATTTAGAATGCCCTCGTGGGTTCTCCGATCGAGTGCACCAACCTGCGCAAGACCTACGACGGCAAAGTCGAAGCCGTCCGCGGCATCAGCCTGCGGATCGAAGGCGGCGAATGCTTTGGCCTGCTCGGTCCGAATGGAGCAGGGAAGACCACCACCATCGAAATTCTCGAGGGCCTGCTCGCACCCACTTCCGGGGAAGTCCGCATCCTGGGTCACACCTGGAATGACAACTCGCGGCAGCTGCGCGAGTGGATCGGTATTTCGCTACAGGAAACGCGGCTGTCGGAAAAGCTGAACGTCCGCGAAACCATCGAACTGTTCGCCAGCTTCTACAGCGAACCGCGGCCCGCGGCCGACATCCTGGAGGAACTCCAGCTCACCGAGAAATCCGACGCCTGGGTCGGCAAACTCTCAGGCGGTCAGAAACAACGCCTGGCCGTCGCTACCGCGCTGGTAGGCAATCCGCGCATCCTTTTTCTCGACGAGCCGACGACCGGGCTCGATCCCCAAAGCCGCCGCCAACTCTGGGACATCATCCGCGTCTTCCAGAAAAAAGGTGGCACTGTCCTGCTCACCACGCACTATATGGACGAAGCCGAGCGCCTCTGCGATCGCCTCGCCATCGTCGATCATGGCGTGATCATTGCCGAAGGCACTCCATCTGACCTTATCGACCGGCTGGGCGGCCATCATGTGGTCGAGTTCCAAGTTAGTAACAACGTTAGTAAGAATGCCAGTAACAACGGAGGCGACAGCGATAGCGACAACCTCAACCGCTGGCGCTCGCTGCCGAGCGTAGAGTCTGTGCGCCGCGAGGATTCGACCGTCTGCCTCAGCGTCCGCGAGCCTCACCTTACCATTCCCGCGCTCTTAGATGCGGTCAGCAGCGACGGCCATCAACTCGAACACCTGAGCACGCGCCAGGCCAGCCTCGAAGACGTTTTTGTGCAACTCACCGGCCGCCACCTGCGAGAGGAATAAATGGCAACCACGGAAACCAACGCGCCAATGCTCGACGAAGAGAAGAATCAGCGGCCGCTGCCCAAGCGCCCAGCGCTCCACAGCGGCCGCTGGTCCGGATACCGTCACCTGCTGTGGGCGCGCATATTAGAACTCAAGCGCGAGCCCGAAGTCGTGTTCTGGGTCTTTGTCTTTCCGCTGCTGCTGGCGGCCGGATTAGGCATCGCCTTTCGCAACAAGCCCGCGGATGTCACCTCGGTTGTCATCATCGACGGTAAGGGCGCGCAAAAAACGCTGGCCATGCTAGAGGACTCGGATAAGACCTCGTCCGCGCGTTCCGCCATCCGTGCCTCCGTGCTTGATCGTGAGGCTGCGCTGAAGGGCTTCCACTTCGGCAAGTACGATCTGGCAATCGAGGCGAATCCCGACGGCAGCTATACGTACTATTACGATCCTGCGCGGCCGGAGAGCGTGCTCTCGCGCGCCGAAATTGACGCCGCGTTGCAATCGGCCGCTGGACGCAAAGACGCGCTCACTACTTCCTCCCAATCCTCCAGCGAACCCGGCTCACGCTACATCGACTTCCTCATTCCCGGATTACTTGGGATGAACCTGATGAACTCCGGCATGTGGGGAGTTGGGTTTGCGCTGGTGGAAATGCGCCAACGCAAACTGCTGAAGCGCTTCGTAGCCACGCCCATGCGCCGCAGCGATTTTCTTCTAGCCCTAGCCAGCAGCCGCCTCGTCCTGATGGTGATTGAGGTAGGACTGCTCTTAGGCTTCGGCGTGCTGGTTTTTCACATGCGAGTGCGGGGATCGATCCTCTCGGTCATCCTGCTCGGATCGCTCGGAGCGATAGCCTTCGGCGGCGTTGGCCTGCTCACCGCCTGCCGCGCGCAGAAAATCGAAACCGTTTCTGGCCTCATCAACGTGGTTATGATGCCGATGTGGATCTTCTCGGGCGTATTCTTTTCCTACGACAGATTTCCCGCGATCGCCCACCCCTTCATCAAAGCGCTTCCGCTAACCGCGCTCAACGACGCGCTACGCGCCACGATCCTCGAAGGCGCGTCGCTAAGCTCGCAGTCGGGGCGATTGCTGGTGCTTGCGGTTTGGGGCGGAGTGTCATTTGTTCTTGCGCTGCGCTGGTTTCGGTGGACGTAGGCTAGCTCTCAGCTCTCAGCCTCTCGGCAAGACCAGCTTGTGGAGAGACGGGTGTCCTCGCCCGTCCTGCGGTGCAAAGGTATTACGCGACAACGGACACTTCGCCTTGGGCATTATTCTTGCGCGCAGGCCTCACCGAGATCTCCACGTCTTGTCCAAGAGCGGTAAGAAAGTCCATAAGGCGCTCGACGGAGAAACTACCCGAGCGGTTGCGCATTAGCAAAGAGACATGGGGTTGTTTGATGCCGAGGATTTTGCCGGCCTCGGCTTGCGTCAAGTCACGTTTCTTGACGAGGCGGTAAATCTGGAGCGTGAGTTTGGCCTTTAAGAGTTCCTGCTCGGGATGCGGAAGACCGAGGTCGGCAAAAACATTGCCGGTGCTCTTTTCCGCATTTATCCGGCTCTTCCTTCTTGTTGCCATGTCAATTATTCCTTTCTCGGTGAAGGCGTTCGGCCTCAGCTAACCTTTGCTGGACGAGATCGAGGTCCCGTTTTGGCGTGGCGATGCCGCGTTTCGATTTCTTCTGAAAAGCGTGCAGCACGTAAATCGCTTCGGAATAGCGGACGGTATAGACTCCACGCCATGTGTTGCCACTGTGCTCCGCCACGATTTCAAGCACAGATCCTCCGCCAAAACCTTTCAGGGGCTTGGCCGACGGATCGGTTTCGCCCAGTTGAGCGGCGTAGAGGGCCTGGCCAATGTCGCGCCGGACCTTCCGCGGGAAGCCTCGCAGGTCTCTCCGGCTCGAACCGATCCAGACGATCTGGCACTCCGATCCTGCTACTATACATGTATACGTCTATATGTATATATTGTCAAGAATTTGTGGGGATTGCTGAAGTCAAGGCCCCAGCCCAAGCGAAGCTTGGAATGATTGGATAAGAGCGAAGGCTCGGTTCGACCCGGTAGTCTTGGTTTGAGGATCAAAGACGCTGGGAAGAAAGGAGTCTTCGCACATGATGATTATAGGATGTGATTTCCATCCCAGCTGGCAACAGGTGAGTTGGTTGGAGACAGAAACGGGAGAAACCGGGGAACAGAAACTGATCCAGGCCTCGGGCGATGCGGAGCGGTTTTACCGGCAGTTGCCGGAGCCGGCGCTAATCGGAATGGAAGCGACGGGGAACTGCCACTGGCTGGTGGATCTGCTGGGGGAGTTGGGACACGAGTTGTGGGTGGGGGATGCGGGGCAGATCCGAGCCAGTTATGTGCGGCAGCAGAAGACGGACAAGCGGGACGCGGCGCACATTTTAAAGCTGCTGGTGGAAGGGCGGTTTCCGCGCATCTGGATGCCGTCGAGTGCTGTGCGGGATCGGCGGCAGTTGCTGTTGCATCGCTACAAACTGGTCGTGCTTCGGGCGCGGGTGAAGAACGAACTGCAACATCTTTGTCTGAATCAGGGAGTGCAGCGCCAGCACAAGCTGTGGAGCAAAGCCGGACAGCAGGTGCTACGCGAGTTGCCGCTGCGAGCATGGGCGGGGCGTCGACGAGACGACTTACGGCGCGCAAGTTGGCGGTACGACTGTACTGGATGCTGCGCACGCAGGCGCCGTATCCGGAGGTCGTTCGTATCGAGAGCAGCCCGCGGGTGGCCCTGGTCGGCGCAAGCTAGACCGATGGATTGATTGGGCGCTCTCGCATCCCGTAGAGACGGGATGTTCGCATAGAAGAATCATGGCCGAGGTCAGGGCCGAATCGATGGTTGGTGGAACGACGAGTCCACCGCAGGGTGATTCAGCGTGAGATTTCCAGAGTCTTGGTCCTCAACCTCTCTGGCCGACGAAGCGGTGCTCCGGCACTGCCCAGGACAACTATGGCCTTGACAGTGCCTTCGCTCTTATCGAGGGCACCCGTCCCCCGCAGATCGGGCCCACCCGCCGTAGCTACATGCTCCCGGCTTCGGTTTCCTGGTGGAATGGCGACAACCATTTGCCGCCTTTCTTCTGCCAAATCGACGTGGCGAAAACCTTTCCCCCTTGCTTTTTGCCTTCGCAAGTTGCCTCCTGCGTTCCGGTGTAGGTCATGACGACCGTGTCTTTATCGAGCCACATATAGGAGAAATCGGACAGCGAGAAGCTGTTGACCACACATCTCGCGTCGCTCATACTTTTCAGAATCTGTTCCTTGCCTTTGAATACCCCTCCATCGGCGACGCTTATGGCGTTGTCTGGGGTAAATGCTTCCACCGGCTTGACATTGTGGTCTTTCCACGCCTGCCAGCCGGCTTTTTCGTTGCTTTCGAGGGCCTTCTCTACGGTTGCGTTCATCTGCGAGAACAACGGGACGGCGGATAACAGCAGAGCGAAACCAAGTGCGGTTAAAGCGATTCGACGCATACTCCTCCTCCGGTCTTATGTGGTGACGAAAAACTATAGATCGGGCAAGAAAGCGTGTCAATCACTGCTTCAGCCATCTAGAACTGGGATGAGGCGCGGCCTCCGGAGCATGAAGCAGTGTGGTTTCGAGGCAGGGCCCCGACGGAAGTCGTGCCCTTCGCGACGAAATCAAAAGCCCGCGATGGATGCAGTTGTGGAATCCCACGTTTTCGAAAATCGCGAAACGTTGATTGGATAAGAGCGAAGGCTCGGTTCGACCCGGTAGTCTTGGTTTGAGGATCAAAGACGCTGGGAAGAAAGGAGTCTTCGCACATGATGATTATAGGATGTGATTTCCATCCCAGCTGGCAGCAGGTGAGTTGGTTGGACACGGAGACGGGAGAAACGGGAGAAGAGAAGCTGGTGCAAGCCTCGGGCGATGCGGAGCGATTCTACCGGCGGTTGCCGGCGCCGGCCCTGATCGGCATGGAGGCGACGGGAAACTGTCACTGGCTAGTGGATTTGCTGGCGGAGTTGGGTCACGAGTTGTGGGTGGGGGATGCGGGGCAGATTCGAGCGAGTTATGTGCGGCAGCAGAAGACGGACAAGCGGGACGCGGCGCACATTCTGAAGCTGATGGTGGAAGGGCGGTTTCCGCGTATCTGGATGCCGTCGAGCGAGGTGCGCGATCTGCGGCAGTTGCTGCTGCATCGCTACAAACTGGTCGTGATTCGGGCGCGGGTGAAGAACGAACTGCAACACCTGTGCCTGAACAAGGGAGTGCAGCGCAAACACAAGCTGTGGACGAAGGCGGGACAGCAGGTGCTGCGCGAGTTGCCGTTGCAGGCGTGGGCGGGGCGTCGGCGAGACGACTTACTCGGGCTGATGGCGATGCTCGACCAGCAGATCGAGCCGCTGGATGAGGCGGTAAAGTCAGAAGCGCAACGAGACAAAATGGCGCTTCTGCTTCAAACCCAACCCGGCGTGGGACCGGTCACGGCGTTGGCGTATGTGCTGACCATGGGCGAGGTCGGGCGTTTCCCGCGCGGCAAGCAGGTGGCGAGTTACTTGGGACTGATTCCGCGCGAGCATTCTTCGGGCGGACGGCAACATCTGGGTGCGATCTCGAAGCAAGGCAATCGCATGCTGCGGATGTTGCTGGTGGAAGCGGCGACCACAGCGGTTCGACTGGACCCGGGGTTTCGCCAAGAGTACTTGCATCGTTGCCATCAGAAGCCGAAAGCGGTGGCCAAGGTGGCGGCGGCGCGCAAGTTGGCCATACGACTGTACTGGATGCTGCGCACCAACAAGCCATATCCAGACGTCGTTCGTATCGAGAGCAGCCCGCGGGTGCCCCTGGTCGGCGCGAGCTAGACCGTGAAGTTGATTGGGCGCTCTCGCATCCCGTAGAGACGGGATGTTCGCATGGAAGAATCATGGCCGAGGTCAGGGCCGAATCGATGGTTGGTGGAACGACGAGTCCACCGCAGGGTGATTCAGCGTGAGATTTCCAGAGTCTTGGTCCTCAACCTCTCTGGCAGACGAAGCGGTGCTCCGGCACTGCCCAGGACAACTATGGCCTTGACAGTGCCTTCGCTCTTATCGAGGGGCACCCGGCCACCCTCCGCCCGTCGAGTATCATCGTTCGGGGTGCTAAATGGACCACAGCTACGAGGAAATACGTGCAGTTGCGCTCGATCTTCTGTCGGGACGGGAGCGCGGAGCTCACGACTTAACGCAGTATCAGAATCTGTTGATTGCGGTTGCGCAAGTGTTTGAACGACGTGCCGGCGCCCCGCAGCAACGTGGTTACCAGGGTGGTGGGATGTTCGGCCCTTCTTTGTCAGCTAGTGACAGGGAGTTGTTTTTGGAGGTCTTCTGGGGATTGTTTCGCGAGGGCGTTATTACCCTCGGTTTGAACGACTCCAATCGGGAGTTCCCATTCTTTCGTGTAACCGAGTTTGGTCGCAGGATGGCTGCTCACCAACAGCCTTATTTTTTTCACGATGTTTCTTCGTACGAGCAGCTAGTCAGGTCCGAGATTCCTGCTATCGATGAAACAACCGTTCTTTATCTCAAGGAGGCAATGCAATCTTTTCGAGCTGGGTGCATTTTGGCGGCGACGGTAATGCTGGGAGTCGCGACAGAACACACGTTCTTACTGTTGATCGAAAAGATTGAGCAAAACCCGTCGCACTCGGCAATCTTTGCGAACGTTGCGAATGAGCGGACAATTCTTCAAAAGGTGAACAAGTTCAAGAATATTCTCGACCCGCAGGTCCGCACATTACCAGCGGACTTGCGCGAGGATTTGGACACCCATTTCGCGGGCATCCTGTCGATTATCCGAACGTTTAGAAACCAGTCAGGGCATCCGACCGGAAAGATCATGGATCGCGAGCAGGCCTACGTGCTTCTGCAGCTTTTCATTCCTTATTGCAAGAAGATGTATCAGTTGAGGGCGTACTACTCTTAACAATCCCCACTCAGGCCCAAATGGGGCTTGAATTGGGACACCCGCCGCCCACCTACTTCCTCACCCGCGCGGAGATCCCATGCCGCTGGAGGATTGCGACAATGTCATCCCCGACCAACCGCTTTTTGCTTTTCGCGAGGATCTGTTCCTCGGGGCTCAGGTATTTAGTATCAGTAGTATCAATTGGTCTTGAATCCTGGCTCAACAGTGCGGTCGCAACTTCAACTACTGCAGGCCAGTGCTTTGAAAGAAGCCCTGCAACTTCGTTGCTGATCTGCTGCCACATTTCGCCGCGACGATTTATTTGCAGTTCCTTCAAAGCTGCAAAAAATGTTTGGACGTCGCCTTGCCCTCCCCTGATCTCCGAGCCAGGAAACTGTTTGAGTTGTGCCTGCTGGCCAGCGCGGAGGGCTTTCAGTACTGGCTCCAATTCCGAATCTTCCCAATAGCAAGCTATCCCCCCAGCTACGGAGTCGGTTTCGAAAAGGATGATGCCGGCCGGACGCAGGTCCAGTCCAACCACAGCAGCAATCACGATGTGGCCAGCTTCATGATAAGCTGACTCCTCGGGCGTGTTTCCAATCAGTTCCATCTGCTTAGTTGAAAAGCCGACCGCTCTCGCAAAGGGAGCGAGGCCGGGGCACCCAATGGAAGGCCGGTTTACCAGCCCCGCGTCTGCAGCAGGTGCGCCTCATCGAGCGTAGACACGGCCAGCCCCTTCATGGCTCCCGCCAGATCTTCGCTGACTTCAAGTAACACTTTAGGGTCTTTGAAGTGCGTGGCTGCCTGCACGATTGCTTTTGCGCGCTTCTCGGCTTCCATGGGGTCGGCGAATTCGGTCGAGTTCTTCATGAAGATTCCGCTGCCTACGAAGACGGCTTCGGCTCCTAGCTGCATTACTAAGCTCGCGTCGGCTGGAGTGGCTATTCCTCCGGCTGAGAAATTGGGGACGGGGAGCTTGCCTTCTTTGGCTACCATTCTTATCAGCTCGTAGGGAGCTCCGTGCTCTTTGGCTTTGGCGTAGAGTTCTTCTTCGCCTAGGACGGTTAGAATTTTCATCTCCTGCACGATCTGGCGAATGTGGCGGACGGCGTGGACTACGTCTCCGGTGCCGGCTTCGCCCTTGGTGCGGATCATGGCTGCGCCTTCGGCTATGCGGCGGAGGGCTTCGCCGAGGTTGCGGGCTCCGCAGACGAAGGGGACGGTGAAGGCGTGCTTGTCGACGTGATGCAGTTCATCGGCGGGAGTTAGAACTTCGGACTCGTCTATGTAATCGACGCCTAGCTCCTGCAGGATCTGGGCCTCGGCGAAGTGGCCTATGCGGCACTTGGCCATGACCGGGATGGACACGGCGGCCATGATCTCGCGAATCTTTTTGGGCGAGGCCATGCGGGCTACTCCGCCTTCGGCGCGGATTTGCGCGGGGACTCGCTCGAGGGCCATTACGGCTACGGCTCCGGCTCGCTCGGCGATTTCGGCTTGCTTGGCGTCGGTTACGTCCATGATGACGCCGCCTTTTAGCATTTCGGCCAGGCCGGTCTTTAGGCGAAGGCTGGTGGGGTGTCCGTTGGGCGTTTGTCCGTTATTTTGGGACATAGGTACTCTTTTCTGGGGCTTGAGTTTTCGGCGCGCGGGAACATCGTCCTAACCTCCTATTTTACATCGCAGGATGGGATTGCGTTAGGACGGCAAACAGGCTCCGCGGGATCGCGAAACGATGCCCGATGCGAAGCCCTAGTTTTTTGGGCAGCCAGTTTCAACTAGAACGGAATGTCTTCGTCCGTGATCGGAGAGCTGCCGGCGGGCGCGTGCTCGGCTTCGGGCACGCTCTGGTCGAAGTTGTTGCCGCCCGCGGAGGCCCCGGCCGAAGCTCCGCGCGAGCTGCCAGCGTAATCGCCAGTTCCGCCGCCTTCGCCGCGTCCACCTAGCAGGACCAGATCGTTGGCCACGACCTCGGTCATGTATTTCTTTTGGCCGGTCTGCTTGTCGTCCCAGGAGCGGGTTTGCAAGCGGCCTTCGATGTAGACTTTGCCGCCTTTTTTCAGGTACTCGCCGGCGATCTCGGCTAGGCGCTGCCAGAGCACAACGTTGTGCCATTCGGTGCGGTCCTGCCACTGGCCGTCTTTGCCCTTGAAGCGCTCGTTGGTGGCGAGGGTGATCTTGGCGACCGGCGTGCCCTGCGGCGTGAATTTTACTTCGGGATCTTTGCCAAGGTTTCCAATGAGGATGACTTTGTTTATGCTTTTTCCACTCATGAGTGCGGGCTCCTTCCAGAAGCAGACGTTCCGAGATGCTGACCTTCTAAGACGCTCACTATAGCAGAATTGGGAGGCCCTGAGGCAGTGTCATCTGTACAAAGAAAATGTGATGAATCGAGGGAAGCGCGGCCCGCAATGGGACTGCCTTGCTTTCTATTCTTTGCGCGATGCACCAGCGTTCAATAAGTTTTGTTTTACTCTGAGCTTCACAAGTCTTTCGATCAGGCCGTACGGGATTGGTTGGTCGAGTGGAAATCGCAGATTGCCTTTCTCTCCGGCATAGATCGAGGCCGCCTTCTCTAACCTCGCATCGCCGCGCACTGGCGGAAAGAACCCGATGTGCTTCTTAAAGGCAGCAAAGTGCACTAGGGCACCGTTAAGGGTAAACGTCGGAATGTTGTAGCTGATTGTCTCCTGCGCGTCGGGGGCAGCGTTCCTGATCGTCAAGCGTATCTTTTCGAGGATGGCCTGAACTTCGGGCGAAAACGATGCGATGTACTTGTCAATGCTCTTGGGAGTAGCACGAACGGTTGCCATAAGATCTCTTATGCTCCTTAGACAAAGATCTGAAACAGCATCAGGTAAACGATCACGCCCGTGACCGATACGTAGAGCCAGAGTGGAAACGTCCAGCGGGCGATGGCCCGATGCCGGTCAAACTGCCCACGCAGCCCGCGGGTCAGAGTAATCAGCACCATGGGCACAATGAAGATGGCCAGGATCGTGTGCGAGATGAGGATGGTGAAGTAGAGAATACGCGCCCATCCGGTGCCGCGGAAGTACACAATGCCTCCGTGATGGGGCCAGTGGTAATACACGTATGACACGAGGAAGAGGGAAGAGGTTACGAACGCGGTCAACATCACCGCCCGATGAGCGGCCCTCTTACCGCGCGCGATGAGGGCACGCCCGGTAACGAGCAGCACGGCACTGCATCCGTTGAGGGAAGCATTGATCTTGGGGAAGATTGAGTAGTCGGTCATGCGAGAAGTCTAGTTGTACTGGTAGCGGAGCGCATTGGCAAGGTCAGAGGTTAGAGGTCAGACTGCAGAGGGAAAACTTCCGCGTGCTCTTTGCCTCTGCAATCTGACCTCTCTCACCTCTTGCCCCGTTGCGTATAAAATAGGACCACCATGTCTGACGTGGGGAGCCCTCAGCCGCCGGGGCCGGTGGCTACAAAAGAATCTAACGTACGCCCGCTGCCGGTAATGGCGGTGTGGGCGCGCGATCTGCTGGTGTCGCTCGCCATCTCCGCTTTCATCATTATTTTTCTCTACCAGCCGGTGAAGGTGGAGGGTACCAGCATGATGCCCGGGCTGGAAGACCAGGAGCGGATCTTCGTCAACAAGTTTGTCTATCGCTGGGAGCCCATTCAGCGAGGCGACATTGTCGTCTTCCGCTATCCGCGCGACACTTCGAAGAGCTACATTAAGCGCGTCATTGGAGTTGCCGGCGACCGGGTCCGCATCGTAAACGGTCAGGTGTATGTGAACGGCGTGGCGCTCGACGAAGACTACGTTCCTAGCGACTACGCGGACGCACGCTCTTATGGCGAGGTCGTGGTTCCGGCGAATAGCTTCTTCGTCCTCGGGGATCATCGCACCATGTCGAATGACAGCCGCGATTTCGGGACGGTGAACGAACGCTACATCTACGGGAAGGCCGTGTTTGGATATTGGCCGATGGACAAGCTGGGGCGGCTGCGGTGAAGCGAGGTCTCAGGTCACAGGTCGCAGGTGTCAGTTCTCAGGAAAACCTAGGGACTGCGGCCGTGAACGATTTTCCTGCGATCTGACGCCTAAAAACCTTTCTTCAAATCTGCTCTGCTGTTAGAATCTATAAAATCCGCTCCCAGGAGTTACAATGCAAGCGATCCTTGCGCTCGAAGACGGCAGAGTCTTCCGAGGCAAAGGCTACGGCGCTAAAGGCGAGTGCTCCGGCGAAGTCGTTTTTAATACCTCCATTACCGGCTACCAGGAAATTTTCACGGACCCCTCGTATGCCGGGCAGATCGTCGTTCTGACCAATCCTGAAATCGGAAACTACGGCACCAATCCCGAGGACAGCGAAGCCGTGCGTCCCTACATCGAGGGGCTGATCGTGCGCGAGTTTTCGAAGGTCAGTTCGAACTGGCGCTCGCAGCAGGTGACCGACGAGTTCATGGAGCAGTTCAAGATTCCGGTGCTCGCCGACATTGACACGCGGGCGCTGGTTCGCCACCTGCGTGACAACGGCGTGATGCGAGGCGTAATCTCGACGCTCGAAGACGATGCGGAAAAACTCGTCGCCAAGGCGTGCGCGATCCCGAAAATGGACGGGCAGGATCTCGCCAGAGTCGTCTCGACTAACCACACCTACGTGTGGGAGACGGGCGAACGCTCGCACCTGCCCGACGAAGTGGTCGGAGTAAAAGACGAGCCGGCGCGCTTTCACGTGGTCGCCTACGATTTCGGCATCAAGCAGAACATTCTGCGCAAGCTGCGCGGAGAAGGCTGCAAGGTGACGGTCGTCCCAGCGCAGACGACCGCAGAAGACGTGCTGGCGTTAAAACCCGACGGAGTGTTTCTGTCGAACGGCCCGGGCGATCCCGAGCCTTGTACTTACGCGGTTGACAACATCCGCCGCCTGATGGGCCGCCAGCCAATTTTCGGAATCTGCTTGGGGCATCAGCTCACCGGCATTGCGCTCGGAGGCAAAACCTTCAAGCTGAAATTCGGCCACCACGGCGGGAATCATCCGGTGAAGCAGTTAGCGAGCGGCAAGATCGAGATCACCGCGCATAACCATAACTTCGCCGTCGACCCCGATTCGCTGCCGCAGAGCGAAGTCGAACTGACGCACATGGATCTGAACGACTCGACGCTTGAAGGGATGCGGCACCGGAATTTGCCGCTGTTCACGGTGCAGTACCATCCGGAGGCGGCGCCGGGGCCGCACGATTCTCACTATCTGTTCAAGGATTTTGTGCGGATGATGGAGGAGTGCAAGCGGTGACGACGCAGGCGATACCGAAGATCGACAAACACGTTGACCTATCGGAGTTCTTGCCGGAGGAACTGCGAGGTTTGGGAGATCTTCAAACCGCAATTCCAAGAGTTGCCAAGGACCCGGTGTTGCTCAAACTGATCCGAGAAGCAGTGGAACATATCCCATCACGGCATGTTCTAGTAAAAGGCGATGCTCGCGAAATGAAGCGAAGTCTTGTGGGCACAGCGCACCTCGTGGTTACATCGCCGCCTTATTGGACGCTGAAGGAATACCGGGACGCCCCGGGGCAAATGGGACACATAGCGGACTACGATGAATTCATTAGCGAACTTGATCGTGTTTGGCAGAAGTGCTTCGACCTGTTGGTGCCCGGCGGGAGGACAGTTTGTGTTGTGGGGGATGTGTGCCTGTCCCGGCGAAAGAATGACGGGCGACATACCGTTGTGCCATTGCACGCGAGTATCCAAGATCATTGCCGCAAGATCGGCTTTGATAATCTTGCGCCGATAATTTGGCACAAAATCGCGAATGCTGCTTATGAAGTTGAAAATGGCGGTGGCGGCTTCCTTGGGAAACCCTATGAGCCAAATGCGGTGGTAAAGAACGACATCGAATTCATCCTGATGCAGCGGAAGCCGGGCGGTTATCGCGCACCCAGCGGCGCGGTTCGAGTCCTGAGTGTCCTTTCCGCTGATGAACACCGGAAGTGGTTTCAACAGATATGGTCTGGACTAACCGGAGCCTCGACAAAAGACCACCCGGCGCCGTATCCGCTTGAGCTGGCCACACGACTGATTCGCATGTTCAGCTTTGTAGGAGATACCGTGTTAGACCCTTTTATGGGAACGGGAACGACCGCTTTAGCGGCTTCGAAATGCGGCCGAAATAGCGTGAGCTTTGAGGTTGACAGCAGCTATTTCAACTTTGCGGCGTCGCGATTGCAACAGGAATTGTCTACTCTTTTCTCGAATCCACCCCTCGTGATGGAGCAGGGATAGACCTTGAAGACTGACCTGGACTTGAAACTAAAAGAGGCAGTCGCGCGCTTTTGGTCCAGCCGGGAGACGCAGGCTCAGAAGCAAGGTGTAAAGTCTGGAGTCCGCGACGCGGGAGCAAGGGCCGCTGTCACCGGTGGCAGCCAAATGGACGGTTTTGTCGAGTTAGTTAGGGACTTGCTTGAAGAGTCAGGTGTGAATAAGCCCTTGATTTATTGTGAGCGATGCGTCGAACTTCCGGGTTGGTTCCGGCCGGAGAAAAAATGGGACCTTCTGGTTGTGGTCGATGGATGCTTGATCGCGGCGATTGAATTTAAGTCGCAAGTTGGGTCATTCGGCAACAACTACAACAATCGAACAGAAGAAGCTCTAGGAAGCGCTGTGGACCTATGGGCTGCATATCGGGAAGGCGCATTCAAACCGTCTGCGCGCCCATGGTTGGGCTATGTGATGTTGCTTGAAGAGGCTCCGGCTTCCACACGCCCGATCAAGGCACAAGAACCTCACTTCAAAGTGTTCAAAGAATTCAAGGATGCGTCGTATGCGCGACGCTATGAAATTCTTCTCACCAAACTCGTTCGGGAGCGACTTTACGACGCAACATGTTTCTTGATGTCTAATAGTAGCGACGGAGTGCGCGGCCAATATAGGGAGCCGGTGCGGGAACTCATCTTTGCCAACTTCGTTTCGTCGCTGATGGCAAAGGCAATTGCCCTCAAAAAGACACAATGATGACTAAACGAACTGATATCTCAAAGATTCTGCTTCTGCATGAATTCGTCATTATGCCGGATCATTTTCACGCACTTATTACTCCGCAGACGAGTCTCGAAAAGGTAGTTCAATTCATCAAGGGCGGCTTCTCATATCGAGCGAGGAAAGAATTGGGCTCGAGCATGGAGGTTTGGCAAAAGGGGTTTCAGGATCATCGTATCCGCGATCTAAACGACTATGGCGTGCACGCTTTGTATATTCATAACAATCCCGTGAAAGGGCGTTTCTGCGAGCGCCCCGATGAATTTCCATATTCTTCCGCGCATGCTGGATTTGAACTGGACGCTGTCCCTCAGGGGCTAAAGCCCCAAATCTCAGGTGAGCCCGTTGCGGCACGCCTGGAAGGCGTGCCCTTTCAAAGCAGAACCTCAAATCAAGTCGAAGCAAATAGCGCGGCCAAAGGCGTGCCTCTTCAAAACGCAACCTCAAGTCGAGATGAAATAAATGGCACGACCAGAAGCGTGCCCTTTCGGAGCAAAACCTCAAGTCAAGTTGAAACAAATAGCGCGGCCAAAGGCGCACCTCTGCAAAACACCACACCGGCCGACTCTCTGGGCGCGTCCCCTCGGAACAAGATCTCGAACGGAACGGCTGAAGTCCCGCCCGATCGAAGCAAGGCCAAAACCGCATAATGCCTAAACGAACTGATATCTCGAAAATCCTGATCCTTGGCTCCGGCCCGATCGTCATCGGACAGTCGGCGGAGTTCGACTACTCCGGCACGCAGGCTTGCAAGGCGCTCAAGTCGGAGGGGTTTGAAGTTGTGCTGGCGAACTCGAACCCGGCTACCATCATGACCGATCCCGAATCGGCGGCCCGCACTTACATCGAGCCGCTGACTCGCGAGTATCTCGAAGAGATTATTCGGGTCGAGCGCGAACTGGTGCCCAGCGCGGGCTTTGCTCTTCTCCCTACGGTTGGCGGACAGACGGCGCTCAACCTCGCCATTGAACTTGCTGACGGCGGCGTGCTCGACAAGTACAACGTAAGTCTGATTGGTGCTCAGATCAGTGCGATCAAGAAGGCCGAAGACCGTCTGTTTTTCAAAGACGCGATGCAGCGCATCGGGCTTGACGTGCCGAAATCGGCGCTCGTGAACAATCTGAAAGACGGCATTGAGTTCGCCGGCAAGATCGGCTTCCCGGTCATCATTCGTCCTTCGTTCACGCTCGGCGGCACCGGCGGCGGCATTGCCTACAACCGTGAAGAACTGATGGAAGTGCTCGCGCGCGGACTCGATCTCTCGCCGGTGCATGAGTGCCTGATCGAAGAATCCGTTCTTGGCTGGAAAGAATACGAGCTCGAGGTGATGCGCGATACAAAAGACAACGTCATCATCATCTGCTCGATCGAAAACCTCGATCCCATGGGCGTGCATACCGGTGATTCCATCACCGTCGCCCCGGCGCAAACGCTTACCGACCGCGAGTATCAGATGATGCGCGACGCGGCGATTGCCGTGATCCGCGAGATCGGCGTCGAGACCGGCGGATCGAATATTCAGTTCGCCGTAAATCCAGCGACCGGGCGCATGGTGGTGATCGAGATGAACCCGCGCGTCTCGCGTTCGTCTGCGCTAGCGTCAAAAGCCACCGGCTTCCCGATTGCGAAAATTGCCGCCAAGCTGGCCATCGGCTATACGCTCGACGAGATTCCGAACGACATCACGCGCAAGACGCCAGCCTGCTTCGAGCCCGCGCTCGACTATGTGGTCGTCAAGATTCCGAAGTGGCAGTTCGAGAAGTTTCCGGGCGCCGACGAATCGCTTGGACCGCAGATGAAATCGGTCGGCGAAGTGATGGCTATCGGCCGCACCTTCAAGGAAGCCTTGCAGAAGGGAATTCGCGCGCTCGATACCGGCAAGCGCGTGGGCTCGGAGAAAATCGAGCCTAAGATCCTCACTCAGCGGCTGGTAACACCGCATCCCGAGCGCCTTTCCTATGTGCGCTACGCTATTCGCCAGGGACACCCGATCAAGCAAATCGCAAAGATGACCTCGATCGATCCGTGGTTCCTTTACCAGCTCAAAGAAATTAACGACATGCAACTGGAACTGGAGAAGCACCCGATGGAATCGATCCCAACGGATGTGCTGCGTGAAGTCAAGCGCATGGGCTTCTCCGATGGGCGTCTCGCCGGAACCTGGCGTCTGGACGGCAAAAGCGGTCAGGAGAAGGTGCGGTACTTCCGCAAGAAACACGGCCTGAAGCCGGTCTACAAGCGGGTCGACACCTGCGCAGCGGAGTTCGAAAGCTACACGCCTTATCTCTACTCTACCTATGAGGACGAAGACGAAGCTGCACCGACAGCGAAGAAAAAGGTCGTCATTCTTGGGTCCGGCCCTAACCGCATTGGGCAGGGAATTGAATTCGATTACTGCTGCTGCCACGCCAGCTACGCGCTGCGCGAAGACGGTTATGAAACCATTATGATCAACTGCAATCCGGAGACGGTCTCGACCGATTACGACACCAGCGACCGCCTCTACTTCGAGCCGCTCACACTCGAAGACGTGTTCGCCGTTTGCGAGCACGAAGCCTCGGGAGGCGCGCCGGTTGGAGTGATCGTGCAGTTCGGCGGTCAGACACCGCTGAATCTCTCGCTGCCGCTGAAGGCCGCAGGCGTCAACATTATTGGCACGACGCCCGAATCGATTGATCTTGCCGAAGACCGCAAGCGCTTCGGAAAGTTGCTGGAAGAACTCGACATCCCGCAGGCTCCCGGCGCGATGGTGGCTTCGGTCGAAGAGGCAGTCGAAGCTGCGAAGAGGATTGGATTCCCGGTGCTGGTGCGACCTTCGTATGTTCTCGGAGGGCGAGCCATGGTCATCGCCTATGACGAAGACACGATCACGCAGTACATGAAGCAGGCGGTCGAGTATTCACAAGACCGCCCCGTCCTCATCGATAAATTTCTGGAAGACGCAATTGAAGTTGACGTGGACGCGCTCTCCGACGGCGAGGATGTGGTGATTGGCGGAATTATGCAGCACATCGAAGAAGCCGGCATCCACTCCGGCGATTCTTCCTGCGTGTTACCCGCGGTTGACATTCCAGAGCCCTTGCTCACGCGCATGCGCGAGTACACTTTCAAGCTGGCGCGTTCGCTCAGAGTGATTGGGCTGATGAACGTGCAGTTCGCGATTCCGCGCAGCAACGGCGCAAAGGGCAACGGCCATCATGAAGCCAAGGTCTATGTGCTCGAAGTGAATCCGCGCGCCTCGCGCACCGTGCCCTTCGTTTCCAAAGCGACCGGCGTGCCGATGGCCAAGATCGCCGCGCGACTGATGACCGGCCGGAAGCTGCGCGAGTTTCTTCCAGAGAATATCGAGCGCGGCACCGACCTCGATACCGGCCGCTGCTTCTACGTGAAATCGCCGGTCTTTCCGTGGTCGAAGTTTCCTGGCGTCGACACCGTTCTCGGCCCCGAAATGCGCTCCACCGGAGAAGTCATGGGCGTGGCTGACAACTTCGGCGAAGCCTTCGCCAAAGCCCAAATTGCCGCCGGCCAGAAACTGCCGACACAAGGAACAGTTTTTATCAGCGTGACCGACCATGACAAACCGCACGTGGTGGAGGTCGCGCGCCGCTTTGTCGACATGGGGTTCAAACTCGTGGCCACGCACGGAACCGCGGACATTCTGGAAGAAGCGGGCTTGGCAGTTGACCGCGTCTACAAGGTGAAAGAAGGCCGCCCGAATGCGGTCGACCTGATCAAAGCCGACCGCATCCAGTTAATCGTCAACACGCCGCACGGTCCAGATCCTTATTTCGACGAGAAAGCAATTCGCCGCGCCGCAGTCACCGGCCACATCACGACCATTACCACGCTCTCTGCGGCGCGAGCGGCCGCGGAAGGAATCTCCGCACTGCAACGCGGAGAAGTGCGCGTGCAAGCTCTGCAGGTGTTGCACGCGGAGCGATTTACTGCAAAGTAACATCGGATGAGCAAAGCCCCTTTGGTTATCACCACAGTCATCGGCCTTCCCATCCTCATCGCGGCCGCCGTCTTTGGCCCGACCGCCTTCGATCTGGTTTTCCATCGTCGGCCGCCGGAGCGCTTCCTGATTCCCGCCGGATACAGCGGCTGGGTGCGCGTCGATTTTCGGCAGAAAGGCGCGCCGCCATTACCGACGGAAGATGGCCGCCTTTTGCTCAAGCTGGATGAGCACGGAAGGCTGCAGACTTCTTCCGATCCTCAGTCTGGCCACGGCAGAGACGACTTTTTCTACTACGCAGGCGACCGTCGCACACCGCTTTCGAACGCGGGGGTTTGCAAGGGTGGCATGGTCTGGCAAATCGAGACCATAGTGGACGAGAGCACCTCGACTCCCTTTGCCCGCTTCTTCGTTGGGACCGAACAACAGTATCGCCATGAAGTTGACCCCTCCGGCAAAGACTTCCCCGTCTGCGAGAGATGAGCAAAAAGATGAGCGACGCAACGCCCGCCTCCATCGGAAATCAGATCAAGGGTGCTACGATTGGCCCAGGTTTCCAGCCCGAGAAAAAAAATGGTCGGCATCGTTGTGTTTCACGCCCTAATGTTGTTTCTCGGTCTGGGAATTGTGAGCCGAGTCGTACCGGCACAACTCATCAGTAACATGCTCGGCTATCTGCACAAAACGATCGGAATCACCACACCTTCTATGGAACAGGTGCGCATGGTCGCACTGATCTGGATTGGATCCGTAATCATCATTGTCGACGGATGCCTTTTCCTACTGGTGCTCATAGCCAAGTTGTCCACCACAGGATGACAAAGTTGAGTGCGAAGCCCGATAATTTGAGTGCAAGAAGAATCGCGAACGACTAGCGACCAACGACTATCTGTAATCTGCTGGAGTTCACATGCTTTTATCTGGAATCTACCCACCCATCACGACGCCGTTTTATCCTGACGGCGAGGTCTATCACAAAAAGATCGAGGCCAACGTTGAGCGCTACTCGCGCACTCCGATTGCCGGCATCGTGGTACTCGGCTCAACCGGCGAAGCAATTCTGCTCTCGGACCAGGAACGCCGCGACGTGCTGAAGACGGCGCTGGCCGCCGCCGCGCCCAATAAAGTGATGATCGCAGGCACGGGCATTGAGTCTGCGCAGGAAACGCTGCGGCTCACCGAATACGCCGCCGAGCTCGGGTACGACGCCGCCATGGTGCGCACTCCGCACTATTACAAGAAGCAGATGTTGTCGGCGAACCTGCTCGCTTTTTATCGCACGGTCGCCGACCGGTCGGCGCTGCCGATCATCATCTACAACTTCCCGCAAGCCACGGGATACGACATCCCCACCGAAGTCGTCATCGAACTCGCCGGCCATCCCAATATCCTGGCCATCAAGGAATCGAGCGGCAATCTCGACAAAGTGAAACAGATGGTCCAGGGAACGCGTCACGTCAAGAGGCAGGTCACCGTGACCGAAACGTTTGAGGCGGTAACATCGCGGATGCTCAAGGCGGCAGCTGCCGAGAGCGAGAAGCAGGGCAGGGAACTGGTGAGCGTCGCCACCCTGACGGGTGCAACGACGACGGGTACTGCGGCGGAAGCGCCGCTGCGCCAGTCGACGACATCAGCGCCATCGTCGAGCGCAGTAACCGTCGTAGGAAAACTGAAGACGCGGCAGAAAGAAGTCGGCTTCCAGGTCATGGTCGGTGCGGCGCACCAGATCGAACCATCGCTTGGACTAGGAGCGGTCGGCGCTATTCTCGCCTTCGCCTGTCCCGCACCCATGGCGTGTTACGAAATCTACGCCGCGCTGAAAGATGGAGACAATGCGCTCGCCCGCGAAAAACAAGAGCGCGTGAGAGTAGCTGTCCAGCGCGTGGTCAGTGAACTGGGCGTCCCTGGCGTGAAGTATTCCATGGATCTCAATGGCTACTATGGAGGCCCGTCGAGGCTGCCATTCTTGCCGCTTTCGGGCGAGCAAAAGGCTGAGATCGAGCGGTTGATGGCGGGCATTAAGAGCTAGGCAGTTTGTGCGGGGACGGGCAGGGCCGACACATACTCTTGCGATCCATATCATTGCCGCCTATAATTGGAACGAACGTTCGAACGTATGGCAACCCTATCTGTAAACCGCGTCTCCCGAAACCGCAACAGAGCCTGCAGCGGCGCGCCTGCTTCCCGTTTCGATCGCCGCCTGGGAGAGATTCTCGACCACGCCACGGAGGTCTTCTGCAGCAAGGGATACGAAGGCGCTTCCATGCGTGATCTGGCTCGCGCTACAGGTATGTCGCTGGCGGGACTTTATTACTATTTCGAGTCGAAAGAGCGCTTGCTGTTCCTGATTCAGAAGCACACTTTCACTACCATCCTCGAAAAGCTCAAAGCGCGGCTGGCGAATGCTACCGAGCCCGAGCAGCGGATCCGCATCTTCATCCTGAATCACCTGGAATATTTTGTGAGCAATCAGCAGGGTCTGAAAGTACTTTCGCACGAAGACGAGTCTCTGAAGAACGGTCTGAACTCGGAGATCGCCGACATCAAGCACGCGTACTATCGCATCTGCCTCGGGCTCATGGACGACCTGCGGCACAAACGCGGCCTCGATTTCAACACGCGCACCGCAGTGATGAGCCTGTTCGGCATGATCAACTGGATTTATACGTGGTACAAGCCGCGGGTCGACGGCAATGCCGAAGCGCTTGCCGAACAGATGGGCAACATCGTTCTTAACGGAATTGTGCACGGCGGCAAGCCCGCAAGACGCATTAACGTGAAGAAGTTACCGCGAAAACATTAAGGAGCAGATTATGGCGACAATAACGACGACGCAGCAACCGGCCACCGGCGAAGCCACCAAACAGCTGATCAACTATCGCACCGATGCCGGCGTGGCCGTGATCGAGATGAACGATCCTCCGGCGAACACATATACCTACGAGATGAACCGCCAACTTGACGAAGCCATCCTGAAAGCGCGCATGGATAAGGACGTGCACGTGATCGTGCTCACAGGCGTGGGCGACAAGTTTTTCTCCGCGGGCGCGAACATAAAGATGCTGGCCTCAGTCGATCCGACATTCAAGTATTACTTTTGCCTGCACGCGAATGAAACGCTGCTGCGACTAGAGCACACGCCAAAGTTGGTGATCGCCGCGATTAATGGGCATTGCGTCGGCGGAGGACTTGAGATCGCGATGGCCGCCGACCTCCGAATCGCGCGCAAAGATGCAGGCAAGATCGGCCTGCCCGAGGTCAATCTCGGCGTACTTCCCGGCACCGGCGGAACGCAGCGTCTGTCGCGCCTGGTAGGGAAGAGCAAAGCCATCGAACTGATGATCACCGGCAACACGTTCTCTTTCGAAGAGGCGAAGGAGTTTGGCATCGTGAACGACATTTTCGAGCGCGAGGGCTTCATGGAGAACATCATGGAGTATGCGCGCCAGTTCACGCCGCCAAACAAGGCCGCGAAGGCTGTGGGACGCATCAAGCGGGCAGTGCAGACGGGCTGGGAGATTCCGATGGAATCGGCGCTGGCGGTCGAGCGGGAGAATCAGCAGATCCTGTTCCAGAGCGACGACGCGAAAGAGGGACTGGCTGCTTACGTGGAGAAGCGGCCGGCGACATTTACGGCGAAGTAAGCAAAAGCTTGAACCACAGGGGACACAGGGTTTCACAGGGGAAACCATGAAATATGGCTTTCCCCTGTGTTCCTCTGTGACCCCTGTGGTAAAGATTTGAGGTCTTATGCCAGGCAAAGTAGCGAAAATCGGAAGCTTCAGCGACTGGGTCGGTCTGTTCAACGAGTGGCGCAAGGAAGTAGGCGTCAACAAGGGCGACGTGGAGGCGTTCCACTTCGACACGCTCTACGGAGCGGTCGAGACTGAGGAGATCCAGTTCGGTTCCTACAAAGGGCGCAACAAGTGGGAGAACCTGCGCCAGGTTCCCACGCAGGCGATGCGGGACGCGCTCATGAACATGATCGTCTACCAGGGCGACACCGAATTTGCCAGCGTCGAGCAGCAGCGCAACCTGTTTAAAACCGCGCCAACAGAATATGATCGCCGGGCGATCACCCGCGTCATGATCGAAGAGATGCGCCACGGCTGGCAGATGTGCGCGCTGCTCATCGACTTCTTCGGGTCCTCCGGCAAAGTCGAAGCGCAGAAAATGCTGGAGCGCCGGGCGTTCGAAAACAAGCGCCTACTTGGCACTTTCAATGTCGATGTCGATAACTGGCTGGATTTTTTCACCTACACGGATTTTGTGGACCGCGACGGTAAATTCCAGCTGCAGATGCTGAAATATTCATCGTTTGCGCCGCTCGGTCGTTCGACCTCTTACATGCTGCGCGAAGAAGCTTTCCACATGGGAACCGGCCACGATGGACTGCGCCGCGTGGTCGAAGCGGGCGTGGTCCCGCGCTGGCTTCTGCAGAAATATCTGAACAAGTGGATCTCGAGTTCATTCGACCTTTTCGGCACGGATCATTCTTCTTCGGCGCACTGGGCCTACGTGTGGGGAATCAAAGGCCGGTACGACGAACTGCAAAACGACAACGCCGCCGACCTCGACGACCTGAATGACTACAGCCGTCACTTATATCGTCAGGAAGTCGCGGGATTGGTCGAACGGCTGAACACGTTCCTGAAGCCGGGCGAGAAGAAGTTATATACGCCCGACATCCACTTTAACCGCAACATCGGACGGTGGGCGGGGCAGAAGTATCACTGCGAGACCGGCGAGCCGCTGGACGACCGCAGCTACGAGCAGCATTGTGAAGAGAATCTGCCGAGCGCGAAAGACAAAGCGCTGTTGCTCGACATTATCCGCAACGAAAAGAAGTGGATCAAAGAAAAAGAGGGCGCGCGCGATCCGTTGTCAACAATAGGCGAGCCGCGCAAGTCGGCGATTAACATTTAGCTGGTGTGCGGCCGCGATGAACTGGCCTCGACCGCAGACGCGCGCGAGGGTATCATTGCCTTCCTCGACAAACGCACAGCGAAATGGGCGGGCAAATAGAAAACCCGAATGCCAATGTCGGACCGAAGAACGGGGGGAAGCGGCCCTTTGGTTCCGGCCACCTGATGTGCCGCACACCAGTGTGGGGCTTGGCCGGCTTCCTCGGCTGCGCCTACTTCGCGTGGGTTTCCTTTGCCCGCGTCGCGCAGAACGATTATGACTGGCCGCACGACTCATGGACCGCCGCGACCTATATCGTATGGATCCTTCTGCTGGGCGGACTGGCGGTCGACACGCGCTGTGTGCGCGAGCGGATATTTTTTGGCCTGCTCCTGATTAATTTTGTGGTCGGCTGCGGATTGACGCTGTGGCACAACATTCCATCCCCGGATGTACGGACCGCTCGAATTGGAACCGGCGCACTCTGGGCGCTGGCCGCATTGGTGGGCCTGACTACGCTGGGAGGGGCGTCTGAGCCGCGAAGGAATCGCTAAGAGGGTTATTTTGAAAGAAGAGAAGGACCTTCGTACCTAACCAGCCCAAGGTCATACGCTTCGCTCAAGATCACACCATGTACCTAGGACACTATGGACTTCGAAATCTCTCCCGGACAGGTGAAGTCGCTGCAGAAGAGCGGGGAAACATTCACGCTGCTCGATGTTCGCGAGCCCTGGGAATATGAAGCCTCGCGCATCGAAGGAGCCAAGCACATTCCCATGGGCGACGTGCCGACGCGCGCTCACCAGGAACTCGGTCCCGACGATCACATCGTCGTCATGTGCCATCACGGTGTGCGCTCGTTGTCGGTCACGAATTGGCTGCGCCAGCAAGGATACGAAAAAGTTCAATCCATGCGCGGCGGGATCGACGGCTGGGCGCGGACGGTGGATCCGAAAGTGCCGTTGTACTGAAAGAAGCTTCTGGCCGCTAGCTCCTAGCTTCTAGCGAACAAATTCGTGAGTGCCGGCAGCCAGGAGCTAGAAGCCAGGAGCTGTCCTTGATCACTGACTGCCACATCCACATCGAACCGCTCGAACTGTTCAAGCCGCACGCGCTCGAATTGATGAAGCGCAAGCGCGCCAATTTCGATGAGATTGCCGAATACTGCCGCTCGCCCAAGGCCTTCCTGAAGTATCTAGATCGTTGCGGCGTCGACCGCGCCGCGCTGATCAACTATGTTGCGCCGGACGTAATCGGCTTTACGCCCGAGGTTAACCAGTTCGTCGCCGACTACACCAAGCACAATCCCAAGCGGCTGATTTCCTGCGGGAGCCTGCATCCGCGGCACACCACCAACATCATGGCGGATGTGGAGCATATCCTGCGCCTCGGCCTGCGCATGATCAAGGTCCACCCGCCCCATCAGTTGCTGTTTCCCAACGATTACTTGAATGGGGTAAAGGAGCTGGAAATCATCTACCGGGCAGCCGAGGCGAATGGAATCCCGGTTATGTTCCACACCGGGACATCGGTTTTCCCTGGCGCGCGGAACAAATACGGCGATCCGATCTATGTTGACGATGTCGCGGTCGATTTCCCCAAGCTCAAAATCCTGCTGGCACATGGCGGCCGGCCGCTGTGGATGCATACCGCATTCTTTCTCATACGGCGCCACGCGAATGTCTATCTCGACATAAGCGGCATTCCGCCGAAGACGCTGCTGAAGTATTTTCCGCGTTTGTATGAGATCGCGCACAAGACGCTGTTTGGCACCGACTGGCCGGGTCCGGGTGTTCCGGACGTCGAAGAGAATCTGGAGGAATTCAAGGCTCTACCGATGAGCGAAAGTATGCGCGAGCAGATTCTGGGCAAGACGGCGGCCTCGCTCTGGCCGGAATGAGAAAGGGTGGGGAATTTCAATTGGTGGCAGCGGAGGACGCGCCTTGGTAACAACGTGCAGCTACTCACCGCCCACTGGTCGTCGGGCCGCGCAACTTGGAAGCTCGCCTGTAGTTGGCGTATAAAAGAACGTTGCCCTGCGCTGTGTTGCGCGTCTGAGCAACCTCGGTCCATCCCAATTGCCAGTGAGGAATCATGTCCAGCGTCACCAGTCTGCGCGCCCCTAAAGGACTAGAAGGGGTTGTCGCTACCACTTCCGGCATTTGCTATATCGACGGTGAGCGGGGAGTGCTCGCCTATCGCGGATATGACATCCACGATCTGGCCGACCACTCGACCTTTGAGGAAGTGTGCCACCTGCTTTGGTTTGGACGGTTGCCCAAGGCCGATGAACTTCGGGCCCTGAAGCAGCGCATGGCGGAAGAGCGAAAGCTGGATGCGTCCATCATCCATCGTCTGCAGTTGGCGCCGAAGCACGCGCTGCCGATGGATGTGCTGCGGACAGCGGTTTCAGCGCTGTCGTTTTACGATCCCGAATACGACCGCAACGATCACGACGCGAACGTCAACAAGGCGATTCGCCTCACTTCCCAAATCGCCATGATTGTGGCCAACTATGATCGCATTCGCAAAGGGAAGCCGGTGGTAGAGCCGGATCGATCGCTTTCGCACGCGGCAAATTTCCTGCTCATGCTGAACGGCGCCGCTCCCTCGGAAACCGCCGAACGCGCTCTCGACATCGCCCTCATTTTGCACGCGGACCATGAACTGAATGCTTCCACGTTCGCGGCCCGAGTTACGGCTGCAACGCTCTCCGATATGCACTCTGCCGTGACTTCCGCCATCGGCACGCTCAAGGGGCCGCTGCACGGAGGCGCCAACGAGGCCGTCTTCAAGATCCTGAAGGAAATCGACGTTCACGGCGCCGACCCGGTGGAATACGTCAAGGGGATGCTGGCCCAGAAAAAGAAAATTCCAGGCTTCGGACACCGCGTGTACCACACGGAGGATCCGCGCGCCACACACCTGCGGCAGATGTCGCGCGACTTGGGCCATTCGAGCGGCGATCCCAAGTGGTTCGAATACTCGCAAAAGATCGAAGATTTCATAAGAGCGGACAAGAAACTCAACGCCAATGTGGATTTCTATTCTGCTTCGACCTACCACACGCTCGGCATCGATGTGGACCTGTTCACGCCCATCTTCGCGGTCTCGCGGGTCAGCGGATGGACAGCGCACGTCATCGAACAACTGGACGATAATCGGCTGATCCGGCCGCGCGCGGACTACGTCGGCCCGGAGTATCCGCAGAAGTACGTGGCTGTGGAAAAGCGCTGAGTTGCTGGTGGAGCTCTAGGCGTCCCCGCCCGGCTTACCGCGTGACGGGCGAGACGCCCATCGCTCCATGGACGCGGCGAGCCTGGTATCTGCACGAGCCTCCAGCATCGCGTATCACCGCGACATCGGTACAATAGAAGCAGCATGGTGCGACGGGCCTATCTCGATAACAACGCGACCACTCCGGTGTTCCCCGAGGTGATGGAGGCCATGCGACCTTACTTTGGCGAGCACTTTGGCAACGCCTCTTCCATCCACCATCATGGGCAGGAAACGCGAGCGGCGGTCGAGCGCGCGCGCGAATCGGTGGCCGGGCTGCTACGCTGCGGCGGCTCCGAGGTCGTATTTACCAGCGGCGGCACGGAAGCCGACAATCTCGCGATATTTGGTTTAGCGCGCGAGGGCGACCACGTCATCACCTCGACCATCGAACATCACGCCGTACTCAACGCCTGCAAGCATGTTGCGGCTAAGGGATGCGAAGTCACATACATTCCGGTGGATGGCCGCGGGCTGGTCGATCCGGCGGATGTGAAGCGTGCGATCCGGCCGAATACGAAGCTGATCACCATCATGTTCGCGAACAACGAGACGGGCGTGGTGCAACCCGTCGCGGAAATTGGAAAGATGGCGGCCGAAGCCGACATTTACTTTCACACCGACGCCGTGCAGGCGGCGGGGAAGGTCCCGGTCGATGTGAACAAAATCGGGTGCGACCTGCTGACCATCTCTGGCCACAAGCTTCATGGGCCGCAGGGAGTGGGTGCGCTCTATGTCCAAAAGGGAACTCAGTTCGAGGCCATGCTCTATGGCGGGAGTCATGAACGGTCTCGCCGGGCCGGAACGGAGAATGTGCCGGGCATTGTGGGTTTAGGCAAGGCAGCCGAGTTGACGATCGCTGGCTTCGAGCGCGGTGACGATAGAAAGATGGCCGCCGCGCGCGACCGTTTGGAAAGGGAACTGCTCGAAGTCGAAGCCACCGGCTTGAACGGCGCAGCCTCAAACGGTGACTGCGCGCCCCGTGTGCCGAATACGACCAACATTTACTTCGACGGCATCGAAGGCGAGGCGCTGGTCATTGCGCTCGACTTGAAGGGACTGGCAGTCTCGACTGGAGCGGCGTGCTCTTCCGGAGCGATTGAGCCGTCGCACGTGCTGGTCGCGATGGGCCTGCGTCCCGACCGCGCGAAGGCCAGCATTCGCTTCAGTCTGGGCAAACAGAATAGGCCCGAGGATGTAGACTTCGCTCTGGGTCTGGTCCGGGAAACCGTTAGGCGGTTGCGAGAGTTGTCTCCGGTGTGGCCGAAGAGCGCAGTGAGTCGTTAGTCTCGGCGTCTGTGGGAGAGTAATCGGTGAATTTCGGCATTCTTGTGTTTCCGGGGGTTGAGGAGTTGGACTTCGTTGGGCCTTGGGAGATGGTCAGGATGTGGAGCATGCTGGCCGCGGGGCCGAAGAACTGCTTCCTCATCGCGCAGTCGTTGGATCCTATTTCCTGTGCCAAAGGATTGTCGGTGAATCCCAGCGTCTCCATTAAAGATTGCCCCAGGCTTGACTTTCTATTGGTACCCGGGGGGGAAGGTACTCGCAAGGAGGTTGATAATCCGGTTCTGATTCGTTTCATCGAAGAACAAGCCAGAGACTGTCAGGCCGTGCTTTCCGTCTGCACCGGCTCCTTTCTAGTGCATCGCGCAGGGCTGCTTTCGGGTAGGAAGGCCACCACACATTGGGCTTCGCTTGACCGCTTGCGAGCGCTGGGAGACGTGGAAGTCGTGGAAGAGCGTTTTGTGAAGGATGGGAATATCTGGTCGTCGGCCGGTATATCCGCCGGCATCGATCTAATGCTGGCGGTAATCGCCAGCGTTGCTGGCGTAGAAGCTGCCGGTAAGGTGCAATTTCGCACTGAGTACTATCCGTCTGCGAATCTATATGCCGACTTCCACACGCGACCTGAGGCCCCGGGTTATCTGAGGGCGCAAACTTTGAAACCGCAAACGCAAACAAGGATAACCAGTTGAGCGCCGAACCAGAAACCCGCATGTCATCGTCTGAAACCATCGCCGTCGCCATGTCGGGAGGAGTAGACTCCTCGGCCGTTGCGGCCATGCTGCGCGCCGAAGGGCACAACGTCATCGGGCTGACCATGCAACTTTGGAACCAGCGCCGTCTTGCCGGATACGAGGGCATGCCCGAATCCGTCCAGGGCCGCTGCTGTTCGATCGACGACATCTACGATGCTCGCCGCGTAGCCGAGACCCTTGGCATCCCCTACTACGTGGTCAATCACGAAGAGCGCTTTGAGCGCGACGTGGTGCGGCCGTTTGTGGAGGAGTATCTCGCCGGACGCACGCCGATCCCGTGCAGCCTCTGCAACAATCACTTGAAGTTCGACCAGCTTCTTATTGTGGCGCAGCAGATTGGCGCCGATAAGATTGCCACCGGCCATTACGCCCAAGTCGTCTTTGACGAGCACCTTAACCGCTGGCTGCTGAAGCGTCCGGCCGACAAGTCCAAAGACCAGACTTATTTTCTCTTTGGCCTTACGCAGGAACAGTTAAGCCGCACGCTGTTCCCGCTCGGCGGCATGACCAAGCCGGAAGTGCGCGAACTCGCCCGCAAGCACAATCTTGTTGTCGCCGAGAAGCCCGACTCGCAGGAGATCTGTTTTGTCCCCGGCGGCGATTACAAACGCTTTCTCGAAGCCTATCTCACCGAGCAGGAAGATGAGCCGACGGAGATTGCGGGGGAAATGGTCACGACCGACGGCAAGGTGATCGGCGAGCATACCGGCGTTCACAACTTCACCGTCGGCCAGCGCAAGGGACTCGGGGTGGCCACGGGCTCGCCGCTCTATGTCATCCAGATCAAGAATGACACGCGGCAAGTGGTGGTCGGCAAGGACGAGGAGCTCTATTCGCGCACTCTCCGCGCCCGACGAGTGAATCTACTTTCAACGGTCGAGCTGCGCGAGCCCATGCGGGTCGCGGTTAAGATTCGCCACAAGCATCAGCCCGCGCCGGCCATGATTGAGTCCGTCGGGCGGGACGAAATCCGCGTAACCTTTGACGACCCGCAGCGCGCGATCACCCCGGGTCAGGCCGCAGTTTTCTACGATGGTGACATCGTCGTCGGCGGCGGCTGGATCGAAAACTCAAAGCAGTAAGCCCTTGCTGGTGGAGAGCCGGGCGCCCCTGCCTGGCGGACGGGCGAGACGCCCGTCCCTGCACCTTAAGTGGATCGGTTACTGCCAATTAGTTACCTACGAGTACCTTTGCCCGAATTTATGGCACCTTCGTGGCCTAGACCTGCCGATAGAGTGGAGTTAGGGTTAATACACGACGGGACCTTCGTAGTCTCTCCCCGTAAAGGTCCGGCGTGGGGAGCGATTTATGAAAATCTGGCATCTGTGTTATGCGGCATTGGGAATTGCGGTGGCGCGCTGGGTTTTTAAGCGTCAACCAATGCAGGTAACCGATCCGATCGCCCGTTTTCGTACCTCTGGCCTGCTGTAAGCAGCAATTGGCGTTAACGATCGATGATAGGGCATTGGCGCGCCCCGTTGCGCGTTGCTTCGTTTTGAGCGCGTCCATGCCCTTTTCATCCATGCCCTTTTTCCATCCCCGAAAGTGTTAGCACTACCGTGTCCCTTCGGTAACTTCTTTTCCCGTCCGTCTCACCTAGACTTTCTATGTGGACTTGCTGAGCGTGCACCCGCCTCTCAGCGGCCCGAAATCATGCGATCCAGACTCCCCAAATTGCGGTTGGTCGCGCCCGTCGTGCTGCTCGCCGTGCTGCTAGCGCCCTTGCCCGCTGCGGCCCAGGACGACGCTCCTTCGCTCGGAGAACTCGCCCGCAACCTGCGCAAGAACAAAGCACAGCAACAGCCTCAACAGCAGCCGGACTCAGCCCACGCGGTGCCAGCTCACACGGTGATCGACAACGACAATCTAGCCCAGGTCATGGAGGATGCCAGGAAAGCAAGGCCGGTCAAAGAAGACAAGACCGTGTTTTCCATCGACGCTTCCGGCAAAACCCTCAAAGTATCCTCACCCGACGTAACCTGCAGCCTGTCTTTCAATGCCCGGGCGAGTTCGCTGCTGATCAAACCCGTTCTAATTGAAGACTTGCCGCTCACGGAACTGCTCAAGCTCGACGGCCTCGGCTCCATTCAGGATGAAAATCTGGAACTGCAAGTTTTCAACGGAACGGACTGGGACCTTCGCGAAATCACCGTGGGCGTGACGCTCGAACGCAAGCCCGGAGAGGATGCCGAAGTGGCCGCGGGTGCGCGTGTAATACCTGCCGCCCAAGGCATGGCGCCGGTCGCAGTCGAGCGGCATTCCGACGTGACCCTTCTCTTCCACCTCAAGGCCGAGGCCAAGCCCTTCAGCACAATCGCGTTTCACGAGAATATTGGGATTACCCCGGGCCCCGACGAAGATTGGCGATGGTCGATTGTAGAAGCCAAGGGGATCCGCCCTTCGCAAAAGTAGTCGGAGCCAATTTCACCGCGACATCCGGGCCCCAACTCCGCAGCGATAAGAACTTGAACCACGCCACAGGGGTCCACAGAATCCTCTCTGGTTAAGATTCTCAACAGCATGTCAGGACGCTGTGATGTCGATCGTCGACAAAAAACGCGGCTTCTGGCGCGCTTTTGTCAACTGCTCGAAGGAATAGGCGATCTTGAGCAGGGTGGGTTCACTCCAGGCGCGACCGAAAAATGAGATGCCGACCGGCAAGCCCCAGAGATATCCCGCCGTCACGTTGATATTGGGATAGCCGGCGACGGCGGCAGCACTCGAACTGCCGCCGGCGGCGTGATCGCCATTGATCAGGTCGGTGACCCAGGCGGGGCCTGCAGTGGGAGCGACGAGGGCGTCGAGTTTGAACTTGTCCATAACGAAGTCGATGCCCTCGGTGCGGCTGAGCTGGCGATTCAGGGCCAGCGCATCGAGATATTCTTTCGAGCTGAGCGGGCCCTTCTGGTCCGATTTAAGAAAAATGTCCTGCCCGAAATAAGGCATTTCGCGGCCGCGATTGAGCTCGTTGAATTCGATCACATCTTTCAAACTCCTGACCGAGGAACTGCCGCGACGAACCAGATAAGCCGCAAGATCTGCCTTGAGCTCGTAGTAGAAGACGGTCAGCTCGCTTTCGTCGAACTTGCCGATGGTGGGAATGTCGGCGGGGTCGACGACCTCAGCGCCAGCTTGCTTCATCTCGGCGAGGAGCGAGTTCATAAGCTGATCTACCGCATCGTTGAAGCCACAATACTTGCGCACCACTCCCAGGCGCGCGCCTTTGAGGCCAGCGGGATCGAGAAACTTTGTGTAGTCGGGCGAGACCTTGCCTTGACCGTCGGAGGTTGTTGTATCTTGTAAATCGATTCCAACCATGGCGCCGAGAAGAATGGCGACATCGCGCACAGTGCGAGCCATCGGACCCGCTGTGTCCTGACTGTGCGAGATCGGAACGATCCCGCTGCGGCTGACAAGTCCAACCGTAGGTTTAAGCCCAGCCAGACCGTTCGCAGAAGAAGGGCAGACGACCGATCCGTCCGTCTCCGTGCCCACGCCGGCAACGCAAAGATTCGCCGCGACAGCCGCTGCAGTCCCAGAGCTCGATCCGCAAGGATTGCGATCGAGGGCATAGGGGTTGCGGGTAAGTCCGCCGCGGCCGCTCCATCCGCTGGTGGAATGACTAGAGCGGATGTTCGCCCACTCACTGAGATTCGTTTTGCCCAAGATCACCGCACCGGCCCGACGCAACTGCGCGGCAACGAAAGCGTCGTTCGCAGGGCGTGATCCGAGCAGGGCCAGCGAACCCGCCGTCGTATTCATGCGGTCCGCGGTGTCGATATTGTCCTTGATGAGAATCGGAACGCCATGCAGCGGCCCGCGCGGCCCTTTCGATTTGCGCTCCTGGTCAAGCGCGTCGGCGATCTGGAGAGCTTCGGGGTTGAGCTCGATAACGGAGTTAATCGTCGGCCCGGTCTTGTCGATCGCGTGAATACGTGCCAGGTACATCTCGGTCACGGAGCGGGAGGAATAGTGGCCGGACTCGAAGGCTTTCTGGAGATCGTCAATCGTTATCTCGTCGAGCGTGAAGTCTTTTTCAAAATTCTCGATTGCCGGCGCGGGAGCAGGCGCAACATCGACAACACGAGCTAAGCCAAGCGCCGGGTAAGCCACCGTGGCCAAACTAGCCGTCACTCCAGCGCGAAGGAAGTTGCGACGCGAATCGTACTTCGGGGGAAGGCAATGAGTGGACATCAAGGCTCCTGCGATGTGAGATAGATGATTGAGATGCTAGTCCCAAGCGGAAATGTTAGGAAGAGTGTGAGCGAAAGGCAACGTTCTCAGCAATACTGGCTCGTTGTCTTGGACAAGGACGGGATGGTAGTCTAACGAAGTTGAGCGGGAGTAGTTCAGCGGTAGAACGCCAGCTTCCCAAGCTGGATGTCACGGGTTCGATCCCCGTCTCCCGCTCCATTCTTTCAAGCACTTGGGGCTGCGGCCCGCCACGAGATCAGCCCGCGAAACCCTATCGAGCGCCGGCCCGCATTTTCTTTTTTTGTCCGCTGGTCTGTACCTCACCGTTGCCGGCGCTGCCAGACTGTTCCCTAGCGTTTTTCAACCACGCGGCGGCTCTGCTTTCGGCCTCCGCCACTTGCTCAGGAGACATGGTCCGAATGAGGTTCTTCCTGCCTTCCTGGATTTGTTCGAACATCGGGGATGCGGTTTTTTCTGCGAGCAGGTACCACATGTATGCGGAAACGGAGGCGTGTTGGAAGCCCTCGATATGTCCATCTCCGTTGTTCGGAACATCTTTGATCTGAGAAAAATGCTCGGCCAGGCGAAATTGTGCCGAGGGGTCACCGGCCTCGGCGGCTTCGATAATCCCAGAGAATGAGTGGCTCTCTCCGTTCGCGGCGCGTTGTGGCCGCGCCTGCGAGTTGTTCATGGTCAGATAGAGCAACTCGGTGCGACTGGAGACCCCCAACTTGTCGAAAATACGGAACAAGTAGTTCTTGACCGTGTGCGGGCTGAGGTCGAGAGCGTGAGCAATCTCGCGGTTGGTCATACCGCTGGCCAAGTGCTGGATGACCTGGCGTTCGCGTGCGGAAAGCAGTTCGATCCCCTTGTGATTGGTGGCGCGGACGTGCGGCGAGTCGGCAAGCGCTTCGAGCGCTTGATCCAAATCGACGCTACGCGCCCAGATCTGTCCTTCATGAACGCTGCGAATGCATTTGCAAAGGCTCTCCAGCCGCTCTTGCTTGGAAAAAATGCCCTTTGCGCCCGCGCGAAAGCACTCCAGAACTTCCTGTGGCTTGGGCGTGTCCAACAAGATGACGCCCTTGATCTGGGGCCGGAGCGCACGCATCTCTCGCAACACCTGGGTACCGTGGCCAGGCTGATCGTCCAAATTGTGACTGATAACCACGACGTCGATAGGCACGCGAGTGACGGCGGCCAACAACTCTTCGGAGTTCGAGGCCGCAGCTACGACCTGCAGGCCGCGATCATTGCGCAGAGCATCGGCCAAGAGTTGGGTGTGTATACGCGTGCCTTCGGCGACTACGACACTGACAAAGTCCGAGCCCACTTCCTCATGGGATGGCATCCAGTCTCCTGATTATTTCGTTACACCAACCAAAGAGGGGAAGTAGACTATGGTCGCCGGGGGGTTAACAAGAAAGTCGGCCAGAGTCTTCTTGTTACAGGTGAAAATGTAGCACTAGACTGGCAAACCGGCAAGCACGGAATTGCAACCTATGCAAGAAAATGCACTCAAGCCACGCCCTCTGTTGCGGTCTGAGGGTTTGCAGCACAATGCACAAGGATTAGTCCTGGCGACCGCTTCAACGAAGCTTTGGTCAAGATCACAGGATGTCTACGCTAACATCTATTGTATCAATAAGATATACAGGACATGCTGTAGGGAATGATGAATGTCGCGAGCAGTCTAGTCGGCCTCCGAAAGTATATGCACCACGGCTGTGCTAAAGAATAACGTCTCCTGGCCACGTACCTTCGTCATGAGAAGATCAGCTCTCATCCATATAGGGTTGGTCTGTCCTAGGAAGTCCTACCACTTGCACGTTCTTGCAGATAATCATAAGGTTAAGCAACCAGAAACTTCCCCCTTAGCAACTTACTTTCCTCCCCCTGAATGTGATGGCGAGATCCCCGTGTGATCCAGCGGACCGGTCCAATGGGACCCAGAGGGCGAAGCTATGAGCAGCAGTCATAATCAGAGTTTCTACGAAACGAGCGGCGGGCTGCGCCAATTTGTATCGCCGGAAGAGTTGCGCTGGTACGCCTTGCACACCAGAGCGCGCCACGAAAAAGTGGTCGAGCGGCGATTGCGCGATCAAGGCATGGAAACGTTCCTGCCCACCACGATTCAGGTGCATCGCTGGAGCGATCGCAAGAAGAAAGTCGAAGTGCCAGTTTTCAGTTGCTATGTGTTTGTCCGCTGCGCTTTGACTGCGAAAGACCGGACGCGCGTCTACCAGGTAGAAAGTGTGCACGGTTTTGTCGGCGTTCGCGGAGCGAGCCTGCCGATTCCCGATGACCAGATTGAAAGCATCCAGAAGGTTCTGACGCAGTCGGCACCCTGGCGTTCGTATCCCTTCCTCAAAGTGGGGCAGCGGGTCCGGATACGAGGCGGGGCGATGGACGGAGTGGAAGGCGTGTTCTTGTCGGAGAATGGCGACCACAGCCTGGTCATTTCCGTCGAGGCGATTCAGCGGTCGATGGCCGTGCGAATTAATGGGTATGATGTAGAGCCAATCTGAAGAATCCAGTTGGAAGAGATAGTCTGAAGAAGTTGTTGCCCTACGCCAGGCCACCAATTCTCTCCTAAGCGATCCGAGATTTTTTACAACCTTCCGTCGAACACTCTTAAACATGTATCAACAAGAAATCGAGCGAATCAGCGAAGAGTTGTATTTCATTGCGGCCTGCCCGGCCACACGCCGGCTACGCACGCAAGCGGAATTACTATCGCAGACTGACGTGCCCGTGCTCATTACGGGAGAGGCGGGGAGCGGGAAGACGACGGCCGCCCAGCTTATCCATTCGCTTTCGATTCGTTCCAGCTTCCCGTTCATGCGCGTCAAGTGCGCCGTGCTCACCTCAGACCTGCTGGAGAATGAACTTTTCGGCTACGAACACACTTCCGCCAACGGGCGGCCGGAATCGACGCCTGGGAAGCTCGAGCAGTGTGCCAAGGGAACGATCTTGCTGGACGATTTTGATGCCATGCCGGAAGCAGTGCAACGGCAGCTTTTGAAAATGCTGGAGTCGGGAGGGTTTGTCCGTCGGGGCGGCCAGAACTCGATACGACCCAATGTGCGCATCATCGCAGCCACGTGCGGCGATCTGGAGCTGGCAGCGGCGGAGAAAAGAATTCAGGAAGAGCTGTTCTACCGCTTGAGCGTTTTCGAATTGCGGGTGCCACCTCTGCGCGAGCGGCACGAGGAAATCCCGCTGCTGCTGGGGCACTTGATGAACCGGCTGACGCAGCGCTATGGCGTGCCAGCGCCGCGCCTTTCCAGCGTGTTGCTGGACGCGTGCCAGCAGTATCCGTGGCCCGGCAACCTGCGCGAACTGGAAAACTTTGCCAAGCGCTTCCTCGCGCACGGCGATGAAGAGGCGGCGTTGCACGAACTGCATTCGTGTCCCGCTGACGCGTTCCCAAGTGACGGTGAGCAGGGGAATGGGAAGGGAAACGGCCGCGCGATTAACGGCGTTCACCCGTCGAGCCCGCACAGACCGGAAGAAAAGTCCTCTCTAAAGTTGCTGGTAAGAAACGCAAAAGGGGAAGCCGAGCGCGGTGCGATTGCGCGCGCCCTCGAACAGACGCACTGGAACCGGAAGGCGGCAGCTCGCTTACTGAATATCAGCTATCGTGCGCTGCTTTACAAGATCCAGGAGTACCATCTGGCGCCGACAGATTCCGCTCGACTTTTTGGTACAGACGGTATGCGGTAGATGAAGTAGCGCTGTCGTCGAGGCAGGCACGATTGAAACCAGATAGCATGGCACAGCTACGATTGAAAGAGCGTCGATTGGAGTGGAGAATGGCTGAGAGGCATTGCCTGACCAAACCCATGATCCATCGAATCATGCCGGTCTTGACGCTTCTGGTGCTGGTGTCCATCGGAGCACTCGCGCAATCCGATCCCGCCACGCGCCCCATGTCGCCCCCTTCCCCTGCAGCTGATAAGCAAGCCGGCGACAAGTCCGGGGAAGGATCGCGTGCCGGACATTCGGATAGTTCCTACGTGATCGGTGCCAACGATGTCCTGGCAATCAATGTGTGGAAAGAACCTGAGATCTCGCGTTCGGTTCCCGTTCGTTCCGATGGAAAAATTTCTTTGCCATTGGTTGGGGAGTTGCAGGCGGGTGGTCAGACCCCACGGCAGCTGGAGCAAGAGATCACCAAGCGCCTGCAGAGCTATATCTCCGAGCCTGAAGTCACGGTCATTGTGACCGATAGCAAAAGTCAAAAGGTAAACATCTTGGGCATGGTCGCCCGACCTGGCGAGTATTTATTGACAAGTTCGACCACCGTCCTCGATGCGATTGCGATGGCGGGGGGTTTCAAAGACTTCGCAAAACAGAAGTCGATCTACGTTCTTCGACAAGCCGCGGACGGAACTCAGAAACGAATCCCGTTCAACTACAAAGACGTGATCAAAGGCAAGAATCCAGAGCAAAACATCCGCCTGCAAGCTGGCGATACGGTGGTGGTTCCGTAGTCGCGATTATGAGTATTCGACGTTGTTTGATCCTCGGATGGATGGCGGCGGGGTTGCAGCTTCTCTCGGCGGCGCAGAACCCGCCCTCACAGAACCCACCGGCCCAGACTTCCAGCGACGATAGCACCAGTGTTCGAACGGCTCCAGCGGCCGCACTCTCGGCGATGGCGGGAATGCAGAGCGAAGACGGAACGGATGATACGGGTGGCAGGTTGCCCCAGATACCGGCACTGCTTGGGGGAACTGGAATTTCTTCGGCTTTCATTTCCGAGTTGGAACGATCGAATTATCTGCGGGGCGGAGTGAACGTGGGCGCGGTCTATGATTCCAATCCGTTGCTGCTGTCAAGCGGGGAAAGCAATACGAGCGAGTCCATCTTCCCCAACATCAAGATTGAGGAATCGTCGCCGCGAATGCGCTGGACCCTTGGATACGCCGGCGGCCTGACTGTGAATCAGAAGATCACGAACCAGGACCAGGGATCGCATAACCTGAATTTCGATTCGCAGTACCGGTTAAGTCCGCACGTGAACCTGCGTGTGGCAGAAAACTTTTCCATGACCACGGGATTTTTTGACGCGGGCAATGGCGCCGAAGTCGTCGCCGGGTCGGGCGGACCGAATGCCAGTCTGATTGCTCCGTTGTCCACGCAAAGGTCCAGTATAACGACGGTAGAGACAAATTATCACTTCGCTTTGAACGATCTAATCGGGGCTAGCGGGTCATTCTATGATTTAGATTTCACCAACGTTCCTGCGGGAACGCAGCTGACCGATTCTCAAACCGCAACCGGTTCTGCATTCTGGCTGCACCGGATTTTTGGCGCAGACTGGGGCGGCGCAAGCTACCGTTTTGATCGGATCACCTTCAATGGCGGCGAATCTCGGGTCCATAGTTTCTTCGCGGTGAATACACTGAACCTTTCGAAACGAGTTACGCTGACCGGCTTCATCGGTCCGCAGTACTCGGAGAACCAGGGTGTGGCTCCCGGTGGTGCGCTGCCCGCTCCGAATGCTTGGTCGGTTGCTGGCGGAGCGGAAGGCGGCTGGCAAGACCAGCATACCAGCTTGTCCGCCGGGTACTCGCGAACCACCAGCGACGGTGGCGGCCTTTTGGGGGCGGTGCATTTGCAGAATGTTCATGGAAACTTTCGCCGCCAACTAACTCCGGGGTGGGCGGCTGCTCTTAACGTCAGTCACGGAACGAACCAGGCGCTTACCGTGCCCCCGAGTTCAATCAATTCAACTTCAGCAGGCATCTCGCTGGAGCGTAACGTTGGTAAGAGTCTCGGCCTTCGGATGGGTTACTCGCATGACTTTCAACAGCTGTTTGGCGTGACCGGCCTAACCCCGACGAACTCATCCCAGACATTCGATGCGAGTCGAAATCGATTTTTCGTGACACTTTCGTATCAGTGGGCAAAACCTTTAGGAATGTAGGCATGGAAGAAGAACTGCAAGAATCAAGCGAGCCACTAGATTTTGCCGAGATCAAGGGAATCATCCGTCGGCGGAGGTGGCAATTTCTAGGTCTCTTTTTCTGCGGCTGGGTGCTGGTATGGGGAGCAAGCTGGTTGATCCCCTCGACCTACCGGTCCGGCACGCTGATTCTGGTCGAGCAGCCTTCCGTGCCGGAAAAATATGTGGTCTCGAACATCGACAGCGACATTCAACAACAGCTGGACAGCATTACTCAGCAAATCCTGAGTCGCACCCGCCTTCTCCGCATCATCGACTCTCTCGGTCTTTATGCCAAGGAACGGAAGCACAAGAACGAGGACGAGCTGGTGGAGAGGATGCGCAAGGACATCGAAATCGAACTCTCGCACGGCGACGACCGGAAGCTCTCTGCTTTCAACATCTATTACCAGGGTCGCGATCCGAAGATGGCGCAGGCGGCGACAAGCGAGCTTGCCAACCTGTTCATCACGGAGAATCTGGAGCAGCGGGCGCAACGTTCGGAGAATACGACCAACTTCCTTGCAGATCAGCTCGAGCAGGCGCGCGCAAAGCTGGCAGAGCAAGAAGCAAAAGTGCGCGCGTTCAAGGACCAGCACCTGGGCGAGTTGCCCACCCAGACGCAGAGTAATCTGCAGATCCTGGCCGGACTGCAAAACCAGGTGCAAGCGAATCAGGATTCGTTGAACCGAGCCAAGCAACAAAACACTTATCTGGAATCGCTGATCACTCAATATCGGGCGATGGATCGCAGCTCAAGAACGGGTGAGGAGGGATCAGCGGGGCTAGCCGAAGTCGACAAAGAGCTGGATCAGCTGAAGGCACAGCTGGCGGATTTGACTTCTCACTACACCGAAAAGCACCCCGATGTCCGCAAGACCCGGGAACAGATTGCACGAGTGGAGAAGAGGCGCGAACACATTGTTGCTGAAATGAATGAGCCGTCGAATAGCCCTAAGACTGACGTCGCCGCCAGTACGCCGCTCGATCCAAAAAACGTGCCGATATTGGACCTGGAGAGCCAGTTGAAGGCCAATCGCCTCGAAATCTCGAACCGGGAAGCGGAAATCAAGGACGAACAAGACAAAATTAACCAATACCAGGGCCGGCTGAATATGGCTCCGGTGATGGAACAGCAGTTCGCCGATATAACGCGCGACTATGAGCAGTCGAAGACCGATTATGAATCGCTGCTGGCGAAGAAGAATGAGTCGGAACGGTCAACCGACCTGGAGAAAACGCAACAGGGCGAGCATTTTCGCATGTTGGACCCGCCGAACCTCCCGGTAAAGCCCTACAAGCCGAACCGTTTGCTGCTGTGTGGCGCGGGATTGGCAGTGGGCCTTGTTCTCGGCGGGGGCTTCGCTTTCGGACAGGAGAAGCTGAGCGGCAAGATCTACAGTGAGCGTGAGATCAAGAAGCTGGTTCCCTTCGAGGTGATCGCGGAAATTCCGCCGATCGAAAACTTGGAGGAGCAGTCGTCCCACCGGCGCAGTGCCTGGTTCGCAGGCGCGGCGGCAGTGGTGATCATAGGTTTCATCCTGCTAGGATCGGCAGTAACATATTTGTTCGGCTAGGCATCATGTACAAGAGCTTCTATAATCTGCAGCGCAACCCGTTCGAGATCACACCGGATCCGGCGTTTTTGTTTCCCACGACGCGGCACAACGAAGCACTCGCTTCGTTGTACTACGGAGTGACGGCGCACCGCGGATTTGTAGTTCTGACGGGCGAGGTGGGCACGGGAAAGACGCTCATTCTGCGCTCGTTGCTGGGGTTGCTGCAGCGTCGTGACGTTGCCTTTGCTCTGATCTTCAATCCGAGCCTTTCGCCTCTGGAATTCATGCGCTATATCGCGGGCGACTTCGGGTTGCCGGTTGCGGGCAAGGCCAAAGACGAGCTGATCCATGTGCTAAATGGCTTCCTGTTGCAGAGATACAAGAAGGGATTGACAACGATTCTGGTGGTAGACGAGGCTCACCACCTGTCACCGGAAATACTGGAAGAGATCCGGCTTTTGACAAACCTGGAAACGTCACAGCAAAAACTGCTCCAGATCATACTGGCGGGTCAGCCGGAGCTCGATCAGAAACTCGATTCGCATGAACTCCGGCAGCTCAAACAGCGAATTGCGCTGCGCTGCCATCTCGACTCGTTAAGTACGAACGAAACCAAGACGTACATAGGCCGTCGTCTCCGGATTGCGGGGGCAACTGCGGCTGACGAGATTTTCTCTGGGGCTGCGATCGAGGCAGTGTTTCGCCACTCGCGGGGAATTCCGCGGTTGATCAACACCATCTGCGAGAACGCGCTGCTCTCGGGCTACGCCCAACACGCGGCCACGATTACACCTGAAATCATTGACGGCGTCGCGCGGGATTTGCGGCTTGGGGCGGTGGCTTTGGAGCCGAGAAACAATGGCGGAGCGGGGCTATCGAAAGAACAAGAGCAGAAAGAGCTCCTGCTGGCAGTGAAGACGCTGCTTGAAATGCATGATCGGATACAGGGCCCGGGGACAAAGGGCCGGCTGCAATAGGCAAGGGTTCTTCCAAATGAGCTATATATTTGAAGCGCTGCAGCGAGCAGAGGCCGAACGGTCCGGCGGGAGCCTGCCGAAAAGCGCCGACTCGGTCGCGGATTTGCTGCAAGGGGTGGAACAGGAAATTGAGCGCAAGCAATCTCTTTCCGAATTGCCACCCACGTCGATACCAGTGCCGCCCCAGACAGATTCGTTTGCCTCTGCGAAAGTGCTCCTACCAGTACTGAGGCCAGATTCCCGGCTGGTGTGTTTGGCAGATCAGGGCGGCCTGGCGGCGGAAAAGTTTCGCGTCCTGGGATTGAAGCTGCGCCACCTGCGCGAACGGCGCAAACTCAAACGTATTGTGATTACCAGCAGCATTCCAGAAGAAGGGAAGAGTCTGATCTCAGCAAACCTGGCGCTCAATCAATCCCGGAGCAAGATTCTTAACACTGTGCTCATCGATGGCGACTTGAGACGGCCCTCGTTAGGAAGCCGTTTTGGCTTTAATCGAAATCTGCCTGGACTGAGCGAGGTTCTCCGTGGAGAACGACAGCTGTCCGATGTTGTGTGCAAGATCGAGGGCTCGGGCCTCCGGTTCATCTCAGCAGGCGTGACGCCTGAGAATCCGACTGAGCTCATGCAGTCGGGTCGACTCCAGCAGTTACTGGAACAACTCGAAGCCCTTTTCGATTGGATTATCATCGACACCCCTCCCGTGCTTCCGTTGGCGGATACACCACTCTGGATGAAGTTGGCAGATGGAGTGCTGCTTGTAATTCGTGAAGGCGTGAGCGAAAAGAAACAGCTCGAGCGAACGGTGGAGGTCATCGACCGTTCTACGATGCTGGGTGTAGTTGTAAACAGTTGTGACAGTAATGAACAGAAGTATTACTATGCACGCTACGGCCCGGTGGCCGATGGCGAGGAGTCTTCCCCACCCGCGCCCGAACGCTGAAGTTAGTTTTACCTCCCCTTCAACTTAGTCTTCCCCGTCGAAACACTATTCGTGTTCGCGAAACTACGAAGCACTTGTTGCTACCCGTAGCGCGAGGAGATGCATCCGTGGCTTCACCATCGGCAACTTCGCAATCCGCTGATCGGAAACTTCAATCTGACCGGAAACCTCAACCGCAGAACTTGCTCGACTCCAAAGAAATCCTCTCGGAGGAAGCTTTCCGTCGGATGATCTCGTTGGAGCGCAAGCGCAGCGAGCGTTCGCAGAGGCCGTTCGTGCTTTTGCTCATCGACTCCGGGCGTAATTTTCCCGGCGACAAGCAAGGCCGCGTCTTACTGGATATGCTTTCTGCGCTTCAGGGAGCGACCCGCGAAACCGACGTTACAGGCTGGTATACGGCCAACTCGGTGGTGGGAATTATGTTCACGGAAATCGTTCTGGACAACAACTCAGTGCTTAGCACGATCCTTTCCCGGATCGGTGCGCTACTGCGCGACCGGCTTGACACCGACCAGTTCAGCCGGATCAAGTTTTCCTTTCACGTGTTTCCGGATGACTGGGATTCGCAGAATCCGGGGCGTCCCAGCAACCCAACTCTGTACCCGGATCTCGAAGAGCGCCAAGAGTCGAACTTTGTGGGCCGAGCCACGAAGCGGATGATCGACATTCTGGGAAGCCTGTCATTGCTGGCGTTATTGTCGCCCATCTTTCTTGTCACCGCGGCGGCGATCAAGCTGACGTCCGCCGGTCCGGTTCTGTTTCGACAAAAACGCATCGGCGAGCATGGAACTCCATTCACATTCCTCAAGTTCCGCTCGATGTACATGAATAACGATTCCAGCGAGCACAAGGAATATGTTCGCCAGTTGATTGCCGGTCAGGCGGAAAAGAAGTCTGCCAACGGAAACGGAGAGGGCGTTTTTAAGCTGACGAACGATCCGCGGATTACACCCGTTGGTAGGATTCTGCGGCGCGCAAGCCTGGACGAACTGCCGCAGTTGATCAACGTCCTGCGCGGCGAAATGTCGCTGGTCGGACCTCGTCCGCCAGTGCCGTATGAAGTGGAAGCCTACGCCACGTGGCATCGCCGCCGTCTGCTGGAGGCGAAGCCGGGAATCACCGGCCTGTGGCAGGTGCATGGCCGCAGCCGCGTGGAATTTGACGACATGGTGCGGCTGGACTTGCGCTATGCCCGCGATTGCTCTCCCCTGCTCGACCTGAAAATTCTCCTGCAGACGCCAAAAGCGGTAATAAGCGGTGACGGCGCCTGTTAGCACGCGCCTTTTTCAACTCCTCCCCCAAATTGGTTCGTCGCCAGATGTCCTCATTTCTTCTCGGTCGACAGTTACCCATGAGGGTGGAATCTTATGATTAAGTTTGGTGTAATCGGCTACGGTTATTGGGGGCCGAATGTCGTGCGCAACCTGCGCGCCCTGGAAGACTGCCAGGTCGTCGCGATCTGCGACCAGAGTCCTGTGGCCCGCAAGCGCATACAGGCGGCGCACCCTGGAATCCAGGTGCATAGCGACTTCCACGAATTGGTAAAGTCGCCCGAGGTGGATGCCATCGCGGTGATCACCCCGGTTTGGACGCATTATGAACTTGCCAAGACCGCGCTTGAAAACGGCAAGCATGTGTTCGTGGAAAAGCCGTTCACCAGCAACGTAGCGCAAGCGGAAGAGCTGATCAACCTCGCGGAGCAGAAACACCTCCAGATCATGGTGGACCACACGTTCCTCTTTACAGGAGCGGTCCGCAAAATACAGAAACTGCTCAAGGAGGATACGCTCGGCAAGCTCTATTACTACGATTCGACCCGAGTGAACCTGGGGCTTTTTCAGCATGATTGCAACGTGATTTGGGATCTTGCGCCGCACGACCTCTCGATCATGAATCACCTCTTGCACAAAGACGCGGAGGCCATTTCGGCCACCGGGCAGGCACACCTCAACGGGCACGCGGATATTGCGTTCATTACCGCGTATTTTCCGGACAAGATGATCGCGCACATTAACGTGAATTGGATTTCACCGGTCAAAGTTCGAACCACGCTGATCGGCGGCGAAAAGAAAATGCTGGTCTGGAACGATCTTGAGGCCGACGAGAAGCTGAAGATCTACGACAAGGGCGTTGACGTGACCAGCCAGGAAGGTGTGTACAACCTGCTGGTTAGCTACCGCTCGGGCGACATGTGGGCGCCGCAGGTCGAACAGGGAGAAGCGCTCAAGCTGGAACTCGGATACTTCGTCGAATGTATCAACAAGAACGAAGTCCCCTTTAACGACGGGTATGCAGGAATGAAGGTGGTTCGAATGCTGGAAGCGGCCAACGAATCTCTCGCAAAGCGGGGAGCGCTCGTTCACCTGTAAATTCCCTGGTATTGAGGCTGACTGTGTCGGAAGACTTCTATCTACGTCCCAACGTCGTTATGGAACCGCTGGTGCACCACTGGTATGCCTGGTCGCACCTGATTCCGCCCGCGACGGCGGCACGCAATGAGACGGAGCGCCACCTGCGGATCATGGATTCCTTCATCCGTTCGCCGGAGGCGCATGCGGCGGCCGTGAAAGATCCAAAGCTCCTGGGCGGCCCGTTCATGGACCTCTCGCAAGACCACCTGGATCTTGTGCGGCAACTGGCGGACGAAACCCGCAACAGCCCTCTCGCGGGCTTATCGCAGGCCATTTGCCAACTCGATGCTATGCTCCAAGCGAGCGCGAAGGGGTACTCGCTCGAACCGCTATACGCAATGGTGCCCGAGCTTCTCCGGGGATACGTGGAGCTGGTGTATGACTTGCACAATAATGCTTCGTTTCGATTGTTGGAACCTCTCTTATACAAGAGCGACTTCTACAATCCGAAGCTGCAAAGCATTATGCTCTCGCTCATCACCGGCGATGATCGTCCATTCGTGCTGAGTACGCCTCGCTTCAAGGAGAAAAACAGCGTCCATCTCTCAATTCCCTTTGCGAGCGAACAAATCGATCTCCTGTTCCGGTTGAAGGATCGGCCAGCGACGTTTCCGGAAATCAAAGACCGGCTCGGCTTGAACGATGAGGATGACAGCTTGTTTTCAACTTTCCTGAGCACGGTTCCAGCTCGGAAATACCAGCCCTACGACGGAAATGGCGCTCGATGGAGATACTTTGGCCATGCCTGCATTCTGCTCGAGGCTGGTGGCGCAAGCATTCTGACCGATCCCGTCCTTAGCTACACCTACGAGAACAACATCTCACGCTACACGTACGAAGACTTACCAGAGTCGATTGACTGTGTTCTGATTACGCACAATCACCAGGACCACCTGCTCTTTGAAACCTTACTGCAGCTTCGTTCGAAGATCCGCACCATAGTGGTACCCAGGAATGCGGGTGGATCTCTGCAGGACCCATCCATGAAGCTGATTCTCCGCCAGTGCGGATTCAACAACGTTGTCGAGATGGAAGAGATGGAGGAAGCGCAGTTTGGGCCGCTGCACATAACAACGCTGCCCTTTCTGGGGGAGCATGGCGATCTGGATATTCGAACGAAGCTGGCATACTTCGTTCGCGTTAATGGGCATTCTCTGCTGTTCGCGGCCGATTCCTGCAACATCAGTCCGGAGATGTACCGGCACGTTCGTGCCGAGTTGGGCGATGTCGATGCGGTGTTTCTGGGAATGGAGTGTTCCGGCGCGCCAATGTCCTGGCTTTACGGGCCGTTGCTTACGGAAAGGATGGAGCGTGCGCAGGATCAGTCGCGACGACTGGCGGGCTCGAATTTTGAGCGCGGCAACGCGATCGTCGAACAGTTTCATTCCAAAGAAGTCTACGTTTATGCCATGGGACAAGAACCGTGGCTAAACTACGTTATGAGTGTGAAGTACACTCCGGAATCGCATCCCATCGTGCAGGCGAACCTGCTGCTTGAGGCCTGCCGCGCCAAGGGCATTATTGCAGAGCTTCTTTTCGGCGAAAAAGAGATCTTCCTCGCATAATCGACCCTCTTCCACCCTGGATTCCATCATGCAAAGAACGCCTGCCCAAGTGGACACCCTCAGCCCTGAAGATCGATACAAGTTGCTGGAGCGCTGGAACGACACAGCCTCGGACTATCCCCGCAATCTGTGCATTCATCAGGTCTTCGAGCAAGAGGCCGCGCACAGTCCAGACGCGGTGGCGATTCGCTTCGCCGATAAGCAGTTGACATACCGCCAACTCAACGAGCGAGCAAACCAGATTGCTCACCGGCTGCGCAAACTGGGAGTTGGGCCGGAAGTCATGGTCGGCGCACTGCTCGACCGATCGCTGGACCTTGCCGCCGGGCTGTTGGGAATTCTAAAAGCTGGCGGCGCTTTTGTTCCCCTAGATCCTGGTTACCCGATGGAACGGCTGGAGTTTATGGCAGCTGATATAGCGGCGCCGGTGATGCTCGTGCAAGATTCGGTCGTTCAGCGTATATCCGACCCAAGCTGGCTGCGGGGGAAAAGTCTTTCGTTGGACCAGAATCACGCCGCCATCGCCCAGGAAAGTGTCGAAAATCCGATCAACCAAACGACTGCAGAAAATCTGGCCTATGTTATGTACACGTCCGGCTCGACCGGCCGGCCCAAGGGTGTGATGGTGAGCCACCGCGCCGTGGTCCGTTTGGTAAAGAACACGAATTACATCGAGTTGAGCGAACGGGAAGTGTTTCTCCAATTTTCGCCGGTTTCTTTTGATGCCTCAACTCTGGAAATCTGGGGGCCGCTGCTCAACGGGGGATGCCTGGCGATGATGCCTCCCGAAAGGCAGTCGCTGAGCGAATTGGCAATGGCCATTCGGCAATATGGAGTGACAACGCTATGGCTGACCGCCGGCCTGTTTAATGTGATGGTGGAGCAGCGGCTCGAAGACTTGAGGCCGCTGACGCAATTGCTGGCAGGCGGAGATGCGCTCTCTCCGTCCCACGTTCGGAAAGCTCTCGAAATTTTGCAGGGATGCAGGCTGATCAATGGATACGGCCCCACCGAAGGCACAACCTTCACTTGTTGCCACACTATTTCTGCCGAGGACGCCCAGGGCAGCTCGATTCCGATCGGTCGGCCCATCTCCAACACCCAGGTCTACCTGCTGGACTCCGAGAACCAGCTCGTGGGCCCTGGTGAAGTGGGTGAGCTTTGCATCGGCGGAGATGGCTTGGCGCGCGGCTATTTGAACCGGCCCGAGCTTACGGCTGCGAAGTTCGTACGCCATCCGTTCCGCGATGGGCGCGAAGCTCGAATCTACAAAACCGGTGACCTTGCCAGATATCGCCCCAATGGCACTATCGAGTTCCTCGGGCGCACGGATAACCAGGTCAAGATCAGCGGATATCGCATCGAGCCCGGCGAGATCGAGGCGGTGGTGATGCAGCATCCGGGCGTGCGTTCGACGGTGGTGGTTCCCCGGCAGGACACGCCGGGAGAAAAGAAACTGATTGCCTATCTCGTTCCAGGCGAGCAGGGGTGCTCGATTACCGAGTTGCGCGCTCACCTCAAGAAGAAGCTGCCTTCTTACATGCTGCCATCCGCATTTGTATTGATGGACTCACTGCCACTGTCGCCAAACGGAAAAGTGGACCGAGCTGCGCTACCAGCACCGCAAACCCCGCACAGCGAGTCTCCTCGGTCTCGATCGGCACAGAACGAGATGGAACAGAAAATCGAATCCACCTGGGTGAGGGTGCTCGGTTTGCAACAGGTTGGCCCCGACGAGAATTTCTTCGACGTTGGCGGGGATTCGCTGCAACTTTTGATGGTGCACGCCGAGATACAAAAGACAATCGAATCCGAATTCCCCTTAACCGACCTTTTCGAATATTCCACCATCCGCACCCTGGCACGGCATTTGGCCGGCAAGAATGGAGAACGTGCCACGATGGCCGAAGCGCTGGAGAGAGCTCGCCAGCAGAAGACAGTTTGGGCAGCTCAGATTCGGCCTAGGGAGAACCAAATTCATGAGTAATGCGGAACAGAACGTGAATCCCGGTTCGGTAGCCATCATTGGTCTGGCGGGGCGCTTTCCGGGTGCGAAGGATGTCCACCAGTTCTGGAGCAATCTGGCCAATGGAGTGGAATCGATCACGCGCCTGAAAGACGAAGAGTTGGAGGCCGGGGATGCTTCCCTGTGGAGCCAACCCGACTTCGTGAAAGCACGGGGCATCCTGGAAGATGTTGATCTTTTCGACGCGAATTTCTGGGGCATGCTTCCAAAAGAAGCCGAGACCACCGATCCTCAGCATCGGATCTTCATGGAATGTGCCTGGCAGGCTTTGGAGGACGCGGGCTACGATGCAGCGACCTACAAAGGCGCGGTGGGCGTGTTTGCGGGTTGCAGTATGAACACTTACTTCCTGCTGAATCTCTGCAGCGACCGGAAGTTCGTGGATGAGTTTACCAGCACCTACCAGGTCGGCTCGTATCCAACGCTGGTCGGGAACCACATTGATTTTCTTTCGACCAAGGTCGCGTACAAGCTGAACCTGCGCGGCCCCGCCTACACGATGCAATGCGGCTGCTCCACGTCGCTGGTTGCCGTTTGCCAGGCCTGCCAGAGCTTGCTGACGTACCAGTCAGATATGGCGCTGGCCGGCGGCGTGTCGGCCAGCTTCCCGCAAAAGCGCGGCTACCTGTATCAGCCCGACGGCATGGCTTCGCCTGACGGACACTGCCGCACCTTCGATGCTCGGGCGCAGGGGACAGTGTTTGGAAGCGGCGTCGCTGTGGTGCTGCTGAAACGACTGGAAGACGCGATCGTAGACGGCGACCACATCTATGCTGTCATCAAGGGCTTCGCCTTGAATAATGACGGCTCCGCGAAAGTGGGTTTCGCAGCGCCAGGCGTTGAGGGCCAAGCCCAGGTCATTGCGCTGGCGCAGGCCGCGGCGGGGGTTTCGCCGGAATCCATCAGCTACATCGAGGCCCACGGAACGGGGACGCCGCTGGGCGACCCGATTGAAGTCGCCGCCGCCACGAAGGTGTTTCGCGTGAGCACCAAGGCTAAAGGGTTCTGCGCCATCGGCACCGCCAAGACCAACGTTGGACATCTGGATATCGCGGCGGGCGCAACTGGTCTGATCAAGACGGTGCTATCCCTGAAGAACCGTCAGTTGCCTCCGACGCTGCACTTTGAGAAACCCAATGCCAAGCTCGATCTGGAGAACAGCCCTTTCTATGTCAACACCAAGCTCGCGGAGTGGAAGCGGAGTAATGGGCATCCTCGGCGCGCTGGCGTCAGTGCATTCGGAGTGGGCGGAACCAACGCTCACGTAATTGTCGAGGAGGCCCCGGTCCTCGAAGAGAGCCAATCTGCACGCGAACATCAAGTGCTTGTGCTGTCCGCGAAAACGTCCTCAGCCTTGGACCGGGCTACAGCCAACCTCATGGAACACTTGCAGAAGCACAACGGTCTGAAACTGGCGGATGTCGCCTACACCCTACAGGTAGGACGCAAGCCGTTTGAGCATCGCAGATTTGTGGTTGCCCGTGATACTGAGGACGCGATCCGTGCGCTGGAAGCGTCGGGCAATGAGCGGGTTCATTCTGGCTTGCAGAAACCGCGGCTTCCGTCAGTCGTGTTCATGTTCCCAGGGCAAGGGGCGCAGTACTGCCAGATGGGGGGGCAGCTTTATGGCGCCGAACCCGAGTTCCGGAAATGGGTGGACGAGTGTGCCGTCATACTGAAGCCTCTTCTTCCGAAGGATCTGCGCGAGGTGATGCACCCAAAGGCTGCCGACGTGGAGGATGCTCAGAAATTGCTGACCTCAACCTCTTTCGCTCAGCCAGCTCTATTCACCATAGAATTCGCGCTGGCCAAGTTGTGGATGAGCTGGGGCATCCAGCCTGACGCGATGATCGGCCACAGCATCGGCGAGTTTGTGGCTGCCTGCCTGGGCGGAGTTTTCTCTCTGGCGGATGCTTTACGCCTGGTTGTCAACCGTGGTCGGATGATGCAGGATCTGCCGAGCGGTTCGATGATGGCAGTCCGCTTGCCGGAAGCCGAACTTCGTTCCAGCCTGTCTGCGGAAGTCTCGATCGCGGCGATTAATAGCCCGGTCTTGTGCGTCGTGTCCGGTCCAACTCCCGCCGTTGAGAAACTGGAAAAGTCGCTTAACGAACGTGGCGTGATGGCCCGGCGGCTGCACACCTCCCATGCTTTCCACTCTTCCATGATGGACCCGGTGGTCGGTCCGTTTACGGAAGTGGTGAAGCAGATCAGCCTGAGGCCGACCTCGATTCCCTATGTCTCCGGAGTCAGCGGCGATTGGGTTACGGAAGAACAGACGATCAGCGCGCAGTACTGGGCATCCCATTTGCGCGAGCCGGTAAGGTTCGCCGATGGACTTGCCAGCCTGGCGGCGCTCGGGGGCACGGTCATGCTGGAAGTTGGGCCCGGAATTACGCTGAACACGTTGGCTCTTCAGCATCCGGCATTGAAGTCGGGTCAGATTGTAGTGAATTCTTTGCCTGATGTTTCGCGGGTTACGAGCGACACAGAAACCTTGCTGAATGCCTTGGGCCGAATCTGGGTCGCGGGAGTTCAGCCCAATTGGAAGTCTTTCCACAAAGGCGAACGTTTGCACCGCGTGTCCTTGCCAACCTATCCGTTCGAGCGGAAACGGTACTGGATCAGTCCCGTGAAGTCCGATGCTGCTGCGAAAGTGGCGAGTCAGCGAACGGACGAGCTCAAGGTCTCCGTGCAACCCGAAGCACAGCAGGCGATGAATCCCACGATCCCCACTCCGCAAAACTCGAGTGAACCTGGTTCGAATGAACCTGGAACGTCGCGTCAGGAGGGTGCCGTGGCTATGCCTCCCTCTAGCCTGATGGAATCCTTGATGAGAGAGCAAATACGAATGATGTCGGACTTGATGTCGCGACAACTCGAGATGCTCCGACCCGAGTAAACTGCGGCCTTTTCAGGATGATTGCGCGTGATTTGGCTGGCTTGCGAGACGGGCAATCAGGAGAATGGCAGTCATGACAAATGAGTCTTCAAGAATGACGCTGGAATGGCAGTCCGATGCGCGCTGGAGCGACGTAGTCCGTCCCTATCTGGCTGAAGACGTGGTCCGTCTGCAGGGCTCTATCCGGATCGAACACACGCTGGCGCGTCTCGGCGCGGAACGGCTCTGGAAGCTGCTGCACTCCGAGCCCTACGTGCCGGCGCTCGGGGCGATGACCGGCAATCAGGCGGTGCAGCAGGTGAAGGCGGGATTGCAAGCCATCTATGTGAGCGGTTGGCAGGCAGCCGCGGATGCGAACGAAGCGGGCCAGATGTATCCCGACCTGAATCTGTATCCGTCGGATTCGGTTCCGAAACTGGCGGCGCGGCTCAACCAGGCGCTGGTTCGTGCCGACCAGATTGACCACGAGCAGGGAAAGAATCAGATCCACTGGTTTGCGCCGCTGGTTGCCGACGGCGATACCGGGTTCGGCGGGACCCTGAATTCGTTTGAACTGATGAAGGCCATGATCGAAGCGGGCGTCGCTTGCGTTCATTTTGAGGATCAGTCGTCGTCGGCCAAGAAATGCGGTCACTTGGGTGGAAAGGTTCTGGTTCCGACCAAGGAAGCGGTGCAGAGGCTGATCGCGGCGCGGTTGGCGACGGATGTCATGGGAGTCCCGACCCTGATCATGGCGCGCACCGATGCCGAAAGTGCGGGTCTGCTGACCAGCGACGCCGATCCCTGCGACCACGAATTCATGACCGGAGAACGCAACGAAGAAGGACTGTTTGTGATGCGGAATGGCCTGGAGTCGGCCATCGCGCGGGCCCGGGCCTACGCTCCTTATGCCGATCTGTTGTGGTGTGAGACATCGACTCCCGATGTTGAAGAAGCCCGCAAGTTTGCCGAAGCCGTGCTTGCTGGCTATCCCAACAAAATGCTGGCCTACAACTGCTCACCCTCTTTTAACTGGAGAAAACATCTGGATGAGAGCGCGGTGGCGAAGTTCCAGAACGAATTGGGTGCGATGGGATACAAATTCCAGTTTGTTACTCTGGCCGGTTTTCACGCCCTGAATCTCTCCATGTTCGACCTGGCGCGAGGCTACAAAGTGCACGGCATGGCGGCTTACTCCCGGCTGCAGGAAAAGGAATTCGGACGCGAGCGGGATTTTGGCTACGAAGCGGTCAAGCATCAGCGCTTCGCGGGCACAGGATACTTCGACGCGGTGCAGCAGACGATTGTCGGTGGCGTGGGTTCGACGCTCGCTTTGCGGGGATCGACGGAAGCCGAGCAGTTCACCGAAGACAGCAAACAACGTCCAACCACTACTCATAGAGTGAACCTCAAAGTGAACGGCAAGGTGAACGGCAGAGCTAACGGCAAAATTAACGGCAAAGCTAACGGCAAGCCGAACGGGAAGTCGAACGGCAATGGCCGCTTGAAGCCCGAGCTGGCTTGTCTGACGCCCGGCGTTCCTGATTGAAACCGCCGCTCGGCCCGCGGACCACCGCGTTTCGCACTCCGCGTAGCGAATTTCTCGCCTAGTCAATACACCCGAACTCAAAAATCCACGGTCTGCCGAAAGGATGAAGAGGAGTCTGTCAATAATGGATCAATTTATAAGTATCGCCCCGGACGTGAAGCTCGGAGAAGGAGTCAAGCTGTCAAAGTTTATCAATCTCTATGGTTGTGAGATTGGTGACGAAACAAAAATCGGCGCGTTCGTCGAAATTCAGAAAAACGCATCTGTCGGCAAGCGCTGCAAGATTTCGAGTCACACCTTCATTTGCGAAGGGGTAACCATTGAAGACAACGTATTCATCGGTCATGGCGTGATGTTCATCAACGACTTGTATCCACGCGCGACCACTGCCACGGGAGGCTTGCAGACCGAGGCCGACTGGCATGTGGGACGGACAGTGGTGAAAAAGGGAGCCTCGATTGGCTCCGGTGCGACCATTCTCGCCAATACCTGCATTGGAGAGAACGCCATTGTGGGAGCGGGCGCCGTGGTCACCAAAGATGTTCCGGCCAATACCATTGTGGCCGGCAATCCAGCGAAGTTTTTCCGTCATATCGAAACGGGGGTAGCGCAGTGAATCATTCGCAGAATATTCCTTTTCTTGATCTGGTCACGCCGCATGTCGAGCTCGAAGAGGAGCTGACCGCGGTTTTTCAGCAGGTAATCCGCACCGCTGGCTTCATTGGCGGCCCAATGGTGGAGAAGTTCGAAAAAGAGTTTGCCGCGTTCTGCCAAACCGAACGTGCGGTCGCGGTCAACAGCGGTACGGACGCCCTCCGTTTCGCGCTGATGGCCGCTGGGGTGAAGAAAGGTGACGTCGTGATCACGGTTCCGAACACGTTTATTGCCACGACCGAAGCCATTTCGCAGGCGGGAGCGCTGCCGGAGTTCGTCGACATCGACGAGCGAACGTACAACATGGATTTGGCTAAACTGCGGGAGTATCTGGAATCGCAATGCACAGTATCGGAAGAAGGCAAGCTCATCAGCAAGCGGAGCAAGCGGCCGGTTACGGCGATTGTTCCGGTTCACCTTTATGGGCAGATGGCGGATATGGATGCGATTCTCGAACTGGCAGAGCAGTATCAGCTGCTGGTGGTGGAAGACGCGTGCCAGGCGCACGGAGCCGAATATTTTTCGCGCAAAAAGAACCGATGGTTCCGGGCGGGTTCGATGGGACGCGCTGGCGCCTTCAGCTTTTATCCCGGGAAGAATCTGGGAGCTTGTGGCGAAGGCGGAGCGGTCACGACGAACGACAACCGAGTGGCGGACGCGGTCAAAATGATCCGGGATCATGGCCAGGCGAAAAAGTACTACCACGACATCGAGGGCTACAACGGCCGTCTCGATGCCATCCAAACGGGAATCCTAAGCGTGAAATTGAAACACTTGGCCGAGTGGAATGCGAAACGGCGCGAACGAGCGGCGGAGTACAAACGTCTTTTTGCGGCATCCGAAGCAGGAGTCCAGACGCCTTATGAACCCTCCTGGTCCCGTGCCGTCTATCACCTGTATGTCGTGCAAACTGAGGATCGCGAAGGCATGATGGCGCATCTCGGCAAGGCCGGCATCGGTACGGGCATTCACTATCCGATTCCGCTGCACCGACAGCGCGCTTATGAGTCTCTGGGATACAAAGGCGGAGATTTCCCGGTGACGGAGAAAGTCGCGAGCAGGATTGTTTCTCTACCCATGTTCCCGAATCTCACCGCCGAGCAACAGGGGCGCGTCGTAAGTGAAGTCTCGGGCTTCCTACAAACCGCCCTCGCCACCAGCAGCAAGTAAACGTTGGGGCAGGTCTGGATCGTAGGAAGACTTGATCGTGAGCAACCAGAAACCCCTCCCCGCCGTTTCAGGCCGAGCGGCACTAGCTAGCGTTCCAGGCCTTGAGGATCCAAGCGATGAGGAAAAGATGATGTCCAACACTAGCGTAGTTCTTCCCGACGCTCCGAAAATACTTCCCCCGTCCTTCCGTAGGAAGATTTGGATCGACCTTGACAATTCCCCGCATGTGCCTTTCTTTCGTCCGATCATCGACGAACTTCGGGCGCGCGGTTACGACTTATTCATCACAGCTCGGGACGCGTACCAAGTCAGAGAGCTTCTGGCGTATTACGGAGTGGAGGGCAAAGTCGTCGGAAGGCACTACGGCAAACACAAAATCTTCAAGGCACTGGGAACCTTCTGGCGAGCGTTTGTCCTGATCGCCATCGTGCGCAAGGAAAAGCCAGACATCTCGCTCTGTCATGGATCGCGTGGGTGCCTCATCGCCTCCAAGGTGTTGGGAATTCCGAACCTCGCACTGGCCGACTACGAGTTCACCGCTGCCGTCCTGTCGATGCGACCGACTTGGCTCATGGTGCCCAGCGTGGTCCCAGACGATCGACTGCGTCTCAGCGGCTCTCGCATCATGAAATATCCAGGTATCAAAGAAGACGTGTATCTTCCCAGTTTCCGGCCAGACGCAGAGCTGCGGAAGCGGCTCGGCATATCGCCTAATGCCCTGGTGATCACGGTCCGTCCACCGGCAACGGAAGCCCACTACCACAATCCGGAGAGTGATGGCCTGCTCACGGAGGCACTCAAGAGATTCTCCGCCGACGCGAATACGGCCATCATTTTGCTGCCAAGAAACAAGAGGCAGGAAACGGAACTCCAAGCCACCTGGCAAGCAGAGGTCCTGGACGGAAGAATTCTCATTCCGAACCACGTGGAAGATGGTCTCAACCTTATCTGGAACTCTGATTTGGTGATTAGTGGCGGTGGCACGATGAATCGTGAAGCTGCGGCTATGGGAGTGCCCGTCTACAGCATATTCCGGGGAAAGATCGGGGCGGTCGACCACTATCTGGCCGACCAAGGCCGCCTGGTCCTGCTGGAAACCGTCGAAGATGTCTGGACAAAAGTCAAGGCGGTGCGGAGGGAAAAGCTCAGGCAGCGGGTGGACGGGCGAAGCAGTCCGACGCTCGAAGCAATTGTTCGCAACATTATCTCGATTGTTGAATCCAAGAGCGTTGGTTCTTAAGCCGGTTGCAATTGATGCTTTCGATTGCCCCTCCAGAACAGGGCGTGCTCGGTGGGAACGCCCGCGCACAGGCTGGCGATGGCCCACCAAGTGCCGCGTAAAGGCTAGTCCTGCCGCGAGTTGGAGGCATGTACTTGTGGCACCTAGACCCTAGCCCCCCCGTCCTTGATAATCGCATGGCAGGGCACTTAGTGGTTTCGACCACTTCTAAATTTGGTCGAGAAGCCCTGCTAGAAGCGAGCATGCAAGCTCGCCCCCGGAGGAATGCATGATCGCAGTTCGAAGGCTCCTGCTTATTGTCAGTTTCATCTCGATCGTGTCGGCTGGATCAGCCTTTGGTTCGGCCACCAACATCTACATCACGGCAAACGGCAGCCCGAGTGGGAATTGCACCACCAACGTCCAGACGCCAGCGTTTGTCACCACCGCTGGGAACTGGGGCTCAGGTTCAGGGCAGATTGGTTCGGGAACCACGGTACTCTTCTGTGGCACGTTTACTCTTCCGGTGGGCGGCTCGCTAGCCAGCTTCCTGGGGAGCGGCACCTCCAGCAACGCAATTACTTTCAAACTCGATTCGAATGCCGTCATCCAGTCTCAAGCGATGGGTTCGGCTTCCTCGGGAGCGTTCAACTGCAGCGGCAAGAGCTACGTGACCGTGGACGGCGGATCGAACGGCATCATTCAGAACACGGCGAATGGGACCGGACTCACAAAGTCCCAAGCCAGCCAGGGGCTATATTTTGTCAACTGCATCAATATCGTGGTCAAGAACCTTAACATTCAGAATATCTACCAGAATGCCGGCAGCAACTCGCATGCAACGGATACCCATGGAGTCAATACCTCAGACGTTTACTTTGATAATGGTAATTCTACGGGCGCTCAGATTTTTAACAACACCCTAAACGATGCGCGAACCGGAATCGCCATGAATTTTGACGACGGCGGCGACGCCAGCAACGTTCTGATTTACGGGAACACAATCAGCGACCATGGCTGGAGTATCCAATTCGGCGCAGATAACTCTTCTTCCACCGCATCCGGGGTGGTAATTCACGACAACAACATCTCCGGATGGACGAACTGGCAATTTCCCGACGATACCTACCACACAGATGGCCTGATTCTGTACAACGATAGCGGCCGCTCGGCGGCTTATGACACCTACACGATCTACAACAACCAGTTCTCCGGGACGTTGGGAAATGGATCGCCTACCGGTTATATCGCCTGCGGAGTGATGTCGACCTGCACTATCTTTAATAACCTGATGGTGGATAATGGAAGCTATCCTTCTTGGGGATACATCTGGCTCTACACGCCGAACGGAACAGATGCGGTTTATAACAACACACTGATCGCTTCGAGCAACGGCGGCGTTGGCGTCACACTAGGGGACGATGCTGGACTTGGGGGAGGAACAGCCTCCCATCTTACCGTTAAGAACAATATCTTTACTAATGTAACGTACGGGCTTCACGATTACCGGTCTTTAACCACAGATATTACAGCCTCGGATGAGAATGTGTGGCGCACGCCCTCGGGCTCCGCTCCTGCATTTGAGACTAACGACAGCACACAAATCAGCTTTGCTACCTGGCAGAACGACGGATTCGATGTCAGCAGTACGACCAGCGATCCTAAGCTAGGCAGCAATTACGTGCCACAATCGGGATCATCGGCGATTGGACTGGGCGCGAATTTGACTGGTCTAGACATATCTTCCCTCGATTTTGACATGGCGGATTCTCCTCGCCCTGGTAGCGGATCATGGGTGGCAGGCACCTACGATGCGGCTGGGGGTCCCGCCCCGCCTCAGGGTCTGGTTGCAGTTGTGCATTGATTGTTTCGCGACGCGTGCAGAGGGAAAGGTTGCGCCTTTTCGTGAGCCGCAATCTCCTTTGCCTTAAACTGCTGTTGTCTTTTCAGCACTTTATGCCCTTGCGATAATACCTCATAGAAAACCACGACAAACGTTTGTTTCACCTTGCTCAAAAAACCCTTCGTCTTTTTGCTCGTCCGCTAACAAGCTATCAGCGAATTCTGTGAATAGCATAATGAGCCAGTTTAAGAGAATGTTTTCTTTCCTGGGAGATCTCCGGAAAACACTGTTAGGTGGCACTGGCCTGAAGGGGCATGCCTTCCGCGGCGGCACGTGGTTGGGTATTGGCAGCGTCTTTGAGCAGGTGTTTCGGATGGGGCGGAACATACTGTTGACGCGCCTACTTGCTCCGGAAGCCTTCGGGGTCATGGCCATCGTCTATTCCGCCAGCTCCATGGTGGATATGCTCGCAGAAATCGGTGTCAAAGAAGCCATCATTCAAAATCCCAAAGGCCAGGATTCTCGCTTTGTAAACTCGGCGTGGTGGCTCGCTTTCGGTCGCGGAATCGGAATCTACGCTCTACTGTTCGCCGCTGCTCCTCTGGTTGCAAGATTTTATGGAAATCCGGAGCTCGTTCCGCTAATGCGAGTGGCCTTACTGAGCGTTGTGTTCCTGGGAGCCCAAAGTTCAAAGGCGTACGTTGCCCTAAAGGAGATGAAGTTCAAGCACTGGACCATCATTCAATCCGGGGGGGGGATCTTAGGCTCTTTGATCGTGGTCCTTCTGGCATTCTTTGTGAGAAGCGTCTGGGCATTGGCGATCGGATATGCCGCTGAGAACTGCTTGCGTTGCGTAGCTTCGCACGTTATCTGCCCGTTTCGGCCCAAGCTGGAACTCGACCGTGAATCGGTCAGGGAACTGTTCCGGTTCTCAAAGGGAGTGTTCGGACTCTCATTCCTGAATCTCATCTTCTCTCGGACTGATATTTTCGTGTTGGGGAAGCTTTATCCCGCGGCTCAACTGGGAATCTATACTATCGCTGTATATTTGATCCAGGTCCCGACATCGTTTTTGATAGGAGTTATCAGTCAGACATTGATACCCAGCTTCGCACGGATCCAGGAGGATTACTCTCGCATCAATCGTATTCTTGTACGAGCCACATCCGTACTTCTTATCCTCGGAATGCCTGCGCTCATCTTCGTTATCCTCAGCAGCCGGAGTCTCCTCTCCTTGCTCTACGGCTCGCGCTATGCAGCGGCGTCATTGCCACTTATGATCGCTGCACTAGTCGCGATCGTCAATCTTATGAATAATCTGATTACGATGATTTTCTATGCGACTGGGCGCCCGCAATTGCATCGCCGTTGCGTGTTGATAATGGCGCTACTCATGATTGCGACGATCTATCCGGCGGTACAACATTTCGGACTTGCAGGCGGACAGTTAGCTGCTCTCGTGGCGATTGTAGTGGGATACGTGTCACAGTTGCTCGACATCCGACGTCTTACGGGACTCAACCTAAGTTCGTACGTCAAGTCAGTGCCATTTGTGTTAGCAGTCTCTTTCGGAGTTCTTGGAATATTGTTAGGAGTTCGCCAGTTAGCCGCGGTAAAGGAGCCATTCATGAGCCTCCTTTTCGGCATGTCAGGGTGTGTATTGACGCTTAGCGTTTTCGGAAGGGCACTTGTACGGCAGTTGCGGACTGAGACCTAAACTTCCAGTTGTTGACGTGAGAATTACGCGACGGTATGAACCCAAGATTTGAGATGCCGGATAACTACTACTTTGGCTCCGGCGGGGAGACTTTCATTACCTCGCTGGCCATCGGCATCCTGGTTGTGGCGGCGATTCTCATCTTTGCGCTTCCGCGTAGATACGTGGTTGTACCCCTGCTCATCGCCGGTTTATTGCTGCCACAGAGACAAAACATAATTGCTTTCGGGTTCCATTTTCCTATATTCCGCATTCTGCTATTGATCGGATGGACCCGTTGTCTGATTCGGCGGGAGTTTTTGTCCGGTCGCATGAATTCGCTCGACAAGGCAGTTTTATGGTGGGCTGTGTGCAATGCGGTCACGTTTTCGCTTCTTTGGGGAGAATTGGCCGCCGTAACCAACCGGCTTGGCTTCCTGTACACAAGTCTGGGAGCTTACTTCCTTCTTCGGATCCTGATCCGTGACAAGGCAGATGTAGTACGCGTTATCAAGGTGATGGCGATCATAGTTATGACCGTTGCGCCCCTTATGTTGGCCGAACACCTTACTGGACACAACGGATTTTCTGTTTTGGGCGCTCGAGAGCTTGCAGATGTGCGGGATGGGTCCATCCGGGCACAGGGTCCCTTTGGCCATGCCATTATCGCGGGTACATTTGGTGCGATGTTGCTGCCACTGTTTGTCGGCCTTTGGTGGCGTGGAGAGCGGAATCGGGTCCTGTTGGGATTAGGGATCATCGGCTCGACGGTGATGACGATCGCGTCGGCCTCAAGTACTCCGCTCATGACCTATGCGGCTGGAACACTCGCCCTGTTGCTTTGGCGCGCGAGGAAGCGAATGCAGGTGTTCCGATGGGGGATCGTCATTGTTCTGGCTGGCCTGCAACTGGTCATGAAGGCTCCAGTCTGGTTTCTTATCGCCCATCTCGGTGGGGCAATGGGGGGGACGGGATGGCACCGCGCCCTACTGATCGACAATTTCGTCCGGCATGTCGGGGAATGGTGGCTCATCGGAACCCGGAATAACAGCGATTGGGGCTACTACATGTGGGACGTGGACAACGCTTACGTGGCCGCCGGCGTTGGCGGCGGTCTAATCACGTTCGTCTTGTTTATCGCCATATTGGTTTATGCGTACAAGAGAATAGGCGCCGCACGAAAAATGGCTGAGAGATTCCCTAAAGATGCTCATCTGATATGGGCTATCGGCGCCGCCCTATTCGCCAATACCGTAGCATTTTTCGGGATATTTTATTTTGACCAGGGTATTCTTGCCTGGTATGCCTTGCTTGCCATGGCATCTGTCACAACCAAGTTCATCGCCCCCACAAAGTCTTTAGAATCTCAACAGGATATTGCTGATCTCAGCGTCGAGCCACCCGGATCCGAAAAGCCTCAAGTTCTAACTCCCGCGTAATGGATCAAGACGTTGTTGAGCCAATCGAAATGACCAGAATAACTGATGAGCCCACCGTGTCGGTGATTGTAGTGACCTGGAACGGGAAGAAATACGCGTTGGAGTGTCTTGCTTCCTTAAACGAGCAGGAGAACGGTTTACCGATCGAGATTATAGTCGTCGACAATGCTTCGACAGACGGTACGCCGGACGCGATTTCTGAGCAGTTTCCCAAGGTGTTGTTGGTTAGAAACAATGCCAATTTTGGTTTTGCAAAAGCTAATAACATCGGGATGTCTCAAAGCCGCGGCAAGTACGTTTGCTTAATAAACTCCGATGTCGTTGTTCCACCAGGATGCCTGGAGAGGATGGTCGGCTATTTAGAAAACAATCGCAACATAGGACTATTGGGGCCGAAGATGATGAGCCTTGATGGCAGTATAGGTCAGTCCGTAATGCGTCTTCCTACGGTATGGAATACCATTTGCAGTGCCTTGGGCCTGCACTCAATATTGCCGAACTCGAAGCTAGTCGGCGGGTTTTTGATGGAAGGCTACCCTTACGACCGTATCGATGATGTGGAAGTGCTGACAGGCTGGTTTTGGATTTTGCCGCGCGTTGCGCTGCAACAGGTAGGGGGACTGGACGAGCAGTTCTTCATGTATGGGGAAGATATTGATTGGAGTCATCGCTTCCTCAAAGCTGGATGGCGAGTTGTGTTTTATCCCGATGCTGAGGCGCTGCATTACGGAGCGGCGAGTTCTGCCGAAGCGCCTACCCGCTTCTATATTGAGCTGCGGCGCGCAAATCTTCAATATTTCAGAAAGCATCACGGTCGCTTGGGGAGCGTCGGGTACATGCTGGCAACCGCTATACACGAGCTAGTCCGAATCGTCGGGTATAGCGTCGTGTACTGTTGTGACGAGGCCCGAAGGTCAGCAGCCGCCTTCAAGATGAGCAGAAGCGTATCGTGCCTCAAGTGGCTTTTGAGGGTGAGGCCCCTCCCGCAATGAGGTCGTTGAAGAGCTCCACGAGCTATGAGAGTGCGGAAGCCCCAGGAGTGGATTGCGAGTCCACCTCGACACCTCGGTATGTCTTGGTGACTGCCGCGCACAATGAAGAGGCCCTCATTGAGAAGACTATTCTCGCTGTTAGTGCACAGAAATTAATGCCGAAGAAGTGGGTGATCGTTGATGACGGGTCTACGGACGCAACGGCAAACATTATTCGGGAATATACGGGAAAATATAGCTTCATTAAACTACTTGAACTCGCGAAGCATCATGCGCCTGATTTTGGCGCACAGGTCCGTGCAATCAATGCCGGCTGCGACATATTGCAGAAGGGCGATGTCGAGTTTGATTTCATCGGTAATGTGGATTCAGATATTTCTTTTGGGGAGTCATATTTCCGCGACCTATTCGGCAAGTTTGAGGCAGATCCCAATCTAGGCCTGGCCGGAGGATGGCTTTACGAGGATGATGGCTCTGAGTTCAGGCCGAGAAAGGGCAATCGGTCCACAAATGTTCCTCACGGTATACAACTCTTTCGCCGCGCTTGCTTTCAAGCGATTGGCGGTTATGTTCCGCTTCGGTATGGGGCTCCAGACTGGTGTGCTGAGATATCGGCGCGCATGAACGGTTGGCGAGTGGAGTCGTTTCCCGACCTGAAAGTCCTTCATAATCGACCGACAGGAAATGTAAGCGGACGTGTGCGCTACCTGTACCGGTCAGGACTGGCGGCTTTTTCGCTTGGCAGCCACCCCGCATTTGAGATGGCCAAGTGCATTGTTCGCTTACATCGACGTCCTTATGTTTTTGGTGCTCTTAGCAGATTGGCTGGTTTTGCTGTCGGGTGGTGGCGACAAGAAGAAAGGCAGGTCTCCCCGGACTTGGTGCGTTTTGTAAGGCGTGAGCAGACTCGAACGTTACGGGCAAAGTTGCTCGCACCTCTAGGGCTGGTACCCTGGGTGCAGCGGAGCCGCGTAACGGAACAGGTTGAAGAATCCCTTTTGCGGCAGTGATCAAACAAACATTTGAGTTATGGTTCTAAACGGATACAGAAAGTTCAGGCGCATAGTGACGTTGTTTATCAGCATTGCGTTCTACGTCACCAACTATTGCTGGCGTGTACTTTTGTTGATGTTCGGAAGGCAGCTGAGCCCCACCGGTGTAGTTGTGTACTACCATGCGATTAAAGACGAAGAGCGGAATGCATTCGCTAAACAAATGGATCTGCTTGTTCGATTAACGACTCCAATCGCCATTGATAGGGTAGTGCCGCTGCTCCCGAACAAAAAGTATTCAGCTGTTACCTTCGATGATGGTTTTGAGAACACTATCCGCAACGCGGTTCCCGAACTCACGAAAAGAGGCATACCGGCGACCATCTTCGTGACAGCGGATCTGTTGGGCGAGTTCGCCAGTTGGTGGCCCGAGTCGGCGCCCGAGCGGTGCGAACGGATCGGTTCAGCAGAACGCCTTCGTCAGCTGCCTGCAGAGTTGATCTGTATTGGGTCACATACCCTAACACACCCGCGACTTCCCGCTCTCTCTGAAGCGAGCGCGCGGCGAGAGCTTATGCAATCACGAATCAAGTTGGAGAATTTGTTTGAGCGCCCCGTTAAGACGTTCAGTTTTCCTTATGGAAACTTCAATGCACAATTGGTTGCATGGTGCCGCGACGCTGGATATGAACGAGTTTTCACAACACTGCCGCTGATGGCATTTTCTGCGCCTAAAGAATTTGCTGTCGGTCGAGTCAGCGTTGAGCCGACCGATTGGCCTCTGGAGTTCCGTTTAAAAGTGTTGGGCGCCTATCGGTGGCTGCCGTTAGCATTTCGGGTCAAACGCAGAATCCTTTCAAGCGGATTCATCAGCAAAGTTCGCGATCTCGAGACGAGCTCTATGCGGAATTAGTTTTCGGATCGATTCTGTTGGCCTATCCGGTCGGCGATGTGGTCGAGCAGTCATAACAATAGATGGATTCCTTAATCCAATACTTCAAGTGTCCTAAGCGTTACGCTCGGATCGAGCCAAGTGGCGCGCTTTCGGAGAAGAGCGGCTATTTCCGTTTCGGAGCAGAGACGCTCTACGGTAAGTGCGGTGGACCTTTGCCCGCCGATTCCGCCACCGATCCTCTCTGGGATGCTGCTCGCGACGTTCACTGTAAAGCAGAGACCACCTACCTGCCTTTTGACTTGACCCAGGTGGTCGACAGTTTGCGGAACGAATTGTACGTGGAGGAATGGGCCAGCGGGAGAATGAAGTCGGCGATTGCGAGCGCATATTACTTTCTTCGCCCTGTGCTGCCAGTGGCCGTCCGAAAGCATCTGCAAAGAATTCGCCTGCGCAATTGGGATCGCTTGCCGTTTCCGCACTGGCCGGTGGATCGGACGGTGGACAGTCTCATGGAGCAAGTACTACTCCTGACGCTCCAGGCGCAGAATCTGAAGCAGATTCCCTTTATCTGGTTCTGGCCGGAAGGCGCTTCCAGTTGTGCCCTGGTGACCCATGATGTCGAGACCGCGTTGGGCACGGACCTTTGTCCGATGTTGATGGACGCGAATGACCGTTTCGGGATCAAGGCCTCGTTCCAGGTGATACCGGAAGAACGCTATCACGTGACAAGGGAGTTTCTGGATTCCATCCGGCGGCGCGGTTTTGAAGTCGTCGTGCACGATCTGAATCACGACGGACGTTTATTCCGGGACCGAAAACAGTTTGTGGAGCGCGCGGCCAAGATCAATGCCTATGGTAAGGAGTTTGGAGCGGCAGGTTTCCGGGCGGGAATTCTCTATCGAAATCAGCAGTGGTATGACGCACTGGATTTCGAGTATGACATGTCCGTTCCCAATGTCGCGCACCTCGATCCGCAGCGCGGTGGCTGCTGCACGGTCATGCCTTATTTCATCGGCCACGTGCTGGAGCTGCCAGTAACGATGACGCAGGACTACACGCTGTTTAACATACTGAACGATTACTCGACTGGGTTATGGGAACGGCAGATCGAACTTATCATGGAAAAAAACGGTTTGATGAGCGTCGTGATCCATCCCGATTACATCACAGGCTCCCGGGAGAGAAGTATGTACGAGGCTCTTCTCGCTCATTTGGCCGCCCTGAGAGAGAAGAAGAACGTGTGGATCACCACTCCGGGCGAAGTGAACCGCTGGTGGAGACAACGGGCATCGATGACGATTGTCGAAGAAGGCGAGCGACTGCGAATCGAAGGTGCAGGCAAAGAGCGGGCTTCGATCGCGTATGCCAGCGAGAAGGATGGCCGTCTCTCCATCGATTTTCATGGTGTTTGCGTTTCCTGATGTTTTAACAATTCCCCGGCAAGGTAAGATTCTCGCCCTGGTCCTCAGTCCGAAAGGTGATTCCCCTTTCGACACTTCCTTTGAGGATCAGTGGTCACTGTAACAACTTACCAGTTACTCGATAACCACGCGGCAGATTCATGAGCTCTGAGCAAATCGGACATCGGATGGACGAAACGGGCGGGAAACCGCGGGCGATGGTCAAACCGCGTTACGCCGTGCCCGACTGCCTTGTGCAGGACCTGTTCGTGGAACGGGCGACCCGCACGCCGGAGCGGCCAGCCGTCATTTCCATCTCACGAACGCTGTTGTACGCCGAGCTGCTGGCTGCATCCCGCGCTCTCGGACATCATCTTCGGGCGCTTGGGGCCAAGCCCAACACGCTCGTCGCAGTCGTGATGGACAAAGGATGGGAACAGATCGTCGCTGTGCTCGGGACGCTTGAGGCGGGCGCGGCGTACCTTCCGATTGACGCGAATGTTCCTCAAGAGCGTTTGCTTTACTTGCTCTAGAACGGGGAAGTCAAAGTTGTCCTTACGCAGTCATGGCTAGACGAAAGGCTGCCGTGGCCGCCGAATGTAACCCGGCTGTGTATCGACCGGGAAGATCCTGGTACAGAACATGCGGAACCGCTTCCTCATGTTCAGACTCCCGAAGACGTTGCTTATGTTCTCTACACATCAGGTTCAACCGGGAAACCCAAAGGCGTGATGATTGGTCATCGCGGACTGGTGAATTGCATTCTGGAAACAAATCGCACTTTTGGGGTGGGGCCAGACGACCGCGTTTTAGCCGTAACCGCTCTGCACCACGATATGTCCGTGTATGACATTTTCGGGGTGTTGGCCGCTGGCGGAGCTATTGTGATGCCGCACCGCGATGGGACGCGTTCGCCCGATCATTGGGCTGAGCTGATCGCCCGGCACCATGTGACCCTGTGGAACTCCGTGCCGGCGTTTATGGAAATGCTGCTCGTCCACGCATCGGCGCGAAAGCTCGCAGTGTGTGAACCCTTGCGTCTTGCATTTCTGGGTGGCGATTGGATCCCGCTCAGCGCGCCCGAGCGTATCCGAGCACACTTCGGAGACGTCCAAGTCGTCAGCGTCGGGGGACCCACCGAGACCACGGTCTGGAATATCTGGTACCCGGTGAAGAATGTTCATGCGGATTGGAACAGCATCCCTTACGGACATCCGATTGCGAATACCCGCTACTATGTGCTCGACGAACATTTGCAAGAATGCCGACACGGGGAACCGGGCGAGCTCTGCTGTTCCGGCGTTGGTCTTCTGAAGGGATATTGGCGCAACGACGAGCAGACCTGCGCCCGCACCGCGATTCATCCCCGGACGGGAGAGCGCATATATCGCACTGGAGACCGGGGACGATTCATGCCGGACGGCGAGATTGAGTTCCTCGGCAGGATTGACCGCCAAATCAAGATCAATGGACAGAGAATCGAACTCGGCGAAATCGAAGCTACCTTGCTCCGCCAGCCCAGCGTGAAGCAGGCCGTCGTGGATGCGATCGAGCATGACGGTCAGAAAAAACTCGCAGCTTTCGTCGTGCCGGAACATGGCCACCAGCCCCAAGCGCACCAATTGCGGACGGCTCTCGAAAGCTTTCTTCCTGCCCACATGATTCCGTCCTCGTTTTTGATGATGGAATCGCTGCCCTTGAACGCGAACGGCAAAGTGGACCGCAGCCTGCTTCCAGCGCCAGTCCCCCCTCCGAGCAAAGCGGCAAGCGGCGCCCCACCAGTAAAAGAAGGAATGGAAGAGATCATCTCGTCGGTATGGAAAAAAATGCTTGGAGTTGAGCATCTGGCGCCGACCGACAACTTCTTTGACCTTGGCGGCGACTCCATTCTCCTCGTCGAAGTCCACGCGGAACTGCAACAAACTCTGAATCGCAAATTTTCGGTAACCGACTTGTTTCAATTCCCGTCCATACGCGCTCTGAGCAACTACCTCAACGGGCAATCCCAGGTAGGCGGTTCAGAGATTGCCGAGAGAATCCGCATGCAGCGGAATGCGCTGGCCAAATATCGCAAAGACAAGGACAAAGTCGGGCAACTTCCATAGCTCGATGCTCCCATATTCGAAGATTCTGCGGCAGCGCTGCCGGTTGTACCGGCCGCAGTTCCGCGCATTTCTTAAATCCAGCTAAAGCCCTTGGCTTCGGAGGAAAACACACAGGTGAACATGAATTCACAAACCCTTGCAGCCACTCCCGCGACCATGTCCCGGCAGGCGAAAATCACCAAACTTCTCAACGAGATCTTCGAGGACCTTTCCGGCCTGGATCTTTCGCAGGCCGATAGCTCCACGAGTTTCCTCGAGATGGGCTTCGACTCGCTTTTCCTGACGCAGGCGACGCAGTCGCTGCAGGAGAAATTCGGCGTGAAGATTACCTTTCGCCAGATGCTCGGCGACCTCGCGTCTATGAGTGCGCTCTCCGAGTACCTTGATGGCAAGCTGCCGGCGGACGTTCTGGCGGAAGCACCGCCGCCAGCGGTGACTGCTCCCGCCACGCCTGTCATTGCCGCGTCGCCCATGCCGGCCACCGCGGCGGTTTCGTTCACGCCAGCAACCACAAATCTAATGGGCAACGTTCCTGTAAATGGAAATGGAGATAGTGCCATGTCTGAATCTCCGGTCGAACGCCTAATGCGCGAACAGCTTTCGGCGATGAATCAACTCTTCACAAAACAGTTGGAAGCAATGCGTGGCGTCGCAGCTGTGCCGGCTTCGGCTGCCCCTACCACCGTTGTGCCTGTCTCGGCCGCGCCGGCTACGGCTGCACCCAAGCCTTCCTCTCCATCACTTGCGCCATCACCCGCTCCAGTCGCCGCGCCCATTGCGGTGTCCGCCGCACCTTCTACCACCGCGAGCGCGAAGGAAGAGTTCAAACCGTTTGGGCCATACAAGCCGCCGCAAAAAGGTACATCGGGCAATGTGACGCCGCAGCAGCAGGAAGGCCTGAAGAAACTGATCGACTTGTATGCGCGGCGCACCGCGAAGTCCAAGAGCAGCACCGAGAAGAATCGCGCCGCTCTCGCCGACCCGCGCGTCGTTTCCGGTTTCCGCTCGCTCTGGAAAGAGATCGTTTATCCCATCGTTACCAACCGTTCCCAGGGATCGCGGCTATGGGATGTGGATGGCAACGAATACATCGACATTCTGAACGGGTTTGGCCCCATCATGCTGGGGCACCGTCCCGACTTCGTCGAGCAGGCAATGGCTAAGCAACTCCATGAAGGCTTCGAAATCGGCCCGCAAACGCCCTTGGCCGGCGAAGTCGCGCAGCTCTTTTGCCAGATGACCGGCAACGAGCGCATGACCTTCTGCAACACGGGTTCCGAAGCGGTCATGGCCGCGCTACGCGTGGCGCGCACGGTTACCGGCCGCAACAAGGTCGTGTTCTTCGCCGGTGCCTACCACGGCATGTTCGATGAAGTGCTAGTCAAGAGCGTGAAGAAAGCCGGCGTCCCACACTCCGCCCCGGTGGCGCCCGGAATTCCGCGGGAGAATCTCTCGAACGTCGTCGTGCTCGACTACGGCACTGCGGAATCGCTCGAGTGGATTCGCCAGAATGCCAAAGATCTGGCGGCCGTGCTGGTCGAGCCGGTGCAGAGCCGTCACCCCCACCTTCAGCCGCGCGAGTTCCTGCAGGAAATTCGCAAGATCACCGAGGAGTCGGGCGCGGCCCTTATCTTCGACGAGGTAGTAACCGGATTTCGAGTACACCTCGGCGGCTGCCAGGCGCTCTTCGGAATCCGCGCGGACCTTGCCACATACGGCAAGGTTGTCGCAGGCGGCATGCCGATTGGCATCCTCGCCGGCAAAGCCGCATTTATGGACGCGCTCGACGGAGGAACGTGGCATTACGGCGACGATTCCTATCCTGAGGTCGGCGTTACCTTCTTCGCGGGCACCTTTGTCCGCCACCCGCTGACCCTGGCGGCGATGAAGGCCGTGATGCAACATTTCCAGCAGCAAGGTCCCGGCTTGCAGGAGCGGTTAACCGAGCGCACGACAAAGCTGGTCAAGACCATCAATGAATTCTTAGAGGTGCAGCAAGTGCCCACTCGCATCGAGCATTTTGCGAGCATCTTCTACTTCGCGCTTCCGACGGAAGAGCGTTTTGCCAGTCTCTTCTACTACTTCCTGCGGATGAAGGGGATTCACCTTCTCGAAGGCTTCCCCTGCTTCCTCACGACGGCCCACAGCGACGCCGATCTCGAAAAAATTGTCGCCGCGTTCAAAGAAAGCGTGGTCGACATGCAGGCTGCCGGCTTTTTCGCCAAGCCGTCCGGCGCAGAACAGACAATCGCGAGCTTAACGGCAGCGGCAGAGGCGAATTCCGAGATTGCTCTGGAAGCTCCGGTCACCGAGCCACAACTGGAAGTCTGGCTCTCGGATCAGCTAAGTGACGATGCGTCTTGCGCCTTCAACGAATCCTTTACCCTGCGCATGCGCGGAAAAGTGAACGAGTCGGCGCTCAAAGATGCGGTTCGCCAAGTCATCAACCGCCACGACGCCCTGCGCGCGACGTTTATCCACGAAGGCCAGGTGCAGAAGTTCGCTCCGAAACTCGATCTCAACATTCCAACGACTGATCTCACCGCGCTCAGCGCGGCGGAACGCGACGCCCGCTGGAAGCAGATCATTCGCGATGACGCACACACACCCTTCCGCCTGGTCGAAGCTCCGATGGTTCGCGCACAACTCGTCAAAATGGAGCCGGGATACACTTGCCTGGTCTTTACCGCGCACCACATCGTGTGCGACGGCTGGTCCACCAATGTTCTGCTCGACGAGCTGCCCAAAATCTACAACGCGCTCAATCGCGGCGAGTCCTCGGCACTACCCTCGACCCTGCCCACGCCCATGAGCTTCGCAACCTACTCGCAAGCGCAGAAGGAATTTATGAACGGCCCGGAAGGAGCCGACGTCGAAAAGTTCTGGCTCGACCAATTCCAGCAACCCGCCCCGTTGCTCGATCTGCCAACTGACCGGCCACGGCCCGCAATGAAAGAATTCAAAGGAGCAACTTACCGGACAAGAATCGGAGCCGATGCGTACAACGCCATCAAAAAACTTGGAGCGAAGCAAAAGTGCACTCTCTTCGTCACGTTGCTTTCCGGCTTCCAGATTCTCCTAAGCCGATTGAGCGGCCAGGACGACATCGTCGTCGGAATTCCCACCGCTGGGCAGTCGCTCCTTGAAGACGCGATCCTGGTTGGACACTGCGTCAACTTCATTCCTTTGCGTGGAAAGCCGGCCGCGGATTCCACCGCCGCCAAGTTCCTGGCGCAGATGAAGCAGACGGTTCTGGCTGGCTATGAACACCAGAACTACACCTATGGGCGCCTGGTCAGGAAGCTCCAGATTCCGCGCGATCCCAGCCGCTTGCCATTGACCGAAGTGCAGTTCAACCTCGAACGGGTCGGTGGCGACATGCCATTCGACGGATTTCAGGCCGAAGCCGACCCGAATCCAAAAAGCTTTGTCAACTTCGATATCTTTCTGAACGTCGTCGAGTCGAAAAACGGACTCATGCTCGACTGCGACTACAACACCGGGCTCTTTGACGAAGCCACCATTGCCCGGTGGATGAGTCACTACGAAACGCTGTTGTTGAGCATGGTCGAAAATGCGGATCAATCCTTGGCGCGTCTGCCACTGCTTAACGAAGCCGACCGCCGTCAGTTGGCTGTCGACTGGAATCAGACCGCAGCCGACTATCCACGCAACCTCTGTGTTCATCAACTGTTTGAAGCCCAAGCTAGGAAGACACCGGATGCGATCGCAGCTGTGTTTGAGAACGACCGGCTCACCTATCGTGAGCTCGACTGCCGCGCCAACCAGTTAGGCAACTACCTGCGCAGCACGGGCGTGAAGCCCGGCGTGATGGTCGGCGTATTTGTCGAGCGCTCGCTGGACATGATCGTCGCCCTACTCGGTGTGATGAAGGCTGGCGGCGCCTACGTTCCCATGGACCCCACCTATCCAGCGGAGCGCATTTCATTCGTATTGAACGATGCGAGTGTTCCGGTTTTGCTGACGCAGGAAAGTTTATTCAAGACCGTCAATATCGGTGCCGCCCGTCACATCTTCCTCGACACCGAATGGACGACCGTCGCGCGACACTCCAGCGATGCCCCCCCCACCGCACCCACGGCGGAGGATCTTGCCTACGTCATCTACACGTCGGGTTCGACCGGCAAGCCAAAAGGGGTTGAAATTTCGCATCGCGCGGTCGTCAACCTGCTTCTCTCCATGAGCAAGAAGCCCGGCCTGAAGGCGAACGACACGTTGCTCGCCGTGACTACACTCTCGTTCGACATCGCGGGTCTCGAACTCTTTCTGCCGCTTGCGGTCGGTGCAAAACTTGAGATTGCCAGCCGCGAGACCGCTGCCGACGGCAATCTCCTGCTCAGCCGAATCGTAAGCTCGGGAGCCACCGTCATGCAGGCAACGCCCGTGACCTGGAAGCTGCTGCTCGAAGCTGGATGGGAAGGGAAGCCAGCTCTCAAAGTTCTCTGTGGCGGCGAAGCCTTTCCCCGCGATCTGGCAAAAGAACTCGTTCGCCGCGCGCAGTCGGTCTGGAACATGTACGGACCGACCGAAACCACTATCTGGTCCTCGACGCTCAAGGTCAAAGCCGGTGACGGTCCGGTGCCCATCGGCCCGCCCATTGATAACACCCAGTTCTACGTTCTCGATACGGCGAATCAGTTAGTCCCCATCGGAGTCGCAGGCGAACTCCATATTGGTGGCGACGGGCTCGCCCGAGGATATTTCCATCGGCCGGAGCTGACCGCGGAGAAATTCGTTGCCGATCCCTTCCAGCCGAACACCAACGCCCGCATGTACAAAACCGGCGACCTCGTCCGTCGTGTGCCAGACGGCACCATCGAGTTCCTGGGACGGCTCGATCACCAAGTCAAATTGCGCGGCTTCCGTATTGAGCTCGGAGAGATCGAAACCGCGCTGGCTCGCTACCCCGGCGTGCGTGAAGCGGTCGTGATCTTGCGTGAGGACATCCCGGGCGATAAGCGGCTCGTGGCCTACGTCACCAGCGACCAACAGGCAATCACCATCGCAACCGTGCGGGAGGCGCTCACCGGCAAATTGCCCAATTACATGCTCCCATCAGCCGTCGTGCGCCTGGACGCGATGCCACTGACTCCGAATGGAAAAATCGACCGCAAAGCGCTGCCTGCTCCCGATACGGGACGCGCCGCGCGGCAGCGAGAGTACGTCGCCCCGCGCTCCGAGCAGGAGAAGACACTGGCCGCGATTTGGGCCGAAGTGTTGCACCTGGAGCGAGTCGGCATCCAGGACAACCTGTTTGAGCTGGGCGCGGACTCGTTGCACATCTTCCAGATTGTGGCCCGCGCAGGTAAGGTGGGCATGAAGATTCCGCCCGCCCTGATCTTAAAGCACAGAACAATTGCTGCAGTCCTCTTGCAGTTCGAAGCTGGAGCCGCGTCTCCCGCAAAAGCAGCCCCCGGTATCGTTGCGGTTTCCCGCGACCGCTACCGGATCAAGACGATTCTCAAAGTTCCTGAAAAAGAGACCGTGAAGTGAACACTTTGGAAAACACGAAACCAGTAACACCCGCGGCGCATCCTGAGATGGCGAATCCCGAGCCAGAGGAAGTCTTCGTCCTGCCGGCTTCGCTCGGACAAGAGCGCTTCTGGGCGCTGGACCGCATGAATCCAGGCAACCCCGCCTGGAGCGTGCCCGTCCGCTTTCGTTTACAAGGGCCGCTTGACTCCGCGCTTCTGGAACGGGCGTTCAACCAGATCATTCAGCGCCACGAAGTGCTGCGCACAACCTTCACCGTCGTCGATGGCCAACCGGCGCAGATGATCAAGTCCTCGCTGCAAATCGAGGTTCCGGTCGTCGATCTGCGCCACCTTCCAAAGCCAGAACGAGATGCGGAAGTCGATCGGCTCTCTTTCAACGAGGCGCGTTGGCGTTTTGATCTGGCGGTGGGTCCGCTTTTCCGGGTGACATTGTTGCGAGTCGAAGATAACGAGCACGTCATGCTCGTTACTCCGCACCATTCGGTGATCGATTACTTATCCATCGGCTTGATCTCGAATGAACTCGGAGCGCTCTACGAGGCCTATTCGCGCAATGTAGACCCAGTTCTTCCCGAACTCACCATCCAATACGGAGACTACGCGGTCTGGCAGCGTGAACAGTCCGAATCTCCAGCGGTGCAAAAAGAACTTGCCTATTGGAAAGAGCAACTCAAAGGTCTGCCGCTGCTCGACGTTCCGACCGACAAGCCGCGCCAGGCATCTCCGACCTTTGAAGCAACGATTACTTCTTTGTTGCTGCCGGTAACGCTAACCGATGCGGTGCGGGAGATCGGCAATCGCGAGAGTGCTACGTTCTTCAACACGATGTTGGCCGCTCTTGGCGTGCTGATGTATCAGTACACGGGGCAAACCGATGTTGGCGCTGCGACACAGGTTGCCGGACGTAACAGTGTAGAGCTCGAGTCCGTCATCGGCCCGTTCATCAACACCATCGTTCTCCGCCTCGATCTCTCGGGCAACCCCACATTCCCGCAGTTGCTGCAGCGAGTTCAGGAAGTCGGCCTGCAATCGATCGCGAACCAGAATGTTCGCTGCGAGCAGGTGCTCCAGGAGCTGCGACCAAGCGAGTATCCGAGTCACCATACGCTCTTTCGCCTGAACTTCATCTGCCAGCGTGATCCCGTCAAGCCGCAGGAATTTGCCGGCATCAAACTGACTGTCATTCCGTCCAAGTCCCAAGGTGCGTTATACGACCTGAATGTCTTCCTTGTCCTCCGCAATGAAGGATGGCGCCTGGCCTGCGAGTACAACACCGATCTGTTTGAGGCGGGCACGATTACGCGCCTATTAGCTGATTTCAAGAACTTGCTCGAAAATATCGTGCAAGATCCGAATCGGCAGCTTTCAGCATTCCCCGTTTCTGAAAGCGCGGCGCTGGCCAGGCAGAAGCGGTCGGCATCCACCGCCCCCGCGCCGGCAGGTTTTGGTGGCGTATCATCTTCCGCTCCACGCTCCTTGGGAGCGGCCGCCGCAGCTGTAGCGCCAGCGGTCGCGGTTCGCAGAGTGGACAATGTCCCTGCCGCATCCGAAGCGCGGGCTGAGTCTTTCGGATTGCCGGCCAGCGTGGCTCAGCGTCGTTTCTTCGCGCTCGAAGAGATCGTCCCGGGGAACCCGGCGCTCCACATGCGTGCCTGCGTCCGGCTCGTCGGGGAGGTCTCCCTTGCCCACCTGGAAGACACTCTTCGCTTGATCGTAGAGCGGCATGAATCCTTGCGCACGACCTTTCAGAAGGAAGGCGAAGAGTTAATTCAGATCATTCACACCTCCCAATCTCCCGGCGGATCAATCGACCTGCCTGTGACTTCGTTGGAACTAGTCGCGCCAGCCGATCGAGAACAGAAACTATGGGAGTCGATTCGCGCCGAAGCCAGTGCTCCCTTCGATCTTGCGGAGGGACCGCTACTCCGCGCACGTTTGTTCAGGCTTGCGGCCGACGAGCACGTCCTGATGCTCACGACCCACCACATCGTCGTCGACGGGTTCTCGCAGAACGTCATTCAACGCGATCTGTGGACGATCTACGAGGCCACGTCCAAGGGCGAAGCGCCCTCCTTGCCGCCGTTGACTATACAGTACGGCGACTTCGTGCACTGGCAGGAGGAGTGGCTCAAGTCCGACGCGGCCAGAGAAGAGCTCGATTTCTGGAAAACGCAACTCAAGCCGCCGTTGCCGGTACTCAATTTTCCTACCGATCGGCCGCCGAAAAATCGCCCCGCGTCTCGCGGCACCATGGAAACTCTGCTGCTCCCCGAGGACTTGACGCGCTCCATGAAAGAGCTGGGCCAATCTGAAAGCACAACTGTTTTCACGGTTATGCTGACGGGTTACGCGGCCTTGCTCTGTCGCTATGCGGAGCAGGAAGAGATCATCATCGGGTCGCCCGTGGCAAATCGCAAACCCGAAACCGAAGGACTCATCGGGCCCTTCGCCAGCCCAATTACATTACGCTTGAACCTGGCCGGCGATCCCACGCTGAAAGAGTTGCTGGCCCGCGTGCGCGACGTCACGCTCGACGCCCTCAATCACGCCGAGTTGCCCTTTGAAGTCCTGCTGGATCACTTGGACGTGCGCTCCGTCAATGGCCGGAATCCTCTATCGCAATGCTACTTCTTCTATCAGCTTGCTTTCCTGCGTCCACGAGAACTCGATCGGCTGACGGTTACTCCGCTCCCCGACTTTGGCCTTGGCACCCACTTCGAACTGCAAATGGGCCTGTTGGACCGCCGCGAAGGTTTACGTGCCCAACTCGAATACAATCCCGACCTCTTTGACGCGGCGACCATACGGCAGGTTCTGGAGGACTATAGGAAGGTTCTCGAACTGATGCGCGACGTACCCGAGGCGCGCATTCACGAGCTCAAGATTTCAAGACGCGCCCCACTCGCGCTTCCATCCGAACCGGCCCTCAAGGAAGCTGAGCCCCGCCGCGCCGCTAACTCGACCGAGAGAAAGCTGCAAGAAATCTGGGAAAACTTGCTCGGCACCAGGCCGATTGGTCTGAATCAGAACTATTTTGAGCTCGGCGGCACATCGATCATGGCAGTGCGCCTGTTCGCGCAAATCACCAAAGAATTTCAGCGGAAACTCCCGCTCTCTGTCCTCTTTGAAGCTCAGACCATCGCGCAGTTGGCGAAGGTTCTACAGGATGATGCTGTTTCGTCGGACTGGTCCCCGCTGGTGGCAATCCAGCCCAACGGTTCGCGGCCTCCATTTTTCTGCATTCACGGCGGCGGTGGAAATGTGTTGATCTATCGCGATCTTTCGCGGCATCTCGGCTCCGATCAGCCGTTCTATGGTTTGCAGGCCCAGGGTCTCGACGGCGAACGTCCAGCTCTTACGACGATCGAGGCCATGGCGTCTCTTTACATGAACGAGATTCGCCGAATGCAGCCCCATGGCCCCTATTACTTGGGTGGCTACTGCATGGGCGGTACGGTCGCCTACGAGATGGCGCAGCAACTGAAAGCGCAAGGCGAGGAAGTCGCGCTGCTTGCTTTGTTCGACACCATGAACTGGTGCAACATTCCATCCGATACGGCTTGGAGGAAGGTGAGGCACATCGAACAGAGAATCAGGTTCCACGGCAAGAATTTTCTGCTGCTCAATGCCAGCGAAAAGAAAAAGTTCTTTGAAGAGAAAGTCAAAGTTCTGCGGAGCCGCTCGACGATCTGGAAGGGCATGGTGTTCGGGCGATTCCTGGCGAAGGAATCGGGCAACAAGCCGGAATCCCTTCTTCTCGCGGAAATGTGGCAGATCAACGACCGGGCGTGCGTCGCCTATCAGGCGAAGCCCTACGAAGGCGTCGTTACCGATTTCCGCCCGATGCGGCAGTATGCGAAATACGGCCCAGCGGAAGGCGACTGGAGCCGGCTGGCGCTCGGCGGTCATGAGATTCTAACGCTCCCCGTTTATCCTGCCGGCATGCTGCTGGAGCCCTTTGTGAGGCATTTGGCCGATGCGCTGAAAACAACGATTTCCCGCACTATTCGATAACGCGGACCGAATCACGTCGTCATCCGTGCCATTCTTCAACTCAGAACACTCCTCAGTTCAAAAGGAGGCTACAGGATATGCCAGCATCCATCGAGACCAGCGCCCCGGCTCACTTTATTGAGCCCAACGACCGTTTCTGTCCGGACTTCAACCAGCTCTCGTTCCAATTCCTTCATCGACTGGCGGACCATCCGCTGTTTGCGCTGCCCCGTCTGCTCGAACTTGCTCGGACAACCCGGCGTGACCGCCCGCGCGACTTGTACTACGACGCGGGGCCGGACATCCGTGCGGACCAGCGATGGGATCAGATGGGTCCCAAGCCGTTCATGGTCGAAGAGGCCCTCCATCGCATCGAGACTTGCGGCGCGTGGGTTACGCTCCATCAAGCTCAGAAAGACCCCGAGTACGGCGCCCTCTTCTACGAATGCATGCGCGAGTTCGAAGGTCTGACTGGAGTCGACTTCAGAAGCGTAATGCGGATGGAAGACGCGCTCATCTTTATCACATCGCCGCGCCGCGTCACTCCGTACCATATCGATCGTGAATGCAACTTCCTCCTGCAGATTCGCGGCGAGAAGAACCTTTATGTGTTTGACCGGAACGACAGGGACGTGCTGCCGGTCACTGAGGTAGAACGCTTTTGGGCCGTCGACAACAATGCTGCCGTCTATAAACCGCAGTTTCAGAGCCGGGCAACGACATATCGTCTGGTGCCCGGCAATGGCGTTCACATTCCGGTGAACAACCCGCATTGGGTTCAAAACGACGACAACGTTTCCATTTCACTCAGCGTCAATTTCACGTGGAGCGATTGGGAGCGCGCCAACGTTCACCGCGCCAATTTCCTTCTACGGAAGCTGGGGATTTCGCCCCGGCCCCCAAAACAGTCGGCTCTGGTCGATACCGCGAAGAATGTGGCGATTTCAACCATCTATATGCCGGCCTTTTACATGGCGCGGGGAACCTCTCGGTTTCTGCGGCGTCTTCGAGGAGACCGCGGCGATGGATTCCAGCCCGAGAAAGACAAAACCGCGGCGGCATGATTTATCCCATCGGTTCGGTCAGCGAGCTAGGCCGGTGAAGGATGTAGGCGTCCGGAGAAGGCATGTTGGCAATCGGCATCGTCTTCTATCATGCAAGAACTGCAGCTGTAAGTATGAGCGGGGCATGGTATGAGTGCACGAGAGGCAATCATCGAGGGGGCGAGCTCTGAACCGTTCCGGTCTCTGCTGATTCGACTAGCTGGGTCGAATGTCGGCGTCAGAGTCTTAAACAAGTTAAGTTATCCTCGCGCGGTGTTTTCATCGTTTGACGAGGCGTGGATTGCGGCGGGTAAGACTGCCTATGCTGGCCACGATCATCCGGATTGCATTAAGCAGCATCTCGAACTCTCAAAGACTTTGCGCTCCAGTGACTATGCAGCGCTTTATTGGATCAGTCGAATCTGCTCGAGAAAGATCAGCGTTTTTGATTATGGAGGACTTGTAGGGAATCTTTTCTATAGCTATTTCAACTATCTGGTGGATACATCCGACTCTATCAAATGGACAGTCTTTGATCTGCCGAAAAACGTTACCGCGGGGCAAGATCTGGCCGGGCAAAGAAGTGCTTGCGGTCTGGAGTTCACCGCTTCGTTAGAGCAATATTCGCGCGACCAGGTTTTGTTGATTTCGGGGGCTTTCCATTATTGGGAGAAGAGCATTGCCGAGTTTCTGAACGAGTTTCCTGCACGACCTGACCACATAGTGATCAACCGGACGCCGGCGAGCGATGGAGCTCCCACTTTTGTTACGGTTCAGGACAACGGCTCCTATGCAGTGCCATGCGTTGTGCGAAGTATTAACGAGATCGTGAGTGAGTTCGGCACCGCGGGATACACTTTGATCGATCATTGGAAGGCACCTGAATTGAGGATACGGATGCCCCTGTTTCCCGGCTTGAATGTACCTCACTACTCCGGTTTCTATTTCAGCACCCAGAAGCAAAGGATTCAGTCCTCGTGTAGTCCCTAGAGGTTCTTCGCAATCGGCATTTTTTCAAACAAGCATAAGGATTCCGCCGAGCCCATTCAGGCTGCGGGGAAATTATTGCGAATGATTCAGGTTGGAAACGCTTTATACAGGAGAGTGCTTCTTGGTCTTTGCCTGTGCGTTCTAGCAGGCGTACTTGCGTTTGGACTCTGGCCGTTTACCTCGCGCCCGCATAACGACGTCAGCTGGATTCGGAACCAGAACGGTCTCGTGTTCGGCGACTATGGTTCGATCCTAAGCTCCGCCCCACTGCGTGTGGATGAATCGCCGGACGGCCCGTGCAGCCTTGAGCTTTGGCTGCAGCCTGGCCTTATCCATGATGCGAATACTATGTTGGCTTTCGATTCACCGGAGAATTCGCCGCACTTCGGAATCGAACAGAGTCTGGACAACGTGGCTTTGGAGCGAACGGTCGCCGGCCACAAAACTCCGAAGTCTCAGATCATCTACATTCCGCACGTGCTCAGGCGAGACACGCCATTGTTTATCACTCTGACATCGGGCCAGGGAGGGCTATCCATCTACGTGAATGGTGCGTTTGTTCGCTCCTCTTCAGCCTTCAGCTTTACCCGCCGTGATCTTTCCGACCAAATGGTAGTCGGCAATTCTCCTTTTGCGAACGATAGTTGGTCGGGCGTCCTCCGCGGGATTGGGCTCTACAATAAGGAACTGACGGCAGAAGAGATTAGGCAAAATTATGCGGCTTGGACGGCTTCCGGGCAGCCCCGCGCGCTCGCAGAAAAAGAAGCGACAGCAGTCTTCACATTTGGCGAGCGCACTGGTACCGTTGTTCATAACCAAGTCCCCGGCGGAATCGACCTCTATATTCCCGACCACTATTTGGTTCTTCATCCACCATTCCTGCAAGCCTTTTGGAGACTCACAGACTCGGGGTGGGGCTTCTGGAAGAACGCCCTTATCAACGTAGGCGGGTTCGTACCACTGGGATTTTTCTTCGGTGTGTACTTCTCACAATCGATGCCGGTTCCACGAGCGACCCTGCTTACGATCATATTAGGCTGTGCCGTGAGCTTTTTGATTGAAGTCACGCAATACTATTTGCCAACTCGCGACTCCGGTTCCTTGGACTTGATCACCAACACTCTCGGGACGATGCTCGGTGCCCTTATGTACGGGCCTGGTTTTGTGCAGAGGATCTTGGCAAGGTTTGGAATTGTTTCGCGGGAGAATGCCCACGTTAATCCCGCGCCCGGTGACCCACTGCTGAAGGCTGAGAGCGATCAGCCGGAGGTACTAGTCCGGAAATACTAGTGTAGAGAGTCGGGCTTTTGTAGGACGTCGATGCATTTTTAACAAACGCGGGTGAAACAGGCGCTGGGCCCGCCCAGGGTCACAGCGGACGTGCCGGGTCTTCACCCGATCCAAATTCTCCGCCTTGGCGATCAAAAGCCAGCGGCTCAACTGCCGGTCGACCGGCTTGAAACTCTGCCATCTCCTTGGTCCAGAACATCCACTCCCTCCTGCGATTGTTCGTCAGATCGTTTAATCTCAGATGATTTAAGGTTATCGTTGATCGGAGAATCTGTGAACGTATTTCACATCGTGGGTGCGCGCCCGAATTTCATGAAAGTGGCGCCCGTGATGAGCGCGCTCAAGACGCGCAAGCACGTTGTCCAGACTCTGGTTCACACTGGCCAGCACTACGACGCCAACATGTCGGGCGTCTTCTTTGAGCAGCTTGGCATTCCGGCTCCGGATGTGAACCTGGCGGTTGGCTCCGGGACGCACGCGCGGCAGACGGCCGAAATTATGACTCGTTTCGAACCGGTGCTGCTCGAACGCAAGCCCGACATTGTGCTGGTCTATGGCGACGTCAACTCAACCGTTGCCACTGCTCTGGTCTGCGCCAAGCTCGGAGTACGCGTCGGCCACGTCGAAGCCGGCCTGCGCTCCTTCGACCGCACCATGCCGGAGGAAATCAACCGGCTGCTCACCGATCAGCTCGCGGATATGCTGTTTACGCCTTCGGAGGACGGAGACGCCAACCTTCAGAAAGAAGGAATTCCAGTCGAAAAGATCTACCTCGTCGGCAACGTGATGATTGATACTCTGGTGAGGCTTCTGCCTAAAGCGCAGCGGCAAAGCAAGAACGGCCTCCCCGATCGCTATGCGCTGGTTACGCTCCATCGGCCGGCCAACGTCGACGACATTGCCACGCTAAAACGTCTCCTGCAGTCGCTGCTCGATGTGAATCATGACCTGGCGGTCGTCTTTCCCGCTCACCCCAGAACGCGGCAGAGAATTGCCGATTTTGGTTTGAATGCCCAGCAACTGCGCGTGCTCGACCCGTTGTCCTATGTAGACTTTCTGAGCCTGCAATTGCGCGCCACCGTGGTGATTACCGATTCTGGAGGCATTCAGGAAGAGACCACGTATCTGGGTGTACCCTGCCTAACACTCCGCGAGAACACTGAGCGCCCCGTTACAGTTTCCCTGGGAACGAACGTTCTCGTCGGACGCGATCCAGAAAAACTGCGCTCCGAACTCTCCCGAGTCCTCGCTGGCCAGGCAAAGAAGGGAACTGTCCCGCCTCTTTGGGATGGGCATACAGGCGAACGCATCGCCGCTCATCTTGCCGGGTAGGCCTTCCACTGTGAATTCAAAGCAGCTGGGAAATACAGGCGTGCAAGTGCCGGAACTCGCACTCGGCACCTGGCAGTACCGTGGCGGTGTGGAAACCCTGCGCGCTGGCACTGAACTCGGCGCCTGCTTCATCGACACCGCGGAGGCGTACGGAACTGAGCCCATTGTAGGCGAAGCAATCCGCGGAATCCGCGATCGCATCTTTCTCGCCAGCAAAGTATCCCCGCGCCACTTTCGCCACAAGGACGTAATCAAGGCAGTCGAGTGCAGCCTGAAGCAACTCCAGACCGACTATCTCGATCTCTACCAGTTGCACTGGCCCAACTACACCGTGCCCATTGCAGAGACAATGTCTGCTATGGAGAAATTGGTGGAGATGGGCAAAATCCGATTCATCGGCGTTAGCAACTTCACGGTTGCGGAATTACGCCGCGCTCAAGCGGCGCTCTCCAAAGCGCGCATTGTTTCCAACCAGGTCCGATACAGTCTCGTCGACCGGTCGCCGCAACAGGAACTTCTCCAGTACTGCGCTGCGAACCAGATGAGCCTGCTCGCGTTTAGCCCGCTCGTAACCGGGCTTGACGCCTTGCGCCGCGCCGATCGCGGAGACGCTCTCGGTCAGGTCGCCGCGGCAATGGGGAAGACCCGGGCGCAGCTTGCGCTGAACTGGTGCGTCTCGCATGCTCCCGTCATTGCCATTTTCAAGGCAGACAAACTCGAGCATGTTCGTGAGAACTGCGCCGCCTCCGGTTGGTCGCTGACTCCGGAACAGTGCCGGCTCCTCGCCTCAAGCGTGACAGTCTATCGCAGCCGGACTCGCCTGGAACGATTTGTCCGACGACTTGCGCGGCGCGCCCTGCAGCATGCAGGCCGCAATCTTGGAAACGCAACCAGTCTGGATTATGAGTAAAGAGCTAAGTGTAACCATGGAGATTAACCGGAGACTCGAAACGAGGCCAGCCGATTGGCCGCCGGCGTTTCCCACTGCCCGCGTTGATGTCTGGAGAGTGCGTCTTGACCAGCCGCCGACAGCAGGTTCCGAGGGCAGCGTTCTATCTCCCGATGAGATCGCCCGCGCCGGCCGGTTTCACTTCGAGAAAGACCGGATTCACTTTACCCGATGTCGCACCGCGCTTCGGGGCGTGCTTTCCGGCTACCTTGCCGTTCCTGCCGCTAACATCCGTTTCGAGTATCTGATCAGCGGTAAGCCTCAGCTCGCGGCCGGGCAGAATCCACACGCGCTGCAGTTCAACGTATCCCACTCGGCGAGCATGGCGTTGATCGCTGTTGGCAGTGAGCACCGGCTAGGTGTCGACATGGAAAAAATCCGCGCCGATGTCGACACAACCTCACTGGCCGACCGCTTCTTCTCGCTTCGCGAACGCGCCGGACTTCAGGCGTTGCCGGAGCATCTCCGCGTGCCGGGTTTCTTTGCCTGCTGGACGCGTAAGGAGGCCTTCCTGAAGGCCACTGGTGACGGCCTTTCTTTTCCGCTGGCAGATTTTTCCGTAACCACACACCCCGATCTCAATCCTGAAATTGAAGAGATCAATGGAAACACGAAAGCCGGGAAGCAATGGTTTCTGACAGACCTCAGCGTTGTCGAAGGCTATCGCGCGACGGTGGCTCTCGAACGCGCTCACTCTCTCCTGGAAACCTATTCCTGGAATTGACGTTGCGCCAGTGTTCGATCCACCGGATGAATTGTCAGTCAACATAACTCCCATTGCCCAGACAGTAATTGCGGCCCGTGAGTTTGTTGTACGCCTGCAAGAATCGAAGGAAAATCACTGCTTCGACAGGAAACCGAAAGTAGTTGGTTTTGAAACGCAGCCACACGACCGGGAAGAAGAGCCAGTTGACAAGCAATACGAACGGACGGATTTTGGACGAGCGAACGAGACGATAGAAGTTGGGATCCAGCAATGGGAGATAGAAGTTAGCGAAACATTCGAGCCGCCACTCTACTCCTTTGGCCGCCCATGGAGCCCTAAATCTTCGCAAGGTGTGATGCACCCATCCCGACAGTTGTTGCGGCGGGACAAACCCCTTTTCGAGAGCTCGTTCATAAAGCCGGGTGCCAGGGTACGGTGTGAAGAAGAAGACGCTGGCTCGCACGCTGCGCTCCATCAGCTTGGCGCGGCGGAGCATGTCAAGCGTGAGGTCGAGGTCGCGGCCGGACTCGGTCGGCAGGCAGACCATGGTGGAAAGGCGCGGGGTGATTCCGTGGCGCGCCAACATCTCGATAAAGCGCAGCGTCTCCCCGACTGTGGCGCGTTTGTCGAGCAAGGTGAGCGCTTCCTCGTCGCCTGACTCCGCCCCAATGTAGATTTGCTGACAGCCAGATTGCGCGAACAGCCGCAGATCGTCGTCTGTGTAAGCCTTTACGAAAATGTGAGCGTGCGCGCTGGTTTCCCACTTCAAGTTCAACCCGGCGTCGATCATGGAGCGGGCAAGTTCACGAGTAAACTGCGCGCGTACGAAGAAGTTGTCGTCCTCGAACAGAAGACTGTCGACGCCAACCTGTTCTTTCAGGAATCGAAGTTCCTCAACAATTTGAGCTACGGGCTTGTGTTGCCAGCGGCGGTGGTAGATTTCGCCGATGCAACAGAAGCTGCAGTCCAGCGGACACCCGTGGCTGGCAAAGTAGCCAATGAAATGTTCCGGGAGGCGGCTCCGGTTAAGGTACTTCTTAAGGTCGAGAGCGCTGAGGTTGATGCGTGGAAAGGCAGTGATATCATCCAAAGGCGCAGGCGGGTTCACGGTAACGGTGCCGTTGTGCTTCAAGCCGAGGCCCGGAATGTCCGAAGTTTTGTCCCCTTCACGCAACCGTTCCACGAGCTGGCGAAGCGGGCGCTCGCCCTGGCCAACGATGACATAGTCGATGTAGGGTTCCTGCAGTGTCTGTTCCGGCAGCAAAGTCGGGTGCCAGCCGCCCCACACGATTCGAGCGTCACAGCTCTCGCGAACCTTTTTTGAAAACGCAATCCCGCCATAGATTTGTTCGCCGGTCAACGAACTGACGCCGGCGAGCAGGAGACGGTCGCTGTGCGCAGCCAGAATTGCCGAATAGTCCGGTTCCTGTTGCTCATCTAGCAGAACGACTTCTACACCGAGGTTCCGCAGCGCGCGTTCGAGATATAGCAAGGAATAGGGCACACGAGCCTGCGTGGCATCGCCTGGAGTGGGGTTCGGAAAGAAGAGAATGACTGCGTCTTTTTTTGCCGTCTTGCCGGCAGGAGTTCTCTCGTGAATGCCCAACGCGGGTTCAGCGCCGCTCTTCATTACCGGTACCTTTTATATTCCCCGGAAGCTCTCCCTATCAGTGGTTACGCTCATGCGGCACGATGAACATTTTCAACTTACTTGAGTTCCGGTGACAAGAACCGGAATCGTGTTGTCCAACTCCGGCCTGCAAATCGAAGCGGCCGATTCTCTTACTCAGTGTATCCCAGGAGGGTTTCGTAATGAGCCACGTCATTCGTCTGCAGTTGATTGGAAGGGTTACCTACTACGTCGGTTGGATCGCGCTGTTATGTGGAGGCTTGTTGCATTTTAAGATTGCAAGGACGCTGTTCTTGGCGGTGAATCTAACGAAGCGAAATCTGTTCGAGGTCAGTGTTGTGTGCTTCTTGATTTGCGTAGCCTCGGAACTCCGTGCCCACGCCTTGCCTGGAAATGAGCTGTCCTCTGCTGGAAAAAGAACCGCGTAGAGACTGCCAGCGGACCAGGTAGTTGAGATCCGCGACGGGTCCGTTTTAGCGTCCCTGCGTAGGCATGGAATCGTGTCCCGGAAGTTCGTGCTCGTCATCGCGGGGCGACAAATAACAAAAATCGCCCCTCTTGCTTTCCCGTCAGTTTCCTCCCCACCTCCCGCCGGAGATCCTCCTTCGGCAGACTGACGGGCTTTGTGCAACCAGCTTGCACAATCGAAGTGCTGCCCGTCCCGGCGCTGCGACCTTCGCTAGCTCCTAGCTCCATCCCTTCGTCTATCCCACTTGCTCAGATCCTTCCGCGCCTGCGGTGGCAGGTTGCTCGTGAATGGACATGAGTTAGTGCGCCTTCCTTCTCGATTCCAAGCTGGAAAGGAAGTAGAACCCGGGAGCCACGGCTGCGCTTGGGGGGAAGCGCGGCCCGAAAAGGGGCCCAACCGGCACTCATCAATGAAATGCCGATCCAGCGCGGCATTCGCGCGTATACCACCAAGGTGCGAACCAAGGGTTATACAGAAAGGCGTACCTCGGTAACTTGGAGTTACAGGCATTGCTAACGCAATATACCTCTAGGACGCGACGGGAGAAATTTTCAGCTTCCGCCAGCCAAGAGAAAATTCTGAAACGCGTAACCGATGCGGTGTTGCTGTGACCGACGTCCCCGACCTACTGGCTACTCTCGTAACCCATTAGGAACAAAAGGTTTACACGGCAATCCAAACCCTGAATGGTTCCGTTTATTGGCGCGTGGATGGCTCGGTAAATAGGTCTCAAGATGGGAACACGGGTGACCTGCTCTCACTACGATGCCCGGCGTAACCTCCAGCTTCGACGAGGCCCGCACGAGTTCATTGAAGACCAAGTCGAGCGCGCGCCAGACGCTCCTGCCCTGACCATGGGTTCGGAACAGATTTCCTACCGGGAGCTGAACTCCCGTTCGAACCGTCTGGCACACTTTCTTCGCGAGCAGGGAGTCGGCTTCGAGAGCCTGGTTGGTGTGTGTCTCGACCGTTCGTTTGATTCGGTTGTGAGCCTCCTCGCCATCCTCAAATCAGCTGGGACCTACCTGCCGCTGGATCCGAAGTTTCCCGAAGACCGTTTGGCGTTCATGCAGGCGGACTCCGAAGTCTCGTTCCTCCTCACCCATTCTTCCAAGCGGGAACGTCTGCCGAAAACCACCGCCCGAGTTATCCTGCTCGACCGGGAAGGCGCGTCGCTTGCGAACGCCCCAGTGACGAACCTAACTCTAACCAGCAACCCTGAACATCTCGCCTACCTGATTTACACTTCGGGTTCGACGGGGAAGCCCAAGGGAGTCATGATCCCGCGGCGCTCATTGGTCAATTTCCTCTCCTCCATGGCGGAAACGCCTGGGATGGCGCCGTCCGATACACTCTTGGCGGTTACTACAACTTCTTTTGACATCTCGATCTTGGAATTTCTTCTTCCTCTTGTGTGTGGCGCCCAGATCGTGATTGCCACTGCGGAACAGTCTGCGGACGCCTGCGAGCTCCAGCGACTGCTTCGGCAGCACGCGGTCACGGTGCTGCAGGCAACGCCAACCACCTGGCGCATGCTGCTCGAAAGTGGCTGGGAAGGGAAGAGCGACCTGCGAATCTTTTGCGGAGGCGAGGCCCTGACCTCAGACCTCGCTCGGCAATTGCTCCCGCGTTGCCGCGAACTTTGGAACATGTATGGACCGACCGAAACCACCATTTGGTCTTCGAGCGAACATATCACTTCGGCCGACCACATCTCCTTAGGTTCGCCCATTGCCAATACCCATTTCCATGTTTTCGATGAAAACCACAAGCCGGTTTCTCAGGGCACGCCCGGGGAGCTCTGGATTGGCGGCCTGGGCTTGGCTCGCGGGTATCTCAAGCGTCCTGAGCTGACGGCCGAGAGATTCCCGATCGATCCCATTAGGGAGGGTCCGGATGCACGTCTCTACCGTACTGGAGACGAGGTCCGCTACCGCCCCGATGGCACTCTCGAATTTCTGGGGCGTCTCGACCAGCAGGTGAAACTCCACGGTTTTCGTATCGAACTAGGCGAGATCGAGAGCGCGCTTGCCAAAATCGAGGGGATCGGACAGGCCGTCGTCATCCTTCGAGAGGATCGTCCTGGCGATAAACGCCTGGTCGCCTACTACACGGGCGGCGAAAGGTTGAGTTCTACATCGCTGCTTCGGGCATTCAAAACCACGCTGCCGGACTACATGGTCCCCTCAGTCTTTATGCGGTTGGAGAACTTTCCGCTGACCCCGAATGCCAAACTCGATCGCAAGGCCCTGCCCCGGCCAGAGGGCAAACGGCCACTTCTCGCCCACGACTTTGTCGCCCCGCGGACCGTGGCGGAAAAGCAATTGGCAAATCTCTGGTGTGAGCTGCTGCAAGTGGAGGAGGTTGGCATCGATGACAGCTTCTTCGATCTAGGCGGTAATTCGCTGGCCGCGGTCCGCATGGTGAGTCACTATCACACTCGCTTCGGGCGTGAGATTCCCCCGGTCAAGGTTTTTCAATACCCCACGATCGCAAAGCTCGCGGAATTCCTCGACGCGAGCGAGACCAGGTCCGATTTTCTTGCCGAAGCCGAAAACCGGGCGCGTCATCAGCGCAATTCGGACGGGAACGGCCGAGCGCGCGATGCCGTCGCAGTGATCGGCATGACCGGACGCTTCCCGGGCGCGGCCAATCTCGATCGACTCTGGTGCAACCTTTGCAACTCCGTCGAATCGATTTCCTTCTTTACGCCTGAAGAGCTGGGTCCCGGCATTGACGAACATCTTCGCCACGATTCGGACTACATCCGAGCCCGCGGATTGATCGAGGGCGCGGATCTTTTTGATGCCGCCTTCTTTGGCATCAACCCGCTCGAAGCCCGGGTCATGGATCCGCAACAGCGCGTCTTTCTCGAACTCGCGCAGCACGCGCTCGAGAACGCAGGGTACGACCCCGAGCGTTACAAAGGCCGCGTAGGCGTGTTTGCGGGCATCGGCGACAACCACTACTACACAAGCAACCTCCTGACCCAACCGGATCTGTTGGCCATGGCCGGCAAGCTCGCCGTCGAGTACGGCAACCAGAAGGACTACATCGCGCTTCGGACCGCCTACCTCCTGGATCTCCGTGGGCCGGCGATCAGCCTCAACACGGCCTGTTCGACAACTCTGCTGGCGGTGGACCAGGCCTACCGCTCGCTCCTCGATTGTGAGTGCGACATGGCTCTTTCCGGTGGCATCGACATCACGGTCCCGCAAAAGAGTGGTTTCCTCTATCAAGAGGGAGGCACGTTTGCCAAGGATGGCCACTGCCGTCCGTTTGACGCCGACGCCACCGGAACCATGTTCTGCGACGGCGCCGGCGTGGTCATCCTAAAGCGGCTCGCCGATGCTCTCGCCGATGGCGATACCATTTATGCTCTCATTCGCGGTACTGGCAAGAACAACAACGGCGCGCGCCCCGCTTCCTTTCTCGCCCCCAGCGTGGACGGCCAAGCCGAGGCGATTGCCATGGCGCAGTTCAATGCCAACGTTCCCGTCGAGACCATTCGTTACATCGAGGCGCACGGCACGGGCACTCCGGTCGGCGACCCCATTGAATTCGAAGCGCTGCGGAAAGTTTTTGAGAGCAAGACGGACAAGAAACGGTTTTGCTATATCGGCTCCATCAAAGGAAACATTGGGCATCCGACCAACGCCGCCGGAGTTGCGGGCCTGATCAAAGCGGCTCTCGTTCTCTATCACGAGCAGATTCCTCCAACTCTGCATTTCAAAACGCCGAATCCCAAGATCGAGTTCGAGAGCAGCCCTTTCCTCATGGCCGACAAACTCATCGCCTTCCCTCGGGGAGAGGAAGTGCGCCGCACAGCCGTCAGCTCTTTTGGTTTTGGCGGGACAAACGTCCACGTCATCATGGAAGAAGCGCCCGCGCTGAAGGCCGCAAGCGCTTCGCGCCCGCTTCAGCTTTTGCCGCTCTCCGCCAGGAGTCCGGCGGCCCTCGATGCCTACAGCCGGGCATTGGCAGAACATCTGGCGGAGCATCTCGCAAGCGCCGCGCCGGAATCTTTCGCGGATGCCGCCTACACGTTTCAAACCGGGCGCAAGCAGATGGCCCACCGGCGTTTCGTGGTCGCCGCCGATTCCAGCGAAGCCGCTAAACTGCTTGTGCAACCGAATGCCCTACGCTGCAGCAGCAAACGCTGTGAGCGCCGGAATCCTGCCGTCGTCTTTCTTTTCGGTGGCCAAGGCACCCAGTATGTCAACATGGGCCTGAACCTCTATCGCGACGAGCCTCTTTTCCGAGCCGTCGTGGACGATTGCTGTGAACACCTCAAGCCTCATCTCGGCAAAGATTTGCGTGAACTTCTTTATCCTGAAAGTGGAGATGAAAAAACGGCCCAGATCTCTCTGCTGGATACGTTTTTCACCCAGCCATCGATTTTCGTGATCGAATACGCGCTGGCGCGCTTCTGGCAGAGTCTGGGCATCGAGCCCGCCACGATGGCAGGACACAGCATCGGAGAATTTGTCGCCGCCACTCTCGCTGGCGTGTGGGAGCTGGAGGATGCTCTCCGCATCATCGCTCTGCGCGGCCGCTTAATGCAGAACCTCCCGCGTGGTTCTATGATGGCGCTGAGCAGCAGCGCAGATTCGATCGCGAAAATTCTTCCCGCTGCTCTTCAGATCGCTTCCAATAATGCTCCGGCTCTATGTGTCGTGTCTGGGCCGGAAGCGGATGTCGTCGGATTCCAGAAGCAACTCGAAGCGAATAACATCGTCTGCCGCCACCTGCATACCTCACATGCTTTCCATTCCGCGATGATGGGTCCCATGGTCGATCCGTTGCGCGAGGCCATCGCCAAAATCCAACTGCGCGCTCCGGTGAAGTCCTTTGTCTCGACGGTCACGGGCCGCCCCATCACCGCTGCAGAGGCCACCGATCCCGCTTATTGGGCCAATCATGCCCGGGCAACCGTGGAGTTTTCGAAAGCAATCGAGTATCTCAAGGACCGGGGATACGACCTTTTCTTGGAATGTGGGCCGCGTTCCACACTGTGTTCATTGGCTCGTCAGCATTTCACGCCCAGCCATCCCTGTACAGCCATTCCCACGCTTGCCGATACGCATGAGAACAACACCGAGTGGGCGACACTACTTTTCGCCCTGGGGTCTCTCTGGCAGAATGGCGTGTCCATTGATTGGGAGGCCTTCTACGCCCACGAAGACCGTCGGCGCATACCTTTGCCAACTTATCCCTTCGAGCGGCAGCGGTTCTGGGTAGATCCTGCCGCAGTCGCGCCCGTTGCACAAAGCCTCCCGGCCACGCGTTCTGCTTCGGCCGCTCGTTCTCCAGTTGAACCTTTCGTTGAGCCATTCGCTTCCGCTGCGCCGATCGAGCGCGTTGCCTCGGAACGTTCGCCATCTTCGCGTCCAGCACCACGTAAAGACCGCATCGCTTCGCGTGTGCTTGACCTACTAGGACCAGTCTCCGGACGTGAACGCTCACAGATCAGCACCTCTGCCACATTCATGGAGCAAGGATTCGACTCTTTATCCTTGACGCAGGTCGCCTTCGCCATCCGCAAGGAGTTTTCCATCAAGGTCACCTTCAGTCAGCTCATGAATCAGTGTCCCAGCGTTGACATGCTTGCAGCGCATCTTGACGCCACTCTGTCTGCCGACATTCTTTCGGAAACCCATGCCATCACAGCCTCTCTGCCTGTTCCTCCACCGCCCACTGCGCCTCCGGCAACAGATGCCCGGGCGAAGGGCAGCGTGCTCGAGGAAGTTGTTGCCGATCAAGCGCGCACCATCGCCCGCTTGGTTACCCTTCTTGAAAAGGCTGGCATTAATCATCCAGTTGCGGCAGCCGACGCCGCAACGCCCGTGGTTCCCATACCGCGGAAGGACAACGTACCGGCCCTCGCGCCGGCGGCTTCCGGCCCGCTTGAAGTTGAATCTACGGTTCCGCAGCGTGGCATCTTTGCCTCCTCGCGCCTTTCTGAACGTTTGTCGGCCTCTTACAACGAATCCATGACGGTACGTTTTACCGGCAACATCTCGATCGAGAAAATGGCGCGCGCCATGGAACGCTTGGTTGAGCGGCATGATGCTCTTCGCGCCCGCTTCGACGAAACCGGTCTGGTGATGAAGATTGCCCCGGCGCAGAAAATAAGGATGCCGGTAACCGATCTTTCTTCGATTGAAGTTTCGACCAGCGAGCCGAACCCGCAAGAGGAACGTCTCCGCACACTGATTGCCGATGAGACCGCCTTACCGTTCCCTCTGCCCGCGGGTCCATTGTTCCGCTGCCAAATGGTTTTGCTCGGCCCCGATCGTGCAGCGATCATCTTCACGGCGCACCACATCATCTGCGACGGGTGGTCGTTGGATGTCCTGGTCCACGATCTCTGCGCTTTCTATTCAGAGGAAGTCTCGGGCGCACCCGCATCCCTGGAGCAGGCGAAGAGCTACATCGATTACGTACAGAGCGTAACCGAGCGCCACCGCTCTGACGAATTCAGGGAAGCGGGCAGCTACTGGCATGCGAAATCCAAAAATGGCTTTCCCGTGCTGGTGCTTCCGACTGATCACCCGCGGAGCGCACGGCGTGAATTCAGCGCGCGCCGTCTCGATCACCCCATCGCGGCCCCGGTGGTCGAAAACCTAAGAGCGTTAGCAGCAAAACAGGGCTGCAGCTTCTTCGCTGTCCTGCTCGGCTCCTTGGCCATCCTTCTCGCCCGCATTTCACAGCAGCGTCGTTTTGTTATCGCTCTGCCAACTGCGGAACAACCCAACATCGGCCAGCCGGACCTCGTCGGACACTGTGTAAATCTTCTCCCCTTCGCTGTGGAGTTACGTGAACGCGAAGCCGTCGGCGCTTTTCTCAAGAGAGTACAGAACGAGCTTCTTTCTGCCCAGGACCATGCCATCTTCACGATGGTCAGTTTGCTGGAAGACCTGCATCCAGTCGAGCCGGCGCTAGGCGTTTCCCCGATCTCGACAGGCCTCACCAACGTCAAGAAGTTCGGGCCAAACGAACTGCCGCAATCCGGATTTACCGTCGACTACGATGCCAACCCCAAAGGATACGAATCGTTCGAGTTGTATCTGAATGCGGTCGAGATGGAAGAGAACCTGGAGCTTCGTTGCCACTACGACATCAAGCTGTTTGAGGACCTCACCATACGAGAATGGCTCGCAACGCTTGCTTCTATCTTTCAAGACCTTGCGGCAGATCCCTCGCAGGAAGTGATGGATCTAGCCAGGCTCAAGCGTGTCGATGCTTCTCTTGCAACTAAAATTGTTTACACTCGCAGCTCAAGCCGGGAAACAACTCACGAATTTCTCTCGGCCGTTTCGACCTCGGCGCCATGGCTGACACGGCAATTCTCAGATTCACCGGCAAACTCCGCGATGCCGGAGCCCGAATTGCTTCGAGCGCTGCTTCCGCTTTGGCAGCGCGCATTGGAGATCCGCGAGATTGGGCCAGACGATGATTTCTTTGTCTTGGGCGGACACTCCATAGCTGCAGCGCAATTGTTCGCCCTGATCGAGAGTGACTTGGGATGTACAGCGCCGCTCGCAACGCTCTACGACTCCCCTACCCCGCGGATGCTGGCGAGTGTTCTGAGCCGGGGCAGCAAAATAGAAGACTGGCAATCCCTCGTGGCCATCAATCGGGCCCGCCGATCCGCGCGACCTGACGATCGGCCGCCGCTTTTTCTCGTGCACGCCGCCGAAGGCAACGTCTTGCTTTATCGTTCCTTGGCTGCCCATCTCGGCGCTGAACAGCCCGTCTTTGGGTTGCAATCCGCCGGTCTCGATGGACGTTCTCCGGTTGATGGCCGGTTCGAACATGTGGCACGCCGCTATGTGGACGAGATCCGCCAGGTGCAACCGCATGGTCCCTACATGCTTGGCGGGTACTGCCTGGGTGGCACTCTTGCTTTGGAAATGGCACGGCAAATCATCGACTCGGGCGAGACCGTGGGCCTCTTAGCCCTCATTGAGATTTACAATATCCGCTCCATGCGCTGGCCGCTCCCCTTGCACCAGAGGGTTATCAATCGTTTTATCCTCAACCCCTATTTTCACTTCCAGAACCTCATCGCAGCGGAGGGCGCAGGAAGGCTCGCCTTCTTCATGGAAAAACTGCGCGTCGAGACTGCCCGAATCAAATCATCCGCCCGTTTTGGTTGGATCCGTCTTCGCAATCGCCTCCTGCCGGATGCCGCTGCTGCCACGTCTCAAGTCCGAATTGCGGATATCTACGAAGAAGCCCTTGCTCAATACGAAGTCAGGCCCTATCCAGGAGAATTGACTCTCTTCCTGGCGGAGCGTCATCTGGCGGGTTATCACGATCGTTTGGGTGGCTGGGGAGAGGTTGCGCAAGGTGGCGTTCGGCTCTTCTCGCTTCCAATCAGTCCCCGCGGCAGCCTGGTAGAGCCCTATGTTGGGCAACTTGCTGCCATCTTGCGCGGTTGCCTTGACCGGGCGATAGAAGATTCGAAAATTGCCGCGCGCGAACCTGGTTTGGAACTCCTTAGCACGCACTAGTCTCCTAACTTAGGCTCTTCGCGACTTGGTAGTGCCGCAGAGAAACCCAAAGCGGGTTCCCACTGGTCAAGAAAAAAGAGGTGCCCGGCGGAAAAATAGTTCGGGGAGATTGTTTCTTTTCGAGGATTCGGCAAACCAGCGGCGGGAACGTGTGCTGCAAGTGTTAGATTGGAAACCAGTTCGTGAAATCTCAGTGGGTCCTGCGTTCGAACCGGGCAAAGGATGTCATCAAGTCGCAATGGAAAATGAAACCCAGAACTCGAAACCTACCATCATGACGCGAACTCACGTCCTGGCTTTCGGCTTTCTATGTGCCGTATCGATCGTGCTCTGGTGGCATTCTCTGGTCGTCACCTTGCGGCTGGCGCTTTCAAATGATGCCTACACACACATACTCTTGATTCTTCCCCTGAGTGCCGCGCTCATTTTTCAGGATTCGAAATACGGGGATTCGAAAGCTCTCCAGATCGATCCACAGCCCCGCCTTCGCATCGGTGCAGCTCTGCTGGCTCTGGCGTTGCTGACCGGTTGTTATGCGAGATGGGGGATGTTCGCTTCGCCCGATGATGTCCGGCTGTCGCTCGGTATGCTTGCTCTCGTGACCTGGTGGATCGGCAGCGCGATACTCTGCTTTGGCGTCAACGCTTTCCGATCTTTTCTGTTTCCACTTTGCTTTCTGTTCTGGATGGTGCCTGTTCCCGCATTTGTGTTGAACGGAATAGTGCATTTCCTGCAATACCAGTCTGCTCTCGCGGCACGCATTCTTTTCCAGGCTATCGGAGTCCCAGTCGCGCAAGACGGGATCATGTTGGCCATTCCCCACCTCAATATCGAAGTCGCGACTGAGTGCAGCAGTATTCGCTCCAGTCTAATGCTGGTCGTCACTACCATGGTCTTGTCTAATCTGTTCTTGCGCTCGTGGTGGCGAAGAAGTCTGCTTGTTGCGGCGGCAATTCCGCTGTCTGTCGCAAAGAACGGACTTCGCATCTTCACGATCGCAGAGCTCGGAACTCGAGTGGACCCGGGGTTCCTCAACGGGAAGCTTCACCACAATGGCGGGATCATTTTCTTCGCTATTTCGGTAGTTGCGGTGGTGGGCCTGCTATGGATCCTGCGGCGAACTGAGTTTCGAATGCCTTTGGAGCGCCCAGTCGAATCGACGCAATAGGCAACGTTAGCGCGCATCGGAGTGCGATGAGCAATAACAAGCCAGGCTCGTTTTTGTGCCGGCTGAAACTTACGATTGCGAGGGCTTCACTACCCTGGACCGGAGGAATATGGCTCCGAAACACGTGAGCCCGGCCCCGAGAAGATAGATCGCAGTCGAGCCACCTTCCGGCGCCTGCTGACAATCCTGCTGCCAACGATCACAGTGGTGGTGGTCCCGATCAGCAAATGCGGTGGGAGACAGGCAACAAATCACCACAGCTGCCAGCCACCATTTTCTCTTGGTATTGCGCATTCGCCCTACCTCCTTTTAATTTCATCCTGTTAGCAGATCGCCAAGGAAGGGGGAATATCGGGTGAATCAGGGGAATAGTAACTTCAGACTCGCCGACCTGCTACATTTATCTTCTTCTGCTAATTGCTTGTCAAGATGATAGTTCTTGCAACAAATTGCAGGAAAATGCAACCTCTCGCATCTGTTTCGTTTCGGCGAGTTCCAGGAAGCTCCCGGTTGGGCCCAGTCTACCGACTGAATGAGCGGGGTAGAGGAGAAACAATAGGCAATAATGAGAAACCACCTATCCCGATTCTTGCCGGTGGTATGCGCCCTCCTTCTCGGCCTCGCGGGCTGCCACAAGGCCACGCCTCACTGGATCACGCTCACGTGGGAACCACCGCCGGCCTCTCCCAGAGTCGCGGTCGTCGGCTACAATGTTTATCGGAGCACGATTTCCGGCCAGCAATTCGTTAAAATCGCCTCCCGAGTTCCAGGCCCACCGTATGAAGATCGCCTGGTGGTCAGCGGCCGCACTTATTTCTACGTCGTGACTGCGCTGGATCAAGCTGGCCGCGAGAGTAGATTCTCGGCCGAAGTACGAGCCCCGATTCCCTGAGTTGGCTAGGCGTTGGTTAGCTGGTCAAAGTTAGCCCGTCAAAAGCTCACTGTCCAAGAACCATTATGGTTAAGAGTGAGCCGTTCATGCTGAGCGCGAATCTCACGGATTAGGAATGACCGCTTGAGCCTGATTCGAGTATCCACTCTCATCCCCGCTGGCATCCACAGCCGTGGCTACGTAATAGTAAGTCTGGCCGGAGACGACCGTGTTGTCCGTGTATGTGGTCGTGCTATCGAGCGAAGCGTTGATTATCGAGTACGGACCACCGGACACGGTGCCGCGGTATACGTTGTAGCCGACCGCATTACCCGAGACGTCCCAGCTGAGGTCCACGGTGTGCTGAGTTCCTGACGTTCCCGTTCCCGTTAACGATTGTACGGTTGGCGAGTTCGCAGCGTTGCTCGAGAACGTCAAAGACGCTGAAGTCGCCCCACTTGCCTGCGGCGTGAAAGTGACGGTGAAAGAAGTGGATTGCCCGGCGGCAAGCGTTGCCGGCAGCGAGATTCCGGAGAGCGCAAACTCACCGTTGTTGAGACTCGCCGATGTAATCGCGACCGAAGCCCCGCTGGCGCTCAGGCTGCCATTGAGCGAAGAACTCGACCCAACGGTCACGTTGCCAAAGCTAAGACTGGTTGGAGACACGGACAGTTGGCCCGCGGCCGTTCCGGTCCCAGAGAGCGGGATACTGAGCGGCGAGTTCGATGCGTTCGATACCACGGTCAGGGTTCCGCTCGCCGCACCGGCACTGGTCGGCGTAAAGGTCGCAGTAAACGTCACGCTTTGGGTTGCCGCGAGAGTCAGGGGCAAGGTTAATCCACTGGTCGAGAAACCCGCCCCGGTCAAATTCGCTTGCGAGATAGTGATCGTCGATCCACCGGCGTTGGTCAGCGTTTCCGACAAATTCGCGCTGTTGCCAACCTGAACGCTGCCGAACGCCAGGCTGGAAGGATTGGGATTCAGTGTGTCCGCATTAATTCCGTAGCCGCTCAAGCTAAGCACTACCTTGTTGGCTACCCCGTCTTGTGCGACTGTGTCAAACGAGACACTGCCGCTGAAACTCCCGCTTCCGGTTGGCGCAAACGTGACCGCCGCCGAAGTCTCTGTCCCGGCTTGCAGCGTGAGTGGCAGGGCGAGGTCGTTTATCGAAAATCCTGCGCCGCTCATCTTCGCCCTAATGATGGTGAGATCGGTTCCCCCATAGTTCGAAAGAGCCACAGTAAGCGCATTAGTGGTCCCAACCTGCGTGTTTCCAAAGGCGAGCGGCGAGGGATTTGCCGCAAGCCTTCCCCGCACTTCTCCGCCAGCGGCCGACAGCGTGAGCAGCAAGAGAACACCAGCAATCAGGAGGGAATTTGCAAAATGAAGATACAACCGGGAACCGTTCAATTGCGACCTCTGTTTGCCGTCTCTGTATCCGACGGCGGGGGATTTTCGGGCCACCGGAGCTGAAATCGAGCCCGGTAAGGCCAGTTTCGCTCTTGAGGGTTGCCCGCCATAGATAGCAAAAGGCCCAGCTAGGCACGGCAAATTTCCCTTCCGCGGGATGCACTTTCGTGCAAAGCGGCAGGCACTTTAGCTGTAGCTTGTAAGTAATTGCCAATAAATGCGCTTTCACTCGACCCAGACGCCAGAAGCGACCTTGCATGTGGTGGGAGACTCCACTCCACGGCGCTCGACCTTATTTACGACGCGCTGCAATTTACGCGCAGCATAGCCCAGCACCGCTTCATCGGGGATTGCGCGAAACAGGCCGTCGCGTGTCCAGAGTGCTTGCACTAGTGATTGTGAGGAATGCACTTCCGATTTTGCCTGGAAACCGCGCCGCTGGTGAAGATGAGGCATGCGATTCTTCCCCCCAGCCGCGCTTGCAGGTCTGCTCTTTTGGCTGGCTCCGACATTTGTCTGGGCGCAGCAACTTCAGTGCAACCCTTGTAGTCATGCCTTCGGTAAGGTGGAGATTGGCAGTTCCAGTTCCTACTCCATCCAGCTCTCGAACACCGGGAACAAGACGTTGCGTATCTCTTCCAAGTCAAAGCAGGGGAGTGCCTTCTCATTCGGCACATTCCCTTTGCCCGTAAAGCTCCAGCCCGGCGCAAGCATCGGGCTGCCCGTTATTTTCACGCCGACTGCGAAGGGGTATGCCAGGGGTACCCTCACACTCGCAAGCAACGACCCGAATTCCCCTCTTGACATGCATGTCCAAGGGACCGGTGTTTATTCCTCTGACCCGGAACTGGGAGTGTCGCCTTCGACCCTCAATTTCGGGAATGTCACGGTGGGATCGAGCGCCAGCCTGCAAGCTACGCTCACGGCCTCGAACGCGGCCGTAACCATCTCGTCGGATGGATCGACGAGTTCGGAGTTTGCCATTCTCGGGCTGGCTCTGCCGGCAACGATTCAAGCTGGAAAGAGCGTTCAGTTCACGATTCAATTCACACCAAATGCCTCGGGCGCGGCCTCCGGCCAAGCGGGGTTCACCAGCAATGCGGCCAATTCACCCACGGTGGAACAGTTGAGCGGCACCGGCGTCGCTCAGGGTTCCCATAGTGTCTATCTTTCCTGGACTCCGGGGAGTGGAAACCCGGTAGGCTACAACATTTATCGCGGCAATGCCGAAGCAGGCCCTTTCCAGATGATCAATGCCACTTTGGATTCTTCGACCAACTACACAGACGGTACAGTCGCCTCTGGAGCGACCTACTATTACGTCGCAACTGAGGTCAACGCCCAAGGTCAGGAAAGCGCTTATTCAAATGAAGTTCAGGCAGTGATTCCCAGCCCGTAGCCGTTCGCACCCCCCTCGCTGCCGTCTGTGAAAAGGCGCAAGACACAGCCAGTAGTCCGTCCAGCGAGGTTCGCAGATGCAGGCAACCAAACTCTGCACTAACCGACCGGCACCCCCGCGGAGTACCCCACCACGCTGGTCTATGATCCAAAAGAAGAGGAATGTTGCAAGAACAGGCCGCAAAATGGGACAGTTTCAGCCCCGGACTTCCAACGAAAAATGATCACAGCTGAGCCTTACAGAGAAAGTCAAGCTGAGCCAAGGGTTGGCCGCAGCTTCACAGGTTGGTTGATTCAAGTTGCGGGAATCGAACTTACTTGGCAGTACTGGCTGCGGAGGACGCGGCCCTTTGCTGAATCAGGCCAATGCCCAGGCCCCCCACAGCGCCCGCGAGCAGCCCCAGCAGGACCAGCACGAAAACGTTCTCAAGCAGGCTTTTTTTCCTGAATTTCGTCATTCCGTCTTCTCCACTCAGAATTTCTCTCCTCTCTGATTTTAGCACTTGCGACTCCAGTTCCCCATTACTGAGGTACCGTAACCGTGGCGGCGAGAATCGAGCCCCGGAAGGGCGAACCAGCTTAGCCGCGCGCTCCGCGCGGGGTAGATTGGAATGATGAGGCAAATCCCGAAGGGACGACCCAGTTCCCACGCAAGCCAGGAAGACCTGCCTCGACGAAAGCCGCCTGCCGCCCTATGATAAAGGACCAAAAAGAATCCGTTTTGAGGTGCATACATGACAGAACCAAGTTACGAGGAATTGAAAGCTCGCCTGGCCGATCTCGAGAAACAGGTGGAAGCTAAGAAGAGAAGCGGCGCGATAGAGTTCCGCGTGAGTGAGAAGGGCGGCGTCAGCGTGTATGGACTCGGCCGTTTTCCGGTGACGCTCTACTACGAACAGTGGACGAGGTTGCTCGACGCTGTCCCCGACCTTAAGGTTTTTATTGAAGAAAATAAGAGCAAGCTCAAGCTGAAACAGGGCTAGATCCATCGTGATGGGACATTCAGCGGGCCGGCAGCCCGAGCGTACGCAGCCGGGTGATGAACGTCACGGCTAAGGCGTTCTGTGTGCGGGGCACCGCACATCAAGATGTGACCCATTTCACTGACAGGGGCGCTCCTTCGTGTGGCATTAGTATGTCCTCCATCAGTTCCGAGTGAGTGCACTCACGTATCCGAGAGCCTGCCTTTCTGAGCCAGTGAGGAACCGCGACAAGATATCAGGTATGGGATCGACGGCTGACGCCGCCTTGCGAACACGACCAGCCAAGTCAAAGGCGCCGCACCGAAAAATACTCGCCGCGTCTGCAGCAGACCCTAAGAATTGAGGCAAGGCCCTCGTCAAAGCTCCAATTTTCGCATCTCCTCCGGACAGAATTGCTGTCGCCGCACCTCCGCCTGCGGCGGCAAAAACGTCCCACAGCATCCTAAGAGGCGAAGGTCCTTCAGTTTTATTTTTCGGTGAAAAACTCTTCGAGGCCTCGGCGAATTCGTGGTCGATTTCGTTTATCTCTTTAAGCGTTCGCGCGTTCTGCTGGTCCTCGACCAGTTGCCATATTTTGCCGCGTGCTCCCGCCCATTCTTGACGAACGTCTTTTACCACGGAGGGAATGGCATCCCGTCGCGCGCAGTTGTTCAAAACAATTGAGAGCAGCGGCGGAATGACCAGACCCAGACGCCCGGACTGAATCTTCTGTGCATACTCCTTCCAATCATCGTCGAGAACTTCGAAGAGTTGGGAGGGGAATTGGCTTGCCTTCTCAACTGCAGCGCGTGCGAACGGGTGCTCACACAGGACACTGCCGCCTTCTTTCACAATGCTGAAAAGATGTCGGAGATAATTCAAGTGAGTGGTATAGAAAGGCCATCCTTCTTCGTCGTGGGAAAAACCCGAAACGATCTCTAGCTGGCTAGGCGAAAGTTCGACGGCCGGAGCTGGCCGGCCCTGTAAGTTGCCGCCAATTAATCCATGCCCGAATTTTTCGTCCTGGAACCCGATTGAGGGTATCGTGACGATGAACCCCGCTGCTGGTCCCGGCGTAGGTGGCGCGCCAGTGGCGGCAGTCACGGCCGCTATTTTCGCAATTGCTCTGTCCCTCTTGTCCTCGTAATCGCCAGGTCTGGACGGGACCGGTTCGATCCCCATTATGAGGTCATCGTGAAGGACTATTGTTCGAATGAGTCTTTCAACCGCTTCGAGGTCCTTCGGGTCAGTGAGCGGCCCTTCTACGAGCCTGCGAAACGGTCGGAATGCAGGGGCTTCACAGACGGCTAATCGGTTTCTCTTTGCCATTTGGCTAAGGGAGAGGCGGTCCCTACAATTCTCACTACAGTCGCTTTCGAGCGGAAAAGGGATCCTCTGCAAGTCCTTGAAAGGATGGTGCGCCCGGAGAGAATCGAACTCCCAACCTCTTGGTTCGTAGCCAAGCACTCTATCCAATTGAGCTACGGGCGCATCGTGGCAGAATTGCGTTCTTGAATTATAACGGAAACAGAATCGTTTCGCCCAACCTGATGCCCGGAAACCCTCACCAAGAAACTCTTTGCTGAGTTCAATTTACGCTTTCGACCCTCGCCAAACCCAGCGCTGCTTGTGGAAATCGACCGCCTTGCCGCAGAGGATTTGTAAACGAGATTTGTAAATTAGAGTAAAAGTTTCCGGCCCCGCGCAAAACCTACCCGCCTCCGCGTTCTACCTATACACGTTGGCAATGCCTTAACGATGGCACCCGACATGCTTCTCCGTGGAGTAGACGAAGTGGCGCGCAACGGGGCATTTGGGAAAATACTTCGGCCAGAGGTCTTTCCGAATGCCCCATTGCAAATCTTCCGTTTGACGCCTTGGTCTGACGCCAAGGTTTGACGCCGAGGTGCACTCCGCTCCGTTTCCCGGACCTCCCCCGAGAGTCCTCCTGGAAATGAGGGCTAGCCGGGAAACGGGCGGAGTGCCGTGGTGTTGCTGCCTTGGCAACCACTCCCCCGCTCCCTCCCGAAACCCTCAGGCAAGAACAAGCCGCTCCCGTACGTCGATACCAGCCTGTCGCAGTAACTTGGCTATTGCGTCGCCGTTCAAGCGCGAGGCGTCGAACAGCACGCGCACCGTCCGCTCTTTTTCGTCGAACCGGATTCGCTGGATGCCATAGACCTCGCGCACAGTGTCAACGGCCTGCAACTGAGCTTCTCCCGGCGGAGTCTGGTAGCGGTAGGCGACTTCAAGGTAGGTCATTTCATGCTCCCCAAGAACAGGGTCGAGGATTACTCTTTCAGTATCTAATAACGGCAGGATTCCGCCAAGCGCCGTCTGGCTCGTGTCGGGACGGACACCCCCGCGAGCCTGCCCTGAGCGAGAAGGGTCCAAGCCGAGCGGAAGCTCGTCGGCTGCGTGTAGTCACAACAGCTCTGCATTCGATATAGACGTCTGGCACACTAGACTATGGAACACCTCGACCCCGTCGACATCCCGAACGCCGCGCCCGTCGCTAAAGCGCAAGAAAAGGACCCCGTCTGCGGGATGGATGTGAATCCGAAAACCGCCCGCTTCAAGTCGTCACACAACGGCAAGGAATATTACTTCTGCTCGGCCGGTTGCCTCGCGAAGTTCCAGACGAATCCCGTAAAGATTCTTTCGTCCCCGCCCAAGCCAATGACGATGACATCGGGACTGGTGTCTCTGGGTGCTCCTCCGAGCCTGGTCATGCCAACGCCGAGCAAGTCGGCTGCAGGTGCCCAGCCGGAGGGTGGACCCGGCAAGGACACGCGATCCTACGTTTGCCCGATGTGCCCCGAGGTGCGGCAGCTCGGGCCGGGCCCCTGTCCCAAGTGTGGAATGGCGCTCGATCCCGAGTCGCCGGCGCTCCCCGCGGCCAAGACCGAATACACCTGCCCGATGCATCCGGAGGTCGTGCGAGCCGTGCCGGGGAGCTGTCTGATCTGCGGCATGGCACTTGAGCCGCGCACGGTGACGCTCGAAGAAGTCAATCCCGAGCTGCGCGACATGACACGGCGGTTTTGGATCAGCCTGACATTGACCGCACCGCTCTTGGCAATTGCCATGGTCAGCATGTTCTCGCCGCACATGTTCATGGCGTCGCCGTGGAACTGGGACTTGCCATGGCTCGAACTGCTGCTCGCCACGCCAGTCGTCCTGTGGGGCGGCTGGCCGTTTTTCCAGCGCGGATGGGCGTCGCTGGTAAATCGCAGCACTAACATGTTCACGCTGATTGCGATGGGCACAGGTGTCGCGTACTTCTTCAGCGTGGTGGCAACTTTGTTTCCGCAGATATTTCCAGCGTCGTTTCGCAGCATGGGCGATCGCCCGGATGTTTATTTCGAAGCAGCGGCGGCGATCGTCACACTCGTATTGCTGGGGCAGGTGCTGGAACTGCGCGCCCGCAGCCGAACGTCAAGCGCGATTCGAGCGCTGCTCGATCTAAGCCCGAAGATGGCGCGCGTGTTAAGTGAGGATGGCACGGGAAGTGAGCGCGACATTCCGCTCGACCAAGTAAAGCCGGGAGATCGTCTGCGCGTCCGTCCCGGCGAAAAGATTCCGGTCGATGGCGTGGTGCTCGAAGGCCGAAGCGTAGTGGACGAATCAATGGTCACGGGCGAACCGCTTCCTGTGCTGAAAACAACGACCTCGCGCGTGATCGGCGCGACCGTGAACGGCAACGGATCGCTCGTGATGCGAGCCGAGCGCGTCGGCAGCGAAACTATGCTGGCGCAGATCGTGCAAATGGTCAGCCAAGCGCGGCGCACCCGGGCCCCTATCCAACGCTTGGCCGATAAAGTTGCCGGCTGGTTCGTTCCAGCCGTGATCGCAATTGCGGCAGTGACCTTCATGGTGTGGGCGATCCTCGGACCCGAGCCGCGTTTAGCGCATGCGATCGTGAACGCTGTGGCCGTGCTGATCATAGCGTGTCCCTGCGCGCTCGGCCTGGCGACGCCGATGGCGATCATGGTAGGCACTGGCCGCGGCGCACAAGCGGGCGTCCTCATCAAGAACGCCGAGGCGCTGGAGACGCTGGAGAAAGTGGATACCATCGTCGTGGACAAGACCGGGACGCTAACTTCAGGCTTGCCCAACGTCGTTGCCATGTCGTTGTCTGGAACTTCCGTGCCGCAGCCTGAAGACCCCAGTGCTGAATCCAATAGAAGAGAAGCAAACGAAATACTGCGCCTTGTCGCCAGCCTTGAACGCGTCAGCGAGCATCCGCTTGCTGCGGCTATCGTCACCTCCGCGAGACAACGCGACTTAAAGCTCTCTGAGCCGTCGGAGTTCGTTTATGAAGTTGGTCAAGGCATTCACGGCATTGTAGACAGCAGAAGAGTCGCGGTGGGAAGCGGCGCCCTGATGGTAAAAGTGGGCGCATTCGACCGACCCGATACGCCAGTGTTGCATGCCAAGAGAAGTGACACGACAAGCCTGCTCGTAGCGATTGACGGTAAGTACGCCGGGGTTCTGAGCGTAGCGGACCCCGTCAAAGATACGACCCCATCCGCAATCCGCCAGTTAAAGAAGCAGGGAATTCGGATTGTGATGCTCACGGGAGACAATCAACGCACGGCCAGGGAGGTTGCCAAGCTGCTAGGCATCGAAGAATTCAAGGCAGAGGTTCTGCCCGCGCAAAAAGTGGACGTCATAAAGAAACTGCAAAACGAAGGCCGCGTGGTCGCGATGGCGGGCGACGGCATCAACGACGCGCCCGCGCTCGCGCAAGCCCACGTCGGAATCGCCATGGGCACTGGAACCGACATCGCCATGGAAAGCGGCGGCATCACGCTTGTTAAAGGAGACCTTGAAGGAATTCTGCGCGCCCGCAAACTGAGTCAGGCAACCATGCGCAACATCCGCCAGAACCTCTTCTTCGCGTTTCTCTACAACTCGATTGGAGTGCCGATTGCCGCAGGCGTACTGTATCCCGTGTTCGGGCTGCTGTTAAGCCCCATCCTGGCCGCCGCCGCGATGAGCTTCAGTTCTGTGTCGGTGATTACGAATTCGCTCCGATTGCGGAAGGTAAAACTGTAAGCCCACCAACTAATTCTCCGCTCCGCCCCTATGCTTCTGACGGCACACCTTACACTCAGTGGCTGGTTCAGAGTTGTCCACGCGATGCTTTATTGGTTTTAGAGTAGCCGATGCTGCGCGGCTACAGGGTATCCACCCGAAGACCACCGATTGAGACTGGTTTTCCTGACACCTAAGACCTAAGACCCGCGACCTTGCCTTACAGTTTGCTCAAATAGTCCGTGATTTCCGGGCTGCTCCAATCTACGGCTCCGATAAACTTGCGGCGAATCACTCCCTGGCGGTCGATCACGTAGGTTTCCGGCCAGCCGAACGTCCCGTAGAGAGAGCTCGCCTTCTGCTCCCCATCGCGGACCGTGACCATGTTGACGTTGTAGTCTTTCAGGAATTTGTGATACGCAGCGTCATCAACGTCGATACTGACGGCGAGAACGACCACGCCTTTGTCCTTCAGCCGCTTCTGCATCTGGACCAGAGAAGGAGTCTCCTCGATGCAGGGCGGACAAAAAGTCCCCCAGAAATTCAGCACCACCACTTGCCCACGAAACTGGCTCAGCGTGACCTTGTGGTCGGAGTCCTGCACGGTGAAGTCCGGGGCGTTTGACCCGATGCGGGGTGGGTGGCCACTGCTGTAGCATCCGAGCAGCGCAGCCAGCAATCCAATGGCTAGACAAAGTGCGGAAAGATTCGGTCCTGTATCAGGGCATCGCTTTAGCGATGCCGCAGTTTCCCGGAGATCAGAAGCCCCTTTAGGGGCTGGGTGTCGACCATCGATCGCACCCGCTAGCAGCGTGGCAAGAAGCGTTCGTCTCACACCGTTATAATAGCGAAAAACTGATGGATAGTTCACCTCCAGCCACGTTGCCCGCGCTCCCCAACCCCGAGCCCGCGATCCCCGATGTCTCAATCATTGTTCCGGCCCGGAACGAAGAAGCCAACATCGGTGACTGTCTAAAGTCGCTGACGTCCCAAACCGGCGTCGCTTTCGAGATCATCGTGGTCGATGACGGCTCCACCGACCGCACCCGAGAAATCGCGCAGAGTTTTGCTGGAGTGCGAGTCATCTCCCCGGAGCCTCTGCGCGAGGAGCTGCCCGGGAAGGGACTAACGGGCAAGAATAACGCGGTGATTGCCGGGGCCCATTGCAACGAGGCGCGCACCAAGTGGCTGTTGTTCACCGACTCGGACACCGTACATCTGCCAGGATCGTTGGCGCGGGCGTTAGCCGAAGCCAAAAAGGAGCAAGCTTTTTTGCTCTCATACTCGCCCGAGCAGGTAGTCGTCACCTTCGCCGAGAAGGCCGTGATGCCGGTAGTTTTCGCAGAACTCGCGGCGCAATATCCACTGCACAAAGTGCGCGACCAGATGCCGAATATGGTAGCCGCGAACGGACAATACATTCTTGTCCGTCGCGCCGCCTACGAAGCCGTAGGCGGGCACGCCGCCGTGGCTGCAGAAATACTCGAGGATGTGGCGCTCGCCCGGCTATTTCGCAATGCGGGGCTCAAAGTTTACTTTCGTTATGGCGGAGACGCCGTCCGCACCCGCATGTACCGAAGCTGGAAGCAGCTTCGCGAAGGTTGGACGAAGAATCTGGCACTGTTATTTCCTCATCCCGATAGGCGAGCGCTGTGGAGTTTGCTTTTGTGGTTCCTAGCATGGTCGTCGCTGGGCGTAGCCGTGTGGGGTGCAGCTGGCCATTTCCTCTGGATTGCTGTAGCCGCTCTCTGGCTGTTGGCGTATCGCAGAATTCGCACAGCACATTTCACCACCACCAACAACCTGATCGCAATGGCATTTGGTCCGCCGATGTTCACCTACCTGCTGCTGCGCTCGAAGAAGGCCTACGCGAGCGGTTTGGTGTCGTGGAAGGGCCGCGCGTACTATGTCGGAACGCCAAGCGGACTGATCCTGCCGAAATGCAAACGGCAAGAGCAATTCCACTAATTGAGAATTAAGGATTAAGAACTGAGAACCGAGAACTGCCTTTATGGTCTATCTCACACGCAAAGCAGAATTCTCCGCATCGCACTACTATCACAACCCGGACTTTACTCCGGAAGAGAACCAGCGTGTCTTCGGCAAGTGCAATAATCCCAACGGCCACGGGCACAACTACACCCTGGAAGTCACCGTTAAAGGCGCGGTCGATCCGATGTCGGGCTTCGTCGTCGACCTGAAGCAGTTGAAGGACGTCATGAGCAGGGAAGTGCTCGATGTGCTCGACCATCGCTTCCTGAACAAGGAAGTGCCTGAGTTTGTCACCACGATCCCCACGACTGAAAACCTCGCCATCGCCATCTGGCAGCGCCTCGCGCCGAAACTCAATGGGGCGCAGTTGCATCGTGTCCGCGTCTATGAAACGCCCGATCTGTTTGTCGATTTCTACGGGGAATCATGAGCATGAAGGCACACCTGACCCGCCGCTACATGTTTTCCGCGTCGCACCGCTTGCATAGCGACGAAATGTCGGAGGAGGGAAACCACGCAACTTACGGCAAGTGCAATAATCCTTATGGACATGGGCATAACTACATGCTCGAGGTCACGGTCAGTGGACCGGTCGATGACCGGACAGGAATGGTCTGCAATCTGGTCGATCTGGATGGCTTTGTGCACGGCCAGATTCTCGAGCGCTACGACCACCAGAATCTGAACTTGCTATCAGAATTTCTGGAGCACGTTCCGACCACGGAAAACCTGTGCATTGCGATCTACTATATTGTGAAGCGCGGCTTCCACAAGGCTCATCTAGAAAAGGTACGGATTGAAGAGACGATGATGAATTCGTTTGAATATTGTGGAGAGGGAAACGGCTTGGAGCATTTGTAATTGGCAATTTGTAATTTGTAATTGTGTTATTAAATTACAAATTACAAATTACAAATCCTATGAAATCCACGACACAACCCGCCACCCTGACCAGCGCCACCTACGAAGAACTGGTGCGCGAAATGATTGTCCGCCTCGGCGAAGATCCCGATCGCGAGGGCTTGGTGCGCACACCCGCGCGCGTCGAGAAGGCCATGCAATTTCTCGTCAGGGGCTACAAGGAGGATCCCGAAGCGCTTTTGCGCGGGGCGCTGTACACCGTCAGCTACGACGAGATGGTGATTGTGAAAGACGTCGAAATGTTCAGCCTGTGCGAGCACCACCTGTTGCCCTTCTTTGGCAAGGTACACGTGGCTTATATCCCAAACGGAAAAGTGATCGGCCTGAGCAAGATACCGCGCCTCATCGACGCCTTCTCGCGCCGCTTGCAGATCCAGGAGCGCCTGACCACACAGATTGCGGAGGCGATCCAGAATGCCATCGAACCGCAGGGCGTCGGCGTGGTCATCGAGGCGCGTCATCTATGCATGATGATGCGCGGCGTCGAGAAACAGCATTCAGCGGCCGTAACTTCATCCATGCTCGGCTGCTTCCGCAGCGAAGAGGAAACCAGAACCGAATTCCTGTCGCTAATCCGCCAAAGAACGAATGGCGTGTGATTAGTGATCTAGTGTGGGGACGGGCGCCCTCGCCCGTCCAAGCCGAGCGAAGCTCGGCAGCTGCCTGTGGCCATTTCCGAATTATCTAAATTAGCGGACTTCCACTCGTAATCCCGCAGCGACTGGAATAAGCTGAAAAACACCGCATGTCAAAACGCAAACCCACACGCGGACCCACGCTTTCCGGCCGCCTCGCCCTCATTACCGGCGCCAACCGCGGCATCGGTCTGGCCATCGCTCGCGCACTGGCGCGCGAGGGATGCAATCTGATCATCACCGGCCGCGATGAGCGTGCCCTGACCAAGGCACGTACTGAACTGGAGAAGCTCCATTCGCAGAAATTGAACGTGCACGTGCTGGCGCAGTCCTGCGACGTCCGCAGCCCCGACTCGGTCGACTATCTCTTCGCGCTCGTCCGCGGATTGCACAAGCCCCTCGATATCCTTATCAACAACGCCGGCGTTGGACATCCCAATCGCGCCGTCGGCGAGTTGCCCTATCCCACCTGGATAGAAGTGATCGACACCAACCTCAACGGTCTGTTCCTCATGACGCAGGCGGCGCTCGCCGTGATGAAGCGCGGCAGTACGATCGTGAACAATTTGTCGATCGTCGCCGAGCGCGTCTTCCCCGGATCGGCAGCCTATAATGCCTCGAAGCACGGCGCCCTCGGTTTCACCAACACCTTGCGCGAGGAGCTGCGGTCCAAGGGCATTCGCGTGATCGCCCTTATGCCCGGCGCAACCGATACCGCGATCTGGGACACGCTCTGGCCAAAGGCGCCCAGGCGCAAGATGATGTCCGCCGAAACCGTCGCCCGGACGGTAGTCGAGGCATTGCTCTTGCCCAGTAACACGACCGTAGAAAAAGTCGTGGTGATGCCCTCAATCGGCATCCTTTAGGACAGCCAGAAGAGTGGCGACGCGGGCAGTTCATTGAGCATCTAACAGCGTGCCGAGGAACTCGTCCTCGGACTGATTTTGGACGACGAACTTGATTCTGGGTGGCGCAGCGCTTTCAGCGCTGCGATGACCGGCGTTCTTCAGCGCCGGCTTTAGCCGCTGAGGTCGCACTCCTGGTCGGGAACTAGTTCTTCCGCGTTTTTGGGGGATAATGAGAAAAGATATGTCATTCCTCGATTACCTCAAATCGCTGAAAAAACCGGAGCACCGTCTGGCGTGGGCTGTAGCCATCGCCGCGGACGTCCTCCAGATCGCGGCGTTTCCACTCTTCGTCGAGGGAGGCATGTCTCCCGCCGACTCGCTGCTCGACCTGTTCGTCGCCTTCGTTATGATTCGTCTGCTCGGATGGCACTGGGCTTTCTTGCCGACGGCCGCGGCGAAACTCATTCCCGGCGCTGATCTTTTTCCCACCTGGACCACAGCCGTATGGTTCGTCACCCGCCACAAGGTGCCCTCCGTCGGGGAGCAAGAGGTCTTGCCGCCGGGCCCCGCGCCAGAACCACGCCGCTAGGAAATCGACAGACCGGCCGCGATCAACTTTCAGCCGTCAGCATCCATTCCTTTTACTGAGAGCCGAGAGCTGACAGCTGAGAGCTGCCTACCACGTCCCATACCGATACCGATGCGGTCGTTCCCGAAACACGTTAACCATGACCACGCCCGCGACGAAGCCTCCAATATGCGCCCAGAAAGCGATCCCGCCCGAGGTCTGGCTGGTTTCGGCAATGGCAGTCGCGGTGCCGCTCAGGAAATTCATCACGAACCAGTAGCCGAGCATCAGCCAAGCCGGAACGTGAAAGAAAAATATTGGCGGAAACCAGATCAGCACTCGCGCCCGCGGATACAGAATGAAATACGCGCCCATCACCCCCGCGATCGCGCCGCTCGCGCCAATGCTGGGTACGCGCGAGGCCTGGTTCAGCAGAATGTGCGTAACCCCTGCCGCCAATCCGCTCATCAGATAAAACACGAGATACGTGAAGTGTCCGAGATAGTCTTCGACGTTGTCGCCGAAAATCCACAGGAAGAGCATGTTCCCAGCCACATGTAAGAATGAGGCGTGGAGAAACATCGATGTGAACAGAGGCAGAATGGCCGTAGCCAGCCCGTCGTAGGAGTGTCCGGTCAGCACCGCCAGCGTGTGATGAGGCACCACTCCGAACTCATACATGAACCCGGCCAGCGCCCGATGGCTGACCGAAAGCTCCCACAGAAATACCATCACGTTCAGCACGATCAAGAAATAGTTGACGAACGGCGTCGAGAAAGTGGGCTGATCGTCGCGAAGAGGAATCATTTAATTTGTAATCTGGTAATTTGTAATTGTGAATCCCAATCGTTGCTGCATCAGCGATCTTGCCTCAAATTACCAATATTACAAATTACCAGATTACAAATCCCCATGAATGGTGTCGTAGTCATCGACAAACCGCCCGGCCTGACGTCGCACGACGTGGTCAATCGCGTCCGTCGAATTCTCGGTCAGCGCGCGGTAGGTCATCTCGGAACCCTTGACCCCTCGGCCACCGGAGTCCTGCCGATTGTCCTCGGCAACCTCACGCGCCTGGCGCAGTTCTACGTCCATTCCGAAAAGACTTACGAAGGCGTGATTCGCTTCGGCTTCGCCACCGACACCTACGACGCCGACGGCGAACCCACCACCCCGCAGCAAGAGGTGCACATAAATTGCCATGAGGTTCGAGCCGTGGCTGCCCAGTTTCAGGGTGCCTTCGAGCAGATGCCGCCGCCCTTTTCCGCCAAAAAAATTGCCGGAGTCCCAGCCTACAAACTAGCCCGCAAGAAGCAAGCGATCGACCTCAAGCCGGTAAAAGTAGAAATTAAGGAATTCGAGATTCTGGACACCACCGCCGATCAAGCCACCTTCCGCGCCCGCGTGACCTCCGGCACATACATAAGGTCGGTAGCCCACGAGATGGGCCAGAAGCTAGGTTGCGGCGCTCATCTAGCCAGTCTGCGACGCACCGCCGCCGCCGAGTTCACAGTCGAAGACGCCCACTCGCTCCAAGCGTTAGAAGCCGCAATGCAGCAGGGAATTGCTGAGTCGTTATTGGTCCATCCCAGAAAGTTGGTCCCGCAGTTGCCGAGCGTCACCGCCAATGAAGAAAGCGCCGCCCTAATCCGCAGTGGCCGCGCCGTGAATCTGCCGGAAATGTCTCGTGCTCCACAGGTCAAGGTCTTCTACGGACAACGCGAGCTGATAGCCATCGCCACTAGAATCGCGGGGACGCTGTTCCACCCGGGCATCGTATTTTCCGCGTGATGGTCGTATTGTGGAGCGACGGGCAGTATACTCTGGCTCGGAGGGCGACCCGTGACCTTTGCCAACTGCTATGAAGATGGCGCCCGCGTCGAAGCCTACGCCACCTTGGAGTTCAAGAACACGTACCACTTGGCGTATCGCGACATCCCTGCCATCCTCGGCGCGCATGTTCACGGCCGCAAGGCTCTGGACTTCGGTTGCGGCACAGGACGCTCCACGCGCTTCCTGCGCCAACTCGGCTTCGAGGTCACGGGAGTCGATATTGCCGAGGATATGATCCGCAAGGCCCGGCAACTCGACCCCTCCGGCGACTACCGCCTAATTTCTAGCGACGACGTTTCCGGAGACGACCTACGCTCGTTCGCACCCGGAACCTACGATCTGGTCCTAGCCGCCTTCACCTTCGACAACATCGCAGGACGAGACAACAAGATCCGCATCATGCAAGATCTCGGCCACCTCCTCACCCGGGAGGGGAAGCTGGTGCTGATCGTCTCCAGGCCGGAAATTTACACTCACGAGTGGGCGTCGTTTTCGACGAAGGACTTTCCCGAGAACCAAGCCGCGAAGTCGGGCGACAAGGTGCACATCATCGTGACCGACCACGCTGATCCCCGCCCGGTGGAGGACATTCTGTGGACAGATCAGGCGTACCGCGAGGTCTTCGAAGAAGCCAACCTGCGCCTGCTGCAGAAATACGAACCGTTGACCCGCGCAGACGAGCCCTACAGCTGGGTGAGTGAAGTGCTGATTGCGCCATGGGCGGTTTACGTGCTCGAAGTCCACGCTCGCGGCAGCCATATCAACAATGTCCGATAACAGGTATTATGTGAAGTTAGGCAAGGACACATCTGCCCACTAAGGCCCTGACTGCCCGAGCAACATCCTCAGATGTCCCTGAACCGCCTTCAAAGGCCCATGTGGAAGGGTCTCAATGAAGCGCGCCTTCCTCGCTCTCCAATCCACGCTCTTGATGGCATCGGAGAGAATCACTCCCGTGGTCGCAAGCCCTGCCGGAACCGGCACCTCGAAAGGATATCCCTTCACCTGGCTTGTAATCGGGACCACAATGGCGAGACCAATCTTGTTATAGGCCGCTGGAGACAAAACCAAGGCGGGACGCCATCCCGACTGCTCGTGTCCCGCCTGAGGATCGAAATTGATTTTGATGATATGAGCTTTATCGGGGACGTATGCAGGAGCTACCATATCTCGTTACCAACCGGCTTGCCCCAATCCTGCTCGCCATGTCGATTTTCGGGAGTAATCCGCTTGACCAGCGCCTCCAGCGTGGGCCGGTGGCTCAGCGGCTCCAGCCAAATGTAACCACCTTCCACCCGAATTTCGAATTCCTCGCCCTCCCGCAGGTTGGCCTGTTGGAGTATGTTCTTCGGGATGCGTACCGCTTGGCTATTGCCCCACTTCACGAGTTGCGCCTTGGCGCCTGCCATAACCTTACCTCTCTTTCCTGAGTATATACACTCGTATATCCATGTCAAGAATCGGCTGGACTGATTACCATGGCTCTCCTCCTATGTCTCCCCGTCCTCGTCATTCGCGGTACCGGCGATAACATCATGAGCCAAGCCGATAGCGAGGCCATCGCGCAAATCGTCAACCAGGTTCATCCCGGACACGCTCGCTATCTCCAGATCGACGGAATGACCCACGGCTTTACCGTCAACAACAAGTTCTATGAGGATCTGGTTCCAACCATCCTGACCTGGATGAAAGAACAGCTCGGAGCCGGCAAATGATTATGTCTCCGAGACTCACGTAGGGACGGCCGCCCTCAGCCGCTCAGGCTGAGCGAAGCAGCTCCCCAAGCTCATTACGAAACTTCTGCAATGCCAGCAGCCGCTCCGGCGTGGCCTCCACAATTTCGCTCTTTGCCTGAAACACCTGCCGCCCTTCCCTTTCCGTGAGCACGCCCATCACCTCGCCCATGCGCCAGCCGGGCGTGCCTAGGACTTGCAGGCCATCCACGCCCGGTACAAGCAGCGCGATACAATTCTCGCGCGTTACGCCAATGCACTTTGGATAGCGTTCAAAAGTCTGAAGCTCAAATCCCGCCAGGTAAAGACGCTGAAGCTGTTGGGCGGAATCGGGCATGAGGGGAATTGGTAAACTTGCAATCTGTAATCGAGTAGTTTGAAAGGCCCAAGCCTGCAGCTTTCACTGAGAACTGGCAGCTGGGGACTGGCAACTGGGGACTGCCGTTACATCTTGTACTTGCCCAGGTCATCATCGCCCAGGTCTTCCAGCCACTTGCGCAGTTCCTCACTGTTAACCGCGGGCACGGGATTATTCGCAGCCTGTTTCGAGTTCTTCAGTACCTCGTCGTCAACAAAGATAGGGCAATCCACGCGCAACGCCAGCGCCAGCGCGTCCGACGGACGGGAGTCGACGCTAACCACGCGGCCTTCCCTTTCCAACCAGATCACGGCGTAGAAAGTATCGTCCTTCAGCTCCGTGACCACCACTTTGTGCACCAGAGCGTCGAGCCCGGTGAGAACATTTTTGATCAAGTCATGCGTCATGGGCCGCGGCGTGTTGACCTTTTCAATTTCGAGCGCGATGGCATTGGCTTCGTACACGCCCACCCAGATCGGAAGCACGATGTCGCTGCCAACGTCCTTGAGCAGCACAATCGGCATGTTCGAAACCGGATCCATCATCAGCCCGCGAATTTTCATTTCAACTTCCATAAAACCCTCAAAACTTGCCGATGGAGCGCCGGGCGTCCCCGCCCGGCCGTACACTAACTGACGGGCCAGACGCCCGTCTCTCCACCGAGATAACTCTTGCGCGGCGCTAGCCAGCCATCTCCCCCACCAAGCTATTCGGAAAGCTCCCCGTAACCAGCACCCGAACATAGCTCCCAGTCGCCAGCTCCACGCCGTCCGGCACCGTAAAGTTCATCACCTTGATCTGCGAAGTCCGCCCGATCCACTGTCCCCGCGCCGGATTCTTCCCTTCCACCATCACCTCGAGCACCTGCCCCACATGGCGCTGATTCCGCCGCACGCCGATCTGCTTCTGCTTGTCATTCAAAACCGCCAGGCGCCGCGCCTTCTCGGCGTCCGGAATCGCGTCCTCCAGAAGCAACGCCGGGGTATTCGGCCGCGGAGAATACTTAAACGTAAACACGCTGTCATACCCAACCACGTCCATCAACGAAAGCGTCTCTTCAAATTCCCGTTCCGTCTCCCCCGGAAATCCAACAATCAAATCGCTAGTAAGCGATATATCGCGCCGGGCCCCCTGAATCCACGAGATGCGCTCCAGGTACTCGTCTCGATTATAGAGTCGCTGCATAGCATCCAGGACCCGAGTAGACCCGCTCTGCACCGGCAGATGTACATGATCGCAAAGCGCAGGCACGGCATCAATCACATCGACAATCTCGCGAGCAAAATCCCGAGGATGCGAAGTAGTAAACCGTACCCGCCGAATCCCCGCAACCGAAGCCACCGCAGCCAGCAGCTCAGCAAAGCTTTTCTGACCAGAGGGATCCCGATAAGAGTTAACGTTCTGCCCCAACAGTTGAATCTCGGCATAACCGAGGTCCACCAGCTGTCGAGCTTCGTCCAGAACAGAGGAAGAAGTCCGGCTCCGCTCCTTGCCGCGCGTATAAGGAACCACGCAGTAGGCGCAGAACTTGTCGCATCCCTCAATAATAGTGATATACCCGCGATGCGGATTCGTGCGAGCCGTGAACTCCGTCTCAAAGCACTCGTCCGTCATCCGATCGTCAAGCCCGGTAACCCGCGACGACCCAGTCTCCAGCTGCACCAGCATCGACGGCAAATTCCGATAAGAAGCCGACCCGCACACCAGCGACACATAAGGAGCGCGCTCAAAAATCTTCTCCCCCTCCTGCTGCGCCACGCACCCCAGGACGCCAAACTGTTTCCCCTGCGCCCGATACTTCTTATAATCCGCGAGCCGGTTAAAGACTTTCTGCTCCGCCTTATCGCGAATCGAGCAAGTGTTATAAAGCACCAGCCCCGCCTCTTCCACCGTAGGAACCTGCCGATACCCCTGCTGCAAAAGCGTCCCCACGACCTTCTCAGAGTCGTGAGCATTCATCTGGCACCCAAAAGTTTCCAGATAAAACGTCTTGGAAGCGGGCTCCGACATGGAGTCAGTATAAACCAGCTATGGAACCTCAATCGCCTCATCCCCGCTACTCTCTTGTCCGATGGAGCGCCGGGCGTCCTCGCCCGGCCACCAAGCTCCTGCCCGTTTAATCTTGTCATCCCGAATCAGGCTTGCCATCCCGAACGGAGTGAGGGATCTGCAGTATGCCCACCCCCCTTCTCAAAACCGGTCATCCTGGGCGCAGCAGGAACTTCACGAAGTAAAGTCCCTGCGGAGTCGAAGAGCCTGCCCTGAGCGAAGCCGAAGGGATCCCTACACCCTCACCGGGACTTCGGAAGTGTGAGGGAATTCTCCCCGTGCAGCAATCATCGTAACCAATTTGCTACTCCCCCATACGTAACCAAATCCTTCATTACGTTATTTCGTTCTCTGCTGTACGCTTACAATGAATTCTCCTAAAACAAATCTCCCAGAGGAAATTTGCCTCAGTCGGGGAAGCCCTCAGGACCATGCCATCCGCGCACAACAAAGGCCCGTAACCCATGGCCACGCTTTCACATACACCGCTTAAGCATATATATTTATACGTACAATCTTACCTGCACAAAATGTTTCACGTGAAACACTTTCGCGTTTTGTACACCCTAGTGCGTTAAGTCGCGTCAAGAGGAAAATTCAAGTTGCCGCCGCCCAGCCTCTCGCTCAGGTGAGCGGCAATCAATTTGCCGTGGAAACGGCCATTCTCGATGAAGATTTCGTTCGTCCGCGAGCCCGCGACGATCACTCCAGCGACGTAGATTCCCGGAATGTTCGATTCCAGGTTCTCGGGATCGCAGACCGGGCGAAGCTGTTCCGTAGCCAGTTCGATGCCCACGCTGCGCAAAAAATCGAAGTCGGGATGGTACCCCGTGAGAGCGAACACAAAATCGTTTTTCAGGCGAAGCGGTCCAGACGGTGTTCGCAGCACAACGCAATCGTCCTTGATCTCCTGCACCGTGCTGTTGAAATATGCGGTGATTTCACCCGCCCTGATGCGGTTCTCGATGTCGGGACGCACCCAATACTTCACGTGCGGATGCATCTGCGATCCGCGATGAACGAGCGTGACGCGTGCCCCATGACGCCACAAATCCAAAGCCGCTTCAGCCGCAGAATTTTTGCCCCCGATCACCACAACGTCGGCGTCGAAATAAGGATGCGGCTCGCGATAGTAATGAAAAACTTTGTCCAGGTCTTCGCCCGGAATATTGATTTCGTTGGCGAGATCGTAGTAGCCGGTAGCAAGCACGATCTTGCGCGCGCGATAGTCGTGGATGGCGTCGTGCCGGTTGGTTGTGGTCACGCGAAAGTCGCCATCTTCACCGGTAATCGTCTTCACCCACTCGTACTGCCGGATGTTAAGGTGAAAGTGCTCGGCGACGCGGCGATAATATTCAAGCGCTTCCAGCCGCGTCGGCTTCGCCAGAGACGTGGTGAAAGGTATATCGCCAATCTCAAGCAACTCCGGAGTGGTGAAGAACACCATGTTAGTCGGATAGTGATAGATGGAATTGACCACGCATCCCTTGTCGATAATGAGCGCCTTGAATCCGACCTTCTGCGCCTCGATAGCGCAGGCCATGCCGGTCGGTCCAGCGCCCACGACCAGCACGTCCGCCGCGGAGTCGGGCCGCTCCTGGGCCTGAGTGCGAGGCAGAGTTTCCGGAATCTGCTCGACGGACGCTAGTGTCGGAGTCTTCATCTTATCGGTTGGGAAACGACCACTGGGAAAACGACAATTCTAGCACTGCAGAGTAAGAGCCGAGCGCGACTGATCCCCTACTTCTTCACGCAGACGGCAACCCCGTCACGGATAGGCAGAATACAGGTAAACAGATCCTTCGATTCATAGATCAGTTTATTGAATTCAAGGATAGCCTTGGTTTGGGAGTCAGGGTTGGGCTTGCCCACCCGGCCGCTCCAGAGAACGTTGTCGGTGATAAAAAGACCGCCGCTTTTCAGGCGCGGGAGCGCCAAACGAAAGACACGCGGGTAGTCGATCTTATCGACGTCGTTGAAGATGATGTCGTATTGTTCCTTCTCCTCCGAAAGAAATTCGAGCGCGTCGCCCACGTGAACCGTGATGCGCTGGCTGACGCCGGCCCGATCAAAGTAGCGGCGAGCCTTGTCGGCGTGCCTGGGATCGCCGTCGGTATAGACGACGCGTCCGCCTTCGCCCACCGCGCGCGCCCACCAGATGGTCGAATACCCGATGGCCGAGCCCATCTCGAAAATCTTCTTAGCTCCGCTGATGGTGGCCAGTTGATAAAGCACGCGAGCCACAGCAGGACCAACGATAGCCACATCGTTCTTGCTGGCGTCCGCTTCCATCTCGGCGAGAACCGCGTCCCGCGGCGGCAACATTGCGTATATGTAGTCCTCGACTTCAGGAGCTGTAAATTCTCCCATGCGCCAATCTGGCTTTGCGGGTTGATCGTTCATCGTGTTCCTTGCGCCCACATCTTGACGGTGGAGCGCCGGGCGTCCCCGCCCATCCTTCTGCGTAAAATTAGGAAATCGTCTGCCCCGGCTTCATCTCCAGCACTTTCACGTCCGGCACCAGTTTCTGCAACTCGCCGGGCGTTCCCGTCAGTTGCGGAAAGGTACCAAAGTGCATGGGGATGACAGTTTCGGGCTGCAGCAGTTTGCAGGCATAGGCAGCCTCGCGCGGCGACATGGTGAAAAGGTCGCCGATGGGCAGCATGGCAATCTTCGGCGCGTATAGATCGCGAATGATGGCCATATCGCTAAACACATTGGTATCGCCCGCGTGGTAAAGCTTGACTCCGTTCGAGAACTCGAGCACGTACCCGCAGGCTTCCCCGCCATAGACGATCTGGTCGCCATCCTGAATTCCGCAGGAATGCACCGCGTGCACCATGGTGATCTTCACACCGGCAACGGTTTGCGTGCCACCCTTGTTCATGGGCGCGATTTGTTTCACGCCTTTTTCTTGCAGCCACAAGCAGAGCTCGTAGATGCCGACCGCGATCGGATTGACCTTTTTCCCCACCTCGACCGCGTCCCCGATGTGATCGCCGTGTCCGTGGGTGCAGAGCAGCACATCGACCTTCTTCACGTTCTTCTCACTCTCCGGGCACTTGGGATTGCCCCCAATCCACGGATCGATGTAGAGGGTCTTCCCTTCCGGCGTTTGCACACGGAAGGTGGAGTGGCCAAGCCATGTAATTTGAATTCCTTTGAGATTCACAAATCACCCCTGGGTAAAAGCTGCGAACTTAGAATTCTAGTGACGTGGAGAAAAGCGCGCAACGAGCAGGCCAAGCCCGCGAAAATCCCAGTTTGATTTAAACCGTTCCGGTTGCGCCCAAACTCGTGTATAAGATGGTGCTCAATGTCCGAACTCACAATGTCCAAACTCAAAGTGTTGCTCTCACGCGAAGCCATTGCCAAGCGGGTCGCTGAACTAGGGAAAGAGATTGCGCGCGATTTTCACGGCCAATCGATTATCCTGGTCGGCGTTCTTAAAGGCGCAGCCATTTTTCTGAGCGATCTTGCTCGCCAAATTCCGCTCGACGCCACTTTCGACTTCATTGGAGTTTCGAGTTACGGCAACCGCCCCACGGTCAAAGAAGACCCCGCCGGCCATGCGGCGTGGGATTCGCTGGGCGAAGTCCGTTTGACCAAAGACATGGACAGTTCGATGGCCGACCGGAACGTAATTTTGGTCGAAGACATCCTCGACACCGGACTGACGTTGAATTACATTTCGAAACTGGTGCTGGCGCGTGGCCCGAAGTCGCTGTGCATTGCGGCCTTGCTGGACAAGCCCTCACGCCGCAAGCAGCCCATCCAGGCGCAATACATCGGCTTCACCATTCCCGATGCCTACGTGGTCGGCTACGGCCTGGATTATGCGGAACGCTACCGCAACCTTCCGGACATCTGCGTGCTGGAGAATTTGTAATTGGCGATTTGTGATTTGCAATTTTGAGGCCCCTGGGCTTTTCGATTTTCAAATTACCAATTACAAGTCACAAATGGAGCCTGTACAGGAGCCGCTCCGACCGGCTGCTAGAATGAAGCCTGTGAACCCGACCGCCACGCAAACCCTGCGCCCCTCCGAGGTCGAACCTCTTCTGCTCGAAGTGGCCGACGTGGTGAATACCACACTCGACCTGGAAACCACGCTGCGGCGCGTGGCCGAACTGGTACGCAAGGTCATTGACTACGAAATTTTCGCGATCCTGTTGCTTAATGAGCAGCGTCAGGAATTGTACGTCCGCTTCCATGTGGGATATCCGCGGGAAGTCGCCGACCGTGTGCGCGTGAAAGTCGGCAAGGGCGTTACCGGACGTGCCGCCGAGACCCGTCAAGCGGTGCTGGTCGCCGATGCGACGCACGAAGATTTCTACATTGAAGCTCTCCCCAACGTTCATTCAGAACTGGCCATCCCGCTGATCGTCACGAACCGGGTGATTGGCGTGATCGACCTTGAGGCGCGCGAAAAGGGTTACTTTACCGAGGAACACAAACGCCTGCTGACGCTGATCGCATCGCGTATGGCAGTGGGCGTCGAGAACGCTCGGCTGCACACCCGCATAACGCGCCAGGCCCGAACCTTGCTTCTACTGAACGAGATTGCGCGCGAACTCACATCGATTCTGAACCTGGATGAACTGCTCAAACGCATCGCCGAGTTGCTCAACCGCCTGATCGACTACCAGATGTTCAGCATTCTTCTGGTCGATCCGACCGGAGCGAAGCTGCAGCACCGGTTCTCGCAGCGCTTCGAAGAAAGACTACATCTGAAGCATGACATCCCGATCGGCCGCGGCGTCGTGGGGTACGCCGCCCAGGCCAAGGAAGCGGTTCTCGTGCCCGACGTCGCCAAGAGCGATCGCTACATCGCAACGAATCCGGAGACGCGATCCGAACTGGCGGTTCCCCTGATCTACCAGGAGAAAGTAATCGGAGTGCTCGATCTGGAGCACACGCGCCGCGGCTACTTCACCGAGGATCACAAGCGAACCCTGACCACGCTCGCCGCGCAACTTGCCATCGCCATCGAGAACGCCCGCCTCTACGAGCAGATTGCTCGGCAAGAGCAGCGTCTGGAACGCGATCTGGCGCTGGCGCGCGAGCTGCAGTTTCGCTTGTTGCCGCATTCGCGTCCCAAGATGCAGCATCTCGAAGTCGAGGCCAAGTTTGTTCCCGCCCGCGCCATTGGCGGCGATCTTTACGATTTCGTCCCCTATTCGTTGTCGCGCCTGGGAATCGCGATTGGAGATGTAAGCGGCAAAGGCGCGCCGGCTGCCATCTATGCCGCGCTCGTCAGCGGCATTCTGCGTTCCCATGCGCCGATCGAGCCGGGCCCGGCGGAGATGCTTTCGGCGATCAACCTGTCCTTGGCAGAACGCCGGATTGCCGCGCAATTTGTGTCGATCATCTACGCGGTGTGGGATGACGAGAAGCGAACCCTGGTGGTCGCGAATTCAGGTTTGCCGAAGCCTATCTATTGCCATGACGGCAAAATTGAGTTCATCGAGGCGACCGGATTGCCGCTAGGACTGTTCGACGAAGCCGAGTACGACGAATTCAGTTTCAAGGCCAAGCCGGGAGACATGTTCGTGTTCTTCAGCGACGGCATTCTCGACGCGCGCAACCGGCACGGTCAATCTTTTGGGCCCGAGCGAGTAGAAACCATTGTCGCCGGCTGCACCACCAAATCGGCCGACTGCGTGGTCAACGAAATCTTCAAGGCCGTGACCGAGCATGCTGCTGGCGTCGATACCTTCGACGATCAGACGGTGGTCGCCATCAAAGTGAAAGCCGGCCAGCTTTCTGGCAAACGCAAGTGAAGCGCGCGCGACAATCGCAAGCGTTACGTCCACCCGCGTTTGCGTATCACGGCGCGGCTTCAGGGACAAGCACCACCAAACTCTACTGCGAAGCCGTCGCGCTTGAAGACCTTGCCGCACGCCACGGAACTCCATTATACGTCTATTCCGCGGCCATCATCCGCGCGCGCGTGAAAGCATTCGCTCGCGCTTTTCGTTCCGCTCCTCACACCCTGTGCTATTCGGTCAAAGCCAATTCAACGCTCGGGATTCTGCGCCTGCTGGCTGGCGAGGGGGCGGGCTTCGACGTGGTTTCCGGCGGAGAACTGCAACGAGTTCTGCGCGTGAACCGGAAGGCAACGAATAAGCCCAAACTTGTGTTCTCCGGCGTGGGCAAGACCGCAGCAGAAATGGAGCTCGCGTTGCGCTCAGGAATTCTGCTGTTCAACATCGAAAGTGCTTCGGAATTGAACCTGCTTTCCGCAACCGCGACACGATTGAGGAAACGAGCGGCCGTAGCAGTGCGGGTAAATCCCGACGTCTCGGCGAAGACTCATCCCTATATTTCGACTGGCCTCCATCAGCACAAGTTCGGCGTGCCGATTCCCGAGGCGCGGGAGCTCTACGCGCAGGCCGCAAAGCAACCCTATCTGAAAGTGGCGGGTGTAAGTGTCCACATCGGATCGCAAATTACCGATGTCGGCACATTTCAGGAGGCGCTCGATCGTGTCGCCGAACTGGCGAGCGCTCTGCGCGAGCAAGGACACGACATTCGTTACATCGACGCCGGCGGTGGCTTGGGAATCTCCTACGAGGGAGCACAGAAGAGTTTTGAGGCGCAGATTTCAGCGTACGCAAGAGCTGTCCTTAATCCTCTGCGCCGCTCGAAAGTGCACCTGCTGCTCGAACCGGGCCGCTCCATCATAGGCCCGGCCGGCGTGTTGCTGACCCGCGTCTTATATCGGAAAAGAAACGATGGCAAGCGCTTTCTGATTGTCGATGCGGCGATGAACGATCTGCTGCGTCCTTCTCTGTACGGTGCTTATCACGAGATTGTTCCCTTGGGCCGGGCAACGAGCCGCGAGCCGCATGAAACGGAAATTACCGATGTAGTCGGCCCCATCTGCGAGACGGGCGACTTCTTTGCGCGCGACAGAAATCTTCCCGTGGTCGGCGAGGGCGATCTGCTGGCCATTCTAGACGTTGGCGCCTACGGATCAGTTCTGGGATCGAACTACAACACACGCGGCCGAGCGGCGGAGGTGCTGGTGGATGGCGTGAAGGCCAGAGTGATCCGGAGGCGAGAAAGTTTGCGGGATCAGATGCGGATGGAGAAGTTATAGTGGAGAGCCGGGCGCCCCGCCCGGCCGGACTGGCGTGGCACTCGCAGCTCACAAGCCAGCTACAGCGACTCCAGGAAATTCGTCACCGCCCGCAACACCGGCTCGGGCTGCTGGATGAAAAGCGCGTGTCCCAGGTTGCGAAACTTCACATGTGCGTGATGCGGCAACAAGCGTGCTGCCAGCGCAACGTCCGCGTCGGACATCAAGCCCCCTAATTCCTGGCTGGCTTGCAAGAGCAGCGTTGGACAACCAATTCCACGCAACACGGCCTCGCCGTCCCAGCCTTCGAGCGACGATCCGTCAAGCGTCATCTCGTATGCGCCAGGGTCGGCCTGCTGCACGCAACGCGCCCACGACAACAGGTACGCCTCATCGTTTCCTGGAAGCTCGCGGATCATAGCGGTCTCGTCGGTGCCTGGAATTGGCAGCACGATTCTGCCGATGCCGTCCGCAATCTGCTCGACTGAGTTGCCCGAGCGCGCCAGATCGCGCAGTCCCGAGAAAAGCGCGGTATACATCGGATTGTGGAGACGCCGGGCGACGATCATGTTATCGCCTAGAATCAGAGCGCGCAGCAGTTCCGGATGATGAGCAGCGACCCACATGCCCACCATGCCGCCCAACGAATGTCCGAAAACAACGGCGGGAGGGGAAACGCGCTCGCGCAGAAACCGGGCAATGTCTTCGGAATACTGCGGACCGTGGTATCCGCGAGCCACGCGCGACGACTTGCCATGGCCGCGAAGGTCAGGCGCCAAGATATGCCAGCGCAGGCTCAGAGCGGGAATCACCGGCAGAAATACCTGCCAGCGCCGGCCAAGGCCATGCAACAGCACGAGCGGCGGCCCATTGCGAGGGCCTTCGGCATAGTTCAACCGAACTTCACCAGTGTCAAACGTGTGCTCGACGAGGCCCGGATGGATTTCGTTCACAATGGCCCCCAGTGGCCCGAGACCTGACACCTGAGACCTGGCACTTGACTTTACCGCTCTCCCCAATTGAGCTTGGTGGCGAGCACTTCGAAAAATGTTTTCTGAAAACGTAACAGCCTGGCCTGATGCTGCGCCTTAACGCAGCGCACGATGTCTCCGTCTCGCGCGGGCATGCCGACCTGTCCATCGAAACTCAGATAGGCTTCCTCCTTGCCGGTCTTGACGTGCATTTCGATCTCGACCGTATCGCGCACCACCACTGGACGATGCGTCAATCCGTGGGGTGAGACAGGTGTAATCACGAACGCATCCACATCCGGGTTCAGAATCGGCCCTCCCGCTCCCAGCGAATACGCGGTAGAACCGGTCGGCGTGGCGATGATCAGCGCATCGGCCCGGTAGCTGGATACGAACTCAGCGTTCACGAAAAGCTCGAAGTGATTCAGGCGCGCGATGGCGCTCTTGCTCACCACCACCTCGTTCAAAGCGGCGTGCGTGGCCAGCGTCTTTCCATCGCGGATCAGCGAGCCCCCTAGCATCGACCGGTTGTCCACAATGTAGTGCTTCTTTTCGATCGCCTCCAGAGCGGGATAGAGATCGGACAACGCCAGTTCGGTCATGAATCCAAGCGTGCCGAGATTGATTCCGAGGATTAGTGTTCCGGCCTTCGCAACCGCGCGCGTCGCCGACAGCAGCGTACCGTCGCCGCCCAGCACCAGAGCCAGGTCCGGCGATCGAGTGGCTAACTCACGTCGCGCCATCACGTCCGGCGCGGAGAAATAAACCGCGCTTTCCTTGTCCATCACTACCGCGTAGTTGTGCTGCTGCAGCCATTTTTCGAGCGCCGGCAATACTTCGCGCAACTCCGGACGACCCGGCTTCGAAATGATGGCAACCGTTTTCTGGCGAGTTGGGCTGTGGGCAGACTTGGACATGTCTTCGGGCGTCGCTTCCGATTCTTCTTCTGATATCGGAATTCCGATTGTACAGAATCACTCGATGGCAGGCGGCGAAAACTCTGCGTGGAGCAGAAATTCGCGATTGCCTTCGCCGCCGAGAATTGGAGATTCGATCCATTCCGCGCGCCTGCACCCAAGTTCCGCAAGGGCCGCCTCGATCTTGGCCACGGCCGCTCGTTGTGCCGATTCGTCGCGCACGATTCCGCCTTTACCCACCAGTTCCCTGCCCGCCTCGAACTGCGGTTTCACCAGCACCACAATTTGACGAATCCAGTCGGGAGCCGAGGTGGCGTAAGACCCGGCGCAAGACCAGGCCGCGCGAATCACCGCCGGCAGCACCACCGTGGCGGAGATGAACGAGACGTCCATGGCAATGAAGTCCATCGGCTCGCCAATGTCGCCGGGCTCAAGATAGCGGGCGTTAGTCCTCTCCAGAAGCCGAATGCGAGGATCGTTGCGCAAGCTAAAATCCATCTGACCATACCCGGTGTCGACGGCAATCACCTTGGCGGCGCCGTGCTGCAGCATGCAGTCGCTGAAGCCTCCCGTGGAAGCGCCAACGTCGAGACAGACTTTGCGGTGGAGATCGATTCGCCAGTGTTCGAGCGCCTTCTCCAACTTGAGCCCGCCCCGGCTGACGTAACGAAGATCCTCACCCAGCAGGCGCAAAACCGACGTTGAGCCCGCGTCAATCAATGCACCCGCCTTCTCAATCTTCTGCTCGTTGACCAGAACTTTTCCGGCGAGGATCAGGGCTTGTGCCCGTTTACGCGACGGCGTCAGCCCTCGATCCACCAGCAACTTGTCGAGACGTGTCTTCACTCGCATCAACTCTTCGCGGGGAGTCAATACAGCAAGCACCCGATGCAGTGCAGAATGTTGAACGCGTAGGGTTAACAGAAGGTTACAAGAATAAGCGCCCGCTTTTCCACAAACTTTTCCTCAGCGGTGTTGAAAAGTTCGCCAGCCCTGCCGGCGATTGGGCAGGTGTCGGATCTAGAATGATGCGGTCATCGGGGCCCTGGGCATCGGGCGATCGAAATTCAAAAGCACAATTCAAAACAACGCTGTTCTTCAGATCACCGATCATCCGATCAATTCACCCAGCAACTTCTTCCAGAAGTTTCTGATCGATGTCGAAGTTGGCATGCACGCTCTGCACGTCGTCGTGATCTTCGAGCGCCTCCACCAGCCGTATCATCTGCGCCGCCTGCTGCCCTTCCAGCTTGATGTAGTTCTGTGGAATCATGCCCACGCTCGAGGAGATGGGCGTAATGCCGGCCTTCTTCACCGCCTCCAACACGCCTTCGTAAGCGGGAGGCTCGGTGATGATCTCCCAGTTCTCGCCATCATCCTTCAAATCTTCGCCGCCCGATTCCAGGATGATGCTCATCAGATCGTCTTCCTTGGCCGCCGACTTCGGAACGATAATGTCGCCCTTCTTGTGGAACATCCATGAAACCGCGCCCGCTTCGGCCATATTGCCATGGTTCTTTTGGAACACATGCCGAATTTCGCTCACCGTACGATTGCGATTGTCGGTAGAAATTTCCGCCAGCAAGGCCACGCCGCCCGGGCCATAACCTTCAAGAATAAATTCTTCGTAGCTCGCGCCCGGCAGTCCGCCGGTGCCGCGCTGGATGGCGCGCTTGATGTTGTCGGCCGGCATGTTCTCGGCCTTAGCCGCCACGATAGCCGTGCGCAGCCGCGGGTTCATGTCGGGATCGCCGCCCGATTTGGCCGCCATTGCGATTTCCTTGATAAGACGAGTGAAGATCTTGCCGCGCTTGGCATCGAGCGCGCCCTTCTTGTGCTTAATGGTTGCCCATTTCGAATGGCCGGACATAGCTCTACCTCATCTCTAGAGAACGAAAATTGCGCTGATTCTCGGAACTGCGGATTCCGCCCGCGGAGGAAATCACAGGATCAGCCTCGACGTAAGAACGTTCAGGCGAAGTCAGATTATAGCATGGGCACTGGGCCGCCGACTGATTCTTCGGGCCATCCCTTGTCGTCCTGCGTGTCCTTGGCGGCTCCTGGTTTTTCTATGGTGCTGGAGTTTGAAGTTGATCGACCAACCGGCTACGCTATGCGGATGGAGCCATCGATCGCTTGCACTCTCACGGAAACCGAAATGCGGGAGCGCCGCCGAACCATTCTGGATGCCTTTCGTGGTGCCACTCTTAACGTGACGTCGCTGCCGCTCGGCTACGTTTATCGCTTTGAGCCCACGTCTGAAATCCTGACTCAACTCGCCCGCCTTGTCGATTTGGAGCGGCAGTGCTGCCCTTTCCTTACGTTCAAAATCGTCATCGAAGCCGGTAACCGGTCGATCTGCCTGGAAATCACTGGACCGCTGGAAGCAAAAGCGATCATCGCCGATTTCTTCGGCTCGTTGTAACGACCGTGTGGCGACGAGGCTCTGCCCTGTCCAAGGCGGGTCAGAGATCGCCACCACACGATCTCGATGTGGACGGACTTCGAATTCAGCCAACTCAAAGAACACTTGGGGATGGCGTTATCCGCGAGGTAACACTCGGGATGCGAGGCTTGATGTAACCTTGTCGGGAATCTGCCATGTCCGCGAACGCCCTCCATCGCCAACTCACCCAACTCGATGCCTCCCGCTATCGCTTCGGGCGCAACCAAGCCGCAAGCGTAGTCAAGTTGCTGAATCGGATCGACGCCACGCGCTTCCCCGATCCCGCATCGCTGATTCGCTTCCATGAAGCGCTGCTTTTCCTGCGCGCCTTTCCGCAAGGCCCAGCCGTAGTCCGCGCAACCGAGCGCATTCTGAACAGTTTCCACAAGAAAGTGGAAGCGCTACGCAAAGCCGGCGCCGACATGGACGACTTCGAGCCCATCGAAGTCTCCGGCATCGCCGGTACACAGCTGGAGGACACGCTCAGCTTCGACCTTGCCACTTGGCTAGTGAAGCGGATGCCCGGCCAAGTTGAAATCGCCTGGGAAAATTACGAGCCAGGACGAGAGCTAGGCACCACCGGCCCACGCTTCATTCCCTTGCTTGAGGACGACGCGTATGTCGAGGCAGACACGCCGTGGCGCCGATGGCTGGAGGCGGCAGCAGGCAACAAGCATGCTATTCCGTCGTGGCTGATTGAACGCTTCAAGCAATTGCCACTGCCAGATCAACAAAAAGCTGAGCTCTACGAATCGCTGCGCGTCCCCCTGCGCTGGAATCTCAAGAACTCCACCATCGCGCGCACGCGAAACTGGCAGGCTGTTCGCAACATGTTCTATCACACCGAACCCGATGGCACAGGATTGATCAGCCGCAGCCAGGTGTCGCTGGGAGCCGAGTTGGCACGCCGTCCACCGCAGTTGACGAAGCTTTCGCGCAAGCAGGGCGACGAGGTCATGGACATGATCCGCGAGGTCATGCTGGTGCGCTACCGCGAACTTTACGGCACCACGCTGGGCGATCCTGCGTCGGTAGTTCGATACGAATTGCGGGCCGATCTTGGAACACATGAAGCCGCCCGCGGAGTGACCATCTATCTCTGGAACCTGCCGCCAAATCGCCGTCTGCCGCTGCGAGCCTATGTCGCGGGATTGACCCTGAAGAACGGTGTACCGATCAACTACATCGAAGCCATCGGACTCTGCGAGTGGATGGAAGTCGGCTTCAACACTTTTTACACCTTCCGTGGCGGCGAAGCCGGTTGGATCTACGCGCAAGTGCTGCGCTGCCTGTGTCACCGTATGGGAACGACGTGTGTCTCGGTCTATCCGTACCAACTGGGCCATGACAACGAGGAGGCGATCGAATCGGGCGCCTTCTGGTTTTACCGCAAGCTCGGCTTCAGGCCGGGCCGCGCCGATCTGCAAAAACTAGCAGAGCGTGAAGAACAGAAAATCGCCGCCGATCCCAAATACCGGACACCCCCGCGCACGCTGAAGCGGCTGGCATCGGGTCACGTCTTCTACGAGTTGCCGGGAAGCGAAGTGGGGGCCTGGGACACGTTTTCGACGCGCAACATCGGCTTGCGCGTGAATCGCCGGATGGCGCGCGACTTTGGCGGAGATGCCATCCGCATGCGCGAGCACGCGAGGCGTGCGCTAGAGCAAATCCTGAAAGTCAGCACGTCTCTGTGGACGCCATTGCAGAAGGCAGCCTTCGACAATCTCGCGCTCGTTCTAGCCGATGTGCCAGGATTGCGTGCATGGTCACGAGAAGAAAGAGAAGACCTCGTCCAAATCATCCACGCCAAAGCCAAACCCGACGAAATGCTCTACCTACACCTTACACAGCGGCACGGGCTGCTACGGAAGGCGCTACTGAAGTTGGGGTCGCAGGTCGGCTGAGTCCAATGGCACGCTGCGGCTTTATTCGATGCCCAGTCGTTTCTGAATTTGTTCCAGCCGCACGCCTTTCGTTTCCGGTACCATCGTCTTCACCCAAATGAGTTGTAGGACCATCATGAAGGCGAAGAATGAGAACACATAGCCGGGCGGAAAGGCTGAGACCATCTTGGGAAAAAAAGTTGTCAGCAAGGCGGCGAAGACCCAGTGCGTGAAGCTGCCGAGGGCCTGACCTTGGGCGCGATGACGGTTGGGAAATATCTCGGAGATGAAAACCCAGATCACTGCTCCCTGCCCGATGGCGTGTGCGGCGATGAAGGCGAAAACACAAACCGGCACAATTGCAAAATGCTCCGTAAAGAAGGCCCATGCAACGAGACCAAGTGAACCGATATAGCCGAACGAGCCAATGTAGAGGAGCGTGCGGCGGCCCAGCCGGTCAATCAGCCAGAGGCCGGCAAAGGTGAAGACGAGATTGGTGACGCCGATGCCGATCGATTGCAGCAGCGCGCCTTTGGCGCCCAGCCCCGTCAGTTCAAATATGCGCGGCGCGAAGTAGAGAATCGCATTGATGCCGGAGAGTTGGTTGAAGAAGGCAATGAGGATTGCAAGGAGAATCGGTTTACGCAGACGACGCGTCCAGAAATGCGCTGCCGACGCTTTTTCCGTGGACGCCGCCCTTATCTCCTCAGCCTGGGCTTCGACCTCGGCCTTGGAGGATTCAGGTTGCATGCGGTGCAAAACCTTCAGACCGCCCTCGCGATCGCCCTTCCTGCCCAGGAGCCAGCGCGGGCTCTCGGGAAGGCCGAAGCAGAGCAGAGCGTACAGAAGTGACGGGAACGCGGCCACACCCAGCATCCAGCGCCAAGCATTCTCGCCGATGCCGGCAAGCAGCGCGTTGGATACGAAAGCGATCAGAATGCCAAAAACAATGTTGAATTGAAACATGCCGGCAAGCCGCCCACGTTGCTTAGGCGGTGCAATCTCCGAAATGTACAGCGGAGCCGCCACGGTGGAGATGCCGATGCCCAGACCGCCAACGACACGCGCGAAAATGAACACAGAAACGTTGGTCGCCAGACCCGACCCTACTGCGCCGACAAGGTAAAGGACGCCGATCCACAGAAGTGTGGCCTTGCGTCCGAATCGGTCGGCGGGCCAGCCGCCAATCAGCGAGCCCACGACCGTGCCGTAAAGGGCGGATGCCATAGCGATCCCGTGTTGTCCGGGACTCAGCCCCCAAAGCGACTGAATTGTTTTTTCCGCGCCCGAGATGACGACCGTGTCAAAACCAAAAAGAAATCCAGCAAGCGCGGAGGTGAGCGACCAGAAGAAGACCCGACCATTCATAGATGGAGTCGATGAGCGCACTTCACGATAAACGCATCGTTAACGCCGCGCAAATATGATGTCTATCGCTTTGTTACGAACAGCGAGCTAACCGAACTTGAACAGCCTCGTCTGACCGTGTATAACCATTTAGGAAGCACGATGCTGGACATCATGGTGAGTTGACTGCCGAAGCAGCCTCCCGGCATGTGCCATGCAGACTTAGATGTTCCCTCAAGCAGTCTGCAAGATATTGATTTCAAAGCGGAAGTGGTGGAATTGGCAGACACACCATCTTGAGGGGGTGGCGCCGAAAGGCGTGGGGGTTCAAATCCCCCCTTCCGCACCATCGTACTTATCCCGGCGCATTGTTTACGCGCATTGCTTACGGAAGATCGGAATTTGAATCGGGGCCGCCGCCCGGACGGAGTTTTTTTGCAATGACCATTTTGATCATAGTCATTCACGTTATCGTTTGCTTTTTCCTGATCGCTGTCGTATTGCTGCAGAGCGGAAAAAGTGGCGACCTGGCCGCTGCTTTCGGAGGTCAGGGGAGCCAGACGGCATTCGGCCCGCGCGGCGCGGCTTCGGCTCTTTCTCGCGCGACGACCTGGTCCGCGATTATTTTCATGCTGACGTCGATCACGCTTTCCATTTTTGCGGCCCGGCGAACCGGACCTACGTCCGTGCTTTCGGGAGTGAAGCAGACGCAGACAAAGTCGCAACCTGCGACACCAGCTCCACAGAACCCTGCACCAACGCAAAAGTAGAGTTCAGGGCGTCCTGCAGATCCCTCGCTTCGCTCGGGATACAATTCTTAGTCTATCCCACCAGGAAGGGATTCTCTTCCCTTTCCTCTCCAATAGTTGTTCGGGGTCCATGGCCTGGAATCACGAGGGTGTCATCGGGCAAGGTCAGAACGCGGCCGTGCAGGGAGCGCATGATTTTCTCGAACGATCCTCCGGGAAGATCGGTGCGTCCGATGCTGCGCGCGAACAGAGTGTCGCCGGCGATCAATAATTTCTCCGCCGGAAAATAGAGGCAGACACTGCCCTCGGTGTGCCCAGGAGTGTGGAGAACGTTCGCCGTCAAGCTACCCGTCTGCAGCGATTCGCCGTCCGCGATGCTCGCTTCGATGGCAACTTCGCCGGGAGCGGCCATGCCTAGCCATGAAGCCTGTACGTCAAGCATCTTCAGAAGCGCGTAGTCATTCTGATTGAGCAGTATCGGAGCGCCGGTCAACGCGCGTAGCTTCATAGCTCCGCCGACGTGATCGATGTGGGCGTGGGTGATGACAATTTGCTTTACATCCAGCCCGTGCTGGCGAACGATCGCAAGAATGTCTTCAATATCATCGCCAGGATCGATGACCATGGCTTCGTGCGTGGTCTCATCGCCGATGATCGAACAGTTACATTGCAGCGGGCCGACGGGAAGGATCTTATGGATCATGAACTCATTCTCGCTCAGGCCGCTGGATTCCACCACACCATGAAGCCACAAACAATTTGACGGAACTGGTCAAGGCTGTTCATCGCATCTAAGCTTAGGTACAATTTCTGCCGACCGCGGAGGTCATTTGATGAGCAGTTTCCGTACTGCCCGCATTACTGTTTCCCTCCTGCTTGTCCTCAGCGCACTCGCTCACGCCCAGACGCAATTGATTCCACGGAGCGTGCTGTTCGGCAATCCTGAACGCACTGCACCACAAATCTCGCCCGACGGTGCCATGCTCGCCTATCTTGCCCCCGACCAGGGAGTGCTCAACATCTGGGTCCGCACTCTGGGCAGAACGGACGATCGCGCCATCACCAACGATCGCAAGCGCGGCATCCGAAATCTGTTTTGGCAGTACGACTCGAAGAACATCCTCTATGCCCAGGACCAGAACGGCGACGAGAACTGGCGCGTCTATCAAACGAACATCGCCACCAGGCAGACGCGCGACCTGACGCCCTTCGACAAGGTTCGCGCCGATATCGTTGCGCTTGAGCCTGCCCATCCGGAGACTGCCCTCATCCAGTTAAACAAGCGCGATCCCAAGGTTTTCGACATCTATCGGGTGAATCTCCAGACCGGCGAGCTCACACTCGACACGGAAAACCCTGGTGATGTAGCGAATTTTCAGCCCGATCACGATCTTCAGGTTCGTGCCGCGCAGGTGACGACGTCCGACGGCGGCGCCGTAATCCGCGTGCGGGATAATGCAAAATCCCCCTGGCGCGAATTGATGAAGTGGGGTCCGGAAGAAACCATTGATGTGCAGTCCGGCTTCTCGCCGGACAACCGGGCTCTGTGGTTAACGACCTCACTGGATGCCAATGCGGCCCGTCTCATTTCCGTCGACATCGCCACGGGCAAGCGTACTGTGATTGCTGAAGATCCCCAATTTGACGTTGCGTTTGTGCTTTCCCATCCGCGCACCAACAAAATGCAGGCGGTGGTGTTTCTGCGCGAACGCCGCGACTTCCAGATTCTGGACCCAGATTTGCAGCCCGATTTCGACGCCCTCAAGAAAGTGCGCGATGCGGACATCAGCAATATCAGTCGCGACCTCGCGGATGACAAGTGGATTGTGGCGTTTGAAGGCGACGACGCTCCACTCTACTACTACCTCTATGATCGCGTGAGCAAAAAGGCAACGGTACTATTCAGCAATCGCCCCGCGCTCGAAAATTTCAAACTGGCGAAAGTGAAACCGATCCAGTACAAGGCCCGCGATGGCATGACGATTTACGGGTATCTGACAACTCCCGCTGGAATTGAGCCGAAGAACTTGCCCATGGTTATTTTCCCGCACGGCGGTCCTTGGGGACGTGACGTTTGGGGATATGATCCCTACGCGCAGTGGCTCGCCAATCGCGGCTACGCTGTCCTGCAGCCGAATTTCCGAGCCTCCACCGGCTACGGCAAACAGTACCTAAACGCTGGTGATCGCCAGTGGGCAGGCACCATGCGCACCGATCTGCTCGACGGCAAGGACTGGACGGTGAAGCAAGGCGTAGCCGATCCCGCGAAAGTCTGCATCATGGGCGGCAGCTACGGCGGTTACGCCACGCTCGCTGGTGTCGCCTTCGCGCCCGATGCCTACGCGTGTGGCGTCGATATCGTCGGCCCCTCCAACCTCAATACGCTGCTGAAGACCATTCCGCCCTACTGGTCCACGCTGCTTGCCGTCTTTCACAAACGCATGGGAGACAACGAAGAATTTCTAAAATCGCAATCTCCGCTCTTCAAAGCCGACCAGATCAAGGCACCGTTGCTGATCGGCCAGGGCGCCAACGATCCGCGAGTCAACAAGGCGGAAAGCGACCAGATCGTCGCCGCCATGCGCAAAAACAACAAGCCAGTCGAATACTTCGTCTTCCCGGACGAAGGGCATGGTTTCGCACGACCTGAAAACCGCATGGCTTTCAATGCCGCGTCGGAAGAGTTCCTCGCGAAATATCTTGGCGGGAGATATGAACCGCCGAGCGCTGCGGAAAAGAAATTGCTCGATAGCGTAAAGCAATAGCTGGGTGGCTTAGAGGTAGAGACTCGGCTGTAGCGTCCTCGGAGACAGGGCAAGCCCTGTCTCCACAGGTTGGGCAATTCAGCCTCGAACCGCTGGCCGCCTACGACGCGGCCGCGATCTGTCCCGTTCGCTGATCGGACCGGAAGCGCAGGAGCGCGGCGATGTTGCCGGCGCGATCCAGTCCTTCATGCTTCTTGAGATAGAACAATTCGATGTCGCGACGGACGGCAATAGGGATGATGGCATCGCAGACATCGGTGAGTTCGCGAGTCGGGTGTCCACACGCGACGCAAGTAGGCACCAGGTGGACGTCAAGGTGTCCGCAGTGCGGGCACTCGACCGCGTGAGCAGAATAGTTTTCGGTGAGAAAGATGCTCTGCACTTCCCCGGTTTCCAGTGCCTGCAGCACGCGGCGGAGGCCGGTAACCCCGCGTCCGTTGGATTTGGCGAAGTCCAGCGCTTCGCTGACCTTCTTCTCGCCTCGTTCCGCGATCCATCGATTGAGGACGGCGCCGCCGCGATCGCGAATTTCTTCATTCGAGACGCTGGCAACGTCGGCTGAGAAGCGGCCGATCAGTCGCTGTTTGACGTACGGATGAAGGTGGGACTCGAATTCGGGCCAGTTCGCATCCTGACAACCGACGATAAGCCGCTCCCATGTGCCTTTCTCGAAGTCGGTCCGCAATCGCTCGGAAACTGCTTTGAAGTGCTGCAGCGCTTCCTCGGCCACGCGACGTTCGGCATGGCCACCCTCATAGCCGTTGTAGCCGTAGCTCGAAGCGCTACGCGAGAGCATGTGGACAATGGCTCCGCGTTCGCGCAAGTCGTCGAGGCGAAGATCGAAGAAGCGAGCGCGCTGGCGGTCGACCATGGCAACACACAGCGCGGGTTGAGCTCCCAGCAACGCCGCCAGCGGCTTCAACTGAAACCGAGGTTGGAGATATATGTTGGTGGCTACCAGATGTGGAGGCAGTTCGTACTCTTTCCAGAAATTCTGAGCGGAGCAAGCGAAGATTGCCCTTCCCCGGGCATGGCCGCGCAGGTTCGTGGCCAGATCGAGGACGCGATCAAGGTCGGCGTGAAGCGATCCGTTCTTGCCTTGAGCAGCGGCACTTTTCAGTGCCTGCTTGATCACGTCTTTCGCGACGATTGCCTCGCGGCGATGAGAACGATCCTGCGGAGGATCGGGTTGAAAGTAAAAACTCAGGGCGCACGCCCCTTTGGTTTCGTCGGCCTGAAAAGCCGCCAACTCGCGGATTTCGTCCCGGGTCATCATCTCGACACTCCTTAAAAAGACTGAGACGCTGGTACTGAGCAGAATGTTTAGTTCGAGTTTTAGCTTCGATGCTTGACCAGGAGTTCATGCTGGAACTCGCTGGCGATGGAGGGTGCGCTGCGAACGCAGTCGCGCGCCCGCTGCACGGACTCGCGCACGGCCTCCGGATGCCGCCCGGTGATGGCAGCAATTTCGCCGAGGGAAAAGCCCTCGATACCATAAAGGAGAAAAGCTTCGCGGTCAGTGCGGTCGGCGCCGCGGAGTGCGGCTTGCACCAGGGCGATCACTTCGTCAGAGTACGCAGCCTGTTCCGGAGTGGATACGCGGCGATCGGGGATGGAGCTTTCGCGCGTCCAGCCCTCATCGGCCTGATGGAATTGCAGCGCGGCTTCGTCGGACGCTTCTACATTCTGCCGGCGGCGACTGTCCTCCAGATGCACTGGGACCTCAGACTCCAGTTCATGAAGACGCGCCGCCATCTCGTTCATGGCTTGCAGCGCTAGGTGGTAAAGCCACGGCTCGAGCGTCAGCCTCTCCGGACGATCGTGGTCGCCGAGAGCTCGCGCGATGACCTCGTTCACGACTTCGGCAGTGGAAAGACCGTCATCGGAACCGGACATCTCCTCGTCGGCACGGCGGAAATAGAGTTCGCGGTCAACGAAACGTTCGAGCCGGGAGAGATTCGCATTCACATAGGAGCCGATATCATCGGCGGAAATCGTAGGTGGCAGCACCGCTGCCAGCGTCTTCTCGAAGGGAACGCCGGGTTCGCGCGATTCCTGTGGCCCTCCCCGCCAGCGACGCCATTTGTGACTGGAGCGCAGCAATTCCTTATGCCGCCCGATCTGCTGGATCATTTCGTCAAATGCCGCCTTGATGGCCGCGGTCGGGCTGGGAGCTTTCGCTTGGGCGGCAAGTTGGCCGGACGGCAGGCGCAGACTCAGGGAAACAAGCGTTCCCTCGCGCGCCGAGTTCTGCTCGATAATGGCTTTCAGATGGACTAGTTCGGGTCGGAAGACATGAAGCCGTTTCTGGGTTTTCTCAATCTGGTGGTTGATTTCTTTTTCGATGTCGGGAGTTTTGTGGACCTTGTAACTGACGTGAACGTTCATTTTCGAGCCTCGAACGCGGGCCAGAACCTTGAAGCGGCGGTCCCTACAAAACAATTGTACACCCGGTGGGAAGAGCGGAAACGGCGTTTCCCGCGCCTCCGTTTTTCTTGCTTCAGGTCTCTATCTAACGCACCAACTCACGCGAGGCGCCTTTGAACAGCGCTACTGTGACCTCGGAGCGCATGGCTCCGTCGTGTACAGCGATCTTGTGTGGCTTCTCCGGATAGCCCTCCCACAGAGACACGCCGGCATAGGCGCCATCCTTACGCAGGATGTAGTAGGTCATGTCGACGAACTTGAGCTTGCTCATGTCGTTGTTGTAATTGCGGACGATGCGTTTCAGCGCGTCCATGCCGGCATCGAGTGGCGACATGCCCCGCCGCATATTCTCGACAATGGTGTGCGCCCCCGCAACCCTGATGTTCTCTTCTCCGCTGCCGGTGGCGCCCGCCGAGCCCACATCCTGATCGGTGTAGCAACCAGCCCCGATAATCGGCGAATCGCCGCAGCGGCCGGGGAGCTTGAAGGCGAGGCCGCTGGTGGTCGTGACACCGGAGATTTCACCTTTATCGTTGAGAGCGGAGCAGTGGATGGTACCGGTCGGTGGCGAAAGAACGCGCTGGATGGCGGCCATGCGGAATTCCGCTTCAATGCCAAGCCGAGCGGCAGCTTCTTCGAGGCGGTGGACACGTTCTTGCCAATTTTCGGATAGCGGTTTGGTGGTTGGTGATGTCGTTGGTGACGAAGGTGGCTTCCAATTCGGGTCGGCCAATCCCGGTCCCCACCAGTCGTCGGTCGAATGATTCTCTTTCCAGAGCAGCCAGACTTTGCGCGAGCGTTCGGTGAGCAGATTTTCGCGCGGGAAACCCACGGCTACGGCGAATCGTTCCGCGCCTTCACCGACGAGCATGACGTGGCCAGTGTGCTCCATGACGGCTTTCGACACCAGCGAAACATTCTTGATGTTACGAACTGCGCCGACCGATCCAGCGCGGCGCGTGGGTCCGTGCATGCAGCAGGCATCGAGTTCAACCACGCCTTCTTCGTTCGGAAGGCCTCCGAGTCCGACGGTATCATCGTTCGGGTCGTCTTCCGGACCTTTTACGACACGGAGAGCGGCGTCAAGCGTGTCACCACCGCTTTTCAGGAAAGCAAATGCGTCGTCCAGGTAATTGACACCTCTGTTGGCGCAGATGATAATCGGGCGCTTGCCAGTGCCAACCGGTTCGGCGGGACGGGGGGTATCACTCCTAGCTTTGTCTTGCGCGCTCAGATCAGGCGCATTCAGACCAGTGGCCACCGATGCTGCGATTGCGGAACCTAGAAATCCACGACGGCTTATCGACATGAATTCTCCGTATTTGGAAACGGCGAAAGGATAACACGGGTTGCAGACACTCGATTCGCCTCGCCTCACACGCCAACCACCTGCAGCAGCCGCGCCACTCCCTCGCGAAAATCGACTGGTTCGGTAATCAGGCTCAGCACCAGATGTCCGTCGTTTGGGAAATCGTAGAAGTGGCCGGGATGTACGATGACACTCATCTTCCGCAAGAGATCGATGGCCAAATCCTCGTCAGTTCCAAGTGCAGGAACCCGCAGCACAACGTACCATCCGCCCTCGACCAACAATCTCTTGCAGGAGGGACGCCCTGCAAGTTGGCCATCCAGCTCCGCGAGATTCACGCGCAAGCGATCAAGCAAAATGGGCTGGATTTGTCTACGCTGATCGAGCAACACCGGGGCGGCAAGCTGCACCGGCGCATTCATGGAGAGAAAAGTATCGGCGATGATTTCGAGGCGCGACTCCGCTTGGCCGACTATTTCTTTCCTCCCGCTGGTCGCCACCCAGGCCAGCTTCATCTGCGGGAGAGCGGAAATCTTGGAGATTCCGCTGAGAGTGAAGGTAAGCGCATCGGCATTTGTGACGAAGCTGCGACGCGCCGTACCGTCGTGCGCATAATCAAGAAACACTTCGTCCACAATCAGAGCCAGATCGTAGTCAAGGCAAAAAGCATTGAGCGCCGAGTTTTCCGCGGCGGAGACATAAGAGCCGGTCGGATTGTTGGGATGCACAAGAATAACCGCCCGCGACCGGGACGTCGCTGCTTTGTAGAGCGTGTCGAAATCGATTTGCCAGCCGTGATCGTAGAGCAGTGGATAGGGGACAAGTTTTACGTCGGCGAGATCGGCAAGAAACTCAAACAACGGATAGCTCGGTTTAGGCACAAGAACTTCGTCGCTGGGATTGCAGAGCAGACGGAAGACGTACGAGTAGGCCTCGCTGGTGCTGGTGGTCAGAATCAGGCGTTCGGGAGCAAGATCGAAACCCTCGTGCGCCTCGCGATAGTAGCGGCACACGGCCTGGCGCGCTTCCAGCAGTCCCCGAGGCTGTGGATCGTAATGCATCGCTTCAGGGTTCGCCAGCGCAGCGAGCACGATTTCAGGATCGGGCTGGACGCCAACTTCCGTCGGGTTCGAGACCGTAAGGTCCAGAATTTCCTGTCCCGAAGCGCGCGCTTCCTCTATCGCCCGCGATAGAGCGTTCGAACTGAGCCGCCAGTTTGTGCGGTGGGAGAACATAAACTCCAACTACCAAGAGCTATCGATAAACGGTTTGGGAAGGGCCCCGCTTCAGCGGTGCCGTGAAAAACCAGTGAAGATCCCGCCGGCCCTAGCCCACGTCCGCAGAGAGAGAGCCAGCGGACTTCTGCTCCCCTTAGACGGGCGAAGGCGCCCGTCCCCACATAACCTTCCTGCACCGTCTACTTTGCAAAAGCCTCTTTGTTCACCACATACGGCATCTTCGTAACATCCCCGCCATAATTCCCTTCCAGTACATCAATCAGTCCTTGCACGCAGCGGCCGGCCATGCCTTTATTGGGATCGGGAGACAAGCGCGTGATGCGCGCGGCGCTGGCAAAATGCGGCATCAAGCGGCAGCGGTCGGCGATTTCGGGATCGCGCAGCGGCGAATCGGCGGGCAGAGGCTCGGTCTCGTAGACATCGAGAGCGGCACCGGCGATCCAGTTTTCGCGCAACGCTTGGGCCAGAGCGGTTTCGTCCACCACCGGGCCACGTGACGTATTGATGATCATCGCGGTCGTCTTCATCATGCGCAGCGTGGCTTCGTTGATCAGGTGATAGGTTGGCGTGACGCTCTCGCCCTCGCGCAGCAGGGGAACGTGCAGGCTGATGAAATCCGCGGCACTCAAGGCTTCGTGCAATGTGGTGTAACGAATTGTGGCTCTCTCGCGACTGATGCCACGTTGGAAGCGGAGGTCCTTCACTTCCTGTATGGCTCGTATGTAGTCGTGGTTCTCATAGGCCGGATCAAAGCACAAGATGTTCATATCGAACCCCGCGCACTTCTTGATAAAGGCGAGGCCGATGCGCCCGGTGCCAATAACGGCGACGGTTTTTCCAGTCACTTCGTCGCCCAGAAATGGAAGGTAAGGATGCCAATAGCTCCAATGATTTTCGCGCGTCAGATGTTCGGCGGCCCAGAGTTTGCGGGCGAGCGCGCCCATCAGGAAGAAGGCGAACTCGGCGGTCGCCTCGGTCAGGACGTCGGCGGTGTTCGTGAATGGAATTTTATACTGGTTGGCATCGGCGCGGTTGATGTTGTCAAATCCGACGGCGTACTGTGCAACCACTTTGAGCGTGCCTTCTCCGGCAGCGAAAACCTCGGCGTCGATCGGATCGCGCAGGGTAGTGATCAGGCCATCCACTCCGGACTTCACCTTTTCGACGATCAGGCTTTTCGGCGGAGCTTCGGGCTTGGGATAGACTTCCAGGTCGTATCCCTTGTGGTCAAGAATGTTGAGGGCGTCTCCAATGTCGCAGGTGGCAAAAACGCGGATTCTCTGGCTCATGGGCTGGAACAGTGTACCGCGAATTGCTGGTGAAGAGCCGCGCGCCCCAGCCCGGTATCCACCACTCCGTTTCCCTTGCGGATGAAGGATTTTACTGTTCGCGTCTCTCCGGGCGCGGAGCAGCCGACGCGGCCTGCGCATGATGTCGGACATCGGCGCCCAGAACCCAGAAAATGACATCCTCGGAGATGTTGGTGGCGTGGTCGGCGACCCGTTCGAGATTGCGTGCCACCAGGAGAGCATCTAGAGCTTGCTGAGTAACTTGCGGCTCTTCGTTCATCTTGCGCACGAGCACAATGAAAGCTTCGTCGCGCATCCGGTCAACGACGTGATCCATTTCCAGCACAGCCTGCGCGAGTTCGGCTTTGCCTTCCACGAACGACTCCAGCGCGCGCCGCACCATGGCACTGACGGCGGTGGCCATGCGCGCTATGTCGACCGGCAAATCGACGGCCGGCAATTCAATTAGGTCCATGACGCGCTCGGCGATGTTTACCGCCTGATCGCCGACGCGCTCGAGGTCGGCATTGATCTTGGTGACCGCGAGAATGAAGCGGAGATCCGTGGCCGCCGGTTGTTGCGTGGCCAGAATGTCGAAGGCCAGTTCATCGATCTCGCGTTCGGCGGCGTTGATGTGGCTCTCGTTTTCGAGGACCAACTGACAGCGCGTGAGATCGCGTTCGGTATATGCCTGCGTGGCGCGATCAACCGCCAATTCCGCGAGACCGCCCATGCGAAGCAGCTTCTCCCGGAGTTCATCCATCTGGTGTTGAAAGCGCGTGCGCATCATCCGAACCTGCCCGTAACATAGTCTTCCGTCCGTTTGTCGGAAGGATTGGTGAAGATCTTTTCAGTTTTATCGAACTCGATCATTTTGCCTAGCAGGAAAAACCCTGTGAACTCTGCCACCCGGGCTGCCTGCTGCATATTATGCGTGACAATCACGATTGTGTATTGCTCTTTTAATTGAAAAATCAGCTCTTCGATCTTACCGGTCGAGATCGGGTCAAGTGCCGAGCACGGTTCGTCCATGAGCAAAACCTCGGGTTGGACGGCCAAAGCGCGGGCGATGCACAGCCGTTGCTGCTGACCGCCGGAGAGGCTGGCCCCGGATTTCTTGTGGAGATGATCTTTTACTTCTTCCCAAAGCGCGGAACTTTGCAGAGACTTATGGACGACCTCGTCCAGTTGTTTGCGATTGCGAAAGCCGTTTAGCTTGAGCCCGGCGGCCACGTTGTCGTAAATGGACATGGTCGGGAACGGATTCGGCTTCTGAAACACCATGCCCACGCGGCGGCGCAACTGGGTGGCCGAAGTTCCGTTATAAACGCTGAGGTCGCCGATGCGCACTTTGCCCTCGACCCGCGCCTCGGGAATGGTTTCGTGCATTCGGTTCAGACAGCGAATGAACGTGGATTTCCCGCAGCCCGAAGGGCCTATGAGCGCGGTCGCGTGGTTAGCGGCCACGATGATATTGATGTCGAACAACGCCTGCGTCTTGCCGTAAAACGCATTCAGGTGCTCGACTGTAATTCCGACGCCCATAGCTCCCTAAGCTCCTGACAACGTTCCGTGCCGTACCGCAATGCGAACCGCGGCAACCGCGCCAACAATAAGGATAATCAAAACCAGCGCGCCTGCCCATGCCTGCCGGTGCCATTCGTCGAACGGCGAGATGGCATACGTGAAAATCTGCAGCGACAGGGCTGCGGTCGGCTGATCCGTCTTCCAATTCCAGAACTGGTTTCCGAATGCCGTGAACAGCAGTGGTGCAGTCTCTCCGGCAACGCGGGCGAAGGCCAGCATGACGCCGGTGATGACTCCGGAGGTCGCCGTGCGCAGCGTAATCGAGAGCGTGGTGCGCCAGCGCGAAACGCCCAAACCGTAAGCGGCTTCTCGGATAGCTTGTGGAACCAGGAGCAGCATCTGCTCGGTGGTGCGCGCGATGGTTGGAATCATCATGATCGCAAGCGCGACGCCGCCGGCCAGCGCCGAAAAATGTTTCTGGCGCATCACCACCAGACCGTAGGCCACGATGCCAATCACGATGGAAGGCACACCGTTCAGGACATCGGAGACAAAGCGCACGATATCGCCATAGCGGTTACGCCCGTACTCGGAGAGGAAGACACCCGCGCCGATGCCGAGCGGCACGCCGAGCAGGCTGGCGATGCCGAGAATGACCATCGAGCCTACGATGGCGTTCGCCATGCCGCCCCCAGGCTCGCCGACCGGCTTCGGAGTCTGCGTCAGGAAGGCAAGATTGATCGAGCCAATGCCCTTATAAACCAGGTAGGCGAAGATGGCGAAGAGCGGCAAAAGCACGAGGAGGACCGTGAGCACGGCGATGCCGGTCATCGCATGGTCCATGACACGCCGCCGCAAGCTGATGGGCGGCATGCTGGCCTGCGGCATCAGGGCTGCCGCGGAATTGGATTTCGTATCAGGCATGTTTCTTAGGCAAGGCTTCTCGCCGGTTGGCCCCGAGTCACGCTCCACACCATGAGCCGTGCGAGCGCGTTAACCACAATGGTCACAAAGAACAGCGCCAGCCCAATCTCGATCAACGCTGAAAGATAAAGATCGCCAGTCGCTTCCGTGAATTCGTTGGCGAGCACACTGGCCATGGTATATCCGGGAGCAAACAGCGACTTGGCAATCTCCGGACGGTTGCCGATCACCATGGTTACCGCCATAGTTTCGCCGAGCGCGCGGCCCAGGCCCAAAATAATGGCGCCCACGATTCCAGCCCGCGCATTCCGCAGTACACCCATGCGGATCATTTCCCAGCGCGTTGCACCCAAAGCCAGCACCGCTTCCCGCTGATGCTGTGGAACTACGATAAGCACTTCGCGGGTGATAGACGAGATGATCGGAATAATCATGATCGCGAGAATCACTCCCGCAGCCAGCATACCGATCCCGTAGGGCGGTCCGCTGAACAGGCCCGTCCAACCGAGGGTCTTGGCAAGAAACGGTTGCACATATTCACGCAACACTGGCACCAAAACGAAGATTGCCCAAAGTCCGTAGACCACGCTGGGGATCGCGGCCAACAGTTCGGTGGTAAAGGAAAGCATCCCACGCAGCCATGTTGGGCACATCTCAGTAATAAATACTGCCACGCCGATGGACAGCGGCACAGCGATGACCAGCGCAAGCAGCGAGGACACGATCGTGCCAAACATGAAAGGCAGCGCGCCGTACTGGTCCTCCACCGGATTCCAGTCCGATTGGCCGAAGAACTTCCAGCCAAACGCATGCCAGGAGAGCTGCGAGCCCACCGCCAGTTGGTAAACGATCAGGCCCAGCAGCGCCACCACCGCCAAGCCGCAAAGACGCATCGCCCAGCCAAAGAAGACATCCGGGATTTCGCTGACCTTCCCGTGCAACAGCGGCGCCGTTCGGGCTTCGACTTTCAGGGTGGCCTTCGTCCCCCGCTCCGGTTCGGGAGCGTTGAAACGCGGCCGGGGCAGGGCTTGATTTGACATTCCCCAGTGAGGCTATCAGACGGTTGTTACAAATCGGTTAAAAAATGGGCCACCCTTGCGCCACACTGGCTGGTTGTGAGAATACTGGTCGTTCAGATTCGATCGTCAACTCTTATGCCCACCTTTGCCGCCATCGACATCGGCTCGAATTCTGTCCGTCTGAAGATTTCGCGCCTGCAAGCCGGGCGGCTGAAAGAACTCCACGAAGACCGCGAAGTCACTCGCTTGGGCGAAGGCGTCTTCAGTACTGGACTGCTGGCGCCGGAGGCGATGACGCAAACGGTGCGGGTGTTGCGGCGCTTCCATCGTGCCATGCAGGAATGCGGCACAGATGCGGTGAAAGTGGTAGCTACAGCCGCGCTGCGCGATGCCCGCAATTCGCGTACGTTTCTGGAATGGGTGCGCTCCACTACGGGCTGGACAATCGAAATCATTTCCGGACTGGAAGAGGCCCGCCTGATTCATCTGGGCATCGTCTCCGCCAGTCGCCTGGGCGCCCACAGCGTCCTGCTGGTGGATCTCGGCGGCGGCAGACTGCGAACTCACGCTTTCGCGCGACGGACAGCTCCGGGATACGGTGAGCTTGCCACTTGGAGCCGTGCGCCTCACCGGTGAATTCCTCCACCACGATCCGCCGCGCAAGAGTGAACTGAAGCGGCTCTCTGAATTTGTGGCGCGGGAGATTATGCGCATTCAACATCGGGTCAAATCCGCGCGCGTAGGCGCCGTGATCGCCACCTCCGGCACAGCCGCCGCACTGGCGGGCGTTGCGAGCCATGCGGCGCGCCCCAGGAACCGCCGGCCGGCCACCTACGCCACGCGCGAGATGATGCGCCGCATCGCCAAACAGATCACGCGCCTGACGTTGGAGCAACGACGGAAAGTCCCGGGGATCGGTCCACGCCGCGCCGAAATCATCTGTGCGGGCGCGATCGTGTATACGGAATTGCTAGAGCGCTGCCATCTTCCCGGCTTTCGCTACTCGGCGCTGGGACTGCGCGACGGCATCCTGGCCCAGATGGCGGCGGATTACGATCGCAGCACGAGATCGGGCCGGGCGATTGAATCGGAAAGGTGGGAATCGATCAAGTGCGCTGTGGAACATTACCGCGTCGATCTGAATCACGCGCTCCATGTGCGCGACTCTGCATTGCTGCTATTTTCCTCGTTAAAGTCGGTGCACCAGCTTCCCTTAGAGTATCGCGAATGGCTTTCAGCGGCGGCCATGCTCTACGAGGTGGGAGACTACGTGAACCGCAATGGACACCACCGCCACACTTACTACATCATCGCGAACTCTGAAATCCTGGGATACACGCCCCAGCAACGCAGGATCATCGGTTCGATCGCGCGCTACCTAGGAAAGTCGCGTCCCACGCCAGGCGATGGCCCGATGAGTGGCCTGAGCTCCGAGGAGCAGGAGAATGTGGAGAAAGCCTCGGTGCTTCTCCGCATCGCGCGAGCTCTGAATATGGGGAGAAGCCAATCCGTGGGGAGGGTTGGCGTCTCGGCACGCAACGGAAGAGTCGCAATGAAACTGACTCCGCGCGGCAAGGTAAGCGTGGACCTGGAGGTATGGTCGATTGAAAAGGACCGATCCTACTTCCGCGAAGTCTTCGGCCGCGAACTCTCCGTGGCCGCAGTGTGAAGGGTGCGCAGGATGCGGGGCGTAATGCACCAACTGAGCGATCCGGAGTTGCGCCGAATTTCAACTTTGGCTACGGCCCCCTTCTTAAGGTCAACCACAGCTTCGCATCCACTGTCGCTGATCACGCGTCCGAGAAATTCGCACAGATTCGGATTATGCCCCACCAGCAGCACGGAATCCTGACCGGCGTATTTTTCCAGCATCTTCTGAAAATCCGAGAAGTTGGCCTGCGGTCGCAGCGCATTCTCGGTCACCAGCTTGCCTTCGTGTCCCATTTCGTTTCCCACCAAAGCCGCGGTTTGCGTGGATCGTTTCAGTGGGCTGGAGACGATGATTTCCACCTGCACACCCAGCGCGGCTAGGGCGCGGCCGATGTATCCACATTGCTCGATGCCGTCTTTATCGAGGCCGCGTTTTTCGTCCTTTTTCGCGGTGCTCAACTGTTGCCCGGCACTGGCGTGGCGCAAAAAATAGAGAAACATTGCGGGGTGGCTATTCCTTTCCGATCATAGCTCGTCCGATCGCAGGTCGTCCGAACAAAGCTCGAGAGGATCGACGCGGCACAGCAGCCGGAATTTCCTCGGGCGTCTTGGTGCCTTCCGCAAGTCCGATAAGAAAATCCTGGGCGCTGAAAGCGGCAGAACCTCGAGGAGGTCTCTTGCTGCGTCCACGCGGCGATTGCCAAGGGCGCAGGTAACGGCCATCCTTTTGCAGAAATCTTGCTTTCACATTGTCGGCGAGGTATGCCGCCAGAATCTCGTGTGCCACCCGGTCGCGCAGCAGCGGGCTCTTGAGTGGGAACAGAACTTCCACGCGCTCGTGCAAATTGCGCGGCATCCAATCGGCGCTACCCAGATAGATTTCAGGCTCGCCGCCGTTCTCGAAATAGTAGATCCGGCTGTGCTCGAGGAATCGGCCAACGATGCTGCGCACGCGGATGCGCTCGCTGAGGCCACGAATCCCCGGCCGCAACGAGCAAATGCCACGCACGATCAACTCAATGTCCACTCCTGCCTGCGAAGCGCGATAGAGAGCCTGAACGACATTCTCGTCGAGAAGCGAGTTCAATTTGGCGATAATGCGCGCCGGAAGTCCCATGCGCGCATGCTCAGCTTCCCGCTCAATCAGGCTCATGCACTTTTCGGCCAAGTTCAGAGGCGCCACCAGCAGCGGTCCGTAGCCGGGGTTCTCAGCATAAGCAGTCAGAAAACTGAAAACGTCGTGCACCGCGCTCGTAATCTCCGGGTCGGCCGTGAGCAGGCTGAGATCGGTATAGATGCGGGCCGTGGTTGCATTGTAGTTGCCCGTACCCAGGTGGGCGTACTGGCGGGTTACGCCATCAGGATCGCGCCGTACCAAAAGCGAAAGCTTGCAGTGCGTCTTCAGACCAACCAGCCCGTGGAACACCTGCACACCGGCGTCTTCCAGATCGCGCGCCCAGCGAATGTTCGACGCTTCATCGAAGCGCGCTTTCAATTCCACGACGGCGGTGACTTCCTTGTGTGCCGCGGCGGCCATCAGCGACGGAACAATCAGCGAATGCTCGCTCGTCCGGTAAAGAGTCTGCTTGATGGAGAGCACGCGCTCGTCCTCGGCGGCCGACTGAATAAAGGATAGGACAGCCTCGTAAGAATCGTAAGGGTGGTGCAGCAGAACGTCGTGGCGTCGCAGCTCTTCAAACAGATCGTGTGACTTCGCGGTCAGGCGCAGCTCCCGCGGCACATAGGTATGAAACTTCAAATCCGGTCGCGCTGCCGCGTCGTAAATGTTGAACAGCCGCGAAAGGTTCACGGGGCCGTTGACCGGGAAAATCTGCCAGCGGTCAAGTTCGAACACTGTGCCCAGGCGTTCGATGATCTCGGGGTCTGCCTCGGACTCGATCTCCATCCGCACCGCGTCGCCCTTGCGGCGGTTGTGCAATTCAGCGCGCACGGATTCCAGCAGATTGCGCGATTCTTCTTCCTGCAGGTAGAGGTTGCTGTTGCGCGTGACGCGGAAGGCAGCGGAAGAAACGATGTCGTAGCCCTTATATATCCGTACCGCGTGATGGACGACCAGATCGGCCAGAAAAATAAAATCAATCGTTCCCTGCGAGGGCAAGCGGACCAGGCGCGGAAGCGCGCGCGGAACGGTTACAACTCCGGTATAGGTGAGCGATGAGCGACGGCGCCGCCGCAGCAACAGCGCCACACACTGCGCCTTGTTGATAACTCGAGGAAATGGATGCGCCGGGTCCACCGTGACCGGGGTGAGCAGCGGATCGAGCTCCCGTTCGCAGTAGTCGTCCACGAACGCCAATCCCGTCTCGTCCAGCTCATCGATGCCGAGGACGCGAATTCCCTGCTCCGCCAGTTCCGGCCGCAGACGCTCGTTCCAGCAGGAATACTGTTCTTCGACGAATTCATGCGTCGCGTCCTTAATCAGTTCCCGCTCCTCCACCATGGTGAGCCCGTCGGGAGTAGTGGAGTTGTGGCCGTCTTCAAGTTGTTGCAACAAGCCGCCCACCCGGACCTCAAAGAATTCGTCTAGATTGCTCGCCGAGATGGCCAGAAATTTCACGCGTTCGAGCAGCGGGTTGCGGAGATCCCCAGCTTCTTCAAGCACGCGCCAATTAAACTTCAGCCACGATGCTTCGCGGTTCAGAAGGGTGGCACGATTGCTCAGAGTTTGCCGAACCATATCGTCAAGATGAAAGTAGAATGCCCAGCAGTCTGCGAACAAAACTCATCTTTGTATCAGACATCGATACCGTAAGCTCCTCAAGACTGAACGCCCCTTCAGGGGCTGGATCAGTGCAGTTCGCGAGGTGCCTTGGTGCGTCTGTTCCGCAGTTCGCGTTCCCCCACGACCGCGATTTCCAGCCGCTCGGACCGCAACTTCAAGGTACGATCTTAGTGGTAGATGGGGTGTTTACTACGTAGTCGACGACCCGATCAAGCGTTGCCTGCTCAGCCCGGGATGATCGTCGGCGTCAGATAAACCCACGTCAGCGCAACCAAGACCAGGCAAGGCATCCAACCCCAAAATAGTATACCAAGCTGGCTGCGAGCTACAGGTTTCGACCTGCCAGCAGAAAAAGTTTGGAACTTGCTCGCGGCCGGTCGCGAGTAGAATATGTAGATCGACTCAAACCACAGGCGGATTAAGCCAAACGTCCTCCTAGCCGAACCCGCAACTCGGATTAAAACCACTCCGAGCCTGAGAATGTTTCGTCCCCCCGAACTGCAAGTCGATGCACACTCTCCCTTGCCGCAAACTCCCAACGATTCCCGTAAACTACTAAAAGCACGTGATTTAGCTGATTCTGTGGTGCGTGACTGAATGGAACAACGTTTGCTATTCCCATAATGTACATAATGTACATTATTACTATAGACTTTATGAAATAATTGATCCGGAGGTCGCGGCACCGTGGCTTCCAATTGCGAAAAGTTTCCTATTACTCCCCAGAACGTGTCCTTCGACTGAAAACTCAAAAAGGAGAGGATTGTAGCTTATGAAATCAACCAAGCACCTGTTTCTCACCGTCCTTACGTTGGCCGCACTTTCAGCCGCCGCTGGGGCACAAACCTCGGACTACGCCGCACCGGCTCCGAAGAAGAAGAACAAGCCCGCGGCAACGGCGCCAGTGCCGCCGGCGATAACCGCTGCCGACGTCCAGTCGCTGAAAGACGCCCTCGCCGCGCAGCAGCAGCAAATCCAGCAACTGCAACAGCAACTGCAACAGACGCAGCAGAACTGGCAGCGGACGCAGTCCGCCGCGGCCGACGCCGCCAGCAAAGCCTCTTCAGCTCAAACCCAGGCCAGCCAAGAGCAGCAGACGGTGAATGAGCTGAAGAGCGATCTGGCCGATCTCAAGACTGTGAACGACGCGGCTCCGAACAACGCGGCCTTGAAAAATGCTGTGTTGTCGCTACAGGACTCACCGCAGACGTCCAGCGGCGAATCATCGCAAGTGTTCAACCAACAGATGGAGAGCCCGATAACGATACGTTTCCGCGGTATCAACATCACGCCGGGAGGATATGCGGAAGCGGCGTTTGTGCGGCGCTCACGGGCATTGGGTGCGGACCTGCCCACGCCCTTTAACTCCCTTACCATGCCCGGCGCTTCGCAGAGCCAGCTGTCGGAGTTTTTCGGCTCAGCCCGCCAGTCTAAGATCACCACCTTTATTGACGGCCGCGTGGGGCACGTGGATCTTTCTAGCTACGTCTCCGCCGATTTCCTCTCCGCCGGCGTCACCTCCACATCCACCGAAACCGACAGTTACACGCTTCGTCTCCGACAGGCGTGGGGCCAGGTCAAATTTGACAATGGCTGGAGTTTCCTCGGCGGCCAGGAGTGGAGCCTGGTGACTGAGGATGCGAAGGGGATCTCGCCTGACGACGACTTGGGCAAAACCAACGATGTTCGGCCCAAGACGATCGATCCGTCATATAACGTCGGCTTCGATTTTGCGCGCCAGTATGGCATCCGCGTGACCAAGAAGTTCAATGACAAAGTTGCAGTTGCATTCGCCATCGAGAATCCGCAGGCCACGCTGACTACACACGGGAACGCGAGTAATTACCTGCTCGGCGAATCTGGCGCAAGCAATAGCTACAACACCACTGCCACTTATTCCTTCAACCCCTCACCCGATATCATCGCCAAGATCGCGTTCGATCCAGGGTTTGGACACTACGAGATATTCGGCCTGATCGACCGCTTTACTGACCGTATCTTCCCCTGCGTCACACCTGCTACCCAACCGGCTTCTTTGTCAGTGCAGTGCAGTGTCACTGGCGCCACTACCGTGACGGGAGCCTACAATGCCTCGAAAGAAAGCGGAGGCTTCGGGGCGAGCGCACGCTGGACCATTGCCAAGCGCGTCACCTTCGGCTTGAAGGTTTTCGGCGGCAGTGGAGTTGGCCGCTACGCCCCAGGAGGGCTTTCGGATGCCTCGATTTACGCGGATGGCACCGTTCATTTGATTAAGAACCTGCACGGGCTAAGCACGCTCGAGTGGCACGGCAAAAAACTTGATATCTATAGCTACGGTGGACTCGAGTACGCCGGGCGGGCGTACGACTCTTATCTCTCGTCGCCGACGTCGATGACGCCAGTATATGTTGGCTACGGCGCGCCCGAATTCAATAACACTGGGTGCTACACCGAAGCTGCGCCGGGTCCGGGCGGGTTCGCTCCGGGCACCCTCGGCAATTGCACCGCCGACACTCGTGCCTTGATCGAGGGAACGGTCGGCTTCTGGTATCGCTTCTACAGCGGGCCCAGGGGCAGGTTCCAGTATGGTACGCAGTACTCCTACGTGACGCGTAATACCTGGTCAGGAGATGGCAGGCAACCGAATGGCGTGGACAATATGGTGTTCACCTCGTTCCGCTACTACTTGCCGTAACCCCAAAATGGTCCCGCGGCACTATTTGGCGCGGGACCAGCATGCCTTAATAAATAGATGATAAGGTTTGACGGCCGCTCAACGCTTCGCGGTCAGTCGTATGGGGTTCAAACCAAAAGGCTCCCCCAAATGGACTGTGGCTGGCAAAATCCGGAACAGGCTTCAAGTAACCACTCTGAACGTCGGAAGTCTCTTGCATCCAACACGGGTTGTATTGGGCGCGCCGCCCCAGTTCAGACCATCGGCATGAGAGATGCCTCGTCTCCGTTTGCCATGACGAGCTCATTCAGCTGACCTCTCGCGTTCTGCCCAAGCCTGATTATACCTTTGTCCACTCGACGTTATCTTGTTCGCAGTACTTCAATGGACCTGCTTGATAGCCGCTTTGACTTTCTCCGCCACGTTAGCGGGTAGCGGCGCGTAGCTGAGCTGGGCTGTCATCTTCTGGCCGTCGGTGACCATCCAGTTCAGGAAATCGGCAATGATCTTGCCCTTCTTCGGATCCTTGGCCTGCTCCGGAACCAAAAGCCAGGTAAAGCTCGAAATCGGATACGCCGTCTTGCCCGGCGCGTTCGTTATGGACACGCGAAAATCTGCGGGCATTTTTGGCGCCGACGCCGCCGCTTCGGTCACACCGTCGAGCGAAGCCTTCACGAAATTGCCCGCGGAGTTTTTGACCGATCCGTAGGTGATTTTGTTCTCCACCGCATAAATCAGCTCAACGTAGCCGATTGATCCTTGCAACTGCCGGATCTGTCCGGCGACGCCTTCGTTACCCTTTCCGCCTAAACCGACCGGCCATTTCACCGAGGTTCCCTTCCCCACCTGCGCTTCCCACTCCTTGCTGACCTTGGAGAGATAGTCAGTGAAGATGTACGTTGTACCGCTGCCGTCGGAACGGTGAACCACAATAATTTGTTGGTTCGGGAAATTCACGCCCGGGTTGACTTTGGTGAGTGCCGGGTCATTCCAGTTCTGAATCTTTCCAAGGAAAATGCCCGCCAGAGCTTCGGGAGTGAACTTGATTTCGCCGCTGATTCCAGGAACGTTGTATGCAGGGACGTCAGCGCCCAACACCGTGGGGATGTGCAGGATTTTCGTCTTGGCCTCCTTGAGCTGCTCGTCGGTCATGGGACCGTCACTAGCGCCGAAATCAACCGTGCCGTTCAGCACCTGGCGGATGCCGCCGCCGCTGCCAATAGACTGGTAGTTGATCTGCACATCCGGGTGAAGCTTGTTGTATTCGCTGAACCATTTGGAATACATCGGATACGGAAAAGTAGCTCCCGCTCCGTTCAGTTGAGTCTGCCCCATGACCGGCAGCGTCAATGCAAGACCTGCCAACAGCAGCAAGATACGACGTCTCAGACGTATCACTGGACGAGTCCTCCTCGTGCTTGATTTAAGTATGCAAACCTTCTTTTATGGGCCGAATGTTAAGGGAAGGTTACAGCGGGGTGAATTTCTGATAAACCTACTTTGTTTTCCAAATACTTAGCGGCTCTCCTTCTTGTCGAGTCGTGCCAACTCCCGGCCAAAAAGAGCATTGTCGGGGAAATCCTTTTCCAACGCCAGCAGGAGTTCGCGAGCGCGCGGCAACTCCTTCTCGCGGACGTAGGCGATGGCCAGCAGGATTCGCGCAAATGGGGCGAGCAGATGGCCTTGGGCCGCGGTTGTCTGCAGTTCAGTAATGCCTCCGGCCTTGTCTCCCGCAACGCCTCCCAAGCGTAAGACCCAGCGGACCGGAGCGGCCATGGAGCCGACGATGTAACGGCTGACGCCGCCAGCCAGGTGAGCGTCGTAGCAGTTAGGATCGGCCGCAAGCAGTTGCCCGGCCCACGCCGTTGCTTCCTTGGTGTAATGCAGTGACGCCAAATTGCGCTTTTCAATGAGCGCGGCAAAGTCGGAGCGCAAGCCTGCGGCAAACGTCATCGCCAGGAGCGCATCGCGGTCCCGAGCGTCGCGGCTCAGCCTCGACTTTGCCAAGTCTTCAGCACGAGTGAGTTGTTGGTCGAAACGGGCGCGCTGTTGCGGGTCGGCGTCGTATTTCTTCCGCGCGCTGAAGACCGAGTCGTCCACATAAAACTGCGCTTCCAGCACCCCGAGACGGTTGAATTCTGAAAACAATACCCCAGCCGCCTCGCTCGCTGGTCCCATGGGATTGTCGGGGTTCAGTTTTTCCCACGACTCGAATTCTTTTTGCGCGCCGCTAAAATCCAGATCGTAGAGTCGGAGGAATCCGCGATTGAGCCCCGCCGAAGGCAGTTCGGCAAACGCCCCGGGAACAGCCACCAGTAGCAAAAGGCAGGCTAAGCTTGCGATCCCTTCCACGCAACGCTCAAGCCGAGGTAAATCACGAATAATGCGATATCCAGACATGTGCCAGATTAGATGCTCTTTCCTGCGTTTTGGTGAAACTTCCAGCACAGATCCACATCTTCTGGCAAACTGCTTGTCGGTGAGGACAACCCTCTGTGAGCGATGATCCTGTGAGAAACGGCCTTCGTTATGCGCCCGGATCGCCCGGCATCGAACCCCGCTGGACGTCGAGCGCCAAAACGGGCGTAGGAACTGCGCTCAACCTCCACAGCAGAGTTTGGTTTACGCTGAGTCACGGCATTCTCAATGAAATTTATTTTCCCCGGGTGGACCAAGCCTGCACCCGCGACTTTGGCCTGATTGTAACCGACGGCCGTCAGTTCTTCTCGGAAGAGAAACGCCATTGTACCTTCGAGAACGTTCCCATCGAACCAGGAGTGCCGGTCTACGAACTGACCAACACCCACGTGGAGGGCCGGTATCGGATCGAAAAGGAAGTGCTGACCGATCCGTGGCGAAATGTGGTGTTGCAGAGGATTCGCTTCGTGCCGCTTCAGGGCAATCTAGGGGACTACCGCCTCTACGCACTGTTGGCGTCGCACCTGGCGAATTTCGGATACGGCAATACTGGCTGGGTGGGTGATTATAAGGGGACGCCGATGCTTTTTGCCCAGCGCGATTCCTGCGCGCTCGCCCTGGCCTGTTCCGCGCCGTGGCTGAAACGTTCCGTTGGATTTGCCGGCACGTCGGACGGCTGGCAAGACCTGTCGCGGCATTTCCAGATGACATGGGAATACGACCGCGCGGAAAGCGGGAACGTCGCACTGACCGCTGAAATCGACCTAACCGCCTGCCGCGGAGACTTCATCCTCGCCCTCGGCTTTGGCGACATCTGGGCGGAAGCCGGTCAGCAAGCCCTCTCTTCCCTGCTGACCTCTTATGAAACGACCCGCAAAGATTACGTCTTTCACTGGCGGAACTGGCAGCGGACGCTCAAGAAGCTCGACGAGAAGCCGCGGGAAAAAGACCTGTATCGCGCCAGCACGGCGGTTCTGCGCACTCACGAATCCAAGGACTTTCTCGGCGGAATCATCGCCAGCCTCTCCATTCCCTGGGGCTTCAACAAGGGCGACGAGGATCTCGGTGGCTACCATCTCATCTGGCCGCGCGATCTGGTCGAAAGCGCCGGCGGATTGCTGGCCGCGGGCGCTGACGACGACGCTCTCCGCGTATTGCATTACCTTGAGGCCACCCAGGAAGCCGACGGACACTGGGCGCAAAACATGTGGTTGGATGGGCGTCCCTACTGGAACGGGCTGCAAATGGATGAGACTGCGTTTCCGATTCTTCTGGTCGATCTGCTGCGTCGCGAATCGCCCCGCTGCTTTGGTAAAAGCGGCCATTGGTGGCCGATGGTGCGCAAAGCAGCCGCGTTCATCGCGACCAACGGCCCAGTTACACAGCAGGACCGCTGGGAGGAGGACGGCGGTTATTCGCCTTTCACCATGGCCGCTGAAATCGCTGCTCTGCTCATTGCTGCCGATCTCGCACAGTCGATGGGTCAGCCTCAGCCCGCTGAATTCCTTCGCCACATGGCCGACACATGGAACTACAACATGGAACGCCGGACGTACGCTGTTAACAGCGATCTTGCCCGGCAGGTCGGAGTCGAAGGCTACTATGTCCGCATCACGCCGCCTCCCACTGGAGACGGAGCCGCGTCGCCATTGCAGGGATTCGTTCCCATCAAGAACCGCGCCCCGGGCAGTTCGAATGCGCAGGCGATCGAGATCGTCAGCCCGGATGCCTTGGCCCTGGTGCGCTTCGGCCTGCGCGCGCCCGACGATCCCCGAATCCTGAACACGATCAAGGTCATCGATGAACTGCTTCGCGTAAAGCTTCCCCAGGGACCGGGTTGGTATCGCTACAATCGCGACGGTTACGGCGAGCACGAAGACGGATCTCCATTCGACGGCACGGGCATCGGCCGCCCCTGGCCGCTGCTGGCGGGTGAACGAGCCCACTACGAACTGGCTGCCGGACGCGCCGCTTCCGCCGAAGCCTTGTTGGGCGTGATGGAGAATTCGACAGGATCAACCCGCCTGATTCCCGAACAAGTCTGGGACACGACCGACATCCCCGAGCGCGAGTTGTTCACAGGGAAAGCATCGGGGTCGGCGTGCCCGCTGGTGTGGGCGCATTCCGAATACATCAAACTGCGCCGGTCGCTGCTCGAGGGAAAGATTTTCGATCAGCCTTCGCAAACGGTAGAACGCTATCTGGAAAAGAAAACATCTGCCACATATTTCAACTGGCGCTTCAACAATAAGCCGCGCACGATGCCCTGCGGAAAGAAGCTGCGCATTCTGTTGCTGGAATCAGCGCGCGTGCACTGGAGCTTTGACAACTGGCAGACGACGCACGACAACGACTCCGAAGAGAGTGGCTGGAACCTGCAACACCTGGATCTGCCAACCGAAACTCTCACCATAGGCCGCCAGATCATGTTTACGTTCTACTGGAAAAACTCCTCGCGCTGGGAAGGCCGCGACTACCAGGTGACCGTCGAGTAGCAGGAAGCCTCAACGCTGCTAAACTTTCCATACTTCCGATTTCCCTTCGAGGCGCCATGCGCATTCTTACTCCGTTTGTTATGGTCGTATTGATACTGACAATGATGAGCAACCCGGCAACATCCCAGACTCTGCCCGCACCGCAGGCCACCACCGACCCGAAACAGGTCACATCCAAGCCCGATGCCCGCGTCGAGAAGAACCTTTCCATCGAGAAGCTTTACATGACGCGACAGGTGGGTGGCGCGACCTGGTCGCCGGATGGCCAGACGGTCGCCTTCGTCAGCAACCTGAGCGGCCGCAATAATCTTTGGCTGGTGCCCTCCGAAGGCGGATGGCCGATGCAACTCACGGTGAGCAATGAGCGCCAGACCAGCCCTACATGGTCGCCCGACGGCAAGTGGATCGCCTACATGTCCGATTACGACGGCGACGAGCAGTGGGACATTTTTCTCGTATCGCCCAAGTCTGGACAAGTGGTCAACGTCACCCACACCCGCGAAATCGCAGAGCAAAGTCCCGCCTGGTCACCCGACGGCCGCTATCTGGTCTATATGGTCAAGCCGCGGACGTCGTCCGTGTTCGAGATTGACGTTTACGACACGGTCCTGCGCGACGTGAAGCACCTGACCACCGGAACCGCGAAAGACCGCATGAACGTTGCGCCGATCTGGTCGGCTGACGGCAAGTTCATCGTCTATACGCAAGAGCAAGCCAAGGGCACCGATTCCAACGTGTTTCTGGTCGATGTTGAGAACGCGCAGAGCACGCTGCTCACGCCCCACGATGGCGAGAAGACCTTCGAGGCTAACGATGTCGCGCCGGATGGAAAGCATGTTCTGATCACGTCGAACGCCGGCAATGGATACGACAATGTCGGGCTTCTCGACATCGCATCGAAGAAGATCCACTGGCTGACCCAGGACAAATGGGAGATTTCCGGTCAGAACTATTCTCCCGATGGCAAGTCGCTGATCTACACCGGCAACGTGGACGGCAACATGGATCTCTATGTCTACGACGCGGCCACAGCGAAGGCACGCGTGTTGCCGCTCCCGAAGGGGCTGAACTGGCCGTCTGGCGGGCCTTCGCCCTTCACTCGCGACAACTCGCGAATACTTTACAACCATACGGGACCGACCGCTCCCGGCGATTTGTGGGTCTACAGCCTGGCCGATGGCAAGTCACATCAACTCACGCATTCTCTTGTGGGCGGCGTGCGTTCCGAAGATATGGTCGAACCTTACCTTGTCCACTATCCCAGCAAAGATGGCAAGTGGACGATCTCCGCCTTCGTCTATGTGCCTTATAACCTGCCGCGCAATGGCGAGCATCCGGCGATTGTGTATGTTCACGGCGGTCCGACGGCGCAGACGATGAATACGTTCAACCGCTTCGTCCAGTACATGGCGAACCAGGGTTACATTGTGATCGCGCCCAACTATCGCGGATCGACCGGCTACGGAAAAGAATTTCAACAGGCAAATCTCTTCGATATGGGCGGCGGCGACTTGCAGGATGTGCTCGCGGCCGCCGACTGGATCAAACAGACGGGCTACGTCGATCCGAAAAAACTCATTCTGATGGGCGGCAGCTACGGTGGCTACATGACGATGATGGGCGTCACCAAGGCTCCGGAGCTGTGGGCGGCGGGCGTTCCGATTGTGCCTTTTGTGAACTGGTTCACCGAGATTCAGAATGAAGACCCCGTGTTGCAGCAGTCGGACCTTGCCACCATGGGCGATCCCGAGAAAAACAAGGCGCTCTTCGAAGATCGCTCGCCCATCAATTTCGTGGACCAGATCAAGGCGCCCTTGTACCTGTTGGCGGGCGGCAACGATCCGCGCTGCCCCAAAGAAGAAGCGCAGCAGGTGGTGGACGCGGTCAAGAAGCGCGGCGGAGTGGTCGAATACAAAGTCTATGAGAACGAAGGCCACGGCTTCGCGAAACTCGAAAATCAGATTGACGCCTACAAGCGCGTAGCCGATTTTCTGAAGGCGCACGTTCCGCCAGCGGACTGCGGCTGCTCGCTGAACGAGTAAGTCTTGCTTGAGATCTCGCTGTTTACTGCTAAGTTATAGCCGCCAAAACAAAAATGATACCCCGATCTTTTAGAATCAATGATTTAGGCCATTTTCGAAGTCCAGAACTTCGGAGACAGGCACACTTCGGGTCTGCCACAGGCCAGGGGACATTATCGCGCCGGGCTGGTTGGAGGTCTGTAATGGTGATCACTGGTGTTGGATGTGATGAAAAGCGTCAAAGGCCCCCCAAAAACGGAGCTCGGACAGCCACCGACTTGTTCTCATGATCCATCAGTGACGAGTGTAATGGGGCCTGTTTATAACAGTTATTCTCCAAAGCCCCTCATTCGATGGGTGGCCGAATCGTACAATGGCGGCATGACGAATCACGAGGTCTTTACGCACATTGATCCCGACCTGTTGTCGGTGTTCGAAGAACTCCGCCGCCGCGAGCCATCTTTCATACAGCGCAATTCGGCACCACACGCGCCGACTTCGAAAAGGCCACAGCACCCGAATATCGGGAGACGAGCGCATCGGGCCGCCGCTATAGCCGCGAGTTCATTCTTTGCACTTTGGAGAAGCATTCGCCCGTCGACGCAGCTGCTGCAGGCTGGCAAACCTATGACCTCGCCGTTCGCCGTCTCAGCCCTGACACTTACCTATTTACGTACACACTCCGGCAGATTGAGCGGCTGACCCGGCGCGCTACCATTTGGCAAACTACCTCCGAGGGCTGGCGCATTCTCTATCACCAAGGCACAATCGTCTCCGTTGAAGAGGACGACGCATTCCCAAGTAGCTGGCTTCAGTTCCCTCCGTGGCTTCAGAAAAAATAGAGGGGAGCCTTGTTCATTTCTAATTCGCAGCTTTCGGGAAAGAGCTGATTGTTGTCGAAACATCGCGGTATCGCTCATTGACCTTCCCCGCGCTCCTCGCTTGACCAAAAATCCGAAATCGCTCCTCATTTGAAACGCGCGCACGACGGAGTCCCGTGTGATCAAACGAAGGGAAGGAATAGTCAAGACCTGTGGATCGGCGTGCTACGATGAGCGGTAACACCAGTTGCAGGAAGGGGACGAAGTTGTCGGAGCGATCAGGAATCCTCGCTCACGATCTGTTCTGTGGCCGGCACCCAACCAGTCACGAACGGATGACGGGACTGCCCTGGGATGCGTCGTACCACAACGGCCCTGCGCCTTGGGATATCGGCCAGCCGCAGCCAGCAATCGCGCGTTTGGCATCCGAAGGCGGATTCGCCGGAGCGGTGCTCGATGCGGGCTGCGGGACCGGCGAGAACGCTCTTCTCGTCGCCTCGCTGGGGTTGTCTGTTCTGGGCGTTGACGTGGCTGAGACAGCACTCGCGATCGCCCGAGAGAAGTCCCACGCCCGTGGGATCGAGCTTGAGTTCGCTGCGGCTGACGCGTTCCAGCTGGAGCGTTTGGGGCGCAGGTTTCAGACGGTACTGGACTGCGGACTGTTCCACACCTTCAATGGCGACGAGCGGCCAGGATACGTGGCGAGTCTAGCATCGGTGACCGAGCACGATGAAACCCTGTATGTGTTGTGCTTCAGTGACGATGGTCCTGATACTGGCCCGCACCCCGTCAGTCAGGAAGAGCTGAGAACGGCGTTCAACCCCAGCAACGGATGGAATGTCGCGGCCATCGAACCGGACCGGATTCGGACGAGATTCCACGATGACCACGGCGCACCGGCCTGGTTCGCGACAATCAAACGGATCTAGCGCCGCCACGCCGGTCCTGACGCCATATAAATAACGGCGTGCGTCGGCCCGCATCCCTACGGATGCGCCCGTTGGGCGTGGCGCTTCTTGGCTGCTTCCAGGCGCAGCATCACCATGTAGAGGACGATTCCTACGTTGATGGCGAGAATCAGAAGTCGAATCCAGTCGGGGCGATGCAACAGATCGGCTAGCTCGAACGGAATGTAGATGGAGCCCGAGGCAATGGCCATCCACTCCGCCCAAGGGCGGATGTACCACAATCCGTAGGCTTCGATGAAGCGAAGGATCGCGTAGACCGACGCGAGCACGGCTATTTTCCACAGGCGGAGGTCACTGACGCGGTACACCAGGTCGATAAAGACTCCGACGTAGTGGCGAAGAGGGTTCACGTGGAACAATTCGAGGAAGCTCTCGGCGATTCCCCAAATATCTTTGTGCCGCATGGAGAACACACCGAGACCCGCGAGAACGACGATGAACCCTTTCATAAACTCAACCGTAGCGACGGTGCGCACGCCTTTGATGTGTGCGGGATCATCGATTCTCGGATGCGGGATTCTGGGATGCGGAAGTCTAGGATGCATTGGGGAAAATTGTTTATCCAGTTTCCCCACGGCTTACGCCGTGGGCTGTCTTCTTGCGCCGCTTTGCGGCTAAGCGCGGACGCTGGCGCGTAACTCCTCGACGATTTCCGCGGCGGCTTTGTGGGCGGCTTCACTCTGGGTGACTTCGAAAGAAATCGCCCCGACTCGGGCGTGGCCGCCGCCGCCATAGCGCTCGCACACCTTGGCGAGATTCACGGTGGGCTCACGACTCGACCACGGGTTCGATCCGACCGAAACTTTCACCCGGAACGAACTCTTGCTCAGGCCGACGCTGTAGATCGAATCGGGATGCAGATAGTACGGAATGAACTTGTTGTAGCCCTCGAGGGCGAGGTCGGTAATGTCGAAAAAAATGGTGCCGTCTTCTTCTTTCGTGCGCTGCCGCAAAATCTCGATCGAGCGCTGGTGACGTTCGAGGAGCGGCGGCAGGACGGCGGCGACGAATGGCGCTTCAAGAATTTCAGCGAGCGGTTTGTAAGCAAGCAGAGGAATCACGGTCTTAACGAAGTTGCGATCGGTGGAGGCTTCGATGACCATGGTCAGCTTCATGGCTGGAGCTTTCATTTCGACCGCCGACTTCGCGTCTTCGTACATGGCGCCGTCGACGATGTCAGTCCAGTGGACCAGTTCCGAGACCGGGCTTGGATCGAAGCCGAAGCGCTCTTTCGCAATCATGGCAATAAAACTTGTGCAGGACTTGAAAGCCGGATCGTAGAACTTGCGATTGCTCTGATCCTGCTCGAAGTGGGCGGCGTCGGCGGGTGAAAGAAAAGCGCTTTCGTGGTGATCGAACCACCAGGTGATTTTGCGCGAACTGGAATACTTGAAATCGACGATGGCGTTCTCATCGCCGTCAAACTGCTTCTCGTCGAAAAGAGAGCCGGCGCGATGCAGCAGGCCGGAGTAGACGAAGTCGACATCGCTGCGGATTCGTTCCCGGTAGAAACGGGAGAACAGGGCGGCCGAGGAAGCGCCGTCAAAACATTTGTCGTGATAAAAGACGCGTAATCGCAAAATGAGTTCCCTGACCCTGCTTGTCGTCCGTTTCTCCGAGCATGGAGTGAAAACCAAATAGAGTTGCTGGTTTGGAGATTTATGTCAAGGCGGATATTGGGGTGGGGAGACAAAGTTTCAAGGTTTCAGAGTTTCAAGGTTTCAAGGAAAGAATACCTTGAAACTTTGAAACCTGCCCGTTGTCACTTCTTCCGGCGCCGTATCTTGAAGTCGAAACTGACCACTCCGTTCTGGTCGCGCAGCGCCACGATCGAAATATTCCGGGTTATGTTGTACTCCACCTGGATGATCTGCTGGTTGGAAACGGAGACGTTGGTGCTATAGGTCAGCGTGATATTGCTCGCCACTTGCTGTTCGACGGTGACCTGCGGCCCTCGCACCAGGTTGGTTTCGCTGGGCAAACCCTGGGGATCGATCTTAACGCGGCTGGCTCCGAACAAACTCTGCAGCCGGCTGTTGACGGTGCTCTTGAGAGCCTGATTGATGAGCAGGTTCGAGGCCTCTCCGCCAAACCCAAAGGATGATCCGCTCGACGTTGCGGCCGCCGATTCCTCCTGGGTGCGGCCCAGAGCCAACAGGGCGATGACGTCGGCTTCGGGAAGCTGCGGCTCGGACTGCCAGGTCACCTTCAAGCCGTTGGCAATGCTGGCATCACCGCGGAATTGAACCGTGATGTCGTAATCGCGCACGCGCGTGGTCGCCTGCAGATCGATGATCGGCTGCGTCCTGGCCGGATTCGCGAAAGTAACATCGCCGCGCTCGAGCTTGTACTTGGTCCCGTTGAACGAGATTTCTCCTTCCAGAACTTCCGCCCGTCCCAGAATTGCCGGGCGCTCAGCGGTACCGCGCACCCTGAGGTCCGCATTGCCGGAAAGCCGGGCGATCGCGGTTTGCATCTCCAGTTCCGGAGTGGTCACGACATGAACATCGAGCTTCAGCCGGCTCTGCAGACTATCGGTTTGCGTCAGGATGACCCCCTGCTTGCTCTTTTCGATGTATGCGCCGAAGTCAAACCCTGGGGTGACGGCCAGCTTGGTGACCACCACGTTGCCGCTCAGCAGAGCGGAGTTCGTACTGCCGGTCAGCCGGAGATCCGCGTCGGCGGTGGAACTTACGCCCGGGGGATAACGCAGGCGAACCCCATGCGCGGTGGCACCAAAATCGAGTTGGAGCGTGCCACTCTGGTAGGTCGCGGAGCCGGTCAGCGCGACCGTGCCGCCGCCGGTGGTGCCGCTCAGCTTCTCGATCTGGATGCGGCTGCGATCGAACAGCAAGACGCCGTTCAGGCCGCTAAGGCCGCTAAGGCCGCTGGGAAAATCGTTGTGGCTGACGAAGGTGTCCTTCACTTCCAGACGTCCTTGCAGCACGGGCTGCGCGATCGTGCCGTTGGCGTCGAGGTTTACGCCTAATGTGCCGCGCGCCAGGATTTTGGGGTTGAGAGACTGCAAAAGCGTCAAATTGATCGAACCGTCCAGGCGGAAGTCTAGCTCTTGCGTGCCGCTCAAATGCGCGCTGCCGTGGGCAGTGAAATCGGTTCCACTTCCTGCAAGGTGAAGATTTTCCAGCATCAGGACTTGATCCGCTACCTCGAAGCGAACTGGCCCCACACTTTGTATTTGCACACGCTCGATTTCGGCGCTGAAAGCTTGGAGCTCGGCGACCGCTCTTAAATCGCGCGGAGCGCGCAGCGGGCCACGAACGTGGAGCGTCCCATCAAGAGTCGAGCGCCCCGTGATCTTTCCCGGCAAGTAAGCGCGGAGAAGCGAATCGGCATCCAGACGATGGAAGGCCAGATTCAGGTCCGCGGAAAAGTCATGTTCCAGTCCGACGCTCCCCACAATGGTCAGATCGGATTTGTCGAAGTCCGAGTGGGCGTTGAGCTCGAGTTGCCGTCCAAGCGTGGCTGCGTCCAGGTAGAAATCTCCGGCGCGCTCCTTGTCCAAGGCGAGGTCCTTGAGATGGACGTGCGCTTCGAGCGTAGGCTGATCGAGAGTGCCGCTGGCTCGCACCGTGAAGTCGCCGACGCCATCCGCGGTGAACCGGCTGGTCTGCAAACGCGGGAACCGGGCGAGATCAAGGTTACGTCCGGAAAGGTTCAGACGAAACTCGGTCTTCGGCAAGTCGTGGTTTGGCGTACCTAATTTTGGCGAAACCAGATTTGGCGCAATCAGGTTCGACACGCTGACCGCCGCGCTGCCGGAAAGTGCAGCATCGTAGGCGGTGGTTTCGATGTTGTTGAACTGCAGCTCGCCATCCGCGAGGCGGAGATCGCTCTTCAACCAAGGAACGCCTACTCCGTAGGCCATCCCGTGGCGAACCTCGAGATGTCCATCCCCGTGGGGATTGGCGCGCGTGCCCGAAACGCTGACGACCATATCCAAAGTTCCGGCAAATGGCTGAGAAACTCCGGCCAATTTAGCCAGCTCCGACACGTCGGCGCTGCGGACGTCAAAGTGCAATGTAAAAGGATCGTTCCCTTGAAATGCGGATTCCGTGAGCGCGGCGCTGGCATCGAAGTGCGCCGTGGTGTGGCCATGAATGAGCGACCCATTGCGCGCCGCGAAATGATTGCTGGAATACTGGACGGCGGTGGACAGCGCGTCCCAGTGCAGCACTCGAGAGGAGACGCGTTTGGTCAGCGGCAAGGTGGTGTCAAAATCGTAGACCTCGAGATTTCCACTGACGGATAGCGCCGTAAGTTTGCCGCTGGCGTTGCCGGTGAAACTCGCCCAGCCGTGAACGGTAAAGGGCAAATCAGGCGATCCGTATGCCGCCTCGAGCAGCGGCGTCCACTCTTTCAGGTTGTGGCTGGTGAAGGAGAAGCGCAACGATGAGGTTGAGGTTTCGGCCAGATTGCCAGTGGCGGTGATTTCAGAACCAGCCGTTGCCAGGTGAAGTTGGCTCACTTCTAGTTCGTCCCTCGAGCCGCGGTAAATGCCATCAATCTGTCCGTGCACTGGAATCTCGCTCACGATCGGTGTTAGCGGCGGCGCAATGCTTAGGTTCAGGCGAGTCTCCGCGTCCCGGATCGAGCCCACCCAGAGCATCTCGATGTTGCCAATCGCGATTCCGGAAAGGGCAAGGCGGTCCAGCGGGAGTTTCTTTGAGCTCATTATTTCCAGGCCCGGAAGCAGCGGGAAGCCCGCCAATTGCAGGCGCACCGAGCCGCGCTGCAGACTTCCCGGCGGGACGCGTCCGATCACATGGCGGCGTCCCTGGGCCGGCGACGCTTCGAGAGAGTTCTGCCAGTTCGTCACATCGGCATCGCCCAGCAGGTCGCCATCGAGCAGGTTTGCCTTGATCGAAGAAACGCGAAAGCGGTCCGGGGTGACGGAGAATCCTGCGGCAAAGCGGCCATTCCGCATCGACAGCTTCCCGTTCGACCATTCGATGTCCTTAGCCTGCACGTTTCCCTGGGTGGAAAAATCCCGCAGGCTCCAGGAAACTTTGCCCTCGAACTGGGCCGTAGCTTTGCGCAGTTGCACTTGCGGCGCCAGCGACGCGAGTTCGCCGAGATCCGCGACGCCGCGATAATCACCTGTCACATGGGGGTCGTGAAAGTCCTGCAGGCGGCCCGTGAAATGAATTTCAGATTTTCCAGAAGTCACCGTCAAACTACTAATGTCGGCATGTCCGCGGGCCAGAACCAGCGAACCATCAGCCCGCCACACGAACAAGGGGTAGTCCTGAAGGCGCGTGGCGACGGTTCCAGCAACGACATGGGCTTCGTATTGCCGCCGCAACAAGGAGTAGTTCAAGAGCAGCGCCAGGTCGCGGGCGGAAAACTCGAATGGCACTCTCTTTTCTTCCCACAAGAGCTCGCCCCTCTGCACCTCGATGTGCGAAACGGACAGCGAGATGAGTTGTTCAACCGGACCTTGGCTGGAGGACCGGCCGGAGGAAAGGCTCGACTTTGGCACGGGAGCATTGGTGGTGCCATCGGGATAGTCAATAATGTGGACGACCGGGTGCTCGAGAACCAGAGAATGCAATCCGACGGTGGTGCTGAGAAGCGAAATGATTTTCATCTCCGCCTGCAGGCGGTCGACGTGCAGAAACGGAGCCTGGTCCGAGGCTTCGCGGCCGTGGATGGTCAGGTTGCGAGCGTCTACACGCAAGCGGAACGGGATGGTGTGAAGTTCCCCGAGTTCGACGCGGCCGCCGGTGAGTTTTTCAGCCGACGCGATGACCCGGCGGCGGACCATCCGCTGAAAAGAATCGGTCGTGACGTACCAACCGAGCAGGCTGAAGCCAATCAGGCTGAAAACGCAAAACGACAGAAAGAGTTTCCACAGAATACGCCGGCGCACAGGAGGAGACGGCTCGGGCCGTTGTTCAGAAGGCGGCTCAGTCGATTGTTCGCTCGATTGTTCGCTCAACGGTTCTGCTCTCCGGCACTGGGTTCAGGAGCCAGGATATGGCTCCCCGAGCGCAGATTCGCCAGCCACCCCGAAAGCAGCTCATTCATCTTCTGTTGGGCCAGCAAATCCTTAATTCGGCCAAAGACTTGGGTCAGCGGTGCCGCGCCACTGCCAGCCTTTTTCATCTCGGGCAGCAACTGATCGTGGTAGTAGGTCTCCACCGCCTGCTGATCAATGTGTATGGAGGGCCGCAGACGGTCTTCGACAAGCTTCATCAGTTGGATCTGGTCGCTTAGACGTTTTTCAAGCGAGCTTTGGGTTAGCCCGTAACGTTGCAAGGTGGCATGCCATCCGTCTTCGGTGGCGCAATCTGGACGTAGTTTGCGGACTTCACTGCGCACTTCGGCAACGCGGACAGCGACCTGCTCCTGGGGAGCGGGTTGCACCGGCCGAACCTGTTCGCGCAGCAGTTCCTGATCGATCAGGCGATCAAGGGCGGCATTGCGCTCGGCCGAGGTGAACGAGTCCGGATCGCGGCCATTCGAAAGCGCCTCGAAGGCTACTTCCTCCTCCCAATCGCTCTGCAAAACCGCGTGGCCGTTGACGTTGGTGACCACACGATCAACCACCTGGCCGCCCAGGGCAGTGCTCGCCAGAGCCATGCTCAGCACCATCAAAGCAAGGCACTGTTTTCCGAGTTTGATCGGTTTCATCAGAATGACTGCCCTACGCTGAACGAAAAGTTAAAATGCCCGGCGCGTTGATACCCAAACTGCCCGACAGCCTGCCCCGTCACCTTATTGGTGGTGATGTTGGTATAGCTTGGAAAGTAGGGTGGATTTAAATTGTATCCGAAATCGAAACGCAATGGTCCGATGGGCGTCTGATAGCGCACCCCCAGGCCAACGGCGTGCGACGCGTAGTTGTAATTGCACTTCAGGTGCGTGTTCGCATTAAAACAGAAATCCTGGTCGGGCTGGTGAAAACGCGCCAGGCTGGGAAACATTTCCTGTGGCCGGGCAAAAACGTTGCCCATGTCTTCGAAAACAGTAAAGCCTACGTTGTCATTGATGTAAGGCACCCTGACGTTTGGGAAACGCATCTCCAGATTGTTGAGGAACACAGCGCTTCCGCCGACGGGAAATCCGGTGAACGGATCGCGTGGTCCTGCCTGATTTAACCCGAACCCGCGATGGGAGTTGCCCCCGCCGCTGAAGAAACGCTCCGGCAGAGGAATCAGCGTTTCGCCGGCCGGCACGGTTTGCGCAGGATCCAGCAGCACCGTGCTTCCGAAACGGTTCTCAACCCCGACGCTGGTGGAACGGGCGAAGACGAAGCCCTGCCCCGTGCTGCGATTACGAAAGAACGTGTGATAGGTGGAGTTCTTGACCAGCAACCGGCTGAAGTCGGCCTCGGAGCCAAAATAGCTGGAGGCAACGCCGCCTTCGACGGTGGTATAGCTGCCGCGCGTGCTTTCCAGATCGCTATCGCGCCGGTTGCGAATGTAGAGAAAATTAGGCATTCCCACCCGGGTCGGCGTGGAGAGAAGCGGAATCAGGTTACTGGTGACCTCAATATTGCTGGCCTCAACGCGGCGGTAGCTGAAACGGTAGGTGAACGTCGTCAGTTCGCGGTCCTCTACCTTGTACAGCACTTGCAAAACTTGGAAAGTGCCCTCCAGACGTTTCGAGGTAAAGGTGGAGACGTCGATGGTGTTGTCGTAAAGCCCAGTAGCGGTGAAGCGAAGGTTTTCAAGGTTAAGCAGGGTGGGGATGTCGTAACTGATGAGCGCTTTCTGCTGCAGGTAGCCGAGGTTACCCTTCATGGTGATGGTCTGGTGGCGACCATCCACGTTGATGCGGCTGACACCGAGAGAGACCATGGGACTGACGCCGGTTTGCCCGAGTGGTTGATTGGTTCCGTATGCGGGCTGTCCGGTCTGGAACTCAAAACCGCCGCCGTAGTCGAAGGTATAGCGATCCGCCTCACGCGCCGTGACGAGCACATTCTTGCGCGACTCGGTGCCGTCCGGGTTCTGGATGGCGGTATCGACCTGCTTGAAAAGGCCGAGGTCGTACAGGCGGCGCTGACTCTCCAGCATGTCCTGCTGGCTTAGGGGCGCGCCCGGTCGCACTGTTATTGCCCGGCCGGCCACGCCGCGGCGGGTGTGGTGCAGCCCATCGAGAAAAACTTGATTGACAAAAAATTGCTCACCTTCATGAATCGTGAAAGTTACTCCCACGCGCGGTAAGTTGTCCGGTGACGGAACGGGAACATAGGCGACGTCGACGGTGGCATTGGGAAAACCGTTATCGAAATATTTGCTCAGAATTGTGTCACGATCATCGGCCAGGCTCGATTCGTCAAAGCCCTGCCCTTCGGCAGTGGAAATTTCGGGCAGCTGTTCCTGCGGAAGCGTATAGCTCCCCTCAATGCGGACCCATGCCACGCGTGTCTGCAGGCCTTCCTTGACGACGATCTCGATCGCGAGTTGCGACGGATCACCCTGATACTTGTCAACCAGCTTGCTTGTGACTTCGGCCTGCCGGAAACCACTGGCTCGATAGAGGCTCTCAATACTTCGCACATCTTCCTCAAGCAGCACTTCGCTGTAGCGCCCATGACTGAACAGGCGTCCGGTGGCTTGGTCCTGCATACGGGAGCGAATCAGGTCGTCGGAAAAAAATCGATTGCCAGAAATGTGAATGGCAGCGAGCTTGTGGCGGTCTCCGGGATCGACAGCGTAGAGCACCTGTAAATTCTTGCCGCCCTGCGTGCTGCGCTGGCTCACGCTCACGGTGGCCTCAAAGTAACCAAGAGTCTGCAGATGGTTCTGAATATTGCGCCGGCCTTCGTTGAGCAAGTCATCGTCGACTGCGCCTTCTTCGTAGATTGGCACCAGTCTCTTCAGCACGCGCTGGCTGATCCTAAAACCCTCGGCGGCGATCGTCACTACCGGGCCGCGATCCACTTTAAAGACATAATCTACGGCGTTGCGCTCGGAATGGTAGGTGCGGCTGGCCACCTCGACTTGGGCGAGCAAACGGTCCTGCTTTTGATAGCGACTGCGAATTCGTTGCAGAGCGCGCGTAATGCGATTCGAGACGACCGGAACGCCGGAATGCAGCTTGGTGATTTCCTCGATCTGCTCCTCGGAATAGCCAGCATCGCCTTCCACAACGATCTCTCCGACCATGGCACGCGGTCCCGAAACGACATGGAAGGTCATGTTGACCTGGTGTTGCGGCTCGTCGCGTTGTTCGGAGATCGTAACCTTCGCTTGGTGGAATCCATTTTCTTCCATCACTCGTTGGATACCGGCCAGAGCGCGGTCGAGTTTCTCCCGAGAATAGAGTTCGCCTAGTTTGAGGCGGGTGGCGCTGGCCAGTTGGTTCGGGGACGGATTGCTAGAGACGCCTTCCATGGTCACCATACCCACAAAAAAATTGGCGACCGTCAGAAAGCGCAGCCTGACGCCGGTCGTCTCGGTGCGGTTCGCTTCCGCTTGAATGTCGGAGAACCGTCCGGTGGCAAAAAGGGCTTGCATCGCGTCGTGCAGCGTTTCCCGCGTTAGTGGTTCGCCGATCTTGAGCGGCGTGGCCGCCAGCAGCGCCGTGGCCTCTTCCGGGGGAACGCCCGGCAACTCAATCTGATCAATCGTCAATCCGAGATAGGGTGCGATGGTTCCGAATTGTGCTCCGGACTGCACAGACGATGCGGGTGGTTGCTGCGGGGCGGGAGGCGAACCAGCCGCCCAACTGCCGCTGTTCGGCAGCGTCAACAAAAGTGCCAGCGCAACCCGAGCGACGGCGCTCAGGAATTCTTGGCGAACGCCCAGTCCGGAGCGGTGTACGAGCGATACCTCCAATGATTTGTCATCCCGAGTGAAGCGAGGAATCTGCATTTTGCGGCGAACTGCAGATCCCTCGCTTCGCTCGGGATGACAAAGTCTGGAGAATTCACGCTGCTTAACCATGAAACCCTTCGGGTTCGATGAATCGCCAAACGGCACACTTTGCTCGCAGGATAAAGTTTGATGACCGGCACCTATAATACTGGTTGGAAAGCCCACGAAAGGTTAATCGCTAAGGTAAGCGCCTTGAAAATGGACGCTTGGCAGATCGCTTTGCAGAACAACGACCGATACTCGCGGCAGGTGTTGTTTAAGGGGATCGGAGCCGAGGGGCAGAACAGGCTGGCGCAGTCCCGTGTGGTCATCGTGGGATGCGGCGCTACCGGTTCGGCCCTGGCTTCGTTGCTGGCGCGTTCGGGCATCGGGACGATGCGGATTCTCGACCGCGATTATGTTGAGCCCAGCAATCTGCAGCGGCAGTCGCTCTTTGACGAGAACGACGCGCGAGAATCTGTCCCGAAGGCGATCGCGGCGGCGCGGCAAATCGCGCGCTTCAATTCCCAGATCGTGGTCGGGCCTCATGTCGCCGACCTGGTCCCGGGAAATGTCGATTCCCTGCTTGGCGGCTCCGATCTGATTTTGGATGGGACAGATAATTTCGAAACCCGTTACCTGATTAACGACTACGCGGTGAAAAATTCCGTGGCTTGGATTTACGCCGCAGCGGTCGGCAGCTATGCCGTGACCATGAACATCCTGCCCGGCGAAACGGCCTGCCTGGCGTGCGTCTTTCCGGAATCTCCGCGGGGGATGGTCGAGACCTGTGAGACCGCAGGCATTCTAAATTCCGCCGTGAACCTGGTGGCGTCGATTGCGGCCACCGAGGCGTTGAAGTTTCTGGTGGGCGCCAGGTCACAAATGCGGCGGACGCTGCTGTCATGGGATTGCTGGAGCAACGAACGGGCGGAGATGGCGGCGATTCATTCACGCGCGGGATGCCGAGCCTGCTCGGGTGACTTCGTCCATCTGGCGGGTGAAGGGCGGCCTCATATTACTCTCTGCGGCAGAAATTCCGTGCAGATTCACGAGCGGAAGCGGCCGGTGGACTTTGCCGAGATGAGCGCCCGGCTTCAGCCTCATGGCAACGTTCGCCATAACGAATTTGTGCTGAAGTTCTGGCGCGAGCCTTACGAAATGACGCTGTTTCCCGACGGCCGGGCGATCATCAAGGGAACCACTGACGTTGCCGTTGCACGCAGCCTGTACGCCCGATATGTAGGGAGTTGAGGTCGGTAAATGAGCTCTGGCTGCGCCAATCGATTGCAGGTTGTGCGCACGGCTTTTCACCAGCCTTGCGAGCCACGCTCGCCGGAACTTTCAGCGATTTGCCTGCAAGCGCCGCGAATCTCCGAACATTCCCGTTTTCTTCAGGGCAGCGGGAACTGGCCAGCAAACTGCTGCCACACAGGCAAAGTTGTTAGCGCAGTGGAGGAAGTATGCGACCCTATCTGGTTCTGACCGCGGTAGTTCTCATGACTGTAGCGGCTTTTGCGCAACAGCCGTTCCCTTACGCCGGCCCTTGCCTTTATGGATGTGGCCCCTATATCCCGATGTTGACCACTCCGCAAGTTTCCCTGCAAACTTTTTCGCCGAATCCGGTGGGAGCGAGCGACGCGACCACGGGTTTAATCGCCGGTGCGACCAACTCGACGCTTTCTCAGATTGAGGGATCGACAAGTTCGGAGTACACGACTGCCGTGTGGTATCAGGGCGGCGGCGCTCCGTTGATAACTCCGGACGTCCACCTGTGGCCCGAGCCGATTGGAGGAGAAGGTCACGTCATGCGCGGCATGAGGCACGAAGAACGTCCGCCTCAAGAACGTTTCCGTGAAGAGCGTCCGCGGGAGGACCGTATCCACAAAGAACGTGCCCGTGAAGAACACGCCGCAGGCGCGGAAGCGCACGGCGACTGGACTTACTTCACCGGACGGGAGAACACCACCGATGCGACGAGCGTAGTGAAGGGCTTCAGGAAAGCTGCTCACGCTTATAACAACGACGACGTCACGCGCCTGAATGACAAAAACGGCGCCGTGAAATACGACGGCAAGACGGAAAAGATGTAGAAACTAGCTCTCAGCGATCAGCTCTCGGTTTTCGGCTCTTGGTCGCCGCGTTTCCGTGGAGGCCAGGAGCCTTTCATTTCTTGAAGGGATCTCATTCCTCGATCCGATATACCCCTCCTTTTCTTTGGTGAGTCATCCCTTCTCTAATCTGCTATCTTCGTCGGTTGCTCTTCGTCACAATTGAACAGCAGGCGCTGCTGCGCGCCGAGGATGAGTGTCTTCATGCCTGAGCTTGCACGTCCTGAACCTTCTCGTCTCTATCGCTGGACCGTACTGCTATTTGTCAGCGTGGCGATGGGCGGCAATTACTACATTTACGACAGTATCAACCCACTAGAACGCATTTTCATCGACAAGCTGGGTTTTTCTGCCACGGCATTCGGGTGGCTCAACTCGTCGTATAGCGTGGCGGCGGTTTGCACATTGCTGATCGGCGGCATCGTCATTGACCGGATTGGCACGAAGAAGGCCATTACGTTCTTTGCCCTACTTTGCCTGCTGGGCGCCGCGCTTACGGCCGCGCGCGGGCAGCCTGGTGTGATGATCGCCGGCCGCACCGTCCTTGGTCTGGGCGCCGAATCCATGATTGTTGCGGCCACGACCGTGCTTGCCAAGTGGTTCAAGGGCAAAGAGCTCAGCTTCGCCTTTGGGATCAACCTCACCATTGCCCGTCTGGCCTCGGTGGCGGCTGACAATTCTCCGACCTGGGCGAACAGAGCGTTTTATCCTAATGGGCCGGCCGGCGAACCAAGTTGGCAAGGACCGTTGTTGATTGCCGTGGGCGCTGGAGTCTTAGCGGTTGTCTGCTCGGCAGTTTACTGGGTACTCGAAAGCCGGGCAGAAGGACGATACGAACTGGGGCGGGCCGGTTCCATCGACAAGCTGGAGTTCGGGCAGATTTTTCGATTTAACCCATCGTATTGGTTCGTGGTAGGGCTCTGCTTCACCTTTTACTCCGCAATCTTTCCCTTCCGTACGTTTGCCATCGACTTATTCACCAATAAGATCCTGGCGGCCCACGGCGGCATCAGCGCTTCGGAAGCGATGCGGGTGCTGGCGCACGAGCGGGCGGGATTCTTCAACAGCCTGCTTCCCTTTTCGGCAATGGTCGCTACTCCTCTTTTCGGACTGCTCTCCGACAAGATCGGAAAGCGTGCGCTTTTGATGATGTTCGGCTCTATCCTGCTGATGCCGGTTTATCTCCTCATGGGATACACGAATGTTTCACTCTACGTGCCGGTGTGCATGATGGGAGTGGCTTTCTCGCTGATTCCGGCGGTCATGTGGCCGTCGGTCGCCTATATCGTGGACCAGAGCCGGCTAGGTACCGCCTACGCTTTGATGACACTGATCCAACAAGTCGGCTTCTTCATCTTGAATCTGCTGATTGGCAAGGCCAATGACTACGCCCACGCCGGACTGGATAACCCGGGAGGATACGGGCTCGGCATGTGGATTTTCTCGGTCCTGGGCTTTGTCGGGCTTGCCTTCGCCATTCTGTTGCGGATTCGCGAGACCGGTCCGCGTGGGCATGGGCTAGAGACGATCACCGCAAAGGGGTAGGAAACTGCGCCTGGGGACGGGTTTGAGTCGTCTCTTTACTAGAGCGTTACGAAAGTGATCTATGGACCGAGCTGAGCTGGCACTTTGGTCGGATAGATCAGTCCGCAGGCTACGGTTTTTGGTATTCTGACGACTAGGAACGGTCGAGAGCGACCTCCACGACTGCCTCGGCAAATTTGTACAACGTAAAGAGTTCGAAGCCGCATCTGAAGCAGTAGCGGCCGGAAAAGGCGACTTGACCGACCCAAAGCCAGGCATCACTGAAGCAGAGGCTATTGAGCAGGCTAAGCAGGGCCACGAAGCTGCGTTCGAAGTCCTGTACCACCTGCACAAACGCCGGGTTTACTCTTTATGTTTGCGTATGGTTTCCAATCCCGCACAGGCCGAAGATCTGGCCCAAGAAGCATTCCTTCAGCTATTTCGCAAGATCGAAACCTTTCGCGGCGAATCTGCTTTCTCCACCTGGCTGCACCGCATGACGGTCAACGTGGTGCTGATGCAACTGCGCAAGAAAGGCTTGCCGGTGGTGTCGCTCGAAGAGACTCTGGAGGCCGACGACGAAGCTCCCAGGAAGGAATTTGGCACCAAGGACGCCAAGCTGACAGGCTCCATCGATCGCCTGCAATTGCAGCGGGCAATTGACCGGCTGCCACCGGGTTATCGAACGGTTTTTGTGTTGCACGATATTGAAGGTTTCGAGCATAACGAGATTGCCGAAATTGTGGGATGCTCGATTGGCAACAGCAAGTCGCAGCTCCACAAGGCACGATTGAAGCTGCGGGATTATCTGAAGTTCATGAGAGCCGAAAAGGCCAAGACTGGATAACGGAAGTTGCGGTATTGGGGAGAGGTTGCTATGACGTGTTCCGATGTACGGCGAGCTCTGCCGGAAATTCTCGAGGGCGCTCCGGACACTGCGTTCGCGACTGAATTTAAGATTCATGTGAAGTCCTGTCCAGATTGCTCGGATCTGGTGTCGGACCTGAAGCTGATCACGAGCGAAGCCCGGCAACTGGCGACAAGCGAAGAACCGTCGCCCAGGGTGTGGCTGGGAATTGCCGCTCAATTACGCGCCGAAGGGTTGATCCGTGAAGCGGAGTTTGCGCCAACTTCTGCGGCACGGCGGCCTATCCTTCTCCCAACTCCTCCACGACGGCGCTGGAGTGCGTGGTGGCTGGCGCCGGTTGCGGCTGGGTTGGTGGCGGCAGGATCTTACGTGGTAAGCCACAAGCCAGCGCCGCAAGTGGCGATGCAGCAAGCTCCGGCAACGCCAGGGACGGCTCCAGCTCCAACCACAACTTCAGTTGCGGAAGCCCCTGCCGTTACCCCGGCTTCCGTGCCGGCCCCGGCTCCTCGGCAGCTGGCACAGAAGGCGGCCCCACCAAAGGACATCGCCAAACCCGCAGTAGAACCCGCGCCGAGCGCGGAAGATCAACAATTCCTCAGTGTAGTTTCCACCCGTGCCCCTTCGATGCGGGCCACATATGAGAATCAGTTGAATGCGGTGAACGCGGACATCCGGGAAACCGAGGCTTACGTGAAGCGGAATCCGGGGGATGCGGACGCCCGGCAGCATCTGATGGATGCTTATCAACAGAAAGCTCTTCTTTACCAGATAGCGTTGGATCGTATTCAATAGTCGAAGGGGCGGACCGGCGATCCCGGCCGCAGGGGCGGCGTTTTATGGCAAGTCTTCGGAGGGCGAATGTTCAAAAAGCGAGTATTCAGCAAGTGAGTATTCGCCAAACCACGGTCGTAACTCTGGCGCTGGCAACCTGCCTGGCTGCGGCGGCCGTTGCCGAGACCAAGAAGGAATACCATTTCACGGTCGGTCCCAACGCCAATGTTTCCGTGGAGACGCAGTACGGGGCGATTTCGGTGAAACCTGGGAGCGCCGATCAGGTCGTGGTGATGGCCACGATCAAGTCGGACAACGTGGAGGTCGACCAGCGCCAAAGCGGCAACCGGATTGAAATCGCATCGCACCTGCTGCAGGACGCAGACCAGCAAACGGGCCAGGTCGACTATGAGCTGCTGATTCCGCCGGACGCCACCCTCAATCTCCGTTCTTCAACCGGTCCTCTGTCGGCGGAGCGCTTGCATGGAGACCTAACCATGGAAGGTTCGGACGCCATGATGAACGTTCGCAACGTGGACAACGGGCATATCCACGTCCGGACGATGCGCGGGATCGTCACGCTGGCCGATGTCAGCAACGGACACATTGAGATCTCTTCCATTAGCGGCGACATCCATTTGAAATCCGTGACCGGGCCGCTGGTTCAGGCCAGCTCAGGCAGCGGAAGGATTTTCTACGATGGCGATTTCGGTTCGGGTGGCGAGTATAAGTTCACCACCCATAGAGGTGACATCGAGGCGCTGGTGCCGGCGAACGTTTCGGCCGCTTTCAGGGCGCACTCGGTATTGGGCCGCGTGCACCACGACTTTCCTCTCCAACCCATGCACTCCCGCTTTCCCGTGGAAGCGGAACGTTCCTTCTTTGGCACCACCGGTGGGGCCGCATCAGAGGTCGTGCTGCGCTCTTTCAGTGGTAGAATCCGCCTCAAGCAACGCTGAAACGCAGAAAATCAATGGGGCAGGTGGGCGCGGACCTGGGGCATAACTCATCTGACGACAACATCGCCCATTACGGGCCCGGGAGCGCCATGGGAGTGCGCGCAGTGTTTCTTGTGGGATTCATGGCTTCCGGCAAGAGCAGCGTAGGGCAGGAACTTGCCCGGCGCCTGAACTGGGATTTTGTGGATCTGGATACTCGAATCGAGTCCCGCGAGCGGCAAACCATTCCCGAGATTTTTCGGGCCAGTGGCGAGTGCGGATTTCGGCTTGCCGAAACCCGCGCGCTTTGCGATCTACTCACCGAATCGCTGCAACGCAACAGCGTAGTTGCTCTCGGTGGCGGGGCTTTCGTACAGGAAAAGAACCGCGAATTGCTTCGTCAGTGGCCATCGGTTTTCCTGGAAGCGCCCCTATCCGAACTTTGGCAACGGAGCCTAGCGGATGGCATAGAACGACCCCTGCGAGGAGATCCAGAACGGTTCGCTCAACTGTACGCGCAACGCCTTCCCTTTTATCGGCAAGCGACCGTCGTAGTAGAGACCACGGGCAAGCCGTTGGCCTCCATTTGCGTCGAGATCGAAGAGGCGCTGAAACTAAGAAGGACTCAGAAAGACGCGGGCCCTAACGTAACCTGACAAGTTTCGGAACAGGAGAATCAACAGTGAAGTTGTCTCATCGGCTGCTCGCTTTCATGATGGCGCTAGTCTGGCCTATTGCCGCATGTGGTTCCTTGGCATCGGCCTCTCCTATACCAAAAGAGAAGGAGAAGGAGCACGAGGGCAAGCAGGTTGACTCCGGTTCGTTCGGCGTGTTCCAGAGTGGCCATCGTGTAGGAACCGAGACGTTTTCGATTTATGAGACCAGCTACGGCAGCGTCATCCGGTCCGAGTTCAAGACGGAGAATGCTCCCACCCTGGCTGTGCAAACTTCCGAGATGCAACTTACCGCGAAGGGCGAAATCCGCCGTTACGAATGGAAGGAATTGAGCCCCGGGTCAGCGCAATCCACCGTGCTTCCGAATGAAGATTTTCTGAATCAGAAGTGGACCGCTGGAGCTGGAGAGAAAGAACACGAACAGCCCTACCTGCTCCCGGCGTCGACCACGATCCTGGACGACTACTTCTTCATTCAGCGGGAGGTGCTGGCGTGGAGATTCCTAGCTGCCGCTTGCAAACAAGAGAAAGGGCAAGTGCAGTGCCCACTGAAGCAGCGCGCTCAGTTTGGAGTCTTGAACCCGCACGAACATTCTTCGGAGCAGCTCAGCGCGGAATTCCTGGGCCGGGAAAAGCTAACCCTGAAGAGTGGACAGCAGGATCTGCTCAAACTGGAGCTCAAGGACGACGCGGGAACGTGGCAACTCTGGCTCGACGATCAATTCAAGGTTATGCGGATGTCCGTTGTCGGAGAAAATACCGTGGTGGACCGCGATTAGCCGGGACAGCCAGAGCTTGCTGAAGGTCAGCCCCTTTCGACATTGGATGGCTCTCTACTTCAGGCGATACGATAGGGGTGGCGCTTGTGTAGGCGCTGTTCGGAGGCGGGACCGGATCGGCCGGGATAACTCTTGACGATTCTTGATTCACGCACGTCGCGCGTTCTATTCACGGCTTTGCTGTTCGCCGTAGGCTTGGGCTTTCTCTACGCGGCGCGGCGAACCTTAATTCTCTTCCTTTTCGCCATTTTCTTTGCGTACCTCATTAATCCTGCCGTGGTGCGGCTGGAGAAACTGTTGCGCAGCCGCGCCTGGGCGATCACGGTCATTTACCTCCTGCTTCTCGTTGCTCTGGGGCTGTTTGGCTTTCTCGTCGGTCCGAGGATTGCCCGGCAAAGCGCCCGCCTGGGAGCGTCGCTACCCGGGCTCATGGATAAGGCAAGTACCGGTCAACTCTCCGGCCAAATCGGCCAGCTTGCCGCACGGATCGGAACCGAGCACGGCTGGAGCCTCGAGACCCAGAAGCGGATTCAAAGTTTTCTGATAAGTCACCGGGGAGACTTGTCTCACCTGGCGCAGCGCATTGGCGTGCGCGCGGCTGAGGCGGCGCAGGAAGTGTGGGTGCTGTTTCTGGTGCCGATCCTGGCCATTTTTTTCCTGCGCGATGGTGGCAGCTTCCATGAAGTGCTGGTTGCGCTGGTGCAGTCGCGCTCGCAGCGCGAGTTCTTGCAGGATGTGCTCCAGGACCTGAACCAGATGCTCGCCCAATTCATTCGCGCCCAGTTGACCCTGGCGGCGCTATCGCTGGTGGCATACACCGCGTTCTTGGGGGCAATGCGAGTGCCGTACGCGCTGATGCTTGGCACCGCCGGAGGTGCGCTGGAGTTCGTTCCGCTTGCCGGGCCCCTGATGGCGGGCGCCGCCATGATGGTCGTCGCCGTTCTGGCGGGATACCAGCACTGGGCTTTTTTGCTTTTGTTCCTGGTCGTGTGGCGCATGATACAGGACTACGTCATCTCGCCCCGCGTCATGGGAGTCAGCGTGGAATTGCACCCGCTCGCGGCTCTGTTCGGAATTCTCGCGGGCGGCGAAATTGCCGGCATACTCGGCGTCTATCTCTCCATCCCGGTGATGGCCAGTTTGCGCATCGTCTGGCGTCGTTGGCGCATCTACGCCGAGAAGCGGAAGTTTGGACCGCTCAACGAATACTCGTTTCCGCAGGAACTCGGCCAAGGTCGAACCTAGTTCGCGACTTTATCCTTGATCATCCTTAATTATCCTTGACACACGCCGTGTCCCTTTTGCTCTGGGTCCCCGCCATGGCATTCCCCACCGAAATTTCACTGGTATAAAATCAAAACTTACCTTGTCCACCAAAATATGTCGAACAAACTTCCTGTAGGAATCCTCGGTGCCACCGGCATCGTCGGCCAGCGATTTATCCAGATGTTGGAGCATCATCCGTGGTTCGAAGTCGCATGGCTGGCCGCTTCCGATCGATCGGAAGGGCGGCCCTACGCTGAAGCTGCGCGCTGGCGTTTGAAAACCGCCATCCCCGCTGACGTCGCCAAGATGACGGTGTCGCCCGCCAACCCCGAAGGTGCGCCCAAGATTATCTTCGCCGCACTCGATGCCGGCATCGCCCGCGAGCTGGAACCGCAGTTCGCCGGCGCCGGCTGCGCGGTCGTGTCTAACTCGAGCGCCTTGCGCATGCAGTCCGACGTTCCCCTGGTGATTCCGGAAGTCAACGGCGACCATATTCGGCTAATCGATAAACAACCCTGGCGCAGCAAATCGGGAGGTTATGTTGTCACCAATCCCAACTGCTCCGCGATTGGCCTGGTGCTGGCTCTTGCTCCGTTACATCGCGCATTTACGCTCGAGACGGTGATGGCGGTCACCATGCAGGCGGTCAGCGGCGCCGGATATCCGGGCGTGGCATCGCTCGACATTCTGGGCAATGTGATCCCCTACATCGCGAAAGAAGAAGAAAAGATGGAAGAGGAGACGCAAAAATTACTGGGGACTCTCAACGGCTCGCGCGTCGACCCCGCTCCTTTTGCGATGAGCGCGCAATGCAATCGCGTCGCGGTGGAAGATGGGCATACCGAGTCGGTCGCGATTCGACTCAAGCGAAAAGCGAAGCCAGAAGAGATCATCGCCACCTGGAACGATTTCCGCGCCGAACCACAGCAACTGCGCTTGCCGAGCGCGCCCGATCGACCTGTCGTGTACATGACTGCCTCGGACCGTCCGCAACCACGCTTCGACGTTGACCTTGGCGCGGGCATGACCACGGTGGTCGGCCGCTTGCGCAAGTGCAATGTTCTCGATTGGAAGTTTACCGTGCTGTCGCACAACACAATTCGCGGAGCCGCCGGCGCGGCGCTGCTCAATGCCGAACTTCTGAAGGCGAAGGGGTATCTCGGGTGAAAACAGTTGCCAGTAGCCAGTTGCCAGTAGCCAGACAAACCTGCATCGCCGCGGCCCTTACTGGCAACTGGCTACTGGCTACTGGCAACTGTTTTGAGGAGCACCCCGGCCCATGATTGTCATGAAGTTCGGCGGGACTTCCGTACAGGACGCAAAAGCGATTGAGCGCGTGGCCCACATCGTCCAGGGCAGGTTGGCGGACCGCCCCGTGGTGGTGGTCAGCGCCATGGCCAAAGTCACCGATTCCCTGCTCGCCATGGGAAAGGCTGCCGGTGGCGGCGACCGCAAGACCGCTCTCAAAATGGCTCGCGCCTTGCGCGAGCGCCACTATGACACCGCTGGAGAATTGCTCGGCACCGCGCTGTTCACGGAATTTCATGGCGACCTGGGCGCCGACTTCGAAGATCTGGACGAGTTGCTGCGCGGTATTGGCGCGGTGGGCGAGATCACTCCCCGCACCTACGATTACGTTGCCTCGTTCGGCGAAGTGCTTTCGAGCAAGATCGTAGCCGCTGCTTTCGCCGCCCGCGGATTGCCCGGTGCGCACGTGGATTCTCGCCAATGCCTGCTCACCGACAGCAGTTATACTCGCGCGGTTCCGCAGTTCGAAGAAACTAACGAGCGCCTGCGCAAGAGAGTCCAGCCTCTGGTCGAGGCCGGTAAGGTTCCGGTGATGGGCGGATTCATTGGTTCCAATCGCGCCGGCATCACCACCACCATCGGCCGTGGAGGCTCGGATTTTTCCGCCGCGATTTTTGGGGCCGGTTTGAATGCACAGCGCATCGAAATCTGGACCGACGTGGACGGTATGATGACCACCGACCCCCGCCTTACTCCTGAGGCTCGCCGCATCAAGGTCATCAGCTTTGACGAAGCCGCCGAACTTGCCTACTTCGGGGCCAAGGTTTTGCATCCGGCAACCGTGCTACCCGCAGTCCAGCAAAATATTCCGGTCTATGTTCTGAACTCGATGAACCCGACCTGCGAAGGGACAAAGATCACGGCGCGCGCCCCGCGCTGCGCTAATATTTTCAAGGCCATCGCACTCAAGAAAAAGATCACGCTCGTGGAGGTTGCCTCGCCTCGCCGGTTGCTGTTGCACGGATATTTGAAGTCTATTTTTGAGGCCTTTGATCGTCACAACGTCGCGGTGGACGTGGTTTCTACTTCTGAAGTCAGCGTTTCGGTGACGGCCGAGACCAACGAATCCATTCCGGCGCTGGCCGCCGATTTGGCAAAACTCGCGGACGTGAAGTACGAGGGGCGCAAGGCGATCGTCTGTCTGGTGGGCGAGAATTTGCGTGACACACCCGGAATCGCCGCCAAGGTTTTCGGCATTCTTGAGGATGTGAAGATCCGCATGATCTCGCAAGGCGCGTCCGAAATTAATCTAACTTTCGTGATTGAAGAAGATGACGCAGCTGAGGTGGTCCGGCGCCTGCACCGCGCGTTTTTTGCGGAGGCGGATCCGGAAGTGTTTGCGTAGCAAATTCTCGACCGCCAGGAAATATTGGCACTTAAGGTTTCAGAATGAATCTTCTAATCCTTGGCCGAGGCAAAACAGGGGCGTTGGTTGCAGAAGTGGCACGTGCCCGGCGGCATCATGTGCGAGTATTCTCTGCCGCGGACAACCCCAACGCCAGCGCTCTTAAACCCGATGCGCTTGCCGCTATCGACGTTGTGATCGACTTCACCACGCCGGCGGCGGCGATCGCCAGTGCCGAGGCCTGCATCCGCGCAAAGAAAAATCTGGTGGTCGGAACCACCGGCTGGTACGACCAATTGCCGCGCTTGCGCGAAATGGTGCTCGCGGCAAAGACTGGCTTTCTCTACGGATCGAATTTTTCCATCGGCGTGAACCTGTTCTTCGAGATTGCCGCGACCGCCGGGGCCGCTCTGAAATACGATTATTCGGGTCAGATCTTCGAGCGCCATCACGCGCAAAAAAAAGACGCTCCATCGGGGACGGCGATCACGCTGCAGAAAATTGTGCGCGACGCCGGAGGCAACGAAGAAGAAATCGAGATTGTCTCCTTTCGCGAGGGCGACGCGGTGGGCATGCACGAAGTGGTCTTCAATTCAGCAAGCGATCGAATCTATTTGTGCCACGATGCCAAATCGCGCCAGGGATACTCCGAAGGCGCGGTGCGCGCAGCCGAGTGGCTAGTGGGGAAAACCGGCTTCTACGAGTTTCGCAACGTCTGGCGCGAGCTTTAGGCAACGCTGGTCCGTATTGCATACCGCGTCCAGACAAAAATCCCTTCGCAATGTTGCAAACGGCCGAGGTGGGTGTAGACTGGGGCCGCTTTTCAAGCCAAAAAAGGAGGTTCCACATGAAGAGCGGCAAGATTTTCGCCGGTGTAACAGTTGCTCTCCTCAACGTCGGCCTGTGCACCGTCGCCGTTGGGCAGGACCACGCCACCCCTCAGGACGTCGTCGCCAAGGTAAGGGAAGCGGCCACCACCCTGTCGAAAACAAGCGACGTGAAACAGTTTGATGAGAGGCAGGGTCAGTGGGTGTGGAAAGACACTTATGTCTTCATCTATGACTGCGACAAGAAAGTCATGGCGGCTCACCCCATCAAGCCGGAGATGATAGGCGTAGAGATCTCGTCAATTAAGGACGCGAAATCGGGAAAAGTCATCATCCCGGACGCGGCCGCCTTCTGCAAGACAGTGAAGGACACGCCTTCGGGCATCTGGAAAGTGTTTTACTGGCCGAAGCCCGGCGAGAAGGAGCCCTCCCGCAAGGTCGCCTATTACTTGCAAGCAAAAGGGACTCCTTACGTGGTGATCGCCGGCGTGTATGACGACAAGACAACTATCGCGGAAGCGTCAAAGTTGAGCAGCATGAAGTAAAAAAGGAGATTGCCAATGACAATGAAAAGCAGCAAGATTTTCGCCGGAGTGACGATAGCTCTCCTCAACATCGCCCTCTGCACCGTCGCGGTTGGGCAGGACCACGCAACCGCTCAGGAAGTCGTCGCCAAGGTAAGGGAAGCAGCCAGCGCCCTGTCGAAGACGGGTGACCTGAAACAGTTTGACCAGAAGAGCGGTCCGTGGGTGTGGAAGGACACCTATATCTTCATCCAGGACTGCAGCAAAAAGGTGATGGCGGCTCACCCGATAAAGCCGGAGATGGTAGGCCAGGACCTCTCGTCCGTCAAGGACGCAAAAACTGGAAAAAGCCTCTTCCCGGACTCAGCAGCTTACTGCAAGCAGGTTCAGGATTCGCCTTCTGGCGTCTGGGGTGAGTATTGGTGGCCGAAGCCTGGCGCGACGGAGCCGTCACGCAAGATCGCCTATCACCTGGCCGCTAAAGGAACTCCCTACATCGTGAATGCTGGAATCTACAGCGACACGGCAACCGTCAAGGAACTGTCAAAGGTGAGCAGCATGAAGTAAAAAAGGAGATTGCCAATGAAAAGCAGCAAGATTTTCGCCGCTGTGGCTCTCGTCAGCGTTGTCCTCTGTACGGTCGCCGTTGCGCAGGACCACGCGACCCCGCAGGAGGTTGTCGCCAAGGTAAGGGAAGCAGCCAGCACCCTATCGAAGACGGGTGACCTCGCACAGTTTCAGCAGAAGCAGGGTCCGTGGGTGTGGAAAGACACATACATCTTTGTCGAGGACTGTGATAAGAAGGTCCAAGCGGCTCACCCCATCAAGCCGGAGCTGGTGGGCACAGATTTCGTGTCGCTGAAGGACACCAAGGGGGGAACCGTCTTCCCGGCAGATTTTTGCGACGCGGCGAAGAAGCCTTCCGGAGTCTGGTTCGAGTATTGGTGGCCGAAACCCGGCGAGAAGGAGGGCTCCCGCAAGCTCGCTTATGGATTGAGTGCTAAAGGAACCAAATATGTGGTAGCCGCCGGGGTCTACGACGACAAGGCAACCATCAAGGAAGTGTCAAGGGTGAGCAGCATGAAGTGACCGTCAGTGCTCACCCAACCCACACCCACTAACCTCGCAGGAATGCCCTTCCTCCCGCACAGGAGGAAGGGAATCCCTAATTAACTGGCTCCTTGTCCTAACCTCCTGCGGCATCACGCTTGGCAAATGCAAGCCGATCAGAGAAGAGTTATCCTTTAGCCATGCAACTGCGAGGCTGTGGTACCGCTCTGGTCACACCGTTCTCCCAGGACGGTTCTGTCGATGAAAATGCGCTGCGCAATCTGGTCGCCTGGCAGGTCGAATCAGGCATCGACTTCCTGATTCCCTGCGGCACCACGGGAGAAACTCCCACGCTCAATCATGACGAGTGGCTGCGCGTAATCGATGTGACCATCGAGGTCGCCGCCGGACGCATGCCGATCGTCGCCGGCGCTACTTCCAACTCTACGCAAGACGCTGTCAACAAGGCGAAAGAAGTGGCGGCGCGGCCGGGCGTCAATGCCATCCTCACCGCTTCGCCGTACTACAACAAGCCGACCCAGGAGGGCCAATACCGGCACTTCCGCGCGATCGCCGAAGCTGTCGACAAGCCCGTCATCGTCTATAACGTGCCCGGCCGCACCTCCGCCAATCTCGAACCTGTGACCTTGGCGCGGCTGTGCGAAGTTCCAAACATCGCCGGCGTGAAGGAAGCCAGCGGGAACATGACGCAAATCGCGGAGGTGCTGAACTCGGTACCGGAGAACTTCCTTGTCCTCTCTGGCGATGATGCCGTCACTTTGCCCGTGATCGCGCTCGGTGGCGTGGGTGTAATTTCGGTTGCGTCCAACGAAATCCCGCGCGAAATGGCGGAGATGACGCGAGCCGCCCTGAAAAACGACTGGCAGACGGCGCGCACCATCCACCGTAAGTACCTTCCGCTGATGGTGGCCAACTTCATCGAGTCAAGTCCGCTGCCCGTGAAGGCCGTCCTGGCAATGATGGGTAAGATCGAAGAGGTCTATCGCCTGCCCTTGCTTCCGATGCGCCGCGACACAAGATCGAAATTGCAAAAAATCGCAACCGACGCCGGATTGATTGCCCGGCCCGCAGCTCCGCCCGCCGCTGCCCCCGAATTTTATATTTACGAAAATTGGGCAGCGGGCCCGCACAAAGCGATGCTGCACCGCGCATCCTGTGGACAGTGTAGTTCCGGCAAAGGACGCCCTGCCGGACACGATCCCAATCATTCGCGCTGGCACGGACCGTACAGCACTCTTGCTGAGGCGCGCGAAGCGACCCATCAGATGCCTGGGGTGCTGATTCGCAGCGAATGCAAGTGCGTGGGGTAAAGGCGGCTCTTAGCTTCTAGCTTCTGGCTCTTTAGTTTCTCTTGCTCTCGTATGTCAGATTCGCTATCCACTCTGAAGTCGGCCATTGAACGCCTAGCGGCGGACGAAACCATCGACAATCCCGGCGAAGCGCGTCGCATCTTTCTCGAGTTCCGCGCCGCGCTGACCCGCGGCGAGGTTCGCGCCGCTGAGAAAGTCAACGGACACTGGGTGGTCAATGCTTGGGTCAAGCAAGGCATCCTGCTGGGTTTTCGGCTTGGCGAGTTGACGGAAATGTCGGATGGCAACGTCCTCTCTTTTATCGACAAGGACACTTTTCCTGCCCGCCGTCTGACTCTCGCCGATCGCATCCGTCTTGTTCCGGGCGGATCTTCCATCCGCGAAGGGGCTTACGTTGCGCCATCGGTCATCTGCATGCCTCCCATGTTCATCAACGTTGGCGCCTATGTGGATGAAGGTTCGATGATTGACTCTCACGCTCTGGTTGGCTCGTGCGCGCAGGTCGGCAAACGCGTGCACCTGAGCGCCGCCTCGCAGATTGGAGGCGTGCTCGAGCCCATCAACGCCGCCCCGGTGATCATCGAAGATGACGTGCTGGTCGGCGGCAATTGCGGAGTGTATGAAGGCACGCTGGTCGGCGCCCGCGCGGTGTTGGGAGCAGGAACGATTCTGACTCGATCCACGCCGCTCTACGATCTGGTGCGCGGCGAAATCTACCGTGCGTCGGCGGAGCGATCACTGGAGGTTCCCGAAAATGCTGTAGTCGTCGCCGGCTCGCGCGCCGTGAAAAAAGGCAAGGGAACGGAGTGGAACCTCTCACTCTATACGCCGGTGATCGTGAAGTATCGCGACGAGAAGACCGAGCGCGGGATTGAACTCGAAGATTGGCTAAGGTAGAAACACGCCAACCTATGTCTTTTGCGGTTGCCGAAGGGGTTGATGGCGGCCCGCCTATATCACGACGGCAACGTCGTTGCGGGCGCGCCCGGAAGTTGCTTTTGTTCCGCCGCAAACCTTTGCCTCGTTTCGAGATGTTTCGCGCGAAAATGCGCCCGCGCCCGTGCGCCCCATGCGCGTACAAAGTAATAGTTCAGCGCGCATCCGATCGCTGAACTGGTGAGCGGGATCAATCGTCCCGCCCACTTCTCTGCCACCTCGGCGCCAGCTTTGACCGCGATCCGCTGGATCACACGCGGCACAAAGCGGTTCACCACTTCTTTTTCCAGCAATTCGCGGCTGATGTCGACTCCGGCGGCGCTGGCGGCTGCAATCCAAAGCTCGGCGATTTCGTCGTCGGTATTCAACTCGAAGCCATAAATCAGGCTGAGCTTTTGGATGGTGCGCATGGTAATGGTAGAGAGGATGCCGAGGTCGGGCACGATGGTAAGGATTCCGCCCAGACCAAACCCGGCTCCCTCGGCCGCTGCTAGCTTCATGCCACCGCGGATCACCGACTCCGCCACATCGTCGAGACGATCCACCGGCAGCGTGTAAACTCCGTGAAACGTGGCCAGCGGCAATCCGTGCGCCACACGCAGCTGCATCAGGAAACGTCCCGGATCAACCTTGATCGTGTCGTAGGTGCGAGTCAGACCGCCGCGGATGGCGCCTTCAACGCGCCTGCGCATCCAGGATTTGTTTTCGGCGGGCATCTCTAGGACAAGTTTAACAGCCCACCCAACGCAACTCCTTCGCGCAAGCCAAGACGGGGCAAATCCCCGTCTCTACACGAACACCGGGCCGGCGTAACTCGAACGTCTACTCACCCTGTGCTAGCATCGACTTTACTAATGTCCACAGGAAAACTGCATATAGTTCCGCTGGGCGGGATGGGCGAGTTCGGAATGAACTGCATGGCCATCCGCTATGGCGATGACATCATCGTGGTTGACGCCGGCCTGATGTTCCCCGAAGCCGAGCTGTTGGGCGTCGATATCGTGGTCCCCGACATTTCTTACCTGCTTGAAAATCGCAAGCATGTGCGCGGCATCGTCCTGACGCACGGCCACGAAGACCACATCGGCGCCCTGCCCTGGATTCTCAGCGAACTGAATGTGCCTGTCTGGGGCACCGAGTTCACGCTGGCCTATGTCGAAGATAAGCTCGACGAACACCAACTCCTTGACGACTCCGATCTGCGTGAAATCCGTCCCGGTGAACGCTTCAAAGTTGGACCATTCACCATTCATCCGCTGCTGGTGACGCACAGCCTGGTCGATTGTGTTGCGCTCGCCATCCACACGCCGCTCGGCGTCGTGCTGCATACGGGCGACTTCAAGGTCGACCCTACGCCCACCGACAACCGCCTCTTCGATCTGCACGGTTTCGCCGAGTATGGCAAAGAAGGAGTGCTGCTGCTCTTGCAGGATTCGACCAACGCCGAGCGCAAGGGCTACACGCCGAGTGAGCGCGCGGTTCACCGCAAGTTTGAAGAGGTGTTTGTTCGCACCAAGCGGCGGCTGTTTGTCTCCTGCTTCGCATCGTCCATTCATCGCATCAAGCTAACCATTGACATGGCACGGGAGCACGGCCGCAAGATTTGTTTCATCGGCCGCTCCATGAACAGTTCCTCCGAAATCGCGGAAGACCTGGGTTATATACAGATTCCCGAGGGCATGCTGATCCATCCCGGCGATATGAAGAACTACACGCCGGAGAAAGTGTGCGTCCTGATCAGCGGCACGCAGGGCGAACCGATGTCGGCGCTATCGCGGGCGGCGGTTGATAACCACAAGCACGCCAAAATCGAAAAAGGCGATACCGTCGTCCTGTCATCGCGCATCATTCCGGGCAACGAAAAAGCCATCTATCGCATGGTGGATCACCTTTTCCGGCGCGAAGCGTTCGTCATCTACGACGACGGCTCTTACCCGCCAATTCACGTCAGCGGACACGCCAGCCAGGAAGAATTGAAGCTCATCATCAACCTGGTGCGGCCCAAATATTTCGTGCCGATCCATGGCGAATACCGGCAGCTCAAGTTGCATGCCGAACTCGCTGGGTCGATGCGGGGCGCGGTCGGCAACGTGATGCTGATTGAGAGTGGAGACGTGCTCGAAATCGATGAACTCGGTGCGCGCAAGGCCGGACGCGTCAACGTAGGCCGCGTTTGCATCGATTCCGGCTCGCGCACCGACGTAGTGGAAGATTTAGTGATAAAAGACCGCCGCCACCTCAGCGAAGACGGCTTCGTGATGCCGATCATCGCCATCAACAAGCTTAGCGGACTGGTCGAAACTTCACCCGAGATAGTGACGCGCGGATTCGCACCCGGCGAGAACGGCTTGATCGAGCGCGCCCGCGAGATCGTCATGGAGACCCTCGATGCCTCCAGCCCCGAAGAGAAAGCCGACTATGGCGTGATCAAAGAAAAAATCCGCACCGACCTGAAGCGCTACATCTCGCGGCAAACGCAGCGGCGGCCGCTGATCATGCCGGTGATACTGGAGATTTGAGCCTCTGCACTTCACCAATTGGCCGATGCTTTCTCAAAGTTAAGCAGCTTGAACGGCCATTTGTCCGGATTCCCCGTCCGAGCTTCTCCGTCTTGCCAGCTCGCGAATTCCCTGGTAACGGAGTCCCAAGGGAAATCGGTCGCGAACCTATCCTGGGCGTTGGCGGTTTGCCACTCGAACATGTTGAAATTGTTTAAATACCAGTCCAGCGCACGTAAAGGGCGGGGTTGATCCGGTAAACCGTATACTTGGTTAAATTCGGACTCACAAGCGCGACGGAGCTTAGGAAATAGAGTGTTCAGCCGTGTCAGAAGTTCGGGGCCCGGGTACTTGCTGCCATGGAAAACGGAATTTCGTGCTTTCCCCCAAATCTGTTTCGTAAATTCCTGGATTGTGGTGCTAGGTTCGCTGCGTGAAAATAGCTGGTACGCTCTCTGTCTGTCGGACCCTTCGTGCGACAGTGCCTTTTCGCAGTGCGTTACCTCCTTCCCGCAGCGGGGGCACGCGGTAGGGATCTGCGTTGAGCCGGCAAGCCCCTCAAACGCCAGCCATTGAAATACGAATCTGTCGATTATCAGCTCTCTTTGGATGCCGTATCTGTGCCAACACAATGCCAATTCTGGGCCAGCCTCCAGCGAAAGAATCCTCTGCGCGGCGTCGACCTGAGTTTGCGCCAGTTGAAATTTTGCAGGTCTCTTTGTCGCCTCGAACCACAGTGCTTCCCTTGTGCTGCTACCAGCTTCATCTTTCAGCAGAAAATCCCAATATAGGACGAGCAGTGGCGAACCCGTCGCAAAGGCGATCGCATCGAGCACCGGTTGAAGAAGGCTTTGAGCCTTTTGATCAGCCTCCCTCCAGTTTGCCCCTTCGACTTCTATGCTGGCGCGCGCGGTGTTTTCAGCGCTCTCTTTTTGTGAAAACGAGAATACAATCCGCTGGTCCTTGTAATCGAAGGAGATTTCTTTTTCAGATCGGAGAGAGGTTTCACACACATACCGAAGGCGATAGCTGGGCATAGCTACTCCACAATCAGTTTTCGCACCTATGAGCGTCCATCAGCTTCAACCGTGAGCTTCAACCCCACTGCCTTGGTCACGGCAACCAACGTAGAAAGCCGGGGGTTTCCGCGAGCCGACAAGGCGCGGTACAGGCTCTCGCGCTCAATGCCAGCGGCCTTCGCCACCTTGGCAATGCCGCCGCGCGCTTCCGCAATGCGGCGCAGCGCGATTAGAAGCACGCTTGGCTCGTCGTCATCCTCCAAGGCAGCGCGTAGGTACTCGGCGGCAAACTCCGGATTCTCGCGCAGTTCGCGAACCGTGGCTTCTTTGTGGGATATGCTTGCCTTGCGTTTCATTGTGTTCTCTCCCTGTAATCATTGAGGTATTCGAGAGCCCGCCTGATGTCGGATGACTGCTTGCGTTTATCCCCGCCACACAGCAGCAGCACGCGAGTCTTGCCGACCATTGCGTAATAAACTCGGTATCCAGGCCCCCAGTCAATCCGCAGTTCAAATAAGCCGCGGCGCAGTGCTTTGCAGTCGCCGAAGTTGCCCACAGAGAGGCGATCGATCCGGGCCACGATCTTCGCCTTGGTTCGAGCGTCTCTCAGTTCTGACAGCCACTCGCCGAACACATCTCTGCCCGACGCGGTGAGATAGCGGCGGATTTCCATCACCGTTGATTGTAACTTATAGATTACAGGTGCGCAAGCTTGCAAAAAAGGCGAGGACCGGGCACGCTCAAAGAGCAGCAATGATGGTCACACTCAAGGACATCCAGCAAGCCCAAGACCTGCTCCACGGCATTGCCGTCCGCACGCCTCTATTCGAATGGACCAGCCCGTCGGATCAGCGCAAGCTCTTTCTCAAGCTCGAAAACCTGCAGCCCATCGGCGCCTTCAAGTTGCGCGGCGCTTATAACAAGATTGCTTCTCTGAACGAAAGCGACCGCCGCCGCGGTGTCATTTCTTATTCCAGTGGCAATCACGCGCAAGGCGTGGCCTACGCGGCGCGGGCGCTGGGCGTGAAGGCAATCATCGTCATGCCGGGCAATGCTCCTAAGAACAAACTCGAAGCCACCGCTGCCCTCGGCGCCGAGATCGTCACCGTCGGTCCTAGCAGCGAAGAGCGCCGCCTGCGCGCCCAACAGCTGGCCGCCGAACACGGCTACGTGATCGTGCCGCCCTACAATGACGAGAAAATTATCGCCGGCCAGGGAACCGTGGGTCTCGAAATTCTCGAAGACCTGCCTAACGTTGAAACCGTGCTGGTCCCGGTCGGCGGAGGCGGATTGATCAGCGGCGTCTCGGCCGCTCTCAAGCTCAGCAGTCCTCTCAGGAATCCCCAGGTGAAGGTGATTGGCGTCGAGCCCCAACTTGCCGCCGACGCGCAAGCCAGCCTGCGCGCTGGGCGCATCGTTTCTTTTCCGGCGGAGCAAGTCTCGCAGACGATGGCGGACGGGCTTCGCACGCAGAGCGTCGGCGCGATCAATTTCGAGCACATCCGCGCCTATGTCGACGATATCGTCAGCGTGACCGAAAACGAGATCCGCGAGGCCACGCGTGTTCTAAGCGCGAACTCGAAAATGGTGGCCGAACCGAGCGGCGCAGTAGCTCCGGCCGCATTTCTTTTCCATGCCGATCAGTTGCCCAAGACAAAGATCAACGTGGCGGTGATCAGCGGCGGCAACATCGATCCCAAACTGCTTGCCGAGTTGCGTAACCGCTAATCGCCGACTGCTCAGGAACGTATTCCAAATTGCGGTAGCGGGCTGGTTTGAAATCATGCATTCCTGCCGCTGAGTTGCATAAAGCTGTAGCCCGACAAGAACAGGACAAAAGATACAACGGCAATCAGGGCAATCGATTTATCGTGCGGATGTCGAACTCGATATGGAACGTAGTCATGGGTTTCGTGAAAATCACACAACATGCTGGAGTAGTTGAAACTGCCATGCTTCCCAAACACGCAATGATCGATTAACGACTGTTCATGCAGGTATCGATAGGGGACAGAGATCGCAAAACATCCGGCAACGATCGCCAGGAACAAGAATCCCGATTTGATTTTCTCTTTCATGCCGCTGGGGCCCTTTGGAACTTCTGCTCCAGCAATTCTACCAACTCCTCCAAACTCCAAACCTGATCCAAATTGCGGCTCGATTCGTGCTTCGAGCGCGGCGAATGTACAATCCTGAGTTTCCACCCGAGGGCAACTTGAATCGCTGGCTCGATCGGTTCTTTGAACTCTCTCGCCACCAGACAACCGTCCGCCGCGAAGTCGTCGCCGGACTCACTACCTTCTTCACGATGGCCTACATCGTGGCCGTCAACCCCGCCATCCTGACGACCGCCGGCATACCGGCGGGAGCCTCGCTCACGGCCACTATTCTGGCCGCGATCTTCGGAACGCTGCTGATGGGCTTCTATGCCAACCGTCCTTTCGCCATCGCCCCTTACATGGGCGAAAACGCTTTCATTGCGTTCACGGTCGTGCACGTGCTCGGCTACTCGTGGCAAAGCGCTCTCGGCGCCGTGTTCCTGGCTGGTGTTCTCTTCGTTCTGATGACACTTTTCCGCCTCCGGCAATGGATGGTCGACGCCATTCCCGCGACCCTCCGTTACAGCTACGCCGTCGGCATCGGATTGTTCCTCACCTTCATCGGTCTGAATCAGACCGGCATCGTGACCATGGGATCTCCGGGAGCGCCGGTTCGGCCCGGCCATCTGACTTCGCTTTCCGTCCTGCTTTCTATTTTCGGGTTCCTGATGATCACGGTGCTGACGATTCGCCGCTTCCCGGCCGCGATTCTTAGCGGCGTTCTCGTCACCGCTCTGCTCAGCTTTGTGACCCGGGTCGCTCCCGCGCCGACCAGTTGGATCAGCCGTCCGCCGAGCCTTCAGCCTTTATTCTTCCAGTTCGATCTGCACAGTCTATTCACCTGGGGATTTTTCCCGATCGTGCTGACGATCTTTGTCATGGCTTTTGTGGACACCATGGGCACGCTCATCGGGGTGTCGGCGCGCGCCGGTTTCCTCGACAAAGACGGCAACCTGCCGCAGATCGAGCGCCCGATGATGGCCGACGCCCTCGCCACAACGTTTGCTGCCGTAATTGGAACCACCACCTCCGGCGCCTATATCGAGTCCGCCACCGGAGTGGAAGCCGGCGGACGAACCGGACTAACGGCGGTCATCACGGCCATATGTTTTGCCGGGACTCTATTTTTCGCGCCCTTCATCTCCGCCATCCCGCCGCAGGCATACGGACCGGCACTCATCTTCGTTGGATTGCTGATGCTGAGCCCGATCACTCGCATTCCCTTCGACGACCTCACCGAACTGGTTCCAGCCTTCGGCGTCATCGTCCTGATGGCCTTCTCCTACAACGTGGGCATCGGCATGACGGCGGGCTTCATCTTGTATCCCTTTTGCAAGCTGATTTCGGGACGATTAGGGGATGTCCGGCCGGCGCTGTGGGCGTTGACCATTCTGTCGCTGCTGTTTTTCGTCTTCTATCCGTACACGTAGCGTTTGGCGACGCCGGACGATGAATCTGACTTGCTCGGAATTGCAAATCAGACAACCCTGGCAGGTAATCCCATGGGCAACCGCAACCAATGTGGAAACATGGGTTCCACAGAAACTTGACCGCAAATAAGAAGCGCCCCGGACCCAAAGGATCACAGGACGCCCGAACAGCCCTCCCCCAGAACTGCTCGACTCACAAGATAGGGTAATTGGCTGCTGAGCGAAAATTGCACTAACGAGTCATTCGATAGCACGATCGAGCCACTTGTGAAACGCCGGGTCCGTGCTAGCATCAGTCACCTTGCGATTGGTTACGTTACTTCCAGTCGCACCAGGGTTCTGGAAGCGGATCTCCTCAGGTTAAGGTCTCGTTCTTCGTGGGCGAGATTTCTCCTGCCGATGCCGGGCCCACTGTTGTTCCGTTTCGTGGTCGGCGAAACCGGCTGTCGGAATTGAGCATCTGGGCGATCCCGGGGAAAGCGGACTGATGCTAGTGTGCAGCAGATTGCATTCCGAGGTTCGCTGGAACCTACGATAAATGGCTGCAAGCTATTGATACAAAATGACAACGGGGCTTCGTCCCTTTGGAATGGCAAGTGCACTAGACAGAAGAGGCGACCTATACCTTGACCACAGAGTGCAGGGTGAAATCTGGAAAGAGAAAGAAAATTTTGGGAGGAAATTAAAATGAGGCGAGTGTTAGTTTTAGCGTTGCTGGCGATGGCGCTGCCGATGACCGCTTGGGCGGACATTATTTCTATGAACCAGTTTGGCACCGTGTCAATTACCGGTATGAGCGGAACGGAGGGATTAGGGACAATCGGTACATCAACGATCACTTCAACAGGATCGCAACTGATTCAATGGAACACCACTACAGGCCACCTTGGCAACGTCAATTTCCAGACCGGCGCTCTGACGAGCGGCTCAGTCTCGGGTGGCGGAACGTTTGCGGGTGGCGGGTATTTTGACATCATTGGCGTCGGCGCTTGGGCAAGCACATTAACAGGCGGGCATTGCGGATCAGGTTGCACACTCTTCGCTGGCAGTTTCAGCGGTCCGGTTACCTGGACTCTGCTTAGTTCAACTAAACAGGAATCGTCTTTTGAACTGAGCGGTACGATCTCCGGCATGCTGTATACCGGTCGGGACGTGACTGGAACCACGACCCAATTCATAAACATTCTCTCCAGGGACAGCTCAATCAAGGTATCGGGCACGTTAATATGGGCAAGAACCAGCTCACTGTCCCGGAACCCGGAACTTTGGGTCTCCTGGGAACAGGGCTTCTTGGTATCGCGGGAATGTTCCGCCGCAAGCTGACTAAGTCTTAACTGAAATTTTGTTGGTTCGCCCAGAACACTCAACTCACGGCCCCGCCGCAAGGCGGGGCTTTTGATTTGACTACGTCTACTTGATTGGCTTGACAATCTATCAACCCTGCCGCTTAGAACTCCTCCACCCTCGTTTGCTTCCTGGAACCGAGCCTGATTCGAACGCCATTGTGCCGCCGCACTTTTTACCCGTCACACTCTCTGCCGAGCGTTACTGCGGTAACCGCTCGCGATGGCTTTACCGTTGACCTTAGTTTTCTGCAAACCTAAAGTCAGGCGCAGGGGGTTGTATGAAGGATATCCATGAGGTTTTGCGCCGCAAGCAGGCGCAGTACACGCAACTGGCCAAGCAGATCGAAATGCTGCAGGAGGCTGCCGAAAAACTGCGCGAAGTCGCGCCCTTGCTAGCCGAAAATGACGCCGAAGAGGAGAGCGCAGTGCTGACGGAAGTGGACGACGAAAACTCCAATGCGATGGCTGCCAAAGCCGGCGCTCAACCCTCGTCGGCCGCGTCGAAGCCCGGGCGCGGCGCAACTCCACGCTGGCCGTAGCAGATCGTAGAGCAAAGCGCGAGGCGTGAGGCTCGGTTCCATGATTTTGCAGGCATTGCTGGTATCCAACGACGACGTGACGGCGGAAACACTGATCCAGGTCCTGGTGCAGTTCGGTGTTGTGGTTGATCGGTCTAGCGCGGCCGATGTCGCCGTGACCCGGCTGTCGGAGGAGCGATTCGATCAGGTCATGGTAGACTTCGATGACCCCGAAGCGGCATCTCGGGTGCTCGAAGCTTGCCACCGCCTCGTCGGCCCTGACCGGAATCCGCCCGTCACCGTTGCCTTGCTCCGCGATGCCTCGCAAATCCGCTCAATTCTTGGCGCAGGGGCTCATTTCATACTCGTCAAGCCGGTTGCGCACGAGCAGGCTCATAACACATTGCGCGCCGCCGCGGCGCTGCTGAAGCGCGAAAGGCGGCAATCGTCACGGGTCGCTGTCCAGGCGGCGCTCTCGATTCGTATCGCCGACGGCAATACCGTCGAAGGCATTATGCTCGACTTGAGCACCGGCGGCATGGATCTGCTGGCGGCCAAGCCACTTCCAGCCGCAACCCTGGTTCGCGTCTCCTTTGAGCTTCCCGACGGCGGCGCTGGCATTGAAGCTGATGCGGAAGTTGCATGGGGCACCGCCAACGGTCAAACTGGCCTGCGTTTTCTCGATATGGATGCCAAGATGCGCCAGCAGATGGGCGAGTGGCTGGCTGCCCATTCGCACGATGCTTTGCCCGAGGAACCTGGCGCGGCTAGCCCATGTAAACTGACGGACCTTAGTCTGGGCGGATGCTACGTGCAGACCGACTCTCCCTTCCCTCAGTCCTCGGCCGTCGACCTGTGCCTGCGTGCCGTCGGGATGGAGATTCACACTGAAGGTCTGGTCCGGATCATGCATCCCGGACATGGCATGGGCGTTGAATTCCCTGCTCGCACCGAAGAACAGCGCAAAAGCGTCGGCGAGTTCATCGACTTCCTCACCGGCCAGCCCGGCGCCACTCCAGAACTGGAAACCTCTCCCCGTTCTCTCGTCGCCAGCGTGGCCGGACAAAGCGAAACCGGCACCGACGGCGCGGATCCACTCCTGGAATTGCTGCGGACGGGCAATGCGCTGGAGGAAGAAGCGTTTCTCGAAGAACTGCGCCGCCAACGAACTCAGGCGGCTCTTAGCCAATAAATAGAGCCTACGACTACAGAAGCCCGCCCAGCGGCGTCCGGCAAACCGTGCGCTGATCCCACCCACAACAGCCCCAGCAAAGCCGGGAACCAGGTCGACACCCCGTCTTTGGTGTCAACCCAGTCCCCGGTAGTCTGTTCCACCTCGTTGACCGCAGCCTACCTCGACACCTCCTCCCAATGGTTTCGGGATAGTTAATTTTCCGAGAATTTTCGGATGAACTAGAATTGCTCTGCCTGTAGTGACCGGGCTCGCCTCATCACCGGAAGCGCGACAGACAAGGCACACCGCGTCTCTACGGAAATCAGTAGCCCTTTATGCGGCTGGACATCAAACTACGGTAAAGCCCAAATTGCTGAGAGGTCCGATCTCGAGCGCAATGGTCCTGGCTGGCGTCTGTCTGCTGGCCATCGCTCCGTTTTTCCGGTGGGGCAGTCCCTCTGGACATGATTTCGAGTTCCACATGTTTTCGTGGATGGAAGTCCTCGGCCAATGGAAACAAGGCATCGCGTATCCCCGCTGGGCGGCGCTGGCGCATTGGGGATACGGCGAGGCTCGGTTTCTGTTTTATCCGCCCGCTTCATGGAGTCTCGGTGCCGCGCTCGGTGCGGTACTGCCCTGGAAGATGGTGCCGGGAGTTTATTGCTGGATCGTGCTCACGCTTGCCGGAGCAACCATGTACCGCCTCGCCTGCAAATGGCTCCCAGCCCCGGACGCGCTGTTTGCCGCCGTGTTCTATGCGCTGAATCCCTATCACCTGTTGATCGTCTACTGGCGGAGTGCATACGCCGAACTACTGTCCGCGGCCCTGCTGCCGCTCTTGCTGCTCTGTCTCCTGTCGATCTTTTTGCGGGAATCCGATCCCGGCTTTCGCCCGACCCTGTGGCTGAGTCTCATACTGGCCGCAGCCTGGCTTACGAATGCTCCCGCAGCCGTGATGATCCACTACTCGACGGCCGGACTGGCATTGATCTTTGCCGCCATTGGGGCTGCGCGAGAGGCCACACGGGAACGATCCCGGAATCCACAGATTTGGCGTCCCGCAATTCGGAGCTTGGTCCAGATCGCGCTGGCGATGCTCTTGGGAGCCGGCCTAGCCGCGTTTTATCTGCTCCCGGCAATCTACGAACAACCCTGGATCAACCTCAGCGAGGTGCTGTCGCCGGGTGTCCGGCCGCAGGACAATTTCCTTTTCACGACAATTGCCGATCCCGATCACAACCGCTTCAATCTTCTCGTCTCCACCATAGCGCTCGCCGAAATTGTCGTCCTCGCTTTTGCGATCTGGTTTTCCAGGAAGAAGAAACACGTAGGGATAGCCGCCTCCGGCTGTCCAGTCGCGCAAAGCGCGACCCGCATCGATGCCGACCAAAGCCTATGGGTGCTGCTCTCCGCCTGGGGCGCCGCCAGCGCAATCCTAATGTTTTCGGTGAGCAATTTGCTCTGGCAGCATTTGCCCAAGCTCCGCTTCATGCAAATTCCCTTCCGCTGGCTGCTGTGCATGAATGTCGCGTTGGCCATGCTTCTGCCCATGGCCGCCAAGCGCTGGACCACGCGTTTGCTGGCGTCTGCTGCTCTGCTGGCCGCGGTTATCCTCGCCGGTTATCGCATCCAGCCGCCGTGGTGGGACATGGCCAGCGATATCGGCGAGATGAGCGATGCCCTCGCCGACGGCACCGGCTACGAGGGTACCGACGAATACGTCCCCGCCGGAGCCGACCCCTACGAGTTGAACAAGAGTCTGCCCCGCGTAAGCGGCGACCCCGGAGCGCCGATTCCCAACCGGATGCTGGGGTGGGGGCCGACCAAAAAGCATTTCATGGTCCGAAGTGCGGCTCCGCAAAATCTAACCGTGCGCCTTTTCAACTACCCGGCGTGGGCCGTCTTCGTGAACGGCAAGCCCACCGCGACGCAGAAGACCGATGTCACCGGCCTGCTCGTCATTCCCATTGCCGCCGGAGACAACGATGTTTACATCTATTTCCGCCGGACGAGCGATCGTTACGTCGGAGACGCAGTCTCGCTGATCAGCCTAGCGGTGCTCCTTGTCGCCTGGATGAAGGCACGACGAGAAGGCCTGCGACCAGCGCACTCCACGAGTTCTGCCGTATGACCACGCGCACGGTTCTGGTGGCAACTTCGAACCCCGGTAAGCTTCGCGATTTCGCCGGGGCCGCAGCGCCTTACGGCATCACGATCGCAAACGTACCGCACTTTTCTTCTCTACCCGAGGTGGTCGAAGACGGCATCACCTTCGAGGAGAACGCACGAAAAAAGGCGGGGTCTTACAGTCTGGCCGCTCCCGGTGAGTTGGTTCTGGCCGACGACTCGGGCCTGGAGATCGACGCACTTGGTGGAGCACCCGGCGTTCATTCGGCGCGCTACGCTGCCAACCAGCCACACCGAGCGGATTGCAACACGGACGACGAAGCCAACAACGCGAGAGTCCTGCGCGAACTCAAGGGCGTTGCCGCAGAAAAGCGCACCGCCCGTTTCGTCTGCGTCCTAGCCGCGGCCCGTGACGGCCAAACTCTTCGCACCTTCCGCGGCGTCGCCGAAGGCGTTATTTTGGACGCGCCCCGTGGCCAGAACGGATTCGGCTACGATCCACTGTTCTTTTTTCCCGCGATACAAAAGACGTTCGCCCAATTAGACGCAGAAGAAAAATCCCGCTACAGTCATCGCGGCGCTGCATTTCGCGCCTTCCTTTCGTGGTACCGGGCAAGCTCTCCTTGACTTCCCTTCCCGCGCAAAACGATAATAACCAGTTTCGACATCGGACCACGTAAGGAGCCGTCATCGTGGCATCAACTGCCAATCCCGTCGCTCCCCGCATCAAACCGGGCGTCGCTCCACTGCGCGCTGGCGAGGGCGCCTCGTTCCTGCTGCGCCGTCTTCATTCTCTCAGCGGAGTCGTACCCATTGGAGCCTTTCTTCTCGAACACTTCATCTCAAACGCCGAAGCCTTCAAGGGCCCCATAGCTTATGGAAAGCAAGTCGAGTTTCTGAACAGCCTGCCTTTTGTTTTTCTACTGGAGCTGTTCTTCATCTGGATTCCGATCGCCTACCACGGCCTTTACGGCATATACATCTGGTATCAAGGCGACACCAACATCGGCAATTACCCCTGGACTGGCAATTGGCTCTACACCTTGCATCGCTGGACCGGCATCGTCTCGCTCGTCTTTATCGTGCAGCACACCTACTTCCTGCGCTTCACCGGCGTGCATCTGCCGACGCATCCCATGCAGTCTTTCGCTAAAGTCCAGGCCGAATTTCAGAATCCCTGGATGATTGCCTTCTACGCCGTCGGCATCATCGCCGCTTGCTGGCATTTCAGCTACGGATTGTGGCTGTTCGCCGCCAAATGGGGTATTACGACCGGCGAAGCGGCGCGCCGTGGTTTTCTCGTTATCTGCCTCGCTCTCGCTGTCATCCTGGTTTCGATCGGCGCGGCCAGCATGTACGGATTCCTGAAGACTCCACTGCAGCCTTTGGATACGAATACAGGTTCGGAAAACATCGTAATGCGATAAAGCGACACCGGGTAACTAGGCTCGAGCACGAACGGGAAGGGCACGACTTCAGCCATGCCACCCGGACCCAATAATGACGCGGGCTTTAGCCCCTGGGGGGCCCAGCCCGGCAGATCGGATTCATACAGCATGGCAGCTCCTAAGATCATCGTAGTGGGCGGCGGCCTGGCGGGCCTCGCCGCCGTCATCAAGATCGCCGAGATGGGCGGCGAGGTTGACCTGTTCTCCATCGTTCCGGTAAAGCGCTCGCATTCTGTCTGCGCGCAGGGTGGCATCAACGCCGCCAAGAACCTGAAGGGCGAAGGCGACTCCACCTGGCAGCACTTCGACGATACGATCTATGGTGGCGATTTCCTCGCTAATCAGCCGCCGGTCAAGACCATGTGCGAAGCTGCTCCCGGCATCATCGATCTGCTCGACCGCATGGGTGTTCCCTTCAATCGCACGCCTGAAGGTCTGCTCGACTTCCGCCGCTTCGGCGGCACGCTCTATAACCGCACCGCCTTCGCTGGAGCGACCACCGGCCAGCAGCTTCTTTACGCGCTCGACGAGCAGGTTCGCCGATACGAGTCCGAAGGCAAGGTGAAGAAGTACGAGCACTGGGAATTTCTCTCGGCAGTGCTTGACGGAAAGCGCGTCTGCCGTGGCATTTGCGCGATGGATCTGCGGACGATGGAAGTGCGCACCTTCCCTGCCGACGCCATCATCATTGCCACTGGCGGCATTGGCGCCATTTTCGGCAAGTCCACTAATTCGGTAGTGTGCACCGGATCGGCGCAGTCCGCGCTTTATCAGCAGGGTTGCTACTACGCGAACGGCGAGTTTATTCAGGTTCACCCAACGTCGATTCCCGGCGAAGACAAGCTGCGCCTCATGTCGGAATCGGCGCGCGGCGAAGGTGGACGCGTCTGGGTTCCCAAAACGCAGGGCGACAAACGCGATCCTAAATCCATTCCTGAGAAAGAACGCTGGTACTTCCTCGAAGAGTGGTATCCGAAGTACGGCAACCTGGTGCCGCGCGACGTGGCCACGCGCGCGATTTTTAAAGTGGTGTACGAGGAGAACCTTGGCATCGACGGCAAGCCGATGGTCTATCTCGACCTCACCCACATCGACGCCAAGACTCTCGACCGCAAGCTGGAAGGCATCCTAGAAATTTACGAAAAATTTGTCGGCGACGACCCGCGCGTCACGCCCATGAAGATTTTTCCCGGCATGCACTACACCATGGGCGGCCTCTGGATCGATTACAAACAGGCCACGAACATCCCCGGTATTTTCGCCGCTGGCGAAGCCGAATACCAATACCACGGCGCCAACCGGCTGGGTGCGAACTCGCTCGTGTCATGCATCTTTGGAGGCTTTGTCTCTGGCCCGAACGCCGTGCAGTACGCAAAGAGTCTGCAAGCTCCGCCCAGCAACGGCCATTTTGAGGCTGAGCGAAAGCGACAAGAGGAAATCAATGCCGGCCTGATGAAAGCTGATGGCAATGAAAATCCGTTCCTGCTCTGGCGCGAACTGGGCGCACTGATGACCGAGAACTGCACGGTTATTCGCTACAGCAAAAAGTGTGAGGCAGCCGACGCCAAGCTCGTCGACCTGCTGAATCGCTTCCAGAAAATTAACCTGAGCGACCGCTCGCAGTGGGCGAACACCACGATTGCGTTCGCGCGCCAGCTTTACAACATGCTGCAGTTATCGCGGGTAATCGCCCAGGGAGCGGCCATGCGCGACGAATCGCGCGGCTCGCACTATAAGCCCGATTTCCCCGAGCGCGACGACAAGAACTGGATGAAGACCACAAAGGCAACTTTTGCGCCTGATTTGGATGAGCCGAAGTTCGAGTTCGAAGCGGTGGATGCATCGCTGATCACACCGCGGCCCAGGAAGTACTGATGCGCGTTGTGGCCCCGCTGACTTTGATTGTTTGAGCTAAGAACTAAATGGCAAACACAAAATCCGTACTCATAAAAATCAAACGCCAACCCACCCCCGACGCCAAGCCGTCGTGGGAAGAGTTCGAGATTCCTTACAAACCGAACATGAACGTCACTTCGGCGCTGATGGAGATTGCTGCCAAGCCCGTTACCCGCGATGGCAAGCAGACCACGCCCGTCACCTACGACTCAAATTGTCTCGAAGAGATTTGCGGCTCATGCGCCATGCTAATCAACGGACGCGCCCGCATGGCGTGCTCCGCGCTGCTCGACCACTTCGATCAGCCGATTAGGCTCGAGCCGCTCACCAAATTTCCCGTCGTGCGTGACCTCGCCGTTGATCGCAGCGTGCTCTTCGAGAATCTGAAAAAAGTCAAAGCTTGGGTGCCGGTCGATGGCACCTACGACCTCGGTCCAGGGCCGCGCATGTCCATGGAGGACCAGGAAAAAGCTTATCCGCTATCGAACTGCATTTCGTGTTGCTGCTGCATGGAGGCCTGCCCGCAGTTCAACGAGGACACTGGATTCGTCGGCGCGGCCACTATCTCGCAAGTGCGCCTGTTCAACACCCATCCCACTGGACAGTCTCTGAAGCGCGAGCGTCTCTCCGCACTCATGGGCGACGGCGGCATCCAGGAATGCGGCTACGCTCAAAACTGTGTCGAGATTTGCCCGAAGGAAATACCATTGACCACGTCAATTGCCGAGGTCGGCGGCCAAGTCATGAAGCAGGCACTCACGGACCTGCTCCGAAAGTAACGGCCCATTCCGAGTCCCCAAAGGGCGCTTTTTGCAGCATTTGCGCGGAAATCACCAGGCTTGCCTTCTGGTAACCACCCGTAACTCCCTTAAGTAATGGGGGTTAGCTCGAATTGCTTTACAGAATTGTTCATCTGTGGTTTACAATTACCACTCCCGAAGGTAAATGGGCGTTTTTTCCACAGGCCCCAGGAATGCTTCAAGTGGCGAATTAATGCCATCTTAATGACGCTGAGATTCACAACGCGAAGCGCGAAAATGGCCAGATCGCCGATGGCGCTCGGCACTGCGCTCATCACACTGGCAATCTTCATAATGGTGGCTGCGCCAGAGAACGCCTTCGCCGTGCGCCGCGTCAGCCGTCGCCACCGGATCCTGCATCGCCTTCGTGGCGTGCTCTGGAACCCGATGTTTCGTCCGTCGCACGATTCCCTGCTCCGGCAAAACGAAGAAATCGACCGCCTCGATTTGCCACGCATCCAGGACGATGCCGAACTGGAAGCGCTCAAAGCCTCGGGCGATCTGGTGCCCATCGAGGAGAGCGAGTCTCTGAAAGTTGAGCGCAGCCTTGACCCCTCACGCCGCTATTGCCGTCCCTGGACTCGCGATTTCGTGCAGGATCTCTCCGAAGTTTATTACCGCCAGTTCCACGATCAAATCCAGGTGAACTCGGCCGTCCGCACCGTCACGGTGCAGAGGAAGCTTCGCCGTCGCAATCGCAACGCTGCTCCCGCCGAGGGCGACACCGCGTCTTCGCATCTCGCCGGCATTACGGTTGATCTGCAGCGCCGCGGCTTGACGAAAGAAGAGATCCGGTTTGTCGAGCACTACTTGTTCTACCTGAACGCGCTCGGGCTGGTCGAACCCGAAGAGGAACGCCGGCACTGGTGCTTCCACGTGATGGTCTCCGAACGCTATAGCGATTGGCGCCAGTCGCAGACGATTTTCCCGCGTCCGCCCGAGCAAGAGCCTGTTACCGTGCCAGTCTCTGCTCCCGTCACTGCACCGGTCACTGCGACGGCCGCCTCCAACTGAACGCTGCTTCCGCTACACTCTCCACAGAAGGCAAATAGACTCCACCGCTGTCGTACCATCCTTTGTCGTACAATCAAAGCTTGCCAAAATACTTACAGGAGTACCCATGCGAACTCTACTGCATACGCTTGTCCTGATCGTCTCCACGTCCCTGCTCGGCGCTGCGCAGGCGGCTTCGACTCCACAACAAACCATGCCGCCCGTCCACAAGCCCGCCAGTTCCGAGCCCATCGCCATCATCCACACCAGCGCCGGCAACCTGCATTGCACGCTGTTTCCGAAAATCGCCCCGATCGGAGTTGAGAATTTCATCGGCCTGGCTACCGGCACCAGAGATTGGATCAACCCCGTCTCTCACGGCCACAAGCACGGCGTCCCGCTTTATGACGGCACCACTTTTCACCGCGTCATCCCCAACTTCATGATTCAGGGTGGAGACCCCAAAGGCGACGGCACCGGCGATCCCGGCTACAGATTCAAGAATGAGACCTCGGATACCGTTACCTTCGATCGTCCCGGGCGTCTCGCCTACGCGAACGCGGGGCCCGACACCAACGGCTCGCAGTTTTTCATCACCGAAGTCCCCTACCCAAGCCTGAATGGCGGCTATACCATCTTCGGCCAGTGCGACGATGCCGCCGTCGAAATAGTTAAAGCAATCGCTCGTGTAGGGCGCGATCCAAGCAATGACCGCCCGCTGCGCGCGGTCACGATCACGCATATTGAAATCCGTGGCGCCGGAGCAGCCGCCGACAAGTCCGCGCCCAAGCCATCGGCTGGCGTGAAGCCGCCGACGCAGTAGATTAGAAGCAGCAGATCAAAGGTTGAGAAGATCAATTTAAGCGTTCGAAGGTCTGTTCGAGGAGATTATGACCCGCACTCCCGGAACCTATGCCGTGATCGAAACCAGCGAGGGCACCATCATTTGCCGCCTGTTTGAGAAGGACGCCCCCAAGACCGTCGCCAACTTCGTCGACCTCAGCGAAGGCAAGCGCGAGTGGACGCATCCCACCACGCGCAAGAAGACCAAAGATCCCCTTTACCACGGGACTATTTTTCATCGCGTGATTCCCGGCTTTATGATCCAGGGCGGCGACCCGATGGGTACCGGCTTCGGCGGTCCCGGCTACCAGTTCGAAGATGAAACCAAAGGTTCTCCGCATCGTTTCGACAAGGCGGGAAAATTGGCCATGGCCAATGCCGGCCCCAACACCAACGGATCGCAGTTTTTTATCACCGTCGCTAACACCGACTGGCTCACCGGCAAGCACACAATTTTCGGCGAAGTAGTCGAGGGATACGAGATCGTAGAAACAATCTCGAAAGTCGCGCGCAACCGCCAGGATCGTCCCAACCAGGACGTGGTTGTGAAGGCCGTAAAAATCGAGCGCTAATACTCACCGGAAATCCGGGTGGGGTGCCCCACGTCTCGTGGTTTTCGAGACGTGGGAGCGGAGGCTCGACCGCACCGTGAGCCGCGTCACATCCGCCTGTGATCGCGGGCCTAGTTTCTCCACTCGCAATCTATAATGATTGGTTCTTTGCAGCCTCTGGAGGCAAGTGCATGGCATCGTTCAATGGAGTTCCTGTCCCGCACAACGGGCAAAAAATCGAATATAGCAACGGCAAATACCGAGTTCCCGATCACCCGATCATCCCTTTCATTGAAGGCGACGGCACCGGCCGCGATATTTGGAGAGCCTCCGTCCGCGTTTTCGACGCCGCCGTCGAAAAGGCGTACCAAGGTCAGCGCGCCGTAGCTTGGTACGAAGTCTTTGCCGGTGAGAAAGCCAAGGCCTGCTTTCAGACCTGGCTGCCCGACGACACCGTCAACGCCATCCGCGAATTTCGTGTCGCCATCAAAGGTCCGCTGACCACGCCCGTCGGAGGCGGCATTCGATCGCTCAACGTCGCCCTGCGCCAGATCCTCGATCTCTATGGCTGCGTCCGCCCTGTGAAGTACTACACCGGTGTGCCGTCGCCCGTGAAGCATCCCGAGCGCATGAACATCGTCATCTTCCGCGAAAATACGGAAGATGTTTACATGGGCGTCGAATGGGAAGAAGGCACGCCCGAGGTCGCACGGCTGATCGAATTCCTCAACAAAGACATGTTGCAAGGCGGCAAGAAGCAGATCCGCCTCGATTCCGGCATCGGCATCAAACCGATCTCCGTGACCGGCACCAAACGCCTGGTGCGCATGGCCATCAAGCACGCTCTCGAAAACAAGAACAAAGCAGTCACCCTAGTCCACAAAGGCAATATCCAGAAATTTACCGAAGGTGCATTCCGCAAGTGGGGATACGAACTCGCCACCGAGGAATTCCGCGCCCAGGTGGTCACCGAGCGCGAGAGCTGGATCATTGACAACAAAGACAAGAATCCGAATCTCACCGTCGAGCAAAACGCGAACCTCGTCGAACCCGGCCTGGAGTTCGCCCAGGAAGACTTCCGCCAGACGATCTACAAAGAAGTGAAAGACTGCCTCGATTCCATCTACGCCACGCACGGCAAGGGCGCATGGAAGAAAAAGTTGATGATCAATGACCGCATCGCCGACTCTATCTTCCAGCAGGTTGTGACCCGTGCCGATGAATACAGCGTTCTGGCCACACCGAACCTGAACGGCGACTACATTTCCGACGCCTGCGCCGCGCAGGTCGGCGGCCTCGGCATCGCTCCCGGAGCGAACGTCGGCGACGGATACGCCATCTTCGAAGCCACCCACGGCACTGCTCCCAAATATGCCGACAAGGACGTTATCAACCCCGGCTCCGTCATTCTTTCGGGCGTCATGATGTTCCGCTTCCTCGGATGGACGGAAGCCGCCGATCTGATCGAGCAGAGCCTGGAGCGTACCATCGAACAGAAAAAAGTCACCTACGATTTCGAGCGTCTGATGGAAGGCGCCACCAAAGTGAAAACCAGCGAGTTTGCCACTTGCATGATCGAAAACATGCGCGTCGCAGTAGCTGCGGACTGAGCGACGCGATTGGCCAATGGAGCGACGGGCGTCCTCGCCCGTCCTGATCTACCCGGCGCGCAAATCCGCAGGACGCTCCATTGATACGAAGAAATTAGTTGCATCTAGAAAGGAAACTTCATGCGCAATAAAGTAACGATAGTAGGCTCGGGAAACGTCGGCGCCACCGCCGCTCATTGGATTGCGTCGAAAGAGCTAGCCGATGTCGTGCTCATCGACATCATCGAAGGTGTTCCACAAGGAAAAGGTCTCGATCTGCTCGAAGCGATGCCGGTTGAGAAGCGCGATTCCGCCATCCTCGGCACGAACGATTACGCCGACACCGCCAACTCCGACATCGTCGTCATCACCGCCGGAATTCCACGCAAGCCCGGCATGAGCCGCGACGATCTGCTGAATACGAACTACAAGATCATGAGCGACGTAGTCGGCAAGGTCGTGCACAATTCGCCGAATTGCATCCTCATCGTCGTCTCCAACCCGCTCGACGCCATGGCACAGGCCGCCTACAAGATCAGCGGCTTTCCGCGTGAGCGCGTCATTGGCATGGCCGGAATCCTCGACTCCGCCCGCTTCCGCACCTTCATCGCCCAGGAACTCAAGGTCAGCGTCGAGAACGTAACTGCCTTCGTGCTCGGTGGACACGGCGACACCATGGTCCCGCTGCCCCGCTATTCGACGGTAGCCGGCATCCCCATCACCGAACTGATCGAAAAGGCCACGCTAGATCGCATCGTCCAGCGCACCCGCGACGGCGGAGCCGAGATCGTCAAGTATCTCAAAACCGGATCCGCCTACTACGCGCCATCGTCCGCCGCTACTGAAATGGTCGAGGCCATCCTCAAAGACAAGAAAAAGATTCTCCCTTGCGCTGCCTATCTGAACGGAGAGTATGGTATTCACGGACTCTTCGTTGGCGTCCCAGTAAAACTTGGCGCCAAGGGGATCGAGCAGATCATCGAGATCAAACTCACAGCGGAAGAAAAAGCGGCCCTCGATAAGAGCGCCGCGGCGGTGAAGGAACTGATTGCGGTGATCAATGTCTAGGCAAACTACCTGTAGAGACGGGGCCGGTCCCGTCTTCACCGACGCGGACAGTGCGGGGAACGGAGCTGAGGTGCGTGTGGCTATCACTGTGAAGGTTAGGAAAACAGGCCAAGTCTTCAATGCGACGAATGAATGGGAGGCGGGCGGTTTCTTCGGGCGCGATGTTCATGAACTCGCTGACGGCAAAATATACGGCGGCCATCTCTTCCACACCCATAAGATCAATGAATCAGCGGACATTGCAGAGCTCGTATTCACCGGCATAGAATGGGCCACTTTTAAAGCGGAAGAATTGCAGGAGTTTGCCCAAGATCACATAAGACTCCATCCCCGTCTGCCCAAATAGAGTGGGCGAGCAACCCACGCTCCGTCCCGACTCAACCATCATAGCGGCCAACACAGTCAAAGACGTAAACTACTGGCGACCGGAACTCCGGCATGGAGGTGAGCTGTGAAAAAACTCGCAGCATATCTAGTGCAAGAGTCCCGAAGCCAGTAGTGCGGACAGCAACGGGACTTATCCAACCCTGGCAACGAAAGGGCATGTGCTGCTCTGCCGTCGGTAGCTTTCGATCTAGGTACGACGCATCTTAGTGCATCATGGCTATTACCGTGATGGGCCGGAAAAATCCTCACCGCAAGGTACGGAGGTAGACCTACTGGCAACCGTTGTCGTGGGCCGGATTACCCGCGTTAAGGGGTTGGTGTCGGATTACACCAGCCCTCAAATTTCCTAAAAAGGGAGGGTATTCGAGTGAAATCGACAGGCGCAATCTGTTTGGCTCTTGCGGTGGGTTTCATCCTCGGGAGTTTTTTTCATACGGTTCCTGTCAAGGCCGATGGCCCGACAACGATCTACCTCGACCAGATCATTGCATCTGGCACGAAGCAATCGCACACGATTAGCGGAAGCCAGGTCGTCGGTTTTTCTTGTGGACCCGGTATGACAGGGACCGGGATGGACTGTTACGCCCTAAGCACCAAGTAGCCATCGTCGGCGATACGAGTGATTTGGTTTTCCGTGGAGTCAGGGGCAATAGAGGGGCTCTGGAAACAGCAGCCTGAGTTGCGAACGTGCCCGAGACGCGCATCGTGCGCCGAGCCAGCGTTGATTTCCCTTCCGTGATCGCCTCAGCCTCGCTATAGTGTCTGGGGCCTACACGATGGACTTCGATCAGCTAGAAATCTTCCTGGAAGTAGCGCGGCTCTCCAGCTTCTCCCGCGCGGCGGAGAAGCGTTTCCGCACCCAGCCCGCCATCTCATCCCAGATTCGCGCCCTCGAAGAAGAAGTAGGCGCGCGCCTGCTCGACCGCTCCGGCGGCCGCGTCTCGCTAACCGCTTCAGGTAAATTATTTTTCAAGTATGCCGAGGAGACACTGGAGCGGCGCAAGACCATCCTCACCGAGATTGCCGAAACCGAGCGCGTCCCCCGCGGCGAAATTGTCGTGGGAGCAAATGAAGGCACCTGCCTGCACATTCTGCCGGAGGTGTTCGCGCAATTCAAACGCGACTATCCGAATGTCGCCGTGAACATCAGGCGTTCCGACTACGCCAAGATTCTCGAGTCAATCATCGAGAACGTGGTCGACTTTGGCGTGGTCTCGCTTCCCGTGAACGACAACCGCCTCGAGGCGCAGATGATTCACCGCGACGAACTGGTCGTGATCACAGCCCCGTGTCATCCGCTCGCGGCGAACTCGCTCGCAGCAAGAAAGAGCGTCACCGTGGCCGAGGTCTCGACCTATCCGCTCGTTGTACCCAAACTAGGCCACACCCGCGACGCCCTCGATGCTCTGTTCTATGACCATCACCTGAAGCCGAAGCTGGCCATGGAGCTCGATTCGAGCGAACTGCTAAAACGCTTTGTAGCCGCCGACGTCGGCGTGGGATTTATCGCACGCTCCAATATCGAGGAAGACATTCGGGCCAAGGCCCTGGTTGCCATCACGCTCGCCGACGCGCAAATCCGCCGCGACCTCGCCCTCGTCTTCCGCAAAGACAAATCGCTCAGCCGCGCCGCCAAGGCCTTCATGGACATCGCGCTGAAGCAAAAGAATTTCTCGACGTCCGTGGCCGGGGCTGGGAAGCGATCCAAATGAACGGGGTTGCAAGCTTCATTCTTGGATTGTCCCTGCTTCTCTCATCTGCCGCAGCCCAGAAGCAGTCCACTGGCAGCAAAACTTCCTCCGTCACGGCTTACAAGCTCATCGCGCTGAAAGTCACGGGAACGGCGCGCTACACCGACAAGGAAATTCTCGCCGCGAGCGGCTTGCAGATCGGCCAGATCGCTGCGGACGGCGATTTCAAAGAAGCCGTGCGGCGCCTCGGCGATTCCGGCCTGTTCAGCGAAGTCGTCTATTCGTACACGTCTTCAAACGCCGGGGTAAAGCTCGAATTGCAGCTTGCCGACACCGACCAGACCAAGCTGGTTCCCGCGCAGTTTGAAAATTTCGTCTGGTTCACCGACGATGAACTGCGCGCCGCCTTGCTAAGCTACGTTCCGATGTTCAAGGGTGTGCTGCCGATTGCCGGCAGTCTTCCGGACCGGGTCTCCGAGGCGCTACAAGCAATCCTCACTGAAAAGCACCTTCCAGGGCGGGTAGATTACCTCCGCTCAGGAGACGAATCGGACGGCGGCCTGAAACCAATCGTTTACCGGGTCGAGGAAGTCAGCAGCCGGATTCACAGCTTCGAATTCCCCGGAGCTTCTAAGGAGCAGACAACCCTGCTCACCACCGCAGCGCGTCGTCTGACCGGAGCAGAATACGGACGCTCTGCTCTCGCCGCGGTCGCAAAGTTTGACCTGCTGCCGGTATATCTGCAGCGCGGATACTTGAAGGCCATGTTTGCGCCGTCCGACGCGCGCGTATTGCCTCAAGAAGAGCCCCAACCTTCTTCAGCCACCGAGGCACAAAATCCCGCTGAGCTCCAGGTGGATGCGATCATACCCGTCACGCCGGGCAAGATGTACTTGACCTCGAGTGTTAACTGGAAGGGCAACTCTGCAATCACAACCGCCGAAGTCTCATCCCTGCTGCACATGCCACTCGGCCAGCCCGCCGATGCCGTGCGTTTGCTCCACGACATTGAGAACGTGGGCAAGCTCTACCGCAGCCGCGGATACATGGCGGTTCAAATCAAGCCCGATGCCCAGCTCGACGACGAGAAGAGTACCGTGCATTACGATCTGAATATCGTCGAAGGCGACGTCTACAAAATGGGAGAGTTGGAGATCTTAGGGCTCGACTCGCAAGCCAAAGCTCGGATGCAGGCAGCGTGGACCCTGCATGCAGGGCAGGCCTACAACGCTGACTATCTCAAGAAATTTCTCGACGATACCCGCCAACTCCTTCCGCGCGGGGTCGGGTGGGCCGTCAGCACTCATGAGACGCCCGACGCGAAAGACAAGACGGTGGATGTGGAGATCCGTTTCAAGCAGCAGTAGCGCTGAGACCCAGAACAGTAAAAGACACAATGTTTTTGTAACCCGGAGCTTGCGTGTGAATCTTTAATATTGACATCATGATAGTCGGATCATGATAGTGCTGTCTTTTACAGGAGAGAAAACAGAATGAAAAATCGAATTGCGGCAGCGTTTCTTGGAATGCAGATGTTGGTTGGGCTGGCGGTGGTTCCGGCGCTGGCTGCCGGTAAGAGCCAGACCTTGAGTGGCGTGGTGAGCGACACCATGTGTGGGGCGAAGCATGAAGAAATGCCGGGCAAGCCCGCGGAATGCACACGCGCATGCGTAAAGCATGGAGCAAACTATGCGCTCGTAGTCGGGGACAAAGTCTACACGCTGGAAACCTCGGACAAGGCCGCGCTCGATAAGCTGAATGATCTGGCCGGAGCGAAGGCAAAGGTAACCGGAGAAGTAGATGGCACCACGATCACGGTGAAATCCGTGGCTGCGGGATCGTAACCCAATAAAAACCGGCGGTCCGCCCGCCGGTTTTTGTTGTCCGCGCAATTCCCGCTACTGTTGCTGTTGTTGACCCTGATCCGGATTGTCATCCCGCCGCTTCAGCGTGGGACGATCGTCGTCGCTGCTGTCATTGCCATTGCCGCTGCCGGTCTTGTCGCTGGTGGAAGTGCGGCGCAGGCTGGGCTTGTTCCCCTCCTTCTGTTCGAGGACCTTGTGCCGGTTCTCGATCGTCGCAAGCCGCGCCTTCACGTCGTCAAACTCCGAGGTGGTAACAATGTACTGCGCCTTTGCCGGAAGAATAGTCGCGATCTCTTTTTGCGACGCCGCAATCCGGTCGGGCGTCTGCGGGTGCGAAGCAAAGGCCTTGGCGATCGTGCCCGGCTTCTTCTTCTCTTTCGCCTGAATCTTTTCGAAGAAACTGATGAAAGCCTGAGGATCGTATCCCGTCTTGTACATGTATTGCAGGCCGAGATAGTCCGCTTCCGCTTCGAAATTGCGTTGGAACTTCATGAACGTGATCGGCAAGCCCAGGCCGGCTGCCTCGTAGATCCCGTAGCCAATGCCACCCCCAATGAAGATCAAAGGAATGGTGGCAATTTGCGCAATATTCGCGCGCGTCATCTGACGCATCCCGTGGCGCGCGCAAACGTGCGAAATCTCATGCGCCATCACGCCAGCCAGCTCTGCCTCTTCGTCCGCAGCCAGAATCAGGCCGGAGTTAACATAAAAAAATCCACCAGGAAGCGCGAACGCATTGATTTCATCCGAGTCGATCACCTTGATGGTGAATGGCACTTGCGCGTCGGAATTGCGCACCAGGTTCTGGCCGATGCGGTTGACGTACTCGTTCACCACCGGGTCCTGAACCAGCTTTACGCTATTTTCGACCTGCATTGCGTATTGCTTGCCCATCCTGATTTCAGTTTCGAGCGAGTACCAGTCGCCCAAGCCCCGGCCGCCGATCTTGCGGTTGCCGATGGCGTCCACGTCGTCCTCACCGCCGTCGTGCTTGACCTTGCTTGGATCGGGCTCCTGAATGGGCGGGTCTCCGCCAGGAGCTGCACCCGGGCTGCTCGCGGTATTCGAAGAAGAGTCCGCAGGCGGAGCCGGAGACGGACTCGTGCTTGACGGCGGATTCTGCGCCGGCGTGGAGCTAGTTGAAGAACCGCTAGTCGAGCCAGTCGTGGGCTGCGCCGGTGGCGTGCTTTGGGGCTGCGCAGTCTGGTCCTTTGAGGGTGCTTGCGTCTGCGAGGCTGGCGGCTGTGCGTTTGGAGTCTGGGAAGCTTGATCTTGCGCCAGCGCGGGTAGAGCCACCAGCGCCAGTAAGCTTAGGGCGATCGGCAATTTAGGGAACGACATTTGGCTACCCCGCGGAAACCCGGTCGGCTAGGACGATTATACTCCCGCTGGCAAGCCGCCGTGGACGGATTTTCCACCTAGTTGGACGCCAGCTTCAGCCGGAACGTTACCTGTTATTTTCGTAGAACGTGGCCGCTGAGGTTCTTTTCGCGCCCTGTTTCGCGTTCCCGGCGCACTCTTCCTTTCCGTTTTCCCCTTCGCCGGTGTACTATGGCCCGATTTTGGAAAACTTCAGGAAAGAGGACCCGGCATGTTGAACCGTCGCAGCTTTCTATCGTCCTCCTTCGCTTCGTCCCTGGCGATCGGCGCGGGCTTGCCCTGGCGCGGAAGTCTATGGGCACAGCTTGAGTCGCTGCCCGCAAAGCCGCCCGACCGCTCCCTTTTCGACCAGAACGAAGACGCCTACTGGCGCGAACTCCGCAAGCAGTTCCTGATTCCGGCGGACGAGATTTACCTGAATAACGGCACCGTGGGATCGAGCCCCGCTCCCGTGCTCCGCGCCGTATTTGACGGCTATGAGGCATGCGAAAAGCTGAACGAGTCCGATCCCGAGGACTATCCTATCTGGGGATACGCCGCCTGGAATGATTTTCGCGATCCGCTGGCTGCCTTTGTAGGCTGCAATCGCGACGAGCTAGCGCTCCTAAGAAATGCCACCGAGGCCAATAGCTACATCGCCAACGGCATCGACCTGAAGCCGGGCGACGAAGTGCTCATGACCGATCAGGAGCATCCCGGAGGCGAGCACCCCTTCAATCTGCGAGCCAAGCGCTACGGCATAGTAGTAAAGAAGATCGCGCTGCCAAAGCCCGTTGAAAATCCTCAGCAGGTGTTGAATCTGGTAAGCGAAGCCATCACCCCGCGCACCCGAGTTCTGTTCTTCAGCCACATCACGACCGTCACCGGAGTAGTACTGCCCGCCAAGGAACTCTGTGCCCTGGCCCGCAGCAAAGGAATTATTTCCGCGGTCGATGGAGCACACGTCCCAGGAATGATGCGCCTGAACCTGCACGATCTAGGCTGCGACCTCTATTCCTCCAGCCCGCACAAGTGGCTGCAGGCCCCCAAAGGCTCGGGCTTTCTCTACGTGCGCGACGAAATGATCGACCGCCTGTGGAACACCATAGCCACCGAAGGCTGGGACGACCCAAAGCTGAGAGCCGAGCGCTTCCAGCGCATCGGCAGTTCGAACGTCCCCGCCCTCTGGGGACTGCGAGCCTCGATCCAACTAGCCAACGACATAGGCATGGACCGAATCGAACGCCGCCACCGCCAACTCTGCGACTACATCCTAGGAGCCATGCTAAAACGAGGAGCGCAGTCGTGGACCTCTCCAGACGCGACATTGCGCTGCGCAATAGCCACAGTAAACGTCCCGCCCGTCGTCCGTATCGACCTGGAAAACTGGCTATGGAAAGAAAAGAAAATTCGCATAAGAGGAGGCGACCCGCATAAGCTGCGGCTATCCACACCTTATTACTTGTCGAGGCAAGACATTGATCGGTTCTTAGATGCTTTCGACGAGTATAAGAAGGCGAAGGCGTAGCCTAGTGGAGGGACCGGCGTCCTCGCCCGTCCAAGCCGAGCGCAGCTCGGCATCAAGACTCTGCCCCACTTAGCCCGTTGACAGCGAGATTCTCCGGTCGTACTCTGGGCAACGATACGAATATCTCAATAAGGTGGCCCTAACTTTGGATGACCAAACCGAATTACTACGCGAGATGCGCGACCTTCTTCGAGTAATGGCTGAACCGGCGTTGGCCGGAAGCAAATAACCGCACGAAGGTTAAACCGTGGCGAGAGCGAAGGCACTGTCAAGGCCATAGTTGTCCTGGGCAGTGCCGGAGCACCGCTTCGTCTGCCAGAGAGGTTGAGGACCAAGACTCTGGAAATCTCACCCTGAATCATCCTGCGGTGGACTCGTCGTTCCACCAACCATCGATTCGGCCCTGACCTCGGCCATGATTCTTCCATGCGAACATCCCGTCTCTACGGGATGCGAGAGCGCCCAATCAACTTCACGGTCTAGCTCGCGCCGACCAGGGGCACCCGCGGGCTGCTCTCGATGCGAACGACTTCCGGATACGGCGTCTGCGTGCGCAGCATCCAGTACAGTCGTACCGCTAACTTGCGCGCCGCGAGAGTATTGGTTGTGTCCGAAAGGAACACAAGCCCCCGAAAGTAGTTATCACCCCATTCATCGAAGCGATTCTTTTGAATACCTGCTATTCTGACTTTGATAGGCGGCGTACCAACTGGCATTAGTAAGCCCCGGATGACTACCGGGGCTTTCGAATTTCTAGAACCAAGGTCGTAGATATCTCCTCAAGTAACTTGACCCTCACCGTGCCGTTCATCGATATTGAATTGGACAGAGTGCCCTACACTATGGTTTTTCTCAATGGTCCCGCCTCGGCGGGGCCATTCGTGTTTTGGGTGCTAAAATACGCCCGTCACAACCACTGCATCCCTCCCAACTTTTTCATCACATTTTCCCCGTACGCTCATCACAGACTTGTACCACAATCGGTGCGAACATACCTCGACAGTGCAGCATCGAGAAGTGCGCCAGTCTCCAGCGACGACCGCATTTCCGCCCTCAAACTTTCCGCCGCTATTTGACAACATATGGCACCGGCCAGCACCCTCGCAAGTGCACGCCAAACGGAGAAATCCAACGCTAAGTCCTATCTTTTGAATACTTTGCCTTTAACTTCATTACTATCATCAACTTAACCAATTTTTGGGGGAGGTGATTGGATAAGAGCGAAGGCTCGGTTCGACCCGGTAGTCTTGGTTTGAGGATCAAAGACGCTGGGAAGAAAGGAGTCTTCGCACATGATGATTATAGGATGTGATTTCCATCCCAGCTGGCAGCAGGTGAGTTGGTTGGAGACAGAAACGGGAGAAACCGGGGAACAGAAACTGATCCAGGCCTCGGGCGATGCGGAGCGATTCTACCGGCAGTTGCCGGAGCCGGCCCTGATCGGCATGGAGGCGACGGGAAACTGTCACTGGCTAGTGGATTTGCTGGCGGAGTTGGGTCACGAGCTGTGGGTGGGGGATGCGGCGCAGATCCGGGCGAGCTGCGTGCGGCAGCAGAAGACGGACAAGCGGGACGCGGAGCACATTCTGAAGCTGCTGGTGGAAGGGCGGTTTCCGCGCATCTGGATGCCGTCGAGTGCAGTGCGCGATTTGCGGCAGTTGCTGTTGCACCGCTACAAGCTGGTCATGATTCGGGCGCGGGTGAAAAACGAACTGCAACATCTTTGTCTGAATAAGGGCGTGCAGCGCCAACACAAGCTGTGGACCAAAGCCGGGCAGCAGGTGCTACGCGAGTTGCCGCTGCGAGCATGGGCGGGGCGTCGACGAGACGACTTACTCGGGCTGATGGCCATGCTCGACCAGCAGATCGAGCCGCTGGACGAGGCGGTAAAGGCAGAAGCGCAACGAGACAAAATGGCGCTTCTCCTTCAAACCCAACCTGGCGTGGGACCGATCACAGCGCTGGCCTATGTGCTGACCATGGGCGATGTGAGGCGTTTCCCGCGCGGCAAGCAGGTGGCGAGTTACTTGGGACTGATTCCGCGCGAGCATTCTTCGGGCGGACGGCAACATCTGGGTGCGATCTCGAAGCAAGGCAATCGCATGCTGCGGATGTTGCTGGTGGAAGCGGCGCAAACTGCGGTGCGTCTGGATCCACAGTTTCGCAAGGAGTATTTGCATCGCTGCCATCAGAAGCCGAAAGCGGTGGCCAAGGTGGCGGCGGCGCGCAAGTTAGCGGTACGACTGTACTGGATGCTGCGCACGCAGGCGCCGTATCCGGAGGTCGTTCGCATCGAGAGCAGCCCGCGGGTGCCCCTGGTCGGCGCGAGCTAGACCGTGAAGTTGATTGGGCGCTCTCGCATCCCGTAGAGACGGGATGTTCGCATAGAAGTTCGCATAGAAGAATCATGGCCGATGTTTTAGGCCGAATCGATGGTTGGTGGAACGACGAGTCCACCGCAGGGTGATTCAGCGTGAGATTTCCAGAGTCTTGGTCCTCAACCTCTCTGGCAGACGAAGCGGTGCTCCGGCACTGCCCAGGACAACTATGGCCTTGACAGTGCCTTCGCTCTTATCGATGGCCAAGGTGGCGGCGGCGCGCAAGTTGGCGGTACGACTGTACTGGATGCTGCGCACGCAGACGCCGTATCCGGAAGTCGTTCGCATCGAGAGCAGCCCGCGGGTGCCCCTGGTCGGCGCGAGCTAGACCGTGAAGTTGATTGGGCGCTCTCGCATCCCGTAGAGACGGGATGTTCGCATGGAAGAATCATGGCCGAGGTCAGGGCCGAATCGATGGTTGGTGGAACGACGAGTCCACCGCAGGGTGATTCAGCGTGAGATTTCCAGAGTCTTGGTCCTCAACCTCTCTGGCAGACGAAGCGGTGCTCCGGCACTGCCCAGGACAACTATGGCCTTGACAGTGCCTTCGCTCTTATCGAGGGGTACCCGCCAAAAAATGCCGATGAGTGGCCCTGGGCGGGGCGCCAGGAGCCGTCGTATAAAATCACTTCAACCATGAAAATCGGAGTCCTAGCCCTCCAAGGCGATTTCGATGCGCATCGCCGCCGTCTGCAAGAACTCGGCGCGGAAGTTGTCCTGGTGAAAAAGCCCGAGCAGTTGAATGACATCGACGGCCTCATCATTCCCGGAGGCGAGTCGGGGACATTCCTCAAGCTGCTCGGTGAAGACGGATTCGCAAAGCTGAAAGATTTCGTGCGCTCGAAGCCGACGTTCGGCACCTGTGCCGGATGCATCCTGCTGGCCACAGAGGTTGAGAATCCGGAGCAAGCTGGCCTGGGCGCGCTCGACATCACCGTGCGCCGCAATGCTTACGGCCGCCAGATCGACAGCTCCATCCGCGAAGGCCGGTTCCTTAACGATCCCATCGAAATGGTTTTCATTCGCGCTCCGAAGATTGAACGCGTAGGCCAAAGCGTGGAAGTAATCGCGACCGAAGGCAAGGACAAAGTTCCGGTACTGGTGCGGAGTGGCAATACGCTGGCGGCGACATTCCATCCTGAGTTGAGCGACGACCGCCGCATTCACCAATATTTCCTGAATTTGGTGGCGAACGGAACGCGGGTCTAGATGACCCGATGGTCAGATGACCCGATTTCAGACAAGCTGATCGATCTTCGCTGCCAGGATGAAATCCGATTCAGTCAGCCCATCCACTGCGTGCGTCCAGGTAGTGATCTCGACTTTGCCCCATCCCAGCAAAATATCGGGATGATGGCCCTGTTCCTCGGCCAGTGCGCCAGCACGATTTACGAAGGCTAGAGCAGACTTAAAATCAGGAAACTTGAAAGTGCGCACGAGGTGATGCTCATTGACAACATTCCACTGCCCAGGTTCCTTCAACTGCCGATGAATTTCCGCAAGTTTGTTTCCTTTCAGCGGCGGTACGCCGCCGCGGCAGGGGACACAATTTCGGTCTGCAAGCATAAGCCTCCATTCTGAGCTGCGAATCTCCAAGTTGCGAATCACCGCTCCACAAATCGGGCGAACATGCGGTGCGGATCGATGGCGATGAACAAACCTTGACTGCGTGCCAGCACTTCCCTCTTTTCGTTCAGGATCTCGGCCATATTGATGTGCTTCCGTCCCTTTACTTTAACTTCGCGCGATTCCACACACAGCGGCTGTTTCAGAGGCACCGGCTTCAGAAAGTGCACGGTCATCTCGGAAGTCACCGCCACCACGTGACGCAGTTTGTTCACCTTGCCCATCGCTTCGTCGAGGATGGTCGCGATGATGCCGCCGTGGCAATGTCCCGGCGGTCCGGTGTAGCGTTTGCCCAGCCGGAACCGGCAAACGAAACAGTCGCGCTCCTCGTCATAAGTAAAATGCAGCCGCATGCCGTCAGGATTGTTCTTGCCGCAGGCGAAGCAGTAATTCTTCTGCAGTTTTATGAAGCGTGTGTCGTGTCCGGCTTCGGAACGTCCAGCCTTCCGTACGCGTTTCGACTTCTTCTCAGGCATCGAAAGATTCTATCGCGAGTGCCCATTCAAATTGGGTATCATGGCAGGCCGAAAGGACTTGCAATGTCAACCGCAACCAAGACACTCGGTCCCTATAGCGTTCATCCAGGCGTTGCCATGGTTCAGAAGTGGATCGAGGAACTGCCGCAGAAGACCGGGCGCTCGCTCGAAGAATGGTTCGCTCTCACCAGGAAGTCCGGTCCGCCAACAGAGAAAGAACGTCGCGAATGGCTGAAGAAAGAACACAAACTGGGCACAAATTCCGCGGCGTGGATCGCGGAGCGTCTCGAAGGCAAAGGCACGGAGGAAGATTCTCCAGAGGCTTACCTGAAAACCGCCGCCGAATGGGTGGAGGCACAGTACGCCGGCCCGCGCGCCACGCTGCGTCCGCTGTATGAGCGGTTGCTGAAACTCGGATTTTCGCTCGGCAAAGACGTGAAGGCCTGCCCGTGCAAGACCATGGTTCCGCTCTATCGCAACCACGTGTTCGCGCAGATCAGGCCGTCGACGAACAGACGCATCGATCTTGGATTCGCGCTCAGCAACGTGAAAACGCCCAAGCGGCTGATCGATACCGGCGGGTATGAAAAAAAAGACCGCATCACGCGAAGGATCGAGATTAAGTCAAAGGACGATATCGACGAAGAGTTGACGCGGTGGTTGAAGAAGGCGTATGAGATGGATGAATAGCTCGCGTGGGGACGGGCGTCTCGCCCGTCCCTTCCCGCGCCACGCGTCCTAGTCGTAGTATTCCAGCCCCAGATGCGTAATCAGCTCTTCGCCCTTCAAATGCCGCAGAGTGTTCTTCAGCTTCATCAACTGGATGAACAGATCGTGCTCCGGATACAACCCCGGCGCGGTCATCGGCGATTTGAAGTAGAAGCTCAGCCATTCTTGAATCCCCAGGCGGCGTAACTCGGGCGTGCGCTGCGCGAGGTCCAGGAAGAGCACCAGATCGAGCACAATCGGCGCGGCTAGAATCGAGTCGCGGCACAGGAAGTCGACTTTGATCTGCATCGGATAGCCGAGCCATCCGAAGATATCGATATTGTCCCATCCTTCTTTGTTATCGCCGCGCGGAGGGTAATAGTTGATGCGAACTTTGTGGAAAATATTGCCGTAAAGCTCGGGATACAACGCCGGCTGCAGAATGTGCTCCAGCGCTCCGAGCTTTGACTCTTCCTTGGTCTTGAACGATCCGGGATCGTCCAGCACTTCGCCGTCGCGATTGCCCAAAATGTTGGTTGAATACCATCCGCTCAGCCCCAGCAGCCGCGCTTTGAACGCGGGAGCCAACACGGTCTTCAGCAAAGTCTGTCCAGTCTTGAAATCCTTGCCGCATATGGGAGCTTCGTGCTCGCGCGAGAGTTCGAGCATCGCGGGTATATCGACAGTCAGATTCGGCGCACCGTTGGCGAAAGGTACGCCCTCCATGAGGGACGCGTAGGCATACACCATCGAGGGTGCGATATTTTCGTCGTTCTCTCTCATCCCTTTTTCGAGCGCCTTCACACTCTGGTGAGCGGCGCTCGGCTCAATGAAGGTCTCCGTCGATGCGCACCAGATGGTGATCAGCCGGCTCGCGCCACTCGACTTCCTGAAATCTCGGATGTCCTGCCGCAGCTGCTCGGCCAGATCCAGCTTGTTCTTCCCTTTTTTTACATTCGGCCCGTCGATCTTCTTCACGTAGTTGTGATCGAATACCGCCTTCATCGGCTGGATGGCGCTGAGCCGCCCCTTCACTTTGTCGAGCAGATCGCGCTCCAGCACGCCAGCATTGCGCGCGGCCGCATACATGTTGTCTTCAAAAATGTCCCAGCCCGTGAACACGAGATCGCTAAGTCCGGCGAGCGGAATGAATTCCTTGACTTTGGGCGAACGGCCATCGGTCCGCTTCCCCAAACGGATGGTTCCCATCTGCGTGAGCGAGCCGATCGGATGCGCGATTCCCTTGCGCACCGCCTCCACACCCGCAACAAACGTCGTCGCGACCGCACCCATGCCCGGGATCATTATGCCCAGCTTTCCCTTGGCCGGCTCGATGGTGCCGTCGTGCCCGGATCTGCTGTGTGCTTTATCGGAGGACTTCACTTCGACGGTCACATTGCTCTCTTTCTTCACTGCATCCGCGGGAGACTTTCTCACCTTCGCCATAGTTTGGCTGCTTCCTTGTAGAAACCGTGGGATGAATGCAAACCAAGTATGTTCTCGTATCCGCCGAGCTTTTTGCAAACCCACATGCCTGAAGTCGCAGGAAAACCACTTCAATGGCGTCTGCAACGCATCGGGTGGGGTTCGTGAGGCCACCGTTAGTTAGTTTCAGAGAAAAATCTCGTCCGCCGGTTTGACCTGGATGGAATGCACTCCCGCAGCAAAGCCGTCGAGGAGGAGGTTGTGATGTGCTATGGTCTGCGCGGCCGTTAGAACCGGAGTATCGCTCGTGAGATGTGCATCGGCTACCAGCGTCACATCGTAGCCAAGCGTGACCGCGCGGCGGCAAGTCGTATCGACACAGTATTCGGTCATGCCACCCACAATGATGAGATGGCTGATTTCATCCTTCTGAAGTTCTTCCGCGAGCCGCGTCTCGAAGAAAGAGTCGGACGCCTTCTTCCTAATGACACGCTCTTCCTTCATCGGGAGAATCGAAGAATGTATCGCCCACGCCGCGGTCTCTGCTTCGAGGGGATGCCCCTTGGGACCGTCGTGCTGAACGAACAAGACGGGAGCCCCAGAAGAACGCGACTTCCGCAGCAGAACCGCAACATTCGACAAAACGCGATCCTCCAGTTCGGGCGGCACAAGCCTCACCAGCCCAACCTGAAGGTCGATAATCACCAGCGCGGACTTCAGCCAGCCCTCCTCTTATTTCCCATCCAGATCGACGTTCTTGATCGGCAAGTCCCAGTGCGCGTCGAGGATTTCAAACCTCCGCTGCTCTTCCTTCGCATACGTGGCCTGGTCGGGCCAAAGCTGTTTCTTCAGCGCGTCCTCGTCAAACGGCTCATCCGCGGCCGCAGAGTTCTTGAACACGATGGTCACGCGATAATCCCAGCGCCCGTCTTCGGTTGTGTGATAGCGCGGCTGGTCCATCCAGACCTTGAGCATCCGGCCCATCTCCACTTGCTTCTGCAGCAGCGGATAGTGGTTCTTCTTGAACAGTCGCAGAAACTCGTCCGCGTATCCCCACTTTGCCTTGTAATAGTATTCGACGACAAAGGGCTTACCCGTTTCCAGCGGCGGCTGGGCAGGGAGAGACACCGGGAGCAACGCCAGGCACAACAGAAGAAATCTCAATTTCATGGATGGTCTCCGTGGGAAGCGATTGTCGCATAGGGAAAAGAAAGGTTCAAAGGAAGTGTGAGGAACGGCGTCTCGCCCGGCATCCACCCACGCTCCAATGCTAAAATTATCTGTGCCCGCCGATTCCCTGCGCCTCATCGCCATCGATATTGACGGCACCCTGCTTAACCCGGAATTTCAGATTTCCGCAACCGACCTCGCGACCCTCCGGCGCGCACACACCCAAGGCATCGAGATCATCCTGGTCACTGGACGCCGCCATACCTTTGCCCTGCCCATCGCCCAACAACTAGAATTTGATCTCTGGCTGATCAGTTCCAATGGCGCCATTACCCGCTCCCTTGCTGGAGAAACCTTCCACCGCGACCTGCTCCCGGAACCGACCTGCCGCGAACTGGTCCGCGTGATGCACGAATTTCGCGGCCAGACCGTTCTAACGTTTGACAGCAACGGTCCGGGCACCATCGTGATCGAGCGTCTGGACATGCTGGAAGCCAGCATCCAGCGCTGGCTGGAAAAAAACATCCAGTACATCCAGTTCGTGGTTCCGATCGAGGATGCGCTCACCACCAATCCCGTCCAGGCCATGTTCTGCGGCCCGGTCGCGCACATGCAACGGGTATTGCAAGTCCTCGGAGGCTGCGGCCTGCCTATCACGGTCTTGCGCACTGAATATCCCGGCCGAGATCTTTCGATTGTCGATGTGCTGAATGCCGGCTGTTCCAAGGGGCACGCGCTGGAGCGCTGGGCAAACTACCGGCAGATTGCCCGCGAGCAGGTCATGGCCGTTGGTGACAACTATAATGACATTGAAATGCTGACCTTTGCCGGACATCCGTTTATCATGGGGAATGCATCGGAGGAGTTGCGTTCCCGCGGATGGAAGCTTACCCGCTCGAATGCCGAAAGCGGCGTATCCGCCGCTATTGAGCATGTGTTATACGGGAAGGCGCTTGAAACGGTAGTCGTTGATCGGATTGAAGGACCCGCGATCGGTGTCAGCCTGTAAGCGTTCAAAGAAGATGATTAAAAGAAGTCCATCAGCGGTGTATCGCGCAGCGACGGATTGGGCAACGACAGACCGAGCCACGAGAATGGCGGCGAGAGCCGCCGCGCTTCTCTGCGTCGCCGCCCTAGCTCTGCTCGCTCGTCCCGCGACTGCCGCCGAGTTGGCGATCCTGCGCAACGGCTTCAGCATTCGCCACGAGCATCGCCTGGTCATGGGAACCACCACTCGCCTCTATCTCACGGAGGACGATTCCAGCTTCACCGACGTGCCCACGGAAGAAATCACCGGCTTCGAAAAAGATCTCTCGCTGCCCGTGCCGCCAGAAGCTCCCGCCTCCATCCCCGCCTCGTCAGAATCTTCAAAGTCCGGGCCCGCGAAAGCCGCACCCCCTCTGAAGCAGGTCGTGAACATTGCCAGCGCCGAGTATCATCTCGATCCCGATCTCGTAAACAGCGTCATTCGCGCTGAAAGCGGATTCAACTCGCGCGCCGTTTCCCCCAAAGGCGCCCGCGGACTCATGCAGTTGATGCCGGGAACCGCTAACCACCTCGGCGTGAACGATGTCTTCGATCCGCAATCGAATGTCACCGGCGGAAGCCGTTATCTGCGCGAGCTTCTGGAACGCTACAACTTCGACCTCGTTAAAGCGCTCGCCGCTTACAACGCCGGTCCGGAGCGTGTCGAGCAGTATAGGGGAGTGCCGCCATTTCGCGAAACCCGCGCCTATGTGGCCCGCATCGTGCACGAGTACAACAAGAAGAAAATCGCGCAGGAGAAAGAAGCCAAGCAAAAACAGGTTGCCGCCGAAGTCCCGAAGAAGGCCCCACGCAAAGTCGCAAAAAAAGTCCAGAGCCCCGCCCAGCACGTTCCGAAACCCGCAGCCACCGCCATTGCCGCCAAATCTACGCGTTGATCGTCTTTACGTTGATCTTCTTTTCGTTGATCGTCCTCACGTTGACCATCCCAGCGTTGACCCTGCCTTGTTCCTCATTTACCTTCAAGTGGGGCTGTGCTAGCCACGAGTGCGTCTCTCTACGATCTCGCAGCACATGAACAACAAAAAATATATAGCGTACGGCGTTGTTTTCATCGTCCTTACTGTGCTGGTTTATCTCCAGTTCCGCACCTGGCAGCACTTCGACTGGGCCCGGCTCTTTCAGTACGGACTGAATTGGCGTGACATCCTCATGGGCGTTGCATACATCTACTTCGCCTATTTCTTGCGGGCGGTTCGATGGAAAATCTTTCTTCGGCCGGTGCGAAAGGAAGCATCCATCCTAGGACTAGTCTCACCCACCATGATCGGATTCACCGGACTGGCTCTGCTCGGTCGTGCCGGCGAATTGATTCGCCCATACCTGATCGCGCGCCGTCAGAACCTGCCATTCGCCTCACAAGTGGCGGTCTGGGCCGTGGAGCGAATTTTTGACGTTGGCGGCTTCACCGTCCTGATGGTGGCGGCCATTTTTCTGCCCTCGAAACTGCGCGCGTTTACGATTGCCGCCCCGCCCGAAGTCCGGCACTGGATTCATCTCACCGGATACGCCCTGATCGCACTCGTACTGGGCTTGCTTGCGGGAGCTGTGCTGGTTTCCTACCGGGGAAATCGCGTTGCCCATTGGGTCGAAGACCGCTTTTCCCATCTTGCCGAGAACCTGGGCCATCGCAGCGCTCAAAAGATTCGCGAGTTTACCGTCGGACTCAACACCATTCACGGGCCCGTCGCATTCCTCCAATTGTCGGCCGTCTCGGTCTTGATGTGGTGGGTTATCGCGCTGGCTTACAAAGAAGTGACGCATGCCTACGGCGCACCCATGGCTGCGATGAGCGTCACCAAGGTTCTTCTTCTCATGGGCTCCAGCATGATCGGGTCCATGGTGCAGTTGCCTGGTGTCGGCGGCGGCTCCCAACTGGCGACCATCAGCGCGCTCGATCACGTCTTCGATATTGTCCCCAAGGAACTGACGGTCAGTTGCGGCATCATGCTGTGGCTGGTAACGTTTGTCGCCGTCGTTCCCGTCGGATTGTTGCTCTCCCATCACGAACGTCTGTCGCTGCGCAAACTTTCCGAAGAGACCGCGCAGGCCGACGAAGTGGCAGCGCTCGAGGAAGCAACGTGAGTCAGGTTTCAGGTCAGGTCTTAGATGTCGGAAAAATCACTCGCTCCTCCGGTTGATTTTCCTGAGACTGACACCTAAGACCTGATACCTGCCTGCTACAATCTACTGGAACTCCTGAGCACTCAAGCGCATGAAATGCCCTTTTTGCGGGTTTGAAAATGACAAAGTCGTGGATTCGCGCGAGAGCAAGGAAGCGGATTCCATCCGCCGACGCCGTGAATGTCTGAAGTGCGAAAAGCGCTTCACCACCTACGAGCGCATCGACGAAATCCCTTACATGGTGGTAAAGAAAGACGGACGCCGCGAGCGTTTTGACCGCCAGAAAGTGCTAAACGGCCTGATGCGCGCCTGCGAGAAGCGCCCCGTGCCCATCAGCAAGCTCGAACAGATCGTCAATGAAGCCGAGACTTTCGTGATCGAATCCGCCGAGCGCGAGCGTAAGACCAGCGAAATCGGCGAGCTCATCATGAACCGCCTGCGCCGCTATGACAAAGTCGCCTATGTAAGGTTCGCCTCCGTCTATCTCGACTTCAAAGACGTGCAGGAATTCATGACCGAGCTGAAGGACCTGCTCAAGGCTAAAGACGCGCCCGAACCAAAAGTGAAAGTCGGGAAGACCTGATTTAGTCATTGAGTGATTGAGACATTGAATCATTAAGACCACCCCGCGAGTAGTTCGCCCCGAGAGAACACAGGATTTGCTGAACGAAGCGAACGAGCTAGTAGCGATTTTCCGAGCATCTTTGCACACATCCAAGCGCGGTGTTAAATGATTCAATGTCTAAATGATTAAATGACTCAATGACTCCTCACAAGGTAACGCTCATCCCCGGCGACGGCATCGGCCCTGAAGTCATCCAGGCCACGGTTCGCATGGTTGAAGCCACGGGCGTCAAATTCGAATGGGAAAGCTTCGCCGCGGGCGCCGAAGCCTACGAGAAGTACCACGAATACATTCCCAAGGAGCTTGGCGAATCCATCGAACGCAGTCGCATCGGACTGAAAGGTCCTGTGACTACGCCCATTGGCGGCGGGTTCGCAAGCATCAACGTCGAACTGCGCAAGCGCTTCGAACTGTTCGCCAACTTCCGGCCGATTCGCAACCTGCCGCATATCCCCACCCGCTACCCGGGCGTGGACCTGATCGTCGTCCGCGAAAATACTGAAGGACTCTACTCGGGTATAGAACACGAAGTTGTTCCCGGAGTGGTGGAGAGCATCAAGGTCATCTCCGAAAAGGCTTCCACCCGCATCTCGCGTTTCGCCTTCGAATATGCCCGCAAGAACAAGCGCAAGAAGATTCATTGCATCCACAAAGCCAACATCATGAAGTTGTCCGATGGATTATTTCTGCGCTGCGCACGCAATGTCTCGAAAGAGTATCCCGAGATTTTTTACGGCGAGCACATCGTCGACAATACCTGCATGCAACTGGTGATGAATCCCTACCAGTACGACATGCTGCTGCTGGAGAATTTCTACGGCGACATTATTTCCGATCTGTGCGCCGGACTGGTCGGCGGTCTCGGCCTCGTCCCCGGCGCAAATTTCGGACACGAGTGCGCCATCTTTGAAGCCGTACACGGCTCGGCACCCGACATCGCCGGAAAGAATATCGCCAATCCCACTGCTGTGTTGCGATCTGCACTGCTCATGCTGCGCCATCTCGGCGAGGCCGATGCCGCTTGGAAAATCCGTAACGCCATTGACGAGGTCTACCGCGACCGCACCAAACTCACCCGCGACGTGGGCGGCTCTGCTGGAACCTCGGAATTTGCCGACGCGATTATTCAGGCGATGGAAGCGCAGAGTGCTACCGCGGCGGCACAATCGCTCCCGTAGAGACGCGGCTCGCCGCCCCGCGGAGGCGGACTCAGCAAGTTAGGCCCGCCCCGTTCACTCGTCCTCTGATAAACTGTTGCGTTTTGGGAAACGTGCTGAGCGTCGCTGCCTGTCCCGTTTTCCAGGGGGCTATCCTGAAAGGCATCGAAATCCCTTACCATCGCGGACTGCATCGCTTCGCTATCTTCACTGCTAGTGCCACCCTCGTTCTGGTCGTCGCGGGAGCGCTGGTCACCAGCAATGACGCCGGCTTGTCCGTCCCCGACTGGCCAACTTCCTTCGGTTCCTTCTACAAAATGCCGCGCATGGTTGGAGGCGTGCAATACGAACATGGCCATCGCATGGTTGCCGAATTCGTAGGGTTGCTCACCATCATCCTGGCAGTCTGGATCTGGCGAGTCGACAAACGCCGCTGGCTGCGCCTCCTGGGCCTGGCGGCGCTCGCGACGGTGATCACGCAGGGCGTCCTCGGCGGACTGACCGTTTTATTCTTTCTGCCGCCGGTCATCTCCAGCGCGCACGCCGCCCTGGCGCAGACTTTCTTCTGCATCGCCGTCTCCATCGTCCTCTTCACCGGGCGCCGCTGGGTCGAAGAGCAACCGCGCGCGGAACTCGACCAGCGCCGCCCCGCACTTTTCACGTTGACCCTGCTCTCGATTTTTGTGCTCTATGTGCAGTTGATCCTGGGAGCCATGTTCCGCCACCATGGCTTCAGTTGGTGGCCGCACGTCATCAATGCAGGCGTCGTCGCCATCGTCCTTTCCTGGACGGCCGTTCGCGCCATCTCCGTTTATCCGGAAGTGGACGCCGTCCGCCGTCCGGCCATCGCCATGCTCGGCCTGATGGTGGCGCAACTTTGCCTCGGCTTTCTCGCCTTCATCACCCGCGTCATGTGGGGAAGAGACGCCGCCCAACCCGAACTGCCCATGGTGATCGCAACCGTGGTCCACGTCGCCGTGGGAGCGCTGCTGCTCGCAACTGCGGTTGTTCTCGCTATCCAGGTTTGGCGCCACGTCCCGGTCGCTTTTGAAGAGCGCGTACCCGGCCACGATCAGAACCCCGTCGCCGCATAAGTATTTCGCGTCAGGATGAGTGCTTCGTATCAGGGTGTCGCTTTAGCGATGCCGTAGCTCGTCGAAATCAGCCCCTTTAGGGGCTGGGTTTCACCCCCGGATGATAATCCCCTCGCTCCCGGCGTAGAATAGCGTGTGACCTCGAAATCAACCGCCATCGATTTCGCTCCCCCCACTCAGCCAGCCAAGCTTGCAGGCCAGCCAATAATCGCCGTTCGCGACCTCGTGCATCGCTACCAGGATCGCGCCGCCCTCAGCGGCGTCTCCTTCGACGTCCGCTCGGCGGAACTCTTCGGCCTTCTCGGCCCGAACGGCAGCGGTAAAACCACTCTCTTTCGCATTCTTTCCACGCTCATGGTCCCTACTTCCGGCAGCGCCACCATCGCCGGCTTCGACGCCGTTCGCGAGCCGGGCGCGCTGCGGCGCCACATCGGTGTCGTCTTCCAGGCCCAGAGCGTCGACCCCAAGCTGACCGCCTACGAAAACCTCTGGCATCAGGGACACCTCTACGGCCTGCGCGGCCCCGACCTTAAAATGCGCATCACCGAAATCCTCACCCGCGTCGGATTGCTCGACCGCTCCGCCGATCGCGTAGAGACTTTTTCCGGAGGCATGCAACGCCGCATCGAGCTCGCCAAAGGACTGCTCCATCATCCCGAGGTTCTGCTCCTCGACGAACCCACCACCGGCCTCGATCCCGGCGCGCGGCGCGATCTTTGGCAATACCTCCAGATTCTGCGCGATCAGGAACGCGTCTCGGTCATCGTCACGACCCACCTGATGGAAGAGGCCGAACGTTGCGACCGCCTCGCCATTCTGAATGAAGGCAACCTGGTAGCCCTCGGCACGCCCGAAGCCCTCACCCGCGAGATCGGAGGCGACGTCATTCTGCTCGAAGCCCGCGATCCGCAGTCCCTCGCCGAGCGCATTCGTAACAGATTTCAAGTCGACGCGACGGTTATGGACAACCACGTCCGTCTCGAAATTGAAAACGGACATCGTTTCGTCCCCGACGTAGTAGAAGCCTTTCCCGGAGAAATCCAGTCGCTAAGTGTAAGCAAGCCCACTCTCGAAGACGTCTTCATCCACCGCACCGGCCACCGCTTCTGGAGCGAGGACGCCGAACCGGCCCCAGGTACCGGCAAGAAGAAAGCGACTAAGAAAACTTCCCAGAGAAGCTAGTGTAGGAACGGGCGTCCCGCGAGCCTGCCCGTGTTGCCGAAGCCCCGAGCGAACCGGGGCCTCCAGCGGGCCCGCCTTTGGCGCGATGGGGTGGGAAGCCGAAGGAGGAAGTCGAAGGGTCCAAACGCGTAGCTCGGCCCCGCTTCGGCGATAAGCCATCAAGGGTAAGGCGGCGGCTCCAAACCACGCGCCGGACGCCAGAATCGGAGTAAAATGCCTCTGGCTTTCAAAGCCAAGGAGGAAACCTCGGTGAAAACTCTAATTACCAGTTTGATCCTCTTGCTTCTTTCCATTTCATTGTCAGCCGCAGGCCAAGTAAAAGGCACAGCTGCCGCCGGCCCGAACGCGTTCCAAGTAAGCAGCACCACCTTCGCGAACCAAACGACGCTACCCATCAGCATGATCGATAACATTGTCGTGAACGGCTCCAACGTCTGCTCAATCGACGGAAGCCCCGGAGGAAATCAATCTCCCGAGCTATCGTGGACCAATGTCCCGCCGCACACGGCTAGTTTCGTCGTGACCACATACGACACTACCGCCTCCTTTACGCACTGGGGGATGTACAACATCCCTGCTACCGCGACGGGGCTTCCCGAAAATGCTGGCGTTGCCGGAAGTACGTACGGCAGTCAGATCGTCAATGACTTCGGGGATGCTGAATATGACGGTCCCTGCCCGCCAGCGAACGTGCGACCTTTTGTCCACGATTACGTTTTCACGGTTTATGCGCTCAATACAACCCTTAAACTAACCGGGTCGGCGAATTTTCCGAACAATGCCGAGACTCTGTATCAGGCATTGATTCACGCGGCCAAGAACGGCAATATTGTGGGAAGTGCAAGCCTGACCGGCTTCTACTCGACCACGCCGTGATTAAGACGCGGCCAACGGCGGCTGGCCCAGGGCTCGCGATTCTCGAGCCCGATTCGCGAGACCTGGGCACACTGTTAAACTAGGAGCAATGGCAACTCCAAGCGCGACCTTCCCCGCGACCGCATCCGCCGGACTACTGCTGCCCGCCTTCACGCTCTGGTGGCGCGAAGTAGTGCGCTTCTATCGTCAGCGGGCGCGTGTGGTCGGCGTAATCCTTTCTCCGCTCTTGTTCTGGGTCGTCCTCGGATCCGGTTTCGGAACGTCTTTTCGTTCCGGACAGGCCGCCGGCCAGCAACACTATCTGGATTATTTCTATCCTGGCACGCTGGTGATGATCGTCCTCTTCACCGCGATTTTCACCATGATGTCGGTGATCGAAGACCGCAACGAAGGCTTCCTGCTTTCGGTGCTTGTCGCGCCCGTGCCGCGCGCAGCTATCGTTCTGGGAAAGGTTTTGGGCGGCACAACCCTTGCGGCGGCCCAGGGATTGATTTTCCTGGTCTTCTCGCCGCTCGTCGGCATACACATGACGCTCGCTTCTTTCGGGCTAATCGTCCTCACAGTATTTCTGGTGTCATTCGCACTGACCGCGCTCGGATTCGCCATCGCCTGGCCCATGGATTCGACGCAAGCCTTTCACGCCATCATCAATTTATTTCTGATTCCGCTATGGCTGCTTTCGGGAGCGCTTTTCCCTCTGTCGAAAGCCTCAGGATGGATTCGCGGGCTCATGTATGCCAATCCTCTGACCTACGGCGTCGAAGCGCTGCGTACCCTGATGTATCCCGAAGCACCGAGCGCTTTCTCGTTGACCGCATCCATTTTGACGCTGGTGCTGTTCGCTCTATTCATGTTCGGCCTAGCCTTCGCGCTGGCGAATCGGCGCACGACGAAGCCGGCAGCGTAGGAATGGTCGTTGGTCGTTAGCATCAAGCCTTATAAATTTGTGGGATAGCACAGATACCGCAATCGGCATCGCCGCGCGAACGACGAACGACCAGCGACGGACGACCAACAACGCATTTATGCCTCTCGACATTCTCGCCCTGGCCGCGCACCGCGACGACGTGGAACAAACCTGCGGCGGAACTCTGCTCAAGATGGCCGAGCGCGGGTACCGCACCGGCATCCTCGACCTCACACAAGGAGAGATGGGCACGCGCGGTACTGCCGAAGACCGCGCGCGCGAAGCGGCCGAGGCGGCGCGGATCCTGAAAGTTTCCTGGCGTCACGCGCTTGCTATTCCAGACGGCCGTGTCGAGAACACGTGGGAGAATCGGCTGAAGGTTGTCCGCGTGCTCCGCGAGCAGCGCCCGCGAGTGCTGATTCTTCCTTACTGGGAGGGTCGCCATCCGGATCACTACACGGCCTCGATTCTCGGCTACGAAGCGGCATTTCTATCGGGACTCGCTAAGTTGCCGCTGGAGGGTCCGGCCCATCGTCCGTTCAAAATTATTTACGCCAGCCTGTACCGCGACGTGCGGCCTACGTTTGTCGTGGACATTACCGACCAATTTGAAACGCGCTTCGCGGCGCTGATGGCATACAAGTCTCAGTTCACGGATCAGGATGCCGGCAGCGGAATCTTTCCCGCGCAAAAAGAAATTCGGGCGCGGATTGAATCCATGGCTCGCTATTACGGCATGTTCGGCGGCGTCACTTACGCTGAGCCGTTTGTGCAGAAGGAGATCGGGCTGGTGGATGACGTGATGGCGATTCCGGTGAAGTCGATCTGATCGCCTCAGGCTCTATTATCTGGGGTACCCCTCCCCCCCATTTCTCCCTAAAATATTCAAAAATAAGTAGTTGCTTTCAAAATATTCAAAAGTAAGGACTTAGCTTCGGAGTGGTCTCGTCACGGTTTGGCACTCCCGAAAAAAAATAATATCGCTACCTTTTAGAATCATAGGGTTAAGCAAAAAATCCCGCCAAATCTTTGGGTTTAAAGGACTTATATGCAAAATATTCCGGAATAAGGACTTAGCTCCAAAAACAGGGCTGAAGACGGCTTTGGGGCAGTTTTGAGGTCCGTCTTCGTTGACGCACCTCAAAACTGCCCCAATCCAACCTTGATTGTCGCACGCGGCGGGATGGAGAGCAATGAAAAATATCCGTTCTCGCTGATTGAAGTCGGGTGGTCGACCGTCCCCGTCGAGGAGCTAAGAGCGCGCACCGCGCGATTGATCAGGACGCAGCGTTCGCCGCCGCGAAGGTGGATGGACGGACTTCCCGTTCGATGGTGCGTGAGAGCTTGTCCTGCGCAACCTCGAGGTCGTAAGAGGACTGAAGATTCAGCCAAAAGGCCGGGCTGGTATTGAAGTACCGAGCCAGCCGCAAAGCCGTATCGGGAGTAATGCCGCGGCGTTCGTGGACGATCTCCGCAATGCGGGTCACCGGTACACGAAGATCGAGCGCCAGCCGATTCATGCTCAGGCCGAGGGGTTCCATGAAGTCCGCGCGCAGAATCTCGCCGGGATGGATGGGAGGAAGAAGTTTTTCACGCTTGGTCATGGTTCCTCTTCTAGTCGTCGCCGCTCAGTGATAGTCCACGATCTCAACTTCGTAAGCGTTGCCCTCACGCCAAACGAAGCAAAGCCGCCACTGGTCGTTAATTCGAATGCTGTGCTGCCCCTTCCGCTCGCCACGCAAGGCTTCCAGACGGTTCCCCGGCGGCGCTGCCAAATCGCGCAATTCCGTGGCGCTGTCCAATTGCCGAAGCTTGCGCCTGGCGATGCGCTCGATAGCCTGAAAGCGGCGGCTCGGGTGCCGGCGGTGAAGTCGCCCGGTTTCCGCGCAGCGGAACGACTTGATCACGAATTTTATTCTATTCTGTTACGCGTTTAACGTCAAGCAGTAAACGATCTGACGCCTTCCCCACTCAAGCCAAAACAAGGCTTGAGCGGGCCACCGGCCCGCGGTTGCTTCCTGGGCGAGGCAGGTCTGGTAAGAGTGAATGAGTGAGAAGTGCTTAAGACGAAGATACGACCTCCGGCCGCGTAAAGGGGAGTCGAACGGTGTCGGCGGTGCGGCAGGCCACTTCTCGAAAAGCGCGAGAAGTGGCGCACCCCCAGTTATTTCGGTCACTGCTAGAAGACAAACCCGCGTTATACTTTCCCGTCAATGTGGCCCACCCACCATTCCTTTAGTTGATCCACTCTTCCTTGTCCTGTAGAAAGTGGATCACGCTTTCAACTTTGTAGCCAATCAACGATTCAGAGGAGGGCTCGTAATCGGTTGTGATTCCAATCAGAGAAACACTCGCGCTCCAGAAGGCCCCACAGCTATTTGAAATCCACATTCCGCATCCGCTGAGCCCATGTGCGTCCACAGTCCTGTCGATTGGATAGCTCATGGAAATTCTGTCTTGGACGTCGAAGCTGGGCGGCACGTCGTGCAATTCTCCAAAGGTCCAATATGGAGTTGGCATGAAGTATTCGCCTATGGCGAGTTTCGTCGCGCCGGGATATCCTACGACGCCAACCTGATCCCGTACAGTTGGGGCAGTGTGATGATCGTCAAGTTGGTAGAAGTGGCGCTGGCCTCTTTCTTGTTCCTGTTTTTCAAGGATAAAGGCCGCTAGGTCATGGTTGTCATCGATAATTGTCTTAGGTTTTTCCAGTTCGAACCGCTTCCGTATCGCAATTGGTGTTGCCTCTGCTCGAAGGTCGGAATCGGCGAAATGCACGGATTCGTCGGGCAGAAGGAAGGACAAGCGCTCATATGGAGTTGACTGCATCGCATGGGCGGCAGTTACAATCAGATAAGTATTCTTCCAGACCAAACCAACGCCAGTACCGAGGCCCCGGCCTTCGGAACCGCCCCCACCATCGCCCACGATTCCGAACGTGTAGCGATACATGGCGTTGACCAAGGCTTCTGCGGCTGCATCGTTCAATTTTGGATGAACGGGCATGAATCAAGTGTATCCCACACATCAAAGGGCTGGTGACCGAGGCTTTTGGTCTTGCTTGGAGTGCCACCCGCGTCCCTCCGGCCTATGCCACCTGAAAAGGAACCTTGGAGATAGAAACCAGAATCGAGCTATAGCCTTTCTTGCGCAGGAGCGTATCCACACTTGTGCGGCTAATTTCACGATGACGGCATGGGCCGACCATGACCTCAGCAATCGGCAATTGATAGGTCTTGGTTGCGGAGCGAGGACCTGGCTGTATCGGCAGATGACGCGACATCAGGCTGCTTTTCTGAATGAATTTGAGACTTGTGAGGTCGTCTTGAACGAAGCCCTTTACAATCCGACACTCGTGCTCATTGGCAAAGCCGGGATCTTTGACTAGGGGCGCGACCATGGTTATGGCCCCATTCCAGGCCTCCAGAAATTCGCGACCCCATTGAATTATGTCGGAGGGGGAAAATTTCCTGATCCCTTCAAGGAAGAACTCAAGCGCCTTCTCTGCTGCCCTTCGAGCCAGTTCCCGATGCAGATCGCAATCGTAATTTATCCGGGCTACCATGCTGTTCGGGCATCCCCACAGGTCTTTGGCCTTGAAGCCAATTGCGTATCCGTTTTCGCCTCCGCCGTATGCCCGCCACTGGCTAAGATGGTCTTTCACCTCACTGAAACAGGTAACGAAATGCGGCACAACATTCTGTGCCGGAAAATCAGTATTTTCCTTGAAAAATCCGATCGCACCGTCAATGAACCCCAAGGAAGTCGCGTCCTCCTTGTGTTTGCCCCGGAGCGACGCCAGCGCCTCCTGAAGAATTCTCGACCCGTAGCGTAACTCTGTGGTGTCGTTGAGACCCGAGAGCTGGGTGGCAAAGATGGTTCCGGTCTCGATAATTGCAATTAGCGCCGTACCGTTTGTGTAATGCCAGAGCATGGAATCCGGCGGGATGGCGATGGTCCCCAGATCCTTTATGAGCTGATTGACGAAGTCGTAATAGCGCTTTGTCTCGTCTGCGGGGATGGCCATAAACGCCAATCCTAACATTGGCCCCACAAGCTCTGACAGGCAAGTCTGCCGACCCTCCCCGAGCCATGGGTCTCTCGGAACTGAGCAGCTAGGACTGTCCTTCTTGCCGTGCTCGCCCGAGACCATCGCCGTATAATAATCGGGTTCCTCATACCCGCCGACGGGCTGGCCGATTCCGCTTCACTCCAACGCCCGACGCACAGGAGATCATCATGGCTACTCTTACTGAACCCGCCGTTGCGACCCGCATTGAATCCGACAGCATGGGGAAGATCGAAGTTCCGTCCAATGTTTACTGGGGCGCGCAGACGCAGCGCTCGCTGCTGCATTTCAACATTGGACGTGACACTATGCCTCCGGAGCTGATTCGCGCCTTTGGCACGCTCAAGAAGGCGTGCGCGCTGGTGAATCAGGATCTGGGCAAACTTCCGCCCGACCGATCATCCAACATTGCGAAGCTAATCGTCCAAGCCGCCGACGAAGTGATTGCCGGCAAGCTGAATGACCAGTTCCCGCTGCGCATTTGGCAGACCGGCAGCGGCACGCAGACCAACATGAACGTGAACGAGGTCATCTCGAATCGCGCTATTGAGATGGCTGGCGGCGAGATGGGTTCGAAGAAGCCGGTGCATCCTAACGATCATGTGAATATGTCGCAGTCGTCGAACGATACGTTTCCGGCGGCTATGCATATTGCGGCGGCGTCGCGGGTCAGGAATGATTTGATTCCGGCTATCAGGACGGTGCGCGATGCGATTGGGGCCAAGGCTCGGGAATTTGACTCGGTGGTGAAGATTGGGCGCACGCATTTACAAGACGCCGTGCCTTTGACGATTGGACAGGAATTTGGCGGCTGGGCTAGTTTGCTGGAGCGCGACATCAAGCGGCTGGAGCAGGTGCTCGAAGGGCTTTACGATCTGGCTATCGGCGGGACGGCGGTGGGCACGGGGCTGAATACGCATCCGGAATTTGCCGAGCGCGCGGCTAAGAAGATTGCCGAACTTACGGGACTTCCCTTCCGCTCGCATGGCAACAAGTTTGCAGCGCTTTCGGCGCACGATGAGATCGTGTTTGCTCAGGGCGCTATGGAAACTCTGGCGGCTTCGTTGATGAAGATTTCCAACGATATACGGTGGCTGGCTTCGGGTCCGCGGTGCGGGCTCGGCGAACTGGTGATTCCGGAGAATGAGCCGGGATCGTCGATCATGCCGGGCAAGGTGAATCCTACGCAATGCGAAGCGATGACTATGGTGTGCGTGCAGGTGCACGGGGCTACGGCGGCGGTGGGATTCGCGGGATCGCAGGGTAACTTTGAGCTTAACGTGTTCAAGCCGGTGATCATTTATAACTTTTTGCACTCGGTCACTTTGATCACCGACGCTTGCCACGGCTACGTGGAGTACATGGTCAAGGGCATTGAAGTGGATCGCGCTAAGGTGGACTTCTACGTGAAAAATTCGCTGATGCTGGTCACGGCGCTCGCTCCGAAGGTGGGATATGACAAGGCGGCGCAGATTGCGCACACGGCGCATGTCGAGCACTCCAGCCTGCGCGAGGCGGCGCTGAAGCTCGGACATCTTACGGGTGAGGAATTTGATGCGCTGGTCAAGCCGGAGAAGATGACGCGGCCGTAGAGGGCGCGGGACGGGCGGGGACGCCCGTCTCTCCACCGACAAAGGTTGCTATTGGGGTGTTGCGGTGATCGGCACGGGCGCATTCTTGGGCGTGCTCAGGTAGCCGGTAATCTTGTTCTTGTCGACCGTCCAGACCACGAGTTCATATAGCATGTGCTCGCGTCCGGTATAGAACTGCACTGGCTCGCTCTGGTTCTTGTCTTTTTTCTCGATGGTTTTGTCGTCGGCGGTGACATTCAGCGAGTACTTGCCATGTTTGGGATCGGTTTTCTTCAGCTGCAAGGCAACGGTGGAGAACGCCTGCGGCTTGGCTCCTTTTAATAAGGTGAACTCGTAGTATTGGCGGTCGCCTTTGTGTTTGAGGGCTTCCAGATCGCCGCGTGTGTTGGCGATCAGTCCGCTCTGGATGTTGAGATCGCCTACGGTGCTCTGCAGTTTCGCGATGGTCGCTTCGAGCGAAGCCTTGGTGGCGGCCACGTCAGTCTTCACGCCGCCGACGTCGGTCTTCACGGATCCCACTTCTCCGGAAACGGCGCTCACATCTTTTTTCTCTTCTTCCTCCTGCGCCGCAATGCGCGCCGCCGCAGCTTGCTGCTCGCGCTGCAACTGGCCAGCACGCGTCGCCAATTCTTTCTTGGTCATACCCAACTGCTGGGCCAGAGTCTCGGAATCCGCTTCAGCCGACTGCATGCGCTTGGTGAGATCGCCAATTTGTTTTTGGCCGGCAGATTGATCTTGCGTCACCTTTTCGAGCTTGGTGTGCTGGTCGTAAATGAAAAATGCGGTGGCGCCGACGTAGGCAACGGCCAGCGCGATGAGGATCCATTTGCCGACATTGCTTTGCGGCTCGGGGTGATAGACGGTCGGTTGCTCGCCTTCAGACATAGGGGGTTGGTCTCCGGTTGAATGTGGACTGTAGAGCCTATTGTTTGTGAGATGTGGGCCGCTGTCAATTGCGTTTCAGGTTCTTGACCGCAACCTGCTTGGCCGCTGGAGTGCGGGCGGGCGTCGGTAGTGGGCAAGTCCAGCGCAGAGCGTGTGCCCGAATTCAGGTATATACTGAAGCGTTTTCGGCGATCATCTTTTGAATGTGCGCGCCCAGCGCGCCAGAAAGGCAACAGACTATGGCTTCCCCGGCAGTCGATTTTGCCCGCAATAATCAGCCGCGTTTTCTTAACGAGCTGAAGACCCTTCTTCGCATTCCCAGCATTAGCACGCTGGAGGAACATAAAAGCGACGTGCAGAAAGCGGCGGAATTTGTGGCCGCCGAGCTGCGCCGCATCGGAATGGAAAATGTCGAGATCATTCCGACCAAAGGACATCCCCTGCTTTACGCCGACTGGCTGCACGCGCACGGCAAGCCGACGGTGCTGATGTATGCGCATTATGATGTGCAGCCACCCGATCCTTTGGACGAATGGCACACGCCGCCGTTTGAGCCGACCGAGCGCAACAGCAACATCTACGCCCGCGGCGCGGTCGACGACAAGGGCCAGCTCTGGATGGAAGTGAAGGCGCTTGAGTCCTTGATGCAGGCGCATGGGGGCAAGCTGCCCATCAACGTCAAGATTATTTTTGAAGGCGAAGAAGAAGTGGGCGGCGAGTCGATTGCCGAGTACGTCCGCAAACAGAAGGCGAAGTTGAAAGCGGATTTCGCGCTGGTCTGCGATACGGAACTGTTCGCGCCCGACCTGCCTACCCTGTGCGTCGGCCTGCGCGGCCTGGTGTACACGGAGATTGAAGCGGTAGGAGCAAAGACCGATCTGCACTCCGGCATGTATGGCGGGGCGGCGCCGAATCCGTTTTTTGCCCTGATTGAGATCATCAGCAAGCTGAAAGATGCGAAGGGGAAGGTGTTGATCCCGGGTTTTTACAAGAACGTCAAAGCGCCGAGCAAAGATGAGCTGAAGGCCTGGAAGCGACTGCCTTTCAACGAGGAGCATTATCGCAAAACTGAGGTCGGATCGAAGGTGCTGACTGGCGAGCCGGGATATTCGGTGCTGTACCGGACGTGGGCGCGTCCGACGCTCGAGGTGCATGGCATGCCGGGCGGGTTTGTGGCTCCGGGAGCGAAGACGGTGATTCCGGCGAAGGCGGCCGCAAAGGTTTCCATGCGGATGGTGCCGAACCAGGATCCGGACGACATCCTGAAGCGCTACGCGGCGTTCGTCAAGAAACTTACGCCCAAGGGGATCGAGACGAAAATCAAAGTCTGGAGCAAAGGGCCTGCCTGCGTGGTCGGCACCGACAACCGCTTCATCAAAGCAGCGACCGAGGCGCTGCATGACACGTTCAAAAAAGAGACTGTGTTTATTCGCTCCGGCGGGTCGATTCCGATCGTGACCGATTTCCAGGACGTGCTGAAGATTCCATCGGTGATGATGGGCTTCGGGCTTCCGGACGACAACCTGCATGCTCCGAACGAGAAGTTTCATATTCCCAATTTCCATCGGGGGATTGAGACGATTTGCTTGTTCTTTGAGAAGCTGGGGTAGGCAGGCTCGCTCCGGGCTTTAGGAGCTTGTTGAAGTCACCAGACGTGGGGGAACGAAGCAATTTTGGGCTATCGATTCGCCAGCGGTGCCGTTGGACTCAAACGGCACCACTACCCTCGATTCTTGTGAAGTGCGACCCGCAGCAACTCCATAACGACAATGGTGGTGAGGAAGGCAGAGCCAGGCACCATCATGAAGAAACAAGCCCACAACATGCTACGGGGCAAATCAGCAAGGATCGGGTCCCGACCCAATGTAATCCAAAGCCCCGCCGTCTGGATTGCGAACAGCAAGGTGAAGAGCAGAGCGTGCTTGCCCGTCAGTTCAATAGTCACGAGTCCAATTGTAGCGCGGGTTAACCTGATGCCATCCCCGGAACCCGGCCAGCGACTCGTCAATCCTGCGCCTTCAGGTAGAATATAGTGTTGAGGCTAACTGGCATGCGTACACGGGCTTTCGCGTCGGCTTTGCTGTTTCTGATGGTCACGATGGTGTCGGCGCCCTGGCTGCAATCCGAATCTGATCAGGGAGTTCCGCATTTCAACGCGGCTCCTCCGGCCAAGGGCAGCGAGCTTCCGCCGATCCTGACCGCGGATCAGCTTTGGGGCAACAACGCGCGCTTCCCGTATCAGACGCATGCCTATGAACTGGCGGCGAAGATTCCGAAGGTGCTTTACCAGCAGCCGTGCTACTGCTACTGCGACCGGGGAATGGGGCACAACAGTCTCCACAGCTGCTTCGCAGGCACGCACGGTGCGGAGTGTGGAACCTGCCTCAAAGAGCTTTATTACACTTACACCATGTATAAGCAGGGCAAGACGGCGCGGCAGATTCGCGCCGGCATTATCAAGGGCGACTGGAAGACGGTCGATCTGAGCACAGCGGCCAGCATTAACTGAGTGAACGTGCAGAAATCTGAAACCACAGGGAACACAGAGGTTCACGGGGCGAGGAGCAAGGGTTTTTTGCAGAAAGAGTTTCCTCGCCGCCCTCTGCGTCTCGGCGGTGAAGCTTCTCGATTTCAAATCTGAACGGAAGGCGGTTTGATGCCACTGAAGGTAACTCCCAAGAAACAAGCGGAAGATCCACGACACACACAGGCGGTGCAGAACTACGAGTCCGGGCTCCGCGCGTTGCAGGAGCACAAGTTCGAGAAGGCCAAAGGCTACCTGCAAAAAGTATTGAGCGGACCGGACAAATCTCTCGTCGACCGGGCGCAAATCCATATCCTCACCTGCGACAAGTATGCGGAAAAGCCCGCGTTGCAGTTCAAAACCACGGAAGAACATTACGACTTCGCGGTGTCTCTGATCAACGCGGGAGACTACGTGACGGCGCGCGAGCACCTCGACAAGTTGTTGAAGCAGAATCCGAGGGCAGAGTTCGTTCTGTACGGGCTGGCGGCATTGCATTGCCTGACTGGCCACGTCGAAGAATCGCTCAGGACGCTCAGTGAGGCGCTTCAGGTGCAACCCGCGCTGCGCTTCCAGGCGCGGAACGATACCGACTTCCAGAATCTGGCGGAAGATCCGCGCTTCACCGAATTGCTCTATCCGGATCCGGGCGTAGAATCTGAGCCACAGGAAGAAGAGGCAAGCGCGTACTAGCTGCCCGGCCTGATTAAGTGTATGTTGGCAAGTTGGGATGCTTTGACAGGGCGGGCCTCAGCGGCTAAAGCCGCTTGTACGGCGGGCCCAAACGCACGGCTGAAGCCGTGCCCTACCCAAAAGCTATCCGAAAACGAGCTTATTCAGAGAATCCCTAGCTGCCATTGAGGCGGTATGCTCCCCCAGTTGCACACAGACTCATCCGAAACCGCCAAGGCTGGCCCCGAACTGCGCGTGGTGGCAATCGGCGGGGGCACCGGCCTCTCCACGCTGCTGAAGGGGCTGAAGCGTTACGTCATGACGCCGGCCCTAGCCCCCTCCGGTCAGCCCACCATTCGCGAATTGTGCGGCGTGGTCACGGTAAGCGACGATGGCGGATCGAGCGGCCGTCTGCGCAAAGAGTTCAACATGCTTCCGCCGGGCGATGTGCGCAATTGCATCGTGGCGCTCTCCGAAGACGAAGCTCTGCTGTCGCGGCTCTTCCAGCATCGCTTTCAGAAGGGCTCGGGACTGGAAGGCCACAGCTTCGGAAATCTTTTTCTGGCGGCGCTGACTTCAATTACCGGCGACTTTGCGGAGGCGGTGCGGCTATCGTCTGAGATTTTGCTCACGCGCGGGCATATTTATCCGGCAACCATGGCGAGCGTGGAACTGGAAGCGCTGCTCGAAGACGGGACACGGGTTCGCGGCGAAACGCGGATTACGGCGAGCAAGGGCAAAATTCAGGAGCTCGTCCTGGTGCCTCCCGACGTGGAGCCGCTTCCACAGACACTCGAGGCGATTGCCAGCGCAGACCTGATCACAATCGGTCCCGGTTCGCTTTTCACCAGCCTGATTCCAAATTTACTGGTGCGAGGAATACCCGAGGCTATCTTAGGCTCGTCTGCCATCAAAGTGTTTGTTTGCAATCTGATGACACAGGCAAACGAAAGTCTTAGTTTAACTGCAGCGGATCACATTCGCGCACTCAATGACCACGCTGGCGTTCGGTTGTTCGACTATGCCCTGCTCAATCGCAAGGCAGCATCGACTGAGATGAAAGCCAAGTATGCCCTGGAGGGAGCGTCGCAGATCGTCGTGGATCTGGAAGCGATCGAGGCGCTCGGGGTGTGTCCGGTGCAGGGAGAATATCTGGACGAGAGCGTGGTGGCGCGGCACGCTACCGACCGGGTGGCGCACGACCTGATGGCGCTAATGGCACAAACGCCGGATCGGCAGACGATCCGCAGTTGATTGTCTCGCGGTATATTGGCTAAGCATGGCAAAAGCGCCGACGACAAAGATAAAGACCACGTCGAAATCTTCCCGATCAAATCCGGAGCGCCCACGCATCGCCATCGCGATTATGGCGGCGGGCAAGGGCACGCGGCTCAAATCGAAACACCCAAAGGTTCTGCATGAGATCGGCGGCAAGCCGATTCTAGCGCATGTGATCGCGACCGCGCAGAAGGTCGTGCCCGCGCAGGACATCTTCGCGATCATTGGCCATGAGGCAGAACGCGTGCGCGAGGCGGTTGACCACACCGGCGTGAACTTCGTGCTGCAAGCCGAACAGCGTGGCACCGGACACGCGATCATGGTGGCGCGCCAAGCGCTCTCGGGCAATGGCAATAGCTATGACCAGGTTATTGTGCTTTCCGGGGACGCTCCGCTGATTACCGCCGAAACCATCCGCAAGCTCAGCGACTTCCACGTCGCTCAGAAAGCGGCGATGACTTTGCTTAGCGCCGATCTCGACAATCCTTATGGATATGGGCGAGTGATCCGCAAAGGCGCGGCAGGACGGGCGGAAGTACTGGCGATTGTCGAAGAAAAGTCCGCGAGCGCGCGGCAGAAGAAAATCCGCGAGATCAACTCCGGATTCTACGCGTTCGATGCGCCCGCCTTGTATGAGCACATTGACCGTCTTTCAACCGCGAATCTGCACGGCGAGTATTACCTCACGGATATGGCGGGCGTGCTGCGACGAGCGGGCAAGAAGGTGGTCGCGATCAAGACCTCGGACGCGAGTGAGGTGCTGGGCAGCAACACGCGAGCGGAAATGACGATGCTCGATGCCCGGCTGCGGATGGCGAAGTGCCGTGAGCTTCTGGATGCGGGCGTTACGATTTTTTATCCGCACACTTGCGTGATTGACAGCGACGTGGAAGTGGGCGCCGACACAGTGATTGAGCCCTTTGTGCAGTTGCTGGGCAAAAGCAAGATTGGCTCCGATTGCCGCATTCGCTCTTATAGCGTGATTGGGAATTCAGTCATTGGCGATCGAGTCACGGTGCGGCCGGGGACGATCATGGAGGACTCGCGCATAGGCGCGGGAGCGGTGCTGGGCCCGTATTCTCATCTGCGCCCGGGAAGTGAAGTGGGCGAAGGCGCTCATGTGGGCAACTTCGTCGAGACCAAGAAGATCAAGATGGGTAAGGGATCGAAGGCAAATCACCTCACCTATCTGGGGGATGCGGAAATCGGAGAAGGCGTCAACATAGGCGCGGGGACGATTACCTGCAATTACGACGGTGTGAATAAGAACAAGACGGTGATCGAAGATGGTGCGTTCATTGGCAGCGACTCGACGTTGGTCGCGCCGGTAAAGATTGGACGCGGCGCCTATGTCGGGGCGGCCAGTTGCATCACAGAAGATGTTCCGGCGGATGCGCTGGCACTGGGGCGTGCGCGACAGAGCGTGAAAGAGGGCTGGGCGCGGGAAAAGCGGGAGGCGCAGAAAGATAGAAAAGAGTTAACCGGTCTTAATACGCAACAAGAATCTGTCGATCAAGAAGAATTCGAACCGCCTCAGAGAAAAATAAAGTTGTGACATACGAAAAACATTGTGATGCTTACTTCGCTCAACTGAAAAGCGTCGGTAACAGGAGCAGAGAGAAATCCTAAGCGGGAGACAGTTGTGGAATCCCACCCTTGCGCAAAGAACGCGCAAGGATGGGGCACCCGACGGACGGGCGAGACGCCCGTCGCGCCACCGTAATACACTCGTAATACACTAGGCCGAGCCAAAGCTATGACTCCGACACCTCCAGCTCAGGAACTATCTCCGGTCCGCTACGACGTTTCTCTGCTGACCGCCGAAGATTTTTATTTATTCAACGAGGGGAGCCACTATCGCATTTACGAGAAGATGGGCGCGCATGTGGTGGAATCCAACGGAACCACGGGCACCGTCTTCGGCGTCTGGGCTCCCAACGCCCGCCGGGTGTCAGTGATTGGAAGCTTCAATGGCTGGAACCCGCAATCCCACCAATTGCAGCCGCGGGGCTCGTCGGGAATCTGGGAAGGCTTTATCCCCGGCGTCGGCAAGGGCACGCTCTATAAGTTCCACATTGAATCCACTCAACTCGGTTACCAGATTGAAAAGACCGATCCGGTAGGCCTTTTCGCCGAGAAACCGCCGCGCACGGCTTCCGTGGTCTGGGACCTCGACTACAGATGGAACGACGGAACCTTTCTGGAAAAGCGCGCGGCGGCTAACTCGCTGCACGCGCCGATTTCCATTTATGAGGTTCACCTGGGCTCCTGGATGCGCGTCCCCGAAGAGCAGAATCGTTCGCTAACCTACCGCGAAATCGCGCCACGCCTCGCTGACTATGTGAATAAGCTGGGATTCACCCACGTCGAACTCCTCCCCATCATGGAGCATCCCTTCTTCGGCTCCTGGGGATATCAGACCACGGGCTACTTCTCTCCGACGGCGCGTTACGGCACGCCACAGGATTTCATGTATTTGGTAGACTATCTGCACCAGCACAATATCGCGGTCATTCTCGATTGGGTGCCGTCGCACTTCCCTTCCGACGGCCACGGCCTCGCCTTTTTCGACGGCACACATTTGTTTGAGCACGCCGATTCACGCCAGGGATTTCATCCCGATTGGAAGACGTTCATCTTCAACTACGGCCGCGCTGAAGTGCGCAGCTTCCTGATGTCGAGCGCCATGTTCTGGCTGGACAAATATCATGCCGACGGCCTGCGCGTGGACGCCGTCGCCTCTATGCTGTATCTCGACTACTCGCGCAAGGAAGGCGAATGGATACCCAACCAGTTCGGGGGACGCGAGAACCTGGACGCCATCGACTTTCTGCGGCGCTTCAATCTTGAAGCCTACAAGGAGCACCCAGATATTCAAACGTTCGCGGAAGAGTCGACCTCGTACCCGATGGTTTCGCGGCCGACCCATCTTGGCGGCCTGGGCTTCGGCTTGAAGTGGGATATGGGCTGGATGCATGACACGCTGCAGTACTTCAGCCAAGACCCGATTCATCGGCAGTATCACCACAACAAGTTGACCTTTCGCATGCTGTACTCGTTCCACGAAAATTTCGTTCTGCCCCTGAGCCACGACGAGGTGGTGCACGGAAAAGGTTCGCTGATCGGCAAAATGCCGGGCGACGAATGGCAAAGATTTGCCAACCTGCGCCTGCTGTTTGCCTACATGTTTGCCCAGCCGGGCAAGAAACTGCTGTTTATGGGCTCCGAGTTCGGCCAGGTTAGCGAGTGGTCGCACGATCGCAGCCTCGACTGGGACGTGCTGCAATATCCGGTGCATTACGGGCTCATGAACTGGGTCGAACAACTCAACCGCCTCTATCGCAGCGAATCTGCTCTGCACTGGTTTGATAACGATCCCCAGGGATTCGAATGGGTGGACTGCAACGACGCGCCTATGAGTGTCGTCTCGCTGCTGCGCAAAGGCAAAGACGGCGAGAACCCGATACTCATCGCGTGCAATTTCACCCCCGTCCCCAGGTTGGGATACTTGGTGGGCGTGCCGATGGGCGGCTACTGGAAAGAACTTCTCAACAGCGACGGACAGGAGTATGGAGGCAGTAATATGGGGAACGCGGGGGGCGTCGAGGCGCTGCCGGAAGAAACCCACGGCCGCCCGTATTCGCTGCGCCTGACGCTTCCGCCGCTGGGGGCGCTGTTTCTAAAGAAAACGTAGTGGACGGTTAGTAGCTAGCAGAAGACACTGTCTTCGGCCGTCATAATCAGCCGTCATAATCAGCCGTCGTAACTTGAAAGTGACCTTCGCGGTAGCGTCGACAAGTCGCGTTGATCAGACACGCGCGGTATTCGCCCAAGTTCTTAACTTCCGGTTTTCCGACAACACAGGAGTTGCGAGTGTTCGGTCATAAGGCGCACCAAAAGAGACAACCTCATTATTGTGCTGAATCGGCCTATCATTCCTAAGAACAATCCGTAGGAGGTACGCACATGGCAGCGAATCAGGTAGTGCTTTACTTCGACAAGCAGGAGGATGCGCTGCTCTTCACCCTGGCTGCCAGTTCGGTTATGTCGGCGGAAGGCCGGTTCGCAGCAGCGACGCAGCGGTCAAGGTTGCGGAGGAGATTTGCAAAGCCAGTCGAATCACGACTGAGGGTGTTCTGAACATAACGTGAAGGGTGGCATGATTAAGATGATTCGAAGAGCTACGCTCCAAATAGGAGCCCCCGCACTACTCGCTTTCATGGCATGGAATGCGTACCTTGCGGTGAACCATTTAAAACAGATGCAGAAACTTGCCGGGCTCACACTGGAAAGCTCCATGCTCCAGGCGGACATCTCCGGTGTTCTGAAAGACTTGACCGACATGGAAACAGGTCAGCGCGGATACCTGCTAACCGACGACCCTTCCTACTTGCAGCCCTACACCAACGCGAAGGGCAGGATCGGAACCGATTTTGCCGGCCTTCGTGTAGGGCTAGCCAATCGGACGGAGCGCGAACGATCCTTGGAGTCGCAGCTGGAGTCTTTGGCTAACTCAAAGCAAGCTGAGATGGAGCGCTCTATTAGTTTGCGCCAACAGGGGTATCGCCACCGCGCATTCATGCTGGTGGATTCAAACGAAGGTATGGAGTACATGGATAGAGCTCGCGGGCTTGTGTCTTCGATTTCCATGGCGGAGGCCAGCAGTTTCGCGAGATTCAAAAGCGAGAGAAATACTAGCCTAAGCAAGGCTTTGACCGAAACCATTGTTGCCAATTTATGCCTGCTCGCGCTGACAGCATGTCTGTTTGGACTCATCCGCTATCACGGGCGAGTGCTTGAACGGAAAGCTGCCCAGAGCCGACAGGAGCTAGCCGTGCGCGATTTGCAGCTAGAAAAACTAACGTCTGCCCTTTCGAACCAAGCCCGCTCCAACACCGCTGCTATCGAGGCGAACGCCAGCCTCCTGCTTCAGAACTACGGGGGATTTCTGCCACGACAAGGCCACGAATATGCTGAGCAGATAAGGGAAGCATCGGCACAAATGGAGCGACTCCGTCAAGATTTAGTTGGCAGCTCAGTCTGCAACAGTGATGAGAAGGCAGCGTAGCAACTTATTGGCAAAGCCGCAGCCTGCGCGCGAAGCAGTCACTGATGCGGTGAATAATTTTAGTAGTTACGGTGGATCCCTCAACCTTCGAAAAGACGCCGACCCCGGAACTCCTATCCTGAAAAAGCAAGAGCGGAGTGTGCGAAGCTGATGTAGCCGGAATACTCCCCTTGTAGAAGCTCGATTGACGCCTCCCCCCGATTGTGAGCGGATAACGGGCAACCCGGAAGTTATGAACGTGGGATAGCATACGTGACTTCATCGGACACCCGGGCCCGCACGGAGCTGGCAGCCTGCCATCAGGGTTTCCATACTCCCACGTTCTCTACCAGTTCCTCTAATCTCGCGTTCCTCAGGATTTCGCCCACCGCCTGATGATCAATGTGCGCAGCGATTGGCATTTCGCTTTGCGCGACGGCGTAGGCGGTCACCGCCACAATCGCCTCCCCGCCCTTGAAATCCAGCGAATCGACTTTGTCGAGCGTATCGCTCGATTTGTGATGGATCTCCCAATACTTGGTCATGTCCACCCACAAGTCCAGCGCCGGAATCCCCTGCAGCATAAACGGACCGTGGTCGGTGTCGTAGGTTGTATCGAGCGAAAGATCGCCGCCGTCCAAGTCTTTCAACAGGCCGTCGCTCCAGGGCTGCATCGCGTTTCTCAGATCCTCGCGGCCTTCCACTTTCCATCCTTTCGGATGCCCTGCGCCGTTATCGGTATTCAGAACAGCCACGCATTCGTCCAACTCGCGTTTGTGGGTCTGCGTGTAAGCATACGATCCGAGCAGTCCCTGTTCTTCTCCACCCCAAAGCGCCAAGCGGATGCTGCGCCGCGGCGCCTTCGCCAGCGACATCAGGGCGCGGCCGATGTCGAGGACGCTGACCGCACCGGTGCCGTTGTCCTGCGCACCCGTACCGAAGTCCCACGAGTCCAGGTGTGCGCCGATCAGGATCCATTCGTCAGGCTGCTCGCTGCCCCGAATTTCGGCCACGACATTGTTGACGGTGGTCGCTCCCGACGTCTTGTTCTCGATCGTCAATTGGACAGTGACGGGCCCACGCCCCAAGTCTCGTTGAATGAGCTTGGCATCTTCCATTCCGATCTCGGCGGCCGGCAGTGGAAGCAACTTCGCACCCCATAGACTGTCGTGTGCATTCAAAACGTTGTTCTTCTCGCGATCCGGCATGATCACCGCAAGTACGCCCGCTTTCTGAAATGCAATCCAGGCTGACTCCATCTTCGGCAAAGCTTTCCCGTAACCTTCCGCCATGATCTTGGTGGTATCCAGAAAGACGATTTTCCCTCGCAGTTCATCTTTTTTGTGGGGTCGCAACACATCCGGTTCCACGTCTGTCACCAGCACCACTGTGCCCTGCACTCCTCCCGGAGGCGTGGACGGCGCCCAGCCTACCGATGCCAGGTTCAGGGGCCGCGGCAGAGGCGCCAGGATTGATCCGCTCGCTGTTCCCCGCTGCCAGCCCGCCGGAATCGTGAACGGCTCCAGCCTCACATTCTCGATTCCGTAGCTGCGAAACTTCGCCACCGCCCATTCGGTCGAGCGGACATAGGCGGGGGAAGCCGTCAAACGCCCGCCAATACCGTCCGCTAGCTCACCCAGGGTGGTCATCGAAGGCCCGTTATAAATCGAAGCTGCCAGTTGGTCGGTGACCGGCTTTATTTCCGACGGCCGCTGCGACCACGCCAGCACCGGGATCGCCCACCAAACAGACCATGCAAACGCCCGACGCAGATTCATTCTTCCTCCGATCGTAATCCCGCTTCGCTGAGCGAATGGTCATTCTTTATGAACAATGCCCGCATTCCAAATCAAGCTATTGTAAAGGCAGCATACCGGCGCTCCCCCGCTGCCGTTCTCGTGCTAGACTCGCAATGAGTCCACCAACCTTGCGGATGCGCATCCTCACCCGCTACATCCTGGGAGAAGTCGTCTCCCACGCCTTGATCGGCGCCGCGGTTTTCACTTTCGTTCTTTTTACCCGCGACCTCGGCCGCATCCTCGAACTGGTAGTCCGCAATAGCGCCCCATTACCGAGCGTAGCAGAAGTCTTTTTCTATACCGTCCCCGTCGCACTCACTTACACCATTCCCATGGGCGTGCTCGTCGGCATCCTCATCGGACTCAGCCGTCTGGCCGCGGACAGCGAAGTTACCGCCATGCGCGCCAGCGGCTTGGGTGTTTGGACCTTTCTGCGTGTGACCTCGATCTTCGTGGTGGTGGCCTGGCTGCTCGCCCTAGGCAACAGCGTCTATCTCGCGCCTCGCTCGCTCGCCGCCCTGGGACAGCTCCAGGACAACCTCAAGTCTTCGCAAGCGTCTTTCGAAGTTCAGCCTCGCGTGTTTTATGAAGGATTCCCGAAGATCATCCTCTATGTGCAAGACGTCAAGGCCATGTCCGGCGGGGCCCTTTGGAAGGGAGTGTTCCTCGCCGATTTGACTGACCCGGCCGCGCCGCGCATCAGTCTGGCCCGGGAAGGCCTGTTAGTCAGCCAAGGGCCCGATACTCTGGACTTGCATCTCACCAACGGTTCCACGCACGAAACCGATCCCAAGAATCCGGACCAATATCAGATCTCCACCTTCCAGACCACCGACCTTCCCATCCAAGTCCCCACGGCGCAAAGCAGTCAGGAACACGAGCCTACATCACTGGCTGAGATCAAATTTGCCGAGCTGCTCCGTCTCGCCCAAAGCGCCGACCCTGTCAGCCGCCGCTGGGACCTGATCGAATACCATCGCCGTCTTGCGCTGCCGACGGCCTGCATCGTGCTGGCCCTGGTCGGCATCCCTCTTGGCCTCTCGTCGAAGAAAGGCGGCAAGTCGAGCGGATTCGTCCTCACCATTCTGCTGGTCTTTGTCTACTACTCGATTTCCTTGATCGGAGTGTCTTTTGCGCGCCAGGGACGGCTTTCTCCCGCCGCCGGGGTCTGGCTCGCCGATTTTGTGTTTCTTACCGGTGGAGTTTTTCTGCTGTGGCAATCGGAGCGCCGCCCGATCGAGTTGGCGGGGTTCCGTTCCTGGTTCAAGAGTTCGAGCTGGAAGACTTCGCTGGGCACAGTGTCGACAGCCAGCCTGCCAGCGGCAGCGCCGGCACTGAACGGCGAGTCGCGCCCGGCCGGGCGCGAGAGCATCTTCAGCCGCGGACCCAGGCGCCGGCGATTATTCAATCTTCATTTCCCAACCATTCTCGACGATTATGTGCTGCGCGGTTTTACTTTCTACCTGGCGATGATCGTCGCCGCTTTTCTGCTGCTGCTGCTGGTGTTCACGCTGTTCGAGTTGTTAAGCGATATTTTGCGGAATCAGATCTCACCGCTCACCGTGGGCGAATACCTGCTCAATGTGGCGCCCTATTTTCTTTACACCACCACGCCTCTCAGCATGCTGCTGGCGGTACTGGTCACCTTCGGACTGCTGCAGCGGTCGAACGAGATCACGGCGATCAAGGCCACCGGCATCAGTCTCTACCGCATAGTCGTTCCGGTTCTGATCGCTTCCATGCTGGTTGCCGGCGTTCTCTTCCTCTCGGATCAGCTTTATCTCCCCTACACCAACAAGCGTCAGGATGCGCTCCGCAACCAAATCAAGGGCAAGCCCGCGCAAACCTACCTTCGCCCCGACCGCAAGTGGATCTTCGGCCAGCACTCCGACATCTATTACTACCAATTCTTCGATCCCGACCGCGATGTTTTCGGCGGCGTCTCCGTGTTCCAGTTCGACCCGCACACTTTCCAGATCACGCACCGCATTACCGCCGACCGCGCGCACTGGTCGGCCCCCATGAGCCGGTGGGTTTACGAGCAGGGATGGGAGCGAAGCCTGAGGGGCCCGGCCATCGAGAGCTACCGCAAGTTCGACGCAGCCACCTACCCCGAACTGGCGGAACCGCCCGCCTACTTCAAGAAGGAAATCAAGCAATCATCGGAAATGAGCTACGACGAGCTGCGCCGCTACATTTACGATCTCGAGCAGAGCGGCTTTGACGTGGTGCGCCTGCGCGTGCAATTGCAAAAGAAGATCGCCTACCCACTGATTACGCTGGTGATGGCCATCCTCGCCATCCCCTTTGCGCTTTCCGCCGGCAAGCGGTCCGCTGTGGCAGGAGTTGCAACCGCCATCGGCATCGGCGTGGTCTATTGGACGATCAATGGCCTGTTCGAGGCGATGGGCAATTTGAGCCAGCTCCCACCCGCGGTCGCTGCCTGGTCTCCAGACCTGGTCTTTGGGTTCGTTGGAGGGTATTTGATTCTTCGGATGCCCACGTAACCATAGGGCATTGAGTCATTGAGAATCTAGTTCCCGCCGGGTTTTCGACGACCCAATCAGGCAATGGCGAAGTGGCCCGATTGCGTGGTTAGTGCACTGCGATCCCACTCGGCGCCGCGGGGGCGATCGCCGTGGTCGAATTGCTCATTGACCCGCTCGTCGTACTCAGGGTGAAGCCCGAAATGTTGCCCGACGTAGTGTTCGACGTGTAGAGGAACTGTCCGCTCTGGTTGTTGTAGAGAGACTGACCGGCCGAGTTCACGCTCGGGTGGATCGCCATCGAGACCGGCTGCGATCCGGTTGGAAGGTTCGGCGGGGTTAGCGGAGTCAACTTACCTGTCGAGGTGCCGATGCTAAATGCAGAGACCTGGTTCTGGCCTTCGCTCAGAACGTAGAGAAAATTGTTGGTGGGATCCACTAGCATTTCAACGGGGTTCGGTCCCACCGAAGATGGCGGTACGACACAAGATAGCGAGGAACAGGTTGTCAGTGGAACCATCAAATGACCGGCCACATCCTGCGCCGTGCAGTTGGCGTTTTGCACCCAGCACACGGTAAAGGGATATACCGCGCCGACCCCACTCCCCTGGCCAACATATACGAACAGGCCCCCAGAAAGCGTCAAGCCGGTGTTGACCACCTGCACCGAACTCGGGCTGGCCGCGGAGACGGTATAAGGTGAATTCGTTAGCTCGCTCAGGACGCCCGATGAACTCACGTTGTAGATGCTCACCGTGTTGTCATTTTGCGGGGAGGGGGGAATGCAGTTCTGGGTACAAACGTCGAGATTGTTGGTTACGAAGAGAAGCTCCTCGGCGGTTCCGCCCGGCGGAGTAAACGTAATCGGCGCGAGTGCGCTCGGAATTTTGCTTAGGTAGAATGGGCTTCCACTTGCCAATGTCAAACTGGTCGAGGGTGGCTGGGGCATAGCAAACACCGAAATCGACGGACACACGTCCGTAGGACCGGTCGGAACATGCGGGCAGCTCGGATTTGTCGGTGAAGGGGTCGGATATCCCGGCGTAGGGTAGGACCCGTAATCTATCACATACAGGAACTGGCCGGAGGCATCCCGCACCATGGCCTCGGCGGTGTCGGAGTAGGTACAGGGATTCGCATTGACAGTGGGGCAACTCCAAGTGACCGCCGTGCCTGGGTTTGACAGGCTCCCATCCGAATTCACCGTATACGGGTAAATCGCGGGCGCAATGGGAGTATTGGGGGAGCCAGGCGAGCAGGTGGGACACGGAGGCGCACCCTGATCCAGGACAAACGCGATCGCGCCGGTTGGGTCGAGCAAAATGTCCAGAGGAAGTCCACACGGTTCGGGATTGGCCTGAGTCGCTGGCGTCGGGCACGTGCTCGCATTGGAATTGACCAGTGACAGATTGCCGCTACCCAAATCAATGGCAAAAGAAGTCACATTGTTCCCGACACCCGGCGACCCCTCTGCGGTAGTCCCCTGGGTCAGAACATACAAGACTCCAGAGGGCCGGGACGAAGAGCTGCCACAATTAAGCAGAAACAAACTCAGGGCACACATGCCCATGAGCGTGACGACCACGCTTATCTTCTTCGACATCTGTTCTCCAAAAGGGTCACCAATCGGCGCGTTTTTCGCCGATTGGGGTAGTCAGCTGCTTCCCGTCCGCAAGGCGATGATCGGCCAGCCGTCACGGAGACTGAAGCTTGTGGCTGAAATAATTTGTTTATCAGGAATGAGCGGGAAGAGCAAACCCGGGAGCCGCCGGAATCCGGATTTCCACTTCTAGCCCGCCCTCTCTTCGGTTGGATGCACGAAGTTGCCCGCCATGAAGCCTGATCGCGCGATCCGCGATTGACAGGCCCAGACCCGCCCCTCCCGTCTGCCGGTTGCGGGCATCGTCCAGTCGATAAAAGGGCTGAAATATCTTTTGCAGGGCTTCTTCGGGAACGCCGGGACCGGAATCGAGCACACGAACAATAATTTCTTTTTCTTCGCCATTCCCAGCCTGCTGCCGCTCCAGTCGCACCTCCACCGTTGTTCCTTCAGCAGTATAGCGCGTGGCGTTGCGCACAATGTTCTCCACCGCGCTCCGCAGCAAGTCGGGATCGGCTTCGACCAGAAATTCGTCAACGGCATCGGCGGTCGCGTCTGCCGTAGCGTGTTCCGTAACTTTGCAGGCCCGCCCCGGAGTCTCATACTCGGCGTCGTGCGCTACCTGCTCCACCAACTCGCGCAGTGACAACCTGGTCTTGCGCAGGCCATCGGTGCCCGACTCCAGCCGCGAAATGGTCAGCAGCCGCTGGATCAGTTGATTCAGCCGGTCGGCTTCCATTTCGATTCGGTTCAGCGAACTTTCCAATTCGGGCGCGACTTCCGGGTCGACTTTCGAAGCAGCCCGCTGCCGCGCGAGCCCAAGCGCCACACCCAGCCGGGCGAGCGGCGATCGCAGTTCGTGGGAAACATCCTTCAGCAGCCGGGATTGCGAATCCACCAGCGATTCGATCCGTTCGGCCATGCGGTCAAAATCGCGCATCAACTCCGTCAGGTCATCACGACGGCCTCCACTCGCGGGCGCACCCGTGCGGGCGCTCAGGTCGCCCGCCGCCAGGTCCTGCACCGCCTGCCGCAAACGCGTCACCGGACTGGTCACCGACCACGCCAGCAGGTAGCACACCAGTCCCGACAAAATGACCGCGATTCCCAGCAATGGGATGTCATTCGGTCCAAAAATTACTCTCCGTCCCGGCGGCAACTCCAACACGAGCGTGTACCGTTTTCCATCCAGCGTCAGTGCCTGCCGCACGATGCGATCGGGAAACAGATTGTCCATCCACCCGCGGTGGCGCCCGGGCGCGCCACGCGGTGGAACGCCCTGCCGCGCATCCTCAATCCAGGACGGCACATGCCGACCAGAGAGTTCGTTGCCCGACGGGTCAAAAACGAAGGCCCGCACGTGCTGCGTATGCCACAGTTCTTCCAGGTAGTCATGGGCGCTGCGCTCGCCACCGCTCTGGTATGCATTCACCGCCTCCGCCAAAGTTTGCGGAGCCTGGCTCTCCATGCCGTGCCGCGCCGGACGCAGGGCAATGGTCACCAGAATCGCCAGCACCAGAGACAGCGCCAGAGCCGCCCAGAACGACAGGAAAATCTTGAGGAAGAGGCTCTTCATTGCTGGTTATTTTTTCGTCTTCGCCGCCGGCCGCGCAAACATGTACCCCACACCTCGAATCGTCTTGATGTGGTCGCCGTCCTCTTCGGAGTCGCCCAACTTCCGCCGCACCTTGCTGACGTGCATGTCGATGCTGCGATCAAACGGCATGAACTTCCGGCTGAGCACGGCGTTCACCAACCGCTCCCGGGTCACCACTCGCCCCGCCTCGCGCAGCAGAACTTCCAGCAGATTGAATTCCACCGAAGTGAGTTCGACCGGTTGCCCTGCCCGATGCACGCTGCGCGTCGCCGGATCCAGTTCCACGTCGCCCACGCTCAGCACTTCGGGCACCGCGTCCGCCGCCCTGGCAGGCTTGGTGCGGCGCAGGATGGCGCGGATTCGCGCCACCAACTCCCGCGGGTTAAACGGCTTGGGAAGATAATCGTCCGCTCCGATTTCCAATCCTACGATGCGGTCCACATCTTCGCCGCGCGCGGTCAAGAGCAGCACGGGAATCTTCGACACGCTGCGAATCCGCCGCAACACTTCGAAACCGTTGATACCCGGCAGCATCACGTCCAGCACCACCAGCGCATACTCGCCAGTTAGCGCCTGTTGCAGCCCCACCTCACCGTCGTGGACAGCCTTCAGGCTAAACCCCTCGGCGGTCAGATACTCCTGTACCAAGCTGCATAATTCGACATCGTCATCCACCACCAGGACGTGATCCATGCTTTTAGTCATCTAACACCTTCGCTGAGCTTTCTGTGGTAAAGATTTGTGATTTCTGAAATGGCTGCTAGCTTCTAGCTGCTGGCTTCTGGGCAACCGGGGTTTGCCAACAGCCAGTGGCTAGAAGCTAGCAGCTCTTTACAAAACTTTACCCCGCTTGACCGACTCTTTACCTCATATTTTCCAGAATAGTGTTCTTATCCGTATAGTTGTTCGGGCTGCCTCCCGGACCCTACGAGATCAAAGTAGTTGAAAAGGAGATTAGATGAAATCAACTCGTATCCGCATTCTCACCATCGGCGCTGCTGTGCTGCTGGCCGTGGCAGCCGCGATTGCACAGGGCAGGCACAGTTTTGGCGGCCCCGGCGGCGACTTCCACCGCATGCTCAAGCAGCTCGATCTGACCAGCGACCAACACAGCCAGGTCAAGGCGATCTTTGAAAAAGAGAAGCCAACTTTGCAGCCGCTGATGCAGCAGATGCGCCAAAACCACAGCGCAATGAAAGCTCTGGAAGCGAGCGGACCGTTCGATGAAGCCAAGACACGCGCCCTGGCCACGCAAAACGCGCAGACCACGATCGAACTCCAGGTCGAGCACGAGCGCATCAAGTCCGAGATTATGCAAATTTTGACCCCCGATCAGAAAGCCAAACTGGCTCAGATCGAGGCCAACCGCGAAGCACATATGAGTAAGCACGCGACGCCTCCGCCCGCGAACTGACTCTTCCTAGGGTTTCTCTCCTATCCGGGTGGGGAACGGAACCTCCAACCTCCGTCCTCGCCCGGCTTTTTCACGTGGCTTCAAAAGCGGAGGAACCGATGGAACGCGCCGACCTGCTCTACTCGGGATTGATGTTCGCCGCCGGCATGCTGTCGCTCTGGACCGCACTGCTGCTCACTGCCACTTTCGTTTCTCTTGCACCCTCGTTCCGAAAATCCGCACCCACCACTGCTACAATTTCATCTAGAAGACGTGGTACCCCAGCACAACGTCCAACACAGCATGGTGCCGAAGAACCTACGCCCCCTCGTTCCGTATCTGAACCGCTACCGCAGCGGTCTATTCTGGGGCGGGCTCTGCGTCTTATTCAATAACGGCATCTGGATACTGTTTCCGCAAGTTCTGCGCCGCGCCATCAACGATCTGCACTCCGGCGTAACCCGGCAGAAACTTCTCACCTACTCCCTGCTCATCATAGCCATCGCTCTGATCAAGGGAATCTTCCAGTTTCTGACGCGCTGGGTGGTCATCGGAATCTCGCGCGACATCGAATTCGATCTGCGCAACGACCTGTTCGCGCACCTCGAGCGCCTCTCCTACTCCTACTACCAGCGCAACCGCACGGGCGACATTATGGCCCGCGCCACCAACGACCTGAACGCGGTCCGGATGCTGCTCGGCCCGGCCATCATGTACTCGGCGAACACCATCGTCTTCACCGTTGGCGCTCTGGGCTTCATGCTCGCCATCAGCCCCAAGCTGACCATCTACGCCTTTCTGCCGTTGCCCATTGCCAGCATCGTCATCCAGTATTTCGGCCGCCGCATTCACGAGCGCTTCGAGCGCATTCAGGCTATGTTCTCCGACATCTCGGCCCGCGCCCAGGAAAATTTCTCGGGCGCGCGCGTCATCCGCGCCTATGTGCAGGAACAAGCCGAGATCGCAGCCTTCGAGGGTGCCAATAAGGAATACATCCGCCGCAGCCTCGGACTGGTCCGCCTGATGGGAATGCTCTGGCCCACGCTTGAACTCATGCTCGGCACCGCCGTTGTTATCGTGCTGTGGCTGGGCGGACGGCAAGTTCTCCTCGGAAAGATGAACGTCGGCGATTTCGTCGCCTTCAACACCTACATGATGCAGCTTACCTGGCCGGTCATCGCGCTCGGATGGGTCATCAACATCTTCCAGCGCGGAACTGCGTCCCTGGTGCGTATCCAGGAAATCCTGACGCAGCAGCCAGAAATCGCCGACGAACGCGCTCTCGCTTTTGACGATGGAGCGACGGGCGTCTCGCCCGTCCCGCCGGGCGAGGACGCCCGGCTCTCCACCAGCGAAATTTTCGGCGAAATCGAATTCCGCAATCTCAACTTCGCCTACAACGGCACTTCTGTCCTGAAAGACATCAACCTGCGCATCCCCGCCGGCTCCAGCCTGGCGATTGTCGGCCCCACCGGCTCCGGCAAGACGACGCTAGTCAATTTAATCCCGCGCATCTATGACGCTGCGCCCGACGCTGTCCTCATCGACGGCCGCCCGGTACGCGAATTCCCCCTCGACTCCCTGCGCCGCCACATCGGCTTCGTCCCGCAGGAAACATTTCTCTTCAGCGACACCATTCGCGAAAACATCGCCTACGGAATTTCGCGGGAAGGCGGCGAAGCCTCACTTGACGACATTAAAGCCGCTGCCGAAGCCGCCAACATCGCCCAGGACATCGAAAGCTTCCCCGAAGGCTACAACACCACCGTCGGCGAACGCGGCATCACGCTCTCCGGAGGCCAGAAACAGCGCACCGCCATCGCCCGCGCCCTGCTGCGCATCCCCCGCATTCTTATCCTCGACGACGCCCTTTCCAGTGTCGACACCCACACCGAAGACAAGATCCTCAACCATCTCCGCGAAATCATGCGCGGACGCACCACCATCTTCATCTCCCACCGCGTTTCCACCGTCCGCAATGCCGACTGCATAGCCGTTCTCCACGAGGGACGAATCGTAGAACTCGGCACCCACGACGAACTTATCGCCCGCAACGGTTATTACACCGACCTCTACAACAAACAATTACTGGAAGAAGAGCTCGCCGAAGTCTAGCCCGTGTGGGACGGACACTCCCTTCGGCTTCCCCCTTTGGCTTCCCCCAATCGCGCCAAGAGCAGGCGCGTTGGGGGCCCGGTTCGCTCGAGCTGCGGCAAAACGGGGCAGGCATTGTCCGCCAGCCGCCAACCGCCGAGGGGGAATAAATGTCAATTTTTGGTAACAAACACCAACTAATAGTTCCAAGTCATACAACCTCACGCATAATAACTTGATCAGACGAGGAGAAAGCATAGATAATGCTTTCCAGTCCCTGACAATCCTGCTGTGCCACGGAGTAACCATGCGACATACGCGATCGGCTCTGCTGCCCCTTTGTAATCTATCGACACTCATCCTTTGCATCCTGGTCCTCTCCACCCTCAGCTTCGCCGCCGCGCCTGACCGCATCACCGGGCCCATCGTCCCCGGCGAGCTCATCAAGTCTTCCGCGGGCGTTCCTCTGAAGGCGCAGCCGCAGTACGATCAGGGCCCAGTCGATCCGTCGCTCAAGCTCAGCTACATGACGCTGCTTACCGTGCCCAGTGCCAGTCAGCAGAAGGCCATCGACCGTCTTCTGGCGCAACAACAGGATCCCCGCTCGCCTCAATACCACAAGTGGCTCACACCCGAGCAATATGCCGACCGCTTCGGCCTGACTCCCAACGACATTCAGAAGCTCACCGCCTGGCTCCAATCTCAGGACTTCAGCATTCTCAGCGTTGCCCGCGCCCGCAACTTCATCGTCTTTAGCGGAACCGCCGCCCAGGCCGAAACCGCCTTCCAGACCCAGATTCACAACTTCGACATCAACGGAGAAAAGCACTTCTCCAACATCACCCCGCCGTCGATTCCTGCCGCGCTCTCCGGCATCGTGACCGGAATTCGCGGATTAAGCAATTTCCGCGCGAAGTCGTACCTTCAGCACAGGAACCCGAAGTACAGCTTCCCTATCCCCGGCACCAATCCCCAGGAGTATGAACCGTTTCTTGCGCCCGGCGACATCGCCACCATCTACGACATCTCCTCGAGCATGGACGGCACGAATCAGACGCTGGCGGTAATGGGTCAGACCGATCTGTACCTGTCCGACCTGAATGATTTCCGATCCACTTTCGGGCTTTCTACCATCCCCACGACCGGCGCAGGCAGTTGCAGCACCAACACCGCTACCGGCCTCATCATCCTCCCTTGCACGACAGCCAACTTCCAGTACGTGCTGGTGAACGCGGACCCGGGCCAGCCCACTTCCGCCGATGATCTGACTGAGGCCGATCTCGACGTCGAATGGTCGGGCGCCACCGCCCAGAATGCACGGATCATTTTCGTCAACGCCCCCGACCCCAACGGCGATGGCGTCTGGGATTCCTGGTACTACGCCGTTGATCACGACGTGTCGCCGGTCATCACCATGAGCTATGGCATTTGCGAGCTTGGCGAGGCGCTCACTCCCGGCGGCCGAGGGACCATCAATCCAAACGAAGGGACCTTCACTGCCGACGAAGCGGAATTGAAGCAGGCCAATATGGCTGGCATCACGTTCATGAATTCCAGCGGAGACTCCGGTGCGGCGGGGTGCGACGCCGATCCCCCTGGCACCACCTCCAGTTCGTTCCCCAATCCCCCGTATCTCGCGGCCCAGTACGGGCAAGCCGTGAGCTATCCTGCCAGCAGCCCCGAGGTCACGGGTGTGGGCGGGACCGCGATGACCATCAGTGAGATCAGTACTGACTTCAGCACGTACTGGAGCACAGGCAACGGGCCTACTGGCGGCTCGGCCTCGCAATACATTCCCGAAGCCGCCTGGAACGACAATGCTGAAATCGGCGCCTACTGCGCTGCTAATCCCAAAGACACCGCTAATTGCGATCCAACCGGCACAGGGCAGGTACCGATCACCAATCAGTGGACCGACCAGGAAGATTTCTGGATCTACAGCACCGGCGGCGGTCCCAGCAACTGCTATACGATCAGCGAGAGCGGCGAGTGCACGGGCGGCTTTGCTCAACCCATCTGGCAGGCGGGACTGAGCCTCAGCGACCTTGGGCAGACCACCGCGGTTCGCTTCGTACCCGATGTCTCCTTGCTGGCTTCACCAAACTTCCCCGGCTACATCGTGTGCTCGGACGGGAGTTGCGCCCTCGGCGTCGCTAACGGCTACTTTGACCAAGTCGGCGGCACTTCGGCCTCCACTCCCATCTTTGCAGGTATCGTAGCGCTTCTAAACCAATACGTGGTTGAGAACGGGCATCCGGCCGGCCTGGGTAACATCAACCCGCAGCTGTACCAGATCGCAACCTACAATCAGGCCGTGTCGGCATTCCACGCCGTAACCGCCAGCGATTTCGCCGCCGCCCCCGGCAGCAACCAGGTCTACTGCCAGCCTGGCACACTCGCCGGCCAGCCAAAGGCACAGCTTTGTCCCGCAGCGGTCAAACCGGCAACGGAAGGAATTCTTGGCTATCTTTCCTCCGCTTCCGATGCCACCACCGGCTATAACCTGGTGACGGGACTCGGCTCGGTGAATGCCACCAACCTGGCAACGGCTTTGGGCGAGACCTATATCGCTACCACGACCTCGATTTCGCTAAAAACAGCGCCGCCAATCTTCGCAGGCCAAAGTGTGACCTTCGACGTCGCCGTCACGCCAGCAAGCGCGACGGGGGCTGCCACTTTCTACAACAACAGCGCGGTTTTCGGGAATACGACAGCGGCCGTGACCGGAGGCGCGGCGACGTTCACCACCAGCCAACTCCCTGCGGGTTCGGACAGCGTTTACGCTGTCTACAATGGGATTTACGCGACATCCACAGCAGCTGCGGCCCCAGCTGCCGTAACCGTCCTAACGCCGAACTTCACCTTGACTCCGATGACCGCGACTTTCACGGTCGCGCCGGGTACGACCGCCGGGCCGGATACCATTAACGTCACCAGCAGCAATGGGTTTGTCGCCGCTGGCCAAACGGCGGAGAGCCTAACCTATAGCTGCACGGGTCTGCCTTCTGAGTCAGCGTGCGTTTTCAGCCCCTCCGCGACAACTAATTCGGCAACGCCAACGGTGAGCATCACGACGACGGCACCCACCAGCGGCCAATTGCGCGGGCCTCTCAGCCGGGGCCACCAGGTCTTCTATGCCATGCTGCTTCCGGGATTCTTGGGAATTGTCTTTACCGCCGGCTCCCGTAAACGCGCGGCTCGTGGCGTGCGCCTCCTGAGTTTACTTGTGGTGGTGGGCCTCTCCACGATATGGCTTGCGTCTTGCGGCGGGGGTTCCGGTGGCAGTTCCGGCAATCCAGGAACACCCGCAGGCACGTATACCATCAGTATAGGCGCCCGAACCGCAGGGGGCGTCCAGGGGACTGCGGGGACCATCTCACTGACGGTGAGCTAGGCGAGGGATTTCAGCCGCTTGCTATCAGGGCGCGGATAGGTTCCGCGCCTTTTTCAATTATTCAATCGTCGTCTGGGTCCGTCGGCGGCGTCTTGTCATTCAGAAAATAGTCCGCTTTCAAGGCTGCGGGAATCGTCTGAAACGGCAAGGGGGTCTGATTGAAGTCGAAGCAATCGGAGAAGTCGTCGGCCACGGCATCCGCATAGCCGAGCGAAGGCAAATTGAAGGTTTTTTCAATGAAATGCAGGATACTGCCGAAATCGTGAACGTAGGGCGTCGTCGAAATGTACTGCGCTTTCGCATAGGGTGAAACGACAATCAGCGGGACACGGAAGCCATAGACATAGCCGCATCCCCATTGCGAGCAGTTCACCAGCACTTGCGGCGGCGGCACGTGGTCGTACCAGCCGCCCCAGTCGTCCCAAGTGATGAAAATTGCCGTGTTCGCCCAGTAGCGGCTGTTGCCGATCGCATTCACCACCGACGCCACCCACGATGGTCCAGACCCGTCGGTTGTCCCTGCGTGATCCGACGCCTGGCCGGTTGGAATCACCCAACTCACATCCGGCAACTGGTTGTTGCTAATGTCGGTAAGTATCTGCGCCTGATTGAGGATTACATTGTTCGTCCAATCCGGTCCCCCGCACATACCATTGACCAGGGGTTCGCAGATGTGCTGGATCGCCTCCGGGCCGATCCAGATCGCTAAGCCCTGACCGTACCCGTAACCCGAGGAGGTGTAATACCGCCATGTATTGCCATTTGCCTCCAGCAGGTCGGTCAGCGTTGGATGATCGAAGCAGGGATAAATTGGACTATTGGACTTTTCAGTGCCGGTCGGATCGATTAGTGGAACCGTGGATCCCGCCGGCGCATCGCACCCGGCATCGGGCAGGAGGTTGTGCGTGCTCGGATTCTCGGACGCAAACAGATTGCTCCCGACCGAAGGAGCGGACGTTCCAGAAATAATGAACTGATGCGCCGGCATGCTGGGCCCCTGGTTGGTCTGGAACATGCGGTCGGAGAAGGTGTAGGTTTCCGCCATCTGGAAGTAGGGTTGAACCTCGGCGGGATCTACATAGCCAAACGTCAAGTCGGGCGCGGGACAATCCACGGCACCCTGATTGCATGAAACCGGAATCAAATCCGCCCCATCCATCTGACATTGTCCGGTCACCGAGTTCAAGTCGCACATGAGGTTGAAGGCCTTGTGACCGTGGCCGGGATCGTAGTCCACGTCGATGTCGGTTTCCTTCAGCTGGATTGTGTTACCTTGCGAGTCCTTGCCGCTTTGAGCAATGTCTGCGCCGCGGCCGATCAGTACCGGATCCTGGAAAAGATTATCGGGAGTGCGGTTTTCCTGGAAGATCACCACCACGTGCTGAATGCTTCCAGGCGGCGGTGGTGGCGTCGAAGAAGCGCCGCTCCCGCCACAGCCGTTGAGAGTGGCGAGAGTGCCGCCCATGGTCAGCACCGCGATTGCGAACACTGGAATACGACGCTTGAACATGGCAGCTGTAACCTCGGGAGAGTGAGAGTCTTCTTCTTGCTTTCCATGATAATCCGGCCGCACGCTCGACACTTGTAGACTCGCACAGTTTTTTTGCCGGTGGTTCTCGGCAGACGTCCTAATTGGTCAGTTGTTACGGGCACGCTTTCGCGCGTGCCCTTTTATTGTTGGTGTTCTTCAGTCGTCGTCCGGGTCCAGAGGCGGGGTTTTGTCATTCAGAAAATAGTCCGCTTTCAAAGCTGCCGGGATCGTCTGGAACGGCAAGGGGGGCTGATTCAAGTCGAAGGAATCCGAGAAATCATCTGCTACAGCATCCGCGTAGCCAAGCGACGGCAGATTGAAAGTTTCTTCAATGAATTTCAATATGCTGCCGAAATCATGCTGCGTTTTCGAAATGTACTGCGCTTTGGCGTACGGCGAAACCACAATCAGCGGCACGCGGAAGCCGTAGACATAGCCGCATCCCCACTGCGAGCAATTCACCAGCACTTGCGGCGGCGGCACGTGGTCGTACAAGCCGCCCCAGTCGTCCCACAGGACGAAGATCGCCGTGTTCGCCCAATAGGGGCTGTTGCCGATCGCGTTCACCACGGACGCCACCCACGATGGCCCCGACCCGTTATTTAATAATGGGTGATCCGACGCCTGGCCGGTTGGAATCACCCAGCTCACATTCGGCAACTGGTTGTTGCTAATGTCGGTGAGTATCTGCGTCTGATTGAGGATTACATGGTTAGTCCAATCCGATCCCCCGCACATACCATTGACCAGGGGTTCGCAGATGTGCTGGATCGCCTCCGGGCCGATCCAGATCGCTAAGCCCTGACCGTACCCGTAACCCGAGGAGGTGTAATACCGCCATGTATTGCCATTTGCCTCCAGCAGATCGGTTAGCGTTGGATGCTCGAAACACGGATAGATTGGGGTCTTGGAATCTTCGCTGCCGGTCGGATCGATGAGCGTAACCGTAGAACCCGTGGGCGCGTCGCACCCGGCGTTTGGCGCGCCGTTCGTGTTCGGATTCTCCGCCGCAAACAGATTGCTCCCGGTGGATGGAGCCGATGTCCCGGAAATGAGGAACTGATGCGCCGGCATGCTGGGGCCCTGGTTGGTCTGGAACATGTGGTCGGCGAATGTGTATGTCTCGGCCATCTGGAAGTAGGGTTGAAGTTCCGAAGGGTTCACGTACGAATACACGCAGTTCTGAACCCCCTGAGGGCAGGTGACTGAAATCAGGTTCGCCCCATCCATTTGACATTGTCCGGTCACCGAATTCAGGTCGCACATGACGTTGAATGCATGGTGACCGTGGGCGGGGTTGAAGGCCGCGGCGATATCCAATTCCTGGAGCGGAATCGTATTGCCATTCGAGTCTAGCCCGCTTTGGGCGATGTCGGCGCCACGTCCGATCAGTACCGGATCCTGGAACATATTATCGGTAGAACGGTTTTCCTGGATGATCAGGACCACGTGCTGAATCTTTCCCGACACGGTGACGCTGGCCGAGGCCGCGTTGCCATTGCCACCTTCATTTGAAGTCACCGCAGTGGTCGCGTTGTTCTGCGGCCCGGAGCTGGTGCCGGTCACATTTACCGCGAAGCTGCACGTTGCGCTCGCGGCCAGAGCAGCACTTGATAGGCTGACGCTTCCCGATCCAGCGCTGGCCGATATCGTTCCGCCACCGCAACTGCCGGTCAGGCCATTGGGCGTAGAGACGAGCAGCCCAGCAGGTAGCGCGTCGGTGAACCCGACACCGGTCAGCGTGACGCCTGCATTCGGGTTCGAGAGATTGAAGGTCAACGCGGTGCTGCCGTTCAGCGCAATCGTGGCCGCGCCGAAGGCCTTGCCGATTGTCGGCGGTGCAGGTGACGCGCTCACCGTGATGCTGGCTGAGGCCGCGTTGCCATTACCACCTTCATTCGAAGTCACCGCGCTGGTCGCGTTGTTCTGCGGCCCGGAGCTGATCCCGGTCACATTCACCGAGAAGCTGCACGCTGCGCTCGCGGCCAAAGCAGCACTTGATAGGCTGACGCTTCCCGATCCAGCGCTGGCCGTTATCGTTCCGCCATCGCAACTGCCGGTCAGGCCATTGGGCGTAGATACGACCAGCCCGGCAGGCAGCGAGTCGGTGAACCCGATACCGGTCAGCGTGACGCCTGTATTCGGGTTTGAGAGATTGAAGGTCAAAGACGTGCTGCCGTTCAGCGGGATCGTGGTCGCGCCGAATACCACGCCGATCGTCGGCGGTGCGGGTTTCGTAGAGCCGCCGCCAGCGGTCCCGCCGCAGCCGCTGAGGGTCAAGAGAGTGCCCCCCATGGCTAGCGCCATGATTGGAAACACTAAAATACGAAGCTTGAACATTGTAGCGATCACCTCGGGAGAGTGAGAGTCTTTACTTTGGATAATACCCCGGCCAGCATGGCTTTCGACTGGGAACACGGGCATGAATTCCATGCGGTCGTTCTTGCCCATTTCGGAAGAAAAGCCATGAAAAGCCATGTACTTTACATCGGATGCGGGCGCGACTGCAACCAGAAAAGGGTCTCGCGCAGACGCCATTCATTGTCAGATGGGCAGGCTCGCTGGGCATTCTGGCCGATTCACTTGCGGACTACTGCACGGTGAGAGTGACGGTGCCCGTGGCCGTCGTGCTGCCTGAGGTGCCCGTCACAGTCACGGTGTAAGTTCCCGGCGTAGTGCCGAGATTGCTGGTGCCGCCACTACTGCTGCTGCCGCACGCAAGTAAGCCTCCAATAAGGGTCACGAGTAAAACGAGCATGCCCAGCCTCGCACGCCAGCTTCGACGCCGCGCCGGGATGACAATTCCAATTCCTCCAATTCCGAAGAACAGGGCGAAGACCCCCAGGCCAGTGGCGCTGGCGGTGTACCAGCGAGCACCTGGGCGCACAGGATATGCGAGAGCGCCGCTCGTTGGAGCCGTGGTGGAGATGGTGAGCGTGGCCGTCACGGCGGCAGTGCCGGTGATATCCACCGGGCTGGTCGAACCGAAGCTAAATGTGGGGAGATCCTGGGCGGCAGCCGGACTGGACGTGACGGCAGCCGTCAGCGTTACCTTGCCCGTGAAGCCCCCGCTTGGTGTCACAGTAATCGTCGAAGTGTTCCCGGTGGTCGCGCCGGGGCTGACGGTGACCGCGGTACCACTGATCTTGAACTCGACGGCGGTGACCATGACCGAATTGGCGCCGACCGCCGGATTGTAGTTGCTGTCGCCCGAGTAGTCGGCTGTAAGTGTGTCGGTGCCAACTGCCAGCGACCCGGCAGGAATGGTGATCGTCACGCTGCCGTTGGTAAGCGGCGTCGCACCGGAGCTATAGGTGCCGCTGGTCAGAGTGACTGTGCCGGTGGGCGTCGGGTTGCCGCTTCCGCCGCTGACTGCGATCGTTACACTGAGTGCCTGCATCGTCGTGATGCTCGATGCGGACGGCGTCACCGTCACCGTGGGAGTCATTAGAACGCCCTGAGTGACGGTGACCGAAGCGGTACCGCTACGGTTACTGTAGTTGCCGTCGCCAAGGTAGGTGGCCGTCAGGGTGTCTGTCCCTACCGCCAGCGAGCCGGCAGGGATGGTGATGGTCGCGCTGCCGTCGCTCAAACTCGTCGTCCCAGAGTCATAGGTGCCGCTGGTCAGTGTCACCAGGCCGGTGGGCGTTGGGTTGCCGTTTCCGCCAGCGACTGTAACTGTTACATTAAGTGATTGTGCTGTCGTGATGCTCGATGCAGACGGCATCACAGTCACCGTGGGCGTCAGTAAAGGAACTTCATTCTGCGGCCCGACATCCTGCCATATAACCTCGTTATCGGTGATCTGTGTGCCTTGCTGGTACACCGTGCAAGCGGGAGCACCTCCTATGGTTGTGCATTCGCCGGTACCGAGGCCGGAAGCCGAAAATGAAAAATTAGCTGCCGTACACGGAGGTTGACCCGTCTCACCGCAAGGAGTTGGCGTCATAGTACTGGATGTAACCAGCCAAGTGCCGTTGTAGCCAGCGATTGGATAGTCGGTAATAACCATAGAGGCGCCAGCATCCGCTCCCTGGTATGGTTCATCTTCGTTAATTCCACCTAAGGTTCCAACAGCGCTCACTGTGCTGCATGTCGCAGTTGAGCCGGTATCGGAGCATGTGCTGACCCATGCAATGACGGCCGATGGCTCAAAGAGCGGTGCGGAGAATCCTGAGGGCTGCGTCGCCCCGCTTTTGCAAGTAGCGATGCAGCTGATCGCTTGAAGCACAATTCCATTCGGTAGTTGGATCAGATTGCCCACCGCATACTGGTAGTTCGGTTTCCAGGCTGGGCCGCAGAAAGCCATAACTTCGTCAGGCATGTTCGGTAATTTCACATACGCCTGCGGAATATAACCAAGCGCCTCGTTCAGCGCGCCGGGAACGTTTTGGGGAGCGCCGTCTCCTGGAGCTTTGCTGTAGAGCTGTAGTCCCGTAGCGGGCGAATCACAAATAGTTTGCCCGAAGGCTGCGACAGGGAGCGTGAGAGCAGCGAGAATGGCGAAAAGTTTTATCACGGTAAAACCACTCCTCTCGATAGCACGTCCATCGCTTTGTGTATTACCGTCAAGGATGGACGTAGAGGTTCAATTCCGCAACATTTTCTTAGGAATCCGTTCGGGAACGCTCGAGAATTATGAAATCCTCATCCCCAATGCGCTTCGTCTGCCGATACCACTCGGCTAGAGCAATTCGTGCCTGCTCGGGGACCGTTTTGCCGTTTGATGTGCCAAGCCTACGCTGAGTTGCATCTCGCGCCCAGCTGTAAGTTACTGAAAGATGGTGGGCAGTGCAGGGCTCGAACCTGCGACCTCCTGCTTGTAAGGCAGGCGCTCTAACCAGCTGAGCTAACCGCCCGCGTCGCGCGGATGCGACAGCGACGGGTCTCCGCCGCTGGCAAAAAACACTTGCACAAAGACTTATGCTGAGGATAACGGACGTTTCCCTGCCGGTCAAACGGCGCATGTGTCGGCCAAAACGGCTGCGGGAAAGGTCGGATATCGGTCCCAGCCACCAAAAAGGCGTCTGATTTGGAAAAACTTGCGGCATTGATCGAGCGATGTTCTGATACGAAACTCGAGTTTTCGGCAGCCTGCTGGGCGAGCGGAACCGCGTTCGAGATGCAAACGTGCAGACGCGTTTGCTGCACTTTCGCTGCTACACTCTCTGGGTGCGAAGGCTCATCATCAACGCCGATGATTTTGGTCTGACCGCGGGAGTGAATCGGGCCATTGTGGAAACCCACACCGGCGGCGTTGTATCGTCGGCTACATTGATGGCCAACGGCGCCGCGTTTGAGAACGCGGTGGCGGCGGCGCGCTCGGCGCCGAGTCTCTGCGTGGGATGTCACGTGGTGCTTGTCGATGGAACGCCAGTGTCGCCGCCGGGGGCAGTGGATACGTTGCTGGCGATTCGGTCAGCGGAACCGGACAATTTTTACTCCAGCCTTTCGGCCTTCGCCGCGCGCGCTATGTTGGGAGGATTCGATCGCGATCAACTGGTGGCGGAAGTCACGGCGCAAATAAGAAAGATCCAGTCCACCGGTCTGCAGGTTACTCACCTCGATACCCATAAACATGCGCACATCTTTCCCGAGATTTTGGCCGCTCTGCTGCGCGCTGCGCGAATCTGCGGAGTACGCGCGATCCGCAATCCTTTTGTTCCGGTGAAAGCGATACGCGCGGGACAATTCAAAGGCAGGCGCGAGCTCTGGAAGCGGTATGGCCAAGTGCGCCTGCTGAATAGTTTTTCTGGGCAATTTCGCCAGCGGATGAAGCGGGCTGGACTGGTCACGCCCGACGGCGTGATAGGGGTGATCGAGACCGGCACGAGAGATAGTCCCGGCGACAGTTCCGGCTACAATTCCCTGCTCCGCCAGATGCTGGCGAGTCTGCCGGAGGGGACTTGGGAATTCGTGTGCCATCCCGGGTATAACGACGCCGACCTGCGCGCTGTGGGCACGCGCTTGCTCGATTCTCGCGACGAGGAGCGGCGTTCACTGACTTCGGCGGAACTAAGGCAGTTTCTGGAGGAGCAAAAAATTCGGGTGATCGGTTATCGAGAGCTGGCACAAGAGTTCGCCGGGAAGTTCACAGAAAACCGCGCCTGAATGACGACGGGCCGATGCCGAAAGTGGTAGTTCGCCGGTTACTGCAGCGGCTCAATTTGTCATGTCGCAGCGGCTTAGGGGGCGTTATCATCGCATGAGCCGCGCATGAATCGGATACTAGGATAAGGCATGGACGACCATCAATCCGAACCACGCCAGACTGTGGACCTGCCGGTGCGGGTATGGGGAATGACGGCCGAGGGACGCCCCTTTTCGCAACCTGCGCGCGCGCAGAACATCAGTTCGGAGGGCGCACTGATCTCGGGCGTGGAGAGCGAACTGAAAGTGGGCGACGTGATTGGAGTGCAGTGCGACGAGAAAAAAACGCGCTGCACCGTGATGTGGGCGATGAACACCGGCCCGGCCAAGAAAAATCAGGTGGGCGTGAAGTTGCTCGCCAATCAGGAGTGCCCGTGGAAAAGCTATCTGCCGGTCGACGGCGGGAAGGTGACGTTTGCCGCCTCCAATCGCCGGCGCTGGTACCGGCACAAGATTTCGTTTCCGTTGGAAATTCGCGCACCAAACAGCAAAGCGCCGATTCGCACCAACACCACTGACATGAGCGGCAATGGATGCTACGTCGGGAGCATGATGGCATTGCCGGCTGGAACATCGGTGCGGGTGGATCTTTGGCTGGACTCGGAGCACGTCAGTATCACGGCGGAGGTGCGGACGGCCGACCCGGGTGTGGGCAATGGAATCGAGTTCACCGGCATGCCCGAGCGCACGAAGGAGCGCATGCAAGACTACCTGGACGCGATTGACCCGCAGATGGGAATCTCGGGGCCGAAGGCGGAGTAGGGTCTTTCAAGCGTTTTTCGGATTAGGCCGAAGGTTCGGCGTAACAGGCAAGAACGATCGCGCGAATCAGTCCACCCATGGTAAACTCGCGCGCCTCGATGGCGACGGGCATGTGCAACTCCCGTAGCGTCGCCGACGTCACTGGACCAATCGAAGCAAACTGCACATGGTTGAGCGAGGCTGCTTTGAAGTTGCCGAGCAGTTCGGCGAAATTCCTTGCGGTAGAGGAACTGGTGAAGGTCACGATGTGGGGGCGTCGCCCTGCATTCCTCATCAGCGCGCGTAGCCGGACCCGTGACTTCTCGGGAACTACCGTTTCGTAAGCTTCGACCACATCGACGCGGGCTCCGGCGGCACGAAGCTCTTCTGGGATCACGTCGCGCGCGACTTTGGCCCGTATGAGCACGACGCGCTTGCCGTTGACCTTATCGCGCAGGCCTTTCACTACGGATTCCGCGACATACTCCTCGGGAACCATCTTGACCTTCAGGCCATGCTTCACGATCGCCTTCTTGGTAGCGGGCCCGATGGCGGCGATCTGGAGATGATTGAGTTTCCGGCGTGTGATATGGAGTTTTCGGAGGCGCTCCCACATGGCTTCGACGCCATTGGCGCTGGTAAGAATGAGCCAGTCGTAGTTACGGATATTCTTCAGAGCGTCGTCAAGCGGCCGGTACGATTTCGGCTTGCGGATCTCAATAAAGGGGATTTCGATTACAGAAGCACCCAGGCTGCGCAGGCTGGCGGACAGGCTGCCAGCTTGGTGCCGGGCGCGTCCGACAAGAATCCGGGTTCCGGCGAGGGGACGGTTTTCGTTGGGCTTCATGGATCAGGTGTCAGGTCTCGGGTGTCAGGTCTCAGGTGTATTAACCAAGAGGTTCCTGAGACCTAACACCTGAGACCTGATTCTACGGTTGCTGCGGTAGAGCGAACCCTTCTCCGTAAACTTCTTCGAGAATAACATCGCCGCCGCGACGGAGAAGAGTTTCGCCGACTTCTTCGCCCAAACGCAGGGGATCGTCGCCCTCGCGGGTTTCGCGTAGAACTTTGGTTCCATCGGGATGGGCCACGAGCGCGTTCAGACGAATGCGTCCTCCCATTACTTCGGCGAAAGCTCCGATGGGAACCTGGCAGCCGCCGCCGAGCTTGCTGAGCAGGGCGCGCTCGCAGGTAGTGGTGGCGCGAGCGGCAGCGTCATCGAGAAATGCCAGGAGCGCCCGGGTTGCCGTGTCGCCGTTGCGAATCTCGATTCCCAAAGCGCCTTGCCCGGCCGCTGGCGTCATTACTTCCGCGGGGATCACCTGACGCACCAGCTGCGTTTTGCCCAGGCGATTCAGCCCGGCGGCGGCCAGAATGATGGCATCGTAGTCGCCGGATACGAGCTTGCGCAGGCGCGTGTCCACATTGCCGCGGAGCGGGTGAATCTGAAGATCCGGACGAAGAGCCTTCAACTGGGCCTGACGGCGCAAGCTGCTCGTGCCCACGTTTGCCTGTTGTGGCAAGGCTTCGATGGTGGCGAACTTCACCGAGCAAAAAACGTCGCGTGGATTTTCGCGCGTGGTGATGGCGGCAATTTCGAAATCCGCGGCCAGTTCGGTTGGCAAGTCTTTCAAGCTGTGCACGGCGAGGTCCACCCGGTTTTCGACGAGGGCCTCTTCGATTTCTTTGGTGAACATGCCCTTGGTGCCGACTTTTGCGAGCGCCACGTCGGTGATTTTATCGCCCGTGGTCTTGATGATCTCGAGCTCCACGGTATGGCCCTGAGCGCGCAGCAGATCGGAGATGTGTTGGGCCTGCCAGAGAGCGAGTTGCGAACCGCGAGAACCGATGCGCAAGCGGGCCATCAGTCTTCTGCTTCCGGGCGGCGGGCGGACTTCGATGCGACCGCTTCTTTTTTTTCGTCTTCGTTGTGCAGGTTGAAGAGGCGGCGCACAAGGTCGATGACGGTGGTGGATTCGGGATCGCGCGCAGCCGTTTTCAGCGTACTGATCGGAGTATGCATGATCTTGTTAACAATGCCACGCGTCAGCGCTTCGACGGCAAGTTCCTGGTCAGCGGTCATCGAACCCAGGCGGCCGCGAACGCGATCAATCTCGGCTTGGCGAATGGTTTCCAAGTGGTCTTGCAAGCTCACGATGGTGGGAACGACATCGAGAGTTTGCAGGCGCGCCTGGAATTTTTCAACTTCACCATTGACGATGGCCTCCGCCTTTTCGGCTTCCTTCTTGCGATCGGCGACGTGCGAGCTGACGGCTTGCTGCAGATCGTCGATGTCATAGACGAAAATGCCATCGATGTTGTTCATCTCCGGGTCGACGTCGCGGGGGACGGCGATATCGATAAAAAACATGGGCTTGTTCTTGCGCAGCGCCATGAGTTTTTCGCCGTGTGCGGGGCGGAAGATGAAGTGCGGCGAGCCGGTCGAGGTAATCACGATGTCAGCGCGATCGCAAGCGTCATAAAGGCGGCTGAACTCGATTGCCTGTCCGTCAAATTTCTGCGCTAAGCGAATCGCACGGTCATAGGTACGATTGGCGACAAAAAGCGACGCGGCGCCGTGGGCGAGCAGATGGCGCGCCGCTAACTCGCTCATCTTCCCCGCGCCCACTAGGTAGACGCTTTTGCCGTGCAGACTCCCGAAGATTTTCTCCGCCAGTTCGACGGCCACGGAAGCGATTGAAACCGAGGAAGATCCGACGGCGGTTTCGGTGCGGACGCGCTTGGCGACGGCAAACGCCCGGGTAAGCAATTGATCGAGCTGCGCGCGTACGGCTCCTACGGCCCGAGCCGTGGCGTAGGCTTCCTTGACCTGGCCCAGGATCTGGGGCTCACCGACAACCATGGAGTCGAGGCTGGCGGCGACGCGAAAGATGTGGCGGATGGCTTCGTCTTCGCGAAATTCGTACAGATGACTTTCGAACTGGCTGAGATCGGTTTCGAAATACTCGCGCAGGAACTCGCGCAGATCGCCGGTCCCATTTTTCATGTTGGCGATAAATTCGACGCGGTTGCAGGTGGAAACGATCATGCCCTCGGAAATCGAAGGATGCTCGGACAGTCTCTTGCACGCTTCCGGCAAGCGCGATTCAGGAATGGCCAAGCGTTCACGCACCTCGACCGGCGCGGTCTTGTGGTTGACGCCGATGAGCTGGAATTTCATGAGGCGATAAACCTGTGCATCCCGCTGAAGTAGTTGGAAATCCAGGCCACGATGGCCGCGACGAACGCCACACTGGCGAGCAGAGCGGCACGGCGTCCACGCCAGCCGGCGTTCAGGCGCGTGAACACCATCAACAGGTACACGGCCCACATCAGCACGGAAAGCAGAATTTTGGGATCGAAGAAATCAATGCGGCCGTAGGTGGATTCGGCCACCACCGAGCCCGCGATCAGGCCCAATGTCATGAAGGGAAATCCGAGCATAAGCGAGCGGTAGCCGATGTCGTCAATGACCTGGAGAGCGGGCAGGCGCGAGAACATTCCACTCGCATTCTTGGACTTCAGCGCTCGTTCCTGCAATAGATACAGGATGCTCGCGCCGAAGCTGAGGAACAGGGCCGCGTATCCAGTGAAGATCATAAGGACATGCACGGCCAGCCAGCCGTGTTTTACGGCGACCGAACCGAAGACGAGCGGTTGCTGACCGGTCGCCGCCACGAAGGTGAGCAGGAAGACCAGGGGAAAAATCACGATGCCCGGCGTAGTCGTCTTGTACACGAGATAGGCAAGCATAAAGCCGACCATGATCAGAAAAGCCAGGAGTGATTCCGAGTTGTGAACCGAAGCGGAAGCGAGCTGTCCGGTTTCGACGACAGCTTCGGTCAGCGAAACCAGATGAAACACCATTCCGAGATAGGAGGCGTGGAGCGCGACTTTGCTGAGGATTTCCGAGGTGCGCGTGAGTGCCACCAGCGCATAGAGTAATCCCGCGGCGTAACAAACCAGCGCGACGCGCAGCCAAATCAGGGTCATCATTGCTTGTTTCCGCAGGCCGGTGTCATCCCCCCACCCCGCCTCGGTGATTATAGTTTGCCTGGCTGAGGGAGCGGGTAGAAACGGAGGCTGTCACAAGGGTTTGTGACGTGGGTCACACCGAGCTTCGCGCGGGGCGAGGGCGGGGTGGCAAATGCCAACTAATGAGAGTGATCGCGGTTTTGCGCCACCAAACCCTTTTTCTGATACACGTAACCGCACGGCTTTCGTTGACGGGGTATTACCTACTGAGGGGATTTTGCTACACCCCTACCCCAGGGGGTATCAGGGCCCGGGGGCGCGCGCGTTAGCGGGTGCGAGCGAGAGAGCCCGACACAGGAAGAGCCTGTTTTCCGTGCCCCGTTTAACCTTAAACTGCATGTGGATGATGACCGCTACTACGAGCAGAGTTTCGACCGGATTCCGTACGCGGCGGGCAATGACGTGTACCTTTTATCAATCAGCGCGTTCCCTGGGTTCGACGGGTCTCTAGGGTTGCCGTAAACGAGGCCGTGCGGTGTATATAGCGGCCCGGTTGGGATCATAGTTTGCTACAACCGACGTATTTTGCGCCTAGTATTCGCCCTCGCCGATACCCTTAAGAACGAAATCCTCGGTTCCTGCACGACTCCATATACTAATAACCCCCGGTGCAGTCATTACACCGTAAAGGTGCCCGGCATCTTGCTCGGCAACTACGTCCAAGGGAATTCCAGAAATGAGAATGTTGGCTTTATAGGTCGGTGATCCCAAATTGAGCGGGTTGCGCTCGTTTAGGAACGACGTGATCTCTCTCAACCACTGAAGACGAGCAATCAGCTCGCCATGCGTTCTTATCGAATCCAAATCCAGAAGTTGGTAGAAGAAGTCCGCGTCCTTCCCTTTCGTAGTCAGAAATTCTCTCACCAGCTTGAGCTGCTCGTCTCTTGCCAGCTTGATGGCATCGACAGGGTTCGCGGCGTAGATAGGCAGTGTCAATGAGTAACGTGCCGGCCATAATGTCAAGCTGCTAGACAGAGCGGCGAGATCCGTGAGTTCCTCTGGCCGCGTTGTGAGTTTCCTTATAGCTTCTGGAACTGCAAAGTAACCCTTCCCGTCAGGCGCACCGAGGGAGCCAATTTCTGCCACACCAAAATCCTTGGCAATTTGTTTCATTCCTGAACCCACCGAAGTAAACAATGCATCCGAAAACGCCGCATTCCTGTCTAAAAGCATCACAACTTCACTCTTGGTCAGCTCGCCGTGGACATTGCATGATTGAACGACGGGCTTGCCGGTTTCATCCAGCGTAACAGTGTGGATTCTCGTGGCAAGGCCGGACTTCTCGTTGAATTCGAGGACAGTGACACCTCCTGTTCGCATCAGGTTCAGCAGCACTCCATCTCCATAGAGGGCAAGGTGCTTCTGGCGAGCTTCATCCAGAGATACTTGTGCCGCGTGCCGCGTATCGGGATTGGCCTCGATCTTTCGAACGGAAACAAATCCGACGTTTGGCGGATTCGCCAACTGAGAGCGAAGTATGGAAAGTGCCTGATCTTGTGTCATGACTCGGTCACCAGTCTCGCCAGCCGTTTGAGGCGAATGAAAAAAGAGAAGTAGCAGACCGCAAAGAACTGACAAAATTGCTCTAGTCGTCATACGCGTGAAACCTTTCGGGCTAAGGATTGTACCCAGGTAACGCACCGAACCACTGTTTGTAAGTTGAATAGTTTGCTCTCACGTCATCGTTCCCGCTTCGATAGTGTGCGAGACCTGTTCGGTAATCAATGTGGACATGACCACTAGCCCCCTTGTTCGCATCGTTGAATAACACGTGGATTCCTTGCGCTTGAAAAAAGCTTCCTTTAATTCCGCTTGCCGTCGGCATCCCAATCATTCCCGATTCACCCGAATGCCCCCATCCTGGTCTCGAAGCAAATCCTGAAGCCTCAAATGCTTTCGTAGCTCCTGCATTCCAGGCAACTCCGATTCCAGTCGGCCCGATCTCTGTTACGCTCTTAACTTCCGACAGGCCAGTGGCTCCGTTGGCCAACTTTGTCCCCTCAAGGGCGTGGGTAATGGCCGCATAGTTAGACTGTGCCGCCCCATCCCTTCCCTTCCGGGTAGTTCATTCCATGCTTTTTCCCCGCCTGGGACCAGAGCCTGCTGACCTGCGGATAGACTAGACCACGCAATATTCTGCGCCTGCCCAAACTGCGCCGGATTACCATCCACCGTAGGCGGTTCATCGCCACCGTCCATCCCTATTCTCTGGTGGAGTCGTCCACCTCCAACATCTTCTGTACAATCACTCTCGCCGCCCGGTGAGGTATTTCCACAGGTGCCGGAGGTAGTCTCTCCGCCAATGCCAGCATGTCCGTCCAAATCCGCGAACGACTCGGGATCATCCGCAACCATGGAATATAGGTTCAGCGTTTGCGGGTTGTTCAAGTTCGCATAGGGAACCGCCACCGGCACCGCCGACCAGTCCGAACTCAGCCACCGCCCGAAGCGCCAGGAGTAGTAACGCGCTCCGAAATCATCGTTCTGCGTTTCCGTGTCGCGTTCCTTGCCCTCGAATTTGTAGTTCTGTGGGCAGGTTGAGGTGTACGAATTCTCCCCGCCAAACGGAGTGAAGTCCGCGTCGTAGCAGAGCGTGCCATTCGATTGCACGATCACCCGCGAACTGCCTAGCAGGTCTTCAGCGTAGTAGAGAGCACTGCCCGAAGCGGGCACGACTGCCACCCGCTTGCCACCAAAAAACACGTATTCGTTCAGCGTGTTGCCCGCTGCATCGGTCTCGGACAGAATCTCCCCGCCCGAACCGTACCAGTAGAGTTTGCTGCCAACTTTGGCGGCACGGCGTCCGTCGCCGTCGTAGGCGTAAGTCACGCCCGCAGCCGTCTTCATCTGGCTTTCGCCGTCCCAAGTGTAGCTGTAGTTGCCGTCGCTGAGCGTATTCCCCGAGGCGTCGTAGCTCAAACCGGAGATTTGGTTGTTGCCATTCGCAGTCACGGTGCCCATCGTGGTTTCCGAGCAACCATTGTACGTCGGCGACCAACCCGCCTGGGACAGCAGGTTGCCCCAGGCGTCGTAGGAATACTGATATCCCCAGCAATAGGTGCCGGTTGTGGCCGTCGTGCCTGCCGAGAGAATACGGTTCACCTGATCGTAGGTAAAGGCCTGCGAGCGGCTGGAATTCAGATTGTTGGTGATGCCATAGACATGTCCGGCATTTTGCTGCGTCACCGGGTCGACAAAGTTGTAAGTGATGTCGATGGCGTTGCCCGCCGAAGACGATGCTTTGATCTCGTTCGCTGTCACGAAAGCGCACGCCACGCCGCGCACAAACCCGCCCCCCTCTCGCGCGCGCGCCCCGGCCCCACCCCCCTATACCCCCTGGGGGTAGGGTGTAGCAAAATCCCCTCAGTGCGTATAACCCCCGGCTTTCGTTGACTTGCCGCTTTCAGCCACGTAAGATTTGCCAACTGTGATCGGGCGAACCATCGCGCACTACCGCATCGTCGAAAAACTCGGTGGCGGTGGCATGGGCGTGGTTTATAAGGCGGAGGACACCTCGCTCGGCCGCTTTGTCGCACTTAAATTTCTTCCCGACGATGTAGCGCAAGACGCACAGGCCCTGGAGCGTTTCCGCCGCGAGGCGCGGGCTGCCTCCGCTCTGAACCATCCCAACATCTGCACGATTTATGAGATTGGACGAGAAGACGGCGATTCCTTCATCGCAATGGAATTTCTGGACGGTCTCACCCTCAAGCACCGAGTTGCGGGTCGGCCGCTCGACTTGGACGCGGTGTTGTCACTTGGTATCGAGATCACCGATGCGCTCGACGCAGCTCATTCCCAAGGCATCGTCCATCGGGACATCAAACCGGCCAACATTTTCGTAACCAAGCGCGGTCATGCCAAGATTCTCGACTTTGGATTAGCGAAGGTTGTGACCGCTGCTGGTTCTTCCAGTCAACTCGCAGCCGGCGACACACGGACCGTTGCGATGCACGAGGAACAACTGACTAGTCCAGGCGCAGCGCTGGGCACGGTCGCCTACATGTCACCGGAGCAGGCGCAGGCCAAAGAAACGGACGCGCGCAGCGATTTGTTTTCCTTCGGCGCCGTGCTCTACGAGATGGCGACGGGCACGATGCCGTTCCGAGGCGACAGCAGCGCGGTCATCTTCAAAGCCATTTTGGATGCGGAACCGACGCCGGTCGTCCGCCTGAATCCCGGCGTGCCCGCCGAGCTAGAACGCATCATTAATAAGGCGCTGGAGAAAGACCGGGAGCTGCGCTATCAGGGTGCGGCGGAAATACGAGCCGACCTGAAGCGGCTGAAACGAGAAACGGAATCACGCCATCGTGCGGCAAGTTCGGGATCGGTCGCGGCCGCACCGGAAAGCGGTTCTCAACCGACTGCGCAGCAGCCCGGGTCGGGACCATCATCGTCCGCGACCATGGCGGCGATGCCGATGACGTCCGCGCATACCTCAGGACAAACGGCGAGTAGTTCGGCCGTCGCCACCGCGAAAAAACATAAATTGGGAGTGACAGTCGGCGCGATCGCCGCGCTTGTATTACTCATAGCGGCTGGATTCGGTGTCTATTCCATTCTGCACCGTGGCGTTGCCGCACCTTTCCAGAACTTTGCCATCACCCAGGTCACCAATTCCAGCCGGGCAGTCGTTGCCGCCATCTCTCCCGACGCAAAATACGTGTTGACGGTGATGAACGACAAAGGGCTTAACAGCCTCTGGCTGCGCAACGTGGCGACGGGAAGCGACACGCAAGTGGTCCCTCCTTCGGCAACCATTCCCAACGTCGCTTTCTCGCCTGATGGAAACTACATCTATTTCCGCAAGGCCGAGAATGCCATCGCCAGCGATTTCAATGTCTATCGCGCCCCCGTATTAGGCGGTACGCCAAAGGTCGTGGTTCAAGACGTGGATACTGCGTTCACGTTTTCCCCCGACGGACGCCGGATGGCCTACCTCCGCGCCAACAATCCGGAAACTGCCAAGTATCGCCTGCTCAGTGCCAACCTTGATGGCAGCGATGAAAAAGTGCTGTACATTGCGCCCATGAAGGGCGGTCTGGCGCGCTGGCTGAGCTGGTCGCCCGATGGCAAGAAGATCGCCTATCCCGAGTACCAGCCAGGCGACGCTCTGGGTGGCATCAATCTGTTCGATTTGGGCACAGGAAAAATACAACTCCTCGCCTTCACTGATAAGGCGATTTTTGAAATCACCTGGTCGTCCGACGGGGATGGCCTGTTTGTCATCTATCAACAAAGAGGGCCCAACTTCAACCGGCGGCAGATCGGCTACGTCGCCCTGGCCGATGGCCAGTTACGTCCTATTTCGCGTGACACCAATAGCTACGCGACTTTGAGTCTCTCGGCCGATGGCAAGACTTTGGCCACGGTGCAACGAAAAGTGGTAAGCAACTTTTATGTTTTGCCGGGCGAAGGCAGCGCGTCTGCCGAGCTCAGCCCGTTAGCTTCCGGCGGAGAACACATCCAGTTTTTCAATTGGACGCCCGATGGTGGGCTGCTCACCTCCGACGCCACGCAACTTGTGCGCATGGATGCCAACGGAAGTAATCCCAGCCAACTGGTCAGCGACCCCGCGGCGGCCATTCTCAGCCTCTCGCAGTGCGGCGCCTATATAGTTTTTCCCTGGGCATTTCATGACAATAGCAACTCGGTCAGCATCTGGCGTGTCAATGCGGACGGCTCCCATCCTATGAAACTAGCGGACGAGAAGTTCGATACGTTTCCAGTATGCGCGGCCAATCAGAACTGGGTATATTACTGGCCCGATGCTAAACAGCTTTGGCGTGTACCCATGGATGGCTCGGGCAAGCCGGAACCGATCCCCGGCAGCAGCGTTGCTGGCGCATTTCTGGCGGGGCGCGGAATCGGCATTTCGCCCGATGGAAAAACCCTGGTGTATGTGGTCGAAATCGTCGCTCCGGAAGACCGGACCGGCACTGAGAAAATCGCCCTGCTGGACGTGGCAACTCTCAGTTCTCCGCGTCTATTGCAAGCCAACCCACGAATTTCCAAGGGTGTGCAATTCACCGCGGATGGAAAGGCAATCGCCTACCCCATCGCCGAGAATGGCGTGGATAACGTCTGGATCCAGCCCATCGACGGTACTCCTGGACGCCAGATTACGCACGTCAATTCCGAGCAAATCTACTCGTTTCACTGGTCTCCGGATGGCAAGAATCTGGGCGTCCTCCGCGGCCACACCGATTCCGACGTGGTCTTGCTGCAGGAATCCAAACCTTAGATAGTAAGAAGGATAGCTCAGAAGGCTGTTCAGGAGCTCCTAGGGACGAAAGTACCGTGGACCAAAGTACGTCCCCACAACAAATATAGTGTTGTGACTAGGGGCTAACCTCCGGTAGAGTAAACGAATGTTCGCGCCTCATCCCAACCTCAGCGACGAGGTGAATCGGAATATTATCCAGTCGGAGATCGAGGGAGGCGTGTTCCTTGAAGGTCTGCCGCCTGACACCGTGCTGCAGATTCGGACTCAGCACCACTTCTACACGGCGCTACTTCTGGGCGAGGGATCGGCGCTGATCTCGGGCCATCCGCAATACTGTCCGCAACCCGTGCAAGTGACCATCGCAGGCTCGACCTGGGGCGGTTCCATGCTCAAGGTGCGATTCATCGGCCGCGGCATGCAAATGGAATTTCATCACCCCGCATACAGCACGCCGATTGTGACGTCTCCTATTCAGGAAATCCACGAGCCCATTAAGTCAGTCAGAGATCACCGCTCAGGGGTAACGGCCGCTGACTGACCGGATTTCCGACTGGCGGCAGTTTAACGAAGCCCTTATTTACAAATGCCCTTCCGTTCATCAGCGAGCGGAAAGGCATTCTGTTTAAGGTCGTCCCTCGGGATCATTCCTCGGAAGGCATCCCGCTACTGCTTGTCGTACACCGCAATGGATTTCACCTTCTTGCCCGTGGCATCGGTTCCGCTCACCGTGACAGTGCGGGTTTTGCCGTCGGCCGACACGACAATGCGGCCCGTGGCAGTAACTTTGCCGCCTTTCTTATTGGTTAACTCCATGGTGCGGTCATCAACCTTTTTGTACGACCGCGTGTCTGACATTGGATCGCCGACGAGAGGGTAGTCTTTGCCGTCGAATTTTCCTGTCCATTCGTTGTGCGTGGGCTTACCGTCGCTGTCGACGCCATCCACCGTAACTTTAACGCTGTCGCCCGCGGCCTCGTAGACAACTGTCGGGTTCTTCGGGGCCCCAGGGGGAAACTTCGACTTGGCCTCGTTCAGCTTCCAGGTGCCCATAACTGGGTTGCCGGCGAAGCTCATTGCCACTGCAACGAAGCACACAGCCAGAGTCAAAATAATCGTTCTTGTTCTCATTTCTCTCCTAGTTGAAACTAATTTTGGACTGATTCAGCGTGGGCCATTCTAGTGAAGCGTGGTGCATTCAGCAACCCGGAATCCCCGGGTAGCGTCGATTTTCTTTCAAAACGGTTGCATGTTCGCCGTGGAATTCATTCCACGCCTAACGACGCCAGCGATTCCTCCAGAGACAGCGAGTCGATCCGCAGTTGGCGGCCTTGCGCCTGCATGTCTTCCAGTTCGTCGAAAGCGCGGAAGAGACGCATCTTGACGGCAGCGTATTGTTCGGAATCGGAGAGGGGGCGTCCGTGAGATTCGGCCCAGGCCGCAACGACCTGCTGCGGGAGAAAAATACTGACCGCGTAGGTCAGCTTGCGGTCGGAGGTGACGTCGAAGATGTACTCATTGGCCTCCGATCTATGAGCGTCGGATTTATGCGCGTCGGATGCTGCGGCCAGGCGTTTCCCCACGAAGTAGTACTGGTAAACGTAGCCTTGCGATCCGGTGTACGTTTTCAGGCGGCGGATGGTCATGACGGTAGCTTCGACCTACAAGCTTCGGGCCGCGAGCCAATATAAAGCGCTGCACGAAACTCGCGGCTCGTAGCTCGAAGCGCACCATAGCATGGATCAGATTTCTGCTTTTCGCAGCCGCTTGACTGCGGTTTCGGAGGTGACCGGGGAATAATAAGTCTCTTTGAAAGTGTAGGACCTCGCCTTGGCCTCAACGATGGGCAGAATCTCGATGTGCCAGTGGTAATCCTCATCCAGTGTCTTCCAATATCCGAGGATTGCCGACGGATGCTGGCTGTTGGGCGAGGTGTGGAGCACGAGGTGGAACGCCTCGGTGACGGTGCGGATACGCTGCAAGGTGCGCCGCAGGAGCGCGGCGAGATCGGTGACGCTGCCCACACGCGATGAGCCGGTGCGCTCGAAGGAAGATTCGTGGCTGCGCGGCATGATCCAAGTTTCGTACGGGACGCGCGGCGCATAGGGACAGAAGGCCACGTAGTCTCCGCGCATTTCGACCACGCGCAGGTTCTGCCGCTCCTCCTGCGCGAGAATGTCGCAGAAAACGCAGCGCTCTTTGGTTTCGAAATAGTCGCGCCCAGCACGGAGTTCGTAGAGGACGCGGCGCGGCACAAAGATGGTTGCGGTGAGTTGGGAAGTGGGGTGTTCGAATTCCTGTCCGGCTCCCGCGCCGTGATTCTTGAAAATGCTGATGTATTTGAACCGGCTGTCGCGCTTCAAATCCTGAAGCCGCAGCGCAGCCAGACGAAGGAACTGTTCGACTTCGGGGTCCCTGGCATTCCACAGATGGCCGTCGTGGCGCGGATTCTCGAGCAGAACTTCGTGCGCGCCGACCGATCCCATGCGATCGTAGAGGCCGTCGCCACGGCGGGCCGGCTCGCCTTCAATGTGGTAGAGGGCATGGGGATGCACGACGGAGCGTGCCGACCAGGCGCTGCCGTCCACGCCCGGCAGATTGGCAATCACTTGCGCTGGCTCGGCGTAGGGACCACAAAACCGGCAGGACTGGGAGCGCGGAGTGGGCTCGATGACATCGTCACCGGTGATCACCCAGGAACGGGTGATGGGATCTTTACGGAGTTCCATGGCGTAAGGAGAACAAAAGAATTTGTAATTTGCAATTGGTGATTTGTAATTTAAGGACCCTTACGATGGTTCAGTCCCATTTCTCCAGCAGCGAATTGCAAATTACACAATTACAAATTACAAATTACCAATCACCAATTCCCCTATGTCCGAGCCCTCGACGCCGCTGATGCGGCAGTATGCCGCCATCAAGAAAGAGCATCCCAACGCTCTGCTGTTCTTCCGGCTGGGGGATTTCTACGAGCTTTTCTTCGACGACGCCATCGTGGCGGCGCGTGAGCTGCAGATCACCTTGACCTCGCGCAACAAAGAAAAGGGCGTGGACATCCCCATGTGTGGCGTGCCTTACCATGCCGCTGAGGGCTATATCTCGAAGCTGATCCGGCGCGGGTTCAAGGTTGCAGTCTGCGAACAGGTAGAGGACCCGCGCCTGGCGAAAAAGTTGGTGCGGCGCGAGGTGACGCGGATAGTCACGCCGGGCACGGCTGCGGATTCGTCGCTGAGCGCGGAGGAGAACAATTTCTTGGCGGCGGTGGCGACGGTCGGAGATCGCGTGGGCTTTGCCGCCTTGGATCTCTCGACCGGGGAGTTTCGCGCAACAGAGTTCGGGGGCGAGTCGGCCGGTCGCCGCGTTCAAGAAGAACTTGAACAATTGCGGCCAAGAGAAATGTTGTATGGATCTTCGGCGCCACTGCTGGAACGGTCTGCGGGGGTGCAACTGCGGAGCTTCGCTGCGCTGGACGGGCGAGACGCCCGTCCCCACACAGAGACTCGTCCCAACGCTGGCACGGCGCCAATCGCCCGGGTTTCCGGCGACGGGTGGGCGGAGACTCCTTTAGACGACTGGATCTTCGCTCCCGACCACGCGATTCCGTTGCTCGAAAATCACTTCGGCGTGCTCTCGCTCGAGGGCTTCGGACTAGCGGGCAAGCGCGCGGCGGCTTCGGCGGCCGGGGCGATCCTGTATTACATCCGGTCAACGCAGCGCGGAACGCTCGATCATGTGGACCGCATCGGCTTCTACGAGCGGCAGAATTGCCTTGTGCTCGATGCGGTAACAGTGCGCAACCTAGAGTTGATCGAACCGCTTTTCTCAGGAACGACCGCGGGAACGGACGCCGGAGTGACTCTGTTCCGCTGCCTGGATGCAACCGTGACGCCGATGGGCAAGCGGCTGCTGCGCACGTGGACGCTGCGCCCGTCTTTGGATCGGGCCGAGATTGAGGGCAGACTGGATTGCGTGGAAGTGCAGATCAAAGATACGGTGCGGCGTGAAGAATTGCGGCGGTCGCTCGATGGAATTCTCGACCTCGAACGTCTGCTCAGCCGGGTAACGCTGGAGACGGCGAATCCGCGAGACGTTTTGGCTCTCGCGGCATCGCTCGGACGAATTCCAAAAGTGCGGACGGGTTTGGCCGGGCTATCTGCGGCGCGACTGGCGACTCTACACGGAGTGGTTGACGAACTGGGCGATCTGCGCGAGAAGATTGATCGCACGCTGGTTCCAGAGCCTCCGCTGACGCTGAGCGATGGCGGGGTGATCGCCGCCGGCGTCGACAAAGACCTTGACGAGCTGCGCGATCTGAGCCGCAATTCAAAACAATACCTGGCGCGAGTAGAACAGCGTGAACGCGAACGAACGGGGATTGGATCGCTCAAGGTCAAGTTCAATTCCATCTTTGGCTACTACATCGAGATTTCGAAGGCGAACCTGCATCTTGCGCCCGCCGATTACGAGCGCAAGCAGACGCTGGTGAATGCCGAGCGCTTCACGACGCCCGAGTTGAAGGAGTATGAGTCAAAGATTCTCGATGCCCAGGAGAAGATCGTCGAAATCGAGCGCCGCCTGTTTGCCGAATTGCGTTCTGCCATTGCCGCTGAGGCCAAGCGCATCCGGCAAACCGCGCTGGCGCTGGCTGAGGTGGATGTGCTCGCGTGCCTGGCACATATTGCGGCACTGCGAAACTACTGCCGGCCGCGGTTTGAGCACCCTTTTGATGAAGCTGAAAAGACCGAGCACGTTGCCGATGGAGCGCCGCGCGTCCCCGCCCGGCCCCTCCAACTGGAAATTATAGAAGGCCGTCATCCGGTAATCGAACTACAAGAACTGGCCGCTGGGAGCGAGCGCTTCGTTCCCAATGATCTGTTTCTAGACGCTTCAACGCACAATATTGTGGTGCTGACCGGTCCGAACATGGGTGGCAAGAGCACTTATCTGCGTCAGGCGGCGCTGATCGTGATCATGGCGCAGATGGGCTCGTTTGTTCCCGCGCGCGCCGTGCGGTTGGGCATTGTGGACCGCGTGTTCACACGCATCGGCGCCAGCGACAACGTAGCTCGGGGACGGTCGACCTTTATGGTCGAGATGACGGAAACGGCGGCCATTCTGCACACGGCGACGGCGCGGTCGCTGATCCTGCTCGATGAAGTCGGGCGCGGCACCTCCACCTACGATGGCCTCGCGATCGCATGGGCTGCCGTCGAGTATCTGCATGCCCGCGTGCACGCCAAAACTCTATTTGCCACGCACTATTTCGAGCTGACCGAATTGGCCGAGCAATTGAGTGGCGTGAAGAATTATCACGTGTCCGTCAAAGAGACCGGCGGAAGCGTAGTCTTTCTGCGCCGCGTAGAACCGGGCGCGGCCGACCGCAGCTACGGAATCGAAGTCGCAAAGCTGGCGGGATTGCCAAACGAAGTGGTTGTGCGAGCGCGCGAAGTGCTGGCCGAACATGAGTCGTCCGAGCACCGGCTTTCCGGGCATCTGACACCGGGCGCTTCCACCGAGCCGGAGCGTCCCACGCAACTAACCATCTTCACGCCGCTCTCACAACCCGTGCTGGAAAAATTACGTGAGGTGGATTTGAATCGGTTGACGCCGCTGGAGGCGCTAAACTTACTGGCGGAGCTGAAGAGGCAGATTGAATAGCGATGCTGAAAGCGCGCAATGCTCATTTACAAATCGGCCAACTCCTCATCATCGGCTTCGACGGGACGGAGATATCTCCGCGTCTCGCTTCCCTGCTAACGAAGATTCAACCGGCGGGCGTAACCCTGTTTGCCCGCAACATCACCGGGGCTGAGCAGACGCATACTCTTCTGCGGGAATGTCAGAAGTGCGTGGCGACGCCGCTTTTCACTTGCGTCGACCTCGAAGGCGGTACCGTGGACCGTTTCCGCAGCGCGATCGGTTCAGCGCCATCTCCGGCCGCGGTTTTTGCCACCGGCAGTCGCGCGCTCTTTCGTAAGCACGGGCGCGTGATCGGCGAGAACTGCCGCGCGCTTGGCTTCAACGTTGATTTTGCGCCGGTGCTCGACTTGGCCTATGAGGCTTCCCGTTCGGTGATGACTTCGCGGGCGGTCTCGGACGATCCGAAGCAGGTAGTTGCCTACGCGCGCGAGTTTCTGCGCGGGCTGGGCGAGGCCGGTGTCCTCGGCTGTGGCAAACACTTCCCCGGATTGGGCGAGGCCACGCTCGATACGCATCATGAACTTCCGAGCGTCGAAAAGGCGCTGCGTAAATTGTGGGACGAGGATCTGGTTCCCTATCGTTTCTTACGGCGCGAATTGCCGTTCGTCATGGTTTCGCACGCCGCATTTCCGGCGGTGACGAAAGCGCGGACTCCGGCCTCGCTCTCGAAAAAGTGGATCACCGACATTCTGCGCAATAAGATTGGCTACCGCGGCCTGATCTGCTCCGACGATCTGGAGATGGGCGCCGTACTGGCGGCCGCCCCGATCGAACAGGCCGCGATCGAATACGTGATGATCGGCCACATCCGGGCCGGGGGCGATCTAGGACTGATTTGCCATCAGGAAGATTTCATTCTGCGCGCGCACGAAGCGCTTATTCGCGAGGCGGAGCGCGATGGCAGATTTGCGCGGAGAGTGCAGGGATCGGCGCGGCGCGTGCTTGCGTTTAAAAAGAGTTCGTTCATCAGCAAATCGTGGGCGAGTCGACGCGCTCCCACTCTCGCGCGAGTTGAGAAGCTGACGCGGCAGCTCTGGGAGTTCGGGGAAGAGATCCGGCTCGCGCTGCTGGCTCGCGAGGAACGCGCATGATCGTTGCCGGCGTGATGAGTGGCACCTCGGCGGACGGAATCAATGTGGCATTAGTGCGGCTGTCGGCACGCGGGCGAGGGCGCCCGCGCCACACACTTCTTGGTCATGAGGAATACCCGTTCCCTGCCCCGGTTCGACGCGCAATTCTGGGAATGATGAACGCGGAATTGGCTCGGGTCGCGGACTTAGCTCGGCTGAATTTTCTTCTCGGCGAATTGTACGCGGAAGCGGTAGCGAAGACGGCGCGCAAGTATCGCGTGAAACTTGACCTCGTCGGTTGTCATGGACAGACCCTGTATCACCAGGGACAGGCAGAGCGATTTCTCGGGCGACGATTGGCGGTGACGTGGCAAACGGGTGAAGGTGCCGTGATCGCGGCGCGGCTGGGGGTACCGGTGGTCTCGGATTTTCGTCCTGCGGATATCGCGGCCGGAGGCAAAGGTGCGCCGCTGGTGCCATTCCTCGACTATCTTCTGTACCGCGACCAGCGTGTGAACCGCATTGCGCAGAATATTGGCGGCATTGCGAATCTGACGGCGATTCCCGCGGGCGCGTCGCTGCGGCAGGTGGTCGCTTTTGACACCGGTCCCGGCAACATGGTCATCGATGCGCTGATGGAAGAGCTTTTCGGCAAACGCTACGACCGCGACGGCAAAGTCGCGGCGTCGGGGCGCGTACTGGATGAAGTAATTGCACGGTTGCTGCGTGCGCACTTCTTCCGGCAGAAGCCTCCACGGACCGCGGGCCGCGAGGAATTTGGCCGGGACTACGTGGGCCGATTTCTTCAGATCTGCCATGGCGCCAACAAGGCCGACGTAGTGGCAACGGCGACGGCGTTAACAGCACGCTCGATTGCGGACGCGATCCAGCGGTTGGTGTTGCCGAAATTCTTTTTTACGACAACTGCGACACGCCGGAAACAGGATGGTCACCAAATGATCGTCTCGGGCGGAGGGGCAAAGAACCCGACGCTGATGGCCATGCTTCGCTATGAAATCGCACGCTTGGGCATCAGGCTCCATTTCTCGGATGAGTTCGGCCTTCCGGCAAAAGCGAAGGAGGCCGTGGCTTTTGGCCTTCTGGCGCATGAGACGTGGCATCGGCGGCCGAGCAATGTGCCCTCGGCTACGGGCGCGAAGCGGGCGGCGATCCTGGGGAAGATTTCGTATGCGTGAGACGGCCAGGGCGGTTGCGATCCAAGAACAGGTCCTTCGCTTCGCTCCGGATGACAATTTCTTTCGGACAGCAAGTTTTTCCCGGATGGCAATTTTGTTTTTGTTCACCGGCGGTTGGCTGCTGCCTCTCCTCTCCTGCTCCCAACCCCCCGATCCCAACACGCTGGTAATGATTATTGAGAGCAGCCCTACGAATCTCGATCCCCGAGTCGGAATCGATGGCTATTCCGAACGCATCGACGCGCTGATCTTCGATGACCTCCTCGATCGCGATGAGCATTTGAACGTAACGCCGGCGCTGGCGGAGCGCTGGGAGATTCCCGACCCCCTGACTTACATCTTCCACATCCGGCATGGCGTGAAGTTTCACGATGGCCGCGCCCTCACATCTCGCGACGTGAAGTGGACGTTCGACTCCATGCTCCAAGGCAGAGTCCGCACCACTCGGGCCGCTGCCTACCATTACGTCGATCGCGTTGACGCCCCCGACGACTACACGGTCGTATTTCGCATGAAGGAGCCGTTCTCGACGTTGCTGTGGAACTTGTCCGATGGTGCAATGGGCATTGTTCCCTACGGCGCGTTGACCGAAATGACGACCCATCCCGTCGGTTCGGGACCCTTTCGCTTCGTCAGCGCTGAACAGGACAAAGAAGTGATCGTCGAACGTAACGACGCTTACTGGGGCGATAAGCCGCACGTGCCCCGCGTGCGCTTCGCGGTCGTGCCCGATGCCACCACACGCGCTCTCGAACTCCGCAAAGGCAGCGCCGACATTGTCAGCAACGCGCTCTCCTCCGACACGGTACTCGCACTCGAAGAAGAGCCGAACCTCGTCGTCCAGCGCGCCCCGGGGACTGAGCTAGGCTATCTGGCGTTCAACCTGCGCGATCCGATCCTGCGCGACGTGCGCGTGCGGCAGGCGCTCGCCTACGCCATCGACCGACGACCCATGATTCAGTATCTGTGGCGCGACTTCGCACGGCCGGCTGACAGCATCCTCCCGCCGCAAAGTTGGGCATATGACGCCGACGTGCCGAAATATGGGTTCGACCCTGAAAAAGCACGCCAGATCCTCGATGCCGCCGGATACATGGCTGTCAACGGCGTGCGTTTCCACATCACCATGAAGACCTCAACCACCGAGGAAACCACGCGGCTGATGGTCGCCGTACTGCAACAACAGCTCTGGGATGTCGGCATCGCGCTCGACATCCGCACGTTCGAGTTCGCAACGTTTTTCGCCGACGTTACCAGCGGCGCTTACCAGATGTACTCGTTGCGTTGGATCGGCGGCAACGAAGACCCCGACATCTTCGAATATGCCTTCGACTCCGATAAATTCCCGCCGCATGGCGCTAACCGCAGCTTTTATGTGAACCCACGGCTCGACGCGCTTATCAAAGAAGGTCGCTCGGAAACCGATCGCGGCCGGCGCAAGGCGGTATATGCCGAGATACAAACGATCCTTGCCACCGACCTGCCCTACATCAACCTCTGGTTTCTTGATAATGTGCTCGTGCACACGCGGCGTGTGCGGAACGTAACCCTGAATCCGGAGGGAAATTACGGCTTTCTGAAGACGGCTGAAATCAGCACCCAGTAGCCAGTTTCCAGCGCATAAGGCATCCGCAATTTTCACCGTGTTACCATCAAATCTTGAAGATTCTTTTTATCGGTGACATTTTTGGGCGCTCTGGGCGGACGATTGTAAGAGACCGCTTACCTGAACTGCGCCAGCAGCAGGCCGTCGATCTGGTCATCGCCAACTGCGAGAATGCTGCAGCCGGATTTGGAATCACGCCAGCGCTGGCGGAAGAGCTCTTCGATCTTGGTATCGACGTGATGACCACCGGAAATCACGTGTGGGACAAACGCGAGATCATCGAATACTTCCAGACGTCGGACGGAGATCCGCACGGTCCAGCGCGCCGCTTGTTGCGGCCGGCGAACTTTGCGCAGGGCCTCCCCGGTTGGGGAGTGTACGAAGGGCAGAAAAACGGCGTTGGTTATGCCGTCTTGAATCTTCAGGGACGTGTGTTCATGGGGTCGAGCGACGATCCCTTTCGCTATGCCGATCGGCTTCTGGAGCAGATCCAAGCGAAAATCGTGTTTGTAGATTTCCATGCCGAGGCCAGTTCCGAAAAAGTCGCCTTCGGATGGTATCTCGACGGCCGAGCCACCGCCGTTGTGGGCACACACACGCACATTCCCACCGCGGATGAGACGGTACTGCCGAAGGGTACTGCCTATATCACAGACGTCGGCATGACCGGGCCCTACGACAGCGTCATTGGCGTAAAGAAGGAACAAGTGATCGAGAAGTTTCTCAGCGGGATGCCGGCGCGCTTCGAGTCGGCGAACGGCAACGTCCGACTGTGCGCTGTGGTAGTCGAGTGCGATGACCAGACGGGCAGGGCCATGCGCATCGAACGGCTGACGCTGGTGTGAAGGCCAGCAGCCTGCGGAGAAGTCGGCCCTCCAGCCCTGGACCTGGAGGGGGTATCTTGGATCGAAGAAATTGTGGAATCGCTGAAGCGATGCTCTGATACGAAGCCTGAATTTTTCCGCAGCCTGCTGGGGACCTATTTCTTGCGCCCGTTACGACCGTAGTTCCCAACCCGGGATTTCGCTTGCAAGACAGCAGCAGCGGAGCATTCTATAGTGAGTAATATGCGATGGCTGCCAGCGGGAATTTCCTTGTTGCTTGCCGGGATTTGTTTGGCCGCGGACACTCCTCCGGCCATTGCGCCTCCGCTCTGCTCCAATTCCCTGGGTGCCCCCGCTTGCCAGGGTTCCTCACAAGACCTGAAAGCCGCCCGCCAGGCCTTTGCGCGCGGCCTCAAACTCGAGAAGGCGCGCAATCTCGACGAGGCTTTTTACGAATTTGAGGAAGCGTCTCGCCTTATCCCGCAGAATGTGGAATACCTGACGGCGCGGGAGATTACGCGGCAACATCTGGCCGGAATGCATCTGGAACGCGGAAACAGCGACCTGCTCGATGGCCGGCAGATAGAGGCGTTGGCGGAGTTCCGGACGGCGCTGAACCTTGACCCGCAGAACGAATTTGCGCAGCAGCGCATAAGCGACGCCTTGGGGCCCGCGCCAGTGCACGCCGCGGACCCGCCGCAAGTGGTCGCCAGCGCCGACGTGGTCAAGGCTAAACCGATCGATGCTCCCCGTGACATCCACTACCAAGGCGATTCGCGTGGTCTGCTCACCGCAGTCGCCGCGAGCTACGGACTGACGGTGGTCTTCGACGATAATTTCCCGAACCATCGCGTGCGATTCGATATGGAGAATGCGGATTTCGGAACCGCCAGGCAAGCGGCCTCCGAGGTCACCAAGAGCTTCTGCGTCGCACTCGAAGACAATGTTCTTTTTGCTGCGGCTGACAATCCTGAGAACCACCGCCTCTACGACCGCATGGGCATGCGCTCGTTTTATATCCCCGGCGGCGCCTCTCCTCAGGAACTGAACGAGGTGCTGCTCTCGCTGCGGACGCTATTTGAGTTCAGGTTCGTGAGCCTCAATGCCGCGTCGAGTACGATCACGGTGCGCGGACCGCAGGGAGCGCTGGCAGCGGCCACCCAGTATCTCGGCCAACTGAATAGCCCCCGGCCGGAAGTGCTGCTCGACCTGAAGGTCTTTCAGGTAAGCCATACCTACATGCGGCAAATTGGGGTGCATGTTCCGGACACTTTCAATCTTTTCAACGTCCCGGTGTCCGCGCTGGCGGCTCTCGGCGGCCAAAATGTCCAGTCACTGATCAACCAACTGGTTGCCTCGGGCGGCATCAACCAAGCCGGCAGTCAGACCATCTCGGCGCTTCTCGCACAATTGCAAAGCCAGCAGAATTCAATCTTTAGTCAGCCGGTCGCGACCTTCGGCGGGGGTCTCACGCTGATGGCACTGAGCCTCGATAATTTGTCGGCCGCGCTCTCCATGAATGAGAGTTCCGTAACGCAGCTCAATCATGTCCAGTTGCGCGCCTCGCAGGCGAAGGATGCCACGTTTAAGCTGGGAGAGCGCTATCCCATCCTCAACGCCAGCTTTGCGCCGATTTATAACACCTCTGCGATCGCGCAGGTTGTCGGCAATCAGTCCTACGTTGCGCCGTTCCCTTCCGTCAATTACGAGGACATCGGGCTCACGCTAAAAGCGAAACCGGTGATCCACAACAATTCTGACATAGCGCTTGAGCTGGACATAGAAATCCGCACTTTGGGAAGCTCAATCACAAATGGCATTCCCGACATATTGAATCGCGAGTTCAAGGGGGGAATCCTGCTCAAGGAAGGGGAGCAGGCGGTCGTGGCGGGAATGGTCACTAAGTCCGATCAGAGAAGCCTGAGCGGACTGCCCCTGTTCTCTACTATTCCCGCCTTGGGCGTCCTGACATCGCAGACTACCAAGCAAGACGAGGAAGACGAGCTATTGATCCTGATTACGCCGCACGTTATCCGTAGTCCAGAGCGCACCGAAACGCCGGAAATCTGGTTGAGCAGGTAAGAAAAACTGAGTCATTGAGTGATTCAATCGTTGAGTCATTGAAAGGCTCTGCCTTTGGTTTTCAATGATTCAATGACTCAATCTATTTGTCGCTTTTTTCCTGGCTCGCCTGGAAGTCCACAATCTTCTTCAGCACATCGAGGGGAGCTCCGCCGGGCACGTTGCGTCCATTGATAAACAGAGCTGGAGTACCGTTTACGCCTACCGACTTTCCCAGCGCAATGGAGGCCTCGACTCGGGCATTGGTATCGGGCTTGGCTGCGCAGGCGGCGATCTCATCGCCATTCGCACCCGATGCGGTTGCGATGGCCTTCAGCTTTTCATCGATGTTGGCCTCAGTGATGTTGGCTTGTTCGTCGAAAGTTTTTTGGATGAACTTCCAGACAGCATCATTCGAAGCACGGCCTACGCAATCGACATAGTCGGCCGCTTTCTCAGCCCAGTTGTGCGCGGGCAGTGGAAAGTTCTGAAAAACAAAATGGGCTTCGGGCTCCTGCGCCAGCAACTGTTCAATCCCGGCCGCGGCCTTCTGACAGTGCGGGCACTGCATATCGCTGAACTCGACAATCGTCACGGCGGCCTTCGCCGGTCCTTTCGCGGGCCCGGTCATGCCCTTTTCAAGCTTGGCGCGGGCATCGCTAAAGGGCTTCGCGCCGAAGGGCAGGATCTCGCCCGCAATAGCATGCTTGCCGTCGGCGCTCACCAAGAACTTATTGGTGTTCGAGCCCTGCGGGTTGGTGATTATAACCAAGACCTCCGCCAGTCCTGGCACCTCGGAGGGGTGAATATCCGCCACCTTCCACGTTACCGTGGGATCGTAGCCAAACATCTGGAACAGGAATGAGTTGACCGTGTCTTCGGTAGGGAGCGGCGTCGGCCTTTCCGAGAAGTGCAGAGGCGCTGCCGGTGTAGCTGTCGATTTTGCCGGGTGAGCGGGCTGGGTTTGAGCGATGGCAATGCCGGATAACACAAGAGCAGCGAGAAATGTGCGATGTATGCGTGTCATAGATTGAAATTCGATTGGAATTCGATTGTTACAAAAACCGGAGCACTTGTCATTCACGAGACTTTGTCATCCCGCGCAACACGAGGGATGACAATTCATAACCGGCACCGCTCGTGCAGAGACCCGACCTTCACCGCAGAGCAGACTAGACCTCAGCCTTGGCTGCGATCGGGAATCTCCTCCCATAGCCGAACGCCTTGGCGGAGATCTTGATTCCGGGGGCTGCTTGCTGCCGCTTGTACTCGCTGCGCTCGACCATCCGGATCACCCGCCGGACCAAATCCAGATCAAAATTGTGAACGCGGGCGATCTGTTCAGCCGAGCACGCTTCCTCCACATAATCCTCGAGAATCGCATCGAGCACGTCGTAGGGCGGGAGTGAATCCGAATCCTTTTGATCGGGGCGCAATTCTGCTGACGGTGGCTTTTCGATCGTCGCTTGAGGAATTACTTCGCGCCGTGAGTTCGCATAAGCGCTCAGGCGGTAGACCAGTGTTTTCGGGACATCCGAGATGACCGCCAATCCACCCACCATGTCTCCGTAAAGAGTGCAATAGCCGACGGCCAATTCGCTCTTGTTGCCGGTCGAAAGCACCAGCGCGCCGAACTTGTTCGACATGGACATCAGCAGCAATCCGCGGGCGCGCGACTGAATGTTTTCCTCGGTGACGTCAGGCGGCATCCCGGCAAACACGGGAGCGAGTGTCTGGCGTGCGGCCGCGTAGATTTCGTTAATGAAGAGGAGCTCGAAACGAATCTTGAGATTACTGGCCAGTTCCCGCGCGTCGTCAATTGAGCCTGGCGATGAGTACGGCCCGGGCATACCGACGCCAATAATATTCTCAGGACCGAGCGCATCGGCCGCGATGGACGCGGTGAGCGCGGAATCGATGCCTCCGCTGAGTCCGATGATCGCCCGCTGAAAGCCACATTTGTAGACGTAATCTCGAGTGCCCAAAACCAGCGCTTCGTAGGCGCTGGCTTCCTCACCCTCAATTTGTGGGTGCATGTCTCCGCTGAGTTTCTGGGAATCGAAATAGATCAGGTCTTCCTCGAACGACTTCCCTTGCGCGATCGCTTGTCCGTCGGGCCCAATCACCACGCTTGATCCGTCAAAGACCAGGCTGTCGTTGCCTCCAACTTGGTTCACCATCGCTACCGGGACTTTCTGGTTCCGCGCGATGGAGGTGAGCATCTCCCGGCGCAGTTCGCGCTTGCCCAGCCAAAACGGCGATGCGGATATGTTGAGCACGAAGTTCCCGCCGGCCCTAACCAGTTCTTCAACCGGGTCGATGCCGTACAGCCGCCGGTTCCAGAAGCGTTTGTCGTTCCAGGCATCCTCACAGATGGTCAAAGCCATCTGCTTGCCACAAAAGCTGAACAGTTGCTGGCTCTTGGCAGGAGCGAAGTTGCGCATCTCGTCGAAGACGTCATAGGTGGGCAGCAACATCTTCGACTGGATGAAGTCGATGCGCCCTTCGCGCAGCAGGGCGGCGGAGTTCATCACCTTTTTTCCAGAGTCCGCTTCGGCCGCGGTCACCATCCCGCAGATTACGGCAATGCCCCGCGTTTCTGTCGCGATCTTCTCGACCGTCGCGCGATTCCGCGCCACAAATAAAGGCCTCTCGACCAGATCGCGCGGCGGGTAGCCGGAAACGGCGAGTTCTGGAAAAAGAATCAGGCCAGCGCCTGCATCCCGTGCCTGCATCGCAAACTGGATGATCTTGGCAGCGTTGCCTGAGAAGTCCCCGACGGTGGGGTTGATCTGGCCCAAGGCAATCTTCACAGTCTTAGTTTAGAAGGTCCGATGTAGAAGGTCGAGGCGGGGCCTTCACTCCGTCACCGGCCATGACGATGGAACCCAGTTGGGGCCTGGGTCGGTTCCAGGACCGGAAGGCGGCGGCACCGGGGCCATGGGTGGTGTGCTGGACGGGTTGGCGGGATTGGAATCCGGCATTTCTTCTCCGGGACGCCTCAGCGTGGGCGCGTTCGCGGGGCGTTCTGCCTGTTTCTTGGCAACGGTAGCCGCAGCCAGATCAACTTCTTTTTCGACGCGCACGATCTTCTCGCCATCCATCTTCATCGTCTCGACCCGCACCACTTCGTCGCCGACGAAGCGCACAAAATCCACGTCCTGGGGAGGCGTGCCGTAGATCCATTCTTCGTACTCAACTTCGTTGGCAGTCTCGCGCACTTTCTTTGGTGGACGCCCCTTGGCATAGATCACCATCTCGTGATTCATTCCCACCAGCACATGGTGATTCTTGATCGCTTCTTTGACCTGCGGAGAAACCGTTTCCAGGTAGGCGTCGATCGCCGACTTGGCATCGAAATCAAATACTGGACGCAACAACTGCTTCAACTCCGGTCCGGTCATCTCGGGAACATACTTGTCGAAATAGAGATCCACAAAAGACCCGCGGGCGTTGGCGGAGGGATCCGACGGCGCAACCGGCACAGATGCATCCGCACCTACAATTGTGATGTGCTGATACCACTTCTGCTTCTTGAGGGGACCGCCGTTGATCTCGAAGCGGATGTAGTTGTCCTTGATGACGACGTCGCTAATGCGGGCGCGGTCGCCGGGTTTGACGGCTGGTCCCCAGAGCGCCATCAAATGTTGGAGTTCCGGTCCGCTGGGGGATACGGTTCCGTTCTTGATTTTCAGCCCGGTCTTCCCCATCGGAAAACTCGTGCGGATGTACACCAGTTCTTCATTGAAAGCGTGGATGATTTCTTCCCGCGTTTCCTTGGAAATCCTAGGGGGTGGAGTGTTCCCGGCAAGCGTCAACGAAGAAAAGACTAGAAGGGTCGTCAAGAGCCGGCAACAAAAGCAGTAAACGTGGAAGGACCGCATGCAGCACCCCGGGCCGACTGGGCTCATTATAAACCGGCATAGCGCCAAAAATCAGTTCCCGGTTCCCAGTTCTCAGTGGAAAGCCAATTCGTTTTGAATGAGAACTGGGAACCCGGAACTGAGAAATGAGAACTGGTCAGTTGCCCGCCACTTGAGACCCTGGTACCCGCAGTGTGAGTACCTCGGTAACGGTGAGCTGTACTTTAAACACATGAGATCATCCCGCAAGCCAACTTAGAATAGATGCAGGACGGACCAACCACCCCCGCGCTTGGGCCGACAGGATCACCTTTTGCCGTTGAAGCTGCCCATTCCCGCGCGCATCCCCCTCCTCTACGTCATCCTCGGCGTGCTGTTGGCCATCAGTGTCCTCCCCATGTACTTCTATTCCGTGCAGATCGAGCAGATGAACCGGGAGCGCCTCAGGACCAACGAAATGCTGCTGCAAAACACGGTCACGCGTTCGCTGGCCGACGACATTTCCCAGCATCAAGCATCGCTGCGCATGATGCTGACCAATTTATCGTCGTCGATTCAGGTAATGATGCTATCTAACCCGAGCGGGAACGACCCAAGTGCGCAGAAACTTCTGACGCCTGAGTTACGGGCAATGCTGGAGAATTTTGTCTCGGCATCCAACGACATTGCCTATGCCACACTGCTCAATGCCGATGCCAAAGGAATTTCCGCCGGGCGTATTGAGCCCGACGCTTTTCTACAGCGCGAGCTGGAGCGGGCCTATCAAGCTGCGCGCGAAGGGCGCGTCTACAGCGGCCAGCCCTTGACCGTGGGCAGTGGAAAGTCGGCGCGAACAGTAATGTTGGTCAGTTCGCCGATCATGTATGGCGGACGCTTCCTGGGCATGATCGGATCGGTGGTAGACATGGACTATCTGATCCGCCGGTTGGAGGAAGTCAGCCTGAGCGGATTGATGCCCTACGTGGTCGACAGTCAGGGGAGACTGGTGGCGGCCGCGCCCGGCCAATATGCCACCGGGCAGGACATGAGCCACTTCGAGATCGTCCGCAGTTTTGTGGGCAAAGGCTCGAAGGCCCAGTTGGCGGCGACCAGCGAGTTCACAATTCATGACGGTCAAAAGACGACCGAGATGCTGGGCACGTACAGTCCGGTCCCCTCGCTCGATTGGGCGGTCGTGGTGCAGAAGCCGCGTGAAGATGCGTATCGAGGAATCTACGAGATGCAGCGTACCGGACGCTTGCTGGCATGGCTGGCGGTGTTTGTAAGCGTGGGTCTGAGTATTTTCTCGGCGCGGCGGGTTACCAGCCCCTTGCAAGTCCTGGCGCAGTCAAGCCGGGCCATTGCGCGCGGCGATTTCTCCCAGCGCGTGCACCTGAAAACGCGCACCGAGATCGGCGAACTGGCGGCCACCTTCAACACCATGTCGGAAGAGCTGGAACAGTTCGTCGAAGACCTGAAGCGCGCCGCGGAGGAAAACAAGGCGCTGTTCATGGGGTCGATCCAGATGCTCGCCGGCGCCGTCGACGAAAAGGACCCTTACACACGCGGCCACTCCGACCGCGTCACAAAATACTCGATCATGATCGCCACAGAAATGGGGCTGGATCCGGGATTTCTGGAGATCCTGCGAGTCTCGGCGCAACTGCACGACGTCGGCAAGATCGGCATCGAAGACCGCATCCTGAAAAAACCGGGCACTCTGACTCCGGAAGAGTTCGAGATCATGAAGACGCACACCACCAAGGGCGCGAACATTCTGCGTCCCGTGCCGCAGTTGCGCGAGATGCTGCCCGGAATTGAATTGCATCATGAGGCGCTTAACGGCCGGGGATATCCTTATGGTCTAAAAGGTGACGATATCCCGCTGCTGGCGCGCGTGATTGCGGTCGCGGACACCTTTGACGCTCTGACCACGAATCGTCCTTACCAGCAGGCGCATGATCCGGTGGAAGCTCTGCGCATCATTCAGAGTCTTTCGGGAAAGCGCCTTGACCCCAAGGCTGTAGCCGCGTTACAGGCGGTATTTCAGCGGGGAGAAATTCATATTCAGAAATCGCTGACGCAGAAGATGCCGCTGGTATCGCCTACGCCGACGCCCACCCAGCCTCCTCAACCGAGCGACCCTCTCACGGTCGAAATCACGCGTAGCTGAACGGCCGAGAAATACGTAAGGTAAAGAATGAGTCATACCTAGAGCGGATTCAGCAGGAGCGGTCTCAAAATTACCAAATTACAAATTCCACAATTACCAATTCCATCCGGTGGATTCTCCTATAATCAAGTCGGACACTCCATGATTCAAACCCTTTTTGGCAGTCTGGACGAAGTACAGAAACCCAGTTTTATCGAGCGCATGAAAGAGGCCGTCTCGCGTACGCGCGAGAACCTGGCCGAGCGCATCGAAGATGTCGTCTCCATCGGCAAGGAGATCGACCGCTCCACGTTAGACGATTTGGAAGCCACGCTGATTGGCGCCGACCTCGGCACAACCACCACCCACGAGGTGCTGGAGAAGCTGCGCGACAAGGCCGATCGCAAGCAGATCAAGGATGTGAATGAACTCAAACGGCTGCTCAAAGCGGAACTGCTGGCGATTCTGACGACGACCGGTTCGCAGCCCGTGACCAAGGTGGACGGTATGCCCGAAGTGATCATTGTGGTGGGCGTGAACGGCACGGGCAAGACGACCACGATCGGAAAATTGGCGCAGGTGTTTCGCGCGCAGGGCAAGACAGTGCTGCTGTGCGCGGCGGATACGTTCCGCGCAGCGGCCATCGAGCAGCTCGAAATTTGGGGCCAGCGCACGGGCACGGAAGTGATCAAAACGAAAGCCGGAGGCGATCCGTCCGCTGTGTTGTTCGACGCGTTGCAGTCGGCAACGGCGCGCAAGACCGATTATGTGATCGTCGACACTGCCGGGCGGCTGCACACCAAGCAGAACTTAATGCTCGAGCTCGAAAAGATGAAGCGTACCGCACAGCGCATTGTGCCGGGCGCGCCGCACGAAACTCTACTGGTGATGGATGCCACGACCGGTCAGAATGGATTGCAACAGGCGCGGCAGTTCACGCAATCGTCCGGAGTCACGGGGATTGTGTTGACCAAGCTCGATGGCACCGCCAAAGGCGGCGTTGTGGTGGCAATCTCGCGGGAATTAGGGCTGCCGGTGCGATATGTGGGCGTCGGCGAGAAGGCTGGGGATCTGTTGCCGTTTGATGCGAAGGATTTTGTGGACTCGCTGTTCTCCTGAAAATCTAGGACGAGAACAAGGACCTTAGCTAGAGGCTAAGAGCTAGTAGCTAAGAGCTTCTCATGACAACTGACGAACAACACATGCGGAGGGCGCTGGAACTGGCGCGAGCGGGCGTAGGCGTGGTCTCGCCCAATCCCGCGGTCGGTGCAGTTGTGGTGGACGCGTCGGGCCGCGAAGTTGGAGCCGGCACGCACACCTATGACGGCGTGAAACACGCCGAGGTTCTCGCGCTGGAGCAAGCGGGCAATGCGGCCCGCGGCGGAACTCTCTACCTAAATCTGGAGCCATGCTCGCATCAGGGCCGTACTGGACCGTGTGCCGATGCCACGATCGCGGCCGGAATCCGCCGTGTGATCTGCTCTATGGAGGATCCGAATCCACAAGTGGCGGGTCAAGGATTTGCCAGGCTCCGCGCATCGGGGATTAAAGTAGAGGTCGGCTTATTTCAAGCGGAAGCAAGAAAGTTGAATGAAAGTTTTGCCAAATACATCCGTCGAGGCAAACCCCTGGTCACGCTGAAATCGGCCATGACCCTCGATGGGAAAATCGCTGACGCTACGAAACCGGGCACCCAGGCTGACTCTGCTACGCCTGCGACAGAGGGCGCCCGCAGCGGATACCACTGGATCACAGGCGAGTTGGCGCGCGCGCATGTGCAGCAACTGCGCCATCAGAGTGACGCGATCCTGGCTGGCGTAGGGACAGTGATGGCGGATGATCCTTTGCTGACCGACCGCAGTGGCCAGCCGCGGCGGCGCAAACTGCTGCGTGTCATCCTGGATTCTTACTTGCGCATCCCTCTCGCGTCGCGAGTGATCCAGACCGCCGAGCACGATGTTCTGGTGCTGTGTTCCAATGCGGAGGAACAAACGAAGCAGGAGCTTGAAGCGAAGGGGATTCGGGTACAAGAAATGTCGGCGACGGCCGACGGACGACCCGATTTCGCAGCGATTGTCCAGGGCCTGGGAGAGTTGGAGATCGCCAGCCTGCTCCTTGAGGGCGGAGCGCTGGTGAACGGCGCGGCCCTGGCCTCGGGTGAGGTCGACAAGGTATTTCTCTACTATGCACCGAAGATTTTTGGCGAGGGCGCGGTTCCCTTCCTTTCCGGTGAAAGTTTGCACGGCCGAGCGCAGTGCGTGCAGCGCTACGAGCTGCACCGCTTCGGCGAAGACTTCGCGCTGGAGGGCTATTTGCGCGACCCATACTCAGCGCAGCCGTGAGTGCTAGTGGAGAGCCGGGCGTCCCCGCCCGGCCCAGACTGGACGGGCGAGGACGCCCGTCGCTCCACCAGCAAGTTGGGATCGATAGCAGGCGCTCGCGATCGCGGCACCGGTTGCAGGGTGGCAGTTTTTGTCAAAGAAGAGGCTGAGGCATAAATCTTATGTTCACCGGAATTGTCGAAGAAGTTGGCAAGGTCGTAAAGATTGAGCAGCGTGGTGAGAACCGCCGCATCACCGTCGAAGCGACGAATACCCCGAAAGAATTGAGAACTGGCCACAGCGTCTCGGTGAGCGGCGTTTGTCTGACGGCGCTTGATATCAAGAAGAAAACATTCTGCGCGGACCTGGCGCCGGAAACCTGGATACGAACTTCGTTCTCACGGATGCACGAAGGCGCGCTGGTGAACCTGGAGCTGCCGATGAAGGCGGACGGGCGCTTCGATGGCCACATCGTTCAGGGGCACGTCGATGGGGTGGGCAAGCTGATCGAGCTCGAGCGCATCGTCGACTCGAACGGCCGGGATTCCGAGAACTGGTGGCTGCATATTGAAATCCCGCCGGAGATCGAGAAATACACGGTGTTCAAAGGATCGATCTCCATTGAGGGCATCAGCCTCACGGTCGCCAAACTCGAAGGCAATCGCTGTACGATCGCAATTATCCCGCACACCGTGGAGCTAACCAATCTCGGTTCACTCCAGCCGGGCGATCCGGTCAATCTGGAAGCCGATGTGATCGCGAAGTATGTCGAGAAGATGATGAGAGGCGAGTCGGCGCAGAGTTCGATGACCGTGGAAGAGCTGGTGCGGCAAGGCTTCTAGACATCCCTTACTTGTCTAGTTTCATATTCGTCAGAGTCTGGACGTAAACATGATTTCATGAGAAGTTGTGGCTCATGCGTTATCGTGGCCTCTGCGTGCTGTTTTGCCTTGTCCTTTCCCCGGGAACGGCGTTCTGCCAGGCGAAATCCGACGCCGGTCTCAAGTTCGATATCAAGGCAGTCGATCCGTCCGCCGATCCCTGCTCGGATTTCTATCAGTTTGCCTGCGGCGGTTGGCAGGCGCGTAATCCGATTCCCGCTGACCGCTCATATTCGGCCGTTTTCCAGCAGATGCGCGATCTCAATCAGAAACGGGTGACGGAGATTCTAGAGCAGGCTGCGCAGGCCGCCCAACATAAGCCGCCGAGCGGACAACCCCAACACGAGCAGTCCCCGGACCAACGAAAGGTTGGCGATTACTATGCGTCGTGTACCGATGAAAAGATCATCGAGAAGGAAGGACTCGATCCCTTGCGCGGCGAGCTTGACCGTATCGAGGGAATCAAAAGTCCCGGCGATCTTGCCGCCGCAGTGGCACGCCTGCACACGCTGGGATCGGATGCACTCTTCGCGGCCTATTCCGATCAGGAACTCGGCGACGCGACGAAGGTAATCGCCGTTCTCGACCAAAGCATGCTGAATCTTCCCGAGCCGACCTACTACCTGTCCGACGATGCCGAAATGCGCAAGAACCGTGACGGGTACCGGGCGCATCTCGAAAAAGAGTTTGGTCTTCTGGGCCAGAGCCCGCAGCAATCGGCGACCGGCGCCGAGGATGTACTGCGCATCGAGACGGCCCTCGCGCGCGTCTCGCTGACGCCCGTTGAACGGCGGGACCGCAAAGCCTGGTATCACGAGATGCATCTAGTCGACCTTCAGAAACTCGCGCCCGCTTTCCCCTGGCAACGATATTTCGCGGTGATCGATGTCGATCCGAGTGGCGACCTGAATGTCGCAATCCCGAAGTATATGCAGGCACTCAACGATCTGGTAGCTAAGACTCCGATCTCAGCCTGGAAGAACTACCTGCGCTGGGAATTATTGCGCCTGGCCACGCCGGAGTTGCCGGCCCGATTTCGCGACGCGGATTTCGATTTCTACCGCAAAACGTTGCGCGGGGTGAAGGAACAACAATCCCGCGCTGAGCAGTGCGAAGAGCGGACGAGCGACGCCCTGGGCGAAGCTGTCGGCAAGGTCTATGCGGAGCGCTATTTCCCGCCGGAAACGAAACAGCGCGTGCTCGAAATGGTGTTGCGCCTGCGCCAAGCCATGCAGCAGGATTTCGAGGAAAGTTCCTGGATGAGTCCAGCCACCAAAACGGAAGCCCTGAAAAAACTAGAGTTACTGCGCGCCATGATCGGATATCCCGATCACTGGCGCGACTACGCAAGCCTCGAGATCCGCCGCGGCGATGCCCTGGGAAACGCCTTTCGCGCCCAGCAATTCGAATTCCGGCGTATCATGGCCAAAATCGGTAAGCCCGTCGATCGCGGCGAGTTCTATGAACTGGTTCATGGAGTCGAGGGCTATCACGACAATCCGCTGAACGTGATCGTATTCACCGCTGGCATTCTGCAGCCGCCGTTTTTCGATCCGCGCATGGACGATGCTGTCAATTTTGGACTCGCCGGGGCAGTCATCGGTCATGAGATGAGTCATGCCTTCGACGACAAAGGGCACTTGTTCGATGGCGAGGGAAACATGCGCAATTGGTGGACCCCCGAAGATTCCAAAAACTACGACGAGCGAGCCGCCTGTTTCGTGCGACAGTATTCGAACTACACGGCGGTCGATGACATTAAGGTAGACGGCCAGTTGACCCTGGGCGAAAATATCGCGGACAACGGCGGCCTGCAGCTCGCTTGGCGGGCATTTCAGTCTATGCCGTCGCGGCAGGCCCCCCCGTTGGACGGCTACACTCCCGAGCAGCGGTTCTTTCTAGGCTGGGCACAATGGCGATGCATGAATGTCACCGAGAAGACCGCCAAAGAATTGGCGCGTACAGATAACCACTCTCCCGGTCGCTGGCGAGTCAATGGCGTGGTCAGCAACATGGCTGGTTTCGCTCAGGCGTATCACTGCGGGGCCGGCGATGCCATGGTCAACAAGGAGCCATGCCGGGTCTGGTAGTGCGTGATCGTGTGGTGAACAACGGCTGTGTTCTACGCTTCCAGCTTCAGCTCGTCCAGTTCCAGGAACTCGTGAATGATGGGCTCGGTGGATTTCTCCATGTCCTTGAAGGGTCCAAAGAAAATCGAGCGGCCTTCGTGCAGGAAGACAATGCGGTCGGCAAGCTTTTTCGCCAGGCGCATGTCGTGCGTGACCACGACTGAGGTCAGGTGCAATTGCAGCTTGAGCCTGGCGATGAGATCGCCGAGCAGATTCCCCATCATCGGATCGACCATAGTGGTGGGCTCGTCGTAGAGCACGCACTCGGGCTGAGCGGACAACGCTCGCGCGATGGCGACGGAACGCTTCATCCCGGTAGAGAGATCGGAAGGCAACAGGTCGCGCATCTCCTTGACTCCAACCATCTCGAGCAAACCGTCGACGACCTGGTAAATTTGCTCTTCTGAAAGCTGTCTTTTTTCGCGCAAGGGAAAGGCGACGTTTTCGCCGACCGTCAAGGAATCGAAGAGGGCGCCGTTCTGGAACACCATAGTGACTTTCTTGCGGATTTCCTCGAGCTGCTCCTCGTTGTAGGCGGTGATGTCCTGGTCGGCAACAACGACCCGGCCTGAGTCCGGCTTCAGGAAGCCCATGATGTTGTGGAGCGCCACCGATTTTCCGACGCCGCTACGTCCGAGAATGCAAACCATCTCACCCGGCAACACCTCGAAGTTCACGTCTTTGAGAACGACCCTATCCCCAAACGCCTTTGAGACGTCCTTGAACTCGATATAGGGTGACAACGTCTCCGCGGCAGCCATGGCTATCAGCATGGCATGAGATGGCCGCGCGGCTCAAGCGAAAGCATCGGGACAGCCGAAGGCCGCCACCTCCCTCACCACGCTAGAAAGGCCACTGTCCGGCTTCCAAGCGGTCTTGGGGGGTGTTTACGTTGAAGAAATTCTGCTCCGAAAATCCGGCTGCTGCCAGTTCTCCCTCTTCGATCGCGTGGACGGACACACCGGAAAAAGCCGCATCGATCTTGTACTTCCCTGCCCGCAGTGCCTGCTCGGCGGTACTGCAAAAGTCGCGGCGATAAACCGCACACAGCGGCTGCAGACCTTTGCTGGTGCGAGGCACGGTGATAATGGCGTCAGTTTTCTCTGCCGTCTCGAAAAGAAACGCGAGAAGCTCCCTCGAGACGAAGGGCATGTCAACCGCGAGCATCAGGTTCAACTCGGCAGAAGAATGCACGAGCGCGGCGTGAATACCAGCGAGGGGACCACATCCGGAGAAAATATCGGCCACGACCGATTCGTATTTTGTAGATTCGTGTTTCGGAGATTCATATTTCGCGAACCGGACAGGGTCGCCGACGATCGCGACACGGTCGCAGACTCCGCCCATCACGGCAAGCGCGCGGTCAAGCAATGTTTGCCCGCCGAAGTCGAGAAACGCCTTATCTGCGCCCATGCGAGAGCTTTTGCCTCCGGCTAGGAGGAATCCCATGCGCGATGGTTCGGTTCGTGCCATTATGGGAAAGCATAAGTCATAGACCGCGCTGCCCAAAAGTAACCTATCCAGAACGGCCAAGACGGCGGAAGATGGAAGTGTCGGTTCGGCAAGGGAACGCCGCTCGTCATCATGCCGCAAACGCTCATGGATGTCCTCAAGCTAGGGCGCTGTTCGCACGAGTTTTCCTGGCCGCGCCGCGCGGCGAATGGAGGGTACTACCAGGTCTGCATGTTGTGCGCGACCGCCTACCAGTACGACTGGAAGACCATGCGTCGGGGGAACCGGATTGACGAACCGGTGCCGGAAACAACGACGGGCCGGCGCCGCTCCCGTCAAAAGCAGCCGACCTGGGTGCCTCGCGCACGGCGCCTGCGGTTGAACATTCCGGCTCGCTACCGCGGAAGAAATCTCAGTACGTGGTACGAGGGCATGATCCAGAACATCAGCCAGTCGGGCGTGCTGCTTCACGGCCCGCAGGAACTGCCGGTGAATGCCCTGGTGGAACTGATCTTCGAGATGCCGGAGCTGATCTCGGGACAAAAGAACAGCAATGTACTTTGCCAGGGAAGGCTGATTCGCATCAGGGACGCGGCCGAGAATGTCGAAGACGCTTTCGCGCTGGCGGCCTCCATCCTCGACTACAAGTTCCTCCACCAGGACTGAACTGCCCTTCGCGGTCGTTCAGCGGTTGCCCCACGCCCGTGCTGCTGCTAGAGTTCTCTCAGGACATCGAAAGCCGTCTTTTGCCTGTCCTGCTCTAACGCCACCAAGTCCGATTAGCTGGAGCCGGCAACGTTCCAAGAAATGTCTAGGATCAGGGCCAATCTGAAGAGTTGGATCGCGCGGAACCGGTATTCGACGCTGGCGCAATACGCAGGCGCAACACTCGCGGTGTGGGTGGCCCTCAGTCTCTGGACGTTTTCCCCAGTGCTCCATCGCCATCTCTTCTTGTTTTTGCTGGCGGCGGTGCTTTTCACCGCCCACTTCCTCGGCTTTGGACCCTCGGTTTTCTGCGCGCTGGTCTCGACTGCGTGCCTGGATTTTTTCGTACTTCCGCCCTATTTCAGCTTCGGAATCCGTTCCAGTTCCGACCTGGAGCGGCTGCTGGCTTTCCTTGCCATCTCGATGTTTGCCGCGAGCATGGCAAGGCAGAAAACGTTGGCGGAATCGCGCGCCGAAGGCACCATCCGAGAAATGGCTGCCGTCGTCGAATACTCTTGTGACGCGATTTACAGCACCGATCCGGATGGCACAATCGCCAGTTGGAATCGCGCCGCAGAGCGTCTTTATGGCTACACTGCCGAGGAGGCGGTTGGATCGCCGGTCGCACTCCTGGCGCCCCTGGAACGTCGCGATGAGGTAGAGCGTAACCTCGAAATACTCAATAGCGGCGGGCACGTCGCTTCCTATCGGACCGAACGCATGCGGAAGGACGGCACACGCTGGCCGGTGCTGTTGTCGGTCTCGCCACTTTCAAACGCGCGCGGTGAAATTGTGGGAGCCTCGGCCATCGCACGCGATATCTCCGCCGAGAAACAGTCCGAAGAAGCCATCCGCCGCAGCGAAAAACTCGCTACCGCAGGACGGCTTGCCGCTTCGATCGCGCACGAGATCAACAATCCCCTCGAGGCCGTCGTCAACTTGCTTTACCTGGCGCGCCATGACCCCAGCCACGCCGGGGAATATCTGACCCTGGCGGAGCAAGAGGTCGGCCGCGTGGCACGGTTGGCGCAACAGACTTTGGGATTCGTCCGCGATGCCAGTTCTCCGGGTTCGCTCGATCCCGCCGCCATCATGGACGAGACTCTGCAGTTGTATTCCCGCAAGCTCGAGAGCCGGCAAATCCGCGTATCGCGGCGCTACCGCAGCCATTGCCAGATCAGCGGCTATTCGGGCGAGTTGCGGCAGTTGCTGGCCAATCTTCTGGTGAATGCTGTGGATGCCATGGCGGACGGAGGTTTCTTGCAAGTCCGCGTAGCGCCCGACCGCGACTGGTCCGACGGCAATGACGGGGTCCGCATCACCGTGGCCGACAACGGCAGTGGGATTCCCCGCGATCAACTGCAACGAATCTTCGAACCTTTCTACACCACGAAAAAGGACACTGGAACCGGGCTCGGATTGTGGGTCTCACGCGGCATTGTGCACAAGCATGGAGGACGAATTCGCGTGCGAAGCCGGGCAACCGGGCGTGCGACCGGAACCGTGTTTTGGATCTTTTTGCCTGAGCGGCACGAAATCAGCCGGGCGGCGTGAGCAGCTACTTCCTCTTTCCTTTCCTCACAATGACTTGCAGGCGGCGGAGGTACAGTGACTTTCGTGCTTAGAAAGCCTCGCGGCACCGGCTTATAATCATCCAAGTCCTAGCAAACTGAGCACTTAGCCAATTTTGAGTAAACGTGAATCTCTTTCTTGAAGCTGCGATCTTCGCTTATGGGCTGTGCTTTGGCAGCTTCCTGAACGTGTGCATTTACCGATTGCCGCGTGGCCAGTCTGTTGTAACACCGCGCTCCGCGTGCCCGCACTGCGGCGATCCCATCCCGCTCTATCTCAACCTGCCCGTACTGAGCTGGCTAATTCTGCGGGGGAAGTGCCGGTCGTGCAAGCAGCCCATATCGCCCCGCTACCTGGCGATCGAAATACTCACGGGTTTACTCTTTCTTGGCTGTTACCTCCACTTTGGCCTGACACTGGCGATGTTGAAGTGCACCGTGTTCGGCTTCTTGCTGCTGGGGTTGATCTTCACGGATGCGGAAACCAAACTTCTTCCCGACGCCCTGACTCTTCCGGGGCTGGCTCTGGGAATCGGACTCAGCCTGGTGGTTCCGGTAAATGATCTGGCTTCGCGAATCATGCCCGGCCTGGTATCGCCCGCCATGAGAAGCGAGATTTCGTGGCGCTTGTGGTCTCTGTCAGATTCCTTGCTGGGAGCGGCAGTTGGCGCTTCGTTTCTATACGGCGCGGCAGCCATCTACTTGAGGGCACGTGGGGTCGAAGGGATGGGATTCGGCGACGTGAAACTGATGGCGCTGATCGGCGCGTTCCTCGGAACCAAACTCACGGTCTTAACCATTTTTGCCGCTTCGCTGGCAGGCTCGCTGTTTGGACTGAGCACGGTTCTCGCGGTCTGGATGAAGCGCACTCGCCGGATCGAGGCGCGCGGCACTGCTTCAACCGCAGCCCGGCACAGAGCATGGCAATCGGCGCGTCTGGCACTCCGCTATTACGAGATGCCGTTTGGCGTGTTCCTCGGCAGTATGGCGCTTTTATCGTTCTTGTTTGGCAACCAACTCCTGCACTGGTATTGGGAGGCGCTGTGAAGCTGCTGATGAATCCGATGGCGCTGCGGGCGGGCTTGCTTCTGTTCGCAGCCCTCGCAGCCTTCGGGCTGGGCTGGTACCTGATTCGAAGCCTGCGGAAGAACCTCGTGGCGGGATCCGAATCGCTCCACCTCGCGCCGCTGGCGGTGGAAGGATTGCCGGTCCACGCCTATCATGCCGTCATTCAGCAACTGAAGCAGCAAAAGCATGAGCTCGCCACCCAGCACCTCTCGGAGCGCAGAAAAGCGAAGGCCTCCGACACGCTGAGCTCGACCATACTCTCGAACCTTCCCTGTGGCGTCCTGTTTTTCAATACCAGCGGCCTGGTGCGGCAAGCCAACTCGGCGGCGCGCAAGCTGCTCGGATTCGCCTCGCCCGTGGGGCTGCACGCCGCCGATCTTTTCCGCTCGGCCACACTGCGCCCGGAAAGTCATAGTTCACAATCAGGTTCAAATTCAGGTTCGGGTTCGCCATCCAGCGTCGGGCAAGCTCTTGCTCCCGCCCTGATGGGAAAGTCAGCGGTTCGAGGGTTGGTGCTGAATTACTTTCCCCGGGATAAGGAAAGCCATGGGAAAAGTCGTGTACTCGAAGTAACCGCCTCTCCAGTGCTGGCCGAAGACGCCAGCCTCATGGGCACGACTCTGGTGCTCACCGACAAGACCGACATTGAGCGCATCCGCCACGATCAAAAACAGCGCGAGGAAGTCTCTTCGGAACTCGCGTTCGGACTGCGCGATTCCCTGACAACAATCGCCGGATACGCGCAGCAACTGACGCGCAGCCGGGACCCGGAACGGGCGCGCCAGTTGGCCGAAGGCATCGCCGGCGAAGCGGCGCAACTGGACCGGACCATCGGGAGTTTCCTGGGAGGCGCTCGCGCGGCAACCACAAGTTCTTGACACAGCGATTGCAGGCTACGATCCAAATCAAGGGCCTGCCAAAAGGATGAACACATGAAGCAAACGAAACTCATGGCAATCGGCACTCTCCTCCTCTTGGGAGTTAGCGGAGCAACCGCTCAGTCGCTCGGGGATTATGCGCGGGAGGTTCGCAAGAACAAAACTGAGACGAGTTCGGCCAGCCACCACTACGACAACGACAATCTGCCTACCGGCCAACCCTTGAGCGTGGTCGGACCATCGCCGGCGAGCGATAAAGCTGGGCAAGGAGCCGGGACTGCAAGCTCTGCGGCAGAAGCGGCCGCCGCGAAACGCCAGAAGGCGTCCGATGAGTGGAAAACAAAGATCGACAAACAGAAGGAGAAAATCGATTCGCTGAACCACGAACTCGACAGCGCTCAGCGCGACCTTCGCCTGCGCGCCGCCGCCGCAATGCTAGGCGATCCGAACGCCCTCACGCGCAACACTGCCCAGGGGGACAAGGACGCCGCGCAGTACACGAACGACGTCGAAGCAAAGCAGAAAGCGCTTGATGCCGCCCGGCAGGAACTTGACGAGATGCAGGAGCAGGCGCACAAGGCCGGGATTGAAGAGCAAAATCTCGAAGAGACGGATAAGAACAAAGACAACAGCAACGACAACGACAAGGACAAAAACAAATAAAGATCGCAGCTAGATTTTCTTCACCCTGTCCTCATCGTCACGATTTCCCAATCCGTTCCCGAATTTGGCGCGCGTGATGCCGCCCGTGGATCCAGTGGAACTTGCGCCATTCGTCCACCGTTGAAGGCCCTAGCAACGGGTGGTCCAGGATTTTCGTCCGCACGCCGAACCTGCGCTCGCAATCGTCCAGGCCCAAGCCCATTTTCTGAAGTTCAGGCGCGATCGCTTGCCGCGCCTCCTCCGGAGACATACCTCGCGGGATGGCGCGTTCCGGTGCTTTGCGGCCTCCCGGCAAATACCCGACCTTCACCACCAGCAGAGTGGCAAAGCGATCTTTCAGCGTCGCGCGCGTAGCCAAGGGCGCACCCTTTTCCAGACATTTTGCCAATCCCCGGTTGGTGTGCATGTAGGTAAGGAAAAGGTGCTCAAGGATCTGTGCAGCGCTCCATTTTCCGGCAGGAGCCTTCGCCAAATCGCCGGTGCCGGCACTCCCCACCGCATCTTCGAGTTCGTACCGTAACCGTTCGAGGTAGGAATTCATGGTGTTGGTTGAGTACAATGATCTGCGAAAACTAATGACCGAACCGACCGTCGCAAAACGACCGGTCATGAAGCAAAGGCCAAACTACGACAGCAAGTTTGATCGGGAAATCGTCAATGAAAGAACTCTTCGTCGCAATTCTAGCAGCAGGATTGATGTCCGCTTGCTCTTCGGAGCCGAGCAAGCCGGCACCAGCGGAGACGCCCCAGCCGAAAGCTCCGGAAGCCATCACCGGAAGCAGCGCGTTCTACAAGTGCTACGCCTCGGCCCGCCTCTGGGCGCCGGACGCGCAACCTTATCGTGCGGAATCGGAAGCCTCGGCGAACTTCAAAGGCCAGGATGGCAAGGCGGGCGAGTGGCGGGTCGGATTCGCCTCCCCGTCGCAACATGCGATTAAAACTTATACCTGGGCAAACGGCGATATTTCTCACGGCGTCGACGATACCTACAGCCCGACGAATACCAGCACGCAGATTTTCAACGTCCAGTTTCTCAAAGTGGATACGGATAAGGCTTTCGCCGTCGCCCAGCAGCACGGCGGAGAGAAGCTGCTGCAGAAAGAACCCGACACGCCCGTTCTTTGTGTGCTGGAGTGGGATCGGCAGACCAACGAACTTTTGTGGCACGTAATCTACGGGACCGACCGCGAAACCGCCAAACTGCGGGTGGCTGTCAACGCATCCACCGGGGAGTTTTCGCGGGTAGAGAAGTAAGCCGCTCCGGGCTACGAGCTTCGGCTTGTGAGCGAGCCGGAACCGGGTGCTCGCGGCTCGAACTCGAAGCAGTTTCACTGCGTCTTCGCGAGCCGGTCCAGCGAAACGTGCGCTTCCTTGGCAAGCGGACCTTGCGGCAGAATCTTCAGATACTGCTCGTAGTATTTCTTCGCTTCGGCTTTATCTCCCAGTTTTTCCTGGCACACGGCCAGACGGAAGCTGGCAATCGCGTCGTTGTCTTTGTAGTAGAGAGCGTCCTTGTACCGTTCGAGCGCGGCGCGATAGTTCTTGCGCTTGAAGTAAAAGTCGCCGACCTCAACATCTTTCAGAGCCTTCATCGGGTTCCAGGGATGGAATTCCTGAACCCCAGAGGTGTCCGGGTTGTCGGGGGGCTCGAGATCCGCTACCGCAGCCTTGCTGGCGGGATGATTCTTGGCGTCGTCCTTGGGCGGGCTGAGATCGATTCTTGTATCCCGGCTGGAGCTTTCCTGGGCCTCCCGATCACGGGCGGCCGAGTTCTCGGCAGCGCTCTTGTCTGGCGAATCCTGCGCCAGCGAAACAGTTGTCAGCAGCGCCAGAAAAATAATCAGGAATCGGATGCGCACGCCTCTATTGTATCGCTTTGCGGCATGGTTCCAGTGGAGAGATGAGCGCGCTCGCAAGCCCCGCCGGTTTTGCCGTAGCCCCGAGCGAAGCCGAGGGGGAAGTCGAAGGGTCCACTCAAGCGCCCCACTAAAAATCAGGCCGCCCACAATAGGACGGCCTGTTTCTAGCAAGTCCTCCGGGGAGGAGGGGGAAACTCATATCTATAACGACGGCGGATTCGCGCTCGCCGTGGGAGTCGGATTGTTGTTGGGCGCCTGGGCCGGCGTCGTTGTGTCAGCTCCCGTATTGCTCATCAGGCGGATATCCACGCGGCGGTTCTTGGCCCGGCCATCACGCGTCTTGTTGCTCTCGACCGGCTTATCCTTACCCAGCCCGATCAGATAAATCTTGTATGCCGGAACGCTCTTCTCCGCGGCCAGATACTGAATCACAGCGTTGGCGCGGCGCTGGCTCAGATCGTAGTTATACTCTGCGCTCCCCACCGAGTCGGTCGCGCCCTCTACCGTAATGATGTATCCCTTGGTAGTGGCAACGCTGGCGGCCAGCTGGTCGATGGCTTCTTTGGCTTCCTTGGTCAAATTGTCCTTGTTGAAGCCGAAATGCACCGCCGTCTCGACCACGGGGCGATAGTTGTCGAGGTTGATGACCGCTTTGGTCAAAGTGTCCACACGCTGGGACGCGCTGTTCGCCGACAGCTGGGCTTTATCGGCTTCGCTGCCAGCAGCCATTGCCTTCTGATCCGCCTCAGCGGCCTTGGCCTGCACAGCTTGAATTCCGCTTTGAGCGCGCTGATCAACGTCCTTGATGTCCTTCGAACTCTTCGCGGTCAGGTCATCGAGTTCATTAGTCTTGTTGATCAGCGGTGTGGTCTGTTGACGGACATAATTCTTGGTTGTGCATCCGATCGATGCGAGCAGCGTCGCGGCCAGCATTAGGGTCAACGAAGTACGATTCATAAATTGGGGGTCTCCTTCCCCTAAACTTAAAATCCATTTCCAATCCTGCAAAAAAAACCGTGTGATTGGCATCCGGACGCTGTTAAAGCACGGGGAATGCCATTTCGTCTCCGCAAGATGAACTGTCAACTCGTTTCATATCAATATCTTGCAACCATGCTCCGGGGAACACACAAACTGCGTACCTGGCAATCGCGATATGAACCGTAGAAATTTTATACTGTTTGATTTCTCGCCCTGAATTATAGGCGCTGGCCACGGATTGCACTAGCCACTAGCTGGATTCTCGAGCCACTCGCCTGGCGAGGGCTTGGCGCCTCACCCCGCGATCATCACTTCGCGATCTTGTCCCAAGCCTTCTCGAATTGGGAAAATAGCGGAACTTCGCTCTTCTGCAACCCGCCGCGCCCCATCACGCGCCAGAGATACGCCTGCGAAGGCCTGCTTCCCCAATCACCGCTGTGCGCGTCATAAACAGCCAGCACATCCTCTGACGGACGAGACTGTACAGCCAGGATGATGTCCGCCTCCTGCGGCCGGTACACCAATGTGAGTTTCCCCCACTTTTGGATCGCATCCTGGACGCGAGCAATTGCGTCGCGGTCCTCGGCTAACAGCTGGGGATTGAATTGATCGCCATCGTAAGCCGTTACATATACGAAGCGAGCGTTGGCAAGAGTGCTCGGCATCGGCGGAACGTTCCCAGCGGTGGCCACAGTGCTCAACGTCGCCAGCGCCAGACTGATCAGCACCATTACAAGGATGTTTTTCTTCATATGAATTCCCCTATTTATTCCCTACTAAGACGGATGCTATCCGGAGCGCCGGAGTTGCAAGCCGGGCGACCGTCTCACATTACCGGCGGGACGGTGATTCCCATGGCCGCGAGAACGCGAATGAGCTCGCGGCGAACCACCGCCGTGGTTGTCAGCAGGAACTTTCTGCGGCCCTCATCCGCTTCGCTCAGGATTGGATAGCGGTGATAGAAAGTGCTGAAAAGCTGCGCCAGTTGGAAGGCATGCTTGGCAAGATAAGCGGGTTCGGTGGTAGCGATGCACTGGCCGACAATATAAGAGGTCTTCGCGGCCGCAAGCCACAGCTCCCAGATCTCGTTGCCGGATGAGCCGTTGAGGTACTTGGCGAGATCCTCAGTAGAGACACGGTTTGCCGCGTCCCGACCGAAGCCGTCCGGATCGATTCCACCTTTGCGGAAAATGTTCGAAGCACGCACCACGGCATACTGCGCGTAAGGGCCTGTGTCGCCCTCAAAACTCAAAGCGTCCTTGAAATCGAAGGCGATCACGGAAGGCTTCGTGAATTTGAGCATGAAGTAGCGCACCGCTCCGATAGCGATCTGCTTAGCAACGTCGGCGCGCCCGGATTCGCTCAACTCGGGATGACGCGCATCCACTTCCTTGCGAGCCGAGGCGATGAGCGCATCCAGCAGATCGTCCGCCTTCACACCGAAGCCCTTGCGGCCGGAGACTTCGATCCACGACCTCCCTTTGTCTTCTTCGCTCAGTTGGTAGCCGAGTTCGGCAGCACAGCGCGGAGTGAGTGCGACCATCTCGTAGGAGAAGTGCGTATAGCGATCTGCCGCTTCATCGTGGCCAAGTCCACGCAAGGCTTCAATCACTGTGTTCTGCGCCTCGGACTGGCGCGCATCGATGACGTTGTAGATCTCGGCCACATCGCCAAACTGAGGATGATCTTTCTCGCCGTCGGTGGTTGATATCCAGCACTCATGCGCATTTGGATAACGGAAGAATTTCCGATACCCAAAATCGCGGCCGAGCAGGCCGAATTTCCACATATGATAAGCGATGTCTTTGCCGACATAACCAACCGTGCCGTTGGAACGGACGATAACTTTCTGGTCTTCCTCGGCGATATTCTCCCCTGTGGTCTTTTCCCCCGTGTCCTCTGTGTCCCCTGTGGATAAGGTTTTTGCCGCGGACGTTCCCGCGCGCCGCATAACCCAGCATCCTGCGTTTTTGCCTTCAGTCTCATAAGTAAGCACGCCCTCGTCTTTAAGCTTGGTAAAGGCGGCATCCCAAAAGTGAAGATGCAGAATTTCGCTCTCGCGCGGTAGGAAGTCATACTCAATATCAAGCCGCTGCATGGTTTCGAGGTGGCGCTTAAGAACGGCAAGTGAAATCAACTCCGCAATCGCCGCCGTCTCGTTGTTCCCTTCCTCAATGGAGCGCAATGCCGCAGCTCGCGCCTGCACATTCGACTTGTCCTCTTCATACCACTGCGAGACGCGGGCATAGAGATCCCAGCATACGTAATCGAAGCGCGGCGCGGCGGCGAGCGCTGCGATCTCAGCCCGGGACTTCTGCTCGATATGCAGGAATCCCACCACCACGTCGGCAACCTGCGCTCCGGTATTGTCGATGTAATTCTGGACGTCCACTTCCCTGCCCGCAAAACGCAGCAGGCGGACGAATGTATCCCCAAGAATGGCGTTGCGCAGATGCCCGATATGCGCCGCCTTGTTGGGATTGATGCTCGAATGCTCGACCAGCGCTTTGCCGACGGGAACTGAGGCCGCGGGTTTTTCGTCAGCGGCGAGCGCCGCAGCCAACTCGGCGCGGCTCACGCGCACGTTGATGTATCCGGCGCCCGCCACCTCGAATTTTTCAAAACCAGGAATCGCACCGACCCCGGCAACAATCTCTTCGGCAATCTTGCGCGGCGCCTTACGAAGTTTGCGCGCGAGTTCGAACGCGATCGGCAATGCATACTCGCCAAATTCAATCTTCGGCGGCTGCTCGACGACAATGTTCACGTTTTCCAAATCGTAAGTACTACGCAGAAACTCGCGCAGATGTTCGATCAGTCGACGTTCCAGATATCGATACAAGGATGCCCTCTAAGCTATTGAAGGAACAGTGATTCTAACAAACTCGCGGAAGGCGGCGGGTTTGACGGAGGTGTTGAGGTTCCCTATGATGAAAGATCGGTCGTTAGTCGTTGGTCGTTGGTCGATGGTCGTCGGGCCCCGACTCGTCAGCAAGGCAATCTGCCAGCTTCAATCTGACCCCGGTACCGGGTCGCCAGCGACGAGCGACTAACGACCAACGACCGTTTCTTTATGCGCATAGCCTACCTCGACTGTTTTTCCGGCATCAGCGGCGACATGTTTCTGGGTGCGCTGCTGGATGCCGGAGTGTCTCCGAAGCTTCTGGAAGACGCGGTAGCGGCGCTCGGTATCGGTGCGCGGTTGGAGATTTCGCGCGTAGTACGCGGCGGAATTTCGGCAACCAAGGTCGATGTATACGCCCACGGAGAAAAAGATCTGCCACGCGAGGTTTTCTGGGAGCAGAAGGCGCACGACCATGCTCACGGGCACGGTCATGAACATCGGCAAATTCACGGTCGCAGCCTGACGAACATTCGCGAGATCATCGAAAAGGCAGAGATCAGCCGCACAGCTAAGGATACGGCGATGGAGATCTTCGGTGCTCTGGGCAAAGCCGAAGCTGAGATTCACGATACTTCCGTCGAGCAAGTCCACTTTCATGAAGTCGGCGCCGTCGATGCCATGGTCGATATTGTCTGCGCCGCCGTGGGAGCGGAATCGCTGGCGATCGAAGAATGGATATGCTCGCCCCTGAACGTAGGCGGTGGAATCGTCAAGTGCGCGCACGGAACGCTCCCCGTACCCGCGCCAGCGACGCTGAAGTTGCTTCGCGATACGCCGGTCTATTCATTGGGGCCACGAGCCGAACTGGTGACGCCCACCGGCGCGGCGATTGTGAAGATCCTGATCAGCCGGTTCACGCCGTTTCCGTCGATGAAGATCGACAAGGCCGGATACGGCGCGGGAACCCGAGAATTCCCCGAGCATCCAAACCTGCTGCGGTTAACAATTGGAGAGGCTGCACCAGCGGATGACGCGCATACGTGGCCGAGTGCCTCATCGAGTACATCGAATGACAAGATCACAGTGCTCGAAGCCAACCTCGATGACTTGAGCCCGCAGGTACTGGCCTACGCGATGGAGCGCCTACTGGCGGAAGGAGCGCTCGATGTCTTCAGCGTTCCGGTGCAAATGAAGAAAGGTCGGCCCGGTGCGTTGCTCACCGTACTTGCGAAAATGGAAGACGCGAATCAACTAACCAAACTGATCTTTGCCGAGACCACAACTCTGGGCGTGCGCCGGCGCGAGGAACAGCGGCAGACGCTCTCGCGACGATGGGAAACAGTGGACACGACCTGGGGTCCGGTGCGTATTAAGATCGCCAACATGAACGGCAGCGTCTCCAACTATGCGCCAGAATACGAAGATTGCCGGGCGCTGGCAGAGGCGCATCACGTACCGCTGAAGCAGGTGATCCAGGAAGCGGTGCAAGCCTATGCCAGCGTCAACAGAAGATGATGATTCAAATCCCGAGTTCGCAATCCTGATTTCGTAATAATTTATCCTAGGAGGAGTCATGCCGACGCTCAATTTGTTGCACGACCTTTTGCAGCGCGTGCCGGGCCGCCTCGAAAAGCTGCCTAAAGACACGGTTGAAAGCAAGCCGACACCATCAAACTGGTCTCCGAAGGAGGAGCTGGGGCATCTGCTCGATTCCGCCGCCAATAATCATCAACGGATCGTTCGCGCGCAATTTGAAGACAATCCGGCCATGCCCGGCTACGAGCAGAATCGTTGGGTAGCTGTGCATGCTTACCAGCACCGCGATTGGCGAGAACTGATCGAGTTGTGGCAGGCACTCAACCGGCAATTGCTGGTGGCGGCCGAGGCGGTGCCCGACTCTGCCTGGTCACGGACGCTGACCGTTGCCGGTTCGGAACCGCTGACGCTTCAGTTCGTGTTCGACGATTATGTGACGCACATGTTGCACCACCTGCAGCACATTGGAATCGAAGTAGACGACATCAAATCGAATGCAACAAGCGCAGCCTAAGTGACCGTGAGAACTCGTCTTCGGGCGATCCAGTGGAACGAAAAGTCCGAGAATACAGTGCCGGAGGGGCGACCGAGCGTCGCCCAGCGCCGGGGGTCCTCAGCACGCCCGCTTTTAGTGATGGGGTGGAGCGCTTCAGCGCTGGGAAAAGTAAAGGAAATGACTCGAGTCCCGGAGAGCCTGCCCTGAGCGAGGTCGAAGGGACCGAGTTCTCACGCGTACTCTTAAGCGATCAGATTCAAACAGATTCTCTCTAGCCAGGACTGGAATGAGCAAGAGGTTTTACATCACGACCCCGATCTACTACGTCAATGCGCATCCGCACATTGGGCACGCCTACACCACGATTGCCTGCGACACCATCGCGCGCCGCCACCGCATGTTGCGCGATGACACCTGGTTCCTGACTGGCACGGACGAACACGGCCAAAAGATCGAGCGCGCAGCCCAGGCCGCGGGCAAGTCGCCACAACAATTCACCGATGAAATTTCCGCCGAGTTCCGCGCGCTCTGGGATCGCATGGGTTTGTCGTACGACGACTTCATCCGCACCACCTCCGCCCGCCACAAACAAGGCGTGCAGGCGCTTTGGCGCAAGATCCGCGATAACGGATATATCTACAAAGGAACCTACACCGGCCAATACTGCGTCTCCGATGAGCTGTACGTGGACGCAGCAGGGCCGGGCGCCCCCTGCCCGATTTGCGACCGCCCGACGGAAACTGTCCACGAAGAAAATTACTACTTCAAGCTATCTGCATTTCAGGACCAGTTAATCCGTCTCTACACCGAGCAGCCGGATTTCATCCGTCCCGAGACGCGCCGCAATGAAGTGCTCTCCTTCGTGCGCAGCGGCCTGCGCGATCTTTCCATCAGCCGCTCAACGTTCTCCTGGGGCATCCCCGTACCGGACGATCCCAAGCACGTGATCTACGTGTGGCTCGATGCGCTGGCGAACTACATCACCGCGCTCGGTTATGGCTCGAACGATACCAGCAAATTCGACAAGTATTGGCCCGCTGATGTGCACATGATCGGCAAAGAGATTGTGCGCTTCCATTGCGTCTACTGGCCGGCGTTCCTGCTCGCCGCCGGATTGCCGCTGCCCAGGGGCATCACCGCCCACGGTTGGCTGCTGTTTGAAGAAAGCAAAATGTCGAAGTCGCGAGGAAATATCGTGCGCGCCGAAACCATTGTCGATGTGCTCGGCACCGACGCCCTACGCTACTTCCTTCTGCGCGAAGTCGTCTTCGGGCAGGACGGCGCCTTCAGTTTCGATGCGCTGGTGCAGCGCTATAACTCCGATCTCGCAAATGGACTCGGCAACCTCGCCAGCCGTACCCTGACCATGATCACGCGCTATTTCAAGGGAGAAGTACCGTACCCCTCGCTCGCCGCGCACACCCCGGCGGATGCTGCAATTGCGGACGCGGCAAGAAGAGTTCTCGCCGACTGCGCCACGCTATTTGACCAGTACCAGTTCTCACGAGCGCTCGAAACCGCCTGGGGACTGGTCAGCGCCGTAGACAAATACATCGTCGAAAACGAACCCTGGTCTCTGGGCGAAAAAAAGGACAAGGACGAGGAGAGCCGCGCGCGCCTGGCCACCGTGCTCTACACCAGCGCCGAAGCTCTGCGAATTGTTACGGCTCTTGCGCACGCCGTAATGCCCGACGCCACCGCAAAAATCTGGGCTCAGATGGGTCTTGGAGACATCAGGAAATTCGATCTGACGCAATTGCAGTGGGGACAGCTGCAACTCGGCACAAAGCTAGGCGAAGTGCAGGCTGTGTTTCCGCGCGCAGATAAATCGGCAGTAGGGAGGATGCAGAAAATGGAGGAACCGAGTGGGAGTGGAGCGACGGGCGTCCCGCCCGTCCAGCCGAGCCCGATCGCAGCTGCCAAGCCAGCCGCCGCAATTCCGGACGGCAAAATCAGCATCGACGACTTCGCCAAAGTAGAATTGCGCGTAGCGCAGGTAAGGACCGCAGAGCGAGTAAAGGGCGCCGACAAATTGCTGCGCCTAGAAGTCGATCTCGGAACCGAAGTACGCCAACTGGTAGCCGGCATAGCCGAGGCCTACGAACCCGAAACGCTGATTGGACGCAAAGTCGTGATCGTGGCCAACCTCGCGCCTCGCAAGCTCCGCGGACTGGAATCAAACGGTATGATCGTCGCGGCATCGCCTGAAGGCGGAAAGCCCGTGTTGGCCAGCTTTCTGGAGGATGTTCCCGTCGGCACGCGGCTGAAATAGCTGCCGAGCTCCGCTCGGCATGGACGGGCGGGACGCCCGTCCCCACACGATCTCGCGAACAACTAACGACCAGCGACGAACGACTGTGTTCATCGATTCTCACGCCCATCTCGAAGGCAAACGCTACGACGTCGATCGCGACGAAGTGCTCGCGCGCGCGAAACAGAACGGAATCGAAGCCTACCTCGCCATCGGCAACGGCGATGGGCCGGCGACCGCCGACTGCGCGATTCGTTTGGCGCAGACATACGACGGCAAACCTGAATATCCGAGAATCTGGGCGAGCGTGGGAATTCATCCTCACGAAGCAAGTCTCGCAAACGAAGCCGCTGACTCCCAAATGCTGCAGTGGGCGCGGCATCCGAGGGTGATTGCCTGGGGAGAAATCGGTCTCGACTATTTTTACGACCACTCGCCCCGAGAAACCCAGAAGTCGGTTTTTCGGAGGCAAATGGAACTGGCGCGCACGGCAAAGTTGCCCATCATCATCCATTGCCGCCCATCCGACAATAGCAAGAACGCATGGGACGACTGCCTGGCAACGATCGCCCAGTATTGGACTTCCAGCGGATTGGGCGGCATCCTGCACTGCTTCACCGGAAGCGTCGAACACGCGCGACGCGCGCTCGATATGGGCTTTATGATTTCGTTTGCTGGCAACATCACCTTCCCCAACGCGCAGTCGATCCGGGACGCGGCGCAAATGGTACCGCTCGACCGTATGCTGATCGAAACCGACTCGCCCTACCTGGCGCCGATTCCCCATCGCGGCCAGCGCAACGAACCGGCATTCGTGAAGGAGGTAGCCCGCCAGATCGGCGAACTGCGCAGCCTGTCGGCCCAAGAAATCGGCTCGCAAACCGCACAGAATTTCTACAAATTCTTCAGCCTCGCGCCGGAAACCGCCCATCCGGAAGCCCGCACATAGTCGGAGCCGTGTCCAAGCAAAGTAACCGCTCAGCTTCGCAGATAATGCCACTTCTGTTACTCTCAGGGGTACACATTTGGGGTGGGCGATCCGTGGAATCTTGAACTTTGAGCTTGCATCGCTTAGGCCTTTGACCGTGACATTCCATGCCCGATAACAGTTTCGATATTGTCAGCAAAATCGACCTGGCGGAAGTTTCCAACGCCATCCAGCAGGCGATGAAAGAGGTCACCACACGCTTCGATCTGAAGGACTCAAAGTCGCAGATTGCGATGGAGGGCAACGACGCGATTATGCTGCACTCCGCCGATGAATTCAAGATGAAGGCCGTAAACGACGTCTTCCAGCAAAAGCTGGTCAAACGCGGCGTGCCCCTGAAAGGCTTGACCTATGGTGCCCTTGAGCCAGCCGCCGGAAGCACGCTAAAGCAGAAGATCTCCATTCAGCAGGGGATCCCGATCGAAAAGGCGCGGGAGATCGTGAAGCTGATCAAGAATTCGAAAAAGAAAGCGCAAGCATCGATTCAGGGCGACATAGTACGGATCAGCAGCAAGGATCGCGATACGTTGCAGCAAATCATCGCGATGGTCAAGCAGCAGGACTTTGGCATCGATTTGCAGTTCACGAACTACCGGAGCAACTGAGGAAATTGGGTACCACAACGTCCATCAACGGGAAAGAAATCTTTGATCTTCTGCGTGACGACATTGTCGCGATCGAAGAACAATTCGGTCGCGACACGGTCTCGAACGTGGCAGCGATCACGGAGATCGGTGAGTACCTGCGCGCCGGCGGGGGGAAGCGCATCCGTCCCGCGCTGTTGCTGCTCTCGGCCAAGCTTTTCGGTTACCAGGGCGATGGCGCGGTAAAGCTCGCCACGGTCGTCGAGATCATCCACACCGCGACGCTCGTGCACGACGACATCATTGACGAGGCCCAGCTTCGCCGCGGCCGTCCCGCCGCTAACACGCAGTGGGGCAACTCGATGTGCGTGCTGGCCGGCGATTGGCTGTACATGCAGGCCTTCAAGATCGCGGTGCAGGAGCGCAATTTCCGCATCCTCGATGTGCTCATCGAACTCACGCAGCAGATGGTTGAAGGCGAACTGCTCCAGATGGAGAAACTCGGCCAGCTGATTTCACCGCAGGAGCATCTCGATCTGATCTATCGCAAGACGGCGTGCTTGTTCTCGGTGTGCATGCGAGTTGGCGCCATCCTCGGCGGCGGCACCGAGCAACAGGAAGAACGCCTCGGTCAGTACGGACGCGATCTTGGTTTAGCTTTCCAGATCGTAGACGACGTCCTCGACCTCACCGCTTCCGAAAGCGTACTAGGCAAGCCCGTGGCCAGCGATCTGCGTGAAGGCAAAGCTACCATGGCCGTCATTCACGCGCTCGAGCACTGCATCGCCGCCGAGCGCGATCAAATCGAAACCGTCCTGCACGACCGCGCCTTCAATGGCGTCACCCACGCCGATATCCTCACCATCCTGAACCGCTATGGTTCTCTCGAATATGCCTCCAAACAGGCCGCCCGGTACGCTGAATCGGCGCGCCAGGCCATCTGCACTTTTCCCGACTCCGAGATCAAGCGAGCGCTGTTGTGGGCGCCGGAGTTCGTGGTGGCAAGAGAGAAATAGCCCGTGTAGGGACGGCCGCCCCCGGCCGTCCGAGCCGAGCGAAGCTCGGCAGTTGCCAGCGACCAGCAACTTCGCATTCGCCTTAGCCCTTCACCGCAATCCCCAGTATCTCAAAACGTCCGTTCAGCAATAGCCGGCCCGATCCAAGAAATGCACGCGCAGGAAACTCGCGCGAAAACAGTCTTATATAGGCCGAGTTGAACTGTTGCCATAAAGAAACATCGGGACAGTAGACCTGCACCCATACCAAGTCGTCCATAGTCATGCCCGCTTCACGAAGCACCGCCTGGAAGCCGTCAAATAGGAGCTCGATCTCGGAATCTATGCTCGCGGGCGCCTCGCCCGTCGCCGGGTCGAGGCCGATTCGTCCGGAGATGTAGAGAGTATTGCCCACCAACACAGCATCGCTGAAAGGAAGACCCGCGGGACGATTCGGAAGATTGATGTAGCGGCGGCTCTCGGGCGACAAGGTGCTCCTCCTAAATTCCTTCACTGTAACAGGCGTTGCTGAGCTCACGCGAGCTTCTTGCAGCCGAAAGATCAAACGGACATCTGCCCAATAACGGACACTTGGTTCCGCAAGCGGACATGGTCTCAACCACAAAGTAACCTCGTCCGCGAATGTTAGGTCAGGTTTTTCAATCACCTGGCTTTCTTGGCCTTCTGGTCGGAAACTTGCATCAGTTTGTCGAGATTACCGCTTTTGTCCGTCCCGAGTTTCAGCAGCGGCACTTAAGGGCGTGAAAGGAGCCTTCCAGCGATGGAGACTCTACTTCAGGACGTTCGTTACGGTTGGCGCATGTTGCGCAAGAAGCCCACATTCACGATCGTGGCTGTCCTGACGCTGGCTCTGGGCGTGGGAGCCAACACGGCCATTTTCAGCATCGTGAATGCCGTGTTGCTGCGTTCTCTGCCCTACCCCGATCCCGATCGTTTGGTACGAATCTTCTTTAACGAGCCCGGCGTAGGATTGCGGGACGTTAGGTTTTCCAAGCCCGAACTGGATGACCTGCAGACGCGAGCGGGTGTATTTGAAGATGTGACCCCGATCTTTGAGGGTAGCGAGAATTTGACCGGCGCCGGACAGCCCGAGCGTGTCGAGGCGGTCAATGGCAGTTTCAGCTACTTTTCCATGCTGGGTGTGATCCCGCAAATTGGACGGTTGTATGGTCCGCAGGACTTCGCGCCTGGTTTCGCTCCAGAGGCCGTGATCAGCGATGGCCTGTGGCGCCGTGCCTATGGCGCCGATCCGAATGTTCTCGGCCGTACCATCCGGATCGACAATGATCCCCTTACAATTATTGGGGTTCTGCCACGCGGATTTCGCCATCCTGGACCGACGACTTCCGGCGACGCGGAAGTGTTTGGCGCCGGCGGATTCAGCGCAGATCCCTTTCCCCAGCCAATGCGTGGTACCCGGATTTTAGTATCTGGAATCGGACGACTTAAGCCTGGCCTGACACTGGCGCAAGCTCAGGCGCGGCTCACGGCCATGGCTGCCCAATTACGCCACGATTTTCCCACCGATTACCCGCCGCAGGCGCAATGGACAATTGAGATTCAACCATTGCAAGAAACTTTGGTGGGCAAGGTCCGGCCCATGCTGCTGGTGTTACTGGGTGCGGCAATCCTGATCGTTTTCATTGTATCGTTGAACATAGCCAATCTCCTCTTGGCGCGCGCTTCGGGGCGACAACAAGAGATGGCGGTGCGGTTAGCGCTGGGGGCGAGCCGCGGCCGCATGGTGCGCCAGATGCTGACCGAGTCAATGCTGCTGTCGCTCATCGGCGGTGTCGCGGGAATCGCAACCGCGGTTGGTACTTTAGGATTCATTCTGCGCTTTGTGCCATCGAACGTTCCCCGGCTCAACGAAGTACGAATCGACTGGGTGGTGCTGGCGTTCGCTCTGCTGATTTCCATTCTCACCGGCTTAGTGTTTGGACTTGCTCCAGCGCTTCATTCGGCAAAAGGCGCCCTCTCCTCGGCCATTCGTGAAGGCGGTCGAGGGTCCGGCTACAGCACTAAGACCGGCCGCTTGCGGGATGTTCTAATCGTCTCTGAACTGGCGTTCGCCGTCATACTGATGGTCGGAGCCGGCTTGCTGCTGCGTACGCTGCGGGACCTGTTGCAGGAAAATCCAGGCTTTAATCCAACCCAAGTTGTCACGGCAAACACGTGGCTAGGAAATCCCAACGATCCGAAGACGGATCCGTATCTCGGTATTCCTGGCAAAGCTTCCTTTGATCGTGAGTTGCTGCGGCGCATGAAGGCAATTCCGGGAGTAGAACTCGCCGCAATCACCTCATCTCTACCGACCACCAATAGCAACCGCAACGCGGTCGGTGGCTTACCGATTGAAGGCTTAGCGATTGAAGATAGACCGGTCGAGTCCTCGCAGGATCTGCGCGCCGAGAGAATTCGGATAAGCTCCGATTATTTTAAGGTGTTCCAGGCGACGCTCCTACGCGGCCGCTCATTCACCGAGGGCGATGAAGACGGCAAACAGCCGGTGGCCATCATTGATGAAAGCACCGCTCATAAGTTTTGGCCAACCCGCGATCCGCTGGGCCGCCAAGTGCGGTTCGGAAAAGACCCCACCAAGCCATGGACGACCGTCGTGGGTATTATTAAGGATATCAAGAGCGACGGTCTCGACATCGATGGCGTTCCCCACATCTATGTTTCGACCTATCAAGACCCCAGCAAGCAAGTGAGCGTGGTGTTGCGGACGTCTCTGCCCGCGACCCTGCTCGAACCACAGATTCGGCATGAAATCCAGAGCATTGATCCCGGCTTGCCGGTATTTAATGTTTCTTCTATGAACGACATCCTTGATCGGTCACTGGCTTCACGCCGTTTTTCTGCCGATCTGGTGGGCGGATTTGCTGGACTGGCGGTGCTTCTGGCCGCGATCGGAATTTATGGCTTACTCGCGTATATGGTCAGCCAAAGATCGCGCGAGATCGGTATCCGTATGGCCCTGGGCGCGCGGCGGGACGACATTCTGAGAATGTTCTTACGCAAGGGGGTCGCGCTTGCTGGCGTGGGCATCGTTGCCGGATTGGTCTTTTCTGCATCCACTGCGTCCATGATGGCAAGTTTGCTCTATGGTGTTCGCCCCCATGATCCGGCTGTGTTTCTGATCGTGCCTCTGCTTTTACTTGCAGTGGCCGCGCTGGCTAGCTATCTCCCACCACGCCGCGCGACGAAAGTGGACCCAATGGTTGCCCTGCGCGAGGCATGATCGCCGCGCGTAAGCCCGCGACTGCAATTCCCAATTCCCGTATCGCCGCCCACCCGAGAAATGACCAACTGCCGAGGTTCGAGCCACGCTGAGTAACCGCATCGCGATTGCTATACTGTAGAGACTTCTTTTCCGCCATGCACGACTTGCTCTCATCCATCTCGCACCACGGCTACCTGTTTTTGGCGATAGTGTGCTTCGCGGAGGCCATTGGTCTTCCATTGCCCGCCGCGCTCGCCATCCTGACCGCTGGCGCTGTCGCAGCCTACCGGGACCTCCACCTCTATCTGGTGTTTGGCGTCGGCCTGGTGTCGATGATCAGCGGCGACGTCATTCTCTATTTCATGGGCAAAATCAGCGGATGGGCATTGCTCGGCCTGCTGTGCCGCCTTTCAGCGAATCCCGAAACCTGCATTCTGCGCTCGGCCGAATATTTTTACCGTCGCGGCAAACAGACACTGCTTTTTGCCAAATTCATTCCCGGCATCAACACCATGTCTCCTCCGCTCGCCGGCAGCATGAAAATGCGGCTGGGACAGTTTTTGCAATTCGACGCCCTCGGTGCGGCCTTCTACGTAGGCGCGTACGCCGTCGCTGGATACCTTTTCAGCGACGCCTTGCGCGCCATCACGCGCGGTCTGCGCTCCGCTGGCTTTGCCGCTGAGCTCATCTTCGGCATCGGGCTCGCCGCCTACGTCGTCTATCGCATCTGGGTCTACCGCAAGTACCGTCTGCTCGACGTGATTCCTCGAGTACCGGCGGAGGAATTGGCCAAGAGATTAGCCTCCGATGCGGCGCGCAACCTGCTGATCGCCGATGTCCGCAGCCACGGCTACTACGATGCCGACGCCGAACGCATCGCCGGATCGATCCGCATCGAACCCAACAACCTTATCGAAGAAATCAAGAACCTGCCCAAGGATCGAGAGATTTATCTCTACTGCACTTGAGCGCGCGAAGCCACCAGCGCCCGTGTGGCGCGTCAATTACAGGATCTCGGATTCAAAGTGTTCGTCATCGCCGGTGGCCTCCGTGCCTGGCGCAAGGCGGGAAATCCGGTAGAACGCGTTCCCAACGACGATCTAGTCAAGCTTCCGACCTTCAATTAACACAGATCGCCAACCCACCTCCGTGACCCGCGTCCTTGGCAGACTCCCGGCAGTTTGCTATCGTGCCCTCATGGGACGAACCTCTGCTTTTTGCGGACTAATTCTAGCGGCAGGCGAGTCCTCCCGCATGGGACGCGACAAAGCGTTGCTGCCTTGGCCCCCCCAGCCGACAAGCTCGACTACCAGCTCGGCGCTCGCCGACACGTTCCTCTCCGCGGCCATACGGCTCTTCTTTTCCCACGTCGATGTCGTGCTCGTCGTAGCCGGCAAGAATGAAGCTGCGTTGGCTCCCATCGTTTACGCCAATGGCGCGTCCTTGGTGGTGAATCCTGAGCCCGAGCGCGGGCAGTTCAGCTCGTTGCGCGTCGGCCTGCAGGAAGTTCTTAGCCGCGGCCGCGATGCCGCGATGATCACCCTCGTCGACCGGCCGCCGCTCCAGCCGGCAACGCTGGCGACGCTCGAATCGGCCTTCGAACGGGCTGCAACCCACAGGAAATGGGCCGTGATCCCCGAATACCAGGGGAAACACGGGCATCCGATTCTCGCCGGTCGCGAGATGATTGAAGCCTTTTTGCGAGCTCCCGAAACCTCGAATGCGCGCGACGTCGAGCACGCGCACCAGAGCGAGATCGAGTACGTTCCAATGGACGACCCGCTGGTAGCCGTCAACATAGATACGCCAGAGCAGTATGCGTCTTTGAATTTGAATTTGCCGCCACAGCTTCTGCCGTCGAGTTAATTTCCCCCGAAGGCCCTATATTTATATTTATCGACCAATATTTGTCGAACGATGTTTATCGAACAATGTTTATCGAACAATGACGCGCCTCACATCACCTCAAACCGAATTCATCGAAAGCATACTCACCCTCAAACCGCGTGTCGCCGCGTTCGACTGCGACGGCACCCTCTGGTCCGGAGACGCCGGCGAAGGGTTTTTCGCCTGGGAACTGCAACAAGGCCTGGTTTCGGAAGACATCGCCCGCTGGGCCCGTCCGCGCTACGCCGACTACAAAGCGGGCAACGTCGCCGAAGAAATCATGTGCGGAGAAATGGTCACCATGCATCGCGGCCTCCGCGAAGAAATCGTGCAGCAGGCCTGCGACACATATTTTGCCCAGGCCATCGCCCTCAACATTTTCCCGGAGATGCGCGAACTGATCGAGCGCCTGCGCCAATCCGGATGCGATATCTGGGCTGTTTCTTCTTCGAACCTTTGGATCATCCGCTCGGCGATGAAGTTCTTCGGCATCCCGCAAAATCGCATCCTGGCCGCCGAAGTAGCCATCGAGAACGGCATAATCACCGACCGCCTCATTCGCGTCCCCAGCGGACCGGGCAAGGTGGAGGCGATTCGATCTGTGCTCGATTCGTCTCCCGGTTCGTCTCCCGATTATGGGCCCGATTGCGCGTTTGGCAACGCGATTTGGGACCGCGAGATGCTCGCCCTGTCCAAGCACGCCTTCGCCATCAACCCCAATCCGGATCTGAAACAGATCGCGCTCGCCGAAGGCTGGACGGTTTATCAACCGCCGCTGTAGCACGTATACCTGTGCTGCGCGTAATCCGTGCTCGCGATGAAAACCAATATTACTTTGAAACTTGACGCTGCTCTGCTCTGCGAGATTCGCATCCTCGCCGTGCCTCTAAGACCTCATCCAGCCGTGCTTTAGCCGAGTGGCGAGTCGGTGGCCAGCCCAAGCTAGCGGAGCGTGTCTTCCGCCGCGGGCGCGGTCTTAGGCGCGGTGCGCAGAAACTTCATGAGTCCTTCACCGGTGGCCTTGCCCGCTCGCTTCTTGAAAAAGTCGGCGGCGGTTTCCACCACTCCAACTTTTTCGGCGACCGCTGCCGCGATCCATTGGTTCAAAGACACGCCGTCTTCCTTCGCCAGTCGCTGGGCAGCCTTCTTGATGGAAAGTGGAAGCTTTAATGGATACGTAGCCTTGCTCATGATTTCACCCTCTTTAACACGTCCGCCGGACGCAGCACGAGAATTCTAAACCGCTCCGCGGCCCCGGCGAAGTCTGCGACGTTGTATGTCACCAGCGCTTCCGCCCGGCCGTTGATTGCGGCTTCGAGGACCATTTCGTCGTTCGGATCCCGGGACTGCGGTCGCCACTGAAAATGAACTTCGACCGGCTCGATCAACGCGGCCAGCTCCGCCAGAAATTCGTCAATCGCTGCGGGCGCCAAGCCATGCGCCAGCCGGTGCTCGGGACGCTTCAGCACATCCTCATACTCCAAAAAAAGAGGCGGAGTAGCCAGCGCCACCAGCCGCCGCTCGGCGACCAGCTGCAGAACCGCATTTCCAGCCCCCAACCGGGTGCGAAGCCCCGCGACCACGACCGACGTATCGAGAACGACTTTTCTCATGTCACATCCTATAGGATGTCACATCATAATCCAACTTTCAACTCCAGGTCACTGAATTAGCCCCGATTCATCACAAACGCCCGGTGCGCCCCATCACTGACCTCCATCCCAACCGATGCGACAATGACCGCTGATTAAGCAGTGAAGACGAAAAAGCAGTTTCCCAAAATGGGACTTGAAGCCACCTTCAGGTGCTCTTTGACAATCGTAACTAATTGATTTTCAAATACTTTACCGATAAGTCCTCTAAAGTCAAAGAAATAGCTGGATTTTCTCCCTAACCTCATGATTCCAATACCCGGGGAGGGGGGAGGGGGTACCCATACCAATCGTTTAACACATGGGCAGTAACCAGCAGAAATTTCATACCAATTCATACCCGAAATAGGAGCCGCAAAATGCCTTTATACCCAGTAACCATCCGTCGGTGTCAGCACATTAAGATCAACGGGACGCAGTGCGCTTCGCCGGCGCTGCGCGATGAGAAACATTGCTACTACCACAAGGAGTGGCGTCGGAAGAGTTCGGCAGTGAACCTGAATGTCAAAGCCAAACAGAGCGGGACAATAACGCTCCCGTCGCTCGAGGACGCGAATTCTATCCAGGTAACACTGGCCGAGCTGTTGCGGCTGCTGGCTACGAATCAGATTGATTGTCGGAGAGCGGCGCTGATGCTGTACGCGCTACAGACGGCGTCGGCTAACGTGAAGCACACCTCATTTGAGCCGGAGCCGACACGGGTGGTGATCGATCGGGAGTGTGTGGGGCAGCGGCCGATTGGGACTACGGCTTGGTCCGCGCTCGAGGGGTGCGAGTACGACGATCTCACCGCAGACGGCCTCGCCCCAGATCCACGGATCCAGCAGCAAGAAAAAGAAAGTCGCGAGCGGTTCGAGAGATGGCAAGCGATCATCGACAAAGTCCCGGCGAATGAGCGCCAGTTACCGAACGAATCACAAAGAGACAGGGACATTCGGGTTCAGAAACAAAGGGCCCAGGCAGCTGAGGCCGCTAAATTGAAACCGGATTCAGAGTCCCGAATTTAGAATCAGTGTTTCCGTCGACGAATTCACGCTCGCTCAGATGTTCCGCAAAAGAGCGGCGAGCGTGTCGATTGCCAGGTGGCTGGCGTGGGCGGAGGCTTGCGGCAGGCCTCCGACTTTGCGGACTAACTCTTCGCGGGTCAGCTGCCGGGCCTCGTCCACATTTTTGCCTTTGACCAACTCCGTGATGGCCGATCCGCAGGCCATCGCAGGAACGCAGCCCTTGGCGCGAAAGCGAATGTCGGCAATGCGACTGGCTTCCGATTTCGTCTTTTCCAAACTTTTTTCTAACCTAAGGCTGAGTTCCAGAATGTCTCCGCAAACAGGGTTTTCCAAACGCGCGGAGGCGTCGGGATCTTCAAGCTTACCGGCGTTTCGTGGGTTCTGAAAATGATCGAGAAGTTCGGCGGAATACACAGGAGGATTGTAATGCGGCCAAGCTCGATTTCACTTCCCCTACAATGGGGAGATGCCCGACTCGCACCGTCCTCGGCGCATCGCTTGCCTGCAACCGAGCGCCACCGTGATTCTGGCCAGCGTGGGCGAATTGGACCGCGTCGTAGCTTGCACCAAGTACTGCGCCGACGTGGTTCCAGAATTGCGAACAAGCTTGCGAAGCGGCGAGCGACGGATCGTTATTATTGCCGATTCATGGACGTCGAAAGCGAGCGAGATTCTCGCTGCCAGACCCGACCTCGTGATCGCTGCCGTTCCCTACCAGGAAGCCGCGGTCGTGGAGATTCTTAAGGCTGGCATTCGCTTTCTTGGCTTGGCTCCGCGCACGCTGGACGACATCTACACCGACATCGCGTTGATCTCTGGCTCGGTCGGCGCCGGTGAGCGAGGAGCGAAGGTGATTTCCGAAATGCAAGCGGCAATCGAAGATGTGCGACGCCAGACGGCGAGCCTTCCACGAAAGCGCGTGTTCTGCGAGGAGTGGGGGAAACCGATCATCGCCGCGCAGCCTTGGGTAGCGGAACTGGTGCATGCGGCTGGCGGGGACTTTATGGGCAAACCGGGCGCGCAGTGCTCTGCGGAGGAGATCGCTCGACTAGATCCCGAAGTCATCATCGCCGCCTGGTGCGGGGCTGGGGATCGCGTGCCGCTCGCAAGAATAACTTCTGCGGCGGAAAGAGGATGGTCGGAAACTAGCGCGGTGCGAAATTCGCAGGTTTATTGCATCTCCGACGAGCTTTTAAACACGCCCGCGCCCACGCTGGTTGCGGGACTGCGCGCGCTGGCGGGCGCGATTCATCCGGCGATATTCGGTCCCCAACCGGGGCTCCGTTCGGTTACGCAAGTACCGCAGACGCAAACACCGCGGTAAAGGTGAACTGCGACGGCTTGGTTTAGGATTATCACTATGGCTACCAAATTCAAAACTGATACTGGCAAGGTCGAAGAGGTGTGCAAGGCAGCGGATAGCTTGAATGCCGAAGCGCGTACGGCGGATCAACTGATGAAGGGCATCACGCTTCTCCTGAACCAGGAAATGCTGAAGTACAACTGGGTGGGCTTCTACATGCTGGAAGCTGGAGCCAATCCGCCGGTGCTGGTGCTGGGACATTACCAGGGAGCAATGACTCCGCACACCCGCATTCATTTGCACCAGGGCATCTGCGGGGCGGCGGCATCGTCGGGGAAAACGGTGATTGTGGATGACGTAAAGAAGGACCCACGCTATCTTGCGTGCTCGCTCGAAACCAAGTCGGAGATCGTGGTTCCAATCTTTGTGCGCGGCAAAGTGGCCGGCGAACTCGATATTGACAGTCACTTCCTGGCGGCATTCGCCACCGAAGACCGTGAACTGGTCGAGTATTGCGCTCGACTCGTTGGCAAGCGACTGGAGCACAGGTAGGCGATCGCCACGTTCCGCCAATTCTGAACAACATGAAACGAGTCGCAGCCGCGCTGATTTTGAAGGACGATCTCATCCTCGCCTGCCAGAGGACGCGACACCAGGTTATGCCGCTCAAATGGGAATTTCCCGGAGGCAAGATCGAAGAAGGGGAACAGCCGCGCGACGCAATGCGCCGGGAACTGGAAGAAGAATTGGGAATCGTGGCGGAGGTCGGCGTGGAAGTCGCCCGCATCGTTCATGAATATCCGGGCGGCGGGTCGGTGGAACTCCGCTTCTACGAAGTACGCAACTACCTGGGCGAAATTGAGAACCGGATTTTTCGCGAGATCCGCTGGGTCTCGCGGAAGCAGCTGCTGGAACTGGATTTCCTCGAAGCGGACCGGGGACTGGTGAAGGACCTGGCCGCCGGGAAAATCATTTGAGATGCTCTATCCCGTCCCGTGCACCTGGCTGTAGACATACAGCACCGTTAACCCAATCATAATCACGGTGGTTGCCCAAGCGATAATGTTGAACGTGGGTTTATTCACGTATTCGCCCATCAGTTCTTTTTTGTTGATCAGAAACAACATGAAAATCAGCACGAACGGCAACACTGCGCCGTTGACCACTTGCGAAAAAACCGCGATCTTGATCAGCGGAAGGCCGGGTATGAGGACCACAGCTGCGCCGGCAACGATGAGCGCGGTATAGAGCCAGTAAAACGCGGGAGCTTCGGAAAACTTGCGTTCTACGCCCGACTCGAAGCCTAAGCCTTCACAAACCGTGTAAGCCGTTGAAAGCGGCAAAATCGAAGCTGCAAACAGCGACGCATTGAAAAGCCCCAGAGCAAACAGTATGTAGGCCCAGTCGCCCGCCAAGGGTCGTAGCGCCTGAGCGGCGTCGGCGGCGTCACGAATGTCACGAACGTTGTGCGCGTAGAGCGTGGCCGCGCAGGCCACAATGATGAACCAGGCAACCACGTCGGTAAAAATGCATCCCACAATCACGTCGAGCCGCGAAGTCTTGTACTGGCGACGAGTGACTCCTTTTTCCACGATCGACGACTGCAGATAGAACTGCATCCAGGGCGCGATCGTGGTCCCGACCACGCCGATCACCATGTAGAGGTAGGAGCTCTGCTTGAAGGCGGCCATCCCAGGAGGCTTCACCGTGGCCTTCACGGCCTCAATCCACGCTGGCTTGGCCAGCGCTCCGGCAAATATGTAAGTGATGTAGAAGAACGAAGCCGCCAAGAAAACCTTCTCAACGCTCTTGTACTGACCTTTGACTGCGATGAGCCAGACGATCACGGCGCAGATCGGCACCGATATGTACTTTGAGACTCCGAACAGCCCCATGCTTCCCACAATGCCGATAAACTCGCCCACAACGTTTCCGAAATTTGTAATCAGAATGCCGAGCATCATGAGGAACGTAATTCGCAGGCCGTATTCTTCCCGGATCAGATCGCTCAGGCCCTTGCCCGTCACCGCTCCCATGCGGGCGCACATCTCTTGCACTACGATCAGGGCAATCGTGGTCGGGATCATCGTCCATAGGAGCATGTAGCCGAACTGCGCGCCGGCAGCCGAATAGGTAAAGATGCCGTTGGCATCGTTGTCGACGTTCGCGGTGATGAAGCCCGGCCCTACGACGGCGAAGAACAGCAGTATCCGGAACTTCCAGCTTCTCAGGAATCTCATGCGTACAGGCCCGCGGCACCGTCAAATTGGCAAAATAGACCGATCAGAATAAATGCTGAACGCGCCGTCTGGATAGGCGAATCTGCAAAAGTGAGGAACTTTTGTGCGATGCTGCACGGGGCTGCCGAGCTTCGCTCGGCTTGGACAGCCGAGGGCGGCTGTCCCTACACGGGCGGAGCGCGCGTCCCACACGAACTGCTAAAGCTTTGCGCGCAGCATCGCGATCACGTCATCCGGCGTGATTACGCCTGTGAGTTGATTGTGCTCGTCGATCACGGGCAAGGTCAGCAGGTTGTACTTGTCAAAGAGTTCAGCGAATTCCCTCTCTTTCGTGTCTTCGTGGCAGGAGATCAGCGGCTCCTGGGCCAAGGCCAGCAGCGGAGTCGAAGCGGGCGCCAGTACGATCTTCACCAGAGGCACAGCGCCGGCCAAGGTACCGTGAGAATCAATCAAGTAAACGGTGCTCATGTTCTCCATGCGGCCTTCGAAAGCACGCATGGTTTCTATCGCGTCGTGGGCCGTGGCCGTCACCGGCAGGGCAATGTACTCGGTGGTCATGCGGCCGGCGGCCGTATTCTCTTTGAACTCGAGCAGGTCAGCGACTTCCTGGCGCTCTTCGGGCTGCATCTGCACCAGGATTTCCTCGGTCCGCTCATCGGGCAGGTCGCCCAAAAGGTCGGCAGCGGCGTCGGGTTCCATCTCTTCGACAATGTCGGCGACGCGGTCGGAATCAAGGGATTCCAGGACCGCTTTCTGCACTTTGGGTTCAAGCTCTTCCAGCGCGCCAGCGGCGACGCCCTCGTCCAGAGTCTCAAATACGGCTTCGCGCTCATCGGGAGCCAGTTCTTCGACGATGTCGGCAATGTCGGCGGGATGGAGTTTGGCCAGTCGCTCATGCGAAATCTTCAGCCTGACGCGCCGGGCCGGGTCGGTCTCGATGAGGTCCACGAAATCCCAGGGAATTTCGCGGAGAGGGATACGCAGGAGCAACGCCCGAAGGGCAGCCGCTGGAACCATGCCCTTGAGGAGACGGCGAAGGGCGCCCCGAGCGCCCACATCCACGCCACCAACTTTAAGAACGGGCCGGTTCTGCGCGGTGTCGCGATGAAAGTCTACGTCGTTCACGCGCACAACTTTGCGGCCGTGTACGTCGATAACCTGCTGATCGAGCAGATCCCGAGTGAGCAGCAACAACCCTTCGGAGCCATCCGCTGATACCCAGTCCGCAGCCGCGGTAGAGGCTCGAACGCCGCCATTGATCTCGGAAACCGCGGTCAGGGGCAACACGCGGTTCCCCGCAGGCGTTTTGACGATCAGTAGCGAAACGCGGGAACGGTCCTCCTGCGGGGCGAGGGCCACCTCGCGAACCCGGCCGCTGGCGGCGCCGGAGGCGTCATAGACGGTCGAGCCCAACAGTTCGCTCAACGAGACGGTGGCCATCCCCAAGAGAATACTCAAGAGCGTGGGCGGACGCCAGATGAATGAGCGTGACTTCGGCACGGTTGTACCTGGGGACGTTTCGTTTGTGTCGTGACACCGACCGCTGATAGGCGGTCAGTTTTGAGCCAGCGACCGCTGCTTCCGAATCTCCAAGGCCGCCTGGAGTACGTGAGCGGGATCACATCATGCCGTGCGATTTCTGTGAGACCATGTGCGAGTTGCCAAGTTCTCAGCCAGAGGAAGAGGGCGTGTCTAAGCAGAACACGGTTAGCTCGACAATACGAAGGGACGAGCAGGAGTTGCGCGATGCGCGCTTCGCCATGCGTCTCTCCCTGATTCTTGGTTTGGCAATGCTGATCCTGAAGACGACCGTCTATTTCATGACGCATTCGGCGGCCATTTTTTCCGACGCGGCCGAGTCGGTCGTTCATGTGATCGCGGTAGGGTTTGCAGCCTTTAGTCTTCGGCTCAGCGCAAAACCTGCCTCCCATCAATTCCTCTACGGGTATGAGCGGATTACCTTTTTCTCTGCTGGATTTGAAGGAGCAATGATTGTGGTGGCCGCGATCGCAATTCTCTATGAATCGATTCGGAAGTGGATCGTTGGGCTACAGCTGGAGCACCTGGGAGCAGGCGCATTGCTGGTCCTGATGGCGGGAATAGTCAATGCGGGTCTGGGTTACTATCTTCTGCGGACCGGCCGGCGGACCAGTTCACTCATTCTTGAAGCCGATGGCAAACACGTCTTGACCGATAGCTGGACCAGCTTTGGCGTTGTGGGAGGACTGGGGCTAGTGATGTTGACGCACTGGAAGCCGTTCGACCCTCTGGTGGCCATCGCTGTTGCTGCGAATATCCTGTGGTCGGGAGGGCGCTTGGTCTGGCGTTCGGCGGTCGGGCTGATGGATTATTCCGATCCGAAAGCCGGCCGGGAAATTCGCGACAAGCTGGATGCAATTTGCTCGGAACTGAGCATTCAATACCATGGCGTACGTTTCCGAACCACGGGATACCGCCAGATCATCGAAGTACATTTGTTGTTCCCGCGCTTGACCCCGGTTAGCGAGGCCCACCGCCTCGCAACCATTCTGGAGGAACGCCTGCCGGAGGAACTGGGGATGCCCGCGGAAGTCACGACTCACCTTGAATCCTTGGAGGACCATGGTGATGTCCACCGCGAAGAACACTATACTGGGAAACCCGCCTAGGCTCTGTGGCGTGCGCGGGAGTTTCGCTTCTGGCGATTCTCTCGGAGTGCCGCCAATTCGGAACTGGATCACTTCCCGGTGGTCGGGCCGCAGCGCTGGTTGACACGCCACGATCTGACTCACTAAACTCTGCCTTCCTCACTTCAAACCCGCACTCTCCGTTTGAACGTGTTGGCTTCAACGAGAAAATTATGGCCAAGCGTCCTCGCATCGCAGTGGTAGGGAGCGCCAATGTTGACTTGACCACGTTTTCAGACCAGTTTCCCAAGCCGGGGGAAACCATCTTTGGCCAGAGGTTCGATCTGGGGTTTGGCGGGAAAGGCGCGAACCAGGCCGTGGCCGCGCGGCTCTGCGGAGCCGAAGTCTTCATGGTGGCACGCGTCGGAGACGATCTGTTTGGTCCGTCAACCATCAAGAACTTTGAAAAACTGGGTATCGATGCCACGCACGTGCGGCAGGTCAGCGGCGTCTCCAGCGGGGTGGCGCCGATCTTCGTCGATCCTTCCGGGCAAAACCGGATCATTGTCGTGAAAGGCGCCAATGACACATTGAAACCCGCCGACGTGGATGCCGCGGCGGATACGCTGAAGAGCGCAGACTGCATCGTTCTTCAGTTCGAGATCCCGCTGGAAACGGTGTACTACACAATTAAGTTTGCACGACAAAATGACGTCCGCTGCATTTTGAACCCGGCGCCGGCGCAGCCCATCGACATCGGCGCGGTTGCCGATCTCGATTACTTTGTTCCTAACGAGAGTGAGGCCGAGGCGATTTCCGGCATGCCCGTGCGCAATCTTGACGACGCCAAGCGCTGTGCGGGCAAGCTTCTTGCCCGCGGCATTCGGCGGGTGATCATCACTCTGGGTGCGAATGGCTCGCTGCTTGCCGGAAGCGACGGCATGGAACACGTGCCTGCGTTCAATGTGAAGAGCGTGGATAGTACGGGAGCCGGCGACGCTTTTATTGGCAGCTTCGCTACTTTCCTTGGCGAGGGTCTGCCGGAGCGGGAAGCTGTGAAGCGCGCCAACCTTTACGCAGGGCTTTCGACTAGTGGAGTGGGGACGCAGAAGTCTTTCTATGACCGGGCGCGGTTTGATGTGGAGTGGAGTGCAAGAGGCAAGGGCTAGCAGTCCGTCGCGAAAGTCAGCTCGATAGCTTTTGTCATCCCGAGCAAAGCAAGGGGTCTGCATTTTGCCGAGAAACTGCGGATCCCTCGCTTTGCTCGGGATGACAATTCATTAAAGGGTCGGCCGTGTATCCCTGCCTCACCTTTCCATCAGCAGAACCTTCTCAGCCTCGTCGATCTCGAACAACTTGACTTCGATCACTTCATTCGCGGTTGTCTGTACGGTTCGACCGATGAACGTGGCCTCGACTGGCAATTCGCGATGGCCGCGATCGATCAGCACCAGCAATTGCACCAGGCTCGGGCGTCCATGCGAAAAAAGGGCGTCGAGGGCAGCGCGTGTGGTGCGGCCGGTGTAAAGTACATCGTCGATCAAGACGATCTTCTTATCCTCGACAGAAAAGCCTATTTCCGTTTCCTGTACCACGGGCTTGGGCCCGAGTGTGGAAAGGTCATCGCGATAGAACGTGATATCGAGCGTGCCCACGGGAACTTTTTTCTTTTCGACCTGGTGAATCATCTTGCCCAAGCGCTCGGCGATGGGAACTCCGCGGCGGCGGATTCCAACTAGTCCCAAGGCGTCGACGCCACCGTTCTTTTCGAGGATTTCGTGGGCCAGGCGCACCAGGGTGCGCTCAATCTCCGAACCCGACATCAGCTGCGCTTTTTGTCTGAGCGCCGTTTTACGGACCGCGTTTCTCTTGATTGTCATGGCACGAGTACCTCGTCAAAGTCAGTTTGCACTCAGAAAATAGATGGAGGAGCGCATCAATCCCCGGCTCTTGAATGTATGCAGTCTTTTCTCAAACGTCAAGCATACCGCCCGCTTTTCGTCCTTTGCAGGATTCGTGGACGCGATTGCCATGTTAATTTCTCCCTCTTCGCTCGCGGCACGGTGTATGCGGGAACGAATGGGGTTGGAGTGTTTGGGCTGCTGCCGCAGAAGACTGCGAAAAATACTTTCCGTGCAGTATCACCTCAGCGGCTAATAGTCGCCTCTGAAAACAGGCCAGTTATTGCAGCGGTGAACCGCTCCACCCCAGCGGGCCAAAGGCAGGCCCGCCGGGGACCCCGGCGCTGCGCCGCCCAAATTTCGATCACCGACTTTTTCGCAACCTACTAAACGAATCTATATCGGCTTGAGGAATGTTCCTCGCTCGAGTTCGTCGAACGCCTGCCGGAGCTCTGCCTGCGTGTTCATAACGATGGGGCCGTACCACGCCACCGGCTCCTGCAGCGGCTTTCCCGAAACCAGCAGAAATCGGATCCCGTCTTCCCCGGCTTGCACTGTGACCTCATCGCCGCGATCGAAGAGTACCAGCGAGCGGTTATCCGCTTCGGAGGGAGGATGCGTGTCCGCCCACTCGACCGCTTCCGTCGGCACCGCCAGGGGCCCAGAAGCGTTGCAGAACTTCCCGGCCCCCGCGAAAACATAGGCGAAGGCGTGTCGTGTCGTTTCTACCGGAAGCGTCTTGCGCCGGCCCGGAGCTACGGACACGTCGAGATAGATCGGATCGGCAGCGATTCCGTCCACTGGACCTGCCTTACCCCAAAACTTCCCGCACACAACTCGCACGTGAGTGCCGTCGTCGTCCTTCACCTCAGGAATATCGGAAGACTTCACCTCCTGGTAACGCGGGGAGGTCATTTTGAGCGACGACGGAAGATTCGCCCATAACTGGAACCCATGCATCCGGCCAGCGGGATCGCCTTTCGGCATCTCCTGGTGGATGATCCCGCTGCCTGCCGTCATCCACTGCACATCGCCAGCAGCGATGGCACCACGGTTTCCCATGCTGTCGCCGTGCTCCACGGTTCCGGCAAGCACATAGGTGATGGTCTCGATCCCGCGATGGGGATGCCACGGGAAGCCCAGCAGATAGTCCTCCGGAACATCATTGCGAAAGTCGTCGAGCAAGAGGAACGGGTCGAAGTCGGAGGTGTTTCCGAAGCCAAACGCGCGGCGCAGATGCACCCCCGCTCCTTCTAGAGTTGGCTTGGATTTGATGAGCCGCTTGACGGGTCGAATTGACATGTTGACCTCCTGAAGAAAATCTCCGCCTTTAGCACAGCGCGAGTGGCGCTTCTTTCAGCTGTCCCCATAGACTGGCAGCGCAGCGCCGTGAATTACTTTGGCATCGTCGCTGCACAAAAACAGGATGACGCGCGCGATTTCCTCGGGCTTCGGCCACTTGGCAAAATCGGCGTTGGGCATGGCTTTGCGGTTCGCTTCTGTGTCGATGATGCTGGGAAGAATCGAGTTCACCCGCACTCCGGTGCCTTTGACTTCCGCGGCCAGGGAATCCATGAGCGCCAGCGCGCCCGCTTTGGACGCGGCATAGGCGGCTGCGCCGGCGCCATGATCCAACGCGGCTTTTGCCGCAACGTTCACGATCGCTCCATGTTTTTGTTTGAGCATCGCCGGTATCGCCGCGCGCGCCAGCGCGTACCCTGAACGCAAATTCAGTGCGAGCATCCGATCAAAAACCTTTGTCTCCAGGTCCCACAAGTTCACGCCGCCGGCATAGCCGCCGACAGTATTCACCAGAGCGTCCAAACGGCCGTGTTGGACAAAAATGCGGTCGAGGAGTTGGTGTACCGCAGTTTCATCGGTGACATCCACAAAATGCCCCTCGACCGACCAGCCCTTCGCTCCGGCTTCGCTCTTCAGGGAATCCAACTCTTTCTGCTCCTGATAGGTGACAACTACCTTGGCACCTTCCCGCAGAAACGCGAGGCTCACAGCACGCCCCAGCCCACCGGTGCCCCCAGCGATCAGGACCAACTTGCCTGAGAATCTCATATTCATTTTCGACGGTTACGCCGCCACCTGTGCGCTGCGCTGGAAAAACGCGAGCAGGTCGGCGTTGATCTGGTCCGCGTTGGTTGTGGGCATCCCGTGCGGGAAACCCGGATAGACCTTCAGCGTGGCGTTCTTGACGATCTTCGCGGACATCAGCCCCGAAGCGCCGATCGGCACGATCTGGTCATCGTCGCCATGCAGGATGAGGGTTGGCACATCGATCTTCTTGAGGTCTTCAGTAAAATCCGTCTCTGAGAAAGCCTTGATGCAGTCGTAGTGGGCCTTCATTCCTCCCATCATTCCCTGCAACCACCAGTGCTCCCGGATGCCTTCTGAAATCTTGGCGCCTGGCCGGTTGTAGCCGTAGAACGGAAGTGTAATGTCCTTGTAAAACTGTGGCCGATTCTGGGCAAACGCCGCTCGCAGGCCGTCGAAGACCGCGATGGGCAGGCCAGTGGGATTCTTGTCCGTCTTCACCATCAGCGGCGGCACGGCGCTGATGAGCACGGCCATGGCGACACGCTTTGAGCCATGCCGCCCGATGTAACGAGCGACTTCCCCGCCGCCTGTGGAGTGACCCACATGGATTGCGTTCTTCAGGTCAAGCTTTTCAGTCAGGGCCGCGAGATCGTCCGCGTAGGTATCCATGTCGTTGCCATCCCAGGTCTGCGAGGAGCGGCCATGGCCTCGCCGGTCATGCGCGATGACGCGATAGCCATGCTGGCCGAAGAACAACATCTGTCCGTCCCAGTCATCCGCAGTGAGCGGCCAGCCGTGACTGAACACTATGGGCTGTCCCTTTCCCCAGTCCTTGTAGTAAATCTGTGTGCCGTCTTTCATCGCGATCGTAGACATAAATTTTCTCCTTAGTTGGAATCCTCAGTTGTGGTTATTGTGTTCAGGCATCGAGGCATCCGCCAACGGGAGCCGCACTTGAAAACGTGTATCGCCCGGTCTCGAAGTGACCTGAATACTGCCTCGGTGTTTCTTCACTATGCGCTGAACCGTGTCGAGGCCGAGCCCGGTGCCCTCCCCGACGCCCTTCGTCGTAAAGAACGGCTCAAAAATATGTGGCTCAACCTCCGGTGAAATCCCTGGACCGTTGTCGGCGATCTCGACTGCGACACAACTGTCGTCGCGATAAGTTCGAACCCGAAGCTCGCCCTTGCCGCCCATGGCGTCGATGGCATTATCAATGATGTTGGTCCACACCTGGTTGAGTTCGCTCCCGAATGAATTCACCAAGAGTGGAATGCGCTCGTAATCGCGCTGCACCAGCACTCCGCGTTTCAGCTTGTGGTTCAGGATGGTAAGTGTAGTCTCGAGGCTTTTTACGATGTCAACATTTTGTACTGGCGCCTGGTCCATGTAGGTGTATTCCTTGATCGCACCGACCAGATCGGAGATTCGCGATATGCTGCTCTCAATTTCGTTCAGCAGACCCGCGACCTCGACGGAGGCAGCAATCCGCACCAGAGCGGCTCGGGCAGTGCCGGCATCGAGGGCCGCGAATAATGATTCCAGCGCTTCTGGCTTGATATTCTTCTTTGCCAGATCGGCCGCCAGTTGCCAGAGGTCGTTCTGACCATGACTGCGCAGTAAGGAATCGACCTGGTCTTCCAGGTCGCTGATGGCCAGTGCATCGGCTGGAGGTTCGTCGCTCTGGATAAACGAAATTTCCAGCTTTTCGATTTCCGCTTTTTGTGCTGGGGTGAGATCGCGCCTACCCAGTTCGAGACTCGCGTCTTTGATTTTCTTCAGGATGTCACGCAATTGGCTGGTGGCCCGTTTCGCGGCGGAAGCGGGATTATTGAGTTCATGAGCCAGACCCGCGGAAAGCTTCCCTAGAGCCGCCAATCGATCGCGCTGCTGCTCGATACGAGTAGTTTCACGGATACGATCGGACATGAGGGCCACGAGACGCTTCGCCAACTCCGGCATTTTCTGCACAAGATCTGGAAACAGGGCTGCAGGAAAACGCAAGATGCGGCTGTCTGTAGCTGCCCGCCCGTTCACCTTAAACTGTTTCATCCTTGAAAACGGAAGCGCTCCGGTGACATCGCCCGCTTTCATGGAAAATGCGAGTGTTTCGCCGCCCAGCTCCCCTGGAGCTCGAGGTGCCCTTCAAGAATCACAAACATTGCATCCGCGGGAGTGCCTTGGCGCAAGTAGGTATCACCCGCTTTGTAGTGGAGTTCTTGCGACTGGCTGATGAACCAGGCGATCTGATCGTCGGGCAAGCCCTCAAACACGGGGACATTAAGTAATTCCGATTTCTCGACCATTTATACCTTGCTCAAATACTGATGGATGAACTGGACAGCTACCGATCCTTCACCGACTCCGGATGCGACGCGCTTCACCGAACCATGCCGCACATCGCCCACCGCAAAGATGCCGGGAATATTGGTTTCGAGCAGGAATGGATCCCGGTCGAGCGCCCAACCTTTGGGGCGTTGTCCGTCGCGAATAAGATCGGGACCAGTCAACAGGAAGCCGCGCTGGTCGCGCTCGACCAGGTCCCCCAGCCAGTCCGTACGCGGGAGGGCTCCAATAAAGATGAACATCGCGCTGGCCGGCACTCGCTCCAGCTTGTTGGAATCCGAACAAAGGATGGAGATTTCTTCCAGATGCGTTTCTCCATGCGCTTCGGCCACGCTGGCGTGGGGCCATACCTGAATGTTGGGCGTCTCCTTGATTTGATCAATCAGATACTGTGACATGGTACTGGCAAGCGAACTGCCTCGAACGACCATGACGACGCGTTCCGCATACTTGGCAAAGTTCATAGCGGCCTGGCCCGCGGAATTTGCGCCGCCAACGACATAGACGTCTTCGCCTTTGCATGACAACGCTTCGGTCGCACCACCACCGTAATAGACGCCGGCGCCTTGCAATCGATCGATTCCGGGAGCTTCCAGTCGCCGCCACTGCACTCCGCTCGCGATCATCAGTGCGTGGCAGGAGATCTCGTTGCCGTCGGCCAACTTGATGATGCGATACGATCCTTCGGTTCGGACACCGACCGCTTCTTGCGGAGACAGAATTTCCACTCCGAAACGTTGTGCCTGCACCACCGCGCGCCGGGCCAGATCGTTACCGCTGAGACCGGACGGGAATCCGAGATAGTTCTCGATCCGCGAACTCAAACCAGCCTGTCCACCCGGCGCTTCGCGCTCAATCATCACTGTGTGCAGACCCTCCGACGCGCCGTAAACGGCCGCCGCCAGACCCGCCGGCCCACCGCCTACAATCGCCAAATCGTAAAAGCTGGTTTGCGCGCGCGTCCGCAAACCGACTTTTTGCGCCACATCCGTGGGCAGGCTTTCCAGAAGCTTTGTTCCGTCCGGGAAGAGCACGACCGGGAGGCTGGTGGCCTCCTCGCCCAGAGCTTCCACCAGACGCTTGGTTTCCGGGTCGTTGGCGGAGAGTTCCACATCGATCCACTGATACGGAACGCGATTGCGCGCCAGAAAATCCCGCAACTCATACGACCGGGGCGACCACCGTGTGCCAAGAACCCGGATCCCCTGAAACGCAGGTCGATACGAAGCTTGCCAATCATCGAGCAGGTCATTCAGTTGGGGATACAAATGCTCTGTCGGCGGATCCCACGGCTTCAAGAAGAAGTAGTTGATGCTGGCTTGATTGATGGCGCTGATGGCGGCATTGGTGTCGGCGTATGCGGTAAGTAACGCACGCTTTGCATCAGGGAACACGTGCATAGCTTCCTGGAGAAATGTGATCCCATCCATCCGCGGCATGCGCTGGTCCGCCAGCAGCAGGGCTACGCTATCATTGCGCACTTTCAACTGCTTCAACAGATCCAGCGCCCCTTCAGGAGAATCGCTCCCAATGACGCGATACTCAGCGCCGTACTGCGAGCGCAAATCGCGTTCGATCGCCCGCAATACATCGGAGTCGTCGTCGACACTCAGCAAAATGGGTTTCGCCATGATCGTTTCCAATCTGGACCGGCCTCAGCGTTGAGGATGAACCTGAATACCACCCACGCGCTCAAGCTGCAAGTTCGCCGGCCTCGACCTCATCTACGTAACACCAGATCCAGGACTCTCCCGGCTCGATGGAGCGCATCAGAGGATGCTTGGTGTGGTGAAAGTGCTTGGTGGCGTGCTTGTTCTTAGACGAGTCGCAACAGCCGGCGTGCCCGCAGATGAGGCACATGCGCAGGTGGACCCACGTGTCGCCAGTCTTAACGCAGTCCTCGCATATATGTTTGTTCGTTTGTCTTACTTTGATCTGGTCAAGGTGAGAGCATTCTTGTGGCATCGGTTCCCTCCTGGGCTTACTAATGAATGTCTTGCAGGTGCACTTTCCAGTCCCTCCCACACGGACATAACGCCCTTCAATAGGGTGACTTCGGTTACATGACAACCGACCAAGATCACAGAAAGCGGCACACCACTCGCTCAATAATGATTACCGGAGGCATTTCATTCGTGTTAAGGCTCGATTATCTATCTTGTGTGCTAACCATCACATCTACAATTTTGGTCGGACGCCGCTGCTCGCAAGGCTGGCTGCTGGCAACCGTGAATTGCGTCGTTATGTGCGTCATCGGCATCAAGACCGCTCAATTGGGTTTTATCCCAGCCAACCTATTTTGTATCGTGATCAGCGCCAACAACGTGCGCATATGGCGCAGAACAGCAGCTTCCTCCTAAGACCCGAGAGCCCTGGACCCGCGCGGCTGGCGGATGCACGATTGGTCCTGCACTAATGATCCCATGCCTGCACAGCACTGGTCGCGACAAGCCATTCACTCCACCGTGAGCAGGTTCTCCGCAAAGGGCCACTGCTCATCAATCCATTGTGCCTGGCAGCAGAAACCGGCAGCGCGCGCCATCTGGGAAACCTCGTCAGTCGAGTACTTGTGGCTGCTTTCTGTCCAGATGGTCTCACCCTCCAAAAACTCTACGCGCAGATCGGCTGCCGGAATGCGCACCGTCTGGCGTCGCATCGATTGCAGATGCATTTCGACGCTCCGGGCTTCGTGGTTGATCCGGGCGAGATGCGCGAACTGGCTCAAGTCAAAATCGGCATCAAGCTCGCGATTGACGCGCGCCAGCAGATTGAGATTAAAGGCGGCAGTCACTCCCAGTTCGTCGTCGTAAGCCTTGAGCAATTGCGCGGCGGGCTTTTCCAGGTCCGTTCCGAGCAGAAGTGAATCGCCGGGCTCGAGAATGCGTCGCACCTCCATCAGGAATTTCACTCCCGCGGGACGATCGAAGTTCCCGATGGTGCTGCCAAGAAACAGCACGAGGAGGTATTGACCGCGCTTCCGCTGTGCGGCCACCTCCAGCAAGCCGTCAAGATACTCGCGCTCAAAACCCACAATGCTGATCGCATCAATGTCGCTGAGTTCGCGCTCGCACATGGCCAGAGCCGAGCGGGATATTTCGACTGGATAATAAAATATCCTTCCCCGTTGACTGAGCGCCTCCAGTATCCAGCGCGTCTTCTTGCCGCTGCCGCTTCCGAGTTCAGCGACGGAGACTGAAGCATCCAGGCGCTCCACTATTTCCCCGGCATGACGTCGCAACAAACGCTCATCGGCCCGGGTGAGCCCGTACTCGGGCAGATGGCTGATCACTTCAAAAAGCGCCGAGCCCACGTCATCGTAGAAGTACTTCGAGGGGAGTTCCTTCTGTTCCGGCCGGGTGAGGCCGGCGCGGACGTCATAAGCAAATTTGGAAGCAAATTCGGAAGCAAACTCGTAAGCGGTATTGGCAGGAATCGCATGAATCAGCATTTCCTCATTCCCCCTATATCATCGGATCCGATCACCGGCTCGACGGTCAGCTCGGCCATCAGCGGCCTACACAACGGAAACCCGCATACGCGTATTGGTAATGCGCCTGGAACCAGTTGCGAAATGTGGGCCGCAACATACACGCAGCGGTGCGTGCTGAACCGCCCTTCATGACGAAATGCTTGCCATCAAAGAAGTCAGCCGAGTATCCACGGTAGAACGGAAACGGTCGGAAACCAGGAAACGGGTCGAAAACGGTGGAAGTCCACTCCCAGCCGTTGCCCAGCATGTCGTGAACGCCGAAAGCGCTCTGGCCGTCAGGAAATGCGTTCACCGGCGCGGGATCCCAACGGTGGAAGTCGAAATTCCCGAACTTCGCATTAAACTCGGCATCGGGCGCCTCGTTGCCCCACGGGTAATTTCTCAGGCTTCCCTCGGCGGTGCCGTAGGCGGCGCGCTGCCATTCCGCTTCGGTGGGAAGCGACTTCCCTGCCCAGCGCGCGTAGGCGCGTGCCTCCGCATGGCTCACGTATACTGGCCAATCGAGCGGAGCATTATCGAACGGTATTTCTCCAAACGGTATTTCGGTAAACATGCCGCGCCATAGCCATCGAATTCCATCCTTCTTCCAGAACAGGGGATGAGAAATTCCGCGAGCAGTCTTCCAGTTCCAGTCATCGTCGCCCCAGAAAGAGCGCGTCTCATAGCCGCCGGCCGCCATGAACTCGAGATACTGACGGTTTGTCACCTTGTAGCGATCGATCTCGAACGCAGGAACTTCCACCGTGTGTGTGTCGAACTCGTTGTCCCAGCCGAAGGTTTCAGAGTTCCGGTCGAGCCCAAGCGTCACGCGACCCGTAGGGACGGCGACAACCCGGTGGGTGACTGGCGGCCCAGCGGGATTTGGTAAATCTGGTTGCCTCACTTCTTGCGGCACTTTCCTGTCGAGCGGCAACTGATGCAGCATGTAGGCCAAGGTTTCGGCATGCATCAGCCGATGCTCAACCGCTACATTCAGCAAAGTCGCGTGCTTTGGTTCGAAACTTATCTGGGCAAGATTTTTGTCGAGAGCGCTGCGGACACCGCTCACATAATTGCGGACGGCATTCAGGGAGGGCCAGTCGGATGGCAGATCGGATGGCAGCCCGCCGCCGACTGGGTCGATGCCGAAGGCAAACAGGCGATCAAATTCAGGATGGGCACTCTTCAACTCGAAGAGGGAGTTGTTCAACAAGTTCCAATCAAATGCCTCCAGGTGTCCAACATAAAAGATGATGCGGTGACGCTCCGGAATCGGTCTTTCATAGAGCGAACCGAAGCGTACTAGACTGAAGATTGCGTCGCTTTGCCGGCGAGCATCGGACCAACGTTCCATGAGTTCGTGGAAAACTTCCTGCGAAACTATGACAGGCTTTTCTGCGGTAAGCATTCTGCGCTCCCGGTCTGGTGGCTATGATTGGACGAATGGTGCGGAAGGCAAGCCAACCCCGACTTACCTTCCGAGGTTTGTTTAGATGACAAGATGCTTCGAGGGGTCGCAGGAGAAGCTAACTTTTATTTCGCACCTTAATGTAGATGACTACCCCGCATAGCTCTTCTTGGCATTAAAATCGTAGTGAAAATTGACGTGAGGTCGAGATGAACTTACTTTTGGCTCTCGCTTGCTCCTTCTTCGTTATGTCGTCCATTGCCTACTCTGCGACCGCAGCGCAGACGTTTCCAACCTCGGCAGGAGCGGTCAAGATCACTCCGCTGTATCATGCCAGCGCACTGATCGAGGCGGGAAGCAGGGTCATCTATATTGATCCGGCCAAACCTGCAAAATTCGCCGGATTGCCGAAAGCCGACCTCATTCTGATTACTCACACTCACCCCGACCACATGGATCCGACTTCCATCGCCGAAATCAGCAAGGCTGGAACGGAAATCCTGGCGGCGCCCGCCGTGGTAGCGACGGTCAAGACTGCCAAACCGATTGCAAATGGTGAAAACAAAAAGTGGCAGGGCTGGACGATTGAGGCCATCCCCGCCTACAACCTGACGCGCGGGCCAGCTCCAGGCAAACTCTTCCATGACAAGGGACGCGGCAACGGATACGTGCTCACCTACGGTGGTGTGCGCTTTTACTTTTCGGGCGACACCGAAGGCATCCCGGAAATGCGGGCGCTGAAGAATATTGACGTGGCGTTCGTGTGCATGAATCTGCCGTACACCATGCCTCCCGAAGAGGCAGCGGATGCGGTGAAGGCATTTCATCCGAAGATCGTGATTCCGTATCATTGCCACAGTTCCGATCTTGCTGTTTTCAAGAAAGGGCTTGAAGGTACCGGGATCGAGGTCCGGTTGCTTGACTGGTACCCGCAATAGGCAGTCCCGGACACCCCCTGGACATTAGCCGTCTATTCTGCGAGACAAATACGCGGGCATCTTGGTATAAGATTCCAGTCGATCTTTGCAGCCTCTTGAAAGTGCCGACCAGGCTCATCACTGCCAGACGAGGAGAACCTCATGGAAGCGCGTATCCTCGGCGAGTTCCGCGGGATCGTTGGCAGGGGTTTGATCACCGAAGCATCTCAATTGCACACCTATGAATGCGATGGGCTGACGAACCTCCGCGTCTTGCCGCAGGCGGTTCTGCTTCCCAAATCAACTGGGGAAGTGCAGGCGATTGTGCGTATCTGTCAACGCGAAAAGATTCCCTTTGTAGCTCGGGGTTCGGGCACCGGGCTCAGCGGCGGGGCCCTGCCAGTAGGAAATGGCGTGGTCGTTAGTTTAGCCCGCATGAATCGCATTCTCGAAGTGGATCTGCCGAACGCGCGTGTGGTTGTCGAGCCGGGCGTCACCAACGCGGAGGTTACGCAACGCGTGGCTGCAAATGGTTATTTCTACGCCCCCGATCCTTCGTCGCAGTCGGTGTGCAGTATCGGTGGGAATGTTGCGGAAAACTCGGGCGGCGCGCATTGTCTGAAATACGGATTCACCACTACCCACGTGCTGGCGCTCGAGGTAGTTCTTCCCGATGGATCGATCGTGCATCTCGGCAGCCGGGCCGTCGACCGCCCGGGATACGATCTGCCGGGAATCTTTGTGGGATCGGAAGGAACGCTCGGAATCGCCACCAAAGTCGTACTACGCATCGTGAAGAAGCCTGCGGTCATTCAAACTCTACTGGCCGCATTCAATACCACCGAGGACGCGGGCGCGGCGGTCAGCGGGATTATTGGGGCGGGAATGCTGCCGGCGGCCATCGAGATGATGGACAACCTCGCCATTCAGGCGGCCGAGGCCTCAGTCCACGCCGGGTACCCAAACTGCGGCGGACTGCTGCTGGTTGAACTCGACGGCCCGGCCGCAGAAGTCGAGCACTTGATCGACGAGGTGAGCGGGATCTGTACGCAATGCGGGGCCTGGGAGATTCGTGTCGCCCAGTCCGAAGCGGAGCGCGCCGTCGTCTGGAAAGGCCGCAAGGCCGCCTTTGCCGCCGTGGGGCGCATTTCGCCCAATTACATTGTGCAGGACGGCGTCATTCCCCGCACCGCACTACCCAAGATTTTGAGCGAGATCGAACGCATGAGCGCCGCGGAAGGACTGCGTGTGGCCAATGTCTTTCATGCGGGCGACGGCAATCTGCATCCCCTGGTGCTCTATGACCGCCGCATCCCGGGCCAGGAGGAGCGCGCCATGGAGCTTTCGATCAATATCCTGCGGCTGTGCGTGAAGTGCGGCGGGTCGATCACCGGCGAACACGGCGTGGGCGCAGAGAAAAAAATGATGATGGGGGAGATGTTTGCCGAGCCCGATCTGGAAACAATGCAACTCGTGCGCTGCGCTTTCGATCCCCAACAGCTTTCGAATCCAGGCAAGGTGTTTCCTCGCACTCGCCTGTGCGCGGAGAGAACCGGTCCGTACCAACCGCATCCGCTGGAGGTCGCCGGGGTAGCGCAGTTCTTCTGAGGGATATGGGAACGCACTCATCGTCGGGAGCGTCCGTCGCCGGTGCCGAAGCCGCATGGGGTGATCTGCGAGCCCTCGTCGGCGCGGAGAAACTGCACCCCTCCATTGCGGAGGACGCGGTCGATGGCGTCCTGCCCCAGATGGTCATCGAGCCGGGTAATCCTGAAGAAGTCGCGAGCGCGCTGAAGATCGCGACGGGCGCTGGTTTGCGGGTGATCCCTCGCGGCAGAGCAACCAAGATGGATTGGGGTAATCCTCCCCGGGCCGGCGAAGCGATTCTTTCCACGCGCCGCTTGAACCGCGTCGTGGAACACGCCTGGGGCGACATGACGGCGACGGTAGAAGCCGGATGCACGTTCCAACAACTGCAGCAAACTCTTGCCGCACATGGTCAGCGACTGGCGCTCGACCCTCTTTGGCCGGACAAAGCGACGATCGGAGGAATCCTGGCAACCAACGACAGCGGGCCTCTCCGTGTTCGCTTCGGAAGCTTGCGCGATTTGATTATTGGCGTCACGCTGGCGCTGCCGGATGGCACGCTCGCCAAGAGTGGCGGCAAAGTTGTAAAGAACGTCGCGGGATATGACCTGCCCAAGCTGGCCACTGGCTCATTGGGAACTCTCGGAATCATCACGCAAGCGATTTTCCGGCTTCATCCCGTCCCGCGCGAAACGCGCACTTTGAGCTTCTCCACTTCTGACGGTGGAAGCATGAATGCTTTGGTGCTCGCGATTCAGGACTGCAACATGGTTCCGACTGGCGTGCAAGTTCGCGCGGGGAGTTCGTCGACAGAAATCGACCTTCATGAGCTCGATCTCCGTTTTGAAGGCACGTCCGCAGGCTGTGAAGCGCAGATTGAGCAGACCCTGCGCATCGCTTCTGGGGTGCGCCGTATCGAGTCTCCGGAAGAGGTCTGGAATGCGCGCTCCAAGTTGTGGAGCGGGGCCGAACCTTCCGTCGTGTGCAAGTTCAGCCTGTTGCCGGCGGATCTCGGAAACTTCTTAAATTTGATAAGGAAAGCTTCGTTGCCTTGGCGGCTCGTCGCTCAGGCGGTGGGAGTCGGGTACCTCCGGCTGGAGGGAGCCGATACCAGTGCCCTTCTCAATGGGCTCCAGGAATTGCGGAAGAAACTGGAAATTCGCGGAGGCTCGCTCGCCATCCTGCGCTGCCCTCTCGCAATCAAATCGAAAATGGACGTCTGGGGAAGCGCGGGCGATGCGCTGGCACTGATGAAAGGCATCAAAGCACAATTCGATCCTACGGGAGTGTTGAACCCCGGCCGGTTCATTGGGGGAATCTAATGACGAGGGGAATCTGATGGCCGAGCCCGCGAGAATACCTGCCAGCGCCAACTCTGGTGCCTTCGACGCGCACCACCCGCCCGGGACCGACCTGCTCAACGAGTGTGTGCATTGCGGGTTTTGCCTCGCCACCTGTCCCACCTATGCGCTTTGGGGCGAGGAGATGGATTCGCCTCGCGGGCGAATCTATTTGATAAAACTCGGCCTGGAGGGGCAGGTTCGCCTCGATCCCACCTTTGTGAACCACATGGACAACTGCCTCGGCTGCATGGCCTGTATGACCGCGTGTCCTTCAGGGGTGAAGTACGACAAGCTGATCGAAGCAACGCGGGCCCAGATCGAACGCAACTACCGTCGTCCGGCACCCGACGGACTGCTGCGCCGAATGATCTTTGACCTTTTTCCGCGGCCCGAGCGGCTGCGCCTACTGCTGGGGCCGTTGCGAATGTACCAGCGCTCGGGATTGCAGTCGCTTATGCGCCGCAGCGGTTTCCTCAAGCTGCTCCCTGCCAGCCTGCGCGCAATGGAGAACCTGACACTGTCAGTTCCACGAAATGGCGCCGCGCTCCCCGAGCGCGTGGAAGCGCAAGGCGAACGGCGCCTTCGTGTGGGTTTGCTGCTGGGATGCGTGCAGAGAGTCTTCTTCCCCGAGGTAAACGCCGCCACTGCCCGCGTATTGGCCGCGGAAGGTTGCGAAGTGGCGATTCCCAGCGATCAGTGCTGTTGCGGCGCGCTTATGATCCACGCTGGAGAAGAGAAGGCAGCGCTCGATTACGCAAGGCACACCATTGACGCATTCGAACGCGCGCAGGTGGATACGGTGGTGAGCAATGCCGCCGGCTGCGGATCGAACCTGAAAGATTATGGCTATCTGCTGCGTGACGATGCGAAGTATAGTGAGCGGGCGAAGGCATTCTCCGCTCAGTGCCGCGACATTTCTGAAGTGCTGGCGGGGCTGGAGCCGCGGGCTCCGCGCCATCCTATTCCTTTGAAAGTCGCATACCACGACTCGTGCCACCTGCAGCATGCACAGGGCGTGAGGACGCAGCCTCGCACGGTGTTGGGGAAAATCCCCGAACTGCAGATTTTGGAAACCGCCGAAGCGGCACTGTGCTGCGGGTCGGCGGGAATCTATAATCTGGTGCGGCCGGGGCCGGCCAAGGAATTGGGCGAGCGCAAGGTCCGCAATGTGCTTGCGACCGCACCGGACATTGTTGCCTCCGGAAATCCAGGCTGCCTGCTGCAGTTGCGCAGCGCAATCCGGCTCGCCGGCAGCCAGGTACCGGTGCTTCACATGGTGGAAGTGGTGGACGCTTCGATTCGCGGAGTGCCTGCAGAATCTTTGCTCAAGCGCTGACCGGGCTGCTTCGCCCAGGCGGTACAGGTCTTGAAGAATTCAATCACTGGAACTCGGGGCGCGGTGGGCGCTCGTGGGTGAGCGGGCCCTCGCACCCCGTTCAAAGTTTCCTATGATGCAACAACTTGTGCCGAACTGCAATTGCCTTCCGGAAACTAGGCTGCCGCCGGCAGCTTCCTCCCGGCCGACGCTGCTGGTAGAGCTGGCCGTTTGGCTGCCAGCTCGCAAAGCAGGGCAATTGCCGCCAGAGCCGCCGCCGTGTAGAACGCCATCTGGTAGTTGTGGTACTTGTCGAACATCCAGCCGCCAATGCGGCCACCGAGGAGACCGGCGACACCCCAGGCAGTGAATAGCATGCCGTAGTTGATGCCCACGTTCTTGGTACCCCAGAAGTCGGCCGCCGTTGATGCGTTGACCGAAAGCTGGGTGCCGTAGCACCAGTAAACGATGTACAGCATCACGAACAATGCCACCACGTTGCCGCCCACGTGATACAGAATGGGCATAGCCACCATAGAGATGCCGATCATTAGGCGCAACACGTTAATGCGGCCCAGCGCATCCGACATCCAACCCGAGAAGATGCGGCCCATGGCGTTTCCTGCCGCGCCCACCACCAAGCCAAAGGCGGCCAGGGTGGTGCCTGGTATACCCACGCTTTTAGCGAAGGGCACCAACTGGCTGATGACCATAAGACCAGCCGCGCAGCCAAACGCGTACGCCACCCACAGCAAGTAGAACGAAGGTGTGGTCAGCACCTCGGCGGGGGTGAAGTCATAGGTAGTAGCCGCAACCTTGGAAGCGGGAGCGGGGGTCCAGCCAGCAGGCTTGTAGCCCGTCGGCGGGTTCTTCAGCAGGAATGCGCCAAACAGCGTCATCGCAAAGAAGATCACGCCCAGAACTTGGAAAGTGGTGCGCCAGCCAAAGTGCGGGATCAGGTAGCTGGCGGCCAGCGGGCCAAAGATGGCTGAACCGCCGCCATAACCGGCAACCGCCAGTCCTACCGCGAGACCGCGTTTGTCCGGGAACCACTTGGACATGACAGGAATCGGAGTCGCGTAGCCAAAACCGTTGCCCAATCCCCCCAGGACGCCGAAGAAGATGAAGAACTTGGTTAGGCTGTCGGCAGAAGCGCAGAGGAAAAAGCCAAGGCTTACCAGAACGGCGCCAATCAGGGAAATCTTGAAAGGCCCAAGTTTATCCTGCAGCCGGCCAGCTACGATGAACGTCAGCGCGAAGACCACCACCGCAATGGTGAATACCATCGAGGTGTCGACGCGCTTCCACTTGAACTCTTTCTCTAACGGGGCCACAAACACGCTCCAGGCATACAGCGAGCCCAGTGCCAAGTTCATGGACACCCCGCCGACTACGCGCCACCAACGGCTTATGCCAGGCGCGCCGGGATTGGACGCAATATTTGTGATAGCCACAGTCTTTCTCCTTGATACAGAAAGTGTAATGAGAACGGCTCTTTCTCCGGGTTCGATTCCATCCGATTAATCGGAAAGCGGGAGGTTGCGTCGGCGAAGTCGCGCCTCCCGCTGCACTTTGTCGACCGTTACTTCGCGGCTCTATGACAGCGGCAGAACCTTCTTTTTGTAAACTGTATTCGCTAACGTCGCCATGGCGATGTACCAAGCGAGCAACCCGGTGATGAAGATCTCCCAGCCTGCCACCGGCGCCGGACACTTACCGAGAACCACTAAGTCCAGCAGAATAAAGGCCAGCAAAAGCAGCCAGAATAGGGCCGACAGGAACTTTCCGACGCCCTGGACCGCAACGCAGAAAGCAAATGTGAACAGCGTCCACATGAGGAAAAAGCCGAGCAATTCGTGCGGGCCGGCCGTAACCCCTCCGAACTTGGGCTGGACGTAGAGCAGGAAGAATAAAGCCCACCAGAAGGCGCCGTACGACATAAACGCAGACCCGCCGAAGATGCTTCCTTTCCGAAGGTCCACGATCCCCGCAATGAGTTGCGCCGTACCGCCGAAGGCGATTGCCAACGCCAATGTCGGGCCGGGTCCCCAATATCCGACGTTGTGCAGCCCGGTTGCCATGGTCGTCGTGGCGAAACCCATCAGACCCACTACCGCCGGGTTCGCCCACCACTCCTTTAACATACCGCTGTCTGTTACCTCTGCCATACTGTTCTCCTTTTTGTTCGTGAGTTCAGCCACGGCTCATAGTCGGTGGCCGGCAATGCACGTGCTAACTGATCAAACAAACCTTTAAATCTGTCCTGCCACAGCAATCCGCCTTACGGCTGTGTCTTCTGCAAGCTAGCCGTCACATTCACTACTGAATCGGCCGCTACCGTAAGGTCCCGCTTCCACTCGGCAAACCCTGCCATGGAAATGACGACGACATGCGTTCCGATACTAAGGCCGATTTCGGAGGGCGTGTTGCCCACATACCTCCAGTCCACGGTGATTTCCGCACCGGGGGGTGTCGAACTGAAATTACACTTTACTTTCTCCGTAGGAACCTGCTGCGCCGTGACAGCCGGCGGGGCTGGCGCGGGTACTGGTGAACTCTGCCGTGTTGCTGCTACGGCCTGGACCGGCGCGGCCACCGGCGAAGTCTGCACCGGTGCCGCAGCGGGTGGGGCGGACTGAGTCGCAACTGCAGCCGCAGTCGCCGGCGGAGCGGCTTTTCCGTTCGTATCTACCAGCTTGTACAACTGACTTCGCGCCTTGCCCTTGTCATCCACGTAGTACACGGTAATGCCGTGTTTCCCTCTTCTTGCTTCGAAAGTTGCGCCCTTGGGCAACGGGACGCACCGGGAATATTTCGACTCGGCGGTGCAACTGATCCGGAACGGCGGTTCGTCGCCTTGCTGCACCAGCAAGGTATTCACCAGCGGCACGTTTGTAGTGGAACGGCAATATGCATCGAAAGTGAGTTGTTCGCAATTCAAGGGAACGCCGTTGTTGTCGTTAGCGGTCGAGGCTCGAGTTGCGGAATCCAGAACAGTGATCTGCATCGTTTTTTTCAGCGACGCGGCGTTCGCTAACATGGCCACCAACAGCAGACCTGCCTGCAAAGCTGCAATTCTACGCATACTCATCAAACCAACTCCTCCAAACACTGCGCATGCATCTGTCGCATACCCGGTTTTTTCGAACGATTCTGGAAGCCGGTCTCGCAGATTTGGTACATTTTGCTCCCTTGGCGTGCCCCGCACAATAGCTTCCCCTTGGAGGAAGTTTGAGAGGACAGACTCATTTGCGGACCATTGCCCGAATGTAGCCCGTCCTCATTTCTTTGGGAGCCAGTGCCCTCAATCCGCACTGGCCATTTCGATCACCCGGCCAACCCCCAGCGGGCCAGGTTTGGCCCACCGGGGTAGAAGCTCCGGTCTAGAAGGTAAAGATCGGCCCGAACTCGGTGCGGTGATCTTGCCATTCGTTGGAAAAAGTTCCAGCAATGTTGTATATGTCGGCGTGGTCCAAACCACGCGTGGCGTAGATCGACTGCTCGAAGCCGAACGTGGCCCAGTTGTTCACTTTGTAGTACAGGGTTAAGATGGCCGACTTGCCCATCAAAAGCGGCAATGGGGCCGTCCCGGCGCCGTTGTAGGCGCCAACATAGCCAGGATTATTCAGGTCACGATCCACCACTTGGTCCTTGCCGACGGTGAAATACAGACTGCCAGCCCGCGTTGTGACCATGCGGATCGGCATTGAACAACCGGGAAAGCGGCAAGCCGAGCTGGATGAATCCGCCAAACGAACGGATCGGCCTCTGCGGAGCGACCACAGGTGCGACGCTGCAGGTTCCTCCGCCTTCAGATCCGGGGGTGAAGCTGCCGGTCGGGCAACCCAGTACGGCGCCACCGGCAGCAGCCAGCGGGCCGCCATCGAGAGTGGGCATCGGCCCCTCTAAGCTGGCGGGATCCAACCCGCCCACATCGGTGGCGAAAGAGTTGACTTGGCCGCCGAAGTAGAAGCGCAGGTCGCCGCCCTTATAAGCGCTCGCCACCAAGGTAAACCAGCGGGTCGGTAATTGCGCCACGATTTGGCCGCCCCACATCCTGCTGGAAGCCTCGAAGCCGTTCGGGAAGGTGGTGCAGTAGTTGGTTGTCGCACACATTTCCGCGTACGGCACGGACGAACCGACAGCGGACAAATTGTAAGCGATTGATGTGCGCGAGGCACGGAATCCAGCCAGCGCGATCTGTGCCGGAGCGACACCCCTGGCCTTGTCGAGCTGGAAGCTCAATGCCGCTCTGCCTTCCCACTCGGGACGGTCGGAGTCGGCGCCCTCGCGCTCGCCTTGTCCAAGCTGGCCATTGATACCTAGCGTCCCGAGCTTCAGGATTTGACCCGTGCTGGGCATCATGATCCCAAATTGACCCTCGAGTTTGACGTTGTCCTCCTTGTTCAGCGTCTGGATGAAACCACCCACCAGTTGTGGCGAACGGGTGTAAGTGTTGCCCCAAAATGCGCCGTTGAATGTAGTTTCCACTATATTCATCAGCGCGCCGGATCCGAAAAGCGTCCAGTCCTGTCCGCCCAGGAAGAAAACGTCAGTGTTCTCGCTGGCGTGGTAATCCAGGCGCACGTAAGCCAAACGCAGTTGTGGCATATTGCTGCGAATCGAGGAAACGTCGCGGTTGTCGACTTCGCTGAAGTTGCCTTCGAAGTCGCCCTCGATCTTGCCGGTCAGCGTCAGGTTCTTCGAAATGTCCGGCCATTCCAGGTTGAGCCCAAAGCGCGTGGACCGCGCCTTGACGTGGACCTCAGGATCCTTCGTTGGGCCGGTGCTCAAAATATTCCCCGAGTTCAGCCATATGCCAGGAAACGGGAAGTCGTCGCCATCGGGGTCGCTGCTGTCATGGACGACCGTCGCCTTGATGAAGCCATAAGGCGCCAGCGTGAGCGGGCCCACCTTGATGCCGCTTAGACCGCCGGTTTTTGGGGGGTCGACTGGGAACACCCGAACCGGAGCAATCGCCGCTATCACCGCCGGTGGAGCGGGCATCGGTGGCCGAGCAGCCTGCGAGGACTGGGTTTCCAGGGTTGCGAGGGATGTCGAGACAGCGGTTTCCGGAGCCGCCGCGACAGCTGCGGGTTGCGCTGCCGGGGTTGCAGCCGCAGACAAATCCGCTGCGCTCAATAAACCCTTACGACTGAGCACTTCCACCAGGGCTTGAAATTGAGCTGTGGGAGAGGCGCTTCGAATGGCGTTCGCCTCGCTAGGGGCCAGAACGCCCTTCATCACCAGCACTCCGAGCAATGCCGTGACGTTCGAATCGTTCGTTGTAGTTGAGGTTAGGCTAGGACTAGGACTTGGACTAGGAGTTGGGCTAGGGTTTGGGCTTGCCGCAGCGGGGCTAGGGTCTGCGCTCGCGGCGTTTACGGCATTGTCATTTGCCGTTTTCGCGTCGTTGTTCCCGGCCATGGCGGGCACGGCCATGATGGCCAGCACCAGCAGGCTCGACAACCAACTTCTCACTTTCAACATAGACGGTGTCCTCCTCGTTCCGGCGCGGCTCAGGCCTGTGCTCAGAACATGGGGAAAAACGCTATGTGGTTTTAGTCAACGGCGCTGTGACGGCGGTCACTGATCAGCGTGATTTGAGTCGTTTGGGCTGGCGCTTCGAAACTCCGTTTTTCAGAAGATTCCCTGCGACACGTGCCTCGTTCTCCTCAGTCTTCACCATTCAGAGCAGATAAGCCAAGACCCCAGGCCCCGGCCATACTACTCATTATTTGTTGAAAGAAACGGACTCTGCTGTGATCTGCGTCACTGCGCCTCATAGAATTCGGTTTCTTTCAGGGGTTGGACGCCGGAAATCCCATGCACGCCTCATTCGGTCCTTCCGTTGCATCTGGTGTCGTCAACAGGCTTCGGAAGAAGTCGTTGGCTGCCTGTTTCAATGGCTTTCCGCGGCGCCTCACGACGCCGTAGCGGGTGTGAGAATCTTACACCCAAGAACCCCGCTTCATGGGGTGACAATTCGTCCGGAGGCGGCTACACTTGCCAGCACCCGAATGCGACCGGCGATTCTGGCGTGCGGATAGTACCTGGATTCGCCTTCGCCCAGCGGGAGCTTGCCTAGCTAGATTGTGTAGGTGGCGACCATGGGAACGTCCCGTTATGGCAGCGCGCAGAGCTTCTTCCCGCTTTCGCGGCTGATGCCGCAAACCGGCGTTCGCCTGCAGCCGGGCGCTTCGCGGCTGTCCGTGCCGCCAGCGCGGCCGCAAGAGGACGTGGTCACCGAACCCAGTGTTCAGCTCGGTGAAGTCCGGCAATTTTCGGTCAGCCGCCGCGAGTACGTGATGTTGGTTGCAACCACGGGTATCTTTGCCGTGGACGAACTGGGTGGAAAGATCCTGAAGTTCCTCCGCAGCGGAACCGAAGGTCCACCGGCTGCCATCGTGGGCGAGCAGGCGGCCGGAAACCCTCCCGTCGCTTTTCCCAAGTTGTATTCCAAATTCGAACGCGAACATTCCCGCGAAGAGATCCGGGGGGTCTTGTCGGAACTCGGCCGGATGGGTGCGATCCGGCTTCGTGGTGTGCGGGAAGACGTGGCCGGGTGCACGGTGCCGACGCTCCCGCCGTTGCCCTTCCCCCAGAAAAGCCTCGTGCTCAATGTGGCGAACGACTGCAACCTGGGATGCAGTTACTGCTTTGCGGCGCAAGGCGACTACGGAGCGCCGCGCCAGATGATGGACGAAGCGACGGCGCGCCGCAGCGTCGATTTCCTTCTGCAAAACTCCGGAGACACCGACAGCGTGACGCTGGTGTTTTTCGGCGGAGAGCCTTTGATGAATCTGGCGCTGATCCGCCGCCTGGTGGTCTACGCGAACGAGGCAGGACGCAAGGCGGGCAAGCGGGTGGAATTCAGCGTGACCACAAACGCCACCTACCTGACCCCAGAAGTGATCGAATTCCTGAGCGACAGCGAGATCGGAGTCGCCGTCAGCATCGACGGGCCGAAGAAGTATCACGACCTGCGGCGCACGTATAAAAGTGGACTCGGCTCCTACGACATGATCCATCCCCGGGTGCTCAACCTGCTGCGCAACCACAAGACGCGCCGCGTCGCGGCCCGCGCCACACTGACGCACGGCGTTACGGCCGTGGAGGAGTGCTTCTGGCACTTGAAGGAGATGGGCTTCCACGAAGTTGGTTTCGCGCCGGTGACCTCCGCCGACCGCGACGACTACGCCCTGACCGCGGAAGAACTGTGGGAGATCATGACCGCGTTCCGGCAGCTCTCCCGGCTGTATGTGGAGAAGGCGGCCAGGGACGAGTATCTCGGGTTCTCCAACCTTTCCAATTTGCTTTCCGAGTTGCACGCCGGGAGCGTGAAGACTTATCCCTGCGGGGCCGGACTGGGGTTGCTGGGCGTAGGCGCCAAGGGCGACCTTTATTTATGTCATCGCTTCCTGGAATCGCCGGAACACCGCCTGGGTTCTGTGTACGACGGGCTGGATGTGGAGAAGCAGGCAGAATTTCTGGAAAACGCTCATCTCAGCCATAAGGCGCCCTGTCAGACCTGCTGGGTGCGGCACATCTGCTCGGGCGGTTGTCATCACGAAGCGCACGCCCGGTACGGCGACCTTTACCACGGCAATCCGCACTACTGCGAATGGATCCGCACCTGGATTGATTTGGGTCTGGAGTGCTACGGAGAAATCATGGAAAGGAATCCCGCTTTCTTTGAAAAAGTGATTGAGAGACGGAGCTGAATCCAATGATGCGAACCCTGGTTGGCAATATTCAAGCGTGGAGAATACGGCGGCGGCCAAAGGCGGGCTGGTTTTGTCTGCTGTCGATCGGTTTGTTGTCTCTGCCGGCCGTGCCGTTGTGGGCGCAGGCGGCCGGACCCGAATACATGGTGATGGGCATCCATCCGCACGCGCTAATCGTGTTGGATACTAGCCGTGATGAAGTGGTTGGAGAGATTTCCCTGCGTGGACGCGCTCCCAAGGAAATCGAACGTTCCCGGGACGGCAGGCATCTTTATGTCACTACCGAGGGGCGCAGCCAGATCGAAATCGTGGACTTCGTCAACCGCAAGGCGGAAGACGTCATCCAACTGGCTCCTCCCGGATACAAGTTCGTGATTTACGGCACGGCCTTGAGCACGGACGACAAGGTGCTGTATGTGCAAGTCAAGCCGGTGCGATTGCTGGCTGACGAATACCAGGCGGAGCCGCCGCAGATTCTTGCTTACGACCTGAGCACGGGCAAGTCGCGCAAGCTCACCGAGGTGCCCGAAGGCGTTGCCGCGCTGATCGCGCTGGGGGACGGAAAACGATTGATCGGCTGGGGGCGCGATCTTTACTTTATTGACATCGCACAGGGCAGGATTACGGAGCGCTATCCGCTGCAAACGCCGGCTCCGGACCACGGCCCGCTCGACAGCCTCCCGCTGTTTACCCAATACGAGCAAAGCGGAATTTTTTCCTTGCCCTACTTCACGACGAATCCCCTGAACGGGAAAAGCCTGATGGGGCTGGTGAACGTTGATGTGGCAACCGGGAAGACCGACCTGGTCGAACTGGGACCGGCCGTTCCGCTGTATTCTGCCGTGGTGTCTCCGGACCGCAAACGGGTTTATGCGGTCATGAACCAGCTGGTAGTCGTGGATCTGGAAGGCCGCCGCGTGACCAATGTCCTTGACCTGGATCGGACGAAATATGTAACTAACATTTCCCGCAATGGACGCAAGCTGTACGTTTCCGGGGCCGGACCTTTTATGGACATCTACGACACCGAGACCCTGAAGCAGATTAAGAAAATCGAACTCTCCGGGGACGGGAGTGTAACTGCTCTGCGCGTCGTGCCTTAGGGTGCCGTTCGATGATGGGCCATGATGAGCACAGAGTTCAGGCAGGACGGGAGTGACCGGACCGGCGCGGGCGCGCCGGCCGCAGGGTTGGGACAGTTGCGCCGGGTCTTCCCTTTTGTGCGTCCACACGCCGGCAAGCTTGCTCTGGTTTTCGGTCTGACCCTAGTCTCCACTTTGCTGGGCCTGGTGTACCCGCTGGGAGCCAAGTTCCTGATTGACGATGTACTGGTGGGGCGGAAGCCGCACCTGCTGCTGGTGGCGACACTGGTGCTGGCCGCGCTGGTGGTGTTGAGCTTCGTCACCGGCGCCGTCACCCGCTACCTGTACACTGCGGTTTCATCCCGCATCTTGATGGAGATGCGGGTATTTGTTTTTCGCCACCTGCAAACACTTTCGCCGCGCTTCTATGCGCGTACCCGAACGGGCGAGATTGTTTCCCGGCTGAACAGCGACGTCGCGGAGATCCAGTCGGTCGCGACCGATGCCTTGTTCAGTCTGGCGCTAAGTGTCCTCACCCTGTTGGGCACGGTTGTGGTGCTTGTCTATCTCAACTGGAAACTGTTCCTTCTGGGCTTTGTGCTGGTGCCTTTCAGTTTTCGGGCACTGGTGCCGTACCGACGGAGGATTGCACAGCAAGCGCGCGTGGTGCGGGAGCACAATGCCGATTTGAGCAGTACCGTGTTGGAATCGCTGCATGGCATGAAGTGGATCACCACCGTGGGCGCGGAAGATGCCGAGGCGGAGAAGTTGACGCAGAAAAACCAGGGGTACATCGCGAGTGTGCTGCGGTACCAGGTGGTCTCCGCGTATGCGGGCGGGCTGCCCACCATCTTCATGAGCCTGAGCACGCTGGTTCTGTTGCTCTATGGGGGCCACCAAGTGATCGTGGGGAGCATGAGCCTGGGAGCGCTGGTGGCGTTCGCTGCCTACCAGGCACGCCTGCTGAGCCCTCTGCAAAACGTGATTGGACTCTACCTCAGCCTGCAGCGCGCCCGGGTTTCGCTGGATCGTGTCTTTGAATTTCTCGATCTTCCGCCGGAAGTGCGGGATCGGGAGGGCGCGGTCGCGCTGGGCGCGACGAGGGGCGAGGTGGAGTTCCGCGATGTTACCTTTGCCTACCGGCCGGGAATCCCGGTGGTGCGTGGAGTCAGTTTCAAACTGTCGCCGGGACGCCGCCTGGCGATCGTCGGTCCGAGCGGAGCGGGCAAATCCACGCTCGTGGACCTGCTGTTGCGCTTCTACGATCCACAGCAGGGAAAAGTGTATTTCGACGGACACGACCTGCGCGACTTGCAGGTGCGTTCGTTGCGCAAGCAAATTGCGGTGGTCAGTTCTGAGCCCTTTCTGTTCCACACCAGCATCGAGGAGAACATCCGCTACGCCCACTGGGGCGCCTCGCGCGAGCAGGTGTGGGAAGCGGCACGCAAAGCCGACCTGGAAGAATTCATTCTTTCCACGCCCAAGGGCATGGAGACGGTGGTTGGGGAACGTGGCCTTAAGCTCTCGACCGGCCAGCGCCAGCGGATCGCGATTGCGCGGGCGGTGCTGCGGGACGCCAGATTATGGATCTTCGACGAGGCCACTTCCACTTTGGATGTGCTGACAGAATCGCGGATCTGGCTGGCGCTGGAGGAGTGTCTCAGGGAACGCACGGTGCTGGTCATTACCCACCGGTTGTCTTCGGTGCGAGATGCCGATCAGATCCTGGTGCTCGATCAAGGCGAAGTCGTACAGGTGGGAACGCACGAACGCCTGGCGGAAGTGGAAGGTTTGTACCGGGAGTTACAGCGCGCGGCCCACGTGCGACAAGCCGTGCCCGGCTCGGAGGCGGTGGCGTCGTGAACTCTCGAGACCGGTCAGCCGGAATTGACCTGCCGAACCAGGGCTGGCAGCGCGTGCGAATTGCGGTTCTGGACAGCGGGATCAACGCCCTTCACTCCCACGTGCGCGAGGTCGCAGGCGGAGTTCACGTCCGTTGGCGCGAAGATGGCAGCCTGGAGTTCGATCCGGATGCTCGCGACCTGCTGGGTCACGGCACGGCCGTTGCCGGCGTGATCCGCGCCAAGGCGCCGGAAGTTGAACTGTACTCCGTGAAAGTTCTTGACCGGGAATTGCGGACGCAGGCCACGGTCGTCGCGGCGGCGATTCGCTGGGCGCTCGAGCACGGCATGCACGCGGTCAACATCAGCCTAGGAACGGAGCGGGCAGAGCACCGGGAGGTACTGCAGGACGCCTGTGATGAAGCCATCCGGCGCGGCATGATTCTGGTGGCGGCTGCCGGGGACGAGGAGCAGGAATGGTTTCCGGCCAGCTTCGCCAACGTGATCGCGGTCGCGGGAGACGAGCGGTGCGCATGGGACGAGCACTTCTTTTGCCCTGGCCAGGCAGTACGGTTCCGCGCCCATCCCAGTCCGCGCCCACTGCCTGGACGCCCGCAAAGCCTCAACTTACGAGGGCACAGTTTTGCCGCCGCCCATATCACCGCCCGCGTGGCTCGCATCCTGCAGCAGAAGCCGCTGGCACGGCACGAAGAAATCGTAGAAGTTTTGATGGCGCAAGCGACGCCGATAGCGCAAGCAGCCGCGCGCTTGCGCGCCTGAACAGGGAGACAAACATGGCGGAGATCACTGCCGGACGCAGCTACGCCCACGGCACGGGAGACATCCCGCTGCTCGGCCGTTCAATCGGAGAGGTGCTCGACGTTTCAGCCCGCTCCTATCCCGATCAGGACGCACTCGTGGTCCGGCACCAAATGCGTCGCTATACCTACCGACAGTTCCTGGAAGAAGTAGAACTGTTGGCGCGAGGCCTGCTGCGGTTGGGCATTCAGAAGGAAGACCGGATCGGGATCTGGGCGACGAACTGTGCCGAATGGGTGGTCACGCAGTTTGCCACCGCCAAGATTGGCGCCATTCTCGTCAACATCAACCCTGCCAACCGCGCTTTCGAACTGGAGTACGTGTTACGCCAATCCGAGTGCAGCACCTTACTCCTGAGCCAGGGGTTCCGCGATGCTGACTACGTTGCTATCGTGCAGGGTCTCTGTCCGGAGCTGGCGTCAGCCAGACCGGACGAACTGCGCCCGGCCCTTTTGCCCCATCTCAAGAACCTTGTTTTTGTCGGCGAGGGTAGGCAGGTTGGAATGTTCGCTTGGAACGAGCTGCGCGAAATGGGCCGAAGTGTGCCGGAGGAGGAACTGCGGCAGCGCGAGGCCTCGCTATCATTTGACGATCCGATCAACATCCAGTACACATCCGGCACCACAGGATTCCCCAAGGGCGCCACGCTCAGCCACCACAGTATCGTTAACAACGGGCTACTGATCGCCGCAGCCATGAAGTTCACCCACCGGGACCGGCTGTGCATCCCCGTGCCTTTCTACCACTGCTTCGGTATGGTGTTGGGCAATATGGGCTGCGTGGTGAGTGGCGCCACCATGGTCATTCCTGCGGCCTCCTTCGATCCGCTCGCGACGCTGGAGGCGGTCGCGGCCGAACGCTGTACCGCGTTGCACGGCGTGCCCACGATGTTCATTGCGGAACTGGACCATCCGCAGTTTGCGCGCTTCGACCTGAGCACGCTGCGCACGGGTATCATGGCCGGTTCACCCTGCCCCATTGAGGTGATGAAGCGCGTGGTGCAGTTGATGCACCTGAAAGAAATGACCATTGCCTACGGGTTGACGGAGGCGTCTCCGGTGATCACGCAAACCACGGTGGACGACCCGCTGGAGCTGCGCGTGACCACCGTAGGCAAACCGCTGCCGCACACCGAAGTCAAGATTGTGGACGTCATCAGCGGGGAGATCGTGCCCCGCGGCATTCCGGGCGAGTTGTGCACGCGCGGATATTTGGTGATGAAGGGGTACTACAAGAACCCCGAGGCGACCCAAAAGGCCATCGATCGCGACGGCTGGCTGCACAGCGGCGACCTCGCCACCATGGACGCCAACGACTACTGCAAGATCACGGGCCGGGCCAAGGACGTGATCATCCGCGGGGGCGAGAACATCTACCCGCGCGAGATCGAAGAGTTCCTCTATACCTGTCCCGGCGTCAGCGACGTACAGGTGGTCGGCGTGCCCGACGGGAAATACGGCGAGCAGGTCGTGGCCTGGGTGAAGCTGGAAACGAGTGCAAAACTCTCCCCGGAGGACATCCGCAAATACTGCGAGGGCAAGATCGCGGCCTACAAGATTCCCCGGTGCGTGAAGATCGTGGATTCGTTCCCGATGACGGTGACCGGGAAGATCCAGAAATTCAAGATGCGGCAGGTGTCCACCGAAGAACTGGGATTGGAGGCCGCGGCAAAGATCGAAACTGCGTGAGGCCATGTGAGCGACCCATACCTTGAGTTGTACAAGAACTTCCGCTGGGATTTGCCGGAGCGCTTCAACTTCGCCACCGACGTTGTGGACCGGCACGCGCGCGACGCGGCGCGTCCCGCGCTGCTCTGGTGCGACGAGCAAGGCCACGAAGAGCGCTACACTTTCCGGGACCTGCGCCGGCTCTCGAATCAGTTCGCCAATGTTCTGGCAAGCCTCGAGATTGGCAAAGACGATGTGGTGGTGGTGATCCTGCCGCGCATACCCGCCTGGCAGGTGGTGATGCTGGGACTTCTGCGGCTGGGCGCGGTGGCCGCTCCCGGCGCTACTTTGCTGCAACCCAAAGACATTGCCTACCGGACGCAGTTGTCGGAAGCGAAAGCTATCATCACGGATGTGGACAACTGCGCCAAGGTCGAGACCGCCCGCAAAGACACCCCCGGACTCAAGCATTGCATCCTGGTGGGCGGCACGCGTCCCGGCTGGGTCGGCTATGAACATGCCATGGATAAAGCGGCGACGGAGTTCCGCGCGGAGCCGACCCTGGCGAACGACCGGGCGCTGATCTATTTCACTTCCGGCACCACCGGCGGTCCGAAGATGGTGCTGCATTCGCATGCCTACACCTATGCCCATCACGTCACCGGCGAATACTGGCTCAACCTGCGCCCCGACGATCTGCACTGGAACCTTTCCGACACGGGCTGGGCCAAGGCTGCCTACAGCACCCTGTTCGGCCCCTGGCACGTGGGTTCCGAGGTGTTTTCCTATGGCGGAAACTTCGAGGCGAAGAAGACGCTGGAATTTCTGGAGAAGTATCGGATCACGACGTTCTGCGCGCCGCCCACGGCGTTTCGCGTCATGGTGAAGGAAGATTTGAAGAGATACCATTTTGCGTTGCGGCACGTGGTGGGGGCGGGGGAGCCGCTGAATCCCGAGGTCATCGAGGTGTGGCGCGAAGCCACCGGATTGACCATCTACGACGGCTACGGGCAGACCGAGAGCACCATCACGGTTTGCAACCATCCCAGCCTGCCGGTAAAGCCGGGCTCGATGGGCAAGCCCATGCCGGGACACGAAATTGCGATCGTGGACTTTGACGGAAATCCGCTGCCCGCCGGAGAGGAGGGCGAAATTGCGCTGCGCGGCTCGCCCCCCTCGCTGTTCCGCGAATACTGGAAAGAACCTGCTCTGACCGCGCGCACCCGGCGCGGCGAGTGGTATGTGACCGGCGACCGCGCTTACCGGGATGAAGACGGGTACTACCGGTTCGTGGGCCGCGCCGACGACGTGATCATCAGCGCCGGTTATCGCATTGGCCCCTTTGAAGTGGAGAGCGCGTTGCTGGAGCATCCAGCGGTGGTGGAGTCGGCGGTGGTGGGCAGCCCGGATTCCGTGCGCGGGCTCATCGTGAAAGCTTTTGTCGTGCTGCGTGAAGGTTATGAGGGCTCTCCTGCACTGGTGAAAGAACTGCAAGAGCATGTCAAGAAGACAACCGCTCCCTACAAGTACCCGCGCGCTATCGAGTTTCTTGAGCAGTTGCCCAAGACGGTCAGCGGGAAGATCCGGCGCGTGGAACTCCGGAGGCGCGAGCGGGAGAAAAAGCAGAGTCCGGCGTAAGTCCGGGCCTGCGTTCCCTGGTGGGCGATTCTTATGACGGCTTCGTCCAGTTTCGACGTTGTAATTCTGGGCGCCGGGCCCGCAGGCTCGGTGCTGGCGGAGCAACTTAGCCGCAAGGGCTACCGCGTGGCCCTGGTGGATCGCCAGAAATTTCCGCGCTATGCCATCGGCGAAACTCTGCCGGCCTCGGTCGCCCTGCTGCTAAAGCGGGCGGAGGTCGTTCCGCCCGATTTTGTGCTCGCGGGCGCACCCACCACCGGCAATCTCTCGGCGTGGGGCAGCGGTCGTGTCGCCTTTTATCCTCATACTTCCGATCAGGCCGGTCGCGGGTTCCAGGTGGAACGCGCGAAATTTGACGCCCAGTTACTGGCGGCCGCCCGCAGCGCTGGCGTCACGGTTATCGAAGGATGGCGGCCGGAGGAGTTCGACCATGCGGACTCGGGCTGGCAGGTTGACCTGTGTTCTCCGGAAGGCGCGCGGCGCCGGCTCCGGACTTCGTTCGTCTGCGACGCCAGCGGGCGCGCCCGGGTGCTCGCTCGGCGATTGCGGTTGCCGCAGCAGAAGACCCGTGGACTGCAGCTCGGCTTGATCAGCTACTGGCGGGCTACCCAGCCTCGCGACGATGCGGACGGCTTCAATCCGCTGGTCGAATCCATACCGGATGGCTGGTTCTACACGGCGCGTCTGAATTCCTCGCAGCGGGTGGCCGGCTTTATGACCGACCGCAGCCTGCTGCCCTCCAACGTGCGCCGAACCGCACCGCAGATCTACCTGAGGGCTTTGGAACACGCTCGACACGCAAAGCGACGATTGCGCGGGTTCAGCTGGGATGGTGAAGTCCGCGTTTTCCCCGCGTATCCCAGCCTGGTCGAACGCTGCTGCGGGCCGGGCTGGCTGCTGGTGGGCGATGCCGCGTCAACGCTGGATCCGCTGTGTTCGCAGGGTGTGCAGAAGGCGATTGCTTCGGCGCTGACGGCGGCTACGGCGGTGCACACGCTCCTGGTCCATCCGCAACGCTGCGCGTGGGTGATGGAATTCTGCCACGAGCGCGAGCATGCCGGTTTTCTCAGCCACCTCGCCGCGCGCAGCAACTACTACGGCCGCGAACAGCGCTTCGCGGAGCAGCCGTTCTGGAAACAACGGGCGGCTCCGGAGACGCCGCCACCCAGTCGAGACCCGGCAGCGGGCCGTCGTCAGGCCTCTCTGCGCAATCAGGACCGCATCACGATGGGTCCCGACGTCCAACTTCAGCAGCGGCCCGTCATCGAAGGAGCGTTCGTGGAGTTGCGCCCGGCCGTGGTTTCGCCGCAGGCCGGCCGGGGCGTGCGGTACTGCGGCGATCTCTGTGTCCCCGACCTGATGGGACTGCTCTCGGACCGGCCTGCTCTCGAGGTTCTGCTGTCCCGCTACCAGAGCCTGCACCCCACCATTTCTGCCGCGTCCTTTTCCCGAGGAATCGCTGGCCTGCAGGAAATGCGGCTGCTGCAAAGGGCCGGGTGAGGGGCCGGGACCCGCTGATCTCTGCCGAGTGAACTTTTTTCATATAATACAGTTCATCGACAATACACACACAAATGATATAGTTTGCACGGGCACACCCGGCCGTAGGGTGGCCCAGAAAAGCGACTGATGTCAGCTCCGATCGCCAAACATAAGAGCAGCGCGTTGAAGGCCCGTGGCGTGCTTTTCACCCTCTACGGGGATTACATCCTGCATTTCGGTGGCAGCATCTGGACGGGAAGTCTCATTTCGCTGATGGAGCAACTGGGCTTCTCCTCGGGCGCCGTGCGCACGGCTCTGTCGCGCATGTGTCAGCAGGGATGGCTCCAGGCCACACGCGACGGCAAGCTCAGTTACTACGGTCTGTCCGAAGGCGGGGAGGAGCGCATGGAGGAAGCTGCTCACCGGATATTCCATGCTCATCGCGATGCCTGGGACGGGCAGTGGACCGTGGTCACCCTGGGTCCCTCCGCGGGCAAACGGGAACAGCGCGACCGGCTACGCCGGGAAATGGAGTGGCTGGGCTTCGGGCGACTGACGACCGCGACCTGGATCTCGCCTAACCCGGTCGCGCGGGTGGCCCTGAACCATCTGCGTTTACAGAAGATCGGTAAGGGCGTCGAGACCTTTACGGCACGCCATATCGGCACTTCCTCACGCCAGGAAATGGTCGCGCGCTGCTGGGACATTCCTGCCATTGCCCGGCAGTATGGCCAGTTCATCGCCACCTGGCAGCCACGTTTCAGAGCCTGCCGGACGCGCGCGGAGCGCAATGATCCCATGGCGGACCGGGAATGCTTTGCCGACAAGACCTGGCTGGTGCATGAGTACCGCAAGTTCCTGTTCGTGGACCCCAGCCTGCCCGCGGAATTGCTGCCCCGGGAATGGCCCGGGGCAGCCGCTTGGCAGCTGTTCCGGGATTACTACCAACTGCTGGCGGAAGGCGCCATCCGCTTCTTTGAACAGGTCTTTCGGGCGCCGGCCGACGCGCGCTGGAACCGGGTGCAAGCCCGGCTGCACGCCCTGCAGAACCCCTTCGAGTCCGTTCACGAGCCGGAGGCCGCCCTCCTCCCGGGCGACTGACCCCCACCTGGCCAGCTCACTTTTCTCTTGACAATAGGAATTTCTGTGTTGAAATGTATTACATTAATTGTATTGTCATCGAGTTTATGTAATATATTGGCCGGCTGGAAATATGGCGATCGACAACGCAGTAGCAACCAGAGTGCTGCTTTCGGGGAACGAGGCAATTGCGCGTGGGGCGGTGGAGAGCGGCATCCGCGTCGCCACCGGCTATCCGGGCACGCCCAGCACCGAAATTCTGGAAACACTGGCCCACATTGATACGGAAGGCTACGTGGCCTGGTCGCCCAACGAGAAGGTGGCCCTCGACGTTGGAGTAGGCGGCGCGCTGGCCGGGTCCCGCACCCTGGTCACAATGAAGCACGTGGGACTCAACGTGGCCGCCGACACGCTGATGAGCGTGGCCTACACCGGCGTGCGGGCGGCGCTGGTCATCGTCAGCGCGGACGATCCCGGTGTGCACAGGCTCGCAGAACGAACAGGACAACCGCATCTATGCGCGCTTTGCCGCGATCCCCTTGCTGGAGCCTTCCGACAGTCCGGAAGCGAAGGATTTTGTTGGCCACGCTTGCGCTATTAGCGAGCGTTTCGATACCCCGGTAATTCTGCGCACCACCACCCGGCTTTCCCACTCCAAGGGGATGGTCGAGATGGGCGAAGTTGTTGCGGCCCCGGCCAAAACCTATCAGCGCGATCTTTCCAAGTACGTGCTCGTCCCGGGCAATGCCCGCGGCCGCCACGAGAAGGTTCTCGAACGGCTGGCGCAGCTCGAGGAATTCTCCGAGCAGACCCCGCTGAACCGCTGGGAAAAGGGCAGCGCGTCTGTGGGCGTAATCACCAGTGGGGTCTGCTACCAGTACGTGAAGGAAGTCCTGCCGGAAGCCAGCGTACTCAAGCTGGGATTTACCTATCCGCTGCCCATGCAAAGGGTGCGGGAGTTCGCCGCCAGCGTGGAACGGCTGTTTGTTGTCGAGGAACTGGAGCCGGTGCTGGAAGACCAGTGCAAGGCCGGTGGAATTGCGGTCGAAGGGAAAACGTTTTTCTCGCGCCAGGGAGAACTGACGCCCGAACGGGTGAAGGAGGGCTTTCAGAAAGCGGGCGTGCTGCCGGCACCCCCGCCGCCAACGGAGGCCAGCAAGCTGCCGGTTTTGCAGAACCTGTTTCGTCCGCCTGCTTTGTGCCCAGGCTGTCCGCACACCATCCCCTACCTGGTGCTGAAAAAGATGAATGCCCTGGTCGTGGGCGACATCGGCTGCTACACCTTGGCCGTCTACGAGCCGCTGGCGGCGATCGAAACCACGCTGGCCATGGGCTGCAGTATCGGCATGGCCATAGGCCTGCAAAAGGGCGGGGTCACTTCGCGGCCGGTGGTCGCCACCATCGGAGATTCAACTTTCTTTCATTCAGGCATTCCTCCTCTGATTGATGCCGTTTACAACGGCGCCCGGATCACGGTGCTCATCCTCGACAACCACACCACGGCGATGACCGGCGGGCAGGACCACGCGGGCACGGGGCACAATCTGCGCGGCGAGATCTCACGCACCATCGAGATTGCCAAGCTCTGCAAGGCGCTCGGGGTGGAACAAGTCCAGGTGGTGGATCCCTACGATGTGCCCGCGGTGTTCCGCACGCTGAAAGCGGCGGTGAGTCAGGACGGCGTCTCGGTAGTGATCACCAACCGTCCTTGCGTGGTTTCGCCCGCGCCGATTCGCAGTGCACCCTACGAAGTCGCGGCGCCGGCCTGTAACGCATGCCAGAAATGTATGAACCTGGGCTGCCCGTCCATCACGTGGACCGATGATCTCCACGAAGGCCAGCACAAGGTGAGGATTGATCCGGCAACCTGCATCGGATGCGCGGTGTGCGCGCTTTTGTGTCCGACGGAAGCGATTGTGCCGCTGCCGGAAGTTTCGGCGCCGCGTTTGCAATGATCATGAGAGGGGTCGCTTGGAAAACGGGCACGTACAAAACGTACTGATCGTGGGCGTGGGTGGACAGGGTGTGCTGACCGCCAGCGATATCCTGGCTACGGTCTGCCTGGCCTCCGGCTACGACGTCAAGAAGAGCGAAGTCCACGGCATGGCCAAGCGGGGTGGCGTGGTGTACACCCACGTGCGCTACGGGCGCAAGGTGCTGTCTCCCCTGATCGAGCCGGGCGCAAGCGACGTGCTGCTGGCATTCGAGCCGGCGGAAGCCCTGCGCTGGAGCAAGTACCTAAAGCCGGGCGGCACGTTGATCACCAACCTGCGCCAGCGGGTTCCACCCGCTTCGTGCCTAGACCGGAGTCCGCAAGCCGCGGTGCGCTATCCGCAGGAGATTCAGCGCTCGCTCCGCCAGCAACTCGGGGATGTGCGCGCGCTCGATGCCGAGTCGCTGGCCACGGAGTTGGGCAATCCCCGGGTCAGTAACACGGTTCTGCTGGGGGTGCTCTCCAATGTATGCGAGTTTTCCGCAGAAGACTGGACCAGCGCCATCGAGCGCAGCGTGAAGCCGCAGGCGCGCGAGGTCAACCGGCGGGCTTTTCTGGCGGGGCGAAACCTGCAGTTCCCAGCAGCCGAAGAAGAACCGGCCACCGCGCGGGCACAGAAAGCCGCTGCCAGCCTGGCAATCGCTGATATTGAGATTCGCGAGACCTGGTGCAAGGGCTGCGAGATCTGCGTCGTCGTTTGTCCGCAGAATTGCCTGAAGATGAACGACGCCAAGAAGGCAGTTGTGGCCGACGCAAGCACTTGTATTCGCTGCATGCTCTGCGAGTGGCTTTGCCCGGATCTCGCGGTCAACGTGCACTAGAACGCGCAACCATGGCAACCTCTACCGCCAACGCGCTCGAACTGCTGGCCGGCAATACCGCGTGCGCCAAAGCCGCCATCTCAGCCGGATGCCGCTTCTTCGCCGGCTATCCCATCAGCCCTTCGTCGGAGATCGCGGAGAAGATGGCGCGGTTGCTGCCCGAGGTGGGCGGCAGGTTTATCCAGATGGAGGATGAAATCGCTTCTTTGGCGGCCGTGATTGGGGCTTCGTTGGCCGGCAAGAAGGCGATGACCGCCACCAGCGGGCCTGGGTTTTCGCTGATGCAGGAGCACATCGGGTACGCGGCGTATGCCGAGGTGCCATGCGTAATCGTGGACGTGATGCGAGGCGGGCCCAGCACCGGCTTGCCGACCTCGCCGTCCCAGGGCGACGTCATGCAAGCGCGCTGGGGGACGCACGGCGACCATCCCAGCATCGCTCTGGCGGCGGCCTCCCCCAGGGAGTTCTATGAACTGACCGTACGCGCCTTCAACCTGGCGGAGCGGCTGCGCACGCCGGTCATATTGCTGTGTGACGAGGTGGTCGCTCACATGTACGAGAAAGTCGACATGGCGGCGCTCGCCGAACTCCCGATTGAGAACCGCAAGAAGCCCAAAGGCGCGCCCGGCAGGCATCTGGCCTACGCTCCCGGCGAGGACGGCGTACCGGTGATGGCGCCGTTTGGCGACGGCTACCGGTATCACGTGACCGGATTGGCGCACGACGAGCGCGGCTATCCCACGCAGAACCCGGCGGTGATCGCCGCCACGCAGCGGCGACTGCAGGACAAAATCGAGTGGCAGCGCCGAGACATCGTCCAGTTTGAAACCGTGGATTGCAATGACGCCGAGGTGGTGGTGTTCGCTTACGGCATTGTTTCGGCGGCGGCGCGGCAGGCGCTCCGCCTGGCCCGGGCGCAGGGAATCCGGGCCGGATTGTTTCGCGCGATCACGTTGTGGCCGTTCCCCGCGGCGGAGATCGCCGCTCTGGCGGAAAAGGTGGACCGCATCGTCGTCGCCGAGATGAACCTGGGACAGATGCTCGGGGAAGTGCAGCGAGCTGCAGGCAATGCGAAACCTATCCATACCTGCCTGAAGGCCGACGGAGAGACCATTACCCCGGAGGAAATCCTGGCCGCGCTGAAAGCGGGGAGGGAAACTCATGTTTGATTTCAAAGAATACTTGCGGCTTGACATGTTTCCCCACATGCTTTGTCCCGGGTGCGGACACGGCATCGTGCTGGGCGCGATGTTGCGCGCCATTCATTCACTGGGCCTCAAGAAGGATGAAGTGATGGTGGTTTCCGGCATCGGTTGCTCTAGCCGGCTGTCGGGTTACGTGGACTTCAACACGCTGCACACCACGCACGGGCGGCCGCTGGCGTTCGCCAGCGGAATCAAGCTGGCGCGGCCGGAAATGAAGGTGATTGTGATCACCGGCGACGGCGACGCGTTGTCCATCGGTGGCAATCACCTGATTCATGCCGCGCGGCGCAACCTAGCGATGACCTGCCTGCTGTTGAACAATGAAATCTACGGCATGACCGGCGGGCAATCCGCCCCCACGACGACTCTGGGCAAGGTCAGCACGACCAGTCCCAAGGGTCAGATCGAGCGTGCCTTTGACTCCTGCCGGCTGGCGGAGGCGGCCGGGGCTACCTTCGTGGCCCGCGGCATCACCTACGAACCGGTCGCGGTGGAAAGGCTGATCGCGGCGGCGCTTCAGCACAATGGTTTCTCCTTCGTGGAAATTCTCAGTGACTGCCCCGAATTCTTTGGGCGCTTCAATCATGTCGGCAGCCCGTCGGACATGCTCTTCACCCAAAAGCAGCACACGCTGGACGCAAAGGCGGCAGCCGCCTTGTCGCCGGAGCGGCGCAAAGGCAAATTGCTGACAGGCATCCTTTATCAGGAGTCCGCACCCGAATATGTGAGCACGTACGAACAGAATTTTGCGGGCGCAATGCGTCCCGACATGCGGGAGTAGAAAACTATGGAACGTTACGAGATTCGGCTCAGCGGAGAAGGCGGCCAGGGACTGGTGCTGGCGGGCGCAATCGTGGCCGAAGCCGTCGGAATCTATGGCGGGAAGCAAGTCACCTACACGCAGTCCTACGGGCCCGAGTCGCGCGGCGGCAGCTGTCGTGCGGATGTTGTCGTCAGCGACGATCCGGTGGACTATCCCATCTGCACCCGGCTCGACCTGCTGCTGGCCCTGACGCAGAAAGCCTGCGATTCCTATGGTCCCCAACTCAAGAAAGATGGGATCCTGATCGTTGACGAGAGCCGGGTTTCGGTCGTTCCGCCGGGGTCGTTCCGCCTCTGCCGTTTGCCGATCCTGCAGACCGCACGCGTGAAACTGGCGAAGGAAGTCGTGGCCAACCTGGTCTGCGTGGGAATCGTTGGCATGCTGTCGGGACTAGCTTCCCAAGAGAATCTCCACAAGGCAGTCCTGGCCCGGGTTCCCAGGGGGACGCAGGAAATCAACCGGCGAGCGCTGGAGGCGGGATTCAGCTTAGCGAACGCTTGGTTGGGACAGGCGGCGGCCGGCACACCTAGTCTGCTTTCCCGCTAGGCTTTCGATTCCCGGCTAAGGTAGTCAGGAAAGCGTAGTGCGCAAAGGCTGCCGAGCCGGCGACTTGTTGTGTTCTGGAGTGCGCCCCTCAAAAGCGTGGCTCACGTTTTTCGCGAAACGCCGCCATTGCTTCCTTATGTTGTTCTGAGGCCAAGGCGGCGGCTTGGGCTTTGATGTATTGTTCCAGAAACTCGTCCCACTCCAGGTCGAAGGCCAAGTTCAGCAGGCGCTTGGCCTGACGCTGCCCTTCGGACGCGGCATCCAGATAGACCTGCGTGATTTCTGTCACGCGCTTGTCGAAGTCCGCTTGTGGCACCAGGTAGTCAATCAATCCCATGGCATTCGCTACCTGGGCATCGATGAACTCTCCGGAAAGGATAATGCGCTTGGCGCGTCCCGGCCCAATGAAGCGGGCGAGCCGGTAGGTCCCCATGCCCGGAACCAAGCACTCTTTGACTGCGGTGAGCGCGAACTTTGTGCCCTCGGCGACAATGCGAATGTCACTGGCCAGGGCAACCTGCAATCCACCGCCGATGCAATAGCCGTGGATGGCGGAGATCACTACCTTGTCCATGACTTCGATAGCACGCAGTCCCTGTTCGTAGACGCGGAACCAATCCATGGGGAACTCGCCGCGCGAGAGCGTCTTCAAGTCGATGCCGCTGGAAAACGCGCGGCCGCCGCCGCGAATGACCACTACTTTCACCCCTGGATCCCGCCCGAGATCCTCTGCGATGGCCAGAAAATCATGGGCCCATTGCACGTTCATCGCATTCAGCACATTCGGGCGGTTCAACGTGACATGAGCCACCGGGCCTTTGATTTCGCAATTCATCGTGTCAAATTCCATGGTCTGCGATCTCCTCGATTCCGTTAGGCCATCTCGTACATATTGTGCAGAGCCTTTTGGCGGCCTTCTTTTTTCTGTTCGCGCGCCGTCTGCGGCGACGGCCCCTGGAAATGCGTCTCGAAAAAATTCAGCGCCCGTTCCGCAAGCAGATGGTGACATTCCCGGAACACTAGCCATGCGGTGTTCCCGGGCCAGCCGGCGGGCAACAGTTCCGAGGGAAGACCCGGGTCGATATGCAAGAACTTCCCGTACTCATGCAAGAGGTGCATCTTGCTCGCGAAGCAGACGCTTTCCGCCGGAGGGTCTCCAGCACCAAAACGCTTCTGAAATTTCTGCCATTCGGGTTCCCACTGCCGCGTGAATTTCGTATAACGCCGTTGCACCGTTCTCAAGTTCCAGCACTTTTCCACCAGTTCCCCCGGCGTCAGAGCGTTCACGTGGCGGGCGCGGAACACGTGCACAAAGCGGTCCAATTGACGCTGTGCCAGGTGCCGCACCGTCAGTTCAACGATCGGCCGCGGACTGATCCAGACAGCCGGTGAGAGAACCCCATAACCCAGCCAGGTCAGTTCCCGGCGCAGGCGGTCCCGATGGGGGCGCAATTTCTCCGGCAAGGAATAGGTCAGCATGGTCCATTGGCCGTCCCACTTTTCTACATGGGGAGCAAAAATTCTTGGCGCTGCCTCTTGCACACGCTCACGGCCCATTTCGGTCAAGGCATAAAAGCTTCGTTTCTCCAAACTCGACGCCTCCAGCCATCCTTGACTGCAGAGGCGGCAGAGCGCGGCGCGCAGAGAAGTCGTCGTCAGCTTCAGTTCCTGGCCCAGCGCCAGCAAACTGCGCAGGGCGATGCAACCGCCGTAGTACTGCACGTAGTCCAGGTAGATTTCAAAAATTGCTCGGCGTGCGTTCATGGCAAGTTCCACTGGGCTGCTGTGCCCATCCGCCAGAGCCGACCCCTTCGGCCCGGCAAGTCTTACCCCAACGAATTCGTGAGAAACAGGCTTGACAAGCGCGGCAACAGAATATAATATTACGCGCCATTACGTCAGCGTGAATAGATTGTAATATGAATTCGCGCTCGCGCAAGGCCAAACTTTTGGAACGCGGTAGTGGCGGAGCATAATCGCGACGCCTATACCTCCTCTCTTGGAATAGAAAGATTCTTGGCATCCGGACTCATAGCACGTTGCCGGGAGGGGAGCAGACATGAAACGAGTCTCGTCAGACTGCCGCTGTCGTATCGTTGCCCTCGTTGTTGTTGTCCTCTGTTTGACTGCGGTTAGTTACGCCCAACTAACCAGCGCCACGCTGGTGGGCAGCGTGCGGGATCAGGGAGGCGCCATCATCGTGGGCGCCACTGTGACCGTGCGCAACCTGGCCACCAACGAGACCCGCTCCGATGTCACCACCGCCGCCGGCCTGTATCGCATCTCCGACCTGCCGGCAGCCAGCTATGAAGTCCGCGCGGAAAAACCGGGGTTCAAGACGACCCTCACCAGCGACGTGACTCTGCACGTGGGAGAAACCACGCATGTGGATCTGACGCTCAGCGTGGGCATGGTGAAAGAGACCGTCGAAGTTCAAGACGTGCCGGTGCTCGTCAATACCGAGGATTCGGGCACGACGAATATCGTCGAGGAGAAGCAGGTCGAGGAGTTGCCCCTGGTTCGTCGCAACATTTACCAGTTGCCGGTGCTGGAGCCGGGCACGGCGCCCACTCGTATTCTCATGCCCACCTACTACAACAACTCCGTTTACGACATGGGTTTCATCTCCTACGGGAAAAACATTCGCTCAGCCAACTTCATGCTGGACGGCGCGCCTAACAATGATAATGGGCTCGGGGGAATTCCCGCGGTTGCGCCCATCCTCGACGCGGTCCAGGAGTTCCAGGTTTCCACCAACGATTTCGCCCGCGAGTTCGGACGGAATTTCGGGGCTGACATTAACATTGCCACCAAGTCCGGCACCAACAATCTCCACGGTTCAACGTGGGAGTTTATCCGCAATACGGCGGTCAATGCCCGCAATTATTTCGACCTTTCCAAGCCCTCCCCCGTTATCCAAAACCAGTTCGGATTTACTGTCGGCGGCCCCATCCGCAAGGACAAAACATTCTGGTTCCTGGCCTACGAAGGCTTCCGTGAGGTACGCGGGACCACTCGCGATGTGCAGGTGGAAACGCCGCAACTGCGGAGCTATGTGGCCGCCAATTTTCCCAACAGCGTTGCCAACTACTTGTTCCACAACTTTCCCGGCCCCTCGTATATCCTGCCAGGGACGGGCGTGAACGTGGGCATCCAGCCTGGAGGCGCGCCGGATTTGGGCATCGGAGCCGGCGAAGTCAACAATCACACTACGACCGATCAGTACGTGGCGAAAATCGACCACGATTTTCGTGTCAACGACAAAGTTTTCGCGCGTTGGGTAGGAGACTATCCCCGCAGCAGCGGTGCCGGCGAACTCACTACCTACGGCGGATTAGGACGCATCATGCGCGGCTTCCGGCGTCCGAGCGACGGCTTCATTGCCAACTTGGCTGTCGGGTACACCCACATTTTTCGCCCAGACCTGATGAATGATTTTCGCTTCGGCTTTCTGCGCAATCGAGCTGCGACCGACGCCTTCCCCAGCAACGTCCCCAATTTCTTCCTCAACGACCTGACCCTGGGGTTCGGCTCTGATTTCTTTATCCCGATCAACTTCACTAATAACGCCTACAACTTCAAAGACAATGTCTTAGTCACCCGTGGACGGCACGGGATGAAGATGGGCGTGGAATACAACTACGACTTGGAGGCAAGCCTGTTCGATGCGGCCGCCCGCGGTATTTATGTATTCAACAATCTGGCGGCCTTTGTTGCTGACAACCCCTTCGTCTATGAGGCCCAGATTGATCCCACCACCGGCCAGGACATTACTACCAGCCCCAACAATCTGCGCCACTTCCGGCGGCGGGACTTTGCCTATTTCTTCCAGGACGATTGGAAGCTTCGCAAGAACCTTACTGTCAATGCTGGGCTGCGGTGGGAGTACTTCGGTGTAATCCAGGAGACCAACGGCAAGCAGGCGGGAATGCTGTTGGGACCGGGAAATACTATCCAGGAGCAGTTAATCGGTGCCACTTTCGCCAAGGTGAGTCAGATGTACAAGCCGAACTACAGGAATTACGCTCCGCTGCTCGGCATGGCATGGGACCCGCTGGGAAACGGAAAGTATTCGGTGCGTGGCGCCTGGGCGATCAATTACGACCGCATCCACAGCGACCTGCTTTCCGAGCCGGCGCGTTTCACTCCCCCATTTTCCGCTTACGGCGTCGGGGTTCCGGGTGTACCCGGTTGTCCCTCGCCGACCTACACGGTAGCGAACGTATTCACCTATCCGCAACAACTGCCTCCCGGTTTCGGAGGAGGCCTGGATCCTACAAACAATTATCTCGGTTGCGGGTTTGGAGGCCTTCTTCTCATTGACCGCAATCTCAAAACACCCTACGTCGAGCAGTGGAACTTCAGTCTGCAGCACCAACTGGCGAATAACTGGATGCTCGAACTGAGTTACGCGGGCAATCAGGGACATAGGCTCGCGTTTACCAATGATCCGAACCGGGTGACCGGGGGATATCAAGGCATTCCCGAGAACCGCCCCAACAACGCCCTCGGGGGAATTGATTACCTGAGCACGACCGGGATTTCCAACTACAACGGCGGTTCGGTACAGTTGAAGAAACAGTTTGCCCACGGCTACCTTCTGCAAACCAGTTATACCTACGGCAAAGTACTCGACATCCAGGACGACGCCAATGCCGGCGACTTCATCGGGTCGGGAACCGGCTACAACGGCACTGAGGATGCTGCTAGACCCCGCCTCGACTATGGACGCTCCAGCTTCGACATCCGCCATCGGCTCACCGCCAATGGGGTGTGGGAAATCGGCCAGCTGCCCAAGCAGGCTCCGGTCGTTCGCGCCCTGGCCGGCGGCTGGCAGCTCAACGCAATTTTTTCTTACGAATCCGGCCGGCCATTCACGGTTGACAATACAGTCGAGGACTATAACGGAGACGATGGCGGAGCAACGCAAGCGCCTCCCACCGGCAACGCCTATGATCGCCCCGACACGCCAGCCTTTGGCAATAGCGTCGGCTGCAAGTCGCCGGGCGCTTACGTGAATGGACTGTTTCAGCCCTCGGCTTTCCCGACGCCGCCGAAGGGTACCGACGGAAATCTGGGGCGCAACACATTCTGTGGCCCTAACTTTAAGGAAGCAGACCTCTCCCTGGTACGCAACTTCAAAGCGCGGCTGCTGGGAGAGCAGGGCAAAATCCAGTTCCGGGCGGAAGCTTTCAACGCATTTAACCGGCTCAACCTGTGGCTGCCGGACGGGGACTTGGGGATCGCCGGCCTGACCCCCAATCCAGTCTTCTCCACTTTTGGCAAGTCAATCCAGGCCTATTCCCCGCGGGAGCTTCAGTTTGGATTGAAGATCTCGTGGTGATGGGAACGGGGATTGTTTTCGTAGTGGAGCACAAGTTCTATACTCGCAGAATCCGATAGGAGGTACCAATGGCAACTGCAATCAAACCACTCTCCACCTACAACGGTCCGACCCAGCTTCTGATTGATGGCCAATGGCGCGAGGCGATCTCGGGAAAGCGTTTTGAAACCGTGAATCCCGCGACCGGCGAAGTCATCACCACCGTCGCCGAAGCCGACAAGGCTGACATTGATCTTGCGGTCAAGGCGGCGCGCAAGGCTTTCGAAGAGGGGCCGTGGAGCAAGACGACCGCCACCGACCGTGGCAGAATCCTGTCGAAGCTCGCCGACCTGATCATGGAACATCGCGATGAGCTGGCCGAACTGGAAACAATGGACAACGGCAAGCCCATCTCCGACGCGCGCAATGTTGACGTTCCCCTGGTCGCCGACTGCCTCGAATATTACGCTGGCTGGGCCAACAAAGTGCACGGGGAGACCATTCCTGTCCCTGGTCCGTTTCTAAACTACACGCTGCGGGAACCGATCGGCGTCGTCGGCCAGATCGTGGCCTGGAACTTCCCCATGCTGCTGGCCGCCTGGAAACTGGGGCCGGCGCTCGCCACCGGAAACACCGTGGTGCTGAAACCCGCGGAACAGACACCTTTAAGCGCGTTGCGGTTAGGTGAGCTGGGCCTGGAAGCGGACATCCCTCCTGGCGTTGTGAACGTGCTGCCGGGATTTGGGCCGACGGCCGGATCCGCTCTGGTGACCCATCCGGACGTGGACAAAATCGCCTTCACCGGCGAGTACATCACGGGCCAAACCATCATGCGCGAGGCGGCCGGGACGCTAAAGCGGATCTCGTTCGAACTGGGCGGCAAGTCGCCCAACATCATCTTCGCCGACGCGGATCTGGACGCGGCCGTCGCCGGTTCCTTAATGGGTATCTTCTGGAACCAGGGTGAAGTCTGCTGTGCTGGATCGCGCCTGTTCCTGCAGGAGTCAGTGTACGACCAGTTCATGGACAAACTGGTGGGACAGGCCGGCAAGATGAAAGTGGGCGACCCCATGGATCCTTCGACCCAGATCGGGGCCTTGATTTCCGAGGATCACCTGAACAAAGTGCTGCGCTATATTAGCAGCGGCAAAGCCGAGGGAGCCACGGTGCGCACGGGAGGCGACCAGCCCACCAAGCGCGGCTACTTCGTCAACCCCACGATCTTTGACGGGGTTAACGACTCCATGAAGATCGCTCGCGAAGAGATCTTTGGGCCGGTGCTTTCAGTCATCCGGTTCAAAGACATGGACGAAGTTGTGCCCCGCGCCAACAACACCTTTTATGGGCTGGCGGCGGCGGTGTGGACGCGTGATGTCGGCAAAGCCCATGCTATGGCTCGCAAGCTGAAAGCCGGAACGGTCTGGGTGAACACCTACAACATGATCAGCAGTCTCTCGCCCTTCGGCGGCTATAAGATGAGCGGATTCGGCCGCGAATTGGGCGTGCACGCGCTCGAGAGTTACACGCAAGTGAAGAGCGTGTGGGTGAGCCTGCCGAACTGAAAAACTACATAGTTTCGCTCAAGACGGACGATCAACCATGCGACTCCTGGCGACAACACTGACGACTGCCGCTCTCACCGCCATGCTGTGGGCTGAGGGCATCCCCGTAAAGAGCCAACTTGTGCAAGACAAGTGTGGCGGCTGCCATACCCTCGATTCCCAGCAGCGCATGAGCCGCATCTCCTACCAGCGCAAGACACCGGAGGGGTGGGAGGAAACCGTGCGGCGCATGGTGCAACTGCACAAGGTGAGCCTGACTCCGGCGGAAGCGCGGGCCATCGTGCAGTACCTGGGGGATCAGCAAGGTCTGACCGCTTCGGAGGTGGACAAGATCAGCTATGCCCTGGAGCAACGCGAAGACCAGGAGCAGATCCCCAACGAAGCGGTCCGGACGGCCTGCGCGACCTGCCACAGCTACGCCAGGATTGCAGCCCAGCGTCGGACCAAAGAGGAATGGCTGAAACTGAAAAGCTTCCTGCTGGCCATCATCCCCACCATCGTTTATCAACATCGCTACATGGACTGGATGACTACGTGCGATGAAGCGCTTGCCTATCTGGCCCAGCAGTTCCCGCTGGAAACTCCGGAATGGGAGCGGGAAAAGAACCAGACTGCTCCCGGCGAAGCCGCCTGGGTGGTTCGCGGCTATCAGGCGGGCAAGGGCGATTACGTGGGACAGATCAAGATGAGCGTGGCGGCCGACGGCTCGCGGCAGACTCAGGCTGCTCTGGAGTTTGCCGACGGCACCCACACGACCCGCATCGGCACCGGACACTGGTATGGAGCGGCTTCCTGGAGAGGCAATGCCCAGTGGCAGGAGGGAGCAAAGGGCCGGGAAATCTATCATCTTTCCGCCGACGGTACGACGTTGCGCGGCCGCTGGCTGGGCGTCGAAAAGCGGGGAATCGCAGGCGAGGAAACTCTCTTCCGCCGGGATGGGCACGCCCGCCTGGTCGCCGTGTTTCCGAAGGCCGTGAAGTCTGGCGCCAAGAACGTCGAGCTGCGCATCTTTGGAGCCGAGCTGCCGGCCAGCGTGAAACCGGGCGATCTGAGCCTGGGCGATGGCCTGAAGGTCGAGAAGATCACGGCCGCCACAACCGATTGGATTACAGTGGAGGCCACGGTTGCGGCGGATGCGAAAAACGGCCGGCGGGTGGTGCAAGTGGGCCCAGCCACAGCCAAGGATTTGCTCTGCGTGTACGACAAGGTGGACTACATTCGCGTGCTACCGGAGCGGACGATGGCGCGAACGGGCGGGATTCACTATTCCAAGCAGTACGTCCAGTTTGAGGCGCACGCGTACAACCGCGGTCCCGATGGCGTTGTCGGCAACGACGACGATCTCGATATAGGCGTCGTCAAGCCGAACTGGGCAATCGAAGAGCTGTACAACGCCTACGACGACAAGGATCGGGAATTTGTCGGCTCCATCGATCAGAACGGATTATTTACCCCCGCGATCGAGGGACCGAATCCGAAACGTTACCGCAGTGGCGAGAACATCGGCGACGTCTATGTGACGGCCGAATACAAACCGGGGAATGACGCCAAAGCGATGAAGGCACGCTCCTACGTGCTGGTGAGCATCCCCAAGATGAGAGACACCCTGATACCGTAACGCGGAGCAAATTCTATATGAAACACTTGAAGCCACTCAATAAGAAAGCCAGAAAGATCGAGGCGGTGCAACAGCAAGCCGACAGCGGCTCCCCGGCGGAGAGCAAGGCCGACCTGCGGGCGCTGCAAGCGCCCCAACTCCCGTTGGGCTGCGCGCTCATCTTCGATCCTGGGTGGGAGGCCGACAGTTCCGGCCAGATGACGGGCCTGTGCCAGCCCATGGAAGCCGATCTCTACGGCTGCTACGACGAGTGCTGGTGGCCGGCCCAACTGCCGGATCAGTTGACGAGTTTTCTGGAATGGTCGGACAAGTGTGCCTCGGCAGAACGGGACTGGCGCAAGCTGGATCTGGTGCCGACGGACAAATGAAAGGCCGGTGGACGCTCATGTTTGGGACTACTCGCGTCATTCTTCGCAGCCCGCTCCTTCGGCCCGGTTGTCGCGCGCAACTTGCGATCGCGCTCGGCCTCCTGCTGCTGGCCACGTCCCTGGGCTGGAGTCAGGACCACGAGTACTTCGTTCTCGGCATCCACCCCACCGGGCTGCTCGTCATTGACACCAGCCGCGACGAAATCGTCGCGCAGATTCCCACTATGGGCCGTTCCCCGAAAGAAGTGATCCCTTCTCCCGACGGCAAACACGTTTTCCTGACCACCGACGGCCGCGCCAAGATCGAGGTCGTGAACGTCCCCGGCCGGAAAGTGGAAGAGGTGATTGATCTGGCGCAGCCGGGCATCAAGATCAACATTTTCGGCCTGGCGCTGAGCCGCAAGGGAGACCGCCTGTTTGTTCATATTCGTCCGGTCAAGCAACTTCCCGATGAATATGTGGCGATGCCGCCGGAAATCTGGTCCGTGGACCTGAACACGCACGCCAAGAAGAAGATCATGGACGCGCCCGATAGCGTGGTCAGCCTGTTCGTGCCCGCGGACCCGAACCGCCTGATCGCTTGGGGAAATGACATCTACTTCATTGATCTGGCCGAGCGCCGGGTCGTGGAAACGGTACCCATGCGCACCGGCCTGCCTCCCGATCAGAGCCCTATGGACACCCTCCCCTTCTTTAATCAGTACGAGCAGAGCGGAATCGTGAGCATGCCCTACTTCGCCACCAATCCGTTTACCCACAAGATGGTGCTCGGCCTGGTCAACATGGACGTGGACACGGGAAAGTTGGACTTCATGGAACTGGGCCCGGCCATTCCTTTGTACTCTTCGGTAGTCTCCCCCGACCGCAAGCGGGCCTACATGGTCATGAACCAGTTGGTGGCAGTGGACCTGACGCAACGCAAGATTGCTGAGGTGCGCGATACAGGAGGGACCACCTATGTCGTCAACCTCACGCGCGACGGCAAGAAAGTCTACCTGCCGTCGTCGGCCGGCCCATTCGTGGACGTTTACGATGCGGAGACTCTGAAACTCGTACACCGCATCGAGCTTCCCGGCGACCCGAGTTCCAGCCAACTGCGCGCCCTGCCGCCGGGAGCCGTGCCCTAGCCGCTTATGGAGTGGGCCATTCACGTTGCGGACGGAAGATCTCTGGAACGCTGCGACGACTTTTTCTCGTACGCTCCCCGAAACTCTGAACTTCCGCTGAGCGATTTGCAGGCTGCAGTGGCAAAGGTCGTCCAACGGGTGGCTGGGCCGGTTCGCTCGCAACGTGCCTACCTGGGCAACGAATTTTGCCAGCACCTGATCCCGGCGCGCGAGAGCTTCTCCACAGTGTGCCGCGCGCTCCGGGAGCGCGGCTTGACAATCACCTTCCTGACACCGCCGGTCAATGACGCCGGCCTGGATAAACTCCGGCCTCTTTTTGCCTGGCTCGCCGCTCAGGTCAGCGGCGCGGAAGTGGTGTTCAACGACTGGGGCACATTGCAGGTGCTGCACGAAGAGTTTGACGCGTTGCGGCCGGTTCGTGGACGCCTCTTGAATAAAACGATGCGGGATCCACGCGTCACCCCCTTGTACAACGCACCGGATGCCCCGGAGGGCATCCGCGCTTCCATGCAGCCGGGAGGACTCGAGATGCAATCGTTGCAGCGCCTGCTGCGCCGCTATGGTGTCGAAACGGTGGAACTGGACATCTTGTTTCAAGACTCTACCGCGGACCTGCGCCGGCTCCCGTTTCAGGTGGCGTTTTACTTCCCCTATGGTTTCGTGACTACGGGACGGCAATGCATGATCGGCGCGCTCCATTTTCAGGAGAGTGCGCGATTTCGGCCCATGCAGCAGTGCCAGCACGAGTGCCGGTCGTACGTTACGGAGCACCGCTTCGTCGGTTCTACCCTGCCCACCGATGGCACAGCGTTTTATCAGCGCGGAAACACTTTTTTCTACTGCCCCGACACCGAGGTGCTCGAGCGTTTTCTGCTGGAAGCGGAAGCCCGAGGAGTAGGCCGGTTGATCTACCAGCCGGACTTGCCCATGTGAGCACACGATGAAAATTCTGGCACCCTTGAATTCGCCGGCGGAAACCGAGATGCTCCTAGCCAACGGGGCGGAGGAGCTTTACTGCGGCCTGGTGCCGGAGGAGTGGGTGGCCCGTTACAGCGGCGCCATCTGGCTAAACCGGCGCAGCCCGGCTGGCGGGAACCTGCGCACCTTTTCGGATCTTGCCCGGGTCGTCGAACAGGCTCACGGCCGTTCGGTTCCCGTGTTTGTGACCCTGAACGCGCAGACCTACACCGCCGGCCAACTGCCACTGGTGCTGGACCTTGCCCGCCGCTATGTCGAAGAGGCCGGCGCGGATGGGCTGATCGTCTCCGATCCGGCCTTGATCCTGCAACTGGCGGAACAGGACTTGCCCTGTGCCCTGCATCTCAGTTCCATCGCCGCATCGTTGAATGTGGCTGCCGTCCGTTTCTTCCAGTCGCTCGGAGTGCGCCGCGTCATTCTGCCACGCAGCCTTACGCTGGCGGAGATCGGGCGCATCGCCCGCGAAATCGGTTCTCAGGTCGAACTCGAGGTGTTCATCCTGAACGACGGTTGCATTTTCGAAGAGGGGTTCTGCCTCACCACCCACCACCCTTCCGTGGGCGCCTTTTGCGTGGGACTGGCGCGTATGGAATCGCAGTCGTTCAAGCTCTGCGGCACACCCTGGGCTCGGGAAGAAGAGGAGGAGATAAACACCCTCTTGCAGGATTTTCATCATCGCATTGACGGACTCACCAATCACGCCTGCTCCGCCCCGGCGCAGACTGCGCTGCCGCTGGCGCCGTGCGGCCTTTGCTCCATCCCCGCCTTCCACCGTATGGGCATTTCCGCAGTAAAGATTGTCGGCCGCGAAGCGTCCTCCTTGCGCAAGCTGGCCAGTCTGAGGCTGGTCCGGGCGGTTGTGGAGAAGGCACGAAACGGGGCGCTCGAAGAAGACGTCCAGGTGTATGCGCAGACCCTTCGCGAAAGTGTTGCGCCGTGCGTCCCGGGAGAAATGTGCTATCACGACGCCGGAGCAACCACAAGCAGAACCCAATCTGCGAGAGAACGCGGGACGATGGAGATAGCCGCTAGTACGCCATCGAGCGTCGGACGGCGGCTATGACGTCGGCGGCCTGGGGAAGAAACGCCTCCTCCAGCGGCGGGCTGTAGGGAACGGGGCAATCGGGCGCAGTCACGCGTAGTATGGGCGCGTCCAGGTAATCGAAAGCGTCGGACGCGATCAGCGCGGCGAGTTCACCGGCGAAGCCCGCCGTGCGGGTATCTTCGTGCAGCAAAATCACGCGGCTGGTCTTGCGGACGCTCGCCAGCACGGCTTCGCTGTCCAGCGGAACCAGGCAGCGCAGGTCAATCACTTCCACATCCACGCCGCCGCCTTCCTGGGCCAGCTTCTCCGCTGCTTCCAAGGCAACGTATACCATCGCTCCGTAGGTGATGATGGAAATGTCGGTGCCTGCGCGCGCCGTTCGCGCCTGCCCTAGCGGCACAATGTAATCGTCGGCGGACACATCTTCCTTGATCCTGCGATACAGCAGTTTGTGCTCAAAGTAGAGAACAGGATCAGGGTCGCGAATCGCTGCCTTGATCAGTCCCTTCGCGTCGTAGGCCGTCGCGGGGACTACGACCTTCAGTCCCGGGGTATGGACGAACGCGATCTCCGGGTTGTTGGAATGGAAGGGACCGCCGTGGACACCGCCTCCCGAAGGTCCGCGTATGACGATGGGGACGCCTGCGCCCCAGCGGTAGCGGGATTTGGCGGCGTAGTTGACGATGAGGTCGTAGCAGGTGGAGATGAAGTCGGCGAACTGCATTTCCACGATCGGCCGCAGGCCCATCATCGCGGCGCCAATCGCAGCTCCCACGAAGGCATTTTCCGCCAGCGGCGTGTCCACGATCCGCTTGGAACCAAAGTGTTCCTGCATGTCGGCTGAGAGCTTGAAGGCGCCGCCGTACGCCCCGATGTCTTCGCCCATCATGAAGACGCGGTCATCGCGCTCCATTTCCTCCCAGATTCCCTGGCGGATCGCCTCGATGTAGGTCATCACTGGCATGGGCCCGTCTCCCACTTCCCTCGTGTCCTTTGTGTCATCGGTGTTGAATGATCCTTTATTCTGCTGATGCGTAAACGCCCTCAAGCAGCCCTGACGGATCGGGATACGGAGACTGCTCGGCGCGGGTCACGGCCGCTTCCACTTCGGCTTGCACTTTGGCGTAGAGTTCGTCAATGTCTCGACGGGAAAGCACCTTGTACTCCAGCAGGTACTTTTCGAACCGCAGAATCGGATCTTTCTTTTCCCACTTTTCAAGCAGTTCCTTGGGCACATATTCGGCTTGGTCGTGGGCCGAGTGCCCGCTCATGCGGAAGGTTTCGCACTCCAGCAGCGTCGGGCCCTCTCCCTTCCGCGCCCGCGCGATGGCTTTCTGCGCGGCTTCATAGACGGCGAGAACATCGTTGCCGTCCACCCGCTGGCAGGGAATCCCGTAGCCCTGGGCGCGGTCGGTAACGTGCTCGACCGCCATCTGGCGGCTCACCGGTGTCGAGTACGCGTACTGGTTGTTGACACAGAGATACACGATGGGCAACTTGAAGACGGCCCCGAAGTTCAGGGCCTCGTGCCACTCTCCCCGGCTCGTCGCCCCATCCCCGAAATAGCACAGCACGACATTGGGCTGTTTGCGGTACTGAAAGGAAAAGGCGACTCCGTTGGCCACCGGGACGATCGCGGCCATCGAGCTGATAAAAGAAATGATGCCCAGCGGAAGCGCGCCCAAGTGGGTGTTACCGTCCCGCCCGTGTGTCGGGCCGTCCTTTCGGCCCAGGTAATTGGCCACAACCATCCACGGTGGCAGGCCACGAAGGAGAAAAGCGGCAAGGTCGCGATGGCTGGGGCAGACGACATCTTCCGGTAACGTCTGGATGGCGCTGCCGGTGGATATCCCCTCCTGCCCCCGTCCGATGAACACTCCGCCCACGATCTTGCCCTGGCGGTAGAGGTTCTCGATGCGGTGCTCCAGTTCCCGCATGAGCTTCATGGTATGAAGAAGTTGACTGCCCAGTTCGCGAGTTACCGTGGCCATGAGGTTTCCGTGGGATACCGCACTACGCTTGTCCGGCATATCCCCAAATTCTTGTCGTTTTGCGCCCGCTTGCCAGTTTCCCGCTGGCCCGGGGCTACGAGGTTTTCTCCCATGCCCAGTCGCGATATTGCTTGCGCAACGCAGCCTTGAGCAGCTTTCCCGTGGAAGTATGCGGGAGTTCCTCGACGAACACAAACGCATCCGGCAACTGCCAGCTAGCAAACTTCGGCGCTAGGAAGGCCCGCAGAGTGGAAGGGTTGAGCTGCGCTCCTTCCCGGGGGACAACGACCGCCAGCGGGCGCTCCTGCCACTTGGGATGGGAAACTGCGATGACCGCAGCCTCCTGTACGTCCGGATGGGCTATGATCGCGTTCTCCAAGTCCACGGAGCTGATCCATTCACCACCAGACTTGATCAAGTCCTTGGTGCGATCCACGATCTTGACGTAGCCTTCCGCGTCAATGTTGGCGACGTCCCCGGTGCGGAGCCAGCCGTCCGAACTCCAGCGCTCTCCCCCCAGCGGCATGTTGTAGTAGCTGCCTGCCACCCAAGGGCCTTTGACCTGTAGTTCGCCCGGGGTGGCGCCATCCCAAGGCGCAGGATCGTCGCCGGCCATGGTGCGGATTTCCATGAAGGGTGATGGCCGTCCCTGCCGCGCCCGCATCTCGTACCGCCGGTCCTCCGGCCAATCGCGCATGTAAGACTTGAGGTTGCTGGCAGTAACAATCGGGGTGGTTTCGGTCATGCCCCAGCAATGCGTGATCGGAATGCCCTGGCGATCCAATCCTCGCAGCAAACTCTCGGGAACGGCGGATCCGCCCGACATGCCATGCATGCGGGGAGCCAGCTTCCAGCGCCCGGGCTGACTTTCGAGCGCCTGCAGGATACCGAGCCAAACTGTGGGCACAGCGGAGGCGAAGGTCACTTGCTCCGACTCAAACAAGTCGAGCACGCTCTCCGGATCGAGATAACGTCCCGGAAAAACCAGCTTAGCTCCGGTCATGACGCCGGTCAGAGGTACGCTGTGGGCATTCACGTGAAACATCGGGGCCAGCGCCATGAGCACGTCGTGCTGGGAGATGCAGCAGACATCGGGAAGCGCAAAGTTCATCGCGTGCAGGACCAGCGCCCGATGGGAATACACCACTCCCTTGGGCGTGCCCGTGGTGCCCGAGGTGTAGCACATGCCCGCCGCCTCGTTCTCGTCCAAGTCGGGATACGCGAAGTCCCCGCTCGCCCCGCGAATGAATCCCTCGTAATCCTCGCAGCCTGCGGGGACCGGAGCCCCGCTCAGCCGGACCACCAGGACGCGCTCCAGCTTTACCTGGCTGGCGAAACCCTCATAGAGCGGGAGCAGAACATCGTCCACAATCAGGATGCGGTCTTGCGCGTGGTTCACGATGTAAGCCAGTTCCTGTGGGGCGAGGCGAAGGTTCAGCGTGTGCAGAACACCCCCGGCAGCGGGAACGCCGAGGTAGGCTTCCAGATGGACATGCTGGTTCCACATGAGCGTGGCGACGCGGTCACCGCGCTCAAGGCCGGCTTTCTGCAGCATCTCGGCCAAGGCACGGGCCCGGTGGTAGGCTTCGCCGTAAGTGGTGCGATGCACCGATTTCCCGGGAATGCGGGCGACGACTTCGACGGAAGGGAAAAGCTGGCCGAGACGCGCCAGCAGGCTGTTCAGGGTAAGGGGATACCGCATCATCGTTCCCAGCATGGACGGCTCTCCAGTCCCGCCGCACGATGCTGCCACAACCCGCCGGACGGGCAAACCAGATCGAATGCATAACTATATCTCTGCCTATCAGGTTTTTACATGGGAAAACACTCGCTTGTGCACGAGCACGCGCTCCTCTGAATGGCTCATGACTTCCCGTTTCCGGTCCCGGCTCACCGCCGGCATGCGACAAAAGAAATTCGAGTATTTCCTTGTGTGCGCCTCTTCAGTCTGGTCGGTGAGAAACAAGTGACTCGCGTGCTCGAGCAGGACAAGTTTTGCACACTAATTTGGGGCTCGCTCCAAACGAATCAGCAGCATGTGCGGCAGCCGACGCGCTTCGGTTAACAATCAACAATCAATCCAAGCGAAAGAACCTGCAGAAAACAACCGTCAATACTCTTTGGGAGCACTACTGTCGAGAGGAGATGCCTCTCAAAGAGATATCAACGCAAGATGTTTATCTGGTTTATGGGAAAAATTGGATTCTCCCACGATGGGGAAGCCTCCTTTTGGAGGACATCAAGACCATCGAGGTAGAACGCTGGCTACGAGCAGCAGAAGTTGCAGACGGGACCAAAGCCAAGATCAAGTGCGTTATGTCGGCTGTGTTCTCGCATGCCGTTCGCTGGGAGTTTTGTGGCCACAATCCAATTTCATCGGGAATACCAGTTGGGACGGGTGGGCAAAGAGGGCCAAGCACAGGCGTGCGCGTCAGTGCGAAGCGTCAGAAATCTCCGCTCGTCCTTTCACCGGAAAAGGTCATACTCGGTCTGGCACAACTGGAATTTCGCGATCAGATTCTCGTGTTTCTGGACGGTGCCTTAGGAATTCGGCAAGGGGAACTCGGGGCACTGCATTGGCTGGACTGCGATTTCAACAATATGAACTTCAGTGTGCAGCATTCCTACTACTGGCGTCGGGGTGGGCACCTGAAGAGCACAAAGACGGAAGCGCCGGCAAAGTTAGTGCCGATGCATCCGAGTCTGAAGCTGGCCTTGCTGGAGTGGAGGTCGCTAAGTCTCTACAACCAGCCGGGCGATTTCGTCTTTCCTTCAAAAAGACTGAAGGGAAAGAAACCGCTCGACTTGGCTTCGGTGTTGAAGAAGAAGATCCAGCCGGCCTTCAAGAGGATCGGCATCACCGGCATAGGCTGGCACACCTTTCGGCACACGGTGGGAACCATGCTTGCAGAGATGGGCGAACACCAATTGATGATCCGCGACTACTTGCGTCACAGCGATCTGCACGTGACCAACAAGTATCTCCAGGCAACGACAAAAAGCAAACGCCTCGCGCAGGGGAAGCTCGTGGATGCCATTCTGCCAGGAGGCATACTGTCGGGAAGCAAATCAACCTCGATCCACTAGCCCGAGAAGTTCGTTTCTTCGGATTATTGGATGGGGCGAAATAGCGAATCGGCAGATGGGAAACGCTTATTGGACCCAAACGGACCCAGATTGGTTTTCGGGGGTCCTTTGTAAACCATTAAAAAGAATGGCGGGGACGACGGGACTCGAACCCGCGGCCTCTGCCGTGACAGGGCAGCGTTCTAACCAACTGAACTACGTCCCCACTTGTGTAATCAACCACTTCGCAGAAAATCTTGCTGGACAAGACTGTCGCGTGCTTCGCACAAGCGCACGGTCGACCACTCAGAAACCGCCAGAAAATAGCTGGCGCGCTTAGACGAGAGTTCAATCTTAGCATCGAACGACCGGGAGTGCTACCCGCAACTCACCGAATCCACGATCAGTGTCAAATCGATCGGTCTTAGTTCGTGGTCTATCCGTTAGTAAACTTGGGCTGGTCGTTCTGAAACGGTTTGGTGCGAAAGGGGGGACTCGAACCCCCACGGGTTGCCCCGCCAGATCCTAAGTCTGGTGCGTCTGCCAATTCCGCCACTTTCGCACTCCGGCCATCACAAGTCTAGATGCGAAGCTGTGCTGGTTGCAACGTCGAACACGGGACGGGCGGGAAGCGTTGCAGTCTCACCTCAGTGGCTAAAGCCGACTCTGAAGACGATCCAGTTGTCGCAGCGGCGAACCGCCGCGCCACCCAAAATCGAGGGCAACACCAACTTTTTTAGCCTGCCGGTTCAGACTTCCCTTTTTGCCACCAACTCGGCTGTCGCCTTTTCCGCCACCTGCTCTCGATAGTGCAATATTTTCAGGCCACTCGCCAGTTGCAAAAGTTCGCCTGGCTGGAGCAAGCGCTCCGGATTTTTCGGGCCACCCAGCAATTCCGCCTGCGTCCGCGTGTATGTCTTGTAAACGAGCAGGCCACCCGGCCGCAGCGCCGTGACCAGTTCAGAGAAAATCTCTCGCTCCAGATAGAAAAATGCCATGACCACGTCGAACGCTACTTCGAACTCGGTTTGCGAAGGCTTGAAGTGAGTGAGATCATCTACTACAACGTGAATGTGGGACGCGAGCGGGCCGGCATTCTGCCGCGCCTGTTCGGCTCCGGTCTCGGAGATATCAATGAGTGTGACTTCCCAGCCCTGTTTCGCAAGCCAGATCGCATGCCGTCCGGCGCCTCCCGCGAGGTCGAGCGCGCTTCCCCCGTGGGGAAACAGCGGCAAAATATATTTGGAAAACGCCGCCTGCAGGAAGGAATCCGGGACCAGCCATGATCCTGGCGCTTCCCGATATTTCCGGTTCCAGTGCTCGCGTTCGTTATCGGAAATCGAAAGCGACATGCGCTGTGATTTTGAACCCAGTCCGCCGAGCGAGCGGAGGTCATGCCTCGAATGACTCCATTCTCGACGCGCCCCTCCGGCTATAACGGCGCCTCGCTACCGCCCCGTACTGGCGGAGGTGACGACGGCCGCGGGCGCGACGGTGACAGCTTGCCCGACTCTATTAATTATGGCGAGCGCTTGCGCCGCGCGCGGATGGGATTGGCCGTCGCCATGACCCCCATCGTCATGCTTTTCGTTTCGTTCACGGCGGTTTACCTCATCCGGCGCGGATTCCTAACTTTCGATCTGAGCAGTCCAGGCTACATCCAAACCTGGCTTCCGGTGCGACTGCCTTGGACCTTGCTATTGGCCAATACGGCTGTCCTTATCGTCAGCAGCATCACAATCGACTTAGCGCGGCGCGAAATCACGCGCGAAGCCGCGCTTGCCCCGGTGCAATCAATTCCCGGCATATCGCTCGGCGAGGAGCGCCACTTCCCCTGGCTCGGCGTAACCACCGGTCTTGGTATAGCGTTTCTTGCCGGGCAGCTTTTTGTTTGGAGCAAGCTTTCTTCTGGTGGATTTCACCTTGCCGGCGGCACCAGCAGTTCCTTCGTTTACATTCTTACCGCGATGCACGGGCTTCATCTGGCCGGCGGCGTACTCGCTCTTATATGCGCCAATATTGCGTTGCTCTTGCGTCGCCCGGTTGAAACCCGCCGCATCGTCGTCGACATTACGTCATGGTACTGGCATTGCATGACCGGCTTGTGGATTTACATCCTTGTGCTGTTCTCGTTTGCGGCACAGTGAATTCGATAAGCCTTGCCCCCGCCTGAGGCTTCGCTTGTAACGTGAAATTCTCATCCTAAGGCCGACGTGATCCTCCGGCTATCTATGAACGTTCCGCTCTCACACGCTCAGCACCGGAATCGGCACCGCACAAATGATGGCGTAGCCGTGGATCCGCAGATTACCGCCATAGGGATAGCACCCCGTAACCAGCAAATCCGACTTGGTCTGCTTTGCAGCTTGGCTCAGCACCTTGGGCACGTCACCACTGCCAATTAATACATCCGCCTTCGTGCCCATATCTTGCTGTAGCTTTGCGATACGCTGAGAAGCATCGGCGACAAACGACTCCTTCCACTCCGGAACGACGTAGTTGCCGCCAGGTCCCCAAAGCTCCACTGAGGCAGTGACATGGGCGAGCGTAAGACGGGCGCCAAATTCGGCGGCCATGGGGGCGGCCCATGACACAGCTTCTTCACCACGAGGGCCCAAATCGATCGCGCACAGGATGTTGCGGATCGCAAACTCCTTCACTGGCGATTCTTCCACGTGGGCGCCGGTCCAAACCGGACGCTCGGCCCCGTTTAGTACTTTCGCTGTCACCGAACCCAGAAGAAACTGATTGAACGTGGAGCCATGCGACGGCATCATGATCAGGTCGGCTTCTTCCTCCTCAGCCATCTGCACAATCGCCCAAGCCGGGTCGCCTTTGACCACCCTGCGTCGGATGGTAAGGCCGTCTAGCTCCGGCCCGAGCGACTGGTCGTGCTGTTTCTGGGCCTCTCTGATGATCACCGCAAGCAAGTCCCAGCCAGCCAGCTCGCTGCCGTCCTCTGGCACACCAGCGGCATGGCTCTCCGTTGTAATGGCGTGCAACATCACGATGTCAGAATGGAAATGACGGGCCAATGTCGCGGCCTGATGAACTACCCGCAGCGAGGTATTCGGGAAATCAACCGGCAGAAGAATCTTCTTAATATTCAGCATCACTCCAGCCAGAGAGACAAGATTGCTTTGACCATCTTTCTTAGAACGTTCCCAGCCTGGTTTGGAGTGTAACGCAATCTTTCTCGAATCGGTTTGGGGACGGTCAGGTCGGTCGGCCAACATTTCAAAATGCCGATTAGCCAGATCGTGCGCCGATCCCGTCGAGTCGGTAGGAATATGGTCTTAAGCCACGCTGATGCTGCCGCGCCCTGGAACCCTCCCCCAAACTACGAGCAGCCGACCATTTATAATAGAACGATTCGGTAGTGCGTTTTGATCCGTCTGTAGTGCCAGGGGAAGATGTCGACAGATAGCATTGTGGTTCGCGGGGCCCGGGTTCATAACCTCAAGAACATTGATTTTGAGATTGAGCACAACACTCTGACCGTGGTTACCGGTGTCTCCGGTTCGGGCAAGTCGTCGCTCGCCTTCGACACGATTTATGCGGAGGGACAGCGGCGTTATGTCGAGTCGCTCTCAGCATACGCGCGCCAGTTTCTGGAACGGATTGAGAAGCCCGACGTCGACGTGATCGACGGGATCGCGCCGGCGGTTGCCATCAAGCAGAAGAACTCTACGCGCAATCCGCGCTCTACCGTCGCGACGGCCACTGAGATTTTCGATTACCTCCGGTTGCTCTTCGCCCGCGTCGGACGCACTTACTGCCTGCTATGCGGGCGGGAAGTAAGAAAAGATACGGTGGACGAAGTCGTGGAGCGGCTGCTTGCTCTGGGCGACGGCACTCGCTTGAATGTGTTCTTTCCGATTCAGACGCACGTCCCTCAGACAAATCTGCCGGCTGGCGAGGAGAAGCGGCTGAAGAAGCGTCGTGCAACGAAAAAGCCTGCGGAGTCCAATCTTCCCTCGGATGCGATTAAGGCGCGACTTTTTGATCTCCGCAAACGCGGCTTCAACCGGCTTTTTCAGAACGGGCAGGTCTATGAGTTCTCGACTCCGGAATCCCTCCTCGACGTCAACTTTGCCGCGCCTGTATTTGGGCTGTTGGATCGCCTCGTCGTGGCCGCCGACCAACGCTCGCGCATCGTCGACGCAGTCGAGATTGGATATCGCGAAGCAGGAGAAGTTATTTTTGAAACGGCGCCTCGGGATAGTGATGGCGGTGCCGATCCGCCGCAGCGCCTGCGTTTTTCCCAGCGCTTCGAATGCAAGAACGACGGCAGCCGCTACGACGAGCCCGAGCCGCGTCTGTTTTCATTTAATAATCCTTACGGCGCGTGCCCGCGCTGCCAGGGCTTTGGTAACACCATCGATTTCGATCTCGACCTCGTCATTCCCGACAAGGGCAAGACCCTGAACGAAGGCGCGATCGAGCCCTGGACGAAGCCAAAATACAGGCCGTTGTTCACCGAGTTCAAACGCTTCGCGCGCCAGGCTGAAATCCCGTTCGACGTGCCCTGGTATGAACTCGATCCCGAACATCAAGAGTTAATTGTTGATGGCGGCCGCGGTTTCGGCGGCGTTCGTGGTTTCTTTCAGCATCTCGAGCGCAAGAAGTACAAGTTACATGTCCGGGTCTTTCTCAGCCGCTATCGCGGATACTCGCTATGCTCCGCCTGCGGAGGGACTCGACTGCGCGCAGAGGCGCGACAAGTAAAGATCAACGGCAAGAACATCTGCGAAGTCTGCAGTATGACGGTCGAAGAGGCAGCCCGCTTCTTCGGTCAACTCATTCTCTCGACTCAACAAGCCGCGATTGCCGAGAAGCTGCTTATTGAACTTCGGGAGCGCTTACGTTTTCTCAACGAAGTCGGCCTTGAATACTTGACGCTTGATCGTCTGGCCTCCACCTTATCGGGCGGCGAAGCGCAGCGCATTCAGCTTGCGACCTCGCTCGGCTCGCGTCTGGTCGGCACGCTGTATGTGCTCGACGAGCCTTCCATCGGGCTGCACAGCCGCGATACGCACCGCCTCATCAAGATTCTGCACGACCTGCGGGACTTGGGAAACACCATTCTCGTGGTCGAGCATGATCCCGACATCATGCGCGCCGCCGATCGCATCCTCGACCTCGGCCCGGGCGCGGGAGAAAATGGCGGAAAGGTCGTCGGCGCGGGCACCTACAGCGAGATCACAAAGATGCCGCACTCGCTCACCGGCCGCTATCTCGCCGACGAGCTTCATATACAGATCCCGCAGCGCCGCCGCCAGCCGGGGTCGCACAAACTCCGCATCACCGGCGCGCGCGCGCACAACCTGAAGCACATTGATCTCGAGATCCCGCTTGGCATGCTGGTGGCGATTACCGGCGTCTCCGGCTCGGGGAAATCTTCGTTGCTGCATGATGTCTTGTATCAGGCGCTGGCCACGGCGAAGCGACAGACCAATGGCGGCGTTTCTGGCGCCATTTTGTGGGACAGCATAGAAGGCAACGAGTTTCTCGACGAGGTCGTGCTTGTCGATCAATCGCCTATCGGCCGCACTCCGCGCTCAAATCCGGTCACTTATATAAAGGCTTTCGACATCATCCGCGAGCTTTTTGCTTCACTGCCCGAAGCTAAGAAGCGCGGCTTCCCTGCTGGGCATTTTTCTTTTAATGTGCCCGGGGGCCGCTGCGAAAACTGCCAGGGAGACGGGACGGTCACGGTCGAAATGCAGTTTCTGGCCGACGTGGAGTTGATCTGCGACGAGTGCAAGGGGACGCGCTACAAGCCGCAAGTGCTCGAAATCCACTACAAAGGCAAGAACATTCACGAGGTGCTGAACCTTACGATTCGTGAAGCTCTAAGGTTCTTTGCCGACGTTCCGCGACTCACGGAAAAATTGCGCGTGCTCGACGAGGTCGGCCTCGGTTACCTGCGTCTCGGCCAGTCGGCCACGACGCTCTCCGGAGGTGAAGCGCAGCGCATGAAACTGGCTGCGCATCTTCAGCCCGGAACTCGGCAGGCTGGCGCTCGCCAAGTGAGCCGATCCACCGAGAGCGGTGACAGTCCCAAACGCAAGCGGCGCATGCTTTACATTTTTGATGAGCCTACTACCGGCCTGCACTTCGACGATGTGAGCAAACTGCTTTCGGCTTTTCGACGTCTAATCGATGCAGGAGGCTCGATCGTCGTCATCGAGCACAATCTCGAAGTCGTCAAGACCGCCGATTGGGTCATCGACCTCGGTCCCGAAGGCGGTGATCGCGGTGGAAACCTGGTCGGCTTCGGCCCGCCCGAAGCGATTGCGGAGCTGAAGAACTCTTACACTGGACAGTATCTGAGGAAAGTCTTGAACGGAAACGGCGTACGCCATGGTGACCGTTAGAATACTCAGCGGATCGGACGAGGCGGCCGGGCGAGGGCGCCCGGCGCTCCATCCCCAAGAGATGGCTCACGCATGAACCGCACGTTCACCATCGCGATCCTTCTCGTCGTTCTGGCTGTCACTGCTCTTGCGCAAACCCATACCACCGTCCGCCATTACAAGGAACGCGTCGATGACACACCGCCCGAAATCGCGCAGGCTGAAGATGCCATCCAGAAGAACGATTTCCCGGGCGCAGAAACGCTGCTGAAAAAGGCGCTTGATAAAGATCCCAATAATTATCAGGCATGGTTCGATCTTGGATTTGTTCTCAATCGCCTGGGCCGCGCCGACGAGTCGATCGCTGCATATCGCAAATCTGTCGCTGCCAAGCCTGATGTTTTTGAATCGAACCTCAACCTCGGCCTGATGCTGGTCCGCGCCAATAACCCCGAGGCCGAGCAATTTCTGCGCGCTGCCACTACGCTCAAACCCACGGGTCCTTCTGCAGACGATCACGTCGAAGAAGGTCAAGCCCGCGCCTGGCTCGCGCTCGCGCACCTGCTGGAAAATACCAAACCCGAGGACGCGCTCCAGGCCTACCGCAAAGCCTCCGAGCTCACGCCGAAGGACCCCGAACCGCATCTCTCTGCCGGTCTGCTGCACGAGCGGCAAAAAGAATTCTCCGCGGCTGAAGCCGAATACAAACAAGTCCTGACGCTCGAACCTCACTCAACCGAAGCGGCCATCGGCCTCACCAATATCTACATGAAGTCCGGCCGCCTGGGCGAAGCCGAGCCCCTGCTGCGCCGGCTGGCCATCGAGCGCCCGGATGACGCCGGCATTCATCTGCAACTCGGGCGCGTACTCGCCGAGGAAGGAAAAAAAGACTACGCCATCACGGAAATCCAGACGGCGCTGAAACTCGCCCCGTCGGACGTTGACGCGCAGCGCGATCTCGCCGACCTTTATGCGAGTGCCGGGAAAAATGATCTCGCGGAAAGCGCATATCGCGCTCTGGTCAATGCCCAACCGAAAGACCCGGAATTGCACCGCGGGCTGGGGAAGGCCCTGCTGCTTCAGAAGAAATTTCCGGAAGCCCAACAGGAATTTCTGGCGGCGGTCCGGCTGAAGCGCGATTGGCCCGATGTCTACGTTGATCTGGCTTTTGCGGCTAATGAGAACAAGAACTACGAACTTACGATCAGGGCCCTCAATGGGCGCACAATGTTGAATGCGGAGATGCCTGCGATCTGTTTCTTTCTTCGGGCCTCCGCTTATGACCACCTGCGTGACTACAAACAGGCCGCACTCGATTATCATCACTTTCTGGAAGTTGCTAAGGGGAAGTATCCCGATCAGGAGTGGCAGGCTACGCACCGCCTGATTGCCATTGAACCGAAGAAGCGATAACTGCTATGCGCCGATTTGCCTTGACCGTGCTTGTCCTCGCACTTGCTTCCGTCTACGGCGCCGCCAAGGCCGAAACCGTTGACGAACTCAAGGCGCGCGTCGAGAAGGCGCGTCCCGAAGATCGCCCCGAACTTTGCATCCGGATCGCACAGGATCAGCTTCGCAATGCCGACAAGTTCTACATCGATGGCAAGATCGAAGAGGCTCGGGCTGCCGTCGATGACATTGTCACTTACTCCGAGAAAGCCCGCGACGCCGCGCTGCAAACCAAGAAGCACCTCAAGAATGTCGAGATCGATGTGCGAAAAATCGCCGATAGGCTAAGGGACGTCAAGCGTACTCTCGCCTTCGACGACCAGCCTCCGGTCGAGCAGGCCATCCGCCGGCTGGAAGACATCCGCACCACCCTGCTCCAGGAAATGTTCGCCAAGGAAAAGAAGGAGAACAAATGAAGGCGGGGAAAAACCGCTGGCGCACCGCGCTCGTCCTAGCCCTTATGCTGGTCCTCCCTCTTCTCCGTCCGCCGCGTGCGCTTTGGGCCCAAAGCCGCCGTGACCCGCTCAATCCGCTGGAGATCGACCAGCTCCGCGACGCCATGCTCGATCCCGACGAACGCTTAAAGCTTTACGTGAAGTTTTCTCGGGATCGTATGACCAAGCTAGAGCAAATGCGCAGCGACCCCAAGACAACCGAACGCGGCCGCCAGACCCATGACATGCTGGAAGACTTCCTGGCCGTCTACGACGAACTTGATGACAACATCGACATGTACGTCGGGCGCAAGGACGACATTCGCAAGCCGCTGAAAATCATCATCGAAGCCGACACCGAATTTCAGTCCAAGCTGCGCGCCCTCAAGAACTCCAACAACACCAATGCCGCCGAGGCCAACCAGTACGAATTCCTGTTGACCGACGCTCTCGATACGGTCGATTCGAGCACTGAGGACCACCGCAAAACCGTCGCCGAAGTCGAGGAATACATGAAGCGCAAGAAGAAGGGGAAATAGAGCGACGCGGTCCACAGCAAACTTCTTTACGATAGGGGGCGCCGAAAACAGGGGCAATCTCTGGGTACGCTGCTCCTGTTATGATTTTCTGCGCCCATGTTTTTGCGTCGGGTGTTCTTACGCTCTCGTCGAAAGCTAGCCATCGTCGCCCCACTTGCGCTTGCCGCCAGCCTGTGCGCATTGCCGGCCTCAGGAGCGCCGCCCGCTCCGCATATGGTCCGCATGGTCCAGCAATGGATTCCCATGCCCGACGGCGTCCGCCTCTCGGCCACTCTCTACATGCCTGACAATGCCAAACCGGACGAAAGATTTCCCGCCCTTCTCGAATATCTCCCCTATCGCAAGGACGACGCGACCGCCGCTCGCGACTATCCCATCCACTCCTGGTTCGCCGCTCACGGATACGTCAGCGTCCGCGTCGATATACGCGGCTTTGGCACAAGTGAAGGCACGCCGACTGACCGCGAATATTCCGAGCAGGAACAACTCGACGGCGAGCAAGTCATCGCCTGGTTAGCGGCTCAGCCTTGGTCCACCGGCAAAGTCGGAATGTTCGGCATCTCCTGGGGAGGCTTCAATGCCATTCAGCTGGCCATGCGCCATCCGCCCGCGCTCAAGGCCATCCTCGCCGTCGATGCCACCGAAGAACTCTTTCACGATGACATCCATTACATCGATGGCATGATGCACTTCGACGAGTTCGAGCTCAATATGGACCTCGCTCCATCGATGACCGGCGCCCCCGACTACACGCTCGACGAAAAAGTCCTCGGCCCCCGCTTCGATTCCACGCCTTGGTCCCTGCTCTATCTCAAGCATCAACGCGACGGCCAGTTCTGGCGTGCCCCTGTCCGCCCGCTCAGCGAAATCAAGATTCCCTGCTTCCTGATCGGAGGCCTGCTCGACGGCTACCGTGACTCCATCCCTCGCTTTTTCGAACAAGTCAAAGCGCCGGTGAAAGCCATCATCGGCCCGTGGAATCACACCTTTCCCAACGACGCCGAACCCGGCCCTCAAATCGAATGGCGAGATCAAGCCCTTCGCTGGTGGGATTACTGGCTGAAGAATCGCAACACCGGCATCATCGAAGAACCGCCGCTATCCATTTATATGCAAGAGTGGCACGCTCCCGATCCGCATTTGAAAAACGTGCCCGGAAAATGGCGGGGCGAAACCGGATGGCCCCCGAGGTACGTAGCCAACACAATTCTCTACCTCTACGAAGCTCACGTGCTGTCTACCGATCCCGCCAAACCCGCCGTCCACGAACTCCGCTATATCCCATCGGTCGGTGTGGAAGCCGGATTCTGGTGGGGCGAACTGCTCACCGATCAGCGCCCCGTCGATGCCTTCAGTCTCACCTACGATTCCGCTCCGCTCAAAGAAAACCTGACCATCCTCGGACGTCCCCACGCCCTGCTTCAGGCTAGTTCATCTGCTCCGCAAACCGACTGGTTCGCGCGCCTCTCCGACGTGGCTCCTGACGGCACCGTCACCCAAGTCACCGGGGCCGGACTCAGCGGCGCGCAGCGCGACTCCGCGTCCGACCCCAAAGACTTGGTGCCTAACCAGACTTACTCGCTGGATATCGACATGCACCTGGCGACCTGGACTTTCCCCAAAGGCCATCGCATCCGCTTAGCTGTCTCGAATGGGCTCTGGCCCATGGTCTGGCCAACTCCCTACGCGATGACGACCACTCTGCAACTTGGCGGCGACAAGGGATCGCGCCTCAGCCTGCCGCTAGTCCCACCTTCCATGTTTGCCGCGCCGGAATTCGCTCCGCCCAAGCCCTCCGAACATTCCTTCGAACAACGCAACGACATTCAATCTGTAGGTTTTCTCTGGCCGGGGGATTGGAAAACTGAGCGCGACGAAGTCAATGCCAAAACAAAAGTGACTTGGAGCGGCAAATCCGAAGAAACCTACCCGTGGGGAAAGGAAACCGATCTCGAAGGAACAACCTACATCGCCGACGATAACCACCCTGAAGCCAGCTCCGTTCAAGCGGAAGCTGAGATCGTGATGGTCCTGAAGCACCAAACTCTGACTTGGCAAGGCCATCTCGCGCTGACTAGCGACGCCCAGAATTTCTATTACAAATACACCCGCCAGCTATTCAAAGACGGCCAGCCGATCAAACAGAAGACCTGGCAGGAAACGATTGCCCGAGACCACCAATGAACGATTGCGGCTCGCATCAAGATTCCCGCAAGACCAAGGCCCAGTTACCGTAGTTACATTCGCGAAGATCTCGATTGCGGGTAGGCTAACGGTAGTGAACAAGCAATCCATACGACCCTGTTTTTCAGCGATCGTGGTGGTTCTCTCCTTGGGACTGACCGCCTTCCAACCACCTTTGTCTCTCGCTCAGGAACAATCGGACGGAAAGCGGAAGGTAGTTAGCAGGGTGGCACCGGCGTATCCAGACTTAGCCCGAAAAATGCGCATCGCTGGAACCGTCAAGGTGGAAGTCGTGATCGCGCCCAGCGGCAAACTGAAGTTGACGCAAGTGATCGGTGGCAATCCGTTGCTGGTAAAAGCCGCAGTTGATGCCATAGAACAATGGAAATGGGAACCGGCCCCGCAGGAAACGAAGGAGCGCATAGAACTCAATTTTCATCCCTAGCGACTGCCCTCCACCACTTCTTGCGCGCCCGCTCCACTCGCTGCTGCGCTAGACTATCTGCTCCTGAAGCGGTTCCCGTCCCATGACCAAAGCAGAGAAGAAACGCCTGGCCACAGTCATTCGTGCAACTGAATACTTATTTCTCGAAAACATCGCCCTAAAACTGGTGCTCGAACATCGCGCTGTCCCCAACTGGCAAAAACTGCTGGAACGCCTTCTATCGGACAAAGAAATGTGGGCGGGAGTAAGTCTGAAATTTCAAGACGTCTACGGCCACTTTGAGGATCAACCGACCCGTCAGCCGCGCTCGAAACGCTGTTGGGAGAGCTTCCAGCGCCAAAGAAAGCGCACTAGCGGCGGCCCTCCGTAATCTGCGGAAGATCTCACCGCTCGCAAGCCACCTGGGCCAGCCCACTCTTCAAATCCGCCGCTAGCAATCGATGAAACAACTGTTCCCCTGCTTCCCGCCGCACTGAGAGCCGTCCCGCCCCGTACCCTCGCGACTTCAATCCCCTCTGCACTGCCTCGCAAATCTCCAAATCCTCATCTTGCACCCGATTCCCCACCGCGACACTCTGCTCGTTGTAAGTCCTCGCCGCTTCACTTACGTCGCCAAAGTAGAAATCGAAAATCACCCGGCAATGGTCGACGTCAACGGGAATCACCAGATTCGTATCAAGATACCCCTCGTAGCAATTGAACATGAAATTCGGATGCAGCCAGAAATACCGGGCCCGGTCGCCTTTTCTGGTCGTACCCGCATCTTCATCCGAATCCACCAGGGGACTCGATTGCAGACAATATCGGTCCTCATTTTCGATCGTGTACTGTTTGTAATCCAAAACCGCGTTAAGCCCCTTATGCAGATGCGGCACGTGATATCCACCATCGAGATAGTTGTCGACAAACACTTTCCAGTTACAGTGGATGTCATACACATGACTCGTAAAGTAGTGCAGCCTACTCCACGCCAGCGGAGCCACGCGCTTCACCAGCCCGCCAAGAAACTTTGCCAGCGGAGCGGCCTCCGCATCCAGATTTACAAATACAAACTTCTCCCAAGTCTCCACCTTCACCGGAACCAGCCCATTGTCCTTGCGTTCGAAGTTCTTCACCCCGTCAAACTCCGGCATCCCCTTGAGCGTCCCATCCAGCCCGTAGTTCCATCCGTGATATGGACAACGCAAAATCGATGCCTGCCCGCATTTCTCCGTTACCACCGCCGCCGCATGATGCCGGCACACGTTGTAAAATGCCCGCAGCACGCCATCGTTTCCGCGGACCACCACCAGCGGCTCTCCCGCCACCGTTGCCGTCACAAACTGCCCCGGCTTTTCCACCTGATCCACTCGCCCCATTACCTGCCAGGTTCGCGAGAAAACCGTCTGCCGTTCCAACTCCGCAATCCGTGCATCCACATACCACGGCGCCGGAATCGTCGATGCCTCCGTCAACGGCGCCGTCTCGTCATAACTCGCGACGATCTGCTCCACCGTCATCCCGGCTTTCATGTCTTCTGCCCCGTTACTTGTGTTTTCTCCGATCCAATCGCCCGCCGCAACAATTCCACGAATTGCTCAATGCGCGTCTCTTTCTTTTCTGGCACCGGGCCCGACTTCCGGAACAGTCCCGGATCTAACTCCTCAGTAAGCAGCGCATCCTGAAACCGGTCCATTGTCCACTCTAGGATTGACCCGATCATGTCCATATCCAGATCCGATCTTAACTCTCCGCGCTTGACTCCGAAGCACACAAACTCACGCCATCCGTAAGGATCCTCCGCCACCAGAAAGCGATTGATTTCCCGCCGTAGTGCCAGGTCCGTCCCATAATTGCCAATCAGGTAAATTCGGTATGACGACCAGTTGTCCCGGACCATATCTTCGGTGCGCCCCAGCCAGTACCGCAGCACTGCAAAAAACCCGCGCTCCTGCGCGGCCGCCGGCGCCTGCATATATCTCGGAAACGAGTGCACAGCCTTCTTGTACGCCTCGAAAAATAATCCATCCTTGCTCTTGAAATGCTGGAACACCGATCCCTTGGCAATGCCTAATTGCGCCGCAATATCCTCGACCCGCGCTGCACTATACCCGCGCTCGGCAAAATGCCGGACCGCAACCTCCACAATCCGCGCCCGCTTCGCTTCCGAGCGCGGACGCGGCTTGCCGTCCCGCCTCATCTGCGTCGGTTTCGCCAGACTGCTCGTAATCCCTTCCATGGCCCAATTCCTCCCAATGTCTTGACCTTTAGTCAACGAAAGATACAGTACTCACAATCTATTTTTCAATGGCTTTTTGCGTGGACTTTCGTTAGTTTCCTCAAACGGAACCGTTTCCCGTTTTGACCATCGGTCAGTTGCGTGTCTAGCCGTCAAAAGTCGCTATCGCTTTACGATGCCGTCATCATTGGCGCCGGCCACAACGGTCTAACCGCTGCCGCATATCTCGCTCGTGCCGGATACGACCCTTGTTCTCGAACGCCGCGACATCATCGGCGGATGCTGAGTCACTAGCAGCGACACGACTTTGGATGGAACAGCGCGACGTAAGAGTTACAGTTAAGCGAAAGGAGATTCCAGATGTCCGAAACCGCTCAGCAATACACTCAGCGCATCCTGGCGAACGCCCAGGGACAGGACCCAATCAAAATCCAATCCGCGACCTACAAGAAACTGGCCCGCCTCATCAACGGCATCCCTACGTCCAAGCTTCGCAGGCGCCCCTCTCCCGAGAAATGGTCCGTCGCTGAAATTCTAGCTCACCTCGCCGACGTCGAAATCGTGATCGGATGGCGCCTGCGCTCTATACTTGGAGACCCCGGAACGCCGGTCCAGGCTTACGATCAGAATGCCTGGGTCATTGCCGGACATTATGACAAGCGCGATCCACGCAAATCTATCGAACTGCATCGCGTCGTGCGCGAGGCAAATCTTGCGCTCCTCAAGTCACTCTCGCCGGATCAATGGAAGCAATACGGCCAGCATGCCGAGCGCGGCCAGGAATCTATCGAGCACATCGTGTGCATGGTTGCGGGACACGATGTCAATCATATCCACCAGATCGAGCGCATTCTAAGACCGGAAAAATGAGCGCTCGACGCGCCGGAACTTTATGCCCAAACCTGACTTCGTCACGATAGGAGAACCGGAAAACGGGTTCGCACTGCATTCTGTAACGACCATCAAGAGCACGCACACGCTTCCGGACGGAACGAAGAAGCAGTCCGATTCGAAGTTTGAAACGCAAGTCACCGAGTTCGAGGAAGGCCCTCTCGACCCAGCGCTCTTCGAGATTCCTCCGGGTTTCAAGCAGGTGGGCCAGATCGAGCGCAATCCGCCGGCGTCAGCATTTGCCACACCACCCAAGGATTTCTGGCAACGACTTAGGGACAGTGTGGCGGGCTTCTTCAGCCGCTAACTCCCTAGCCGTTAATCGAGGCACTACTCTTCCGCCAGTTCTGGCAGTGGCTTTACCAAGGGCAGGCCGGCGGGCCTCGTGGCGCGGGTGGTGGTGATCACAATCACGCTGACCAGCACCAGCAGCGTTCCCAGCAAGGTTCTCGGACCGATCGTTTCGCCTCCAAGAAAGTATCCGACGATCACGGCCACGACCGGGTTGACGTATGCGTAGGTGCCAACTTTCGTAGGCGATTCGTGATGGATGAGCCAGACGTAGGCAGTGAAACCCACGATGGAGCCGGCCACGATCAAGTAGGCGAGGGCGTACCAGGCGCCGCGCGATACCGCCTGAATGCTAAAACCGCGGAACTCGCCAAATATCGCCGCGGCAAATGCCAGCAGAATTCCTCCCGCGAGCATCTGCGCTCCGGAGCTCATGACTTTCGACGCGGGCAGCGGTAGCTTGCGGGTCAGAGCCGAGGCGATTGACCAGCTCATCGCAGCCACTACCAGCGCAACCGCTCCGGCGCGATCAATGGGTGCTTCGCCGAGACTCAGGCTCAATGATCGGCTCAGCAGGACGGCAACGCCTCCGATGCCCACCAAAAGTGCCAGCGCAAGCCGGATCGTTAAGCGCTGGGTGCGCAGAAAGATAATCTCCGAAAGCGCCATGAATGCCGGAATGGTCGCCAGCATCACTGCGGCAATTCCGGAAGGCACGCGTTGTTCGGCCCAGAACAACAGGCCGTAATCGAGCACGAAGATGCAAACCGCGAGAACCGAAGCGGCGACCCACTCGCGTCGCGACGGCGACGGAGTACCCTTCAGGCGCATCCATGCGAAGAGCACGACTCCAGCAATGCAGAAACGCATGCTGGCGAGCAGAAGCGGCGGAACCTCGCGCACACCTACGCGGATGGCCAGGAAGGTTGAGCCCCAGACGAAATAAATGATGGCAAACGCCAGCACGGTCTTCCATGCCGGAGGACGAACCGTTGCTTCCATGGCAGCGTACCCTGCGCAAACCAGACGCGATTGTTCCTAAAATAGATCAACGGCAAGGCGGCGAGGACGCAGAGTTTTTCTATTAACTTTGTTCCTTCAAATTACCCACTTACCAACTCCCTCACGAGCTCCCAATCAAAATCCCCACCGCAAACACCAGCACTCCGCCCACCACGACTTGAAAGGCCGCTGACAGCAGCGGAGTATCCATATACCGGTTTCGAACCCAGGCAATTGTCGCCAGTTCCGCCGCCACCACGATCACTGCCGCGACGAAGGCCACATGGAAATCCTTAAGCAAAAAAGGAAGCGTGTGTCCGATCCCACCTGCCGCTGTCATTAATCCCGTTACCGCACCACGCAGCACTGGACGTCCGCGCCCCGTCAGCGATCCGTCATCCGACAACGCTTCTGCGAACGCCATCGAGATTCCCGCGCCGATCGATGCCGCAAGGCCCACCAGGAATGCATCGTTACTGCTCCTGGTGGCAAACGCCGCCGCGAACACCGGAGCCAGCGTCGATACCGACCCATCCATCAGCCCCGCGAGCCCGGGCTGTACAATCTGCAAGACGAATAACCGCCGCTGCGCTTCCTCCTCCGTCTTTTTCACGATCGGGGTAATACTCTCCGACATCGCTTCCGCAGCCACCTGATGTTTGCGTTCGACCTCCTCTAAATCGCCCAGCAGCTTCCGTACCCCCGCATCCGTCACCTGGCCCATCGCCTTCTGATAAAACTGGCGCGTCTCCAGTTCCATGATCTCGGCTTGCTTGCGCACCTCGGCAATCTTTAAAGGACGCGTCAGCCAGAACGGCCTGCGCTGCACAAATCCCTTCACATCCTGCCGCCGGAACAGCGGAATGTGCTCCCCGAAGCGCGCCCGATAAGTTTCGATCAGCGACGCCCGGTGCCCCGATTCCTCGGCTCCCATGTCATCGAAGAGTTTCGCCGTTGCCGGATAAGTCTCCCGCAGGCCATCCGCGAAATCCGCATAGACACGCCCATCTTCTTCTTCCAGTGAGATCGCTAGCGCCAGAATTTCGCGCTCGGACAAGTCTTTGAACTTTCGCGCCATGCCGACAAGTGTACTGTTTCTGGATTGAGTTTCAAGAATTGGGTTTGATATATCCCCAATCGTCTCGATACCTTCGTAACCTCCCCAGTCGCTCCCCGGATCGGTTCTAATCGAACATCTCAGAAGGAGACCGAGGAGACCTATGAAGAGAATTACAATTCTTGCCTTGCTCTGCACGTCCTTCGCCTACGCTCGCGACCGTCAAACGCCCCAGTCCGGCACCATCCTTCAGATGGACTCGGTGAATTGCGGGACCGACCAGAAAAGCGACAAGAGCCTTGCCGGCGAAATCATCGGCACCGACAACGCTCATCAGAAAATGCACACCCTGCTCTGCCAGGAGTATCTCTTGCAGACCGACCGCGTCACCTACCGTATTCGTCCCAAGGACGACAAGCACCCCGCGCTGCTGCCCGTCGGCGAAAAGGCTCAGTTCCACATCGAGAAGGACCACATGAAGCTTCGCGTCGAAGACCTCGACGACAAAGAGCGCGATTATCTGGTCGTCTCAATGACGCCGCGAGCGGAAGCTCAAACCGCCGACAATCACAAGTAGTCCCGGCGCGGACACTCCCTTCGGCTTCCCCCTCGGCTTCGCTCGGAGCTTTGGCAAAACAGCAGGCTCTGTCCGCGGCCTTTGATTTTGCCTCTTCTGTGGGGACGGGCGGTTCGCGCGTCCGAGCCACGCGCAGCAGGGCTTCCGCCGCCCCGGCAACTCTTGCCTCCGCCAGTCCCTGCAAGCTTTGCCCACCCGCCCCAGCATCGTGGCTTCTCACCGAGGGTAATTCGCCGCAACTTCCACGAAAGACTGCGACATTGCTTCCGCGCCATCGCCTGCGCCAATGGAAGCGGGCGTGCTTTGGTATCGGCAGGTTCCCTCGGATTTTCGCCAGCGAATCGCCTCCGCCGGCGGATTCCCAGCTGAACGCTCTCAAAACTTCACATCGAGGTACGTCAATGTCCATATCCGGGATTCTAAGCAGCAGCTTCAGTCAAAACCCGCTCAGCGGCGCTACCACACTTCGCCAACAGTAATTGCAGCAGCTCGGCCAGGATCTCCAGTCCGGCAATCTCGCGTCGGCTCAGTCCGATTTTGCCACCTTGCAGCAAGCCTTTTCGCAGCCCGCCACCACTTCTGGCAGCTCCACTGGCAGCACTTCCGGCACAACCACCAACTCCGTCAATCAAGCCTTCAATCAGCTCGCCTCCGATCTCCAATTCGGCAACCTTTCCGCTGCTCAAAAGGATTTCACCACTCTCCAATCGGGTCTCAAGCCCTCGGGGCCAGGCTCTAGCAACGAATTCCACCATCATCAACATAGCGGCAGCCGAGGCGGAGGCGAGGACTTAACCAACCAGAATTCCCTGCTCCAGGATTTAAGCCAAGTCGGCCAGAACCTCACGTCCGGCAACCTTTCCGGCGCTCAACAGGCCTACGCCAGCCTGCAGCAGGAACTGCAGCAGTTCGCTCTCGGCGGCACAAGCCAGTCGAGCGCCCTGCTAGCACAACCACTTTTCTCGCTCGACGCCTGATCGGCTCGCGCGGGCAAACACTCTTGTCCGCGCGGCTCGCTGATCGCCTTTAACCTGGCTGTAACGGGGAGTGCCGCAATAGAAAGGGCGCGGAGGCAGCTCCGCGCCCTTTCCTAAAAACTGAAAAACAGCCACCAGCCTTGTCAAAGCCCAACCTAACGGCCGATTGGCCGATATCTGTTAGCCAATATAGTCGAGGGTCCTAGTGAGCTGCCCGAGCTGCCTCGATCGCGTCCTGCAGCTCATGCTCCGCTGCCCGCAGATGCTCTTCCGCCTTCGCGCCATGCCCAGCCATATCGTAGTGGTTGGCCGCGCGGGCGTGGTCCATCTCTTTGATCGCTTCCAGCGTGTGGTTGTGTGCGGCTGTCAGCTCGGGCCAGTCATGAACCTTTTCGGCAACCGCGATTCCAGCAATAAACGACAGGCACACAGAAAGAACGGCTATTGCAATCACTTTCGTCATAATCTTCCTCTCAGGGTTGTGGATTAGGTTTTTCCGGACACACACGGATATCCGCCATTTTCGCCGAGCACCATCCTCCTGTCAAAACGAAACAGGTGCATCTTAGTGTTATGACAGTTTCGTGTGTCCATGTGACGCAGTCGCGGCGTTTGACTCTGAGTAGGCGGACGACGTGGTGCGGGCCTCATCGGCATTTCAGTACGATTCCGTCTGGTTACTCTGGCGTGATCCAGGTCACAGCCTGCTCTCCGCTACTTCCGCTACAGTATGTCAAGCATGGGCGGATTTTCCATTCTCACCAACCGCAGACGCGCCATCGTTGCGCTGGTGCATTCCGTCGTGTTCCTGCTGGTTGCGCTGCGGCAGATGGTTGCGGCCAATCCCGCCGCTGGCATCTGGGTACCGTCCACGGTGTCGCGAGGCACTTGGATTCTCTGCGGGATCTTCGCTATCGTCTCTACCATTCTTTTGTGGCTCCTCGTCCTTTCCCGGGGATGGATGGAAAAATTCTATTTCGGATTCTGCACTATCAGCGCCAGCTCGGGCCTGCTCCGAACCACTGCTGGCGACCAGGCGTTTCACGCCGGGCTGTATATACGGGTGGTCATGCTGGCCAGCGCAGTTCTGGTGGGACTGCTGATCGTTAGATTGCACTCGCGATTGCACTCGCGCGAACAAGCAGAGTGCGCCGAGATAGCGAAAGCAGAGTCGGCATCGGAGCTGGCATAGAATCCGCTACGCCGTAATGCTCGCCTATGTTCGATGCACGACCTCGAAGTGCGTTACAGCCTCGTCGAAGGCAAGCAGGACTGCACGCGCTTCCGGATCCACCACGGCCTTCTCGGGCGTTACTCCGGCAAATTTACGGACTGCCTCCATCGACTCCCAAAGCGTGAGCACGACAAATTCAATCGCGCCGTCAGCCGCGCGCCGGAGCAAGTATGCTCCGCGATGTCCTTCGATCGCGGAGAGTGAGGGGAAGACATTTCTTGTAACGTGCGCAACATATTCGGCCGATCTTTCGGGAGTAGCGCGCCCGCGCCACATCCGCAAGATCATGCCCTTGCCCTTATCTTTATCTTGATTTTGATTTGGAGATGAAGCGGCTGGGTCTGCTGCATTGGAAGACGCGCTCGGCGTTGTTTTGCTGGCCGCCGCTGCTTTCGGTCTGATGGGCGATGCGGAGTATTCTCCAGCAACTGTCTTCCATTCCCGCACATGCCATCGCTTCACGGCCCCGCTGGTCACATAAGGATCAGCACGGGCAAAGTTCTCCGCGACTTCGGGCGAGTCGCCCTTGAACAGCAACACGGCACCGTCGACTGGATTCGACAACGCACCGCCCAACACCAGTTCACCGCGCTCGCTTGCCTGCCAGGCCTTTTCAAGGTGGGCATCGCGAAACTGGGCGCGCCTGGAAACGTAATCCTCGCCGACCTCGTAGAACAAAAGGTAATGCATGGGAGAGTATTGTTCCTTTCCTGGTAGATAAGGATGGCCGCTCCTGGTGCTCTTTGCAAGCGGCCGTCAGAGAAATCCCAAGGGAAAGACAGCCGTGGAATCCCACCCTTCAAGAAACGAAGGGTTGGGCCGCCCGGCTGCTAAGGATTCCTTGTACTCGCACGAACTCATGCCCGCTTCTCGCGATCACCGCACTTTGAGGCCGTATTTCTGCGTCATGGGAGGGACGATCCCATTCATGCGCAGGTACTCGACTAGCTGTCCGTAGTGGTCGGTGATGTGCCAGACCGCGGCGACAGCGATTCCGAGCTTGGTGTTCGGTGCAGCGTAGCGGCCTTCCACGCGGTCCAGCGCGTTTTGTGCCGTGAGCGTGGCCAGGACGCGATTGGAGTAGTCGAACGAGTCCTTGAGATACTGGAGTAGCTCTGCTTTCGTCTTCGCCGCACCGTGACCACCTTTCTCACAGTCCTCGGGCGGCTTCTTGCCCTCGAATTCGTTGAAGAATGCGAACTGGGCGCACGCGACGTGCTTCACTTGCTCGCCAAAGCTGCGGACATCGTCGAACTTCCCGGACGTCGGAACAAAAGAATACTTGTCCTCAGGCATGGCTTCGGCCAAACCAAGAAAATTCCCTTCAGCAAACTGAAGAGCGCTGCCAACGCTTTCGGCGATGGACTTGGGAACGTCGTTCTGCTCGGCGCCTGCTTGCTTGGTCGCAGATTTCTGCGGCGTCTCGGAATCTGCCACAGCATAGAAAGCTAGGCCACACACGACAAAAAGAACAACCATGGGCAATCTCAATCCATCCTCCGACGGCAGACAAATGTCAAGACAAGCGAGACTCTTTCTCACACCACAAAATACTTGGCCCCCGGATGATGCACCACAATCGCCGAAGTGCTCTGCTCCGGCTCCAGCAAAAAGCCTGAAGTTAGCCGAACACCTACGTTCTCTTCCGGCTTTAGCAGCGCGAACAGCTTTGTCTGGTCCTCTAGGTTCGGACACGCGGGATAGCCGAAGGAATAGCGCGAGCCTCGATACTTTTGATGAAAGAGATCGCGAATGTGGGGGGAGTCTTCGGCAGCTATGCCTAACTCTTCGCGCATCTTCTTATGGTGGAATTCGGCCAGGGCTTCGGCCGTCTCCACGCTTAGGCCGTGGAGATAGAGATAGCGCGTGTATTCTCCGCCTTCGAAGAGGCGCTGCGTCTCGACTGACGCCTTGGGGCCAATGGTTACTAGCGATAGGCCGAGCACATCCATCTTGCCGGATGATGGCGCGGCGAAGAAGTCGGAGATGCAGAGGCGGCGGCCTTCTTTCTGGCGCGGAAAGGTGAAGCGCAAGATTTCTTTTGGTTGCGAGACGGGGCCTGTGGTGGACGGGCGAGGACGCCCGTCGCTCCATTGGCTTGGATCGAAGACTACTACGTCATTGCCATCGCGTTGCGCTGGGAAATATCCGTAGACTACTTTCGGCTCGAACCAGCCTGCGGCGATTACATCCTCTTCCAGCTTCTTCTTGATCGGACGATACTTCTCCTCTACCAGGCGCGCGTAATCTTCCTGCGACGCCGTCTTCAGCTGCCACTGGTTCTTGAACAGCGCGGTGTCGTTGATGTAACTGAAAATCTCTTGCAGATCGTAATCCTTCACCACGCGCACGCCCCAGAACGGAGGCTCGGGAATGTTCGGAGCGTCGGTCACTACTGCGCTGCGCTCCGCAAACACCGGGCCGATCTCTTCATCTACGGCTGCGGCTTTGGCGTATTCTTTTACAGTCTTGCCGTCTTGCAGCCGCGCTTCGCGCTTGCCGTCCTCTGACGCCAGATCTTCCATTACGTGCAGGCCGGCGAAGGCATCTTCTCCGTAGAAGACGGCATTCGAATATTCGCGGCGCAGGTCGTCTTCTACATACTTGCGGGTTAGGGCCGCGCCTCCGCAGATGACCGGGAACTCCAGTTTCTGCCGTTCCAGTTCCTGGATTACGTACTTCATCTCCAGCGTGGATTTCACCAGCAGGCCGCTCAGGCCTATGGCGTCGGCCTTGTGCTCCTGCGCCGAGTGGATGATGGTGTCGCCGGGCTGCTTGATACCGAGATTCACGACTTTGAATCCGTTGTTCGACAGGATGATGTCGACCAGATTCTTTCCTATGTCATGCACGTCGCCTTTCACCGTGGCCAGGACGATGGTGCCCTTTTGTTGCGAGCCGGTTTTCTTTTCCATCTTTGGCTCCAGATAGGCGACTGCGGCCTTCATCACTCCCGCGGAATCCAGCACTGAGGGCAATTGCATCTTGCGGGCGCCGAAGAGGTCGCCTACCGTCTTCATGCCGTCTAGCAAGACCGTGTTGATCAGGTCGAGCGGCGTGTAGTTGGATTCGCCGAGCGCTTGTTCCAGCAACTCTTCCAAGGTGCGTTTTGTCGCGCCCTCGCCTACCGATTTTTCGCCGTTGATGATGGCGTACTTCAGCTTGTCCTCGATCGAAAGGGTTTCGACGTGCGCGGTAGTCTGCGCCTGCGCCTTGCCTTTCACGCCTGCAAAATGCTGCATGTAGACTTGCAGCGGATCGCCATTGGAGCGATCCTGATAGATCAGCATGCGCGCCAGTTCCACTTCTTCCTGCGGAATTTTGTAAAGGGGATAGATTTTTGTGTAGTTGACGATGGCTACGTCGAGACCGTTTTCTACCGCTTCGTGCAGAAAGACAGAGTTCAGGACGCGGCGCGGATAGGCGTCCAGGCCGAAACTGATGTTGCTTACGCCGAGCACCGTTTTCACTTCCGGCAATTCCTCGCGGATGCGCTTCACCGCCGCCAGAGTCTCAATGCCCGCGGTGCGGTATTCTTCCTGGCCCGTGGAAATCGGGAGCGTCAGCGTGTCGAAGAGCAGATCGACCGGACGGATGCCGTATTTCTGTGTGGCTAGATCGAAGATGCGATGCGCGATGGCAACTTTCTTGTCGGCGGTCAGGGCCATGCCATCTTCGTCGATAGTCAGCGCGATTACTCCCGCGCCGTAGCGCTTCGCCATCGGCAGCACCTTCGAGGTACGCTTTTCGCCGTCTTCGAGGTTGATCGAATTGATGATAGCTTTGCCGGGGATGCGTTTCAGCGCTTCTTCCACTACGTCGGCTTCGGTGCTGTCGATCAGGATCGGCGCGGGGACGCGGGTCGCAATTTTTTCCAGGATGGCGGAGATGTATCCCTTCTCGTCTTCGCCCACGATGGCGCAGCACAGGTCGAGCATGTGCGAGCCTTCATTCGCCAGCTTTTTCGCCAGGGTCAGAATGTCGTCGTACTTTTTGGCTTGCACGAGCTTGCGGAAATGATCGACTCTGGTCGTCGTGTTCATTTCTTCCGCTACGATTAAAGGCTTGGGCTCAAGATCGAGCGGGACCGAGGTGTAGGCGCTGGAGGCCGCGCCTACGGGTTTCACGTCGCGCTTTGCTGGTTCTACGCCGGTTACTGCATCGACTACGGCTTTCAAATGTTCGGGCGTCGTGCCGCAACATCCGCCTACGATTCTTACGCCATAATCCTGAACGAAGTGTTTGTGATAGTCGGCCAGGTCTTTTGGCGCGAGCTTGTAGACGGCGTGTCCGCCTACGTTCTGCGGCAGGCCCGCATTCGGCAAAACCGAAACGAGCTTGGTGGAGTTCAAGCCCAGGTAGCGGACGGCCTCATTCATCTCGGCCGGGCCGGTCGCGCAGTTTAGACCGATGATGTCGATATCGTAGGGCTCAAGTGCGGTGAGCGCGGCGCCAATTTCAGTGCCGAGCAGCATAGTTCCGGATTCCTGCAGCGTGACTTGCACCTGCACGGGAAGGCGCTTCCCTGCCTGGCGCATCGCCTCGAGCACACCGACCGTGGCAATCTTTGCTTGCAGGAGGTCTTGGCAAGTTTCGATGAGCATCACATCGACTCCGCCCTCGATCAGCGCCAGTGCCTGCTCTTCATAGGAGGCCAGCATTGCGTCCCAGCCGATGTGGCCGAGCGAGGGCAGCTTTGTGGTTGGACCCATTGATCCGGCCACGAAGCGCGGTTTGTCTTTGGTGGAAAATTGCTGCGCCACTTCTCTCGCTAGTTGGGCGGCCTTCAGGTTGATCTCACGAACCTTGTCGCGCAGATCGAACTCGCCTAGAACCAGTCCCGTCCCGCCGAAGGTGTTGGTCTCCACTATGTCGCAGCCGACACGGAAGAAGTCGGCGTGGATTTCGCGGATCATGTCGGGACGGCTTAGCACCAGGACTTCGCTGCAGTTCTCCTTGCCCCAGTAATCGTCTAGGGTAGGATTGCGCTTCTGGATGTTCGTGCCCATGGCGCCGTCGTAAACCACGACGCGTTCTTTTGCGAGTTGGAGAAAGGTGGACATCGGTTCTCAGTCGATGTTCGTTCGCTGTTCGTCGTTCGCTGTTTGCGGTTCGGGCTAAGGCGTTTTTCACCCGGGGCGCACGGCAGCCGTCCTATAGCGAAGTCGCCATCATGTTGGCGGTCATTCATTAGGCGCAGGCGAACAGCGAACGACCACCAGCGATCAGCCCTCCATACAACAACGCCGGCCCCGCTGGGGACCGGCGTTTGGTGAAGAATCTCTAAGTTTGCTAACTTCCCTTCACGCCCGCATCCGTTTCCGATTGCGCAAAGACCTGATTGGCTCCCATATGCGCGGGAGCCGGGGCCAGCATCTGCTCTTTGCGGTAGATCAAATTGCTGGCATTGAAACTTGCCAGCTCAAATCCATGGCCATGCGTAATCGCATCGGTTGGGCAAGCCTCCACACAATACCCACAAAAGATACATCGATTGTAATCTATGTTGTAGACACGAGCGTAACGTTCGGCGCCTGAAACTCTGGTTTCGGCGGTGTTTTCCGCGGCTTCTATGTAGATGCAATTTGCAGGACAAGCGGCGGCGCAGAGGAAACAGGCTACACATTTTTCCAGTCCGTTTTCATCGCGCTGCAGCACGTGCATGCCGCGAAAGCGCTCCTGAAACTTTGCGCCTTTCAGGGGGCCGGGACCGTCGGGATAATTCTCGACGATCGTGGGCTGAAACATTTCCCGCAGGGTAATGCTCATGCCCTGGGCTATGGCTTCGATGTTTTTGATCACGGACATGAATTATTAGTATAGCGGATGTTGGGTGGAGGGACAGCTTTCGGCTGTCGGCTGTCAGCTTTCGGTTTTCGGCTTTTTCGCTCGTCGCTCTTGGCTTTTGGCTACCAAGGACTGCGGCACTTTCGAGGACGTGGAAATCTTCTGTTAATCGTTGAAACTCTACGTGTGCGCTGCGTTGCGCCGGCGCAAGAGTAGCGCTTCAATTTATGGCTTGGCGTGGTGCTTGTTCTCTTCTTTTTGTTCTCTCTCTAATCCTCTTCGGTGGAGTTTTCCGCACCGCCTTCGGGCAGGAGTCGGGCAAGACCTATCCTTCTTCTGAGGAGTCCGATGGGGATCGTCCTTATCTGCGGGATGATTTGCGCTGGAACTGGAACCTGCGCGGGCGAACTGTGCCTGGGGCCGAGTCGGCGGCTGGGCTGCGGTTTCGGGCTTACCAGCAGAAGATGGCTATGCGGGCATGGCGCGCGGCTGCAAATTCAGCGCTTCCTCCGGCGTCGTCCTCCACCCACCCACCCAAGCTGAGCTTGGAGGCACCCGCTTCAAGCTCCATGGTGTGGGCGCCTATGGGACCGGCTCCGCTCGCTTCCGATGCAACGGGCGATGGAATGCAGAATTACAACTGGGTTTCGGGTCGCGCTACTTCTGTGCTCATTGATCCCTCGGACGGCAGTGGAAACACGGTGCTGCTGGGCGGCGCCTATGGCGGGCTTTGGAAGTCGACCAACGCGGGCAGTTTGAACTCCAATCCTGCTTCGGTCACCTGGCAGGCTTTAATTGACGATCAACCAACACTTGCGGTTGGTGCGATTGCTTTGCAACCGGGAAACAGCAACGTCATTCTGGTCGGGACTGGTGAGACGAACAGCTCGGGCGATTCTTATTACGGTCTGGGAATTCTGCGTTCTACGGATGGAGGTTCGACTTGGACGCAAATCCAGAGGGCGGGGACAGGTCAATCTTTTCTGGGGATCGGTTTCAGCAAGATTGCTTTTAGTACGGCGAACCCCAACCTGGTTGTAGCGGCCACGGCTGGAGATAACGGGCTTTACTTCGGCCTAGAAGAGGATGGGAATTCGACGGCGCGCGGACTTTACTTCTCGCAGGACGGCGGGGTGACGTGGAATCGCGTCACTCTGACGGACAATGCGGTTCCCGCCTCAGCAACGGCGGTCATTTACAACGCAAGCCAGGGAGCGAGCGGGACTTTCTATGCGTTCATACGGCGTCACGGGCTGTACTCATCGACCGACGGGCAACATTTCACGCGGCTGGCTACGCAGCCGACGGCGGGTCTTGCTTCCGCAAACTGCCCGGCTGGTTCGAACTCGTCGAGTTGCTTGATCTATCGCGGTGAGTTCGCGGTGGTACCGGGGCGCAATGAGATGTATGTCTGGGTGGTCGATGTGCAGCCCGACAACAATGAAAATCCGGTGCCCGCCGACGAGGGTATTTGGCAGTCGACCAACGGGGGAACGAGTTGGACACAAATTCTGGACAACGGCATCACAAATTGCGGAGACAGCGCGTTCGGACCCAACAGCGGCTGCGGGGTGGAGCAGGGTTGGTACAACCTGGAGTTGGCGGCGATTCCGGATGGAGCGGGAACGGATATCTATGCGGGTGCTATCAATCTTTATAAGTGCACGTTAGCGGGAGGCACGACCTGTACACAAGGCGACTGGATCAACCTGACGCACGTGTATGGTTGCAGTCCGCTGGCGGCCCCTGCGCATGTGCATCCGGATCAGCACGGAATCGCGTTCATGGTGGTCGGCGGCACATCGCCCGGCTATTTCGCGCATGATGGCGGAATCAGCCGGACGCTCGATGGCTACGCCGAGCTGAGCACGGGGAGTTGCACGGGAACAAATCAGTTTGACAGCCTGAGCCAGACTCTGGGCTCGATGACGGAATTCGTTTCGGTCTCGGTGGATCCCTCCGACGCGGACATTCTGTTGGGGGGAACGCAGGATAACGGCTCGCCGAAAACCAGCACCGCGACCAGCAGCAGCACTTGGCAGAATGCGCTGGGCGGAGATGGCGGATTCAATGCGATCAACCCTACGAACTCCGACGAGTGGTTTGCTTCGAATCCCTACGTCACGATCATGAAGTGTGAGTCGGGAACCTCGTGTAACGACACTAGCTTTTTTCAGATCGTCGGCTCCAACAATCTGGGCGGAGACCAGGGCGCTTTCTATACTCCCTACATTCTGGATCCGCAGAATGCCGGCGAATTGCTGGTGGGCACCTGCCGGGTGTGGCAGATCAGCACGATTGGAACGGCTCCGCGGCAGCTCAGCAATGACTTCGACACGCTGGGGACGGGCGCGTGCACGGGCGATGAGATCAACCTGGTGAATGCACTGGCCGCGGGCGGTCCAACCGCGAACGGCGATTCTACCGTGGTGTATGCGGTGACCAACGGATACGGGCCGCTGAGTGGGTCGCCTGGCGGCGAGGTTTGGGTTACGACCAGCGCGGGAGTCACGTTGATGACGAATGTTACACAGAACGCAAACCAGAATATCAATCCGAACGGGTATGCGATTTCAAGGGTTGCGATGGATAACTCCGATGCGACGGGCAACACGGCGTATGTGGGGATCATGGGATTCAGCACGCCGGGTTACCCAACGTCGCATGTGTGGAAGACTACGAATGCGGGCACAAGTTGGACGGACTGGACGGGGACGGGAACGGCGGAGCTGCCCGACAATCCGGTGAACGCGTTGCTAGTGGATTCGAAGACAGGACAGGTTTACGCCGGAACCGATGTCGGCGTCTTTGTGAGTTCAACGACGACGGCGAGTTGGACGGAAGTTGGTCCCGCTCCGGGGCCGAGTGCGTCGGGATTTCTGCCGGACGCTCCGGTCACGGCGTTGCAACTTTTTAGTCCTGACGCGGGCACGAAAACGCTGGTCGCGTCGACGTATGGGCGAGGCATCTGGAATTACGCGCTGGTGACGACGCCGGATTTTTCGATTGCGGTGACGGCGACTCCGAATGCGACGGTGGTGAATCAGAACGTGACCTGGAGCGGGACCCTGACGGCGTTGCACGGATACAGCGGGAGCGTGACGTTGACTTGTACGGCGGGAGCTCCGGGGACATGCATGATTTCTCCGCTGACGGTAACGCCTGCGGCGGGAGGGACTGCGTTCACGGTGACGCTCGGCAGCTCGACGACAGGGACGTTCAATTTTGCGATCCACGGAACGGACGGGACGTTGACGCATGCGACGCCGACCGAGACGCTGACGGTAGGGACCGCACCGGCTCCGGACTTTTCGATTGCGGTGACGGCGGCTCCGAATACGACGGTGGTGAATCAGACTGTTACCTGGAACGGAACGCTGACGGCGGTGAACGGATACAGCGGGAGCGTGACGCTGATGTGCACGGCGGGAGCTCCTGGGACGTGCGGGATTGTGCCGTCGACAGTGACGCCGACGGCCGCTGGCGCTCCGTTTGCGGTAACGCTCGGCAGCGCGACTATAGGAACATTTAGTTTTGCGATCCAGGGCACGGATGGGACGCTGACCCATGCGACGCCGACAGAGACGCTGACGGTGACAGGAGCGGGTTCGGGCTTTACGTGGACCGACACGGGCAGCGCTACGGTGACGGTGCTGGCAGGACAGAGCGCTAGCTATTCGTTTTCGGCGGCACCGGTGGGGGGCGCCACGTTTAGCTCGGCGGTAAGTTTTACGTGCGCGGGTTTGCCGGCGACAGCGGGGACGACTGGCTGCGGGTTTAGTCCGGCGTCGATTGCGCAGGGGGGAGGGACGACTGCAGTTACTCTGACAATTTGGACCTGTGGGCCGAATCTGCCGACGATGTGCCCGTCTGGGACGGGCGGAGACGCTCGTCCCTCAACAGGCACCACTCGGACGGCCGGGAGCGGCCGTCCCTATGCGAGCGCCCGTCCCCACACTCTGCCATTCTTCACACTTGCTTGGTTGGTGGTGGCTGGGATAGTGGGCCTCGGGCAAACGAGGCGCAGCAAGCCGCGTCTCTACGGTGGCATCGCACTCATTGGTTTGGGGCTGGGATTGATGGCGCTGATTTCTTGCGGCGGAGTCGCGGGTAGTACCACACCGCCGCCGGTGACGGTCACGGTGAATCCGGGATTGGCGACTTTGTTTGCGGATGAAGCGGGTAACTCGTGGCCGGCGGGAATTACTCAGCAACAATTCACGGCAACAGTGAATGCGTCGACTAACCAAAATGTAGCCTGGGCAGTCACGGGCGGGAACGCGAATGGCACGGTGGACGCGACGGGGCTATATGCGGCTCCAGCCGTAGTGCCGAACCCGGCAACGGTGACAGTAACGGCCACATCGGCCGCAGCTACGGCTCCGGGATCGGCTTTTGTGACGGTGGCGACGCCGACCGTAGTGGGAACATTTCAGATAACCGTGACAGCTACGGCCATGGGCGGAGCGGTGCATTCGGATCAGGTGACGTTGACGGTGCAGTAGAGCAATCTGCCGGCGGGCGCTGCTGTGCTTTGCACGGCTGGACAGCCGAGGGCGGCTGTCCCTACATGAGCTTGGCTCGGCGAGGCGCGGACATCATGTCTGCGCCTTTTTTTTGCGTCACATCCTCTTGTTCTTGCGTCACGGTGAGGGGACGCGGTGTGAGGTAGCATCATCTTCGTGCGGCTGCCGTGCTTTGAACGGCTTGGACGGGCGAGACGCCCGTCCCTCCACTGAGAATTAAGGGCCGCGGGTGAGAGCGCCCGCGGAACACGAGCACTTATGACCTACGACATTGCGGTGATTGGCGGGGGGATTGTTGGGCTTACGTTTGCCATGCAGGTGGGTGAGCGGTTTCCTCGCCTGCGGGTGGTGGTACTGGAGAAAGAGGCTGGTGTGGCTCGGCATCAGACGGGGCACAACAGCGGGGTGATCCACAGCGGCGTTTATTACAAGGCGGGGTCGCTGAAGGCGCGGTTGTGTGTGGCGGGGGCGCGGGAGATGGTGGACTTTTGTTCGCGACATGGGATTCCGCATGAGGTGTGCGGAAAATTGATTGTGGCTACGAATACGGAGGAAGCGGCGCGACTGGATGATTTACTTGCGCGCGGCGTGGCGAATGGGCTCGAGGGTTTGCGGTTGCTGGGTCGCGAGGCGATGTTGGAGATCGAACCGCATGTGGGCGGGGTGCGAGCGTTGCACGTGCCGTCGACGGGGATCACGGATTACGCGGCGGTGACGGCGGAGTATGCGGAGATCGCGGCGGGACGCGGGGCAGAGGTTAAGACGGACGCCGCGGTCGTGGGCTTCGATCGGACTTGTGAAAAGTCAGGCGCGGCGGGCGCGGTGGTGGTCCGAACGCAGGCGGGAGATTTTTTGGCGCGGTATGTGGTGAATTGCGCGGGGCTTTACAGCGATCGGGTAGCGCGGATGGCGGGCGATGATCCGGGGATGTTGCTGGTTCCGTTTCGCGGGGAGTATTACGACTTGGCGGCGGCGCGGCAGGAGTTGGTGCGGGGGCTGATTTATCCGGTGCCCGATCCGCAGTATCCGTTTCTGGGCGTGCACTTCACGCGGCGGATTCAGGGGAATGTGGATGCGGGGCCGAATGCGGTGCTGGCGTTCCGGCGCGAGGGATATCGGTGGCGGGATTTCGATCTGGGCGAAACGATGGAAGTGTTCATGGATGCCGGATTTCGGACGATGGCGCGGCAGCACTGGAAAAATGGACTGAAGGAATTTCGGCGTTCGTTGCGGAAACGGGAGTTTGTGCGCTCTTGCCAGCGCCTGGTGCCGGCGGTGCGGATGCAGGATATGACGCCGGGCGGGTCGGGAGTACGGGCGCAGGCGGTGGGCGCGGATGGTGCGCTGGTGGATGATTTCCGTTTTGTCGGGCGAGAACGGTTTTTGCATGTGCTGAATGTGCCTTCTCCAGCGGCGACGGCTTCGTTGCCGATTGGGCGGGAGATATTGAAGATGGTGCCGGAGGAGATTGTGAAGTAGAAAGGTTCCAAAAGCAGGGTTTCAGAGTTTCAAGGTTTCGGAGTTTCAAGGAAAAAACCGTGCAGTTGATGGTTCACCTTTAGACTTGGAAACTCTGAGCCTTGGAATCTCTCCAGATGGCAGACTGCCCGCGTCGTGTAATCTGAGGGCTTCTCATTACTGTTGGTTGGGAGAATTCGCATGGCGCAGAGTTTGAGTTCGAAAAAGAAGGTCGCGGTTTTGGGTGCGGGGAAGATGGGATCGATTCTGCTGCAGTCTTTCTTGCGCGATGGGTTGCTTTCGCCGGGGCAGACCTGGGCAACCGTGGCGCATCCGGAGCGGGCGCGGATGCTGAAGGATAAGTTGAAGGTGCACACCGGAACCGACAACGCAGAAGCGGTGAAGGATGCGGATATCATTTTTCTTTGCGTGAAGCCGCAGGTGGTAGCGGACGTGGTGTGCGAGATTCGCTCGCACTTGGATGCGAAGCAGTTGGTGATTTCGGTGGCAGCGTCGGTTCCTACGGAGATGATTGAGCGGGCGCTGGAGAAAGAAGTGCCGGTGGTGCGGGCGATGCCCAATACTCCGTGCGTGCTGGCCGCGGGCATGACCGCGCTGTGCAAGGGGAAGTACGCGACTAAACAACATCTGGAAACGGCGACGAAATATTTCGATGCTGTGGGGCGGACGGTGGTCGTGGACGAGAAACACATGGACGCGGTCACGGGATTGTCGGCAAGCGGTCCGGCTTATATTTACATCATTTTGGAATCGCTGGCGGAAGCGGGAGTGAAGGTCGGGTTGCCGCGCGATGTAGCGACACTTCTGGCGGCTCAGACAACCATGGGCGCGGCGCGAGTGGTGCTCGAGACCGGGGATCATCCGGCGCTGTTGAAGGATGCGGTGACTACTCCGGCGGGATGCACGATTGACGGCATCATGGAACTGGAAGAGGGAAAGCTGCGCGTTACTTTGATCAAGGCGGTGGTGAAAGCGGTGCAGCGGGCTAAAGAGTTGGCGTTCTCGTAGGATGAAAGCCTTGCGGAAACTGACCACAGGCACGGTTGGATGAGGGATCAGTTGGGGAGGGCGAAGGTCAGAGTCACATCCGTCTGGAACGGGGCGGGGTGGTCGTGTTGGAGGTAGGGTTGGTAGCGCCAGCTGCGGACAGCTTCGGCGGCAGCGCCGGCCAAGACTGGGTCGCCACTTAGAAGGCGAATGTGGGAGACCCTACCGTCTTCGGCGACCTGGACTTCGAGGACGACGTCACCGGCACGATGCGCGGCGAGGGCTTCGGAGGGATACTCGGGCTCGATGCGGCCAAGGAGGCGGGCTTCGGCTTGATCGGGATCGAGCCAGACGCTTTGAGTTGGGGCGAGCTTGGCGGTCGACGCTGCTTCTGTGACGGCATTGTCAATTTGCTTGGCGGGAGGGGACTTCAGGCGGAAAACGAGCTTACCTTTTTCGTAGACGACTAAATCGCCTGCGGCCTCGTCGGCAGCCGGAGATGACTGCCGGGACGCTTTTTCCGATCCATTCCCTCGCGCTTTTTCAGACGATAATTTTTCAGACCGTGATTTCTCAGGCGAAGATCGGCTTCCTCCGGGGGCTGCAGCAGTGGCTGAACTTCGCTCGGCTGGGGCGGGCTGCTCGATATGGCTGCTGGAGACAGGTTGGGGCGGGCTTAGCCATCCGACTCTAGAGCCGATAAGGAAACTGAGGGCGATGGCGGCGAGAATGGTGAGAGCTCCGAGGACTAGAGCCCAGGTTTCGTACCGAGAGTGGTGAGCGAGCAAAGGGCCGGCGGTGGTGAAATCGGGCGTCGAGTCCGCCGGCATAAGCGAAGGCAAGATTCGGACGGTAGAAGCTACCGCGATGGGCTCACGCTGACCGAGTTCGAGCGCTGCCTCGCGAACGCGGGCGCACTCTTCAGCGAAAGCTTCCAGTAATTTCTGATCGGAGTTGGAGAAAGCGGCGGGAGAGGCGGAAAAAACTTCGAGAACTCCGGCGAACCTCGCGTCGTTGTTAGTGTTGTTAATGTCGAAGACGGGAACGGCCAGAATGGAACGGATGCCGAGGCGGCGTGAGATGTCGGGAGCGACGCGGGGGTCGAACTCGGTGTCGACACATAGCTGAGGTTGATGGCTTTGGAGACACGCGCCGGAGAGACCATCGCGAGGCTTGAGCGGGATGCCTAGATCGGGGGCGAGGTGTCCGGTGGCGGCGCGGCAGACCATTTCATCGCCGCGGACCAAGGCGAGGGCGGCGGCACTGGCGTGGGTAGCATCGGCGGCGCGGGCTACGATTTCGTTGAGAACCAAGTCGAGAGCGAGGTCGGGCGGAAAACCGGCGACGATGTTCTGTTCGAGGGTATGGGATGGGTCAGGGGGCGACTCGTCAGGGCGTAAGGCGAACCTCGACATCGGTTGCGGGAACATATCTTGTTCCGACAGCCTGCGGTGATGGGAGAGAAAGCAGGCTTATGACCGAGTTTCCCGCGAAATGAGGGGGAAGTCAATTGCGAAGAGAGATTTGGCAATCGCTTAATTTCGCACGTTTGTAATTGGGAGGGGAAGGCGCCCGCGCTTGTTGTTTGCTTCCGGAGGGGAGAAAAACCTATCCAGGAAACACGGGAGGTTTCGCGGGCTGCTCCTCGATTGGGAGCAAGCAACGGGCGGGCGGAACGCCCGCGGCTACACGGGGACGCCCTAGTCACGCTTGCGGAGTTACTGGCCGTATTCGGTGAATACGGCGGGATGGGATACTCCGGCGGCGGTGGCGGTGATGGTAACAGTTTCGTTAGGGACCGGTGGGAGCGTATAGAACTCGCTTGCCGTTCCGTTGGTGCCGGTGACGACGGGATTGGGGCCGGAAAAAGTGCCTCCGGCTCCGCCGTCGGAAAAGGTAACACTGTCGCCAGAAGCGAAGGGATTGCCGAACTGATCGGACACGAATACGACGAGCGCCGCCGGCAATTGCGTTCCGTTAGGAGCAGTCTGATCATTGCCGCTGACGATCGAGATGCTGGTAGCGACTTGGGCGACGGCATACTCGGTGAAGGTGACCTTTTGAGTCGAACCGCTTTGCGTAGTGAAAGTGGCAGTGACGGTCACTGTGGCCGGAGAAGAAGGCAACTGTAGAACGGTGCTAGCCATGCCAGTGGCGCCGGTGACTGCCGAAGACGGATTGAGAACGCCACCTTTGTTATTGGTGAAGGTGACGGTAACACCCGGGACGCCGTTCTTGTAGGCATCGGTGACCTGGGCGACGAGAGGATTAGGAAGGTTGAACCCGACGGCTCCAGTCTGCTTCGATCCGTTGTGCACAACTATCTTTGCGGCAGCGGCGGGGGTAGCCGTAGCACTGGTGGTAACGCTGCCGGAGACGACCCCGTTGACCATTAGAGTGGTTGTTAGGGTGTATGTGCCAGCCTTTTGGGGAACGGTATAAGTCGTGGAGGCGTTGCCGTTAGAGTCGGTGGCGGTGGAAGAAGGATTGAATGATCCTCCTTTGCCGCCATCGCTGAAGGTGAGCGTGCCGCCGACTACGGGTTGTCCGGTATATGGGTTGGAAACCTGGAATTGCAGGGGATTGGCCAGCTGCGTGGCCACGGTTGCAGCCTGGTTGGCGCCTCCGGTAATGGTTGTGAGTTCGAACAGTCCGTAGGCTTCAAGGCTATTTTGGGTGGCGACATAGACTCTGCCGTTGGCGACGGTCTGAGTAACAAAATGGCCGACGGGTGGTAACTTGTCGCGTCCGTTGGGAGCCTGACTCGTGGTATAGAGCAATTGCAACGTAGTGGCGTTAAGAGCCGCGAGTTCAGGACCGCTGATGACCCACATGATTCCGGTTTGGGAGTTATTGCCGTTGGCGGAAATGGACGGGGAGTGACTTCCGACATAAGTGCCCGTGGTGATGGGAGTGCCGAGCAATCCGCTGGGCAACAATGGGAAAGCCGTGAGCGGAGCGGCATCGGGGGCAAAATACACGGTGTTGTTCCAGTAGGCGGGGCCACCGTACTGGACCTCGAGTGAGGATTGGCCGGGGTCGACCTTCGAGGTGAGAGCTATCTCCTGGATAACCCCAGCGTCGCCCGGTTGGTACATTCCCATGGTCTGGGTCTCGCGATTGAGAACGTAGACCACGCCCTCCTTGCCCGCGGCTATAAGTTCAGGAACTGGAGTGTCCTGATCCGGGATGATGACCGCTCCGGTAGAGCTCAAATCAAGATCGTTCGAGTCGAGAAAGGCCACGTACGACGGGGAGAAATAATCGGCAACTGGGTACTGGTTGTATTGCTTCCCCTGATAATCAATGACATCAATGTCACTAGGATTAAGCTCGACGACGCTGTTGCAGTAGGTCTGTCCACCATTTGGGACATCATAACCGTGGCTACCCGATTCTGCGGTCTCAAAGAAGACGTTGCCCTCTTGGTCAGCAGCGAGACCGGTGCCTGCTTGCCAAATGGAAGTCAATCCCCAGTCGGGCGAGGTGTTGTACACGGCTTGCTGCGTCAGCGTGGCTTCGTTATAGGCAAGAACCCAGCCGGTGTTGCTGTCGTTGCAGTAGTTCGAGCCGAAGCCCAGATAAAGAACACCATTGAGTAACAGCAGACCGGGACGGTTTTTTTGGTGCAGGCTGTCGAAGGTGGTGACGTGTGGCTTGTAATTGTTCGCAGCATCCGAATTGCTGACGCTGCTGGCGGTGATCGTGACGGGACTGTTCGGTAGATCAAGGCCGGTGGTGATGTCGAGAGCGTGAAGCTGGTGGCGGACAGCGCCGTTGTAGACACTCTTGGCCACCAGATACATGGTGGGATTGGGTGTGGTGTTGGGATCGATGACCGGGGTTCCGACGATGCCTTCCTGGTAAAAGCCGCCACCGGTTCCGCAAGGGAGATACTTACCGCTGGCGGTTGTGCCACCGTCAAGCATACTGGCGTACCAGAGCTGGGTACCGGTGTCGGCGTCAATCGCATAGACCGAATCCGCCTGGGTGGCGACGTAGATGACGTTATGGCTCTGACCGCCGATGTTGACGTTGGGCATATACAGGGGCTGGGCCATAACGACGTAATCGACGGGAAAGCTGAAGAGGTGGCCGAAGCTGTACTTGTTGACGTTGCTGGGGGCGAGCAGAGTTTCATTGGTGTTGGCGTTGCTGCGGATGTTATCAACGTGGCTGGTCGGAATAGGGCAGTTGGGCGGACAGCTCTGCTGTGCGAATGAGGACGATATAAGAATAAGGCAGACGAAAAACAGAGTCAGCCAAAGACGGCTGCCAGCGCGGGAACCGGACGACGTAGTGGGCGTACTGAACAACGAATCATCCATGAACCGGGACACCACACCGGAACGGATTCTCTCAACTGGGTGTGACAAAAAGTGGCGCATTGCTTTGTTGCCTCCAACTATCGCTGTTGAAACAGCACTTGAAACTCCGGAGAAGGGGTCGGCTGGAAAAAGCGTGATACTCCACAATCAGATGAGTTTTTATACCACCTGAAGGAAAGGATTCACAACGCCACTTTTTTGCTAAGCGCAAAGTGTTGCACATTTTGCGCTTTTTATTTCTTGGCATAAGCTCTTTCATAGCCGGTTGCGGCCAGCTGAAGAGGCGACCCCCGGCGGCTAAAGACCGCGTCTGTGGCGGGTTCTAACGTGTGGCTGAGGCCATGCCGCTTTCACAGCTATCGCGAACCAACCAATCGGACTTTTCTTAGTAATCGAACCGCAGGCGGAGTGAAAAAGTGCGCGGAGAGCCGATCGCGGTGCCGGAGAAAAGGCTGGCAAAGTTGATGACGTTGAGGCGGTCGTTGAGATTCCGAATATCGCCTTGCAGGCGCAGGGCGCGCGATTCTTTTTTGTAGAGATCGAGGGCAGCGGAGAGATCGACAGATAAGGATTGGCGCACGCGTCCGGCGGAGAGATTGACGCGGTCGACCACGGCCTGGCCGAATTCGGCGACCAGGGTTTGGTTTGACTCGCCGTTCAGGTCTACCGGAAGGCCGGTGCCATAGGAGGCGCCAGCGGATGTCCAGAAGCGCGACCACGGTTGATAACGGATCTGTCCGTGCGCGGTGTGGCGCTGATCCTGGGAAATCCAGATGCGGGCATTCGTATTGAGAAGTTGGGTATCTTCGCCAAGAAATAATCCGCCGACCACCGGAAGACGCGCGGAGGCGACCATGTAGGATTCGTTGAACCAGGCCGACCAGGGTCCCCACTGCGGGAGGGCGAGCTGGCTTTCGACGCCGTAGATGTGGGCGGAACTGTCGGCGATGGGGAAGCTGATGCCGGTATCGAGGAGGGGATCGTCGTCGGCGAAATTGCGCGTGTCGCGCTGGAAGACGTTGGCCGAGATGTGCTCTTTGTGGAAGAGTTCCTTGGTGGCGCCGAGTTCATAGTAATTGCTGCGCGAAGGCCGAACCGGGAGCTGGGCTATCTCGTTGCTGAGAGTGCGGGCTTCGGGGGAGGTGCTCAGCAGCAGGTTTTCAATGGCAGGCGTGCCGAAGGCGCGGTCGTAAGACCCGCGAAATACGACGCCGAGTTTGGGAACGTACCAGGCGAAGCCGAAGCGCGGGCTCCAGGCGGAGTCGGTGACGCGAACGCTGTAGTGGTCGAAGCGAATTCCGCCGGTGAGGGCCAGGTTGCCGAAATGCGCGTTGTCCTGGACGAAGAATGCCTGCTCGCGATCATCGCCCGTCTGGTGGAAGAAAAAATTGAGCGGTGTGGAGGGATCGAAGAGGGGCTCACAGTTCCCGCTGGGCAGGCAAAGCTCGGTGGCGGTGATGTGGTAGGAGAATTGTTCGTGGACGACGCTATAGATGGAATCGGCTCCGGCCTTGAATTCGTGGTTGTGGAAGTTCGCGGCTACAGTAGCGCTGAGATAGCCTTCGCGAAAACCGCGGTCCTGAAACGGCTGAATAGGCCACGAAGAATTATTGGAGGTGAGACCGGCTTCGTCGTCGCGGACGCGCCCCTGTACAGTGCCGAGGACATTGGAAGAGAAAGTGTGCTGATACGAGACCTGGCCTGAGACTTCCCGGTTGCTCCGATCCTGGCGCTGCGATTGCTGCTGTTGGACGAGTTCGTTCGGCACGAGAAAACCGGCGCGATTGAAATCCAGCGAAAGGCGAAGACGATCTTTGGTAGTGAGGTCGCGCTCGAAGCTGCCTTTGAACCCGGCGAGGGTGGCGCTATTGGTGAAATTTTCGAGCACTGGGGGATCGAGAAAGCGGTCAGTGCGAGCCGCGTCCACGGAGAGGCCGAAGACGTTGCGGCCGTCGAAATAGCTGGTGCCGAGGTAAGCGTTCTCGGTGTCGAAACTTCCTCCGCCGAGAATGGCGGTACCGTGCACTCCACGCGCAGGATTGCGATCGGTCGTGGTTTCAACTACGCCTCCAACCTTGCGGCCAAATTCGGGAGGAATGCCGGAGGTGTAGGTCTTGACCGACTGAACATCGTCGAGATCGTCGGAGGGGGAGAAAGCGGGTGAGCGGTTGTTGAGGATCGGGAGTCCGTCAACGACGTACTGCGTGTCATATTCGGAGGCGCGGGGATGGAGGACTCCGTTAGCCTCCAGCACCCAACCGGGCTGTGACTGCACAACGTCGATGGCCTGGCGCCCGGGAGCAGTGGCTGCCCAATCGCGCAACGCGGGTGCGCCGAGCTGGTAAGTGTTGCCGGCGTTCGTGGTGTCGAGAAGCGTGTCGGAATCTTTTACTTCGACGGTCTGAGCGACGGCGGCGACGGAAAGCGCGACGGAAAGCTTCTGCGGGAGCTCGGAGCGGATCTCGACCAGCGCATTGTAAGGAGCGAATCCGGTGTGCTCGAGGGTCAAATGGTAAGTGCCCAGAGGCAACTCCTTGGCGGTGTATTCGCCATTGGGAGCGGTGTCGAAAGCGAGTTCGAAGTGGCTTGCCTGGCTGACGAGAAGGCCGTGGGCGGCCAGGACAGCGCCGTCGGAATCGGTGACGGAGAGGCGGAGTTCGCCGGAGCGATCCTGCGCGTGGGCTGGCGAGACGCACAGCAGGAGCAGCAGTGCGGGGTTGATCAAGACGTTGATCGGGACAAGGCGCAGATGAATTCTCCGAAGTCGGCGAGCGGTGCCGTGGGGATAGTTTACCGCGGTCGTGATCGTAGGCTGTTGGACGAGAGCGCTACTACTTTCGGGCGCGGGGGCGACGGAGCACACGAGCAAGCTGCTAGAATGCTGGCCGTTCCAGCAACAATAGTTAAGAGATGGTATCGGCGGCAGGGGCGCAGGCCGAGCTGCGCTCGCCTTAGACGGGCGAGGTGCTCGTTCTCATACAAACGGTGATGGCGATCACCATTTCCTGTGAGATTCGAATTCCCATTCCTGGGTCCGGTGGATGCGGCGATTACGCTAAAGAGGCTGTTGGGATTGGAAAGGCTGCTACAGTAAGAAAGTGCACACCGACGAGCCGGAGGTGCAAATGAAAATTCAAGGAGAGCAGGCTCGCTATGCGCATCGCGGTGGTCGGTTCGGGGTACGTGGGATTGGTGACGGGCGCGTGTTTTGCGGATCTGGGGCACGAAGTTGTCCTGGTCGATAACGACGAAAGTAAACTCGTGGCGCTCCGGGACGGCGAGGTGCCAATTCATGAGAAATTTCTGCCCGACTTGCTGGCGCGGCATCGGGGACAGCGCATCAAGTTTTCCGGCGACTTGCAGGCGGCCACGCGAGAAAGCGAAGCGGTGTTCATCGCAGTCGGGACACCGCCGACCGAAAGCGGCGACGCCGATCTGTCCTATGTGGAGTCAGTAGCGCGGGAAATCTCCGGAGGCGTGGACGAATACAAGGTGGTAGTGGAGAAGAGCACGGTTCCGGTGTATACGAGCCAGTGGATCCGCACCATCATCCTGAGGAACGGGGCCGATCCCTCGCACTTCGATGTGGCTTCGAATCCGGAGTTTCTGCGCGAAGGGACGGCCGTCACAGATTTCCTTTATCCCGATCGCATCGTGGTGGGAGTCGAGAGCGAGCGGGCGGCGGAAGTGATGCGCCAGATCTACGGGCCATTGACCAGCGGATGGTATTACGGGCGGGGAGATGCGATTCCGCGTCCGGAAGTGGCCGCAGCCAAAGCGCCGCCGCGGCTGATCGTCACCAGCTCGAAGAGCGCGGAGCTGATCAAGCACGCCTCCAACGCATTTCTGGCGATGAAGATTTCTTTCATCAATGCGGTGTCATCGATCTGTGAATCGGTGGGGGCGAACGTGCAACAGGTGTGCGACGGGATCGGGACGGATTCGCGAATCGGGCCGCGCTTTATGAATCCGGGCATAGGGTATGGAGGGTCGTGCTTTCCAAAAGATTTGATGGCGTTCCGGGCGGTCGCGAAGGAGAGCGGATACGACTTCCGGCTGCTGGAAGAAGTGATTCGTATTAACGAAGAGCAGCGCCACCGGTTTTTGCGCAAGGTGAGGAGCGTGCTGTGGACTTTCCGCGGCAAGCGACTGGGCGTGCTGGGGCTGGCGTTCAAGGGCGGGACGGACGATATTCGGGAATCTCCGGCGATGCTCCTGGTGCAGGAACTGGTGCGGGAGGGCTGCTGCGTTTGTGCATACGATCCCGCCGCGATGGAGCGGGCGAAAGAGGTGCTGAAGTCGGGCGTCGACTTCGCAGCGGATGCGTACGAGGCAGCGGCAGGAGCGGATGCGCTGCTGATCCTTACGGAGTGGGAAGAGTTCGCGGCGCTTGATCTGGAGCGTCTGCGCACGCTGGTGAAGTATCCGATCGTGCTCGACGGGCGGAATCTGTATGATCCGGCGGTGATGGTGGAACACGGATTCTCTTATTACAGTGTGGGGCGTCCGGCGGCGTTAAGCGAGGAGTTGCCGGCGAAGGCGCTGGCAAAGAAAAGGGAGCGCGCCTGAAGTCGATAAACATGCGATCCACGAACACGCGGGCTATGAAAACAGGACGCACGCTGGTGACGGGAGGGGCGGGCTTTCTGGGATCGCACTTGTGCGATGGGCTGCTGGGCGAGGGCTATTCGGTAGTCGCGGCGGATAATCTGCTGACCGGGCGACTGGCGAATATTGAGCACCTGCGCAACGACTCGCGATTTGAATTTGTGGAGAAAGATGTCTGCCAGCCCGGCCAATGGGGCGCATTGGATTACGTGTTTCACTTCGCGAGCCCGGCGAGCCCGGTGGACTACGCCAAACACGGGATCGCAACCCTGCGGACGGGATCGTATGGAACGTTTGAAGCGCTCGAAACAGCGCTGCGCTGCGGCGCGAAATTCATGATGGCATCGACATCCGAGTGTTACGGAGATCCGATGGTGCATCCGCAGACCGAAATGTATTGGGGGAACGTGAATCCGGTCGGCCCGCGCTCGGTGTATGACGAGGCCAAGCGGTTTTCAGAGGCGGTCACCATGGCCTATCACCGCTATCACCGGGTGGACACGCGCATTCTGCGCATCTTTAACACCTACGGGCCGCGCATGCAGATCAATGACGGTCGGGTGATTCCGAATTTCATGTGGCAGGCGCTGCGGGGAGAAAATCTTACCGTGTACGGCAACGGCAGCCAGACGCGCAGCTTCTGCTACGTGAGCGATGAGGTAGAGGGGATTCTGCGTCTCGCGCGATCCGCCGAGCATGAGCCGGTGAATATTGGGAATCCGACGGAGTTCACCATTCTGGAGTGCGCGCGGAAAGTGATTGCAACGACTGGGTCGAAGAGCCTGATCAAATTCGAAGCGTTGCCGCAGGACGATCCGAAGCAGCGATGTCCGGATATTTCAAAGGCGAAGCGGCTGCTGGGATGGGAACCGAAAGTGGAGTTGGAGAGCGGGCTGAAGCTTTCGCTCGAGTATTTCCGACGAGCGGTGGCAAGTAAAGAACAGCTAGCGTAGCGCTGGAAACCCGCATGGGGATCGGCGGCTAGTTTCTTCGATTGCCAGCGTGGCGCGGTCAATGAAGGCCGTTAATGAACGCCGTGCGCGTTGAGGAAATCGCCGTATTTCTGATCAACGGTCTGGATGTGATCGGTGAGCCATTTTTGCAGGAATGTCATCAATTCCAGGCTAACGCTGACGGTGCCTGCTTCGAATCCTTTCTTAAACGCCAGGACCTTATCGGTTAGTGCTTTATGTTCGGCCCGATGCTGAGCCAGGCCCGGATAGCCGTGCTTTTCCATCAGAGCTTCTTCTGCTGTGAAGTGCTTGACGGTGTAATCGATCAAACGGCGAAGCACATCTCCCACGACCTCTTTGCCGTGACCTGAACGCATAGCCGCATAAAGTTCGCGAATGATTGCGAATAACTGCTGATGTTGAGCGTCCATGGCCTCCACCTTCACGCTGTAGCTGTTATTCCATGTAAATGCAGTGCTCACTGGGATCTCCGAAATTTTGAAAGAAGTCTGGCAAGGTCAAGATAGCTACATCCTGATGGGCCGCCAAGATCACGTGGTACGTATTCGAGAGGACGTATCCATCTGCGCCATGAGCAGCCAGCATCGCGCGGAACTGAGCTGGCTTTATTGGAGTTTTCCCTATGCGGATTCAGCGGAGTTTTTCGTCGAGCTCCGGACCGGCGGAGAGAACTGCGAGCAGTCGCAGAATTTCTTCCCGTTCCGCGGAATCGCGGAACATGAAGCGCACGCCCATGCCGAAACCGGGATGAGTGGTCAGCGCCTGACCCATGATTCTCAACTTCGTGTCGGCGGTTCGGATCAGAATCTCCACGCTCGACTTCGGGGCAAATGGAGTCGGCATTTCGACGTAGCAACCACTCTCGCTGAGATCGGACAGGGTGCAGCGATGGGGGACGGTGCTTTTGCGATGGTAGACGTCGGCTCCGAGTTTGCAGGCGAAACGTTGCTCCCCGCGACGGTTGCCGGCATTGCAGACGAGGACGTCCTTGGACTCGAGACTCGGCTCCCTCCTCGGCGCGGAAGCCACTAAAGACTCGGTTGAAGACGAGTTGCTGGCAGGCGCCTGGACTGGTACCCCAGTTGTCGTTTGCGCACGATTGCGCTGCAACCAAGTCTGAATCAGGCGGCGTGAAGGTTGAGGCACATCGAGGAACCGGATTCCGGTGCGGCCGCTGGCGTCCTGCCAGGCCACCTCGCCCGAGAGGCGCACGAGTTGGGGCTGACCGGGCAGCGCGAACTCTAAATAAACCTTGCATGCGCGAGGAAGCTTGGCGTTGTCGATCGCAGTGCCGCCATCGCTGAGGTCGGCCAGGAAGGCGCTCATTTCTGGCGCTCCGGGATAGGCGACGGTGACACGCGAGCTGATGGGAGCACGGGGAGCGCGGCGGCGTTCGCGGCGCATTAGGCTGCGCGCGGCGCGTAAGCTCATGCGAGTTCGCGAGGAAGAGAGCGGGCGATAGAGAACAAAGTTGGCGCCGAGCCCGAACACGGGACGGGCGTTAAAGTCGCCGTCGACGACGGCAATCAGCCGGCTGGCGCGGTTCTTGGCGGACTGCCGCAAGCGCGCCAGGAATTCGTCACAACTCTGGTCCGCGCGATAGTCGAGGATGATGGCGTCGAAATGCCGGCTTTCAAGCAGTTCCAATCCGCGGGAGACCGAGGATGTGTGCTCAGCTGTCATCCCCAACTCGGAGAGGATGAGCGTAAGCAGTTTGGCTGCGTCCTGATCCGGACACACCACGAGGCAGCATGGTTCCATAGAAACAATCGTAAGAGAGGGCCGGTGACCACGACAAGTTACCTGTGTCACAATGGAAGTACAATTTGGAGTTTCTTTCTTATGCTCTTTTCCGGCTATTCTTATTTTCGCAGGCTCGTCCGGTCTTTGAAAGCACACGCTAGTCACAACTTTAGTTATCTTTCCCCTTCTATTAGCCGGCGATAAGCTGACAAGACGTTTCGTGGGACTTTCGCTGAGCGCACGGGCAACTCCTGGCACGATCGTAATTTCATCGGAATTACCTTACGAAAAGCCAGTGTACGAAAGGCCGGTGTACCCCGGTACTTTGACGTACCACGGGACAGTTCCTAACATCGAGATACTGAGACCGGGGTCAGGACCGCGGTCTGCATTGGGTCGTGGAAGATACCGGTCTATGGCAGTTACACGAGTGTTTGTGACGAACTTCACGGGGCTGGGGAGCCGCAGAAAACGGCAAGTGCCATGAGAGGTCTGGAAACAAATTTAGAATATCGCCGGCATCGGGCGAGCGGCTTCAGCTTGCTGGAATTGATGACAGTGGTGGCCATCGCCATCACCGTCACGGTGGTATCGGTCATTACCTTGGTGCCCTTGCTGCAATCCCAGCACGTGACCAATGCATACAACATGACGCTGACAGCGCTGCGGCAGGCGCGCGACAACGCGGTATCGCAACGGACATCGTATTCGGTGACTTTTGCTAACCCTGTTTCGCCGAGTCCTTACGCTACGATCGCAGTGGCATGGGCGCCGGCAGCGGGAGAGACAGCACTTCCGAACGGCAACGTACCGGCTACGGTGACCTATCAATACCCGACGGATGTTGGTTTTCTCTTGCCGCCGTCAAGCACAGCTGCTCCGGACGGTTTTGGAACGGGGGCGAATGCGATTGATTTTGGCTATACCGCATCCAGCAGCACCGGAGGAGCAACAACGATTTACTTCTGCCCGGACGGTTCGGCGCAGACTTCGAACCTTTGTTACGGTCCCGGAAACTGGGATGGAGGCGTGGTGTACCTGGGGCGCTCGGGAAATGCTTACAGCGACCGGGCGGTGGACTTATGGGGCGCTACGGGCCGCATTCACGGATGGCGGCTCTACGCCCTTTCGGGGAGCACTTATCAATGGGTGCGTCAATGATTAGACATGGGGAAGATTCGCGAGTACGGAAGCCAGCGGAGCGAGGGTTTTCACTGATTGAAGTTGTGGTCTCGATGGTGGTGCTGACGGTGGGAATGGTGAGTCTGCTGGGTGTGTTTGGACTCGCCATGGCTTCGACGCAGACCTCGCAGAATGACATGATTGCCAAGCAATTGGCGAACGAGGCGTACGAGAGTATCGTGACCGCGCGCAACTCGACGCAGCTAAGTTGGAGCCAAATCCAGAATGCAGCCTCCTGCTCCGGCAGTGACCCCACCAGCGGCGGCATCTTCCTGCCCAGTACGAGCGCGAACCCGACCTTTTACCCGATCTACAACTCGGGAGCGGACGGAATCTATGGGACGTGCGATGACACGGGTGCGGGCGAGCAAACTCTGCAGGATCCGGGACCGGATGGGATCTTTCAGACGGCGGACGATACGTTTATTCCTTTGACCGGCTACCAGCGCTCGATCGTGTTCTCGCCGGTGTACGACAGCGCCGGCAACGTGGTGCCTTCGCTGCAAAACGTGACGATCATCGTGCAGTACTCGACTCCCCAACAGCAGCAGAGAACCTACACTCTGAATTCTTACATTTCGCAATTCAACTAATGAGGGGTTATGAGCGATCGCTCAACAAAGCGTGAGACTGGATTCAGCCTGTTGGAAATGACGATTGCCATGGCGCTGGCCACGATCGTGCTGGGCGCGGCGGTACAAATTTACATCCAGGGTGTACAGGCGACCTGGACAGTTTCGCAGCGAGCGGAGTTGCAGCAGGATTTTCGCGCCGCCTCCAACATATTGCTGAAGGATCTGAGCCTGGCCGGGGCGGGCCTGGGCAATGGTGTAGCGATCGCCCTGCCGTCCACGGCCACTCCGGTGATGGGCTGCGTTCAGACGACGGGGACGTGCTACATCAACGGCTCGTCCGTGACATATCCCACTCAGCCGCCTTTCACATCGGGTGGCGCGGCTTATCTTTATGGGCTGATGCCGGGATATAACCAAGGGCCGACGCTGCTCACCGCGCAGGGAGCCACCGACGTGGTCACGGCGGCGTATACGGACAACACGTTTTACTTGGATTGCTACACGGCGTCTATCACGAGCACGACATCGGTGACCTTCACGTTGCCGACGCCCGTGGCGCCCGCGACGGGGAGTGCGAATTGCACGGCACCGGGCGGCAACGCCGGCGTGCAAGCCGCGAACGATTCGGCGGTTGGACTGACGGCTGGCGATCTGATCTGGTTCACCTTTGGCACAAACAATGTGGTAGCCGAAGTGACCGCCGTTACGGGTTCAACTGCCGCCGGCACTGTTCCCGCAGCCGGAACCGCATACACCGTCACCTTCGCCGCCAACGATGCGTTGAAAATGAACCAGGCGTCAACTGTCACCAATAGCCTGGCCAGCAAGTACGTGGCTCCGTCGAATAGCGTGACCGGATTCGCGCAGCGCCTTCTGGTGATCAGCTACTACATCGACAACAGCCCAACACCGCCGCGACTGATGCAGCAGGTCAGCGGACATACTCCGGTGCCGGTTGCGGAAAACGTGGTTTACCTGAAGTTTACCTACGACCTTTTCAACGACACCACTAATACTCCGGCAATCGGTTGTGAGAACCCCGGGTCTAGTACCGATGTCTGCACTGCTGGATCCTCGTCTGGACTGCTTCCCAACCAGATCACCAAGATCAACATTCAGAATATGGCGATGGACAGCACGATGCAGGGTCCCCAGAGGGGCACGGGAGGCACGGGAAGCGGCTATCAGAGACTGGATTTGCAAACGTCGGTAAGCGCACGGAATCTTACCTACGTCAACAACTGGTCCAATTAGCGGCAGAGACGGCGAAGTCGAGTAAGACAATGGGGGAGCGAAGCGATGAGCATTGACACCACGGGGAGTTACGGTATGGAAAGCTCGAAACGGCACAGCAAAGGATTCACGCTGATTGCGACATTGTTGATGCTGTTGCTGCTGTCGGGGATCGCGATCGGACTGATGATGATGGTCAACACCGAAGGCAAGGTGGGCGGGACCGATCTGCAGAATAACCTGGCCTTCCACGCCGCCGAGGGCGGGATTGAGAAGATGGCCTCCGACCTGAACACGGTGATCCAGAACGTTCAGGTTCCCTCTGCCCTCGCCATCTGCAACGTCGGCGCCACTGCTAATCAGCCGGCAATGACGGGAGTCACCTGGATGCAATATACCGTGACGCCCGCGCTGCCGGTGGGCACAACTTGCGCGACCGCCACATCAACGACAGCCCCGGTCCCAGTCTGGGGCACAATCAATACCGGGCCCAACGCTGGCTTGTATGCGCAGATCATCCCGGTAACCATGCAGGCTTCGGCGTCCATGATTGGCGGGCAGGAAGTGGACATGATGCGGAGCGCGCAGATCGCGCTGGTTCCGGTGTTCCAGTTTGGAATGTTTTGCAATTCCGATTGCTCCATCTTCCCCGGCTCCGGTATGACTTTCGCCGGCCCCATACACACCAACGGGGACTTCTACCCGTTCCCTGGGGCGGGCGCCAACTTGACCTTTCAGGCCAAAGTGTCGGCCTATGGCAACATTGTTCGGACCGTCTTCCCCAACACAAGGTCCGCGGCCGCGTATACCGGAACGATATATGTTCCGACCTCTGCCAGCTCCACTGCTTGCAGCAATACCGGCGGAGGCAGCGCCCCATCCACCGGAGCATCGAATGATTGCACGACGATGGACGCAATCGGTACCGACTTCGGGGACGGCAGCGTGGAGGGTCTGGGGGGGAATCCGCCGCAATCGACTTATAGCCCCGATTTTAACGCCTTTTCCAAAACCACCACTAACCTGGAGGTCACCAACGCGAACTATGGAAATCTAACCTCCGGCAACGTGGGGACGGGCGCGAAGAATCTGTCGATGCCCTTCGTCAACGGGACCAACTTCCCTTACGAACTTATTCGCCGGCCGCCGACGGGCGAGTTAGCCACGTCGCTGCTGGGTTCGTCGCGCGAATATAACATGGCGCAGATTCACGTGCTGCTGAGCGACGATCCGGCCGACTTGCCGGGCGGAGCTTCGGATGCGAATAATGTCCGGTTGGCGAACATTCCGGCGAACTCGGCGGGCACCGGCGCCAACCTTCCCTATGGAATTGCAACGTCGACTCCTCCGGTCGGGACGACCCTGCCGACTCCGGCATCGGGCACTTACAACACATACTTCGCCGCCGCGTCGAATGCAGTCCCCTCTGCCACTTGTACCGCATCTTTCACCTCGACTACGACTTTCAATGCGACTACCTTTTCGCCTAACTGCATCCCAGACCGGCCTTACCCACCCGCGCCCTGGACGCCTGCAATGATGTCGGGGGTGGGAGGCGGAACGGACCCGAATTGTACTCTGCTCTGTCCGACCGGCGCCCCTTTTATTTCGCTCAACGATAACACTGTCACGGCGGGCAACGCTCCAGCCCTTAGCGCGGGTGCCAGTGTCGTCGTCCCACCGACGTTTGCCCCGTGTCCGCCAGCTAGTCCGGCGCCCGAATGGGTGCCCCCGGGCTGCCCGGTGTCGGGGACGGCGCCCCCATCGCCATATTACACCGTGACCGGGTATCTAAACGGTAGCAGCAGCGTCAACCCCTCTGGGAGCAGCGCGAGCACCAGCACGGTCGCCGCTAGCGCCTTGACCTCTGATACCTACCTGAGCGCAACCTGGAACCTGATTGATGGCTGGCTGCGAGTAGAATACCTGAATAATTCCGGCCAATGGATCCCGGTGACCAACGAATGGCTGAGCTTGGGATTTGCGCGAGATGTGATGCCGCCTACGGCCAACGAGGCGGGTCTGCCTGCGGGTGGGGTTTCTAACCCGATCAATCCGAAGGCAATTCTGCTGCTGCAGCAGCCGGCGGATCGCTCCACCTCAACTCCAGCTACTCTTCCCACTTCAGCGATAACTGCAGGGGCAAACGTGGGTTTTAGCACCACCGGGACTGCCCCGACCTGCACCGCGACGAAAGGGAGTCCGGCGAAATGCACAGCGTGGTCCATCGCGCCGCCGCAAGTTCTGCCAGACCAGATAAGCCCGGCGTCGACGACCTGGAACTGGGTCTATGGCGTCACCACTGCTACGATGGCGGCTGCTCCCTCGTCTTCCACGCTCGGGCCGGGGACGTACGGACAGAGCCTCACTCGCTTCAACTGGTATCCCATCAACTTCTACGATCCGCGGGAAGGTGAGCCTCGCGACATAAACTGGTCGGGCACAATCGTGGGCGACAACAGTTGCACGACCAACGGAGTGATGAACGCCGTCGAAATCGATGTAGGCAACCTTAAGGAATGGCTGTTGGGAAATATCGGCACAAGCGGCAAGAATGTGAATTCTTCCACGCAAAATGGGTACATCCTGTATTTTTCCGATCGCCGGGGTATGCTTCTGAATCCGAACGCAACTTCTTCGCAACTTGCGGACACTAAGAGTGGAGACTCGGGCCTGGAGGACACTTTCAACGTCAATGGTTCCGGTGATACCGCCACGGGCACACCCGACGGAGTGAAGGAGCCGAAGGTGACCAGCACGAATTGTTCTACAGCAACCGGCCTGTGTTACTCTCCCGAGGACGACAACGAGAACGGGGTACTCGACAACTGGGGCGCGAAGAACCTCGGATTAGGCTTCTACGGTACGGTGGCCGCTCCGGTTACTCTGGCCGGCTCTGGCAAGAACCTGAACAATCAAATCGTCAGCACAGCGGCACCCGATCCGTATGGCACCATTGCGGCCAGCGGTGGCAATCGGATCAATAGTTGCACCACCACCGCGCGCAAGAACTGGGTCAGCGGGGCGCGCCACGTTTTGAAACTGGTGGATGGGGCGCTCGGCAACGTGCCGCTGCTCCCCAATGCGGTTGTGGTTACCAACGCGAACGGCACCACTACAGATTACTGGGGCGGATTCACAGTCGCATCGGAGAACCCGGTGTACATCCAGGGCAATTACAATAGCGCGGCTCCTCCATCGGCGGGCGGCACCGACACGACCTGGAACACCCCCCCGGTGGACGTAGTTGGTTCCATGGCCGCCGCCGCCGTGATCGCCGACTCGGCTACTCTCCTCTCCAACAACTGGGACGACCGGGTAAGCATGATGGGCTTAGCGTCCAATGATACCTCGCCCACCGATCCTGCGAACCGGGCACCCACGACCACCTACTATCGGGTAGCAATCGCCGCCGGGAAGAACATGACTGACAAATACCCCTCTGGTTGGACTACCGCTCCCCCAGACGACTTCGCCACCGACGGAGGCATCCACAACTTCCTGCACTTGATGGAAAACTGGGGCAACGGATCGGTTGAGCATTACAAAGGTTCGATGGCAAGCATGTACTTCTCAACCTACAACACTGGGTTTTACAAGTGCTGTAACGCCGTATATGGCGTCCCAACCCGAGATTTCTGGTTCGACTTGGACTTTCAAGTTCCAGAAGGCCTGCCGCCCGGAACACCGATGTTCAAGGACGTGGAAATGCTGGGATACCGGCAGTTGTTTGCTACTCGCAACTCGACAACCAACCAGTAAGCGGTCAACCACCTGCTGAACGAACGACTGGACCCCGATCCGCGAGGATCGGGGTTTTTGTTGGTTTCTGAAGGCGTGATCCGCATCAACGAGGCTTGCGCGGCGGTGGTGCAGGTTCGCTTCCCTTTCGGGCAGCAGGCTCGGGCGGCGGCGCGCTGACAGCCAGATCGGCGGACCAGCAATCGGCAAGAATTTTCCATGTTCCGGCCGGCTGTCGGACAAGGACAACCAGATATTTTCCGCGTTCTTCGCGGCGCTTCCCCATGGCAACGGGCACGAGCATTTTGCAACGGCCAAGATCGAGAGCAATCTCACCCAGCATTTCCAGGCGCAGCGATTCCATCTCTACATCGCCCAATCCAGCTTCGAGCAGTGAGATAAGAAATTCCCGGATCGCCGGCAGGCTGCGAACCGGGGGAACGCTGGAGCGGATGAGAGTCGCGTCAGCGGCATAGAGTTCGAGCAGATCGTCGATGTGCTTGGTGTTGCAGGCCTGGGCCCAATCCTGGACAACCTTGCGGGCGCCGGCTTCGGCGCGACCACCGGTGGAAACGCCAGGCGAACCGGGAGCGCGGCCGCGAGGAGCGGAGGGCTCGGCCTCGGCGGAAGGCGCGCCGGATTCCGCCCCAGACCCGGGTGTCGCAGTGCCGGGAACTACATGATGATAGTGGTGGTGAAAGTGATGCTGCGCTCCGGGGCGAGAGTGAACAGTGGCGTCGCCGGCGACAGAATGGGTTGGAATTCCGCACCAGACACAAAAGCGAGCAGCCGCCGGCAACGAACCCCCGCAGGCTGAGCAAGTGTTCTCCGATTCGCCCGCTCCACCGGCCGCAGTCTGCGCGGCCGCGTTTCCCGACATGCGATGAATCGCTTCCGCGGCCGCAGCCACGGACTCGGCACTCGGCTTCGGCCAGCGGAAGTTGCCGGGGAGCCGTTGAAAAAACTCTTCGATCTCATGACTCTCGAGGGGCCGGTCCTTGTTGGAATCGGCTTTGGGATCGGAGGATTTCGGGTTGTCTGCGGTCACGCCAACCTCATCGCAAACATTGTAGGAGAATTCATGGGCTAGCGGATACTGAATCTCACGAGCGCTTCATAATCGGTGGGAACTCCGTTGCAGAGTGCGGGACGATAGCGCCAGAAGCGAACTGCGCGCAGCACAATCCGATCCTCCTCGGGGCCTCCGCTATCCAGGATGAAGGCGCTATGCACGTATCCGTCGGCGCCAACAATGAAGCTGACGCGAACCTTCATGTCGTGATCCTGAACAGGTAGCAGCGGATCGGGTGTGAGTAACGCCTCGGGCAGACTGACGCTTGCACATTTTGGCAGAGCGAGCGGCTCCGATGCGGGAGAGAACTTGGAGATGTGAGCGGGCGCACGGCGCAGCGCCTTTTCCGGTCCAGTGAACGGGGTTCGATTCGGAAGCAGCGTCGGCCGGGACGTTATTGGGTAAAGGGCGAGAAGGCAACCGAGGCCGGCCACGGACACGACTGCCGCAAGCGCTTTCCTGCTCGTCGTTCTTGAGTTCGGCCAGAGACACTTCACCCTCGGTGCAGTCGGCAATTCGCCTTCCACTGGAAGCGGAAGGTAATGTATTTACTATCAATAGCTTAGCCGCACTTCCTTGACCACAGTTTTAGGCTGGCTGCAATCCCTTGCAAATGAGCGGAACAGAATCGCAACGGCGAAGGCGAGTGAGGGTTCAGATTTCGCTAAAGCTCGCACGAGGGGACATTCGAAGTGCCGACTCAGCGGTGTCGAAAAAGCCGACTGCCAGCCGGCGGAGGTCATCGCCTGGCAGTCGGGCTCTTGAAGGGATTTCTTCTATTGCAGTCCGTTCTGGGTAAATTTATATGCAGTATTTTTCTTAACAGCCGTCAGATAGATGCTGGATGCCTGTGCCGCGGTGCTGTAGTTATCTACCACAATTCCACTGGGACCGCCGTCCACCGTCGCTGTGGTGATCGTGGAAGTTCCGGTGAGCGACACCACACAACCACCAGCTGCGCCCGTAGCGGTGCAGTCCTGGGTCAATCCGAAGAAGAAGAAATCGGTATGGCCCATGTTCGGATTGAAGAACTCTGTCCATCCGGTGCAGCGTGCGGCGGTGGAGGTCAGAAGTTGCTGTTTGAACGAAACGGTCGTATTCATGGTGCGTCCGGTGAAACCAAAGGAGTACTGCCACGGAGTGGTATCAGCAGCGCCCGTCCCGCAAAGACGGACATCGCCACCCGACGGATTGTTGAAATACTGGTTGGTAAAAGCGGGCTCGTAGAGAGCGACCGCAGTGGCGGTGCCGCCGGAGGGAGTGGCGGCGCCCAGACCGATTCGGACTTTCGATAACTGAGTGAGAGAAGCGGTGTCGGCTTCGACGAGAACGGCGGAAGTGCCATCATCGGCGTCGACAACAAAGGTTGTGCCGTTAGTGACATCGACAATCGGCGCGGCCACGATACCGGAACTGGTGCCTCCTTTTTTTCCAACCACGAGCGCCGCCAACGCGGCCGTACTGGTGTTGATTTGGTACAAGCTCGCGTTCGCGCTCCCCACCATCAGGAAATTCCGGGTCGAGTCGAAAACGGGAGGAGTCAGGTGGAAGCCGGCGCTGACTGTAACTGGCCAGGGAGATCCACTGAGCGTGGGCGTTCCCCGGAAAACACCCGTGATTTGGTAAACAACGCCGTTGTCCGCACCCAGGTAGACTGTGTCCGAGCCGTAATCTATCCACGGCGACGACGCGCTGTTATAGGCAGAAGGGGAGTAGGTCAGTGAAGTCATGGACGTGGGCGCTGCGGCCGCACTAATCGTGCCTTGGCCAGCGGTCCAGGTCAGAACATGGAAAATGGCGGAGGCGGGAGGCCCCACAACGCTTTCCACGAAGGCGATCTTCGTTCCATCCTCGGAAAGAATCGGGGAAGTTACGATCTTGCCTCCGGTGACGGTCGTGATGTTATAGGCAAACAGGACCGTTGGAGCCGCGCCGCATAATCCGGGCGGCGTGGTGCCGGAATAAAGATTGTCAAAGGCAACCAGATTGGCTTGGCCGCCCGTGACACCGGCTGTGTTCAGCCCGAACACAACATAGTCACTGCTGCAACTGGGTGGAGCACCGGGATCGAAGGAAAACTTCGCCGGAAAAATATTTGCGTTGAGGCGGCCTTTTTGCAGATTGACACTCCAATCGCGGTGGTCGCCGGAGTTTGCGGAAGCCGGCTGGGGATCGGCGCCCTGGAAGACATCCGAATTCGGTGCCTGCCAACGCTGCATCGCCTGATGCAGAACGCGCGGTTCCCGGTAAATCACGTCGGGGTGCAGGGCAAGCGCATCGCGGCTAAACACGATATGGCGCTCAGACCAATCCTGCGGAACTCCCGTGTGCCTGGGAGCAGGCTTTTCCTGAGCACACATACTTGGCGCGAGAAGAAAAATCATCACGCACCACGCGAAAACATCAGCATAAGGATGCCTTGGTTTCACAGGAACCTCCATTTGCGATTGGATGCCGTTATTGTAGCCGTTTTTCGGTCAATAGGGGATAACTGATTTTAGACGGCTTGATCCTCCGGTGCTGCCGCTTCCGATCCGATTTGCCACGCGGTAACCTCTCTTGAACACTAAAGTTATGCGCAACCAGTCACGAATGGGGGCGGGGTTGTATGCCATTCTGTCGCCATCGAGGACTTCTGCTTCCCACCGGATTTCCGATTCTTGACGGTGTGTGGAACAATGAGGGGGCTCCGAGTGGGGCCCACATGCATCCATGACTGCCACGCCGACCAGCCTTCAACTTGCGCTCCTATCAGCGGCGATCCTTGGGCTCCATCACGGGTTCGACTACGACCACATTGCTGCCATCACCGATATCACCAGCGTGCAAACCAGCCGCTGGCGCGGTATGCGGCTTGGTTTGCTCTACGCCCTGGGACATGCGGCCATGGTTGCCGTGCTGGGCACCGCCGTCATCGTGTTCCAGCTTTCGCTGCCGCATGGCATCGATCGGATCGCGGAGCGGCTGGTGGGGCTGACCTTGCTGATCCTGGGGATCTATGTTCTGGGATCGCTGTTCAAAGGAAACAGCGCGCCTCGCAGCCGCTTTCACCTTATGGCCCAGGCACTGCGTTGGGTCCATTGGAAAATGCAAAGCTACTGGCACGACCACGATGTCCCGCGCCCGGCGGACAAGACGTTGAATTACGATTCGAAATCCGTTTTCACCATCGGTATTGTGCACGGGCTCGGCGCGGAGACACCCAGCCAACTGATGATCTTCTTACTGGCGGCTAATCTGGGCGGAATCGGCAAGGGCTTTGTCGGCCTGGCGATGTTTATCGCGGGATTGCTGGTCATGAATACGGTGATGACCGGGGTGGCAGTCGGACTTTTCGGCATCAGTGCGCGGCTGCCGCGCATTCAGTTCGTGGTTACCGCGCTGACGGCGGTCTATAGCTTGGCGGTTGGCGCTCTCTTCTTGTTCGGGTCGTCGGGACTTCTGCCACCCCTGGGATGAGGCTGTGGGCAGACCGTCCGGACGCATGTTATCCCCGGGTCATTGTCGTTGCGGGCCGTCGTTGCGGGTTGCCGTCATCCTCGTGTCATCGTGATCGACCGAGGCTCATGTAATCCAAACCCGGCCAGTAATAAATTCTGACAGAAACTGAAGTTAGTAATACAATGTCCGACGGTGACTTACCCGAGGGGGTATTTGATGACAAATATTGCTAAGGCAATCGTCCGGCTCCGCGAGGAACGCCGGGATGCACAGAACCAAGTCCAAAAGCTGGGGGAAGCTATTTCAGTTCTGGAAAAGCTTACCCGAAGCTCTGGCACAACCGTGCGTATTGGGGCGCCGCATCGTGCTAAGCGCGTTCTCTCGGCGGCAGGACGCCGTAGAATTTCTCTAGCCCAGAAAGCACGTTGGGCCAAGATCAGACAGATGAAAAAAGCAGCCTAAACGCCGGGCGGGCCGCAGGCTGCGCGGATTCCCTCGCGCTAGACTGAAGCCCGCCGGATTCTTGTTTGACGACTTGGCTCTTACACTGCCCTTGCTTCTTTCTAGCCTTGTTTTGCCAGCGGGCTTATTCTGTGTTGCCGAGTAAGTAAGCTGCAGGCAAACCGGTTTGCTCAAGCTCGCGGCTTGCCTAGCTGTGTCCTCCGCCGAGCTCGCGCACGATGCTGCCGACAAATGCCTTGGCGTCGCCAAACAGCATCAAGGTGTTATCGAGATAGTAGAGCGGGTTATCGATGCCCGCGAAGCCAGGATTCATGCTGCGCTTGATGACCATCACGGTATGGGCTTTGTCCACATCGAGGATCGGCATCCCGTAGATGGGGCTGGAAGCATCGGTACGAGCGGCCGGGTTGGTGACGTCGTTGGCGCCAATCACCAGGGCAACATCGGTCTGCGGAAAGTCGCTATTAATCTCGTCCATCTCAATCAAACGGTCGTAGGGAATATCGGCTTCGGCGAGCAGCACGTTCATGTGGCCGGGCATGCGTCCGGCAACAGGATGAATGGCGAAGCGCACGTCCACGCCGCGCTTGGTCAGGGCATCGTAAAGTTCCCGCACCTTGTGCTGCGCCTGGGCCACGGCCATGCCGTACCCGGGAACTATGATGACCCGATTCGCCGCAGACAGGATGGCCGCGGCTTCTTCCGGGGTCGCACTGCGGACGGCTCTGGTTTCCTCGCCCGCCGCGGCTGAAGCTTGCACTTGACCAAAGGCTCCGAACAAAACGTTGGTAAAGGAGCGGTTCATGGCCTTCGACATGATGATGGAGAGGATGAGGCCCGACGATCCGTCGAGCGCGCCCGCGATGATCAGCAGCTTGCTGTCGAGAACGAAGCCCATGGCCGCTGCCGACAAACCGGCGTAGCCGTTCAACAGCGAGATGACGGTCGGCATGTCCGCGCCCCCGATGGGGATGATCAGCAACACGCCAAATGTCAGCGCGATCAGAATCATGAACGGAAACAGCGAGCGCGAATCCGGATGCAGGACCAGAGTTACGGCAATCGCCACCGCGCAGGCAAGCAGCAAAAAGTTGACGAAGTTCTGGCCTTTGTAAGTCAGCGGACGCTGCGGCAGAATTTCCTGTAGCTTGCCCGCGGCCATCAAGCTGCCGGTCACGGTTAAGCCTCCGAGAATGACCTCGAGAGACAGCACCGCCATCATGAAGCGTGAGATATCGGGTGAGCGCAAATAAAACTCGGCCGAGCCGACCAGCGTTACGCAGAGCGCGCCAAAGGCGTGACTGAGCGCGGTCCGCTGCGGAACCGCCGTCATCGCCACCCGCCCGAGCGGAACGCCGATGATCGAACCTAGCACCAGCCCAATGGCGATCAGCCGGTAGTCGATAATGCCGTGGTGCAGCAGCGTGCCGCAAATCGCCAGCAGCATGCCCGCTTCGCCCGCCCAGATGCCATGGCGCGCCGAGGTCGGCGAACTCATCCACTTCAGCGAGAAGATGAACAGCACGCTCGCGATGAGATACAAAAGCTCGATGATGACTTGGCCGCCTGCGAATTCGCCTGTCATTATTGGCCCACCGACTTAGCCGCCGGTTTGGCCGCGGGGCGGCTGGATTTGAACATCTTCAACATGCGGTCCGTGATCAAAAAGCCGCCGACGATGTTGCTGGTGGCGGCGATCACGGCGATGAATCCGAAAACGGTGGAGAGCGTGCTCTTGTGCTCGCCCACCAGCACGATCGCTCCCACTACCGCGATCGCATCCAAGGCGTTGGTGAGCGACATCAACGGAGTGTGCAGTAGGGGCGAGACGCGCCGGATCACTTCAAATCCGATGAATCCAGCGAGCACAAAAATAAAGAGTGCGTTGATCAGGTTCGAACTACTGTTCATCTTTCCTCCGTATAACTTCGTGGAGCGCCGCGCGTCCCCCGCCCGGCCACCTCGCAACTGGACGGGCGAGACGCCCGTCCCTCCACCGTCACTTGGCCAGCGCCGGCAGCTTAAAGAACTCGCGGACACGCGCCTGCACAATCTCGCCGCCGCGGGTGAGCAGCGTCTCGCGAACAATTTCGTCTTCGAGGTTCAGATTTAGCTTTTGATCTTTGATCAGGTGCGTCAGAAAGGCCGTAATGTTGCGGGCATACATCATGCTCGCGTGATAAGGCACGCCGGTGGCCACGTTGATGGCTCCGATGATGGTCACGCCATGCTTGACCACGGTCTTGCCGGTTTCCGTGATCTCGCAGTTGCCGCCGCGTTCGGCAGCCAGATCAAGGATCACCGAACCCGGCGCCATTCCCTTCACCATGTCCTCCGTCACCAGGACGGGCGATTTTTTTCCCGGAATCACCGCCGCGGCAATCACCACATCGCTTTCCTGCACCACTTTCCCCAGCAACTCGCGCTGACGGCGATAAAAGTCTTCATCCTGCGCGCGCGCATATCCGCGAGCATCCTGCGCGTCTTTGGCCTCGATGGGCAGCTCGACAAAACGTCCGCCGAGACTCTGCACCTGCTCTTTCGCTGCGGGCCGTAAGTCGTAAGCCGAAATCACCGCGCCCAGGCGGCGCGCGGTGGCAATCGCCTGCAGTCCGGCAACACCGCAGCCGATGACGAACACGCGGGCGGGCGTAATGGTTCCCGCCGCGGTAGTGAGCATGGGAAAGAAGCGCGGATGGCAGTCGGCCGCCATCAGCACCGCTTTGTATCCGCAGACCGTCCCCATCGAAGAAAGCGCGTCCATGCTTTGGGCGCGAGTGGAACGGGGCATCAACTCCACCGCAAAAGCGGTGACGCCGGCGTGCGCGATCTCCTGCACCACGTCTGACGAACCGAACGGACGCAGAAACCCAACCAGGATCTGATCGCGGCGAAAGAGCGGCACGTCTTGTTCGCCGTTGATGTCGTTCGAACCGTAACAAAGAATCTGCACCACAATGTCAGCCGCGGCAAACACCGCAGCACGGTCGGCGACGATCTTCGCCCCTTTGTCGGCATACTGGGAATCGGGATAGCCGGCCTCGATTCCAGCGCCGGATTGAACGTGGACTTCGAAACCCGCCTTGGCTAGCGTCGGCAGGACTGAGGGCACAAGCGCAACCCGCCGCTCTCCCGTATAACTCTCTTTCGGAACACCGATGATCACGAGACCCTGCCTGTTTAGCGATTCTTTTGTATCGCGGTTGAAAAGATCGGAGCTGCCCGGCGCACATCAAGCCCGTATTTGCGGGCAACTTCCAGGGAACCGAAGATTCTAGTTGAGCGGATGGCCGCGCGCAATTGGCTTCTTGAAGAAAGCCCAGACTTTAAAGCGCGAGGTTCAGATGGAGACCGTGTTCATCGTCACACGATGCTCTGATGTCAGCGCAGTTTTGAACGATCCAATCGGCGCCGGCCTCTTCGAGGTCGCGGCGGACCATGGTCGTGGGGAATCCAATCACACGCGCGCCAGCGGCCTTTCCCGCGCGAACTCCGGCCGGCGCATCTTCTATCACGATGCAATCGGAGGCGGCAAATCCGAGCTGCGCCGCCGCTTTCAGGTAAGGCTCGGGATCCGGTTTGCCGATCTTCACATCGGTCGACGTAATCATGGCCTTGGGGATGGGCAGACCCGCGGCCCGCATCCGCACCTCGGCCAGCGAGCGCGTGCAGGAGGTCGCAATCGTCCATCGTTCCGGAGGCAGAGCGTTCAAGAGTTCCCGAGCGCCCGGCAGCAGGACCACGCCGTCGAGATCCTCCATCTCCCTGCGTTCCACTTCGCGATCTTCGCAGTCAATATCCGCGCCGGGCAGCAACTCGCCGATGGTGGTTCGACTCGGCCGCCCGTGCGCCTGCCGGACCACGGTCTCAGGATCAAGGCCATGCTCGGCCGCCCACCGCGACCACACCCGCGCAACCGCAGGGGTGGAGTCAATGAGCACACCGTCCAAGTCAAATAGCAGTGCCCTGCAGCGGATGGCGATCATTTAATTTAGTTTACGTTGGCCAGGTTGCTGGTGGAGAGCCGGGCGTCTCGCCCGGCCGCGCCCGAACAGGCTTCCAGCGGAAGGCCTGTCTAAGAAGGTTTCTGTATTGGTGAGCGCGGCAGGAATCGAACCTGCGACCCACGCCTTAAAAGGGCGTTGCTCTACCAACTGAGCTACGCGCCCACCACAATTTCAATCTAACATATTTCCTGCGCTTTGTTGCCCGGAGCATGGGATCGCAAGCTCTTCGAGTCGACCCGGCGTTCGCCCACCCCGCAGGCCGTGACGCTGCCGGTGCAAAAGCTATACACTCTGCATTGATGCCGTGTTCCCGTTTGCTCTGGGCAAAACTTGCTTACCTCTCTGGTTGCGCGATTCTGTCTTGTGCGATTCTGTCGCCAACGCTCAGCCACACGAAGAAAAAGCAGTTGCCCACCGTGCGCTGGACCCCCGATGCACCCGGTTGCACATTCGAACGCCGCGATGACGGGAAATACGGCTGGACAATGACCGGGTCTGACCTGACCGTCAAGCTCCTCGTGGATTCTCAGGAACTGGCACAGAGCCGCCACCGTTTCTTCCGGCTGCTCGGCGCATTCGTAAGCGTGACCTACACCGGTCAGGCGAAATTTGAGTTCCCGGTGGACGTGCGCATCGACTTTGTTCGTCATCACGACGTTCAGGAGGCCTTCGAAGATCCCACCGAGCTTTCCAACAAACTGCAGAATGCCGTTGACACGAAGATCTTCGACACCGAGCGCCAGATCAAGAAGAATCCCAAAATCGCCGAAGAAAAAACGGAGCGCTTGCGCGTGTACCAAAAGGAGGTGGCCGAGTTCATCGAATTTCTCAGCACGCAAACGCTCGATCCCAACACGGTCATGCTGACCCCGGGCAATCCCGAAGTCCACGGCTGGGTCTTGTTCGCGACCAGCAACAAATGGATCGGCCCGTGGAAACAGCGTGAAGACTTCATCATCAGCGTCTGGATGAAAGACAAAATCTGGCAATTTCCCATCTCACTGCCCCCGACCGAAGGCGACCTGATTCTGCGCAAGCCACCCGACTAACGTGTCGCGAGGGCGGGTCTAAGAATTGTGTTACAGTTTCGTGCTCATAGTTCAAGGTTATGGAGATCGCTCCGAAGGCAACGCCAAACGCCGAGAAACCGGCAGTCGTGTTCTACTGCCGGGTCTGCGCCGCGGAGGTCAGCGATCCGCTTACCTGCGGGGATTGCTCGGCCGTCATCTGTCGCCGCTGCGGAACGCCGCTGGAATCTTCGGATGAGCTGGGCATGGGATGAAGCGGTCGTTGGCTGTTCGTTGTTGGTCGCTCGCTGTTCGCAACACCAATGGCATTCAACCTAGACGAGTTACGGCGGATTGCGATTAGCGAGCGACGAACAGCGAACGACGTAATCTGGCAACAACAACCACTCAATGGAAACTGTTTCCCTCGCCACCGAAACTGAACGCTCCGACCAACAACCGAGTCTCGTCCGCGGACTTAGTTTGCTCGACTCTGTGCTGCTGCTGGTGAGCGGCATTATTGGCTCTTCTATTTTTCTTACTGCCAAAGATATTGCCGGACCTTTGCCGAACCCAACATTGTTTTTTCTGGTATGGGTGCTCGGTGGAGTGATTTCGCTGTGCGCATGCGTCGCCTTCGCCGAACTCGGCTCCATGTTTCCCGACTCCGGCGGACAATACATTTACCTGCGAGAAGCGTATGGCGACCTGGTTGCGTTTCTTTATGGCTGGATGCTATTCGCGGTTGCGAATGGCGGCACCATTGCCGCACTCTCCGTCGCGTCCGCTGCCTACATGGGAAACATCGTGCCTTGGATGTCGCAGCAGCATGTGATGGCAAACATCAATCTGCCATATCCGGCACTGGCGGATGGCCACATCGTCGAGGCAATATTTACGATCGTTTTCACGCGCGCCCATGCCGTCGGGCTGTTGCTGATCGTTATCCTCACTTACGTCAACGTCTATGGCCTGCGCTGGGGCGCGCTGCTTCAGAACGTTTCCACCTGGACGAAGTTCGCCGCCATGGCACTCTTTGTCGTTCTCGGATTCGCTATCGGAAAGGGACATTGGTCGAACTTTAGTTCGAGAGCAAGCGCGCAGGCGCCGGGCGGACTGACCATGGGACTGAGCCCCGGACAGTTGATCTCCGCTCTCGGCGTCGGCTTGATCGCCGTGTTCTGGGCCTATGACGGCTGGGTCTACATCACGTGGGTCGCCGGCGAGGTCAAAAATCCGCGACGCAATGTGCCGCTCGCCATGGTTTTAGGCGTGCTCGCGGTGGGTGCGATTTATCTCGCGATGAACATGACTTACGTTTACGCACTGCCGCTGAGTGAGATCGCAAAGCATGAAACCATTGCCCACGCCGCCGCGGCTGTACTGTTTTCGCCGGGCGCTGCAGCGTGGCTATCGGCGATGATCGCGGTTTCATGTTTCAGCGCCGCGGCAGCCTGCACTCTGGCCGGATCGCGCGTCTATCTTGCCATGGCACAGGACGGCGTGTTCTTCCGCCGCATGGCCGCCATCCATCCCAAATGGCGCACGCCCGCCTTTAGCTTAATCGGCCAAGGCATCTGGGCCGCGGTGCTAACCGTGAGCGGACGCTACGACCAGCTTTACACCTACGTCATCTTTGGCATGGTGCTCTCCTACACCCTGACCGTCATCGGCCTGTTCGTCTTGCGCTGGAAACGGCCCAACGCTCCCCGCCCCTATCGCTGCACCGGATACCCATGGCTACCCGCGATCTACGTAATCGTCGGCGTCGCCTGGACGCTCAACACCATCATCGAACGGCCGACCGAGGCTTTCTGGGGCGCCGCGATTGTCCTGATCGGCGTGCCGGGATATCTGTATTGGAAGCGAAGCAATCGTAGAATATCCGCTTCCGAGTAGTACCATGTCATTGAGAAATCCCGCTTTTCGCGTTGACAAGTTCGCGGAATCGGCCCAAACTTTCAGGCCAGCTGTCACCGGTCGCAGTGCGCCGAATCGAGCGTTGGAAGAGGGTTTTCACCCAACGAAAGAGGACGTTCTCCCATGTCGAATGTCTCGAACAGCACGATCATGTCCACGTTAGCCGCTATCCTTACTACTACTATGCTCTGCGGAGGCGCAGCCGCCCAGCAGCACATAACTGGCACTTTGGCCGACGGTGCAACCTACGTGATGGACATCCCGGCAAATTGGAACGGCAATCTCCTTCTTTACAGTCACGGCTACGTCGCCCCCGGTTCGCCAAATCCCGCCGAGGATTATCCCGATCCCTACTCCGCTTACTATTTCTTCACCAAGGGTTGGGCATTCGCGGGATCGTCTTACGCCACGACGGGCTGGGCGGTGCAGCAAGCGATCCCCGACCAGGTCTCGACGCTCGGCGTTTTTCAAAGCTTGGTTGGAACTCCGGCCGAGACCATCGCCTGGGGAGACTCGCTCGGCGGCATGATTACCGCCGGACTGATACAGGAGTACCCCAGCCTCTTTAACGGCGCCCTTCCCATGTGCGGAGTCCTGGCGGGCGGCGTCGGCTTCTGGAACCAGGCGCTCGACGGGGCTTTCGCCTTCAACACGCTGCTGGCAGGTGGGACTTTGCAGGTCGTCGACATCACCAACCCTACCCAGAATTACACCAATGCAGAAAACTTCCTCGGCGCAGCCCAAACCACGGCGCAAGGGCAAGCGCGAATTGCGTTGGTCGCGGCCTTGACTGATGTGCCCGGCTGGTTCTATCCCGATACTCCCAAGCCTTTCAACTACACCACCCAGGAGGCCAATCAGTTTCTCTGGTTTGCAGACGTGGATTTCCTGTTCCCGTTCTATCTCCGCGCGGAACTGGAGTCGCGCGCCGGCGGCAATCCTTCGTTCAATACCGGCGTCAACTACACAACGCAACTGAACAAGTCGATCAATCATGCAGAAGTCGAGGCCCTTTATGCCGCTGCCGGACTAAGCCTGAACGCAGACCTCGCGACGCTGAATAATGCCCCGAGAATCAGCGCCGATCCCGGTGCTTTGACATATTTGAGCGACAACATCATCTACAACGGCCAGTTGACGGCCCCGGTGCTTACCATGCACACCATTGGCGACGGACTCGTTCCGGTAGAAGTCGAGAAGGCTTATAGCACCGTCGTCCAAGAGGCAAAAGACTCCGCCCTGTTGAAGCAAGTGTTCATAGACCGCGCAGGTCACTGCGAATTCACTCCTGCGGAAACGATTACCGCGCTGCAAAACCTTCAAACGCGCATAACCACGGGAAATTGGCCGAACCTTAGCTCCTCCGCCTTGAATAAAGAGGCGACTGCGCTTGGCTCGACCTACAACATTCTCGACATCAACAATAATTTGGTGTACACAGCGCCGGCGTTTGAGAGCTATCAACCGTTGCAATTTCTGCGGATCTACGACGCGTTCACACACTAGCGTCGGCGAGCAGATTTCATAGCCCGTCTTGCGGGACATCATTTCCCCGGGCTGGCTGGATGGAAGCGACGGAAATTTCGTGGGCAAGGACCCAGCCGGACAGTCCGAGCGATGCAGAGAGAATGAACGCCTTAATCCCTTGCTCCCGCAGATATTCCGGAGCTGAGACAAGATCGGCGGCCCAAGTCGGCGATCCATTCATTCGGTACAACTCTGATATCTCAACGCCAAATTCCTTTATGAACTGTTCTGCTGGGATGTTTGCCACATCGAAGATGATGTTTCCAAATGCGTCACTGTAAAAATGATATGCCTGAACGCCCTTGAAAACGACGTTCGTGAACTCTCTCGGCTTGTTTGGATCACGATATTCCGTGCGCAGTGTGATGGTCCGCTGTTCGCACTGCACTTCGTAAGACACGAGTAGGTTGTCGTGAATGGACAGCGTCATCGTTATACCGGCACCGCCGTCTTCCGCTTCGGATTAAAGAACGGTAGCGACACCACCGTCGCCGTCGTTTTCATCCGTTGCGCTTCAATCGTCAACTCCATCTGCAGCTTGGTGCCGGGTTTTGAATACTCGGCTCCCACGCTGGCCAGCGCAATCAGTTTTTTCAGCAGCGGAGAGAACGCCGTCGTCGTTGCCTTGCCCACCTGACTGTCGCCAGCATAGACTGGCACGGCAACGCGCGACGCCTGGCTGGGCGCTGCCGGAGATAGTCCGAATTTGTCGAACTGCTCTTCCACTTCCACCCAATCGACTTCCAGCCCAACCAACTGCCGCGCCACCCCCTGCCGGTGATCTCGCGCCAGCGCGCGCTTGCCGATAAAATTCTCTTTATCGAGATGCACCATCTTCCCAAAGCCCAACTCATACGGCGAGTATTTCTGCGACGGAATCAACGCCTTCTTCGAACTGATGTAATCCACGTCGATCAGCAGCAGTCCCGCTTCTACGCGCGACACATCGAGCGCCAGCATTCCGGCCGCATGAATATCGAACTGCTTGCCTTTGTCCATCAACGCGTCCCAAACTTTGACGGCGTCATGCCAAGGTATCCATATTTCGTAGCCCAGGTCTCCCGTGTATCCGGTGCGCGAAATATCCACCGGCACGCCGGCAATCTTGCCGCTTGTCTTGCGAAAATATTTCAGATTGGTGATGTCGGCATCCGCCACCGTCTTCAAAAGTCTCGCCGATGCCGGCCCCTGCAGCGCCAGAGCCGCAGTCTGCTCAGAGATCTCCTCGACCTGAACGTCCATGTTCAGGCCGTTCTGCCGGAACCAGCGCAGGCTCGGATCGGCCGCCGTCCAGCGATATTTATTTTCTTCCAGGCGCGTGATCGTTCCATCGTCGATGACCTTGCCGTCTTCATCGCACCAACAGGCGTAAATCACCTGCCCCACCGCGACTTTGTTAATGTCGCGTGTGATCACGCGGTTCACCAGTTTCGTCGCATCCTTGCCGGTGACTAGGTACTTGTAAAGCGGCGTAATATCAATCAGCGCACACGCGTTGCGGATGGCGTTGTATTCGTGCTCGTGATGCACTTCATAAACGCTCACCGTGTAATATCCCGACCACTCACGATAATTCAGACTGTGGCAGAGAGCGAAAGTCCTCTCGTGAAATGCGGTTCCAATGGGCAAAGCGGCCTCGTGTGGTTTCCACTATGTGGTTTTCCCTCGTGAAACCCTGTGTCCTCTGTGGTAGAGATTCTTCTTAACTACAGAGGACACAGGGCTTCGCGGGGAAACTTTAGAAGAACCCCGACGCCGGATTATATGCACCCCAACGTTCCCGCAGCAAGTACCGAAATGGGATTGACCGAGGGTCGGTAAACCGACGTAAGTGGAGACAAACTGACAGTTTCTCGATAGAATGACGAGTCATTTTCTGCGAGGGGTCGCGGTCTAGCTGGATCAATCTTCTTAGGCCTCTTAGTCAATCTATGCCTGCCGTTTCAACCTGTACCAAGTACGACGTAATCGTGATTGGCGGAGGCCACAACGGCCTCACCAATGCCGCTTATCTGGCGAAAGCGGGAAAGAAAGTGCTCGTGCTCGAGCGCCGGCACGTCCTCGGCGGCGCGGCCTGCACGGAAGAAGTTTTCCCAGGCTTCAAATTTTCCGTGTGCTCTTATGTCGTCTCGCTGCTGCGGCCCGAAATTATTCGCGACCTCGATCTTCCCCGCCACGGACTTGAGATCCTGCCGCTCGACGGTACTTTCACTCCCATGCCCAACGGCGACCATCTGTGGCGCGTGAACGATCACGGCAAAACGCATCGCGAAATTGCGCGCCACTCCCGCGTGGACGCCGAAGCTTACGACGAATTCGGAAAGGCCATGCAGGCAATGTGCCGTTTCGTGAAGCCGATCCTCAGCATGATTCCGCCCGATCCGGCGACGCTGAATCCACGCGAATTGATGAAGCTCCTCTTCATCGGACGTCGCTTCCAGGGCATGTCGAGCGAGGACAAATACAACCAGGTCCAGCTCATGACCATGAGCGCCATCGACTTTCTCGATCAATGGTTTGAGACGGATGTGCTCAAAGCGACGATGTCGGCGTCGGGCATCATCGGCACTTTTCTCGGCGTGCGCTCACCCGGCACGGCCTACGTTCTGCTGCATCACTACATGGGCGAAATTGACGGCGCATTCCGTGCCTGGGGATTTGCGCGCGGTGGCACCGGCGCCATCTCCAACGCGATTGCCGATGCCGCTCGCGAGGCCGGCGCGGAAATTCGCACCGAAGCCTCGATTGCGAAAATCTTAATCGACAACGGACGCGCCACCGGCGTTGTACTCACTAACGGCGATGAGATTCACGCCGACGTTGTCTCCTCCAGCGTCGATCCGCGGCTCACCTTTACGAAGATGATCGAGCCTGGCAATCTGCCCGATGAATTCATGGACGGCGTCAAGCGCTACAAGTTCCGCGGGTCTTCAGGCAAGGTGAACATGGCGCTCGACGGCCTGCCGAATTTCAAGTCCATGCCGGGAATCGGCGCACACCTGCGCGGGGCGATGTCGATCTCGCCCAGCGTCGAATACATGGAGAAAGCTTACGACGAAGCGAAATACGGACACTGGTCCTCGCACCCATACATCGACATGGTGATTCCAACGCTCACCGATACCTCGCTCGCCCCGCCGGGCAAACATATACTCTCCTGCTTCGTGCAATACGCTCCCTACAAGCTCGCGCCCGGTCTCGACTGGGATAGGGAGAAAGAAAAATTCGGCGACAACGTGGTCAACACCATCGCCGAATACGCGCCGAATATAAAAGACATCATTCTTCACCGCCAGGTCGTGACCCCGCTCGACCTCGAACGCGAGTGGGGATTGACCGAAGGCAACATATTCCAGGGCGAACTCTCGCTCGAACAATTGTTTTTCCTGCGCCCGGTTGCCGGATGGGCGCAATTCCGCTCGCCGATCAAGAATCTTTATATGTGCGGATCGGCCACCCATCCTGGCGGCGGCATCATGGGCGCGCCCGGACGTCTGGCGGCGCTCGAAATTCTTAAAGACGGGAAGGCGGCGTAAACACCGATGGCCGAGACGCGCGATGTCATCATCGTCGGCGGCGGACACAACGGCCTGGTCGCCGCCTTCTATCTCGCCAAGGCCGGATTCAAACCGCTGGTGCTCGAACGCCGCGCCCAGGTGGGCGGCGCGGCCATCACCGAAGAATTTCATCCCGGCTTTCGTTGCTCCACGCTCGCGCACAACACCGGCCCGCTTCGTGCCGACATCGTGCGCGACATGCAACTGGAACGGCACGGCCTGAAGCTGACGACTCCCGATGTCAGCACCGTCTCGCTGCTGCCCGACGGCCGGGTGCTCGTCCTCTACTCTGACGCAAAAAAAGCGACGCAGGAGATCGCGCAGTGGTCGCAGAAAGACGCTGCCTCTTACGCCGACTTCGGCACCGCCCTGGGAAAGATCGGCAAGGTTATCGGTGAGGCGCTCGCCCTCACGCCGCCGAACATCGACAGCCCCAGCAGCGGCGATCTCTGGGGAATGCTGAAGACGGGCCGGTCAATTCGAAATCTAGGGAAGAAGGATTTGTATCGCGTCCTGCGCTGGGGGCCGATGGCCGTCGCCGATTTGGTCGCTGAGTTTTTCGACGCTGAACCGCTGCGCGCTACCATCGCCGCGCGCGGCATCTTCGGAACATTCTTCGGCCCGTGGTCGGCGGGCAGCGCTCTCGTACTGCTGTTACGCGCGGCTGCCGATCCAACCCCCGCCGGAAGCGTTCAATTCCCTGCCGAGGGCGCTGGCGCTATCACTCTAGCCATGGCTGCCGCGGCAAAACAAGCGGGCGCGGAAATTCGCACCAGCGCGGAAATCGCCGAGATTCGCGTCAGAGACGGCGTTGCCACCGGAGTCGTGCTCACCTCCGGCGAAGAAATTTCCGCACGCGCCGTCGTCTCCAACGCCGACCCCAAGCGCACGCTCATGCGCCTGGTCGATCCCGCGCACCTGTCACCGGACTTCATACAGAAAATCAAGAACTACCGCTGCATGGGGACGGTCGCGAAGATCAATCTCGCTCTCTCCGCGCTGCCGGAATTTACCGCGCTGAAGGCTAAAGGGAACGGCGATTTGCTCAAAGGCCGAATCCAGATCAGTCCCGAAATCGATTACCTTGAGCGCGCCTTCGACGAATCGAAATACGGCAGCTTCTCGCGCAGTCCGTACATTGAAATGACGTTTCCCTCTCTGTCGGATCCATCGCTTGCTCCGGCCGGCCAGCACGTGATGTCCATCTATATGCAATATGCGCCTTACAAGCTGAAAAACAGCGACTGGGAGAGCCAGCGCACCGCGCTCGGCGAAACCGTGGTGAAGACGATCGCGCAGTACGCGCCCAATCTGCCGCAAACCATTCTGCGCCACCAGATCATCACGCCCAAAGATCTCGAGGAAACCTACGGCCTCACCGGCGGACATATCTTCCACGGCGAACTTGCGCTCGATCAGTTCTTCACCATGCGCCCGCTGCTCGACTGGGCGCGCTATCAGACGCCGATCGAACGCCTGTATCTATGCGGCAGCGGAACGCATCCCGGAATCGGGCTCACCGGCGGCTCCGGCGCCAACGCCGCGCGCGAGATTGCGAAGGCGCTGAAGAAGTAGCGCCGCCCGTCCCGGCGGCCAGGGTAGCCGGCAAGGACGCCGGCGCTACACCACGTGGAAAACCGCATCCTGCTGTATGGAAATAAGACTGTGGTCTTTCAATAGTCCCGCTTCCGCTAGGTACTGCGTGTTAGTGCACCCACTTCCGTAACCAGGTAGCCAATTGCGCTGCCGTTCCCTTTCGGTTTTACTGAAAGACAGCCCCGTTTGGACACACTACTGCTCCATCTCGAAGGAGTTGATCTTGGTTGAGGACCCCAAATGGGAACTGGCCCTACTGGCCACCGTGCAGGCCTTCTACCAGCGGCTGCTGAGCGACCAGCTTGGCGGAGAACTGCTCGCCCCCGCCCAACTCGCTCCCGACGTCATCAGCCGCGCCGACGACGTGCGGTCCACTCTCGATCAAATGCACCGCTGGATCCAGCTCCTCGACATGGCGATCACTCCCGCCGTGCTGCGAGTTGGCGTGCAATCCGACCTTGATCCCGAGGTTGCCGAGGCGCTGCTGCGCTACTTCGCGCGCCACCGCGACGATTCCAGCGCCACTCGCGACAAGACCGATCTGGTGGCAACCTTTCTGTTTCGCCATCCCCGTGTGGCTGGCCAGTGGGAGCGGCGCGGCTACGGCCTCGATGGATCCATCCCTCTGTCTCCGTTTGAAATTGCGCTGCTGGAAATCCTGTCCGAGTCCGACGTACCCGTGCTCTCCGATACCGATGTGCAACGGTTGCGCGAATTCGGCTCCTTGCTCGATCAGGCAAATCGCTTCCGGGACTTCAGCGCGCTCATGGACTCCGGCATCATCCCGCGGGTACGGGAGTTGAAAGCTTCGTTCGGCGAATCGATTTATCACCCCGGTGTTCTGGCCACTCTCGCGCCTTACAACGCCGCCTTCGGCGATCGTTTCAACGCGCTCTTCGCCGCCGCCGCACAGGAGATCAAGGATTTTGGCACCCGGCTTGAAGAACTCGGCGGCAGCATTCTCAGTACAGTCGATGGCGTCGAAATCACCGTCGAGCATGTCGCCGCCCTGAACCCGGAAGCCTTGATGAAGCTCGACTACGCCGCGGCCCTGGAGAAATTCCGCCGCGTTTCACGGCTGAAAAAGGAATTGGAACGCCGGCCGCCGATTCGGCGCGCCACCCCAGACCACGCACCCTCCGCTCACGCGGTGGGCGTTGCCAGCGCGGCCGTTGCTCCCGCGCTCGCCCCCAAGTACGCGCCCGCTGCCATCACAGCACAGGCGCTCTCCGTCGAAGAAACCAAGCTGCGAAGAGTGGAAGAATCGATCCGCGTCTTCGTACGGGTCGCCGATCCCAAATTCCGCCAGATCGTGCCCATGCGTTATTTCAATCTGATGCTCACTCCCGCCGAGGTTGAGGCCTATACTGCCGACTCTATCGAGCCAGAGGGCCCGCGGACGGACGCCATGCGACTGCTGCTCCGCGTCGTCGCTGTAACCGCGCGTTTTGGCACCGAGATAGAGGAACTCAAGCGTTCGCGGAATTCCCCGTCCCTCTGGAAGCTGCACGCCGATTCCTTGGCAGTCCTCATCGACCTCGCCAGGCGCCTCGCCGAGGGCGTGGAGCGGCAACCGGAAACACAGCCAAACGGTCCGCCTCTCCGCGGCTCGCTAGAGAAGCTGCGCCAGCGCATCGCCGAGGCCGCAAAGCTCCTCGCCGAAGCATGAGAACCTGGACGGCTAAAGTGAGAAAGTAAGACGCAACGTCAACGAAGAATACAACACAACGATGACAACTCTTACGGAGTTCGGACCTTTGCTGCGATTTCAGCCCCGAGCATTCGAAAGTGACTAGCGTTCCAGGTGTAGATCTTCGTAGCGCGCGCCTTTAAGGCACATCGGCCTAATAAGGCGTCGTAAATTGTGCCGCCGACGATACCCCCATCCGCAGCTTCCCGAATCGCGTGCCGATACTCGGGGGCCTCCAACGATATCAACTCCAGCCTTTCCGCGACTGAATCGAGACACATCATCGCCTGGTCCGCACGCAAGCCTAGTTTTCCCGGTAGCCGGGTGAGAGTCGAATAGAGTTCCGCAAGGCTATGTGCTGCGCAGCACGCATTCTTGCGGTCGGCATGGGCAAGAACAGCAAAGCTCCGCTCATAGTGTTCATGACCGTCTAGAAACGATGCGACCAGAACCGATGTGTCGAAAAAAGATTTCACCGCTTCGTGTCCAAGATTTGCCGCTCTCGTTCCTTGCGAACCTTTCGGATGGTTTCATCGACAACCGACGCCTTCAACCGACCAGTTCGAAAAACCAAGAGGCCCTGTTTCTTGTAAGCCGTTGCGTTGCCTCGCACTGGACGCAAAACGACGTGGTCGTCGAACGACTCCATTTCCAGTGACTCCCCCGGTTCTAGTTGTAACTGCTCGCGAACTGGCTTGGGAAGGACCAGACGGCCGGCCCGATCAATGCTGAGTGTGGCATTCATAATGGTATTATACCATGCTCTTTACCATTTTCCAAAAGACAGAAATTCCCACCTGTGGAACACCATCTAAAACAAAGAAGGACGGGCCAAATGCCCGTCCCTCTTGTTCAAGCCCGGTTGTGGCGGCTTGAAAGCGATAGCCAGCAACTCAGTGAATATCAAACTGCTCCTGATGCAGCGCCGGATCCGACTTCACGATGATCGTCTTCTTGGTGAGCTCTTCCATTTCATTCAAAAGTTGCGCGTTGTTCGCCTTCAGCGCCTTCGCCACCTCCGGATTCACACGCAACATCACGTCGCTGTGCTCGAGATGCTTTGCGATTTTGCGCATCTCCACGTAGATTTCGTTGCAGATGGTGTTCACCGATTTCACGAAACCCGTCGACTGGCAATAAGGACACGGCGTTCCAATCGTCCGTTCCAGCGACTGCTTCACCCGTTTGCGGGTGATCGCCACCAGACCAAAATCGTTGAACTGCAGCACCTTTGACGGCGCCCGATCGAAACGCAAAGCCTCTTCCAGCGCCTGCATCACTTTCTGCCGGTTGCGGCGCTCGTCCATGTCGATGAAATCGATGATGATGATGCCGCCCAGATCGCGCAGCCGCACCTGGCGGACGATTTCCTTGATCGCATCGACGTTCGTCTTCACGATCGTGTCTTCAAGGCGGGCGGTTTTGCCGACGTACTTTCCGGTGTTCACGTCGATCGCGACCAGCGCCTCGGTCTGATTGATGACGATGTACCCGCCGCTCTTCAGCCAGACTTTCGATTTCAGCGCCTTGTTGATTTCCTCGTTAAGCCCGAACTGATCGTAGAGCGGCGTCTCCTTGGTGTAGAGCTTGACGCGCTTGACCAGAGCCGGCTGGAAGCGATTCGCAAAACGCAGAATGCGCTCATATTCCTGCTCGGTATCGACCCAAATGACGGAAAAGTCCGAGCTCACCTGATCGCGCAGCACCCGCTCCACCACATTCAAATCGTGATAGATCAACGCCGGAGACTTGCTGCTATCGGAGCGCGACTTGATCTCGCTCCAAAGATTTTTCAGAAAGCGGATGTCGGCTCGCAGTTCCTCGTCCGTGGCGCCGGCTGCCGCGGTCCGCACGATGAAACCGCCGCCGTTTTCGCGCTCGCTCTGGATGATCCGCTTCAGCCGCAGGCGCTCTTCTTCCGATGAGATCTTGCGCGACACGCCAGTGTGGTTCACCGTCGGCATGAAGACCAGGAAGCGTCCCGGCAGCGCAATATGACTGGTTATGCGAGCCCCCTTTTTGCCGATTGGCTCCTTCGCAATCTGAATCAGCACTTCCTGCCCTTCTTTTAGCAATTCGCTGATCTGCGGCACCACGGTGTTCTCGCGGCTGCGGAAGCGCCGTCCACCGCGACGTCCGCGCCCTCGATCGAACCCGCGCTCCGGGCCGCGACGCTGCGTCCGCTGCAATAACCTCGCTTCCGGTGCGGGACCCCGAACTTCCGCGCTCGCATCCACGGTACCCTCGCCAATCGCCTCGGCTTCCAGCAGCGCCTCCGCTTCGGCTTGGGCCTCTTCCAGTTCCAACTCCTCCGCTTCCCGCTCTTCCGCTTCCAGTACGGCTTCCGGAACTACCTCGCCGTTCGCTGCCGGCTCCCCGCCACTTGCCAACCCTGGAGCGGTCTCTCCCACGGTTTGTCCGACTCCCGATCCCGACAACTCTTCACCCGGCGCATGCGTCTCTTCTTCCAGCTCTTCGAAGCCCACGTCATCTCCCGGTTCTTCCCCGTAGGACGTGAGTTCGGCTTCTTCTTCCTCTATCTCCTGTTCCTCCACAGCACCGTGCGTGAGGTCGTGGGGAACATCTGGCGTCACCTCGCGTGCAACCTGCGGGGCTGCCGCTGAGCCCGCTTCGCGCGCCCTCTCGCCTATCGTCGCCCCTGCGGAGATAGCTCTGAGCGCGGATTGCACTTGGTCGCGGACTTCGACATCCTCCAATGGCGCTGCACTCGGATCGGTCGAATGTACCTCTTCCTCGACTTCCGCGTCCAGCACGTGCTCATGTTCTTCGTGCAGGGGCTCGGAAATCTCCGTCGCGAAGATAGGCTCATCCTCAGGAAAGCTCCCAACGATTGCGGCTGAGGCGGGCGCTTGCGGCTCCGCCGGTGCGCTCTCCGCCGGCATATGCGCAAGACCTTGACCCTGGCGCTGGTACTTCGAGATCGATTCGCCGGGCAGCACTATCGGTTGATATCCCGGCGGCGGTCCGTAATCGTAATCACGACCGGGGCGGGCGGCGGACGTCGGCCGCTGGAATCGCGAGTCAGACCCACTGCGTCCGCGGCCAAAGCGGTCGTTTCTTACTTCACCGCGTGGTTCACTGCCGTTTTCACCGCGGATGTCGCTTCGTGTTTCGGACCGTATCTCGCTACGAGGTTCGCTTCGAATCTCGCTGCGCTCCGCACGATCGCCGCGCCGTCCGCGACGACGCCGTCGTCCGCGAAAGTCGCGCGAACTGCTCGGGGCGTTGCCTGTCGCTTCCGAGGAAACCGCCTCCGGCTCGTCCCCTCGGTCCGCTACATTTCCGGCTTCGGCAGGTTGCCCTTCGCTATTCATCGCTGGACCGCCTGCTTCCAAACTGTTGCGCGGACGCGCCTCCGTCACCTGACGATTTGCCGGGATCGCTTCATCCAGGTCCTCGTCTGTCTGTTCCAGATCCATGAAATCGGAAACGTATAGAAACGCGTCGCGTTCCAGCCCAATGTCGACGAAGGCCGACTGCATGCCTGGCAGCACGCGCGTCACTCGGCCTTTGTAAATCGAGCCCGCTAAGGTGTATTCGTTTTCTCGTTCGAGGTAAATTTCCGCTAGTTGATCGTCTTCCGTTATCCCCACTTTGGTTTCGTGGGGCGTGGTCGATACAAACAATTCCTTGTTCATTTCTACTCCGGTTTTTCTTTACCGGACCAGAAGCGCAAGGCGGACCAGGGGATCGATAGCGTTCAGCGCCGCTCCACGGGGTCCCCAGACAGGCTGGGGTGCGGGGTAGGAGCGGGCGCGGTCCCGGAATTCTTCCCGGAGCCTGCACTGCAGTGAATTGTTCTTACTCGTCTGCACTGATCGCGTTAAGCCTTCCGTCAGGTCTGTGGCCACTCTCTCGCGTTCACGCTGAGGGGGCCGTTCCCCGCCTGACTGGCTTCAATCCTGTCCGGCTTCGACTTCTGCCGGCATTCTGCCCTCCTTTTTCGCGAGGGCCTTCGTAATCTTGTTTCTTACCGAATCTTTTTCTACTTAATCCTGTTTCACGGCGCCGTTCTCAAGGGCGCCCCTGCTTCTGCCAACTGTCTCAGTTCACGAAACGGCGCATTCTGACGTTCATTACCATCCCCAGCGCCAAAAACATGAAAAGAACAGAAGACCCACCGTAACTCATGAGCGGCAGAGGTATTCCCGTGACTGGCATAAAGCCAACTACCATGCCGATGTTGACCAGAACGTGAAAGCTAAGCACAGCCACCACACCCATCACCAGGAATGCCCCAGCGCGGTCGGGCGCCGTTTGCGCATTCTGGGTCAACCGCATCAGCACTATAAAGTATAACAGCAGAACCGCTAGAGCTCCTACAAACCCATGTTCCTCGGCAAAAGCGGCAAAAATGAAGTCGGTTTGCGGCACGGGAAGAAACGCCAGATGGGTCTGCGATCCCTGGCTGCTCCCCCAGATCCCGCCCGACCCCACCGCAATAAGAGATTGGGTAACCTGGTAGCCCGCGCCCTTCGGGTCGGCATCCGGCTCGCGGAAGCTGACCAGCCGCTGCTTCTGATAGTCCTTCATGTGGTGCCAAGCCAGAGGCATGCAAAGTGCCCCTAGAAGAAGCACCACACCCGCCTGCCGCCACCTCAGTCCGCCCAGGAAAAGTCCCATTAAGGCAATGGGCAAGTACGTCAGCCCCGTCCCCAAATCCGGCTGTGCCAATACCATCAGCATGGGAACGCCGACAATTGCGCCCGCCTTCAGAAAGTCTGACCATGACAGTTCCCGCTCATGCAAATCCGAGAAGTACTTCGCCACGGCCAGAATCAGGATCAGCTTCACCCACTCGGATGGCTGAAAATGCCCGCCTCCCGGCATCTTGATCCAGCGCCGCGCCCCCAGATACTTCTGCCCGAAAAGAAGCACCGCGATCAGTGAGGCCAACGCTGCAATGTACATCCAATGGATTTTTTCCAGGACAGCTTGATAGTTGAGCAGGCTCACCAGAAACATCGCGCCTACCCCCGCCACAATCCAGTAGATTTGCTTGAGGTGGGATCCGGCAAACTTGGTGTGCTCGGTGGCACTGTGAATCTGCACCACGCCCAGCGCGCAGATCGCCAGTACGAACCCCAGCAGGACCCAGTCGAAATCTCGGTAGGAAACGTAGCGCGACATGAATTCAGTCGCCCACCCCAGAACGCATTGGGAGAAACTCAGGACAAGAAATCACAAAAAATTGGTCGCAACAAAATCACTCGCAAGGATTCGACGGGCATGACGGACTTACCGGAGCCGCCGACCGTGTCCACACCCACGCCGTAGCCCCGCCCACGACAGCCAATCCGCCGATAACCGCCGGCGTCGAACTCATGATTCCCCCCTGCGCCGCCGTCGCCGCTCCCTGTCCGTGCCGGTGCTTTTTCTTCTTTTTTTCCGTATCCGACGTGTCGTCGCGTGTCGTCTGCTGCCCTTGCGTCACGGTTGTCGTTCCCTTGTCGTCTTGCACCGTCACGTCGCCCTTGTTGGCCGCGATTTGCACACGCCCATCCACATCGGTTACTTGAAACTCGGTCCACGAATCGCTCGCTGGCTTTACCGTAACGTCGCCGGCGCGAGCCGCCAGCCCGCGAGATGTCGTCACCCTCACCGCGCCGTGCTCAAGCTCCACCGCCGGCCCCTGGAATTTCACCAGCGAATCCGCCAGCACCATGACGTTCGATCCGTTCGCTTGAATACTGGCCGTTGAATCGGGCCGCGTCTGCAGCAGGTCGCCCGCGAACACGGCTGCCGATTTCGGCACCTCGTTCCCGTTCAACCAAGCCGCACCGCTCGTGTACAACATGGCCGCCGCCGTGTCTCCCGCCAGCATCACTTGCGCCGGAAACAGAATCGCGAGCAAACAGCACAAAGCAAACCGAAACGCTGACTGTGACATGGGTTCAGATCACTCCCGCATTTCTGGATTTTTGCTATGGTAAGCCCGTAAAGGGTTGCAGGTCAATGTGTTTATTGATCTCTGTGCACACCTGAGTCACTAATCGCGATAGATCACGCAGATTGGGGTACCGGTTGCCACCGGTCGGGTAGTGCTTACGGACTTGGCTTTCGCGCGTCTCAGAAAATAGTCCCGGTCGTCGCCGTCGGGAGCACGAAAAATGATCAGCAAAACAGCTTTTTTTGCCTCTCTCATTCTCACACTGGTTCCACTCGCGTTAGCCGATCGGGCCCTTGGTGCAGGGCAGGCGGGACTTGATCTTCCCCCGCCCAATGGCTGCCACCCCGTAGGCACGACATCGGTTGTGTTGAGAGACACACACCGCCGCCGGGATCTGATGATCACGATGTGGTATCCGGCACTGGGGCCGGTGTCCGCTACCGCGCCCTACATGGACAAGAAGACTGCGGATGCGCTCGCCGGAGAGTGGAAGCTGCAAACCGATTTCCAACAACTCGTTCGCACGCACGCCGGGCTCCTGGCAACCATCTCTAAGGATGGCCTTTTCCCAGTTGTCCTTCTGGAACACGGCTCAAGTGTTGTGCCCGCCATCTACACCGTTCTGGCTGAGGGTTTGGCGAGCAGCGGCTACATCGTGGTGGCCACCAATCATCCCCCGGACTCCCTGATTTCTGTGTTTCCGGACGGGCATGAACTCAATTTCACACCCTACTGGCCCGCTGAAGCCGATCGACGAACTCAAGGTGTGGCGATGGGCAAGTTCGCAGAAGAGGTTCTGGTGGCAGATGTGCGATTCGTCCTCGACCAGCTCGAGGAAATGAATTCGCAGGATCGTTTCTGGCACGGCCACCTGGACTTGTCCAAGATTGGAATCGTAGGTCACTCCATGGGCGGAACGACGGCAGCACTAGCCACCAGGGAGGAGCCTCGCATCCTGGCCGGCGTCAACCTGGACGGCTCCACTTACCCCGGCATGAACGGGGATGTGCGGCCCATTCCCGTGAATAAGCCATTTCTGTTTCTGGCTACCGAAGAGCATGCGGCGGGAGAGGCGCGGGCTCGTGAGTACATCGGCAGCGAATCCAATACGTATTACGTGGTGGTGACCGGGGCCGATCACATGAGCTTTACCGACGCCCGTCTCATTTCGAGCAGGTTTACGCGTGGCATGAAGCCGGACGACGCAGCTTTTGAACGGGCCATGCTCGCGAGCACGTTAACCCGTTCTCTGGTCGAGGAATTCTTTGCCAAGTATTTGCAGGCTGGCGTTGCCCCGGATCTCGACCTGGTTGTGCGCGTAGACAAAAAATAGCGAGTAAGGCGTGGATTCTTAGACGCGGCTCGCCAGCAGCATCTCGCCCTGCGTTCCTTCGACTTCCACATTCATCCAGCGGTTCGCCAACTGACGTCCAGAGATCTTCATCTTCAGGTAATTGTCCGTCAGCGCCTCGGTGAAGTCCGCTCCGCCCGATTGCAGCGTTATGGCCTCGACCACTGTCCCTACTAGCGACCGCATGAACGCCACTTTCTTGCTGGATGCAATCTCCCGCAGCACGCGGTTTCTCTCCCGAGCCACCGCCACCGGAATCTGCTCCGCCTGCTCCGCCGCCCACGTTCCCGGACGCGCCGAATAGGTGAACACATGCAGATAAGTAAACGGCAGCTCCTCGATCATGCGTCGCGTCTCGCCAAACTCCGCTTCCGTCTCGCCCGGAAATCCCACCATCACATCGGCGCCGATAGCCGCAGTCGGCATGGCCGCTCGAATCTTCAGTATCTTTTCCCGGTAATGCCATGGCCGGTACTTGCGACGCATGCGCCGCAACACCGCGTCACTCCCCGACTGCATCGGCACGTGGGCATGCTTGGCAATCCGCCCAGATGCGGCCACCAATCCGATCAGTTCATCGCTCCAATCCATGGGTTCGACCGAACTGATCCGCAATTTCTGCAGGGAAGTTTCATCGAGAACCGAGCGAATCAGGCCGACAAGTCGTTGGTCGTTAGTCGCAATTCGTCGTTCGCTGTTCGCAATTCGTCGTTCGCGACTCGCTTCCCCCCCAGCCTGGCTCGTCTGCGCGGGGGGGAATACACCTGAGATCAAGAGGTCTTCGGTTCGGGTTTGGGTTTGGGTTTCGCGATCCGCGACCGACGAATCGCGAACGGCGGGTAGATCCCTTCCCCATCGCCCCAAATTAATCCCCGAAATCACCACTTCGCGATACCCCGCTTCCACCAGCGTCCGCACTTCCGCAATGACGCGCTCCCTCGGCAGCGAACGGCTCTGTCCTCGCACATACGGGATCACGCAGAACGAGCAGCGGTTGTCGCATCCATCCTGCACCTTCAGGTTGGGACGCGTCCGCTCGTTGGCCGCTTCAAACACCGGAGCGGCCAACAGCTCGGTATGGGCAAAAATATCCCCCACAATTACGCTCGCGGCCTGACCTCCGCGAGTTTGATCTTCAGCGGCCTGCGGAAGAACTCCTTCTTGTTCTTGCTTTTGGGTGGCGCAGCGCTTCAGCGCTGCGATAACAGGCTCGTTTTCACTGACGACTTTAGCCGCCGAGGGCGACTGCGGCGCGTGCTCCGAGTTTTTCAGCAATCTGTTAGAAACCGGCGCGTAAGAAAGCTGCGCCAGCGGAACAAACCCCAGCGAAGAAGAAGTAGCAATCTCCGCCGCCTGGTGCTTGTGCGAATTACCCACCACCCAGGTCACACCCGGCAGCGCTGCCAGCTCTTCTGGCGCGCGCTGCGCATAGCAGCCCGTGACCAGAATGCGGCAATCCGGATTCACCCGCCGCAGCCGCCGTATCGATGCGCGCGCATCCTTGTCCGCGCCCTCGGTCACCGTGCAGGTATTCAGCACCACAATTTCGGCGTCGCGAGCCGCCCCGGCGCGTTCCAGCCCGTGCTCCTGAAATTGCCGTTCCAGTGCAGCCCCGTCCGCCTGGGTAGCGCGGCAGCCAAAATTCTCTATGTAGAAGCGAGCCACACTCCTATACTAACCGAGTCGAAGCTGCTGTCGGTCGGCTGAAAAACGCGGGTTTCGATTTTGTTTTGAAGGGCCGCCGCTTCACCGGGCTTCGGAAACACTCAGGTTCTTGACTTTATGTTGAAAGGGCACGGCAAAATTAATCGGCTTCAAAGCCGCTGAGGGCGCTTTGCCAGTTAATTCCACAGAGCAGTGAATCTCATGAAACGCCGCATTCTTCTCGTCGACGACGATCTCGCCGTCCTGCTGACCCTTAAAGCTGTTCTTGAACTGCAAGGCTTTGAAGTCGAAACCGCCGGCAGTTCCGTCGAGGCCTTGGCCCGCATGGAATCCAGCGTTTACCAGTTGGTGATCAGCGACTTACGCATGGAAACCGAAGAGGCTGGGCTGGAAGTCATCCGCACCGCCCGCCGCCAGCCTTACGATCCAGCAACCGCTCTGCTCACTGCCTATCCGCCCCCAGGAGAACATTGGCCCGGAGAATTTCGGAATGGAAAACATGGGGACGGCGAAGATTGGACTCGAGAAACCTCGCACTCGTTGCTCATCAAACCGCTCGGCACCGGCGACCTTCTGCGTCAGGTCGAAGCCCTGCTCATCTGTCACGCTGACAGGCAACTCAGGCAGCGGAACTCCGTTTCCAGGGCGTAAGAAACCACGCGCCGCGCGGGATGAGTATCCCGCTGGCCCCACTTTCTCCCAACGATCGTTAGCTGGACGATCGTTCCTTGGACGTTCAAAGGATAATCAGGCGCTCGCGACCTGCCGCGCTTGTTGGTAGCACTCGCGGCACAGCACCGGCCGCCCCTGGGTCGGACGGAACGGCACCGTGGTTTCTTTCCCGCACTGCGAACAGTTCGTGCGGGTCTCCGTCCTCGCGTAGGACTGCCCGCGCGACGGTCCGCGCGACGAAGCCCCAAGCACTGCCACCCGCTTGCCCTTGCAGTTCTTGCAGCGTTTGGGTTCGTTCGTGAACTTCTTGTCGTGGAAAAACGACTGTTCACCCGCTGTGAACACGAAATCCGTGCCACAATCGACGCACTTTATTACCTTGTCCTGGTATTCCATTGAAGAGGCGCTCCCATTCCGCGTCCCTGCTCTGCACGGGAGACCCGAATAGGGAAGGATCCGGTTCACATCGTGGGCAGGAGATTTACATCCCCCTCATGCGTACCCCTGGATTCGGCCCGCCATGCGGTGTGCACCGCATGGTTACAGCTTTGCTGCTTAAGACAACGACCACCGGGAAAATCTCCCGCGGCTTGCCGCATCTCTAACCCGCGAATGCGAGAAACGGGCCGCCCGTCAGCGAACGGCCCGCTTTTTCCTTAGTCCTGTTCCTTGCGTGCTTTCTTGCGGCTGCGTTTGCGAGCCAGCGCCTCTTTGACTCGCTTCCTCTCGCCGGGCTTCAGGTAAAATGAGTGACGCTTTACTTCCTTGATAATGTCCTCGGTTTGTACCTTGCGTTTAAACCGCCGCAGCGCGTTTTCGAGGGATTCACCCTCTTGAAGTCGAACTTCCGCCAAACGGACTACACCTCCCCGCTCGCCCTAAGTGGACTTGTTAGTTATGGCAAGCAATGTACCCCTAAGTCAAGTGGAAATGTGCAGAAATCTTCACTCCGCTCAGAAATTTAGCCGCATTGAAACTTGCATTTGTCGCGGAGCAAACGAACTTGCCGGTTTCAAAAAACTGGTAGGCTGCTGATAATAAGCTGGATAGTAGGTTCCATTCACCGACTGTGTGTACTTAATGAACTGGCCTGCCGTACTCTGGAAGCCATTGTCGGTTATTACCAACCTCTCATTGTTGCGATTGAACAGATTGAACGAATCCCCGCTCAACTCCAGATGAAATCGTCCGCCCAGATTCATCATTCTTCCCGCCTTCAGATCCATGCTCGCGTAATCCGGACCGGTAAATGAATTGCGCCCATACCCAGGCAAACGGTCATTGCTCGTGTTCCCATCCTGATTCGGATCGCCCGACACCGTCGCCGTCGCCGGACGCCCGCTGCCATACGTCATGATCCCAGACACCTTCCAGTGATCGAACATCGTCGCCAGAAATTTTTGTCCCGGCGCAAACGGATTCGGCTGTTCGATCGCTGAAATCGTCAGCCGTTGCGGCTGATCCGTATCGCTCCGTCCCCGCTCACTCTTCGTTGCGTACGAGTTCTGCACCGTTACCGGCGCTCCCGCCACCAGCGCGTCCTGCCCGTCGTCGATCGCGTGCGACCAGGTGTACGCCAAGTTGAAATACATCCCCCCCGGCATCCGCTTGCGCAGCGAAACCGTCAAGCCGTTGTACACGCTCGAGGCCGCACTCTCAAACTGGTCGATCGCTCCCAGTTGCGATATCGGGCGGCTCAATGTGTCGATGCAGGGTGGATATGGACAACCGATGCTGTAACTCGTTTGCCACGTGGCAAACGACTCGACGTTATAAAACGCATTTTGAAAAGTGCCGCCGGACGGGTCGAAGATCGGATAGCTGTAATAAGCCGGCGGCGGCAGATTCACATCTCGCGCCCGGATCATATCCACGCCATGCACAAACAGATAGGATATTGTCCCCGTGAACCGGTCAGCCAATTCTCGCTCCACGCTCAGACTCGCCTGCTGCACCCGGGGTGTCTTAAAGTTCGGCGCAAATGCCGATGCCTCGCTGGTCGCATACTGCTGCCACGCAGCCGGCATCGTGCACCAGACCGGACCCCGCGGACAATTTACCGCCGCATTCGGATACGTTGGAAAGACCTGTTCCTGGTAGTAATTCGTGTTGTCGAGAGAAATAAAGTTGTCGCTCAGCCCATTTTCATTGATCACCGCCGACTGATAAATCTGCGGAATGCGGGTGTAGAAAATTCCAAATCCCGCCCGCACCATCACCGGATGATCGTTGCCGAACGAGTACCCAATTCCCACTCGCGGCGCAAAATTCGTCCCGTTCAGCGGCATCTTCCCCACCTGTGCCCACAGTGGATTGCTCGCCATTCCCTTCTTCGAAAACGTCTGCAGATCGTAGCGCGCTCCCATACTCAGGCTGAAATGCGGCGTCACCCGCGCCGTGTCCTGCACGAACCCCGCGTAGTCGTTGCTGTCCGGATGCGACACCGGATTCCCAAAATTCTGCTCGTAATATCGCGGCACGTTGTGCGCCCACGCCCGCAGCGGCGTTAACTGCAACCCCTCGTGCTGCGGCACAAACGTAAACGGATTCACCGAAATGTCGTCGTAGAAATATTCCCCGCCGTAGAGCGAGGGAAAGTAGTCGTAGTCCCACGTCACCATTCCGTCCGCCCCGAACTTAAACTGATTTCGTCCGCGGCTCCAACTCAAAGTCTCCCCCATATGCAGCCGGTGTTCCCGGGTTTCGCGCGGCAAGGTCGACGATTGCCCAAAATCCTCTATCCAATCGTAGATGTCGGTCCGCGTCCCGGTCGTATTGGGAAACGATTGCTCTAGATCCCGCGAAAATTGCACGTGCAAATGGCTCGTCAGCCGCGGCGTAATACCACTCAGCAAGCTGAGCGATGCGCTTTCTGTCGCCACTTCCTCCTCCCCATTTGCGCTCATCGAATCAAAGGTAATCGGACTCCCCGGATCAAAATTGACGTTGTTTTCCCCGTAAGACCGGGATGCGCTCAGCCGCGCCGAAAGAAACTGATGTGGTCCCAGCACCCGGTCCAGCTTCACAAACCCCGTCTGCCCAAGCAACTTCGCATGAAAACTCCCGCCCAGTGTCGAAAGCTGCGCCGCCGCCGCAAACACCAGCGCCTCATCGCAAGCTTGCCCGCCAATAGCGGGATTGCAGATCTCGTAATCTCCTGGAGTCGGGTAAACGCCCAGCTGTGGCACCACCACGGTCGAGCCGTCATAGAACTGCACCACCGCCGGCACATTAAAAATGTGCTGATCGTAGCCCGCAAACAAGAACGTCTTGCTGCGTTCGATCGGCCCTCCGATCGTCGCGCCAAACTGGTGCTGCTCATTCTTTGGATTGAAACCCACAAATGCCGGAGTCGCTCCGCCCAGTTCACTGTCGCGCAAATGATAAAAAGCGCTCCCGTGCCAATGGTTCGTGCCCGACTTGGTTACCACATTCACCACCGCGCCCCCAGCTCGCCCCGACTCCGCTCCATAACCGCTCGATTGCACCCGGAACTCCTGTATCACCTCGTCGGAAAATTGGTAAGGCGCGCGATATCGCCCCATAGCCTGCGCAAAGAAGCCGTTATTGTCGTCTCCTCCATCCACCAGAAAGCTCGTGTTGTATCCCCGAATTCCGCCATAAGAAAGATCGCCATTCGATCCCGAAGTCAGCCCGCGCGGATCCTGCGTCACCCCCGGCGACAGCAACAACAGATCCGTAAACCGGCGCCCGTTGAGCGGCAGGTCCTTGATCGCCCGCTCATCCACCAGCGCCGATATCGAACTCGGATCCGTATCCGCTTCATGCGCAGCCTCCGACACCGTAATCGTTTCCTTAGGCCCCGCCACCTTCAATCTGAACGTCACCTCCGCCGCCAGTCCCACCTCCACTCGAATCGCCGGCGAGATCTGCGGCGACATCCCTTCGGCCTCTGCCCGCGCCGAATACTGTCCGGGCGGCAGCAGGTCCAACACAAATCGTCCCGCCGAATCCGTGGCCGAAAAGTAGCGGATCCCCGTCTCCATCCGAATCGCTACGATGTCCGCATTGGTTATCGCCGCTCCCTGCGCGTCCAATACCACGCCCCGCAATGCGCCCGTGGACGCATCCTGCCCCAGAGCCAAGGCAGCGATAAACAAGGAAGCGATAAAAAAGATGAGTTGAAACAGAAATACCCCGGAGACAACTACCCGAACAACATCGCGAGTCGTAGCCAGAAAGGGCTCAAAGCGGCGGCACATAACCATCCCCTCGTATCCAAGACTTCGGAATCGGAGGGGATTCCAGAGGCCCTTGCCATCTATATACCAAAGCGCGTCTCACAAAAATGTGACCCACGCACCGGCAATATGTTCAGTTTCTGTTTTTGGACGGCGCGCCGGGATGGAAACGCCTGGGTCCCCGGCACGCCAGGTTGTTGGCGTGACGCGGTTGGAGCGCCGGGGTCGACAAGGATTAAGAACGGGTTGTGAGTGTAACCGCCGCCTCTCAACATCAGCTATGCAATCACGGCATTTTGGATATCGCTATGTACGCTGGGAAGCAACTCCGCTATGGAAAGCTATTGAGAAGGGGATTTCTGATCTGGTCGCAAACCATCATCGAAGAGACAAACCGGCAATATATTGTTGGCTCTTTTGCAAGGCCGTAAACCGCAGGAAACAAGGGTAATCGCTCAACTAGACAGCGAACGCCAGGGCGCAAAGGATGGGGCAACCGGCTGTTGACAACGATGGGGCAGCAGAGCTAGGGTTTCAGGCGAAAGAGAAGCTCCAAAGTGGAAATTTCGGCAGGACGGGGCCGCCTTTCCGCAAGGGCTTCCACACATTTTCATCAGGAATCTTGTATCCACATCGGAGGATGAATCATGGGCTACGAACTCGAAGGAAGACTCCTTGAAGTCTGCACTTGCAAAGTCCTGTGTCCTTGCTGGATTGGTGAAGACAGCGATTCGCCTGACGGAACCTGCGATGCAGTGGTCTCCTGGCGCGTGGATAAAGGCCGCATCAACGGCTTGGACGTTTCCGGCCTGACCGTGGCGCTTTTGTGCCACATTCCCGCCAACATTCTCCAAGGCAATTGGAAAGTCGTCGCCTTCGTGGACGATAAAGCCACGCCCGATCAGCAGAACGCTTTGCTCGATGTGTTCACTGGAAAGCTGGGCGGCCCGGTGGCAGATCTCGCGAAACTGGTGGGCGAAGTGGCCGGCGTCGAGCGCGCGCCGATCTCCTTTGATGTGCAGGAAGGCAAAGGCCGGCTGAGGATTGGTAACGGGATTTCGGCTGAGCTGGCCCCATATACCGGCGGCACCGGGAAAACGACGACGCTCGTCGACTCCGTGTTCTCCACCATCCCCGGCTCCCCCGCGTATGTCAGCAAGGCCACGCACTACCAGGCCAAGAACGCGGCGCTGGGGTTCAACATCGATCTTCATGGCCACAACGCGGTGCAGGGGAAATTCCGCTTCCAAGCCTGATTGTTCTGGCAGGGCGCATGGCCAACCTGAATCCATTTCTGCCGGCCGCGGAAGCGTCTGTCGTCCGGATGCGCGGACGCATCCTGGCCTGCACTATCCTCGTGACCAGCGGCGTCGCCTGGTTCGCGCTGTGGCGCTGGGGATCTTCGCCGACCGCGCGCTTCAGTCACGCCCACATTCACTTCGCCGCACAAACTCAGGCCGGTTTACTGCTCGCCTTCCTCGCCGGCTGGACGCTTATGTTGGTGGCCATGATGCTCCCGACGAGCCTGCCCCTGCTCGCCCTGTTCTCCCGGCTGACGCACGAACGCCGGGACCATTGGACGCTGGTTAGCCTGGTGGTCGCGGGCTACCTCGCGATCTGGCTGCTGTTCGGCGTCGCCGCATATTTTGCCGCCGATCCGCTTGTGCGCATCTTCGGGCTCGAACACTGGATGCACATGCACGCGCGCTGGCTCGCAGCCGGCACGCTGATTCTTGCCGGCGGTTACCAATTCACGCCGCTCAAGTACCGCTGCCTGGAGAAGTGCCGCTCGCCTTTCAGCTTCATCGCCGAGCACTGGACCGGCCACCACGAAGTCAAACAAGCGCTCTGGCTCGGCGCGCATCACGGCCTGTTTTGCGTGGGATGCTGCTGGAGCCTGATGCTCCTGATGTTCACCGTCGGAGCGGGAAGCATTGCATGGATGCTGGTGCTGGGAACGTTGATGGCCGTGGAGAAAAATTCGCCATGGGGCAAGCGCTTCGCGCCAGCGCTGGGCTTCGGGTTAGTGCTGATTGGGATGGGAATATCGCTAGGTTTGTGGCCGGCTGGTTGAGTTCTGGTCCTTTATTTTGAATATTTTGCGGAAAATAGGGGGGAGGGGGTACCCCCCAGCGCTGACAAATTGCCACCGATGCGTTCAACACAAAACCCAAACGCCGCTCAATGTGCCGGGGCTGTAGCCGGAGCCGCCGGCTTCGCCCCAAAGTCCACCTTCGGCACCGCGCGCGAAGCTTCCGCAGCCTGGAAGTAAGCAGGATTCTGCTTGTAGCCGGCAAACCCAGCATACAGACTGTTCGGGAACTGCAGCACGTAGGTGTTGTAATCCTGCAGCGCATCGTTATAACGTTTGCGCTCGACCGCGATCCGGTTCTCCGTCCCCGCCAGCTCGTCCTGCAAGCGCAGAAAGTTTTCATTCGACTTCAGCTGCGGATAATTCTCGACAATCAACAGCAGCCGGCCGAGCGCTCCATCCAACTGCCCGTTCGCGGCAATCTTATCGGACGGCGTCTGCGCCGAAAGCAACGCCGACCGCGCCTTGGCGATGTCGCCAAACACGGTCACTTCCTGCTGCGCATATCCCTTCACCGTCTCCACCAGGTTCGGAATCAAATCCGCGCGCCGCTGTAGCACGATGTCCACCTGCGACCAGGCCGCCTTCACCGCCTGATCCTTCGCCACCAGATTATTTCTCACTCCCACATACTGTCCAAACAGAGCCAGCACGATCACCACCAGCACCACCAGCAAAATCAGTCCCTTGCTCATATCACTCTCCTAAACCCAGAATTTTGCCGGTGGAGAGCCGGGCGTCCCCGCCCGGCCACCTCCGGCGTGGACGGGCGAGACGCCCGTCGCTCCACCGTAAGACTCAGCTACGCCGCCGGATCCAACATCCTATCCACCGCCGCCGTCACCTGCTCCACCAACTTGAGATAGCGCGCAAAGATCTCATCCACATTCGCCGACTTCCGATCTTTCTTCCGCTCTCGAATATCGAGCAGCTCGCTAAACACGCTGGTGTCGATCGCCAACTTGCCCGCCAGCGCACCTGCCACTTCCCGCTTCGATCCCACTCCCGCATCGCCCAGCGCAATCAGCGCATGACGGAACAGCGTTCCAAACGCCGGCAGCGACCGCAGCAAAAGCTCCCACTTCGCCTCGTCGTCCGCCGAAACCACCAGCAACCGCTGCCGCAGCAGGATCGTCTTCTCCCGCAACTCATACTCCACCTGCGCCCGATGTAAACGCATTGGAATCTCCAGCGTCTTCAAAACGTCTTCTCCCCACAGCAATCGGTAATGCCGCCGCATGTCCATAAACTCAATGGAGAAAATGTCTGCCGACCGCCGCATCTCTTCCGCGCTCATCAGCAGCGGCGCCCGATGCTTCTGCTTCGCCCACCATTCGACCACCGGAACCAGCGCCTCAATCGCTGCGAAAGAAGTCTCGCCGAGCACGCACAGCAGATTTACGTCCGAATGATCGGCAACATAATCTCCCGCCGCCACCGACCCATAAAGGACCACCGCCAGCAGATTCGTCCCCGCCGCCGCCCGCATCCGTTCGACAAACTCGTTAATCAGTTTTTCCGGACCCATTCCGCGCCTCTCACTCTCTAGCAGGTGGAGCGACGGGCGTCTCGCCCGTCAAGATTTGGTCGGGACCGGGCGGAGACGGCCGGCGCTCCACTACCAACTGCCGCCCGCCCCGCCGCCGCCTGTGCTCCCACCGCCGAACCCACCAAACCCACCACCGCCAAATCCGCCTCCGCCGCCAAAGCCACCAAAACCTCCGCCACCGAATCCGCCGCGGCCGCTCCCTATGTTGCTAAACAGCATGCCCCACAGCAGTCCTGACAAAAATCCAGACCCCCCGCTACCTCGTCCAGAACCGCCGCCGCGAAATATCGATCGCAAAATGGAAATGACAATGAAGGCAAAAACGAAGATTAAAACCAGCACCGTTCCCGCTCCAATGTCAGGCCCAGGCCGCTGGCGAGTAGGGGTCAAACGAGGCTGATTTTCCAGCGTCACCCCCGCATCCTGCGCAATCACCGAGGCCACGCGCGAAGTAATCAGCGTGACCGCGCCCCCATAATCCCCGCTGCGCAGCAAAGGCACCATCTCCCGCCCGAACCCGCCCACCTTCCCGTCCGGAAGAATCGCTTCCAGCCCGTATCCCACCGTAGTCCAATACTTGTGATCCTGCGTAGCCAGCAGGATCAACACGCCGCGATCCTTCCCTTTCGCTCCAATCCCCCACTTCTGATACAGCGCCACCGCATAACTCACCACGTCCTGCCCGTCGACCGACTTCACCGTAACCACGGCAATCTGCGCGTGCGCCTTCTGATCGACCTGCAGACAAAGATCGTTCAGCCTCGCCTGCGTAGCCGCATCCAGCACTCCGGCAAAATCGTTTACGTAGTTGCTCGGGCGCAGAGAAGCAATAGGGTCGGCCGCAAGCCACACTGAGGCCTCCAGCAAAATCCAGAGGATCGCCGAAACTCGAGCCCGACGCATCATTCGGGAAAATTGTACAGGAGTGCACTCCGCAGAAGAGTGCGCACCGCAACGCATCAGCTCATACAGTTGGTGGGAGTTGTTGGTGACATGGGGATCTTGTCAAATGATTTTCTCAGCTATTAAGCGGAGCGTTGCGAAGGAATTGGAGCGGTTTTATCATTTCACCTTGCGATCAACGATAAACTTCCAAGGGGGCCCATGAAAACACGGCTGCGATCGAGCTTCACGATCACTGCATGCACACTCCTCCTGCTCAACATCGCATTAGCTCAGGAAGCCCCAAAACAGGACAGTAGCGAAAGTGTAACAATCGTCACAGCCGGCGATATCTCGGTTACCAGAGCGGCGGACGGCAAGACCGCAGTGTCCATTAACTTCGTTCCCGACAGATCGAAATCCGGCGACGCGCGACTTACGATTTCAGGTCCGTATTCCTTAGATGTGAACGGAGGCGTGAGGGAGGTGAAAGGCCCCCAGGGAATTGAGCTTCATGTGTTGAATCATGAAGAACTGCGATTCGAAGCTCCGGAAATCAGTTTGTGGGAACAATCACACAAATTTACCCAAAACTCTGCATGTATGAAGATTCCCAAATTTCCCGGATGTGGCAATCCAGTTTGTGACCAACCTGACCATCCTGAGGATCAGTGCCGGTATAACAGTGCTTCGGGCTGCGCATGCGTGTCCCCTGGCGGTGGACCATGCGCGGAGAGGGCGACCCCCCGGCAAGAGAAGAGATAAGCTCACCTTAAAGCAATCGAAATCGAGGCGCGTCCGTCCTGTCTCTCCGTCCCGCATCATGGACAGGAGCGGTTACGGCAGAAAGCTTTCTACTTGGCCGGCTCGCCAGCCATTTCTTCTTGCTGCTCTTCAGCCTTTTGCCAACCGGGACCGGGGTCGTATTGCTTCATGGCTTTGCCGAGGACATCCGTCTTCTTGCCGAGATCCTTCTCATACACGACCCCATCCTCGTTAACCACGAATGTCATCACGCCCGACGACCTGTATACCGCTGGATAGGCCACGAAGGCGAAACCCTCTGTCATTTTGCCATTCACGATATAACTCTTGACGCCGCCCGGGCCATTCTTTCCCTGACCCACAAGGATGTGAAAATAGTACCCGCGGTAGGGAGTCGGAGCGCCCCCTTTGCTCTGGGCATAGCTCCCAGCAACGGCCGATGCCACCAGCGGCCCTATCGGGCTCTGCGGTTCGCCGTTCGCAGATTTCCAATAAAGGCCATTCTGCTGCCCTTCATCGCTGAAGATTTTCTGAGCGTACTCCTTGTGCTGCGCCAAATATTCCTTTTCCGACGCCACCAGCTCCTGGCAAACGCGGATGGCCGATAGTTCATTCCGGCCAATGCGCCTGTATAAGATTTCTTTCTTGCCCGCTTCGGTGTCGAAATACCAGGACTTACCTTTGCTCACTAGAGGTATGGGGTAAGGCCAATTATGCGCCCCGATATACAAAATCGTGGTGCCATCCGGTTCCTTCACCAGACGGTGCATTTCCTGATATCTCTGCACAAAATTAGCGCGGTTCTGGGCATCCTCGGCCTCGTCTCCCGACGAGACGATTTGCTTCCCCCCCGGTCCGAGGATTTCGAGCATCGCTTTTTCGTCGTTGTTCTGCGCTGCCGTGACCAGCGCATTGCTCGCTTCTTCCGCCGATGAAAATGTCTTCTGGCCGGGTTGCTGCGCCATCGAACGGATGGGAAAGCACGCCGCCAAAAGGAGTGCGAAAATGATCGCCACCACGGCTAATTTAGGAAGATTGGCCCAATCATACTCATCGAAGTTCAGCTTCGTTCGCCACATGGCTCATCTCCATCTCCAAATTTTTTAAGCTCCCAGAAATCTAACGACCCCTCGATCAATGGTCTTCGATCAATGACGCCCGCCACCGCGATGGCCGCCTCCACCGCCGCGAGATCCGCCGCCACGCGCTCCTCCCCCGCCGAAGCTCGCCCTTCCACGTGATGAAAAGCTCCTGGCCTGTCCGCCATGCCCATAGCCACTGAATGCGCCCGAGCGGACGCCGCTCTGGCCACGAGGTGCAGCGTATCCGCGAGCCGCTTGCCGGTTTCCTTCGAAGGGCCTGGCGGTTGCGCCGGGACGGTTGAAAACTCCACCGCGCCCGCCGTACCCTCCGCCGCGCGCGACCCCGCCGCGCCCACCATAACCGCCGCGTCCACCTCCGCCGCGGTAGAAATTGCTCCGGTTGTAGAACGTTCTGCTCCGGGAGAAGTACCTGCCGCCGCCAAACATTGCGTATCGGTGATGCCAGTCGAATCCCCAATGACCCCAGCCCCAGCCAAAGCCTCCGAACCAGCCGATTCCGAAGCCGATGCCGAATGAGAAATACGGGCCGCCAAACCAGATTCCGGGATACGGATACCATCCCGGCCACGCCACGATGGGATATCCGTAAATCAGCCACGGATCGTACGCCGGCACATAAACCACGTCGGGGTCGGCAGGCTCAATGTCAATATCCGGACCGTCCTCCTTTATGACTTCGTGCTGCTCGTGGTTGAGAGCGCCAGCTGCTTGCGCTTTGTGACGCATCACCTGGATCGCATCCATGACATCGGCCTGCTGATTGTAGTAAGCGTCGCCGAGAGTTGACGTCCAGGAGAGGTTCTTATCCATATTCCCCAGGACGGATGGAAATGCCGTGAGCGCCTTGACGCTCGGATCCCAGGGTTGCTGGTCGATAGCTTTACCCAAAGCTTCGCCCTTCAAATCAGGATGCTCCTGCACCCATCGGTCGGCTTCGACGACCTCATCGGGAAACGTGGACGCCGCCAGGATCTGCGCCACCAGCGAATCCGGATACAGCGCAATCGGCGCAACTAACCGCTGCAACTGCTCGGGACTCTGCTGCGCGTATGCCGGCGCCTGCCCGCCCGCTGGCGGGGCTTGGGTGTTCGGCGGTGGCGGGCCTTGCGCGTCTTGAGCCGACAGGCTCAGCGGCCAGGTCGCGAACACCAGAGCCAATGACAATAGGCAAACCAAACTCTGCTTGCCCAATCCAGGCCTTGAGATTCCCTCAGCACGTAAGAAAACATTCATGATCGTGAACCTCCTCTGCGCTGCTTGAGGCTTCCACAGAAATTTTGAGACATCCTATGATCACTAAAGATGCGCATAACATAGTTTAGGCTGCTTTTTCGTTTTGAGCTTCACTTCGCCCGAAAACCTAGCTTTCCCGCCCACCAGACAACCCTTTCTATGAACCTAGTCGCGCTTCGGCGCACGCTTCTTCCTCGTCCCCGCATTCTTTTCCACCCGCAGCTTCCACGCCGTGCGCAGCGCGCCGGTCAGCACATCCTCGTTCGCTTTCGCCAACCGGATGTGGGTCGCTCCCATCCCTCCCCATCCGCCATGAATGGGCAGGAAGACTTTCGGCAACTCCCGGACAAATTCCGCCTGCAGCTCCGGCGTCAGCATCAAGTTGCCGTAACCTTTTGCTTCCGAGGCCAGCGTGGCGAAGATCCTGCCTCCCACGCGGAAGTCGGCCGCCCCCATGTGTGAGCCTTCCTCCGCCCCGTCAAAGCTCAAAGCAATCCGTCGGAAGTCTGCCGCGTTCATCGCTAATCAATCCAAGTCATCGAGAATGCTACGCACGCCAGCCTTGTAATTTTACTGGATTATTGACGTGAAACAGCCCATTACGCTCAATCGCACCCAGTCATTAGTGAAATCACGATGCGATCACGCTCACGGCCAATGATCACCACCAATGATCACGACCAATGATCCGCAACCTGACGTCGGCAATCGCTCCATGATATGTTTTCTGTTCGCAGCTCAAGCTGCAGCCGGAAGCCGATGATCCGCTCCTACAAAGGTGTCACCCCGCAATTCCCCGAAACCGCCTACATCGACGACTGCGCGCAGCTCATCGGCGACGTGATCGTCGGCGAACACTCCAGCGTCTGGATGAACGCCGTCCTCCGCGGCGACGTCCACCAGATCCGTGTCGGCCACTACTCCAATATCCAGGACAACTCCATCCTCCACGGCATGAAAGAACAATACGGCGTCTACGTAGGCGACTACGTCACCGTGGGCCACAACGTCATCCTCCACGGCTGCACCATCGAAGCTCGCTGCCTAATCGGCATGGGCGTCATCATCCTCAACGGCGCCGTCATCGGATCCGGCTCCATCATCGCCGCCGGCACCCTGATCCCCGAGAAAACAATCGTCGAGCCGAATTCCCTCTGGATGGGCTCCCCAGGAAAATTCCGCCGCCACTTGGATAAAAAAGACGAGGAGACAATCCTCCGCTACGCCGACAATTACGTGGCCTACAAGAAGTCGTACTTGATGGAGAGAAAAAGTTCTTAGCTCTTAGCCCGAACAATCTCGCTCTTCAATCCGTATATTGCTGACATGCGAATCCGCACCTTTCTCCTCATCTTTCTCTTTTGGACAATCATTTCGAATAAACCAAGTTTCTGCGCTGACCTTGCTCTGGTTCACGCCAGGATTTATCCCTCACCTACAGATCCACCCATTGAGGATGGCACCATCCTCGTACACAACGGACGAATCAGCGCTATCGGGCCGAGCGTCAAAATCAAAGTGCCGCGATTCGCCGGCAAGGTAACCGTTCTTGAGTGCCAAGGCCTCGTCGTGACCGCCGGCTTTTGGAACAGCCACGTTCACATCTTTACTCCCGGCTTACTTCATGCCGAGAAACGTTCGTCCGACGAGATTTCTTCGCAACTGGAGCAAATGCTCACCCGGTGGGGTTTCACGACCGTGTTCGACATCGCGTCAATCCTCGACAACACCAATAACATTCGGCGGCGAATAGAAAAAGGAGACGTGCGCGGCCCGCGAATCCTCACCGTCGGAGAACCGTTCTATCCAAAAGGTGGAACTCCGATCTACGTAAAGGGATTTCTCGAGAAGAACCACATCCCGTCGGCAGAGGTCCAATCCATACCACAGGCCGTGGAGCGAGTGCGGCATCAGATCAAATATGGCGCCGACGGAATAAAAATCTTTACCGGCTCTATAACCGCTCACGGTGTATTGCCCATGCCCATGGATCTGGCCAAAGCCATCGTTTCAGAAGCCCATCATGCCGGGAAACCAGTTTTTGCGCACCCTTCCAATGCCGAGGGGATCGAGGTGGCCCTCCAGAGCGGCGTCGATGTGCTGGCTCACACCGCCCCCATGAGCGGAGACTGGACTCCGGCTTTTGCTGAACGGTTGAAAGCCGCTCATCTGGCCCTGATCCCCACGCTTACGTTGTTTGACGTGGAAGCCAAGAAGGCCAAAGTCTCCGCCGAGGAAAATGAGATGTGGATCAGGCAGGCGGTCCAGGAGCTGAAGGCTTACTCTGATGCAGGAGGGCAAATCCTGTTCGGAACCGACGTAGGCTACATTGACCAATTCGACACGACCGAGGAATTCACATTAATGTCGCGGGCTGGAATGAGTATGCAGCAGATTCTGGCTTCCCTGACGACAAATCCCGCCGAGCGTTTCGGATATTCACGCCGCAGCGGGCGCATCGCGAAAGGAATGGACGCCGACTTGGTCGTGCTGGATGCCGATCCGGCCAAAGATGTCGCCGCCTTCTCTAGAGTCCACCAAGTGATCCGGCGTGGGAAGCTGATCTATGCGGCACGCTATCTCGGCATAAGGCAACTTACCAACCCGGCACCCGATTTTTGAAGCTGGAAGCTGCGCCCAGCCCGTTCATAACCGCGCCCCCAACCAGGACGGCACGGCCCAAATTGTTGTGGCGTCTCCTGTGCAACACATAAGCAGTCGCGATTTCAGCTCCGAACAGCGCCGACGCAGCCGCAACCAGCACCCCAGTCGAATGCACAAATGGACGTGCCAGCGGATCGTATTCTTCGCCGCCAGCGGCGATGTTTTCGCGCGTGGCAAAGGTGTCGGCAGCCTTTGCCGCTCCGTCCAGTGCGACCAGCGCAATTGTGGACACCGACCAGAAGCGTGAAGCGACTAGATCTCCGTGCGTTATATAAGGATGCACCGCAAAAGCAGCCTGAACTTCTTGAGCGCGCACGTTCTGAGCGCGAAGACTGCCAGTCATCGCCGCCAGCGCCAGCATCGCCGTGAGCATTTTCATCGGACAGGCGGATCGCGCACACCGACCCTCCTATGCCCATCGGAAGATAATCAGAATTCTTGACCCGCGTAATCGAGCCTGGGAAACGGAAGTATCCGCAGCGCGGTGGATGAATACAACAACCTGTCGGGTCCGATATTCGTGGGGATTTGCTTGGTAAGATTGCCCGGCCCGCCGCTTGGGTGGCGGCAGTGTGGGGTCGTGGGGTGAGGACCGGGCAATTCTCTCTGCTACTCAGGATTGCAACTTGATCATATTTGTACGCCACAACGCCTAAATCTGACTGTGATCGTGATCACTGTTCTTCGTGATTAAGGCACATCTAGCTGTGACAAAGATCACCGCCAAGGCGGACAGTCACCGGCTAATCTGACAGCGAAACTGCAGCACTAAACAACTCAGGAGAAGCACTCATGGCTTATGTAATCACCGACACCTGCATTAAAGACGAGCTTTGCGTAGAAGTCTGCCCGACCGACTGCATCCATCCCAAGAAGGACGAGCCGGAGTTTGAGGCCGCGACCCAGGTGTATGTCGACCCCGACGGCTGCATCGATTGTGGCGCCTGCATTCCAGCGTGCACCTCGGATTCGATCTTCGTGGCCGAGGAACTGCCCGAGGACAAGAAAGAGTTTCTGGAAAAGAACGCTGCCTATTACAAGAAGTAAGGCCCGGGCTTTACAGCTTGCGGAAAAACTCGACCTTCTCCACGAACGGGAAGGGCACGAGTCTCACTCGTGCCGTTAAGTCGTTGAAAATGTGTCCGCGCTTTAGCGCCTGAGGTGAGCTTCCTGCGCTCTCGACGACTTTTTTCGCAAGCTGTTCAGTCGTGCCACTAGGGGCCGAAAACAACGTGGGCTTTAGCTGCTGAGGTCTCCTCAAAACCCCGCCGAAGTCGTTCAATCAATCCCGGCGCCGATGCCCGCGGATACCCAATCAAGTAAGTAATTGGCACATGTCCGGCCGCAAGCTCGCTAATCTTCCACTCGTACTCGTTACCGGCCAGTTTCTCGACCATCTCGCGCAGTTCCTGCGGCCGATACGTCCGCAGGCACGACACTACTCCGTCGAACAACAACACCAACGGAATGATCGGAACCAGATACGTCCAGACGAACCGTGACCAGCGAAACGGACGGATCCACGGAGTGCAAATGAACAGCATGAGGTCCCAAACAAGAATAAGGCCGATAGTTCGCGGAGCCCGCCGGGTTATTTCAAATATGCCCATGCCTTCGCCCGCATCGACCGCATTTTGCAGTATGGCGCGAGCCTCCTCGGGCAAAAAATGATGGAACGACGTGAACATCGTTCGAAACCCCTTCAACTCCGGAGGAACGTTCATAGCGTCCACCGAGCCCGGATAGAAACCAATGCGATTCTCGGGGGCCGCTCTGACATTTTGGGATGCCCCGAGATTCGGATATTTATCGGTAAGCCAAATCCGAAGACCCGCCGAGTCTCCCGACAGCTTTCGTGATTGGACCATTTGTGCAAGATCGGACCATGGCCCTCCACCACCTGAACACAAATCGACAACCGATTGGCTGCAATTCGTCCCGCTCCGTGCCGAGTCGAGCGCGCTTTGCAGCAGCGGAGCGATGGGCGCGTACGCATTCAGAAGATTGAGCCCAAACTGAAGCGCATCCGTAATTTCATTCCGAATCGAAGATGGAAACCAAGGTTGCTCATGGAGCTCGATGAACTGCACGCGACGCATGGCATCACAGCCTGGTAAGTAGTATCAACGGTGCGAACATTCTCGTCCATTTGCCCGAATCTGTTGGTTCGACGTTACACTAATCAAGTGCCGCTATCCGTAGAGTCGGGGACTGTCTCGTCTCACCTTGTACGACGAACAGCGAACGACGAACGGCGAACAACGAAATGATCAAATCCCCCCGAGGAACCCGCGACCTTCTCCCGCCCGATACGGCGCTCTGGAACTTCGTCGAAGCATCCGTTCGCGACGTCTTCCGCGCCTACAATTTTCAAGAAATCCGCACCCCCATCTTCGAGTCCACCGAGCTATTCGCCCGCGGCGTCGGCGAAGAGACCGACATCGTTTCCAAAGAAATGTTTACCTGGGAAGATCGGGGCCGCGCCGAAAGCGACAAAGGCCAGTCCCTAACCCTCCGCCCCGAGAACACCGCCGGCATCGTCCGCGCCTACATCGAGCACAAATTATGGGAGCGTGGCCTGAATAAATTCTTTTCGATCGGCCCTATGTTTCGCCGCGAGCGCCCGCAAAAAGGTCGCTATCGCCAGTTCTACCAGATTGACGCCGAAGTCATCGGCCCCGCCTCATCCGGCAGCCAGTCTCCCGCCAGAGACGCCGAGATTCTCGAACTCCTCGCCACGCTGCTCGACCGCGTCGGCATCACCAACTGGACGCTCGAATTGAACTCCGTGGGCTGCCCCGCCGACCGCGCAAAATTCAACGAAGCTCTTCGCCAGGCGCTCGCCCCCGTAGTAGGAAAAATGTGCGCCGACTGCCAGCGCCGCGCCGTAACTAATCCGCTCCGCGTCTTCGACTGCAAAGTTCCCGCGGATCAGCCCATCATCGACACGCTCCCTACCATCAGCCAGTTCCTCGACGAAGCCTGCCGCACCCACTACGAAGAAGTAAAAAACATTCTGCAGGCCGTCGAGATTCCCTATGTCGAAAACCCCCGACTGGTGCGGGGGCTGGATTACTACACGCGCACGGCGTTTGAATTTACCCATGGAGGCCTCGGGGCGCAGAATGCGATTCTTGGCGGAGGACGCTACGACGGTTTATCGGAAGCGCTCGGCGGCCCGCCCGCTCCGGGCATTGGCTTTGCAATTGGAGAGGATCGCCTCGTCCTTTCTCTCACCGCGTCGGCAGGGTCGGTCGTGCGCAAGCCCGACGTCTACATCGCTCCGCTCGGAGCCGGCATGAATCGCGAAGCGGCCCGCGTGGCTCGCGAACTGCGCCGCCACGATCTGGTGGTCGAACTCGGCGATGAAGCGTTCCGTTTGAAAAAGTCGTTCGAGGTCGCCGACAAGCTAGGAGCGCGATACATCCTCATCGTCGGCGAGAACGAAGTGGCGACCAATACCTTCGCGCTCAAGCATCTGGCCTCCGGCGAACAAGTTACGGTTCCCCGCGCGGAACTGGCGCAACGGATTTTGAAACCTTAACTCTTTTCTTGCGCTGCCCCGTCCAAGCTTTGGGCGGGGTTTTTCATTGCCTTTCTGACCCGCCCATCCCATCACACCGCACCGTGATGCCGGTCATTGAAGAGCACTGCCAAGAGTCGGTAGCCTTAGCCTGACGCTCCGAGTCCTTTTCTTCTCAAGGTCCAACCAGACCACAAATCAAGGTAACTCGGAGATATCGGGTTTCCCCGACCTGAGCCCTGCACTCGTCACGCTCTCCGAGCCGCCGGAAAACCCAACATCGAACTCATATAGCGCATGGAAGGGAGCAATCTTATGGCAGCCAGCCCACGCGTCGCCCCGCCAGTGGAGCCCGGTTTCGAAAACAAAACCCTGAAGCTCTGTGAGCCGAAGCATAAGCCAAAGCCCAAGCCGAAAACGGCGGGCCAGAAACCACGGGTCCGAGATCTGGTGGCCGAGATCTTCGAGGGATACGAAGAATTCCTTGGCTGCGCTCCCGACTAGTCCGCGCAGCCGGTCCCAGCAACCCGCCCGTCCCCATCCTGGAACAAATGTGCCAGCGCCAGCGGTTTGTCGTGCTCGGCTATGTCGTCAATGCCTGAGCGCTGACTCGTTGACTTGCGCGCTTCGGGTGTCTACCATCGGCAGCGGGGTTGAGATCAACTTCTGCTTCTAACCAACAATTCACTTTCAGGAGGCGTTCTCTATGACGCGTACGTCAAAATGTACACTGGCCCTGTTCATCGCCACTCTGCTGCTCGCCGCCGTGGCCTCGGCGCAAATGACGATGCCCAAGCCCGGCCCCGAGCATAAGAAGCTTGATAACTTCATCGGCAACTGGACCTGCGACTGCGACCTGAAACCTGGGCCCATGGGGCCGGGCGGCACGATGACCTGGACCCAAGACTCCAAGTGGATGGACGGCGGCTTCTTCGTCGTCATTCATTCCACGTACAAGAGTGCCAGCATGGGTAACGGCAACGGGATCTCCTTCCTCGGTTACGATGCCGACGAAGAAAAGTATACCTACAACGAGTTCAATAGTTCGGGCGAGGCCAACGAGTCCAAGGGAACCGTGGACGGCGACTCCTGGACCTGGATCAGCGACATGAAGCAGCCACCCGGGAAGGGCCGCTTCAGCGAGAAGATTCTGTCGCCCAGTTCCTACGCGTTCAAATTTGAGACGTCATCCGATGGCTCCAAGTGGACGCCGGTCATGGACGGTAAGTGCACGAAGCACAAATAGGCGGAAGGCGCAAGTCGGCGAACCGGCGTCATAGACTTAGCTGAAAATGGGGACGGCGTTTCGCTCGTCCCCAGTGCAGATCGCTAACCCTTTCTTAAGTTGCACCGCAGCCGACCGTAGCGCCGGCGTCTCCCCGGCCATCGCGTAAGGCGTCGGCCCCTGCCGCCCAGGCCGTCCCATTTATAATTGACGGTTCAACTCACACCCATAATTTCAGCTGGATCATTTCGGCAAGACAAATTCGGTTATACAAGGCGAAAACGTGCTCGATTTCTTAGGCGATCTCAGACGAACTCATATGTGCGGGGAGCTTCGCCTCTCCGATGCCGGCAAGAAAGTTGTGCTCATGGGATGGGTCAACCGGCGGCGCGACCTGGGCCAGATCATTTTCGTCGATCTGCGCGACCGCACCGGTGTGACCCAAGTTGTGTTCAGCCACGAATTGAGTGCCTCCGTCCACGAGAAGGCGGAAGCGCTGCGCAACGAGTTTGTGATCGCGGCCATCGGAAAGGTCAAGCGCCGCGATGCCGACACCATCAATCCCAATATCCCAACCGGCGAGGTCGAACTGGTGGCGGAGGAGCTCCGCATTCTGAACGTGTCGAAGTCGCTGCCCTTTCTGCCCTCGGACACCGTGCTCGCGAACGAAGAGATGCGCTTGAAATATCGCTACATCGACCTGCGCCGCGACGCCATGCAGTTCAACATCGCGCTAAGGCACAAAGTCGCGCTCGCCATCCGCGACAATCTCGCTTCGCAGGGCTTCTTCGAAATCGAAACCCCGTTTATGACGCGCTCCACGCCCGAGGGCGCGCGCGATTATCTCGTCCCCAGCCGCGTGCAGCCCGGATCGTTCTACGCCCTGCCGCAATCGCCGCAACTGTTCAAACAAATATTGATGATCTCGGGCTTCGACAAATATTTCCAGATCGTGCGCTGCTTCCGCGACGAGGATCTGCGCGCCGATCGCCAGCCCGAATTCACCCAGATCGATCTCGAAATGTCCTATCCACAGCCGGAGCGGGTGTGGGAAGTGGTCGAAAGCTTTTTGACAGCGGCTTTCAAAGCGGCGGGACACGAGATCAAGACACCCTTCCCACGTATGGATTTCGACGATGCCATCCGCCAATACGGCATCGACAAGCCCGACCTGCGCGTACCCGCCTTCACCGATGTGGGCGATTGTTTTGCGCCAGATGAACTGGAAGGGTTAGCCATAAACAAAGATCTGCCCGTGATTGCCATCCGCATCCCGCACGTAGGCGAACTGTCGCGCAAGGAGCGCGACGACATCAAGCCCCTCTTTGTCTCGAAAGGCGGAGCGCGCGTGTTCGAAGACTTCAAGCGCATCGAGACGAAGTTCCCCGAGGCAGGTGCGAAAGTGCGGGCAAAAGCCGGCGCCGCAGCGGGCGACCTCATTGTGATCGTTGCCGGTTCGGGCGGGATGGGCGAGTCTTTCGCGCATCGCAAGGTGACGCCGCAGGATCTGGCCATTTATACGTCGGCGGGGATGTTGCGCAACACTTTGGCGCAAAAGTACGCGGCGCGCCACGGTATGTTCAAAAAAAGCGGCGATCCGGAGAAGGATTTTCGTTTTCTCTGGGTCACGAACTTTCCCATGTTTGAGTGGGACGAAGAAAACATGCAATGGGGTGCGGCGCACCACCCCTTTACTTCGCCTCATGAGGAGGATCTGCCCTTGCTGGAAACGGGTGTGGAGTCTGGCCTGAAGGATCCGCTGTCGCCCCTGAGCATGGTGCGCGCGCTAGCCTATGACGTGGTGCTAAACGGAACGGAGCTAGGATCGGGCTCGATCCGTATTCACCGCCAGGATGTGCAAAGCCGAATCTTCCACGCGTTAGGCATGACGGAAGAAGAAGCGCGCAGCCGCTTCGGCTTCTTTTTAGAAGCGCTAGAATACGGCACCCCCCCGCACGGCGGCATCGCGCTAGGCCTGGATCGCATAGTGATGATTCTGGCAGGAGCAGACAGCCTGCGCGAAGTAATTCCCTTCCCCAAAACCGCCGCCGCAAAAGATTTGATGATGGAAGCGCCCACCCCGGTGGCAGAAGCGCAGCTGCGGGAGTTGGGGATTGGGGTGGTCAAAAAGGAGATGCTGAGGTAGTGAGTCCCACTCATCGCACAGAACGATGATCAAACTTGTCTATTGCATCACCAAGAAGGAGGGTCTGACGGACGAGGAGTTCTTCCGTTACTGGGAGAATGTCCACGGCCCTATCGGCGCCCGAATTCCTCGCCTCCGCCGATTGATACAAAGCCACCGCCTGACCGTACCCGGAGACAGATCCAGGCCCGATTACGATGGCATGGCGGAACTTTGGTTTGATGACACGGAGGCTTTGACGGCGGCTCGTCAATCACCTGAATGGAAAGCCTCCACCCAGGACGAAGAGAACTTCATAGACCACAGCAAAGTTGCTTACTTCGTCTCCGAGGAACGCATCATCCTGGACGAACTGGGTGGACGGGACGAAGCAAAATAAATAGGAGTCTCTTATTCCACCGCCGCCAGCACATAATCTGTCAGTATCTTCTCCGTCTGCTCGTGCATCCCGCGCGTGTTGTAATTTGTGCTGGTAATGACGACGGCCATATCAAGCGCCGGAATCGCCACCACCTTATTTCCTCCGTTGCCCGACATAAAGAACGCCGGATAACTCCTCTCTCCCGACTTAAACGACTTCAGCCACCACAGATAGCCGTATTCGGTCGCATCATCGATGCGCGCATGGGGTTGCGTCGAGGCGCGCACCCAGGCTTCGCTGACGATCCGCTTCCCCTGCCACTGGCCGCCGTCGAGATAAAGCTGCGCAATCTTCAGCAGGTCGCGGCTGGTCAGGCGCAGTCCGCCACCGGTCTGCGGAACATTCATCGGGGAATACACCCACTCCGCATTCTCGATGCCGAGCGGCGCAAAGACCTTGTCGTGTGCATAGCGGTCGGTGCGCTCGCCGGTTGTTTTCTCGAGCACTTCGCTCAGCGTGAAGACTCCTCCCGTGCAATAACTGAAGTAGCGTCCGTAGGGAGGCGCCTCCACATGCTCGCCCACCCGCATACGGCCGCGAATTGGCAAATCGAGAATGAACTGCGCCCAGTCCTCCACCAGATACATGCGCTCCTCGTTGCCGCGCGATGCATCATTCCAGTCGTCGCACTCCAGCGGAGAACTCATGGTCAGAAAATCCTCCACCGTGATCGTGGCCTTCCGCGGGTCGGAATTCTGAATTCGGCGCGCGCGCTCCGGCAGCAGCGTCAGCACTTTCGCATTCACTCCGCTGAGCTTGTGCTCGTCGATCGCGATTCCGGTCAGCACATCGGTGATGCTCTTGGTCGCCGAGCGTGTGTCGCGCAGAGTTGCAGCGTCCCCATCAAAATAACCTTCATACGTCAGTTTGCCGTGCCGGGCGATTAGAACGCTGCCAATTTTCTTGAACTCTCCGGAACGAATGGCGGCCTCGAGCGCGCGCAATCGAATGTCGGAAAGCCCGCTCTCGGCGGCAGAGGCCGTGGGCCAGCCGGGCGCCGTTGATTGTGATAAAGCTTGGGTTTGGCAGTTTGCTGCTGCCGAAGAAGACAAGATTGCGAGGATCAATACCGTCCAGCGGGCACGGGTCATCAGCAGCCCCCACGCGTTTGACGCGAAACTGGCGGCACGGTGAGCAAGGAATGATCGCCGAGTGCCTCTCACTTCGGGTTCGCCGCGATGAGTGGTACTAATCGCCGGGGGAGGGGTACCCATAAAATCGGCAATCTTTGCCAGCGTCTCGCGAAGAGAACCGACCCGAGTTCGTCGGTTCCTGACTCAGGACACTAGACTCGCACCCTCAGCGCCTCGCCGCCAGCCGTTCCTCAACCAGTTGCTCAATTCGCTTGAGCACTTCGTCCTCGCTCATATTCGTCGAGTCGAGCACCACGGCATCTTCTGCAGCCACCAGCGGAGAGGCAGCGCGGGTACGGTCCCGCCGGTCGCGCTCGCGAAGTTCCACCGCCATCGACTCCGCCGACGGACCCTTCACCCGCTGCTGGTCAAGACGCCGCTGTTCGCGAATCACGGGATCGGCATCAAGAAAAATCTTCAAATCGGCGTCGGGAAAAACCTTTGTCCCAATGTCGCGCCCTTCCATCACGACCCCGCCTTCGATCCCCATCTCGCGCTGCCGCGCTACCATCCACTCGCGCACCTTGGGATGCACCGAGACGCGCGACGCCCCTTCCGTCACATCGCGCTCGCGGATACGCGTGGAAACGTCTTTGCTGTTGAGCAAAACGCGATTGCCGCCGATAGTGCGCTCGAGAGTAATCCCAGAATCCTGCGCCATCTTGAGCAGCGCAGCCTCGTCGTCAAACGAAGCGTCCCACTCGATCGCTCTGAGCGCCAGCGCGCGATACATCGCCCCGCTCTCCAAGTTGACATAACCGAGTTTGCGCGCCAGGCGGGAGGCGATCGTACTCTTGCCGGCTCCGGCGGGGCCGTCGATAGCAATGATGAGTTTGCGTTGGGAAGGGTCTGTCATTGAGCGCAGTACACGGGGCGAACTGAGCATTGTACACGGAGAGTGAGAGAGCTAGCTCACCGGCGCCGAGCGCCTCTTCGGGACGTACGCCTGCTTCGGCGGCGTCACCTGCAGCAGCGACTTGCTCCCCACATGAACGAAACTCAATTCGCGCGCCGAAAGCAAGGCGTGGATGGCTTCTTTCACCCGCGTCCGCGGAACGAAGTTTGCCAAAAAGTTCTCGACCTCGCCCTCTTCCACCGCCACCACGCAATCCAGGTATTTCGAGACCAGCGCCGAGAGCGCTTCGGGCACCGAAATTCCAACGCCCTCGCGCACCACATCCGCCGCCCAGCGCGACAACTCGTCCCACACCGAGCCTTCCTCCACCGTGTAATCCACGCGCGTGATGCGCAGTTTGGCCCACAGTTCGCCCAGCGCGCGATCGAGGCCAGCCTTCGAGAGTGAGCCGCCCAGCATCTCGCCCAGTTTAGTTTTCGAAATCGGCCCATGGTTCCGGATGATTTCGAAAGCGTGACAAGCCAGTGGCGAATAAGGAGACCGCGGTCCGGCTGTCGGCGCGTGCTTCGGGTTGCGTTCCCCGACGAGCGAATAGAAGTAAGGAAATACAGAGGCCGCCAGCAGGAACGCGTTGTTCTCGTCGATCAGCGGAGCCTCAAAGGCTGCCTTGTCGCGCAGCGCACGCACCATCAGTTCGGTCGCCTCTTTCGCCCGCGGATCGGCATAGGCGTGTTGGCGCGTTGGCAGCCTGTCATCGGTTCCAACCCAGGCTCCCACGAAAGTCGGCAGCAGAAGCGCAGGCCGCATCGGATACATCAGACAAAATCCCACCGACTCCAGGAAGACGCGCGCGTCAGCAAGCGTGCGCACGGGTTGGCCGTCGAGCCGCCACTTTTGCATGCGGGCTTGCAGGAGTTCCGGGTCGGTCATGCTTTCGATTAGAACACAGCGTTGTGCCGTTCGCGCTAGATCCTCTTGAATGCCTTCTGAATATCCTGCATGGAATAACGCAGCACTACCGGCCGGCCGTGCGGGCAGGTCATGGGATGCTCGGTCTTCGCCAGCTCCACCAACAGCCACTCCATTTTGTTCTGCTCGAGTGGCATGTTGACTTTGATCGCGGCGTGGCACGCAATCGAGGCCGCGATGCGCGTCCGCACCGCTTCCAGATTGATGGCCTGGTCTTCCCGCGTGAGCTGCTCGAAGATTTCATTCAGCATCTGTTCGATCTGCGTCGCGTCCACGCCCGCCGGCGCGATTTTCACCGCCACACTGCGCGCGCCGAAGGGCTCCGCCTCAAAGCCATTGCGCGCGAGTTCTTCGGCAATGTCGCTGAAAATCGCTTGCTGCGCCGGAGTCAGCTCGATCACCAGAGGCATGAGCAAACGCTGGCTCTCCACCTGCTGCGCCGAGCGTTGTCGCAGGACTCGCTCAAACAATACGCGCTCGTGCGCCACATGCTGGTCGATAATCCAGAGTCCGTCTTCGTTGACCGCAAGAATGAAAGAATTTCGAATCTGGCCCAAGGCCCGCAGGGTGTGCAAAGACTCGAGAGTCGGCGCAGTTTCCGATTCCTGTGCGATTGGCGGCGCGCAGCCGTGATCGGGAATTGGCTGATCGGCAATCGTGGCTGGCGCGCGTGCCAGCGATACTGCGGCGTTGCCCTCGACGGCGATTCCGCCTTCAAATTCGAGGCGTGCCGTGGCTGCGGGAATTGCTGGCGCCTGCAGCGCAAACCCGCCTGCTGTAGCCGGTTCATATAAGTCGCGCCACGGCGCGCGCTGCAAACCATCCGCGCTCCGCGCGCCATCGGTGAAATGGGGACCACTGAGGCCGGGACTGGAAAGGCCCCGGCTCGCCGAAGGCTGCGCGCCAATCTCGGTCAAGAACTGCGGCACCGGCCGTGCCTTCATCAGCGCCGCCCGCACCGACTCACGCACAAAATCGTGAATCACCGTCTGCTGACGGAAGCGCACCTCGGTCTTGGACGGATGCACATTCACGTCCACTTCGGCGGTCGGCATCTCTATAAAAAGCAGAACCACCGGAAACACCGTGGGCGGCAGAATATTGCGATACGCCTCGATGATGGCGTGCTGAATGAGGCGGTCGCGAATCAGCCGTCCATTCACGAAAATGAAAATCGAATTGCGATTGAGCTTCTGTATTTCCGGCTTGGAGACAAACCCATGCAGCCGCACCTCCCCGAAATCGTGTGGCGCAGACCTGCCCTGAGCTCCAGTCGAAGGGGCCCCCGCCCGCGAAGCGCCATCCTCGCCGTCGGACTCGCGGGTAGAAGTGTCGGCGCCACGGCGCCACGGCGGAGGCTGCGGCAGCCCGACACGCTCCAGCGGTTGCGCCGCCGCCAGCGGAATCAACTGATCAATGGTCTCGCGTCCAAACACCTGGTACACGCGCTCGCGATGATCGGCCACGGGCGGCGCCACCAGCAAAGCATTCGTCGCCGAATGCAATTCGAAATGCTTCTCCGGATGCGCCAGCGCGTAATGCGTGACCAGCGAAGCGATATGAGAAAGCTCGGTCGACTCCGATCTTAGAAACTTCTTGCGCGCCGGAGTATTGAAAAAGAGATCGCGAATCGTGATCGAAGTCCCCAGCGGCAGCCCCGCCTCTCCCACGCGGATGATCTTGCCGCCGTTGATTTCGAGCATCGTCCCAGCCGTCTCTTCTTCCGCGCGGGTTTCCAGATGCAGCCGGGCAACCGACGCGATGGAAGGCAGCGCCTCGCCGCGAAATCCGAGAGTCGAAATACTGAGCAGATCGTCGGTGTCTTTGATTTTGGAGGTGGCGTGCCGCTCGAAGGCCAGCATGGCATCGTCGCGCATCATGCCGCATCCGTTGTCGGTAATCTGGATCAGCTTCTTCCCGCCCGCCTCCACCTGAATGCGAATGCGTGTGGAACCCGCGTCCAGCGCGTTCTCCAGCAACTCCTTTACCACCGACGCGGGACGTTCAACCACCTCGCCAGCAGCGATCTGGTTGGCAACTCTATCGGGAAGAACGTGAATCTTGCCCATGGGATCAGTGGTCAGTGGCTAGTGGTCAGTGTGACAGATTTGGAGGCGCAGCGTAAAGGCGGGTCGAGGTTGGCAGCGACCGCATCCAAGATTACCGTATCGTATATTTGTCACGGGAGCGGTCCAATGAAACATGCAATTCTAGGAGCGGGACCATCGGAGGTTTGGTCGGTGCGGCGCTGGGATCGCTCGGCGAAGACATCACAGTCATAGTTCGGCCGGGAACATTGCCGAGTTTCCCTGGAAACTTAGTGCTGGAGCGTCCGTCGGGCTCTCTTACGGCGCCGACGAAAACCGTTGCCACACTGACCGAACCGGTTGACGTGCTCTGGATCGCAACTAAGACCTATCAACTGCAAGATGCGCTGGAAGCTGTGAAGGCGTTGCCGGATTGCGTGGTGCCTCTGCTGAACGGAGTGGACCACATCGCGGTGCTGCGAACACAGTTTGGAAAAGACCGCGTGCTGCCGGCAACAATTGCAGTCGAAGCGGAGAGGCTCGCTCCAGGGCGATTCGTCCAGCGCTCGCCGTTCGTTCGCCTCAATCTCGCCAGCAGCGGAGAGCCTCTGCTGGGAGCCATCACTCAACAGCTGGGCGATCTTGGATTCGCCTGTCAGTTCATTCCGAACGAGCAGACTCTTCTGTGGAGCAAGCTCTGCTTCCTGGCACCTCTTGCGCTGGTGACGTCGGCCTCCGGCATGAACGTTGGCGGGGTTCTCGCGGACGCCGCGTGGAAGGAGAAGTTGAGTTCAGCAATCGCCGAAGCATGCGCCGTGGCCAAGGCGAGCGGTGCGGAGCTTGACGCACAACAGTTCCAGGCGGTTTTCGACGGTCTGCCGCCGGGGATGCGCAGCTCCATGCAGAAGGACCTCGCCGCGGGGCGACGACTCGAATTGGATGCCATTGGCGGTCCTATTGTGCGCGGCGGGGAACGCTACGGCATCAATGTCTCGACCACAATGAATCTGATAGCCGTGATTCTCTCGAAGACTGTCGCTCGGTGAATGCGTAGAAAGTTAGAGCTTTCGATCGTTCGCGTAGGCGACCGGGCTGGGCAATTCCTTCAGCCCTCGGCCTGCGAAAATCTCCCGGAACTCGTGCAGGAGCGCGTCGTGCACCAGCCCATTCGATGCCAGCGTCTCGCGGCTTGCGATCTGGAATGGTCCGCCCGAAAAGTCCGTGACCTTTCCGCCGGCCTCTTCGACAATGATCACGCCTGCCGCCGTGTCCCACGGATTGAGATTAAATTCCCAGAAGCCGTCAAACCGGCCCGACGCAACATTGCACAGATCAAGCGCGGCTGATCCTGCCCGCCTCACGCCGTGGGTGCGCAACGTCAGTTGGTGATAGAAATAAATATTCGGGTTCTTATGCCGCTTGTGGCTCGGGAAACCGGTAGCGACCAGGCACTCTCCCAAATTCGCGGTCGCCGATACATGCATCGCTTTCTCGTTCAGTCGCGCACCGCCGCCCAGTTCAGCGGAGAACATCTCGTCGCGAGTCGGATCGTAAATCACTCCCGTGATCCGTCGTCCCTGGCGTTCGACCGCAAGGGAAACGCAAAATACCGGGTAGCCATGCGCAAAGTTCGTCGTGCCATCGAGCGGATCGACGTACCACTTGTACTCGCCGCCGGCTTCGATGTGCGCTCCCTCTTCCCCCATCACGTCATGAGTCGGAAACTGCTTGCGAATGCGCTCCAGAATCAGCGCTTCCGATTTTCGATCGGCCACGGTCACCAAGTCCACGTCGCCCTTATATTCAATCTTCACGTGCTGCCCAAAGTAGTCCATTAGCAGACTGCCCGCTTCACGAGCTATCGCCTGCATGGGGGAAATCAGGTCGAGCGATTGCGCGGATATCATGCGACTTCTAGGCTTTCATTTTCAGGATTAAATGTCAGGCACTGGGTACCGGCAGCTGGCTACTTTTTCTTACTGTCTTCCGCGATGTAAACAATCTCATGTTTGAAGATGAACAGATTCGGACCATCCTCGCGCGTCACGCGCACCATGTTCTTGTCGTAGTACTCAATCCAGCCGCGAACCACTTCGCCGTCGGCCAGCTTCAGGCTCACGACCTTCTGTTTTTCTCCCAGCGCCTTCAGATAGGCCGCTTCTTCAAACGTCTCGTCTGGAGGCGGAGTGCGCTTCTTGTTGAACGCGGGATTTCCCGGTTGTAGCGGCATGTTGTCATTTTACAACGTCACGCCGCCGACTCAGGCTTTCATATAGAAGGCCGCTTCTTCCGGCCGCACGACTCGCGGTATCCACAGGGGACGGCGCAGGCCGCCCGGCCCCGGCGCGGGACGAGTGAGAGCCTTCCACCGCTCATATACCGCAAAGGAGAGATTGGTGTCGACGAAGATATCGCCGTAGCGATCGTCAGCGCTGGCCCGCTCCACGCGCACCATCTGGTGCCAGCAGTGCATGCCGGTGATCGGGTCGGGATGCACAGGAAAGGTAAGGTTCTGGTGCACGCCCGCATCGCTCCACCACACTCGCTGCGTATCGGGATCGGACGTTTTATACCGTTCCACTCCCGAGATCTGGCGCATCTTCCATTGTCCTTTGCCGACTTCTTTCAGATCGACCCACGCGCTCGACATGCGTTCGACCTGATCCTCTTTATTAAGGCGCCAGCGTCCCATATGGTGGGAGCAGGCGACCACTCCCGGCGTCAGCCCCTCGGTAACCCATGCATGCAATACGAAGAAGCCGATTTCGGTGTGGACTTTGAGCAGATCGCCGGTGCGAATCCCACCTAGCTTCTGCGCATCCAGCGGATTCACCCACAACGGATTCTTATGCGAAATCTCGTAAAGAAATTTCGAGTTCCCCGACCGCGTGTGAATAAGATGCGGCAACCGGAAATTCGGCAGCAGCGTGTACACATCGCCCTTGGCATCTTTTGGCCACTCCGCAAGCGGTGTATATCGTTGATCGAAATCTCGGTCGAAATCTGGATCGTAATCTTTCGCGGGTTTTCCCATTGACGCGGCTTGCGCTGACCTGTGAATGTGGCTGCGATAGTATTCCGGAAGCGCAAATTCAGGCCACTTCCAGTCCACCATGGTTTTCGAAAACAGTTCAAGTTTCCGCGACGGCGTGTTGTAGCCAACGACCGCCTCGCCATTGATCATCACGCCCACCGCTTTGCCGTCTTGAGTGACCACGCCATTCGCTTCGACTTTCGATCCGGAGAGATCGGCGGGCGCTACCGGCTTCTCGTTCAGTTCATAAACGTCAGTGGTCACTTCGTAGGCGCCGTACTTGCGCATGTATTCGAGCGGCTTCAATCCCTCTTGCGCTGCGGCTTCAGGCAATCCTGAAACTGAATTTTCAAAGATCCAACCGTAATATTCGTCGACCGTCAGTTTCTGTCCCGGATGATACGGAGACTCGAACCACTGGCGAATTCCCATCGACCCATCGGGATCGATCGCCCACGACAGGTTGATCCAGAATTCATCCTCTTCCCAGACTTCGCCAGGATTCGCCTGATAGGTGTAATCGAATTTCTTTCCCGCCCGTTCCTGCAGAACGCGCAGCACAGGCTGGCGAAAGCCGATCCACTTCCCGGCGTAAGACTCCTGGCTCATCAGGTCGTGACGCTCGGAACTGAAGCCCATCGGCAAAACGTAATCCGCAAACCACGCCGTCTCGCTCCAGGTCGGCGTTAACGCAGCATGTAAACCGACTTTTTCTTCGTCGCGCAGCATTTCGATCCAGGAAAATCCGTCCGGATAAGTCCAGACGGGATTAAAGACACGCGTGAAATAGGCTTCAATGCGGCCGCGGCCTTCCTTGAGAAAATGCGGAAGCAGCGGCGACATTTCATGCGTACACAGCGGCCACTCCGGAGGGTAGAGCAGCTCGTTCCAGCGTTTCTGCGGCGGCGGATTTTTGAACGGAAGTGGCACAAATTTATTCCAAGCACCCGGATTGTGTCCGCCCGGAGTTCCCACCGAACCGGTAAGCACATGCAACAGCATCAATGCGCGCGCCGTTTGCCATCCCCCCAGATTGCCGGATGCGCTGCCCCGCCATAGATGCGAAGCAAAGCGGCTTCCGGCGGTCGCGATCTCTAGCGCCGTTTTGACGATAACTTCCGCTTTCACGCCACTTTCTTTTTCCGCAAACTCCGGAGTGAACCTCGCGTAGTGCCGCTTCAATACTTCGATCAGCACTTCGAAAGTCTGTCCCTGGGCGCGAAATCCATCGACTTCGAGTTCTTCCCAGTTGGTCCAATTCTTCATGAACTTGGCATCGAACCGATTTTCCGTAAGGATGACCATCGCCATCGCCAACAGCACCGCGACTTCGGTTCCCGGATAACTCGGCATCCAGTAATCCGCCATGCTTGCCGTATTCGAAAGGCGCGGATCCATGACGGCAAGCTTCGCCCCAGCCATTTTCCCTTCAATAATGCGCTGCGCATGAGGATTGAAATAGTGGCCGGACTCAAGATGCGCGGAGAGCAGCAGAATAAAGCGCGCGTTGGCGTGGTCGGGCGAAGGACGGTCGGCATAATGCCAGAGCAGGTAGCCGAGCCGCGCCGAAGACGAGCACACATTCGTGTGCGAGTTGTGGCCGTCGATTCCCCAGGCCTGCAGAGTGCGATCCATGATGAAGTCGTGTCCTGGGCGGCCTACGTGGTACATCACTTCTTCGCCACGATTTTCCTGAAACGCTTTGCGGATGCGCGCGCCGAAAGTCTCCAGCACTTCGTCCCACGAGGTCCGCGTCCATTTTCCGCCGCCGCGCGGCCCCGAACGCTTCATCGGATAAAGGATGCGATCGGGATCGTGAATCTGAGTAATCGTGGCCGGACCTTTCGCACAAAGGCGGCCGCGGCTCGCTGGATGCTTCGGGTTGCCCTCAAATTTTGTGACTTGCCCGGTTTCCTTATCGACGTAGGCGAGAAGTCCGCAAGCCGACTCGCAGTTGAAGCAGATGGTCGGAACAAGCTGGTAATGCTTTTCGACAAGGCGCGGCCAGGCTTCGGCATCATACTCAACCCAATCGTCCCACTTTTCGACCGGCGGATAAGAAGAGAGATGGCTGCCGTCGCGTTTGAAATCGGTCATTGCTGAATCTCCATATGTCCTTGCCGATGGAGTGCCGGGCGTCCCCGCCCGGCCCAACGGGCGAGACGCCCGTCGCTCCACCCAATGATTCTTACTCCCAGCTAGCTGTTCGGCACACTCTGCCCAGCCATTACAAAACACCATTCAAAAATCAGCAGTCCAGCTAGGGCCAGCACGCTGGCCACTCCAGTTGCGATGCGGCTGGGCGCACCGAACCAGGAACCCAGCAGCAGAAGCAATATCGGAATGACTCCACCCACCACCACCGCCCCGCCCCAGAACGCGCGCGCGAACGATCCGTGAGTCATAAGCCGAACCGCATAACGCGCATTGTCGGTGGCGTGCGGCATAACAACCTCGCCGAGCAGCGTGAGCAAATGCAATCCCAAGCTGATAAACAGCATCGGAACCGCGAGGGCTACGGCCTGCGTTGAACCGCCGAACGCGTTCGGTAGCAGCGCCAGTACCGCCGATCCACAGAGCAATGCTTGAACGATTAAATGTGCCGGTAGAAGAGGCGTTTGCCACAAATCACGCCCTTCGCATTGTCCGAAAAGAAACGCCGTGTAGACGGCTGCGCAGAATCCTACCAGCACCACAGGCCACAATAAAACTGAAGTAACAACGGAAAATCCCGCGACCGCCGCCAACCAGAACACACCGCACAACCCGCTGTATGCGATCAGAATGAACGCGCCCCGCGCCAGCCACGATTTACTTTGCGGCGTCAGCACCACACGGAGGAAGCGTTCTTTGTGATCGAGATCCCAAACCAGCAGCACGGTGGTGAGAGCCGTGAAAAAGAGCGCAACGCTCGCGAGCGCAATATCCCGGACGCGGTTGCCTGACAATTTTCCAAGCGCCATCGCAATGGCTGGCACGGCGAGTGCACCCGAGCCGATGGACTTAGTCCAACAATAAGCCGGCACCTGCCATCCCCACGGACGCGCATGGGAAACGTCATAAGCGGCCAAAGCGTTCTCTTGCAGCAAGGGACTATCGGGTGGATAAACAGCGCCGCCGCCAAACACAGCAGCATTTCGCTGCGACCACATATAAATCGACTCATGGCGCGCCGCCGTGGGCACGATCGCACTCTCATCGGCATCGATGTAGTAGAGCTTGGGCTGAGTTTCCTGCTCGGGCTTGCGTACGCGCACCGGTTCCCGCGCCACCAGTTGCGCCGCCTCGCTTGCGTCATCGCTTAGATCTCCGGCAATGATGGCGTGTTCCGGACACACGATCACGCAGGCCGGTTCCAATCCGACTTCGGTGCGATGCGCGCAGAAATGGCACTTCGTGGCAGTGCCATCGTCCGGATCCATGTAAATCGCATCGTACGGACAGGCTTGCATGCAGGCTTTGCAGCCAATGCAGCGCTCGGAATTGAAATCGACAATCCCGTCTTTGCGCTGATACATCGCGGTCACGGGACAGATCGTTACGCAGGGAGGCTTTTCGCAATGGTTGCAGCGTGTAACCTGAAATACGCGACGAGTGTTGGGGAAAACGCCCTTCTCGACGTATTTGACCCAGGTCCGGTTCACTCCCACCGGCACCTGGTTTTCGGTTTTGCACGCTACCGTGCAGGCGTGACAACCGATGCACTTGCGGTTATCGATTACAAAACCGTATTTCATCCGCTGGAGATCTCGACCCGAAAAAGCGCCACTCAATCATACTTGGGTCCAAGCGAAACGGAGTTATGTTCTTGAGGCGGCTCGCAAAATGCACCCTCTATGTGTCGTCATTCCGAACGAAGTGAGGGACCTGCATCTTGCAGCGAACTGCAGACCCCTCACTTCGTTCGGAATGACAATTGCTATTTAAGTTGTATGCCTGCGCCACGGGCAGCGCTAAATTTGGTAGTCGATATCTTCGATGATCCGTTGCAGCGATTCAGACGGCGGCTCACTTCCGCCCGTGCCCTCCAGCTGATGCACACGCTCCGCTAACCGGTTCACCTCAGACGCCACCGCTGCTAAGGCTTCCGAAAGCGGATCGTTAATCTGTTTGGGATCGGTGATCACCACTCGTTTACCTTCGCGAAGAATGATGTGCCCCGGCACGCCCACCACAGTTGAATCGTCGGGCACACTGCGCAGCACGACCGACCCCGCGCCAATCCGGCAATTGCTGCCCACCGTGATGTTGCCCAGGATCTTCGCGCCTCCGCCGACGACCACGTTGTCGAGAAGCGTGGGGTGCCGCTTGCCATGCTCCTTACCTGTTCCACCGAGCGTCACACCCTGATAGAGCGTAACGTCCTCGCCGACAATAGCAGTTTCGCCAATCACCACACCCATTCCATGATCGATGAACAAACGCCGCCCGATCTGCGCCCCGGGATGAATTTCGATCCCGGTAAGCCAGCGCGCGACCTGCGACAACCACCGCGCCAGTAGCAAGACATTGTGGTTCCATAACCAGTGATTCATGCGATAGAACCACACCGCATGCAAGCCGGAGTAGCAGAGATAAACTTCCAGGCGCGATTTTGCCGCGGGATCGCGCTCCAGCACGGTGGCAACGTCCTCGCGAATTAGCGACAGCAGATGTGGCATGTATCAGGCCGGAACCTGCGACGTTGGGATCTGCAACGCCTGATTCCGGAGTCCTTCGAAGAGGATACTACTCAAGTAGCGCTCGCCGAACGACGGCAGAACCACAACAATCAATTTCCCGGCATTTTCAGGACGGCGCGCCACCTGCAAAGCCGCAACCACTGCCGCTCCCGAAGAGATGCCAACCAGCAGTCCTTCTTCGAGAGGAAGCCGACGCGCCATGTTGATGGAGTCCTCGTTGCTCACGGTAATGACCTCGTCAACGTAATCACGGCGCAGGATGCTGGGAACAAAACCGGCCCCGATCCCCTGAATCTTGTGCGGCGCCGGCTTTCCGCCGGAGAGGACCGCGCTATCGGTCGGCTCCACGGCCACGGCTTTGAACGACGGCTTCTTCGGCTTGATGTATTCGGAGACGCCGGTGATGGTTCCGCCGGTGCCGACACCGGAGATCAGAAAATCGATGCGCCCGTCGGTGTCTTCCCAAATCTCTGGGCCAGTAGTCTCGAAATGAATCTTCGGATTGGCCGGGTTGTCAAATTGCTGGAGCATGTAGGCGTCTGGATTGCTCGCCAGCAATTCCTCGGCTTTCAGAATCGCTCCCTTCATCCCGCGCGGCCCCGGCGTAAGAACGATCTCAGCCCCCAAAGCCAGCAAGAGCACGCGCCGCTCCAGGCTCATGGTTTCGGGCATGGTGAGGATGATCTTGTAACCCTTCACGGCCGCCACAAAAGCGAGAGCGATCCCCGTGTTGCCGCTGGTCGGCTCGATCAGAACGGTTTTTCCCGGCTCAATCCGTCCGGCACGCTCGGCATCGGCAATCATGCTCACACCGATGCGGTCTTTTACGCTGCCCAGCGGATTCTGGCTTTCCAGTTTCGCTACAACTTCAGCGCCCGCGCCCTCTGTAACTCGGTTCAGTCGCACCAGTGGCGTGCGTCCGATCAGTTCTGTGACATCTTTTGCGATTTTCATAGATTTTCGATTCTCAGCTTTGCAATTTTCACGACCGCTTCGACTCTCTCGACTGCCGGAATCGGCGGTTCGGGCATCACCAGTCCCGGCGCCGTTTAACACAATTAACTCTACTATTGTACTAGTCTATATTAGGGGATACAAAACGTGTCGGCTAACCTTGACGCGGTTTACGCCGTCCCACCCGCGCCAGTATCCGCCGGACTTTCTTCGGAGAAATCGACAGCCGCGCCGCCACGCGAGACACTTTTCGGCCTTCGCGCTCCCACACCCGCGTGATCACAATCTCGGCAAATTCTTCGCTGATTTGCCGGAACGTCTTCTCGCCCACCGCACCCTGCGACCACGCCTTCAGCGCGGGATGGACACTTCCCTTGCGCAGAATTTTCGCGCCCAACATCTGTAGATCCTGCCATATGTTGTTGTCGGGTTGATTCGTCCCGCAGGACGCCCGCGCCAGGTCATACGATTCGCGCGCCGCTTCCGGATTGTCGAAAAATGAATTGCACTGCGTCAATCCCTGCCACAGATGCGCGTTCGCGAGCAGCAGATGATGCTGCGTGTGCTTCGCCAGATCAATCGCCTCCTGACTGCACTCCAGTGCCCGCCGCGCATGGCTTCCCGGATCGGCGCCCTCACCGATCTCTTCCTCTACTTTCGCATTTTCAATCATGCACTCCAGAATGCGTGCCCGGCCCATCAGAATATAGTCCTGCTTCTCTTCGCCGAGCGCGTACGCCGAGACCGCTTCTGTCTCCGCCCGGTGAAAGTCTCCACCATCGAGATGGATGTACGCGGCATTCAGGTAAACTGTGCCGGCTCCGTGATGGTTCGGACGCTGTTGGTAGATGACTCGAGCAGCCTCTAGGTGCTCGATCGCTTCGCGGCGAAGCTGGGCCAAGCGGCCGCGATAGTCATGCTTGCGCCAATCCTGCTCCGTAGTTGTTGCCGTGGGCTTCGCGTCGCGGCTGGCGGAGGTCTGTCGCCGCCGCTGGGCATCGCGGTCGATTCTTTTCTGCAACTGTAGAGCGATGCCGCGCTTGGCGAGCGCCATATTGGCCAGCGATCGCGCCAGGTTCAGATGCCGCGGATCCCGCTTGCCATAGTAGCGAATGGCGCTCTCGAAAAACGCGATCGCCTTATCGAACCGGCCCTCCCGGCGCGCCATTCGTCCGTAGAAGGATTGAATGTTGCCGAGCGTCACATAGTCGTCGGTCTCGCGCAGCGCGTTTTCCGCCGCCTGCGAGATGCGCACCGCTTCTTTCCATTTCCCTTGCTGAAACAGAAGCCAGCCCTCGAGCACCTGCATGACCGCTGCCATGCGCGGATGCCCTAGACCAACCGCCAGATCCTTTCCCTTGACGGTATAGATCAGAGCCTCGTCGTATTCGCCTCGTCTCCGCAGGCAACGACCCTTCCAGAAATAAACAATGGCGAGAAGAAACCGGTCGTCCAGCTCTTCCCCCAAGCTCAGGACAAAGTCAAAATGGCCGACCGCCGTTTCCATCGCCTCTTCCACCATCGCAGCCATTCCCTCGGCCATGCGCAGGCGGATGTAATCGGCGATCGATAGCCTCGACCGTAATTCTGGTTCCAGGTGTTCAAAGCGCTGTAGAAGCTCTTTCAGCGGCGGCCCGCTGAATCCAATATCCGTCCAGATCGCGAACTGCGCCAACAGGCGAGCGGCATTTTCTTGGGAGGGATCGAGCTTGGCGATCAGATCCTGATGCGAGCGCAGACACGTAATCCCGCGCTCGATTTCACGCGCAGCAACATGTTCCCGTAACTGCGAGAGGAAGCCTGGGTCTATCGGTGCCACGTCAATCGGGAGGTTGTCGGCAGTACCTCTGCGTGCGTGCATCACCATCAATTGACGTTCTAGTCCAATAAATCGTAACTGGCAAGCGTTAGAAACTCCGCAAAGTCCTGGCTCGTCGTCAACTCTTCGAGGACGCTGGCCGCTTGCTGCAGCTTTTCGTCGTTGTCTAACTGGGCGCTCAACTCGGCTGCCCTCTTATGGATGATCTCCTTCACCATGCCTGCCGTCACCAGCCTGCCATCTTTGAGGTGTGCGCCGTGCTTCACCCACTGCCACACCTGGGCGCGGCAGATTTCACAGGTCGCCGCATCTTCCATCAGGTTGTAAATCGGAACGCAGCCAGATCCCTGTAGCCACGAATGCAGGTACTGTAATCCCACGTCGATATTCCAACGCAATCCTCCGTCGGTAATATCGCCCGTGGGAACGTCAAGCAGGTCTTTGGCTTGCACGTTCCGGCTGGATCGTTGCGCAGAGATCTGATTCGGTTCCGGCATGTACTTATCGAAAATTTCTTTTGCCACCGGCACCAGCCCGGGATGCGCAACCCAAGTACCATCATGGCCGGCCTGCACTTCGCGAAGTTTGTCACGCCGCACTTTCTCCAGCGCCTGTTCATTGGCCGCCGCATCGTTTCGTATCGGAATCTGCGCCGCCATTCCACCCATCGCATGAATACCGCGCCGGTGGCAGGTTTGAATCAACAATTCGACGTAGGAGCTCAGGAAATGCCGCTCCATCGTGACCAGCGACCGATCCGGCAGCACGAACTCAGGATGCGCGCGAAACTTCTTGATGAAGCTGAAAATGTAATCCCAGCGTCCGCAGTTCAGCCCCGCCGAATGCTCGCGCAATTCATAAAGAATCTCGTCCATCTCAAACGCCGCCAGAATGGTTTCGATCAGGACGGTGGCGCGAATCGTTCCGCGCGCAATTCCCAGTTCGTCCTGGGCAAGGCAGAACACGTCGTTCCACAACCGCGCCTCCAGATGACTCTCCAGTTTCGGCAGGTAGAAATAAGGGCCAGTCCCCTTGCTCAGCAGCGCCGCGGCGTTGTGAAAAAAGAACAAACCAAAATCAAACAGCGACGCTGAGATCGGCTTCCCCTCCACTAAAAAATGTTTCTCGTCCAGGTGCCATCCTCGCGGCCGAACGAACAGCGTCGCCAGCTTCGCCCCCAGTTGATATTGCTTTCCCTCCGGGCTCACGTACCGGATCGTTCCTCGAATCGCATCCCGCAGATTGTGCTGGCCCTCAATATTGTTGCTCCAGGTGGGCGAATTCGAGTCCTCGAAATCGGCCATGAAAACACTGGCGCCGGAGTTCAACGCATTGATGATCATCTTACGATCGACCGGTCCGGTGATTTCCACGCGGCGGTCGAGCAAATCCTTTGGGATCGGTGCCACCTTCCACTCGCGTTGCCGGATTTCAGCCGTCTCCGCCAAAAAGTGGGGAGACTTGCCGTGATCGATTCCCTGCTGCACGGTTCGGCGACGGGCCAGCAGTTCCTGCCGCCGGGACTCGAAGGCACCCGCAAGTTTCAACAGAAATGCTTGCGCTTCCGGGGTAAGAATGCCGGCCTCGATCTGCTTCTGGGTCAGCGCCTGGCTGTCCACGGAATTGGACTTGTTCTCAGCAATAGTCGGGTTCATAGCACAACATCATAGTCGTTCGCCGCCCCCTTTGCAGGCACGCATCCAATCCCACTAGGTCATTTCGGACTAGTAGGCCCCGGCGGACGCCCTGATTTGTTTGAAAAGCGCAATCCAGCGTCTACTGCACTTAGGACGCAGAGTCAGGACGCAAATTTTGCGTGGGGATAAATAGATGACGACTTCGACTTCCAACCGCCACACCAGCAACACCGACGACACGATCCTGGAGGCCGTATACAGCCACGGTATTACCAACTGGGTGGCGCTGGACTATCCGTCGTTGGCAGGTACTTGCTGGGACGACGAACTGCTGCCCTCGGGCGATTAGTACCGGATCGCGCCAATCCTTTGAGAGCGGCGCCACTTCCAACCCGCAAACCAGCAACGGACAAACCAGCCCTCGATAGCGCCGCATCCGGCGTGCGTGCATCCAGCACACGATATCAATTGAGGGCATCCGGGTCAGAAATAATTCCCCCCACTTGGACCCTGAAGCCGCGGTTGTGGCTGGCAGAACGGCTGGTTACATACAGGAAACCGGACCGTGCTGATGGAAGAGGAATGCGGTAACATCACTGACGGAGCGAAGGACACGATTATCCATGGAGGCGGAAAGTGTTTATCGGCGCTGAGAGCCAGGAAAGCATTATGACGATGTTCGACCAACAGGTCGCGGCCGCGAAGGAATGGTTCGCAAGCCCCCGATTCGAGGGGATCGTCCGTCTCTACTCCCCGCGCCAGGTGGCTGAGCAGCAGGGCACAATTTCCGGCGACTACACCGTAGCGCGACAAGCAGCCGAAGAGTTCTACGCACGGCTGCGCGAGCTCTTCGAACAGCGCAAGCAGATCACAACCTTTGGTCCGTATTCGCCGGGCCAGGCGGTGATGATGAAGCGGATTGGGATGGAAGGCATCTACCTGGGCGGCTGGGCGACGTCCGCCAAGGGATCCCTGTCCGAGGATCCGGGTCCCGACCTGGCCAGCTATCCGCTCAGCCAAGTGCCAGACGAAGCCGCCGGACTGGTGCGGGCACTTCTCACCGCCGACAAGAACCAGCACTTCACGCGCATGAGGATGACCGAGGAACAGCGTCAGGCGACACCGGTCGTCGACTTTCGGCCTTTCATCATCGCCGACGCCGACACCGGTCACGGTGGCGACGCGCATGTACGCAATCTGATCCGCCGCTTTGTCGAAGTCGGTGTTCCGGGGTACCACATCGAAGACCAGAAGCCGGGAGCAAAGAAGTGTGGCCACCAGGGCGGTAAGGTGGTTGTGGCCGAGGACGAGCAGATCAAGCGCCTCAACGCTGCCCGCCTGCAGCTCGACATCATGCGGGTCCCGGGCATCATCGTAGCCCGAACCGATGCCGAGTCCGCGACCTTCATCGAGAGTCGGAGCGACGAGCGCGACCAACCCTTCATCCTTGGTGCCACCAATGTCGATCTACCCAGCTACAAGGCCGGTTATCTAGCCATCTTGCGGAAGCTCTTCGAACTCGGCCTCGAAGAGGTCCGCGGTCACTTGCTTTTTGCCGTGTCCGAGGCTGAGTACTTGGCAGCCTTTGCTTGGCTGGAGCGGGTTGGGCTTTTGTCCCTGATCGCCGAACGCGCCCCAGCTCTCAGGGATATGCCGGCAACCGAGCTCGATGCGGCACTCGACAAGATAGACACGCGCTATGTGGAAGCCTGGCGCGCGGAAGCCGGGCTGATGACCTATGGGCAGGCGGTCGCCGAAGTACTGGAGTTCCGCGCGACCGAGGGCGAGCGTTTCGACATGACCCTCGACGAATGGCTGGCGTTCTCGAAGCGGGCTTCTTTCTACGAGGCCCGCGAGCGCGCCAAGTCGCTGGGCATCCGGGTGATCTGGGATTGCGAGCTGCCCAAGACTCCCGAGGGCTTCTATCACGTACAAGCCGGCATCGATTACGCCATCGCCAAGTCGCTGGCCGTGGCGCCCTTCGCCGACATACTGTGGATGGAGACCAAAACAGCGGATCTCGAGGATGCCGCAAAGTTCGCACACGCCATCCACGCGCAGTATCCCGGCAAGATGCTGGCCTACAACCTCTCGCCGTCGTTCAGCTGGGACACCACGGGAATGAATGACGAGCAGATGAAGCACTTCCCCGACGAACTCGGGAAACTCGGCTTCGTGTTCAACTTCATCACCTACGGTGGCCACCAGATCGACGGCTTGGCTGCCGAGGAGTTCGCCACCGCATTGAAGCAGGACGGGATGCTGGCCTTGGCGCGCTTGCAGCGCAAGTTCAGACTGCTGGAGTCACCGTATCGGACACCGCAAACCCTGGTCGGAGGGCCCCGGCTGGACGCCGCATTGATGGCTTCTTCCGGACGCACCGCGGCGACCAAGGCTATGGGTAAGGGGTCGACGCAGTTTCAGCACCTGGTTCAGACCGAAGTCCCAACCAAGCTGCTGGAGGACTGGCTCGCGGAGTGGGGCAAGCATTGCAACTATGCCGAGAAAATTCGCGTCCGGCTACGTCCGCACACGGCCGGTTCGGAGCTGTTGGAGCTGAGTGTGCTGAACGAGCCTAGTGGCGAGAAGCTCGCCAACGTGGTGTTCGCCTACATCCAGGATCGTCGCGGGCGCAGCATCCTCTCGGTTCGTGACCAAAACACCCTCCCGCCGGTACGCAAGAAGCGGCTGATGACGGTTGCCCAACTGTTCCTGATCCACCGCTACAATGCCAGCTCGGTGCACTATGTCACCCCGACCGAGGACAACGAGTTTCAGACACAAAGGATGAAGAGCGTGGGCATCTTCTCCGATGTGCATACCGAGATTGGGCAAATCATCGTCGCGCAAGTCAACAAGGAACGCGTCGCCGAACTGCTCCAGCCTGACCGGGTACATCTTTTGGAGATAATCCGTAAGACGTCGCCGGCATTGCAAATCCAGACATAGACATTCGGACTACTCAACGAATGGGAAGGGCACGAGTTTCACAGCTTGCGGAAAAGGTCGATCTTGCTGTTGATTTTGGGTGGCGCAGCGGTCCACCGCTGCGATAACTGCATTGTTTTGAATACGGCTTTAGCCGCTGAGGTCACAGCACCGCCGAAAATACTTTTGCCCGCAACTCACGCCGGTTCGGTTTTTGACCGCTCGCGCTTGTCTTCGCGGAGCTGTGCTGCCGTAAAGGCCGAGCCGCAAGTCCCGCATCTCCAGCTTGTAAACGCGCTGGTTACCAGGCTTGGCCCATCATTTGTCCCCTGGGGTTGGCTCGCGCGCACCGCCAGAACCAGCTCCCCACCGCAATCCGAACATTTACGTTTTTGCATATCCGCAGTCAAAGTCCCGTTCAAAGAAATAAGGATAGGGCGCCCAGCGATGTGCAGTTCGAGCCGATAAAAGTGGGTCAAAATCAGGAAGACCCCAGCCCAACCCAGAACGCTAGGCGCTAACCCGCACGGATACCAACTCCGGGTTGCAGTGGGAATTTTGCATCGACTTGACCGCGTCTTCCGCTGTAAATCTCCCCATCACCAGGGCCAGTTTGCGGTCGGTTGTCGTCTGGATGGGAAGCCGATCGACCCGCAGCACGTATTGAGGAGCGTGAGCACCGCCACGGTTCACTTTCACAACAAACTTGATATTTTTCATGGTTCCTTCCAGGTTTTCGATCTGTGTTCTTGGATCTGTTTTATCGATCCACATGGACCTTGATCAGCTTGGGTTTGGAGTCGGAAAGATCCCCAGCGGACCAGCAGTTTCGTGACACTCAGACTCCTCCGAGCAATTAAAGAGGAGATAGTCTTCAGATAGGCTAACTCAGATGACCTGAAAGAGTACGATAAGAAAAGGCACTTGCTCAATTCCGATCCTAGGCCTGGAAGCCGCTATTGTCAAGCTTTCCGCCTAGTTTGACAAAGCTGCGGCATCAAAGCATCGCCCGATATCAAAATGGGTCTGGGTCCTTCCGCTGCGCCTCTGAATTAAGTTTGAATCGAAAAGTGCCCCAGGGTTCTTCGCGGACCGAATTCTCATGCCGAAAAGGTTGGCAGCCCGGCAGGGATTCGAACCCCGATACGCAGCTCCAGAGGCTGCAGTCCTACCGTTGAACGACCGGGCTGTGCCAGAATTCTAAATCATTTCCCCGGGACTGCGAAACAAAGTACTCCGTTCTCAGTGGAGCGACGGGCGTCCCGCCCGTCCAGCACTCCGGCGGCGACTGGGCGACGACGTCCTGACTCTATCGGCAGCTAAGATCGACCGCCCTTCAAGCTTTACTCGCGTTAGAATCTCAGCTAGCAATCCAAGGAGTAGCCATGCCCACCAGCGAAACGCTAGGAAGTATCCCAGGAACCTTCACCGGAAATATCACCCAAATGGACACCGATTACGCTGAGATGGCGCGCCGGCCCCTGCAGCCCGAGCAGTGTGCTCTCATCGTCGTCGATATGCAGGAAAAATTACTGCCGCCGATCTGGGAAAAGGAACGGCTGGTGCGAAATGTACAATTGCTGATTCGCCTGGCGGGAATCCTCAAGATCCCAGCCTTGGTGACTGTGCAATACGCGAAGGGCCTGGGTAACACCGTGCCCGACATTGCGTCGATGCTGCCGGAAACTCCGCCCATCGACAAACTAACCTTCTCCTGCTTCGGCAGTGATGTGTTCTGCTCCTTGCTGAAGCGCTTGCCCGGTCGGCGTACAACCGCACTGCTGTGTGGCATGGAAACCCACATTTGCGTGATGCAGACCGCGCTCGGAGCGCTGCGGGAAGGCTATCTGGTGCACGTAGCGTCCGATGCCGTTAGCTCGCGAACAGAATTAAACTGGCGCATCGGGCTCGAGCGCATGCGCGCGGCCGGAGCCATTCTTTCCTCTACCGAGATGATGATTTACGAACTGCTGCGCTCGTCGGGCACGCCCGCGTTTAGAGAACTGCTGCCGTATTTGAAGGGCTGAGAATCGATTAGCCATTCGTCGTTCGCGGGTTTGCCAACGGCGAACGACTAACGACCGTTCCGCCATCCTACCGCGCCGCTGCCTCTTTCTGCTTCACCCGCACCACGGTGATCTTCGAGAACCCCTCCTCAAATGTCGGAGCCTTCAACTTGCCCGCCATCTTGCGCATGATATCTTCCGGGACCGCGCGGCCACGCCGCTGGTGCCGTTCCATGCAAACTTCCAGGGGGACATCGAAGAACACGCCCTGCACATCGTAGCCGTAATCCTTGGCCAGCTTGATCCAGCTATGGCGGTCGTGCGGAGTAAGGTTGGTCGCATCTACGTAGTTCATGGGACGCCGCGCAATCAGGCGCGCCTTCAGCATCGACCGCAAGTTGGAGAACACCAAATCCTGAAAACGCTGCTCCTGCGCGTCATCAAAAAGAAGCTCACGTAGCAGATCGCTGGAGAGCGGATGAATATTGTGCCGCTTGAACCAGGAACTCTTGCCCGATCCGGGCAACCCGATGGCCAGCACTACCGTTCCCTTGCTGGCGCGGGCAGGAGCGGCCGCTGCTCCAGCGGACGCAGCTTGGGTCGCCACCACCTGGTCCGGCATAGTCCGGGCGGGCATAGTCTGGCCCGGTATAGCTTGGCCTGAATTAGCTTGGCCTGAAATCGCTTGAGCCGGCGCAGCTTCCACCGCTCGCTGCCCGCCAGGCACTTGTTCCGTGGCGGACGCTTCTGCCGCGGCTGCTTCCGGTGCAACCGCGGGCACTGCCGCTGCCAGCCGCCGGCGATTTCCGCCACGACCTCCCCGGCTGCGACGACGGCGAGTTGTTCGCGGTCTAGGCTCAGTCGCCGATGCTGCGCCTGTTGCTGAAACTGGCTCAGACGTGGACTCGGGCACCGGCGCTGGTCTCGACAGTCGGCGCGATTCAACTACGGGAACCTCGGCGGCAGCTGCGGGCGGCGCGGTCGGCTCGTTATCATAAAAGCGAGGCTGCAAGGGCTCTGGTGCCTTCGTTGCTTCTTTGGCAGAGGTAGAGCCTTCTCCGGTCTTCTTGCGGCGCTTCAAGCGCTCGCTCATCCATTTGCGCATATAGCTGCTTGTAGCACACCTGTGCACAACGGAGCAATCCGCGCCCGGTGGCAGTCAGGATACCCGGTCGAGGATCGGGTCATCGGGTGATCGGTTCATCTAAATCCAAATACCCTTGGCTTTCGATGGCCCGATGACCCGATTGTTTACAATAGCCCACAAGGAAATCTCATGAATCCAATTCATCCTGAAACTCTGCCTGTCGCCGCCGGACAACTCCCCGGCGTGCCGCTGACCATCGAAGGCTACGCCACCCTTCACCAGATGATGCGCTTCCGCTGGACCGCCTGGCGCTCCACCCCTGATAATGCCCGTCGCGAGATCGCGAATGAAGCTGCGCATTTGCTGGCCGGGATGGAAGCGAAAGCCGATGGCCAGTCCGCGCTGTTCTCCTTGCTCGGACACAAAGGCGACCTGATGCTGGTCCATTTCCGCCAGAGCTTCGACCAACTCAATCAGGCCGAGCTCGACCTGGCGCGGCTTCGGCTCCATGACTTCATGGAGCCCACGACTTCGTATTTGTCGGTGATTGAATTGGGTCTCTATGAGTCCTCGCTGAAGACCTACAAAGCGCTAGCCGATCGTGGCGTGGAACCACATTCGGAGGAATGGAAAAAGGCGATCGAGGAAACCATCGCGCGCCAGAAAGAAGCGATGAAACCGCGCCTTTTCCCGCCGATGCCCCCCAACCGCTACATCTGTTTTTATCCCATGGATCGCCGCCGCGGTGAAGACAAGAACTGGTACACGCTCCCCATGGAAGAGCGCCAGCGCCAGATGAACGAGCACGGTCTGGTCGGGCGCCGCTATGCCGGAGAGGTGAAGCAAATCATCACCGGCTCCATCGGTTTCGACGACTGGGAGTGGGGCGTTGACCTCTTCGCCGACGATCCTCTGGTTTTCAAAAAGCTGATCTACGAAATGCGCTTCGACCAAGTCAGCGCTGTCTATGCCCTGTTCGGAAGTTTCTATATAGGATTGCGTTGCCCCGCAAACCGCCTATACGACTTGCTGGAAGGAAATTTGCCGCCTGTGTAGGGACGGCGCCCTCGCCCGTCCAAGCCGAGCGTCAGCTCGGCGGCTGCCTGCGCTCAGACGAACGCATGCGCGCTACCCGCGAGCCCGCCTCTTTTTCGCAGGCCTCCCCTTCCGAAAGTGAAACTCGTGCCGCTTCATATCCACGCGTGCCCCGCGAAACGTCACGCCCTCCATGCGCAGGCGGAATTTCTGTTCAGCGGCATTTTCTCCGCCGAGCTTGATGGCTCCGCCCGACCCAACCACGCGATGCCATGGCAATCCCGGAATCTGCCGCAGGATGCGCACGACCTGACGCGCAGCTCCCGGCCAGCCCGCAGCTTTGGCCACCGCTCCGTAACTCGACACAGACCCCACCGGCAAGGCGCGAATGCAGCGCGCCACACGGGCACGCTTGTCGTCCAGCACGCTGCTCCCGGAACTTCTCGATGAATTGGATTGCGTTTTCCGATTCACGGCTAATGCTTAGAGGAAAATCGTGTTAATGTAGATTCACCAATACAAAATTTTACACACACCCGTAAAACCTGAGATTACGATACTTGCATCACATGTTCTAATTCACCACCAAAACTGCCTTTTGGAGAATGCCATGTCTCGCTTGCCGAAAGCCCTGCCTCTTGCATTGGCCCTTGCCGCCTTGATCGTCTTCGCCGCTTTCACCGCCAGTTGTGGTTCCAGTAGTGCGCAGGCCCGCTTCGTCAATGCCATCTCGAATACTCCTGGCCCCTTCGATATCGACTTCAACGGAATAAAGGAATTTTCCTCCGTCGGATTCGGCCAAGCTTCAGCGTCAACCTATGTGGGCGTACCTTCGGGTACCGACACGATCGAAGCGCTTGCAGCTGGCACCACCACCGAGGAATTCAGCTCCACCACTAGCTTGAACTCTGGGGCGGACTACACTTTGGTTGCCACTGGACGTCTTAACGGCAGCATCGCCCCAAACATCATGCCTTTTGTCGACAACAACACGGCGCCCACAAATGGCAGCGTGAATTTCCGTGTCATTAACGCATCGTTTTACGGACCTAGCGGCAGCGGAGGCGCTGTGGATGTTTACATCCTGGCGAACCCTAACCCCGTCATTCCTAGTTCATGTTCGGCGGCGGGGGTAAACTGCATTGCAGACCTTGCCTACAACGCGACGAAGCCCTACGTAACCCTTCCCTATAATTCCGCAGGCAGCGGTTGGCAGCTGATTGTCACTGTGACGGGGAGCACGACACCGTACTTTAACGATCCCCTCCCTAACGTCGGCAGCTCAGCGGAGGGATCGATCTGTACCCTGGTTCTTACGGACCAAGCGAATGGAACTGTAATGAGTTCCACCTTCGTCCCGTTGAATGACCTCAATTGCAGCGGTCAATGACCTCAACTAACCGCAGGCGAGCCGCTTCCGCCCAACCGGCCGTCTCGCCGCCACCTTCGGGAAAGATATCCGGGCCTCGACCGAGGCCCGGTGCGCACCCAACAAGCTGCTAAAATCCTTCTTGCTCACCACCGACTGCCAACTGGAGAACTAAGGATGTCTCGCTTGTTGAAAGCCCTGCCGCTTACGTTGGCCCTGGCGGCCTTGAGCATCTTCGCCGCCAGTTGTAATTCCAGCAACCCAGCGCAGGCTCGTTTTGTCAATGCTGTCCCGGACACGGACCAGTACGGCACCGCCGTCGATATCGAGTTCAACGGAACAAAGGATTTTACCGACGTAGGCTTCTTCGCTCATCTACCAGCCTCGGGCTATACCAGCGTACCTTCGGGCAATAACACGATCGAAGGGTTTGAAACCAGCACCACCTCCGAGATCTTCAGCTCCAATGTTTTCTTGAACCCTGGGTCGCAGTACACGATGGTTGCGACTGGACCTGGTACCAACATCAACAAAATTGCCCTCATTTCTGCAGTTGAAAACAATACCGCCCCGGCCCCCGGCAAAGTGGAATTCCGCGTAATCAACGCATCGCCGAGCGGACCCTCGGGTGTGGACATTTATATCGTCCCGGTCGGCGGCTCCGTCGCGCCACCAGCTACGATCGCTAACCTTGCCTACACGAGTACGAGCAGCTACGTAACCCTTCCCTACAATTCCAATATTGTTGACGGCGCCAACTATACGATGTTCGTGACTGCAACCGGGACCACGACACCAATCCTCATTACCCAGAGCCTCAGTGCCGGCACCTCGTCCGAAGGAGCCATTCGTACCCTGGTGCTCACCGACCAACAGAATATGGATCAATTGAATCCGCTGGCTATCGTGTTGAATGATTTCAATTAAATGATCTCAATTAACGGAGAATTAACGATGTCTCGCTTGTTGAAAACCCTGTCCCTTGCGCTGGCCCTCGCGGCCTTGACCATCTTCGCCGCCAGTTGCGGTTCCAGTGGTCCAGCGCAGATTCGTTTCGTCCATGCCATCCAGGACGCCAGCCCCTTGGATGTCGATGTCACCGGCACGAATGCCACCACCACGCAGGCGTTTCTCGATATCCCATTCCTCGGTGTTGAGCCGACCCAACCGGGCTACACCAGCGTACCTTCAGGTGGTGACACGATGGAAGGGTTCTTGACGGGCACCACCACCGAGGTCTTCAGCGACTCCGTTACCTGGGGGGCCGGGACACAGTACACGGTGATTGCGACTGGATTTTCTCAAACCGGCACCAACGGCAGTAACGTTGTCCTCTTGTCTATACCCAACTACATCCCGACACCACCAACGGGCGACGTTGCCTTCCGCGTCATCCATGCGTCGCCCAGCGGACCCGGTACCGTGGATGTTTATATCGAACTCAACCCAAGCACCGCTCCCGGTCTCCCAATTACGATTCAAGGCCTTCCCTACACCCAGGCGAGCAACTACGTAGACTTTGCCTTCAACCCCAACAATGTCACCCCGCCCCCAGGTTATACGGTGTACGTCACGGCATCGGGGAGCATGATACCAATCATTAGCGAGTCCATTTATCCGGAGGATGGAGCAGTTCGTACCCTCGTACTCACGGACGTTCCGGATGGGAAAACAATGAGTTCGTCCTTCCTGGAGTTGTCCGACCTCAACTAATCGCCGAGGCGTTCGTTGCATCCAGAGCCGCAGCGCTAAGCCTGGAACGACTTCGCGGCGGATTCTTCGTCGTCGAATACTTCAAAAATAGTAAGCAGTTTCGTGATCTGCAGAAGATCGCCAACCCGCTGGCTCAAGCTCGCCAGTTTCACCGCGCCCCCGGCGTTGCGCGCGCTCGTGAAGAGCGAAACCAGCGTGCCCAATCCGCCGCTATCGATGTAATTCACTTCGCGCAGATTCATTACTACCTTCGGGCTCTGGACCAGCAGTTTCTTGACCATGTCGCGCAGCCTGGCCGACTCCTCGCCGAACATAAGCCGGCCGCTACAATCCACCACCAGCACGCCCTCCAACGCTCGTGTGCTCATTCTCAGTTGCATAGCCACTTCTCCAATGTTCGCGTCCAACTTTCGCGGTAAAAGTCGATTCATGAGCGTACCCCTCCTGCCGCAGCCATGCAAGCGCCGATTGCGGCCCGCGGGACTTCCGGCTGGCTTGCAGCTCGAAGCTCGCGGCCCGAAGCGCCGCCCCCGTGAGACTGTATAATCGAGGCTTCCGATGAGCTATCAGGTCCTGGCGCGCAAATACCGGCCGCAGAAATTCTCCGACGTCATCGGCCAGGAACACGTTACCCGCACCCTGCAAAACGCCATTGCGCAGGAGCGCATCGCCCACGGTTACATCTTCAGCGGTCATCGCGGCATCGGCAAGACCACAGTCGCCCGCATCCTCGCCATGGCCCTGAATTGCCGTTCCTCGGAAAAGCCGTTGGCCGAGCCCTGCGGCGTATGCGACTCCTGCATCGAGATTCGCGCCGGTAACGCCGTCGACGTAATCGAAATTGACGCCGCCACCAATCGCGGCATCGACGAGATCCGCGAGTTGCGTGAGGCCGCGCGCTACCGTCCGGCGCGCGACCGCTTCAAAATTTACATTCTCGACGAGGCTCACCAGATCACCGACGCCGCCTTCAATGCCCTGCTCAAAACACTGGAGGAGCCTCCCGGCCACGTCATCTTCATGATGGCCACCACGCAGCCCGAGGATATCCCGCAAACCATTCGCTCCCGCTGCCAGCACTTCAGTTTTCGCGCCGTGAAGTTCGAAGACATCATGGGTCAACTCCGCGACATCGTCACCAAAGAAAAGATCCCCGCCGATGACGATGCCCTGGCCCTTCTGGCCGAAGCCGGAGACGGCTCGCTGCGCGACGCGCTCTCCATTCTCGACCAGGCCATCGCTTCCACCTCCGACCACCTCACACTCGATTCCGTGCGCAGCCTGATTGGATCGGCTCCGGCAGGTGCGCTCGAAACCGTGATGCAGGCCGTCGCCGAAAGTTCGAGCGAAAAGATCCTGGCGCTGCTCGACGAACTGATCGGCGAAGGCCACAGTCCCACGCATTTCGCGCGCCAGTTGGTGCGCTTCCTGCGGAATGTCACGGTGGCAAAGGTCGCGGGTAAAGATTCGGCGCTGCTCCAGATTTCCTCCGATGAGCGCGCCCGCGTTGCCCGCATCGCTGATCTGTTCAGCGAGGAAGACCTGGCCCGCCATCTGCAGATCATGCTGCGTACTCACGGAGAGCTCGGATACCGCCAGGAGCAGCGCTTCCACCTCGAATTGGGCCTGCTGAAGATGGCGCACACCCAGCGTCTGCTGCCAATCGAGCAGTTGCTGAGCGATGCCGCGGCGTCCGCACCCCCCCGCAGCGCACTCAGGCCGGTTCTCGCTTCAACCACCGAGACCCGCCGCGCCGACACTCCCACCCTGCCGCGATCGAATTCTGTCTCTCCGTTCGCCGCCGACTCCGCCCGCAAGAACGCTCCCAAAGCGGAGTCATCCAGCGACGTCGCCGTCTCCGCGTCGTCTAGCGCGGACACTCCTGTCCGCGACCGCCGCAATATCGTAATCATGGGCTCGGCCGCACCGGCCTTGGAAGAGTTATCGCCCCAGCCCATAGCAAGTGGAGCGACGGGCGTCTCGCCCGTTCCCCCGGCCACGAGCGCCAAGCTCTCCGTCAACAAGAACGAACGAGCGGAGGAACCCACCGCCGACTCTCTGCGCGACGCCGTTCTAAACGCGCTGGGCAATCAGCAAATGCTCGTTTCTCTGCTGGAAAACGCGGAGTGGAAACTGGAGGGGAACTCTCTGATCGCAAGGGTGGCGGCGTCAAACACAATGATCGAAATGTCATTCACCGCCGACGCTCGCCGCATAGCCAGTGCCGCCGCCAGCGGTTTGGCCGGCAGACCGATCAAGATACAAGTCGAGGCCGGTGGGTCGATTCAGCCGACCTCCCCCCCCAGCCGCCCATCGAACGGAAGCGCACGCAGCCGAGCCGAACAAGATCCGATCGTGCAACGTATGAAAGAGAAATTCGGAGCCGAAATTCGCACCGTGATCGACTATCGGGAGAAAGGATGAGCTGATTTGTAATTTGGTAATTTGTAATTTGTAATTGAAAACATACTTGCGCTGTTTGGTTTAAATTACCAATTACAAATCACCAATCACAAATGTCCCTATGTCCGGATTCAATTTGCAGGAACTCATGTCGCAAGCCAAGCAGCAGTATGAAACGCTCCAGAAGAAAATGGAGCAGACCGTGGTCGAGGCTTCGGCCGGCGGCGGCACGGTCACCGTAAAAATGGATGGCCGCAAGCAGGTGCTCGGCATCAAGATCGATCCCGAGGCAGTAAAGGCCGGCGATGTCGAAATGCTCCAGGACCTGATGATGGCCGCACTGAACGAAGCCAGCCGTAAAGTCGATCAGGCCATGCAATCCAGCCTCGGCGGAATGCTGGGCGGACTGGGAAATTTGTAATTTGCGATTTGTAATTTGCAATTGAAGAGCCCAAGCCGCCTTGGCTGGTTTTAGATTACAAATTACAAATCACCAATTACAAATCCCTATGTCTCGTTTTGCCGAACCAATGACCCGGCTCATCGACGAACTCAAGAAACTGCCGGGAATTGGCAGCAAGAGCGCCCAACGCCTGGCCTTTCATATTCTGCGTTCGAGCGAGGATGACGCCGCCGCTCTCGCCTCCGCCGTTCGCGACGTCAAAGCCAAACTGCGTCTTTGCTCCACCTGCAACAACATTACCGACGTCGATCCCTGCGTCTACTGTAGTAGTCCTACGCGGAATCAAAAGCTCGTCTGCGTGGTCGAGGAGCCGACCAACATTGCCGCGGTCGAGAAGACGCGCCACTTCAACGGCGTCTACCATGTGCTCCACGGCTCGATTTCGCCATTGCATGGGGTTGGGCCCGAACAGCTCCGCATCGCAAATTTGATGACCCGAGTCGGCCGTGGCGAAATCGAAGAAGTCATCCTGGCCACGAATCCCACGGTTGAGGGAGAGGCCACCGCCACCTACCTCGCCCAGCAGCTCAAGCGCCAGGGACTACGCATAACCCGCATCGCCATGGGCATTCCGGTAGGCAGCGACATCGAATACACCGACGAAGTCACCATGCTCAAGGCCATGGAAGGCCGCCGGGAAATGTAGCGCCGCTAGGGGTCCGCTGGAACCGTTCGGTTTAGCGCTCAGCATTGTACAACGCTTAAAGCGCAACGCTTTAAAGTGCAACACTTTGTAGCACTCCAGCGCCGGCAACCTTTTCCCTGCGCGGGTCGACCGATTCCACACAGCAAACAAGTAGCTATTTTTTCTTAAATTTGCATGGATAATTGAAACCTTTGCATGGAACCTGACAGTGGCCACATAGTTGCTCCCTCGATCGCGTCCTGTCCTCGCTCCATTGCACTATTTTGCTGGCGCGAGACGCAGAAGCGGACGCGAACCGCGCCTGCGCAAATCTCCAAGGCCAGCCAGCGCTTGGCTGTGATGTAACCGCATCTCAGCCGACGCTCTCGAAACCGGGCCCAACCGCCCGGTTTCCTTTTTTGTCGAATGCCAGCAAATTCCCCGTGGAGACGGCTGCCCCGTCTACCGCCGTCAGTCGTCAGCCGTTCCCAGCAAGAACCCGTTGGCTTCCTGTTCCTCAGAGACCAGTCCTTCCGGCAGTCTGCCCCGGTTGTACTCCGCCATGCGGTTTTTCCACTTGAGGAAGTCGGTGATGCTCTCGGGTTCAATGCGGATTTCCACCCGCCGCAAGCTCGCCAGCAACAAATTCATCTCGTTCTGAAACCCGATCGCGGAACGCAGATTCTTCGCCGACGCCCTCACTCGCTCGATCTCGCGCCCGCACACCTCCAGCAGCCCCCAGCCCGCGGGAAGTTCCTCGGTCCGTATCAAGCCCCGTGGCGCCAGGTAATAGCGCTCACAGCCGACGCCCATCTCCGGCTTTTGCCGGAAAGGCTTGTCGCGATCAGCCAGAAAATCCGAGCGCGACACTTTGCTCTCGACCAGTACCGAATGGCAAGCCTTTTTCCAGCCAATGGCATCCGGCATCTCGCCACTCGCGCAGGCCTGCTCGCTGAGCACCACTCCGCAGCGATAGCGCCGCAGCCACCGCACCGCCATCGAAACCAATTTTGCATGGGTCATACTTGGATGGGTCATATTTGGATGGGGTCATACTTCGATGGACCACAAGAAAAGTTTGAAACCGGAACGTCGTTCTGAGAAGTGTCAGAGTAGCTTCACGCAGATCTGCTAACTCCCGCAGAAGTACGCAACGCTCGCACCAGCACCGGACGCCGCAGCACAGTTTCCAGCAGATGCCGAGCCGCGGCCACGCCTTCCGCCGAACGGTCCAGCGCCGAGTATCCCGCCACCCGCACCACAACGAAACGATCCTGTACACTAACTTCGAGCCGTGGAGCGTTTTCGCTTTGGTTCCCATTGCGCCCGTGGCGCGAGTCCAGCGCGTTCGCCAGACGCAACACGCCCGCCAACTCCATGGCGATCGCCCGATCCGGCAGTTGCAGCACTTGCATCGTCTTTCCCCGCAGACGCGGCAATACCCCGCGATGATACCGCGCCACCACCGCCGCCAACTCCAGTTCGCGTGCGCTCCAACCTAAAGGCCGCGCCAGCTCCCGAATCATCCGATAAGAAGCTTTTTGATGATTGCTCGCGCCCTTAGCTTTGCCGACATCATGCATGAGCGCCGCCGCCTGCAACACCTCTCGCCCGTCGCCATCGAGATTCGGCGCCTCCGGCTTTTCCGCAGCTTCGCTCGTAGCCAGCAGCCCCGCATCCTTCAACCCGTCATACAACAGAAGCGCCAACTGAGCGACGCGTTGCGAATGCAAGAAATCAGGATCCAGATATCCCGCCCATGTGCGAAGCCGGCTCATCGCCGCCGCCCGCACTTGCTGGCCAGACGGCAACTCCGCCCGCCACACGCGCCACAGCGACTGCTTGCCCACCATCTTTTCGCGATAGCGCGCAATCCGCTTAGTGCGTTCCGCATTCAACTTCTCGCGCCAGCGTCTCTGACTCTCCACATCCGGAAATGCCTGTATCTCGATGGCGGTTGCCCACAGCACATCCAGATCGTGCACCTCGCCCAACAGATCCTGCAGTTCTTTCAGATCGTCGCCCCACAGCGCGTGCTGGCGCGGCAGAAAATTTTCCACCGTGTAGCGGAAGCGTTTGATGCCAATGCGCAATTCATGCCAGCTGGCCTGCGACCGAATCCGCAGAGCGCGTTTGTGCAGATCGTAAGCGGCCGTCCACTTTTCCAGCGCCAAATGCAGATACACCACGCTCCCCGGACGCACCCGCGCCGCCCGCCGCGGCAACGTTCTCGTCCACTGCCGCCATTGCTTGCGGTCAAACTGATTCAGATCTTTGAAGGCGTGCTGCTTGCATTCGGCTTCGCGCGCGTGCACGTGCTCGAGCAGCCTGATCGCCACCGGATCGCCAGAATAACGATCGCCGGAAAAACCACCGCCGGGTACCCCATCCTTCCGCGTTCTTTGCGCCAGGGTGGGTGCGTCTCCCGCCGCCGTCGAGTCGCTGACAACTCCCAGCTTCTCGATCCACTCCTCCATCACCTGCATGTCGCGCAGTTCGCCCAGCGCGCGAAAAAGTCTTCGTCCCGCCTTCTTCATGTCCTTCCACGAAGAATCGGGATCGATCGCCATCAATCCATCAGCCAGCGAACGGCAACGTCGCAGCGCCACTCGAAGATCGTGCACCGCATCGGCATCGAATCCCGCAGCCGCCCGATCGCACTCCACCAGCACGCGCTCCATCCAGGCGCGCAGGCCTAGCTTTGGCTTGGGGATCGCAGCTTCCGGACTCGCAGGCTTCGGACTGGGCTTCAGACTGGGACTGGCTCCCACCGGGGCTCCTTTGGTTGACGGGAACCATTGTCGCCCCTTTGCGCCAATTCTTCTAGCTGCAGCCGTCAGCTATCAGCTCAAAACCCGGTCGGTGGAGCGACGGGCGTCCTCGCCCGTTCGGTGGAGCGACGGGCGTCCTCGCCCGTTCGGCGGTGCGAAGCTCTGGAGCAGTCCCTATCGCTGTCGCCACTCCGGATGTATAAACAGCCACGATTGGGGAACAACAATAGAGTGCGATTTTCCACCCCGGTTTATCGTCTCCTCGTTCAACTGGCTCGAGACACCAACACTCTCTACCCGTAAAGCAGTCATTCGACCGTCTTGTGGGCAAAAGGGGTGGGATTGCGCTTGGGATTTTTGAGGACGCGTCAGGGAGTTCTCCCCGTGGCGGCGCCTCTGTCCGAAATCCTGTCAACCCCCCATTTCGCCAATTTTCCGCGTAAACCAATGAATCGTCAGCGAAAATAAAGTTGGAAAAGTTGTCGGGGCAGCAGGTGAAAATTGATATAATAAAAATATAGACAAAGAAAAGGGTGCGGATCATTCCCGCACCCTTTTTCGTTCGGCTCTCGTTTGGATTTGTCATCCTGACCCTGAGCGGAGCCGAAGGGGAAGAACCCAAGCGTTTCGCCTGCGCCACCCGAATGAGTGGTAGGTGGCAGCCGCTAAGTCTTTATTCCGGAATATTTTACATATAAGCCCTTTAAACTCAAAGATTTGGCGGGAATTTTTGTCTAACTCTATGATTCCAATAGATCGGAAAACAAAAAAGTTTGAGCCCAGTCGGCAACCTTCGCAGGCTAAGTACACTTAACTCCTTACTTATGAATATTTTGCAAATAAGTACTTATTCTTGAATATTTTAGCGAAAATAGGGGGGAGGGGTGGGCGTCCGCGATTCGAAAAGCCGGGTGCCCCTCGATAAGAGCGAAGGCACTGTCAAGGCCATAGTTGTCCTGGGCAGTGCCGGAGCACCGCTTCGTCTGCCAGAGAGGTTGAGGACCAAGACTCTGGAAATCTCACGCTGAATCACCCTGCGGTGGACTCGTCGTTCCACCAACCATCGATTCGGCCCTGACCTCGGCCATGATTCTTCCATGCGAACATCCCGTCTCTACGGGATGCGAGAGCGCCCAATCAACTTCACGGTCTAGCTCGCGCCGACCAGGGGCACCCGCGGGCTGCTCTCGATACGAACGACGTCTGGATATGGCTTGTTGGTGCGCAGCATCCAGTACAGTCGTATGGCCAACTTGCGCGCCGCCGCCACCTTGGCCACCGCTTTCGGCTTCTGATGGCAACGATGCAAGTACTCTTGGCGAAACCCCGGGTCCAGTCGAACCGCTGTGGTCGCCGCTTCCACCAGCAACATCCGCAGCATGCGATTGCCTTGCTTCGAGATCGCACCCAGATGTTGCCGTCCGCCCGAAGAATGCTCGCGCGGAATCAGTCCCAAGTAACTCGCCACCTGCTTGCCGCGCGGGAAACGCCCGACCTCGCCCATGGTCAGCACATACGCCAACGCCGTGACCGGTCCCACGCCGGGTTGGGTTTGAAGCAGAAGCGCCATTTTGTCTCGTTGCGCTTCTGACTTTACCGCCTCATCCAGCGGCTCGATCTGCTGGTCGAGCATCGCCATCAGCCCGAGTAAGTCGTCTCGCCGACGCCCCGCCCACGCCTGCAACGGCAACTCGCGCAGCACCTGCTGTCCCGCCTTCGTCCACAGCTTGTGTTTGCGCTGCACTCCCTTGTTCAGGCACAGGTGTTGCAGTTCGTTCTTCACCCGCGCCCGAATCACGACCAGTTTGTAGCGATGCAGCAGCAACTGCCGCAGATCGCGCACCTCGCTCGACGGCATCCAGATACGCGGAAACCGCCCTTCCACCATCAGCTTCAGAATGTGCGCCGCGTCCCGCTTGTCCGTCTTCTGCTGCCGCACATAACTCGCTCGAATCTGCCCCGCATCCCCCACCCACAACTCGTGACCCAACTCCGCCAGCAAATCCACTAGCCAGTGACAGTTTCCCGTCGCCTCCATGCCGATCAGGGCCGGCGCCGGCAACCGCCGGTAGAATCGCTCCGCATCGCCCGAGGCTTGCACCAGCTTCTCTTCTCCCGTTTCTCCCGTCTCCGTGTCCAACCAACTCACCTGCTGCCAGCTGGGATGGAAATCACATCCTATAATCATCATGTGCGAAGACTCCTTTCTTCCCAGCGTCTTTGATCCTCAAACCAAGACTACCGGGTCGAACCGAGCCTTCGCTCTTATCCAATCAAGGTCTCGCGCTTTTCGAGACCTGGGATTCCACCGACGCATCAAACATGGGATTTTCCTGGAAAGCGAAAAATGCCGCGTGCGTGAGGCGGAATGCATCATGAGCGTGGAGACAAAAAAATTGCCAGCCGGACCAAAGGCTGGCAACTGAGAACCGGGAACTGAGATCCCCCCTACGTGCTCAGCACCTTCTCGCGCTCCTCGGCATCCTGCAGCTCCTGGTGCGGCGAAGTCGGCAGCGCAAACTCCAGCACCTCGTCGATGGTCTTCACGTAGTGAGTTGATAATCCGAGCAACTGCTCGGGCGTCAGATCCTCTTCGACGTTGGTTTTATTCTCGGCCGGCAGAATCACATCATGCACGCCAGCGCGTTTGGCGGCCAGCACTTTTTCTTTTATGCCGCCTACTGGCAGCACGTTTCCGCTTAGCGTGATCTCGCCCGTCATCGCGGTCAGCGGACGAACCTGCTTGCCGGTCAGCAACGACACGAGCGCAGTCACGATGGTGACGCCCGCCGACGGACCGTCTTTCGGGATCGCTCCCGCGGGCACGTGAATGTGGATATCGTGGTTGGCGAAAAATTCCTCGTCGATGCCCAACTGCTTCGCGTTCGAACGCACCCAGCTCAATCCGGCCTGCATCGACTCGCGCATTACATCCTGAATCTGGCCGGTGATGGTCAGTCCGCCTTTGCCCTTCATCTGGTTCGCTTCGACAAACAGCACGTCGCCGCCCGAGGGCGTCCACGCTAAACCGACGACTACGCCCGCGCGTTTGGTGCGCTCGGCAATTTCGCCCTCGCTGCGGATCTTGATGCCGCCCAGAAATTCCTGCACGATTTCCTTGGTAATGACCAGCTTCTCGCTCTTGCCTTCCGCGATCCGGCGCGCCTGCTTGCGGCAGATGGTGCCGAGGTTGCGTTCCAGGTTCCGTACTCCTGCCTCGCGGGTGTAGTGACGGATCACGTGGCTGACCGCCTCTTCCGGAAACTCAATCTGTTCTGTCGTGATTCCGTTTTCCTCGATCTGCCGCGGAATCAGGTATTGGAAGGCGATGTGAATCTTTTCTTCCTCGGTGTAGCCCTGCAGTTCGATAATCTCCATGCGGTCCCGCAACGGCTCGGCGATCGGGTCGAGCATGTTCGCGGTCGTAATAAACAGCACCTTGGAGAGATCGAAAGTCACGTCCAGATAATTGTCGCGGAAAGTCGCGTTCTGTTCCGGATCGAGGGCTTCGAGCAGCGCTGACGCCGGATCGCCACGGAAGTCGCGCCCCACCTTGTCAATCTCGTCGAGCATGAAGACCGGGTCTTTGGTCTCAGCGCGGCGAATGCCCTGAATGATCTGCCCCGGCAAGGCTCCGATATAGGTGCGCCGGTGGCCGCGAATTTCCGCTTCGTCGTGAACTCCGCCGAGAGACAGGCGCGTGAATTTGCGCCCCAGAGCCCGCGCGATCGACTTACCCAGCGAAGTCTTGCCTACGCCCGGAGGCCCGACGAAACACAGAATCGGACCTTTCATGCTGGGCTTTAACCGCCGCACCGAAAGATAGTCGAGGATGCGGTCTTTCACTTTCTGCAAGTCGTAGTGGTCGGCGTCGAGAATCTCTTTCGCCTTCGGGATTTCAATTTCTCCACCGGAAGTCTTTGCCCAGGGCAGTATTGCCAGCCACTCGATGTAATTCCGCGTCACCGAATAATCCGCTGCCATCGGCGACATGCGCGCCAGGCGGCCCAGTTCCTTCAGGGCCTCTTTCTTCACATCGTCGGGCATGCCCGCGGATTCGATCTTCTGCTTCAGTTCTTCGGTGTCACGCTGGCCTTCGTCCTGCTCGCCCAGTTCCTTTTGGATCGCTTTCATCTGCTCACGCAAGTAGTACTCGCGCTGTGTCTGCTGCACGCGATCCTGCACTTCCGACTGGATCTTGTTCCGCAGTTGCTGGACCTCGAGTTCCTTAGCCAGATGCTGATTGATCTTTTCGAGGCGCACGCGAACGTCGGTCGTCTCCAGCGTCTCCTGCTTGTCGGAGGTCGACAGCGAGGGCAGCGACGAGGCGATGAAGTCCACCAGCCGTCCGGGCTCTTCGATGTTCATCGCCACCGTCGAAAGCTCGTCGGAAAGCGTCGGCGAACCGGCCACGATCTGCTGGAACAAGGTCAGTACGTTGCGCTGCAGCGCCTCAATCTCGGAATCCTTGGGCGGAATCAGCTCCGGAATCGTGGTCACCTGCGCCCGCATGAACGGCGAAAGCTGCGCGAAATTCGCCAACCGTACCCGCTCCAGTCCTTCCGCAAAAACAAACAGGCTTTGGTTCGGCATCTTCACAACTTTATGGACCACGGCTAGCGTTCCGATGGCGTACAGATCGGTCGGCTGCGGCGCGTCTACACGCGCCTCGCGCTGCGCAACCACGACGATGGTCTTGTCTTCGCCCAGCGAATTGATCAGCTGCACAGAACTTTCCCGGCCCACAGTCAGCGGCAGCACCGCGTGGGGAAACAGCACCGTGTCGCGCACAGGCAGAATCGGCAGCGACCGCTCGGTGGTTTCGTAAGAAACTTGGTCGTTGGAACTGGAAACGAGATCGCTCATGATTTTCCTTGAGTGACTTCCACTCAACCTTGGATGAACTAAACTTCTAAAAAGATGCAAGCCCTCGGGCTAGGCTGTTGAATTCTAGACCTTTTTTGGCCTTTTGCAAGACACAGAAGGAGACTCGGCCCCACTTCGGTAACGGGGCCTCGGGATAAGATTCTCCTTCAGCACGCCCCTGTGAGCGCCCTCGTCAATCAGCTACTTGCCTCCCTGCTTTTGCGCCTCCAACTAGAACACGTGCTTGGCGCGATCGCCTTTGAACACCAGTTCTTGCAGCACCAGCTCGTTCGCCGCATTCAAGGTGTAAGCCTTCTCATCCCTATCGGCCTTGCTGCCCAGCGGAACCAGTGTGCACTTCGCGCGCACCTCAACCGGCTTCTTCGTCCGCAGCTGCCGGAATACCATGATGTGATTCGAGCCCTCCATCACGTGACGGATCTCGTAGTCCCCCTTCGGAAGCAGCGTGTCCGCTACCCGGACATTCTGTGTAAAGCTCACCTGATACTTATCGGCAACTCCCATCTGATTCGCGGCAATCGAAACAGTGCCCAGCACAAAGACACACAGCAAGATGACAATCCCTGCAAACATCTGACGCATACAAGTGTCCTCCGGGCCAGATGGCCCATCTTCAAATTAGACCCATGGGATAGTTCCCGCAGTGCACTGCCTCACACGAGGTTGTGATGAAAGGCGCCGACCTGCGGAGCCAGTATCGCCAATCCACGTCGACGCCCTTTGCCTCAATGCTGGGAAGTGGCAACTGACCACACTGTGCCTTCAGATGTGATCGGTCCCTGTGGCCACACAGTCGGCATCGAGTGGGTACGCGTTACTCCCCGTGAGCTGGCTCATGAGCCACAAATACGTGGCCAGGTGATGCATGCACGGAATTGTGGAATTGATTTTGCCGGGTGGGGGGTTCAGTTCGTACTGCGTATTCACGTGCTCATACGGCAAGGGGAGAATCGGCGGCAACTTCGGCACCAAATCCTGGCGATTGGCAATTCGATAGCTGGAAGGAATGGCGGCGTTGAACGAACCCGCGAAGTTGTGATCGCCAGTGCGCGGGCTCGCGTAGGTGTAAGCCGTGGGAGTGCGGCACGACGTGTTTAACGCCACGTCGAGGGTCAAAAACGTTGCCAGCGCGCCACCCAGGCTATGCCCGCAGACCGTTACACTGGTGGCAGCCCCGGTGTCGAGATAGCTCTTGATTGAATCCTTTGCCGACAGGGTCCCATTAGCCTGCCCAATTCTCAGCGACCGGTATACCGCGGTGAAACCATCTTCGGTGAAACCATGAGAACCGGCAATCGGAGACGCCACCATCAGAAACGAGGCATCATGCAGCCATTCCAAAATCGTGTCCGTGCCGCGGATGACGGCCACCAATTCCTTGGCGTCGGAAACGGCCAAGAAACCGAAGGTCACAACGTCTCCTAAATGGGAATCAATGTCGGTCGCAAGATCGTCCCCATAAAGGGTCTGATGGAATGCGTAACCGGCGTTCTTGATCGCATTTATTTCATTTGGGCCGTAGGCGCCGGCCGAGTTGACTGACTCGGCGATGTTAACCAGAAGGGCATATCGAATCGCTGTATTCCAATCGATCGGCAGCATAGATACCTCTCGTGCAACTACTCAATCGGGATGCCTCGTGTCACACACGCAGAATCATCACTTCAGTGGCTTTTATGAGGGCGGCTGCGGTCTGTCCCGCCTTCAGTTGCATCTCGCGAGCGGAAGTCGCAGTGATAATCGCTGTAATTTGCTGGCCGCCTATTGAAATTTTTACTTCCGCCATCAGACCACTGATGCGAACCGAATCGATGCGTCCCACTAGCTGATTGCGTCCGCTGACGCGGCGGAGGATCAGCTTCCGTTCTTTCTGTGTGCTGCCTCGTGTTCTGAAGAGCAGCTTGTCGACTTCCGCCTGCGGGATCCGGTGGTGTCCTCCGGCCGTTCGAATGCTACGAATTTTTTTCTTGTAAATCCACTGCTTGATGGTAGGGAAGCTGATCCCTAGCTGTAAAGCAGCGTCACGCAGCATCAGCAACTCTTCAAAATTCCCTCCGTATTTGCCGCTTCTCTGCATCGGGACGAAATCGTACCGCCAACGCAGGGCACGGTCAACGAGTTGAACTCCTCCGCCAGCAGAGATTCGGAAATCCTGGCTTAATGCCTATAAGTGTATAGTATTTTATAATGCAACCGTATCTGATATACACATTGTTTCGCCGAATACTCACACTGCTGGCATAATGCGTCGCGCTGCTCTGTTTTTCGCTGCTCTCGTTTTCTGTTTTTCGTCTGCGCTGTCCTCTGCCCAGGACGGATTTCTTGATGAGTGGTTCAGCATGGCAACCGCAACCCAAAACGAACAGCCACACTGGATCACTCCGCTCGCTACGACTACCCCTCGGCTCGAACAAGAGTATCGCTACGACCAGCAATGGCAGGTCCACAATAGCGGCCTGGTTACCGACAACTATGGCGTGAGCAAGGGGTTGGAAATTATCCCGGAGGAACACATTGAGATCATCGTCGGCGAGCCCCCTTATGTTAAGGATAATCCAGATTCTCCCAACGGATGGGGTGACTGGCAATTCCTGCTGAAATATCGCATCGCCGCTGGTAACGAGGAACACGGAAACTACATCTTGACGGCGTTCTATCAGATGAGTCTTCCCACCGGGCAGTACGAACAAGGTGCGTTGAATCCGGTCATTACGCCGACGATTGCCTACGGAAAGGGCTTTGGAAATTTCTCGGAACAAGGAACCTTCGGAATCAGTTTGCCCACCGGAAACACTGCGGCCATCGGACGCAATCTTCTGTGGAACAACACTTTTCAGTATCGAATCTTCAGGAAAATTTGGCCGGAGGTTGAACTGAACTTCACCCACTACTACCAAGGTGAGCACAGCGGGTACCAGGTGCTATATGCCACGCCGGGTGTCGTGCTCGGCAGGTTCAAGATCCATAATCGTGTCGGGTTCACCTTTGGCGGCGGGAACGAAATTGCCACGACATCATTTCATCCCACCAACCACATACCGATTCTATCGATCCGGGTCCCGTTCTGAGATTGGGCGAGAGCACACACAACGCAAAACCGCGTCCTCTTGAAGCGAGACCTATGCATTGAGGTGAACTCGAATACAAACGTCCTTCGCTTCGCTCAGGATGACAAGAATTATGGGCGGATGACACCCGGCTTCACGCTTCCGGATAAATTCCCAGCACCTTCACAAGGTCCGAGATTTCGCCTAAATGCCGCAGGGCATTGCGCGAATCTTCATCGTCGCCGCGCAGCAGATCCACGAAAAACACGTACTCCCACGGACGCCCGCGCATGGGCCGCGACTCGATCTTGCTCAAACTGATGCCGCGCAGCGCGAACACGCTGAGCGCCTTGAACAACGCTCCCGGAATATTCTTCACGCTGAACCCCAGCGAAGTTTTGTCCGCATTGCGCGCCGCGCGCGGTTTTCCGCGGCGGATAAGAAAGAAGCGCGTAAAATTCTTCTTGTCATCCTCGATCCCGGCCTTCAGAATCCTTCCCTTATAAACTTCGGCGGCCCGCCGGCTGGCAATGCCCGCCGCATCGCGCAAGCCTTCCGCGACAACATGCTTCACGCTTCCCGCCGTGTCGTAGAACGGCACGGGCTCCAGTTTCGGATTCCTGGCAAACAGGTCGCGGCACTGATCGAGCGCTACCGGGTGCGAGAACACGCGCCGGACATTTCCAAACTTGGTGCCCGGCGGTGCGATCAGGTTGTGCACAATGCGCAGGCGAAATTCGCGCACGATATAAACTTCGCGGCCCAGCAAAAGATCGAAATGCTCAGCCACCGAACCCGCCAGCGAGTTTTCGATGGGAATCACGGCGCCATCTACCGTTCCTCGCTTAACTTGGTCGAAGACCTCCAGCGAACGCGCACAAGGTACAACTGTCGCCCGCGGCAACATCATTTCCGCCGCTTCGTGGCTGAAAGAACCAAGTTCTCCCTGGATCGCAATCTTCATCAAACCATCCAGTCCCGGAGGGATGACCGAGATCTCACTACGAAATCATCCTACCGGCGACCGCGCCAACTCCTTGGTCATGACCAGCGCATCAAGCAGGTTTGAATAGTACCCGGCGACCGTCTGTTCCACGAAATACCCTTCTTTCTTATAAAAGCGGATTGCCGCCTCATTGGTCACGGGCGTCTCCAGCGCCACCGCCACCGCGCCCGCGCGGAGCAATTCCTTTTCCGCCGCCTGCAGCAAAGCCGACCCGACGCCCGTCCGCCGCGCCTCGGCAATCACATCGATGGTGATGATGTGCCCGCTCCTGCGGCGCGTTTCCGCCACGATGAAACCTAGAATGCCGGAAGCGAGAACGCCTGCCGGCGCGCCGCCGTTGCCCCGAACGTTATCCCGAATGTTGCCCCGAGTGTTGCCCTGACCATCGGCGCCTGCGGCCTCGGCCACCAGAGTAAACGCCCCGGGCCGGCGCATATAGAAAGCCATTTCCGGGCGCGAGTACGCCAATTGCGGATCGAAACAATCCTGGTCAATCCGCCAAAGCGTGTCAAAATCGGCCTTCTCAAATTGTCGGATGCGAAACAACACGCTGCCATTGTAACGGGATTGTGGCAAAGCAGTGGCGGAAGAGGCCCGTGAGAAATGATCGCAGGATGCGCGTGGATTCGGAGAAACTTCCGGGCCAGATGGCCAGCAGGCCTCGAAGACTCCGGCAGGGGATCGCATTGACGCTGAATCAATGCACGGCGCACAGTTGGGGAAGCGCCATTCCGCGTGTTTCTTCAGAAACCGGCGCGTTTTTCGCGGAGAAATGGGCGGCTCCAGCGGCTCCTGTGACAAAGCTTCCGCCGGGCGACCAAACACTTTTTTTTCCTCTTCCTCCCCTTGCGCAGTCGCATCTATTAGAAGTACGATTTCTCCCCAGAGGCGACCGTGGGGCGTTTCATTCTCATCGACGCAGGCGTAGCGATCGCGCTCTCCTTCCTCTGGTATGCCTGGTTTGTCCGTTACAACCGGAGGCGCGCAGGCAACGTGCTGCGGTGGGTACAAGCGGCATGCCTGGGAAAAGGCCGCGTCGTCGATCTGCGATGGCAGGCCAGCAGTTCCTGTCTGAAAGCCACCCTTCAGCTTTCCTCGCGCTGGTTTGAGGACGCCCGTCTCACCATTCGCCTGTTGCCCCGCCCACTTCCGGTACAGTGGGCTCTTAGTCGCTGGCGCCAGCAGGAGGAAACGCTTACCTTCGAGGCCAACATGGGATTTCCCCCAGGCTTCCATCTCGATGTCATCCGCCATCGCTGGTCGGGTTACTCTGGAGCCAAGAACTCGGGATCGAAAAACTCGGGAGCGAAAGACTCGGGGTCGGCGGGATTCGATCACACGCGCGCCTGGACCATCACCCGCCCAGGCCCCGTCATTCTGACCACCAAGGAAGACTGGCCCGTAGAATTGAGCCCGGTGGTGAGCGCGCTGGCGTCCTGGCGCGACAAGGATTTCGTCGGCGTCCGCTTCAACTCCGCCTCGCCGCACTTCACCGCCACGGTGGCGCTAGAGAATCTCTCCGATCAAAAAGCCGCGGCCGCCTTGCTCGGCCTGTTCCGCGAACTGGCCGCCAGTTCCTCAGCCAAACAGCACTAACGGAATTGAAGCATTGAGTCCTGGTGGTTTACACAATCCAACGACCTCCGGAAGCCAGACCCCCTACTCTGGCTCGGCCACAAAGCGGTACCCCACTCCCCGCACCGTCTGCAAGTGTTTCGGACGCGACGGATCCTCTTCTATGTACCGCCGCAGCCGGACCACAAAATTATCGATGGCGCGCGTATCGGTATCTTCGTGCAATCCCCAAACATCTTCGAGAATGGACTTGCGCGAAACCACCCGCCCTTTGCTGCGCACCAGATAGCGCAGAAACTCCGCCTCCATCACTGTCAGATGGATCGTATTCCCGAGCGTGCGCAGCTCCAGCTCTCCGAAGTCAATCGTCTTCCCGTTGAAGCTGAAGGTATCGCCGCCAGCGGCCCGCTCGCCTGACGGTGAACGCCGCTCCACATCAACGGTCGCCACATCAACGTCTTTCATCCACACACTGCGCCGCAGCAGGCTCTCCAGACGCGCAATCAGAATCGCCAGCTCAAACGGTTTCGGCAGGTAGTCGTCCGCCCCCGCCGCGAATCCCTGCAGCACGTCTTCCGGACGCCCGCGCGCCGTCAGCATCAAAATCGGCACATAGTTTTTCTTCTCGCGCAGCAGCGCCGCGACATCAAAACCGCTCTTGCCCGGCAGCATCACGTCGAGAACCACTACATCGAAATGTTCCTTCTTGTCGACCAGCCGATCCAGCGCCTTCTCGCCGTCCCCCGCAACTTCCACCGCATGTCCCTCGGCTTGCAGGTTGAAGCGCAGGCCCTGCGCCAGGTGCGCCTCGTCCTCCACTACCAAGACGCGGCTCATGCCAACCTCCGCGGCAATTCCAGGGTCACGGTCGTTCCCTTCCCTGCCCCTTCGCTCTGCGCGAATACACGGCCGCCATGCTTGCGGGCGATCGAGCGCACGATGAACAATCCGAGGCCGGTGCCCTTCACTCCCGAGAGCGAACGCTGCGTCACCCGGTAAAACCGCTTGAAGATACGTTTCAACTCCTGCGGCGGAATACCCACGCCACGGTCGCGCACCCGCAGCACCAACCGCTCTTCATCCGGAGCCTCCAACTCCACCGAAATGTGTATGCCATCGGGCGAATACTTCACCGCATTATCCAGCAAGTTCGCAACCGCTGTCCGGAACTCCTCGGGATCGCCCAGCACGCACGCCCTGCTGCCGTTCTGCATAGACGGCGAAGAGGATGAAGACAAAGACTCGCGGTAGTCGAGATCCGTCGCCTGCAAATGATGCCGTACTCGCGCCAGCTCCATGCACTCGCGCACCAGCGCATCGAATTCCACGGGCAGCCGTTGCGGTGGGCTTTTCTTGTGCGCCGCCTCTCCCGCTTTCAACACCTGTTCTACGGTGTGGTGCAAGCGATCGGTATCGACCAGCATCAACTCGTAGAACTGGCGCCGCTGCCGCTCGTCCACCTCGCGTCTCTGCAAAGTTTGCAGGTAGAGGCGGATGGACGCGATCGGCGTTTTCAATTCATGGGTGACCGCGTTGATGAAACTGTCGTGCTGCTCGTTGCGCCGAATTTCGCGGATGAGAAAAATGGTATTGAGCACGAGTCCTGCGACAATGGCGCCAAAGAAAATGACGCCGAGAAAAACTCGTACGCCCTCGCGCCAGTTGAGGATGATCCATCCGCTGCCAACCGCGAACGCCACTGCCGCCAGGCAAACCCCCAGCGTAAGGAAAAAGTAAATCGCCTTCTGCCGACTGATGATGCGCACAGGGAGATTGTAGAGAATCAGGTCCCAGGTGTCAGGTCTCAGGTGTCAGGTTTTCCGCGGTTGTGAGGTTAAAGGCGATGTTTCACTGCTAGACGATGTAATCACGATTAGGCAAAAAAACTCCCGAGGCCGAACACCGCGGTCGCTTCGAGAGCCTTTCCTAAGACCTGCGACCTGCCCTAGTCGTTGCCCGCAGCCGCTGCCAGCACTGCAGCCGCCTTCACATCCCGAACCAAAGCCGGCTTGGGCGGAAGCCTCTCGAGATCAACCTTATACACGTGCCGCGCCAGGCCCAGTTTTTTCAGCGCCCAGATGCCGTACCAGTTCAAATCGATTTCATACCAGCGCAATCCATGTCGCGCCGAAACCGGATGCGCATGATGATTGTTGTGCCAGCCTTCGCCAAAGGTAAAGATCGCTACCAGAAAATTGTTGGTGGAGAGGTCCTTGGTCGCAAAACGCCGTGAGCCCCACAGGTGGGTGACCGAGTTCACCATCCAGGTCGAATGCAGACCGACCACCACCCGTGCAAAGACTCCCCACAGCAGCCACGGCAATCCGCCAATGGCAAACAGGATCACGCCCACAATAATGTTTGAAGTCCAGTGATACTTGGTCAGCCAGACGTGAACCTTGTCCTTGGTCAGGTCGGGGACGTAGCGGGCCAGCGTCGTGGTGTCGTGATGCATTGACTTGCCCATCAGGATCCACCCCATGTGCGACCACCATTTACCGTCGATGGGCGAGTGCGGATCGCCCTCCTCATCAGAAAACTGATGATGAATCCGGTGCGTCGCCACCCAGAAAATCGGCCCGCCTTCGAGCGCCAGCGTCGCGCACCAGGTCAGCAAATACTCCACCCATTTCGGCGTCTTGTATCCGCGATGCGTCAGCAGGCGGTGATAGCTCATGCCGATGCCGAGACTGCCCGAAACCCACCACAAGAAAGTGGCGACAAAGAATGCCGGCCATGTAAAGAAAAATAATGCCGCGACTGCGCCCACATGAAACAGCCCCATGGCGATCGCCGTGCCCCAATTGAAGCCGTCCCGGTTCGCCTGGTCTCTACGGTTCGTGCCTTCTCCGTTTTCTCTCATTGCCTGGCCTGCCGCTTCGCGCACTGTCTCGCGCCTGGTCTCGCGCATGCTCTCGCTCATCTTCTTTTTTCTCCCCACACCCCGTTAGACTCGAGTCCGTCCCCGACAATACCAAGAGTCCGTGAATCACTTTGTAATACTTCTGTAATCCTCGCTGACTAAAGGGGTTACGAGCGTAACGGGCTCCTCCCAAAGGACCTTCGGCGCGCTCGCGCAGGTCACGCATTCCGCGCCTTTGTGATTCCCCCCACGCCGGTCTGTGACCGCACAACTTTTCCGTGCATGTTGCGGTGTCGTAGAGTATCGTTTGTCAGTTCAACCGTGCTCCCTAACAGGAGGTGTGTGTTGAAGAACAGGGTCCCGAACAAAAAAGTATTGAAGGAAACTCCACTGGTTCTTCTTGCAATGCTCTTTCTTGCGTTCGCGCTCTGGGCGCAGAAGCCGAAAGATCAGCCTCCCGCAAAAGCACCCGCCCCCGAATACAAGATTCCTCCTGGGGATGCCACCAGAGTAAATCCCGTCAAGCCTTCAATGGAGTCGCTCGCCAAGGGTAAGAAGATGTATGGCTATGATTGCGCCATGTGTCATGGAAAAGACGGCGATGGCAAGGGCGACATGGCCTCGGACTACAAGAACGTCACCGACTTCACCAATCCGGACGCCCTAAAAAACCGCACCGATGGCGAACTCTTCTACATTATCCGCAACGGCAAGGGCGACGACATGCCCCCGGAAGGCAACCGCGCCAAAGATGACGACATCTGGAACATGGTGAACTACGTGCGCTCCTTCGCAAAGAAGTAGAGAGCTTTTTCAAAACTCAAACGCCAGGCCCGCCGTAGGCGTAATGGGTAGCCCCTGCCCCGTGACGACGGTGGTCGTCGGAGAACTACATCCAGGTTGATTGGGGGGACATGTATAAGAAGTATAGAAATACCGGGGATTATTGTGATCGGTCAGGTTGAGCACCTCGCCGTACAGAGCCAGCTTCCAGCGAGTGAATGCCCAATCCTTCTCGGCGCGAACATCCAGGCGCTGGTAGTCGCCCAGCCTGATCGCGTTACTGTTGAATTGTTCGCCCGGAATTGGAAACCCAGACCCGAAGAGAAATTTTCCGCTAATGTGTACGGTGGGGTTGATGCGGTAACTGGCGAAGACGTTCAGCGTGTTTCGCTGGTCTTCCGTTGTCGGGAACTGAATCCAGTACTCTCCTGGATTGCAACAGTAAGGAATTTTCTCGCGTGAGTATGCTAGCGTGTACCCAATCCAGCCGGACAATCGATTGGCGGTTCGACTCTGGAGAACGATCTGAGCTCCGCGCGAGTAGTCGCGCTCTTCGATCTCGAAGCCATGAGCGGAATAACAGGTATTGTCGATGTAGTATGAATAACTTTGTGAAATGCCGTTCTGCCGATCAAACAACAAGACCTTCAGGCGCGTGCTTTCCCCGATACGCTGTTCCACGCCCGCGGTGTAGTGGTTTGCGGTCTGATAGGATTCAACGCCCACGGCGCAGCCAAGAAATTGGATTGGAGGATACGCCGGGAACTCGAACTGGTTGTAGCGCCCCACCCCGAACTGCAACTGCGTTGCCGAGGCAAGTTGCCACGAAGCTCCGGCCTGTGGCGAAACGGGATGAAGGTCGAACTGCTGTGTGCTATCCAGGCGCAGGCCGCCGACTAGATGAAGCCGGTTGCCGAAGAAGCTCGAGGTCTCCTGCACGTATCCGTCGTTCTTCCAATCCACTACGCTTGGACTGCTGGTGGCCTGGACCGTGCCGTCTGGATTGTAAAACGTTGATTCGTCGCTTGTGCCCGCGCGGCGCGTCGTCCACCCGCCTTCCAACACGTGATCCTTTTGCCAGTTCCAAACCACGCTGCCTCCAGTCACCCATTCTGCGTAGTGAGTCTTATCCAGAGGCATCTGACTGGAATTCCAATAGTAGAAAGGCGCCTGAAAGTACGCCGCCCGCGTATCGATCAGCAGGTGAGGATTCACTGTCCAGCGCCAACCCAACCGACCCATCTCAAAATCGTTGGTCGCACGCTGGATGTTATTCGGCGTAGGAGCGTAGGCCAGATCGAGCAGCTCGTAGAACGTGTGCCCGCCAATACCGTAGAAACTGACGGTCTGATTGGGCGCCACGTCGTAGGTAAGTTGCAGGTCGCCATCGTAGAACGAGACATTATCGTGGGTATCGTTCAGGCGGTTGCGCAGCAGGTAGCCCAGATAGCTTTTGCGCCCGGACGCAAGCCACGAACCCTTTTTATCGTGCCCAAGTTCTCCTTCACCGAGCAGTTCCGAGTCCGCCAGTCCGATGGAAGCTCGGAAGGTCGGCGCGGTACGGCTGCCGTCCCGAGTCTGCAGGCCCAGCGCGGCCCCGACGGCGTCGCCATATTTTTCCGGATAGGCTGCCGGAAACAGCTTGACGTCCTCAATAGTCTCGCTGGTGAAAATACTCAGAGTCGCGCCTTCGGTGATGTCGGTGCCGTGAAACGGCGAAGGCACCAGAATTCCGTCAACGTAAATGCTGGTATTGGCGTAGGACGCACCCATGATCGACGTTTGCGCAAAAAAATCGTTACCGCCCTCCGCCGACACCCCCGGCAAGGTCTGAATCGAGCGGAAAGGGTCGTCGGCCACGACCGTCGACGTCTCGCGCAGCTCCGAGCTGGTCAGGTTGAGTTCGGTGATGGCCGGCGAATCCGGACCCTGAAAAATGTCGCCCTTCACTTCGACTTTTTCCGTGCGGCGGAAGTTATCGGGAGCGAGCGTGATGTCGAACTCCTTGGCCGCTTCGCCAGCCGCAAGCGTGAACTCAACCGTAATGAGCCGGTATCCAACCGCGTTCAGACGCAGCGTGTAATGGCCGGGAGCAATATCTTTGATGAAGAAGCTTCCGTCGTTCGCGGTAATGGCTTCATGTTGCGTTTCAAGGACCGAGACCTGCACCCGCGCTAGCGGCTCTCCTCGATCTCCGCTGACCACCTTGCCCTGGACTACCGCGGCGTGAAGAAATGCTGAAGGAAAAAAGATCGCGTAGAAAAGAAGTGCGAATGCGGCCAGACGATCGAGCATTGCACCCTCGGACCACTGATTGGGGCTGTTCTTGCAGATTGCCACCTTTAAGAACGGCGGACGTCAACAACATTGCGTGGACTTCGTCTACTTCGACGCAGCCTTAGCTTTCACCTCAACCCCCGCCCACTTTTCCAGCAGCGTAAGTGTCGCAGCATAGTCCAGATCCGCCTCGCCTTCCTCGGCGGCAACGTCATAGACCTCTTCCACCGCTTCCAGTCCCGGCAGGCGCACGCGCGATTCCTTGGCGGCATCGAGCGCCAGGCGAATATCTTTCAGCATCAGCCGCAGCGGAAAATTCGGCGAGAAATCGCGCTGCAGAATGAACGGAGCTTTGTACTCCACCACTCCCGATCGCACCATGGAAGCCTGGATCAGCGGCAACAGCTTCTCAACATCCACGCCCAGCTTGGCGGCCAGCGTGAGCGCTTCGGCGAATCCTTCATAGATGAGCGCAATCTGCAGATTCATGGCCAGCTTTGTGGCCTGTCCCTTGCTCGTCTCGCCCATGTGGAACACCTGCTTGCCCATCGCCTGAAAGAGCGGCTGCAGGCGAGCGACCACGCCTTCGTCGCCGCCCACCATGAAAATCAGGCTCCCCGCTTCGGCGGCGATCTTCGAGCCCGTCATCGGAGCGTCCACATAATCAACGCCACGCGCCTTCACCCGCTCAGCAAAACGGAGCGTGGCGGAAGGCGAAATCGTGCTCGAGTCCGCAATAATCATGCCCGCGGCCAGCACTGGCTCCACGCCGCCCGGCCCAAACAAAACGCCCTCAACCGCCTTGGTGTCGGAGACGCACATCCACACCACCTCCGCGCCCGCCGCCGCGTCCCCCGGAGAAGCCCCGCTGCGCGCCCCATCTACGTCCTTGCCGCCGCTTCGATTCCACACCGCAACCTCATGTCCGGCTTTGACCAGGTTCGCGGCCATCGACCGTCCCATAATTCCCAAACCAAGAAAAGCGACGCGCATCAGCGTAGTTCCTCCGGACGTATTGCTTTGGATTATAAATATGACCAGCAAGGTAAGGGTCAAAGAAAACACAATTCTTTACACTGGAAAATAAATTAAGAGACTCTATCTACTACAGAAAACAGCTCGCCAATGTGTCGATCTCGGTCTCCAGAGCATCGAAATGCACTGGAGACTTGAGCCAACAAAGCCGATAATGTAGCCATACCGAGTCGCTGCGGACGGACCGAATCATACTGGTCGAATCGCACTGGTCGAATTAATGTTAAAGTCCTCATTGAAAAATCCCGCATTGCGCAAGCGCGCCGGCCAGTTCACGCGCCTGGTGCGGCGCTCCGCAGTCACGCCTCGCACCGGCGAGACTCACAAACCGAAACTGGCTTCGAACGGCGAGCTGGGTGTCACCTTCATCGGACACTCCAGCTTCTTCCTCCAGATCGGAGGGCAGAACGTCGTCATCGATCCCAACTTCGCGCGCTGGCTCTTCGTTCTAAAGCGCCTGCGTCAGCCCGGAGTGAATCTGCGCGACCTGCCGCCGATGGATCTCGTACTCGTAACTCACGCGCACTTCGATCACCTGCATCGCCAGTCGCTGCGCACCATAGCGCGGCAAACCCGCCGCCGGACCGGAACCGCGCCCACGCTGGTCGTCCCCCATCACTTATTCGATTTGGTCAACGATCTCGGCTTCGAAGAAATTGTCGAACTGGAGTGGTGGAACACCTATCGTCACGGCGCGCTCGACATTACGCATGTTCCCTCCCGCCATTGGGGTGCGCGCATCCTCAAAGATTCGCACCGCGGCTACGGCGGCTACGTGCTGCGCAGCGGCAAACACTCCGTCTATCACGCCGGAGACACCGCCTATTTCGCCGGCTTCCGCGAAATCGGACGCCGCCTCTCGCCCGAACTAGCGCTGCTGCCCATCGGCGCCTACAATCCGCCGCAATTCCGCAACGTCCACACCAGTCCCGCTGACGCCACCCGCGCCTTCCTCGATCTGAAGGCTCGCTGGATGGTCCCCATGCATTACGGAACATTCCGCCTGTCGCACGAGCCCATTGAAGAGCCCCTGCAATTGCTGGAGCGAGAGGCGCTGGCCGCGGGAGTGAAAGACAAAGTGGTAGTGCTTGAAGAAGGCGTCACGCGCTTCTTCTGAAGCATCTTCATTGACAACACCCCCCTCACACTGATGAGTGATATGCGTTACAGCAAGCTGTAACCATGCAGAGGAAAATATTCATAGGCGTCCGAGCGCGCCGGAGGTTCCAAGATGCTCGGCAAGTGTACCAACCCTTCGTGTTCGGCCTCCTTTCGCTACATGGAGCAGGGCATACTCTTTCGATTGGAAACAGACCCAGTTCTCAGATTGTCCAATCCCAGGAGCCCGGAATACTACTGGCTGTGCCGTAACTGCTCAGCAACGATGACACTGCACATCAGCAAAGAAGGGAAAGTGGAACCGTTTGCGTTACCAGCGCCGCTCCATGGCGTCCCGCATAGGAATTATTGCCTCTGGCCAAAGCGGGAGGATGGGCTAACGCTCAGCGACGTCAGGTCCGCGACAGAAAAGAAACGCAGAGGTACGGGATCCGGTGGCCGATAGAAAATGGGCGAAGGGGTGAGTACTTGAAAATCCTCACCCACGCGTTGCATACTTCCTCATCTAGCCAATCTTGCCGGCACCAGTGCACCGCCCGTCTTCTTGGCGAATACCTTACTACCCAGCTGTGGAGGGATTTTGGGGCGTCCGTATGTTCGGCTGATGGGTTTCCTCTTACTAGGCACCGCCACTATCCCATTCCTTACCTATCTGTCGAGCCGGATCCTGCAGGGCGAGGCGTTGGGAACGCATCGTACTGTCTTCCTGGTCATTATTCTTGCGCCGATCCTGCCCCTGGCTTTGCGGCCTCTTCTCAGACGCCTTGAACCGATTATCGATGCCGCCGCTCGGCGCCAAGCCGAGTTTCTCCATTCCACGCCGGACCGATACCTGGGCGTTGCCATCTTCACCTCGGCAGCCCTGAGCTTATTTCTCGAGCTCTCCGTCATCCGCTGGCAGGCTAGCGTTTTTGAGTTGTTTGCCTTTTACAAGAATTTCTCGCTACTAGCCTGCTTCGCGGGCCTGGGTTTGGGCTATGCGCTCGGAAGCCGCAAGCTGATCCCGCTTTTTCTCGCGGTTCCTCTGCTTTGCTGGCAGTTCGCTTTGATGCTGGGCCTCCGCTACGGCTTGGCTCCGGACAATCGTTCGAGCCTCAAGATACTCCCGTTTTCTGAGCAACTGAACATGGGCCTGCCCGTTGTGAACACGCTCTTCAATGGCATTCAGACCTACCTGCTTCTGGCCCTGGTGTTCCTGCTGACCGCCCTCGCATTCATTCCCATCGGACAACTTTGCGGTTGTCTCCTGGAGAAACGGGGAAACGAACAACAGGGAAAAGAGGGAAGCGAAAAACTTTCCGCCTACGGCCTGAATCTCGCGGGAAGCGTCGTGGGCGTGCTCCTCATGTTCATTCTCAGCGCCTTCTGGACTCCTCCGGTCGTGTGGTTCTGCTGGCTTTCGGCCTCGTGCTCGTGTTTCACGTCTGGAGCCCGCGTCCGCTGCTGTTTGGGGCTGCCTCGGTTGTCCTGGCGTTGACAGTTATCGCCTGGCCGACGGATCCGCGTTGGCAAAGAATTTACTCTCCTTACCAGTTGCTGGAGGTAGGACAAGATCCGCAAGGTCTGATGATTATTTCGGCGGCTGGCCATTACTATCAGCGGGTCCACGACCTGGCGCGTTCGAACCGCAACGTCGACTCCAATCCCAAGCTGAATAGCATCCGTAATTACTACGAATTGCCGTATTGGTTATACGGACACGCTCCCGGCCGTGTCGCGATCGTCGGCGCCGGCACCGGCAACGATGTTGCCGCCGGTTTACGCAATGGAGCGCAAAAGATCGACGCCATTGAGATCGATCCGGCGATTCTTATGGAGGGAAAGCAGGGACATCCCGAGCACCCCTATTCCGATCCGCGCGTTCACGCCGTCGTAAACGATGCTCGCACTTTCCTGCGCAATACACACGAGCATTACGACATGGTGGTCTACGGCTTGCTCGATTCGCATACCCTGCTGAGCCACGCCTCGAGCGTGCGCTTGGATTCCTTCGTCTACACGGTCGAGGGTCTGCGGGAAGCGCGCCAACGGCTCAATTCCGATGGCATACTTTCGCTATCCTTTTCGGTGATGAACCCGCAGCTTGGGCGCAAGATTTACCTGATGCTGCAGGGTGCTTTCGATGGCCGCGCTCCGGTTTGCGTGCGAGCGTATTACGACGGCGCAGTCATCTTTCTAGAAGCTAATAATAGGCAATTGCTGCTTGCACCAGCACTACTTCAGAAGAGCGGTTTCGAAGACGCCAGCTCCACGTTCGCCGCTCCGACGGGATCTGCCGGTGTTTCCAATAATGCGACCACCGATGTTTCAACAGATGTATCCACAGACGACTGGCCTTTCTTCTACATGCCACGCCGCGTGTATCCCGTTTCGTACTTAGTCATGGCCGGGCTGGTTCTGGCTCTCTCGCTGTTTATGTTCTCCCGATTTCTGGATGGAAAGCCTCAGTTCGGATCTGCGCCATTCTTCTTTCTGGGCGCAGGCTTCATGTTGATCGAAACCAAGGCGATTACCGAGCTCGGATTGCTATTCGGCAATTCCTGGCAGGTCATCGGAATCGCCATTATTGGCATTCTAGTGATGGCCTTTCTCGCGAACTGGGCGGTGATGCGCTACACCATCGAACGTTCTTCCATAACTTACCTGCTCTTGCTCTTCAGCCTAGCCCTCGGTTGGTGGATCGCCCACACCGGAGGCTTGCCATCCAATTGGCTCGGCCGGATCGGCTTGGCCGTGGTGCTCACCAGCCCCATATTTTTCTCAGGCATACTGTTTTCCACCTGGCTACGCTCTCGGGGCGCGATTTCCGGCATCATGGCAATGAATCTGCTCGGCGCCATGTGCGGAGGCCTGCTCGAATACAACTCCATGTATTTCGGATTCCAGTTTCTTTACATCCTCGCGGCGGGTTTGTACGTCGCGGCTATCCTGTCCCAGTTAGTCGCGTTCAAGCCCAAAGTCGAATCGGTGCTCGCCAGAACGAAATAAACGCGGATCCCCCAGGGTCTTGCCTTTTCGAGATCTGGGATTTAGAGCCAGTCAAGCTTGGCAGCTACGCACTCCCCTAAAAGCCGTCGCTCCGCGGTAACCTCCGGCCGGTTTCAGCATCCAACTAAACAGGCGCTTTTGCATGCTATACTGCACCAAATGGGGCGACTGGATCCCTCCACGTCCCTGCCCGAGTATTTTCGAACTGAGGATTTCGACACATGGCTGGTAGTTCTCGTCGTTCACTCTTCCTGATAGTTTTTGTCCTTGCTCTGTTCGGTCTGCTCGGAATGCTGTTCGCGCAAAAGATCAGCCCGGCAACCACGCCCAGCAGCGATTCCGACGTCCGCGACAGCTTGAAGCAGTTCACCGAAGTCTATGAAGCCGTCGAACAGAACTACGCCGACCCGGTGAATGCCGACAAGGCGATTTATAACGGCGCCATTCCCAGCATGTTGCACCAGCTCGATCCGCACTCGAATTTTTTCGATCCGAAGTCCTATTCCGCCCTGCGCGAAGAACAGCGCGGCAAGTATTACGGCGTGGGCATGACGGTCGGACCGCGCAACAATAAGGTTATCGTCATCGCTCCCTTTGTCGGCACTCCGGCCTATCGCGCCGGCATCCGCCCCGGCGACATCATCGCCGCCATCGACGGCAAGCCCACCGACAACATGAGCACCTCCGATGTGGCCGATCTGCTCAAAGGCCCGAAGGGCACCACCGTCCGCATCACCATGCTGCGCGAAGGCTCCGACCACCCGCTCGAATTCGCCGTCGTCCGCGACGAGATTCCTCGCTACAGCGTCGACCTGCACTTCATGATCAAGCCCGGCATCGGCTACATGCACATCTCCGGATTCCAGGAAACCACCGAGCATGAAGTCGCCGATGCTCTCGATGAGATGGGCGATCTGAAAGGCTTGGTCCTCGATCTGCGTCAGAATCCCGGAGGCCTGCTAAGTGAAGGCGTAGGCGTGGCCGACAAATTCCTGAAGAAGGGCCAGCTGATCGTCTCGCACCACGGCCGCTCCTCTCCAGAAAAGCGATACGTAGCAGCCCACGGCAACGGCGGAAAAGACTACCCGCTGGTAGTGCTGGTGAATCGCGGCACCGCGTCCGCCGCCGAAATCGTAGCCGGAGCCATTCAAGATCATGATCGCGGCTTGATCGCGGGCGAAGTAACCTTCGGTAAAGGTCTCGTGCAAACCGTGTATCCGCTGGCCGAAAACACCGGCCTGGCTCTCACCACCGCCAAGTACTACACCCCCAGCGGACGCCTGATCCAGCGCGATTACTCCAACCTTTCCCTCTACGACTATTACTACAATCGCGAGGGCGACGAGAATAACACTAACCACGAAGTCAAGCTCACCGATGGCGGACGCACCGTGTACGGCGGCGGCGGCATTACTCCCGATGTGAAGCTGGCGCCTTATAAGTCGAACAGATTTCAGGATGACTTGCTGCAGCACTACGCGCTGTTCAACTTTGCCAAGCGCTACGCGCTCACTCACAAGATCACGCAGAGTTTTGAAGTAGACGATGCGCTGCTGCAGGACTTCCGCAAATTCCTCGACCAGGAAAAAATAGCTTATACCGAAGCGGATATGATCGAGAACAACGATTGGCTGCGCTCGAATATTAAAAGCGAACTCTTCGTCGATGCCTTCGGCCAGGAAGAAGGCTTGAAGGTGCGGGCCGAAACCGATCCGGATGTGATCAAGGCCCTTGAGTTGATGCCGCAAGCGCGCGCGCTGGCCGACAATGCCAAGAAAGTCGTTGCTGAACGAAATTCAGCTCCACCGGTCACTCGCTAGTAACTCATACTTCGATTCCAATCTAAGGCCCGGGCAACCGGGCCTTTTGCTTTGCTCAAAAGCAGCTGTTCCCAGTTCTCAGTGCCCAGCAGCATTCAATAGACAGCCTGCTTTTTCGGAGAACTGAGAACTGGGAACTGAGAACTTCCCTCTTGAGTGCGGCCTCCAAAAGCCCTAAAGTACAGAGAGGAAACTCGCGGAGGCGCCTGTCTGCCAGCGGCAATCGTGCTTCAATCCGGACCATGGCTTCAATCCGGACCCTGGCTTCCCGCGGTGCTGACAGCGATTGGCGCGGGATTTCTCGACTGGCGCTATCGGCGGATTCCAAACTGGCTGACCGTGTCCGGCTTCGGAGCCGGCATCGCAGTCAACACGATTCTCTACCGCTGGCCGGGCCTGAAAGCCGCGCTGCTGGGAACGGTGTTGGGCCTTGGGCTGCTGCTGCCTTTCGTGCTCGTCCGCAGCCTCGGCGCGGGAGACTGGAAGCTGGCTGGCGCTTTGGGAGCCTGTCTCGGTCCCAGGCAATTGCTCTCCGTGCTCATCGGCACGATTCTGGTTGCGGGAGTGATGGCGCTGGCCGTGGTCGTTTGGAAAGGGCGTCTGAAACGGACGCTCATGAATATCGCACGGTTGCTGGCGGCGGTGTTCAGCCTGCGGATGCCCGGGTCCGAAGTCTCGCTCGACGATCCGCAGTCCACCCGAATCCCGTTCGGCGTGGCCATGGCGCTGACGGTTTTGTTCTACGGGATGGGCCGGGCGCTGGGCAAGCTGTAATTGGCAATGGATAATTTGTAATTGGTAAAAAGTAATTTGTAATTGCATTTATGATCTGTCATCTTGAGCAAAGCGAAAGACCTATGCATTTAATATGTTGGAGCGACGGGCGTCTCGCCCCTCCTGCCAGGGCGGCGATGCCCGACTCTCCACCTGCTGTGCCGGAATGCATAGGTCCTTCACATCCCTCAGGATGACAAATCATGGAGGTGGTTGCTGCCCAAATGAAGATCCAACGAATCGCGCGTCAACTCGCCAGCTCTGACGGGTCGGAGATCGCCGAGGTAGCGCTGGTGCTGCCGATAGTGTTCATGTTGCTGCTGGGCATCGTCTGGTTTGGACGGGCCTTCAACATCTACTCGACCATCCAACAGGCGGCGCAGCAGGGAGCAATCACGGCGGCACGCTCGACGTGCGCCACTTGCGGAAATGCCCCCGCCGCCAATGGCTCGGTGACAACTTGCCCCGAGACTGGTACCGCCGGGACGGTGGCATACGCTGTTGCGACCGTGATGTGTGCTTCGAGTATCGATCCGACTCAGATCCCGACAAACATCAATCCTCCTACGCCGCTCTCCTGCGTGAATCCTACGACGCCGGCGACATGCACGACGGCCAGCCACATTACGATCTGCCAGCAGGCGCTGCTTAATTCCGCCGCCACGACCCCGCCCTCGCAATGTGGAGTCATAGTGAGCTTTCAATATCCATTTTCGTTTTATCTGCCCTTCACCTCCCTCAACCTGCAGCAGATTACTTTGTCGGCGCAAGCGCAGAGCAGGATGGAGAACTAGATGCTTCGCTTAAGAATCCCACATCGCCGCCTAGTCAGTCTGAGGAAGGATGCGCAGGGCGCTGCGCTGTTGGAATTCGCCATTGCTCTGCCGCTTCTGGTGGTCTTCGTCGTGGGCATCTTCGATTTTAGCGGCGCTTTCGATCAGAAACAGAAGATCGAGCAGGCCGCGCAGGAAGGCGCCATCATTGCCGGGTCCCAGCCCATGAGCGACATTGCGTCGAGCGACGCCAACCCCACTTCTCTGCAAGCCGTGGCGACCGCAGTTTTCAACTCACTGGTGGGCAGCGGGGTGCTGGCAAGCGGAGCTTGCTCGCCACCGGGCACAGCATCGGGACCGGCTGGCCTGACTTGGACCTACACGATTACCGGATGTGACAGCTCCGGCGACAATCTCGTCATCACTATCAACCGCGGATGGGTATCGACCGCGACCACGCCCGCAGTTGTCGGCACCGTAGTGACCGTACAGTATCCCTATCATTGGCGATTCAATAGTGTAATTCAAACGTTAATCCCCGGCGCAAGCTATGCGCCTATAACACAGTTGACAGAAAGCTCCACGGTCCACAATCAGATGTGAGGTTATGCGTAGACGGAAGAACATCCCCGGGCGAAAGAGCGAGCAGGGGCTCATCATCACGCTGGTTGCGATCTTCATGCTGTTTGTCGTCGGAGCCATGGCCGCGCTTTCGATCGACGTGGTGACGCTCTACACCGCTCGCAGTGAAGCGCAGCTCGCGGCCGATGCCGCCGCTCTCGCCGGCGCGCGCGTGCTTGCCAATTCGGGTATGACCTCAGCCTCAAGCTCCGCTGTGGGAGACAACGCAGTGTCCCTGGCAATTGCCGTGGCCGGGCAAGTGGCTGCCAGTAGCATGGTCGGTGGCAGGACCTTGAATGGGGGGGCGTCGACATGTACAGCGGAAATCTGCGTCAACATCAATACAGGGGCCCTGAATTTCGTGGCGAATCCCCAAGTTACCGTGCAGGTGCAGAGAACTGACTTGCCGACATTTTTCGCGCGCATCTGGGGAACCACGCAGGTCAAAGTAGCCGCGTCGGCTACCGCCGAGGCCTACAACCCTTCCAGCCTCCAAGCGACAGGAGGGGGTGGCCCCGGACTGCCGATCGCGCCGGCGTGCGTAAAGCCGTGGCTGTTGCCGAATATCAGTCCGACTCCTGCCGGAGGTCCGATTTTCACCGCGGCCACCGGAGCCATCGCTGATACAACGCTCATCGGTTGGTCGTCCACCCCCACGAACAACGCCACACTACTTAGCGTCGGCTGCACCGGCGGCAACTGCAGCACGACACCGCTGCCTGCTCCTGTGGCGTGGAAGTATTTTCCCGGGGATACAACACTGACCTTCACCCCGGTCCCCCAGGCATTTCCGACTTGTGCCCCGGCGCTGACCACTGCGTATGAGCAAAGCGTTGGCGGATGTATCCAAACCCCCATCGCCTGCAACAACCCAGCGGCCTATATCGCAACTACCAACAACCCCAACCAGGACAGGGAAACAACGGAGGCGGTGAATTGTCTGACGCATGCCACAGGCGACGGGGGTGATACGGTCACGGTTGCTGCTGTTCCACCGACCGAACCGTTCGAGTTCGTCGCGGGCAGCGACAATCCGATCCCCGGCGCATCGGGGAACGACGTGATGGTCAGCGATTCACTGGTTACAGTGCCCGTATTTGATAGTGGCACAGTCACGAACCCGACGCCCAACCCGGTGCAGATCATCGGCTTTGTGCAGCTGTTTCTGAATCCAACCGGGGCTGCCACAAGACTTTTCGGACCGAATCGCCGCGAGATACCGACCACCGTCATTAACCTGGTCGGCTGCGGAGACGGTCTCGGTGCTGCCACCGGTACGCCGATTCTCGGCAACGGAGCCTCCCCCGTGGCAGTGCGGCTGGTTTCGCCACCATAACCGGAGACCCGCGAAAGACCGTGGACGCGGCAAAACTCATCCAACTAAGTTGACATCACGAGTTACAATAAGAAATAGAACTGGTCTCACAAATGGTTTTGGGAAGGGCACGACTTCAGTCGTGCCACTAAATCGTTGAAAAATGCCTCCGCGCTTTGGCGCCTGAGGCAGAAGAAGTTCTAAGCTCTTTGAAATCTGGACTTTACTCGACTTAGTAAGTAGAACTCCTTTGTTTTCAATGGCCAGCCCCCTGAAGCTTCCGGCTAACTCCTTTGTTATCTATACTTTGTAAGTTAAGTCCTGTAAACCCAAAGACTTACGGCAAATCTCTCCGTAAGTTAAAGATTCTAATAGACACGGGGGGAGGGGGGTTATCCCACCGGTACCAACGAGGAATTCTAGTTCCTGAGCTCCCACGAAACCCCCACTGACGGTTTCTACTGAGAACCGGGAACTGAGAACTTGGTCACCCTAGAAGGGGTTGGAGTTGCGAAGCGTCAGGATGACGCGCTCGAGGCTTTGTTCGTTGCCCACAAAAATGAAGTTGTAGGGAGAGCCGTTCAGCAGCGCTGCCAGCACGTCGCGCGCTGGTGCTGGACCCAGATCGGCGATCACTTGTTCCTGCTCGGCGCCGGCGGGAATGGGAATCTCAGCATGTGTCTGGCGCTGCACTTCGAACAACACCTGCGAAAGCGTAGCTTTTTCGGCGTGGATGCGCAGCATTCCGTTGGCAAAGGTCACGGTCACGAAGGGCATCGGCGGCAGCGCCGCAGCGACAACGGGAAGCAGCGGAGCCGTCGCACGGGAGACTGTGGCAGAGACTCTGGTACTCACCACATTCGTCGTCACGACATTCGTAACCGCGGCGTTTGTGCTTGCAGCGTTCGTGCTCCCGACCAGCGAAGCAGTCTGGAGTTTCGCCGGGTGCGCGGCCCGCGCATCGAGAGTCTTTGCGCCAGCTACGGCAACTGGAACGAGCTTCACTGGACTCACCGCTGCTGAACCCGACTTTCCCGAACCCGGTTTTCCCGGATTGAGTCTTACAACGATCGCATTTTCAATTGTCGAAATCTGATACGACTGCGGCTCCGTGAGATCGAGCACGACGCGCGTAATCGGAGGGTTGCTGAAAAACAATCCTGAGCGAACGCCCTTCAGCCCGCCGCGATTCACTGTCAGGGCGTGCAACTCGGCAGCGGGAAGCGCGCCGGGAAAGTCCACCACGATGCGATCGGGTCCGGTGATTGCCTGCGTATTGGGCGCGACCGGCGCTCCGGAGGTCTGTATCTCCACCTCCATCGCGGCCTCGCTGCCCCGCACAATGACGTGCTGGACGCGAGCGTTATTCGCCGCTCGATTCGCGGCGCTGGTCTGAGCAAGACTGGTCTGGGCGGAAACTGGCGCCCACAACCAGGTGGCAACAGCTAGTAGGGCTCCGACAGAAGATAAACGTGGCATGAGGTGCTCTGAGCAGAGTCTAGCAGTTCTGGCAAGTGGAATCCGCACCAGAAGTCTTAGCCCTGCTGGCGCGGATCACAATGGGTCACTTTCCCGAATAGGTACGCGCTGAGCCGACACCGGAGCGCAGGTCCCAGCCGACCATACACTTGCAGAGCGCCCTGCGTAATGTCGTAGAAATCGGCCGCATACTCGGCCGGATTGGCTAACTCGCCATGGAGAAAATCCCAGGCGGGATGCGACCATGAACCGCGTTCCTACTACTGATTGCCGGCCGCTGATTTCAGGTCCTTGCGGATCAAAGCGAAATCGAGCAGGAAACCGAGCCCGGCCGCGAGCGGCACGATGCCAACTGCCGCGGCCTTCCAGGCGTCCGGTTCCGCTCGCGCGATCAGCGCCATCATCGCAATGTAGCCCAGGGAGATTGCAGCCAGAAGGATTCCCCAGCGGCGGGAGTGAGCGGCCTCGGAAAGATCCGGTTCCATCGCCACGTTCGCTCCACGGGCGATGGCCGCTAGCCGTTCCTCCGTCCGCAGCTTGCGAACGCGGTAGTACGTGTACATGGCTGCTAATGGAATTCCAAAAAACAAAGTCACTGCCACTAAACCTATGAAGTTGCCGTCCATTGTGCCCTCCTTTGCGGGGCGCCGTCTGGGCCCTGCTTTCTCTGGTCGTAAATACGCACACGGATTTGCCAAAGTTCCGTCGTTATGGATGGGCAACCTAGTCCTTAGGGCCAAAGCCGTGCCCCTCCCAAAAAGCGGGCACGCTACTTTACTAGAACTTCGGGAGCAGGAAGCCGGTGTGGCGGCAGTGCTCTTTGAAGGATTCGCCGAATTGCTGGAACAGCATGGATTCTTCTTTTTTGGCCTTGATCCAATAGCCGAGGACGATCAAGGCGACTCCGGCGACGCAGCGCCAGTGGTCAATTGCAAGCGCTCCGCCGATGGCTGCCAGATCGATTCCGGAATAAATGGGATGCCGGAAATACGCGTAGGGGCCGGTGCGGATAAGCTCGTGATCCTCTTTGAGAGTAACTCGCGCGCTCCAGTATTGTCCGAGGTGCCAGCGCGCCCACAGCGCGATGGCGATGCCGATCCAGGTGAGGGCGACACCGGTCGCGGACAGAGTGTACGTGCGAGGGAAAATGTGACGACCTAAAACGCCGAACTCCACGACGTCGCTGAAGAGCAGGACAAAGCCAGCAACTTCCAGAAAAAGGACGCCATAACGTGAGGCGAAGGATTCCCGGCTTACGGTGCGCCGCGTCTTCAGCGCGCTCGCCAGCCAGTAGACGATGAAGACGATCCACGGGCCTTCGATGAGATAACGCCAAATCACTCTTGAGCTCGGTTGCTACCAGATAAATGGTATCAGCCGGTATCGAACCCGGGCAGCGTACTCTGTGTACCTGCAATCTGTCCCAGAGCGGCTGGTCTTTCTGGACCTGCCATTTCATTCGCTCGGCAAGAAGCGCGGGATCGTGCCGTGCGAGTGAAAGAGTGACCACAAGCAGCTACGAAAAATATGATGAGGTACGCCCATCCGGCGGGCCAGCGGATCGTTCCCGCGGAGCCGAATAGCAGGGCCGAAAAGATCAGAGCCTCCACTGCAAGAGTGAGCCAGACCATGACGACTATAGGCTTTGCCTCCGCAATACTAAACCAGCCTGACTAAGGCCTCATGGACCCTGGCGGCAAAGTTGGATGCGGGAACTGGGCCGCTACTCCGCGACGGGGCGAGCAGTTCTTCGATAACGCCACAGGATTAACGCCAGGCCGGAACCGATCAGCACCATAGTCGAGGGCTCGGGAACAGGTGGTGGTTTGTGTTTGGGACGGCAGTGCCCGCCAATGTCTTGGTCGCCGGCGCGACAAGGTCCGGAAGGCAACGGCACACTGACCGGCACGTATGGGAAAAAGAATCCGCCCGCGAAGAGCTTGGGGGGAATTGGCTCGCCAACGGGTAAATCGGGCGGGGTAAGCACAGGTCGTATGGGCAAGGACGGGGCGGATTCGATCGCTGCTACGGGCTGGTCCAGAATATCTTCGGCAGGCTCTTCGTCGGAAACCTCGGGCTTGGCGGTTTCGGAAATTTGGTTGCCGCAACGCGCACGGGCCGTAATTTTGCCGTCGGTTAGCAGTAGTTCACCGACGTGGAGGCGAATTCTTCTGCGGGTCCAGAAGACGGTGTCACGAATGCGATACGAAAGATAAACTTCGCGGGCCTCGGTGGCGCGTACGAGATGGGCACGGGTGTAATCGAAGTGGGTGTAATGTCGGCGAACTACATAGTCGCGCGACGCCGCATAACGCAGATCGTCCGGATCTTTCACGCCTCCGGGCACAACTGAGTAAGGATAGACATCCGGGATCCGCGCGCGAAATTTCGTGGGCTTGGCTGAGTTCGCCGCCGCGGAGGCAAGATCTTTGTGGATGTTCGCACGGACCCAAAAAGAGGGAGGCAAAACCTGGGAGGAATGCATGAAGGGCAACGAGAAATAGCGCGCCGCACTCTGCCAGCCCACGCCCGCGAGCAGCGTTCCGACGACTACAGCGACCAGCGTGCGCTGCATGCGCAGACGACGCCGATACCAAGTCCGTCTTTTCCGCGCACCCCTTCGGTTCGCACCCACGTTCAAAACAAACTCCTACCTTGCACTGGTCAGCGAGCGGGAGAGGAAGAGCCCACTAGTATAGAGCATTCCTTCATCCAAATCCCCGCTCCGAAACCGGTTCGGACCGAGGAACTTAGACGTCGGAACAGATGATCTTAGCAGGGTTGTGCAAGGAGTTTCATTCAAAGTGGTAGTTTTAAGCGCTTGGATTTCCTAATTTGGAAAATACTTTGCACAGGGCGGCGTGATGCCACTCCGCTTGTCCCGGTGGTAGCGGTCTTCATGGCCGCCGTAACTGCTATAGACGGCTTGCCGCGCTTGAGATGCGGGCAAGCCCGGTCCCTACGGATGGAAGAGGCTGCGGCAATTCCAGCACGTGAAATCAAGCACAAGATGCTTCGCCGCGCTCAGCATGACAACATATTTTTCTTGTGCTCCGAATGACAGCGTGGTTTCCTGCTGCGAACTCTTGGGATGAGACTAGCGACCAAACCGATAAATGAGGCTAACGCTGGCATGCGAGGAGATGCGGACTCCGACGATTTCCTGGACTTCGGAGGGATAGAAATTTTCGTTGGTCTAGCCGCTGTAGCCGCCGGCGATCAGCATGTCACACTGGCATCCAAGCGCCCATTCAGGAAGAGTCGCATCACCACCGCGCGAAATTCCTTTACTGCAGTACCGGTGCACTGTGCATTCACGTTATTGGGATCAGAGTTGCGGAGGCTGCGCTCGGGGCCGCAATAGGGTTCGCAAGAAAGAAGATCCGAGTAAATTAGAAAAGCCCGGATGCCAGTCCGGGCCTGATGTCCTGATTGTTGCTCACTCATTACCCAACAGTTTGTGGCGGAACATGCCGGCGATAAATACAAGACCGGTTCCCAGCAAGCCAAGGCTTGCCGGCTCGGGGGCAGTCATGCCAGGTCCGCTGCCCTTGGCGGCCCTCACATACCCCGCACTCGGTGTGCCCTTCCAGGCGTTGCCGTAGCCGCCCGCATAGCTGAGATTGAATTTCTGCGTCGCGAAATAGCGGTTCGTTATCTGCGCGCCGTTGAAAGACCCGATTGAATCGGCGAACGCGGGAACCGCAAAGGCAAAGACAACAATAATGGTCGAAATCCTTGCTGCGAAAAACCCGTTCTTCATGCTCCTCGTCCCCATAGCGAAGTTGACCGAGAAGGTACAAGCAACCAATTCGCCAATATAATTTCTCGCCTATCCCTGTGTTTGCAGCGTCTTAGCAGGCACCGCGGGTGCCACGGAATGGTAGAGCCGACAGTTTGTGACGACAGAATCTGTCAGGTACCCCAGCGCCGTCGTCTGGGGTTTGTTTTTGGGGCGGAGTTGGCCCTCGCCTAACCGTGGCCAACCGAGGACTCATTCCAGAAGGTTACTACTCCTTAAGTAGTAGTTCCAGGCGTTGGTCTTCCTGACTAAGCCACGTGGGTACTTGTAAAGAACTCAACAAGTGTTAAAAGTGCCGTAAGCGCCCAAGAACTCATCCTCCCCCAGCACTGGGCGCCACAAACCTCTAGGAGGATCCAAAGAAATGAAAAAGCTCGGATTTTTGATGTTGCTGTTGGCAATGACCCTGATGCTTGGGGGAAATGCTTTGGCTCAAGGTGACAACAGTGTCTTTTTCGTCACCTACTACTCCAATGCGAATACCGCCAAGGCTCCGGACGGAACGCTGCGTCTCATCAACGATGGCGACCAGTCCACTACGGAGTATGAGGGAATCCCCAACGGAAATCTGTGGGCTTCCATCTATGTGTTCGATGACAGCCAAGAGATGCAGGAGTGCTGCAACTGCTATGTTTCGGCAAACGGTCTGCTCTCGGAATCCGTGGATAAGGAACTCACGGCCAACACACTCACCGGCAGGGATGAAACCTCACGTGGCGTCATCAAGGTCATTTCGTCTGCGTCTTATGACCCGACCAACAACAAGCCGGAACCCGGACTGCGTGGATGGATGACCCACATCCAGGCGGGGGCCGTAGCCGGCACCTTTAACGAAACCGAAACCCCGTTAGCCGACTCGAACCTCGCGTCTGCCGAAGATGCAGCGCTGGAGATGTCGTGTTCTTTCGCGATCACTCTGGGCAGCGGCTATGGAGTCTGCTCCTGCACGCCGGAAGACCACGACTTTTAGTCGAAAGGAGTGGCTTTCCAGTTGAAGGGATAAGGCAGGGTTGAAGTAGCTGCGTTGGGGACTTCAGCCAGGCCGAATCCGAAACATCCCGGACGCCTGCTTTACGCTCGGTGTCCGGGATTTTAAATTTCCCACCTCCTGAACAGCGAAGCCCGCATGCTCTCCCGCCATCAAATCACAGGCGAACGTGATTGCGATCACATCCTGGATTCCCCCAACCAAAGTAGCCTTAGTAATTATTTTCGAACGATCGTTCGAATGGTGGGTGAGGAGACTTCCGATGATGGCACCCCTGCCCGCGCAAGACGCCTGCGCCACGAGCAAGGGCCTGAGGCTGGTTGCCACAGGCCAGTTCGACTGGGCCGAAACGGCTTCGGGAGAACTCCCACCCGACGAAGTGATAATCCAGGTAGTAGGCTGCGGTGTTTGTCACACTGACATTGGATTTGCTTACGAGGGCATTCCCACCCGCCACGCCCTGCCGTTGATTCTCGGACACGAAATCGCCGGCCGTGTAGTGCTGGCCGGGGAACACGCTGGAAACTGGATTGGGCGCTCGGTCGTTGTGCCTGCCGTAATTCCCTGCGGCGGTTGCGATGCCTGCCGCAGCGGGCATCCGACCATCTGCCGCAAACAGTTCATGCCGGGCAATGATGCCGATGGAGGATTTGCGACCTACGTAAGAGTACCGGCACGCGGCCTGTGCCCGGTCCCCGTAGAACTTCCCGAGGGGCTCACCCTGGCGATGCTGTCGGTCGTCGCGGACGCGGTCACGACTCCGTATGAGGCAATTCACCGTTCCAGTCTTACCGCCGACAATGTCGCGGTGTTTGTTGGAGTCGGCGGGATCGGAGGCTTCGGAGTGCAAATTGCCGCTGCGCTTGGCGCAGCAGTCGTGGCAATCGATGTTGACGCGGAACGGCTGGAGCTTGCCTCGGCGCACGGTGCTGCACTGGCACTGAATGCCCGCGAGTGCGCAGATGTGAAGTCGGCCGTGCGGTCTTTCGCCAAGCAAAGCAGCCGGCACGGGATCGGTCTCAAGATATTCGAAACCAGCGGGACGGCAGCCGGCCAGCAGACTGCGTTCAGCTTGCTCGACCCGGGTGCTCACCTGGCGATCGTTGGGTATACCGCGCAGAAAGTTGAAGTGCGCCTGTCCAATCTGATGGCCTTCGATGCCACCGCTTGCGGAAATTGGGGATGCCCTCCCGCTCAGTACCCGAATGTGCTGGCCATGGTGCTCGAGGGAAAAATTCATATTCAGCCTTTTGTCGAAATGCACCCACTCGAAGATGCTCAGCAAGTCCTCGACGCGGTCCATCATCACCAAATCCGTCGGCGAGCGGTGCTGGTGCCGCAGTAGCGGGCATGCAACAAGGAACAAAGCAATGAACAAAGCTATGAAAGATCACAACCTGGTCGAACAGTTTTCCCCCAGCGAAATCCTGGTGGAGCGCAGGCCCGCGCGCGGTCGCGACGGCACGAAGGTGAGCGGGCTGCACAATGTGTGGATCACTCTGAACAATCCGCGCGAGCTGAACAGCTACACCACGAAGTCGATCAAGGAAGTGATTCTGGCGCTGCGCGAAGCCAGCAACGATCGCGCCGCGGTTGCTGTCGTAATCACGGGCGCGGGCACGCAGGCTTTCTGCACGGGAGGCAACACGCGCGAGTATGCGGAGATTTATGCCGGAGCACCGGGCGAGTACCGGCAATACATGCGCTTGTTCAACGACATGGTCAGCGTCGTCCTCGGTTGCGACAAACCGGTGATCTGCCGCGTCAACGGCATGCGCGTGGGCGGCGGGCAAGAGATTGGAATGGCCTGCGACTTTTCCGTGGCCAGCGACCTTGCTGTGTTCGGCCAGGCCGGACCGAGGCACGGTTCAGCGCCCGATGGCGGCAGCACCGACTTCCTGCCGCTCTTCGTAGGCATTGAGCACGCCATGCTCAGCGCCACGCTATGCGAGCCGTGGAGCGCGCACCGCTTTTATCGTCTTGGCGGGCTCACGCAGATCGTTCCGGCACTCAAGGTCGACGGCAAATATGTGTCCAACCCGCTGGTCGTGACCGATCGGGAGTCCGACGAATTTGGCCGCATACTATTCGGAGAATGGAAGACGGGAGAGGCCCGAGAGGCGGGGAAAGCTCTGATGTCCAAAGGCACCGTTGATCTCTCGTTGTTGGATGAAGCGGTCGAGGGGCTCTGCACGAAGCTGTTGCACACCATGCCCGATTGCTTGACGAAGACGGTCGAAAGTGTGCGGAAGCACAAACTGGAACATTGGGACCGCAACCGCGAAACCAACCGCGCTTGGTTAGCGCTGAACATGATGACGGAGGCCAATGCCGGTTTTCGCGCTTTCCACTACGGCACCCGGCAGCAACGCGAGGTGGACTTTGTCCGGTTGCGTCAGCGTCTGGCCGAAGGCGTACGCTGGAGCGATGAGTTGATCGCTGAAATTGCGCCCTGGGCAGTTCCGGAAACGACTAAGGCAGAATAATAATGACGAGCAACCTGAAACTCTCCTTCGAACACGACGGCCAGGTCGCTCGCGTCGCCCTGGCTACGCCCAAGGCCAACATCGTCGACCAGGCAATGATGACAGCTTTGGCTGCGGCCTTCGACGACCTGCGGAATCGGCCACAGCTCAAGGTGATGATTCTCACCGCGGAGGGCCCGCATTTCAGTTTTGGCGCCAGTGTACAGGAGCACCTGCCCGAGCATGTCAGGACTATGTTGCCGCGGTTCAGCCAGCTGCTTGGACAAATGCTCGAACTGCCGGTGGTCACGATTGCGGCCGTACGTGGGCAGTGCCTGGGTGGAGGGTTTGAACTGGCACTGGCTTGCGACTTCATCGTTGCGGAAGAAGGCGCCGCATTCGCTTGTCCTGAAATCAAGCTGGCAGTTTTCCCGCCCGCGGCGGCGGTGCTGTTGCCGGCCCGGATTGGCGCGAGTCGCGCAGCAGAACTCGTGTTGACCGGAACTGCATGGAACTCCGCCCAAGCTGCGGAAGCGGGATTGATCGTGCAAACCGCTCCGCAAGGAAAGCTGGAAGCGACGGTCGAAACCTGGATCCGCGATCACTTTCTGTCCCGTTCGCCGGTCGCGCTGCGCTACGGCGTACGCGCTGCCCGCCTCCCGCTGCGGCGGGCACTGCAGGAGGACTTGCCGCAAGTTGAGCGCATGTATCTTGACGAACTTATGGCGCAGTCCGACGCCGTGGAAGGGCTCCGCGCCTTCATGGAAAAACGTGAGCCGCATTGGGAGCAGAGCCGGGAGAAAAGCTGGGAGAAGAGAGGAGAGCTCGCGTGAATCCTGAGCTCGAGCAGATCCTCAGCCGCGCCCAGACCTTGTACGAAGACGTTGACTACCAGGCCGTCGCGGAATGGAAATCCCGCGCGCCCGGGCGCAGAGCGATCGGGTACATGCCAATCTATGTGCCCCGAGAACTGATTCATGCGGCTGGCATGTTGCCTGTCGGCATTTTCGGCGGAGGCGACCGGCTGGAAATCATCCGTGGCGACGCCTACTTCCAGAGCTACATCTGCCACATTCCTCGCAGCACGATCGAGCTGGCGTTATCAGGGCGGCTCGATGTGATGGACGGCATGCTGTTCCCTTCGATCTGTGATGTCGTCCGCAACCTGAGCGGCATGTGGACGCTGCTCTTTCCCGGACGTTACGTGCGCTATGTCGATCTTCCGCAGAATTACGACACCGGCGTGGGAGGGGAATTCTGGCGGCGGGAATTGACGGCGATGCGCGAGGACATGGCGCGGTTGGCGGGCGCTGAGATTAGCGAGCAGAATCTCCGAGACAGCATACGGATTTACAACCAGAACCGCCGCGCGATCCGGGAACTCTACCAGGCGCGCAGTGCAGCGCCGTGGCTCTATCCCATCGCGCAAGTTTATGCCGTGCTGCGTGCGGGCAGTGTGCTGCCGCCTGAGGAGCACACCACGATGGTGCGCCGCTACCTCGAGATGGCTTCGCAGGGATCGGCTGTTCCTGAGGATCGCAGTCGAGTCGTGCTGACGGGCATGTTCTGCGAACAGCCTCCGCTGGCATTGCTCATCACCTTGGAACGGGCGGGCTGTTGGATCGTGGACGACGACCTGCTGCTGGGTTTGCGCTGGTTCACAGGCGAAGTACCCGAGGAGGGTGACGCGATAGAAAACCTGGCGCAGGCCTACCTGACGCAGAGCGTGGCCACGGCCTCGTGCTATGCGCCCGATGGGCAACGCGGCCGGTGGCTGGTCGATGCCGTACGCCAGAATCGCGCGGATGGCGTCATTTTTTGCGCTCCGAGTTTTTGCGATCCCGCGCTGTTGGAGCAACCCATGCTGGTCGCCGCCCTGGAGCGCGAACACATTCCTCACACCCAGTTCAAGTACTCCGAGGATACGGGACAATTTGCCGTCATCCGGGAACAGGCTGGCACCTTCTCGGATTCCATTCGGTTGTGGACCGAGGCATGAGCGGAGACGCTATGAAAATATCGACCGTGCAGAAAGAGCGGAGCATGGTGCTGCAGAAGCAACTCATCGGGGACTACTACGATTCTCTGGGACGGGCGCGTGAAGAGGGTAGGAAGGTCGTCTCCACGTTTGTTCCCGGTAATTTGACCGAGCTGTTGCGGTCTTTCGATCTGCTGCCAATTCTGCCGGAGATCAACGCGCTCCAGTCCGGAATGCGCAAGCTTTCCGCCAACTACATTGCGGAAGCGGAAAAGCAAGGGCACAGCGAGGATGTTTGCACCTATGTGAAATGCGATATTGGCATGTTGAAGTCGGGTAATGTCGGTCCCACCGGAGTGAAACTCCCCAATCCCGACCTGCTGCTGCTCTCCTACACGGGATGCTTCACGTTTCTCAAGTGGTTCGAACTTCTGCGGCAGGAGTATCAATGCCCGGTGGCCATGCTGCACGTGCCGTATCTGGCTAACGGACGCATTGAGCACCACCATGTCGACTACGTCGTAAAGCAGTTGCGCACCGAGGTGATCCCGAAACTGGAGCGAGTTAGCGGCCGGCGCTACGATGAGGCTCGACTATCCGAGATGCTGGCTCTTTCCGCCAAGGCGGAGGACGACTTCGTCTGGGTGCTGGAGAGCGCGAAAAACGAGCCCTCGCCGATCGATGCGTACTTCGGCGGCGTGTACTACATCGGCCCGATCTTCACCGCCTTCCGAGGCACGGCCGAGGGAGTCGAGTATTACCGCGTGCTGCGCGAAGAAATTGCGGACCGGATCAGGTTGGGACTTGGTCCCGTCACGCCCGAGGGCACGATGGAGCGCCAGCGCTATCGCCTGGTGGTGGAAGGCCCGCCCAACTGGACGAGCTTCCGCGAGTTCTGGAAGATGTTCTACGACGAAGGCGCTGTCGTCGTTGCCAGCAGCTATACCAAAGTGGGTGGACTCTACGATCGCGGTTTCCGCCACGATCCCAAACGTCCGCTCGAAAGCCTGGCGGAATACTGCCTGGGTTGCTACACCAACCTCGGGCTGCCGGCGCGCGTCGATCTGCTGGAGCGCTACATCCGCGAATACCGCGCCGACGGTTTCATGATCAACAGCGTCAAGAGTTGCAATTCATTCAGCGTTGGCCAATTGCTGATGCTACGGCAACTCGAGCAACGGACAGGTGTGCCCGGCGGATTCATCGAGAGCGATCTTGTGGATCCGCGATATTTTTCGTCAGCCAACATCAAGAATCGCATCGAAAGCTACGTGCAAATGCTCGCACAAAGACGAACCGCCGGGGTGACGGCATGAGTGTGGTGGAGGTTCTGCTCGGTATTGATCTAGGCTCGACCACGACGAAGGCCATCGCGCTGGATCGAACCGGCCGGGTCTTGGGCCGCGGTATCACCAACACTCGCAGCAACTATGAAGTCGCTTCCCAGATCGTTCGCGAGGAAGCGCTGGTGCAATCGAGATTTGAGCTGGTGCGGCATGAAATGGCGGCCGATCCGGAACTCTCGGGGATTGAAAGCAAGTTGATTGGATCTCTGGTGCGCAATTTCCGCCAGCTGCAACATCTGGAACAGTTGGATTTCCTGGAGTCGGCGCTGCACCATGGCGCCGATGCGCCCCGATACGCGGCCAACCGCGAGGCAGTCAAGGAAATGCTCAATCGTATCTGCCAGGCGATGCGGTCGCGCGTTCCCAGCCATTTCAGCGAATTGGCGGTGCGGAAAAGCGATTTCTTCCGCGATCTGGCCGCCGCTGACTATATGCAGGCCGCGGAGCAGTTCAGCGATGCGAAGCACGCTTCCTTCGACGTCCTGTGTGGCCTGTTCGACGCCGCAATCCTGGTAGTTGAGAATGCGGCAGGAGGCAGGGTATTTGAACGGCACGCCGGACCGGCTCTCGAGCAGACCCTGGCCGCTGCACCGGCGGCCATCCGCGAACGGGAAGCAAGACTGCGCTCTGCGGTTGAGTCGGTGAGAGCGCTCGAGCTCCGTGTGCTTGGAATGGTTGGCACGGGCTATGGGCGGCAACGGCTTCCCTTCCCGAAAGAACAGATCCGGAGCGAAATCCTTTGCCACGGCCTGGGCGCTCATGCCATGTTCGTCGGCACGCGCACGGTGCTCGACATTGGCGGCCAGGACACCAAGGCGATTCAGGTCGATGGCGCCGGCATCGTCACGAGTTTCCAGATGAATGACCGGTGTGCGGCGGGATGTGGCCGCTACTTGGGTTATATCGCCGACGAAATGAACCTCGGCCTGCATGAACTCGGCAGACTGGCACAGGAGAGCACTTGCAGCGTAAAGATCAACAGCACGTGCACGGTCTTTGCTGGAGCCGAGCTGCGGGATCGCCTGTCACTGGGGCAGAAGGTGCCGGACATCCTGGCGGGTCTGCACCGGGCGATCATGTTGCGGGCGATGTCGCTGCTGGCGCGTTCCGGAGGCATTTCCGACGAATTCACCTTTACCGGGGGAGTGGCCCGTAACCCCGCTGCGGTTTCCGCCCTGCGAGGGCTGGTCCAACAAAACTATGGCGTGAGAACACTCAATATTTCTCCGGAGTCGATCTACACCGGGGCGCTGGGGGCGGCGTTATTCGCGCAGCGCGATACCGACGGAAGGAATGCGGCATGAGCGCTGAAGAGAACATTCTCGCCGCGGGCATCGACGTGGGCTCGAGTGCCGTCAAGTTTGCGCTAGTGCAAGTTGCTGGAGACGGGGCTGCAAGCGTGCTGGCTCTGCACAACGAGCGCATCCGCCGGCGCGAACTGCGGAAGGTGATTCGGGAAGGCTATGAGGTGTCTCTGGCAGCGGCCGGAGTGCGTCCGAACGAGATCGCTTACACGGCGAGCACCGGTGAAGGAGAATTGGTCGATTTCCGCCGTGGTCACTTCTACGGAATGACGACGCACGCGCGAGGAGCGGTATTCCTGCTCCCCGGCGTCGGCGCCGTGATCGACATCGGGGCCCTGCACGCGCGCGCCATGCGTATTGACGAGCGCAGCCGCGTATTGGCGTACCGCATGACCAGCCAGTGCGCCTCCGGTTCAGGACAGTTTCTCGAGAACGTTGCCCGCTACCTCGGCATTATGCTGGAGGACGTCGGACCTTTGTCTTGCGAAGCAAAGAATCCGGAATCGGTCAGCAGCATCTGCGCGGTGCTGGCGGAGACTGACGTGATCAACATGGTGAGCCGTGGCATAGCGCGCAGCGACATCCTGAAAGGAATTCACCTGTCGATGGCGGGGCGTTACACGAAGCTTCTGCGCTCGATCGGGGCGTGCGGCGACCTGGCGATCACCGGCGGACTGGCCGCCGATATTGGGTTGTGCCGTGCCTTGGAAGACAAGATCGCCGAAGAAAGGCTCGCCGAAGAAAAGCCGGCCATGCGCGTGCGCACTCATCCAGACTCGATCTATGCTGGAGCGATCGGGGCTGCGCTTTGGGGTGCGTACCGCCATCGTATCCTGGCGCGGCGCACCGAGGTGGTGGCATGAAGCGCGCTCTCGAAAACAAGATTGCCGTGGTGACCGGTGGATCCGGCGCTATCGGGTCTGCCATCATTGCTGACTTGGAGGAGCAAGGAGCGTGCGCGGTGTCGCTGGACCTGGCGCATCCGGCGGCTGGAGCTGCGTTTTCCAGGATTGTGATGTGCGGGACGATGGTTCGGTAGCTTCGGCCATCGCAAAGGTGCAGCATACTTACGGGCGCCTCGATCTGGTCGTACACGCGGCGGGAGTCTCCCAAAGCGGTAATATGGAAGCTGGCGGTGGAGGACTGGGATTTTGTGCACAGTGTAAACTTGCGCGGGGCTTTCCTTCTGCTGCGCCATGCCATCCCTGTCTTTAAGAAAGAAGGCTTCTCCCAGGCGCTCCGTCTTTGTCTGGATTGTGCGCTCGATCCCACACCTCGAGGGACGAGTGACGCGTACATAAGGAGGATCGTATGTCAGAAGCGACTAATGGCCCTGTACGTTGCCCCCGCTGCGGTCAGCTGGGCGCTACCACGGACAAGTTCTGCGCCGAGTGCGGGCGTTTTCTCCGCGACGCTTCGATTGACCAGCGGCTTCTTTTGGCCCTGGTGCATGAACGCGAGGGACGCGGACGGGAGGCGCGGCAGGAACTCCAGCACTTGCTCGACGCCGAGCCCGACAACGTCTTGGGCAACCACCAGCTCGGAAACCTTCTGTTCCACGAAGGTCTGCTAGACTTGGCCATCGAACACTATCGCCGGGCGATAACCGCCTCGGCAACATTTGTGTTGGCCCACTACGACCTCGGGGTCGCCTACTACCACCGCGGCAACATGCCGGAGGCTGCGGCCGCCTTCCGCCGTTGTCTCGAAATTAATCCCAACTACAACGCCGCCCACTACCGCCTTGCGTTGGCGCTGTTTCACCAGGGAAAGCTCTCCAAGGCCCGCGAACACTTTGAGCTTTCGGCGACCCTCACACCAGAATACGTGATGGCCCACTATCACCTCGGAGTGATTCACGAGCGCGAAGGCGAGACCGAGATCGCTCGCCGGGAATTCGAACGGAGCTTGGAAGAGGGAGTGCACGAACTCAGCAGTCTGTTCCACCTCGCGGTGATCCGTCGCGCGCAGGGTGATAATGCTGGAGCAGAAGAGCTTTTGAGGCGAGCGGGTGAGTTTGGCCAGTTGCGCCCGGCGGCATCCGAAGCTCGCAGGTAAACGAGAGAATGCGGTATGGAAATCTCGGTGCAAAACGGTCTCATCTTTGACTGGGCCCGGGCGGGCCCGCGGACCACTTCCTGGCCAGCGCACGTCATGCTCGACGATGAGTCGCTGCGCGACGGTCTGCAGAGCCCCTCCGTTACCGATCCGCCAGTGGCGGCGAAGGTCGAGATTCTCCATCTCATGGAGAATCTCGGAATTGAAACCCTGGATGTCGGGCTGCCCGGCGCGGGCGCACGCCAGCGCGAAGCTGTACTCGCACTCTGCCGCGAGATTTCCTGTCAGCGGATGCGCATACGCCCCAACTGCGCCGCCCGCACCATGATGGTGGATATTCGTCCCATCGCCGAGGCCTCTCAACTGACCGGCGTTCCCATCGAAGCTTGCGTGTTTATCGGCAGCAGCCCCATCCGCCAGTACGCGGAAGAATGGACTGTCGATCAAATCCTCCGCCACACCCGGGAAGCGATCCGCTTTGCCGTGCAGGAAGGTCTCGAAGTGATGTACGTGACGGAGGACACCGTACGATCTTCGCCAGAGCACCTGCGCATTTTGTTTGCCGAAGCGATCGAGGCTGGGGCCAAGCGGCTATGTCTCTGCGACACCTGTGGGGCTGCGACTCCGGAGGCAGTCTGGAACCTGGTGTCGTGGGTTAAGAAGTTCCTGTCGGAGAGCGGGGCCGACCTTGGCATCGGCATCGACTGGCACGGGCATCGCGATCGTGGCCTGGATGTGGCGAACACGCTGGCCGCCATTGCGGCGGGCGCATCGCGCGTGCACGGCACCGCGCTCGGAATCGGCGAGCGCGTGGGAAACACGCCGATGGAACAGTTGCTGGTGAATCTTAACCTGCTCGGCATGAGGCACGACGACCTCAGCTCTCTGCAAAAGTATGTGGACTCGGTTTCGGCCGCGACTTCGGTTCCAGTTCCAGTGAATACTCCGATGATTGGACGCGATGCCTTCCGCACCGCCACCGGGGTTCACGCGGCGGCCATCATCAAGGCGCAGAAAAAGGGCGATCGCTGGCTGACTGACTTCGTTTATTCAGGAGTCCCGGCAAGCCTGATCGGACGAAATCAGGAAATTGAGATCGGTCCCATGTCGGGCAGTTCGAACGTTATCTTCTATCTAGCGCAGCGGGGAATCGCGGCCAGCCCTGAGCTTATCCAGGTCGTCCTGCTGGCTGCAAAAGAATCCAACTGCATTCTGCAGGAACCGGAAATCCTCGGCATCGTGCGGCGCTTTGAAAATGTGCCTTCGTAGGATTACTTTTTGGCTAGGGACCTTGTGAAGAATCCAGGCTAGGTGTAGCAACTAGAAGCCGAATCACGATGAAGAAAGAACTTATAGAACTGCGCGTTAATGGTCTTACCCGCGAGCTCGCCATCGAGCCGAGCGCGTTGCTGCTCGACGTGTTGCGCCGCGATCTCGGCCTCACCGGCTCGAAGCGCGGCTGCGACGACTCCTCCTGCGGGGCCTGCACTGTGCTCGTGGACGGCACGCCGATGCTCGCCTGTACCCTGCTCGCCTTCAGTTGCGAAGGGCAGGGGATCACTACCGTCGAAGGCATCGGTGAGCACGGCAGCCTGGCCGCCATCCAGAAGGCTTACGGAGATTGGGGCGGCGCGCAATGCGGATACTGCACGCCGGGTTTCATGATCACGGTGAAGCATCTGCTCTCGGTGAATCCGGACCCCACGGACGAAGCGATCCGCAGCGCGTTGAGTGGCAATCTGTGCCGCTGCACCGGCTACACGCAGATGTACAGTGCGATCAAGGCGGCGATTGAAGCGGAGAAGAAGGGGATGGCGGCGGCGAAATGATGGTGCATCACACAAATGCCTCTCGTTTGTCATCCAAAACAAAGCGAGGGATCTGCATTTCGCTAGCGCCGCGCTTGCACTGAGAACTGAGAACCGGGAGCTGAGGACTCATGCCTAACGACCAGCAATCAATGACCAACGACTACTCCATCATCGGCAAATCGATCGCCATGGTTGACGCCGCCGGGAAGACCACCGGTTCCGGCAAATACACTGACGACCTCTCCCTCCCCGGCATGCTTTGCGGCAAGATTCTGCACTCACCGCATCCGCATGCTCGCATCAAGAGCATTGACACCAGCCGGGCCGCGCGGCTCGACGGTGTGATTGCGGTCGTGACGGGCAAGGACGCGCCCAACCCCTTCGGCATTCTTCCCGTCGGCCACGACGAGCACGCGCTGGCGCTCGACAAGGTTCGCTACGTCGGCGACAACGTCGCCTGCGTGGCTGCGGTCTCCGAAGCCATCGCCGAGAAGGCGCTCGAGTCGATCGCTGTGGATTATGAGCTTCTGCCCGCCTACTTCGACCCCGAAGAGTCGATGAAGGCCGAGACGAATCTCATCCACGACAACAAGCCGAACAACTTGGAGAAAGACTACCACCACGTTTTCGGCGATCCCGACAAGGCCTTTGCGGAAGCCGACTACGTCGCCGAAGGCCGCTTCCTCGCCAACGAAGTTACCCACGCCGCCATGGAGCCGCACTCCACGCTGGCATCGTTCGAACTTGACCCGCACACAGGCACACTCGGCCGTCTGACGGTCTGGTCCTCCACTCAGGTTCCGTATTACCTGCAACACAAACTGTCGCTGGTGCTCGAGATGCCGATGTCGCAGATCCGCGTGATCAAGCCGCTGGTGGGAGGCGGCTTCGGCGGGAAAAGTGAAGTGATACCAATCGAAATTATTGCCGGCATCGCCGCTCGTGCGGCGCAGAGGCCCGTGAAGATCACCTATACCCGAGAAGAAGTTTTTTGGGCCCACCGCGGGCGCCCGCGCACCATTGTGGACCTCAAGACCGCCGTGAAAAACGACGGCCGCATCACCGCCGTGAAGGCGCGCGTGGTACAAGATGGTGGCGCATACTGCTCCTACGGCGTGGTCACTATTCTTTATTCCGGCGCGCTGCTGGGCGCGCTCTACGATATTCCTAACATCCACTATGACGGCTATCGTGTGCTCACCAACAAGCCGGCTTGCGGCGCCATGCGCGGACACGGCACGGTCAACGTCCGCTTCGCTTTCGAATCGCAGCTCGACGAAATTGCGGCCAAGCTCAAGATGGATCCCGCCGAGATCCGCCGCCGCAACCTGCTCGAACCTCCCTGCATTACGATTAACGGCCTGCGCGTGCAGAGCTACGGTCTCCCAGAATGCATTGACCAGGTAGTGACGCGCTCGCGCTGGAATGAACGCAAGGGTAAGCTGCCCAAAGCACGCGGCCTCGGCATTGCGTGCAGCCACTACGTAAGCGGCGCGGCCAACTCGATTATTCGCTCCGACATGCCGCACTCCACCGTCAACATTAAAATTGACCGCGACGGCGGTGTAGTCATCTACACCGGCGCGTCCGATATCGGCCAGGGTTCCGACACGATGGTCGCGCAAGTGGCTGCGGAAACGTTGGGTTGTGCGCTCTCCCGCGTAAAGGTGGTGGCCGCTGACACCGACCTTACTCCGATCGACATCGGGTCCTACTCCAGCCGTGTCACCTTCATGAATGGCAACGCAACCTTGCGCGCTGCTCAGGAAGTTAAGCAGCAGATCGCCGCGGCGGCAGCGAAGAAGATGAGCTGCGCTCCGGACGAGCTGGTCTTCCGCGACGACACGGTAAACAGGAAACAGATCGCGAGCGAGGACGCCCGCGCCACACAAGCCCAGCCCACCGTCTCCGGCCACGTCGAAGGCCAGATTCTTCGCGGCTCACTCCAGCAAAAACGCAAGGACGAAGGCCCGAAAAATACGCTTACGTTCGAGGAAGCGGTGGTCGCTGCCATCGACTTCCACGGCGCGCTGAGCGGCACTGGCTCGTATGCGCCTCCGCCGGAAACCCGCGGAGGAAAGTACAAAGGTGCGGGCGTCGGACCATCGCCCGCCTACTCCTACTCGGCACAAGTCGCGGAGGTCAGCGTGGACCAAGACACCGGCGAGGTCACGGTCCACAAAGTCTGGGCGGCGCACGATTGCGGGCGCGCGCTCAACCCGGTCTCGGTCGAAGGCCAGGTGATCGGCTCGGTGTGGATGGGGATGGGCCAGGCGCTCACCGAAGAGATGATCTGGAAAGACGGGCTCCTCATGAACCCCGGCTTGCTCGAATACCGCAGCCCGTCATCGGTCGAGTCGCCGGAGGTTGAGGCGATCATCGTCGAAAGCATCGATCCGGAAGGTCCGTTCGGCGCGAAAGAGGCCAGCGAAGGCTCACTCGCGGCCACCATTCCCGCGATTGCAAATGCGATCTACGATGCGGTCGGTATCCGTCTGTACGAATCGCCATTTACTCCGGAGCGCGTGCTGGCCGCGCTGCGCGCGAACAGGAATGCCAAGCCGCTGAACCCCACCGAAGGCGTGGACCCCACCGCCCCGACAAAATTTCGTGAACACGGGGGCCGGTTGTGTTTCAAGGGCAAAGGTCCGAAACGGCGTGAAGTCCGGCATGAAGTCGATCCCGCACGCCAAGGAGCGCAGCCGGGAGGTGCGGATTGAGCCTTCCCGAGTTCAAACTTCTGCGCCCGCGCACGACTGCGGAGGCCATCGCGCTGCTGGCCGAACATGCCGGCAACATCCGCATCCTGGCCGGCGGCACCGACCTGCTGCCCTCGATGCAACAGAAGTTGTTCGAGCCGCAATATGTGCTCGACATCCGCCGCATCGCCGACCTGAAAGGTACTCGCAGGCAACCCGACGGCGCTATTGAACTCGGCGCCCTTACCCCACTCACCGACATCGAACACTCTGATGTACTGCGTCAGTACTACCCCGTGCTCCCCGAAGCCGCGAAAACCGTTGCCTCGCCCGTGCTGCGCAACATGGGCACGATCGGGGGGAACATCTGTCTTGACACGCGCTGCCTCTGGTACAACCAGTCGTTGCAGTGGCGAAAATCGTGTGCCTTCTGCATCAAGAAGGATGGCGACCTCTGCCACGTTGCGCCGGGCGGCACGAAATGCTGGGCGGTTTTCTCGGGCGACACTCCAGCGGCGCTGCTCTGCCTTGACGCGGAAATCGAGATTGCCAGCGCTGCAGGGATTCGCCGTGTCAAACTCGCCGAGTTCTACACCGGGCTCGGCGACAACCATCGGAGGCTCGCGGCCAGCGAACTGCTCACTCGCGTCTTCCTGCCTGCATCCTCGGCCGGTTATCGCGGCGCCTACCGCAAGCTGCGTATACGCGGCTCGATTGACTACCCGCTCGCCGGGGTCGCCGTGGTTCTAAAGCGGTCCAACGGACACATCGAAGACGCGCGCGTCGCGCTGACCGCCGTGAATCCCGCGCCCGTTCTGGTGAAAGGGGCCGCTGAACTCCTGGCAGGGAGGCGCATGACGGAAGAGTGGGCCGAAGCTACAGGTGTTCTCGCAGCCCAGACCGCGAAACCGTTGACCACCTCGGCTCTAACCCCTGAGTATCGTCGCGAGATGATCCGTGTGTTCACGAAACGCGCGGTTTTTTCGCTCGCTACTGAAACCTGAACAGCCGGTTATGTCGTAGCCGAAGGAGGCCTCGGTTATGTCCTCGACACCAAGACTCTCGTGACCCAGATTTGAAGAAGTTCTTCGATCGTCCTTTCGTTCATCCGCATCTCGATCTCTTCGATTCGTTGATCGCTCATGGCCACACCTCGCTGATTTGATTCTCGTCGGCCACGCTTCCCCTCGGTCGCAGTTGCGAACGGAACGGATAGCACGCACTCGCTATACGGACGGAATGGTAATTCGTCACGTTGATGAGCATCGCACATCACTGACTTCCAACAACTCGGAATGTTAAATTTACGCCGTCACATCGTGTTGCTCACAGATCACCCCGTTTCTTACGGAGCGGCTTCCGGGCTTACCCATAAAACGAAATGAAAGGAGAATGCCCATGTTTGCACGTATTGTTGAGTTCGTTCCGAAGTGGGAAAAGAAAGATGAATTCGTACAGACCCTCAAGAACGAGGTTCTACCCATTCTGAAGAAGCAGACTGGCTTCCTGGAAATCATGCCCTTCTTCCCGGAAACCAGGAATGAGAAGTGCGTCAACATTACTCTGTGGGCGGAGAAGAAGGATGCGGAGCGCTATGAGAGGGAAGTATTCCCGAAAGTCGATGGCATCCTGAAACCCTATCTAACCACCCCGATCACCTGGAAGCTGTACAACGTCGAGACTACCGTATGTGAGCACTTTGTGAATGTCCTTACGGCTTGAGCGCTGAATACAGGAGTACGTGGGCCGGAGCAGAATTGGTTGCTCCGGCCTTTAGCCTTTGCGGCACGGGACCCACGTTCAAGATTTGTGGCGTAATACCAGGCAAAGAAAATGTACCTGCAACCTCGCGCCTTGGAAAAAACTTTTTCTTACTTCGTTCACTTACGAGGACCTTACGACTGGTGGCCCATTTTTGAACTGGACAGCCCTACTTCGCCAAAGCGGGTGTAGCAGACTCACGGTGCAATTCACGGTCCATTACGGTCCAATAAAACAGGTTTTTTGATGATGGAACACGGCGAAAAAAGCCGGCAAGTACTTGAGAAAGATTGGTGGAGCTAGTCGGGCTCGAACCGACGACCTCATCGTTGCGAACGATGCGCTCTCCCAGCTGAGCTATAGCCCCAAAATGGCGGAGATTTCGTTTTCTGAATTTTACCAGCCATCGTTCGATTTCGCCTATACGCGCGCCCTTGCAGTCTGTCCGCCGATGCGCGGTGGATCCCTCAAACCCCTGTCCATCGAAGTATTGCAGCCTCGAAACAGCGAGCACTTCGAATCGAAGACTATAATTTAGTGGTGAGTTCTTTAAAGGTAAAACAGGTGGCGTCCGCGGACTTCCCGACGCGCTGGGGGCATTTCCTGATTCACGGGTTTGCGACCAGGGCGACGTCATCGGGCGATGGCGCCAGAACCGAAGAGGCAGTGGCGCTGGTGATGGGCGAGGTGCACTCCGGGTCGCCGTTGGTGCGCATCCACTCGCAGTGTTTGACGGGTGACGTATTTGGCTCGCTGCGTTGCGATTGCCGCCAGCAATTGGAAATGGCGCTCTCCATGATCGCCCAACAAGGGGCGGGCGTCCTTATTTATGAGCAGCAGGAGGGCCGCGGCATCGGGCTGATGGCGAAACTGCAGGCCTACGCGCTCCAGGACAGCGGATTTGACACGGTGGAAGCGAACGAGCGGCTCGGTTTTAAGCCCGACCAGCGCGAGTTTCTCATGCCGGTCGAGATCCTGAAGGCGTTGGACATTAAGCGGGTGCGCCTGCTCTCGAACAATCCCGACAAAGTCGCCGCGCTCGAGCGCGCCGGTATCCACGTGATCGAGCGCGTGCCCTGCGAAGTCGCTCCCACTGAATTTACCGAAGAATATTTGAAGACGAAGCAAGAAAAGCTGGGACATTTGTTTAGCCGCCGGCGCGTGCAGCATTAGGGCTGGCGAGCAACCGCTTTAGTTCCTCCCGATTCTTCACCGGCAGCCCGCGCAGCGCGGCTCGCGACAGCGCCATATAAACTTCGCGCGCTCCGGGATGCTTCTTCAGTACGGCTAGGTGCTTCGCCACTGTCTCCGCATCTCCGCGAATCAGCGGACCGCTAAACGACTGCGCCGGGCCGAGGCGCGAATAGTTTTCCAGAGTCTGCCCGATGATAGGCAGACTCTTGCGACGAGCCTCCTGACGCGTGAGGCCGGCCGCACCCGCCGCCTCTTCGAGTGTCACCAGGAACGCCAGCAGCAGCGGCGAAGTGAGAGTGGCCCAGGCGTGATAGGCGGCCTTGCGCGATGCGAGCAATGCGAAAGGCTCGCCGCCCAACTCGCGGACAATCCGGCGGGCAATGCGCTTAGCAGCGGCATCGCCTTCCATAGCAAAAGGCACCCCCGCCAGTGAAGGATGCGCTCCGGCAACAAACGTCATCAGCGGATGCACCGAGGCGACCGCGACGCCTCCCGCGCGCAGAGAATCGAGCTCGCGGCTGGAGAGCGCTCCGCTGGAGTGCAGCGCAAAGCAGACTTCATCTCTCTGACGAACAAGCGGCGCCCGAGCAAGCAGACGATCGCCCAGAAACGAGGCCGCGCTGCAAATCTCCCGATCCGGAACGCAGAACCATAGCAAGGTGGCGTCCAGTGCGGCGGAATGTGCGGTGACTGCCTGCGCGCCCACCTTCGAGGCGAGCGAGTGGGCGCGTCCGCGCGACCGCGGCGAATCGCGCGCGATGATTTCGGCGATCGTGAAGCCGGCGTCGCGCAGCGCCACGGCGAGAAAAGTCGCTAGGCTGCCGGCTCCAACGATAGCGATGGTGGGCTTGGCGGTCGTCTGCTTTTCGGTTATCGGCTTTCGGCTCACCGGCGCAGCATACCTTATATTGTTGTCATGGCGAAATCGGCAGTAAGGAAGTCGGCAGGGACGAAATCGACGCAAGGCCGCGTGCTCTCCTCCCGCATCAGTTTCCAAGGCCCCGTGTTCAGCGTTACCACGGATGACGTGGAAGAGCCGGGGGGCGTGCGTGCCCGCCGCGATGTCATACGGCATTCGGGTTCCATTGTTGTTCTGGCCCTCGACGATCTGCCGATCGATGCCCCCGCAAAGGCAGTTAAGGGAGCGGAGCCGCGCATCCTGCTCGAGCGCCAGTATCGCCACGCGGCGCAGTCAATGATGTGGGAGCTGCCCGCCGGACGCATCGACGATGGCGAAACCGCGCTCACCGCTGCCAAGCGCGAGCTGCTCGAAGAGACCGGCTACTCCGCCCGCCAGTGGAGGAGAATTCTGCATTTTTACGTAAGCCCCGGCTTTCTCGACGAAACCATGACCATCTACCTGGCGCGCGGGCTTCGGGCAGGCAAAGCGCAGCCGGAGGCGGACGAGAAGATCGCAATCAGATTCTTCAGTCTCTCGGAGGCGAAACGGATGGCGCTTAATGGGCGCATCCGCGATGCGAAGACGATCGCGGGGATCTTGTGGCTGGCGCAGATGGCGCAAACGGCGAGCTAGTGCGGGTAAGGAAAGACGATGCCAAGCCCCGAAAGGGGCGTATGATTCCCGTGGAGAAGCCTGCCGCGCCTCCCTAGAGCGACCACGCCCGTCTCTGCACGGTATCGCCAAGCCGCGCAACCGCGGGTGTGTGATTGCAAGCCTTGACATGCCCCCCGGTCAGCAGCACAATTCCTACACCTTTTTTGCGGGCTCCTCGAATTACGCCTTTTCGAAGTCCGCAAGAAAAGAGGTGGCGCACGTGGAACGTCTGAAAGGCACCGTCAAATGGTTCAATAACGCCAAGGGATATGGCTTCCTCGGCCGCGACGATGGACCGGATGTATTCATTCACTACAGCTCCATCACCACCGAAGGCTACAAAAGCCTGCAGGAGGGCGATAAGGTGGAGTTTGAGATTGTCCAGGGACAGAAAGGGCCGCAAGCGGCCAATGTAACCAAGATTCCCTGAGCGGAGACCGCTTTACTAGCGCCGGTTCTCCGGGATCGTTTCCCGGACTAATCTACGTGCGTGTCAACGCCCGCGCTGGTTGTGTCCTTCGGCGTCTGCCAACTCCCTGCCTTCTTCGGGGTTACAATCGTTCCCTCAGGTTGAAAACTCTGCATGGACAACAAAGCCATCGCCGGAATCCTCTACGAGACCGCCGATCTGCTGGAGATTGACGGGCAGGACTCGTTTCGCGTGCGATCTTATCGCAACGCGGCACAGGCCATTGAGGCGCTCCCGCAACAGGTGGCCGATCTGATTCAGGAGCCGAAAAAGCTGCTCGAAGTGCCGGGCATTGGCAAGGGCATGCTGGCGAATCTGCAGATGCTTTTCAAAGATGGCCGCGTCGAGGCGCACACCGAGCTACTGAAAAAATACCGGCCATCGATGCTCGAACTGCTCAAGATTCAGGGCCTCGGTCCGAAGACGATTGCCCTGATCTGGAGCGCTTATCAGGTCAGCGACCTCGAGGGCGTGGAGAAGCTGGCGCGCGAGGGGAAAATCCGCACCCTGCCGCGCATGGGCGAAAAGCACGAACTGAAGCTGCTCAAGGCGATCGAAGATTATCGCCGCATCGCCGGACGCTTCCTCCTCGATACCGCCGAAGAGCTGGCCGAAAAACTGGTGGAGCATTTGCTGGCCGTTCCGGATATCGAGAAAGCTACACCCGCCGGATCGCTGCGCCGCGGGCGCGAAACTGTCGGCGACCTCGACATCCTTGTCACCGGCAGGGGCTGCATCGAGGCGGAATCGCGGCAGACACTGATCGAACATCTGCTGCGCTTCCCGGGCCTGATGGACGTCATTGCGCAAGGAGAAAACAAGGTCAGTTTCCGCCACCGCACTGGTATGCAGGTGGACGTGCGCCTGCTACCGCCGGAATCGTTCGGAGCGGCGATGCAGTATTTCACCGGTTCCAAGGCACACAACGTGGCCTTGCGCCAGCGCGCGCTCAAGATGGGGTTTACGCTCAACGAATATAGCCTCGCGAGAGTCGAGGACGAGAAGCCGGTCGCGCGCAAGACTGAAGAAGAAATCTACGCCAAGCTGAAGCTCGACTTCATTCCTCCTGAACTGCGCGAGAATCTGGGAGAGATCGAAGCCGCCGCCGCACATACCTTGCCCGTGCTGCTCGAACTATCCGACATCCGCGGCGACGTGCACATGCACACCGTCGAAACCGACGGCCGCAACACCGTTGCAGAGATGGCCGAAGCTGCGCGGAAGCGTGGCTATGAATACATGGCCATCACCGATCACTCGAAAAATCTAGCCTTCGCCAACGGCCTCACCGATGAACGCGCACTGGCGCATATCGAAAAGATTCGCGCGGTCGAAAAGAAAATGAAGGGCATCCGCATTTTCGCGGGCATTGAAGTTGACATACTGGGCGATGGATCGCTCGATCTCTCCGACTCGGTGCTTGAACAGATGGACGTCGTCATCGCCAGCGTGCACTCGCAGTTCAACCAGGATCGCGCCACTATGACCGAACGGCTCCTGCAGGCCATCGCCAATCCCCATACCTCGCTGATCGGGCATCCCACTGGACGCCTGCTGTTGCGCCGCGAGGCCTACCAGTTCGATCTCGATGCTGTTCTCAAGGCAGCGGCCAAACACAAAGTTGCGATGGAGCTTAATTCCTACCCCGATCGGCTCGACCTGAGCGACGTTCATCTGCGTCTGGCGAAACAGCATGGCGTGAAAATCGTCATCAACACCGATTCCCACCACACTTCGCACTTGGAAAAACTGCGTTACGGCGTCACGCAGGCGCGGCGCGCTTGGCTCACCAAGGACGACGTGCTGAATACCCTGCCTCCGCAGAAATTTGCTCATGCGATGAAGCACGCCTGGTAGTGCAGTTGAGAGGGAACTTGGCTCGGCATAGGAGATCGGGATAAGTTCCATATCCCGTAACAACATCCCGCACAATCAATGGTTTACACTAAATTGTTGGGATTCTTTATCGCCTCTAGGCCGTTACCTACGATTACGGAGTCGATTCCGATTGGCGAAGCCTTCACAAACCGCTGCTACCATAATCTTTAGCCGCACCCGAAACCGAACACGCGCAGTCAGACCGGAATCGAACCGCAGCAACATTCATGCGTAAGCTTGAAAAAAGACAAATACTGAAGAACGTCGGATCGAGTTGGTCGGCGCTCGCGATCAATGTTATCGTCGGCATTTTCATTTCGCCCTTCATCCTGCATCGCCTGGGCGACGCTGCCTTCGGAGTCTGGGTGGTCATCTTCTCGGTGACCGGCTACTACGGCCTGTTCGATCTCGGTATCCGCTCCTCCATCATTCGTTACGTTTCCAAGTACACCGCCACCGGCGATCGCGAAAAACTCGCCCAGTTCATCAACACCGCCCTGTTCACCTATACCTGCATTGGCATGGTGAGCATGGTACTGACCGCCCTGCTGAGTTCGTCCGTTGAACACCTTTTCAAGGTCCCGCCCGAAATGCATTCCCAGGCGCGTCTGCTGCTGTTAATGGTTGGTGCTTCCGTTAGCCTCAGCTTTCCACTGGGCGTTATCGGAGGCATGCTCGAAGGACTGCAACGCTTCTATATTCTGAACTGGACCAGCATTGGCGCCACCCTCGTCCGCGCCGCTTTGATTGTTCATTTCCTGCACCACGGATATGGTTTGCTCACCGTCGCCCTTCTCACCGTGAGCCTGCCGATCATCTCCTCGATCCTCCGCGGCATCGTCGTGTTCCGCTTGTGCCCCGTTCCGCTCGGAATGAAATATGTGGATCGCGCCTCATTCCGCCACATGGCCAATTACGGGGGAACCACTTTCCTCGTGCTCGTCGCCGCCCGCCTGCGCTTCCGTACCGACGCTCTCGTGCTCGGCACCATGATGTCCGCCGTGGCCGTCACCTGGTTCAGCATCGGCGCCCGCATCGTCGACTACGCGCAGGAATTCGTCTCCAGCCTTGCCCAGGTTTTTGTCCCCATGTCGAGCCACTCCGAGGCTACGGGCGACCTCGATCGCGTCCGCAAGATTTACATCGCCGGCAACCGCGTGTGCGCATTCCTGATTTTTCCCATCACCGCCATTTTGATACTTTTCGGCAAGCACATCATCCGCATCTGGATGGGGGCCCGCTACGTTCCGAACAGCTATCCAGTGCTGGTGGTGATCGTGATTCCTTACGCGTTCATGCTGGCGCAGGCCGCTTCCACGCGCGTTTTGTTCGGCCTCGGCAGACATCAGGTCCTGGCGGGCGTCACCGTGATCGAGGGCATCGCTAATCTCATTCTCAGCATTGCGCTCGTGCCACCGCTGGGAATTGTCGGCGACGCGCTTGGTACCGCGATCCCGCTCAGCTTTACTTGTCTGGTGTTCTTGCCACGCCATTTGAAAAAGCAAATCGGGGTTCCCGTCGGAACGTTTGTGCGCGAGGCCTATACCCTGCCCATTCTCTTGACCCTCCCACTGGTGGCAGTGCTTTGGTTCGCCAACCGAGTCTTCTATCCCCGCAACCTGATCCAGTTGACGATTGAGACGCTGGTAGTGAGTTCGATTTATGGGGTCGGACTGCTCTGGGCCTACCGCACCAACCGCGCCTTCCATGTGGCCGAGATTGCCGGGTTGGCCAAGCCGACGCCTCCAGAACAACTGCCGCAAGCCGTGGTTGCCGTGGAATACCAGGGCGAGCAGTAAGGACAAAACAAAGTTTCCCGCGCGTGGATGGAGGTTGCACTCTGGTAACATCCCCAGCCGGCCGTCGTTACCCTCATGCGGTAAAATGAAGCTCGACTACCGTTCCTTTTTTGCCGATTTGACAAAGGGTGCCGCCGGCGCCGTCTCACACAGGGGGTTTTCGGGAATGAGCGAGTTGTACGTGGTAGGGGGGTCTTTGCGGACCAGCTTATTCAAGCAACTCCCAGAGTGGAACTCGTGCAAAAAAGCCCTCATCGTCAAGGTGCGCCCGCGCGCCAAGACTTCTGAAGTTCTGGTGGAATACGACTCGCCTGCAGAAGCCGTGCCCGCGGATTCACCGGCAATATTATTCAAGTCAGCGACACTGGCGGATGACAAGCTGTATGTTTGTACTCCGACGGAAGTGCTGGTCTACAAGCTGCCCGGCTTCAAACTTCTCCACTACATATCGCTTCCCTGCTTCAACGATCTCCACCACGTCGGTCCGAGCACAGAGGGCAATATTTTGATCGCCGACACGGGCCTGGATCTGGTGGTGGAAGTCACGCATCAGGGAAAGCTGCTGCGCGAATGGAGCGTCATTGGGGAAGATACCTGGAAACGATTTTCGCGGGATATCGATTACCGCAAGGTACCCGAAACCAAGCCTCATCGCTCCCATCCCAATCACGTGTTTCAGCTGGGTGATGAGGTTTGGGTCACACGTTTCGACCAAAGAGACGCGATCAGCTTGACCCGTCCGGGAAGACGCATTGATATCGGCGTACAACGGCCCCACGACGGCCAGGTGGTCGGCGACTGGATCTACTTCACCACCGTCGATGGACATGTGGTGGTGGCTAACCGGCATACGCTGCAGGTCGAAGAAGTCTTCGACTTGAACACCATCGACAACAAGCAACAACTGGTGCTCGGTTGGTGCCGCGGCGTTGCGGTGATGGAGAGGGACAAAGTCTGGGTGGGATTCACTCGGATTCGCTCCACGCGATTCAAAGAAAATCTCCTCTGGGCAAAGCAGGGGTTCCAAAACCGCAAGAAAGCCAGCCACATCGCTCTTTACGATTTAGCGAGCAAGAAATGTCTCGACGAGATCGACGTGGAGCCTTATGGGGTAGACGTTCTGTTCAGTATCCACGATGCTAATAGAACCTGGGCAATGGAACGCGCCATGGCGAACCCCGTGGGAGCGCAGGCTTCACGGGACAGCGCGGTATGAGTATTCGCAAGGTAGCCAAGGACGCGGTGAAGAAAGCATTCGTCGCGAGCGGAGCGCTCAGTTTTGCGCATAAGCTGGCCGCCCCAGCCGCAGTCATTCTCCGCTATCACTCCATCCAGGATCGGCCTGAACAATTCGCCTCCACCATCGGATGCGATTCGATTCATGCGACCTCCATCTTCGAGCGGCACATGGAGTTGATCGCTCGGCGTTTTAGCGCTATCAGCTTGGACGACATTGCCCTCTTTCTCAAAGACGACAAGACCCTGCCGCCAAGAGCTGTCGCCATTACTTTCGATGATGGCTATAAAGACAATTGCCGGCTCGCTGCCCCGATCCTCAACCGCTTGGGCATTCCGGCAACGTTTTATGTTCTCGTCGATGCCGTAGACCGGTCGAAGGCGCCCTGGTACTGTCTGCTGCGCCACGCATTCTGGACCGCACGAAATCCGAAGTGGACGGACCCCGCTACGGGCACGGTTCACGATCTGACGGATTCGCGATCGCGCGAAGCGGCCTTTCTGGACGCCGCCGGGATCTGTTCGAAATCGAGCGCATCGGCGCGCGAAGAACTCGTACAAAATGCGGCGCGATCTCTTGAACCGGAGCCATTTCCCAACCAGAGCGACCTGATGATGACCTGGGACGATGCGCGGGCGCTCGTGAAATCGGGCCACATCGTGGGCTCGCATACCATGACCCATCCCAATGTGGCGCAGGTTTCCGCGGAAGACGCGCGCAGCGAACTGACTGATTCCAAGCTCAAGCTGGAAAAGGAACTGGGCGAAGCGGTGAAGCATTTTTCGTACCCGCATCCCGCGCTCAACCCGCAGTGGAATGAAACCACATTGAAAATTACACAAGAGCTGGGTTACGCGACTGCCGTGACCACGACTGTCGGCGCGGTACGAGCCAACGCTCGCGCGCTGGCCATTCCCCGGACTTATATACCTCGCGACGAATCGGACTTTCTCTGGCACATCGAGCGCACGTTACTGTTCCGCACCGGTGCCGCCTGATGCCAACCGAGAACTCTCAATTCGCGAAAAACGAAGTAAGTGGCGTCTTCGATCGCATGGCCTCTTACTATGCCGACGAGCGAGGACGGTCACCATGGTTTCAGGCGCAGCTCAAGATCATGCTCGATATGATCGATTCGGAGCAGGGGCTTCTCCTTGATATTGGCTGTGCGGCGGGCGCTGAGTTTGAGCCGCTGCTCGCGCGCGGCTTTCGGATTGTCGGCTTCGATTATGCTCCGGAAATGATCCGTTTGGCGCAGCAGCGCTTCGGCGCGTCGCACGCTGTCCACCTCTGCCGGGCGGATGCCGAATCGTTGCCTTTCCCCGACGCCAGTTTTGACCACGTAGTTTGCCTCGGCGTGTTTGAATATCTGTCCACCTACGACCGAGGACTGGAAGAGATCCACCGTGTTCTGCGGCCTGGGGGCACAGCGATTATCTCGCTGCCCACTCGCATCAGCCTCGATCGTTTCTCTTACAATCTGATTCACACAACCGCCGTCCCATTCTGGAGAGGGATCAAACGGCTCATGGGCAAACGCACGTCCGGCAAGGCGTTGGGCCGGAGTTGGAATCGTTGCATCCCATGGCAGATTCCAGCGCTGCTCCGCAAGCACGGCCTCGACCCGGAACACAGCGCCTACTCGGGGTTTCTCCTGTTTCCTCTCGGGCAGGTCTGGCCGGCGGCAGAGCTTCGTCTTTTCTCGCTGATGGAGCGGTTCTCCAAGTCGCGCATTCTGGGCTGGACGCTGAGCCAGTACTTGGTTAGTGCGCGCAAGACTGGCTGAGGGCTAGCGCTGGTCTGGTTTCATAAATCGGTTTTGGGTAGGGCACGGCTTCAGAGCCTGCGCCGAGCGAAGCCGGAGGGTGCCGTTCAGGATCTGGAAAAATGCGGGCTTTAGCCCCTCAGGGCCGCGCCTTCCAAGCTGAAAGACATTTATGAAACCAGCTCTAGTTCTGGGACTCTCTCCCCAAAATGATTTTGATTCAGTTTGAATTTTGATCCAGAAGGAATACTGCACAAAATGGCAAAAAATCCTCTTCGGGTCGTGATCTTTACTTCTGTTCCGCCCCATCGAGTGGCGCGGATCGTGACCCGCATTTGCCGGGAGGCTCCCGAAGCGCAAGTGGTGGGCATCCTTTATGCGCCGTTCCTCCCCAAGACTCTGAAAAAGCGGTTCGCGACCTGGCGCAAGAAGGGGAAGCGTCTGGTGTACTGGCGCTATGTGTTGCATCGCATCGCCGCCGCCATCGGCCGTAACTTGAGCGGTCTGCTCGACGCCATCATTCGTTTCATTCATGCCGCTCCGCGGTGGCCAAATGGCAAACCAAGGGACGGCCTCGCCGATTTAAAGGCAGCCTGCGCGGCAAATCAAGTTCAGCTTTTCATTAGCCCCGATATTCACGCCGAGCCTGCGCTCGACTTTGTGCGCAGCCTCAATGCCGATCTCGGCCTGGTGTTCGGCACAAAAATCCTCAAACCGGTGCTCTTCGAAATTCCTAAACTGGGCTCGCTCAACATTCACAAACGCAAGGTGCCGGACTACCGCGGAGGCGGCGCGGTCGGACTCTGGGAGTTACTCGACAACCAGAAAGAAATCGGCGTCACCGTCCATCGCGTCGAGGCCAAGGTGGATGTGGGAGCAGTGATTCGCTCGGCGCTGATTCCGATCGGGCCCTTCGACAATCTGGAGAGCCTGGCGCTGAAGGCCGACGTGGTAGGTGCCGACCTCATCGTAGCCGCGATTCGCGACTTCGCCAACGGGACGGCGACCGAAACTCCCCAGATTGGCCCCAGTAAATATTTTCGCAAGCCGACCGACGAAGACCTGCTGCGGATGAAAAAGAAACTCGCGGCGCAGCGCAAAGGTTATGACCATCCTTTTCGCCGGCCAGCCTGGGAGCTGCTGCTCAAGTCCCTGGTGTATGCCGTACCGGTCACGCTCCGCAATTGGCGGCGCAGGTGGCAGGGAGAATTCCCGGTGATGATCCTCCGCCACCATCTCGTTTCCGACCGCCCGCATCGCTCTGGAGTTTCGACCGTGTACTTCCTTCGGCAGGTGAATTACTTGCTGCGCCACTATCGTGTGGTCAGCCTGAACAACGCGGTCGAACTGGTGCGGACAGGCAGGGTCAAGGTGCCCACCGTCGCCATCACCTTCGACGACGGGTACGCCGACAATTTTGTGAACCTCCGGGCCGTCACTGAAGAAACCGGCGTGCCGATCGGATACTTTATCTCCACCGAACATATATCGAGCGGCCGCGCATTTGCCCACGACCAAATGTCGAACCAACCGGGGTTTCCGCCCAACACCTGGGAGCAGATCGAGTTTCTGAAGCGTAGTGGCTATGAAATCGGCAGTCACACGCGCAATCACGCCAATTGCGGCTCGACCGACGAGGCGTTCTTGCGCCACGAAATCGTTGGCTCAGGCGAGGATATCCAGCAAAAACTGGGCTCGACTGCGCACTTTTCTTTCCCCTACAGCCTGCCCCAGAATATCTCCGCCCCAGCAGCGGAGATTGCTTGCGCGAGCTATAAGAACGTTTTCTCCGCATACGGAGGCGGGAACTTCCACACCGACCCCAGGCGAATTTTGAAGCGCGCAAATTTTCCGCACACCCTGTGGGAGCTTGAACTCCAGTTGCAGTCCGTACTGACCGGGAACGTAAAAGAGCCGGCACACCTGAAGGTTCGTATCGATGAGCGGTCGTAATGGGGCTTGATCACCCCACTGCCGCACGGGCGCAGTCCAGTTTCATTCCCAGCAGCGGGCGCAAGGCTGCAATCTGTTTCATACCCCTCCAGCGGGCCGCGCCGGATTGAGGTAAAATGAAGATTGGCTTTTATTTGCAATGACTTAGAAGCTCTCAGTCGCCGGTTTTTGGAAGGCGAATTGCTCTTTCCCCTGGTTCCACTGACATGAGGCCGTACTTCACAAACCGCAAACCGGTCTGAATTCGTGGCTCTGGCAATGTTCCGGCGGTTACCTCCGAGCCCAGTAAGAAGCTTGACGAGCCGCGGCAAATAGGGCGACCTTAGAGAAGAGACCCCCCTAGTGATTTTGATTTCAGCATAAATTTTGTTTAGAACATCGGGAGGATTACCGCTTTGAACGTTATGACCAGTCATCTTATCGCCCCGCACGGGGGAGACCTTGTCCAACTGCAAGTGCCGGTCGCGCGCGCCGCAGAATTAAAAGCGCACTCGAAAGATTGGCCCTCATGGGATCTGACCGCCCGGCAGCTCTGCGATTTGGAACTGCTGATGAGCGGTGGCTTCTCGCCCCTGCGCGGGTTCATGAACCGCACCGATTACGAGGGCGTCTGCCAAAACATGCGGCTAGCCAACGGCACCTTGTGGCCCATGCCGATCACGCTCGATGTCAGCGAGGACTTTGCCAGGAAACTGACCGCGGGCAGCAGCAAGATAGCGCTGCGCGATCCCGAAGGCGTGATGCTCGCCATGCTCCACGTTGAGGATGTCTGGCAGCCGGACCGGAAAGCCGAAGCCCAGTCCGTTTTTGGTTCCATCAGCGCCGCTCATCCGGGCGCCGACTATGCCATCAATAAATCTAATCCCTGGTACGTGGGCGGCAAGGTTGAAGGGATACAGGAACCGTCACACTACGATTTCCGCGCCCTGCGCCTGACTCCCACCGACCTGCGCTCCGAATTTGGCCGCCTGGGCTGGACCACGGTTGTGGCCTTCCAGACGCGCAATCCCATGCATCGTGCTCACGTCGAACTGACCATGCGCGCCGCCAAGCAAGTCGAGGCAAATCTGCTGATCCATCCTTCGGTCGGTATGACCAAACCGGGTGACGTGGATTACTTCGTCCGCACCCGCTGTTACCAGTTGCTGCTCTCGAAATACCCGCACGGCACGGTCACGCTCGCCATGTTGCCGCTCGCCATGCGCCTGGGTGGACCGCGCGAAGCGGTGTGGCACGGCCTGATACGAAAAAATCACGGCTGCACGCACTTCATCGTCGGCCGCGACCATGCCGGTCCGGGAAAAGATACTGACGGCAAACCATTCTACGGCCCTTATGACGCCCAGCAGCTGTTCAAAAAGCACGAGGACGAAATGGGCGTCACTATGGTCCCCTTCCAGATGATGGTCTATCTGCAGAATGAGGACCGTTACGTTCCCGCCGACGAAGTGCCTCCGGGAGCGAAGGTGCTCGACATCTCCGGCACGGAACTGCGCCGGCGCCTCAACGAAGGCCGCGACATTCCGGCGTGGTTCACTTATCCCGAGGTGGTGAAGGAACTGCGTCGCAGCTATCCGCCACGTCACAAACAGGGTGTCACCATTTTCTTCACCGGGCTTTCGGGGTCGGGCAAGTCGACCATCGCCAACGCGCTGATCACCAAGTTCCTGGAGATGGGCGGACGTCCAGTCACCCTGCTGGATGGCGATCTGGTGCGCAAGAATCTGTCGAGTGAACTCGGCTTCTCCAAGGAGCATCGCGACATTAACATTCGCCGCATCGGTTATGTGGCTTCCGAGATCACCAAGAACGGCGGCATCGCGGTGTGCGCCCCCATCGCTCCTTATGAGGCGACGCGCAAGGCGGTGCGGCAGATGATTGAGCCCTTCGGCGGATTCGTTCTGGTGCACGCAGCCACTTCGATCGAAGTATGTGAACAGCGCGACCGCAAGGGCTTGTACGCCAAGGCCCGCGCCGGCATTGTCAAGGAATTTACCGGCATCTCGGATCCCTACGAGGCGCCCACCGATGCCGAGGTCGTGATTGATACCGCCAAGCTGAGCCCCGAGGAAGCGGCGCAGACCATCCTTCTGCACCTTGAGCGCGAAGGCTTTGTCGGCGCCAATGGCAACAGTTAATAATGTCAATAAAGTCGATTAGTAATGTGTACTTTATGGCATAATGGGCCGTGGGACAATATTTCTCAGTCCCGGTTCTTGGTTCCTTAACCTGGTTTTGCCTTACTGAGAACTGAGAACCGGGAACTGAGAACTGATCAAGATCGCATGGATGCCTTGCTGCTAAAAGTACTGATCGGCTTCATCGTTGGAACGCTGATCGGGTTGACGGGTCTGGGCGGCGGCGTATTGCTGCTGCCCATGCTCATCTTCGGCCTGCACATACCCGCCATTATCGCCGTCGGCAGCGACGCGCTCTTCAACTTCTTCACCAAGATTCCGGCCAGCATCATGCACTTGATCAAAGGCACGGTGCGGAGGAAAGTCGTACTGGCTATGGCGGTCGGCAGCGTGCCCGGATCTTACCTCGGCGTGACTTTTCTGGTGCACCTGCGCCATGTTTATGGCAATGGCGTCAACGACTTCATCAAGTCCGCCGTCGGACTGCTGCTGGTATTGATTCCTACGCTGCTTCTGTTTCAGGGACGGATTGAAGAACATCTCGCCAAGCGTGAGCCCACCATGAAATCGTTTGCCGGCATGAGTCTCATCGGATTAGTCGGCGGATTTCTGGTTGGCATCACTTCGGTCGGGTCGGGCAGCATTATCATGATGTTGCTTCTCTTGTTCTATTCGTTCGCGCCCAAAATCATGGTCGGCACCGACATTGCCCACGCCGTGATTCTGACCGGCGTCACCAGCCTCTTGCACTGGCGGGCGGGCAACGTCGACGCCCCGCTGGTCGTTTCCCTGCTCATCGGCTCCATCCCCGGCGGAATGCTTGGCTCGCATCTGAGCACCCGCGTTCCCGTACTGTGGCTGCGCCGAATCCTGTGCACGGTTTTGCTGATGACGGGGGCAAGAATGCTGTGGGCGTGAAAAAACAGTTCTCAGTTCTCAGTTGGGCAACTATTGGATCGAGGATGGCATCGTGTCGCAGGAACTGAGAACTGAGAATTAATTACGGAGCATTAATGACCTCATCCTCATCCGCAGAAACTCTCGAACGCATTCAGGCTGCCCTGGAAGCGGCGCGTGCTGTGCTCGACCGCTTCACGCCCGGCGCTATTGAAGCTGAGTTCAAGGTTGGACACGATCCAGTCACCGAGGCCGACCGCGCCGTCGACAACATTCTGCGTAAGAACCTTCTCCGTGCTGGCGAAGGTTGGCTCTCGGAAGAGACCGTGGACGACTTCACCCGCCTGGACAATACGCGCGTCTGGGTTGTCGATCCGCTCGACGGCACACGCGAGTTTGTGCAGGGCATTCCCGAGTTCTGCGTTTCGATCGCCATGGTGGAGAATGGAATTCCAGTCGCTGGCGGAATTTGCAATCCGGCGACCGACGAACTCATCCTCGGATCGCGCGAAACTGGCGTAACTTACAACGGCAAACCCGCGCAACCGAGCCAGCGCAAGGATCTGCACGGCGCGCTCGTGCTCGCCAGCCGCAGCGAAGTGAAGCGCGGCGAGTGGAAACAGTTCGAGTCCGCGGAGTTCAAGATTCGTCCCATGGGATCGGTCGCTTACAAACTCGGGCTGGTCGCAGCCGGTCGCGCCGATCTGACCTTCACGCTGGTTCCGAAAAATGAGTGGGACGTGGCCGCCGGGGCGGCGCTGGTCGAAAGTGTCGGAGGCTGGGTTCTGAAGCTCGACAATTCTCCGCTGCGCTGCAACCAGAAAAGTCCGCTGATCTCTGGCCTGCTGGCGGGGGGGCCATTTCTACGCGACCCCTTGCTCGCCATACTCGAACGCCACTCGCAGACGCTGGGCAGCGAAAAGCAACTCTGAGAGGCTTTGGGTAGGAAAGGTCCCGGTGGTGTAGCAGTAGCAACACCTTTCACAAAATTGTCATCCTGAGCGAAAGCGAAGGACCCATGCATTTGGATGCTGCGAGCAGCAATACACTAGGCCAAGACGACAAAGTCTGTCGATAATGCATATGGCCCCGCGCATTGTATTCCTCATGTACCACGAGCTGGAGCTCGCTGGCCGCAGGCTGTGCCAGTCCGAGCCCGGCTATGTGCGCTACATTCTGCCGCTTCAGACTTTCCGCAGCCAGATGGCGTGGATGAAAACATCCGGCTGGCGCGGGCTGAACGTCGGCGAAGCGCTTCGCTATCCTGCCGAGCCGAGCGTTTGTATCACCTTTGACGATGGCTGCGAGACCGACCTTATCGCCGCCGCCCCCGTGCTCTGCGAGTTCGGTTTCAATGCAACCTTTTACCTCACTGCCGGATTCATAGGCACGCCCGGTTACCTCAACGCGAGCCAGGTGCGCGACCTGGACGCGCAGGGCTTCGAGTTCGGCTGTCATTCGATGACGCATCCTTATCTCTCTGATCTCACGGAGCCGGATCTGAAGCGCGAAGTGGTGGATGCGAAGCTCCTAATCGAGACCATCGTCGGACATCCCATCGAACACTTCTCCTGTCCCGGAGGACGCTACGACCAGCGCACCCTCCGGATGGCGCGCCACGCGGGCTTCGCAACTGTTGCCAACAGCCAGTTTTATGCCAACTCTCCCAGCACCAGCCCCTACGAACTCGGGCGCGTAGCCATGCTGCGCGACCTCTCCATCCAGGAATTCGGCAACACCTGCCGTGGCCGTGGACTGTGGAAGAAACGCCTTCAGCATCAGGCCCGCTGCGGCGCGCAGCGCGTGCTCGGAAACCACGCCTACGATCGCCTGCGCGCAGTCTTGCTGGGGGAAAGCCGCCGGTAACGATAGCGCCGGTTATCTTGGTTTTCCCTGCTTTCTTACTTTCCACTGCCCGCCTCTAGTGGTATGATCCTCCCTCGGTCCAGACCGCCCGTCCCACGCCCGTTTTCATCTACTTCGCGCTTGGAACACCGGTGGACAGTGGCCGAATGCGAATCCGTACATGTCGCCCGCGCATGTACTAACGCGTCTCCGATGAACTTGTGGCATCTGGGCACCCCTACCCCGTGCCGATAAATTCAGCGTGAGGACAATCGACTAGTCCCCCAATTCAGTAGGGTCGAGGGCTCGCAATGTTTGACACAGTAAGCGGAATCCTAAGCAGTCATTCCAGATTTTTGCCGGCGCTCGCACAACGCCTGAACGTTTTGATCGTCCTCATGGTGGTCGCGCTGATGACCACCTCGTGCGGTATGCCGGCACAGGCCGCCAGTTCCCATAGCGAACTCAACCAGCTGAACGTGTTCGGAAATCTTCCGGCAGCCACGGTCAATCAGTCTTACAACGCGGTGCTGTCAGTGAATGGCGGAAGATATCCTTACTATTTCTCCGTGAAAAGCGGCACACTGCCCCCGGGCATTAGCTTGAACTCGGGGACGGGAGCATTCTCGGGGAAGCCTACGACGGCCGGCAGTTTCGCCTTCGAGGTGATTGTGACCGACTCCCCGTTCCTCGATCAGGGGAGCCAGGGTTTCGTCGTTGACGTCGCTGCTGGTAGTGGCGGTGGCGCCGGCGCAGATACCGGCGGGAATATCCAAGTCAGCGTGTCGCCCGCCAGCGTAACTCTGCTCTCGAAGGGGCAACAACAGTTCACTGCCACGGTCACCGGAACTACCCAAACCGCGGTGAGTTGGTCGGCAACGAAAGGGTCGATCGATGCCAAAGGTCTATACACCGCTCCGACTGTGACCTCGCAAACCAGCGCAACCGTCACCGCAACCAGCAACGCGGACACATCGAAGTCAGGCAACGCCGCGGTCACCATCAACCCGGCGGCCAAGGCGCTGCAAATCACAACCGGTAGCCTTCCCCAAGGCCAGCAGGGCAACATTTATAGCGTAGACTTCGCCGCTACCGGTGGAACCACGCCTTACAGTTGGAGCATTTCCGCAGGCACGACTCCTCCCGGAACCTCGATGAATACAAATGGGGACTTTGGGGGTACGCCCACCACAACCGGCACTTTCAACTTCACGGTCATGGTCACGGACGCCACCAACAAGACCGCGACCGGCAATTTTAGCGTGACCGTGGTTAGCGGCAGCGGTTACGATGGTCCGGCGCAGCTGCCCATAGCAACTGTTCCCAGTTCCGTGGCTGACACGCCCGCGCCGGGATCAGTCATCAATGTCAATGCTGGCGGCAATCTGCAAACTGCCTTGAACAATGCGCAGTGCGGCGACACAATCCAGCTTCAAGCGGGCGCAACTTTTACCGGTAAGTTCATTGTGCCGGCAAACGGTTGCGATATCAACCATTGGATCATCATCCGGACCAGTTCTCCGGATAGCGCTCTGCCGGCCGAAGGGCAGCGCGCCACGCCATGTTATGCGGGGGTCGCTTCTCTGGTGGGGCGCCCACAGTATGGCTGCAGCAATCCAACGAACGTGATGGCGAAAGTACAGAACTCAAGCAAAGGCGACGGTCCGTTCCAGTTCGCGGCCGGTGCCAACTTCTACCGCTTCATCGGTCTGGAAGTGAGTCGTCCTGCCGGAACCCCGGCCAGCGCCAAGCTGATTTCGGGCCAAGGCACCTATGATCATGTGGTGGTTGATCGTTCGTGGCTGCATGGAAACCCGCAGGATGAAACCAGCGACGGCGTGAACCTGGATGGCGCCACCAACGTGGCGGTCGTCGATTCCTATTTCAGCGATTTCCATTGCATCTCAATAAGCGGAACGTGTACTGACGCGCACGCTGTCGCCGGAGGCGTCAGCAACACCCAGGATGGTCCCTTCAAGATTCAGGACAACTTCCTGGAAGCGTCGGGCGAAGCCATCCTGTTCGGCGGCGGAGCGGCTAATTTGACGCCGACCGACATTCAAATCCTGGGCAACCACTTCTGGAAACCCTGGCAGTGGATGCCAGGCAACCCGAACTTCATCGGCGGAGCCGACGGTCATGCCTTCATCGTCAAGAATCACCTGGAACTTAAGAATGCGGTTCGCGTACTCGTCGATTCGAATCTCATGGAAAACAACTGGGGAGGCTTCAGTCAAAGCGGCTACGGCATTCTGCTCACCCCCAAGAACCAACACACGCCGAACGGCAAGTGTGTTTGTCCCTTGTGCCAGGTGACCGACGTCACGATCCGCTATGTATACGTCTCCCATGCCGGGGGCGGAATCCAGATGGCAACCGCTATTTCCGGCGACGGCAAGAATGGAATGCCAGCGCTGGCGGGCACTCGCTGGAGCATTCATGACATGGTTCTGGACGACCTCACCAAGAAGTATGTGGGCGGCGGCACTGGGTTCATGATCCTGAACGCATGGCCCAAGAACCCGCTGAACACCGTCACCATCAATCACGTCACCGGCTTCCCCGATTCCAACGCGCACATCATGGAACTGGGGAACACGTCAACTGCACCCATGTACGGATTGGTCTTCACCAACAATCTGGTGGTCACCGCCCGATACCCGGTGTGGAACACGGGAGGTTCCAACAGACTGCGCCGTCGAAGACGTGCCAATCACCAGCATCACCAACTGCTTCACTACCTATACATTTGGCAATAACGGCCTGATTGCGACGCCATCGGCGTTTCCTCCGTCCACTTGGCCGGCGAACAACATGTTCCCGCAGACCGTCAACGATGTCCAGTTCATGAACTACAACAACGGCAATGGCGGAAACTACGAACTCCAATCGAGCAGCCCTTACAAGAACAAGGGCACGGACGGCAAGGATCTCGGGGCCGATATTGTTGGGCTCAACGAAGCGCTGGCCAACGTCGAATAACCTTTGAGGTTCGACGGATTGTCAGTTCCCAAATCGAGGTCCGCGGCTCGCCGCGGACCTTCTCTTTTTCTCCGTAATCCCCATCCACCCGGAAAGTCGAACCATCCGCCCCGTGCTATCATCCACTCATCCCAGTGCACTGTGGACTGAAGGGCCTCTCCGCGGTGATACCAGGTGCATGCGCGGGGCGTGCGATAAAGGAGATACTGAAACATGGCTCCGCTTCCTTTGCCATCCTCTCGCTCTGTTCTCCATGTGAAAAGCTCGCTGCCGAAAAGCTTCCATTCTTTCTGTCTGGTCTCCGCCTTCGTGGCAGGATCGATGCTGCCTGCACTGGCGGCCGCGCCTCCCACCAGTGAAAATGCGTATTGCGGTAAGGGCAATGTCGCTCAGTTTGGAACCAAGGACGGCGTCGCCGAACTTCCCAGAGCTTGTTACTACACCGCCCTCGACGGAACGCCGTCGCCGGGAAAACAGATTCACATCGGCGCCCGGGCGAATCTGACCGCCACTATCGAGGGCGTCAAGTGCGGAGACACATTGCTTCTCCCCGCGGGAGCTTCCTTCGAGGTAAAGGATCTGCCGTCGAAAAAATGCGACGACCTGCACTACATCACCGTGCGAACCGACACGCCCGACTCCATGCTTCCCCCCGAAGGCACACGCATCTCTCCCGCCTGGGCCGGAGTCGCCAGCCTGCCCGGGCGTCCGCCCTTCGCTCAACCCTCCGGTGGACCGGCCAAGCTGCTGGCCACCATAGTTGTGCGGCGTCCTGCGGGCACCCCCGTCGGAGACCATATCCGCTTCATTGGCATTGAGTGGACTACAGCTGCCGACGACGACATCGGCCGCATGGTGGTCGCCGAACATGGAGACCATATCATCTTCGATCGCAACTGGTTCCACCCCGCCGAAGGCAAGGAAGTAGGCCACGGCGTTGGCATGATTGAGGGCGCGCACATGGTTGCCGTGATCAATTCCTATCTCAGTGGAATGAGCTGTATTGCGCGCACCGGAAAATGCACCGATGCGACCGGCATTGGCGGCGGCAAGGGCGACGAACAAATCTCTACGCTCAAGATTTACAACAATTTCATCGAGTCCGCCGGAGAGAACATTCTGTTCGGCGGCAGCGCCGCCACCCAGGTTCCCACCGACATCGAGATCCGGCGTAATCATCTGTTCCGCCCCATGCTGTGGAAGGAGGGCGAACCCGGCTACACGCCCACCGCCTCGGGACAGCCCTTCGTCGTCAAGAACAACTTTGAGCTCAAGAGCGCCATCCGGGTCTTGTTCGAGGCCAACTTGCTTGAGAACACCTGGGGCGGCTTCAGCCAGACCGGATTCTCCATCGTGCTCACTCCCAGGAACCAGTCCAGCCAGTGCCCGGTGTGCCGCCTCAACGATGTCACCATCCGTTTCAATCGCATTCGAAATGTTGCCGGCGTCCTGCAGATTGCCAACGCGCCCTCGGCGACCGGCGGCATTGCCGCCGACGGCGGACGTTATAGCATTCACGACATCTTCGCCGACAACCTGCACGACAAGGATTACAGGGGCGGTGGCAGCTTCCTGATTCTGGTCTCGTGGAAACCGCCCGTGCATGACATCGAGATCGATCACGTAACCGCGTTCGTCACCGGCAGGCTGCTCTCGGTCCTGAATCCGGGAGCCAAGCTCGCGAACATCACGCTGACCAACAGCGTGTTTTCCACCGGAGATCGGCGGCCGATAGGCTCGGCTGGCGGAGGCCCGGAGAGTTGCGCCGGCAAGAACCAGGCGCTCGGCGGTGAAGCCGTTGTGGAAGCGTGCTTTGACCCGTATAGGTTCGATAAAAACCTAATCGTCAGCGAGCTCGGATCGTTTCCCAAAGGAAACTTCATCGTCGGATCGCCCGAAGCAGCCGGCATTCGCGAGCTCAAAGGCACCATCGGCAAAGACCCAAGGCTCTGCCACGCGAAAGGGCCGGGCTGCCCGAGGGTCTCTCCCGGCGCGGGAGCAGCTTCCGATGGTCGCGACCTGGGCGCCGACATTGACGCCATCGAAGCGGCAATTGCCGGAGTCGAATAGGAAAACGTAGGGGCGGCCGCTCCAGCCGTCCAGCCAAGCGAAGCTCGGCAAGTGTAGCGCTGGCGTCCTCGCCGGCAAACCCATGTGGCGCGGGCGCCCTCGCCCGCGAAAGCCGACACCAACCTAGAGCCCCGTTCCGAAGTTCCAAAGAGTGGGCCTTTTGCCCGCCCCTCACACGCCAAACTGCCGCAGGTGATGGTCCAGGTGTTTGTACATCCCCGTGCTCCATTCGTGCGGCGTAAGCTCGCCAAAGAAGGGATGCGGGTGCTTTGTGCACTGCGCTTCCCCGCCCTGGTGAAATTGCCGGACGCGAGCTTTGAGCTGCTCCTGCTCGCGGCCAAAATCCCGCTGATCGGAGATCACCAGCTTCTTGTCGGTGGGGCCATTTTTAGAAAATGGCTTGTCATTACTATAGATGGGCCGAGCAAATGGTCCTATCAGCCGCCCGATCAAGACCCGCGGCCGCACCAGCCGGCCAGAAGCGAGATCGAGTGTTGCGGAGCAATGCGCCATCATCTGCGCAACATCCATTTTGCCCCACTGCCGCTGCGCCGCCGGCTGCAGCATGTCGATACGCGAGATCACCTCGTCAACCGCATCCGGCTGAAATAGATTCTTCATACCAATCACCCCTCCTGGACCTGCGACCCAAGCGCCCAAAATGATAGCATCTAGGCAAACCCAAGGTTACAGTCAGCTTGTCGCAGGAGTATATGACCATGGCCGTCCCTCCGCCGGATCTCTCATCAAGGCCGTTTCACCTGACCGCTGAGCGCGCCATGACTGCTTCCCCGGCTGCCCTTTATCGAGCATGGACAGAGCAGTTCGATATCTGGTTTGCGGTTCCGAGATCGGTCTTGATGAAAGGCGAGGTTAACTCCGTCTTCTACTTCGAAACGAGTTTCGAAGGAAGTCGACATCCGCATTACGGGCGGTTCCTAAGGCTCGAACGCGATCGGCTCGTGGAATTGACATGGCTCACCGCGGCCACCAAAGGAGCCGAAACCGTTGTAACGGTTGAATTCATCCCTAACATGGGAGGAACGCAGCTTCGGCTTGCACATGCAGGCTTTCCGGACGAGGAGTCGAGAAACCGCCACCAGGAAGCGTGGCCGAAGGTGCTAGCGCACCTCGACCGCCAAACCGCGGCACACGTCTGATCGACCGATCTTACCGCAAGCCCTTAGCTGCGCCTAAGCTCTAACCATGTTCTTCAAGGCCGGGCGGTTATGGATAACCAGAGTCGAGCCCTTCAGTTCCGCGAGATCGTTTCTCCTAAACTCCGAGAGCAGCCGAGTGATAGTTTCGCGGCTGGTGCCAACCAGTTGCGAGATTTCTTCATGGGTCATAGCCAGGCGGACGCGCACCGTCCCGTTACTGACCCGCCCATCGGCGGCGGTTTCAAGCAGGAACCGGGCGAACCTTTCCGAAACCGAGTGTGACAACCCGATCGAGCGCACCACCCCATAGGACTCGGAACAGTCCCGCGCAAGATGCTGGGTGGCATGAAGAGAGGCGTCAGCATGCTCTTTGAGGAAGTTAAGCAGATCTTCGCGCCCCACAAAATCCAGTTGACAGGGCTCCATGGTTTCAACCGTCAACTCATACGGGCCGCCGGTAATCACTGCGTGCAAGCCGAGCACCTCCCCGGCTTCTGCGATGCGTACAATTAACGTTTTGCCATCGCGCGACGTGGTAGAGAGCTTGGCGCGTCCCTGGCAAAGGACGAAAATTCCCCACGGACTCTGTCCTTCGACCAGAACCACGGCGTGTTCCGGAAAAACAGCCGCGTGTTTGATTCGGTTGAAAGCCTCGATGGATTCGCCAGAAAGATTGCAGAAAAAACCGCTGGAACGCAGGTGGCAATTAAGGCAGTTCTCAACGCAGCTCAAGCCGGACACGCTCATTGGCGCTCCTCCACCCCTCCGCAGAAACAGGTGTACGCCGGTCGGCGAGCAACGATAGGCAAGCAGCAATATTTGAATCTCGTGGCTGGCCCGACCGCGTGCGGCGGAAGGTGACGGAGTGATTGCACGCTGGCTGCCGTTCCATTTCGGGTCTGAAACTCAATGCTTGCAGCATTCATCTCGTACGCCGCAGCCAATAGTGGCCGGAGGGCTGGCGAGGCTGCCGTCAATTGGGCGACAGTGGCAGTGGGAAGGATAGCTGTCAGCTGTCGGCTCGCGTCCTAGCCGAACTTACAGGGAGAGCCCCCGACCGTAGCGCTGGCGTCTCGCCAGCTATCGCGGAAGGTACGACGACCACGGCACTGGGAAAGTGTAAGTAGCCCCACTACCCAATTTGCAGATATCCCCTCAGCGCCAGCCGCGCTCTGGTCTTTTCGCGTTCCGCACGAAAGGATCGTGAAGTTCCTGCTTCACTCAGGATCACACTTTGAATTGATTCGCTATGTGATTGATTATATATGACTTGTCTATCGTCACGCTGCCCGCTTGACAACCACCCGCTCACATCCGTAGAATTAGCACTCGTGAGCTTCAAGTGCTAACAGCCCTCGATTCTCGAGGAATCCCCAAAATTCGATTCAACCTATCCAAAAAACAACTCTTGAAAGGAGTACGCAAACATGGCAACTAAATTCACCCCGCTGCATGACCGCATCCTGGTCCGTCGGGTCGAAGAAGCCGATACCACCCGCGGCGGGATCATTATCCCCGACACCGCGAAAGACAAGCCGCAGGAGGGAGAAGTCATCTCCACCGGCAAGGGCAAAATCAACGAAGAAGGCAAGGTTCGGCCGCTCGATGTGAAGGAAGGCGACCGCATTCTGTTCGGCAAGTATTCCGGCACTGAGATCAAGATCGATGGTGAAGACTTCATCATCATGCGCGAAGAAGAGGTACTGGGCGTGCTCTCGGGCGCGGCCAAGAAGGAAACCGCCGGAGCGCGCCGCTAAACGTGTGGTGACGGGGCTCTGCCCCGTCCAAGACAGAAAATTCCGCAGGCCCAGCCTGCATACATCTTAAGGAGCTAAAAGTTATGGCAAAGCAAATTGTTCACGGAGAAGAGTCTCGCCAGGCGATTCTCCGCGGCGTCAACCTGCTGGCTGACGCTGTGAAGGTCACACTTGGCCCCAAGGGCCGCAACGTAGTCATTGAAAAGAAATTCGGTGCGCCGACCATCACCAAAGACGGTGTAACCGTAGCCAAAGAAATTGAATTGCAAGACAACCTCGAGAATATGGGCGCCCAGATGGTCCGCGAAGTCGCCAGCAAGACGAGCGACGTCGCCGGCGACGGCACCACCACCGCCACGGTTCTCGCGCAGGCGATTTATCGCGAAGGCGTGAAGACCGTAGCCGCTGGCGCCAATCCGATGGCCATGAAGCGCGGCATCGAGAAAGCCGTCGTGCTCATCACCGGCAAGCTCGACAAGGATGGCAACCACGAAAAAGGCGAGCTCGACAAGTTCAGCAAGCCGGTCTCTGGCGAAATGATTGCGCAGGTAGGGACGATCTCGGCGAACAATGACGAGACCATCGGAAAGATCATTGCCGAAGCCATGAAGAAAGTCGGCAAGGACGGCGTCATCACGGTGGAAGAGTCGAAGACGCTGGAGACTCAGCTCGACGTGGTCGAAGGCATGCAGTTCGATCGCGGCTACCTGTCTCCTTACTTTGTTACCGATCCGGAGCGGATGGAGTCGGTGCAGGAGAACGCCTACATCCTGATCCACGAAAAGAAAATCAGCTCGATGAAGGACCTGCTGCCACTACTGGAGCAGATCGCCAAGGGCGGCAAGCCGCTCCTGATCATCGCTGAGGACGTCGAAGGCGAAGCGCTTGCGACCCTCGTAGTCAACAAACTTCGTGGCACGCTGCAAGTCGCGGCCGTCAAGGCTCCGGGCTTCGGCGATCGCCGCAAGGCAATGCTGCAGGACATCGCAACGTTGACCGGCGGCAAAGCCATCACGGAAGATCTGGGAATCAAGCTGGAGAACGTGCAGATTGCCGATCTCGGACAGGCCAAGAAAATCACCATCGACAAGGACAACACCACCATCGTCGAAGGCAAAGGCAAGCCGGGTGACGTGCAAGGCCGCGTGAAAGAGATTCGCAGCCAGATCGAAAAGACCACCAGCGACTATGACCGCGAGAAGTTGCAGGAGCGGTTGGCGAAGCTGGTAGGCGGCGTGGCCGTAATCAAAGTAGGAGCCGCGACCGAAACCGAAATGAAAGAGAAGAAGGCGCGTGTGGAAGACGCCATGCATGCAACTCGTGCGGCAGTCGAGGAAGGAATTGTCCCCGGCGGCGGCGTGGCCCTGGCGCGTTGCGTGGCAGCGCTCGACAGGCTGAAGCTGGAAGGGGACGAGCAGATCGGTGTCAACATCGTGAAGCGCGCTCTGGTGGAGCCGTTGCGCCAGATCGCCGAAAATGCCGGCGAAGAAGGCGCCATCGTGCTCGGCAAGGTCACCGATTCTAAGGACAACAACTATGGCTTCAACGCTCTGACCAGCGAGTACGAAGACCTGGTCAAGGCGGGCGTGCTCGATCCGACGAAGGTGGTGCGCACCGCACTGACCAACGCGGGCTCAATCGCCGCGCTGATGCTGACCACCGAAGCCCTGGTAGCGGAGATCCCGGAAAAGAAGGAAACTCCAATGCCCGGCGGCCACGGCGGCGGCATGGGCGACATGTACTAGGACTAGCCGTCCAGGCAGACGCGCCCTCGGCGCAAAACCTAAGCCCCGTTCGCGAGAGCGGGGCTTTTTTGTTTTGGGCAAAGTGTTTCACGTGAAACACTTTGCAGTTTATTTTGTACGTATAACTATGTATGCTTATTGACGGCAAATGAAACGGAAGAAAAGAGTTAAGAGGCGCGGGAGGGTCGCCATCCTGAGGGCTTCCGGGGGCGTGGAACACGAGTCTCCGGTGAGCCGCCGCGCGCAATGGCGGGAGCAGCAGCTGGAGCTTAAGCGCTGGCTCCGGTTGCCCAAGAAGCGGGTCACGCTGAATCTGGACGCCGATGTGCTGGCCTGGTTCCGGGGGATGGGGCGGGGATACCAGTGGGAGATTAACAAGAGGCTGCGGAAGGTAATCGTGAATATATTACGCTCGAACCTGCCTGAGAAAACAAAAGGAGTTGCGATGATGAGTTCTTTTCGATCAAGCTGAACTAGGGGTTTGTAAAAGAGATCGATCCTTGCCCGACCCGGCACGGTGGTGAACTGTTTTAAGATACTGCGGGCCTGTCGATGGCTGACTCCCAATTGTTGGCTGAGGAGGAGCGTCATGTATCCTCGCGGTAATCGGACTATTGGATTGGCCCTAAACTCTGTTTCCGGCCTATCTCGGTTCCATTCCTGTCCGGCGACAGCGAGAAACCATGAACTGCGGAAGGTCGGAGACCGCAAGATCCACCTTCCGATGATGCGCCTTAAATCATCTGGACTGGAAACTATCGGCGTTCTCCCCGACGAGGAACCAAATTACGAAATCGAGAATCTGATCGAAAGGTCCCGCGCTCACAAACGCGCCCCTTACGGCCTGTAACCGGCACTGGCGCCCGATGACCGGGTTCGGCGGGTTCTGCGTCGGTTACCATGGCGGTACCGAGGTCACGTGACAAAACATACGCGTAGCGTGTATACAAGTAACAAGAAATCCGATGACAGACTGCTGGTTCCGATCGCTCTCCCAGCCGATTCGATCCGGGCATTGCGCGGGTTTCCGACTGGCGTCCGGCAAGATCTCGGATATGCTCTTTACCAGTTGCAGCTTGGGCAAACTCCACCGGACAGAAAGCCGGTTCGCACCGTAGGCCCGGGAGTCTACGAACTGCGCGAGCAGGACGCGGAGAAGTGGTACCGAGTTTTGTATGCACGCGAGGGCGGAACAATCCACGTCCTCCACTGCTTTGAGAAGCACTCGAACGCGATCGAGCAGAAAGACATCGAAACCGCCAGAACGCGCCTAAAGCGCGTGCGGGAAGCGAAACGCAAGGAGAAAAGAATTGCCAAACAAGCGCTCCGTCGAAGGTGAATACAGGGTAAGCGGGAGTGTCTTGGATGAACTCGGGTTTGATCGTCAGGGTGCGCTGGAACTGAAGCTGAAGGCGTCGCTGCATCAAAGAATTTTGGAGTTGATCAAACGCCGCCGGTACAGGGCCCGCGACCTGGAACGAATCCTGCATATACAGCAACCCCGCGTGAGCGAACTGATGCGTGGCAAGCTTTCTACCCTGAGCGTGGCCCGCTTGCTTTTGTACGCCGATCTCTTGGGAGCCAAAGCCGAAGTGAAGCTCAAACAGATTCGGGCGAGCGCAGCCGCCTAACTCGCGCGCTTTTCGAAACGGACAATTCCGCCGATTCGTCGGGTGCCCACTCATCGCACTCTTTTGCGATGAGTAGGCCCTTCGCACCCGCTAACTCAAAAACAATTCGCGACGCTTCCAGCAATCGGCGGCTTTTATCCCATCTTCTGCGCGATGGTGATGGTGTAACCGTCAACATCCTCAAACGCGAATTCCTTCATGCCGTAGAACTGCTCGGTCAGCGGCATGGAGACTTTCGCTCCTGCTTGCTGGACGCGACTGAGCACGGCCTGCAGGCTGTCCACCTCCAGGTAGAGCGTCAGGCTTCCGCCGATGGTTGCGGCTAGCTTGGGATATTCGGCGGCTACGGTCTTCTGGTCGTTGAAGAAGATTTCCACCGATCCATTCGACACCGACGCGAAGACATAAGGTGACTCGTCAGGGACGCTGATCGCTTTCTCCAGACCGAGGATTTCGCGATAGAACTTCAGGCTGGCTTCGACGTTGCGGACGACTAGATTGGGCGTGAGTTTCTTGATCTGCATGGTTTCTCCTCGTTTCCGTAAATTCGGTAAATTGGGTTCGTGAATTGGTTCCGGACCGTGTGTGTCGTTGTCACTAAAGACGAAGGACGATGGCACACACTTCCGGTGTGCTCGCATCGCCTCCATCCACGACCCTTGCGAGGAAGGACGTAGGTAGGGACCCTCATTTTCCGCCAACATTGTCGTCCAACATTGTCGGTGGCGCCGAGACCAACCGACGCACGGGCCCCGCGAGGTACGGGGAAAATAATAGCACGGGACGTCAAGTGCCAGTTCCCAGTTCCCAGTGAAGCCGTTCCGATACAATAGCCGCTCTTGGGCGCAACTGCCGAGGAGGCGCAATGGCGCGTGCTGGGATCTTTTCGGGAGTTAATCGCGATTCTCTTCTGAACTCGGTTCGAACCGCTCTTGCGGCGGTGGCCGCGATGCTGCTAGCTCGTCTGCTGAAGCTGCCGGAATATTATTGGGCCCCAATCTCCACGATTGTGATCATTCAATCCACGATCCCGCCGCACATGCTGGGGTGGCAGCGCTTTGTGGGCACGGCGCTGGGAGCGGTGCTGGGCGCGGCTGTGGCTACGTTCTTCAGCCCGAGCGCCGTGGTCTATGCGCTCGCGATCTTTTTGTGCGGCGTGCTGGCGTGGTTATTGCGCGTGGGCGGCGCTTACCGGTTTGCCGCAATTACTCTGAGTATTGTCTTGCTGATTCCGCATACGAGTCCTCCATGGCTCGTCGCGTGGCACCGGTTTCTGGAAGTGTCGCTGGGAATTGCAGTCGCGCTGGTGGTGACGACGGTTTGGCCGCAAACGAAGAAAACGGTGTAAGGGATTCTGTGCTCCGCCCAACGACGCTGGTGGAGAGCCGGGCGTCCCCGCCTGGCCGCCATACAGTTGGACGGGCGAGACGCCCGTCGCTCCACCCGGATCCATCACGCGCCTCAGAGCATTAGTCCGCGATAGATGTCCAGCCATTGTTCGCGGACAGCTTCCCAGGTGTAGTTTTGCGATTGACTGAGGGCGTTCTGCGCCAGGCGAGCGGCAAGTGCGGGGTCGCGCAACAGACGGATGACGTTCGCAGCGAGGGCTTTTTCGTCGCCCACCGGTGAGAGCAATCCGGTGCGCTCGTGCTCGACCAGATAGGGCATGCACTCGGGCGAAGTGGTGACAACGGGAGTGCCTGCCGCAAAGGCCTCGATAATCGACAGCGGCATGTTATCGAGCCACGAGGCGTTGATAAAGATGTCAGCCTGATCGTAATACTTGCCGATTTCTTGACGCGACGCGACGCCCGTGAAATTGACGCCGCTGAGATTCAAGTCCGCAGCCAGCTTGCGAACATCCGCTTCGAGCGGACCGCCGCCGACCAGATCGAGCTGCGCTTCGGGATATTCTTTTTTAAGCTCCGCGAATGCCCGGACGACGACATCCACACTGTAGTAAGCGGAAAAGCCGCGGGTGCAGACGAGGTGCGGGCGCAGTGTAGTGCGTTCGCGATAGGGGAACTGCGCGAGATCGACGATGTTCGGCACGGCGGACGCAGGCAATCCGAATTCGCGGAAGACATCGATCAGGTAACCGGAGGGAACGACAATCGTATCGACGCGCGAGAGAACGAACTGGGCGGAGCGGAAGCGTTGCAAGTGGTCGCGGGCTTCGCCACTGTGGTAGTTGACCAGCGTTTTGGCGCCGCTCGTCTTCATTCTTGCAAAGAACCACGCGGGCGCGGGCGCAAGCAGGAAAGACCAATAGGACGCGGAAAAGATGTGAGCAATATCCACGTTTTTGAGGCCGCGCCAGAGGTGCCAGAAGTAGATGGGCTCGCGGAGAATTGTACGCAAGCCAGGAATGCGTTCCGCCCAGGCGAGAGCGCGGGGCAGCGGCGGATCGACGGCCAGGAAGCTGATGGCGATATCGGGATCGTGCTGCCAGTGCTGCAGGAGCAGGTCGGCCTGGGCGGATTGTCCGCCGACGTAACGCAGGCTGGGCGCGACGATGGCGACTCGCAGGCGCTGGGACGAGCTTTCCTTGGCGCTCTCGCTCATGCGGCGGAAGTCCTTCCGCGCTTTTTCTGGAGAAGTGTAACGTAGAGTTCCGCGTAGCGCTGGCGCACGCGATCAAGGCTGAAGTTTTGCTGTGCGAACTGTTGGGCTTTGCGCCCGAGTTGCTGGCACAGCGGGGCGTCGGCGAGAAGGTTCTGCACCGCGTCGGCAAAGGCGGTTTCGTTGCCGGCGGGAATCAAGGCTCCGTGCTGATGGCTGACCAGTTCGGAATTTCCGCCTACGCTGTAGGCGACGACCGGCAAACCAGCGGCCATGGCTTCGAGTATGACGTTCGACAAGCTTTCGGAATCGGAGGTGTTGACCGCGACGTCCATCGACGCTAGGACGGCGGGCATATCCTGGCGATCGCCGAGAAAGATCGTGGAGGCACCGAGGCCCAGACTTGAAGCTTCGCTCTCCAGTTCCCGACGCAGCGGGCCGTCGCCGACGAGAAGAAATTCGGCATCGGGCCTGCGCGCATGGATTTGCGCGGCGATGCGCAAGAATCCGGAATGATTCTTGTAACGATGATTCATGCGCGCGACCATACCGGCGCGAACGACGCCGGGACGCTTCGGCAGAGCTGCGGGCGCCGCGGTAAAAGCCTCGGCTGGCAAGGCGTTTCCGATGACTGCGAATTTATTGGGCGCGAGTCCGGCGGCGATGAGGCGATCGGCAGCAGCTTGTGAGTTGCAGACAACCGCGTCACACCAGCGGAAAGCGGCAGTCTGCGCGCGGAATTGCGCCGGGGTCATCAGGTCTCCGAGTTGACGATGGCTGCCGATAACTACGGGCACACGGGCAAATCTGGCGGCGGGAATCAGCGTGAGATTGGCGTAGAAGTCGAAGGCATGGGCGATTTGCACCTTTTGATGGCGCAGATGGCGGCTTAGGTTGAGGCGAGTGCGCAGCGACTTCCATCCGAAGAGGCTGCCGCCGAGGGGAAATTGGGGAACGTCCGGGAAGTTGTCGGCGAGCGGGCCGCGCCGGCTAACGCAACCGAGAAGAGTTTGGAATTGCGGCGGCGTAAAGTTCTGGGCGAGAACGGTAAACTGGCGCTCGGATCCTCCCGTTTCAAAAGTATTGATCATGAGAAACAGGCGGATCGCCGGATCAGAAAGATCAGCCGAATCGGCAATATTGGTGGGCGGAGTTCTGGTCAGGCTGGCAAGGTCGGTGGCGCGCACCCGGTCATCCTCCCACCGGAGCGGAGGCGAGGGCGGCGGAATTGGGCGTCTGGCGGCGAGAGTCGGCGACCACGGGAAGCGAGAACAGGCCGGCCGGCTTGACGTATTTTTCCAGGAAGTTGCGGTGCCAGAGCTCGAACATCAGCAGACGCCAGATGCGTCCGGTCATGATGCGGCCGCGGACGAGATGGTCGTCCATTAACTTGCGAACACCGCCGGCTGCGAAATAGCCGCGATCAAGGGTGCGGGGCTCGAGCAGGATCATCAGCATGTCTTTCAGCTCGTTGCGCATCCAGTGGACGAGGGGGAGCGAAAATCCTTGCTTTTGCCGATAGAGCACTTCGCGCGGCACGCCGACACGCTCGGCGAGTTTCCGGAGAATGTATTTTTGCCGGTTGCCGCGCAGCTTCCACTGTGAAGGCAGGCCGGCGACCCACTCGACGAAAAGATGATCGAGGATGGGGACGCGGACTTCGAGCGAATTCAACATGCTCATGCGGTCGACCTTGGTGAGGATGTCGGCGACCATATAGGTTTTGGTGTCGACGTAGAGGAGCTGATCGACCGGATTTTTGGCGGGCGCCTGCGCAAAGTAACGGCGCAAGACATTGGCGGGATCGTCGCTACGGTCCAGAATGTGGCGAAAATCGGGCGAGAGCAGCGGCGTATCGCGTTCGAAAGCAGGCAGGAAGGACAGATGGTCGATGTAGCGTTCCTGCCAGGGCAGCGAAACGTTGTAGCCGAATTTACGGCCCTGCATGCTGTTGGGCAAACGAGGAAAGATCTGGTCGCGGAAGAAACTGCGGGCCCATCCGGGAATGTGTTCGAAGATGCGCCGACCCTCGTGAATGCGATAGCGATCGTATCCGGCAAACATCTCGTCGCCGCCGTCGCCGGAAAGAGCCACGGTCACATGCTGCCGAGCCATCTGCGAGACGTAGTAGGTGGGCAGCATGGAGGAGTCGCCAAAGGGTTCCTCGAGCGAACTGGTGAGATGCTCGACGGTCTGGACAACGTCGGGCTCAAGGATCATCTCGTGATGATCGGTGGCGAATTTCCTGGCAACGATGCGGGCGTAGTTGGCTTCGTTGAAATCGTCCTTCTTGAAGCCGATGGAAAAAGTTTTGACCGGGCCAGAGCTGGCGCGCGCCATCAACGCAACGACGGTTGAGGAATCCGTGCCACCACTGAGAAAAGCACCCAAAGGCACATCGGAGATCAAGCGGATCTTAGTCGCCTCAAACAGGCGCTGCTCCAATTCGTCAAGACATTCTTCTTCGTTCTTCGGTGCGTGCGTGTTGTATTCGGGAAGCTCCCAATACTGGCGGATGCGGATTTTGCCGTCCTGAAACTCGAGGAGGTGTCCGGGCGAGAGCTTGTGAATCCCTGCAAACGCGGTGATGGGATCGGGGACATATCCGTAATAAAGATATTCGAGCAGACCCTGCGAGTTGACTTCGGCGAGTTCCGGGGCAACGGCGAGAATCGACTTGATTTCGGAGGCGAAGTAGAGATTTCCGTTATGGAGCGCGTAGTGCAGCGGCTTCTTGCCCAGACGATCGCGAGCGAGGGTCAATTTGCGCTTGGTCTCATCGTAGATGGCGAGGGCGAACATGCCGCGCAGCTTCTTGACGCAGTCGGCGCCCATCTCTTCGTAGAGATGAATGATGACTTCGGTGTCGCTGTGGGTGCGGAAGCGATGGCCGCGGCTTTCGAGTTCGGGGCGAAGGTCGGGAAAGTTGTAAATCTCGCCGTTGTAGACGATCCACGCGCTGCGATCTTCGTTGAATACAGGCTGATGGCCGCCGGAGAGATCGATGATGCTGAGGCGACGCATGCCGAGACCGGCGCCGTCGGCGACGTAGATTCCCTCATCGTCGGGGCCGCGGTACACAATCTGCTCGCACATGTGGTGCACGAGAGCTTCGGTAATGTTGCTCTCGCGAGTTGCGCTCACCACTCCGGCAATTCCACACATGGTCTTTCTTCTTTCCTTTCAACTTCCGTTTGAGCTATCCCTTCAAGCTGACGGGAACAACACTGGATCCCTCTGCCGGTAGCGGCAGATCGGCAAGCCTTTTGAAACGATAATCGCGGTAGTCGCCCGGATTGCCGTCGCGGCCGTCGCAGGCAGCGAGCAGGATGTTAGCCATCTCGCGCGCGGCGACAAAGTGCAGCGTTTCCTTTCTATCGGCCGCCCCGCCGACCAGAGCGGAAAGAAACTCTTGGAAGCTACCGCCGATGACCGCGTCTTTCTGGGTAGGGTTCATGCCATGGCAGTACAGTTTGATGAACAGCCAGTCGGGACGTCCGAGCACGCGGACTTGCGCCTGCTTCCAGAGAGAGTACCGGTGCATGGTTGGCGGATTGGCTCCGGTGATGCTGCCATTTTCGAGAAGTGGCCGCGCGGAACGCACACTGCGACGGAAGTCGGTAATGAGCGGGCCTTGCACGATGAGTGGGAAGGTGCTGGGCGCGCGGCCTACGACCAGATCGCGCCCCTTACGGTGCGGCGCTGTCTGATCGACCGGAAGAGCGCATTCGTAAACGGAATCGATCTTTTCGATCTGCGCGGGATGCCAGCAAGCACTCGGCATGGTCAAGTCGGCGTAGCAACCGGTCTCGGCAAGAATCTGCATTTCCGAATCGACGCCACAGAAACTTCCAGCGGCGGAGTTGGCAAGCGCGAAGTTTCCGTGCACAAAAGCGTAGCGGGGCCGAGTAGAACCTTGTTCGAGCGCGAGGCAACGATGGCGAAAAGCCAGCCGGTCGCGGAATTCCGTGAGCACGCGGCGGGTGTTTTCGGCGGTGTCGGGACGCGCTGTGCCGTGGTGCAGGTGGACCTCAACTTCTCCCCAACCGGCATGGCAGTGATCGGCGAGCATATCGAGCAGACCCTCGTCGTATTGCTCGGCGGGATAGAAGTAGGTGTGGACAAGCGGGCGGCCATCGTGGTCTCGCCACCCGTCGACGACTTTCGGGTATTCGCGGGCCCACCATTCCAGGCGGCGCTCCTGCTCGGAGCGAGGGGCGCGCTTCTGGCCGTCTTCGGGATCGATAGCCGGCTCGAAATGATCGGCCAATGCCAAGATCACGTGCAGGGAGCCGCGGGCAGGCGATTTCAGCGCTCGCCAGGTCGCGGACGGCAGAACCTTTCTGGCATAGGCGAATTGTTTCTTTAGAGCCATTTGAAATCTGGACTTCGTTTACTTCGGTTCTGAGTGGACGGGCGGGGACGCCCGTCGCTCCACATCTCGTTATCGTCTTAAAGGTTTGCGGCCGCGGACGGCGATGGAAATCTCGCCTACACGCATGTCTTCCATGCCCATCGCTTCATACCATCTGAACACCTGCTCATAGGTGTGCTTGGACTGATACTTCGGAGAATACCAGTCGAAGGTATCGAGCATGCGGGCCTCCGGATCTTTCTGCCGGTTCACCGGAAACACGTGATGAACAATGCCCGCGGCCGGAGGACCTACAAGCGGCACACGCTTCAAGCCCTGGTTCAAGTTATAAAAGAACGGGACCGCAAATTTCAGAATGCCGTGCAGCGTCTCGGGCTTCATCTTGTGGGTATAGCGGCGCCAGAAATCGCTGAAGCGGTACCACTTGTTGTATCCGCTGTACAGCCAGACCACGAGAAGTCCACCGGGCTTCAGATATTTGTCGAGCGTCTTGACGGCGGCTTCGCAATCCGGCGTGTGATGAAGCACACCGATGCTATAGATGACGTCGAAGCTTTCAGGAGCGAAGGGCAGGGCGAAGACATCGGCCTGGAAAGCGGTGAAGTCGCGGTCGGCAAGATTCTTGGCTGCAACTTCGGCGGCGGCGCTCAAGTCGACGCCGACCACGCGTGCGCCCCAGCGGGTAGCGACTTCAGCAAAGCGTCCCATGCCGCAACCGACGTCGAGGACCAATTTGCCTTTGAGGTCCGTGGGGTGTAGAGCAGTCTTCGCCAGGAAATGGCGCTCGGATTCGCGGAGCTCGTCTTTCTCACTGTCAAGCTGCGTCTTCTGATAACGGTGCCACTGAAAACCGAAACTGGCGGCGTAGTGCTGGGCGTCAATGAAGCGCGCAATACCCTGCACGTTGGGATAGACGCGTTTGCAAGCCGGACAGATGTAGCCCGCGGCTTGGTCGCTTTCAAGTTTCGATCCGCAACTCAGGCAACTTAGTATTGCCTGCAAGTCAGCGGACAGGTGAGACTGCACCGGTTGCTGTGCGGTCGGCATAAACCTCCAGGAAATGACGCGGCTTTTTCGGCGGCGGAGGCACCGAGTTGCCGTCTTTCTGCTGCTCTTTCATCGTCTGTAGCAAAGTCGCTGTAAATGCCGTGGCAAAATATGGGTAGAACTGGTAGGCTTCCGGCGCAAACAGAGCCCCCACGACGAAGCCGACCTGGGTACCGATCAAGGCTCCTGCAAACAGCCTAACGTCGGGAGGGAGACCCTTCATTCTCTGGAGGGCACCTATATTCTGGAAGTCTCGCCGAAAAAACATCAAGTAAAGAATCAGCACCGGTATGCCGCCTTCGACGGCGATCTGGAGGTAGGTCATGTGCACTTCGTGCCAGATGAGCGAGTAGGTTTCGAAGTTGCGACAACCCAGGCCGAGCAGTGGATAATGCTCGATGCCCTCGATGGCGCGCTCCATGAGATACTTGCGGTCCACGTAGGAACCGTACGCGGACTGCTCGGTAGCGCTGCCACCGGACAACGCGCTAAAGCGCTCGTAAAGTCTCCCGCCAACCGTGGACACGATCACAACCCCAATAAGCGCGCTCGCCACGATCAGCCAATAGCGCTTCCCCTTGATGGCGATGAAATAGAGCGTGGCACTGTAGGAACAGCACAAATCGATGAAACCGGCTCGGGATGCGGTGAGGAAAATGACGGCCAACATCAGCAACATTCCGACACACCAGAACGCCTTCACCAGGGCGTTCCTGGCCGCCACGAAGAAAGCCAGCGCATAGGGCAGCGACAGCACGACGGCGAACGCGAGGTCGTTTGGATTTGAATAGAAGCCGCCCAATACCTGGTCAAGCCGAGGCACGTCGTGACCTTTGATAATGACCGCGATACAAACCAGAACCACGGAGAACGCCTGAATGAAGATGATTTTTTTCAGGCGGCTAAACGTGGTAATGATCAGGAAAATGAGCACCCAACAGACATAAATCTTCGAAAAGTCGGCGGTGCGCGTCAGCGCACCGCCCTTCCATATCGGAGACAAGAAAGCTCCGATGTATAGAAGGATGATCATGTAGAGCAGCAGATTGATCATCTTCGGCAGATCTTTGAAAGTGCGCTTGGTCTTGCCCGCCGCGCGGAACAGGCCCCAGATAGCCATGAAGATGGGAACCTTGGCAAACGGGAGATAGGGCGGCAGGCCGGGAATAAAATCCTGGAAGCGGGTGCAATAGACCACGAAGAAACACGCCAGCCAGAAGAACGCGCTCTTGGTCGGGTCCGCCATCTTGACGGACATGCGCCTTATCGGGGCTTCCGTTGTTACTACGTTGCCGTTGTTGCCGTCATCGCCGATGGCCACAAGTTCCTCTTTTTCTCTAAGCTTTCTTTTCCGCTAAGCGCGCCGGAATCGCGCGTACCGCAAGAGATTTCTTCTCCGCTACCAACTGCAATACTGCGCTAAAGCGCTCACCGATCGCCGGCCAGTCGTAGCGGGCAGCGGTCTCGACGGCGGCCTTTTCGTAACGGCGGCGCAGTTCCGGATCGCGCAACAGCATGATCACTGCCTGGGCAAATGCACCGGGATCGTCGGCCAGAATAATGTCGCGGCCGTGATGAACATCCAATCCTTCGGCGCCGACCGTGGTGGAGACGACGGCTTTGGCGGTCGCCATGGCTTCGTAGATTTTCAGACGCGTTCCACCGCCGATGCGCAAGGGCACGATGACCACGGCGGACTGGCGCAGATGTTCGACGACCGAGGGCACACGACCGGTAACTTCGATCGAGGCATCGACCGAGGCCCACTTCTGAAGCCGGCGGTCGGGATTGCGGCCGACGATGCGCAGTCGCGCCTGCGGCACTTCGGCCTTGATCGAGGGCCAGATTTGATTGCAAAAATACTCGACGCCGTCGACGTTCGGCTCCCAGTCCATGGCGCCCACGAAGATGACGAGAGGCGCGGATGCGTGGGGCGAATTCGAGGCCGCCGGACTGGACTCAAGGTCGGACTCTGAAACATCAGGGCGATATTGTTCCAAATCGACGCCGGTGGGGACGACTGACACGCGGTCTCCATCCACCCACTGCATCATGATGCGGCGGTCGTTTTCAGAGACGGCAATTACATGTTGGAACTTACAGATTGCCGCGCGCTCGTAGTGGAGCATCTTTCGGAACTCCATGTCATATATCATCTTTTTTGCCGGATTGCCGGAAGTGGTGGCATGGCGGCGCCAGATTTCGCTTTCCACGTTGTGCTGGAAGAGCACGCTGGGGATAGTGAGTTTTCCGGGAAAGTTGACCGCGGCGTCCAGGAAGTCACAGACGGCGACATCGAAGCGCTGCTCGCGGAACCAGACCTGTATCTGCTTCTGGACTTTAGCGTGAGCAAAACGGCTGACCGCATACGGCGGCTGAGCGCCGAGATGAGCCAGATAGTCGAGGCCGCGCGCCACTCCCGAGAGTTCACGCTTGCCGGTCGACACGGCCACCGCTCCGGGCAACTGCCGCTGCAACTCGCGCTCGTAATCTGGATCGGGCGCACCTCCATAATAGGAGTAAAACGTAAGCTCATGCCGCGCGGACAGATATCGCAAGACATGGTACGTGCGGATATTGCCGCCGTTCTGCACGGGGAGCAGCTTATCGGCTTTGACCCAAAGGATTCTCATGACAGGATAGGCGATCATTTTTCAGCGAACCCAGTTCAGCGAGCCCAAACTGCCTTTCTGCCCGTAACAAAGTTGATGAAGGCAACCATGGCGGCGGAATTAAGAACGACGAAAGTGCGCGCCGGATCGGCAATGCGCGCGAGCGGTCCAATCTTGACGCCCGCAAGCGCGGCCAGGCTGAGCGCGTAAAACGCAAGCTGCGCCCCGAGCGCCGCGCGATAGAGTGGCTGACGCAGGAATATCGAGGCGATCAGAAGCGCCAGCAAGGCAAAGGGCACAGCCAAGCGCGAGAGCTTGTGGCTGACGAACTCGAATCGAATTCCGTTTTCGGAGCTCAACAGCCAGGGCGCAAGCTGCAGCAACTGATAGTTACCACTCAGAGTGCGAACCTTGCGGGAGAATTCGCGGCCATCGCCTAAGTCGGGCGAGTCCCAGGCGCGGGCGCGGGAATCGAACACGACACGAAATCCCTTGCGCACAACCTGCATGGGCAACAGGACATCGTCGAGGATCGTGCCCTCGGGCAACGGCGACGCGTCAAGCAAGCTCCGGCGTGCGCAGTAGAGGGCGCCGGTTGCGCCGGCGACCGAACCGGAGGCTGACTCCAGTTCGCGAATCTTCTTTTCGATCCGCCAGTACAACCCCATTCCCGCTCCGGTCTCTCCGCTGGCGGGATCGCCGAGCATCAGTTCGCCGCTGGCAGCGCCGACATCGGGATCGGCAAAATTCTCGATCAGCAAACGCAGGGCGCCGGATTCGATCTGCTGCCGGGCGTCGGTAAACAGCAGCACCTCTCCGGTGGCCAGACGGATCGCATCGTTGAGGCCAGCGGCTTTGCCCTGGGATAGGGGTTTCATTAAAGTTCGCACTCGGGTTCGCACGCCGGAATCGCAGGCATAATCGGCGAGTATGGCGGTGGTGCGGTCGCTCGAACCGTCAGAGATGACGACGATGTCCAGCTTTTCCTGGGGGTAGTCAAGCGTCAGCAGGTTCTCGAGCTTGCGAGCGATGACGGCTTCCTCATTGCGCACAACCAGCACCGCCGAGACTGCAGGGGCCGCGGCGGAACTTCTGTCGGAGTTCCGGCGCACCGGTCGCGGCGACCACCGGCTGCGCAGCCATAGCCACACCGGATAGCCCAGGTAGGAGTAGCCGACCAGCGTGGCTGCGAGCCAGAAGATGTATTTGATCTTCGTCATTATTACTGCGATCCCCACTACTGGGCACCTCGGCGCAACAGAACGGTCTTAACGGTCTGGAACATAATCAGCAGGTCCAGACCAATCGAAGCGTTCTTGATGTAGAAGAGGTCGTACTGGAGCTTTTCGCGCGCATCCTCGACCGTGCTGCCGTACTTGTACTTGACCTGCGCCCAACCCGTGAGGCCGGGCCGCACCATGTGGCGCACCCCGTAATAGGGAATCTCCTTGGAGAGCAACTCAATGAATTCCGGCCGCTCGGGTCGCGGACCGACAAAAGCCATATCGCCTTTGAGCACACACCACAACTGGGGAATCTCATCGAGGCGCGAGGCGCGGAGAAACTTGCCGACGCGGGTAACGCGGGGGTCGCCATTGCCCGCCCACTGCGGACCGTTGGCGGCTTCGGCGTCCTGGCGCATGGTGCGGAACTTCACCACCTTGAAGAGGCCTCCGTTCTTGCCCACCCGCGTCTGGGTATAGAACACGGGCCCCTTGGAATCAAAGCGGATGGCAAGCATGATCAACGGAATCAATGGCAGCGCGAGGATAAGACCCACCAGCGAGATGATGACCGACAGCGAACGCCGAATCACGATGAAGACGGTGCTGCGGCGAAAACCCTCGCCAAATACCAGCCAGCTGGGATACAGACTCTCGACCTCGATCTTGCCCGAGATTTTTTCCAGCCAGGAGGTAGCTTCCTCGATCTTGACCCCATGCATGCGCAGGTCGAGCAGTTCCTGCATAGGGATGGTACCGCGGCGATCGGGCATGGCGACGATGACACGATGGACTTTTTGCCTGTGGACAACCTCCATCAGGTGCGCCGCTACGGATTCGCGGGTTACCGCGCCTTCCATCTTGCCCGTCCAACTGGCGATCTCAACCCCGATTTCAGGATTCTGGCGCAGGCCCTGCACCAGGCGTTGCGCGCGCTCGCCCGTACCGAGGACATAGACCCGCTCCACCAGAATTGGCAACCGGACCAACCAGGTAAAGGCGAGCCGCCATCCGATCAGGGCGACGGTCAGGATGATTAGCCCGACGGTGGAAGACCCGCCCCCCAGCAAGAAATCGGGTTTTGCCCAGGCGACGCCCGCGAGAATAAAGGCCATCACGCCGGGAAGCATTAGCAGGCGGAAATACAGCTCACCTTTGGTATTGAGGCGCGCCGTGTCGTACAGGTCAAGCCCGTGCGAGCACAGCAATACCAGCACCGTGAGTCCGAAGATTTTGTAGTAGCCACCTTCGACGTTGAGCGCCAGGTAACTGTCTGGGCCGAATTCGTACACTGCCCCCAGCAGGAACGAGGTCCAGACGATCAGGGCCTCTCCGATCAGCAGAACCAGAGTCCGGATTGGGTAATAAACATTGAAAAGCCGGATCAACTTGGCCTCGGTTCATCTCAGGCTTGGCTGCTCACGGCCTCGCCATAGTAGTACTTCGTCTGTGCAAGCTCTCCCGCCGGGATTCCGTTAAGCACGACTCCGAGCAGCAGCTTGTCCGGAAATTCTTCGCGGGCACGGCGGGCCAAATCGGAAGGCGTCAGGTTGGAACGCACGACCATGAGGACGCCGTCGCAGGAATTGGCGACCAGTGTGGCATCGGATACGGGAATCACTGGTGAGGTATCGAGAATGATCCAATCAAACAAGGGCTCGACCCGCTGCAGGAAAAGCTTCAGACGGCCATTGGAGAGCAGTTCGGCGGCGCTCGGAACGATCCGGCCGGCGGGCATGAAGAACAGGTTTTCCATGGGCCCGCGCTGCAGGGCGGCGAACTCGTCGCATTCGCCCATCAGGTACTCGGACAAACCGGGCGACGGGGACGTTCCGAAGTGGCGGTGCATGCCGGGGTTGCGCAGATCGGCATCGATGACCAGGGCGCGACGCCCTTGCTGCCGCACCATGACCTGGCCAAGATTGGCAGCCACGAACGACTTCCCTTCTTTCGGAAGCGCGCTGGTCACCATCAGCCGCTTCAGCGGCATCTTCTCGCGGATCTGGTAGAGGCGTGAGCGCAGCGTGCGGAACTCTTCCGCCCCGACGCGAGTCTCTTCATCCTTGAAGAAAAGCATGGTGAGTGGATCTGGACTCCATTCCGTTTGCGGGCAGCGGGCCAGCAGCGATTCGTAGTTCATCCCAGTGGACGTGGCCGGCCTCGCCGTCGCTCCCGAGGGTTGCAGCGAAGGCATGATTTCGCGACGCACTTCAGGTTGGTCGAAAGCGGGTTGGTCGAAAGTGGGCTCGACGTGCGTCCCCGTGGAGGTTGCTCTTTCCTGTTCGGCGCGTTTCAAAGCGTCATGGATACGGCTCATAGTTTCCTTTCCTTGGGGAGATCCTGTTCTTCTGATTGGCGCAGGCGGTCGGCCAGTGTCGCCAAGGTGCGTAAGGCTTCAACCAGATCAAATTTTTCGGATGCGGGCACCGGCGCGGTCATGGCGGCAGCGGCGTTCCCATTGGTCAGGTCGAAATCGTTGGCGACCGAATCGACGACGTCGACAGAGACCGTCTTTCTCTGATCGACAAACGCGCTCACCAGGCAGTGCTCGCAGAGCAAATTGATGATGCGCGGAATCCCCAGCGAATACCGGAAGAGGGCAACGGTGGCGCCGGAATCGAAGATCGGCTCGCCGTTCGACCCCGCGATGCGCAGGCGCTGGTGGATATAGGACTTGGTTTCCTCAAGATTGAAAGGATGAGTTTTGGCGCGCAGCGTGAGGCGCTGCCGCAACTGGCGCAACTGGGGCTGCTTCAGGCGCTGTTCGAGTTCCGGCTGTCCAACCAAAATAATCTGCAGAAGCTTCTCGGTGAAGGTTTCGAGATTGGTGAGCATGCGGATCTCTTCGAGTACTTCATCGGAGAGGTTTTGGGCTTCGTCGACGACCAGCACCGCAGTTTCACCGGCGCGATAGCGATCGAGCAGCCAGTTATAGAGGCGCTGCAGCAACTGGCTCTTCGACGTGGCATCGCAGGGAATGCCGAAATCGGCCATCATGAAATCGAGGAACTGCGGCACGTCCATGCGCGAATTGAAGATGAAGGCAGTGGCCACCTGCTGCAGCCGCAGCCATTCCATCAATTTATTGATCAGCGTCGTTTTACCCGTGCCCACTTCGCCGGTAAGCAACACAAATCCTTTGCGGCTTTGAATGCCGTAGGTAAGGCAGGCCAGCGCCTCTTCGGTGTGCCGCGTCAAGAACAGGTAACGCGGGTCCGGATTGACGTTGAACGGGTTGGCGCGAAGTCCAAAAAATTCCTTGTACATAAGCTTGCTCTAGACCCCGACGTGCTCGTGCTCTTTCGGCGAAGGCGGCTTACTCCGTCCCCAAAAACTGCGGCGGGCGTGGCCATCGCCGTTGGCAGCGGCCTCGCCCTCTTCCTCACCTAGCCAGGGCACGGAAATCAGGAGAGGCAGATCCATGATGGCAGCAGCATCCTTGGCTGTGCGGATCGACTTGTCGCTGAACTCAAGCCAGACGGCGATGATCAGGCCGAGCCCCAGGCCGACACCCAGGCCGCCCGCGGCGAGAATCGGGCGGATGGGAAAACTGGGAGAATCGGGTAGGCCGGCCGTGGCCAGAATTTGCATCTGTTCGCCCTCCTGCTGGTTTTCCATGTTGGTAGCCACTTCGGAGGTGCTTTTCTTGGCCAGCAAGTCCTTGTAAAACGCCTGTGCATTATCGTTGTCGCGGGTGAGCAGCTTCCATTGCTCCTCGATGCCCGGGCTCATGGCCATGTGGCTTTGATAGAGATTAATCGCGCTTTGCAGTTTCTTCTGCTCAACAGTGCTTTGGTCGATCACGTTCTGATACCCATGAATCTGGGTGCGGAGTTGCTGAATTTCAGGCGGTTCGGCGGCGCTGGCCTTCTCGCTGCTGTCGCTGGCGCTGGCCGCGGCACTGGCGGCGTTGACCTCCTTCAGCTTCTTCTCCACCTCGGCGATATCGGCCTTGGTCTTGATTACGTCGGGGTGATCGTCGGTATAGCGCGCCTGCAATTGGAGCAGTTGCCCCTGCAGTTGGGTCAATTCCTGTTCGAGGGTTTGCGGATTCGTACTGGACTGCGAGGTTTTCCAGGCGGCAATGTGCTGTGCCAGCATGCTTTCGGTATAGGCCTTATCCTGTTCGGCGCGGCTCAGGGCCTGGGTGCTGGCATCGAGTTGCGAATTCAACGAGATCAGCATGCGCATGTTGTTGTCGGTATCGGTGGGTAACTGACCGAAGTATTGCTTCTTGAAGGCGGCGAGTTTGGCATCCTGATCATCAAGGGCGCGCTTGGCATCGTCGAGCTGGCGGCTGAGAAAATCAGTGGTGCTCTTGGCGATATCGCCACGCTCGCGCAGGTTTTCATCCACGATCAGCGAGGTCAAAGCGTTGCATATTTTCTGCGCGCGTTCTGCGTTGCTGTCGTTGTAATTGACGGTGAAGCCGGGCACGGGCTCGTCGCTGGTAGTGGGCCTCTTTTTCTTGGCGCCGGAGATGCCCGCCTGGGCGGCGGAGCTCATCGAGGTGATCACCGGCTCGACCTGCATATTCGACTGGATTTCTGAGATGAGCTTCGCCTCCTCGTCAGGCTTGACGAGCGCGAGGCCCTCAATCACGGGGCGCAGGCGGGTGGGACTCAGAATCTCCTGGGTGAGAGTCTGCACGCGCTGGGTAAAATCTTCAGTGATGACCGGCGTGACGTAGTTGTCGGGCACCTTCTGGCCTTCCACCAACACCGTGGACTGCGAGGTGTATTTCGGCGGGAAGGCATAAGAGACCATGAAGCCCCCGATCGGGGCAAGCAGGGCCGGGATCAAAATGACTTTAAGGCGCCGCCGTAGCATCGCCAGATAATCGTCCATCGTCAGTTCGCGATTTTCACTCATACTGTTCACCAATCCGGCCGCCTCGGGCGGCCAAGAAAATTATTCGATTCGAGTCGGCGTGGGGTGCCATTCCACCCCAACCATGCCCTCGTGGCGCAGACCAATCCTACCGCTGCTACCCGGCAAGCCAACCGTAACATCACCCGGAGTATTAAAGTCCACCTCGTTGAATTGATACGCAGCGAAGAAGTCGTAGGAGCGTCCCAGGTGTTTGCGGAAAATAGCTCCGGCAGAACCTTCGTTATAGCTGATTGCATTCAGGGCCCCAACACCCGCGTTCTGGAGGGTCTGGAGGGTCTGGATTCTCTTGTTATTGGAGAAGCCGGCATCGCCGTAGAATTCCCAAGTGCGTCCGAGTGGGCGCTTATAGCCGAGCCGAGCCGCCTGGGTATCGGCTCCGGCGAGAAAGCCCGATCCTGCGGAAGTGAATTTCTCGTAAGTCGCAATGATTGACGCGTGACCTATCTTGTAGCGCAGTAGAACCCGCGCGCTCGCCGTCCAATGCTTGTAGGAGCCGCCTTCTTCCAGGTCGGTGTACTGGGGACCGGCTCCGGCAATGAAGCTCAGCCTGCCGGTGATAGTGTGGCTCCAGCGAATATTGAAGATGTGGTTATAAATCTCGCCGCCAGTGGCCTGCGGGAATTGAAAGATCTGAAAAGCGTAGACAGCTCCGATCTGATCGCGACGGGAAACCAGATGGCTGTATCCGCCTTCCACTGTGACCTGATCACTGTTGATCAGAAAGTCGGTGGGGTCGTAGAAATGAGAGTTGCTAAATCCGCCCGCCACGGTAAACGCGGAACGTGGATTGATAGCCTGAACCGCATCGAGAATCACCGTGTTCGCGAGGCGGGGGATGTCTCCGATCGAACCGAACTGAGCGTTGGTGACGGTGCCGGGCAAACTACCACCTTGCATTCCAATGCCCATGGAGCCGCTCGCGAGACCCAACCCCGGGGCGCCACCATACGTGCCGATGAAGAAAGAACCGTCGGGCAGATAGCTGAAGGCGTCGCGCAGCGTCATCTGGCCAGTTCGCCAGCGCGTCACGGCCTCCAGGCCAGCGGCTTGCAGTTGCTTTGCTTGATAAGGACTGCCGTAAAACGCCCCCCCGCCGAGGTATTCGAGGAAGAGATCGCTCTTGGGCCAGAATTGCTGGAGGTCGAAGGCTCCGAGAACACGAGTAATGGACTCCAAGTCGGAACCACCGATCTGGTTACTCCCGTTCGTGTCCGCCGCTTCACTCACCTGCAAAGCTGGCGAGATGAAGCTGCGGCTGGCCATACGCAGTTCGAGCCCAGGCTCGTCCAAACCCGTTACCGGCGGATTCTCCGGGTTCAGCACGGGCGCGTTCTGGCCGAAGGCCGGCACCGGGGCTGGATTTTCTGGCTGGGACTGGGAGCTATCTTGCGCGGCCGCGCTGATGCTCATGCCCAAAACCAGCAGCGCCAATCGGATTGTTCGCATTCTTAACATGCTTTTTCACCCGCGGATTCCTTGATTAGGACCGCTTTAGGGGACGACAATTGTATCCCCCGTCTGCAGCAGATAGTTCTGTTCGATATCACCCTTAATCAGCTTGCGATAGTTCACAGGCAGTTTCTGCTGCTTGCCGTTTTCGGTGCGCAGGATGTATATGCCCTTCGTCCTGGCAAACTGGTTCAATCCGGCGCTGGACAATGCCTGCAGAACGGTCATGTTGGGGAGCATCGGCATGGGTCCGGAGTGCACCACCTCGCCGTTTACGTAAATCCGCTTGCTGTTGATCGCCGTCACCACCACGGTCACCCGCGGGTCGGCGATGTACTTTTTCAGCTTAGCGGTCACCGAGTCGGCCAACTGCTGCGGCGTCAGGCCTGCGGCCTGCACATCGTTGAGCAGGGGAAGAGAGATTTTGCCATCGGGACGCACCGGCAAAGTAGCGGTGAGATCGGCTTCCTTCCACACCGCAATGTGGAGCACATCCTCGGGGCCGATGACATACTCGAGCCCGCCCTGACTGCCGGGAACGACACTGGTTTGCTTGTCGGAAACTGCCTTGTCAGAAGCGGGACTGACAGGGGCGGCAGCCGCGGCCGGCGCATCCTGTGCCAGCGCCATGCTGCTAATCAAAACCAGTGCGGCAACCACCGCTTTCCATATTGATTTCATATCTTCTCCTCGAAACTCCGTTACTCCTCTCAGGCCCTGAGTGCTCCGATCAGGCCCCGTACTCTTCGTACCCGATCTGCTTCAGCTTGTAGAGAAGCGCTTTATAGCTGATCTGTAACTCTTGCGCGGCCCGGCGCCGGTTCCAGCGGGTGCGAGTCAGGACTTGGAGGATGATTTCCCTCTCGGCTTCGCGGGAAGCGGCGCGCGCCGCGTCTTTCAGAGAAATTTTCTCGCCGTTCGCGCCGACGCGCCGAAAAAGCGAGCGCAACCCGCCCATGGCAAGCGCTTCGTCGCCGAGCGCGACAATGGCTCGCGCGGCATCTTTCAGCTCGCGGATGTTGCCCGGCCAGTTGTATTCCAGGAAGAAGTTTTGGGTTTCGGGACTGAGCGGCGGTACGGCACGGCAAAAATCACGGGCAGCGGCCGAGAGAAACCAGTCGCGCAGCACCGGGATATCCTCCTTCCGCTGGCGCAAAGGAGGCAGCCGCAAACATACCCCGCTGATCCCATAATAGAGGTCCTCGCGGAACTTGCCCGCCTTGACCTCGGGCTCCAATTCGCGCGAGGTTCCGCAGATGAAACGAGGCACGCGGCGCTGCGCGGCGCTATTGCCATTCAAACCGATCTGGCGAACCAGTTCCTTCTGGGCCGCCGCCGTGAGGTCTCCGACCTCCTGCAAATAGACGGTGCCACCCTGACCGTCGCAAGCCGCCAGAGCGTCTTCGCTGGCTTCACGAGCCTGATAGACGACAAACGGCTCCGCAGCGCGGCTGGACAGTATATGAATGCGCGCCGCCGCGGCCGCTTTGCCGGAACCGCGCTCCGCCACCACCAGCACGGGCACATCATTCTGCGACAGTTCGCGGATCACGGCTTCGACGGTACGCATGCCCGCACTGACGCTTTCGACCCAGACACGGCCACTGCCATTTGGCGAAGTTGTGTCAGTTGCCAGGAGTTCGGTTCTGTCGAGGTCCATATTGTTCTGCTTCGCTGTTCCGCGGCCCAAGACAGTGGGGGGTAACGTCTTGGGGAAAAGCCCTTACACGGCCGGAGCACACTCGCTGCCAATCCGGTCAAAAAACTCTGCAAGTTACTAAAATAATATACCCTACTCCGTCAATAACTTGCGAATGAAACCCTGCTCTGTGACGTATCTCGTACCTTACCACATTGCGGACAAATGGGAAATTTATTGCCCAATACTTTGGTAATGTGTGGGCACTACTTCCCACTTGTCTTTGGGGCAAAGTCCTCTAACCCTCTGGAAGCACTGGCAAACTTGGAGTCCACCCACGGTCGAGTACCCACTTCGATGGGTGTGGATGAATGGGAAATCTTTTTCTTGTCCGGCAGCTCGCGTGGCGGCGTGGTCGCAACTGACCCGGAGGTCACCGCCTGCTCGTGGCCCGAAGTGCCGGATTTATCTCCTGGTTTTACTTTGCGCGACGACTTCCTTTCGCATATTCTCAAGTCCAAGCGCGTCATATGGGTAACTCGATCCAAATAGCCCCGCAGCTCTCGGCCAATGAGGGTGGTTTGTCCTCCCGCTTGCCCCATTGGCAGGCCGTGGCGCTCCTGCTGCTGACCGCCTGGCTTTATGCCTCCATTCTCGCCCGCCTTTTTCTGCAGTGGGTCGGCCCGTCCCGCGATCCGAACTTCGAGCACGGTATCTTCGTCCCCCTGTTCGCGTTGTTTGTTCTCTGGCAGGACCGCCAGAAATTGAAAGAAATCGTACCCGCTCCATCATGGACCGGTCTCCCGCTAATGGTACTGAGCCTGCTCATGCTGGTTCTGGGAGTCCTGGGCGCGGAATTATTTTTCTCACGGGTATCGCTGCTCATCCTGCTGGCAGGCCTGATCATCCTATTTCAGGGTTGGACGTTCTTTGGCGCCGTACTCTTCCCCTGGGCTTGTCTGATCCTGATGATCCCGATTCCGAATCTGCTCCTACAGCAGGTCACCTTTCCCCTTCAGTTGCGGGCCTCGCAACTGGCCACGGGGCTACTAGAGGTAGTCGGAGTGCCCGTGTTGCGGCAGGGCAATGTGATCGTGCTCGCCTCGATGCCGCTGGACGTCGCCGAAGCCTGCAGCGGAATCCGATCCCTTCTTACCCTGGTGACGCTGGCCATCATCTACGGGTACCTGATGGAAACTCGGATGTGGGTGCGGGTGGTGCTGGTATGTTCAGCCGTGCCCATCGCGGTGGCCGCCAACAGCTTTCGCATTTTTGGCACCGGCCTGCTGGTGCAGTATTGGGATCCCGATAAAGCAGAGGGGTTTTACCATGCCCTGGGGGGATGGCTGATCTTTGTGGTGGCACTGTTGATGCTGTTCGCTGTACACCGTGTGATCTCGCTTATCTGGAAGGAGCGCCCGGCGAGGACCGGCCCGGAGGTGAAATCCGCATGAATACCGGGTCACTTCGCTTCGGGATTGCGGCCGTACTCATGCTGGCTACGGCACTCGTCCTCCAGGCGCATTCGCGCACCGAGTACTTTCCGCCGCGCGCGTCTCTGAGTGCCATGCCCCTGCAGATTGATGGTTGGGCTGGAAGCGACGAAGCTCTCGACCAGCAGACCCTCGACATCCTCGGGCCGGGCGAGTTTCTCGTCCGCGATTACGAAAATGCGAGCCCGCTACCACAGCCTTGGATCAATCTCTACATTGCCTACTTCCCGTCGCAAAAAGCCGGCGATACCATCCATTCGCCGAACCACTGCCTGCCCGGTGCGGGATGGGTTCCCACTTCGCGGGAGATTGTGCAGATTACGCGTCCCGACGGTTCTTCGTTCCCCGCCAACCGCTACGTGGTTGCAAAAGGAGAAGACCGGCAACTGGTGCTCTACTGGTTTCAGGCGCATGGCCGCGCCGTCGCCAGCGAGTACTGGGCCAAGTACTATCTGGTCGCCGATTCGGTTCGCATGAATCGCAGCGACGGAGCGCTCGTGCGCCTGATGACTCCCATGCTCAACGACGAGTCTCCCGATGCCGCCGAGGTGCGCCTGATGAAGCTGGGGTCGCAGTTCCTTCCTATGCTCGACACTTACATTCCGCGCTAATCAGGCGTGAATCCGAATCTCATCAGCTTTCCAATTCCGCGTCTCGGCAAAGGCCTGCGGCAGAAAGCGCACCAGATCCGTTGCTACCGCACAATTCTCGCCCACGGATTCGCTGGCCAGGTCTCCCGCCAATCCGTGAAGATAGACGGCGAGCGCAGTTGCTTCGAGCGCGTGTCGCGGATGTTGCGCAATGAGTCCGGCGACCATTCCGGTCAGGACGTCTCCTGTGCCACCGGTGGCCATGCCAGGATTGCCGGTGGGATTCACCCAAACGGCGCCATTGGGCGCTGCGATTAACGTGCGGTGTCCCTTGAGTACGGCGATTAACTCGCGTTCGCGTGCAAATTGTCGCGCGACCTCGAGCCGATGCGCTTGAATTTCTGCAATGCTCAATCCAGTCAGCCGCGACATTTCTCCTGGATGCGGGGTGATGACGAAAGTTCGGTCGTGCCCGTTCAACAGCTCTACGGATCCGTCAAACGCATTCAGTCCATCTGCATCGAGCACGAACGGAACATCCGCCTGCACAACACCTGGCTTCAGCATGCCGCGTACAAACTTTGCCGTCTCTGGGTTGCGCGAGATGCCCGGCCCAATCGCGATCACTGTCTTTCGTTCGCGGAACACATCCAGCCCTGCCATCAGCGCCTCCAGGCTGATCGTTCCCCCCTCGGTTTCCGGCAACGGCTCGGTCATGACTTCCGGATGAAAGCCCGCGACGGTGGCAAGCGCGGATTTTGGCGTGGCCACTGTCGCAAGACCGGCACCCGATCGCAGCGCGGAAAATCCTGCCATTGCTGCCGCGCCAGCTTTGCCGAGCGATCCGCCGATCACCAGCACGTGTCCGTAACTGCCTTTGTTGGCGTCACGCGCTCGGGGCACAAGCAGCGAAGCGAAATCGCAAGGAGTGCTCAGATGCAGCCCAAGCTCGGAGACGATTGCCTCGGGCGGTGAACCGATGGGCGCAATCACCGTGGGCCCGCGAGTCAGCCCCGCGAAAACGTGCGCCGGACGAGGAGCGGTGAAAGTCACGATGGCATCGGCCCGCGCCTCGGTATGAACTCCTTCGCGAGAGCCAGTTGTAGTTTGTGGCCGCATGGCGTCGGCATCCGCGCCCGAAGGAATGTCTACGGCAACAATTGGAACCGACGACGCATTCATCTTGCCAATCGCCGCCGCATAGAGTGGGCCAACCGGTGGACGAAAACCTGTGCCGAAGATTGCATCCACGATCAGGTCCGCGGCAGAAATCTCTGCTGCCTCCGATGAATCCAGGCCACTGGCATCGCGCACAATCAAGGGCGCAACGTTCAACGGCCCGAGAGTCCCCAGCATCTTCTGAAACATGATCGCCGCATCCCCACGGAGCTCTTCGGGATCACACAACAGCAGAAGGCGCACGGCACGGCCCGCTTCGACGAGCTTGCGGGCCACGACGAATCCATCGCCGCCGTTGTTGCCTTTGCCGCAAAGAATGCCGACGCGCTCCGCTTGCGGGTAATCGGAGAGGACAAAACGGGCGACGGCCGCGCCGGCGTTCTCCATCAAGGTGAGGGAAGGCACGCCGAAGCGCTCCGAGGTGGAGCGATCAATCTCGCGCATTTCCGCCGCGCTGACGATTTTCATGATTGCGACCTGGATGGTTCAGACCCGGCCGTTAGTTCGAGTTCGCGAAGCTGTTGCGGCTCGCCCATGGCGATCAGAAAATCGCCGGCTTCGATGCAATCGTCAGGCGCGGGATTGAAGCGCATGCCCGCCTCGCGCTTGATCGCAAGGATGATAACGCCACGGTCCTGGCGGATGCGCGAGTTCTCGATGGTCTTACCGGCAAACGGACTGCGTGGGGTGACGGGTACTTCGCCGATCTCAAGATCCATGCCGAGATGCGTGGTGGCGGTGTCGAGAAAACTGACCACGTGCGGGCGCAGGAAGGAATGGGCGATACGCTGTCCGGCAAAGACATAGGGACAAACGACCGCGTCGGCGCCCGCGCTGCGCAGGTGCTTCTCCGCCATATCTTCGCTGGCGCGGGCGATGATGCGCAGGCTTGGATTCAGACTGCGGGCGGTCAGCACGATGTACAGATTCGTGGCGTCGGTGGTGGTAGCCGCGACCAAGCCGCGCGCGCATTCGATCTGCGCGTCGCGCAGAGTCTGTTCCTGGGTGGCATCACCGGCGAGCACCAGCCAGTTCTCACTAGCAAATTTCTGCGCCTTGGATTCGTTGTTTTCAATGATCACGAACTGAGCGGGGCGGCGCGCCAGTTCGCGGGCGGCACTGCGGCCGACGCGTCCGGCGCCGCAAATAATGTAGTGACCGTTGAGACGGCCTATGTCGCGCTCCATGCGGCGCCTTCCGAAGAAGCTCTGCAGCTCGAATTCTAGCAAAGCCTGGGTGAGTGATCCGATGACCAGAAACAAGAGCGAGACGCCACCCAGGATGATGATGACGTTGAACACGCGCCCGGCATGCGACAGGGGATGAACTTCCTGATATCCGATGGTGGTCAGCGTAGTGATGACCATGTAAAAACCATCGAACCAGGGCCATCCCTCGATGTAGTGAAAGCCCAGCGTGCCGAGACCAACCACGAAGGCCAGCGCGGCCGCGAGGAACTTGAGATTGCGGGAAGTCCTCATCGTGCCATTGTTCGGACGTTTCGACGACGTTCCGTGCCGGGCGAGATAGGTGATCCATCTCCGCGGCGACAGGCGAGTATAGCTCTAGCGGTGGTGGAGTGCAGTGACGATCGGTTTCAGTGAAAATCAGTTTGGAGCATCTAAAGCCGATGCGGCGAATGGATTCGTTAGTCGACCCCATTTGCGGGTGGGGCCGAATACATCGCTCTTTGTCTGCCGGCGTTCTCCCCCGAGACGGTGCATCGCGACCGATAGAGAGTTGCTCACAAAATACTCCGCTCCGCGGTTGCTTGCAAAATGGCCAATCACGCCGCGGTGGCCGCAGCTCCGGTCATCGGTTCAGCGGCTTTGGGAAGTTCGAAACCGAGCAGTCCCCTCTGCCATTCGACCACTGTGTTCTCTGCCGTAACGTCGGTTGCAAGATCGATGACCTGAAGAATATGGGGCATAGCTGGCGATGGGCTGATTTTTTTCCCAGTTTTTGTTGCGCCCTGCTGTTTTTCCCCAAGAATTGTGATGCGTCGCGGCTCGATGCTGACTTTGAGTTCGTTCGCGTCGAAACCGAGCACGTTGGCGCGAACGCTGAGCCGATCCTCTGACTCTGACATCGTTACGGAAACCGGGCACAGCAGCGGTGATTCCGCGCGGAACTAGTCTTCCCAGTCGTGACCGTGTTCACAGCCGCGAGCTTCAAACAATTCGTAGGCACGACGGGCGATCGCCAGCTCCACCTGTTGCATTTCCCCGCGGAGCTCTTCGGGCTTACGCCGGCCCAGCAGTCTAGCAGGTGGCTCAGGTTGTTTCTGGCGGGACGGTCTTGAAGTTTTCATAACACCCTCCTTCGGAGGTTGCGGTGAAGGAGCATCGCTCCGCGCTTTTGTCGCTATTGGCAGAGGCGAGGGCGAGCCGTCATGAAGGCTTGAGAAGAAGACTTAGACAGTTGAATCCTATCACTGCGGGTTCGCTAGCAGTGACGTGCATCATCGAGGCATGTGTCAGCACTCACCGATATCGCTACTCCGGCGCTCGAATTCTGGGGATCTTACGCCGCCGACATCCGCCGTTCCCGCGTCTGGGCACGCTCTTGCGGGTCCCCCACAACGACCCACCGCGGCACCCCGCCCACAATCGCTCCGATCAGCAGCGCCCCCAGAAAGGTATATCCTCCCTCAATCCACAGCAGCCCGGGCGTCACCGGCAACGACGCCACCGCTGTCAGTGCTGCAAAAATCGCTGCGAAGATTGCCAACCAAAGCGTCCCTGCCACTTCGATGCCGTGCGTCAAAGTACGGGAACCCAGCCACCGCAGCAGTCCCGCGACGCCGTAAGCGAACAGTATGCACGCACCTAGGCTCAGCAGATGCGGCGCCATCATTCGGGCCAAAGCTAGCGTCTGTTGGTCGCTCAATCCGAGCGCCATCGCCCATTGCGGACGGAACAAGAATTGGGAATGCCAAGCTACGCCCAGCACCCATGCGGCCGCCCCTGCCAGCAGCACGGGCAAATGCACGACTCTTCTCGTCCGCCACGGAACATGGTCCACCGCGGGTAGGGGATTGGCGTGTACGGCATCCGGAATGCACTCCTGCCCGCAATCGCCGCGCTCGGGCCAGCGTGTGCAATCGGCCAGTCGCAGGTTCGGGGGGCCAGACAAACTGCTCCACGCCGCCCGCAACGCGTTGAATCGCACCGACACTGGCGCATGCGTCTCCGGACAGTTCACCGTCCGCCCCTCGCGATAGGTGTGGTAAGTCTGCTCGGCCCAAAGCGCGGGCAGCAGCAGGAGCAGGCAAGTTCCAACCAGGAAGAGTAACAACAGGAACAGCAGCAGCATCATGTGCCTCCTTGTCCTTGCCCGAAGAATTCGCGCCAGGCGGAAGGTCCTACAGAATGTCCCAAAGACCTTAACGATCACAACGTGCGGCATCAGACGAGGGTCGGACGCTGCATGAAGCTTATTCGCCGCGCGACCTGTGCGCAGTGATCAGCATCACATTGGCTTGTGATGCGCGCAAAGAACCCGGATCCCGGCATCTCGCGCCGGCAGCTCCCGAACGATGCGAGCACGCGATTTCACCTGCTATCGGATGTAATCTGCCGGGGAAGTACCCTTCCGGCCAATCACGAGATAGCCTAGCTTGTAATACCCAGCCGGAAGCATGCGATTTACAATCGTGATGCATTTTGGAGGAGTCTCGCCCGTCAGCCGGGCGCGCCATGAAGCTCTCCGTCGTAATGCCGGTCTATAACGAACGCGCCACGCTACGGGAGGTGGTTCAGAAAGTCGTTTCCGTTCCCTTGGAGATCGAGCTGATCTGTGTGGACGACGGCTCGCGGGATGGCTCGCGCGAGATCCTGGCCGAACTTCAGTCTGAGCATCCGCAAATTCGCGTCGTTCTTCAGCCGCACAACATGGGTAAAGGAGCAGCGCTCCGCCGTGGTTTTCAGGACGCCACCGGCGACTACGTCATTATTCAGGATGCTGATCTGGAATACGATCCGGCGGAGTATCCGCTGATGATCGAGCCTTTGATCCAAGGCAAAGCGGACGTGGTTTTTGGCTCGCGCTTTCTCGGTGGCGCGCCGCATCGCGTCCTGTACTTTTGGCATTCGGTCGGCAACCGCGCTCTCACCCTGCTTTCCAATTGCCTCACCGATATCAATCTTTCCGACATGGAAACCTGTTACAAGGTCTTCCGGCGCGAGGTGATTCAGTCGATTCCGATCGAGGAGAATCGTTTCGGATTCGAACCCGAGATCACGGTGAAAGTTGCGCGCCGAAACCTGCGCATCTACGAGGTGGGTATCAGCTACTGGGGACGCACCTACGAGGAAGGCAAGAAGATCGGATGGAAAGACGGTGTGCGAGCCCTGTACTGCCTGTTGAAGTACTCCTTCAAAGAGCCCCGGACAAAAGCAGTCGCACAACCAGTTCCAGCCGCGGATCGTTCGACCATTCCGCAATGAAGCTCGCGTGAAGCGGCCTCGGTATCATCTATTGGGGAGAGTGTTTCTGCCGCAGCCGTCCTTTGTAGGGGTTCGAACCTTGGTTGGTCGTTCCCGGACGCTTGGCCCCGCTCGTTCCACTAAAATTGATTGGGGGATTGGGCTTATCCTTTACGGGCTTGAGCGCGGACGCCTTCCCTGACGCTCTGGTTCCGGCCGCTTTAGACGCGGAGATCTTCTTGGTCTGATTCTCGATGTTTTGCAAATCCTTGGCGTTGGCACCGGCAGCCGTTGCCGACCGGGTTTTGCCCGTGGGGGGCATGATCGGTTTCGCCGCCTTTTCGGGAGGTGAACGCTTGACTTTGAAGGTGTCGGGTTGCTGCGCCAAACCGCTCACGCTGATACCCAACAATACAACCGCAACCGCCGACGAAAATCTCATCTTAGTTAATCCTGTTAATCCTTAGTTTAATGGTCAATATTGTCCGAAATCCTGCTTCCGACCTTCGGGCTACTGTCATTTGATGCACGCACGCTGCCACCCAGGGTTATCATCCCTTCTATGTTAAACCCGCCACCGCCAGAAAGCACTCGTGAGAACAGAAACAAAGGTAACAGGCTAGTCGCGGCGGCGGTTCGATTGCAAGCCGGAACAGTGCGCGGGATGGCCGAAGACATGCAATATCTTGCACATTGCAGTTGAGTTTCTTGAACCTTACTAGCCTAGCGCTGGTTCAGCCTAGCGCTGGTTCCAAAGAATCGACACAGCACAGAGCGCCTCCAGCCGGCCATCCTTCGTTCAAAGCTGCATCAGATTGGTTTGCAGCTTGGTGTAGCCCTGCTTCTGCGCCCACAGGTCGAGCGGGATCGCCGCCATCTCATCCACGATCGGTTCGCCGAGTCCGCTCTTCGTCAGATCTACGGTCTTAATGTAGCTCCGGCAACTGTCGCAACCTTCCACGCGGACGTGCTTCAACTCCTCCGCCGTATACACCGGAAGCTTCGCGTGGTTCTCCTCCCCACATCCCGGACAAACGATCCGCCGGAACTCCCACTCCGCCAGACAAAAGGAACACACCAAGGAACGCTGGCCGCCATCTCCCAACGGTCGCAGAACGCCCAGCCCCGGTTTCCGTTTGCAAAACGGACACAGAAACGGCGTGGGCCCACTCCATCGCATATTTGACAGCGAACGAATGCGTGCCGCATACGGCTGAAGAAAAGCTCGCGCGAAGAAGTCGTTAGGCCCCGGTTGCAGCGCTCCGGTCTCGCTGCCATTCCAGAAGACCGTCAGCAATTGGAAATGCGAATCCTCGCCGCCGTCCCTTAACTCGTGCGCTGCTTCCCGAAGCGGACCGGGCCCATTCTGTTCGACCACTGAGAGAAGCGCCCTGAATCGCCCGGCCAGTTCTGGTGGGAGCGGCCGGACAAATGCCGCCGGGTCGGATGCGACACAGCCAGCCGCAGCACTCGATCGTCCGAGCTCCCCGTAGAACTTTTCCTGAAAGCGTGCGATGGCGACATAAAAACCCAGGATTTCCGCCGCAAAGCTGTAGTGCGCGCCAATATCCTGCGCCCGCGCAATCCGCCGCTGCCATTCGTTCTGCGCTCTGGCGCGATCCAACATGTTGCGATTATCAGTCTTCGCCTGCCGCCGCGCAATGCCAGCGTCGTCCTTGCCGGCACGGCGACGAATGCGGAACATGCTTTATGTGCCGTTGACAAAGTAGCAGGGCTGGCGCAAAATCTCGCTCTCCACAAAAAGAGCACAGGAAAGGCCTCCCCAATGCGAGCCCGGAGCGTAAGACTAAAACACTTACTGACAGCAGCGACTGTCTTGTGCATGGCCTTGTTGTGGGCCGATGCAAACGCACAGCAGACGACGGCCAAGATCGTGGGTACGGTCACCGACCAGCAGGGAGCGGTGGTGCCAGGCGTCAAGATCACGGTCACGAATACGGCGACGAACGTGACCACCGAAACGACCACCGACAAGGGTGGGTTTTACCAGGCCTTGAATCTGCCGATTGGCACGTACAAAATTGTCGCCCGGCACGAAGGATTTCGGGCGCTGGAAGTGACCACGGCGCCGCTAGAGATCAACCAGTCGTTGCGGGCCGACCTAAAGCTGGAAGTGGGCGCGCCCACCGAACAGGTGCTGGTGGAGTCGAAAGCATCGGGGGTGGAGACGATCAACCCGACGCTAGGCCAGTCCGTCACCAGCCGTCCTATCGTTAATCTGCCCTTGAACGGACGCAACGTCCTCAGTCTCGCTCTTCTGCAGCCTGGCGTCACCGAAGACAACCCCGATGATGGGAGCACGACCCAAGGCTTCAATATAGGCGGGGGACGTACCGACTCCGTCACCTACCTGTTGGACGGCGGCCTCAACAACGATCTTATCGATAACGGTGTAGTTTATAACCCGAATCCGGACTCGGTCGCCGAGTTCCGCATTTTGACCAGCAACTACACGGCAGAATATGGCCGCAACGGCGCTGGAGTCATCAGCGTCGTAACCAAGTCTGGAACGAACCAATTCCACGGCAGCGCCTTCGACTTCGTGCGCAACACCGACTTCGACGCCAACGCTTATTTCAACAAAAATCCGCTCGTCAATCCCGTGCCATTGCCTCGCAACAATCTCAAACGCAACCAATTTGGCGGGACGTTCGGCGGCCCCATCGTCAAGAACCGGCTTTTCTTTTTTACTGCCTACCAGGGACAGCGCCAGGTAGAGACCGACGTCCTTCCGGAGCAACAGACCTTCACGACCGCCGAACTAGGCGGAGATTTTTCGCAGGCGATACCCTATTTGCAAACCCCGGTGAACAGTCTCGGTAATCCCGACGGGCCGCAATGCATGGCCGCGGCGGGGTGCGTGGACCCCAACGTTGTCTCCTTTCTCCAGGCAAACCCCTACTTTCAGCCGAATGCCACTCTCGCTGCACAAGCCATGATTGCTCCCGCTTCGTTCGACCCTGCGGCTCTAACCTACATGAGTCAGAAGCTCCCCAACGGCCAGCCCATGATCCCGTCAAGCCTGACCGGGGAATTTCTCCCTGTAGGGAGCAGCACGAACAACGCCAATGAGTTCACGGCTAAGATCGATTTCGACATCACCTCGAAAGACAAGCTGACGGGCACAGTCGGCGGTAATCGAAATCCCATGATTTCACCCTTTGGGGGCTTCACTTCTAACACGGCGCCCGGCTTTCCCAGCACCACCGAAAACAAAACCTACTTTCTCAACATCGCTTACACTCGAACCTTTTCGCCCACCATGCTGAACGAACTTCGTGGCACGGCGCAGCGCCACAGCAACTTGCAGGACCAGCCGCTTACCAACTTTCCCAACCTTTCCAACATGGGAACTGGGACCCCGTCAGGGTTCGGGATCTTGTCGGACATTTCAACTGGTCCTCCAATGCTAGGGTTTGACAATGGTTTGGCGCTGGGTCCAGACCCGTATGGTCCGACTCACTTTGCCGGCAACACGTTTGCGGGTGCAGATACGTTTACGTGGGTGCAGGGACACAACACATGGAAATTCGGCGCGGGATTTTCCGCCTATCAACAAAATACTCTCTATGCTTTTTTTACCGACAGCGAGTTCTTTTTTGCCGGATATGCCGCGGGCGGAGACGGCACGGGCAACAGTTTGGCCGACTTTCTGGTGGGCGCTCCCAACGACTTGTTTGAAGGGCCAAACGCGGCCAACAATATCCGCAGCAAAACCACCTATGCTTTCGGGCAGGATGAATGGCGGGCAAGACCCAACTTGACCTTGACCTTGGGGCTGCGCTATGAATACAGCACACCGAAGCTCGACACCGCGGGCAGAACTTTTTCCGTCGTCCCCGGGGATCAATCGGTGAAATTCCCCAACGCGCCGCTCGGCCTGGTTTTCCCCGGAGACCCGGGCGCGCCGCGCGGCGTCAACTTTCCCGACAAGACGAACTTTGGCCCGCGAATCGGGTTTGCCTGGAGTCCCGGGAGTAACGGCAAGATGAGCATCCGCGGCGGCTTCGGTATCTTCTACGACGTGCTGAAGGGCGAAGACAACCTGCAATTCAACGGCGCCCCGCCGTTTTACAGTGAACCCTACGTCGTCTTCCTGTGCACTCCCTCCGCCCTCAATGCAGATTGTCCCACCGGCCAGGGCTACCTGCCCTATAACTCGCCCCTCCCCTTTTACAGCACGCCGTGGCAGAACACCTATACACCCTTTGAGGCCAATCCCTTTCCGTCCCCACCAGTTAACCCCGCTAACGCATTTAATACGTGCGCAGGCGACGGCTACATGTGCCCCTACTACAATTTTCTTCCGGCGGCAGGGGGCTCGGTGTACTTCGTGAACCCCCATCTGCACACTCCATATACGTACCAGTACAACTTGAGTATCCAGCAGGAGCTGGCGCGGAACGCGATCTTCGAGCTCAGCTATGTGGGCAGCAGTTCGAAGGGGCTTACCTCGCTGGAGGATATCAACCCGTTCGACCTGACCACGATCAGCGGTCCCAACCCAGCGCGAATTTTGAATGAGGTGCAGAGCGTCAACATCACCAATTATTGTGCGAATGAAGGCGGCCCCTCCGATTGTCCTTTTGAAAACGCATCGGAGTTTAGCAACATCAGCTTTGCCAGTTTCAACAGCCTGGAAGCTTCTTTGACCAAACAAAACGGTGACAATCGCATCATCGGGAACACTTACTTCACTTTGGCCTATACCTGGGGCCACAGCATCGATAACGCATCCGGATTCCGCAACCGGGATTCGCAGGTGCCGTATTATAACCCTGGCCAGTTCCGCGCCTCCTCCAACTTCGACATTACGCAGCGCTTCACCTTCAGCGGCGGATGGGATTTGCCCTTTGACCGCGCCTGGGCGTCGGGACCCAAGCGCCTGGTGAAGGGCTGGAGCCTCTATCCCATCTTCAGCTGGCGGACCGGCTTTCCGCTCAGCATCAATTCGCAACTGATCGACTCCTTCAGTCCCTCCGATCCCGGACCCTCGGGAGCTGGCGACGGTTACCTCGCCAATGTCGATTTCGCGCCCGGATTCAACAGCATTACAATTATGAATCCCAAAAAGAATGGCAATTATTACTTCAATCCAGCGGCGTTCCAGCCGATCCCGGATGTTTACAATCCAAGCGATCCCTATGGCACAACGGCGCGAGATTTCTTCCGCGGGCCGGGACGCGTCAACCTTGACCTGGCTCTGGCCAAAACCACCGCGATTACCGAGCGCGTGAACGTTGAACTCCGCATGGAGGCCTTCAACGTGTTCAACCACACGCAATTCGCCAATCCGGACACGAACATTGACGATAATACTTTCGGTCAGATTACCAGCACAACGATTGGAACCCTGCAAACCCAGCGCATTGTGCAGCTCGCGGGGCGGCTGACGTTCTAACTTTCTTTCCGGTTGAGTGGATGTGGCGGGTGAGGGTTTTCCCGATTGACGATTCCGCCCGGCCGGGGGTATAGTTTTTCGCATTAGCGCAGCACGGGTTGGACGCTGTCGTGGGCGTCTGCAAACGTTCACCTCCGTAATTTTCTGGAAAGCGCAGTACCGGGGGCTACAAGATGGAGTTCTCTCGCAGAACTTTTCTCAAAGGCAGCGTCCTTGGCGGAGCCGCTTTCTCATCCCTCGGCTTTGATCTGACGCCGGTTTACGCCCAGACCCAGTCCCTCAAGATTTCCCGAGCCAGCGAGACGCGCAGCACTTGTCCTTATTGTTCGGTCAGTTGCGGCGTGATCATCTACACCTTGGGCGACAAGGCGAAGAACGCGATTCCGCAGGTGGTGCACGTGGAGGGCGATCCCGACCATCCTATTAATCGCGGCACGCTCTGCCCCAAGGGATCGTCGCTCGAGCAGGACATTGTCAACGACCGCCGCCTGCTCAAGCCGCAGGTGCGGCGTCCGGGGGCGACCGACTGGGAAGACATTTCCTGGGAGCAGGCTTACGCCGAGATTGCGCAGAAGGTGAAGAAGACGCGCGACGACACCTTCCTCGAAAAAGACGCCGCCGGCCACACCGTCAATCGCTGCGAAGGCATCGCCTTTACCGGCGGTTGCACCGACACCAACGAATTTAATTATCTCGTCGTAAAAAGTATGCGCAGCCTGGGGGTCTGCTACCTGGAAAACCAGGCCCGCGTTTGACACGGCCCAACGGTCTCCAGTTTGGGGCCCACCTTCGGACGCGGCGCAATGACCAATGGCTGGATCGACATCAAGAATACAGACATGATGTTGATCATGGGCGGCAATCCCGCCGAGAACCATCCCTGTGGCTTCAAGTGGGCGATCGAAGCCAAAATTCACCGCAACGCGAAAACCATTGTTGTCGATCCGCGCTTAACTCGCACCGCCGCGAACGCCGACATGTACGTGCAGATCCGCGCCGGCTCCGACATCGCTTTCCTTGGCGGCGTCGTCAACTACGCCATCGCCAACAACCGCATCGCCAAAGACTATCTCGTCAACTACACCAACGCCGCTTTCATTATTAAGGACGGTTTCGCGCTGCCCGAAGACGGACTTTTCTCCGGGTTCGATGCCGAGAAGAAGGCCTACGACAAGAAGACTTGGAATTATGAAGAAGGTGGAGACCTGACCGGCAAACCGGTCGCGGGCACGCCTCCGGAAAAGAACCCTCCCCCTCTTTTGCCAGGCGCAACGCCCCCTCCACCTTCACTCCCACCGAAGATCGCGTACGATCTCTCGCTCCAGCATCCGCGCTGTGTGTATCAACTATTGAAGAGGCAGTACGAGCGCTACACGCCCGAGATGGTGGAGCGCATCACCGGCATCCCAAAGGATCAATTCCTAAAGGCCGCCGATTTGTTCACCTCCGTCCGCAAAGACGGCGACATGAAGAAAGTCGCCACTATTATTTATGCGGTCGGCTGGACGCAGCACAGCTTCGGCACGCAGATCATCCGCACCGCCTGCGTCCTGCAACTGCTCATGGGTAACGTCGGGCGCGCCGGCGGCGGAGTCAATGCGCTCCGCGGCCACTCCAACATTCAGGGTGCTACCGATATGGCGGGAATTTTCGACATCCTCCCCGGCTATTTGAAGATGCCGAATCCGGCCGATGTCGATCTCGCCACCTTTCTTAAGCGCACTACGCCAACACAGTCCAAGCCCGATCCGTGGGATTCATTCAACTATTGGTCGAACACGCCAAAATTTGCCGTCTCGTTCCTGAAGGCGATGTATGGACCGGCGGCGACCAAAGAAAACGACTGGGCCTTCAACTATCTCCCTAAGATCGATCGCAACTATTCCTGGGTGAATATCTGGAACGACATGTACGAAGGCAAGGTCAAAGGCCTCTTCGCTTTCGGCATGAACGGCGTCATGATCGGCCCCGATTCGAATAAGAACATCGACGCGCTGAAAAAAGCAGATTGGCTGGTCGTTTGCGAGATTTATCCGGATGAGACGAGCGAATTCTGGCGTGCCCCTGGTATCTCAGTGGACGACATGAAGAAGATCAACACCACTGTGTACCGCTTGCCAGGCGCAGGCTTCGCGGAAAAAGACGGCACGTTCGTAAACTCCGCACGGTGGCTGCAGTGGAAGAACGTAGCCGTGCCGCCGCCCGGACAGGCGCGCCTCGATCAAGAAATCCTGGCGACCATCTTTTTGAAGGTTCGCGACCTCTATAAGAAAGAAGGTGGCAAGTTCCACGACCCCGTTCTGAACGCGACCTTCGCGTACACGAACCCGTACAACCCGTCGCTCGCCGAGGTCGCGAAAGAGATCAATGGCAAAGCGCTCGCCGACATCACCGACCCGAAGACGAACACGACCATCAAAGCCGGACAACAGCTTCCAGGATTTGCCTGGCTCAAAGACGACGGCACCACCCTCTGCGGAAATTGGCTCTACTCCGGATCATGGACCGAAGCCGGCGCCATGATTCAGCGCCGCGGAACCGAAGATCCGTCTGGCCTCGGCATTTATCCCAATTGGGGATGGTCATGGCCGGCCAATCGCCGGGTGCTCTATAACCGCGCCTCCTGCGATCTCAACGGCAAGCCCTGGGATCCTTCGCGTCGCCAGGTTTGGTGGGACGAAGCCAAGCAGAGCTGGGCGGGAGTCGACGTTCCCGATTTCAAGGCGGATTCGGCGCCTAAAGATCACATGGGCCCGTTCATCATGAACCCGGAGGGCATCGGACGTCTGTTCGTGCCGCTCGCCGGCATGCAGGATGGACCATTCCCTGAACACTACGAGCCCTTCGAGAGTCCGTTGGTAAACCCATTGCATCCCAACCAGTCCACGAATCCGATCGCAAAGTCGTACAAGACGGACATGGACAAGTACGCCAAACCCGGTCAGGGATACGACGTCATCTGCACCACCTATCGTCTGACCGAGCACTATCACTACTGGACAAAAAATAATCCGATGAACGTGCAGCTCGTGCCGGAACCGTTCATAGAAGTTCCGGCCGAACTGGCCGACCGCATGGGCATTCGCGGCGGTGAAAAAGTAAAGGTCACGAGCGCGCGCAGTTACTACATCGCGAAAGCCATGGTCACGCGTCGCATTCGTCCGATGAAGATCGACGGCAAAGAGACGTTCCAGATTGGCATTCCGATTCACTGGGGCTTCCGCGGCATCGTGGAAGATGAAGGGAAAACGGACAAGACGCTGGCGAATCAGTTGACGCCAACCGTCATCGATCCAAACGCGTTCACGCCGGAGTTCAAAGGCTTTCTGGTGAAGATCGAGAAGGTTTAGGCGGTGGAGCGACGGGCGCGCTCGCCCGTCCAAGCAAAGTAGGGCCGGGCGGAGACGTCCGGCGCTCCATAAGCAAGTGAGGGTGGGAGATGGCGGACCGCAAGGCACTACAAGCCGAAATGATCTCGGGCCATTCCGGTCCCTCGCCTGGCCAGGGCATGCAGCGCGACCTGGAAGTCTGCAAGCTGGTCGACACCACCACTTGCATCGGCTGCAAGGCGTGTGAAGTGGCGTGCGCCGAGTGGAACGACTTGCCGTTCTCTCTGACCACTTTCGATAACACTTACCAGACGATGCCCGAGACGCGCTGGAACTTCTGGAACCTCATTAAGTTCAACGAGCACCAGAATCCGGATGGCACCATCCAGTGGCTGATGCGCAAGGACCAGTGCATGCACTGCGCCGACCCCGGATGCTTGGCGGCCTGCCCCGCCGATGGCGCCATCGTGAAATACGCCAACGGCATCGTCGACTTCAACCAGGAAAATTGTATCGGCTGCGAATTCTGCGTTTCCGGTTGTCCCTTCAATATTCCGCGCTTCAATCCCGCGACCAAGCGCGTGTACAAGTGCACTCTCTGCTCCGACCGCGTCGGCGAGGGTCTCGAACCTGCCTGCATCAAGGCGTGTCCGACGGGCTGCCTGAAATTCGGCACCAAAGACGACATGAAGTTCATCGCCGGAGAGCGCGTGAAGCAACTGAAGGAAAATTTCGGCTGGCAGAACGCCGGCGTCTACGATCCGGAGTCCGTTGGCGGAACCCACGTTATCTACGTGCTTCACGACGCCACCGATCCCGAGCGCTACGGCGGCCTGCCGAAAGATCCACAGATCCCGTGGAGCTACACGGTGTGGAAGTGGCTCTTCAAGCCCGTGCTCGGAACTTTCGCCTTGTTCGGTTTTCTCGGCGTCATCCTGCATTACGTAACCTCCGGCCCGCGCCGGACCCAACCGGAACCGCCGGCAAAGGATGGAGTCAATGGCTAGTGGCGCGGTCGAACGCTTCGACAAGAAGGCTCGTGAGAGTTTCGAATTCATGGGCCAGACCACGGTCTATCGCGGAGAGTTGCTGCGCCATCCGGTGTACACGCGCGTGCTGCACTGGTCGGTCGCGCTGTTTTTCTTCCTCGCGCTGTTCACCGGCTTCAGCATTTATCTCCCGTGGCTGTTCCGCTGGTTCACTCCCTTCTTCGGTGGCGGACCACTCAGCCGCATCATGCATCCATATTTTGGCGTGGCTTTCGTCTTCTTCTTCGGATTGCAAGCCCTGAACTGGATCCAGCCCATGATCTGGACCGCGGCCGATTCCAACTGGATGCGCAACATGGGCAAGATCGTCAGCGGCAAAGAAAAAATGGATCCGCCCGACACCGGCTTCTTCAACGCCGGACAGAAACTTCAGTTCTGGGAGATCGTCGGCGGCTGCGTCGCGTACCTTATCACCGGCATCATCCTGTGGGCGGGCGCAAGAACTTTCGGAAGAATCGCCGTCGCCGTCAGCTACGTCATCCACGACATCTCCGCGCTTATCATGCTCGGCGGAATCTTCATCCACATCTATGAGAGCACATTCGGCCAGCCGGGTACCTTCCAATCAATGGTTCGCGGCGCGGTAAGCGAAGCCTGGGCATGGACCTTCCACCCGGCCTGGTATAAGCAAGTTACCGGACGCGATCCGGAGCAGGCGTGCGAAGAGGCGCGCCGCCAAATGAATGCCAGCAGCAAACCATAGCAGCCGAGCGGAAATCTTCTCCACGAGGACCTCCTCGACGCGATCTGAATCGACTGCGAATCAAGAGCTTTCCCCTGTGTTCCTCCGTGTCCTCTGTGGTTAGTATTTCCTTCGCGCAGGACGAATCTTGCGATGCTTAGAGACCGCCCCCTAACGCTTTACGCGCACCGCAGAAACATCCGTCTTCGCTCGGCTGAAGGCAAATTGCAGCTTCCATTCCTGCGCGCCAGACTCACCCGCTCGTGCCGGAGCAAACTTCCAACCCCGGGCAGCTTCTATTGCGAGGCGCGAAAAATACTTGCTCGGCCCGGCGGATTCGAACTCCGCCTTCGCCACATTGCCCGCGGCATCCACTTCGACCTTCACTCGAACCCTGACTCTGCCTTGAATTGTGCTCCGCGCGCTCGGCGAAACCTGCGGCATCGCCCGGAGCACAACCCCACTCTGATCGGCAGTCGCAGATGCCTTTTCATCACTGATCGCCCCCGGCGTCGCCCCCTCAACCTTCACCTTTCCCGGCGTCGCTGGACTCGGCTTCGACTCCGGCTGTGTCGGTGACTCTGCCGACTGGGAGTTTTCGACCGCCCGCTGGCCTTGCGTCGATCGAATCTCCGCCGGAGGGCTCGACGGTTTCGGTCTTGCAATCAAGAAAAAGCCAATCGCAACGACTGCCGCCAATCCCAGCACGTAAGGCCATTTTGCCGATGCCTTCCACTCACTCGAGATCGCCGGCACAGCCGCCGCCTTCTCAGCCTGAGCCGACGTCGGTATTGGCTGCGCCGCTTCCAACCGATCCGATTCCAAATGAGCGACGATCTCCCCAACGGTGCACCGCTTCGCCGCATCGACCTGCAAACATTGCGCTGCGATTTTGCGAAATGGTTCCGAGACCCCCACCGGTATTTCCGGCGCGCCCGGCCGTGCGCGATCCCAAACCGGCAAGCGCTGCATCAGCGCCTCAACTAATGTCATCCCCAACTGCCAAACGTCGGCCGCCGTCGAAGCCGCTCCCATCGCCCCTTCTGGCGGATCATAGGCACTCGTCTTCCTGGCGCCTGGGCTGCTGTCACCCGCCGTGACAAGAGCGTCGCTCGATAGCTTCACCTGGTCCCCAATGGCCAGAATATTCGACGGTTGGATGTGACCATGCACAAACCCCTTGCCGTGCACATATTGCAAAGCCCGCAGAACCGGCCAAAGCATGGCTCGCGCTTCTGCTGCCGTCAGAGCCCGCTCCGGAAGAATCTGCGAAAGATCTTCCTCCGCATACTCCTCCACGACATAAAGCAGCGCCGTGCCATCCAGTTCACAGTGTCCCGCCTCGAAGATATGAATCAGATTCGGATGAGTTAGTTCGCCGGCCAGTCTCCATCGCCGGAGCCGCTTCTCCGCGTCCGCTGGATCGGCGGCAATCAATTTGATGACGGCCTTCGCGGGTTCGCCCGCATCGTCGTGCGTAACGGTAAGGTACACAGCACTGTGATCGGAACCGCCCAAGTAGTTTTGTAGCGGGAATCTCCCATCGACGGTGCACCCCTCCCATCGTTTCCAGGTCTCGCTCATATCTGAATTCTCAATTAGCCCGCAATTGTATGTCAGGGTTCGCCCCACCGGTCAAAAACAATCGACGCAGAAGTTCAACGCGTTGATCCGTGCGCACTGCCCGCAAGAATCCCTCGCAGCACTTTACAATATCGGCATGGCGCCCATCCCCGCCGAAATCCGCGGCCAGCGTTACATTAGCCTTGCCACCTTCCGAAAAAGTGGCGTCGCCGTATATACGCCCATCTGGTTTGCCGAGGACGATGACAAACTCTACTTCATGACGAATAGTAAATTGGGGAAGTGCAAGCGCTTACGCAACAACCCGCAAGTCAGGATCGCGCCCTGCACCATGCGCGGGAAAATTACCGGCCCGGAATTCCCAGCCACGGTCCGCATAATGCGACCTGCGGAGTTCGCTCGCGTTCGCCAGTTGATCAACGCAAAATACTGGCTGGCTCGACTCCCCTTGTTGTGGCGCAACACCGACACCTACATGGAGATCACGCCCGCATGAATAAGCGCATCAACAACCTGCATCAATCCAACTCCGGCCAATGGCGCTCCGCCTGCTGCGGCCAGTCAGTTCCTGATTCGGGAACATTAGGAACGTCACCAATGGTCGCATGACGTTTACGCTGCCTCCTCCACCCTGTTACCATCGAAGGTTGTTAAAGCCCTGCTGATTCTTTCTTAGCAAGCAAATCTTCTTCCGGAGGCACCATGGCGGTAAAAGTTGGCATTAATGGATTTGGACGCATCGGACGCAACGTTCTTCGCACCGCGCTCACCGACAAGAACCTCGACTTCGTCGCGGTCAACGATCTCACCGATCCCAAGACGCTGGCGCACCTGCTCAAGTACGACTCGATCCTCGGAAACCTGCCAAACAAAATTACCGCCGGCGCAGACAGCATTTCGGTCGACGGAAAGGTCATCAAGGTTTTTAAAGAAAAAGATCCCGCTGCCCTGCCCTGGGACTCCGTCGGAGCTCAGGTCGTGATCGAGTCCACCGGAAAGTTCACCGACGCCAACGAGGCGAAGAAGCATATGCGCGGACCGGTGAAAAAAATCATCATCACCGCCCCGGGGAAGAACGAAGACCTCACCGTGGTGCTCGGTGTGAACGAAGAGAAGTACGATCCGGCCAAGCATCACATCGTGTCGAACGCTTCCTGCACCACGAATTGTCTGGCCCCGGTCGCCAAGGTCGTCAACGACAACTACAAGATCGTCAGCGGGACGATGACTACAATCCACTCTTATACCAACGATCAGGTGATTCTCGACTTCCCGCACAAGGATTTGCGGCGGGCCCGCGCCGCGGCGATCAACATGATTCCCACCTCGACCGGCGCCGCCAAAGCGCTCAAACTCGTCATCCCCGAGCTGGTCGGCAAACTCGACGGCTTCGCCATGCGCGTGCCCACGCCCAACGTCTCGGTGGTCGACCTGGTCGTCTGGGTGGAAAAAAAGACCACTAAAGAAGAGGTCAACGCCGCCCTGAAGAAAGCTTCCGAGTCAGGCCCGCTGAAGGGGTACCTCGGGTTCGAGGAGAACGAACTGGTCTCATCTGATTTCAAAGGCGACTCCCGCTCCTCTATCGTCGACGCGCACATGACCCTGGTAGTCGGCGGCAACTGCGTCAAGGTGATCTCTTGGTACGACAACGAGTGGGGATACTCCTGCCGTGTCCGCGATCTGATCAATTACATGGCGGCGAAGGGACTCTAGGCTTTTCGTCGTTCGCTATTCGCTGTTCGCCTTCAGCGAAAAAGGCGTGGTTCCTGACACCGGGCCGATCTGGGAACAGCGAACGACGAACAGCGAATAGCCGATAATAGGTGGTCTCATGTCCAAGCTTTCCATTCGCGATCTTCCTCTTAACGATCACCGCATCTTCATGCGCGTCGACTTCAACGTCCCGCTCGATGACGGTCGCGTTATGGACGACACGCGCATCCGCGAGACCCTCCCCAGCATCGAATACGCTCTGCGTCACGGTGCCCGCCTCATCCTGGCGTCTCACCTCGGTCGTCCCAAAGGCAAGCCGAATCCAAAAATGAGCCTCAAACCCGTCGCCGAGCGTCTGCGCATGTTGTTAGACAAAGAACTGTCGCGCGGAGAAAATGTCGGCTTCTGCCCCGAGTGCGTGGGGGAGGAAGCCGAAGAAATGGCGCTCAAGCTCGAGAAAGGCCAGGCGCTGCTGCTGGAAAACCTCCGCTTCCATGCCGAAGAAGAAAAGAATGACGAGAATTTTTCGAGACAACTCGCCAAGCTCGCCGAGTTCTACATCAACGACGCGTTCGGCACCGCTCATCGCGCCCATGCCTCCACGGTCGGCATCACCAAGTTTCTACAAAAATCCGCCGCTGGCTTGCTCATGGAAAAAGAGCTGCAATATCTGGGCCGCGTCCTGCAGAACCCCGAGCACCCCTTCGTTGCCATCCTCGGCGGCGCCAAGGTCAGCGACAAAATCGGAGTCATCCAGAATCTGCTCAGCAAGGTTGACACGCTCATCATCGGCGGCGGCATGGCCTACACCTTCCTCAAGGCGCGAGGCGAATCCATCGGAAAGAGTTTGGTTGAAGAAGACAAGGTCGAACTGGCTCGCGATCTTTTGCAACAGGCGAAAGCTCATAAGGTCAAGCTCTTGTTGCCCACCGATCACGTCATCGCCGACCGCGTCGAAGCCAGCGCCTTAGTCAAATTCGTCGGCCAGGCCGAGGCCATCCCCGCCAACATGATGGCGCTCGATATCGGCCCGCAAACAATCGAAGCGTTCTCCGAAGAAATAGGGCGGGCCCGCACCATCGTCTGGAATGGTCCTATGGGCGTTTTCGAGATACCTGCTTTTGCCAGAGGCACCTTCAAGATCGCTCAGGCCGTGGCAGAGAATGCTGGAGCTACGACGATAGTAGGCGGTGGGGATTCCGTGGCCGCCGTCAAAGCCGCCGGAGTGGCCGACAAGATCACCCACATTTCAACCGGGGGCGGCGCTTCGCTGGAATTTCTGGAAGGCAAAAAGTTGCCCGGAGTGGAAGCTCTGACCGACAAGAAATAGAACGTAGCGCCGGCGTCCCGCCGGCCGCAGTGGCGGGCGTCTCACCCGCCACGCGTCACATAGCAGCTGAACAATCTCTTGACCGCTATGCCTGACTTCGCAGCAAGACTAACCTTCGCCAATGGCAAGACGCTCGAACTCTACGGCCCCGCCGACATCACCAAGGAGACGACCGACGCCATTGTCAACGCCGCCAACTCCTCCCTGCTCGGTGGCGGAGGTGTGGATGGAGCAATTCATCGCGCTGGTGGTCCCTCGATCCTCCAGGAATGCAAGCGCATCGTCGCCAAAATCGGAACTCTTCCCGCCGGCAAAGCCGTCCTCACCACCGGCGGACGATTGCCCGCGAAATTCGTAATTCACACAGTCGGTCCCGTGTATCGAGGAGGCCGGCACGAGGCCGAAACGCTCGCCAGCTGCTATCGTGAGTCCATCCGCATCGCCGACGATCATGGAATCCACTCCCTGGCCTTCCCTTCCATATCGACTGGGGCTTTCGGGTATCCGGTGCACGAAGCTGCGGAAATCGCGGTGAGGACCATCGTCCAAGCTCTGTCGCCCCGCTCCCATGTGCAGTACGTCCGTTGCGTCCTCTTCGACGTTGCCACCTGCAAAGCGTACGTCCAAGCGGCCGAAAAAATTTCCCGTGAATTGCTCCCAATTTCCGTTATCTTCACACAAGGTCCCTCATGAGAAGGAAACTCATCGCCGCCAACTGGAAAATGTACAAAACACCCGACCAAACCCGTAACTTCTTCCGCGATTTCCTGCCTATGGTCCACGGCCACGACCGTGATGAGATCGTCGTCTGCCCCACCTACGTCTGTCTTGACGCCGCGGTCACCGCGGCCAAGGGTTCCAACGTTGCCATCGGCGCGCAAGATCTTTACTGGGAAAAAGAAGGCGCCTTCACGGGCGAAATCAACGCCGCCATGCTGGTCGCCGTGGGCGTGACTCACGTCCTTATCGGACACTCCGAACGCCGCCAGTACTTCGGCGAGACCGACGACACCGTCAACCTCAAGCTCAAGTCCGCCCTCGAAGCCGGACTCATCCCCATCGTCTGCGTAGGAGAAGTTCTCGAAGAACGCGAGGCCGGGCTCACCGACGACGTCCTGCGCCGCCAGTGTCTCCGCGCCTTCCACAAAGTCTCGGCAAAAAAAGCCGCCAGCCTGGTGGTCGCCTACGAACCGGTCTGGGCCATCGGCACGGGAAAAACCGCCACTCCGCAGCTGGCCGCCGACGCCCACGCCATCATTCGCGCCGAAGCCGCCGAATCCTTCGGCCAGGAATTCGCGGACAAACTCCGCATACTTTACGGCGGCTCTGTAAAGCCAGAGAACGCCCACGCCCTGATGTCGGAAGAAGAAATAGATGGCGCGTTGGTAGGAGGGGCTTCGCTCGATCCCCAATCGTTCGCGACGATCGTGAAGTATTAACCTTGTGTGGGCGTTTGTGAGGGAGGTTTGTGTGGTGACGGGCGTCTCGCCCGTCCCGGTTTGCGTAGCAAGAGTTTGGAACGCCGCGATAGAATGCTCAACCATGGCATCTGCACCGATCACCCACAGCACAACTATGCGCCTGCTTGTCTTCCTCCTGCTCGCACTCTCTGTCTTCGCCGCTGACAATGCTTCGGAGATAAAAGGCGGCAACGGAATCATCCTCCCACCTCCGCCGCCAACCGAAGCCAAGCCCGTGACCGAGAATATTCACGGAACCACACTCACCGATCCCTATCGCTGGCTGGAAGACGCAAAGAGTCCGGAGACCCGCGCCTGGATCGGCCAGCAGATGAAGTACACCGAACAATATCTTTCCCAGGTGAAGATCCGCCCGAAAATCGTCCAGGAACTGGCCAAGCTAGAACGCGTGGAGAGCTACACCATCCCCATCGAGCGCGGCGGAAATTATTTTTTCAAGAAGCGGCTCGCCGATGAAAACCAGGGATCGATCTATATGCGGCGCAGATTGCACGGCCAGGATGAGCGGCTGGTCGATGCCACAAAATTGAGCGCCGACCAAAACACATCCGTGCAGATCAATGACATCTCCAAGGATGGCACGCTGCTGGTGTACGGCACTCGTTCCGGCGGCGCCGATGAAGAGTCAGTGCATATTGTCGAGATCAATAAAAACGATGCCACGAAAAATCGTGAACTCCCCGACTCTCTGCCCACCGCGCGCTATTCCGGCATCCAGCTCAGCCCCGATAAGAAAGGCCTTTACTACGCGCGCTTCGATCCCGCAGGAACGCTCGTCTTCTACCACAAGCTGGGGTCACCCGCCCCGAGCGACGAGCTCATCTTCGGCAAGAGCTTCGCAGGTGAGACTCTCGGCCCGATGCAACTCATCGGCGCCGAGATCACCGAAAACGAGCGCTACTTGATGATCACGGTCGTGCACGGCGTCCCGCCCAAGCGCGTCGATATCTACGTGAAAGACCTGCGCCACCCGGACTCGCCGATTCGCCCCATCATCCACGGCATCGACAACCGCTTCACACCCGTGAACTACGGCGACGATCTCTACGTGCTCACCGACTACCAGGCCCCGAACTATCGCGTGGTCAAGGTGCCGATCGCCAATCCGCAACCGCAGAACCACACCAGCATCGTCCCCGAGGGCAACGACGTCATCTCCGGCATCACCATTGTCGGCGGAAAACTCTTCGTCACCGGACTGCATGACGTGCTAACCGAAACCCGCATCTTCACGCTCGATGGCAAGGAGATCGGACGCATCGCCTACCCGACCCTAGGCGCGGCCACCGAACTCCACGGCCGCGAAGATTCGAACGAAGGCTTCTACAGCTTCGAGTCGTTCATCATTCCGCCGACCATCTATCGCTACGACGTGACCACCGGAAAGACCGAAATCTTTGCCAAGCCAACCGTGCCCTTCGCCTCCGATCAATACGAAGTGAAGCAAGTTTTCTACAAATCGAAGGACGGCACGCGCGTGCCCATGTTCATCTCGTCAAAGAAAGGCGCGCAGCGCAACGGCAACACGCCCACACTGATGTGGGCCTATGGCGGATTCCTGGTGGACCTGACCCCGTCATGGAACCCCGAATACGCCTGGTGGATGGAGCAAGGCGGCTTCTATGCCCAGCCCAATCTGCGCGGTGGAGGTGAATACGGCGAAAAGTGGCACCAGGCCGGAATGTTCGAACACAAGCAAAACGTCTTCGACGACTTCTTCGCCGCAGCTCAGTATTTGGTCGACGAAAAGTACACCTCGCCCCAGCGCCTCGCCATTCGGGGACGCTCCAACGGCGGCCTGCTGATGGGCGCGGCCATGACCCAGCACCCGGAGATGTTCGGCGCGATCTGGTGCGGATACCCGCTGCTCGATATGATCCGCTTCCAGAACTTCCTCGTCGGCAAGTGGTGGACGGCGGAATACGGATCATCCGATAACGAGGACCAGTTCCCTTATCTCCTGAAGTATTCACCCTATCAGAACGTGAAACCAGGCATGAAATTTCCCGCCATCATGTTCAACACTGGCGATAGCGATACCCGCGTCGATCCTCTGCACGCGCGCAAAATGACTGCCCTTGTCCAGGCCGATAATGCCAGCGACCGGCCCATCCTGTTGCATTATCAAACGATAAGCGGCCATAGTGCCGGTGTCTCTATCACACAGGCAATCAATGACACCGCCGATGAGTTGGCATTCTTGTGGAATGAGGTGAGTGGGGTGCCCCGGCTGTAGAGTTTATGTCAATTCTAAAAGGCCGATCGAACTCGGTAATTTGATCTAACATTCGCGCAACCCAGCGCCCAGCGCTAGAATCTGATTAAGTGGGAGCGCGCCGTCCTGGCACTCAGGCTCCTCGCTCGAAGTTGCACTCCCACGTCATAGGGGAGGTAAAGATTATGGGCCCGTCCACTCTTCGCAAGTCCCTGATAGCATTCGCAGTTCTCATTGGTCTAGCTCTCGTCCCAATTCCAGCCCACGCTCAGCACGGTGGTGGCGGCGGTCACGGCGGCGGTGGTGGCGGCGGTCACGGCGGCGGTGGTGGCGGCGGTTTCCATGGCGGTGGCGGTTTCGGCGGTGGCGGCTTCCACGGTGGTGGATTCGGTGGTGGTGGATTCGAGCGTGGTGGTGGTTTCGGGCGCGGTGGTGGATTCGAGCGCGGTGGTGGTTTCGAGCGTGGTGGCGGCTTCGATGGCGGCTCGCGCTCTTTTGGCCGAGGAAGTTATTCTCGTGGCGGAGGATCCGAAGCTGGCCGCGATTCCGGTTTGTCGGGGAGTCGTTCGAATCTTCCCGCCGCCATCAACGACGGCCAGTGGCATTCGTTCGGCAACGGCGCCGGTTCTGCGCGTTCTAGTGTCGGTAGTTCCGCGCGCTCCAATGCCGGGACTTCCGCGCGCTCCAGTGAAGCACGCACTTCCGGAGCCTCTGAAAACTCCAACCCCATGGCGCGCAACAGCGGAATCTCGGATGGCGCATGGCACTCTTTTGGCACATCCAGAAGCGAAGCCGGTTTCGTAGGCGGAACTCGATCCACTGGCTTCAACGGTGGAAGTTTTGGCCGTGGCGAGGGCTTTGGCCGTGGCGAGGGCTTTGGCCGTGGCTATGGTTGGGGCCGTGGCTACGGTTGGGGTGGTGGCTACGGTTGGGGTGGTGGTTGGGGCTGGGGCTTTGGCTTCGGATGGCCGTTCTGGGGGTTTGGCTGGGGGCTCGCCTGGGATCCCTGGTTCTACCCCTACTGGTACTCCCCCTGGGCAGCTTATGACTATTACCCGGATGACAGCTACGACTGGTCGAACGATCCGCCCCCTTACCGGCCGTCGGATGACAACACCCAGCCGGCAAACTATCCGATCAGGCCAAGTACAATGGACGTAGCGGTTTCTGACACGGCGGATCCAGCGATGGCGAGATAAATGCTGAGATAAGAGGATAATAGAGCTTCCCCTGTGTACCTCTATGGCCTCCGTGGTCAAGAACCTCTCGAGGTACACAAGGGGAAGCCAAAGTCCGACCCAACGTCCCGAAACTCGCTGCTCACCTGACAAATTTCCTCCCCGCCGACTCTTTGCCCTTGACCTGAACCTAAGACCTTGTCACGATTACCCTAGCGCACGCGAGGTTTCCGATGAAGTTTGGCGTCATAATCTTCCCCGGATCGAACTGCGATCGCGATGCCTTCTGGACCGCCGAGCATGTAGCGAAACAGAAGGCAACGTTCCTCTGGCACGAATCTAACGACCTCGAGAACTGCGATGTGGTCATTGTGCCGGGAGGGTTCGCCTATGGCGACTATCTGCGCACCGGGGCGATTGCGAAGTTTTCGCCGGTGATGGACTCCGTCCGCAAGTTCGCCGCTGCGGGCGGACTGGTCTTAGGCATCTGCAACGGCTTCCAGATTTTGTGTGAGTCGGGATTGCTGCCCGGAGCGCTTATGCGCAACATCGGCCTGAAGTACGTCTGCAAGCCGGTGCAGGTGAGAGTCGAAACCAATGAGACCCCCTTTACGAATGCCTGCCGCAAGGACGAAGTGCTGACCATCCCCATCGGCCACATGGAGGGCAATTATTTTTGCGATAAGTCGACGCTCGCGGAACTGAAACGCGACAACCGCATCGTCTTCCGCTACTCGAACCCGCTGGGCGAGATTACGCCCGAAGCAAATCCCAACGGATCGCTCGAAAATATAGCCGGCATCTGCAGCCCCGGACGCAACGTGCTCGGCATGATGCCCCATCCCGAGCGCGCCGCCGAGCCCGAACTCGGCGGCACCGATGGACTCAAGATTTTCGAGTCGCTGGTAGGAGCGATGGCGACAAAATAACGGTAGAAGATGCGGCTTGCTGCGTCCCTGTTAGCGCCTAGTATGCCCAGCGAAGCAGCGTAACCCCGCTCGTAAATCCCGCTCCTACCGACGCGAGCAGCACCAGACTTCCTTTCTTCAGCTTGCCTTCCTGGCGGGCGGTTTCCATCGCCAGCGGAATTGTTCCCGCGGTGGTGTTTCCGTAATCTTCGATGTTAATGATCACGGCCTCGGGACGCATGCTCAGACGATCAGCCGTCGCAGTGATGATGCGCCTGTTCGCCTGATGCGGAATGAAAGCGTCGATCTCGCAGCCTTTGATGTTGTTGCGTTTGAGAATCTCTTCGCAGAGCACAGCCATCTTGCGCACCGCATATTTGAAAACCGCTCCTCCATCCTGATGAACGAAGTGCATCTTCTTATCGACGGTTTCGTGCGTCGAAGGATGCAGGCTTCCGCCGCCAGGCATGTAAAGCGAGCAGCCACCGGACCCATCCACTTCGTGGATAAAATCAATGAGGCCGAGGGAATCGTCTTCCGTGGGTTCAAGCAGGACTGCGCCGGCTCCATCGCCAAAGATTACGCAGGTTGCGCGATCGGTGTAGTCGATGATTGACGACATCACGTCCGCGCCGATTACGAGTACTTTCTTATGGGATCCGGTGGCGACGAACTGCGCTCCGGTTTCCAGCGCATAAACAAACGCTGAACAAGCGGCCGAGATATCGAATCCCCAGACATTCTTCGCGCCCAGCTTGTGCTGGACGAGACAAGCGGTCGAGGGGAAAAACATATCGGGCGTAACCGTTCCCACGATAATCGCGTCGAGATCGGAAGCCTCGATGCCGCGCTCGGCAAGCGCTTGCTTCGCCGCCTCGACCGCGAGGTCGCTGGTCGCAACTCCCTTGTCCACGATATGACGCTCGCGGATGCCAACGCGCTCCATGATCCATTGATCGTTAGTATCGACAAGTTTTTCGAGGTCGGCGTTGGTGAGCAGGCGAGGCGGAACGTAGGTGCCGAGAGCGCTGATCTTAACGCGCTGAACCTGGCTCAATGAGGTCTCCTGGGATGCATGATGGAATATAAATTGCGATGCAAAGCGAATTGACTATTTTGAACGATGAGAACAAGAACGGCAAGGTCTCAGGTGCTAGGTCTCAGGTGTCAGGAAAAATAAGATCAACTTCATTTCAACGTCACGGTTTTTTCCTGTGACCTGACACCTGCTGCATGAGACCTTTTCATTTCAAACGCGCCGCCAGTTCGCCGAACAGTGGCAATTCGAAGCGCTCGCCCTGCCACGCCTTGAGCGTCAGTACAATCCACAAGAACAACATGGCCAGCGAAGCCAGGATTCCAAACAGAAGGAAAACCATGGCGGCAGCGACATTCGAGAGGAAGAGCGCGACGATGGTCAAAACGAAAAACACTCCCCAGAGCAGAACGCTTTGCCAGGCATGAAAGCGGACAAAACGGTTGTTGCGAAATGCCACCAGAAACAAGATCACTAGGGCAGGAACTAAGGTGAGATAAGCGACCGCCGCCGCTGCCCTTTCCGCCGGAGGAACCGGCGTCATCGACCATCCGCAACCTGGGCAGAATGCCGCGTTCGCCGGCATCGCGGTTCCGCAATGCGGACACTTCACGGATGCTTGCGCTGGATTCGCGGAGCTTTTCCCCGAACTATTCGCGGGAATATTCGCCGGACCATTTTCTGGGCCATTTTCTAAACTAGACAATTCGGCGTCCATTTCTCTTCTTCGAATTGCGGCATTCTTCGCAAACACCATAAATCTGGAAAGTGTGGCGGGTGGTAACGTAACGGTGCTTGCGTCCGATTTCCTGCTCGATTTCTCCGACTTTCTCCGAGAAAAATTCAACCGAGGCGCCGCACTCGGTACACACCATGTGGTGATGACTGCGGCGGTTATACTGGTGTTCGTAACGCGCGATGCCGTCGTGAAAAGCCACCTCGCTGGCCAGGCCGCAACCGGCGAGGAGTTTCAGCGTCCGATAGACAGTGGTGAAACCGATGCGCGGGTCGGTTTTTTTAACCAGTCGATGCAGTTCGTCGATCGAGAGATGTTCACGTGTCTCCAGGAAAGTCCGCAGAATTGCACTGCGCTGTTCGGTCTGCTTGAGCCCGACGCGTTTGAGATGCTGCCGGAAAATTCCTTCGGCTTCGCGGATGTTCTCCTGCGAGATGGTCGGCTGATCGTCGATTCGCTTCTGCAGCATGTTGGGCGGCGCGGACACTCAAGATGATACTGCACGCCACAGGGTCGCCAACATGATACTGGGCGGCGCGGGTTCCGCCAACCAACTTTCCCTTCCGTGCCTCGAAGTTACGCACCTCGATCAACTCGTTTACTCCTTTCACGTGTTTACCTTAGGAGATATTGAGGCTGATTTTCGTACCCCCTCCCCCCCCTACGATTTTCAGTTAAAGTATTCAATAATAAAGACTTATTCGTAAAGTATTCCGGAATAAGGAGTTAGGTTGTCAAAGAGCGCTGAAAATGGCTTTGGGGCAGCTTCGAGACGCGTCTTGGTGGACGGACATGTCTCGGAACTGCCCCAATCAGAACGTTATCGTCGCGCATGTGCGGGGTGGATGTCTATGATGCGGCTCACAGGTGGCTTGTGATGAAAGAGGCCGCACGGGTGTCGGCTCTCCCGCGGCCCACTTCTCGAAAAGCGCGAGAAGTTGATTGGATAAGAGCGAAGGCTCGGTTCGACCCGGTAGTCTTGGTTTGAGGATCAAAGACGCTGGGAAGAAAGGAGTCTTCGCACATGATGATTATAGGATGTGATTTCCATCCCAGCTGGCAGCAGGTGAGTTGGTTGGACACGGAGACGGGAGAAACGGGAGAAGAGAAGCTGGTGCAAGCCTCGGGCGATGCGGAGCGATTCTACCGGCGGTTGCCGGCGCCGGCCCTGATCGGCATGGAGGCGACGGGAAACTGTCACTGGCTAGTGGATTTGCTGGCGGAGTTGGGTCACGAGTTGTGGGTGGGGGATGCGGGGCAGATTCGAGCGAGTTATGTGCGGCAGCAGAAGACGGACAAGCGGGACGCGGCGCACATTCTGAAGCTGATGGTGGAAGGGCGGTTTCCGCGTATCTGGATGCCGTCGAGCGAGGTGCGCGATCTGCGGCAGTTGCTGCTGCATCGCTACAAACTGGTCGTGATTCGGGCGCGGGTGAAGAACGAACTGCAACACCTGTGCCTGAACAAGGGAGTGCAGCGCAAACACAAGCTGTGGACGAAGGCGGGACAGCAGGTGCTGCGCGAGTTGCCGTTGCAGGCGTGGGCGGGGCGTCGGCGAGACGACTTACTCGGGCTGATGGCGATGCTCGACCAGCAGATCGAGCCGCTGGATGAGGCGGTAAAGTCAGAAGCGCAACGAGACAAAATGGCGCTTCTGCTTCAAACCCAACCCGGCGTGGGACCGGTCACGGCGTTGGCGTATGTGCTGACCATGGGCGAGGTCGGGCGTTTCCCGCGCGGCAAGCAGGTGGCGAGTTACTTGGGACTGATTCCGCGCGAGCATTCTTCGGGCGGACGGCAACATCTGGGTGCGATCTCGAAGCAAGGCAATCGCATGCTGCGGATGTTGCTGGTGGAAGCGGCGACCACAGCGGTTCGACTGGACCCGGGGTTTCGCCAAGAGTACTTGCATCGTTGCCATCAGAAGCCGAAAGCGGTGGCCAAGGTGGCGGCGGCGCGCAAGTTGGCCATACGACTGTACTGGATGCTGCGCACCAACAAGCCATATCCAGACGTCGTTCGTATCGAGAGCAGCCCGCGGGTGCCCCTGGTCGGCGCGAGCTAGACCGTGAAGTTGATTGGGCGCTCTCGCATCCCGTAGAGACGGGATGTTCGCATGGAAGAATCATGGCCGAGGTCAGGGCCGAATCGATGGTTGGTGGAACGACGAGTCCACCGCAGGGTGATTCAGCGTGAGATTTCCAGAGTCTTGGTCCTCAACCTCTCTGGCAGACGAAGCGGTGCTCCGGCACTGCCCAGGACAACTATGGCCTTGACAGTGCCTTCGCTCTTATCGAGGTGTACCCGGCGTTCTAGCGAGATCAGAAGAGATGAAAGTTGACCTCAATCATGAGTTGAACCGCGACCGGCCTGCCATCCTTTGTCGCGGGTTCAAACTTCCATGTCTTTACGGCCTCGACCGCCTTTTCATCCAGCCCTTTGCCGAGAGACCTGGCAACTTTGATGTCGAGTGGCTGACCATCGGGGCCGACAACGAGCGACAGTACGACGGTGCCATTCAACTTCGCTTTGCGCGCTTCCTTTGAATATTCAGGATCTGGCGCATCAATAACACGAGGGGCCTGGATGCCAATCCCCATTATTAGGCCCCCGCGATCGGCCGCCTTACGGTACCAGTTCAGGGCTTCGTCATGATCCTGTTTAACTCCAAGACCGCGCTCGTAGAGTGATCCGATGTTGCCTTGTGCCTGAGCATTACCTTTATCGGCGGCCTTACGGTACCAATTCATGGCTTCGGTGTAGTCCTGTTTGACTCCCAGTCCGTTCTCGTATAGCCAGCCGATATCGATCTGTGCGTTGCTGTTCCCTTGATCGGCTGCTTTGCGGTACCAATTCATGGCTTCGGTGTAATCCTGTTTCATGCCTGTCCCGTTTTCGTAGAGCCGACCTATTGCTCTCTGGGCGCCGGCGCTATTTTGATCCGCTGCTTTGTGATACCAGTTCAGGGCTTCGGCATAATCCTGGCTGACGCCAAGGCCTTTCTCGTAAAAATTCCCGACGTCTACCTGCGCGTCGGTGTTACCTCGATCCGCTGCTTTGCGGAACCAGTTTATGGCTTCGGCGTAATCCAGTTTGACTCCAAGGCCAGCTTCGAAAAGCCATCCGATGTTCGCTGGGGCCTTGGCGTCGCCTTGATCGGCGGCCTTCTGGTACCAAGTCATGGCTTTGCCATAATCCCGCGTAACTCCCCAGCCATTCTGGTAAAGCCACCCTACGCTGTTCTGCGCCGCGGCGCTGCCTTGATCTGCAGCTCTGTAATACCACGCCATCGCTTGGGCATAATCCTGTGTGACTCCGAGCCCTTTCTCGTAGAGCCAGCCGATATCGTCTTTTGCCTTCGCATTGCCTCGATTCGCAGCCTGAAGGTACCAGCTCATGGCTTCGGCATAATCCTGCTTCACTCCCCACCCGTTCTGGTAAAGCCAGCCGATGCTAGTCTGCGCTTTAGTATTGCCTTGGTCCGCGGCTTTGCGGTACCAAGCCATGGCTTCGGCATAGTCCTGCTTTACGCTAAGCCCATTCTGGTAGAGCCAGCCGATATTGTTCTGCGCGTCGCCACTACCTTGATCTGCAGCTTTGCGATACCAGCTCATTGCCTCGGCGTAGTCCTGTTTAGCTCCCCATCCGTTGTGGTAAAGCCAACCAATATTAGTTCGCGCAGCTGCATTCCCCTGATCCGCAGCTTTGCGGTACCAGGCCATTGCTTGAGAATAATCCTGCTTAACTCCCCACCCGTTCTGGTAAAGCCAGCCAACGTTGTTTTGCCCTGCAGCGTCGCCTTGGTCCGCCGCCTTGCGGAACCAGAGCATTGCATTTGGAAAGTCCTTGTCCGCCAAATACTCGTTGCCGAGTTGAACCTGTGCCTCAGGAGTGGTCGGCCTCGGAGGGGAGATATCCTGAGCAACGGCTCCAAGGGAAATCGCCGCCAAGTAAACGACTAAGAAGAGGAGTGTCCTGTTCACTATTCAATCCAAGAGGCGATCAGAATTAGAATTGCTTTCCGATCGTAGTATCACTCGCGTAGCTTGGCAACCCGGCCATGCGGTTGTCACAGACATCATGCCCCCCTACAATCTTTGAGTAATGTCCGTTACTGCTTCTCTCCCCGAAGTTCGCCGCCGCAATCCTGCGCTGCGCATCCTTTACTACGCTGTTTGCTTGGTGCTCGTGGCGCTCATCGCCGGCATCTGGTGGCTTTACTGGATCGCGCGCCAACCTCTGCCGCAACTTGATGGCGGCGTTGCGGTGCCTGGAATTTCGTCGAAGATACGTGTCGTCCGCGATGAGCAGGGTGTGCCGACGATTGAGGCGGCTACGCTTGAAGACTTATTTTTTGCTCAAGGTTACGTCACCGCGCAGGACCGGCTATGGCAAATGGATATCATGCGGCGCGCTGCTGCCGGAGAACTTTCGGAGTTGCTTGGCGAGGCCACGGTCAAGATGGACGGCGAAGAGCGGATTCTGGGGCTGCGGCTGGCGGCCGAAGCGGCTGAGAAAAATATCTCGGCGCGCGACCGGGCTTATTTTGAGGCTTATGCTCGGGGAGTGAACGCGTTTATTGATTCGCATCGCGACCGGCTCTCACTCGAATTCCGCTTGCTGAAATACACGCCACGGCCGTGGACGGTGACCGATTCCCTGCTGGTAGGAGCGCGCATGGTGCAGGACTTGAATCACTACCGCAATCCTCCGCCGCTGACGCGGGAAAAAGTTCTGGCAAAGCTGGGACCGGAATTGACGGCAGACTTGTACGTGAATTCTTCCTGGCGCGACCGTCCGCCAACCGAGGTGCGGCGGCTGGAAGGCGAACCGGCAGTCAATAGCAGCGATGAAGACGACGATGACGAGGAGGAGGTCGATCCCGAGGGCGGAAACAGGCGGATCACGTCGGCGACGCCTTCATGGGAGGGTTTCATCAATGCCGGCCAACTCAGAAAGCGCGCCCCTCAGGGGCCAAGGACTGTGCCTGACGATTCGGCCGTCCCTCCGGAACTTGAGTCGTCTGTTCCACCTTTCCCAGCGCTGAAGCGCTGGGCTACTCTCGATCGCCCCTCCAGGGCTCGGTACTTCTCGGGCACGGAGTTCTCCTCCGGGGCTGGGTACTTCCCTGGCACGGAATACACCTCCGGCGCCGGGTACTTCTCTAACACGGAATTCTCCCCCGGGGCTGAATACTTCGACGACTCGTTCCGGGCGGGGTCGAACAACTGGGTCGTTTCCGGTCAGCATACGGTTTCGGGGAAACCGCTGCTGTCGAACGATATGCACCTTGACCACCAGATGCCGAACTTGTGGTTTGCTGCGCACCTAAGGACGAACAACGGCGCCTTCGACGTGGCCGGCGTTACGCTGCCGGGAATTCCGTTCGTTATCGTGGGCCACAATCAGCGCATCGGCTGGGGATTCACCAATGTTGGGCCGACGGTGGAGGATGACTTTATCGAAGAGTTCAACGCGCAGGGGCAGTACAAGACTCCGGCGGGCTGGGTTGAACCGCAGCACCGGCAGGAGACGATACATGTCAAAGGTAAGCCTGATGTAGTTCTCGACGTGGTGACCACCCGGCATGGACCGATCATTTCTGAATTGCTTCCGGGCGAGACGCGCAAGATTGCCTTGCGCTGGACGCTGCAGGACGGCATGGGCCTGATGTTCTTCGACGTGGACTCCGCGCAGAATTGGGATGAATTTCGGAAGGCGTTCTCGACCTTTGGCGCACCCGGACAAAATGTGATGTACGGCGATGTGGATGGTCACATCGGTTATCAGGCGACGGGTCGGGTGCCGATCCGAGCGGCGGGCGATGGCAGCCTGCCGGTCAACGGCAGCGATGACGCGCACGAGTGGAAGGGCTGGATTCCTTTTGACGACATGCCGCATGTGTACGATCCGCCGTGGGGAATTCTGGCGACCGCCAACGGGCGCATCACTCCGGACGGCTACAAGTATTCAATCAGCACGGAATGGGAAGCGCCGTGGCGAACCGATCGCATCTATCGCGTGCTGGAATCGGGAAAGAAATTTGCGCCTGCGGATATGCTGGCGCTGCAGATGGATGTGTCGTCCACTTACGACCGATTCTGCGCCGACAAGTTCGTGTATGCGATCGATCACGCCCCGAGCGCCTCCGCACGGGCGAAGCAGGCAGCGGACATTCTGCGCGACTGGGATGGGCGGATGTCGGCGGATTCCGCGGCCCCGACGATTGAGACGAAAGCGCGCGCGGAGTTGGCGCGGTTGCTGCTGGAGCCGAAGCTGGGCGCGGCGGCGGAGAGTTCGAATTCAAGTTCGGCTGCCGGCGCGAATTCAGGCGCGCTCAGTTGGAAGAGCTATCACTGGGCTATGGCGTCGGTCTGGCTGGAGAATGTGCTCAGCAAGCAGCCGGCGCGCTGGCTGCCGCCGGGATACTCCGACTATGGAAGCCTGCTGACGGCTGCGGTGGAGAACGCGGTGAAGCAGACGGGAAGTCGCTCGAAGGTTCCGGCGGATCTTAGTCAATGGAAGTGGGGAGCAAATTATCCGGTTGAAATCGATCATCCGGTGCTCAGCCAGCTTCCGCTGATTGGGCGCTTTACGGGACCGGGATTGCATCCGTTAAGCGGGAGCACGTACACGGTGAAGGCGGTGGGCCGGGGGTTTGGGCCGTCGGAAAGGCTAACGTGGAACTTTGCGAACTTTGACGACAGCACGCTGAACCTAGTGACGGGCGAGAGCGGAATCTTTCTTAGTCCCTATTACATGGACCAGTGGGCGGCGTGGTACGGAGGCTCGACATTCGTGTTTCCCTTTTCGCCGGCCGCAGTCGAGCAACGCCGGGCGCACGAGATGACGCTGGTGCCAAGGTAGGTACTGAAGTCGTTGGTCGTTGGTCGTTGGTCGTTAGCCGTTAGCCGTTCGCCTTCGCTATTGGCCTTTCGCCAAAGCCGAGGGCGAAGAGCGAAGGACGAACAGCGATACTCAGAAATCGACGGTCTTGACGTCGAAGAAATTGCCGATGAGGCCACTGACCTGACCGGGATTATACTGATCGTTCGGGTTGTATTCCAAGGCATCGATCGTGTCATCGTAGATATAGAGCGTTCCGCCTTGGGGGACGCTCTGGCCCTGGACCACATATACCACTTGACGCGTGGCGATGGGCTGGATGCCGGTCACGTCTCCGTTCTCAGGAGGAATCACGACGCCACCGGCAGGAACGCTCGCAACCGGGGTGGTCAACGTGTTGTAGATGGAAAGGCAACCGCGGACCTCGGCCCCAGTCACCGGCGGGACGGGCGCAAAGATCTCGGTGCAGGTGCGCGCGCCGATGAAGAGTTGTCCGTTGGCGCCTAGCGCTATGCGATTGTGATATCCGTCGGTGATGATGATTGGGCATTGCTGGCCGGCTGGACAATAGGGAGGTTGGACTGGAGGTTGGGTGACGGTCATGGTGTTGAGGTCAACCGTGGTAAGCACTCCGCACGTGGTTGCCGCGGTGGTCTGGCCAGTGCAGGGTTGCGAAGCGGGCGTGCCCGCCACATACATGGTCGAACCGTTCAAAAGAGCTACGCTGCCAGCCACTAGGTTCACAGTGCCGATGCACGGCGGGTCTCCGCCGGGAGTGCAGACGACGCCAGACGGGCCTGCGGTGTTCGTCGTTAAATCGAGAGTCTGAATGCTGGCCTGGGTTCCGCCGCACTCGGGGCCGCAGTTCAGCACGTAGGCGGTACTGTCGTCGCTGCTGAAAAAGGCCGCGACGGGATGGTCAAAGCCAGGTATAAAAGTCACGACAGGATTCGCCGTTTCAATACTAGACGGGGTGATTACCGCAATCATATCGGCAACCGGATCGGGACCCTCGCTGAACGCCAACAAGCGAGCTCCGGTATTGCCGATGAAGAGAAACTGGTAAGGCAGGTTGATTCCCTGGTCTCCCTGACCCTGCGTGACACAGACAGGAGGAGGTGGAGGATTCGGAGGATTCGGGTTTAGCGGCGGGCAGCTAATGGTGGCGGTAACTGTGCCCGAACTCAGGCCAATGACCTGCACTGCCCCCAGGGAGGGTTGCCCAACCACCGACGCGCTGGGCACAGCAACGTAGGCGGTGGAGCTGTCCGGCGAAACGACGAAGCTTTCGGTCATGCCGGGTAAAGTCACGTGAGCGGCGTTCATTTCGCTGGCATTGTTGATGACGCTGAACACGTTGTCGGAGAATTGCGTTCCGTTACCACTGAAGACCAGGGTCTGAGCCCGGTTGGGCGTGACCACCATCATTCCGGGCGTGTTGCCGACGGAAATTGGGGACCCGGTCGCACGCACGTCATTTACCGCGTCGACGATATATATCCCCGCCGCCGCAGTGCCGGCGCTGACGTTATTGGTGATGAAGGCGCGGTATTTGAGACCGCTGGTTGGCGTGGTGCCCGAGGGAGATGAACCGCCGCAGCTCAGCCACGTCAAACTCGTTGGCAGCAGAAATAGCAGAAGAATCAGGACTCTCTTCAAACCTGGGACTCCAACCTCATGCGGGATAATCACTTGGATGCAAGAAAAGGATTATAGCAAAAGGAAGAAACTGCGGGTTTTGAGTCACAGTACGGCCAGAGGAAAAGACGGCCGGAGCACACGCTGTTAGATGCGAAGACCTCGCCCCTTCCTGTATTCTCAACTAGATGGCACAGAACTTTATTGAACGTCTGAAGCAGTCACCGGTGCTCTGCGACGGAGCCATGGGAACGCTTCTCTATGCCAAGGGAATCTTTATCAACCGCTGCTATGACGAGCTGAACCTGTCGCAGCCGGAGCTGATCCGTGGCGTTCACCACGATTATCTGCAGGCAGGCGCAGAGATTATCGAAACCAATACTTTCGGTGCGAACAGCTTTCGCCTGGCGCGGCACAGTCTGGCGGACCGCGTGCTGGACATCAATGTGGCAGGCGTACACGTGGCTCGCGAAGCGGCCAAGAGTTTCGATGTTTGGGTGGCAGGATCGATCGGCCCGCTCGGTGTTCGCATTGAACCTTTGGGCAAGACTTCGTTTGAGGAGGCCCGGACGGCGTTTCGCGAACAGATCGCCGCTCTGGTCAAGGGTGGCGTCGATTTATTGATGCTGGAAACCTTCGGCTACGTCGAGGAGTTGCATCAGGCCGTACTGGCGTGCCGGGACTTAACCGCGAAGATTCCTATCATCGCCCAAGTCACGATTGACGAAGACGGCAACTGCCTCGATGGCTCCGACCCCGAGGCATTCGCCGCCCGGCTGACGGAATGGAACGTCGACGTGCTCGGCATCAACTGCAGCGTGGGACCGGTTGCCATGCTGGACGCGATCGAGCGAGTGCGGGCGGTGACTTCCCTGCCCCTGGCCGCGCAACCAAACGCTGGCATGCCGCGCTCCGTCGAAGGACGGAATATCTATCTCTGTTCGCCGGAATACATGGCGAGCTACACGCGAAAATTCGTGGCGGCCGGCGTGCAGCTGATCGGCGGATGCTGCGGAACTACGCCGGATCATATCCGCGCCATGAAATCGGCCTTACGTGTGCGCGAAGCGCGGGGCAAGACCGCGGTTACGGAGGCAACTCATTCCGGCGCGACGCCTTTAGTCCCGGCGAGCACTCCCATGGCGGACCGCTCCCGCCTCGGCGCAAAGATTGCGGCCGGCGAATTTGTCACCATGGTCGAGATCGTGCCGCCCAAGGGAATCGATATCCGAAAAGAGGTCGAGGGCGCGAAGTTCGTCAAGTCGGTCGGTGTGGACGCGGTGAACATCCCGGACAGTCCACGGGCCTCGGCGCGCATGAGCAACCAGGCATTGTCGCTCTTAATGCAGCAGGCGGTCGGGATTGAAGCCATCCTGCACTACACCTGTCGCGACAGAAACGTGCTCGGCATTCAGTCCGACCTGCTGGGAGCGGCGGCAACCGGAATCCACAACCTGATCTGCATTACCGGCGATCCTCCAAAGATGGGGAATTATCCCGATGCCACGGCTGTGTTTGACGTGGATGCGATCGGACTGGTGAATATCGTCCACAACCTGAACCGGGGATTGGACCTGGGTGGAAACCCGATCGGCACCGGGACACGCTTCGTCATTGGGGTGGGCGCAAATCCAGGGTTGCCTAACCTGGACGAAGAGATCAAGCGCTTCGAATACAAGGTGCAAGCGGGCGCAGAGTACGTAGTGACGCAGCCGGTGTTCGACCTCAATCTGCTGGAAATTTTCCTGAAGCGGATCGAACACTGCCGAATTCCTGTCATTGCCGGAATCTGGCCCCTGGTAAGCGTCCGGAACGCGGAGTTCATGAAGAACGAGCTGCGGGTCTCCGTGCCCGATGAAATTCTCAACCGGATGTCCAGAGCGGCAAGTCCGGAAGCGGCTCGCGAGGAAGGCGTAGCCATCGCTCGCGAAATGCTGGGGGCGCTCCGCGATCGAGTGCAGGGTGCGCAGATCAGCGCTCCCCAGGGCCGATATGCCTCCGCGGTGGACGTTCTGGAGGCTCTCGGCTCGAAGCGACCGGCTTCAGTTTAATTTTGGGAACACTATGCACAAGAAATTGAACGAATCAAAAATTTTCGCTGGACATTTTCCACGGGAATCGGCATTACAATAGAGCGTAGGAGCAATCCGATTGGTAAAGTTTGAAGAATGCCTTGAGCGTCTCGAGAAGATCGTTCAGGAACTGGAAAAAGGAGAAGTTCCTCTGGAGAAATCTCTGACGCTATTTGAAGAAGGCATGCAACTTTCCGCCTCCTGCCGGAAACAATTGGAGGAAGCGGAAGGGAAAGTAGAGATTCTGTTAAAACAGAACGGAAAGCTGCAAACCGAACCATTCGAGCCCCCGGCCGAGAAAGCGTTGCGCAAGTAACGCTGTTCGCGCTCGGAAACTGATAACGCCTGTGCTAGCAGTTTGCTGTCGCAGCCAAGGCCACCGCGGGGTCGCGGTGAAGTCAGGGGGTAGCATGGAACCACTCAGTGTAGTCCTTTATCAGAACAACCCCAGAACTGCTCAAACTCTGGCGGTTAGCCTTTCCCAACACTTTGTTTCTGTTTATTTGGCCCGCAGCTATGAAGAGGTCCGCCCGGCGGTTGCCCGGCAGCACGCCGAAGCACTGGTGTTGGATCTGGAAACTTCGGGACCGAACGAGGTTGAACGTTTGCATCGTGAGTTCCCCGGCCTTTGCATCGTCGGCACGCACCGGCTGGCGGACGACAAACTATGGGCGGAAGCAATGAGTCTGGGCGCGGCTGACATATGTGAGCCGCGCAACGATGACGTAGTGCGTTCGGTATTGCATCACCTCACGCACGATGCAGCTGCCTGAGATACGCCTGTAGAGACGCGGGGCTTGCCCCGTCTCTCATTTGCGGCAGGAGACGCTGCAAGCCGCGTCTCTATGAATTTTTCCTTGCCGAGAGTCGTTTTGAACAGGGACGCCGCCGGGCGTCCCTTTTCATTTCCCCCCAGCCCGCTTGTTATACTGCGGTGCCATGCTGAAACAAGTTCTGGAGCAGGGACGACAGGCCGCCGACGCTGCGCTCGAGCAGCTCTTACCCCCGGCCACCCAGCATCCGAGTTCCATCCATCAGGCCATGCGGCACAGCGTGTTTGCCGGCGGGAAGCGCCTGCGGCCCATCCTCTGCATGGAAGCGGGGCGCATGATGGGAGCGACAATGATCGCGGCGGCAGCGGCCTCAGCTCAGACTGCGGGACAGCCCGCCGGGGCGCTGCCCGCGGGTATCGAGCAGGTGGGTGCGGCGCTTGAAATGCTCCACACCTACTCCCTGATTCACGACGATCTGCCCGCCCTCGACAACGACGACCTGCGGCGCGGACGTCCTACCTGCCACAAGGCTTTCGGTGAAGCCATCGCCATCCTCGCCGGCGACGCGCTGCAAACACAGGCCTATGAAGTGCTGTCCCAGATCGCTTGCCCCGCCGAGGCGCGCATCGCCATCGTCCGGGAAGTCGCTCACGCTACGGGCACCATCGAGGGCATGATCGGCGGCCAGGTAGTTGACCTCGAAGCCGAGCACAAGAAGCCCGACCTCGCTACCCTCGAATACATGCACCGTTCGAAGACCGCGGCGCTCATCACCGCCAGCGTGGTCAGCGGAGGAATCTATGCCGGCGCAAGCGCTGCCGATATCGCTCACCTCCGCACCTATGGCCAGTCCATCGGTCTCGCGTTCCAGATCGTAGACGATGTGCTCGACCTGACCCAGACCTCGGAGCAACTCGGAAAAACTGCCGGCAAAGACAAGGCGGCGGAGAAGACAACGTATCCCGCCCTATTCGGAATCGAGGAATCGATCCGCAGGGCCGATGCGCTGGTCGATCAAGCATGCGCGCAACTGGACAAGTTCGGGGAGAGCGCGACCACGCTGAAAGAGCTGGCGCGGTTTCTCGCGGCAAGAAAAAACTAGCTATAATCAACGGCGCTTCCTCTTCCCATGAGCCGCAAGAAATGAGCAACGCTAAATGAGCAACGACGAAGATCTCGGAATGAACCGCGCCATATCGCGTCGAGATTTTCTGAATGGAGTCGCGCTCACTGTCGGCAGCGCGTTGCTTCCTCACGCCGCCCTGGCTTTCGACGGATCGCCCTACGCCCCCGAGAAATCCCCCGGCTACTATCCTCCGGCGCTGACCGGCATGCGCGGCAACCACGACGGCACATTCACCTATGCCCATCGGCTTCGCGACGGCGAATCCTGGGACTCAGCCGCCCAGCCCGAAAGCACCGGTGAGACTTACGACTTGGTCGTTGTGGGAGCGGGCATCAGCGGTCTCGCCGCCGCCTATTTCTACCGCAAGTTCGCGGGGACAAGAACGGCAGGGACCAAGATTGCCGGGAGAACGATCTCCGCGAAAGCGACCGCCGGGGAAAGGCTGCGAATCCTCATTCTCGACAATCACGACGACTTCGGAGGTCACGCCAAGCGCAATGAATTCCGCGTCGGCGATCGCACACGGCTGGCCTATGGCGGCACCATGTCGATCGAGCGCCCGGCCGAATACAGCAAGGTCGCGATGGGCCTGCTGACCGAACTCGGCATCGATCTCCAACGCTTCTACAAGGCTTACGATCGGAAACTTTACAGCGAACTCGGCACTGCCGTGTTTTATGATCGCGCCACCTTCGGCGAAGACCGCCTCGTCACCGGTCTGGGTAAGACACCGTGGCTGGAATTTCTGGCCAGGTCTCCGCTCTCTGAAGCCGTCCGCCGCGACATCGCTCGCGTCTACACCGACAAGAAGGACTATCTCCCTGGTCTTAATCGCCAGCAGAAGATCGAGCGTCTTCGCAAAATCAGCTATGCCGAGTTTCTGACCCAGGTCTGTAAGGTCACTCCGGAGGCGCTTCCCTTCTTCCAGACCTACACGCACGACTTGTTCACCGTTGGCATTGAAGCTGTTCCCGCCCTGGATTGCTACATGGCGGGCGACGACTACGGAGCGATAAGCTATCCCGGCTTCGACGGTCTCGGCCTTGAAGCGCCTGAAAGAGAGCCTTATATCTTTCATTTTCCTGACGGCAACGCTTCGATTGCGCGCTTATTGGTGCGGAGTCTCGTGCCCGGCTCCATGCCCGGCCGCGCAATGCCCGGCCACGCAATGGACGACATCGTGACCGCAACCACCGACTATAGCCGTCTAGACCAGTCCGGCTCGCCCGTCCGCATCCGCCTCAACAGCACCGTTGTGCACGTTAACCACGTCGGACCCTCGCAAACCGCCAAGGAAGTCACAATCGCATACGAACGCGGCGGCAAGCTGCAAACCGTGCGTGCGAAACACTGCGTCCTCGCGTGCTACAACACCATGATCCCGTACCTTTGTCCCGAACTTCCTCAAAGCCAGCGCGAGGCGCTCTCGTATCTCGTGAAGATGCCGCTGGTGTACACTCACGTCGCCATTTCCAACTGGACCAGCTTCCACCAGCTAGGCATTCATCAGATCGTGTCCCCCGGCAGCTATCACTGCTACACCTCCCTCGATTATCCCGTCAGCCTCGGCGACTATCGCTTCCCCTCCAATCCGGAGGAGCCGATGGTCCTGTTCATGCTGCGCACGCCATGCGAGCGCGGATTGCCGGCCCGCGATCAGAATCGCGCCGGACGCGTAGAGCTCATGAGCACAACCTTCGCCACCTTCGAGCGCAATATCCGCGAGCAACTCGGGCTCATGCTCGGCTCGGCCGGGTTCGATCCCACCCGCGACATCCATGGCATTACCGTCAATCGCTGGGCCCACGGCTACGCCTTTGCTCCGAATTCGTTATTCGACCCGGACTGGAAACAAGGAGAAGAGCCTTGGGTAGTGGGACGGCGGCGTTTCGGCCGCATCACCATCGCCAATTCGGATGCTGCTGCCTCCGCTGAAACCGACGCCGCCATCGACGAGGCCCATCGCGCGGTGCATGAAATCCTCTAGACAGAACCCAAATTTGCCCTTGCAGGGATTGCATCCTGGCCCTTCCGGCGCTAGAGTAGTTGCAGCTCTCGCGGTCTCCCGCCTCCTTGATTTCTCGCCAGCGATTTGCGCGTAATAGCTGCAGTGTATGTGCAACTAAAGGCGGTGTCCGGACTGGGCCCACTATATGTGGTGTTTTATTGCTTGACCCGTCCCACATTCACCGTTAGAGTTGGTCAAAAGCGTGGGTGACGTCCTGACTCCATGAGGATGGCATCAAACGATGCGGCCAGCGAGGAACCTTGAGAGTTAACAGTCGCGCGTTAACGGAAAGACGTTAAACAGCGGACGGTGAACTCCGAATCCCCGCGATTTGCATTGCACTCCAGCCAGCACAAAACCGAGTCCGCGGACCGCAGGTGTCCGCCTACGAAGGAGTCACTTTGCTCAAACTGAAGAAGCTACAAATTCTGGGATTCAAGTCATTCTGCGATCGCACTGAGCTGAAGTTTCATGGCGAAGGCATTGCAGCCATCATCGGCCCGAACGGCTGCGGAAAGTCGAACATCGCCGATGCGATTTCCTGGGTACTGGGTGAACAATCGGCCAAGTCGCTGCGCGGCTCGCGGATGGAGGACGTGATTTTCTCTGGCACGCGCGACCGCAACCCCACTGGCATGGCGGAAGTGTCCCTGACTTTGATTGACCCGGAAATTTATGCTGGGCCAGATACCAACGCGCCCACCGAGATCGAGATTCAAGACGACCTTCCAGCGATGGAAAACTGGGACGAAGCGGAGATCCGCGCCCAAGCTGCAGCAGAAACGGAACGGGCCGTCGAGGAAGCTCAGCCCGGCCAATTAAAGACAGAGGAGGCTGAAGGCGCTGCACCAGCCGAAACGCCGGCTGCCGAAGCATCGGCTGCGCAAACATCGGCAGACGACGCCGCAGTGGCCATCACCGGACCCCATGTAGTTCTGAAAATCCGGCGCCGCAAATTCAACCAGCAGCAGCACCACGCCGGAGAAATTTCGGTGACGCGCCGCTTGTTCCGCAGCGGCGACAGCGAGTACCTGCTCAATGGAAAACTCTGCCGCTTGCGCGACATCCAGGAGCTGTTCATGGGAACGGGCCTGGGGCCGGAGTCGTACGCCCTCATCGAGCAGGGACGCATCGGCCAGATCCTGAGCAGCCGTCCGACGGACCGCCGCGCCATTATCGAAGAAGCAGCCGGGGTCACGAAATTCAAGACGAAGAAGCGCCTCGCGGAAGCGCGTCTCGAAGATGCCAAGACGAATCTGAACCGCGTGAACGACATTTTCGAAGAAGTCACGCGGCAGATGAATTCGCTGAAACGCCAAGCCAGCAAGGCCGAGCGCTATGCCAAGTTGCGCGACGAGATGCGGGCCAAGCTGCGGGTTGTGCTCGCCAGCAAGTTCACCCAGATGGATCAGGAAAGCGTGACGCTCGATACGCAGATCCATCAACTGGGCGAGGAAATCCGCCAGCAAAGCGACAGCGTCCAGCAGTCGGAAGCCGAGCACTCCGAGCGCACGCAGCGCGGATACGCGATTGAAACTGAGACGCGACAAAATCGCGAGCGCCTCAACCAGATTGCGATGGAAGGCGATCGCGGCAAGGCGCGCATCCGCACCAACGAAGAGCGCTGCGCGGAGTTGATCGTGCGCACAGCATCCGCTGAGACGGAGTTAGCGCAGGCTCAGAGTCGGCTGACGGCGCTCGAGGAAGAACGCGACGGTCATCAGCAGTTGCTCAACTCAGCGGCTGCAGATCTCGCGGCGGCTCAGCAAGAATACAACCTCAGCCAGCAGGAGACGGCACACGCCGCGATCAATCTCGCGCTGCTGGAAAGTGAGCAGGAGTCGCATCGCGCGGCGATTCTTGAGGCGGTCGGCGGAGCGTCAAATCTTCGCAATCAGCTCACGCAGTCCCAGGAGCGGCTGGCGGGGATAGGGCGCGAGGAGCAGCGTTTGCGCGCCGAAATCGCAACCGCCTCGTCCCAATCGGAGACCTTCGGCGGACAACGCGGCCAGATTGCTCTTGAATTCGAAACCGTTTCGCAGCGAGCCAGCGGCCTAACCGCAGAGATCGAGACCTTGCGTGAGACCCTCGAGACAAAGCGTTCTGCCGAAAACGACGCCAAGAAGCACCTCGATTCGATCCGCTCGGAATACGCCACCGCGCTCGGCAAGAGGGGATCGCTCGAAGCGGTCATCGCCGAGCATGGCTACTCCACCGAGTCGGTGCGGCGGCTTTTTCAATCGGGCGCAATGCAGGGAGGCAACACTCCCGCCGGCGTGCTCGCCGATTTCCTCGAAGTCGAGCCTCGCTATGAGCGCGTTGTCGAAGACTTCCTGCGCGATGAGCTGAACTTCGTTGTGGTCAAGTCGTGGGACGCCGCCGACGAAGGCTTGCGCCTGCTGCGCTCCGACGTCAATGGACGCGCGACATTCCTTGTGCATCCCGAGGACTCGCAGGCAAAGTTTTCATTTTCTGCGGATGAGAGCCATCAGTACTCTCCGCTCAACGACACGGTCCTTCCACTGAAGAACTCGATTCGCGTGCTGAACGGATTCGGCAAGTCACTCGAAGTGATTCTGCCCAAGCTGGGAAATGGCTACATCGTGCCCGATCCCGCAGTGGCGCGCGAGCTCGCGCTCTCCAGCCCGGACGCGTTCTTCCTCTCCCAGACCGGCGAATGCTTTCACAATGTGACCGTCACCGGCGGCAAGCAGCGCAGCGAGGGACCGCTTTCGATGAAGCGCGAGTTGCGCGATGTGCTGCGTCTGCTTGAAGAGCTGGAGCGAGCTCTGCGCGAAAAGGAGATGCTCGCGTTCACGTTGGGGCGCGAAATCAAGGAGCATACTGGGCTGCTTGATCGGCTGGAAAACGAGAAGCGCGAAGCCGAGAAGCAGGCGATGACCTCCGGACATTTGCTGCAGCAATTGGAAAGCGAAATGTCGCGGGTGCGCGAGCGGATTGCAATCAGCGAAGGCGAACTGCAACGGCTGCAGGCAGAACGGCAGGAACAAGAAAGCTTGATGGCGTCGCGGCAGGCGGAGTTGACCACAATCGAGGAAGCGCGCGCTCAATTCGAAACGCAGCTTGCAGCCGGACAAGACCGGCTCGCCGCTCTGCGCAGCCAACGAGACGCCGCCGCTGAAACAACTTCTCAGCGGGCCGCTCGCGTGGCCACTCTAGAAGAGCGCCACCGTTCGGCTACGACGCTGCTGCAGCGTATCGAGACGCTTGTCGCCGAGATGCGGGAGCGGGCGGGCGCTTTGCAAGCTCAAAGGGAATCGGCGAGCGCTGAGATCGCGCAACGGCAAAACGAGAACGTGCAACTGGCCGAGCAGTTCGTGCAATTCGACGCCGAGCGCAATGCTGGAGAAGCGCGCGAAGGCTTGCTGCAGCTCGAGTCTGAGCAAGTGCGGGCGCGACTCGCAGAAATTGAAGAGTTTCTGCGCGGCACTCGTCAGCAACTCGATCTTGCGCGTGACGGACGCGGTGAGCTATCGGCTGCGGCGGCCAAGCTGCAATCCGACCTGCAACACCTGGCCGATACCTGCCTGAACGAACTGGGCATGGAACGGTCGGTGCTGATGGCGGAGGCTTTATCTGAAACCCCGATTCCGCTGGTTAGCGGGGATGAACTTGCAGGCGAAGATCAGGCTCACCGCGAAATGCGCGCCCGCCTCGACGCCATGGGTCCGGTCAACATGATGGCGCTCGAAGAGTATAAGGAAACGGCGGAGCGCCACCAGTTCCTCGGAACGCAGAAGAAAGACTTGCTCGACGCCATCGCAGATACAAGCGCCACAATTCGTGAGATCGATCAGGTCTCGCGGCAGAAATTTGAAGAAGCGTTCAACAAGATTAACGAGAACTTCCAGGCCACGTTCCGCACGCTGTTCGGAGGCGGACACGGCTTCATGCGTCTGACCGACCTGGAAAACAGCGCGGAGAGCGGCATTGACATAGTGGCTTCGCCTCCCGGCAAAAAATTGCAGAACGTGCTGCTGCTTTCGGGCGGCGAAAAAGCGCTCACCGCACTCGCGCTGCTGGTCGGCATCTTCCAGTACACGCCGAGTCCGTTCTGCATTCTCGACGAAGTCGATGCTCCGCTCGACGAAGCTAACATCGCGCGCTTCACCGATCTGGTGCGCGAGATGAGCGTGCAGACGCAGTTCATCCTGATCACGCACAGCAAGCGGACGATGAGCATTGCACCTGTGCTTTATGGCGTGACCATGCAGGAGCCGGGGGTGTCGAAGCTGGTGTCGGTTAGGTTTGGAGCGGCGTAGCTCATGCCTCTCTCAACACTTCGGCTTGGTGGCTGTTAGTTTGCGGGTCCAGCAAACAGCAGCAGATTCCCATCCGGATCTTTGACGACGAAATTTTTGGCGCCCCAAGGCTGCCTTTTCAGTGTCTGGAAAAAGGTAACGCCAGCGGACTGAAACTCAAGAAACAGTAGCTTGATCTCGTCCGCTGTGGCGACGGTCATAGATGCCGACAACAGTTCCTCACGATTACGGACCGTCGAATCGATTATGGGCCCCTCGACACACCTAAGATTGAGACGCGCCATGTCGCGACCCACTTGTGCATAGTAGGGAGGGCTGCCATAACTGAATACAAGTGAAAAGCCTAACTTCTTACAGAAAAATTCGCATGATCTCTTGATATCAGCGACGAGCAGTTGCGGCTCTGCACCGACAATCGTCGCTTTGGATGGCGACGATTTCGCCTTGCGCGAGGTGGTGGAAAGTCCAGTTTTCAGGGCTTGCCAACTAACGAAGCCGTGCTGTCTTGCGACCATTTCTTGCGCATCGCTGAGCTTAAAACTCGCCGCAAGAATCTCCGAGTCGGGCATATTCAGGAAACGATGCAAATGCCCGCGGATTTGTGCGGCGACGGGATAGTGCCGTTCGCGGTGCCAACGCAATACGAGCTTAGCTTGCTTTTTGAGGTTCTCTAGACTGGGCATGTAGGCCTCCACGATGAGATCGTAGGTGGGCATTGCCCTTCGGCGACGTGCCGATGCACCCTACATGCGCCGATTGCAGTATCTGCGACCGTGTCAGCAGTTGTCAATTGAGAACGACGCCCCGCTAGAGGGAAGGTAAGGGTGCTACGTAACCACAGATCTCGAAAGCAGAAGGTGGAGCGACGATGAGAACCGAATTGCTGCGATTCAACCGCGCCGTCGAGCGCGATCCCGCCATCGATGCGTGGATGAAAGAGCATGCAGGTGGATTGGGAGCCATCGCGCATCAGTGGTTTGAGGTGATGCGAAAGTGCGGGGACGAAGTCCGGGAGCTTTTGCATGACGGCTGTCCGGTTGCATGTTTGGGAGATGCGCCCTTCGGCTACGTCAATGTATTCACTTCGCACGTAAATGTGGGATTCTTTCACGGCGCAGCGCTGCGGGATCCGGCGCGCTTGCTGCAAGGCACGGGCAAGTTCATGCGCCATGTGAAGTTGAGACCGGGAACGGCCACAAACGTCGCAGAGCTGAGCAGTCTGAGCAGGCTCATCGATGCGGCGTACGCGGATATAAAGGAGCGCGTCGAAAACGGCTAGCTCAGAGAAACGCCTTGGTAGGTCGACGTGGATGTGAACCGCCAGACTAGTAACGATATGTCGCATAGTGTTTGCTGATCGTAGGCGGATAACGGGCAAACCGGAAACTGACCCATACCCGGGAAAAAGTTTCGTTGACAGATCGACAGTTTTTTTGCTTTCTCCACGCCAAGAACAACTGCCTTTTTTTCCAGAGCCTTCCTCAGCTTTTCCACATCGCGGTCCCTCGAAAACCGGCGCTGGACAAGGCTTCTAGCTTACACTGGAACTGTCAACATTTTTTCGTGCAGCCGCGATCGGCGCATCCCGGCGCGTGTGACGGAAAGCGTTGACAAATTTTACGCGACAGCTAGAATACGCAAGGTTTTCTTACCGGTGAATTGATAGATGAGCCCCGAAATCTTAGATACCGTTCTACTGCGAACGGACTACTCCGAATTGGAGTTGCACGCCAGCGGCAAAGTCCGCGATGTTTATAACCTCGACAACGACCACTTGCTGTTCGTAGCCACCGACCGGATTTCAGCCTTCGACTACGTGCTGGCGACCGGCATTCCGCACAAGGGCCGGGTGCTGACGCAAATCTCGCTGTTCTGGTTCGACTTTCTCAAGGACATCGTCCCCAATCATTTCGTCACTGCGGACGTGAACCGCTACCCGGCGGCGATTCGCAAGCACGCCGACGAACTCCGCGGGCGCTCCATGATGGTGATGCGCGCCGAGATGTTTCCGGTGGAGTGCGTCGCGCGCGGCTACCTTTCCGGCTCTGGGTGGAAAGAGTATAAAGCTACGGGCACGGTCTGCGGCATCAAGCTTCCGCCGGGGCTGAAGGAATCCGACCAGCTGGCGGAGCCGCTGTTCACGCCCGCCACCAAGGCCACCACCGGACACGACATCAACATTTCATTCGAGGAAATGTGCAAGCTGGTCGACCCCGAGCTGAGCCGCCGGCTTCGCGACACCACATTGCAGATCTACAAGAAGGCCGCGGATTATGCGCGGCAGCACGGCATCATCATCGCCGACACCAAGTTTGAATTTGGACAAACCGCCCAGGGCATCACCCTGGCGGATGAAGTGCTCACACCGGATTCCTCGCGCTTCTGGCCGGCCGACACCTATCAACCGGGCAAGGCGCAGGATTCCTACGATAAGCAGTATGTACGGGATTACCTCGAAGTTATTCGCTGGAATAAACAACCGCCCGCACCGGCCCTTCCCCAAAAAATTGCGCTGCGGACAAGCGAAAAGTACCTCGAGGCATACCGTCAGTTGACGGGACGCGAGTTGGAGACTTAGTCGGCGTGCGCTGGTGTCATTGAATTCGATCACTGAACGTCGATCACTGAACCTCGGAATGATCGGCATTCGGATCATCCGAGGTTCGGATCCTTGAACCATGAGCATTGCGGACTGGATCATCTTCGGCTTTCTGGTATTTTCCGTGACTGCGGCAGCCATCGAAGGCTTCTTCCATGAAGCCTTCGCTCTGGTCGGCCTGGTTGTGGGATACTTGCTGGCCGCCTGGCAGTATCATCGCCTGGCGGACTGGTTCGCGCCTCATTTGAAGTCGCCGTGGATAGGCGAGATCGCTGGTTTCCTTATTATTTTTCTCGCGGTCTTGATCGTTGCCGGCCTTGCCGGACGGATCGCGCGCTGGGCAATGAAGAAAGCCGGTCTGAGCGCAATTGACCGGCTGCTGGGCGCAGTCCTCGGTTTATTGAAGGGCGCCCTGGTTGTCGCAATCGTGCTCACCGCGGTGGCCGCGTTTGCGCCCGCTGCGAAGTGGCTGTCGGGATCTCAGTTGGCTCCGTATTTCCTGGTAGGCGGGAGGGCAGCGATCTGGCTCGCACCGCCGGAATTGCGCCACCGCTTCTACCAGGGCTTGGATTACATGCGGCAGGTGCACTCTGCAACGGACAAGATGCAGCCGCAATCATCCGAGCCGTCGAAATAGTCATTTGGCATTGAGACATTTTAGGTTGCGAAGGTGCGGAAACGAGGCAGCAGGTGAAAGATCAACTGGAAGCACTCATTTTTCAGATGTACAAAAGCAACATCCTTTATTCGGAAGCGGTTCGTGAGTTTAAGAAGCGCTTCATCATAACCGTGCTCGAGGAGAACCGGGGCAATCAGTGCAAGGCCGCGCGACAATTGGGCATGCACCGGAACACGCTCAGCCGGACCATGCAAGAACTCAAGATTGATGTTCGACCGTTGCGCGCCGGCGCCAAGCGTCCGCCCCGCAGCGCGCGTCCCATCCAACTGGAGAGAAAACAAGTTCGTTAAGACGCCGCTCGCGGCTGGCGGCAAGAAATGAGGAGGGCGGTCCTGATCGGGACGCCCTCGTTTCTCCTCTCAGAAATTCTTCTCAGCTTGGGTCTTCCTGAAACCTGACGCCTCACTGCGACGCTGGCTTCTTGTGGACAGGCTTTGGCTTCGGTTTCGCAGCCACCAGCAAGGCCCCATCGTTCATGGTCATCACGAAGGGCTTCGCCACATACGAGACCGGCGTTCCCTGGAACTGGAAGTCTGTGTCCTCCTTCGGCATATCCTTCTTAGGGATCGCCGCCGTCATGGTCAGATCAATATCCGCACGTTTGGCATCGATATCGTCCGAACTCCCAGCCAGCATCAGTTTGCTTGCGGAATCGATACTGATGACGTGGGCCACCATCTGCAGGGGTTTTCCTTTCAGCACGCTCCAAACCTTATCGGCGTCTTCGGGCGTGCCTTCGGAGAGAACCATCTGCCATTCCGCGAAGCTCATCTCCTCAATTTTTTTGGTCTTGACCAGGGCGGCCGCCTGCTCGGCGGGAGTTGGCGGCACGTATTTCGTGATTGTGAAATTCGCCGGAGGCAGTTGTGTAGTGGCCGTTTGCGCCAGCAGATCGGTCCATCCCTCTTCGCTGCCGTGGTACTTGGCATACTTGCTCTTGCCGAACTTGACGATCGCATCCTTGCCCGCGGCGCTAGTCTGCAGATTGGCAGCGCGAGCGACAAAGAAAAGTCCATCTACGTCTTTTTCAGTCGGTCCGGGCGCCAGATAAGCGAGGGCCAGGTGATAGACCTCAACCAGGTTGTTGGGATCGGCTTCCACCTCGGCCCGCAAAAATTGCTGGGCCTTGGCGTAGTCCTTCGCCTGAAGGAGGGCGGCCGTGCCCGCCACGCCGTTGAAGATCACTTTGGTTTGCGATTTCAGCTTTTCCCATTCTTCGGGCGTTGTGCCCTCCGGCCTGGGCGCCGTGGGCAGACACTGCAACCCTTTTTCAGCGTATTGGCCGGAGTCGGCAAAATTCTGTTGCGCGTTCTGGTTCGCTTCCGCCAGCGCCCGCTTGGTGAAGGCCAGCACGGCCAACGCCCGGAGGTTGCACGGGTTCACCAGCAGGACCTTCTGCGCAGTGTCGATCATCTTGGCCTGATTGTTCGTCTGCTGGTAGGCAATCATCAAAGCCTCCAACGCGTCTTCCTTCATCACGCTGTTCGGATACTGCGTGACAAACGCTTCCAGGCCGCTGATCTTGGCGGGGGCATCCTTTTGCTGCACCGCGCCCACGTAGGCGTTATATTCGGCCGGGTCTTTGATCTCTTTTTTCTGCGGCGCGGGTTGAGCGGTTGCGGGCGGGGCTTGCGCTGGCGGGGGGGCGGCTGGCGCCGGCGTGGACGGGGTTTGAGCGACGGCGGTAACTGCGGCTACCAGCAACATCGCGAGAACGATCTTCTTCATTCCTGTAGCTCCTTAACTCTTCGGGGAAGCGGGAGTTGACAATCTTGCCCGAGTCCATCGAAACCTGGCGCCGGGCTTGCACCATAAACCAATCTTGCACTGGCCGTGCTGTTGCTGACGCTTACACCGACTGGTCCCGAAATCATGATCCGAACAATCATCCGAACAATCATCGTCCGAAAAATTGTGGTCGCCGGTCGATATGCAGCGGCTTAACATTATTCCGGTGAGCGGATTATAAGGATGTAGTCCCGCTATGGCAAGCGCCTTGCTCGCTTCGTCCCTCCTACCCAGTTTAGATGCGGAAAAGCGCCGCCCTCTATAATCGCCCACTCCAGCCGATCCTGTCGCTACACAAAAGATGCACGACACATACACGACACAAGCAATGCAAAATAGAATAATGTCTTCCCCGGAGGAAAACGTTTTGACGAAAACCGCATCCAACCTGCCGCTGGCTGGGCAAGTCGCTGTCATCACCGGCGCCGGACGCGGCATTGGCCGGGCCATCGCGGTGAAGCTAGCCGAGCTCGGGGCGCACACCGTTCTCTGCGGACGCTCGCGCGAAGCGCTCGAACAAACCTTCGCCGCCATCCAGAGCAGCGGCGGCCAGACTTTGGAGAAGAGTTCCGGGAAGAGTTCCGCAAAAAGCACCGTGGTCGAATGTGACGTCACCGATTTCGATTCGTCGAAGCGCTCGCTGAGCAAGTCGAGCGCACTTTCAACCGGCTGGACATTCTGGAAATGGCAGGTCGCAAAATTCGGCAGGCCAACATACGAAATGCAGAGGTCCTTCGCTCCGCAGGGACTTCACTTCGTGAAGTTTCTGCTCCACTCAGGATGACAACTTTGAAATTGGGCGCTGACAGCTGAGAGCTGGCTTCAGTCTTTGAACAGACTATCAAACGCCGCGCGGGCGTCGTTGGGACGCTGGCTGGCTTTGCTGGAGGTTTCTTTTTCGATCATCACGCGGATGGAATAGAACGAGCAATCGTTGCGTTTGTCTTTGGGAGAGATTCGGGCGGGAATGGGCTGATTGCATTCGAAGCGGCTGGACGGGTCGAAATGTTCGCATTGCTTGCAGGCGTGCAGGTCGAAACCGCACTTCGGACATTGCCCGACCGGAGCGGTGAGATTTTGCAGCAGCGTGCCGCATTCCGCGCAGCGTGAAACGGTCCGGCTGCCGGGCATGTTGATCGGGCGCGGTCCGAATGTGTTCTCTTTTTTCGGGGCCGACGGCTTCTCGAATTCTTTCTTGGGTCCAGCGCCAGAATCCTGGTATCCGCGTTGCCGATACTTGCGGTCGGACAAGAATGCCTCCTGAAAACGCCTCATTCTGCGCCTTTGGCGCGCTGGGCACAAGAGTTTCTTTCAAAGCGTGCGCTTCCCAAGTTTAAGAGAGCCAGAGTCTGTCGAGCGGGCTCAGACGGGGCAAGCCCCGTCTTTATGAGGAGGCAACCCTGCTGTGGAATATGTCTTCCAAAGTGCTGGCAAGGTGTGTGGCGCGGTGAATTGTGTTTCACATTTCAGGGTGCTACCATCCGATATGGCGTGAGATTCTTGAGGAGGCAGTTATGGCGGATCGTGAGGGCAACAGCTTCTTGTGGTTCCTGGCAGGGCTGGGTGTTGGGGCGATAGTTGGCGTGTTGTACGCGCCGCGCTCCGGCGATGAAATGCGCGACGCAATTCTTTCCAAGGCGCAGGAAAGCACCGAGCGCGCGCGTCACCACGCTCGCCGGGCGCGCGAACAGGCGAGTGACTGGGTGGATCGCGGCAGTGACGTGCTCAACCAGCAGAAGGAGCGGTTCCGCTCCGCTTACGAGGCCGGCCGCCAGGCATACAACGAGACGACCGCCGCCGGGGTCGAACCTCCGAAGAATATCTAGCGGCTAGACAGTTTGCTTGGAAATTAATCCCAAGGTAGAAGCACACGTCGGGCGCTAAAGCGCGGACACATTTTCGACGACTCGATGGCGCGAGTGAAACTGGTGCCCTTGGCGTTCGTTGAGAAGAGTAGAACTGGGCTCATAAATGGTTCTCCGAACAGGCTGTCCGGCCCTCAGGGGCTAAAGCCCGCATTTGTATCGGTTCTGAACGGCACGGCTGAAGCCGCGCCCTACCCAAAACCATTTATGAGACCAGTTCTAGAGTTATTCAGCAAACTGAGAAGCAGTGGGGAGCAGCTATGGATGACACTCTGCTAAGAGTTTTTATTGCGGTGACTACGTTCGCGGTGGTGGTGCAGGCGGGAATTCTGGTGGGCCTTTATCTCGCGGTGCGCAAGAGCACGGCCAAGATGGAAATCCTCGCCACCGAAGTGAGGAGCAAGGCTCTGCCCACGATGGAAACGGTGCAGAGCATGCTGGTGGAACTGCGGCCGAAGATCGAGGCCATGACCACCAATGCCGCCGAGTCAAGCACCCTGGTGCGCAATCAGCTCAGCCGCATCGACGCCACGCTCACCGATGCGCTCGACCGCACGCGGCTGCAAGTGATCCGCGCCGATGAGCTGCTGAATCGAACGATGGACAAAGTGGAGGAGACGAGCGAAATCGTCCATAAGACAGTGGTCTCTCCGCTGCGTCAGGTCAACGGACTTATGGCCGCAATCAGCACGGGAGTCGAAGTCTTCCTCGGCCAGAAGAGGCGGCATCGGAGAAATGGCGGGGGCGGGCCGCAAGACGAGATGTTCATCTAATTGGCTTTCGACTGTCCAAACCCCTAAAGGAGCACCTGATTGCGGAGCACTTACGGTATCGCTAAGCGATACCCTGATACGAATCACTCTATTCTTCGCCGGCGCCTTGCACGCGCTCGCTTCTTACATCGGGGACGTAGATTGGCTGGACGTTTTGTTGGGCGGCCAACTTCTGAAAGTTTGCGATATCTGCGTTCCGAACCTGATCCCAGCGCGCCAGCAATTCATCGGTCTGCTTTTTCAGCTTGTCGAATTCCCGGTACTGGGCCTCGGTCGGAGCAGAGTCGGCAAAGCCAGCCACTCCCATGGCAAGAAATGCCAGCTTCGCGTCAATTCCCGGGACGTAGGCGAGGGAATCTTCACTGGCGCTGATCTTGAAATTGATCAGGGGATCGCGAACGGAAATCAGCTTGGCGTCAAGCGCACTCGCGCCATCGAATAACGGTTTCGTGGAATCGCCCGGTACGAGACGCTTTCTAAGCCCGCCCAACTGTTCGCGGACATCTTGTATTTGGTTCACCGCGTCGTAGACGCGATTCAACTGCTCGCGCAGGTCTAGTTCGAGCTTGAACTGCTTCTCCAGATCGGCCTGCGAAGTGGTGACTCGCGGATCGATCTTCACTTCGAATGGAGTGGTTACGCTCTTGCCATTGGCGGTTAAGCGCACCTGATAGTTGCCGGGCAGCGCCAGCGGGCCTTTCGCGCCGTCATTGTATTCCCAGAGAAAATAGTTCGGGACGCGGTTGGCTTCCTGGTAGCGCAGGTCCCACACGAAACGATTCAGACCTTCTTCCGGCTTGATCTGCTTCTCAGGTTTCTTGTCGTCGGGGTCGAGCGGTTCATCGAGAGGCTCGGCCTTGCTGCTGGAGTAGCTGCGGATCACATTGCCGGCTGCATCCAGGATTTCAATTTTCACTTCATCTTGTTTTACTTCGTCGTTTTTTGCATCTGGCTTTGGCGCCTGCTTCAGGTAGTAATAAATCACCGCGCCGTTGGGCGGATTCTTTCCGGCGAAAAACAAATGCGCCGGGGCATCTCCGCTGTGCACGCGATAGGCTGTCGCGGGCTGGTAGAGATGCATGTCTTCTTCAGCAACGGAATCGGCGAACTGGCGCAGCGGCGAGACATCATCGAGGATCCAAAATGCACGTCCGTGGGTGGCCAGCACCAGATCGTCGTTCTTAATGACCAAGTCGTGGACCGGCGTAATCGGCAGGTTGATTTGCAACGAGCGCCAGTGCGCGCCGTCGTCGAAAGAGACGAAGACGCCGCGCTCGGTTCCGGCATAGAGCAGACCTTTCTTCTCTGGATCTTCGCGGACAGCGCGCACGAAAGCTCCGTCGGGGATGCCGGTGGTGATGCGGGTCCAAGTCGCTCCGTAATCGCTCGTCTTGTAGATGTAGGGCGCGAGGTCGTCATTCTGATGGCGGTCAACGGCGACGTACGCCGCGCCGGCGTCATGTGGAGACGCTTCAATCAGGCTGATGCGGCTCCACTCGGCAAGATCCTTGGGCGTAACGTTGGTCCAAGTCTTCCCTTCATCGCGGGTGATCTGGATCAAGCCGTCGTCTGTGCCGACCCAGATCAGGCCTTTCGCCAGGGGCGAGGGAGCGATGGAAAAAACAGTGTCGTAATACTCGGTGCCAGTATCGTCAATCGTGATCGGTCCGCCGGAGGGCTGCTGCTTCGACTTGTCATTTCGCGTCAGGTCGCCGCTGATCGCTTCCCAGTGCGTGCCACCGTCGGTGGTTTTGAAGACGCGTTCACCTCCGTAGTAAATCGTGTTCGGATCGTGGGGAGATGTCACGATGGGCGCCGTCCACTGAAAACGGTGCTGGAGTGAGGCGGCACCGCTCGCATCGCTAAGTTCGGGCCACACAGCGATGCTTTTGACCTGGTTGGTGCGCCGGTCGAAGCGCGTGATGTTGCCCTGATAATCGCCGGCATACACAATATTCGGATCGGTCGGATTGGGCGCAATGTAGCCCGCTTCTCCGCCCCCGACCTCATACCAATTGTCGCGGCCAATCGCGCCGTCATCGCTGCGGCTGGCAATCGCCACGGTGGAATTATCCTGCTGCGAGCCGTACACGTAGTAAGGAGTACGCGTGTCGGTGATGACGTGGTAGAACTGCGCGGTCGGCTGGTTGTCCTCGCGGGTCCACGATTTGCCGCCGTCGAGGCTCACGGTAACGCCACCATCGTTCGAGGCGATCATGCGCTTCGTATTCCTGGGATCGATCCACAGACCGTGATTGTCACCGTGCGGGACTTTCACTTTATTAAAGTTGCGGCCGCCGTCGGTGGACTTGAAGAACTCCACGTCGGCCACGTAGAGCGTGTTGGCGTCCTGCGGATCAGCGATCACGTGCATGTAGTACCAGGCGCGCTGGAACAGTCCGTGGCTGCCGTTTACGAGATCCCAGGTGTCGCCGCCGTCGTCGGAGCGGTAGAGGCCACCCTCTTTTGCCTCGATCAGCGCGTAGACGCGCTCGGAGTTCGCGGCCACCGCCAGCCCGACGCGCCCGTAGGGACCTTTCGGAAGCCCGTGCTCTTCCAGGTGTTTCCAAGTGGTGCCGCCATCGGACGAGCGATAGATGCCGCTGCCCGGCCCACCGCTGGAGAGCGACCATGGCGTCCGCCGAGCCTCCCACAGCGAGGCAAACAGGATGTGGGGATTCTGCGGATCGAAAGTTACATCGATTGCTCCGGTGTTTTCGTCTTTGTAAAGAACTTTGTCCCAGGTCTTGCCGCCGTCGGTCGAGCGGAACACGCCGCGTTCCGTGTTCGGACCGTACGGATGACCTAGCGCGGCGACGAAAACAATATCGGGATTGCGCGGATTCACGATCACTCTGCCAATCGCGCGCGAATCTTTCAGGCCGACGCTCTTCCAGGATTTTCCCGCGTCCACGGACTTCCAGACGCCGTCACCCTGGGAGATGTTTCCGCGAATGCAAGCCTCGCCCGTCCCCACATAAACCACGTTGGGATCGGACGCGGCGACAGCAATACTGCCAATCGCCGGAGCTCCATCTTTGTCAAAAACCGGGGACCAGGTGTTGGCGCCGTCGGTGGATTTCCACACGCCGCCACCAGTCGCACCGAAATAGTAGGTGGTGGGGTCGCCGGGAATTCCAGCGGCAGTCAGAGAACGACCGCCGCGAAACGGGCCGATGGAGCGGTACTTCATGCCCCTGAACCGAGGGTCGCCTTCGTTCTTTTTGTCTCCGTCTTGGTCGTCATTCGCCGACGGCGCGGATGCGGTGGGCGCTTTTTTTTGCGCCGCATCCAACTTGCTGTACCCCTTTTTTTGCTGGGAGAGAGTTAGCGTGACCGACAACAGGACAAAGCACGCAAGCATGGCGGCGTGCACATGCAGTTCTTGGATCATGAACTGGATCATGAATTTCAGGGGCCCCGGAAAATAGCTTTCCTCCTTATTCATGTTAATGCCTGAAGCGGGAACATACAAACGGACACCACGAGAGCGTGTCGCAACTCGCGTTCCGTCGCTCTGGAATCTGTGTAATAGCCGTTCTTGCGCCCCTTCGGGGCTTGCTCAATTTCCACTTGCCACCCACGGCTTGCGCCATGGGCTGCATTCTTACGCCGTTTCGCGGTTGACCGCTTCTCGCCCGAGCTTCGCTCGGGGCGGCTGTCGCTACGCAGGCGGGGGCTGCCGCAACGCATAGGCGACGTACCTGCGTAGTTAACACAACGAAGCGCGAAACGTTGCTTGATTTCTGTCGTCGCCGCCTAGAATGTTTCAAACATTTCTCAATTTTTTTGTTTGAAACAGAATGGGCTAGGATGCAGCGACAGTTCACATCCAACGACGTAATCGCGCTTACCGGGATCAGCGCTCGTCAGCTGCAATGGTGGGACGAACGCGGCATCGTGGCGCCGGGTCGCCGGGGGCATCGACGCATTTACAACTGGGATGAACTGGTCACGGTGGCGGTTATCTGCCAGCTGCGCCGGCGCGGCTTCTCGCTGCAGCGGATGCGCAAAGTGATTCGGTTCCTGCAGCAGGAATTTGGCACCAGCTTGGCCGCTACGGTCAGCGCGTTTTCGGAGTATCACCTACTGACCGACGGCACTCATCTTTATCTGCGCACTTCGGCACGACAGGTCGTGGACCTATTAAAGAACGCGCGGCAGCCGATGTTCGATGTATGCCTGAGCGACGAAGTGCGGCGCGTGCGAGCGGAAATTCAGGCGCGCAAGAAGGCGGCGAGTTCGGAACGGGCGCGGCCTTTGCGGCGGCGTCAGGGGGCGTAAATAGGGCACAAACGGAAGGCGGGGAGGCATGATGATCGGTGAATTGAGCATTATCAACGAATGGATTCCCGAGCAGATGGAACCCGGCACCGTGTTCGTACTGGAGAATGCGGGCGAAGTGGGAGAGAGAGAGGATCCTTATTGGGCGGTGCTCTCCTGCCCTTCGTGCGGCACGCTGGGCCTAATTACTCGCAAGCAGATGGCGGGATTGTTGCCGACGATTTGTGGCTCGGCGGTGTGCTCAGCGCAGTTTTTTATTAGGGATGAGGAGATCACGGCGCGGAAGCCGTTTTAGGTGTAGAAACAGGGCTTGCCGCGTGTCTGATTGCTTGCGAAATGGTTTTGCACGCGGCTAAGGAGCCCGCGGGAAAATTCGTCGATGGCGCAAAGAGCTGACCTCAGGCGCTGAAGCGCGCCACATTCTGAGCAGCTTACGGCACGACTGAAGTCGTGCTTCCCGTTCGTTGAGAAGTTTGAGGTTTTTGCCACTGGATGAGACGCGGCTTACCGCGTGTCTGATTGCTCGCGAAATGGTTTTGCACGCGGCTAAAGAGCCCGCGGGAAATTCGTCGATGGCGCAAGGAGCTGACCTCAGGCGTTGAAGCGCGCCACATTTTGAGCGACTTACGGCACGACTGAAGTCGTGCCCTTCCCTTTTCGTTGAGACCTTTGAGGCTTTTTCCCACTGCATGAGACGCGGCGAGTGCCGAGCTGCGCTCGGCTTGGGCAGCCGGGGGCGGCTGTCCCTACGCGACTTTAGAATCTACGCAAGCTTACTGGGACTTGCTCTACTATTTCTATATCGAATCCTTCAAGTGCGGCTACTCTTCTTGGGTGATTGGTCAAGAGGCGGATGCGCTTCAAATTCAGGTCGAAAAGGATTTGAGCTCCAAGGCCGATTTCGCGATGAGTCTTGCGCTCGCTTTCGGGAAGGGACGGCAGACGGCGTTCGCGATGGAAGGTCAGAAACGACTGGTCTCCGATTTTTTCCGCGGTGAAGCCTTTGGAGGTCTGGTGCAGATAGATCAATGCGCCTCTGTCTTCCGCGGCGATCGCTTGCAGCGAAGCCTCGAGCGTCTGATGGCAGTCACAGCCGGTGGCGCCGAAAACATCGCCCAGCAGGCAGTGCGCGTGCATGCGGACGAGGACGGGCTCGGACGAATCCTTGTTTTCGGCACTACCGATGTCGCCACGGATGAGAGCCATGTGGGATCCGCCACCGTCGACTTCGCTCTCGTAGGCGATCAAGCGGAATTCCCCATGTTTGGTTTCGACCATCGCCTCGCCCACACGATGCACGTAGCGCTCATGCTGCATACGGTAGCGGATCAACTCGGCGACCGTGAGCATTTTCATTTGATGGGTGCGGCAGAATTCGATCAAGTCGGGGACGCGAGCCATGGTGCCGTCGTCTCGCATGATTTCGCAGATGATGCCCGCCGGGACCAATCCGGCTAGCCTGGCGAGATCGACGGAAGCTTCGGTTTGACCGGCGCGCACCAGGACTCCGCCTTTGCGGGCACGCAGGGGGAACATGTGGCCCGGCCGCGCCAGATCCGATGGGCGCGTCTTGGGGTCGATCGCTACTTTGATGGTGTGGGCGCGATCATGCGCGGAGATTCCGGTGGTCACGCCGTCGCGCGCGTCAATCGCTTCGCAAAAAGCGGTTCCGTATTGCGATGTGTTTTCGCTGGTCATGGGACCGATGCGCAGGTGTTCGAGGCGTTCTTCGGTCATCGCGAGACAGATCAGGCCGCGTCCGTGCTTGGCCATGAAGTTGATCGCTTCGGGGGTGACTTTTTCGGCCGCCAGCGTTAGATCGCCTTCGTTTTCGCGATCCTCGTCGTCAACCACGACGATCATGCGACCGGCGCGGATCTCTTCGATCGCGGTGGGGACATCGGTAAAGGGCGAATGAGGAGACATAGCTTCACTCAGAGTTAAACGGCTGGGTCGTGCCTCCGGGACTCGAATCCTTTCTGCCCATGTTTGCCAGCATATCTGGACCTGGCCTGTTCGCCAATAGGCCGGTAGTGGTGCAGTTTCGCAGGGGAGCGAGCCAAACGCGCGATGATTGTGTCGCAAGAAAACGCGACACGTCGCGCGGCTCGCCCAGATCCCTCGCTGCGCAACGAACGCTTGCTCGGGATGACAATCAAACTGCACCACTACCAATAGGCCACAAAACAGGAAAGGGTCGCCTGCGGCGGCGACCCTCCTATTTCGTAAGATCCAGGCAAGCCCGGCGCCCTCTGCGATTAGAGGGTGGATTCGATTTCAAAGCCCCAAGCTTCCAGCAAAGGCTCGGGGATGTACTTGGAATTCTTGTTCCGGCGCGCCCATTCGCGCAACCGAGTAGACCGCAAATATTGGTCGGGGGAGAGTTTGTACTCGTGCACAACCTGCTCAAATTCCGTGACGGTGGGGATAACGGGCCCGATAGGCTCGGGCTTGCCCCAGTTGGGGTTTCCGCGTCGTTTAGCCATGAAAACTATACCCTCTCGTGGAATCGGACTTCTACTCCTGAGTCGCTATATCTCGTTTGATTCCACGAAGAGCGTAGGGGATTCACTGCCAATAAGGAAAACCAGTGCTACAAATCCTAACCCCTCGACCTCTATGGAAGCTATTGATAATAATAGGTTTTTCAAGGATAGTCAATAGAAAAGTTGACTCCGCTACGACCCTTTAGATATCCCCTTTGGGTACAGCTACTTGCAGCTCGCCCGGGGGTCGTTGCGCTGCTCTGTTCATAGGCGGGGGAACCTCCTAGTGAACGGACGTCCGCGGCGCGATTCGAATAGCTTAGGGGAGACAAGTTCGGGGGAGCTGGTCAAAGCAGAAGGTGACTGCGGTAACCGGGAGAACGCGTCATGCCGTTGACCACTGAATCTCATAGACTTACAGTGCGAATAGGGGATGCGCTGCAATCGTCTTGGGAACGCCAGATCACCTCCCACCTAGGCGCAAAGCAGCGCTTTACCAAACATTCACCGGCGCCCGCCTCGGCAAAGCCGTGACGGCGCAAACCGAGCTTAAGTGTGATTGAAGCATGAACCTAAAGGCTTTACTGTTCAGCGCTGACGAAAAGACGGTGCGCATATTGCGCCGTGTCCTGGGCGATCTGGAAATCAACATCGAGCATTGCTCCACTGCGGATGCGGCCATCCGCCTGATCACGCGCCAGCGTTTCGAAAGTATCATCGTAGATGTAGGGAATACGGAGGAAGCTGGGAACGTGTTGCGGGGAGCGAAAGCCGCTCCGGCCAACAAGAGAGCCCTCGCGATCGTGCTCGTGGAATCTGCTATCGGAATGAAGGGCGGTTTCGAAATGGGGGCCCATTTCGTCCTCCACAAACCTTTCGCGGTGGAGCGCGCCAAAGCGAGCTTTCGCGCGGTTCGAGCCCTGATGAAGCGTGAACGGCGGATGCAGATGCGGGTCCCGGTGCAAGTTCCGGTGGCGTGTTATGGGTCGGGCCGATACAAGGCCCAGACGCTTGACGTTTGCGAAGGCGGCATGGCAATTCAATTCTTAGGCCGTAAAGCCAAAGAGAGCCCGCTCCGCTTCTCGCTCGAGTTGCCGGGCATGAGACAGGTGCTCGAAATCTATGGAGAACTGGCATGGGAAGGCAACGAAGATCAGGCAGGTGTCCGCTTTAAGGACGCCAACGACGAGCAGCGTAGCGTGCTTCGCCAGTGGTTGAGCAAACAACTTCCCGAGCCTGAGCAGGATGACCCGCCCGTAATTTGTCGGGTCACCGACCACAGCCTTGGCGGCTGCTATCTTACGACAAACTCGCCGTTCCCGAGGGGAACGCAGGTCGCTCTTTCGCTCAAGACCGCTGACCTTGAAATACGCGTCAAAGGATTCGTGCTGGTGGCGCATCCCGAATTTGGGATGGGAGTGGAGTTCCTGCGGAAGACCGCCGAGCAACGCGAGCAGGCGAAGCAGTTGATCACGGCTCTGCGCGCTAAGCGAGATACTCCCGAGCTTCAGGTTGAACCCGAGGGACTCGAAAGGTCGTCCGATGATTGTCCGGCTAAGGCCGAGGCGTCCACGAGCAAAGGCTCGGGCACCGAAGACGCACTTGTCGACCTGTTCCGGCACAATTTTCAGGTACCGGTCGAAACCTTCCTGCAGCAAATGCGCAAACGTCAACCGGTCGAGTCGCGCTCACTCTCAGCCACGCCTTAGACCTCAGAGTTCGTCTGCTCCAGATTTTTCGTTTTTCATCCTTCGGGAATGAGATCGCTCACGGTTCCGCGTTGCAGCAAGTAGGCTCCCGGACCCTGCTGTCCGCGAATCGAACGGCAGAACTCGGTGACAAAGAATCCCGCTTTCAAGGCTTCGCGGAACGCCCACCGGGTCGCGTCGCGCCACTCTCGCGCCAATCCCATGTCCATACGCTCGACCTCGAGAATGTCCCCTGGTATTTCAATGCTGACGCGCTGCCGGGCGAGTGATTCCGCGAGATCGGCGCGTCCCGGTTTTCCGCAGGGATCGAAGCGCGCGAGCGGAGCCAGCAGCCTCAAGGCATCGAGGGTTTCGACGCGGGCACTGCTACTCTTGCCTGCCAGACGGTCACGGACTCGCCGCGAATTCAGCATCCATCGCACCCACAGCCGGTCGGTTCCGTTGCGATGCAGCATGCTGGAAGTTTCCGGCCCATAGAAATCCGTCTTATAGGTATCGGAAACCACGCCCAGCTTCGAAAAATTAAAATGGGCGTTGCGACTTTGAAGCGGATCGTAGGTCCAGGTCATTTCCCGGACGCCCATGGCCATGGCCCGCTCGCGCTGTGCCTGCTTCAAGCGCGAGCCCAGATCCAGATGCCTGTACGCATCGAGCACCGCCAGCAAATGGGAGTGAATTGTTGTCTGTCCGTGCTCGCGGCCGAGAAATCCGAAGGCGAAGCCGACGAGTTTGTCTTTATCCTTTTGCTTATCGAAGGCTCCGACGAAGATATTGCCCGCCGCTTTGCAGGCGATGGCAAGGGTGAGGGGCAAAGTGTCGTCGTCCGCCATGCCCCAGACTTCCTTCTCCACCGTTTTCAACTGGCTGAGGTCATCGATGGTCTTGAGGTCACGAATCGCAATCTGCTGCGCGGCGCCGCGGGACATCATGGCTGGCCTTTCGCGCGCTTCGAGTTGTGGTTCCCGGGCATGGCGATCTCCACGCAGGAGTGCGGCGTGGAAGAGACTCAACCGTGTACAGCAGCGGTTGCGTGCTTGTCAACAGCAAACCAGAGGGTGCGGGAGAAGCCCACGAGCAGCGAAGGGCGGCAAGACTGGCGTAACATGCCAGGTAAGGATCTCAAAAGGAGTTCGCCATGAACAGATTCTGGGCTCTCAATACTCCTTCTGCCTCTAACCTCCTTGCCTCTGGCCTGCGGAAGCGGCAGCAGCAGCCAGCAACTTCAATCCATCACCATTGATTCGGTTGCGAACGGTCAGCAGATTCAATTCGTCGCGACTGGCACTTTTTCCGCGCCACGGACCGCGGTCAGCCCGCTCTCGGTCTTCTGGTCTCATGCGCCGCCGCCAGGACAGTACGTCCTGACGACCCAGCCTTTCAGGTTCCAGTGTAATTTTGAGGGAGTTTATCCAAGTCCCCTCATTGCGTGGGCTCCTTCGGATCCCAATGCCCCGAGCAGTGGGCCGCTATTGCCGCTATCAGCCTCAACATCGATGGTTAGGGCATCCACCCAAATCACGTGCCCCTGAGAGTCTCCGTCCTTTTTCGAGGAAGGGGAAACGCGGACATATTTGCAACAACTTAACCGCCCTAGGCGCTCGTCTCTCCACCATTCCACGCATCTTACTTTGAGTGCTACCTTTGAACCGGAGACGAACACGACCGTGAAAACGATTGCCAAGATTTTGCATTTGATCGCCCTGACCGTGCTTTGCAACGCGCCGCTGCTGGCCGCTGATCGCGGTACCCTGGTGCGCGAGGCCGTCCTCTACTTGTCTCCCGACACAACCTCGAGCAAGCTCAGCCAAGTGGAACGAGGGCGGGAATTGATTCTTCTCGACAGAAGCCTCAACTGGCTGCACGTGGAAGCTCTGCTCGGCTCTTCGCTAGCTCCCGACCCGGCTTTCGTTTTGGAAGACGAGGACGAAGGCAAGACCATCAGCGGCTGGGTGCTCGATAACGGCATTGTCTGGGCGTCCACACCCAACGGCGACCGCATACTGTTCGGGGCCGCCGTCGATTCTGAAGACGAAGCCAGCCGCCGCCACGGACGTCGCGGAGCGGCCCAAGACGCCTTGCGTCTCTATCGGCGCGTGTACGACATCTTTCCGACTGCTCCGCTGGCCGGCGAAGCGCTCTACCGCGCGGCCGATATTCGATGGCAGATCGACAAGGCTGACATGCAGTCCCGGCCTTCGGCACGTGAGAGAGAACCCCTCCTTCGCTACGGCATCAACGAGGATTTTATGAAGCTGGTGATGAAGAAATTTCCCGACAGCAAGTGGGCACAGCTCGCCGCGTTTCATCTGATCGACAACAAACTCTGCGGCGACTGGCAGGGATCCTCCAAGTGCCCCGACAAGGAAGCCGACATCTACGAAAAGTACGCAAAGGAACACCCCGAATCTCCCGCCGCTCCCGAGGCGCTGTACAACGCCGCTTCTCGCCGCGCCGCTCTGATCGAGATTTATAAGACCGAAGAACAGCCAAAGAAGACCGAGCAATCGAAGAACCTGGCAATCGCGCTGGCCCAGCAGTTGATCGCCAAGTATCCGCAAAGCGACTGGTCGTCGCGCGGACAAACGCTGCTTTTTCTGGTGCAGCAAGGGGTGCCAACCTACGGAAACGCGATTCAGTAGGCTGCAAGTTTTGCGAAGCTCTGCCCTGCCCTGAGCTCTTCGGGGCTGCTGGTTACCACCTCGCGGTGTCGAAGGCGGCAATGTTGTTTCTAAGTCTCCAGCAGCGATAAAACTTAGACCCTAGTTATCACAGAGACGGTTTTGCATGACGGGAGACTGTTACCAACGGGTATGTGATCGGCCCGTGCGGCTTAGGTTTGGTACCGATTTAGCCGATTACAGTCATGAGCCAGGTCATAGGATTTGTGCGCCGCATCTTACTTTCGCTAGGAATGGTCGCCGGAGGCATCCTTCTAAGCACCCTTGTATTGACTAACCTGCGAAATTTTGAAAGCAAGAATACCGAGGCAGCCTTCAATGGCGTTGCCCAGGAACGTCTGGATGCCTTGGAGACCAACGTCACCCTTACCGTCGATAACCTTGTTTCCCTCGGAGCGCTGTTTGATGCTGTGCACGATGTCAAACGGGAGGAGTTCGGACAGTTCACGGTATCCCTCCTGGCGCAGAAAAATGCGATCCAGGCTTTGGAATGGATTCCCAGGGTAACGAAACGATCTCGGCGGAAGTACGAGGAGGATGCGCGTCGCGCGGGCTTCCCGTCATTCGAATTCACCGAGCGGCCCTCTTCAGGGAAGCTAGTGAGAGAGGGTGAGCGTGACGAGTATTTCCCCGTTTTCTTCGTTGTTCCTTTCAAAGGCAACGAAAAGGCCCTGGGCTACGACCTCGCGTCGGACCCGGTGCGCCGCGCCGCACTTCAGAGTTCGGCAGATTCCGGCCGGCTGGTTGCAACCAACCGGGTAAAGCTCGTGCAGGAGACATCTGACCAATATGGTTTCCTTGTCTTCCGTCCGGTTTACCGGGGTGGGGTCGAGCCGGCAAGCACAGAGGAGCGACGTGAGAAGTTGATCGGGTTCGTCCTCGCAGTCTTTCGGGTGGGGGATATCGTGGAGAAGGGTGGCGCCGCTCGCAGTTCCGCATGGGGCCTCAACCTGGCGATCTTCGACCGCGCTGCTAATCCAGGGGAAAGGCTGCTCTATCCGAGGGGCGCTCATCTCGATGGCGCCGGAGACCTTCCTCGTGGTTTCAGGGTGACGCGAACGATTTCAGTCGCAGGACGGACGTGGGAGCTTGCCGCCTACCCTCTTCCGAACAGCTTCAGGCCGGAACGCTGGAGCAGTTGGGCGACGTTCCTGGCCGGACTGCTGCTGACCTACCTGCTGAAAGCTCATCTTGCCGAGCGCAAGCGCGCCGAGGAAGCCCTCGGAGCTTCGGAGCGGCGCTACCGTTCTCTCGTCCACAATATCCCGGACGTAGTCTGGACTTCGGATGCCAAGGGCTGCTTCGCTTATGTCAGCCCGAATATCGAGAGGCTAAGTGGGTTCGCCGTGGAAGAGGTGCACGCGCAGGGCTCTCGCCTCTTCTTTTCGTGCATCCATCCCGACGATATTCACAAAGTAAAGGATGGCTTTCGGGCGCTGTTTACCGAGGGCCAAGCGTGCGACGTCGAATGCCGAGTCCGGCGGAAGAGCGGAGAGTGGGTATGGGTACGCGACCGCGCGCTGACTACCTATGAGCAAGACGGTAACTTGTATGCGGATGGATTACTCTCAGACATCACCGATCGCAAGCGGGTGGAAGATCGCCTGCGAGTTCAATACAACACGGCCCGCGCCCTCGCCGAATGTGACACGCTGGACGAAGCAGCGCCGAAGATTCTTCAGTCCCTCTGCAATCTTCTGGGCTGGGAGTACGGCGCGCTTTGGGGAGTGGACCCAGAGGCGAATGTGTTGCGTTGGGTCAACAGTTGGCACGGGACACGGCCCGATCTTGCGGAAATGGAGGCGTTGCAGCGTCAAATCACAATCTCTCCCGGTACCGGGTTGGCCGGGGGCGTCTGGAGCAGCGGCCAGCCCTCCTGGATTCCGGACATAACTTCCCTCGAAGGCTCGATCAAAATCCCAGCCCTGCTGGGGTTGCGCGCTGCCGTCACCTTTCCCATCGTGAGCGGGGGTGTCGTGCTGAGCGTCATGCAGTTGTTCAGCCGGCAGGTCGAATCGCCGGATGAACAAGTTTTGGAAATGTTGATGGCTATCGCCGGCCAGATCGGACCGTTGATTGACCGCCAGCGCGCTGAGGAAGCTCTGCAGCAGAGCGAAGAGCGTGCGCGCCTTCTATTCGCTACGATCCCGCATGCAGCCTTTGTGTTCGATATCGCGAGCCTGAACTTCCTGGAAGTCAACGATGCCGCCGTGGTGCAATATGGCTACAGCCGGGACGAGTTCTTGCGGATGAAGGCAACAGATATTCGCCCTGCGGAGGAGGCGGAACGATTCAATCAATATCTGCAACAAATCCGGTCCAACAAGGGCGCCGCGGGACAATGGAAGCATCGCAGCAAGGACGGACGCATTATCGACGTAGATATCCACTTCCATAGTCTTGAGTACGACGGTCGCAGGGCCTACCTTGCCATCGCCCAGGATGTCACCGAGCGCAACCGTCTTGAGATTGATCTCCGCCACGCCCAGAAGCTTGAGGCGGTGGGCAGTCTGGCTGCCGGTATTGCCCATGAGATCAATACCCCCATCCAGTTCGTCGGGGATAACACTCGGTTTCTGCGCGATGCTTTCGCGGACTTGACGGAGATATTAGAAAAGTATCACCACCTGCGGGATGCGGCGGCCAGCGGCGGGGCAGGACAGGAATTAGCGGAGGAAGTGGCACGGGCGGAAAAGGCGGCGGACATCGACTATGTGGTGACGGAGATTCCCAAGGCCATCGAGCAGTCGCTGGATGGCGTGATGCGCGTCGCCACCCTGGTGCGCGCCATGAAGGTGTTTGCCCATCCCGACCGAAAAGAAAAGGCCGCCACCGATATCAATGAAGCCCTGCTCAGCACTCTGACCGTCGCGCGCAATGAACTGAAGTACGTTGCGAATGTGGAGACCGAGTTAGGCGACCTGCCCATGGTCGTTTGCAACATCGGCGAATTGAACCAGGTTTTCCTCAACCTGCTGGTGAACGCCGCCCATGCGATTGGCGCCGCAAAGAAGGGGACCGATGAGAAGGGTCTCATCCGGGTGCGGACTTCGCTCGAGGAAGGCGCCGTCTTAATCTCCATTGCCGACACGGGGTCCGGCATTCCCGAAGATATTCGTGACAAAGTCTTTGATCCTTTTTTCACGACCAAAGAGAGCGGAAAAGGGACAGGGCAGGGCTTAGCCATTGCCCGGTCGGTGGTGGTCGACAGGCACGGGGGCAGACTCACCTTCGCGAGCGAAGTTGGCAAGGGAACCACGTTCTACGTTCACCTGCCGCTGAATGAGACAAAGCCCGTGGAAGAAGAGACTTCTTCCCATCCGCTTCCAGGATGAGCACGCTGCGCGGCGTTTTCGAAGAATGTTGGAGGAACGCCCGGCGATTGGTATCGCGTTCGCCTAGCAGGCTGCGGAAAAAGTACCCTCTGTGCCGCCGTCTTACCTCAGCGGCTAAAGCCGATATTGAAAATACGCCGGTTATCGCAGCGGCGAACCGCTCCACTCCAGCGGGCCAAAGGCAGGCCCGCCGGGGAACCCCGGCGCTGCGCCACGCAAAATCAACAGCAGGATCGACTTTTCCCGCAAACTGCTAGGAAGCGCCTTTGACGAAAGCGAGTGCGGTTGTGGGCATGGAGACAGTCACGTCCCCGGCGATCACACGCCGGGCGCGAAAGTTCTTGAGCTTGAGTATGAGCGGCGGAGTAGCTTCCTGACCTTTGGAGACGAGCAGGGCTCCGTCGACGGTACGGATTTCATCCTGAATGATCATGCCGGGCAAAAGCGTTTCGATGCGGCACTTTCGTATTTCGCCTTCTTCCGCATTAGGATCCAACGTCACCAGGGCGTCGAAGAACTCCGGACTGAATTTCTTGTTTTGACCAGCCAGAATGTGAACCGCCTCGGTTCGCGATGTTCCCTTGTGGATGAGTCTCTCATAGGCCAGAGTCAACCGGAGTATTTCCGCTCCCAGCCGCATGTCCGACCTGTCGGGATCGTCCATCTCGGGAACGGGCCGGTTCTGGTGCTCGATCATCCACGCGATCGGCTCCAGGCGCGGGATTTTCGAAAGCAGACCATAGGCGACGCTGGGGTGTGCGTCATATTGTGCCTGCTCGTTGGCAGAGAGTTTCTCGCCCCTGTACACGGCCTCGATTGTTTCCGGAGCGAGAGTGACGCAACCTAATTGGGACATCATGGCGGCAACCTCGTATTGCCAAGGATTTCCCAGAGACATTGCGGTTACGATGTGGTGGATGTAGCGGCGGGCGCGCTCGGCGCGGCCGAAAGCAGCGGGATTGACGAGGCTGAGCACTTCCGTCAGAACCTGGATGGCGCCGCTCAGGGTTTGTTCCAAGAGCTGTTTTTCGGCCGTGACCAGGCGGTACTGCACCAGCGCCGCGGTAAGGGTCTTCGCCATGTTTTCCTTGCTGCATGGCTTGTTGAGAAAACGGAAAATGCTGCCTTCGTTGATGGCGTTAATGGCCGTGTCCGTGTCGGCGTTGCCGGTAAGCATGACGCGAATGGTGTCCGGCGATTGGGTCTTGATGCTGCTCAGGAGCTGGATACCATCCATGCCGGGCATTCGCATGTCGGAAATCACGACGGCGTAGGGTCCGTTCTCAGTAACAAGTTTCAGAGCTAGCTGCCCGCCCGAGGCAGTCTCCATCAGAAACTCGCGGCTCAAACTGCGCCGGTAGCCGTCAAGGATGTTGGTATCGTCGTCCACTAGAAGGATCTTTTCAGCTGGTGTAGTCATCCCTCACATCATCGGCTGAAATCGACCTTTGCTTTAAGAGCCGAACGGGCGCATGGCTCTGCGCGACTAGGAAATGGGAGCCAACACGAGGACTCTGTCGGGGATGTCTCGCCGGCGATGGAGATTATTGAGACGCACAATTAGCGGATAAGTCACCTCCTGGCCGCGTCCTGCCAGGAGCATCTCGAACCTCGTTCGAATCTCTTCCTGAAGAATCATTCCGGTCGATAGATCGGAAATAGGGACGGTTTTCCAGTCCATGTTGCTGGTTTCGGGTTGAAGGCCGCGCAGGGCGAGCACAATTTCGGGATCAAACTGGGGATCGCGCTGCAGCATCGAGAGGGCCTCGGCATCGCTGTGGCCCCTAATCTTAAGATCATCAAACGCGATAGCCAGGCGGAGAATGCCGGCGCCGATTCTCATGCTGACCGGCATGTGGTCGTTCGGGGTGGCTGCGCCGAAGCGCTGTTGTCCCACCATCCACGTGATATAGCCCAGTCGTGGAATATTACTCAGCAGGTTCCGCGCCACACTGGGGTGCATGTCAAAAGCAGTCTGCTCCTCCCTGGACAACTCCTTCCCGCAATAGGCGGCTTCGACAATTTCAGGCGAAAGGGTAACGCATCCCAACTGCGACAGCATGGCTGCAATCTCGTATTGCCACGGGGTATCCAAGCCCAGCTGCGCGACCAAATGCCGCACGTATCGCCGGATACGCACGGCCCTGCTAAACGCGGCTGGACTGGCGAGGCTCAGCACGTCGGTAAGAACCGCGATGCTGCCCATCAGGGTGTTCTCCAGCAGCTCTTTTTCCGCGACTACCAGGCGATACTGCACGAGGCAGGTGGTCAGAGTTTTTTTGAGAACATCGGTTGCACACGGCTTGGTCAGGAAGCGAAAGATCCGCCCATCATTGACGGCCCCGATCGCGTTCTGCAGGTCCGCATGTGCAGTGAGCATGACGCGAACCGTGTCGGGTGAAACGGCGCTGATACGAGAGAGGAGCTGTACACCGTCCATGTTCGGCATGCGCATGTCGGACACTACGACGGCATAGGGACCACCGCGAGCGATGGCGGCCAGGGCTTCCTCACCACCGAGAGCTGTGTCCGGTTGGAACTCGTTGCGCAGCGCCCGCTTGAAACCTTTCAATACCGCGGGTTCGTCATCCACGAACAGGATCTTTTCGTGCACCGGCTTCTCCTTCGGGTTTTGCGGCCATGCTCTCTTCATGAAAACTGCGCCACAGATCTACTTTTTCTCCCAGTCCGAGACGATCGAGGTAGTTCAAGTCCAGCTCAATGTCGTGGTTCAAAGGCGACGGGTCGGTCGCGCTGGCGATGGCGTCGGCGGCGTGGACCGCAGTGAGCGAGGAAAACTGCGTCTCCGCGGTCTCCACGGGACGATGGTGAAAGGCGACGGCGTGCACCAGAGGCAGGGGAAGGCCCCAGATGCTCATCAAGTACGCGCCCACTTCCGCGTGCATGCAACCCAGGTGTTCGAGCTCAGCAGCCGGGCTAACACCGAGGTTGGTCTCAAAGATGCGACGGTACTCGCGGGGCATTTCCGCGAGAAGGACTACCTTTCCGAGGTCATGCAGCAACCCAGCAGTAAAACTTTCCTCCACAACCGCCTTCGCGCGGTTCTCCGAGCTGGCGATGCGCTGCGCGAGAGAGGCTACCGCGACGCTGTGGTCCCAGAGCGCGGGCAGGTAGGCGGCGACTTCGGAATGGGCGTCGAACTGCGAAAAGACATGAACCGACAGCACCAGAGTGCGCACGGTCTCGGTGCCGATCAAGGACACGGCTTGCAACAAACTCGATACCCGCCCGCGGGCGCCGATGAAGGCGGAATTTGCCAGTTGCAGGATCTTGGCCGCCATTCCAACATCCTTCGAAATGATGCGTTCGATTTGGCTGAGCGGTGGGTCTTCCAACCGCAGCACAGCCGTCAGTTCATCGTAGAGTGTGGGCAGGCTCGGGATGGACCGCAAGCGCGAGACGATTGTCTTTAGCGATTGACTGGAGAGAAGATCGCGCGTGGCAAAGGCCTGACTGAGGCGAAGCACCAGTTCCTGAGGGTCGCAAGGCTTTGACAAGAACTGATGAGCGGGCGCAATGGAGCGGAAAACGGCTTCCCGGCTCGACTGCCCCGAAAGGACCACGCGGACCACATCGGGGTGGCGTTGTTTGACTTGTTCCAGCAGCTCTGCGCCATCCATCACGGGCATGCGCATATCGGTGATTATGGCGTCGCAGGCTTCCTGGTCCAAAGCCTGCAGCGCGCTGGCGGCGCTATCGACGAACTGCATGTCCCACTCCTGGCGCATTCCGTGCAAGGCTCGCCGGAGGCCATTGAGGACCTGGACTTCGTCATCAACAAAAAGCAATCGTTTGGGCATCAATTCTCCTTCGCGGGGTTCACCGGATTGATCGGCAGGTGGATGAAGAACGTGGTACCGCGGCCCAGTTCGGTCTCAAACCAGATTTTGCCGCAGTGTTTCTTGACGACTACGGCATGGGCGAGGGCCAAGCCTTGCCCGGTCCCTTTACCGACATCCTTGGTAGTGAAGAACGGGTCAAAAATTCTTGTGCGGATCGCTTCCGGAATCCCTGTGCCGGTGTCGGTAACGGAGATTTCCGCGAACGCGTCTCGCCGGCGCGTGCACACCCTGATCCGCCCCATTTCACCCTCCGTCACTTTTTCTTTTATGGCATGCGCGGCGTTCACCACCAGGTTGAGAATGACCTGGTTGATGTCGCCCGGATAGCAGACGACCAGAGGCAGAGTTCCATCGAAGTCGGTGGCGATCTCGGCCACATATTTCCACTCGTTGCGGGCCACGGTGATGGTGGACTCGATGGCCCGGTTGAGGTCGGCAGCGGTCTTGTCGGCCGAGTCGGGGTGTGAGAATTCCTTCATGGCGCGAACGATCTCGGCTACGCGACGAGTTCCATCCAGACTCTGGTCTATGGCGCGAGGCGCCTCGGCGGCAATGAAGTCCAGATCGCAGCCTTGTTCGGCTAGGTCGAGGGCTGCGGCCACGCCCGGTGGCAGCGTTGCCGCGGCATTTTGGATCGCGCTGCGATACAGTTCGAGCAATTCGTGAGTGGCCTTCCAGGAATCACGCAGGAAGGAGAGGTTGTCGGTTACGAACTGGGTGGGCGTGTTGATTTCGTGGGCGATGCCGGCGGCGAGCTGACCAATGCCTTCGAGCTTGTGCGCCTGGCGGAGCTGGCTTTCCAAGGCGCGGCGCTCGGTGATGTCGCGCGCGAAGGCGAAGCTGTATTCCTGCCCATCGAACTGCAGATAGTTCGCAGTGATTTCCGCTGGAAAAACCCGTCCATACTTGGTTTTCTGCTGGGTCTCAAAGGTCATCGAGCCCCGCGTCTTGAGCTGCTTCCAAAAAGTCCCCCAAGCTTCTTTCGGGGAACGCGGATCTATATCCCAAATCGATTGTGAAAGGAGCTCTTCGCGGGTGAATCCTAAAGAGCGGCACGCCGCCTGGTTGACGTAGACGATACGGCCTTGCGCGTCCACCCAGTGCACATCGTCCGAAGCATGTTCTACTGAGAATTGCGTCAGCCGCAGTTCCTTTTCCGCGCGCTTGCGCTCGGTGATGTCGACCAGCGTGCCCTCAATAATCCCGTCGGCCGCTGAATCGTCGTCGACGAGGGCGAAACTAGCGATTACCCAAACGGATTCACCGTCCTTCCGCCGAAACCTCATCTCGTGATTGGTAACGCTTCTCTCGGATTTGAGTTTGGTCAGGAACGCTTCCCGATCAGAAGGCGTATCGTACAAATCTGTAGCTGGGAGGATTAAGATTTCCTCGGGCGAGTCGTAACCGAACATGCGGGCCGCAGCCTGATTGCACTCCAGGATGCGCCCTTCCAGCGTGGTGCGTAGGACTCCCGCCAGGTTGCGCTCAAACAAAAGGCGGTAGCGCTTCTCCGACGCTCGCAGTGCCTCTTCCGCCCGCCTGCGCTCGGTGATGTCTTCCTCGGTGGAGAGGTAATGAGTGATGACGCCCTTTGCGTTCATAATCGGAGTAATCTTTGCGGCTTCCCAGTAAATGTCGCCATTCTTCCTCTTGTTACAAAACTCGCCGCGCCACTCGTTCCCTTGCGTGATGGTGGACCACAGACTCCGGTAAACTTCGGGCGAGGTACGCCCGGAGCGCAGAATGCGAGGACTCTCTCCGACGACTTCATCCGGGGTATAACCGCTGCACTCCGTGAACTTGCGATTCACGTAGCTGATCTTGCCTCGGGGGTCGGTGATGATCACCGACACCGGACTCTGCTCGACCGCCATGGACAATTGCCGGAGCATGTCTTCGTTCCGTTTGCGCTCGGTGATGTCGCGGAAAGTCCAAATGCGTCCGTAGTAAACGCCGTTCTTGTCGACGACCGGAGAGGAATAACGGTCCAGGATCATCCCATCCTTGAATTCGATTTCGTCGCGGCTGGTCTCACTGGGGTGACCGTGGAGGTAATGGACCTTGGCGAGGAAGGATGCGGGATCCTTGATGAGTGTGACCACATACTCGAGCATGTCCCGGTCGTCTTTGTTGGAAAGCATCTCGCCAGGGATTTTTAACAGCTCGGAATACCTCTGATTCTGTAGGATCCTTCGGCCGCTGTCATCCACCACCAGGATGCCGTCGATGGTGGCGTTCGCTTGCGCTTCCAGAAAAGCCGTCTTCGACTGGAGTTCAGCCTCTGCCTGCTTGCGCCGTGTGATATCGCTGAGAATTCCATCGGCATAGAGAACTCCGTTTTCCTCGCGTGTGCCTGCCGCACGGTCGTAGACCCATATCCACGCCCCATCCTTCCGACGGATGCGGTATTCCTGGTCAAAAGCGATTTGCTTTTCAAACAGAGCCCCATAGGCTTGCCTCACCCGGCCAAAATCCTCGGGGTGGATGCAGCCCAGCCAGAGATTGGCGCTGCCGGCACAGATTTCCTGATTCGTGTACCCGAATATAGACTCCACCTTGGGACTGATGTAGATTGTCCGGCCGTCGCGATCCGAAGTCCAAGCCACATCCGGCACGCTGGCCAAAATTCGGCGAAACTTCTCGTCGCTTCGGCGGAGAGCATCTTGGTCCCGCTGGATCTCGGTGATGTCCTGAATTGTGGCCACATATTCGGTCACGCTCGAAGGTTCCGGAAGGGGATGCATCCAGTATTCGGTTGGAAAGGAAGTCCCATCCTTGCGCCAAAACAATTCACCCACGATATGAATCGCCTGATGGGCGTTCATTGCTTTGCGAACGGTACACTCTGCCGCTGGGTACTGCGTTCCATCCGGCCGGCTGCGATGCAGCAATTCGTGGAGATTATTTCCGATCATTTCATCGGTCCGGTAGCCGGTCATCTTCAGGAGGGCGTCATTGCAGAACGTCACATTCCCGGCTGCATCCAAACCGCAGAGGCCCCCGACGACGGCATTCAGGATCAGCTGCAGCTCAGCCTTCAACTCACGGCCGGAGTTTTTCAGTAATTGACTCAGGGGCATCGATGGGTCCGCGCTGAATACATCGACAAGACCGCGGCATCATTTGAATAAAGGCGCGTCCAGCCCGATTACGGAGGTCACCATGCGGACGAACGGTCGGCCGGCTGGTCAGTTTTTTGTGCCGCGGCTGGCAGCGGCGGCGCAGCCAGGATCATGACCAACGGTGGGGAGGAAATTTGCAGACTGGAATGCTTACGGGTTGTAGGGCGACGAGAATGCCGGGCAGGGAATTACTTTTTGACTTTGAACAGGGGCTTCTGCAAGTGCCTGATTTGATTGGCGTCCCCGGCGGGATTTGAACCCGCGTTACCGCCGTGAAAGGGCGATGTCCTAGGCCAGGCTAGACGACGGGGACGTTTCTGGGTGAGGTGATTGTTGGCCGCCGAAGTTCATAGTAACAGGGCACTTTTCCCGCGTCAAAAGCGGATGCGCTCGGAAACTTCGCCATCGAAGCGAACGCCTTCGATTTAGAATGCGTCTAGAATGCGTCTATGGCCGATTCGCTTTATTTGAGTCTGTGGTTTCCCAGCTTCGATGAGGCTGAGATTCTGCCACGCGCGGCGAGCGTGCTCCGGCAAATTCCGTTTTCAGCTGCGCGGGACGGGGTGACGTATTCGGCGATACAGCCGGTTTCGTGGAGTGAGCCAACCATTCTGGAGCGCCGCTACCGTCTTGGAGTTGCGCCGGAAGAAGCTGTGACGGAAGTCGCGGAATTTCTTCACGATGACTACGCTTACATTTTCGAGGCCTATTGGGATTTGTGGACTCCTCCTGAGGGCGCGGAGAAGTGGGTGCTGGCGCCGTCTTTGGTGCGTGTGACTGCACACGGGATGGAATTTGAAGAGCGGGCAGCGGAAGAAACTGGGCACATTCAAGTTGATTTCGGTTTGGACACGTCGTTTCTGCATGAAGAGGTCGAGTTGACGGGCGAGGCGGAGCGCAACGTCCGCAGCAACGTACATAAGCTGGTGGAGTTCACCGCCATGGTGGAAAAGAATGCGGGAGCAACGGGGCGGTTGCTTTGGTCGGAGTCGGAGGAGAATCTGGCGCAGAAGCTGATCAACCGGCTGCAACGGGTGCAGTAGAGACGCGGCAAGAGTTATGGCTAAGCCAGCCGGTTGCTCCCAAGTCCGGTTGGGACGGGCGGGGACGCCCGTCGCTCCATCGGCTCGGGGATTGGACGGGCGGGGCGCCCATCGCTCCATCGGCTCGGGGATTGGGACGGGCGGGGCGCCCATCGCTCCATCGGCTCGCGCATTGGGACGGGCGGGGCGCCCGTCCCCACACGAGCTTCTATTTTGTTCGTCCTGCGTCGATCTGCAGTTTCTCGCCGGCTGCGGCTTGGGCCGCCGCGAGGCGCGCGGTCAGCACGCGGAACGGTGAGCAGGACACATAGTTGAGGCCGGTCTGGTAGCAGAACTCGACCGACGAGGGTTCGCCGCCGTGCTCGCCGCAGATTCCAACTTTCAGAGTCGGCCGCGTCTTGCGTCCCCGCTCAGTCGCCATCTTGACCAACTGGCCTACACCTTCGCGATCGAGGACGGCAAACGGATCCTGCTTGATGATTCCGTCGGCGAGATAGGTGGGCAGGATTTTGTTGACATCGTCGCGGGAGAAGCCCCAGGTCGTCTGCGTGAGATCGTTGGTGCCGAAGGAAAAGAACTCCGCTTCTTTGGCGATCTCATCGGCGATCAGAGCGGCGCGCGGCAGTTCGATCATGGTGCCGACCAGGTACTCGATGGTGCGTCCTTTCTCTTTGAAAACTTCGTTGGCCACGCGGCGAACGATCGCTGCCTGGTTGGCCATTTCGTTGAGCGTGGCGGTGAGCGGGATCATCACTTCGGGATAGACCTTGACACCGTCTTTAGCGACGGTGACGGCCGCTTCGAAGATGGCTCGCACCTGCATCTCGGTAATCTCGGGATAGGTGATACCGAGCCGGCAACCGCGATGCCCGAGCATGGGGTTGACTTCATGAAGCTGTTCGACGCGGCTCAGGAGCAGCGGCAAAATCTTCTTCAAATCGCCGACCGCTTTGACTCCGTAGTCTCCGTACATCTCCACCAGCGACTTTTTCTGCTTCGCGTCTGCGTATTTAAGAGTTGCGATATTCACCATCAGCTCTTCCCGGGACGGTAGGAACTCATGCAGGGGTGGGTCGAGGGTGCGGATGGTTACCGGGAATCCATCCATGGCGCGGAAGACCTCATCGAAATCCTTGCGCTGCATGGGCAGTAATTTCTTGAGCGCCGCGCGGCGATCTTTTTCGTTGTCGGCAAGAATCATCGCCCGCATGTAAGGAATTTTCTTCTCGCCGAAGAACATGTGCTCGGTACGGCAGAGGCCGATGCCTTCGGCGCCGAAGGCGCGCGCTTGAATAGCATCGCGGCCAATGTCCGCATTCGCGCGGACTTTGATCGTGCGGTACGGGTCAGCCCAGTTCATAAATTTCTGCAGCTCGGGATCGTCCGGCGAGGGATCGAGAGTGTTCAGTTTGCCCTTGATCACGCGGCCGGTGGTGCCATCGAGCGAGATCCAGTCGCCGGCTTTGAAGACCTGGCCTTTGACGCGCATCTCGCGCGCTTTTTCATCGACGTCGACGTCGCCCGCGCCCGCTACGCAACACTTGCCCATGCCGCGCGTGACCACGGCGGCGTGGCTGGTCATGCCACCGCGCGAGGTGAGAATGCCCTTGGCGACTTCCATGCCGTGAATATCTTCCGGGGTGGTTTCGCCGCGCACCAGGATGACGGGCACATTTTTTTCGTGTCCGGCTTTTTCCACGGCTTCGTCGGCGGAAAAGACGATCTGCCCGACCGCCGCGCCCGGGGATGCAGGCAGGCCTTTCGCCAGCACTTCGACTTTACTTCCTTTCTCGTCAAGCCGCGGAACCAGGAAGTCATACAACTGATTGGGATCGACGCGGAAGATGGCTTCTTCCTTTTTGATGAGCCCTTCGTCCACCATCTGCAACGCGACTCGAACCGCGGCCAGCCCGGTGCGCTTGCCGTTGCGGGTTTGCAGCATGTAGAGCTTGCGGGCCTGAATGGTGAACTCGAAGTCCTGCATGTCTTTGTAATGTTTTTCCAGGCGCGTGGTGATTTCGCGGAGCTGGTTATAGACATCGGGCATGATCTTTTCGAGTTCGAGGATGGGGACCGGAGTGCGCACGCCTGAAACCACGTCTTCGCCTTGCGCGTTGAGCAGGAATTCTCCGTAAAACTCTTTGGTGCCATTGGCGGGATTGCGCGTGAAGCCAACACCGGTGCCGCTGGTGTCGCCGAGGTTGCCGAAGACCATGGCTTGCACGTTGACGGCGGTGCCGAGATCGTCCGAAATATTGTTGATGCGGCGATAGTGTCTGGCGCGATCGTTGTTCCAGGAACGGAAGACGGCATCGCGCGCCATCACGAGCTGTTCTTTCGCATCCTGCGGGAAGTCACGATGCGCGTGCTTCTTGACGGCTTTCTTGTAATCGACGATGACCTCTTGCAGCGCCTTGGCGTCGAGGCCGGTATCGAATTTTGTTTTCTTCTGCTTCTTCTTGGCATCGAAAATTTCTTCGAATACCGATTTCTCGATGTCGAGCACGACGCTGCCGAACATCTGGATCAGGCGGCGATAGGAGTCATACGCGAAACGCGGATTGTTGGCGCGCTTGGCGAGGGTCTCGACGCTTTGGTCGTTGAGGCCGAGGTTGAGGATCGTGTCCATCATGCCGGGCATGGAAAACTTGGCGCCCGAACGCACGCTCACCAACAGAGGGTTGTCGCCTTGGCCGAGTTTCTGGCCCTGAAGGGTCTCAAGCTTGGCCAGCGCTTCTTCCATCTGACGGTCGACATCCTTCGACACCGCGTTGTGGCGCATGTATTCGCGGCAGGCCTCGGTCTGGATGGTGAAGCCGGGAGGCACGGGGAGGCCGGCGTTGGTCATCTCGGCAAGGCCAGCGCCTTTGCCGCCGAGTTCATCTTTCATCTTGCCATTGCCATCGGCCTTGCCGCCGCCGAAGAAGTAGACATATTTGGTGGTTGCGGGTTTCGCTTCCGCGGTTTTCGTTTCGATGATTTCGGTATCGGGGAGAGTCGTCGTTGCCATGGTATAGGTCCTCTTCAATTATTTCGTAGATTCTTTGCCTTCGGTCACGATCTCGGAGAAATCGGCAATTGTGGAGAATTCCTTGACCACGGTCTGCAACAGCGCCAGGCGATTGGCGCGGAGATTATTATCGTCGACCATGACCATGACCTTGTCGAAAAATTTGTCGATTGCTGGACGAAGCTTTGCGATCTCGAGCAGTGCTCCTTCATAATCACGCGCTGCGCGAAGCTTCTCCACCGTTGCCACAGTCTGCGGGATAAGGGCCGCGAGTTCTTTTTCGGACTTCTCCTGCAGGCCCGCGGGATTGACGCGCATGGCAATAACTTTCGTTTTTTCAGCGGCTTGGCGCAGAATATTCTTCATGCGCTTGAAGGCGACGGAGATGGATTCAAAATCGGCCGATCCGCGCACTTTGCTTACCGCCTCGGCGCGCGCGGTCGCGTCTACAACATCGTCGACGTCGACGGCGAGTACGGCGCTGACGACGTCATAGGCATAGCCGCGGACATCCTTTAAATAAAATTCGAGGCGCTCGCGGAAAAAGCTGCGCACCGATTCGGCGTAGGCGGCGTTCGAGAATTTCTGCTCCGCCTCGGAGCCCTTATAGCGAATGCGCGCATCGGCCATGATTTCCGAGAGACGCAACGGAAGTTTGTGCTCGGCGATCGTCTTTACAATTCCGTTTGCCTGGCGGCGCAGCGCGAAGGGATCTTTTGATCCGCTGGGGATGAGACCGAGCGCGAACATGCCGGCGATCGAGTCTGCCTTGTCGGCGATCGAGAGAACGGCTCCCTCGACCGTCGCGGGAGCGTCGTCCTCCATCGACTCGGGCTTGTAATGATCGTAGATAGCGCGCGAAATTCCCTGCTGTACGTCGGGCTTCATGCCCTCATCGAGCTGCTGCACGCGTGCGTACAGACCGCCGACAATTCCCTGCAGTTCGGTGAATTCCTTGACGAGTTCGGTGGTCAAATCGGTTTTGGCTAGCAGGGCCGCTTTGTGGACAATGCCGGGGCGGATCGCCATGCCGCTCTGCTTCACCGTCTCAGAAAGCGAGCTGGCCAGGTGTTGCATGCGCAGTGTTTTGTCGTAGTAGCTGCCAAGATCTTTCTGGAAGGTGACGTTGCGCAGCAGATCGACGCGCTGGCGGAGGGTTTGTTTCTGGTCCGTCTGCCAGAAAAAGCGGGCATCGTTGAAACGCGCGCGCAGTACACGTTCGTTGCCGTGGCGGATCAAGCCGTCGGAGTCGGCAGCCGTGTTGAGCACGGCGAGGAAATGAGGCAGCAATTTTCCATTTGCATCTTCGATGGCGAAATACTTTTGGTGGTCGCGCATCACCGTAACCAGCACCTCTTCGGGCAGATCGAGAAACTCGGGATCGAAGCTGCCGAGGATGGCGGAGGGAAATTCCGTCAGATTGACGACGGTCGCGAGCAGCGGTTTGTCTTCGCGCCAGCGAGCTCCGGGTATGGTGCGCGTGGCGGTGTCGAGGGCTTTGCGGATTACCTGCTCGCGCTCAAAAGGATTGAGGATGACTCCGGCAGAGCGGAGTGTCTCCACATACGTATCCGGATTTTCAATCTGGACCTGGGGTTTTCCGAGTAGCCGATGACCACGAGACGTTCGGGACGACGCGACGCCAGCGAACTCAACCGGAACAACCTCGTGGTCGAAAAGCGCGACAACCCACCGCACAGGTCGCACAAAGCGTTCCTTGGTTTTCCCGCGCCAGTACATTGTTTTCGGCCATGAAATGTTCCCCAATTCTGTCTCGACGATATTCTTGAGTACCGCGACAGTCGCGCGTCCCTTGCGAACAACTTGGACACCAACATAGTCTCCTTTCGGTGTAGCGACCCTCTTCAAGTCCGAGACAGGCACGCCATGCTTCTTGGCGAACGCTTGCGCTGCGGCTGTGGATTCCCCATTCTTGAACGCGACATTCCAGGGGGGACCCACCTCGTTGCACTCAACGTCCGGCTCCTGTACCGGAAGGTCATGCAAACAGACTGCGAGCCTGCGTGGAGTCCACCAGTAGGATGTCTCTTTGATTAGCGGGTAGGGAGGAGGTTGTTGCACGCTCAATACGATATTGTGGGCAAACTCCTTGGCCCCGGCGTCAATCATCCGTGCGGGGATTTCTTCGCATCCGATTTCGAGTAGAAAGTCTGGCATTTGACAATCCGTTTATGATTCCAGAATTACAAATGTGTGAATGTGCGCCCCGTCACACGCCGCGTGTGGCAATCCCACGCAAAGAGCTTTACCACGGGGAGCACAGAGGTCCACGGGGGAATTCTCATCCCACCGGAGCCAGCTTGCCTTTCTTCTCCTTCTGCGAGGGCTTTGCCTGGTCACTCTTTTCACTTTTTTTTTCAGCTGTGTACTGCTGATCCATCCAGGCCTTGGCGATCCCTACGGCTAATGCTCTTACGCGTGCGATTACGCCTACGCGTTCGGTCACTGAAATTGCGCCTCGGGCATCGAGAATATTGAAGTAATGCGAGCATTTCAGGCAGAGGTCGTAGGCGCCGAGCAGCGGGAAGCGCGCCTTCTCGCGGACAACAATATTGCCATCGCTTTCGCTCTTATCTTTGCTTAGACCAGCGTAGCGGTCGATTAGCGCTTTGCATTCGGCTTCGCAGAGTTCGAAATGCTTCCACGTTTTCTCTACATCCGCCGCTTCGAAGTTGTAGACCGAGAACTGCTGCTCGTCGGCCAGACGCACTTCTCCATATTTCACTTCCTTGCCTGTTTCGGGATCGCGCGCCCACACGATGTCGTAAATCGAATCCACGTCTTGCAGGAAGGCGCATAGCCGCTCCAGACCGTAGGTGAGTTCCGCGGAGATGGGGTCGAGATCGACGCCGCCGCACTGCTGGAAGTAGGTGAACTGCGTGACCTCGAGGCCATCGAGCATCACCTGCCAACCGATGCCCCACGCGCCGAGCGTCGGAGACTCCCAGTTATCTTCTTCGAACTTGATGTCGTGCTGGCGCAGATCGATGCCGATCGCGCCGAGCGATTCGAGGTAAAGATCCTGCACGTTCTCGGGCGGCGGCTTCAGGATGACCTGCAACTGCAAGTGCTTGAACAGGCGGTTGGGATTCTCACCGTAGCGTCCGTCGGCGGGACGCCGCGACGGCTGGACGTACGCGACCTTGTATGGATTCGGGCCGAGCACGCGTAGGAATGTTTCCGGCGCCATGGTCCCGGCGCCGACTTCGACGTCGTAGGGTTGCTGGACGACCGCTCCGCGCTCGCCGAAGAAAGCTTGCAGCCTGAGGATGAGTTCCTGGAAGGTTAGCGAATTGGAATTGGATGAATTCACGATCAAAATGCGCTACTAGCTCCTGGCTTCTAGCTAACCGACTTTTGCTCGCTAACAGCCAGAAGCTAATAGCTAGCAGCCGATTTTCTCCAGCATTGCCGCCGTCACCAGCTTCTTCTCGATGTGCCGCTCCAGAATCTGGAGAAGAAACTTGCGCAGATCGGCACACACCGCTTTCGGCCAGTCAATTTCGGCAAACTCGGAAACGCGCGAGCGCAGCATCTGGGCCGCAATCGTTCTCGATTCCGGCGACAGTTCCGACGACGCTATACGCTTATCATCGATGCAGACCAAGCCGTCGGCTAGCGAGTGATAGAACGCCCGACTGCCGTCGCGGCTGTCTTCGCGGCTCTCTTCGAATGACCGTCCGCAGACGACGCACTCGGAAAACTCCGGCAGAAATCCCATCAGGCGCGTCATCCACAACTGAAAGTACGTGAGCGGCATCCACAACGTCTCGCCGTGCAGCTGCTGCAAAACCGCCAGAGTCAGCCGAAACACCGCATCGCTTGCCTCGCGGTCGGGCATTAGCTCGTCGAGCAACTCGGCGACGTGGGCCAGCGCGACGGCGCGCGAATAACCGACTTCGTTGGCCAGCGGCGATTCGATCACTTCGCAGGAATCGAGCCGCGCCAGTTCCTGCCGTTCGCGGTCGTCGTAAAACGCCCGCACATAGGTGAGTGGCTCGAGCGCGCCTCCGAAGCGGCGTCTGGACTTCATGGCGGCACGAGCCACGCCTTTCACCTTGCCTTCCAGGCGGGTAAAGAGCGTCACCAGCAGGTCGGACTCACGCAACGGATACGTGCGCAGAACGATCGCTTCCGACTCCTTCAGCGCCATGGAAGGTGTACAGGTTAATCAACGATTGTAACGGAAGAGACCCGCTTTTGGCTGCTGGCTCCTAGCTTCTGGCTGTTCGCTTCCCGCCGTCACCCGCCAAAGGCCAAGAGCTGGGAGCCAATAGCTAGAAGCTAGAAGCTGCCCTACCGCCCGAAGTACTTTGCGTTGCGCTCGGTGTACTCTTTCCACTTTTCTGGCAGATCGTCAAGCGCGAAAATGGCCGAGACCGGGCACACGGGAACGCAGGCCCCACAGTCGATGCATTCCACGGGATCGATATACAACATTTCCTCGGTGGCGAACTTCTCGGAGTCCTTCTTGGGATGAATGCAATCCACCGGACAGGAATCAACACAGGCGGTGTCTTTGGTTCCGATGCAAGGTTCGGCAATTACATAGGCCATAGAATCTCATTCTCCTCAGACGCCCGGGAGGGTGGTTAAACTGATTTTAGCAAGAACGCAGCTGATCGGTACAGGCAGCACCGCTCGGGAGCAGCTTTCCAATGTTGAAAGGCGCATTAGCGACATTCAATCGACTGGAGCGCAATTCGGGCTTTGGCTTATCCCTCCGCCCCTTGTGAGATCGCCTCGCCCGCATTCGCCTGCGGCACTGGAATTGCCGGAGACTTAATGGGCGCGCCACGCCAGGCTCCGGCCTTAAAGCCCTCCCTTACGAGTTTGAAGATGGTTCGCCGATTTTGTGCAATCACCTTCAGCCACGCCATTTTCCCCATCATGGGGAAATAGATGCCGCGGAAACAGAGACGCGCCAGGAAGATGTTGACGCGATAACCCAGGGGCTGATCGTTCAGCGATTCGACCGCGGCCGTCAGTGCTTCCGGGCTATACGCCTCGGCCCAGCCACGATTCACTTCGGCGTGAGCCTCTTCGATGGTCATCTTCAATGGCGTGTGGGCCATCGCAAATGGGATGAACTCCTGCCAATGCTTGGGCCGGGTTAGCCGGCCCGCTTTCTCCAGCCGCTTGTAGAGCGGCGTTGCGGGCAATGGGGTGAGCAGGCCGAAGATCGGCAGACCGGGAGGCCAAGTTCGAACTTGCCCCAGAGTTCTTTCCGCGACTCCCACGGTGTCGTTGTCCATGCCAAAAATAAACGATGTTATGGCGTAAACGTTGCGTTGCGCCAGGCGCTCGAGGACCGCTGCATATTCTCCCGGCTTGTTGAATCCCTTGTTCACGTCTTTCAGATTGGCCGGGTCGATGGACTCCATGCCGATAAAAATCCACTTGCCTCCCGAGGCCGCGATCAGATCCACGAGTTCGTCGTCGCGCAATAAATTGGCGCTGATCTGGGCCACCCAATGCACCTGCGCTTTGGCGGCAATGATGGCGCGCAGCAGCGACTTGGTGCGCTTGATGTTGATGGCGAAATTGTCATCGATGAAGAAAACCGCCATTTGCCCCTTCTCGCTGCGGGCGCGCGCTTTCAACAGCAGAAGTTCATCGACCACGCTCTCATTGGTGCGGAAGCGAATCGAGTCGCCGAAAAATCCGGTCACGGTGCAGAACTCGCAACCGTAGGGGCAGCCTCGTCCGGATTCGACCGGGATTATGCGGAACGATCCCCAGCCCTCTCCGATTTTCCGCAGCATCGCACTCGCGGCTTTTGGCACCAGATTGAATTGTTTGAGATCGATGGACTCCCATGGAATCGCTGGATAGTCCTTCAGCGACGGCTTGCTCTCCTGGCCAAAGGCATCCACGGGCGCGTAAATGTCTTTAAGTTCGCCCCGGACGGCGTCCTCAACGATGCGTGGCCAAGTCGCATCGGCTTCGCCCAGAGCAACTGCGTCGGCGTGGCGCGGGCCGCCATCTCGACCGAGAGCCTCGTCGGCCATTTCCGTGACGTGAGGTCCACCCATCACCACCGGAACTCCCGTGCCGCGCACGGCATCCGCCATCCGATACGCCTTGGCAATCATTCGGGTCATAGCGCCGATGCCAACCAGCCCAATATTGTTGTCGCGCACAAACTGCGCGATTCCCCCCTCATCCATCGGATTTGCGTTGCCATCCACCAGCAGCACTTCGTGGCCCGGTGGCGTGAGCGCCTGCAGCAGGAACATCCATAGGTGTGGCATGAAATTACGCGTGACGCCGTTGTCGGGGTTGTACAGCAAAATTTTCATAAGGGGCTAGCGATTCTGCAAAGCGCTGCTTTGCCGGGTGCTCGGGGGGTTAAGAAGGAAATCCACAACGCCAGAGCGGCAGGTTCTTCTGGCACTTAATAGTTTGGAAGCGTTCGTTTGAATGTACCTTAGCGCACATTGTACAACGGGTCGCTTGCGACGCGTGGTCACGGAAGTACGTTCGGGCAGCGTTCAGATCCCGATCTGGGAAAGCTCTGCCATATCGTCCTCACGGTGGCGAGTCAAAGTAGAGAATCAAAATCTGGTTTGACAGCCCTGCGTTTTGGAACTATCGTGTAGGCGAACAAATAGCGAACTACGACGATGGCTTCTCTTCCTCTATTCCATGAAAACGACTCCCGGCCGCAACTTGTGGGCATTGCACGGATCGCCGCCGAGGGCGAGTCTTTGCGCGAGGGCCACAACGTTGAATACTTCACTCTGGGGACGCGTTCGCTCCTTAGCCGCGTGGTTAGTGGACGCAATCTTCCATTCACTTGGGCGATCAATCCTTACCGTGGTTGCGAGTTTGCCTGCAAGTACTGTTACGCGCGCTATACCCACGAGTTCATGGAACTGCGCGACGGCGTGGACTTCGAACGGAAAATTTTCGTCAAGCAGCAAACCGCAGCGCTTCTGCAATCGGAGTTGAAAAAGGTGAAGCGCGGGGAAGAGATTGCGATTGGCACGGCGACCGATCCGTATCAGCCGGCGGAGCGGCGGTTTGAGATTACCCGGGCCATTCTCGAGGAACTGGCGCGGCACTCCGGACTGGAGATTGGAATTGTAACCAAGTCAAACCTGGTCAATCGTGATGCGGAGATTCTGCGGCGGGTGGGCGAGCACAATCGCATTTTTGTGAATGTGACCGTGACTACGGTGGATGCGGAACTGGCGCGGAAGCTGGAGCCGCGGGCGCCGCGTCCCGATTTGCGGCTGGAGGCGGTTCGCCAGTTGAATCTTGCGGGCGTGGATGCGGGGGTGATCTGCGCTCCGGTATTGCCGGAGATTACGGACCGGCCGCGCGACCTCGAGGCCCTGGTGAAGGCTGCCAGCGAAGTGGGCGCGAAGTATATTTTTGCCAATCCGCTTTTTCTGAAACCATGTTCGGCGGCGGTGTTCATGCCGTTTCTGGAGCAGAACTTCCCTACTTTGGCGGAACATTACCGGAGGCGTTATGCCGATCGGGCATTTCTGCCAAAAGGGTATGGGCAGCGGTTGTCACAGTTGATGGCGGCATTGCGGCGGAAGTACGGGATTGAAGACAAGCATGCGCGTAGCAGTCGCAGGGCGCATGTGGATTTCGGGCAGATGGATTTGTTTTGAGGTGCCTTAGCTCTTTGTTGTTGGTGGAGAGCCGGGCGTCCCCGCCCGGCTGGCTGGACAGCCGAGACGCCTGTCTCTCCACAAGCAGAGGTTGCGCCGGCCTATAATGTGGACTCCGCCATGGCCGCTCCTAATCAGACTGCTTCGCCGCGACCTCGATTGAAGGACGACGCCCGGCACTTCTGGCATCGCGTCAGCGAGGGGTTGGCTCTTAATCAGCTCTGGTCGCAGTTTGAAAGAGACGCGCGCGCGAGTTACCGGCTGTATTCGGCAGGTCTGGACCAACTGCCGGCGCAGCCATCCAGATTTAAGCGGGCCTGGCAAATTGCGAAGACAGTGTTCTGGGCGATCCTGGAAAAGCTGACCCCGGCGCGGCGCGTGCTGCTGCTGTTTGCACTGATTTTGCTGTTCTTTCCTTCCGGCGGGTTTACTTACACCACCGGCGAAAATCGTGTCGAGGTTAATGGATTCGACTTGCATTTCTGGGGCGGGATGTTGATGTTTGTCGTCCTGCTGCTGGAGCTGGCGGATCGGGTGGTGATGAAGCGCGACCTGGAGATCGCCAAAGACATTCAGGCGTGGATGCTGCCGGGCGCGCCGCTGCAGATTCCGGGATACCAGATCGCTTATGCGACGCTTCCGGCAAACACGGTGGCGGGCGATTATTACGATGTGATCCTGCGGCCGGGGCGGGAGCCGGGCGCAGACCGCATTCTGTTCGTGGTGGCCGATGTAGCGGGAAAGAGTATTCCGGCGGCGATGGTGATGGCGACGTTTCAAGCCAGTCTGCGGACGTTGTCGACGAGTGGCGTTGCGCTGGTGGAATTGGTAACCGGCGTGAATCGCTACACCTGTTCGAACAGCCAGGGCGGAGCGCGCTTCACGACCGCCTTCTTTGCTGAGCTCGACCCGGCGACTGGAGACGTGGTCTACATTAACGCCGGGCATAACGTCCCGATCCTGCGGAGGAAATCGAGTGCGCTGGAGCGGCTGGAAGTGGGAGGCGTCCCGGTAGGGATTTTTGCAGAATCGCTTTACCAGGTGGGAACAACCCGTCTGGAGGGCGGCGACTGGCTGGTGATTTTTACGGACGGCGTCGTCGAGGCGGTCAATGCGAAAGATGAGGAGTACGGTGAACCGGCACTGATCAGACTGGTGGATGGCGGCTCGGCATCGGCCCCGGCTGAGCTCTTGCGGCGGATGTGGGCGGAGTTGGATCTGTACGTGGGGAATACTCCGCAGCATGACGATATCACTTGCCTGCTGCTGAAGCGGAACTGAGATGCCCCGATAGGTCAAGAGATCCCAAAGCCAAGAGAAAAACGGGTAGTGGTCAAGTTTCAAAGTTGACCACTACCGAAAAACGCGAGGTGGCGCTTGCTGAAGCAGGTCGCAGTTATAGTTTTTGTTTGCGTGTCGCTGGCCGCCCAAGTTGAGGCCCCAGATCGTAAGGTTGACGGAAATGTAATCATCTCCGAGCGTGATCCCAAAATTCGGATTGAGCTGCCGGGGTCAGTGCAATACGTGGGCGCAGATCGATGGGTACTCTACGGCATGGCAGATTGCGAATTGCACGCGTTCGTAGAAGCGGATGAACAGAAGAATGTTCAGCGGCTCTATTGGGTGCAGTTTGAAGGCTATCTCCCAAGCAAGCCGGATTTGAAACACACATATGATTCACCGCGTCACGCGACGATGGGCGGCATGGATTTCTACGTGGACACGTGGGTCCGGCCGAATGACGCTGCCATAGATCCAGGCTCAGACCGCGAACATATTGAGGCACTGATCAAAGCAAAAGCGTACAAAATGCCTGCCGGAATGATGTACGTGCGCTTTGTACATCTGTTGGACGATAGCAAACGTAAAGAGCTGATGATCATTCACGGCGAGGACTTGAACTACACCGGATATACCGCTGCCGACCTGATTGAAGGCGGTAAAGCACATGCAAGGTGGCCTGCAATCGCAGAGAGTTTGGTCTCACGAGCAGAGAATGCGATTATGATCGATGATCCGTCTCATCCACGGCCTAGGGGATAGCCCGCCAGGCCGAGGCTGTAGCTTGGCGAAAGAAGGCTGTTATGCCAGTTGAATCATGCATTCCGATCATTCCGAGCGCAAACCTGGAGAGGAGTCTGCGTTTGTGGGTTGATGGTTTCGGATTCTCGATGAGTTCAGAAATGCGCAAAGACGACAAGCTGATCTTCTGCATGCTTCGGAAAGACGACTTATGTTTTATGCTGAACCAACGCGCGGGGACTCCGGTCAAGCCGGAAGACTACGAGGGCATTCGACTCTACTGGGCGCCGAAGGATATACACAAAACCAGAGAGCGATTGAAGAGCCTTGGGTACGGTGTTTCAGAACTCGAACATCGAGACTACGGGCAGACCGAGTTTTTCCTTACCGACGAGGACGGCTATTCACATTGCTTCGGCGTCCCTACACAAAGATAGACATCTCCAGGAAACAAAGTCGAACTGCGAATCAAAAAACTTCAATCTGCGCTGTGGAAACGGTGGGAGCCTTTGCGGGAAGTCGAGGCGCCAGATCGCCTGCGCACCAAGAAATGGGAAACGAGGCTTTAGCGGACATCAATTGGGGATGCAGTTTTCAACCTTCATGCCGGCGTGCCCCCAATTTCGATGGTTAAGAGCGCCTCTCACCCATATCTTGCCTCAACGGATAATCAACAATGATGACGCGACCGTCTGTGAGGGCTTTGACCGAGTGGCGAATATTGCTCGGCACGATGCCTACCATGCCCGGTCGCGCAACCTGCTTCACGCCGTCAATTGTCAGTTCAAGTTCACCTTCGATGACTTCGTAGACTTCTTCTTGAGGATGAAAATGTTCATGGATGGAGGAACTGCGCTTGAAGTCGTAGTGGGCGAACGTCATGCTGGGCGAGTGAAAGTAGCGCCCGTACCAGCCCGGCAGACGCTCAATGACTTCGAGGGCACTGGTATCGATGAATGGCATTAGCGTGCTCCCGGCTAGCATTCACATTGAATTTTACACGCTCTTAGTGTTAGATCGGCTTCAATCCCACAAACGCGAGGATTTGTCCGGCGTCGAACTGCGCCTGGCCTAAGTCCGTGGAAATCTTCTTGACTTGCGCGGACGCGGAATCGGCCTCCGCAGCACGGCCGGCCCGACGCAGAGCTTGCGCGAAGAGAAGGACATTGACATCGTTGGGATCGACCCTCACGGCGTGCGCCAACTGAGCGACTGCCACGTCATCCTGCCCCTGACGCATCGCCAGGACGGCCATACCGACCAGCGCCAAATCGTCGTCCAGATTCAAGCGAAGAGAATTCTGGTCGCTCGCGGCGGCCCGATCGTATTGGTGCAACTGCAAGTAAGCTTCTCCCAGGCCGCTCCAGGCGGCGGCTTGCAGCTTTTGATCGCCGGTATCGTGCAGCACCTCATTGCATTCCTCAATCGCGTACAAGGAATGTTCAACGTGCAACTCGTAGCGGCAGAGACCGAGGACTTGGACGGGCGGGTATTTGTGCAGTGCCTTGCCAGCCCGGAACTCCGCGATGGCCTCATCGGGGCGGCCCTGCTTGGCAAGGGCGAGCGCGAGATTGCTGTGCGCGGTGTAATTTCCCTCGGTGACGCTCAAGGTGTAGCGCCACAAGGTTTCACTGTCGTGCCAGTAACCGAGCTGGCGATAAGTGAGACTCCCGAGAATGAAGAGAACGGCAACGGCGGAAGTGGCGAGCCACGCGCTTCCGATCCTACGCTGGGATGCCGCCTCCGCAAGAGCCCAGACGACGGCGATAAACAAACCTATGAAGGGGAGATACCCGTAGCGGTCGGCCAAGGCCTGCTCACCAACGGTTATGATTCCGATCATCGGGACTAAAGTTCCCAAGAACCAGCACCAACCTACGAGCAAATAGCGGCGGTCGCGCCAGCGCCATACGAGCGCGGTGAGCAGAAACAGCAGGGTCCCCGCTCCCAACACCTCCCAGGCGGGCAGCAAACCCACCGGACGCGGATAGAGGGGAACGAGCGGAGACGGCCACAACCCTTTTCCGATATATCTCACATAGGAGACCAAGACATTCTGCAAGCGCGCCGGGAGGGAAACTTCCGAAAGCGTGCGTACGGCAACCCCGGCGCGCTGCGCTATGACGGTGACCACCGAATCGGCCGCGGCAAGAACGAAGAGCGGCATCTTTTCCCATACTAGAGAAGGGAACGAACGTGGATTGGGAGCCGAAGGCAAGGCTTCGGCCGCCAAGGCTTGGGTCTCGGATCCCGTCCGCATGCGCTGCAGCGGCCAGTAGTCCCAAAGCAGCAGCACAAAAGGAAGTGTGACCACCTGCGGTTTTGCCATTAGGCCAAGCGCAAAAAAAATGGCGACCAACAAATAGAGAAAACGTCTGCCCGTGCGCCCGTACCGATCGTAGGCATGGAGAGCGAGCAGGAAGAACAACATGCTGAGCACATTCTTGCGCTCAGCGGCCCAGGCAACGGACTCAACGTTGACCGGATGCAGGGCAAATAAAGCAGCCACCATAAGACTGGGCCAGGTGAATCCGGTCGCCCGCCACAATAGCAGGAAGAGAAGCACGGCATTGGCGGTGTGCAGCAAGAGATTGGTGTAGTGGTGGCCAATCGGATTGAGGTGAAAGAGCTGGCAGTCCAAAGCATGCGATAGCCAGGTCAACGGATGCCAGTTTCCCTCGCGAAAGGTCGAGAACGACCACTTCACGGTGGCCCAGCTCAAACCACTAAGAATATGGGGATTCTTTAAGATATAGGACAAGTCATCGAAATCGACGAACTGGTTACGGACGACGGGATTGTAGAAAGCGAGCGTAGCAGCGGCCAACAAAAGACAGCAGATGACGACGTGCTTTTCGCGGGACGGTGACATGCCCATGGGTAAGAGGCGACTCCGTTGGCTGAAGGTTGGATTCTCCCGACAATATCCCCCTTCACTGCCCAAGAAGATTCTAGCGCGATCACCATTGACCCAGACAAGTTGGTGGGGGTGGGGACAAATCGACGGTAACCAGGCGCCCTCAGGGCTAAACAGTTGCTGGAAAACTAATCGAGGGCGCAAAAAGGCTCAGGCGCTAAAGCGCACACACTTCTCGAGGACCTGACGGCACGAGTGAACTTGTGCCTTGCCCGTTCGTTGTGGAATCAGAAGTAGCTTATGGTTCTCCGTCGCTGCCTAGCAGCTTGCGGAAAAAGGCGTTTTCGAGTGACAACCCTGACCTCAGCGGCTAAAGCCGTATTCAAAACAATGCAGTGATCGCAGCGGTGAACCGCTGCGCCACCCAAAATCAACAGCAAGATCGACTTTTTTCCGCAAACTGCTAGGTCAGCATGATTTCGCGGTACATCTGGTGGAAGGCGTGGACACCTTTTTCCTGCTTCACGCTGTAACGGCCGCTGTGGTAGCTGCGGGAGTGGAGATTTTTCTGCACAATCTCGCAGATGCCGACGTCTTCGACTTGAATTTCATCGCTGAAAGCCAAAGCCTTTTGTGCGGCGTCGCTTCCCAGATCTTTCTCGGCCAAATACCACTCAAAAATTGCCAGCGTGCGCTCGGGGGCGAGCGGCAGGACGATGTTGACGGAGACGTTATCGGGATAACAGTTGAGCATCCAGTTGGGAAAAACCCAGAAATAATCCGCCGTAAGGTGATGGCCGGATTGCGGATAGCGGCGTGGGCTAACGTCTCCGGGCTGGGCGCCGCGGATTGAAGTCCACTGGCGGACGTAGTGGGGATAAGGCTGGACGGTGTAAGCGTTGTAGTCGATTTCGCGATTGAGCGCCGGGTGGACGCTGGGCAGATGGTAACCCTCGAGATAGTTATCGATGTAGGTCTTCCAGTTACATTTCATTTCGTAGGTGCGGCGCTCGGAAAACTTCATGCTACGGAAATCGAACTTTTCGGCCTGGGCGGGCAATTCGCCCAGACACTGGCGCAGCGGGCGAGCCTTGGGATCGAGGTTGACGAAGATGAGGTTGAACCATTCCTCGAGGCGGACCGGGGCGAGGCCGAACTCTTTGGGATCGAAGTTTTCGACGCCATCGAATTCGGGAGTGACGAGCAGAGCGCCGTCGAGGCGGTAGGTCCAGCCGTGATAGCCGCACCGGAAGAGTTTGCGGTTTCCGCAGCCGGTGGCGGGGTTGCCGGCGCGATGTCGGCAAACGTTATAAAAGCCCCGGAGGATGCCGTCGTCGCCACGGGCGATGAGGAGCGGTTCTCCGATGAGGTCGAAAGTAAAGTAGTCGCCGGGTCTTGCGGCTTGGCGAACATGACCAACGACCTGCCAGGTGGATGCGAAAAGCCTGGCCTTTTCGGCGGCAAAGGTTTCCGCGCTGAAATAGACGGGCGCGGGCAACGTGGAGGCGCGAGCGATGTCGCGCTCGGAGGTTAATTGCAGGTTCGGCATTGGGCGCTCCCGCGAGGGGCATTTTAGCGCAGAGGCGGATAACTCATCACACGGTCGCCACATTAGTGGCCGGTTGAAGGCTAATCCCGAGTAATTGTAAAAGTTTGTCAATTTGCTGCTCGGAAGGTCATCTTACCGCCGTAATTTGATCCGGATTCATACTAATGCCATAGTACATGCGCGTTGGTTATCCAACCGAACGTCAAACGGACACGGACATGGGGACATTTTAGATGGGGAAACAAAAGGGCTTCTCGCTGATCGAATTGCTGATTGTGGTGGCGATCATTTTGATCATCGCCGCGATTGCGATCCCGAACCTTCTGCGCGCGCGTATTGCTTCGAACGAATCCGCTGCCGTGGGAGCGCTTCGCACGCTTAACACAGCACAAGTTTCATACAACTCCACCTACTCCACGGTAGGCTTTGCCAGCACCCTGACTGATATGGCGGGTACAACCTGCGCCAACACTGCGCCCACTTCGAACAGCGCTTGCCTGATCGACTCGGCTTTGGGATCGGGCACCAAGAGCGGCTATCTGTTCACTATATCGGGCGTGAGCGGCACGCCGGCCGCCAGCTATCAATTCGTCGCATCGCCGGTGGGTCCGAACCAGACAGGCGTGCGCTATTTCTGCTCGTTCGCGGATGCCGTGATACGCACCGACCCCGCCAATATGATCAGCACCTGCGACGGCACTGTGCAACCGCTGCAATAAATTATTTGGCAAAGTACCTGGGGGAGGGTACCAGCCGGAAGAAAGCAGAGGAGAAATCCTCTGCTTTTTTTGTTGCTCCGATCTTTTCCTCTTTGCGGATTGACATGAACCCTAGCGGTCCCCGGAATACAGGTTCAACCGGTTTTTCTGCAGGAATTGCAGTTTCTCGAGGAGCTGGGTTCTTCGCGGATCGGGGTATAGCGGGAAGCCGGTAGCCCGATCGCAGTAGTTGATGTTTCCGATTTGCAGAATGCACGTTTTCCATGCTTGTTTTCCATCGCTCACAAGTTGAGGGGAATATCCGTTGGGCATGCGCACGGCGCCCGGGATCAGTGCGAGCGCAAACAGCGCCAGCAGGGCGGTGCGGAACGCGCTTTTCCGCCACGTAAGCAAATGGAAATAAATCGCCAAAAACGCGGGCACGAGCAATCCCGCGTAGCGCGAGAGTTGCGCTGCTTCAGGCATGCCCAGGCACACCCTTCCAACCGCCGCGTTGGCGCCAAAAAGCAGCGAGAAACTCAGAAGAACGACGATCGTCAGATCGGCCGCGGCCAACTCCAGGTTGCGCCACAGTCGAACACCGTGCCAGATCAATACCGCGAGCGCCACCAGCGCGAGAAAACTCCCGGCCACCGATGCCAACAGTACCGTCCGCAGCCCAAGGAAGTAGGACAGCATGAGGCCAATGAACCACGGGTAATTCAGAGGATGGGCATCGGGAAAATGAAAGCACGGGACAGCCGGATCAAAGCGATAGCGATAGAAGAAACCCGCCAAAGACGCGGCCGCGAGCAAGAGGGCCACAACCGGAAAGCCGGGTGATTTCGTTCGGAACGCGCGTCGCAGGTCGAATAGAAGAACACCAATGGTTACTACCCCCATGAAAAAACCGAATCCGGTGTAGATCAGCAGGAAGTTGAGTACGAGTACGGCTGCATAGCGCGCGATCGGTTTGGGAAGCATCCATGCCAAGCAGTAAAGTCCAATGAGCAGTTCTGGAATCGCGGAATAAGAAGGGTTCGCTTCGCCCACCAAAGCCTCCATCTGCGCGCAGGTGAGAAACAGGCACGGGATCGCGATATCGCTGTAGCCGAGATCTCCGTAACTGAAATCTCCGCCACCCCAGCTGCCAAACAGCTTCTGCTTCAAACGCAACGCGACGAGCGCGGCGGCAGACAATGTTGCTACCATGAACAGAGCTTCGGCCCGGGAATTCCAACGGGTCGAATCCAAGACAAATTTATCGAGCACCAGGCCGATGCCTTCGCGGTGCGGCCCATGCTGCCAGTTGAAAATCCGCCAGAGGGAAGCGTGTTGGAACAGAGGCGTGTAAAAGTCCCATTGGTCCCAGAAGATGAGGTTCACGGAATAGCGCCAAACCGCCAGCACTAGCCTGGCGGCGGTGGCCAGTAGAACCGTCGCTGCGACGATGACCGGCAAACGAAAGCCGTGCCGAGGCGAAGCCGTAATTTGCGGATCGGCATCCGCTTTGAAAATGGGAGCCATGTGGGGCGGACTTTCTTTTTGCTCTCCCGGCTACGAGCCAATATACCTCCAGTTGCAGTCGCCGGTCCCATTTGCTTGGCCCGGCGGGAAAACTGCAATCGGAGGCAGACGCAAGAAGAGCTGTGGCGAGCGTTCCCGGAATGGGAGTTGCGGCATCTGACGGGCGGTTTGAAGGGTAGACGGGGACGAGGAGAAACTGTCAAAATGTGTCAATCGACGTTTCCAAAAGTGTCATACTGGGAGAGTCAGAGGTAAGGGGAGGAGGAAGCGATCCGGCGGATACCGCTGAAAACGCTAAGTTTGTTACAGAAGGGCATCTGACTTCCGTCACTTGGGAGTCTGGCCCTAGGAGTGCGATAAGTACACGCGAGTTGGTCATCCAACCAAAAACAGTCAAACGGAGACGAGGAAAATTTAAATGCGGAAACAAAAAGGCTTCTCACTGATCGAATTGCTGATTGTGGTGGCGATCATTTTGATCATCGCCGCAATTGCTATCCCGAACCTTTTGCGCGCTCGCATTTCAGCGAACGAGTCGGCTTCTGTGGGAGCGCTTCGCACGTTGAACACAGCCCAGATTTCGTACGACTCCACCTATCCCACGGTGGGCTTTGCCAACGCCTTGACCAATCTGGCGGGCACGACCTGCGCCACCACCGCGCCCACTTCGACGAGCGCTTGCTTGATCGATTCGGCTTTGGGATCGGGCACCAAGAGCGGCTATCTGTTCACTTTGACGAACGTAAGCGGCACTCCGGCAGCCAGCTATAACTTCATTGCGTCGCCGGTGGGTCCGAACCAGACGGGTGTGCGCTACTTCTGCTCGTTCGCGGATGCGGTCGTGCGCTCCAGTTCAGCCACGATCGGGACCTGCGACGGAACGGTCAACCCGCTGCAATAGCTTTGACTTGAAGTTGGCAAAGTACCTGGGGGAGGGTACCAAGCCGGAAAGAAGCAGAGGAGAAATCCTCTGCTTTTTTTTTATTAAGCGAAGTTCCTAATGCTTGCTCGGTCCCAGTCCCTAGTAGCTTGCGGAAAGAGTCGTTTTCGAGCGACAGCCCTGACCTCAGCGGCTAAAGCCGTATTCAAAACAACGCAGTTATCGCAGCGGTGAACCGCTGCGCCACCCAAAATCAACAGCAAGATCGACTTTTTCCGCAAACTGCTAGAACTGGTGTACTGGTCTCATAAACGGTTCTCCGAACAGGCTGTCCGGCCCTCAGGGGCTAAAGCCCGCATTGTTATTGGTCCCGAGCGGCACGGCTGAAGTCGTGCCCTTCCCGAAACCATTTATAAGACCAGTAGACCAGTTCTAGACTCGCTTAACAGAAAATGTCATTTCCGCCGCGCAGGAGTGAGGAAAGCGGCGAAGAAAGCACCGTAGTATTCAAATTGCCTTGCATTTGCAATGGCTTAGGGTTTTGGTGGACGTGCGAAGTCCGGCATTCAACGTGCATGAGTTATCGCGACGGGACCGATGTGCTTGCCCGAATCAGGGAGACGTGATGCGAAACACCAGAGGATTTTCTCTCATTGAACTGCTAATTGTCGTGGCCATCATTCTGATTATTGCGGCGATCGCGGCACCCAGCTTTCTTCATGCGCGCATGGCGGCCAACGAGTCCGCAACGGTGGGAGCTATTCGCACCCTGAACACCGCACAGGTTACATACAACTCCACCTACCCCACGGTGGGTTTTGCCAGCACGCTGACTGACATGGCGGGCACGACCTGCGCTAGCACTGCACCCACCTCGAACAGCGCTTGCCTGATCGATTCGGCTTTGGGAAGCGGCACCAAGAGCGGCTATATGTTCACTCTGACGGGCGTAAGCGGCACTCCGGCCGGCACGTATCAATTCATCGCATCGCCGGTGGGCGTGAACCAGACGGGCGTGAACTATTTCTGCTCGTTTGCGGATGCGGTGGTAAGATCCAGCGCGGCGGCGATCGCGACCTGCGATGGCACGGTCAGTCCGCAACAGTAGCGCGTAGGGCGGCCGGCGATGGTTGGACCAGCCTCGGTCCCCGCCGGCGGTTTACTTTCGTAACCGCCCGGGCTGCCCAACCCCCACAGGGCTTGGCAGCATTGCTTATAATTCTCTTCATTAGGAATAAGATTCCGGAATAAGATTCCGCATCAGAACCCACGCAAGAGGCTCGTATTGCACGTATAGCCATGGCTGCAATTGAAATTCTCGACCTAGAAAAAAGCTACCTGGTGGGATTCTGGCGCAAGCGTCCGAAACTGGCGCTGCGCCGGCTTCGCCTGACCATCGAAGAAGGAGAGGTGTTCGGCTTCCTCGGTCCGAACGGCGCGGGCAAGACGACCACCCTGAAGCTCCTGATGGGGTTGGTGTTTCCGACGGCGGGGACGGCGCGGATTCTGGGGCTGGACATGGACGATCCGCGGGTGAAATCGCAGATTGGATTTCTACCCGAGCAGCCCTATTTCTACGATCATCTGACTGCCAGAGAACTGCTCAACTATTACGGTCAGCTTTCAGGAGTCGCGGCGAAAGGGCGCTCGGCGCGGGTCGAGCAAATGCTGGCGCGAGTGGGATTAGGCGATTCGGCGGGGGTGCAGTTGCGGAAGTTTTCGAAAGGCATGTTGCAGCGGGTGGGGCTGGCGCAGGCGATCCTGCACGATCCGAAGCTGGTGTTTCTGGATGAGCCGATGTCGGGATTGGACCCGATGGGGCGGCGCGAGGTTCGGGACTTGATCCAGCAACTGCGGCACGAAGGCAAAACGGTTTTCTTTTCGACGCACATTCTGTCGGACGCAGAAGCGCTTTGCGACCGAGTGGGGGTCATCCATCAGGGAGAGTTGCGCGGGGTGGGAGCGGTCGCGGAATTGACTTCGGAGACACAAGGCAAAGTCGAGATCGTTTTTTTTGCAGAAAGAGTGCCGGTGGGTTTAGCGAGTCTGGGAGCCGAGGCGCGGGTCAGCGGCGACATGGTAAACGCGGTGCTGCCGGAGGAACGGCAGGACGCGGCATTGGACGTGCTGCGGCGCGAGCACATCAAACTGATCTCGTTGACGCCGGTGCGCCGGTCGCTGGAGGAGTATTACATCCAGAAGCTGCGGCCCACGGAGGTGCAAAAAGAAGACGGGCGAAAAGAAGAAAGCCGGAAAGGGGTGGGCGTATGAATTCCGTAGGTATGAACTCACGGATTGGATATATCGCCTTCAATACTTTTCGCGAAGCGGTGCGCGACCGGGTGCTGTACAACCTGATCGCGTTTGCGCTGCTGCTTTCGGGGGCGGCGATTCTGGTGGGAGAAGTTTCGATCGACATCGAACGACTGGTAGTAGTGAACCTGGGACTGACGGCGGTGTCGCTGTTCGGAGTGGTAATCGCCATCTTCATCGGAATTGGGCTGGTTTCGAAAGAGATCGAGAAACGCACGCTGTACACGGTGCTGTCGCGGCCGGTGCGCCGCTGGGAGTTCGTCGTGGGCAAGTTCTTCGGGCTCACGGGAACGCTGGTGGTGAATACGTTCTTCATGGCAGTCGGCGTGTTGCTGGCGCTGCTCTATGTGGCGCACAAGTTCGAGAAGATGGACGCGTGGGTATTGGTCGCGCTCTACTTCATTATTTTGCAGTTTCTGATTGTGTGCGCGCTGGCCTTGTTCTTCTCGTCCTTTTCGACGCCGCTGATGTCGGCGGTCTTCACCTTCGCACTGTTCGTGATTGGAAGCTTGGCAGAAGATCTGCGGGGCTTCGCCAAAATCACGCAGGGGATGGCGGGCCTGCTGGCGAGGGCTATCGCCTACCTGGTGCCGAACTTTTCCGCCCTGAACGTGATCAACCAGGTGGCGCACGGAGACGCTATACCTGGCCGCCTGATTCTGTACAACACCGTGTATGCGCTACTGTATGCGGCGATGGCCATCTCGGGAGCGGTGCTGATCTTTCAGCGCCGGAATCTGAAATGAAAATGACGGCGACGCGACGCGTGAATCTGGTGGCGATCGCGGTGCTGTCGTTCTCCATGGCAGGCGCGATGGCGACGCTTTATGCCATCGACCGCACGCCGCGGGCGCCGGTAGCTCAGGAAGCGCTGTATCTGCGCTCGTCCAAGGTGCTGCGGCGGTTGAGCCTGGGTTACACCGGCCTGCTGGCCGACATTTATTGGACGCGGGCGGTGCAGTACTTCGGGACACAGCATCACAATGGTTCGAGCGATTTCCGGCTGCTGGCGCCGTTGCTCGAAGTAACGACGGAACTGGACCCGAGGCTTTTGCCGGCGTACCAGTTTGGGGCCAACTTCCTGGCTCCGCAACCTCCAAACGGAGCAGGATTGCCCGGATCGGCGCTGGCGCTGATGAAGTATGGAATCGAGCACAATCCCGACCAGTGGCGGCTCTACTACAACCTGGGATTTCTGTACTACACCGAGTTGAAAGACTACGCCAAGGCGGCAGATGCTTTTGCCCAGGGAGCGAAGCTTCCGGTGACCAACGAATTCATGCCCATTCTAGCGGCACGGATGGCGCAGCATGCGGGCGAATTCGAGACGGCGCGTATGTTGTGGTTTACGACTTACCAGAGCACTAAAGATGCACTGGTCCGGGAAAATGCGGTCCAGCATTTGCGCGCTCTGCAGGTGGATGAGCATGTAACCAACCTGGAGCAGGTGGTCGAAAAGTACCGCAAACAGACCGGACGATTGCCGCTCAGCATGGGCGATCTGGAGCGCGCCGGGTTTATCCACGGGACACCTGCCGATCCAAAGGGTCGGGCATACAAGCTGATGCCTGATGGACGAATCGAAGTGCAGGATCCGAAGAGTCTTTACTTCATCACTAAGGGACTTCCGCCGGGAGCGGAACCGCCGCAACCGCCGCGGGAGGCTCAGCCAGCGTCGAAGTGAGGAGTGCGCTCGGAATATCCGTTTCGAAAAATTGTCGGCGTCGAATTGATTGCAGAATTGCATCGCGCGGCGGAAGAGAACATTCTCGCGTACCATTCGGCCACGCAACGTTGCCTGAAAATCGAAGCGGTCTGCGCGAACGCTTGCGATTTTCCTTTTCCCGCTGAAGCACTCGTACTCTACCTGTTCAACCCAGTGCCAGAGTCGGGCATGAGACGACTGATCGCTGGCCTCGAAAAGAGTCTGGAGGCGAATCCGCGTCCGGTGTACGTGCTTTACCACAATCCGCTGCTCGAGCACGTGCTCGGAGGCAGCGTAGTTTTTGTCAGAGTCGGCGGGACTGAGCAGTACTCCATTTACTCCGCGGAAAAGACTGTTTACTCTTACGGTATTATATAGTGTGGAATGTCCCCCCCCCCCCCCCGATTTCCTGCAAAATATTGAATTTAAATGACTTACTTGTAAAATATTCCGGATTATAGACTTAGGCTCGATTTTCGGCCTAAATTCCCGTTTTGGGGCGGTTTGGGGGTGATTTCCACTTCTTCACTTTGCGCGTCTCTTCCCCGCTGAAACGCTCTGTTTATCAAAGAGTACTGGCTCCGGCTCTGCCGGCCGGAGATCATTGTCGCATCGAGCAGGTGGGATGGGCTGTGATGGCGCGCACATCCTGGTTGTGATGAATGCGATCACGACACACCAAACTGGCAAATTACGCAATCGTCTTATCCGAGTTAGAATCGTGCCGCAGTGGAAAAGAACAAACTCTATTACGGCGACAATCTCGAGGTCCTGCGCCAGCATGTCAAGGATGAGTCGGTTGATCTCATCTACCTTGATCCGCCTTTCAACAGCCGGCAGGATTACAACGTTCTCTTTGCCGAAAAGGACGGCACGCGCTCCAGTTCACAGATCATGGCGTTCGAGGACACTTGGGAGTGGAACGTGGATGCCGAGCGGGCCTACGAGGAAATCGTCGAGCGCGGCGGACGCGTCTCTGAGGCCATGCGCGCTTTCCGCACGTTCCTTGGCCATAGCGACATGATGGCTTACCTCGCTATGATGGCTCCGCGGTTGATCGAGCTTCATCGTGCCGCCTCGACCCTTTGGTTGAGCGATACACAGGGAACTGTGGGAATATAGAGACACGCAATGGTCCCCTACCACAAAACACACCACGGACAGATCGTTGTCGGCGATTCCCTCGGTCACATGGCTACGCTCAAATCAGGATCTGTTGATCTGATCGTAACCAGCCCACCATTCGGGCTCCTTCGAAAGAAGGACTACGGGAATGTTGAGAGCGGAGAGTACATCGAATGGTTCAAGCCTTTCGGCAAGGAGTTCAGACGTCTTTTGAAATCGTCCGGATCGCTCGTAATCGATATAGGAGGTGCCTGGCTTCCGGGACAGCCGACGCGCTCCCTATACCATTTCGAGCTCGCCATAATGCTCTGCCGGGAGTTGGGGTTTTACCTTGCACAAGAATTTTTCTGGTGGAACCCCTCAAAGCTGCCAAGCCCAGCCGAATGGGTTACGGTTCGCCGCATACGGGTCAAGGATGCCGTTAACCTCGTGTGGTGGTTTTCGGTCACGCCCTGGCCCAAAGCTAGCAATCGGAGGGTTCTAGCACCATACAGTCAGGCGATGAGAGGACTGTTGAAGAACGGATATAAGGCTAAGCTACGGCCCAGCGGGCACGATATAAGCGACAAATTCTCCCAAGACAACGGGGCGGCGATTCCGCCAAACCTCATTGCGATCCCCAACACGGAGAGCAACTCCTACTACTTGCGATACTGTGAGAAACACGGAATTAAGGTCCACCCCGCGCGCTTCCCTTCGACCCTTCCAGAATTCTTTATCAGGATGCTTACCAACACAGGCGACAGCGTCCTCGACCCATTCGCCGGAAGCTGCGTTACGGGCGAGGTATGCGAAAAACTGCGCCGAAGATGGATGTGCATCGAGCTGCGTGAGGAATATCTTAAGGGTGCCATGGGCCGCTTCGAGCGCGAACCCATGCCCGAGCAGGAGTCGATGTTTGACCTCGACAGCATGGGCATCACATACAAACTTAATCACCCCGCTGCCCTCTGGAACGGACATGAGTCGCCCTTGGCGGAAGACGGAGGAAAACTAAGGAGGGTGCGTGCCCGCAGTCGCGCCTAGAGAGATCGTTTCGGCAATTGTCAACGCTCTTGAGGAATCGGGTTGTGCCGCGACTTTGGCGTCGCCACTGCAAAAACAGCCGAGGCGCTTCATTGTGGTCGGTCAGAACGTGCCCGCCTCATTGACCGTATATGCTTGGAGTCTCACGCCCGGGGGGCGACCATCTCTTCCGAACGAATATCGAATTCAGATGACGTCCGTCGAATCGCCTCTTTCAATAAGCACTGATGGACCGACGATTCTCATCGGCTACGACGCGGCACGTAACCTCTTTGCGGGCTTTGACCTTAGCCGACACAAAACCTTTACAACCGGGTCCCCGTCAATCCAGATCGGCATCGCCGAGTTGCGCGAGGCCGAAAAGAACGGCCTAAGTTTTTATCGCAAGAGCAACGAGGAAATCGCGATCGGAATACGTCGCGACATGTTCATCGCTTATGCCATGAATGCGGCTCTCCTGCATCGATACGGGCGAGATGCGAACGTCCGTAAATTGCTGGATCAGGCTGTCGTTGAACGGCCCATGCCTCAAGAGGACGTCGAGGCCCTCCCTGCCGAGCGGCAAAGAGTCTTGGCGGAGGTCAGTCGGCTGAGTAGGGACGCCCGATTCAAGCAGCGGGTTCTCTTCGCCTACGGAAATCGCTGCGCAGTGACCCGCGTTCAGCTTCGCCTAGTTGATGCGGCCCACATTCTACCCGTTGGCGCTCCAGGAAGCTCAGACGCGGTCACCAACGGCTTGTCGCTCTCGCCGACATATCACAGGGCGTATGATGCTGGATTGATCTACCTCGACGAGGATTGCAAGATGCAGCTCAACCGAGCCAGATTACTGGTGTTGCAGGCCCTCAATCTGGCGCTTGGCATCGACTTCTTCAGGGAACCGCTCGGAGAAATATTTCTACCGCCTGACCCAAGACAGCGCCCTTCACGGGACCTAATTCGTAAAGCCAACGAATTTCGTCAGATTGCGATCTAGACGAGACGCGGCATTGACGGGCGGCTCTACTTCCACGACGAAAACAAGCGAGACCGTAAAACCAAGCAGATCATTTTCTCGGTCAAGGCCGGACACGTGCAGTCCGCGTATGTGCGCGACCTGCGCGGCGTTATTGAGCGGGAGGATGCGCAGATTGGCGTGCTTATCTGCATGGAGGCTCCTACCAAGCCCATGCTGAAAGAGGCTGCCGAGGCCGGATTCTACAAGCCTCCTGGATTGGAGGACGGTATCCGCGGATTCAGACTCTTACTATTGAAGAGTTGCTGGCGGCGAAGGGCGTGGCTTATCCGCGGCTGTTGGAAGTGACGTTTAAGAAGGCTCCGAAAGCGCGAAGGGCGGCGGAAGAGCAGATGGCTTTGGGCGGGACGGAGATTGAGGAGCCGTTTTAGGGTATTCGCGGGCGAGGGCGCCCGCGCCACATGTTCCTAAGCAAGAGTGTGGCCTCAGCGGCTAAAGCCGAGTTCAATGCAATGCAGTTACCGCAGCGGTGAACCGCTACGCCACCCAAAAGCACGTCTAACACAAATCCCAAGAGGCACTGTGCGTGGAATCCCACCGCTTCGACACAGCTCAGGGCAGGCTCTTGCGCACCCGCCTGATACAAACCGTACTTTCGCCACAGGCTGCCCACGAACCATTCGCAGACGATTCAACATTCATCGGCGTTTAACCGTTGGCGGAAGCGCGCCGCAGTACAATCAGAAAAGGAGAAACCAAGGTTGAATTGCCGTTTCTTTTTCTGTTGGCTGTTGGCGACGTTTGTCGCTCTCGGCATCCCCGGGCACGCCGATGACGTCCGTCAGCTTGCTCGGGCAGTGGATGACCACTACAACCACCTGCACACTCTGCAGTCGGACTTCACCGAGATTTATCGGGGCGATGGGCCGGAGCGGGTGGAATCGGGCACCTTGTGGCTGAAAAAGCCGCGCAAGATGCGGTGGGAATATCGTTCTCCGGAAGAGAAGCTGTTTATCAGCGACGGCCAGGGTGTGTGGTTTTACATGCCGGCGGAACGGCAACTGAGAAAGACGACGTTGCGGAAGCTGGACGACTGGCGGTCGCCACTGGCGTTTCTACTGGGCAAGGCCAAGCTGGAGAATGAGTTGCAGGGACTTTCGAAAGCCGTGGATCAATCGCCTTGGGGCGCGGGTAACACGGTATTGCGGGGGGTTCCGCGGGGCGTCGTTTCGCAGAGTACGGGGGGACAGGTGAGCGAGGTGCAACTGGAGATTACGCCCGACCACCAGATTGTCCGCATCGTATTTGTGGAGCGGGATGGGGCGACGACGGAGTTTCGCTTTGCGGGATGGAAAGAGGATCAGTTGGTGAGCGACGGCCGGTTTCGATTTACGCCTCCGCCGGGAGTGGAAGTAGTGGAAGGGGAATTAGGACCGTAGTGCGGGCATTGGTTGAGTCTGCGGGTGGACGGGCGAGACGCCCGTCGCTCCATTGCGGGCGTCTGCGATGGACGGGCGAGACGCCCGTCGCTCCATTGCGGGCGTCTGCGATGGACGGGCGAGACGCCCGTCGCTCCATTGCGGGCGTCTGCGGTGGACGGGCGAGACGCCCGTCGCTCCATTGCGGGCGTCTGCGGGTGGACGGGCGAGACGCCCGTCGCTCCATTGCGGGCGTCTGCGGTGGACGGGCGAGACGCCCGTCGCTCCATTGCGGGCGTCTGCGGGTGGACGGGCGAGACGCCCGTCGCTCCCTGATGTGGGTTACTTGCGTACCACACCCGTAGTCGGGGTTCGTAAGCGCTTTGGGAACAGAATGTTACACTTGGTAGAAGACACGCAAACAGGGAAACGGCACTAAACCGGAACTAAAGCGGAACTTGGGACGCAAACGATAGCGAATGGCACAATTCTTGGTCAAAGTCGCCGACGAACAGGGCCATCTGCGGCAGCAGGTGGAGCACGGGTATTCCGAGGCCGAGGTCCACGACCGCTTCACGCAGCAGGGCTACCTGGTGTACTGGGTCAAGCCCAAGACCATACTCAGCGCGGGCGGAGGCCAGTTCGGGCGGCGCGCGGGCAAGCTGAAACAGTCCGCGTTTCTGATCTTCAACCAGCAGTTTTTGACGCTGATTAAGGCGGGACTGCCGATCCTGACGGCGCTGGATCTTTTGATCAAACGGCAGCGGGACAAATTTCTGCTGCAACTGCTCGAAAACGTGCGCGAGCGCGTCAAAGGCGGCGAGTTGCTGTCGGACGCTTTCGCCGCCCAGCAGGTCTTTCCGAAGATGTACACGACCACGCTGATGGCGGGCGAGAAGAGCGGCAGCATGGAAGAGGTTCTGGGCCGCTACATCCTGTATCAGCGGATGGTGCAAACTTTTCGCAAGAAACTTCTGGTGTCACTGGTGTATCCGGCGCTGCTGATTTCGGTGGTGACGGTGATGCTGATTTTTTTGATCACCTACGTGGTACCAAAGTTTGCCGACCTGTTCAACAACCTGGGAGCGGATCTGCCGGCAATCACGGTGTTCATGCTGTCGGTCGGGCTGAAGGCGCAGAAGTACGGTTGGATGGTGGTGGTGGCCGGAGCAGTGGCGGTTTTTCTGCTGGTGCGGTGGAAGCGAAGCGACAAGGGAGCCGAACGCATCGACCGGTTTCTGCTGTCGCTGCCGCTAATCGGGGAAATCCGGCTGAAGTATCAGGTGGCGAATTTCTCGCGCATCCTGGGGACGCTGCTGCAGGGCGGGTTGCCTTTGGTGCCGGCGATGGAGACGGCCGGGGAATCGATGAGCAGCCGGCAGATGTTGAACGGGGTGACCGCCGCGGCGGAGCGGGTAAAAGAAGGACAGAGCCTGGCGCATAGCCTGGAGACGCAAAAATTGTTTCCCGATCTGGCGGTAGAAATGCTGGAGGTCGGCGAGTCGACGGGCGCGCTGCCAGCCATGCTCGCTTCAGTGGCGGAGTTTTACGAAGAGGACGTGCAGACGGCGCTGAGCGCAGCCATGGCGCTGATTGAGCCCATGATCCTGATCATCATGGCGGTTTTCGTCGGTGGGATATTGATTTCTTTATATATGCCGATTTTTACGTTGGGAGCGAATGTGCACTAGAAGGCAGGTTTCAAAGTTTCAAGGTTTCAAGGTTGCAGGGTGCGATCGTAGTTGAAACCTTGAGACTCTGAAAGCTTGAAACCTGGCTCTTCTGTGAACTGGAATGGGCATGGCGGACAAGAAAACACATGTAGTGGTAAGCGGCACGAATGGCGGTAAGCTGGGGCCGGAACCGGCGGCGATTCCCGACGAACTGGAACGTGCGCGGGATATCGCGCGGCGCTATCGTTGTGAGTTCATCGATCTGAGCGATTTCCAGCTGCACCACGATCTGTTCGAGAAGATCCCGGTGCACCTGATGTTCCGCTATAAGTTCGTGCCGCTGGATGAGACAGCCGACGGGCGGTTGGCGATTGCGATTGCCGATCCCAGCCAGTTGATGATGATCGACGAGATCAGCCTGCTGCTGGGCAAGCGGATCCTCACCAAAGTTTCAACGTTGAAGCAGATCTCCGACATCCTGCAGAAGACGGAGCAGTCGAAGCGCGTGCTGGAGGATGCGAGCGAGGGATTCACGCTCGACGTGATCCGCGAGGACGAAGCGGGGAACGACGAGACCATTTCCATCGACAAGTTGACGGCGACGGCGGGCACGGACATGAGCCCGATCATTCGCCTGGTCGACACCACGATTTTCACGGCGTTGCAGCGGCGGGCGAGCGACATACACATCGAGACGCGGGACGACTCGGTAGTCATCAAGTTTCGTATCGACGGCGTGCTTACGAACGCCATGCCGCCGATCGGCAAAGAGCACCACTCGACCATCATTTCGCGCATCAAGGTGATGAGCGAGCTGGATATTTCCGAGCGGCGCGTGCCGCAGGACGGCCGCTTCCGGGTGAAGTACAACGCGCGCGCCATCGACTTCCGGGTTTCGATCATGCCTTCGATCCACGGCGAAGACGCGGTGCTGCGCGTGCTCGACAAGGAGTCGATGAGCGAGAAGTTTAAGAAGCTCACGCTCGACGTGGTGGGATTCGCGGAAGACGATCTGCGCCGCTTCCGCCGCTACATCAAGGAACCGTACGGCATGGTGCTGGTGACCGGGCCGACGGGCAGCGGCAAAACCACGACGCTCTATGCCGCGGTCAACGAGATCAAGACCGACGAAGACAAGATCATCACCATTGAAGATCCGGTGGAGTATCAAATACGTGGCATCACCCAGATTCCGGTCAACGAGAAAAAGGGATTGACCTTCGCCCGCGGTCTGCGTTCGATTTTGCGCCACGACCCGGACAAGATCATGGTGGGCGAGATTCGCGACAACGAAACGGCGCAGATCGCCATCCAATCGGCGCTAACGGGGCACCTGGTGTTCACGACCGTGCACGCCAATAACGTGGTGGACGTGTTGGGGCGCTTCCTGAACATGGGCGTCGAGCCTTACAACTTTGTGTCGGCGCTGAACTGTATTCTGGCGCAGCGGCTGGTGCGGGTGATCTGCGATTCCTGCCGGACGGCGGTGCATTATCCGAACGACGTGCTCGAGGCCAGCGGTCTGGACCCGCAAGTGTGGTCGCGGGTGCCTTTGTACGAGGGGCAGGGCTGCATCGAGTGCGCGGGGACGGGATTCCGGGGCCGGACGGCGATTCATGAGCTGCTGGATTTGACCGACCGCATCCGCGAAATGATTCTGGAACGGAAGCCGACATCGGAGATACGGAAAGCTGCGCGCGAAGAGGGCATGCGCTTCCTGCGCGAATCGGCGCTGGACAAGGTGCGCGGCGGATTCACCACTTTGAAGGAGATCAACAAGGTCACGTTTATCGAGACCATGCGCTGAGGCTGGTTATCATCTGCATATGGCCGGCGGTCCAGTCCCGGCATTCCTAGAGGTAACTACTCTCTTCATGAAGGTTGGGGATATCATCAGATTGCAGCTATGACTTCGTCTTCCAGATACGTCCGCCGTCCTACGCTGGCCTGCGAAATCGCGGCCGATCGCGTGCTGGCCGGCCGCGCCGCCGATACGGGGCGGATGGTGGAGATGTCGGCGGCGCGGGAACTGGCGCCGGGCACGGTGGTACCCGATTTGATGGAAGCGAATCTGCGGGACGGCACGGCGATCCGGCAGGCAATTGAAAGCTCGCTGGCGAGCGTCGGCGGGCGGTCGCGCGATGTGATTGCGATTCTGCCAGATACCTCAGTGCGCGTCGTGCTTCTTGATTTCGAAACGCTGCCCTCGAAGCGGGACGAGGCCGAAGCGGTGGTCCGCTTCCGGCTGAAAAAGTCGCTGCCTTTTGATCCCGCCGATGCCCGGGTTTCATATCACGCGCAGTCGACGGGTAAAGGCGTGCGGGCGGTGGCGGCAGTGGTGCTGAACAAGGTTTTAGAGGAATATGAGTCGGCGTTTCGCGACGCGGGCTACAACCCGGGCGTGATCATGCCATCGATGCTGGCGGCGCTGGGAGCCGCGGACGCGGAACGGCCGACCCTGGTGGTCAAGGTGGACGCGCGCACGATCAGCATCGCGATTCTCGATCAGGAGCAACTGCTGCTGTTTCGGACGCTGGAAAATGTGCGGGGTGTGACCATCACTGGCGATCAACTGGCGGAAGAAGTCTATCCCTCGGTGGTGTTTTTCCAGGACACTTACAGCCTGAACATTGAGCGCGTGTATGTGGCGGGCCTGCCGGAATCGGGGGGCGCGGCACCAGCGCTGAAGAACCAGTCTGGCGCGGTAGTTGAGGACCTGGTGACGGCGTCGCAGATCGGGTCCACGACCGGGACGGTTCCGCGCTGGCGCATGGCGGGCGTGGTGGGAGCTTTGATTTCGTAAAGCGCTGTTCGGTCGTTCGCTTTTCGCTAAAGGCCAAAAGCTCCGGGCGCAAGACAAATAGCGAAGGACGAACAGCGAAAAGCGTTTTGCTCGTAGTGATTGCATCATTATGCGTCTCGATATCAATCTCGCGACCCGGCCCTATGAAGATGCCCGTAAATTCTGGGGGCGCTGGGGATTGGGAGTGGGGCTGCTAGCCCTGTTGACGTTTTTTCTGGTGGGCATGGCGGTGAGCGACTGGCGCAAGGCCGGCAAAGACCGGCGCGAGATCGCGCGCCTGCAGGCACAGATCGCAGAACGCGATGACGAACGGGCCAAGGCGCAGGCTTTCCTCGACATGGCCGCCAACCGCAGCACGCGGGACCAGTCGCAATTCCTGAATGGACTGATTCAGCGCAAGTCATTCTCATGGACGCGCGTGTTCGAAGATCTGGAGCAGGTGATGCCGCCGAACCTGCATGTGGTCTCGCTGCGTCCGGAATTGACGGACCAGAATCAAATGGCGCTGGAAATGAGAGTGGCGGGCGAGACGCGCTCCGCGGCCATAGAACTGGTCCATCGCATGGAAGGATCGAAGCATTTCCAGGGAGCGCAACTGGTGTCGGAGGGGCAGGCTGGCGGGGAGGCGGGAAACGCCGTGGTCGCTACGGTGGTTTCGATTTATGTTCCTGACGCGGCCGAGAGGAGCGAACAGTAATGCCGGAGCTGGGAAAATCGCGGCGGAAGTTGAAAATTGCGATTGGGGCAATGCTGGCCGTCGACGTGGTGGCGGTAGCGGTTCTTTTCTCGCCGCAGGTCGGCTCGGAGGACTCGCGGCAACTGCAGTTAAACCTGCTGCGAGTTGAATTGACGAAGAAAAACCGCGAAGTGGAACCGCTGCGCGGTATGGACAAGAAGATCGTGCTGGCGAAAGATCAGATTGGCGCGTTTTACAGAGATCGCTTTGCCGAAAAGGATTCCGAACTGGCCAATGAACTGGGAAAGCTGGCGTCGGAGAATGGAGTCAAAATCCAGCAGATGAGCTATAAGGAAGAGGAGCCGGAAAGCCCCGGCATCATTCCCCTCGCAATCCAAGGAAGTTTTTCCGGAGACTATCTGCATCAGGTGCGGTTCATCAACACGCTGGAACGCTCGAAGATGTTTTTCACGGTGGATAGCGTGGACCTTGCCGGCGAAAGTACGGGGCAGGTCCGCTTGCAGATTACGATACACAGTTATCTGCGGTCGGGTGCATAAGTGAAACTCGGAATCGAGAATCGGACGCAGGTCATCACGTTGGCCGTGTTGGGAGGGATCGCGATCCTGGCGTTGGGTTACGAGTATTGGCCATCGTCACCAGCGGGGGCGCCGGCAGCGTCGCAGACGGCTTCGACAGCCGCCAAGCCTAGCATGAGGCATTCGGCTTCGGGAAAAATGGTGCCCGTGGGTGAGCCGCGCCTGGATCCTACGCTCGACCTGAAACTGCTCAGCCAAAGCGAGGAAATCAAGTACGGCGGCAATGGAAGAAACATTTTTGTCGCGGGATCGGTGGCAGTGATCGAAAAACCCAGAAGAAACGGTACGGATAAGCCGCAGCAAGCCGCTTACGTGCCTCCGGCAATTCCGCAGCCGCCGCCGATCACGCTCAAATTTTTTGGCTTTGCCAACCGGCCCGGGGAGACGAGGAAGGTGTTTTTGTCCCAGGGCGAGGACGTTTTTATTGCCGGCGAGGGCGACATCGTCGACCGGCGCTATCGCGTTCTGAAAATCTCGCCCATCTCGGTAGAGGTGGAAGACGTGCTCAACAACAACCGCCAGAGCCTGCCGTTAACGCAAGCTCCAGGATGAAGGTCTTTGCCAATTTGCAATGGGTAATTTGTAATTTGTAATTTTAAAGGCGAGTGAGCGGTTATGCGACGTCGTGGTTCGAGATCACTAAATTACCAAATCACAAATTACAAATTACAAATTCGTTCGCGCGGCTACATGATGATCACGCTGATGCTCGCCGTCGCGCTGATCACGATTGGGCTACTCGCCGTGCTCCCCGAAATTAAACAGCAGGTCCAGCGCGACCGCGAAGAGGAGTTGAGACACCGGGGCACGGCGTATATGCGCGCCATTCAACACTTCTACAAAAAATTTGGGCGCTATCCCACGCGGCTCGAGGAACTGGAGAATACCAACAATATCCGTTTCCTCCGTAGGCGCTATACGGATCCAATGAGCAGGGATACGAAAACGGGCAAGGAGAAGGATTTCAAACTCCTGCATCAGCAGGACATCAGTTTGAACAACGGGCCGGTATTACCGGGACAGAACGGACCGGGCGGACCAGGCGGACCAGGTGGTGGACTCCTCGGACAAGGCGGACTGCAGGGACAAAGCGGAGGGCAGACCGGTGGGCTTCAACAAACGGGCGGCGGCACGAGCGGCCAGAGTTCCGCGAGTGGCGATTCCGGCAACTCCTCCTCCTCAGGCAGCTCGAATACGCCGGGAAGCTCGAATTCCAATACAGGTTCCAGTTCAGGCTTCAGCGGGCCGACTTTCGGCGGGGGGCCGATTATAGGGGTTGCAAGCACGAACAACAAAACGAAGACCATTCGCGTGTTCTTCGACAAAACCCATTACAACGACTGGCTCTTCATTTATGTACAAGCGCTTGATCGCGGAGGCCTGCTGGTAGGGCCGGTGAATCCTAATATGCCCCCGACGCCAAACCTGAACGGCCTCACGCCCGGACAGCCCGGGGGCGGTATAGGACAAGGACCCGGTGGACCGGGATTGGGAGGACAAGGATTGGGGGGACAAGGATTCGGGCAAGGCCTAGGGCTAACACCGGGCACCGGCCAAACTCCGCAACCTCAGCAGAATTCAAGCCCGGCGCCGCCTCAACAATAGATTTCGCGGTTTCAGCAATGTTGCAGCAACAGAAAAGCCCCGCATTGTTCGCGGGGCTTGACATAGAACGAGAGATGCTTAAACGTTGAACGAGGAACCGCACCCGCAGGTGCTTTTCACGTTCGGGTTGTCGAACTTGAACCCGGCGCCTTCCAGGGTCTCGACGTAATCGACATGCGCTCCGCCAAGATACATCAGGGAAGTAGCGTCTACATATACCTTCAAGCCATCAAAATCGAAAACCTTGTCCATCATGCCGGCGCCGTTCTCGAAGGCCATGGAGTATTGGAAGCCGGAGCAACCGCCGCCAACGACGGACAGCCGCAATCCTGACGGAACCGGAGACTGCGAGGCCATGATCTCCTTAACTTTGGCAATCGCGGCGGGGGTCAGAACAGGCGCTGTGGTCTTGGGTTGCACTCCGGGTGCGGTGGTAGTTGCCATCGGTCTATCTCCTTGTAAAAGCCTAGTATAACAAAGGTTGCAAGTGGCTAGGCAAGGCTTTTCGGAGGCTGGTAAAGATCCCCGAATCCAGCCTTTAGATGCTTCTGGCAGGCAAGAAGTCGCATCCCCGCTTGCCAACGGGTCTATAATCATGCGCAGTAGGGGCCCGTGCCCGAACGCCAGCGGATGACCGGACAATTTTCGCTGGGGCTCAAGATTGCAACTTCGGGAATTGGCTCGAACTCAGCTCCGAGGTGGCGTATGACTCCTATGTTTATGCTGCTTGTCGCGTGGGGAATTCTGACGGGGATCCTGATTATCCTTCTGATCTACAAAAGCACCCTCACCATGCACGAGGACGATTCCATCTTCCTCCATGAAACCGAATCCCAGATGCATAAGGATCAAGTGGAAGTTCTGGCGAAGATGAAAAGAATCACACCGATCGTCAAGGTGCTCGGCGCCATATCGGGGGCCATGATCCTGGTCATTGCGGGACTGTTCATCTATCAGGGGCTGACCAGCGCCACCACGCTGCAGTAAACGGGAAGACTCGCGGATTCGCGGGCGTCCTTGCCAACCCCCACCTCGGGGAAAACTCGCACGCGAGCGGTGGCGCAGCGCTTGCTGGCCGCCGGCGAGCTCTTCTCTTTTTTAGGGCAGAATCCTGGGGTAAAGTCCGCAGCGGGACATGACATGCGAACGCGTGAACCCATTGCCATTGTCGGAGGCGGTCCTGCGGGGGCTTTGGCAGGCGCGCTGCTGGCGGCGGGAGGCAAGGATGTCGTTCTCTTTGACGAAAAGCTTGCCTGGGAAAAACCTTGCGGCGGCGGACTTACGCACAAGGCTCTGCGGCAATATCCGTTTCTGGCAGATGCCGGGGGCGAAAGCAATCTCATTGACCGCTGCGAGTTGATCAGTCCGTCGGGACGGCGCGTGCGCTTCCACATGCAGTACCCGGTTGCGATCTTCTCGCGGATGGCGCTGAATGGATTGTTGCTGGAGCGAGCCCGGGGCGCCGGCGCCGATGTGAGGCACGAGCGCGTCACGCGGATCGCGCGCACCGGTGCTGTCGGGCAAGAAGACTGGCAACTGGTCACGTCCGAGCGTGAATACAGGGCGTCATACCTGATGCTGGGAGCGGGCGCGCGCAATCCGTTCCTCTCCCAGTTCCTTGCGCCTATCTCCCCGAGCGATCTGATGGTCACCGCGGGCTACTTCATCCCCGGGCGCAATTCGCTGATGCAAATTCAATTTCTGAAAGGGATCGCGGGCTACATCTGGGTCTTCCCGCGGGCCGATCATTTTTCCGCCGGAATCGCGGGCAAAATGGGGGAAACCCCTACGGCCGAGTTGCGCCGCATGCTGGAAAAGTGGCTGGAGGAGAATGGCTTCGGTTTGGATGGCGCGCGCTTTTACTCACATATTCTTCCATCCTTTCGTGCCCAGGCGTTCGAGACGCTTGAAGTGTGCGGCGACGGCTGGGCCATGATCGGCGACAGTGCGGGACTGGTGGATCCGATTACGGGAGAGGGTCTTTACTACGCGCTGCGGTCCGCGGAGTTGTGCGCTGAAGCGCTGCTGGCCGGACGACCACATGAGTATCGCGCAATGCTGGCAGAAGAGGTGCTTTCCGAGTTGAAGCTGGCGGCGCGGGTTTCGCAGCGGTTCTACAGCGGACAGATATTCGGGGACAGCGTGCTGGAGCGGATGGTCTCCCTAACCGCGCAAAGCGCAAGCTTCCGCGAGTTAATGAGCGACCTCTTTGCCGGCATTCAGGGCTACCGCGGTTTGCGCGCACGGCTGTACCGGATTCTGCCCTCGATGATGGCGGAAGGGCTGGCTGGAACATTGCGTCGGTCGTGGAACGGCAGCAGTAGTAGCGGATCGGAGTTCGCCGCCGATCCGCTGACGGAATAGCACATCTTCACAGGTTGCGCAAAAAGCAATTGAGCGCACAAGAAGCGCACCCCAGGCGCTCAAGCGCCGACATTTTCAACAACTTAACGGCACGAGTGAAACTCGTGCCCTTCCCGTTCGTGGAGAAGCTAGAGTTTTTTCCGCAAGCTGTTCAGCCGCCGGGAGGAGCTGTCAGGCGGCCTTCGCCTTCATCCTTTCGATGTCGGCGAGCAGCACTTTTTCGTGGCCTTCCGGGTTCACCTTTTCGTACACCTTGCGGATCACGCCCTTCGGATCGACCACGAAGCTGGTGCGCTCCCAGAACTTCATCCCTTTCCATTCCGTCATGCCGAGGCCGAGCGACTTCATCAGGCTGGAGTCGGTGTCGGCGAGGAATTCGACGGTGAGAGAAAATTTGTTGCAGAAGTTTTTGTGCGAGGCAACATCGTCGGCGCTAATACCGATGACTTTGATTCCCGCGGCGTCAAAATCAGCCTTGGTCGCAGTGAACGATTTCGCCTGGATGGTGCAGCCGGGCGTGTCGTCTTTCGGATAGAAGTAGATGACCAGCCAATGTCCGGCGAAATCGGAGAGCCTGGTAATTTTGCCGTCCTGGTTGGGGAGAGAAAAATTCGGAAAGGCATTGCCAGCGGAGAGCATAGAAAGACTCCTTTCTAAAATTGTGAGCCGCAATTAGACGAGCGCAGGGCGAGTGCGGCTACCAGCAGCGAGCGCTCAGCCTTAGCCTTTAGCCGTTAGCCCTTAGCCAAATCTGACTTGGCCGAGCTAACGGCTAAGAGCCAGTAAGCGAGAAGCTGCTATCAAGCGGCCTGCATCGCTTTCTTGGCGCGTTCTTCCATTTCTTTCGGGGACAAGTCTTCCTTGTGAGTCGCGACCGACCAGAAATGTCCGAACGGGTCCTGAATGAAGCCGGAGCGGTCTCCGTAGAACTGGTCCTGGACCGGCTTCAGGATTTTCGCTCCCTCCGCGACCGCTTTTGCGACGACTTTATCGCAATCGGGGAGGTACACAAGCAGGCTCACCGGAGAAGCGCCGATACTCTCGGCGCTGCGGTACCCCATGGCGGGGTTTTCGTCGGCCAGCATGATGTGCGAGTCGCCTATCTTCAGCTCGGCATGGCCGACCTTGCCGTCTGGACCAGGCATGCGCATGACTTCGGTCGCCCCGAAAACGTTCTTGTAGTAATCGATCGCTTTCGCTGCGCCTTTAACGACGAGGTAGGGCGTAATGGTGTTGTATCCCTTGGGAATGTAGTCGACTTTTTTCATGATTATTCTCCTCTTGGTGTTCCGCTCATGTTCGCTCATATTCCGTTTTAAGGACGATGAGGTTGAGGGTTGAGGTTCGGGCGCGGACGAAGTCCCCACGGGCTGCGTCCCTTTTTCTAATGAGAACACAAGTTGGGGGGCGGGCTCAAGGCCGTCCGAGCTACAGTTCTGCGGAAGCTTATGGAGAAGTGACTCGACTTGTTGTTTTGGCGTGGACATGGCTAGCAGGCTGCGGAAAAAGTGCCTTTCCGCATCGCAATCTCACCTCAGCGGCTAAAGCCGCCTCTGAAAAAGAAGCCATTTATCGCAGCGGTAAACCGCTGCGCCACCCAAAATCAAAGGCAATTCGAGTTTTTCCGCAGCCTGCCAGGGCAAGGATAGCAAGATAATAGGAATTCAACCAGATTCCGAAGCGCTCAGGGCACAGGTGTGAAAATCGAAATGACCCGCAGATGGCGGAGCCTGACTACTCGATCCCCAGCTCCCTCGCGAGGGCCTTCCATTTTCCATCGACCAGCGCACGGGTCTTCGCGTCCATCACGATCTCGTCCGGCCACGGACGACCGAAGCCCTCGGTCGACCACTTGCGCGTGGCGTCGATGCCCATCTTCGATCCGTAGTTGGCCAGGCGGGCGGCGTGGTCGAGCGAATCGACTGGCCCCATCGTGAACTGGATGTCGCGCTCGGGATCAATGTGGTTCAGCACCTTCAAGGTGACGTCGGCTATATCCTGCACGTCCACGTCTTCGTCTACTACGACGATGCACTTGGTGAACATCGCCTGACCCAGCGACCAGATGGCGTTCATCACTTTGCGCGCCTGTCCGGGATAGGACTTGCGAATGGAGACGATCATTAAGTTGTGGAACACGCCTTCGATGGGCAGGTTGATGTCCACGAGTTCGGGGATGGTGAGCTTCATCAGCGGCAGGAAAATGCGCTCGACCGCCTTGCCCATCCAGGCGTCTTCCTGCGGCGGCTTGCCGACTACGGTTGTCGCGTAGATAGGGTCTTTGCGGTGGGTCACGCAGGTGACGTGGAATACGGGGTACTCGTCCTCTAGCGAGTAGAAGCCGGTGTGATCGCCGAAGGGGCCTTCGATGCGAAGTTCGTCTAGATTGACGTAGCCTTCGAGGATGATCTCGGCGTCGGCGGGAACTTCCAGATCTACGGTCTCGCACTTTACCAGTTCGACCGGCTTCTGGCGCAGGAATCCGGCGACGATGTACTCTTCGACGTCGGGCGGGGCGGGCACGATGGCGGAGAACGTTAGCGCAGGCTCGGTGCCGATAACTACGGCTACTTCCATTTTGCCGGCGGGACGGTCACCGGCAGCCAGCATTGAGCCTCCTGAAGAGCGGGCCATGATGTCGACCGCAGCTGCCGGGCTTTGCCCGGCTGGACGGCCGGGGGCGGCCGTCCCTACGTGGTCTTGGAAGGTCGCGGCATTTCTGATGTGATCGCGGTAGTGTTCGGCGGCTACTTTTTGTCTTTGCCAGTGCATGCCGGTCGTGCGCTCGTCATAGATCTGCATGCGGTACATACCTACGTTGCGCTTCCCGGTTTTCGGGTCGCGAGTGATCACGCAGGGCAGCGTGATGAAGCGTCCCGCATCTTTTGGCCAGCATTGCAGGATGGGAAAATCGAGCAACGAGAAATTGTCGCGCTTGATCACCTCTTTGCATGGGCCTGTGGCAACGGTCTTGGGAAAGAACTTGCCCATCTCGGCTAGCATGGGCAGCATCTTGACTTTGTCGAGGAAGCCTTGCGGTGACTTCACGTCCATGAAGCCGCGGATGCGCTCGGCGATTTCGTCGAGGGAACGCACTTCGAGCGCAAGCCGCATCCGCCGAGCCGATCCGAACTGGTTGATGAGAAGTTGAGAGCCGGGATAGCCCTTCACGTTTTCGAACAGAAGAGCCTTGCCTCCGACAGTTCCCTGCTGGTCTTTATTCTTACTTTTCGAAACCCGATCGGCAATTTCCGCGATCTCTAAGATTGGGTCGGCTTCGGTGTGGATGCGCTTCAGTTCGCCGGCTCGGTCGAGTGCTTTGATCCAGTCGCGCAGATCGTCGTAGGCCAAAATTCCTCCCGTGATCTCTGACAAATGACAGACGATTATATGACGGCGCCGATGCAAGGAACTGCATATCCCTCGCTCCGCTCGGGATGACAAGCGTTTACAGTGAAACGACTCTTCCACATTTCGCGCTGTGCGACTAGGATATGGAAATCAATTTTGCAGAATGCGCAGTTCAGCGAGGAATAAATGATCCGTTTTAAAGTGAACGGGAAAGAGAAGACGTTTGACGGCGATCCCGACACGCCGTTGCTGTGGTATTTGCGCGATGTGGCCCAGCTTACGGGAACGAAGTTCGGCTGCGGCATGGCGCTGTGCGGCGCATGCACCGTGCACCAGAATGGCGCGGCTGTCCGCTCGTGCGTTACTGCCATGAAAGAGGTCGGCGGCGCTGAGATCACGACCATTGAAGGCATCGCGCCCATGCATCCCGTGCAAGAAGCGTGGTTGGAGATCCGGGTGCCGCAATGCGGCTACTGCCAGACCGGCCAGATCATGCAGGCGATTGCGCTTCTCAAAGACAACAAGAATCCCAGCGACCAGGATATCGACACGGCAATGTCTGGCAATCTCTGCCGCTGCGGAACTTATCAGCGGATTCGCGCGGCGATTCATCAGGCTGCGAAGCATCAGGCTGCGAAGGAGCCGGCATGAATCGCATTGAAAATGAGAGCCGTCAGGTCAGCCGCCATGTTAGCCGAAGAGGGTTCCTGCAAGGCGCATTAGCGGGCGGGGTGTTTGTGTTGAGCGCGCGCTTTATTCCCGAGCCGCTATGGGCTGCGGAAGGCGAAGCGGCCGCGCGGGCGGTTGAACCCAGTCTGTGGATGTCGATCGCGTCCGATGGCACGGTGGCCATCGTCGCCCACCGCTCAGAGATGGGATGCGGCAGCCGCACTGCCTTGCCGCTCGTGGTCGCCGACGAACTTGATGCCGACTGGTCGAAAGTGAAAATTGAACAGGCGATTGGCGATCCGAAATACGGGGATCAGGATACGGATGGCTCGCACTCTGTGCGCAGTAACTTCGACTTGATGCGCGAAGTGGGCGCTACGGGACGGGCTATGTTGATCAGCGCCGCCGCCGCGCAGTGGGGCGTTTCGCCGACGGATTGCACGACCGAGGCTCACTTCGTTGTACATCGTGCCAGCGGCCGCAAGCTTGGCCATGGCGAAGTTGCCGCCGCCGCAGCCAAGCTGCCGGTTCCGAGAAAAGAAGATGTCCCGCTCAAGCCGCGTGCCGAGTGGCGTTATATCGGCAAAGAAAGCAACTCTTTGTTCGACCTTCCGGAGATCGTCACCGGCAAAGCGGCCTTTGGTATAGACGCGACTATGTCGGGGATGGTCTTCGCTTCGGTTGAGCACCCGCCCGTGCTTGGACAGAAGATCAAGTCGTATGACGACAAGGCAGCGCTCAAAGTGCCCGGCGTTCAGAGGACGCTGACCATCGACGCTTTCAAACCGCCGCACCAGTTCCAGCCTTTGGGCGGCGTCGCCGTGATTGCCGACAACACCTGGGCGGCATTCAAGGGGCGCAAGGGCCTGAAGATCGAATGGGACGTTCATAGTAGTCCGCACGCGGTGTATAACTCGGCACCGTTCCGCAAAACGCTTGAAGCAACTTCGCGGCAGCCGGGCAAAGTTGTGCGCAACGTCGGCGATGTGGATGCGGCGTTCGCCAAGAGTGCGAAGATCGGCGGAAAGATCATTGAAGCCGAGTACTACACTCCGCATCTGGCACATGTTTCGATGGAGCCACCGGTCGCCGTCGCCGAGTATCGCGACGGCAAGGTGCTGGCCTGGGCCCCGACACAGAACCCGCAAGCGGTGCAGGAGACCATTGCCGGCGTGCTCGGCATCAAGAAAGAAGATGTGACTTGCCATGTCACGCTGCTTGGCGGCGGCTTCGGACGCAAGTCAATGCCCGACCAGGTCGCCGAAGCGGCCATTCTTTCGAAACAACTTGGCAAGCCGGTCAAAATAGTCTGGAGCCGGGAAGACGATATTCATTGTGATTTTTTCCACTCCGTCGCCGCGATGTACATGAAGGCCGCAGTTGGGGCAGATGGGAAGCCAACGGCATGGTTGCAGCGCACGGTATATCCGCCCATCGGTTCGACTTTCGACACGGCTGCCAAGTATGCCGAGGACGAGATGGGCTTGGGATGGAACAACCTTCCTTTCGACATTCCCAACCATCGTGCTGAGAATGGTCCCGCCGACTATCACGTGCGGATTGGATGGCTGAGGAGCGTGGGGAACATCTATCATGCCTTCGCGATTCACTCCTTCGCCGACGAGCTTGCGAAATCCGCCAACAACGACTCGGTGCAGTATCTGCTGGATCTGATCGGGCCGCCGCGCATCGTCAGCCTTAACCTCAAGGGAGACGAAGGCGGAGACGCCAAGAAATATCCGCTCGACACGGCTCGATTGCGGTGCGTGGTGGAGATTGCGGCGGAGAAATCCGGCTGGGGTAAGCGACCCATGGAAAAAGGGCGCGGCATGGGCATTGCCGCGCACCGCAGTTTCCTGACGTATGTTGCGACCGTTGTGGAGGTCGAAGTCGACAGGCAGGGACAGGTGCACATTCCGAATGTGTGGACGGCGGTCGATGCAGGCACGGTTGTCAGTCCTGACAATATTCGCAATCAGTTCGAGGGAGCGGCTGTGTTTGGAACGAGCCTCGCGTTATTCGGCGAAATTACGGCGACCAACGGAGCCATCGACCAGAGCAATTTCAATGATTATCAGATCGCGCGCATGAGCCGTGCTCCGCGACACATTGACGTGCATATTGTGAAGAGCGAAGCGCCGCCGGCCGGCGTCGGCGAACCCGGCGTGCCGCCGTTTGCTCCTGCGCTATGCAACGCGGTGTTTGCGGCTACTGGCAAGAGGGTGCGGGAGTTGCCGCTGTCGAAGGCGAAATTGGTGTAACCGGAGTTTGTAGTGGTGCACAATCTCGGTTGGAGAGCCGAAATCTCGGGATGAGGATGCCTGCGATGAAAAAACTGCTGGCGCTACTATTCCTGTTTACGGGAGCTTTCGCAAGCGCGCAGGAAATTACCGTGGCTGCGGCGGCGGACATGAGCGCTGCTCTTCCGCAACTCGTCGCCGACTACACGAAGAAGACTGGGCAAGTGGTCAAGCTTACATTCGGCTCGTCCGGCAATCTTGCCAATCAGATACGAAACGGCGCGCCCTTCGATGTTTTCTTCTCAGCCAACGAAGAATATCCTCAACAACTGATCGCCGATGGACTTGCATTGAATGGCACACTTTACCGTTATGCGGCCGGCCAGCTGGCGCTGTGGGTGCCCAGCGACTCGCCCCTGGAGTTGTCGAAGCTGGGCATGCAGGCTTTGCTCGATCCTTCGGTCAAGAAGATTGCGATCGCGAATCCCGCGCACGCGCCGTACGGGCGGGCAGCAGTCGGCGCGCTATGGCACTTTGGAATCTACGAGCGGGTCTCGAGCAGGCTTGTCCTGGGGGAAGACGTGTCGCAGGCGGCGCAGTTTGTCGAATCGGGCAACGCACAAGCGGGACTGATCGCGCTCTCCCATGCGCTCGCACCCGCGCTTAGGGACAAAGGCCGCTACTGGGTGGTTCCGCTCGATGCCTATCCCACGCTGAACCAGGCGGCCGTCGTGCTTTCGCGATCAAAGCAGCGGGATGCGGCCCGCAGATTCCTGGGGTTTTTGCGCAGTTCTGAAGCCATTTCCCTGCTCGCCACATACGGCTTCAGCCTGCCTGCGGAGACGCATTCGAGTGGAGAAAGAGCGAAATGAACTGGGAGGCGTTCTGGTTGACGGTACGTCTCGCCGCCATCGTCTCGCTGCTGCTGCTCGCGATCGGAATCCCCATCGCCTACTGGCTGACTTACTCGCGCTGGCGCTGGAAATTTCTGGTCGAAGCCGCGGTCGGGCTTCCCATTGTCCTGCCGCCGACAGTGCTCGGGTTTTATGTTCTGGTGGCTCTCGGTTCGCGTAGTCCGCTCGGCCGCTGGTGGGAGTCGCTTACCGGCCACACCCTGGCCTTTACCTTCGAGGGGCTGGTGATCGGATCATTGTTATACAGTCTGCCATTCGCCGTGCAGCCGTTCGCGGCGTCATTCGGCGCGGTGGACCACAATCTGCTTCGCGCCTCAGCATCGCTTGGACATTCGCCGATGCAGACCTTTCGCCGCATCGTCCTTCCCCTCTCAAAAGCCGGGCTGGTTACGGGATTTGCGCTCAGCTTCGCGCACACACTGGGCGAGTTCGGAGTTGTGCTCATGGTGGGAGGCAACATTCCCGGTGTGACACGCACTATCTCGATTGATATTTACGATCAGGTCGAGATGGCAAATTATTCCAGCGCAAACGAAACGGCACTCGTACTGCTGATCATCTCGTTCGTCGTGTTGTCGATCATCTTCGGCTTGAACCGGTTCGGCGTGAACCGGTTCGGCGTGAACCGGCGCCTATGGGCGGTGGGGCCATGGAGGTGAAGACTTCTGCCGCTGCTGAGGCCACCTTGCCAGCGTCGCAACAGCCAATCTCTGCCGATCTCGAAGTCCGTGTCCGCAAACGCTTTCCGAATCCGGAGGGCGGTTTCAACCTGAATGTCCACTTTCGCGCGCTGGCCGGTTTCACGATTCTGTTCGGCGCTTCGGGCGCCGGCAAAACCACGCTGCTCGATTGCATTGCCGGACTCAGCGATCCGGACGAAGGTCGCGTCGTTGTTGGCGGTGAAGACCTTTACGACTCGCAGAAAAAGCGCAACGTCGCAGCCTGGGAACGCAACATCGGATATGTACATCAGGAGCTGGCGCTGTTCCCGCACCTGACCGCCGAGGAGAACGTCGCGTACGGTCTCCGCAGGATCAGCGCGGGGGAGCGAAAAACGCGGAGTCGCGAAATGCTCGATGCGTTCCGCATCGATCACTTGCACGAGCGGCGGCCGGCACAGATTTCGGGAGGCGAGCGCCAGCGCGTCGCCCTGGCGCGCGCGCTGGTGACTGAACCACGTGCCCTGCTGCTCGATGAGCCACTGGCGGCGCTGGACCGTCCTACGAAGTCGTCTCTGGTTGGCGATCTGCGTAAGTGGAATCAGCATCATCGCGTCCCGATTCTCTTCGTCACCCACAATGGCGAGGAAGTGTTTGCGCTCGGCGACGAGGTCATCGTGCTGGACGCGGGAATAATCGTGGCGCAAGGACAGCCGCATGAAGTCATGCGTGCTCCGCGGCTGGAAACTGTTGCGAATCTTTCAGGATTCGAAAACATCTTCGACGCCACGGTGCTGGCGCTGCACGAAGATCGCGGCACCATGACTTGCCAATTAGGAAACGGCACAGTGGACCTGGAGACGCCGCTGGTTCGAGCAGAGGTTGGATCGCGCCTGCGCGTGGGCGTTCGCGCTGGCGATCTGCTGCTGGCAACGGAAAACCCACACGGGTTGAGCGCTCGTAATATTGTGCCGGGAACTATCCGGCAGCTGGAGCGGAGAGACGTTATCGTCTCGGCAATGGTGGATTGCGGGGGCACAGAGTTCGAGGTTCATCTAACGCTGGCGGCGCGCGACGCTCTGCAACTTGGCCCGGGCAAGGGTGTGTGGGTCGTGGTCAAGACGCACTCGTGCCACTTGATGGGGATGTGAAGACGACTGTTGCAGGACGGGTGGAAGGTTGGCGTTCCCCATAGTTCCTCCCTTGAGGCGAAATTCCGTGCGGGTTCAATCTTGAACGTTAGGCGCTTGCTGCCTGTGGGTTTTTCCTGTTCTTGAGCTGCCAATGATTCTCGAGTATAGCGAGGAGCTGCTTTTGTCGCTCTGCCACAATTGCGGGCGTCCATTCGTTCTTGTCTCGGACCTGAGTGGTGAGGACGAAGGGTGAAACGCCACCCTGTGCGAAGTAGGATTGCTTCTTCTTGTCGAACTCATAATTGGAGGCAGAGCTGTTCTTCTTGCGCGTGAGGAGCGCGAGGTTGCCGAGCCTATGAACCCATTGGAATCGGTCGTTGGGGGTCGGGAACCATGTCAGCCACTTGCTCCCGTCGGGCGGGGTTTGCGGGAGGACGTGCTCTACCGTGATGGTTTTGTAGTCGTACTTCGCGCCGCCACCTGAAAGGAGCGTGTCGAGCCGGAGGAGGATGGTCGTTCGTGCACGAGCGGCGAACGTCTCATAGAACACACCGTCGAGCCTCACGTACACCTCATATTGCTCGGTCCGCGTGAGTTGGAGTGGTGACAAATCTTCAGCGAGGTCTGCCCCTTTGTCAATGGCGGCGGTGAGTTTGGAAAATCGTTCGATTCGGTCGTTGATGCCGGCTTTCCGTATAAGTAGGGCATACGCGAGTCGTTCGAGGTCGCGGAAGAAGGCCGCCATTGCTTCGGGCTCCTGCCGGTGTCGTGTCGTGAACGCGAGCGCCGGTGGCACCCAGTCGTTGAATTCCAAGCGGTTGAGCCATCTGAGATGCTCGTTGACAGCCTCGGCGTGGCTGGTACTTTCATAGCTCGCGTCTAGTATCTCTTCGTACGCCCTCGTCATCGGCAAGAGCACATGGTCGATGAACTGTGCCGGTTGTTTAACCTCAGTAACATGATCCTTGAACTCTTTGATGAGAGTACCTTTAGGTTTCAGTCGTCGGTAGATCATCCGGATGTGGCTGAAAAGGTCCGTGAATTCGTCGCGGCCGAGGTCTTCTTCCGCATCCTCCCATTTTGTGGTGTACGCGTCGCGCTGGATTGCTGGAATGCCGCCGATAATTTCTGATTTGAGGATGTCGGTGGGTGCGAGATCGAGCCCGCGGCTGTTGAGGACGCTAAAGATGCGGTACGCGGAATCGAGGTCTGGTGTGGCGACGACAACAAGGTAACACCGTGTGCATTTCGGCTTCGGGTAGTTCCGTGAGGCGGTGCTTATAGAGGTTGGCATTATCTCGGATATTGTTCTGGCTATCCGTGCGCTCATCACCGAGATTGAGGAGCTGGGTGATGCCGTCCTCCTTCTGGATGTATCTTTGGAAGAAGTCGCTGTCCCGCTCTCTGAGAGTGAGGCGAAATCGGTCTTTGGTGCCGAGGATCGCGCTGCCCTTTTCGTAGATGAGCCGCGTAACTTCTGACGCGCTGGGTTCGGCAACGCTCGCGCGGATGGCGGCCAATAGGATGGTGAGCGTTGTGAGGCGTTGCTGTCCATCCACGACGTCTGCTTCCGGCGCGGATTCGTCTTTGATTAGGACGATGCTACCGAGAAAGTAGGGTGGCATCTCCTCTACAGGTCCGCCCGATGCTTGCATAAAGGTGAGGAGGTCGTCGAGGAGTTCTTCCGCTTGCTCTGTGGTCCACGCGTAAGGGCGCTGATACCCCGGAATGCGGAAGACATAGTCGTCGCTAAAGATTTTCGCTACCGGCTGTTCATGCGCTACCAGTGTTCTTGCCATCCGCTACCCTTTCGCGAGTACAGCATTGCTGACTGGTTTATCCGTGGCCGGACCCACGCCACCCGGAGCTTGCGGCGTCGTTCAATTTCAACACAAACAATGAACATGTCGCAAATGATAATGGACTATGACGTGGTGGGGTTGACGCAGACCGTACTTGCGCAACGAGCCGGGCTCCGTTGGATGGGGCAAAGCCTCTCAGCCGCACAGGGAGGCTCACCGCTCCACTGCAATCACCGCGATCCACTGCCCGTTCCGGACTTCGCGATAGACAATCGTTCCGCTCAGTCGTTGCGCAATATCTTCGGGCAATAGGTCGCGATGATAGCCGAAGAACCTTTCCTTGACACGCCGCCACGCTTCCCAATTTTCAAAGAGCTCATGTGGCGGCTGATATTTTGTCGAGAAGACCAGGGCCACGTCAAAGCGCTCGCGAGCTTGGGCAGCTACATCGATCTGGGAGGCTGAGAAGTCCTCGATGCGCACGACGCGGAAAGGCTGACTGACGTAGCCAAGCCAGGGCCGGGCGAGTTCGTCCGACGCGGGCCAGGCGGTGAGGACGCGCTCGCCGGAATATCGCATCGCCATAAAATGACAGGCTTCCTCGTGCATCACGATGTAGTCGCGATAGGACAGATTGTCTTCAAGAGAGAATCCATAGGGCGGATTGCTGAACAGGTCCGCGACAAATGCGATGGCGACCGCTCCCACAATCAATTTCCAATGGCGCGCGCGCCTCCGAAGAGTCGAGACCAGCGCCAGGACGACGAGCGGGACGACTGGCAACATGTAGCGAGCCAGCACCGCTCCACCCACGACCGACATAAAGGCAAGGTAAGCGAGCACAACGAAAAGGAATGCTGTCTGCATCCAGATTGGAATTCGCGGCCGCGCAAATGCGTTTTCCGTCTTTCCCTCTAACTGGGCCGGACGAAGCATGGCCAGCAATCCCGCCAGCGTGAGCAGATACAGACCGAAATATCCGAAAAGTTGCCAGAGCCGCAATCCGAGAGCCAGTGGCACGCGCAGTGGATTGAGCGTAGCGGCAACGTTGTAGCGAAAGAACTCGGCGTTGCCCAGCAGGAAGCCCGTCTTGGAGTAGTGGTAGGCGTACCAGGCGGCCAGCGGCACGATGGGAATTAGCAGATGAAGCCAGTGCGTGCGTCTGCCCACAGGCGGAAGAATCTCTTTCCAGCGTTCATTGGAGTGCGGGCGAATGAAATAACCCGGCAACTCCCAGGCAAACAACGCCAGTGGAGCCACAATCGCAGTCTCTTTCGCCAGCGCCGCCAGCGAGAACCAGAGCGCTTGCTTCCATGGACGGTCTTCTATATATGCGGCCAGCGCCCAGAACGTAAATCCGGCGGCCGGCAAGTCGACGTGCGCCATGGAACTCTGCGTGAAGTACACGGGATAAAGCGCCACTAACGGGGTGGCCGCCCACGCCACGGGCAGATTGGCGGCGACTCGCGACAGTCGAAACAGCCCCACGAGGGAGAATGCGCTGAGCGCCAGCATGGCTGTGCGCGTTACCAGCGTGGAGTATCCGAAGACGCGCCAGGCCAGCGCCAGCCACGCCATCACCAGCGGAGGATGCGCGTTTGATGGCGTGGACTGAGGAATAAGCGTGCCGGTCAGAAATAAATCGCGCGCTGCCGGAATGTAATAGCCCGCCTCATCCCAGAAATAAGGAAGGCGGAGAAGCGGCGCATGCAGCAGCATCAATCCCGCGAAAAACAGTGCCAACAGAAGAAGCTGCTGCGTCCATGCGAAGAGGGCCGGTTGAGATTCTGTTTTCAGATCGGACTGCGCTGCCGGCCGCGCAGGCATCAGTGAACTTGTCCGCCTGGGGCGCGTGGATCAAGTTTGATCTCGCCGAACGCAGCTTCGTAGTTGGTCACGTTTTGCTGCAGGAGGGCCATGAGCGCCTTGGCCTGTTGCGGGCTGAGATAAATTCCCTGAAAGTTTCTTAGTTCCACCTGCGTCTCCGAGCTTTGCTGCATGGTCCCGAAAACGAGGAAAAAATCCCAAACATTTACACGGATTTGCACGCTGTTGGAGTAGGCCTCGCGGTAATCGGGCGTTTGCACGAACTTCACATTCGGTTGGTTCGCCGTATTCATGTCTCGCAGTGTAACGCTTGGGCCGCGGACAGAGCAAAGTGGTATCAGTCGCACTTGAATTAACTCTCCTTTAACACTGGCGCAACATTGCCGCAACAAAATCCCTCTAGTGTCATAGCGACGACAATGCAAGACCCTTCCCGCGTGAGGCTCCTCGAGAACGCGTCCTTCTGACTATGGAATCTTTGGAAGCAGCAGACAAACCGCGTTACGCCGATCTGATCTATGTCGTCGAAGACGATCCGGACGTGTCTCAACTGATCGAACACAACCTGCGAACCGCCGGCTATGAGGTCTCCACATTTTTCTCCGGGGCGCGGGTGGTTCCCATGGCAGCCAGGGCGCAACCGGCGCTGTTTCTTCTTGATATTATGCTGCCAGGGATCAGCGGGTTCGATCTCTGCCGCCAGATCCGCCAACACCAACAGCTGGGCAGGACACCCATAATTTTTGTTTCGGCCAGAACTCAGGAACCTGACTGCCTGCAGGCCTTCGACGCCGGTGGCGATGGATACATCACCAAACCTTTCAGTCCCCGTGAGTTGATTGCGCGCGTCCGTAACGTGCTTCGCGGTCAGCCGGACGCCCCCAGTCACGAGATTCTCCAGTTGGGAGATTTGGAAATTGACATCGCTTCAATGACCGTGCGTGTCGAGGGCAGGACAGTATCTACAACGGTCCGCGAGTTCCGGCTGCTCGAATATATGGCCCGGCACCGAGGACGCGTCTTTACCCGCGCCCAGTTGCTTGACGCGGTGTGGAAAGAAGGATCGTTTGTGACCCCACGCTCGATTGACGTTTTTGTGCGGCGTCTGCGGGAGAAGATCGAACGCGATCCGCGGCATCCTCGCTACCTGAAAACATTACGCGGAATCGGCTACCGGTTCGAAGCTGGGCGGTAGCTGCCAGCGCCTGTTTACTCTCAAGACACCCACCCCTCCCCCCTCCCCCCTCGCTATTGGAATCATGGGGTTAGGAGGAAATCCCCGCTACTTCTTTGAGTTTAAATGACTTAGAGGTAAAGTATTTATTCGTCAATGACTTAGCTTGCTTTTCGCTGCATTCGGGGGTTCGGGGGCGGGCTGACGCCTGCTCATTTCCCAAATTGGTGTTCTCAAAGAGCGCCGACTCGTGGGTTGGGGCAGTTTCCAGGGCCGTCGTTGTGGACGGACGCACCTCCGGCTGCCACAGGTCGATCTCGATTGTCGGCGATGAGCGGTTAGATGTCTGTGATGGCGCTCACTGGGCGTTTGTGATGAAAAAGGTAAAAGGCCAGGCCCACCGATGCTTGGACGGTCGCCCGTTCGGTCAACGACTTCTATAAAAAGGGATGTCAAGAAAAAAGCTCCGCCTCGACCGGAGGTCGAGATGGTTTCTCGAGATCCAGCCCACTCTAGTTTTGCTTCTCTGGAGAAGTTTGGCTGGTTGAACGTACCGCAAAACTGGGCACCTTTCTATATTGCGTCTTATCGCGATTTCTCACCAGTTGACAAGGGACGATGGACTCGGAGAGCGGTTGGGTGATAAAAACTGACGGTCTAGCCGTAGAAGTTCGTCCTATGCCGGGAATTATTCTGAGGCATGGATCTCGGTGCTGTTCGGTTCCGGACAGCGCTTCTCGATTTCGGACAAAGGCCGTATTCGAAGGAATCGTCTCATTGAGCGTATTTCCCTGTAAATAAACCACCTGCATACGACACGGTTTGGTGCGGAACGTGCGGCGCTTGGAACACGTAGACGTGTACATGGAGCGTGGAGGCTTCCGTGGAGACTTTGTTTCAGGACTTACGCTATGCCTTGCGCCAGTTGCGCAAGGCGCCGGGGTTCACCATCACGGCGATCATCACGCTGGCTCTGGGCATCGGCGCCAACACTGCCATCTTCACGCTGGTGCAGGGCATTCTTTTGCGCTCGCTGCCGGTGGCCGATCCCACGAGGCTCTACCGCATCGGCGACACCGACAATTGCTGTGTCAATAGCGGCTTTCCGGGCAACAACGGCGATTTCGACATCTTCTCCTACGACCTTTACCAGCACCTGAAGAACTCCGCGCCGGAGTTCGAGCAACTGGCCGCGGTGCAGGCCGCAGAGGATGAGTTCAGCGTGCGCCGCGGAAATGCGCTGGCAAAGTCGTTGCGCTGCGAATTTGTCTCTGGCAACTACTTCTCCACGCTGGGACTGAGCGCCTACGCCGGACGCGCGCTGGGCGAAAGCGACGATACTCCCTCGTCCGCTCCTGCAACGGTGATCAGTTACAGCGCATGGCAGACCGAGTTTGCGGCCGATCCCTCGCTCGTCGGATCCACGATTTTCATTCAGGCGCAGCCGTTCACCATTATCGGGGTCGCCCCGCCCGGCTTCTTCGGGGATCGAGTCTCTGATCGTCCGCCCGCTTTCTGGATGCCACTGGCGATCGAACCCTTCCTCCAAGGGTCCAACTCCATCCTGCATCACGCAGACTCCCACTGGCTTTACCCACTGGGCAGGGTGCGCGCTGGAACGGGCGTCGGCGCATTACAAGCCAAACTCTCCGTGGCGCTGCGACAGTGGCTGGCCACGCGTTCGGTTTACGTCGACAAGGGTCAGGCAAGCGAGATTCCCAAGCAGCACGTGACGATCGTGCCCGGCGGCGGCGGTATCCAGAACCTGCAACAGGAGGCGGGCAAGGGTTTGAAGATGTTGATGATTCTCTCCAGCGTCGTTCTGCTCATTGCCTGCGCCAACATCGCCAACCTGTTGCTGGCGCGCGCCACCACGCGGCGTGCGGACATGGCAGTGCGCACGGCCCTGGGCGCAGGGCGCCGGCGACTGATCCGCCAGATTCTTACCGAGAGCATATTGTTGAGTTGCATTGGCGGACTGGCTGGATTGGCGGTTGCTTATGCAGGGTCGCATACGATTCTGGCCCTCGCCTTTCCCGATGCAAAGAACATGCCAATCGAGGCTAGCCCTTCGCCGACCGTGCTGGGATTCGCGTTTCTGGTTTCGCTGGTCACTGGCATCCTGTTCGGGATGGCTCCCGCGTGGTTGTCGTCGCGCGCCCAGCCGGCCGAGGCGCTGCGGGGTGTTAACCGCTCCACGCGCGACCGCTCTTCGCTGCCGCAGCAGGCGCTGGTCGTCATGCAGGCGGCATTGTCGCTGGTTCTGCTGGCGGGAGCGATTCTGATGACCAAGTCACTCGCGAACCTGGAGCATCAGAATTTTGGCGTTGCCACCGCCAACCGCTACGTGCTGCACCTCGATCCGGAAGGCGCCGGTTACACGGTCGAACGGTTGCCGGCGCTCTCTCGGGAGATCGAAGATCGCTTCTCGGCGCTACCCGGCGTGGCTAGCGTCGGCATGGCGCTCTACGGCCCGCTTGAGGGCGACAACTGGAGCGACTGCGTGATCCCGCAGGGCCATCCCGCTCCGGGACCGAACGACAAGTGCGGTTCTACATGGGATCGCGTGAGTCCCCACTTCCTCGACGCCATCGGCGTGCCGGTGGTGCGCGGCCGTGGACTTACCGACCAGGACACGGCAACTTCACAGCAGGTCGCCGTGGTGAACCAGACCTTCGTCAAGCGTTTCTTCCCCAACGAGGATCCGGTGGGTAAGCGCTTCGGCATGGGCTTCCAACAGTACTCGGGCAGTTTTGAAATCGTGGGCGTCTTTGCCGATTTCAAGATGAACAACCCGCGCGATCCGGTGAGCCCGGTCTTCCTGCGTCCGCTCACCCAGCGCTTCGCCGGCTACCAGGAGCCGGAGATGATTTCGGGCGAGACGCGATCGCTGTTCGCCCACTCTATACTTCTCAACTTCAACGCGCCGCAGCAGAACGTTGAGGGTCTCATTCGCCGTACTCTGGCGGGCATCGATCCCAATCTGACCGCGGTCAATCTTCGGTCTTTCGATGGGCAGGTGGCGGGCAATTTCGACCAGGAGCGGCTGATCGCGCGGCTTACCAGCCTCTTTGGCATCCTAGCGTTGATCTTGGCTTCGGTGGGACTCTACGGCGTGATGTCGTACGTGGTGGCGCGCCGGACGAGCGAGATCGGCGTCCGCATGGCGCTGGGAGCTACACGATCGAGCGTGTTGGCCATGGTGTTGCGCGGCGTGCTCTGGCAGATTCTCGTCGGGCTCGGCCTCGGGATTCCCGCCGCGCTGTTCGCCGGCCATCTAATGGTCAGTCAACTCTACGGAGTCGGCGGCTACGATCCGCTTGCGCTTGTCGGCGCGACCCTAGTGCTCGGGCTTTGCGCCACCACGGCAGGATTCATTCCGGCCCGCCGCGCAGCTTCGATCGACCCGATGCAGGCACTGCGCACGGAGTAGTTTGCTGCGCCCGGCTACTTGCGTTGTTCGAGCTTCACCGACGCTGTCATCGGCTGCCCATCGCGCAGCACCTTGACCTCGACCACATCGCCCACTTTGCTGCGGCGCAGGGCATCGGTGAAGTCGTAAAGGTTCTTGATCGGTTTGTCGCCGAACTGGACCAGAATGTCTCCAGCTTTCAGGCCGGCCTTCGCTGCGGGCGATCCCGGTTTTATATCGGAGAACCTCACGCCGGTTTCCACCTGGCCGAAGTCGGGGATGGATCCGAAGTACGGTCCATAGCCACTGCCTCCCGGACCGCCGGGCGGTCTGTCTTCCGCGACCGCAATAAAGGAAGGACGCTCGTCGGCAGATGCCAGTTCCTCGCCCGTTTTCCCCACCACGTCAAGCAAGCGCGCCGCTGCTACCGGATCGATCTTCTCCCACGTATCCGAAGGCTTGTGATAATCTGAGTGCAAACCGGAGAAGAAAAACAGCACCGGAATTTTCTTGGCGACGAACGAGGTGTGGTCGCTCGAGGAATATCCACCGGGCGAGTACTCAATCTTGAATCCGGAGTTGGCCTGCGCCTCTTCGACCGCGGCTTTCAACGTCGAGCCGGTGCCAACGCCGCCAATGTAAACTTTCTGATCCTTGATGCGACCGATCATGTCCATGTTCAGCATGGCCACGGCTTTATCCAGCGGCCGTGTCGGGTCTTTCACCCACGCCGCCGAACCCAGCAGCCCGAGTTCTTCGCCAGCGAAGTTCATAAACAGAATTCCGCGCCGCAACTGACCTTTCTGCGGCGCGAGCAGGCGCGCCAGCTCCAGCACTCCCGCGGTGCCCGAGGCGTTGTCATCGGCTCCGGGATGAATTTGTCCAATTTGCGATGGCGCAAGAGAATCGAAATTGCCTCGTCCGAGATGATCGTAATGCGCGCCGATGATCACGTATTCGTCGGTCTTGCCGGGCAGATAGGCAAGCACATTGTTCACCGTGGCGCGCGTGGTTTGGATGCCGACCGTGAGCGCCGCGGTCTGGTTTTCCGGCAGGGCGAACGATGCGGGCTTGGACGAAGCATTGATCTGTTCCTGCAACTCCGCCAGCGATTTGCCGGCCGCCTTGAGCCAGCCATTCGCGATGTCATTCTTGACCTGAAGAAAAATGATGCCGGCATTTTCGGGTCCGCTCACGCTGCCGAAGCGCGTGAGCAGATCTTCTTCGCCGTCGCCCAGCTTGCCGTTCACCAGCACCAGCGCCTTCGCGCCATGATTGCGGGCGTTGATGGCTTTTGTCACCAACTGGGAATGCTGCGTCATGACCTGGTTTGTCGCAGCATGATTGCGGCCCTTGACGGCAAACGACGGAGGTTCATAGCGCAGGACTACGACAATCTTGTCCTTGACGTCGATTCCGGCGTAATCGTCGTAATGAAACTCGTCGGCGGTAACGCCGTAGCCGACGAACACCAGAGGCGCCCGGGCCGATCCCGAGGCGGAGAAACTGAAGGGGACAAAATCCTGCTTCGCTTTCAACTCATGCCTCTCGCCTGCGGTCAGCACCGCAAAATTGTTCTTTCCTTTCAACTGCGCGCCCGTGATCACCGTGAAAGGCTGTAAGTAGGAGTGGGCGCCGGCGGGTTCGAGTCCCAGGCTCTGGTAGCGCTTCTCGATCAGGTGCTCGGCGCGGGTCAAGCCTTTCGTCCCGGCGCCACGTCCTTCCATGGCAGGCGTGGTCAGCGCCTTGACGTCATCCAGGAAGCGATGCGGATCGGCAGTGGAAATTGCCGGCGGCGCTGCCAAAGACAGCAACGTGAATAGCAGCAGCGAGAAAAGAACGGCAATGCTCTTCGTCGGAAGAAAATACGCGATACTGCGCTCTGCGCCGCCCCGCGCGCTGTGCGCACAAATTGGGAGGCTGTACTCACGTTTTGACGTCTGCATGATTCAGCAAATCGTAGGTTGGGTGGCGGCTCGTGTCAAATGTCTGCGCCCACCTTAGATTTCGATTTCATCACATTTTTTCGGTTCAATCGTCACAGACAGCCACCAGCGATCTTCAATACGATCTGCTGTTTCATGGGATGGAAAAGTATCGGAGCGAGCCTACGTCCTTTCAGTTACTTGCAAAACTCGAATTGGCGACTAGCATCCAGGATAGAGGCGATACCCTCGTGCCGATTGCACTAATACAGTTTGCAGAACCGTTCTCAATGCTAGACGACGTCCGTCCGATAGGTTATGACCATGGCGTTGTGGAGGGCGAGCTTGTAAAGCATCGCTTCGTGGTGAGCAACACATCACGGCGTATGAATTGTGGAAACCCAACAAGAAGAACTCAGCCAGAGTATGTAGGCGGGAATCTTGAGAATTAAGACCGGTAATGAGATGAAGCCGGACGACTTCAAGCTTGCGAGCGGCACAAACTTTCTCTACATTGATGACAAACAGCCGGTATCGAGGGGGGCATGCTAATGCCAGCAGATTTCAGGACCACTCGAATTTTTCTCTTCCTAGTTCCATGTCTTTTCGTCTTCGTCGCCTTTGCTCCAGGCCAGGCTCGTCAGCCGGTCGCCGGTAAGAGCGGCTCATCGGCTAACGGTCAATCTGCCAGCGCGGCCGCGGCCGGTGCGCCTTCACCCGACGCCTCCAAGTATGTGGGAGCGGAGACCTGCAAGACCTGTCACGAGGACGTTTATAACGCGTGGGAGAAAACGCCGCACTGGAAGACCACACTAAATAAAGAGGGCGGCCCTTCGCACCAAGGTTGTGAGGGCTGCCATGGTCCGGGGGCGGAACACGTGGCCGGCGGTGGCGACCTAACCAAGATATACACGTTCAAGGATGCGTCACGGGAGGAGACGAGTGCGCGCTGTCTGACCTGCCACGGCGACGGTCACGAGCAGTCGCATTTTAAGGAATCCGTCCACTCCAGCAACGATGTTGGCTGTCTCGACTGCCACTCTCCCCATCACGCAAAAGAAAGTCAGCGCCTGCTCGTCCAGAACCAGCCCCAGTTGTGCTACGGATGCCATACCTCGGCCAAGGCAGATTTTGCCAAACCCTTTCACCACCGGGTCAACGAAGGTCTGGTGCAATGCATAGACTGTCATAACCCTCACGGGACGGCGACCGTGAAGCAATTGCGTACGCTGCCGAGCGGGGATGCCGTTTGCTACAAGTGCCATGCCGACAAGCAAGGACCCTTTGTTTACGAGCATGTGCCGGTGAAGACCGAGGGCTGCACCGCGTGCCACACGCCCCACGGTTCCACCAATCCTCGGCTCCTCAAGGTGAGCCTGGTGAACATGCTCTGTCTGCAATGCCATACCTTCCCGACTGTGAGTCCGATCGGGCCAGCACACAATCAATCGGCGAAGTACCAGGCTTGCACCATGTGTCACAACCAGATTCACGGATCCAACTTCAGCAGTGTGTTTTTCAAGTGAGGGGGAAGCGATGCCGTCGCCCAAGAAAATCGATCTGCGATCTTTACCCGGTTCTTCAGTGACCAAACCCGCGACGCTGGCCGCAAAGCGGAAGGCGCACTCACTACGGCTGGCGCTGGTTCTCGCCGTGCTGGCTGCGGTGGTGATGATATCGTCGCCCAGGTTGCTCCGTGCGCAATCCTCCAGCGCTGGCCAGACTCCGTCCGGGGAGCCAGACGGCGTTACCAGCGGCGGTTATCTGATTCACTCGTCAGTTGAAGTAGGTTACCGGGCCACCGACATAACCGGCAGTGGCGATATGTACGACACGTTGGTAAATCTGCAGCAAGGGCCGCGGGTTCTCGACGAGACGCTTTCGATGCAATCGCAGAATCACGAGGGCTTCCTGTTCGACAATCTTTACCTCAACAGCTTTGGGTGGGGAGGCGATCCCAACAACGCGTTGCGGGTTCGGGCCGACAAGGGCAAGTGGTACAACTTCACCGGCAGTTTCCGTCGCGATCAGAATTTTTCGGACTTCGACTTGCTGGCCAATCCCCTGAATCCCCCCACCTCCACTCCGTCGATCCCTGTACTCAACTCGCCCCACTTGTTTGACACCACGCGGCGGATGAGCGACGTTGACCTTACGCTGCTGCCACAGTCCCGGGTGAGCTTTCGCCTGGGATATTCGCGCAACAACATGACCGGGCCTTCGTACAGCAGCATCCACGAGGGTACAGAAGCTCTGCTCCTGCAAAACTGGAACACCACCATGGACTCCTACCGTTTCGGAGTTGATTGGAAAGCCGCGCCGCGAACGGTTATCAGTTACGACCAATTTTTCAATTACTACAAGGGAGACACGGACTACGGACTGGCTCCCTTCGCGTCCGCGAACCTGGAAGCGGTCCCGGGAGTGCCTCCGGTTGTAGGCAGCGTTAACCTGGGTTTGTCCATCGACACCGTGAACAGTGAACCCTGTGCCGTGAAGCCGCCGGCCACCAGCCTGATTAATTCCAGCGGAGTCCTGACCAACAACAATTGCAGCGCCTACTTCAGCTATTCGCGGGACCAGCGGATTCGTACATCCACACCCACGGAGCGGCTCAGTTTGCGCAGCAATAACATCCAACGGTTAGAACTGGTCGCTTCTTATTCCTACAGTTCCGCCACTATGACCACGCCGTTGGACGAGTCTTTCAACGGTTTCGAAGCGGGGCGCGGTGGTGGTCCCAACACCCGCGCCTTCACCGACACCGGAGCATCCAACGCGAACCGAATTTCCAACGTGGGCGATGCTGAGGCCACACTGCACCTGACCCAACATCTGCGACTGATCGAGAAATTTTATTTCTGGGCCTACCGCATCCCCCAGAATGCCGATTTCACCACGGTCCCCTATACGTGTGCCGGGTGCACGCTGCTGACTCCGGTTCCCCCGGCCGCAACGCCGACAACCGCCACAACCGCGTCCTCCTTCAACCAGACCTGGAAGAGAGAGCAAACCGACCTGGCTTGGGACATATCGAAAAAAGCGGGGGGCCGCATCGGTTTCCGCTATGGCGACCGGGTCTTCAACCTCTTCAACAGTTATTCAGGAGTCGAGACCGTCAACGCCTTTTCAACGACGGGCGAGGACCATTTCGTGGTCAACGAGTACACGGCGCTCCTGGGCTTGTGGGCGCGGCCCACGCATGCCTTGCGATTCAATTTCGATCTGGAGCACACCAACTACGACAACGTGATCGTCCGCATGGCTCCGCGCAAGGAGTCCCGCTACCGCTTGCAGACGACCTATACACCTCGTCCCTGGGCAGTCGTGGGCGGGTCCATCAACATTCTGCAAGATGCCAACGCCGACGCATTCACCCAGTATGTGGGACACAATCAAAATTATGGACTCACCGCATCGCTGGCGCCGCGAGAACGCTTCGGGGTGGATCTGGCGTACAACTTCAACAGCGTCATCCAGAATGCGCTAATCTGCTTCAATGACACACCGCCCACCGGGGTGACCCTCCCCTTCGTAACCGGCGCCACTACCGGCACTGGCACCTTTTGTACAACTAACGAATCGGCCAATCCTTTGCTCAACAACTCGTACTACACCAACCACACTAATTTCGGAATGAGCACCATCAGGTTCAAGCCCGAGAAGCGAGTGACGGCCAACGTCGGCTACAGCATCACCAGCGTTGACGGCAGCATTCCGCAGTTCAACTATCTGCAGCCTCTCGGCTCCTTGCAGTACAAGTACCAGCAGCCGGTGGCGAACCTGAGCGTGGATATCGGCCATAAGCTGGCATGGAATATGGGCTGGAATTATTACCAATACGGCGAGGGTTCGTTTGTCGGGCCGACGGCGCCACGATATTTTCACGCCAACTCGGTGACCGAGTCGCTGCGCTACGCATTCTGATCTTTCTTGTTGCTGCCTAGGGACAGCCGCCCGCAGCCTGCCCTGTTTTTTGCCGAAGCCCCGAGCAAAGCCAAGGGGGAAGTCGAAGGGTCCAAGCCGGAGCGCAGCTCGGCAGCGCGCTTGCCTCAATACCCTCCCTCGCTTCCTGTTATTCTAGAAATCTTCTCCTCTTGAGAACGTTTATGAAGATCAAATCATCGACTTTACTGTTCCCACTCCTTTTCGCGATTTCTGCCGCGGCCCAGTCCCCTCACTTTGACGGCCAGACCTGGTGGAATCACATCAAATTCCTCGCCGACGACAAACTGGAAGGCCGCGACACAGGCAGTCGTGGCGAACGGGAAGCGCAAGAATACGCCGTCGAGCAGCTCAGGCGCACCGGCGCGGAACCCGCGGGCGTAGAGGGCTTCTACCAGCCGGTCAAGTTCGTCTCACGCCAGATCGTCGAAAAAGATTGCAGTCTTACCCTGATCCGCAAGGACAAAGACAAACGCGAGCCGCTCACGCTCGGTGAAGATGCCATCATCAGCACACGCGTCATGCCCGCGCCCGAAGTCGAAGCGCCGCTGGTTTTCGCCGGCTACGGCCTCAAAGTTCCCGAGAAGAATTATGACGATTTCGCCGGTGTCGATGTCCGCGGCAAGATCATTGTGATCCTTTCCGGATCGCCTTCCGAAATTCCCGGCGCGCTCGCCTCGCATTACCAGACCGCGGCCGAGCGCTGGAAGGTTCTGCGCGCCGCCGGAGCCATCGGCATTGTTTCGTTGCCCAATCCCGCATCTATGGATATCCCCTGGTCCCGCATGGCGCTCAACCGCGCTCATCCTTCCATGGATCTCGACTATCCCGAGTTCAACGAAACCGAAGGCGCTAAGCTCGCCGTCACCGTCAATCCCGCCAGCGCCGGGAAATTCTTTGCCGGCTCAGGGCACACTTTCGAAGAAATCGCAGCTCTCGGCAAAGATCGCAAGCCTCTACCGCACTTCCCTCTCGCCATTTCGCTCGCCGCGAAAACGAGAGTGGACGTCACCAAAATTCAGTCGGCCAACCTCGTCGCCAAACTCCCTGGCAGCGATCCTTCGCTGAAGGATGAATACGTGGTGCTCTCCGCCCACCTCGATCACATCGGAATCGGAGAGCCCATCAACGGCGACCGCATTTACAACGGCGCCATGGACAACGGCTCTGGCAGCGCCCTTGTCCTCGACATGGCCGCCAGTTTCAAGAAGAATCCGGAAACACTGCGCCGCTCGATCCTCCTGGTGTTAGTGACGGGCGAAGAAAAAGGACTGCTTGGATCCAAATATTTTGCCGCGCATCCCACGGTCCCGCCCAAATCGATTGTCGCCGACGTTAACGTCGACATGTTTCTGCCCATCGTGCCGCTGAGGCTACTCACCGTCTATGGTCTAGACGAATCCGACCTCGGCGACCGCGTCCGCGAGGCGGCGCACTCGCTCGGGGTAAGAGTTCAGCCCGACCCCGAGCCGTTGCGAAATGTTTTTGTGCGCAGCGATCAGTACAACTTCATACGCCATGGTGTGCCGTCGGTGATGATGAGCGTCGCGCCCGAGCCCGGCTCGCCGGAGGTGAAAATTTTCAAGGATTGGCTGACGCAGCGTTATCACGCGCCCTCGGACGACGTGAACCAGCCGGTCGACCTCGCCGCCGCCGCGAAATACGAAGAGATCGTCAGAGCCTTGCTCATCGACATCGCCAACAGCGACCATCGCCCTGAGTGGAAGCCAGATAGTTTCTTCCGCAGATACTCGGAATCTGCCAGACTTGGACAATGAATTTCCGTAGAGATGAGACTGCCCCGTCTCCGTGTGCGACGCGGCAAGCCGCGCGCCGCTATATTAGTTTTGGAGAGAACACTTGAACGACTATCTTTTGTCCGCGCTGCTGGGAATTGTCGAGGGTCTCACCGAGTTCCTGCCCGTCAGTTCCACCGCGCATCTCCGCCTTGCCGAAGAACTCATGCGCGTACCGCTTTCGAGCGGCTACTGGAAGATGTATACCATCGTCATCCAGCTCGGCGCGATCCTGGTTCTGCCAATTTATTTCCGCCACCACATTGCCAAACTCTTCTCGACATTTCCCGAAGGCGAGAAGCGAGACTGCGATTACTTGACCCATCCGTTGAGCCTGGTCATGATCGCCTTTGTAGTAACCGCCGGTCCGTCGTACCTGCTGACCAAAGTGATCGGCAAGAACCTCGAGAGTCTCTACGTGATGGGCGCGGCACTGCTGATCGGCGGCATCGTGATGTGGATCATCGATGCCATGAAAGCGCCCTGGGAAAAGGCTGGCCCGGGAGCGCCCGGTTCTCCGATCCACACTTGGAAAATGGACGACATCCACGGCGGCCAGGCCATCTGGATCGGCGCCTGCCAGATTCTCTCCGCCGTTTTCCCCGGGACTTCGCGCTCCATGTCTACGATTGCCGCCGGGCAACTGGTGGGCATGTCCCGTCCCGCCGCGCTCGAGTTTTCTTTCTTCCTCTCCATGCCAACCATGGCAGTGGCCACGCTTTACACGCTGTTCAAGTCGATCCACGGCGGCAAAGATGAAAATCCCATCGGCGTCTCCCAGATGACAACTCACGAGTGGGTCATCCTCGCCATCGGCTTTGTCGTCTCCTTCATCGTCGCCTACGGAGCCGTCGCGTGGTTCATGGGCTATGTCCGCAAGCGCGGGTTTGCGCCGTTTGCGATGTATCGCATTGTGCTTGGCATTGCGGTGCTGGCCTGGGCGGCGGGAATGATCGGACGCTAATCTGTGCGGGCTCTGTTCCCCTAATCCGATCCGCCCGTTACAATCACGCAGAAGAGGATTTACATAGCCATGATGCGTACTGCTCGATCCCGCACTGCAAAGACAATGGTGTTATTTATGAGCAATCTGATCGCTGCCGGAACGTTAACCCTGGCCCTCGGTTCCGTCAATCCTGCGCTCGCCGCGGCGGCCGATTTCGGTCCGTCGAACCCCTTCTACGCGCCCAGTGCACTGCCGTTCCAGGCGCCGCCCTTCGACAAGATTAAAGATGAAGATTACCAGCCCGCGATTGAGGCCGGTATGGCGCAGCAGCAGGCCGAAATTCAGGCCATTGCCGACAATCCCGCTGACCCCACCTTCGACAACACGCTCGTCGCCATGGAAAAGAGCGGCCGCTTGTTCGACCGCGTCATGGCGGCGTTTGAGGGAGTCACGGGCGCAAACACCAACCCCTTCCTTCGGAATGTCAAGACCATCGAGGCCCCGAAGCTTGCCGCGCACCAGGATTTCATCTACCTGAACACGAAACTGTTCGCGCGTGTAGCCGCGATCTACAAGCAACGCGCCACGCTCAATCTTGATCCCGAGTCTCTCCGGTTGCTAGAGCGCGCGTACGACCGGTTCGTACATGCCGGCGCCAATCTCTCGGAAGCCGACAAAACTGAACTGAGAAAGCTCAACGAAGAGATTTCTTCGCTTTCGAACGCCTTCAACACCAAACTTCTCGACGCCACGAAAAACGGCGCGTACGTCACCACCGACAAAGCCGCGCTCGCCGGCTTGTCCGACGCTCGCATTGCCGCTGCCGCGCAAGCCGCCAAAGACCGCAAAGTCGAAGGCTTCGTAATTCCGCTACAGAACACTACGCAACAGCCTGACCTTGTTTCACTCAGCAATCGCGGAACGCGTCAGGCGATTTTCGAACACTCCTGGAACCGCGCCGAGCGCGGCGACGCCAACGACACGCGCGACACCATCGCACATCTTGCACAGCTTCGCGCGCAGAAGGCCAAACTCCTTGGTCATTCAAACTTCGCCGCGTGGAAGCTTGAAGATCAGATGGCCAAGACACCCGAGGCCGCCTTGCAATTCATGGACGCCATCGTTCCCGCCGCGACCGCAAAGGCCGCCCGCGAAGCCGCAGACATCCAGGCCGTGGTTGACGCACAGAAGGGCGGCTTCCAGCTCCAGCCCTGGGACTGGAACTTTTACGCCGAGCAGGTCCGCAAAGCTCGCTACGACATCGACGATGCGCAGGTAAAGCCCTATTTCGAGCTCGACAATGTGCTGCAGAACGGCGTCTTCTACGCGGCAAACCAGCTCTACGGAATCACTTTCAAAGAGCGCCACGACATTCCCGTGTACCAGCCCGAGGTGCGGGTCTTCGAAGTGTTCGACGCCGACGGCAAGCACCTTGCGCTTTTCTACTGCGATTACTTCAAGCGCGACAACAAGAATGGCGGAGCCTGGATGTCGGAATTCGTCGGCCAGTCGCGCCTGCTGGGAACCTCACCGGTCGTGATTAACGTCGGCAATTTGCCAAAGCCCGCCGCTGGCGAACCCGCTCTAATCAGCTTCACCGACGTCATTACCATGTTCCATGAGTTTGGACATGCGCTGCATGGCATGTTCTCCAACGCCCGGTACCCGACTCTCGCCGGTACTGCAACAGCTCGTGACTTCGTCGAATTTCCCTCGCAGTTCAATGAGCACTGGGCCCTCTATCCCGCGATCTTTGCCCACTACGCGAAGCACTACAAAACCGGCGAGCCCATGCCGGAGGAGCTCGCCGCGCGCATTAGAAAAGCCGAAACTTTCAACAAAGGCTACGACATGACCGAACTCCTGGCTGCTGCCGAACTCGACATGCAGTGGCACTTGCTTCCGCCAAGCGCCCCGCTCAAGAATCCGGACGAGTTCGAGAAGCAGGCGCTCGAGAAGACCCACCTGAACGTGAGTTACGTGCCTCCACGCTATCGCTCCAGTTACTTCAGCCACATCTGGCAGAGCGGATACAGCGCCGGCTACTACGCCTATCTCTGGACCCAGATGCTCGCCGACGACGCCTACCAGTGGTTTGACGAACACGGCGAACTCACGCGCGCCAACGGCGACCGGTTTCGCCAGATGGTTCTCTCCCGGGGGAACACGGAAGATCTCGCTAAAATGTACGAGAATTGGCGCGGCGCACCACCCAGCACGAAGGCGATGCTGAAGCACCGGGGGCTGGAGGAGTCTGGGCCGGCTAAATAGAGCATACGGCGACCGCTGAGGGTAGCCTTCCAATTCAGTGTGCGGCTTGCGATCTCGCTGCGAGGAAATCGTCCCGGCACTTTTTCGCGGCGGAGACTAGCTCTGCAAACTCGGGAGTGCCTCGCAGTTTCGTCCACAACGAATCGTTCTGCAAACCCGTGTAAGCGCAAAAGTGTCCGGCGATGGAACTCTTAACCAACCGCACAGCTGCATCCTTCTGCCCGCAGAAAAGAAAGTCGGTGGCAACAACGTAACGGGGTTCGGGGTCGGGATCGGCGAGTAAATTGACCTCCGCTTCCCGGGCGATAGATGCCAAATCGGACGATGGGTTTTCGACGCACGCGGTCATCACTTGGAGACCGGGGGTATGGCTATCCTTAAATTTCTCGGCGATTTCCCTCGCCTGCGCTAGTTTTCCATCGCGAATGTAGTGCCGCATCAGGTTGCCGGATTCCCATACCGACCCGGCATCGAGCTGAAGAAAATCCATTGCCCGCACGTAATTACCCAGTTGGTTGAACGTGGACGCGCACGAGCGCCACATAAAGTTTCCGGAATCGAGGGACAAGGCGGCGTCGCACTCGTGCGCGGATTCCTCGATGGCTCCCCCATAGCGAAGGACATACGCCAGCGCGAAGTGGGCCTGTGCATTCTCTGGATGCCGCGCCACCAGTGCCTTCGCGTCCTGGTAGGCCTTGGTAAGTTCACTTTGTTCGACGCGGTTGGTGATCAGCCAGGCAACTGCGAAGATGTAGTTGGGATCAAGCGAGATCGCCCGTTCCAGGGCCGCGTCCGAGCGCTTGCGCGCGGCCTCGCCGCCGTTCGAATAGGCGCCATCATAATGATAGCGAACTCCGAGATAGCCCCAGGCGGGCGCGTAGCTGGGGTCCAGCCCCACGGCGCGCTCCAGCATGGCGATGGCATCTTTATTGGGCAGCGGATCATGGGGCAGGGAAATACTGCGCAGGTAGAGGTCGTAGGCTTCCTCGTTCTTGGGATGAGTGCCGGCTTCGCCTGAATCCGATCCGGCGCCGAGGGCGGGAACCAGTCCCTGGCGAATTTTCGCTGTGATCTGGCTCTGCATCGCGATCATGTCCGGCGCGGCGACGGTCATGGTGTCGCGCCAAAGCGTACGGTTCTCGGCGATATCCACCGCTTCCAGAGTGATCTGAAGCTGGTCACCTTGTTTCATATAGTGCCCAGTGACGACGTCGGTCACATGCATGGCCTTGCCGGCTTCCTGCAGGTCAAGGGTAGGAGAGTCGTATTTGCTGGTGGTAGCGAACGGGCGAATGGTCAGCGATCGGACATAACTGAGCGCGGTTGCGATTTCGTCCGCCAGAGCAAGGCGCAGAAAATCAACATCCTTGTCGGAGCCCAGGTTCTGCAATGGAAGCACGGCGACCGTCTTTTGACTGGCGGTAACCACCGCGGGTGCGGCGCGTTGTTTGACCTGCCATAAAATCACGGCCAGCACTGCAATCGCCGCGGCGGCAAAGGCTCCGGCAATCTTTGCGTAGGAAGGTTTCGGCGCCGCAATCGCCTTGTCGCCAGCTCCAGCACTCGACGACGGGGAAGAAGGAAGCGCAGAGGAGGAAGAAGATGCAGGCGCTGGCGGCTGGACCACCGCCTGAGAGCCGCTGTCGCTACCGAGCGCCGCCGCCACCGACCCCGAACTGGCAGCCGCAACCCGCCCGGTTTCCGTATCCCGCTTCAGGCGCATCAGCTCGGAACGCATGTCAGACGCGTGCTGATAGCGCAGCTCTCTATCTTTTTCCAGCGCGCGATTGATGATGTCTTCGAGCCTAGGAGGCAGATCGGGATTCAACCGTATGGGAGAAACAGGAGCACGGTTCAAGATGGATTCGAAAATCACTCCCGAGCTTTCTCCGCGGAAGGGCAATGTTCCGGTTGCCATTTCGTAGAGCACGGCTCCGAAGGAGAACAGATCGCTGCGCGCATCCAGTTCCTTGGCGCGCACCTGCTCCGGCGACATGTAGGCGACGGTGCCGAGCGTAGAGCCGGGGCTAGTGAGATGCTGCTCGTCGATCGTGCCCGTCAACGTGTTGGCAGCGGTAACGTTGCTCGACGAGATGGGCGCTGGTGCGATCTTCGCCAGTCCGAAGTCGAGAATCTTGGCGTGACCGCGCTTGGTTACGAAGATATTGGCAGGCTTGATGTCGCGGTGGACGATGCCCGCAGTGTGAGCGGCGTCGAGCGCGTCGGCGATGTCGATGGCGATGGGAAGAAGAATTTCCGTCTCCAGCGCGCGCCCGCCGATACGGTGCTTCAGGGTCAGACCATCCAGAAACTCCATGGCGAGGAAGGGGTGGCCATCGTCCTGTCCGATCTCATGGATGGTGCAGATGTTGGGGTGGTTGAGGGCCGAAGCAGCGCGGGCTTCGCGGCGGAAACGTTCCAATGCCTGTGGATCTTGTGCTACATCGTCAGGAAGAAATTTAAGGGCGACAAATCGACCGAGCGAGATGTCCTCGGCCTTGTAGACCACGCCCATACCACCACCGCCAAGTCTCTCGACGATACGATAGTGTGAGATGGTACGCTCGATCATGTTTGGCCCATCGTGATTTGGTCGATCGCGATTTCTTGAATCACTGGTGGCAAATCTTACGTGGGTAAAAAGGTCAAGTCAATGAAAGGCGGGGGTTGGCGCGCAAAGTCACGCGGGTCAGAGCTTTCGGGGCCACAGGCGTGCGCCGTGCAGCAGGCGCAAAACCGTCAGCACATCGCCGGCGAAGCGATAAGCGACGATGTAGGGGGTTCCCGTAACCACTAACTCGCGGGTTCCACGCACGCGGCCGGGACGACCGATTTGCGGGTGTATCGCCAGCAGGCCGGTTTGCTTCCGAATGTCATCATGCACGCGGTAGGCAGCGACAGGGTTGTCGCCTGCGATGTACGCCACTATTTCGGCCAGGTCGGCGCGCGCCAGAGGGTGCCATTCGACCCTCACGTACTTAAGCCTTCTCGGCTACGATTCGATCAATGATAGCGCGCGTTTCATCCATCACTACATCGTGCGGGACGCCGGGGCGCGGATCATCCAGGGCTTCCTGTACCTTGGCCCGCAACCAGGCATCATGTTCGCGCGCCTCACGCTGGCGCTTGACAAACTCGCGCATGAATGCGCGAACGAGTTCGGATGCCGGCCGGTGAGTCGCCGCGGCTTCCGCCGCAAAGGCGTCGCGAAGGTCGGATTCCAGCTTAAGGGTGAAGACGGCTTCCTTTGGCATAGCAAGGCCCCGGTAAGTACTTTGATTATACCGTGTCAGTACGTCGAGGGCTACTTAGCGAAAGTCTCATTTTCCTGTTTTTCCAAGCGGCATAGATGGATCGTAGGCCCGGGATTTCAGCTGGATTCGGACAACAGATCCAAATAGCTACTGTGACATCGCCACTATAAAAACAGCCCGTGCTGGTTCCCCGCCCGTACCCAACTCGCCACCCCGACCTGTTTCCGCATTGTCGGAAGCGCCTCTTCTTGTCATAATTGTCAAGCTCTGGCCATGTAACGACGCTGTGGGGTGAAGTCCGGCCCAGCAACGCCGTCGCTGCCACATGACATTCTTCACGAAGGCTTTTGCGCCAACCAAGAACCGGCGTCTGAACGAACTTGTCGGGTTCGTGTTGTGCGTCTCCGCACTCCTTCTTTTCCTAGCGCTGGCGTCCTATTCGCCGCTCGATCCTTCGCTCAACAGCGCTTCCATCCTCACCGGATCGCACGCTGCCCGCAACTGGGTCGGCATCTTCGGAGCTTATCTTTCCGACCTCATTCTGCAATTCTGGGGTGTCGGATCGTTTCTCTTGCCCGTCTTCGTGGGCATGCTCGGCGCGCGCTGGTTCCGCTCGCGAGCGGTGCAATCTCCGGTCGCGAAGACTCTGGGCGCAGTCTGGCTGCTTATGTTCGTGCCCGCGCTGCTCGCCATTTTGCCGGGACACATTCGCTGGATGGGCGCTATCCCGATCGAAGGCCTGGCCGGACGCATTGTCGGCGACGTGCTCATCCATTACCTGAACGTCGCTGGCGCATACATAGTCTGCACAACTGTTCTGGCTGTCGCGCTCTACCTGACTACAGCTTTCTCGTTTTCGGCGATTGAGCTGTGGGCGCCCACGCGCTTTGCGTTCGTCCTGGCGCTCCGGGATCGCTTCAGAGACTGGCAGGACGAGCGCGAGCGCAAGCGTCAACAAAAGGAACTGGAAAAGCGCCGCGCCGAAAAACCATCGGTTACGGCACAACTGGTTACGCGTCCGGCTGGCGCGAACGCCGATTTCGCACGCGCCGACATTCCGCGTCAAGAACCAGGTCGACAAGAGCAGGAAAACCCCGGAGCACATTCCGCGGCCTCGGCTCGGCGGACCGGCATCGAACGGATGGCCGAGGAGGACGACGATTCCTTCGCGACGCCGCCACAGGATTCACAGGCCGCCTCATCCGATATCGAAGTCAGCGACCGCGCCGACGCCGAGCACAAACCGAAGACGACCTTCCCAAAAATCGCGGGCAGCTACAAGCTGCCGCCGTCGAGCCTGCTGCACCGTCCCGACGAGCAGCAAGCCGTCCACGAAGAAGAACTCAAACTGATCGCCCAGGTTTTGACCGAGAAATACGCGGAGTTTGAAGTTTTCGGCCAAGTCACGCAGATCAATCCCGGCCCGGTCGTGACCACTTTCGAATTCAAGCCCGAAGCCGGCATCAAGTACAGCCGCATCATTGGACTCACCGACGATCTCTGCCTCGCCCTGCGCGCGGAAAGCATCCTGGTCGAACGGATGCCCGGCAAGAGCACGGTCGGCATCCAGGTGCCAAACCGCGAGCGCGAAATCATCTGGCTGCGCGAGAACATCGAGTCTCAGGAATTCCTGGGCTCGAAGTCCAAGCTAACGTTAGCCATGGGCAAAGACATCAACGGACGCATAGCGGCCGCCGACCTAGCTGGCATGCCTCATCTGCTCATCGCCGGCTCGACTGGCACGGGCAAGAGCGTGGCCATCAACGCCATGATCATGTCGATTCTCTACAAATCGACACCCGACGAAGTGCGGCTAGTGCTAGTCGACCCGAAGCGCCTCGAACTCGGAAATTACGAAGGCGTTCCGCATCTTTACACGCCTATCATTACTGAGCCGAAGCTCGCGGCCAACGCGCTGCGCAACGCCGTCCGCGAAATGGAGCGACGGCTCAAACTGCTGGCTGCTAAGGGCGTCCGCAACATCGATAGCTATAACCGCCTGTTCGATGACACTCCGAGCTTGTTCAGCGAGCACGCGGTTAACGATGAAGGACCGATTCCTAAGATCGTCATCATCATCGACGAATTGGCCGATCTAATGATGCTCGACGGCAATAACGTCGAAGAATCGATAACTCGACTGGCGCAGATGGCGCGCGCGGTTGGCATCCACTTAGTGCTAGCCACGCAGCGGCCTTCGGTGGATGTCATCACGGGGCTCATTAAGGCTAACTTCCCGGCGCGTGTGTCATTCCGCGTCGCGACTAAGGTTGACTCGCGCACCATTCTCGACGCCAACGGCGCCGAATCGCTGCTTGGACGCGGCGATATGCTCTATCTGCCTGCGGGTTCGGCGCGCGTGCATCGGCTTCATGCTCCGTATGTTACCGAAAAAGAAATCGCTGCCGTGGTGGAGTTCTGGAAGGCACAGGGGCAGGCGCAGTATCAGGAGAAATTCCTCGAAACGCCCACAGAAGATAGCGCGGGATCCGTTGGCGGCGGTGACGATTCCGGAGAGATTTCCGCCGGCGACAACGATCCGCTTTTCAACGATGCGGTGCGGCTGGTGATCGAGTTTGGCAAAGCCTCCACATCGCTGTTGCAGCGGCGTCTGCGCATTGGATATGGGCGCGCTGCGCATCTTATCGACCTTATGGAACGCGATGGAATTGTCGGCGCTGCCGATGGACCGAAGCCTCGCGAAGTGCTGAAGCGGCCTGATTGGATTTCGGAGATTGAAGAGTCGATGCGGTAGGAAGTGGATTTGGGTTTTGTACCCCCCCCCATTTCCGCTAAAATAGTGAGGAATAAGGACTTAACTTCAAAATATTCAGAAACAAGGACTTAGCCGCTCAATTCCAATTTGGGATGAACTCCTAGAGGGCAGGGAGTGGTTTGTTATTTGGGTTGTCAATGATCGGTAACCCCGTGTTCTGCGCGGCATCCGAGGTCCGTCTCTCACGACAGACAATCTTTATCTTGGCCGGTCAGATCTTCATTTTCTAGCATCGTGAGAGGGAGGTCTGTGATGGTGCTCACTGGCTGGATGTGACGAAATCTTGAACTACAAAAAGCGTTAGAGTAGAGACGACTACGATGAGGGAACGCGAATCGTCTCCATGAGGAAGGGAAACCGACGTGAACAAAAAGTCCGTCGTTACTAAGAAAGCTAGCGACTTGGCGCGCATTGACCGCATGAAGGATGCCGATATCGACTACTCGGACATTCCGCGCCTCGACAGGACGTTTTTCAGGAAGGCAACAATGGCTTGGCCCCCGGAGAAAAAGCAACTGACGATTCGTCTGGATGCGGACGTTCTCGATTGGCTCAAGGACCATGGCAAGGGTTACCAGACGCGCATTAACCGCATTCTGCGCGTGGTGATGGAGAGTCAGCCGCCGCGGCAAGCTCATTCGAAGAGTCGGCGGTGCGGAAGGCCAGTTCTCGAAAAAGCGCGAGAAGTGGCGCACCCGCGTTATACTTTCTCGCTAAAGTGACGCAGTCGCCTTCCGAGGGCGAACGATGAGGAAGCTACTAGGGCCGACAATCGCGGCTGTCCTGCTTGCGGTAGGGATGTCGCCAGCAACAGATAAACCGGCAATTGAGAAAGAGAACCTGGCTAAGCTCCAAGCAGTCAAGACTATCTTTGTCGATGGCAACAACGAATCAGCAGACAAGGTTCGGCAGCACCTTGAGTCTTGGACTTGCCTGGCATTAACAAACAACAAGTCCACCGCCGATGCTGTCATGGATGTGAAAGAACAACAAAAACCCAACACCGACATCAATAAAGTCGCAACCTCGCTGACTATAACACTTCCTAACGGAGACCTAATTTGGTCAAGAACAAAGACTGGCGAAGGGTTGGTTCATTCCGGTGCCGGTGAGGCGGTAGAAAAAGTTCTGCATGGCCTTTCCAAGGATGCTTGCCCCGGGAAGCACTATCGCAGGCACATGGGATAGGGAACGGCGATCTTCTGGAGGGTGGCGCAGTGCGGGATCTGACGTGACGGAGAATGCTGATAATATCTAAGTGCGGGTTAAATTCTGAACCTGGGACAACACAATCCCCGGAAAGGAGCGGCCATGAAACTTAATCCAAGCTGAAAAAGGAAAAATCACCATGGAAAACGAAAAGAGTGAATGGGCCGACGTAGCCGCTCGCGCCGCCCGAGACCTCAGCACCCAAGACCGCGTCCAACAAGTCCCCAATTCGACCCACCCCGCCAAGCTGAGCCAAGACAAAATGAATACCAGCATCCCTGCTGAAGATTGGAAAGTTTACAAACGCGACAAGTGCAGATGTCAATACTGCGATTTCTGCGGCTTTGGAAACTTCGATGTCTGGGTGAATCTTCCAATCGACCACATCGTCCCGAAGCGCCATGGAGGTGACGACACAGCCGAGAACAAAGCCGTGGCCTGTTACGAGTGCAATATGGTTAAGGGGAGCTACGTTCCCGTGGGAAATAATCGTGGGGAACGCATAGCAGATGCGCGCCGGTACGTTCAGGGAAGACGTGAGCAGTGGCGGAGCGTCTTTGAAAAGTTGATGACTGAATTAGGGGAAATAAGCTAGATTGCCTCCGCGGCGGGTGGCCCGGGCCATCGCAATCATCTGAACTCGCCGGGGCGCCCCGTTCAAGCTCCGCTTGGGCGGGCCCGCTAGCGGCAGGATGCTAGGCAGCCCTGCGTGAATGCCAAGCCCTTCTGCGGCTTTGCGGAGTCGGGGGCTGGGCCACCTGTCCGGTAAAAGATCGGAGCATGGAAGCCGCACACCTGAGATTTGCGAACTATCACGACTTGGAGGCTGATTTACTTCCGAAGCTTCGCGGCCGCGTTTTTCACGTAACGACGACCGAGGGTTACGCCGGAATCCAGCGGGATGGATTCATCGGCAGCAATGCCAATGGCGAATACCCGTTGTCCTGTTCTCAATCGAAAGTTTCCAACTTTCGAAAGAATGGCTGCGTGAGCCTCGTTGATCTGCGGAACATTTCCGACGAAGACCTCGACCTCGGGCTCAAGAAGTACTACTTTCTCGACCCATCTTTGCAGGGCAACGTCGTTTCCCTGATTCTCTCTCCCGACGCTTATCAGGGTCTCATTTCATCCAAAGGTGTGGGACTCGCGGAGATGATCGTGCCGGAATTGGAGGCGGGCTACCAGACCTCGATCCCCCTCCGACTGATTGAAGAAGTGATATCCGTCGAGCAAGGTCTCTAAGCCAGCCCTGCGTGAATGCCAAGCCCTTCTGCGGCTTTGCAGAGGCGCTTATCTCTTGTCCACAGGAGCGTGGACGGGTTGATAAAGATTGAGGCTATCAGGTGGGCGTCGGTCAGTCCGATGCCGAGGCTGTACAGGCGACGAGCCTCGATCATTCGCCGCACTTCGCTTAGTTGCGCCACTTGCACCTGGGGTAAAAGGTCCAGCAGCGCCAGCGTTTTGGTGCGCCCCTGAAGCGAGCGTTTTTCCGGCAGTGCAAGGGCAAGCTCCGCAATGATGGAGGGATGGATCACGATTTGGCCTTCGTTCAGATGCTTCCGCATCTGTTTGTTTCCGGAACGGAAGTGGTCGATCCAAATCGAGGTGTCGGCGAGAATCAATTCGTCTTCGTCCCTGGCCTGCGGCGAGGAATATTCTTCAGTTTCGGCATGGTGCCTTCCAGGGATGCTAGTCGCCGGGCGCTCTCGCGTTCGATGAGGGCTTTGAGGGCTTCACGGATCAGCGCCGTTTTTTCCGCCACGCCGGTGAACTCCTGGGCGATGCGTACGAGATCGTCATCAAGCGCAACCGTTGTTCTCATAGCCGGGTCCCCATGGCACTGATTATAGCATCAAATGATGTCATTTGTTGTGCTTTACCTTTTGAATTGACGCCCGATCGCGCGAGCGAAGAGCTTGCCTCAGGCGCTAAAGCGTGGCGAGATTTAAAGGACTTAGCGGCACGACTGAACAGCTTGCGGAAAAAGTCGTTTCCGAGCAAGAACCGCTCCCTCAGCGGCTAAAGCCGTATTCAAAACAATGCAGTTATCGCAGCGGTAAACCGCTGCGCCCCCCAAAATCAAGTGCAATACCGACTTTTTCGGCAGCCTGTGAAGTCGTGCCCTTCCTAAGGCTGGCCCTGTCGGCAGTTTTGAGCGGTCACCTTCCCCGTGGTAGATGTGGATACATGAAATTCCATACCGAATACCTGACCCTGCACACGAAAACCAAGCGCGCCTACGTCCACCTGACGCCGCAGGTCGAGAGCGCCCTCAAGAAGTCCGGAATTAAAGACGGCATGATCCTGGTTTCCGCCATGCACATCACCGCCGGGGTTTATGTCAACGACAACGAGAGCGGGCTGATCAAAGACATCGATGCGTGGCTGGAAACGCTTGCTCCCTTCCGGCAGAACTATCGGCATCACCAGACCGGCGAAGACAATGGAGACGCGCACCTTAAATCGCTGATCATTCACCACCAAGTCATCGTTCCGGTCACCAATGGGAAGCTCGACTTCGGACCATGGCAGCAGATTTTCTACGCCGAGTTCGACGGGCAGCGCGACAAGAGAGTCATCGTTAAAGTGATGGGAGAATAGGCAACCTGGTTTATCCTCATTGTTCGTCGTTAGCGCGCCGAGTTATGCAGCAGTTTGGCGGCCGGGCGGGGACGCCCGGCTCTCCATCAACAAGCTTGGACAGGAGCACGACACCATGACCGAAGAGCTCACTGAATTGCACGAGCACGCCGAACACGCCCGGGAGCATCCCGATCTCGCGCCAATCACCATCACCATGGCGGTGCTGGCCGTACTGGTGGCGACCGTGTCGCTGCTTGGCCATCGCACGCATACGGAAGAAATTATTTTGCAGAACAAGGTGACCGATCAGTGGGCCTATTATCAGGCCAAGAACATCCGTCGCCACAACGACGAATTGTTCGCCGACCTGACTTCCGTCGTATCTGCCAAAGACTCCGAAGCCGCCGCAAAACTGCAGGAGAAATATCGGGCTGAAGCCGACCGCTATAAAGACGAGCAGAACGAAATCGACAAAGAGGCGCGCGCCACGGAGAACGAAACCGAACATACTCGGCGCAAGGCCGACCGCTTCGATCTGGGCGAAGTCTTCCTGGAGATCGCCCTGGTCATCACCTCGATCACGCTGCTCTCAGGCCGCCGCATATTCTGGCACCTTGGCCTGTTGCTGGCTGCCGCAGGCGTCGTCCTCGCAGCCTCTGCCTGGATGGTGCGTTAGGAGAGTCACATCGAGGTACGTCGGAGGACAAAGCAAAGCGGCCTTGACAATTCGTTCCGGGCCTGCGCTTGGTTGCCAACTGGCCGGTGAGCTCCATCACGACTGAAATGTTCGGCGACCAATGACGATTATTCGTCGGCCGCGACCACTGTCCGTCAGCGCAACTCGGCGCAGAGCAATGCAGCCCGCTACTTGGCCATCTAACCCACTGTATCTACAGATTAGTTGCTTCTAACCTGCCACGTATGGCTTCGGCCTTTCGCGTGCAGTGGCTGTGGAATCTCTCTGGCCAAGAACTCCACCGAAGAGAAGATTGGAATCCAAACTATGCTTCATAAATGCGCCAATCCGGCCTGCACGGTTCCCTTCCGTTCCCTCCGCGAAGGCAAGCTGTTCCTGGCGGAGACTTTTCCTTCCAACCTCAACTCGGCTTTCGATGGCAACCGGCGGAAACTGCGGCAGCGTGAGCATTTCTGGCTGTGCGACGCCTGCGCCTCGCACTTTACGCTCCGTTTCGACACTACCCAGGGGATGCTCACCGTCCCTCTCAGCGAGCGCGCGGGTCCACGATTCATCACCCGCGCCACTGGCAATGCCTACTAACTGTCAAAAGGGGGCGCCGCCAATGAAATACCGAACGATTGACTTTCCCGCAATGGATTTCGGGATTACCAAACGCTCGCCTTGCGCGGTTTGTGGCCTCGATACTTTTCGCCACACGGGATGGTTCCTGGTGGTCGAGAACCGCTGGCTTGACCGCCTCAAGATCCTCTCCTGGCATTCGTCGCTGGCATCGCAGAAGGACATGAAGAGCGTGTGCTGCAGGGAACATCTCAAAACACTCATCGCCCACTGGCTGACCCAGGCCAGCCTGCGCCTGCCTCCGGCGCGCTATCCTGCGCTGCCCATCGGCAGCGACCCGACCCTGACCGACGTCGATCTCGGCCCCCACTCGGTTGGCCGGCTGGTCGGCGAATTGGCCGTTTGTCGCGAGTCCTTTTCGCGGGTCTGGTCAGGTTCTGCCGCAAACCTCGAATCCATCCTTGACGCCCTGATCACGATCGGCGCTGAAAACCGGCCCCACGCACTGGAATTCCACCTCTCCAACCAACCTGAGTCCTCGCACGGACTGTCACTCCAATAAGGCGCCGGCAGAGTCTAGCTCTGCCGGCGCTCCCTCCACACTCGCCAATCTTTCTCCAGCGCGTCCGCCATCGCCTGCGCCGCTCCCAGCAGCCAGTTCCCTTTTCGTCCGCGCAAGTCTTTCAGGATTGCCCGCCGCTTTTCTTCCGTCCCCACATGTATATTTGCTGTCTCTCTGCCCATCGCCTCCAGCAGCCGACACTCCCCCCGGCTGGTCCCGAGTGCGTCCAGTTCGATGCGCGAACAATGGGGCGACAGGCGCCGCACGAGCCAGTGCCCCCGCATCTGCACATAGGGATCCGGACAACGTACCGCCCGTCGCAGGATTACGGCATACAAAATCTCTGCCGGCAGCTTCGGGTTCAGCCACTGTAATGCCGATGGAGTCAGCGCCTTCGCTTCCCGCGCCACGCGTCCGCCCTTATACTCCGCGATCGCCACAAAACGCATATGCCCCAAGCTCCCCAGGCCCGCCCTTCGGCGCGCCAGCCGGTAAGGGAGGCCCCGCTCCGGCAGCAGATGCTCAATCGCCTCGCGCGCGCTTTCTGGTATTTCTCCCTTCACTGTCGGAAGACCGTCCATTTTTTGCCAGAACACCACCGGATCGCGCAGTTTGCTTTCCGCAATCGCCCGCAACCACACGTGGCTCTCGCCCAACACAAACGGACGCCCGCCCGTCTCCATCCCTTGTTCGTATCCCTCCAGAATCGCCGCCGCCGACTCTTTCGGCTTCATCGCCAGACGCTCTTCCCGAGCGGCCAGCAAGGCGCTTGTTGCCAGCCGCACGAGATCCATCGTGTAGGGGAACAAACTCGCTTCGTCAAAATCGTTTACCCCCCACACCAGCCGCCCATCGGTATCTCGCCAAGTGCCGAAGTTCTCGACATGAAGATCGCCCACCGACAAAATACGTGGCACGCGGTTCAGTTCCGTACACTCCTCCGGCCATACCTGCAACCAGCGATAGAAAGTCGCGCGGAAGAACGGAAAGAGAGAGGCCGCCATCTGCGCGTGTTTGAACCGCAGATCGGGTTCAACGATGCGAATGTGCAGGCGTAGCCAATCCTCAAACCTTTTCGTGGCTTTAATGATGTTCATAGTCGGTTAGGAACAGTAGGTGAGCAACAATAAGAAGATAGGCTGGAGCTGTCAAGAAAGTCCGCCAAGGGGCAACTGTTAAGTGCCAATAGCTGCCTCGTGCTACTCTTCCCTCAACGTGTCTCCAAAGCTCGCGCAAATTTTTCATGAAGCCTATGGCGAACTCCGACCGCACACGTCCGCGCCGGCCTTGCACGTTCGTTTCTATCCTTTCGTCTCTATCAACAACACTATCCGACTGCGTCAGGGAGAACTGTATATCCGGATCTCGGATCTGCTTGAGGGGGCTCCCGACACGGTGCTGCACTCGATCGCCCATATTCTGCTCGCCAAGCTTTATCGCAAGCCGGTTGATCGCGCGCACAGCGCCCGTTATCGCCGCTATGTCGCCAGTCACGACGTTGCCGCGAAAGCGCGCTTCGTCCGGCAGATGCGGGGCCGCAAGCACATCCATTCCGCCCGCGGCCATCACTACCACTTAGAAGAAATTTTCGACGACCTCAACCGCCGGTTCTTCCACGGACTGATGGGACGTCCGCAGCTCACCTGGAGTCGGAGCCACGCCCGCAGAAGCCTCGGGCACTACGATCCCGCGCATAATGCCATCGTCATCAGCCGCGTCTTCGACCACCCACGCGTGCCACGCTACGCGGTCGAATACATCGTGTTTCATGAGATGCTGCATTTGAGGCATCCGGTTAAGCTGCGCGGGAGCCGGAGGTGCGTGCACTCGCGAGAGTTTCTGGAGGAAGAAAGACAATTCCCTGAACTTGCACAGGCTAAGAGGTTCTTGCGGATCATCTGAAAGCGGAAGGAAAACTCTGGTTCTCAACGAGCGAAATCGGGTTTTTCAACAGATGAGAAGCGAGCCTATTCCGAATTCTTGCTTTTGCTTGAACCAGGCCTGTTGACTTGAACTGTTGCCGTGGGACGCTCTTGCTTGTAGTAGCCCATGTAGTCGAACGACGATGTATTCCAAACGCAGTTTTCACGATCCCATATTCTGCGGGTCTGCACCCATTCCAAAAACAATTCCGCTTCGCCAACCGGAAATTCTGCGAGGCTGCTAGTGTGATAACGATTCTCTACTTTGAAGTTCATGAAGGCCGTGATCCATTCGCCAGGCTTGATTGTCACCAGGCTTCCACTGACGAGCTGTGATCCGTACAGCGACCAGTCGGTGCTCGTCAGCGCGATGGTGTGGTTCTGTTTATCTCTGAGCACAACCTGAAAGCTGCCTTGCTCCCACTCAAGATGGTCGGGATTGGAAGCTTTTTGTATTGCGCTCCAATCTGTACTCAACGGAATGCTTATCGGCTTTTCGCCTGTGTTTTGGAGCTGTACCTCAGCTCGGCCATCGCCACCAACCTCAAGTGTTTCATTGCTCAGTTGGATGATTTGTAACGATATTCTTCGTGGCTGGTTGTCATCGAGTTTCACAATGCCATCGGCCATGATCCCTCTTTTTTCCTCGGTACAACCCGGAGGCAACTGTTTGCCGCTTTGCTCTGCGACCCCCAGAACGCCTATTGGCCGAGTAAGATCGACGACGCCGACTTGCTGTGGGAATGCAGCGCTCGCCGTTAGCAGTCCGAGCAGCGCACAGGCAATTGCCCTCATACGTGAAATTATCCGCCCGAGTTGGGCACTCGACAAGCACAGATTGGGGGCCTGGCTTCTTGAAGTCACCACGATTTGACGAAACAGCGATTACGCTCAGATACCTAAAGAGAAGAGCGAACTGAACGTATCTGCATGGGCGGCATGAAGACTGTCCAAGCCAGTGTTGAGGGTGCCTGAGACCTTAGCCGGCAGGGATGAGGAAGCTGGGCTAGGTCGCGGCCTGTAGCTGCATTCCCGAAGGAAAAACCCGAACCTCGCGGGTTCGGGTTTCGGGAACTTATTAGCCTGTCCAACTATAAGGATTATCGCCAGCTGCGCGATTGAAGTCAATGTTACCGAATGGGAGGTAGTGGGTACTTCCACTTTCCCAATTGTGCGCTCTGCGTTAGCCGGCGAGACGCCGGCGCTACGGTCGGGGATCTCCCTGTGCGTTAACCGCTTCCATTACACCACGGGCCCTGCGCCCAGTTTCGTAGCTCTTAGCATTTGAAGGCAAGATCATACATCACACGAAGGATTGTGATAAGTACGTGGCGTTCCCGCGAAAATGCCGTTCAATGCTCCGTTTCCCCGTGTGATGCAAATCACAACCATCCGTGATTCACTGCGTTGACCGCCCCCCACTTGAAACCGTATCCTGTTGATATTGAAATTGAATTTCATTTTCAATTAGAAAACGGCCCTAATTCAATGCTTCAGGCATTCATCATCACGCTTCGCGAAGGCGTCGAAGCCGCTCTCATCGTCGGCATCACGCTTGCGTATCTGGCCAAGATCGGACGGAACGACCTGCGCAAATCCGTCTACGCCGCGCTGGCCGCAGCTTTTGCCGGATCCATCGGCATTGCCGTCGTACTCTCGCGCCTCAATTGGAACCAGGATATCTTCGAAGGTTGGGTCATGCTGTTGGCTGCGGTCTTCGTCGTCACCATGATCGTCTTCATGATGAAGACCGGCCGCAAGCTCAAAGGCGAAATCGAAGGCAAAGTCGGATTGTTCGCCCGTGGCGACGCCTGGATCGGCCTCTTCCTATTCGTTTTTCTCATGGTTCTGCGCGAAGGCGTCGAGACCGTTCTGATCCTTTCTGCCGTAACCCTGAACTCGAGCGAACTGATGAGTTTCATCGGCACCGTCCTGGGCGTGGTGGTCGCGATCCTGTTCGGGGTGATGTTCGTCAAAGGCAGCGTCAAGATCAACCTGCAGAAATTCTTCAGGGTAACCAGCGCGATTCTTTTCCTGGTGGCCGCGCAACTGGTGATCTCCGGCTTGCACGAACTCTCGGAGAACGGCGTCCTTCCCTCTTCCCGGCAGGAGATGGCCATCATCGGGCCGATCGTCCGCAACGAACTCTTCTTCTTCATTACCATCGTTGCGTTGGCTGCGCTGATGGTGCTGTTTGAAATGAAGAGCCGCCAACCGGTCGAATTGCCGGCAGGGGGCGCTGCCCGCCGCAAGGCGCTTTGGACGGCGCGCCGGGAGCGTCTCTGGATGGCCTCGGTTTACGTCTTCTCGTTCGCGTTTATCGTGATGATCACCGCGAGTTTCATCTACGAGAAAAGCGCCAGCGCGCTCTCGCCTGCCACGGAGGTTACGTTCGTCGACGGCAAAGTCTCGATCCCGCTGAAGCAGGTTTACGACGGCGAACTGCATCGTTTCGAGGCGAAAGAAGGCGGCCTCGAAGTCCGCTTCTGGCTCTATCAGAAACCCGATGGAAAAATTGCCACCCTCTTCGACGCCTGCCAAATCTGCGGGGGTGTCGGGTTCTATAAAGGAGCGCAAGGCGTGATCTGCAAGAACTGCGCCGCTCCTATTAACCCGCAGTCGGTCGGCATGGTTGGCGGCTGCAATCCGATTCCGTTGAAGGCGCAGGTCACCGACGACGCGGTCATCGTTTCCGAAGCCGACATCGCGGCTGGCAGACACTACTTCGAGCAGAAATAAATGTTTCCACGCATAGTCTACGAATCGTTTCGCCGCCAAGCGCGCCGCAAGCTTTTGGCGGGGATCGCGATTACTCTCGGGGTGGCGGTCGCTACTGCGATGATCGCCGTGGCCACCGACATCGGCGATAAAATCAACCGCGAACTGCGCAGCTACGGCGCAAATTTGGTGGTCACTCCGCAGGAAGACACGCTTGATGTGGAAGTCGGCGGCGTCAACCTGAAGCCGCCGAGCGACGGCGCGTTCCTCAACGAAGCGGATCTACCGAAAATTCGCGGCACGTTCTGGCATCACAACATCGTCGGTTTCTCGCCTATGCTGCCCGTGACCGTGAAAATCAAGGGCTCTCAGCTCTCAGCTCTCGGCTCTCAGGGTGTCACGCTTGTCGGCACTTACTTCAATAAATCGCTGACCTTCGGCAAAGAAGAGTTCACAACCGGTGTGCGGATCACGCATCCGTGGTGGAAAGTCTCGTGCGCGGATGGCAAAGAATCTCGAAACTGTGGTTGGCCCGCGGACGACTCTCAGAATGTGCTGCTGGGCGAGCGGTTGGCAGCGAAACTGGGCAAGAAACCCGGCGACACAATCGAGGTGTCAGGCCGCCAACTGACCATCTCCGGCATCCTCTCCATTGGCGGCGTCGAAGACGAGCAGATCGTCGCGCCGCTCGCCCTGGCGCAGCAAATTCTCGGCAAACCCGGCGCCGTGCGCCGCGTTTACGTCAGCGCTCTGACCAAGCCTCAGGATGCGCTCGCCGTCCGCGATCCGAAGACGATGACTCCCGAGGTTTACGACCGCTGGTATTGCTCGCCTTACGTACAGTCGATTGCCTACCAGTTACAGGAAGTCATTCCGCATTCGCACGCGGAGCAGATCCGCCAGGTCGCGCAAAACGAGGGCACGGTGCTTTCGCGCATCAAGGGACTCATGCTGCTGATCACGCTCGCAGCGCTTTTCGCATCCGCGCTCGCCGTTTCCGCCGCCATGGCCACGGCCATCTATGAGCGCCGCATCGAAGTTGGCTTGATGAAAGCGCTCGGCGCAGGCAATCTCGTGGTCTCTGCGATTTTCTTTGCGGAGGCGCTGCTGCTTGCGCTGGTGGGCGGCCTGGCAGGATTCTCCGCCGGAGCGCTGCTGGCGCGCCAGATCGGCAGGTCGATTTTTAACTCGCGGATTTCCGTCGAGCCCGTGCTCTTTCCTGTCATCATCGCCATTGCCGTCCTCGTGACCTTTGGGGGAAGCGCCGCGGCTATTCGGCGTGCTGTAAAGTTTGATCCCGTCTTCGCTCTGCGAGGTGAAGGATGAGCACCGTTCCCCGCGCGCTGCACACTCCGAAACAAGTCGCGGATCGGCGCGCTCAGGCGTCGCACACTTCGCCCTCCGTATCAATGTTTGCGCGTATGCTTCTCCGCGCCGCCGTTCTGCGCCGCAGACGCGCCGCTTCAGCGCTGCTTGCCATGATCGTTGCCGCGGCCGTTGCCACGGCGATGATGAACCTTTACGTCGACGTGCAAGCCAAGCTTCGCACCGAGTTCCGAAATTACGGCGCCAACGTGGTCATCGTCGGGAAAGACGGCCAACCCCTACCCGCCGACGCGCTAACCAAAGTCGAATCCGTTCTCGGAGCAAAGACGCTGGCGGCTCCTTTTTCATATGCTGTCGCACGCACCAAAGACGGACGATCGGTGGTCGTCGTCGGCACCGACTTCACCCGCGCCCAGCAACTGAACCGCTGGTGGAAGGTGAGCCATTGGCCCGACGCGCCAAACGCGGCCCTTATCGGCATGCGCGCCGCTAGCGTGGTCAGTCCCAATCGCCAGCCCTTTGAACTCACTTTTCAGGGCAAAACGATCGAACTGGCTGCGACCGGAATGCTGCAAACGGGCGCCGGGGAAGACAGCCGTATCTATCTCGATCAATCTGAATTTCAGAACTGGACGGGCGTCGCGCCTTCCACCATCGAAGTCGCCGCCAATGGAACCGCCGCAGAAGTTGAAACATCGATTCGCCAGCTCGCACAGCTTCTGCCCACGGCTGATATCCGCCCTGTCCGCCAGATAATGGAAGGCGAAGCCAACGTGCTGAACAAAACGCGCGCCACTCTTTACGCCTCCGCCACATTGGTTGTTCTTACTTCCGCGCTCTGCGTGCTCGCCACGCTGATTGGATGGGTGTTCGACCGCCGCCGCGACTTCGCGATCATGAAAGCGCTGGGCGCTTCCGAACGTCTGGTCAACGGGTTCTTCGCGGCCGAGGCCGCGGCCCTGGGCGTAGTCGGCGCGATTCTCGGCTTCTTCATCGGCATCGGCATCGCCGCCTGGATCGGACGCGTTAACTTCCACGCGCCCGTCGTCCCGCGCTTTAGCGTTTTTCCGTTCGTGCTTGCCGGCAGTGTTGCCGTGGCGCTTATCTCGGCCATTCTGCCCATCGAGCTGCTGCGGCGCGTGCAACCCGCTATTATTCTGAGGGGAGAGTAGAAGGGAAAGTTAGAAAGAATAAGACCGACTATGATTCGACTCAACCATGTCACCAAGAGTTATCCCGCCAGAGAAGAAGAAAATAACGGCGGCCTTATAAAAGCGCTCGACAATATCTCTCTCTCGATCGCGCCCGGCGAGTGGGTCGCGATGATGGGCCCCTCCGGCTCGGGCAAGAGCACCATGGTAAATCTGATCGGGTGCCTCGACCGCCCCACGACTGGCGAAATCTGGCTGGACGGACAAAACGTCGCTAACCTCAGCGCCAATGAACTCAACCATGTCCGCGCCGAAACTATCGGCTTCGTTTTCCAGCAATTCCACATGATTCCGTATCTGACCGCCGTCGAGAACGTGATGCTTGCGCAGTACTTCCACAGCATGACCGACGAACAAGAAGCTCTCGAAGCGCTCGACCGGGTGGGCCTCAAAGACCGCGCCGGGCATCTGCCCTCGCAGCTCTCCGGAGGCGAACAGCAGCGCGTTTGCATCGCTCGCGCCCTTATCAACGATCCGAAGATTGTGCTTGCCGACGAGCCCACCGGTAACCTCGACGCCGCCAACGAAGAGATTGTCTTGCGCCTGCTTCGGGAACTCCATCAACAGGGACGGACTATCGTCATGGTGACGCACGATCCGGTGGTCGCGCGTTTGGCCGATCGCCGCATCGAATTGCATCATGGCAAAATCGCGGCCCAGGAAGTTTTTTCGATGGCCGACGACGAGCAGTTCGATGAAGTGCTGGAAGAATTATTTGCGTTGGAAGAGAACGGCCAAATCGCGGAGATTGGCCGGATGGAAGTCCACGGCGCTCTGCCCGTTTCGATCGCGGTGGAAAAAATGGCCGCCATGGGACTGGTGGCGACACACCCGCACCCGCCCGAAGCGCACGATCACAAGCCCTTCGTCAATCCCTGCCACGATGCGCTGAAGCCGGCGGGCGTTTCGATCGGCGACGGCTCCTCGATCGTCGAACTCACGCCGCGTGGATACCAACGCGCCGCCGACATCATTCGCCGCCACCGGCTGGCCGAGCGCCTCTTTACCGATTCGCTTGCCATGGACAGCGAAACCGAAATCGAGCAACAGGCCTGCAAATTCGAGCACATACTCTCGCCCGAAGCCACCGACAAGATCTGCAGCTTTCTAAATCACCCGCTTACTTGCCCCCACGGGGCACCAATTCCGCCGGGGCCGTGCTGCGGACGGCACGCTGAGCCCAGGCAAACCGCAGCCGCGGTATCCCGGCAACGTTAGTTTTGATTGTTGGTTTCGATCAGATGTAAACACGCGCACGCTACTTCCTTCCGAAAAACTTCCCAAATCCCAGCCTCACTTGCACGGTATTCACTCCGGGATTCGGCACGGTCAGCCCGGCATTCGAAATGTGCATGTACCGGACATCGAGCGACCACGCATGTTCCCCGAGAAAATATGTCCCAAACGCCGCGCCCGACGTGAAGTTTACGGTCGAAGTTCCCGCTGGCACTTCATGCGTGGTAAACAGGGTTCCTCCATTCAACTCGAGGTACGGAGCGACATGTCCGCGCGTGGCAAAAATCCATTTGAAACCCACCGGATTCACTCCTCCGCCGTACGCAGTATTTGCCCGCTGGAATACGACGAACGCCGGCACCGCGTCCACCGCCAGCTCAAATCGTCCTTTGAGAAATCCCGGCAAGTGCGGCTGCGTCAGGATCCACCCGTAGCGGACTCCCGCGTTCCACACGTTCGTATCTTTCGTGCCACCGGGAACCGAGTGCCCGCCGCCGGTCCACACCTCTAGCTCATGACCGCCGTCCTCCGGGCGATCTTGGGCGACAACTCGAGGCGCTACCAGAGATACCAGCAGGAGGGTCAGAAAGAGCAAGCCCGAACCGCGAAAGAATTGTGTCATAGGTATGTTCGAGGCCGAAACAGAACGATACGTGAACTCCGGACAGGAAACAAACAGGCAGAACCGCGGTGGAACCAGGATCCCCTGAATCAAGTGGTAGATGGATCACAGAAATCGGTCGAGGACGCGAAAAGCTCACCTCGGGCGCTGAAGCGCGGACACACTTGGAGCGGCTTGTGGCACGAATGAAGAGGCTGCGGAAAAACTCTTTCCCGCCGGAGAGCGCGACCTCAGCGGCTAAAGCCGGCGAGGAAAAATAAGCCCATTATCGCAGCGGTGAACCGCTGCGCCACCCAAAATCAAGTGCAACACCGAGTTTTTCCGCAGGCTCTGAAGTCGTGCCCTTCCCAAAACCAGAGCGAGTCAGAACAGCCTACAATCCCAGACCGCCATCCACCGCCAGCACCTGTCCGGTAATAAAGTGAGGAGCCGTGGCGAAGAACATCACGGCCGCGGCGATGTCCGCTGCGGTCCCATTCCGCCGCATGGGTGTCTGTTTCGCCATTTTTTTCATGAATGAGGCCGCCGATTTCTCTCCCAAATCAATCATCCCGGGAGCGACCGCGTTCACTGCGATCTCCGGCGCCAGCGCCTTCGCCATCACTTTGGTCAGCATGTGTAGCGCCGCCTTCGACGAGCAATAGTGCGCGTGAGTCGCCCAAGGCCGGAGACCACCGAGCGAGCCCATATTCACGATGCGCCCTTTGCGTTTTCTCAAGTAGGGTAGCGCCTCACGCGACACCAGAAACGGTCCGCGTGCGTTGGACGCAAAAATTGCATCCCACTGCGCCAGCGTAATTTTCTCAAACTCGGTAGTTTCGTAATTCGCGGCGTTATTCACCAGCACGTCGATTCCGCCCAGTTCCCGCGCCACTTCCTTCACCATTGCGCACACGCTTTTCTCATCGGTGACATCGCAGCGCACGGCCAGCGCATCCACATCATGCTGCGCCAGTTCTCCTACTACCGCCCGTGCCTCGCGCGCCGACTCGCGATAGGTAATCGCCACGTTCGCGCCGTTGTGGGCTGCGGCCAAAGCAATGGCGCGCCCCAGCCGCTTCGCGGCTCCCGTGACCAGGATTGTCTTTCCAGAGAGTACTTGTCCGTTGGTCATCATCAGGAAATTCTACGCCGTCTTTGTCTGGCACTCTGAGTGTTGGAAACGCTGCACCGAAACTGCTACACTCCCTCGCATGACGGAGACTCGGGAAGTCGTCGTTTATTCCCGCAAGGGATGTCATCTCTGCGAAATCGTCAAAGAGAGCCTCGTCAAGCTGCACAAGCATGGCGGCTTCACCTGGCGCGAAATTGATGTAGATTCCGACGCCGAAATCCGGCGCCTCTATACCGACGAGGTCCCCGTGGTCTTCATCAATGGCCGGAAAGCATTTAAGTACCGCATGGATGAACAGGAATTTCTGCGCAAACTGAGTTGCTTAAGTGCAATCTGACTTTTGAGTTCTTCATTCTCCCATTTACAATCAGCCCCGATGCTTCGTACCCAGCTCTATGCCGATCCTACTGGCCGCTTCGTGCACGATCTTGTCCTCGAGAGCTGCCGACGGAACAACAACAAGACAGCCCTGATTGACACTTCCTGCAATCGACGTTTCACTTTCGCCGAATATGGCAGCCTGGTTGAATCCCTTGCCCGTGGCCTCATCTCTGCCGGACTCGCTCCGGGAGAAGTGGTGGCGATCTTCCTGCCGAACTCCTGGGAATTCGCCATTAGCTATCACGCGGCCACACTCGCTGGAGGCATCCCGACGCTGCTCAACCCCTCCTACCGCGAGCGAGAGATCCGCTTTCAACTGGAAAACTCCGGCGCCACTTTCCTCATCACTGACGCTCCGCTTCTGGAAAACGTGAACCTAGCGGGACTTCCTGCGCTGCGTCGCGTCTTCACCACGCGCCACGGGCATGCGGGCTGCGAAGATTTCGCGAGTCGGCTGCGGCCGGCGTTCGGTAGAACTTCCGCCAAATTCCCGGAAGCTGCCCAAAGCTCGCAAGAAACTATCGCGGCTCTTCCCTACTCCAGCGGCACTACTGGACTGCCCAAGGGTGTCATGTTGTCGCACTACAACCTGGTCGCCAACGTTTACCAGTTGCTCGGCGAGAACGGCACGCCGCTCACTGCGGACGACACGATGCTCTGCTTCCTTCCCCTCTACCACATCTACGGACTCACCGTGGCGCTGACCGTTTCTCTGGCGCTCGGCTCCACGCTCGTTCTGGTGCCGCGCTTCGACGTGCAAAAGCTGTGCGCTCTTCTGATTCAGGAAGGCGTCACCATGATGCCGATGGTCCCGCCAGCCATCAATGCGCTGTGCCAGGCAGCCGAAGCCGGCATCTTTCCCAAGGACCACAAAATGCGCTGGATCAAGTCCGGCGCCGCGCCGCTCGCTCCCGAACTCGCCCGCCGCTTCACCGACCTCACCGGCATTGCCGTCATCCAGGGATACGGCATGACGGAAGCCTCGCCCGTCACCCACGCCGGCTACATTGCGCCACCTGAAATGTATCGTCCCGCGTCTATTGGCCAGCCGCTGGTCCTCACCGATTGCCGCGTCATCGATGTGACCAGCAGAGACTTGAACGGGAACGATGTCGCCCCCGGCGAGATAGGCGAACTCGTGATGCGCGGCCCGCAATTCATGCTCGGGTACTGGAAGGAGCCGCAAGCCACTGCTGCCGTGCTGCGCGATGGCTGGTATTTCTCCGGCGACATCGTCCGCTGCGACGCCGACGGCTTCTATTATGTCGTCGATCGCAGCAAAGAGATGATCAAGTACAAGGGATTCCCTGTCGCTCCCGCTGAAGTCGAATCCGTGTTGCTGGAACATCCCGCTGTCCGCGACTGCGGCGTCGTCGCCAAACCGGACCTCGCCTGCGGAGAAATACCCTGCGCCTTTGTCGTGCTGCGCGAAGGCTTTACGGCCTCTGACGCGCTTGCTAAGCAACTCTGCGGCTTTGTCGCCGACCGCCTTGCGCACCACAAACAGCCCCGTGAGGTTCACTTTGTGGAAGTTGTGCCACGGACGCCATCCGGCAAGATCCTGCGGCGCGAGCTGCGAAAAATCGTCGCGTGATCCGTGTCCGGCCGGGCGGGACAACCGGCTCTCCACCAGCAAGTTGTACGCGGTGTAGAATAATTTAGTCTCCATGACCCTCACCAGCTTCGTCGCCAAATCCGCTTTTCGCAACCGGCGGCGCAGTCTGCTGACGGTCGCCAGCATCGCCTTTTCTCTGCTCCTGCTCTGCATCATGCTCTGCGTTTGGCGCAGCTTTTACATCGACCCGGGAGCCCCGGACTCCGCGCTTCGCATCATGACCCGTCATAAGGTCTCGCTCGCGAACTTCCTTCCCATCTATTATCGCGACAAGATCCGCGCCATTCCTGGCGTTGTGCATGTCGTTCCGGTGACTTGGTTCGGCGGCAAGTATAAAGACGACAAGCCGGAGAACTACTTCGCTCAGTTTGCCACTGATCCGGACGAATACTTCGACGTCGCCGCCGACAAGGTGATGCCTGCCGACCAACTCGCCGCCTGGAAGCGGGACCGCGCGGGCTGTGTGGTCGACGCTGACCTGGCGAAGAAACACAATTGGAAGATCGGCGACCACATCATCTTGCAGGGCAGCATCTTTCCTGTCGATCTCGACCTGACGTTGCGTGGCATCTACACCATTGATCCGCCGCAGAGTAACCTCTACTTCCACGCCAAATACCTGGAAGAATCGGTTGACTGGTTTAAAGACACGGCAGGCTTTTACTTCACTCGCGTCGATACTGCTGAACACATGCCGCAAGTGGCCCACGCCATCGACGACATGTTCCACGGCAGCCCGGTTCCCACCAAGAGCGAGAGCGAACAGGCATTCAAAGCCGATTTCATCTCCATGCTGGGCAGCGTCAAGACATTCATCCTCAGCATCTGCGGGGCCGTCGTCTTCACGACGCTGCTGGTATGCGCGAACACCATGGCCATGTCGATCCGCGAACGCACGCGCGAGGTCGCCGTCCTGCGCACCGTCGGCTTCACTCGCGGAAGCATTCTAAAGTTGCTCTTGACGGAATCAATCGCCATTTCTGCAATCGGAGGGCTGGCCGGCGTCACGCTCGCAACCGTGGCGGTTGTCTTCATGGCGCGCCCCGGCATCGGATTGCCCGTTTCGATGCACATGACCGTCGCCACCGCGCTGGTCGCCATGTTTGTAGCATTTATTGTGGGGATAGCCAGCGGACTCATTCCTTCCTACCGCGCGTCAAACCTCGGCATTGTCGACGCTTTGCGCTATATCGGCTGAAAACATTGAGACAGTGTAAACTCGTTTTCGCATGCGGACGGATATCCTGCCCCTTTGCGATCAGCACTACCGCACCATGGAGCCGGCTCTGGCTCCCTATAGCGCCGACTACTCCATCGAATTCTTTCGCTGCACCGACAAATTCTGCCACCGCTGCTTCGGCGAGCGCGTCGGCTACACCACGCCGAAGCGTGGGGACGCGCCAATCCTCACCCCCAACCAGCCTATCTGCGAGCGTCACAGGCGCCCCATGTTTATCATCAGCCTTGACCGCCAGCGCAATCACGTAACTTACGCCTGCCCTGAACCTGATTGTGGCGAGCGGGTAGTCCGGACGTAACTGGCACACGCCGCTTACTTTTCGTTGTAGCTGATTTGGGCCCGGGAGGAATGAGGCGGCGCCCGGTGGGACCGGCAGACTTACTCTCCCACGAGCCAGGCGGATTGCGCCGCCGACAGCGGCACTACGCTCAAGCGTCCCTGCCGCACCAGCGGCGACTCCGCAAAGGCCGCGCGCGCCTTGATTTCCGCCAGCGTCTTCGGCTTCGCGATCGCCTTCCCAACCTTGATCTTCACCTGCGGATTCCTGGGTTCGCTCGCATCCACCGACACCACTGTCGCTGTCCCCACCGCGCTCTTCTCGTCCCCGGTGTGGTAAATCACCAGCCGCTCTCCGGGCTTCATCTCGCGCAGGTGCTTCACGGCTACGGGATTTGTCACCCCATCCCAAATCGTTGTCTTCTCGCGCTCGAGATCCGCGAAGGAATATACGGTCGGTTCCGTTTTCAGAAGGTAGTCCATGGGGAGGTATTGTAAACACAAAAACAAATTGCAGAAGAAAGAAATCAGATCATGGGGCGATGGATCATGGGGCGATGGTTCAGCGCACTGGCACGTCACGCACTTCTGCCACCACGTACACATACCGTAGCACTTGGTTGCCAGAGTTCATAACGTCATGCTCGGTTTCGGGCGGGCAATAGATGGCCGAGTTTGCCTTGACGGGCAGCTTCGAACCGTCCTTGAAAAGCATCTCACCCGTGCCTTCCAGGACCACCAGCAGTTCTTCGTGGTGTTCGGTGCTGTGCTTGCCTACCGACTTTCCAGGACTCAGCACGATATATCCGGACCTCATACTCACGCTCTCCGGCGGCCCATTCAGCACACTCGATTCCTTTACGGAACTGTCCAACGCAACCACCTTCGCTCGGGGATGCCGTTGGCCTGTCTGCCCCACCGAAAATACAGGCAAAGTGAGCGCGAGCACGACGACTCTGGCGATCCGGCCATGACCGGTTGGTAAGCCACTGATCTGCATGAATACGCCACCTATCCACAAGCTACATTGCGCCGCGTCGATGCAAAGTTCAACATTCTTGTTACCGCGGACACTTCCCTTCCTCGCTGGTTTCGCCAACAATAGAATCTTCTTGTGACTGAAGCCTCGATTAACCCGGGCGGGATCACTATGGCCAGGGCCATTGAGCGCTACTTTGATGTGGCGCTTTATCTGCTCGTGGTCTGTGGCTTCGGCGCTCTGGCTTCGACGGGACGGCTGGATCTGCCAGCGGTGGTTCTGGTGGGACTGGCGCTGGCGCTCCGCGGATACCAACTTCTGACGCGACGCGAGTTTGTCATCCCGGAACGCTGGACCACTTTTCTGACGGTGCTTTACATTTTCGTCTACGGCGCCGACTACCTTTTCCTTTCACGCAGCTTTCTGGCAGCCAGCGTTCATCTGGTGCTCTTCACCATGGTCGTCCGGCTATTTTCGTTGCAGCGGACGCGCGACCACTACATGCTTGCGGTGCTCTCGTTTCTGATGGTGCTGGCGGCAGCCGTGCTCACGGTTGGCACTGTGTTCCTATTTTCCTTTGCGGCCTTCCTGCTGATTGCAGTCGTCACGTTTGTTCTGATGGAAATGCGGCACTCGGTCGCGGCCGAGCAAAACGCGCAAGATCCACGCGTCGCCTCTCCCGCGCGGCGCATGGCTTACGGACTGCTGGCGATCGCTCCGGCGCTCATGCTGATGATTCTGGCGGGAAGTTTCCTGATCTTCTTCCTGCTTCCTCGCATTTCGTCGCGGTACATGAGCGCCTACAGTCCGACGGGCGATGTATCGACGGGCTTCACCGATCATGTGGAACTGGGCCGCATCGGCCAGATTCAGCAGTCCAGCGCGGTGATTATGCACATCGAGATTCAGAACGACCTGCAAGGCGGCTACGACTTGAAGTGGCGCGGGGTTGCGCTGAGCGATTTTGACGGCAGAGTCTGGACGAATTCCTATCATCAAACCCAGCTGCGACCGGCGAGAGATGGAAGCTACCGGCTAGCGCCGCCAGTCGATCCGAGAGACGCACTGGCGGCCGCGGGCAGATCCATTCGTTATCGCGTCCTGATGGAACCGGTTGGGACGAATGTCTTTTTTCTGGCGGAGAGGCCGCAGAGTCTCAGGGGAAATTTCCGGCTGGTTACCGCGGACGCCGGTGGAGCTGTCTACAATCTCGAAGCCGACCATCCTATCAACCGCTACGAAGCCGAATCGCAATTGCCGGTAATCGACAGCGAGGAGCTTCGTCTGGCGGCAAATACAGCACCCTTAGGCCTGGAGAAGTACCTGGAACTGCCGCCGCTCGATAGCCGGATTTCGAAGTTGGCGGAGGAAATCACGGCGCAGGCTCCGAGCAATTATGACAAGGCAGTGGCGCTGGAGCAGTATCTATCAACCCACTTTGGCTATACGCTGCAACTGCCCCGCACTCTGCCGCAGGATCCACTGGCCAATTTCCTGTTCGAGAGGAAGACAGGTCACTGCGAATATTTCGCCAGTTCGATGGCGGTAATGCTGCGCTCTTTGCACATCCCGTCGCGAATTGTGACGGGGTTCCACGGGGGTGAGTTCAACGACCTCACCGGCCAGTACGTGGTGCGAGCCAGAGACGCCCATTCCTGGGTTGAGGCTTACTTCCCCGGATCGGGTTGGATCAGTTTTGATCCGACTCCGGCGGGCGGTCTGCCGACGCGAGGCAGTTGGTCGCGACTGCAGCTCTATGCGGATGCGGCCGCATCTTTCTGGCGGGAATGGATTATCAACTACGATATCAGCCACCAGCGCACATTGGGGAAGGACGCGGCTACCAACGTCCGGCGTTTCTTTGACGAAGCTCGCCTGTGGATTCAACACCAGCATCTGGCCATGCTGCGAGGGGCACGGCGGGCGCACCAGCACTTCACCAAATTTCCGGCGCGATGGTTGGGAGGGGTGCTTGGGTTTGTGGCATTCATGATCGTGCTGCTGAATCTCCGGCGCATGGTCGGCGGGTTGCGAAACCGTCGACTGCGGGCGCATCCGGAGCGGGCTCCGCGCGAATCGGCCGCACTCTGGTATGACCGGATGGTGCGCCGCATGGCACGGCTGGGCTGGCGCAAGTCTCCGTCACAAACGCCGCTGGGCTTCGTCGCGGCCATTCAGGATGCGGCACTGCAAAAGAAGGTCGCCCGGTTCACGCGCGCCTACGAATCCGCGCGGTTCGGCAAGTCGGTGGACGACGCCCAGAGTCTGCCGGAGCTTTTCAAGGACATCACCGTCGCGGACGAGGCGAATTCCGAAGAAACGCCTGATCGCGCAGCCGCAAGCTAGAAACGGTAGGCTACGCCGGCACCTACGTAGTAGTTGTGCTGACGGCTTCTTCCGGTGTCGACGTTCAGGGCTGGGGTTCCGGAGTAGAAATCCCGCGCCTCGGCCCGAAATCCCCACTTATGCCAGAACCACACATCCAATCCCGCTCCGAACTGGACTACGCCGGTATTGGTGCCGGTGGGGCCAGGGTTTGCGCCGTAAAAATTTAGATCCGAGGATTCCCAGAAGCGGCCATAGCCGCCGCCGACGCTAACCCACGGAGTAACGGAGTCGCCGGAAAAAATATTCAGGCGCACCGACGGAGTAACGAACAGCGCGCCGACGTCTTTGGGAATTTGGTTCTCATAGGTATTCAGGTCCATCTTAAAAAACATCGCTACCGGTAACTCCGCATACAGTCCGAAAATCCCATGGCTCATCAGCAGCCTACCGTAATTGAACTCGAGGCTCGCCGGGTTTCCGAAATGAATGTTAGGGTCGGGATCGCCCGCTGGCGGATTCTGGATCGTCTGGGTGCTGACGAAAGTTCGCCCCGCGGTGACAGAAAGCTGATTGACCGGCGTCGATTTGATGGAGTCTTGCGCTAAAGCACTGGAGACGAGAACTAAAACGGACACAATCAGAACTGCGAGGCGTTTAGCCAACATCTCTCCTCCGGGGTATTGAGGAATGTGTTTTTTGTTTCCATAAGATTAGCACGGGTGACCCGAATTGGCGGAGATACATAAAAAATACCTCCGTGGTGCCGGGGGTTCCGGCGTCCGGCAGAGCGGATCTCGAAATGCCGGATGCTAGAATCGTATAGATTTGGTTGCTACTGATTATTTCCCAGTGCCCTTAAAGAATGGCATATTCGCGCCTTCGGAGCCGACTGCCCCGGCTAAAGTGGGGTTCGTGAGCCTCGGCTGCCCCAAGAACCTCGTCGATAGCGAGGTGATGATGGGCATGCTGGCCCAGGCCGGCGCTGAGCTTACTCCCAAGGCGGAGGATGCGGACGTCATCGTGGTGAATACCTGCTCGTTTATCGGCAGCGCACAGCAGGAATCCATCGATACGATCCTCGAAATGGCCCGTCACAAGACGACGGCGGGCGGCAGGGCGAAGAGGCTGGTGGTTGCCGGCTGCCTGGTCGAGCGTTTTCACGACGAGATTCGAAAGAACATTCCTGAGGTGGACGCGGTCGTCGGAACTGGCGAATTGGAGAAAATTCTGGCCGCCGCTGGCGTGGTGGAGACGCCTCGCGCGCAGAGTCCGTTTAACATTCTAGATTCAAACACGCTAGGTTCGAACGCGCAGACTTCGCGCCTGGAGGGCGATCATCGCCGCGGGCAGGGGCGCTTTGCGCGCGACTCCTGGGACGGCGCCGTCGCCGATCTGCCCAACTACCTTTACGACGACCACACGCCCCGCGTGCTCGCCACGCCGGGATATTCGGCATATATCAAAATCGCCGAAGGCTGCGATCATCCCTGCAGCTTCTGCATTATTCCCCAGCTTCGGGGACAGTTTCGCTCGCGGCGTTTCGAATCCGTCATCGCCGAAGCCGAGCGGCTGGCGGAATCCGGCGTGCGCGAGATCACGCTGATCGGTCAGGACACCACTTGCTACGGCGAGGATCTTGGACTGAAAGACGGTCTGGCTGTGCTGCTGGAAAAGCTCGTGGGCGTCGAAGGCCTGCAGTGGATTCGCTTCCTTTACGCTTATCCCAACAAAATCACAGGGCGCCTGCTGGCGACCATCGCCGCCCACGCTAATATTTGTTCGTATATTGACGTACCGCTCCAGCACGCCTCGTCGACCGTTCTGAAGCGCATGAAACGTGGGGGCGGTGCTGACCTGTTCCTGCGCTCGATCGAGAAGATGCGGCATGTGATTCCCGGTGTCACGTTGCGGACTTCGTTCATCGTCGGATTCCCCGGCGAAACCGAAAAAGAATTCGAAGAGCTCTGCAGTTTTGTGAAAGAGGCGGACTTCGATTGGATGGGCGCATTCGGATATTCCGATCAAGAAGGCGCAGGCGCATTCGAGCATGAGAAAAAACTTTCCGCGCGCGAGATCGAGAGCCGGCGCAAGGCGCTGATGTCGATTCAAAAGAAAATCAGCCGGGCGAAGAAAAAATCGCTGGTCGGGCGCGAGTTCGATCTGCTGCTGGAAGGCGCTTCGAGCGAGTCGGATTTGCTGCTCGAAGGCCGCACGGCGATGCATGCGCCGGAGATTGACGGCAAAGTTTTCGTGAACGATTATCCCGAAGGAAGCGAGCCGAAGGAGGGGGAGTTTTACCGCTGCCGCGTTACGGCGGCGCACGATTATGATTTGGTGGCGGAAATCGTTTGCGGCCAGAGGTGAGATTGCAGAGGTCAAAATCACATAAAGCCGAAAAGCTCCCACCTCTACAATCTGACCTCTGCACTCCTACTATGCCGCGCAAGCGCCCCATCAAGCTCCGCTGCCCGATCTGCAAGAAGGCGACAAAGACCTCGGACGCGGACTTCCCTTTTTGCAGCGAGCGCTGCCGCTTGATCGATCTCGGCAAATGGGCAAGCGGCGGGTATATGATTTCGTCGCCGGTTACCGACGCCGACGAAGCGGTCCGGCAGGACAGCCTAGAAGACGAGGACGGGGACTGATGAATCCTCCGGCCGAAGCCGAGAGCGACACATCTTTTCCGCTGCTGACCACCCCGCTGTGGGCCACACTGGTCGCGACCTTTTTCGGCGCGGGACGCCTCAAGCCGGCTCCCGGCACATGGGGATCGCTGGCCACGGTTATTGTTTGGGCGTTGGCAAGCTCCCAAATCCCGACCGCGAGCCGCGCCTGGGCAACGATCGTCGCAGCGGCGGTTGTGACCCTCATCGGAATCCCCGCCGCTACCCTGGTCGCGCGATCCTCGGGGTTAAAGGATCCGCAATTTGTCGTCATCGATGAAGTTGCGGGACAACTGGTTGCGCTGATCGCAGTTCCGCTGGCTTGGAAAACTTTTGTCGCGGGCTTTATACTTTTCCGTGTCTTCGATATTTGGAAGCCGTTTCCAATTCGGCGGCTGGAGCGGCTGCCCGAGGGCACCGGTATTGTGGTGGACGACCTGGGAGCGGGGCTTTACGCGCTTGCCGTGATGCATCTCTTGTTACACTTTGGACTTCTAACGAAATAGCACTGAGTTCCCGCCGGAACAAACTCATGAGCATCTCCGACCGCCTGCTGGGAAAAAAGAACGTCAACGGCAAGCCGCACATCGAAGCGGTCGCGCCCAGTTTCGCTTTGCCCGGAGGCGAGGTTCGTATTATTGGGAAGAGCCTGCGTCCGGCAGAGTTGCGCCGCCCGAGCGTGCGCTTTGGCGAGATCGAGGGCTCGGTGTTGATCAGTTCCGACGATTTTGTGGTGGCGCGGGTGCCCGAGGGAGCGGCATCGGGCCCGGTGGTAGTAGGCACCAACGGGCACGTCAGCAATGCGCATCCCATCAAGATTGCGGTACTGGTTGCCGAGAACATGCACCCGGTTACCAATCCCGCGCTCGACCGGGAAGGCAACATCTATGTGACTTTCTCTGGATCGCGCGGACAAAAAGTTCCGGTGTCGATCTACAAGGTCGATACGAACTACGACGTGAAGCCGTTCCTCAGCGACATGATGAACGCCACCGCGATTGCCTTCGACCGCGAAGGCCAGATGTACGTTTCTTCGCGTCATGACGAGGCGGTGTATAAGGTAGCGCCGAATGGCACTATGTCAACCTACGCCGAAGGCATGGGGGTCGCGACCGGGATTGCGTTCGATCCTGAGGAAAATCTTTATGTGGGCGACCGCAGCGGAACCATTTTCAAGATCGCTCGCGACCGGCAGATTTTTGTGTTCGCGACGCTGGAGCCGAGCGTCTCCGCCTATCACATTGCCTTCGGCCCGCACGGCGATATGTTTGTCACCGGCCCCAGCACATCCAGCTTCGACTGCGTCTATAAAGTCGACCCGCACGGAACTGTGTCCGTGTTCTACCGCGGACTGGGGCGTCCGCAGGGCTTGGCTCTTGATGTCGAGGGCAATATCTATGTCGCCGCTTCGCTCGCGGGCAAGCGCGGCATTGTGAAGATCACTCCCCAGGGTAAGGCCAACCTCGAAGTCTCCGGTCAGGGCTTGGTCGGGCTCGCGTTCGCTCCGGGAAAGGCGGCCATTCTCGCCACCAACACCGGAGTCCACCACATAGCCTGGAATATCCAGGGGCGGCCGCTGCTGCCGGAATGATTGATCCGCAAGCGCACTCCTCCCTTCTTAGCCGCTGCCAATCTTGGCCGCGGACACGTGCGGGTAGGGGAAGAGAGATTCTTCGTGCTCTTTCAGTTCGTGGATCCATTCCTGAATTTTTTCCTCGGCAATCGGCGACAAAGGGTAGAACTCAAATCCGGACTTGGCGTCACTGCTGTGGCGGACCATCGCCAGCGTCTCGATGGGAACGTCTCGCAGTGGCAGTTCTATCACAACCGTTTCGCCCACCCGCGGTGCGCCACAGACCAGCGCCGACATGCCTCTGACACTGATGTCGAGACTTACACCGCGAGTAAAGACCGGTCCGAAGCGCAAGAAGCGCTGCAGCGTGACTGGGACGCTGCACACATAACGCGGTTCACGCCGTCGGACATTGAACGCACGGGAACGGATCAACGTTCCCCGCCTGTCTAGGGACATGTCGGTCTCATCGTGAATTGGCATAGGAATGGCCGCGGGGTCAGGACCCCGCTACGACGGTATGCCCCCACCCCAACCCCAACCCGCCTGCAGGCTGGCGCGAATCACTCCCAGCAATTCCTCGTTATCGGCCGGCTTCTGGAAAAAGGCGATGGCGCCCGACTCGAGGGTGCGTTTTTCGTTGGCCTCGGGATCACGAGCCGTAAGAACGATTACCGGGATGACCGAGAGCGCCGGATACTGCTGCAAGTTTTTCAGCACGGCAAATCCGTCGCCGGCCGGCAACCCGAGATCAAGGATGATCAAGTGTGGCTTTTCCTTCTGAGCCATAGCGATGGCGGAATAGCCGTCGCAAACATTGACGGTGTCGTAGTGATTGGCCCGCAGACGCAGACTCAGCGCCTGTCTGAGATCGGGATCGTCATCCACGACCATAATCTTGGCTCGATTCATGGGCAGTCCCTCGCCATAACTCTCAGTGCGCATTTTTGTGGTTCTCCTTTTCGGTGAAGTTGTTTCCGCTTGATGGTCCTTGCTGAAGTCCTTGCTGAATGATTTCGGTGACGTAATCGGCAACACCCCAGATCTGTTGTTCCAGGGTCCTCGGGTCCGCAGCCGGAGGGCTGGGGATCATCTCGGCCGTCACGCGCAGGGTGCCGCCGGTTTTCAACTGAGGCAGCGCGCCGACCTGGTCGCGAATGCGGTCCATCATGATGGGAACCCGCTTCATATCGGTGGAAGCGACCACGAAAAATGTTTCGACCGGACCGCTGGTTCCCGTGGGTGGAAGAACCAGATCCTTGTCGACGTAGATGCACCGGCGCAGGAGATCGAGACAACGCTGACAGGTTTCTCTCCAGCTTCCGCGCAGTGACTTGGACAGCGGGGTCAGCTCCACGCGCACCAGCACCATGGCCTCCCGCAAACGTCCGTGGAGAGTGATCACCGGCAGCAGCAGCTTGGCGAGGGAATAGAGCGGTAAGGTGAAGGAGAAGGTGCTGCCGCTACCGGGTTCGCTCGCGACCCACATCCTCCCGCCGTGGAGAGTGACAATTTCCTTGGCAATGTAGAGCCCGAGACCGAGGCCGCTTCGGTTGCCGTCCACTGCGTTGGGGTCCTGGTAGAGACGTCCAAACACCAGCGCAAGCGCCTCTTGAGGGATGCCCCGGCCACTGTCGGTGACCGAGAGATAGACGGCGGTCGGGTCAGTCTCCACCATGGAGGCTTTCACGACCACCGATCCATCGGGGGGGGTGAACTTGATTCCGTTGTCGATGAGGTTGATGAGGACTTCGAGGGCGCGGTCGGGATCGGCGCAAACCAGGGGGATCGCCTGATCGAGCACGGCCTCGAGGGCGACGTGCTTATCGGCGGCGATAGGCCGCATCATGGCGACCGCCTGCCGAATCAGTTCGCCGATATCGATGCAGCGTGGTTCGACGCGCAGCTTGCCGCTATCGGCGCGCGTGGCTTCCAGCAGGTCGCGGATCATGGCGTGCAGCTGATTCGCGCTCCGGAGGACGGTCCGCAGGTGATCGGCCTGATCGGGCGCGACGGGACCTGCCAAACCGTCTAAGAGGAGCGTGACGTACTGGTGAATGCAGGTTAGCGGGGTACGCAGCTCGTGCGAAACGTGGGACAGAAACTGGTTCTTGAATTCAAGTTGCTGCTGGCGGGTGATTTCCAAGGAGCGCAGCAGCCCCTGCCGTTCCACCGCATAGCGCAGGGCGCGCTCCAGTTGTTTGCTGGTGATGTCGTCTTTGACCAGATAGTCCTGAACGCCCTGGTGGACGGCTTTCATCGCCAGCGCCTCGTCGTCCTGGCCCGAAAGGATTACCACCGGCACATTCGGCGCTTTCCGCATGATCCGGCGAAAGGTTTCCGCGCCGTGGCTGTCGGGAAGGTTCAAGTCGAGCAGCACCAGCGAGGGTGCTTCCGCCTCCAGACAAGCCAGCGCGTCGGAAAGACGGGGAACACAGTTTACGTGGACATCGGACTTGCCTTCGACGAGGCGCAGGCGTACAAGGTCCGCGTCTCCGGCGTTATCCTCAACCAACAGAACAGTTGGCGCTCCATTTTCCGTCATTTTTCCTCTCGAGGCAGGCTCGCAAAGCCAAACCAGAATTCTTCAATCGATTGCATCACCCGGAAATACTCATCCAGATTTCCGGGCTTGCTGACATAGCAATTCGCGCCGAGTTCGTAACTGCGCTTGATATCCAACATCGCACGCGAGGTGCTGAAGACCACGACCGGGATAGTGCGAAGATCTGCATCGGCTTTGGTCTCCGCCAACACCACTCGCCCGTTTTTCTTCGGCAGATTCAGATCCAGGATCACCAAGTCGGGACGAACCGCATTCGCATACTGGCCAGAACGATGCAGAAAGGCCATGGCCTCCTCGCCGTCCGGTACATCGCTGATGGAGCTTTGATACCTGCCCCCAGCCAACGCCTGCCGCGCAAGATCGACGTCGGCCGGGTTGTCATCCACGAGAAGGACCTGAGGCAAATGCTTCATCGCCCGATTCCCCCCTTCTCAACGTGGCGACCGGCAGGCAAACTGAACTTGAAAGCCGTCACCATCCTTAAACCTCACCCTACGCTTCCGCTGAGTTCGGTGATTGCTGGCAGATCGCCAGACCCGATGCCGTTGCGCGCGCACATCTCAATACGATCGCTCCATGAACACAGCTATCGGCACCGCCCAAACGGGCTTGAGACCCTAAAGACAACCCGTCTCTCGCAAGAGAACAGATGAAGGATCTCCATCCGACCATGTCCGTATAGACGTACCCGTGAATTCTGGAACGACGCTTAGGGGAAGGAAGTATTCAAAACGGGATTTGCCGACCCGTCATTCCGCCAGCCGGTCGAGGGGGCACGCGAAGAAGATTCTACTTTTTGTACACGGTTGGCTGTGGGCCCTTCTCGAGCGCCTCGCGGTCCCAAATCATGCCCTCGCGGGTGTAACTGGCGAGTTCGAAATCCTGCGTGAGTTCGAGCGCATCGGTGGGGCAAGCATCCTCGCACAGGCCGCAGAACATGCAGCGGCTCAGGTCGTAGGTAAAGTTGACAAGCTCTTTGCGGCGGGTCTTTTCATTACGCTCGCTGGTGACAACGATCAGGTTCTCCGGACACGCCAGGGCGCACAGGTCACAGGAAATGCAGAGGGATTCGTCAGTGTCTGGGTTGACGTTCAGCCGCGGCGCGCCCCGGTAACGCTCGGCTACTTGCGGCCGCTCCAGCGGATACTGCTCGGTATAGATTTCCTTGGGATCCTGATAGCGGAACGTGACGCCGAGTCCCTCGATCAGATCCGTCAAGAACACTTTTCGGAAGATGTTCGTGATTCCCATCCCGATTAGGATAACACCGACGGGATACAGGGCAGTGTGAGATACGTCACAGAAGATTTAAAAACGAGAGAGCCCCCGAGAAACCTTGGCGTACTTTCAGGGATGCCTCAATCGTTCGCTATCATCGCTACTTGTTGACCACTTGCGTAATCACTTTGTACTGGGTGGGAAGATAATTCGCATCTCCGCTGTAGATTGCTGTGACGGCATGCGATCCCACCGGGATGGCCGAGGTTGTAAGCTGCGCGACTCCGCCCATCAGGGTTGCGGAGCCGAGTGCTTTGCCGCCGGCCACAAACTGCACCGTGTCACCATCTGGCGGCGGCCCTGCAATCGATGTCATGGTGGCCGTGAACGTCACCGGCTCTCCCAATACAGAAGGGTTCGCCGACGAAGTGAACGTCGCTGTCATCTTGGGGACCAGCAGATAGCCGCCCTTGTTGGTGGAGATTGCGATCACTCCAAAGTCATTCACCTGCACCGAGTAGGCCTGCTGGCCGGCGGCCAGCCCTGCCAAAACGGTAAAGTCCTGCATGCCGGCCGATGGGGTCCACAAGAAGCCATGCAGACTACCCTTCCCCGTAGTCGTAAGGGAAGTGCCTACGATCCATCCCTGACTGTTGATGCTGAGACCGGAACTTTCGCCGCCGCCCAGAGTGCCCAGGTCCTGCATTCCTCCGCTCTGCGTCCAGGAGAACGCGTGCCGGTAAACGCTGGAAACAGGCGATTGCCCCACCACTGTCCCCGAGTCGTTAATGGCATATGCGAGCGTGCCAGACGAGCCTAGATTCTGGAGACCACCATCCTGCGTCCAGACGAAACCAAGAGGATTACTGCTGCCGTTGGGAAAGTAGTAGCCGGCAACTTGGTTCGAGGAATTGATGGCGACGGCCGTTGCGCCACCATTGCTGGTGAGAGCGGGTGTCAGATCCTGTATCCCGCCGGTCTGGGTCCAAAGAAACGCATGTTGCGAATTCGTGGAAGTATAGGAGAGCCCGACCACCGCGCCCGAATCGTTGATCCCGCTGCCAGCGCTCAGGTTGCCGCCGAGTGTTCCCAGCCACTGCACATTTCCTGTCGGCTGCCATACGAAAGCTTGAATATTGCCCGATTGGTCGGGATCCGCCGCGCCGACCACGTCGCCAGAGTTGTTAATCGCGGCCCCGCCACTGTTCGTCCCGAGGAGGCCAAGGCTCTGCGCGCCGGTGGTTCGGCTCCAAATCGACACCTGATACGAATCGCTGGTGCCAGCGTTCACCACTACCTGGCCGCTGTTGTTGATCGAAATCAAAGTATCCGGGGTCGATCCCGGCACCGCAACCACACTGAATACTTTCTGCGAGAACGCGAAGCCCGAAAACAGCAGCGCAAATACCAGAACTACCACAACCTTGTTCATGTTTTTCACAGTGATCCATCCTCCTCTGAGGACTACCGATATCGAGAAACTCTGGGGAAACGGAGCACCTACCACGGGTGTAAGGTGCAAGTCCAGTGCCATTTTGGGTCGCTGGTGTCGATTCAAGAATTGGACCTAACTGTAAGTAAACTAGTCGTTTATTTTGACACCTGAATAGGCTGGTGGCGCGGCGGGCGATATACGCAGAAGAATGCGCATGCCCCCGATGGGAACGAAACTTCCCACACCAAAGGTAACCACCCACCGCTAGAATGGACTGGTCAGTCTGCGAGTCCAGCTCTGACCTTTGGTGTCGAGAACCGTGGGTGTCGAGAACCGTGGGCCGCAAACTGAAGAACTGGCTTTCTGGCAACCCGCCACTGGTGACGGACAACTGCACTCCTGCGACGAAAACGAGAAAAAAATCTCTGCAGGGCTTTCGTCGGACGCGCTTTCGTCCGACGAGCTCTGGATGGATGAAGCCCTGCGCTGCGCTCAGCGCGCGCTGGAGGCGGGCGAAGTGCCGGTGGGAGCGGTCGTGGTGTGCGCAGGGCGCGTGATTGGACGGGGATGGAATCGCAACCTTACTGATTGCGATCCGACCGCACATGCTGAAATCGTAGCGCTGCGCGAAGCGGGACAAAACCTCGGTAATCACCGACTGGGCGACTGCGAGCTGTTTGCTACAATTGAGCCGTGCGCCATGTGCGCGGGAGCGGCAGTGCATGCCCGCGTCCGCCGCCTGGTGTACGGTGCCGACGACCCGAAGGCGGGCGCCGTCCATTCGATTCTGCGGGTGGTGAATCACCCCAGTCTGAATCATCAGATGGAGATCCGCGGCGGAGTACTGGCAGGACGCTCGGCGGAGATGATGCAGGAGTTTTTTCGGCAGCGTCGTTAGTCGCTGGTCGTTAGTCGTTAGGTTGTTCGCGGTGTGCTGTTCGCAACCTGCGAGTCGTTTAGGGGTTCTTACTGGCAACTGGGTACTGGCCAGTGACAACTGATTTTCCGGAGAGGTGCGTGAGCGGTTGAAACGATCCGCCTCGAAAGCGGACATACCTTAACGGGTATCGTGGGTTCAAATCCCACCCTCTCCGCCATTACTTTCTTCTCTGTTTCTCCCTCCCTGGTTTTGCGCTGCTGCGCTGCAAGAACTAGTCGCCAGTTCCGCAGGTGCAAATGCCTCTGCCGCTTCCCAATGTCTCTACAAAACCGCACAGGTTTACCAGGGCGGCCGCTTCCGCGTCGCTCAGCGCGCCCGGTGCCAGCGTCTCTTCCGTGACTTGGGAGGTGCCAGGTTGAACGCTAGTCCCCCATCCAACGATTACGCCAGTCGGGGTGATGGAGCCGGGATTACATTGTGGATTCTGCGTGGGATCGGAGGACACGACCTCGATAACTCCCGCTACAGGCTCGTTCCCGGTCAGAGTATTGGCCGTGAGATCGTTGAGCAAGGAGAGAGTCAGCAACCCGCTGTCCGATATCAAGCATCCGCAGCACTCGTCCAGTTCCTGGTTCGCGTCGAAAACAAAAACCATCGCGCACAGGTCTCCGTTTGTAGCACCCCTTGTAACACCTGGATTGACGAGCCGTATGGTGCCGTCAATACCAGTTTGTTGAGAGGTGGCAGTATCAAAGTAGGTCACAGTGACCAGTGGCATTACGGTGAGACTCGCCGACGCAGTAGACCCACCGCTCTGTGCAGAGATCGTCGTTGAGCCGACTTGTTCAGCAGTCGTCAGCCCACTGCTACTCACAATGGCGATTGCCGGCTGTGCCGAACTCCAGGTTGCGGTCGCGGTCAGGTTCTGCGTTGTTCCATCGCTCATGGTTGCAATCGCCTGGAGCTGGATGCTGGCCCCCAGGAGGATAGATATCGGTGACGGAACAATGTTCAGGACAACTATCGCCGCGGGAGTCACGGTCAGGCTCGCGGTTCCGGTCACGTTTCCGGAGCTCGCACTGATCATCGCCGATCCAATTGCATTGGCAACCGCCATGCCCGTCGGGTTCACACTGGCAATGGTTGACCCCGATGAACTCCACACCGCGGATTGCGTCAGATTTTGCGTGCTTCCATCGGTGAAGTTCCCGGTCGCGGTAAACTGCTGGGTTTCGTCGATCGGCAAAGAAGCTTGGTTCGGACTCACCGCGATACTGACCAATGCCGGCGGTCCAACGGTGATGGATGCGCTTGCGGACATCCCTTGATAGGCGGCCGACACTTGGGCCGCGCCTTGGCCCGCAGCTTTCACAAAGCCTTGGGCGTTGACTGCAGCCACGGCTGACTGGCTGGTCTGCCAAGTCGCCGAAGAGCTTACGGTTTGCTGGGTCCCATCGCTCATGCTGGCGATCGCCTGCAGCTGACTTCCGCTCCCCAGGGACAGGGATAATGTTGCCGGAACGACGTTCAGGGCGACCACGGAAGCGGACGTCACCGTAAGGTTCGCGGCTGCGCTCATGCCTTGATAGGTAGCAGACACTTGGGCGGCACCTTTGCCCACTGCAGTCGCATAGCCTTGCGCGTTGACCGTCGCCACGGCTGATTGACTCGTCTGCCAAGTCGCCAACGAACTTATGGTTTGCTGGGTTCCATCGCTCATGGTTGCGATCGCCTGGAGCTGACCGCCACTTCCCAGGGGCAGGGATAACGTGGCCGGAACAACGCTCACCGAGATTAACACCGCGGGGGTCACCGTCAGGCTCGCGGTCCCAGTCACGGATCCGGAGGTCGCGCTAATAGTCGCCGTTCCGACTGCGCTGGCAACCGTCGCACCCGCCGGGCTCACACTGGCAATGGCCGCGGACAAACTCCACGTCACCGATTGAGTCAGATTTTGCGTGCTTCCATCGGAGAGGGTGCCGGTCGCAGTTAGCTGCTCGGATTCACCAACAGGCAACGAGGACTGGTTCGGACTTACCGCGATGCTGACCAATGCGGGTGGTCCCACCGCGACCGACGTAGTGCCAGTTACTCCCTCATAGACCGCAGACACTTGGGCAACGCCTTGGCCCATGCCAGTCACATTACCTTGACTGCTTATTGTGACAACGTCCGACTGGCTCGTCTGCCACACTACCGCAGTCAGGGCTTGCGTAGTCCCGTTGCTATAAGTCCCGGTTGCGGTGAGCTGTAGATGTGCGCCCTCCACAATGGACTGGTTTGCGGGGCTAATCGTGATTTGTGTGAGTGTTGGACTTCCCGAACCCGAACCGCAGTTCAGAAGCAATGCGGAACATATGAGCACAACAAGGACACTGATAACATGCGTGGCTGGACGAAGTTTCATAATGGGCGCCTGGCAACTCGGGGGGAGGGAAGCAGATAACAAACTAACGACTGTGAACTATAGCGAGGGAACTGCTCCTCGCCTATTCCCAGCTTGTATTAAGCCATTTGGAGTAGTTCGTCAGTGGGGCCGAAAACACACGCTAAACGCATGGCCAGTTTGCGCTTGGCGGTGTGGAGAACGCGCACTTATCAGACAACGAATTGAAGGCCACTGATGTAGCTCGGAGATTTCTGTCCACGCTTGACAGACCAACGCACTTGCATGAGCGTGGGAATCGAAACCGGAGAATCGAACACCGGGAAATTACAGCACACGAACGTCGACGCTTGGAGTGAACACGAACTGAGCACGCATACACCGCCGTTGCTCAGATTATGAATGCGACACTCAAATTCCTTTGGTTCCTTTGGCTCGGCGCCCGCGTACTGACCCGACCGCAGCCTTCGCGCATGCACTTCGAACACCTGCGGGAAACGCTCATGCTGGCGGCGTTCTCCATCCTGAAGGTTGTTCACAAGTTGGCATCATGCACGAAGCCGGTGTCCGCGTATATTCTTCAATCGGACTAATTCGCGGCGGCTAGTGTCAAATGCGCAAGGCTTAATTGCTTGACCTGGATCCTGCAAGCTTCCCAGCGATCCCAGAACGCGTGGAAACTTTCATTTTCACCATCACCAATCGCAGGAACGCCTTCACGGTGTTAGGACTAATCTTCATGCGGGTGGCGATCTCCTTGCTGGTAAGGCCTTGCAGGAGGTACTCCACGGTTTCGCGTTCTCGCTCAGTCAGATCAAAGCGTTCAGACAGTTCTGTAAGCGTCGTACCGCCCGCCGCATCCCGCTCCAGCAGCACCGCGAAAGCGGGCTGCGGAGAATAGTGTCCGTTGCAGGCCACTTGAAAGGTCTTGCAGATGTAGCGGCGTTTACCCGACTTAAACTCTTTGACAAAAACCTTTCGGTCCTGATGCTGATGGTCGACGAGGGTCGTGCGCACCCGATCGGCAAGAAAGACTCTGGGTTGCTTGATCCGGTTCGCCTCGCTGGGGAAGCAGAGGATTTGCAGGGCGGGATCGTTCGATGCAATTAGATTCAGTTCGCCATCCAACAGCAAGAAGCCGTTGTTGCTCGGAGCCATCGACACGGTGCTCTCCTGTCGTTTTGAAGAAACGGCTTGACCCAGTTGAAACTGCGATCACGCAGACAAGCTCTAGCTCGATTTCCGGCTTGAGGCGGGGGGAGTGGCGTTCTACAGCCACGATACCGTAGCCCGAAATCCGACGCCACAGTATCCGTCGTAAAGCGCGTCTTGTCAATAGTTAGTGAAAGAGATAGAGAAAATGGACGTAGACATTAGGGTGCCTACACCTGAACTAGTCCAAACGGGCTAACCCTATCCTGCTAAGCAGGCAGGCTAACCCAATCGTGGGATTGTTGCCCTGGGGACCCACGTAGTTAACTGGTCATGCCTAAAGCTCTCCCCTAGCTTGGTGAAATTAAACGTCTCCCCCCTGACCTGGTTAAGGGATAGGAAGGGCAGCGTTGCGCTGCACTGCGTGATTCTGATCCTGCCCCAAAACCGGAACTGGCGCTGAACCGCGAGCCCGCTGGCGGGGCTGTGGTATGAATATGGAGATTGGCCGCACGGCGTTCTCCGCAGGCGGCAGCGCAAGCCGCATCAACGAGGTGAACGTGTGTGCCCACCGTGCGCGGTTGTATGATAGCTACGCATGGAAGTGAGGCGGTAATGGTTAGGGGTAGTACAGCAAGGTCCGATCGCGGCGCAGGTGGTTCGCGAAGGCGATCTAATCTCGAATTGCTCGGTTACATTCGAAGCGGCATGCGCATAGCGGCCGCAGCCGGTCTGCTGGCGTGCTTTGGATGGGAAGGACTCTGGGCTCAAGCCGCTCCACAGAAGTTGATCGTTCATCGGTCTACGCGTGCCATTCCGCACAAGTTTACGGTTCATCCGAATGAAGCAACCGTCGCGGTAAATCAAACTCAGCGCTTCGAAATTACCGACGCTCAAGGAAGACCGGTCGCGGCACATTGGAATGTCTCCGGGATTGGCTGTTCGGGCGGAGACTGCGGGACCATCGACGACCAGGGAGTCTACCGGACGCCGTCTTCACTTCCGCAGCCGCGCGTCGTTACCGTAGAAGGTGTTCTGGTTTCGGACCCCAATTACTCCGTATTGACTCAGGTCCGGCTTGAGGATTCCGTTGCCCCCGCTGCGAGTGGTGCTCCCGTCCAAGTTGCTACCGGGAAAACGCAACTGTTAACCGCCCCAGAGGTTGGAATACCTAGCCTTGCCAAGGATGCCGGATTACTCCCGCTGCCGGACGCGGTTGCCGCTGCCCCTGAAGCGCGTCGGCAGAATCTGGCCAGCAGCGCAGGGTCACCCCCACTGCCGAATGTGGTCGCTCCAGCCCCCCCAATTGCAAGACAGAACCTTGCCACCAGCGCCGAATTACTTCCGCTGCCGAATGTGATTGCCGCTGCCCCAGCGGTTGGCAGACAGGACCTTGCCACCAGCAGCGGATCGCTGTCGCTGCCGAATGTGATCGCTGCTGCCCCAGCAGTTGGGAGACAAAACCTTACCCTCAGCGTCGGATCACTGCCACTGACCGATGTGATCGCCGCTGCCCCAGCGGTTGGCAGACAGAACCTTGCCGTCAGCCGCGGATCACCGCCGCTCCCGACTGTAGTCGCCCCAGCCCCAGCGGTTGGAAGACAAGACCTTGCCGTCAGCGCTGAAGTACCCCCGCTGCCGAGTGTGGTGGCGGTAGTGAGCCCTCCTCCTTCCCAGATCTCCATCGGGAAAGCGCAACAGTTTACGACCACTGGGGTGGCAAGGCAGGACGTTGCCGTCCGCGGAGTGCTAATGCCGGTGCCTGATATGGTCGCCGCGGTCCCGGTTGCGACGGCCGTCTCCGTGGAACACAGCCCAGTGGTCACCTATCGAGATGGCCAACTCACGATTGATGCGGAGAACTCAACTCTAGCAACGGTGCTGCAATTGGTTGCGGAGAAGACTGGAGCCGTGATCGAGGTTCCGCCCGGAAGTGGCACGGAGCACATCTTTGAACACACTGGGCCGGGACTAGCAAACGATGTGCTGGAGCAATTGCTCAACGGTTCTCCCTTCAATTTCATCATCGTGAGTTCGCCGCAACATCCGAACCAGCCGGCCCAGGTTTTACTGACCCTGCGTGGAGCCGACACACCAATCCTCCCGCCTCAACTTTCAGCTGATCAGACAAGCAGTGCTTCTGCCAAACTGAAGACGTTCAGCGCCCCTCCACCTTTTGTGCCTGCCGAATATGCTCGGTCTGGGCCGCCGTCGCCCCAGCAGCCCGGCAACGGAAGTTTGCAGCCTCCGACCGATCCAATACCTCGAGATGTTCTCGACCAAATGATGAAAGATAGGATTCGGCGCGCAAACGAGCAATTCCAAAAGCAGCAATGACGACAATCGCATTACTCCGCAAAGTTGCTCCGCAGTACATGGCGGGGTGGGGAACTACTCCGTAAGTAGTAGCTCCGGGCACTGGTTCTTCCTGACTAAGCCACGTGGGTACTTGTAAAGAACTCAACAAATGTTAAAAGTGCCCTAGCGCCCAGAGCTGATCCTCCCCCAGCGCCAGGCGCCACAAACCTTTAGGAGGATCCAAAGAAATGAAAAAGCTCGGATTTTTGATGTTGCTGTTGGCAATGACCCTGATGTTTGCGGGAAATGCTTTGGCTCAAGGTGACAACAGTGTCTTTTTCGTCACCTACTACTCCAATGCGAATACCGCCAAGGCTCCGGACGGAACGCTGCGTCTCATCAACGATGGCGACCAGTCCACTACGGAGGTCGAAGGAATTCCAAACGGAAATCTGTGGGCTTCCATCTATGTGTTCGATGACAGCCAAGAGATGCAGGAGTGCTGCAACTGCTATGTTTCGGCAAACGGTCTGCTCTCGGAATCCGTGGATAAGGAACTCACGGCCAACACACTCACCGGCAGGGATGAAACCTCACGTGGCGTCATCAAGGTCATTTCGTCTGCGTCTTATGACCCGACCAACAACAAGCCGGAACCCGGACTGCGTGGATGGATGACCCACATCCAGGCTGGGGCCGTAGCCGGCACCTTTAACGAAACCGAAACCCCGTTAGCCGACTCGAACCTCGCGTCTGCCGAAGATGCAGCGCTGGAGATGTCGTGTTCTTTCGCGATCACTCTGGGCAGCGGCTACGGAGTCTGCTCCTGCACGCCGGAAGACCACGACTTTTAGTCGAAGGGAGTGCTTTCCAGTTGCAGGGATAAGGCAGGGTTGAAGTAGCTGCGTTGGGGACTTCAGCCAGGCCGAATCCGAAACATCCCGGACGCCGAGGTTACGCTCGGTGTCCGGTTTTTTTTATCCTGAACGTAGGGAGCCCGCTTTTGCGATTAGAGCCCTGCATAGCGCAGTTCTCACCGAATGGGCCTCGTTGGGAGACCGCAGTTCCCACACTCGCTTCCTTTTCACAACACCCGTCGAGCCGTCTGTGGTTTGTTCTGGCGCGTAGTTTAGCCCTCGCCTAACCACGGGCAACCGAGGGCTTATTGCCCAAAGTTACTATCCATAAGTAGTAGCCTCCTATCTTACTTGTTTCTGGCTAGGCCACGTAGGGACTTGTAAAGAACTGATCAAAGGTTAGAGTGCCATAAGCGCCAGAGCTGATCCTCCCCCAGCGCCAGGCGCCACAAACCTTTAGGAGGATCCAAAGAAATGAAAAAGCTCGGATTTTTGATGTTGCTGTTGGCAATGACCCTAATACTTGGGGGAAATGCTTTGGCTCAAGGTGACAACAGTGCCTTTTTCGTCACCTACTACTCCAATGCGAATACCGCCAAGGCTCCGGACGGAACGCTGCGTCTCATCAACGATGGCGACCAGTCCACTTCGGAGTATGAGGGAATCCCAAACGGAAATCTGTGGGCTTCCATCTATGTGTTCGATGACAGCCAGGAATTGCAGGAGTGCTGCAACTGCTACGTATCGGCAAACGGTCTGCTCTCGGAATCCGTGAACAAGGAACTCACGGCCAACGAATTGACCGGCAGGGCGGAAACCTCACGTGGCGTCATCAAGGTCATTTCGTCTGCGTCTTATGACCCGACCAACAACGTGGTGGTACCCGGGCTGCGTGGATGGATGACCCACATCCAGGCGGGGGCCACAGCCGGCACCTTTAACGAAACCGAAACCCCGTTAGCCGACTCGAACCTCGCGTCTGCCGAACAGCAAGCGCTCCAGATGTCGTGCTCTTTCGCGATCACTCTGGGCAGCGGCTACGGAGTCTGCTCCTGCACGCCGGAAGACCACGACTTTTAGTCAAAAGGAGTGGCTTTCCAGTTGAAGGGATAAGGCAGGGTTGAAGTAGCTGCGTTGGAGACTTTGGCCAGGCCAAATCCGAAACATCCCGGACGCCGAGGTTACGCTCGGTGTCCGGGCCTTTAAATTTTTCCCCCTCCCGAACAGAGATACGTTTTAGAATCCAAGAGAAAGGAATTTCTATGTCAACCAAGCAGACTATGATCGCGCTTGGGCTGGGAATAGCCCTTTGTGCTTTTTCCATCCCCGCCGTTAGCCAGGATAGCTCCCGTGTGGTAGCCGAGATTGCCGGTCGCAAGGTTACGGCAGATGAGTTGGCGGAAAAGGAAGCACAGAAACTGCTTCAGGCCCGATACAAATACTACATTGCCGAGCGCGATGCCCTCGAGGAATTTATTGACAATCAGCTATTGGAAATGCAGGCCAAGAAGGAATCTGTGAGCGTTGATGAATTACTCAAGCGTCACGTTTCCCCTAACGTGCCGGAACCGACGGAGGAGCAGCTCCGCTTCTACTACGAGGGCGTAAACACCCTCGAATCTTATGAGGAGGCGCGAAAGAATATCATCGACACGGTACACCAGCTTCGTGCGAAAAAAGCACAGCAAGCGTACCTCACCGAACTTCGAGGGGAATATGGTGTCGTAGTTGAGTTGGACCAGCCCAGCGCTCACATCGAGGCTGGGAACGCTCCGCGGCTTGGTTCTGAGAAAGCTCCGGTCCAGGTCATCGAATTCGCGGACTACCAGTGCCCTTACTGCCAAAGTGTGAGCAACGATCTCAACCGGCTGCGGGAACAATTCGGCGATCAGGTGTCGGTGGTTTACAAAGACTTTCCTCTTCCGATGCACCCGCTTGCTGCCAAAGCCGCCGAGGCCGCGCGCTGCGCAGGCGCACAAGGTAAATTCTGGGAGTTTCACGATTACTTGTTTCAGAGCAAGAAACTTCAAGTGTCGGAGCTGAAACAGGAGGCTCGGGCGTTGAAACTCGACCCCGCCCGTTTCGATCAATGCCTCGACTCGGGAGAGCAGTTTGGCGCTGTGAAGAAGGATGCCATGGAAGGCCAGCGGCTCGGAATACAGGGCACACCGAGCTTCTTCATCAATAGTCATTTCATGAGTGGCGCAATTGGATACCCCAAACTGCGAGAAACGGTGGTGCAAGAACTGGCTGCCGCGGCCACCACAAAAAAACAGAGCGCTGCATTGGTGCCCTCGAACGGTACAGAGAAAAAGTGAAATGCCGGTCGCCCCTCCCCCTCCCCCATAGACTCAGGCGGCAACGGCCAGGAAGCAGATCGCGGTTGCACTGGCGTTGCTTCATTTTCAAAAAGGGTTTGAATAGCGTCATACGCTTCAGTTCACAACGATCCTTTGTGACAATATCGGGCGACGCACGCATCGCGCAAGAGTGGCAGCGCGTGAAACGAATGATGGGGAAATAGTGGCGGCTGCGAGGAGAAAAAGTAGCGTCGCACAAAAAAGCGTTGCGCCATCGCAGCGATCGGGCCGTAATCCTAATATATTGCCCTTTATAGCCTCTGGACTGGCGATTGCGATTTACCTCGGTGCGCTCGGTTTTCCCTTCGTGTTCGACGATGTGCCACAAATCCTCCACAACCCCCGCGTGCAGGAGTGGTTTTACCTGCCTCAGTACTTTACGCATAGCTTGTGGAGCCATTTGGGGACGCCGGATAATTACTACCGTCCGCTCTTCCTGGTGTGGATGCTGCTGAACTTCAAAGCGTTCGGCACCGATCCCAAGGGGTGGCACTTCGCCGGGTTGGTGCTGCATGGCATGGTTACGTGGCTTGTGTACCGTGTCACAGTGCGCGATCTGCAGGACAAGCTGGCGGCGGGGTTCGCGGCGATTATCTTTGCGCTGCATCCGGTCCACGTTGAGTCTGTGAGCTGGGTTTCAGGATCGGATGAACAGCTGTATGCGGTTTTGTTCCTCACCACTGTACTTTGCTACTTCCGTTGGAGAGCGGGAAACGGCCAGGGGTGGCTCGCCGCGTCGCTGGCGTGCTTCGCGTTGTCGACGCTGGCGAAAGAGACGGCGATCGTGACGCCGGCGATGATCTTCCTGTACGAATGGATGCGCAAAGCGAAAGAAGGAGAGAAAGAAGAATGGTCTGCCCGCATGCGCACGAGCTTGTCGGTCATCATGCCCTACGCGGTCCTGGTGGTGGTCTATCTTGGCGCACGGGCGCTCGCCCTGAGAGGCACGGTGGTGGCGGCGGGTAACCGGGCTTCACCTGCATCTGTGCTGCTCACGCTGCCCGCGGTGTTGTGCTTCTACGTGAAACAATCGGTCTATCCCAGGCTGATGGCCGTGTTCTATCCGGTGACCTTTGTCAGTAGGCCGGGCGCGTGGAACTTCGTGCTGCCGCTGCTCGTCCTGATGGCTGCGGGTGTGGGACTGTGGATTTGGGCGCGAAGCGACCCGCGTGTAAAGGTAGCTTGCGCCTGGATGTTGATTCCTCTGTTGCCGCCGCTGTTGGCCCTCGTCCGTTTCCGCCCTGACGACCTGGTGCACGATCGCTATTTGTATTTGCCCTCGGTTGGCGTCAGCATGCTGGCCGCAATCGCGTTGCGAAAAATTCCCGCCGGTGATCGCAAACTGTTTGGCATTCCAGCGGCACAGGTGGCTGCCCTTACGGTATTGGGCATTGTGCTAGCGGTTGCGACGGTGAGGCAGACGGACTACTGGTCGAGCGACCTTGCGCTTTATGGCCGGGCGGTTGCCGTCTCGCCGAACAATGTGCTTGCCCTGAACCAACTGGGCAGCCAGTTGTCGCATCTGGGAGAAGACGATCGCGCCGCGATCTACCTGGAACGCGCCGTTCACGTTGATCCCGACAATTACCGCTCGTTGCTATTGCTTGGCACTGCCGAGAACAATGTAGGGAACTATGACCGCGCCATCGCTGTGTTCCGGCATGCTCGGGAGCTTCACCCCAATGACGGCGTCGCGGACTTCGACCTTGGCGTGGCGCAGGTAGGCGCAAACCGTTGGGGTGAAGCGGAGGCCTCTCTCCGTCGCGCAATCCAACTGGTTCCGGGCAAATCGCGGCAACATTACTTACTCGGAATGGTCCTGATGAAGGAAGGGCGCCTGCTCGAAGCGCGTGAGGAATTCCTCAACGAGCTGAAGGTCGACCCCGCCTCCGGCGCGCAAGCCCGAATCCGCGAGATCGACGCGCGACTAGCCAATGGCGCACCTGCCAGCTGATAGAATGATGCAAACATTTTCAGTTGGCTTAGCCGAACGAATTGGGCTCTCGGGTTAAACCGTTCTGAATCGACTCGGTCGGCCTAACCACATGGGGGATTGACGCGTTGCCGAATATCAGGTTAGATGTTGGTCGGGACGATTGGTACTATGCAGTGCGTACCGATTTCCTGAATCCGGCTAGCTACCTGGCTCAAGCCGAACCACGGAACCGGAGTATCTTAATGATGACTATCAGAACCCTTAGCGTGATGATGTGTATGGCGGGAATGTCGCTTCTCGCCCATGCACAGAACGCAGCGCCAACGCCTCCGCGCATCATACCCGCCGCCGAGGCAAAGAACCACCCCGGCGAGACGGTAACCATATGCGGAAAGGTTGTGGACACCAAGATTGATAAGTATGGAATCCCAGGCCACGGAAAACCTGTAAACTTCGATATCGATCAGCCCGAACCGAATCCTGTGTTCTTCTTCGTGTCATTCGGGACGCAGGAGGGGGGACCCGCAGAGGTAATTGCCGCCTACAAGGGCAAGCGCGTATGCGTGACCGGTAAGATCACGATCGCATCTAACCAACCCTACATCATGGCGGCTGATCGTTCCCAGATCAAGATTCAAGCGGAAGGTAAGTAGCCGGAGCGGTCCAAAATTGCTTAACCCGAGAGGTTAGCTCCTGCGGCTAAGCCACTCGGAGAATTGCAAGAGTTTGCATTAAGAAGTAATTCCTTCAAAGGCTGACCTGATCCGCCGCTTCTTGAAAAACGAAGCCCGCCAGGAGGCGCTCAGGCTGGCCACAAAACGCGACTGCTACTGGTGTAGAATACCTGACTGGTCAGGCAACGCTTCACTCCCCCGCCGACCATTTAGCCGACTCCCCCAAACTGGCTTCAGGAGGTCTTTGTGCGCCTTGTTCGCCTTGCCGTATGTATCGTCACAGCTTATCTGGTCTACGGTGCTTTTGCATTAGCGCAGCTGAATGAACAGCAATCTTCTCCGTCGACTTCGATAGCGACTGTACCTCGGTTGATTCAGATCAAGGGATCTGTGCGTGATGAGACAGGGAAGCCGCTCAGCGGCAACATTGGAATAACGTTTACCCTGTACAAAGACGCCAGCGACCAAGTTTCGGTTTGGCAGGAAAACCAGAACGTGCAACTGGATTCGACCGGGCGCTACAGCGTGCTGCTGGGAGCGACTAACGAGGGAGGTCTGCCGTTAGAGATCTTCTCCGCGGGCGACGCACACTGGTTGGGTGTCCGCCCCGACGGACAAGCGGAGCAGCCGCGGATTCTGTTGTTGAGCGTGGCCTACGCGCTCAAGGCGGCAGATACGGAAATGTTGGGCGGTAAACCGGCTTCAGCTTATGTCCTGGCAGACAGTCTAGCCTCGTCAGCTCAACCCGGCGCCGGTGCCCAAGTGAGCTCTGCGGGGCCACAGATCCTAATCCCCCCGATTTCAGGCTCAGGTTCGTTGACCCAGTCACCGCAAGCATCCTGTTCATCCGTCACCAGCGACGGAACCGCCACAGTTAATCAGATCGCCAAGTTCACCAGCGCGTGCAACATTGAGAACTCGGCCATCTTCGAATCGGGCGGCAACGTAGGGATCGGCAATACCAGCCCTGCCGGCACGCTGGACGTATCGGGAACGGCGTTCATTCGAGGTGCACTGTCTTTGACTCCGACCGGTACGGCCACGGCTACACAAGGGTTCATTTCTAACCCTTTGGACTTTCAGGCTTCGGTGTTCAACACGAACTTGTCAAAGGCGGTGAATTACATCTTCCAATGGCAAGCTGAGCCCACAGGAAACGATTCCGCGAACACCGGAGCAACGCTTAACCTGCTGTACGGTGTCAGCGGAGACATAACTGAGACCGGGGTGTCCATCGCCAAGAATGGGATCTTTACTTTTGCCTCGGGGCAAACCTTTCCCGGCACCGGCACTGGGACGGTCACCAGCGTCGGTACGGGCGCGGGTCTGACCGGAGGGCCGATCACCACGAGCGGCACTATCAGCATTCCTTCGGCTGGCGTGACGAATGCGATGCTGGCCAATCCCTCGCTTACCGTAACCGCCGGCACCGGGCTGAGTGGAGGCGGATCGGTCGCGCTGGGAGCGAGCACCACCGTCAGCCTGGCGACGGCTCTGCCGAACGGTGAGACGGCGACGACGCAAAGTGCTGGCGATAATACGACGAAAGTTGCCACGGACGCGTTTGTGCTCGCCAACGTCGGTACGGGCACAGTCACCAGCGTCGGTACGGGCGCGGGTCTGACTGGAGGACCGATCACCAAGAGCGGCACGATCAGTATTCCCGCTGCGGGAGTCACGAACAGTATGCTGGCAAACAATTCCGTCACGGTAGCGGCTGGATCAGGATTGTCTGGGGGAGGAACCGTGGCGTTGGGCGGCACGGTGACGCTTGCTGGTAATTTATCGGGCACGACCGATGGAATCGCCTACTTCTCGAGTCCCGCGAGTTTGATCTCGACACCAGCCCCCACCAACGGGCAAATTCTAATCGGCTCGACGGGCAACGCTCCAGTGCTCGGCACACTCACCGCAGGCTCGAATATCAGCATCACGAACGCTCCAGGATCGGTCACAATTTCCGCAGCGAGCGGAGGCGTCGCGTCATTGCCATTCTTTGTAACGGCCGGCGAGCGCACCGGAGGCAATCAAAGCGCGGGAAAAAATACTACCCAGCTTTGGGGATTCCTCTTGCCTTACAACGTTACCACTACCCAAATCACCTACGACGTCTTCACCGCCGACAATACATCGAATGATTACGACATCGGCATCTACAACAACTCCGGGAATCTCGTGTTGGATATTGGCCCGACTCCTGGAACTACCTTCGCACCAGCGAAGAATTTCCACACATTGCCGTGGACTCAAGGTTCCACCAGTCTTTCGGCCGGTCGATACTATCTTGCGTTTACCACAAATTGCACGGGCACTTGCGCCGCAGTCGCAGCTACCACTACTTACGTAAGCTTCGCCATCAACGTCTCGGGTGGAGCATCATCGGGCGGTGCCCTGCCATCCACGATGACGCCGCCGACAGACAAATGGGGCACGGGAGATCAACCAACGATCGTAATCCAGTGATCATGATCGAACGATCTTTCCGCGCAGGCGGATACGTGGCGTCGCATTGCAGTGGAAGAGCTAATGTACTCGTAGCGTACCTCGGCAGCACGCATTCGGCGTTTCGCTAGTTTTGGCTTTATAGTTTCCAGTAAGTTGGGTATGATCACAGCGGCGTTCGGGATCGTGTCCCACCCGCTCGGCCATACTTCCGGCTTGCTAAGGGAACCCTTGAATCGCCCCCCGCAAAGCCCGTTTGATAGCGTCGAGAATGCTCACCAATACGTGCGCCTTCTGGTCGAGGCCATCGCCGAAGCCAAAAGCGAGATCGCAGCCGACCTTGATGCAACCGAACTTGGTGCAGCCGCACCGGCGCTGCCGGAACGCCGGCTGGAGGCTCTACGACTGGTGCAGTTCAAGTTAGACAAACTGGAGCAGCATCTGCAGAGCAGCAGCCGGCTGCTCAACGACCTGCGCACCTTGCGGCGGCTCTTGTTCGATGAACGTTCCGAGCCCGCGCCGGCCGGGCAGGATTCCGACGGATAGATTCCGAGCGGCATTCAAGCGGGTTCCGGTTCACGCTCTCAATTTTTCGGCAAACTTCTTTTCCAACTTCGCCAGCTTCGGTGAGATCGTGAACATGCAATAAGGCTGGCGCGAATTCTCGTTGTAGTAGTTTTGATGGTAGTCTTCGGCCACGTGGAATTCCTCGGCCGGCTCCAACGCGGTCACAATCGGATCGGGAAACACCCTCGCCGCCGTCATTTCCGCAATCACATCCTCCGCAATCCGCTGCTGCTCTTCATCGGTGTAGAAGATCACGGAGCGATACTGCTCGCCGGCATCGTTCCCCTGCCGATTGAGCGTGGTCGGGTCGTGCACCGCAAAAAATACGTCCAGCAGTTCGCGATAGTTGATCTGGTCGGGATCGAAGGTCACGCGTACAACTTCCACATGCCCCGTGTCGCCGTTACACACCTGGCGATAAGTCGCCTGGTCGGCGCGTCCGCCCATGTAGCCGGACTCCACGTGCGTAACGCCAGTAAGACGCTGAAAGACGACCTCAATGCACCAGAAACATCCGCCGCCGAAGACTGCTGTCTGCTCTTTGGCCATGGCGATTAGATGCGCCTGCCTAGGGAAGGTTCCAGTTCTCAGTTCTCTAACAGGCTGTGGAAAGTCGGCGTTGCATTTGATTTTGGGTGGCGCAGCGGTTTACCGCTGCGATAACCGGCATGTTTTCAGACTCGGCTTCAGCCGCTGAGGTGAGACTGCGATGCGGAAGGATACTTTTCCCGCAAACTGCCAGGCTCCAGCCTTCTTCTCTGAGAACTCTCTTACACCGACACCGTAAACGAAGTCTCCGTCCGCGTAACCGGCCGGTACAGCGTGTCGCGCTCAATCGGTTCGCGTCCGGCCTCTTTAATCAAGCGCACCAGATCATGCCGCCGCAGCCCCTGAGGAGTGGTAGCTCCGGCATCGTGGTAAATCTTTTCCTCAACGACCGTGCCATCAATATCGTCGGCTCCGAAGCGCAGCGAAATCTGCGCGATCTTCGGCGTCATCATCTGCCAGTAAGACTTGATGTGCGGAAAGTTATCCAGCACCAGGCGGCTGACCACAATCTGCTTGATGTCGAGCATTCCGGTGGTAGTAAAAAGATGCTGCAGCGGCGTGTTAGCCGGATGAAACGCGAGTGGAATAAATGTCTGGAAACCGCCGGTCTCATCCTGCAAAGCGCGCAGTTTGAGCAGGTGATCGACGCGGTCTTCGTCGTCTTCGATGTGGCCGTAGAGCATGGTGGCGTTCGATTTCAGCCCGATCTGATGGGCAAGCCGCGCCGTATCGAGCCATTGATCGCCATCAATCTTGTGATCGCAGATAATATGCCGCACCCGGTCAGAAAAAATCTCAGCCCCGCCCCCAGGCAGCGAATCCACTCCCGCCTCTTTCATTTTTTCCAGCGTTTCGCGGATCGTAAGCTTAGCCCGCTTAGCCAGGTAAGCAACTTCCACCATGGTAAAAGCCTTCATGTGGACTTGCGGAAAGCGCTCTTTCAATCCGGCAACCAGGTCAAGAAAATATTGAAACGGCAAATCGGGATGCAGCCCGCCGACAATATGAAACTCCGTGATCGCCTCCGTGTAGCCGGAAGCGGCCGTCTGGAAGGCTTCTTCAAGCGCCATCGTGTAAGCGCCCGGAGCGTTTTTCTTGCGTCCAAAAGCGCACAACCGGCAAGCCGCCACGCAAACATTAGTAGGATTGATATGGCGATTGACGTTGAAGAAAGCCCTGTCCCCATGCATCCGCTCCCGAACCCAGTTAGCCAGCCAACCCACGGCGAGGATGTCGCAGGTGCCGTAGAGGGCAAGCGCATCGCCCTCGTTCAAGCGTTCGCCGGCGAGCACTTTATCTTTGATGGGAAGCAGGCGCGGGTCGTCGGTCTGGAATGGGTGCGCGTCCGGCATCCCTCCAATAATAACCCAGCCTGCGGGGATCACTAAACAGTTGTCATCCTGGGTAGGTGCCCCAGGTTCGCGCCCGTCTTTTGGGCGCTAACCTGGGCCCCCAACTTTTTTCATCACATTTTTCTCGTACGCTCATCACTGACTTGCACCACAATCGCTGCGAAGATACCTCGACAGTGCACCATCGAGAAGTGCGCCAGTCTCCAGAGACGAACGCATTTCCGGCCTCAAACTTTTACGTGTTCCTTGACAACAAATGCCCCCAGTCAGCACACCCGCAAGTGCACGCCAAACAGCAAAATTCAACGCTAAGTCACATCTTTTGAATACTTTGCCTCTAACTATTTTACTATCATCGACTTAACTCATTTTGGGGGGAGGGGGGTACCCCCCACAAAATTTCCGAATTCTACGCGCCGGTTGGTCCACATCGTTGAGCGTGGGGACGAAATAAGGAGACGAAATAACTGGAGGCGCGCCACTTCTCGCGTCCATATATGTGCGGTACTAAAACCCCAACCGCTGAAGCTCAACCGCGCCGCAGCAGCAGATCTCCAGCCACAAAGAAAAAGAACACCACCGAAATCACACCATTCATGGTGAAGAACGCCGCATTCAGCTTGCTCAGATCATCGTGCCGCACCAGCGTGTGTTCGTAGAGCAGCAGCGCAGCCACGGCAATCACTCCCGCCACCGCCAGCTTGCCCAAGCCGAAAGTGACGACCAGCGCAACCAGCAGCCCAAGCATCACAATGTGAAACAAACGGGCGATGACCAGCGCATTCCTGATTCCGAAATAACGCGGCAGCGAGTGCAATCCATGGCTGCGGTCGTAGTCATGATCCTGACAAGCGTAGATCACGTCGAATCCGCCGACCCAGAAAGTCACCGCAAAAGTGAGCAGCAGAATCCGCGGATCGAGCGAACCACGCACCGCGATCCACGCCGCAGCCGGAGCAATGCCGAGGGCTAATCCGAGAAACAGATGCGACCAGCGCGTGAAGCGCTTGGTGTAGGAATAGAGAAGGACCACCGCCAACGCCACCGGCGAAAGCATCAGCGTCACGCGATTTAACTGGGAAGCAGCAAGAATGAAAATCCCGCACGCCACCAGAACGAATGTGCTCACGAATGCTGGCGTCAATTGGCCGACCGGCAGAGCGCGAGTTGCCGTGCGCGGATTGGCGGCGTCAATCGAAGCGTCGGCCAGGCGATTGAAGGCCATGGCGGCGGAGCGCGCCGAGACCATGGCGACAACGATCCACCCCAGTTGACGCCACGCCGGCAAACCTCCCGCGGCCAACATGGCTCCGCAGAGCGCAAACGGGAGCGCAAATACGGAGTGTTCCCACTTGATCATCTCGAGCGTGATCTTCAGATTTCGGAAGAAACCCACGGCCTAATTGTAAAGCAGCAATGGAGCGCCGGGCGTCCCCGCCCGGCATTCTAGACCAGGGGCACAAACCGGCAGCCTTCGAGGACCGTTACCTCGGGCTGTCCGCCGATTTTCGAAATCAACTGCAATTCCTGACTGGAGGACGGTCCGATCGGCACCATCATGCGTCCGCCTTCTCGCAACTGAACGAACAGCGCTGGCGGCATTTCAGGGGTTGCGGCAGAAACAAGAATGGCGTCGAACGGCGCGTACTCGGGCCAACCCTGGCTGCCGTCGCCGACACTGATCTTCACGTTGCTATATTCCAATCGGTGCAGCGAATTTTCCGCCATGGCGGCCAGTTGCGCGTGGCGCTCCACCGAATACACCTCGGCGCATAGCAGAGAAAGCAATGCCGTGACGTAGCCGGAACCGGTGCCGACTTCGAGGACGCGGTCGGTTGGTTGAAGCGCGAGGGGCTCGAGCATCGCCGCCACGATGTAAGGCTGCGAGATGGTTTGTCCCTCGCCGATGGGCAGCGGATGATCGCCGTAAGCGTCCACTCGGAATGTCTCCGGAACAAACTCATGGCGCGGCACTGTGCGCATGGCGTCGAGCACCCGAAGGTCGCGAATTCCGCGCTCTGCGAGTTGCACGCGGACCATTTCCTCGCGCTGTTGCTGCGGAGAATCGCGTTGGTAGGAAAAAACCATTGCTTCGGTTGCGATGGCCTGCCGGCTTTTGCCGGGCCGGACGGACGAATGCGTCCGTCCCTACGTGTTTCTGGCTTCAATATGGCCCGATGATTCCGCCAATATTTCGCGCAGCGGGCGCCTCGGGCCGCGACTTCTTTTCTTGCGCTTCGATCATGTCGAGATACTTGTAGGCTGAGCCCGTATTGAAAAGTACGACCTTGTCTTCGGCGTGGAAGAAGCCGCTGGCGCGCAGCTTCTGATAGGCAACGAGCGATGCGGCTCCTTCCGGCGCGGCGAACACGCCTTCCACGCTCGCCCAATGCCGCATGGCCGCGAGGATTTCCTCGTCGGTCGCCGCGACCGCCGTGCCATGGCTCTTTTGCAGGATGTCGAGAATCAGGTAGTCGCCATACGCTTTGGGGACGCGCAACCCAGCGGCAAAAGTTGAGGCGTTGGCCCACATTTCGCTGACCCACATTCCGGAAGCGTTCTTTGTTCCGGAGGAGCTCTTGCCTGCTTCCCAGGCCTTGACGATCGGCGCGCAGCCAGCCGCTTGCACGGTAATCATTTTCGGACGCTCGCCGCCGATCCAGCCGAGCTCCTTCATCTCATCAAAAGCCTTCCACATGCCGATCATGCCGACGCCGCCACCAGTCGGATAGATGATGCCGTGCGGAAGCTTCCATTGCAGTTGTTCGGCAACCTCGTAGCCCATGGTTTTTTTGCCTTCGACGCGGAACGGTTCTTTGAGGGTCGAGACATCGAACCAGCCATCTTTGTCTTTGCGTTCGGCAACCATGCGGCCGCAATCGCTGATCAGGCCGTCGACCAGCGTAACGTGCGCGCCGTAGTAGTCGCATTCCATGCGATTCGCCATGGGCACATCTTTCGGCATGAAGATGTGAGCTTCGATGCCCGCCGCAGCCGCGTAGGCAGCCAGCGCGCCACCGGCGTTTCCGGCGGAGGGCGCGGCCAGCTTTTTCAGACCATAATGTCTAGCCATCGTCACGGCAGCAGACATACCGCGCGCTTTGAACGACCCAGTTGGATTCAAGCCTTCGTCTTTGATGAACACATTCGGATACTCGCGGCTGGGAAGCATAGGCGTAAATCCCTCGCCGAGCGTGACGGGTTTGGCATCTTTCGGAAGTTCGGGGAGAAGTTCGGCGTAACGCCACATGCTGGCCACGCGGCCTAATAGATCTTCGGGACGCAGTTTCCCTTTCAGGCTGGCAAGATCGTAGCGAACGTAGAGCACACCGCCGTCCTTGGGACAGACATTCAGCGGGCGGTCGGCGGAGAGACGCTCTCCACAACGGGTGCAGTCAAGGTAGGAAATTCGCATCGAGGGAAGGATAGCACTTCAGCCGTTAGCAATTAGCACTTAGCCAAGGCGCCCAATGCACTGTATGAACTAATGCCAAGTGCTAAATGCTAGATGCTGATTTTCTTAAGCATCTCATTCGCTCGCCGAAACCACGGACGTTCTCGCCGTCGCAGGTAGCCGGGCATTGTGGGCTTCTTGTCGAGCACCCTCTGCGCCCACTCGCGAGCTTCGGCGTTGCGGCCCTCGGAGGCCAGCAGTTCCGCGAAATTCAGGTACGTCTCTGACAATGTCGACGTGACCGTCACTTGCCGAAAGAGCGCCTCGGCTTTTTCTTTTTGCCCGGTCTTTGCGTAGGCGTGGGCTAGCAATCCGGCGGCGCGTTGAAAATCGTAGTCGGAGTCTTGGCTTACTACCCGCTCCAGATCGGGCAATGCGGCTGCGGCGTCTCCTAACTGGATGGCGCAAACACCGCGCCGGTAAAAGGGGTCGAGCGTATCGGCGCGGGCGGCTATGGCTCTGTCGAATGCGGCTCGCGCCGACTGGAGTTGGCCGTCATCCATGTAAAGGTCGCCTAGTTCTTCGAAGTTTCCGGCTGACGGATTGTCGTGAATCGCAGCTTCCAGTTCAGCAATGCGCTTGCGGCGCGGAAAGACTTTGAAGGACTGGCCCAGCAATCCAATGTCGGGAAGCGCCTCGACAGCTAGATAGATAATCGCGCCGAGCGGACCTAGGAGCAGGATGATGAAGATCCAATAGTTATCAGGCCGCCGCCGAATGAAGTGGACGATTGCCAATCCCTGGAGGATGATGCCGATGAGGCCCCAACGGTATAGAAAAAATCCCATGCGTGTCTTAGGCCTTAAGTCGGCCTAGCGTGAGATTACACATTTGTGGAAGATGGAGAAAGTGACCGGCGGGTGGCAGTCGGTAGCGCAGCAACTGGCCGAGACGCGGCAAGCCGCATCTATATCGATTCGAGAGCAATTCAGGAGCGGTGATGTCGACCGAGAACATCGAAACTGATGAGGCGCAGATTCTTGCGCTGCACGAAGCTGGGGACAAAGCCCTAATGAGCGCCGATCTCCCCGTGCTGGCGCGGATTCTTGCCGACGACTATGTACAGTACAACGAGGCAGGCAAAGCTTTCACCAAGCAGGATGTGCTGAACAATTTCCGGACGGGGGCGATTCGTTATCCGTCGATTGTTTCTACCGGACGCAAGATTCGCGTATTTGGAGACACCGCAGTCGTGCATGGGTCGGAATCGGACGAAGTGGACGTCAACGGAAGGCGGTCTTCCGTGCGCTACATTTATCTTGACGTGCTCCGGAAACGCGAAGGGGAATGGAAGTTGGTGGCGTCGCAGTTGGCGCGGCCAGTGGCAGAATGATGCGCAGTTTGCTTTTTCCCTGTGCATCTCTGGGTCCCCTGTAGTTCAAAAAATCTTTACCACAGGGGACCCAGAGATGCACAGGGGAGACAGTGAGCCACTCTAGTTTTCGTTGGCGCGCAGCCGGTTCTGCCAGTGCGACCAAAGGAACCAGGCAATCCCGCTTAGCAGCAAGACTCCGATGATGGCGTCGAACTTATGGAAGTACTTGCCAAGCGAGCGCCAGTTCTCACCCAGTTTCATGCCCAGGTAGGCCAGCGCGAAGCACCAGGGCCACGATCCGAGGAAGGTGTAGATGTGGAATTTGCCGCGCGGCATGCGGGCGATTCCGGCGGGCAACGCGATGAAGGTGCGGATCACGGGCAGCAGGCGCGCGATGAAGACGGCCATGTCTCCCCAGCGCAGAAAGAAGCGGTCGGCCCAGTCAAGCTCACGATGGCCCATCAGAATCCAGCGCCCGTAACGCACCACCAGCGGACGCCCGCCGTAGCAGCCGATCTCGTAGGCGACAAGCGAGCCCAGATTGCAGCCGATCGCGCCAGCGGTTGCCGCCCAGATCAGTTTCATCGTGCCGGTGTAGACGAGGTAGCCAGCGAAAGGCATGATCAGTTCGGAAGGCAGCGGAATGCAAGCGGACTCAATCGCCATGAGCAGCGCGATACCAGCGTAGCCGGTTGCCGCGACGAGGGAATTAATGAAGACGAAAAGTCCGGTGAGGATTTTCTCGGTCATGCGGAATCGGGCGATCGGACGATCGGGTCATCTGGCCTTCGGGTTTCAATCACCCGATGCCGTTCAGAATGCCCCTTCCTGGGTGAAGCTGAAACCGGGCAGAGTCACGCCATCGGCCGATTTGGCTACCTTCACTTTCACGATCGGCGCTCCGGGCGCGGTGATGTCGGCGGGCCGCAGCACCGCGTATTGCGTAAACACTTCGTTGTAAACCTTGGTGACGAGATGATCCTGGCCGGTTGCATCCTGGCGCCAGACTTGTCCGAGTTTGATGTTCTTTACGGCCACAGGTTTTCCCTTGATTCTCAGAGTACTCACCCGGCTGCCAGCCCGTCAATTACAGCGCAGTTACCTTTGTCGTACATGCTGCCGCCAGCCAGCGGCTTTGTTACCATGAACCACTGCTCAGGAGGAAACCGATGACTCGCGGAAATGTGCCGCGTCAACCGAGTCGCAGCGGACGACAGGAAGGTGTGCGGCGTGTGAAGGGTGCGCAGGCAAAGGGCACAGCAACGAAGAATACGCTTGCCCGGCGCTTCGCTGGTCAAGCGGCGGTCATTGCCGGCAAGGTCAGTGCCGGGAAGGTCAGTGCGGGGAAGGCACCGAAGGCTGCGGCTATGAAAAAGAAATCTGCATCGGGATACGATCCTTTGGCTCCTGAGCGGGTGCGTCAGATCATCGCCGGGCTTGACCAACTTTATCCAGGAGTGACCTGTGCTCTCACCCACCGCAACGCTTGGGAATTGCTGGTGGCTACGATTCTTTCCGCGCAGTGTACGGATGTGCGGGTGAACATGGTTACGCCCGTGCTGTTTGAGAAGTATCCGACCGTTCAGGACTTCGCGGCGCTCGAGCCGGAACAGTTGGAGCCGGATATCCGCTCGACCGGCTTCTTCCGCAACAAGTCGAAGTCGGTGGTGGGCGCGGCGCGGAAGGTCGTTGCAGATTTTGGCGGGAACGTGCCGCAGACGATGGAGGAGTTGCTGACCCTTCCGGGAGTGGCCCGCAAGACGGCGAATGTCGTGCTCGGAACGTGGTTCAAAAAAAATGAAGGGATCGTCGTGGATACGCACGTGATGCGGATTTCACGGCGCCTGGAGCTGACGAAGCAGGAAGACGCTCGGAAGATTGAAGAGGATCTGATGCGGATCATCCCTCGTGAGCGCTGGACGGATTTTTCTCACGAAGTGATCTGGCACGGGCGGAAGCTCTGCGTGGCGCGCGCTCCGAAGTGCGCCGATTGCGCGCTGGAAAAGCTGTGCCATGCGGCGGATAAGACCTGGTCTACGGTTGAGATTCATCCGGAGGCGCTTTAAGTCCCTGCTGTTTACTCCGGATGGCTGCCATTCGGTATTAATCCGTGTCTACTACTACCCCCCTTCCCCTAGTCTTTAAAATCATGGGGTTAGGGGGACGTTTCCTGCCAAAGTATTCCGGACAAAGGACTTATTTTTCAAAGTATTCCGGAATAAGGAGTTAGCTCCATTTTTCGCAAAATTCTGCGAAAATCTACAGTTTCTTCGGCTTGCCGAGACTCACTCAGTGCTCCAGGAAAGTTTATCAAAAGGGTAACTTGCATTACTTGGGTGGCCTCCCTCGCTGCCTTGGTAACGGGCACACTTCTTGACTTTTCATTATTGTTCATTGTCGCGTGTGGGGATTGAAAGTCTGTGATGGGGCTCACGGATGTTTTGTGATGAAAGGAGGCCGGGCATCGGATTGGAGAGGTGGGAATGCTCGCATCATCTCACGGTTCGCAGACCGCGTCCGTGTTTAATATGCCCAGCCCGCCGCACTTAGGTAAATGACAACCAGCCGGGCCGCGAAACCCACTCATCGCAAAGAACGCGATGAGTGGGGCACTCTCGGGCTGGCTTAGAACGTCAGGCGCACGCCGAGCTGGACCTGGCGTTTGGGGAAGGCGGAGGTGAAGGTTAACGGGGTGCTGGATGTCGCTGTTCCTCCACCCAAGAGGGCTGTGCCTGGCTTCATTCCGCGCACGTTGAACGTCGTGAAGCCCGGTTCAAAGCCGAAGAGAGGGCTTACTTCGTTGTTTACGCTGGCATAGTTAGTCCGGTTCGCTATGTCGAATCCTTCCGCCGTAAACTGAAGGTTCGAGCGCTCGCCTAGTTTGTGCCCCCAAGTCAAGCGCATGTCGAAGTCGATGTAGTCGGGGCCGAGGCCGGTGTCGCGCGGGGCTCCGATGGGACGTTCATTGGTGGTGTGATTGTCGCCGTTCACTTCTCCTCCAGCGAGCAAGTTGAAAGGATGTCCGCTGTGGGCCTCGAAGATCGGAGATAGCTCGAAACCCGACAAGTAACTCTGTCTCCAGGGGCTGTCGAGCACTCCGGCGATCGTCAGTTTGTGGCGCTGATCGAACTCGGAAAGACTGCGATCCAAGTTTAGGTTCGTCGGATCTTGCGGACCATAGTCGGAGTTGTAATCGGTGGACGTGTCAAAACCTTTGCTGAAGGTGTAATTCCCGAACAGGGTGAAGTGCTCACGGAAGCGCTTTTTGACTTCCACGATAGCGCCCTCGTAGAGGGCATAGGCTCCGGAGGTGTATTGGTTGTTCTGGACGATCAGAGGATTGACGACGCAGGGGTCGACATTGGGGGCAGGCTGACAGGGATACACCGGAACTCCTCCAACCTGCGGGACCTCCGTGCCGCCCAGCGGGTCGGCGGCCGGACTCGTATTCCAGTTGCGATAGGAAACCGTCTTGCCATTGGCCAGAGTTACGGTGCTGAACGGCGCTAGTAACGGCGCTGCTGTGTCATTGGTATCGATCGCTACCGGTAGTCTCTGGGTGTGAGTGTAGATTCCGCTGAGAGAAATCGAGAAGCCGGGACCGATCTCGCGTTCGATTCCGAAGGAAGCCTGCTGCGCAATCGGAGGACGATAGCCGGGCTGGTTCACGAAGAGAACCTGCAGGGGCGAGAGCGGACCGCTATTGGTCACGTCGAGATTCAACCCATACTGGGTACCCACGGCAGCCGGTGTGATGCAGGCATTATTCCCTGGAGTCGGGGTGGTACACGAAATCAGGTTTGGAGTCTGCCCAAAGAGCGTTTGGAAAATCGTTGCCGACCCGGCTATGCCTAAAAGCGGAACGCCACCGAAGCCGTCGGCATAGATGGAAATTTCCCGGTTGCAAATGCTATTCGGGATACCGGGGATAATAGGAAAGCCGAACTGGGAGACTCCGCAGATTCCAGAGGCGTTGGCGACCTGGCCGGCTGGTGTGCTGTTTTCGACGGCGGATCTGCCCTTGCCCACGACACCGAGGCTCAAGTCGACGTCGGGAATCTGGGCGTCGATGGGGCCGTAGAAGATTCCGTAGCCGCCACGGACTACGGTTTTGTGATCCTTGCCGGGATCCCAAGCGAAGGAGACTCGGGGGCCAAAATCCTTCTTATAGGTGGTCAGAGGAGCGAATTGCGTGTCCAATTCGTAGCGGAGGCCGTAATTCAAAGTGAAGTTGGGCGCTATCTTCCAGGAGTCCTGCGCGTAGAAGGCGGTCAGCGGCCGGGCGTAATAGCCGTATGTCGGATCTCCGAAGCCCTGCTGGTAGATTTCGGGCAGGCCCAAACCTGCCGCTTGCAGCGAGTTGACCGTGGCACCTGCTAGCTGCGGGCTGAGTGCAACTCCTGGGAGCGCCCCGAACACAAAACGGCCCGGGAAAAAGGTGTGCGACTCGGTGTGATTGCCGCGGAGCAGTTCGTAGGCTCCGAACTTCAGGGCGTGATTACCGCGAATCAGAGTGAAATTGTCGGCAAATTCGTAGCGGCGCAGGATGGTGATGTTGGGTATAAAAATGTTGGTTCCCACGTTATTGATGAAACCGGGAATCTGGAGGCCCACTTCTGCGGGCTCGTTAGGGATCACGTTATAGTTGTTGAAATCCCACTGCACGCGGGCCTCGTTCTGGGCGGTGGAACTGAACTGGTGATACCAGGCGGCTTGCAGATTATTGTCGTAGGTGTGGATGGAGCTTCCCGCGGAAAACGCGGTCAGAGACTGGACATCGGGCGACTCCTCCAGATCGTGGCCATAGCGGTAGGTCACGGAAAGCTCGTTGTTGACGTCGAAACGGTGATCGAAGCGGCCCGAGGCGAGGTATTGCCGCGTGTTGTAGGGAAAGACTCCACCCTCGTCTTCAAACTGGTTTACGAGGAAAGCATTGATCGCGGTCTGGCCCGCGGTTACAAACGGGTTCGACGGGGAAGTCGGGCTTATCGACAAAAGGCCCTGGAGGGCAAAAGCGCACTCCGGCCCGGGCAAATCTGGAAGCCCGGCCAGGCAAGGCACGAAGTTCGGGTTGGTTGCCAGCGCGGAAATGATCGCTTGCTGCGCAAATCTCGGATCAGTTGGCGCAAAGGGGTTGGTGACCGCGGTCACGGAGGGTCCGGCGAAGATCGAACTGGCGGTCAGAATCGGAACTGAATTCTGCGAGTTCTGCCGCAGACCCTCGAAAGATCCAAACAGAAAGGTCTTGTCTTTCTGGATGGGGAGGCCGATGGAGCCGCCGTACTGCTGGCGGCTGAGAGAATTCTTGATGGGATCGCCGGTCGAGGTGGTGTTGAAATTGGCGTAAGTCGGGTCGGGCGCAAGGGCCGAGCTGAAGGCGAAGGGGTCGCGGGCGTCCATGGCATCGTTGCGGAAAAAACCAAAGAGCGTGCCGTGCACATTGTTGCCGCCGGACTTGGTCACGATGTTGATGGAAGCGCCGGTGGCCGCTCCGAGGTCCGCGCCGTAGTTGCTGCGATTGATTTGGAATTCCTGCACATCGTCCTGGCCTACGGTCAGGCGCACGCCACCGCTATCGCCGGATGTTTCGCCACCGTCCACGGTGATGCTGTTTCCCCGGCCATTGCTGCCGTAGAAAGAAAGTCCACTCTGCGGAGTCTGTTTGACTCGGAAATCCTGGTCTCCCGCCAGCCTGGTGGAATCGGAGACGCCGGGCGCGAGCAACGTAAACGTAAGGTAATCACGCCGGTCAATGGGCAGGTCGGCGATGTACACCTGTGGGATTTCGTCCGCTTGACTGCTTCGTTCAGTTTCCACCACGGGCGGCTGGTCGGTCACCTCGACAATCGTGGAAACCTTCGACGGTCTCAGCTTGAAGTCGGCGACTACTATCTGCCCGACGGCGACTGTGATGCCTCGTCGAATTTCAGTTGCGAAGCCGCCCATTTCCGCACTGACGTCGTAAGTGGCGGGCGACAGCCCGGCTACTCGAAACTGGCCGCTGCCATTCGTCATGGCCGTGCGCTTGAGACCGGTCTGGGTATCCAGTACATTAACAGTCGTGTTGGGCACAAGACTGCCGGAAGAGTCGGTTATGGTTCCGGTGATCTCTCCCGAGGTGCCGACGCCTTGGGCGTACGCCAGGAAGGTTGCGAACAGGAAGCACGCTAGAACACATGCGAGTGGCTTCATAGTGGAATCGAAAAATCTCCGCTTCCAGGAACAAGCCCAGCAGCGCGTAACCACACGACCAAGCGAACTGTTCTGTTTGAAAACCATATTCCCCCCTACCTAAGACTTGCCTGAGGCACAACAAAGGACGCGGTCGCCCGGTTTCCAGCCGCTTTCTTTCAACCCGCTGCCTGCATTCCAGGCCGGCATTGTTTTCGCGAGCTTCCCAGTTTTTTTAATTTGAATGAGAGCGAACCATTCCCCCACGCTCTTGCCGTTTCAGAGCGCTGCATCTTCATGATGGGCGCGAGCGTATCCGCGTTTTCTAGATTCATCAAATGAATTATTTTGATGATGATGTATGCCTGCCGGGAATACCGGCTTCGGTTCGGCTTCGTTGTGAAAAACGGCTTAGGACATCACAGTTTCCGGACCGGGCTCGTTTCCAGCACGGAACAAAAGAAATTCGAGTATTTCCTTGTGCGCCTCTTCGGTCTGGTCGGTGAGAAACAAGTGGCTGGCGTTATCGAGCAGAACGAGTTTCGCGCCTGGAACCCGGGCTGCGACCAGCTCCCCATTACCGGGAGGCACGAGCGCATCCGACTTTCCGTGGATGACTAGCGTCGGGGCCGTGATCTGGGCGATTCGACTGTAGCTCTCCCACGCCATGATTCCCTGGAGTTGGGCCATATAACCTGCTGGAGTAGGAACCCAGCGCTGGCGCACGCTGGTATCTTCGTCGATCTTCTCTCGCGGCGTGGCCGCATCGTAGATGTAGGGAAGGATGGCTTCGCGCGCTTGCTCGAAGCTCATGTCGCACGCCAACAGTATATCGATCACTTTGCTCGCCGCGTGTACCGCCAGCGGACCGCCTGGTGAGGTGCAGCCTAGTATTAGCGCGCTCGTCCTTGCCGGATGTTGCAGCGCGAATTCTTGCGCGATCATGCCGCCCATGGAAACGCCGAACACGTGGGCGCGAGCAATGCCGGCGGCATCCAGAACCACGGCCGCATCCGATGCCATGGTTGCAATCGAATAGGGGCCGGGAGGAACGTCGCTCAGTCCCACGCCTCGATTGTCGAACGCGATGGTGCGAAAATGTTGCGACAGCGTTGGGCGGGTGCGGTACCACATGGCCGACGCATATCCGAGACCCATAATCAGCAGGACCGGCGGTCTTTGACCTTGGCCCTGTTGGTCCCAATAAATCTTTGCTCCTTGGTTTTCAGCGAATGACATCGAGTCTTGCCTCTTTGCTAGCCCACTTTCAGCATGAGCTTGCCCAAATTTTCGCTCTTGAAAAGCTTGAGGAGAGTTTCGGGAAAGGTAGCGAGTCCCTCGACGATATCTTCGCGGGACTTCAGCTTGCCCGCAGCCATCCATCCTGCCATTTCCGCTCCAGCTTGGGAGTAGCGATCGGCGTAATCCATCACCAGCATGCCCTTCATGGTGGCGCGATTTGTCAGCAGAGACAGATAGTTGCTGGGCCCCGCGACCGGGCCAGTGTTGCAGTATTGCGAGATCGCACCGCAGATCACGACGCGGGCGCCGCGCGCCAGGTTGGCCAATGCGGCCTCGAGAATCGTTCCGCCCACGTTGTCAAAATAGACGTTAATACCATCCGCGCAGTGCTTTCGGAGCGACTTCTTCACGTCTTCGGATTTGTAGTCGATGGCTGAGTCGAAGCCCAGTTCGTTCACGATGTAGCTGCCCTTCTCCGCTCCTCCTGCGATGCCGACCACGTGGCAGTTCTTGGTTTTAGCGATCTGTCCTACTGCCGAACCCACGGCTCCCGCTGCCGCAGAGACCACGACCGTCTCTCCGGCCTTCGGCTGGCCGGTGTCGAGCAGCCCGAAGTACGCAGTCATACCCGTCATGCCGAGTATGCTGAGATATTTTGGCAGTGGAGCAATTCTTGGGTCGATCTTGGTCACTCCCCGGCCGTCGGTCAGGGCGTACTCCTGAACTCCGAACGATCCGGAAACGTGATCGCCGACCGCGAAGCGTGGGTTGCGCGACGCGGTCACGATGGCCAGGCCCAGAGCGCGCATCACCTCTCCGATTCCAACCGGCGTTACGTACGAACGCGCGTCATTCATCCAGCCGCGCATCGCCGGGTCCAACGAGATGTACAACAGTTTGACCAACAGTTCGCCTTCTTTTGGCTCCGCGACAGGTTCTGCCGCGTAGGTCCAGTCGCTGCGTTTCGGCATTCCTACCGGACGGGCCGCCAGAAGAAACTTGTGATTGGTGAGTGCCATGATGACTCCTTCGTTAGAACCGATGCCCTCAGGGGCTGAAGCCCGCATTATAGGCGGCTCTTGACGGCACGGCTGAAGAGGCTGCGGAAAAACTCTTTCCAGCCGGAGAGTTCGACGTCAGCGGCTAAAGCCGCCGATGAAAATAAGCCGGTTATCGCCGCTGTGAACCGCTGCGCCACCCAAAAGCAAGTGCAAAACCGAGTTTTTCCGCAGCCTCTGAAGCCGTGCCCTTCCCAGAACCGACTCTAGCAAACAATTCTGCCCGTCCCGCCCTTCAGACCGTATAACGCTCGTTTGCGAGCAGCCGCACTGCGATCTGACGCCGCAGCGCGATGGCATTGACTGGATCGTGATTCGCGTAGGCGCGCAGGCGGGAAAGATTCCGCCTCAGTTCGTCGCCTTGGACGCATGCGGCCAACACCGTTCTCGACGAGAGTTCGACCTTTGCGATGGCGTCGTGCAAATACACGGTGCAGGCATCCCCGGCATTGACTCCGCTCCCGGCAGCCGCTAGCTTGCGACTGCGCAGCAAGGCCGATTCCATTGCAAAAACCTCCATGATGATGTCGGACAGGCTCATGATGATCTCCTGTTGTTGTTCGAGCTGCGCGCCATGTTTTTGGTGTGCCACTCCCAGCGTCAGGAGGGCGATCTTCTTTGCATTGCGAACCAGGCTCAGTTCCGCGTCAGAGGATTCGCGGGCTGCCGCCGGTTGCGGCTCGGCCTCTTGCAGGACGGCGCGGGCCGCTTCGAGCAGCGGTAGCTGTCCACGGGCGGCGCGCTTCAACGGCATACCGGTGATCACCAACCGGTTGATTTCGCTGGTCCCCTCAAACAAACGGTTAATGCGCGAATCGCGATAGGCGCGCTCCACGGCATAGTCCTGATGGTATCCATAGCCTCCGTGGATCTGAACTCCTTCATCGACCACGTAGTCCAGCATCTCGGCAGCATAGACCTTGACCATGGAGCACTCCGCGGCGAACTCTTCGATGGCCTTCAGCTCTTGAGAAGCGTTCGCGGATGCCGGCGATGCGCCGTGCATTTGATTTTCAATCAGTCCTACCACGCGCCAAGCCATCGACTCCGCCACGAAGATGCGGAGCGCCATTTCCGCCAGCTTGTGTTGAATCGCGCCGAACTCGGAAATGGTCGAGCCGAATGCCTTGCGCTGCTTGGCATACTTGATGGAAATCGCGAGGACGTTTTTCGCGGCTCCGGCCATGGCTGGACCAAGTTTCAGACGTCCGATGTTCAGGATGTTGAAAGCGATCACGTGCCCGCGGCCAATTTCGCCCAACACGTTTTCCACCGGCACCGGAACGTTGTCGAAATACACGGCCGTGGTGGAACTGCCGGTGATTCCCATCTTGTGTTCTTCCGCGCCGCTGCTCACGCCGGGGAAGCTGCGCTCGACCAGAAAAGCGGTGAATTTCTCCCCGCCAACTTTGGCAAACACCGTGAACAGATCGGCCGCGCCGCCGTTGGTGATCCACATTTTCTGGCCATTCAACATGTAGTGCTTCCCGTCAGGCGCTAGATCGGCGCGCGTGCGTGCGGCTAGCGCGTCCGATCCTGCCAGCGGTTCTGTGAGCGCATAGGCGGCGAGCAACTCGACTTTGGCGAGCTTTGGCAGATATTTTCGCTTCTGCTGCTCGTTGCCAAAGTAGACGATGGGCAGCGTGCCGATGCCGGTGTGAGCTGAGTGCCAGCCTCCGTATGAGCCGTCGCGCCCCATGCGTTCAGCCGTTACCATCAGCGACGGCAGATCCATGGCCATGCCACCATATTCCTCCGGGATGGTCATCGCCGTCAGACCCAGTTCCACGGATTTCCGCAGCACCGCCATCGCGACGCCTGGCTTCTTTTCGCGGATTGCCGGCAGATTCGGCTCCACTTCGTTGGCCCAGAATTCGTCCACCATGCGGCCGACGGCGAGATGTTCCTCGCTCAAGTCCTCGGGCATGAAAATATCTTGGGGTGCCGACTCTTCGAGCAGAAACGCCGTTCCCTTTGTCGTCTTGCGCGGGATGTCTGTTAATGTCGTCATGAAAGACTCCTATGCCACCTTTTGAAATTGAGAATCTGAATTCCTTGAAACAGTTCGAAGGACGCGAATTCCCCGCGACGGAGTGGTTCGTCGTCACGCAGGATCGTATCCAGAGATTTGCCGATGCTATCGAGGACCGCCAGTGGATCCACCTGGACCCGGATCGTGCCCGGCGTGAATCGCCCTTCGGCGGCACCGTTGCCCATGGTTTTCTGACTCTTTCGCTGCTGAGTTACTTTCTCAAACAGACGATCCATATCCGCTCCGGCGTCGCGATGAGCGTCAACTACGGACTGAATAAAGTTCGCTTTCCCTCGGCCGTTAGCGCCGGTTCGCAGATCCGCGCTCGCGTCACTCTGCTTTCGGTGACGGAGTCGACTGGATTTGTGGACTGCGCCTTCCTCATCCGTATTGAGAGTCAGGGCGTTGACGGTCAGCCTTCCAGCAAGCCTTGCTGTGTCGCCGAGTGGCTGGTTCGCTATTATGCGGCGTGATCTCCGCAACAAATGGCTATTCATATCGACCCGCTTTCCGCGCAATGCCATGAGGCGCGCAGCAAGGTGTGAATTCTTGTCGGCATGGCAGCGAAGCGCTCGTCCTGCGTCAATCCGTGGGCGTAGCGGTAGTAGATTTGCTGGATGATGACGGCGACTTTGAAGCGGGCGAACGTCAGATAGAAGACCATGTCGCCGGGATCGCGACGGGTTGCGAGCGCGTAGCGTTCGATCAACTGCGCCCGCGTCAGTGTGCCCGGTAGCGTGGTCGGTGCGCTGCGAGTTTCCTGGAGCTCTTCTGGATCTTGCGGATCGGTCCAGTAGGCAAGCGCCGTCCCCAGATCCGTCAATGGGTCTCCCAGCGTGCACATCTCCCAATCCAGAACACCCACGATCGTTGGCAAGCCGTTGGTCGCGTCGCTGGGATCGAGCACGATATTGTCATACTTGTAGTCGTTGTGGATCAGCGCACTGTTATGGCTGGCCGGCATTCGTACCGTAAGCCAAGCGGAAATGCGTTCGACTTCCGGCAGGTCGTGCGTTTTCGAATTGTGGTAGCGTTCGATCCAGCCCTTGACCTGGCGTTCGAGATAGCCTTGGGGTTTGCCCAAATCAGCCAGGCCGATCGCGGCGTAGTCGAGGCGGTGCAGGCACGCCAGGTTATCGACGAACGCTTCACTCAGTCGGCGCGCTGTCTCTGGGGGAAAAGGCACGCCCCCAGGGAGATCGCGGCGGACGATCATTCCACGAATCGGTTCCATCAGATAAAAGGGCGCATCGAGAATCGACAGATCGTTGCAGTAGAGGAGCGCCTTCGGCGCGACGGGATAGGCGGGATGCAGTTTCGACAGCACGCGATACTCGCGCCCCATGTCATGGGCGGAACGAACCTTGCTGCCGAAGGGCGGACGACGCAGCACAACTTTCCTGCTACCCATCCGCAGCAAGTACGTTAGGTTGGAGTGGCCGCTGGGAAATTGCTCGACGGAAACGGGACCACTGTAACTGAAGTGCTCTTGCAGAAACGGCCGTAGACGGGCGAGATCGAGTTCTTCGCCCGCTCTTACAACTCCCGCTTGATCGCAAAGTGACACCATACTTGCAATTCCTTCATCCACTACCGGTACGTCAGCAATCCGTCCCCGTCGAGGTGTGGATGCGCGTTAAACGTGCTCAACGTGAAACGCTCGCCCGACGCCAGAAATTCGCTGAACGAAGCGTTGCGCGACATCCAGGTCAGCTGCAGCGTGTCCTCGGCTGACAAATGCAGAGCCCGGCGCACGGCCGCGCCAATCGGTCCAGCCGAGGTGAAGATCGCCACGCTGGCTGACGCAGGAGTGTCATGCACTATCTGCGCGAGCCCTCGCTCGACCCGCAAACAGAAGTCGTGCCAGGGTTCTACGTTGTCTGCGGAGATTTCTCCCGCCACCCACTTGCTGATCACGGCTTCAAACAACTTCTGAAAAGTCTTGCGGCGGGCGGCGGAGTCGGCAGACTCGATAGATTCTTCATATGCGCGGCGCAATTCCTTGATCTCGGCATTCACCCGCAACAGTTCCGGAAGACATTCCCGCAGCACAGCTTCCGCCTGATACTCGTCAAACTCGCTCATCGCCACTGGCTCGGGAAGATTAAGTGCGGCGCTGCGATATGCCTCGGCCACGATCCGGGCCGTCTCCAGCTGCCGGAAGCGTGGGCCGGAATAGACGCCGCTGAAAAGCACGCCGCGCCGCGCCCAATACTCCCCCAGCAGCCTGGCCTGGGTCTCACCATTCGCGCTAAGTTTGTCATAGTCCCGCTCTAGAAAAGACGCTTGCCCGTGGCGCACCAGGATGATGTTGCTCATGCGCTTCGCTCTCAGCCCGCGCGTTCGAACAGTCCGGCTGCACCCTGCCCGCCGCCTACGCACATGGTGACGACTCCGTAGCGAACATTGTTCTTACGCCGCGCCATTTCATTCGCCAGCGTTCCCACCATCCGCGACCCGGTCATGCCGAAGGGATGCCCAATCGAAATCGAGCCGCCGTTCACGTTTAACTTCTCCGGATCGATTTCAAGACGATCGCGGCAGTAGACCACTTGAACCGCGAAGGCTTCGTTCAGTTCCCAGAGGTCGATGTCGCTCATTTTCACGCCGGCACGTTGCAATAGCTTCGGCACGGCGAAGACCGGGCCGATGCCCATTTCGTCGGGATCGCAACCCGCCGCCTGGAAACCTCGAAAGATTAATTTGTAAGGAATGCCGAGGTGGTCGGCGCGCTGCCGCGACATCACGAGCGTCGCAGAAGCTCCATCGGAAAGTTGCGATGAGTTTCCGCCAGTGACCGTGCCTTGGCCGCTCGTCGGATCAAAGTGCGGTTTCAAGGCCAGCAATCCTTCGAGCGTCGTGTCGGGACGATTGCATTCATCCTTATCGGCGCAGACTTCTTCCTTGGCGATCACTTCGTTGGTCTTTTTATCGAGAGTGGCGCGAACCACGCGCATTGGGGCGATCTCTCCCTCAAAGAAACCTTCCCGTTGCGCGCGAGCCGTACGCTGCTGGCTCAGGAGCGCGTACTCGTCCTGCACTTGCCGGCTGATTTTGTAGCGCTTAGCTACAACTTCGGCTGTTACTCCCATCACCATGTAGACGCCCGGCAGCTCCTCGAGCAGTCGAGGATTGGGATCGTGGTTGCGGGGTGTCATTGTGATGCTCTCCACGCCGCCGCCGATTATCACATCCGCGCCGCCGTTCACGATCTGATACGCGGCGAACGCGATCGACTGCAGGCCGGAAGAGCAAAAACGATTAAGAGTGACGCCGCCGACCGAGGTGGGCAGACCGGCCAGCAGTGCGGAAACTCTTGCGATATTGTGTCCTTGTGGGCCATGGGGTTGCCCGCAGCCGAGGATTACGTCTTCGACTTCACGCGGATCGAGTTGGGGTGTTTTGCGCAGAACATCCTGGATGCAGTGTGCGGCCAGGTCGTCGGGACGCGTCAGATTGAACGATCCGCGGAATGACTTGGCCAGAGCGGTGCGTGAACTGGCTACGATGACTGCTTCTCGCATGAAGTCCTCAATCTCTTGTCGCTACGCGGCGGCGACCTGCTCTTTGTCGAATTCCGCGAATGTCTTACCCGCTTCCGCCAGGCGTTTTAGCAGAGGAGCCGGTTCCCAGAGTTCTCCGTGCTGCTGGTGAAATTCGCAAATGCGTTGATAGACTTTTTGCAATCCCACCGTGTCGGCGTGCCACATCGGGCCGCCCCGATAGGCGGGGAATCCGTATCCGTTGATATAGATGATGTCGATATCGACTGCCCGCAGCGCGTATCCTTCCTCGAGAATTCGCGCTCCCTCATTCACCAGCGCATAGATGCAGCGATCGGTGATCTCTTCGGCGGAAAGCTGTCGCTGTGGGATTCCCGCCTCTGCGCTCCAGTTGCGCACCAGTTCGGTGATTTCCGGATCTTTGTTGGGGCGGCGGTTCTCGTCGTATTGATACCATCCCCTAATCGTCTTCTGGCCGTAGCGGCCCATTTCGCAAAGACGGTCTTCGGCGAACGGCTGGCGGATTCCGGGTTTCTCGAGGTGGCGATACTCTTTGCGAATGCGCCAACCCACGTCCAGGCCCGCGAGGTCGCCGGTCGCCAGCGGGCCCATAGCGTTGCCGAACTCTACGAGGGCCTGGTCCACCGCCTCCACGTCTGCGCCTTCTTCTACCAGGAACTGGGCTTCGCGGCGATAGGGGCCAAACATGCGGTTGCCTACGAAGCCGCGGCAGTTCCCTACCAGCACACCGATCTTGCCCAGCTTCTTGGACAGATTCATGCAGGTGGCAATCACTTCCTTGCTCGACTTCTTTCCGCGCACAATCTCGAGCAACCGCATTACGTTGGCTGGGCTGAAGAAGTGCGTTCCGATCACCGCCTCCGGCCTCGACGTGGCCGCGGCGATTTCATCAATATTGAGCGTCGACGTGTTGCTCGCCAGAATCGCTCCCCGCCGGCAGGCGCGGTCCAAGTCGGCAAACACGGTTTTCTTCAGAGCCATGCCTTCGAAAACGGCCTCGACCACCATGTCCACATCAGAGAACGCATCGTAGTTGAGCACCGGCGTGATCAACTTCAGGCGCTCGTCCACGAATGCCTGGGTAAAACGCCCACGCTGCACTGAACTGGCGTAGTTCTTTCGGATTTTTCCAATACCCAGATCGAGCGCGGCGTCATCCACGTCCTTCAGCAGCACCGGAATGCCCGCGTTGGCAAAGACCATTGCGATCCCTCCGCCCATCGTTCCGGAGCCGACGACCGCTACGCGGTTCACGGGGACCACCGGAGTTTCCTTGGGAATGTCGGGAATCTTCGCGACCTCGCGCTCGCCGAAAAAAACGTGGATGAGCGCTTTGGACTGATCGGAGAAAAGGCATTCGGTGAAAAGTTTCGCCTCGACTTGACAGCCTTGATCGAAGGGCAATCCGATCCCTGCCTCTACCGCATCGATTGCCGCCAGAGGAGCCTTCAGGCCTCGCTGCTTCTTGCGCACCGCGTCGCGCGCCGCCGCAAAAATCGGCGCGCTCTCTGCCGCCGTTCCTAGCTTTTGCATTCGCTCCCGCGTTTTGGGCGCGGGCTTGGCGGCGATTTCGCGTGCGAAAGTTACCGCTCCGGCGAGCAGATCTCCCTCGATCAAACGGTCGATCAATCCAAGCGCGGCAGCCTCGCGCGCGGAAATCGGCTTGCCGTCTGCGCACATCTGCACGGCCTTCGCGACACCAATCAGGCGTGGAAGACGCTGGGTTCCGCCAGCTCCCGGAATAATGCCGAGATTCACCTCCGGCTGGCCCACCTGCGCAGTGGGGGATGCGACTCGGTAGTGACCGGCCATGGCCAGTTCCAGTCCGCCTCCAAACGCCTGGCCGTGAATCGCCATCACCACTGGCTTGCCACTATCCTCAATGTGAAACAGGAATGGATGCAGGCTTCTGCGGGGTTCTCCCGCCGTCATCTTGCCGAATTCCTTGATGTCCGCACCGGCGACGAACGTGCGGCCGGCGCCGATTACAACCGCCGACTTGACGGCGGCATCGCTATTCATCTCATCGATCGCCGCCCAGATCCCCTCGGGCACGCCCGGACTCAGGGCGTTCACCGGCGGGTTGTCAATGGTGATGACGGCTACATCGTTATCTTTAAAGAGTCTCACGAGGTTGTTCATATGGCATCCGAGCGCAGGGTTACCGGCACATTCTGGTACTTCTTGCGCAACTCCCTTTTCAGAACCTTTCCGGTTGCGGTCTTGGGCAAGCTCTCGCAAAACTCGATCGATTGCGGACACTTGTAGTGGGCCAGGCGTGCGCGGCAAAACTCAATCAATTCCACTTCGCCGACTTTCGACCCTGGCTTTGTCACCACCACCGCCTTCGGCACCTCACCCCATTTCTGGTCAGCCACCGGAATCACTGCGGCCTCGAGAACGCCAGGGTGCGCCAACAGCGCTTTCTCAACGTCGAGCGACGAAATATTCTCTCCGCCGCTCACAATGATGTCCTTCTTGCGATCCACGATCAGGATGTACCCGTTCTCCTTGATCACGGCCATGTCACCGGTGCGAAGCCATCCGCCTCGCAAAGCTTCGGCCGTGGCTTCGGGCTGTTGCCAGTAACCCGCCATCACTCCGTCGCTGCGGGCGATGATTTCTCCCATGGTCACGCCGTCGTGCGGCACGTCGCTATCGTCTGCGTTCACCACTCGAAGCTCACTGCCAGGATAGGCATAGCCGGTCATGGCCTGCAATATGTTCCGCTCCTCGCCTGTGCACTGCATGTCCGGTTTCATTTGAGCGGTGGCCAGCGAGGGTGAGGTCTCAGTCAGTCCGTATCCCGAAAAGCATTTGAACCCCAGCTTCTCTTCGACCTCGCGGATCAAGGTCGGAGAAGATGCCGCGCCGCCGATCACAGACCACTCCACGCTGCTCAGGTCGTACTTGGAACGCGTCGGCGAGTTCACGAGCACCGCGGCCATAATTGGAACCAGGCTCAGCGCGGACACCCGCTCTCGCTCGACCAGGCGGAACACTTCCTCGGGCAGGAAGCGCGGAAGCATGACGTGCGTTCCGCCCACGAGCGTGATCGTGTGAGCCGCTCCCCAGCCATTGGCGTGAAATAAGGGGATGGTGTGCATCAGCACGTTTTCATAGCGGGCGTGGTGGTACAAAGCGATGGTCATCGCATGCAGATACACGTTGCGATGCGTGAGCATCACCCCCTTTGGGCTGGCGCTGGTTCCACTGGTATAGAAAATTTCTGCAATGGAGTTTTCGTCAAACTCCATCAGTTCTCCGTGGTAGGGAGTGACCGAGGCCAGCATCTGTTCGTAAGTTTGAGTGGAGAGCCACGCGGTTTGCGGTGTTCCATTGAGCTGATGAAACGAGTGCACGGTGTTCAGGTCTTGCCGGAACGAATCGACGAGGCTGACAAATTCTTGTTCCAGGAACAGAACCGTCGCTCCCGAATCGTTCAGGATGTAGGTAAGCTCAGGTGCTGCCAGACGGATATTCAGCGGAAGGAGAACGCAGCCCGCTTCGAGAACTCCAAAGTAGGCTTCTAAGAGGCGATGACAATTCAGGCTGAGGAATGCCACGCGATCGCCTGGCTTTACTCCGGCGTTGCGCAGCGCTCCCGCCAGACGCGCTACGCGATTGCCGAACTCGGCGTAGGTAAACCGCAGGTTGTCGCACACTACCGCCGTTTTGCTGGGGAACTGCCGCTCGGAGTAGCGAAGGAAGCGAACCGGTGTCAGGGGAATATTCATAACACTTTTGTTCTTACAGCGTCTTTACCAGGCCGTCTGGCCTCCGTCGACCACGAGCACGTGCCCAGTCACATATGCCGAAGCGTCCGATGCCAGAAACACCGCCGCGCCTTTCAGATCATGATCGCCGCCGAAGCGGCCCAACGGGATCTTCGCCAGCAGAGAGTCTCTACGGTGCTCGATGATCCATCCCGACATATGCGTCGGAAACCATCCGGGGGCGATCGCATTTACCTGGATGTTGTGCGGCGCCCACTTGCATGCCAGATCCTTGGTGAACGCAATGACGCCGCCTTTGCTCGCATGGTACCCAATCGCCTGCAGTTCCGCCGAGGCTCCGCCTAAGCCCGCCACCGATGCTATGTTGATGATCTTGCCCGATCGTTGCGCGACCATGGCTTTGCCCGCCGCCTGACAAAACAGGAACGTTCCGGTCAGGTTGGTGGAGAGCACTTTGTCCCATTGCTCGAGCGTCATGTCTTCCACCGGAGCTCCCCACGACACGCCGGCGTTGTTGACTAGAATGTCGATGCGGCCGAACTTTGCGAGCGTCGCATCTACAACTTGCTGAATGGCCGCTTTGTCTTTCACGTCGCATGCTAAAGCAATCGCTTGCACGCCTCGGCCGCCCAGTTCCTCCGCCGCTTCTTCGCAGCGGTCTTTTTTGCGGGCGCAGAGCACCAGATTCGACCCCATCTCGGCCAGCCCCTCGGCCATCTGCCGACCCAGCCCGATCGAGCCACCCGAGACGATGGCTACGCGACCCGTTAGATCGAAAAGCTGTTTGACGTTCACTCTGAGAACGGCCTTTCTTCGGGGCCGTGCCGCCACGCAAAAGTGATAGTTAATATCATATTAAAGTCGCTAACGTCAATACGCGCGCTTGCAGGTGGAGAGCCGGGCGTCCCCGCCCGTCGCTCCACGAATCTTACAAGCGAAGCAACACCCGCCCCGCGATCTCGCCGCGGCTTAGTTGCCCCAGAACTTCTTGCACCTCGCCGAGCGGGCGCGTCGTCACCTGACTATGAACGATCCCGGTTGCGCCCATCGCCAGAACCTCGCGCAGATCTTCGCGTGTGCCCACGGCGGAAGCCTTGATATGAATCTCGCCAGCCGCCATCAGAATTGGCGGGAACGAAATATCTTTTGCGGGCAGGCCCACCGCCAGCAATGTGCCCGTCGGGCGCACACAATAGAACGCCATGTCGTACGCGGACTTGGCCGCCGAGGTGACGAGGGCAACGTGCACTCCGCCGGAACCGCGCACTTGTTTCACCACGTCGCTGGTCGCGGCGTTCAGCGTTCTAGTGGCACCCAGCGACTTCGCGAGCGCCAGCTTTTCTTCGGAAATATCTACCGCTGTCACTTCCGCTCCCACTGCCCGACCAATCTGGACGGCAATGTGGCCGAGTCCGCCGACACCGAAAACCGCCAGCCGCTGCCCGGCACGAATCTTCGATTGCTTGAGAGCTCGATGAACGGTGACTCCGGCACAAAGCAGCGGCGCTGCCTGTTCGGATGAAAGCGGTTCAGGAATCTTGACCACATGGCTGGCGGGAGCCTTGGCAAATTCGGCATATCCGCCGTCCACCGTGACGCCGGTGATGCGCTGCCGGACGCACAGATTCTCGTTGCCTTCGCGGCAAAATTCACATTGCCCGCATGTCCACTGCACCCAAGGCACGCCGACCCGGTCTCCGACCTGGACGCTTTCCTGGGCACTTTCCTGGACTGTTTCCTCGATACTCTGGACCGCAGCGCCCCGTTCCACGACGCGGCCTACTATCTCGTGTCCCAGGATCAGCGGCTTCTTCACAATGCCAGCCAATTGTGTCCAGTCGCCGTCGGCCACGTGCAGATCGGAATGACACACACCACAAACCTCGACCTTGATCAGGACCTCGTCGGCGCCAGGTTCCGGCCGGGGCGCATCCTCGAGCGATAACGGTGCTTTGAATGCGTGCAGAACGGCGGCCTTCATCGAGTTCTCCCTCAAAGTCATGCCTCGCCAATAAAGAAGCGCTGGAGCGATTCCGGAAACTTACGGCCCTATACCGCGCAAGAAAAACTCTACCGCGCTCCGCACCCGGTCCGTGAGCTTGTGCGGACCGGTGAGATCCACGGCCCATTGCCGCACCACCGTGTTGTAGAGCCCTTCCATGAACTCGGCCAGATGGACAACCGGAAACGCGCGCGTCACTTCGCCGCTCTTCTGCCCCTGTGTCAGGATTTCACGCAGCAACTGGACCGCGGCTTCCTCGTGTCCGCGCAATTCCGCGGATCGCACCGGATCCATAGCGCCCGACAATACCACCGCTTGCCACAGTTGTCGGTCGGCTTCCACCCCCTGCGCCATGGTTACGTAAAGGCGCAGCAGGCGTTCACTCGTCCGCGCCTTGCTTGAAAGCTCCGAACGCAGCCTTTCGCAGATGCAGGCATACCCGCGTTCTCCGACCTCGCGCAGAACCGCGTCTTTACTGGGAAAATAGCGAAAAAAGGTGGGCTGGCTGATTTCGAGCATGTGCACGATATCGTCGATCCGAGTGTGCTCGTATCCGCGCTTGCGAAACAGCTTGATCGAGGTGTCGATAATCTGCTGCCGCAAGCGCGCCTTCTTCCGCTCGCGAAGCCCAGCCTGAGTCTGCTCTCCAGCTGTTTCTGCAGCCGAACTCCGTGTCGCGAGCACACCAGGCATGGTCTCTTCCTCCTGCATTGATTACCGGGACATCCCCGGGCGCAAGTTCCGCAAATTGTGAGGGTAACTATAACAAAATAGCAACTAACGTCAAATCATGGCGCGATTCTCAAGGTTCCGTGGTTTCGAAAGCGTTCAATGATCATGCGAAGCTGAGGCCGAGATCGGGGGCGGAGCGCGGTGAGCCGTGCAGAGTTTTCGAGTTGTGGGGCGAGCAGTTTTATGCCGCAGTTGTGAGCAACAGGTTCTGTTCGGATGGCCTTGACCGGGTCCGAGCCACGCTCCCTAGGAGGACCACGAATCGGTCGGTAGGGACTCCTCACCTTTGTGCACCGCTGTGGAACGCAGATTGCCCTCAGAACCGTGCAGGGCATCTTCGTTTCTTAAGCCGCTCTAATCGAATCGGAGCAGCACAATCCATTTGTCTGTAGGCGCATAACTTTCGCGTGATGGGAGCGTGCTCACGAGCTATCAGCTAAGTAAGGTGAATGGTGTAATTTGATTTCCTAGAACATGTGCCGCCAAGGTGGCAACGAATTCACCCAACTGGCTGAAGTGACGCTGCCGGGGGCCGTCCCAGCGTAAGGGCTTCATCGCGGTCTTTTTTCTCTCGCTCATCGTCACTAGCGCATCGTCAATTGCGCCTCTTACTGACATCGCGTAGCATCTGACCGAGTATGGCGACTACTACAGCTACGGCGAGCCGTCCCCCCAAACTGGTTATTGGAGAAATTTTTAGTTTCGCTTATGACACTTTCTGCAGCAATAAGGTGCGTTTCTCTCTTACCGCGTTGGGAATGGTCATCGGCACAGCTTCCCTGATTCTAGTGGTCACAATCGGAATGACGGGCAAGCAATACGTCTTAAACCAGATTCAATCGATCGGCGCCAACATGATCGATGCCGAGTACCAGGGCGGAGGCGACGGCACTACACCCGATCGCTTGACGATTGACGACATGTACGCCGTGCTGCAACGCGTATCCGGAGTCGTGACTGCTTCGCCCGTGGTTCCGCTGGATAACCGGATTCCCGTTGGGCAGGGCAAGGAGCGCGATGTTCGTGTACTCGGGGTTCTTCCCGAATACCGCTCCGTACGCAATCTGGTAATTGTCTCGGGAAGATTCTTCGACGCGGAGGACGAACAGGCGCGCAACAAAGTCGGCGTGATCCAGCAGAAACTTGCCGAACAGCTCTATGGACCCGTAGAGAACGCAGTAGGGAAAGTCGTCAAGCTGAGCGGACTGCCTTTCACCATCATTGGAACGTTTCGGGAGCGCGTCGACACATTTGGCCAGTCGGAGGTCACCGACAACTCCATGGTGATTCCCTACAGCGTAAGCCGATATTTTACCAACACGCCATATGTCCAGCAGCTCTACTTCTCGGCGTCCGATCCTTCGATGGTGGTTCCGGTGACGGAACAAATTCGCGAAGTGATCCGGTCCCGCCATCGACCAGAATCGAATTATGTCGTCCAGAATCTCACTGCGTTGCTCAGCGTGGCCGACCGCACGGCAAATGCCTTAACGTTGGTATTGCTTCTGATTGCGGCGGTGACCTTGCTGGTAGGCGGCATCGGCATCATGAACATTATGTTGGCGACGGTCACTTCTCGAATTCATGAAATTGGCATTCGGAAAGCCATTGGTGCCACGAATGCCGAGATTCGGTTTCAGTTTCTATCGGAGGCAGTTCTGATTTCTCTGATCGGCGGTTTAGGCGGGGTCGTAGTCGGATTGGCGCTGCCCTTCTCGGTTCGGTTCCTTACTGATTACCGCATCCCCATCTCGGGACTTTCCGCGATCGTAGCCATCTTCGTCTCCGCGCTGGTAGGTATTCTTTTCGGAACGGTGCCAGCCGCACGCGCTGCCAAGATGGACCCGGTGGAGAGCTTGCGATACGAGTGAGCCCGATTGGGCCGAACGGGGCTCCAGCCAAGGCCCGGTCGAGAGCTTGGGCGTACAGGGAAAATCAAGTAACATGGAGTTCTAAGATGTGTATTTGGTGGGTGATTATTTCCGACGGAGGTGCGGTGTTCATGCGATCGACGAACCACCGCGCGCAGGACAAGGGACTCGATTTCAAACATGCGGAAGGTCCCTCTCACGAATGAAGTCCTCTGCCGGTCTCCACTTCAAAACCTATCTGCTGATCTTTTTGATGGTTTTATTTGGTCCCTTGGGCAACGTGCTGCTCGGCAAGGGGATGAAGCGCATCGGCGCGGTGAGCATCGGAACGCCGGCAGGGGCGCTTGACCTCCTTTCCCGCGTCCTCACGTCAGGCACGATTTGGTTAGGGATTGGGTCCCTCATTACTTTTTTCTTGGCTTACATGCTGGTGCTCTCGTGGGCGGATTACAGCTACGTCCAACCGGCCTCGTCAATGGCCTACGGCATGGTTGCCCTGCTGGCTCACTTCATGCTGCGTGAAGTGGTCACGCCGATACGTTGGATAGGGGTGCTGCTCATTTGCCTAGGTGTCCTAGTGGTTGGACACACGCCTCCGCGGACAACGGAGCAAAGATAAATGCGCGATCTTATCTTCTATCTTCTAATTATTGGCGCCGGCACCGGAGGCGAGTTATGCGTCACGCGAGCCATGAAGGCCGTGGGCGAAGTGAAGGATTTTCGTCCCGCTGCTCTGATGGGCGTGCTGACCCGCGCGTTGCGAGTTCCTTGGATGTGGGCCGGTCTGAGCCTCATGGGGACTGCTTTCTTTTCCTTGCTCTTGGTGCTATCGCGAGAAAACGTCAGTTTGGTGGTTCCGGTTACAGCCCTGAGCTACGGTGCCGGCGCATTGGGAGGGAAATTCTTTCTCGGCGAACAGGTCACACCGAGGAGGTGGGCGGGCGTACTTCTGGTGTGTATCGGCGTCACCTTCGTGATCATGGGGCGACGGTGATGCGGCCGGAAGCTCGATGCTGAGCCCGCAAGGAGTCTCCATTTTGGGTTGTGCATCCTGAAAAAGACCGCTAGGATTGCTTTTCTGCTTGGGTATTTAACAGCTTGCGCCGTGCCTTGGTTCAGCGGAATCACAAGTCTCCAGGAGCCGAGGTGCAGGAGAATCGCAAGCTGATTTCAAGAAAGCGATGGAGGTGCACGCACTTGTGTGGAATCGTTGGTTTCACCCGCAAAAGTTGGGTACCTGATTCCGACCGCATTCAGAACGCCGTCGCCACACTGATCCATCGCGGACCGGACCAGCAAGGTGTGTTCGAGTCCAGCCTCTGCTCTATGGGCGCGACGCGGCTCAAGATTATAGACCTGGGTCTCGGCGACCAACCGATTCTGTCTGAAGATGGCGATGTAGTCATCGTGTTCAACGGTGAAATCTACAACCACCGGGAACTGCGACGCGAACTGGAAGAACTCGGCCATCGCTTTCACTCACACTGCGACACGGAAACTGTTCTTCGAGCGTTTCTCGAATGGGATACCGCTTGCTTTGCACGGTTGCGAGGTATGTTTGCAATCGCGCTCTGGACGAAATCGACGAAGCGGCTCGTGCTAGCACGCGACCGCATGGGGATTAAGCCACTTTATTTCGCGCGGCGTGGAAACGACTTGTTCTTCGGCTCTGAATTGAAGGCAATTCTGATCCATCCTGAGATTGAGCGGCGATTGAGTTTGGACGGCCTCGATTGCTATCTGTCGTTGAACTACGTGCTCTGTCCCTGGACGCTGGTAGAGGGCATCGAAAAGCTTCCTCCGGGGCAGTGGCTGGAGTGGCGGGATGGCAAGGTTTCTACCGATTCCTACTGGCGCTTGCCGTTCGGAGTCATCCGTGATTGGACGCTGGATTCTGCCCGCGAGGAATTGGACGCTCTTCTCCGGCAGTCGATCCGCGAGCATTTGCTCTCCGATGTCCCGCTGGGCATGTGGCTGAGCGGAGGCATCGATTCCTCTACGATTCTGCACTACGCGGCGATGGAATCCAGTGCACCGCTCAAGACTTTCTCGATTTCATTCCAGGGGAGGAGTTTCGACGAAACCGCATACATTCGCGAGGTTGCACAGCGATACCAGACCGACCACGAGGAACTGGATCTGAATCCGGAGGCCGACCTGCGAAGTGCGATCGAGGCGTTCGCGTACTACTCGGATGAACCATCTGCGGACGCCGGAGCGCTTCCGGTCTGGTTCCTTTCCAAACTGAGCAGGACCAAGACAACGGTTAGCCTTAGCGGTGAAGGTGCAGACGAGTTGTTTGGCGGCTATCATACCCATCGAGCAAACCGCCTGGCTGCGCTCGCCCGGCGATTGCCGCCAAAGGCTCTCCAACTCGCACTCAACGCAATACGGGTGTGGCCGGTTTCTGACGAGAAAATCAGTTTCGAATACCAACTGAAACGATTTCTCGAAGGCTCCTTAATGGCTACCGAGCAAGCGCATGTCTACTGGAATGGAACTTTCAGCGAAGCGCAAAAGAGGGCCCTCCTGTGCGTGGAGCTCCCACCGGCTCTCAACGGCGTTCTAGGCGAACTGCGCGATCGGTCAGCAGCCCATGACGATTTGGCGCCGTATTTGTGGTTCGATCAGAGATATTTTCTTCCAGACGATATTCTGAACAAGGCAGATCGCATGAGCATGGCGCATTCGCTGGAGGTGCGGCCGCCGTTCCTCGATCACCGAATTGTCGAATTCGCTGCCTCCCTGCCCGCATCATTGAAGATTCGCGGTTCGAGGCAAAAAGTGCTTCTGAAGGAGTTGATGCGAGATAAGCTTCCACCTTCGATTCTTCGACGGAAGAAGATTGGATTTGACATTCCAGCGCATGATTGGCTTCGCGGTTCTCTGCGTTCGATGATGATGGATGTTTTGCTAGACGGTGCGTCCGATCACGCGGAACTTTTCCGGCGGGAAGTGATCGAGACTCATATTCGCCAACACCTGGAAAGACGAGTCAATGTTGGATATCACTTATGGGGCCTGATGGTGCTGTTTCTGTGGATGAAAAAATGGGGGATTCAGGCAGCGGCCTCCCGGGAAACGAGCGTTTGGATACAGGAAAAAACTGGAACCTATACCTAATCGTTCTGCTGGTTGCGGGAGCTATCTACTTGGGATGCATTATTTCTCCTCCTTCCCTCATGGATGACGTGGACGCCGTGCAGGCGCAGATCGCGCGGAATATGCTCACTTCGGGCGATTGGGTGACGGCGCGGCTGGATGGCGTGGTGTATCTGGAAAAAGCGCCCCTCGTGTACTGGACGATCGCGGCGAGCTACGAGATTTTCGGTGCACACGACTGGGCAGCGCGCATTCCGATTGCTCTGTCGGCTATTGCGCTCTGCTGGCTGACAATGGCTTTCGGTGCTTGGGCATTTGGTAAGCGAGCGGGATTCTACGCTGGTCTTTGCATGTCCACATGTATCGGGCTGTTTTTGTTCACCCGGGTTTTGATCCCCGACGTCATGCTTACCTTCACGGTCGCCCTGGGCATGTGGGCGTTTCTCCGCGTCTTGGACGAAGAGGAGCCCCATCCTCGATTTTGGGCTTTCGTGCTGGCCGTAAACCTCGGGCTGGGTCTCCTGCTAAAGAGCTTGATAGGAGTGCTGTTTCCACTCACGGCTGGTTTAATCTATCTTTGGGTCACAGGCCAGATTTTTTCCGCGACCGCCTGGCGACGTTTGCATCCGTTCGGCGGACTACTGATCATCCTGCTCATTGCCGCGCCTTGGCACATTCTGGCCACCTTGCGCAATCCGCCTTACTTCGCCTTCACTTTTCGCAGCGGACCGGGGGAATATCATGGTTTCTTTTGGTTCTTTTTCATCAATGAGCAATTGCTCCGTTTCCTGAATCTGCGCTATCCGCGAGACTACAGCACTGTGCCGCGCCTGTACTTCTGGTTGTTGCATCTGGTGTGGCTATTTCCCTGGAGTGTTTATTTTCCCGCGGTTGCCAATCTTTCTTTCAAACCCGCGGACCGTGCGGGTCGGACGCGGCTTCTGGCGCTTTGTTGGGCTGGCTTTGTACTGATCTTCTTCACCTTCTCGACGACGCAGGAATATTACTCGATGCCTTGCTACCCTGCGCTTGCACTCCTTTTGGGTTCAGCGATGGCAGCAGGAGGCGATTGGATACGGCGCGGCACGCGTGTGCTCGCGGTGATTGCAGCGTGTGCTGGGTTAGTGACATTGACTCTTTTCTTTTTCACCCGCAACTTTCCCGCACCGGGAGACATTTCGCAGGCACTTAGCCCACATCTTGGCGCTTACAAACTCTCATTGGGACATATGCAGGATCTCACCCTGGCATCCTTTGCCTATCTTCGGGTGCCTCTGCTGGTGGCTGCAATTGCCTTCTGCGTTGACGCGGTGGCCAACTGGAAATGGGCCGGCCAGCGCGCGTTTCTGTCTGCCGCGCTAATGATGATCCTGTTCTTTCATGCCGCCCGCCTGGCCATGGCGGTTTTCGATCCGTATCTGTCGTCGCGCCCGCTGGCGGAGGCCATCCTGAGATCGCCTGAAGGGACGCTGATTGTTGATCATCATTACTACACATTTTCTTCCATCTTTTTCTATACCAACCGCACCGCGCTGCTGCGCAACGGCCGCTTCAACAATCTGGAGTATGGCGCCTACGCTCCCGGTGTGCCCGATGTGTTCATAGACGATGCGCAATACACGAATCTCTGGCTTAAGCCAGAGCGTTCCTACATCGTCGCCAGCCAGAATGTGGTTCCTCGACTGGAATCCCTGGTGGGCGCAGAGCATCTTACTGTGGTGGCGGCAAGTGGTGGCAAGGTCGTTCTAACGAATCTTCCCATGCCTGTTTCTCAGGGCGAACCGCCCAAGGCAGCCGCCGTGTTTTAGAATGTCTGTTACTTTTAACAGTTGAGAAGTGCGGCATGGCGGAAACCGTTCTGCTGTTGTCCCCAGCGCAGTAAGCTGAGCAGGGAACGACAGGTTTTCGGTAATCATTCTCCAAGAAGCATACGGCGCGGAGGACACATGAGGGTTGCGGTGCTGGGAGGCGATGGCTACTGTGGTTGGGCGACCGCTTTATATCTGTCAAATAAAGGACATTCGGTTGCGATTGCGGACAACTTTGCGCGCCGCCAATGGGACCACGAACTTGGCGTGCAAACGCTGACGCCCATCCGCCCACTGGCAGAGCGCCTAAACGTTTGGCAGGATCTCACTGGGGAGACCATCGATCTCTTTGTCGGCGATGTGACGGAGTACGATTTTCTGTCCTCAGTCATCCGTGACTTTGAACCGGATGCAGTGATCCATTTTGCCGAGCAGCGCGCCGCCCCCTATTCCATGATCGACCGCAAACATGCGGTTTTCACTCAGGTGAACAATGTCGTGGGGACGCTCAATCTGCTATTCGCGCTGCGAGAGTTTCAGCCCGATTGTCACCTCATCAAGCTCGGCACTATGGGTGAATATGGCACACCCAATATTGATATTGAAGAAGGCTACATCACCATCGAGCACAATGGGCGACGAGACACAGTACCGTACCCCAAGCAGCCCGGCTCCTTTTACCATCTCTCGAAAGTACACGACAGTCACAACATCATGTTCGCCTGCAAGGCGTGGGGACTGCGCGCCACTGACCTCAACCAGGGCGTAGTGTACGGAACCATGACTGACGAAGTGTCCATGGGTGAAGCGCTCATCAACCGCTTCGACTACGATGAGGTCTTTGGCACCGTACTCAATCGCTTCTGCGTTCAGGCAGCCATTGGACACCCGCTAACCGTGTACGGCAAGGGAGGCCAAACCCGCGGATTTCTGGATATTCGCGACACAGTACGGTGCGTCGAGATCGCATGTTTGAATCCTGCGGCCCGAGGTGAGTGCCGAGTCTTCAATCAATTCACGGAACAATTTTCAGTTTTGGACCTGGCCCACATGGTCCAAACTGCCGGGAAAAAGCTGGGCCTGACAGTCGAAGTTGATCACCTCTCCGATCCGCGAGTGGAGGCGGAGGAACACTATTACAACGCGAAACACTCGAAGCTGATCGAACTCGGTCTGGAACCGCATTTGCTTTGCGACTCGCTGTTGGACTCGCTGATGAATGTTGCGTTGAAGTATCGCGACCGGATAGATCCCGCAGTGATGATGCCGCGGATCAACTGGCGGCAACCTCGTAACGAACGCCGGGTGCATACCAGTGGAGAACGCGTGCTTCTAGCCGAATCTTCACTTGAGATAGTGGGCGGACCTCCCGAGAAGAACAACGGAAAGCGTCGGACCGCGAGAGGAGCGCGCGTCGCCCGTTGAGCGGAAGCTATGGCTTCTAGCAAGCCGGAACGCGCGGACACCCCGGCTCAGCCCGTCGGCTCGACATTGTTTGGAGTCACGGGCACGAGCCTGCCCTCGCGGATGTAGTATTCGCCGTCCCGCCAGCGGATGCTGTTGCGCGCAAAACTGGTCAGCCAAATGACGAAAGCCAGTGCATCCCATACCGGGATCAGTCCCAACTTCCTCCAAAGCACTTTCTGTTTTAATCCCCGAATACCAATCTGCCAGGTCATGGCAAATCGCAACCCCAAATACGTGCCGAGATAGCCGAGCGTAACTCCCGCTGAGGGGTGGATTGCGATCGCTAGCAAAGACCAGGGCAACCCCTGCGTAAGAAGGAGGCCGAGGTGTCCCCAGGGACGCATATGGCGCATCACCACGATCCAGCGCAGCCGTTTGTGGAGAAGATCGCGCATGGACTGATAGTCTGCGACCGTCAAAATGGTGTACGGCAAGAGCATTACTTCGTAACCCTGTTCGGCGATCAAACGGCCAACCAGCAGGTCATCGGCGGGACGGTTGTCAATCGCTTGATAGCCGCCGAATCCGGCCAGTCGCGTGCGCGTAGTGGCGATAGTCGGCCCCAAAGCAAACTTCACTCCGTCGAGTTGCCGCGCGACCAGGATGCCCGCATAGAAGTCGGAAAACATGCCGATCGTCTGCAGATTTTCGGCAAGTGTTTTCTCTTCGATCGGCACGTAAAAACAGGTCGCAGCTCCCACCTTGGGATCGGCCAAAGGAGCAACCACGGTGCGCAGATAGCCGGGTTGTACTCGGACGTCACTGTCGCTAATTACAACCACTTCGTGCTGGGCTTCGCTGACCAGGCGGGCCAGCTTGACGACTTTATCGTTAGATCCTTTTCCGCCTGAGCCGAACAATACCCGTATGGGGCGTTCCGGAAAATCGCGTGACAGCTTCTGCAGGATGGGAACAACCGGGTCATTCTCCTCACCGACGCAGAAAAGCAGCTCGTAGTCTGGATAGTCTTGCCGGCAGAAGCTGGCAAAGTTTTCGTAAGCGTCGGGATCAAGTCCACGAATCGGTTTTAGGTTACTCACCGGGGGAGTGAAGGCGGGATCGGCTGCGTTCCGGCGTTCGGTGCGGCGAAAAAATTGCCACGAACTGAATAGGGCAATCAAATAATAGACAAACGGGATGGCAGCTACGGCAAGAACCACGTACCTGATGCTGGAAATCATCGACCCCCTCGTACACCGCAGACAAACGACCTTGCCGCAATGATGGTAATGCCCTGACAGTATACGAGCCCGGCGAAAAACCGCCCACTGATCAAGAATTGGTAATCACATTTCGAAACCCCAATCTCCAACCGATCAGGAATGGCTTTCGCACTTCCCGCTTCGACGCGCCAAATTGCTTTGAGCGTAAAGCCCAGCTCGGCATCAACATACGAGGGTTGGACTCTGCCCGTTACCTTGGACATTGGTGAATATTGTCCAATCGAGTCGACTTCGTTATCATAATTGTGACCAATCTTGTATCTCAGATGAAACCCGTTCATCTTCTTCGTTTTTCGCGGCCGCTCGAAATCGCGAGAAATGACAAATTTGTAAGCTGAAGAAAGATGCTCGTCAACACAGCGGAAGATGATCGTGAAGTTAACGCATTCCTTTCTTGCCAAACGCATGCGAATGAGGCTTGTCACCGCTGGAGAGCGATCACCGTCGGCTCTGTTTCGCACAGCGGCCGCGAGCGCACTCCTGCTCTGGATGGCAATCTTTTGTGCGGTTGCTCTCGCCGCAGCCGCCGATTCCCGTACGCAGGTTATCCATCTCTCGGTGATTGATGAAAAAAACGTGCCGGTGCCCGATGCGACGGTTGAGCTTCGGGTAGACGATAAGCTCGTGAACGCTGCCAGCACAGGTGCTACGGGAAAAGCAACCCTCACAGTCAACGTCCCGGGGACCTATTCGCTGAACATTCAAAAGAAGGGCTATCTAGCCACCGAGACTGCCCTGGAAGTTAGCGAAGGGAGTTCTGCGCAGGATATCGAAGTTGTGCTCAGTTCCGCGGCGTTGAGCAAGCAGAGCGTGGAAGTCAAAGGCGAAGCGTCCAATCCGATAACCGAAACCTCAAGCGGCACTACAACCTTGGCTCCTACGAAAGCCAAGGACACTCCATTGCGCCCAGCTACATTGGTGGATACGCTGCCGCTGATACCTGGAATCGTGCGCGGTCCGGACGGGAGCGTACGAATCGCGGGTTTTGGCGAAGACCATAGCGCGCTGCTGGTCAATTTGGTGGACGTAACCGATCCCGCTACAGGGGGCTTTGGGCTCAGTGTCCCGATCGACAGCGTGCAGACCATCGAAATCTCGGAGATGCCCTACCTCGCAGAGTATGGACGCTTCACAGCGGGCGTAGTCGCGGCGGATACGCGACGCGGAGGCGAGAAGTGGGATTACAGTCTGAATGATCCGTTTCCCGACTTTTTCATCCGCAGCGGGCACCTCGACGGCGTGCGGGACGCTGCCCCTCGATTCAATTTCAGTGGCCCCATTATCGCCAACCGCTTGTATTTCCTGGAAGGCGCGGAATACCTGCTCAACAAGCAGGAAGTCTACACGTTGCCGTTTCCTCAAAGCCTCAGTACTTCAAAGGCTTTCAATTCCTTCACGCAATTCGACGCGATTCTTTCTCCCAGCCAGACGCTGACTGGCAGTTTCCATTTCGCTCCGCATTCGCTGCAGTATGCCGGACTGGATTACTTCAATCCGCAACCGGTGACGCCAAACGCGGATTTCCACGAGACTACCGGCACGCTCACGGACCGGCTGGCCATCGGCGGCGGACTCTTGCAGAGCGCGGTTTCAAGCAGAGTAGTGAGCAGCGGGATAACGTCGCAGGGAACGGCCGACATGGTGCTGACTCCGACTGGGAACCTTGGCAACTACTTCAGCCAGGAATCGCGCCGTGCCAATCGTTTTGAATGGATTGAAGAATGGACCCCCCGCACCTTTCATTTCGCCGGGCAGCACACCCTCAAGTTTGGATCGGTTCTCGGCCACAGCGAGAATGTGGGCCAGTTTAACGCTCGTCCGGTTCTGATCGACGACGCCAACGGCCATCTCTTGCAGCAGATCAATTTCTCCGGAGCGGGAGCGTTCGATCTTACCGACTTGGAGCCGGCTGCGTTTGCCCAAGACCACTGGGTGCTCAATTCTCATCTGGCGATCGACGCAGGTCTCCGTCTCGAAGCGCAAACGATTACCTATACTACCCGCGCTGCTCCACGCGTTGGTTTCGAGTGGACCCCTGATATGGGGAAAACGGTGGTTCGTGGTGGCATCGGTGTCTTCTACGATTCCGTTCCGCTCGATGTTTATGCGTTCAGCAGCTATCCACTGCAGACGATCACAACCTACAATTCATCGGGCGTCCCTGTGGGGTCGCCAGTGCAATACATTAACCTCACCGCACAGTCGGCGCAATCGACCTTTCCATTTATCGATAGTGCGCAGAAGATCGGTAACTTCGCGCCCTACAGCGTGGCGTGGAACGTGGCATTCGAGCGAGTCGTGAGTCGCTTCTTGCTGCTTCGTGTGAAGTACCTGCAGAGCCACGAACAGAACATGATCACGCTCCAGCCGGAAGTGGTTCAGAATCAAAACGCGTTTGTGCTCGGTGCGTCCGGCTCGGCACACACGCGACAAGCGGAGTTTACGGCGCGGATTGGGGCGGCTTCCAATCGCCAGTTCTTCTTTTCCTACGTGCGGCAGTATGCTCGCGGCGACATCAGCGACGCTAACTCGTACCTGGGAAACTATCCTTATCCGGTCGTACGCGACAGCCTGTCGGCGAGTTTACCCAGCGAAATTCCCAATCGGTTTCTGCTGTGGGGATCGTACGCTTTTCCGCGAAAGATCATGGTGACTCCGCATGCGGAGTTTCGTAACGGCTTTCCCTACCAGCCGACCGACGTGTTCCAGCAGTATGTAGCTACAACCTTCGGGCCACAATATCGTTTCCCAAGATACTTCTCTCTCGACCTGCGAATTTCAAAAGACATCCAGGTCGACGCGAAGCACGCAGTGCGACTCTCGGGCACGGTCCGGAACCTGACAGGCCACTTCAATCCGCTCGAAGTGCACTCAAACATTGCCGATCCGCAGTATGGAGATTTCTTTGGGAAGGACAGCCGGCGGTTTGTGCTCGACTTCGATGTTCTTTTCTGATTGTGACAATAAAACCGTCGCGCCCCCTTACAAAGAATCAGCCGCTTGCATCCTCGCATCGCTCTTCTTGCCAAGAGAAGGAAGCTTCAGGATGGGTTTCTGGCGCGAGAACACGGCGAATGAGGCAAGAATCACAAGCTCCGGATCCATGGGCTGCCGATAGGAAATCTCCGAATGAGTCAGGTAGTACGCCACAGGAAACGCAAGCAAGATCAAAACATACGGCATCGCTGCATTCCGATAGCTACTAAGCGCTTTGCATAAACCTGTCATAGCCAGAACTGTAAATGCCGTGCAAAAACAAATGTTTGGCAAGTCGAACGGCTCTCCGCGCAGGTATTCGCGGTTGAGGCTCCAGAAACCGGTCCAGATGTACACCACGCGGCGAAATGAGCGCCACAGATAAATTCCAGGATGGCTCTGAATGAAGGTCAACGCCTGCCGGCGTTCTCTAAGCATGTAGCCCTGCTCTCCCAGTTGGCGAAATTCCGCCAGTTCCTGGTTGCTACCTGCAGGGTGAACAGAATCGTTCCACCAATGCGTAGCATTCCCGAAATTGCCGATACAAACCTCCATCCAAAAATTATCCTTCAGGAATACGGGGTGATGGAAAATCCGATAATTGCGAACCAGCCAAGGTGCAACCGTCGCGATTAGGGCGAATGCCGCGGTTGCCGAGGTCATCTTCCAGTTTCTTCCGTTACGATGTAGCCGATGGCAAACCCAGCCGCCCAGAAACGGAAGAACGCCTAAGACCACCGGAGTAGTGAGGGCCGTCAACCCCCAGAGAAATCCAAAGCCTGCCCACATCCAAAGGCCAGTCCGGTTTTCCAGATACGATGCGATCAAGAGCAGCAACGTGAGAAGCAGAGCGACCAGGCTGTGATACCACATCGAGCTCGCAGAGAAATACACCGCGTAAGGGAAAAACGTCCAAGTCCAAACAGCCCCAATAGCCGTTCGAAGACCGAAACTGTTTCGGGCCAGAAAAAAAATTGGGATGCAAGTGAGAGCTGACACCAGGCTATTGAAGCTAAGCACCGCTAGCGCCGCGGCCTTGGTATAAGCTCCAAACAATGAGAAAGCAGAACTCATCAGATACGGAAAAACTGGAGTGATCATCGCCGTTGGCCCAGTTTCGATCCAATACGGATTGCTGAATCCATGACCGTTGGCAATTGAATACGCAATCTTTCCCATCTCGTAGCCGAACTCCCAGTGATCGCGGCCGGGGACCAAAAAACCCTGATAGACGAAACCGACAACCACCAGGCGAAGCGCCAGGGCTGTCAGAACAGCCCAAATTAGGTGAGAATAATGACATGAGTTGGCTTCCGGGACGCTGGGGCTTGTCTGTTCACCGGTTTTCATGCAGCGGCTAGAGAGCTGCAGCGAGGCGTTCCACCTTTCCCCAGTGGAGATCCTCGACGTTTCGCAGACTTAAACATCCGCCCCCTCATTGGTCGATCTTACACGAATTCTTTTTTGGGCAGAGCTTGGGCATAGTGGCCAAGAACGGCACCAAACGACGCAGCGGCCCGCCTGAATTTCACCGTTGCTGTTCTACCCAACTGATGAACAGTGAATGGGTTGGAGTGGTGCCCGGAGACGGAATCGAACCGTCACGTCCTGTTAGGGACCCGGGATTTTAAGTCCCGTGCGTCTGCCAGTTTCGCCATCCGGGCGGGCATTGAGCTTGTTGAAAGCAGTGTATCAGTTGACCAAATTCGGCAGTCTCATGCGTTACCGCCCGAGCTGAAAACAACTTAATTACGCCGCTCAAGACTACGCTGCCCGTTCGAGAGCTGCACGGTCCCAGCCCGCTAGATTGGCGCCCGCTTCGTAAGCGCTCTGTGCGAACGCCAGGATTTCGGCGCGCGGAGATGTTGAGCGGCGCACCTCGTCGTACATCAACACGAACTCATGCAGCTGGTTATGATAGAACGCAGCCGGTGGTCGAACCCGCTGCTCGCTAAGGCCCGCCGGTTCGGGAGCTGTGTACGCGTAGAATGCAGGTCCCGCTAAGTCTCTACCGCCTGGCCACCAACCGACACTACTGCATTCATGCGAGTAGGATTCAGAAGTGATGATGCCCTTCCGGGGCGGAGCGCGGCGACCGCTGAAACGTGTGCAACATAAATCGAAGCTGCCCCAAAAAAAGTGGACCGGACTCGCCTTGCCGATAAAGCGGGCGCGGAACTCCTGCAGGACAATGTCGGTTGACCGCAGAATGCGCCATAAGCGGTTTGCGTACTCTGGATCGTAGGATGCATGAGTGTCATCCTGATCCAAAGGAATCGGATTGGGAACCTCCTGCGGTTTGGGGTTGATTTGGACTTCGATGCCAACCCCACGCAGCAATGCAAATAGTTCCCGATAAAAGGCAGCCACCGATTTTGGCGCAAGCGCCAAGGCGCGGTCACCGTCCGAAGTTCGAAGCTCGAGGCGGTGGTTCACAAAGTCGAACTGGATTTCGAACGTGCTGCCACGGTAGGGGATCGGCGCGGTAGTCAAGCCTCGTGGGCTCACATATAGAGCGACGTTCCAGAAATGGTTCTCCAGCGGCGTGAGGGCCAGGCGGATTTTCCCGACGATTTGGGTCCACATGTGTAGCGTGCGATAGGTGGCTTCCCATTCTTCCAGCGGCAGGGCTGGCCAGTCTTGCTCGGCCACATTCATCAAAAGCCTCCTTGAGAACGGTCGCGTGCTTGGGGGGCTTCGACCATTGCTTCTGGCAATCACTCGGCTTGCGTGCTCGGACATTATATTGTCTGCCGCGGCGAATCTTCGGAACCTTCGATACAACTTTTTAGGAGTTTCCGGGTTCCATAATATGTAGGGGTGTGATTGTCAGGAGGAGACCTTGAAAGTATCGCGTTGGCTTGGCAAAGCAATCGGTTTCGATTTGGCGGCTAAGACCGCTCTCTTATGCTTTTTGATTGGCGCTGCAACTTTAGCTTGCGCCCAGACTGGCGTCATGACTCCCTATCAGGGGGAGTCGGACGGCATCAGCGCCGGTGGAAATTGGCTGGAGTTTGCCTCCACCGACAAGATGACAGGCGCGAAGAAAGTGCGCTTTGAACTGCAGTCGAATAACTACTTTAAAGAGGACCCGGACTACAAGCCCAGGGTGAACCTGTACTGCGAGAATGGCAAACTCAAGCTGGGCGACTTCAATCCGGGAGTCAGGCTGCCTCCGCCGAACCGCCCCGGCTGGTGGGGACAGCCCCAGTTAGAAGTTGAGGTGCGGGTTGACGATACCCACTACTACAAGGGCTGGAACTGGCTGCGCGGCCACTTCCTCTCCATGGACAAAGGCACCGTTCGTGGCATGATCGGAGCCAACGTCTTCAACATCGCGCTACCCACGCGGAGCGGCCGGCAGATCGCCGAGTTTTCTCCCGCCGGGCTGAACCTGGATCGAGTCAAACAAGCCTGCGATCTGACGCCGAAGAAACCGAGCACAGACTAGCGCTGCTGTTCACAGACTCGCAAGGTCCAAGGAGGCGCAGCGAGGGTGAAAAAGTCATTTGCGATCTTCCTGGCGCTGGCGTTGTTAGCGGCCGCACCCCCGATGAAGGCCCAGGAGCAAGCCACGAAACTTGAGGCGTATGGCGGATACTACTACGCACGCTTCAATGTAAACGCCAACCTCCCCGGAGTCGCGCCCTCGGAAACATTCAACGGAAACGGCGGGGGCGGCCAGCTCGAATACAACGCCAACAACTGGCTCGGTGTGGTGGGAGATATGGCCGGCTACGGAGCGACCGCCACCACAAACGGCGCCTTGGTCGGAGGAGGGTTTACCTATCTTTTTGGGCCCAGGGTGAATTTCAGGCACGGCAAGGTTACGCCGTTCGTTCAGACTCTTTTCGGAGGCATTTGGACAACCGACGGGATTGGTCACTCCGGGTCCGAAAATAATTTTGCGATGACGGCGGGCGGCGGCATTGATCTCAAGGTGTCCAAGCACGTTTCCGTTCGTCCCGTGCAGGCCGAGTACTTCATGACCAAAATCCCCGACGGTCTCAACAACCGCCAGGACAATTTGCGGGTTGGCGCCGGAATCGTTGTGCGGCTGGGCCGCGAGTAGCTCCACCGCAATTTGCCTCCCTGCATCCCTAGCCCTTCCCGCGAATCCAATGATGATATCGTTGGACTTGCATCGGGAGGCGCATGAAGATTGGCATTACCTGTTATCCGACCTACGGCGGCAGCGGAGTTGTCGCCACTGAACTCGGACTCGAGCTGGCGCGCCGGGGCCACGAAATTCATTTCATCTCCTATTCGCAACCTATTCGCCTGACCGGGCCGGAACCGAATATTCATTATCATGAGGTCGAGGTCACGCGCTACCCGCTGTTTGAATATCCTCCGTACGATCTGGCCCTGGCCACGCGGATGGCCGAGGTGTCGCAGCTCTACGAACTCGACCTGCTGCACGTGCACTACGCGATCCCACACTCGGTGAGCGCGATGCTGGCCAAGCAGATGCTGGCGGCAACTCCGCCGCGGCGCCATTTACCGTTTGTGACCACCTTGCACGGAACCGACATCACGCTGGTTGGGCTTGACCGGTCGTATCTGCCGATTACGCGCTTTTCCATCGAGCAGAGCGACGGCGTGACGGCCATCTCGCAATATCTGCGCAGCCGCACGCTTAAGGTTTTCGACGTTAAGAACCACATCGAAGTCATCCCGAATTTTGTGAACTGCGACGAGTATCTGCGCAAACCGGAATGGTTGGAAAAGCGCAGTGAGTATGTTTCCAACGACGAGCGGCTGCTGGTACACCTTTCGAACTTCCGGCCGGTGAAACGCGTGCTGGATGTGGTAGAAATTTTTGATCGTGTCCGCAAGAAAGTTCCTTCCAAGCTGCTGCTGATTGGCGATGGGCCCGATCGGTCTCAGGCGGAATGGCTGGCGGTGCAGAAGGGCATTCACGAGCACGTGCTATTTCTCGGCAAGCAGGATCAGATCCGTGAAAAACTCGCTATCTCAGACGTTATGCTGATGCCGAGCGAACTAGAAACGTTCGGGCTCGCCGCCCTCGAAGGCATGGCCTGCGAGGTCGTCCCGATCGCCACCCGCCCTGGCGGCGTGCCGGAGTTGATCGAGCACGGAGTGACCGGATTTTTGGCCGACGTCGGCGACGTAGAGACCATGTCGCGTTATGCCATCGAGTTACTGAGTGATGAACCCGCCCTGCGTGCCATGGGGAAACGGGCGCGCGCCGCTGCCCGCGAGAGATTCTGCTCCAGCAAAATCATTCCGCTTTACGAAGACTTTTACCGAAAGGTGCTGGAGCGCTCGTCGCAGTCGTCATTAGCTCTTCGGAGTTAGGTAGAATGGGCAAACGCAACCGGATCAGCGTGCCCCCGCCGTCGCGGTTTTCGATGATCATCTTGGCCGTATCGCCGTAGAGCACCTTCAGACGCTCCGCGACGTTGGCCATGCCGATACCGCCGGCCCCAAAACCATCCGGGTGTTCGAGCAATTGCGCTGCCCCCATGCCGATGCCATCATCCTCCACTTCGAGCACGAGCCGTGACTCGAACAAACGGCTGCGCAGCGTAATGCTGCCGCCTTCGACTTTGGGAGCAAGTCCGTGTTTGAGGCAGTTTTCGACCAGCGGCTGCAGCAGCATGCTGGGAACCATGGCTTCGAGCGACGCCGGATCGAGGTCCTTGACGACCTTAAGTTTGTCCCGTCCAAAGCGCACGACTTCAATGTCAAGATAATTATCGATGAACTCCACTTCCTCGCGCAGCGGAACGAACGAATCAGTGCTGTGCAGGATGCGGCGAAGAATGGTAGCGAGCTTCAGGATCATTTCGCGGGCCGTGTCGGGATCGAAGCGCACCAGCGACGAAATGGAATTGAGCGTGTTGAACAGAAAGTGTGGGTTAATCTGATTCTGCAACGCCGCCATGCGCGCCTGCAGCAGCAGCCGTTCCTGCTCTTCCAGCTTAATCTGGATACGTACGCTGTTGAAGATTTTCAGTTCCGTGCCCACTACTATGACCACCGTCACGTAGATGGCGCACTCCACTAAGTACGCGTTTAGAGTTCCGCCCTCGCCCTGCATCCATAGGCCAGGGCTTTCCAGGCTGAAGATGGAGTTCGGCCAGAAGCGCCAGATTTCCGTCTGCAGAAACCGCAGGCCCACGATAGTTGCGAAAAAAGCGACCTGCCAATCGAAGACGCGCGGCCGCGGCAGATTGCGGCGAATCATGCGATAGAGAGTCAGATCGATGAACGGCGAGAATGACCAGATATCTTCCTGCTCGGGTGCGAAGCGGCGCAATTGCCCGGCAATAATTCCGGCAAACACATTCAACGGCATGGCGGCCCACTCGCCGTGCACGGCGGCGGGCAACGACATCAGCGCTCCGCCGACGCCTCCCGACAAGCGTCCGCCAATCACGCCCAGCAGCAGTGCGGTTTCTAGCGACAGGTCGCCCGCGAGAAAACTCCTGGCGCTAAATCGTATCCAGACGCCAAGTGCAATGGGGATCGCCATCCATAGCGCCAGATAAATCTTGTGCCGGGTGGCGCGCTCCTCGCGAAAAATCAGATTCTTGAATTCTTTGGAGCGCACCAGAGCGCTCGACAAGGCAGCGGCCACGCCCAGCTTGATCAGAAGATTGACGAGTATCAGCCGCGGTTCCAGCATTGAAAGACTTGCTCGTGGAGCGGCGGGCGTCCCCGCCGCCCGGCCACCCCAAACTTGACGGGCGAGACGCCCGTCGCTCCACCGTATGAGTTTCTTCCCGAGAAATGTGCGCGGTCGGGATCAGCCTCCGATTGTACCCGCTGCCTGCCGCAAAAGCTGCTCGACATTGATATTGCAGCCCGCCGGAACTCCGCCTTGAGCGAAGTCGCGGCTGCCACCGCCGCGGCCTCCGACAGACGATAACACCTGCTTGAGCAAGGCGCCCATATCGGCGGTCGAGCCGGGCGCGCCCGCGGCGGACGGTGCAGGAGTCTGCGCGAAAACCAGTCCCGGAGGATCCATCGTGCTCGCCACCAGCGCTATCGCCGGCGTACCCACCCGCGTCACCTTCTGCGCAAACAGTTTGGCAAAGCCGATATCGCGATCGGAAAACGCCCGTACGACGATCTTGCGACCGCTCGTTCCGGGCTGCGAATGCAGATCAGCCAAAGCCATCACCTCGGCAAGTTGATCGAGAGCATCCTCCCTTTGCTTGCGCAACAGCTTGCTCTCTTCGACACTCTTGCGGATCTGCTCCGGCACATTCCAGAGCTGCGCCGAGAATAGAGCAGCCGCCTCGCTGAGAGCGCTGAAGTCGCGCCGCGCCATGCGAACGGCGCGACCGCCGCAGACAAACTCCACTCGCGTTCCCTGACGCACCCTTTCGGTTTTTCGCAGTACAATCGAACCTATCTGCCCGCTGGCGCTGACGTGAGTTCCACCACACGCCGATAAATCGAAATCCGCGACTTCGATAAGACGCAGCTCATCGCGCTCCGCCGGAGGTAGTTTGCGCAGGCCAAGCTTCTCCGCTTCGGCGCGCGTAACGTAGCGAACCCGCACGGGACGATTCTCAAACACGATTTGATTGGCGCGGGTCTCGGCTGCGGTAACCTGCTCAGAACTTACCGACGGCGTCGCCAGATCAATGGAGCAGTGGTCTTCGCCCATGTGGAACGAAACCGTCGGCATCTGATAAAGCTCTAGAAAGGCTGCCGAGAGAACATGCTGCCCGGTGTGTTGTTGCATGTGATCGCGACGACGTTCGGGATCGATTCTGCCGTGGACGGCTGTTCCTACAAGCAGCGGCCCTGGCGCTTCGAGGTAGTGGACGATCCTGCCGTCTCCGGTATCCGCCACGTCGGCGACTCGCAGCCGGTCGCCCCCGCGATCACCGCCGATGACCGTCAGCCATCCGGTGTCGTGCACCTGGCCTCCACTGGTGGGATAGAACGCGGTTTCCCGCAGGACGACGGCCGGGTGCGATTGATCATGCGAAAGAGGCGCGACCTCGTCAACCACCGAATCGAATTCATGCATTTCGGAACTGTCGTAGTAAAGACGTTTGGTCATGACGGATGCGGAGTGCGGCGGAAAAACAAAAGCCAGGCACCGGCGCTCCACTGCACACGAAAGAGCCCGTTACCGTTGCTTCCTTCCGGACCTGGCGGGGTTGGCGGGAAAACGTCGCGCGGAACCGATGCCTGACTCTACATCTTAGCAAGAGATCGTCGAAGGCGGGAATGAGTGTGGGCAAGAAAGCTTTAGCGCACCACCAGCACTTCCCGAATCGCATCGCGCGCCAGAAAAAACTTGATCGAGGCGAAATCCCGGAAGAGGTTTTCAATGTGCCGGTTGTTGAACACGCGTTGCAATCGCGGAGATTGTTTTTCGGACGCGGGACGACCGGGCGGCGCGAACTTTACCTCCTGCATTTCCAACATGTCGGTGCCGGTCACATGGTAGCGATAACATGTCGAATCGGGGCCGGCGTCGCGGGTGTGAAAGAAAGCTAGCAGGAATCCGCCAGGCTTCATCACCGACCACAAACGGTCGATGGTCGGCTTCACCAGGCTCTCTTCCATATAATCAGGAAGATTCCAGCACAGCACCACGTCGAACAGAGCGTTCGGGTATGCCAGGTTCTCATCCAGAAACTTCTTGCTGCCCACCACAGAGTTTCCCGTGGTGTCCTGAATGCGCAACGCAGGGTCAAGTGACGAGCGCAACAAATCTTCGCTGTAATTCTTGTGTCCTTTGCCGGTGAAAAAGCGGATGTTGGTGGCAGAGGTTGCGCCCATATCGAGCACGCACAACCCCTCCTGCGAATTCAGCAGCCGTGAAATCTCCCCCATGCCGCTCGAACGGCGGGTTAGCTTCCGTGGGATTGCGGGACTCGCAGTCTGGTTCGAAGAGCTCCGAAAGAATTTCATTGCGTTGTCAGAAACAGATGCCATCGCCCGCGATTACGAAGACGCAGGCGCCGCCGCTTTTCCGGCCTCTCTCTGAATCTCAATCTTTCCTTTGAGGAACGCGCCCTCCTCGATGGCGATGCGCTGTGTGGTCAGGTCGCCCGTCACCACTGCCGACTTTCGCAGCTCAACGCGGTCGGAGGCGTTCACGCTTCCATCCAGCTTACCCTGAATCACCACGGACTTGGCACTGATGTTGGCCTTCACATTTCCATTCGGCCCCACCGTTAGGCTGTGTTTGCGGAGCTCGATGCTGCCTTCGACGTTGCCATCCACGTACAAGTCTTCGGAGCCCGACAGATCCCCCTTGATGACCACCGACTTGCCGATGTTGGCGCCGTCGCCGGTTTGCGGAGCATCCATGCTTTTGCCTCCATCTCCTCGCGCTCAGTTCGCCGCGAATGAACCGATTGTAAATCATTCCGCCCGCGGGCGGCTCCGCCCGGTAGCCGGAAATCATTCTCCACCAGCAATTTAGGGCAGCGTCCTGAAGCGCGGCCACGATGTAAACCTCTCGTTTGCTACCATCGTCCTACGGGATCACTGTGTCCGTCCAGTCGTGGCGATCGATTACTCCATCTCGCACAGCTCTGTCACCCACTATCCCCACAACCTCGCCCTCGCCGGCGCCTGGATTCTGTTGCTCACCGCGGCCAGTTTTGCCCAGCAACCGGCGACCATCTCTCTCTATCACGATCCGGCGGAACTGGTGCGAAAAGCAGTGCAGAACGAAATTAGGGCGGCCAATGACGGCACCGTCCACTTCATGTTTCGAGGCACCAAGACCACTCCCCAGGGATCCACCACAAGGCTCTATGTGGAGACCAATGAAGCTACCGCAGGCTTGGTGATCGCCTACAACGACAAACCTCTGACGGACAAACAACGCCACGAGGAAGAGGCGCGCATTGAGCGTTTCGTCAATAATCCCGAAGAACTGAAAAAAAGGCGGGAACAGGAACACCAGAACGCCGAGCGCACGTTGCGCATCATACGCGCGATGCCCGACGCCTTCCTCTTTGAGTACGCAGGACAAGAAGAGGGCTCGGAAGACATTGGCCGAGCTGGCAATCCTCTGGTCAAATTAAAGTTCCGCCCCCATCCCCTCTACCAACCGCCTTCGCGCGTCGAGGAAGTCCTGACCGGCATGCAGGGCTACGTGCTAGTGGATACCAGGGATTACCGCATTGCCAGCATTGACGGCACGCTTTTCAAAGAAGTCGGCTTCGGATGGGGAATTCTTGGACACCTTGATCCGAGCGGCCGTTTTATGGTCCAGCAGCAGGAGGTCGGCGACAATGTCTGGGAAATTTCAAGCATGACGTTGAACTTCACTGGAAAGATCCTGCTGTTCAAGAACCTCTCCATCAATTCGACGGAGGTTTTCAGCGGCTTCAAGCAAGTTCCCGCAGACATGACGTTCGCGCAGGCGGTAGAACTGCTGAAGAAGGAAGAATCCACTATGGCAGCACAAACTACCGACAATTCTGCTCCCGGCAAACTCGCCCATCGGTGAGGGAACAACGCTAAACTCTTCCGGCGCGAAAGGTTTCTTCGCGCACGGTGAATTTCTTCACCAGATCCTCGCGTACCTGGTATCCCGTCCCGGGAGCGTCACTGATGGCGATCATTCCATTCGCACTGACTTCCACTTCGGGTTCGATGACATCTTCCTTCCAATAACGCTTCGATGCCGACACATCTCCAGGTAGCCGGAAATTTTCGAGCGTCGACAACGCGATGTTGTGCGCCCGTCCCACTCCCGATTCCAACATCCCGCCACACCACACCGGAATGTTGTGCCGCACCGCGACGTCGTGTATTTTTTTTGCCTCGCTGAAGCCGCCCACGCGACCTACCTTGATGTTGAGGATGCGACAGGAGCCGGTCTCGAGCGCAAAATCGGCGTCGCGCGCATTCAAAATCGATTCGTCCAGACAAATCGCCGTCTCGATGGCTTTCTGTAGCCGCGCGTGAAGATAGATTTCGTCGTTCCACAGCGGCTGCTCGATCATGAGAAGGTTGAAGGCATCGAATTTGCGCAGATGCTCGACCTGGTCGAGCGTATAGGCAGAATTCGCATCCACACTTAGAACAATATCCGCCCAGCGGGCGCGGATCTTCTCCAGCACAATCAGGTCCCATCCCGGCTTCACCTTGATCTTGATCCGCCGGTATGCCGCCGCCAACTCAGTTTCGATCTTTTGCAGAAGTTGTTCCGGCGTGTCTTGAATGCCGATCGAAACCCCGCAGGCGATTTCGCGCCGTGTTCCTCCCAGTAACCTCCAGAGCGGCTGTTGTTTCTGTCGCGCCTCCGCGTCCCACACCGCGTTCTCTAGAGCAGCTTTTGCCATGCGATGGCCACGGACTCTGGCAAAGCGCGCCGCACAATCCCGGCCAGCATCCAACTCACCTGACAGCAGCAGGGGCGCCAGGTAATGCTTGATCGTTGGCCACGCGGTTGCAGTCCATTCCGGGCTGTAGTATGGATCTTCTCCGGCAACGCACTCACCCCACCCGCGCACTCCATCGGCCTCGACGCTCGCCAGCAGAATTCGGCGGCTGTAAACCCGGCCAAAACTCGTTTCAAAAAAATGCACGAGAGGCATATGAATTTCGCGTAGAGTTACGGATTCGATTTTCATAATTTGGGTACTAATATCTCCAGCCTTCGTCCCACTCGCCCAGCAGGAACCGCCCATTCCCGCGTTGGTCACGTTCATAGCCGAGTACGCTCAGTGCTTCGTCAAACGCCCGCTTGAACCGCTCGCGGTTGCCTTCCTCCACTGCCAGCGCTCGCGCACGCGTAGTCGCATCGGCCTTCCATTCGTAGATCTCCGCTGGCACATCGATGCGCGCGCGACATTCAAATTTTGCGCGTGGGGCTTCCGCCAGGACAGCTTCGACCCGCTTTGACTTCATCCACCACTCCGCCACCAGCCGGTCGGTAGGCAAACCGCCCTGCAACGGCGACGAGGTGATCCCATATTGATTCACGTTGTAGCGCCGGGCAATCGCGCCCAGCTTCTCGATATTCAAGTAAGCGTTCTTGATCTCCAGCGGATCGAACGTCCACTCCATCAATTCGAAACCCCGCGCCAGAGCGTCTTCACGCTGATAGAGCTTTATCCGCTGGCCCAGGCCACCATTGCGATATCGGTCGCGAACGGCCAGCATTTGCGAGTGCAGGTAGCAGTGGCCGTTTCGTATCCCCGGAATCGCCAGCGCGAAGCCGATCAATTCCTTGGCGTGATCCGCTTCAACAAACGCCCCAACCACCTGGCCGCCGATCTTGTTTGCCACAACGAACATGCGCACGGGAATCAAGTCCGCATCAGCAAACTTCCACACTTCTTTCTGCAGCGAAAAACACGCCTGCATCTCCCCAAGCGCTTCGCACTTGCGAATGGTCAATTCGCCAGCGGAGATTCCGGTCACGCCAGTTTTTCCTGTTGCTTCGCCTGTTGCCATAGCGTTTCCAGTTCGTCCATCGACGCCTGCTGCGGGGCTCGCCCGCTGGCGCGCAAGCGCTCCTCCATCCATTGAAAACGCCGCCTGAATTTGCGATTCGTCTTCCGCAACGCCGACTCCGGATCGAGCGACAGATAGCGCGCAATGTTCACCAGAACGAAGAACAGATCTCCTACTTCATCTTCAAGGCGCTCGCGTAACTCCGCCGGAACTTGCGGACGTCCAGACCCAGCAATCCCCTTCCCAGCTGATTGGCCCTTGAAAGGAAGCATCGGCACAGCCTTGAGCTCCTCCCGCAACTCCGCCGTCTCTTCCTCGAGCTTGGCAAAGAGCCCTTCAATCTGAGGCCAATCAAATCCCACGTGCGCCGCACGCGAGCTGAGTTTATAAGCTTCCATGACCGCGGGCATCTTCGACGACACACCCGCCAGCACCGATTGCGCATCAGAAGCCTGCGCCGCCTGCTTGCCCTCGTGCGCTGCCAACCGTTTCTTTTTCTCTTTCTCTTGCGCCTTCAGCGCCTCCCAGTTGCGCAAGACTTCGACAGGCGTGTCCGCCTTCACGTCACCAAACACGTGCGGATGCCGGTCCACCAGTTTGTTTGAAAGCCGGTCCAGTACATCGTCCACGGAGAAATGGCCTCCCTCGCTCGCCATCTGCGAATAGAACAGCACCTGCAACAACAGGTCGCCCAACTCGCCGGTCAGTTCGGGCCAATCGCGATTGTCGATCGCCTCGAGGACTTCGTAAGCCTCTTCCAGCGTGTAGGGCTTGATGGTATCGAAGGTCTGTTCGCGATCCCAGGGACATCCGCCCGGAGCCCGCAACCGTGCCATGATCTGAACCGCTCGCTCGAATCGTTCGCCTGTGGTGGACACCTGTTCAATGTAAATGAGGCGAATAGCGGGAGCAATGACGCTGGGAGGTCGGTTCGTTATCGCAGCGATCGAACCAGTAACTCTGTCTCATCCGAGATGATGGCATCCACGCCCCACTCTGCGAACTCACGCATGCGTTCAACGCGATTCACCGTCCAAACCATGACTCTCTTCCCTGCCGCGTGAGCCAGCTCGACCAGTTCTCGATCCGCCAAATCGAAACGCGGAATCACCCACTCCGCCGGCATTTGGCGCCAATCTCGAAGGTGACTCCGTGTCTCGCAAAGAAATCCCAGCGGAATCGCCGGGGCAAGATCGTGGATTGCCGTGAGCACCTCGGGAAGAAACGATGAAACCACGTATCCCTTTTGCGGCGGATGCTTGCGCAACTCTGAGAGCGCCTGCCGCTCCAGCCTTGCTACCTTCAACTCGATATCGAGAAACGCTCGGGAGGCAAACTGCCGCAGAACATCTTCCACTGTGGGCAATGGCAAGCTCTTCGACGCTGTGGTCTCAATCTCCATTCCTCCAATGGTCGCATCGTGGGAGATCACCGCCTGCCCGTCGGCGGAAACCCGAAGATCGAATTCGAAGCCGTCGCAGCCATGCTGCAAACAAAGCTCAAACGACTCCAAAGTATTTTCAGGAATTTGCCGGAATGCCCGCGCCCCACGATGCCCGAGCAGAAGAGGTGCCATGGAAGTTCTCAGTTCCCGGTTCTCAGCAAGAGCTTTCCCGGCTTCCGACTGAGAACTGGGAAACGCCGAGACTCAGTCCAGATCGAAATCGCGGATGGGCTTGCCCGTGTCCGGAGTTTCTTTGGCCTTCTTCACCGCCTCCTGGAATTTCTTCTCCAGCAGTTCGGAGGCATGCTTTTGCGCCTCCATCGACTGCCGGAAGATCGAATCGCGACGGCTGTCCTGCTCCTTCATGGCGCGAGCCGCTTCTTCCATATCGTTGAAAGTTTTCGGCTTGACCGGCGCCGTGTGCGCGATGATGTTGAGCGTCGCCGCGTCGATTTTCATGACGGCGCCGCAGCAGGGACAAGTCACGTCAAAATTGATTTCGCGTTTCATCACCCGCGATCATACAGCAATCCGCGTCAGCGCGGCGTGAGTCGAATCGGCAGAATGTGGAACAGATACAGCATCTCCCAACCCAAGAGGACGATCGACACCACGACGACCAGGATCGCCAGCATCTCTCCAAAGTTCAGGCCCTTATCCTGCTCGAAACGGTGCGCCCCGAGGCTCAGAATATTCAGCGTAGCAAAGCCAAAAACCAGCGCCCAAAGGATGTTGTAAATCCCCTCGCGGGTCGACCGCAGAAGGAACATCGCGGGCAGAACCGCCGCCAACGCGTGCAGCGCACGACCCGAGAACTCTGCCAAACCGTGGGCCCGCTCCATCGCAAACAACAACACTGCGCAACTTCGGGAGTCGTTGGTGAATGGGCGAGGCACTCTCATGCAGAAAATTGATAGTACCGTGTTTGTGGCCGAAAAATCAGCCAGGCCGCAGAACAGGCATCTCACAAGTCACTGCGGTTGATTTTCTCAGAACTGTCGCAGAGGATAGTACCCGGGCTGGTACGCGAGATAGCATCGGATGATCGTGAACTTCGCCGAGCGGGCGCACAACCACAACTGGGAACTGGACCCGGTCACGAGGTCTTTGCTCGATACCGATTTCTACAAATTGCTGATGCTCCAGTTCATCTGGAAGCATTACCCGAAGACCCAGGTGTCATTCTCGCTGTTCAACCGCTCCACTTCCGTGCGTCTTGCAGACATGTTCCCGCGCGAGGAGCTTATCCACCAGATGGAGCATGCTCGCCGCCTCCGGTTTCGCAGATCGGAACTGGTTTGGCTCGCCGGCAACACTTTCTACGGCCGCCGCGGAATCTTTGAACCCACCTTCCTGGAATGGCTGGAGCACGATTTCCGGCTGTCCGATTACGAGCTATCGATCAGCGACGGACAGTTCCATCTCTCTTTCAATGGCCTATGGACCGAGACCACGATGTGGGAGCTCTATGCGCTTTCGATCCTTGACGAGCTCAAGACACGGGCCGGTTTGAAAAAGCTGCGCGAGTTCGGTCTCGACATACTCTATGCGCGGGCGAAAACAAAATTGTGGGGCAAGATCGAGCGCCTGCGCGGCGTTCCCGGACTGGCCGTGGCCGACTTCGGAACCCGCCGTCGCCACAGCTTCCTCTGGCAGGAATACGTGGTCAATGCCATGGCGGCAAATCTCGGTGGCGCCTTCACCGGAACCTCGAACGCCTTCCTCGCCCATAAGCACGATCTCGAAGCCATTGGAACTAACGCGCATGAAATTCCCATGGTCCTGGCCGCGTTCGCATCCGACGACGAGGCAATGAAAGCTTCGCAGTACCGCGTCCTCGAATTGTGGCAGGCTACCTACGAAGGCGCACTCCGCATCATGCTGCCCGATACTTTTGGAACCACGCAATTTCTAGAAAACGCTCCCGACTGGACCGCCGATTGGACCGGCCAGCGCATCGACAGCAAAAATCCCTACGTCGCCGGTGACGAATATATCGAGTGGCTCAAGGCGCGCGGTCGAAACCCGCTTGACAAGCTCATCGTCGCCTCCGACGCACTCGATGTGGATGACATCCTTGGCCTGCACGCTTATTTCGGTGGGGCGATTACGAGCGGCGCCGGCGCCGACACTGCGGCCAAGGACTTCCGCAGCGCAGCCGATTTCCTTGATCCGAAAAAGTGGACCCCTGGCCGTCGCATTCGTTTCAGCGCAGGCTGGGGAACTTTGCTTACTAGCGATTTTCGCGGCTGTGATCCCGCCGGCAGCAGCGACTTTGACCCCATCAGCTTGATCTGCAAAGTATCCACTGTCGAAGGCAAACCCGCGGTTAAACTCTCCGACAACTATGCCAAGGCGCTCGGCACACCGGAAGAAATCGAACGCTACCGCCGCGTCTTCGGCACGAAGGGACTCAGTAACGTTCCCGTAATCACGTGAACGACTCAATGCCAGTTCCGCCACCTACACCCATTCCCGACTTCCGCTATGGCGCCGCCTGGAAGGCGCACTTACGGCAATGGTGATCCGGCGTTTTCGATTCAGGAAAGCCGCACAGCCGGAGAAGCGCTGCGGCGGCAGCGCTCAGAATGAATTTCCCTGCGTCTATGCGGCCCTTAAGCCGTCCCGGTGTTAGCCAGCGCTTCCACCGCTTCCCAGGTTGTGCCAAAGGTCACGAAGAAATCGTTCACCTTTGTAATTTCCATGATCTTGCGCACCCGCGGCTTCATCCCGGTCAGCACCAGATATCGTCCGGTTTTCTGATGCGACACGTACACGGCCACCAGTGACCCCAACCCCACCGAATCAATGTAGGGCACATCCGACAAATCCAGGATCATCGTGTCCGCGTTCTCGTGGCGCACGGCCCGTTCGAAATGGGGAGCGGTTTCAATGGTGAGCGGCCCGCGCAGTAAAAGAATCCGCTGATCGTCCGCCACTCCTTCGTATCGTTCGACCGTTAGTTCCTGCAATCCCATGGCAGCACGATTGTAGGCCACTCGGCTCTGCCTGTCACTTCCCACAAATACAATTCCCGCGTCCTCTCACCGCGCCAGGCGCCTTACTGCGGCTTTTTGTCGTCCCCATGGTTCTCATATATCGAGTACTGCCCGCCGGGATGTTTCAGCTTCACCGTAATTTCCATTTCGGCCTTGTTGATCTCATAGTCTTCCCCAAAAGTCTGGAAATGCGGCGCCAGCACCTGCACACGCAACGGACCGTACGGAATCCCGTCGATGTTCGTCCGTCCATCGGCGTCCGTCTTCAACTCCATCTCTCCCTTGTCCTGCTTTCCCTTGCGCTTCACCGGATGCAGTACCACCTCCGCATTCCTCACCGGCTTCCCGTCGGAGTCGCGCACCACCACAAACCGCAAACTCGAGGTCGGCCCCTCGTCATCCTGAGCCGGGGCCACCCCAACTATGCCGCACCCAACGACGATCGCCACTGCTATTGCCCCCAAAACATTCCTTTTCATACACTCTCCTCGAACCTAATTCTCACGCTACTAATCACCATTCACTGACTACTGCGGTTTCTGGTCCGGCGGCTTCTTATCGTCCGCTTTCTTCGCGTCTCCGTGATCTTGGTACGACGAGTACTGGCCCCCTGGACGCTTCAGCTTCACCGTAATCTCCAGTTCCGGCTTGTTGATCTCGTAGTCTTCCCCAAAAGTCTGGAAACCCGGCGCCAGCACCTGCACTCGCAGGGGACCATACGGGATCCCGTCAATATTCGTCCGCCCCTCGTTATCCGTCTTCAATTCCAAGCCGCCCTTCGCCTGCTTGCCCTTTCGAGTCACTGGATGCAACACCACCGCCGCATTCCTCACCGGCTTGCCGTTGTAGTCGCGCACCACCACAAAACGCAGGTCCGACATCGAACCCTCGTCCCCCTGGGCTGCTGCCAATCCGACGAGGCCTAACCCGAGCCCGCTAACTAGCGCAGTCACGATCAAAACCCTCTTCCTCATAGCCGTCCATTCTAAACCGGTCTCAAAAACAAGCCACAGCAGGACGTTGCACCACCATGCCGCATGAATGCAACCTCTCAGGCTCATGACATTTTTGAAAGAACGATGAATGTGCCGCTGGCCCTCCCACCGCACAGGCTTTCCCTGGGGCTTGCGCACCGTGTGAAATAGGAGCACTCTTCAGTAACAGCCCTACATACCCCACTTCTCAAACCAACTGGTGACCTCAGTAACCCCTGTTTTGACAAGGGCTTCAGACGACCCACTCCGCCTTGCGTGATAAGATTTTTATAGTGCCCAAGACCAGCCCAACTGATCGCAAGCATGCTCCTGTCTTCGTGATGGGTTGCCACCGCTCTGGGACGAACCTGCTCTACGACATGCTCTTGTCTTCCGGCGGCTTTGCGATCTACCGCGGTTTTCTGCCGATTTACAAGATTCTGATTCCACGCCTCGGCTCCATGGAGAATCGCACGAACCGCGAAAAAATCCTCGAAACCTGGCTCCAGAGCAAAGGTTTCCGGCGCACCGGGCTCGATGCCGAGCAGTTGTCGGCGCGCATTCTGAATGAATGCCGCAATGGGGGAGACTTCATCCGCGTCGTCATGGATTCGGTGGCCCGCAGCCAGCACGTGCAGCGCTGGGCGGTCTACGATCCCGATAATGTACTGCACATCGAGCGGGTGAAGCGCGACATCCCGAACGCATTATTTGTGCACATCATCCGCGATGGGCGGGACATTGCGCTCTCGCTCAAGAAAATGGAGGGTTTTACTCCTCTGCCCTGGGACCGCGGCCAAAGCGAAAGCTTGGTGGCGACCGCACTGTACTGGGAGTGGATGGTTCACAAAGGCCGCGCCCATGGCCGCAAGTTTCCGGGCGATTATATCGAGATTCACTACGAGGATCTGATCACCAACCCGCACGAAACGCTAGCCAAACTCGGCGGCTTTATCGATCATGATCTGGACTATGATCGGATTCAGCGCGCCGGCTTGGGCCGACTGTCGGAAACGAACTCTTCGTTTCGCGAAGAAAGCGCGAAAGAGAAGATCAACCCGCTCGGCCGATGGAAAGAACGCCTGGCGCACGCCGACGTCGCCGCCATCGAGGCGACCGTGGGCGATTGCTTACGGGAAAATGGCTATGAATTATCGCTGCCCGCCGCCGAGCGCCGCTGGAGTTTGCGGCACTCGTGGATGCGCGGAATGTACCCCGCCTTCCTCGGCAGCAAACTGTGGCTGAAGTTGCATACGCCCGTCGGCCGGCTCGCCAACATGTCCGCGCTCGAACTCGAAGAAGAACCGGTGCCGGTGGTGGAGTCGGTCCGGTCCTGAAAGTCGTCATGAATGCGGCAAGCACAGCGCCGGCAAGCAGAATCATGGAGAACGCCAACATCCGCGTCGAAAGTCAGCCAACAGGTCAGGCGGCCGGCGGCCAGGCCGCTCGGGGCGCTCGTTCCAGGGCCCCGGTGTTTGTGCTGGGCTGCGGACGCTCAGGAACCAAGTTTCTCTACCACACGCTGCTTTCCGCGGGGGGATTCGCCGTCTATCACGCGGAGAGTAACGCCTTCAACCTGCTCGGCCTGCGCTTCGGAAACCTCGCCCGGCGCAGCAACCGCCGCGAACTGCTCGACGAGTACTACACCAGCAAGCTGTTTCACCGCACCGGACTCGAGCCCAGGGACATCGATGAGCGCGTAATGGAAGATTGCCGCAATGCCGGCGACTTCCTGCGCATCGTGATGGAAGCAATCGCGCGCAAGCAAGGCGTTGAGCGCTGGGCGGAATCCACGCCGTTGCACCTGCTCTATCTTCCGCTGATCAAAAAAGTGATACCCGACGCGCTCGTAGTTCACATCATTCGCGACGGCCGCGATGTCACCGCTTCTCTGCACCGCATCGGCTGGATTCATCCCCTACCGTGGGACCGCAGTCGCGCGTTTCTGGTGCCCGCTATTTTCTGGCGATGGATCGTAAACAAAGGTCGGCACTGCGGCAAGGCGCTGGGCGCCGACTACATGGAGGTTCATTACGAGCATCTCGTGCAGAATCCGCGAGAAACGCTGGCGCGCATCGGCAAGTTCATTGAACATGATCTGGACTATGACCGCATTCAGCAGGTTGCGATGGGATCGGTGCACGATCCGAATTCATCGTTTCGTGGCGACGGCAAGGAAACTGAAGCCGCCACAATCGGCCGCTGGAAACGCATGTTCACTCCGCCACAAGTTCGCGACATAGAGTCGAGTATCGGCAACCTGCTCGTCGATACCGGGTACGCGCTCGAAACGCCGCCCGCGGAGATGCGTTCGTCGCTGCCGGCGCATTTCATGAATTTTCTATATCCGTTATATTTCGACTTCAAACTGTGGCTGAAATCGGATACTCCGCTGGCCCGCATCGCCGACAAGGGGCGCATGGGCATCGCCGAGTCCGATGCCGAGCCCGAGGCTCAGTAGTCGTTGGTATAAGTCGGTCCCCGAGGCGCGGGATGAGCAACACTTTTTCATTTGAAGAATGGTTAATGGCTGACGATGAGTGCGATTTCCCTAACCTGGCGGCCCGAAGGCGCGTTTCACCACGTCGGCTTCGTCGTGGCTTCGATTGCGAATTCCGTGCAGGGCTTCGCCAGCATGCTGCGGGCGGATTGGGACGAGCAGGTTTTTCATGATCCCAACCAAGGCGTTCACGTTACGTTCCTGAAGAGCCGCCGCGCGGGCGATCCCCTCTGGGAACTGGTGGAGCCGGCCGACGAACAATCGCCCGTGCACTCTTTCGCGGCCAAGGGAGGCGGACTGCACCACGTTTGTTATGTCGTGGACAAGCTAGAGGAGACGCTTGCCGACTCGCGCTCGCTGGGAGCAGTCGTCACGCGGCAACCGATGCCCGCAGTCGCATTCGGCGGGCGGCGCATCGCCTGGATCTACACCAAGAACCGTTTGCTGATCGAGTATCTGGAACGCTGATCGATTTCTATTTCGATGTCTGATCCGATCTCCAATTCGTCGTCCGATTCGAAGTCCGCAGAGCACAACCCGCCTAACTTGCGGGGGGGGATCGACAAGCTAATTGCCGAAGGAGCTTTCGATCTTGCCTCGCGGCGGTTGGCTGAACTTTGGCGGCGCGATCCGGCATCGGCCACAGCGAGCTTCGTGATTTCGCGGATTGAGGATTTGCGCGACAAGACGCGCGACAAGCTCGCTCTTACAAAATTCAAGCTGGCAATTCTGCGCTCATTCACCGTCGAGCCCATCGTGCCGCTGTTGCGTGCCGAAGCATTCGCCTACGGCATTGATCTCGAAGTCCACGTCGGCGATTTCAATACCTACGTGCAGGACATTCTCGACAACCAGAGTTCGCTCTATCGCTTCGCGCCGAACGCGGTTGTGCTGGCTGTGCGTACCGATCAGGCTGCGCCCGAACTGTGGCGCGACTTCGCCGATCTGGCGCCAGAAGCGGCGCAGCAAGTGGCCGAGCGCGTTGTTCGCGGCTATGAGCAGTGGATCGCCGCGTTCCGGAAACACAGCCAGGCGGCGCTGATTGTTCATTCCCTGGAGCGGCCGTCGTCACCAAGTCTTGGACTTCTCGACGACCAATCCGAGGCGGGCCAGTCCGAGCTGATACGGCAAATCGAACGTGAATTGCGGCGGATCGCCGCGGGATTCCACGGCGTATACACGCTTGACTACGATGCGTTGGTGGCGCGCCATGGCAGCGAGCATTGGCACGACGAGCGCAAATGGCTGACGACGCGGCTTCCCATCGCGGCCGGTTACCTCCTGCAGATGGCACGCGAGTGGACGCGTTTTATCGTGCCACTCAGCGGCCGCACCGCCAAAGTTCTGGTAGTCGACCTCGACAACACGCTGTGGGGCGGCGTGATTGGCGAAGAGGGCATGGCCGGCATCAAAGTCGGCGCCGAATATCCCGGTGCGGCGTATCAGGCCTTGCAGCGCGCCCTGCTCGATCTGTCGCGCAAAGGAGTTCTGCTCGCCGTTTGCAGCAAGAACAATCTCGACGATGCTATGGAGGCGCTGGATAGTCATCCCGGAATGCTGGTGCGCGCGAAACATTTCGCCGCGCTGCGTATTAACTGGACCGACAAGGCGCAGAATCTCCGCGAGATTGCACGGGAATTGAATGTCGGCATCGATGCGCTCGCCTTCCTCGACGACAATCCCTTTGAGCGCGAGCAGGTTCGCGCAGCGCTTCCCGAGGTTACCGTAATCGATCTCCCGAAGAATCCACTGGAGTATGCCTCGGCCGTCAGGAATTGCGCGGCGTTCGAGCGGCTTACTCTTTCGGCCGAAGACCAGCAGCGCACCGAAATGTATGCGGCGCAGAAACAGCGCACAGGCGCCGAGCGGAGCTTCCAATCGAAGGAGGATTTCTTTCGCTTCCTCGAGCAGGAAGCCGAACTCGAACCCGTGTCGGAACTGACGCTGGCGCGGGTCGCACAACTGACGCAGAAAACCAACCAGTTCAACCTGACCACTCGGCGCTACTCCGAGCCGCAGATCGCGGAGATGGCCAAAAATCCGGAATGGCACATATTTTCGATCAAGGTGCGCGATCGCTTTGGCGAACACGGGCTGGTCGGAGTCGCGATTGCGCACGACGAAGGCGAGCAATGCGAAGTGGATACTTTCCTGCTGAGCTGCCGCGTCATCGGAAGAACAGTTGAAACCGCGCTTCTCGCCCATCTCGCCGAAAGCGCTGCCCGGCGCGGCCGCAAGCGGCTAGTGGGCTGGTTTCTGCCGACGAAGAAAAACGCTCCGGCGCGCGACTTCTACCAGCGGCATGGCTTCGAGCGGCAGGAGACAAATGGCGCAGGCTCGTTGTGGGCGCTCGATCTGAAGAGCTCCACGTTGCGCCCGCCCGATTGGATTAAGCTGAAGATGAGCGTCGGCGGTTCAACCAAGGAAATTACAGCCGGAGGAAGGAATTGACAGCCAGTACGTTGGAACAGGTGCGGAACATCGCCAGCGACATCTTCGGGATTCCGGCGGACAAGATCACGGCGGAATCTTCTCCGGAGACGATCGAGAATTGGGATTCCATGCAACATCTGAATCTGGTTCTCGCCATCGAAGAGAAGTTTGGAGTGCAGCTCGATCCCGAAGATATCGAGGAGATGAAAAACATCGGCGCGGCGGCGGCGCTGGTCGAGAAGCTGCAGTCGACGGCGCGCTGATATTCTTGAGTTGAATTCAAGCTCACCCTTCCATTTCATGGCCCTCGTCATCCAACCCTATCGTCCCGAGCACGAGCCCGCCGTAGCTGAGTTCAATCAGCGCCTCCGGCAGGCCGGCGAGGACGAGAACACGGTGTTCTATCGCTGGGCCGAGCCGCGTTGGCTGTCGCGTTCGGCGGGGTCGCGCATCTACAACGAATTTTTCGTCGCTGTCGATGGCGAAATCGTGCGCGGTGGCTATGCGCTCAAAACCCAGGAGTTCTTTTTTTCCGACGGGCAGATTCGGTCGATCGGCTACTATCACCATCCGTTGTCCGAGGGCATTGTCAACAAGGCCCATGCCATCGTGGGCACGCTGCTGCTGCGCGACGCGATGCAGCGCGCGCCAATGCTCTACTGTCTCGGCATGGGCGGATACGAGAATCCGTTGCCGCAGATGTTGGTCCGGCTCGGATGGGCGCATTGCCTCGTGCCATTCTTTTTTCGGATCGTGAATCCGTCGCGATTTCTTCGAAACATGCAAACGCTACGGTCGTCGGCGTCGCGTAGATTTCTGATGGACCTCGCGGCCTACAGCGGAGCGGGATGGGCCGGCTCGAAGCTGTTCCAGGGGTGCCGCGCTCTCAGCGCACCACGGTCGCCTGCCGCCGAGTGCTGCGAAGTACCAAGTTTCGAGGCGTCTGATGTTGCCGCGAACGTGCAAGCTCTCTGGGAACAGGCGCGGCAGACTTGCTCGTTTTCGGCGGTTAGGGATGCCGAGGCTCTGCGCACTCTGTATCCTGCCGCGGAAACGCATCTCACGCGCGTGGTGATGAGGGGTAACGGCGCCGCGATCGGATGGGCAGTGGTCGGCGAGCGGCGCAAGGATGCGAAATACGGCAATATGCGCGTCGGTTCGGTCGTCGATTGCTTCGCGCGTCCGGGAGAATGGTTTTCCATTGTCCGCGGTGCAACCCAGTTACTCGAAAGGCAGGGCTTCGATCTGATCCTCAGCAATCAGAATCACCAGGCTTGGGGCGAGGCGTTCAAGGCCGCAGGCTATCTGCCGGGACCCTCGAATTTTATTTTTGCAGCTTCCAAGAAGTTGGTGGAGTTACTCACACCGTTTGAAGAAGTGCGTCCGCGAATGCACTTGACGCGCGCGGACGGAGACGGGCTGCCGGGGAATTTCTAGCGCGGGACGCGGTCAACGAATCTCGTATAGATACGCATCGTTGATATACATACCGCCGATCTGAGTGTTGCCGAGCCTAGCTCCTTCCACTGACGCGGTCTTTCCAAACACAGAACGCAGAGCCTGGTAAAACGGCTGCCTTGGACTGATAAGTTCGATCCTCAAGAGCTGCGCTGAATCTGCTGGAATCCGTCGTGTTATGTCTGACAGCTCTTCGTAGGCTTTTCTTGGCCCTATCTCATCCACCCGTGGAGTCGCAATCAGCAAATGCCACTCGCCCGATTCAGATTGGAACAACCAGAACGCGCCATTCGCTGGAAACTTCTTATTTCGACGCAAAGCGTGCCAGAGCAATCTTCCGAAAATCTATATCTCCTCCGTTTAGAGCTTCGACGTATGCCATCACCATCTTCCCCGAATCCATTCCATCACGCCAGAACTGGCTTCCGTAGAAGCCTCATATAGCGCTCTGGCTTCTAGCTCTTCAACAATGTCGTAACGCTGCTGTCGTCCCAGTCTTTGACGGTACTTCAATTCACATTCAGCTTCGAATCTGTTTTCATGTCGGCCTGCAACCTAACCCAGAGTGCACCGTTCAATTTGAAGAGCTTTTCCAAGTTGTGGTCGTACATGTCATTCACGAACCTCTTGTCTGGAAAATCGTGCTCCTTTACTGCGCTAGCCAAGCAAGACTTTAGAGCACACTCGACTGCAAGACCAGTCATGTAGTAGGCACCAGTCCACAGCCTATTCTCCAAAAGCACGCGAACTTCTTCGAGCCTGCTGCCCGCTAGCGCCCGCAGTGTATCTCGGTTCAGTCGTGCAATGGGCACGCACCATTCTACAGCGGGAACAGCACACCGTATTCACTAGGTTGCGTGACTGATGGTAGCTGGTTCTTTTTCCGTCTCGCTGGAGAGCTTGTAGCCGATTTGCTTCATGAGCGGGCCCCAGTGGGCTTCCATGTAAGTAACCGTGTTCTCGGGGAGGATCGCTCGCCATCCGCCGGAAGAGGCTTTGCGGACGAAGGGCTTGTCGCTGCGAGTGTGGAATGTGGCTACCCATTTCTTGCCTTGGGTCTCTTCCATCTTACGCATGTTGGCGGCGGAACTTCGTTCGATGGCTTGATTTATGCGCTCTGCATCGGGGTTGAGGCCCATGAACCGGGCTACGCGCGCCAGTTCGCGCGGCTGATCCGCCTGCAGGTCTTCGTAACGCATCAGGAGGAAACTGTCGTGGCCCTGCCGCGTTGCCAGCCAGCTGTTGACGTGGTCGGCCCAGGAGCCGATGCGGCGCCAGAAGTTGCCGTCCATCCAGAGAGGAACAAACTCTTCAATGGGACAACCTTCGGGAATCGAGCGCAGCTTCATCTCCCAGTGATAGTTGGAAATGGCCACATCGCGCGGATCGCGCACGATGTAGATGACGCGGCGATAGCGGGCATCGAAGCACTCGTGGCTTTTGAGCACACGCGGACGGGGGCGGCGGCGCAGGACCCAATCGGCGGTCTTGTACATATCGGGAACGAGGCGTTCGACATTCAGGAAAGTGACCGGCTCGTTTGGATTGACGAAATTGCCGACCAGGAAACGCGTCCAGGTGTTGCCGGAACGCGGATAGGAGGTGAGGAAGAGGTCGTCGTCGAAAATGGTGATTTCGCGCTCGATCAGTATGCGGCGAAACAGCACGTCATGAACCCGCGATAGATGCCGGAATGCCCGGCGAACCAGTAACGCCATTAGTGCTTCCTCTTGGTAGTTTTATTCTTCTTCCTTCATTCTTCGGCCGGGCTGCGTTCGGCGGCGGAACGGCTTCCTTGCAGCCATCCGAGAAATTTTTGCTTGCGCGCAAACATGTTGCGAGCCTCGTTGCGCAACTTGCCTACGATCTGATAACGAGACTTGGTGAACCAGGGCACGCGATGCGGATTGCACCCGTATTTTTCCTTGTAAGTACCTTCGCCGCCCCAGTCGAAGATGGCAGCGCCACGCTTTTTCCAGTAGCGCATGGCATACCAGTGGCAGGCTTCGTTGGGCCGCAGGCTCTGATGGGAGCGGAAACTGGCGTTGCCCCAGAACTCGGCGATTTGGTTGAAGCCGGGATAGATTCCGGTGGCGATGCACTTCCCTTCCGGATCGCGCGCACGAAGCAGCAGGACATTGCCGCTCGGCTCGACGTTACGAACTAACGAGCGGACGCGCTCGACGGAATAGGTGGGAACAAGGGACTGTTTGGCGAAGACGTCCTTGAGCTGCTCATAATATTCCTCGGCAAAAGCGAGGTCGTGTGCCTCTTCGATTTTGAGGCCGCTCTTGTCCGCCTTGCGAATGCAGCGGCGGCAGGCACTTTCCATACCGTTGAACAGATCTTCTTCGGAGCGCGTCAGGTCGGTACGGTAAGAAGCGTAATATTCACTTTTGAATCCGGCGGTCTCGCCGTCTTCGAAGGTGAAGTTTGGATCGGAAACTTCGAGATGCAGACACTTGAGATCGTCCCAGGCAAAGTTCTCGAGGGCTTCGAGCGCGGCTCGACGCGGGACTCCGGGATTGAGGTTGAAGCCGATGTAGGGAGTCGTCCATCCGGGAAAAGAACTGCCTACAACTTTCATGCCGAACTTCGAGAAGGTGAGACCGGTGAAGTATCCGAGCACGTCGTTTCTTTCGCGCAACTCAGCCAGGATCGGGATTGCGCTCTGCGACTCGGCGACGAATCGCAGCCACTCGCGCGTCTGAAAGACGGTGCGGTCGGCGAAACGGTCGAGTCGTTTCCAGTCGGTGTCTTTGATGTCGATGGGATAGAACTTCATTCTTTTTCCGGACGCATCGTCAAAATTCACGGTCAGTAAATTCTCACCAGCAAATTCCTTCGTAGGTTCCGGCGCCTTCCGGGCGCCGCGTCTTATCCAAGTGGATCAGGTCAATCACAATCTGCTCAGGCCGAAGGTGTTTGGCAAGCCGATCTTTACTCGCCGATTTGTTGCCCAGGATCACAACTTCGGCGGCGCTTAGTACGCTTTCGATGTCGGCGGAGAGGACGGATCCAATATGGGGGATGACTTCTTCGATGTACTGGCGATTGGCGCCGGCGAGGCGGCCGAGAGCAACGTCTTCATCCCAGACTTTGACTTCGAGGCCCTCGCCCAGGAGGCGCTTGATCAACTGCACCTGCGGGCTCTCGCGCAGATCGTCGGTACCCGCCTTAAAGCTCAGGCCGAGTTGCGCAACTTTCTTTTTGCCAGTGCTCATTACCATTTCCACGGCGCGATCGACGTGCTCGGCGTTACTCGGCATGAGCGATTCAAGCAGGGGAAGTTTGAGATCAAGTTCTTTGGCTTTGTAGGTGATGGCGCGGAGATCTTTCGGAAGACACGAACCTCCGAACGCGAATCCGGGAGAAAGGTACGCGGGAGAGATATTCAGCTTCGTGTCGGACGTAAAAATCTTAGTGACTGCGTGCGCGTCAACGCCGAGATGCTTGCACATGGTTCCCATTTCGTTGGCGAAGCCGACTTTCAGCGCGTGATAGCAGTTGGAAAAATACTTGACCATTTCAGCCACGGGAATGGTCGTTTCGTAAAGATTGCCGGGAGTGCTCTTGTAAAGTTCGCGGAGCGGCGCGAGGTGACGAGTGTCGCTGGCTCCTAGAATGGTGTAGGGCGGGTGCAGGAAGTCGGCGACGGCGCTGCCTTCGCGCATGAACTCTGGGTTGTAGCAAACGGTGAAATCCCCGCCGCACCGTTTTCCGCTTTCTGTTTCGAGGATGGGGAGCACAACCGTTTTGGTGGTTCCGGCCAGCACCGTACTGCGCAGAACAAAAACATGCGGCGACTTTTTCTGGCGGATGGCAGCGCCGATTTCCCGGGCCACGTGTTCGATGTGGCTGAGGTCGAGCTTGCCATTTTTCATGCTGGGTGTTCCCACGCAGACGAACGAGACTTCGGAATTCAACACGGCTGCAGTGGCATCTGTCGTCGCGTTGAGCAGCCCGGCGCGGTGCGCTTCGGCGACCAATTCACTCATGCGGGCTTCTATGATCGGGGTCCGGCCCGAGTCCATCATCTCAACCTTGGCTCGGCTCACGTCGACGCCGATGACCTTGTGGCCCATGGAGGCGAAACAAGCGGCCGAGACGGAGCCTACGTATCCCAACCCAAAGATGCTGACGGACAAGCCCAAGCATTTCTCCTGGCAATCGTATCTGGGAGCTGACGCACTATAGCAACACCTTAAGAAGCGGCAGCAAGCCGTTCCCCATCAATTCGCGAACGGCCCCCAACCACATACAGCAACACGCTTATTTTTCAATATGTTACAGAATACTCCTTAACAGCTACTGGAGTCGAGCCCAGCGATGGGGCAAAAGGTGCACAATTAGTTCCATCGAATGGATCGGGCGACGGTCAAATTGCCCACATCCTCAATCCTACCGCGACGAACGGAGTCCTTTTCACCGTTAGGGACGGGCAACGGTACGAGAGTAACCGGCTGGTCTTGAGCGACCTTTCCGCATGTAAGATAAGGAAATTGTGGTTTCTGGATGGCAAAGCAAGTTGGCGCGCGCGTCCCGCATGAACTGGGAAGAGGTGCGGGTGCGCCTGGGACAGGAGTTCCACAAGCACTGCGACTTGCTCACACACCGCATAGGTGTGCGCCACGGTGCGGTAAAGTTGAACGCGGATTTGGCGGCGCAGCCAGGCCAATTCTTCTTTTCTGGAAGTGAAAGTTCAGAGCGCGCGGAGTTGCTGCACAAGCATCTGCCCGACGAAGCTGCAGCAATTCTGCGTGAGGCCGATGAGATTTGCAGCCGTCGTTTTCGCCTGCTGGGTTACGAAAATCTCGATTTCGCTCTGAGGGGTAGCGGCGAGATCGACTGGCATCTTGATCCGGTGCATGGCAGGCGCGCGCCACTCGATCCATGGTTCAAGATTCCTTTTCTTGATTTCGCGGCGGTGGGCGACCACAAGATTACATGGGAACTGAACCGGCACCAGCATCTGGTTACGCTGGCCAAGGCGCGGTTGCTGAGCGGGGACGAAAAGTATACGCACGAACTGATGGCGCAGTGGCGCTGCTGGATCAAGGCCAACCCGTATCCGCTGGGGATCAACTGGGGAAGCACGCTGGAGGTTGCATTCCGCAGTTTGTCGTGGATCTGGGTTGACCATTTGCTGGCGGGTGCGGCGGATTGCGCGGAGTTCCGCTCGGAAATACTGCCTACACTCGCTTTTCATGGTCGTTACATTGAGCGCTATCTATCTACTTATTTTTCCCCGAACACGCACCTGCTGGGAGAAGCGGTGGCGCTGTTCTTTCTGGGCACTTTGTATCCGCAAATGCCGGGGGCGCCGCGCTGGAAGGAATCCGGGTGGAATATTATTCTCCACGAGGCTGGGCGGCAGGTGCGTCCGGATGGCGTTTATTTCGAGCAATCGCTGTACTACCACGTTTATGCGCTCGACTTCTTTCTGTATGCACGGTTGCTCGCGGCGCGGAATGGAATGGAGATTCCACCAGGGTATGACGCGGTTCTGGGACGAATGCTCGATGTAGTGGCGGCACTCGCACAAGCAGGCCCGGCGGAGAGCTTTGGCGATGACGACGGCGGGCGTGTGTGGAATCCGCGGCGCAACCGGACGGAGCACATGACGGACCCGCTGACGGTGGGCGCGGTGATGTACTCCAAAGAAATGTACCCCAGGGGTTTCTCCGCGGCGCGGCTGACCGAGGAAGCGATTTGGTTGTTCGGCAATCCAGCCGTCGAAAGACTCGCAGGCGCGGAAGCGAACTCGGCTGCGCGTTCGGTCGCTTTTCCGGACGGCGGGATTTACGTGCTGGCGGATTCGCAGCTGTACGCGCAGGCGATGGTGGTGGATGCCGGTCCGCAGGGCGTGGGCCGCTCGGGGCACGGGCATGCCGACGCGCTCAGCGTGCGGCTCACCGTGGATGGACGGCGCTGGCTGGTGGACGCTGGGAGCGGCGTCTACATTTCGAAAGATCCGGCAGACCGGAATACGTTTCGGGGAACCGCCGCGCACAACACAATGCGCGTCGATGGAGCAGACCAGGCGATTGCGGATGAGCCTTTTTCATGGACTCACATTCCGACCACGCAAGTCGAAAATTGGATCGGCGGGAAGAGCTTCACCTATTTTGTGGGCAGTCACAATGGATACGCACGGTGGGCGGATCCGGTTGTGCATCGGCGGCACGTGCTAAAGATCGCGGGGAGTCTGTGGCTAGTACGCGATGTAGCACTCGGCGACGCGGAACATGAACTGGAGATACTATGGCACTTCGCTCCCGACCTCGAAGTTCAAGTCGTCGGCCCGGGCCGGGTGGAAATATCGAGAGCTCTCTCTGCATCTAGCGAATCTGGCAAATCGGCGATGAGCCTGATCGTGCCGGAAGAAACCGTTTGGCAAACGGCGACGGAAGTTAGCAGGGCTCTCATCTCGCCCGCGTATGGTGCATTCCAGCCTGCGCCGCTTGTGCGATGCCGTGCGCGAGTGTTGCTGCCGGCGGAGACAGCGACGGCGCTAGTGCCAAGCCATGGCGCAATCCGGCAGAAGGGCGGACCGCTTATCGCAGGACGATTCACAAGCCTGACGGAGGCGGCGGTGCAAGCTTATGAACTCGACTATCATGACGGAAGCCACGGATTCTTTTTTGCGCTCGGTGACGAGGGATGGAGTTCCGGCCCGTGGTCTTCGGATGCGCGCGTGCTTTGTTGCCGCATCGAAAAAGAGAAGCTCGCTCACCTGGTCGTGGTCGGTGGGAGGTTCGTCACGTGGCGGGGACAGTCTCTTTTGAAGGCGGCCGGGCCGTCTGCATTTTTCGAGTGGCGCAAGCAGGATGCGGTAATGAATGCGGAGCCGGGCGAGTTTTCGGTGACGTCCTTGTTTGAAGAGCTGACGGGCGAAACCCTGACATCGAATCACAGTTCGTCCTCATACGCGGAAAAACACTGAATGTGCGGGATCGCCGGAATTCTTGAATTCGGACGGGACGCGCGGGCGAACGCCGCGGCTCTGCGGGAAATGTGCGGTGTCATCCGGCATCGCGGTCCAGACGATGAAGGTTTCTATACGGACGGCGCGCTGGGCATCGGCATGCGGCGGCTGAGCATCGTCGATGTGGCGGGCGGGCATCAGCCAATTTCGAACGAAGACGGCGCGCTTTGGATCGTCTTCAACGGCGAGATTTACAACCATCTCGCCTTGCGCGAGCAACTCATCGCGCGCGGACATCGCTACAACACGCACAGTGATACCGAGACCGTCATTCATCTCTACGAAGAATATGGTGCGGATTGTGTCCAGCATCTGCGCGGCATGTTCGCCTTTGCCATCTGGAATCGCAATACAAGAACGCTCTTCCTCGCGCGCGACCGGCTGGGCATCAAACCGCTGTACTACAAATTGACGCCGGAGCGGCTCATATTCGGATCGGAAATCAAAGCGGTGCTGGCGCGTGGCGGGATTCGTCCGCGGTTCAATCGGGCGGCGCTGCCGGAGTACCTGGCGTTTGGATATTTGTCGGGCGAGGAGACTTTTTATAACGGAATTCTCAAGCTGTTGCCCGCTCGCACGATGACGATTGGTCCGGAGGGCAGGGCCGACATCCGGCAGTACTGGGAACTGAATGCATCGAAACCGCACGCATCGCGAGACGAGAGTTACTACGTCCAAAGCTACCGCGAGCTACTTGAGGGCGCAGTCAACAGCCACCTGATGAGCGACGTACCGCTGGGCGTGTTCCTGAGCGGCGGGGTGGATTCGAGCGCGGTGGCGGCGCTGATGACGAAGCTGCGGCGCGAGCCGGTCGAAACTTTTTCCGTCGGCTACACCGAGCAGACATACAGCGAACTACCCTTTGCGCGCGAGGTGTCGGATCACATCCATTCGCGGCATCATGAAGTCCTGGTCAGCGAGCAGGAGTTTTTCGGGGCTTTGCCGCATTTGATCTGGCATGAAGATGAGCCAATCGTGTGGCCTTCAAGCGTCTCGCTTTACTTTGTCGCCCGCCTCGCCCGCGAGAGAGTTACGGTCGTGCTGACGGGAGAAGGCGCGGATGAAACTTTGGCGGGCTACACGCGCTATGCCTTCACCTTGAAAAATGCGGCCGTCGATCGCGCGTACCGCTGCGTGGTTCCGGGCTTTCTGCGACGCGGATTGCGCAACGCGGTTGCGACCTCTTCCCTGCTGGGAGCGACCCTGCGCCGGAAACTGGAGCACACTTTTCTCGCTAAGGATGGAAATTCCTGGGCTTCTTTCTACTTCGATAATTTCTTTTCCGCCTTCGGCGAAGTGGAGCAGAGTGGATTGCTGACGGGTGAGTTCGCACGCGAAGCCGCACCCGGCACGGCATATAAGAATGTCCTCGATTACTGGGAGCATTCGTCGGGCGAAATGCTGCAACGTCTGCTTTACACCGACATCAAAACTTACCTGGTCGAACTGCTGATGAAGCAGGACAACATGAGCATGGCCGCATCCATCGAAAGCCGTGTTCCGTTTCTCGATCATGTGCTGGTTGAATTCGCGACGCGAATTCCACGAGAAGTCCAGATCCACGGACTGGCCGGCAAACGGATTCTGAAAAAGGCCGTGGAAGACCTGCTGCCGCGTTCGATTCTGTACCGGCCGAAGCTGGGATTTCCGACGCCGTGGAGCGGCTGGTTGGCTGGACCGCGTCTGGAAACGATTCGCGAGACGTTGCTGGAGCCGCGCACCCTGGATCGTGGGTACTTCCGGCGCGAAGCGATCGAGAAGCTCTTCAACGAACATCGCGCGAAGCATCGCGACAACTACGATCGCATCTGGCGGTTGCTCAATCTTGAGTTGTGGCATCGCGTTTGCCTCGAAGGCGAATCGCACGACGAAATTGGCGAGCCGGTGATGGGGATGGCGACGCGGTAACGGCTTTTTCCCCGATCTCAGTCTGCTATCCTCATTACCTTATGAGCACCGTCCGCCTCATCTGCTTGCTTGTCTGTTTCAGTACGCTCTGTGCTTTTGCCCAGCAACCGTTCCTTAGTGTTCACCAGTGGACGGCGCTGCGAGACGAGTCGAGCGGTGCTGCACCCTACGAGAATCTTCGCTACTTGACGGGCTTGCATCGTGTTCCGGCAACTCCAGAGTTTGACCAGGCGGCGCAATTCGTTTTAGAACGGGCGCGCGAGTACGGCTTGGCCGATGCTCACAGTGAGCAGTTCGCAATTGATGGGCACAAGCAGTACGGGCTGATGCGGTCGCACCTCGGATGGACGGTCGAAGAGGCTCGGCTGTGGGAAGTGCGCCCCCAACATGTGCTTCTCGGGGATTGGAAGACCGATCCCATCCATCTCGCCGACTACAGTCACAGCGCCGACGTGGAAACGGAACTGGTTGACGTCGGCAATGGCGCGAGCGAAGCCAATTACTCCGGCAAGGACGTGCGCGGAAAGATTGTGTTGGCCGACGGCGTTCTAGCGCGAGTCCAGGAATTGGCGATCACGCAACATGGTGCGGCGGGCATTGTGAGCGACATGCCCAACCAGACCACAGCCTGGTCTGGACTGGATACAACAGTGGTTCGGTGGGGCCATCTTGACGCGCGTCAGCCCTCCGGTTTCGCCTTCATGGTTTCTCGCCAGACCGCCGAGGCACTGCGGTCGCGCTTGCGGAGCGGCGAGTCCGTCATTCTGAATGCCCATGTGAAAGCAACCGTCGGCCCTGGCCACTGGACGGTCGTCACCGGCACAATTCCCGGCACCGACTCTGCTGCGGGGGAGATTGTCTATAGCTGCCATCTCGACCACGAGCGTCCCGGAGCAAACGATAACGGAAGCGGATGCGTCACCATTCTTGAATCGGCGCGCGTGCTGGTTCATTTAATCGATTCGGGCCAGGTGCCGCGGCCCAAACGTACTTTGCGCTTTATCTGGGGGCCGGAGGTCGAGGGCACCATGGCGTTTCTCGCCAGCCATCCCGAGATCAGGCGGCGTTTGCGTGCCGACATCCACATGGATATGGTTGGCGGCGACCCGTTCAAAAACAAGTCGGTGTTCCACCTCACCGGCACACCTTGGTCGCTGCCGAGCTTTGTGACCGACGTGGGCACCGCGTTTCTCGGCGCGATTCGCACCGCTGCCAGCGGATATGCAGCGGGCGAAACGGCGGCTGACACGGGTATTGTCGAAACCCGCGCTGGCGCTCAGGGTACCCGCAATGAACTCATCGCGGATGTAACGCCTTACTCGAGCGGCAGCGATCACGATGACTACGACTCTTCCACCATTGCGGTGCCGTCACTTTATCTTCGCGACTGGCCAGACATCTACATCCACACCGACCATGACAGCCTCGATCACATCGATGCGACGAAGTTGCGGCGCGTGGCGCTATTGGGAGCGGCGTCCGGCTACGTCTACGCGAGCGTCACTGTGCAACAACTCCCCACCTTACTTCCCTTCCTCACTGCCCAGGCGGAAGCTCGCTTCGCTCAAGTCTTCGGAGCGGCGCAGCAGTTAGTGGGCGATCCTCAACTGGAGACGGGCGTCGCGTGGTATGAAGCCCGCAACCTTGTAAATCAAACGTTGCAGCGTGAGAGTGCAACTTTGCACTCCGTCGTGGAATTCACCGGCGGACCTCCGGACGCGGATGCAGACGGAGCGAAAGCTCTCGCGGATCAAGCCGCAGGTTTTCAACGCTGGCTCGACGCTCAGGCGAAGCTCCGAGGAGCAAAAGGACTGCCCAGTTCGCCGTGGGCGAGCAACGACGATGCAACGCGCGTGCCCATCCGCGTTGGGGAATTCGGTCCGCTGACTTATCAGAACGACGATGTTCTGCTGGCGCGTCTGGGCAAAGAGCGCTATAGGAAAATCAAGCTGATCAACAGCGAAGCCACCCAACTATTGAACGTGCGTGACCAGTCCGAGCTTTATGCGTATGAGATCGTCAACTTCGTCAATGGCAAGCGCACCGTGGGAGAGATACGCGACGCGGTGTCGGCCGAATATGGGCCTTTGCCGGTCAATTTTGTTGTCGACTACCTCGATGCTTGCGCGGAAGCGGGGGTGATGCAGTGGAAGTAAGGCTGGGGTCTCACGTGCAATATTTTACTCCTGTATAACTGCACCTGCGGCTAGCAATAAGATCAGTTGCAAAGCGCCCGCTGGGCCACTAGAGTACGGTGCAAGATGGAGGCTGGCTGCTGGAGTGCCTGGCGAACGCAGCAACCGGAACCGCAGAAAGCAGTTGGAAAGGATTCACGATTGAAGATTTCGCAAAAGGGGCTTTACGCGCTGCAGGCGATAATGACCCTGGGCCGCCGATACGGAACTGAAACCGTCAAAATACGGGACATCGCCACTGATAGCGACCTGCCGGAAAAGTTTCTTGAGTTGATTCTACTGGAGCTCAAGAACGCGCGCATTGTGGAAAGCGTTCGGGGCGCGAAGGGTGGCTACCGGCTGCGGCGCCCGCCGGAGGAGATCAAACTCAGCGAGATCATTCGTCTGGTTGATGGGCCACTCGCGCCATTTGGCGATGCAGATCAACTTCGAAGCTTAATCGTTACCGATCCCGACCATCGCGCGCTTTATGGCGTGTTCTTGGAAGTGCGCGACGCCGCGGCCAAGATTCTGGAGAGCACCAGCGTTGCGGACATCGTCGGTGCTTCTTCGAAGTCTCGCAAACGACCGCGCGGACAGAAGAACGATTAGCGCCGTGTGATCCTAGGCAAAATATCCGACGGTAGCTTCGTTACCCCAGATAACTTTTCGCTGTCGACGAAAGGCCGATTGTAGCCGCTCTGATTTTGCGGTCTCCGAGATTTCGACGTGTTGCTTAAAGGTGTCAGTTGAAAACGGTTGGACACTGGACCTACTGGGCGATGACTTTTCGCTTCAAATCCTGAGCGGCTTGCGCCACGTTCTCCGGGCTGCCGAGATCGCGCCAATAATAATCGTCGGCGCGGAAGGCGAGAATTGTTTTCCCCTGCGCGGCGAGCCGCAAATACGACGTAACGATGGAGAACGCTCCGTCTTCGGTCATCATCGCAAGAAGACGCGGAGAAATAACATGGATACCGGAAAACGCCAGCGCGTGCACATGGCGGGGCGATAGCTCCGACGATTTGACTAGTTCAGGTTCTTGATCGCGTCCTGATCGCCGGCCGCAAAGCTGGTACTGGTCGTCGAACAGCAGGTAGCGCGAGGTCTTTCGATCCTGCACTGCCAGTGTGGCTAGCGCCTGATTTTCAGTGTGAAATTGCACCATGCGCCGGAGGTCGATCGTACTTAGGACATCGACGTTGTGCACGATGAAGGGTTCTTCTAGATAACTGGAATCTCTGACAAAATCCCCAACGAAAAAATAAGCGGCCTTTTTCAGGCCACCGCCGGTGTCAAGCAAGACATCCTCGCGTGAGATTTCAATACGCATTCCGAAATTGTCGTTCACTTGCAGGTACTCCTGAATCATGTCGGCGAAGTGATAGACGTTGATTATCGCCTCTCGAACTCCGAAGGTGCGCAAGCGAGAGAGCGCAATCTCCAATAGCGTGCGGCCGTTGATTTCGACCAGCGCTTTGGGACGATCGTCGGTGAGCGGACGTAGGCGCGTGCCGAGGCCGGCGGCGAGAATCATTGCTTTCATTGGTCTATCGCCTTCACAGGTCTGTCGCTTTCATTGATTCAGCTGCTCCTGTTCGCGATGACGCACCACCACTTCGACTCCATCCTTGCCGTGTAGATGTTTTGCCAATTGCTCCGCCAGATACACCGAGCGATGCTGGCCGCCAGTGCAGCCGAACGACACCATCAAGTGCTTGAAGCCGCGGCGCAGGTAAGTGCTTACGCTTGCATCGACCAGCGACATGGCGCTGGCGAGAAACTGGTGGACGCTCTCCTGCTGATCGAGATAGTCGATTACTGGTGGGTCTTTGCCCGTGAGGATTTTGAAGCGCTCTTCGCGTCCGGGATTCGGAAGGCTGCGGCCGTCGAAAACGAATCCGCCGCCGTTTCCCGTCTCGTCTTGCGGCAAGCCGCGGTGAAATGAAAAACTGAAAACCCGCACGGTCAGCTTCTCCGGTTGGGACATCGATGTCAGGCCTTGCAACTTATCCGAGGCCACCATGCTTTTGAACGCTTCCGTCAGCGTCGGCAACGCGATGGGCAATTCCACATTGTGCAGCAGCCAGCGCAGGTTTTTCAGCGCATAGGGCACGCTTTGCAGGAAATGTTCTTTGCGCTCGTAGAAGCCGCGAAAACCATACGCGCCCAGCGCCTGCATGATGCGGACATAAACATACGCGTAGTAGTACTGCATGAAAACAGCGCGATCAAGATCGAGGAAACCCGCGAGACTCGCGAGATAATGATCGAGCAATTGCTGGCGCATCTCCGGGGGCAAGTCGGCCTTGGCGTCAAATAAAAGTGAAGCGATATCGTATTGCAGCGCGCCTTTACGGCCGCCTTGATAGTCGAGGAAAAATGGCTGGTCCTCGCCCAAGATTTTGCGCAACATGATGTTACGAGACTGGAAATCGCGATAGAGAAAATAGTCGCGGCTGGCGCTCAGCAGGAATTTCGTCAAGCGGCTGAAATCGTCTTCCAGCGCCTGCTCGTTGAAAGGAATGCCGGCCAACCGGAGAAAGTAATACTTGAAATAATTCAAGTCCCAAGCGATTGACTGGCGATCGAAGCTGGCGCGCGGATAGCACACTTTGTAATTCAAATCGCGTCCCGCTTCTACCTGAAAGCGCGGCAATATGGCGACAACTTTGCGGTAGGCCTCAACTGCTTCGGGAGCGATCACCCCACCATTGCGATGGTCGGAGAGAAACTCAAAAAGCGTCGTGTTCCCAAGATCTTCTTCAAGATAAGCGCCGTGGCTTAAGTCTTCAGCAAAAATTTCCGGTACCGGCAGACCATGTCGGCGAAAGTGCCGCGAAAATTCCAGGAAGGCGACATTCTCCTCGCGCACGTCGTAGAGAATGCCAATCGCGCTGATCTGCTTGCTGGAAAGCCGGATGATCTTGCGGCCCGAACCGCCGAGCTGGCCCTGCAGCGGCTGCACTCGCTCGACCGGCGAGTGGAAATGCTGCTCAAAAAGTCTTTTGAGAGCTTCCATGAAGGGATTTCCAGCGACTGACTACCCTCCTAAAGATAACATCGGACGCGCGAGCTGCTACTCGTGGAGAGCTGGACGCCTCCGATACGCTGGAGGGCGAGACGCCCGTCCCTCCACTGTAGTCATCGCGCTAGGTTCCAGTTTGCAGGATGACCACTAACCGTCGCGGTCCATGCGCGCCCTGCACCAGAATTTTCTCGATATCGGCTGTGCGGCTGGAGCCGCTGATGACGCATGCAAACGAATTATGGTCCAGTATTCGTTCTTGGGAGACGCGGCTCAGGGCGGTTGGCAGATCTGGAACCAGTTGCGCGATCGTCGCGAAAACGATGTGGCAGGGGGCGATCACCGATGCGCCTCGCCCTCCGCATGAAGCGGTGACAAGAATCGACCCGGTTTGTGCGATGAGAGCTTCGGCGAGCGTTACGGTTGCCTGCGAGGCTTCGCCCGGCGCGCCTTGACTCGACCACCGGATCGCCCGACCAAGGTCGGCCAGTTCGACAAGCCGACGTAGCGATGGATCGTCTTGCACGAAGATTTCCCCTTCGGGAAGGGACTGGAGAACTTCCCTAAGCTGTCGCGTACTCTCAGCAGAATCGGCGGTCAGCGCGCATTCCATAAGGTTGGCAACGCACTCCTGCTGGAATCGCTCAAGGGGGGTGTTGATTGGTTCGAAGATTACGCCATAGGAGGCGGTCGCAGCAGGCTCCAGGACCGCGGTGCCCAAGCCAGCACGAATCCGCTGCAGGATCTGATCACGGCTTGAATTTTCCGTTTGCGCTTTCTCAGTTTGCGGCACGGTCTTTTCTCCAACGCGCACGAAATGATTCTGCCGGCAGCGGCACGGGCGAGCGATATCGGTTCCACACCCGCATCGGGTCGAGGACCGATCCCGCGAGTCCAAGTTCGTAGACGATCCGAAGAGCCTTGCGTATAGACCAGCCACCGACCGCGTAAATCCGAGGATGAAGCATGGCGTGGCGCCATGCGCGGAACATCAGTCGCTCACTCGACTTCGTGGCTCCCGCCGCGATGGCGTTACGACGGTTTTGCAGCAGGTGGTGATGCAGATCGATTTTCACCGGGCAAACGCTGGTGCAAGCGCCGCACAGCGACGACGCGTAGGACAGATGTTTGAACTCCTTGATGCCATTCAGATGCGGCGTGAGCACGCTGCCGATCGGTCCGGGATAGGTCGTGCCGTAAGTGTGTCCGCCGACGTGGCGAAAGACGGGACAGATGTTCAAGCAGGCACCACAGCGAATGCAGTGCAGCACTTCGCGTTGTTCAGTATCGGCCAGCAACTGACTGCGCCCGTTATCCACCAGCACTACGTGGAATTCTTCCGGCCCGTCCACTTCGCCCGGCTGGCGCGGACCGCCGATCAGCGTGCCGTAGGTCGTAATCCCCTGCCCCGTGCCAGAGGTAGCCAGCACCGGCCACAGCACGGCCAAGTCTTCGAGACGGGGAATGACTTTCTCAATGCCGGTGACCACAACGTGAATACGCGGCACGCTGGTGCACAGGCGGCCGTTGCCTTCGTTGGTGGAAATTGCGATGACGCCGGCGTCGGCGACCAGAAAATTCGCGCCGGAGATGCCCATCTCAGCTGAAAAGAAGGCCTGACGCAATACACGGCGCGCCACGGCCATCAAATAAGCCGGATCGTCGCTATCGATTTTCTGTTCCAGTTTCTCCTGAAACAAAGTGGCAATCTGACCGCGCAGGAGGTGCATGGCTGGGGTGACGATGTGGTAGGGACCTTCCTTGCGCAACTGCACGATGAACTCGCCAAAATCGGTTTCCCAGACCTTGATGCCAGCTTTCTCCAATGCCGGGCCCAGGTGGATTTCTTCGGTCACCATAGATTTCGACTTCACCACCGTGCGCACCCCGAGCCGGGTCGCGAGATTCTTCACATAGGTGCAGGCCTCTTCGCTATTGGCAGCCCAGAAAACGTGGCCGCCGCGCGCAAGCACTTCTTCTTCGAACTGAAGAAGGTAGCGATCCAGGTGATTGACGGCTTCTCGCTTAATCTCCTGACACTTTTGGCGAGCAGCTTCCCAATCCTTGATCCGCGTGCGGCCTTTAAGATGTGCGGCATCGTAGCTGTCCATGCCGCGTCGGATGACTTCGCGGTGCATCAAGTCCGCCGACTTTACGGCGGCATCGTGCAGGAAGCGTTGGGCCGCGGTTTGGCTCATAGTCGCCCCTGCGCCGAGTTTTCCTTTGGCACGCTTTCCTGAGCCAGGATGCTGGCAAGATGAATGGTGCGGGTTGGCGCCTGGCGTTTGCCCAAGATGCCTTGCAGGTGCAGCAGACAACTGGGATCGATGGCGGTCACGAACTCGGCGCCGGTCGCGGCAACACTCTCAGCTTTGGAATCTCCCATGGCGGCGGAGATGTCCGCAAACTTGGCGGCAAAAGTGCCGCCGAATCCACAGCATTCATCGTAGCGGATCATTTCAATCAGCTTCAGCCCGTTCACCTGGCGCAGAAGTTGCAGAGGCTCGTCGCGCAGGTGAAGCTCGCGGAGCCCGTGGCACGAAGCGTGGTAGGTAACCGCGTGAGGGAAGGTGGCGCCGACCTCGGTGACACCGGCCACCTTCACCAAGAATTCCGAAAGCTCAAACGTGCGGCTGGCTAAGGCGTTGGCGTCCCCACGCAACAAACTGGCCGCCAGCAGTTCCGGGTAAAACGTTCGAACCATGGTCACGCAAGACCCTGAGGGACACACGACCACGTCGGCATGCTTGAAGACTTGAACGAAATGCTCGGCACACGGCCGTGCATCGTTCCAGTAGCCGGTATTGAAGGCAGGCTGGCCGCAACAAGTTTGATCTTCGGGGAACTCGACTGCGTACCCAACCCGGCGCAGCACTTTGACTGTGTCGACCGCCACCTCGGGCAGCAGTTGGTCGACGAAGCAAGGGACGAACAGAGATACTTTGCGTTGCACAGTCCAACCTTTAGGCGATGGGAGCTTCTTGCTGCTCTACCGCAACTCTTCGCTACCGCACTACAAGATGGGTGAACGGAAATACATAGGCCTGGAGGGTCACCATGATTCCCACCAAAGCCGCCAGCGCAATGCTGTGGAAGAACACGTAACGCAAGATGTCGCCTTCGTGTCCGTACCACTCGGTGGCGGTGCTGGCCACGACGATGCTCTGCGCATCGATCATTTTGCCCATCACGCCGCCGCAACTGTTCGCTGCCGCCATCAAGTTGGCTGACACTCCGATTTGTTCCGCGGAAATTCTTTGCAGGCTTCCGAACAGTACGTTCGATGAGGTGTCCGATCCGGTCAGCGCCACGCCCAGCCAGCCTAGCATGGTTCCAAAAAACGGATAGAGGACGCCGGTGCGGGCGAATGCCAACCCCATGGTGGCGTCCAGCCCGGAATAGCGTGTCAGAAAGCCTAAGGAGAGCATGGCGGCGATGGTGAGCAAGGAGAAGCGCACCCGCACAATCGTCTTCCAGTATATGTGCGCCATCTTCCAGGGCGTGAAGCCCATGATCAGGCCCGAGATGATCGCCGCAACCAAAATACCCGACCCGGTAGCGGACAACCAGTTCAGCGCATATACGGCGGCTTCGCCGGTCGGCTTGCGTACCACCGGTGGCACGCGTTGCACCATCTGGTGCAGACCCACGACCGGAAACTTTGGCGCCGATAGATTGTCTAGCGCGGTCTTGACGGTTGGTAATCCCCACGCGAAAACCAGCACACTCAAAACCAGCCATGGCACCCACGCCTTTGCCACCGATGACCGGCTGTGGCCGTGCGTGCCGCGCGCCTCGCGTTCACCTTCGTGCTCAAAGCCCCAGATGCGCTTGGGGTGCCATTTCAACAGGAAGAGGATGAGAGCCGCCATGGAAACAACGGAGGCAACAACATCGACCAGCCAGGGTCCGTGAAAATTCGACATGAGAAACTGCGGGACGGCGAAGAATACGCCCGCCGCCAGAACCGCCGGCCAAACTTCAAGCATCCCCCCGAACCCCGCGAATGCCCATACCAGCCAGAACGGCACCATGATCGAGAAGAAAGGCAGGATGCGGCCAGCCTGTGCGCTCAACTGCAGGAGATCCAATCCGGTAACTGCGTGCAAGGCGACGATCGGAATTCCCAGTGCCCCGAAGGCCACCGGCGCAGTGTTGGCAATCAGCGACAGCCCAGATGCCTGCAAAGGCCTGAACCCCAGCCCAATCAACACTGCTGCAGTCACGGCCACCGGCGTGCCAAAGCCGGCCGCGCCTTCAAAAAAAGCGCCAAAGCTAAAGGCGATCAGCAAGAGCTGCAAGCGCCGGTCCTGCGTGATGCCCGTCAGGCTCTCTTGCAACACCTTGAACAATCCTGCCTCGCATGTGAGCTGATACATGAAGATGACGTTGAGAATGATCCAACCGATCGGCAACAGGCCGTAGCCCGCGCCCAACACAGCGGTCTTGGCGGCTATGCTGGCGGGCATGCCAAAAACCCAGATCGAGCAGACGAGTGAAGTGGCTAGACCGAGCAGCGCTGAATAATGCGCTTTCATGTGCAGAAGAGCGAGAGTCCCAAGCAGTACTACCACGGGGAGCGCGGCAATCAGGGCCGACAGCCACCAGCGCCCCGTCGGGTCGTATCCCTGGGGCCAAGGATGAGCTACGGGCGGAATCTTCAGAATCAGTACAGCGGCAACAACCGCTGCAAGAAGAGAGATCAACCACGCCACTGGGTTGGCTGAGGCGGGAGAAGTTTTCGGCACCGAGGCACTTGTAGAGGTCACACGTTCCTCCTAGAACCTGCACATATTCTGGTGAGGGATTGTAGTCCCGTGCGGGCGCACATACTAGCTCTGAGTAAGCGTGTAGAGAGAAAAGAGCGAAGTCCATCCGCCTGCAACAGGATCGTAGTGACCTGGCCGTGAGCCCTAGCAGCAGCCCATCCTCACCTCGCCGGCATCGGTCAGCGGAGGACCGAAGCACTCCTGCGGCGCGGGCGCACCGTTCAGCGCCGCGATCCAACGCCGCACCGCATCGAATACGACGAGTACCACGCCCACGATAAAAATGGACATAAGCACGGAATCCAGGTAGCCGGTAAACACCTGACCGGGCTTGGACGTCAGTGGCCAGAAAATGTTCTTGATCGACAGCACTCCCGCCGTGAGCGTAGTGACACCCACGAAGCACATCGGAACCGCCGTAATCCAGGCATATTTCAGCTTGTCCATGTTAATGAGGAAGGTAGTCGTGACCGACAGCGCGATGGTCGCCAGCAGCTGATTCCCGGTTCCGAACAACGGCCATATCGTGGAAATACTTCCCGTGTAGATCAGATATCCCCAGCCCAGGACCACGAAGAAGCTGGTGATCAAATTTCCCGGCCACCAGGCGCTGTTGCCGAAAGGCTTGTGCACTTTGCCCATCAGTTCCTGCAGGACGTAGCGGGCCACGCGCGTTCCCGTGTCCACTGTCGTCAGGATGAACAGGGCTTCAAACATGATGGCGTAGTGATACCAGTAGCCCATCAAACGATCCATCCCCGGCAGCCCACGGAAGATTTGTGCCATGCCGACAGCCAATGAGACCGCGCCTCCCGTGCGTCCCGCCAGTTTCTCTCCGACTTCGCGGGAGAACATATCAAGGTTGACCGTGTTCAGGCCTAGGTGGCTGAAGACCGCCGGCGGGGTGTTGATGGCGAAGTAATCGCCCGGATGCAGGGAGCAGGCCGCAATCAGAGCCAATACACCCACGATAGATTCACACATCATGGCCCCGTATCCGATAAAGCGGGCGTCGGTTTCTTTATCCAGCATTTTGGGCGTGGTACCGGAAGACACGAGCGCGTGAAAGCCCGAGATCGCGCCGCACGCAATCGTAATGAAGAGGAAGGGGAACAGTTTGCCTTTGATGATAGGTCCGCCGCCATGCACGAACTCGGTGAAGTTGGGGAATTTGATGTTGGGATGAACCACGAAGACGCCGACCACCAGAACGATGATCGTGCCCAATTTAACGTAGGTCGAAAGGTAGTCGCGCGGTTCTAGCAGCAACCAGACCGGAAGAATCGAAGCCACCAGGCCGTAGATCGCCATGAGGATGGTGATCTGATGGCCTGTGAAAGTTAGCGCTCCGGCAGCTCCGCTCTGGGCCACCCAGTGTCCGGCGACCACGCTGGTGAGCAGCAGCACGACGCCAAAAATGCTGGGGCCTGTAACCCTAATCTGCCCAGCGTGGCTCTTGAACATCCACAAGCCCATGATGAGGGCAATGGGGATGGTCATGCCGATGGTGAACACACCCCACGGGCTATTCGACAGCGCATTCACCACCACAATGCCGAGGCCCGCCAGCGTGACTAGAAGAATAAAGAGCATGGCGATCATCGTCACCAGGCCAGCAAAAGGACTGATTTCGGTGCGGGCAATGTCTGCGAGCGAGCGGCCGCGGTGACGCAACGAAGCCACCAGCACGGTAAAATCCTGCACACACCCGGCCAGGACGCCACCAATCAGTATCCAAAGGAAACCCGGCGCAAACCCGAACTGTGCCGCCAGCGTCGGTCCCACCAGCGGCCCTGCTCCGGCGATGGCCGCGAAGTGATGGCCAAAGAGCACCCACTTTGGCGAAGCGACGTAGTTATGTCCGTCAGGGTAAACGTGTGCGGGGGTCGTGCGGCGATCGTCGAGCGCCAAAGCCTTCGCGGCAATAAACGCACTGTAGTAGCGGTAGCCAAGGGCGTACACACATAGCGCACCCAACAAAACCGGAAAGGTATTCATCCCACGCTCCAGATCAAGTTAGAGTGGCCGATCCTGCCAGCCCAATCGAAGGCATCCTACACCCATCGTGGAATTCAGCACAACGACTTCAGCCTATATACGGAACGAGGCCGACGGCGGTGGGGCATGTCCTGTAGCCCCACCGACTGAGGATTGTCGCTACGGTAATCGAGCGTGCTAACGTTTCAGCCCGCCCCAACCATCGGGAACTTCGCCAAGCAGAGGCTCGTATGTAAAAAGTGGAGGACGTATGAGGAAGATTTTTCTGATTCTGGGGACGCTCGCAATCTCGATAGCTTCTTGGGCTCAATCGGACGCACGTCCGGAGATTCTGGTGCTCGGGACGTATCACATGTCGAACCCGGGGCGGGATGTCTACAACATACAGGCTGATGATATTCTATCGCCGAAACGCCAGCAGGAAATCACGCAGCTGATCGAAGTGCTGAAGAGGTTTCACCCCACCAAGATTGCGATTGAAGCCGATTTCGGGAGCCAGCGCGTGGAGCAACAGTATTCCGACTACCTGGCGGGAAAGTACACGCTGTCGCGCAACGAGATTGACCAAATCGGATACCGGCTGGCCAAGGAGCTTGGCCATCGCGCGGTCTACCCGGTCGACGAGGAAGGTGATTTTCCGATGCGGCGGGTGGTCAATTACGCGAAGGCCAACGGCCGCGCTGAGAAGCTCGACGCGATTACTGCGGGCTGGGGCACAATGGTGAAGGAGGAAGACGATTTCTTGCGATCACATACTGTGCTCGAGATGTTGGAGCACATGGATTCTGATTCGAGGGTGGCAAAAGACGTGGCCTTGTATTACGGCTGCGTGCCCTACGGAGATCCTTATGACTATGCAGGACCGGACCTGCTGGCAGCCTGGTATCAGAGAAATATTCGCATTTATAGCAATATCGTCAGGCTGATCGAATCTCCGAACGACAGGATTCTCGTGATCTACGGGGCCGGCCACCTCGGATGGCTACGGCAGGACATCGCCAATGACGAGACAGTTAAGTTACGGAAGTTGGCCGATTTGACTGGGCAACGATAAGTGGCGGTTCGGTGTTCGCGAATGTTGCGTATCGAGAACGGCGATTATACCAACTGAGAGTCCTATACATCACACAATCGTCTCTTGGCGCGGAACGCGCGTTACAATGTCGGGCATATTCGGACAAGCCACCTCGCAAATCGCGCTGCCGAACCGAAAGGATCGAATATGCACACGCCACGAGAAAAGCAAGCTGCAACTCATGAACAACCCCTTGTCCGCTTTGGCCTGGGGCTCGCCAACTGGAGTGAGCGGTGGTTTCCAGATCCGCTGATTTTTGCGCTGCTGGGAATCGTGGTCGTCTTCGTCGTCGGCCTTTTGCTTCATCAACCTCCCACAAAGCTAGCCATCCAGGGTGGAAAGAACTTCTGGGCCCTGGTTCCTTTCACCATGCAGATGGTGATGATCATCATCGGTGGATATGTCGTCGCCTCAACGCCGATCGTGTATCGAGCCATCCGCGCCTTGGCCGGAATTCCCAAGACGCCGCGAGGAGCGATTGCCATGGTGGCGTTGTTCTCCATGCTGACCTCACTGATCTCCTGGGGCTTGAGCTTGATCTTCAGCGGCCTCTTTGTTCGCGAACTGGCGCATCGCGTCAAAGGGTTGGACTACCGTGCTGCCGGTGGTGCGGCATATCTCGGCCTGGGAGCCGTGTGGGCGATGGGGCTGTCTTCTTCCGCCGCCATGCTGATGGCGACCAAGTCCTCCATGCCGCCATCATTGTTCAACATCAGCGGACTGATTCCGCTTACCCAAACTCTTTTCTTGTGGCAAAGCATCGCGACAACTCTGATCCTGATCCTGCTTTCGGTGCTGATCGCCTATATGTCTACACCGTCGCCCGAGAACGCAAGAACGGCTGAATCCTACGGCATCCAGTATGAACCGATTCGCTCCAGCCTGGAGGACCGGAGCAAGCCCGGCGAATGGCTGGAATACAGTCCTCTGCTGACAATTTTGGTTGCCGCGCTGTTCTGCTGGTATCTCGTCGATGTCTTCCGCACCTCGCCGCAAGGCGCACTGGCGGCCCTTGACCTTAATACTTACAACCTCATGTTCATCACGGTTGGGCTGTTATTGCACCGGCGCCCGAAGCGCTTCATGCGTGCCGTAGCGGACTGCATTCCCGCCACCGGCGGTGTGATCATCCAGTTCCCGTTTTACGCGGTCATCTTCGGAATGATTGTAGGAACGGGGATCGCAACTGCGCTGGCGACACTTTTCGCCTCCATCAGCACCCACAACACTTATCCGTTGCTGGTGGCGATGTATTCGGCGGTACTGGGAGTCTTCATTCCCTCGGGCGGCAGTAAGTGGGTGATCGAAGCGCCCTATGTTCTGCAGGCCGCGAATCTCCACCAGGTGCATCTGGGCTGGGTGGTACAGATCTACAACGCGTCGGAAGCGCTACCCAATCTCATCAATCCCTTTTGGATGCTGCCGCTGCTGGGCATATTGAAATTGAAGGCCAGAGATATTGTGGGATATGGAGTGCTGCAGTTGGTCGTCCACATACCGGTCGTATTCTTCCTGTGCTGGCTGTTCGCCCGCTATATTCCGTATCTGCCGCCCATGAAATAGTTAACAACGCCAGAAGTCCCGCGGAAATCAGGCGTCTCCGAAGCATCGGCGACGCCACTCGTCGATCAAGTTGGCCACCATCCCGGTCCACCCGGTCTGATGGCTGGCTCCCAGGCCTTGTCCGGTGTCTCCAGCCTGCTAGCGCGAACCTCGACTAGGATATCCCCATGGGCGTGCCTCGCGCAGCCCGTCACCATGGATGCAAAAAAACGCTTAGAGGGCCCGTTCTCGTACCGCGCCCATCCGCATCTGTACGAGATCAACACCTGGGCGTGGTTGGAAGAACTCTCTGCCAAACACTCCCGCTGTCTGCGCCTGCAGGACGTGCCGGGCGAAGAATGGGACCATCTCGCAGACATGGGATTCGATTTCGTTTATCTGATGGGAGTGTGGCGGCGGAGTTTGATTGGCCGGCGAATCTTTCGCACTGACCCTCGGAATTTTCCGAATTTCGATGCCGCGTTGCCGGCGTGGAAAATGCGTGATGTAGTTGGTTCGCCTTTTTCGATTCAGGAGTACAGCCCGGACCCTCGCATCGCCACCGTCGAAGGCTTGAGCGAGATACACAACCAACTGCGCCGGCGAGGCATGGGATTGATTCTCGACTTTGTGCCGAATCATACGGGCTTCGACCATAGCTGGGTAGCGCAGCATCCTGACCGCTACATCCAGGGCAGCGAAGAAGATTTTCGACGTGATCCCGCGGCCTTCTACCTGGTTGAGAGGGAGGCGGTGGAAAGGGAGGGCGATGAGAATCTATTCGTCGCTCGCGGTCGAGATCCCTATTTTCCTCCCTGGTCTGACGTCGCCCAGCTCAACAACTTCAATCCCGGTTGCCGGCAAGGCATGATCGGGATCCTGAGAAACATCGCCCAGCATTGTGATGGGGTGCGCTGCGACATGGCAATGCTGGTGACGAATGAAATCTTCTACCGGACCTGGGGGCATTTCCTTCAATCGTGGCCGGTGCCTCGAACCGAATTTTGGGAGGAAGCGATTGCGGCAGTGCCGGACTTCGTCTGGCTCGCGGAAGTTTATTGGAACATGGAGTGGAGGATGCAGGAACTAGGGTTCAAGTTCACTTACGATAAGCGCCTCTATGATCGCCTGCGGGAGGGTTCGACCGGGCAGGTCCGTGCCCATTTAGGTGCTGACATACGCTACCAAAGCAAACTGGCGCACTTTCTCGAAAACCACGACGAGCCGCGCTGCGCAGCGGTTTTCCCACGCGAAAGGATCGTTTCCGTGGTCACTTTGCTTTCGACGCTGCCGGGGATGCGTTTTTACCATCACGGCCAACTGAATGGCGCGAAGACGTTCGTGCCTGTGTCGCTGGCCAGGGCGCAACCCGAAACTGAAGATCGGCAGATTCGAGAATTGTACGAACGGTTGGTGCGTCTCGCTCATGCGGATGTCTTTCACTCTGGCGAATGGCAGCTTCTCGAAGTGCAGCCTGCAGGAGACGACACATTTCAGGACCTCATCGCCTACCGCTGGCATTACCAGTCTGATAACAGACTCATTGTCGTGAATCTAGGCAATCGAACGGCTCAGGGCAAGGTCCCGAAAACGGCAGTGGGCGCATCGCGGAGTTACTTGTTCCGCGACTTGTTGAATGGCCGCGAGTACCTGCGGGAACGCGCGGAGATTGATAGCAATGGCCTGTACGTGAGGCTTTCGCCGTATCAGGCACATGTCTTCGAGATTCAGGAAAGCTAGCGGCAGTTAGCAGGCTGCGGAAAAACTATATTTCGAGCGTTTTTTGGGAAGGGCACGACTTCAGTCGTGCCGTTAAGTCCCTGGAAATGTGCCCCGCTTTAGCGCCAGAGGTGCGCTTTTTTGTTCCTTCGATTATTTTTTCAGCAAACTGTTATCGGCCATCTATCGGCCGGTTCTGCGCCTACCGAGGTGCGATGTCGGTCAACGCCCACTCAATTCGATCCACTTCTTCACGAATCACCCGGATCGCTTGCTGATTGGTCGGATATGACATGGGCGTGATTGCTTCTGCCGCGTGACGAATCTTGTAGTTGCGGTCCCGAATCAATTTGATTCTCGCGGCCGTCTCCATTCGGTATTGGCAAATTCCTCTAGCCAGTTTCGTAGTCATCCAGGCGAACGCTAGCCCGAACAACATCTCGATTGGAAGACGATCAGTTGCTCCATCAAAATCGAGGAACGCTAATCGATACACGGCTTCGCCAAGGCCTAGTGAAGCAAATATCACTCCCATCCCAATCAATCCAAGTGTCAAGCGGTCAACGGGTCGAAGTGCCGCAGACGATTGCTTACTGCCACAGTTTTGCGCGAACAGCATTGCTCCCCCAAATGTGATGTGAGATGGGCTGAACGTCTACTATTTTATGCCGAAATCGTTCTTGTGAACGACTTTTGAACCGGGACCTGGAAAAGGTTCCGCAACGGTCCCATCCTTACAATCAGTAGAGAACATCGAAGTCGAGCACAAATCGCCGATCGTTGTTTCCAAAGAAAACGCCAGACTGCGGATCGGCAATGTTCGAGTGCTGTCCCTCGTCAAAACCTCGTGCACCCTCAGAATGAATGACTTGGAGACGGGCTTGACGCAGCGTGTTTCGGTAAGATTCTGGCCATGATTTTGGCCATCGTGACATCGCTCCGCCATTTCCATGGGGATGGACCGTGAGTGCTTTCAGTTCCCGACGGGACCTCATCCTTGAGAATCTCGCTCTCCGTCAACAACTCCTAGCACTGCATGTCAAACGACCTCGCCGTCGACTGACTGCCCTCCACAAGGTGTTCTGGGTCGTTCCCATCTGGACGAGAACTCCAGATCCCGCCAAACGCTGGATGACATTCCTGAGGAATCATCGTGAGGCAATCGCCGCCATACCTCTGCTTCTCGTTCAAGCTGCAATGGCTCAAACTGGGTAGCTGCGGATGTCATGTGCCCTCGCAGTTCCGCTTCCAGTGCAGCCAACTGCGCTTCGATTTCTTCCGCAGCCTTGCGCTTGCGGATGATTTCTTCGCGGTAGCGGCGCAGGAAATAATCGATGGTCTCTACACGAATCTTGATTGAACCGGAGGGCTTGTTCTCGTCGAGATCCTTGAAGCAGAAGTACGGCGTCCCCGATTGCTCGATGATGCCTTCAATCACACCGTAAATAGGCGCGTCGTGACCGCATTTGAAGCTGGAGATTTCGAGCGCGACCAGATTCGGATGCCGCGCCGTGAACTTTGCAGCCCACACTTTGTGGTTAGTACTGCAGGAATACGAATTCTTCCAGGCGTCGCTGATGTCGAGCGGATGACTGATCACGCCGGACCGCACTTCATCGCCGAACAGACGCTCCAGCATGTCTTCATCCAGCGGCAGCGTGTTCTGCGAGAAGATCGGATAGCCTAACTTCTGGAACTCCTCCATGATCTCATGATTCAGGCCGGGATCGTGGTGATAGGGCCGGCCCAGCATCACGATGCCGATACGATCTTCGCGTTCCAGTTGGTCGAGCACCTGGCGCGCCCGTTTGCGAATGCCCGCCTCATAGTCGGCCAGCGCCTTGAAGCCGACTTCGACGGCACGGTCGTTTTCTTCCTGCGACAAACCTAGAATTGGCTGCCACGCTTGTAGCATCTGGTGCGCGAACAGCTTACGGTCCGCAAAGTTCAACACCGGATCCAGATACTTCACGTTGTGCTCGGCAAAGACATCGTTCTCCTTGGTGAATGCGGCTTTGACGGTTTCCGGCGTCGCGGTCACCGTCGGACAGGCATTCGCGCCGACGATTTTCACCAGCGGCGAGCTCAGCACGTCATACATCGGGAAAAAGATGACGTTCAGCGGCTTCTTCCGATGCTTCTCCTGGATGAGGTTGTAGACATGGGAAATTCCGATCTTCGCCGGGTAGCAGGGGTCGATGGCGCCGCGGCTGGCACCGGCCCGGTACAGGTCGGAGCTGGTGTAATCCGAATAGATGATGTTCTCCGGCTGCACACCGAGACTCTCAAGATATGCGTTAAAGAGCGGTGCGTAGGTGTAGATGTTCAGCACGCGAGGGATGCCGATCCGCAGCTTTTTGCGATTCTCCATGAGCGGGGCACGCTCTTTGGCCGTCCTGTTCCAGAATTTCGCCGCCGGGATAGGATCGGCCACACTCTTGGAGTTGACTGGACGAAATACTTCGTGTGCTGCGATGTCCACAAAATTTGGGTGCTTATCTTTGATCTGTTCGATTCCCGCCTTGATGTCCTTCATGTCGTTGACATCTTCGACCAGGCCCTTTTCGCAGGTGGCGATGATCAGGCGCTGCTCGCCATGCATCAGCGGGACCTTGGTGACCTTCTGAATGGGAACGAATGCCAGGTCATCCTTGGGAGCGGTTCTGATATCGATGAACGTGCGCAGGCAGTTGTTCTTGCAGAAATTGCAACGCGTGGCTTCGTTACGCGTGGTGCGGTATTCAATTTTGCGGACCGCGTCGAGACCGACGAACGTGGTCTGCTGGCCATCCCGCCACAAGCGCAGAGACTCAACCGCGGCGCCGATGGCGCCGGATTCGCCACAGAATTCGTGGACGATGATCTCCGGCTTTTTGCCCGCGGCACGGAAGCTGTTATGGATGAAATCAACTTCAGCCTTCACCACTGCCATGTTGTTTTGCGTTCCGCCCTGCAGCACAAAACGGGTGCCGAGGGCCGCCAAATTCGGGATGCTGGCCACATACAGAAACACGTTCTTCGGAAGAACCGCAGCTAGTCCCGCAAGAATTTCTTCCGCGCGCCAGCCTTGCCGCTGGAAATTCACAATGTCGGACTGCATGAAGACAGCACAACCATAGCCGAAAAGCGGCATCGATTGGGCTGAGAAGGCCAGATCTGCGTATTGCTCGACGCCGAGACCAAAGCCTTCCGCGGTCGATTGCAGAAAGTAGCCATTTCCCGCTGAGCACTGCGTGTTCAGCTTGAAATCCTTGACGCGCCCGTTGTGCAGGATGATGATCTTGATGTCCTGCCCGCCCACATCCACGATCACGTGCGGATCGTCATAGAACTTGAGCGCCGATTCCGTATGGGCCACAGTCTCAACCAGCGCTACATCCGCGTGGAGAACGTCCTTCAATATGTCCTTGGCATAACCTGTCGTGGCAACACCCAAAACTTCCAGTTTGGCGTTCTGCGCATCCACCTGTCCGCGCAGGTTCTCAAACATCTCGATGGTGTCCTGAATCGGGTTGCCGTTCGAAAGCTGGTAAGCCTTGCAGAGAATGTCGCCATTCTCGTTGAGAAGGACAGCCTTCGTTGAAGTGGAACCTCCATCAATTCCGATGAAACCACCGACCGTGCTCCCTTTCTGAAAAACTGCGGGTGTGAACTTCTTGCGGCGATACGCTTCCTTGAACACGACCAGATCGCCGGGGTGTTCCACCAACCCCTTGCCGCACGATTTCGCCTTCTCCTCCTGGCGGCCGTATTCGATGTAGTGAACCAGTTGGTCGGAGCCGCGATAGCATCCAACGCAGTCGTCTTCCGCGCGTCCGAACTCAATGGCGCCCAGAGCGGCGAAGTACTGGGCGTTCTGGGGGACCTTGATCAGGTCCTCGGGTTTCGCACCATCGGGTATAGCGACCTTGCGCTCCTGCCACATCCGGGGAATATTCGCCTGCCACGCTTCACGCATGCCGCGAATGAAACTGTTGGGGCCGCCCAAAAGCAGCACGTGTGGCCGCAAAGTGTGGCCGCGGGTGAGGACGCTGAGGTTTTGCAGCACGATGGCTTCGAACAGCGACGCCATCAGCTCATCCGGAGGAGTGCCGACTTTTTGCAGGCCGTTGATGTCGGTCTCGGCAAACACGCCACATTTGCCCGCCACTTTATGGAGCTTGATGCCGTGATACTTCTGTTCGGCCAGCAGTTCGGTAGGAATCTTGAGCTTGGCATTAATCTTGTCAATGACCGCGCCCGTCCCTCCCGCGCACTTGTCGTTCATGGACGGGATCTTTTTCTTGCGCCCTGTTTCTTCGTCGTCTTTGAAAACGATGATCTTTGCGTCCTGCCCGCCCAGTTCGATAACCGAGTAAACCTCCGGATGAAGCTTTTCGACGGCCAGCGAAACAGCCGTGACTTCCTGGACAAACTTGGCGCCGATCCGGTCGGCGATCGTGCCTCCACCGGAGCCCGTGAGGAACATGCGCGTGTTGTGGCGATTGATGCCGATCTCGGCTTCCATCCGCTTCAGGAATTCCAGGGTCTTCTCAGGCTGCTTGGTCTCGTGGCGCTGGTAGTCCTGCCACAGCACCGTGTCGCTGGCCGCTTCGACAGCGACGGCTTTCACCGTGGTGGAACCTACGTCGAGCCCAACCAGAAATTTAGTCTCGTGATCGTGAGGTTTTTGCACGTGGGCTATTTGCGGAACGGGAGGAAGCTGCGGCTCGAGCGGTGCGATCTGAACTAACTGCGGCGCCTTATGGTCGTGCATCACGTCCTCTATTGTAGATCGTTTTCTCAGGCCATTGCCGGACGAGGTCGGCCGAGGTCTCCGGAGAGAATTCTTGTGACGCTTCCCCGGCGACCTCTGCCATGCCATGCGTTTCAGTCGCCAGACGTCGCCGGAATCGCGGCCCCGGGCACGCGCGAACGCCTCCAGAATCGAGTATCACGACTGATCCGATCGCTGACATGCAGGATGAATTGGGCAGCCGTGCCAGCAACGCCTTCGCGGTGCGGCACGTGATAGAACGGCCGTTTCAACTCGGGGTGCTCCGCGATGTAGTCGCGAATCTCCTGAAGACTCTTGCCGGTGGAGCTCAGACATTGCTCGAACTCCGTCTTGGCCTTCACCTTGGCTTCCCCGAGAGCCATCTGCACCCGGCTATGGGCATTGACCTCTCCTTCACCTGAGGTTTCGATGGGAAGGAAAATCATGTCTTTGAATTTATTGACGACGGCAGATTGGACTCCATCGGACTGCGACGACGGCATACACCCGAAGGGCTTCAGTGCCAGCACCATGTGACACAGCTTGTGTACGGTGTAATAGACGTTCTTGCCCACCTCAAGGTGTCCTTCACCACCGCGGGCAAACTGGTTGTAGAAGGGATGCGCCATCTCGGCCAACTCCGTCTGCGGCACCAGCTCGTGCGTGATGCCTCCCAGGTGCTCGATGGTGCGGTGATAGAAGAAATTCCACATGCGCTCGCCGGCGCCGATACCCCATAGCCTCTTGCGCAGCCCGATGTAGTTGGCAAACTGCTTTTTCACCTCATACCATTCCGGATTGCGATACGGACGATTCACCGGCCACTTCGCCTTGGCATGTGCCTTCGCCTGGTACATCAGGTAGGCCACCCAAGTCGCGATCGGTTCCACCAGCACTTGCGCCCCTTCCCGCTCGAGGAAATCGAACATGTGGAAGTTGCCATCGCCTTCGGTGATCTGAGCCCAGAATTCGCCCGTGATCTTCACGAGCGGTTTGACTCGCGTCCGGTCGACCTCGATCGAGTCCATCTTTTCCCAGGCGGCCTGAAGGGCATTCAGGTAGTCCTTGCCCCACATGTGCTCGTGCCATTTGCCGAACACATTAAAGGTATTCCGCAAAATCTTGTTACTCTTGAACTTGGGTTTCGCCCACTCCGGCGCAAGCTGTTCGATCTCATACGACTTACGGTTCTTCAGGTCTTCGCATAATCCGTCGACCATCTCGCGGAAGACGCGATCGGTCTCGCCCTGGTTCGCCTCGTAGGAACGAATCTGGTAGATCAAATCGTTAATGACGTCACCCAGGTGCATGGCGTTCAACATGCCGAAGCCGAAATCGACAGTGAACTTCAGTCCGGGCTCGCCAGAGGCAGCCTTGATTCCGTCGCTGTCCTTGAAGAGCAGGACGCGGAAGCCGTCAAACCCGGCATTCTTCAGCGCGAAACGGTACTCGGCCTCATACATGCCGAAGCGGCACGGGCCGCACGAGCCTGCAGTAAAGAAGACGTAGTTGTCCAGAATCTGCTGGCGTGGCAAGCCCTCTTTTTCGAGGAACTGCAGGTACTGCACCAGGTTGCCAACAGTGAAATAGGTAGGATTGCACTGGCCGTTATTTCCAAATTCCTTACCTGTCTGAAAGGCAGCGACATTCGGCACCGGCAGCTTCTCGCAGCGGTAGCCGCAGCCATGAAAAACGGCGCGGATCAAATCTTCGTGCTTCCACGTGAACCCGCCAAACAGGATCGTAACGCGGCTCCGCTCTGCGGCGGTGAAGGCGCGCTCCACAGGGCGATGGAAGTGAGTGGGCTGATCGAGTCCGGCAATTTTCCGCAGGCGCATGCGCTCTGCTTCCAACCGCTGCTTAATTTCCGAGTCATTTTCAATCTGGACGAGATTCGTCGCCATGAGTTCCTCAAGCTTTAGGTCGAAAGTTGAAGTATGTTTAAGTAGCACAAGGAATTAACGGCTGAGGGGCGCGGACAGACGATGGCTGGGGACACGGCCGTCCGCATCACATCGGGCTTGGTAAAGCACAGCACTCGAACTCCGAAATCAGTCTAGGGTTCGAAGTCTTTACGCCGGCGGAACTTCCTTCTTCGAAATTCGCAGGCGCTTCGGAGTACAAATCTTGGACCGTTTGATGCGGCAGCCCAAACTTGGTTGCAAGCTTTTTGTGGAGCCCCCACACAAAACCAAATTCTAGTCGATTCTCGATGTTAGCAGACGCCGACCCTCCGATTCAAATGCTGAAACACTCCTTTAGAATCTGGTGAATCGGATCATCATTTAAAAACCGCTAGACCCCGGTTTAAGACCGGGCGCAAAACTTCCCGTTACCAATCCGGTCAACTTCCCCGAACGACGTTTCTGGATTACTTCCTGTTGGCCGACTTCTCGGGAAGTACCGGGATCGCGAGGCGTAGCAAGCCTGTTCAGACAGTGACTCTTGCGTCGAGGGTTTTCATAAGATCCAGAATCGTGTGAACGACGGCCTCATCGCCGATCGCAGTATTGATCAGGGTGTGGTAAATGGCGCGGTTAGGCCATTCGACGCGGAAATACTTCTGGATGAAATCGCCGCGATCCCGATCAACGGTATCCACGAGCTGTTCGGCTTCTTTCTCACTCTTGCCGCGAGCCAACAAGCGCCGCACTTTATCTTCTCTCGGAGCGTAAAGAAACACACGCAACGTGTCTTGGCGGTCCCTGAGAAAATGCTGCGACCCCCTTCCGACGATGACAGAGTTTCCGGTTTTTGCCGCGTGCTGAACGACGCGTTCCGTAATCTTTAGAATGCTTTCGCTGTCGACCAGTTTGAGCTTGGGCGCATTGATGCTTCCTTCATAACTCCCGCGCAAGAACGATTTGAAAAGCCGGTAGTACAGGGGATCGGTTCGTTCCTCTCGAACCTCGACGACTGCCTTCGGACATTCCGCAAGCCGCGCAATCTCCGCCGTCAGCAACTGATCCCAAAGTTTCCAGCCAAGCTGCTTGGCTAGCAGTTGAGCGATTTCACCGCCGCCGCTTCCGTACTCTCGTTCAATGGTGACGATTTTTATCATCTGCGTCGAAATAACCAAAGTCTAACGATTCAAACGTGGACGGCGAGAACGGGGCAGGGTCCCAACTGCAGCACCCGATAAGTTGTCGAACCAAACACCGCAAGATCCAATGCGCCACGGCCACGCACTCCCATGGTCACCATGTCGATTTGCGCTTCCAGGGCGAGTTGAATGATTTGCTGGTATGGCTTTCCGATGCGCACCGCCGTCTTAATCTTGAGAGTCTTGCCTCCCTCCGGTGGAATCAGTTTATCGAGTTGCTCCGCGGCTGTCGCTATGGCCTCTTCCGTCTTGGCCGGAGGTGGGACCTCCTCCAACACGTGCAGCAGGGTGAGCTCGGCGTCGTATTCCGCTGTCGCAGAGATCGCATAGTTCAAAGCCCGCTCTGAATTCTCGGAGAAATCTGTACAGAAAAGAATTCGGCTCAAGTGGTGGACATGGCCCCGCTCTTCACCTGCGGCTACAGAGTCGCGTGGCGGATTACATATTGCCAAAACCGGGCAGCAGGCCCTGCGCATCACTCGGTTGGTCACCGACCCCAGCACCAGGCGGTCATATCCTCGCTGGCCGTGCGTTCCCATGACGATCAAGTCCGGTTTCCGCGCTTGCGCAAACGATAGAATACAGTCCGGTGCTGTTCCCTGGTGCACCACCAGCTCCGGCTGAATTTCAACGTGGGTGTGGTTCTTCACGAATTCCTGGAGTTGCTCCTCACCACCCTCGCGAAGCGCCCGGCAGAACTCCTGATAGTCTCCCGCAGAGGCAGCATAGTCGGCGTAGGGATATCGCGATAGCTCTACGATATGCTGCGCCACCAACTTGGCTCGATAGTGCTCGGCCAGCGATAGCGCATGGTGATACGCCCTTACCGAGAACTCTGAGAAATCAATGGGACAAAGGATGAGTTTAATTTCCAGCATGACTACGCCTCTGACTCTTGCCATTGCGTGCATTACATCAGATTGATTTTTACCCCGCTACGACTAGCCTACCTCCACTGCACCCCCACCACCAGGATCATTCTTCTTCAACGCAAAAGCCAGACCGAACATGATCGCCGCCCCCACGGCAAGAACCTTGAAGGTATCGATGTAAGCCAGGCTTGCCGCCTGCCCTTGCAGGGATTGGTAAATCTGGGCGTAAGCTGTTATTTGTGCCTCGTGCTTGCCCACGCCCGAGTTAGCCAGGTGCTGAGCCAAACCGTTCGCCGAATTCACGAAATTGGGACTGTCAACCCTGACGTTCTGCACCAGCCTCGCCTGATGGAATTGCGAGCGCCGCGCGATCAATGTGGTCACCATGGACGTTCCCACACTGCTTCCCATATTGCGCATGAAGTTGATGATTCCAGCGACCGCATTATTCTTCTCCGGCGCAATCCCGATATAAGCCACCAGCGTAATCGGCACAAACAGGAATCCCAACCCGATCACCTGGTAAATCCGCAGCCACGTGGCGGCACTGAAGCTGATTTGCAAGTCAATCCGCTGCGTGGAATAAAACATGGCGACGGACAACGCTAGCCACCCGAAGGCAATCAGGTAGCGCGCCTGGATCTTCGTTGACAGCTGGCCCATAATGGGCATCTCAATCAGCAAGACAACGCCTCCTGCCGAAAGCGCAAGCCCAGCCAGTTCAGAGGTGTAGCCCACGAGCGTCTGCAGGAACTGCGGCATCAGCACAAGGCTGCTGAACAGCATGATGCCCAGCGTGAACATCATCAGGCTGGAACTCGCGAAATTAAAGTTTTTGAACATGTGGACGTCAATGATCGGCGCCTTCTGGTACCACTCCCAGATAACCAGCGAAATCAGGCATACGGTCGAGACGACGACTAACGTCGTGATGAAGCGAGACCCGAACCAATCATCTTCCTGGCCCTTGTCGAGCAGCACCTGCAACGCCCCGATACCGAGCGCCAGCAGGGCGATGCCAATGTAGTCCAACTTGACCCCGGCCGCCTTGAGCCGGCTTAAATAGGGAGGATCTTCGACAAAGCGCCGCACCAGAAGCCATGTCGCGATGCCGACCGGGAGATTGATGAAAAAAATCCAGCGCCAGGAATAGTTGAAGGTGATCCACCCACCCAGAGTTGGCCCGATCGTGGGGGCCATGACGGCCGTAATGCCATACAGCGCAAACGCCAAGCCTCGCTGTTGCGGCGGAAAGGTGTCTGCCAGAATCGCCTGAGCCATCGGCTGCAGCCCGCCGCCACCCGCGCCTTGCAACACGCGGAAGAGAAGAAGAAGCCCGAGACTCGGGGCGATACCACAGAGCAGAGAACTCACCGTAAAGATGGCCAAACAGGACATGAAAAAGCGCTTCCGTCCCAAGGCGCCCGCGAGCCAGCCGCTGATCGGCAGGATGATGGCGTTCGAGACCAAATACGAGGTCAGCACCCACGTACTCTGGTCGTTGCTCGCGCCCAGATTTCCGGCCATATAGGGCAGGGCCACGTTGGCGATGCTGGTGTCGAGGACCTCCATGAATGCGGCCATCGCCACGACCACAGCAATCAGCCAGGGATTGTACTTGGGCCGCCAAACGTCTTGGTCGAGGGTGATTGCAGCGGAACTCATTGTGCGGAACTCATCTCGCGAAACTCATTGCGCGCACCTCATTGAGCGATATTCATCGCAGGTACACGTCCGGCACCACGTTCATGCCTGGCCGAAGCCGTCGATCCTTGTTCTCGCCCGGCTCGAGAACGATCTTTACCGGAATCCTCTGAACAATTTTCACGTAGTTTCCGGTGGCATTCTCTGGCGGAAGCAAACTGAAGAGCGGGCCCGTTGCTCCCGCAATGCTATCCACGTGGCCCTTCAGAGTCCGACCGCTCGAATCCACGTGGATTTCCGCTTTCTGTCCAACCTGCATGTGCCTAAGCTGGGTCTCTTTGAAATTGGCGGTGACCCACACTTCATCAAGAGGCACCACGGTGAGCAGTTGCTGCCCATCCTGAACGTTCATCCCCACCACCACCGTCTTATTCACTTCACCGGTGACGGGAGCAACGATTTTCGTGTATCCGAGATTCAGTTGGGCCTGTTCGAGCAGCGCACGCTTTTGCTCAACATCCGCGATCGCAGCCTGCACGCGAGCCCGGGTTGACTTCACCTGTTGCGGTCCAGTCTCCGCATATCGGTAGTTGGCATCGGCTTGCGCCAGGCGGCTACGGGCCTGTTGGACGAATTGTTCCGCGGCGGACTCACTTGCGCGGGCTGCCGCTACCGTCGCCGTGCTGGATTTGGCCGTAGCCAATGCTTGGTCGTAGATTTGCTGCGATACTTCCCGCTTGTCGACCAGCAACTTGTAGCGGTGCAGATCGTCTTGCGCTTTTACATCGTTCGCCTCAGCCGATTCCAGCTGAGCATGGGCTGCGGTGAGCTGCTTCTCGGCAGCGGCAACACCGGCATTCGCGTCTTCGATTCCTGACGCGGTGAACTTCAGTTGGCTTGACGTGTTCACGGAAGTAATCGGAACCGTGATATTTAGCGATTGGGCCGTCGCTTCGGCGTTGGCGAGATTCGCTTGCGCCTGCGCGACCGCAACCTCATAGTCTTTCGGGTCGATCTCCACCAGCACGGTGCCTTTCTCCACCCACTGATTGTCGTCTACGTTGACCCGCACCACGTAGCCGGAAACACGCGCGCTGACGGGATAAAGGTGAACATCCGCCTGGGCATCGTCGGTCGATTCGTAGCTGCTCAAATAGCGCCACAACAACACGCCGCCGATAAGTACCACCACGATGACCGCCAGAATCACGATGTTTCTGCGGCGCTTGGGATTCCGTCGCACCGGCGTTGTATAGTCCCTACCCCTCAAGGGCGATGCATCGGCCGGGGAATCTTTGCCTGTCTCAGGCACTGAACGGGGTGGGTTTTCTTCCGCCATGTTCATTTTCCTCTGAAATATTCCTTGACGCCCTCCTCAGCAATGCCCAGAGCGCGAACCAGGGAAATTTTCGCATAATTGTAGTTGTAGAGACTCGAGATGTACTGTTCGTGCGCGCTTGCGACTGCCTCTTGCGATTGCACGACTTCCACGGTATCGGTGACACCGGCGCTGAAACGATCGCGCGACTGGGTCAGCGTCTCTTCCGCCAAATCAATGTTGCTGCGCGCCACGTTTACCTGCTCGGCCGACGACTGCAGGTTCAGCAGCGCCGCGCGCACGTCGGCGTCGATCTGAGCTCGCAGATTGTCCAGACGCTCGCGGCTCTGTTCGAGTCTCGCATCCGCCTGCAAAACATCGCCGTGAACGCTACCGCCCTGAAAGATGGGGATCGTCAGCGTTCCGCGCACGTCGGCCACTGGCGTCGCCGTGGAGGGATGCGACCCTCCCAACCCATAATCGGCGTCCATGGAAAGCGACGGGAGATATCCGCCCATCGCGGCCTTACGGGAGAATTCCGCCGCGCGCACGTCGGTCATCGCCGCCTGATAATCGGAACGCGAAGCGTAGGCGCGTTTCAGAGCCCCATCAACCGTGATGTCTTCGATTGGCTGGTAAGGCGACTTGTCCGTGAATTCGAATTCCTGCCCGGGAGCCAACCCGATCACGCGCGCCACGGTCAGCTTCTGGATGGCAAAGTTGTTCTTCGCTTGGATCAACTGTTGCTGACGTGTCTGGAGCTCGACCTTGGCACGCAGGCCGTCAATGTCCGGCGAAGTGCCGGCATTCACCTGGTCGATTGCCTGATCGTAGACCGCTTGTGCAGTCTTGACCTGCGCTTCTGCCGTTTCAATGCGGGCTTCGTCGGCGATGGCCTGCAAATAGGTATAGCCCACGGCCAGCACAACCAGATCGCGGGCATCCTTGAAGGTATAGTCGGCGGATTTCAAACTCTGGTTAGCCGCGCGGGTAGAGTTGATCGACTTCCAATCGAATACGGTTTGGGTCACATTGGCACGCGCATCAAAATAAGAAAAAGGGCCAACCGCGGGCGGAAGGTTAGCCATCGGCTGGAGACCGAAGATCTTACCGAGACCAGCAGCGAGACCGCCAAAGCCAGCCTCATCGATATTGGCCTTTGACTCGGCGATATACGGGGCCGCCGTGACGTGCGGCAGCAGAGCGCTTAACTGCTCCCAGCGCTGTCCTCGGGCCGAGCGGATGTCGGCGTTCGAAAGGAGCAGTCCGAGATTTTGCTTCAATCCGCGGTCGATGGCGTCCCGCAGCGAAAGCGGCATAATTCCCGGAACGAGTTTTGCCGGCACGCTGCCTGCGAACGGGCTCACTCCATTGGTTCCGGGGATGGCTTGGCCCGGAATGCTCGAACCCGGAGTTGTCTCGGTTTGCGCAAGGGATGTTGCTGCTCCACAAATCAAGACTCCGGCCAATAGGAAAACACGGCGGCATTCGTAACTGAGTCGCAAGGGAGTCTCCTAGCCTCGAATTTTCGTGGCGGCGGTGCCGAGGGCCAATATCCTAGTCCGGTCGGTTATTTCTAGCAAATGAATCTGATGGTCTGAAGCGGCTGGTCGAGGCGCTCTATCGTTAACAGCTATATGGATAGTCCGATTCGTCAACCGCTCAAGGAAGATCGTTGCCACCCGGATTACGGGCAAGCAGGAAGTAACCCCAAGGTAAGGTTAGCCGACCAACCGGGAGTTGTTAACACTATCTTCCCGACATGCGTCTATGATCTTGTGGGGATTTTGTGCGCATGGCCAGGTCCGGCGACAAAGGTGACCTGCTCGCGGCAGGCCTAGGACCCGAGCCTGCGAGCGAGCAGTTCGCGTCGGAGATCTCGGAGGACGCGACTTGGGTGGCTGCGGCGCGGGACGGCGATCGGGCCGCGTTTGGGCGGCTCTACGAGCGGTACGCTCGCATGGTCCACGGAGTTTTGCTGGCGAAAGTCCCGGTTGGCGACGTTGATGACCTTGTTCAGGATGTCTTCATCAGGGCACTTCGCCGGCTGTCAACCGGAAGCTTTGGGGCCTGGCTTACGGCGATTGCTTGCAACGTGGCGAATGACTACCACCGGCGGTCGGTGCCCGAGGAGTCACTGACGGATGATGCATCGGACAATGAAGTCCAAGTCGGAACGTCCAGCAGAGATCATGCGGGGCCGGCCGCGGCGGTGCTCGAGGTAGTCAGGAGCCTGCCCGATGCCTATCGGGAGACATTGATTCTGCGGCTTGTCGAAGGGATGACCGGTCCTGAAATCGCAGCTCGTACCGGGATGACGCACGGCTCGGTACGGGTCAATCTGCATCGCGGCATGGAGCGGCTCCGCGCGAAACTGAGCCCGGTCAAAAGCCGCAATAGCCCAGAAATGGAGAGTCCTAGTCATGGACACGGGGAACAATAGAACCGAAAACGAAGCACCGACCAAGAGCGACGACTATTTGTGGGATGGATCTGGCGAACCTGATCCCGAGATCCAGAGGCTGGAAGGGTTGCTCGGGAAGTTTTGACACGACCGTCCCGCCCCGGTTTTTCCCGAGATCGTCCGCGACCGACGATGGGCATTTTTTCCGTGGAGGATGCAACTGTTTCCCGCTCTGGCCACGACAGTTGCTGCCGTGGCAGCCATTGTTATAGTCACGTTTCTCGTGTTCAGAACAGAGCCGGCTCCAACTCCCGTCGCAGGCTGGGATGTGTCCAGCGTGGAAGGAACGCCTCGAATCGGACGAACCACGATCGGCGGGAAAGAAGGCAAGAGCCGTCTCGGCATTGGCCAAATGCTTGAGACCGACCGTCAGTCGCGGGCCAGCCTTCAGGCGGACGACATCGGCCAGATCCAGGTGGACCAGAGCACACGCCTCCGACTGCTGAGCATGGGCTCGGGGCTGAAGCGGATTGCTCTGGACCGCGGAACGATTCATACCTCTGCGACGGCACATCAAACCCGCCGCCGTGCGTGTCGGCGTCGGCAAGATTGGCTGGCACACGTTTCGCCATTCCTACTCGAGCCTGCTGCGTCGAGTGGGGGCCGACATCAAAGTCCAACAAGAACTACTGCGGCACTCCACCATCCAAAGCACGATGAATGTCTATACGCAAGCCATGTCGGAGGGCAAGCGTGCCGCAAACAGTGTAGTAGTTCGGAGCGTACTGCCCTGTGAGACTTGTGGTGGTGTCATTGGTGCCTAATGCGGTAGCGAACGGGAGCCAATGGGTACCGAGAAGTTGCTAAGTGGTTGCGGGGGGTGGATTTGAACCCCATCTCCGCATTGATTCCACGTAAGTTATTGATTCTGCGATACGCGAAAACGGCACAATAGGCAAAAAGGGCAAATCTCTTTTACATTTTTTTTACACTTTGTTCTCTTGCGCTCGCATTTAGCCGCTGCCGCTTTTGCTGGCTATTTTCGCCGTTCCACACCCTATTGTCACTTGTATCGAGCCCTTCCTTTAACCCTCCAAACAATTTTGATGGTATCAAGATTTGTCGCGACGGTTCAACTATGCGGTTTGAGCGTCGCTCTGTCTCAGCTCAGCTACAATTCCTGCGGAGAATCTGCCCCTACGGATCGTGGATCCAGCCTCCGCCGTCAAATGTACTTCGCCTTAGCGCAGGGGAGTTGAACGCGAATCCAGAATACGGGGTCGTGCGTCAAATCCTAGCGATTCCTCCGGGTTTCGCAAACGCCGCAAACACTTGGAAGTGGATAATATATTCGGACATTATGTATACTATCCGGGTATTTTATCCAAACACTATGGCCGGCCCTTCCGCCAGTCTCGCCGACGCCCGGAACGCCTTTCAGAGGCACCGCGGCATGCTCCGCACTCGTGAAGCCCTTCGTCTCGGAATTCATCCCCGAACGCTGTACGCCCTGCGGGACTCGGGAGAACTAGTGTCGGTTGGCCGAGGACTCTATCGGCTGGCAAGTGCTCCTCCTCTCGCCCACCCCGATTGGGTCGCTGTGGCTCTCCGAGTACCACGGGCAGTCATTTGCCTGATCTCCGCGCTCGCCCATTACGAACTGACCACGCAGGTGCCGCACCACATCGACATCGCGCTACCGAGCCATAGCCAGGTGCCCAAGGTGGACGGACTCCCCCTGCGGGTATTTTGGTACCAGGAGCGCGCTTTCCGGGCCGGAATTGACACGATCACTGTGGACCAGGTTCGAGTCCGCATCTACTCGCCCGAGAAGACGATCGTGGACTGCTTTAAGTACCGTAACAAGATTGGAATTGATGTCGCTGTGGAGGCGCTGCGCAATTACCGCCAGAAAGCTCGCAAGCTTCCTCTCAAGAAGCTACTCGAATACGCTCGCATTTGCAGAGTCGAAAACGCGATGCGGCCTTACCTGGAGGCCGTGCTTTGAGCAAGCGTGATCTCGCTGCCTCGGTCCGCCAGCGCCTCCTTAACCAGGCTCATGCTCAGGGACGGCCCTTTCAAGAACTGCTCCAGTACTACGCCATAGAGCGCTTCTTGTACCGGCTGGCGCAGTCCAGCCATTGCGACAAGTTCATTCTCAAGGGTGCCCTGTTGCTAACTGTGTGGCAAGCACCGCTTTCCCGTTCCACAGTGGACATTGATTTGCTGGGAAAGACGAGCAACAAGCTCGAACACATCGCGTCCCTAGTGTCCGAGATCTGCGGACTGGATGTCGAAGCGGACGGCGTAAAATTCGACCCTGCCTCGATAAAGACATCCCGTATTAAAGAGGATGCGGACTATGAGGGAATCCGGGTTCGTTTCAGGGCGACTCTCGCGGGCGCTCGCATCCCCATGCAGATCGACATTGGCTTCGGCGACGTGATCGTCCCGCGGGCTGCCAAGATCGAATACCCGACGCTTTTGGAATTCCCAGCTCCGGTGCTGCAGGCATACCCGAAGGAGACCGTAATCGCGGAGAAACTGGAGGCGCTCACGGTGCTTGCGACCTTGAACAGCCGGATGAAGGACTTCTTCGATCTATGGGCGCTCTCCCGTGTCTACCCATTCGAAGGCCCTGTCTTGGTCAAAGCGATCAAGACGACCTTTGACCACCGTTCGACCGCAGTTGAGCCGTTGCCAGAAGGGTTGAACGACGATTTTGGAAGGGAACCCACAAAATCGGGCCAGTGGACTGCGTTTCTGCAACGTGCGCGACTGACGTCTGCACCCTCCAAATTCGTAGACACGATTCGTGCGGTGCGGGAGTTCGCACATCCCCCGTTGTCCGCCGCGGCCTCTGGTGATCCGTTCGAACAAAATTGGGAACCTGGTGGTTCGTGGTCAGCACGACGCGACGCTTGAGTTCGGGAACGATAGACGCGGTCCTGGGATAAGCCGAAAACGGAGGTTGGCTAGTTCTGGAGGTCTGTTGATTTATCTATCTGCAACAACACGGTAAGCCAGAAATGTCTCGGTTTGGAAGCTGCCAGGAGCCCGTGCTAGCATCCCTTCAGTCTTGGATTCTTCGCACCGTCAGTTGCAGTTGCCGCTGCAGATCAACAAAAGCACCTTTTGCCCGATGCAGGACGGCGCTGAAAAGGATTCCGCTTGGCTCTTGGCGACATCACGAAACTCATTGATGCAGGAAAGGAAAAGGGCTATCTCACCTACAACGAGGTGAATGACCTGATTCCGCACGACGTCCATTCCCCAGCGGATCTGGACGACCTGCTCGCCACCCTCGGCACGCGGGGGATTGATGTGCTTGAGGGGCAGTCCAAGCTTCGTTTCTCGGCCTTCGAAAAAAAGCTTGATAAGGAAGTGGAGGGCGGCAGCGAAGTCGAACTCGATCCCACCGGTGGCGCCCTTGAAAAGACCAACGATCCAGTGCGGATCTACCTGCGCGAGATGGGCGCGGTGCCTCTGCTCACCCGAGAAGGGGAAGTGGATCTGGCCAAGCGCATCGAGCGCGGACGGCTGCAAGTGCTGAAGGCGCTTGCCCGCTCGCCTGTTGTGATCCGACAGGTCCTGACCATTGGCCAGGATTTGAGGCGCGGCGTGCGTTCGATCAAGGAAACCGTCGTCTTCGATGAGGAAGAGATCACCGAGGAGATCCTGCGGAACCGCGTCGAAGACGTCACGCGCCGCATCGACGAACTGCAGAAGCATTACAAGAGAGCCAGCCACCTGGCCGAACAGTTGCAGACGATCCCGGCAAGAAAGACAACACGCGAACACAGGCGCTGCCGCTGCAGGCTGGGCCGCGAGATTGTGCGGATGTCGCTCATGATTCGCAGCTGCGGTTTCACAAACTCCGAGCGCCAACGCCTGATCGGTCGAGTGAACAAAACCATTGAGGGAATGCGCTCGCTCGACCGCCACATCAGCAATCTGGATAAGAAGGTTGAGAGCACGCGCAGCGAAGAACTCAAGAAGGCTTACAGCAAGACTCAGCGGCAGCATCACGCCGACCTGGAAGGGCTGGAAAGCGCTGCCGGCGTGGGGTTCCAGGAGTTGCAGCGCACGCAGCGCGTAATCATCCGGGGCGAGATGGACGCGGAGCAGGTCAAGCACGAGCTCATTGAAGCCAACCTGCGCCTCGTGGTTTCCATCGCCAAAAAGTATGGCAACCGCGGACTGCAGTTCCTCGATCTGATCCAGGAGGGAAACGTCGGCCTGATGAAGGCGGTGGACAAGTTCGAGTATCGCCGCGGCTACAAGTTTTCCACTTATGCTACGTGGTGGATTCGCCAGGCAGTCACCCGAGCCATTGCCGATCAGGCGCGCACCGTCCGACTCCCAGTGCACATGGTCGAGATCGTCAACAAGCTGATTCGCACCTCGCGGCAGCTGGTCCAAGAGCTGGGCCGCGAACCTACCTCGTCAGAGATTGCCAAACGCATGGACATTCCCGTGGCCAAGCTGCGCAAAGTGCGCAAGATCATGCAGGAACCGATCTCGCTAGAGACGCCAATTGGGGAGGAGGGGGATTCCCATCTCGGCGACTTCATCAAAGACAGCGCTGCGCTCGCGCCGGATGAGGCTGCCATCAACGTGAACCTGAAGGAGCAGACCGGGCAGGTGCTGCACACTCTGACTCCGCGCGAGGAGAAGATCATGAAGATGCGCTTTGGTCTGGAGGACGATTCGGAGCACACGCTGGAGGAGGTTGGCCGGGCGTTCGCCGTCACCCGCGAGCGCATTCGCCAGATCGAAGCCAAGGCTCTTCGCAAGCTGCGCCAGCCTTCACGCTCCGGCAAGCTTAGGTTATTTCTCGACAACGTGCACGAATAACGCCGTGTGCGAGACGTGCACGCAGGGAGAGTCCCGGAAAGAGATGGCGCAGCATCTGCGAGTTGACCTAGGCAGCCTCACTGCGATGCGGTATACAGTGGCTAGCTTGCGATGTGTTCCGCAGAGCATGCAAGGCGTACATCGTGTCATCCAGAGCTTGTTCCTCTTCGATGTTGTCTCCGGCTATGTGAAACAACTCCCGTGCCCTTACCACAAGTGCTTCCTCTGCTTGCGCAATGCGCTCCGGGATTCTGGTCTTATCGACCTCAAAGAGCGCGGCCTTGTACAAATCCCTCCACGCTCTGCTGTTTAGAGATATAGAGCTGCCTGTATTCATGATTCCCCCGGGTTTCGCTTCCGAAGCCGGTCTGAAGGTGTCAAACACTCGGTTGTGCGATCTGCGTACAGCCGGTGGCTATCGGTGTATAAGGCCCTACGCGACAGGCAGAATCTTAGCCTCTGCACGCCGTCTTCAGGAACCTGGTCGCGGGCGATGACCTCGTCGGCGCAGGTAGGAGACAGGTACGTTGGGGGTCCAACCAGGAAACTGATCCGCTGACCTGGATGCTGGCGCCGAATCGTTCTCCAAAACTCCACTGCTTCTTTGGATCTCTGGCGCACGTCCAGCAGTACCAAATCGAAAAAATCAGGCACCCAGAGCAACTCTGCTTCCGTGACGTTTTTGGCCGTGTCCACGTGAACTCCGCGGCCTCTGAGCACGCGGGCGCGCAGGTTCTGCATCGCTTCGTTGCCATCGAGGATGAGCACGTTTTTCGTGCCCATTGGAAAGGAAATCGGTGTTTGCTGGGGCACAGAACACCTCCAAGCCTTCTGGAGGCGGGCGTTTCGGAAAGCAGGGTTACCTTTGAGAAGCGGGCGTCACCAGAAGGATCTAAACCTCGACTCTTCTTGTCTCTTTCGTAAGGGGGCGGGAATCGGGCCGCCCCCCAACCGAACGCGTAAGCTTGCTCCTTGCCTCAGGCTGCTACGAGAGCAGGCCTCTTTTGCAAGGTCGAGTTGGCCACCTCAAAGTTTCGGACTTCCGGAGTACCGTCGACCACTTTCGCCAGGGCCTTCAGCACTTCGGGATAGCTTCCGCGGTGATAGGCTTCCGCGTCCTCTTTCTTGTCCCAAAGACTGATGGCAACCCCTTCCGTTCCGGATCCGGGGGCGACGAATACGATCTCGTCCTGGAAGCCGTGCTGTTTCCGAAGGACGGGGAGAATCTCGTTCTCGATGGTCTGGGTAAACTCCGCACGGGTATTGGGCTTCAGGTGCATGGAAACGTGACGAGCAAACATGTCAACCTCCTTGGGTTGTCGTTGGCTAAGAGGAGGGAACTTCAGATGGACTGCCTTAGTTCAGGGGATCTGAAAGAGGAGAAGACGTTATTCGCTCTGTTTAACACACTATACCGAATCCCGGTGTTGTCAAGTTCAGACTGGAGACGGCCCTCGCGACTTTGGTGTCCTTTGCCATTCCGACAAAAGCAAAATCCTCGTGACTGTCCAGTAGTGCGATCCGTCACAATCACGATTCCTTCACCGAAAGGAACACCTCCGCGTGTCCTCACCAATTGGGCTCGACAACACAGGGCGCGGTTCACAGCACGGATCTTAGGGGGGTGAGGGTCCCTTAGCGATGGCTTAGTCACGCGAACAGAGCGTGGAAGCTGCAACACGTTTGCTGGCATCTTGGCCTGATCTAGCGCGGGAATCGACGCAACTCATCAGGTCCGCAACCACGTCCATGGCGGTGTAGGTGGTTGCACCTGGCTGTAGGAACCGCGTGATTCTGGTCAAATCGTTCCCGGAAGTGACCATACCATTTTCAACATACTTGCCGTTTCGTGTCTGGGGATGACCGATATTCGCCATCAGGGCATTGCAGAGGCATTTCCTCCCCACCGTATTCTCCACTCTTCCGCCCTTCGACACATAGGTTGTCACCGGCTCAGCCGAGCAGCGGTAATCGATAGTCCCCATTGGCGTCCTGTATGCTTCCCGCAGAAAACCCAAATCGCAAATGCGCGGGCGAGCCGAATAGATCTCGCGCTCCGAAAGAGTGCCTTCCAATTGCGCCACTTTGAACGGAAAATTGGTCGGGGAGGCCTGTCGTTCGCCAAAATTGCGTGGCGCCGTGAAATCAACAGCTTCCACAGCGTCCTCAAACCCGGCATCTGCTATACCTCGGCCATGTTCCCTTTCCTCCGACTCTCATTCGGAGTCCTGGTTCGCCTCTTTCGAAGCCGTGGCAGTTTGGTGCTGGAGAACCTCGTCCTTCGACAACAGGTTTCAGCCCTGAAGCGAAAGAATCGACGGCCGAGGTTGACCGGAATGGATAGATGGTTTTGGGTCGCGGTCAGCCGAATGTGGTCGGGATGGAAGACTTCGCTCCTGGTGGTAAAGCCAGAAACCGTGGTGGAGTGGCATCGTAGAGGGTTCCGACTGTACTGGCGGCTCAAATCGAAAGCCAAGCAAATCGGGAGAACGCCGATCTCTAAAGAGCTCCAACAATTGATCTTCCGAATGGCGAGTGAGAACCCGACCTGGGGTGCGCCTCGCATTCACGGGGAACTCAAAATGCTCGGCTTCGACGTGGCGGAACGAACCATCTCTCGCTGGCTGCAGCGGCAGCCTAGGAACCCCGATCCGGCTCAGCGCTGGCTCTCATTCCTACGCAACCATCGAGAAGCCATTGTTGCCATGGATTTCTTCACGATGCCGACGGTCACCTTTCACTTGCTCTATTGCATCTTCATCATTGCGCACGACCGCAGGCACGTTCTCCATTTCAACGTCACCGACCATCCGACGAGCACCTGGATCACTCAACAGATCCGCGAAACCTTCCCTGATGAAGCCGCATGTCGGTATCTGATTCTTGACCACGATGGGAAGTACGGGTTGGAGGTTCCCGCCGCAATTCGAGCGATGGGAATCGTGCCACTCCACACGGCGTTGCGCAGCCCGTGGCAGAATGGTGTGGCCGAGCGTTGGGTAGGAAGCTGTCGACGGGAGCTACTCGATCACGTGATCCCGGTAAGTGACCGCCACCTGAGGCGACTACTCTCAGATTACATCGATTATTACCATGACGACCGAACCCACTTGGGCCTAAATCAGCAAACACCGAACGGTAGGACGCGTGCGGGGAGTTGCGGCAGGGTGATCTCATGTCCGCGAGTCGGCGGTTTGCACCACCGCTACAAACGTGCTGCATAAAATCGTTCGGTGGTCCCCTCCCCGAGTGTTCCTAGATACCTGGCCACGGTGTGTGTTGCTGGCGTGCATCGGGTCCACCAAACTTCGGTTTTTCGCGCTGCCCGCGCGTTGTGAAAAACACAATGATTCGGAAGATGGGGGCGCGTGACGGTAATGAGTCATGCCGATCGAGTTTTGGCGAACTACAGGGCTTCGCGGCTGGCAACCGACAGGCGCGAACGTCATGGTGCGTTCATCACGCTGCCAAGCACAAAGTCGCTGCCGGTCGGAAATTCTACTCCGCCTTCGGATTCGGAACGCCCATCGGCGGATCAATCGCGTCCAGGTAGGCCTGCATGCGATCCTTCGTTCCGGCAGGCATGCCGGTGAACTCGATTCCATTGCCCACGCCCGGATCCGACGTCCGCACCGCCGCCGTGATACTGACACGCTCCGAGTCCAGCCAGAAATCTATCCGCAGCACAGTTCCGAGCGGAAATGGCATCATACTCTCGACGTAGCACCCATTGCCGCTCACGTCGGTGGCATTGATGCGAATCGGCGCTTTGGCGTGCTCGGCGCGAAGTTCCAGCGGAATCGAGATCTTGTGTCGGGGCCAGCGCCGGGCGTTGCAGGGAGCAATCGTCACGGTCGCGGCGTCGAGCGGCAGATAGCTTTTCCACGGGCACTGCTGAGCGGCGAGCAACTTAATTCCCACTTGATTCTTCTTGACCGGACCGGCGTTCATCACTGAGATCACCGTGCAGCGGGTTTTTTTATCATCGAACTGCACTCCGATCACGTCACCCACCTTCAGTTGGCTCTCGACTCCCGAGATCAATGCGCCCTGCGGACTGATGTTCAGAGCGCGAGCAGATTGGGAAAAAGGGCTTCCCGCCGCAGTCATTCCCCAAACCCGCACCGGCAGATCCACACTCAGGCGAGGTTCGGTTTGTTGGTCATCCATGCCTTATCCTTAAGTATCCGGCTCATGCGATGCTACCGCTCTTCGCAGCCCCAAGCCAAAACTACGCAAGTGCCATGCACGTTTGTCACTACGGCCGTCGGTGCGCAATTCGCTAAGATCGCAAATATGGGCTTAGATTGCTTGATCGTAACTTGCGACTCCACCCTGTTAGGTCATGTCCAGACAAGTTTGGGCACGCACGGAGCCTCGCTTCATCACCGCCAGGACTCTGAGACTGCAATCGAATTCGCCTCCCGTCGGCATTTGGACGGACTTGTGGTCGGCTGTGATGATGTGTCCGGAGGCACAAAAGCGATCACCCCGGCACGGAACAGCCCCGCCAACAAGCAAACCCTCATTTTAGCTGTTGTAAACGGGTTCACGAGTGCCGAAGAAGCGCTCAATCTAGGGGCGGACTTCGCACTCAGCAAACCGATTCACCAGGCGCGATTGCGCAGCGTCCTGGATATCGCCGTTGCCAAGATGGAACGCGAACATCGTAGGTATTTTCGATACGAGGTTGATTTGCCTGTGCGGTTTCGGACTCCTCTTGGGCAATCTTTCAGCGCCAGGATGAAGAACGTGAGTGAGGGAGGGTTGGCGATCAATCTGGTGAATCCATTAAGACTCCAAGGGGTCGTTATCGTGGAGTTCGAGCTTCCAAGCGTCGAGCCACAGGCTTTCCAGGCAAGAGCGGACTTGGTTTGGAGTGACTCCTTTGTGATGGGCCTGCGCTTCTTGTACATCGAAAAAGACTCTGGGGTTGCCCTTCAGACCTGGCTGAGCTCGTTGGAGGCCCAACTCCATTTCCGTGAATCGGCTCAACGAACCTGCTGACAAACTGGAACTAGGTTCCTTCCCGCTAACGGTTGCGCTGTGTTGTGGAATCACCTGCAGCATTGGCTTGCCAGCGCGCCCGCTGCACCATCTCGACTAAAAACCTTCCACAACGCATCCCACGTCTGCTGCCAAGCTACGTCCTGGGAGTCTGTCGCTCCAGGTCCGTTCGAGCGTTCGAGCGCGACTCCAGTGTCGAAAGCGGAGACGCACCAAGAACAGTCTTAACTCATGGCGCATTGCTTGCAGGTTTAATATGTACTTTTGCGGGGGGCGGAAATGGTCAGCGCAAGAGCGATGTGTACTAACGCCGATTGTCACCATGATCTGTCCAGCTCCTCCCCGGTAGCGAACCTGTGTCCTGGCTGTGGCGCCCCTGTAATTACCGCTTGTCCCAGGTGCGGCAGTCCTGTGGCAGAAATGGAGGATCGCTGGGCGAAGTTGTGCGAGAAATGTGGGCAGGAACTTCATCATCACCCCAAACAGTGCTACTTCGGAGTGATGTGATCATGCGCACGCAGAAAAGCAATGTTTTTCTCGCCGAAGAAAACGCCCGTCCTCCGTTGAAGTCTCCTCCTCTAAACCGGGCTACAGGCAGGCGTGTCGCATCACAAGAAAATGTGTGTGCAGGAACGAAGCAACTTCGCCATTTTGTTGTAGGCGGCACTCTGGCTTGTCAATTCGAGGACACACAGAGAAATAGCTAGGCCCACCCTGCCGATTCTGGCATTAAGTACCGAGTGCCCTCGTCGGAAATGTGACAACATCGCAAGAAAATTCCGAGCAACTACAGCTTAGCCAGAATTTTTCACCTGTGGGCCGGGGAGTGGAAAAAGCGGGACCGTCGGGAGATCGCCTTGGCGTTCTTTTCCAATTCAACATAACCCCTACCAGTAGTAATCTGACCAGTCATGCTTACTGGTGAAATTCGCAGTCAAATCGATCAAGTCTGGAATGCCTTCTGGTCGGGCGGCATCTCCAACCCGCTCGAAGTCATTGAGCAAATCACCTACCTTCTATTTCTCAAGCGACTGGACGAGCAGGAAATTGCCGAGGAACTGAAGGCCAATCGGGAAAAGAAGCCGATGCAGAAGCGCTTCTTCCCCGACGGCAAAGACAACAAGAAGCGTTCCTTTCAGGACTACCGCTGGAATCGCTTCAAGAACTTCGATCCCCGCGACATGTACACGGTGGTCAGCGAGCACGTCTTCCCGTGGCTACGGACTCTGGGAGGCAACGGGACCACCTACTCCAAGCACATGGAGGGAGCGCGCTTCACCATTCCCACGGCCGCGCTGCTGGCCAAAGTCGTGGACATGATCGACAAGGTGCCCATGGAAGACCGGGACACCAAGGGCGATCTCTACGAATACATGCTGGGCAAGATCGCCACCGCCGGACAGAACGGCCAGTTTCGCACGCCGCGCCACATCATCCGGCTTATGGTGGAGATGGTTGAGCCCAAGCCCACGGACATTGTCTGCGATCCAGCCTGCGGAACGTGCGGATTTCTGGTGGCCGTCGGTGAGTCGCTGCGCGAACGGCATCCCGAAGTGATGACCAACGCCAAGTTGAGGCAGCATTTCCATCGTGACCTGTTTCACGGCTTTGACTTTGACAACACCATGCTGCGTATCGGCAGCATGAACATGTGCTGCATGGAGTGGAGAACCCGGACATCACCTATCGCGATTCGCTCGCGCAGGACCATGCGGGGGAAGAAGAGAAGTACACGCTGGTACTGGCCAATCCACCCTTCGCCGGGTCACTCGATTATGAGAGCTGCGCCAAGGACTTGCAGCAGGTGGTTAAGACCAAGAAGACCGAACTGCTATTTCTGGCGTTGTTTCTGCGGCTGCTCAAACCCGGCGGACGAGCCGCCGTCATTGTGCCGGATGGAGTGCTTTTCGGATCAAGCAACGCACACAGGAGCCTACGCAAGATGCTGATCGAGGATCAAAAGCTCGACGCAGTGATCTCGCTGCCCGGTGGCGTGTTCAAGCCCTACGCCGGAGTCTCCACCGCCATCCTGCTCTTCACCAAGACCAACTCCGGCGGCACCGATCAGGTGTGGTTTTACGATGTGGAGGCGGACGGCTGGTCGCTGGACGACAAGCGCACGCCGCTGCTGAGTGAAAGCAAGCTGGGCGCAGCGCCGAAAACCCCACTCACTGCCGACGAGCACACCCAGAGCGACCTGCCCGACGTCCTCGCCCGCTGGCGACGACGGGAGGGCAGCGAGCGCACGCGCCCCCGTACCGCGCAGAGTTTCTGCGTGCCCAAGCCTGATCTTTGTAGGCGTTTCCTGCGGAACCGATTTCTACCGGCCAGTGTGCTCGTCGTCCACGCGAAGGGATTTCGAGTTTTCCAGTTTTGACAGTTTTCTTGTATCTCGACGGGGTTAGAGAATTACAGAGCGCCGAACGAGGGTGCCAGAATTCTTTGCCGTCTCGCGCAGAACACTCACAGTTTGCGCACAGTTGCACTTCAGATGGTGCAGTCATGATTTGCATGATGTCGCATAAGTCCTTTGGAATCATGGTGCCGGGAGGGGGAGTTGAACCCCCAAGGTGCTAAGCACCGGCGGATTTTGAGTCGGAGAGGCGCTTCCGCCAAGTCCATCAAAAGCGAGCACTTTCAGGCACTTCACAAATTCGAGCTGCGAGGAATGTGTGGTTCCGTGAGGTCTCGCAGAGATCTGTCGCTCACAGTTTGCGCACAGGCGGGCAAGGCGGAAGCTGGCTGGAATCTTCCTAGTGGTGCACTCAGCGGGGATTCAATCATCTTGTCAGTTTTTCAGTTTTGCCAGTTTTTCAGTTTTCTGGGAGATGGTCCGGTCAGAGCAAACCGCTGTAATAAAGGATTTGGCCAAGTGGGAATTCGAACCTTCGATATAGTTGGCCCGTATAGCGGTTTAGCAAACTTAGCCGTCCTGGGGCCTGCTGTTCGGATTCAGTGACTTACGTCGGATGCGCGTGTCCATTGTCGGGTAGCAAAGATCATGTTTGGGAACAACTGTGCAGCAAGTGTGCACCATCGAAATACCAAAGAATGCGAGCGCGTGGCATGGTGGGGGCGAACTGGGCCAACAGTCATCGAAAAGTGCGTTCTCGCTGGCTTTCAGACGGACACCCGGCGTGTCATTCACTTGATTCTGCTGGAGGTGTCGTCGGCTCCCGCAGTCCCGTGAAGTTTACGAAATCGTGGCCGAGGGCGCTGAGGCGGAATGACCTCTCAACTTCGGCGTTCTCGACATTCTTGATGAACTGTCTTAACGCCTCTCGTGCTTGGCCCGCGCTTGAAATGTTAGAGAAGTGGGGTTCTTTTATAGACGACTTGATTTCTTCCTCAACTAGTCCATAGGCGTGCAGCATTTGAACCGCAAATAGGTCGTCATCATTGCTCGCCGTCAGTGTTGGCCTACGACTCCACGCCAGCCTGTGTTCCCATTCCTCTGTCGAAGTGGGTCTCTCTGAGCGAACGACCGTCTTCGACAACGGAAAAGTTTCAGGAAGAAGTTTAAGAAGCACGCCGACGTGCTGGCTCGTGAGTTCCCGCACGAAGCGAATGAACAAATCTTTCCGTTCTTCTTCCTTGAAACCATCGGCTCCACTGTTAGCCAATCCGACACCGAGCATCTTAAGTTTGGCGCTGTCGTGCGTGACTTGCAGTTGACGAAGTGCATCGAAGAGCAACGTCTGGAACTCTTCGCTCGTGAACCATTCCCGGTCAATCTTTTCTTCTCCGAGTTTGCGGAGTCTATTAGTGAAGTGTTCAACCACATCATTCAATCGGCTGTTTATTCTCCGACCCGCAAACTCGCCGACTAGCGTGAGAAGAGCAGCGCCGACACCGAACGGAATATTGTGAGTCGCTTCAGCAGAGGCAACGGCTCCTGCGGCAGCGGCGGTCGCGAATGTCGTTTGCAGGGTTCGTCCTGCATCCTTGGCTATGTCGAGAGCGAAATCCGGTTTTTCTTCGTCTATTGCCACAGGGGAAAACCCAAAAGAGAACGCGGCCAGAGTATAGCGCGGCGGTCGAACTGGCGTCCCGTGGGCGCAATCCGCACCAACAGCCGTTTGACGGTTACGCTGCTCACCCCTCTTGGCTCACGCCTGTCACCTTGCATCGCGGCCACTTCAATATCAAACTCCCTTCAGAGGTTAGCTTACTTACTCCCCGGAATCTGATAAATCTACATACCCGATGCCACTCTCGTAAGGATCGCGCGACAGAGCATGCCGAGCTAAGTCCCGATCCTGAATTAATGGCTCTGAAATCGTCGGGCACACCGGATGCGAACTTCCGACTGTCTGGTCCCGAAGTAAGGAGTTTAGTCTGTAACTGATTGGTCTGGTTGCGCTTACGAATCAGTGATGGAGACTCAAATGCGCCCTTGGGCCCTACCGGTGCGTTTCAATGAACAGCAGAATCGTCAGGACAAACTCTGGGCACCGTCCCGCTGTTGACTAGGCTGAGGGCACATGCTCACGATTCTCCCAAGATAAAGCGGGATCTAATCTCGAACCCGTCCGCCACCGGGCACCGGGTAAAGCGAATAGCACCCTCGCAGGAGAACAAAATCAGCCGCCACCCAAGGGCTTCTACCTTCCCTTGGCTGCGGACAATACTCGTCAGAGGTTCCCTAATTCTTTCCCGCATTGGGATTGTCCGGGTCGCCAAGCAGAATGAATGGCGCCCAGTAGTACGGACGAGGATACTTCGCGCGAACCGCAGTCATGGCGTTCTTCAACGCTTCATCCTTGGTTTGGCCCGCCTGCCAGTTGAGGTGAAACGCTTTCATCAGCTCCACCGTGCTATCGCCCGCCGCCACCGACCACTGGCTGGCCACCACCGACCGCGCGCCCGCGTACTCCAGCGCCCGCGTTAATCCCACTACTCCTTCGCCCCGTACGATCTGCCCCCGAGCCGTCTGGCAGGCCGACAAGACGACCAACTCCGCCCGCAGCTTCAACTGGCCGAAGATCTCCCACGCCTGCAACACTCCGTCATCATCGGTTTCGCCAATGGCAGGTTGCTTGGCCGGCGGCGTCAGCAACACACCCGACGACATCGGCAGCGCCGTCTGTAACATCCCATGAGTGGCCAAATGGATGACGTCGGCTTTCTCAATCCGCTTCCGCACCTCGGCTTCCGTGGCGTTCTCGCCCAGCAGCGCGGTGGTTCCATATAGCTTCGCAATCTCTTGCGCTTCCCCGGCAGTCGCCGGCAGCCGCCGCGGATGGCTGCCTTCGGGCAACAGTCCTGCCCAGGCCCAGTCCGCCTCCCTGTCTTTCGCATCCGCTGCCATCGCGCGATCAAATTTGGGATCGCCCACCACCAGCGCCTCCAGCCGTTCTCCGTTCTTCCAATGCGGCGCTTCCTGCTTCAACTGGACATACAGCGAGAGCGATGGCGCATAGGTGATGGCCACCTGCTCTCCCAGATAGTGGGGATTCCCGTTGCTGTCGATGTCTGTCACCAGCGCCGCAAATGGCAATTCCCACAACGGGCCGTCGGGTGAGATCACCAGCCGCTTGGATTTCCGCACCGCTTCGCCAATCTCGCCCGGAAACAAGAGGTCGAAGAGTTCCCGGCCTTCCCTAGCCAACTCGTTCTCCTCGGCCTTCGAAGCATCGCCGGCCGCTACGGGCGGCAGACTGGTCTTTCTCCAGAAGCCCAAAATCCGGTCCTCAACCCGCCGGACGTCCACTCCGCCGGACCCAGAATTTGGCAAACCAGTGGGACTGAGCCGGAGCTTCTTGCTGAGAACCTTGGCTGGACCGGTTAGGGCCAGCACGTCGGACTCACCATTGAATGAAAACGCCACAAATGTGCCGGTGGCGCCTACAGCTCTGGCAGCCTCTGGAACCGGCACCGCAGGGACGAAAGCACGGAGCGCATTCTTTTGAATTGCGGCCCACAACTGTTCGGCCTCATCACGAGCCTGCTGATATTCCTTGCGGGCATTTTCCCTTTCTTGTTCGGCCTTACTGGACTGCTCCGGCACCGCCTCTGCCTTGGCCAGAGCCTCTTCCGCATGTTGAAGTCTGGCCAGCGCTTCTTGGTGCCGTGGCCACAGGTCGCCGCTTGCCTGCGCGAGCAATTGCCGCCGCTGAAAGAGAAGTTGCGCCAGCGCCTGGGATCTTCCCTCTTCTAAGGTCACCAAAGCCGCTTCAGACTCGCGCCGCGCGATTTGCACGCTTAACAAAACACCCATGAATGCTTGAGTGGCGGAGCCAAATGCTTGCCGAGCCTCGTCGTTGGTTACCACGTCGGCCTGACTTCGGACGATACGCCAGGCACGCTTGGCCAAGCTTTCCGCAGTTTCCATGTCCCCTGACTGCTGGGCCGCTAACGCCGAAACATTCAAGCTCCCCGCCACAACCATCGAATCGGGCGCCCGCTTTTCCCCGATGGCCAGCGCCCGCCGGTTATACTCTGCGGCTGCCATCCGGTCCCCTTGCGCATCCGCCAGAGCACCCAAGAAATTCAAGCTTATCGCCTCCTCCAGCGAGTCGGGCGCCACTTTCTCCCGGATGGCCAGCGCCCGCCGTTCAAATTCAGCCGCTGCATTCAGGTCGCCTTCGGCGTACGTCACCGCGCCCAAGCTCATTAGGCTCCCCGCTACATCCAGCGAGTCGGGCGCCAGTTTCTCCTGGATGGCCAACGCCCTCCGGCAGTAGTCGGCAGCCGCCTTGAGGTCGCCGAGATTATATGCCGTAGCGCCCAGGTTAACCAGGCTCATCGCCAAATCCAACGAGCCGGGCGCCAGCTTTTCACGGATGACCAACGCCCGCCGGTGGTACGCCGCGGCCGCTTCCAGATCACCTTGCCTCATCGCGACTACGCCCAGGTTACTCAAGCTCATCGCCGTGTCCAGCGAGCCGGGTGCCAGCTTCTCCCGGATGGCCAATGCCCGATGGTGGTACTCCGCGGCCTCTTTCGGGTCACCTTGATTCATCGCAACATTGCCGAGGTTGCTCCAGCTTGACGCCACGTCCAGCGATTCCGGCTCCAGTTTCTCCAGCATGGTCAGCGCCCGCCGATAGTAATCCGCGGCCGCTTTCAGCTCACCCTGCTCCATCGTAACCACGCCGAGGTCATTCAAGGTCGTCGCCATGTCAAGCGAGTCGGGCACGAGCTTTTCTCGAATGACCAACGCCCTCCGGTAGCTCTCGGCCGCCATCTGCAGATCACGTTGCCGAAACGCCACAAGGCCAAGGTTGTTCAGGCTCTCCGCCATGCCCAGCGAATTTGGCGCCAGCCTCTGCCGGATAGCCAGCGCCCGCCGGCAGTAGTCGGCAGCCGCCTTGAGGTCGCCTTGGTCATATGCCCTGGCGCCCAGGTTATTCAAGCTCGTCGCCTCGTCCAGCGAGTCGGGCGTCCCTCGGCTTCTGATCTCGGCCACCACCTCAAGAATTTTCTCGGCCCATTCCAGGTTCCCTTCGGTCCGGACACGCTCTCCAATGCTTGCCAGCGCATCCGCAGACGCCAACGGGCGCCGTTTCTCCTCCCGGCTCAAGAACATTGCCTGCTGAAACAGTGCTCCCGCCTCCTCCGGCTTACTCCGTAACAGCAATTCCCCGGCTCTTCCCAGGGCATCGATGCGCCCGGGACCATCACCCAATCGATCCCATCCCTCGGCTACTTTCCTCAATTCCAACACGGCTTCATCGTTTCGCTGCAGCGCTGCCAATACTTCCGCCTTAATGCGGTCGCCAAACAGTTCGGCGACCACATCGTGAGTCTCTTGCGCAAGAGTGAACGCACTGTCCATTGCCTTGAGAGCCGCTGCTTGGTCCCCCGCTTTGAAGAATCCGACCGCTTCATCCAACAATTTCTGAACTGCTTCAGAAGGCTTCGGCTGAGGGGCCTCAGAATATAGGGTTGCCGCCGATTGCGTCGCAGTCGGCTGGACAGATTGGGAGAGCGGAGCAGGCGATTGGGCGCGTAGAGGACACGTGAGCAGGACCGTCAACAGGCCAAGAATCATCATGCGCTGGTCAAAGCTCTCGCGCCTTCTTCCGGCACAGATGACCTGCCGCACGCGACACTGTGGAACCATCAACGCAACACGATTCCCTGGAAACACGAATACCTCGATTCCTCGAGCTCGTTGCCTTACTCATTGCGGCAGTTGTGTACCTGCCGGCAACTTGCCCGTGAGTTCATCCGCCCGCGCGTAGTTTCCCGTGAGCTGGTGGGCAACGATGGCATGCAACTGCAAGTCGACGCTTTCCGGCGCCAGCTCGCGTAGGGCGGTTTCATATTCAGCCGCTGCTTCCGTATATAACCTGAGTTGGCGGAATTCATAGGCCCGGCAGATATACTTCATCAGGCCCGGCTGCTTCCCGCACACTTCCAGCCGATCTCTCAACTCCTTTTCTTCCTGGCCGGAAATGACCGTGAACTGAACCTCCTCCTTGTGCCCATTGGAATCAACCGTTGCCAGCGTCAGGAGCGCCCGGTCGCCGGTCCCTTGGTACTTCAACAAAGCTTGTCGGACAGTGGCTGAATTCAGCTCTCCGCAAGCGGCGCAAACCTCCTCCCCTCCCTCGCCATGTTCCGGCCAAAGCTGTGCACCTGATTGGTTCCGAATGCGAAGCCAAAGTTTTTTCACGTGCTCATTGGGAATCCACCGAATCACAAACAGTTCCGGTCGCACGGCGCTCCCAGAACCATCATTCGGCGGCGAATAGACGCTGCCGTTTACGCCGCGCTGGGCTCCGGCCAGCTTGAAATAGTCATCCACTGGGCCGGCCATGGCTTCCTTTCTGGCCTCAGAGGATTCAGGTACGGTGGTCCAGTCATCAGAATGGGATGGCTCGATACTGGTTCTCCGACCTTTCAGTTCCAGAACCAGGCGCCCGCCCTTATCACAACGGACTTTGTCACCGACGTACACCACCACGCCCCCGTATTGCTTCAGCGTAATTGGCACACTGGAATGCCCTTTTTGGAGCCAGCATGCGCCGCTGACCTCACTAATGATTCCGGCGGGTGCTGCCTCAGCGCGCTTGGCGCTATCCTGCGCGGAGGCTGCCAGGGAAAATGTCATCACTGCGAGGAGTATGGTCGGACGTGTCCGATGCTGACGCTTCGCTTTCATAGTGACTCCCCAACGTTCTCTAAAGCTAGGCGCTGCCACAGCTTGAGCCCAAGATGTCGTCCGTGATCAATGAGTTTTTCCACATGCGGACCGAATGAGACATGGCCTACCAGCGCAAGGCACACCAGGAAAGAATCTATCCAAAGAACGCGAGTATACTGCACTATGCCATATCCCAAGGTCAGCACAACGACCACTGCTACTGCAGTAAATGCCACGTGAAGCCGATGGACGGCGACTTCCTCAAGGGACTTCGCGGAATAGTGCAGGCGCACACATGATAAACAAAACAGGATCGCAGCGGCGAGGATAATGTCCAATAGCAACCTTGCAATGCCGGTGAGTTCGAGCAAAGGCCCCCGGATAAGGCTATGGACTGCGCTCGCGTGAAAGTAGACGCCGGCCATTTCTTTTTGCCACGGTGGGATTGGATACTTGTCCGGTGTTGCTCCCCATGCAGTATTTCCCAAAAGAACGATCTTGCCCCTTAAGGTGGTCACGCCGGGGTTCAGAACCAGTTGCACATCGCTGTCAGACACGACGCTGCTTGACGTTTGACTCCGAAGATATTGCGCCACGCTGTAATCCGGATAAAAAAACCCGGTGTAGATACCGCTCTGTTTGTCGATCAATTCCTGGTGATACATCTTGAACAATCCGGAAGGCCAATGCGAAGACCGGCGCTCGCGGTCGGGGTAGCTTCGAGCCAGAGCGAAGCTCATCGCAGGGAGGCAGGATGTGTCGCCGCTGCCATCGCCCTTCGCTTGCCCACCGTCGGCATTGGACGCACCCGTAAACAACTCGCTGGCCAGACCGAGGCAGGAGTCCGCGCCGCGCGCGATCCAGAGAGGCATTTCCTGATTATCGTCACTCCGAATGACAACAGCAGCGGCAAGGTTCTGGTAATCGGGAGATCCTAGCCACGCGGACGGTTCGGCATAACGCGAGCGATCAATTCCCAAGTAAACCGGCGTTGGAACATTACGAATGTGATCGAAGAACTGCGGCCCGCCCCTGGCAGTCCAACCTGCTTCGTCTGGAGAGAAGTCGATATCGACGCCAATCGCTGCCGGATTCTGTGCCGCAACCTTGTCGATCAGGGATGTCAGTTGCTCTCTGGGCGTGAGAGTCCCGGGGCTGGCTTCAACAGATAATTGACTGACGTCCACCACCACGACAGGGATCTTGGTCTGCTCGACACCAAGGCGCGTTTGGACCCAACAGTACAACGCCCCGTCCAGCAACTTGCCTGGAGTTGTCGCCTCGAAAAACCGCGTGAGAATCAGTAGGGCAACGGTGAGACACAGGCCAACCAGAACATCGAGCAGAATTCGGCGGCGGCGCCTTTTGGCCACGCTGCCGGGTGGATTTCGCGAGAACTTCTTCTGGGCCTTGCCACCCTCCGCCGCTGGCATATTCCTCCCCCAGGTTCGATGAAGGAAGTCTTTGGGCTTCCCTAGATAATGACGACCTCCATTGGGGACTTTGGACAGGCGGATTATACACCGAGTGTGTGCAGCCGATGTTTCTCGCGATCCTCGCAGCACCAATCAAGGGCGATCGCCTTCGGTCGATCGAAGACGCATTGCAAAGGAGCCAACCCCAGGTGGCCAAATGCTTGGCTAGGGTTCGTACCAAATTCTCGACCGCTTCATCCGGGACCAGACTGACGCACGTGAAACGCGAGTACTTCAGACGCGAGGCGAGAACTGGCTGGCGCCATCGGAGAAATCGAAGTGCAGTTTGTCGCAAAAATCGTGCTGACTGAACTCCCCCGGGAGGCCTTCGAAACGAACCAACGGCTTGGCCGACTTCGGGCGCAACGAGGCTACCAGCGCGTAGAGGGCAGTCTTGCCACCCTCATAGCCGGCCTCCCGCACTCGCTGCAATATCTCCAGCGATGGTAGATCCGGCTTCTGCTGCAGCATCTCCAGAATTGATTTATTGATTTCCGGAAATTCGCCACTCGGCTCGGCCGCCCGACCTGTCGTTGGGCTCGCTCCGCAGCATCATCGACATGCACCACGGGCCCCTCTTGCGCGATGCGCTTCACCGAGCACAGCGACACTCCCGTCAGCCGGCCCACCTCCGCCTTGCCGTGGCCCGCCTTCAATAAAATCTCCACTTCGTGACGCTTTAACATACTCAACATCCTCCTCTCCCTCCGCCTCCACCGGTCCTTTGGCCGGCGCGGAGGCATAGGGAGAAGTTCTACCGCTTATGACTGTTGCCGGCTGGCTCAGAATTTCCGGATTAGGCGGGTCAGAATTTCCGGAACTCACACAGGGCAAAACCCCTTATTGGCCAGATATCCTTCCTTCCCGCATTATCCAGCCTACGGCCGCATGTGCCGGAATTCAGAAGCACATCGGCTGGCGTGCAGGAACTCATGCGGCACGCGACCTGCCGGTGCACACTGGAGATCTATTCCCAGGCACGAATTCAGGCGAAGCGGGACGCGCAGCATCGGATCGTTAAGACGATCGCCCCTCGGGAACGGGAACTACCGATGTGGAGGAACCTTTGATTCTTGTGAAAACGAAGGCTGGATCTCGGGCGTGGTGCGCGGATTCTCATTTCGTTGCCAGAAAAAATGAGGAAATCCGCAGCCATCCCTGTCCTGGATAGCTGCGGAACTGTGCCCCATGGCAACCGGCGGCTTTACAATATCCGTAAAATTTAACCAAAGGTGTCCTTTCGGAGGACGATTCAGCTACACTTCGTCAGGCGGTCGCGGACGTTGCGGCGGAGGTTCGTTTTGATCACACTGATTCGATATTTCCTCGTCATCTTATTCCTCGTTTCTTGCGAAGCGACCGCCTTTGGGGCGTCTTGCAGTTCGAGCAATGACTTCGGCCTCGGAGAACATCCGCCAAGACCCACTCTCGGTATCCGAATGTTCGGGCTTAAGGTGCGTCCGGAATTTTCCATGAGAACTATGGAACACTTGCGCATCTATCTCGCTGAAACGTTTCGAGCGCGCCTGTCAGAATCGGGTTACTTCAGCAGCGTTTCGATCTTACCCGAGGATTCTAAGGAATCTACTGACTTCACGATGATAGGGGCTTTTACACAAGCGAGTATCGGGACAAACGAATTTAACCTGTACAACATTCTGACAAAAGAAGTATTTGATAAATCGTCAATGGTCAGTGTGGTAGGTGGGATACTGAGGGCCCGAGAAGCCGAACTCGTAACCACATTTCAATGTCAACTGGGATGCTGCCAATCGCAGATACGTCCCGGCGCTTCAGTCAGGAAGCTTTATACGGGTGTCGGAAAAAGTGAAAAGTCTATCTCGCAAATGGCAGAAGAGCTAAAAAACGTATACCAACGAAAGGAAAAGGCGCGAGCGGCCGTGGGTCAGAAATGACTATTTTGAGGCTCACAGTTCTGTTATTGCTAGTACCTTCTCTCCGGGCGCAAGATATTGTGCAGTTGGTAGATCTCCCGACAACGAATTACCAACGTATTCTCATCGAGGCCGAATCGGGGAATGTGTTGATCAAAGCGTCAGATGTGCCGCGGCTTCGTGGAGAAGTGCGCTATTCGCTGCCTGCGGGCACTAAGCAACAGGAATCTGGCGCACTCACATCGGTTGAGGGTTCGACGCTTGTGATACGCGGTCTTCGAAATGGTGCGTCCAGCGTTTCGACGCAATTCGCCTTCGAGGTACCCAAAGGCATCTCCGTCTCTGTAATTGGGCATGCTCTTTCCGTCAGGGCAGAACAGTTCGAGTCGCCGCTCAACGTCGGGACTCTTTCCGGGAACGTCGAGATCCTGGACTCGATTGGCCCTACGACCGTCGACGCTGATTCGGGAAATATTACAGTCACTCTCCGCGTTCAGCCAAAGGGGGACCTGTACTTCCAGACCGATTCGGGGCTCATAAGGTGCGCATTGGATGAAGGCCTCTCTTTGAGGGCGCTGCTTCGTTCTGGATCGCTGCTCTCATGGGGTACAGGCGTGGAGACAGCCCAGGGTAGCCTTGAGCGTACTCTCGGCAGTGGTGGGCCACTGATGTATGCAGCTAGCCGTGTAAACAAGGTCGCGGTGGATCTTACGCCGACGAAGCTTTCCAGCGCGGATGCAAAATCCGGAGTTGTAATTCACGTGAACGCGAACTGGGTGTACATGAACGTCATCGTTAGAGATCAGACAGAGCAAACGATCCCTAATCTCCGACGGGAGAGTTTCAATGTTCTTGACAACGGCGTACCCGTTGATTTGCGCCATTTCGAATCCACTACCGAACCTTTCCATTTGCTTCTACTATTTGACGTTAGTGCGAGCGTTAAACCACACATAGCATTGATTCGCGCAGCCGCAAGGCAGTTCATTCGACAAGCTCATGACGGTGATGAGGTCGCTGTCGCGACCTTTAGTTCAACATCCCAACTCGTACAGCCTTTCACCGCTGATCTTGAGCTTGCCAATAAGGCATTGAACGCTATCACGCCGGCCGGTGGCACTGCAATATATGATGCTGTCTACAAATCGATTACCGAATACATGAAAGGAACGACAGGCAGAAAAGCTATCGTCTTGTTCACGGACGGCATTGACAATAGCCTTTGGGGGGAAGAGTTTGGATCGACTCACTCCTTCAACGATCTCCTCAGAAGCGTGAAAGGGTCTGATTGTCTCATATATCCGATCTTCGTCCCACCGGTGCCGGATCGTAGAACGCAAATCACGCCACGGCCTAATTCTAGCCCTACCAGCATCGTTGAATTGCTAGCCAATGCGACGGGCAAGAATCCAGAGCTATCATGCATCAGCGAAACGGACCTGCACAAGGCTCCGGTCCCTTGTCCTGTTGACCCTTATCAGATTATCGCAGCGGGTGAAAATCATCTCAGGCAGCTTGCCGAGCAAACGGGCGGACGAATCTATACGCCAAGGCATATAGAAGACCTAGCCTCTTCTTACAGCCAGGTCGCTGCTGATCTTAAGAGTGCTTACACCCTAGGATTTCCAGTCAGGTTTGCAGACTCCAACGAATGGCATGAACTCACCATCCGCATTCGTGATATGCCCCTCGCGGTCATCCGAACGCGTCGCGGTTATTATTCTCCCGGCAAGAAGGAGTAGGGCAGAGTTCAGGCCCGGATCAAGTGATTAGGTTAGGGATTATTTTGCTGTGGCGCGGCGCCCTGCCCTCGGGCAGCGGCTGTTCGCGCCACTAATTTCTTGTCTGATGAATGCAAGTGAGAGATTTCGGTGGGATCGATTTCCGCTGCAGGTCCACTCAGTCGTTCGAGCACACGTGCCATAGCCGCACCGTTGTAGCCGGCTTTTTCCGCGTACTCCATCCCCGATTTGTCCGCGGCGAACTCGTACTCATCTTTATAGCCTTGGTAGTACAGGTTCAATAGCGTCTCTCCGCCGCTTGCCGTTCCAAATGCCACAGCCCCTGAGGTCAAGTTGGCAAGTTGAGGACTGACCGTGTTCTGCTGAAGCAATTGCCCGTTGGGAGCAATCGCAACTGTGTTCGTAAACGCCTTAGCGGTTGCGATCTGAACGGCAGCACCGGCAAAAATACCCGCCGCCACGGAGCCCACAACGAAAACACGACCCCAGAATATCTTGGAACGCTCTGACCCTTCCGTTTTCATCATGTGGCGCTTATTGATATGGGCAATTTCGTGGCCCAGCATCACCGCCAGTTCGTCCTCCGATTGCAAATGCCGAAGGAGGCCAGTGGTTACATAAACGGATCCCCCTGGCGCGGAGAATGTGGTGACATCGGGACTGTTGAGCACGTAAAAGTGAAACGAAAAACCGAATTCATTTCCCGACGCGTCCACTACCTTCTGGCCAATCTCGGCCACGCGGGCACACACATCACTGTCCTCATAAAGCGGCGTGGAATCTCGAATGACCGCGTCCACCTGGTTCCCCCGCGTGACATCTGAGGCGAATGCGCACGAGCTTAGGAGCAGAGCTGTGATTAAGCTTTTCATTTCAATCCTTTCTTGTCAGTCAACCACTTGAGGCGATCTTTGACGAATAACTCGGTCCCGATCTGCTCAGCGTAGAGTTTCAAGTCGTTCTCACTCTCTTCCGTGGTTTCCTGGGCGTGAGGAATGACGATGGACATCCGCGTGCCAAAGTCGGTTGAAGTAAATCTAATAATAACTCTATGCACGGCATATTTTGTACCAATCTGGCTCGTGTGCGCCGTCAAGAACTCGAAAGTGCCTGCACTGCGATCCGAGCTGACAATGACTTTGCTTTGAGTGATTACCTGCAAACCGGCAGCCCAAGCTTTTTCTATCGTCACTGGCAGATCTTTGGTCAGTGACGGCGTCGCTTCAGTGCTGTTGCTGGTTGCGTTAATGCCAAATAGAACATTCCAGAATTCCGGCTTTCCGCGATAATCCGATCCAATCGCGAACGTGGCATCTGTCACCCCCTTTAATCGTTTCTGTACCGCATCCAGGATCGCCGATTCCAACTGGCCATTGGACGTCAGCGGCACGGGCGAGAGACTGCCGGATTCGAAAACCAGCGTTCTCGTCCGGATCCTGGTTCCAGAACCTGATGGTTCAAACCACAAAGTGACATGCGCAACGCCAGGGTAATAGTGCTTGGCCAGTTTTGGAACGAACTTGCTCAGATCCGCGCTGGGGATCATCAACGACAGTGTCACAACGCCGAGATCAGAGCTTGAGGCATTTAGTATGAGTTGCTTTGAAGCCATTACAAAAGCTACAGCGGCCTCCTGCGCCTGCCCAGGCAGCGTATCGATAGTTTGCTGAGCAGAGGATTCCTCGCTCAAAGGCATCCATTTGTCGCGTTTCTCAATTGCATCGAGAATATGTTGTTCAATCTGACCGTTAGAGTGCGAAAAAAAGCCCCCTCCGTTCGGTGCGGCGCGTACATAAAGGCGCGTGCTTTTCCCTATTTCCTCGATCCATATCGTAACGTGCAAGGTCAGCGGCTGTTTTTCAACATCCTTGGCATCCAGCACTAAATCCTTTACTTCTGCCGCTCCAAGCGGCATCGTAAAGGTCACAAGGCGCGCAGCACCATCGATCGTGTTAACGATTACTGGCGCTGCCCTAACCATAGCCACGGAGTTTTTCCACGCGGTTTCAGCGTCAACGTTCACGATCCGGCTGCGCTTGAGAACGTAGGGGGACTCCTGCGCGCCCGCGATTGCGCACGCGAATGAGGCCAACAGGGCTCCGACTTGGAAGAAAGAGATTTTCATTTCACTGAGTGGGGTCCAGTATCCGGCGCATGGATACCATTTAAATCCCGAATCCTCCGTAATCGCTCTGAGAGAGGAACACCGTGATGGGTTTGCACGTACTCCGGTCCTATTACTAGATCCTTCATGAGCTCTTCTGCCCGAACGCGAACGACGTCTTTAGAATAGCGGCGCTCGTCTTCATCAGGCAGATCGTACATCAAGAAGCGCTCATAGCAATGAAGCGCTTCCTCGCCGTTTCCCTCAGCTTCCAGAAGGGAGCCCTTTTCCAGATATGCCTTTGCCAAATGTGAATCAAACTTGATGGCTTCGTCAAAGTCCCGAAGCGCCCAGTCGTGATCTCCCATTTCCCCCTTGAGAAGGCCACGGTTGAAGTATGCAACGGCGAAATGGGGATAAAGGGACAGAGCCTTTTCGTAATCGGCCAGGGCAGCAGCTTTGTCTCCGCGCAGGGCGGAAACCTTGCCCCGATTCACGTATGCCTCCGCCATGGATGGATTGATATTAATTGCCTGAGTGTAGTCTCGAATTGCGTCTGCATATCGCAATAGAGCGCAATTCGTGTTGCCACGGTTAAAGTAGGCGTCCGCATAGCGGGGGTTAATCCGGACTGCCTGGTCGAAGTCTTCGAGCGCCCTCTCCCCGCTCCCGTTTGCACTTCTCGCTATACCGCGCAGATTGTAAGGATCCTGCACGCTGGGCATCTCGCTTATGATGTTGTTCAGTATTGCGATGGCGGCTTCGTACCGCTTCTGCTGAATCAAGACACTCGCTTGGCCCCATAGACTCAGAATGGTTGTGGCGCCGGTTGAGCCTCGGGGATAAACAACGCCTTTCGGCACACCGTCGCTGAGCTCAATGTCGAATTCCCATATTGGTTCCGATTCGTGGCGCCCCGCCTGGGCAAGTTGCCGAAAGGCCACGACGTTGCCCTTCTCGAGATCCGCAGCAATCGACTGCATTTTGACTCCGCCAGCCACTCGCAATCCCAGGCGCGCGTCCTTGTGCTCAAGAACCTCGATCTCTGTCGGCGTCTTTACGACTGCCACCGGGTAGGTATCTCGCCAGTAGGAAAAGTCGGGGATGCGCGGAACCGCCTCCAGCGCCGCAGCCAGCCCGGAAAGTTTGGCTAGGGCCTCTAGCCTTGCGAATACGGGACGTTCGAGGCTTATTTTCTCGTAGTGATCCTCGAATGAACGTGCAAACTCAGCCGAAGGACGAAAATAAAATGCGGCAAGGTTCTCAACCTTCTCGCCGCCTACCCGCGCGGATAGAACTTCCGTGGAAATGCCGGAGCGAAACTGGTCTAAAACCACAACCCCTTCGATTACGTTGCACTTGTTCAACGAAGGAACATACCAAAAACGGGAGAGTATCTCGGTTCCCAAATCATGGGCCTCTTCCGCGGCCAAGTCGAAGTAAGTCTTGAGGCCTTCGACTGGCAGGATCTCAATCTTCATGCCAATCTTCTTCATGAGCCAATCCGCTTCAAAGCAGGTCTGGCCGAAGGCGGTATTCTCTACGCCCGCGAAGAATTTGACATCCTGAATACTCGCTCCATCAGCCCCGCCTCGTGGGTCAATCGTGACCCCAGGGAACTGCGGGCGGAACACAAATCCTGATCGGATGGCAATAACCAAATCGTCAAGTGTAAGAACTGGTGATTTGGGGTCCCGCTCACCGATCAGAATCCAGTCCGAAGTCGCGTCGCCGCACATGAAAACGTAGGGTACTGTGATCCCTCCGAGGTAGTACGTGGAGGGTTCCTTCACCCGGAAGTCGATGCCTACTTCCTGAGCCCTCCTCACCATATTTCCCGCACCGATCATCGAGTAAGCAACCAAGTGCTTCGTCGCTACCTGAGCGCGGAGGCTCGGGGCAAGGGCAGCCGCGGCGACTAACTTGATAAATTGCCGTCTCTGCATCGATCGCCCTCCCCTATTTCTTTCGTTGAAGATTGCTATAAAGCAGCGTTGGGGTGTCGAGGCCCGTTTCATGAGCCGAGGTTCCTTCAGAGGACTCCGAACCACCCAGTAAGGAAAACTTTGAGTCCTGGGCATCCTGATGTTCGGATACGAAGCTGACACCCGCGGGCTTTGAATTGTCGTTAGGGTTTGCCGCGTTTCCTCCGGAATTGTGGCACGGAGGAAGAGAACCGTCTGGGCACCGGGGCCCTAGGCTTGAGTTGCTCACCCCACCGCCACCACATAACTCGGGAGGGCAACCTGGAGGAGGGGGAAACTGCTTAGGTGGAGCGCAGCGCGGCAGGTTCTGCCCGCCGCATCGGGAATAATAGTGGGGAAAAGCCCTACGAAAATCTGCCAGCGAGGCGTCGGAATCTTGCAGCAGAGCGTAAAGGGAGCCCCGCGCATTCAGCAGAGCAACGTCTCCAGGACTGAGCCCCAATCCTCGATCGAACATCGCCAAGGCGTCCTGGTAGTGGCCCTCGCGCACTAGCGCGTCTCCAACCAAGAGCATTCCAGTTGGAGATTCCCCGCGAACCGCGATGAACGATTCTGCCCACAGGCGGTAGGTATCGGCATGGGCGCCGTCATTAAGCTTCAAAAACTGTGCGGCGGCTTTGCTCTCATCCCCTGCGTAAAGCTCCGCCTGAGCCAACAGCCATTTAAGGACCACAGATTGGCTATTGACTGCGGACTTCGACACGTTTGCGAGGATCTGGGACCAGTTGGATGAAAGTAGATCGTACGCCAGACTTTGTAACGTTTCTGGTGTATTGTCACGGGCGCATGCCTCAATTATCGGGCCCATTGAATGAAGCGTTATGGGGTCAATCGTCCCGAACGGCGGGTTAATAGGAATAACTCTTCCTAAGTGGAGCCCGCCCAACGCGCCAACCGTCAGCTCTTGAATCGGTTCACCTACGGTGAAAACATTTACGATGTTTTGCCCCACTGCTTTCTGCACCGACCAGAAGTTCACCTCTCTCTCTAGTCCTAACATCAGCGCTCCCTCTATCGGCGACTTCGCTGTCGCAGCTTTGTCGGGAAACCAATGTTCCGCTACCTCTTTTAGAGTTTCGATACTTAGCCCAGAGCCGTTGAAACTGATCCCTCTTGCCCCGACACACGCCGCCGCGTATTCAGCCAGCGCTCCACCCTTTGAGTGCCCGAGCACGACAAATGCAGTATTGCTAGGCTTGTTCTGAAACTCCACAGCTGCAATCGCAGCGGCCGCCTCGAATTGGGTGGCGTCGCGAGTCTGGCCAAAGGCCTGCTTGATATTGTTTTGGTCGTCGCTCCCACCTACATCTAAGATATTTTCGGTACCCTCAAAAACTAGCGCGCGTTCAGACCTGCCGTTGCCAAAAGACCGCTCGTAGACAGCCCAATGAAGTCCGCTTGGATCGTTACCCTGACGTTGCAATTCTGTCCAGCCATCGACTTTGGCATCCGCCGTCCAACCATCTGCGTCTGTGGTGTTGGTGTACAGAGCGTTGCTCAGTTTGGCATAGTCCTCCAGCCAACCTATTCCTGACAGTTCTGGTTTAGCAGCTGTGTTGGCTGTTGGGCCCTGAGCGAGAATCGGCGCAGCCACGGTCAGTACCGCTGCCAACGTACGTAAGGGCGATAGCAGCCTTTTGACCCGGGGAGATCGGCCGCAAATGAGCCGCGGAGGTGAGGGCTCCAAAGCAAAGCCAATGCGCGCAAGCCACATCGTTACATCTCCACGTCAACCTATGGCTGGGCCGCCGCCGAAGCCATCTTAAGTTCATCGAGGTTTCTTAGGTCGAAATGCTTAAGATTGAAATCGATTTGAACTGGGCGTCCGTCCACCTCGGAGTGCAACTCAACCACATCATTCGTGCTCTGAAGAAATGGTGTTCCGTCATGCCGCTTCGTGGGGAAGACAAGAATCACCGGATGGAACGCGCGAAAGTCCGAGAGGCCTTTAAATACCCGCTTTTCGTTAAAGACCATATACGACGCTATCTTGTCATCCAACAACTCCGTTGGGGCAATTCGCTCTCCGCCGACTCCGGTCCGGACCAAGTATGTCGCTTCTTTCATTCGCTTTGAATCCCATAAGAAAGGGGCAGCCTTTGAATGTATTTCGAAGGTAGCCAACAGGACGATCACATCTTGATCTGCGAAGGGCCTAACAGCCTCAAGATCCGTCAGCATCCCAGGTTTGAGCTCTTTTTTCTGGAGGATCGCGGTCTGTTTAAGAGAGGGAAGCAGCTTCTCGTGTGCCCGATAACTCGCTTGGGTAAGCCAAAGAACATCAACTCCCCTGGATCGTTCCTCGTGGCTTCTCACAATGAAGCTTTCGATCTCGTCGTAGTAGTCTTTAGTCTGCCATTCCTGCTTCTCGCGCCAAGATCTATCTACCGTTTTGCTCTTGCCTGTTATAGGACTTTTGTCGGAGTCTGATTCATCTTTGGCTTCCATCTTGTCGAGCTTGGTTTTTCCCTCTTTGCCACGAAGCAAAGTTTCTAACTGCTTGGTCAACGCGTCCGACACGGAATCCGCGGCGCGTCTGGCTACCTTTTCGTTACCCTCAAATCCCCATGTGCCGGCGCTGAAGACGTTACATTCCCAATCGCTCAAAACAGCGCGACTCTGGCCGTCCCCGCCGGGCCTCGGGGCGGGCCCAAGAATTCGTCCGCTGACGCGCATCTGGCCCAGATTCCCAAAGCCGCCAACAAAAATCCTGCCGAATTGGCTCCCACCGGATAGACCAATCAGATCCCCTTCAAGAATGTAGTCTGCATCGGTCGTCATGTCGGGAGCAACAACGGAAACATCGGAGAAGTATTTCGTTTTTTTTAGATCTTTCTGGAATCGTTCGAGAAGAATTTCGCGCGGTTTCTCAAGTGGGCCAGCATTCGAACCAACGCCACCCCCGCCAACCTCGAAGACGCCCACTGCGAGCTTGTTGCCCTTTGAGAAGGCGTCCGGGTCGTATACGTTTAACACGGAGCATCCGGATTTTTGCCCGTAAGCACTAAGGGCTGCCCCCAAGATAATGCCCGCCGCGAGCACTCTACAAACTGAGCTACACGGGTGAAGGATCATATGTTCCTCCAGAGAAGCGAAATTTCGGCCAGAGTATACTCTCATTCCCGCATTTGTGACAGCGAAGACACTGCAACTTGCTCCGCTAGTGGCGACGAGTTGAGCGCAGGGAACCAATTGCCGCCCGCGAACTCCCTAGCTATAACGATGCGGGGCGGCGTCTGGTTTCTCAATGCGAACCGCGGTTTTTCCGCCGAGCGTTTCGAACTGTGGATTCCCAGGCCGCACTGGCAACGAGTACGATTTCGTCACCCGCCAACGAAAGGCGCTCGACCACGCGCGCTGGCCCTGTATCCGGGAAGCTCTGCGAGAAAATCGCCGGGCGAGTAAACCAAAACCTGCGATTACCAGGATGCCAACCCATGGCTCCGTGAGCAGAACGAGCGGGGTGGATAGGGCCTGCGACAGACCGCCGCAGCGCGCCTTCTTTGCATTAAAAAAATGCAATTTGAGGCGGCTGAGGCAGTCCGCGATGACGGGGTGAAGGTTTTCGTTGCGGCGCAACGGAAGTCGGCTACGAGGAGGTGTGCCTGCGGGTACTGCCGTACCGAGAGGTTCTGCGTGAGTTGCATCACGTCGACGCGTGACCAAAGTCACTGATCTTCGTATCAATAAGATTAACTATTTCTGCCTACGGAATGCAGAGCCGAGTGTTGACGGGTCATGCAAAGTTATCTCATTACTACCTTTATATTGGCCGCAGGGATGATGCTGGCCGGAGATGGCAATGCCCAGCAGACTCCAGCAAGCACCTCGGCGGCAACAACTCCTGCAAACACCACTTCGAAAGAACATACAAAGGCGGCTCCGGGGTTCACAAGTCGAAAAGAGAAGTTCAGCTATGCCTTGGGAATGAATATCGGTTCATCCCTTGGGGCCAACCTGAAAAAGCAGTCGGTAGACGTCGACTGGGATCTCGTCGTCCAGGGATTAAAGGAGTCCACTTCAGGCGGTAAGACGCGTCTGACGGAAGACGAAGCGAAGACTGTGCTTGCCGAGGTGCAGAGCGAGGTGCAAAAACAGCAGCAGGCGAAAGCGAAAGAAGGTGGGGAGAAAAATAAAACTGAAGGCGAAGCGTTTCTGGCCGCCAACAAAAGCAAAGAGGGGGTCGTCACATTGCCCGATGGTCTGCAGTACAAGATTCTGACGGGCGGAACCGGGCCAAAGCCCACTGCGACGGACTCGGTGGTGTGCACTTACCGGGGAACATTGATCAACGGCACGGAATTTGACAGCTCCTACAAGCGCGGGCAACCTGCGACGTTTGGAGTTGGTCAGGTGATCAAAGGGTGGACGGAAGCGCTTCAGCTCATGCCTGTGGGATCGAAGTGGCAACTCTTCATTCCTTCAAGCCTGGCGTACGGTGAGCGGGGCGCAGGCACTGAGATTGGGCCTAATGCAACGCTGATCTTTGAGGTCGAATTACTTTCGATTCAGGACAAAAATCGGGGTTCGTCCGCAGCGCGAATCGCTTCCCAGGGCGCCCAACAAGCTACCAAGGCTCCAGTTCCGACAAAGGAAGTTTCTCATGTTCTTTCTGCCGAAGAGAAAGCCGCTCTTTTGAAACAGGCGGAACTTGTTCAGTCAGCCGTCAATCAGCAAGACTTTGACACGATGATGAAGTTTGAGCATCCAGCTGCCTTCAGTTTAGTGGGGAAAGACGCTTTTGAAAGAGCAGGGCGGGCGGCCATGGCGCAAGCAAAAGAAATGAATTTTAAGTACCTGAGAACCGAATTCGGCGAGCCCTCAGCAACCTACCAAGCCGGGAAAGAAGAGATCTGTTTTGTGCCGCGCACACAATTGATCGAAGTGCAAGGGAAGAAATTCAACAGCCAGGCTTATTGGATTGCGATTCGCACTGTCGGAGAATCGGAGTGGAAATTTGTCGATGGTGCGGGAATTGAGAACGATCGCGAGTCGTTCTGGACGATGTTTCCAGAATTGCCGAGAGACATTCGATTTCCGGAATGGAAACAAGAGGCAATCAACCCATGAACGAGAAAAAAAGGGATCCTAAGCTAAACCGTGTTCCGGAGAATGCTCCCGACGATCCAGAGCCGGAGATTTATTCGATTCACAGAGAGAAGGGGGCCTGGACGCTTTCGAGGCGCGATTTGGTCGCATCCGCTGCGACTGCGGCGATCAGTAGCGCAGTGGCGGGATTGACCGGCAGGACGGCTGAGGCAAGCAAACGCGCCGGTGCGAAGACCCCGTGCGGCGGCATTTTCGCGCATGAAAAAAGGATCTACGCCTTGGCGATAAGCCCCGACGGAAAAACACTTTGGTCGGCCGGCGAGGATGGATCGATCAAGTTCTGGTCATTGCCGCACGGAGCCATGTTCAAAGCCGTCCAGGGGCACTCGGACGCGGTTCACGCGTTGGCGGTGAGCCCGAACGGCAAAATACTGTGTTCCGGAAGTGACGACAAGACCATTGGAGTTCGTTCCCTGCCGGATGCCACTCTTGAGAAGAGCCTAAAAGGGCACACGAATGCCGTGGTTGCGGTGGCGATCGGCAACGATGGGAAGTCGGTTTACTCCGCAAGCACCGATTCGACGGTTAAGGTGTGGTCCGTCGCCGACGGTAGAACCGTGAAGACGTTGGCCGCCTCCGATGCCAAGTTATTTGCTCTTGCGGTCAGTCCTGACGGCAAGAAGCTGTTTTCCGGAGGTTCCGACCAGAAGATAAAGATCTGGTCAATCCCGGATTTCTTCCTCGGATCTCTCCCAGATTTCTTCCTCGTGAAGACTCTGGAAGGACATACCGATGCAGTAAGAGTCTTGGCTGTCAGTTTCGATGGCAAGCTGCTGTTCTCCGGCGGTGACGACGAGAAGATTCTGATCTGGTCCTTACCGGATGGCGCGTTGCTGAAAGCTCTGCCGGGCCACCCGCATGGGGCCGAAGCACTGGCGACAACTCCCGATGGCAAGTGGCTCTGCTCCGGCGGCGCGGACAAGGAGATTATTATTTGGTCACTTCCACACGGAAAGGCGGCGAGGGTCCTGAAAGGTCACTCAGCCGCGGTGAGGGCTTTGGCGGTCAGTCCCGACGGCACGACGCTCATCAGCGGGAGTGACGACAGGACGATAAGGCGTTGGGATCTTGCGAAAGGAACCGCTGAGGGATGCCTAATGGATCTGGCTGTCAACCGGCATGACGTGAAAGGGACTCAATACAAAGCAACGGACGCCTACGGGAAGACCATCAGTTACACGCTGCCTTGTGGTTCGCCCATCCCCGCTGGCGCCGTGTGCACTTGTAACTGCGTTCCAGGGTCCATCGGAACATCCAACCGCGCGTTTGACTCTGTCGGTAGTTGCACGTGCGACCTGGTTTGCACCTGCAACCGGGTGTGCACCTGCCAGAGCGTTTGCTCGTGCGTGGGCGTCCAATCGACCTATTCGTACCACTACTGGTATCCGAATTGACGGGTGATCCGCACATGCCAGAAGGCTTGTCCAGCCCCCCCTCGTGGTCCGCGAACGGTGTGGGGACAGCTGTCCGCACAGAGATCCACGCGATTCCAATGGAGAACGGAGCGTTCATCTACTACGCACCGTTACGCCGAACCGCTTGGATCGGCAATGCGTCCATTGCACGCCTGATTGAGCGCCTGCGGAAGTCCCAGGTCTGGAGCTTTACGCCCAAAGAAGCCGAAGTGGTGACTTTCCTGCAGGATGTTGGGGTCCTCGGCGGACAGTCCGACGTTCCTCCTCGTTTTGAGTCTTCTCGTAGTCTGAAGCCCACTCGCGCCAGTTTGCTGCTGACAACTGCATGCACGTTGCGGTGCCGGTACTGTTACGCAGCAGCAGGCGAACAACCGGCAGTTCACATGTCGCTCGACACGGCGACCCGCGGGATCGACTTTATTATCGCGAATGCCGTGGAGTTGGGAGCGCCAGCTATTGAGTTGTCTTTCCATGGTGGCGGGGAACCGACCGCCAACTGGCCAGTCCTTACGGGGTCGGTTCAATACGCGCGGCACCGTGCCCAGCAACATGGCCTCGCGCTGAAAGCGTACATGTCGACAAACGCGGTTCTCGACGTCAGTCGGGTGGAGTGGATCGGCGCCAATCTGAACGGCTTGACTGTTTCTCTCGACGGTCTGCCAGCCGTGCATGACGCGAATCGATGTCTTCCGGATGGCGGCCCTTCCAGCCACAGAGTCCTGCGCACGTTGCGGCTTCTGGATGAGCGTCGCTTCCCCTACGGCGTGCGAGCGACTGTGACGACAGAAGCGATCGCGTACTTACCCGAATCCGTAGAGTTTATTTTTACGACGAGCCGTCCGGCTTCCGTGCAGGTTGAACCCGTTTACCGTTTCGGACGCGGGCAGACTGCCGCGACGGCCGAGACCGAAGAGTTCATCGAGGCCTTCCGCGAGGCCCGCCAGCGTGCCCGCAATCTCGGTGGCGATTTGACATTCTCGCCGGTTCGAATCGGTTCGCTAACCGATCACTTTTGCGAGGCGACCAAGGGCAGCTTCTGTCTTTCAACCAGCGGAAACGTTACTTCCTGCTACGAAGTTTTCTCCGAGGATCAGCCCTGGGCCGCGAAGTTTTTCTTCGGGAAACCGGCAGCCGAAGGCGGATATGACTACGACGAGCGCGTGCTTAGCGAGTTGCGCTCTCAGTCGGTCCATAACCGTAGCTACTGCCGAGACTGTTTCGTCAAGTGGGACTGCGGCGGCGACTGTTACCACAAGGCGCTCATCACCAACGGCGATGCTGAGTTCCAAGGATCGGGGAGATGCCACATCGTCCGCGAATTGAGTAAGGACGTGTTGCTCGACAGAATCGCATCGTCGGGCGGCGTGTTCTGGCGGGAGGGGGCGCCGCCTGGTGCGGACCCAATGCCTAGAAAGGAGCGGGATGATGCCGCGGACATGTGACATCTTCGCCGTTCCCGTTAAGGATTTTTGGGTCGTCGTCGCTCCTCTGCACGGCGTCTCGGCTCGGGTCAACGACCGGGCGGTAGCGGCCCTCGCTGGTGCGGGCGGAGAGACGAAGAACCAGGTCGTGGCACAACTTGGGGAACTGTTCGAATCTCCGACGCTATCTGTGCCTGCAGCGAGAAAAGGCCCTGTTTCGCCTCAGTTTCTAGGCCTTATTACCACTCGTGCCTGCAACATGAATTGCAGCTACTGCAATTTTGGCGCAGTCACGGTGCCCGGACGCCACATGGATCCAGAAGTGGCGGTCGAAGCTATCGATTGGATGGCTGACCTGGCAGCGCGCGAAGCACGCGCTACGTTGGATATTCACTTGTTCGGCGGGGAGCCGTTCCTGGCTGGCGATCTCGTCGACGTCATCGTGCACCGAACCCGGATCGCGGCCGCCGAGCGGGGCTTGTTGCCTGTGCTCGAAGCCGCGACCAACGGAGCTTTTGACCAGTCGCGCGCCCGGTTCGCTGGAGAATACTTCAGCACCATCGTACTTTCCCTGGATGGGCCGGCTCCGATCCACGATTTCCACCGCCCGTTTCGAGACGGCAGCGCCAGTTTCAAAGTCGTCGAGCGCACCGCGCGCATCCTCTCTGAAACACCGGCCGATTTGAGTTTACGGGTATGTGTGAGCCAGCGAAATGTGGAGTCGCTCGCATCCATCGCGGCCTGGATGGCGAAGGAATTTCGTCCTTCGGCCATCGACTTCGAGCCGCTGCGACCCAACGCTGCGACGGCGCGTGCCGGGTTGTCTCCTCCCGATCCTTACCAATTCGCGGAGACTTTTCTAGAAGCCTACCGCGCCGCCTCGGAATTGGGCGTGCCAGTCACGTACTCGGCATCGGTTCGAGAGCGCCCACGCCTATGCTTTTGCCCTCTCGGCAACGATGCCGTGATTGTTGAAGCGGACGGTAGCTTGCAGGCGTGTTATCTGGATAAGCAAGAATGGGAAGCAAGAGGGCTGGACCTTCAGATCGGCTCGGCGCTGGCCGGCAAAGGCATTCGAGTGGATAAGCGCTCGGTTGCACGCGTACGCCGCATCGCCATTCCCCCGTCGAAATGCAGTACATGCTTCTGCCGTTACTGGTGCGCCGGTGGATGCCGTGTAAACGGTTCCGGCCATGACGATTTCTGCATACAGACTCGCCTCATCACAATTGGGTGCCTGCTGCATCAGCTTCAGGCCGCGCCAAGCGCTGAGGTTCTGTTGTCCGACCGATCGGCTGCGCGGAGATTGGCACTTCGCCAATCCGACCAGATCGCGGACTGGAAGCGCCTTTCATGACAGAATCAACACAAATTGCTCCCGGCGTCTTTCGCACGGTTGAATCAAACGGCGTACTGATTCTTTCCGGCATGGGCTGCGAACGCTTGCTCACAAGTCTGGAAGCTGCTGCCTGGGATTTGATCAGCCGGGGGGATTCCTTTGATCATGCTGCCGCAAAGCTCGCAGCGATCGGCCACGTTGCATTAGCGGATGCCGAATGCGCGCTCGCCGGCTGGTTGCGCCAATGGACGAACGCGGGATGGATTCGCAGAGGAAACGGCGATGGCTAATCTTTCCATCACGACCCTCTGCAATCGCAATTGCGAATTCTGCTTTGCAGGATCGGCTCGTGCGTTGGTGCAGGCCGGATCGGCGCACATGAGTTCCGCCGTATTTGACAAAGCGCTCGAATTCCTGGCACGGTCGCGCATTGACCGCGTCCGGCTGCTCGGCGGCGAACCCACGCTCCATCCCGCCTTTCCGGAGATGGTCGCCAAGGCCCTATCGCGCGATATGGGTCTGCTCATCTTTTCGAACGCGCTGATGCCGGAGACAGCCCTTCGATGCATCCAGGAAACGCCTTCCGACAGAGTAACGGTGCTGGTGAACGCGCCGGAAGATGGCACGGCTCGCGAGGTTGAGATCAAGCGGCAAAAGGAAACTCTTCGCCGGTTGGGTACGCGCGCTATGCTCAGCGTCAACCTGCATCACGCGGGGAGCAACCCTTCGTTCGCTTTGCGCTGGATTCGCGAACTTGGGCTCTCATCCCATATTCGCCTCGGCCTGGCGCACCCCAGTCTGGGCAGCGGCAACTCCTGGCTCAGGCCCCGTCAATACCGTGCGGTTGGTGGGCGATTGGCCGCGTTTGCGGCCGAATGCAAACAACTGGGCATCTCCATCGATTTCGATTGCGGATTTGTTCCCTGCATGTTTCCCGAGGGCGTTGTCGAATCTCTGGGACCGAGCGCCGGCGACATCGGTCGCCGTTGCAGTCCTGTTCTGGACATCCTCAGCGACGGCCAGGTGGTTTCCTGCTATCCGCTGGCCGCCCTCCATCGCGAGGCGCTCACGGAGGAAGTCGACGCCGATTGCTTGCGGCACAGGTTTGAGAAAAGGTTCTCGCCATATCGGCCCGCGGGTGTGTTGCCAGAATGTTCGTCCTGTGCCTTGAAGCGGCAAGGCTATTGCGTGGGCGGTTGTCTGGCTGCGGCTATGAAACGGATGAATCCGGCTCCATGGGAAGCCTCGGTGGCGCGCCCCTGCGCCCCGATCCGCCGGGTTGCCATGGCAAGTCAACGCTGGGCCATTCCCTACATCGACCAACCGCTGGCGTTTTGGCGGAAACTTCAAAGCGATTTCGGAAGGGAAATTTGCGAGGTATATATCCCGTTCCCGCCCGAGGTAATTGGCTCGGGCCGCCCCCCACAACCTTCCGAGCACTCGCAAGAGTTCCTGGAAAGTGGACTCTTCGCAATCAATGTCCTCGTCAACCCCGTAGTGTTTCGCGAGTCCATCGACGTGGTCGCCCCGCGAGTGGTTGCAACTCTGCGAACGTGGCGTGAACGTTACGGAATCGTCGGCGCAACGGCTTCAAACCTTCTCCTCGCTTCGCGCATCCGCGACGCGTTACCCGAGTTGCAACTGGTCGCTTCCACCTTGTTGGAGATTGCAACGCCGGTTCAGGCTCTCATGGTCGACGGAATTTTCGACGTGCTGGTGCCGGCAACTAAAGTGATGCGCGATATCTCTGCCCTGCGGGCGCTCCGCAAAGCCTTTCGGGGGCGAGTGAGATTGATTGTAAATGAGGCCTGTCTTCCGGGTTGCCCGCACCGCACGCAGCACTTCTACGAAATGTCCGCAGGATTCAAAAAACCAGAATCGCTGTGCCACCGCATCTTGGAGAGGGAGCCATGGTTGCGTCTGACCGGGGCATGGGTGCTGCCGCAGCACCTTCATCTCTATGACAATACCTATGACGAGTTGAAATTAGCCGGTCGTGTGACGCTGCGCGACCCAGTTCGATATCGGCAGGTATTGGAAGCCTACATAACCCGCTCGGAACTGCAGCCGCATCAAATCGGTGGCGGTCCGGCGTCCGTGAACTGGCCGATTTGTATCTCTGAGGAGTCCTATGTGCGTATGCTGAGTTGTGGCCATGATTGCGCATCCTGCAAGTTCTGCCGCGAAATGGTCGGGAAAGCCTGCCAGTTTGCGATCGAAAGTTGTTCGAGACCGATGAACAACGGCGATGAAAAGGGAACTCCCGCCGCTGGCTCCAGTGGGGTCGCTTGAGACCGACACCCCTCAACCAGCGGGGGCCGTGGGCAAACCCTGCTGAACCGGCGCTACGGTGTCGAGCTGACTCCACAGAGGTCTCGCAGATGAACATTGTGACAAAAAGCATCCGTGACCGCCGTGAGTTCTTCCGTTGGCTGGCGCGGGAGAGCCTCGTCGCGTTCGATGAGCTGCGCGGTCGGCCCCACTTGCGATTGAGGGACCTCAACGAGCTTCCGGACGCGCAGATGCTGGCATCGAAACCAGGCATCTTGCCGGAGGTGGAAATCATAGTGGAAGACTGCAGCATCCTCGCCCGGCTGCCCCAACAGGCGGACGCCGTCACGCTGTTTTCCCGTGATTCGATAGAGCTGGCCATCTTCAACCGCTTCAATGGCACATGCACTCTTGCGGAGGCCGCCGAGTCGGTAGGTGCCGAGAGTGGGACCGAACCTGAGGAGGTGTTAACCGCAACTCGGATTCTGTTCCTTCGCATGGTTGCACTGGGCGTCTGTGCGCCGGTGAATGCCTTGTCGGATTCAGACGACGGCCAACAGAATCGGGTTGAGTCTCAGGAAAAACAGGATGACGCGTATGACCGTACTTCGCTACACCGACGTTAGCCGGTGAGAACGGAAAGTATCGAGTGAATCAACGCCTTCTACCAGATCTGCCCGTTTTCGAGGTCCCGTCTCGGGTGGGGAGGCTTGTTTATGCCCCCGGGCGGTTGGCATGGCTTGGTGCTTCCGAAACGATGCAGAAATCGATACCGCAACCAATTCTGGAGGCGGCAGCCACCGCGGCCAGTAATTGGATGAAACAGGCCCGGTCGCCATTCATGCCCGTCTGTCTCAGCCTGAACCTTACCAACCAATGCTTGCTGGATTGCCAGTATTGCTTTGCCAGGGCTCCAGAAAGAAATCGCCGGCAAGAATCGCTGAACCTGTCCGCGATCATCGCTGCCGCGCGCTTGGTAGTCGGATTCTGCTTAACCAGAAAGCAGCCCTTCCAGTTGGTGTTCACTGGCGGCGGAGAACCAACGCTAGAATGGGACAGTTTACAAGCGGCAGTGAGAGAAACACGGACGCTTGCCGAATCCAGTGGTATTGAATGGAAGAGCTACATTGCAACGAACGGTTGCACTTCCGGGACCCGCCTTCGGTGGCTCGCCAGGAATGTCGGCAAGATCGGTCTGTCGTGCGATGGGCCAGCAGACATCCATAACTTACAAAGGCCCACCGCCCATCTGAATCCGTCGTTAGACGTGATCGAGCGTGCCGCGGAGCTCATCCAGAAAGAAGGCGGCCAGTTCTCAGTGCGTACTACCATCACTCCTGCCTCTTTCGCGCGCCAACCCGAGATTGTTCGCTGGCTGTGCGAACGGCTCCATGCGCGCGAAATACGATTTGAACCGGTCTACTCCACCGCCCCAGGAATGGGTTTCCAGCCAGAGGATGCGACTCGTTTCGTTTGCGAATTTATGACCGCACAACAAGTCGCAGCCGAACTAGGAGCGGACTTATCGCTTTCCGGCGTGCGGCTCGATGAACTTCATGGGCCGCACTGTAGCGTCTCAAAAGATGTCCTGCATCTACGGGCGGACGGCACCGCAACCACCTGCTTTCATTCCTGCACTGAGGCATCTCCGGAAGGCGCAATCTACACCGTCGGCTGTTTCGATCGCCAAACGGGACGGTATCGTCTCGATTCGCGGCGGATTGCCCAATTACGTGCTGTGGCGGCGCGGATCCCATCTCGCTGCATGGAGTGTTTGAACGCTTATCACTGCGCTCGATCCTGCCCTGACTGGTGTCTTCTCAGGGACTCTCCGCAATCCGACGATTTCGCGCCCGATTTCCGTTGCCGCGTGGCTCGTCAAATCACAACCGCATGGCTGATCGAGGCGGGCGCTCGCTGCCGAGAAAGAATTGGCGATCCTTCTTCCGAGCGGATCAAGGAGTTTGTGGGTTGTAGCGAGGAGCGCGTCGATGCCGGCTGCGTGATCCGTGACTGGATTTCATTGGGGCCTGATACAGAGCCTCCCCGCTCTCTTCCTGCACCACTCTGGGTTCGCCGGGGATTCCAAATGGCTGGGGAAAGCGCTTGGCAGAGGATTTCCGAGTATCTTCGCCATGCCCCAGATGGCCCGCTCTCGGTCTACGTACACGTGCCATTCTGCCGGGTGCGTTGCGGCTTTTGTGACTGCTACGCAACCCCGGTAACCAAGGGGCCAAACCGAACTGTGGAAGCATTCGCTAAGGCGGTACTCGCGGAGATCGATTCATGGTGCTTGTGCCGGCCGCTTTTGCCAGCCTCCGTTACAACGGTGCACTTCGGGGGGGGAACGCCCACCACTCTGCCAGCCAATGTCTTCGAGGCGATCGTCAATAGAATCCGTGGCTCCCTGGGCGTAACATCAGCCACCGAATGGGCCTTGGAGTCCACAAGCTCTCTGCTAACGGACGACCGTCTGCAATGGCTTCGGGAACTCGGGTTCACCCGCTTGCACGTCGGGATACAGACGCTGGAAGAGCAAGTCCGCTCAGCCATCGGCCGCCGCGAGAATAGCGAGAAGGCAGTGTCGCGACTGAGGCAAGCCCTGAAGATGGGGTTCATCGTCTCTGTAGATATCATTTATGGTTTGCCGGGACAGAACACAAAGGGATGGTTGACAACGCTGCACAAGTTGGTCGATCTGGGCATCGATGGCGTATCGCTCTATAGCTTACAGACCACGGAACGCAACCGGCGCTTTCTCTCGCGACTTGCTGTGCCACCTCTTGGTTCTGAAACACGTTTCGCTCTGTTTCACGCTGCCCACCAATTCCTGTCTTGGCATGGTTACCGTAAGAACCATTTTGCTCACTTTTCGAAAGAGCGTGATCGGAACCTGTATTATCGACATGCGGTTCGCCGTGAGAACCTCCTCGGCCTCGGACCTTCCGCTGATGGTGTCTTCGGCCCCTTCCTTTATCGTCATCCACTGCTTCCAGCTTATTCAGTTGACAGCGCCGTGGGGAAGGTGGTTCTAGAGGGCGCCTTGCAGATGTCGCCGAGAGAACGCCAATTGCGCGGTGCCGAAGCCGAGTTGATGGGTAACGCTATCTCGTGGCGGACATTCGAGGACTTGGGTCTAGGGTCGCTGCTGAGTGAATGGCAGGCCATGGGCCTAATTTGGTCGCCATCAGGATACCCAGGACCTGAACTGTCTGTTACAGGATCGTGGGAGATCGCTAGGATGCTTCAATCTGTCACGGACAGACTGCCCCGTACAGATTCATGACCCGTATATGCAGTGTTTAGATCGAGCGGTTGCCTGAATCCGAACAAGGAGAATCCTTGGAGTAACAAGGCCTATGCTATCAATCAGTTGGCTGAGAGCGTGGTGATTCAGAATCAGCTGAACGGGGTGAGTTACCGGACGGGCCGGAGCCAAATCTGAACGAGGAGACGGATCGCATTGTACGTGCTGCGCGTATCAAACGATTTCAATCGCTCAAAGGATGCTGCATCTATGGGGAGGCGCGAGTGTTGGGACAGCGCGTAACGAAAGGCAAATGCATTCAACGACGTTATGGACTCGCAGCTGTCGCAACTTAGCAGGTTTCTGAGTTTCGTCCTTCGACACAGGCCCGGTTCCATAGGCGTCACGATGGATCGTCAGGGGTGGGTATCTGTCGATGAATTGATTGCCAAGAGTAATGCGGCCGGAACTTGTTTCACTCGCGAAAGCCTGTTGCAGGTCGTCGAGACCAACGATAAGAAGCGGTTCTCGCTCTCAGCGGATGGGAAAATGATCCGTGCTGCCCAAGGCCATTCGGTCCACGTACATCTCGGACTCCCTCCACAAGAGCCGCCAGAAATTCTCTACCACGGAACCGCCATACGGGTTCTTGCCGTCGCGCAGTTCCTCTATGCGTTTGATCTGCCTGATGTTCAAGGGAATGTTGAGACTCAACTGGCGCTCATACGTATTGATGTTCGATGTTTCGGCAAGGGGCGGAGCCTCAAAGCTCGCTAATTCCGTATTGTCATTACCCGCAGAGAACTTTCCGGCCAGGCGCACTAATGTGTAGTTGACGATGGAATCGAGTTGAGCTGGCAAGAGCTGGAGCTTAAGCTGCAGGGTCAGAATCGGAAAGGCGGCACTCCCCATGCCGAAGATCTCGGTGGGCTCCAGCCGCACTCGCAAAACACTTCGATTCTTAATGCTGAAGCAACCTTCCGCCATGCAAGCCCTCTCTCTTCCTCACCGGCTTCTCATCATAGCCCATTGCCAGGGCGGACTGTGCATATCCACAAGCCACTTGCCCCCGCCGCACTGATCAAGTTGGCCCGCAAAACAAAGGCACACTTCCGGCACACTGCGTTGGCCGCAAGCCGCTGTAGATCAAGTCAATGACTGATCGGCCGACAGTCGTCTAAGGATTAGATGGGACGTGCGCAAACCTGGGTCGCTTCTCAAGTTCCCTGCGGGAGCGTTCGAGTTCCTCGGCGATGAGCTTTTCGTCGGGAAGGACGGTCTGATACTCCGCGGCGAGTACCTTATTGGGGAGATTGTCGAGTGCATAGTGGGCCTCTGCTGCTCCCTTTTCGGCGCACAGAATGAGTCCGACTGGCGGGTTCTCGCCGGGTTTCATCCAGTGCTCGCGGGCGTAATTTAGATAGAGGTGCATTTGCCCAGCGTCTGCATAGCTGAATCTGCCAACCTTGAGATCCACGAGGACAATGGTCCGCAAGCGGCGGTGAAAGAAGACGAGGTCGATACGAAACCACGTGTCGTCGATACGAAGTCTGCGTTGGCGACCGATGAAGGCAAAATCATCACCTAATTCCAGCAGGAATTCGGCGAGGCGCTGGATGAGCGCGTCCTCGAAATCTGATTCCGAGTATTCGTCTTTGAGGTCGAGAAATTCGAGAACGAACGGGTCCTTGATGGCTTGTTCGGGTGTCACCAAGTCGCTGGGTGCGGGGGTTTCTGCATTCTCCAGCATGGCGGCTTTATTCTGTGAGAGCGCGACACGTTCGTAGAATTGGCTGCCGATCTGGCGGTCCAATTGGCGGACGGACCACCCGAGCCGTAGAGCCTCGGTTTCATAGAAGGTTCGGGCTTCCGGGCTCCTGACGGAGAGCAGTCGCACGTAAGCGGACCAAGGGAGCGCGAAGTGAGATGCGACGGCTGCAAGAGTTAAGGGCTCGGCTTCTATGTGATTGGGATCAATGGAGTTCTTGGATTCTCCAGACAGTGTCTGGAGAATCTGTCCTTGCGGCCACGCAAGGTAAAATGCACGCATTTGCCAGAGATTTGCTCGCCCAAAACCGCGACCAAATTGGCGCGTCAAATCCTCCGACAATTGTTTGATCAGCTGTTCGCCGTACTCAGCACGCTGCTCTCCTCCTTGCTCAAACATGACAATACGTCGGCCGATTTCCCAGTACGTGGCAGTCATGATCGAGTTGACACGCCGGGCAGCTGCGGAGCGAGCGGTTTTGAGCAGTTCGACGATTTCGGCGTGGATGTTGTTGTAATTCTCGGGAATGGTTGTCATCTTCGTCATCGCGATTTCTCCATCTTAATGGTTGGCTCTGTCAGATCTCGATTCCAATTCCCTGTACGGCGGATGCAGTTGGATTCACTTCCAAAGCCGAGGTTTTCGAGACATCGGCACCGAGTTGAGGCCCCAGCTTTGCCATGTCGTCCGTGAAGAGCGTGGCGCTATGGCTGGCGCGGGAGATGGAGACGTAGCCGAAGCGGGAGTTGAGGAGGTCCGGGTGGACGCTGGTATCTGCATGAACCAGGACGCGTTCGGCGGTGAGGCCCTGGGAGCTATGACTGGTGACGGCATACCCGTGGTCGAAATGTCGATGCTCACTGGCGTTGAACTCAATCTGCCGGTTGTTGTCGAGGCGGGCGGAAAGGCGGCCATCGAGATGGATCGCTTGGATGGCGGCGAGATCGCGATTGGCAACGCCGAGCGATTTGTCAGGTGCGGTGAACTGGATGCGGTCGCCTACGGAGAACTCGCGGTCGATTTCCCGGTAGACGCTTACACCAGTGAGGCGGCGGGGATCATAGGTCACAAGTTCTTGGTTCGTTTTCTCGACCGTGAGCAGGTTGGCGCGCGAGTCGATCGCGACGACCGATGCGTAGGCGGCGGCCTCGATTCCGATGCCTTTGCTGCCCCGTGTATAGCGAACTACATCGCGGATTTCGTAGTGGCTTGCCCAGGATCGCTCGGCTCCGGTCATGTCTTGACGCTGAACCAGGATACGGAAAGTATGATCTTCGGGTGCGAGGGCTCCTGTGGCCTTTAACTCCTGGCGAACAGCGGCGTTTAGCTGGCGGCGGGAAGCATTGTCCGGTGAGACGATGAGCGTGTTTTCGGGTGACCCGACATAGCTCTTGGCGATGGCGCGTATGCGCTGTTCTCGGTCGGGCATTTCGCGCACGTGGCCTTGCTGGGCGAGCGCGTCGAGGGCAGCGGAGACTTGGCCCGTAGCCAGCAATTCGACAGTGGATTTGAGAGCTGGGTCTTTTTGGCGCACGATCTCATCGAGTTTGGCGGTGCGCATCCCGGCTTGCTGTAGTTGTTCAAAAGGCCGCCCCGCTTCGACTCCCTGATGCTGGCGGATGTCGCCGATGAGGAGCACGTGGTCGCGGGGACCAATCCGCATCAGGAACTCGCGGATCTGGTTCGTGCTGGCGAGGCTCGATTCATCGACAAGGTACAAGTGTCCTTGTTCACGTAGGTTTGGACTCGCAGCGCGGGCAAGGAATCCTTGGAGGGTTCCGGCGTCAATTCCTGCCTCATTCAGTTGGCGTGTGGCGCGGGACGTCGGGGCGAAGCCTTCGACTCGATAGCCCTGCGATTCAGCGGCGCCGCGGATCGCCGTTAGCACGGTCGTCTTGCCCGCGCCGGCAAAACCTTGGATTCCGTGGATGCGGTCGGGTGAATTAAGGACATCTTCGACGACGCTTTTTTGCGCGTGGTTGAGACGCGGGTGCTGGTCGGCAACTGCGATGGCCTGCGGACGAGAGAGAATCCGTTCGACATGGTTTTGGCCCTGACGCATCCGACTGAGAACTTCGTTTTCGGCCTCGATGGTTTTAGCGGTAGTAAACTGACGGCCCGGAACACCCTGCGGTCTCTCGACGATTCGAAATTCCCCGGAAGCCAAGCGAGTGTCAAGATGGGCGCGGACCTGGCCATGAGTGATCTCGCCCATGCCCCGGCGCAGTCCGTCGCGGATCAGGGCGCGTTCATCCACAACCGCCTCGCGCTCGAAGTTTTTGTCGCGGGAGAAGGTGAGAGATTCTCGCACTCGTTCAAACGAATCGACTGGCTTCTCCTGAAGCCGAGACCTTTGCCGCGCTGCACGGACCACAGCCTCGGCTTGGTGTCCGAAGTCGGCCGCGAGCTTCCGATGCGCCGCCATCACTTCTCCCGGCGAATGAATTTCTTTACGGTCGCGCGTCGAGTGCGCAGCGATTTCGGCGGCCTCTTTTCCCGAGCGGCCTGTGCGTTCAAGGTATTCACGGATCTGCTGGCTGCGGGGACTGGATGCGTCGAGGTATTCCTGTGTGTAGCCCTTGATCTCGGGGGCGCCGCTTCGTCCGGTCGTGATTTCGTAACCGAGCTGGCGTAGCTTGTAGGTCAACTCGGACTGATAGACGGCCGTGGCGAATTGCTGCGAGGCAAAGAGGCTGTGCGGCTGAATGGCACGGGGCTGGCCATCGTTGCGCTCGGTGATGTTGAAAATGACCGTGTGGGTGTGCAGTTGTGGTGCGACATAGCCGTCGACTGGGCGGGCTGTATCGTGCTCGAACTTGGCGGCGATGAACTTGCCCGTGGTCTCGGGCGGATGGTTGCCCCCGATACGAGCTTGCGTAAAGTGTTCAAGCTGGTCGAGGGCAACGCGAACGCTCTCGCGATGCGCTTCGCGAACACGCTCGTCGCCGCCGACAAGCGCGGTGAGCGAAACGGATTTAGGCGCGGAAAAGGTCGCATCCCATCCGGCGCGATGCTCCATTGTCTTGACGGTCTTGCCTTCGGCATCCCGATATTCATACGACCCCCGTTGCCGCAAAAGCTGCTCGCCGGTGTGTGGATGCTGGCCCTGGCTGAGTTTTGCGAAGTCCTCGGCGGAGACGGCTCCGGCGAGCCCGAACCGTGCGGCCAGTCGGCCTTGCCATTCGCCTGCGATGACGCCACGTTGCGACCAATAGTTCTGCTCCTTGGCGGTGAATTCCCTTTGGTGGTAGGTCTGTGCCTGGCCTGCCGATAGAGGTTTTGAGATCGTCAGCATGTCGGTCTACTCCACCTGGTTCGCGGGCGGTTGAACCGCATATTCGGGAGTCAGTAGATTTCCTTGGATTTCTTCCGGTTCGGCGGGAAGCGGCGTGCTTGGCACGATCAGGTCGTCCATTTTCCGCTCGGCAAAGCCGGGACCCTTCTCTTCAAGCGCGACGAAGGGAAACGAGAACCGCGCGACATGGTTGCCATACTTTAGAAAGCCGCGCAGGTCGTCGAGGCCGGAAACCTCGGAAGGTAGTACAAGCGGCTCGGTTTGCCGGTCGAGCGCGAAGTTGCGCCCGGTGCGGGAGCCGTCGTAGTGGGTCTCGCGCAGCCGCTCGATCTCGATTTCGCCGATGGCCTCACTGACCCATTTGGCCGCCCGCGGCTCGGTGGTCCGGAGGAAAATCTTCGTGGCCGGCTGCGACAACATGGCTTCAGAGTCTTCGCCGTAGCGGGCCTCCATCTGGCTGCGTCCCTGAAAGCCAAGAATGACCGGGTTCTGCGATTTGCGGTTTTCCGTAATCGCGGTATGGAGTTGCGGTAACCGCTGCAAACTCGCAAGCTCGTCAATGACGAACCAGACGGGCTTCTGCTCGGGCATGGGTTCGTTCAAGAGGCGCAGAACAAGTATGTCAATCCACAGACTGATGAGCGGGCGAAGTGCTTCGCGCATGGTTGGACGCGAGGTGATGAAGATCCAACCGCGCCGCGTTTCAGCCCACTTCGTCGCCGTCCATATCGAGGTTGTTTCGTCTTGTGTGGGCAGAAGCCGGAAGCTGTCCGCGCTCATGCTGAGAGAGCCGAGAACACCCGTCCGCTGTTGCGGGGCTTTCGGATCAATCAACATCCAATACTCGGTTCCCTTGACGCGACGGTCGATCTCGGCGGGATCGGACATCCATTGGACGAGTTCAACCGGCGTCGGCAGATAGGTGAGCAGATGCGCGAAGATCTTCTGCGGAGCTTCGACGAAGAAGCGGTTCGTCACGCCTTCGGGCTGGTAAAGCGAGACGGCCAGGGCCTTGGCCTCGGCCTTGCGCCGAAGTTCCTTCGACGGGTTCCAGTACGGCATCCGGGCGTCGAGCGGATTGAGGACGATGTCGCCCCGGTGCTCATCGTAAAACTGTTTCACAAACTCGCAGGCGGGATCGTAGACAATGGCGCTGTCGCCGCGGGCGTCCACCTGATAAAGCATCTGGCGGATGATGCTCGACTTGCCCGAGCCGGTGTCGCCGACAATGAGAAAGTGTTTGTTCTCGGCGTCGCGTGGAATCCGTAACGGCCGCTTGGAATCGTTGGTCGCAATGCCAATGCCACTGCCGGCAACGGCCTTCGTGAACTGGCGTGGACTGACTAGAATCGGCCCTTTCAGCCGCCTTCCATACCGCAGTTGCTTGCGCCGTTGGATGTCTTTGCGGATGGAGAACGGGAGCTGCAGTACGAAGGCCGCAAGACCAAGAATGAGTTGTGTATTGAAGAGCCGGCCGAGAGGAACGTCGGCATAGATCCAGTGTGCGATCCATACGTGAAAGGTTTGGTTCGGGTAATTGCGGGGCGGCTCGCGGAAGAGCAAGAGGAAGCCCTGCTGCCTCGCCTCCGCGGAAAGTGCGAGCGGCAATGGCGCGCCCGTAAGTTGCGGCGTCGACCCTGGCTGCACGTCGGCGTCGAGCGCGGGTCGCACGTGTGACTCGTCGTCGGAAACATAGAGTAGCTGATAGGCGCTGGCATGACGCGTGAGGCTGGGGATCTCGCTGCGGAGATAGTACGGCAGGTAGTAGCGTTCGAGCGGTGAAAGGCCGTACTGGAAGCGAACATAGACAAAGAATCCTGTCGCTACGAGCGAGAGGAGGAGTGCGGTGAGGGTATAGAGATACGTGCGTGGCGGCCAGATAATCGACTCTCTGCGGCCCCATTGTTGGACGGTAGGCATTGGTTACTTCTCCCTGTTCTGGCTGCGCTTGGCGAGGAGTTCCTGCGCCTTGGCGGCCTTGGTGGTCTGAACTTGGCGAAAGAGGATAGCGAGTTGTTCCTGGGCAAGTTTGTCCCCGCGCAGCAGTGGTTCGAGCGTGTTCATCAAGAGCATTTGAAGGCCGACTAGTTCGGTGAAGATGTGCATCTCCATCGAGGTTTGAGAGCCGATAGCAACACCGCGTAGCAACAGGTCGCGTGCCCATTCGCTCGGTGTTTTGCCGCAGCGCGATGCAGCTTCTTCGATGGCCTTAGCTTCCTGCGCCGTGAGCTTGGTGCTCAGGTTGCGAGAGCGGCGGTCACGCCCTAGCAGCTTCTCCGAACGTGGTTTTTCGATCATCACAACCTCAGCCAGACGCAACTTCCATCGGCGGTCAACGGCGGTATCTGTCCAGATACCACCTTTTTTCAAGATCGTGTGTTTTCTGTGGTATCTGTCGAGATACCAAAGTATCTGGGCAGTTCCCTGTCAGGGGTGGAGTGTCACCCCTCCTCCCGACGCCGTAGGCGGCGCTAAAACCCTATCCCCGGAAACCAGCCTCCGGGAGCACCACCACGTCGCCCCGAACACCAGCAGGATCGGCAGCTAAGGAAAAAAATCCTTCTAGGGCAAGAACCCGAAACGATGTGCCACCGCGAGTATCAGAGCTTTGAGAATCCAGACAAACACCACCAAGAAGAGGGCGGTCTGGAACCCCAACCAAGTGGCGTATTCGACTCTATTAGGAACCAGCCCCACACGACGCCAAGATCGGTTGAAGTAGCCGAACATTACGACCACTGTGTAGATGGATAAAGCGATCGTCGCAACGATGAAGCTCTTAGCCAGAAGAGGACCAGGATTAACTCGGGAGTCGAGCGGGGGAAGAAGAAGCGCGGCCAGAAGGAGAAGAAGCACCCATCCGGCCACCAGCACTATGTTTTTCCTCACCTGTCCTGCCTCCGTTGTCCGTGTCGCTAGCATAAGCACCCCTCCGATTCCCGCATCTCTAGCTACTTAACGCCACAAACACTCACAATCTTGTTTGCAACGGCTTGGGCTGGAATGGGTCGGAATACGACGGCACCGCCCGGATGACCGTGAACCCGTCTGCCACGCCACCAACGTTGTCTGGTGTCGTCGACAACAATATAGGTCTAGATCAATCATTTATCGGTACTTTCACACCTCCACCTGGTTGCCCCGTCAGCCCCTCCTCTAGCGGCTGTTTCGCGGGTACTTTCTCGAACGTCAAAAGTAACGCATTCGTTGGAGTTCCCCCCGCCAGCGACACTTACGCATTCGCGGCGGACTTTTACATCATTGACACGGATCATGGCTTCTTCGTTGAAACCGACTTGCTGCAGCAACAGACGCCCCAGGTTTCCTTCGGTTACTATGCCTGTCAAGACTCGGTCACCGGTCAGCCTACCTGCCCGTCAACTCAGCCAAATGACAAGGCCGGCAGTGTGCTACGAAAGTAGCATGGAATTCTGTGCCAGTGGAATCGGACGACCCACAGGAAGTTGTACCTAATTTCGTGCGGTCGACCACGCTTCGAGCCTGCCAGTAGAGAAATGGCTTGCCACCGCTCCTCTGGGAACCCGGGCGCGTTTTGCGCAGATGACCTCCAACGCGAAAAGAACGGATCTTCGCAAATCGCCGCCCGGTTTGTTCGACACGGCAGTGTACCCCTCCAGTCAAGGCTCTGGGCGCACATTTCGACGTTTTTCGCGTAGGTAAAATCTCGGAAACCTTTGGGGTTCGGACCAAGTCAAAGAGGGACGCTGAATCGGATATGTTTGGCGACAACAGTGAAGTTAATTGCGCAATTCTTCGTAGGCTGCGCGATTACTGCGGAAAGTGAGCAGGCCGAGCAAAAACAGCTAAGCCCGGCCTGCGGATTCTGAAACTGGGTGAGGTGTCGTATCGCAAGAAAAAGTGTGTCCGGGAATGAAGCCACTTCGCTATTTTGTCCTAGGCGGCGCGACGGACGGTCAATGCGGCGACACACAGAGAAATAGCTAGGCCCCGGCCTGATTATCGCAGCGTGATGGCGACAATCCCCGACTGAATTGCGCCAACCTTCATAGGCGGTGCGATGGCCGGTCAAATCAACGGCACACGGGAAAGAAGTGAGTTTGGAGCGCTGATTCGCCAAGCTGTAGATTGCGAACCGACCTTCAAAAATGTGACAACTTCAACGAAATTTGCCGACAATCTACAGCTTAGCAAAATGAAAATGCGACACTGGCAATTTCCAGGCTTAATTTAATCAAATTGTCAGTTTTCGCCTTGCCCAGCCTGAAACAAAGAAACAAAGGCCACGTTGCGAAATCAGCGTGGCCTTTTCCTTTTTGTGTTGCTTGCGACCTTGGCGCTTACGCTGCTGCTTGTTGTTGATAGGCCGGAACGAAGGACTCGGCTACGAAGGTTTCGAACTTCGTCGGCGTTGTGTTGCTGGCGGTGCGAGATTCCAGGGCGCGCATGTGTCCGGTGTTCAGGGCGCCTGCCAGCTCCAGAATCAGGCCTGCGAAATTTTCGGACATTCCCATTTGGACCATTGCGGATCGAACCTGATTGTCGGGTGCCTGGATGTATGCAAGATCGGGTTTGCCGATGGCCTTGCCGATAATAGTGGTGGCTTCGGTGTAGTCGAGATCGCGCTGTCCCTGCAGCTCCTGCGTCTGCTTGCCGTGGAAGGCTAGACGCAGGAGAGCGTCGGCGGCTGCCGCTCCGATGTCGCAGGTGGCGATCATGGGAAGTTTTAGATTCGCCCTAACCGGTCCGACCGCAGTGCCGAGCATATGAATGGCGCCCGCTTGCGGCAGCGTGTTTTCCATGAAGTAGCCGGCGCGCAGGTGGAGTACGTTTGCGTCGTTGATCTGGTTGAGCTTCTGTTCGAGGTCGTGGAGGCCGACTACGGGGCCGGTTCCGCTGGGTTTGTCGGCTCCGAAACTGCTGAGCGAGACTATGTTTTTGACCCCCGCGTTTCTTACTGCCGCCGCGATCGCGTCGCTGACGTGGTCCTGAAAGGCGCGGAAGTCGTTGCTGGTGAGGTTGGGTGGAATCATGACGTAGGCTGCGTCTGCTTGGTGGAAGGCTTTGGTCAGGGCGGCCGCGTCGGCGGCATCGCCGATGAATATTTCCGCGCCTTCCGCCGCTAGAGGTTGCAGATGAGCTGCGTTTCTGCCGACGACACGAACTTTCTGCCCGCGGGCAAGAAGGTTCTTCGCCACTACGTGTCCAGTGTTGCCGCTTGCTCCAAGAACGACGTACATATTGGCCTCCATTCTCAAATTGGATGCGGCTGGTCGCGTTTGGGCTCCAGGCAGAAAGGCAGCGGTAGGGGAAATGTGTTCTCGGCTCGGTGGGGGATCTTCCGTGATGCCGAAGTCGCGGATCGCTATCTGGAGATATTCCTGGTGAATTCGTGGGCAGAACATCTGCGTCAACACGAGCGGCAGACGCATGCCGACCGCGATTTGGAACAACGCTTGTACAGTTATGTGGCCAGCGACCCGGAGGTAGGCCATCTGATCTACGCGTATTCGAATGAAACATAGCTGCGACTAAGCCGCGAGGTTCGGTTTTGCCGCACGCATCCGCAGGTGCTAGACTGCGCGAATGGCTACTAAAAAGAACGCCAGGAAGAGGTCGACGAAGGTAAAGAAAACTGCCCGCAAGAAGGCATCATTAATGAAGACAGCGAAGCCTCCCAAGAAGTTGGCGAAGAAGAACCCTGCCCCGGAGAGGGCGGAGAAAAAGAAGGCCTCGGGTAAGAAACAGACTCGGAGGAAAAGCGAGCGGCTGAGTGCCGCGGTGTTTTCACCAGACGTTCCGGGATCGCGCTCGGGTGGACAGTCGGGAGATTTACAGGGCGTGTCCCGCCTCGAATCTGCGGATTCGGAGAGCGTCGACGAGTTACTCGAAGAAGGCAACGCATTCGAGGCCGAAGTCGTGGCTGGTGTGGAGAGAGCTGGGGACGCTGACGAGAAGGAAGTTCACACACACGAGGTGCCAGAAGATGACGTACCCGGAGAATATCTGGACAAAGAGTAGCCTCTAGCCAAGAAGTGTCAGGGCGACTCGGCCCGCGAGCGCGCCTGCTGCACCATCTCGACCAAGGTCTTTCGAGTTTCTGCCGGACTGCCTACCTCCCGCAGGAATGCGATGCGGGCACCTCGCATGCCATCCTGGGTCTTCAAACGCACATGAAACCCAAGGCGATCGACCGCGGTCATCGTTGCTTCCTGTGACTCAATTTGAGCAAATTCCCTTGCAAGCAGGACGAGCGAATCCTTGTGGTCGGCGTTCATGTGCTGAATGATTTCGGTCATTGAGTCAGCAAGAGGGTCGGGTTGACTGCGATGATATTCGGAGGCAGATACCCAGCCCATCACTCCGAAGCCGCCCACGTAATAAAGGTCCACCACGTCCATGCGGTAAAAAGAGAAGTCCTCAAAATCTACCCAATACCGGCTATTGGCATAGCGCGCTAAGTAGAGCTTTCTGGCCTCCGGCACGTCTGATTCCGGCATCAGCAATGTGTTCCCAACCAACGTGACCCTAGACGCTCCGAGCGGATCACCGCCCCTGTCATCCTGGGTGACAAGCAAGCTGGCGCGAGGGTCCACATGCAAGTTCTGTGTATGCATGGCCATGGTGCTAATAAGGAAGATAGGACGTCCGTGATCGTCCAAGCCGTAGGGCTTCACTGATCCGAACGGAAACCCCGGCTGTTTCCGCGAGAGTGTCGAGAGGCTGCCTATGCGGCCCAAGTACATCAGGGTACGCGCACGCTCGGCGTACGAAGGTTCCGGGACCGCCGGCTGATCACTCGGTGCGCCGGTGTTCGCGTGTTTTCTGGTAGATGAGGTGGTCAAAGTGTCTCCTTACGATTATGCGCCGTCTTGCGGCGTGCCATTGATTATCGCCGCGCTTCGGATCCGAGAATCGGCGCCCTCCGGGAGCGACGTGTCACCGACTGCCGGGTTTCGGTAGCCGCGGCGTCCAGTCGAGTCGCGAGATCAGCAAAGGCAGGGGTGGGGCCGTTCCATTGCAACTCCTCCAAGTCGTTGAAGAGATCGATGTCGGTCCGAAGCGTGGCGAGCGTGCGAAAAAGCAGTGCGCGCTCCCGCTCGCGGGAGAGAGTGTCAGCGAGGGCGCTCGCATTGGCGACGTTCACTCGCCACTCCCGGTAGTCAGCGGGAATGGATTCGAGATGGACAAACTTTGAGAGAACCGCGGCCGATGACTTCGCACCCCACCCTCGTAGCCCCGGATAGCCGTCTGCCGCATCGCCCACCAACGCGAGATAGTCCGGGATCGATGCCGGCGACACGCCGTACTTCTTGACCACACCTGCCTCGTCTATGGTCACGCGCGTCCGGCGATTCAGTTGCACAATGCGCGTGCCGCGCACACATTGGGCGAGGTCCTTGTCGGGCGTGCAGATGATCACGTGTTCGACACGACCCTCCCGAGCTGCCGCCATTGCCGCCGCAGCGAGCGCGTCGTCCGCCTCGAATTCCACCATAGGCCAGACAACAACGCCTGCCGCCGACAGCACCTCTTCGAGCATCGGGAATTGTGACAACAGGTTGGGTTCGATGCCTTCGGCGGTCTTGTAACCCGGCCACAGTCCGTTGCGAAAAGATTCGATTACATGATCGGTTGCGACGGCGATGTGCGTGGCGCCGCCTTTGATCATGCCCAGCACCGAGGCGAGGACGCCTCGAACTGCGGTGACCTCCCTCCCATCCGAATCCCGGGCAGACGGCAGCGCGTAGTAGTGCCGGAACAACTCGTATGTGCCGTCGACCAGATGGATGTCCAAGACCCAACCCTATAAGACCGGTGAGGGCTCAATCAACTGCTGCTGCCAGAGTCGAGACCGGTTGCCGCCGCACAAACTCGGAATTGCCAGCGAGTACAGTCCGAGACTAACGGAAGAATCGCATCACCTCGGTGACGGCCGGCTCATTCCCATTTTGTTTGGATGTTCCCACGTCATTGCCAATCGGCGCGGCATCCCCTTCCCCCGGTGCCAGAAACAGATTGCTCTCCAGACCGTGCTGCTTGGTGTACAGCTCGAAGTAACGTCCGCGCAACGCATAGAGTTCTTCGTGAGTGCCGCGTTCGACAATCTGTCCCTGCTCGACCACCAGAATCTGATCGGCCCGCCGAATGGTCGACAAGCGGTGTGCGATGACAAAGGTAGTGCGGCCCTGCATAAGGTAGGAGAGGCCTTGCTGGATCATCTGTTCGGATTCGGAATCGAGGCTGGAAGTCGCCTCGTCCAGAATCAGGATGCGGGGTTCAGCCAGAATAGCGCGTGCAATCGAGATCCTCTGTCGTTGCCCGCCCGAGAGCTTCACGCCGCGCTCACCGACAATGGTGTCGTACTTGCCCCCAAAGCTCTCCGCAAATTCATCGACCCGTGCGATCCGGCATGCACGCATCACGGCTTCTTCGCCGGCGTCAGGCCGGGAGAAGTTGACATTCTCGCGGATGGTACCGTCAAACAGAAATGATTCCTGCAACACAACTCCAAGTTGGGTGCGGTACGAATCGAGCCGCACCGTGCTTAGGTCGATGCCGTCCACCAGCACCTTGCCCCGGGTCGGAACATAGAACGCAGAAATCAGTCCGATGGTCGTCGATTTGCCGGATCCTGGCGATCCAACCAATGCTGTTACCGTGCCCGGGGCAGCGTGAAACGACACGTCGTTCAGCACGGTGCGGGCGCCATCATAGCTAAAGCTGACTGCCTCGAAATCAATGTTGCCCTCGATCGCAGGCAGAGTGACGGTACGCCGAGGGTCGCTGTCTTCCGCAGGTTCGGCCAGGATTTCGTGCGTACGTTCCAATCCAGCCAGTGCTTCCGTGATCTGCGTGCCGATCTGAACAATCTGCATGATGGGCGCGATGAGGAAGCCCATGAACAAGGTGTAGGTAAAAAAGCCGCCAATCGTCAGCGCCCCCGCCAGAATCTGCTTCGCGCCGACAAACATGATGACGGCGCCCACCACGCCCAGCAGCACGCTGGCCGAAAGCCCCATGACGGAAGTCGCAGTCAGCGAGCGCATCACGTTATCGAGCAGCCGCATCACTCCGAGCGAGAAGACCTTTTCCTCTCGGTCCTCGGCATGGTAGCCCTTTACAACTCGCACGCCACCCAGAGATTCCGACAAACGCCCGGTGACCTCGGCGTTGATTTTGCCGCGATCGCGAAAGATCGGGCGGATCGTCTGGAATGCTTTTTTCAAGGCGAGCCCGAAACACAACAGGAAGCCGAACGCCAGTACCGTCATCATCGTGCTGATTCGGAACAGAACCACCAAAGCGATCCCCGCCGTGAGCAGTCCCCCGACAAGATCCACCAGTCCGGTACCGATCAGGTTGCGTACGCCTTCCACGTCGGTCATGATGCGCGATACCAAAACTCCGGTTTTTGTCGAATCATGAAATGAGACCGGCAACCGTCCGATATGAGCTTGCACCTTCTGCCGAAGCTCAGCGATCAGGCGTTGGGCGGCCTTGGAGAGCAATTGCGTGAGCGAGAACGAAGTAATCCCCTGAATGACAGTCGCTAGCAATACCCCAAGCACCAGTGGCTTGAGCAGTTGAATGTTGCGCTTGATGATGACGCTATCGATCAGGTATCTGGTGGAGTAAGGCAGCACCAGAGAGGCCACGCGGTTAATCGCCATTAAAACGAAACCAGCCGCCAGCAGCCCGCGACGCGGACGAACCAGTTCCCACACCAAGGGCAGAACCGCACGCACCTGAGGGCCGGAGGCCCCGCGGGCCTTCGAATGAGCAGTCACCATTCTTGATTAGACACGGCCTGTCCGAGAGAGGTTCAATTTGTGACTGATGGCTGCTCAATTCGGCGACCCACAGAGAAGTAAGTAGGCCCAGCCTGCCGATTCGCTCAGCTGTAGATTCGAACGGGCATCCGAAAATGTGACAACTTCAACGAAATTTTGCGAGAATCTACAGCTTAGCAAAAATGAAAATGCGACATAGGCAATTTCCAGGCTTAATTCAATCAAATTGTCAGTTTTTCAGTTTTGCCAGTTTTTCAGTTTTTTCAGGTCAGAGCTTCACGCCGCTTACCCAGAGCTGTAGCAGGCTGGCAGGGATACCCATGGGTAGGCGAGGCGCCAACTACGCCCCAGAACAACCCCCAGCGGCCCCACGAGTGTTTTGACAAGGAAGCGGGCGGCAACAACGGCATCGGGTCATCACGGAGGTCCACACCAACCTTGGTGCGGCAAAGATTAGGATTTACCTTCCGCCTCTGCGGCCTTTAAGAAAGTGACAAACTCGGTTTCATGGCGAGTGAGTCCCGCAAATGTTTTCAGCGGTGAGCCGTCTGGCCTGAGAATGGCGTAATAAGGTAATGCCACCGTCCCGAATTTTTCCTGTTGCATTCTCTGCTGGCGTTCGAACTGCTCGCCCGCTCCGTCGGTATAAAGCCGCACACGAACGAACTTGTTCATCTCGTTCGCTACATCCGGCTTCGGGAACATGTTTGCTTCCATCCACCGACAATTGGTGCAGGTGTAGCCGGTGAAGTCCACGAAGACGAGCTTGTTCTGTTCCTTAGCAGTCTGAAGGGCGCCATCAAAATCGTTCAGCACCCAGCCGGAATCAGCATCTTGGGACGCGGCGGATGTGGCCGCCGACCCGCTGGCGCGTGCGCCAGTGGAGGTTTCGGGAGGTAGGAATGACTCCAGCTCGCCGAGCTGCTTTCCAAAAAGACCAGGGACGAGCCATATTACGATGGTTAGGAAGAAAATTGCCACTGTCACTCGAATCGCTCCAACTGATTCGATCGGTGACTCATGATTCATACGAAAATACCCGAGCACATAAAGAACGGTTAGTAGCCCAACGGCGATCCACACTGCCAACACAACCTGGCGGGTGAAAATTCCCCAGCGCCAAATCAAGTCGGCGTTCGAGAGGAACTTCATGGCGGCGGCGATCTCGAGAAAGCCCATGACGACCTTGATGGAAACCATCCAGCCACCTGCCTTGGGCAGCCGCGACATTAATTGTGGCGCCAGTGCAAGGATGAAGAAGGGGATTGCAAACACTGTCGAGAAAGCCAACATCCCCGCCAGCGGCCAGCGCCAATTTCCCTGCGACGCCATCACCAGCAGAGTGCCAACGAATGGCGCCGTGCACGTGAACGATGTCAGGGTGAACGTGAAGCCCATCAAGAGCGCTCCGATGACGCCGCTGGCCTGTTTGCTACGGGTGATCGCATCCAGCTTGTCCACAACGCTGGGCGGAACTTGAATGAAGTACACTCCGAACAGTGAGAGAGCAAACCCAAAGAAGATGGCGGTGATGAAGAGGTTTACCCATGGATTCGCTGCGAGTTGATTTACTCCGCCGGCTCCGAATATCCCGGCAAGCAACAATCCCAGTGCAGTGAACGTCAAGATGATTCCAATGCCGTAAACAAGCGCGGTAGTCACCGCGCCTTGGTGATCCTGCTTTGCATGATTCGTAAAGTACGAGACTGTGATCGGAATCATGGGGAAAACGCATGGGGTCAGCAAGGATAGCGCTCCCATTCCCATCGCCAGCCAGATGAACGATCCCAGCGCCCGGGAAGGAACGGATTCCGGTGTGGTTGGCTCCTTGCCATCAGTTGCTCGAGATCTGGCTGGATGTTGATTGTTAGCAGGCGCCTGCGACGGCACAGCCTTGTCCAGCAACTCTGTGTTAGCAGTCTTGCTTGGCGGGATGCCAGAATTGGGTGTGGTACTGGACAAGGCGGTCGGTTTGGCTATCGATTGCTGTTCGATATTAATCGGAATAAACAGATGGGTCGCATGCGGGGGCAAACAAGTCGTGTCGTTGCATGTTTGATATAAGACATCGATGGCGATCCTTTGGCTGCCGATAGCCGCATCCTCGGCAACTCTCACTGGAATCTTGAACTTGACGGTGCCTTCGTAGGTTTCGGTCTCCATGTTGAAGTTGGGATCGAATGCCGTATTTGGCATTGGAGCAGTCAAAGCACCTTCCTGCCGGAAGGGCTGCTTGCCGGAAAAAGAGATAACCGTGCGCGTGGGTCCGCCGGGCATCTGTGAAATCGAATAGACGTGCCAGCCGTCTTGGATAACAGCTTGCAATTTGAGTGAGATCCGAGCACCCGCCCGCGCCGATGCTGGCCCGTGCGCCGACCATCGCACGATCTTCTCCGGCGCTTGTGCCAATGCCATACCAAAGAGCAGGACAGCAGCGGTTGTAATAAAGGTTGAGCGCATCAACAATGCCAGATCTTCTCTTCAATCAGTTACTGGTAACGAATCGCCTGAACCATTAACTCAACAATAGCAGTTCTTATTGTGGTAGTGGGGCAGAGGCGGTCAACTTTGCTTGCTGAAGCAGGGCTTCAAGCTGTAGTTGGAACTCGCGCAGCGTTGCCGGTCGCACTTGCCCCGGCATCGGATAGATTCTCCCGTCCGACCCGTACAGGAAATTGTGCGGGAACCCCCGCACTTTGTACGCAGACAACACCTCGTCCGTACCTTTCAATGGAATGAAGCCGAGATGCCAGCCTTTGATCAGCGGCATGACCCAGCTGTCTTCCGGCGGATGTCCATTGATCGCCAGGATCTCGAACCCTTGCGACTTGTACTTCTCCAGCGACATTTGCAGGTACGGGAACTCACCCCGGCACGGCCCGCACTTCGGATACCAGAAATTGACGAGTACTACCCGTCCTTTGTAATCGCTCAGGGAAACCGGCTTCCCCGTGGCGTAATCGGTCAAGGTAAATGGGAGCCCCGGCTTCGCGGCGTTCGTACGCTGTTCGGCAATGGACGCCTCCACCTGCACCTCGGTTTTGCCAAGCTTCTGTCCGTAGGTGTTCAATGCTGCCTGGACTTCGTCACTCGGAGTTGCCGCAAATTCCTTGAGCAAGTTCGCGTACGCCGTATCCACCTTACCTTGCCCGGCTAGCGCCCGCGCCCGCGCCAAATCAAGCCAGCGATGTTCGACAACGTGCCCGCTCGGAAGTTTCACACCATCGAGCGTCGTCAGGGCCTTGTCGAAGTCACCCTTGGCCATGAGCGCATCTGCATCCGTGAGCGCCTGCGCATACGACTTGAGCAGCGGCCATTGTTTATCCGATGGATCCGCCTTCATCAGCTCGTTCGCCAACTCCAGCGCTTTCGCCCGGTCCGACTTCAGGTAGAGATCGAAAAGCGGAATCAGCGTGTATCCTTTTGCCTCTTTCGGAAACTTCTGCTGGATCAGCTCATAAATCTGGCGTGCTTGCGCATCATCCGTCGTACGGCCGGCCGTGTAGCCCAGCATTCGCGCAGCCTCTTCCGGAAACTTGGTCGCACCTTCCAGCGCAATTTGCTCTGCCTTTGCTATGTTGTCCGGAGTTGGTACCGACGTATATGCGCCGAGGTAGTGGCTCCAGAGATGCTCATCCCCCGGCCACGCTTCATGCGCCTTGCGCGCGTACTCCTGGCTGAGTGCCAGGTCGCCATGTTCTTCTGCGGCGATGGCCAGCATGTCGTAAGCGGGCCCACAGTGCGGATCTAGCTTCAGCGCCTGCTTGTAATATTCCACCGCCCGGTCGGGATCTTCGTAATCCAACACCCATCCCATGGTCCAGGCGTAGACTGCCCTGTCCGGGTGCTCCGCTACGAGTTTCTGATATTGGTCTTCGAGTTCCTTCTGGGCTTTGTTCCACGCGGGTTCCGCCGCTTTCTCTTTTTTCGGATCTTCACTGAGTTTGTCCGGCGCCGCGGCGAACTTGTACATCAGTACATATTCCTCGTGCGCGCCGTAATAGTCCAGATCGAGCGCAATCGCTTTCTGCAGGAGTTGGACTCCCCGTTGAAATTCCTTTGGCTCGCCTGCAAAGCCCTTTGAAATCGCCTCGCGTGCCTCGTCGTACGCCGCTTTCGCCGCGGCGCTCGGCTTGTGCTCTTGCGCTGTTGCCAGCGCTGCAGCCAGACACAGGAAGGTCACGATCACTGCCAAATTTCTCATCACTCTGCTCCTCAGACCCCGAAGTTCTATTGCAAAGACAACGCCTGGGATTTTTTCGCGGAACCTGTAGCCCCAGGAATTCGATGTGAAGAACAACATGCGGCGCACCTGAACCTGCGATGCTCTAAAGGTACGTCGTGCGAGACCGCGCATCAGGGATGGTTCGCCGGGCTGCCGAGAAAGGCCGACAGGAAACGCTTCCCATGTGGATGCTTTTCCACGCGGTTGCCGGGTTCGAGAGTGACGAACACAGAATCGATTTCTGCCAAGACCTTGGGATCTGTCAAGCTGAACACCCAGCGCCGTTGCGCGTTGTCGTCTTCGACCAGTGCTCCAAGTTTCCGTATGTTCTGTGGAGCTTCATCTTGTTTGCCCCAGACGTAGAACGCAATCTCCCCTTTTTTGCGGCGACTGTCCCCCAGGTTATATGCGTAGAAGATTAGGGATCTTCCTTCGGTGTAGAACACCCGTCCGAACGCCGGGCTGCTCTTTCCGTGAGAATCGGTATCGTAGACGTCGATAATGTGAAGGTTACGTGCCGCGATGAGGTCTCGGATCGAACGGCCGGACGCCAGCATCTGTTGCTCCTGGTCTATCGTTGCTGCTTGTTCCGAGAGCTGCTGGTTTAATCGCTCGATTTCCGACTGCTGGGCAATCGTCACCGCGTCCATTGTGGCCGCGTTCGCCCTCAATTGCGCGAGTTGCGATTCTGCAATGGCGTAGCGATTGCCCGTATCCTCCAGCTCCTGATTCAATGCGGCGATTTTCTCGAGGGACCTGGCATTGCTGGAGCGCAAAGCATCCGCCTGCTGACGCTCATAGTCGAGAGCCGCCTCAAGCTCCGCCCGTCGTTTCTCGATCGAATCGATAACCTGCTGGAGCTGATGTTCTCTTCGTTCAGAACTCTTGTCGACGGGCGTCTCGCGTAGGGCACCAACGCCAATGAACGGACGAGGAGTGTTCACAGCTAAAACAACATTTCGGTCGGCATACAAACGCGCAAATTGTACAGAGCCCCAAATCATGATTGCCGCCATGGCTGCAGTCGCTAGAATCCATATCGGAGCCGATCGCCGATACGCTTTGAACGAGGGGACTTCGGCTGCCCTATGTGCGCGCCGCGAGATGTGTGTACCGACCTTGCTTGCACGCTTCAAAATCCGCATTCGGAGGGCCGCCTCGGTGGCGGGATCACATTCGACCTCCAGCTTCCCGGCAGTCGGCAGCCACTGCGCGTGGATATCGCTCAACTCGGAGAGCAGTGAGCGGCATGGATAACATTCTTCCAAGTGCGCTTTGAGCACCAGGAGGTCATGATGTCCAAGCGCACCACCCGCTGCTAGTGCGCACAGCTCTTCAAACTGTTCGTGGTCTGGCATTCTGTATTCCTAATATGAGAGAATCCGTTCGCACGGCATGCTCATGTTGCAAGCTCGCAGGTGCCTTGATAATTTCCCGAAGCTTCATGAGACCGCGGTAGTACTGATGGCGAATGGCAGGCGCGCTTTCGCCGGACCGTTTCGCCGCTTCTTCGACCGTTAGGCCCTCGAAATAGACCAAGTCGATTGCCTGCTGCTGTTTGGCATTCAGCGCTCCCAGCGCTTGGCGCACGAGGCATGCTGTTTCCCCGGCGGCCAAACCATCAAAGGCCGCTGCGTTGGGCGAAAGTTTCGCACCATCCAGTTCGTCCACAGTCACCCGACAATAGAACTGGCGGTGCTCCAGGTAGCGGCGCCGGTTGAAGCTCCGGCTGTGCGCGTATTGCAGCAGCCATGCTCTCAGGGAACCGCGAGCCGGGTCGAAATGCGCAATATCCTTCAAGATCTCGAGGAAGACGGTTTGGACGACGTCCTCGGCTTCGGCTTCGTCCTTCACGATACGCCGCGCGATGGTCAATACAAGACGCTGGTAGCGATCGAGGATCACCGCCAGCGCGTCCCCCTGACCTGCTGCCAATTGCCGCACCAGTTCCGTGTCGCTGGCGTTGCGCAGGTCGTCCCACCGGAGGTGACTTATATCGGGTTGGACGCGATTGAAAGCCATACTAGCTGCCAAGAATAGGCATATCGTACACCAGTAAAGCAACGCTTAGGGCCCTCCGCTGCGGGACGAGTCACGTTGTTGCTCAAGATCGGACCATGAGTCCCGCTCACTGCATAGCCGCAAACTGTTCACTGGTTCGCCGAATTTTCGTGCGCGCGCAGCAACGCGAGGACCTGAAGCTCCAAACTGTGCTGTGCTTCCGGGCTCTGAACTGGACTTAACGGCCCAAAGTAGATCCGGCCGTCGGCCCCAATTAGGAAGTTGGTGGGCTCACCGCGCACGTGGTAAGCGTCAGCTGCCCATTCGTCGCTGCCTTTCAGCGGGATAAAACCCAACTTGAAGCCCTTGAGCAGCGGCAGCACGAAATCATCCTCCTCTGGCTCCACGTTCACTGCGACGATATCGAATCCTTGGTCCTTGTACTTGTCCAGCACCGATTGAATGTAGGGAAACTCACCGCGACAGGGGCCACACAACGGGTACCAGAAATTCAGCAACACGACGTGCCCGCGGAAATCAGCAAGTGACATCTTGTTTGCCCCTGTGTAGCTTGGCAGAGAAAACGGCACAGCAGGGCGCGAATTCTTCACTTGCATTCCCCAAACGTCGGCGTCAACCTGGTGAACGTCTTTGCCGAGATCCTGGCCATACTGGACGAGATCGGCATGGGTTTCATCTGTCGGAGTCGTCGCGTAGGCATCGAGAAGAATGTCGTAGGCCTTCTGCTTTTGTCCGCTTGCACTGAGAGCTCGTGCCCGCATCAGCACGAGTTGCTGGGTGTGATACCACTTTGGCAGCTTCACCGCATCGAGTCGCGGTAGCGCCTGCCCGGGCTTGCCATCTTTAATTAATTTGTTCGCATCCACCATTGCTTGCGCGTAGTTCGCCAGTGATTTCCAATAGGTTCTGTCTTCCTTCTCGGTTTTGACCCTCTCCTTTGCCAGAGCAAGCGCTTTCGCGCGGTCCGTTCTTTCGTAAATGTCGAAGAGCATCTGTATTCCGCCACCCTTCCAATCGGCGGCCGCTGGAGCATGGTCATCCTTGAGCAATTCAAGATAATGAAGCTTTTCACTATCGGTGGGCGCAGCATCGGCCAGCCAATAGAATGCCTGTGCAGTCTGAGCACTCGTTGGGAAGCGATTTACCACTTCCAAACAAAGCCGGTTAAACTCCTGCAGGTCGACATTGCGGAACGAATACGCGTAATCGAACAGGTATCGCGGATTACTGGGGTCGGCTTCGACGGCTTTGTGGAGTTCCTCTCTGCTGCCCGCGAGATCCCCCTGCACCTCGTCCATCAGGGAGAGCGACTGATTCGCCGGGGCAAATTTCGGGTCGATCTTCAGGGCAGCCTGGTAGTAGCGGATTGCCGCCTTGGGATCCTTGTAGTCGTTGATGTAGCCGAGACCCCACTGGTACCCGGGTTTGTCGGGATGCGCCTCCGCCCATTTGCGGTACTCCGTTTCGAGTTCGACGTCCGCCCGATCCCTCTCTTGCTTGAACTGGGCCCGCTGCTCAGCGGAGGCTTTGCCGGAATAAATCGCGCTGCTCACGTTACTGGTCGCGACATCCTGGCTGGTGAAAATGTACTTTTCGTGGGCATCAACATAATCCGGATCAAGCTGTATGGCTTGACGATAATTCGCCACCGCAGCCTTGAGATTCCCCGTTTTACGGGCGACCTCCGCTTTGTCGAAGGCCGCCTTGGCTTCTGGCGTCCCCTGAATTACATCCTGCGCAATCGCAAGCATCGCACCCAAGAACACCAAGATAGCGATTGTTGTCAGGATTCTCCTCACAGCCTCACCTCGTAATCTGTATCCTGCAAGCAGCCTGCGGGCCGCTAGAACTTGAGTTTCAGTCCGAATTGCCACGAACGCGGCCCTCCCACGCCATACAGGGAATTGAGCCCGTTGAAGCTGGAGGCGCTCGCGACAGTCTCGCTGGAAATTCCAAACAACGGAAAGTTAAGCGGCCAGAAGCCGAACGGATCGGCGAAGTTGGGATGGTTAAAGAGATTGAACGCTTCGGCGCGGAACTGCAGATTTACTCTCTCACCCAGGGCGAACTGACGGTGGACTGCGAAGTTATCTTGCCAAACTCCGAAGCCCCGCAAAGTGTTTCTGCCTAAGTCACCCTGAGTGCCAGCAGGAGCATCGGAGAAGGCGGCGGGGTTAAAGGCCTTGCCACCAGGATATTGCGAGCCGTAAAGGTAGAACGGAACACCTGGAACGACATTCGGCCGGGCGCTGAACTGGTACGGTCCAGAAGAATAGAAGTCGGTAAAAGGATTCAGGTCGACGGGGAACGCCGTCCGGGCTGTAATCAGGTTCTCAAGCGACCACCCGCCGGCGGCGGCATGCGCGATTCCGGCACGCGGCGACGGCAAGTCGTAGGTGAGTGCTGCACTGACGGAATGACGCACATCGAAGTCGGAATTTCCGCGATCGATACTGATGTTGTCGCGGAACAGGGCAATGGGAGAATAGGCGCCATAATCCTCCGAAGCATTATCGATGGAGTGCGACCACGTGTAGGAAGCCAGGGCTTGCAAGCCATGTGAAACCTGACGCTGGAACTGCACCTGGAGCGCTTGATAATTAGATATGCCCTGGTTATTGGTAACGATGAGCGAGCTAAAAGTCGGGTTGGGGTTATTGAGTTCGTAGTCGCGAAGCATGTCCCTACCGAGCGTGCCGAGATACGTGAGCTTTAATGTCTGCCGCTGACCGAGACCCTGCTCGACGGCTACATTCCATTGATAAGTGCGCGGAAGGGCGAGATCGGGCTGCGCTACGTAAATGGAGCCAATGGGAAGTGCGGAAAGATTGACCGTAGGCGGTGCCGCTTCCTGTGGGGTCAGCGGATAACTTACGTTGGTATAAAAGTTCATAGCACGAAATGGATAACCAAGTGTATACAGGCCAAGGCTGCCCGAGCCGATATCGTAAAACATGCCGAAGCCACCGCGGATCACTGCTTGGTGATTCGGGCGATCGAACAAGCTGTAGGCGACGCCGATCCTGGGAGCGAAGTTCGTATACGTTGTCGAATAAAACAGCGTTCCTCGAGGGGCAAGGGTCATCGTCGCTGGGTCGTTTAAGCCCTGGGCCACAATTGGATCGGTCACCAAGTTGGTACCGTTCGGGGCCGGGTTCAAGTCCCAGCGGAGGCCGTACGTCAGCGTGAGCCGCGAAGATGCACGCCACGTGTCCTCGGCATACAAAGACAGGTTTTTCGCCCGCATGGCGACGTTGGTCCAGGACTCAACATTTGCAGATTCGGCCTGGCCAGAAAGCACGCCATTGGGGCCATTGATCCCGGTGAACTCAAGACTCAAGAAATACGGGTTGACGCGCTCAAAAGGCGCGAGCCAGCGGAAGTCCACGCCAAACTTCAACACGTGCGATCCCTTCGCAATAGACACATTGTCAGTAACGTTTACCTGCCGTTGTTCGCTGACGCCGGCCGACCCTAAGTAGAAGCTGCTTGCGTCGTCCATTGCGAAGCCCAGTTGGGAGGTGCTTGCGTTAACGCCCGCAGGATAGATCTGCGCTAACTCCGACGAGGTGAGCGGCTGCGCTCCTCCGAGATTCGTCAGTTCTTCTTGGGAGTACGACTTGAGATTGCTGTAATTCAGGCGCAGTTCATTGTTGATCCGGTTGGTAAGCGTCGCGTCGAGACCCAGGGTGAACGTGTGCGTCGTTACCCAAACTTGATAGATGTTGTTCGGAACAAATCCTAAGCTGTTGCCCGGGGATCCCGCGCTCGTAGTAGTACTCGGGGAATAGGCGTAGCGGCCAAATAACCGGAATTTGTCGCCGATGGACTGGTCGATTCGCAGGCTATAGGCATCTAGACTAACGGGACTCGAAAAGCTGACGTTGTACTGAGCGAGATTGTCCCCGAGCGCTGGGCCGTTGGCAACCGGGTAAGCGGCCAGGAACGGTTGGAGGGCAGCCGGGGCTGAGCCTCGGGCGGTTGCGTCCGGGACCACGCTCTCCAACGTCGCCGGTAGATGCAGGCGCAATCCCTCATACGAGAAGAAGAAGAACGTGCGGTCCTTGAGAATGGGACCACCAAGCACTCCGCCAAAATCGTTCTGCCGCTCTGGCGCTTTCGGGAGACCGGTGTTGTCGGCAAACCAGTTGTTGGCGTCGAAGACGTCGTTGCGAAGATAATCGAACGCGCTTCCGTGCCAGGCATTGCTTCCGGAACGAGTGACAATGCCAACCTGTGCGCCTGGCGTGCGGCCGTATTCCGGAGCGAACGAGGACGTCTGCACACGAAACTCCTGGATGGCATCGACGGAAACGAGGCCGTTGGTACCACCGAGCGCATTAAATCCCGGGTCGGATCCGGCGGCGGCTTCGGGCAAACCGTTGCCGACCGTATCTGTGCCGAGGTTGGCCGCGACGCCATCGATCGTAAAGTAGTTAGAGTCGGTGCGCATCCCGTTGACGCTGAATTGTCCCTGGGAGTTCGACGCGCCTCCCTCGGTGAATTGGATTCCAGGAGTCAGCATCAACAACGTCTGGAGCGTCCTTCCGTTCAGCGGTATCTCTTGAAGGAATTGCTGGTCCACGACTGTGCTCACGGTGGCGTCCGTGGTGTTTACGTGCGAATTCTCGGCGCTTACCGTCACTGTTTCCGAGACCGCACCGGGTTCGAGGGTGAAATTCCTGCTGACCGTTTCCTGCACATTCAAGACGATGTCGGTCACCACAACCTGTTTAAACCCTCCTGTAGTGAGGGAGAGCCGATATCGGCCAGGCTTCAGAAACGAGATCACGTAGATCCCTTCGTGGTTCGTCACAGTTGAAACCGTGACGTTCGTGTCGGAGTTAGTGGCCTGCACACGGGCGCCAACGATCACGGCGCCAGTGCGATCCGCAACCGTGCCGGACAACGTCGCTGACTCGGCTTGGGCGAATGCGAGCGTGGCTGAAAACACGACGAGGAAGGCGAGAATGGCGTTGGCAAAGAGACTGGGACGCGCGGACCGAATCCGTTCGAGTGTCATGGCAGATATCCCTCTTTATTACGTATCCCCCGGGAACTCGCGTTTCCTCCCACGGAATTTTTATTTTTCTTGCGTGCGCCGGAAGCGTTGCATGTGGGTTGCTTTAGGGGTAATTTCTAGCTTTCTGCACGGGATCGAAGAGCGGGTCCCGTTGTAATTCGCAAGTCCCGAGAAACTGAGGAGTATAAATGCAGACGCAAGAGCAATGCAGGGGCCCTGTTCGCCAGGTGCATCTCAGGCATATCGCGCCCGTTCTCGTCGTTCTGTTATGGTTCGGATTGCTGAAACCGAGTCATGGGCAAGGTAATTCGGGGAATCAAGCGAGCAACTCACAGAAATCAGCGGCACCGCAACGAGAGCCGGTGTGGCAGGCGATCGATGCGGTGAAGCAGCTGGATGTGGATACCTTGATCTCGTACGTGAAGGCGCACCCGGGTGAGTTTGACGATTCCATGATCGCGTACAATGCAGGCTTCGCGCTGGAACCGTTTGTGAAGCAAAATCTGGATGATCCGGCGAAGCTCCATGAAAAGCTGGCGGCGTTAAGCGCAGCGTTTGCGTCCGTTGCGCCGAACGGCCGCACAAATTTTTACTGGGCGATCGCGCGTACGCTGCTCAAGCATGACGCGGCGCTAAGTTTTGCGGAAATGGTCGGACGGAAATCCGTGGACGAGATTTCGCAGGCCGATTACATTGCAGCAGAACGTGAAGAACGCCAGCGGCACGCAAAATATCTCGCAGAAAAGGCGAAGAAAGAGGGAGGAAAAAGTCCCGGGGGAAAAGCCGTTTGACGAAAACGATGCCATCGCGCGGTACAAGAGGGACATGTCGCGAAGGTTTACGATTCTTGGGAATATCGAAGTGAAATTGGGACACAAGGTAGCCGCGGAAAAAGATCTGCGGCCGGGCGCTTGAGTTCCAAACGAATAGCGATGCACTGCTGAACCTCGCAAGACTCGCCGCCGATGGAGGGGATAAGGGCGAAGCACTGAGTCTGTTTACCGAGTCCTGTGTGCGCGGGCAAATGCGAGCGAACGAAATCGAGGAGTTCAAGCGGCTCTATTTTGAATTGCATCTTGGAGACAGCGACTCGCTGGAGCGTGAACAGAAAGGGCTGAGGAATCCACATGCGTTATTCGCTGCACCTGGTCGAAGAGTTCACCTGGCGGGTGGAAGGGTGACGGAGAACCAGCCAGGGGGTACCGCACAGAGCGCAGCAAAACCGCGGTAATCGGCCATGACGAAAGTGGCGCTACAATTTTCAGCAGCTCTGCCAGCGCCTGCCAGTGCCTCGGACGTGGGCGGCGTCGGCTCTTCCGATATCGGGCGGCGTAAGCCTTCGATACCTGCATGGCTTGCTGCAACGCTCTTCCACAGTGGCGGCATCGCGTCGATATGTAGAGAAGGAAACCAACTGCTCGTGGAAGCAAGGAGAAGAATATGAATAAGTCTGTTTGGAAGAAGCGCCGACGGCGAAACAGTTTCGTGCGTTGCTGTTTGACTTTGATTCTGTTCGCGAGCGGGGTCTCCTTCCAAGCTCGCGCGCAACAGTGGGATGCGTGTGCTCCCTCATCCGAAGTAAAGGCAGCGCTGGATCTGCTCCCGAAGCAGAATCCCAACCAAACCGAATGGGGATTCCACCAGAAAGAGCTTGAGGCTGTTCAGGCACTACGCCGCCAGCATCCCGATGATGTGTTCGTGGAACGGCGCTATATCACCGCCATGAGGGAGCGAACGGAGCGCGCAAAAGTCATTGAAGAATATAAGGCCATCTTCACAGCAAATCCCCACAGCCCCACAGTGGCATATCTCTATGGACTGGCATTGCTTGGCCGTGAATCCTCGCAATCTATCAAGCTGCTTGATGGCGCTCTGGAACAAGATCCGAAGTTTCCATGGCCGCACATCCCACTGTTCAGGATTTATTCGTCGCCGGCACTTCGCGACAAGAGCAAGGCGGACGTGAACTTGAAAGCTTTTCTGGAGGAGTGTCCTACGTCGTTCGAGGGATATGAAGCACTGTTACGAGCCGACGAGGACAAAGAAGTGGTCCGTACCAGCGCTGCCCGGTTGCGTGCCTTGCTAGAGAACCGCGATGACCCCGATGCGATCGCAGCGTACCAAACCCTCTGGGTGCTGGAGTTCCAGGCAACTCCCCCCTCGGAATACGCGCCGCTGCGCGAACGAACGGCGCGGGATGTACTGCGGATTCGCGCGCTGAACCTGCAAGACAAGCGGCAGTGGTATAAGACGCTCGAAGACGGTTATAAGCTCGCCAACGATCAGAAAAATGCCGACTGGGCGAAAGAACAGCGCGAGATTCATGACCCCAGCCCTTGGGCTCCAGCTTCTCTCAGCAAGTGGTTTGAAGACCATCATAGTCCAGGCGACGACGCTTCCGCGGAAATCAAGAACGCATACAACAAAGAACTGCTTGCGCAAACGAACCAATGGATCAAGGAGCGTCCTAATGCCACGTTCATCTGGGGCATGCGTCTGGATAAATTGACAGAGCTCAATGGAGTGTCCCCTGCGGAGATCGAAAAGGCGGTGGATCAGTACTATCAGGTGGCGCAGAGAAACGCCGGACCACGTGGTCTGGACTCCTACGATTACTTCCGGCTCGCCCGCGCACTTTCGAAGAAGCATCTGCAGCCCAGTCGCGTTCTCGAAATGGCGCAAAAGGGCTTGGAGCTATCGAAAACAGAGGAGAAGGAACCCTTCTATGATTTGTACATAGACAAGGAACGCGCTGCCGAGTTGCGTTTCAACTACGCTTCCGCGAAGATCGATGGTCTGGCGTGCGTCACCGCCGCGTACATTGAGCTGAAGCAAACCGATAAGGCACAGATTGCGCTTTCGCGGATGGATGAGCGCCTGCAGGAGCTAAAGTCGCTCGCGGGCGAAAAGAGCGATCGCAAGGATTCGTATCTCGAAAAAGAGTCCGTGTATTGGGACCACATGGGGCGCCTTGCGGAACTGCGCCAGCGGAAACTGGACGCGATGGGATTTTACGAGAACGCGCTGCTGACTCGGCTTGATGCCAAACAGAAACCAGTTTCGGGAGAGAAAGACGAACTGGCGGAGGACGCGAAAAAGTTGTGGTCGAGCCTTGGCGGGACAGAACAAGGCTGGACGATGTGGTATGGTCGTCGCGCGAACGAACTGGCGCGGCTGGCAACGCTTCGCTGGGAAGACGGGAAGGAGCCGTTGGCGGCGTTTCAGCTTGCGGACTTGAGCGGCAAGACTTGGAGTATAGAATCCCTGAAGGGCAAGGTAACATTCTTGAACTTCTGGGCGTCGTGGTGAGGGGCTTGCCGCGAGGAGTTGCCTCGCTTAAAGGAATTGATCGAGAAGTTCAAGGACAGGCCGAACGTGCAGTTCCTCACTTTGAATATGGATGAGAATCCCGGTTTGATCACCCCGTTTCTCACCGAACATCATCTCTCGCTGATCGTGCTGCCTGCGTACAGCTACGTGACTCATACATTGAAGGTACAGGGCATTCCCCAGAACTGGATCTTGGATTCCCAAGGCGTTGTGCGGCTGAAAGGCATCGGTTACGACAGCACTGAAAAGTGGGAAGCGGGAATGACCGAAGCGATCGAGAGGGTCAACGCTGAGGGGGCAGGGAGCGGCGGTGGGGGCTCCGGCGTAGTTCCAATGCGTCGATAGTCAACTCTAGCCCATTTCCTGCCAAAACGATCTTGCTCCTACGAATCACGATTGGCCGGCACGAGCGGGCACCGCACGAAAAGGTTTATCACCGTGCACTTTTTGCCGATTCTCCAAGCGAAATCTTTTCCGAATTGGACGGCGAACTCCTCCGGTCTCAGGTTGGAATTGAGAACCAATACGCCTTGCTCGTGGATCGTATTGATGATCTCGAACAGGTTGTTGCGCCGCGTATCCGTTTGGGCAATGATGCTCAGATGCCCACCTAACGCCCACCTAACCAAAATCCAATGAATCTTCGGCAACTCCAAACTCTGGGCTCCGCAATTCGTCAATGAGTCCCTTCACCTGGAATTGTTCTGTCGCATCGCAAGAAAAAGTGTGTCCAGGAGCGAAACAACTTCGCCATTTTGTCGTGAGCGGCGCGACGGACGGTCAATGCGGCGACACACAGAGAAATAGGTAGGCCCGGCCTGATTATCGCAGCGTGATGGCGACAATCTCAGAGTGAATTGCGCCAACCTTCATGGGCGGTGCGATGGCCGGTCAAATCAACGACAGACGGGAAAGAAGTGAGTTTGGAGCGCTGATTCGCCAAGCTGTAGATTGCGAACCGACATTCAAAAATGTGACAACTTCAATGAAATTTGCCGACAATCTACAGCTTAGCAAAGAATTTTTCACCTGCTGGCCGGGAAGTAGAGAAAACGGGATCGTCACAGGAGATCCACGCCGCCCTTCATCCCAAAGCTGACGTTCTGCAGAGTTTCAATATCCTGCAGCGGATCGTCCGCCACCGCGATGACATCCACGAAATAGCCATGACGTGACCGTCGATTTCTGTACAAGGTGGAATTGCCGACGTGCATGGCCAGCATACGGCCAAACAGCCGCGGATCACGAAGAAACAAAGGCCACGTTGCAAAATCAGCGTGGCCTTTTCCTTATTGTGTTGTTTGCGACCTTGGCGCTTACGCTGCTGCTTGTTGTTGATAGGCCGGAACGAAGGACTCGACTATGAAGGTTTCGAACTTCGTCGGTGTTGTGTTGCTGGCGGTGCGAAATTCCAGGGCGCGAATGTGTCCGGTGTTCAGGGCGCCTGCCAGCTCCAGGATCAGGCCGGCGAAATTTTCGGACATCCCCATTTGGACCATTGCGGCTCGAACCTGATTGTCGGGTGCCTGGATGTATCCAAGATCGGGTTTGCCGATGGCCTTACCGGCGATGAAGCAGTTCGAAGAGTTCCCCGCAGGCAGACCATCAAAACGCGATCGCCGAAAAATCATCCAGTTCCGGGGAAGAGCCTGACCGCAGGCGAACGATGGGCAACCGTGAGGTTCTCCGGAAAATCCACACCTGCCATTGGCAGGCGGGTCGTCCTTCGCTTACCCTAGCGGCCTATGCTATTTGCCAAACTTCGCTTCCCCATCGCTTTTGTTTTGGTCTTGGGCTCCACAACGGCTGCATGGGCGCAATCTCCGTTCACTTTGGAGCAAGTCATGAGTTCGAGTTTCCCCAGCGAACTGGTGGCGGCCACGCATGGCAACCGCATAGCGTGGGTCTTCAATGCAAAAGGGGTCCGCAACATATGGGTGGCTGACGGCCCGGACTTTGTTCATACCGCGCGCCAGGTGACTCAGTACAGCGCAGACGACGGCCAGCCTATCGCTAGTCTGCGACTCACGCCCGACGGCAATACGGCACTTTATGTGCTGGGCAGCGAGTTAAATGAGGCGCAGGAGAGCGCCAATCCTGAGAGCTGGACGAAGGGAGCCAAGCAGCAGGTCTTTGCGTTGGAGGTGGATGACAAAAACGCCTCGCCACGGCTGTTGGGCGAGATGGGTTGCCCGGATGAGGACTGTGAAGACATCGCGATTTCGCCCGACGGCAAGTGGGCCGTGTGGTCTGCGAAAAAGAAGTTGTGGCTGTCCAGTGTGGAATGGAAACAGCAAGCCAAGGAACTTGCCTCGGTCCGCGGAGCGGCGGTTCAGCCCAGATGGTCGCCCGATGGCAAACATATCGCCTTCGTCAGCCAGCGTGCCGGACATAGTTTCGTTGCCATTTACGATTTCGGTGGCGACTCCATCCGGTATCTGGCGCCCAGCGTGGACAAGGATTCCATGCCGCGCTGGTCGCTTGATGGCAAGTGGATTGTCTTTATGCGCACGGCTGGAGAAGAGAAGAAGCTGCCGCTGATTCTGGTGCGCCCTGAGCCGTGGTCTCTGTGGATTGCGGATGCCGCCACGGGCACGGGCCGCTTGTTATGGCGCAGCGGCGGGAAACTGGAGGATTCTCTGCCCGAGCTCACCGAAGACGGCTCGCTAAACTTTGCTGCCGATGGACGAGTGGTGTTTGCCTCGGAGCAGGATGGGCGCAATCACTTGTATTCGATTCCCACCGGCGGCGGCGCGGCCACGCTGCTCACGCCCGGCGACTTTGACGTGGAAGACGTCACGCTTAGTGCCGACAAGGCGTGGGTGATTTACTCCTCGAATCAGGGTGACGTGGATCGTCGGCACTTGTGGCAGGTGTCGGTAGCCGGTGGCGCGCCGCCGCAGGCGTTGACCGGCGGCGAGACTATCGAGTGGTCTCCGGTTCAAACCGGCGACGGCAGAAGCATTCTTTGTCTCGGTTCCACGGCGACGCTGCCGGCCATGCCCTATGAAGTTACAGCGAAGGGCCGCGAAATGATTGCGAGGCAGGCTCTGCCGACTGACTTTCCCTCTGCCTCGCTGGTGACGCCAAAGCAGGTGATCTTCCGGAGCGAAGACGGAGTCACGCTGCACGGCCAGCTTTTTCTACCCCACGACGCGAAGGGGAAAGTTCCCGGGCTGGTCTTCATGCACGGGGGGCCGAGCCGCCAGATGTTGCTAGGCTTCCATTACATGGATTACTACCACAACGCTTACGCCGAGAATCAGTATCTGGCCAGGCAGGGATACGCCGTGTTATCGGTGAATTACCGGCTCGGCATTATGTACGGACGCGCGTTTCGCGAAGCGCCCAACGCCGTCTGGCGCGGAGCGGCGGAGTATAAGGACGTTGTGGCGGCGGGACGTTATCTGCAATCGCTTCCAGAAGTTGACAGAGAGAAAATAGGGTTGTGGGGTGGTTCTTACGGCGGCTTTCTGACCGCCATGGGTCTGGCGCGTAATTCAGAACTTTTCAAAGCGGGGGTGGATTTCCACGGCGTGCATGACTGGAGCGTCTTCCTGACGGAACGGCCCTATTTCGGCAATCTGGCACTGCGCCCGCCGGATGCGGAGGCGGCGGTGAAGATGGCGTTGGATTCCTCGCCCGTTGCCTATGTGGGCACGTGGAGGTCGCCGGTGCTGCTCATCCATGGCGATGATGATCGCAATGTGCCCTTCAGCCAAACCGTGGACCTGGTTCAGCGGTTGCGAGCGCAGCACGTGCCCTTCGAACAACTGATTCTGCCGGATGAGATCCACGGGTTCCTGATGTGGAGGGATTGGGTGGGAGCCTACAGCGCAGCAGCCCAGTTCTTTGACCGGACGCTGAAGCACGGTGACAAGATCGGGACCGGCAACTAACGTCTCAAATGGTCGGAGACGAAGGGGATACCCATGGTAGGCGAGGTGCCAACTACGCCCCAGAACAACCCCCAGCGGCCCCACGAGTGTTTTGAAAAGGGAAGTGGGTGGAGAGAGGGCCACCCCATAAAGAGGATAGAGACCAACATCCTTGGAGGCCGGTATCAGAGGGTCGGCAATCACCCAAGTTGACGGTTTTTCAGTTTCGCCAGTTTTTCAGTTTTTTCAGGGGATTCATCCGGTCAGGCAGGCGAAGAAGCTAACAGCCTCTACCGCGACTGCTGCATAGCGGGGAGCCAACTACGCCCTATAACAACTCCAGAGGGGTCCCAAGAGGGTTTTGAAAGGAAGCGGATGGCAACAGCATTTTCCGTTTTCCTTCATGCACCCGCGTTCGGCAAGGAGTGCACGAGATGGTCGAAGCCAGCGAAGAAGTTTACTCTTCGCTCCACCGGCGATTCAAAGGTAATTTGCTCCGCCCAGGCAATAGCGGCTACGAAGACGCGCGTGCCATTTGGAATAGCCTGGCCGCTCGCGCGCCAGGACTGATTGCCCGCTGCGCGGATGTAAGCGATGTGCAAAGCGCAGTCCGAGCCGCTTCTGAGGTTGGAATTCTTACCGCCGTTCGTTGTGGAGGGCATAGCCTGGCAGGTTTTAGCACCTGCGATGGCGGCCTGGTGATTGATCTGTCGAGAATGCGGCACGTCGTGGTTGATCCGGAGGCGCGCCGGGCTCGGATCACAGGGGGTTGCCTGCTGGGATCGGTTGATGCCGCAACGCAGAAAGTGGGGCTGGTATTTCCCTCCGGTGTCGTCTCTCACACCGGCGCTTCCGGACTGATTTTGGGGGGAGGGACGGGATGGCTCACGCGGCGATTCGGATTATCCTGCGATAACGTTGAGGGGTTCACTCTCGTAACTGCGGATAGTTCCGTCGTACGCTCCAACTCGAGGGAGAACCCGGATTTATTTTGGGCCTTGCGCGGAGGCGGCGGCAACTTCGGAGTGGTGACAGAATTCGAAGTGAAACTGCATCCGCTTACGGCTGTAGTGCTCGCTGAAGGATTGTCTCCCGCGGTTGATATTCATTCGCTCCTTAAATACTGGAGAGACTTCATGGCCGAGGCACCAATCGGCGGCAATCTACGCTGCGACGATGCCAGAGCCGGGTTCTGATGCACCATGCCAGGTAAAAGACGATCAACACGGCGCCGAGTTCACACAGCACCCACACCTCGGACAGACTGGGCGCAGCGTAGCTCAACAGCGCGAAGATCACCGCCCAGAGACCAAGACTGGTAGATCAGCAGAAACGCGCCACGGTATTGACCCGCCAGACGAATCGCCGGGTTGTTGACCAGGTTATATTGTTTCTCGAACGGATCGGGCTGCCACGACGCTTGTCGAGGAGCCGGCTTCGGTTTCTTAGCAAAGAGTGTCATCAGCGTTACAAACCAATTCCACAGGCGGCTCAGCCACGTCTTCCGAGGGCAATTAGCGCCAAAGGTGGGAATCAGGTCGGCTTCTTCCGGCGCTGCCTCCTTGCTCTCTGCGGTCGCGCTCGTTTCTTTCGGCTTGGCGAGCCACGGTGGGCGCATGATCCTCTTCACGCATCGGCTAACCGCCGAGTCCATGTCCGTATTTGCTGCCGTCCATCCGGGCCGTTCCTTACTCTCCATTACTTCTTCTTTTGAATCCTTCTCCTCCGGGAGAACGCTCAGCCAAACTGCATTGGAGTTTGTTTCCAGCCAGAAGATTGGCATGCCTTGTACGCGCGCCGTTTCGACGACCTCTGCAGTACCGCCTGCGCCATTCGCCGGCGCGCCGTCCCAAATCGCCACCAGAATGTCACTGTGGCTTAGTACGACCTCGCCCACCGTTACGTACGGGGAATCCTCGCGCACTCCGTCGAGCTCGAAGACGGCTATGGCTCGGCCGAGCATCGCGTTGAACTCCGCGTTGCTGGCGGGATTGAGAGCTCCAGCGCTGTCCTTGAAATCATTGCAATCGTCCCTCACGGAATCACCGCAATGTCACTCACCGGATGGATCTCCATCCATTTCGCGTGGAATGTGTCCTGAACATATGATCCGACAATTTGTACGTGTGAACCGACAGCAGGTAGCTGCACGGGAGTGTGGTATGAGAGAGGACAGGCGGCTTTGGCGTCCTCTTGGGTCACTTTGAACTTGCACACGATTTCGAAAACGAGATTACCCCCTTCATCGCTGATGTTGCCCGCGTTGAGGAGGTTCTTGAACTGGGGGTCAACCTTGAGCCAACCGTGAGTGTCCCCGTCGGCCTCTTTGCGGACCCCATCGCTACGCCTCCCATTGGTCGCATCCACAATCGTTCCAGTAACGGAGATGCACTTCTGCTTCACGATCAGGCGTTCGGGATTGTAAACGTGATCCCAGAGGGTGGCGTCGCAGCCCGTTGAGGAAGAAAATGGTGCAGCTAGCTCAGCAGTCGGTTCCTGTACGCCGGCAGCAAGATAGGTCGTGCCCACCCAACCTTCAATCCCTCTCGTCGTTTTGACATGGTAGAAGCCATCCTTTGGCACTGGTTCCACCAATGTTACGTTTGCGCCCTTGCGCAACGTGCCAATCGGCGGGTTCGCTGTTGAAGGATCGCCTCGGAGGTATACCCGGTGGAGCACCGTCTCCTGAGCCAGTGCCTGGCAAAGACTCAAAACTAGAAATACCGACAAGCGCAGAATTTTAAGAAACATGCTCAGTTCTCCAATTCGAGTAACATCTCAGTGATTCGATACGGCTTGCTTGGCGAGCAGTTCTGAATTGATAAATGCTACGACCGCCGCCGTCTCTGCAGCCGTTCGCCTTGTGACTGTTGCCTCCACGGATGCACCAGCCGGCGACCAGCCGAAATTGCGCACATTCCACGAGTCATCTGGCAGCGCAGCCGAATCGATCCCCGGGATATCCTTGGTGTTCAGTAGCTCCATGAAGCGTCGAGTTTCGGTATGACAGCTTATGCAATCGGTATTAAAAAAGTGGCTCTTGGCAGGATCGGCGATCACATCGAGAATTCCTTTTGTTTTGTCAGCCGCCGGCAGCGGATTGACGAAAAGACTAGCCGTCGCGACGCCGGTGCGTTGGGCAACTGGTAGGCTGGCGGACGATACTGCAGCGTTCTTGCAAGTTATCGGGTTGAGATTGTTTGTCTGGGGAGTTGGAACAACCCGCGGACTTGTTCCGGCTGGCTCCAACATTTGTGCGAATTGCTGGCCATCGAGCGTGGGACCGTGGACGGGGACGACTCCGCCGTTCGGTACCGACACGTCACCAGGATGCAGGTTCTGCATCGACAAGAATATCCATGGTGCATGTGCTCCCGCAGGAAGTCCCGCGATTGCCATGGCATTCAAGCGCTGAGCGGAAATATGCCTTTCGAGAAATGACTTTATCTCCTCGCGGAGATTAATTGCAGTTGTCGCGTCTGCGAGTCCGGGTTGGACACCCAGCGGAACGCCGGCGGTAGTGACTTTGTGCGCGCCAAGCTGCCCATCGCTCAATTTGGTTCGCAAAACAGCAATGTCGGCGACAATCGACTCGAAGGCGGCGAGGTCGGGTGTCGGCCGCTGAAAACAGTCGGCCTGCGCGGGAACGTTTAGCGCAAGCGTGAAATCAAAAATGAGGTGTCCCGCGATGTCGTGGACATTGGGTGTGCCATCTGGGTTCCGAGTCACCGGTTGGATAATGAGGCGAATCTCCGGCCGCTGGCCGAATTGCGCACGCATATCGTCTGAGAGGCCCGGTGCCCCAGCGTCGATGCGGATGCCTGCGATGAACCAAGCATCTATCGATCGAGCCTCGGCGGGCAATCCAATCTTCGTCTGTGTGCCAGCGATCTGCGCCGCAGGGCTATCTGCGATCGCGAGAAATTGTTGAAACACCGCATAGGGCCAAACGAGATCGCGCTTTGTCGGATCTTGGGCGTTCGGCGTCGTGAGGTCGCGCACCGCGATCAACTTAGCAAAATCCTCGGCTCGTGTCGGCGCCGGAAATAACCAAGACACGTCGTCGGCCGAAAGCGGGGGGATCGCTTGCGTCTGCGCAGGTACAGAGTCCCCCGACGCGGCGAGTGTGTGTAGAAACGAACAGGTATAGACAGCACCAGCCAGGAGGATTCCGATCAATCCGAGCCTTAAATACCTGAAAGAAAATCTTCTCGAACTATCCATGTAGCTCTCCTTAAAATCGAGGCCACTCCTAAACAGGCCTTTCTGGATACTTTGTTCTGGCCTGATGTTTACCGGCCTGCGGGTTACGCTGGCGTAATCACAACGTCTTCAAGTACTCGATTATCTGCATTCGTTCTTCTTCGGACAGCTTGCGGCCGATTACGCCGTTAACCCTTGGACCGTCATTGAATTCATGCCCTGAATTCGAGTTACCGGGTAAATCAGTGCGGAACTCAGTGGCGCCTTTGAGGGGGTCGGTGTTGAGGCCGAGTTTGACAGGGTCGTATTGCTTGTTCCCAAGATAGAATACTTTTGGCCGCTCTGAAACCGGCGAAAGCAATGCGAAAAGATTGGGAACAGAACCGTTGTGAAGGTAAGGAGGTGTAGCCCAGACGCCGTTGTGGGGCCGCGCTTTGTACGCCAGCGGTGCGCGCAGTTCGTTTATCCGATAACCGTTCCACTCTTCCTGCTGCTCCGGTAAAAGCTTGAGCTTGGCATACGCTTGATTGATCACGATCTGCGTAATGTATTTCAGCCCATCTTGAGCTGACACGATTCCCTTTCCTAACGGTCCGCTATCGGCAGTCCGGTTATAAAAGTTCTGGGCCTCTTTCGGATCGGTACCGATCTCAGCCAACGGAACCATAGTTACTTTGAAAAATTCTCTGCCTTCACTATTCGTGTCGTTCGTCCAATGCTCTGGCTTGCGACCCTCATCCGAAAGCATGGGCGGTTGGTGGCAGTGCAGACATAGTTCCTTGTAAAGTTTTTCGCCCTTGGCTGCCTTGTCGATATCAATCTTGCCCAGAATATCCGCGGGCCACTTGGGCGACCAGACGCCTTTCCCAGGTGCATCACCGCCGAGCAGAAGCTCGATTTCGTGGAGATTGTCGACACGGATGGTGTTTTGGAGCTGTGCGCCGGGGTAACCCAGAAGGTTGATGCGAGACCTCACTCCCAGCGCTTCGCCGACATTTCTCCCCATAGGCTGCTGAATGGAGCCGTTGTACTGCACCCAATCCATCCAGGATGCATCCCAGACCGGCGGGAAGTTGACGGGGCCATCGCCAACCACAAGGTTCTTGTTGTTGTTCAGCTCAGTTCCAAAAACGAAGTTGCCGATTCGAGCCAGCGCGTCGGTGCGACCATATCCTTCGGGAGTCGGAAAGAGATGAAGATTCGCCTTGAACTCCGTGAAGCTGGTGTCGAGATAATACTTGAGCGCCTGACGCAAGAGAACTTGATCGGCGTGCGGTGGGTTGGGTCCAAGCACGCTGTGCGCAAATCTTCTGAAGCGCAACGGATCATAGTAAGTCCAGGTAACTGCTAGACCGAGCGCCTCGGTGAACTTCTGCAAATCGATCAATGACGGCCCGGCGTCGATCCGGATCGCCTTATCGCCAAAGAACAATTCTCCCGTATGGCAGGCTGCGCACGTAATGCCAAGCACTACATTTTTCTGGCCAGTGTAGGGATCAACGAAATGGTCATCGCGTGCGAAGCCAACCGGCAGGGCGTCGGGATTTTGCTCGTAGGCCGTGTCCGGAATGAAACCGAACCCCCGCAAGTAAGAGTCATCCTTGAACAGAGGCGCTCCCTTGATGGTGAAACGCGGCTGCTCAAGCGCGAGAAACCACTCATACGGCAAGAGTTCACTTCCCTGTGCCGTGTGGTAATAACGATGGCGCTGTTCTTCAGTCCAGTTCTGAGCCAGCCACGCGACATCCTTGGGCCTCTGCAGCTGCGGCACTTCCAGGCTGTTGTGTATGGCGAAAATCGCAACCACCGCCGCGCACAATGTCATCACGCCGAGCAACGCTAGCGCACTGATCACGCTTGGACGTTTGAGAAGAGGCTGCTTTGGCGGGGCGGCTGCGTGCTGTTTGATCACCGGTCGCGGCGCGAGTTCGCAGGCATTTTCCTGTTCCGTGACGTATTGCTCGGGCAGGTTCTTCGGCCGGTATTCCGCCAGGTCGCGCATCCGGTCAAAAACGCTCTGATGAATATGGACGCCGGGTTCAATTACCCGCGCGCGCCCCAGGTTAATGGTTATACCGCGCTTCCACCTCGGTGTCGCTTGTCCCGGCACGGGGACCGGATAGTAATAAACCTTCGGCCAAAATTCTCCGAGCCACCAGAATCCGTGCAACGACTTGTGTAGCTTCCCTTTGGGGTTCGGCGGGACGTACGGAAGTTTTCCGCCCAACACATCGATGACTTTCTGTGGATCCAGCCGCAATCCGACAGATTGTGCCTCGCACAACATCCACCGCAGTGTGATCTTCGATAGCCCACTCTCAGCTTCGGCATAGCTGCCACCGACATCCGAGTGAACGCCGGCAAACCAGACTTGTTTCATGTTCTGATTTGCCGGCATCGGTTCATGGATCAGGTTCTGCCGAAAAAATGCACGGCGCTCATCAATCGATACCGCATGACGCAAGACGGGAATGTCAGGCAACGTCGCGGTATAAGGTAAGTGCCCGCCCTTCGTGTGAATGGGATCGAGAATCCATCCCACTGAGCTCACGGTGTCCCACAAGCCTAGAAAATATGGGGTGCAGGGAACGCTGAAAGTTGTCTTGAAACCCGCAGCGATCTCGAATTTACAAGGATCGTTGCTCTTGTAAAGTCGTAGGGCATAAGGGATCAAGGCCTCGTTCCCTGGCGTGAGCAACCCGAACATGTGTAAGAGGCCACACAGCGCACGAGCGGTGTACGCCCCACGACTAAAACCGAAGATGAATATCTGATCGCCTGGAGTAAACTCTTCCATCAGGAACGAATAAACGTCCGCGATGTTATCGGAGAAGCCATAGCCGAAGGCCAAACCCCTAACTTTCGTCCACCACTTTCCAGCCGCAGTCAGAGCGTTTCTCGATCCCATCGTCCCGACGCCGGGGTGATAGTAGGCGATCTGTTTGTCTTGTGCGGACAACGTCCAGTACAGCTTTACCACGTTCGAGTTTGCAGACCCATACTGATTTCCTGTTCCGTCACAGCAGATCACGATATTTCTCGGCATAGGGATCAAAACCTCTGCAACCTTTGGCGTTGCCTGCGACGACTCGCGCAATGAAAGCGTCGTGTCACCTCTCCCAGAAGCATTCGTCACCTATTCTCCCGTCTATGAAGAACGACAAACGATCAAGATGTCCTTCGGATATCTTGGGACTAGTCAGAGTTTGTTGCTCCGGCCACACTCTGCTGCGGGTCAGGTCCAACTATTTCACCGTTTGCTTCTGCAGAATAAACATCCGATCTGAGTGCTCTTATTGCACCAGACGGTAAAGATCCACACCTCCGTCATAGTTGGGCACATAGATTTGGCCTCCGTCGATCACCGGAGGATCAAACTTGTTAAACAGAAACGTGATGGCAAAGCGTTGCGAGTCCCATAGAACTTTTAGTGATCCGTCGGCAGCGAGGTGTACGGCGTCATAGACGAGCAAGCGTCCATTCACTACGTGAGCATTGGCATCACCGTATGGGATAGTGCAGACGAGGATTGCTGAGTTGGGATCTGCTCCATTGCTCGATCCAGAACAAAACCCACCTGGCATTCCTCCCGGAGGATTTCCCCGCACGTCCGCGCTCGCGAATTCGTTGCTTTGCGCAATATAGGTTAGATTTCCCGTCGAACTGACGGCCCATTTATGCAACTGCGAGTTTTCGCCCCAGGCGAAAATCGTCCACGATTGCAGTACCGGGTCAAAGAACTGCACGGGCGTCATGTGGAGATGTGCCGTGTCACCCAATGGAAAGAAGTTCAATGTGCGGGGATCAGTAGGACAAGGATCAACCGGCCCCGGACTCATGGTCAGCCAGACAGGCGGCGCTGCGAGTTTTGCGCAGTTCGCTTTAGCGTTTGCGAGGTCGGCAAGAGTCGTCCCGCCAAGATTCGCCGTCTTGATAGGATATGCGATTCCGTCCTTTCCGGTGGCAATACAGACGCCGATCGAGAAGATGCAGGCCGGGCCAGCCGATCCCCAATCTTCATCTGACCAATTGCCGGACGCCATCTCTGGAAAGACGAGGAGAATCGGGGTGCCTCGGTCGCTGATCATCGGCACCAGTTTTGCATTCTTCAGCGCAATGTTCATGCCGCCGCCAACCGGTTTGATAGCTTCTGAGGGAGCGCTCAGTCCGGCCAACTTCTCGGCCGGTGCCGCAGCCTGCCCGCTTCTGACGAGGTCAGTCCAAGGCGTCCAGTGGTCTTTCACCTCCAGACTGGCTGGAACTCCTCTCGAAGGAGGCGTGTACTTCAGTTTGAGGAAAGACTCACCCCACTGAGTCGTACCGTCGAAGTCCCCATTGCCAGTAAGGACATAGAGGAAGCCTTGTGCGTCTTCAGATGCGCCTTGTCCAGCCATCCATACGCCAGCACCCTCGCCGGCTGTCATCGCCAGCATCGCGCTTATCGTGTTGCTCGCCACATCGAAGGCAAAGCAATAGCCTGAAGCAACCCCCGCTTGAGTCTCGAAGATCGTCCCCGAGCACCCAAGTATCGTTTTCACACCGTTGACATTGGTCTCCACTAGAGAGGATCGCTGTTTGCGCATCGTCGCGTTAAAGTCTGGTTTTCCATTCGGTCCTTGGATCAGCACCGGTGGAACTACCTGTTTTCCGTCCGCCACGTTCAGCACAAACATAAAGTAACGTCCCGTTTTAGGGTTGCCGGTTTTGTCTGGCGAAACCCAGCAAACCTGGTAGAGGCGCTCCGTGTCCGCGTCAATCACTCCCGTGGAGATGCAGCCCCAGAATTGATTGATCTGATGACTGTCAATACTCTGTGATCCAGTTATTGGCGTTCCCAGCGTAACCTGCCAGATACTGGAGCCATCGTGTGCGTCAACTCCACGCACTACATCAGCCATTGAAGGAAGCACCAACACATCGCGGGTTCCGCGCGTGGTCTTCACATTTGGCAAGATGAGTGGCTGCGCCTCCATACCCCGCGCATCCCCGATAACCGGAATAATAGTCGCTCGGAAAATTCCTTTAGACACAACTGACGCCTGCGTCAATTGCGTCTCGTGCTGATTCCAACCGCTTCTTGAGTTATCCGCAGAGCGCGTGAGCCACGGCACCATGGCTGATTGGGCCACGCAGTTCTCAGCGACCGCGAAAAGAAGTGTGCAGATAAGCAGGCATAAGCGACAGAGTTTCATGTGTCCTCCTATCAGGCGGTCACAATTCAAATCGTTTGGCCGCCCGCCGGTTTCCGCTTCTCCAACATCTTCCAACTCGTACCCCGCAAGGCGGATTACTGCTAACGACAGCCGCCGGCCAAAACAGCCGCCGGCTCACTTCCATGCGGAGTCAGGAACAATGATGTCGTCGGCGGGCACAAGCGTGTTCACCGAGACATGCGGCCAAGTCAGTCCAGCAAAATTTAGCAGGACTGTTTGAGAGTACTGAATCTGCGTGAAGGTAACTGTAATCGCGCGTGGCATGTCCAAGTCATACGGTGGTGTGACAGAGAACGTTGGCACGCGCTGACCCTGAACACTGCGTTTGGCTTTGATCGCAAAAGGCGGAGCACCTACCATGTAGGGTGGGACCAGGATGACCTCCTGGACGGTTTCGATCCAGAAAACCGCCACCATCTGCGAAGCCTGGGCGTTCGGTGCAGTCGCTGCGGCTTGGCCCAGCAGGAAGGCGATGTTATCGGTTCCGCCGCCGAAAAAACCAACCGGGGGCGGCGGGGCGGTGGAAATAAAAATGGTGGTTGTGCTGGTGATCTTTTGCTTGCTGATGTGATCTCGCAGCAAACTGTTGGGATCACTCAACAGGGCTTGCGTGATGGTGCCACGGGTGATGAAGGGGCCCAGATCTTGCGGAATTCTCGGTGTGTTCGGATTACTAGCCGTCTGGCTGGCGAACGTGACCTTCTTGGGAGGATTACTACCCGTGACGAATGGCGTGATGTCCACGGGAGCTATGGTCGGCGGCCCAGGCTGAGCGGCAGCGACGAGTCCTTGCGCCTCGATCGTTGTGCCGTGCGGAATCGATGCCATGCGCGTGACCGACTCTCCTAGCTGTGGAATGGTGGTTGCGGGAACGTGAATCCAAATGCCGGGCTCGACGTGAATCCCGACACTTTCGCCGTGGATCGTAATGTCGTTGATGGTCTGCAGATAGGGCACTCCGTTGAGGAAAGCGTCTGGCTGCGCCCCCGTGCCGCGGTTCGGAACCGAGCCCAGGGTGGGCGAGAACGAGAGGCTCTCAGAGGTAAGGTTCAGTTCCAGAATGTTGTCGCGGGGAGGCGGAGGTGGAGGAACTGGATTGGGCAGCGGCGTTGGCGTCGCGGCACTATCGGGCCGGAAGATGGTGTTGAAGCCGTTCCCCACCCAATCTCCAACAAATGCGGAAAGCGGACCAAGCGGCGTCGGCGGTGCAGGTGGAGTGGGCTTAGTATGATCCGGTCGAAGTTGCCCGAATACGAAGTCACTGGGCAGCTTGATGGATGCTCTGGGTTTCGTATCGCTCATTCGTAATCCCCTTTCTCAGTGCAAGGTTAATTCTCAGAAGGTTCAAGAGGTCCCAAATTACTCGGTTCATCCAGAATGTAACAAACGGCTGGACTTCCACCCGCGACTCGTAAATGTGCGAGCTGCCTATCAGCAGTTCAGAGCCTTCCTTTAGTTTTTGTGCGGGTCGACCTACTCTTATAAAACGAGAATGCCTGCCAATCCCCTTCGAGCGAACGAGATATTTCCTTCTGGGGAGTGATCGCGATTGCTCCTGGCTGACGGGTAAACGACGCAGATTGTTTTCCGTCATACTTGTCTACCCAGACAGACCCAACATTGAACGCGCGACGACTGTCGTGGTCAGCGTCAGGTTGTCGGGGAAGTCAGCGAAGACTTAGTTATCGAAAATGTCGGAGCATTACCAGTGGGCGGCCTTTAGGCGAGGCCCGAAAATTTGTGGCGTGCACATGCTCTTCCCGCCCCCCGTTTCGTGAAGGGAATCGGTCGGCGTTTTCGTTTTATGAGGTGAGGCCCGGCTCAGAGTTCGTGGTTTGCCGCGGGGGAGTCAGGGAGGACCTGAATGCGCGTTTCCAAATATTGCTTCTTTATTTGGGTGTCGATATGGTGCCACATTTCTGTTGTTGCGGTCTCCGCCTCCATTGTGCCTCCACCGGACCCCAACTCCAGTTGTGCAAGCGCCGAATACGCCGCCCAAAAAGCTGGACAAACTTCTTCGCTTGCATCTGATGATACGCCAATGCTGATGGTGGTCGCTGGGTCGGCCGAACGCCACTTAAACACGACACAATGGATCCGAATGGGCCGCGAAGTCACTGTCTGCGTGATGGGTTTGCATAATTGGATTTATAAACAGAAGAAAAATCCTTCCAATCTGCGCCTTGTCATAGGCGGGTACTTGCTCGCAAATATTCAGCCCAACTCGATCTCTCCATCGGGGCAGGAATACCTGAATTTTGTGCTTCAGATGGATACCGCTGACTCAGAGGATTGGAAGGCTTGGGCAGCGATCGTTGATGGTTCGAGGCACAGTCACAACCAACTCCTGATCACCATTGGAACGACTGACAAGCAAGTGTTTGAATCCGCCGCTGTGGTGACGGTTGAACCCTATCCAACTTATTGGATTGGTTTATTAGCGGCTTTGCTTCTTCTACTGGGCGCCCTGATCTATCTCTCGGCCAAGACAGATCTGCTTCGCTACGTGGTTGGACAACGGCCCCCCGCACCCCAGCGGCCGCCATTCAGCCTTGGTCTCGTGCAGATGGCGTTCTGGTTCTACCTTGTTGTGGCTGCGTACGTATATATCTGTGTCTGCACTCTTCAACCGCATATTCCAATGGGTTCGGTGCTAGGGTTGCTGGGCATCAGTTCGACGACAGGTCTCGCAGCGATATATGTTGACAAGCAGAAAGAGGCCAGTTCTCAAAGCCAGAGAAATGATTTACTCGCTGAGCAGGCAGCTCTCAAGAGCAGACTTGCTGAACTCTCATCGAATTCAATAACACCTGGCTCGACTGCAGAAGGCGAACTTGCTCAAAAGAACTCTCGGCTCGCTGGAGTTGAGGCCGCCATTAGCCAACTTCCCCCAGCTACTAGGCCCGCGACCAGTCACGGCTTTGTACAGGACGTTTTGAACGATGGTGACAGTATTAGCTTCCACAGATTTCAGATCGCAATCTGGACAATAGTATTGGGCGCGGTCTTCATCTGGGCAGTCTATCGCAACATTTCAATGCCAGAGTTCGATGCTTCGCTTCTCACGTTGATGGGGATTAGCTCGGGTACCTATGTCGGCTTCAAATTCCCGGAAAAGCCCAAATGAAGGGGAAAGCGCATAGGCTCGGGTAACCACAAGAGCAGCACAAGTCAGACCGCTGTTTTCTTGGTGTGAAAGTCAGCAACGTGTCGATCGAATTCTCCTTGCAATCTCTCGATGTATTCAGCCTTTTGAGGTCGATGATGAAGGGATGCCGCATGGAAGAGCGTCTCGGGACACAACGAGCAGCAGCCTTCGATGGGAATGTCTCGCAACCATTTGGTGACTCGCAATGTGGGTTTCTTCATGGCACAAATTGTCCCAAAGAACGACCCATGTTGCCCGCCCGCAGGCTGAACGGCTCCAAAACTCCGACCTTGCGATGAGCGAACATAAGGCGAATATGGTAGCATCGCTTTGCTATGGCACGGCGCCCCGGTCGTGACAACCTGGATGTTTTGAATGAAGAAGAACTTAAGCAGCTTCGTCACAACCTCGCGCATTTGAGCCTTGATGGTGTCCGCCAATTCTATGAACGCGCCTTCGAGGATTGTCGTCTGGTTTACAACCGATTTCCCAGCCCCAGAAAAATGCAGACGCTCGTTCAAGTTTGGAAGCGGTTGTGGAAGTGGCGATAGGAAACAGTTACAACCAGTTTAAACGAACGATTCGAATGCCACTTATGTTGGTAGTTGCGTACTACTCGACGTGACGGTTGACTCGCGCAGGCAAGCGACGTACGATGAACTTCCCAAGCGGCAGTAAGTCCAGCTCTTAGCCGTCTAATCCGTCAACCAAGGACGTGTCAGATTACCGAACGTCAGATGAGGGCGGGATTTCGCCCGCCCCGGTTTGTCGCGTTCCGGATACATCGTAGTTGCCGGATGATTTCCGTGGCTATTTTGTCTCCGCGCCTCCAAGCATCATGCGAATGAAGACTGGAAGCTGCTTTCGCATACGTTCGGTAAGAACCACCGGACGGGGGTTGGCTTCCACTTTGGCCTTGGCCGCGATGTCGGGATTGCCGCTGCCGTCGAACACTGGAACCGCGAGGAACCCCACAATTTCGTTCGTGGTTGTATCGATTGCGGTTCCGGTAATCTCACCGGCGTCGTTGATGCCCTGAGCCAGGGTCAGATAGAGAGAAGTGGGCTGAATGACAAGCGTGTTCAGGTCGCTCAACGTATTGTTTTGCCGGAGGGTGGCGCGCGAAGTACCAGTGTTTACGTTGAACGAGTTTCCGACAACCTGGCCTTTCTCGTTGATATCGAAGGCAGCGTTGTTCGTGTCTGTGCCGTAAGGAGGGATCTCCTGCATCTTATTGGTTTGCGTCCAGATGAAGGCGGCGGGATTTTCCGCGGCATTTTCGTCGCCAGAGATATTTCCGAAACCAACGACTTCGCCTTGGTTATTGATGGCGATCGGAGTGTTCCAGGCTTGGCCTCCGATATTTCCCAGATCGGTGGGTATGCCGTTTTCCCAGAGCAAAGCGTGTTCAGCGCTCGCTCCTCCAACTGCATTCGAGCAAAGACCAGAGATCCCGACGACCTGGCCTTTGTCGTTGATGGCAGTCGCAGCCGAATCTGGGTCGGGAGAGAGCGGAGGAAGTTGCGTCATCTGGTTTAAGTGGGGTCCCCAAATGACAGCCTCAAACTGGAGGAATTGGTTGAACGGAGGAAGATTGTTACAGGTTGGATCGTGAACGCCATTTTCTGCCCATCCGACCACTTGCCCCTTGTTATTCACGCCGGCGGCATAACTGTCAATCCCACCGAGAAAAGGTGGAAGCGCGGCCATCACGCCGTCTTGCCACGCGAAACCGTTACATACGTAGCCATCGGGACCAAAGAAAAAGGCTGAGCAGCTCCAAGCCTCGCCTAACGGATTCTGCGCCGCAGTTTCGGCAATACCAACAATCTCGCCTCTAGTGCTATGGTTTGGCCAGGAGATGTTGCTGTTGGGGCCACCTAGAGTGCCGAGATCCATGGGTACTCCGATCCACAGCACCGCGTGCACGCTCGTATTGCTCGCCAGATTGTCACCGCCAGAAATCCAACCCAGGTTGTTAATTCCGACGAGCTCCGGAACGCCGCCGAACGGTGCGGTGCCTAGATTGAATACATAGTACTTGGGCTGCTGTTTGTTGCCCTGCGCCTGAACAATTTGAACTGGGACCATTAGCGCTGCGAACAGAGCCATTGCGGTGATATACGTCAATTTCCTGGAATGCATATTTCCTCCATTGGGGTCTGCCTCTGAAATTTAAATAGCCGACCTGCCGGCCGGCGCTTTCTACTGACTGCCGTTCCGCTTCCTGCGAAGAAGCACAAACCCTGCCGCGCAGATCCGACATTATCGGAATGGATGCGGAGAGATTGGACGGTTGCGGACATCGCTCCCGAGAACTGGACGTTTGCGGACGTTGCTCTCCACATGCATGTCAATTCGCTAGACCTAGTTAGAGGTAGTGGCTTAATGGATGTCGTTTCTCGAAGCGAAGCAAGGAGATTTTCGACTCTGAAGGGGATGTCATCACGGCCAGGCACTGGCTGCTGAATCGTCTTCGTATCGACGAAAACAAAGAGTGGATGACTATGGACAGTCGTTCGGCTCAACTTGGGTTGTACCGAGGAGGATGGCAAAAGCTTTCACAGCGCAGTCCGGAAACGTCTAAGTTTTGGGTCACACCCGCGCTATCATCAGCTTCAGGCAAACATGGAACTGGATTGGCAGGTCTGTTCGCGAGCCCGGCTGACGCGTGACGCGCGCTTTGACGGCAAGTTCTTTATTGGTGTCTTTACGAGCGGCGTCTATTGTCGGTCGATTTGCCCTGCACCTCCGGCGAAAGAGAAGAATGTTCGTTACTTCCCAACTGCTGCCGCGGCTGCAGAAGCGGGTTTCCGTCCCTGTTTGCGGTGTCGTCCGGAATGCTCACCCGGAACTCCAGCTTGGATGGGAACTCCAAATACAGTTTCGCGGGCCTTGCGCCTGATTAGTGAGAGCGGACTGGAGGAAGGTGGAGTGGAGGCGCTCGCGGAGCGTCTTGGAGTTGGATCGCGGCACCTCCGTCGTCTGTTTCTTCAACACCTTGGGGCGACGCCGAGTGCGGTTGCTAAGACTCGCCAAATGCACTTTGCGAAGAAGCTTATTGATGAGACAAACCTACGGATGAGCGAGGTAGCGCTGGCCTCCGGCTTCGGTTGTGTTCGAAGGTTCAATGCCGGCATCCGCAAGGTCTATCATCGAACTCCGACTCAAATCCGGCGTCTAGCTCGGCAGAGGATGGTGCTGGCGGAGAATCAATATCTCTTCCGGCTTCGTTTCCGTCCACCTTACGACTGGATTGGGATGTTGGCTTTTCTCGCGCCTCGGGCTACACCCGGCGTGGAAGCGGTTGTCGACGGAACCTATCGTCGCACCATTTCTTTGAACGGCAGCGACGGGTGCTTCGAGGTCTCACTTGATGAAGGTAGCAATGTGCTTGAGGTGCGGCTGCAGTTTGGCGATCCACGCTCGCTTTTCTTTATTACCGAGCGAATCCGTACCATGTTCGACCTGAATGCGGACTGGGCGGCCATCGTGCAAAGTCTAAGAACCGATCCCGTGCTGGCAACCCAGGTTGATTCTGGTCCCGGCCTCCGGGTCCCCGGTTGTTGGAATGGTTTCGAACTCGCGACGCGGGCGATACTCGGTCAGCAGATTACTGTGAAGGGCGCAACCGCTTTGGCTGGTCGTATAGTGAGCAGCTTTGGGAAACCATTCTCCTCGGCCGATGGTCTCACGCATCTGTTTCCTACACCGGAGGTTCTTGCCGATGCCAAGCTTCCCAGCATTGGATTGACTGGGGCTAGAGCCGAGGTGATTCGAGCCCTGGCTCGCGCCGTGTGCGATGGACGAATCGTTTTCGAAAGGGTTGTGGATTCCGGCGCTCTGTTGGGTCGTTTGTGCGAGATTCCAGGGATCGGAAAATGGACGGCACAGTACGTGGCCATGCGAGCGCTCGGCGAGCCTGACGCGTTTCCATCTGGCGATCTAGGTCTTTTGCGTGCCATGGCTTTTGGGAGTTTTCATCAATTGGAGCAGCACGCCGAAGCCTGGAGACCATGGCGTGCATACGCCGCGATGTATCTCTGGAAAATCGCGAGCCGGCATCCGGAACGTAGAAATAGACCGGCCGGCTCCAGTACCCAGAAGGAAGCCGTGGGGAGTATCCCTTCTAGCCAGCACCTTTCATTGGTTGTGTGACGGCAAATCTAGGGAGAGAACTCGCTGGTAAACGCTCAACCAACAGTGAGCTGCAGCCTCAGTCCAAGCGTAACGTTGTTGTCGATAAATCGCGCCACTCTATGACCAGTGGTCAAAACGTGTAGTCGCCTTCCATGAGAAGGCCGGTCGGAGTCAAGTGGGTTCTTTTGTTTTTTCGTGGGACAAGGTTTTTTCTCCCGCCGAGTCGCCACTGTCGCCACCCTTCCATCCGCACTCTTCGAGGAGCGGTTTTTATTCGCTCGGTGCCAGTTGGGTGTTCTCGTTTCAGCCGGTGCTGCCACCTGATTATCGACCTCCCGTTCCATTCTTTAGGAATGGAAGTTGGGCCAGGCGATTAACGCAGTCACCGGAACTCGGCTTTGGGCTTTTGTTTTTTCCTTTCGAAGAAGATTTTGACTTTATGCTGCCGCCGGCATTGCCGCCCGGCGAGTGTTGCGCAACGGTTCGTACAGTTCTCCGCTCACCCGCAACCGATGCAACAACACCGCCAGTTTTCGCGCCACTGCAATAATGGCTCGTTTCTTTCCATTCCTTCCACCACGCTCGGCCAGCTTCAGTCCCCAGCGCCGCAGGTCGCTGTCAGCGCCAAACGGTCCCAGAATGTGGTGCGCTCCTTGCACCAACAGCGTTCGCAGATACGGATCGCCTTCTTTGCTGATGTGCATCTGCGGTTGGCTCTGCCCCGAGTTTCTGCGTCCTGGCTGCAGGCCCAGATAGCAACCCACGTCGCGACTTTTGCGGAAACGATGCGGATCTTCCAGCGTCAGCAAGAAGGTCAACCCGATCAGCGTGCCTACGCCCTTGATCTGCTTCAGCAGCGCCACCGGGGGATAACTCTGCTCGGCCAACTTCTCGATCCGCTCGTTGTATTCAGCAATTTGCTCACTCAGCGAGGCTAACGCGGTCAGCAACGGTTCCAGCGCCGTTTGCAGTTCCGGGCTCAGCCCCTCCGCTTTCTCCGGGTTCATATTGCGCACATTGCACCCGCGCAGCCGCTCCCCGTAGCTCTTGGCCAATCCGCGCGCCGTGTTCACCAGCGCCGTTCTTGCTCGCACCAGTCCGGCTCGCGCCCGGATCACCGTCAGATCCGCTTGCGCCTTCGCGCTGCGATGCTTCACCGGACACAACAACTGCGGATCGATCCTGGCCAGTCGCGCCAAGGTCTGCGCATCCAGACGATCGTCTTTCTTTCGGCTCTCCCCGATCAGCCGCACGTTGCGCGCGTGCGCCACGATCACTTCGTGTCCCAACTCGCTCAGCAGTCGGCTCACCCCATGGCGACTGCATCCCGGTTTCCAGCGCCATCCGACTGCGCGGCATCCCGCCGAACCCTTCCTTCAGCGCTTTCGGAGTGGTGCCCAGCTTCTGCTCCAGCACGACTTCGCCTTGTTCATCCAACATGCAGTACCAGCTCCAATGATCGCCAGGTCCAATCCGATCGTCAGCTTCTGTTGGGAAAAATTCCTGCTCTGCTTCGCCGCTGCGGTGCTAATCTTCTTCATTGCCGGTCTCCTTTATCTCTTGTGCTTCGAGCACGTCGATAACTTGGGAGCCTACAGCATCCCGTCGGAGACCGGCCTTCTCATCCCATCTGGTTTCGACAGCTAGCACCGACTGAGCGGGCCGTTTCGCGAGTTCTTCAAGCGGCGCGCAGCTACTATTGTGGATATTCTCAGACGAGAACTGTTGTTTTAGTGACGGCTTCCCAATGAGACTTCTCGCTCACTCATTCGGGAGCATCTTGGCTTTCGGCAAGGTAGGAGATGACTGCCCATGGCACATTATCCACCGTGTATTCGGATTGAGCGGAAACAGATCGCAAATCGGCTGTCTTGCTCTTGGGATTCACTCTTAGCACAACGAACCTGTCGTGACGGCCTCGAACCATCACAGGATCATTCTGCTTGGGTTCGCGAACTCTGGGCGTTGTCACGTGGAACAGTTTCCCACAGGCCGGACCCGATTGTCAGCCCTGTGGATTTCAAACCGCACCACTACCCGGCCATTTCGACACTGGTCTACTTTTTCCATATCGAATACCATGATCGATTCGTGAATTCCTCGCGGCGTTTATGCCTGCGGCCGCGCGGGTTCGCGGGCGAATCGTTGAGGGGATCGCGTGTCGCAACCTCTACAACTGGAAAGCAGACACGATCCCGCGGTCGGTGGGTGCGATATAGCTGGTTCGATACCTGGTTAAAGAGGGGAATGGAAAACCATCCTGCTAAGCAATCTCTGCCAACGCTGACCGGGGCCCGCACTCAACGGGTGCTGGTGGCCACAACCGCCATGCTGGCGTTTATCTCGTTCTGGCGGGCGGCTGCGATCGTGCTCAATGACATGGGCTCCTCCGCCTTCTATGCGGGCGCCATTGCCGAGCACTTCGTTGGCAAAGCCGCTCCATGGTTCATCCTCGCCATCATGTTGCTCTCCTATGCGGTCCGTTCTGTTTACATTGAGAGCTGCAGCATGTTCGTGCGCGGCGGTGTGTATCGCGTGGTGAAGGAGGCCATGGGCGGAACCCTGGCCAAGTTCTCGGTTTCGGCGCTCATGTTCGACTACATCCTGACCGGGCCGATCAGCGGCGTGTCGGCGGGCCTGTACCTGGTGGGTTTGTTAAACGAACTCCTGCACTATTTCCACCTCAATTTCGATCTCCCCGTGAACGCTACCGCGGCCCTTTTTGCCGCCGTGGTCACCATCTACTTTTGGTGGGAGAACATCAAGGGCATACCCGAATCCAGCGAAAAAGCGTTGCGCATCATGTATGTGACGACGGTGATGGTGGTCCTGATGCTGGCCTGGTGCGGCTATACGCTCTGGGCGCGCGGGGCTCATCTTCCGCCGCTGCCGCGGCTCTCGAATCTTGTCTACTCCGACGATGCCCTGGGCTGGTTGCGCCACACGTCGCTACCCTACACCGTTGGACTGATCGGCGTTCTGGTCGGCCTCGGCCACTCGGTGCTGGCTATGAGCGGCGAAGAGACGATGGCTCAGGTGTATCGCGAGATTGAGCACCCCAAGCTGCGCAACCTGGAAAAAGCGGGCTTCGTCATCTTTGTCTATAGTTTGATTTTCACGGCCGGGGTCGCATTTTTCGCCGTCATGATCATCCCTGACGCGGTGCGCAGCAATTTCTTCGACAACCCCATCGGCGGACTGGCCATGTACTTGGTGGGGCCCTTGACTTTGCGGCTAGCGTTCCGTGCTTTCGTCGTCGTGGTCGGGGTCCTGATGCTGGCCGGGGCCGTCAACACGGCGATCGTGGGCTCGAACGGCGTCCTCAACCGCGTCTCTGAGGATGGCATTCTCCCCTACTGGTTTCGCCGCCCCCACCGCCGGTTCGGGACCTCATATCGCATCTTGAATCTGGTCGTGGGCCTTCAGCTCCTCACCATTCTGCTGAGTCGGGGCAATATCTTTGTGCTCGGCGAGGCGTACGCCTTTGGCGTGATGTGGAGCTTTGCCATGAAGGGCGTGGCCGTGCTGGTGTTGCGCTACAAGCAGCCCGGAAAACGGGAATTTCGCGTGCCCCTCAACCTGAAGGTTGGGGGCGTCGAGATCCCCGTTGGCTTGGGCCTAATTACGCTTACGCTGGTCGCGTTGTGCATCATCAATCTTTTCACCAAGCAAGTCGCCACCCTGTCCGGAGTGGCCTTCACGATCATTTTTTTCGCCGTTTTCGAAATCTCCGAGAAGATGACCAAGCGCAGTGCCGCCGCTCATACCCAGCTTGACCAGTTCAATCTCGAGCCCGGCGACGACCTCACCCCGAAAGGGCTCGGAGTACGTCCCGAGAATGTCCTGGTGATGGTCCGTAACTACAACACGCTCTATAATCTGGACGCGGTACTCGACCGCGTCGATCCGCGCAAACAGGATGTGGTAGTGCTCCACATGCGATTTCTTGGACGCGCCGAAGCCGGGGAGGGCGAACTGGCGCCGGAGCAGCTTTTCAGCGTGGAGGAACAAGATCTCTTTACCCGGGCGCTTGCCTTGGCCGAAAAGAAAGGAAAGCCGATCCATCTGGCGGTTGCGGCCGCAACCGAAAAGTGGGACGCCATCCTGCGCGCCGCCCAGAGCTTGCAGTCTTCCGCGGTTGTGCTGGGCCCCTCTCCCAATCGACCGATGACTGAAGAGGCAAGAATCGCCGGCCTGGCGTGGGAGCGCCTGCCGGATCCCAGGCCCAACCTGACTCTTGAGATCTACTCCCCGCGGGGACAAGAGCATGTCTTTTATGTTGGCCCGCACGTTCCGCGGCTCACGCCCAAGGAGATCGATCTCCTGCACAGCATTTGGCTGGAACTGAGCAGCGATGTTGCCCCGGAAGAAATCCATCACCACGACGTCATCCACTTCGCCCTGCAAGAGCTCCAGCAGAACCTGAGCAATGCAGACCGGGAGAGTGTCTTGCGACGGCTGCGGCTGCATCTCGAGGAAATCAAAGAACAGCGCGCATCAAGTCTTTGATCCCGCTGCGACGCGAAATCGTGGAACGACAACCTTGCCCGTGTTCTGCTCATGACGCATTTCTGTGCTTTTGATCGTGTCCCGTCTGGGGCACAAAGTGGAGCACAATAACTGCCGAATGAGAGGCACTGAGCCCGACTTGGAGGCTTCGGCTCCGACTGTAAGTGCTTTAAAACGAGTGAGGGCGGCTAGAACGATTCATTTGCTAAACCGTTATACGGGCTAACACCTGTATCGAGGGTTCGAATCCCCCCCTCTCCGCCAGATTCCCGTAACCCCTGCCTCTTCTGTGCGGGGTCAAAAGACTTTACAACTAGCCTTTACAATTTGCGAGACTCTTCCTCGCAGCACAGTATTGCTGCTAGAGGAGAGGCGAATGGCGAACCTAAGAGTGAGGTTGCTGGCAGCAGCGACCGTACACGGCAAGCGGAGTTACTTCAAGCCAGCGATGCGATCCACCGGCTGGCCTGATCCGAGTGCCGTGGTGGTCAAGGGTAGGAAAGTTCGCGTTGACTCCGTCCACGCTTATTACGTGACCTGGTTCAACGGCAAGAAGCAGCAATGGGAAAACGTGGGCAAAGACGCGCACGTGGGCTGGCAGGCGAAACAAAACCGCGAGGCTCTGCTGAACGGAGTGGCTGGAGCCGTGGAGACCAAGAAACTGCAGCGCGTCACGGTGGCGGATGCCATCGCGGGATTCTTGGACGATGTGAAGGCAGGCAAGTCGGTGAAGACCTATCAGGCTCGCAAACGGATGCTGGCCTTGTTTACCGAGTCGTGCTCGAAGCAGTATCTTGACCAGCTCACCGAGGAAGACTGCCAAGTGTTCATCCGTTTCCTGCGGAGAAAATACAACACACCGAAGGGACCACGGACCGTTTACAACGTGTTTCAGGGACTCAACACCTTCCTCCGCGCCAACAAGATTTTCATCGCTGGCGAACTGCTGGGCGCACTCGATTACGACGACAAGATCGTGGACGCCTACACGAGGGAAGAACTGAAGGCACTCAAGCAAACCTGCACCGATGATGAGTGGTTGGTCTGGGAGTATTTCCTCTGGAGCGGCAGTCGAGCAGGCGAAGTTGGCCACGCCGAGTGGTGCGATCTGAATTTCCGGCAGAACGTTCTTCACATTCAGCCGAAGCCTGACCGCGATTGGAAGATCAAGGATCACGAGGATCGGTTTGTTCCCATCCCACCGGAAGTGATGGCGCGGCTTCAGGAGTACAGAGGCAAGAGTAAACCTCACGACCTGATCTTCCCGGCTGATAACGGTGGCGTGCAAGGCCACTTCCTTCGAATCCTACAGAAGACGGTCGAGGACGCGGGCATCGCTGGCAAGTGGGAACTCCACAAATTCCGCAAAACGTTTGCTACTTTCCACCATGAGCACGGTGTGAGCGTGCGGACTCTTCAGACTTGGCTCGGGCACGCCGACCTGGAAACCACGATGCGCTACCTGAAAGGAACGGACGCTGCCAGCGAGCACGCCCAGGCACTGGTTACCAAGACATACGAAGCATTCGTGTAGCCTCCGCGTCCCGCTTCTCCTCAAGCCTGCCTGCCAGTAGAGCGACGCCCGCTAAGCAATCGATAAATCATGACTTTACGCAGGCTTGACAAATTGCGCTGATGGTCCTAGGATAGTCGCAGCGAGCAACTAACTTCGTTGGTGGCTGCGCTCTTTCACTTTTCTACTCCTTCCTCTGTTCGACTTTTCCTCTGCGTGAAACTGTTGCGTGTGCTTTGAGTTGCGCTGTGCGACTCAGTGCATCACTATTGACCTGTTGCTAATTTTCACTACGTTGAGCTTTTTCACTCGTTAACACTCTGTGCCACTTTGCAACTGTGTTTAGGTTTGACTAGATGAAACTTCGTCGTTTCTCCGTTTGTTTTTCCACTGTCGGCGTTGCACCGTTTTGACTCTCGGTTGCACTAACTCCGCACAAAGGAAACAACGATGAGAATCGACCGAAAAGTGGTCCTCGCCTTGGTAGGCGGTTGGACCTTGTATTGTTTGCTGGGATCGCAGATAGGGCACCTGCATCCGCTGATTGACAGCATAGTTCTTGCTGAGTTCGCTCTGCGGGCCATAAAGCCAAAGAACTTAGTGCCCGAAGATTCAAAGGAGAAACAGTAATGTTGAAGCATGTGTTCTTGTTGGATGCAACGAGACACATCGGTCTGGTGCAGAGCCTTCTGGGCTCTGCCCAGACCTACATGTCTCAGTTCAAATCAGAGGCGGTCGAGTGGTTCGTTCGCCCGCAACAGGCGCAAGAGTTTCGCACCGGAGGCGCGGAAGTGCATGTTATCGCTGCCGCAACAGCATGGCCCGCGATTGAAAGCAGAATCAGAGAACTCGCTGCTAACGGCTCCGCAGACTGCAATTTTCACGTTCTGTCGTACGACACGATGGTCGTGCGATCTGCGGCGGGAGTCAACGATCCCCAGCTTGCAATCAGTGCTCTCAGCCTATCTGCCCTGGCGCGGAAATCACCTGATAGAAAGCTCACGGTAGTGAACGCTCAGAGTGTGCCGGTTACTCCCGGAATTGGCACGCCCAGCTTGGCCGAATCAATCGCGATAACGAAACGAGTTCTAGAGAAGCGTCATGCTGTGAGTCCGGATACTGCGGTTAAACAATCCTACTTGCGGCGGCTACTAGCTAGCGAAGACGGACGATTGGCTTTGAATCCAGCAGATTTTACGTCACGTACACTCATCTCGGATGCGCTGTATGGGATTGCCACACCAGTGCCGCTCGCAGTCTTGATCGTCAGAGTGTACGGGCTGGTCGCGTTGTTCCAGACCGCGTAGGCCTTCTTGTTCGCGGGAACGATGATGTTCCTATTCGCAGTCAGCGTGCCGGTGAACTCATAGAATAAGTCCGCTGCCTCGCTCGGAACAGCAGCGGTGTTCAGCGTGTAGTCCGCATCGCTCAAGACTTTGCTGAACAGACCACCCCATGCAGCGTCGATCAATTCCATCGCAGCATTGTGCGTGACCTCAGGCGAGGCTTGGTTGGTGGCGATCAGTGGCCAGTTAAAATTGGGTGTGGTTGACATTTGTACTCCTCTGTTAAATTACTGCTGGTGCTGGGAAGCCTCTCCCTACTTCGCCAGAAAGTTGATAGATCACAACAGACACTGGGTTTCCTGGAGTCAGGCCGTCTGCCGTTTGGTCAGCCGCGGTGTACGAAGTTTCAGGGTTGCCGTTCGCATCGTACGTTCCTGGCGTCCAGGCGATAGTGCGCACCACGGTCGCGCCATTGTAGATGTCAATGCTGTACGCTTCGCTGTCCTCGTTGAGCGGAGTCGGGCCAACCAGTCCCAGGCCACCATAGCGCGTGCGACGTACCCAGCCGATGGTCAGGTTGTCGGAGCCGTCGCGAGTGCCTGTGACATGCACAGGAGCGGCAGGCATTAGGTCGTGCCCCTGTGACTCGAACGTCTGCGGTGACACAGCGGTCGGGTCGCCACCAGAAGTGACAGCCTTGTAGTATTCATCCTGTCCGATGAAGCTGTCTGGGAATGTATTCCGCTGGACAGCCGAGCCGAGCACGACGCAAATCTCACCTTCGGGTGGGCTTCCTGAAACGCCAGCATGGCCTGTGGCGAACGGCTCAGTGTTCCTGCGTCCGCGGAGTAGGCGGCTGATGGTGTAGCTGCCATCCATTTCTTGTACGCAGTCTGCGAACTGAATGAGTTCGTTGTCTACCAACATCGCATTCGCGCCATTGCAAACGTTTGTGTCAGTAGCTCCAGCCGCAGGGTTTCCGGATCAAACCTCGGGCCCGACTTCGGCGAGGGCGACAACCCTTCGCGAGACGTTTTCAAGACCAAAGCCGACGTGGTGAAGTTCGTGCAAGAGGCCGTCGCGGACGGAGCGCAAGTGATTCGACAGCAGGGCGACGCGGGGTTGGACAAGACCTCGAAGTTTGGCAACCGGCTGGCCCACAACTCCTTCATCTGGACGGTCGCCATCGAGCACAGCGGCGAGCACTACGGCCAGCTTGTCGTCTACTATCGCGCCAACAACTTGGTGCCGCCGGACTCGCGGCGGTGAGGCGTCCTGTGGTTTTTGACCGCACGCACGATTTCCAGAATACGAGCCAATTGAGGGGTTAACTCTGATGAGACAAATACGGATTCTGTTTCTATTGGCGCCGCTCATCTTTGCTGTTACAGCAGTGCTCATCTCCACAGTTGCCGTCTCCGGCCAGCAGGTAGCGAGCAGCGGCAGCGCTCCCGCGGACATCGTTTATGCGCAACCCGGCCAGCTCGTTTCCGTCAACGGATTTCGGCTGAATCTCTACTGCATGGGGAGCGGCTCGCCCACGGTCGTCTTCGATTCCCGATGGGGAGACTGGGCGCCCGCGTGGTCGAAGGTGCAGCCAGAGATCGCAAAGTGGACCCGCGCGTGTAGCTATGACCGTGCCGGCACGGGATTCAGCGATCCCGGTCCCATGCCGCGTAGCAGCGTGCGCATCGCGGGGGAGCTACGCACCGCGCTTCATAATGCGGGCATCGCTGGGCCCTACATTCTGGTGGGATCCGCCTTCGGCGGCGACAACGTGCGCACGTTTGCGGACCTCCACATGGACGAGGTTGCGGGGTTGGTATTGGTTGACGCCGACTCCGACGACCTTGAACCGGAGGATTGACCTAGCCCGCCAACTGGCGGGCGACGCCGGGGTCGCGGCGCTCGGCAATTCGGCAAAGGACGTCCCACCGGGAACAGACGCGCTATCAAAGATGGTCGAAGTGGCTGGCGGTTCGGTACTGATCTTGTGCGACGAGGTTCTGAATTACATCAACCGCCATCGCGGAACGGATGCTGAGAAGTTTTTCTCGTTCATCGACAACGTGACTCGTAACCACGGCAAGGTTTTCAAGAGCTTCATGCACGCGTACCTGCCTGATTGGGAGCAACGGGAGCACAAGCTGCGGACTGTCAATGCGAAGCCGATCCCCCTAAGAGCCTCTAACAAAACCCTGCTGCGAGGAAAGGCCGCCTCCCACTAGGAAGCGGCTTTCGCATTCGTTGTTGCCGTTACGGCCCCGGAAGTTCACGTTGCTGGTCAGCCTATTGGTGACTTGGATCAGCCCCGCTTCGGGGTGTTAGCTTCCCTTTTGTGTTTTCTCATTGATCCTGGTTCGAGCGCCCCCTTCGGCTTCGCGCCGCGCTTGCGAGCACCGATGTTGAACTGCTTAATCACGCGACGAATCACCTTCTCGCTGCCTCCGAATTTCTTCTTGACCTGGGCGTGGCTTAGATCGAGCCGTCCACGCAGTACCTCTGCGAGTTCGGTGTCGAAGCTAAGGCGAGCCTGTTGCAACCGCTCTTTCAGATTGATCTGCGGCAAATTGATCCGTTCCATCTCCATCGGTGCGCCTTTAGCGCCAGTCGGTGGAGGCGACTAAGGTCACTTTGTCGCTTTCAGTGTCGGCGGCTTGCGTCTGGTCTTTGTCTTTGCGGCTCTGAAGCCGGCAGCCGGCCGGTTTACCCGCCTCCCAAACCTCAGACAGGAAAGTGCGACCGCCGCTGCGCGTGAATACCAGCCTAGGATGGCTGGGCTCGGAGCTGCCCACCACATCCGTCACGATGGCCTGGTACAGGTGTCCCATGGTGCTTCGCACTTCGAGGATGTCAATGCTGGCTTGGTTCGGGACGGAGCCGAGCAAGGACTGGAACCTGTAGATTCCGGCTGGAAAGGTTTGGTTCCCGACGACAAACTCGAAAGGAACTTTGACGGTGAGCGCGGAGTGGTGTGAGGTCTGCGCACAGCCGACGCTCGGGTACAGCGACAGGCCAAAGGCAGCGGACAAAAATACGGCTAAGATCGTCAATCTCCGTTTCATAGATGCTCCTCATTTCGGTCCGTTTTTCTTGAGCGCCGCTGCAGAGACCGGGAACCTTGATGTTTACTTGCCGTCTTCCGTCCCCGATCCAGAATCGGCCTCTATCCAGATAACGCGAAGAAACAACGGAAAAAGGCCCACATTTCTTTGGTGTCGGCCAGGGGTGGTTCTGGTTTTCGGCGCCAGCAAGTTCCAAATAGAAGGAAACAAAGGCGTAAATCCCATTGGTTTAGCATTCGACTGGGTATATACTTCGCGGCCATAGAGATCGCGATTCTTGGGGTGAATTAGAAACGTTCGCGAGCTCATATTGGATCCTCCCTCGCTTCCATCTTTATATCTATTTTTCTAAGTTCGAGTGGTTGCGACTGCGGTGTCCCTTACCCCCAGTGGTTTCGGTCATCGCGTTCGAGGTTCTTATGGATGCGCCAACAGATGTAACCACCCTCCTCGGGGAACTCGATGTCGGCAATGACAAGGCAGTGAACGAGTTGGTAGTGCTGCTCTACTCGGAACTGCGCAGCTTGGCGTCTCGCTATTTGCAGCGGGAGCGCCGTGATCACACCTTACAAACGACCGCCCTGGTGCATGAGGCTTATCTTCGCCTGGCCGATCAGAGAGAAGTTCAGTGGAAGAAGCGGGAGCAGTTCCTGGGCGTCGCTGCACAACTGATGCGCCGTATCCTGGTTGACTACAGCCGTGGACATCGCGCCAAAAAACGCGGCAGTGGCTTTGAGAAAGTGTTCCTGGAGGAAGCGGCGGGCGTTTCCAAAGAGAAAGCGGCGGACGTCATTGCTTTGGATGAAGCTCTGACCCGACTGGCCGAATTCGATCCGCAGCAAGCCCGGCTCGTGGAACTCCGCTTTTTTGGCGGTCTGGGCATTGAGGAGGCCGCTGGAGTTCTGGGAGTTTCGCGCACGACGGTGAATCGCAACTGGAACTTGGCCAAGGCGTGGCTGGCGCGTGAGCTACGCAGAGGCGGCGAAAAAGATGCCTGAAAAATGGGACCAGGTAAAAGAGTTATTCACGTTGGCCTTGGAGCGAGGCCCCGAGGAGCGAAGTGACTTCTTGCGTCAGGCCTGCGCGGGCAACGACTCGCTGCGGAGCGAAATCGAATCGCTGCTGTCGAGCTTCGATGGCGCCGCCACTTTTCTGGAGGATTGTCCCGCCGCCGACCTCGTGTCCGCGCAATCGCTTGCGATAGCAGGAAAACGGGTAGGGGCGTACCGCATCCGGCGCGAGATCGGGCAGGGCGGCATGGCGGTGGTTTATCTAGGCGAGCGCGACGACCAGAACTATCGCAAACAAGTTGCGATCAAGATGGTCAAACCCGGAGTCGACACCGAACCAATCCTGCAACGGTTCCGCAATGAGCGCCAGACCCTCGCCGCACTGGACCATTCGAACATCGTGAAACTCCTCGACGGCGGCAGCAGCGAAGATGGCGCGCCGTATCTGGTGATGGAATATGTGGAGGGCCTGCCCATTGACCAGTATTGTGATCTTCACCAGCTCTCCATCGACGACCGTCTGCGGCTCTTTGGCCAAGTCTGTTCCGCGGTGCAGTACGCGCATGAAAATCTGGTGATTCATCGCGATCTCAAGCCCGGCAATATCCTGATCGCAAAAGGCGGTGTGCCCAGACTGCTGGACTTTGGCATCGCCAAACTGCTGAATCCCGAATGCTTGCAAACGCCGCTGGTCACTCGAACGGACTGTCGTCCGATGACCCCGGAATATGCGAGCCCAGAGCAGATTCGCGGGCACGCGGTTACTACCGCAACTGATGTTTATTCCCTAGGCGTATTGCTTTTTGAATTGCTGACCGGCCATCGGCCGTATCGTTCGGCGGGCCAGTCTCTCCTAGAAATGGAGCGACTGGTTTGCGAAACCGATCCCGAAAAACCGAGCGCTGTCATTAACCGGAGCGAAGAAAAAGTATCTGCCGATGGCAACATGCGAACTGCCATTACTCCAGAGTCCGTGAGCACCCAGCGCGGCATGCATCCCGCTGATTTGCGGCGCCGGCTGCGCGGCGATCTCGACACCATCGTGATGAAGGCGCTGGAGAAGGATCCGAAACGCCGCTACGCGACCGCCTCCGAGTTGTCGGCGGACATCGGCAGACATCTATCCCACGAGCCCGTATTGGCCCGCCCCGCAAACGCCACCTATCGAGCTCGGAAATACGTCCGTCGTCATCCGGTCGGCGTTACCGTGGCCGCAGGATTAGTGTTGCTGCTAGCCGGGTTTGCGGCCACGCAATCGTTCCAGTTACGCCGCATCACGCGGGAACGCGATCGGGCGAACCGGGTCACGGAATTCATGGAGGGGATGTTCAAAGTATCGAACCCGAGCGAAGCTCGCGGCAACAGCATCACTGCCCGGGAAGTCTTGGACAAAGCGTCCAAGGATATCGACACCGGGCTGTCCCATGACCCCGAACTCCAGGCGCAGATGATGCAGATCATGGGAGATGTGTATAGGGACCTCGGACTTTTTCCTCGTGCGCAGGTGCTTTATCAGCGTTCCGCGGATATCCGGCGCCGCGTTCTCGGACCGGAGAATGCCGAAACCCTGCGGTCCATCGACGGCTTGGCGTGGGTCCTAACCCAGCAAGGTCACACTGCCGAAGCAGAAAAATTGCAGCGCGGGACGGTTGAAACCAGGAGGCGCGTTTTTGGCATGGAGAATCTCGACACGTTGAAGTCCATGAGCAACCTCGGCTGGACCCTGGATCGCGAGGGGCACTACGCCGAGGCCGAAAAATTGGACCGCGAAGTAATTGACATCCGGCGGCGGGTTCTCAAGACGGACGATCGGGATACGCTGGCGACGATGAATAATTTGGGAGCCACGCTGAGCCACGAGGGCCACTACGCTGAGTCGGAACAATTGAAGCGGGAGACGCTGGATCTTCGGCGCCGTGTCCTCGGACCAGAACACCCGGATACGCTGCTGGCCATGAATAACCTGGCGGCAATTCTTTATCGCGAAGGCCACTATGCCGAAGCGGAGAAACTGCAGCGCGAGACACTGGATCTTCAGCGCCGTGTTCTTGGGCCAGAACACCCGGATACGCTCAGGTCCATGAACAATCTTGGGACTACGCTGGCCGATGAAGGCCATGTCGCCGAGGCAGAGCAACTGCAGCGGGAAGTACTCGGTATCAAGCGGCGTGTCCTCGGGCCCGAGCATCGGGATACGTTGTGGGCTATGAACAGCCTGGCTGAAACGCTTCGCAAAGAAGGCCATTTCGCCGAAGCCGAGAAATTGCATCGGCAGACGTTTGAGATTGAGCGCCGCGTCTTGGGACCGGAGGCACCGAACACGCTGTCCGACACGATCTCCCTGGCCACCACTGTTAGACAGGGGGGCCGCTATTCCGAGGCGGAGAAGTTGGAGCAACCGACAGTGGCTGCGATGCGCCGCGTCCTCGGACCCGAGCATCCGTACACGCTGACGGCAACCGACGAACTGGCGCAGACCTTAGGGAAGGAAGGCCGTTACGAGGAGGCAGAGAAGTTGGCGCGGGAGACTCTTGAAATTCAGCGTCGCGTCCTTGGACCAGACCACCCGGATGCGGCGCGCACGGCTTACGATCTCGCTTGCGTCCTAGCGCACACCGGGCGGAGGGATGAGGCAATCTCGATTTTGCGCGAAGCCATCGACGGGCTGGATCCGGTCACCGATCGCGCGATGGCGACTGATCCCGGACTCAAATCACTGCACAAAGACCCACGTTTTGAAGCGCTAGTGTCTTATACTCGGCAGCGCGCCGCAGCACCAAATCCCAACTAGTGGACCGGAGTCAGACTTCCGCTCTCAAGAGTGTTCCAGCAGATCAGAGCGCACGCCAAGGATAAGAATGCTTCGTGAAAGGTCCACCCGTTTTTCGTAGCGCACGCGCAATCGCCCGGAACTGATTCAGCCAGGCGAAGGTTCGTTCCACCACCCAGCGCCATCGCCCCAGTCCGCTGCCGTGCTCGGTGTTGCGCTTTGCAAGAAAGGGGATGATGCGTCTGTCACGCAGACCTTGCCGGATCGCCTCGGCGTCATAACCGCGGGCGCCTAAAACGCAGTCGGGACGATGGCGCGGACGCCCGCGTTTTCCCTGTAAGAGTGGAATGGCATCAACGAGCCCCAGGGCTTGCTGGGAGTCGTTACGATTTGCACCAGTGAGTTGAATTGCTAGCGGCACCCCCTGACCGTCTTTTTCTCTCTAAGCTGCACATTGCAGAGGGGGAAATGCTTTGGGGGACGCAAATCCGAGCAGGGAATTTTCAGCGATGGAACAGGGAATTTTATTCGCGGATCAGGGATCGTGCAGGGAACCATCTAAGTTACGGGTTGGAGGTTCCCGCCGCAATTCGAGCGATGGGAATCGTGCCGCTCCACACGGCGTTGCGCAGCCCCCGGCAGAATGGAGTGGCCGAGCGTTGGGTAGGAAGCTGCCGACGTGAGCTCCTCGATCACGTGATTCCGGTGAGTGAGCGCCACCTGAGACGACTACTCTCAGATTACGTCGATTATTACCACGACGACCGAACCCACTTGGGCCTGAGTAAGGTCTCCGCTGGAGGAAAAGCTCATTTAGCTGTTAGTGGCACGCTTTCTGAAGCTCCTCTTGCGAATATTTCTTGTCCAATATCACTATTTTTGTTCCCCCAGTCTGGAGCGTTTGTAAGTCGTTCCCATGGAATTTCTGCCCAATCTTAGCAGGGTAATCCACGACATCAACCACTTGATATTGTTTCTTACTGATTAGCGCTCCGGCGACGCCCGCAAGCATGATGTTACGAAGGGCGTGTGAGCCTGCATCTTTCACTGCCATACAACCGTTTGATTTCGTAGCAGCGGGCTGAGGTTGGGCAGCGGGCTGAGGCTGGGCAGCGGGCTGCGTCTGGTCTGGTTTCTGCGCGAAACCAGAAGAAGCAAACGACAAGGCAACTACAAGTACAAATAATGGTCTATTCATTCTGTGTGATTCGACTCTGTTCCCAAAATCTTCCCGCATACATTTGGCACAGACTCAAGTCGAATACGGACCGTCACCCAGACATCGTTAGCCGATATTTGAGTCAGAAAGAAAAGGCTCGGCATGTTCACTCGGGCACCGGCGTATACTCAGGTTTCTTCATAACGAAGACCCATCGTTGCGGCTAGGCCACAACCCTGCACCTTCGCGATGAAGCTGCCTTCCGGCGAACCGGGCAAAGGAGGGACGCTTATATCTTGCATCGCTACGCTTAAAGAAATTCATGCGCTCAACTCAACGCCCTCCAAAAGGAGCGATCATGCGTTCTGATCGTATATACGGGGCTTTGGTCAATATCCCGAATCGCTTCATGTTGTGCCGACTAGTCTCAGTTTCAACACGGAAATACCATGACCCTAATAGGCGGGTTCAAGACGTCATCAGCGATGTAATAGGGTGGTTCGCCGATGCAGAATTCGCGACGCGGCAGTTGAGAATTTTCACGGACCTTGAGACGAAACTCCCCGCCGTATAGCTGTATCGGCGAAAATCAGAGGGGAGCCCCTTTTAGGCTTCAGCCGCCTTTAACGCGACAGCTCTCGGGCGGAAGCTTCAGTCATTGTCAAAGCACCTTTTGCTCCATGCGGGAAGGCGCTGAAAGGGATTCGGCATGGCTCTTGACGACATTACGAAACTCATGGATGCCGGGAAGGGAAAGTGCTATCTCACCTCCAACGAGGTGAATGACCTGATTCCCCATGACGTCCATTCCTCGGAGGACTTGGACGGCCTGCTCACCACCCTCGGCACGCAGGGCATTGAGGTGCTTGAGGGCGAGCCCAATCTATCTTCCGCGGCGTTGAACAATAAGTTTGAGGAAGAAGTGGAGGCCGGCGACGTCATCGGACTTGTTCCGCCCCCAGGGGCTCATGAAAAGACCAACGATCCGGTGCGCATCTACCTGCGCGAGATGGGCACAGTACCTCTGCTCACCCGCGAAGGGGAAGTGGACATTGCCAAGCGCATCGAGCGCGGACAGCTGCGGGTGCTGAAGGCACTTTCACGCTCGCCTATTGTGATCCGTCAGATTTTGGCCATCGCCGAGGATTTAAAGCGTGGCGTCCGCCCGATTAAGGGAATTGTCGTCTTCGATGAGGAAGAGATGACCGAGGAGATCCTGCAGAATCGCGTCAAGGACACTACGCACCGCATCGACGAGCTGCAAAAGCATTACAAAAGAGCCAGCCAGCTAGCCGCACGACTACCGACCATCCCGGCAAAAAAGAAGGCAAGGGAATACCGCCGCTGCCGATGTGGCCTGGGCCGCGAGATCGTTCGGATTTCGCTCATCATCCGCAACCTAGGTCTAACCAACTTCGAGCGCGAACGCCTGATCGATCGGGTGAATAAGACCGTGGACATGATGCGCTCGCTCGACCGGCAGGTCAGCAACCTGGAAAGGAAGATCGAGAGCACGCGCAGCGAAGAACTGAAGAAAGATTACCGCAAGACTCAGCGGCGGCATCGCGCAGACCTGGAAAGGTTGGAGTGCGAAGCCGGAGTGGCCTTCAAGGAACTGCACCGCACCCAGCGCGAAATGATCCAGGGTGAGATGGACAGGGAACAGGCCAAGCATGAGCTCATCGAGGCCAACCTGCGCCTCGTGGTGTCGATGGCCAAGAAGTACCCCAACCGCGGGCTTCAGTTCCTTGACCTGATCCAGGAGGGCAACGTCGGCCTGATGAAGGGAGTGGAAAAGTTCGATTACCGCCGCGGTTACAAGTTTTCTACCTACGCCACGTGGTGGGTTCGCCAGGCAATCACCCGAGCCATTGCCGACCAGGCGCGCACCATCCGCCTCCCGGTGCACATGATCGAGATCGTCAACAAGCTGATTCGCACCTCGCGGCAACTGGTCCAGCAACTGGGCCGCGAACCCACGTCGGCAGAGATTGCTAAGCACATGGACATTCCTGCGGCCAAAGTGCGCAAGGTGCTCAAGATCATGCAGACACCGATCTCGCTGGAGACGCCGATCGGCGATGAGGGGGATTCCCACCTCGGCGACTTCATCGAAAACCGTGCCTTGGTCTCGCCCGCCGAGGCGGTCATCAACGTGAGCCTGAAGGAGCGGACCGCGCACGTGCTGCACACCCTGACTCCGCGCGAGGAGAAGATCATGAAGATGCGCTTTGGTCTGGAGGACGGCTCGGAGCACACGCTGGAGGAGGTTGGCCTAGAGTTCGCTGTCACCCGCGAGCGTATTCGCCAGATCGAAGCCAAGGCGCTACGCAAGCTGCGGCACCCGTCGCGCTCCCGCAAGCTCAGGTCATTTCTCGACGACGTGAATGAATGACGCACACTGGGGACGGAGGCCGAGTAACGCTGGAACAGCCTCCGATTCCCTGTCCCGGTCGTTGCTCAATAACATGTGGTTTGGGACCAAGCGATTGTACGCAATCTGTTCCTGCATATTCAGGGACTTGCAGTAACTCGCTTCGCAGATGTTTTCGGCACGCAGCAGTTTCGGTGTTCACGCCATGATCGCGGCCCACTACTTCAATGGCGCCAGCTATCCAGTGGGCGGCGCTTCGCGGATTGCCGAAACAATTGCGCCTGCGATCGAGCGACACGGCGGCAAAATCGTAGTCAGCGCTGAGGTGGGAGAGGTTCTCGTCGAAAATGCAAAGGCTGTGGGCGTGCGCATGAGTGATGGACGCAACCTGTATGCGCCGCTGGTGATCAGCGATGCGGGCGCGAGGAATACGTTCCATCGTCTCGTGCGCAAACCGCAGCCGATCCGCGAGGACTTGCAGAAAATTCCGTCATCCATGGCCTATCTGAGTCTGTATGTCGGCGTGGAACAGAGTGCAGCAGAATTGGGGCTCAGCGGCACGAACCTTTGGATCTGCCCGTCGTTCGATCACGATGCCAATGCGAAGCGTTTCTTGGAGAATCCGTCGGCGGAGTTTCCACTGTTGTTCATCTCGTTTCCGTCGGCCAAGGATCCGGAATTCGCGCAACGATATCCGGGCCGTGCGACCATCGAAGTGGTCACGCTGGCCTCCTATGACTGGTTCGCACGGTGGGAGAGTACGCGCTGGAAGAAACGGGGCACTGATTATGAGGAATTCAAACGAGAGCTTGCCGCTCGCTTGCAGGGTGAACTCGAGAAGCATGTGCCGGCAGTATGAGGAAAGATCGGCTATACGGAGCTTTCGACCCCGCTCAGCACCCGCCTCTTCATGAACTACGAACGCGGCGAGGCCTACGGACTTGCAGCCACGCCGGAACGCTTTCACACACGCGCGCTGACGCCGCACACCTCAATCAGAAACCTGTTTCTCACCGGTCAGGATGTAACCTCGCTCGGGGTGACTGGAGCTCTGTTCGGAGGAGTCGTTTCGGCCTCGGCAATCCTGGGCAAGAATCTGATGAGCGCGGTGACAAAAAACCAGTGACTAGCTTCTTGACCAGTGCCCGAATCGTCGGCCCTTTGGAAGCTACGCCTCGTAGGAGTCGCGTGAAAGAGCAACACCACCTGACTGACATTCCATAAGTCGTCTCTCATCTAATCGACTGTGTAATCCTGGTCTGGCCGCTTTGAAAGTGCGCGGACGGCGTGCCTTCTTGGGCCACAGCCGCGCTCTGGCCAGCAAAGAAAAACGAGGTCGGAGCAACTTTCTTCGCTTGATCGCCCGTGAGAACTTGCGCGCTGGCCTGTGCCAACCCGATCGCCGCCAGCACCACTAGCCACATCATCTTGATCTTGCGATTGCAGTTCAGATTACCGTTCATCGAGGGTCCTCTCCAGTTGAGAAGTCCTGGCAGGCGGCCCCGCCAGAATCAGAGCCGCCCAGAACAGGTTCCAGTTATTTTTGCTGCATCGATTCGATGTATTTGTTCAAGTTACTGACCCGCAACTGTACTTCAGAGGTGTGCCCTTGGCTCATGCGCCAGAACAGGCAGCCCCACACCGGCATTTCTTTTGAACCGTGTGCCGGCAGGTGCAGGTCGCCTTGGATGACGCTTGTGATGTGGTTGGACGGATACTTGCCGCCATTCTGGCTGGCCAGAGTTGTCAGATCTGGCGGTGGCACCTTCAGGGCCTCGGCAGCTGGGCCGCCTCCCTTGCCGTCGCTGCCGTGACAGACAGCGCAATACGTGGTGTACATCTCCTGGCCAGACGCAGGCGAGGTCGGCTTCACTGGCACACGCTTGATCTGCCCTTGCTGAGATTCACCAAATGCGGCAAGACAAAGGAAGAGAACAACGAGTGAAAAGACTCTGCGAATAAACATCGCTCCCTCCTTCCCCCGCGCCTAACGAGACACGGTATTTAAGGTTCAACGTCGTGGAGTTCTGTGAAGGATCCCTTCTCAAACAAGCTTCTCCAAGAATGATCAGGCGGCCGCATGGTGCGCGAGCCTGTGCGACACGGAGTGTAACAGGGAGCGCACCACGTCATCGTTGCGCGGCTCACATATGTCGGACGCCCCCAAACTCATGGCCTCGGCCCAGAGTTTGTCGTCCGCCAAACGGTGGGTGCCGACGATGCAGAGGCCGGGAAACTCGCGATGCAAACGGTCAACTTCGTCCGGTCCCGACGTTTCCAGATCCAGTACCAGCGCCTCTGCGCGATGCCGGGCAACGGCGGGGCCCACCTCTTCGCAGGTGCGGGCCAAATGAACCGAGTCAAAATGTTGGGAAAGACTAACCGCCAGAACTTGCGCAATCCTGGGGTCATTCTGATAGAGAACTACACAGAGCGTTTCCATACATCCCCCTGACTAGACCGCGATTCGCGGCGGCCTTGGCTGCGACCGCAAACTGCCAGCGCAGGCATTGTCAATTCCGAGTCGGGACAGCATTACTTGCGCAACACTTTCTCGGCTGGGGGTTAGAACGGTTCAGGCATCAAGCCCGAGGGCCTAATGTCGGCATACTCTCCTTCCTGTCACGAGGGGACTTGCCTTGCCTCAGGGGGTGCTGCGTCTCAACGGGCGGGAACTGCTCTTCGGGGAGGCAAAAGGATTACCCTTCATAAGTCTACTCCTCTGGCTAATCTTTGCAATAGGCAGGCTTCACCGTTCGGTCTGATGTGATTCCGCACGCGGGGGACCATTGCTCGTATCGCGGCCTCTACCACACCGATTAGGAGATTAGAGATTGCCGATTGCGGCGGACGGCAACGGGAGCTTAACGAGAAACGCCCTTGTGCTCCCAACTGTGGTGTTCTCGCCCGATGTTTTATCTTAAGGCGCAAGAAAAGTAGGGTCAAAGCGATGGGGCTATTCTTCGAGAGTTCGAAATAAGCTTTCCAGACTTCACCGGGAAGGGGCTATCTTGGGCTCACAATCCTGACGACCCACCCGTTTCCAACCGGCTGCGGGGATCATCGAAACCGGACCGCCGATTTGCCGATCAGAGAAATTGAATGCCTTGCGGGGAGAGCGCGTTAGGAAGTGCATTCTCTCCAGTGCGGTTTGAAAAGGGAAAATCGCGAATTGGCGGGGATTCCGGCGCGAATTCCAGAGCAATCCAGGCGGATTTCTCTGCACTTCAGACTGCGTGGCGGAGAGAGTGCGATTCGAACCCTCAGTACAGATCTGAAACCTGTAAGAGCTGTTGTCCGGCGACCTTTCGGGAGGCGAATGGATGGAGATTCTGTGGCTGAAAGTGGTCTCTGCCAACAATCAAGCGGTGACCTCGGAAGTGATCGCCACGCGAATCGGGAAAGCTCCTGCTCGCGCGCATGGGACTTCTGGCTCGTGGCGACTCGACAAGGTTAACGAGAGTGAAAATGGCCTCACGACAACTTACAAAAGCAAGGGCGATGAGCTAACGGTAGTGTCCTAATTTGGGACACTACCGAGCTAACCATGTCCATGCCCACAGGCGAAAGCTACACTGCGAAACTGGACGGCAAAGACTACCCGGTCAAGGGAGCATATCCCTACGATTCTGTCTCGCTGAAGCGCATCAACGACCGCACAATCGAGGAGACGGACAAGCGCGACGGCAAGGTGGTCGAGGTATCGAAAATTACCGAAGTTTGGACAAGGGCCTAAGTTGGAATGTGAGCAGACCTCGGGGGAGGGCTGTTCGACCGTTCGACCGAGCGTCCCGCGACTCTAACCGGAGTCCGGGACGCTCTTCGTTTTTTCACCCGCAGTTCTCCTTGGCTGACCGTCCTCGTAACCTGCTTGAACTGCCCGACTGCCGGCACGCCTGCCGGAATCTCGGCGCACGCTTCGGTTCGGTACCCGTCTGGCTCTCGACTTTCCTTTGGTTTTCAGCCGGATCACTAAACTTGTCGTCTGGAACCCCGCCTGCAGTCTCCTCTGCTCCAGTGCAGGAACCCCAAATGCCAACGCTGACCGACACTATCTTGATCATCCGGTGCTCCCATTGCATGGCGGGTATCGACTTCAGGTCTATGATCGCCCACAAGGACGGGCGGTTCGTCTGTCGAGACTGCGCCCACACAGTGCGCCCCGGCGTGCCCGAGTATCGGTGCATCTGCCGTTCCTGCTTGAGGCTGTCACGAAAGCAATCCTTGAATGACCACGGAAGTCATCTCCTGACCCAGTGATTCCCGACTAGCATGTGCTCCCATTTTGATGAACAATCCCTGGATCCACGCAGAGGAGCCCAATGACCAACGTCCCAGCCGCCCAATACCTACGGGTATCTACTGAACGTCAGGAGTATTCACTCGACGGCCAAAGCGCCAGGATTGCTATTTACGCGCAGGAAAATGGCTTCGCGGTCTTACAAACCTACTGTGATGAGGCGAAGAGCGGATTGGAGATAGCGCGAAGAGCAGGACTGTCCCGACTGCTTCAGGATGTCGTAGGGGGGAAGCAATCCTATAAAGCAGTTCTCGTCTACGACGTAAGCCGTTGGGGACGTTTTCAAGACCCGGATGAAGCCGCGCACTACGAGTTCCTGTGCAAGGATGCTGGAGTACAAGTCCACTACTGTGCGGAGCAGTTCACAAACGATGGGCACGCCGCCAGCCTGATTTTGAAGACACTGAAAAGAGTCATGGCGGCGGAATACAGTCGAGAACTATCCGACAAGGTGTTCGCTGGCATGACGCGAGTAGTGAGAAGAGGATTTCGGTCGGGAGCATATCCCGGTTACGGCTTTCGTAGATTGCTCCTCTCCGCTGATGGAACCCCGAAGCAACAACTCTCAACAGGCGAGCACAAGAGCATTGCCACTGACCGGGTGGTTCTCGTACCCGGCCCCGCAATCGAGGTCTTTTGGGTCAGGGAAATCTATCGACTGTTTATATCGGAGAACAAGACGTTCGCTGGCATCGCGGCCGAACTAGAGGAGAGAGGCGCAAGCTTCCTGAAGGGAAAGCGATGGAGCGACCATGCCGTGAAGAGGATTCTGACGCATCCGAAATATAAGGGAACTGCCATCTACAACCGCACGACGGCAAGGCTTTGCTCCAAGTCTAGAAAGGTTCCAGAGCCGGAATGGATTGTGGTGCCGGATGCCTTTGAACCTCTCGTGAACCCAAGAACATTCGAAGCTGCTCAAGAAGCACTTCGGCAGAGGTTCTGGCGTCGTTCAAACGAGCAAGTCCTGGAGCAATTGGAATCCATACTCGAAACGCACGGCCACCTGTCAACCGCTATTCTCCGTTTGCACGGATTGTCCCCCGGAGGTCTCAACTCTCGATTTGGGTCAATGATTAAGGCATATGATCTCATCGGCTACCAAACGATGTACAAGAAAACAGCCGAGCACCGTTTACATATTCGCAAGATTCGATTTGAACTGATGCAGCAGTTAGTGACTATGTTTCCGGCCAGAGTGTCCGTATTTTCGTGGGCATGGAGGCGTCGGAACTGCCTCCGGCTCAAGAATGGCATTAAGGTCGCCGTTCGCGTCTGTCACTCGGTCACGTTAGTCACCAAAGGGCGCATGTGGATATTGCAAGCCGCTCGTGACGAACGCTGTCGAGTAACGCTCGTGGCGGGAATGAACCTAGAGAACACGGCCATCGAAGCGTTTTATCTGACGACTCGCCTGAAGAATCCATGCAGAGTCCACATCAACGAAAACAGCGAATGGCTGAAAAATAGTGTGCGTCTTGAAAATCTGCGATCCTTCTATGAGGTCGTGATGGCGCGACCATAGGATTCTCCGTCCTGAGCGGAACGGTGCGGCACAGGCGTACCAACCCTGCTACGCGTGACAGCACCTTACTAATGTGCCTTCCTACACCGCTTTTTTGTCAGGTGAGACATACATATAACCCACTCCCGGAACTGTTTGGATGCGTTCCCGAGCCTCACCCATCTTCACGCGCAACCTGCATACGTGTGAATTGAGGTTGTGGGGATCGAGAGGTGTTTCAGATACGGATCGCCACAGCTGATCGCGAGGAACCATCTGCCCCGCGTTTAGGACCAACATATTAAAAATTGCTGAACCAACAGGCCCAAGCGTGATTTCTTTTTTGTCGAGTACGATCATCCAAGTGTCGATCATTATTAGGATGTCATCCACAGCAATATAGCGCTCGCTGTTCTCAGATGGGGATGCGACCTCTTTTGCAACGTCGCAAAGGTCAGCCAACTTTCCGAGCTTCCGTCCCGCAGACAACCAAGGTTGATCTTTTCGAAGGACTCTGTATTTCAGAATGTTGTTTCCAAATGGGGAAAACACGTAGAAATCCAATAATTTGGAAAACGATTGATCCACCGTGCAAATCAGAACCGGCAAATCCTTCTCCAGAGGGCGCACCCGTAGGAGCCAGCCGGGTTCTCCGGCGCTTGTCCTGTTGACTGGCCGGCAGAGGTAAGTCGCAACTCTGTGGCGACCGTCGATCTCCACGATCTGCCGAAATTGCTGTCCCGGTAGGCTGATAAATCTGACGCGATCGGAAAACAGTTGTTTCAGTCGAGTGTACAACTCGTTCCGCAGAAATCTTATCTGCCTCTGAGTGTGGATTAACTTCACCGTTGCGGGTGGCGGTAAGAATCCGGCCAAATCATAAGCCCCCATGACTGAACCGAACCGGTTGTAGTAGGTATGGCTGAAGGTGAACTTTCTTTCGAGAATTCTTTTCGTTAATCTTCCTTCACGAGCCAGTACCTTTTTCATCCCTTGGATAAAATACGCGTCGGATCGTTCAGGGTGCGCTCCTCTCCTTTTAATGAGCTTCTGAACGCGCTCAAATATCTCCCGGCTTACAATTGAGACAAATGCGTTGGGATTTGTAACCCAAAGTTGGCGGTCGACCACTCGGCTACGCGAACAGAGCTTTTGTGTCGTTTTCCCATACGTGTTGCACCCAGCGTATTTTTCGTTCGTGAGGATGCGATAGACAGATGAATGATCCCAAGGTCGTCCATGCGCGGAGGGCATGTGGCGAGCATTTAGTTCCTTTGCGATCTCCCTCGGAGTCTTGCGTAAGTCAGCAAGTCGGAAGATTGTGCGGATGCAGTCAACCTCTCTCTTCGGGCCGGGCACAAGGACAATTCGATCCGTCTGAATCGCCTTCCGCTCGCCGTCGTTCAAAATAAGCCGCCTGCGCCCGTCTAGAGATACCATCATGCGCCGCAACCCATATCCGGCCTTTCCCACAACCCGGAATCCGAGAAGCGCGAGGCGGCGCTGTCCGGCGGAGACCTTAATTCCCAATTCGCGGCTATATTCAGCGGCCATCGTTCTCTTTAGCGCTTTCATCATCGAGCTGGGAAGTGATCCATTATTCTCGAATTGTTCCGCGCAGTAGCGAACGGGGACACCGGCACTCTTGCAAAGAAACTCATAGTGGGCAGCTTCATCAACATCTTGAAAGCGTCCCCAGCGGCTCACGTCATAAACAAGAATAGCTTTGTAGTTAGCTCGGCCGCCCACCACGTCAGAAAGTAGTCGTCGGAGTTCCTTTCGATGTTTGATCTCGATGCCACTCTTTCCGGCGTCTGCGTAGGTCGATGCCACGACATAGCCATGGCTTTTTGCGTACGTCTGAATCGCTGCCTCTTGATTGGCGATCGAATACTGCTGGTCCTCTGTGGACATGCGGACGTACTGCGCTGCTGGAATCAGCGGTTTTGCTTCCATGAGACCTCCAAGCGGAAGAACACAAGCCGTCAGTCCGCGTGCGGGCGAGCGGCCTTTCCGGATAAAATCTGCCTAAACTAAAGCATTATAGGCATCCTCCTTTCTGTTACCTCGCGCTTGCCAACCACTAATAGACTTTTCCGCTTCTAAACTAGATATTGATCCCAGCTTCTAGCTTCGAGAAGAGGATGCCAAGACAGCCGTCGATGAGGAATAGCGCTGAGTGGGCGCTGTGTTCTCACTCCTGACGGCCTTGGCGACTCGGAAACGTTCCGATTCTCGGTTGCGAGAAGGTCAAGTCAGAGGTTCCAAATGGCGTTCCAATTTGAGTTCGACCCAGCCAACAGATTCCTGCTGGCTCGATTCCAAGGGCGTGTTACGGAGGGATCGGTCGCAGAGTGTTACCGGGCAGCTCGGAAGTATTCGACCGCGACCGATGCCCGTGCGCGCATTCTGGACTTCTCATCTGCTACCGAGTTTGACTTGTCCTCCGATTTTCTACACGCGCTGGCAAAAGAACCAGCCTCGCAGGACGGATGGAAGCGCCCTTGCTTTATCGTTGCCCCGGCTGCGTTTGAATTCGGTCTAGCTCGCATGTTTCAGATGGAGGGAGAGCATACTCGGCCGTTACTGGAAGTCGTACATACTATGGACGAGGCGTTAGCAGCACTCGGCATTCAATTCCCACACTTCGAGCCTTTAGAGTGACCTCGCGGGTGGAGTTCCGCCATGGCGTCGTAATCACGCCGGTGTTTATCGCAGGCCGCAAGACCGGAGTCGTGCCTGCCGGGGCTCGCGGTTACGAAACATTACATTTTTCTTCCTGGCGTGAAGGGGATTAGCTGGCAATCTCGTTCTATTAAATGGGGTGGCTGCCAACATCCGCACAGATGAAGAGGCTTTACACGAGACGTGTCCCATGAATCCGGCAGCTTCCTCCTTTATCGGAAAAGTTCTGCTTGTGTCTAATGATGCTGTTGCGATCAAGCAACTAACCGACTCATTGCAGCGATTCGCGCTGTTCGCGGAGCAACGTTCCGAGGTTTCGTCCGCGCTTGAGCGCTTAAATCGAGCCAAATTCGAAGCTGTAATTGTTGATCTCCGGCTTGGGAGTCAGGCTGAGGCGGTCCTCGAAGGGGTGCGACATTCCCCTTCGAATAAACATGCGGTGGTATTCACCGTCAGCGATAGCGAGTTCGAAACTACTGGAGCATTTCGGGCTGGTTCAACTTTCGTGTTGCGGAGACCGCTCTCTGCGGCTTCGATCGACCTTACCCTAAAGGCTGCCTACGGTTTGGTGGTACGAGAAGGGCGTCGTTATTTCCGCTGCCCGGTTGAGGTACCAGTGGCGATTCGTAGGGCAGCCATGCAGACAGTTCACGGCCGCACTGTCAACGTCAGCGAGGGTGGAATGTCGATCACTACCGCCGCCTCACTAGGACCTGGCCCCCTGGTGCAGCTGCAATTCGCCCTGCCGGGTGATGAATTCCGGTTTAAGCTTGAATCGACGGTCTGCTGGGCCAAAGAGCAAGGCGTTGGATTCCAGTTCACTTCCTCTTCTCTGCTGGGAACCGCTAAGCTTAAAGAGTGGCTTTCTCGCCGACTGGAAGAAACCATTCCGCAGAGCGTCAGGGACAAATTCTCAAAGCTCCCCACAAGATTAACTACTGCCACGGTTTGCGCTGGAGCGATGATCCAGAATTCGTTTCTCACTGGTGATGCGACGACGGATGAAAAAACCGGCTGCGGCAAGATCTACGAAAACTGGAATCGGTTGCTCGCTTCGTGGGAAGACTGATGGCCAAGGGCAAAAGCATTGCCCAAGCAAGCTCAGTCTAAAATGGGCTTGCGCATCCGGACCAACCGAGCATCTAAAGCTTTAGTTGTTCCTGCCGCGAATGACCGACACAGACTTGAGAGTCTGCTGTTCATGCACGTTTCCAAATGGCCGAGCGGTCTTTTGGGGATGCAGGCCGCGATGCCAAAAGTGGACTATTTTGAGGAATACCGCTGAGACTGGATGGAACCTCTGATGGAGTGCGCCGAAATCCGCACTGAGGGCGGTAGGAAGGCTCAACGCACAGCCAGAAACGAGTATACTCCAGGCGGAGTGATCACCTCAGAATTGCTCGGGTTACAGAAATGGAAAGTGATCGCGCCCTCATCAGCAGGATAAGCGTTGAGGGAAAGATTCCCGAGCCGCCCAGGTGGGGTGATGCTAGTAATCTGGTCCGATTTGACGACACCTCTCGCCTCGCCAACTACGTCAACGCAACTCTGAGGAGGCACGTGGCTCGCAGGCATGTTCTTAACGCTGTATATTTTCATCTGTGAGAGGGGGGAACCATCCCCCAATGTGAAGCTGTTTCCCTCGCTTATTCTTACCGGCACTGCAAAGGTCTTTCGCTTCGAAGTGAGCCGTTCTAGCCAATCTGCATGCATACCGTCCCCCGTCGCACGAATGTAATTAGTAATGGACACGGGAGCGCCGAACGCCAGTTGTCCTGACGCAAGCGGAGTGCCCGTTGGCGCATCTGTGCCGATCCATGTGTCGCTCGCGCTCGCTGGAGGACGATAACCAGTCGTGGCCCGAGTCAACGCCGGAGTCGAGTCAATCAGCGTGATAATGTGGTGCGCGCCGGTGAACGGGTAATAGGGTGATTGGGAAAAGTTCAGCTTGCCCTTGTCCATCGAAAAGGCGAAGTTGTCATTCCCTCCGTCGTTCTGCAAATTTGCAGTCTGGTTGGTGATGGAGTTTCCTGAACTGAGGCTGGCATTGCAAATGCTGTAGCCGCCCGGCGAGGCAACACCGTATCCCTGACAGAGCGTGGCCACCTGAATAGGATTCCCGCCTAACCCAACCCCGACAACTGGTGCCTGTTCGGAATCTACGGTGACAGTCTTGTTTACCGTCACCAGCGCTCCCGGCCAGAACGGAAGATTTCCACCATAACTGCCTTCTTTGATCGTGTAAGCGGAAGTGCTCGCCGCGCCGCTGTCGGTGTAAGTGCACACCAGACCAGAACACTGAGCTACTCCGGTCGCCACCGAACCGCAGGCCGTGGCCGATCCTCCGGGAGTCCCGCCCTTGTACGGAAACACTGCGCCAATTCCAATTGGTGTCGGACAGCGCAGCACGTCGTAGTTGATCGTGTCCGTCCCGTTCGCCACGCGCGGCCAGTTGACCGGGATCGCATCGCTCCCCGTCGATTCCCAATTGAGAATTTGCATCGGGGACGTTTGCGAACTGGCCGTCACGTCGTTGGCTACGATGAAGTATGAATATGGCGTGGAACCTGTGCCACCGCTCGGAAACGCGCCGCCCATGCCGCCGTTCCCGGCAACCGTGAACTGCGCGGCCCCGGTCGACGGTCCAGCGATCAATCCGGCTACTCCGAGGCCGGGATACGGAGAGCGCGCTGGTGATGCGGGGTTCAGCCCCGAGCTCGATTCGGAATAGATGTTCTTGATGTACGCGCCCTGATAATTTCCAGTAGTGTTGGACGAATAGACTTCCCAAGGGCCGGAAGACTCGCACACCGTGTTCTCGATGTAAAGCCCGTTCGAGTTGTAAACAGTGACGCAGTTGGCGGACCCAGCGTTGATCGTCGAGTCGCGCAGCGTGATCACTGGCGCCAGTTGATGCCCAACGTTCCCCGCGCCTCCTGAGAAGACAAACGATCCCGTCCAGTTAGCGTTGGCGTTCAGGCCGATGGCGTTGCTGTTGAAGTGGTCGATGGTTGCATTCTCATCGTCCCACAGGTCGAAGAAGTTGTTGAATCTGCCGTTCTCGCTGTACTTGTCGTAGATGATGTCGATGAAATGCGAATTGTTGGCGTTGTCTAGGACAGCTTCGTAGGCCAAAGCTACAACGCCAGGCGTTGCTTGTGAAGCAATCGTGCCTGAGCGGGCGTAACGAAACGTTGTGGACGAACTGGTGCAGGTTCCAGGCGTCGATCCCGAGCCGCAATCGTAAACCGTTGCATCTCCCCAATAGGAGTGGTCGTCGGTGAAAAGGATCGTTACCAGGTCGCCGGGGCGGAAGTTGTGCGCTGCGGCGGTAATGATGGTCCCATAAGTACCGTTGGCCGCAGTGTTCGCGATAGGCACGCCCGCATAGGAGGAATTAGCGGATAAATTGATTGGTGAGCGAAAAGATAGCCCTTTGATCGTACTGTTCGAGTAGTCATTCGCGTTCGCCAAATCCCCTATCTGCATGCACGGGCCACGCCCCAGGCAGTTCAGCGACGTCCCGTAGCCGCCCAGAATTGACTGATTGGCGTGAACGAAGATCGTCCCATAGACGTTGTAGTTGTTGAGCGACCATCCGGGGCCGCCCGTATAAGGACCATTGGCGGGAATCGTCACATTGCACTGATCGTTGTTATTGACGTTGGCGCTCGTTCCGCAGGCCGCGTTAATCGTCTCTTGAATGCCCGACGAGGCGGAACCAATAGTGTATCCAGCCGCATAGGAGTAGAACGGCGTGAAGGTAATCGTTCCCGACGCTGCTCCGGAAGTACACCCGCCAGAAGTAGGTATTACGCTGACACTTTCAGTGTTTCCTCCTCCGGACAGAAGGACCTGATAGCCGGCCCCACTCGTCGTATCAATGCCAACCGGACAGGGAGTTAGCGTAACCGTTGCCTGTGATCCACTGGTTAACGAGCTGGAGATGGTCTGGGTCCAATTCAGTGTCGTTGTGGCGTATGTGATTCCTGTCGGATTGCCTCCGCCACACGAACCTGGCCCGCGACTCCCGATCGGACAGGAGGATCCGTTGGCAACCTCGGAATCTGATTGGCTGGGGGAGGCAACTCCTCTCACAGGGCTGGTCTTTCCCGCATTGGGTGCCGAGGCTTGGCCACTAATTTCCAAAGACAGCAGGAGCACTGCAAAAGCTACACGTCGCATCGCCACCGCTCCTTTCTAGTGAACGGAATGTCCTCCTCAGAAAGAGCGAGAGCTGCTCAAACTTCAGCCTTCGCCTCGCCCTGCCGAGCTTCGACCCAGCTTGGAATCAAGCAGTGGGGCCGTCTAGCATTCCAATATCTGTTTCTTTCTCTCATCGGTCTCGGGGCGAAACATGGGTACTGTCTTAGCGCCCCGCGGTCCACAAGTTCTTGGTTCAAGTTGTTGGAGCGGAAGATGGGAATTCACACAATCACCGCTTCCCTGCTCCTGAGTGCCTTCACCGCGGCATAAAACCCAGACAAATTCTGAAGGGTGATGCCCCTCCTTAGTGACGGATCATCGTTATACGACAAGTGAGTCCTACCCGGAATGTCAACTCTCGGTAAAACGTGATAGCTTGCAATGCGGTTTTTGCCAGGGCTGACTTTGCAAAGCAAGGTAATGTGCTCACGTTCGACAGAAGTCGGCCGGACTATCCAAAACCTTTGTTGTCCAGTGCGTTGGTGACTCCTACACAGTAAGACGGCAACCATGAAGTAATGATCTACCACCAAAATCGATCGACCTGAATGCGGCAGACTTGTGACTCTCACGTGCTCTGGAAACATCTCTCTGAGTTTTTTTACCAATTTTCGTCGTAACCGCATCGCGGGCTCGGCAAGTTTCCCACGGTACAAATCGTAAAGTGGGAGCTCATAGCCAACCGCTTTGTAAAGTTGTCTATACGTTCCAAAATGGCTGTGAAGAGTATCGGTGGCAGGCATACCAGAAGTTTTTAGAATGAGACTCTCACTCAGGTACCCTTTGGACGCGAGCAAGCGGCGCAGCTTTTTAAGTATTTCCTCGTCCGACCACAACGAATCTGACCTTCGCGGCAGCGCCGCCTGAGTTCGGTCGAAAGTTTCCTGATCTACGATTGGCGCAAACGCAGCCGGCTTATTTATCCAGTGTTGAGGCGCGACCGCCGATCGCTTCTCACGTAGACGCTGCGTTCCGCGATACCAAACATTACAACCGGTATATTTCGGGTTCGTAACAACATTGTAGACATCTCGGCAGTACCATGGCTTTCCACTACGTTTGAATTTCCCTCTTCGATTCAGGTCGCGCGCTATCGCGGTGCAGCCCAGTCCGTCAAGAGCCATCGAGAACATTTCTCGCACACGTTCCACTTCCACGCGCGGCCCTCGAACCAGTATTACGCGATCCGTGGCGAGGCTCTTGTGTTCACCATCTTCCAAAGTTTGTTTCCGCTTACCATCTGCGGAAACCATCTGCCGTCGATAACCGTAACCGGCAGCGCCACCTACCCAGAATCCGAGTTGTACTAATCGAGTCTTACCTCGAAATACTTTTTCTCCAAGCTCACGGCTGAACTCCGCCGCCATGCTACGCTTCAAAGCCTTGAGAAGAGAACTGGATGCCGTACCGTCATTTGTAAACGCCTCAGCACAATAGTGAAGCGGTATCCCGGAACTGGAGCACAGAAATTCATAATGGGCGGCTTCATCGTTGTTTGGGAACCGACCCCAGCGGCTGACATCGTAAACTAGAATTGCTTCGTACCCGGTATTGCCACTTACGACGTCCTTGAGCAATTCGCGAAGCGCCGGGCGGTTTTTAGCGATCACCCCACTCTTCCCGGCATCCGCGTAAGTTTTCACAATCAAAAAGCCGTGGCGGGCCGCATACTCTTGAATGGCGGCTTTCTGATTCTCGATCGAGAACTGCTGAGCCTCGTCTGACATGCGGACATACTGGGCAGCAGGAATCAGAGGCGCAGGTCCTGGAGAAGTTTGTCGGCGCTGCAGCTCATTTCTAGTGTGCAAACTCATTCTGGGCCTTCGATTCGCGCAGAATCTTGCTTTGGAGAATGTCGTTTGTCAAATTTCGCCAATCAGTTGTGGAACTTTCCCGCGTGTTCAACCGAAGGCAAGCGAATTGTACCGCTAAGCTGGGCGCAGTGGTGCCGCCCACGGTCCAAGCAGCAGGTCGGCTCCGAACTAGCTAAGCTGTAGTTGCTCGGAATTTTCCGGCGATTCCGTCACATTTCCGGGATCAGGGTCCGGATCTGCAGCTTGGCGAATCGGCAGAGACAGTCCTAGCTGTTTCTTTGTCGAATGTCGTGCCAAACTACACGTACCCCTTGGGAGCGCTCACCGGCGGTCCGGGATCCCCCAATGGCACGATCAGTGGCTCAACACAGGATTCGCGTGCGTGTGCCTCACGGGTGTTGGTTCTCAACTGGCGGGAACTGCTCTTCGATGAGGCGGGATGTATTATGCCACACTCTGAGGGAGTCACTTCAATAAAATTGGGTTGAATCTCGATGCGCGGGAAGGCGGAATGATTGCGCGACTCGTGCCCTCTAAGTAGGGAATGAAGGAGATTGTCGGAGATTCTCGTTCTATGTGGTAGAGGTGACTGATGAATGACATCTCATATGGAACAAGCAATCAACCGACTGCTGTTCGCTTTGAGTCAGCATCCCGAAGGAATGACAACGCCGCAACTGGTGAAATTTGGCGGCGGATCGTTGAGCAAGAAACAGGTGCCGCAGTTGTTGCGCTATTCGAGCCACGTACAGGAGGTTCGCGAGGAAGACGGTTCCATGAACATGACCACTATCCTGTGGAAATTGAAAAAATACAGCCCCAGCAGCGCTAAAGACCAAGACCTGAAAAAACGAATTCAAGCAGGCTCTTTTGGTTAAGAAAGATGCCCCGAGGTGCTCAACGCTGACCCCGGTCGTAGGAGTGGAAGTAGGGCGAAAATGTGATTGGTGCCACGCTTGTTGATGGTCCTACAATTCACCGTCATGGGGTCGTCTTTGCCTTGCCGACTGTCATGCCACATCATGCCATCGGCTGGTATGCGGCTGAGACCTTGAAGGAGGCAGCACGGGCGAGACTGGCCAGCCTCGGAATGTAAGTTTCCTACGCGATGAAATGGGCGGTCTATCGGCCGCGCGGCACCAAGCACTCAGAGGCTGGAGAAATCAGTCAGGGGAATGAATCACGATCAACCGCCTCAATGATGTCACGATTGTCAGCACCCGCGACAGAAACACAGGTAAGGTCACGACGGGACGTTCGTCTCCGATTTTACGGTCCTTCAAAGCTGAATGCGTGATCGGCCTTTGCCTTGCGAAGCGCAGCGTTTACCAGCCGGACTAAGTTTTCACCGCTCCGGATGAGGTCGAGTTTCGATTTCTCGATATACGCCATCGCGCCTGCTTCCTTCAGTCTGTCAGCGTTACTCTGGGGGAGACTGCTAACCACGATTACCGGAATGCGGGTTGTCGCCGGGTCTTGCCGGAGAGCTTGCAGCACATGTTCGCCGCCCAACTTGGGCAACAGCATGTCCAGAATGATGAGGTCGGGCTGACTCTCCCAAACCAGCCGCAGAGCCTCTTCCCCATCGCTGGCCTCCACGACACTGAAACCGGCTTCGGTCAGGATGTGCCTGCTTGTCATCCTCAGGAACCGGCTGTCATCGACCACAAGAAGCTTTGCCGTCATGGGTTACCTCCGAATCGCTGGCCTTCCTGCCTCTCGCGAGAATGGCCGTTCTCAGGAGCGCCGTTGGCATTGCCCGCTCTGTGCATGCCAATCAATTCGCGGGCAAACTGACGAGCGAATGGGTGATTGCGTGTACCGACAGTTCGATGCGGTTGTGCACTCCAACTTTGCGCATCATTTTCCCAATGTGCGCCTTTACGGTACGCTCTACAATTCCGAGTGGCGCACTAATTTCTTTGTTGGAAAAACCCGCCACCAACATTTTCAGCACTTGTTTCTCACGATCCGTGATGGCCCCGTTGGCTCCGGGCAGTATTCCCTCCCGTTGAGTGATGGCACGTTCTATGAACATTGAAAGAACCCGCCGCGGAGCCCAAACCGAACCTTGGCTTACCACGCGAATCGCTCGGGCAAATTCGCTGGGCGGCGCTCCATCAAACACATAGCCTTTCGCTCCGCAAACAATGGCGTTGAGCATGGTCTCGTCATCCTGACGGTGTCCGACGACGATGATCGGCAAATTGGCGCACATCATTTTGAGGTTGGACATACTGTCGAACAGGTTGTGGCAGGGACGGTCTTCTATCAGCACCACGTCAATGTTCGCCTGCATCGCAATTTGTGGGAGCGAGGCCGAAATCATCTCCAAGTCCGATTCTGATTCCAAGAGGGCACGGAAACCTACTAACCGCAAGGGATCGCTTTCGGCGAGAGCAATACGAAGGATCGGCTTCGAATCTCCCCCGTGGTTGGTTATTGACTTCATGAGACGATGCTAACCAGTCAGCAAACAGTAAGACGTGACAGGCATCACACTCCGGGGCACCCGATGGTACATGTCCGCTGGAAAAATGCCGTGATCTGATCAAAGGTTTGCGTTTTCGTGAATGAACCCTGTGCGGAAAGTCGGCTAATCTTTCATCCATGCTCACCGTTTCCCCTATTGACCGCCACTTCATTCTTACCGGAGCAGGGCTGAGTGCGGAAAGCGGCATTCCAACTTTTCGCGGTGTGGGTGGACTCTGGCGGAATCACCGGATCGAGGAGGTCGCTTCGCCCGTTGCTTGGAACCGCGATTCCCGGCTCGTGTGGGAGTTCTATTCAATGCGGCGGCGGGTGGCTTCGGCAGCCAAACCGAATCCGGCGCACTTCGCTCTCGCCAAACTTGAAGACGTGTTGCAAGAACGCCTTTTCGTCTGCACCCAGAACGTGGACAACCTTCACGAGCAGGCGGGTTCGAGAAACGTCGTCCACATGCACGGACAGCTTTTCAAGAGCCGTTGCGACACTTGCAGCCGCCCTCCATTTGACGACACGAATCTCTGCGAGCCGCCAGCCGAGACACCCCGGTGCGAATGCGGAGGTCGGATTCGCCCGCACATCTGCTGGTTTGGAGAAGTGCCTTTCGGATTGGATCGAATCTATCGAGCACTAGACCAATGCACTCTCTTTGTGGCGATAGGAACATCGGGAGTGGTCGAACCTGCTGCCAGCTTTGTTGCTCAAGTCGCTGATCGTGCGCGGACAATCTACGTCGGGCCAGAAAGTCCTGCGAACGCATCGTCGTTCACGGAATGTCATTTGGGCAAAGCGGGGGAGGTATTGCCAAACTTGTTCGGTTCCTTGTGATGGGGTCGGAAGGCGCTATTGGAGCCTCTCTCAAACGAAGGTAACAGGAACGTGATTCCGATCACACCGGGCGGAAAAGGCTGCGGGTATGCTCGGCGTCATGTACGTGATCAGCAGAGGCGCGAACGGCATAATCCTCGTCTGCCTTGACTGTCCACATACCGAGCACGTCAACGAGTTCGATGACAGACTCGGCAGCCGTCGCACGCAGGCTGCTCGTGCCATGTTGAAGCATGTACTCACCGAGCACTGCCAAAAGCCGATAGGGAGACCTCTGCCTCAGATCATGGAACGATGGTACTGAGCTTAGCGCAATGGAATCGACCCGGAGAGAACCTGCTCTGGGTCGCTTTTCTTTACGTCCATGTCGTTCGGTATCGGCACGGCGGCATCACAATGGGCAGGAAAAGGTAAAGGGGTTAAGGGAATCGGTCCAGACGGCGAGCACTGCCTGGGATCTCGAGAGTCGCCCGTGGGATCCAGACCGAACGCGCTGGTGCCGGCGACATAGGCGAGAAAGAGACTGCGGAAACGAGCTCGTAAGGAAGATTTAGAAAAACCGACTTTTGTCTAGCGACGCTTGCGCGCCCTTCTAGAGATAGTCCGTGCGCCATTGCTCCCGGCCTTGCCTCTGCGGCTATCGCTTCGTGAAATGGCGAGTTCGGCTATGCGGACCAGCTTCTCCCTGTTGGCGCGCGAAACGCCAAGAACCTGCGCCGTTTCGGCAGGCGAAGCGAACTCAGTGGTTATGACCGCCCTTGCCATCGCATCCTCTGACAACAACAGAATATCATCGATTCTCCGAGTCTCAATCTCAAACTTCAATGTCTTGAGAGATCCACTCTCAACACAGTGGAGAAGCCTAGCGTCGAAACATTCGGCGATGCCCGTATCAGGCTCGAGCTTCGCTTTCCGAGGGCTCGACGAGATCCATGGTAACTCCCGTCACGCGACCGATAATCGTAGCCTCAGCGGGATAGCGGACGTGCTGCGCGCGGCGTTTTGACTCGTGGGAAGGAATCAAAATCAGCCGGCCATCATGCATTTCGCACCAACTGCATACGTAGCGCTCGCGGAGTTCAACGAAGAAAATGGGCCGGTCATGATCGCTATGCCAATCGACGGCAGGAATCTTCTTCTGGCGGGGATCAATCCGGACAAAAGCTCCCGGCCGGATAAAAGGGTGCAGGGTGTAGTCGTCCATGCCGATGTATCCATATTGCGGACTAGAGCCATCCATCTGCTGAAGCACGAGCGGCACTTCATCCCAAGTTTCAATGATTTTCGGCACCAGGTTTGTCCGCTCCGCACGCAATTTTTCGCGTAGCTCAATCGCCGAAAGGGCCATCGATTTATGTTTTTCGGGCACTCGACCAATCAGGTAGGTGCGAGGCAGACCTAGTTTCTTGTGTTCCGTGAGGGCTTCGCTGGCTGGCACGCCGCACAGACTCGCCAGGCGATCGTAGTCGTGCCCGTAGATGACGCTTAGAGTGTAGAGCCTGTGAAGCGTCGGCGGCCATTTTCCATTTTCAATATCAGCAAGAGAGGTGTGGGCTATGTTGTAATCCGAACTCTGCAATTTCGCGGCGATACTGTGGCTCAGAGTTTCGACATCGCGCAGGGATAAGCCAAGACGCTCACGCTCAGCTCTGAGGCGCTTACCCCATTCCGGGTTCCAAGACGAGGCCAACATCAGACGGCCCACCCCAGGGAATCATTAGATGTTACAGCAAACGCGGCACCTTTCCACAAGTTTCTGAATTTGTTTCTGAAAACCGGACAAAATGCCCGTTGTCTGGCCACTATTCCGACCACGAAGTCAGCAGCCCTTTACCGTGTCGTGCCGGTGTAGGTCGTTAATTTACTTAGTGAACCCGATAGATCTGGCCGAAGCCTGGGACAACCCGCAGATATTTGTGGCGGCGCTCTCGCTCGCCACTTATACAAAGTGCAGCTGCGAGTAGTTATTCTTGAGCGCATCCGAGAGGGGGGACTCTACGCGCGACCTTGTCAAGGTTAGGCGCGCTTGACGAGTTATCGGCGCGGGCCAGAAGTTCTCGCAGGAACGATCGAGCGAGAGACACCGTGCCGTCGCGTCCGAGGGAGGGTTCGTCCACAAGCACCGCAGTCGCCGAAAAAGTCCAAGCCATCCTCGCGAGCAAGGGACTCACTCTGTATCGAGCATCCCAACAATCGAGTGCACTGTACGGCCGGTCTTCCCCATACTTCCTCCCGCACAATCTCTACTACGATCTTCGCGGCGGATCATTCCGGCCCAGTGTTCATCAGATCTTCGCTTTAAGTCGGATCTCCGGCTACCGAGTGGCGGACTGGCTGCGGGTCTTTGGTTTCGATCTCGAAGACATCACACGGTTGCAGATCCTACTGCCTTCGAAACGTACCTTTGTTCTCGAGACCTCGCTCACTGACCCAAACGAATGGATACCTCGGCTTCGTAACCGGCCCCTCGGCGAACCCATCCCATCGATTGCACCCCTGGCGCGGCTACTAGAGTTGGGCCCACGCAGGCGAATCGCCTCCGTGTCACAACGCGACCGGCATTTCCTCTATGCCAAGGTCGGAGGTGAAAATGTGTTTGCGTTTCCCGATCTCGTCCCCGGGAGCGTCGTGCGCGTGAATCCAGCTATCACGGCCAATCTTGTGACTCGAGAGGACTCCATTTCTGATCGGCTCTTCTTGGTTGAGCATAGCAAGGGCTTCTGCTGCTGTCGTATCCGTATCCTGGGCGGCGGCGTCATCGTTCCCGTCGACAATGGGCTTTCTTATGCGCAGGTTGAGTTGCATTGCCCTCAGGAGGCTAGGCTCTGGGGCGCTGTCGATTTCGAGTTCCGGCCGTTATTGCGTGCGGAGGAACCGGAAGTCCCAAAGGATCTGGCTCGGCACTGGAAACCCCAGCCCCTTCCCGCACACGAAAACTTTGGGGAACTGCTCAAGAGAGCGCGCAGAAGAATGAACCTGTCCATTCGCGAGGCCGCGGCCAAGAGCCGCACGATTGCGGAAGTTTTGAAGGAGGATCGATACACAACTTCGCCAAGTTCGCTCTGCGATTACGAGCTGCGCAACACCCCTCCGCGGGATCTCCACAAGGTCATTACTCTTTGCTGTATCTATGGCCTGCAGTTTGAATCACTAATGGAACGAATGGGAATCGCTGTGGCGGATGCAGGCACAGAATCGATGCCGGACCGCTATTTGTTCCGTGCCGAGCCAACTGTGACAGCCAAACGCGGCGACGCAGGGATTGTCGGCGCCGGATTTCTTGAGAAACTTCTGGAAGACAGCCAGGAAATCCCGTTATTCTTGCGGGATTCGTTGGGATACTTTTCTGGTTCGGCACACGCCTCGCTAGATGATTTCTTCTGGGTCGGAGGCGACGACGATCCTCTTCACCCCTATCTGGCAAACGGGTTACTTGCCATTGTCAACCGCCGCTGCAAAACAGCGTTTCACTTTGCGTCGAAGCCCGTCTGGCAGCAGCCGATCTATGTGGTTCTCAAGCGGGATGGGACGTATCTGGCGACATGCTGTGGGGTCGAAAACGCCACCCTCGTTGTTTATCCGTACGGGCGCGATTTCCATCACAGCGCAGAGTACCGACTTCATCGTGATGCTGAAATCGTCGGACAAATTGTCGCGATCATGCGGCGATTTCCATAAGTTCGCTGTCGAACGATTCATGTCGGTTTTCCGGACGCATTGCGTTCTTCACCAGCCGCTCATTTCCATGATTTCTCTCAGGAATTTGCCCGGGATTGATCGAAATCTGAACAAAGCACTCATTTTCTGGACAAATCACATCCGCGTCCCTAGGCTTGGCATGATTGCCGATCTCGCCGGCATTCGGGAAGCCGCACGTTGTCCTCCGTCACTCAGCAGCGAAGGTCGCACTGGCTGCCGCCTGAACTCGTCTGGCTGATCAAAGAGATTCGGCCACTCCTGCACTGGCACCTGGGCAGCTTTGTGTGCATCACGGCTGGCAGCCTTCTCGCGCTGCTCTCGCCGCTGCTGCTTAAATGGCTCATTGACAGCATCATTCCGCAACGACGTATCGGACTGCTGCTCGTCGCAGTGGCGCTGATTTTCCTCGGTCACCAGGGTAGGGTTGCCCTCACCAGCTTGGGCAGCTACATGATGCTCAGCGCTTCACAGAAAATGGGACTCACCCTAAGAGTGAGGCTGCTCGAGCATCTCGATACTCTTTCTGCAGATTACTACGAAGACACGCCCGTGGGCGCAACCATGTATCCGCTCAAGGAGCCGATCGAGGAGATCTCCTATTTCGGATCCGATCTCCTGCCGGCGATTCTGCGGATGCTGCTCACGACCGCATTCACGTTGGCAGCTATGTCCGCGCTGAGCCCGGCGCTCACGCTGACCGTCCTTCCTCTCATTCCCGTTTTCCTGGCGACAAGGAAGTACTTCCGAGGAAAGCTTGCGACCGACGCCGATGCCGCGCAGGATGATCGGCTCGCCTGGAGTAACTTCCTCGAGGAACATCTCTCGGCGGTGATTTCGATTCAGCTTCTGGGCCAGCAAAAGCGACAGGAGCGGCGGGCCGTCCGGCTTCTGGCACGCTCACTACGGTCACAGCAGCGACTCTATCGCACCGCCACCTGGTTCACTATCTCAAGTTCCGTCGCGATTGTTCTGGCGATGTCCGCAGTGATCGGCTATGGCGGAGAGAGTGTGCTCGCGGGCAGGTTGAGTATTGGAAGCCTGGTTGCCTTCTATGGTTTTGTGACCCAACTTTTCGATCCGCTCAGCGGCGCCTGCGAGCTCTACGCCAAGGCGCAGAAAACCTTTGCCAGTATTCGCCAAGTGCAAGGTGCATTTGCCTTGCGGCCGGGCGTGACAAGTGCCGCGGGCGCACTCATGCTTTCCGGGCAAGATACGGCAGAGATCGAGTTTGCCAATGTCGAGTTTGGCTACTCCAGAAACAAAGACTTCCTTCACGTCCCCTCGCTTCGGATCCTACCTGGGGAACAGATAGCAATCGCGGGAGAGAACGGTGCCGGAAAGAGCACCCTTGTCAGGCTTATCGCCAGGCTCTATGACCCGGTTTCGGGCGAAGTACGGTTAGGCGGAGAAGACATCCGGAATATTCATCTCAAGAGCCTGCGCCACAGCGTTTGTTACCTGCCGCGCGATCCAGTGTTGTTCGATGGATCGATCGCTTCCAATTTGCTTTTTGTCCGGCCCAGCGCGTCCGAGCGGGAACTCGACGAGGCCATGCAAATGGTGGGACTCTCGGCTTTCGTAGGATCATTGCCCGATGGTCTACGGCAGCGAATCGGACCGGATGGCTGCCAACTCTCCGGCGGAGAGCGCCAGCGTCTTGCCCTGGCAAGGGCGCTCTTACAAGGACCCAGAGTCCTGATTCTGGATGAGGCGACTTGCTGCCTTGACACTTTCGCAGAGGCGACGGTTCTGGGGAGGCTCCGGGAGATCCGTGCGTGGACTTTGATTGTGATTTCACATCGGCCGTCAACATTCAGATCATTCGGGAGAGTTCTGATTCTTTCCGGCGGCCGCATTGTCGAGGACGGCAGCCCTGCTTCACCTATCGTTGGACCGGCTGTTCATTCCACTGAGCTTGTACGAGGACCATTGGGCGTGGGCACAGAATCCAGCAGGTCCATGGATTGACGATGGCGTGGAAGGACGTCCACTTGCAGGCCGCGTGGCGACGCTCGGATGTCTTTCTATATGTATGAGATAGAGTCCGTAGCGCGGCTGGTCGTAAAGTGTCAGTTTAGTTCCAATGTGGAACTATATTGACAATATGACCTGGGGCAGGCATACTGCAAATATGCCCCGTTCCCGCTTTAGTGAACTGCTCGCGTTGGCTGAGCAGAACGATGGCCTGGTCACGGCGAGCGAGGCACGGGCCATTGGAATCGTAGGTTCCGTCCTTGCCCGATTGACACAGCGGGGGAAGCTGGAGCGGGTCACGCGCGGTGTCTACCGGATTCCCTACTATCCCACCGACCGATTATCGCAGTACCGTGAAGCTGTGCTATGGGCGCGGGCGAGTCATGGACCGGAAAATGTCGCGCTCTCGCACGAAACGGCATTAGCGATCTACGCAATCTCCGACGTGAATCCATCACGAGTCCACATTACGGTGCCCAAAGGCGCGAGACTCCGGCGCAAGAAACCGAAATGGATCACGGTTCATCGGGGACAACTGCCATCAACCGACGTGACCACGCAAGAAGGGCTACCGGTCACGACCGTGCCGAAGAGTGTGTTAGATCTATTGAAGGAAACGGGAAGATCGGGGATCGCACGTCAAGCGATCAAGGATGCGCGCAAGGAGGGATACATTAACGCAGCGGAAGCGAAAAAGCTGTCCCTTCAACTTCGAAAGTACGCGCTCGCCTCGGGCGGAAAAGCAGACAGGAACCAGGAGGGCGTGATCGCGTGAACGCAAAGCGTGGGGAACGCCTGGAGAAGACGCTGGCCCGGGTCGCACGGGAACAGGGGCTCGATCAGGAACGCCTGCGACGGTGGGTTTCCTTCCTGGCACTCTGCGGGGCACTGGAGCACGCAGTCCACAGAGGAGTCATCGACAGCTATTACCTCAAGGGCGGGGTTGCGATGGAGTTGCGCTTCGCGCGTGCGGCCCGCACCACGAAAGATTTTGATCTTGGATTAGAGGGCAACCGAGCAGAGCGCCTCCGCAGGCTGGAAGAAGTGTTGAAGCTCGGATTTGATGACTTCACATTCCGGCTGAAGCCGGAGATTCATGAGATGGAGTTCGCCGACGCGGTGCGCGTAGAAGTTGCAGTGCAGTACAAAACGCGCGCCTGGCAGACGGTGGCGGTCGACCTCGGTCCGGGAGAGGCGGGGGAAGTGGATCTGGTCGAACCCGCCATTACCGGTCTGGCCGAGATGGGCCTGCCCATCGCGCCGCGCGTGCGATGTCTGGGAATCAACGAACAGGTTGCGCAAAAACTGCATGCTTGCACAGGGCCACAACGCGAGGACCGTGCGCGGGATGTTCTCGATATTCTCCTGGTAGATATGCTTGGCAAACTCGACCCCGCGCGGACTAGGATCGCCGCAGCAAGAATCTTTGCCGCACGCGCCACTCACGCGTTTCCACCCAGTTCCTCTCTTCCTGTGGAATGGCGACAGGAACTGGAGAATCTCGCCCAAGAACTCGGATACCCGGCGACAAATGCAGAGGAGATCGAGGCGAAGTTTGCCGCAGTGGTCGAGCTGATCGCCGCGACCGCAAGGGACTAAGCGAGTTGCATCGGACGCAGAGTGTTTGCCTCGCTGTCCTGACTATGCTGTTGCGCAACGTGAGCGACTCGAAAATTTCCACAGACTAGTTTTCAAATCGAAGACATTATTCCAATATGCAATTAAGTCCAACACCGGCGCGATCTTATCGCTTGCGCACCTTCTCGTGGACGGCTCGATGCGAGCCAATTAGGATGCAATCGCGAACAGGCTGCCATTCTCAAGTCATCGTTCGTTCTAGAAATCTCGTAAGTCTGTCAACAACTTCCACGCGACTAGGTCGCTTTTCTGGAAGTTTTCAACTTTTTGTGGCTTTCGATTCACGTGCGTGTCAAAGTGCGCCCAGACATCCAACTGCCAGGGCAAGCAAGCAGGTCCTCCGATGTACAGGATTTCCGACACGGTGCGCAGCACCCACAGCCAGGATGGCGCCATTGTGCTGGATATCCGGCAAGGTCAGATGTTCAACCTCAACTTCGTCGGGTCACGAATCCTCGAACTTCTCAAGAACGGTTCCACCGAATCAGCAATTGTCGATGAGATCAGGCGGGAATTCGGCGTTAGCAGGGACCTTGCTGAAGACGATGTGCGGGAATTTCTCCAGAACTTGAAAAAGCGTCACCTGGTCGAAGAGGACGAACCGAACGTGGCGGTCTGAGCTGCGATCAACCTTTGCGTCGGTTGAGATGACGGGAATGAGGTGCCCACAATGTCGTTTCTTTTTTTGAAAGCGTACTTGAAGCTGATTCAGTTCGATTTCTATTTGGCGCAAAGTGATTTCGCGGTGCTCTACGACAAGGTCCGCAACTATCCGGTGGAAAAGAAGACGACGCCTGCTCCCGGTGCAGTGGAACGCATTTGCTCGGCAGTTGACTTGGCTTGTATCTGGTATTGGAAGGAAGCGCTTTGTTTGCAGCGCTCGGCAGCGACGAGTTGCCTCCTCAAGAGCCACGGGATATCCGCCCAAATGGTAATTGGGGCACAGCAGTTGCCATTCAAGGCGCATGCCTGGGTTGAGGTGGATGGTCGCGTAGTTAATGACAAACCATATGTGCCTGAAATGTACGCAGTCTTGGATCGATGTTGATAAACGACGGCTCGAACGGTAGCAAGAATAATTCCGTAGGGTTTCTGCTGGCGACAGGGCGGCCTGCACTCGAGATGGCGCGGTGCTCCTAGATAGCAACCATTGAGCTGCGCTCGGAAAAGCACAATGAATCGAGAGTTGACCAAGACGACATCTTCCCTCGAAAGCTCAATTCCATGAACTACGAATCACCGTCGGTGCGATATCAGGGCGGCCTCGATGATACTTTTCAGCGCCTGCTTCCCTGCTTTCCATTGGCGCCTAGTAACGGCGACCCGAGGATTGCGAAGTTGACAGACTTTATCGACAGCCACGATGGTCGGGTCGGTTTGGATCTTACACACACCTGTCGAGAGCTTAAGCTGGATATTTCGGGCGCCTATGCAGGTCGACTTTTCAAACTCGCCAGGGGAGTGGGTGTTCGAGAATACGCCAAGAAGAAACGGTTGTCGGCCGCAGCTGAACTCTTGAGGACAACGAATCTCTCCGTGAAAGCGATCGCCGTCGAGTTTGGGTATCGCAGCCCTCCTGATTTCACACGCAGATTCAAGAAGCAGTTCCATCTGAGTCCCAGCGATTTTCGCAAACGAGCTTTGCGTGACGGCCCATCATCCGATTGCGCAGATTCTGACTCTAGGCTGCCGGTGAATTGTCTGGCGCCGATAGACTCCTCCGAAAACAAGGATGCGGCCCCTGGTGACAGAGCCGCACGAATCCAATATTAGGTTTCGGGGAACTGAGCTGTTCGAAAGAAATAAATGCGGGCTCTTTACATTCCCGTTCTTCCCCGGAATCCCGAACTCCGGCCGAAGCAAAGCAACGCCACAACGGTCCTGGGGGCAAGAATGTTTGGCTGGAATGCTCTCTGCGCGCTGCTCACATACGGAACTTACGACACATATTTTGTGCCAGGGTTCACGGACCAACAAAAAGACGAATTGATAGCAGACGGCCTAACTCCGGACACTGCTAACCGACTGGTCCCCGCTCCTTCTGGAAGCAAATCTTTAGCCAACGATTCTGATCAACTCGTGCTAGCTACCATGGGCCCGGAACTACGTACTCTAGCGACAATACGCCATAGACTCCGACGGTACGACCTGCCCTTATGCGGATTCATACACTCCATCAATTCTGCGCGAACGGTCTTCAATATCTTGCAGCAATATTTTGCGGGGCTCCGTGAATGCGATCTTCTCCTTTGTTCCAGTCGGGCAGGACTGAAGACGATAGAAGTCTACATCGAGGAAATTGACCAATGGTTGCCGCCAAACATACGCTATCGAGCGCGTCGCATCCTTGTTCCACTGGGTGTAAGAATTCCGACCGTGGATCCCACAGCTAGAGTCCTGCTACGTCGACGATTAGCACTGGCGCCGGAGCATACCATAGCCTTGTTCTTTGGTCGTCTATCCCAGATGAGCAAAGCCGATTTAGGGCCTTTGCTGCTGGCCCTATCGGTACTATCGCGCAGAGGCACGATGTTCCACTTAGTCATCGCAGGTGACGACACACAGACGAATGAAGCGCCCCGGCTCACAGCACTGGCGGCTGATCTTAACTGTCTCACGAACTTAACGGTATGGGTAAATCCGACAGCAGATGATAAACATCTGCTGTATTCCGGGGCAGACATTTTCATATCACCCACCGACAACATACAGGAAACTTTCGGATTAGCAGTCGCTGAAGCGCTCGCCTATGGCGTCCCCGCCGTCGTTTCAGACTGGGATGGATATCGAGATTTAGTCACCGATGGTGAAACCGGATTCTTGGTTCGGTCGTTTTTCCCGACGGACATCGGTCGCCTGCAGTTGGCGGATTGCACGAGTTCAATGCTGGAGGAAGACCTATTGGCCCAATCAACGACTATCGACTTCGTGGCCCTATGTGAAAAGCTGGAGAAGCTCGTACTGGATTCAGCACTTCGGAGGCAAATGGGGCGAGCCGGGAGACAATTTGCGGAGGACCGTTGTAGTTGGAAGGTCATTGTCAATCGATATGAAGAGCTGTGGCACGAGTCGATCCAGATGGCGAAGGCGGCATGTCGAGGCGGGACTACCAGAAGCCCAATACTCAGTGTTTCGCTGGAAAACTGTTTCGGCCACTTTGCGAGCGCAAAGCGAAGTTCTGAATCTGAGTGCTTTATAACTGCAGAGGGTCGGGAGTGGTTGAGACGACCCGATCGCTTCTACTTCCTCTGCCCTTTGCACGGTCGCGTGTCTCCGGAGCATTTTAGCGACCTGTTACGGACTATCGACGAGCGTCCTGGCATCCCGGTGAAGACGGTGGCCGACTTGGCTCGCTCTGATGGCTTTCCGATATCTGTCAACGAAATGCATTGGAGCCTCGCACGGCTATTCAAATACGGTCTAGTGATGTCTAGTGAGGATCGTCGCCAGCCGAGTTTCTGAGCTTAATCCCAGAGCACGGACATGGAGTGCAAGGGCAGTGGAAGCCCCTCACAGGCTGCGGGAGCACCAATATGAAGGTATCCAGTGTGGCGCGTCTAGTGTCGGGCTCGGCTGGCAAGGCTCAGTTGGAAGTTGCCGGTCGGCCTATGTTTGAGCTCAACCCAGTCGCAGCATTTATTTGGCAACAACTGGCGAGTAATCTGTCCGCTGAAATGATCGTTGTCCAACTTGTGGCGTTGTTTGGGGCCTCTCAGGAACAAGCCAAGCGTGACGTAACAAACTTCATCGAAGTACTCAAGAAGCGTTGTCTTGTTCTTGATGACGAACAATGCACGACCAGCCCTTCGACGACCTCGTCATAGCATGTTGTTCCCGCCTGCTAGTTAGACATAGGTTTCGTCACTCTCTCCTATTCAGGATCCACGACCTCCATTTTCTCTGATCGGTCAGGCCTTCCGGTGGCGTTCTGTATCCGCGAAGCACATGTCACAGAACCTGAATACAAGTTCGCAGAAAAGGCTAGCCTTATCGCAGAAAGAGCCAACTGTTTCTCATTTACTGCGCGCTGATGAAGGCGCACCATCACCCAAAACAACAATCGGGAAACCGGTAAGGAACGCGAACATGAGCGTCCAGTTTGGAATATGGAATTTCGAAGGCCAGCCGCCGGCGCCGGACTACATCGAGAAGGTCAGTGCAACTCTCGCGCCGTATGGACCCGATAGCAACGAGGCTTATTCCAAGGGCGGCGTAAGAATTCTCTATCGCGCCTTCCACACCACGAAGGAATCGCGTCGCGAAGCGCAGCCACATATTTCCTCGTCCGGTTCCATCATCACTTGGGATGGCCACCTGGACAATCGCGCCGAATTGATCAGCGAGCTACGAGACTCTCTGGCCTGTGATTCCACCGACGTTGCCATCGTCGCTGCGGCTTACGAAAGATGGGGCGCACACTGCTTCGCAAAACTCATCGGAGACTGGGCGCTCTCCATTTGGAGCGCCATCCACCGCTCCTTGATCCTGGCCAAAGATCCCATCGGCACACACCACCTCTACTACTCGTTCGACAACGACCAGGTCACCTGGAGCACCCTACTCGATCCGCTCGCCCGGTTTGCGGGCAAGACCTTCGCGCTCAACGAAGAATATATTGCCGGCTGGTTTTCTATGTTTCCGGCCGTGCATCTGACACCCTGCGTCGGCATCCATTCGGTGCCGCCGTCTTCGTCCGTGCTCCTCCGACCAGGAAAGCACACGATAAGCAAGGATTGGGACTTCAATCCCTCCAAAGCAATTCGCTACCGCAACGATGCCGAATACGAAGAACACTTCCGAAGCGTCTTCGCCACAGCCGTCCAGCGCAAGCTTCGTTCCGATAAACCTGTTCTTTCCGAGCTCAGTGGCGGCAGGGATTCCTCCTCCATCGTCTGCATGGCCGACACTGTCATTGGCCGCGGTATCGCTGAGACTCCGCGCCTCGACACCATCTCCTACTATGACGACTCCGAACCCAACTGGAACGAGCGCCCCTACTTCACCAGAGTTGAAGAAAAACGTGGCCGCACCGGCTGGCACGTCAACGTCGGCACACAAGATCCGGATAAAATCCCCGCGCCTGAACCACCGCCTGAATCTGCTCACGGCCGCTTTGTGCCCACTCCCGGCTACGGTGGCCGCACTTCTCCGCAAGTCAGGATGTGCTTGGCCGAGCAAGGGAATCGAGTAGTGCTTTCCGGCGTCGGGGGCGACGAAGTCATGGGCGGTGTGCCCACACCTGCGCCCGAACTTGAAAACCTTCTAGCAAGAGCACAATTCGGCGCCCTCGCTCATCAGCTGAAAGTCTGGGCGTTGGAAAAGAGAAAGCCCTGGTTCAATCTGTTCTGGGAAGCCGCCCGTGGATTCTTCCCTCCCGCACTCGTGGGCGTTCCGAAATACATGCGCCCTGGCCCATGGCTGCAGTACAGCTTTGTGAAGCGCCATCGGGCAGCGCTGACTGGCTACCCCTCGAGGACGAAGCTATTCGGTCCTCTGCCAAGCCTCCAGGAAAGTATGAGCACACTTGACGCCTTGCGAAGGCAACTGGCGCGCACCGCTTTGCCATTCGAACCACCCTACGAGAAACGGTACCCCTATTTGGATCGCGGCCTGCTGGAATTCATGTTTGCGATCCCGCGGGAACAACTCGTCCGCCCTACCCAACGCCGTTCCCTCATGCGCCGCGCACTCGTCGGCATCGTTCCAGATGAAATCCTGAACAAGAAAGGGAAAGCGTTCGTTGCCCGCGCGCCCCTGGTTCGCATCTCGAGAGACTGGATCCATTGGGTTGAAATGACCCGGCACATGACGAGCGCTTCGCTCGGAATTGTGGACCCGGGACGTATGTTGGAGGTATTGCACAAGGCAAGGCACGGCGAAGAAGTCCAAATAATTACATTGATGCGGACGATCTTCGTGGAAGAGTGGCTGAGGGATCTTTGCGTTTTAGGAATCATAAATCTGGGCACAACACTGAAGCCCAAGCTGAGATGGCAGGCTTCCATCCAAGGCTGGCGCGTATGAGACCAACAAAAACGGTCGCGACGAACATATCGAGATTGAACGGGTGGCGAAGAGGCAAATCATGAGTGTGCAGTTTGGCATATGGAATTTCGAAGGCCAGCCACCTGCCCCGGAGTACATCGAGAAAATCAGCGCAACTCTCGCTCCCTACGGCCCCGACAGCAACGAATCCTATTCTAAGGGTGGCGTAAGGATCCTCTATCGCGCCTTCCACACCACGAAGGAATCGCGTCGCGAGAAGCAGCCGCATATTTCCTCTTCCGGAGCCGTGATTACTTGGGACGGCCGCTTGGACAATCGCGCTGACCTCATCAGCGAGCTGTGCAACTCCTTGACCGTCAATTCCACGGACGTAGCCATCGTCTCTGCGGCGTATGAAAAGTGGGGCGCGAACTGCCTGGGGAAACTGATCGGGGATTGGGCGCTCTCCATCTGGAATCCTCGTGAGCGCTCCGTGTTGCTCGCCAAAGACCCCATCGGCACCAAGCATCTTTATTATTCACTTGACGACAAACAGCTAACCTGGAGCACCATCCTTGATCCGCTCGTCCTGTTCGCGGGCAAAACCTTCGAGATCTGCGAAGAATACATCGCCGGTTGGTTCGCCATCATGTTCCCGGCAGCGCACCTTACGCCTTACGTCGGCATCCAGGCTGTCCCGCCATCCTCGTCTGTGCTCCTCCGGCCCGGAAAGCACTTCGTCAGCAAGTATTGGGATTTTGATCCGGGTAAGCGCATCCGTTACCGTACCGACGCCGAATACGAAGGACACTTCCGCAGCGCGCTGGCCACAGCGGTGCAGCGCCGTCTCCGCTCCGACCGCCCCGTCCTTGCCGAACTCTCCGGCGGCATGGACTCCTCCTCCATCGTCTGCATGGCTGACGTGGTCATCGCCCGCAACCACGGCGATTGCCCGCGCCTCGACACCATCTCCTGGTTCGACGACTCCTACGACCACCTCGAACCCGACTGGAACGAACTCCACTGGATCTCCAAAGTTGAACAAAAACGAGGCAAGGCTGGCTTCCATATAAATATTGGTGCACTACGACAAGAGGACGCCGAAGTAGGCTCAGGGAGATCATTTGAGTCCGAGTTCGACAGTGATCGCTTTGCGGCAACTCCCATACCCAACAAGGGTCTTTCTGAACATTTCAAGCAGTATGCAGCATACATGAAGTCACAGGGACATCGCGTTACTCTCTCTGGAATCGGCGGAGACGAACCCACGGGCGGCGGCGTGCCCACACCAACGCCAGAACTCCAAGATCTCCTGGCAAGAGCACGGTTCGTCACCCTTGCTCGCCAGCTCAGCGCCTGGGCCACGAAGATGAGAAAAACCCGTCTTCCTTTGCTATGGGAAGTCGTGCAAGGATTCTTCTCTGCTCGCGTGGACGTCAACGAGCTGCGTTCCGCTCCATGGCTCCAATCCGGCTTCGTCCGTCGGAATCACCTCGCCTTTTGCGCCTATCCAATCCGGGTGCGGCTGTTCGGTCCTTTGCCCAGCTTTCAGGACCAGATTGATAAGTTGGAGGCCAATCGGAGATTCGTTGCGCGCTGTAGCCTCCACTCAGAGTTGCTTCGCGAGATTCGTTATTCCTACTATGACCGGGACTTTCTAGAATTTATGTACGCAATCCCTCGGGAACAGATTGTCCGCGTGGGCCAGCGCCGTTCCTTGATGAAGCGTGCTCTTGTTGGCACTATTCCCGACGAACTCCTCAATAGAAGGCGAAAGGCGTTTGTTCCGCCAGAGCCAAAAAAAGACGGCTCAACGGAATGGCCCAGCCTGGCGGAGATAGGACAGCACATCGTCGGCAGTTCTGTGGGAATTATTGATCCCGATCGCTTTGGGGAAGTATTGCAGAAAGCTCGGCGCAACCAGGAAGTCTCTCTCGATGGCCTGAAGCGCACACTGACGTTGGAGTCCTGGCTCCGGCACCTCACGCTCCAAGGGATCCTCACGAACCCGATAACGCCAGAGAAACAAGCCAACTCGTCGGCTCTTAACGCGACAGAACTCCAAGTACCGACGCAGTCCAAACGTTTAGCTAGCTAACTATGTACGTACACTTCACAAAGAAAGGAGGTGAAAACCATGAAATACGAAACTCCGGAGATGACCACATTGACCCTTGCGATCAATGCCATTCAGGGTACGATGAATAAGTTCCTGAGCTACCCAGGCGACGGCGTTGATGTAAACAATGAGGGAATCCCAGGGTATCAAGACTGGGAAAGCTAAGTAACTCTCTGCCGGAGCACTCGCACTAACGGGCGCTCCGGCAGTCTAAGTTATCAGTCAGCGCTTGGCGTATGCGAGTTACCCAATATCATTTCGGATTCTCCCTTTCTAAATGCAATTGCCGTAACTCCCGCCATCGGGCGTATTGGTCGGCTTTGGCAGGATCAAGGTCTTCTTCATCCTTAAGCCAGAAGCGAAACCAGTCCACCGTGCCCCCTTGCGACTCCATGCGTACCGCTGGATTGGTTAGAACATGTTCGTCAGTGTTCAGCATTATCAGGTCTACCGGCTCATGCAGATAGCGAAGGCCGGCGTACGGTTCCCACATAGAGACCAAGCTGATGGGACCTTCTCCAACGATTAGTAGGGGTGCGGTGATTTTATCAAGGCTGAAACCCGGAGATCGTTTCAGCCACAGTTGGAAGCCTGTCCCAAATGGCGGTGCACCGATCACTCGATCCGCTTCGCTTGAAATTCGATCCGTGAACAGTATGTACTGCAAATAATCGAACATCAGTCCGTCCGTGATCGATGCTGCTTTCAGGTGAAGCGAACTAGTCGTGAGCATTTCCATCACCGAGAAGCAAGTGCGGCTGAACCCGATAATACCTATTTTTTCCCGATCTACTAATCCGTCCGACACCAATCGGTTTGCAGCGGATTCCAACATCGCGATGGCGCAGGGTCCTTCCTCAGGCGTCATGATGGAACAATTGCTTCCGGCCACGCCGGTCGCGGTTTGTAGAACCATGATTCCCGCCGCAGCCAGTGCTCGCGCTGCAAACGCTGTCGGAAATACACCCGAGGGCCTGAATTCTGATTCGCTGAAGCCGTGCGTCTGTATCACGACCGGATAGCGGCGGTTCGGTTCGTAATTCACGGGCTTGTACAGCCCGCCTTTCCATTCCCGCCCTTCTCTATCTTTCCAGATGTAAACGCTGGCTTGCCCCAGTTCGATGTTTTTAAGCTGTGGATTGGGGTTCCAGACGACTTGAGATCTCTCTTTGTTTGTGGCAACCAGCACCGGAGGCTCATTGAGCCCTTGCTTCACGCTCACTTCCAGACCGTTCTGTTCCGCCGGGAATGAGCCTTTGAGCTCCCTCACGGATTGCCATGTGCCGTTTGTGCGCTGGTATTCGGTGGTTCTGAATGACTGGTCTTCATGGCTGATAAAGGCCACCATGACGTGGCCCCTGCCGCCAGCAAACCGCGCGCCAATAACTAGGTGGTAGCCTTCCTCTACAATCGTTTCGGTCTTATGGGCCCTTAATACTTCCACACATGTGCTTGCGCCAGAGGATACTTCCACAACGGCCACGCACGGACGCGACGGTGCATTCTCTTTCGATTTGAGGAACGTATTCGGTAGCAAGATTTCGCGACCGTCGTTCGACCAACTAGGATCGCCGGCCGCCAGCCATCCTGCGTCATCCGCGAGCGGTGCGTCCGCCAAGGATAGAATTGCGCCCGTCTGCAAATCAACGCGGACATACTGATGCACATGGCTCCCCTTCGCATCGTAATGGCCTGCACGGATGCGGTTCATAGAGACTGATGAAGGCGGCGGAGGATAGAACGTCTCCCATGCGGATGGAACATCGAGAACGGGCTGCGTCGTGACCAGGGACTTCCCGTCGGGCGACAACGCAAAGCTTCCGAAGATAGCGAGCGGCACGCCATCGTTTTTCACCTCGAAGCGTTGACATCCAACAACCGCCCAAAGGGAGATGGTGGATGTAGCGATGCGCGCGGTGATCGGATTGTCGGGAAGAATCAGCTCAAACAAGGACCGCCCTGTGCCCACAACAGAGGCTGCCTCACGTTCCGCTTTCCTTTTCTCTCGTGCTGCCGGATCGGCAACGGTGTAAACGTAGTGCTGCCGGTCACGGACATCGAAAGCCACGACCGCCTCCGTTTCAGAAGTCAGTGGCTCGACTGTTTTCTTTTGAAGATCGGCCAGAGCAATCCGATGATTGCCGGTTTCGCTGCGTTCTAGAAAAGCAATCCCACTGGAATCGGAGAGCCACCGCCATCCCCCAATGACGCCGCCTTCCTTGCCAGTACGCGCGACGGTCCAAACCGGCGACGGCTGCGGCTCATTAGAATGATCCAGAAAATTCTTGACGTCCTTGCTGCGGTAAAAGCGGATTTCGTCCTCGACACGGTCGATGTCCAACCGTCCGCGTTCCGTCTTGACGACAAGATACGTTTTGTCAGGTGAGAACAACACCTCAGCAGCCGCGCCGTTTGGATCGTCAAAAAGCCCCAGTCCTATTTCGTCAGCGACCGTCAAGCCATGCTTCGTTTGTTGCGCCGCCGCAATCATGGTCGTAACGGTCAGGCATGTCAGAGAGGCGATTAAGACAACTTTCGGGTTAGTCCGGAACATAGGCCGCCGTGCTGTTTTGGAGTTATGGAATTGAAGAGAGAATTCTCTCTCGCTCGGAATGACGTCAGTTACGAAACTAAAACACGGCCTTGAGAGCGAACTGCATCGAGCGCGGGCCGCCCATCTGATAGAGAGGACTCAGGACTCCGAGCGAACTGGCGAGCGAGGCAGTCGCCTGACCGAAAGTGTTCTGGCCTAAGTTCGAATTAATAGCTCCCAAATTGGGATGATTGAAGATATTGAAGGCCTCCGCTCGGAATTGCAGTTTGAGCCTTTCATGGATCGGAAACTCCCGACGGACTGCTAGGTCCATTTGCCAAGCTCCAAAACCTCTCGCAAAGTTACGGGGAGCATCTCCGTAACCAGAATTGACGCTCGCAAATGCGTTTGGGTTGATCGCCCGCCCGCCGGGGCACGGAAGCGTATTGCCATAGAGGGCGGCATATACCGAGGCACATTGTGGACCGTAGAGATAAACCGGCTGACCAGGAACAAAGTTGAGTCCCTCATTAAAAAGCTGACCCGTCGCCGGGTTCACCGCAGTACTCCCATTGAGAGTCACCGGAAAACCCGTTCGCGCGGTAAAGCGGTCATCGAGACCCCAGTGGTGCAGGACGGCGTCCACAAATCCGTTCTGTCCCACATGCGGCAGATCATAAGAGAACGCGGTGGAAAGATTGTGCCTGACATCGAAATCGCAGTTACCGCGCTGGTAATCGCCATATACAAGGTTCTGAGACCCATAGTCCATACAGTGTGACCACGTGTAGGAAGCCAGGGCTGTCAAGCCACGGCTCAATCTCCGCCGGAAATGAACCTGCAATGCGTCGTAGTCTGACGTTAGTCCATTGTCGAAAAAGTAGAAATTTCCACCTGTACCGAGTATTGGGTTGTCAGTAGGTATGACTGAATTGTTCCTTAACAATCGAACACCATGTGCCCCAACATAGGTAACAGTCAGCGCTTGGGATTTGCCCAACGCCTGCTCAATACTGGCGTTCCATTGAATCGTATACGGCAGTTGAAGATGGGGGGCGAAGGTGTACATAAAACCTAACGGCGGAGTAGGAGGATTCACAATAGTAGGAAATGCAGGAACGATTGGAAACGATCCAACAACAGGACTCCCAAATATTTGAAAGCCAGGGCCATCGAATCCTTCTGATCCCGTCTGCTGACCTGTGTCAAAAAAAACGCCACCCCCGCCGCGCACAACCGTTTCCCCGCGAGGCGTATTACGAAGGATGTAGACAGCACCCAGCCGAGGCGCGAAGTTGAACCAAGTGGTCCGCCAGAGCGGCGTGCCCTGTGGCGCTAGCGTCCATGTGTTGGGGTTGGAGGACACAAAGTCGACCGTGTACGGCCTAAGTCCTTGCGTCACGCCCGGTGCGGGATTCACCTCCCAACGCAATCCCAACGAAAGGCTCAAACGCTGCGATACTTTCCATTCGTCCTGGGCAAAAACCGAGAAGTTTGTGTACAACGGATAGCCGGGAGGGTAGAGCACCGGAACCGTAAAAGCAGTGTTCGTCCTGACATCTCCTATGCCATCAATGAAACCAAAATAGTAATCGAGATTATCAAAGCTCGGGATTGCTCTGGGTGCCAGCCTGCGATGATCCAAGCCGAATTTGAATTGGTGACGCCCCAAGGAGAAACCTACAGTATCCACAACATTCCACTGCCTCTGAGCGCCAAACTGTTGCTGCTGCGATAGGAAGGATGGATATCCGCTGTAGTCAAGCCCAATGCCGACAGCCGACCCGGCGGTGAGCCCTGTAAGCTCGGCTAGGTCGACAGCCGTGCTTCCTCCAAACGACTCAATGACAGACGGATTGCCCACATCGTTTGAGCTGTAATTCAGGCGGAATTCGTTACTAAACCGGCTTGAGAAAATGCTGTTGGCGCCCACCGTGTAGGTCCGCATCTTGTAAGCTGCGATAGTCTCCACCGTTGGAATCGAACCGACTGCGGAGGTTCCCCGACTCGCCGAACTGGAACCCGTGTCACTGAAGCGGAAGAAGAGCCTCAGCTTATCGTTTACGACGTGGTCAAACCGAACGCTGGTGGAGTTGAGCGCAGCAGGGTTGGACCAACTTCCGATGTATTCGGCAGTCCCATTTCCCAAATCGGGTCCGTTAGGCACAGGGAAGGCATTCAGAACGGGTTGGAGCGCAGCAGCGCCCGGAGTGTTCGCTCCTACGCAGTCAGCAATCACACCTCGCAGGCAATTATCCGGCACGTAGTTGATCGTGGCTGCCTGTGGCGCAGTCAGGCGCAGCCCCTCATAGGAGACAAAGAAGAACGTTTTATCTTTTCCGTGGTACAGGCCGGGAACCTCTAAGGGGCCACCAAACGTGCCACCGAAATCATTCTGCCGAAGCGCAGCTTTCGGTGTGCCAAAGTAGTCGTTAAACCAGTCCTGGGCATCGAAGTAGCCGTTCCGCAGGTAGTCGTAGGCCGTGCCGTGCCACTGATTCGTACCTGATTTCGTCTCAAACGCAAATTGCCCACCTGGATTGTGCCCATATTCCGCGGAGTAGGTCGAGTCTGTTCACACGAAATTCCTGAAGATCGTCTACAGAAACCAGAGCCTGCGTGGTCCCCAGAGCGGTTGCAGTCGGCACCGAACCACTGGCAGAAGTCGTGTACTGATTACTACCCGCAGTTGCCCCGACATTGGCGCTCACGCCATCAACGGTGTAGTAGTTCGATTCGGTCCGCTGGCCATTTACGCTGAATTCGCCAGTGACACCCAGCCCGCTAGCGCTCTGAGGGCTATTCGTCACAATCCCCGGCGTAAGCAAAATCAAATCCTGGAAGCTGCGGCCATTCAGTGGCATGTTTTCCACGTAGGTGTGATCGATCATCGTGCTGACCGATGCGTCCGTGGTGTTGATCATCGACGCGCCGCCTTCCACCGTCACGCTTTCGAAGGCGGCTCCGACCGGCAGAGTGAAGTTGATAGACAGCGCGTCTTGGATGTTGAGAACAATGTCGGGCTTAATGAGTGTCTTGAACCCCACCTTGGAAACCTGAAGCCGGTAAGGACCAGGAGGCAGATTCGGTAGCACGTAGATGCCGTCTTCGTTCGTTTTAGTGGTATACTTCAGGCCGGTCACATCGTTCACAACGACCACGTCGGCGCCGACGATTACATGGGTGGAGGGATCGACAACGAGGCCATTGATAACCCCGTTGGTTGATTGCGCAGCAAGGGGTAAGGCCAACATCAAAGCGCAAGCGGAAAGCAGGACGACATAGGGGAAGCGCATTTAGGCTCTCCAGCGACCAACGGGGGTTTCAGCCCCCTCTCCTACTTGTTCGCAGGACAATCCGCGCGGGTACCACGTTGTCCTCATTTTAGGACGAATCAGTAATTAAAAGGTGGCAGAACGGGCGGGCTAGGGATGATTTGGGTCAATTCTGAGGTAAGCAAAGAGGAGTGATTTACCACTGGGCTTGTGGCTGCCGCCGCTTGGCTCCAGAGTCACGAACACGCCATCGATTTGTGCCAGTGTCTTGGGGTCGTCACACTTCAAAATCCATCGTTTTCTAGCAACGTTGTCTTCGTAGAAAATGCCGAGGTTGAGCGCCTGTTGCTGGTCCGGCCCCCGTCGGCCCCAGGCCTGAAACGCGGTTGCTTTCTTCACTTCCGTCTGCTGGTCTAGATCGTACGCGTAGAAGATCAGCGACTTTCCCCGTGTGTAGAAAACCCTGCCATAGGGTTTCTTGGTCTCGCCGGTGCCGGCGACGTCATAGACTTCCGCAATGTAGAGATCACGGGCGCCCATGAGGTCCCGGATATCACGGTCGTGGGCCAAGAGTTCGTCCTTCTGGTCGAGCGCGACTTCGCGGTCGTGAAGCAGTTGAGTTAGATCGTTGGCCTTGGCCTCCAGCGCTTTGGCATGAACTGCGTCCTGGGCAGACTGTTGCGCCAAAGAATCCATTTTCTCCTGCAACGCATGAGAACTGTTTTGGGCGGCATCCAATTTCTGCGCCAGATCAGTTCGCTGTTGGATGAGATCTTGTCGGCTCGCGTCGCCGGCGTGCAGATCGTTCTCCAGTCGCGTTTGCGCCGCTTTCATCTGATTGATCTGGGCCGATTGCTCGGCCAATTCGTGGCGGAGGTCCGCGATCATTTCGTCACGTTGCTGGATTTGAGCGCGTGCAACTTCGCGATCGTGACTCGCATCGCTCAATTGTTCTTCCAGCGAGACTTGGTTTTGTATATCGGGATGAGGAGGGGCAGGCTGGACAACCTCGGGCGGGTGATGCGTGCCAACGCGATAAGCGTAGAAGCCAAGCGTCAGGAAGAGCAGAATTCCGGCGGCGTAGAGCATCCACACCTGGCGCCACGCTACGGCGCTGGGGAACAGGGAAAGGCGATGGGGGTTGCTCCGAAGACCGCCTGGGCTTCGAAGCTTATTGGTCTCGTGCTTTTCCTCCGGTGCCAGGCATTGGAAGAAAGCTTTCTCAGCCTGTTGCTGTGACCAAGCCGGGCCGGGTTCTGCACTCTCATACTCTTTGTTGGCTGCGATCGCGGGAATCGCTTGGCCGACGACCGCTTCGTACTGCTGAAGTGCTTCCCGGCAAGTCTGACAAACAACGAGATGCTCCTGCAGCTTCTTCTGTTCTTCCTCAGTGAGCTGGCCAGACGTCGAAACGGCGCATAGCTCTAGGAACTCGTCATGGGGTTCGGTTTGCGACAACGCCCCTGCTCCTAGCTTGGACAAGACCTTTTATCATACTGCTCGCTCACCCGGCAATTTGCCACCAAAAAGCTCCTTTCGCAGCCTTTCAAGCCCGCGGAAGTAGTGGTGCTTGACGTTCCCTCGGGATTGACCGAGCTTTGTGGCAATTTCATCAAGAGTGTAGCCCTCTATAAAGAAGAGGCGTAGCGTTTGGCGCTGGCTCTCCGAGAGCGCCTCAAATACCTGCTGGAGACCGCCATTTCCGATCCTTCCGTCGATCAACTCCTCAAGCTGGTCACTACTGATTCGAGGGTCTGCCAGGTCGCTTGCTGCATCGTCGAGGTCGAGTCGTGTGTAAAAGTGGCGGGAGGTCAAATAACGGCGTCGTGAGATCGCGCGACGGTAGGCCATCTGCAGAATCCAGAAGCGTGCTGGGCCTTTGGAACTGTCAAAAGTCTTACAGAGGCGATGAATCAGGAGGAATACGTCCTGGAGCAAATCGTCTGCCTCGGATGTGTCTCGCAGAACTCGGTAGACTACGACACGCACGGAACATGCATATCGGCGAAAAAGGGATGCGAGAGCTTCTTTGTCGCCCTCGCAGAGGCGGGCCATGAGGGCCTCATCGGAAAGTTGGGTTTCGAGGATTTCGGGCACATCTCGGGAAGGGGCGCTTTGGGCATCCTGCTGGGAGATGCCAAGCCCCGGAAGACGAATTGTGACGGAGGCGTCCATGACTGTTGGAATTCTTCGAAATACGCCGGCTAAACCATTAAACACACAGCACTTCCCTGCCCCGCTTCCGCCTTTGCTCGGCTCTATCCTTATTATGAGTGCCCCTACCGGATGTGCCCTCTGCCGCCTACTTTCACGCATACGTAAACGTTTTAAAAATCAATCACTTAATAATTCCCCCTCTGGAGCGGACTCAGTCTTACCTTTCTAGCTACTGGAACTATACTTTGTGGAAGTATTCATTGACACCCCACAAACTCCAGCTGCTAGATGTCAGCTGGAACGAAACAACCTTCACCAGAGAAACGAGCCTTTGCGCAAGCTCTCACGAAGTTGCGCGGAGAGCGCCGTCTCACCCAAGAGGCTCTCGCGTCTGAAAGCGGCTACCATCCCAAATACATAAGCCTGCTCGAACAAGGGCGATACAGCCCATCCCTGACCACAATCTTGGAACTCTCCGAAGCTCTGCAGATTTCCGCATCGGACCTCGTCAGTCGCGTCGAAAGACTGCTACCAAAAAATCGACGTCGCCGCCGCGAAACACGAGAGATTCGCTAGCCTGATGGTCTGAAGGCTCCGAATCGATGGATAGTATACTTTGTGGAACTATACTCTACAACAGTTAATTATTTAGCCGCCTATGAAGCGCAAAGGCGGCAAAGCACCACGCAATCCGAAAGAGCCAGTAGTGCGGGCTGCTTTCGCGCGTGTGCTTGCAGATCTTCGCGAGAAAGCTGGCTTGACCCAAGGACAAGTGGCAGAAAAGAGCGGTTATGAGGAAAAATATATTGGCGCCCTCGAGAGACGAAAACATACGCCCACGTTGACGGCAGTCATCCAGATATCAAACGCTGTTAATGTTTCTCCACTTCAGACCGTAGAACTGGTTTTGGAAATAATGCCGAAGTTCGCCCATCTGGAAGTAAAGTTCTGATGTCCGAGATGCGTCTTCTGCCGGCGTCCGCGAAGGCCTTTGAACAAATGAGAGTGAATGGGGATCGCTTTGTTGTCCCTCTTGCCAAAGAATCACAAACAGGACGTTAGGCGTCACTCCCAAGTAGCGCGGCCTCTACCTTCGCTGCTACATAATCTTGCATGTGTGGCAATACATGTGAATACACATCCAAAGTGAACGCCGCACTTGTATGGCCGAGTTGCTCTGATACGACTTTTGGTGAAACGCCCACCGTCAACGCCAGGGTAGCTGCTGTGTGGCGAAGGTCATAGAGTCTGATGTTCGGCAGGCCCGCCCTTTTCAGGATAGGTTTGAAGTGCTTGTAGACCAGGCTGTTCACATTCACTGGCCTTCCGAACTCGGTCACGAAGATCAGATCAACGGCTTCAGGCCATTCATCCGGATCGACAACCGGGTGTGCCGCCTGGAATTCCTTTAATTGTTTCAGCCTTGCAATGACCCAATTCTGCAGTCTGATGATTCGCCGACTTCCTGCGCGCTTCGTCTCGCCATATTCCCACTGACCCGTGGGCCCTTTTCGCAATGTTCTTTTCACACTGACGGTTCCGCGCTCCCAGTCAACGTCCTGCCACTTGAGGCCGATGTACTCGCTGGGACGCATTCCAGTGGTAACGGCGACAGCAAACAGAGTCCCGTAGATCGTTGGCAACGTGACTTTCAAGAACGTCTTTGCCTCCTCAACGCTGAACACTCGCATTTCGCGCCTTCGGATCCGAGGCAGCTTCAACCCTTTTGTTGGCACCTCCAAAATCATTTCCTACTGCAAAGCCTGCCTCAAAGCCGCATTGAGCACCCAATGAGCGCCCTGGACCGTCCTGGGCGAAAGCCCGCGATCTGACATCTGTTGGTAGACACCTTGTACGTCCAGGCGCCTAATGCCCACCGGAGACTTCTTGCCAAGCGATGGACGGATGTATTTTGCAAGCAGACTCTCATAGCTTTCATATGTCTTGCTGCAAACCCGCGATTTGATCATCTTGAGCCATTGATCGAGGTACTGATCCAACCGAATCTTCGCGCCATCTCTCTCAATATAAGCGCCAAGCTCGTTGATCTTTTTCCCGAGGAACTTCTGCGCCTGCCGCAGAGAGCCATGAACGGTACGGTTGTAATAGCTGCGTTGCTTGGTTTGGGGATCGCAACCCATTGGGATACGAATCATCCAGGTGTTCTCACGAACGGCGATGATCTGACCTAATTTGCGAGACATGGAGACACCTCCTTTCGCTGCTCACGCGCACGAGAGCAGCGGCACTGTTGGGTTTCTGGAGATTGAGGGGATCTGGACTACAGCGGAAGGCCGTTCAGCAAGACCGCTTCCATCTTTGCAGCGGCTTCCTCCTGCATGTGCGGAAGCACGTGGGAATAGGTATCCAGTGTGAACGCCGCACTTGCATGTCCAAGTTGCTCGGACACGACCTTGGGAGCCACGCCCACCGTGAGGGCGAGTGTGGCAGATGTGTGGCGGAGATCGTAAAGCCGAATGTTCGGCAAACCAGCTTCGCGCAGAATTGGTTTGAAATGCTTCTTGACCAAGTATTCCTCGTTGATCGGTTCGCCACGAGTGGTGGTAAAGATCAGTTCAGCGAATACTGGGTCGCACGCCGCCCCGGCCTCATCCGTCCCGCCTTTCAACTTCCGGAGTAGATCAAGCACCCACATTTTGCAGTTTAACGACTCGACGACTGCGGACTCGCTTCGTGTCCGAAAAGGTCCATTGCCCTGCCTTCACTCACGCACACCCTATGGGCAGCCGATTCAATCTTGCAGATCGAGGCGCGTGGTACGCAGCCTTCGCTCTGGAAACTTCTCAGGCTGAAGTGGCTTTTCACAAAGCCCAGGAATTGCAGGAGATCAATTGGCAGGACGAAGAAGTCGTGACTTATGCTGATTATCTGGCTGATTTCCGAGCTGATTTCCATGACGTTCGAGGTGAGAGCGAATTTGCGAAGTGCCTCGATCCGGGCAGCTATCAGAATTCGCAACTCCTAGCGCGAGAACTGCTAAAAGAGGGTTCTCCTGGTATTGTCTATCCGAGCGTTCGGCACAAGGGTGGCACCTGCTTGGCGTGTTTCCGACCCGCACTGGTTAGTAATGTTCGAAGGGGACCAACCGTTGCCCTCACGTTCAAGGACGCCCTGCTGGCTCGCACAACGGTAGAGGAAGGCTGAAATACAACTCAATGGCCTGCCGACGCGAGGCTTGAGCACACCTCTGACACACAAAGGAAAATTGAAGCTCGAAAAGGGCATGGGGTTGGGCTGTCCGACAGTCAGTCTACCTGAGCCGCAGCGCAACCCTGTCTCTCTAGACCGAATAGACTTTACACGCACTTAGCAATCATTGCGCCAGATTTACAGTGACGAATGATCGTATGCCGGCGGCGGACCGCGAATCTGTTTCAAGTGTTGGCAGGCCGCGCCCCAGTGGTCGCCACTCGAATGGCGTCTGCTGGCAATCGGCTGCTGTACCCACCGGATCGCTGGTACGCCGATTCGTGCACCAATGAGTTCGGCGGAATTGTCCTTCGCCGCCACAAGTTCATACGATGCCCCCATTTTCCCGTGGTCCAATCGAAGTGCCGCTTGAATACCAACTCTGCTAGATTCCACGCCCCCTTGAGAGACTCGTGCGCCGGGCCGTTCGGATCAGGGCAAGCATATGTACTGCCCTTTGTCTTTCCCAGCGCCTCATCCTTGCGAACTGGATCGACAAGCAATCCATGTGCTTCGGCTTCTTCGAGCATCCATTCGAGTGCGATCTTTGCCAGCCCGCTCTCGGCCTCACGATAGCCTCCACCGACGTCGCAGTGCACACCAGGAAACCACACCTGCTTCAGGTCTTTAGGTCCGTGCGGGCGCGCGGGGTCCGTGCCCGGGCGCCACAGATTATTGCGGAAAAATGCACGATGCTCATCAATCGAAACTGCGTGCCTGGCGAATTGAATGTCCGGATTGTCTGAAACGTACGGCAGCCGCAAGGGATTCTCAATCCATCCCACCGAACTCACCGTGTCCCACACCCCCACAAACCACGGTCTGCAATCGGTGCGAGACATCGTCTCGCGGAATTTGTGTGCCAGATCAAAATATCTGTTCATCGCTGCTTGCTGTTTGTCGTCGCCCTTTTCAGCCCGATCGATCCCCATCATCATTCGAACCGCGTACGGCACCAAAGGTTCGTTCCCCTTGCGAATGAGCCCGTACATGTGCAATAAAGAGCAGACTGCTCGCACGGTGTAGGCTCCCCGGCTAAAGCCGAACAAAAACAACCTATCCTCCTCCTGGTAGTTCTCGATGAGAAATGAGTAGGCATCGCGAATATCATTTGCAAGCCCATAGCCGAGTGCCTTACCCAACAACTTCGTAACTTGGCGTGAAAATGTGGTGAGTGCGCCCGCGGGCTCCATGGTCCCGAGCCCGGGATGATAAAACGTTACCTGTTTAGCTTGATCCTGATTCACAGGGGGCGGAGAGCACACGATGACAAAGACGGCTGAAAAACGCGGCGATGGGGCGCGCACTTGACTCGTATATCCGCACTATGAGGGCGATAGCGCCTATACGGCAGGGGAGTCGTGCCAGTATCCGCTGAATAGCCGATTCGTGGCAGTTTGGACGACTCTGTGCCACGCTCCCCGGACGGGGACTACCATTCTACTTAGCGGCTAAGCGGACCAGAACTTCGTGCAGCTTAAGCATCCCATAGGTGTCCATCTTGCAGTATTCAAGCAGCTGTCGGCGGATAGCTTGAGCTTTGAAATCGCGTCAGATTCCCTTTTCTGAAGAGTACCGGGCGAGATGAACATCTTGTTGTTCGGACGGCACTCGCACCAGCGGTAGCCATTTTCCTCAACGATCGTGAGTGTGCCAAACCTCTCCACGTACCATGGCAAGGCGCATGCGTTGATCTGCTCCACGATCCATCCCCGGTTCTGGAATTTGCCGGTTATGGTGGAAAGATGAAGCAACCCACACAAGAAAACGACGCGCTCTAAATGATACCCGTTGATCTTTGAGAACCAAAAGTCCTCTCTGATCCCGTCGGCCTTCGGCAGGTAGTATTCTTTGTAGCCTTCAGAATCATCATCGAGAGGCGCCCCACCGCGCGATTGCAGTTCTTCATAAATACCCTGGCGCTGCCTTTCCGTTTCGTCCATGTCGACATTTGCCCAAGGTTTAATGAAGCGAAAGGCAATCCTCTGGCCGACAGTGGTGGGTAATTTGTTGGCCTCCTCGGCAATGAGTTCTATTGAAGGATCGCCTTCCAGTACCTTGGTGAGCAGTGATTCGAGATGCCCTAGGTCAGTATCTCTCCACTGGAGTTTGTGGTGTAGGGCAATGATCGTGATGTTTCTCATCACTCCTCTGCGTACCCATCTCGAGTCGTCCCTCGGCGTCTCTCACCAACGCTTGATCACACCATCCTTTTTCTCGGAAGTCCGGACTTGCACGACAACCTCTTCTCGACAATTAGTGGGCGAACATCTTCGCCGTACTCTTTCCACATTGCACGTTTCTTCTCGAAAGAGATGCCAGCAACTGACGTAAAAGGCTTCTGGAAATTGGGAAGCGGCATAGGAAGAGGATATCAAGCTCTGAGTTCCCGGATGGGCCGGATAAATCGAACCTGGGCTTTCAGTGGATGGGGCGGCTGTGAGTGACTGTCCGCGGATTCACGGTCGTAAAATTGAAGTAGGGAGGGCTACCAAACATGGGCGAAGAATTTGCCGCTGGCGACCGCGTGGAATATGAAGATGCCTACACCGGGGAAATCAAGTATGGCCTGATAACTCATATGCAAGGTACTGACGCCATCATCAGGACGATCACGAAGAAGGAAGCGGGGCCAAACCCGAAACAGCTGCCGAAAGCACGAATTGGCTGCGCCTTTGAGCGCAGCGATGAAGATATACCGATTTGTCGGTTGCATCGGGAGCCGCTGAATCAACTGGGAATTCATTCGATGGACCCCAACCCGCCCGGTCCGGGCCATTTTTCGGCGTGGATCTGTCGGGTGTCTAATAAGCAGGTTTACGACGCCGGGTTCTAGGGAAGTCCTTGCTGCTGTTGTCAACAGTCTCGCAGGGATTTTGCGCAATTACCCGGTTCGCGTTTGGGATCCATCTTGACTTGCGTTCACGAATAATGCTATGTTCACGTTGTCGTGAACATGCCTAATATCGTGAACAATAAAATTCCTGGCGGTTCGGCCTTGGAGCAGGCGCTCGGTGCGAAGCTCAGAGAACTGTTGAGTGGCATTACTTGGTTACGTGGCTGGCAAATTGAGCGTGTTTCCGAGAAGGTGGATGCCGGCTTTGATCTGTTAACCACGCTACCTCTAGCCGAGGGCAAAGCAGCGCTATGTGTCGTGTGCAAGAGCGAATTGCGCCCAAGCACTTTTCCTATATTAGCCGAGAGGAGGCTTGCCCCTCCCGGGCGTCCACGAGTGGTCGTGCCTGTGCTGGCCATGCCATTTGTATCGTCCCGCCTCGCCGACCTGTGCCTTCAGAGAGGTTGGAGTTGGTACGATCTTGCGGGAAACTGTCATATTGACGTGCCGAACGCAATCCACCTTGAACGTCATGGCTATGCACCGGTGCATTCCCGGCCTCGACCAACTGCGAATCTGAGCACGCCTGAGGCGGGACGAATTATTCGTGCGCTTCTGGCGCCGGAAAACGCGGGCAAGCGCTGGACGCAGAGAGGCATGGAAACTCATTTCGGAGAGTTCAAGAACCGGATCCCGAAGCCCAGTCTTGGCTTGGTGAACAAGGTTGTCAGGCACCTCCAGGATGAGGCATTCATTGAAACACTGCCGGAGGGTGGTTTTCGGCTGCGCGATCCGCTCAAACTCCTATTCGCCTGGCGGGACGCCTACCGCTTCGACCGGAACGAACGCCGCGGCTATTTCACCTTGCTACAGGGAAAGCGGTTAAGTGAATCCCTGGCCAACTTTGGCCTGGAAACCGGCGGGTTCGCGGCGTATGCCGCTTTTTCAGCGGCAGATTTTCAAGCACCCCACGTGCGCCAGCCGAAGACTTGGATTTATGTGGGCCGGGAATATCTCAGCAGCCTGGAACAACGGATCGAAGCAAAGCCGGTGGAGTCCGGCGAGAACGTGGTCGTCCTAATACCGGATGACGACGGCGTCTTCTATCTGGCTGATGGCGGATTGGTTGGCGATCATAGAATGGCCTGTACGAATCCGGTGCAAACCTATGTCGACCTCTCCCACTGCGGTGGACGCGGCGAAGAGGCAGCCGAGGCGTTGCTGGAACAGAAGCTCAAACCGGAGTGGAGTCGACGCGGACTGCTATGAACCAGGAACCAAGGCATCAAAGCGAATACGATTCCCGCCAGACGGAAGCTGCCCGCCGCGTGCTCGTCGATCTTGGTCAGGTGTTGGCCGCTTTCCACGATTGCCTTGTCGTGGTTGGCGGCTGGGTCCCGGACTTGTTGCTTCCGGGAGTCGAGGAGGCCCACGTCGGAAGCATAGATGTTGACCTGGCCTTGGACACCCAGAAGCTCAGCGATGGCCGTTACGCCGAATTGCTGACGCTCTTACTGAATACACGCCGCTATCGCCCTGGAGCAAAATCCTTTCAGCTTCTGACCGACGTTGACCTCGGTGACGGTGGCGGACCAGTGCAGGTGGAAGTGGAGTTCCTTGCTCCAAAAGAGGTAAAGCTGAAGAAGAATCGGCCAAAGCTGCTGGAAGGTTTTCGTGTCTTGCAGGCAGATGGTTGCGGCACCGCTTTCCATGCGCCCGTGGAGATTGAACTTGTTGGTCAGAGCATCCGCGGCGCGAAGAACAAGGTACGTCTTCGTGTCGCTTCCTTGCCGGATTTTCTCGTGATGAAGGCGCACGCCCTGGCGGGGAGGGACAAACCGAAGGACGCCTACGACCTCTGTTATTGCCTCGACAACTATCCGGGTGGATTAGAGAAACTGGCAGCTGCCTGGAAACTGCGTGGCGAGGAAAAGGACGTGAAGCAGGCCATAGCAATTCTGCAAGCGAAATTTTCGAGCGTGGAGGATTTCGGCCCTAGACAGGTCGTCGAATTCTTCGACTCGCCCGATCCTGAGACCCAAGCGATGAACGCGCGGCGGGCATTCGAACTCGTACAAAGGTTCCTGAGCCTGACTCAGGAGAACAAATAGAACGGGGCGATATCCGGAAATCCGCTTGCCAATCGGCCCAGTTCCCAGACGCTTGGATTCGTCAATCCCCACGTTTTCCGCAGGACTTCAAGGCTGAATCGCTGCTGCCCAGCGTGCACGTTGGGCGAAATGGAAGGCGGCCAAGCGGAACAGATGAAACATAACAACGACCCGGGGGACCCTCCGCTTCTCGGCTCTCCTTGTACCGATCCCTTAGGGGGGTTGGGCACGCGCCTCGGCCGCTGCTCACGATGGCAACCAGGGCGGAATCTTCGACGATCAGCTCCGTGACACACCCGAAGGACTATCTGCGGGGACGCGTTCTTGACCAATAGAGCGTCAACGCTGTGTCCCCGGTGTTCCGCAACCGCTCTGCGACTTCTTTTGTCTGGAAGGGTCGGTCCTCGATCTCCAGGTCACGATTGAGCAACTCAGTGATTTCTCCCGCGGTGCTCGGTTTCCTGATCTTGTTCAACGCTCGGGAAATGTGCTCGTCGAGACGACGAGTCGAATTCGGAATCTTTCGCATTGCCGGTTCCAGCTCTCGAAAAATGAACTTAGCTTATTCCTCACAGGGTGCCGATGTCAGCATGGGTTTGGAGGGGATGCAAACCGGCATGGCAGATTATGTCCTGCTCGCCGGCAGCAGCTTAACGACCAAGTTTCCTATGATCGCGGGCTGGTGCTCTCCGGCGCCGCCAACCAAAGTGTACGAGCGCTCGAAGCCCTCTGGTCCTTCCACTTTCATTTCCCAATTGTCATTTGCGCGGGACCCGACAATTGACACCCGCCACTCTCCGAGCCTGTCACTCAGGACGTGTTCAATGACAGCTACAATCTCCCCGCGAGCTCGGGCATCACCCGTATTCTGCATCTCAATCATGACCGCCATGTCTCCTACATTGTACAAAGCGGCCCGCTCTCATTTCCGGCGCTGTCGAATCCCCGCTTGAAGTGGGGGGATCGCCGCAATCGCAGACAACGTCGGGCGTCTCCGGGCTCTCGAAGAACCACGCGGGCGACTGCCGCCCCCTTCGCAGATCACTTGTTGAAATGGTGCTTCACAATTCCGGACGAAAAAGACGTGCGGAAAAAACTTTTTCTGGGGAATGAGACTTTGCGGCAATGAGAGCGCTGGGAAAAGGTAAAGGCTGTGACATTGGTTACGCTCTAGCTATCGGCTCCTGCGAGGGAGCTAACAGCGTGGAGACGTGCACCGTCACAGCCCTTGATGCGATCACCGCTTTCGCGGTCCCAAACCCCAACTACTCCTCGCAGAGCGGTCGGTTTTTTCAGGTCTGGCTGCTCGTCGGGTTACCCCGCCGAGCTGATCACTCAGCCTACTTCGGACTGGCAAAAGTTTAATTAAGCCAACCCTTTCAGCCGTCGACGGGAGCAACCTTAGAGAGGTGCCCGAAAATTGTCAATGCCCGTTTTCAGTGCAATCGGCCTGCTGTGACGAATCGAAACCCAGAAACGCAACCCATTGAATCATTGCTGCTTAATCAATAGAAGATTAGTTGTTCCCATTTTTCCACAGCAACATCCACAGGTGCTAAAAGCGCGGCGCAACTACAAGGAGTGTGTATAGAAACCAGTAAGCATCTTGACGGCGGGAAATAGATCACGGATAGTTGTTATCACCTCACTAATGCAATGTCAGATCTCGTGGCCTACATCGATGGCGGCTCCCTCGGGAATCCGGGCCCCTCGGGCATTGGAGTGGTAATAGACGGCTCCGCGAGTGGGACCATCCGAATCGCCAAATGGATCGGGCATCAAGACAACAATGTCGCCGAATATGTTGCCCTGCTTGAGGCGTTGCACTGTGCGCTGGGGCTTAAGGCCAAGGGGCTTCACGTGTTTTCAGATTCCGAAGTAGTGGTCAGGCAGATGAGAGGAGAGTACCGCTGCCGCAGCCCGCGGCTCTATTCCCTGCATTGGATCTGCCAGAAGTTGGCGCGGTCACTCGATTTCTCGATCTCCCACCTCGGTCGGGAGGACAACACCGAAGCCAATGGGCTGGCCAGCGCGGCCGCTCGCAGAAAGCTTTTCTAATCCCCGATTGGACGGCCAGACATGCGTTCTTGCCGTGCATCCAACCACGAGGAACTTCGGTTTGGATTGTGCGCTCTGAGTTTTCATAATGAGATCCTGTTTATCTGGGCCATGTTGAAGTAGGTCAGCCTAAACAGCCTGCAGTCGTAAATTCTTGTGGTAGCATTGGCTCGAAAAACGTGTCAGAACAGACCGTTCCAGCGCAAATGCGGTCTGATTGCAGGACACCTGATAACTGCGTGTCCGTTTCAAAAAGTGCATCCTTGGTAAAGCCATGGATCAGGTTGACCGACTCCGCAGTAAACCTTTTTCTAAATGGGGGCCACAGCGCGCTTGGCCGGTAGCTTCGATCACCCTGATGGTGCTTTCCGTCGCGCTCTTCGTTGCGGTATTGGTCTCTAACCTCGAACAGCCAAAAGTGTCCGTAGCGCTCTTGGTTGCGCTGACGGCGGCTTTCTGCATTTTCAGCCTTCTTTTGGCCAAGATGTTTCTGCAACTGCACCGTGACCAACGCAACGCAGCCTGCTTCCTCCAGACGGCAGAGCATGAATTCCGCCAGATGGCCGACAACATCCAGGAAATCTTCTGGGTGATCGACGCGCAGACGAAGAAAGCCACCTACGTCAATCCGGCATACGAAATTATCACTGGGCGCTCCTGCCAATCGCTCATAGAGAACCCTTCCTCCTACGAAGAGGTCATTCACCCCGAAGATCAAGTTCATGTGCTCGCGAAGCTCGAGGAAGCGGCCCGGACCGGGAGTTTTGACGAACGATTCAGGATTGTGAGGCCCGATGGCCAGGTTTGCTGGCTTTGGGTCCGTGGCTTTCCACGGAGAGATCCTGAGGGAAAGATCACCCGCCTGGGCGGAACTGCGCTCGACATCACCGCGCTCAAGGAGGCTGAAGACAAGGTCGCGGCGAATCTTGCCCGGGCGAACTCGGCATGGACGGAGGCGGAAGCATTGCGCAAAGCAACCCTGGCCCTGACACAGGATTTGCACATGGACTGCGTTCTAGACGCGCTCCTCCGGTCTCTAGCTGAGTTGGTTCCGTATACCTGCGCGCGAGTACTCGTCCCCGAAGGTGGTCCCCACTGGCTGGCGCTGGGAGAAAAAACCTGTCCCGATCTCGCGAAGAAGTCTCCTCGCAGTCCCCTGACATTCGTTGCGGACGAATCCCCCTTTTTTCAACGCATCTGGTCGGAACGAAAGCGTATCTTGATCGCGGACACGAAACAGGAACAGGGATGGCAGACCTTCAAGGGACATGTGCAATTCCGTTCCTGGCTTGGCGTCCCCTTGCTTGCCTCTGACGAGTTCCTGGGTTTTCTCTCCGTCGGCCACGTGGAACCGAACCACTTTACTGAGGACCACCTTCGGCGCGCCGAGCTGCTTTCCATCCCCGCCGCCGCAGCCATTCAAAACGCACGCCTGTACTCTACCGCTGAGATCTATAGTTCGGAGTTGGAAAAGCGATTAGCGGACCTGCAAAACGCCGAACGCGCGCTCAACCAATCAGAGGAATGTCGCCGGGTTTCCGAGGAGAAATTTCAGAAGATCTTCCACTCGAGCCCGGTTGCCTTTTCCATCACGACGCTGGAGGAAGGCCGCTTCTTGGAAATCAACGCTGCATTTGAGGCACGTTATGGTTACTCCCGCCAGGAGATCCTCGGACGCACGGCGCAAGAACTACGGATATGGGACGATCCTGCTGACCGGAGATTACTGGTGGCACAGCTTCAGCGAGGAGGCCCGATCCGAAATGTAATGAGCCGCCTTCGAGCAAAATCGGGCGAGATCAAGCTTACGGCCTATTCCGCCGTCCGGATCGAATTCGATGGGCAAAGGTGCATACTGGCAGTCTCGGAAGATGTAGTGACTCATGATCAAAAGTCCACAAATTAGGATTTTACCTTCTGGCTTCGGACTGCCACTGTCATTCATTGGTATCCCTTAACAGAAGTACGTTCGTGCCCTGTTCGTTTCTCCTCTGTCCAGAATTCCGACCGACAAAAATAAATTTCACCACCTGGGCACGGAAATAGGTCACGATGATGATCATCCTTTCCGCGAGATAACGTTGTGGGGACCAGCCATCGAGTAGTTCGGAACGCAATCACGCAGCCAGCCAAACCGCGAAAAGCAAGCACGCCATACGTCGGACGTATCGCAACTTGTCAGAAATGTAGGACTTCGCGCGCCCATGGAGCGGACTCATATCTCGTTCGTCGATTCAAATCAAACAAACTTAGGCAGTCTCATGCGGAATCAGAACGATTCTCAGGGCCGCATAACGTTCTCTTCAGCGCCAGAAGATCTCCACAAACGGTGCTTCAGCCCGGCAATTTGTACGGTTTCCCGACCGCCGTCAAAGGCTCTTACCAAGGGCGTTCTGCAATCGAACCGACCCGTGTCATGCTCCGGCGTTCTCGCATTCCCCGAACGCTCCCTTTGGCCCGTGAAGCGATTCCGTAGGAATCTGACTTCATCCTCGATGTGAACACCTCCGTCTGGCCCGGATGTAATCTTCAACACTTTCGTCGTGAATCAATGGTGCAGTGATGTCGCGTATAGGGAGAATACTTGCTTGGTGGGACCGGGACGTGGATCGTGCGGGAAGGCCGATTCGGCCTGACGTGCGATTAGCCGGCCATGAGATTTGGGAACAAGCCTGTCAGCGAACCCATGTTCTCCTCGCTGACCATGGCCCGGCTGCCGAACTAATGGAGAATACCGTTGCGCAGGTCTCCCGTTACTTGGATCGAACCGGGGCGCCCCTGTCCACTCGGAAACACGGACTTCTCTTGGTAGCCTTCTGCCGGGCCCTTCGCCGCTATGCGGCCAGGTCGAGCCGCCTGGAATTGGTGGGAGGGTCCGGTGAACTCTCAAACCACATGGCAGACAATGCTTGGGTCCGCCAAGTAAACGCCCGCCTGGATTTCGAAAAGATCGTCCGCCAACTCAGCGAGAGAAATGCCGCCGTTCTGACGCTTAGAGCTGCCGAATACGAGTGGAAGGAAATTGCTCACCTGTTCGGAGTCTCGGTCGCTGCGGCTCGTAACAGCTTCTGGCGCGAGATAGAGAAAATCAGATGCGCAACCCCATCCGTGTGACCGGCGAAAAGACGTGGCTATCATCCTGTCTCCTGCAATTCCGAACGATAGAAGTGACGGCGCTCGAAAAGCGGCACGGGACTTCGAAAACGCGAGTCTCGCTAGCCTCGAATTCAAACTCCTTGCCGCACTCCGATGCAGGGCAGCTCGCTAAGGACTTTTCTTTGCTGTATGCGGGCTGGTTCTGAGGTCTGATGACGACCCAAATTCCGCACTTCGGGCAGGTGACGCATGGCACACAACGCGATCGGCCATGCGAAAATTATACGGCCATTGAGTCGTTCGCCGGCTTCATGGTCGTTTGGCATTTCTTCGTATATTTATTGTTGGCGAAGACCCGCGACATGAGGACTTTGGGACTGGCCTGGTCATTGCCCCATAAGCACTAACTTAACGCTGTCGGCCTTTACGGTGGTGCCGTCAACCCTCCGAAACTTGCCCCAGGGTGACTGAGATCAAACTTCCCAGAAGAAGACTTCTGGCCCGCTGGCCCGCCTCGATCACCGTCAGGAGTGAACAGCGATATCGCCAAAAGGACCTGCCTGGTTGAAGTGGGAGTTCATTGGGAGGGGAGGGACGGGACGGCTTATCAACTATTTTTTCTTTGATGAAGGGATTTGTCGCGATTCTTCGTTCTTGTTTCTTAGAGAGGGTGAAACCGTGAGCACCATTGCTCAGGTTTAAAGCTGCCGCCGGAATCCTACGGCAGAAAGCGGGTAATCCCATGAAAAAAAATCTCCCTGCAATCTATTGGGTTGAAGCATTTCTTGCTGCCTTTGCCGCCCTCGCGGCGGCCGTTACTGCCCTGACACCGGATTGGATCGAGCGAATCCTTTCTCTTGATCCCGACAATTACTCCGGCTCCCTCGAATGGAAACTTGTCGTGGCCCTGTTTCTCGCCGCGGCTCTCTTATCGGCGTTAGCTCTCCGCAATCGGCGCACGGCGCCGCACGCCGGGTAAAGGAGTATCTTATGGCAAAAGCGAGAGAACCTCGCGCCCCAGTTGCCACAGCCAAACGGGACGCCCGATTCGTGTTCACCGGGACCATCGAGCAGGCGGGGTCTTCATCGCTGTTCTTTATCCCACCCGGCGGCCCAACCGCGGTCGTGCGCGTTGAGCACATTCATTACGCCGCTGCTGCCTTGCGGGACCAAGCCGGCCAGCGGGTGACAGTTGTGTTCGCCGAAGGCTCGGAACCGGCTTCCGGCAAGCGCGTGTTCTACACTAACCCTATTCTCTACGGCGAGACTATGGCCGTGAAGGAAGTGAGGCGTAGCGAGGCAGCCGAGGACACAGCCAAGTTGCACGAAAAGATCGTTCGTATGAACAATGAAGCCGAAACGGAACACTTGGTCTCCCTGCTTGCCTCGGCGGAGTTGGTTGTGCATGGAGAAGTGGTCAGCACCCGCCAAGCCGCAGAGCGAGATGTGGCGCGCGTGTCGGAACATGACCCCGACTGGCACGTGGCCATGATCCGCGTCGCACGTACGCTCAAGGGAGAACACAAAGATGAGGTCGCCGCGCGCTTTCCCAAGAGCCGTGATATCGCCTGGTATCGTGTCCCCAAACCTCGCGATGGCCAGCAGGGGGTATTCCTGTTGCATCGTGACGGCCTGGAAGTGGGCGGCGTTCCGTTGGCCATCCTGTATCCTGAGTCGCTGCTGCCAGCCGACGGAGAAAACGTGCGCCGAATTGCGCAACTGGCCGGGTCCGGCGAGAGACGATAGGAGGATCAAACCATGAGCCGTCATATCCGCGTCGTCAACATGATTCCCAAATCGCTGAGCGGCGAGACGAACCAGGACAGCGAACCGCAATTGACCGTAAACCCCGAGAACCACCGCATGATTATCGGCACAGCCTTCACTCCCGATCCGGGCGGCGGCCCTCTGGGGCCTGTGTATGCCAGTTTCGACGGTGGTGATACCTGGACTCTGGACCTGATCGTTCCCGGCGGTGAGCCCAATGACCAATCGGTCCGCTTCGGTAGCGGCTCGGCTCTATATGCCGGAGTTCTCCGTGGCGATCATTTTTTGCGGATGAACGTGCTGCGCAGCGCCCCTTATTCGGGGCTGAGTCCCATGCAGGTCGTCGTGCAGCGCGACACCATCGACCAGCCGTACGTTTCCACCACGCATTCAGCGGGAAAAGACCGTGTTTTCGTCGGCAACAACGATGCCTCTTCTGGGCCGTACCGCGGCTCGGTCGAGCATTCCCCCGACGCTCGCAACGCACCACCACCCGCGGGATTTGCACAGACTGTCCTTGATCCGCGGCTGACCATTCGCGACTCTCCCTCCAACCGAGCAGCACCCCACCGCGACGGCACCGTTTACATGGCCTATTTCAGTTGGCGGACCAGCGGACCAGTGCAGGCGGACGTCGTAGTGGCGCGCGACGATCATTTTGCCACGGGTGGCAGTCCGTTTACGGACCTGATCGACACCGACGGGAAAGCAGGGAAACGTGTAGCGCTGTCAGTCCCCATTCCCTGGTTCTTCTATGTTGCGAATGAGCGTCTCGGGAGCAGCCTGTCGATCGCGGTCGACCCGCGCGACAGCAACGTGGTCTATCTGGCCTGGGGTGACGGGTCACACCCGGGAAGCCAACAGACGCTGCATGTGTGTCGCAGTATCGACCGCGGTGCCACGTGGTCAGCCGACCTGTTCAGCGTCCCTAATGCGACCAATGCCGCTCTGGCCGTCACGACCAGCGGAAAGGTCGCATTGCTTTACCAGCAGGCCGTCGGGAGCAGCGGCAGCCTCCGCTGGGAAACGCACCTGCAGGTTACGCATGACGCTTGGTCGACCCCAGCGGAAGACATTATTCTGGCCAACACGCCCGTTGACAGCGCGACTTATGTGTATGACCCATATATCGGGGACTATGCGGATCTTCAGGCGGTCGATCACGAGTTTCACGGAATCTTCTCGGCTCACAATTTCCCGGATATGGCGAATTTTCCACACGGTGTCCAATACCAGCGCAACGCAGATTTCGCGACCCACCAGCTATTCGATCTGAGCGGCATCACCACGGTGGCGAATTCAATCGACCCTTATTACTTCAACATCCGCTGGGAAGAGGAGGGAAAACGCGAAGGCAGGGAGCGCGGGGAAGAAGGACGCGTCATTCTCAAGGGCCTGAAGTACCAACAGCTGGAGATCGATGAAATCGTACTCAAATCCGAGCGCCATCATGAATAAGGACCTGTTTCACGTTGGCCTTGAAGTAAGCGGACTCGGCGAACGCATCGAACGTCTGGGGACGCGTCTGATCGCCGAGTCTCGCGAGAAAGGGCACGACAGGGACAAACATCACAGACATTAGAGTTCATCCTTAGTTCTATTTCCGCAATGGCCTGGCAATCTTAGGGCACGACCTTGGGAGGCGGAACATCGTGGATACCGGTGAGCTGGGGTCTGGGCACGGTGTTGACCACTCTTGCCGGGTCACACCGACGGTGTTCGAAGCGTGGCGTTCTCGCCAGCGCGCCTACTGACAGCCTGCTCGTCTCCACTCTAGGCGGCACCACGGAGCGTTTCAAGTAAATTGGCGATGCGGACATGACCCGTGAACGCTCCGCACTCTGTCTCGCACCCTAGAAACGGGCTTGGGGGAGATCAACGGCGATGTCCTCGAAGCCGACTTCTGGGCCGGAATAATTTTCAGGTTAGCGCGTGACACAACCGGGATCAGGTCTGATGTCGCAAGCGGTGTCATTCAGGGTAGTAGTGGGCTGTTTTGAACACTCCACTACCCATTCTTGAAGTTCTGCCAGATTTCTGATTTCAGTATTTCCGGGAACCTTGCAAGCCCAAGCCGCGTATTGTCAACTAGGACAAGTATGGAACTGAAAATCGACCGCCTCTCCAAGACATATGCCAACGGTGTAAGAGCTCTGAACGACGTTTCACTCACCATTCCGCACGGAATGTACGGGCTGCTTGGCCCGAACGGCGCGGGCAAGAGCACGCTGATGCGGACCATCGCAACGCTGCAGGAGGCCGATTCAGGGAGCGTGCGGTTGGGAGAACTCGACGTTCTCAAACAGAAGGATGAGTTGCGCAAGCGGCTAGGCTACCTGCCGCAGGAATTCGGCGTGTATCCTCGGATTTCGGCGCAGGACATGCTCGATCACCTCGCAATCCTGAAGGGCATCGGCGGCTCCAAAGAGCGGAAAGAACTGGTTGAATCCATGTTGAAGCGGTGCAATCTTTACGATCTCCGCAAGAAGGCTCTTACCAGTTTTTCCAGCGGCATGCGGCAGCGCTTTGGAATCGCCCAGGCGCTGATCGGCAACCCGCAACTGCTCATCGTGGACGAGCCTACGGCAGGTCTCGATCCCGGAGAGCGCAACCGCTTCTACAACCTGCTGGCCGAAGTTGGAGAACAGGTCATCGTCATACTTTCCACACACATCGTTGAGGACGTAACCGACCTCTGCACCAAGATGGCCATCATTCACGAGGGGCGAGTGCTGTATGAGGGCAAGCCCGACGACGCGGTCGCGCAGCTGAAGGACCGCGTGTGGCAACGCTCCATCGCTAAAGCCGACCTGCCCGGCTACGAGCAGCGTTATCGGGTGATCTCAAACCGCCTGGTGGGTGGGCGTCCTCATCTTCACGTTCTGAGCCCCCAGTCACCGGAGGACGGGTTCGCACCCAGTGTCCCCGACCTTGAGGATGTCTTCTTCACGTGTATCCGTGGGTGGAACTGAGGGCCGCATGTTTCCGACAATGTTCCTGCACATTGCCTGGTTCGAAATCCGCTACTGGCTGCGTTCGTGGATGCTCTGGATCTTCACCCTGATCGTCGCGGCCCTGATCTTTGGCGCGGCCAGTTCCGACCATATCCAGGTCGGTGGGGCACTCAGCAACACCTACCGCAATGCGCCGTACGTGATTGAGAACTACTACGCGATCATTGGGCTGCTTACGCTGCTGATGGTGACGGCATTTGTTAATTCGGCAGCGGCGCGCGACTTCAGCCACAACACGTATCAGATCATCTTCACAACCCCGCTCCGTCGCCGCGACTTTCTGCTCGGGCGATTCTTCGGGGCGACTCTGGTATCCGTGATACCAATGCTCGGGGTTTCCATCGGAGTCCTGCTTGCGAAATACATGCCGTGGGTGGAACCAGAGCGGTGGGAACGCATCATCTGGAGCGCACACCTGAAGGGGATTCTTGTGTTCGCGGTGCCCAACGCGTTCTTCATGGCTGCGATTCTTTTCACCATCGCGGTGCTGGCGCGCAATGAGATCGTCTCGTTCGTGGGAGCATTGCTGCTTCTCACCGGCTATGGTGTGTCGGCTGCCTTGCTGAGTGACATTGAGCGCGAGCACATCGCCGCCCTGCTCGATCCGTTCGCCATTCGTACCTTTGCCCTCGCCACCAAGTACTGGACCGTCGCCGAGAAGAACTCAATCTCGCTCGGCTTCAGCGGATTGATGCTCTGGAATCGGCTGCTGTGGATCGCCGTCGGAGCGCTCTTCCTGATCCTTGCCTGTTACCGCTTCAGTTTCGCCGAGAGGCGTCAAAAGGCCCGCAAGACGCAAGCGCCTCAGGAAACCGTTCCGACTTCGGTTGTTCTGCCCACGGTCACGTCCAGAGCCAGTTCCTCGGAAGTGTATATCTCTTCCGTCAAGATTCACCTCGCGGGCATCTTCAAAGGCACCGTCTTTATCGTGGTCCTGTTGGCGGGCCTGCTGAATTGTGTGCCGAGCATGGTTCTCAGTGCGCGGGAGGGATATGGAAACAATACGCTGCCCGTCACTTACTGGTTGCTGGAGATGATCGCGGGCACGCTGTACCTGTTCCTGATTGGGCTAATCACTTATTACGCAGGGGTACTGATCTGGAAGGATCGCGACGCTCACGTGGACGAGATTACAGATTCACTCCCGGCGCCAGAGTGGATCTCGTACGCAGCCCGCTTCACGGCGCTGGCCGCGATGGTGATGCTGGTGCAGTTCCTGGCCCTGGTCAGTGCAGTCATTATTCAAACCAGTTACGGGTACCATCGCTATCAATTGGGACTTTATCTTAACCAGCTTTTTGTCCGCGATCTTGCGCTCTTTTTCTTTCTTGGCGTGCTCGCGTTCTTTATCCACGCCCTCTCGCCCAACAAGTATGTTGGCTATTTCGCTTATGTCGCTTTTTTGATCGTCAATCTTTTTATCTGGAAGCCGCTCAACGTAGCTTCGAACCTGGTTCAATTCGGATCCACTCCAGACGTTACCTACTCGGATATGTTCGGCGATGCACCGTATATCGCGGCCTGGCGCTGGTTCGCGTTGTACTGGATTCTGTTCTGCGGACTGCTGGCCGTTGCCACCCTCACGTTCTGGCCGCGGGGCAAACAAGAACGATGGGCTGAGCGCTGGCGGATCGCCCGTCTCCGCTTTTCTGGCCCGTGGCCAGCGATGACGCTGGTCTGCCTGGTATCGTTCGCCGCGACTGGCACTTGGATTTTCTACAACACCAAAGTCTTGAACCAGTTGATTGGACCCAAGGATCAGCTGGCCCTCCGGGCGGATTACGAGAAAAACTACAAGCAATTCGACAGGCTGCCGCAGCCGCGCGTCCGCAGCGACAAGTACTGGGTCGATATCTTTCCCCAGACCCGCAACTTAACCATGCGCGTGCAGGAAGAACTTTACAATCCGTATCCGCAGCCGCTAACGGAAATCCATTACACCGTTGACCTGCGATACGACACCGACATCCAGATTCCCGGCGCGACGCTTGCCAAGAACGATACCCGGCTGTTTTATCGCATTTACCATTTCATGCCCGCGCTCCAGCCCGGCGAATCGCGCACTGCGATCTTCACCGTCAAGAGCAAGAATCGCGGATTCGAAGACTCGGTCAGCAATGTGGAAATCACGCAGAACGGCACCTTTTTCAACAGTTCAGTCGCTCCCATGATCGGTTATGACACGTCGCGCGAACTGGACGATCCGAACGATCGCCGCAAATACGGTCTCGGTGAACAGGAACTGATGCGGCCACTGGAGCGCAATTGCACCGATGACTGCAGGGACAGCTACCTGCGGGACCATGCCGACTGGGCGGACTTGGAGACTGTCATCAGCACTTCACCCGACCAGATTGCGATCGCACCGGGCTCGCTGGTCCGAGAGTGGCAGGAGAACGGACGGCGTTATTTCGACTACAAGCTCGACCATCCGGCGCTGCGCTTCTTCTCGTTTATGTCGGCCCGTTACGAGGTTCAACGCGAGGAGTGGAATGGCATCAAGTTTGAGGTCTACTACGACAAGGATCATCCGTGGAATGTGCCTCGGATGATGAAGTCGCTGAAGAAGTCGCTCGAGTATTACACGGAGAACTTCGGCCCGTACTACCACAAGGAAGCGCGGATTATCGAATTCCCGCGGGTCGGACGTTTTGCGCAGGCGTTCGCCGGAACGATGCCATATTCGGAGTCGATTGGGTTCATCGCCAACCTCAATCATCCCGACGACATCGATATGGTCTATTACGTCGTGGCGCACGAGATGGGGCACCAGTGGTGGGCACACCAGGTAGTGGGCGCCGACATGCAGGGAGCCACGTTGTTGTCGGAATCGCTGGCGCAATACTCGGCACTGATGGTGATGGAAAAAGAGTACGGCCGCGACACCATGCGGAAGTTCCTGAAGTATGAAATGGACAACTATCTCCGCTCGCGAGGCCGTGAGCGGCGCAGGGAAGAACCGCTGCTGAGGGTGGAATCTCAGCAGGGATACGTCCACTACCGCAAGGCCAGTGTCGTTCTCTACTACCTGAAAGAAATGATCGGAGAAGAGGCGGTGAACCGAGCGCTGCGTAAGGTGATCCAGCGCTATGCTTACAAGGCCCCGCCGTATCCCACATCGTATGCGCTGGTGGATGCGCTGCGCGAGGAGACGCCGCCAGATTTGCAATACTTGATCAAGGATTTGTTCGAAGACATCACCTTGTTCTCAAATCGCACCCTGGATGCCACGGCTGTGAAACGCCCGGATGGCAAATACGACGTCACCATCAACGTGGAAACGCACAAATACAAAGCGGACGCCAAGGGCAACGAGACCGAGGTGCCGATGGACGATTGGATCGACATCGGCGCCTTTGCCAAGCCGGAAAAAGGCCGGAAGTACGGCAAGACACTCTACCGCGATCGAGTGCACATCGCGAATGGCAAGTCCACCTACAGTTTTACGACGGCGGAACTGCCGGACGAAGCGGGGGTCGATCCCTTCCTGCTGTTGATCGACCGCATTCCCGACGACAACACGAAAAAAGTTACCCTGATGAGTGCGTCTGCTGCGTCAACGAATCAAGACCACGGCCAGTGAAAATCCCGGGGGCAAATCAACTCTGTCCCCCTACAAACGGAACCGAGCGATTAAACAGCTCGAAGCACGGATTTCGAGCTTTCCAGCCAAGCGCTAAACTGGTTCTTGCGAGGTAGCCCGACCGACGGGTCGCCGACCTGGAAACAGACGTGACACGGTCCACAAACGGGCTTCGAGGAGATCGGAGCATTGGCGACGGTCAGCGACATCACGTTTCCTCGAAGCCGACCTAGCATTACTAATCGCGGTAGGCCGGCATCCAGATCACTTCCGGTGGCCGACCATACGGGAAGTGGAGATCGGCCTGCCCCGGCGTTGCTCAGGATCTTACGTTATCTTGGTCGGCGTTCTACCTTTGGTGTCCGGGCCTGCGTTTCGTGCGCGGCGCCGGGCTCAGGGCTTCGAGTACCACTGCCGCGTAGGAGGACCAGTCGGTAGGCAGCACGGCCGGCGCCTCGTGTGCCACCTGCAAAAGCCCGCGGTAAGCAGCGTACACGAACACAGCCTTCGCCTTAGCCTGCGGTTGCGCAAGCCCGAGTTCGCGGTAGCAGGCTTCAAGGTACTCAATTCGGGCCGATGCCACACGGTTCAGCACGCGCTTTACAGTTGGGTCCCCGGCAGCCTCGGCGAGCGCCGCGTACAACGAGCGCGATCTTGGGGAGTGCGAGGTAGCGTCGAGCATTAGATGGAGACGCTGACGCACATCGGTCACAGCCGACAGGCCTGCGATCGCCTCCGTGGTGGCCCGTTGCTCCCAGCGGCCGAGCGCAGCGGCCAGAAGCTCGGACCGTCCCTCGAAGTGCCAATAAAAGCTGCCCTTGGTGACGCCGAGCCGCGCGGCGAGCGCTTCCACCGTAAGCGCCCCGAGACCGGCCTCCGCGATGAGTTGAAGCGCAGCTTCGGCCCAGTCGGACGCCGTCAGCGTAGGCTCGTCGAGTCGTTTCGCGCCGGTACCTTTACGCGCCATAGCGATCCATTCTCCCATACTCTAAGGTATTGACAACCCATATCTCCATACTCTAGAGTATGGAGCGTGGGGAGCGCGCTTTCAACTGCGAGGTTGTGCCATGGATTCCCGGCTGGACAAGTTGAAGCAATTTCTGGAGTCGGCGGTGGAAGGGATGTCCAGCGAGCAATGGAGCTGGCATCCCCCGGGCAAGTGGTGCGCGGCGGAGTTGCTGGAACATTTGTATCTCACCTACACCGGAACGATCCTGGGGCTGGAGAGAGTCATGACCCGCGGAGAGCCGCCGGCTTCGCGGCCCTCCATGGGGCAGCGCGTACTGACCTTGGTTGTTTTGGGATTTGGTCACATACCTGCTGGACGCAAAGCACCAGCGATCGTGCTACCGAGAGGCTTGCCGGCGGAGAAGGTGCGCAACGAGATCGGCGCAAAGATTGTGGCGATGGATGCGATCATCGCGCAGTGCGAAGTGCGCTTCGGGCCCTGGGCCTACCTGCTCGACCATCCCTTACTGGGCCCGTTGACTGCGACACAGTGGAGAAAGCTTCATCTGGTGCATGGGCAACATCACCTGAAACAGCTTCTCCAGCTTCGCGAAAGCACGACGCGGCAACTGGGCTGAACGTGGGCAAGCGAGGTCTTTTTTCTAAATAGGGCGCGATTTGAATGGCCGATCTATTTGGAATGGGGGTTCCATGAAGCTGACTTCTGTTGTCGCCATGCTGTTTTTTCTCGTTGCCTGCTTCTTGGGATCAGTCCGCGCCCAAACCCACGATGAAAAGGATGAAATTCCGATCGAACGCTGCGATCGCCTGCCGGTTGTCACCCTTAAGGTTGCGGGAGAAAACCGGCGGTTCCTGCTCGATACTGCAGCCACCACGTTCCTCAATCGGAACACTTTCACATCGGGGGAGTCCGGGCAGATCCACGTCTATTCGTGGAGCGGAAGCGCCCCCGCCAGCGCCGGCGAAGTCTCTTTGCCCGAAGTGGAATTGGGCACGCACAAATTGCGTAATCTGAAGCTGCCGGCTATCGATCTGAGTCCCATCGGCAAGGCCTGTGGAGGGCAGGTCGATGGGATCCTGGGTGTCGATTTACTCGACCAGATGGGGATGACCATCGATTTGAAGCGGCGGGTTGCCGTACCCGCGCCAACCGGCGAGCCGGGAGACTCCGCAGACGCATTTGCCGAGGCGGAACGGGACATGGGGTCCTGCATTCTCGCCTTCAATCACGGAGACGTGAGCGCGATGGCGGAGTGCTTTGATCCGGAGATCGTTTTCTACACCCAGCATGGGGAGTACCGGGGACGTGAGGAGGTCATGCGTTATCTGAGCCAGCGTTACTTTAATCTTGCTCCCAAACCGCACTATGAGGCGACGCCGCATGAGGTACGCATCTTCGGCGATGCCCTGTGGTACTCCTACGATTTCTGGATTGATACCCCCGGAGGGAAGCACCTCGCCGGACATGGGATGACCATGTGCCGAAAGGATGCCGGAGGCAAGTGGCGCATGCTCAACGTGAATAATTCCGTAAAGGAAGCGGCCGTTGCCCCTGACCCGGTACACTGATCTGTACCGTGAACGCGGCTCTCCCGCACAAGGCGATGGTTTCGCTGCCACGTCTGTGCCCAATCCTGGATACATCGTTTCTCTAACTTCATACATACCGGTATCTCCAAACGTGAACTGTGTTTGAACATCCCCGCGTGGACGTGACCCGATTACCGGTCGGATAGGTACCGAGAAACGGGCTTGTGGGAGATTGGGAGTTCGTTCGCCCGGCCTTAAGTTTGGCCTTATGGGACCGGGCCTTCATCTTTTTTTCACAACATCGCGCCCGCGAGCCTTGCCGCAAGTCGGTCAAAATGCCAGTCGGAGGTCGCTCATGATGACGGACCAGCCAACGGTTGGTCGACGTTCAGATTGACACGTTGCGCAAGCCCTCGTCGTTAACCTCATTCGAACTTAATGAATATCACTCGCGATCCGAGAGAATTACCACGCTGTACGAAAAACTGGATCTCATCGCCAGGAAACGCTTCAACGCTCGATCGCAAACGGCCGCTTGAACCCAGGTCGTTTTGAGGGGGACAGGCCGCCGCTTCCGGCAGTTTCGGTCGAGCGGCGGCCTGTATCTTAAGCGGTAGCATCCAGTTCATCCTCCGCATCCGCTTCCCAACCTGCTTCTTTCTTGATCTGTTCGTCGTACGCCGCCTGTTCCTTCTTCGCTTGCCGGACGGGCAACAGGTCCATGTGGCTGGGCGGAAAGACAAATGTCTGCACAAAACTCAGCCGATCAGTGTTCAATCTTCGTCCCACGATTTCCCCGCGGTGCTGCTTGCAGAAATCACAAAAGTCTTCCGCGTCAATAATCTGTCTTTGGAGGCCGTTTGCATCGACGATTCGGCACCTCAACAGACCATCATCAATCCACTTCTGCACCTCGTCTGCGCGAACGTGCAGCGCTTCCGCCAGAGTGTGTTTCGTGAACCAGTCCTGGCCCATGCGAGCGCTGGCTCCGAGCCGGTGCAGCATAGTGCGCACTGAAGTCGGCGTCCGGCGGAGCAGTATCGTGACTTCCTGCAGGGAATGCGAGGTGATCAAGTCGAGCAGTCTCTGTTGCTCGCCTTTTGTCCACCGCCGGTAGCTTCGCTTCGAGGTCACGCCCGACTGCCGCGCGAACCTCCAGCAAGCTGCCCGAGGGTTTCCCGACACTGCGGCGATTCTTGTGATCAGCGCCTTTAGGCCGACCTGTGTGCGATGCGCCTCTTGCCCGGACGCTGTGCTCAGATACGCTCTCACCATTTCTCGCGCCGCCCCAGGCCAGCGGTAGGTACGACGATTGGCTTGTTGATTCAATTCCCCCATGTCCCGCAAAGACTGTGGAAGCCGGACGCCACAACCCCTCCTACCTATACATGGCGGCGAAATAGGAATGTGTCTCACTCTGGACTGAAATTTTCGATGGCATGCGCCGAGAAGTGAATGCGCACAAAGATTTTCATCGACACCGATCATGGATCGTGGGATTCTGCTGGGGGCAACATGGCAGTCGGGCTTGGACTCCATGTTCAGCTGGGGCATGCAGCATGGACTTCGAAAAAGAGCTGCTCGACGCGTTTGACAGGGTCGTGCATGAAGACTTTCCCAATCCTCAGCGCGTCGCGTGTCCAGGGCGCGAAGTCCTGCTGAAACTCGCGCAACAGCCCGCGGACAGTCAACTCGCGCACTTGCTCGCCCACATCCGGCAATGTGCTCCCTGCTTTGACGAGCTGAAAGACCTTCGATGCAAGGCCCAAAAGCGATATCCATGAAATCCGCCACGCAGGGCTTAAGGAAATTGCCAGAATGCTTGACACGACGGACACCGCCGCCCGCGCAACCGTTTGGCGTGAAGTGAGACGAGCGCGGTTAAAGCTTGAGAAAAGGCCCCCGGGAGAGGCGTCAATGAGCCGATGGCACCCTCCAGGCCCATAAGAATGTTTCTAACGTATTGAGTATAGAAGCATTAATTGCTAGCTCGGCGGTGACGCAGAGGCACCTTGACTTCGACTTCTTTTTACATCTAAACTTTAGATGATAAATCGAGGAGGAGAACAGCGTGGAGTCAGTCGAGCTCAAACTGAAACAGGCCAGCGCAGTACTGGGCATGCCCACGAAGGAACTACAGAATTTGGTCCAGTTCGGCGTCGTTAAGCCGCGGCGCCGGCGGGGACTCTACCTTTTTGACATGGTATGTCTCTACGAGGCACAGGTCGCCGGGCATCTCAAACTCGCCCTGGGAACGCCTGCGAATAAGCTGACGGAATTTGTGGAAGCTTTTTCCGAATTTCTGAAGAAAGGCGAGAATGAGATTCCGGACGTATTGGTATTCAGGTCGTCCTCGAAATACTGGACACGCCCGGTGGAAGTCAGACTTCCTTTCAGACAGTTGCGCGAGAGCCTTGAGGCGAGGCTGCAGCGAGTGGACGTATATCGCGACTTGCCGCGGGGACGAAAGCCGTCGAACTGGAAAGCGGAGTTTCTGGCCACTTTGAAAGAAGCTTCGCAGGATATCGGCGACGTTCCTCCTCAAGACGTTCAGCGTACCATTCGGGAGTACCGAACTTCCAAGAAGGAAAAGCCGGAGATAACCGTTGTCGCAGAAGCGGCGCAAGTCTAGGGGCGTGGTGGACACGTCCGTGTTAGTCGCCGGCGTCGCGGAATGAAAAACTCGGTCCACCAGAGCAACGTTGCGAGTGCGAAGTTCGTGCAGCGCTGGGTGGAAGAGCGGCCGTTCGTCTGGCTAATCAGCGATGACATCTTGGAGGAGTACAGAGAGGTACTCGCCAGGCTTGGTGTCCGCCGGCCTCTCATCGAGAAAATCGTCAACACGTTGTGGGCCAAGGGTGAACATGTCAAGCCCGGTCCGACCCGCAATCTTTCTCCTGACCCTAACGACAATCACATTTGTGATTGTGCTGAGTACGGAGATGCCGACTTCATCGTCACGCTGAACCCGAAGGACTTTCCACAAGCATCACTGCGGGCGAAAGTAATTGGCCCCAGCGACCCGCTGCTCGGTCGGCGCACAAGAATTCGGCGTCGGAATTCATGAAACGTGTGACGTGTAATTGAGCTTGACCTCACGCGACTTGCTGTTGGATGAGGCCCTCCATGTCAACTGTGCTGCGCCATGCTCCTAACTTCCAGATTGTCTGATATCCAGTCGCAATTGCTAGCAAACCTTTCGACAAGCCGACTTGCGGGGAGTAATCTCCCCCAAGCCCGTTTGTGGACCGCGTCAAGTCTGTCTTACGAATAACAACCCTCGAATGCGGGTGGCACCCAATCTCTACGGGAGAGGCGTTAGAAAGTCTGTCGAGAATTGGTACAACACGGTTTGGAATCCGGATGCACGTCGTATTGTTTGTTTGCTCTACAGTTTTTAGCAGCCCGTAAGATGGCAGTTGATACCAGCAAGCGATCCGCTGACGACATTCAGTGGAAGCCGGTCTCTCGACACCAAGAAGAAACATTGCAATTAAAGGGATGCCTCATCTTGTGGTTGACATTCACGCTTGTACAGCGTATCTTCGCGGTGAATTTCGGCGAACGGAAGAGTGGCGGTGCGATCTGCGCCGCACATCCGAGGGGGCTTCTACTTCGCCGACTTCCCCAAACTATAGGAGAGCCCTGCCGAGCAGAAATTGCCCGGCTGAGGAAACTATCGTCTCGAAACCTCAAGGTTTCAGAGAACTGTAGCGCCCTTTTGTTGTGCAGATTCTAAGTCTGGCTCTAACTCGTGAGGCATCCATGCTTTCGAAAAAATCGGATCGAGAGTGTAAACACCGCCAGGGAGCAGTTGGGTTCGCAGCCAAGGCCAGATGGGCTGCTAGAATTGTCGCCGCCCTTTTGATCTGCACTTACGCGCCTTTGGGGCTGCATGCAGAAGATCCGTGCGACGCTGCGATTCTGGCACCCCCGCTACCACCAAAACCAGCACAGTCGTGCCCTCCGACGGCGCCGCCTGGCAGCATCTCTGATGGTACAAAGTTCGCCCTGGCATGCGCGTGGATTGATCCGAATCGAACAAAGCAAGTACTCAAAGCGTTAGAACTCTTGACGAGCGGCCCGCAGGCTTTTGATCTCAACAGAAAGGTGCTTGAGCGACTCACAAAGGGCAGCAGCCCGGCCGACAACGACCTCTATCGGGCCGCGCTAGGAGACCTCGACGACTCTGTCCAATCCGCTGTACAAGGTTCGCCCGATTTTCTTGACACGGTGGCGAAGGCGAATAGGCGCGGAACCGTAGACGATAGTGAGAAGGTTAAGTACCAGATCAAATTGTTCGCCTGTACACAAAATGTAATCAATGACCTGTTCGCAACGGGCAAAAGTGCGATTGTGCGAATTAACGACTCCTTCGTGCGGAAGAACAACTACGTGGCCCTATACCAATTGCTGGACGCGGTGTGGAAACAACAGGGGTTAGCTGACGACAAACTGCACCTTGAAAAACTCAGGGCCGCCTTCGACACGAATGCCGACCTTCTCGCGAAGCAGGTCGCGGCAAAGGTTACGGCTGCGAAGAACTAACCGGCGAAAATTTCAAGGAAACTTCATGGCTCACGAAAGGCCCTACCGTTGCGCAGTCGCCGCGGTTGCAGTGCTGATGTCGCTCATGGCGATCAAATGCATCGCCCAGGAACCACTCCACGACCACTCCTGTACTGTCGACGCGGCCGGTGTATTCGCTCTACCTCACGGCAAAGACGGGCAGAACTTCGACAAGTTAGGCTGGGGCGTTCAGGCGGGTGGAGGATTCGCGGTTACTCGCACTGACAATCCCGGTCATGGCAACAGCTGGTACTTCACCGGGAACTTCATGTATGAGAAGTTCAAAGCCGATGCCGCCGCGCTCAACGCAGCCAAGGCGGCGAATCCAACGCAGCTGGCGAATGCCACTTCCGCGCATGGAGGTTTTACCACAGTCACGCTCGATCCCACTTTCCGGCATGCCTTCAGCCGCCAATACGGGATGTACATGTCGGGAGGCTTTGGCTGGCTGCGACGGGGAATAGGGTTTAACGGCGCAAGCCCAGGGACGCTGCTGCAATCGGGGAGCATCTCGCTCGACAGGCTGGCTTCCAATTCCGGTGTTTTCGATCTTGGAGGAGGTATGGATTTTGGACCGCGAAAGATGGGCGGATTCGTGCTATTCGCCGGGGCGCGGGTATATCACGGTGTCGCTATCAATAACGCAAGCACCCTGGTGCCGATTTCGGTGGGCATCCGTTGGTAGCTCCGCCGATCTAGGAGATCTCATGCGAAGCTGGAGTTCACAGTTAATCTTCCTGATATTCATCGCCGCGTCCTGCCTGGGTCAGCCTGCGCACGGCCCGCTCCCCCGTGATCCGAGACCTTTCGGGAAGTACCTGGTCGAAACCTGCACACTCAGCGGCGAACAACTGACTTTGCGCTGCACTAAGGTTCCGTACCCAGCCGATCCCGTGCAACGAGCGACTAAGCCTTGCCCGAGATTGCATGACGCGCCGTGCCCAACTGTTCCTCAGCCGAAAGATCAAAATTTAACGATAAAACTTGTTTGCGATCCGGCGTCCAAAGAATCGTGCGATCTCACAGAACCCAAGGTCGGAGACGATTTTTTCGTATCCGCCACCGCTGACTCCGGTCTACCTGCGCAGCAGAAAGTGCTCCTGGGCAATGCGACGCCGCTTGGGGGTTCGCGAACCGTTCACTATCGCGCCAACGCAATCGGTCCGATCGTCATTCGCGCCAGCGCGCCAGCAGTAAATTGTGGTGGGGGTCTTCTGGTATGCGATTACGCTGCTGCCCCACCAGTGGATCTGATCCTCCAGGTGAGTGGCGAGCCAGCCAGCCAGGCCGACGCTTGCCCGGTTCTGCCGGCAGCAGCAGGTACGCAGAGTAAGCCTCTGGATGCGGCAACGATCGTCTCCCTGTTGGGGAATCCAACGCCCTTCATTCTTTCGGCGGAGGGACCCAATACGATTTTCATCTATGCGACTCGGGTGCCGGTCAGCCCGGAGGAGACGCATACTCTCGGTTCATTTCAGCAGGTCATCGCGGTGCTTGCGGGACGCACGACTGGCTCTCTTGGCATTACTCCGGCACCGGCGAAGCCATTCACAGTTGAGTTGAAGATTCCCCACTGGAGCGCCCTTGGCGATCTCGCGACACGTATCGGTGGCCTCAACTACAGCCAGTTCACAGTGCAGGACGTCGGCAGAGGTTCGGTGCGGGTTACCGCGCCGACTCAGCCCGATTGCGAAACATGGAAAGGCTTTCTCAGCGACATCCGCGGAATGGCTTGGCAGCTCGTCTCTGCTCCGATGAGCGAAAAACTTTTCTACCTGTCCTCTTCCGATGTCGCAACAGCGTTTTCCGGGCTCGCTTCGTCGGCAGCTGCTGCGCCGGCTGCCAGTTCGGCTCCGGTTGCAAGCACGTCTACTTCTTCGGCCTCGACTACCCCTGCCGCCAGCTCGACCCCCGCCGCCACAAGCGCGGCACCGTCTGCGACCGCCCCCGGGGCGACCAGTTCCACTCCGAGCGCCGCCGCAAGCTCTGCAACCGCGGCTGCCCCGACCGCCACTCCCGCCGCGCCTTCCTCCAACGCAACCATCGCCATCACGCAGCCGCCGGGGAGCAACATTCAGATCAGTTCCGACACCACACCGTGCGTGGTGGCTGGACTGGCCTTCGGCAACTCCAGTGCGTGCGGAGCGGCGCCAGTTGCGGCGGTAACGCCGGGACAAAGTGCTTCCGCTGCGCCGGCTGCGGCCGCAGTCACGCCTGCCCCACCAGGACCTCTTGTTATGGCTTCGGTGGCGGTTGCTGCCGGGACGGGCGAACAGACTCCGCCCGATTTGCTGGTTTACTCCGACACCAATCCCGGCGATGATGCGCAAATTGTGGAGAGAAACAGAATCCTGGCGGAACTCGATCTGCCGCGCCCGGAGATGATCCTCAGCGCGTGGGTGACACAAAATTCCACGGCGAATCCGCAGGCGATGGGCGCCTTCAACAATATGGTTAAAAGGGTCGTCGCCGACTACAACGATGAATATGAGCGGGTCGTGCTGAATGGATGGCTCAGCCTGAAACGACAGCAGGCCGATGATCCTGGTTTTTTCAACGAACCTTTCCGCAGCTACATCTCTGACCGGTTTGTGGCCAATACAAACAAGCCGAAAAAAATTGGCGGTATCTTGCTTGATGTGCGACGTACTTAATACAGGAACGTGCATCACCCATCGGTTCTTATCTCGTCTTCCTTTCACGCCGCTTCTCCTTTCACCAACGCTTCGATCTTCGCCACATCGCGGAAACGCTGTTGTACTTTGCCCTGTTTCCGGATACCCGCGCCGCCGGCAGGTTCGCTACAGAAGAAGATCGCATATCCTTCACTGGCTATTCTTCGGTTCAAGGTCGAACAGGCTTCCGGTGCTCGCGCCAAGGCTTTCGCCCTCAGCGCCGGCGGTCGTTGCTTGGGTTGGCGCTGGACTCAACTGTGAATCATCTGAGCATTCTTGCGTGCTAGTCTCTGTCTGCACTCGCGTCGAGCTTGGAGCCGGACTCCTGTTGGACCCGCTGTGCGACTTCGAGCTCGTCGGTTTCCTGGCTGCTTCCTTTGCTGCTTTGGCGGCAGCCTCTATCTGTTCTTTCGCACTCTTCAAGGTTGAGGACAGTCCCACGTGGGCCTCGACAAACTCCGCCAGCTGTCCCGGTAATTGTTCGTCAAGCTCTTTGGGAGCGCCGGTGACGCTCAGTGGTGTGGTGAGTGCGGCATTATTGTCGTGCTGATCGGATTTCAGTGGCCTTGGGATGACGTTTACACAAATCTGTTCGTCGCTGACTCGGGACAAGGTCACGACCAACACGCGCTGTTTAAGCAAAGGCATTAGTTCTTCAAACACGGTTCGTACTCCTTCCTTCGATGAAAACGTGCTGCGCAGATATTCCTATCGTGAGTAGCTGGGCGCAGAGAATCACTCCAAAGTAGTGGTTAAGATAGTGTGGATTGCCGCCGAAATCGTGCTATACTCAGCTACGACAATGACGATACAGACCAAATCCATTATGAGACGGCGCGTCAATCGCGCTCGGCCCTCGGGATTGGTCTGACCATTCGCTAGATTTCCAAGTTCAGATTCGACTCTCGAAGGCCCCGACAAAATCGGGGCCTTCGTGTTTTTGGCCGGTAGCCAAGCTGGAAAGGCACGTGACTGTTACTCACGCCATGCGCAGGTTCGAATCCTGCCCGGCCAGCCAATTTTGAGGGAAAACACGGCTCGCTAGTTCAGTAGGAAGAACGCGGCTCTCATAAAGCCGTCGCGGATGGTTCGAATCCATCGCGAGCCACCAATGGAGGGGCCTCCGGCGAGGGGCAGTGGCTTATACCCACTTCGGCGCCAGATTAGCGCGGCCAGACAGGTTCGACTCCTGTACCCTCTATACCACCTGCATATCAATACATCCTTCGCTCAACAGGATCTCAACTGCGTAATGCCTCTCGAGCGATTGAGCCAACTCGAAGCCCAGGGTGAGATCGCCCACTCCGCCTCTTCTCACTATTCATACATGGGGTATACTCTTCGGCCCGACGTGCTACTGCGTCACACGGTTCCTGGCATCATCGCCCAGCTTCGGCAGGAACAGGTGGATGCAGTAGTGCTGATTCCGGTTTGACCGGTCTGCTGCTGGTCCGTGGGACTGGTTCAGCGCGAGATCGAAGCCGCCGGATTCAGTACCATCTCGCTCTCCATGATGCCGGAGCTGACTATGAGTGCGGCCGGAATTCCTCGTATTTCGGCTCGAAGTACAGATCGTGCACGTGCGGGCAAGGTGCTTGGGAGCTTCGAGCTTGCCTCAACGAAGGCCTCGTAGATGACTACCTTAGCTGTTACGTACGTCAATTCACTTCTCTGCCAGGCTTCGACCTGCTTTCGCATAGCTCGAAGTTGCGCTGCATCCGATCAACACCGACCGAAATGCAGTCGATCAGTGAGAACGATTTCGAGTGCTTGGCGAGCACTGGTGTGAACACGCCTGGGACAATGTTGCCGAATTAGTGCGATCTCTCGTCTTGCAAATATTAGGGCTGCAAAGCGCTCGGAAGAGGGCACAGGGAACCGGTACCTCCTGTGGGCTGTCCGAGCTTATGCCTTTGGCTGGACGAAGGATTGGCCGAGAAACTCCATCACACTTTGGACGCTGCCGTCTCAGCAGAGGTCTCGGCGACGAGGCCCAGAAATCGGGTTCCGTTTTTCCACGAGCTTACAGATTGCATATCAGAGAATCAGGGTGCAATTGGGGTTCAGTGTGCGGACGGTTCTGCGGCATTCGCTGACGTGCTGTTGCGAGTTCCTAGGCCGATTACCATGGCCATGTCTTTGGGATAGACCACATCGCGTCCACGCGCCAGAAAATGGTAATAGATAGACATCGCTGCTCCATACGAGCCGAAGCCGGCCCGCAGTGCGCGTGAATTCGCGGCCAGTGCAACAGCCATCCCTACCAGCTTGAATCCTGATGCGCCATTCGCCGCGCCGTTTCCCGCTTCACCCGCGCTCTGCCCACCCTGCCCCGCATCACGGTCGGGAGAAGCCTGCGACGCCGCCAACATAACTTGAATTCCAGTTGTCAAATATCTGGTTCGCGGAGTTGTCACCTCCGCCCCACCTTCATTGTCCAGTTTCAGGTGTTCGCCCTTGGCTACAGCCACGCCTTCGAGGTTCGTCTCAACCTTTTGCTCGATTCCGTTCGGGGGCGCAACCTGTCGAAATAAGATTCGCAATTGCCCGTTGCGGCCTAATCGACGGGCTGGAGAAACTTGCATTACTGAGCCTTTAATCACGCTTCCTTCTGGCAGAATAAGATGATTTGACGCGACCAGCGGCTCAGTGATCACTGCTTCCACTGGGTCTCCCACCTTCGCCGTCGCTGAACTTAATCCTGTCTCCAGCCGCGCATGTACTATGCTCCCCGTCGGTGGTGGCGCTCCAATGTCGGTCATCGCTCCCGGCTTCACCGCCTCAGTCCCAAAATTCAAAGGCTGCAATAAGGTCGCATTAAAACTTGTTCCTGCGTCCAGGTATTGCGGATGTAACGGCAACTGCGCCAGGACGATCCTCTTTACCTTGTGCATCTTTCCCGGTTCATGGATCTTCTTCTGCAAATCACTCCATTGCTGGTGTATGGCTTGCCGCGTGGCGCTAACTTTGTTCGACGCGGCCTCCTGCACTTTGTTCTTTTTCTTCTCCGCCGCATTCGCCGAGACGAACCGCAGCACTCCATCAGGAGCGGGAGACGCGACCGTATGCAAAGCCACCGTTTTCCCATCGGCCATCACCAATTCGTCAAACTGCACATGCACCTTGCGCACTGGTGAAAAATTCCCATTCGCTGCCTGCATCGTTCGGGTCATCTTTGGTACAGGATCAATTGCTGACACTTTGCCATTCACCACCGTCCCAACCGGAATCAGCAATCTGTCGAAGGCATACACCGGTTCCGTGGTCGTGGCCTGAATTGTCTGACCCACTGCGCGAAGCCGTACCTCAGAGTCAATCGCCACTTTGATCGGCGTGCTGGCATCAACAGTCATTGGCATTACTATCGGCACGTCGTCCACATTTCTGCGCTCCACCTGCCCGGCAGGCAAATCCGCGTTTCGCTGTGCCCCTCCTGCAGGCCGCGGCTTCAGGGTCTGCGCGACACTCACGCCACACAACCCAACCATCAATACGGTTAGTGCGAATACACTTCGTTGCATTGCAAAAAACTCCAGATTGATCTTCGTGTAAGAAGAGCCGCAATTTAAGGCTGCGTGAAGCGTAGGGCCAAGGTTGCGAATACCAGACGCCCCGGAGAAACAAGAGAAGCCCGTGTCCTCTATGAAGCGCACAACTCGGAAAATGGTTGCAACTCCGCCAAGGTCGTCGAAGAAAGCCTAAGCCTAAAGCGAGCGAAATGCTGGAAATAGCCGCTGGATGAACAAATTGTCATCTTTTAGAAAGGCCCCGGTAATGTTGTGGACATAATCTTAGTCTTGGGTGCGTTTTCGCGTTACGAGATCATTGCGGGATCAGAAGAAGAATGAGGTGAAGGATGTTGAGTAACCTTTGGCGGAGTTCTGTCTCTGGCCTCCTAGTCGTCTCTCTCTTCGGGATGTTGGCTCCGTCTCTAATCGCTCAGACGGCTGGAAAGGGTGTATTGACAGGTAGGGTCACCGACCCGTCTGGTGGCGCGGTTGCAAATGCTTCCGTGACGGCAACAAGCATAGATTCCGGGCAGAAACAAACCGCGAACGCAGGGCCTGATGGTACATACAAACTGGAGTTGCCTGCAGGCAACTACCGGCTGACCTTTGAAGCCGCAGGGTTCAAGACTTTGGAGATTTCTTCAGCAACGGTCAACGCGACCGTGCCAGAAGTTCTGGATGGCAAACTGGAGAAAGGCGAGGAAGTCAATGGCGAATCAACGCCAACACAACAGGAAAACCTACCGAACGCGCCGTCGAGCAGTACGACAGTCTCCCTCGCTTTCAGATCTAGGCCTTTCTCCGGAACAAACTCGGGGAAACCCTCAGGAGCAGGCGCTGCTGGATAAACGGACGCACATGCTGAAGATCCATCAACGGATGGGTTTGATCACGACGATACCGCTGGTTGCGACGGTGATCCTCGGTCCTGGCGCTGGGGGCAAAAGTGAAGGCACGGCTGCTCGCGATTTGCACGTGGCGCTAGGCAGCCTGACGGGAGATCTGTACGGCATCACCGCTTACTACGCGATCCGCGCCCCCAGAATCCCCGGAACCAAAAAGCGCGGTCCGATAAAATTTCACGAGGCGATGGCATGGATTCACGGGCCGGGCATGATCCTCACTCCCATTCTTGGGGCAATGGCGTTCAGTCAGAAGAACAACGGAGAAAAAGTGCACGGGATCGCGCAAGCGCATGGCCCGGTTGCCATCGTTACAGCCGGGGCGTTTGGAGCTGCTCTTCTGTCTGTTTCGGTGAAGTTCTAACAACAGTTTATGAATAAGAAAATACTGACCGTGTTCTTACTTGCGGCGCTGCCCACTTTTGCTGCAGCGGATACCCAATGGATTCTTCACCAGAGCACGCTCACGTATCACGTATCACACCCGCTTCATCAAAGCGAGGGCGTGAGTCATGCAGCTAAGGGCAAGGGCGTCTGCCATGCTGGGCAATGCGAGTTTCTGATCGCTGTGCCAGTTAAGTCGTTTGATTCCGGAGACACCAACCGAGATCTTCACATGCTTCAAGTCACACGCGGCGCCGAGCTCCCGCTCGTCACGGTACGTACTCGTTTGCCTGAATCGGATGCCGCGGCATCGACCATCGATGCTGATCTCGAGATCCAGTTTGCGGGCCAGACGGTCCAGTACAAACAGGTTCCTTTCAAGCTAGAGAAGCAAGGGAACGAGATTCATATCACCGGGACAATTCCGGCTACGCTCTCCGATTTCAAAATCGAACCGCCATCGCTTTTGACGATACCGGTCAAGAACGAAATACCGGTACGCGTGGACATGACGTGGCGTCAGCAGTGATGGGGAAAGTGTTGGCTCAGGAGGTCCCCAAGACCCTGTTTCCTGCATCCTACGTGGAGGTGTAAAGTTTTGGACAGGCAGGGATCTCCCATGCGACTGTTGGTCGTAGAAGACGACATTTCCATTCAGCTATTCCTCAAGCGGGCGCTGACGGAGGCCGGATATCAAGTGGACGCGGCCAGTACAGCGAAAGCTGGGGAAACAATGGCATTGGAGGGCATTCACGACGCCTTTATCATCGATCTTGGCCTTCCCGATCTGGATGGACTGGACTTGATTGCGCGGTGCCGAGCTCAAGGTAATGCGCCGCCGGTTCTGATCCTTTCCGCAAGGCGCTCCGTAGACGAACGCGTTCGCGGGCTGGAGCAGGGCGGAGACGACTACCTTACGAAGCCATTTGCTCTCCCTGAACTGCTGGCAAGGTTGAGAAATCTCCTACGCAGGTCCGCCGTCCCTCAGACTGAATCTGTGCGGCTGCAGTCAGCCGACTTGCAGCTTGACTTGGTACGTCGTGAGGCGCGGCGGGGCGAGCACTTGCTGCAATTGACTCCGCAGGAGTTTTCCCTGCTGGAATACCTTTGCCGCAACGAAGGTCGCGTCGTGACGCGGACCATGATTCTGGACCATGTCTGGAAGATGAGGATTGACCCCGCTACCAACGTAGTTGATGTTCACATTTATCGGCTGCGCAGCAAAGTGGATCACGATACCCCGCGGCCGCTGATTCATACGATTCGCGGCGTTGGGTACGTTCTCAAACATGCCTAGAAACCTCCGCACTACCGCCGCTTGGCGGATTTCGATTTGGACAACTCTAGCGTTCGCGCTCGGAACGGCTGGGGCATTCTACATAGTTTATTTTCTGGTGGCACAGGGCCTCAGGGAGCGAAGTGACACTTGGCTTAGCGGCGAGGCTGAGGTTCTGGCTCAGGTCTCGGTAGACACACCGAGCGATCACCTTTACAGACGAATCGTCCGGGAGGTGGCTGAGCTTGCAACTCAGGAAGTGCCGGATGAGCGCAATGCCCGCGGCGAAAGGTTGAATTCAGTATTCTTTCTTGCAACAAACCCTAGCAATAGTGACAGCCCATTGTGGGTGGGTCCAGGCTCGAAGGATGTTTTCGTTACCGCGATTCAGCGCTCGCAGCTAACACCGGGACCACCAAAGTCGATAACCGTGGAAGGATATCGACAGACGTTTCGTGTCGTTGAAAAGGCGCAAAACGGAAGAATTGTCTATCTGGGCCTGTCTGATCGTGGTGCCAAGCATTTGCTCCACACCTTGGCGCGTCGTTTTCTCATGCTCTGGGGCGGCATGTTCGTGCTTGGATTCGTCATTTCGTATTGGAGTGCCCGCCGCACTTTGCATCGCGTTGAACAAATTACAGAGACCGTGGCGAGGATCGGAACAGAAGACTTACAGGAACGCCTCCCTGAGCCTGTAAATTCGGATGAGATTTCGCGGTTAGCGAAGACTTTTAATCACATGCTGGACCGGCTTCAGGCTTCCGTGAATCAGCTTCGCACGGTGACTGGCGGTATCGCGCATGACCTCAAAAGCCCGGTAACTTTAATTCGTGGAACACTTGAATCCGCATTATGCAATGAAGGAGATGACAAGTGGCGTGACTCGGTTGGAGAAGCAATCGAGGACCTGGACAGGCTCTTGCAGTTGTTGAACACGACGCTGGACCTGGCGGAGGCGGAGGCGGGTGCCCTTCACATGGAACGCGGCCCGGTTGACTTTTCGGATGTCATAAGACAACTGGTTGATATTTACCAGCCGGCGATGGCCGAGCATCATCATGATGTAACGACTGACCTGGAAGAGCATGTGGTTGTGGATGCTGACGTGACCCTACTGAATCGTGTGGTAAGCAATTTGCTTGAAAACGAGTTAATTCATCTGCCAGCGGGATGCCAAGTGAAGATCCGGCTCTATTCGCATCAAGGAGCTGCAGAATTGGTCGTCGAAGACAATGGACCGGGATTTCCTGCGGAGATCGGTAGCCAGGTTTTCAAACGATTCGTAAAAGGAAAACACTCTCCCGGTCACGGTCTCGGACTGGCGTTCGTAGAGGCAGTTGCCCAGGCACATGGTGGTCGCACGAGGGTTTCGGACCGTCCGGGAGGTGGCGCCGTTATAACGTTATCGCTGCCGGTCAGCGTGCTCCAAGCAGCATAAACGCCAGATCGCCAACCTCTCTCGCTTATGCGTTTACTTCGCCGGAGACTTCTGCAGGCGCGCCTTCTCCAAACGGCTCTTGCACCTCCGGACTCGTGGGTCGCGCACGGCGGCCAAAGAAAGCCTCTCTTCCCAACTTGAAAATGGTTGAGCTATTTTGCGCGGCAACCTTGAGCCACGCCATTTTCCCCATCATCGAAAATAGATTCCCCGGAAACAGAGGCGGGCAAGAAAGATATTGACTCGATAACCAACAGGCTGGTCATCGATCGAGTCAATCGCGGCCGCCAGCGCTTTTGGGCCGTAGGCCTGCTCCCAACCGTATTTCACTTCGGCATGCGCCTCTTCACTCGTCATCTTTAGCGGAGCGTGAGCCATCGCAAACGGTATGAATTCTTGCCAGTGCTTGGGGCGCGTGAGTCGGCCCGAGGCTTCCAAGCGTTTGTAGAGAGGAGTTCCGGGCAGGGGCGTAAGCAGGCCGAAGATGGGCAACCCCGGAGGCCAAGTTCGCACTTGCGCGAGCGTGCGCTCGGCCACACCGGAGGTGTCGTTGTCCATCCCGAAGATAAATGATGTGATCGCATATACGTTGCGTTGCGCGAGGCGTTCGAGCACGGCGGCATACTCACCCGGCTTATTGAACCCCTTGTTCACGTCTTTGAGATTGGCCGCGTCAATGGATTCCATGCCGATGAAGATCCACTTGCCGCCCGAAGCGGCGATCAGGTCAACGAGCTCCTCGTCGCGCAACAAGTTGGCGCTAACTTGCGCCACCCAATGCACTTGGGCTTTGGCGGCGATTATGTCGCGCAGCAATGATTTCGTTCGTTTCACATTGATAGCAAAATTGTCATCGATGAAAAAGACCGCCATCTGACCCTTCTCTCTGCAGCGCGAGCTTTCAGCAGGAGCAGTTCGTTGACGACGCTTTCGTTGGTGCGAAAACGAATGGAGTCGCCGAAGAACCCAGTGACAGTGCAGAACTCGCAACCATAAGGGCAACCACGCCCGGACTCGACCGGAATGATGCGAAAAGTTCCCCAGCCTTCACCAACTTTTTGGAGCAGAGAGGTCGCGGACTTTGGGACAAGATTGAATTGATCGAGGTCAATTGAGTCCCATGGGATCGTGGGATATTGCTTCAGCGAAGGCTTGTGCTCTTTGCCAGTAGCATCGACCGGAGCATAAATGTCCTTAAGCTCGCCGCGAACGGCATCGTTCACAATCTGCGGCCATGTTTCATCGGCTTCTCCAAGAGCGACTGCGTCGGCGTGACGGTCCCCACCGTCGCGACCGAGGGCCTCGTCGGCAAGCTCGGTGACGTGAGGTCCGCCCATGACGACCGGAACTCCGGTGGAGCGAATGGCATCGGCGATGCGATACGCCTTGGCGATCATTCGAGTCATCGCGCCGATCCCGACCAGTCCGACGTTTTGTTCGAGGACGTATTGCGCAATTTGGCGCTCGTCCATAGGCTGGGCGTTACCATCGATCAGCAGAACTTCATGACCTGGAGGAGTCAGGGCCTTAAGCAAAAACATCCAAAGGTGCGGCATGAAATTGCGTGTCACACCGTTGTCGGGGTTGTAGAGCAAAATTCTCACGACAGTCCTTTTTGAATCTCTCAGGATTCACCGCGCGGGGCCGTCACGAGCGATGCCGATCTGCTGATAGTTTCTTAAACGCGATTCCCCTCTTCTTGAACTCAACAACTGTGAGCTTCTCTGGCCCTGATAGACATCAACACTGGGGCTCCATCTGCGTTTCTCGCGTCGCAGTTTCTTGGTGATCTTTGCAATCAGAACCCGCTCTTCTCAGGGGAAATTGCCCGCCAGACTCAGCAACGTGCAGTAACGCTGTGATTCTTGTTTCCGCAATATCCCGCCGTGAGCAGTCCAAGAGAACGGAGCAATCTTGGTCTGAGTATTTTTCAAGAACGGACATGACAAGGACAAAGCGTTCGAAATCTTGAAGGCGCAGGATGCTCCCGATCGCATAATCGGCCTCGGGCGTCCGTCCAAGTGGGTAATTGACTGGATTGCGCGCTACGTCTGCGACGACCGAGTTCTTCTTGTTGGGTAACAACATTCGAATTGCATTCTGAATAATCGTCCTCCGAGCCCATGATCGTGCCCAGTCTCGAAACACGTGGCTTCCTTGGACACACTCTTCCAAGCCGGAGACGAAGCATTCCTCAGCCTTCGTGAGATCGGCCGTAAGCAAGAACGAAAGCAAATACATGCTATCCATATTTTCCGCAAATGCTCTACAGAACTCGGTTCTTGTTGCGTATGCCTGCGATATGTCACTAGGGATCGGACTTGTTTGCCGCACGGTCGTTGTCGTCTCCGCCCTCCGTTGCCCACAGCGTTAGCCAAGGATCAGTCTTGGTCGCTCAGCGCCGAAACAATCTGTTGCGCACGTCTGGCCAAAATTCTTTTGTAACGTTGAAGAACGTATCCAAGCCTATTTGCTGCCCCCACTTGTTCGCCGTATTTCCAAACGATCGATCCGCTGCCGGATAGTAAAGGTTGGAAACACCCGCGGCTACCGCATTTCCGGCTAGCTCTGATGTGTTGAAATGGTTGCGGCCATCATCACCCCGAGTGATAAATTCGCGGCTTATAGCGTATCCAGTTCGTCTCCAAAAACCACCTGTGCCCTTAACGAAGTACCGGGGGTCCTGATGGAGAACGACTGGGAACAGGCCCTCAGTCATGATGTTGCCAATTGCTTGATCAGCGAATGCTCCTCCGTAGTATTTGCCAAAGCCTTGCGCTCCAGTGCCGAAAGAGCTGTACTGCTTTTGCACCATGGAGACACCAGCAAAAATTCCAGCCACTAGAAAAGCTGAGGGATCGAAAGAATCGTCCAACGAAACTTTCATCTTTTCGGCAGGTGTCAATGCTCTGATCTGTCCTGAATTTTCGTCCGAGCGATAGTTTGGGATGATCCACAAAATGTGATTCTTACTCGGCTCATGCTCGTCGTCGTACTGTGTGAGGTCTGACGGCTTTGATTTAGTTTGAGTTGCGCTTGGGGCGTCGGGCAGCGCCGAAGTTTCCTGACCGGCAGCTGCCACGCCAGCGAACAGGAAATTAGCAGAGATCAGGACACGGCAGATCCTGGAAACGAATGAACACGCCGGCAACCTCCGCATACTATGGTTGATGCAAGTTCACCTGCCTGGTTAAGGAAGATGAACAACTTGTCATCTGATCGCCACGCCGAATTCATTATGTAGCTGCTAATCTTCCTCATGGGACGTTGTGACTCTGATCGAACGGTGAGTTGCCGACATGTCCCGATCACTTTTCTTTTCCTCATCTTGACCTTGGCTGCAACTACAACTCTCACCCGCGCTCAAGACAACTACGAGATTCAGGTCTACGGATCTGATCTGGTCGATCCTGGACACACGATGGTCGAACTCCACAGCAACTTTACGATCGATGGTTCGAAGACGGTCGTTGATGGTGTTTACCCCACCAATCACGCTGAGCATGAGACCGTTGAGATCACACATGGCTTCAATGACTGGTTCGAGTGCGGCTTTTACATTTTCACCTCCATAACTGAGGGCCAGGGTTGGCAGTGGGTGGGAGATCACGTCCGGCCGCGGGTTGCAGTACCGAAGAAATGGCACTGGCCGGTTGGAGTGAGCCTTTCGAATGAAATCGGCTACCAAAGACGGCAATATTCTGTGGACACGTGGACCTGGGAAATTCGTCCCATCGTGGATCAAAAGTTCGGACGCTGGTACTGGTCGCTAAACCCCACGCTCGACCGATCTTTCCACGGCCAGAGCGTGAACCAGGGCGTGGTCTTCTCGCCGAACTTCAAATTTAGTTACGATTTCGCACCGAAAATTGCGGGAGGTTTGGAATACTACGGATCGGTCGGCCCCGTGAACGGGTTCGATGCGGTCTCACAACAGCAGCATCAGATTTTCCCAGCAATCGATTTGAATGTAGCTCCACAGTGGGAGATCAATTTCGGCCTTGGCGTGGGCCTTACGGGTGCAACCGACCACCTGATTGCCAAGATGATTCTGGGTTATCGCTTTAATTTCTGATCAGTCACAGGAGCGAGCAAGTGATAAAGGGTATCGTGATCGGTTTCATTCTCGCGATAGCGATTTCAGTGGGTTGTGTTTTTCTTTATTTTTCTGCTGGCTTGGCACCAGTAGCAACGGCCGATCCGCCTATGCCCTTGAGAAGAAGCTCGCGAATATGGCCCTGGATGCGCATATCGAGAAGCAGCACATTCCTCCATCTCCCGTGCCCTCAGATGAAATCAATTTTCTTGAAGGTGCCGGCGCATACAAACAACACTGCGCTTCGTGTCACGGACTTCCTGGGCAGCCACCCATTGATTATGCGACAACGATGTTTCCCAAACCGCCACAATTGTTCCGTGGCAAGGGTGTGACCGATGACCCGGCATCGGAGGCTTACTGGAAGGCAGTCAACGGAATCCGTCTTTCAGGGATGCCCTCCTTTAAGACCGAGCTAACCGATACCGAACTTTGGCAAGTTAGCCAACTGCTCGCGCACGCCAACGAAATTCCTGACTCAGTGAAGAGGGTCCTTATCCCCGATTCGCCAACGTCATCGTCGGAACCTGCGCAGTCAGCGAAGGCGCCTTAGGAATAGCTTTCATGACCCTTTTTGATTACGTGTGATCTATGCCGCAGGATCGATTCCTGACATTTTCGAGCTCGCTCAGATTCAAAGTCAGTTTTAAATTGTCACGCGCAACGCTGTGTTTGAGACATCTCCATGACTTGTACACGGATTTTTGTGATTTAATTGTCAGCATGGAACACGCTCAGATCAATCCACGGCCAGTAATTGGAACGATCATCGTGGTGAGTGGCCTTGCTGTGTCATTCCTCCTGTGGCTGCTATACATGCATCGCGCTTCCGCTGATTTCGCCGGGCGCTGGATGTTTCTGCCGGCCCTGAATGCGGTTCTGAACGGATTGTGCGCAATTACGCTCTGCGTGGGATTGTATTTCATCAAACATCGCAACCGAGAAGCGCATCGCAGGAGTATGCTGCTGGCTCTTGTGTTCTCTTCCGCGTTTCTCGTCAGCTACATCGTGAATCACGCTCTCCACGGCGATACAATTTTTCCCGGCCACGGTCCAGTCCGTACGTTGTACCTTACCATCTTAGGCAGCCACGTCATCCTTTCAATTGTTGCGCTGCCTATGGTGCTCACGACGTTCTTTTTCTCGTTGACAGGCCGCTTCGCAATGCACCGCCGAGTTGCGCGCTTTACGTTTCCTATTTGGCTTTACGTTTCAATTACTGGCGTGGCTGTCTTCGTCTTCCTCAAGGTGTATGCGTACTAGGGGGCGAGTCTTCGGCTCGATTGTTTTCTTGTGTCGAACCCAGAACCCTACGTGCAAAATGTGGGTGCATTTGGGTGCGATTGGATTGCTATATTGGACGTGGAATCTGCCCCGTTAAGGTAGAGGTCTTCCTTCGGGCCAGGTTGAGACCTGTCCCATCTTCGCTTTCCTCTCCTTACCCAAGGTAAGAGTTGCCGACCATCCACAAACTTGGTTGCTTCCAGATCACAAGAGCGGCGGCCGACATTCGCATTCGCGAGGGCACGATCAGCCGAGCTTTTGTCGGACGCTCGCAATCCGGGAGGCAACAGGCCGAGATCGTGTCGGTACGTTAACGCTTCCGCCGGGTTGCCGACAACGCTCACGGCTGGCGCGGAGTTCTTGTTGGGTATGGTACGTCCGGGCGAGGGTCGGGAACGAAACCATTCCGATTGGGCATTTTTACGCGAGGCAGCGTCGTTTCATTTAGCTCAGCTTCCTTGTCAAGAATTCCGTTGAGGTAAAGAACGAACGCCGTAACGGCGTAGGTTTGGTCAGCGGTAAGGGTTCCGGGGCGAGCATACGGCATTTTCCGGTGGATGTAGTCCCAAACAGTGGTCGTATAGGGCCAGTAACTTCCAACAGTGCGTAGTGGATGGCTGCTCTTCAGCGTGCCTTGTCCTCCGGCCAGCGCGGGATACTGCAACATTCCTTGACCGCGATCTCCGTGACAATTCGCGCAGAGGGTCTCATAGATACGCTGTCCTTGTACGACCGTGCCGCGTCCCTTGGGTAAGCCAGAGCCATCAGGGGCTACGGAGATGTCCAGTTCGCGAACTTCTTCCGGTGTCGCCGGTCTTCCCAATTTGTACTGTTGACTTTGTCCGAGCGTGGCTATGGCTACGGCGGTGAGAGCGCAGGTGATGTGCAGTGCGGTTTTATTCATGGCTGACCTCTCCGTTTGCGTGGATGTACCAGACTTTGATTCCGTTGTAGTGGTCGGTGGCGTTGAGTCCGCGAACCGCGACGAGTTCCTCTCGCGTGGGCTGCAGATAGCCGGTCTCGTCCGTGCATCGCGATTGAAGTGAAGTTTCCTTTCCGTCCCACCACCACGGAAGCCGAAAACGCGTGAGTGCCTTCGGGAGGATTGGCTCATTGAGTTGCGCCTCCTGCCAAGTTTTTCCGCCATCGGCGGAAACCTCGGTTTTGGTGATTCGTCCTCTGCCGGACCAAGCTAACCCAGCAATTTCGTGGAAGCCGGGGCCCGACAGCTGCTGGCCTCCAGCAGGCCGCGTAATCACGGACTTGGCCTCCATCACGAATGTGAACTGCCTGGCCGTTCCATCGGGCATGAGGTCGGTGTAGTGGGCCGTTTCATAGGCGCTCAAGTAAGGCTGATCGACAATTTGCACGCGGCGGAGCCACTTTATGTTCACGTTGCCCTCCCAACCGGGAACGATGAGCCGTACTGGATATCCCTGCTCGGGGCGCAGCGCTTCGCCGTTTTGGCCGTAGGCGACGAGCACGTCGTCAAGTGCTTTCTCAAGAGGGATGCTGCGCGCCATCCTGCCCGCGTCCGCTCCCTCGGCAACCATCCAACTAGCGCCCGGTTTCAGGCCCACTTGGTCAAGCAGGGTTCGCAGTGGCACACCAGTCCATTCATTGCAGCTCAAAAGGCCGTGGCTTCTCTGCGGGTTGATGGCGGGGCGGGCTATCTGCTCCCCGCCACTATTACCAGCGCATTCGAGGAAGTGAATTCTCGAAACCGAAGGCAGGCGATGGAGATCTTCGATCGTGAAGATCAAAGGTCGCTCCACCAAGCCGTGAATCATCACCTCGTGGACACGAGGATCGATTTCAGGAACCCCCGAATGATGAACTTCATAGTGCAAAGCCGAAGGCGTTATGATGCCAAACAGATCCTGGAGAGGTGTTCTGCTGTAGCTGGATGCGGGTGTGTTTGTCTTTGGAAGGAAGCGAACCGATTGTTCGAACGGCGAGCGTTCGCCGTAGGGGCGCGGCCCCGCTCCCAGTTCCTTCGGAAAATCGGCGCCGGCGACGCGCATGGCACCGAGGGTTGCACCCGCAGTTGCTAGGAAGGCTCGTCTCGTAAGTCGATGTCGCGTCATTTCTTGCTCCTTTCAGTCCATCGAATATTGACGATGTTCTATGAATATGGGCGATTCTCTGTTCCGCCTGTGAGTCACGTTGTCATCACACGTTGAGGATCACACGCGCGGCGTGAGGAAATTCAGCCAAACACTTGCGGTTTACCTGGTAATACATGAAAGTTCCGCGACGCTCGGCAAGAACAAACCGAGAGTTGCGAAGAATCTTCAAATGATGCGATATCGACGGCTGCTGAATCGGAAAATGCTTCACGATCTCGCAGACGCAGACAGGTTCGTCATTGTTGGCCAGTAAATTGAGAATGCGAATACGCATCGGGTCGGCCAGGGCTTTGAAGCAACCGGCGTACTCCTTCGCGCGAGACTCGGTGATCTTGGCAGACTTTGTCTCGGGGCAACAATTGGCAGTCCGGCATTTTGTGGTCGCTGGCACGGCGGTGTCAACGACAACAGTGCCAGATTCATCGAAGAATGTCAATGAAGCAGAGAGCCGCCCCGACTGGCAGACCCGCTGCTTTCAGGAACCGACGCCTAGATTCAGACAGTTCGTTCATGAAGTCTCCTTGATAATCCTCACGAAGCCAGGGGCACCTCATTCTCGACTTCGATCGGGTCCTGCTAGCCTTGCATCAATAGACCAGAGGCCGCCACCAACTGAGATGAGAAAAATCAAGCAGCAGAACATGGCAAAATCAGTGCGCGCGTCGCTGACCATGTACCAGAAACCCTGGTTGGCACGAAACAACTCTGGAATCTTTGTTGTCGCAATCGCCGTCGTGATGACAATGAACAGAGGAATGGACGCGAGTCTCGTCCACAACCCTATTAAGAGTAGGAATCCGCACAGAATCTCGAAGGTACCTACGAAATGAGCGGTGAAGTACGGATGCGGAAATCCAATCCTTGTGAAGCGGACCACGCCCATATTCGGGTCAAGGTACTTCAGAATGCCCTGTGTAAGGAAGATCAGCCCCACAGCAATGCGAACTAGCAACGCTGCGTGGGGCTGCTTTGGGTCCGAGTAGCAACTGACGGTTTGTGCTCATCTAAGGTCCGCCTCAATAAGCGGTTGTGAAAGATGCTTCTGGAACTGGTTCGATAGCAAGGATGTTACGGGATTACCCCAAATTCCCAGGAGCACTCGAATTCGACTTGAAGGACCTGGCCTGAGAAATTTCGATTGACAGTGTATTATATTTCTGCAAATATCGAAATGTGTCGAAGGCCCAAAACAAGAAAGTCTTGGATCAGATCCCTAAATATGCGGACATGTTGTCCGCCATGGGAACCGAACCGCGCCTGCGAATCATGCAGCTGCTGCTTTCCGCGCATCCCGAAGGCCTTGTGGTCGGCGACATCCAGGAACAGTTGGATATCCCGAATTCGACACTCTCACACCATCTAGAAAAGCTAAAGAACGAGGAACTCGTGTGTGTCCAACGCGAAAGTACGTTTCTGCGGTACACCGCCAATACCGAGGCGCTGCAAGAGCTGTTGAGTTTTCTGTATTCCGAATGCTGCACGCGAAATAAGGCAGTTAAACCCGAAAAGATCGTCCAAATCAGTAGATAGGAGACCGGACAGATGAGCAACGCAGACATCAAGGAAGTGGTCAAGGAAAAATACGGGCAGGCAGCCCTGCGGGTAAAAGCCGGTGGCACTTCTTGCTGCGCCGGCAATCCCGTCAGCAGCGGCTGTGGCGATCCGATCACCGCCAACCTTTATGACGCTTCACAGGCAACGCAGATCCCTGAAGAAGCCCTTCTTGCCTCGCTCGGTTGTGGTAACCCCACGGCCTTGGCAAAGCTGAAGCCGGGCGAGACTGTGCTCGATCTAGGTTCCGGCGGTGGCATCGACGTGCTGCTTTCTGCCAGACGGGTCGGCCCGACAGGTAAAGCCTACGGTCTCGACATGACGGATGAAATGCTCGCTCTGGCTAACGAAAACAAGCGGAAATCCGGCATCGACAACGTTGAATTCCTGAAAGGTGAGATTGAGCACATCCCCTTGCCCGACAGCTCCGTGGACGTTGTCATTTCCAATTGCGTCATCAATCTTTCCGCGGACAAGGACAGAGTATTGAGAGAAGCTTTTCGAGTTCTCAAGCCAGGTGGGCGTTTCGCCGTCTCCGACGTTGTCACTCGTGGGGAAATACTCCCTGAGATCCGCCAAAGCGTGCTTCTTTGGGTTGGTTGCGTCGCCGGGGCGCTCGAAGAGAACGAATACCGCAGCAAGCTGGCATCGGCTGGATTTGAGCAGGTCGAACTTGAACCCACGCGTATCTACCGGGCAGAGGACGCCCGCGAATTCCTCTCGGGACAAGGCGTGGATGTAGATGCGATTGCTCCACAGGTAGATGGAAAATTCATTAGCGCTTTTGTCCGGGCCATCAAACCCATTGGTGCAAAGGCTTGTTGTGGTCCGACGTGCTGCAATTGAGGCTAGGACTTCCGGAGTAGTTACGTGGGTCGTCTGCTCTGATATGGGAGGAACTGATGCGAGATACTCGACAGGCAGTCGCGCAGCGTCATCGGCTTGTCGAGTCGTTGCGTCCAGGTTCCTATACTCCTGAACGGCATCGTGCCATTCGCCGAGCTCTGCATTGCTTAGCAGGTCTTTTGTCTGCTCGGTCACAAGGAGACCGGTCTTCTTCATTGCGTAGGCCGTTTCGGGTGTGATTTCCCCCTGTCGAACCATTGCGTCGGCCATCCGGTCCCATGTCTCGTTCAGCGCCTCTCGCCCGAGGGGAGCCGGTTGGTCCGAATGAGGATCAAAGAAAATCGGGTCATTCGGGCCAGGGTCCCGTCCAAACTTCTCCCGAAAGCGAAAAAGAGCTCCTCCAGCGTTTGCCTTATCTCATGCGGCACATGATTCGCGTGGTTAGATGCACGTTGACGCTTACGTTTACGCAACTGGGTCTTACCTCCGTTGGTGTCTATTTCAGCGGCTGACCGTTTGCCGTCAATTGGCTCAGCAGCTCCTGTCCCTGTTTTTGAACGGCGTCCGGGAGCTTCGCGTACGACAGTTCCTCGGCTGAGTTCTGGCCCGTCGAGATCGCGAAGGCAACGAAATCTTTGACTGCCTGCTGTTGTCCCGCATCCGTACGGTCCTTTGCTATCAGAATGAAGGTCAATCCGGAAATCGGATAAGCATCAGCGGCAGAGGGAGGAGGGTCGACAATCGGAGTGCGTACATCCTTCGCCAGTGCATCGCTGAAAGCGCTGATAGCAGCGGCGGTGCTGCCAGGGCTCGGTTGCACGAAGTGGCTAGCCTGGTTCTGAATCGAAGCAACCGGCACGCCATTCTCCTTCGCATAATTCAGCTCCAGATAACCGATGGCTCCGGCTGTCTGTTTGACAATGGCGAGCACCCCGCTACTGCCTTCGGCACCCAAGCCAGTCGGCCACGTAACCGACAACCCGTGACCCGATTTCCATGACCAATCGTGACTGACTTTGGCGAGATACGAGGTAAAAATATTCGTGGTACCGCTGCCGTCTGAACGATGGACGACAATAACAGCAGATCTTGGCAGTTTGACTCCTGGATTGTCTTTCACGATCGCTGGATCTTGCCAACTGATGATGTTCCCAAGATAAATGTCACTCAAACTCTTGGCGCTGAGTCTGAGCGGGACGTTCAGATTGGGCAGGTTGTAAACAATGCAAACGGGACCCGCACTGGCAGGAACCTGGACAACAGGGGCCATCTGCTTGGCTTGATCGTCAGTTAACGGTGCGTCACTGGCACCGAAGCTGAGATATCCTTGCTTCATCTCCTCGATACCCGCTCCACTCCCGATCGGTCGATAGTTGATCTGGACCTTTGGATGGGCTTGCTGGTAAGCGCCAACCCACTTCCCCATAAGCGGGGCAATGAAGGTACTTCCGGCGGCGCCCATTACGGCCGTAGGCGCCGACGCCGATACAGTAAAGGTTTCGTCGGAGTCGGACTTAGAATTGCAGCCTAAGGTGATCAACAGGGTGAGAAGGGCAGCCGTCGCTATACAGACGGCGAAAGTTCGGCGTTCGTTGCACATGTCGATTGTCTCCTTTGGGTCCTGATTGCTACCGCGTAGTAACGAACAAATCTTGATTCGACAACATTTTCATCGTGATATCAGTTTTCAACTAGTCCGGGGCAGCGACAAACTGCGCCTCCATGATCGTTCCAGCTTGAGTACTGCGACTCCGGATCTCGACCGTGTAGGAATCTCCTTCAATCTCCTTGACGAACGTAACGGCGGAGGTAGTTTCCGACGTTAGGTGATACTCGGGGGAGAGCTGATTCTTGAGCCATTGAAAATAAGCTTGATTGCCAGAACTGCCCTGAATCTCCCAGCTGGCGCGAACACTTGAGTCATCTCGGACCGGGTCCGTTACACGAAGCAGCGAGCCATCGCTCGGCACAGTGCGGCTCCTTACTTTCACGATTTCGCGCACAGTTGGGGAACCCCAGACTTGCTGCGCCCTTGTGCAGGCGCTCAGAAACACGCCTCCCGAGACGCACAGCAACAGCAAGCGGTAGTGGTTGACGCGGATCATGTCCCGGAGCGTTGCACCGTTTGTGGAGGTACCAATTCCTTGTCGATTTTCTGTGCGATCTCATCTCTGACGCGGCGGAAAACAGCCAGTTTCTCCTCGTGTGTGCCCTGTGCAGCCGCGGGGTCGTCGAAACTCCAATACAAAAACTTGTACGTTCGGGGAAATATCGGACAGCGCTCTCTTGCGTTGTCACAGACCGTCACTACATAGGGGATGTGCTGGCCCAAGAGCGTTACCACGTTCTTTGACTTCTGGTGAGAAATGTCGATTCCAATCTCACTCATGGCCTCAATGGCAAGAGGGTTTAGATGCGTCGGCTCAACTCCCGCACTCAGGGCTTCGAAGTGATCTCCCGCGACATGCCGGAGATAGCCTTCCGCCATCTGGCTGCGAGCTGAATTTCCAGTGCATAGGAACAGAACTTTGGGCTTGGAAGAACGCATGATATTTGTCACCTCTCAGCGATATTCCTCTAGCACTTTCTGCGCCTTGGCTGCGACTTCCGGTGGCAGGGGCGAATAATAAAGATCGGCCGCGTACTTTTGGCCGTCCGTCAGAATCCAGTCGAGAAACTCCTTCAGCGCCTTCTTTGATTCGGGATTCCTCGCTCGCACGGGCACTAAAATCCACGAGAAGCTTGCAACGGGATAAGCATTTGGTCCGAGAGCGTTGCTGATGGAAACTCTGAGGTCGGACTGTGTACCGACGGCCGACGCGGCGGCTTCCTTGATACCACCAACACTGGCCGAGATAAACAGACCATGAGGGTTTTGGACACTGCCGAAAGGAATCTTCTTATTTTGAGCGTAGGAAAGCTCAACGTAACCGATGGCTCCTTTCACCTCACGAATCCTTTCAGAAACCCCCTCGTTGCCATTGGCGCCCACACCGACCGGCCACTTGACGCTCGTGCCTTTACCGACCCTGTTTTTCCACTCGTCGCTGACTTTTGACAAATAGTCGGCCCAGATATACGTCGTGCCGCTGCCGTCCAAACGATGTACCACTGTGATTTCTTGGTTGGGGAGTGCCAGTCCCTGGTTCGCAGAAGCAATTGCAGGATCATTCCAGTTCTTGATTTTTCCGAGAAAAATATCAGCCAAGACTTGACCTGTGAATCGAAGTTGGGTCTGCACCTCTGGAAGGTTGTAAGCAGGAACATCCGCACCCAAAACAACCGGCACGTGAATGACGGGAACCTTCGCCTTGGCCAGTTCCGCATCGCTGACCGGGGCATCGGTTCCACCAAAGTCAAGCATCCCCGCCATCGTTTGGGCGATGCCGGCTCCACTGCCAAGTGGGAGATAACTCACTTGAGTTTCCGGATGCTGCTTGTGATACTCCGCCGCCCACTTCGACATGATCGGATAAACGAATGTTGACCCCGCGCCATTCAGCGTCGTCTGAGCGGAGGCCAGGAAGGAAACGAAGAAGAGCACTACCACACACGGCATGCGACGTGGCATCGTATCCTCCAAGCAACGTCCCGACGTGACCGGAATCGCAGATCTCGACGCGGCGCCATGCTATCATATGTCTATACGGTTATGCGAATATAGTAATAGAGAAATTGCCATGATAAAACTTGAAGTGTTTGACCCCGCGATGTGCTGTTCTACCGGCGTTTGTGGGCCCAGTGTTGACCCCGTCCTGCCGAGGTTCTCAGCGGATCTGGAGTGGCTGAAGAGCAAAGGTGTCCAAGTGCAGCGGTACAATCTGGCTCAGGAGGTTGGGGCCTTCACCGAGCAATCCGACTGTCAAGACGACACTAAACAGCGAGGGGACAAAGTGCCTGCCTCTTGTTCTGGTGGACGGCGTGATCGTCAGCCAAGCTACCTATCCGGCCCGGAACGTGTTGGCGGGCTTCGTTGGGCTGGAGTATGAGCCCGAGCCAGTCGTCACCGAGGAGAATGTTCACTCATCGCTGGTATCGATCGGTGGGCGAAGCAAGATCGGCAAACGGTGAACCGTGAAGTCACTCGGAAATCCAACTAGAAATCTTATGTTCACGGGCAAGGGTGGCGTGGGCAAAACCTCAATTGCCTGCGCGACTGCCGTGTTTCTGGCCGAAAACGGCAAGCGCGTTCTGCTGGTCAGCACCGATCCAGCCTCCAATCTCGACGAAGTGCTAGAAACGCGACTCGAGATGCGGCCCACTCTCGTAGCGAACGTAGATGGCCTCTATGCCATGAATGTCGATCCTGAGGAGGCCGCCCGGCAGTACCAGGAGAAAGTCGTCGGGCCATACCGAGAGCTCCTTCCCGAATCAGCAGTGAAGAGCATTGAAGAGCAGCTATCGGGTGCGTGCACCGTCGAAATCGCAGCCTTCGACGAGTTTGCCAAGTTGCTAGGCGACGCAAACGCAACGGCGGAGTTTGACCACGTAATCTTCGATACCGCTCCCACCGGTCATACGCTTCGCCTGCTGCAGTTGCCGGCAGCGTGGCAGGACTTCATCGCATCGAACGTTGGTGGAACGTCGTGTCTCGGACCGCTCGCCGGTCTGCAGGCGCAGCGCCAACTCTATGAAAAAACCCTGCAGGCGTTGTCGGACGCAACGACGACGACCATCTTTCTTGTCAGCCGTCCGGAACATTCTGCTCTGGCAGAGGCGGACCGGACCCGCAACGAACTTGATGCACTTGGCTTAAAGAATCAGAAGTTGATCCTGAACGGCGTTTTTCATGCCTCGGCGAAGGACGATTCGGTCGCGGTTGCTCTGGAGAAAAGAGGACGCGAGTGCACTTGCAGACATGCCGAATGGCGTAGGCGAGCTTCCCAGAATCGAAGTGCCGTTGGTCGAGCAATCGCTTATTGGAACTCGCCGGAGCTACGCCAGTTTGCGAGAGGCCGTTTGATGCAGGAAATGCCGTTGTCCGCCCGCAGGTGGAGTGAATCTCCGCCGTCGCTTGCCGCCCTGGTGCCCGATCTGATCGCAAGGGGCAAAGGCGTCATCATGACGATGGGCAAGGGTGGCGTCGGAAAGACGACGGTCGCCGCTGCGTTAGCCGTGGCACTCGCAAGCCGCGGGCATAGCGTCCACCTCACCACCACCGATCCCGCTGCCCACCTGCACGCTGGCTCCGAGAGCAGACATACCGGGCCTTCGCGTTTCGCGATCGACCCGGTTTCTGAAACACGCGCCTACATGAAACGAAGTGATGGCGGAATCCGGGCGAGATCTCGACGAAAAAGGCAAGGCGTTGCTCGAAGAGGACCTGCGCTCTCCCTTGCACGGAAGAGATTGCTGTATTCCGTGCTTTGCGCGGTGCGTGGACGAGGGGATCATGGCTTCGTGGTAAAGACACTGCCCCGACCGGACATACTTTGCTGCTGCTCGACGCGGCCGAAGCATATCACCGCGATGTTGCGCGACCTGAGCCACATTCCGGACAGCGTGCGCAGGTTGCTGCCCCAATTGCGGGAACCCGGACGTCACACGGATTATCATTGTGACCTTGCCCGAGCCACACCCGTGCACGAGGCGGTGTGGGCTTCAAGACGACCTGAATCGGGCGGGCATCACGGCGTACGCGTGGGTGATAAACCAGAGCTTCTGGGCGACCGGAACGCACGACCCAGTTCTGGCTGAACGGGGGGCTTTGGAATTGCGCTACATTGCTGAGAGTGACGGGACAAACTCGCGCAAGGTTGGCCTTGATTCGATGGCAGTCCGAGCCGCCTGTCGGGGCGGAGGACTGCAGCAACTCTTCGAGGAGACAGTAACCAAATGAATCAGAGGTTCGATGCATGAAGGAACTCAGCAATACTTCAAGGCTTTAGTGGATGCCAACAGGTTACGCATACTAAACCTGCTGCTCCACGGAGAACTCTGCGTTTGTGATATCCAGTTGTCAGGCATCGCAGCCGACTGTGTCGCGCCATCTCTCGGCGTACTTGAAGAACTTGGGGCTCGTGCTCGATCGCCGAGACGGTCTCCGGATCTTCTATCGGCTGGCTGAAGCCAAAGGGCGCAAGAAGAAGCTCTTCGAGTTTCTGCGGGACGCCTACAAGAAGCCCAACAGCTACAGGACGACACCCGCCGGTTGAGAGAGGCCATTCAGGAGGGTTCGTGCACCGAAGCCAGCGGCAAAGCGCAACGCAACAGTGGGTGCAGGGAAACCGATGCACGGTAACAGGAGCTAGGACGTAAGGAATCCACGAATGGCAGCAACTATCGAAACTCTCCCCAAGAATACGGTACCAAAAACGGCTCAATTTATTGAGTGCTACCTGACCGTATGGGTCGGACTCTGCATGGTTGCCGGTTCGTGAATCGGCAAGGTAAGTTCCCTCCTCGCTCGTTGATGCACTGCGCGGCATGGAATTCGGTAAAGGGTACGACAAGGTTAACATTCAATCGCCGTGCTCATCTGGCCGATGATCATCCCGATGATGATGAAAGTCGATTTTGGAGCCATTCGTGAGGTGGGCAAGAAGCCACGTGGGTTGCTCGTTACTCTGTTTGTGAACTGGCTGGTGAAACCCTTCTCCATGACATTGATCTCATGGGTTTTTTCGCCACGTGTTCAACGCCTGGATTGCACGCGCTCTGGCT
>CAVQTQ010000002.1:0-8951 GCA_963716615.1 uncultured Acidobacteriaceae bacterium | reverse complement strand
TCCGCAGTTCCTTGATCGTATCCCGCAGCTTAGCCGCCTTTTCAAATTCAAACCGCTTGGCCGCTTCCCGCATATCACTCTCTAATTTTCCGATGTAAGCGTCCAACTCTTCCTGCGATTTCAGATCCGGAATGCCTTCGGATTCGGGGCCGGTCAGGTCGGTATAGTCGGCGCCCACAATCGCGACCAACGTCATGTCAAGCGGGCGAATGATAGATTCAGGCGTAATCCCGTTTTCTTCGTTGTAGGCCTGCTGGATGGCGCGCCGCCGGTTGGTTTCGTCGAGCGCCTTTTTCATGGAGTCGGTCATGCGATCCGCATAGAGAATTGCCTGACCGTTCAGGTTGCGAGCGCAGCGTCCAATGGTCTGGATCAGCGAACCGGCGGAGCGCAAGAAGCCTTCCTTATCAGCGTCGAGAATCGCGACCAGCGATACTTCCGGCAGGTCGAGCCCTTCGCGCAGAAGATTGATGCCGATCAATACATCAAACTCGCCTTTGCGCAGGTCGCGCAAGATCTTTACCCGCTCCAGCGTTTCGATTTCGGAGTGCATGTAACGGCACTTCACGCCGACCTCGCTGTAATACTCGGCCAGGTCTTCGGACATGCGCTTGGTCAGCGTGGTCACCAGCACGCGCTCGTTGCGGGCGACGCGGTCGCGGATCATGTGCAGCAGGTCATCGATCTGTCCTTTAACCGGACGTATCTCGACCGGCGGATCGATCAGCCCAGTAGGCCGGATGATCTGCTCAACCACCACGCCCGCCGACTTAGTAAGTTCATAAGGGCCCGGCGTGGCGGACACATAGACAATCTGATTAGTGCGATGCTCGAATTCCTCGAAGGTAAGCGGGCGGTTGTCGAGCGCCGAGGGCATGCGGAATCCGTACTCAACCAGCGTCTGCTTGCGCGAGCGGTCGCCGTGATACATGCCGTGCAGTTGCGGCACGGTCTGGTGCGACTCGTCGATGAACAGCAGAAAGTCGCGAGGAAAATAATCAAGCAGCGTAGGCGGCGGCTCGCCGGGAAGTCGTCCCGTAAAATGCCGCGAGTAATTTTCGATGCCATGGCAGTAGCCCATGGCCTTGATCATCTCCAGGTCATACATCACGCGCTGATGGATGCGCTGCGATTCCACCAGCCGCCCCTGCTTTTCCAGTTCCGCTTCCCACCACGCCAGTTCGACTCTGATAGAAGCGACGGCCGAGGCCCGAGTTTCTTCCTTCATAACATAGTGCGTCTTAGGATAAATCGGCAGGCGCATGTAACGCTGCTTAACGGTCCCGAATAGAGGATCGATCTGCGAGAGCGATTCAATCTCATCCCCAAACATTTCGATGCGATAAGCATTGTCGTCATAGGTAGGATAAATCTCGATAACATCGCCGCGCACTCTAAAAGTGCCGCGGCGAAAATCCCCTTCGGTGCGCTCGTAGAGAATTTCGACCAGCTTGCGGGTAATGTCTTGCCGCTTGATCTTCTGTCCCTTTTCCAGAAACAGCAGCATGCCATAGTAAGCTTCCGGCGACCCCAAACCGTAAATGCAGCTGACCGATGCCACGATCAAACAATCGCGCCGCTCAAACAACGACCGCGTAGCCGAGAGCCGCAACTTATCAAGCTCGTCATTGATGGTGGTTTCTTTTTCGATGTAAAGGTCCGCCGCCGGCACATAAGCCTCCGGTTGGTAAAAATCGTAATAGGAGACGAAGTATTCGACGGCGTTGTGCGGGAAGAAACTTTTAAATTCGTGGTAGAGCTGCGCGGCCAGGGTTTTGTTGTGAGCCATCACTAGCGTAGGCCGGTTGGCCGTCTCGATGACTTTGGCGGCGGTGAAGGTCTTGCCCGATCCGGTGACGCCGAGCAGCACCTGATGCTGCTCGCGATCAAAGACGCCGCGGGTGAGACTGTCGATGGCTCGCGCCTGGTCTCCTTGGGGCTTGTAGTTGCTTACCAGCTTGAAGTCCACGGCTCATTATATGGGACGGGCAGGGGGCAGGCTGCGCAATGCACTTCCGTGTAAAATCACGCATCTGGCGCGGAATATGGGAAGTTTGTACTAAGTGATACACCCTAGAGACTGAGCAAAACTGCTCAGTTTTCCCGCCCGAAATCTGCCTGCAATGGCTGCCGCAACCCCTGTTTTCATAGGGAAAAACGTGCAACCAGAGTTTTCACGCCAAAGTAACATCCGGGGACGCGCTTTGGCCGCGTGAATGCAAATTGAGACCATGTGAAACCCGAATCCAGATGTGAGGAGGGCCTAGTTTCCGCGCCAGTCGCCGGGTTTGGGGCGTCGGACAGGTGCAATATTTATGGAAGAAAAATTCAGCCAACTGGGACCACGGGAACGGCAGATCGTCGATCTGCTGCTCCAAGGATGTGACAACGCGGAAATCGCTCGCGATCTGAACATGGCTGAGCGCACGGTCAAAGCATATTTCAACCGCATGTTTTTGCATTTCGGAATCAAGGGCGGCATCAAGCGGGTTAAGCTCGCGACTTTACTTTATAGGAGGCAATTATGGTTGGAGAAACAGCAAACGTCCGCGGGCCCAGTCGACGACCGCGAACAGCTCATCATTCAGCGCGTAGCCGAGGGCTGCAAGAACCGGGAGATCGCCGATTCGATCGGGACCACCGAGCACATGGTGAAAAATTATTTGCGTTTGATCTACGACAAACTGGGATTGTGGAACCGCGTAGAGCTGGCGCTGTGGTATGAAGCGCGTCAGCACGAGCACGTTTATCACGCCTAGTTCGTCGGAGCGATCTTCATCAGCCCTGCTAAACGGCGGGCCGCCCCATCCTTGCGCATCCCCGGCGCAAGGGTGGGATTTGCTTTTTGGGATTCGCACAGCTCGATTGGAAATCCCGGCGTGCGGGGACACTGAATTACCGTACCGGCGGACACTCCGATGTGCTGCGAGTCTCTATTCTTGGCGCCGGACGACGACGAACTCAGTGCTCCCACCCAAGCGACGTTACCCAGAACCGAGACGCCTATCGCAAGAATGCGCCCACTCCTCGGCGGATGTAGCGTCGAGTGTCGGCGCGGGCTCCCTGTCCCCACAACCCTTTACAGTAGAAACAATCTGGCTTGGGCGTGTCGTCTGATACCAGAACCCTGCCCATGTTCCCCCGATAAATGATCAATCGCTGGGGCTCCCTGATGCCGGTCACGCCGACCGCAAACTCCGTCACGGCAAGCGAGGCGACAACGCCATTAATCGAAACAACCGAAGGCCCAACCCTGCCGAGGTAGTTCTTCTCGACCCCGTAGATAGCCTCTCGTAACTCCCGCGCTTCCGGGCCGCCCAATTCCTGCTGCGCCTCATTCATATCGATCTGCCCCAAGCAAACCAAGCAGCACTCACCCCGTAACGCGACGCAAACTCGACCGCCGTACCTTGAGATATCACCGACCGCAATGTCGGAGGCAATGTCGAAGTAAGGAAGGCGATACGCGGCGCACAGCTCCGTGAGGACAAGCCGTGCTCCCTCTGAGTCGACGCAGCCGAACACGTAATCGGACTCTACGATAGCCCGAAACCCGGCGTCGCTTACCAGCGAGTCCTGGACCTTGACTACTTCGATCGATGGGTCGATCTCTTTGATGAGGCGCTCGCCTATGTCAACTTTTGCAGTCCCTGGAACTGTGTCAGAAGCGCGGGCGGTCACGTAGCGATTCCGATTGGTGTTGTCTAGCTCCTCTGCGTCTATGAGGCGGATTGACCCCAAGCCAAGCAGTGCAAACTGCTGCGCCATATGGCCGCCAACGCCGCCAACGCCGACAATCGTTGCCTTTGTGTTCCGAAGCTTGCGCTGTCCTTCGATCCCAAAGAAGCGAATACTGCGATCGTACCTAGAACTCATTGTGGCGCTCCCAGTTTTCAAAAGTGAGCCCCGTAGGTCTCAGCCGCTTGCCTCCAACCATCAAATCGAGAACGCCGTCCGGGCGCTCCGGATTTGAGATCCATGAAAGCGAATCGAATCCGCGCGGCCCCATCACGAGGGCTGCATAGGGCTTTTTCTTGAGTCGCCACCACACGTGAGGGACGAACTCGGCAAATCCGCTGCGATCGCTTGGCGAAAATTCCGCCACTGAGGCTCGAGGATGCGAGTGCAATTCCAACAGTGAAGCGTTCAAATCGTGGGCACGCTGTATGACCGCGGCTCGGCAGCCATCTGTTAGCTCGATCCCATACAGGGATTTGTAGTTGAACTCGGACGGGGCGACTAGGTGTGCATCGAGAAAATGAAACTCTGTTCCCGTGCCCGCTTGTAGAACCCGGCAGAACAGAAATGCCGCCTCTTCGGTTTTGGGCCGACGCGGAAGCAGGTGCTTCACCAGCGTCCGATGCTGATCCGGAGGAATACTCAGCGAAAAAGGCGACATCAAACACCCTCCTCGAAGCGCCGTTGGAACCCTAGAACCCAGTTCAGCAGGTTTGAGCCCTTAGTAAAGTCGGTTGTCGCGTGCCAAACCCCATCCTGAGTAGTCCAGGAGAAAATTCCCCACGCGCCGCCGAACGGAGGCTGCGTCGGAGCTAGGTCGGTGTAGTTGTTTGGTGACTGATTGCCAAACCGTATTCCCGATGGGACATAGATACCGTACGGTGGCCCGCCGGGATACTCAACCGGTATCGGGAAAGCTAGTTGAGTAGACGACAAATTCCAGCCAGGCGGCAGCGGATGTTCCAGGATGCGAATCCACTGGCCGTCTGGCCGATATTCGAGATCGGGGAAGCGGGTCTTGAGCAGGCCGATCTCTTGATTTATGCGCTCCTGCATACTCAGCCTCTCTTGAAAAGCACTCTCTTTGCGAAGGCGTGCCCCGGCTTGAGGTGGATGATCTCCCCCGGCTTAAGGGTGCGCTCCCGGTTGTCTTTGTCGATTTCGATGGCGCCTTCTGACGGTGGCCAGCCACCGAGCGCGATGATTTCCTCGGTGGTGATGGTGTCTTGGGGCCAAGGGTGAACGGTTCCTTCAATGTCCACAAAGAAGTGTGGACCGTGCGCGTGGTGCTCCTGGACTTGCGTTTCGGTATTCACTTTGGAACTACCTCCGTTTGGATTCCGCTGGACGATTGCTAGCGTGCAACGGTATTCTATGGTAGCACAGGATCGGTGCGATCTGTCAACAGCGTTCTAATCTCGCAACACTAGGAGGATCATGGCGAAAAAAGTTCTTCAACTCGAGGCATTGGTTGCAGCACTTGATTCGGAGAGGCAAGCGAAGGGGATTTCTTGGCGTCAGCTGGCAACCGAGGCGGGGGTCAGCGCTTCCACCCTTACGAGAATGCAGCAGGGTAAGTCCCCGGACGTCGATACGTTTAGTGCGCTGACGGCCTGGTTGGGCACCCCGGCTGAGCGCTTCTACACCGAGCTAGGGCCGGGGCGTGTACAGAACGACCCGATGGCAGTGGTCTCCACCTTGCTGCGCGGCAACAAGAAGATGAGCCCCAAAGCGGTCAAGGCGCTAACGGAGCTAGTGAGCGCTGCCGTCAAACTTTCCAAGGAGCTGTAGTGACGTGAAAAGAGGATTCAAGAGTGCTGCTGAGCGAATCGCGAAGGAGATGCGGGACGAGCTTGACCTGACCGATGATGCACGACTCGAACCGCTGGAACTTGCCGAGTGCCTTGCGATTCCGGTCTTCAGCCTTAGGCAAGTCTCACGGGTCGCGCCGGGAAATTCATTTTCTAGGTATTTCGCGGCTGTCGACCCGGACTCGTTTTCCGCCATCACCATTTTTCAGGGCTACGAGCGCTTCATCGTTCACAACGAGAACCACCACCCGAATCGTCAAGCCAGTAATCTGGCACACGAGGTTTCGCATTCACTGCTAGAACATGAGCCGACTCCGGTCGTAAGTGAAAACGGAGAGCGATATTGGGATGCGCAAGTCGAGGAAGAAGCGACTTGGCTCGGCGCGGCGCTTCTGGTCCCCAGGGCGGGAGCCCTTTCGTTGGTCAAATCAGATTGGACGATTCAGGACGTCGCTGCTCACTACGGTGTTAGCGAATCTCTTTGTCGCTGGCGTATCAGACAAACGGGGATTGCCATTGAGGTGCAGAGGTGGCGAAGGTACCGGACAAACTAAGGCGACACCCAAAAGGCGGCCTGCTGGAATTCCAACCAAGACGGCCCTCGAAGCTGCCCCAAACCCATTTTCAGCGCTCCTTGACAACCGAATCCTGCAAGCTTCCCCACAGCAGACACTGCATGCCGCCAGATTCACCATCGAAGGGGACACTCGACCGGGATGCCCGCCCACTAAAAATGAGTTCTGCAATAATTACAGCGTAACAATTACCCGCTAGTGGCTATTTAACCACACTCGACCCTGAGCGTTATCAACAACTTGGGCGGGCATCTCAGCCATAAATCATGACCAATGGTCACTAAAAAGCGCCGCCGAATCCCATCCTTTCGCTTTTTGTGCGCTGGCGGCTTGCTCTTGTAGTATGTACAGACTTATACGTACAACGGCTCCAATCTTATTCCCCTGATCTCTTCCTCTCTTCCATCATGAACTTCCATAGCTCCCGATTGATCGTCGTCTGGTAGCCCCGCCCTTGCTTTTGGAACCACGCCAGTACGTCAGCATCCAGGCTTAACGTGACCCGCTTCTTGATCGTCCTAAGGAAGCCCGGCCCGTAGCATCTCCCCGGCTCCGGCCCCCACGGACGCTTGCCTTCGTCGGCGGCAGCCCGCAGCCGCCGAACCTTCCGGCGCCCCGTAACCCGTTTCCGCTGTTTCATATATGGCTAATGTAAATATATATCAATACGTACAATATTACCTGCACAAGTGTTTCACGTGGAACATTTCGTCAAAAATGCGGCGGGCTACGGTTGCGGAGTCACCGTCTTCAAATAGGCGACGACAGCTTCGGCATCGCCGCGGTCCATGCGGAACTGGGGCATGGGAAGGCGAAGACGATTGCCGTCGGTCCAGATGCCGGTCGTCAGTAGTTTGATCATGTCGCCATCATTGGCGGGCGGAGTGCCGCCAATCCGCGGCGCGTTGATCGGCCAATCCATGTCGGGCCTCGCCGGCAGGTAGGGGACGGACCCGCCCTGCAGCCATCGCCTCCGGTCGAGATTCCCATTGCTGTCGCGCGGCGTGTGGCACTGTCCGCAGACGGCCACGTCTTCGACGAGATACCTTCCACGAGCGACGTCAGCCGCCGCGCTGGCTGGTTTGCTCTGACGCTGCGGCTTATTGTTCTGGGCAAAAGCTGGCGTGACCCCATCCGAGATCAGGGCGAGAGCGATTGCTGTGGAGACCGAAAAGAAAGCCAAATGAAATACCAGACTCCTTCGATGGCCCTTGGTGAATGGAGATCCTGAGAACATTGATTGTCACCTGTTCATTGTCACCTGCTCAATGATACATTTCGCGACGCTACGCGTGGTATCGGGTGGAGGTTGTACGGTTCGAGCTGCGAGCCAGCCGAGCCTTCTGCTTTTGAGCGTTTGCTCGAAGTCTCGCAGCTGCCCTTTACTCGCAGGCGCTGCGACCGGCGGGTTCGAAGCGATCCATCTGCGCTTCGCGCTGGCTGGTGACGCGGCCGTCGGCGGTCTTCCCGTACTGCTCTTCTCCGGGGCAGTAGTAGAGAGCGGTGTGCGGATCGACCCACACCTCGAGGCCCGGGTCTCCCTGAAGATGGATTACGGGTGGGGGAGCCTCGGCGATTCCGAGCGCCACCAGCGACCTTTCCCAGGGGCCGAGCGCTGCCGGTCGCGGCGAGCTCGCCGTCGGCCACAAGATGGCCAGCGCAGCTACGAAGATAGCCACCCCTAGATAGACGTCGGCGCGGTGAGAGCGCAGCGTCACACGCAGGTCCGCAAAGCGCTGAATCAAGGAACTCGCGCCGGTGTCGCGTGCGTCGGTCATCGCGTCGGTCGTTGCGTCGGTCATCGGGTCGATGATTGGGCCGATCGTTGCTTCGGTCGCGGAAGAATCGTCGCTTGCGGATAACTGGAATGTCTGGAGGGCCAGATCCGAGTCTTCTGGCGCCAAGTCTTCGGTCGCTGCAGTGGTCCATTCGTTTTTCGCGGCTGCTTTGTCGCGTGCCGGTGTGTCGAGCGCTGGATCGTCGAGAGCTGATTTGCCGCGTACTCGATCATGGATGGTCTCCGTCTTTTCCTGGGAGATCGTCTCCTTTGTAGCCGCCCTTGCAACCGGCAAAGCGAGAAGGCCGGAGCTGGCGGGATCGAACGCCGAATGAGTGGGCGGCGTGCGCCCGGCCGCTCGCGTCGGGACGTCCTTCGGTGTAGCTTCGCGAGCCTCGGGAGTACGCTCGGGCCACAAGACCTGCTCCTGGCTCATGAGCCACATCGAGGCCCACTTGCGCTGCATGCGTTCCCCGGGACGAAACTCGTCGAGGCCGCAGCTCTGGCAGCGCGCTTCGTCGGTTAGCTTCGGAGCGCCACAATGTTGGCAAACGCTCTTGGCTTCGGGTTCGGGGTGGGCTTCGGGTTCTGCCGGTGTTAGTTGAGCTTGTCTTAGATGGTCGTTATGTTCCTGAATAGTAAAGGCGGCGGACAGCAAGTCCTGAAAGGATTGCTCGTCCAGTGTCAGGTTGGGCCGGCTCGAGGGCATGGCATCGAGGGGGAGAAAGATGATCCAAACTATACCTATTGTAGTGCAAATCCGGGCAGTCTGAACACGAAAGAAAAGGGGGGCTATTTGGGAGGGATTCCCGTTTGGGGATGCCAATGTGGAAGCCGTTCATGAGAACGGCCTAAGAAAGGGCGAAGGAAAGTAGAAGAGTGAAGTGTAACTGTATGGTTTTAAATGGCGTTGTTAGGTAGCGAAGATTTGGCGAACGGGTTGCTTCTGTTTACGGCGGGTCGTGACCCCAAGACTGAACTGAAGGAGCCGACGAAAAGCCAATGATCAACCTCAATGATATCAAGATAACGCCCCGAGACCAGCAGGTA
>CAVQTQ010000001.1:0-2987670 GCA_963716615.1 uncultured Acidobacteriaceae bacterium | reverse complement strand
TCGTTCAGACACTCGTCGCGGAACTTGCCGTTGAAGCTCTCGATGAAGCCGTTCTCCATGGGCCGTCCGGGGGTGATGAAGTGCAGCTGCACCTGGTTCTCGTAAGCCCATTGATCGACCACCTGACTGGTAAACTCGGTCCCGTTGTCGATCACGATCGCCTCCGGCTTGCGGCCTCTTCGTTTCAGTTCTTCCAGCACCCGCACCACGCGCGGACCCGGCAACGAGGTGTCCACCTCGATGCGCGGCGCGTAGCGCGTGAAGCCGTCCATCAGGTTCAGAGTTCGGAACTTGCGCCCACTGGCGAACGCATCCTGGGTGAAGTCCATGGTCCAGACCTCGTCGGGGCGCACCGGAAGCTTCAGGGGCACGCGTGCGGCCGTCGTCGGCATCCTCCGCCGTCCTCGCTTCCGCCGCAGTCCCAGCTTCTCCTCCACGTACAGTCGGTACACTCGTTTATGGTTCACCGCGAAGCCCTCGCGTTGCAGCAGGATCTTCAGCCGCCGGTAGCCGAACCGTCGCCGGGTCGCCGCCAACTCGCGCAGCCGCTCCCGCAAACCCGGATCTTCGACCCTGCGCCGCCGATACCGGCAGGTCGCCCGATGTAGCTTCACTAGCCCGCAGGCGCGTCGCTCCGAAACCGCGGCTTCCGAGCGCATCATTGCCACCGCCTGCCTCTGCATCTGCGGGCCTACCACTTTTTTGTGACCACCGCCTGCAATGCTCGTTTGTCCAGCAGCAGTTCGGCCACGGCGTGCTTCAGTTGCCGGTTTTCCTCCTCCAGTTGCCGCAGTCGCCGCGCCTCGCTCACTTCCATCCCGCCGTACTTCGCCTTCCAGCGGTACAGGCTCCCGCGTGTGATCCCGTGCCGCCGGCACAGCTCGTCGGGCGCCGTCCCCGCCTCCGACTCCTTCAGGATGGCGATGATCTGTTCTTCGTTGAAGCGACTCTTGCGCGCACGACTCCTCCTCTCTGGCCCTGAGCGAGCCATCGTAAATGGAGAAGTCACATTTCCGCTGGACGACTTTTCGGGGGGCAGGTCACCACGTGTGTCGTAAGTTGAGAGGCATTGGAGCAAATAGCCGGCGTTGCAGTAACTAAATGGCATGCCCGAAACGGCGCAGGGAAATGAACTTCTGAGTTATTTTAATCTGCTCAATTTTCTTGGCTTATCTAAGCAAGAACCATAGAATTCAAACTTCACGAGACTCCTACATCCAAGTATTTAATTCATTTGATGTAAAGGATGTGCGCATGATGCAATGCAATCCGCCATGTAACAGACAATTTGCAGGTAGATTGCTTCGGACAGGCCCAGAGCGTAGCGTTCTCAGTGGAAAGTGTCCAGTTTGCGAAAAGGAGTACAACCTAGAGCTAAAGGATTAGAACGAAATTGCAACGTCGTTAACTTCATTCGCTGGCGGATTCGCAGTCAGTTTGTCGAATGTGAGTGTTGGCGCTGACCTGCCCCCCATATTTAGTCCAAGGATAATGGGACTTTCTCCGGTTTTTGGTTCTCCAACACAGCCTTCGTAACTACCCTCTGGCAGCCGTCGAGGCGGTGGGAAAGTGGGAAACGCGGAGCGTTTTCCAAGCGGGCCCCGCCCGCGTCTTTTCCACCGCCCGTCGCCGCCCACGAGTTCGCGAACTCCTCCGGGGTGAGATACCCGAGCGCCGAGTGCGGCCGCACCTGATTGTAGTCGCACCGCCAAGTCTCGATCTTCTCCCGCGCATCGGCCAGATCGAGAAACCAGTTCTCGTTGAGACACTCGTCGCGGAACTTGCCGTTGAAGCTCTCGATGAAGCCGTTCTCCATGGGCCGTCCGGGGGTGATGAAGTGCAGTTGCACCTGGTTCTCGTAAGCCCATTGATCGACCACCTGACTGGTAAACTCGGTCCCGTTGTCGATCACGATCGCCTCCGGCTTGCGGCCTCTTCGTTTCAGTTCTTCCAGCACCCGCACCACGCGCGGACCCGGCAACGAGGTGTCCACCTCGATGCGCGGCGCGTAGCGCGTGAAGCCGTCCATCAGGTTCAGAGTTCGGAACTTGCGCCCACTGGCGAACGCATCCTGGGTGAAGTCCATGGTCCAGACTTCGTCGGGGCGCACCGGAAGCTTCAGGGGCACGCGTGCGGCCGTCGTCGGCATCCTCCGCCGTCCTCGCTTCCGCCGCAGTCCCAGCTTCTCCTCCACGTACAGTCGGTACACTCGTTTATGGTTCACCGCGAAGCCCTCGCGTTGCAGCAGGATCTTCAGCCGCCGGTAGCCGAACCGTCGCCGGGTCGCCGCCAACTCGCGCAGCCGCTCCCGCAAACCCGGATCTTCGACCCTGCGCCGCCGATACCGGCAGGTCGCCCGATGTAGCTTCACTAGCCCGCAGGCGCGTCGCTCCGAAACCGCGGCTTCCGAGCGCATCATTGCCACCGCCTGCCTCTGCATCTGCGGGCCTACCACTTTTTTGTGACCACCGCCTGCAATGCTCGTTTGTCCAGCAGCAGTTCGGCCACGGCGTGCTTCAGTTGCCGGTTTTCCTCCTCCAGTTGCCGCAGTCGCCGCGCCTCGCTCACTTCCATCCCGCCGTACTTCGCCTTCCAGCGGTACAGGCTCCCGCGTGTGATCCCGTGCCGCCGGCACAGCTCGTCGGGTGCTGTCCCAGCCTCCGACTCCTTCAGGATGGCGATGATCTGTTCTTCGTTGAATCGACTCTTGCGCACGACTCCTCCTCTCTGGCCCAGAGCGGGCCATCGTACATGGAGAAGTCACATTTCCGCTGGACTAATTTTCGGGGGGCAGGTCAACTCTATGTCGCGCTCGGCATTTTCCTGCTGATAGCATCGCGTAACCCTTCCGCAAATTGCAGCCTGATCGCCTTCACAGCATGGTCGAGTTTCTCCCACGCCGCTGTTATGGCGGTGACGGCATTCTCGAAGGGAGGCTATCGCGGAGATCTGTGGGGTGTGGCTGTGCTGGTCATCATCGGTGTGGTCCTGATTGCGCTGGCTCCGCCAAAACCGTCAGGCGAGCGGGTATCGGCAGCCGTTGTGTAGGATCGCACTCAAGAGCGCCTATGCACGCTTGATATTGGTCGAATAAAGATAAAGAGTGTGAGCAGACTGAAATGATGGAACGGATCGCGGAAACGTCGCCACGTTTCAAGGCCAGGATGGCCGGTGTCTGTCAGTTGATGGAAGCGGTGACGGCCGCATTCGGCGAAGTGATAATTCCCGGCAAGCTTGTTGTCGCTGGCCACGCTGCGGCTACGGCGGCCAACATCCTCGGACACGAGCGATTATTTTGGTTGGGGTTCGTACTCTCGCTCATCGGCGTTGGATTCCATATCGCATGGGCCCTTCTCATGTTTGAGTTGCTTAACCCTGTGAACAGGAGCCTGTCTAGACTCGCGGCGTTCGTGATTCTCGTGGGATGCGCTATTCAGGCTCTTACTGGCCTCTTGTACCTCGCTCCTTTGATCATCCTGCAAGGTGCTAGCTCCCTGAGCGCATTTACGCCGGAACAGTTGCAGGCGCTGGCGCTCGCGTTTCTGAGATTGAATGATTACGCCTTCCAGATCTACCTAGTGTTCTTCGGAGCCTGGTGCCTCCTGATCGGCTACCTCATCTTCAGGTCGACCTTCCTGCCTCGAATTCTCGGAGTGCTGTTGGCGATTAGTGGTTTGGGTTGGGTGACCTATTTGTACCCGCCACTCGCACACCGTCTATTGCACACCATCGATGCCGCCTCCGCCCTTGGGGAAATACCACTGGAGCTATGGCTCATCGTGATGGGTGTGAACGCTCAACGCTGGAAAGGGCAGGCCAGCGCCACGCGGTCGAGTGAAGCGTAATCTGGAAGTTGAGACCGATGGACCGGGTGGAGCTACAATGACTTTGCCGGGCGAAACGGAAACGGGCTCTGCGGGGACGCAAGCATGCCGAGGGATAACTTGGTGGGCTCATCGAGACGATGTTTCGCAGCGCGCCAGCGTATTCTTTCGCGCTGTATACTTACACCGACAAAAAAATCGGCGATAGACCCCGATGCCTTGAAAATCCTCGCCCGGAAGGGCGGAATCTACACTAACGGAGAACGCTGCTTCTCCATTTCAGGCTGAACTAGGACACCTATGCCGCACAGTCGGGCCTTCATTGGGTTGTCCTCACGAATGGGATCAACTGGAACCTCTACCATCTTTCGTTTGACGAAGATAAAGGTATAGATCCCGAGCGCGTTTTCTCTCTTGATCTCGCCTCGGACGACATCGATAAAGCCGCAGAGTGCCTAGGTCTCATACATGAACAAAGCATCCGCAAGGGAGCGCACGACGACTACTGGAAGAAGTACACGGCGCTTGACGCGCGATCTTTGGGGAAAGCGCTCTACTCCGATACCATTCTGAGGCTTATTCGTCGAGACATTCATCAACGTGAAGGGATTTTACTCGATGAAGAAGATCTAGCGAAGGCCATACATGACATGTTATAGGACGCACGCGAAAAAATGGGGCCGATGAAGATACAGCGTAAGAAAAAACATCTACCAAAGAAGGCTGAGCCTGATGTTCCCACGAGCAGCGAGGAAGAAACTCTAGTTCCTCCGGTTGTGAGCAAGACTTAGGGTAAGGGAGTGCACACTGTCCCATCTTTCGCGGAAGCGAGAGCCGTAACCTCAGCGGCTAAAGCCGTCGGGATTGAGCGCTTAGATCGCAGCGGTGAACCGCTGCGCCACCCAAAATCAAGTGCGACACCGGGCCTCTCCACAGCGTGCTTCGCGTATCCAAATGCATAGATCCTTCGCTCCGCTCAGGATAACATTCTGGATAGGGTGCGAGCGGCAGGTATCGGCTGGGCTAGTTGCCGGTATAAGACAGTTCGACCACGGTGCAATCGTCGTTGAGTGGGGTGCCTCCGCAGAAATCGGCGACTGCGCTGAAGACGTCTTCCATCGAACTGCTCTTCCCTGCCACCTGTTCGAGGCGTTCGCTGTCGAACATATCTCCGCGAGCGTTCTCGGCCTCGGTGACGCCGTCGGTCACCAGGATCAGCCGATCGCCGGGCCTCATCTGGCAGCGGTCGCTGGAGTAAGTCGCGTCAGCCAGCAGACCTACGGGCAGGTTGCCGTGGGATGGGCGGAGGACCTCTTTGCCGCAGATCCACACGGGTGGAACATGTCCGCAGTTTACGTATTCGAGATCACCGTCGTTGCGCAGGCGAGTAATGATCATGGTCGCGTATTTCTCACCGATGTGCTTGTAGGTGAAGAAGCGATTGACGGCGGCAACGATCTCCGTGAGTGGCATGCCTGAGATAAGTTGTGAATAGACCATGCCCTGAAGAATGGAAGCGAGCAGGGCGGCGGAGACTCCTTTGCCGCTGACGTCGGCCAGAACTACGGCGAGGCCCTCGGGGGTGTTCACAGCTTCGAAGAAATCGCCGCCAATTTCTTTACAGGACATATTGCGTCCGTTCACCCGCGCGAAGGGAACCTCGGGCAGAGTTACCGCCAACAGACGCTGCTGAATGGAGGCCGCGATCGAGAGTTCCTGCTGGTAGCGGCGCCCGGCTTCTTCGGCTTGCACCAGGCGCGCGTTCTCGATCAGTTGGGCGGCTTCAGTCGCGATCGCCCGCAGAATATCGTGGCTGACGCTGGTGATATCGCGCGAAGCAAAGCGCGAATCGACGTAGAGCGCGCCCATCACCTCCCCACCGGCGGGTTGCTGCTCCCGGGTGGCTTGCACGAGCGGCTTGCGCAAGGGCATGCAGATCACGGTTCGCAGGTCGAAGGCGACGATGCTTTTCCGCTGCTGCACATCGAGCATCTGACTGGTGTCGGTGACCAGGTATTCGGAGTTTGAGGTCAAGGCGCCTTCGAGCACCGATCGAGAAATCGTTTTGTCGTCGAGCAACGGCTCGCCCTTCGAGTTACGCCCGGCGGCGAGCGACAGGGTGCCGTCGACATCGCGGAGGAAGATATAGCCGCGTTCGGCGCGGGTCAGTTTGAGCGTGGCATCGAGCAGCGTGACCAGGATTTCATCGAGCACACCGATGGTGTTGAGCTTGCGCGCGGCGTCCATGAACAGCGTGAGCTTTTCGAGGTCGCTAGCTTCCGGAGCAATCTGGATGCCGGAGATCTGGCTGAGGAACTCCCGCGCCGTGTTCGACGTGGAGTGGAGCGGGTGGAAAATGAGGTAGGCAACATCGCGGGCGCCAAATTCGAGACGGTCGTTGCGTTGCAGCTTGTGGCGTTCCACCTTCTCGCCATTGACGAAGGTGCCGTGTTTGCTGCCGTTGTCGACGACAAAAAAGTCGCCGTTTTCGGCTACGATCGAGGCATGCTCGCGGGAGACGCGCGGGTCGGCGATCACCAGGTCGCGATCCACTTTGCGGCCCACGGTGTAAGGGGTGTGATTCAGCGAGAGAGTCTGCTGATCGCTCCCCTGCACGAAGATCGCGATGGGAAAGATGCTGGAGATGCCCGAATGCGACGTAGCCGACATGTACCCTGAATTCTCCTGCGGCCGTCGTGCCAGTGCAAGACGCCAGGTAAAGACGCCCGCACCAGACAACGGCCCCCACAGCATTCTACGACGAGCCCGGCCCCACCGGAGCAGTAAAAGTCGTTCGATAATAATGGACCAGCATCAGCGCAACCACTCCGACGGGGGTCTGGAGTGCCGTCCAGAAAGGGACTGCCCAGCCGTGCTCGACAGTTTCCCGCGGCAAAATGAAGGACAGAGCCGCCACCGCTGTGCTCGAGAGCCACGGCCAGAAGACCAAGCACGCGGTCATCGCAAAGAGGACGCGGGTGGCGGGACCTCCCTGCCAAATTGTGCGGCGCTCCTTGACCAGCAGCAGTAGCGCTGGGATAAGAAGCACCTGATTGTAGGGAGAATAGGTGGGTCCCAGGAGGACGGTCGTGGCCAGCACGAGGCTGAGCGTAAACGCGAAATCGCCGGTGTGCGCGGCTTGCCGGCGTTCCCTCCAACAAGCGCCCATTATGGCTGAGAACAGCAGAAGTTCCAGAGCCCAACTCCATGGAGCGCCAATCAAGCTATCCATCACCGACATCGCGCCGGTGTAGGTCTGATATTCGCGGACCGCGTGCCAGAAGCGTGGAATCCAGTGCGGCAGGTACCACTCCGAGGCGGTTAATAAGATCGCCATCGTAGCCAGAAAGGAAATCGCCAACCGGTAGCGGCGCCGCCAATCCGCCACGGTCCAGATGGTGAGCCAGAACAGCAACAGCAACACAAGTTGCGGTTTCATGCTCGCCACAGCCAGTAGGAATCCGGCAGCGACCGCGTAATCCGCTACGAGCAGCATGATCGCGATTGCCATCAGTCCGGCGACAAGAAGGCTCATCTGCTGGAGCTTCAAACCTTGCATGACGGCCAGGCTGCCCAAGGTTAGCGCGAGCAGGCTGACCTGGGTCCAGGGCGGCGCAGACCACCGCACGACTCGGAGCCAAAGCAGAGTGCTGGCGGAGGTGAGAACGACCAATATCCAGAAGAAGCCTTTTTGGACCATCGCGAAAGGTAATTGAATCGTCGGGGCGAGGCAGAAAACTACATAGACAGGATAGGCAAACCCCTGCTGATCGCGCGGGTCATTGGGGCGAGACGGGTCAAGTGGACGACCATAGTAGCCGGTTTGAATTTCGCGGGTGACTTCCGCGCTGTAGGGGTCGCGTCCGTGCAGGAGCAGTTCCCTCGCGCCCACCCAACGGGGATAAAGATCGGAAAGGCTGCCGCGCGGCCGGTCGTGGGCAGCGGCGTCCGCTTCCTGGTGTGGAACCAACACGCGGTCGGCGTAAATCCACATACCCGCCGCGCAGAGCGTGGCAGACAGAACCAGCCAGAACGGCTTTTGGAAAATGCCAGGTCTCATCGCGAAATTGGGGGAACTTAGATACTACAGCCCTCCCCTGAATGTGTCGGGATACCTCTAAAGATGTCAGCAGATGTGAGCAAAAACATGATCAGAATCGGAATGATAAGGTACACGTACATGTGCCGGGCCAGCAACAGCACATGCAAAGGAGGCAAGAAGAGTACAAACTGGCTGCTCAGCAGGCTGAGTCTCGCCCATCGTGGGATTCCAGTGTGTTCCGCTAGATATTGCGAGAACAGTCCGATGGGTAGAAGAGCGATGCACAAATCGGACGGACTTAAGTGATAGCTAACGAGGATTGCCGCCAAAACAAAATTCCCGAACGCCAGATTTGTAGCATCGGCGAACTTCGATCTGCTGGTCTTAAAGCTTCTCCACGCATGCCAGAACAGCAAAACTGAACCAATCCCGATGAGAGCTAGACGAGCAACCGTACCCTGCCCGACCCCCGAAACGCTGACCAACCCTCTGATATTCGCCATGGCTGCCGGGTGAATGTTTCCCAGCGGCAGCCTACTCAAACTCATCAGGAAGCGAGGATATGCTGCCAGGAAAGCCCATCCGGAAATACCGGCTGAGATCAGGAGCAACGTCACGAAGACGAAGGCAAACCCACGGAAGAACCCTTTTCTCCTGAGCGACGCCACCAATACGATTAAAGTAAGAACTATATGGAACTTGAAGAGGCCACAGCCTAACAAGCAACCCGCTGTGAAGTTGCGGTCCCGTTTCAGCTCAACCACCGCCAGCGTCATAATCAAAAGGAGCAGCAGCGAATCTTGACCTTGCAGAAAACCGAGCAACACGGGCGGGAACAAAAAGAACAGAGGCAGCAGGACGCGCCAGTCCAAACGCTTGAAGACATGCCGTTGAAACACTATCGCGGTGTACGCCAACACCCCTACGTTAAAAAGGCACCACAGCAGATAGGCGGTTTGCGGCGGCCAAACGCAGATTGGCAAGAATAGCAGCGTCTCAAATGGAGGGTGGATGTAGTACTCGCCCGTGCGTCCGGCGTAGCGAATCTGGAATTGCTCTTGAGCGTGGAAGTCGTAAAGTTGATGCCCATATCCTTCGCGCACCATCCGAGCCGCGGCGTAGCGGTCCGGGAAATCGGTGCCCTTCTCTCTTTCTTCAAAACCGTGCGCGAAATAGTAGACAATGCCGCCTAGTATCAGAAGAAGAAGCACGTTCTGGGCAAGCTGCACCCACCTGTTCCACCCCGCAACCGCAGATCCCGCCGGGACCGCTGCTTCTCGATTTGGCGACTGTAGCTTCACGGTAAACAATTCCGCAATATTCCCGATATCGCCTTGAGTTTTCCGCTCATCACTGCTGACCCTGGATTCTATCGCCAAGCAGGAGAAGCACGAAAGACATACCGGAATCGAACTGGAACAGTTTCGAGTTTGGGGTATGATCGCTCAGCGTGAGAGCCAACCACCTTTCTCGATCGAGCATGTTCGCGCTGACGTTATTGCTGGGGTTGTTCGCCATGACGGCGCGCAACGCGGTCGATCCCGACTTCTGGTGGCATCTGCGCACCGGGCAATGGATCGTGGAAACCGGCCACGTCCCACACTCCGACCCTTTTTCCTTCACGCGCGCCGGGCACGCCTGGGTGTCGCATGAGTGGTTATCGGAGGTGGTGTTCTACGAACTCTGGAAACACGGTGGCGCCACTGCGCTGATCGTGTTCTCCGCGATCGTTACGACGGCTGGCTTCATGCTGCTCTATCTGCGCTGTCTTCCCCGTGGAGGAAAAAAGCACTGGGCGGCCGCAGCGACGGTCTTCGGCGCTTTGGCTTCGGCTCCCTCCTGGGGTGTGCGGCCGCAGATGTTCACCTTCACGTTGGCCAGCCTGCTTCTGTGGCTGGTCGAAAGTGGCGAGGAGCGGCCGAGGCTGCTGCTTTGGATACCTCCGCTGTTTCTGCTCTGGCTGAATCTGCACGCCGGATTTGCGCTCGGCCCTGCGCTGTTGTTTGTGTATGGCGCCGGCCTGATCATGGAGACTGCCGCCGGCGAAACGCCTTGGCGGCAGGTGCGCCCGATCGTTCTGCGGGTGCTGCTGCTTCTGTTGGTTTGTTTGGCGCTGGTGCCTCTCAACCCGAGCGGCCCGCAACTTTATCGTTATCCGTTCGATACTTTACGCTCGCCCGGAATGCGGTCGCTCATTGCGGAATGGCACTCGCCGAATTTTCACGAATGGCTGTATCGCCCACTCTTGCTGGTATGGTTGCTGGTTTTGACCGCACTCGCCAGTTCTCGCTCGCGGACCAAGGGACGTGTGATTCTAGTCCTGCTCCTTACCTCCTTCGCCGCTCTGGACGCGGTTCGCCACATACCAATTTTTGTTTTGGTGGCCATACCGGTCATCGCCGCGGCCCTCCCGGTAGCCTCGGCGTCCTCAACGATCCCACAACGGCGCCCTGACTCGTCGCGGTTGCGGCCACTTTTCAATGGCGCAGTTGTCATTCTGATTGCCGTGTTTGCATTGGTGAGGTGGGCCGGCCTTGCCCGCAATCAGAATGCCCGCGAGGCAGAACAGTTTCCAGAAAAGGCCGTCGCGTTCTTGCGCTCCGGCGGCTATCCGCAGAAAGTTTTCGCTTACTACGATTGGGGAGGCTATGCCATCTGGCAGCTTTATCCGAAATACCGCGTATTTGTGGACGGGCGCGCGGACCTCTATGGCAATGACCTGCTGCGCCAGTTTCAGACCGTGGTGCAGCTCCGGACTGGCTGGCGAGATGTACTTGACAGATGGAGGGTGGAAACGGTACTTGTACCCCCTTCCTGCGCGATCGCGCAAGGCCTCCTTCTCGATCCCGAGTGGTATGTTGCATTTAGCGACTCCAAGGCAATCGTCTTGCTCCGGAGGCATCCGGCCGTCGAAAGTGCAGATATTTTCCATATCCCCTCGTCAGCGCGGCGAGAAAGTGAAAAAATGTTTCCCAGAGACCTCCCGAATCTGCGAAACTAGGCGCATAAGGAGTGGTTCTAACGATTAGAAGTTTTCAGCGCAAAGCTGAAGGAGTCTAGAATGAATGATTTGGCTAAGCTCTTGTGGCGCAATGACGAAGGGCAAGACATCGCGGAGTACGCGGTGATGCTGGCTGTAATTCTGGTGATCGTGATTGGCACCGTCCGTTTGATCGGCGGCAACGCAAATAACGTGTTCAGCCAGGTGGCCAGCTCAATAACCCAGTAGGCCACTACAGTCGCGGAAAGCAACTCGCTGTCGCGGAATTGGTGACCGAACAAATCCGAATAGATCCGGAGTTACCTCGAAAGGGGAGGAATGAACCGAAGCCGTTTGTTGATGATCGGGGGCTTGGCGCTCGCGGTCGGCCTACTGGTCAGCTTTACCGTCTACAACCGGTTGCGGATCTTTGCAGGCGGGAACAACAACGTGCGCGGAGTGCCGGTCGTGGTGGCTGCCGACGATATTCAGGTCGGGGCGAAGTTGGAAGCGCACGATGTCCACGTCATCACTCTCCCGCAAACAGCGGTGCCCCCGGGAGCCTTCTCGGTGGTATCGTCGGTTCTGGGTCGCGGCGCAATTCTGCCGGTGAGCAAAGGCGAATTTGTTCTTCCCAGCAAGCTGGCGCCGCTCAATGCCGGAGCGGGCCTGCCCTCGATGATCCCGCAGGGAATGCGCGCCGTTTCCGTGCGTGTCAACGACGTGGTTTCAGTGGCTGGCTTCGTGCAACCGGGCACGCACGTGGATGTGCTGGCTACTGGCAGCGAGGGTAACGAACGTCAAACCATCACCGTGCTTGAGAATGTCCTGGTTCTGGCGGTGGGCAAGAGCCTGGACCGGACGGCCACGGCGGAAGCGCAGACCGCCCCGGTGATTACGCTCGCGGTTTCTCCGGACGACGCGCAGAAGCTGGCACTGGTTTCGCAGGAAGGACGGATTCAGCTTTCTTTGCGCAATCCGGTGGACACAAAGCAGGGAGGCATCGGCGCGACGCGGACGAGCTCGGTGTACCCGGGCGTGAAGCCGGTGGCAGCAACGGTCGAGACCAAACCCAAGCTGCATAAGGTGGTGACGAAAGCTCCGGCGGCAGCGCCAGCACCTTACCAGGTAGAAATGATTCGTGGCAACAAAAAAGAAGAAGACAAGTTTGGACCGCCGACACCGCAGTAATTCGCGTACGCTTATTACCTCGATGGATTTGCTTGTGCATCCTCGCAGAGGTCCGAATTCATGAAAGCTCTAATGCTCGTCGCAGCCGCCTTAGCTCTTGCGACAACGATGTTCGCCCGCGCTGGTGCTCCCGGCAGTGGCGCTCCCGACGGCAACACGCAGCAGGACACACCGGCAATGCCTCCTCCCAATCCTGCCGCCGCGCAACTCCCCGCTCCGAACACGCCTGCCACCGGCCAGAACGAGACTGCGGGCGCCGCTCCGCTGCGAGTGATGGTGGGTAAATCCCTCCTGCTTAACACCACCGATAGACTGAAGCGCGTCTCGGTAACGGACCCAACGGTGGCCGATGTAACAGTCGTCACACCAACTCAAGTTCTGGTTAATGGACTCTCGCCGGGCGAGGTCTCACTGCTGATCTGGGACGAACTGGAACGCAATCGCAGTTTCGATCTTCGCGTGGATGTCGATATCACCGCCGCCTCGGAAGAAATGCATCGCCTTTTCCCGGATGAGCGGATCAACGTGACGCCTTCGCGTTCCGCAATTGTCCTCTCTGGTCACGTAACCACCGAGGACGTCGCCAAACATGCGGGCGCGCTGGCCTCGGCCTATTCCAAAAATGTTGTGAACGTGCTGACGTTCGGCCCCGTTGGTGCAGAGGAAGTGCTTCTGGAAGTCAAGTTTGCCGAAGTGGATCGCACGGCGCTGACCCAGCTTGGCTTCAACCTCTTTTCCACCGGCTCCGGCAACACCATCGGCAGCACGACCACCGGCCAGTTCGGCGGAATCACCGGCAACGGGATCATCAACGATACGGGATCGCTCAGCCCATATCCCAATCAGGCAACGATATCGAACGTACTGAACATGTTCTTCTTTAACCCTCAGGTCCATCTGGGTGGAGTGATCCAAGCCCTTCAGTCACGAAATCTCTTACAGATCCTGGCCGAGCCCAACCTGGTCGCGGTCAATGGCAAGGAAGCCAGCTTTCTGGCCGGAGGAGAGTTTCCCTTTCCGGTGGTGCAGCCCGGCGCCGGCGGGATCTCAACCGTCACGGTTCAGTTTCGCGAATTTGGCGTGCGGCTGAAGTTCACTCCCGTGATTCAGCCGAACGGCAACATCCACCTGCGCGTCGCTCCCGAGGTAAGTACGTTGGACTTCGCGGACGCCGTCACGGTTTCGGGAACCACCATACCCGCCATCAGCACGCGCAAGGCGGACACTGAATTTGAACTGCAAGATGGCCAGAGCTTCGTCATCGCCGGCCTGATGGATAACCGGGTCACAAATGTTGCGAACAAGATCCCGTGGCTGGGCGATATCCCGATCATCGGCACTTTTTTCAAAAGCAAGAGCGACCAGAAGAGCAATTCGGAATTGATGGTTCTCTGCACCGTGCGCCGGGTTGCGCCCGGCGTCCAGTCGCCGAATGGTCCTGTGAGTCCGGAGCCATATCTGGATAAGGGCAAGTTCGATGGCAAGAAGCCCGCGGGCAGCAGCAAGTAGACACGCACGCGGGAACCGAAGTTGGCAGCTTTAGAGAGGGCAGTGGGAACGAGTCATGCCGGAATTGTCAGTAGCCGTATTCGCCACGGACAATGACCAGCGCGCGGTGCTGCAGGTTCTGGTCGATGGCACCAGCGTGGCCCGCACTGTGTGCAGCAACCCGACCATGCCTCTGGCTGCGAACGACCCGGTTATCCGCAAGACTCGGGTCTTTGCTCCCGACGTGGTTCTGGTGGATATCGCAGCCGATGGCGCCACGTCGGCGTTAAGGGCGATAGAGTTGCTGCACCAGGAACTTCCCGATGCAGCCGTTTTCGCCGTCGGCCCCATGACTCAACCTCAGTTGATTGTCAGTGCCATGCGGGCCGGCGTGCACGAATACGTCGAGCGCCCCACCACCACCACCGATCTGCTGGAAGCTTTCGTGCGCCTGACGGCAACTCGCCGCAAGCCCGGGCGCGAAAGCTCACGCGGGAAGTTGTTCACCATCGTGAACGCGAAGGGCGGCAGCGGCGCCACGACAGTCGCCGTTAATCTGGCTTTGGCCTTGCAGTCGATTCACCACAGCACGGCGCTGGTGGACCTGGCGCCGCTGGGACATTGTGCCCTGCATCTCAATCTGAAGCCGACCTTCACCATCTCGGACGCAATCACGAACCTGCACCGCCTGGACTCGTCCCTGCTTGACAGCTTTATGGCTCGTCACGATCGCGGCTTGCAGGTGCTGGCCGGGCCTGTGACGCCGACTGCCATCGAGCCTTCGGCTTCCGACTTTGCCCGCCTTCTTGACACCATGGTCGGCCTGTTTCATTACATCGTCGTTGACACTTCGTCGCGGCTCGACAGTGCCACTCGTCTTGTCAGCACCCTGTCGGAGAAAATTCTGCTCGTCGCCCACGCCGATGTCGCTTCCCTGTGGAGTGCCGGAAGAGTGGCCCAGTATCTGGGCGAGAGCGGCTCGCGCGATCGCGTCGCTTTGGTGTTGAACCGCTATCGGAAAGTGGTCGGCTTCAATGAAGCGGAGACCGAGGCCGCCATCGGAGCGCCCGTGCTCTGGCGGATCCCCAATCAATACTTCGCAGTTTCGACGGCGATCGATCGCGGCGTCCCCTTGGTCCAACAGGGGAACACTGAATTTGCCCGCTCAGTCTCAGGGCTGGCGGAGTTTTTGACCAAGGACGATCTAGAAGTGAAACGCACTGCCTGGTCGCTGTTTAAGACGGTTTAGTAATTCATTGAGGCATTGAATCATTGAGGTATTGATTCAATGACCCAATGATTTAATGATTCAATAAATTATGGCCAATCTGCAAGCCTTCGAACGGGTCCCTTACCAGCAGGTCAAGGCGGACCTGCACCGCAAGATCCTGGATCGTCTCGACCTGGAAAAACTCGGCCGCTCGACCGGAGATTCGGCGCGCGAAGAAGTTCTCGTCCTGATCCGCAGTTCAGTGAACAGCGAGGCGGTTCCGCTCAGTTTCGCCGAGCGCGAGCAGTTGTCGCGGGAGATCCTCGACGAAATCTTCGGCCTGGGCCCGCTCGAACCGCTGCTCAAAGATCCCACCATTTCCGACATACTGGTCAACCGCTTCGATCGCGTGTACGTCGAACGCAGCGGCAAACTCGAAATCACGGGCTTGTCGTTCAAGGACAACCAGCACTTGATGCAGATTATCGACCGCATCGTGTCCCGCATCGGACGGCGCGTCGATGAGTCTTCGCCCATGGTCGATGCCCGCCTGCAGGATGGCTCTCGCGTCAACGCCATCATTCCGCCTCTGGCGCTCGACGGCGCCTGCCTCTCCATCCGCCGCTTTGGCCGCGACCCGATCACCGCGCGCAACATGCTCGACAACAAAACCATGACCGACTCGATGCTGGAACTGCTGTCGGCGATGGTCAAGGGCCGCCTGAATCTGGTCATCTCAGGAGGAACGGGCGCGGGCAAAACGACGGTTCTCAATGTCCTTTCCGGATACATCCCAAATTCGGAGCGCATCGTAACCATCGAAGACGCGGCCGAATTGCAGCTCAAGCAGGAACATGTGGTCCGCCTGGAAACCCGCCCTCCCAACATTGAAGGCAAAGGCTCGGTGCGCATGCGCCAGCTCGTCATCAACAGCCTGCGCATGCGTCCCGATCGCATCGTGGTGGGCGAGGTGCGCGGCGAAGAAGCGTTCGATATGCTTCAGGCCATGAATACCGGTCATGAAGGTTCGCTCACCACGGTTCACGCCAACTCGCCGCGCGACGCCCTGGCGCGTGTGGAAAATATGGTGTCCATGGCCAACCTGAATATTCCCGAGCGCGCGATTCGCCATCAGATCGCCAGCGCGATCCACGCCGTGGTCCAGGTCGCGCGTCTTTCCGACGGATCGCGCAAGGTGATCACCATCTCCGAGGTCACTGGAATGGACGGAGACATGATCACGCTGCAAGACGTTTTCGTTTTTGAGCGCAGCGGCATTGACCAGAGCGGAAAGGTGCGCGGCGTCTTCTGTTCCACGGGCCATCCGCCGCAATTCGCCGAGCGCCTCGCAACCGCCGGTTGCCGCCTGAGTCCCGCGCTGTTCGAGTCCCGGATGGAGGTTTAGCGCATGCAGTTCGTTGTCGCCCTGCTGGTGTTTGTAGTGGTCACAATGGCGGTCTTTGTGACCATGTCTCTACTCGATGAGCGCAAGGCCCAGGCGCGGGTTCTCCGCGAGCGCCTCTCCACAGTTCAGAAGCCAACCGAAACAGCCGTGCCCGACGTGGCTCTGCTGCGCGACGAAGTGCTCAGCCAGATACCCGCTTTCGACACCTTTCTGCGCCGCTCGGAGCGAGTCTCGGTTCTGCAAAAAATGCTGGCGCAGGGAAACGTGGACGTTCGAGCCGGAAACTTCCTGATGCTGTGCGTGCTGTCAACCCTGGTGTTGGCCGCTGTCGCTTTCATCGCCGGCGGCACGGTGCTGTTCGCCTGGGCCGGCGCCATACTCGGCTTTTTTGTTCCCTACGCCTATGCTTCGCACATGCGGACCAAGCGTTTTGCGAAATTTGAGGAGAAGTTTCCCGAGGCCATTGATACGCTCGCCCGCGCGGTTCGCGCCGGGCACGCATTTACCACCGCCCTTGAAATGATTGCCAACGAAGTCTCCGAACCCGTCGCCGGAGAATTCCGCCAGCTTTATGAAGAACAGAAATTCGGGCTCCCGGTTCGCGATGCCCTGCTCAACCTGGCCGACCGCGTGCCTCTGGTCGACGTCAAGTTCTTTGTGACCGCGGTGATGCTGCAGCGCGAAACCGGCGGCAATCTGGCCGAGATTCTTGACAACCTTTCCTACGTAATCCGCGAACGCTTCAAGATTTTGCGCCAGGTCCGCGTCCACACCGCCCAGGGACGCCTCACCATGATGCTGCTCATGGCTCTGCCGCCGACAGTTGTGGTGGTAATGCTGTTTCTTAACCCGAGCTTCATCCGCCCGCTTTTCGTGGACCCGTTGGGACACGCGTTGATCGTTGGCGGCATCACCTTGCAGACGATGGGCTATTTTGTCATTCGCAGAATTATCAGGATCCAGGTGTGATGAACGAGGTTTGAATATGAGTTGCCGGTTGCCAGTTGCCAGTTCCCAGTAAAACCGGCGAGCCATAGGTTTTGGCGTTTACTGGGAACTGGCAACTAGCAACTAAAGATTCATACAAGGTCTGACTTATGGCACTGGCACTCTCCATTTTCGTTTTCCTCACCATCGCCGTCATTGTCTTTGCCTTTGGAGCGGCTGTGGTTGTGCCGTCATCGGTGCTCGGCTCCCGTCTGCGTGAAATCGGCTGGCAGCGCCCCAAAGCCCAGCCCAAACCCGTCATCCGCGAACGGATTCAGCAGGCCCTCGATCCGCTGAGCCGCGCCTTGCCGACCTCGCCCTCCGAGGTTTCGAAAACCCGGCTCTGGCTGATTCAGGCGGGATATCGCAACGCCCAGCACATGACCATCTTTCGCGGGTTGCGGGTTCTGTTTGCCGCGCTTGGTTTCTTGTCGGTGTTTGTCTTTACCGGATTTAATTCGCCCCTGTTGCTCCTGGGTGTGACTGCGTTTGGCTTTTTTATCCCACGATTCTTGCTGAAAAAGAAGATGGAGGAGCGGCAACGCCAGCTTCGCCTCGGCCTTCCCGATGCCCTCGACCTAACCGTGATCTGCATGGAAGCGGGCTTGTCGCTCGACCAGGCCATGATGCGCGTGGGCGAGGATCTGCGCACCGCGCACCCGGAGCTAAGCGGTGAATTCCATCTCTTCGATCTGGAAACTCGCGCCGGGAAGCCTCGCGTCGAAGCGCTCCGTAACTTGGCCGAGCGCACCGGGGTCGACGATATTCGCGCGCTGGTCGCAACCCTGATTCAGACCGACCGCTTCGGGACCAGCGTCGCCCAAGCCTTGCGCGTGCATTCCGATTCCCTGCGCACCGAGCGCCGCCAGCGCGCCGAAGAACAGGCGGCCAAGACTACCGTCAAAATGATTATTCCCCTCGTCCTGTTCGTGATGCCCTCCCTGATTTTCGTCACCGTCGGCCCGGCCGTAATTCAGTTGATGCATATCTTCATGCCGGTTGCCGGGGGAAAACGGTGAAATAATTTGTAATTGGTGATTTGTAATTTCTAATTGAAAGACCACACGGGCGGGTTTTCCTTTTCAAATTACAAATCACCAATTACAAATTAGGAGTTTCCATGTCCCCGCGGGGCCCCAAGGGATACGCCTTCAACCGCACCCGCACCACTTATCTCGCGACCGATCTTCTGATCGCGCGCACGCACTGGTCCCGCTTTCGCGGCCTGATGGCCACTGATTCGTCCCGCTTCTCCCGCGGCCAGGGACTGTGGATTAACCCTTCCCACGGCATCCACACTTTCGCCATGCGTTTTCCGATCGACGCCGTTTATCTCGACCGGGAACGGATTGTCATCCACATTGAAGAGGAGCTCAAACCGTGGCGCATGGCCGCCATTCGTGTCCAAGCCGCTTCCGTATTAGAGCTTCCGACTGGCACCGTCCACGAGTCCCTGACCGTCGTCGGCGACCAGGTGGATATTTTTCTCGAGCATCCAATCCACACCGAGGCCGCCTGAAACACCGAGGATCACGAATACAACGCGCGATTCGTATCAGGGTATGCCTTCAGGCATACCGCAAGGCTCAGTGTTGGCCTCGATTTTGGGTGGCGCAGCGGTTCACCGCTGCGATAACTGCGTTGTTTTGAATACGGCTTTAGCCGCTGAGGTCAGGGCTGTCGCTCGAAAACGACTTCTTCCACAAGCTACTAGAGGGCGTCTAATTTCGTAGAGACGTCGCTCGCAGCGCCTCGGTGACGGAACCAGCCCGTATTCCCCGATGGAAGTACCTTATGTCGTCGCTTGAAAGCGATGACCTGATACGAGCCTTTCGGGTACATCCTCCACTTCTCGGTTTGACCGCGAATTGACCAGTTCGTACACTATTTTCTAGCGCATCCGTCTATGTCTGATTTCACAAGGAGCTTCCCGGAACAACGCCTTCTACTGGCGGTCGCTGTGAGCTTGGCGGTAGTCCTGCTCGTGGCGCCCGGCCGGGCGCAGAACCCGCTGAATGTGTCGCTGGAATCCAGCGAGACGCTGTTCACCGCGCTCACCGCCATCAACACCTGCGGCTATGACCAGGAGTTGAGCGCTTCCGACCCACTGCGGACGCAGATCCGGTTGGAGGTTGCTAAGGCAGTCGAGGATACCGCCGGGGCTCAGGACGTGGTTGGTCCGATGTGCTTGTTCTACCGGCAGCATCAGGTGCCGGATCCCGCACACGACCTGTCCCACTATGTATCGCTGGCGCTGTATTTGGAAGAGCCACCGACTTTCACGCTGAAGGTGAAGGAGGCGGAACTGCCTCCCGATGCCTCCGCGGTAGCCGGCATAGTGCCGCTGATGCAGGCCTTCCATGCAAGGATCGGCTTGCACGCCATCTGGGAGCGGCACCGCGAGCGCTATAAGGAACTGGCTGCGATTTATCACGATCCGCTGGCGAAGATGACGTTCGACACCGAGATTTATCTGAAGATGCCATCCGCGGGTTATCTGGGACGGCAGTTTACCGTCTATCTGGATGCGATGGGCGCGCCCGGGCAGACGAACGCGCGCAACTATGCCTCGGATTACTACGTGGTAATCTCGCCAAGTTCGGGGACGGCGATCAAGCTGCAGCAGATTCGGCACACTTATCTGCATTATCTTCTGGATCCACTGGCGCTGAAAAACGGCGACTCGTTCAAGCGGCTGGAGCCATTGCTCGAGGCCGTGCAGAACGCTCCCATGGATGAAGCGTTCAAGAGCAATATTTCGCTGCTGGTCACAGAATGCCTGATACGGGCGATTGAACAGCGTTTGACCAAGGTTCCGGACGCGGAGCGGGCAAAGAGTATCGAGGAAGCCGACAAGGAAGGTTACGTGCTGACGCGGTATTTCTACGATGCGCTGGGCAGGTTCGATAAGGATCCGACGGGCATGCGCAATGCGTACGCGGAAATGGTCGGCTCGATTGAGGTCGGCAAAGAAATGAAGCGGGCATCGCTGCTCGAGTTTTCGAGCGAGGCGGCGCCCGAGCTTCTGCATCTGGCAGGCGCTCACAGCGAACACTTGCTCCTGAACGCGGAGCGGCGGCTGGCGGCTGGCGATCCGCAAACCGCGCAGAAACTGGCGCAGCAGGCGCTTGATGAACAGGAAGAAGATTCGGGACGGGCGCTATTCATTCTGGCAGAAGTCGCCACCGCCAATCGGGACATGGAAGGGGCGCGCATCTATTTTGAACGAGCACTGCAGACAGCGCGTGAACCCAAGGTAATTGCCTGGTCGCATATTTACCTGGGACGCATTTTCGATTTGAAAGAAGATCGGCTCGCTGCCGTGGATCAGTATCGGGCTGCGCTGGATGCGGCGGGCGGAGCGCTTCCGGAAGTGAAACTGGCGGCGCAACGAGGATTGGATCAGCCCTATGAGCCTCCGGTGGCGAAGCGGCCCGAGTGATACAGGGCAGGTTTCAAATGTTTCAGGGCTTCAAGGTTTTAGAGTCCAGAGCGGACGGCCGAGAGCGGCTGTCGCCACATGATGAGATCTAAGATTTGAAATTTTGCGTTATGGGAGACAGCATGAAGCGAGCGGTCATTCACGGGTTGTTGGGAGTAGGCATACTGAGTTTCGCCGCTTGGGCCGAGGCCCAGAGCAGCGGACAACCGGCACAGCAAAACCCGCCGGCAGCGGGTCAGGCCGCGCCAAGCGCGGCACCACAGGGAAAGCGTCCACCGCAAGCCAAGACGGATCCGGAATTGGATGCCTGGAAGGCAGCGGCGGCCATTAAGACCGATCCTGCCGCGATGGAGAAGGCGGCTGACGATTTTGCCGTTAAGTTCCCGGACAGCGAACTTCGCGTGCTGCTCTATAAGAACGCGATGCGGCTCTACCAAAATGCCAACAACGCGGAGAAGACCGAGGCCATGGGCCGCAAAGTGCTGGGCCTTGACGCGGACGATCCCGAGGCTCTAGTAACTGTCGCCGAGGTGATCGCCGAGAGAACGCATGACACGGATATCGACAAAGATCAGCGCTTCGCCGAAGCGACCTCGATGGCGCAAAAGGCCACGCAGACGGTGGACACCGACATAAGTGTCCCCACCGGCACACCGCAGGAGAAGATCGATGCCTACAAGGCACTGCTACGCTCCAACGCGTATTCGATTATCGGCACCATTGAGTTCAAGAAAGATAACTACGTGGCGGCGCAGCAGAACCTGCAAAAGTCCATCGATGTTTATCCCAGCGACCCGGATCCCGTGGTCGTTCTCCGCTTGGCTCTGACGCTGGATAAGCAGCAGAAATATCCCGAAGCGCTCAAAGTGGCGAACCGCGCCGTGCAAATGACGCAGGACAACACCGTGGTTGGAACCCCGGCACGCCGGGAACGCGACCGCTTGCAACAGCTCACCGGAGGCACGGCCCCGGCTCCGCCAAAGAACTAGCCAGCACTCCGGTAGAGACGGGCCCCGCCTCGTCTAAAGCGCGGGTAAGTTCTCAGACGCGGCCAGCCGTGTCGCTACCAAAATCCGGGCCGAAGGATTGTTGCCCCTCTTTGTGATGAAGTCACGCGCAATCATAGTGCTGGAAGAAAGCCTGGGTCACCGCTTCCAGCGCCCCGAGCTGCTCGAGCAGGCGCTTACCCACAGCTCGCAAGCGCGCGAGGTCGAGGCTTTGAATGCGGGCAGCGCTGCGTCCGGCGGCGTTTCGTCCAGCGGTTCGTCTATTGGCGATAACGAGATGCTCGAGTTTCTGGGAGACGCCGTGCTCGGATTAGCCACCAGCGAAGCGCTCTTCCAGCGCTTCCCCGAATTCCAGGAAGGGCATCTTTCCAAACTGCGCGCTCATCTGGTAGGGCAACGGCATCTGCTGCGAGTAGCCGAGCAGCTTCAGATTGGCCACTACATGCGCCTCGGCCGCGGTGAAGAAAAAAGCGGGGGCCGCAACAAGGCAAGCCTGCTGGTGGACGCATTGGAAGCCATCCTGGCAGCGCTCTATCTCGACGGCGGCTGGCCGGTGGCGAGAGACTTTATCGTGCGCGTGATCGTGGAGCCGGAACTGGCGCACATGAGACTGGAAACCAGCACCATCCCAGTGATGGATTTCAAGTCCGCATTGCAGGAAGCGCTCCAGGCCAGAGGCGGATCGCAGCCGGTTTACGCCCTCGTAAAGGAGGAAGGACCGGAACACAAGAAGATCTTTACGGTCGAGGTGAGGCTGCCGGAACTTGATCTCGGTCAATTCGTGGGACGCGCCCAGGGCGCGACCAAGAAACGGGCCGAACAGGAAGCGGCACGGCAAGTGCTGGAGCATCTGGCCACGTTGCCCGGCGCGCGGCATCCAAATATGGGGAAGGACGGCGGCGCCCCGTAGCGTCGCGTCCCCAAGTACGCGGCATAAATCCACACCAGATTTATGCTGCGAATTTACGTTATGTCGTGGAGTGAGAAAATTTCCGCCGGGGATTGGCCCGCGACCGTTCAGTCGGTCGCGGGAACGGTGGTAATCGCCGTTTTCGTGGTGACCTTCCTGGTGCAGGCGTTCACTATCCCTTCGGAATCCATGGAGCAAACGCTGCTCATCGGCGATTACCTGCTGGTGGATAAGTTTTGCTTCGGCGATAGCGCGGGGTGGAACCGTCTTTTGCCGTATCGCAAAATACAGCGCGGCGACATCATCGTCTTCCATTATCCTGTGAATCCCGCGCAGGACTTTGTGAAGCGAGTGGTAGCCTTGCCCGGAGATCGTCTGCGCCTCACCAACAAACGCGTTTACATCAACGGCGCTCCTTTGCAGGAGCCCTACGTACAGTACGCCACGGCTCTCCGCAACTACTATCGCGACGACTTCCCGCGCACCGACTCTCCCGACTACGGAGTGGACGCGAAATGGTGGAAGGAAATGCCGAAGCTGGTCGAAGACCACCAGTTGATTATTCCCGAGGGGCACTATTTTGTGCTGGGCGACAATCGCGACGATAGCCAGGACAGTAGGTACTGGGGATTCGTGCCGCGCGAAAATATCATTGGTCGCCCCCTCTTGATCTACTGGTCGTCAGTCGGTTTGACTAACGATCTTCCCGGATCGCCAACCGTAGGTGATAGACTTTATCACCTTGCCTACGCGGTCACACACTTGTTCCAGATAACTCGCTGGGAACGGACTTTCAGGCTGGTGCGTTGATGAGGATGCGCTGAGAAGAAAGCTTTTGCAATGGATACCGAACGTGCCTAAGAAAGAAAAAGAAGTCGTTGTCGACGAAAAGCCGCGCGAGACTACGGTGGAATTCCTGGCTTCCCTGGCAGGAGTGCTGGTCACCGGCTTGTTCATTATCACGTTTATTCTGCAGGCGTTTGAGATTCCCTCCAGCTCCATGGAGGACACGCTGCTCATCGGCGACCACGTGTTCGTGAACCGGGAGCAGTTCGCGCAGCCGACGCGTTGGGTGGGGCCGCTGATGCCCTATCGCGACATCCACCGCGGCGAGATTGCTGTGTTTATGTCGCCAGAGCAACCGGGTTTGTTCCTGGTGAAACGGATCATGGGCGTCCCCGGCGACCGCATCCACTTGCGCGATGGCGTTGTGTATCGCAATGGCGAGAAGCTTGATGAGCCATACGTCCGCCACAAACTGCCGGGTGACTTCCCCTATCGCGACAATTTTCCCGCCGTGCTGCCTTCAGATAGCGATTCTCATGTAACCAATGAGAAATGGATACAGGAAATGCCTTCGCATATAGAGGGCGGTGACATCGTCGTACCGCCGAACAGCTACTTTGCCATGGGCGACAACCGGGACTTGAGCTACGACAGCCGTTACTGGGGTTTTGTTCCGCGTAAGAACGTAATTGGCCGTCCCATGTTCATTTACTGGTCATTTATTACTCCAGAAGACCAGTACCAGATGCGCGACATGGGCGACCGGTTGGGGTTTCTGGCGCACATCATCATTCACTTCTTTGATGAAACGCGCTGGTCGCGGACCTTAAAGCTGGTCCGCTGAGAAGAAGTTTTTCCGAAACGAATGCCGAACGTGCCCAACAACGTGCCGACCAAAGAACAAGCCGCGGTTGACGAAAAGCCGCGCGAGACGCCGGTGGAGTTCTTCGCCTCTTTAGCGGAATTGTTGGTCATTGTCCTGTTCATCATGACGTTTGTGCTGCAGAATTTTGAGATTCCCTCCAGTTCCATGGAGGACACGATGCTCATCGGCGACCACGTCCTGGCAAACCGGGAACAATTCGCGCCCCCAACGCGTTGGATGTGGCGTCTGATGCCCTATCGCGACATCCGCCGCGGCGACATCGTGGTATTCCTGTCTCCTGAGGAGAAGGGTTTGTTTGTGGTAAAGCGCATCATCGGCGTTCCCGGCGACCGTATTCATCTGCGCGATGGCGCGGTGTACCGCAACGGCGAGAAACTCGATGAGCCATACGTTCAGCACAAAGTGGCGAATTACGATCCTTACCGGGACAACTTTCCTGCCCTGCCTCCGTCGGAGATGTACGGCATCACAAGTGAGGACTGGATCGTCAAATTGCCCTCCCATATCCAAGGCGACGACGTCGTTGTACCTCCGAATAGTTATTTTGGGATGGGCGACAATCGTGACGTGAGCAAGGACAGCCGGTATTGGGGCTTTATTCCGCGGAACAATGTGATCGGCCGCCCCATGTTCATTTATTGGTCGTTTATTACTCCGCCCGGCCAGTACCAGATGCGCGGCGCGGGCAACCGGCTGGCGTTCCTGGCGCACATCGTTATTCACTTCTTCGATGAAACCCGCTGGGCACGAACCCTCAGGATCGTGCGGTGAAATTTCCAGGGTCTACCTTTTTGCGATCCAGGCGCGGGGTGGCTGCGGTCGCGGCTCTCCTGCTCATCCTATTTCTGTTTCGGCCGGGCGTGCACCAGTTGCGAAACCGGATTGCCACCTCCATAGGCAGCGCTCTGGGACGCAGGGTCGAGCTCGACAACGTGCGCTTGCGGCTTCTGCCGCGGCCGGGCTTTGATCTTGAGGGACTCGTCATCTACGACGATCCCGCATTTAGCGCGGAACCGATGATCCGCGCGCAGGAAGTTTCCGCTGCAATCCGGTTTCGTTCCCTGCTCCGCGGGCGGCTCGAGATTGCCACGCTAAGCGCAAACGAGCCCAGCATCAACCTCGTGCGCAACGATAAAGCCCGCTGGAACCTGGCGAGTTTGCTCGAGCGCAACGCCCAAATCCCAGCGGCCCCGACGGGAAAACCCGCATCCGAGCGCCGTCCGGCATTCCCTTATCTCGAAGCCGGCCATGCTCGCATCAATTTCAAGATTGGACAGACGAAGAAGTCTTACGCGCTGATGGACGCCGACGTGGCGCTATGGCAGGATTCAGAAAATTCCTGGGGCGCTCGCATCCAGGCCGCGCCCGTGCGCACGGATTTTAATCTCACCGATACCGGGCTGCTCCAGATCAATGCCACCTGGCAGCGCGCTCGGAGCCTGCGGTTGACGCCCTTGCAGCTCACCGTGCAATGGCAAAAGGGGCAACTCGGGCAACTCACGAAGCTGCTGAGCGGAAAGGACCGGGGCTGGCGCGGCGGAGTGAATTTCACGGCGAACGCATCCGGCACTCCGGAAGCGCTGCTCATCGCGAGCCGGACAGCGATCGAAGATTTCCGCCGCTACGACATCGTTGACAGCGATAACGTGCGCCTGGCTGCCGATTGTTCGGGACAGTACAACGCGGTCACCAGCACACTTGCCGGCCTGCTATGCGAATCCCCAGTAAGTGGCGGCATGCTCCGCCTGCGCGGGGCGTTGTCCCTGGTGGCCCAAGTACCCAATTACGATCTGACGCTTGAGGCCGAGCGGGTGCCGCTCACTTCCGTGGTTCGATTGCTGCGCCAGGCCAAAAAGCAGATTCCGAGCGATGTGACCACGACTGGATTGCTGAATGCGGAGTTCCGCGCCACACGCCACGCCGCCGACGCCACAGAGCGCGCCATATTGGCGCAATGGACCGGCAGCGGCGCAGCGACCAACATTCGGCTTTCGTCGGATTCGGGGAAGGATGAGGTTGCGTTGGGCACGATTCCGCTGACGCTGGTTCCAGTGACTATGGTGGCCGCCGGCTCGCGCGGAGGCCGGCCCGCTCACCCGAAGACAAAAGACCAGGAACCCCCTGAAACTCACTTGCGGATTGGGCCCGTCGCTGCGTCCGTGAACGCATCCGCGCCGATGAACGCTGGCGGCTGGATATCGGCTGCGGGGTATCGTTTTTTTCTGGTTGGCGACGTGGAACTGAAAGACCTGTTTCGTCTGGAGAACGTGCTGGGCTTGCCGGTGACGCGCCCTGCGGCAGAAGGTTCGGCTAAGGTGGATCTGAGCGTCTCCGGGCCATGGCAGGGTTTCGCGGTTCCTGCCACGCTTGGAACGGCGCAATTGCGCAACTTGCGCGCCGAAATGCACGGTCTGAATACTCCGATCGAGATTGGCTCAGCGACTATGTCTCTCGATCCGGACATGATAAGGATGGAGAGGATTTCTGCTCGGACGGGAAGCACGCATTGGAGCGGCGAGGTTACCGCGCCGCGGCACTGCACCTCTTCAAACACGGCTCCAGGCATCGCCCCGGCTTGTGTGTTTCAGTTCAATCTCACGGCTGACCAGCTTTCGGCCGGAGAACTCGCCGAATGGTTCACCCCACATCCCGTCAAACGTGCTTGGTACCGCATCTTGACTTCCAACTCCAATCGGCCGCTGGGCCCTTCGCCGCTGCTCGCGGTTCAGGCGCACGGCGACTTGCATGTTGGCCGGTTCGGGTTGAACAAGGTGTTCGCGACCCAGGTCACAACGCAAGTGAACGTGGATCGAGGCAAGATCACGCTGACTGCTCTGCGCGCACAACTGCTGCAGGGCACACATCAGGGTAACTGGGTCATCGATGTATCGGGTCACGATGTATTGAATCACGCGTCGACTGGTGATGAAGAGCCTGCATCCGCTCAGCCCGTGCGGTACCACGGCGCCGGCGCCTTGCGCGACATTTCGCTGGAGCAGGTGGGCACATTGATGAACGACGCCTGGATTGCCGGAACTGCCGACGGGAAGTTCGATCTGGATGGATCCGGATATAACTTTCGTGAGCTGCTGGCGCGCTCCGACGTCAAGTTGCAGTTCGTGATGCGGAATGGGAGCCTGCCCCATATTGAAATTCCAGGCTCGCCGGCGCCCTTGCCGGTGCATCGCTTCAGCGGAGAGTTGCGACTGAAAAAAAATGCCTGGGAACTTTCGGCGGGGAGGTTGGAATCGCACGACGGCATTTATCAGGTGAGCGGAACAGTTTCCCCAGACCGCGAGGTCGATTTTGTGTTGACGCGTGGTGACGAACAGTCGTGGGCGCTCACCGGAACGCTGTCCGAGCCCCACGTCGCGCCGGTGGGTCAAACGGAAGCCCAGCGTACAGAAACCGACCCGAAGACGGTCAAACCGTAAATTGAATTCGTCGATGCGAATTTGCGGGACACAGCCCTACTGCACGTACCCTGCTCCGCGCAATACTTTTCCTGGCAACGCTCCGGTCATCTTTCCGTTTTCGATTACGGGAACTCCGTTGACGAGCACGTACTCCATACCTTCCGACAAGCGGTTCGGGTCGTCGAAAGTTGCTACGTCGCGCACCGTCTCTGGATCGAACACGGCCACGTCTGCCCACATTCCCTGTTTCAGCACGCCGCGGTCCGTAAGCCTCATGCGCTGGGCGGGAAGCGCTGAGAACTTGCGGATTGCCTCCTCCAGCGTGAGTTTCTTCTCCTCTCGAACGTATTTACGCAGAATGCGCGGGAATGTGCCGTAGGCTCTGGGATGCGGGTGCTCCTCGCCCAGTATGCCTTCGGGCGAGGCGCCCGAAGCATCGTTGTCAACCGAAACCCACGGCTGCTGCAGCGCCAGTACGACATCGGGCTCCGACATGCCGAAGACGGCGCAACCAGTGAACGCTTTGTCTTCGATGAGCAGATCGAACAGCGCGTCCATCGGATCTTTGTTCATGATCTTCGCGACTTCGGTGAGCCGCTTGCCCTGAAACTTTTTTAGCGCGGGATTCTGGACCACGCCGATCATCACGTCCTGCGGGCCGCTGATCTCTTGCCATTCGTTGTCCCAGTCTTTGGACGGCGTCTCCATGTCTTTGCGAATGCGGGCGCGGATTGCTGGATCTTTCAGACGCTCAATCAATCTGGCATCGCCGCCGTCATGCGCCCAGGCGGGAACGAAAGCCGACATGCTGTTAAACCATGCCGTGTAGGCGTAAGTGTCGGCTTCCACGTCCACGCCTTCAGCGCGCGCCTTGTTGACGCGCGCCACCAACTCAGGCATGCGTCCAAAGTTGGCCTTGCCCGCCACCTTAAAATGCCAGATCTCCACCGGAATATGCGCCTCGCGCCCGATGCGAGCGGCTTCGTCGATCGCCTCCAGAACACTGTCGCTCTCGTTGCGCATGTGGGTCGCGTAGATTCCGCCAAATTTCGAGGCTTCCGAAGCAAGTGCAAGAAGCTCCTCCGTTTTCGCGTAGGGGGCGGGCGCATACATCAGCGAGGTTGATACTCCGACGGCTCCGTCGCGCATGGCATCGCGAACCAGAACTTTCATGCTTTCGAGTTGCTCGGGTGTTGGCTGCACATCGGCGTCGCCCAGCACCATGCGCCGCACCTGCGTCGCGCCCACATAGCTCGCGAGATTGATGCCCATGCCTTGCTTTTCCAGGCGCAGGAAATATTGGCGAAACGTCCGCCAGTCGGGATTGATCTTGTAATGTTCGTAATCAAGGCGATCGGCCGCGACGATGGCATCGTTTAACGGAGCGGCGGATCCGCCCTCTCCGGTGATCTCGGTGGTGATGCCCTGATAGATCTTCGAAGGCAGGCGCGGATCTACGAGGATCGTCATCTCCGACTGCCCGAGCATGTCGACAAAACCTGGAGCAACGACTTTGCCCTTCGCGTCAACGGTACGCTTGCGCCCGGCGGCAGAAAGATTGCCGATGGCGGCAATGCGACCGTCGCGGATTCCGATGTCGCCCGAATACCACGGAGAACCAGTGCCATCGATGATGTGCCCGTTGGCGATGACAAGATCGAAGGGCGCGTCGGCGGCCAAGCCGAAGGTGGAGAGAATCAGCAAGAGTGCCAGCGCGATGCGGCGAGTTAAGGTCATGAGTCTCTTTCCTGGTCGGTTTTTGCTGTCGCAAGTTGAGTGCTGCGCGGGCGGCCAATCCGCGGGTGCCCAATCAATGTGCCAAGGATAGTCCAGAGTCCGAGCACGAGCCACTCCCAGCCGGAAAAATGTCCCGGCACGAATGGAAGAAACTTCATCAGCGCCATCGCCAAGCCAACCAATGCACCCAGCAAGGCGATCAGGCGGTCGGCGATTCGGGGCATCATCCCTTGAGGCTCCATACAAAGATAGGCGGCGCACACCGCGAACCATCCGATGGCGGATGCGACCGATCCCACCTCGGAGATCGGAACCAGAATCGCGCTGCCCAGAAACATGCACGCAGCCGTAGCGATCCCAACCCAAACCACGGCCACAGCTGGCGTTTGATTTCGCGGATGCACGCTGGCCAGTCGCACATCCATCAGTCCGCGCCGTCCCATGGCGAACAGCAAGCGGCTGGCGGCCACAAAATTTCCATTGAAAACTTTGAAGAGCGAAAGCAACGCGGCACTCAGAATGATGCTTACGATCCAGCGCGAGCCAACAGCATGCTCGAAAGCGACGGCGGTCATGAATGGTTTGCCGGTCAGCGCGCGCCACGGCGCCACGTAGCCTGCCGCCGCAATCACAATCATGTAGAACACGCCGCCGACAATGATTGCCGCGAAGATGGCGCGGGAGAATCCCTGGGCGCGAAATTGCGGATTCGCTTCCTCGGCGGCCTTGGTTACCGATTCATATCCCAACATATAGTAAGGGACGATCTGCAGCACCAGCAGAATGGAGACAAACGGAGTATGCGTGAACAGAGGCGGGAAATTGGCGGGCGATCCGCGCGCGACGCCGACGGCGACGAAGACCACGAAAAGCGCAAGCGTGCCGAAGGTGGTCCAGTTTTGAAACGTGGCGCTCAGCCGGACGCCACGATAGTTCACCGCCGTGACCAGCACAGTAAGCGTGAGGCCTATGACCAGATGCGGCAAGTACACCGGCTTTCCGGCCACGCGGTACAACTCGATGGAATCGAGCGCGGGAAAGATGTAACCGGCGATGCGGCCGACGGCAACGGCCTCCCACGGACAGACGATGAAGTATGCCAGCATCATCATCCATCCGGTGAAGAAGCTGACCGGCCGCGGGAAAACCTTCGCAGTGTAGGCCACTTCGCCCGCGGCGTCGGGCATGGCCATCACCAGCTTGCCGTACACATAGCCAATAGGCAGCAGAAGAATGCTGCCGATTGCGAAACCAAGGATGCCGCCGAGCGGGCCGCCGCGCAGCAGCCAATCGTCCATGACGACCAGCCAGCCGACGCCGACCATCGTTCCCCAACCCAGGGAGAAGTAGTCGATGACGCGCAATTTGCGGGCGAGTTGCGTCATCGGCTGGGATCAAATGCCGCCCAGCTGCGCTCGGCTGAACAGCCGGGGCGGCTGCCCCTACGCGTAACTTGGGAGGGTGGGCTCATGGGCGCGCGGATTATATCGCATCGCGCCCTTGAGACTCCTGCTTCAGGCGACCGCGAAGCGAGGAGGACATTCCGGCGACCGCAGGATGCAAAGCGCCTCTTTCAAAGAGGAAATTTCAAACACCGAGTTCAGATGCGTCGCTTCCAGCATTTTGCGGAAGAAAACAGGCGGGTTCACCAGCTTCATCTTCGCAGACCGCTGCGTTGTCCAACGCCGTACCAGCAGCAGGGTTCCCAAGCCACCGGCATCCAGTTGCTCGACTTCGGAAACATCAAGCACCAGCACGCGGACCCGTTCCAGTTGCGCCATTAACAGTTCAATCCGGCGCCGGAACTCGTCGAGCGCTGCCCCGCGCACCATGCGTCCCGAGCAGGTCACGACCGCCACGTCCTGCAAGCATTCGACTTGAAATTTGAGTTCCATATGTCTGTTCATACGAACCTGCCCGGGAAAAAGTTCCCCGATCTGCCGTCCCTTAATTGGACGTCTGAGAGGGGGAAAAGTAATCGGGGAAAACCCCTCAATGGATATCAGATCTTTGAATTAGCTGAATCTCTTTCCTGGCGAGATCATCAATAATGTCGTTCGCGTCCAACTCGAAAGTTTGCATAATTCACAAATCCTTAACATTCGACAGGAGGAAGAGACATGTCTAGTAAACCGACGACCGCTGATGCTGAACTGATCGCAAAACTCTACGACCTGCGCCGTGAGGCAGAAATTCGAAAGGCGCGCAACTGGTGGCTCGGCTTTTGGCCGGAATCCGCAGACGACATTCTGAAGATCGCAACCGCATTGGGAACCCAGGAGAATGCATGGCTTCGACAAGTGGGCGGATACTGGGAGATGGCTGCTTCCTTTGTGTTGCACGGCGCGCTGAATCGAGACCTCTTCCTGGAGCCCAGCTTCTCCGGCGAGATGTTCCTCTTTTTCGGAAAAGTTCAGCCATTCGTGAAAGAGCTGCGCGAGAAAATGCAGAACCCCGCCATCTTCGCCAACGTGGAAGAGCTGATTGCGACCTCAACGGGAGGAACTGAGCGTTTGAAACAGACGCAGGAACGCATGGCGATGATCCGTAAAGCGGCACAATCCGCCAAGGCGGCCTAGTCATTCCGGGAACTCCTGTTTCCGGGGAGGCAGAAAGCCTTCATACAAGTTGTCATCTTGAGCGAGGCAAAAAAGCCCAGTGTATCGGGCAGAGTCAGATCCATAGGTCCTTCGCTTCCCCACCCCAACGCGCCAAAGGCGGGCGCGCTGGGGACCCCGGCTTCGCTCAGGATGACGCTTTTGGCTTATGCCACGCATTACAATCCCGCCTCGATACGGGATCTTGGGTCGAGAAGATCGCGCAACGCATCGCCGATAAAGTTGAAGGCGAGGACGGCGAGCATCACCGTCACTGCCGGAAAAAGCACCAGATGGGGCGCGTCGAAGAGGTGCGAGCGGGCGTCGTTGAGCATCGATCCCCAACTCGCGGTTGGCGGCGGCACGCCTAATCCCAAAAAACTCATTGTCGCTTCGGCCAGAACCGCGCCCGCCATTCCGATGGCTGCCTGCACAATCACTGGCTGAATAATGTTGGGCAGGATGTGTCTAATAATAATGTGGAGATCGCCAGCGCCGAGCGCCCGCGCCGCTTCGACAAATTCGCGTTCGCGCACGGCTAGCACCTGCGCGCGCACCAGGCGCGCGTAGCCGACCCATCCTCCGAGCGACAAGGCAAGAACGAGATTGAAAATACCGGGCCCGCGGAAGGCCACAAATGCGATCGCGATGAGAATGCCCGGGAACGAAAGAAACGCATTCATCAGCACGACGTTGACGAAGCGGTCGATGCTTCCGCCGTAGTATCCGGCAAGGCTGCCGATGATCAGGCCGAGCAGAAGCGAACACGCCACTACGCTGCTGCCGACGAACATGGAGATTCGCGCGCCCCAGATCAGGCGGGAGAGGATGTCGCGTCCGAGTTCATCGGTGCCGCACCAATGCTGCGTCGAGGGCAATTGCAGGCGGTTCGGCAGATCGATGTGTGCGGGATCTTGCGGAGCGATCCAGGGCGCGCAGATCGCGGCGAAGACGAAGATGCAGACGAGCACGACTCCGACGGCCGCCAACGGATTGTGGCGGGCAACGCGCGGGAGCGAGATGGCTAGGGTGGACACGGGCGACGGCTTGGCTTTTACTTATATAGAAAACGCTCGGGAGGAGCAATGCTGGCCTGATCGGTTGTTTCTTGACGTCTGCTAGTCACCAGAAAGATATTAATCCTGGGTTACTACCACCCCCTCCCCCTCTGGTAGTGGAATCATGGGGTTAGGGGGAGTCTTCCCGCCAAAATCTAGAGCGCCAATGACTTATTTTCAAAATATTCCGGAATAAGGAGTTAGCTCGATTTCTCCCTGAATTCTCTTAGAAATCATAGTTTCGGCGTTTTTCGAAGTCCGCTGACCGCTTTAACAATCGGTCATCTAGTTATCAAGAGAGTAACTGCAAAACCTATGGACGCAGCTCTTCGCTGCCCCTAGTGAGATTCATTGTCGCGCAGTTCGGGTTGGGAGTCTGTGATGGGGCACACCGGGCGTTTGTGATGAAAATTTGCGCATTATTTGCCGAAAACCAAGCGGCCCAGCTGGTCACCTGACCGCTTCGCTTCTTCGGCATCACTCGCACTTCGAAAGCGTTCGGCCAGTTCGAAGGACGCCTTCTCTTTCTGTTTCCGCGCTTCGATGCCCGACTCAATGAGCTCCACTAGAACACGGTTATCGCTCAGGCGCTGGCTCTTGGCCATACGATCTACTTGTTTGGCAATGGGTGCGCTTCGGCGGAAATGTTTGGTTGCGGGCATGGCATCATTGCACTCCAGTTTGGTGCATATGGGTCACCCGAATGGTTATAGCGCTGTTGGCACCCACGTCTCAAACGCGAGACGTTGATTGGATAAGAGCGAAGGCTCGGTTCGACCCGGTAGTCTTGGTTTGAGGATCAAAGACGCTGGGAAGAAAGGAGTCTTCGCACATGATGATTATAGGATGTGATTTCCATCCCAGCTGGCAGCAGGTGAGTTGGTTGGACACGGAGACGGGAGAAACGGGAGAAGAGAAGCTGGTGCAAGCCTCGGGCGATGCGGAGCGATTCTACCGGCGGTTGCCGGCGCCGGCCCTGATCGGCATGGAGGCGACGGGAAACTGTCACTGGCTAGTGGATTTGCTGGCGGAGTTGGGTCACGAGTTGTGGGTGGGGGATGCGGGGCAGATTCGAGCGAGTTATGTGCGGCAGCAGAAGACGGACAAGCGGGACGCGGCGCACATTCTGAAGCTGATGGTGGAAGGGCGGTTTCCGCGTATCTGGATGCCGTCGAGCGAGGTGCGCGATCTGCGGCAGTTGCTGCTGCATCGCTACAAACTGGTCGTGATTCGGGCGCGGGTGAAGAACGAACTGCAACACCTGTGCCTGAACAAGGGAGTGCAGCGCAAACACAAGCTGTGGACGAAGGCGGGACAGCAGGTGCTGCGCGAGTTGCCGTTGCAGGCGTGGGCGGGGCGTCGGCGAGACGACTTACTCGGGCTGATGGCGATGCTCGACCAGCAGATCGAGCCGCTGGATGAGGCGGTAAAGTCAGAAGCGCAACGAGACAAAATGGCGCTTCTGCTTCAAACCCAACCCGGCGTGGGACCGGTCACGGCGTTGGCGTATGTGCTGACCATGGGCGAGGTCGGGCGTTTCCCGCGCGGCAAGCAGGTGGCGAGTTACTTGGGACTGATTCCGCGCGAGCATTCTTCGGGCGGACGGCAACATCTGGGTGCGATCTCGAAGCAAGGCAATCGCATGCTGCGGATGTTGCTGGTGGAAGCGGCGACCACAGCGGTTCGACTGGACCCGGGGTTTCGCCAAGAGTACTTGCATCGTTGCCATCAGAAGCCGAAAGCGGTGGCCAAGGTGGCGGCGGCGCGCAAGTTGGCCATACGACTGTACTGGATGCTGCGCACCAACAAGCCATATCCAGACGTCGTTCGTATCGAGAGCAGCCCGCGGGTGCCCCTGGTCGGCGCGAGCTAGACCGTGAAGTTGATTGGGCGCTCTCGCATCCCGTAGAGACGGGATGTTCGCATGGAAGAATCATGGCCGAGGTCAGGGCCGAATCGATGGTTGGTGGAACGACGAGTCCACCGCAGGGTGATTCAGCGTGAGATTTCCAGAGTCTTGGTCCTCAACCTCTCTGGCAGACGAAGCGGTGCTCCGGCACTGCCCAGGACAACTATGGCCTTGACAGTGCCTTCGCTCTTATCGAGGGGCACCCGGGTTCCCACTTTATCTCCAGACGACCTCTATGAACTCCACAGACTCAAGCTTAGGCTTCGTAAGCGTACCCGACGTGGTTACCGCTAGGCTCCAGGAAGTGTTCAGAGTGGCCGTACCGTGGCCGACGACTTGATCGTCAGCGTTGAAGATAGGGCCAGAATCAAAAGTCTGGAAATTCTCAACATACGTCGGCAAGGCGCGCTGCGCGAAAATATTGGATGATACGGGAGAGATATACGTTAGATCGCCTGCGGGGAGTTGGGACGCATTCGGGTTGAGTAAATTGGCCAATGTGACGTTCGAATACCCTTTGGTCCACTCCGGCTGCTCCGCAGATTTCAGTGCGTTCAGCGTCGCTTCGAAACGAGTTGCCCAATAGATGCGCTGTCCTTGTTTCTTTACGAATCGGGGCGCTCCAATTGTCCACTTATCGATCTTGTATTTGTCAGCTCCGGCCGTTAGCTTTAGGGGAGCGCCCCTGAGAGCTTGTTCAAGCCTCGCACCAACAGATTCTTTGTAATACAGCGTGTTCTCGTCTCCCCGCTTAAAGAAGACATCTGCAGCGCGCTCCTTGATAGCGGCAATGAATTGTTCGTCAACAGCTGATCCGATCGTGTTGATCAGGTCTTTGAGCGCATCGATCGATTCCAAAAGGTGGACGTTGGTAGCAGAAGCAAGGCGCGACAGGGCCGCGTCTCTGAGGAGTTGATCGCCTGATACAAGGGCAAGGCGAGCGACAGAGCGGCTTGTCGGCGAGCTCGCGACGATTTGCAGGAATGTCTCAAGAATTAGGGCGTCGCGAAAACCTTTTTCCTTCTCCCCCAATTGGAATGGGGGCCTGCGGTAGGACGCGTCGAGGATAACGCGCGGCCAGTCGACAGCGGCCGAGTTCAGAGGCTGCACTACGATGCCGTGTTGCTCGACTTGAGCATCCACCGCTTCTTTAACACGAGCGTTCAGAATCTCTTTCGTAATGTTGAGGTTGTGGCCAAGTAGCCGCTCCAGTTTTTCGATAGTTGGGAGCATCTGTGACGCTTCCTGGATCATCTGGAACTGCCGCTCGTGACGGACCACCTCGGGCACGATCCAACGGATGGTTAGATCCAGAGGATTCAAATTTTGGGAAATCAGGTCCGCGACTTCCTTTCTGAGAAAGTTGCTCGCTGACCCTGTGTAGAGCGCGTTCGTATCAATGACGACCTTGAGCTCTACGTGCCGCGGCTTGACGCGCTTTGGAGACATATATATTTTCTCCTCTAGTGGCCTGTCGCAGAGAGAACGTTAGCGTAACCCATGACGAGTTCCATGCTGTGCGCTAGGCCTTCACCGCAACCCTTCGTGGTTCAGGCTGGTATCAGCCGGATGCACGGTAACTTTTTCTCTGCGACAGGCCACTAGTTTACGGTGGCGCGGGTGACCTGGCCTATCACAATCGCGTAATATCCGGTGGCGTACCACGCCCTTCAAAAACAGAGTCTGGGACGAAACTCCCATGCGGGACGTTTTTGTATAATCCCACCCTTGCGCACAGAACGCGCAAGGATGGGGCACCCGTCGTTCCTTTATTGGCCGAGGTTCTTACTGCCGTATCCTCGGGTTCACCGCCGAGTACAGTAAGTCCGTCAGAAAGTTCACCGCAACATAAGTCAGCCCAATCGCCAGAATGCATCCCTGCACCAGGTAGTAGTCGCGGTTGGCGATGGCTTGAATGGTTAGGCGTCCTATGCCGGGCCAGGAGAAGATGGTTTCGGTTACTATCGCTCCGGCTAAGAGTGCGCCGAATTGTAATCCTAAGACGGTCAGGATTGGGATCATTGCGTTGCGCAGGGCGTGACGATAGACTACCGTGCGCTCGGGAAGGCCTTTGGCGCGGGCGGTGCGAATGTAGTCTTGGCCTAACTCCTCTAACATTGAGGTTCGCACCATGCGAGTTAGGATCGCGGCTAGCGCTCCGCCCATGGTGATTGCCGGTAACACGAGATGGGCTACGGTGCCGGAACCGCTCACTGGGAGCCATCCTAGTTTGACGGCGAAGAATAAGATCAGCACCGGGCCCAGCGCGAAGTTCGGGAACGACAGGCCGAACAGACTGACTACGCTTAGGACGCGGTCGTCCCATTGATTGCGGTGTTGGGCTGAGTGCACACCGGCGGGAATGGCTAAGACAATGGCCACGAATAACGATGCCAGCGTTAGTTCTAAGGTGAAGGGATAGCGCCGAGCTATCAGACTTGTTACTCCCTGGTTGAAGCGCAGCGACTCGCCTAGATCTCCGTGGAGAACGCCTCGCCAGTAATTCAGATATTGCTGGCCTAGCGGGACATCGAGACCGTAGGCGTGTCTTGCCGCCTGGATGTCGCCGGCGGCGGCGCCTTCGCCTAGCATTTGCTGGATGGGATCGCCGGGGACGAAGTGGATCAGAAGGAAGACGGTGGAGACGACGAGCCAGATGACTGGCAGAGTGTAGAGGACGCGGGAGATGATGTAGCGCGGCATCGGGAATTAGGAAGCTATCGCGTAACCTCGGCGGCTAAAGCCGCATTCACAAGCGTGCACTCACCGCAGCGCTGAAGCGCTGCGCCACCCAAAGGCTGCGGCACCCAAACATAGTCCTAGTCTCCGGCACGCTGCGCGGGAGCTGCGGGCACCGCTGCCGCCGGCGCTGCGGGCGCTGGCACCGGTTCGATTCTTACCGTTGCGATGCGATGACCGTCCATTTTTTCTACGACAAAACGCCGGCCCTCATAATTGAACGCCTCACCTCCGACGGGCATCTTCTGCAAGCGTGAGAGCAGGAAGCCGGCGAGAGTTTCGAAGCCTTCGTCCTGTGGAAGTTGCAGCTCGTATTGGGTTTCGAGATCGCGAATGTTGATCGCTCCATCGAGCACGAGAGGCGCGTTCGCATCGGTCTCCGCGGGCTGTGTGGACGCAACGTCGAATTCGTCCTCCAGTTCGCCGACCAGTTGCTCTAGGACGTCTTCCACGCTGATTACTCCCGCCGTCGATCCGAATTCGTCGACCACCACGGCCAAGTGCCGCTTGCGCTGCTGGAATTCACCCAGCAGGTCCAGCAAAGACTTCGTCTCAGGCACCACCAGCACATCGTGCATGACCTGGCCGATCTTCATCTGGGATATGCGCTGGGCAGCGGGCGGAGCGGCGGTGGGACCCAGGCGCAGCCGCGTCCAACGCATCAAGTCCTTGGCATAAAGCACTCCGATAATGTGTTCGGGACCGCGCTGCGGATCATACACCGGGATGCGCGAGTGCTGATCGTCGACCACCCGGGACAGGGCTTCGTCCAGGGTGAGGTCGGAGGGCAAGGAAAAAATTCTGGTGCGCGGCACCATCACCTGACGCGCGGTAATGTTGTCCAGTTCGAGCGCGTTCAGCAGCATCTCTTCCTGCAGGGGCGAGAGCTGTCCGGAGTGGTGGGCGGCGGTTACGATCAGCTTGAGTTCGTCGGGAGAGTGCACCGAACCGTGCCGGATCTCGCGTGTTCCGAAGAGGCGCAAGACAAAGCCAGCGACCTTGCTCATACCAACCGTCACGGGGCCGGTAATGGTAAGGAAGACATCCATGGGCGCGGCGACCGCCAGGGCGACCCGCTCGGCGCGTTGCAAGGCGAGCGACTTCGGAACCAGTTCGCCGAGGATCACGTGCAGGCTGGTGATCATCACGAACGCCACGGCCACGGCAATGGCATGAGCGTAGATCAACGCATGCGGCACGCTTCCGATCCAGGACTCAAACAGCCGCGCCAGAGCCGGCTCGCCCAGCCAGCCCAGGGTCAGGCTGGTAACAGTGATTCCGAGTTGAACGCCGTTGACGACGCGGCTGAGTTGCTGGTGAAGTTTGAGGACGGTGCGTGCGCCCACGCGGTGAGCTTCGATCAATTGCTGGATGCGGGTCTCGCGCACGCTGACCAACGCAAACTCGGCCGCTGCGAAGAAGGCATTGACCGCCACCAGGAGCAGGATGACGAACACGCGCAGCAGCACGTATGCAATCATGGAACCCTAATTCTAACATTCCAAAGGGGCAATCACTCGGGTGACGACAATTTCATGGAGCACGATCTTGGTCTTTTGGAAGTCCCTGGCATTACAATTAAATGAATCCTAGATGGCTAACAGAAGCCGATCGCTTTCTTTTTCATTGCCCGGCGGTCTAAGTACGTGTGAGACAGCAGCGTAGGCGTCGGAGTTGCCGTAGGGACCGGCGAGCCCGGTCGCTACACGCGTATTTTCGGAACTATTCCAAGGGTTCTCCCGTAACAACAGATGAATGGCAGTTCTAAGATTCGAATTCAAGCAGGAGGCGGTCGTGAACGGCAATGGCAACGGCAATGCCAAGAAAAAGCGGCGTAAGCGAATCATAATCTGGAGCTCGATAGCGGTAGCCGTTCTTATTCTGGTGGTTGCCGGCGCGCTGATCGCATACAGCGGCGGCACCAAGATCGATCCCTCGAAGCTGGCCAAGGTCGAGCGGGGAGACCTGGCGAAGAGCGTGGTGGCCACCGGCAAGATCACGCCGATCACCGAGGTCGAGATCAAGTCCAAGGCTAGCGGCATCGTGAAGAAACTCTACGTCGATTACGGCGACAGAGTGAAAAAGGGCCAGTTGCTCGCCGAACTCGACCGGGAAGAGATTCAGGCTCGTGTCGACCAGGCTCGGGCGCAGTTGGAGGCATCGAGCGCCAGCTTGAACGGCACGCGCGCCGACCTCATACGCGCCAAAGTCGATGCCGAGGGTCCCGACGTGCCCTTGCTGAAGCGAGCTTATGAGCGCGCCCAAGGCATGGCAAAGGATGGTGTGGTTTCCGCTTCCGCGCTCGACGACGCGGAGAAGAATTACGAGATGTCGCTGAACAAGCAAAATGTGGCCAAGGCGCAGTTGCAAGTCTTGCAAGCCAAGATTGGTCAGGCACAGGGGCAGGTCTCGCAGGACCGCGCTAATCTGAAACAACTGGAAGAGCAGCTGAGTTACACAACGATCGAATCTCCGCTGGATGGAATTGTCTTATCGCGCGACGTAGAAATTGGCGATGCGGTGAGTTCGATTCTGGTGCTGGGGTCCACGGCCACGCTGGTGATGACCCTCGGCGACACGAGCGAAGTCTATGTCAAAGGCAAAGTGGACGAGAGCGATATCGGCAAGGTTTATCTGGGACAACCCGCCCGGATTAAAGTGGAGTCGTTCAAGGACAAGACCTTCACCGGCAAAGTGACGAAGATTTCTCCCATGGGCGTCGAAAAAGATAACGTCACGACTTTCGAGGTGCGGGTCTCGATCAACAACCCCGAGGGCGTTCTGAAGGCCATGATGACCGCCAACGCCGAGATTATCCTCGAAGAGCACAAGAATGTTCTGCAGATCCCGGAAGGCTCGATTCTCTACGACAAAGACAAGAAAGCGTCGGTCGAGATACCGGATCCCAAAGCCAAGGACGGCAAGAAGAAAATCGCCGTCAACATCGGCATCTCAAATGGCGCCAAAACCGAATTGCTGCAAGGGCTGAAGGAAGGCGACCAGGTGGTACTGCAGTAGGACAGGTGTCAGGTCTTCAGGTCTTAGGTCATACGATTTGGCGCTCGGTTTTCCTGCGACGTGAGACTTTAAGACCTGAGCCAAGACACTTGTGCAAGGAGGTTTATATGCAGAAAAAGTGTGCTCTTCTCTTCTCTCTATTAGTCGTTTCCATGACTCTTCTCTGTCAAGCTCAACCAGCAAGCGAGCAGGAGAAAAACAAGACCGTGGCGCGGACGTTCTTTGAGGAAGTGCTCGGCCAGGGGAAGCTCGAAAGGTATACCGATTTCCATACCGCCGACTATGTGGGTCATTTCTCTGATGGGCGCGGCGATTTCAATGTGGCGGAAGATCTGGCGGCGGCGCGGGAAGAACGTACAGCGCTGCCCGACATGCAGTTCGCAGTCAACCGCATGGTTGCCGAGGGAGACTTGGTCGTCGTGCATTGGACAGTGTGGGGCACGAACACTCAGCCGGGAATGGGGCTTCCTGCGACCGGCAAACCGGTCAAGGTTTCAGGAATGACCCTGTTCCGCTTCAGGGCGGGAAAGATCTCGGAGGAATGGAACGCCTGGAGCATGCTCTCGGTGCTGAAGCAGGTAGGCCTACTGTGCCCTCCGAAGCCATAAGCTTGGCGGGCCACGGCCATCGGTGACCGCATCCCGCGCGGCCCGGTAGGTGGAACGGAAAGCCAGCATCAGTGGGGGCTTGTCTCGGCGTCTTTGAACAAGCCGACTTGACGGTATATGTCTAAGTCATTCAAAAAACCCACCTAAGACACTTCCCGTGTCACGGGCAACTCGGAAGTTAAGTGACTTAGGTCTCAGGAAAGCTGTTCGGAGCAGACATGACGAAACCGGCCGCAGACGCGCTGCCGCGTCCCAGGGTAAGGATTACCAGTGTCGTTTATTTGCTTTACTTTCTGACGGTAATGTCCGCAGCGTTCTTCATGAAAGGGCTGATTGTATCTGGCGATGCAGCGGCTACAGCGAACAACATCCTCGCCCACGAGTCTTTATTTCGGGTGGGTTTCGCCATCAATCTCATCGCGACCGCGCTCTATATCGCTGTGACGGCTTTCTTCTATGAATTGTTTAAGCCGGTGAACAGGAGCCTCGCTTTACTCGCTGCGTTCTTCAGCCTCGCGGGATGTGTCATTCAGGCGCTTAGCTACGTCTTTTATCTCGCCCCGTTCATCCTTTTGAGAGGTGCGCAGTACTTGAGCGTATTTAAGGTGGAGCAGTTGCAGGCGCTGGCGTTCATGTTTCTCAAATTGGTTGGTCAGGGCTTCAACATTGGCCTGGTATTTTTCGGATTTTTTGACGTGCTGATCGGCTGCCTCATTTTGAGGTCGACCTTCCTGCCTCGAATTCTGGGCGTGTTCATGGCGCTTGCCGGTTTGGGTTGGCTGACCTTTCTGTTACCGCCGCTCGCAGACTCTCTGTCTCACTACATTCTGCCGCTTGGCTTCCTTGCGGAATTCTTGCTGCTGCTATGGCTCCTCGTAAAGGGCGTGAACCTTCAACGTTGGCAGGAGCAGGCCAGCGCAGCGGGGGATTGGTGATCCTAGCGCACCATGCACTCTTGATTCAATCGCTCGCTGAGGAGGCAAAGAGTATGAGCACAACTGTAATGATGAAAAGGATGGAAGAAGCGTCGCCGCGTTTCAAGGCCAGGATTGCCGGTCTCGTTTATTTGCTTAGCTTACTGACGGCAGCGTTCACCGAGCTCTTTGTCCGCGGCAGTTTGAATCTCGCAGGGGGCCTCATCGCGGTCGCGGGCATGCTAGCAATGACGCTGCTCTTGTATGACATCTTCAAACCGGTGAACAGGAGCGCCTCTTTGCTCGCGGCGTTCTTCAGCCTCGTGGGACTCGCCTTCGAGGCTCTTCGATCGCAACCTCGAGGCGTGAACATCGCCATAGTATTCAGCGGATTCTATTGCCTCCTGATCGGCTACCTCATTTTCAGGTCGACCTTCCTGCCTCGGATTCTGGGCGCGCTGATGGCGTTTGCCGGTTTGGGCTGGCTGACCTATCTGTCAAACCCGCTCGTAAAGCATCTGTCCCCCTACAATCTGGCCTCCGGCCTCCTCGGAGAAGGATCGGTGATGATATGGCTCCTCGTAAAGGGCGTGAACCTTCAACGTTGGCAGGAGCAGGCCAGCGCAGCGGGGGAACGCCAATGAAAGCCCCGGTCGCTGCTTGGAGTACGGAAACCTTAGACCTGACAACTAAGACTGGAGACTTGATTACCATGACCAACATTTCCTCACTTCAACATCACGCTGTTAGAACGCTGATTTTCATTCTAGCCACTTCGCTGGCCGGCTTCGCCTCGGCCATCGGAACCTTTGACCGCTCCTTCCAGGTCAATGGCAACGTCGACCTCGAAGTGCTCACTCGCTCCGGCGACATCACCGTCCGCAACGGCGCTGCGGGCACGGTTTCGATTCATGCCAAGATACATTCGGGCAATTCCTGGCTCGGCGGCGACCACAAAGCGGAGGTGCAGGAGTTGCAGAACAATCCTCCCATTCGCCAAAACGGCAACAGCATCCGCATCGACTACGTGAACATCAACAACATTTCGATCGACTACGAGATCACCGTCCCGGAAAACACAGCGATTCGTGCCCACACCGGCAGCGGCAATCAGACGGTCGAAGGTCTCAAGGGCAACGTCGAGCTCGAGAGCGGATCGGGCGACTTGAAACTGGCGCGCCTCACCGGTGAAATGCGTTTCCAGACTGGCTCGGGAAACATCCGGGGGCATGAGCTCTCCGGTCCCGCGCGGGTCAAAGCGGGCAGCGGTGACATCGAAATCGAGGAAGTGGGTGCAGGCGACTTGGACATCCGCACCGGATCCGGCAACATCACTGTCAACGGTATCCATGGTGGATTTCATGCCGAGTCGGGAAGTGGAGACATTCGCGGCAACGGATCGCCCGGCAACATGTGGAGCGTCGGCACCGGCTCAGGAAACGTGACCCTGCACTTGCCCTCCGACGCCGCTTTTGACGTAGACATCTCATCGAGTTCGGGCACGGTTACGCTGGGCCACCCGGTGACAACCACGGTCGAGGGCCGCATTCAGGAGTCGAGGAAAAGTGTGGTGGGTAAAGTGCGCGGTGGCGGTCCCATCGTTTCCGTGCACACCGGTTCAGGGGACGTGCAGGTGGACTAAACCGTAGGACTCGTCGCCGCCAGACAAGACCGTTGGGTGGGGTTTTGAGTGCTATCGGCCTGTTAGCGACAATTACCGCTCCCCCCTCCGCGTGACGCAAAAGAAAAGCCGCCCAGACATCGGGCGGCATTGTGTTTGTTCCGATTGCTAGGTCACGGCTCACCCCGCGGTTAGAACGTGTCCCAAAACGTGGAGCATTGGTGATCCGTGGCAAAGTTGGACTCGACCACCGGCGTTGGTGGTATCAACGATTGGAACTGGTCGCTGGACGCGCTGTACGGAGACCAGACCGGCTCACCAGCGGAGTTCGGGTCGCCCGTCTTTGCAAACTGCGTCCAGTAGCTGATCATCGCATCGGAGAGCTGCTTCTGTTTGTGTGAAAGTGATTCCATCGGCAGTCCAAAAAAATTGGCGTTCTTGAACAAGTATTGAAGCTCTGACGTGTGATAGGCACCCAACGGAAACGTTAAGTACCCGCCAAACGCAGATTGAGCTGGGGGCGCGTTCTCATCGTTGAACTCGTAGGCATAGGTCGTCACAAAGTTCGACAGCAACTGATCCGCATTCCGCGCCGGACAGCTGAAGACTCCGTCGGTCCCTGAGGCGCCCAGGGCCTCACCCCCAAATGGGTAATTGGAAAATGGATATAGGGCGAGAACGGGCGGCGACAGTTCCGGTCCCCAGAGAGCGTTCACGGCGGTATCGTACTCGGCCGCAGTCAGGATGGGATTCCCAACGAGATCGTAATCCACGGCCACGAACAGCCTATATTCGTCGTGATTACTGCCTGAAATTACCGGCACTTGATTGAATTCTCCGCTAGCAAATGCCGCGCTGATCGTCTGTGTAAGCAGCGTTCCGTCCACGAATGGATACACGGGGAATGGCTCTCCGGCCACCATCGTAGAGGCGGGCACGGCTCGCAGACACGAAACCTTCTGGTTGGTGCATCCGACGCTATCCGCAATCGCGGCGCCTGAGGGTACAGCACTGCTACCCGTCGTTTCCCCCTGCACCAGCGTAATAATGTCGGAAAAGTAGTCTTGGAATTCCGCATACGAGCCGCTTTCCGCTATCGCCCCACTGAAAAGGCCTGCTGCCAGGGGAGATGCGAGATTGGCATAGACGCTTTGTCCGCCCGCCGATTCGCCGAATATCGTGACTCGATGCGGATCGCCGCCAAAGGCTGCGATGTTCCTCCGAGCCCACTTAAGCGCGAATTGCTGATCCATCAACCCATAGTTGCCCTTGAGATGGACTTCAGCATCGATCGCGGACTGGGCAAAGAATCCCAAATAACCCAGGCGGTAATTAATGGTGACGACGATCACGCCAGTTTTCACGAGTTGCCTCGGGTCGTATGGATTGCTGCTCCCCTCCGTGAGTCCGCCCCCATGAATCCAAAACATCACAGGTAGGCCGGGTCCCCCGCCATTTCCCGAGGCCCCCGGGGGCGTAAAGACGTTCAGGAACAGGCAATTCTCGCTGCCCCCTCCGGCTTGCGTGCACTCACTGCCGAATTGAGTCGCTTCAAGGAAAAAGCCGGGAAAGGACCCGTAACGCTGCGGCGGTCTCCAGCGAAGATTTCCCACCGGCGGAGCCGCGTACGGGATGCCGAGAAATTCGTTTACGCCATTCGACCTGAAGCCGATCACAAGTCCGCTTTCCGTGAGAGCAATCGGAGGGTCGTCGGCAGATGCGGTTAGCACCGTGCCCAGAGTGACCACGCAGATAGCCGCCACCGCAGCCAAAAGTTTGGAAGTAACCCCACGGTGCAGTCGCTTGTTCGCCTTCTCGCTGTTTTTCATCGCTGATTCCTCCATCAGAATAGGATTCGTTTTCAACATGACGATTGTCTTTCGAGTCGGTATGCTGCGAGTGTCGGCCCGTTCTGTCGAAGTTGGATTCTGCGCCGAGCGAGGGAAAGAAGCCTTCTGGCATCACGCCGACGTTAAAGTTCGCATACTGGATTTGCTTCGCCCCAGGGGGTGCTGCGTCTCAACGGGCGAGAACTGCTCTTCGGAGAGGCAAGACCGGATGATGTAAGCACAAATGAGTTCGTGCCGTCAGTGAGAATTGTCACATCTTGACGTGAGGTGATGGCCAAGAGCGACAGCGCAAAGCCTGGCCAGACCTTAACTGACGAAAAATCTCGATTTCACTCAAAATCCCCGTCGGGTCGGTCCACCCGGCGTGCCGCGCAAAACGGGGGAGCTGGGGGGAAGGGCAGAATGGTGCCTCTGGCCGATACATGAAGGCTTTCCAAGGCTGTCTGCAAGGCCGATCTCAACTATTACAGCTAGGCCAGCGGTCAGCGTTCCGCCGGACGGAGCCGGGACTGGTTTGGCTAAAGGCTCATTGCTAATTGCTGGCTGCGCCTTGACGCGCCGTTGTGCCACGCCTGATACTTCGTGAAGTTCCTGAAAATTTTCAGGCTCGGCGAGGTAAACGATTGGCACAAACCGCGATCATCACGCTCACCACCGATTTCGGACTCAACGATCATTTCATCGGCGCCATGAAGGGGGTCATCCTCGAGATCGCGCCCGACGCGCAGATCATCGACATCAGCCATGCGGTACAGCCCTTCGACATTCTGGACGGCGCGCTGACCATTTCGCAGGCCTACGCTTACTTCCCTTCCGGCACGGTGCACATGGTGATTGTCGATCCCGGCGTCGGGACGGCGCGGCGGCCAGTGATTTTGACCGGCGACCGCCACTTGTTTGTGGCTCCCGATAACGGTGTGCTTTCTCTCGTCTACGACCGCGAAGAGCGCATCTCCGTCCGCCATATCACCGCCGAACATTATTTTTTGCAGCCGCGCAGCAACACCTTTCATGCCCGCGATATCTTCTCGCCGGTCGCGGCTTATCTCGCCCGGGGAGCCGAACCCCATCGCTTCGGCGAAGAGATCGCCGATTATGTTCGCTTTGCCGCGCCGCGCCCCAAGCCGATGGACGAGCGCACCTTACGAGGAGTGGTGCTGAAAGTCGATCGTTTTGGCAATCTCGTCACCAACATCACGCCGCAGGATGCGCCGCAACTTTTCGGGGAAGCGCCGCCCGCCTTCAAGATCGCGATTGGAACCAAGGCGCAGGCGACGCGCATCTGCACGACCTATGCCGAAGGCGCTCCCGGCGAAGTCTTCGGAATCCTCGGCAGCATGGGTTTTCTGGAAGTCGCCACCAACCGCGGCTCAGCCTACCAACTAATGGGAGCGGGCAAAGGCAGCGAAGTCAATGTGGTGATGGAAGGGCGATGACATAATGTCCTTTTATGAGTTGTCATCCTGAGCGAAGCGAAGGACCTGCTTTCTTGTCAGTGCAAGAAACAGCAGGTCCCTCGCTTCGCTCGGGATGACAAAACAAAAGGCTAGGTGCTTTTCGCCCCCGGGTGTACGTAGCCATCCATCTCCGCCGTCCACTTCAAAAACCGCCACAGGTTGCTGCGTTCCGTCCACAAGAATTCCCAGAATTCCAGGAATCCGATCTGGGTCATCTTGACGCCGGTGTAGGTCTCGATCCGCCACAAAAGATACGGACTGCGCCATGGGGCAATCCGGTGGCCCCGGGTGGAGTTCCAAAGAAAGCGCAGCATCGGCCGCATCGCGTTCCAGTATAGCGCCGGCGAGACGGGGCTAGCCCCGTCTCTTACAGACAGATTTTTTATTTTGTTATCTCGACGCTGGCTACGGTCGTTTCCCACTCCATGCGCAGGGTGCATTTGCTGCCGCCCTGGTCGAATGCGATCAGAAAATTTTCAACCGGCGGGCCGTTTTTAGAAACCTTCATCGGCACGCGCACCAAATCTTCTTTCTCGCCGGGATAGTCCGTTCCCCACTCGCCCGTCTTTTTGCTGATGACCAACGACCATGCGTCGGCCTTCGGAACGGTGAAGATCGTGTAGCTTCCCGCCAGCACAGCCTTGCCGCCCACCTTCAGATTTGCATCGCTGACGAACGTGGTCGCTTCATTCGCGCCGGTACGCCAGATCTCGCCATAAGGCACGAGCGCCTTCTCGCTCGCCTCGCCGAAAATCTTCCGCCCCTTTACACGCGGACTGGAATAGTCGATCTTGATTGTCTTGCCGTCGGAAAACTTGCACTCCGCGCTGGCCGGCGGACTGGGCCGCTTCGATTTGTCCTGCCCCATGCCCATTTGCGCTGAGGCGAGAGTGGCAAAGGCAAAGGCAAAGAGCGACGCTGTGATTAAGACGAACTTCTTCATGATTTGTTCCTCCTGGAATGCTGAGCGCTTGGCTCTTGGCTTTTAGCCGCTGGCTTTTGGCTAAGGGCTGAGCTGAGAGCTAAGAACTGAGAGCTAAGAGCTGCAGAAGAATTATACCCACATCCCCGCTACAATCTGCCTATGGCCGTCTTCAACGAAAAGCGGGAAGAACTCGAACACTACGAAATTCGCCTGGGCGTGCCCCGCGGACGCCTCGCGGTCACCATGGACCTGGTCACCGACGCGATGGCGCTCGTCGGCCAGCACGGCGTCTATTGCCAGAGCCCGCGCTGGCCGGGCAAGCCGGTAATGGATGTACAGCTCATCATGAAAAATCTGGCCGACGCCAAAGAGCTGATTCAGAGCGTGATGGAAGAACTCAAGCCCAAAGCCTGATTTGTCTGTAGAGACTTGGCTTGCCGCGTCTCTAGCGCTAAACACGATGCCCGGCACACGTAACCGAAGTTTTTTCGCAGGCTGTTTGGCGGGATCATGCGTATCTGAAAAAGACTTACAATTCACAGTATGGAGCGCAAGATCTTCTGGACCTGCTTTGCCGTGCTCGGCCTCGTCGCCGATTTCGTTCTGCCGCTCTGGTGGGCGTTGGGCGCGAGCATTCCCATTGTGTACATCTCGTGGTGGGTGGCTTACCGCAGCGGCTGGTTTGAGTGAGCCGATTTGCGCTTTTCCGGATCGCGATTCATAATTGCGCTGTCGTATTTCCCATCTCACAGGGGCAAATGAAATGAAAATCCAATGGAAGTTCTTCGCAGTGCTGTGCCTTGTCCTCGCGCTGGCGCTGGCCGGCATCGCCCAAACCGCCGCGCCAACGACTTTGTCATCCGAAGAGCGTGAAAATGCGCTCAAGAGCCTGCAATCTACTCACGACGCATTTCTGAAATCCATCGCGGGATTATCGGAGAAACAGTGGAGATTCAAGCCTGCACCGGACCGCTGGTCGGTGGCCGAAGTGTCGGAGCACATCACGGTTGCCGAGTCCTCGCTCCTAGGACTGGTGCAGAAGCAGATCATGGCGTCGCCGGCCGCCCCAGACAAGCGTGCCGAGGCAGCGGGGAAGGATGAGATGATCCTGAAGATGGTTCCGGACCGCACTCACAAGGTGCAGGCGCCAGAGTTTCTGAAACCGACCAATCGCTGGGCAACTCAGGCAGAACTGACCCGGGCCTTCGAAGACAGCCGTAAGGCAACTATGGACTACGTCCGAACTACCAACGACGATCTGCGCGACCACTTTGGCCCGCACCCGATGCTAGGGCCGCTGGATGCGTATCAGTGGATCCTGCTGATCTCGGCACACTCCGAGCGCCACACCAAGCAGATTGAAGAAGTGAAGGCGGACCCGAACTTTCCGAAGGATTGATTTCGCAGAAAGTTGTCGTCGCAACTCCATTTGCAATGTCATCCTGAGCGGAGTGGCTGTTTCGCGAAGCGAAGCAGCCACGCACTCGAAGGACCCCTACAAGCTCGGCACCCCCGATGACGCTTCAAGGCGTGTTGTCCGTGACGCTTGCGCCGCAGTCCCTAGCCGCAAGTGCCCTCCGAATGAAACTCCTCTAGATAGAGTTCGGTCGCCTCCTTGAGGTTGGCGATGGCTTCTTCGACACTCTTTCCCTGGCTGACCGTGCCGGCTTCCGGGCAGTCGGCAACGTACACGTCGCCTTCTTTGTGCAGGACCGCGGTGAATGTGCCGATTGGCATTCTTAAACTCCGTGACAATTGTGCCCGGCGACGTTTGCGACCATCTTCGATCCGGGAGGGGTTCGCTTCCCCGCTCTCGGGCAGTTAGAATTTACGCCAACTGGTACTTCCCTGCTTCAATCGTCTTCTGCGCAATCTGCTGGCGCAGCGCAATCGTGTTGAACGGCTCATGCTTCGCCAACCGCCGCACGATCGCCAGTTGCGTGCGCAGCATGTCGCCTTCGGCCACGTCGGCAATCACTTTCTTTGCCGCCGCTTCGACCTTTTCGAACGCCTGCGTCAGATACACGCGCGTCATTGCAATCGGAAGCGCAGCCGACGCTTCGCCCTGCTTTAAAGAAGAAACGCCTTCGACCATCTTCTGCGCGCGCAGCACGGCCGATTCCATGGCATAGATTTCGATCGTCATATCGGCGATCGCGCCCATGACTTCCTGCTGGTCCTGAATCGCCTGCATGTATTTCTGCGTCGCCGCGCCGGCAACGAACAGGCCCAGCTTCTTCGCCTGTGCGACCAGTTTGCGCTCTTCCGCCAGCGCGCCTTCGATCTCCTCGCCAACGGACGGACCGCTCAGCACTTCGTCCATCAGCTTTTTGATCGCCGGCATCAGCGGCAACTGGCCGCTCATCGCGCGCTTCAGCAGAAATCCGGTGATGATCAGCCGGTTGATCTCATTCGTGCCTTCGAAAATGCGGTTGATGCGCGCGTCGCGGTAGGCGCGCTCCGCTGGATACTCTTCCACGAAGCCGTAGCCGGCATAAATCTGCAGCGTCTCGTCGACGACATAATCGATCATCTCCGAGCCCCAGACTTTGAGGATCGAGCACTCCACCGCGTACTCCTCGATTGCCTTGCGCCGTTCTTTTGCTATGGCAGCGGCGTCCCGGCTCGCCGCGTCGATTTCCGAAAGCAGCGCGTCCATCATTCCGACCGTGCGATAGACCAGCGACTCGCCAACATAGATCAGCGTGGCCATGTTCGCGATTTTCTCGCGCACCAGTCCGAATTCGCCGATCGTCTTGCCAAACGCCTTGCGCTGCTTGGCATAGGCCACGGCACTCTCGATCGAGACCCGCGCTCCGCCCACGCACATGGCGCCGAGTTTGAAGCGTCCAATATTCAGAATGTTGAAGGCGATGATATGCCCCTTGCCAATCTCGCCCAGCAGATTTTCGACGGGCACCTGGCAATCATTCAGGATGATGGGGCAAGTGGACGACCCGCGAATGCCCATTTTGTGTTCTTCGCCGCCGACGGAAAATCCTGGAAAAGTTCTTTCGATCAAAAACGCCGAGAACTTCTCGCCGTCAATTTTTGCGAACACCGTAAACAAGTCGGCAAAGCCCGCGTTGGTGATCCACATCTTTTCGCCATTCAGAATGTAGTGCTTGCCATCCGGCGAAAGCACGGCACGGGCGCGGCAGTTGAGCGCGTCGGAGCCGGAAGTCGCTTCCGACAAAGCGTACGCGCCCACGATTTCTCCCGTGGCCAACCGCGGCAAGTATTTTTTCTTCTGCTCTTCGGTGCCGAAATAAACGATCGGCAACAAGCCGATGCCGCTGTGCGCGCCCCAGGTGGTGGCAAACCCGGCATATTTGGCCATGTGGTCGGCGATGATGGCGGCGGTGACTTTGTCCATTTCAAGACCGCCGTAGGCCTCGGGAATCTCAACCCCGCTAAGGCCAAGGTCGCCGGCCTTTTTCAGCAGATCGCGCGAAACCGCGAAATCCTTATGTTCGATCTTCTCCGCCTGAGGCAGAATTTCGTTGACCGCAAACTCTTCGGTCGTCTGCCCGATCATCTGTTGCTGGTCGGAGAAATCTTCAGGAGTGAATACATCGGCAGTCTGCCGCTCCTCCAGCAAAAAGCTGCCGCCGGAGATTTTGGTCTTGGGTATTGCTGTAGTGGCCATGTTTTAGACCTCGAGGTGGAACCCAAAATTAGACTCTAAATGAAGACCGCTGAGTGGATGCACGACAAACGAATAACAACCATTCTAACGCCGGATCTCGGCAAATGGATATCTTGACATTCGAGCGCATGTGACGGTCGCGTGGCTCTCACGGAGTATCGAACAGAAACGCGCTGAAAAATGGATAGGAACCGAAGCGCCTCAGGCACTGGTCGTATTGGTCTTGCAGCTGCCGCAAGCGCAGGGCCTGGCCGTAGTCGGATTGCCCTTCCATCTGCCGCCGTTGATCCGCCATTTGCCCCGCCAAGGCCTCGCAATCGTTGGACCAATACGGCACACCGCAAGCAAAGCCGTTCCACGCTTGCCCAGATGAGCACGCGTTGCTCGTGATCACGCATGCACCCTTGCCGTTGCGCGATTCTCCCGAGGAACAGGGCGTGCAAAATCCTTTCACACACGGGGCGGGACGTTTGAATGCGGCACTCTGCACGGGTTTCGGCTTCCGGAAAGGATGCAACAACGACCGTGAACTTTTTTTCGCTAGCGACGCGTTTTGCTTGGCGGATGACACCTTGGACGACGACGACGTTGACGACGGTCTCGACGACGGCGAACCGGCGCTGGCAACATGCGAAGCGGAGCCGCTGAAGCTGTGGCTGCCAGCTGAACTTGCCGAGAAACCGGAACCGCCCGAGGAGCCCCCGTGCGAGCCCCCGGAACTCGATCCACCGCCACCGCCTCCGCCTCCAGAAGCATGCTGTGCCAGAAGAGTTACTGAAACCAATAGGATGGCTGCGACGACAAGACTGGAGAGCCGCATAAAGCACCTCCCACCGAGTGAGGTGAGCCGGGCAAAATCTTAGTCGCTCTGCTTACTTAGACGGTTATGCGACAACGTAAGGATACCGCAAAACAGCGCTGGAGAACACAATTATTGAGTAAAGATCGACTAACGAAGCGTCACGACAGATTCTCAAAAATCCCCGCCGCGCCCATCCCGCCGCCGACGCACATCGTCACCATGCCGTACCGTGCCCCGCGCCGCTTCAGTTCACGAATCACGCTAGCCGTAAGCTTCGCCCCCGTGCATCCCAACGGATGCCCCAAAGCGATCGCTCCTCCATTCGGATTCACGCGCTCAAGATCAAGCCCAGCTTCCCGGATCACCGCCAGCGATTGCGCCGCAAACGCCTCATTCAGTTCGATCACATCGATGTCTGAGAGCTTCAACCCAGCCAGCTTCAGCGCCTTAGGGATGGCAAACACCGGCCCCAGGCCCATCTCCTCCGGCTTGTATCCGGCGGTCGCGAACGCCACGTAACGCGCCAGCGGAGCGATGCCCAGAGCCTTAGCCCGCTCGGCCGACATCACCACCGCAGCCGCCGCGCCGTCCGACATCTGCGAAGAGTTCCCCGCCGTAGTCACACCCTTAGCATGAAACGCGGGCTTCAGTGCGCCCAGAGCCTCGAGCGAAGTATCGGCGCGCGGCCCTTCGTCCACTTTGAACGTAATGTGGTGCTTTTTCGGCTTCGATCCATTCGGAGTAGTAAAACTAACCGGCACCGCGACCGTCTCCTCCTCGAACTTGCCCGCCGCAATCGCCGCCAGCGCCTTCTGATGGCTGCGCAATGAAAACTCGTCGCACTCCTCGCGCGTGATGCCAAAGCGCGCCGCCACCCGCTCCGCCGTCAGCCCCATCGAAAGATAAGCATCGGGATAATGATCCACCAGCCAGGGGTTGAGCGAAAGCTTGTTTCCGCCCATGGGGACCATCGACATCGATTCCGTCCCGCCCGCCACCATCACCTCGGCGCCGCCACTCATGATGCGCTCCGCCGCCATGGCAATCGCCTGCAAGCCGGACGAGCAGAACCGATTGATCGTCACCGCCGACACCTCCACCGGCAGCCCCGCCCGCAGCGAAGCAATGCGAGCCACGTTCATCCCCTGCTCGGCTTCAGGCATGGCGCAGCCCATGATGACGTCTTCAATTTCGCATTTCTTATCAATGGCGGGATCAAGGTGAGGCACGCGATCAAGCGCGCCCTTGATAGCAACCGCAGCCAGCTCATCAGGACGAGTAGCCCGCAACGTACCTTTAAATGCGCGGCCTACGGGAGTGCGGACGGAGGAAACCAAAACGACTTCTCGCATAGGCCAATTCTATCGCAGAGCGCGCGGAGTGCGCGGAGAAGAACTTGACTTTGGGTGGCGCAGCGCTTCAGCGCTGCGGTATGCACTTTGTAGTAATGCGGCTTTAGCCGCTGAGGTCACAGCTCTTGCCTAGGAAACGATCCTGCCATTCAGACCGTGATGTATTCAGTCATCGCGCTGGGCGCGGGAATGGGATCGCCGTGCGCGCGCATGCCTTCCAAGTGAAATTCAATCGCCTCGCGGATGAGTTCCTTTCACTTCGCCTAGCGTTGAGCCCGCCGACGGGGGAGTCCACGCCCCATGAAACATCCCGTGCCACAGCAGGCGGCCATTATAACCGCGGGGTCCGCGAAGAAGCCTTGAAGAAAACGTGGGCGTGAGCGGAAACTTAGTATGGGCGGCATGGGCGGCATAATTCGTGGGAGAACTAAGCTTGAAACCTATAAGAGGTTTCGGGCCAAGGTAAGCCGGAGCAAAATCGAGGCGGCAACGGGGCTCTATATGGACGCCGGAATTGGCACGAAACAGCAGCTGTATCACAGCATGCGGAAGGACGAGGAAACCGGCGAGTGGGTTTTGTACTATCATTTTGGCAAGTAGGATCGGGCGGCTAAGCCGGTCTACTAGGAGGTGCACGAGTGGCGAATTACATCGCTAAAATAGTGCGCTATCCTGCCGGTGTCACGAGGCTCTCGCGGCAGTAGCCGATCGGGAGGCGAAAGTGTTGAGCTATTAGCAACAGCTATTGGAGGCCTGGATCGCTGTAGGCAAGGGCGAGGCCGGGACGGCTCCGGGACGTGGCTTCGACCGACCCGAGGGGAACGACAAACGGAACCCCCACTGGAGCAATCCAGGTGCGACACGCCACCCGGCTTATGTGCTAGTCCCTAACCTCCCCAGTTCTGTGGGCAGGGGGGCGTGACATCTGTTCCCGAACGATCCCATCAGGTTGCGTCCCGGAAGCTGCCTGGTGGGGTCGCCGATATGGGCCAGACCCATTCTCGATAACCCTCAGCACTCCCCGCCGGTCGCAGGAGCGCGGCCAGACGGCACCCGTAGGCTACTACACCATTCACCGTTCTACTGTTTCCACCCGAACCGATTCCTAGTTGCAGGCATGTCTTCCCATTCGCCTGTCGAAGTTCTCACCATATTGCCAGCGGGCGGCGGGAAGTCCGAGCGCACGTGCGGCACAACTTCCGTTCTGGCGTCCTTCGGCTCGGGCACGCGTGGCCCGCAGCATTTCTTATATTTCTTTCCACTATTGCAATTGCAACGGTCGTTTGGCGCTTGTTTCATAAGAACCCCCGCCCCTTTCTATCCAAGCTGCGAGGTGCCGCAAGAGAAAAACGCTTTGCGTTTGCAGCCGCGCTGGCAGCGTTGCGGCGGTCAATACAACAAATGAATCCTGGCTCGAAGCTCTCTGGCAATCCACTCCTGCCGTTTGGTAATCAGTGCTGATCTGTTTGGGTTCGGGCGGCGCGGTTCTGGATATCTTATTCGCGCGATTAAGCGCGCAGCCTCCTCCACGGTTGCGTCGTTAAGATCTATCGAGAGACTACGAGCGGCCTGGCCCACATCATTCATGTGCCAACCATAATATGCCGACACCAAGTACGCGATTGGAATCTGATCCTTCCGCAATACACGGTGCAGCCTCACTGCAAGCACAATCTCCTTGAGCTTCCGTTTTACTGATTTCCTATAATCTGAGGTCAGCCTGCGAACCAGTTGCTGCTCAATGGTGCTCCCGCCTTGGATTCTAGCTCCAAAGATCGTCTGAAAGAATGCACGACAAATCGCGATAGGGTCGGTACCGCTGTGACTATAGAATCTACGATCCTCAGCGACAACCAGAGCCGCAACCAGTAAGTCGCAATTGTGTGTCTTCCAGAATTGTTCCGTCGTAAAGGCGACGTTGTTGATCTTTTCCCGCAGCTGATTCCATTCATTGCCATATAAGGGAAAAGTGAAAATCTCGATCAGACGGCTAAACCAATCTAGCGGTAGGCCGCGATAGTCGTTCAGCCGTTTAGGGTAATGAATCCTATCTAAGGTTACTGTTCCAGAAGCGTCACCGGCAGTACCTGAGAATTGTCCTGTTAGATGCATGCGACGGCCAAAGCGTCGGCAGCGTGCTTCCATTATCCAAGAGGAAGATCGCTTCTCGCCTTGCTCGATTACGTGAAGGACTATAGAGCTTCGCCCTATATATGCATTTTGTACGGTGCCATCAAGCGTCGCGATTGAGCGGTTGACACCAGTAAACACACGCACCTTATCTGACTCTTCGTAAACCTTCTCCGCCGTCCCGTGAAGCTTTGTCCCATCCTGCAGAAGCAAAACCTTGTAGCGAAGAACCATTCCCTTGAAGGGATTGTATTTAGTCTGAGAGATCACGCTTTCGAGAACCCAGACACCGCTGAGGCGAGGTGGTCGTAGAATTTTTTGTCCAAGGGCGAAATAAAGAACGGTGAGGAATAGACCTCCGATAATGGTTCCCAGGGCGTTAGCCAACATCGCTTGGATATCGATATACCCGCCTGCTGTTTTAACAACAGGCAGAACGCTGTCACCCACAATGAAGATCATGGAGCGTAACCCTCTGCGAAACGATTGTAGCTCGACGGTTCGGTGTACCCACCGTGTATCTCAGTTTCGCGATTCAGGCCGTTGCGCTTGTGGTGAAAGTGGCTCCGCACTTCGGGCAGCTTACCTCAGCAGAACTGTGATTCTGCAAATAGCATCATCACCCACTCCCCTTCTTCAACTCCCGCTTCCACCCCAGCACCCGCGCCTTGTTTCCTTCCGCCTCGGCCTCGGGAACCATTCCCTTCTTCTGATACAGGATCGAGAGGCTGGTGTGCGCCAGAATGTCGTCGGGATCGATTTCTGAAATTTGCTTGGACACCTCTATCGCTTCGTCGAGGCGGTTGAGATCCTGCAGCGCCCGGCTCAGTCCATGCAGCGCGTCGGTGAACCTCGGATCAGCCGCTACCGCCAGCCGGTACTGTTCGACCGCCTGTTCGTAATGCCCTTCGAGAACCAAATCAAGCGCGGCGTAGTAGTGGTGTTCGGCCAAGTGGCGGGCTTGTTCATGCTCAATCCCGGAGCTGGCCGGATCGTCGGGCATAGGGTTGGACTTAGCTGATTCTAACAAGGCGAGGCGCTCACTCCATTCGCAGTTGACAGCACGGGCTATAATAATAACTAGAACGACAACCAAGCGATGGCCCAGAGTGGCCGTAGGCGCATTTAGGAATTAAGTTCTTTGAAATCTATACTTTGCTCGAATTAGCAGTCGAGCGCGCCGATTCTAAAGGCCAAATCCCAAGAGGTACCAGTAAGTCCTTATTTATCTAGATTTTGCGATTTATCCCTTTAGAGTCAAAGATCTACGGGGAAATTCCCGCTAAACCAATGATTCCAAAAGATCGGGAATTAAATTTTTTTCGTAGCTCTTCTGGGGCTTTCCCAGCCAAACGAAGCATTTCGCCACTAAGTCTTTACTCCTGAGGACTTTGCATATAAGTCATTATTCATGAATACTTTAGCTGGAACTATGCGCTAACTCGATGATTCTAATATACCGAGAAGTAGGGGGGTAGGGCGGTAAGGGTAAGCCGCAAGAACAGCTCGAGCAAGAGGGCGCAACAGCAGTGTTCCTCGATGGCCCGATGACCAGATCACTCGATCATTAGGGCTTCCAGCGCAGCACCGGCTTGCGCGCCGCCAAGGTGTCGTCCAGACGGGCAATGCGCGTATTGTGGGGAGCGTCGAGCACAAACTGCGGATCCTCTTCCACTTCTTCCGCAATCGACTTCATGGCTTCGATGAACAGATCCAGTTCTTCTTTCGGCTCGCTCTCGGTCGGCTCGATCATTAGCGCGCCATGAACAATCAGCGGGAACGCAGTTGTGTAAGGATGGAATCCGTAATCGATCAGGCGTTTGGCCAGGTCGATGGTCTTCACGCCCTTCTTCGCCTGCACCTTGTCGCTGAAGACGACTTCATGCATGGACGGCGTCGAATAGGGCAGATCGTAAACCCCTTCGAGTCCCTTGCGGATGTAATTCGCGTTGAGCACGGCGTCTTCGGTCGTCTGCCGCAGACCATCGGGACCGTTGGCAAAGATGTAAGCTAGCGCGCGAATGAACATGCCGAAATTACCGTAGAACGCGCGCACGCGCCCCACCGACTGCGGACGGTTGTATTCGAACCCGAGCGTGCCATCCGCCTTGGTGATGACGACCGGCGTCGGCAGGAACGGCGCAAGCATTTTCTTCACCGCGACCGGGCCCGATCCCGGACCGCCTCCGCCATGCGGCGTGGAAAAAGTCTTGTGCAGGTTGAGGTGCATGACGTCAACGCCAAAGTCGCCGGGCCGCGCCTTCCCGACCAGCGCGTTCATGTTGGCGCCGTCCATGTAGAGAAGGCCGCCCTTGGCGTGCATGAGCTCGGCAATCTTGTCGATCTCCTGCTCGAAAACGCCGAGCGTATTCGGATTAGTCACCATCAGCGCCGCGACGTCTTCGTTCATCTGCGCCGCCAGCGCCGCCACATCCACCATGCCGCGGTCGTTCGACTTCAAATTTTCGACCGCATAGCCTGCTGTAGCAGCGGTTGCCGGATTCGTGCCATGCGCCGAGTCTGGAATCAGAATTTTTTTGCGCGCGTTGCCTTTGGACTGGTGATACGCGCGCACCAACAGCAATCCGGTGAGTTCGCCGTGCGCGCCCGCGGCCGGTTGCAGCGTGATCGCGTCCATGCCGGTGATCTCAAGCAGGCAGTCGCTCAGCGTCTTCATGATCTGCAAAGCGCCCTGCGAAATTTTTCCCGCCTGATACGGATGACCGTTGGCGAGGCCTTCGACCCGCGCGACAAACTCGTTGACGCGCGGGTTATATTTCATGGTGCAGGAGCCGAGCGGATACATGCCGAGATCGATGGCGTAGTTCCACGTCGAAAGCCGCGTGAAGTGGCGGATGATTTCGATCTCGCTCACCTCGGGCATATCGCCGAGGTCTTTGCGCTCCTGCTTGCCGAGCAGCTTCGCCGTATCCACTTCCGGGACGTCGAGCGGCGGCAGCTTCCAGGCAGCTTTGCCGGGCGACGACTTTTCGAAAATCAATCCTTCATTCTGGCTGATGTGACGCGTCGCTTTGCGGGTGATATGCTTCGTCGTCATCTCACCACCTCCTGTTCTACGGCCTCTTTCATACTCCGAACTGAGCCCTCGCTCTCGGCAACGACGCCAACCGCGGTATCAATCATCGACCGCGTAGTCAATTCCGTGCAGCACCAAAGCGCCGCGTGTCCAAGTTCGGGATAGAACTTCTTCAGCGGCAGGCCGCCGACGATTTTGTGTCCCAAGAGCCGCGAATTGATGGCGTAAGGATCGTCGCTGGTCTGAACCACGAACTCGTTGAATCGTGGAGCGCCCGCGAACAGCACTTTGGCATGTTTACCGAACTGGTCGGCCGCGTACGCGGTCTTAGCCAGATTCTGTTTTGCCAGTTCTCTAAGGCCCACTTTGCCATAGACGGTCATGAAGATATTCACCATCAGCGCGACCAGCGCCTGGTTGGTGCAAATATTGGAAGTCGCTTTCTCGCGCCGGATGTGCTGCTCGCGCGTGGCCAGCGTCAGCACGAAACCGCGTTTGCCGTTCTTGTCCACGGTCTGACCCGCCAAGCGCCCGGGCATTTGGCGGACGAATTTCTCTTTGGTGGCGAGCACGCCGCAGTAGGGACCGCCGAATCCGAGCGGCACTCCAAACGACTGCGCTTCCATGGCCACGATGTCGGCGGCGCGCGGCGGTTCGACAATCCCGAGCGAAACCGCTTCGGCGATCGAGACAATCAGCAGCGCTTCGCGCTTGTGCGCGATTTCAGCGATGGCATCGACATCTTCAATCGTCCCGAAGAAATTCGGCGACTGAATCAGGACGCATGCGGTATCGTCGGTTACCGCTTTCTCGAGTTCCTTCAGATCGACTGTCCCCGAGCCCGTGAACGAAACTGTCTTCAGTGGAAGAGCCTGGTGGGTCGCGTAAGTGTTGAGCACCTCGCGATATTCGGGATGCAAGTTACGCGCGATCACCGCCGAATGCCTCCCGGTGACGCGGACCGCCATCATCACGGCTTCAGCCGCGCCGGTCGAGCCGTCATACATTGAGGCATTCGCCAGATCCATGCCCGTGAGTTCGGAGATCATCGTCTGGAACTCGAAGATGGCCTGCAGCGTGCCCTGCGCGAACTCGGCTTGATACGGTGTGTAGGACGTCAGGAACTCACCGCGTTGCACCAGCGCGTCGATGACCACCGGCCGGTAGTGGAAGTAAGCGCCGGCTCCGAGAAAACTGGTGTAGCCTTCGCCGTTTTCTTTCGACCGTTGCTTGAACCAGTCGACGATTTCGGACTCGGCCATTTGCCGCGGGACAGCGAGATCGCGCGTCAGACGGTACGCGGACGGAATCGGCGAGAACAGATCATCGACCGATCGAATCCCGATCGCCTTCAGCATGGTGGCGCGATCCGCAGGAGATTTAGGCAGATATCTCATAAAAACCTTTATTGAGCGTTGGGAGTGCTCGTTCCGATTGTGGCAGTCGAGGAGTCTCCACAGGACGATTGCAGAAGTCAAAAGTCAGGTTGCAGAAGTGAACCTTTTGGTTCCCACCAGTACGGCTGGAGGCGAAGGATTTGACATCTGCAGTCTGACTTCTAACTTCCTCAATGTTTTTCAGTGTCCCGCCTCTTCGCTCACAAACTTGTCATAGTCCGCCGCCGAGAGCAGCGCATTCATCTCGGCCGGATCCTTCACCTTGATCTTGACCATCCAGGCGCCGTGCGCATCTTTGTTTACCTTTTCCGGGGCTGTGGCCAGATCTTCATTCACGCCGGTCACGGTCCCCGACACGGGAGCGTAAATGTCGGAGACCGCTTTTACGGATTCTACTGTGCCAAAGGGCTTGCCTGTAGCGATCTCGGCGCCTACCTTCGGCAATTCGACGAACACGATGTCGCCGAGCGAATCCTGGGCGTGGTTGGTGATGCCGATGGTGCCGTCGGCGGTTATCCACTCGTGTTCTTTCGTGTATCTGCGATCGGTTGGATAGGACATCGGCTTCTTGCTCCTGACTTCTGGCTCTTGGCTATTAGCTCTTGGCTGTAAGTCTTCCTCTGTGTTTCCCTGTGACCTCTGTGGTTAAGCTCTCTTCGGACGCTTATAAAACGGCGTCGGTATTACTTGTGCTCTTACACCCTGCCCGCGGATTTCGACTTTCACCGTCGTCCCAACTGCGGCCTGCTCAGGCGGAACGTATGCCAGCGCAATGTTCTTTTTCAAAAACGGCGCCGGAGAGCCGCTGGTGACGTAGCCGATCTCGTGTCCTCGGTCGTCGAGAACCTTGTATCCGTCGCGCGCGATTCCTCGATCGACCATCTCCAGGCCGACCAGCGTTTTCTTTACGCCTTCGGCTTTTGCCTTCTCCAACGCGGCGTGGCCGATAAAATTCGGCTTCTCCATCTTGCAGAAACGATCGAGGCCCGCTTCCCACACATTGATCGTGTCCGTGATTTCGTGTCCGTAGAGCGGGAGCTTGCCTTCGAGCCGCAGCGTGTTGCGCGCACCCAATCCGCAGGGAACAGCGCCAAATTCTTTCCCCGCCTCTAGAATCGCGTACCAGACACGGGCGCTGGTCGCCTCGTCCGGCGGGATGTAAATCTCGAATCCGTCTTCGGCGGTGTACCCCGTGCGACCCATCAAGATATTCTTCAAGCCGCATATCGTTCCGCGCGTCACCCAGTAGAATTTCACCGCGCTCAGGTCGGCGTCGGTTAGCTTTTGCAGAACGTCCACGCCCTTCGGCCCCTGGATCGCAATCTGTGTGAAGTCGTCGGAGAGATGCTCAACCTTGCAATCGAACGGGCGAGTATTGTCGCGAACGTTATCGCGAACCCAGTTGAAGTCTTTTTCGCGCGTGCCCGCATTGATCACGAGCAGGTACTCATCCTCACCTAAGCGGTGGACAATGACATCGTCAACAAACGTCCCTTGCGGGTAGAGCAACGCGGAATATTGCGCCTGGCCGACGGCGAGCCGCGACGCGTCATTCATGGAGATATGCTGCACGGCGGCCAGGGCTTCACGCCCTGCCAAGCGGATATCTCCCATGTGGCTCACGTCAAAAATGCCGACGCCGGTGCGCACGGCCATGTGCTCGGCAACGATGCCGCACCCGATCGATGCAGGGTATTCGACCGGCATGTCCCAGCCGTTGAAGTCCACCATCTTTGCGCCCATCTGGCGATGGACGGCGTTCAACGCGGTCTTGCGGACAATCGGCGGGGTGGCTTCTAGAGCGGACAAGAAGAACCTCGGTCAGACATCGTTCCGACAGTGGCTGGGCTGCCGGAATCTGGAACTGATTAAGTTAACACCTGGGCGGGAAGGGCGCAATTGGTGAGCTGTCAAAGGCAGGTCTCAGGTGCCAGGTCTTAGGTCTCCGGAAAACCAAAAGGGGGTGCTTCTCCTGAGATCTGAGATCCGAGACCTGAGACTTGCTCTTGATGACTTCCGTTACGTTCCGTCCGGGCCCAGGCCGAACTAAACTCCAACCATGTCCTCGAAGCCGGGTGTAAGCCAGATCGTCTGCGCCCAATGCGAGCGATCCGAGGCGAATTGCTGGTGCGAAAAATACTGCGTGCTGTGCCAGTCCCAGATCGACATACGCCTTTGCGCCGACGGCCTCCTGTATTGTGAAGCCTGCCGCACCGCCTGCGACTACAAACTGGCAAACTGAGCCAGAGCTTGGCCCCAGGGGCTAAAGTCCTCATTTTTGTGGCTTTGAGTGGCACGGCTGAGGCCGTGACGTTCCCCGAGCCTCTGATCTGCCTTCACAATCACTCAAATCACTACAGCTTCCTTGTATTCCCCGTACACCTTGCGCATCGCGTCTGAAATTTCGCCTACGGTGGCATTCGCCTCTACCGCCGCCAGTATCCGCGGCATTAGATTCTCTCCTGAGCGCGCCGTGTCTTCGACCGCGCGAATCGCGGTTTGCCAGGTTTCGGCATTGCGCTTCGCGCGCAGGGCTCGCAGGCGTTCCACCTGTCTCGGCTCCAGCGCGGGATCAATCCGCTGGATGGGTACCGCGTGCTCTTGTTCGATCTGGAAACGGTTCACGCCGACCACCACCGCCTCCTGCCGGTCCACCGCCTGCTGGTATTCGTAAGCGGCGTTCTGGATTTCCTGTTGCACGTATCCGCGTTCGATGGCCTTGAGCATGCCGCCCATGGCTTCGATTTTTTCCAGGTAATCGACGGCTCGCTTCTCGATCTCGTTGGTCAGCGATTCCACGTAATACGAACCCGCCAGCGGATCGACCGTCTGCGGCGCTCCCGACTCGAACGCAATTACCTGCTGGGTGCGCAGCGCGATCCGCGCCGACGCTTCGGTCGGCAGCGCCAGCGCCTCATCAAACGAATTCGTGTGCAGAGACTGCGTTCCGCCGAGGACCGCGGCCATGGCCTGGATCGCGGTGCGGACAATGTTGTTCTCCGGTTGCTGCGCGGTCAGCGTGGAACCGGCGGTTTGGGTGTGGAAGCGGAGCATCCACGATTTTGGATTCTTTGCCTTGAATCGGTCGCGCATGATCTTCGCCCACATGCGCCGCGCAGCGCGGAACTTCGCGACCTCCTCCAAGAAATTGCTATGTGCATTGAAGAAGAAGGAAAGCCGCGGCGCGAACTTGTCCACATCTAGGCCCGCGCGAATCGCCGCTTCCACGTATGCAATTCCGTTGCCCAGCGTGAAGGCGACTTCCTGCACCGCCGTCGATCCCGCCTCACGCATGTGATAGCCCGAAATCGAAATCGTGTTCCACTCCGGCACGTTCTCATTCGTCCAGGCAAAAAGATCGGTGATGATCCGCATCGCCTGTTGCGGCGGATAAATATAGGTTCCGCGCGCGATGTACTCCTTGAGCACATCGTTCTGCACCGTGCCCGAGAGCTTGCGAATGTCCATGCCCTGCCGCCGCGCCACGGCTACGTATAGCGCCAGCAGAATCGACGCCGTGGCATTGATGGTCATCGAGGTTGAAATCCTGGTCAGGTCGATGCCATCGAACAGGCGCTGCATGTCTTCGATCGAATCGACGGCCACGCCGACCTTGCCCACTTCTCCCATAGCCAACGGATTATCCGAATCGAGCCCAATCTGCGTTGGCAAATCAAACGCCACCGACAGGCCCGTCGTCCCGTTCGCGAGCAGGTACTTGTAGCGCCTGTTCGACTCCTCGGCGTCGCCCATGCCGGCATACTGGCGCATCGTCCACAGGCGACCGCGGTACATGGTGGCCTGCACTCCGCGTGTGTAGGGAAACTCGCCGGGATACCCTACATCGCGGTCGTAGTCCCACGCCGCAAAGTCCGCTGGCGTGTAAAAGGGGCGCACGGGGATATGAGAAGACGTCTCTTGGTTGGGGAGCGAGGCTGTCGGTTTGGTTGGGGGATCGGCCGTCTTGAGTTCTGTCATGTGCGCCTGCCCTTCTTCGCTTTCCGCTTTTCGCTTCGCGTTCGCTTAGCTCTTCTCTTTACGCGTCTTTACCCGCCAGAAGGAGCTCAGCCCGAACCAGGTAAACGAAACCGTGAAGCATACCGCGAGCAGCAACCGTCCCGGTCCAGAGGCGTGGCCAGCCTGGTATCTCCCATACTCTCGCACGCCAGCCATCGCCCCGACGCCAGCCATTGCCAAGAACGTGAACCCGGTCACTTCCAGCCAGAGCTGGTGCAGCACGCGCCCGAAAGAACGGGCGGCTGCGCGCATCCCGGCCACTACGGCCCGGCCCGTCCGGTTGCGTTCCAACATGTTGACGGCCGCTCGGAGGATCAGCTTGATTTTTCTCACGGTCTGGCCGTCGATCATTTGTCGATTTTAGCAGCGGGCGGGCGTACAATGACCATGGCCGCCATCACAGCCGCATGTGATGTCCCCTATCAGCGGCGTCCAATTCCAGGGGGGATTCGTGGATCAGCAACTGAAGCAGCTCATGAAAGAACTGGGAGAAGCGATCAACGAGTCTCTGTCCGATTCCGAATCGATCGCTGAAGTGGTTGCCCGCATCAAGGAAGGCGGCTACGACATTTTCCTGGTGCTCGAGGCCACCATCGGTGTCAGCAAGCAAGGCGAACAGACCGCTGACAAGACTTCGCTTGTCTCGACGCTCAGCACCAATGCCGACCTCAAGATCAGCGATCAGGATCTGAAGTTTCTCAAGTCGCTCCGCATCAAGCTTGATGAGGAAGAGGACGAGTAGCACAGGGCTGAGGTTTCAGAATCTCAAGTTTTCAGCTAAGAAGCGCGCGTCGTTGCGAAGGTCAGTTTTGAGACCTTAAACCCTGAGATTCTGAGGCTTTACCCCTAGGGCAAAATCTTCCGATTTTCCACAAAATTTTCCCTTCCCCAAATAGGAAAAACCTTGCAGATGGGGTCTTGCGGTCTGTTAGGATAAATTATTCGTTGTGTAAGTAGCCGCTTAGCAGCATCTTAAGGTGGAGAGCCTTGGTCCAAAATGGCCTTCGGCGTGCACTTCACTAAACGAAGTGTCGTCTTTGGGCTCGTCTCCCGGGGTCTTAAAAATGCCCGTTCGTGGGGTTGACCACTTCTTTCGAGAGAGCTAAGTAGATAGCTACATGAGGTGCTGTAGATGGACTCCCATGATTCACAATTGACCTTGGGCCTTCTTCCTGAGCCCAGCACTCGGTGGGGAAGGTTCGTTTTCAGTTATGGCGTGCAGTCGCTGGTGATAACGTTCTTTGTGCTTACCGCCATCCTGTACCCGGAAGTCCTGGTGTTGCCGGTGCATGATTACCACTTCATCAGCCTGGTGAGCACACCGCCCCCGGTGCCGCAGACGCCGGCGCCGGTCAAGCATTTTCCTGCTCCTACGCCAAAGATCACCGAACCGGTGATGCCGCGACCCGAAGCCATGCGTGTTCCCGCCGAATTGGTCCGGAAGAAACTTCCGGTCCCCGAGGAGCAGGCGCCCAAGGTAGCGCTGGCCGCCCCGAAGGAACTTCTACCCGATATGAAGCCGATGATCCCCAGGCCACCGGTCAAGACGAATGTGTTCTCCACGGGCAGTTCGGCCACGCCAACCATGGCGGCCGCGCCGGCGAAAGTACAGACGGGCGGTTTTGGCGATCCGAACGGTGTGCCTAATCGAGATAATCACGGCCGTCCGATTACGATCGCGCAGGCCGGCTCGTTTGATATGCCCTCAGGCCCCGGCTATGGTAACGGCACCGGCGGAGCGCACGGCGCCCGTGGGGTGGTGGCCAGCACCGGATTTGGCAGTGGCGTCGCTACCGGTAACAGTTCCGGACCGATTTCTGGCTCGCGCGGCGCCGTTCGCCAGGGCGCTTTTGGAGACGCCGACGTCGTCGCCGCGTCTCAGCCCAAACCCAAATCCGTTGACCCTGTGGTTAAGACCTTGCCGGTTGAGATCACCTACAAGCCCCGTCCGGTTTACACTGATGAGGGACGGCAGCTTAAGATTGAGGGAGAGGTTCTGCTCAGGGTTGTCTTCTCAGCCAACGGGCAGATTCGAATCCTGAGAGTGGTACGCGGTCTGGGTCACGGGCTGGATGAATCCGCGGTTCGCGCTGCGGAAAAAATTCAGTTCAAACCCGCAATGAGGGACGGCCAACCCGCTGATTCCGAGGCCTTGTTGCACATTGAGTTTCAATTGGCATCATAGGTCACACATTGGTCAGGCATCATAGGTCAGGCATCATAGGTAGAATGAAACAAACCAAAATGTTGCGCCTTCGATTCGCGCTCTTCACGCTCTTACTCTTCTGGTGCGTTACGTTACTGTTCACACAGGCTTCGTTCGCCCAGACTGCGCCGGAACCACAACTCTCCAACCGCGACGCTGCAGCCCAACAGACCAGTGCCGCCGCCAGCAGCTTCGATCAGGTCGTCGATCGGGCAGTGGAGCGGGAACATTTCTTCATGGCCCAGATGAAGCAACTTCATCCTCTGGTGGAAACTTATCTCCAGAATCTGAAGGAGGACAAAGACCTCGACGCTGCCGTCCCCACCAGCGATGTGTACTTTCTTGGCCGTTTGGATATGAGCGAAGGCACCGATGACCGGACTTTCACCTCGCCTACCACGGCCGGCCTGGGCAAACGCATGCTCAGCAAACTGAGCAACGTTTATTCCATGAAGTTCCTGCCGCTGGGTTTTGCCCAGATGGTGGTCTTGGATGAGGATTTTCAGCGCAAGTATTACGACTTCACTTTCGTGCGCCGCGAGTTCCTCGGCGAAGTACGCTGCATCGTGATGGACGTGGCCCCCAAGAAAGACGCGGGCAAGGGCCGGTTCCTGGGCCGCGTCTGGATCGAAGATCAGGACTACAACATCGTCCGCTTCAATGGGACTTACTATCCGCATCCACGATCCAGTTATTACCTGCATTTTGACAGCTGGCGGCAGAACCTCCGCCCCGGCGTGTGGCTGCCTTCGCTGATTTATTCCGAGGAGTCCGATCTCAAATATCGTCTGGGCCAGACGCTGCATTACAAGGCCCAGACGCGGCTCTGGGGCTACAACCTGAAGGATTTCCGCCGCAACTCCGAATTCACTGAAATCACCGTCGACGCTCCACAGGCAATCCAGGACCAGAGTCAGAAAGCGCAGGACGCGACCCCCATCGAAGCCCAGCGCGCCTGGGAACGTCAGGCGGAAATCAACGTGATCGACCGCTTGCAGCAGATCGGCCTGCTAGCGCCGAAAGGCGAAGTCGACAAGGTGCTGCAAACCGTGGTCAACAACATGATGGTGACCAACAACCTCGACATTCAACCTGAAGTCGAATGCCGCGTGCTGATGACTACGCCGCTCGAGTCCTTCACCATCGGCCATACCATCGTTGTGAGCCGCGGCATGATTGACGTGCTGCCCGACGAAGCGTCACTGGCCGTGATTCTGACCCACGAACTGGCACACATCGTGCTCGGCCATCAGCTCAACACCAAGCTCGCCTTCAACGACCGTATGTTTTTCCCCGACGAGCGAACTTTCGAGCGCATGGATTTCGCGCGCGATCGCGCCGAAGAAGAAGCCGCTGACAAGAAAGCCATCGAACTGCTCAACAACTCGCCCTACAAGGACAAGCTGAGCAACGCGGGTTTGTTCCTCAAAGCAGTCCAGGCCCGCGCTCCACAACTGAAGAATCTGATCCGGGCGCACTTGGGCGAGAGCCTGCTCAATGGTGACGCCACCCGGATGTCGTCTCTGATGACCGCGTCGCCGCAATACGACCCTAAGAAGACCGACCAGATCGCGGCGCTTCCCCTCGGTGGCCGAGTCAAGGTCAACCCGTGGAACAATCAGCTGGAATTGATCAAGACCAAGCCGGTCGCCGTCACCACTGCGGCCGAGAAGATGCCGTTCGAAGTTACGCCTTTCTTCCCGTTCCTCACCAGGCTTGGCAGCGCCGCACCAGACAAAGCGGCCCCGGTTCCGGAGAAAACGGCAGCAGCTCCGTCTGGACACTAAAACGGCTTTCAGCTTGTTGGATCTTAGCGGTTCCCTGTAGAAACGAGGCTTACCTCGGCTGGGGAGCGCATAGCCACACGACCGATTTCACTTCTGGCGCTCGTCAACAACCGGTCGCAGCAGAAGCTGAAAGCCGAGAGCTAACAGCCAGAAGCTGCCTCGCCTCGATCATTTCACGCAAATCGTATGCCGCGGGAGAGAACCGGAGAAACCATCAGGGGAAGCCCCCTGCCAGGCGCAGCGGGGCTTGCTTTGCGATTTAATTGGCTATGCTGCTTTGCACTTGCGAAAACACGTTGTTGGCGTTGCCGCCGATCAGCCGGACGGTGCCAATCACGATAACGAGGATTACCGCCAGCATCACCGCATATTCGGCGACGTCCTGACCGCTCTCCTCAGCCCAAAGTTGACGGATTGCCTTGATCACTTTTGCCCCCTCAATCTGAAGACGCGCCCGAGCCTCAATCTTTACCGGACAGTAGTGCGCCGCCCTCGTGTGATTGTAAGAATATCGTGAATCGAACCCTCGCCCCAATGGCACCACCGGTGACTTTGGATAGCACCATGGTGCCACAACCAGGCCGCGAGTCACAGTTAGACTGTTGATTACACGATTGTTTTGATGGGAAGCCCTTGGTTCACCGCAAACAGCGCCAGTTCCAGGCGGGTGGAGACGCCTAGCTTATCGAAGATGTTGCTGAGGTGGTGCTTCACCGTATCCTCGCTGATTTTGAAGTACTCGGCGATTTCGCGGTTGGCATAGCCCGCGACCACGGCGGAGACAATCTCCAGTTCCCGCGGCGTCAGTCCGAATTTCTTTTGCTTCGTTTCCTCGTTCGTACTCTGCATGAGGTTGCGCAGGTACTGGACCAGATTCGAGACGCTTTCCCGCCCTACCCAGTACTCTCCGGCCATCACCGCATGAATGCTCTTGAGCAACAGTTCTGTGGCGGAATCCTTCAGCACCATGCCACGGGCTCCCAGCTGCAAAGCCTCCACTACCTGCTTCTTTTCCGCTGCCGCGGTCAGCAGGATGATGCGCACCGGTCCCGCGCCGCCCACGCGCGTGTTCAGGTCGCGCAGCGCATCGAGCCCGGTGTGATGCGGCATGGCCAGATCGAGCAGAAGGATGTCGGGCTTGATCTCGGTTGACAGTTTTACCGCCTCGAAGCCGTCGCACGCTTCGCCCACCACTTTCATATCGCCTTCCGATTCCAGCAGGCGCCGCAGTCCGTCGCGGAAAATAGGATGATCGTCGGCAATCACAATGCGTATGGGATGAGTTCGTTTCTCGGTGCTTGGCTTTTCCATGCTTGGCTTATCCATGCTTGCCCTATGCATACTTGGCTTATATGTGGTTGACCTATCCATGATTGGCCTTTCTCGCCGGTGGAATTCGGACTTCCAGCCGGGCGCCGTGCCCCGGAGTTGATTCTATCGTGAGTTCGCCCGCCACGAGGCGTACTCTTTCCCGGATCACCGCAGGCCCCTTCCCTGGCGCCTCCAGTTCCGCATCCGAGAGCTTTCCGGAAAAAGAAAATCCTCTTCCGTCGTCCTCGACCGTCAATTGCAGATTACCCGCCCGTTGCGCCAGCCGCACCAGTACATGGTGCGCCCCACTATGCTTGCGCACGTTCACCAGGCTCTCCTGCACGATGCGCGCCAGTTCCCGGCAGACCTTCGGCGCCAAATCCACCCGCTCCAGTTCGCTGACGAACTCCGCCGCGATTCCCGTTTCACGCCGAAAGCGCTCCACCGTGTCGGAGATGAAACCCAGCAGCCGGTCCGCATTCACTTCGAACGATTTCATCGCCTGCATCAGTTCGCGCAACTTCAGGACTTCTTCACGCAACAGTTTCTGGATCCGGCCCAGCTCCGAGTTCACCACCGGCGCCTGGGTTCCCGACTGGCGACGGAGCACATCTAATTGCATTTCCACGGCGATCAGCGATTGAATCGCCCCGTCATGAAGTTCGCGCGCGAACCGCGCCCGCTCCAGCGCTCCCGCCCGCTCCCGCAGACGCCGCATCAGATATACGTTGTAGATCGCTGGAGCCACCTGCTGCGCGAACTCCTGCAGAAACCGCAATTCCTCATCCGGTCGGCCCATCATCTCGGGGTCGAACAAGAACACCCGCCCCGACCACTCGGTCCCGAAGATCAACCGCACCGAGGCCATCGCCTCAAACTTTTCCACGCCCGCCAGCGCATCGAGGAATCCGGTGCTTATATCCTTCAGCCGCCTTCCGTCGCGATCCAGCAACACCGTATGAAAACCGTCGGCGCGGCGCGCGGCGTAAGCCGCGTCCGCGGGCGAATCGAATAGATACACTTTTTCGTTTTCGGGCAAAGCCTCGCGCCAGCGCAACGCTCCGCCGCCATTGTCGCCACGACTTAATTCGGCGAGAAATACCCGGTAACTGTGCGTTTCCTGCGAGGCACTCAGCATCCGGCGCGCTCCGTAGATGGTCATGACCTCCCCGAGAATCTGCTGCATCGTCCCGGTCAGTCCCGCCTCTACTCGCGTTGAACTCAGAACGCGCATGATCACGGCGCGTTCCGCTCTTACCTTCTTCTGGTTCTCGGACATGTAGCCCAGCAAGAATCCGAGCACAATGAGATACACCGAACTCATGAAGAGTTGTTGCGGATCCAATTCGCGCACGCTCACCCCGAGCGGCGCCAGATGCAACTGCTGCAGCCATCGATCTGCTACCGGTTCCAGCCCGGCTCGCATAGCAAAGGCCTCTGCTTCCAGCAGTGCGACTGCGGCGGCCGCCGTGCCGACAGTCTCCCACAGTCCCCAGCGATAAGCCGCTGCTGCCATCACAAACACGAAGAACAGAAAGAATTGCCCCCGTTGCGCCGGCGCGAACAATGAAATCAGCACCGGCCACATGATATCCGCCGCGTGCACCACTAGGCGAAAAGCCCTGGTCGACTCCGGCCGGAAGCGCACCAGCAACATCACCACCACCGCATGCACCAGATACACCGTCAACAGCCAGTACAGCCAGCGCGAGTACACAAGTCCCCGCGCCGGCTCCATCCAAAGGGCAAACTCCGCCGCAACCGTCAGCGCCACCCGCGCTGTTGCCAGCCAACGCTCCGTGCGCCGAATCTCGCCCGCACTGAGCGGCGCCCGGAAGCGCCATAGATCACGATATTGAGGGATCTTCCAGGACAAGAGACTCTCGTTGTTAAACGCCAAATTCCAAGGTTAAGCAGCTAATTCTAAAGGCAATCTCAGCTAAACTCTATGCACTTTCTTACTCCCACAATTTCTCACCTCTGAGTTCCCCCTGGAGCTTACTCTAGTAACCCCTGCAAGCCCACATCAAGCTCTAGAATGGGGGTTTGAGTAGTTTGCCTTGGCCGCATTCACCAAACTCTGGGTCTCTTTACTGACCGCGCTGGTGCTGGCGCAGACGGCGGTGTCTGTGTTTATGCTGCGAGGCGAGGCCCTTACCATTGCCAGCGACCTCATCCAGGGCACTCTTCTGCTCGTTGCCGCCGCTGCTTTCCTGCCCAACGCCTCGCGCTCGCGCTGCCCCACTCTCCACGTTCGGCTGTTCTGGATTCTCATGACCGTGGGGATGCTCTTCTGGCTTACTTACCAGGGAATGTGGAATTACTTTGAAGTCATAAAGCGTCAGGATGTGCCCGACCCGTTTCTGGGCGACATCGTTTTGTTCCTGCATCTGGTGCCCATGATCGCCGCTCTCGCCGTGCTTCCTCACCTGCGGGGAGACGAGCGGGATGGACGCATCCGCATGCTCGACTTTGCTCTCCTCCTCACCTGGTGGGTCTTCATTTACGTGTACGCCGTCATCGCCTGGCAAACCGTGCAGATCGATGAAGCGGCTTACAGCGCTAATTTCAACTTCGCGTATTTGACCGAAAAACTCTTGCTTCTGGTCTCGCTTGCCATCCTCGCCTACACCGCTCGCGGCTGCTGGCGGCACGTTTACGCACAGTTACTCGGCGCCAGTGCGCTCTACGCCTCCAGTTCGTACGTCGCCAACTGGGCCATCGGTCACAAGCTTTACTACAGCGGCAGCGTCTACGACATCCCGCTTACCGTTTCTATCGCCTGGATGGGCGCGGTTCCGCTGCTCGCTCTCCGTCTCAACCTGTCCGACTGCAAGCCGACGAAACCCGTGCTCGGCATCTGGATCACCCGGCTGAGCATGGTTGCTCTATTCAGCCTGCTGTGGGCTGCCATGCACTCCGAACTGGACCCGCACCTTCCGCCGTCGGTCAAAGCCTTCCGTATTAATGCGAGTCTACTGACTCTGGTGGTGATGGGCGTCGTGGTTTTCTGGCGGCAACGCCTGCTCCGAGCCGAGCTTTCGATGTTTCTCGAAAGATCCCGCCGCTCTTTTGACGACCTCAAAGCGCTGCAGCAAAAGCTCATTCAATCCGAAAAGCTGGCCTCGCTCGGTCAGTTGGTGGGCGGAGCCGCCCACGAGATCAATAACCCGCTGACCGCTATGCTGGGATACTCCGACCTGCTCAGCGCGTCCGACTTGCCTTCGGAGGAACATCTCCAGGCCGCGCAAATTGGAGAGCAAGTTCGCCGCACCACCGCGCTGGTCGCGAGCCTGCTCACCTTTGCCCGTCAGGCTCCTGCCCGGCTGGCCATCGTCGACATCAACTCTGTGTTGCAAACCGCGGGGCGCCTGCTCGCTCCCCAACTCGAGGCGGAAGCCATTTCGATCCGCCTTGAACTCGCTCCTTCGCTTCCCGCAGTGCTCGCCGATTCCAACCAGATTCTCCACGTCTGCATGCACCTTGCCGGACAGATCAGCGCTCATCTCAATCGAGAAACACACTCCACGCTATTAGTTCGCACGCACGGACATGGCAACGTCGTTTTGGTGGACTTCACTTCTTACGATGCTTCCGCCGATCTTTCCTCGCAACCACTCTCGTTCCCGTGGGTCCTCAACTCCAAAGGCGAGAACAAGCCTTCCAGCCTTTCGCTGAGCGCCTGCTGCCGCATCGTCGAAGAGCATGGCGGCCGTCTCTTGCAGACTTCGGCTCCTGGTAACGCCGCTTTCCGGATGGAGCTGCAGGTTGCGACCAGTTCTGCCAGCCGTGTTTCCTTCGTCCCGCCCAACCGGGCCGCGGCCACCAGCAGTTCGTAGCTCTATCTGCAGAGACGTGGCTTGTCGCGTCGCTACGGGGAAGCAGGTGTCACTTCCAGCGTTCGCTTCAACTGTCCGCACGCCGCAAAAATGTCGCGCCCGCGCGGCCGCCTGACGAAGGCCAGGATACCCGCATCCACCAATATCTGCCGGAACGCCAACACTCGCTCCTGCGCCGGCGTCCGGTACGGTAGCTCCGCACCCGGATTCAACGCTATCAAATTGATTCTCACCCGCATCCCTCGCACCAACTCCACAAATTCTCGGGCGTGCTCAGGAGCATCCGTCACTCCATCGATCAGCACATATTCAAATGTCATCTTTTCCCGGGTTCGCAGCGGAAACTCCCGCGCCGCTTTCATCAACTCCGCGAGGTTCCACTTCCGGTTCAGCGGCATCACCTCGCTGCGCAACCTGTCGTTCGATCCATTCAACGAAATCGCCAGTTTCGGACGCACTGGCTCCTGCCCGAAATCATAAATCCGCGGCACGATCCCCGCCGTTGACACCGTCATCCGCGACTCCGGAATCCCCACACCTTCCACCAGCAGCCGCACCGACTTCATGAAGTTGTCATAATTCAAGAAAGGTTCGCCCATCCCCATGAAGACGATATTGACGCGCTGCAATGGAGGCTCAACGCTCTGCTCCCGGAGCACTGCCGCGATCTGCCCAACAATTTCGCCCGCCTCCAGATTGCGCTTGACTCCGAGCAGCGCCGTGAAACAAAACTTGCAATTCACCGCGCATCCCACCTGGCTCGATACGCAAATCGTGGCCCGGCGCCACCCCACCGGACCAGTTCCACCCTCAATTTCGTCGCCCGCTTCGCTCCCGTCGCCGGTTTCCCCACCATCTCCCTCTGGCATCCAGACCGTCTCTACCGTCTCGCCGTCGGAGAGTTCCACCAGATACCGCACCGTGCCATCGCTCGAAACAAACTTGCGCGCAATCGACGGAAACCCCATCCCCCAGCCTTGTTCCGCCAGACGAACGCGATATTCGAGCGGCAGCGTCGAGATCTGGTCCAGCCGCTCAATCTTTTGCCCATATACTGCATCGAATAATTGCTGGCCCCGGTAGGCAGGCTGCCCCGATCCAATCGCAAGATCCGTGAGTTCCTGCAGATCAAGTCCTAAGAGCGAATTGGATGGCTGGCTTGGCATTTTCCGCGCCCTCTGCCTGGGCGGAGCGACACTCTTCGCCCCGCCTCCGAGTGTAGTCCGTAAAATGCAGGAATCGAGCTGCAGGAACTCCGAGTGGCTCTATTTTCCATCGTCGAAAGTTAACCAAGCGTCCCATTAGCTTTCCATGTCCTTCGGGGGAGGAGCGAACCGGCGCAAAAGCGTAATGGAAAATACCAAAATGAGGATGAGCAAACCCAACAGGCCAAGCTCGGTCATGTTAGCTCGAAATATGCTCGCACTCTCGGTCGACCACGTTCCCCCTTTTGTGAGGGTAGCCGCTTCCAATGTAATCACGAGGACGCGCCGAATCGAGGCAATCAGGCCCACGACAAGAAATGGTTCGGTGACCAGAAAATGCGAGTGGATGGAGATACGCACCGTATGCAGAATCTCCACCAGCATCAGCACAACCAACAGTTGGTCCAACACCAGCAGGGTTTCTGTGGCCATGGTCCAGTGACCGAGGCCCTCCCACAGCATTTTGGCGGCGTTGGCAATGGTCGCGAGCGCCGTTATGAAAAGCAACACGGCAAGGATGGAATAGATAACCACTTCGGCTTTGCCCAGATACTCGCCAAAGTGGACGCGCAGCTTCTCTTCGGCCATTTTCGGTCACTCGTAGAAATCGGCACTGGCATTGGCCAACTTCGGCAGCTAGACATAGACGAGTCGGCAAACCGAAAATCTGCCCATTTCGTAATACTGAGTGTAATGCAAGATATCGCCGTAAGTTAAACAAAAACAAGACTAAACGTCAGTCGTCTTCACCCGCCCTCGGATTGTGGGAGAATAGTACCAGCAACCCGCCCCGGAATTCATAGTTGGGTCCGAACTTCATATTGGGGAATCCATAGTAGGGAAAACGGTAAGGAAGATGGTAAGCAACTAATGGTAAAAGAGACCCGCAGCATTCGTCGTCAGGTCCTGCCCAACGGCCTCACCGTCATCACCGAGCAGATGTCCCACATTCGCTCAGTCGCGATCGGCATCTGGCTCAAGTCGGGCTCGCGCGACGAGGATTCCGAATGGAATGGCATCTCCCACTTTATCGAGCACATGGTATTCAAAGGCACGGAAAGCCGCTCCGCCGAAGCCATTGCCCGCCAGGTTGATTCGATCGGCGGCAATATGGATGCATTCACGGCAAAGGAATGCATCTGCTTCAACATCAAAGTTCTCGATGAGCATCTTCCGCTTGCCCTGGATGTCCTCACAGATCTCGTCCTTCATCCCGTCTTCGATGCCGGCGATATCGCGCGCGAGCGCGGCGTCATTCTCGAAGAAATAAAAATGGATCAGGACAATCCCGACTACCTCGTCCACGAAATCTTCACTCAAAGTTTTTGGAAGAATCACGCCCTCGGTCTGCCGATTTTGGGCACGCGCGACACGGTAAGAAAATTCGAGCGGCCCGTCGTCTCCCGCTTCTATGGACACCACTTCGCTCCCGGCAATCTTATCGTCAGCGCTGCCGGCAACCTCGACCATAAGCACTTTGTCGAACTCGTCGCGAAACATTTCGAACACGTGAAGCCGGCGAGAAACGGCTTGCACTCGCCCCCGCCCAAAATTTTTTCGCGCATCAACTTGCGCAACAAGAAATCGCTGGAGCAGGTGCAGATCTGCATCGGCGTCCCGTCGCATCCCATGGCGCACGAACGGCGCTACGCTTCCTACATCCTGAATACGCTGCTCGGAGGCGGCATGAGCTCGCGCCTGTTCCAGAACATCCGCGAACGCCAGGGTCTCGCCTACTCCATCTACAGCGACCTGAATCCCTACCGCGACACCGGCTCCATGTGTGTGTATGCGGGCACCTCGCGCGAGTCGGCCATCAAAGTTGTGGAGTGCGTCGTCGAGGAATTTCGCAACCTGAAAACTACACCTGTCCCCGAAGAAGAATTGCGCCGCTCCAAGGACCAGCTTAAAGGCAGCCTCATGCTCTCGCTCGAATCCTCGACTGCGCGCATGTCGAACCTGGCCCGGCAGGAGATGTACTACGACCACTTCTATGGCCTCGACGAACTCATTGAGCGCATCGAAGCCGTCACTGCGGAAGACCTGCAGCAAACCGCCGAAGAATTTTTCCGCACCGAGCAGATCGCCGTCACCATCCTGGGCAACCTGACCGGCCTGAAACTGACTCGCGAGCAGCTAACCTGCTGAGCTTGAGTGCGGTGAGCTTGTCTGGGAGACGCGGCCAGCCGCGTCTCTACGGGATGGACAGCGCATTCTCGTCCGTTAAAAAAACGCGGGAGCCTTCATTCGCGGCCTTCACCAGCGCAGCCCAACCGTGATTGGCATAACGATGGTCTGGCCGTCGGCCTGATAAGCGCGATGGTAGCGGAATTCGATGTAGACCTTGGCGCGATTGAGATGGTTCAGAGGATAGGTCACTCCGCCGCCGTAGTTGAAGCCGCCCGCAGCCCGGGAAAACGAGGACAGCGTTTGCGGGGTCGTAACCGTCGGCGGGTTGCCAAGGCAATTAATGCCAAACCAGCGGCCCCACACGGGCTGGCAGATCGTGCCGGGTTGAAGCGGCATGCTGGTCGCCGAAACGCTACGCTGATAGTAACCTAAACCGAAAATTCCGTATGCGCCCAGTTTGCGGAGATGACGGGGCACGTTGACGATACCGTCCAGGCTTACCGATTGCATATGTCCGCTGGCATGGTTCAGGCTTTGACCCTGGATCACGCTGGGTCTGAAACTGAGGTCGTAGAACATGTATTCGGCATCGACACCGAACATCCGACTGAAGTTCCTGCCGCCTCCGAGCACCACCTCACCGGAGTTCCCGACAAAGGCGGCGACCTCGTCGCGGCCGATGCCAAGTCCGCCGCCGGCGGTAAAGTTATACCGACTGAAATTTGATTGCGCTGAAGCGAATGCGGCGATCCCGCAAAAGGCAACCAAAAACAGCATCCGATTTCTCAATCTCGATCTCCTCTTTCGCAGAGCTGCGGCGTTAGCCAATCTTGTATCGCCATAGTCCTGGCATGATTCTGCCAGGACCGCCGCTGTTCAACACCGCTGTTCTTCAACACCGCGGTTCTTCAATTAGATGCGTTTACAGAACAGGGTAAGTCAGCCTTTTCCGCTGGACGGTCAGTTGTGGCCCGAGACCGGCCGTGGCGCGTGGCTGATCTTCTCTAATAACACAGGCCAGTACTCGCGGAGCATGTTTCCACCGGCTCGGCTTGCCAAATCCAGACCATAACGAAACAAGGTATCTCCGACGGTCCGGTTCCGGTCCGGATAGTACACGTTCGCCAGTCCTTCGGCCATCAACGGCCCGCCCAGCTTTGACCAGGCGACCTGCTCACGACCGTCGTCGTTTCGCATGATGAAGAGTCGCTGCAACGAATACTTCACGGCGTGAAAAAACGGTGGATGAATCTCCGCATAGAAACGCGGGTCCTGGTGCAGCGTGGAAGCCAGCAGGAACGTCCCAAAGAATTCGCCGGACGCCTGGCGGGCCATATCGGACCCGAATCGTTTGCCATATGCACCCCACTCTTGTCCGAAGCCGGTGGGCGAATTATCCGCCTGGCCAACCGCTGAACCCAGCGCTGCCCATGTCACCGAGTTCACGGAAACGCTGTTGTCCACGAACAGCTCAAATTTTTGGCTCCCCGAGAGCCGTTCCGTACTGTAGGCGATGTCAGGGAAAACGATGGACTTGCTCTGCAGCAGATTGTACAAGGCCACTGGCTTAGGTGGCACCGGAGCACTCGGAGCCTGCCCGGCAGGAGTTTGGCCGGCCGATGAATTGCCAGTCTGAGTCTGAGTCTGAGACTTCGGCGTTTCCTGGGCGAATGCTCGAGGTGTCGAGCCCAACGCAATCACTCCGAAAACAATCAATGCGTACAACGGCGGTGGCAGAGAGGACAGTTGGTTGGACTGCGTGACGGGCGCGGTTCTCTCGAGGCTGATTTCCTGGCGATTTGGCATCGCTAGAGATTACTCAATCGCAAGCCCGTCGGCAAACGATTAAGAGCCAGGTTACAAAGTTTCATGCAACTTCTCCGGTCCGCGCCGCCAGGTATTCCAGCAGTTCGCTGACGGTCAGGCCTGACTGCAGCAGCAGAATCATCTTATCGGCGCTAACTCCTACTTGTGCGCCCAGCGCAACAACCTTGGCAACCGCGCGCTGCAGCGCTTCTTTCTGCGCCAAGGTGAGCGACTCAGTTGGATCGTGGCGTGCCGCTGAGGACAGACGCAGTTCTGTTGTCATTCGAGTCCTCCACGTTGTCGCCGCAACCAGAATCCGGCCGTGATCGCCCGATTGTGGCACCGAATTGCGGCGCCGACCTGTCGCTATGATCCTCCAATCCAGCCGGTCAGGGCTGTGATGCAGCTTACTTGTATTTGTGATGGAACGGCCTTCACCACCAGCAGTCAGGCTTACCCATCAATTCTTGTTCATTAATTCTTGTTCATCAATTCGAGGATCGCGGCCATCTCGACCTCGATTCCGGTCTTGAGGCTGGGTTCGCGATCCGGCGCGAAGTAGGGGGAATGCGGACCGGGAAGCGGCTCTCCGCTCTTTTTTGCCTCCGCATATTTCTCCGGGTTGACCGCGCCCAATTCGAGCATAACGCTGGGAATTCCCGCGTAGCGGTATTCGGCAAAATCATCGCTGGCCATAATCGGACGGCCAAGTACGACGTTCGAATCTCCCATGACCTGCTTGAGCCGATCGGCTAAACGATTGGTGGTTTGCGGATCGTTGTAAACGGCGCCGACGCCCTCCACGAGTTGAACGACCGGCTTTTTCGGCGCGCCCGCACCCGCGGCTTCCGCATCAGCGATCCGCTCAATCGCTGCCAGCAGATGTTTGCGCACCTCATCCTTGTAGGAGCGTACGGTCAACTGCATCACGACTTCGTCGGGAATGATGTTGTTCTTAGTCCCGCCGTGGATCGAGCCCACGGTGATCACGGCCGGGTCCTGCGGATCAATTTCGCGGGCCACAATAGTCTGCCAGCTCACGATGGTGCGCGCGGCGATCACGATCGGATCGACCGTCTCCTGCGGCGCAGCGCCGTGTCCGCCGACACCATAGATAGTGACGGTCACAGAATCCGCGTTCGACGCGCTGAAGCCCGGCGTGTAGCCGACCTTGCCGGCGGGAAGTCCGTTACTGTCGTGCACGGCGAAAGCGAAGTCGGGCTTGGGAAAGCGGGTGAACAAGCCCTCTTTGATCATCGCCTTAGCGCCACCGATGCGCTCCTCCGCAGGCTGGCCAACATAAATAAAAGTTCCGTGCCAGCGGTCTTTATTCTGCACCAGCAGGGCCGCGGTTCCGATGCCGATCGCCATGTGCAGATCGTGGCCGCAGGCATGCATCACCGGCACTTCGACGCCACGGTCATCGTGTGTCGTGACATGGCTGGCATAAAGAAGACCGGTTTTCTCCGGGACCGGCAAGGCATCCAGTTCGGCGCGCAACATGACAACCGGGCCGGGGCCGTTCTTGAAGACGCCGACTACTCCCGTGCCGCCAAAGCCGGTGGTGACGTCGTATCCGAGTTTGCGAAGTTGCTCGGCGATCTTAGCCGCAGTCTTCTCCTCATGATAGGAAAGCTCGGGATTGCGGTGCAGGTCGAGATAGAGAGTTTCTACCTGAGGATAGACGGCATCGATCTGCGTGGATGCGATGCGCCAGGGCTCGGCGGCCCCTGACGCTACGGAAAGCGAGGCAACGGAGAGCAAGAAGAAGAGAAATAGGAGACGTTTCATATTTTTCCGATGGAAATTCTTCCGTGAAGGGCATTAGACCACAAACCGCAGGAAGAACGCAGCCGTGCGGGGACGCCCGGCGCTCCATTTGATCTAGTGTGGGGAAGCAGCCCCGCTTCCACACGACTTAGCGCACGGCCACAGCGCAGTACTGATCGAAAGCAGCTCTCAGGTCGCCGGCAATGGCGGAGGCATTGCGCGTTTCGATCTGGTGGCGCTGCATCATGTAGACCACCTTGCCCTCGCGCAGAATCGCGATGCAGGGCGACGATGGCGGGTATCCGGCGAAATAGGACCGGGCGCGCTCGGTCGCTTCCTTATCCTGTCCCGCGAAAACGCTTACGATGTTGTTGGGGATGGTCGGATGCTGGAGCGCGAGGCGCACAGCGGGACGCATGCGGCCAGCGGCGCATCCACAGATGGAATTCACGATCACCATGGTTGTGCCCGGATAACCCGACAGCACGCGGTCAACGTCGGCGGCGCTGCGTAGCTCTTCGATTCCCAAACGCGTCAGCTCTTCGCGCATCGGGATCACCATTATTTCGGGATACATGAACTCTCCTGGGATTTTTGATCGGTAATTTGTAATTTGTGATGATTGAAAATCGGAACCGCCGCTTTAATCACACACTATCAATTACCGTCAGAATCTCTTTAAACGTGAGATGCTCAATTAACTATAGAGCGAAATCAGGCTCCTGACGATGCCGAATTTGTGGGGTTAGTTTGAAAAATCGGCACCCGAGGCTTTTAAATTGCAAATCACAAATTACCAATCACAAATTTTATGACGATTCAGGAAAACGTTCCGCTGGCGCCACTGACCACGTTGCAGGTGGGTGGGGCGGCGCGTTACTTTGCGGACTTGCGGAGAGAAGACGACGTCCGCGAGGCCGCTCAATTCGCGAAAAGCCGCGACCTGCCATTGTTTGTACTCGGCGGAGGAAGCAACCTGGTGATTGCCGATGCGGGTTGGCCGGGACTGGTGCTGAGAATCGCGATCGGCGGCATCGCCACTACAAATATCACTGTCGCCACGGGCAACGCTGTGCTCTTCAGCGTGGGCGCAGGCGTCGACTGGGACGACTTCGTCGCGCAGTCGGTCGTGCAGAATTGCGCAGGAGTCGAGTGCCTCAGTGGCATTCCGGGCAGCGTCGGGGGCACGCCCGTGCAGAACGTCGGCGCCTATGGGCAGGAAGTCGCCGATACGATCGAATCGGTACGCGCGTTCGACTTGCGCGCTCTGGACTCGAAAGAAGACCCCATTGTGGTTTTGCCGAATCCGGCATGTGGATTCCGATATCGCGCCAGCGTCTTTAACAGCACGGAACGCGGGCGGTACATTATCTTGCGCGTGCACTATCGCTTGAAGCGAGGTGGCGCTCCAGGTTTGAAGTACGCCGATTTGCAAAAGTACTTTGCCGAACGCATTGCCGAAAGAAAAACGCCGCCATCGCTCGCCGACGTGCGCGTGGCGGTGCGCGAGATACGTCGGAGCAAAGGGATGCTGATTGTCCCCGGAGACGACGATTGCCGCAGCGCAGGATCGTTCTTCAAGAATCCCGTACTCAGCGAGGAGCAGTTCAAAGACCTCGCCGCGCGCGCCGCGGCGAAAGCGCTCGCTATTCCCAGCTACCCGGCTCTTGATGCGCAACACAAAGTTTCGGCGGCGTGGCTGGTAGAACGCTCAGGCTTCGCGAAAGGATACACGCTGGGGCCGGCGAGCATTTCAAACAAGCACGCGCTCGCGCTGATCAACCGCGGAGACGCCAAGGCGAGCGATATGGTCGGGCTGAGAGATGAAATCCAGCGCGGCGTGCAGGAAGCGTGGGGCATTCTGCTCGAACCAGAGCCGGTGTTCGTAGGATTCTAAAGCGGCGTCCGATCTCCGTCTGATCTACCGTAGAGACCCAACCTGCCGTTTCGCCGGAAACAGAGCAAGCCCCATCTCTACAGGCAATCATGGGGCGGCACATCCCGAAGCAACGGAGTCCCCCATGCCGGCCCTAAGGTGTCCGTTTACCGCGGGATCCGCCCCGTTGCTTCATCGGCTAGTTCGCGCGCTCGCTTGAAAATCCTTTGGAACATGTCTTTGGTCAGTTTGCCCGTCTGCGTGTTCTGGTTGGAAGGATGGTAGGACACCACGAGGACGCGTCCGTCGGGCATCGCGTACTCCGCGCCGTGGCGGAATTCATACTCGCGCTTGCCGGCGATCAGCTTTCTTCGCTTCAGGTAATTGAGATAGGCTTCGAATCCGATTCTCCCCAAGGCGACGATGACGCGCAGATCTTTCAGTCCTTCGAGTTCGCGTTCGAGATAGGGTGCGCAGTTGACCAGTTCCTCGGGCAGAGGCTTGTTGTCGGGCGGCGCGCAGCGGGCGGCGGCGGTTATGTAGAGATCGCGCAGAACAAGTCCGTCGTTCCGGCCGGTTGCGGTCGGCTGACTAGCGAATCCGGTTTCGTGCAACACCGGGTACATGAAGTTGCCGGAGGCGTCTCCAGTAAACGGGCGGCCGGTGCGATTGGACCCGTGCGCGCCAGGAGCGAGTCCGAGCACGAGGACGCGGGCGTTCGGATCGCCGAAGCCGGGAACGGGTTTGCCCCAGTATTCGAAGTCGCGGTAAGCGCGGCGCTTCTCGCGGGCAATACGCTCGCGATATGCAACGAGACGCGGACAGCGCGTGCAGGCGATGACTTCTCTGTTCAGGGCTTTGAGCCAGGTGGGCAGGGACATTCGCCTTCATTGTATTTGGTCGCGTGGCACGGACGCCCCCGTCCGCGGCTGTTGCTGTTGCTTTCGCTTTTTGGGTTTCCCTGACGATTTCATCCCTCGAACGGTTTATTCGCCGCATCTCGCGGACAAGAGTGTCCGCGCCACACAACCAAGAGCAGCCCACCAACAGTCGCCCGTTACTTTAGTGGGACAGACATCCCCTTCCGCCGTTTGACGTTGCTCTTCGAGAGTCTTTACACTCAAGTTTGTGGCACATGCGTCGCAGCGGAGCAACTCCCTCCCGACTCTGCTGCCGCGGCCGCACTGGAAAGGTAATTGTGAGCCCCGCTGAGATCAAGGAAAACTCGACGAAAGAAAGTACAACCCCGGACAGTCCGACGAAAGCCAGCGCCACCAAGCGCGAGATTCAGGTTGAGATTCCGGTCAAGGATGTCAACCGGCAGACCGATTCGTTGATCCAGAAATATCAGAAAGTAGCGCGCATTCCGGGCTTCCGCCGCGGGCATGTCCCGGCGTCGATTATTCGCCAGCGTTTTTCCGAAGAAATCAAGACAGATATGGTCGAGGCGCTGATCCCGCGCTTCTTCCGGCAGGAAGCCGAGAGGCTGAGCCTTCATCCTGTATCGCAGCCGCGGGTTACCGACCTGCACTTGCACGAGGGCGAGCCGCTGCGCTTTAAAGCTGCCTTTGAGGTGCTGCCGGAAATCAAGCTGCAGGGTTACAAAGAGCTGCGCGCCGATAAGCAGGAGATCGCGGTTTCCGAGGCGGACGTGGAGCAGGCGCTCGCCGACCTGCGCGAGCGTCATGCCAGCTTTAATCCGGTGGAGGGTCGCGCCCTCGCCGATGGCGATTTCGCCCAGGTCTCGCTCGACGGCAATCCGAAAGCCGAACAGAAGTCCGACGCAGGCTTCGCAGGGAAAACCGGCGAAGGCCAGCCCGTGCACATGGACGAAGTGCTCGTCGAGATCGCCGGCAAAAACACCATGCCGGAATTCACCGAACACTTGCGCGGAACCAATGCCGGAGATGAGCGCACCTTCGACGTGAACTATCCGGAAGACACGCAAGACAAGCGCCTGGCGGGTAAGACGTTCACGTATACCGTGAAGGTGCAGGCGATCAAACAGAAGAGCCTGCCGGAACTGAACGACGAGTTCGCGAAACAACTGGACCAATGTCAGACGGTGGACGATGTGCGCAAGGCCATTCGCGAGCAGATGGAATCGGAGCGCAGGCATCAGGCGGAGCATGATGCCAAGGAAAAGCTCGTGGGCGAGCTGATTCAGCGGAACGATTTCGAGGTTCCCGATTCGCTGATCGAACAACAGGTTGACATCCGGCTGGAGCGGGGACTGCGCGCGCTGGCGGCGCAGGGTCTGACTGCGGAGCAGATGAAGAAAATGGATTTGAACCGTCTGCGCGCGGGACAGCGCGACCAGGCAATTCACGATGTAAAGGCTGCGTTGCTGCTCGAAAGAGTGGCGGAGGAAGAAAATATTCAGGTCAGCGACGACGAGTTTAATCACGAACTGGAAGCGCTGGCGAAACAATCAAAACAGACGTCAGAAGCAGTGCGCGCTCGTTTGACACGGGATGGGGGCCTAGATAGGATACGGACAAGAATCCGCAACGAGAAGACCCTCGATTTTCTGTATCACCAGTCCGCGTAGTTAATAATTAAAGACAACGCGGACCATTTCGATCCTCCCCTGAGCCGCTGAGACCGACTACCGGGCGGGAGTGTGGAAAGGGCGAACGTGAATACGAAAGACCCACAAATGATGCTGGTACCGATGGTGATCGAGTCGACGGGCCGGGGCGAAAGGGCGTATGACATTTATTCCCGTCTGCTCCGCGACAACATCATCTTTATTGGCACGCCGATTGACGACAATATTGCCAACCTGGTAATCGCCCAGATGTTGTTCCTGGCGCAGGAAGACCCGGAGAAAGACATCCAGCTCTACATCAACTCGCCGGGCGGGTCGATCACGGCGGGCATGGCGATCTACGACACGATGCAATACGTAAAGAACGACGTGACCACGATCTGCATTGGTCAGGCCGCGTCGATGGCGGCGTTGCTGCTTTCCGCGGGCGAAGCCAAGAAGCGGCTGGCGCTGCCCAATTCGCGCATCCTGATCCACCAGCCGTCGATGGGCGGCCTTTCCGGACAGGCGACCGACATTGACATCCACGCCCGCGAAATTCTGCGCATGCGGGAGATTACTAATCAGTTACTGGCTAAGCACACCGGCCAGAAGCTGGATAAAGTGGAGAAAGACGTGGAGCGCGACTTCATTATGAATTCGCAGCAGGCTAAGGAATATGGAATCATTGACGATATCATCTACAAGACCAGATAGAGGGTATGATCGGCAGTTCGTGGCCAGGCTACCAGAAAAGGAGTAAGGCCAAGTGAAAACCAGATCGGGTTCGGATGAGATGCTGCGCTGTTCGTTCTGCCACAAGGCGCAGGACGCGGTCGCGAAACTGATCTCATCGCCGAGCGACTATCCCCGGGCGTATATTTGCGACGAGTGCGTGGCGGTCTGCAACTCGATTCTCGAAGACGACCGCACCGCCACTCCTTCGGCTGCGGTCCCGAACCAACTGCCGAAGCCGCAGGAAGTGAAGACGTTCCTCGACGAATACGTCATCGGGCAGGAGCAGACCAAGAAGAAGCTGGCCGTCGCCGTCTATAACCACTACAAGCGCATCTACATGAACCGCCAGCGCACCGGCGATGGCGTGGAGTTGACGAAATCGAACATTCTGCTGATTGGGCCGACGGGAACGGGTAAAACGCTGCTGGCGCAAACCCTCGCCCGCATGCTCGATGTGCCGTTTGCGATCGTGGATGCGACCACGCTGACCGAAGCCGGCTACGTAGGCGAGGACGTCGAGAACATCATTCTCAAACTTTTGCAGGCGGCCGAAGGCGACGTAAGCCGCACCCAGACCGGCATCATCTATATTGACGAAATTGACAAGATCGGCCGCAAGGACGAAAACCCCTCGATCACCCGCGACGTGTCAGGCGAAGGCGTGCAACAGGCGCTGCTCAAGATTCTCGAGGGCACGATTGCAAACGTGCCGCCGCAGGGTGGACGCAAGCATCCGCACCAGGAATTCACGCCCGTCGATACCACGAACATCCTCTTCATTTGCGGCGGCGCCTTCGTCGGTCTCGAGAAAATTATCGGGCGGCGCGTGGGCAAGAAGGCTCTCGGCTTCCGCACCGGAGCGGAAGAGGAAACCGAACAGACGGTTGCGTCCTCCAAGCGCAGCTTTGAACTCGTATCCGAAGCGCAGCCGGAAGACCTGATCAAGTTCGGCCTGATTCCCGAGTTTGTCGGGCGCCTGCCGGTGATGGGCGTCCTGCAGCAACTGGACGAAAATGCGCTGGTGGAAATTCTGACGCGCCCCAAGAACGCGATTGTGAAACAATATCAGCGCCTGTTCGAGTTTGAGAACGTGCGGCTGAAATTCAGCGAGGACGCGAACCGGGCGATTGCGCGCCAGGCGATGGCGCGCAAAGTTGGCGCCCGTGGTTTACGCATGATTCTCGAAGAACTTATGCTGGAACTGATGTATAGTCTGCCCAGCCAAAAGAAGGTTAAGGAATTTGAAGTGACTCGCGAGATGGTGGAAAAGCGGAACGTCTCGCTGGCCATGGTCGAAAAAGCAGCGAGCTAAGCTGCCGCAAGCTAACCGGCGGTGATACAAGTAAGATCTGTATCAGGGTATGCCTTTAGGCATACCGCAAGTGTCACCCAATGAATGCGCCTTTAGGCGCTGGAGTTTCGCCATAGGCTGTTAAAGTAAGAACCAGGACCAGAGACGGGAGACCGCATTTTGTCGAACCCTAAAGAAAAGTTCGAGAGCAAGAAACTGCCCATGATGCCCATTCGGGACGTGGTCATCTTCCCCTACATGATGACTCCGTTCGTGGTGGGCCGGGAATCGAGCGTGCGCGCGCTCGAAGAGGCTCTGGCCAGCGACAAAAAGATATTTCTAGCCACGCAGCACGATGCCTCGATCGACGAGCCCAAGGCCGGAGACATCTTCCAGGTCGGAACCATCGTCAACATCGTGCAAAGCCTGAAACTGCCCGACGGCAACATCAAAGTTCTGGTCGAAGGCATCGAGCGCGGCAAGATTCTGCAGGTTGTCGAGACCGAAGGCTTTCTGCAGGCGACCGTGCGGGTCGCGCGTTATGCCACGGAAACGACGGCGCAGATTGAAGCCGGCATGCAGCGCGTCACCGGCATGTTCGAGCAGTATGTAAAGCTTTGCCAGTCGCTGAACTACGAAACCATGATCGCCGCCGTGCGCATGGAAGATCCGGCGAAGCTGACCGATACCATCGCCGCCAACCTCCAGCTCGCGATCGAGGAGAAGCAGGCACTGCTCGAAATCTTCGATCCCGCCGAACGCCTGAACCGTATCGGCGACGTGCTCGACGTGGAAATCGAAAAGCTCAACATGGACCGCACCATCCAGTCGCGAGTGAAGCGGCAGATGGAAAAAGCGCAGAAAGAGTATTATCTCAACGAAAAAATCAAAGCGATTCAAAAAGAACTTGGCCGCGGTGAAAAGAGCGAATTCGACGAACTGAAGAAGAAGGTCGAATCCGCGGGCATGCCCAAGGAAGTTCGCGACAAGGCGCTCCAGGAACTGAAGAAGCTGGAAGCGATGCCGCCCATGTCGGCGGAGTCGACCGTTTCTCGCAACTATCTCGATTGGCTGCTGGCGGTGCCGTGGAAGAAGCGGTCGAAAGAAATCCGCAACATCTCGCGCGCCGAAAAGGTCCTGAACGAAGATCATTATGGTCTCGAGAAAATCAAGGAGCGCATCCTGGAATTTCTCGCGGTCCGCCAGTTGGTGAAAAATCCCAAAGGCTCGATTCTCTGCTTCGTCGGCCCTCCCGGAGTGGGCAAGACTTCGCTCGGCATGTCGATCGCCAAAGCGACCGGCCGCAAGTTCGTGCGCATGTCGCTCGGCGGCGTGCGCGATGAGGCGGAAATCCGCGGCCATCGCCGCACCTACATCGGCGCGCTGCCTGGCCAGATCATCCAGATGATGAAAAAAGCCGGTACCAAGAATCCTGTGTTCATGCTGGACGAAGTCGACAAAATGTCGATGGACTTCCGCGGCGATCCTTCGGCGGCGCTGCTCGAAGTTCTCGATCCCGAGCAGAACTACATGTTCGTCGATCATTACCTCGACGTCGAATACGACCTCTCGCAGGTCTTCTTCATCGCCACCGCGAACGTGATTCACACCGTTCCGCCCGCCCTGCAGGACCGCATGGAAGTGCTGCGCCTGCATGGCTACACCGAGCCGGAAAAGGTCGAGATCGCAAAACAGTTCCTGGTAAAGAAGCAGATGGCGCAGGCGGGGTTGACGGAGAAAAACGTGCAGTTCCCCGACGAAGCGATCCGGCAGATCATCCGCGGCTTTACCCGCGAAGCCGGAGTGCGCAACCTGGAGCGGGAAATTGGCAACATTTGCCGCAAGGTTGCGCGCAAGGTGGTGAAAGAAGGCGCGAACTTTTCTGCTGCCATCGAGCCGGAGAAGATTGGCGACTACCTCGGCGTGCTGAAGTTCCGCGACACGCTGGCCCACGAGAAGAGCGAAGTCGGCCTGGTGACAGGCCTGGCGTGGACCGAAGTTGGCGGCTCCATCCTCAGCACTGAGGCCACGGTGGTGGACGGCAAAGGCAAGCTCACCTTAACCGGCAAGCTGGGCGACGTGATGCAGGAATCGGCGCAGGCGGCCATGTCCTACATTCGCTCGCGCGCGGCGCGTCTCGGTCTGCCCCGCGATTTCTACCGCAACATCGATATTCACGTGCACGTCCCCGAAGGCGCGATTCCGAAAGATGGCCCCTCCGCCGGCATCACCATCGCCACCGCCCTCGCCAGCGCGTTGAGCCGGATTCCAGTGCGCCGCGATCTCGCCATGACCGGCGAAATCACGTTGCGCGGCAAAGTGCTGCCCATCGGCGGATTGAAAGAAAAACTTCTGGCCGCCCATCGCGCCGGATTATTCGAAGTGATCCTGCCCCAGGAGAACGAAAAAGACGTTGCCGAGGTCCCGGAGAATCTGCGCACCGCGATGAAATTGCATTTCGTGGACAACATGGACCAGGTCCTGGCCGTAGCCATGGAGGGCCCGCTGCCGCAAATGCCCTCGGAGGCCGAGACCATGGCTCCCATCGCCACCCCGCCGGCCGCGGAGATTCCTACGGCTCGGCAGTAAGAGGCACAACCCTGAAATGTTCCGTAGTGTTTCACGTGAAACATTTTGTGCAGGTATTATTGTACTTACGTGTATATAAGACAATGGCACGTAAATGAAACGAAAGAAAAGAGTTGGCCGGGACCGGAAGCCTGGCCGGGTTAAAATTGGCAGCCGGCGGATTGTCAGCCTCAGGGCGTGCGAAGGTGGGAGCGGGGATGACCCTCTGGCAAGGTCACGACCATGGCGCAGGCCGGTCAAGAAGCGGGTCACGCTGTATTTGGACGCGGATGTGCTGGCCTGGTTCAAGCAAAAACCTAAATACCAAAAGGAGATCAATCGGGCGTTGTGGAAGGTGATGAGAGAAGAGGGATTGTACATATAAATACGCGTAAAAAGCCGAAAGCGGGTGAGAGCTGCGTAGGCCGGGCTTGTAAGTCATTGATAATGCTCGGGTGCTGGTGTGGTTAAATAGACACAAGCGGGTATTATTTACACTGTGATTATTACAGGGTCATTATTTGACCGGCTGCGCGCCGCTGGCAGTCAACCATGAAGCGCATTCTTTTATCGTGGAGCAGCGGCAAGGACAGCGCATGGAGTCTCCACGTCCTCCGTCAGCGAGCTGAGTATGAGGTGGTCGGGCTGCTGACTACCTTCAACGAAGTGGCGGACCGGGTAGCCATGCACGCGGTCCGGCGCGACCTGGTCGAGCGGCAGGCTGCGGCAGCCGGGCTTCCGCTGTGGGCCGTTCCGTTGCCTTGGCCATGTTCCAATGAACAGTACGAGTCGCTGATGGCAAAAACCTGCGCTCGGGCAGTCGCCGAGGGCATAGAAGGAGTGGCGTTTGGCGATCTCTTTCTGGAGGATGTGCGCGCCTACCGGGAGAAGCAACTGAAAGACACGGGCCTGCAACCGCTTTTTCCGGTGTGGGGGCTGCCGACGCGGGCTTTGGCGCAGGAGATGATCGCTTCCGGAACGCGGGCGAAATTGACTTGTATTGACACTGAAAAACTCGATGCCTCGTTCGTTGGCCGCGAGTTCGATGAAGCATTGCTTGCGGATTTGCCGGAGGGAGTGGACCCGTGTGGCGAACGCGGGGAATTCCATTCGTTTGTTTATGCGGGGCCGATGCTCAATGGCGTCCTCCCCGTTTCAGTGGGCGAGACTGTGGTACGGGATCAATTTGTGTTTGCGGATTTGATGGCTGGGTGAGCGAGTCCCTCTGTTCTGCATGGGCGCAAGCAATGGGATCCCAGTCATCCCAAAGCGCGCGATGAGCGGGCACGCGGCTATAAGTTAGAGCGGGAGCATGGAGCCATGCCGAACGTGCAGTATGTAAACTGATTTTCCCTCCCCAAACACAACAAAGAGAAAACGATAGGTGCCGCGGTTGGCAGAGCCGAAGAACAGTTCGCGGATAGGTTGATCGAATGACACGCTCTCGGGAGCCATGGGACACCGCTCGGGATGGTGGGCAAGGCTCTTTGCGGCCTGGCGCGCGCGCCGAATCCACTCGCGTGCTGCGCGGGGCGCCTGACCGCGGATATAGCGATAGGCTGTCCTGAGATCGCTTTCGGCTGCGGGAGTGACGATGACGCGGTAAGTCATCTACCCGCGTCTTCGCGTTCCAGTTCGTCAAACACTTCATCTGCCGGACGCCCCGCACCTTTGCGGGCTTGCGCAAAGCCGCGGCGGATGCTCGCCACGGCGTCCAGTTGACTGGCGACCTCCTGATAGGCCTTGGCATCGAGAACGACGGCCTCGGCTTTGCCCTTCACGGTGAGCACCAGCGGACGCCCGGTTTTCTTCATGTGTTTCATCAGGCCCGAGGAGTTGCGCTTGAACGTGGTCAGGGAATGAATGTCTTGGGTGACATCGATCATGATGCGATTGTAGCATTAGATTCGTATCTGAAATGATGCTCGGGACATTGACCAGATCTTGAGTGTGCTAGAAACTCGGCGTATGGAAAGTTGCTGGGTGTATCGGTATGACTATTGAAACGCCTTTTCAACAGTGTGAGAATGGTTGCGATACGATGTAGCGAACAAAAGGCGAATTAACTATGGGAGCGCCGAAGATTGATGAGATCGGGCCCTGGTCGCAGGTGAAACTCGACATACTTAAGCGATATGCGGTTGAGTATTCAAAGATCCTGTCGAGCTGGAAGACTCCGCCATTCACGCACGTCTACATCGATGCGTTTGCTGGCGCTGGATTCCACCTGTCGAAGGCCAGCGGGGAAATGATTCCTGGAAGCCCTTTGAACGCGCTTGTTGTCAGGCCGCCGTTTCGAGAGTTCCACCTGGTAGACCTAGATGGGGACAAGATCGATGGACTGCGAGCAATTATTGGTCAACGTAAAGACGTACATCTCTACCACGGTGACTGCAATCTGGTTCTGTTGCAGGAGGTTTTTCCGAAAGTGCAGTTCAAAGATTACAGGCGTGGCTTGTGCCTTCTCGATCCGTACAAGCTCACCCTGAATTGGAGCGTCATTCACGAAGCGGGGACGATGCAGTCGTTGGACGTTTTTATAAACTTCCCGATCCACGATATCAACAGAACTGTTCTGCATCGAAGGCCCCAGGGTGTTTCGGCGGCCAATATTGCAAGGATGAATACGTATTGGGGAGACGATTCGTGGCGGGAGCTGGCATACGACGAGAGCCTCAATCTATTCGGCGACGCCGATTTTGAAAAGGTGTCTAATCAGAGGTTCGCCGAGGCCTTCCGGCAAAGACTACAGAAAGTTGCGGGCTTCAAAAGGGTTCCGGAGCCGTTGCCGATGAGGAACAGGAATAACGCCGTTGTCTATTATTTGTTCTTTGCCTCACACAAGGGGACAGCGGAAGAAATAGTGACATACATTTTCGACAAGTTCGGCAGACAGCGAATTTAAACTTATGTCTTTGAACTCCCATATCGAATGGACCGACGCGACCTGGAATCCCGTCCGCGGCTGTGTCAAGATCAGCCCTGGGTGCAAGCATTGCTATGCCGAGACTTTTGCGGAACGGTTTCGGGGGGTTAAGGGGCATCCTTATGAGCAGGGGTTTGATCTGCGGCTGGTGCCGGAGAAGCTTACTGAGCCATTTTCGTGGCGGTCTCCCAAGCTGGTGTTCGTGAACTCGATGAGCGATCTGTTTCAGTCAGGAGTGCCGGATGACTACGCTGAGGCCGTCTCGCGCGTGATGGTTACGGCGAATTGGCACACTTATCAGGTGCTGAGTAAGCGGTCGGAGAGGCTGCTGCAGCTGCTCAAGGGCAGGCTGCGTTTTGCAGGGGAACAGGAAAATATCTGGTGGGGCGTCAGCGTGGAGGATCGTAAACACGGAGTGCCCCGCGTGGATCATCTGCGGCAGGCTCCGGGTAAGGTTCGCTTCCTCTCGATTGAGCCTTTGCTGGAAGACCTTGGCGAGATCGACTTGTCTGGGATTACGTGGGTGATTGTTGGGGGCGAGAGTGGACCGGGGGCGCGTCCGATGAAGCGGGAGTGGGTCGTCTCCGTTCGGGAGCAGTGCCATGCGCAAGGGGTGCCTTTTTTCTTCAAGCAATGGGGCGGCGTGAGAAAGGCGAAAAACGGAAGGCTGCTCGACGGCCGCACCTACGACGAGTATCCGCGCCGCATCGTTGGTGAGGTTCCCGATCGGATCAACTGCATGAAATTTGCCACGGATTTTCTCGAGTCGTTCGGAGCCGGGTCCCAGAGACCCTTGGTACAACTCACTGCATAGGGTTGGCTGGTGGTGTGACCTCTGCCCTTTTCATCGCCAACATCCTGTGCGCAGCGTCACAGACTTTCTAACCGGTCATCGGCGACAGTATGGACCGAGCTGTGGCAGCGCAGATGTGTGCCCGTCAACCAAGACGCCTGAAAATTGGAACTCTGAAGGCGGCCAGCAGAATCGTTCCTGCAATCAGGAGGACGCTATGGCGACACGCTCTGTCGCAACCGTAACGCGCTGGATCGCTCGTGTTTGGAGCATTCTCAGCATACTGTTCGTTTTCGTATTCGCCGTGGGCAACATGGCGCGACCGATCGGCCCACGACCAACGCCTCAGGAGTGGGTCGGTCTGGCCTTGTGGCCGATTGGAGTTGGGGTGGGGCTGGTGGTGGCTTGGTATCGTGAGGAGTTGGGGGGGATCCTCGCGTTGGGATGCCTGATCGCGTTCTACGTCTGGAACCTGCTTCGCTTCGGGCATTTGCCTCAGGGACCGTTCTTCTTCTTGATGGCGGCGCCAGGGCTCCTTTTTCTGCTTGCGGGATTTTTGTCACATCGTAACTTTGTCCGGAAGACCTAGCCCAAGAAGTGCGGCACGCTGCATTAAAATGGGATCATGGAACCGGAATCTGGCAGCCGGTCTGGATTCAGCCTGAAGGGATCGGCGGGTCTCATCGTGGCGATCGTTGTGGTAGCGGTTCTGCTGATCATGCTGCCGGCTTACCGGTGGTTTTTTCTGATCAGCGTTCTTATTGGACTGGTCATCGCCGGTGCGCTCGCACTCTGGCACAAACTGCGTCCGATCAAGGAGCAGGACGTTCATCCGAAACGCCCGCTTGGGCTTTAGCGAGATTGAGGTCAGCCTTTAACGAACCGAGGGAGTAAATCGCTGGGCCCCTCAGGGGCTAAAGCCGCCTCTTCATTGGCTCTGGGCGGCACGACTGAAATCGTGCCCTTCCCGAAGTCAGCTTGAATCGCAGTTTTTCCTCTGCTCAGCAAATTTATTTCTTGCTCCGCGCTTGCCTGTCGTTGCCTCTAGGCTGGAAACTGTCTGTATGCGGATTCTGGCGCGATTCATGTTGTCGGCTAGCGACTTGATGCACTTCCCTGCTCCTGCCGTGCCGGAGATCGCTTTTCTTGGACGGTCTAACGTTGGAAAATCCAGTGTGATCAATGCGCTGGTGGAGAAAAAGCTGGCGCGCACCAGCAATACTCCCGGACGGACGCGCAGTATTAATTTTTATGAAGTGCGGCGCGCGGGGCAACCCCGGCCCGAGATGCTTTTCGCCGATCTGCCGGGATATGGCTACGCCAAGGTCTCACGCGAAATTTCCGCGGACTGGGCCCGGTTTGTGGACCCGTACCTCCACCAGCGTACGAGCCTGGCGCTGTGCCTGGCGCTGGTCGATTCGAACATTCCTCCCCAGGAAAGCGACGGCCAGTTGCTGGAATTCCTGGCGTCCAAAGGACGGCCGCATGTGATTGTGGCTACCAAATGTGACCGGCTGTCCGGTAACCAGTTACGGCAGGCAACAAGCACGATCAAGCAAGCCTATGCCGGAGTGCCTGTCGTGGCGTTTTCGGCGAAAACTGGAGCCGGTAAAGAGGAACTGTGGCAGCAGATTCGCGCTTCTTTGTCGCAATTCCCAGCGTCTAAGGTTTTTTCGGACATCTGAGGGGCTCGCGGCCCCTTTTGGATCGGGAACAATGGTTACTCTGGTGACTGGCTTCCGCGCCTAGTGGCGCAATCAATCCGTTATCATTAAGAACATATGGCTAAGTATCTCGTGACCGGCGCTGCCGGCTTCATTGGGTCCTCGCTGGTGCGGGCTCTGTTGGAACGCGGTGAACAGGTCCGGGGAATCGATAACTTTGACACCGGCCGGCGCGAGAACCTGACCGACGTGCTGCCCCAGATGGACTTCCGCGAAGCCGACATTCTCGATCTGGATGCCATGCGCAAGGCGTGCGCGGGCGTCGACTACGTGCTGCACCAGGCAGCCATTCCGTCGGTCCCGAGATCGGTGCTCGACCCTCTCAGCAGCAATCGCGCCAATGTCGACGGCACGGTCAATGTTCTGGTCGCGGCGCGCGACGCGAAAGTGAAGCGGGTGGTTTATGCCGCCTCATCCTCGGTGTATGGGGATACGCCGACACTTCCGAAGCATGAAGCCATGACACCTAACCCGATCTCGCCGTACGCAGTAGCCAAGCTGGCCAGCGAGTTCTACATGGTGTCGTTCTACCGTTGCTATGGCCTCGAAACGGTGTGCCTGCGCTACTTCAATATTTTTGGGCCACGACAGGATCCTTCTTCGGAATATTCCGGCGTCCTGGCCAAATTCAGCATGCAGATGCTGCGCGGGGAACAGCCCACGATTTTCGGCGATGGCGAAACCAGCCGCGATTTCAACTATATCGACAACGCGGTCTCCGCCAACCTGCTGGCCTGCTCAGCCCCGGCCACGCAATGTGCCGGGCGCGTCTTTAACTGCGCCACCGGACGGAGGGTCACGCTGAATGAAACCTTCGCGGCCTTGAGGGAACTGACTGGCTACAAGGGCACTGTTAAGTATGGTCCGGAGCGTAGTGGGGACATCAAGCATTCGCTGGCGGACATCACGCAGGCGCAAAAGCATTTGGGATACAAGGTTCTGGTGAACTTTGAAGACGGCTTGCGCCGTACGGTGGAATGGTACAAGAGCCAGAATCAGCCGGTCGGAGCCCGAGCGGCGCAAAATTAGGCGAGGCACGGCAGCTTACGAACGGTGGCTGCCCGGGCGTCTGGTTATCCGACGTCTGATAATTGGGCGTCTGAACATCAGGCGTCTGAACGTCAAAGCGGCGTTATCCGTCCGCCCCGGGATGGGATTCCGTTTTCGTAGACCTTTCCCAAGCGATGAGTTCGTTCAGGTCATAGCGGAACGGGCCAAATGCGCTGAATGCATTCTCGTCGAACAGCCGCATGGCTCCGCAGCTCAGGCAAACCTGGTAGGAGTATCCCTGCACACCAATGGGCCAGCTCATCTTGCCGTGCCAGCAGCCTCGGAACGCCACCACGGCTGCCCCTGCCAGGCTGGTTGCCACGATTTCGGGCCACCACCGGCCGGATTTCTTGAGTTTTTCTGGTTTCTCCTGCTCGACTGCGTCGCTTGCGTCGCTCATTGCATCTCCGGGGTTTTTCTTGGGGCTGCTTATTAACCATAGGGCGAATGGCGACGAAGGGCAAAATCTGAAGGGTCGTAGCTGGGGCATTCCGACGCCGGCTGCGTAGGTTGCGCGTCCCTGAGCAGCAATCGGACGTGTACCAAAGGACATTGCGATCCCAGCATTAGACTATTACGCTGGGAGTTGGAACTGAGGGGATCGCCTGAGGCCGCCGGTTGAACGTGTGCCCGTGACTTGGCCGGTTGACGAGGAGCGGCAATAAGCCGTTCAACGAGCCCCCGATACGATAAGATTTGGCTTAATGGGGTCCTGACAGCGCCTGCATGAGTGCCAACCCAACCCGAGTTGACTGGGAAGCGACGACGTCCCCTCTGCAAGAGGGCAACCGCGTCCTGGAATCAATCGCGCGTCAGGAAGCCCTGCGCGCATTAATCGCCTTCTCGGGTTTCCGCGAGCAGATTCGTAACTGGCGACTGGCTTCAGGACGGGCCTCCGACGGCGACCTGTTCGAGATGGAACGCTTCATCCTGGACGAAGTATTGCAATTGATCTGCGACCGCGCTCAGGCGATCACACAGGCCGACGGGATCGTGGTCGCGCTTGCGGAAACATCTGCGACGGTGTGCCGCGCCGCCGCTGGAGCGCTCGCTGTTGAGCGCGGCGTTCCCCTGATCGAATCCGAGCTTCTGCTGGAATGTCTGGAAACAGGGCGCATTCTAGGTTGCGATGATTGTCAAGTCGACGACCGCGTCGCGATGGACTCCGCTTGCCAGATTGGGGCTCGCTCTACCGTGCTGGTTCCTTTGCGTGGCCGGCGCGAGCAACTGGGCGTGCTGCAGGCATTCTCAAGAACTCCATGGGCCTTCACGGATCAGGACATTCGTTGTTTCGATCTATTCGCCGAGTTGGTTCTGTCCGCGCTCAGACCCGAAGACCAGGATCGTCGCGTCCACTGGCTGTCCGATGTGGCTGATGAGGTATTGCGGGCAAAGCCGGTTGTGCCGGTGCCGGTTTTTGGCAAAGCAGTCGCAATCGAAACTCCTAAACCCGCGGAGCTACCGCTTTCAGACTTGGCAGCGCTGGAGCAGCAGGTGGCCATTCCTGCAGCGATGGTCGAGTTGCCTGATGCTGGCATGGCGGACGAACGCTTTGACAGCAAGGAGCGCGACAGCGCAGAGCTTGACACCGAAGAGCCGGCAGCCCTCACCGAAGCGCTTCCCTCATTACCATTTCTGCAGCGTCTTTCTCTTGCCGGCAGTTCGCATCCCGGATTGAGTGTCGTCATAGGCCTGGTGGCGGTAGCGGCGCTATTTTCGGCTGGAGCGTGGTGGGGAATGCAGGAGCATGAGAAGACGCCGGCCACAAAAGTTGCAGCAACAAAGGCGCCGCTTGCGCCACAAGCAGTAGCGACGCCGGCAGCGCCCCCGGGGGATATTCTATCTCCCGCGGCCTCCGGCAATCTGATGAATCTGGAGTTCGGTTCCGATGCAGCGCCACTGGCCGCGGTGGCGGAAAGCAAGTTAGCGGCATTGGCGAAAGTCACCGGAGTGCGCCACTGGTCTTCGGCCATGGGAAGCACGGTGGTCATCGACATGGAAGACCAGGTTCCGTACGAAGTGCACCGTTTAGTGTCGCCGGAGCGGATCTATTTCGATCTGCACGATACGGTTCTGACGCCTGCATTGAACGGAAAGACGATGGACATCGGCGATGCTTCGCTGACTCGGGTGCGGATCGCTCAGCCCGTGGCCGGTGTAACGCGAGTTGTGCTCGACACCAAAGGCGGATCGAATTTCTCCGTCAGTATGGAGTCGAACCCTTATCGCCTGGTGGTTGAGCTGCGCGGCAACGAGAAAACCTTGGCTGCCAACAACCTTTCCGCGAACGAAATTGCCCCGAGCCGAGTGACTCCGAACCAAGCACCGGTGTCGATGGAGGCAGCACCGGTCGCGCTGAAGGCGCCTCCTGCGACGGCGTTGGCAGGGATGGTGTCCGACCGAGCTTTGCCGGCAAGAACCGGAAAATTTCGCATCGTGCTCGACGCCGGGCATGGCGGCTGGGACTTGGGCACGGTAGGACGGCAGGGGTTGCTGGAAAAGGATCTGGTGCTCGACGTGACCCAGCGTCTGGGCAAGTTGCTGCAAGCGCGCTTGGGGTCGGAAGTAATGTTCACGCGGACCTGCGACACCTACCTGCCCCTCGACCAGCGCGCTGATTTCGCCAACGCGGCGCAGGCCGACCTGTTCGTTTCCGTACATGCCAATTACAGCAACTCGGCGGCAGCGCGGGGGGTTGAGACCTACTACACGAATCTGTTTTCGGCTCCGGGGTCCCGGGAGGTCGAAAGGCATGATGACGGAACCTTCGCCGCGCTGACGCCGGTATCGTTATCGGCAGACGGGTTGCATGAGAAAATCGAGGAGTCGCGCCGGCTCGCGGCCAGTGTCCAGCGCTCGCTGTACGCCACGCTGGCTGCAAAAAGCCCGGACATCCGCAACCGGGGTATCAAGGAATCGGCTTTTGCCGTGCTGACCGGAACGACCATGCCCGCCATTCTTACCGAGATTTCTTTTGTGAGCAGTCCCGCGGACGAGCACGACCTGCAGACCGCGACTTACCGCCAGCAAATCGCAGAAGCGCTTTATCAGGGCATCGCCCGCTACCAGCAATCTTCGCCACACGCGAAAATCGCCCAACTGCAAACCTCTACCGCGCGCCGGTAAGAGCAGGTCCCCAGCTTGTGTGGGAACTGGGTTTTGCCCCGTCCAAGCGGGGCAGAGCACCGCTTGGACACGATCTAGTTGGGACCCGTCACGCCGCCATACTTCGTCAGCCACTTCAGTTCTTCGCGCACTGTGATCTTTCCGTGCCAGGGATTCTTATCAAGCTCGTGTCCTTCGCCAGGAAAAATCAGCAATTCGCTTGGAACATTCAGTTCGTGCAGAGCGCGATCGAGCAGGTACGCCTCGAGCACCGCAACCCGAACATCATCAGCCCCAGCAACAATGTGGGTTGGCGTGCGGACCTTATTGACCTGGTAAATCGCGCCTTCGCTGCGATAGCGATCCGGCGTTTCCCAGGGCAACCCGCCGAGGAAATAGGCATCGTCGAAGGTGGTGTCGTCGTTGCCCCAGTTGGCGACGTGCTCCACTGCGCCGGCGCCGGTAACGGCGGCCTTGAAGCGCGCGGTCTGCGTGATCAGCCAGTTCGTCATGTAACCGCCATAGCTGTAGCCGCCGACGGCCAACTGGTTCGGGTCGGCAATCCCGGCTTTTACAAGCGCATCGACGCCGGTCAGTATATCTTTGCCGGGACGGGAAACAATCTCGGGGACGATCTGCAGCGCGAACTTGTCTCCATAGCCGGTCGATCCGCGATAGTTCGGCTCGAACACCAGCCAGCCCGCGGTGGCGGCCAGGCGATCCCATTGATACCAATCGGCCTCGAAGTGGTTGCCGTCGGCATCTTGCGGGCCACCATGGATGAACACAAACGTCGGCAGGTTCTTCGCCTCAAACTTCCCCGGCGGATACATCAGCATGCCTTCGACGGACGTGCCGTCGTCGGAGGTCCAGCGATAGGGTTTGGCCTTGGGCAGATCCCGCTCGGTGAACAGCTTGTTAAAAGAAGTGATAGGTCGAGCCTGCGTCACTTTGTCGGGACCGTCGGCGATGTAGACTTCGGTGGGCCGCTCGGTTGCCGAGTACGCAAAGGCAATGCTTGTGCTTTGCGATTGCGCTGCGGCAGCGGGGCTTTCGTAGGTTCCAGGCCATCCTTCGCGCTTCACGATGACGGCCGTCGGATTCGCTTGCGAGACAAGCTGCACCTCGGTCCCAGTGCGGCAGGCGCAGAGCACCGAACCGTTGGGAAGCGGCGTGTAACGCACGACTTCGCCCGGGTAGCCGGCAAACCAGCGCTGAACTTCGCTTTTGCCCGATGTGTTGCCGGCGTCGATCCAATAGAGGCGCGGCTGCGGATCTTCATACTTTCGTTCCAGCGATCCCAGGTTGACCTGAAAGAACAGATGGCGATCATCCGGAGCCCATTCCAGATTTAGTTCCACGGCTTCGTTGCGGGTCAGGCGGATGGGCGTGGCTTCCGCGGCGCTGGTCGCGTTGCTGTTGATCAAGTTCACGAGGTAGAGTTCAATATCCTCGACCTTCTCCTGACGCTCAGACACCGACGAAGTCACAAAAGCCAAGCGGCTGCTGTCGTGGGAAATGCTGATTTGCTCAACGCGTAGAGGCGTGTACGCGATGGCGACCGCGCCGGGCGTGGTGTGGGAATCCTTTTCCGCGTCGGAGATCTCCTTGGTGCCGAGCGCAGCGTGACGTGCCAGGGCTTCCTCCAGATTGATGCGGAAAATCAAGTCGCCGCGCTCATCGCCGCGGTAACGGATCACGTCCTTCCAATCCTTCTTATGATCGTCGTTCTGCTGCTTGGTCCAAGGCTGGCGGGTAGCAAAAACGATTGTCTTCGAGTCGCCGGACCAGGCAAAGGCATGGACTTCGTCCTCGCCTGAGGTGATGTCGAAGGCCTCGCCGCCGCTCGGCGAAATCAGAAACAGCTGCTTGACTTCTTTTTCTTTGCTGTTCCTTTCCCTGGTGTTTTCCGCGTCCCCATCTCTGGCCTCCACTTTGCGTTCCGAGAGAAACGCGATCCACTGGCCGTCGGGCGACCACTGGGGCGAACTGTCATGCCCGGATTGGGTCAGCTGGGTTAGGCTTCCGGTCGTTGTGCGATAGAGCCAGAGTTCTTTGCGGAAGAACTCTTGCTCCCAGTCGGCCTTTTCTGTTCCGATGACGACGGAGCTTCCATCGGGTGAAACTTTCACCGCAGTGAAGCTAACCGAGTTGAAGAATTCATCGAGCGTGAGCTTGGACTTTGCGGTTTGGGTCTGAGCAAAGATTAAATGAGGAATGACCGAGACGGAAATCACGAATGCAAGCGAGACAAGCAGGATTGATCGCACAATTGATCGTCGCATAGAAGATTCGAGGTATACACTGCGCGCGATGCTGGAGGCAAACGTTTCGCAGGAGTCAATAGTGTCCTAAAGTCATTCACTACCGAGGGATCGAGGGGAGCACGAAGGAAAATCATTACGGAATTTGAACCTTCTTGTACCTTGTGTCCTTTGTGGTAGTTGCTTTAAAGCACTACCGTGAAACCTTCAGCGTGCAAATCAGTTCGGTTACGGCGCGGTGGGTTCGGCGTTGCGCAGCGCATCATCCAGCGACTGGTTGCCGGGTAGGACCTGTTCTACCACGCGCCAGCCGTCGTCATAGCCACGGAATCCGACGCTGGACCGGTAGTGCACTCCGGTGTCGTGGAGCGCCGCGCCCACCTGATTCATGGAAACCCAACGCCAGACGAACTCGACATCGGCGGAGTTGCCAGACTTGCTGATTCCGTCAATGCTCAGTAACTCGCGGCGCGCGACTTGGATGGTCGGGCCGCTGTTCGGTATTGGGTTCGAAATCAGCGGGCGCACCATCTCCACTCCCAGCGGCGTGAGCGCTACATCCCAGCAGGGCGGAGGTTCGACTCCGGCGGGACACTTCTGCTCGGTGCCGATGATCCATCCACGGCGCTGTAGCACCATGGAGTCGGGAGAACTGAAATCTTTGTTGGAAACGATGCCCGTCCTGAGCCAGAACAATTGCGGCGCTTTGAATGCATCGGAAGCCGAGATCAAATCGGCAGCGAGGCGGCGCGTCAGAAAATCACGCGGAGAACAGCCCAGGCCCAGACACACTAAGATCAAACACAACAAAACCCCCATCAGCGATGTTCTTGCCGTGCGCATGAATGATTATGGTTGCGAGAGGATTTTAACGAATTGCGAACGCCTGCGGGGCAGAAAAGGCGAGGCCGCAATCTGGCCGTCAAATTTCTTCGACCAGCGGCCGGGGACCGGGGTGTGGCAGGAAGGGCAATCGCCTTCCGGAGTCAACCTGTACTTTTCGATTGAATATCCATAGCGCTGGATCAGCATTTCGCCGCACTGATGGCAACGAGTATCTTCCAGACCCTCCACCTGCCCGGGAAGATTGCCGGCGTAGATGTAGTGCAATCCAGCTTCACGGCCGATGGCGGCGGCGCGCAGCAGATCCTTGGGACGCGTATCGGCGGGCGAAGTCATTTTGTAATCCTGATGAAAGGCGGTCACATGCCAGGGGATATCGGGCGAAACGTCACTCAGAAAGGAGGTCAGCTTGCGCAGTTCGTCGTCGCCGTCGTTGAAGCCGGGAATAAGCAGGGTGACGATCTCCAGCCATACGCCCATCTGGTGCAAACGGCGGATGGTGTCGAGGATTGGTTGCAGGCGTCCGCCAAGTTGGCGATAGTGGCGATCGTCGAAGCTCTTGAGGTCCACTTTATAGAGATCGATCCAAGGATGGATGAACTCGAGCACCTGCGGAGTCCCATTGCCATTCGAAACAAACGCCGTCAGCAAGCCCGCTTGGCGGGCCTGGCGAAAAACCTCAACCGCCCATTCGCTGGTGATCAGCGGCTCGTTATAGGTGCTGACCACAACTCTTGCGTCCTGGGCCAGCGCGTCTTTGACCAGCAGTTCCGGGTCGGCCAAAAGTGGCGGTGAAACGGCGTCCGGGTCGCGCAACGCCTGCGAAGTGACCCAGTTCTGGCAATAGGCGCAGTGCAGATCGCAGCCCAGCATTCCGAAACTGTAAGCGAGGGCTCCGGGGTGGGCGTGGAAAAACGGCTTCTTTTCGATGGGGTCACACTGCACTCCGGCGACGTAGCCCCAGGGAACGTAGAGCGTGCCGGCGTGGTTGAAGCGAACCTTACAGACACCAGGTTGTCCGTCGGGGATCGGGCAGCAGTGGCCGCAGGCATAGCAGCGCACTCGATTGCGATCGAGCTTTTCCCAGAGAGCGGGGTCGCCTTTGCGGACGCGGTCGTCAGCCGTCAAAATGTCGTGCAACGTGGCCACAGATATATTCTACGGCCGCGGGATTGGGTCTGTCTGTGTTGTTTCGGTGGGGTCGGCGGAGAAGCGGAGAATCCGGCTCAGTTCGCCTTGGACTTCGCTGGTTGGCTATGGGTATGGATCCACTCTTCGGCGTGCTGGCGAGCGGCGGAGACCTGCGCCTGGGTCATTTGGGAAGCCAGCCCTTCGAGCCGGGATTTGCTGTTCTCGTCACCCTGGGTGAGCGCGATTGCAGACCAGAAGTAGGCTTTGGACAAATCTTGAGGGACTCCACGCCCGGCCCAATAATAGGCGCTGAGTGTGGCTTGCGCGGTAACATGGCCTTGTTCGGCGGCGCGCAGAAACCACTGCATGGCACGCGCGTCATCTTGAGCAACGTCCTCTCCGTTATGATAGCGAACGCCCATCTGCCATTGTGCGTCTGCGTCTCCCTGATCGGCGAGCTTTTGCAAGTCTGGCAGGTACTTCGGGAGCACGCGTTGATCTTTTAAGCTGACCGCGGTCGCGCGCTGTCCTGAGACCGCCTCGGTCCTCTCAGCCTCTGACTGCCCCAACACTTGGGGTGAGGCGGCCCAATGCTTTTCTATCATTGGACCGGTCAAATAGCCGACGACCATCGCCACCACGGCAATGGCTAGCCCGAGCAGTGCGCGATAAAGCAGGCGAGACGGGGCAGTGGGCGCGGTTTCGGGAACCTGCTCAGGGACCTGCTCGGAGTCTTGCTCCGCGACGATTTCTCCGAGGATCTGTTGCCCGGGAGCCTCAAGCCCCCGTTCCTTCAAGGCCTCGCGAATCGCATGAACCGAATCGAACTCGGACGAACCTACTGCTGAAGCGGGAGGCGGCGATACGACCTCTGGACCGGTCACGGCCTGCGATTGAATATTTTCGGGGATGTCTACCGGCTGGGTCTGGGCAGGGTGGATTTTGGGAATCATTTCGACGAGCCGCTCCAAAACCGTCTCATCGGTCTTCGTTAAGGCACGCGGTTGCGGAGACAGAACCTCCAGCAGGCCGACGACCCGGAAATCGGACACAATGGGAGCAGCCATCAGCGAACCTATTCCCAGTGCGCGGCTGATTTCGGGATCGATACGCGAATCGTTTTCCGTATCCTCACACGAGACAAGCAAACCACTGCGAACGCATTCTCCAGATAGCCCCTGTTTTATGTCGACGGTGGCGCCGAGCGGCGGCGCTGGCTCGCCGGCTCGCGCCCGGCAAATCATTTTGTCGTCTGTGAGATAGGCCAGCGCCGCGCCACTAGCTCCCGTGAGACTCAAAGCGCGCTGGGTGATGAGTTGCAACGCCGCATCGAAATCGTCACCGATCTCGCGGCGAACCGTTTCCACAGAAGACAACGTGGCGTTACCGTCGGAGATCGGAACGACAGTTCGGGATTCATCAGTTCGGGATGCATTGGGCAGCGCCGGTTCCGGTAATTTCTCTTCCTCGTGCCGCGCGAGTTGCTCAGTTCGATCCGCGTGGTTGGAACAAGCGATCAGCAGATTGGCAAAAAGCCATTCTTTCAATATGCGGCGGGAACTCTCCGGAAGCCCGCAGAACCGGATGCCTCCGCGGCCCGTTTCGTCGCTCCATATCACCTCGCCCGTGCCATGAATGTAACTTTTGGTTTCAGGCAGATCGAGGCAGAGCGTAACGGCCCGATTCATTTCTAGGCTTTCACTGGTTTGAACGGCGAAACCGTCTTCATGCAGGTCGAGCAATTCGCTCAGGTCCAAAACCATGCCGGTCTGCGGGCCGTTGAAACTGGCGTAAACCGGAGTATGAAGTTTTTGCCGAACGCGACGGCGTCGCTCCCCGTTGGGGGCCCCTTCTGCTGGATACGGTAATCCGCTCATGCTCCGATCCATGATTGCTTCCATATTAACTCAGCGATCGAAAGGAAGGGAGAACGATCAGCAGCAAGCGCAATTCAAAGAGCGGCTACAGATTTGCGGCCAAAAAACGCGCGTCGTCTTGCGCGGCCGGCACGACGACCTCGGGCAAGGTCAGAACTCGGTCTAGCGCGTCTGCCAGGGCAGCGGGAAATTCGGAAGTTAGCAAGTTGACATCCAATTGCAGATCACGGTGGCTGTAAACGCGGTAGACAACGAGCGTGCCGCGGCGCTGGTTCGAAGTTGTCACCAAGTCCAGCGTCAGCTTCCACAAAGGCTGGCTCGAAATTGCCATCATGTGAGGAAACTTGCTCCAGTGAAAGCGGCGGGCACTTTCAGCGGCCGCTTTATCGCCGGGAAGGGACTCGAGCTCCAAATCGAACGCATCGAAATCGTTGCTATCGAAAGCGGCGCGCAGGACGCTGCGCACTTGATTGAAATCGGCGGCCACTTTGAGTTCCTCGACCGCGCGGCGCACCGACAGATTGTTGATTACGATCTGCCGCTGGTCAATGGTGCGCTGCGCCACCCGCCGCAGTTCGCCAAACTCGGGATAGTTCAGATGCTGGACGCCGAGCCAGATGCCCGTCCCCACGACCGCCAGCACCAGTCCTACGGTGCTGCCCGTTGGCCACAACAGGAAGAGGCTGAGCATGGCAAATATCCCGGAGACGGCATAAAGAACGATCACCACCTGGCGATGGGAAAAGCCCATCTGCAGTAACTTGTGGTGAATGTGTTCGCGGTCCGCGGTGAGGATTGGGCGGCCGCTGATGAGCCGTCGCAGGATGGAGATTAATGTTTCCAGAATCGGCAATCCGAACGACACCACCGGGATGGCCACGGCCACGAACGTCGGGGCTTTTTGCGCTCCCGCGAGAGCCAGCGCGCTGAGCATGAAACCGATGAACAGGCTGCCCGAGTCGCCCAGGAAAATCGTAGCCGGATTGAAGTTGAAGCGCAGGAATCCTAGGATGGCGCCGGCGAGCGTAATGCTCATCAGGGACTCGAGCCATGAATGATTCACCAGGGCGCAGACAAAAAACACCAACGTCGAAAATAAGGCCGATCCGGCAGCCAAACCATCCAGGCCATCGATGAGATTGAAGGCATTGGTAACCGCAACCACCCATAACACCGTCAGCGGCAAACCGACGAACCACGGCATTGAATAGGACCCGAAGATCAGCGGCAGATCGAGAACGCGCATTCCGCCGGCAAAGAGCATGGCAGCAGCGACCGCTTGCACGGCGAACTTCAAATACGGACCTGCTCCGCGGAGATCATCGTAGATTCCCAGACAAAAAATCAGGCAAGCCGGGACGTAGATACGGAGGAGCGTGGTGGGAGCGAGTCCATCGACCAGGCGGGGGAAAACGAGGGAGAGCCCCAGCCACACGCTCACGCTGATCGAGAAAGCCAGGAAAATCGCTACGCCCCCCAAACGGGGAAGCGGGGATCGGTGCACATGGCGCCCATCTTGCGGCGCGGAAACCCAACCTCTGCGGGTTGCCAGGTCGCGCACTTCACGCGTAGCCACGAACGACGCAAGCAGTGAGAACGCGAACAAACCAAAGAACAGGAGCGTCAAAATCAGAGTTCCCTTCTGCCTGAAACACCGGGGCAGCTCATACCGCGTACGCTGCCCGTGAGTTTCAGTCAATTATTCAGACAGGGTTTCCCCATTTAGTGGCCTCGGTGACGAATCCAATATTGATTTCCTGGCACTATACAACTGGTGGCCACCGCTGAGCAACTCTTCTGGGGCATTTTCTTGGTTAACTGGCATCTGTCGATAGTCCGAGGACTGCGAAACAGGGCACTCTGCGCCGATTTCACTGGTTGCGTGTGTTAAACTCGACCCACGCATCAATTCGGGAGTCTGAGTATGTCCGGGCGGAGTCGCCGTTTCCTTTTGCGAAGCGCGTACGTGTTTTTTGTTGGTTTGTGGAGCCTCCAGGTCGTGGCTCAGACACCGGCCGCGGTGAGCGCGCCGCAGCGCGCACCGACGGCCGAAGCCAGCTCGCCCCAATCGCCGCAACTCCTGGCGAATTCCAATGTGAAGCTGGGCATCGGCGATCTGATTGAGATCACCGTATTCGGAGTGCCCGAGCTTGCGACCAAGACCCGCATCAGTGGTTCCGGGGACGTCTACCTGCCCCTGATTGACTATGTTCATGTCGCCGACCTGACTAGCGATGAAGCGCAGGAGTTGATCCAAAAGCGGCTGGAGGATGGAGGCTTTGTCCGCGGCCCGCACGTTTCGATTTTCGTAGACGAATCCGCTTCGCAGGCCATCACGGTTTTGGGAGAGGTCAACCACCCCGGTGCCTTCCCTGCGGTTGGCGATCGCCACCTTTTCGACCTGATCTCGGCGGCGGGAGGACTCACCGACAAAGCGGGACGCAACGTGACCATCGAACATCGCGGAAATCCCGATCAAAAGGTTCAGCTTCAGCTATCGTCGAACCTGGCGGAAGACACCCAGAACAACGTGGATGTCTTGCCGGGAGACACGATCATTGTTTCCCGTGCCGGGATCGTTTACGTCGTAGGCGATGTGAACCGTCCCAGCGGGTTTCTGATTGAAGACAACACCCTATCCGTTCTCAAGGCCCTGGCGCTGGCTGGCGGCAGTACTCGCACCTCTGCCTTGAACAAAACCAGGATCCTGCGGCAGACGCCGCACGGCGTGCAGGAAATTCCCATCAACTTGAAGAAGGTGCTTTATGCCAAGGCGCCGGATTTGCCTCTGGTGAAAGGCGACATATTGTTCATCCCCGGAAGCGCAGGCAAAGCTGCGGCCTATCGCACGGCGGACGCGGCCATGTCGCTGTCCACGGCCTTGGCAGTAGTCGCGGTTCATCCTTAAGGTCGTCTGTGGACGGGCGCGCCCTCGCCAGTCCAAGCCGACCGCCGCGATAGTTGCCCAGATACAGTAACCCCAGACTCGAATAGTGCCTTTGAGGTCGACAATCCTCTCGGCTTCGCTCAGGGCAGGAGCGCTTCCAGCACGGTGATGTAGTCCCGCGCCGTTCTTTCGCGGGAAGACTTGTTGACGATGTATTGCCGCCCACTGGCCCCCATTTGTCGTCTGCACTCGGGGTCTGCCGCCAGGCCGAGGATCGCCTGCACCAGGGCTTTACTGTTCTCGGGCTCGGCGTAAACGCCGGCGCTTGCTTCTTCGACAATCTGGCGCGCCTGCCCGTCAACAGCGACGATGACCGGCCGTTCGCACGCCATGTATTCGAGCAACTTGGTGGGAATCACCGTCTTAAACAGCTCGGCCCTTTTCAGCATGACCAGGCAGAGATCGGCAGCGGAAACGTAGGCGGGAATCCGTTCCCGCGGCTGCTGACCAAGGAACTGAATGTTGGTGAGTCCGCGCGTAGCGGCGAGTTCCACAATCCGTTCCCTTTCGGCCCCTTCTCCAATCAGCAAGAACGTCGCATTCGGCAACGCAGTCTGCAGTTCTTCGGCGGCGGCGATCAAGGTCTCCAGTCCATGCGCATTGCCCATCGTGCCGATGTAGCAAATCAAGAAACGATCTTCGAGCTTCAGTTGCTTTCGCACCTCTGTCGCTTCCGGGTCGGGCCGGAAGAGATCGGTCTCCACTCCATTCTCGACAGTGAAAATCTTTGCTGCGGGGACACTGCAGTACCGGGTCAAGTGGTCTTTGAAGGCAGGCGCCACTACAACCACGCGGTCGGCGCGACGGTAAAGAAATCTCGCAATCGTGCCCAACGTACGATGAAGTAAAGTTCCTTCGCTGCCGACACCGACGGCCGCGAGCGATTCCGGCCAAAGATCGCGCACTTCGAAGACGAAGGGGACGCGCTTCCAGAACGCCAGCCACCACCCGGAAAGTGCGCACAACAATTGGGGGGAAGTGGCAATGATCACGTCCGGCTTATGCAGATCCAAGCCGCTGAGCGCGGCCGAGACACAGAACGACGCGTAATTGCGGATCCTTTCGTGCGCCTTTCGGTTCGGCAACGGCCAGAGCCATGTGCGCACAACCCGCAGGCCATCGACGGTTTCCGTGTAGCGAAGCCGGTGGAACCTCGACCGCCATTCCTCGGGAACGACGCCGGTCGGATGATTTGGAAATCCGGTGAGGACAGTCACATCGTGGCCCATCCGCGCCCAATGCCGGGACAGTTCAGCGGCCCGCGCCGCTGGCGCTCCCATTTCCGGCGGAAAGTACTGCGAGACGTAGAGAATTTTCACGATGAGTATTTAGAGCGATCAGTATTAAGACGATCAGTAGTGGAGCAATTTGAAAACGCTTTTCTCGACCAGAGCACGGGCCCGATTGCCACGACGCTCCGCGTAGCCTTCCCACCGCTCGGCGACCGCCGCAAAGCGAGCATCTCCGGTCAGCATCGACATTACGCGCAACTGTACGCTATGCAACTGGTGATAGAAAGGGCTCGCCAGCATTTTTAGCCGGGTTCCGGACTGTTCATAGAGCGACCAGTATCCCGTATCGAATCGATCCAGGTTGTGAAGCAGAGTCTCGACCCCGCGATCGAAGATCTGCTTTGCCGCGGTGTCCCAGCGCGCCAGCCAGAAATCGAACACGCCCCAGAGTGCCCACATGAATCCGTTCAAAATGTGGGTCGGCGGGTCCACGATATATTCTTCAATCCATAGGTTCTTCTCTTCGTCTTCAAAGAGCACGCCGCCTTCGGTAAGGGACCGCGTCAGTGCGAGAAACGCCTGGTCGGCCGCACGCTGATACTTCTCATCGTCCGAATAGCCATGGGAATGAGCGTGAGCATGCACTCGCAAAAGAAGTGAAACACCTTGTCCCTGCGCCAGTCCCGAATACCAGGGCGCTTTAAGCGTGTCACGATAGTCCCAGTCAAAATGATGGTTCCAGACCCAAAGCCCTTGAACATTTTGTTCCAGGTTGGCGGTAAGCCAGTCGGCAGCTTCGAGCGTCTTCTGCCATCGAGTTTCATCACCGCTTTCGCAGAAACGGTTATAGTTGGCGAGCCCCCACTGTGCAATCGCAATTGGGTTGTACTGCAGGCCAATCGCTCCCTGGTAGTCGAGCATGGGAATGCCGGCCGGGTCGAAATGACCGGCGTAGTCCATTTTCTCGCGAAACAGCATGTAGTACTCGCCGAGCCGGCTGGCGGTGGCGCGGGGATTGATCTCTGGCACCTCGTGCCAGAACGTCAACTGGCTTCGTCCGGATCCAAGATAGGCGCGGAAAACGCGCCGGTAGTAGTGCCAACGTTTGGCAAGGCTCATGCCGATTCGACTTCCCAGAGCGTGGTGACCAGATCGTCCGTTTCGACAGCGATGGTCGTTGCCGCAAGATAGCGAGTGGCGTTCTCGCCGTCGGGCAGGAAGGCGTTGCCGTACTGGAAATAACGCATCGGCAAGCTGTCCTTCTTCCAGCGAGCCAGCACTTGCCAGTTCGTTCCTTCACTGGAGCCGGCGAGATGGACTTCGCGGCCGGTGTTCACAGCGCTCGGCTCGATCATTGTCGAAAAGAACACGGCCTCGCCCACCCCGCAACCGACCCTACAACCAAAGATCGAAGAGCTGGCGAGGTCGCCGACCTGCTCGATCTTCCCTGCGCGATCAAGCCGATAGACGTGGTTCTTCTCGAAGGGGGTGTCCGTCGCAAGATACAACCCCTTCTGCGTTGGAACCGCAGCCACGGCCCGCGCTTGCTGATTCCCCGAGACCACTACTTCCACCGAGCAGAGGTCGGAAGAAGCGCGCAGCACCTGACACTCGGCTCCTTCATCTCCTGTCAGTATCCAAAGACACTCGCCCCAACGGTCGTAAACAATGTTGTGGACGTGTCGTATGCTGCCGGCGGGAAATGTGTAAGCAACCTGCCACGTGCGTCCGCCATCTGGCGAAACGTAGATGTGCACTTCCGCGCGCTCGCGATTATCGAAATATTCGCCCCAGTAAACTCTTCCTGATGGAACCGCAGTAACGTGCAGCGGCCGTGTGCCGCGCTGGACCTGATGCGTAACATGAAAATCATCGCTGCCCGGATTCCGCGTTACCAGCGCGCCCGGAACCGCGCCCACTATCGTCTGGTCACTTGTCTTGCCGCCGAGAATGGCCAGCGCATGAAAGCCATCGCGCACCAGGCGATAGCTCAACGCGGTGCGCGCTGTGAGATTCCTCCACCAGGCTGGACGAAAGCGCGCAATCGTTTCCCACTCCACGCTCTCGCCGGCATGCGGGCGAACGCGCAGGCGGACGATCTCGTATCCGCGACACCCGTATAGGACGTTGCCCTCCCACGCAAGCGCTCGAATGCGGCGCCAGGCGGCGATTTTCCGAAGACTTAACGCGGAAGAGGAGGCCACCGCAACTGGAGTCTTAGGCATGCCGGGTAGCGTCAGACTCTCGGTCTGGAGTCTTGTGTCCTGACCTCAGATTTGCACGCAAAGAATGGCCCGATGGCCAACACATCCATTTTGGTGCGCTGGAAGCAATCGATCGCTTCTTGCGGTGTGCACACGATCGGCTCATTCTCGTTGAAGCTTGTGTTCAGGATCACCGGGGTTCCGGTTTTCCTGCCAAAAGTCTGGATCAGATCGTAGTACAGCGGATTCTCTTCCCGTGCAACGGTCTGCAATCGGCCGGTGTTGTCCACATGGTTCACTGCGCACAAGCTTTTCCGCTTCTCCGGACGAATCTTGTACACGTGGAGCATGTAGGGCGATGGGTGATCGTGCTCGAAATACTCGTGTTGCGCATCGGCCAATATGGAGGGCGCAAAGGGACGAAACCATTCGCGGTGCTTGATACGCGCGTTCAACACATCCTTCATGCCGGGCAAGCCCGGGTGCGTGACGATGGAACGATTACCGAGAGCGCGCGGCCCCCACTCCATGCGCCCTTGAAACCATCCCACTACATTGCCCTGCACCATCTGGTCGGAAACCGCGTCGAGCAGCGGCTCGCGCTCCAGCCGCTGATACTTTACGCCCGCGGTTTTCAAAGCGGATTCAATCTGCGCTTCCGAGAACTCAGGCCCGAGGTAGGCGTGATTCATCTGGTGTTCGTCCTTGCGCGGTTGTTTCAGCACAGAGTGATATGTATGCAGCGCGGCACCAATCGCCAGGCCTTCGTCGCCGGCCGCGGGCTGAATCCAGGTGCGCCGGAAAGGCGTCCGTGAAAACAGTTTGCCGTTGGCTACGCTGTTGAGCGCGCATCCCCCTGCCATCGTAAGATTCTCCTCGGGAACGCTCTTGTACACCTCGTTTAGCAGATGAAAGAACACTTCCTCGAAACAATATTGCATGGCATACGCCAGATCCATGTCGCGCTGTGTTATCTCGGAGTGTGGTTCGCGAGGAGCACCGAAAAGCTTTTCCATCTTGTCGGAGAAATGTCGCGCCAGGCGCACCGTTCCGTCGGGCAGCACCTGCATTCCCTGGCTGCTCCCGAGCGGCTTAAAGTAACTCATGTTAAGTTGAAAGTTGCCATTTCTTAGCGTCACAACTTTCCGAATCTCGTCGAAGTAGGTGTCTTTCCCGTACGGCGCCAGCCCCATAACTTTGCCTTCATCGCCATATTTTCTGTAGCCGATGAAATCGCAGATCATGGTGTAGAAGCTGCCCAGCGAGTGCGGCAGGAACACACGGTCGAGCACTTGGATTTCATTGCCGTCGCAGCGCGCCATCATCGTCGACACGAAATCTCCCGAACCGTCGTAGCTGAAACCCGCCGCCTTTTCCCAGGGCGAGCAGTAATACGCGCTGGCGATGTGCGCGATGTGGTGCTCCAGATGATGCTCCTGGAACCTGAGTGTGGAGGCATCCGCATCGAGCGCCTGCGCCAGCAGCGAACGCACGTCGCGCATCGACTCTTTGCGCTGCCGCATCTCAATAAAATTCAGTATCTTCGCCGGATTGGCCAGCGCATACTGCACTTTCTTGGCGAGGTTGGCGTCACTGTCTTGCCCCACGGCAACGTGGTGCACATCGGTGATCTCTGCGCCCACCGCATCCAGACAAGCTTTCACCGCTAATGCAGGAAAGCCGCCGTAATGTTTGCGCCGGTTCAGCCGCTCTTCGGCGACCGCAAAAAGAATCTTTCCATCTTCGACGATCGCGGCCGAAGCGTCGGCATGAAACATATTCAGGCCCAGAATCAGCATTTACAGCTCATTTCTTCTCTTAATTGTTAGTGCCTGGATTTTTCCTGCAGGGCGGTCGCAACGAACTCGCTCAATTCGACAAACAGAGGCTGCCCGGTCTGGGATGAATTCTGCAGTCGAAGGGTTGTGAGAGTTGAGCCCACGATTTGCTCAACCGAAATAGGCGCTGACGCCTTGCCTAAAAGCGCATTTACGAATGCTTGCATCTCTGCCTTGTGGCCCTTGTCCCGTCCCCACCGTACGCGCGTGACCTGTTTGCGCCCGTTGCGAACAAGTTCAAGGCGGCGAAAATCTTCCAGGATGGCGACCGAGCCGCCACCGAAAACTTCCACGCGCTCTTTCGGTGCCGATTTGTCACCGTTGGCAAGATAGCTGATCGTCCCCAGCGTGCCGTTCGCGAACTTGAGAGATGCAACGACGTTATCCATGCTGTAATGCCCAGGATTGCCCACGGTCTGCGCTTGCACTTCGATGGGACACGCGCCCGCGAGAAAGCAGAGGAAGTCGACAAAATGGCAGACCTCGCCAAGAATGCGTCCGCCTCCCTGCTCAGGATCGTTCACCCAATGATCGGCAGGGATGTACCCCGCATTCACACGGTAGTGAATGGCCAGCGGTTCGTGAACTTCCGACAAGAACTCTTTCATCTGCACGGCCATGGGCGCGAACCGACGATTGAAGCCGACCATCAGGAGCGGAGCATTTTCTTTCGCAGACGCTGCCCGGGTCGACTTAGTGCAAACCAACGCAGCTAGTTCGGCTTCGGTCAGGCAAAGCGGCTTTTCGCAGAACACTGCCTTCCCGGCGCGCAACGCTGCGAGCGTCTGAGTCGCATGAAGATTGTGACGGGTGGCGATGAGGACTGCTTTGATTTGTGGATCCTGCAAAAGCTCAGCTTCGGAATTCGAGCAATAGGAAAAACCAAATTTCTCCGCCGCGTTCCGGCTGCGTGGGCCAGTCGCATTGCAGACGCCAACGAAAGAAACGCCCGGAATCGCCTTCAGCGCGGGCAGCAGCGTGTTCTGTGCGAAGCTTCCCGCTCCCAGCACACCCATACCGATGGAACCCGAGGAGATCGCAACAGCAGCCACCGGAATTCTCTCCGACAAATTCGGGATGCTTTCAGATTCCGCGCCCGCATAAGTAATCAGCGTTCCTAGAAAAAACTCACGCGTGTTTCCCATCATCAGGTCATAGGCCTGCGTCGCCTGATCTATCGGAAAGCGGTGCGTGATCAGCGATGGCAGATCCAGTTTGCCATCTGCGATGAATTGCAGAAAGGCTTCCAGGTTGCGCGTTTCCGTCCAGCGCACGTGTCCAATCGGATAATCGCGCCCTTTCTGCTCATACGCAGCATCATAACGGCCGGGGCCATAGGAGCGTGAAACTCGAAAATCCAGTTCCTTTTCGTAATAAAGTTTGCGCTGCAACTCCATGCCGACGGTGCCCACGGCAACCACAATGGCGCGATCACGCGCGAGTTCCGCGGCCAGGTTCACGGGCGTACTACTCGGAGTCTCCGCCGTAATCAGCACCGCGTCCACACCCACGCCGCCTGTTTCCTGGAAGCACAAATCGCGAAACTCGCGCCCGCCCGTACATGCGGCCTCAGCTCCGCTTCCGATCGCTAGGTCGGCGCGCTCCCGCACCAGATCCATTCCAAAGACGCGACAGCCGGCAGCCTTCAGCAACTGCACCGTAATTTGTCCGAGCAACCCCAGACCGATCACCGCGACCGTATCGCCCAGCGCGACTTCGGCGGTTCGAATGCCATGCAGACAAATCGCGCCTAAGGTCCCAAAAGCTGCCTCTTCGTAGGAAACTCCGCAGGAAACTTGCGACGCCTCACCAGCCTCGGGAATCTTCGCCACCAGCATACGCGGCACACAGGCAAGCTCGGCATGAACCGCATGTCCCGCGCCAGCACAAGCGACCCGATCCCCCACGTTGATGTCGACGACGCCATCGCCAACCGCAACCACCTCTCCGGCGCTGCTGTAGCCGACCGATTGCGGCTGATCCAGGCGAGATCGTACGGTCTGTATGGTAGAGGCCAGACCATCGCGTCGCATCTTGGCAAGCACATCGCGCACCAGATCAGGACGAGCCTGCGCTTTCGTCAGCAGACTCTTGCCGGCAAATTCAGCGGACGCGCGCTCCGTGCCGACCGACACTAGAGATGCCGCAACTCGCACCAGCACACAGCCCGGCAACAACTGCGGAGGCGGAACCTTAGCGACCTTTAACTCACCCGTACGGGCGTCTTGTAAGAGTTGCTTCATGCCGTCATTGGTTGAGTGAGGCTTAACTGGGACGCGCCGATCTGCCTCTCAGCAAACGCTCTCGCGTCGCCGTCGAGAAAAAGTTGCATCCAGATTTCCAGCGTCAGCAGTTGCCAGATTTGCATCGACCAATCTTCCGCGCCGCGGCGGTGCTCGTCAATGTACTTGCGCACAACTTCCGGACGGAACAGCCCGCGGTGCCGGACCTGCGGCTCAGAAAGAAGATCGTCCACCATCGCACGCAAATCGTGGGCCAGCCAATAATCTACCGGCGCCGCGAAACCCGCTTTCGGCTGCCGCATGACTTCGTCTGGCAGCATACTACGCATGGCTTCACGGAAGATATGCTTCGTCACCGGACGCCATTTCCCTTTCAGCTTCCACTCGGGGCTCACATTCCAGGCAACGAATTCCGCAAGCTGGCGATCCAAAAACGGCACTCGGACTTCGACCGACGACGCCATGCTCATTTTGTCGTTGTAGGTCAGGTTCAGCGTGGTCATGAAGATTTTGGTATCGAGATAGAGCATCTGGTTGAGAAAATCCGCGTGTCGCACCTTGTCGAACGCAGCCCGATGCTGGGCGGCAGGATTGCCGTTTGCTAGCTGCGGCGATTTCAAGACATATAAACCTGCCTTCTGCTCGGGATCCAGATACGTGCAATTTCTGATGAAAGCTTCCGCCGGACTGAGCGCCGCGCTGCGCACCATCTTCTTTGCCAGACGAACCGTCCCTTTCATGCGCGTTCCGCGTAGTGATGGCAATCTCTGCAGAGCACGCTCAGCGGCGGAGCGAGCAAGGGCTGGGACACGCTGATACTCTTGCGCCCACGCGTGAGCTGCATGCTTGCGATATCCCGCGAAAATCTCATCGCCACCCACCCCCGATAAGAGCACGGTCGCCTGTTGTCGCGCTTCTCGGCACACCAGATACGCCGTTATGATCGCCGGATCGGCCGTGGGCTCATCCATGTGCCAGGTCAGACTTGGCAATAAACCAACCACATCGGGCTCGACCACGATCTCATGGTGCTCGCAGCCCAGAGTTCGCGTGAGTCGCCGCGGAACGCCCGGGTCGTCAATCGTTGTCTCACCGACGCGATATTTCTCGGGAAACGTAATTGTGTAGGTCCGCACCGGCTGTTTGCGCGCCATAGCGGCCACGATACTCGACGAATCGAGACCCGCACTCAGAAAGGCGCCGATTGGAACATCGCTCACCATCTGTCGCTCGACCGAGGCGCAGAACCGCTCGCGGATTTCGTCCGCCAGATCTGCTTCCGTTCGTTCGAAGCGACGTTCCGCTGGGGGAAATGTCAAGTCCCAGTACTGCTCGATCTTGAATTCTCCGTTTTGCCAGAGCGCATAGTGGCCCGCCGGAAGCTTGCGGATGCCCTCGAACATGGTCAGCGGATCGGGCACCCAGAGGAATGTCAGGTATTTGTCGAGCGCCTCCATGTTCATGCTGGCTTCGATTCCCGGCACTTCGAGCAGCGCCTTGACCTCGGAAGCGAAAGCGAGCTTTACGCCGCGCTCCCAGTAATACAGTGGTTTGATTCCGAAATGATCGCGAGCCAGAAACAGTTTCGGCAAAGCGCCGCGCAAGTCGCAGATCGCAAGGGCGAACATGCCATTCAGACGGTTCAGGCAGTCTTTGAGGCGGTCGGGGCCATATTCTTCGTAGAGATGAATGATGACTTCGGTGTCGGAGTGCGAGCGAAAGTAATGCGCATTGGATTTGCCTTTGAGCTCACGGCGCAGATCGGCGAAGTTGTAGATCTCGCCGTTGTAGGTAATCCACACTGTGCCATCTTCATTACTCATGGGCATGTGGCCATCGGAGGAGAGATCGAGAATGGCGAGACGGCGGCTTCCCAGCCCGATGTATCCGCCATCGGGGAAACGCCGCTCCCAGAGCCCAGCGTCATCGGGGCCGCGGTGCGTCTGCACAGTCGTCATCCGGGTGAGTACTTCCCGGTCGCCGCAGTTCACGAGTCCGCTGATGCCGCACACGGCCTCAGTTCCTCCCCTTCTTCAGTTCGTACTTCAGCTCGTAGATTTTGGCCTTGGAATGGAACATCTGCACCGCTTGAAAGGTGCAGTAGATCAGCCCCGGCACGCCGTCGAGAAATCCCAGACGAAAAATATAGCGATAGAGGAAGAGCAGAACCGGAGAGCCCGGCAAGCGATAGAGATTTCGCTTGAGCCATCTTCGGCGTTGCGCCTGAGTGCCGAATAAATCAGCGTTTACTTCTTCGGAATCGTCTTCCGGCTGCAGAAGCACGCGCGCTTCCCAGTTCGAGTACTCATTGTGCTTCATAACATAGCGCGACAAAGAATCGACATTGTGGTGAACCAATGAATTGCGCAACTTCGCGGTGGGCCCATCCACCACCACGTGTTCGTGAATCTCGATGTCGGCCATCGATGTATTCTGATCCTTCAATCGGCACTCAAATCGCCCGCGTCCTTTGCGGAATAGTGACAACTTCCAGAAGCTTGCGTCGCAATGCCGCAAGACCCTTCCGAGAAAATACATCTGCAGGCGAATAGCATACCCGTCCACCTCAGGTTTTTGCAGTGCACGCCGCATTTCTTCCAACAGTTCCGGCGTCACAACCTCATCCGCATCAAGTAGCAGAATCCAGTCGCAGGCGAGCGGTAGCGTATCCATGGCCCATTGGCGTTTTTTCGGCCAGCCTCCTGCATAATAAAATTGAATTATTTTCGCGCCATGCGATTGAGCAATGGCGACTGTGTCGTCCGCGCTGTGCGAATCGATGACGTACACTTCACCGAACCCCGCGAGCGACTGCAGGCAGCGCGGCAGGTTGCGGGCCTCATTGCGGACCGGAACGATCACGCTCACGGGCAGAACCGGGGCAGCGGTATTCGAATTCGACTCCTCAGTCTCAGATTTTGTTTCGATCAAGTCCATGCTGTTGGCAGGTAGAAGGTCTTACTATGTTAGCTGAATTGACGCTTTCTTGAACGCAAGCGTGGCCTAAATAATTCCCCAAAACACGATGTCTTTGTAGCACTGGTAAAACACTCAACCTCCGGTAGCGGCGATCCTATCACTAACAGTACGGTGCCGCGCGATCTTTGGAGACGCCCAAGTTATGCAAGGGCGTGGTGGTAAATTCTTAGCAGGTTTTGAGCCTGGTGCGACAGCGTGAACTTTTCCAGGATTGTCTGGCGGGCTGCGGTCCCGATGCGGGCGCACAGTTCAGGAGAGCCCAGTAAAACCGAAAGCCCCTGCAAAAGCTCTTGGAGTCCATCCGCTGGGATAAGCCAGCCATTCTTGCCGTGCTCGATCACTTCGTCAATTCCTTGCCCGCGGCAGCCAATCACCGGTTTGCCGCAGGACATGGCTTCCAAGTACACGCATCCCAGACCCTCGTTGCGGCTGGGCAAGACAAATACCGAGCAGCGTCGCATGGCCTCGGCCACTTCAGAGCGGCTCTGTCGGCCGACAAACTCAACTTGCCGTTCAATGCCCAAGTCGCGTGCCAGTGACTCAAATTGTGCGCGATCCGGACCTTCGCCGATGATGCGACATCGAAGCTGTTGAAACGAGGGTCTGAGGCTTCCGAGGGCCCTCAAAACCAGTTCGTGACCTTTACCTCGCAGCAGATTGCCGACGATCAGAATCTCCGGATCGAACGGTCCTAAACCGGCGGGATTGGGCGAAAAAAGACTTGGATTTACACCGTTGTACACGACGATACTGCGGGTTTCAGCCGGCGTTCCGGTTCTCAGAATGTCGTGCACCTTGCCGCTGATGCATATTACGGTCCGCGCCGCGCGGTATACGTCCACCGACACCTTCCTTCGCCAGGCCGCTGGAATTCCACCAAGGAAACACGTATTGAACACATCCAACCCATGGACGGTGACCACGAACGGAATGCTTAAACGTCTGGAAACCAACGCAGCCGCATGGCCGCAAGGTAGGGCCGCGTGAGCGTGGATCACATCAATCGGCTTCCGGCTGTGCAGTTTCCGTATTCGTCCTAAGAGACGGGAGTAGAGACACTTCCCCGCACTGGAAAGCCCGAGATTGCCGGGGACTTGCAGATATTGCACCCATTCTGCTGCCGCCGATGAACTCGCTTTCTTCCGAGGATGGTAAATCGCGGACACCGCGATAACGCTCGACTCGACACCGAACTGTTTAAGCTGCTCGATGGGCTCCGCGATGAAGCAACCGCCCACTTCATTTTCGTCCGACGGGAAAAATGGCGTAAGCGTCAAAACGTGCAGCGGTGAATCTACCTCCGCGGCTCGGGACATCAGTTTCGCTCGCTCCCCGGCTGAACTAATTCCTGGGCCAGAACGACCATGCGCTCAACATGCTCACTCCAACTGAAGTCGCGCGCTCGCCGCAGGCCATTGCACGATAATTTTTCCGCCAATTCCGGCGATTCACGAATTTGCAATATCCGCTCCGCCAGCGCCTCGGGAGAGAAACGAGGAAAGTAAATTCCGGCATCCCCGCAGATTTCGCGGTGCACCGGCAGATCCGACGCCACCACCGGTAAGCCGCTCGACATCGACTCCACCAGTGGATGGGCAAAGGTTTCGGTATAAGCCGGTGTTACATATATGTGGCAGGCACGATAGAGGCGATGAAGCGAGCGATACGGAATCGTCCCGAGCTCGACCACGATCTCGCTGTCTCTGAGACTGTTCACCAAAGATGAAGCGGCTTCGGCTCGATACGACCCAGGATTTTCACTAGAGTTCAAGCGGCACGTAAGAAACAGCCTCACCTTTCTTCCATTCAGGCGTCCGCTCAGAATCGGCATTGCCCGAAATAGTGTTTCGAAATTCCGGTAATAATTGTAGTGGCTTACGAAAAGCAGGCGGAGAGCATCTTCCCCTTGCTCAATCTGGGCTTGCACTGCCGAGGGCAACGGCGTTGTATCGCTGGTAAAAATATCTGCGTCAAATCCATGGTGCACTGAAAGTACCTTCCTGCCACTCCACTGGCTAAGCGCCTGGGCAAACGCTTCACTCGGGGCGACAGTAACATCGGCCCAGCTTATGGATCGCCGTGCAAACCAGCGCTTGAGCAAAGTATCTGCCCATATCGCATAGTCTCCGCGAGCACGAACATCGCGGAGGAAGTCGCCGGAAGTATAGAGCGAGTTACCGGACAGGAGTATCTGCGGGACGGGAGAATTCCAAAGCGCAAAATTACCCGCGGAAATCAAGACCTGGGCGCCGCTGCGCCGGATCAATCCCGGCAGCGTCCTCTGCTCGCGAACGAAACGCCGGGGCGAGCCGTAGGAACCTGGGTCCTCTAAGAAGGATATGTTCGGAAGCTGTCCAAACTCCCGGCGAATCGCGGGATTCATTAGCACCGTAGTTTCCGCATCCGCTCTGCGCGCGAGATGGGGAATCACGTTGCGCAGATAAGTAAGGCCTGCACCCGCGCTCGCGGCCAGGCCATTGATAAACAATCTGATCATCGGGTGGGCAAGACAGTTCCGAAATCAGCCGGCGACCGACGGGAAGTTCGGGAAGCAACACCCGCCACTGGAAGCACAGCAGCGTCAGGGACGATATCCCCAAGTACAAACGCCAGGGCCCAAAAAAACACGCAGAGATAATAACCCACGGCGAAGAGCCAATCTTCGAAGCTGGCGTGGACCAGGCCCGCCAATACCAGCATGGCCAGCGGAATCGAGTAATGGCGTGGTTCGGCAGTTCGCCTCATCCATGTGCATACTTTCCATACGTTCGACAGCGTCACCGCCAGGAGCGCAACAAAGGGCACCCCGCCCAAAAGACCCACCCACTCTGCAATCGTCATGTAGCTGCTGCCGTGCTCGCGAGCTGTCTCTGCGCTTGAGCGAATGGTTCCGAAATTTAATCCGGGATCTTCGCCCGTCGGACTCGTGCCGTATCCCGTTCCGAACCACGGATGCTCCTTGATTGAGGCAATCGACTTTTCCCAAGGTGTTCGCCGCGAACCAAGTACTCCTTCTTCCTTGTGCCCCTTGTAGAGCACTGCATCCTTCAGACTCCCAAAATGCTGGTTTAAGGCCTCTGGAGCCAAAATCCCAGCGACCGCAACCACGAGCAGAACCAATGCCGTCACCTTCATCAGCAATTTGTACTGGCGTAGGCAAAGGCAAAAGACAAGTGCGACGGCCACTATCGCGACCATTCCAGCACGCGCCATGCTGAAAAGAACCAGGTACGTGCAAAGAAGCAGCGCAGCCAGCCTGCGGAGCCTCACCATCCGCGCCTCGCTGGTGAACCATCCCCACCACAGGATGGGGAACATTGCGACGCTCATTGCCGCGCCCAGGGAGTTGGGGTTGCCCCAGACCTTTTTGCCCAGACCGAAATAGCAGAATGCCGTGACGTAGATCGCCATCTCGCTTCCCCACAGCAGACCGTGGAAAAAACGGTCCTCCCGGCCGAGGACAGCCAGACGCGCGCCTGAAGCACAATATGTAAAAAGAAGGAGCAGGCTCAGAGCCTTGAGCAACGCCATCTGCGTAAAGGGAGAAACCGTGGCGGAGACGAACGCGGCGCAAACGCAGAAAAAGGCGATCAGATGCAAGGATCCCAAACCACCGCGCGGAGTCCTGGTCCAAACAATGAAGCCAACGACCGCGCCGGCGGACAACACAACCCAGCGTCCAGCTGACCAGGCGCTTTCCAAGGGGACACTTATGCCGGCCCAGACAAAGGCAACCATCAGCAAAACGAAAAAACGCTGGTCATATTTCCAGACGCTAGCGACTATTATCTCCAGAAGCAGGATTCCGCCCAGGAGAGAAACGTCTCTGAAGTATTGCAAATGGTGATAAATGAAATACAGCACCAGACTCAAGCCCAGCACGATGCCAGCCCACTGCAGCGGTTTCAAAGAATTCATCGAGCCCCCGTACCGTTGGCGGTCGCGGCCGCAGCCAGACCATCGGCGCATGTTTCCGGAGAGTAGTTTCGAATTCGTTCCGAGCTGCGCGCGCTCATCCGTTGCTTAAGTTCAGGTTGCCGTATCAGGGAATTTATCGCCACGCCGAGTTTCTCCGAATCTCGAGGAGGCACGACATAACCATTCCACCCGTCTTCGACCAGGTCGGCCGTACACCCCGCGACGCTGCTCACGATGATCGGAAGTCCGCACGCCATCGCTTCGTTCACCACCAAACCCCAAGGGTCGCTGTGCGTCGGCAAAACCAAGGTTTCCGCGACCGCGTATAGACCGGCCAGATCCTCCCTCTGCGCAAACCCTGGGAAACAAACCAACCCCGGGCTGATCTGTTTCGCCCGTCGCAATAGTTCCTCTCTGGAGACCCCGTCGCCTGCAAATACCAAGCCCACCTCAGAGCGAAGGCCGCTCTCTAGTTTGGCATAGGCTTCGAAGAGATCAAAGACACCTTTTTCCGGCACCAAGCGGCCCACAAAAAGAATAAACCGCGAGGGCAGCCCCAGTTTCCCTCGAAATTCAGAGGCGTGCGCTCTGGTTTTCTCCGCCTGCGTCGCAAAGAAGGTGTTATCGACCGCGTTGGGTGCAGTGAAGATGACCTGTTCGCCGACTCCGAGAGTTCGGAGGTAGGCAAACGAGGATTTTCCCGGCACGACAAAAGCATTGCAAGCATTCACAAAATATCGCTTCAGCCATTCCACACCCGCGCGTCCAGATCTCCGATCTCGCTGGTTACTCTCTGTCCACAGGACAAACCGCACCTTGCGCCGGCGGGCCCACCAGAGCGCTTCCCAGGACGCGGGATAGTTGTAGCCACCGCAAAGGATGGCATGGGGATTCGCCGCATCTAAAGCAGACCGCAACCCACGATTCACAAGGAGACTGTGCTTTCCGGCGCGCCATCGCCAAGAGGGCAAGACTTCATACGAAAAACGGATCTCATCGGTATAGATGCGCCACTGTCGAAGCGTTTTGTCGGTTTCTGCCAGAAAAATAGCGTGCAGATCCACCCCTGCCCGACAGGCCAGAGCGTTGAAAACCGGAATGCGGTAAGGGGCAATGATTTCCGTAAGGATCACAGTCTTTCGGGTCATGATGTTGCGCTGCCCACTCCAATGGCAGCCACGCGCTCCAGAGGAAATGCGAACAAGTCTTGCAGCGGTTCGACTCGATCAGTGACGGCCACCGGCCCCTTCGCCCTTAGTTCAAAGACTTGGTATCCAACTTCCGTGAAGAACCTGATCGTCTCCTCAAGATTCGTCCTTTGCAGATATTCAAACATCACCGGCGGCCTCTTCTCGGCAAGAAACCGCTGCATCCCGCGAAGAACCGAGTTTTCGTGTCCCTCCACGTCGATCTTGACCAGAGAAACCGGAAAGTCGGGAGCGCCATGCTGGCACAGAAACTCATCGAATGTAATACATTCGACCATTAGGGTGGCGGTCTGGCCGCTTGAAGCGCCAACAACAACAACGTGTCCCCCCGAATCGACCGCTCCGTGGCACTCAAAGCGAATCTTACCGTTGGTATCGGAAAGAGCAAATTCGTAAACCTTGAAAGCAAGCCGATTCAGGGTGAGGTTCTCACGGGCACGAGCGGCTGCCACCGGGTTCGGCTCAAACAGAATCGCGCTTTCTATCGCGTCCGCCAGCAGAAGGCTCACTGAGCCAACATTGGCACCGACATCGATCAGTGTTCCCCCCGACACGTGCTTTCTGAGGAAGAGTATGTTCCTGCTATTGGGGATGCGCGTATACAAAACTCCGGAAGACACGGCGCAGTCCGGGTAAGCGATAAACCGCTTGCCATTGAAGAGTGCAACCGTGATTGGTCTGCGAATGATCCGCTTCCATAGCTGCCAGCCGACAAAGATGGACAGTCTTCGGATTCGCTCACCCCGGTTGGATTCCTCGTTCCAAAGGTTGGAAATCGGGTAAATCAAGTCTTGCGCGATCTTCAGCACAAATATCCGGCTCCAGTCCCTCCGTCCTCGGCCGACGCCACAATGCCTCATCTGCCTTTGCGAAGAGAGTAACGATCTCCCTAATGATCACAAGACCCTGCTCACTCTCGATATGCCACTTCGATCTCGATTGCCACACGGTCCACTTAACGGGGGCGGAACCGGAAAACTCTAGTTTCTTGAAAACAAACTGACGGAAAACGAACTGTTGGCCCGCAGGATTGTCTCGCGAAATCCCAAGTCTTTCAGTGCTCTCACGCATGCCGTTGTATCGCACTGATCGTGATGCAACTCGAATACTGCGTGTTTGACCTTGCGGAGAAGGTCGGCATAATTCTGAATGAACAACAACTCCGCCCCTTCGATATCGCACTTCAAGAGATCAATCTCAGCCCTGTCCCCCATGAGGGAGTCTAGATTGACGAAGTTGACTCTGACTCCATGCCGCACAGGAACGTCGACGGTCGTATTCTTCACATGTATCGCGCCTTCTCGGATAACCCCACTCCCTCGCGGCTGTCCAACCAATCCGTGCACCATGCGAACACTCATTGCAACCGGCCGCTGGGACCGAATCCGCTTCTCGAGTTCCAGAAAAGTCTTCGGGCTGCCCTCGATCATTGTAATGTCGGGATAGTTCTCCGGTTCCCGCTGACCGATAAGATCCAGAACTCGAAACGCGAAATAACCGACGTTTGCGCCGAGATCTAGTACAACGAAGGGATGAACTGGAGATCGACCTTTCAAAGCCATGCGAATTGGCACATCATATTCGCCATCTACGAAGATGTCGTTGTACGTCCACCATTCACCGTGGCTGGCAACTCTCACGGTTAGCCCCGACTGGAGTGTGTGCTCGAGATCGAGCACGCGATAGAGTGATTGGTAGAGCAACCTGCTCTTGATTTGCCAATATCGATCACGTATCTGGATCTGAGCGGACTCCGGCAACGCTTCAACAACCCGAGCTAGCACCTTTTTCATAGTGTGGATGGACACATTCAACGAGAACGGCTCTGGCCTCTGCTCTCCTCCAGAAACGATGCCCAGTGCGGGGCGATGATGTCCCAATCGAACATTTTCCTAGAGCGCAGGTACGCCGCGCGCCCAAGGGAGGCGCGGTAATCAGCGCTATCCAGGAGACTTGACAGCGCAGCTGCGAATTCCTCCACATCTTCGGGATTCACCACAATCCCGGCATCACCAAGTACCTCCGGTATGCCACCGCGGTTTGAACCCACGACGGGAGTAGCGCAAGCCATGGCTTCGACATTTACCAAGCCGAACGGTTCCTGAAACAGGGAAGGGCTAGCAAAAACCGCCGCTCGTTGAAACCAAGCCGGCAAGTCCCTGTCATGTTGAATATATCCCGGGAAATGGATCCGCGCTTTCCGATTGCTGACCAGCGATTGCGCTAATTCCCGCACCTTGCGCACATAATCCGTTTCCCGATGAACCCCAAAACCGGTCGTTCCCCCAATCACCAAAGTCGCGTCCGGGTGCCGATCAAGCAGGCGAGCGTATGCTCGCACCAACTGAAGAACTCCTTTTTCCTCGTCAAAACGTCCGACAAAGAAGATGGTCTTTGCTTCGCGAATGTCTTCTCGCGGGGTAAACAGCTGGGTATTGGCTCCGTTAGAAACAACCTTGGTCTTGGCCGCCAAGCTCGGCGAGCGATCGGCAAATGTTCCGCGCAAGAATGCGCTGCAGACAGCGACCCCATCTAGATGCGCTGCCAACCCTTCAAGCATGGGCGTCGCCCAGTGTCCCAGATGGTTATTTTGAAGGTGCAGCCAGAGTGCCCCCTCATAACCCATCTGTCGTAACTCGCCAACCCATTGCGGACGGTTATGGATGTGCACCACATCGAAGTGCCGCAAGGACTTGATCAAGCCACGCAACCAGAATGGTTCATCCCAACGGCGCAGGATTGGGATCGTAGAGATCAGATCGCAAGCTCGCCACACGCCACTGGTACGATGAGACAGGTTGTACAAGTTTTCAGCGGAGGTGGGATAGCCGAACACCGTGACCTCGACACGTTCTCTTAAGCGGCTGTAGACCTCATAGGTCCAGCGTGCCAGCGCTCCGCCGTAAATGGGACTGAATTGCTCCCGGCTGGACAGAAGGACCCCGACTTTGGGCAATCGCCGCTGAACCGGGTTCGAGTTTCCCTTGGCGATTTGGTTCAATCGCATCTTCTCAGCCGTTGTCTTTGTGCTTGCCCGCGCGGCTCGAACGATACCAGGCGACAAAATTCCGCAGACCTTGTTCCATGGACGTCTTCGGTGAATACCCCAGAAGCCGTTTTGCTTTGTCGATGTTAGCCCATGTGATGGGAACGTCGCCTGGTTGATCGGGCAAACGTTCTTGCCGTGCTTTTTTTCCTGTTGCCGCCTCCAATTGCGCAATCAATTCTCGGAGACGCACGGGTTGGGAATTCCCCAAATTGAAGACCTCGAATGGCAGATTGGGTGGTGGCGTGTATTCGAGAGACGCGACCACCCCAGAGACGATATCGTCCACGTAAGTGTAATCGCGACCCATCGAGCCGTCCCCATAGACCGGTATCGGCTTACCGGCCTCGATGAGCGCGGTGAACTTGTGGATCGCGAGGTCGGGCCTTTGCCGCGGGCCGTAGACGGTAAAAAATCGCAAGCAGAGCGCGGTCAAACCATACAAATGCGTGTAGGTATAACACATCAATTCCGCCGAAAGTTTGGTTGCTGCGTACGGAGAGATGGGGCGGGTCTTGAGGTCGTCTTCGCAAAAAGGAACGGTGTTCGTAATTCCATACACTGAACTCGAGGAGCCAAAGATCAGCCGCTGCACCTTAAACTCGCGGGCGATTTCCAGCAGGTTCACCGTCCCCGCTACGTTCACACTCTCGTACAAAACAGGCTGTTCAATCGAAGGCCGCACCCCGGCGCGAGCCGCGAGATGAATCACGATCTCAGGTTGGACGCGCTTGGCAACTTTTCGCAGCACATCCATATCTCGCACATCCGCCTCGAAGAACTCGTAGGGCCCCGCATTGCGAATCTCCTGCAGGTTGAGCCGCTTGCGGCTGAGAGCGTAGAAATTATCGAGGTTGTCCACGATAGACAATTTCGTCCCGCGGCGAATCAATTCCTCAGCTACGTGGGATCCAATGAAACCCGCGCCGCCTGTCAGTAGAATCCGCTTTGAGTTTGATCCCACTCAGTCACGCCCCCGATCTCGCTAGGAACACAAATTTTAATTCTAGCGCACAGCCACGGCGAGACTGGACTCCGAGTTGAGCGTCATGCAAAACCTTCGAACTCCCTCTTCAACAGATTGCGACCGATGCCGACCCACACGATGGCATAGACGGCGCATCCCACCCCGATTAGGGCCAATGGGGGCATCTGCCTTGGAAGCGCAAACCATAAGGCAACCCCCATCAACAAACTGGCGATCACGGCAACGCCCAGCAGCGGAGTCTTCGCGGCAACGCGCACCTCGGTCGGACAGAGCAAGAAGGCGAAAAGCGCCACCGCGAACTCTCCCAGTACATAGGCAATGCAGGCGCCGGCGACTCCCAACAAGGGTGGGAGGATCAGCCAAAGAACTACGGCGCTGACGGCACCCACAAGCGTGGAAGCGAAATAGGCACGATGACGGCCCATCGCGTAAAGAATGGTTCCACAGAACAGCACCGCAGCCGGTGCCGTAATCAAATATGGCGCGACCCATTGAAAGGCGCGCACCGCCGCCTGGAACTGAGCGCCGAGCAGCCAGGGGACAACCACTGGCGCCGTTACAATGCCGCCCACGGTCAACGGAACGCCGAACCAGACCAGGATCGATGCGGCGATCCTGGTGAGTCGTGGAAGCGCATCGGCGGAACTTGCGCGCAGGGCCATGCGCGGCATCAAGACAGTCTGGGTAACCGAAAGAAAGTTGCGCAGCACATCCGCCAACCGGGCGGCGGCGGCATACAAGCCCAGGGCGTGCTCCCCGAGATAGAATCGCACTGCGACGTGTCCGGTGCGATGGTAGAGAGTTGACATGAGTGAAGACCCAGCATAATGCAGGCTAGGCACCAGGATCACGGCCCAGCGTTGCGGTGCAATTGTAAACCGGAATCGATACCCTTCCCGCCACAGAAATGTCCACCCGAGGAGGCTGGTCAAGAACGCAGAAGCCACGATACTGACTGGCACCCAAATTACATCCTTGGGAGTTCGAACCATTGTGAAAATGCCGACAGCATAGAGGCTTTGCTGCGCGATCGAAATGAATGATTGTGCATGGAACAGTTCCAGCGACGACAACAGATAGTCCAGAGACAAACTTCCGGTTAACACCGAGGCCACACCGTACCACTTGAGAAGGAAGCGGACATCCTGCCGGACTTCAAAACTTGCCACTACCAGAACGGCAATTGCCGCGACTCCACCGGCCATAACGCGAAGCACTAATACATCGGAAACGGTTTCGAAAGCTTCGCGGCGCCGAGCGGCCACCTGTTGGATTGCATAGGTGGTTAGCCCCGGATTCGCCACCAGACTCGCGAACGCGCATACGGCAACAACGTAGCTCCACAACCCATAAACGTCGACGCCAAGGCGCCGCACCAGGAAAGGAAATGTGGCGGCCGTGAGCAGGGTACCCACCACTCGGGCAGTGGTGACAGAGAGTGCAAACCCTCCGTAACGCAGCAAAGATTTAGAAACGCTCAATAACCCATCCTAATGTCCCAGGGGTTTCGGAGTAACATGTACCTTAATTCAAAATGGCCTCGTGGCAACGGCGCGAAAGCACCAGCCATCGAAACAATGAATTGCTGTGATCAAAACCCGCCAAATGCTGACGGAATAGTTCTCGCGTCGGCAACGGATTCAGCAGATATCTGAGTTCTCCCAGGTCGACGAGAGTCCTCTCCATTTCGTCTCTAAGTTCACCGCGAAGCCACCTGCACAGTGGAGGAGTGAATCCGCGTTTCTGCCGCCAGCGAATTTCAGGGGGTACCCATGGCGGGAGCGCGTCCCTGAGGATTGCCTTGCCCATGCCCCGTGCAAAGTGATACTCAATCGGCAAACTCGTCGCAAAATGCATAAGGTCTGGATTCAGGAAGGGTGCGCGGCATTCGAGCGAGGCGCGCATGCTCGCACGATCGACCTTGACCATGATCTGTTCGGGCAAATAAGACGAAGCCGTGGCTGCGAACGCGGAGAGCGGATAAGGAAGCCGTGCATGTTCCATTGTGCGCACCTCAAGTTCCCACAATCCGCGTTCCGCTTCACTACGATGATCGGGCAGAAAATATGAAGCGATCGCATTCCGGCGCTCAGCCGAATGCAATAATTCCCAATCGTTCTTCGACAAGAAGCCCAGCAGGCCGATGCCTCTCCAGCCCTTTCCCCAGAGATGCCGGAGGCGCTTGGCCGCGGCGCTTGCCATAGCTGTCCGGCGCACTCCGTGCCAGCGATAATAGCCAAACATCTCCGAGTATCCGCCAAAGCACTCGTCGCCTCCATCGCCGGAGAGCATAACTTTGCAGACTTGCCGCGCGGCGCGGCAAACCGCAAAGGTAGGGAACATCGATACATCCCCAAAGGGCTCATCGTAATGATCGATCAGTTCATCGAAAATCGACAATAGATCAACCGAGGTGAAATGGACTTCGTGGTGATCCGTTCCCAGATGCTCCGCGATCAGACGCGCGTAAGGTGCTTCGTCTAACTGCTGGTCGTCAAATGAGGCACAGAAAGTGCTGAATTTTACCGCTGGCTGTAACTCACGAATCGCCGCGGCGATGCAGGTCGAGTCCACGCCCCCCGAGAGAAATGCTCCAATCGGTACATCACTCCTCAGGCGCAAGCGAACGGATTGCAAGACGCGAGCCCGGACGCTCTCCACGGCAACTTCCCGGCTCGGAGGCTTGGTTCCGTTGGTCTCGATTCTCGGCTGCCAATAGCGCCATGTCCGCAGCCCCTTTTCTGGATCGAAAGAAAGTGCCTCACCCGCCATGAGTTTGCGTACACCTTGAAGATGAGTGCGCGGCGCGGGCACATATCCCAAAGCCAGAAACTGCGCGATGGCAGAAACATCGAGACGGTTATCCAGGCCCGGAAAGGAAAATAGCGCTTTCATCTCCGAAGCGAACACCAAGCCTCGGCCTTTGCTCAGAGAAGCGTAATACAAAGGCTTCTCGCCAAACCGGTCGCGGGCCAGAAAAAGCTGTTCCTTTTTCTCGTCCACAATGGCAAATGCGAACATGCCATCCAGATCGTCAAGCAGAGCGTGGCCCTTCTCTTCGTAGAGATGCACCAGGGCTTCGGTGTCACTCTGGGTGCGAAAGCGATGTCCTTTGGCAATTAATCCCTCGCGGATCTCGAGGTAGTTGTAGATCTCGCCATTCAGGATCACCCAAATCGTTGCGTCCTCATTGCCAATCGGTTGAGCGCCACCTTCCAAATCGATGATCGCAAGACGGCGATGGCCAAGCAGGCAGCGTCCGCCCATGCAAGTCAGGCACGCGCTTCCGTCGGGGCCGCGATGCCGGAGAAGCCGGCCCGCTTCTTCCGACCAGGCTTTTTCTGACCACGCTTCTCCTGACGACTCCCGGTGTTGCGCGACTACGTCCGCGCCGCCGTACACTCCATAGATTCCGCACATTAATATCTTTTGCGACGTTTGCTGGCCGCCTCCACAAATACGCTCTCCCAATCTCGGGTAATTTTGTCCCAGTCGAATCGCAAGGCGTGCCGAGCGGCGGCGCCAGACATCTTGAGCCGCAACTCCTCGTCGGCCAGCAGCAAACCTAGTTTGTCTGAGAGTTCGCCTTCCGATTTTACCAAGTACCCCGTTTCACCGTGGACCACATAGTCGGGCCGATACAAATCCATGGCCACCGCCGGCAGCCCGCAGGATGCGGCCTGTCCAAGAACTTGCGGATGGCCTTCTATCACACTGGGGAAAAGGAACACGTCTGCCTTTCGCATTTCCTCGGCTAACCCTTCCTGCGAAAGATGGCCCACGAAGGTGACGTTGCGGCACCCCAATTCATTCGCCAGAGACCGGCACATTTGTTCCTCTTCCACTTCACCTTTCCCCACTAATCGAAATTCAACCGCAGGCCGGCTCGCGGCCTCGCGAATAACGACATTCAATCTCTTTCGAGCCTGGAATGAGCCGGCATAAAGCACCGTGAGTCTCGATCCAGACCGGCGAGCCTCCGGTGGATGGAACAGCTCCCGTTTAATCCCGCTGTGAATTGTCCCCGCATCAACTCCAAAGCGATCTTTGACCGTCTGGGTTACATATCGTGAGTTCCCGATAACGCGATCGGCCTCGCGAATCGATCTTGCCAATGGCGCCCCAACCGTTCCTCGATCGAGAGCCATCACCACATACGTCACCAGAGCAACTGGAAGGTCCAAGGTGCGCCTGAAAAACAGGAACAGCGTATCCAGCGGCCCCTCGCGCGGGAAAAAGTAGATGTCGACTTTTGAGAGCAGCACATGAATGAGCCATCGTGGCGTATTTCCGTGTTGGGACCAGTGCAGGATTTTCGTGTTTTCGCGCGCTAGAATCCGCGGATCAGGAGGTCCGTTGCCAAAAAGCACGACCTTGAACCGGTCCGACGATAGCCGACTTACAACCTCTTTCGCCGTCAGGTTTTGCGCGTTTGTGTTCGCTTCATCCGCGAACGATGGGGTGAATACCGTAATCATGAAGGGTTTTGTGGGTTACGCTCGCATTTCGCCAGGTTTAACATCAAGCGCAAACCGCTCGCCTCCGGTCTCTCGGTTCGTCACGAATTGCCCGACTCTGGCATTGTCCCAGAACCCAGCCTAACCTTGAGGCTACGCATCCTTCACTTGCGCAACCCGCGAGCATCGCAAGATCCCGTCAAGCTCCATTGGCGTTATCGGCTGGTAGAGTAGATTTCGAGAATCCGCGCTCGGGCGCTGCGGACCAAGCATCTCCGGGATGCGCGATATTGCACTCGGGCTCTTCAAAACTTGCGCGGCGCCAAACTTCTCGTACTGCCGACCGTAGCAGTGCATGCCGAGATCAAACCAGCCGCACAGAAAACAAGGTATCCCCGCCAGCGCGCATTCCACCGCCACACTCGATTCCACAGTCACGCCAAACCAGACGCGACGCAGAAGATGCTCCGAAATTGGTGCAGTAGAGATTTCCACCACTTGCCGGTTATCCCCGCTCAGAATTCCATCGACCAGCCGGGACCGGGCACTCACACTCTCGAAGGGGTGCAGCTTTAGGACCACCTTCCGCTCGTACTGGCGAGCAATCGCACAAAGACTTGGCAGCAGTTCCCGATACAGTGTTTCCGCACGACCTGAACAGAGTTCATAGGGCTCCGAAAAAAATACAATTTGGTCACCCGGTGCGGGCGATTTTTCCTGGGGTAACGAATGCTCCACCGGCGGAGCACCGAGCGCGATCCGTTCTTCCGGCACTCCACATTGCCGAACCATGTAATCCTTTTCCATTTCGCCCTTCGTCAGATATGTATCGGAACATACTCCGCGAAGCAGTACGTTGGCATCCAAAGCGCCATGGCTGCAGTGGACGGTTCGCACTTCCCTGCTCCGCGCCAGCAAAACGGGTAAGCGGGTGTAGGGATTATTTTCATCCCCGCATAGAACGGAACTGATCCGCTCCCTATCCAACACTTCTCGCCAGGCATCACGGATTCTCACCCCCACTCGCAGGGTACGCGCAAAATCTGGAAACAGACCGGCGACATAAGAGACCACGGAGTCCTTTGACTGATGAAGCCTCCTCTGCAGGGCGTACCAGTGCTCGATCAGCGCGGCAATCTCGCGCTCGGTAGCTCTGTTTCGCGGTAGGGGGACATAGGCCGCCAGCGGTACCGAGTCCACATGGCGAGGAAGGTCTTGAATCGCACCGTCAGCACGGGTCGTGACCAGCAGGAAGCGTCGGTCGGGAAGCAGGCTGGCGTACGCGGCCAACACCCGCGAGACGTTCCTGTACGCCGAAGGCAGCAAAACTCCCTGCTCCAAACTCGATCGTCGCCCCCGCCCGTGGAGAAGTCGCCGGAATCGATAGTCCGTATCCCACTTGTCGAGGGCAATCCCGGCAACTTGCGCGCCAGTTAGCGTTTTTAGAGCTTTGGTGTAACGGCGGACCCCGGCAGAAACAGGCCGCGCTTGCTTGATGAACGGGACTACGCTGACACCCAGCAATTTGCCAAGTGTATCCGCAAGGCTGTGCGGTCGAGTAATGCGGACCTCAGCAGGCGACTGGATCTCGCCGGAGATCTTCAACAGCAGGAGGAACTCGTAGATACCCTGGAAACGTGTTGGCGCAAGCAGGTCCCACCAGTCAATCCCCTCCGCATCCACTAAACAATCGCTTCCAGCGTGACAAATCTCCCGAATTCGACGCACGCCTTTGTGCCACTCGGAAAAACTGTACAGGCCGTAGGTTGGACAGCCGAGCTTCTCGCTCCAAACCGCATACTGGGATGCTCCCGCCCATCCCATGTCCACCACAAGGTCCCAACGAGAGTCACTCCATTCGCCTGCAGTTGGTGAATCTTCCGGATGGACTAGGAGAACGCGCATTCGCTACTCAACTTCTTTCCTCTTCAGGTCGATGTGCATTCGCTGTGATTGTAAATTCTAGGATCCGGGGAAAATCCACACGCGGGCGGTCCCGGCAGGTATCGTCCAATTCCGCAGCTGAAAAACTTGCCCGGTAAAAGAACGAACCTTGCACAGGCACATACGTCATCTGAGCAACGACGCAAGCTTGATCGAGGAGCGTCTGGATAACGATGGCGCGCTCACGATCCCCCATTTTCAGCACTCCTTCGGTCATCCCCAGCGAACTGCTCGATGACACCAGGAATGACACCGAACGCCCGTGCTCGATACTTTTTCTTTCGAGCGCGAATCGCTCGGGCAAAACGCCCCCGTTGTGGGTCTCGAAGAAAAGACTCTCGGGATCGAAGGCCTCCGGGTGCATCGTGATATGCCCCAGCCGTAGCGAACCCAACGGAAGTTGCTCCCATTGCAACTCGAAACGGATCCGAATCTGACCTTCGCGTCTCACCCGAATCGTTTTCAGGACCGGACCCAGCGACGTATTCACGCAGCCTCGTAGCATAATGGTCCCGGGCCGGTCACCCGCACAAATTTCCGGTTCTACCGGTTCCAAGTCAGTCACCTTTGGACGACCAGGCGTTTCCAGAACAAGGTGGCCGGAATAGAAATCAGCGCCCAGCGCAATGTCCTGGTAGTAGCCATGCGGAATCGTGCCCAGCAAGGGTCGCTCAGAGACGCTCTTCAGGATGAGGGAATCGATGGCTAGGCCGCGTCGGCAGTTGAACACCGCTTTCATGGCATCCGTTTCTACCGATAGCCAGCGGCTCTCCCTTTTTATATCGAACCCGGCAACCCGTTCGGAAGCCGTTTTCTTCACATGGTGCGGGTCTGTCCCGCGACTGTCCGACCCTTGACCGTCAGACCCATGGCCGTCTGACCCATGGCCGTCTGACCCACGGATGCCCAGTCGCTTTTGGAAGCTCCGCAGCCGGTCCAGATACGCAAGCCAACGGCTATCTGTGATGTGGGTGCGAAAATCGCTGCTCCAGAGGTAGCACAGCTCGCGCCACAACCTATCCTCGGATCGCGGGTCGTTCCTAAGCGCCTCGTAGATTCGTCGGCAGGCCGTATTGATGGCCAGGTCATTGCGTCCGGTTACCGCCCATCGGTTCAGGTTGTATTTCTCCTGTTTCTTCACGGGCACAGGATCCTGTGGGGTCTCCAACTGCAGTTGCTTGCCGGCGCTTGGTGATCCCATGAGCGTCAGGACCTGCCGAGGTTGGATCAACCGATAGCGTTTGTCTGCGAGCAACCGCTGTAGCAGGGCTTCGATCCGTTGCCATTCTCTCTCCGGCTTCAGACTGGGCTCGGTCTGATAACGTCCCGGCCGGAAGTCGAAAACTTCGACGTCATTACCATAAAGCGGAAATGCTCGCTCCTCTTGCCCGGCATGCTTGCCCAAGTAGTCGAGGTACTCCGGCAGGTCGATCTCGCTATGCGCATACCGCTGAAATTTTTGGAAGGCAATTGACTTGTTCCAGATGATTGGCAATTCTTCTCCGTGTTGCCCACACGCAACTTGCGGAAGGTACCGCCATTCCGGGCTCCAATCGGGATGCCAGCGCGCGGGGTTGTCCCACTCCATGACGATGGCTTTGTATCCGGCATCTTTGTAGTGCTGCAGAAGACCGGCCGAATAGGCCTGTTCGTTGACCAGAGCAATGATAGGACGAAACCCAAGCAGTTCCTGATAAGCCTCATTTCCCAGTCGAAGATTCTGCGCGTTGACCTCGGCTGGCACCAGCGGTCCGATGATCTGCGCATACCCGCTGCCCACGAACTCGCAGGAGCCCTCCGTCGTTAGTGCTTGGAGTTCGTCGATCCAACTTCGATCGATTGCCGCCACTGCCTCCAGCGTGTACGCAGACGCCTCAATTCCAAAAGCCAGCCCATACCGGCGCGCCAACCGCAGCAGCGGCCAGTAACAACTCTGAATCACCTGTGGCCTTAGCTCCTCCTCTATCGAGGAGTAGGCCAAGTTTAGGTGAAATACCGTGAAAAGATTCAGGTTCACTTATGTCCTTGGCGATGGTTGCAAGAAGCTCGCTCAAAATCTTAGAAAGGGAGACCGACGCCCGACGTCACAGCAACCAGCGAAACTGCGGGTCGGTGTTCCACTTTAGTTTGCGGCCGTCTCCCGCCAGCGCCCAAAGATAGTAGAGACGGTGCCCGGGCATAGCCGAAACCGGATGATATCCCCGCGGAATCCATACCACATCGTTGTTGCGCACCGTGTGCGTTTCGTCGAGTCCCCTGTAGTCGTAGAGATGCATCAGCCCGAATCCTGCCTTAGGCAGCACTTTGAAAAAGTAAACTTCCTGCAACCGCCGCTCGCCTCGCGCCACGCGATCATGCTTGTGCGGCGGAAAACTCGACCAGTTCCCCGGCTGATTGAAGGTCTCGCCCACCAGCAGACGTTCGGCGGGAAACTGCTCATCGATCAGGTTATACACCGTGCGCCGGAAACCTTCTTTGCCGCGCTCTTCCTGACACGCCGCGCGCACAATCCGCACCGGCCCCGGCTCTTGTGCCGCGCATTCCACGATCACCAGTTCGCCAACTTTTTTGCCCAGTACTGTGACCTTCTGCCCGCGCCCGACATAAACGGCCACCGGTGGACCCTCGAACACGCTCCGCCGCGCCAGCACCGCTGAAACCGGTCCACTCACCTGCAACTCTCCCGAGAGCAGCGTCAGCACCTGCTCAGCGCGCGGGGAACCGACCGAAAAGCTCTTGCCCGCCTGATACCGGCGATGAGTCAGACGAATCGGCACCTCGGGGTGCCGATAAACCGAGGATTCCTGCCCTTTGTCGCGCGCGTGGTTAAGCAAAGCTACCATCCATTTCAAATTGCAGTGTCTTCTTTACGATCTCGAAAGTATGCCAAAGTTTTTCACGTGAGCGGGCTTGCATAATCACATAGCACGGACGGTCGGCACAATTCCGATACGACTCGATCGTCTCGCCTGCTTGCTTGAACAGGAAAATGTGCTTCACACCTTCCAGAGCCTGCGCATCTTCGTAGCCTTTGATCTTACGAATTTTCCCCGGCTGAGGAAACAGCGCGTGGCAAAGGGAGAACTCGTTCCTGGTGGGAACTAGATCCTCTCGAAACTCATCGTCGCCAAGACTCTGCCGCATCACGGCACGGATCGGATTCATGCCCAGAGCCAGAGGCGTGGTGTACTGCGAATGAAATCCGCCTGAGAGCCGCGCCGGCATCTCCAGGATCACCGGGCCTTGCTTCGTCAGAATCATGTCCGCCTTCGCGGGCCCATTCGCGATGCCCAGCGATTGAGCGGCGTGACCCACCACCCGAAAGATTTGTTCCTGTACGTCGGCAGGCAAGTGCGAAGGATTCGTATGCCCTACTTCAAGCGGATATGGGAAAAATCCATAATGGCGGTCCACCATGCCGGCGCGAAGTTGCTCGCCGTTGTGCATGATGGTTTCGACGCTCTGCTCTTCACCCTCCACGAACTGCTCGATGAGGCAACTCGACGTCGTGGAGTGGCGCATGGCGTTGTCCACAGCAGGCTCAAGTTCCGCCTCGCTGCAAACCACTTTCGTCCCTCGTGACGCAGAGTTATCTACTGCCTTGACCATCACTGGGTAGCCATGTTTCGCCGCTAGACGCTTTGCTTCGTTCTGGTTACCAACCTCTTCGCAGGCCGGCGTCGAGACGCCATCGCGCAGCCATCGTTCTTTCATTTTCGCTTTGTTGTGACTGGCTTCCGCAACCTCCACCGAAATCCCCGGCAAACCGAGTCGCTGATTGATGACGGCCGCGGTAACCGCAACATCGGATCCCGCAAAGACGGCTGCGATGTTGTATTGGCTTTTATGTTTGTCAGCCCAGTCTGCCAGCACCGCATACTTTACGACATCCAACGGGAGTCCTATGTCAGCGAAGCGAAAGCCCGGCGCTTGCGGATTCCGGTCGGCAGCGATGACGAACAGCCCCAATTCCTTCGCGGTGAGGACGGCGGGAATCTGCATCGGACCGGCGGCGAGAATCAGGATTCCCTTCTTCATAAGCCCGTTCAAATCCCGAGAGCCAGGAATCCTCCGTCCATGACCAGGGCGGAACCGGTTGTGAAGCTGGCCGCATCGGAAGCGAGGTACACCGCCCCGCCTACCAATTCGTCGACATTTCCAAAACGTTTCATGGGAGTATTACGCAGAATGGTTTCCCGGCGCGCTGGGTCGGAAAGCGCCTTGGCGTTAAGCGCCGTTTGAAAATTGCCCGGAACGATAGCATTCACACGCACGCCCAGCGCCGCCCACTCCACCGCCAGGCTCTTCGTGAGCGCGACCACGCCCGCTTTGCTGGCACAGTACGCTGCCGCGTCGGTGAGCGCGACGAATGAACCCAGGGACGCGACATTCACGATTGACCCCGAGCGCTGTTCGGTCATGATCTTGCCAGCCTCCCGGCAGGAATAAAACAGGCCGTTCAGGTTGATATCCATGACGCGCTTCCACTCGTCGTCCGACACCTCCACGGAGGGTTTCTTCAGGTGGGTGCCCGCGCAGTTAACCACAACGTCGAGCGAACCGTAGGTGGCGCGGACCTCGCCGAAAAGAGCCGCCAGCGCCGCCGATTCGCGAGTGTCGACAGGCCGCACCAGCGAAGCGTGGAACTGCTTCACTTCTTCGGCCATGGCCGCAACTTTCTCCGGATTACTGCTGGTCGCGACGACCTTGGCGCCTTCGCGCAAGAATCCGCGCGCCAGCGCCTGCCCGATACCGCTCGTGCCGCCAATCACCACCGCAACTTTGTTCTGCAATTTCACGGTTAAGTTTCTCTCACCGGTCGAACCACCTAGTAAGCCTGAACACTATCGTAAAGTGAAACAATTTTTTCGTTTGGAACTCCTAAGTCAACTGCGGCCTGCACGATGCCAAGCTGGCCGCCGTAGCTGGAAACAAGCAGGCGATCGTCGGACCAAGGGAAATTGCGTAAAACTGTGGGCGCATAAATGCACAACCCCCGCCAAGTTTTTCCTTGTTTCATAGGGTCGCTATCCACAATGATGTACTCGCGGTCGGGGAAAGCATGAAAAAAGGAAGTAAGATGATACAAAAATTCAGTGTGTGTACCGCCGCCCCAGATAACACACCGCCTGGCATTATCCAAATTCGAGGCTCGGACCTCCGCGTTCTTGACGGACGAAAACCAGCTGGCAAAGTAGTTGGCCAGCAAGCCTGGACACTTCAGGTCACGCTGCGGCTTGCTGTCGCATTCAGCGGGCAGAGCAACCACACGAAAGCCGTTGTATCCCAACTGATGAGCGTCGCACACCTTCCAGCCACCCAATGCGAGGCAATTCTGAAGGCTCGTCCGGCTAAAGTGGGTCATGTGATAGAAGGAAAAGAATCCATTTAGATCATTTGTGACTCCATTCTCCAAAAGTGGGACCTCCACCACCAAATGCGTGTCCGAGTGAGCCATCGTGCGCAGATTCTGAAGCACCGCGACTGGCTTCGGCAAATGCTCCAGGACGTGAAACATGGTGATCGTATCCAGCCGAGCATGATTGTGAAAATTCTCGAAGTTCCCGCATATAAATTGAATTCCCTGATGCCCGTGCAGTCGCTGGCCGCGATCAATGGCCGGTTTGTCTATGTCAACACCTACCCGTTGAATGTTCGCGGGCATGGCGGCCAAGAGCATTCCGTCAAAGCACCCAGCGTCCAAGCATCGAATCCCCCGCTCCAACAGCCCTTTTGCGCTTAGCCACTCGACTTGTTCTTCAACGCGACCAGGGGCAGCCCCGTAGGATCGTCCCGCCTCAGCGAAAAGCGTCCGAAAGCCGTAGTCCGAGTAAGAAGGGTTTTGGTACAGAGTAAAACAGTCCAAGCACTGCACGTGTCGCACGTCAGCCCGCTTAGGGAGTTCAGCAGAATCCGAATAGAACTGAAATTGATCGAACCTCAAGAAAGTGCGGTACCGGATCGACCCGCAAATCGGACAAGGGCGTTCCTGAATTGTGGTTGGAGAACTGAAATTGCCGGGAAACGAATCCGCTTTCCGCCAGCTCAAAGTGATATCAGGCATCATCTTGTCGTTCCTTGTTTCCGTAGGTGTCTCGGTACTCAACGCCCGCACGTGTTGCTGTTCTGGACCAATTCAGGCCCGGTGTGTTGTCCCAATTCCACCCTCCGGTCGAGATATGTCGTGCTCGTGAATTCTCGTCAACAATAGCTTCGCCACTCTCTCTGCCCCTTTCCCGTCGACGAGGGCTTGGCCGCGCTGTGTCATTCCGAGCCGAAGCTGCTGACCATTCAAGAGTTCCCTTACAGCGTTCTGAATCTTTGCATCGGAAATGGAAGAGAACAACCCTAAGTGCATCAAGCTTCCACCCTGTGCGAAAACCTCTGCCGATTGCGCATGGTCTTCGGTGATGGAGAGCGCTATAGCCGGCAAACCGGCCGCGGCCAGCTCGTAGACGGTCGTACCAAAAGAAACCAACGCAATGTCGGAGTTCACCATGAGATCCAACAAAGAATCTTCGCGTCGGCACTCGTACTGGCGGCGTGCGCCCGCCAGCCAGGTTCGTAGCTCTACCTCATGCAGAAAAGCCGGTCCAACGGCGACCGTGACGTGAAATGCTTCCGCCATGCTGTCCAAGGCGCGCAGCGCCTGCAGCGTCAGCTCGCAGGGATCGCTGCCCCCCATGCTCACGAGTAAGCGAGGCGCACGAACCACGCCGGACAAACGCCTGGCAACCCGCGAAAAAGCGGGATCCACAATGGCGTATGCTGGCCCTTCAAAACGCTGTCCACGAAAATCCCGCCATGAGAAAGAGTCCGGAAGCCTCTCGATGGGACTCACAACCAGATCTGCCTCAATTCTACCTGTGCAGGTTCCGTGCATCAGGACAATCAAACTTTGAGGATTCAGTTGACGCAAGGACCGGACGGCCTCCGCTGACGCCCCGCCAGGAAGATCGATGATCAGGGCATCACCCTTCCCTCCACCCAGTTCGTCTGCAGCAACCCGAATAAACGGCCAGCCACGGCTCTGCACTGCCGAAATCCCAATGTCGTCCTGATTCATGCAAAACGTCACTGGGTCGCCGCAGGTGTCGCGCAGCGCATTCGCCAGCCAGAGGCAGCGGACAACGTGCCCCATCCCCATTGACCTGCCACCGTCTACGCGGAAAAAAATACCCCGGTTGGAGTTCGTCATCACTCTGTCAGAGTTGAGCCTGGTAGGTATCGATTTTCTCCAACTGCCAATGGCTTGGATTCAGCAGACGCTCGTCGCTCAATGCCAAACCGTACGCCTTGGCTAATAGAACTGGCGCGATTGGGCCTGCCGCGCAAGCTGCCAGGCAATCCTCCACTTCTGCGGGATTACGAACACCTGACAGCACACAGTGCACGCCATCCACGGACAGGCAAAAGCGAAGCGCCATGCTGGGCAACAATTCCCAACACGTACCCAACTCCCTCACCGCCCGTTCGCTCGCTTGTGACAAGGCCAGCAAACTCGGCGGAAGCCACTGCGCTCTTTTCGTCAGAGTCCCTTTGAGTAATACGGAACGAGTCAGCACGCCCACGTCCGCGGCTCTTGCCTCGGGAATCACCTTGTCGCACATGCGTTGATCGAGCAGACTCAGAGCAACCTGAAGAACCTGAATTTTGCCAGTACGGATTGCAGCCAAAGCGGCTTCTTCGCCATATACGGAAGCACCGATGTAGCGAAGCTTACCAGCGTCCCGAGCACGTTCCAGGCAGGAAACCATGTTGCCTTCCTGCAGGACGTGAACGGTTGCATTGTGAATCTGAACCACATCAAGTACTTCCCGTCGGAGCCTGCGCAGACTTCCGGCGAGGGACTCGTTCACGCGCTGCATCAGTTCCGAGTGTGAGATCTCACCTAAGTTTTCGGGTATTGGCACCTTCGTCGCCACCAAACAATCTTTGTGCCCGGCGAGCGCCTCGCCTAACAATTCTTCGCTGTTTCCATAGGCAGGCGCGGTATCGAAGAGATTGACGCCGCCCTCTGCCGCACGACGAATGTTGGCGACGCTCTCGGCGGGATCGACGCTGCCTTCCCCCGGCGTAGGGATGCCGTATCGGTCAAGGCCGAACGCGGCTGTGCCCACTCCAAGACGGGAAACGCGTAGATCAGTTGCCCCGAGTTGTATGTAGTCCATGAGCATTCGATTACGTTAAACGGTAAAATCCACGCTGAGCGACTGGCCCCTTGAGAAGCGACGCCGAGGTGCCACGATCCAAACTCTCCGCGAGGATCGCGAAGGCTTCCTCGACCGCAGCCAGATATCGGTCGACCTGTTGATGGGTGTGAGCGAACGACGGCTTGAACTGGCCGCAAGCCAGATACCCCTTTTCCAGCATGATTTGCGTGAAAAGCGTGGTTAGCACGAGTTCCTCCTCGTGCTCGAAAGCGAAATGGCAAAGGCTAGGCAAGCCACTGGCGTGCAACTTCAACCCAACCTTCCGAGCGGCCGTCTCCCAGCCCTCCATGACTTGGCTGCCGATTGCGATCAGGTGCTCCGCAACCTTCTGCCGGCGAAATTTGCAGATGGTTGCCAAGGCTGCCACCGGGCCGATGCGTTCGGTCCAGTTGGTACTGCTGATAAATGTCGACTGGGCCGCCTGCATAACCTCTTCCCTGCCGATGACCGCCGACATGGCGTAGCCGTTCGCCATTGCTTTGGCAAAAACCGCGATGTCGGGACTCACATTCAAGAGCAGGTGAATACCTCCGTCGGTCATGCGGAAGCCAGTGGTGATCTCGTCGAAGATGAGCAAGGCGCCAATCTCATCGGCGATCGCACGGATTTCTTGCAAGAACCCAGGCAAAGGGTCGTTGTCGCGCTGGGGCTCCATAACGATCGCCGCTAGCGAGTCCCGGTTGGCGTTCACGATGGATTCCAGTTGATCGATCCGGTTGTAGTGGAAGGGCAGCGCTGTTCCTTGCAGCCCTCGGGGAACTCCGCGGGGTGCGAGGCCTGGCAGTAAGTGCGCGTCCAACGCCTCGTCCGCGCCCAGGTTGGCCGCCAGGTACCAGTCAGACCAGCCGTGATAACCGCAGAATGCAATCTTGTCGCGCCTAGTGTGGGCGCGCGCGATGCGGACCGCGATGGCCATGGCCTCGCCGCCTCCTCGTGAGTAGCGCACCATCCGCGCCCACGGATGCAACTCCAGGAGAAGCAGGGCAAGTTCCACTTCCTCGGGGGCATTGAGCGTTGTAGCGACCCCCTTGTCGATGGCGGATTTCACTGCCCCGTCCACGTCGGGATCGGCGTAGCCAAGAACACACGCACCGATCCCCATCATGCTCATGTCGATGTAGGTCTTGCCGTCCAGGTCCGTGACTTCCGTCCCTCGCGCGGTTGCGAAATACGAGGGCCACTGCTTCGGCAAGAACATCGAAGGACGCTTCGACAGTAACTGCGTCCCCCCGGGAATGATTCTCCGCGCCTTGTCAAACAGCTCCCAACCCTTCATACGACAATACTTCCTATTCCTCCAGCACCGCTCGGTAGTGCGGGCCTTCGACAAGATGCTCGTTTGGCTTGATGATTTCCGGTTCTCGCTGCAACAAGCCGACAACATCGGACAAGTGGAAGACATTGCCCTCGCAGAAAAGCTTTTCATAAATCCGCGACGCAACCACCAAGTCCTGAGGGTAATCCACCGTAAGTCGCAAGGGGGGATACTCCTGGTCAGCTCGCAACTTCATACAACGAAAGAGTCCTTTTTGACGCCAGATAAAACGAGTCACATGCTCGCGGTCCCGTGGGTCTCGCGCCTCCTTCCAAGCCTTTTCCAACGATGCGAAGTTGAAGCACTCCGCATCCAACCCGTCTGGGAAACACCTCCCTTCCAGGCGGCTCGCATCTGCACCCGCAGCCACCGCAGCGTAGTCGTAGTGGCCCAACCGGTACATCCCAATCAGTTTTTCAACAAGGTCCGGGTCTACGAGCGGGCAGTCTGCGGTTATCCTCAACACCGGATCGGCGCCGTAGAATTGCGCCGCCCGATAGAAGCGATCCAATACATCCAATTCGCTGCCGGAAAAACTGGCAATGTTATTGGTGGCGCAAAACTGGCGCAGCACTTCGTCGGTGGGACTGTCGGGAATGGCGACCACAACCTGGTCAATCGAAGGAACGGCGCGAACCCGGTGGACGATGTGCCACAACATCGGCTTGCCAATGATGGGCATGAGCACCTTGCCCGGCAACCGATTTGAGCCCATTCGTGCCTGAATGATAACGACTGTTTTCATCGCTAAGCCTGGCTTAAATTCCTTCGCGTGGCCCGCAGGGGCCGAAGCCCATCTTCCGGGTCGGCTCGCCACTCACGTTCTTCCACTTCGCTTGGCGCGGGTCCGACCCGCCCATCTCCTTCCGCAAGTATTCCAGTCCGCACGGCCGCGATCACCGGACGCATTGCTTCCGGAAGCCAGCAATGTCCCGAGGAATATTCAGCACCCTGCCCCTCGAGGTCAAGATGGAATTCCACCATCGCCGCTCCCCACCGGTGCACCGCTCGGAAGATGACCCCGGGATCCACGCTGTGGTCCGACCAACCCACCGGGCACTGGCAGGATTCGCGCAAGGTGGCTATTGCCGCCAGATTGCAGTCCTTCGGTTTGGCCGGGTACGACGAGACACAATGTAACAGGGTCAAGTCGCGGCAACCAGCACTTCGCAAAATCGAACACGCGTGGTTCACTTCCGGCAAGGTTGCCATGCCGGTAGAAAGCACGATCGGCTTCCCGCTGTGGGCGCAGGCCCTCAGAAGGTCGTCCCACATCAGTTCATAGGAAGCAACCTTGAAGAAATCCACGAAAGGCAACAATTTTTCGACGGCCTCGAGATAGAACGGAGTGCACGAAAACCGGATTCCCGCTTCCGCGCACCCCTTGGCCAGGCGCGGTAGAAACTCAACCGGCAGTTCCCAGGTCTCCCGCGCGAGAAGCTTCGGATTGTGTCGCAAAGCTTCGGGCGCGAACAGTTCCCGCACCCGAAACAACTGGAACTTGACCGCGTCGCAGCCGATTTCGGCGGCAGTCCCAATGAATGCCAGGCATCGCTCCAAGTCGCGGTGATGATTGCTCGAAACCTCAGCCACAAAACTTGGGCCTTGGCTGCTCGGCTGCGTCTGACCGGGTTTCAGCCCATTACCTGGCATAGTGCGAGATCACCTTGCTAACCGCGCCAACCACGTCTGCCACGTCTGCATCGGTCATGCCATGGAACATCGGCAAGCTGATCAATCTCTCATAGGCTGCCTCCGCGACCGGACACTCACCGTCCCTATGGCCGAACTGGTCGCGATAGTAGGGGTGCAGATGCACGGGAATGTAATGCACGCTGACACCGATGTTTTCTGCGCGCAGAGCACGGAATATCTGACCTCTGTCCACCGTGAGTTTCGCCAAATCGAGGCGAATCGGATACAGATGCCAGGCAGGATTCACATCGGCGCACACGCTGGGTGGAATCAGTCCCGGCACAGTCCGGAACGCGGCTGTATAGCGTGCGGCAATCTCCCGGCGCCGGGCGAGGTTTGGACTCAGTTTCATCAGCTGCGACAGGCCCAGGGCACAAGCAATATCCGTCAGCCGGTAATTGAAGCCCAGCAGGACCATCTCGTAGAACCACTGTCCGGATTCGTGCCGCTGCCGCGCTTCGCTGCTGATGCCGTGATTGCGAAAACGCCGCAGCGTCTCCGCTAGCCGCGCATCGTTGGTCGCAACCATGCCACCTTCGCCGGTGGTCAGGTGCTTGACCGGGTGAAAGCTGAACACGGTCATGTCGGCAATGCCGCCGACGCGCTTCCCTCGGTATTCCGCGCCCAGCGCATGGCAGGCGTCCTCGATCAGGAGCGCTCGTTGTCCTTGAGCTTTCGCCAGCTGCCCCAGTTCATCAAGCGCAGCGGGATGTCCCGCATAATCGACCGCGAAAATGGCCCTCACACGAGAAGACGCGTGGGAGGAAAGTTTCTTGGAAACTTCGTCCGGATCAAGGTTCAGCGTATCCGGCGAGACGTCGGCAAAGACGGGTGTCGCGCCTTGGTACAAAATGCAGTTGGCGGTCGCGCAGAACGTTAGAGGTGTTGTGATCGCCTGATCCCCCGGCCCCAGTCCCGCGGCAAACGCCGCACCGTGTAAGGCGGCCGTACCCGAACTGAAGCTGACCGCGCGCCGTGCACCAATCCACGCTGCAAACTGCTCTTCAAACTCGCCGACCTTCGGTCCCGTGGTTAGCCAATCCGACTTCAAAACCTCAACCACCGCCTGAATATCGGAGTCGTCTAGACTCTGCCTCCCATAAGGCAGCACTTTCTCCCGGACGGGCGTACCCCCATGGATGGCAAGCGTTTCCAGCTTTGTGGGTGAAGCACTCATGCTAGCGGTCCGTGGTGCAAGTGAGGTTCGTATGAGGGCATGCTCTTCACGGGCGCGACATAATCCCAAACTGTCATCCCAAACCAATGTCGCGAATCTATGGAATACATCGCTATGCCGATGCCGGAAGCTCCTCCGCAGCGCTGGCCTCGGGCGCTACCAACTCTTCCAACTCCCTCCGCGTCAGCCAGCGTTCGTTGCTGTCGCTCGAATATCGGAAGCCTTCCGGAAGCGGCTTGGCGTTGACCCAGTTTTCCGATTTCCACCAGGGATGCGCCGGCTGAATCACATACATGTCTTCAGTTTCGAGCGTTTGCCGTGATTCGTCTTCAGACACCAGCACCTCATGCAACTTCTCTCCCGGACGAATTCCGATGTACTCCATCTGGCAGCCCGGCGCGACGGTCTCCGCCAGGTCCAACAGCCTCATGCTGGGAATCTTCGGAACAAAAATCTCGCCGCCGTGCATCTGCTCCAGGCAGCGGATCACAAACCTTACGCCTTGCTCCAGCGTCAGCCAGAATCGGGTCATCCGCGGATCGGTAATCGTGATCCTGCCGCGCCGCCGCTGTTCGATAAGAATCGGAATCACGCTGCCGCGGCTGCCCACCACGTTCCCGTAACGCGCACAACTGAAGCGCGTATTTCGAGCGCCCGCATAGGCGTTGGCCTGCACAAACACTTTTTCCGCGCACAGCTTAGTGGCGCCATACAGATTGATTGGATTCACCGCCTTGTCGCTGCTGAGCGCCAGAATGCGCCGGACGCCTTGATCGAGGGCCGCATCGATAACGTTGCGTCCGCCCATGATATTCGTCTGGATCGCTTCGAACGGGTTGTACTCGCAAGCTGGCACCTGCTTGAGAGCCGCCGCATGCACCACCACCGTCACCCCCGAGAGTGCGCGCTTCAACCGCTCGACGTCCCGCACATCTCCGATGAAATACCGCAAACTGGGATGATCGAAGCCCGAAGTTCTCATCTCATGCTGCTTCAACTCGTCCCGGCTGAAAATCACCAGTCGTTGAGGCTGGTAATCGCGCAGCATGATCTCCACAAACTTCTTCCCGAACGATCCTGTTCCACCCGTTACCAGTATCGATTCCTGCGACCAATTCGCCATTACTTTCCCTTCGAAACTTCTTTGTTTGACTTAGACGCCAATCTTCTCTTTTCGAGTAAGATCTTGTGCTGGATAGTATAGCTGAGGGCAGTGCTGAGAAAGTATGGCTAAGGATTCATTCCGGCCCATCCGCTCTGGAGGGTTGCCCGTCCAAGCTCCGAAGCTACGAAAAAACCGCTAAATTCGTTCTTGAAAATTGAACGAAGAGCCTAGGGCGACAAGCACGAGCGGAGCGATTACGCGGCTTTTCCTTTGCTGCCCACGACCATTAGCGAACTGCCGAACGGCATGGGGAGAGTACTCAGGGTTTTTTGTTCGAAGCGTGACACCCAGAACAGCGCGTCGTTCACCCAGTCCGCCGGGACCTTGGGCGCTTCGGGCTTCGGATGAAAAACACTCTCCATGACGTGCACCGCGAGTTTCACCGGGCATGTCCAGTGGTAGAGGTAACACTCTTCCCGAGTCTGAAGACCGGCCTGCCGAGCAACCTTGCGAAAGCCGTGCTTCGTGTAGCGAATAAGGTGGTGATTCAATACATCATGGTTGGTCCACAGCGACATAAAGGCCGGCACGGTTACGATCACCATACCCACCGGCGCGAGAAGGTCCAGCACATGCCTCAATGCACCGATGGGATCCTCCAGGTGCTCAAGCACATCCAGCATCAGAATGAGCGAATATTGTTTGCCGGGACGGAAGTTCCGGTCAAAAGGGCAGACGTATATACGGTCCCGATGAGGACTAGTAGGGCTGACCAATTTCGCACACGGTTCGACGCCTTCCACTTCCCCAAATTCCGCGAGGCGGTCGAAAAATAGCGCGTCCCCGCAGCCAATGTCCAGGATGTGTTCCCAACCCGGCGCTGGTCGAAGTTGGCGGAGTTTGTCGAGGATCAACTCTGTGCGAGAGCGCCACCACCAATGCTTCTCGAAAAGTTCGCGATATGCTTCACCGTACTTTGAGTCCACCAGGAATCCCGGCCCTTTCCGATCACCGCTCAGTCCGCTTCGGTTACGCGCACACTACGACCCTCAGCCTGCGGAACACCATTCTTCTCTGCCGAGTTGCTGCCGACCCGTCTCACGATTTTGAGGACCACATAGTGCGGACGGCCCTTCGCTTCCTCGTATACCCGGCCCACGTACTCTCCGATGATCCCAAGAAAAAAGAGATTTACGCCTGAGAAGAATGTCATGGCCAGGATGAGCGCCGTAAAGCCCTGCGGCGAGTGCATCCAGAACTTTGCATACAGAGAATAGAGCGCGTACAGGGACGATAGGGCAATCGCACCCGCTCCCAGTACTGCCGCGGCGCGAAGAGGCACGATGGAGAAAGCAAAGATCCCGTCGGACGCCAGCTTGAGCAACCTGAGGGGACTATATTTCGTCCGGCCCGCGTGCCGCGCCGAGCGCTCCATGGGTATTCCGATCTGGCGAAATCCCACCCACGTGCGCAACCCGCGGAGATAACGGTGCTGCTCCGGCATTCGGCGGATTTCTTCGACTACGCGGCGCGACATCAGGCCGAAGTCGCCGGCGTCCAAAGGCAACTGAACGGAAGAAAGTGCAGCCAGCAACCGGTAAAAAATGTAGTAGCAGGCGCGCAGCCACCAGGACTCTTTCCTGTTCACACGCTGCACGTAGACCACGTCATAGCCTTGCTGGTACCAGTCCAGCAGAGTGGGCACAGCTTCCGGCGGATCCTGTAAATCTCCGTCGAGCAGAACGGCCACGTCGCCGGAAACCTGATCCAGGGCTGCCGCCAAGGCCGTCTGATGGCCGAAATTGCGAGAAAGCGAGACCACCACGATCCTGTTGTCTTTCTCCGCAGCTCGTTCCAGGAGTTCCAACGTGCGGTCGAAGCTCCCGTCATCCACCAAAACAATTTCATGTGGACCGCCCGGAACACCGTCCAGAACTGCGGTCGTCCGACGAACAAGCTCCGGCACTACCGCTTCTTCGTTATAGACCGGGATCGCCAGCGAAACCCGTGCCGGTCTGCTCATGTCCGCGACCTTCCCTTCAACTACACTATGTTCCACTGCGTTCGCCTGCTAGAGCGGGAGCTCCTGGAACCCGCATCCGCTGGCGCTCACGTCTCTCAAAACGAGCAGTTGCCGGAAACCGTCTTCGCGTGCCTTGTCGATTGCCCGGCCCAGGTTCTCAGTCGGCGGTTCAGGTTTGCTGGGCAGCTGATATTGCGGATAGCCCCAGCCCACCGCAGCCCATCCTATGTCCTCGTATTCGGGAAGGCCTGCGACCATGGGCAGGCCAGCCAATGCGGGAGCAATGAAAGGAGTGGTTCCGTCCCCCAGTTGCCTCATATCCCAATAAGCACGATTGGTCTTAGGAATGTACAGGACCGTACCCCTGCGCTGTTCAACAGGTTGCTGCCCCAGGCGATCAAGACACTGGGTCAGTCGGACACGATTGGCAAGTGCAGCGACCACAACCGAACGGCGCGCCTTGATCTGTCCTAATTCCTGGCGCCATGCAGTGGCGGGCATCCCTGCAAGCACAGCGCGAGTTTCGCAGCCCCGTTTCAGCATGCGGTACGCCGCGGCCACCGTCGTAACAAATAAATGTCCGCACATTGCAACCGTGAACCCCAGCAACAGCGCACTCGTCAGACGAAGGCTGCCGTCTCGCACGCGTTGCAGCATATCAGCCAATCTGAACTGAGGAAGGAAGGCAACCACGAACACGCCCGCCACCACACCCTGAAACTCGGTGAAGTACTTCCAGTTGGGAGAGTAAAAGTTGATCAGCAAATAGGGGATGAGACCGGCCACGACAGTGACAAACACCAGTTCGACCAGAATTAAATCGCCCGCGTTTGCCGCCCGTACCAACTCCCCCAAAGTCCGGACCCCATGAAAGCGCGCCCAAACCAGTAAAAACAGCCAGGCCCAGGCAAAATAGAAAACGAAAAAATACGGAACCCATTCGGGAGAAATTCTGTCGAAATTCAGAGGAGCAAAACTGGACTTATTGGCTCCCCTCTCACCGTAGAGCATGACGGCGAACGCCAAAGCCGAAAGCGCAGTCCCCAGCAAGAACGGCCATGTTCGCAGCCATTTTACGCGCCAGCAAAGGTATACGACCAAAACCAAGAGCAGATAGATCTGCGAGATCTTCGCCCACCCGATCAAGCCCAAAGCGGCGGGCAAGACCACGGCCAGGGCAATCTTCTCGTGCAGCGTCCAGACGAAACCTCGGGCGCAAAGCGACTCATGGAACCACACTCCGGCGCCAATGAGCAGAAGAGACAACGTAACGGCAAGGAGAAAAGAATCGCTGTTGATGATGATTTCGTTGAAGTTCAGATGCAAGGGGTCATCCGTAAATGGAAAGACCCCGACAAATGCAACCACACTCGCCGCCCAGAAAATCAATGGTGGCGCATCGAATTCCCGCCGTACCGCCGCTCGCAACATCTCAGCGCACCCGAAAAATGCCACGAAATAGAGAGGTATCAACAGAATTCCGTAACCGAAGGCGAGAAAGTCGATGGCGCGAAAACCGCACAGCCGGCGAAGTCCTTCCGCAATCCACAAGGACCCGTTGTGATACTTGAGCGGGAGAAGGCCATCCAGCCCGGTGGAGGCCACTTTGTAGGTGGAAATCATGTTTACGACCGCCGCTTGTTCGGCAACATCAGCGGCGGCTCGCCCCGCAATGATCGACTCCGGATAAACGACATCATGCACGGAACTGACGCGCCAATACATGCTCTCCGCATAGAACCCAAGGAAAAGACCCAAAGTAAGGAGGGCGCCGGTACGCAAAAAACCTGTTCGCGCAACTACTGCAAGAAGGTTCCACGCACACACAACACCGCCCGCACTGGCGATCACCGCCGCGATCAGAGCGCTGCGGCCAATCGGGGACAGCCCTATGGCCGTGACAATCAGCAGCGTCAGAAGTGACACCATCGGCCTGCACAACAACCAGTGTTTTCTTGCGCCGAACGCACCGGCGTTTACCACGAGGAGAGAAATTCCCGCCATCTTCAACAGAGCGCCAAAGGGGGTGGGAAAGCCCCCGCGCAGAACGACGATCGTGGCGGACATCAGGAGAGGGATCGCCGAAGCAACCGAACAAACAAGTCTCGCCCTGTGCTGTCCAGATTGCAATGGGGACCAGTTGGATTCCGATGTAAGAAGATCGAGCTCTTGTGAGATGGTCATCGGGCCGTGCTGATTTTGGTACTTGGGCTGAACTGCAACTCTAATCAATCAGGACTTGCAGCGTCCACGGTTGAGCGGACACCGCGCTTGCACCGACATTGGCGGGTGACCCACATCTCCGCCGCGTAAGTATAGCGTATGTTATCCTTGGCATTGAGCACCTCAGCGCTGCTCGCTATTCGGCAGCTCATACCATAGATTGGGATTTGTTGCAGCGTCCGCGTCTGCCAGCCGGAAATCAGAACCGGAAACATTATCGCCACGCCTTAAATTTTGGCTGCTTCTCACTCCCGAAATGCTAGAATCAGGCAAAATCCTCACAACAGCCCGCTCTTGTGTGCCCAGCTTGCTGTGGGAAGGTCGGCTAGAGCGGTGACCTGTTCACCCGGTGCGTGGCAGTGCCGGCCCGAGCTTGTGGCGGCTAAGGAGTAACGATGTCATTGGGACCGCTGGTTCCGCGAAGTGACGTTCCGCGAAATAATGACGGACCGCATGAACTGCAGCCTGCAGGTCCGGCTGAATTTCTGAGGCCGCTCGGCTCTTCACTCTATAACGTCCTGCCGTCTCAAGAATCGACGCTGAGAGAATACATGCGCGTTCTTATCAAGCGCAAGTGGATGGTGAGCGCGGTTGTGGTGGGCATCTTTCTAGTCGTCGCCGTGGCCAGCCTGCGCCAGACTCCTATCTACGAGGCGGTAGGCCGCATCGTAGTTAACAAAGCCGATTCCAACCTCATTAACTTCAAAGACTCGGGGCCAGTGGTGGACTACTACGATCAGAGCGACTTGGATACCGAGGTCCGCATCCTGCAGAGCGACCTGATGGCTCTGCAAGTGATCCGGCAACTGAATCTGGACAAGCGTCCCGAATTTGGCGGTCATTCCGATCAAAAGCAACCCAACCTGGTGGCCGATCCGCTGCAAACCGATTCGAACCGCACTTCGGCCCTGCTGGCGAGCTTCCGGTCAAACCTCCACGTCAGTCTGATTCCCAACACCCGGATCATCGAGATTCACTACAACAGCACCGATCCTCAGCTCGCTGCCAGCGCCGTGAATACCCTAGCGGCCACTTATGTCGAGCAGAACTTCAAGACCAAGTTTGAATCCACCATGCAGGCCTCCGACTGGCTTTCGAAACAGCTCGTCGATTTGCAGATGAAAGTGGAAACCTCGCAGGAGAAGCTCGTACGCTACCAAAAAGAACACGAGATTCTCGGAACTGACGAGAAACAGAACATCATCACTGAGAAGCTTGCCGAGCTTAACAGAGAAATGACGACGGCCGAATCCGACCGCATGCAAAAGGAGGTCGTCTATCGCCAGACTCAGTCCAACGATCCGGACGCGATCGCGGCTGCCATCGTTTCCGACACCACGGGAGGCGGAAACGGGGCAACTTCCGGGCTACTGGACAGGTTGCGCGAACAGCAGGCCAATCTCAGAATTCAGATTGCCGACCTCAGCACGCAGTTTGGTCCCTCGTATCCAAGAATCGCTCAGCTCAATAACCAATTGAAGGAGATTGACCGCCAGCTTCAATCGGAAACGAACAAGGCCGTCGATCATCTCAAGGGCCAGTACCTCGCTGCGTTGCAGCGCGAGAACATGTTGCGCGATTCGTTTGAAAAGCAAAAACAGGAGGCTAACAAACTCAACGAGAGCGCGATCGAATACAGCATCCTCAAGCGCGACCTAGACAGCAACCGCACACTTTACGAGGGATTGCTGGAAAAACTGAAAGAAGCGGGCGTCACCGCGGGGCTGCGCTCCAATAACTTTCGCATCATTGATGCCGCCCGTGTTCCCACCTCTCCCAGCGAACCCAACATTCCCCGCAACCTCGCATTCGCGCTGGTCCTCGGCGTCATTTCCGCTGTGGGCCTGGCCTTCGTACTGGAGAACATGGACAACACCGTCCGGACCCCCGAGCAGGCACAAGCGCTATCGGCCCTTCCCTCGCTGGGGATGATCCCACTTGGCTCCAAATCAGCCAGTCATAGCGCGGCCGGCAAGCGCCTGGCCTTGACTGCCCCCAAGGAGGTGTTTGAGACCGTAACCCAGGTTCGGCCCCAATCCCAGATGGCGGAATCGTATCGTGCCCTGCGAACCTCGCTGCTGCTTTCCAATCTCGGTGCGCCGCCCAAAGTCATCATGGTGACTAGCGCGCGTCCACAGGAAGGCAAGACCACCACCAGCATCAACACCGCGATCGTGCTCGCGCAAAAGGGAGTCCGCGTTCTCCTGGTCGATGCCGACTTGCGCCGCCCAAGTGTTCACAAAGCCCTGGGCATTGGCCCACGCAGCGGTCTCAGCAACGTGCTCACCGGAAGCGCCACCGTGCAGCAGACGATTACCACCACTCCGATTCTGCCCAATCTCTTCATCATGCCCGCGGGTACGCCGCCTCCCAATCCAGCCGAATTGCTGGCATCCTCCAACATGAGGGACCTGATCGCGGAGTTGCGCGAAATGTACGACCACATCGTGATCGACACTCCTCCAACTCTTTCCGTCACGGACGCGGTCGTATTGTCACCGCGCGCCGACGCCACGATCCTGGTAATTCGTTCCGGCCACACTACGAAACAGGCACTGCGACGCGCCCGCGATATATTGACGCAGGTCAATGCACATGTCGCTGGCGTGCTCCTGAATGCCGTCGATCTCACTTCTCCAGATTATTATTATTATTACGAGTATCAGGGCAAATACAGTCAGTACTACCAGGAAGAACCTCCCGTTACGGGCGGCGACGCGGAGCCGAAGGCGGTTTGAGGTGGTTGTTTCTCCGCGCGAGTAATTCAGACGCACGCTTCGAACAGGCGGAGATTTCGTTTCCTATCAACGGGCAGAGTTGACTGGTACCTATGGCCATTCCACTTTCAAACCGTAGACGCTGGCAATTCGCTGCTGGCGTTTCTCTTCTGGCATGCGTCTATCTTTTTCTGACCGGCAAAGAGTTCGCCGCCAGCCTCTTTGCTGCGCGCGCGGAGCTGCCAAAGCTGGAACGCGCGGTGCGCCTCTCGCCGGGAAATGCAGACTATCGTCATCGGCTCGGACGCTACTTTGAATTTGCTCTTGGCGATCCGCAGTCTGCCATCGACAGCCTTCGAGCCGCGGTCGCGCTCAACCCCCATGATGCCCGCTATTGGTTCGATCTGGCCGCCGCATATCAGGTGACTGGGGATCTCACAGGCCAGCGTGAGGCACTGGAGCGCGCGTTGCGGGCCGAGCCCACTGCGCCCGATGTCGCCTGGGAGGCGGCGAACTTTTTCATTATCAACGGCGATATCGACCGCGCCCTGCGCGAATTCCATGTCGTCATCGAGAATGACAATGCCCTGGTAGACGCGGCCCTGCGGTCTTGCTGGCGCGTGCGCCCGGACACGGACGCTCTCCTCCGCGACGTGGTGCCGGCTCGCACCGATTCCCTGGTTGCCTTTCTCGCGTTCTTGAGGAGCAAGCAGGAAACCGAGGGCACCATCAAAACCTGGAACCGGCTCGCCCAGTTGCACGAAAAATTCGACATCCGGCATTTGTACGGATACGTGGGTTACCTCATTGAAGCGCATCGTCCCGATGCCGCCATGTCGGCATGGGAGCAGGCCGCTGACATTCTTGGCCTTTCTGCCTACCTCCCCACCGACGACAACCTGGTGGTAAACGGCGATTTCAGCCTCGACATCCTGAACGGAGGCTTCGACTGGACCTACGTGAATCGGACCGGAGTCCAGCCGTTGCTCGATGCAAGCGACTTCCGCCAGGGTCATCGGTCGCTCTCTCTCACCTTCGAAGGCCCGGGAATCAACGACGCGGGCATCCAACAACTGATTCCGGTGCGCGGCGCAACCGCTTACGACTTTTCCGCGTACTATAAGTCGGCGGACTTTGAAGGAGCGGGCGGCCCGCAGATCGTTCTGCGCGACGCCTACACCGGCGCCCCGCTCTATATCAGCGACCCACTCAACGATGCCGACTTCTGGAAGGAAGTTCATTCCAAAGTGACAACCCCGGACTCCACTACCCTGCTGCGGCTGGCCATCGAACGCTTCCCGGCCGGCTCTCCGATCCGCGGCAAGCTTTGGCTCGACGATTTCGAACTTTCGCCCGATAATTCTTCCGACAATTCTCCCGATCATTCCAAGGACAACCCGTGAGTTCCGCCCTGGCAACGCAGCCTGAACCCGCTCCCGTCGCTAAAGCTTCGAAACCACAGCTCACCGACAGCGCGCTCCTCATGGGCGCCAATGCCGTGCTGTTGCTGGGGCCACTGGCCTTTGGAGCAGTCCAGCCCTGGTCAATTTTTGCCCTGGAAACGTGCGCCATGCTGCTGCTGGCATTTTGGGCATACCGCCAGTGGATCAATCGTAAACTGAAGGTCTCGGACAACGTGCTCTACCGTCCCATGGCCGCATTTTTTGCGCTGGCGCTGTTGCAGTGGCTGGCCGGAACGACAGCCTATCGCCACGTAACCTATTCTCACTTGCTGCTCTATGCTGCCTACGGCATGCTGGCGTTTGTCGTGACCCAAACTCTGCATCGTTCATCTCAGTTCGAACTGATGGCCAAATTGTTCACGGCTTACGGGGCAGTCGTGGCTGTGTTTGCGGTGCTGCAGGGTTTGGCGCCCAATGGAAAGCTTTACTGGATCTGGACACTGGACCAGGGGGGCTACATTTACGGCCCCTACGTCAACCACAATCATTACGCGGGCCTGATGGAGATGCTAACGCCCTTCCCGCTGGTGCTGGCCGCAACTCACTTCACGATCGGGAGCCGAAGGATCGCGGTAGCAGGGATCGCCGCGCTGATGGCAGCAAGTATTTTTCTTTCCGGTTCGCGCGGAGGCATGGCGGCGTTCGTCGCGCAAATGGTAGTGCTGGGCGTGCTTCTGGTTCGCAAGCGCAAAAGCGGTTGGAAACAGCCCCTCATGCTGGGCGCGTTTCTGGCGATGGTGATTGTTTTTCTCGTCTGGATGGGGGGCAACGAACTCACCCGCCGCCTGACCAGCATTCACTCCGCAGCCCGCGAAGAAATCACTGGAGGCGTTCGCCTCACCATCGATCGCGATTGCTTGCACATGTTTGTCAAGAGGCCGTTCCTCGGTTGGGGACTGGGCGCCTTTCCGATCGTGTACCCTGAATTTCGCAGTTTCTACACCACCTTCTTCGTCAACCAGGCGCACAATGATTATCTGCAACTGCTGGTCGAGACCGGCCTGGGCGGATTCTCCATTGCGGTTTGGTTTCTAGTACTGGTCTTTCGCCGGGCCGCAGGCAAGCTTGAGAATTGGACCGAGACCGCCAGCGGCGCGCTGACCGTGGCTGCCCTGCTCGGTTGTGTGGGGATCCTAGTGCACAGCTTCCTAGATTTCAATCTGCAGATCCCGGCCAACGCCGCGCTGTTTTACGTTCTCTGTGCGATTGCCGCCTCCGCCCCGCTCCAGGAATCGCAGCGCCGCCGCGTGCTTCGCCGGCACAATCTGATTGTCCAACCCAGCCCCGAGACCCCAGCATTGTGAGCGATCGTCCAGGCGCAGAAAAGGCCGGGACCGGCCGCGACCGTCTGGCCGTGAGGAGGTATCTAGTTCCTACTGTGATTACGAAGGTAATCTGGGCTTCTTTTGGGGTATTTTCCGTGATATAACGCCGATAGCTGCTCGTCAGGCTTTGGGCTGGGAGTCTCGTGGTTTTCTGGCCTGGTTTTTTTGCCTTGGTTTTCTGCCGTTGGATTGAAGCGCAGAGCGACAGCACAGGAGGAGTCGTGACCGAAGCGCGTACCGGAAAAAGGTTTCCGCTGCATTTGCCGATCAAGATTCATAGGGAAGATACCGCGGATGACAGCAGCGGCATGACCGGAAATCTGAGCGCCGCCGGCGTGTACATCCGCTCCGACGCTTCGCTCGAGGTCGGTTCACCCGTAGAGTTTGAGATCACCCTGCCACCCGAAGTCACGGGCGGTAGGGACGATGTTGTGATTCAGTGCCGCGGCCGCGTGGTGCGGACCGATGAGCCCCATGCCAGCGCCGAGTCCGGGGACAACCGGGGCGTCGCTTGCGTAATCGATTCTTACGAATTCGTTCGCAACAGTTAACCGGGAGCGGAATCCATGTTAAAGCTTATTCTGGCCGACAATCAGGCGATCTTTCGAGCTGGCATCGCCAAAGTGCTGGCCGTAGAAGACGAAATGCGCATTGTGGCCCAGGCGCAAACTGCCGAGCAGATGTTCATGGCGCTCGACAAGTTTCGCGCCGCCGTCCTCATCATTGCCGGGGGCTTTCACTCCGACTTCAACTCCGTCCTCTCGGCTGCGAACAAGAACAAGACGCGCGTCGTCGTCCTTGCCGACACCGGCGAGAGTGCGCAGCGCTACATGGCGGCTGGCGCCCATGGTGTCGTCTATCGCAACGTCACCAGCCCGGCGCTGGTGGACTGCGTCCGCAAGATTGCACGCGGCGAAAACTGGGTGCAAGACATGGCGGTGCCGAGCGAGTTGACCGAAAACGATATGGTCGGGCTGCGCGTCCGTGACCGCTTAACGGCCAAGGAACTGCGCATCGTGGCGCTCATTGTTCAGGGATACAAGAACAAAGAAATCGCCACCCAGTTGGGCACGACCGAGCAGGTGATCAAGAACTACCTGCGCAACGTCTACGACAAGATCGGCGTGTCGGACCGGCTGGAACTGGCGCTGTTCACCATTCACCACCGCATCTTAAACGAAGCCGCGGCGGCCACCGCAGCGGCCGCTATCCCGCAATCCTCTCAGACCGCGGGGATTGGCAACTAGACCGCTTTCGCTGGATCACAAAAGGCCGCCTGCGGGCGGCCTTTTGTATTTTGCCGCGACACTCCGACTACCCAATTTTCTCGCCCACGCTCTTCGCTTGCGTGAACAGGTATAGGTAATCCGGCCCACCCGACTTCGAATCTGTGCCCGACATGTTGAAGCCGCCGAAGGGGTGCGCGCCCACCATCGCTCCCGTACACTTGCGGTTCAGGTAGAGATTGCCCACGTGGAACTCGCGCACGGCGCGATCCAGTTTCTCGCGCGAGCTGGAGTAAACGGCACCGGTCAGGCCGAACTCGGTGTCGTTGGCGATCTCGAGTGCGTGGTCGAAATTGCGCGACTTGATCACCACCAGCACTGGTCCAAAGATTTCTTCCTGTTCCAGCGTCGACTTGGGCGAGATGTCGGCGATCACTGTCGGCTGGATGAAGTAGCCGTCTTCGGAACTAGCATCGGCGGCGCGCGCGCCGCCGGTGATCAGTCGTCCTTCTTTCTTGCCGATCTCGATATAGCGCAAGATGTCGTTCATCGAGCCTTCGTTGATAACAGCAGCCATGTTCGGGTTCATCGTAGGATCGCCGACGGTAATGCGTTCGACGCGGGATTTCAGTTTCTCGAGGAACTTGTCGTAAACGCGCTCATCGACGATGGCGCGCGAGCAAGCCGAGCACTTCTGGCCCTGGAAGCCGAAAGCGGCCGTGGCCACGCCTTCGACGGCGGAATCGATATCGGCATCGGCATCGACAATGATGGCGTCTTTGCCGCCCATTTCGAGAATGGTGCGCTTGATCCAGAGCTGGCCCGGTTGCTGATGCGCGGCGCTCTGGTTGATGTGCAATCCGACTTCACGCGAGCCGGTGAAAGCGATGTAACGAATCTTCGGATGCGACACCAGCGCGTCGCCAAAGCTCACGCCGCCGCCAGGGCAGAAGTTCACCACGCCTTCGGGCATGCCGCATTCTTCGAGCAATTCAACGAACTTCGCCGCAATCGTAGGCGAATCGCTGGACGGCTTCAGGACGACAGTGTTGCCGCTGACGATCGAAGCAAGCGTCATGCCAGCCATAATGGCGCAGGCGAAATTCCACGGAGGAATCACGGCTCCGACGCCGAGCGGAATATAGGTCAGCGTGTCGCGCTCGCCCGGCAGTTGCACGGGAGGCTCGGCTTTCGCGAAGCGCAGCGCCTCGCGCGCGTAAAACTCGCAGAAATCGATGGTCTCAGAGATATCGGCATCGGCCTCGAACCAGTTCTTGGAAACTTCGAAGACCAGCCAAGCCATGAATTCGAGCTTGCGTTCGCGCATCACATCGCCAACGCGAAACAGGAGTGACGCGCGCTCCTCGGCCGAAGTATGGCTCCAGTGGGTAAAGGCGCTCAGAGCGGCCTGTACGGCGGGCTCGACGTGCTCTTTACCAGCTTTCTGGTGGACGCCGACCACGTCCGAAGGCTTGGCGGGATTGATGGAACGGATCTTGTCGGAGGTTTTTATGCGCTTGCCGCCGATGATCAGGTCGTACTCGCGGCCGAGCTGTTCGCGAACCTTCTGGATGGCGGAGCGCATCTTGCGCACGTTCTCTTCTTTGGTGAAATCGACGAACGATTCGTTCTTGAACGCGCCTTCGTGGAGGCGGACTTGCAGGCGGGGTGGGGCTTCCATGGTTGCCATAGGAGATCCTTTCTGGGACGGGATATTGATGTTAGCGCGGGTGTTCGCGACTTCTGATTTTACACCCGGGTAGGAGTGGCTGGCAGGCTGCGGATACAAATCCGCGTCCTCGGTCCCGGTGCTTTGGAAGTTTGCGCGTCTCTTGCTGATCACGGTGTTTCGCTTGTACATACAATTTTGCAAGAGAGATCTTGTCCTGGTTTGTACTGGTTTTGTACCCCCCCCCCCCCCCCCCCCCCCCCCGAATTGCTCTAAAATATAGAATATAAACGACTTAGCTCCAAAATATTCAGAAATAGGGACTTAGCTTCCAAAAAACGCTCCTAAATGGCTTTGGGGCATCTCCGATGTCCGTTTTGGAGACGCGGACACCTCTGGACTGCCCCATTCAGATGGCTATTGTCGCACGGGGCGGATTGGAGGGATGTGAGGGCGGTCACTGGGTGGTTGTGATGAAGAATCCGGTGGCTGAGTGCCCGATCGGGCAAAATCCCAAGCCTGACACCGCTGTGGAATCCTGGGGCACCCGGCATAAGATGGCGCGAGGTGAACATGCCAGCCTGCTTTCTCATTCTTTATCTTTTCTAGTTGACTTGAATCCTTCCCGATGGCCTATCTGTGCGATGTCTTGAGCCTTTTCGGCATAGTGCTCCTCACCTTGGTCCGGGACAGGCGGCACATTGGCTGGCTGTGTCGGTTCAAGGCCAAGTCGGAGAGTGGAAGTATTGCAAAGGTACGACATTTCCTGAGATCCAGGTTCACTCTTACGGCCGGGCGTTGAACTATCGAGCAGTCTGGTGCTAGCATCCTCCGTGCAAACGCCGGTCATTGCGAGGAACGTGTGGCCACATTTCGTTACCGTTCTGGACCTGTTTCAAAGGGTGGCACAACGGGATGCGCGAAAGCTCGCCCGCCTCTGCACGGAGAAGTGGTTTCCGCGGGGCACAAGTATATTTCGGGAAGGCGAGTCTGCCGATTCCCTTTACGTCCTGAAAAAAGGCATGGTGAGGCTGATTTCCCTTTCAGACCAGGGGAGGGAAACCATTCTGCACATCCTTAAGCCCGATGAGGTCTTCGGCGAACTTTTCCTCTCCGAGGAGAAAAGACCCTTCACGGCCATCGCCATTGAGGATTCTCTGGTCACGATTATTTCCCAAGAGTCTTTCGTGGAACTCTTGTCCGCGGTCCCCGTCGTGGCCCTGAACTTCATTCGCCTGCTTTCGAAGCGATTGGCCACGGTGGAGAAGGGACTGGCGGAATTTAGCCACACCTGGTCCTATCACCGCCTGGCTAGGGTATTGCTCCAATTGAGCGAAAGGTACGGACATGAGGTTCCCAGCGGTAGGTTAATCAACGTCCGCCTGACCCATGAAGATCTAGCCAACTTGATTGGGACGAGCCGGGAAACGGTCACGACGCAACTCAGCAGGTTCACGCGCATGGGCCTGCTGCAGCGCGAGGGCAGGCATTTCATTGTGGCCAGGCCCAAGCTTATCGACTTTATGCGCGCCGAAGAGCTTCGACTGAAGAGTCGCCGCTTTTCTCAGAGAACAATTCCTCGGTAGCAGCGGTGAAGCGCTGCGCCACCCAAAATACGCCGTTCAGATCAGCGTCGCACGGCAGCTGCTGCCTCTGCCGGCTCCGGCTCCAGTTGGGCCGTGAAGTGGCGCAAGAATGGCGCTTCATACGCGAGTTTCATGCCATGAATCTTTTCGCGCTTCTTCCAGACTTCGAGGATGATTTCAACCGCGTAGTCGATGTGGCTCTGAGTGTAGACGCGGCGGGGAATCGCCAGACGCACCAGGTCCATCTTCGCCGAGGCTCCGAACATCAACGTACCGATCTCGACCGAGCGGATGCCGCCTTCGAGATAGAGTTCATTGGCGAGGGCGACCGCGGGGAAGTGATCCGGCGGGATGTGGGGAAGAAAGGCGCGCGCGTCAATGTAGACGGCGTGGCCGCCTGGCGGCTGGACGATGGGCACGCCCTGCTCGGCAATGTGGTTGCCCAGGTAGGCGGTCGAGGCAATGCGGTATTCGAGGTAGTCCTGGTGCAGCGCTTCCTGCACCCCGACGGCGATGGCTTCGAGATCGCGGCCGGCCAGGCCTCCGTAGGTGGGATAGCCTTCGGTTAGGATGAGCAGGTTTTTCTCCTGCTGCGCTAGCAGATCGTCGTTGGTGCAGAGGAATCCTCCGATGTTCGCCAAGCCGTCTTTCTTGGCTGACATGGTGCAGCCGTCACCGTAGCGGAACATTTCCTGTGCAATCTCTTTTGGCGATTTGTCGGCGTATCCTTTTTCGCGGATTCTGATGAAGTAGGAGTTCTCGGCAAAACGGCAGGCGTCGAAGTAGAGCGGGATGCGATGCTTGCGGCAAACTGCGCTGACGGCTTTGACGTTCTCCATGGACACGGGCTGGCCGCCGCCGGAGTTGTTGGTCACGGTCAGCATGACCAGAGGCACGCGGGCGCCTTTCGAGCCGGCGTTTTGGATGAGAGTCTCTAGTGCCGCTACGTCCATGTTGCCTTTGAAAGGATGCTTCAAGCTCGGCTGACGGCCCTCGGGGATGACGAGGTCTACCGCTTCGGCGCCGACGAACTCTACGTTTGCGCGCGTGGTGTCGAAGTGCGTGTTGTTGGGGACGACATCGCCTTTTTTGCACATCACGCTGAACAGAATGCGTTCGGCGGCGCGGCCCTGGTGAGTTGGGATGACGTGCTTGTAGCCGAAGATATCCTGCACCGAGGAGCGAAACTGCTCGAAGCTGCGGCTCCCGGCGTAACTCTCATCGCCTTCCATCATGGCCGCCCACTGGTGCGTGGACATGGCGCCGGTGCCGGAATCGGTGAGCAGGTCGATGAGGACGTCGTCCGCGGGCAGGAGGAAGAGGTTATAGAACGCGGCTCGAAGCAGTTGCTCGCGCTGCTGGCGGGTGGTCCAGTGAATGGGTTCGACGCTTTTGATGCGGAAGGGCTCGATGATGGTGCGGGGCATATTGGGCTCTCCTTCCTACGACACACGGTTTGGCTGGGGATGTCAGTGACTGGGATCACGGGAGGGTAATCGATGGAATTCCAGTCTGCTAAAATCCGGTCGCAGCGGTCTGAGGAACAGGAACACGTCTATGCACATTCGGCTGATTTTGCTGATGGCTGCCGTCATCGCCGGACTAGGGGCGGCGGTTCTTCGGCTGACGAGAAAGAAACCCGAGAATAAGCTATGTGTGCGTTGCGGACAACCGGCCAGGCATGGTTATTCGAAGACGGCGGAGTCGGCCCCTGAGGACATCGTGCCGCTGTGTGTCCCCTGCATTGTGGAGCGACTGAATGAAGACTACCGCACGTATAAGGGGCGGGCGGTGGTCATTCAGCCAGTAGCGGAATTGCCTTGCTATATCTTTCGCCCCAGAAGCGATTGGGAGGAACCCCTTCGCGTGGAGTTGGACACCCTTCTCGCCGGACTTCAGGACTATTGCTCTTCCTGCGCCAACCCTGCGCGCTACCTGTGGGTCAGTGCTCTCGATTCGGGTCCGGTTGCTAAACTCCCTAAGATCGGTATCACTCACACACTACTCGCGGCGAGCAGCGCTCGGCCTATTTCCCTCTGTGCCCGGTGTTCCGTTCAGCGCATCGCCCGGAGTTTCGAAGGACAAGAGGCGGGATACCTGGAAGTCTGCGGGCCGCGTGGCGACGAAAACGGACTAGTGACAGCGATCGGTGGTTGAGCGAAACCTGCGCGGCGGGGCGTAGTCCTACGGTACATGCACTGATTCGCGGCGCTCTGCGGGCACGTACTTTACGGCGGCGGTGCGATCGAGTTTGTCCCAGGCGAAGGGGCGGCCCTGGATGGCGCGCTTCAGGGTTCGGAACAGGACGATGGAAAATACCTGGCGATAGGCGAAGCGCTGCAGCCATACCTGACTTAGCAGCCAGGCGTCTTCGCGAGCTTCGGGCTGGCGGCGCTCCAGGAGAAAGGCGATCGCCGAGGCGACGAAATCAATCACCAGGAACGCGACGAAAAAGATCAGCAACCGCTGGAAGCTGGCCGGATCGGTGGACTCAGGGTGAAAGTGTTTCTGGATGAAATACCAGATCACGCCGACCACAAACATCACGTCGATGAAGGGCGAAACCAACGGAAGCAGAATCTGAAAGATGAGGATGTTGGGAAGTGCGACCAATCCCAAGACGCCTTTGCGCGCGAAAACGCCCTTGTGCTTGAAGACGGCCTGCAGTATCCCGAAAGACCAGCGGAAACGCTGGCGCATGAGCGCATTGGCAGTGGTCGGAGCCTCGGTGAAGGCGAGCGCCTGGTCTTCGTACTCCACGCGATAGCCGTTGCGCAAGAGCGCCATGGTCAGATCGGCGTCTTCGGCGACGGTGTCGACGTGGTAACCGCCCGCTTCGCGAACCGCTTCGGTGCGCCAGGCGCCGATCGCGCCCGGCACCACGCTGACTGCGCCCATGGTGTTGAGCGCTCGCCGCTCGAAATTCTGGCTGGTGATGTATTCGAGCGCCTGCCAGCGCGTCCACAGGTTGACGCGGTTGCCGACCTTGGCATTGCCGGCCACGGCGGCAACTTTCGGATTGAGGAAGTGTGGCACCATTCGGGCGATGGCGTCGGGAGCAATGATGGTATCGGCGTCGATGCCGACGAAGAGTTCGGCATCGCCGATTTGCTCGAGTCCAAAGTTAAGCGCCTCAGCCTTGCCGCCATTTGGTTTGGTAAGAATCAATATCCGGCCGGCAGCTTCTTCGGGAGCAAAGGCGCGGCGGACGATTTCCAAAGTACGATCCCTGGAACCGTCGTCGATCACGATCACACGTAGATTGGGATAGTCGGAATCGATCGCACCCTGGATGGTGCGTTCGATGACTTTCTCCTCGTTATAAGCGGGAATGAGAATCGCCACGGGTGGGCGGTAGGCAGCAATTTGTGCGGTCGTTCCAGAGACATGGGAGCGCAGACGGTCATAGATGGCGAGGACGCCGACGGAAATCAGGCGCCCGGTCATCAGAACGTCACCCAGGAAAAAGATAAGCGCGATAGCCGTCATGGTCGCACTGAAGAGCCAGAAGCCGATCCAATTCAGGCGAGCGGACCAGAATTGGTTAGTTGGGAGCGGCGGCATGACGTCGGCTTTGGTTTTGCCCATTAACTGGTACACGGGGACGAAATCAAAGCCGCGGGCACGAGCGCCGTCGATAATCAGGGGGAGCGCGAGAACGGTTCTTTCCCGGTCGCCACCGCCATCATGCATGAGAATGATGTTGCCGCACTGCGTATCGTTAGGTCGGCAGGGTGGCAGGTGGTCGAGCACGCGAGCGGCGATCTGTTGCGGTGAGAGAGCGGGCTCGTCGCTCCAGTCCTTGGTGTCGATTTTGTTGCCGATGGTGATGTAGCCCAGACTTTGCGTGAGTTCGAGCGGACGCACCTCGTCTTCTGTGTCGGGCTCGGCATCGACGGAGTACGGCGGACGGAACAGCATGGTGCGAATACCCAGGCGGCTGGCGAACAACTGCTCGGTCAGATTCAGTTCCACCCGCATGTAGCCGCTGCCAATCGAGCTGATATCGGGATGGGTAAAGGTATGGTTCCCGATTTCATGACCTTCCCGGTAGATGCGCTTGGTTATACTACTGAACTTCTCCGCCTGGATTCCGATCAGGAAAAATGTTCCCGGCACATGTTCGCGCTTGAGGACGTCAAGAATCTTAGGGGTCCACTCCGGATCGGGACCGTCGTCGAAGGTCATGGCGAGTTGGTTCTTGCTGAAACCATAGCGCGCCACACGATAGGGCTCGGGCAGACTTTTGAAGTCTTCGCCGTCGATGAGTCCGGTCTGCTTGTCTATTGTGAGATCGCGCTCGCCGTCGGTGGGCCGCGCCTCGATGTGCAGGATCTCGCCATTACCCTCCATGTCGACGTCCTGCCCCGGTGGAACGTCTTTCAATCGATCCGACGCGTTAGCTTCTCCGGGCATATCCCACACGCGCCACAGCGAGCGGTCTTCAGCGCCCAGTCTCCACAGGGCGAAGGTTTGAATGCCGAGGGTCTGAGCGGCACGCATTTCGTTGAGGGCGGTCACCGCATCCAGAAACCAGACATCGTGGCGAAAATTATCGTCGTCGCGGTAGCTGAAGTGCGGATTGAGCGCGTCGCCGTCAAAATCAACGTCTTCTTCGGAATCACGCGCCCCGATCCAGGCTTCCTGCACGGAGACGCTCTTGTCGGCCTCGCCTGGCGGAAGCTTGCCTTTTGTCGGCCGTTCAACCCAATCGTACCCGTAGTTGCCGATGGCCAAGATGAGTCTCTCTTTCGGAATTTCCTCGAGGGCAGACTCGAGGTTGTCCATGAACCAATCCTGCGAGGCGACGGGGCCGGGGGTTCCGCCGGGAAAGTGCTCGTCATAATTCATGATGACGACGCCATCCACGGGGGATGAAATGGCCTTGTAATCAAAATCCTCGTTGCGCACCTGGACGCTGACGTACAGCTTCATCCCCTTGGCGTGCAGATCAGAGGCGAGTTCATTGAGCAGAGCTACATATCCGGTCTGCCCTTTCTTGGGGAAGGATTCGAAGTCGATCATCAAACCGCGATAACGATCGGTGGCCAGAAAGAGGCCGATCTCGCGGCGAAAGTTCGCGCGCGCTTCCGGATTGTTCAGGAAATCGCTGATGCCCGGAACAAAGTCGATACCGTCAAAGTTCTGCACTACCGGGAAGACTTCCATGCCTGTGCCTTCCGCCTTCAGAAACGGCATCACTTTGTCGTCCACAGTGTGGATCTTTTGACCCTGAACCACGTCAAACATCGTGTTTGTTTCCGGATCTACGGCTTGCACATGGCCGTCTGGACTGAGAACCTGCAACCACGTCGGGAAGAGCAAGTCGATCTGGCGGGCATACTCGCGCAAAGAAGAGAAGCTGGCCGCGTCCCAGGAAACGTAGAATGCGGCCCGAACCCCTTGCTCGGAGTTCAAGGTCAGTTGCGAGGGAGCTTTGCGGGCTTGGTGGCGGTGTCCGGCGCGGGCTACAGTGGCAAGACGGCGTTTCTCGCGGGCCTTCGCCTTTTCATTTTCTTTCAGAGCGTGATATGGGCGCTTTTCTGTAAGCCAAGAAAGGTCGGGCAGAGGCTCAATGCGCAAGGCGCTGTAGATGAAAAAGACCACCAGCAAGGAAAAAGCCAGGGCGACCGCGTCGAAAACGCGGCGAATCCGCCTCCAGCGGGCTTGCAAGGGATCGTAGAAAACCTGTTTCGCCATTGCGTTGTCGTCTCTTCATCCTAAGGTGAGAGCGGCAGGGGGTCAAACCGGGGTCAGACGCCGTTCGCTATTCGTCGTTCGCTATTCGCCATTCCGTCGCGAAGCGCTGGTCTTAGCGAAAAGCGAACGGCCAACGACGTGACTTTCGTTGAGACCGCGGACGAAAATCGCGCGATTCGCGATATATTCCCAACGTGCTCAGCCTGATCCGCGAACATCGCAGGTTTTTCCTGGTGGCCACACTGGCCGGCCTGGTGTTGCGGTTGCTTTTCTTTGTCTATTTCCCGGCGGTCACGGACGACTCGCGCGGCTACGCCGACCTCGCCATTAACTGGCTGCAGCACGGCATTTATGGCCAGACGCAACTGACACAGCTGGTGCCGACCGACACGCGGCTGCCTGGATATCCTGCGTTTCTGGCCGGGATCTTCTGTCTATTTGGCTCTGGCAACTTTAGAGCAGTTCTGCTGACGCAGATTCTGGTGGACCTGGCCACCTGCCTGATCGTTGCCGACCTTACCCGCCGTGTGGTTTCCGACCGCGCGGCAAGAGTCGCTTTTGTCGTGGCGGCGCTCTGTCCATTCCTAGCAAACTATGCCGCCGCCGTGCTTACAGAAACCTTAGAGGTATTCTTTACTGCGGTCGCTCTCGATTGCGCGGTGGCGGCGCTGAATCGGATGCGGGTCGCGGGTATAGAGGTGGACGTTGTCGACTGGACTTACTACCGGTTCTGGGCCGCGACCGGCGCGGCGATCGCGGCTTGCATTCTGCTGCGTCCCGATGGCGGCATTTTGCTGGCCGCGGTCGTTCTTTATCTGGCGGTTGCAGCCCCTAAAGGGCCGTCTGATTCCTTGGCACGTGAGGCATCGCTGAAGCGATGCTGTGATGCGAAGCGGAAGTCTTTCCGCGGCGCGCTGGCCGCTGGAATCATCGTCATGATATTCGCGCTTGCGCCGCTCGTTCCCTGGACGATTCGTAATCTTCGGACGCTCCACCATTTCCAGCCGCTGGCTCCCCGCTACGCCAACGAAACGGATGAACTAGCCCCCCGAGGTTTTTACCGCTGGGTAAGGACCTGGATCATCGATTACGCGTCGGTGGAAGAGATCTACTGGAACGTTCCTGGCGACAAGATTGACCCGGAGAAACTACCGTCGCGAGCCATCGATAGCCGAGCGGAAAGGGACGCAGCATTGGCGGTGATCGCGGACTACAACCAGTCGCAGAATATGACTCCGGAACTCGATGCAAGATTCGGCAAACTAGCCGCGGATCGCATTCGCGTCCATCCCATTCGCTACTATGTTGTGCTGCCCCTGCTGCGCGTGGCGGACATGTGGCTACGCCCGCGAACCGAGATTCTTCCTCCCGACGTGCGCTGGTGGGAATTCAATGACGACGCGAAGCATTCGGTCATGGCCGTAGGGTTCGGATTGCTGAACCTGGCGTATGTGGTGGCAGCTCTGCTGGCGGTCATTTCCAGGCTGCCACGCAGGCCGTCGCGCAGGCCGTTGGGAATTCGCTGGGCTGGATTGCTGGTCAGCTTCGTGCTGCTGCGCTCGGCGTTTCTGGGAACGCTGGAAAACCCGGAGCCTCGTTACACGCTGGAATGCTATCCCGCCATCATCGTGCTGGCATCGGCGTTGCTGGCGGGGAGACACGGCCAGGGTAAGCAGGCGGCCCGATCTTTGTGTTCAACTTCCTGTTCAACATCTCCGCTTAGCTGAGAGGGGAGTCGGTCATGCGGAAACGGGTTCGGACATGTTCGGAGAGCAGTTGCACGGCTTCGCGATTGGCCACCGGATCGGCCTGTGCCAGGTATTTCATCGCTTCCACCAGGATCTTCTGCCCGTCCACGTAGCGTGGGTCGGCGGTGCGTTCACGCTTTTTGCGGAAATCCGGAGGAACGGTGATGGTAAAGACTTTAGCCATGCGAACTCAACTTTCGGGGGTTCTCCTGCAGTATATAGGCGCAGCCGGTCTTTTTCAGCTTGATTCTGTTGGTTCCCATTTTTCCTGATTTGCCTTCGCCGAGAGCCTATCCTTGCGGCGAGACAAACTTGGTTTTCTTGGTCGTCTTCAGCTTAAAAACTTCCTGCGGTAGTTGTTCTCTTGACTGAATATCGGAATACTTCACTAAGCGATAGTTACCACCCGGCTCAAAGAACTGCTGCTGCACAGAGACTCCGCGGGCTGGGTCGATCCAGAGCAGGATGCGTGCAATAAAATCATTTCGCACACGATCTGACTTCGGAATCAACTGCAGTTCCTCGGCCTTAATGCCGTCGACGGTATCTGGCCCCAGGAACTTCACGTCGTAAGACTTGAGCAGGTCGTGCCCGCTGCCACCGAATCCGAGCACGAGATAGCTTTCGACTTCGCTGCGATTCTTGCCTGGGGTGTATTCGTCGACCTCATCCATTTTGGGCAGGTACACCTGAACCTTGCCGCCGCTGTAGCGGACGTATTTCTCGGGATTGGCGAAGTCAACCGCCATCTGCACTTTGCCCCCGTCACGCCGAAAATAAATCTTGCCCCTCTCAGTCTCGGTTTCTTTGATCACCCTGTCGTAGTGATCCCAAACGACGCTTGCCTCGGTGGCTTTGAAGTTTCGCGCGGCGGCATCCATCTGGGCGAGAATGTGCTCAAGCTCAGCGGATTCGCCAACAATCTGCGGCAACGCGACCGCCATAAAGAGCCAGACGGGCACCACGATCCCGAGAACAACCGCCTTGAGCACAGTTCTCATTATGAAATCAGCTTTTGTGAACCAGCGCTATTCTTTTTCCACCCAGACTTTGTAGCTCAGCGGGCGCCCGGCCTTGTCTTTCAGCGTCTCGTACTTGGTAATGCTGACTGCCCCGGAGATCGGTTCAATGATCTGCTCCAGTTGCCGGCGAACATCTCCGCCCGAAGCGGCATTCACTGCCGAGGCTTGGATCTGATAGATGAACTCGCCCTTCTCGCCGGGAATCACCACCACGCCGGTAAGATGCGGATTACGCTCGACTGGTTTGTCCTTGAAGTTGATGAAGTGCGGCGAAATAAAAACAAAGAGCAGGATCAGCGTGACCATGATGTCGTAGTGCAGGCTGCCCCGCTCATACGACCACAGAATGTATCCACGGATTGTGCGCCAGATCGCGCCCATTGGAGAGACGTTGCCTTCAAGCACCGTCGAGGCTTCGGGTTGCTGCCAGTGTATTGGGGAATTCATGGGATGGCAAATCGCACCAGCCGCGTGAGTACATGCCGCGACGGGCGCGGATTCAGGCGCTCCTTGCCGGTGTCGGAATGTGATCGGTACCCATATACGGTTGCAGCGCCTCCGGAATGCGCACGCTGCCGTCGGCTTGCTGGTAGTTTTCCACGATGGCAACCCAGGTGCGTCCTACTGCTAGAGCGCTGCCGTTCAACGTGTGCAGAAATTCGGTCTTGCTCTTGCCCTCAGGACGGTAGCGGATATTCGCCCGCCGCGCCTGAAAACTTTCGAAGTTCGAGCAGGAAGAAATCTCGCGAAACAGATTCTGCCCCGGCAGCCAGACTTCAATGTCATAAGTCTTCGCCGCAGAGAATCCCATATCCGCAGTGCACAACGTGACCACGCGGTAGTGCAGGCCAAGTTTCTGCAAAACGGTCTCGGCGTCATGGGTCAGTTTCTCCAGTTCATCATACGAAGTCTCGGGGCGGGCGAACTTTACGAGCTCGACCTTTTGAAACTGGTGCTGGCGAATAATTCCGCGCACATCCTTGCCGTACGATCCTGCTTCGCTGCGAAAACAGGGAGTATAGGCGGTCAGCGAAATTGGCAGGCGCGCGGCGTCGAGCACCTCGTCGCGATAAAGATTCGTGACCGGGACCTCGGCCGTCGGAATGAGCCAAAGATCCTTCTCGCCGTGAGGCACACGAAACAGGTCCTGCGCGAACTTGGGGAGCTGACCCGTCCCATACATCGATTCTGAGTTCACAAGGAACGGTGGAAGCACCTCGATGTAGCCGTGCTCGCGGGTGTGCAGATCGAGCATAAAGTTGGCTAGGGCTCGCTCCAAGCGCGCGCCCAGCGCCCAATACACAGCGAATCTCGCGCCTGAGAGTTTGGCGGCTCGCTCGAGGTCGAGCACTCCCAGTTGCTCGCCCAGTTCCCAGTGCGGCTTAGGCTTGAAGTCGAACTGCGGCGGCGCGCCCCAGCGGCGCGCTTCCACGTTATCTTCGGCACTATTGCCGACCGGAACACTGGCGTGGGGAATATTCGGGATTCCTTTAAGGATTTCGCGAAGGCTAGCATCCTTCTGCGCAGCGTCGGCGTCAAGTCCAGCGATGAAATTGCCCAGCTGTTTGGACTTGGCAATTAGCTTCTCCACCTCCTGAAGCTCCGCCGCGGAAATGGTGCCTTCCTTTTGCTTTTTCTTATAAACAGCAACATTCTCGGATTCGGTCCTTCGGATACTTTGTTGGCGCTGGACGGCTTCGAGGGATGCTCGCCGCTGCAGGTCGATCGCGCTGAAGTCTTTCAGAACTTCGGCCGGATTCATTCCGCGCTGGCGCAGTTTTTCTTCCACCAGTGCGAGGTTGTCACGAACAAAATTCAGATCGAGCATTGTGCATTAACTTTAGCTGAAAAACGCGATTCCGTGCAGACGGAGGGGACCGCGGTGCCATGGTAGCTCGGTCGTCCCTTCGGGGCCGGATTCGCTACCGTTTCGACGCTCCAACATTCTCCTGTAAACTAAGTCGCGATGAGACTCCCCCGCACCCTGTGCATTGCATTGCTGCTGTTCGGATCGATTCCTGCCGCGTTCGCATCCGCTTACAATGCCCGCCCCAAACTCATTGTCGTTATCGTGATTGACCAGTTCCGCGCCGATTACCTGGAACGCTATCGCGACCAGTTCGGCGACGGAGGCTTCCGCGTGTTTCTCGATCGCGGCGCTTATTTCACCGACTGCTACTACGACTACGCCAATACCCGCACCGCTCCCGGACACGCCACCCTCTTCACCGGAAGCTACACCAGCGGACACGGCATTGTTGCAAACGAATGGTGGGACCCGCAGAAAAAGAAGCGGGTAACGTCGGTGGAAGACGATGCCACAAAACTTGTCGGCGTCGAGCGCGCTGGACCCGGCGCATCGCCACACAACCTCCTGAGCGACGCCCTGGGGGACGAGTTGAAGCTGGCTACGGGCGGCAAGGCCCGAGTATTCGCAATCTCGCTGAAAGATCGCGCCGCCGTGTTGCCGGCGGGATTTTCCGGAGACGCCGCCTACTGGATCGATCCCAAGAGTGGCGACTGGATCACGTCTACTTACTACCGTCCCGAGCTCCCTGAGTGGGTGCGCAATTTTAATGGCGGTCATCCTTCGGAAAGACGCGCGGAGAAATTCTGGAACCGTGAATGGAAGGATAGCGACGGAACCATCCTCGGCTCGACTGTGCGGCGAAACGGCAAAGATGGCACGCCCGCCGGATTTTACGAGGTCGTCGGCTCCACTCCCTTCGCCAACGACTACCAATTTGAGTTTGCCAAGGAACTGGTTTTGTACGAGAAGCTGGGCGCAGGTCCCGTAACCGACTTGTTGATCATCAGCCTATCGGCCAACGATATTCTCGGTCACCAGGTGGGTCCGGACTCTTCGCAAATGCGCAGCATGGCACTTGAACTCGACCGAAGTTTGGCGGAGTTCTTCGGCTTCCTCGGTCATCAAATTGGAATGGCCAATGTTTGGATGGCGCTTTCCGCCGATCGCGGCATTGCGCCGCTGCCTGAATTCGCGAAGACCTTTCGTCTGCCTGCCGCCAACCTCGACTCAAAAGCGTTGCGCGAACAGATCAATTCCCTGCTCTCGAAGAAGTATGCCAAGAAGGCCGACTACGTGCTTGATCTCGATTACCCGCTCGCCTGGCTTAACGAAGAAGCCTTTGCCGGAACCCTCGGGGGGAAGGACGAATCCGTCGCTGAAGGCGACGTGGGCGAGGCCATGAAGCAAGTGGGATTGGCCGGATACTTCACCAAGTCGAAACTGGCGCGTGGAGACACTCCGCCAACCGAAATTGGCCGCCGCTACGCTCACAGTTACTCGCCCGAAGGCGGATGGTATGTGATGGGAATCCCCACTCCGTTCAACGTCGGAATCATGAGGGGTACCGATCACGCGACGCCTTTCTCGTACGATACCCATGTGCCGCTGGCTTTCTATGGCCTAGCCTTTCAGCCCGGAATCTATCGCACGCATACAGAGCCGGTCGATCTGGCGGTAACACTCGCGTCATTGCTTGGCATCAATCCCCCGGCACAGGCTACGGGAAGAGTGCTGACCGAGGCGCTGGCGCCGCCGCGTCATTCCGCGGCAACGTCCCCCGTACCGTCCGCCATGCCGGCAGCCGCCACGCCGCCCGCCGGAGGAACGCAATGACGCCCACGGGCAATCCGGACTTAACCGTCAGCTTCGCCGGCATCGACCTGAAGAATCCGATCATCGCCGCTTCCGGCACATTTGGCTATGGCGTCGAATTCGAAGATATTGTTCATCTCGACCGGCTCGGTGGATTGGTAGTCAAAGGTCTCTCCAAAGAAGCGATGACCGGCAATCCGCCGCCGCGGTTGTTTGAGACCGCTGCCGGAATGCTGAATGCCATCGGGCTGCAGAATATCGGCGCACCAGCCTTCCTCGCGGAAAAACTCCCGGCATTGCGGGAGAAGAAGAATGTGGTCGTGTTCGCCAACGTTTTCGGCTATACGCGCTCCGATTACGAGCAAACGATTGAGATCCTCAATCAGGGCGAGGGGATTGCGGCGTATGAACTTAACGTGTCGTGTCCGAACACGGCACAGGGCGGCATTCAGTTTGGCAGCGATCCGCTTTTGCTCGATGAAGTAGTGCGAACGGCGAAGCGCGTGGCCTTGCGGCCGGTGATTGTCAAACTGTCGCCCAACGTTACCTCGATCGCGCAGATGGCGTATGTCTCCCAGGAAGCGGGCGCCGACGCCATCTCTCTCGTGAATACGTTCTTAGCCATGGCGATTGACGCGGAAACGCGCCGCCCCAGAATTGCCAATGTAACTGCCGGCCTCTCCGGTCCAGCCATCAAGCCGATCGCGCTGCGCATGGTTTATGACGCTGCGCACGCTGTGAAAATTCCGGTGATTGGCATGGGCGGAATTACGGCCCCAGCGGACGTGGTGGAATTCATGCTGGCGGGAGCGAGCGCCGTGCAGGTGGGAACCGCTAGTTACTTCGATCCGGTGGCGACTGAAAAACTGGTGGAGGAATTGGCCACTTACTGCCGTGAACAACGTATCGAACGGCTTGGCGAGCTAGTGGGCGGGTTACTAACAGATTGAGGACCGCCCGCTATGCGGGACGGTCGATTCTGAGGTTGTGAGTGATACGATAGCGCTCAAAACCCGTGCCGGGGCGGGGTCAATTAGTGTAAATGGACTTATAATCGGCAACCATTGCTCCTGGGATAGCCTAGTATAAGCAGGTTGCTGTGGTTTCTGCGACGCATGCTAATCCGGAAAAATAGCCAGGAACCCCAGACGCGCTTGCAAAACATGTGGGAGCTCCTGTGCTTGTATTCAGCGTGCAGATCTCTTGAGACGGGAAATTGAATGTTGCATACAGCCTCCCGTTTTCAAACACCATCGGAGGGGCTCCTGTGTTTGAGGCGATGGGCCCGATTGTCGTGGCCGCGCCTGTCGTAGTGTTCAACGAATACAGACTTACGGCATAAGAACCGAGCGTGCCCAAGCTCAGGTAGAGCGTCTCCGAACCGGACGAGAGCGATCCGCCACCGGCGTCAGCGGGGTTAAAGCCAGTAGGTCCGATCAATGTTGCAGCGCCAGTCTGCGCATCTATGGAATAGAGGTTTAAATCCTGACCTACGGCGTACAGACCATTCGTTGTGGAGCCCGTGACAAAATACGATATCTCGCCGGTACCCACTAAGGTCACGGTCCCGTTTGAGGCGTCAATCCTGTAGAGATTACCGGTGCGGATCGCGCCGCCGTATAACTTGCCGTCCACCTCGCCCAGTCCTCCCAGGGCTCCCGGCAGCCCACTCATTTGGCCGATCTGAGTGTACGTCCCGTTCTTCAGATCGATGGTTCCGAAGCTATTTGAGCTTGTAACCACGTATGCCCTAAGGGTCGCCGTGGTAACCGAAGAGTTCTTGTCGGAATCTCCTGAGTCTCCACGCTGGGCGGCGCTGATCGGGCATGCCAACGCTAATAAACCCATGGTTAGCATCGTGGCTGTTGCTAATCTGTTGAAGTGCTGATGGACTAATTCGGAAATCCTGGAAGCTGTCTGGCAGGATCCGGAAGATCTTCTCATGGGGGTCTCCTCTGACGAGCGACGAGATTTTCCTCCGAATATAATCGACTGTCAAGAGAGTTCTTTGTTACTTGTAGATATAAGGAGCTTCCTCGGTGTGAACGCTTGATGATCGCACGAGGGTGCCGTCAGAGTCTTGATAGCTGGCGAAATCAGGCGATGGGGCTCAAGACTGGGGTTTGGCTGATCGCGTTTCTGGTCGATCCACGGGCGAATGGGAAGAACTCAGCCTTAACGCTTATGGGGCTTCCCTCTGTTGCGCGCAAGGCGAGACGCGGCTAGCCGCGTCTCTACGGGAAAATTTTGCTACCGTCCACTGGCGTGCCAGATCGATCCTGGGGACTGATAGTTCAGGCCTTCGCCCCAGACCATGTGTGTATCTCCGTGGTTGTCGATGGCTAGTCCGAAATAGTCGCCGAAAGGAAAGCGGAAGCCTTCTTTACCTATATAACGATATCCCGGCACATGGCCGGAGACGCGAACCTCTTCTCCCCAGGTGGCGCCGCCGTTGCTTGAACTTCGATAGTAAGTGTTCCAATACGGAGAATTGCGGGAAGAGTTGCGCGCATCCATCCACGCTATGCGGACGTCGCCGGCGTTACCAGCTACGATCGCCGGGAAAGCATGTTCCACGCCCGGCGCGGCCGAGGACACAGTGACGCGAGGCAACCAGTTGTCGCCACCGTTAGTCGACGACGAGAAATAAATACGCTGCGGCCCCAGCGGCGTGTTGCCCCGGCTCCAGAGCGCGTAAAGAGTTCCGGCGGCGTCAGAAGTTAAAGCGACCTGCGCGCCCAGAAATGCCTCGCCGCAATCTTCGTCCTTACAGTCCGGCGCCGCCGCGGAAACATCGAGTAGAGTCGCAGACCACATTTTGCCCGCATCCGCCGACTTCGCCACATACAAATTCACGCCGCCACGTGCGCCTCCCGCCTTTGAGTACGAAGCCCACGCCAGGAATGTATTGCCCGAGGGATCGACCGTGGCCGCACCCAGCAGCGACCATCCCGGACGGCTTTCTGCATTCACGCGGGTCGGTATGAAGCTGCGCCCGCCGTCCTGCGAGGCCGCCACCCACACCTCTTCTTCATGATTGAACGCCACGTAAACGTTTTGGCCGCGCACGGCCAGCGCCGGTTTATCCAGCTCTACTTCGCTGCGAACCGCAATGGTAAAATTCCAAGTTGCGCCGGAATCCACTGACTTCGCGAGCATGACCGCACGTTTCCCGTTCTGCAGCCACGCCGCGTATACGGTGCGCCGGTCCGCCGGATCGACAGCAATCTGGGCGTCAAACTGGCCCGAACCCGATTCGAGCATCACACGCGGAGTCAACCAGGTCTTGCCATTGTCAGTGCTCGCCACCAGCAACATGGTGGGCACCCGACATTCTTCGCAATCGGGGACTCGCCCGTACTGCGGATAAAGAACGTAGATCCGTCCCGATCCATCCGCCGCCACCGCGGGTTCCCACTGGTCGCCACTGGTCAGGCCGACCCGCTTCTGCACGGAAAATTGCGGCGGCGTCGCCCAAGCCAGGCTGGCCAGCGCGAACAACAAGACCATGAGCTTCCGGACGACGGGTTTAGAGGAAGTGGAGCGCATGCAAACCATCAAGCGTAAACCAGGGCGGGGAGGAAGAAGCTGGACCCTTGATATGGAACTTTATCCTGAAGCGGGTCGCCGGTCAACCACCCGTATACGCTAAACCACACGGATTTAGACCACGCGGGAACGCTAACCGGCGGTCAGCAAAATGGGCGCCCCAGAGGTAATCACCAAAGTATGCTCGAAATGAGCTGAAAGCGCGTGATCGTCCGTCCGCACTGTCCAGCCATCTTTGTCGGTGAAAACTCTCCCCGAGCCACTGGAGATGATCGGTTCCACCGTGATGACGAGGCCTTCGTTCAGGATCTGGAGGGCCTGCGGGTCAGGGTAGTTTGGGACATGCGGCGCCTCGTGGATGGTGCGCCCGATGCCGTGTCCGCCCAGTTCGCGGACGACTGAGAACCCCGACTTGCGCACCTCACGTTCCACGATCTTTCCGATTTCAAAGACGCGGAACCCGGCCCGGGCCACCAGCATCGCCTTGTGAAAGGCGCGCTCCGCACAAGCCATCAATTGCTCCGCCTGAGAACTTACGCGGCCGACCGCCACGGTGATGGCGGCGTCAGCCATGTAGCCGTCTTTTTCGACGGTCACGTCAAGTTTCACCAGGTCGCCTTCCTTGAGTTCGCGGTCTCCGGGAATTCCGTGGACCGCCTCGTCGTTCAAACTGATGCAACTGGCGCCCGGAAACTGATACACCATTGAGGGAGCGGAGCGGGCTCCATTTTCCTGCATTACGCGCGCGCCGACTTCATCCAGATAGCGAGTCGTGACGCCCGGGCGCACTTCGGTCTTCATTGCATCCAGCATCATGCGCACGACGCGGCCGGCTGCTTTCAGGGAGATTAATTCCTGCTCATCCTGAATGCTCAACTCTCGACTCCCTTCGCGATGGGATCATGAATAAGAAGCTATCGCATAAATGGCATTTGGGATAGGTGGGTAACGGACTCTGGTTTCTTCTCCGCGCTCTGGGCAGCGGAGCAGTTTAATGTTGGTGGTGGCTCAACGTCGGGCGCACCCTCAGGAACATCTGGAACGAAACTGGATTCTTGCCGTAAACGGGGTCCAGTGTTGAGGGCTTCGAGTAGAACGTAAAGTCCGCGCCCAGCGCCAACTGCCAGAGCCGGCTTTGGACGAGATCGCGCGCGCCGCCGAATGTGTAGGCTCCGATGCGGAAGCTTGGAAACAGCGGATTATTCGGAAATAATTCGTCCTTGTCGACCAACTCCATCCGCGAGAACACATAATTGCGCACTTTGAAGCTAGCGGTCGTCTCCAGCAAGTAACCATTGAGATTGTGGTCATCAAATACTTTGTGTACACGTCCCCAAACCGCCGACGTCGCCCACGAGCCATTCGCGAACGGCCTCACATATTCGATCGAGGCCGTTTGCCGCCGCTGGCTGCCTGGCTCAAGCGCCTCGGGATGCTCCAGCCGGCCGTAGCTGTATTGCGCCGTCCAGTTGCGCGACGGCGCGACACTCAAGCGCGCCGACCAGGAATCGAGCGGTGCGAATTGGATGGTGTAGCGCTTTTCGTCGGGCTCGCGGCCGTTGAACACTGAGCCTTCGATTTTGAATCGGTCAATCACCAGGCCGGTGGTAACCACTCCAAAGCTGATATGAGTTGAATCCTGCAGGTGGTGCGACAAGGGCGCCATCGGCAACTCCGACGCGGAAGCGCGGTGCATATAAGCCACCGGGCCAAGCGCGGGCTCACCCGCGGCTGCGCCGTAGAACAGCCACGAAATTTTTTCTTTGGTTGCGATCCCGAGCGGGTGTGTGTAATACAACGCAAGTTCGGAAAACACGTTGTGCGGATGCTGATGATCGACCAGCGGCTGGCCATGATAGGTTTCGCCCGTCTGGAATAGCTCGGGAAATCCCGGATGCGGCGCGGTCAACGATTCGGCAGAAAACATTTCGCGAAACAGGATGCTGCCGCGTCCCAGTTTGTGCTGCTCCATCAGCATCAGCCAGTTTACCGACTCCGCCTTGCCTTCGCCGCGCGGGCCTCCCTGCTGGTTGTAGTCCACGAACACGACGCCATGTGCCATCAGGTTCCAGGCGCCAATCGACCTCATCCACATGTGCCCGGGCGTCGCCGCAGGTTGCCATCCCGTGCCCGAACCGGCGTGTGGAGAAGGCATCCAGTCCGGCGCGGTCTGCGACATATCCATGCCGGGCATGTCCATGCCCTGCATTTCTATCTTTTGTTCGGTCGACGTCTGCTTTCGCTGCCCTTCATCTTGCGAACTAACCGCATTAGAGTCGGCGGGAACACCCTGCGCTCCGGCCAAAGATACACACAAAATGATTACAAAGAAATCAAGAATCGACGCCCGCACGTCACGCTCCTCATGCGCAAGAGTAATGCTTGAGAAATAGAATGCTTGGTCGCGTTAGTTGACGAGGGAGATCAGATCCGCAGCGGAGTGATACCAGGCGGGTCCGCGGAGAGAACCATCGAAACTTCCGATCCTCTGAAGAAGCATTCAGTCAGCACAGGCGCGATTTGCAGAGTAGCTCGTCTCCACGGGTGGGAGGGCGGCGTGTAATGGGAAGCCTGCACCACCGCCACGTCATGACCAGTCAGGCAACACTCGTGGCTCGCGGGCGGGGACGGCGAGGAATGGGGAAGCTGTGAACCAGAAAGATTTTTGCCGCCATGCGCGTGGCAACCCGCTGGGCGCTCACCAGGCGCTGCCAAGAGCCCTCCAGATGACCCAGACGCGTGATCCGCCGCTGTCAAAGCACCCGACGCCAACGTCGCCATCACGAGCGTCGCGATCAGCAGAAACCCCAGAATTGTTGATCCGATGTTCATTTTCTTGAATCCGAACGTCATGGCTGCGTGGTTACGACCCGGTAAGTTTCACGCGTATTTCTTCCGGCAGCCGCTCACGGATCTCTGCCGGCAGCCGGTCATGCACATGGCGCGCGCCGAGTTTGGCGACATCCACGACCGCGGTGGGCGCGGGGGTTGCCACCGCCACGATCAACCATATCAGCGCCGACAGCGCAAAGCCTGCCAAGGCGCCCACCTCCAGCCAGAAGGCATGGCGTGGTTCAAAATACCGGACGGCGGCAAACGCCAGCAAAAACACGGTAGCTGACGCCGACGCCAGAACAATCAGCGAAATGTCGACGATGCGGTGCAGTTTCTGGCGGCTGCGGCAGCGCTCGCAGGTGGCAAAATGCAGCTCGTAATCTCCGCGCATTTCCGAAGCCAGGCCGGAGATATCGTAGCGCCATCCGGCTAGAATTTTCCCCACCATCGGTTCAACGCACTCACTCATAAGAAGTTATAACCGGATGGATTCGAGAACCTCGGTCTGGGTTGCCAGCAGCACACGGTTGTGCCACAGCCCCGGACGGTCGCCGAGCGCCTGTTCGGCCGAGGCTCGCGCGATTTCGGGATGGTTATTTTGTTCAGATAAATGGGCCAAAATCAAGTATTCAGCTCCTCCATCATAATCGCTGGAGAAGAATTCCGCGAGCGCGTCATTGGATAGATGCCCCACCCGGCTCATCACGCGCTGTTTCACCGACCACGGATACGGCCCCGAACGCAGCATCTCCACATCGTGATTCGATTCCATCACCAGCACGCTGCAGCCCCGCAAATGGTCGCGCACGCTTGCCGGCATGTAGCCGAGGTCGGTGGCGAAGCCGATCTTGACGCCTTCCGCGCGAAACGTGAAGCCCACCGGATCGACGGCGTCGTGGGGAATGGTGAAGGGCATGACCTCAATATCCCCTACGCGAAAGCCTCGGCCGGCAGAGAAATGTTCCGGCTTCGGCAGCTCGGGAATCGCGCCCTCGGCGTCGCGTACCGCCCGGTTCCAGGCATGATGGGTCGGCGCGGTCAAAAAGACAGGGACATTCAATTTTGTTGCCAACCGCTGCAGGCCGGCAACATGGTCAGAGTGCTCGTGAGTGATCAGGATGGCCGAAATTTCTTCGGCGCGCTGATTATTACGATCAGCGAGCGCCCGCAACCGCTTGAAAGTTTCGCGGCCCGACAGACCGGCATCCACCAGAATGCGCGTTGAACTGGTCGCCACCAGCGCGCAGTTCCCACGACTGCCGCTGGCGAGCACCGACACCGACACTCCCATAGGCGTAGCTTACCCCCTGCGGCTGTGGAAACGGCAATGGTTTTTCACTGGCCGGTACCTTTGGTGGGACTGCCTTGGGCACGGGCACTCCAGCGCCACGCGCAGCGCCTACGCCAGGAGTTTCGCGAGCGGCTCCCAATAATGGGCTTTCCATCCCGAAGCCAGATGTTCCGCCGCTCCCTTGGGAAAGCCGGTATGGTCAAATACGATCTTGGTCCCGGAGCCTTGCTCCACGAGTTCAAACCTGGCAATCGAATAGACTCCCGGATCCCAGCTGCCTGCCCGCCACGCCTGCACGATTCGCTGGTTCGGCACAAGTTCGATGTGCCGTCCCGTGACGTACCCCCCAAACAGAGAGAACGCGCCTCCCGGTTCGCGGCTGATCTCTGCAGGCTTGTCTGCCAGGTGCATGGACTGCATGGCGCCGCTGAGCTTTATGACCTGGTCGAACTGCTTCGCGTCAGTAAGAGCCTCGTAGACGCGCTTCCGGCTCGCTTTGAAAGTAGGCTCCTGATGAATGGCTTCCGCGGTGCGAGAAATCTCGTCCTCGGTTCCTGCCGAAGCCTCGGTTGAAGCCAGGGCGAGTCCGCCTAATGCGATTGCAACACCAACGATCGCTTGCCGCCGCGTGGGCCCGCTGGCCAGGGCGTCCAGATTATCTCTATCACTGATCATCGTCATCGTCATCGTCCTCCCGAATTTTTGCCTTCAAACATCTCCCGCATAACAGCACTGCGCGAAAATATGTTCAAGATAATATTTCATTGGACAGGTAAGTCCGTTCGCTGCATACTGCAGCGGTTAGAAGAACAGGGAGGCCTCATGCCTTATCCCACTGGTCATCGCTCTGCGGTAAAGAAAGACATCATCGACAGCGCACGCAAGCTGTTCAACCTGCATGGATTTGAGAGTGTATCTCTCCACCAGATCATGGCCGGTGTGGGCCTGACGCACGGTGGATTCTATAGCTATTTCAAAAGCAAGAGCGACCTGTATGCCGAGGTATTAGGGTGCTTCTTCACCGACCCACATTGGAAAAGTTGCTGGGAAGGTGTGCAGGTGGATCTGTCGTCGACCGACGTAGGGTCGCAAGTCGTCCGCGCCTATCTGTCTCGCCAGCATTTCGAGGACGTCGAGAACTCCTGCCCCATGGTCGCATTGCCGACCGACGTCGCCCATAGCGGTGTAAGTGCGAGGCGCGCCTTCGAGACTGTGTTCAAGGCAATGGTAAGTGTCTTGGAGCGGAGCTTAACTGAGAATGGCCGAAGCCGCCGCACCACCGCGCAGGGCATAGCTGCCCTGTCCATCGGAGGCATGATCGTGGCTCGTACCATGGTCGACCGCGCTCTGGCGGACGAATTGCGCGCCGCCTGCATGGCTGTGGCACTTAATCTTGGCGGCTGGGATAATCGGAGCAAATCGAAAAACGGGAAATCCAGGCGACACCGGCCGCTGCGCGTAGCGTCCTAAGTTGTACAGATGAGTCCTCCGCGGTCCGTCGCCGTTCCCATCCCCAACTCATTTACGCTCACTTCTTCGCGAACAAATTATCCACCACGCCCCGCCCGACCGCTGCCCCATAAGCGCCCGCAATTCCCGGCAAAAATGCCAGAAAAGATTCGTAGATCTGGGCCCTCTCCGGCTTTTCTGAGAGAAAGTAATAGGCCAGCCACTCCACCACTGGCACAAACACTCCGACCAGGACAACCCAGCGCCACGGCTTTCGCGGGCTCAGAAATCCCAGCAGCATGTTCGCCGCCAGCACCACCATTGCCGTCAACAGCAAATCGCCTACTTTGATGTCCAGCCACCCCGCCAGCGCGCCCGACAGCACTGCCAGCAAATAATAAAAAACGTCGCCACCCGGTTTTCGCTTAGGAAGAATTCCGTCCCACGCTGTAGTCATATCTCATGTTTTACGAGTAACTGTAGAACCCGCGTCCGCTCTTGCGTCCGAGCCAGCCTGCATCCACCATTTTGATCAGCAACGGACACGGCCGGTACTTTGGATCCCCAAGCCCATCCTGCAGCACGCGCATGATGTCGAGACATACGTCGAGCCCGATAAAGTCCGCCAAGGTCAGTGGCCCCATCGGATGCGCCATCCCCAGCTTGAACACCTCATCCACCGCCGGCGCAGTAGCCACGCCTTCCATCACCGCATACATCGCCTCGTTCAACAGCGGCATCAGCACGCGGTTCGACACAAATCCCGGAGCGTCATTCACCTCCACTGGAGTCTTCTCCAGAGTCACCGCCAGCTCGCGCACCGTGTCGAACGTAGCCTGCGAAGTCGCGAGACCTCGAATCACCTCGACCAGTTTCATCACCGGCACCGGATTAAAGAAGTGCATTCCGATCACCTTGTCGGCGCGCGCGGTCAGCGCTCCAAGCTTGGTGATCGAAATCGAAGACGTATTCGTGGCGAAAACCACGGCCGGCTTCATTGTGCGATCCAGTTCGCGGAGAATCTCCGCCTTGATCTCAAACTTCTCCGTCGCCGCCTCGATCACCAGATCGCAATCGGCTAGTTTCGTCCGATCGACGACCGCAGTAATCCGCCCCAGGGTGGAGACCTTGTCATCCGACGTAATTTTGTTCTTGGCAACTTCGCGATCCAGATTCTTCGCAATCGTTGCCAGCCCCCGGTCCAGAAAACGCTGCTCTACATCGCACAACACGACCTTGAACCCGCACCGCGCAAAGACGTGGGCAATCCCGTTGCCCATCGTGCCTGCCCCAATCACGCCTACAAGCTGAATTGCCATTGTCGCCTCTCTAGAGATTGACGAGCAAAGATTACCGAGCAAAGAAGGAAACTGAAAAGTTTAGCAGAATAGAGGTCGGGCTCCTGGGTTGGGTTGCGTCGCGTCCCGTTGGACGGGGGTGATGGGAGTGCTGGAAGGCTACTTTTCTTTCGCAACGTTCAGACGCGTCTCCGCGCGCTGCAAAGCGTCTTCCGCGCGCGTGTAATCGATCTGAGGATCGTTGCTCTTCAAGCGCTGTTCGGCCCGGTCTTTGGCTTTCTGCGCGCGCTCGATATCAATCTCCTGGGGACGCTCCGCCGCCTCCGCCAGGATCGTCACCTTATCCGGCAGCACCTCAGCAAAACCCCAACACAACGACAATATGTGTGTCATGCCACTCGCCTTGTAAGTAATTGCGCCAACGGCAAGCTCGGTAAGCAGGGGAGCGTGTCCTGGAAGAATTCCAAGATATCCGCTCAACCCCGGGATTTGCGCTTCCTCCGCTGCGTCCTTGACCAGCAGCCTGGAAGGAGTAACGATTTCGAGTTGGAAAGTATCAGGCACAGTTCTCAGTTCCCGGCTCTCAGTTCTCAGTTAGCACTTAGAGTTATTGGCTAAGTGCCAATGGCTGTCTTTACGCTGCCGCCCCCTTCATTTTCTCTGCCGTTTCCAGCACTTCGTCGATCGTACCTTTCATGTAAAAAGCTTGCTCGAGGATGTCGTCGTATTTCCCTTCTACGATGCCGCGAAAACCTTTTACCGTGTCGGCGATCTTCACATAGCGTCCTGGAGTACCGGTAAACTGCTCGGCCACAAAGAACGGCTGCGAGAGGAATTTTTGGATTTTTCGCGCACGGGCAACAGTCACCTTCTGGTCCTCGCTAAGTTCGTCGATACCGAGAATGGCGATAATGTCCTGCAGGTCTTTGTAAGTCTGCAAAGTTTTCTTAACCATCTGCGCAACGTCGTAATGATCCTGCCCCACAATGCGAGGATCAAGGATGCGCGACGTGGAGGCCAGCGGATCGACGGCCGGGTAAATTCCAATCTCCGTAAGCGCGCGTGAAAGCACCGTCGTAGCATCCAGGTGGGCGAACGTCGTCGCCGGCGCCGGATCCGTCAAATCGTCGGCCGGCACGTAAATAGCCTGCACCGACGTTACCGAACCCTTCTTAGTGGAAGTAATGCGCTCTTGTAACTCTCCCATTTCAGTAGCTAAGTTGGGTTGATAGCCAACGGCACTGGGCATGCGCCCCAATAAGGCGGACACCTCGCTGCCGGCCTGTGTGAACCGGAAAATGTTGTCGATAAAGAGCAGGGTGTCGGACCCTTCTTGGTCACGGAAAAATTCGGCTACGGTCAACGCGGTTAACGCTACTCTTAGACGCGCTCCGGGGGGCTCTGTCATCTGGCCATATATCAACGCGGCCTTTGACTCTTCGGGCTTGCCGGGCTTGATTACTCCGGACTCGGTCATTTCGAGCCAGAGATCGTTGCCTTCACGGGTGCGTTCACCTACTCCGGCGAACACAGAAAATCCCCCGTGCTGTTTGGCCACGTTGTTGATCAGTTCCATGATGACGACGGTCTTGCCGACGCCGGCGCCGCCGAAGAGGCCGATTTTTCCGCCTTTCAAGAATGGCTGGATGAGGTCGATTACCTTCACGCCAGTCTCGAACATTTCGGCGGTGGTCGACTGTTCGTCGAACGCGGGCGCGAGGCGATGAATCGGCATTCTCTTGTTGGAGGCAATGGGACCGAGATTATCGACGGGCTCGCCGATGACGTTCATGACGCGACCGAGCGTGCCGCGGCCGACGGGCGCGGAGATGGGTCCGCCCTGGTCGATGGCCTTCATGCCGCGCACCATACCGTCGGTCGCTTCCATGGCGACGCAGCGCACACGGCCTTCACCGAGATGCTGCTGAACTTCGAGAATGACGTCGATGGGGGAAGGCACGGTGAAGCCGTCGCTGACGACGCGGAGGGCCTGGTAAATGGGAGGCATCTTCGCTTCGGTGAACTGCACATCGACGGCGGGGCCGGCGATTTGGATTACGCTTCCGACATTTTCTGACATAAGTCCTCAGTTACTAACTACTAGCTTCTAGCTACCGGCAATCAAAATCGACTTCACAGGGTCGCTAGCCGCTAGTAGCTAGCAGCGTTACTGCGCGGCTGCTCCGCTTACTATTTCTATAATTTCCTTTGTGATCTTGGCTTGGCGCGCGCGATTCATTACCAGCGTCAGCGTGTCAATCATATCGCTGGCGTTGTTGGTTGCCGCATCCATGGCCGTCATTCGGGCGGCGTGCTCCGCTGCTACAGATTCGAGTAGCGCATGAAAAATCTGGATGCCGATGTATTTCGGCAAAATCCCCTCGAAAAGCTGGCGGGGCGGCTGCTCGTAGATGTAATCCACCGGCCACGTCCCAAATTTGGCGGCGGCCTCATCCAGGACGCTGGTGTCGGTTGGACGCAGACCGACGCCCGCCGCCTTCGCCGCTTCGATTCGCTTCTTGCGTTCCTCCTGCGAAGCCTCCTCCGCCATGAGGACATCGACTTCGCCGATCTCCTTGATCGGCAGCAGGCGATCGGCAACGAGCCGTTGCGCGATAACCGATTTGAATTCGTTGAAAAGAATGTAGACGCCGTCAATCTCGTTGCGGCTATAGCGGGCGATCACGCTTTCGCTGAGAGTATTTGCGAAATTATGGTCGACCTTGCCCAGAACTCCGACATATTCGCCCGCGATTTGCACGCGACCGGCGCGCTGTAAAGCAACTTCATTGTCCGAATGGATCAGCGAGGCGCCCGTCTCTCCACCGGGCCCCTCCGGGGCTAGCCGGTAGCGTCTCCGCATGAAGTCTCGGCCTTTGCGGCCGATGCATTCGACGTCGATATTCGTGTCGGGGTTCGACTGGATGGTCGTCGATATGAACTTGGACGCCATCTTCAGGATGTTGGTGTTGAATGCGCCGGCGAGGCCTTTGTCTCCGGTGACTACGATCAGCAGGACCGTCTTTTCGGGACGCTCGGCTAACAGGGGATGAAGGGGCTGTCCGGTGACCGGATCGTAGATGTCGGCTCGCGAGACGAGCGATTTGAGCACGTTGGTGAGCATCTGCGAATAAGGACGCGCGGCAAGGGCGCTCTCTTGCGCCCGGCGCAACTTGGCCGCGGAGACGGTCTTCATGGCCTTGGTGATCTGCCGCGTGTTGACCACGCTGCGGATGCGGCGCCGGATGTCGAGAACGTTGGCCATGAAAAAGTTCTCAGTTCTCAGTTCTCAGTCAAATTCTCCTGGCATTCGGCATTGACTGAGAACTGAGAACCAGAAACTGCGAACCTTTATTTTGCTACTGCTTGCCTGGAATCTAGGAACTGCTGTTTTGCCTCTTTGATTACTCTGGACATCTCTGCTTTCAGGTTGTCGTCCAGAATTTTCTTTTCCATGATCGTGTTGATCAGGCCTGGGTTTGTGGTTTCCACGTACTTGTATAGATCTTTCTCGAAGTCGCGCACCTGATCGACCGGCATGTCATCTAGCACTCCGCTGGTGCCGGCGAAGATAATCAGAATTTGTTTGGAGAACGGAAGCGGGCTGAACTGGCCCTGCTTTAGTAGTTCTACCAGCCTTTGGCCGCGATTTAGCTGCTGTTGGGTGGCTTTGTCGAGATCGCTGCCGAACTGGGCGAAGGCGGCCAGTTCGCGGTATTGGGCTAGTTCGAGCTTTAAGGTTCCGGCCACCTGGCGCATGGCTTTGATCTGGGCGCTGCCGCCGACGCGGCTTACCGAAAGACCCACGTTCACGGCGGGGCGGACACCCTGGTTGAATAAGTCGGTTTCCAAATAGATCTGGCCGTCGGTAATCGAAATCACGTTGGTCGGAATGTAGGCCGAAACGTCGCCCGCCTGGGTTTCGATTACGGGGAGCGCGGTCAGCGATCCTCCACCGTTCTTGTCGCTGAGCTTGGCAGCTCGCTCTAACAGACGCGAGTGAAGATAGAAAACGTCTCCGGGATAGGCTTCGCGGCCGGGGGGACGGCGGAGCAGAAGCGAAATCTCACGATAGGAGGCCGCGTGCTTGGAAAGATCGTCGTAGATACAGAGCGCGTGGCGCCCCGAATCGCGGAAAAACTCCCCCATGGCGCAGGCGGCGTAGGGAGCAATGTACTGCATGGGAGCGGGTTCGGAAGCGGAAGCGGCGACGACGATTGTGTACTCCATGGCGCCGGCATCTTCGAGAATTTTTACCACCTGCGCGATCGACGAGCGTTTCTGGCCGATGGCGTTATATATGCAGATGAGGTTGTTGCCCTTGCTGTTGATGATGGTGTCGAGGGCAACGGCGGTTTTGCCAGTTTGACGATCACCGATGATCAGTTCGCGCTGTCCGCGACCGATTGGGATCATGGAGTCGATGGCCTTGAGGCCAGTGGCCATGGGTTCTCGCACGGGCTGGCGGGCAACGACGCCGGGAGCAAGGCGCTCGATGGGAATGAATTTGTCGGTGGCGATCGGGCCCTTGTCGTCGAGGGGCTGGCCGAGCGAGTTGACGACGCGGCCAATCAAGGCGTCGCCGACGGGCACGCTCATGATGCGGCCGGTGCGCTTGACTTCGTCGCCTTCTTCGATCTCAGTGTACTCGCCGAGGATGACCACGCCGACCTGATCTTCTTCGAGGTTCATGGCGATGCCGGAGACGCCGTGCGGGAAGCTGAGCAACTCTCCAGCCATGACTTTGTCCAAGCCATAGACACGGGCGATGCCGTCACCGAGAGTAATGACGGTGCCAACTTCGTCGACCGCGATTTTCGATTCGTAGTTTTCGATTTGCTCGCGGATTAGCTGGGTGATTTCGTCTGCTTTGATTTGTGCCATAAAGTCGTTGGTCGTTCGTCGTTGATCGTTCGCTTCGCTATTGGCTCCGGGTTCGAGCGAACTTGGTTGCTCGTGGCTCGTAGCTCGTGGCTGGCAGCGGTTAGTTCTCCACCAACTGCTCCCTTATCCGGTCTAACTGGCCTTTTACTGAGCCGTCGTAGATGGTGCTGCCTACTTGCACTACTGCTCCGCCTAATAGCGAGGTATCCTGTTCGTAGCGCGCGCGCACTTTTTTGCCGGTCATTTTCGTAATCTCGGCTTCCAGCATTTGTTTTTCGGGGTCGCTTAGTTGGCGCGCACTGCTGATTTGCGCTTCCGCGAAGCCCTGGCGGTCGTTCAATTCCTGCTCCAATTGTTTAAGGATTTCGCTGAACAACGGGAGCCTTCGGTGATCGGTCAACACGGCAACGAAATTCCGGACTTGTCGGGTCGTACCCAGCCTTGAGGTGATGGCATCGAGCACGGCGCGTTTGCGGTCTCCCGGAATGGACGGATTTTCGAGGACACGGCGCAACTGATCGCTTTCCTTGAGCAGGGCCTCGATGCTGTGCAATTCCTGCAGCGCGCGGGCAGGATCGAGATCGCTAGCCGTTTTCTCGGCCATCGGCGTCATTACTACATCGGCGAAGGCGCGGGCGTAGGTGCCGACGACGGAAGCCATGGCTAGCGGCCGTCCTTTCCGCCACCGTCGTCATCTGAAGAGCGCGAAGCCAGCTTCGAGGCAAAGCTGCGGACCAGCACCTGGTCAGTATTGGAATCAACGTTAATCTGCTGGCGGGCCAAGGCAATGGCGAGGCTGGCAGTGTGGGTGGCCAATTCGCGGCGGGCTTGCTTGGCCGCGGCGGCGATTTCCCGCTCGGCGGCCAGCACTACCTTACGAATATCTTCTTCGGCGGCTTTCTGGATGCGGACTTCTTCGGCGTCGCCTTCCTTTTCCGCGCTGGCCTGCATTTGTCCGATCTCGACATCCAGTTGGCGGAGACGATTCTCGATGTCGGCCAAGCGCCGGTTGGCATCCTGGCTGGCGGCGCGCGCTTCTTCCAAAGCCTGCTGGATGGATGCCGTGCGGTTGCGGAACATTCCGGGCAGAAACTTGCGCGCGGCCCAGAACAGGACGACCGCTATGATGGCGAAGTTCAGAGCAGAGAGCAGGAGGTGCGTGCCATGCACGCTCCAATCGATCTTACGGGCGAGCCATTGGACCGGCTTTGCGTGCTTTAGATTTGCGTTTTCTTCCTGGTCTTCTCCGGCGGCCTCGCGGGTCTCCTTGGCGAGTTCGCCGCCGATGCTCTGGTGGTCGGGTGCGGCTTGCTTATCTTGCTTTGTGGATCCGGTAGCTTGTTGGGAAGGCGGTGGCGCAGGCTGTTCCTGCGCGTGGGCTGGTGTGGGAAGCGCGGAGACGAAAGCGAAGAGCACGAGCGCGAGCAGCCCAGCCCCTAAAGGGGCGGTCGAGAGCGGGCGGTTTATGGCATCGCTAAAGCGATGTTCTGATACCAAGATCGAGTTTATCGGCATCCGGTTGAGATTCATAGTTTGCCGATTCATGGTCCGCTGATTTGTTGTCTGACGATTCGCCGGCCGCGGATTCATTGGCTACCGACCTGACTAGGCGATGCCAGGGGGCGCAGTACGGTGCGCACTATATCGCTGGCGAGTCTGACCGCATCCGATTGCAGCTTCGACATGGCCTGCTGCTTATCCTCTTCTATGCCGGCGCGGGCCTGCTTGACCTGCTCCTGGGCTCGGGTGCGGGCTTGATTCACGGCCTGGCTGCGTGACTGGTTGGCCTGCTGGCGGCGGGCCTCCTGGTTCTTGAAGATTTTCTGTCGTGCTTCACGGAGGCGCTGCTCGTAGTCGGCCGTGCGGCCCTCGGCCGCGGCGATATCGGCACGCGCTTTTTCCATCGCTCCCTGGGTGCGGTTGCGGCGCTCGGCGAGCACGGCGGTAAGCGGCCGATGGACCAGGAAGTTATAAAGAATGTAAAGCATTGCCAGCAGAATGACGGTGGGCACGGCTCCGAGCAGTAATTCGCCTAGTTGTCGGAGTGTCTGGTCCATTTTCTGATGATCAAACTGGCTCTCGAATTGCTGACCGAATCCTTGCTGATCGTGCTGGCTGTTTCTGCTGGAAGAAGAGCCGCTTCTAAAACCAATAAAAGTAACACCATGGCGAGGAAGGTGTCAATGATTGGAGTGCGTTTGGGGCGGGGAAATTTCCCGAATTGGAAGAATGCGGGGGCTAGAAGTTGATCCTTGACAATCGAGACGGAGGGTTTACGATGTAGGTATCACCTCCGATCCCAGTCCGGATCGAATGGGCCGATAGCCAAGGAAGAGTCACCGCTTCTTGGCTGGCGGCCCATTTTAGATTTTGGGCCTTTTCACGTCCTTCAGAGTAGAGACGCGCCAAAACTTGACGATAACTTGACATGCTTGTGACAACTGCCGGGCTGAGGGCGGTGAGAATAATGCCTGCTCCTGGGACGCCTCTGCAAGGAACAAAACCCAGAGTGCAACCCTAGATCGCCAACTCCAGATCGCCAACTCTAGATCGCCTGGAAGTGGTCTGGTAGGTCTGGCGGGTGACTCCCCACCTGCCAGACTTTTTTTTGCACAGCGGAGGAGTCGCGGCACGCTGCGTCTCTACCGGTAGGCAGAAATTGGACAGAAACTGTCTCCAGCCGCTCTAGCGGACGATCGCGGGCTGGAGCAGAGCTGCGATCTTCTCGAGGATCCTGTGCATGCTCATGCTCGGATCTATGACGGCGTCAACTTCGTGATGGTGAGTGCCGGCGTGCATGACCAGAACCTTCGTTCCTTGGTGGGCCTTCTTGACCATGTAGGGCAGGTGATGGCGATCGTCCTTGGACAAGGTAGCGCCGAGGATGACGAGATCAAAGGCATCGCGGCGGAGGGCTTCCTGAACGCCATCTCGGTTAAGGACAGCAGTTACGTGCTGCCCCGCCTTTTTCATTTCGGCGGCTTGGGCGGAGAGAGTGGTTTCATCCGACTCGCCGTAAAGAATCTTGATCGAATTCTGGCGAGCGACTTGGTGAGCGGTCGCGGACAAAGGGCCTCCTGAAGATTAATCGGAACTCACTCGGAGCTTAGCAATGGGCGGGCATCATTCCGAGGTCACGGAAGATCAGGGTCGGATGGGCGACTTCAGAGGGTGACTTCAGGTGAGACGACTATTGAGCCTCTAAACTGGCGGCTCTCCGCTCGGCCTGATCCATATCGTTCGATAATCGCTGGGCCTGCTGGTAGGCCAGCTTCGCATCTTCGTCGCGCCCGGCCTGACGGAAAGCATGGGAGAGCAGAAGATATCCGACGTCGTTGGGATCGACGGCGACGAAGCGGGCAAAGTAGCCGGCGGCCCGGTTCCAATCACCGGTTCCATGTGCGGTCTTCTGCGCGACTAAGCCCATATCGAGGAGAGCGATGGGGAACACGCGCTTTAGTTTTATGGCGGAATCGAAATTCTTCTGCGCCGGTGCGTAATCGTGAAGCGCGAAGTAGACGGTGCCGAGATTAGCGTAGGCTGACGCGCGAAGTTGGGTGTCGGTCGCCAGATGCAGGACATAGACATAGCGCGCCGCGGCCTGCTGCAAGTCGCCGTGCTCTTGGGCGTAGATCCCGAGATTGAGTTGGCTGGTGGCGTCCTGGGGCTCAAGAGCTGAGGCGGCGCGGAAGTGGATGATCGCTTCATCGTTTCTGCCCTGCCTGATCAAGGCACTAGCAAAATTGTTTTCTGCTACGAAATTCTTCTGGGTGACGTCCAGTGCGTGGGTCCAGAGCGTGAAGTCGTCGTGCCAATAACTCAGTTGAATGTGGCTAATGGCAGACAAGACGAACAGGACGGCAAGTCCTGCAGCGGATAGCAATCTTGTTGAAGTATGGTGGATGCCGGCCCATTCGACGGCAGCCCAAACCATCATTACGAAAAGGCCGATCAAGGGGAGATAGGCGTAGCGATCGGCCATGGCCTGGTTGCCAACTTGTATCAGGCCAATCATAGGAACCATCGTCCCCAGGTACCAGAACCAGCCGACAATGAGGTAGCGATGCTCGCGATATATCAGGACGGCCCAGGTGACAGCGAGCAGGAAGACAGCCGCGGTGGCGACCTCCCATGCCGGTAACACATGCGGATATGGATAGAGGGCCGCCAGATGGGATGGCCAGACCGCCTTCTTGATATACAGCCCATAGCAAACGATCGCGTTTTCAAGGCGCAGCAGAGGAGCGTGTGCGGCGCTGGTGAGCACGGCGCCACCACCTCTTTGCGCCATCATAGTGATGACCGCACTGCCGGCCGAAAGCGCCAGAAGCGGGATCTTCTCCAGGCACAACCTTGGCAGGGGCTGGGCGCTGGCGGCAAAAAGCGCCTTCGCGTCATCGTTATCGCCGGATCCCACATTGGAGAAGAAGCGCATCCTTCCGAGCGGCCAGTAATCCAGCAACAGAAGTACGAGAGGCAGGGTGATGACCATCGGCTTGGACATTAGACCGCAGACAAACAGAAGCGCTACCGCGATGTAACGCACGATTCCTGGCCTACGGACGTACCATCCATAGGCAGCGAGTGCCAGCAGAAAGAAAAACATGCTGAGCACGTTCTTGCGTTCAGCCACCCAAGCGACCGACTCCACATTGAGAGGATGCACGGCGAAGAGTGCGGCTACCATCAGGCTGCGTGCGGTGTATCCCGTGAACCACTGCAGAATCAAGAACAACAGCAGTGCGTTCGTGGCGTGCAGCAACAAGCTGGTGTAGTGATGGCCCACCGGATTGAGTTGAAAGAGCTGGCAATCGAGCGCGTGCGAGAGCCAGGTGAGCGGATGCCAGTTTGCCTGATCGAGCGAAGTGAACGCCCACGAAATCCTGCTCCAATGTAGGCCGGCGCGCACCTGCGGGTTGTCGGCGACGTAGCGGTCGTCGTCAAAGTTCACAAAACCATTGCGCGACACGGGATTGTAGAGGGCCAGTGTGACCACAACCAACAAAAGACCCAACACCAGTTTCCGCTGAGCAGGGGAACGGAAAATTCCTGCCACTTCGTGGAGTGCGATCGCCGGCTTGGCCGCAGCAACGGGCATGGATGGCTTTGATTCCAAGTGTGCGGGAGAAACTGGCTGGTTGCAAAGTAGAAAGTAATCGGGCGGCGGGGCGGCGGAAACTTAAGTCACGGCGGGGATCAAAAGGGCAGGCCAATTTGCTGCGAAAAGGCCCCACTCCTCGAAAAGCGCGAGAAGTTGATTGGATAAGAGCGAAGGCTCGGTTCGACCCGGTAGTCTTGGTTTGAGGATCAAAGACGCTGGGAAGAAAGGAGTCTTCGCACATGATGATTATAGGATGTGATTTCCATCCCAGCTGGCAGCAGGTGAGTTGGTTGGACACGGAGACGGGAGAAACGGGAGAAGAGAAGCTGGTGCAAGCCTCGGGCGATGCGGAGCGATTCTACCGGCGGTTGCCGGCGCCGGCCCTGATCGGCATGGAGGCGACGGGAAACTGTCACTGGCTAGTGGATTTGCTGGCGGAGTTGGGTCACGAGTTGTGGGTGGGGGATGCGGGGCAGATTCGAGCGAGTTATGTGCGGCAGCAGAAGACGGACAAGCGGGACGCGGCGCACATTCTGAAGCTGATGGTGGAAGGGCGGTTTCCGCGTATCTGGATGCCGTCGAGCGAGGTGCGCGATCTGCGGCAGTTGCTGCTGCATCGCTACAAACTGGTCGTGATTCGGGCGCGGGTGAAGAACGAACTGCAACACCTGTGCCTGAACAAGGGAGTGCAGCGCAAACACAAGCTGTGGACGAAGGCGGGACAGCAGGTGCTGCGCGAGTTGCCGTTGCAGGCGTGGGCGGGGCGTCGGCGAGACGACTTACTCGGGCTGATGGCGATGCTCGACCAGCAGATCGAGCCGCTGGATGAGGCGGTAAAGTCAGAAGCGCAACGAGACAAAATGGCGCTTCTGCTTCAAACCCAACCCGGCGTGGGACCGGTCACGGCGTTGGCGTATGTGCTGACCATGGGCGAGGTCGGGCGTTTCCCGCGCGGCAAGCAGGTGGCGAGTTACTTGGGACTGATTCCGCGCGAGCATTCTTCGGGCGGACGGCAACATCTGGGTGCGATCTCGAAGCAAGGCAATCGCATGCTGCGGATGTTGCTGGTGGAAGCGGCGACCACAGCGGTTCGACTGGACCCGGGGTTTCGCCAAGAGTACTTGCATCGTTGCCATCAGAAGCCGAAAGCGGTGGCCAAGGTGGCGGCGGCGCGCAAGTTGGCCATACGACTGTACTGGATGCTGCGCACCAACAAGCCATATCCAGACGTCGTTCGTATCGAGAGCAGCCCGCGGGTGCCCCTGGTCGGCGCGAGCTAGACCGTGAAGTTGATTGGGCGCTCTCGCATCCCGTAGAGACGGGATGTTCGCATGGAAGAATCATGGCCGAGGTCAGGGCCGAATCGATGGTTGGTGGAACGACGAGTCCACCGCAGGGTGATTCAGCGTGAGATTTCCAGAGTCTTGGTCCTCAACCTCTCTGGCAGACGAAGCGGTGCTCCGGCACTGCCCAGGACAACTATGGCCTTGACAGTGCCTTCGCTCTTATCGAGGGGCAACCCTTGAGAGGCTTGCGATAACCTCTAACGCGTTGTAGCCAGGACCGACGCGCGTTCTTCGGCTGGGACCAACTTCCTTACGTCGTGTCCGGTATAGATCTGTCGCGGACGCGCTATTTTCTGTTCGGGGTCGGTGATCAACTCCTGCCACTGGGCCAGCCAGCCTGCGGTGCGCGGGATGGCAAACAGCACGGTGAACATTTCCGGCTTAAAGCCCATGGCCTGATAGATGATTCCCGAGTAAAAGTCTACGTTGGGATACAGTTTGCGGCTGACGAAGTATTCATCCTCAAGGGCGATTCGCTCCAGTTCGAGAGCGATGTCCAGTTTCGGATTTCCGCCGGTGACGGCGAATACTTTCTCTGCCGTCCACTTGATGATCTTGGCGCGCGGATCGTAGTTCTTATAGACGCGATGGCCAAAGCCCATCAGCTTGCCCTTGCCTTCTTTAATTTTCTTGATGTAGGCGGGGACATTTGCCTTGGAGCCGATTTCGTCGAGCATGACGAGAACGGCTTCATTGGCTCCGCCGTGCAGAGGCCCGGCCAAGGCCGCAGCCGCAGCCGCCGTGGCCAAGTAGGGATCGGTTTGGGCACTGCCTACAGCCCGCATGGCGTTGGCGCTGCAGTTCTGCTCGTGGTCGGCATGCAAAATGAAGAGAATGTCCAGCGCGCGAGCGATTACCGGGTTGGCCACATACTTCGGTTCCACCATCTTCCACAACATGTTCATGAAATTTTCCGGATAGCTGAGATCGTTGTCCGGGTAAACGTAGGGGTAGCCGAGACTGTGCCGGTAGGACAAGGCGGCGATGGACGGCACCTTGCCAATCAGCCGCTGGATCTGGTGCAGTCGGTTGGCGGGATCGTGAACGTTTCTCGCCTCCGGGTAGACGGAGGACAAAGCTGCCACCGAACTGATCAGCATGGCCATGGGATGGGCATTGTAGCGGAAGCCCTCCATGAACTTCTTCGTGTTTTCATGCAGCATGGTGTGATGGGTGATCTGGTTGACCCAGGTTTTGAGATCGGCGGAGCTGGGCAGGTCGCCAAACAACAACAGATAGGCGACCTCGAGGAAGGTGCAGTGTTCGGCCAGTACTTCGATGGGGTAGCCGCGGTAGCGAAGGATGCCGCGGTCGCCGTCAATAAAGGTGATACTGCTTCGGCAGGACGCAGTATTCATGAATGCTGGATCGTAGGTCATGAGCCCAAAGTCCTCAGGCCCGGTTTTGATCTTCCGCAAATCCATGGCCCGGATTGTTCCGTCCTCAATCGGTAGGCTGTAATTTGTGGCGGTGCGATTATCCGTGATGGTGAGACTGTTTGATGCCATTGGTGAATTCTCCTTTTACCGCTGCCCAGGAGCCAACCGCGGAGAGCCGAGCGGGGGCCATCCTGACTCCTTGGGAATTACAGACACGGCGAGTTTCTCGCCACGATATTTTCTGTTTTATGGCAGGGTGATGCAGTGTCCTTCCTCACCCAAGCCCGTGATGGAAGTCACTCGCAACTGGAGTTACTGGCCCGTTACGACTTCAGCGCTCTTCTTCAGCGCTCTTCGATTCCCACGTGCGTTCGTATGCCCGCAACCGTGGTGGCGTATACTTCGGGGTTCGTTCCTTCGGGGCTCTTCGTTCTTTGCCCTTCCGTCATGCGCGTCTTAGATCATGCCTTGCTGCAGCGGCTTTCCGGCGAACTTGAGGCGATCTGTGACGACATGCTTCGACTTGAAGTTTCCCTACTCAAGAGCCCGCTTGCGGTCAATGAGGCTCATCGGCCTAGCGCGCGTAATCTAGCGCACTACCTCGCGCTCCGCCGCCACGATGTTCGGGCGCTGCAATCGCAGCTTGCGCTGCTTGGCCTTTCTTCTCTTGGGAGAACGGAGAGCCACGCCCTTACTGCCGTCCAGACCGTTCACCACGTATTAAACGTTCTGCTGGGCAAGGACGCCTCGCTCCCCTGCCCGGCCGAGCCCTCCGTTGGCATCGGCGAAGGCGCCGAGATTCTGGAAAAAAATACGGACGGCTTGCTTGGCCCACCGCCGCACAAGCGAAAAGTCCGCATCATGGTGACCATGGCCACCGACGCAGCCACCGATTACGAACTCGTCCGCGACCTGGTGCAAAACGGTATGGACTGCATGCGCATCAACTGCGCCCATGACAGTCCGGAAGTCTGGCTCGCCATGATTCACAACCTGGCAAGAGCTCGCCAAGAAACCGGGCGCAACTGCCGCATTCAGATGGATATTGCTGGCCCCAAATTGCGCACTGGGCCGATTGAGCCGGGACCGTCCGTCATTCGATGCCGCCCCAAGCGCGATCTTTACGGCCGCGTCGTGACGCCGGCCCGCATCTGGCTAAGTTCCGACGACCAGCCCGCGCCACCACCTGCACCGGCTGCGGCTTCGCTGCCCGTCCCCGCTCGCCTTCTGCAGATACTGCGCTCGGGCGATGTCATCCGGCTCCGTGATGCGCGCGAAGGGCGGCGTACGCTGCGCGTTACACGCGTCGAACTCCAGGGTTGTTGGGCGGAAGGCAGACGGACAACTTACTTCGTCCCCGGACTTCAACTTCGCGCATTCCGTCGTGCGCGCACCCGTAATAAAGCCGGCAAGAACGTCCTGCGGAGTATTGGAAAGGCCTGTGTCGGCGAACTTCCTCACCTGCCGCAAACGCTGCTTCTAAAGCTGGGTGACACGCTTCTCCTGACTCGAGCGCCTTCGATCGGAAGGCCAGCCGTCTATCGCAAGGCAGGGCATCGCAAGGCAGGAAATGGCAGGACCGGGAAGCTGGTCACACCCGCGCAGATTGGCGTTTCGCTGCCGCAGATTCTCAACCATGCCAAGCCAGGCGAACCGGTCTGGTTCGACGACGGCAAAATCGGCGGCGTCATCCGCGAGGTGAATGCGGATTTCGTGTCGGTGGAAATCACCCAGGCGCGCCCTGAAGGCGAGAAGCTGGGCGCGGAAAAAGGCATCAATGTGCCAGAAACACAGATTGACATTCCGGCGATAACTTCGGATGACCTGGGGGCGTTGAAATTCATCGTCCAGCACGCGGACCTGGTCGGCTATTCCTTCGTGCGCACCGAATCCGACGTTCGCCAGCTTCTCGATCATCTCGAACGGCTGGGTGGAGGGCATCTTGGGCTGGTCTTGAAGATTGAAACGCGCAAAGCGTTCGATAATCTTCCCAAGCTGATCCTCGCGGCCATGCGCGCCCGTTCCATCGGAATCATGATCGCGCGAGGCGATCTGGCCGTCGAATGCGGCTATTAGCGCCTTGCCGAAGTCCAGGAAGAAGTTCTCTGGGTCTGCGAGGCTGCCCACGTCCCGGTCATTTGGGCAACGCAAGTCCTCGAAAACCTCGCGAAGAAGGGCATTCCATCTCGCTCGGAAATCACCGACGCCGCCATGGGCGAGCGGGCCGAATGCGTGATGCTTAACAAAGGCCCTTACGCTGTCACTACCGTCGGCGTGCTCGCCGATATCCTCAAGCGCATGCAGGCCCACCAGGAAAAGAAGCGCTCCATGCTGCGCCAGCTCCGCCTCGCCGCAAGCTTCTCCAGCGCCGATTAGTTGCCGGTCTTCAAAGTGGCATCCATGAGGGGCCGGTACTCTGAGGTCCGGGGTCGATTTACCTACCGACCAACACCCTTACCCCAGCCGGACAGACAGGGTCACCCGCGCGGTCATGACCTCCAGGCATCTAGTCGATTAGAAGCCTTTCACCCTACTCTTTTGGTCGGGGTCCAATCGCTGTCCGCCGCCCCGGCGGACAGTGCAATCCAACGCTTGCCACGAGACGGCAGTAGAAATCGACGCGAGGCGTGAAAAGGAGCATCGGTGATCAACATGCGAAGAAGCGGCAGTAACTGGTGTTTCCTCCTAACATTCCTTTTTGCCGCTACGGCCGTGCTTTCGGCGCAGAGCAACTACAAGGTGGTCAGCGTCTCCAACGGCGGGACCATCTCAGGCATGGTGAAATGGTCAGGTCCGATGCCGCATGGGCTGGATTTTCCGATCACGAAGGACCCCCAGATCTGCGACCCTGAATCTAAGAGGACGGCTGACCTCGAGCGCTTGATCGTTGGGTCGCAAGGTGGGGTGGCCAATACCATCGTCTACCTAAAGAACATCTACAGTGGGAAAGCGATGGACCTGCCCGAGCAACGACGCCATCTGGATCAAAAACATTGCCGCTACGTCCCGCATATTCTCCTTGTCCCACAGGGCGCCACGCTGCAAATGCAGAGCTCCGACGCCACACTTCACACCATTCATATGGAGGGAGCGGCTACGTTCAACCTGCCCTTTCCCTTCACCAACCAGATTACTTCGCGCACCATGTCGACGCCGGGACTGGTCCATCTCCGGTGCAACGGCGGCCATGTCTGGATGAACGCAGAAATGATGGTGGTTCCGCATCCCTACTATGCCGTTACTGACGAAAGCGGACAATTTGAACTTACCGACGTGCCGCCCGGAACCTATCAGATCGTGGCCTGGCATGAGGGCTGGGGCCGTGAAGGAAAAGAGCAGGTCTACGACGTTCTGACGCAACGTCGAGTTGACCGTCCTCTCTTCACCGCTCCGGAAAGCTGGGAGAAATCGGTCACGGTCACCGGGAACAATACGAGCGTGGTCAACTTTGTGATCTCTGGCAAGTGATGGGCTAACTGGGCGGGAACGACGCCTCGCTTCGCCGATAAGAAATAGCTCCGGCCTAACTTCCAAGACATAGCCAACGAGGAAGGTGCTCGTTTCACTGGCGGCGAGGAGTTAACGTTTTGTCAGCCCCACCAATTTGTGAGACCGTGCGTCTGTAGGAGGAATCTGGGGGCGAGGGATTCGCCCTGCGACGACTGCGCCTACCTGCCCGAGAGCCGGATCAAGGATTGCCAAACTGGCTCGATACTCCGCGGCCACGCTGCGCAGCACGCGCTGGAATCCGGGGTCCGCCGGGCTCCCCCACACCAAGACAGCGTCGGCGGAGGACATTTCGATATCCGCCATCAGGAGCGAGACGTCTCCTGGCAAAGCTGGGCTTTCCGCCACAACATGGCGATTCGCAAGGTAGGCAACCCGATATCCGGCTTCCCAGCCTACCCCGTGCTCCGGGTACGGCCCCAAGCCGATTGTCACTACCCTTGAACCTGAATATGCTTCCAATTTTCGTGCAGCATCGTAGCAGCTCACTTGAAAATTCCGGTCAAGGGTTCGAAAGGGAGAAGACCGATAGGTGAGAGATACAATCAGGCCAGCCACGGCCAGGACAAAAGAAAGGCGCCGCCAGGCGGCGTGCGCAGCGAACTGCTCCTCGCTGACAAAAAATCGGGAGGCGACTGCCATAATCAGAGCCACCAGGGGATATGCGTATGTGGTTATGAAGACCAACATGCCATACGCCAGGATCATGGTTGCCGCACAAACGACGACCACACATGTGAAGCGAAACTCCGAAATCGATTGCTGCCTGCGGCGAATCATTGTCTGGAGCATGAAAAAGAAACCCAGTATTCCTCCGGGCGTCAGCAGAATGGTCAGTTCCTTCAGGGCTACAGGCAGGTTTCTCCGCTCGGCGGCCATTACCAGCGGCACGGCCTGACTTATCGTGGGCTCATAGTTCCAAGCCCAGGAATGCGGAGGTACAGGATCATTTACCACGTACTCATCCGACTTCTCAAAGGACGGATCAGACACTCCCGGCTCAGGGAGAGTATTGGTTAGGACCGCATAGGGGGCCTCCCTTTGGGGGTGACGCCCCACGCTGTAATGCAGGAAATTCGCCTTGAACTGACTGCCGGTGGTGAAGACCCCGTATTTCGAGTGCAGGGTAGTTGCCCATGCCGCTGCTATGAGAAGGGGCGCGAGTGCCGCCAGAACGAGCCGGTTTAACCCATGCCTCGGTCGGGTGCGGAACAGGATTGCCAGCGAGACCAGAGTCGCCAGTGCCAGCCATGGTAGTGCGAACGCTTTGGCGAGATAGGCAACGCCATGGACCAACCCAAGCAGGACCCAGTCCTCGGTATGATCTGTGCGGAAGCATCGCAGGAGAATCAAGAAGTAAGTCAGCACGAGAGCGGTCAGCAGGAAATCTGGAATGATGAGAGTGACTGACGTCGCAGCAAGACCACGAGCCAAACTGAACCACAGACTTGCGATCGAGGCTACCAATCTCGAATGCCACAACCGTGCCGTCAACAAGTAGAGCAGGGCGGCGGAGGCGAGGAAACCGCCAATATTTGTGAACTTTCCGACCCGAAGGAGATTCGCGTCCAGTCGCGAGCCGACAGCAATAATCCACGAAATTAACGGGCTTCGAAACGCGTTAATGGCGGCATGGAATTGACCCTGGCTGAGATGACGGGCTATCCCCACATAGCTCATACCGTCATAGTCGATTTGAGTGAAGCATTTTGAAGCGAACCATGAGACTTGAGCAATGCAACTGATGACCGTAGCAAAAATGAAATACTTGGAGAGTTCCCGCTCGCGTTCTAAATCCATGTTGCAGGAAAGGTATCAGAGTCCGAATCAGGAACAACATGTTTTTGTTTGCATCAAAGACTAGGAGCACCCGGTCCGTCGCAGTATGCTACTTCCGCTGAATGGATTCCAAATACTTGGTTATATTCTCCAGCCGCACATTGCCTAAGTCGTGATCAAACTCGATCTCGTGGAAAGTCGGCCCCCAGATCGGCATCTGGTTTGAGCCGTGTGCGGGCAGGAGATCGTCGGCGCCAAACATGATGGTGTTTCGCACGTGGATGGCAGGAAATGCACCGTCATTTCGCTGAGAAAGTCCGGTCAGGTCGGGAGCTCCTCGTTTCAGCGCCTTGGACGCCGGACCATTACCCCGCCCATCGAGTCCGTGGCAAGCAGCACAGTAATTTCGAAAGATGATGGCCCCGTCCACCGGACGAATTACTGGTTGGTGTTGGTTCCCGGTTTGTGCGGCTGCCGAGGCGACCACTGCAATCAGTGAGACTACTACGAGCATCGGCACTCGTCGCTCCACTGTGGCCTCCGGCGAAGTAATGCTTCAGCGGATTGCACCCTGGCTAATACTCTAAGCCGCTCAAGGACCATGGTCGGTGACAGGAGTAACAGCTCTGTGTGATGTCGTCGGAGCAGGTTGAGGCCGCCAGCAAGATGACCGCGTGTTCTTAACCACCGGCGGACGTGGCACGAGCGCTGTGGTTGCCTCCCAATAGCTTGACCATAGTCCGGTCGTCGGCGGGTCGGGAGAAGAAGTATCCTTGAGCCATCTCGCAATTGAGCTGATTGAGCAAATTTATATGTTCTTGCGTCTCCGTCCCTTCGGCGACGACCTTCAAACCGAGATTGTGCGCAAGCATAATGATGATGCGTACGATCTCGCGGCTTTCCGGGTCGCTGTCCATAGACGAAATAAAGGCACGGTCAATTTTCAAGGTGTCCACTGGAATTCGGCGCAAGCGGCTGAGTGACGAGTATCCGGTGCCAAAATCATCAATGCTCAGGCGAACGCCGAGCGCCTTCAATTGCGAGAGTACCTGACCAGATTTTTCCGTATCCCCCATGGCGATCGTTTCTATGATTTCGAGTTGCAAGCAGCCGGGATCAACGCCGGTCTGCTCAAGGGATTTGCGTATCTCGCTGGCCAGATCAGGCTGTGCGAACTCCTTGGAAGTGACGTTCACGCTCAGGGTGAGCGGCGGGCTGGAAGGAAATTCAGACTGCCAGGATCGGAGATGCCGGCAGGCTTCGCGCAACAGTTGCCGATTCATGGGGATTATGAGCCCAATTTCCTCAGCAACCGCGAGGAACTCGATCGGTGGAAGTAAGCCCTCCCGGCGTTGCCACCGCGTCAGGGCTTCAAAGCCCGTGATCTTACCGCTCCGCAGCGACACAATGGGCTGGTAATGAACGCGGAATTCCCCCTGGTCGAGGGCCTTGCGCAGGTCCGCCTCGAGCCTCAAACGCTTCACTGCATTCGCGTGCATGGCGGTGTCAGACACCTCACAACGGGCTTTTCCCGCCCGCTTGGCGCGATACATCGCTATATCCGCGTCGCGCACAAGTTCCTCCGCCTGGGTGTGCGGGCTGGCGCTGGACGCGATTCCGATACTCGCCGAGATTACTATTTCCTCTTGGTTCACTACAAAGCGAGCGGTCAGTTCCTCTTGGATTCGTTCCGCAACCCGTACGGCTTCAATGGGGCCTCGGATGTCGTCCAGAAGGATAGCGAATTCATCCCCACCCAGCCTGGCCAACGTATCGTCATTGGTATGCCTGTCAAGGATGCCGCTCATGCGCGGACGCGAGACCATGTCGGCACGCCGCACAGAGTCCTTCAGTCTTTGACCGACTTGAATCAGCAGCTGATCCCCTGCTGAATGTCCCAGGCTGTCATTGATGATTTTGAATTCATCGATGTCAATGAGCAAGACCGCGAATTTGTAGTTCGCATGTCTCTTGGAGAGCGTCAGCGAGTGTTGTAAACGATCCAGAAACAGGGCTCGATTGGGCAGGTTCGTAAGTCCGTCGTGAAACGCATTGTGTGCCAGCATCTCCTCGGCTCGCTTCCGTTCGGTGATATCGCGGTTCACGATTACTAACTTGTCAGTCTGGCCTTTCGCGTTTCGGATGGCGCACGCGGTCGACTCGAGAGTGCGCCAGGAACCGTCTTTGTGGCGTATCCGGTATTCAACCCGCTCTCCCTGGCCACTCAGGCGGGCTTTTTCCGCTGCTTGCAATACTCGTGGGCGATCGTCGGGATGGATTTGTTCGATCGACGAGGTGGCTTTCAACTCCTCGGGAGAATACCCGAGAACCTTCTGATAGGAGGGGCTATTGTAGAGCCGTCGGCCATCGCTGTCGACGAGCGCAATCATATCGGCGGCGTTTTCACTAATGAGTTGAAATAGCTGATCTCGCTCAGCCAGTCGGCGCCGGATGCGCTGCAGTTGCAAGTGCTGATAAATCGCATATAAATCGAAAAGCAATACAAGAGCCGCGAGCCCTCGTACCCATTCCCGGAGATCGAACCAGTACGAAGCGTCCGCTTCCCGATAAAACCACGGGAAAGTGAACGAAATGATCCCCAAGGTCAATGCCAGTGTTACGGCAACAGCAAACCCCCACAGCCACCATTCCCGGCCTTCGATCCGACTCATCTCAACCGGAATCGCCTCGGGACTGTTCTGGCTAACCTGTTGGAATGCCTGCTGATTCATACCACTAACTATTCTCCGACACCTCCGGAGATTCTAGCCCCCGGAAAAGCGTGGAAAGAGTTACGAAAGTTGGCCGTCAACTGCTAGACGAGCGTTCGGTCGTTGGACCTACATTCCGAGTTTGCCATTCACGAGGTATGCCAAGATAATGATCCTTTCGTTGACTTGCCGATTTTACCGACGTAAGATTTGCGGGAAATGATCGGCGAAACCATCTCTCACTACCGCATCGTGGAGAAACTCGGTGGCGGCGGGATGGGCGTGGTCTACAAGGCCGAAGACACTTCCCTCGGACGCTTTGTCGCACTGAAGTTCCTTCCCGATGACGTTGCCCAGGATCCTCAGACTCTGGAGCGCTTCCGTCGCGAGGCGCGTGCGGCCTCAGCACTGAACCATCCTAATATCTGCACCATTCACGAAATTGGCGAGCACGAGGGCAAACGTTTCATCGCCATGGAATTTCTGGATGGGCAGACGCTGAAGCACATGATCGGGCCTCGGCCGCTGGAACTAGACACCCTGGTGTCGCTCGGCATCGAGATCGCTGATGCCCTGGATGCCGCCCACGCCGAGGGCATCATCCACCGTGACATCAAGCCCGCCAACATCTTCGTGACCAAGCGCGGCCACGCCAAAGTGCTCGATTTCGGCTTGGCAAAGGTCACCGCATCGGGTGCAGGAGCCGGCGAGCAGAATGAAGCCACGCGAACCGAGGCGGTCGAAGCGCACCTTACCAGCCCTGGTTCTACGCTCGGCACCGTTTCCTACATGTCCCCGGAGCAGGCGCGAGCGAAAGAGTTGGACGCCCGTACAGATCTGTTTTCGTTTGGATCCGTCCTCTATGAGATGGCCACCGCCCAGTTGCCGTTTCGTGGCGAAAGTTCTGCGGTCATCTTTCGCGAGATTCTGGATCGTGCCCCAGTCCCTGCCCTCCGGCTAAATCCTGACTTGCCCGCCGAACTGGAACGGATCATCAACAAGGCGCTGGAGAAGGACCGGGAATTACGTTACCAGTCCGCGGCCGAGCTGCGCGCGGACTTGAAGCGCATCCGGCGGGCGACGGACTCGGGGCGCATATCTTCCGTGGACGCCCAGACGCAGGCGCGTCCACTATCGAAGCGCGGAATGGTATTTGCGTTGGCCGCTGCGTTGTTGGCTTTGCTGATTGCCATTGGGATCGCGTGGGATGAGAAACATTCTCCCGCACACTCCGGGGCCGCAGCCGCCAAACCGTCCGTTGCGGTCCTCCCGTTGCAAAACCTGAGCGCGGAGCCCGACAGCGCCTACTTCAGCGACGGAATGACCGATGAAATCACCACCAAGCTATCGAAAATTCAGGCAATCGACGTGGCTTCGCATTCTTCGGTCGCAGCGCTGAAAGGGTCTGACAAGAGCGCCGCGGAGATTGGAAAAGTGCTGGACGTCCGCTATCTGCTGGAGGGAAGCGTACGAAAGGCGGGCGATCAGGTGCGGATCAACGTGCATTTGATCGATTCCACCACCGGATTCCAGGTTTGGGCCGATGACTTCATCGGAGAAATGAAGGACGTTTTTTCCCTGCAAGAGCAAACCGCCCTGAAGATTGCGGAGTCGCTCAACCTTAAGCTCAGTCCGCAGGAACAGCAGGCCATTCAGCATCGCTACACGCAGAATCCACAGGCCTACGATGCCTACTTGCGAGGGGAAGCATTAGTCCAGTTTTCCGATCAGCCCGAAAAGGTGGAAGCGGCACGGCGACACTTTGAGGAGGCGCTCCAGTCCGACCCGGATTATGCTCCGGCCCTGGCTGGGTTGGCATTTGTTGAAGGGCAGACTTATCGCAACAGCGACGCGAATCCCGTCCATCTGCAGCGCGCCGAGCAGTTCGCCCAGCGCGCCTTGGCCGTAGATACGCGATTGGCCGAGACCCACCTGGCGCTGGGAACGGTCAGTGCCGACAAGTACGACTATGCGGGCGCGGCGCGGGAATTCCAAACCGCCGTCGATCTGGATCGGAACGATGCCTATGCCTGGGACCTGCTTTCCTGGGCGCTGGCCTACGAACAGCCGCCGGACGCCATCGGCGCGGAGAAGGCCGCACGCGAATCCCTGCGCATGGAGTCTACGTATCCAAAAACCTACTATCACCTTGGTCGTGCCCTTTTCCTCCAGCAGCGCTACGCGGAGGCGATCGCCGCCTTCGAGCACGCGCGAGAATTGGACCCAACGTCCTTCTGGGCGGATTTGGGGCTGGGGCAAGTCTATCTGGCTCAGGGAGAGTACGACAAAGCTGTGGCCGCCCTATCAAAGAATATTAGGCCGGCGGGCATCAACTATTTCTGGCTCACCGCGGCTTATGCGGCTAGCGGTGACAAGGAGAAAGCTCTGGCCACGCTGCAAAAAGCCTTCGACGCGGGATTTCACGATTTTGCCGCGCTCGATGCCAGCCCCTACTTCTCTTCGCTGCGCACGGACCCGCGCTTCCAGCAGCTGACCCAGCGCTACCGCAAGTAATGCACACAGTGCCACGTGCGCAATGCGGCACAGCGGGAATGGCTTGATGGTCCGAACATCCCTAGGCGTTCAGCACAATCAGAACCGGTACTCAACAGCAGGAGGATTCGACTCTGACCCGTCAAAAGAACTGGCGGAGAGAGTGGGATTCGAACCCTGCCCCGCCCAAGTCCTACCGCAACTTGTAGATTCTACGTTGCCACCTATGCCAAATTTACCACCTTCGCCATGCACCCTTACACGCTATTGCACGCTGGCGGGGGTGGGATCCCCTCATCGAAGCTGAAACCGAGAATGTGAATCTTCAATAATCTGCCGCATCCGCAGCATTGTTGCAATTTGCTCTGCTTTATGCCTCTGTGTCTTGATGGGCATGACCCACTTTTTCCTCCAAGTGGAATTCTCTCTCATTTCTCCTGGCACAAAATTGGCCGGTCACGTCATGGACAATGCGTGGTCTTGACGCTTATGGTTCAGGCGGCCTGTGGTTTTCGGGCACATCCGCACCCTCTTGCGTTCTCCCCTTTCGGTGCAGAGATCCACAGATGCTTCAGGATCTCCCACAGTCAGAAACTCCGGACAGCGGTGAGCTCGGCACCGGAGTACGGATCAGTCCAAATCAGGAGAACTTACCCCCTTGATCCACGCGTGTCTCAACCAGCGCGGTCCCGAAATAGCCATCCCGTCTCGTCGCAACCCACTGCGCGCTCTATATTCTGTATTCCTGGTATCCGCCGGTAAAGGTCCGCGCTCGACCAACGATAGATATTAGGATCAACCCGATGTGCCCATTCTCTCTGGAACACGCCCTCTGCGACAGCGGCGAATCCGAGGAATCCTAGAATGCCATTTATGGTCGCTACCCGCTGGCTGATCGTAATATCCTCGGCATAAAGGTCTTCGTAAAACAGATGCATTGCCTCAACATTGTGCTGTCGAAATAAAAGTAGTCGACGCTCAATGGCTTCCTGATCCCGCTTGAGTTCGGCAATGATGACGTCTGGTGTGACGTCCCTGAGTTGAACGTCTTCAAGACGAGCATAAAACTCATTGCGCGTGCCGACCCAAAACCTTAGTTGCCTGCTGATAAGGCTTGACATAGAACGGCGAAGTAGATTCCGCCGTCGCAAGAAAATCACTTTCTTGGCTCCCAGAACGACCTCATCATTGAGCTTAGGATTCTCCGCAAAGGGCCATCCAGTAGATTCCCATACGTGCTTAATCCCCACCCACCGGTACCAAATCAACTCAAGTACCGGCTCGACTGACTGCCCTGCCAGCGCCATCGCGTGGAATTGACCGTCGAAGCGACGGGGGTGAAATGGCTCGATGAGACACCTAATATCAGGATGGCAGTTCAGAAGCGCTGCAAGGGTCGTACTTCCAGTCCGAGTAAGCCCATCAATAACAAAACCTCGCTTTTCAGTATGCCTCATGCCAGCGTTCTTTGCCGCCCCAATTGTTTTTCAGGAACTTCCTTTCGGGTAACCAGCGGAAATTGCAATTAAGCTAGCCCTTTGGTAACCGTCCAACCCAAGTACCTTGCGAGCAACTCCTGGGATCAAACCGGCAACCAGCGAGCCGCTCAGACCAAGCCCCGAGAGTGTCATCCAGACTCGGTGGGCAGCTGCGCCAGCCCGCAGTAACAATTGGCGGTGACCATAGGCACCATGCCGGGCACAAGCAGCGCTCAGATTACCAGCGATCCAAACGAGGAGCGGTGCGTCGGCAAATTCACTCTGCACAAGCAATTCAATCGTTTGTGCACGTGACAACGATGGAGTTAGCCGAATGATAGCGTGCCTGGAAGGCGAGTATTCGTAAGTGCCAGCCTCAAGTCCAGCTACTTGTCGAACCAGTAAAAGATAGATCAACGATAAATTGAATCGGTGTTCCTCAGGCCACTCCCTAACATCAGCTGTGTGGGCATAGTAAAGAGATGTACTAACGTGATCTAGTGGAATGGCGTGATCGCCATAAGCTCGGATAGATTTACGGTTTGCGAGAACATGTCCTACCGGTAACCCTCCCTTGAGGGGCCGCGGCAATCTCGCGCCAACATTGCAGTGGCTGGTTTGAGCAGTCGGTTCGCATTCAATATCGTGTGTCTGTAACTGAAACTCTTCCTCCAACAGTCGGCTTTCGCTGACTAGGAGCGTTGTTAGGTCTTGTGTGTTTAAACCGCTCAGCTGTTTCGCGGCTTTCCACGATCGATAACCGCCGGTCGCCCTATCTCGACGCTTTAAGAATGAAAATAGATTCTTCTGTCCACAATTCTTGCGCGACAACTCGGCGACTGCCGTGCATTGTTCCCCAGGACTGTCCAGATTCAGATGTCGTTCAATCAAATCGTCTGGCCATCTTGTAACAGTCTTGGACCAGATATTCATACCGTATGCAACGATGTGTAGCTGGCTGAGGGCCGCCCCAGCGTCCAAGCTTACCAGTCGATACCCGAACGAAGCGTACTTATGTGCTACGCGGTGAAAAGCTCCGGTCAAAATCACAAGAGCATCCGGCAGGTCGCACCTGTGCGGCCCGAGCACACGAGACATAAGCTCATTTGGGTTCACTTTGCGATGGAGTAGGCCCATTTGATGGTTCTGAGCTTGATAGAAGTACACGCCGGGATCTAAGCCATCGACGTTCCGCGCAACGACAAACGGTTCTACTGACCCGAGATTACCTGCTGTGGCCGCCCATCGCTGTACCTGATTACCGTTCATGCCGCGGATTCCCGCTGTTAACGCCAATATTATCCCGAGATCATGTATGGTGAATTTATTGCAACAACGTTTGGCAAGCAGCGCGTCGAGCACTCCGACATTGAGCGAGATCGTGGCAGTATCTAGCGGGATGTGGCAACAATTGGGAAGCGTCTTGTTCTCCGGGACATCGCTGACTGACGGTTCCGTAATTTTTCCTCTAACGCCTGCATTGAGCACCGCTCGCGATTCAAGTCCAACGTACTCCTCGAACACTAGCGCCGTATCCGTTTCGTGATCAACGGAAGGCTTGACCTCTCCACCGTGCTTGGGAGCGTTCGTTGCTCGACAGGCCGAGCACATGGGCAAACGCGGATATTTCAGCGTTTCTGAACGCCAATCCGGAAGATAGAAGCGTCGCAACTCCCGCGCGCCTATGGCTAATGCTGGAAGAGCTAAGATCTTGATCAATTCCATTGCGACATGGCATGCCCACGATGTACTCACAGTCGTATCAGCCGCGTCCCTTATTGACGACCCGACCGAAGCCGAATACACATTATGGAAACAGCTATAACAGGTGTCGCTTCCGGGTTTAAATATGGGTCCTACGTCGGCAATGCCGCCATCCAGATCGAGAGTAGCACGTAACCAGGACATTCGTCGCACTGACTTCCAAGTCTCCAAGTCCATAAACCATTCAGGATTCTCTTTTGCAAGCACTACAAGCAGCGTGCCCTGCGGGACATCTTCCAGTCGGAGATTCTGGTGACTCGCCATTGTGATGGACCCGATACCACTGCTACTGAGTAGCAACCGAACATAGTCCGCAGGCACGATGCTCTCGGCCGATGCAATCATGAGTACTTGAGCGTTTTGCAAGCGTGCGTACGCCTGCGCTGCGCTGCACTGCAGCTTTGAAACTAAAATGCACCTCTTTAGAAAAGCAAGGGTGTTGGAGTTAACGCCGGGTATATCTATGTTGTCGCGATCATCTTCGATTAGTTTCCACTCGGCAAGAAGTGCAATCGCTGTTTCGATCTGGTGCTTAGGTATTGCCGGAAAAGCAGCTAATAGATCCTCGACGCTATGGGTGCCATCAAGTAGCTTGATCAAACGAGGTAGGATAGTTTGGGCAAGTGGGCCGCGGATAACGTGGGCTGCGCCTAGCCCATCTACCAATACACCTTTCTCTGTTTCTAGCAGGACAACTCCTTGGGTAGCTTTGGGGCCACGCAAGACAGCGTGATTTCCTAGTAACCGGTCCCCATTCGATGGCGAACAATCCATTCCTTCTTGAGAGTCTAACTTCCTGCGTCTGGTAGTTTCAGGCACCTAGCTTCCTTCCCAGAGAAAAGCTAATTCTCGCTTTGCCTCTAAGTACGTGCGAGTTTCCAAAGACCTATTCAGGCCACACACAGGACAACCGTCGACACCCAGTAGGCGACCGGTTCTCACTTGGGAGGAAAACAAGTTGATCTCCCAGATGTCACCCCCGACTTGGTCAGGATGCAGACACAACTGGAAAGCTCGTTTGATCTGCGCTGCCGCGAGCATCGCGAGCGGCTCGAGGTATCCTGCAGGGCCGGCTTCCGGATTTGCATCATAAAATGTTAGCAATGCAGACCGTTCTTGCGGATTCGGCGAATGTTGACGTGACCGCATTATCCAACACTTCCAACAAGCGCTACTCTCAGGTATGATTATGGGCCCAAGACGGAGAACTCCGGAATCTAAGATTAGCGGGATAAATGGGACTGCACGATCATGGCTGATTACGCTGACTAATTCACAGAGCTGAGGAACGGGTCTCCATGCGACAATGACCTCTGCAGACGACGTTGGCCATGTCTCACGAGTGAGCGGTTTAGTCCAGTTCCACACTGTCCGGTGAACATGTGGATGAAGGACTGAAAGGTATTCTGAAACGGCTTGGCCGAAGGGGCCGACAGCTATAACATGCAACTTTGTAGGTTCATCGCGGTTTAGACTAGATCGCTCCATAGCGCTAACTAAGTCATTTTCTACGCGAACGGCTGGGGCCAATGATTGAGATATTGCTCCGGCGATGCTCGATAGCCCATAGAAACGGGAGCTTCATACAGCCTGGGATGTCCTAGGAATCGAGCTCGATACCGGAAGGACAGTGGCTGCAAACCCGGAATGATCACCCGAACAACACGCATTCCACAGCGAATAGCCTCGTCTGTGCTGAGGTCTACAAGGTATGTGCGCAATTTCTTCTTTCGCAATATTCGTAGGACATGCTGCAGTGCCTCTTTTTCGTTCTGAGTTGTGCAGATACTGTCTAACTTTGTCCGGGAGCGTGTATTCAGGAGAAAGTCAAATGCAGCAGCGCTGTCTGGACGGCACATGTAACTAGCACCGTGGAGGAGGTCAGTAAAATCGTCCCATTCGTCAGGGGGCTTGTGCGCTCTCTGGAGCGCAGATCTCAGGGGAACGGTGTCGCGCATGACCTTGGCGATCGCAGTAACAATCGACGATCCTGTGCTGCAAGCCACAATTTGCCTCACACGAGGATTGTGTTTGGCGACTTGCACGCCGTACACGGTAGGGATTCCCAAATCGCTTGTCGCGTCAAACAAGTGGTGTTCGACATCCCCAAGACAATTCTCGTATCGCTGCCAATAAGGTTCGAGTTCCAGCGGGATGTACTCCATCTCGATCCTAGGGAGGGCCAGTTTCTGTAACCAGATGAGGCTGATCGCATCCCTTTCGATCACTTCGTAAATCCCGGCTAAGACGGCCCGAAGATAGGATAAGTGTGCGGCGCACCCCGTTGAAATCGGAAACCAAAATCTCTCCTCCGTGCTCGCGTAACCCGTACCGGTATAAGCCATCACTGCAGGTACATACATGATTTCGCCATCTAGCAACGAAATCCCTGGAACCCACCGGATGGGTTTCGTTTTGTCAGGTTTTATGAGTGGACACTTCGGATGTGCCAATTCGGTCTCACTGCAACAAGGAAGGGTGCTCATATCCAGTGCGTGTCGGCCCAGTTCCTCGGCAGTTGCCCAAGTGAACTGGACGTTGCGAAATACACTCGCGCTATATCGTTCCAGGGCTTCTGCGAGAGCCGGAACCAAAGCGCTTTCGTCATCAAGCCCCGTGCCGCATCCCTGTATTGATCGGCCAACACCCCTCTTAGCCAACTCGGGAAAGAGCGGACCAACATCGCCTGTTGTTGAAAACCTCATCCGAATTCTTGGCTCGTCATCGTTAGCCGGGCGACACGGGGCTGTGCTGCATAAACCTCCGGGCTGGGATGAGAGAATTGACAAGGCACGCCATCCTCCCTCTTTCTCGATTCTCATGTTCCGGTGATTAACGACGGTCCTTCGCTCTGACAGCTTTGTTAGGTTGACAGGACTGAGTTTCTAAGCGACTCGTGCGATAGGGACCGCTATCTTCACGATAACTGAAAACAACACAAGGCCGAACGATGTAAGGACTAACAAGTGCAGCTAGTACAGCTCGAACAACTTGAGCAACTGCCGCAATCGACGCAGCAGTCGCAATCCGCAACGTTCGGATTCACGGGACACAACTCTGGCGAAGAACCGAAAACCTCGGTCATGAACATCAGAGAGCGCTCCGTACTGGCATTTACCGCGCCTGAAGGTGCTCCTACGGTCAGAGCCGAAGACACCGGGGTAGGAACAGGATCTGGAGATGATGTCTCGCTGCCACGGACAATCGGCACCCTGACAAAAGAAGCTAAGAACACTATACCTGCCAAACAGCGACTTGATAATCCGCGAAACTTGCTCATAGCCGTGTTACCTCTCTAAATAACTCGATGAACACGTTGCCAGCGCTCAAAAAGCGGGGGGGACGGACCCTATTGTTGTCGACAGCTGTTAGCCTATCGCCCCAAGAACGGTTCACGGCTCGGACAGAAACCAAAAGCCTTCACCCCAATCAGACAGCAGCTCATTAGCACACCGATTAGAGTGTCCGACGAGGTAGTCATATACCATCGGACAACGTTCGTGTCAAGCAAAATGCGGTGGTAGTGCAGTTTTAAACCACTGCCTGAAATGCGTTTAAGGCCAAACCATAGCTGCGCAAGAACTCAATTTTTCATTCTACTTTCAAGTGCGCGGCAACCGAGGCGGTGCGTCCACTCTGGTCGTCACGGACGACGAATCGGACCGTGTATTCTCCGGGAGCTAGATCTAGTGACCCGTTGTAGGCGAGCCCACTCTGTCGAATCGCCGACAACTTCTCCGCAGTCAGATGAACGTCGACTTTCTGGCCCATTGGGCGATCAACCGTTTTACCCTCGAGCGTCCTCGCCAAGGCTACGAAATCCAGCACAACATGGCTATTGTCGGCATCATTAATCAGCGCGGGATCCGGCGCCAGGTGCATCTCATAATTCACATGCTTCTTGCCCGGCTCTTTGCCAGGTTCAATCTTGTCCCAACGCGCCACCAGCGCGAGGGAGGTGTAATCCAAGGGCGACTGCAAAGCGGATGAAATGTCGCTATTGCGGCTGTGCTCGGGATCGACGGTGGCGTCGGTCACAAAAAAACCGCTGCGCGCCCGCACTTCCACATGATCGCGCTTTACTTTCACCGCCAGCTTTCGCCAGCCCGATTTGGTGTTCGAACGGTCAAGATAGTAGCCAAGCATGTAATATTCGGCGGAATCGTTCACCGCATCGCGAAAACCTTTTACTAAATCGTTGGAGTTGAAATACGCGCGGCCTCCGGTCATGGACGCAAAGGTCCGGAAGGCCGCCTGGGTATCCAACTGTCTCCAGCTCATATTGCGCGCATAGTTTCTTCCTGGCTTGCTTATGGAGGCGCTCGCTATGGACACATTCTGCAGTCCTTTGACGTCCACAGGATAGAGTGCGATCTGTGCGGCGTTCAGCAGTTGCCAGGTGTGTTCGTACATGGGCAGCACATCGACGAGAGAATCGCGACCGGCAGGAGCGAGTTGCATAGTGTTGTCGCTCACGTTGAAAGGGAATCCGCCACCTGCCCAAATCAACGATTTTCTGCCCGGAAACCCCGCCAGCGCCTGCGCTACCTGCTGCATCCCCTGCAAGGTGTAGGTGATGGCCAGGCGCTGCTCGAACGATTGAAAGTTCAGTTCTGAATCTTCCATCATGTGCAGTAGTTTTTGAGTTTCGTTCGCCACGGCGGCGGTGCCTGCGGAGCTTCCCACGCTACCTTTCGAACCCTGCCCACCACCTTTCGAACTTTCACCGCCAGTGGCACCGGCACCGGAGTCCATGCCCGCGCTGCCGTCTGGGCTGGCGGTTCCGGTGATGGTTTCCACTTCTTCCGGACTATCCACGATCTCGTACGCGTCGCCTCTTACCCTATGCAGTGCCGCTACCAAAACGCGAGGATCGGTGGTGAAATCATGAATCACCTGAATACCGCTACGCGTGAGGGTGTAAAGGGCTGTCGGTTCGTGCTGATCGACCGATTGGGTAAGATACTTGAGCAAGTCCTGCCGAGCGTCTGCCTGCGCCATAAAGGGCGTGTTGATGAAGTCGAGAACGATTAGCGTAATGCGGCGGTTGGATGGCCCACTACCCGCGAGGGAATTGCTGAACTCGTTCGGATTCCTGAGTCGCGACATGCGGTGAGCGGCACTGGTGATCTCTTCGAACGTGGCGACTTTTTGTTCGGTGCCGTTCTCGATAATCGTAAAGTCTTCCTTGTTGAGCCCGCCGACGTGGTTACCGGATCTGTCGATTACCAGCGTTGGAATCAGCACTAGTTCAGAGCGCGCGGTGAACTTGACTTGGGAATTGTCTTTGTCTTTCGCAAAAAGAAAAATGGAACAAGCCACGGTGGTAATCATCACGACATACCAGGAGATCTTGTAGTAGACGATCATTCCCATACTCCCTTCTGATTGCAGGAAAAGGATGCTGGGGCACGCACGTCGCGGGTCGAGTCGCGGAGACAAGGACCGGCGATGAGGCCGCCATTATATACCGCGCCGTACGAGAGCCTCTAGTTCATTGACGACCCAGACAGCATACCGCGGGATGTTGCCCAAGCGATGCTAGCTCCGACCTCCACCCCCCAAAGGTTTTCCAGAACACCGATCTCCCGTCGGCGGGAGGCCGCGTCGTATGGGCGCGAGGGTTGCTTCGCGTGTCTTTGGAAGGACGGATGTTCGACGAGCCCTCTCAATTGATCTTGGCCGATGGAAAGTCCAAGCAGGTTGGTAACATTCGGCAGCACTTCCCGTGGAGACTCTGCCACACACTCCCCGTCGAGTACTAGGACCCGCGAGCGGTACGGACCGGCAGTTAACTGTTCACAGAAAGCGCGGTTGAGTATCCAGAAACACACAGCAACTTCCGCATCGGTCAAGTCTGCGGGATTGATGTTGACAAGGTCAATTCCCGGTTGCGCATACTGTGCCATGTGACGTAGCCAGTACCGCACCCGGCGGCGTCGCACGTTCGATTTGAGAACAGCCAGCACGAAGTGTCTCAGCGGCGTGGCCAGAAACGTGATTGTGGATCGGGGATTATGTTGGAGTAATCTCTCGCCGAGCACATTGCAGGGAACGTGCATTTTAATTATCGCAACTTCTTCTGGTTCGTAGGTTCTCGAGAGAAGCCGGACGCCAAGATCAAAAAGTTCGTTCCAGCGGGGCAGCGATGGTTTGTAGCCAAGGGCCAATTGGGCCAGTAACTGCGGCTCTTTCAGAACAAAACAAGAAGGCATCAGCTCAAGGTACCGCGCCAACAAAGTGGAACAGCAATAGGCCGCATGGAGTATGTAATGTGTAGGTTTCAAGATTGGGGGTGCACCGGACGCGGCCAGGAGGACATCATCTACCCTCATTTGATAGATCGCGCTGGCGTAGCGCTGGGCGCCATTCATTCCCAAGGATATGCAATCTCGATAGGCTTGGCGCGAAAAACGAGCCAACATCAGAGATTCGGTCCCAACGTCTATTTGCAGAGGGCAAAGCTCAGGAGAAGTAAAGAGGTCCTGCAGAACTCCCATTGTAATCTCCGTATCGATCGTCATATTAATTTAAATGACATTTCCACGCCAATCTTTAAGAGGGGCGAGGGGCCCGGATGTTCGCATCGTTTTTCATGGAACTTGTAGTTCTTCTTTCGCTCGGATTTCAAATGTATCGAAAGGGATTCTGGGAGAAAGCACGCTAAGGGTCGGGATCGGTTGGCTTGCGGACACAGTGCGAGCGCAGAGAGTTCGAGAGTATCGGCGTGAGGGTCGGCCTAAATACGAATCGGCATTATAAAGGCATTATAAAGACGCATTATAAAGATGCTTGACAAGACCAAACCCTAGGGGTATTTTGATCGCGAATTTCGTATGCGGCCCGTTTTACTTCCCTGATTTTTGGCAATGATTAACATATGGTTGGCTTGGCCGCTTGAGGTCGAGTGTGGAGGGGTGCACTACACTGGTCTGTCAATTCAGAGCATCGGAGGTGCTGCATGATTCCCTTGCGGTCTCAGGTTCAAGTCGAGTGCCGATTACTCTCTTTCCTTCCGACGAAGCCACTTGGGGAACAAGAATATACCACCCTCATGTTGCGTTCGGCCCTCGCAAATTTGCGTCCTGTAGTTATTTTTCTGATCGTCATTATCCTGCTTTTGCCCCTCTCAATCAATGGGCAGATCGCGACTTCGGACAAGCTCGGGGATAACGATCTGGCGGCGGCCGAGCAAGGCAATGTCGAGGCACAACTCAGGGTCGCTAAGTTGTACAACGATGCACGGCGCAACTACGGTTTAGCGTTTAAGTGGTTCGAGGCAGCGTCTAAACAAGGCTCTCTTGAAGCGACAGCTTGGCTTGGCAGTTTGTATCTTTACGGACACGGTGTTGCTCAAGACGCGGCTCGCGGTGCTAGTTTGATTCAAAAGGCGGCCGGAGGCGACAATCCTGTGGGTCAGCGATTCCTCGGTATGATGTACCAAGACGGTGTCGGAGTACTTCGAGACTATTCGAAGGCGTTTAGCTTCTATTCAAAAGCGGCAGCCCAGCAGGATGCCCCGAGCTTTGACCGAATCGGTAGTCTTTACTTGCACGGGTTAGGCGTCGGGAAAAACAGAGACCGAGCCTTTGAAGCATTCACAAAAGGGGCCAACCTAGGCGATTCGTGGGCACAGTTGCATGTGGGTCAAATGGAGGAGAACCATCGCGAGAGCGAAACTATCACCTCCGATGATGCCCTCTCCGCAAACGAGACCAGTTTACTTAGGAGCGGAAAGCCGTGGTCCAAGACCCCCCCGGACTATGTGGCGGCGCTGAAATGGTACGCGGACTCCGCCGCACAAGGAAACAGAGTTGCGGCATACAAGGCGGGAAAAATGTTTGAGGCGGGACGGGGTACCGCCCAGAACTCTGACAAGGCACTCGATTATTACCGTCAGTCCGCTAACCGGCGTTATCCTCCGGCGCAGACCGCGCTAGGCAAGGCCTACGAATTCGGCGTTGGCGTTCACCCAAATTTGGTTTACGCATACGTACTCTACAGCTTGGCTGCTGATCAGAACGATTCCGACGGGATCGAGAGCTTGCGTCGGTTAAGGCCTAAATTAACGCCAAGCCAAACAGACGAAGCAAACGCTGTTTTGAAGACGGTAGAAGAACGAAGAATTCTTCAGTAGCTTGCTTGGGCGGGGCGAGGGACTTGGGTTCGGTATCGGTTTGTTATTCCATTTGACGACTTTGAAGAAGGAATCGGGGAATTTCCTGGGAGAAGATTGTTATGCGGATCAGGAAATCTTTTGAGTCGGGTTCTTTATATAAAGCAGCGTTGACCGTCCTGGCGGTGCTGGTCAGCGTATCGGTCGCGTACGCTAAGACCCCAACAAGACAGCAGGGCGGAGGTCCCGTGAGCCTCGTCTCCCACGCGTATGGCGCTTTCTGGCAAGTGGGAAACGGCTATTCCTCCGAGTTGGTTCTGAAGAATAACGATCCCCGTAATGTGGCTGCTGTTCAGGTCACGCTTTTTGGAAATACAGGTCAACAAAGCGGGAGTGCGCAGATTCAGATCGCTGCTAATTCGGTGAACCGCGTAGATCTGGCAAGCATCATTGGGCCTCAAGGGGGTTCGGGCGGTCTGATGTTGGAGTTCGTGGGAGTTGTCCCGCAAATTGCGGGAAAGATTGTGATTGTCGACTCCCAAAGGGGAACCAGTATCGAACTTCCGCTTCAGGGTGGTTATCGCTATGACACCGCGAACGCTCTCTACGCACCCTGGTGGCTGCCCGATGAAGGAACGGAGGGGAGAATTACGCTTTTCAATTCCAGTGCGCAGGCAGTTGTGGTGTCGGCTTCCCTTACGGTGGACAGAGTCGAGCGCATCTTGGACAGCGTAGCGCTGAAACCACACGAAACCAAGGAACTCAGTCTCCGGGACTTGATGCGTAAGATGGAAGTGCAGGGTGCCATTACGGGGTCGGTGACGTTGCGCTATAGCGGGCCGGCACACGCCCTGCAACCGGGCCTCTTGCTTACCAGCAGGGGCACAGGGTTCGTGTTGGTTCCCGCGTTTAACGGGAGACGTGATCGGCAAGCGGGTGCAGAAACTACTTGGCTGTTTCCGGATGTACAGCTTCTGGATAACACTCAGCCGGCGCCAGATGAGGGCACGCCATTAGAGTCATATGCGTTGCTAAGCAATGGGACGAAGGCTTCATTGGTGCCTGAGCTCGTTGCCTACTTTGGCGGTGCGGCGGGCAGTCAAGGACAAAAGGTGACGATACCCATCGACCCGCTGCGGCCCCTCGAAACACGGCTGGTCGATCTGGCACAATTGCTGGGGAATACGAAATCGACTCCGGCCAAGCTTTCCCGTTTTGCACTTGGGACCAGCCACGCCGGAGCTCCTGGCGACCTAGGAATTACAGTGTTTAGTATGCGCCCGACGAAGGACTTCGTTTCCAGATCTGCGGGAATCATACTTCCTCCGGGTGTAGTAGATACCAGTTACTGGCAGATCGCAGGTAACCAGCCAGCCGCGGTACAAAATGACGGTGGCTCAGCCGCTCGAACCGGAGTGACGCTCTACTATCAAACACCATACGGAGTGCAGTCATACAGTTTGAACCCAATCGACGTGCCGGGCAAGAAGAGCGAAAAGTTAAGTCTCGCCGAGTCGATCCATTCTGAAATCGCCGATCGCAATGGAAAAAGGGTCCCTTCGGGAACGGTTTTTGGCATCGCTACCCTCCGTCTCGTGAGTGGAGACGACAGTGGCGCAATGTCGGTTGGCTCACCGCCGGAGTGCATGTCGGATTGCGGTCCGGCCCCACTCCTCTCCTCGCTGTCAACCACCGCAGTGGCGGTCAGCGGACAAACTGAACACGTGAGATTTGCAGAATTACAACCCGAGGATTGCCCAACGAGCTGTCCAACCAGCGCCTCGCCCGCTTGGACGGATCCGCTCGCCCTTAACTTGGTATATCCCCACCTCTTGACCGGAATTGGTAACGTGGCAAGGGTGAGCGTTAGTCCAAGTGGCACCGTCTGGAACGGACAAACTGTGAGCGAGAACGTGATGTTAGTCTCAGGGTCCAATAGCTGCCCTGCAGGTTTTCCCGTCGTTTGCTCGGGAGATACTACGTTTGAGATCGGTGCAGGTTACCAGCCCGCCGTTCTTGAAGGCGGCACCGTGGTTCCTGTCGGTCCCCTTCTCGTGGGTACTACGAATGAGTTCTTTGACCAGCATACCGTAACATCGAGCCAGAGCTTGTTGAATGCCACCGGCGGCGGCAACACTTGTTCGCAGAAGTGCAGCGAGCTGTACATCAATGAGTGCAGTCAAGTGATCCTCCTCAGCTACTTTTACACTTATACTTTTACAAAGTCGACCATTAGCGGGACCCCAGTGACTTTAGTTACGGTGGAGTGAATCAGGAGAAGCTATGTTGCGCGGTTCGTCGCTAATCATTTCCTTTCTACTATTAGTCGGTCGCTTAAGTATCTTTGCCCAGCAAGATCCCAATGTCCAAGTTGGCAGCGTTAAGCTCTATAGAATCGGCGAGCTCTTGCGGATGCACAATGTGGAGTTGACAGAGCCAGCTTTGCTCCGTGCCCTGAAGAACTCCGACGCTGAAGTGAGAGCACTGGCAGCAGAAAAACTTGCAGAGGACAAGACGCGGGACGCGATTCCGGCGATTGAGGAAGCGCTCGCAGCGGAGAAGATGCCTCGATCTCGAGTGAACATCGCACTTGCCTTAGCACAACTTGCGGATCAAACTGGGCTAACCGAATTGCGGAGGTTATGCGCCGACAGCGACTTCGTTCCGGAGTTTCGGCTTTACGCGGCCACGTACATGTTCGACCTTCACTCTCAAACCGACGAGTGTTTGGGTGCTGTCGAGGAAATTGTTCGTTCTAAGACTGTTAGTTTCGGTGACCGTATCTCCGCTCTTTCGCTGCTACCACGATTCCACGATCTCGCGCCGGAGGAATCGCAAAGACTCTTCCAACTTGTGGTTGACCGTTTGGATGACCCCGAGCCTACTGTGCGAATGGGAGCCAGCGCTGCGCTAGTTAGCCTAGGTAACGCGGCTGCCATCCCTTTTCTAAAAACTGCCATAGCGAGAGAGAAAGAGGAGGGCATTCGCAATGTATTCGAAAGAGATCTGGGAAAGCTGCAAGGGCACCCAACAGAATAGGGAGCATCGCTCCCGTTGTCCCTAGTTATGGATGGCGACTAGAAGCAGAACGCTATAACTGCTCGCGGACTTTTCGCGTGTTGCCCAGAAAAGACAGTGGGAGTCGTGGCCTATGACTGCGTTACCTGTTTCAATGTCAAGTACATCTTATTGAGAAGAAGGAATCGGGGAATTTCCTGGGAGAAGATTGTTATGCGGATCAGGAAATCTTTTGAGTCGGGTTCTTTATATAAAGCAGCGTTGACCGTCCTGGCGGTGCTGGTCAGCGTATCGGTCGCGTACGCTAAGACCCCAACAAGACAGCAGGGCGGAGGTCCCGTGAGCCTCGTCTCCCACGCGTATGGCGCTTTCTGGCAAGTGGGAAACGGCTATTCCTCCGAGTTGGTTCTGAAGAATAACGATCCCCGTAATGTGGCTGCTGTTCAGGTCACGCTTTTTGGAAATACAGGTCAACAAAGCGGGAGTGCGCAGATTCAGATCGCTGCTAATTCGGTGAACCGCGTAGATCTGGCAAGCATCATTGGGCCTCAAGGGGGTTCGGGCGGTCTGATGTTGGAGTTCGTGGGAGTTGTCCCGCAAATTGCGGGAAAGATTGTGATTGTCGACTCCCAAAGGGGAACCAGTATCGAACTTCCGCTTCAGGGTGGTTATCGCTATGACACCGCGAACGCTCTCTACGCACCCTGGTGGCTGCCCGATGAAGGAACGGAGGGGAGAATTACGCTTTTCAATTCCAGTGCGCAGGCAGTTGTGGTGTCGGCTTCCCTTACGGTGGACAGAGTCGAGCGCATCTTGGACAGCGTAGCGCTGAAACCACACGAAACCAAGGAACTCAGTCTCCGGGACTTGATGCGTAAGATGGAAGTGCAGGGTGCCATTACGGGGTCGGTGACGTTGCGCTATAGCGGGCCGGCACACGCCCTGCAACCGGGCCTCTTGCTTACCAGCAGGGGCACAGGGTTCGTGTTGGTTCCCGCGTTTAACGGGAGACGTGATCGGCAAGCGGGTGCAGAAACTACTTGGCTGTTTCCGGATGTACAGCTTCTGGATAACACTCAGCCGGCGCCAGATGAGGGCACGCCATTAGAGTCATATGCGTTGCTAAGCAATGGGACGAAGGCTTCATTGGTGCCTGAGCTCGTTGCCTACTTTGGCGGTGCGGCGGGCAGTCAAGGACAAAAGGTGACGATACCCATCGACCCGCTGCGGCCCCTCGAAACACGGCTGGTCGATCTGGCACAATTGCTGGGGAATACGAAATCGACTCCGGCCAAGCTTTCCCGTTTTGCACTTGGGACCAGCCACGCCGGAGCTCCTGGCGACCTAGGAATTACAGTGTTTAGTATGCGCCCGACGAAGGACTTCGTTTCCAGATCTGCGGGAATCATACTTCCTCCGGGTGTAGTAGATACCAGTTACTGGCAGATCGCAGGTAACCAGCCAGCCGCGGTACAAAATGACGGTGGCTCAGCCGCTCGAACCGGAGTGACGCTCTACTATCAAACACCATACGGAGTGCAGTCATACAGTTTGAACCCAATCGACGTGCCGGGCAAGAAGAGCGAAAAGTTAAGTCTCGCCGAGTCGATCCATTCTGAAATCGCCGATCGCAATGGAAAAAGGGTCCCTTCGGGAACGGTTTTTGGCATCGCTACCCTCGGTCTCGTGAGTGGAGACGACAGTGGCGCAATGTCGGTTGGCTCACCGCCGGAGTGCATGTCGGATTGCGGTCCGGCCCCACTCCTCTCCTCGCTGTCAACCACCGCAGTGGCGGTCAGCGGACAAACTGAACACGTGAGATTTGCAGAATTACAACCCGAGGATTGCACTGGGCCGATAATTACCGGCTCGTCGAATACGGTGTGGTGGTTCAATGGACAGAACCCAAATCCGACGTCCTACCCAATATCCGTTACGCTGAAGTCCTCGGGAGGAGAAGATACGGTTTGGGATGCGGTCCAGGCTGATACAAAAGTGAAACTGTCCTCAATTTCTGGGTCTCAGATTACGGTGACAAGCACTGGCACTCACTTTAGCGCCGCAGTAGGGGACATTTCCATCTACGCATCTTTGAACGGGGTGGGAGGACCTTCCCCATTTACAATGACAGCGAGGACGCCCTGGAAACTGGGCCTTCTAAGCAGATCTACTGTGTGTGATTCTAGTTATGGCTACTGCACTGATATCAACTACAACGTATTGGATAATCTTTCTTCCGTAATCGCGGACAACATATACTGGAGCGAGGGCATACAAGCGTGCCAAAGCGCAAACGGAAGCAACTGGGGATCTATCTGTATTACCACTGGATCGGGTTCGACGCCGCCGGTGGATGGGCTCTGCGGGCCCGCGCTCAGCGACAAACCGTCTCCGGTGCCAAAATGCGACAAGCCGCCGACGGGCACAACTCCGTATGAGAACGTGCCGCAGCAGATTCAAGTGGGTTCTGATACATTTGGCTCCGGCGTACTCGCGCAGACTGACACGTTGACATATTATATTGATCAGGGTAATGCAACTGGGGTTACTTCACCGTCGCAGCCACCGCAGTGATGACAGTGCTTCGCTTAACAAAACTCGAGATAGTGTTGATCATGTGCGGTGCGTCGGCACTGGCCTATCCAGGGAAGCCCTTCGATCTGCAAAAGCTTGTGGAGGGGGCTGATGTCATTGTCGTGGCGGACATATCTAGGATCGACCCTGCTGGAGCAACCACTATCACTGTTGACGGTCGAGCAGTTTCAGCGGACGCGTCTAGGGCAGATGTGCACGCGGAGCGACATATCAAAGGCACATGCCCCGACCAGTTCATTTTGAACTTCTTTACTCCGAAGCAGTTTGTCGGATATCCAGGGGTTGCAGTCGGACGCCAGATAATCTTCTTGACTCGACGAGACAGTGGCTACGAATTTGCCGACAGACACTTCCCTTCACTTCCTGCAGCACCGGGATCCGTCTCCGACATCGAGTCTGACCCACTGTCGGCCGTTGTTGCCGAACTTGGTCGCGTAATTTCCTCCCCTGCGGCAGGCCAGGGCCAGAAGTATGCTGTGCTGGCCCGAGCACGCGGGATACCTAATATGGAGTCTTTCAAACTTTCTCTCCAAGCCGGACTGGATACCGCGGAAAATACAGACCTGAAATATCGAATTCAGGCGGAGCTAGTTTCGCGTGACGATCTTTTCGAGTTGGGCCCGGTGGTCGATCTGCTATTGGGCAATACTCTCACCGAAGAGCAACGACAAATATTCCTCCTGGTCATCGCAAATAACATTAAGAGTACGAAATCTGTGCCAATGATCACTCGATTGTTACGGTCCACTGATCCGCTTTCGCGCAGGGCTGTTGCGGAAGCTTTATGGCACATCGCAAGTTCTAACGCTATTCCCGATCTCGTGCGAATTTTGCAGGACCCGGATCAGGAGGTTCGGTTTTATGCAGTTCGCGCTCTATCGGATATTGCCAACGAACAGGGGTGGGGCGGCCCCAGCGAGTCGGAATTCCAGGACCATCAGCAAGAGTATCTGACTCATTGGCAGAATTGGGCGAAAAGTCAGGCACAGTAGTGCCTCATCTTTGCAGCGATTAACGGATCAAGATTTCACGCCAAGGGTATAAGTTTTCGAGTGTCTGTAGCTTTGTAACCGTACCCCCTTGCTTTCAATTATTCGATTACCCACAAGTTGAGGACCGAGATCGGCGCCGAACCGGGCGAGTTTGGCTGCAGGACTGAGCTGGGTTTACTCACTGACGCTCGGATTGCCGGGATCTCTCAACTTCCGTGCAAGATGCGTCCCTACGTGCCAGGGTCACAGACCGCGCAGGACTCCCGCCGAGCTTGCCATGCCGCTCAACAGGATGTTGCCTTCCGCGTTGTGTCAGGGCGTCGGCGTCCTGAAGTTAGGGGTATTTCGCGGCTCGATTGCCTGGCCCATAGTTGCTCCTGTCTACGCTTCGTATCTGGCCTTACGGCCATGCCCGCAAGACTCGGAGCCGGTGTGGCTGGCTAGGCCTTCACCGTACGACTCTTTCATTCGCTACATCTTGCCGGATTCGATGCCGACGGCCTTGCCTACTCCACCAGTTGTGGTGGTGCAAGCACGCTGCCTACGGCATCGGGTTGACGCTACGACACGTCATCCCCAAGTGGGGAGCTGGTTAGCTACCTTGGTATCTCGTTAGATACTTATTGAAAACAAGCGAGTTAGTAAACAGCGGGAGCTAATGGGTTCCCGCCGGGGCGCTCTCGGGCGCTCTGCGCGTAAACATGTTGATTCGCCGAGGGTTACGCGAAGATGCGAAATCCGGGCCGCTGACGCCGTGCCCGCGGATCGGGTGTACGTCCGACGCACATCCGGCGCTTGTCCGGTGTTGCCGGATGCGTTCAGCAGTAGGCTTCGCAGCGGCAGGAACCGACCCATTCCGAAGCGGGAAGAGGGTACGGGCGAGGGTACAGCCCGTCAAGCCCCGTTCCGCCAAGAGCGCGGAACGCCTTGCGGCTGCGCTTCGCTCCGGGGCGTTGACAGGCCGCGCCCTCGCCCGTAAAAGCGCTCCCGCTATGTTCGGAATGTCTCTCTTTGCCCCAGCGGGGCAAAACTTTTCAAGGCGGCAATGCGAGTCCCGCGAAATACTAATTGGCATCCGTCCGACCCTGACAAAAGTATCCTTGCCGACGTGCGCGAACAGGTAATAGTCTGCGCACAATTGTCGTGTATGACGAGTCGAATCAAGCACCAGAAAGCCCGACGAGTTCCGGTGATATTGCGTGCCAATTCCGGCGCTCATACACCGGCGAAGGAACCAGGTTTCCCGTTGGCTTTCCTCGGCGTTCGAGGCGCTGGATTGTAGCCACTTTGGCCGCGCTCTTCAGCCCTTCCAGCAATCGTTGCTGCGACCTGGTATGAGTGGCAATTGTGACTGCTTCACAGGCATCATCCGCTTGTTTGTCTCGATTGCTCCGAGAGGCACAACCAACCAGTTCGACAACTCTAGTGTGCTGGCAAAATGGCCTCTTTCAGTTGGCCCAAAGCTTCTGCCGACCTGGGCCAATTGGACTCGCCAACTCCACAGCAATGCCGAGGCCAACCGCACCCTCTTAGCAGGTGAAATCGGCCCGCGATGGTACACCGCATACAGCGACTATCTCGCCCCTCATTGCCGCAGTCTCAGCCGGCGCATTCGACCCCGCAACCAGGGGCGAAGGCACCACCTCCCAGCCTTCCGAAGCAGGCTGCCAGAAGGCGGACCAACTATCCCGGACACTAGAACTGGTCTCATAAATGGTTCTCCGAACCGGCTGTCCGGCCCTCAGGGGCTAAAGCCCGCATTTGTATCGGTCCTGAACGGCACGGCTGAAGCCATGCTCTACCCAAAACCATTTATGAGACCAGTTCTAAGGCAAATGAGTAAGGATTAGACATCGAAACAGCCGGGATATGTCTCCGTGATCGAAAGAGTTAGTCGGTACGCCAATCGCAAGAAATCCGGTCCTTATTGACAGCGCCTATGTGTTCCATTTGTACGACCCCAAACCTCGGCTTTGACGGCTGCCAAGCACGCCCATGAAGCGTGCCTTATCGTGTTTGATAAGATGGTATAAGTTACCTCCATATCCCATTTCGTTCCTGTCGGATATCCTCTGTCTATCCGCCTCGACTTAGCCTCGCGAATGACATGCCTTCCTGCTTCCAATTGCCAGTGTCAATAGGTGCCGATGCTCAGTGTTGTGGTCTTGCTTTTACTCTCGTTAGACTCTGCCGATGAGCGTGCTTTCGCGTTGCCGGTTCGGCTCGCCATTGTAAGTCGGATCAATAATGCAAGGCAATACAACTACTGAAATATAGGTTTTCCACATAGATGAGCCTTGAATACTACGGCAACAAATAATACAAACAGTGAGCATCTCTTGCGAGGCGTAGTTAGTCTAAGTCAGAAAACAGGGGCCGAGATATTGCTGCAGTTGTAGAACTGAATCGCATGTTGACCATTTCCAAAGCGTTGTCGGCGGGCCAGGCGCGGACCTACCACGCACGCGAGTTTGTGTCGGACAAGCAGAACTACTGGAGTCGTGACGCGCAGGTGCATAGCGAGTGGCAGGGAAGGCTTGCCCAGGAGTGGGGACTGCGCGGTTCCGTTGGTGCCGAGGAATTTGCTCGATTGAGCGAAGGACAGCATCCTGCAAGCGGCGCGCAACTCGTCAAACATCAGCCTGCAAAGACCTACGAGAACGAGTACGGCAAGGAAATCACCAGCGTCGAACATCGAGCCGCGTGGGATGCAACATTCTCAGCGCCCAAATCCGTCTCTCTCACCGCGCTTGTCGGCGGCGATGAACGTGTGCGGCAGGCGCACCGTGAGAGCGTCCGCGTAGCAATTGGCGAATTGGAACGGTATACGCAAGCGCGTATCGGCAATATCCACCCGCCTGAGACGACTGGCAAGTTCATTGGCGCCACCTTCGAGCACGACACCGCCCGCCCGGTAGATGGGTATGCCGCACCACAACTTCATACTCATGCGGTCATTTTCAATATGACCGAGCGTGAGAACGGCCAGACGCGGGCGCTTCAGGAGCGAAGTCTTTTCCAATCGCAGCAGTATACGACCAGTGTGTACCGTTCTGAGCTTGCCATGCGTCTGCAAGGGTTGGGCTATGAAGTCGAGCGCGGCAAGCACGGCCAGCCGGAGATCAAAGGCTATACGCAGGAATATCTGGATGCATCCAGTCCAAGACGAGAACAGATCAAGAATCATTTGCAGGAGATTGGAAGAGATGGTGCGGGTGCGGCACAGGTTGCTGCCCATCGCACACGGGACAGCAAGGAGATTCGTTCCCCGGAAGAAGTGTTGAAGCGGCACCGCGAACTGGCTGCACGGCACGGCCATCAGGCGGATCGAGTAGTGGCCTTGGCACGCGAACATACGCAGCGCCACGCACCCCGCCCGGGCAGGACTGAACAGATTGAACGACAGGCTGTCACCTATGCTCGCAATCACGTCTTCGAGCGCTCTGCCGTACAGGATGAGCGAAGCATCTTGCAGGCGGCAATTAGCCGCAGCATGGCGCAAGCAACCTACGAACAAGTGCGGCATGAATTTGCGCAGCGCGTCCAGCGCGGGGAATTCGTTGCCGTTGGCCCCATCGAAGGGCGCGCTGCGCCGATGTACACAACCGCTGAGATGATCCGCATGGAGCAGGATATCGTCGCACGGATGCAGAGCGGCAATCAGCGCTACTTCAGCCATCCGATGCTGGTTACGCCTTCACTGCGGATTGCAACCGAGGACCGTCATACAGAATTGAGTCCAGCGCAGCGCGAGGTGGTCGATGACATTTTTGTGAGCCGCGAGAAGATTATCGGTCTGGATGGACTCGCTGGTACGGGCAAGACAACGACCTTGGCGGTGATCCGGGAAGGAGTGGAGGCCGAAGGCTACAAGGTCGAAGGCTTTGCTCCCACGTCACGCGCGGCGCAGAAGCTGGCCGAAGCCGGCATCGAGACCTCGACGCTGCAACGCCATCTGGCGCGGGGAGAGCAGCCGGACACAGGTCAGAAGAGGTTCTATGTGCTCGACGAGTCTTCGCTTGCCTCGACGCGCCAGATGCACGAGTTCATCGAACGGCTTCATGCCGGAGATCGGGTTTTGTTGGTAGGCGACACGCGGCAACATGAAGCGGTCGAAGCCGGCCGTCCTTTCGCACAGCTTCAGGAAGCCGGAATGCGGACGATGAGACTCGACGAGATCGTGCGCCAGAAGGACCCGGAACTGAAGCAGGCTGTTGAGCAGTTGGCGCGTGGTCAGGTTGGAGCGGCGATCAACAGCCTTGACCGGCAAGGCCGCGTGCATGAAGTAAAAGGGCATGACGAGCGCATCTCGGCAATCGCACGCGAGTATGCCAAGTCGCCGGAAAGCACGCTGGTGGTATCGCCGGACAATCTGTCACGCACAGAGATAAATCAGCGCATCCATGCCGAGTTGCAATCGCGCGGAACGGTGAGCACGGAAGAGCACGCCGTCCAAACGCTAGTGCCGCGGCAGGAGATGACCGGCGCAGATCGTTCTTGGGCGCAGCAATACCAAATCAACGATGTTCTGCGTTACTCGCGCAGTTCGCGAGAGACTGGCATTCATAAGGGCGAATACACGCTCGTCAAGAGCATCGACGCGCAAAGCAATCGGCTCACGGTGCTGCGCGTAGATGGAAGTGAAACGACCTATGACCCTCGCCGGCAGATGGGCGTCTCGGTTTATCGCCAACAGGAGAAGGCATTTTCGGTTGGACACCGTATCCAATTCACCGCGCCCAATCATGAATTGAAGATCGCAAACCGTGAACTCGCTACCGTGGAAAACATCGCGCCCGACGGAACAATGCGGCTGAAGCTTGATAGCGGGCGCAGCATGGACTACGAGCCTCAACGTCATCCGCATCTCGACCACGGCTATGCCGTCACCAGTCATTCCAGCCAGGGACAGACCGCCGAACGAGTACTCATTCATGTGGATACGGATCTTGCGGCGAAAGACTTGCTCAATTGCCGCATGGCGTATGTCTCGGTTTCGCGTGGCCAGTGGGACGCGCAGATTTTTACAAACAACCGCGAAAAGCTGCCGCAGGCTCTTGGTCACGATGTCTCGCACGAGAGCGCACATAAGCCCGAACAGGCGATTGCGCCATTGCAGCAGGGGGCTGCCAGGTCACAGCAGCCAGAGAAGGATATGGGCATGGGGATGGGCATAGGTTTGGGTTTTTGATCTTGAACAGGAATCGTCGATAGTTTCACGCGGGAAGGCAATGATGAGCGCAGAGTCACTTGGTAAAAAACCAATCCAGAACACCAGCCAAGCTGCACTTGCTCTGGAGCAGCGTTATTTGGCCGCTAACGATAGCTTCGCCGAAAAGCACTATCGCGTTAGCGACCTCGCGGAGCTTTGGGGTTTGGGCAGGGAGACGGTGCGCAAGCTCGTCAAGGACGATCCGGGCGTCATCAAAATCAGGATGGGACGCAAGCGGGCGCACACGGTTTACAGCGTGCCGGAATCCGCGGTGCGGCGTATCCACACGCGGTTGTTGATGGGAGCCTAAATCAGGATGGCGAAATTCTCCTGTCACCCCTTCGCTGGTTTCGGCATAGCAATAACGTTCGGTTTTGGTTTTGGCTTCGTATCGAAAGCGGCTTTGAGTACCGCCGTCAATCGCTCCTGCCGTTCGGGAATCCATGCGGCATAATGTTTCCTCACGATCTGCTCGGTATTGCCCAGCAACTCCGCCACGTCGCGCACGGTGACGCCGGGGCGCTCCAATAAAATTCTTGCGAAGGTATGGCGGAAACGGTGCGGCGTCGGTTTGTCCTTCCACGGGCCGCACAGTTCCCAGAGTTTATTCAGCTTGCGCCTCCACAGATCAGTGATGACGTTCATATCAGTTGTGCTGTGCTCCCCGAAGATGTACGGGCCTACTTCAAGAGCGCGGGTGCGGATGCGTTGCTGCAACCACTCGGGAACCCAGGTGTAAACGTGAGTGTGCGCCTTCGTGGTCCTGAGCTGGATCGTGCCGTCTGACCGCATCCGGTCGATATGGAACGTGCTCACGTCGGAAATCCTCAAGCCCGTGTACACAGAAACCGAAATGAAGTCCGCTATGTCCTGCCCCGTCCATCTGGCGCGGTATTGGGCAAAGGGGCCTTGCGCTTTGCGTTCTTTGGTAGCTTTGGAAAATTGGATCTGGCGTTTCCCGTATTTTGTATCGCAAGCGTCGTACATGCAGCGGAGTTCTTCATCGGAAAACGGCAATTTCTGTTCGCTGCGCGGGTCGTTGTGCTGGCCGCGCTGGTTCTTCACCATGCGGGCGGGATTGCGCGGCGTCCATTCGTTCGCGTGGCAGAATTCAAAGAAGGCTTTGACAACGCTCATGTTCTTGGCGGCAGTGCTCGGCAACACGCCCCATGTCGCCCGAAACTCCCGGATGTCGATAGGCGTCCACTGGTCGATAGCGGCATGTCCCCTGGCATCCGAGAAGCTCCGTAATTGCTTCAGGACGAATTTATAGTTCCGTTGGGTGTTCGGGGCCGTGTGTTCCTCAAACTCGGCTGTAAACGCGGCTATTGCACGAATTACGCTAATCCGTTCGGGTTCGGGGTTCGAATCAGGCAGGGTTACCGGCGCTTCGATCTTTTCCTGGCCGTCCCATAAGCCGGACTGTTGCAACAAAGCAACAATCGACTTGGCTTCATCCCAATCGGCGGTGCCGGTCTGCCTGCGGTTGAACCTCCCGCCAAGCGTGCCGGATACGTGGATCAGGCACGCGCATTTTTTCCAGCCGCGCCGTCCTTCTTCAAATTGTCCGGTGCGGGTATCTTCCTGGTGGGAGCCTTCACATTCCTTGCGGTGGCGTCGATAGAGGTTGAGGGCCATGCTGCATTGGATGCACGTTGCACGCCATTGCACGCTGAAACTATACTGCCCTCGTAACCTATTGAAAATAAACTGGCGGAGAGAGTGGGATTCGAACCCACGTTACCCTTTCGAGTAAACACGCTTTCCAAGCGTGCGCCTTCAGCCACTCGGCCATCTCTCCGGCGCCGTGCGCGATTGTATTGATTCTAACAGTGCACGGACTGCCCGCGAACTGTGGATCCCCCTCGACTTCACTTCCGGTCGGGATGACAAGTGAAAAGACCGAACTGTTTGTCTTAGCTCGCCTCGGGCTTGTGCAGCTGCTGGGCGAGATAATTTTCGTAGGTCATTTCTTTGATCGCGTGCAGTTGCCCTTCCAGCCAGTCGATGTGGTGTTCTTCATCGAGCAGGATCTTCTCCATCAGTTCGCGCGAACCGTTGTCGCCGGCGGCCACGCTGGCTTTGATCCCGTCGTTGAGGCGTTTCACGGCTGTGTATTCGAGCTGGAGATCGTTCTCCAGTTGCTGCTTCAGGGTTTGCCCGATGTTGATCTTGAAGTAGTCGGTCATGTTGGGAGCGCCATCGAGCAGCAGGATGCGTTCCATCAGAATTTCGGCATGCTGCATTTCCTCTATGGATTCCTTGCGGGTGTGCTTGGCCATCCGTTCATAGCCCCAGTTCTCGCACATCTCGGCATGCAGGAAATACTGGTTGATGGCGGTGAGCTCGGCCTTGAGGACTTCGTTCAGAATGGCAATGACTTTGGGGTCGCCTTTCATTGTTTGCCTCTCTTTAGTCTCTTTTGGAGCGCAGAATTTGATGAGAATAGTTCTCAGTAGGCGGTTCTTGCTGAAAAGCTCAACAGTTCTATCTGAGAACTGAACAGAGAATTGTACTAGAAGAAAAGAATCAGGAGCGGGATCCAGAAGCAGCGGCCGCGGCGTTGGGCGTTTCCGAGGCTGGTACGTGGCCGTTCGTTGGCTGGACGGGCTGGGGCTGAGCGGACTGGGCAGCCTTTGCCTGACCCACACCATCAACCACGCGGTGATTCAGGCAGTACAGAGCGAGTTCCAGGCGGTCGGCCACCCCGAGCTTGTCGTAAACCTTGCGGAGATAATTCTTGACCACCTGCTCGGTGGTGCCAACCCGCAGAGCGATTTCCTTGTTCTTCATTCCCTGTGTGACGCAGGAAACGATGAGCGCCTCTTTGGGCGTGAGTGACACTTTGGGACGCGACCCTGCTGGGCGTAGGCCTTGCGTGCGATAGGCCTGCATCACCCAGGCGACCGCGCGGCTTTCGAGCCAGGGCTCACCCTGTGCGACTTTGCGCAGGCATTCGACCAGCATTTCCGGCTCAACTTCGCGCGAAACGATGCCATGCGCGCCGCGTCGGAACAGGTCGAGCGTCATTTCCTGATCGGGTTCCTGCAGCACGACAACCAAACGGCAGCTCGCATTTTGCCGGAGAAGATCGGCAATGGCATCCGCTGGATTGGGGGCCAAGGCGGCCTCCAAGATCACAATGTCGGCGGAAAACCTTTGAATGGCGGTAACGGTCTGCTCCAGGCTCTCGGCCTGGCCGACAACCCGAATGTCGTCCTCGAGCGCAAAGATCTTGCGCAGCCCGGCGCGGAAAATTGCCTGGGTATCGGCCACAATCACGCGGATCGTGCCTTTGCCGTCCTCAGGCTGACGACCTTCGCCTGGCTCGACACCGACCGACGTGCTGACCGGGTTGCTGACCGACGAACTGCCCATCCGTCCTCTTTTCGTGCACTTACCCGCGCGGCCGAACTTGCGCGGTCGACTGGGAGACGCGCAAGCCGCGTCTCTACGACCAACTACTTGCGCTCAAAACGGTACTCGTCGATGACCACGCCGACTCCACGCCGGCCACCATCTTCAAAACTGCGCACCACTCGCCCACGGCAGTCCACTTGCACATCGGCTTCGGCGCCCACAACATCAGCGGGAAGAGAGAGCGTGAAATCGACAGCCGAACCTACGGGCACATCCGCGTCCATTCGGAAAAGGACACCATTCGCGGAAATGTTTTCCGTCTCGACCGTCTTTCCTGCAACTCCCTGGCCCGTCACTCCGGACTGGTTGACTGCCGACTTCAGGGCCACCGGCAGTTTGATGGGAAAGCGCGGCGCGCCTTGCACGTCCGTATAACCCCTTCGATTCTGGCTGACTTCAGCAGTTCCCTTAGCGGTTTCAGACACGTTTGCGACGACCTTCCTTCCGGTTCGTGCCGTGCACGACTCCGATTGAGCATGTACGCATTTCAGGGCGAGATTACACCCCAGCATCCGCAATGCAAAGTTACGGAAGTCATGGAACAAAGGCGGGGAAGTGTCACTGGTACAGGGACTTAGGGGCGTATCGGCTGATTACGTGTTGAAACCGCCGCGCTCGGGTTGAAGCTCTTAGCTCTCGGCGGCCAGCTTGGAGCGCGGCCGTGGAGGCGGGACAAGCCCCGTCTCCACCTTGCCCTATGCGTTCAAAACTTTGTCGCTTCCGTGAAGTTAAACTCGCCTACTTTCATCGCTGGCACCACCATGTCGAACGATTCCTCTCCGCAGGCGCGCACCGGAACGCTCATCGCTTCCACATTCGAGAGCATCGAGATCAGGCTTTCATTAAAGCGGAAATTGCGCAGTCCGCATTGCACCTTGCCGTTCTCCACCAGGAACGTGCCGTCGCGGGTCATGCCGGTCACAATCTTCTCGTAAGGATCGACTTCACGGATGTACCACAGGCGCGTAACCAGCACGCCGCGTTCGGTGGATGCGATCATTTCCTCTACGCTCTGAGGGTTTCCCGGCGCGCCGAAAACAATGTTCAGCGGCATCTCTCCCATCTCGTTCGGCAAGGGGAATCCGTGGCCAGTGGGTTCTATAGGGCCAACCCTCCCGGCATACTCCGAATTCTTCATCTTCTGCGCCGTGGCACGGGCATACACGACGCGCTTGACCACGCCGTGCTCGACCAACTGCACGCGCTGGCGACGCATGCCCTCACCGTCGAAAGGCGAACCCGCCTGCAGCGGATGCGCGGCGTCATCGCAAATGTTGATGTTCTCGCCAAACAACTGGGTGCCGATCCGGTCGTTCAAAAACGACCGTTGGTCGAGAATCGCCACGCCGCTGTAGTCCCAGAACATGAAGCCAACAATGTCGAGGACAGCGGCCGGTTCGAGAATGACCGTGCACTTCCCCGGCGCGATCGCCCGCGGACGCGCTGAATCGACCGCCTTTTGCGCCGCTGTCTCCGCCAACCGCACGGGATCGAGGTTGCTTACGTTGGGCGAATTCAATTTCTGCCAGCCGGAGGAATCGTCGGCCAACATGGTGACGGAAATCTCGGCCAAGGTCTGACGATGCCAATTCGCTAAGCCCCGCGAGTTGAAGATCCCTTCGCGGGATTCCGAGTTTGAGTAAATGCCCGCCGTCGTCAGCCTGTATTTGTCAGCCACGGACACGATGCGCTCGACCACCCCGGCGCGATGGGCGGGAGTGATGGCCGCAGTCTGTTCGAAGAAACGTTTGGCGGGGGCGCCCTCGCCCGTGGCCTTTGCTTCATCGGAAGCAGGCATCGGCAGCAAATCCGGGTCGGGCGCCTGCACTCTGGCAAGATTCTCCGAAGCGGCCACGGCCCGCCGCAAGCTGCCGTCGTCAAATTGATTGGCGGTGGAGCGCGCCGTTCGTCCGGCAAAATTCGTGCGGATCGAAACGATGGAGTTCTCTTCCTCCACATTCTGATGAATGGTGTTGTTGGCGAAGCGAGTCAGGGCAAATCGGGAGCCGGTGAAGATGGCTTCGACCTCGTCCGCGGAAGAGAAACGCCGGATTCGGTCAAAGATTTCAGCGGATTGTTCTCGCGTAAGCACTTCCTTGATTTTCTCTGCGTCTCTGTGGTGAACTAACTTTCCCGGTACGCCGAGCCGACGCGAATATTCCGAAACCGCGCCGGGCTTGCCCCATGTCCTGTGCCCACGACCTGCTGCGGTTGGCCCTTGCCGCAGTTGGGAGTTCCCCACATCGTCCACTCGTCGCGCGAGCAGATCGCGTCCATGGAATTCCAAAACTCCGTCGTGATCCCGGAATACGACGGATTCTTCAGCATCCGCACGCGCTTGCCATTCTTAATCTCCCACGCGATCTCGCATCCGAACTGAAAGTTATAACGCTTGTCGTCAATCGACCAGGACTTATTAGTCTCCATGTAGATGCCATCGCCGGTCGCGGCGATAAGCTGTTCCAAGCTTAGCGGCGTCTCTCCCGGCAGAATGCTGACGTTGGTCATGCGAATCATGGGCAGCCGGTTCCAACCCTCGGCGCGCAGCGTCCCGCCGGATCGCGCAGCACCAATGGTGTGGGCGGTTTCACGCGAACTCAGATATCCGGTGAAGCGTCCATTGGTGATAATCGGTGTCGACTGAGCGGCTACACCTTCGTCGTCGTAGGCGAAAGTCCCGAGGCCTGGACCGTGTTCCTGACGCGCATCGGCCACGACGTTAACCAACTCGCTGCCGTAGCGCAGATTTCCTAGTTTCTCGAGAGTTAAGAACGAGGTGCCCGCAAAATTCGCTTCCATGCCCAGCACACGATCCAGTTCAATCGGATGCCCGATGGATTCGTGAATCTGCAAGCCCAGTTGCGATCCATCGAGAACAATTGTGTACGTGCCCTCCGGACACTGTTCGGCATGATGCAGCGCAACGGCTTCCTCCGCCACGCGTCGGGCATTCTCCACCAATTTCATTTCTTCGATTAGTTCGTAACCGCGGTTCTGCCAATGCCCTCCAAACGAGTTGGGGTAGGACCGCTTCTGAATCTCCGAACCCGCAAACGCATACGCTGTGTAGCCGGCGCCGGTCGAGTATTTTGTCTGATGAATGTCGGCGCCCTCGGAAGAAAGAAACCATGACTCTTCGCGCTGGAAGTTCATTCCAGTCTCGGCGAGCGTGACACCGGCGACGGCGCGCATCTCCACATCAACCTTCAGCAACAGATCAAGATTCTGCTCCACCGACGTGGTGAAGGGATCGATTTTGTATGGAGTCGTCCACTCCGCCACCGCCGCAGGTTCAGGAGCCAGGCGAACATCTTCGCGCTTCACCCGCGCCGAGGCTTTCGCAATCTCGACGGCCCGCGCAGCCGCCGCTTCCACCGCGGCGCGGCTCAAATCCGCAGACGCGGCGAACCCCCACGCACCCTGCGCGATCACGCGCACGCCGATGCCGCGTGATTCAGACTCCGAAGCATGCCCCATGCGTCCATTCTTGGTGGTCAGCGAACGGTTACGAATCGCGACCACACGCGCGTCGGCATAAGTCACGCCGCCCACGGATGCGGCATCCAGAGCCAACTGGGCAGCAATCTTCATTTGCAAACTTAACGTATCACGTAAGCGCTCAAAGATTGGGGATTTGTGGAGTAACGTCGATCAGTGCATACCCGGAGCGGCCACAGCCAGCGGCGCTGGCTTGCGGGCAACGTCGATCAGGAAGCGACCCGCCTGCAAATGATCTTCTATCGCGCTCTCGTTCGAGTCGTTCGCGCCGCCGGGATCGGTCCACATGCCGCTCATTTCCACTTTGCCTGGAACCGCTGCCATCTTGGTGGGCTGGCGCTGCTGCTTATCGACGTAAGCCTTGATAACCTGGGTCGCCAAACGCGCCGCCAGTTTTCCGTGCTCCCCGCCTTCGAACAGCACACACACGATGATGTCGGGATTGCGCCGCGGTGTGAAACCCACAAACCACCCGTTCTGATTGAAATCCTGGTCGTTCTTATGCTTCGCGCGCAGGGCGAGCGAGACAATCTGCGCCGATCCGGTCTTGCCGGCGATATCGATCCCCGGAATGTGCGCCGACGGAGCCGTGCCTTCCGGCAACAGGACCCGGCTCATCGCGTCGGTGATCGTGTTCCATCCCGTCGGATCAATCGGAACTTCTTTCACTTCCGTATAGTGCGTGGTCTCAACGAATCCCGACGGCAGATTCGTCGGATTGATGACGTGCGGGACTACCATGCGCCCATCCATCGAGATGGCGCCAACCGCGCGCATCAGTTGCACGGGAGTGATCGCCACCGCACCCTGACCGATCCCAACAGAAATGGTTTCCCCGGCAAACCACTTCTGCTTGAAATTACGTATCTTCCATTCTTCCGAGGGCATCACGCCCGTGACTTCATTGGGCAGGTCGATGCCGGTCTTCTGTCCCAATCCGAAGGCGGTCGCATATTTCGCAATGCGATCGATGCCGAGTTTTTCCGCCAGAATGTAAAAGAAAACATCGCAGGACTGGTAAATCGCCTTCGGCAGGTTGACCTCGCCGTGACCGGTTTTCACCCAGCATCCGAAACGTCGGCCATAGAACGTGGCGCCCCCGTTGCAGTGCACGTTGAGAGTCTGGGCAATCCCTTCCTGCCATCCTGCGGTCGCCATAATGACCTTGAACGTCGAGCCGGGCGCGAGCTGGGCCTGGATCGCTTTGTTCAGCAGCGGCTTGTCGGGATCGTTGACCAGCTTGTCCCACTCGTCCCGTGAGATCTTCACCGCAAAATCGTTGGGATCGAACGTCGGCCGGCTGACCATGGCCAATATTTCACCAGTGTGGGGATCCATCGCCACGATCGCCCCGTTCTTCCCTTCGATCGCCTGCTCGGCCGCAATTTGCAAATCCAGATCGACTGTCAACTTTAGCTGCTTGCCCGGCTCTGCGGGCGTTTCGTCCAGCCTCCCAACTTCGCGGCCATGGCTGTTCACCAGCGCCCGCCGAAATCCGTTCTTGCCCATCAAAATGTTGTTGTACTGCTTCTCGACGCCGCTCACACCGACCACGTCGCCGGGGTTATACAGTTCGAACTGCGGCTGGTTGAGCATGTCCTCGGTCACTTCGCCCACGTAGCCGATGAGGTGCGCCATAAAGCCATTGCGCGGATAGAGGCGCCGGTGCGCCATGATGGTTTCAAGTTCCGGCAGCTCGTTCTTGTGCGCCTCGATGAACGCCAGTTCGTCGGGTGTGATGTCTTCCTTCAGAAAAATCGGCTGGTACTGCGGCATCGAAGAGAAACGGCGGATGCGCTGCCGCACTTCTTCGGGATTCAAGTGCAGGCCCTGGGCGATTTCGTCGGCGTCCGCGTTTAGGTCGCGCGTGGAATCGCGCAGCAACAGCGCGGAAAAGGAGGGATAGTTATCGACAATGATGCGGCCTTCGCGATCCAGAATTTTCCCACGCGGCGCGAGGATCGGCACATTGCGAACGCGGTTCTTCTCCGCCAGCAAAGCGTACTCGTCGCTATGCATCACCTGCAACCGCCACAGCCCGTATGCCAGAAGCAGAAAAATGAACAGCACGACATACTGCACGGCGGTCAGGCGGAGAGCGGAAACTTTTTCTTCACGGCCGAACATCACTCCTCGGGAAAGCTGATTCGCAAGGTTACTTCTATTCTATCCTGCGGCTCGTACTCTCCAAAATATTGAACCGGAAACGAAAGTTTTTCCGTCAAATGCTGTCAGTTGCGGCGGAATCGGGGCAGGCATCTCAGGGCAATCGCTTCAAGGCGATCCGGGGGTCATGTCCAACCGAGAATTGAACTTGCCACAACCTGCGGCAACAATACAGACAGGATTTACGTCTTACCTACTTCCAGCTAAGGAATTGAATGCGGATTCGCAGTTTCATCCTCGCGTACGCGCTCGTACTCGCCATCCTGCTGTTCGCGGACCGTCGGCCCGGTTCCACGCAGCAGGATCACTATTCGCACGTGGTTGATCTAACTGCGGGGGACCTGACCGATGGGCGAGCAGCCGCGCCGCACGCCACAACGACGGAATCCAGAACCCACGTCATTGCTCCCGGTGCACTGATCCCCGGGACTTGGTCCGCCGGGCAGATTCCGCCTGAGCGACTGGTGGCTCCGCTGGTGGTGATGGATCTGAACGCCACGATCGGGGGTAACTCTCGGATTTCTCTCGACGACATCGCCGCGTGGGAATCGCAACACGGGATGATTCCGCAAGGAGCGGTCGTCGCCATTCGCCACACCGGCACGAGTCCAGATTCGAAGAGGGATGATCCGAAGAAGAACGACCCGGTCAGCAACGATCTGTCAACCACGCCCCTTCCAATCGCCCGCGACGCGGCACAGTTCCTCATGGAGGCTCGCTACACGATCGGATTTGCCGTCGAGACACCCGTTAACCTGACTTCCGACCGTACGCTGGCGCAGCAGCTCGCGCTCCACGGAAGCTACGTGGTGGAAGGAACCGCGCGCTTCACCTCGCTGCCTGCGACAGGTTCTCTAATCATCATCGCGCCGGCAAAAAACAAGCAACCTGGCGCAGCCCCTGTCCGCATTCTGGCCATGGTGCGGTAGTCACTGGGCGATAGTCGTTAGTCGTCGGTCATGTTGGTCGCTCGCGGATCGTTTTTCTTGCGCCGGATTTCACTCCTGGGTCATCTACCTTCAAGAGGAAAAATTCATGCCTGACCTCCGCTATCCGATTGGAAAGTTCTCCTACACCGGCCCGCTTACAGCGGACCAAAAGCAGCAACACCTGACCGACATCGAGCAAACTCCCGCGCGGTTGCGTGCCGCCCTCCGCGGACTGTCTGAACAACAGCTTGACACTCCCTATCGTGAAGGCGGCTGGACGCTGCGCCAGGTGGCCCATCACGTCCCCGACAGCCACCTGAACTCCTACATTCGCTTCAAACTGGCGCTCACCGAGGACGAGCCCGCGATCAAGCCGTACATGGAAAACCTCTGGGCCGAGTTGCCCGAGGCGAAGTACGCACCGATTGAAGTGTCGCTGGCCCTGCTCGATTCCCTGCACCAGCGCTGGATGCTGATGCTTCACAAACTCACCGACGCGGAATGGAAACGCTCCTTCCGCCATCCTGAGCTGGGACCAATGTCGCTCGAAAAAAATCTCGCACTTTACGCCTGGCACGGACGCCATCACGTGGCGCACGTCACCAGCTTGCGGGAGAAGATGGGGTGGTGAGGAGCGCTACGAGCTACGAGCCGCGAGCTTCGAGCAGGCACAATCCATCCGTAGGGACGTGGCTTGCCGCGTCTAAGCAGCGCCAAACAGGGCGCTAATTGAGATAAGTTAGCCCAGCATCGACAGAAAAGTTGTTCGCTCGCAGCTCGGAGCGCTTAAGTCATTCCCGCCTTCCACACCAGGTAACTCGCCGCCTCCCGCATCACCGCCGCGAACCGCTCCAACAAAGAGCGCGGACGCGACTCCGGCCGCGGAGCCAATTCCACTTGCACGCCTTCGTGCTCCAGCAAGGCGCGAATGCGAAATACATGGTAAGCGTCGCTCACGGCAATGCAGCTGCGCATGCCGTTCGCACGCATGATGTTGGCGACCCGCGCCGCCGACTGCGCCGTATCGGAGCCCTGCGTCTCCGCGATCAGAGCCTGCTCCGGGACACCGCGCCGAAGAAGATAATCTCTCCCCACGCCCCCCTCGCTGAACTCCGGATCCTGCCCCGATCCGCCGGTCGTGATCACCACCGGAGCCATGCCCTGCTGAAACAGTTCGTAAGCGTGATCGAGCCGCGCCCGGTAGACTGGCGAGGGACGTCCGGCGTACTCGGCGGCTCCGAAAACGGCAATCACATCCGCCTTTTTCGCGGGTACTTCGGCGGCAGCCCTCACAATGCGAGTCCCCGTTATGCCGAAAAACAGCAGGAGCGCTCCCGCCACGGCCAGCAATAACAGCAGCCAGCGGCGCATCCAGAAAGATTTTCTTTGGTTAGATGGATTGGTGTCTTCGGGCATCAATATAAACCCAGGTTTCAACGTTTCAGAGTCCCAAACCAGCAATCGTTAGACCGAAGAGGACACAACAGATTGACACGTCGTTGGCCCGCGGCTGAGCCTCCTTGAAACCTTGAAACGCTGAAAACTTTGAAACCTGCCCTACGACAACGCTTCGACAATATCTTTGGCGGGAATCGCGCCATCGCGCAGAATCTGCCAGGTACCGTCTTCTCTAAAGTGCACGATCGTCGACGAAGTTGCCCGCGGAGACGGCCCACCGTCCACGATCAGCGAGATGCGATCCTGCAGTTGCTCCCGAACCTGCTCCGCAGTCGTGCATTCCGTCGCACCGCTCAGGTTGGCGGAGGTCGCAGTAATCGGAATCTTCGCCGCTCGCACCACCGCCAGCGGGATTTCGGCTGCCGGCACGCGCAGCGCTACGTTTCCCGTGTTTGCCGTCACTTTCAGAGGCAGATGCGACGCCGCCGGCACAATCATCGTAAGGGGCCCCGGCCAGAATCGCCGCGCCAGAAGATGAAAATCGTCCGGCAAGGGACGCGCAAATTCCTCCGCCTGGTCCACGTTCTCGATCAGCAGCGAGAGTGGCTTGTGCCGCAGGCGCGATTTGATCTCATAGACTCGCTCCACCGCGCGCAGATTGAACGGGTCAGCCGCCAAACCATAGAACGTGTCGGTTGGCATGCCTAGCACCTGCCCGGCCTGAATCTGCTCGGCGGCGTACTTAATCAGCGAAGTTTCTGGCGTAACGGCGTGAATTTTCAGGATTTCCGCGCGCACTCTGGTTCCTTCCTGATTGCCGGCGAAACCTTGTCGGCATGAGCATTGTCGGAGTAAACAATGAAATGTACCATACCACGAGCTGCGGCCGAAGCTCGACCGGGTGCTCGTATTATCCTGATCGTATCGTGAGCTTTGGGACCAACCCATGAAGCAAGACGCGAAGGCAGCGCGAACTCGCAACCAAGCGGACCGTTTGCGTTCCGTTGCCGGCCGCCACAACCAGCGGCTGAAAGAACTGCGGCTTGCCTTTCGCCGCGGCGAGCTGACTCCGCAGGGTGAGTGTGCCATCGAAGGCATCAAACTGCTCGAAGAAGCATTGCGCAGCGGTCTGCATCTGGACAGCGTATTCTTCAGCGAATCGGCCCGCCCTCTCGCCGAAAAACTTCTGCCCCAGATCGGCGTCCGCACCGAAGCGCTCGTCCTGCCGAATGCACTCTTCAACTCGATTGTGCCGAGCGACGCTCCCCAGGGCGTGGCGGCCCTGCTCAAGCTGCCTGCTTTTTCTGCCGTGCAATTGCTCGAGCGCTCAAGCGACGGCCCGTTCGTAGTGGCCGCGGGCCTGCAGGATCCCGGCAACCTGGGCACGATTTTGCGCTCCGCTGAAGCCTTTGCCGCCGCCGGAGTTTTTCTGACCGAAGGAACCGTCAGCCCTTACAATTCAAAAGTTCTGCGCGGCTCGGCGGGTTCGATCTTCCGCCTGCCTTTCGTGCGGATCTCTTCTGGGGAACTGATTCCGCTTCTGCAGGCACGCGGCGTTCGCCTGCTCGCAACTTCCTCCCATGAGGGAACTCCGCTGCCCCGGGTCTCATGGACTCTGCCTCTCGCAATTTTCATCGGCAACGAAGGCGCGGGTCTGTCCCGTGAACTCACGCGCCAAATGGACGAAACACTAGCGATCCCGCAAGCGGCGCAAGTTGAATCGCTCAATGCCGGAGTCGCGGCCAGCATCGTACTGTACGAAGCCGCGAGAAATCGTAAAGACAGTTTCCAGTTCTCAGCTCCCGGTTCCCAGTCGATGCGGAGAACGGGTTCACTGAGAACTGAGAACTGAGAACTGATCTGTGAACCTCTTCCAATCCATCCCGCCGGAAGACTCCACGACGCAGGGCGCGCGCCCCCTCGCCGACCGCATGCGCCCGCGAACGCTCGACGAATTCGTTGGACAGGAGCACCTGGTCGCGCCAGGCAAACCGCTGCGCGTGCAAATCGAACGTGACGATCCCACATCGATGATCTTCTGGGGCCCTCCGGGGACCGGCAAGACCACCCTCGCCAAGATCATCGCCCGCATCACCAAGGCCGACTTCATCGAGTTTTCCGCGGTTCTCGCCGGCATCAAGGAAATCAAGCAGGTCATGAGCGACGCCGACCGCGCCCGCCAATACGGCACGCGCACCATCGTCTTCGTCGACGAAATTCATCGCTTCAACAAAGCGCAACAAGACGCTTTCCTTCCACACGTTGAAAAAGGCAGCATTCGCTTGATTGGCGCCACCACCGAGAATCCGTCGTTCGAAATCAACTCCGCGCTGCTCTCGCGCTGCCGCGTTTACCTGCTGAAGCCGCTGACCGAAGATGAGATTGTCGCGCTTCTGCGCCGCGCCCTCACCGATACCGAGCGCGGCCTCGGCCAGATGCATCTCGAAGCCTCCGAAGAAAGTCTACGCAAAATCGCGGCGTACTCGAGTGGCGACGCCCGCAACGCCTACAACGTTCTCGAAGTTGCCGCCTCGCTGGCGCAGCAGGCGGGAGTGAAGACCCTTTCCGAGCAAACCATCCAGGAAGCCGTCCAGAAGCGGGTTCTGCTCTACGACAAAAGCGGCGAAGAGCATTACAACATCATCTCCGCGCTCCACAAATCGGTTCGTAACAGCGATCCCGACGCCGCCCTCTACTGGCTCGCGCGCATGCTCGAAGCAGGAGAAGATCCGCTGTACATCGCCCGCCGCGTCGTCCGCATGGCTGTCGAAGATATCGGCCTCGCCGAACCAAACGCGCTCGCATTGTGTATGGCTGCTCGGGACGCCGTCGATTTCATCGGCATGCCCGAAGGCAACCTCGCCCTGGCGCAAGCGGTGGTCTATCTCTCGATCGCGCCAAAATCGAACGCGCTTTACACCGCGTATGGCGCGGTTCAGCAAGACGTGGAGCAAACCGCCGCCGAGCCCGTCCCGCTGCACCTGCGCAACGCCCCCACCGCCCTGATGAAAGGCCTGGGCTACGGCAAGGACTATCAATACGCCCACGACGCTGAAGAGAAAGTCGCCGACATGCAGTGCCTGCCCGACAGCCTGCGCGATCGCGTGTATTATCGCCCCACGAACGAAGGGGTAGAAAAACGGATTCGCGAACGCCTGGAAGAAATCAAACGGCTCAAGCAACCGACGTCCAGCCGAGCGTCAAATCGGGCATCCAACCGAACTTCAAGTCCAACCGTGAACCGAACAAAAAGAGAATCTGAAGCCTGATTCCAGCAATCTTATAGATCAGTTGCAATCGACCTGTAGGAGGATTCTGTCGTGTCCACTAGTCCGCTCGCAGATTTCGGTTTCTACAGTCCACCTTCTCCTGAAGCGCCGACGGAAAAGCTCGCGGAACTGGTGCGTTTGCAAAAGTTCGCACAGCGGATCACCTCCACTCTCGACATCGAAGAACTCGTTCCGCGGATCGTCGATGAGGTTGCGGCATCGCTCGGCTGTGTAGAGATCAACCTGTATCTCCGTGCTCCTGAACAGCAGGAATTCGTACTGGCCGGGGGTCGCGGCTGCACCATGTACGGCAAGGGCCACGTCCTAAAGCCCGGCGCCGGAATGGTGGGACACGTCGCGGCCACTGGCAAAATGCACTACGCCCCCGACGTCACTCGCGACCCTTATTACGTGGCCTGCGAGCCGGATACGCGCTCCGAAGTCGCCATCCCACTGCAACGCGAGGGCGATCTGGTCGGAGTTTTCACCGCTTCCCATTGCGAGCTCGATGCTTTCTGTCCTGACCAATTGCGGCTGCTCCAGGGATTGTGCGCGCACATTGCCGTCGCGGTACACAATGCGCGCCGCTTTGGCAATGAACGCGAACAGCGCGAACGCATGAGCCGCGAAGCTGAAGAAGCGCGCTCGATTCAGCAGGCCCTGTTGCCTCGCAGCTCGCCTCTGATCCCAGGCTTTTCCGTGTCCGGCCTTTCGATTCCGGCAGGCTCGGTCGGCGGCGACTGGTACGACTTCATTCCGCTGCGCGACGGTCGCTGGGGCCTGGTTCTCGCCGATGTCTCGGGCAAGGGCACGGCGGCGGCGCTTCTCATGTCCGCCACTCGCGGCATGTTGCGCTCGCTGGCGCAAACCGGCTCGGGACCGGCCGAGGTTCTGACGCGCCTCAATAATATGATGATCGAAGATTTTCCCAGCGGCCGCTTCGTCACCATGGTGTATGCAGAGCTCGACCCGTCCAGCCGCGTTCTGCGGATCGCGAACGCAGGCCATCTGGCGCCGCTGCTGGTCGAGCCTTCCGGCCACCGCTGGATCAATCACGAGCACGGCTTGCCGCTGGGAATTTCAGCCAGCAAGTTCTCGGAGACGGAAGCGACCCTCGCCGAGCATTCGCGCATCGCGTTTTATTCCGATGGAATCACCGAAGCCGAAATCGCTTCCGGCGAAGAATACGGCGCGGAACGGCTTCTTGCCCAAATGCAATCGCCAGACGTAACTCTGGATGGTCTGCTCGCAGATGTCAGGAAATTTGCGAATGGAACTGGCCTGCGCGACGATGCCACGGTGATCCTCGTGGCGGCGCGCGAAACAAAATCGGAATCGAGCTAGACGGCCCTGTATGAGTTGCTATTCGTTCAGCCGAACCTGGCCCGGTGCTCCTTCAAAACGCACCGGTCCATCACCACAAAGATTCCGGCCTTTCGCGCCTTCTCCGCCGCGGGTTCGTTGATCACGCCTTCCTGCAGCCAGATCGCTCGAATTTTCAACTGTATCGCTTGCTCCACGATCTCATCCACATATTCCGGCCGCCGGAACACATCGACCAGATCGATCTTCTTCCGCACTTCGAGCGGCACTTCAAGCAAGGACCGATACGACTTTTCTCCCAGCGCCTCCGCAATCCGCGGATTGACGGGAATAATCCTGTACCCCGCCGCCTGCATGTACGCGGAAACGCCGTGACTCGGACGCATCGGACTCTCCGACAATCCCACCACGGCAATCGTTCTTGCCCGCGATAACAGCTCGTAGATAGGATCGGATTGCTTCAATAGCGGGCCTCCCCGTCAGCCTTTCTTCTCCAATCTCTGTTTGTACAAGCGCAGCGCCGCTTTGCGAATCGTGTCCGAAACCTCTTTATTGTCCGCCAGATTCTTCAGATCGTGAATGAGCAGGCCCTTCACCAATGGCAGCGAGGCATCGATCGGAGTGCGAGGGTTTAAGACTATGTTCCGCATGATGCTGTAATTCTTCGCGAACTTGCGTTTCAGCGGAATCGTTCGCAGGATCGAATCCAGCACATTCTTCTGCAGCGCAAAACCTTCGACCTCCGACTCCGAAACTTTGGGCGAGTCCAGCACCGCCACCGCCACCAGCTTCGTGGAATCGCGGATCAGAATTGACCGTTCCTCCTTGGTGCCACGCATCGCCAGCGCGATCCGGCCCTTGATGTCGAGCTTGGAAATCTTCCGCAGCGTGCTGTCGCGCCGTTCCTCCTGGCCGGGAGTTAGGTGTTTCTTGGCATGAATAGCGGCTAAGGCTGCCGCCGACTTTCCCGCTGCGGCTGTCGCTAATCTCTCCGCTGCGATTTTGGCCGCGTCAGCGCTGGCGCCACCTGTGGCGGCAGCGGCAACGGCCTGCGGCTCCACTTCACCCGCTGACTCGACGCCCGCGAGTTCGTGCGCGATTCCAATGGGCTGGAATGGTTTGTCTTTTTCGGCTTCCAGTTCCGCCGCGTTCTCTGCCAGGTATTTCGCGACCGTGCTCTCAAGGGCTTCGTCGGATGCGTCCACTTCGGATGCATCCACTTCGGGCGCTGGCGGCTCTGCGATTGGACTCACGCCCAACGCAGCCAGTCTCTTTCCAATTTCGGCGAGCTCGTTCGGACGCAGTTTGTCATTCGTCTGCAGGGCCTGCAAAAGCTGCGGAGAGCTCATCACTCGCGGGCTCGCCAGCAACGCTTCCAGCGTCGAGCGCGCCCCCGAAACCGCAATCTCGTCCAGCGACTCCAAGCTCACCGATGGATTCTCGGCCAGCGCCGGCAGCAGCACCGGCCGCAGATTCTCACGAGATATGAAATATCCCAGCACCTCGGCGCTGGTATTGGGGTCGGCAGCCGCCGCCAAGCTTGCTTTTTCGTCCCAACCGGCCAGCGTCAGACGCGCCTGCTCACCAAAAACTTTGTTATGGAGCGCCAGATAGACCAGGATCTCAATCGTCTCCCCCGGCGGCACGGAGAGAGAGCCGCGCGCCGCCGAGTGCATCAGGTTGAACGGAACCTGCGAATTGCGGATCAGATCAAGCACTCGGGGCATCGATGATCATCTCCTAGAATTTGCTGCGGCTTTCTTCGTCGCGGATGGGGATTTTCGGCCCACTGCCGATTCTAATTCGTTGACTGCAATCTCAAGTTCGCGCGTAATACGGTTCGGGCTCCTTCGCTGATACTCGTCGCTCAAGGCGCGATAGTACCAGAGCGTGCCTTCCTTTTTCCCTGTGAACCGCTTCCAGATGGCTTCCCCATCCCGCCGGTAATCCGCCAGAATCGTGCGGACGTTATGCAGCTTGTCAGAGGCCGAAACCAGCCTCGTCTCGGCGTCGGCGCGCTTCACTTCGCGCAGATAGTCTTTTTTCCGCTCCACCCATTCCGGCTTCGGCTCGCCGAACGAATCCGTACAACCCTCCACGATCTTCGCCACCCGCGGACCAAATTGCTTGCGGACTTCGCGCAGCCTCGGCAGGCCGCCGCAATCTTCGACCACATCATGCAGCAGCGCCGCGATCGCCATATCTTCGTCACCGCCGGCTTCCAGCACCAGCGACGCAACCGCCATCAGATGCGAAAGATAAGGCACCGCCGTCTGCTTCCGCGTCTGTCCGTCGTGTTTCTCGGCGGCATAGCGGAAGGCGCGCTGCAAGCGGGGTCCGAGATGTGGCGGGCGAAGTGAATCTACGCTCATTACTTTTTCTCGCCTCGGCGCATTCGCAGATACGCCTGCATTAGCGGCTGCAGATCGCCATCCAGTACGCGATCCACATCGCCGATTTCCAGCTTCGTGCGGTGATCCTTGATCATCCGGTAAGGTTGCAGCACATACGACCGGATCTGCGAACCGAAATCGATATCCAGCTTCGAATCTTCAATTTTCTTCGTCACCTCGCGCTTTTTCTCCAGCTCATATTCGTAGAGTTTCGAGCGCAGCATGCTCATGGCCTTATCCTTGTTCTTGTGCTGCGACCGTTCGTTCTGGCAGGCAGCCACCAGGCCCGTCGGGATGTGAGTGATCCGTACCGCCGAATCGGTGGTATTCACGTGCTGTCCACCCTTGCCGCTCGAGCGGTAAGTGTCAATCCGAATATCCTCGGGCTTAATGACGACCTCAATGCTTTCGTCGATCTCTGGTGAGACGTACACGCTGGCAAACGATGTATGCCGACGCTTCGCCTGATCAAAGGGCGAAATCCGCACCAGACGATGCACCCCGATCTCGCTGGTCAAATAACCGAAGGCATACTGGCCAATCACGGAAAATGTCGCGGACTTGATGCCGGCTTCTTCGCCAGGTTGGTAGTCGTACATCTCCGTCTTGAATCCCTGCCGCTCCGCCCAGCGCAGATACATGCGCATCAGCATCTCCGCCCAGTCCTGCGACTCGGTTCCACCCGCGCCGGGATGAATGGTCACAATCGCATTCAGGCCGTCGTTTTCACCCGAAAGCAGCGTCTCCGTTTCGACTCGATCCACCAGTTCGCGCAAAGAATCCAACTCGCGCTGTAAGTCGGTGATAACATTCTCACCTTCACCCGCCAAGTCGAAATAGGCTGCGATGTCGCTGGTTCGGCGCTCCAAATCGCCTTCGAGCGACAATACGCTCTCCAGGCGCTTCCGTTCGCGCATCACTTGCTGAGATTTTTCAGGATTCGACCACAGATTTGGATCCGACGCCTGCTTTTCTATTTCGGTGAACTGCTGGCGCAGCTTACCGGCGTCAAAGATACTCCCGCAGGTCGTGAACCTTGGTCTTTAAAGAAGTGTATTGCTGTTCCAGTTCGTCCAACATTTCTTGTCACTCGCGTCTTATGTGATTCGGCCTAACCGCTTTGCTGCAAAGCTTGCACTTGATTTTGGGTGGCGCAGCGCTTCAGCGCTGCGGTTAGTCAACTGTTTCAGCGCTGGCTTTAGCCGCTGAGGTAATTGCGCCCGCACAACTCGTTTCGTTAAGGCGCGCGAGTCGGAAACACGAAGCGCGCAATCAACGCGCCTGCTGAAATTATCGCACACAGATATGCGAACCAATCGCCATGCCGGGTGTAAAAGGTGGTGCCTGAATTCAGGGCATAAGGCGCCGCCAGCGCGGTGCGAACTTTGCGCGGAGTTGCCGCCACGATCCGTCCGAAAGGATCGATCGATGCCGTCATCCCCGTATTTGTTGCCGCCAGCAGCCACCGGTCATTCTCGATCGCGCGCATTTGCGTCTGCTGCAGGTGCTGCTTCCAGGCCCCGCTGTCGCCGTACCAGCCGTCATTCGAGATATTCACAAGAACCTGCGCGCCCTGCAGCGGTCCCTGCCGCACGTCGTCGGGGAAGATCGATTCATAGCAGATGAATATTCCGAGCCGCTCGCCACCGGCGTCAAGCGGCGCGCGCAACTCACCGTGCTGAAACTCGCCGACCTCTTTCGTCAGCCCACCAGCAAATCCAAACACCTGGGGAAACGGCAAATATTCGCCGAAGGGCACGAGATGCACTTTGTCGTAGCGTCCAACCCACTCACCCTGGGGACTGACCAGCGCGGCCGAGTTGAAAATCTGCGAGCTTTCTCCGCCGCTGTGCATGGCCGGTGTGATTCCAATCGAGCCCGCCACTACCCAGGTTCCCGACTGCCTCGCCAGCGCGCTCACCGCATCTCGAAACATAGGATCGTTCGTGTAAAACGGAGAAGGTGACTCGGGCCACACAATCAAGTCGAAATGCCGATCTTCTTTTTCTGCGGCCGCTTTTTCTCCTGCGGGATGCAAACTCAGCGCGGTCAAATCCCGCAACGTGTCCTGAAAGTAGTCCTTGGTCCACCCGGCTTGAATCGGAATATTAGGCTGCACCAAAATTGCGGTGTGATCGGTCGCGGCCGCGCGAGGTGCCAGCAACTGCCCTGCCTGCAGAATCACCGCAGCCGCACAAGCCGCCACCAGCAGAAACTTTCGCCGATTCCTTGCTTCCGCTCCTTCGGGCGGGACCAGAAACGCGGCCGCGAAGACACTGTTCACGAGCACGATTTCGAACGATAGTCCGTAGACACCGACGAGGGTCGCAACGCGTGTGAGCGCAAAATTCCCCGCCTGCGAATATCCCAGAAGCTCCCATGGAAACGCGGTGATCCGCGTGCGGGCGAGCTCCACCGCGACCCAAAGAAACGGCGCAGCCCCGAGTCCGCGCCGAATTGAAGCTGCTGATCCCGCAGCCTCGATCCTGTGGCCGGCAATTTTTGGTCCGGCGACTCTCGCTCCGCTGACTCTCGATCCGGCGACCGCCGCCAGCAGCAGCCCGAACATGCCGTGATAAAGCCCGACATACAGGCAGAACAAGACCAGCACCAGCGCGGCAACCGGAATCGGCAGACCGCCGTAGCGGTGCATGGTGTCGAAGATCCAGTAGCAGGTCCCGCCAAACCAGAGAATGCCGCACGCGTATCCCAGGACGAATCCCTGCCACGGCGTGGCGGACAGCAACCGCGACTGACCATCCAACTCCAGTTGCAAAGTTTCAGGAGCCCGCGCCCGCAGAATGGCCACCAGCAAAGGAGCCACTGCGACCCAAGCCAGCCCATACAGCCCCGGCAATGGAAAGATCACAATCTGCAGGGCCGCCGACAGCAGGACGAGTCCCCAAGCGCTGCGCTGGATTCTAAGCACGCATCAGAATAGCAAACCGAGCCGGGCTGCGAGTTGCGAGCTACGCACTTCGAGCGACCGGTTCGCTCAAAGCTTGAAGCTCGTGGCTCGCAGCTCAATAAATCCAGCGCCGAATTCCGCGTCGATCCGATAACATAGCGTGGCCATGAGTGTGAGCGTAATTCGAATGAGATTGCCCAATCAAATCGGCTGAATATGGGCTGAACAATAGAAGACTGGCGGCATCAGCCGTGCTGGCCAATCGTATTGGCACCTAAGAGCCATTTACCAAGAATCTGGAGCCGTTTACGCTATGATTTCACGGTTTCTCGTTCGCCCGCGATTCGGCGGCTAGAGCAGGACCGACCCGTTCCACTCTCCCTCGTAATTTGAGTTTGTGAGCCGAGTAATTCTGCGGCTCATTGTGCGAAGCGTCAAATTCTGCCTTTCCATGTCCTGCATCCAAGCCAGGCTGACATGAAGGGCACAGAGGAGATGATCGTGGGCAAAAAGAAGAATTGGATTTTCTGGGCCGCGCTGCTCAGCGTCGCAGTGGGGTTGCTGGGGTCGGCGCAGGCTTCCCCGTCGAAAGACGCGCAGGCTCAATTAACGACATTGCTGCTCGGCAAGGATGTAAGAGCTCTGGTGGATCTGCCGGCCTACAAGGATGGCGTGGACGTGTACTACGTGCCGCGCACGAACAAGCGCACCGACGAGCGCGGAGTCGATTTGGAGCAGATGACCAAGTGGCTCAAGGACAAGGGAGTGGGAGTTGAGCGCGATGAATGGGTGACGATCACCAACGTCAAGATCGACAGCGACAAGGTGGAGATCCACCTGGAAGGCGGTGGGGAGGGACGGCGGGGCAGCAATCACGCCAACAAAGTTGGCGCTTCCTACAAACGCGCCGGGGGCTCGCGCCTGAATCTGAAGTTCCAGAAGGATCTGAACGACACCGACATCGCTCCGCAATACATCCTCGCCTTCATGGGAAGACTGCTCGACGTGAGCCGCATCCAGCAAAAGATCGAGGAGAAGGAGATGCCGGAGGAACTTCGCGCCGCCATCGAAGCCCACACCGTGACTGAAAACATGACCTACGAAATGGTGTTGATGAGCTTCGGGGATCCCGACCAGAAGAAAGTCGATGAGAGCACCGATGCAAATCTGCGCGAGACCTGGTTTTACCTGAAGAGCGGCCACCGATGGGTGGTGCACTTTGAAGATGGCAAGGTGGTAAAGACGCAAGTGTTTTGAGGCGGCCAGTCCCTACGCGGCCTCTCTACTACCTCGAAGAGTATCTCCTAAATGGTCTTGGGAACGGCACGGCTTCAGCCGTGCCGTCCAGGGTCAATAAAAACGCGGCTTTAGCCCCTGCGGGCCCAGGCTGTCTGGACGAGCGTAGCTCGCCTACTCATCTCACTTTCGGCGAATCCAGGTCCGCGGGCTTCTGATCGTCCGCGTGAATGGCCCCATCCTCTTCCGCATAGAACGAGCGGTGTTCGCTGTCGAGTTGCTTCGGTGTCATGGTGAGCACAAAGCCGTCATGATTCGCACGATCATGGCGCGCTCGGAAGCTGGCCGTGTAGTCTCCGCGCTCGGTGGTGTGCGCCATCCGCTTGGTGAAGGATCCGGTGCCCGCCAGCGCCTCCAACGAATCCGCATACTTGCCGTGGCGTTTCTTGTATGTGTTCTCCGCCCGCAGCACCACCCGCATGTAGCCGAGCGCCTGCGCTTCCGAATCCGACCGCGCCGGATCGCCCGGAAACTGCGGCTTATACGGCGAAGGTTGCGTCTGCGCCAATACCAGCCCACCCATCATTCCTACTGCCAGAATCCACGCCCAATACCGCTTCATCCGCCTTCTGTTCACCGCAAACCCTCCTCTGGTGCCTGATTTTGTCAGTTACCCCCGTAATTTGTCTCGCTCGGCAATCATTCCAATTCCGGGCTGGATCAGGCAAGCTTGAACAGGATGCAATCCTAACAGGGAAACCTTAATGAAAGCTGCCGTCGCCAGAAAGCCGCTTATACGCGTCGCCGTAGTGGAGAGCGATCCGCTGCGGTTTGTGGGATTCCGGGCCCTCTTTGATACCGAATCTGATTTGGAGTTGGTTTCCGCCTCGCTGGCCGACCTGGGCCAGTTGCAAGGCATCGATCTCGTCTTGCTGGGCAATCGCGGTGGCCAGAACTTGTACGACATCATGGCCAGCATGAAAGCCATCCGGCCCGACCTGCGCATCATCGTGACCGGCTCCGGCATGGACGAAGAAAGCATCCTCAAAGCCATCGCCGCCGGCGCCAAAGGCTACGTGGACGAAGCCGCCTCGCCGGCCGAGTTTATCCAGGCCCTCCGCATCGTGCATCAAGGCTCGGTGTGGGCTCCACGCCGTGTACTCTCGACTTTCATCGAACGCGTGAGCGCTTCCCCAGGCCGCATCTTCCCCGCCGGCCGCATCACTTTTACCGACCGTGAGAAAGAAGTCCTGGAGATGCTGGTTGCAGGGCGCTCCAACAAAGAGATTGGCTCAGCCCTCGGCATCGAAGAGCGCACCGTGAAGGCTCACGTCGCCAAACTGATGCGCAAAGTCGGCGTGCAAAACCGCATAGCCCTCTCGGTCCATGCCATCACCCATTCGCTGGTGACGGCGAAGTAGGATTTATTTCCAGAACCGGCTCCCCATCCAATCGTTTGGCCGACGCCCTGTCGGCCGCTTTCCAGCCGAACTCTAGCATCAGGCGACGGCGCTGCGGACGTGTTGGTCTGTAGACGGCACTTGCGCGGGAAGATAAGGCAGCCGCGCCGAGGACGCCCATCGCGAGCGTATCGGGCCCAGTAATACGCTCGAAATATCTTTTTGAGCGCTTCTCATGGAGAGGAACTTTTTCGTCGTCCGCACCAGCCAGTCGTTCCCATAGCAGGCCTTGAAGCCCTGTTCCAGCAGCGATTCCAGCACGCCGGGCGCGCAATGGGGGTGATTCCAGACGAGATGCTTGGTGTCGAACTTCGACCAGTCTTTTTCAAAAATACCGTAACCGGACTCGAGTTCCTGCCACATTTCCGTCTGCGGATGCGGCGTCACGATGGTGATTTGCGTAACGTCGAGTTTTAAGGAAGCCAATGTTCTCAGATCTTCGGCGATCGATCCCGGCGTCTCCGGCCGCAGGCCGATGATGTAATAACCTTGGGCGTACAGGCCGTCGCGGTGGAGCCGCTCGGCGAGTTCGAACGCCGCCTGTGCTCTCTCGTTCTTGTGCATCTGCTTCAGGATGTCCTGGTGAAAACTCTCGATGCCGAAGAGCGCGCCTTCCATGCCGCAACTCCGCCAGTCATCGAAGTTCCGTAGTAGCAGATCCACACGCGACTGCACGAGCCAGCGGACTCGATGGCGCGCTAATAACTCGATGACAGCGTGGGCATGCGCAGGAAGGTTGCCGAAATTCTCGTCGAGCAACAGGACAAAATGCACGCCGTGTTGGACGTAGAAACGCAGTACCCGATCCAAGGACGCAAGAGAGATTTCCTTTGGTCTTGGCGCAAAGGCAGTGGTCTGGCAGAAGGTGCAGCGAAAACTGCATCCGCGCGAGGAAAATAAAATACCGAGCGGGAGCGACCACCCTCCGGGCAGGCGGAAGCGCGTGATCAGCGGTGGATGCTGGATTTCGTCGAGACGCGCCCCCAGCTTCTGTCCCACGGCGTCTTCGCTGTAGCCGGTGAACACGTGATCGAAGTGCGCTTGGACGGGGGGAGTCAGAGCGCCGTAGTTCCCCGCCCACAGCTCGCGGACGCCTGCCTGCCGCGCCTCGGCGGCCATCGCCAGGATGTCGTTAGTCTCTTCGAGGTAAAAGGAAAAACCAACGGCGTCCCAGCCCTTTTTGAGCTGCGCGGAAAACTCGGCGCGCGTCGGATATTCCAAAATGTTCAGGTGCGGAAGATTCTGCCGCAAGAATCGCAAGCCAAACGAGATCGTCCGTGGCATACCGAAACGCCAGCGAAAATTCCGAGGCGCATTTTCGCGAAAATAATCGTAGAGGCCGGAATCGCGGCAACGTGTTGTCAGCAAAATTCTGGGCATCTTGTCCCCTGTGCAACCCACCACAGAAGCGGACTTGAGCGCGGGCAAAACTCTAGCACATCCCTAGCCCCTAGTGCGAATAAAGCGCCACGGGCTAGCCGGGACAACGGCCAAGGATGAGGCCTGCCAACCTATGGTTACCAAAGTACAGTGACCCCAGTAATCTTGTCGGCTTCCCACACCTGCCCCATACTCACCTCACCTACCACAGAACCTGGGAGACGGGGTTGGAAACGGAGATTAGGGTCGCCGATTTCAACCCCGCATTTTTTTTGCCTACAGAGTGTAGGTAGCGACTCAAAACCAACTCTTAAAATTTAGACTCACTCTGTGTTCCTCCGTGTCCCCTGTGGTTCAAGTTTTTCTCGTGTACCCGCAAAACCTCCTTTAGGGGACGGGCCCCACCTTCCTTGAGCACGCCATAAACCCCTCGCGATTCGCGCTTGGGATCTAACCAAGAACTGAGAACTGAGAACTATGACAGCCTGACTCACCCTGATCACTCCCGGCTATCCCCCATTTCACATCCTGCATCGAATAGAATCATAGCTAGCAAATACGACACTGGAATCCATACTCTATCTCCCAAGTGAGGCATAATGCGAAATTCCCTCGTTCTGCTGCTGCTCTGCTGCTTGATGACGCCGATTCTTTCCGCTGACGAAACCACCAAGGCTCCAGAACCCAATACCAAGGCTTCTGGACGCGTGGAGGCCGCGGGCACCGTGCTCGACGAAATCCAGGCTGCCCCGGACCAGCGCATCCCCGAAGAAATTCTCGGTTCGGCCGAATGTGTGGCCGTGGTTCCGTCGCTGCTCAATGGAGGATTCGTCTTCGGCGGCCGTTATGGCAAAGGCGTCGCCAGTTGCCGCACCGAAAAAGGCTGGAGCGCGCCCGCTTTCTTCACCATCGGCGGCGGTAGTTTTGGCCTGCAAATCGGCGGCCAGGCAACCGATGTCGTCATGCTGATTATGAACAAGAACGGCATGAATAACCTGCTCTCGAGCCAATTTAAGCTCGGCGGCGACGCCAGCGCCGCCGCCGGGCCAGTCGGACGCCACGCCTCTGCCGATACCGACTGGAAAATGCGGGCCGAGGTGCTGACCTACTCGCGCTCCCGCGGTCTCTTCGCCGGGCTCGAACTCTCCGGCGCCGTCATCAAGCAGGACAAGGGCAGCACTCGCGAATTCTACGGCCGCATGGTGCCTTTCAAGACCGCTCTCAAGGGAGAAATCGAAGCTCCTCAAGCCGCTTACCCCTTCCTGAGCACCCTTGCCAAGTGGGCGCAGCAAGCCGCAAAGTAGCAAAAGTCAGTTCTCGATTCCCAGTTCTCAGTTCCCAGTCTTGGGTGCCTTAACGAGAACTGAGAACCGAGAACCGCCCTATAGTGCGACAACGCCTTGAGTACGCGCTAGTCTGGCCCTGGATAAAGCTCCTCGGCGTGCTCCCCCGTCCCGTGGCGCGCGCCATCGGCATCACGCTCGGGCTAACCGTCTATGTGGTTCACGGACGCCTGCGTCGCGTCGGCCTGCGCAACCTGGCTCTCGCCTTCCCTGAAATGTCGCGGCGCGAGCGCCGCCGTCTGGTTCGCGGAGAATTCATCTCTCTCGGACGCCAGCTCGCCGAAGTCTGCCTCTTCCCGCGCTACACCCGCGAAAATGTCTCACGCGTCGTCGTCTACGATGGCTTTGAAAACTTCGAGCGCGCCTACGCTCGCGGCAAAGGAGTCCTCTTTCTTACCGCCCATCTCGGAGCCTGGGAACTCTCCGCCTTCGCTCACTCGCTAAATGGCCATCCCCTGTCAATCGTCATGCGCTCGCTCGACAATCCCTACATCGACGCCCTTCTCCAACGCTACCGCACCATGCACGGAAACCGCACCGTCGACAAAGACGATTTCGTGCGCGGCCTGCTCTCGGCCATGCGTGCCGGCGAAACCGTCGGCATTCTCATGGATACCAACATGACCCCGCCGCAAGGTGTTTTCGTCGATTTCTTCGGCATCCCCGCCTGCACCGCCAGCGGCCTAGCCCGCATCGCCCTCCGCACCGACGCCGCCGTCGTCCCCGGTTTTACGGTCTGGGATTCGAAGCTGCGCAAGTACCTCCTGCGCTTCGATCTCGCCGTAGAGTTGATACGCACCAACGATAACGAAGTCGACATAGTAGCCAACACCGCAAAGTTCACGCGCGTCATCGAAGACGTCATCCGCCGCTATCCCGACCAATGGCTATGGGTCCACCGCCGCTGGAAAACGCGCCCGCCCGGCGAACCGCCACTGTACTGAGGCAGAGTGGTTGTGTGGGGACGGGCGCCCTCGCCCGTCCAAGCCGAGCGAAGCTCGGCAGCTGCCGCGAGTGGCAAGGAGGTCGGCGTTGTACACACCCGCCCCGCAAAGCGACAATAGACAACCATGAAGCAAACCCTGCGCGCTCTCGCCGAAAAGCTCGGCTGCCAACTCCTAGGCAACGGCTCGACTACCGTGACAAGAGTATCCAGCCCGCAATCCGCCACAAGCGACACCCTCGTCTTCGTGGAAGACACCCAGCATCTAGACACCGCGCTCCGCTCATCCGCCGCCGCCGTGATTGCCGGAGACTTCGCGACCAGCGGCGGGTCCAAGCCCATCCTGATCTCGCCCCAGCCGCGTCTAGCTTTTGCCCGAGCCGCGCGGCTGCTTCGCGAACCCGACCGTGACCGCGCCATTCATCCCAGTGCCATCGTTCCCGCTTCCGCCAAGATCGGCAAAAACGTAGCCATCGGCCCCCGCGCCATTCTCGGCGAACACGTCAATGTCGGAGATGAAGCTACGATTGGCGCCGGTTCGGTGATCGGCGACGTCGCAACCATTGGCAACCATTGCCGCATCGACGCGAACGTTACCATCTACACGGACACAACCCTCGGCGACCGCGTCATCGTGCAGGCGGGCGCAGTTCTCGGCAGTGAAGGCTTTGGCTACGTTCGCGATCCCCAAACCGGACGCTACGAGCAATTCCCGCAACTTGGACGGCTCGTGATCGAGGACGACGTCGAGATCGGAGCCAACTCCACCATCGACCGCGGTGCGCTCGACGAAACCCGTATCCGCCGCGGCACAAAGATCGACAACCTCGTCCACGTCGGCCACAACGTTCAGATCGGTCAGGACGTGGTCATCGCCGCGCAGACTGGCCTCTCCGGCAGCGTTACAATCGAAAATAACGTAATCATCGGCGGGCAAGTCGGTATCGCCGATCACGTGCGCATCGAGGAAGGCGCAATCCTCGGAGCACAAAGCGGCATCCCCACCAAGAAAGTGATTCGCGGGAAGGGAGTCGTATTCTGGGGAACTCCCGCCCGCCCGATCCGGGAGTATCTTAGAGAGCTAGCGTTTTTGTCGCGATCAGCTAAGAAGAATCGCTGAGCGTCAGAATCGACAGTTGTCCTCCGGACTGAGCTTTGGATTCGAATAGATTAGAACCGCTAACCGCTAGGAGGCTCGTATGCAAGGCACACCGACCGCCGGAATCGACACGCTGGTCGTTGAGCGCTATGTGCGCGCAAAGCCCCGCGAAGTTTTTGCTGACCTCACAGTCCCTGATCGCCTGTTGCGATGGTGGGGTGATCGCTCGAAGTGGTGGTTGACGAGCGCCGAGGTGGACCTCCGACCAGGCGGGCGGTTTTGGGTGCTGTGGAAAAACACCAAGGGAGAGACCGATGGCATGGGCGGCCACTTCGAGGCGATCGAGCCCAATCGAGGCTTTGTCCTCTCTTTCATGGGATCGCACGCCAAAAGCTACATCGACGACGTCGCGATCCAGCTCGATCCCGAGAATTCCGGAACGAAGGTGATGCTTCGTCATTCGGGACTAGCCGGCAGGCCAGAGCAATACACTGATTACCAGCAGGGCTGGACGCTCATTCTCGGCTGGCTAGCCCGGCAGTACTGAGCAGCGCCAAGAACTGGATTTCATGCCCATCCTAGTCATCGGCGGACACACCCGCAGCGTAGGCAAGACCAGCGTCGTCGCCGACCTAATCTCCGCCCTGCCCACCTTCCATTGGACAGCCCTCAAAATCACTCAATACGGACACGGCATCTGCTCCGCCAACGGCGAAGCCTGCGACTGCGCCACCGCCGATCATTCCTGGGCCGTGTCAGAAGAAAAAGATCGCTCCGGCGAATCCGACACCTCGCGCTTCCTGGTTGCCGGGGCCGATCACTCCTGGTGGGTCCGCACCCAGCAAGGGCATCTCGCCGAAGCCATGCCTCGCATTCGCAAGATACTAGCCGCAACACAAAACGCCATCATCGAATCGAACAGCATCCTGCGCTTCCTGAAGCCAGATCTCTATTTGACCGTGCTCGATCCGCAGAACGCCGACTTCAAAGCCTCCGCGCAAACTTTTCTCGATCGCGCCGACGCCGTGCTGTTGCACTCCGCCGAAAACTCCAAGAACCCATCCTGGAAACGTGTCTCGCTAAAGCCGCTGATCGATCGTCCCACCTTCGCGATCCGGCCGCCAAACTACGTGACGCCGGAAGTCGTCGAGTTCGTTCGCAATCGCCTACAGCCATCTCCCGCAAATTCGCAGCATAAACCCGAACTGTCATCCTGAGCGGAGCGGAGGATTTCCGCGAAGCGGAAGGCCTCGCGAAGTCGAGGGACCCCTACATCCTCAATCGCGTTCGCGCTTCAAGAGGAATTCCCCGCGCCACAATCCGAGATCGCTAAGACTTCCCTGCGAACTCACCGTTCTAGACGGTTAAACGCTCCTACCCCGCGTACATCCCAATCACTCGCTCAATCGCACGCCGGCACACCGCGCAAAACTTCCTATGCCGCGTGAACATGATGCAGTCCACCTCCGGACGGTAGTACCCCTTAGCCTCATAGTTCGCGCCCTCAAACGCTCCCACTTCGCCCACGTACTTCTGCGCACCGAGCATGGCATCTTCCTTCGCGCGCTCTTTGCGGAAAAGTTCATCCATCTCCGCCTCGGACTTCCCCGCCGCACGCAGCTCTTTGCGCTGCCGTTGAATGTCCCGCTCAAAACGATCGAACTCCTCTTTATCCCAAGGCGTCGGCACCGGAGTTCCCGCCGCGACCAGATCCTTCCACTTCAAATTCGCCGGATCGAGCAACGCGGTCACATTCGGCTCCCACGGCTCCGTCTTCTTCTCCGGCGGCAGATACGCCACCTCCGACGTATAGTACTCATCCGCCAGCCCGGCAAAGTGGTGTCCAAACTCGTGGACGCCCACATATCCCGCCCAGAGATTGTCGATCGCCACCGTCGCGTACTGATTGAAAATTCCGCCGCCACCGTAAGTCTGCCCATTCACCAGAATTTCGATGAACTCATACGGCGCGAACGACGCCACATCCCGCAACGCGCGGTTTTCCGTGGTTAGCACATAGCGCTCGGTGCCAAATGTGTCGTAGGACGCGCCCACCGGCGACCGCCGATAAATTCCGCTCGAAGGCCGCGACACGCCCGACTCCTCCGCCGCCGGACACAGCCCCCATATGTTGAAGTCCGTCTGATGCTCGTGAAACGGCGAGGTCGAAAACAGGAACTCCATGAATCGCCGCGCGTCCTGCTCAAACTTCGGACGCTCCGCCGCCGTGTAACCATCGCCCAGTACCAGCAAATCCACCTTCGCCGCCGGATCGCCCATCTTCTGCAATTCGATCAACGGTCCCGGCGAAGGTGGACGCGACCGGTCGACAAACTTGTCCTGCGGATTGACCACGGTTTTCCATACCTCATGAAAGCCGCTCCCCGCGCGTTCTTTCAGCGACACTTCGACCGGAGCATCAGGAGTCGGAAAGCGCAGCGACTCCGAAAACGTCCGATTCCCGTGGAGCGCCTCTTCGGTTGTCTTCCACTCGCCAAATACGGAATTGAATCCACGCGAGTAGACCAGCTTCCCGCTCGCTTGATCGCGCACTTCAAACCGGTAGTCTCCCAGCTGACTTTCGTCGATGGATTTGTTCAGATTCCCCGGCCACGACAGCGGCTCAAGCACCACTCGATCCAGGCTGAACCATTCTTCACGCGAGTTTCCAGTGTGGTAATAATCAACTCGCAGGGTGCGGGGCGGGGATGAACTTGCGGCAAAACCGGTTATCGAAAAAGTGAAGACGCACAACAGAACAGAGGCAGCAACGACGCCGATCGCTCGTTTCATGACCGGAATTGTAGCTTACGACCCTGTCTTAATCTCCACGGCCTTATCGTTCTGAAAAGTAATCACCAGCGGCTTTCCACCATTTGCATAGCGCAGAGTTCGCGAACCGTAATCGCCCGAGCCCTGCGGAATACCTATCCCGATCGCGAAGGTCGCCTGCAGCTCGCTCATCCCCGCCTGCACTTCATGAGCGTCAATCTTCTGCCAGACATCCGCGGGCCAGTGCTTGTAAAGTTCGTGGGGATCTTCAATAAAAAAGATGTCGTCGGAATAAATCCTGAAGTCGGTGCCCTTCTCGGCTCCAATCGGAACCGCGTAACTCTTGCCCTCCACCTCAAAGCAAGCCAGCACCTGCTTAATCCCCGGAGCCAGCGGAGAAACACCGGTTACCACGTCCTGAATCGCCAGCTTCTGCAAAGGCAACAACGTTCCCGCCTCATGCCCGAAATCCGCCTTGTGCCGCTCCCGATCATATGGATAATACGTGAGCTGATATCCGACCTTCACCCATACGGGTTGCTCGGTCAACTGCCGCGCCGATTTCAGATCATAAGGATGCAGTTTCTTCGGCGTAACGTAGTAGTCCGCCTTCAGCGCCGTTTCCCGGCGCGGCTTCGCGTCCTCCTTCATTGCCTCGCGCCGCTCGTACACGATATACGCCGCGCGCCCGCCCGCAAGCACAATAGCGGCCACCAGAAAGACCTGCAGTTTTTTCTGAAACTCCGGACCAAAAGCCATGATTAGTGTGGGGACGGGCGACTCGCCCGTCCAAGCCGAGCAAAGCTCGGCAACTGCCTGTCCTCACAGTAAGCTAGATTCGCTATAGAATAAGAGGCAGCTATCTCACATAGACTCTGTAACCAGCGCACCCGCAAAAGGAAACTCATGCCCATTGCCCAGGATGACGTTCTGAACGCACTCAAGCAGTGCTACGACCCCGAAATCCCCGTCAACATCGTCGATCTCGGCCTGATCTATGACATCCGCTTCGACGACGTACCGGAAGGTCAGCAGGACGTCACCGTCGATATGACCCTCACCGCTCAAGGCTGCCCCGAGCACGTCAACATCAGCGCCCAGGTCAAGTCCCGCATCGAGCAACTTCCAGGCGTCCGCAATGCCAACGTCAATGTAGTCTGGGAACCCGCGTGGACTCCCGAACGCCTAAGTCCCGAAGCCCGCAAACAACTGGGAATCGAGTAGAGATCGCTGATCGCTATTCGCCGTTCGCCAATCGTTGTATCTGGAATTGCGAAGAGCGAAAAGCGACCGACGAATAGAAAAGAGCTAATACTCTCCCAACTCCTCAAACGCCCGCGCCGCGCGCTTTTCCGCCAACTCCTCAATCTTTCCGCCGATCTTCATCGCCAGATCCAGAAATCGCGTTCCCTGCCGCACATACGAAGGCAGCTCTTCGCGAATCCGTACGAACTGATCGGGATACTCGGATGCCAGCACCGCGAGCCCGACGCTTCCGACCAGCACCGCCGCTGGACGTCTCCCCCGCAGCGCCAACATTGCCGCCGTTGCTGCCGATCCCGCAATCACCGCCCTCTTCCAGTTCTCCATGTCATCTCCTGACGCCCCGCCCCAGCCGAGACCGCTCTTCCTAGCAGGATTCTAAACCACCGGTTCATGCTTTATACTGCCGCCGACCCTCTATAGAACCATATCCGAGCCACCTCTATGATGCGATTTCGAATACTTCCGTTCTTAACCCTCCTCCTCTGTGCTGGCACTTTCGCCTTCGCCCAAACCAGGCCTCGCGCCCGCGACCTCGGCGTCCCCTTCGACGGCAACCCCGGGCCAAACAACGCCATCACCGACGTCCACGGCGTCGAAGTCGGACACACCACGCTCATTTCCGGCAGCGGCAAGCTCAAAGTCGGTGAAGGCCCGGTCCGCACCGGCGTCACCGCCATTCATCCGCGCGGGAAAAACACAAACGACTCCGTCTTCGGCGCTTGGTTCACGCTCAACGGCAACGGCGAAATGACCGGCACGACTTGGCTCGAAGACTCCGGCTTCCTCAACGGCCCCATCATGATCACTAACACGCACAGCGTTGGCGTAGTGCGCGATGCCGTCATCGCCTGGAAAGTAAAACGCGGCGAGCCCGACATGGAGGGCTACTGGTGGTCCTTGCCCGTGGTCGCCGAAACCTGGGACGGGTTTCTCAACGACATCAACGGATTCCACGTGAAGCCCGAGCACGTTTTTCACGCGCTCGATTCCGCGCACGCTGGCCCCGTCGAGGAAGGCAACGTCGGCGGTGGCACCGGCATGATCTGCAACGAATTCAAGGGAGGGATAGGAACATCCTCGCGCGTGCTCGATGCGAAAACAGGCGGATACACCGTCGGCGTGCTCGTGCAGTGCAACTACGGTCGCCGCGACCAACTGCGCATCGCTGGAGTCCCCGTCGGCAAAGAGATTCCTGAGCACCCAGCCTACGGCGAAGACACTGGCTCAATCATCATCGTCGTCGCGACCGACGCGCCACTCATTCCGACCCAACTAAAGCGCCTCGCGCGCCGAGCGTCTCTCGGTTTAGGTCGCGACGGCAGCTATTCCGGTGACGGTTCCGGTGACATCTTCGTCGCCTTCTCCACCGCGAATCCCGGAGCGGCGTCTCCCAAAGGAGTCCACGACCTGAAAATGCTGCCCAACGATAGCCTCGATCCGCTGTTCCTGGCGACGGTTCAGGCGACCGAAGAAGCCGTCGTCAACGCCATGGTCGCCGCCGAAACCATGACTGGCATTGACGACCACACCGTCATAGCCCTTCCCCACGACCGCCTGCGCGAGGTCCTGAAGAAATACAACCGCCTAACAAAATGAGCCTGGTGGAGGGACGGGCGTCCTCACGAGCCTGCCCTGAGCGAAGCCGAAGGGTCCAAGCCGAGCGAAGCTCGCAGCTGCCCGCAATCCAAGCAACTGGTGATTGCAATGCTGTTACCTTCGCTGCCTCACCATCGCGTTCCCGCTACTGCCTTGCAGGGGACTACAATTCATGCAGTGAAAGCCTACCGAATCGAGCGCATAAAGGGCGGCATTAAGTTCATCTGCACACACTGTGCCCACAGCGTCACCACGCTCGATTTCGACGCGAAGGCCGGAAACCTGCGCACCCAAGCCGCAACTGCGATCAATGATCACGCCACCAAAGCACACCACGAAACCTTGATGGTTTCTCCCTCCGACGGTCAGCAGCGAGGCTGGCGCTAGAGCTGCTTTCATGAATCGGTTCTGGGCAGGGCACGTCTTCAGAGCCTGCCCTGAGCCAAGCCGAAGGGTGTCGTTCAGGCCCGGGAGAATGTGGGTTTTACGGTTGGTAGAACTCTGATTCGAGCACGAACGGGAAGGGCACGACTTTTACTCGTGCCATTGAGTCATTGAAAATGTGCCGCGCTTTAGCGCCTGATGTGTGCTTTTCGCGCCTTCGACTCGTTTCTCCGCAACCTGTTTAGCCCCTGAGGGACGTGCCTTCCGAGCTGAAAATGCATTTAGCAAAGCCGCGCTCGCTCACGGTTTTTTTCGGTAACATGGTGTCTCCAGCGGACGCCATCCCATGATCGAGCAATTCGACTTCTCCGATCTCCGCAAACTGTTTGCCAAAGCCAACGAGGAAAAGTCTGGCGACCAGTTGGCCGGCATCGCCGCGCGATCGGAACGAGAGCGAGTCGCCGCGAAACGCAAACTTGCAGACTTGACGCTTGAGGAAATTGTCCGCCGCCCCCTCATCGATCCTTCCGACGACGATGTCACTCGCCTCATTCTCGACACCTTCGACCAGGAAGCTTTCCGCTCCATACGAAGTATGACGGTAGGCGAGTTTCGCGAGTTCCTTCTCGACGACGCAACCACCGACGCCCAGCTAAAGTCGCTGCAGCAAGCCATCATCCCTGAAATCGCGGCCGCCGTAACCAAACTGATGAGCAACAAAGATCTGGTGCTCGCGTCCGCCAATATCCGCAACGTCACCCGCTGCCGCAATACCATGGGAGAGCCGGGAGTGCTGGGCATCCGCGTGCAACCCAATCATCCCGCCGACGATATCGGCGGAATTTTGTTGGCTGCGTTCGAAGGGCTGCTCTATGGCTGCGGAGACGCGGTCATCGGCGTAAATCCGGCCACCGACTCCGTGGAGACAGTCAGCGCGATTCTAGCGGCCTTGAATCGTCTGGTGGATGCGTACGAAATCCCCACGCAGATCTGTTGCCTGGCGCATGTCACGACTCAACTCTCTGCGTTAAATCGCGGGGCTCCGGTCGATTTGCTCTTCCAGTCCGTAGCGGGCACGGAAGCAGCCAATCGCAGCTTCGGAATCACTCTGAATATGTTGCGCGAAGGCCGCGAACAGGTTCTCGAGCATCATCGCCAACGGAATGTCCATACCCGCTGGGTGGGGAATAACGTCATGTACTTCGAAACCGGTCAAGGCAGCGCCCTCTCCGCTGAGGCGCATCATGGAATCGATCAACTGACACTCGAAGCGCGAGCCTACGGAGTCGCACGCGCCTTCCAGCCTTTTCTCGCCAACAGTGTCGTAGGCTTCATCGGTCCTGAGTATTTGTACGACGAAAGGCAGATCATCCGCGCCGGACTTGAAGACCATTTCATGGGTAAGTTACTTGGGTTGCCGATGGGTTGCGACGTCTGCTACACCAATCACGCCGCCGCCGACCAAAACTCGGCCGATAACCTGCTCCTGCTCTTGACGGCCGCCGGCTGCAACTACTTTATGGGGGTCCCGTGTTCCGACGACGTGATGCTCAATTACCAATCCACCAGCTATCACGATGCGCTAGCCGCAAGACGCCTTTTCCAGTTGCGTCCGGCACCGGAGTTCCTCGCGTGGCTGCAGACTATGGGCATCTATCACGGTGCCGAACCGGCGTCCCTAGACTCGTCCGCAAGGCGACAACTGATGCATGGTTTGGAGGCGTCGCTGGAGAGTACCCTATAAGTTCTAGGTTGTCATCCTGAGCGAAGCGAAGGACCTATGTACTTGGCGGCGCCAATACATTGTCATTTCCAGCTGCTCAGGATAACTACTAAGACTTATGTCCGCAATGTGCCGCACACGACGGTAAGAGGGACGGTTTAATGCCTCCGGAAGATGACAAACTCGAACAGCCCTACGACTTGCCGGATATCGTAAAGAAAGTACGCGCACGGACTCCGGCGCGCCTACTGACCGGCCGGAGCGGGGCAGCGTATCGAACCAATACTCAACTGGAGCTGCGCGAGGCGCATGCTGCCGCCCGCGACGCCGTGCGCGCGGAGTTGAATCTCGTCAACAATCTCGGTCAAGACTTCATGCGACAGTGGAAGCTGTTTGAAGTCTGCTCCCGGGCGGCGAATAAAGATGAGTATCTCCTTCGCCCCGACCTAGGCCGTCACCTGAATGAAACCTCCCGCGCGGACGTGAAGAAACGTTGCACCACGGGACACGATTTGCAAGTCGTGATCGGCGACGGCCTTTCGGTAACCGCCGTCGCGATGCAGGTTCCGCAACTATTGTTGCCCATCTGTGAAGGGGCAAACACGCGAGGCTGGAGTATCGGCGAGATATTCGTAATTCGTTACTGCCGCGTAGGTATTATCAACGAGATTGGAGAGTTGCTCGAACCCAAAGTTGCCGTCCTCCTGATCGGCGAGCGTCCAGGATTGGCAACGGCCGAAAGCCTATCCGCTTACATGGCGTACCAGCCAAAGGCATCCGACACCGACGCGAATCGTAACCTCATCTCGAACATTCACTCTCGTGGTGTAAGTACGGAGCAAGCCGCCCAGCGGATTCTGAATCTGGCAGCCTCCATGATGAAAACTCACAAGAGCGGTTTCGAACTTCGAGAAGAACTGCCGGCTGTTATTCGCAGCGAGCTAACTCGATAGTTTCTACTCTTTTACTGCCCTATCCGTGATCTCAAGTCCTTTATCGATAATCGCAAACGCCTCCCGCAGTTGTTGCTCGTTGATACACAGCGGAGGATTAGTGAAGAAGGTATTCCAACGAACGAACGTATAGAGCCCATTCTCTCTAAAGAACTTGCCAAGCGCAATCATCTCATCGGAGGTCCCGTTGAACGGAGCCATTGGCTGCCGCGTCTTGCGGTCGCGGATCAGTTCGACGATGCCGAACAGCCCAATCGAGCGTACCGCACCTACCGACCGGTGTTTCGTCTGCAACTCCCCGCCCAGCGTCTTCATGATCGCACCCATCTTCCGCGAGTTCTCGATCAGATGGTCGTCCTCGTATACGCCGATAGTCGCCAGCGCCGTGGCGCATCCCATCGGATGACTGTTGTAAGTAAGTCCTCCATAGAACACGTTATTGTCAAAGTGCTTCGCGATATGTTGCCGCATACCGACCGCGCCCAGTGGAATATAACTCGAAGTAAGTCCCTTCGCCATGCACATTATGTCGGGAACAACCTTCCAATGATCTACGGCAAACCACTCACCCGTACGGCCAAAGCCCGACATTACTTCGTCGGCGATCATCAGAATCCCATACTTGTCGCACAGTTTGCGCACCCCCTCCAGATATCCATCCGGAGGCACAAGAATGCCGTTCGTCCCGGTCACCGGCTCCAGAATAAACGCGGCAATCGTCTGCGGGCCTTCCAGTTGAATGGTTTCGTCGATCATAGCCAGCGAACTCTCCGCCGACTCCCATCCGCGTTCAATGCCATGATACGGATCAAGCACGCGCACCACGCCCGGAAGTCCAGGCTCAACCGCCCATCGGCGAGGATCACCCGTAAGGCTGATCGCGCCGGCCGTCGCGCCGTGGTACGAACGATAGCGCGCGATGATCTTGTGCCGTCCCGTAAAGAAGCGGGCGATCTTGATGGCGTTCTCGTTGGCTTCCGCACCGCCGTTCGTAAAGAAAAACGTGTCAATATCGCCCGGCGTGATCTCCGCCAGCTTTGCCCCCAGCCGCGCCCGCGGCCCCGTCGCCATAAACGGATTGGCATAAGCCAGCACTGACGCCTGCTCCGTAATAGCCCGGATCACCCGCTCATCGCCGTGTCCAATGTTCACCGACATCAACTGGCTGTTGAAGTCGATGAAGCGCTTTCCTTCCGGCGTCCAAAAATAGATACCCTTCGCCCGCGCCATCGGGATGGGATCGACCTTGGATTGTGCCGACCACTCAAATAGGGTGTGTTTCTTGGTGAGATCGACGATTTCCTGGCCAGTCATGTCGGAAACTGCGGTTGAAATAGTCATAAGATTTTCGAACTTACAATGGCGAAACGCGTGACGACAGCGCCCCGGCTGTCGCTACCTAAGCTGTGTCGTCAACGAGCCTTTCTTTTCGGCAACGTGAGCCAGCGCGGCTTCGAGCACGTCCATCGCCTCGTCCATCTGCGCGTCGGTGATCACCAACGGCATGAGCAGGCGGATGACGTTCCCGTATGATCCGGCAGTGATTGTCACCAGGCCATGCTCGTAACAATATTGTGACACTTGTTTGGTCTCTTCGTCAGCTGGCTGGCGTGTTGTCTTTGAGCGCACCAGTTCGAGCGCCTGCATCGCGCCAAGTCCCCGGACATCGCCCACCAACTCCCACTGCGCCTGCCACTTCGCCGCACACTTGCGGAAACGCTCGCCCAACACGTTGGCGCGCGCACACAGGTTTTCTTTTTTGATAGTGTCGAGGACAGCCAGCGCCGCTTCACAAGCCGCGGGGTTGCCTCCGAACGTGCCGCCGAGTTGGCCGGCTCCGGGCGCATCCATGATTTCGGCGCGCCCCGTGACCGCGGCCATGGGCAAGCCACCCGTCAGCGATTTGGCCATCGTGACCAGATCGGGTTCGAGTCCCAGCCGCTCGCAGGCAAACATCGCGCCGGTCCGCGCAAATCCAGTCTGCACCTCGTCAGCGATCAACAGAATGCCGTGTTCACGACAGATCGCAGCCAGCGTCGGATAGAACTCCGGCGGCGGCGTAACGAATCCACCTTCACCGAGGATCGGCTCGACAATCACCGCCGCCACCGATTCTGCCGCCACCACGCGCTTAAAGGTGTCTTCGATATGGCGCGCGCAATATACATCGCACGACGGATATCTCATCGAGTACGCGCAGCGGAAACAATAAGCATAAGGAATGCGATATACATCGCTCGGAAATGGCTCGAATCCCGCTTTGTAAGGATGTGTCTTACTCGTCGCGGCCATCGCCATATAAGTCCGGCCGTGGAACGCGTCTTCAAAGCTGATGATCGCAGGTCTTTTCGTGTAGCAGCGTGCGATCTTGATGGCATTCTCCACCGCTTCCGCCCCTGAGTTCACAAGTATGGTTTTCTTCGGCCTCTTGCCCGGCACGAGCGCGTTCAGCTTCTCGCAGACTGCGATGTAACTCTCATAGGGCAGCACGTTGAAGCTGGTATGCAGAAAGCGATCAAGTTGGCGGCGGACGGCGTCAACCACAGCCGGGGCGCGGTGTCCGGTGTTGAGGCAGCCGATGCCGCCGGCAAAATCAATCAGGCGGTTGCCGTCAACATCTTCGACGACAGCTCCTTCAGCCTTCGCAACGAAGACCGGCGTGGCATGATAGGCCGCCTGCACAACGGCAGCGTCGCGCCGCTTCATAAGCGCTTGCGAGCGCGGTCCGGGAATAGCCGTGCGTAGTTGAATGGTAGACATAAGTCAGTTCTCAGTTCTAAATTACTGCCTGCTGGGCCAGCGTGTTAACTGGCAACTGACCACTGGCCACTGGCTACTGTTTCCTAGTACCAGCCGATCGGAGCCTCGTTGAGATTGATATATACCTGCTTGGTTTCGAGATACTCTTCGATACCCCACGGCCCGAGTTCGCGGCCAAAGCCCGACTGCTTGTATCCTCCCCATGGCGCTTCCACATAAGTCGGCTGCATGTGGTTTACCCACACGATGCCCGCGCGCAACCCCTTCACCGCGCGCATGGCTTTGAAAATGTCGCGCGTCCACACGGCAGCGGCCAGCCCGTAGGGCGTGTCGTTCGCGATCTTCAGCGCGTCCTTTTCATCGTCGAATGGAATCACGGCCGCCACCGGACCGAAGATTTCTTCGCGCGCGATGCGGGCACTGTTATTGACGTTGTAAAAGATGGTCGGTTGCACATAGTAACCCTTCGCAAACTTGTCGGCACGTCCGCCGCCCGCGGCTACCTTCGCTTCTTTCTTGCCGATCTCGAGATAGGAACAGACGCGGTCGTATTGTTCTCTCGACACCAAGGCTCCCATCTTAGTTTCGCGTTCGAGCGGCGGACCGATCTTGATCTTCTTCGCTTTCTCCGCCATCGCCTCGATAAACTTGTTGTAAATTGATTTCTGCACCAGGATGCGGCTGCCGGCCGAACACACTTCTCCCTGATTGATGAAGACGCCGAACAGAGCTCCATCGATGGCGGCTTCGAAGTCCGCATCGGCAAAAAAGATGTTGGGCGACTTGCCGCCAAGTTCGAGCGTCACGCGCTTCACGGTATCGGCGGCTTCTTTCACGATGATCTTGCCGACCGCAGCCGAGCCAGTAAAAGCAATCTTGTTCACATCGGGATGCTTGACCAGCGGCGAACCGCAACTTTCGCCGAATCCGGTGATCACGTTTACTACCCCCTTCGGCAGGCCAACTTCGTCAAACCACCTCGCGAGTTCAAGTGCGGTAAGCGGCGTTTGCTCGGCTGGCTTGAGCACGCAGCTGCAGCCGGCAGCCAGTGCCGGAGCCAGCTTCCACGCGGCCATCATCAATGGATAATTCCAGGGGATAATCTGTCCGGCGACGCCCATCGGTTCCTTTAGCGAAAGGCTCATCGCATTGTCTGGGACAGGGTTCACATAACCGACGACTTTCGTTGCCAGTCCGCCGTAGTATTCGAAGCACGTGGCCACGTCATTGATGTCGAACTCGGCTTCAACAATCGGCTTGCCCGAGTTACGGCATTCGAGTTCGGCGAGCATGGGCATGTTTTGGCGCACCTTTTCGGCCAGGCGAAAGAGAACGCGTCCACGCTCCTGCGCCGTGGTGGTGGCCCACGGACCCTCTTCAAACGCCGCTTTGGCAGCCGCCACCGCCCGGTTTACGTCGTCCGCGTTCGCGTCGGGAACTTGTCCAATAATCTCCTCGGTTGAAGGATCGTATACGGAAAAGGTCTTGGCCGACTTACTGGCGGTCCACTCGCCATTAATCAACATCGAATAAGTTTTCACGTCAGTTGTAACTCCACCAGGCATAAATCCTCCACGAATTAGCTTCTGTAGGGACGGGCGCCCTCGTCGGTCCAACCCGAGCAGAACTCGGCAGCTTTCTCAGCACTCCCAATTGTGTCGAACTTCGTTCGACAAAACAGACAAGCGCGCCCGTCTCTACGGCCTTGCCGATTCCAGTTGCGGCGGTTTCAGCCGCCCGTACACGAAAAAGAAAAATGCGGCCAGCGCCAGAAAGAACAAAGTGAAGCCAAACATCTTCGCTTCATACCTCCAGATCGAGGTAATCTGCTTCGCCGGAAAGAACGCCAACGCAATTCCCAGCGCCGTGGTCACGAAGCCGCAGAATCCGGAAACAATCAGCGTGCCGCGACTGTAGCGCCCGGCCGCTAAATCGCCGCCCAGAGCAAATTTCAGCAGCGCCGCAAAGACATACAGAAACGGCACCAGTTGCAGAACAACCGCCAGCGACAACATGGTCTGGAAAGCTTCCTGCACGCCGCCTGAGGCATAGAAATTGATGACGATCAATACAAGCGAGACTATCGCCTGCACGATCAGTGCCGCATAAGGAGTCGCGTACTTCGGATGCACTCTCCCCAGCCACGACGGCATATAGGAATCGAGGCCGGCGACAAAGGGAATGCGCGCCGACCCGCCCATCCATGCCGAGCCAATCCCAGCAATCGAGAGACTTAGCATCAGCGCGAACGGAGTGATAATCCACGCCACGCCAACTCTACCGGCCATATGGCTGACCGCCTGCACAATGCCCTGCAGCACGCTGATATCGTTCTTGCCAACCGCCACCAGCAGCGTCAGCGTCGCTCCGATGTAAAGAAACCCGGAAACCATGCCGCCCCATGCCACCGCACCGGGCAAGGTCTTCCGCGGATCACGGATTTCGTCGCCCATCACCGAAGCGAGTTCAAGCCCGACCAAGCCGAAGCAAATCACGCCGAACGAATTCAGAACAAACCTCGGATCCGGCGGAATGCGAAAATCCACCGCGGTTACGGTCGTGCCAAAGCGCGACCAGACCGTAACTCCCAGACTGATCAGAACCGCCGCCGCTACAAAGGTTCCAATCGCACCCAGATTGTTGAGCCACTTACCGACTCCCAATCCAACAATATTCACGACCGTCAGCAGCGTCAGCAGCGCCAGAGACGCAGTCATCGCGAAATTCTTGTTGTCGGCGAGCGCCGCATGGCCCGGGCCCATCGCAAACACAGTTACTCCTACGAAATACAGCATTACCGTCGGTACGTACAACATGTTATTCGTCCAATAACACCAGCCGGAGAGAAACCCATGGAAATCGCCAAATACTTCTTTCGCCCAAAGATACACGCCGCCTTCGCCGGGATATCGATGTGCGAGCTCGATCACTGCGATGCCCTGCGGCCAGAAAAACAGAAGCAGCGAGATCAACCACAGCCAGACGGTTACACCCCCGTTGGCGGCTATACTCGGAACAACGTTGAGATTGAATACCGCGACGACAAACAACAACACCAGGTCAAAGCGTCCGAGGACGCGCTTCAGGTGCGGCTGGTTAGGATCGCTATTGGACATTGATAAAAGAATCGGCGATAAAAGAATCGGGTGATCGGATCATGGGGCCATCGCGTAATCGGTTGCAGATCGCCCAATGGCGAGATGACCCGATCCCGTCACTGTGCTGCTACCGCTTCCATGCGTTCGTGTTGCGCTGCTGCCAGCGACTCGGCGATGTCGGCAAACGCCGCCAGGTGCTTGTCGATATCGGCCTCGTTGTGCTGTACGGAAATCGTCCACTGCTCATCCCACCAGTAAGGCTGGCACATCACGCCGCGATTCACCATGCCGAACCAGTAATGCCGCCACAGGTCCACGTCAATCGCCAGCCAGTCGCGGTAGTTGCGAATTTCCTTCGGGTACAGCATCAGAACGCCGTTCGCCCCCGCGCTCGCGATGTAACCCTGCAAGCCAACTTTGGCGATAGTCTTCTTATATCCGTCCACCAGCTTGTTACTGAGCCTTTCTACGTGCGTGTAGTTGCCCCGAGTAAGCACCTCACGGAACATCGCCAGACCCGCCGCCATTGAAATCGGATTCGTGTTGTAAGTGCCGCCGTGGAACACCTTGTGGTCCGAGATCAAACTCATAACCCGCTTGTGCGCGCCGAAAGCTGCCAGTGGAAATCCGCCGCCGATCGACTTAGCCAGGCAGATCATGTCGGGCGTCACGCCGAAGTACTCCGAAGCCCCGCCCCAGCACAGTTTCGCGCCCGTTTTGACTTCGTCGAAGATCAGCAGCGCGCCGTGCTTGTCGCACAGCGTCCGCAGACCCTCCAGAAATCCCTTCTGCGGCATACACAGTCCGACATTCATCATGATCGGCTCAAGGATCACCGCCGCAATCTCATTCGGATTCTCCCGGAACCGCCGCTCCACGGTCTCCAGATCGTTAAAGGTCGCGACCGGTACGTTGGCGAGGCTCGCTTTGGGCACGCCCGCTCCGCCCGATACAGGCTTAGGATTCTTGATATCCCCAAAATCGTCGGCGGGCGGGTGCGGCTTCACGCTGACCAGCGCCGCATCATGCAGCCCATGGTAACCACCTTCGAACTTGATGATCTTGTCGCGTCCCGTGGCGGCACGGGCCAGACGAATGGTGTGCATGGTGGCTTCCGTCCCGCTATTGCCGAAGCGGCACATCTCCACCGGAAAACGCGTGCAGATCTCCTCCGCCAGCTCCCATTCCATGTTGTGCGGCATCCCGTAAGCAGTGCCCTTGTGCAGGCGCGCTTCCACCGCCTTGATCACCGCCGGATGCGAATGGCCCGCCATGAGCGTGCCAAAACACAGATTGTGGTCCAGGTATTCGTTGCCATCAAGATCGCGGAATTTGCTGCCCGACGCTTCCGCCACAAAGATCGGATACGGCTCGTAAGCGCGATAATTGCTGGCGACGCCCAGGGGCAGCCGCTTCAGGTTCTTCTTATGCGCTGCGGCGGACTTCGGAGTACGGCGCTCGAAGGTCTCGAGCTCTTTCTGCAGTGCGGGGTACATCGAGATTCTCCAAAAAGCTCAGGCCGGGTAGGCCATTAGATTGGGCCGGGCGGCCGAAACCCCCCGGGTTTCGTACGAGAAGCTCCGGGCTAGAAATAAAACTTCAAAGCAAATTGTACCAGTCGCGGATCGCGAGCCTGCAGCACTTCCCCAAACGTCGTATCTGAGAAATTGCCATCGGGGTTGTAGAACTGAGTCTTGTTGAACACGTTGAAAATGTCCGCCCGGAACTGAAAGTACCTGGCTTCCGACAGCGCGATACGCTTCGAGAAGGTTATGTCCCATTGGTTTTCCCCCGGACCGCAACACAGCGTACGGGGGGTTGTGCTGAAAGTCCCCAAAGGTGGGTCGATGAACTTGGTTTGGTCAGCGTTAAAATAAAAGTGCCCTGTTACGTTGCCGTAATCATAGGTGTTGAACGTCTGAACGGTTTTTGGGTTCACGGTCTGAAACGGACCGATCAACTGCGGCGACGCCGTACCAAAGAAGAAAAGGCTGCTGATCAGTTCGGCGTCGTCCTGTGTCTGCATGCGAATCGGGAAACCGCTCTGGAACTGAGTAATGCCAGAGACCGCCCAGTCATCCACAACTTTGCCGACCCAGCCCTGGTGCTTACCCAGCGGCAGTTCCCAGTAATAGTTGATGACGAAGCGCTGTGCCGAGTTGAACAACGAAAGCGCGCGGCTCTTGTTGAAATCAAACGGGTTCAGAGTTTCCTCGAAGCTCGACGCCAAATCAAGCGACTTGCTCCAAGTATAGGCCGCTTGGAATTGCAAACCGTGTGAAAAACGCTTCTCGAGCATGGTCTGGAACGAGTTGTAAGAAGAGTCGGCGATAGTGTCTTCCGCGAAAATGTTGGTAAAGACCGGCGTGCCATCGGTCGGACAGTTGGCGCCAGTCGTCCAGTTGCAATTGGGCGAAGAATACGGGCGAAGGCCCACGAAAGTCAGCGTCTGACCGGTGCCCGCAACCGTCTGCCCATTGGGCAAATGGAACCCCCCGCCATACTGACTGGTGAAGCCGCTCGGAACCTGGACGACGAATGGCGCGTCTTCTGCATACGGGCCGCAATCGACCTGATCCCCGAACCCATCCTGAACATAGGTGGGATTTATCGCTGCGATGGCCATGATGTCCACGCAGGTTTTCGGATTCGACGGGTTGATGTCGTGCGAGGCAAGCAGGCGATGGCCCTGCGACCCTACATAGTTAATTTGCCACAGAAGGTCCTTCGCGAGCTCACGCTGGATGCTGAAGTTATACTGCACCGTGTACTGCGTACGCAGGTGCGGCTGGAAGTCGCCATACAGCAAAATCGGACGGTACGCGGCCCAGCCGGGGTCCTGCCCCCGTGGAGGATCCAGAATTCCATTGAACCCGTTGGGCGTCACGGTGCCGCCCTGGCTTATAAAGGGTGTATTGAACAGGGTAGCCGAGAGGCCGGGGCTACTCCCAAAAGGCGGCTCGGCGCTGAACTGTTCAAGCACTAGTTGCTCCATCGGGTTGTAGAACAGGCCCCAGCCGGTACGGATACTCGTCTTTCCGTTGCTGCCGAACACCTTACCCAAAAAGCCATCGTTGAAGTTAGGGCTGTAAGCGAGACCTATGCGAGGCGCAAAGGCCTTGTAGTAAGTCGAAGTCAAACCGGCCGGAATCCCGGAATCTCCCGGTACCACAAGGCCCGTCGGGCAGTCGGCCAGCGGTGTATTGGTACAGGGATAAACGGTGCTAGTCTGACCGGCCCGGAAAGTCTGCACCCGCCGGCCGACATCGGTCAGGGGAGTGTCGAGTTCCCAACGGAGACCGTAGTTGAGAGTCAGGTTCGACTTGATCTTCCAGCTATCCTGCGCAAATAGATAGACTCCGCTGTCGCGCACGTTCTCGGTCTGCGCAGAACCCTGCGAGTAAGTGTCGGGAAGACCAAGCAGATAACCCGGATAATTGTCGGCATAACCGATCGCGTTGGGGCCGCTGCTGTCGAATGTGAAGTCGCCGCTGACGTTGTAATACAACGTTTGATCGAAGCGGGAGCGGCGTATATCAGCGCCAAACTTGGTGGTGTGATTCCCCTTCACCCAGCTCAGGTCGTCCGCCCATTGAAAAGTATTGCCCACCTGCGGAAGCTCGCCTTCCCAACCATTGCCGATGTTGAAGCCGCCGGAGACGCCAATGAAAGGCAAGCCGGTGCGGTTCGACGGCAACCCAGGTGTAATACCTGCCTTCCCAGGAGGGACGTTCTGCGAGGCTATAAACGCGTTGACAAACGATGAATCAGAAGTGCCATTGAAGCATTCGTTGGCAGCCGCACCGGTGCAAAAACTTGTCACCGCACCCGTATGCTGCGGGTGCTGAAACGTTAATTGTCCCTCTCGCATGTAGGTGAAACGGAACTCGTTCACCAGCGAATTGCTAATGGTCCACGTATGGCTCGGATTCCACTGCTGGTAGCGCGAGCCGACATTGGCGCCGTAACCCGGTATGTTTGCGCCGGAGTACTGAAAATTGTAGAAGGGTTGAAGCAAGCTGTCGTTAGTGTAGTAGTAGTAGATGCTGAGGTTCTGTTTGTCGTTAATCTTGTGGTCGATCCGTACCGTGAACTGATCCTGTGTATCGGACTGGACGGGCACCGCCTGGTAAGTCCCATTCACGATGTTGTTGGCAGCTGGAACATACTGCAACAGGTTCAATGCAACCGGGTCCATGCAAGCTACGGGGATTGTATTGGTCGGAAAAGGAAAAACGGTCGACCAGGGGACCGTGCCAGTGACTGGGTTGACGAGCGCGTTGATACCGCCCGCCGGCAATCCCAGTGCGGCGTCGCAGGTGGTGGACGTTGTTGGATCCATTCGCCCATCCAAGGTCTGCGCGATAAAGCTGTTGGCTGTCCCTCCAAACGGCGCGCCTGCGGCAGTGAAGTCACCCATCCTTTCGTCCTTCGTAGGCGGAGTAACCACTTCGCCCGAAATGCCCTGCCGTATGCGGCGTCCTTCATACGATGTAAAGAAGAACGTGCGGTCCTTGACGATCGGGCCGCCCAACGTTCCGCCGAACTGGTTCTGGTTCTCTTGGGGCTTCACCGTGTTGAAGTAGCCCTGCGCATTCAACACCGTGTTGCGAAAGTACTCATAAACGTCCCCGTGCAGCCCGTTAGTTCCCGACTTCGTCACCACGTTAACCACGGAACCCGAATTCCGTCCATATTCGGCATCGAACGTATTGGTGATAACGCGGAATTCTTCAATCGCGTCCGGCGAGGGCTGCACCGTCGGAAGGTTCACGAACTGGTCGTTCGCGTCGCCGCCATTCACGCTGAAATTATTCGCACGTCCCCTTCCACCGTTGACCGACACGGAACCGGTCTGGTCGCTGCCATACAACGTGCTGCCGCTGGAGCCCAACTGCGATTGCACTCCGGGCTGCAGTTGCAGGAACTGATAGGCATCGCGCTGGTTGAGCGGAAGCTCGTTCATCGAGCGATTGTTCACGATGGCGCCGAGCTGCGTGCTAGTTGTATCCACCAATGGCGCTTCCGATGTGACTTCCACCACTTCCTTCGTCTCGCCGATCTGCAGCGTGGAGTTGAATGTCACAACCTGGTTCAGCTCAACCGTGATTCCCTTGCGCTCGTTCGTCTTGAAGCCCGTTAAATCGAACGAGAGTGTATAAGTGCCGACCGCAACTTGCGGAAAGCCGTAGTCGCCGTTGCTGTTGGTGGTGGTATCGACGATCACGCCCGTGGCTTCGTTGGTGAGCGTAACCTTCACACCCGCCAGCACCGCGCCGCTGGAATCGGAGACACGTCCCAGGATGCGTCCGCCCGTGCCCTGGGCAGACAGGAGCGTAGAGCAAATCAGGCACAGGCTCAGGACTACAAGCCGGCAAGACATCCGCAACGGTTTTGACGACGGCATGGGACAGATCCTCCAAGGCTCGGGGCAAATTTGTCAGATCCGATTCAGCTTGCGCGCAACACAAACCTTGCTATAATCGCGCAAGGTTAGAGATTCCGCGGCCTTCTGTCAAGCGGAAAACGCCAAGCGGAAAAGTGCATTCCCCGCGCACCGGCCAGCAGGCAATTCGGAAATCATGTCGAGCGACGCCCAAGTTTATCTCAAAATCGGTGACGTGGCCCGCCTGGTAGGAATTTCTCCGTCCGCGATCCGAGCCTGGGAAAGTCTGGGGCTGACGCGCCCGCGCCGCAGCAAGAGCCGGTATCGTCTTTACACCAGCGATGACGTCCGCCTGCTGAAAAAAGCGCGCTACCTGCGCAAAGTCCGCGGATTGAACGCTGCCGCCATCGTGCAAATGCTGAAGCGCGAGGGCGTCATCAAACCTGCCGCCAGCAACGGCACTGCAGGAACAACGATCGGCCCCCGCCTGCGCCGCTTGCGCAGCCAGCGCGGCCTCAGCCTCGCCGAAGTCGCCTCGGCGGCGGGAATCTCGATTGGCTTTCTCAGCGCGCTCGAACGCTCGCAGATGAGCGCATCCGTCGGCACGCTGCGCCGGTTGGCACGCTACTACCGCACCAACATTCTTGATTTTTTCGATGCCACGGAATTGAATACCCGATTGGTGCGCCCGCCCAAGCGCAAGGTGCTCGAAGCTGGTCCCGGCGTGCGCATGGAGTTGCTCGCCTGGGGTAACAAGGTAATGGAGCCGCACCTGTTCCGCGTCGCGCCCCGGGCCGGCAGCGGCGAGTCGTACGCCCACGATGGCGAAGAGTTCCTGTTCGTCCTCCGCGGCGAGCTCAAGATCGCCCTTGACGGCGAGGAGTACCATCTGAAGCGCGGCGACAGTTTTTACTTTGAGAGCGCCACGCCGCATCAGTGGACAAACTCCGGCCGCAGCGAGACCTGGCTGTTGTGGGTCAACACGCCGCCGACTTTCTAGGTGCGACATGCAATAGAGGGTATTTCATAAATCGGTATTGGGTAGGGCACGGCTTTACAAGCTGCGGAGGAACTCGGTCTCGCTGATTTTGGGTGGCGCAGCGCTTTAGCGCTGCGGTAACTGGTTTTGACCTCGCGTTAGCCGCAGAGGTCACACGCTCTACTCGCAAGCGAGTTCTTTCCGCAAGCTGTTCAGCCGCACGGGAGGGGAATCAATAATGTCCCGCAAATTGATGCTTGCGCTGTCCGCCGCACTGCTCGCCCTATTCTGCGGATCGTGCACCAGGAAGACTCCCTCGCTGAACCTTCTGGTGTGGGAAGGCTACGCCGATCCGTCTTATGTCAAAGCTTTCGAAGAGCAGAACCACTGCAAAGTGTCGGCCTCCTACATGGGATCGAGCGACGAACTCGTCGCCAAACTGCGCGGTGGCAGTTCGGGCAACTACGACGTCATCTCTCCGTCGAGCGACGTGGCCACCATGATCGCGACCTCCGGCCTGGCCGCGGCCCTCGATCTCGGCAAACTACCCAGCTACGGCCAGCTTTCGCCGCAGCTCACTTCGCTGTCGCTGGTCCGGGTTAAGGGCGAGGTCTATGGCGTGCCGTTCATGTGGGGACCAGACCCGATGATTTACGACACCACCGCGTTCCCGCAGCCTCCAGAAAGTTGGAACGTGATGTGGGACCCGAAGCTGAAAGAAAAAGTTTCCGTGTGGGACGATCTTTCCACCGTCTACATGGCCGCACAGGTGCTCGGCTACGACCAGCCTGATCCCGGCCATCTCTACAATCTGACCGACGAGGAACTCGACAAAGTCAAGAAGAAGCTGATCGAGTTGAAGCCAAACATCCGCAAGATATGGTCCACCGGCGGCGAGCTCACCAACCTTTTCCAAAATCACGAAGTGGTGATCGCCATGGGCTGGCCGCTGATGACCAACCAGCTGCGCAAAAGCAATTTTCCGGTGGGCGAGACCATTCCCAAAGAGAACACCACGGGCTGGATCGATCACCTCATGATCACCACCGGCAGCGAAAATAAAGATCTAGCCTACAAATTCCTGGAGTTCATGATCCAATCGCAGACACAGAAAAAAGTCACCGACGTTACTGGTTACACACCAGCCAATCCCCACGCCGCGCAGTACATGACGCCTGAAGAAGTGAAGAACCTGCACCTAGACGACGTAGACAATTATCAGAAGCGTCTGTATTTCTGGCAGAATGTTCCGCGCCGCGCCAAGTACAACGAAATCTGGAACGAAGTAAAAGCAACCCAGTAGCCCGCGTGAAAAGTGTGGCGCGGGCGCCCTCGCCCGCGAAATGTAAGCAGTACCCAAATGACAGCCATGGCAACAACGACGGAGCCCGCAATCATCAACAGCAATCAGCCAAGTTCCGTATCCCTCCTTTCCATCCGTTCCGTCGCCAAGCACTTCGGCAAGAACATCGTCCTGCGCGACATCTCGCTAGAAATCGCCGAAGGCGAATTCCTCACCATCCTCGGCGAAAGCGGCTCGGGCAAAACCACGCTCCTGCGCATCCTGGCCGGCTTCGAGCAGTCCACCTCCGGAGAAGTCTGGATGTCGGGCGAGCGTCTGGACACCGAGCCTCCCTATCGCCGCCGCGTCAACACCGTGTTCCAGCACTACGCGCTCTTCCCGCACATGACCGTCGAACAAAACGTTGGCTACGGACTAGCAGTCGCCAAGCGTCCGGCCGCCGAGATTCAGTCACGCGTAGCCGAAGCGTTGGCCAAGGTCAAAATGTCCGCCTACGCCAAGTCCAAGCCCTCGAAGATCAGCGGCGGACAGCAGCAGCGCATCGCACTCGCCCGCGCCCTGGTGAATCGCCCGCGTCTGCTGCTGCTCGATGAACCGCTCTCCGCGCTCGACGCCAATCTGCGCCGCCAGATGCAGGTAGAACTAAAAGCGCTGCAGCGCGAAGTGGGCATCACCTTCATCTTCGTAACGCACGACCAGGAAGAAGCGATGGTGATGTCCGATCGCATCGCATTGTTGCGCTCTGGCGAACTCGAGCAGGTCGCCAGCCCGCGCGAGATTTACAATCGTCCCGCGACCTCCTACACCGCGCAATTCATCGGACACACAAACTTATTGCACGCCGACATCCGCAACGGCATAGCCACATGCCACGCGCTGCAGTGGCCCACTCCCCTGCCCGACGGCTCCGCCCTGTTTTCGCTGCGACCAGAGTGCATTCGCCCGGCAAGCACTGCGTCAACAAGTAGCGCAACCGTCCGTTTTCGCGCCCAGCTTCGCGACCAGGCTTTCCACGGCGCTACCGACCTTTTGCGCGTCGAGTCCGATGGCGGACTGATCCTTACCATCCGCACCGCCAGCCGTGATCTGCCCAAATCCCAAACCCCGATCGACGATCCGCTTGAATTCGAATTCTCTGCCGCCGATGCGATCCCGGTCCGCGTGACCAACCTCACCTCCAACTCCAGTTCCGAGGAGCGCCACTGATGTTCTCCCGCGCCTACCGCACCGCCATCACCGTCCCGCCGCTGGCTTGGGTTGCCGTGTTTCTGCTCGTGCCCTATCTGCTGATGTTTTGCTACAGCTTCTGGTCGGTCTCTGAATCGCAAGCCATCGTTCATTCCTGGAACCTCGACAATTACAAAGAACTCCTGACCAAGCCCGTTTACTGGGAGACGTTACTGCGCTCCATGTGGATCGCCGCCCGCGTAATGTTCTTCTCCATGCTGCTAGGATACCCACTAGCCTACTTCCTCTCTTTCCACGCCGGAGGCCGAAAAGATCTCTACTATCAGCTAGTAATCATTCCGCTGTGGGTGAGTTACTTAGTTCGCGCCTACGCCTGGAAGACGATCCTAGGCACCGACGGCGTCCTGAATACGCTACTGCAATATGTCCATCTAACCAGTCATCCGCTGGACTTCCTGCTCTACAGCCCATTCGCCGTCGTGCTTACATTGACGCACATCTATACGCCCTTCACGTTTCTGCCCATCTACGCCTCGCTAGAACACATCCCCCGCAACTTAGTAGAAGCCTCCCACGATCTCGGAGCCACGCCCGCGCAAACTTTCTGGCGAGTAATCTTTCCGCTCTCGATTCCTGGGGTCCTAGCCGGAGCAACCTTCGCCTTCGTCCTAAGTCTTGGAGATTTTCTAGCGCCGCTCCTGCTAGGCGGCCCCAGCGGCATCATGATCTCAAACATAGTAGTCAGCCTCTTCGGAGCCGCCTACAACTGGCCGCTAGGCGCCGCCATCTCGCTCTGCATGTTAGCGCTGGTGCTAGCCCTGATCTTCTTATCTGAACGCCTGGAAAAGAAATGGAGCTTCTCATGACTGTCGCCGAAGAGTCTTCACCATCTCCGCACCTTGTCATCCTGAGCGGAGCAAGGGCTTCACGAAGTGAAGTCCTTGTGGAGTCGAAGGACCCCTACTCCCTTCCTCCCCTTCGCGGCTACGTCCAGGCATTCTCCCCGGGTGCCGGGTGCCCCATCCTTGCGCGTCCTTTGCGCAAGGGTGGGATTCCACAATCCCATGTCCCAAGGTGTTTTGATCTCGCCTTATGTTTTGACTTTGCTATGAAGGGGCGCTTCTTCAGCCGCGCCGTTCGAAGCCGAAGAAGTTGGGGCTTTAGCCCCTTCGGTGCAGCAATATGAAACGCACACCCCACGAAAGCCCGCGCTGGCTAACCGCCCACGCCCTCGCCGTCTTCGCCTTCCTCTATCTGCCCATCGTCATCCTCATCCTCTATTCCTTCAACGGACAAGGCGTAGGAGGCTTCCCCCCGCGCGACCTAACCCTGAACTGGTATCGCATCCTATTCAACGATGCCCCCATCTGGGATTCCGTCCTAAACAGTCTGCTAGTGGCCGTTGCGGCCATGCTGATAGCTCTAGTCTTCGGAATCCCCGCCGCCCTAGCCCTGGATCGCGCCCAATTCCCCGGCAAAGCACTGTTCCGCCGCCTGGTCCTATTGCCGCTGATCCTCCCCGGCATAATCACCGGCCTGTCGCTGCTAATGCTCTTCCGAGTAGCCGAAGTAAAACTAAGTCTGCTAACCATAGTCTTAGGACACGGCACCGCGCTAATCTCCGTAGCCACCACCGAAGTCTTCGCCGGACTGCAAAAACTAAACCGCGCCCAGGAAGAAGCCTCGCTCGACTTAGGAGCGACTTACTGGCAAACCTTCTGGCGTATCACCGTCCCCAACCTAAAGCTCTCCATCATAGGAGCCGCACTCCTGATCTTCACCCTATCCATGGACGAAATAGCCGTAAGCTTCTTCCTGATCGGCCGCGACAACACCCTCCCCCTAGAAATCTGGGGACGCCTCCGCCGCGGCATCACCCCAGAAATTAACGCCATCTCCACCATCATCTTTATGTTCTCGCTGATAGCGATAGTCTTCTGGTATCGGCTGCGGACGCGGGCCGAAGCGACTGCGGAAGTCGGCGCGGAGTTGGTCGAAACTGCGGAAAGCTAGCCTCGCCATTCCTTAACAGCGCCTCACTTTTATCGGTGAGGCAGATCTAATGTGAGATCGTAACTCGCCAGACGATTAGCCCACCTATAACTGTGACGATCAGGCCAATAAATACGACCCATACGAGATTGCTCACCAGACGCCGGCGTTTGCTGAAGCTTTCCCTTTTTTTACCAAAAAGAAACTCATCGCGGGGAAAAGCATATTGGCTTAATTTCTCTAACGCGTCGCTAAGAAAGAGCGGCACCATCAGAAGAAAGGCCGCATACCACCACAATTTCCTGCCGGACGGATCGCCTTTCATCCGGTCCGTTATTAGAAAGTTGAGCTTGGTCGCAACGTCCGGGCTAGCCAAGGCCTCTTTCACCTGGGCCTCGCCGAGGTGCGACGACGCCTGCTGATAAACCGTGGAGTACAAGAATATCATCATTAAGGTCGTCATCAAGAGTAAGCTGATCGTTTTTGCGGCGGCACGTGTAACTCCGCGCACCACTGCGACTTCGTTCTGAATGTAATCTCGAATGTCCGAAAAGAGCAGAAATACATTGTCTCGATCAGCCCCAGTGATTCGTAAATCGCACCCTTTCTTGGAAAACGACAGCGAGAACGATAGCTCGTCCTTGTTGTCGACAAGCAAGTCCAGGCGCGTGATACGCCTCCAGTCCTCGTTGTCCTCCTTGGCGACGTCATCCACCGACTGGGTGGTGTAGGAGTACGAGTCGCCACGATAGACCCGGTACCCAAGGGAGGGATGGCTCGGATTCTTAGCAAGTCGGGTCTCGATGAGTTCTCTCAGCTTCCTGAGCCGCTCTTCGTCGATCAAAAAGCCCCTCGGGAAAGTGTGCTCGACAAACGCGGGCATAACGCTAACCTCCCACTCCAGAATTCGACAAAGGGCTGCCGGCGGCCTCGGCTTTTCGCAGAAAGTATATCTCGAAAGACACAAAGTACGCGAAAGGAACGAAGGCGGGGCGGGTGGGCCACTCTAACGGGGAAGTACAACGGCGGGTGGGCCACTCTAACGCGGGAGTATAACGCGGGTGTCTCCGAAACCTTGATCGAAACAATTGGGGGTGCGCCACTTCTCGTGCTTTTCGAGAAGTGGCCCGCCGAACAGCCGACACTATCCAACTCCGCCTTGTTTGCGCTGCTCACGCGAAATTCGGAGCGCCGGCTCTCCGCCCCAGTCTGCGCTCGATGATCTCCAGCGGGGCAAGTTCGTCCTCGCCATTTTCGAGCCGCGCCTTAGCGCGTCGTAGGCCTTCACGTCGGCGAGCATTTCCGCGTCTTCCATACCCTCCCTAGTGTAGCGTGGTGCCTTTTTCATCACATTTTCCTCGTACCGCCATCACAGACTCCCAACCGCAACCGTGTGAACATTTCTTGAGAGTGCAGCATCGAGAAGTGCGCCCGTCTCCAGAGACGGTCCCACAACTCGCTCTAACCATTTTCGGCGCGCTCTTTGACAACTTGAGGCTGCTAAGTCCTTATTCCTGAAGACTTTCCATATAAGTCCCTTAATCCCAAGATTTTGCCCCTATCCCGCTGATTACAAAAGATCAAAAAATATAAGGGGAGGGGGACAGGGTAGCCATTCAGAGAGCGCCCAAACGCCTTTACTGAGAACCGAGAACTGATCCAGGAGCAATCATAATGTCCACCTATCCAGTCCCCCAGTGCCAGCACACAAAAAAGGATGGATCGCCATGCGGATCGCCCGCCCTTCGCAATCGGCAATTTTGTTACTATCACGACCGCCAGCGCCCCGTGCTACAAGACGTCAACGGCTCCGCCAAGTTCCCGCCCGCGCCGTTCTTCCTGCCCCTCCTCGAAGACGCCAACTCGATCCAGCGAGCGCTCGGTAAGGTCTGCGATCATTTGTTGCATCGCCGGCTCGACCCGAAAAAGGCTGGAGTCCTGCTCTACGCTTTGCAACAAGCGTCAACCAATCTGGGCCGTCGCAATAAAAGTCAGAAGAAAAGTGCCCCATAACCGCCTGTTGCTGAAGCTCGTGTGGTGGCGGGGCTTTGCCCCGCCGAGACGGGGCGAAGCCCCGTCACCACACGGTCGCCTCGCCCAACAACAGCGAACCTCCTCGCCATAGTAAAGTAGTACTAATCCCCAATCTGCAGTCCCGAGGAGTTTTCGATCTGAACCCAGGCATTCGCAACATCGCTATCATCGCCCACGTGGACCACGGCAAGACCACGCTGGTGGACGCCATGCTCCGCCAAAGCGGGACGTTCCGCGACAACGAGACCGTCGCCGAGCGCGTCATGGACTCGAACGATCTGGAGCGCGAGCGCGGCATCACGATTCTTGCCAAGAACACGGCTGTGTTTTATGCCGGCGTAAAAATCAATATCGTGGATACGCCCGGCCACTCCGATTTTGGCGGCGAAGTGGAGCGCGCGCTCAAGATGGTCGATGGCGTCATGCTGCTGGTCGATGCCAGCGAAGGTCCGCTGCCACAGACGCGTTACGTGCTCAGCAAAGCTCTTGAAGCGAATCTGAAGCCGATTCTAGTCATCAACAAGATCGACCGCCCCGACGCGCGTCCGCAGGAAGTTCTGAACGAGGTTTACGACCTTTTTATTGATCTCGACGCCAAGGAAGACCAACTCGACTTCCCCGTCCTCTATACAAACGCCAAGGCAGGAACCGCTGCCATACATCAGGGAGCAGCCGGCGATGATCTGCGTCCGCTGTTCGACGCGATCGTCGATACCATTCCCGCGCCGCAGGGAGACGCGAACGGACCACTCCAAATCCTGGTCGCGAATCTCGATTACAGCGACTATCTCGGACGCCTGGCCATTGCGCGCGTTTTCAATGGCACGATGAAAACAGGAGAGGACGTAGCCATCGCCAAGCGCGACGGCTCGTTTCATAAAACAAAAATTACCAAGCTCTTCAGCTTCTCCGGCCTCAAGCGCACCGACATTACGGAGACGTCGCTCGGCGACATCATTGCCGTCGCTGGCGTCGAAGGCATCACAATTGGCGAGACCATTACCAGCGCGGAGAATCCCGCGCCGCTTTCGCCGATCGTCATAGACGAGCCGACGATTGCGATGCTCTTCACCATCAACACCTCTCCGTTCTGCGGACGCGAAGGCACCTACGTTACCTCGCGCAACCTGCGCGAGCGGTTGGAAAAAGAGCTGCTCACCAACGTCTCCCTGCGCATGGAAGAAACCGGCAGCACCGACTCGTTCAAGGTTCTAGGCCGCGGCGAGTTGCAGCTTTCCATCCTGATCGAGATGATGCGCCGCGAAGGTTACGAACTGATGGTCGGCAAACCCGAGATCGTCACCAAGCGTATAGACGGAAAGCTGATGGAGCCGGTTGAACACCTGACAGTCGATATTCCCGAAGAGTTTGTCGGCGTAGTTATGGAGCACGTCGGGTCGCGCAAAGGCGAAGTCGCCAACATGCACAATCATGGCTATGGCCGAGTGCGCGTCGAATTTCGCGTGCCCAGCCGCGGACTGATCGGACTGCGCAGCACGCTCCTGACCGACACGCGCGGCACCATCGTTATGAACGCGCTTTTTGACGGATACATCGAGTGGCAGGGAGAAATTCCGCATCGTCCGACGGGCGCGCTGATCGCCGACCGCCCCGGACTCACGACCTCCTACGCTCTCTACAATCTGCAGGAGCGCGGCACACTTTTCGCCGGTCCCGGCATTGACGTTTACGAAGGCATGATCATCGGCGAGAACGCGAAAGACACCGATCTTGACGTCAACATTGTGCGCGAAAAGAAGCTGACCAACATGCGTGCTTCAACTTCCGATGAGGCGATTCGGCTGGTTCCGTATCGCAATCTCAATCTTGAACAGGCTATCGAATTCATCGCTGACGATGAGTTTGTCGAGGTCACGCCGAAATCTTTGCGGCTGCGCAAGAAGATTCTGCAATCGAATAAGCGGAAGAAGGGTTCATTGGTTGCCGTTGAAGAACCGTCATAGGCATTCCGGACACTCGATGGTGCGACGACTTACGGTTGAGACAGTTTGCTTCGAGACACTGCTGGGTTCGGTGTTCACGGGGTTCGCGGTATGGATTTGGGGTATGCTGCGCAAATCGTTCGGCGCGATTCCGGCTGTCCTGTGGATTGTGTTGACCTGCATTTCATTGGCCTGCGCGGCGATCGTTGGCGTACTTGAGTTCACCCGCTGATTTCCCGATATTGAGGCCCCTGCTGCACCGATGTACACTTAGTAGATTCGCAGCGCGCCCGTAGCTCAGCTGGATAGAGCGGCAGCCTCCGGAGCTGTAGGTCGGGAGTTCGAATCTCTCCGGGCGCGCCAGTTTTTGGTTTTCCCTGCCGCGCTCAGTGACCCAGCAGGATTAACGTCTCCGTCGCAAAGTCGCCGCGCTGGATGCCGATTTTAACTTTCCCGGATTTGTCGGACAGTTCAGCGAGCAATTCCATCGGCGTCCGTATGGGCTTGCCATCCACCGATTTGATCATATCGCCTACCTTCAAGGATGCCATCTCCGCGACGCCTCCTGGCACGATCTCCAGAATTTTCGCTCCATCAAATTCCTGGGGCCCGACCGCAAGGCCGAGCGCCGCGATCAACATACCGTGACTCGGCGTACTCACCAGTGGCGGCTGCTGGACGCCACCAGTCGAGGGTTGACCGGCGCGAGCACCACGCCTGGACTTGGGCGCCGGTTGACTCTCCGAAGGAGCAGGCTGGGACTTGGGCGAGGGCTCTCCCGCAAAAAGTTCGCCGCCAAATCGGAAAGCGACTCCGAACGAGGCGCGGAAGTTATTTTGGCTGGGAAGGCCAAAGTCGTTCAGATGGCGGGTGTAAAAGTAATCGACCGGCCCCAGCTGAACTCCGATGTGACGGAAGACCCAATAATCGACGCCCGCGCCCGCAGCGACCGCCACAGACGTGTCGGACAAGGAACTTCCGTTGTAAACCAGAGTGCCGTTGTCTCGACCACCCAGGACGTGTACAAAACCCGTAATCTTGCTGGCGCGATCTCTGAAGTTATAACGCGCACCCCCCATGTAGGAGAGATTGGTGCAGTTAAAAGTAGTGCTGTCGCAATTGCCAAGGCTGTGTCCGCTGATGTCAGCCTCCGCAGCCAGGTGATGAAACAGGCCGACCGAAGCGGAAAAGTCCCAGCCGTTCATAGCCAGGCGCTGAGAGGTCGTACCCGCGCTCGGATTCGCCGGCAAATCAAAGCTGAGGTACGAGTAGCCGCCGAATACATCGATGGCCGGAAGGTTCTGAGCGGAAGCGATGCCCAGGGAAAAGAGAGCCGTCAGAGCGAAGTGGACAAGTTTTTTCATGTTTCTTATTGCGCCTCCAAAAATGCGAAAATGGCACAACTCACCGAATACAGGATCGAACTAGCCACCAGGTCCGACCGAAGCCAGCCTCGCCAGAAACGATGTGTCTTCTGGTCGGGCTCGTCTTGCGTCAACACGTGCACAGGATTCGAAGCAATTGGCGATTATAGTTGCCGCGTGGAAAAAAGGAAAATGCAGCCAAGGCTGGAAAACCCCGGGGAGGCCGCACGCTGGGGAAGTGAATGTCAGATTTCCATTTTGAAACAACATCACCAGAAAATCGTCACACCTACGCTGCCCAGCCATCACTGCAAACCTTGCGGCTCCGTTGTACGCTGCCATCCGATCCCGCAGACAGCAGCCAGTTACAAGTCTCGCGGAACCGAATTCGCAATTCCGAGGACGAAAGGAGATTCCCCATGTTCGCACGCATCCTTGAGTTCGCTCCGCTGATGGAGAAAAAAGAAGAATTCATTCGCGTCGTAAAAAAGGACGTGCTTCCCATTCTGAGGAAGCAAGATGGCTTTCTCGAGATTCTTCCTCTTGTGCCTGAGAGCAAGACCGAAAAGGTGCTAGCGGTCACTCTCTGGACGGACAAGAAGGAGTTCGAGCGCGATGAGCAAGAGTGGTCCCCCAAGGTCGAGCAGATCCTGAGACCGTATTTGAGCGTTCCCGCAACACGAAAGCTGTACACGCTGGAGATCACGCTCTGTGAGCACTTCGAAAAGACGCTGATCGCCTAAACATGTAGCACGAGAACCAGCAATAACTCGGGCCGGAGCAGCGAGTCTGCCTCGGCCCCTTCGTCTCCAGTTACACACCTCGAGCTCCCATGCCGTCACAGCAAAATAACAGTAATCGGCGAAAAGTTATCGATAGGGCGATCGTGACCACGCAGACTGAAAACAAATGACTTATTGGCTTCGGTTCGTAAATTTTCTCGCGCTATTGTGATTACGCATCTCATTCAGGGGCTATGGAACCACTGGCGTACGTTCTGTTTGCCATTGCACCGGTATTCTACTTCCGTACTTGGAAACATATTGGTATCCTCGTCAGCGAGGTGAATCGGGATTCCCCGGACGATATTCCGACCCCCGGTTACACGCAACCGCTAAACCACGTTCGGGCCGGGAACGGCCTCGACCGGTCAGTGGGACGCTTTGTCTCGGGCCGGCGAGTTCCGGGTTGGCTAATCCGTTCAATGGAACAATGAGCCACCCGTTGATTTTCTCGCGCAAGCTGTCGGACGCGGAACTGATCAATGAGATGAACGCGTTGCGGACGGATATGCTATCGAGAGGAGTGGTTTTCCCTTAATGAAACTTTTCGCCGCTCTCGCCGCTCTCGCGCTTTCTGCCGCAGCCTTCGGGCAAAGTATTTGCGATTCGCCTGCGACCGGATCGCAGCCGTACAGCACGACAGGAAGCGCACAGCCCCAGGCTGCCGCGTTGCCATTGCTGGGCTATTTTGCAACAGGTGATGTCTATGTAGCCCTTCCCGGAATGCCAGCGTCGCCAACTAGCTTCTGCGGACCGTCATGGCAATCGAATTACCCTTATGTCGTTGGGAACATGATCGAGCCGTTGCCTCTTGGAGCGGTCTTTCAAGCGGTTCCGAACCCGGATTGCAGCGTTGACTGCAAGAGCGGAAGCACGCAGCCCGCCGGATTTGGAGGGCCACTAATTCTACCTTCCAATATCTATGTGGAAATTAGTACATGCTCGGATCCGGGTACGACTGCGACATGCACTATGGTCAATCCCCTAGGTGACCCATCCCCACTAAATCTCGGCGAGATTTACCAAGGAGCTATCGTCGGCTCCACGGTTGTAGTCCAGAGCTACAGCAATCCCTTGTACAACGGTCCCTGGGTCGTTACGGCCAGTACCAATCCTCCAGGACCGCCTTTCGCATCGCCGTTTACATTTTCGTTCACCGCCTCTGGCCTCGGTTCGGGTGATTGTACGGATTTTCAAATGGGAACTGTTTGTATCGCTTATCAGCAAGGCACGCAGATTACCGATGGCGGCATTCTCTGGCAGTACGCCGGGCCGCAGGATGAGGTTGGGCCAACGGTGTTGGTGACGCCGTCTCCATACACCATCACGACGGCGCAGGCACTGGATGTAACGGTCGCAGTAGGCGGCGGCGCCGGCAAGGGGCCACGGCAGGTACCTATGTGAAGTGCGGGCGGGACAGTACTGGCGGATGGAAAACTTGAAGTCATTCGATGAATTTCTGGAAAGGCGTTTTCCCGATTCGCGCTGGACAGCCTACTATCTCATGTCCATTCACGAACGCTTGCCGCCACAGATCCGGCGGGAGTTGAAACAGGTGGGCTGGACGAAGGCGGCGGAGTTGACCAAGGTCGCGCGTTCGGACGGGAAGGACTTCGATTGTGCAGCATGGATGCACAAAGCCCGTTCCTTACCCCGAGATCAGTTCAAACGCGAGGTGGACCAGTACCTCACCGGCAAGGACACCGAACCGACCGAGATCGTCTACTTCAAGTTCTACCAGAGCCAGATCCCGGTGATTGAGCAGGCAATCGAAACAGCAGCCCTGATGCTCGGCACAGACAAATCGCGCGGCTACTGTCTGGAGATGATCTGCGCCGATTTCCTCGCTGGCGCGCACCTGGACACTGGCAACCCTGAGATCTTGCTCAGCTCGATTTCTCGCTACTACAAATTCTTGCCCGGCGAACAGCAGCAGACTTCCTCGAAAACCTGCGTGCGGAGGCGTCCTGAAAATGATTCGCCCCAGAACTCCTCCATTGCGGCTGGACCCATTGTCGTATGAAAGTTTGCGCCAGCAGATCCTGCGTCGCGACGGCTGGAGGTGTCAATCCTGTGGCGCGATGTCGAATCTTGAAGTGCACCATAGAGAGTTCCGTAGCCGTTCGGGAGCCGACGCAGAGGAGAACTTGATTACGCTGTGCGCGCCATGCCACGCAAGAGTGCATAGGCGTGTTATCCCCTGCTGGGGCGCGATGGAACTCGATTAGGTCGCGGATGTTTCAAGGGCGAAGTGGGGGGGCACTGGGCCGTGCGGATGAACGGGAACTGGCGGCTCACGTTTGCGTTCGAGGGCGAGGACGCGATTCTCGTCGATTACCAAGATTACCACTAGGAGCTGAGCATGCTTTTCAATCCATCGCATCCCGGCCAGGCGGGAGGTGGAGAAGAAACTGACTGGGAAGGAAACGGAGCCGTCAGAGCTGATCTACTTTAAGGATGACTGGATGACTTCTTTCCGCTCACTCGTCGCCGCTTGCCCCCAAGCGCTCGGCTATGGCCCGCTCCCGCGCGGCGTCATCATTTCGTCCTAACTTGGTATAGGCATCGGCCAGAGCCAGGTGCGGCTCGGGCGCACGAGGCTGAAGCGAAGCCGCCTTCTTCAGCCTAGGCAAGGCTGCTGCGGGATTTCCCGAGCGCACCAGCACTTGACCGAGAAGCAGGTTGGTTCCGTAGTCATCCGGATCCGACTCAAGCACTTTTTCGCATTCCTTGATAGCCTCCGGCATGCGACCCGTCTGCGCATAGGCCATCTCCAGCATGAGATGCGCTTCCTCGAAGTCCGGCAGCCTGGCCACGACGATCTCCAACTCGCCCGCCGCTCCGTCAAAATCCTTCATTTCCACGAGCGCCTCTCCTAACTGTAAATGCGTAATGGTCATGTCGGGACGCATTTGCACAGCCTTACGCAGCAATGGAACTGCCTGCGAATACTGCTTCAGAGTTAAGAAGCACTGCCCGAGGAGAGCATAGGCAAAAGGCGCGTCAGGGTCCTTCGCAATCAGCTGCTGCAACAGAGGCACAGCTTCCTGGTCGCGTCGATCATCCACCAACAAGTACGCCCGATGGATCAAGCCGGCAATTTCGATTTTGTCTTTGGGGTCAACGCCTCGGTCGGAGGCCGATCCCTTCGAAGTGGCCCTGCCCGAGGCCATATATCCAAGCGCTCTCAGGTTCTGTTGTGCCGCTGGGTCCACCGCAACCTGGGGAGCCTCCCGCTGGCTGGCCGTCTTCTGCCGGAAAGTCTCCAGTCGACTTGCCAGCGTGTCGGCCACCGCCGCAAAGGACGATGACAGATTGTGTTCTGCTCTCGGATCCGTCTCCTGGTCATACAGTTCGCGGCGCGGCGCCTGAATGTACAGATATTTGCCCGTCCGCAGCGAGCGCTCCGCGCTCCAGCCATATTCGATCCACGGAACATCCGACTGGGCATAGGCCGCCCGGTCGCGCCAGGCATGCATTGTCTGATGGTCTTCTTTCATCAGTGGCAGCAACGATTCCCCCTGCACTTCCTTCGGAATCTCGATTTGAACTTCTTGCAACAGCGTCGGCAATATATCGACCAGCTCTACTCGATTTTCGATCCGTTTTCCAGCAGCACTTGCGTGCGGCAGTTTGATCAAAAGCGGTACCTGGATCGTCTCATCGTAGAGAAAAATCCCGTGCGTATCCTCGCCGTGGGCACCCAGCGCCTCTCCGTGGTCGGCCATCAGTGCCATTACCGCACCGTCGTACAGCCCGAGCAATTTCAACTGCGCGAGCAGTTTCCCGACTGCTGCATCCTCGTACATGATCGCCCCGTCATAGGGTGCCGAAGCATACCGAGTCTTGTAGGGTTCGGGCGGATCATAGGGATCGTGTGCGTCATACAGATGCACCCAGATAAAAAAAGGGCCTTCAGGGTGCGTCGTCAACCAGGCCAACGCATGCGCCACCACTTCATCGCCACGGCGTTGCACGGTGCGGTAGCGATCTTCTCCATGACCCTCCTTGTGGAAACCGGCATCGTAGGTCTCAAACCCGCGGTCAAAGCCAGGGGCATACGATGGCTCCGGGTTAAGCACGAGGGAGCCGACAAAGGCCGCGGTGCGATACCCGTGAGAGTGCAGGATTTCAGGAGCGTAAGGCAGATTGGCCGCCAGCGGCATCCCAAAATCGAGCACCTGGTGGAACTGCGGATAAGTGCCGGTGAGAATGGTGGCGTGGGAGGGTGTGGTTAAAGGAGCCTGCGCGTAGGCTCGTGTGAAGACCGCGGAATCGCGGGCGAGCGAGTCCAGGTTCGGTGTCAGTCCGAGCTTCGAACCGAGAAATCCAATGCGGTCCGCACGCGTCGTGTCGAGCGTAATCAGCACTATGTTGGGAGGAGTTGCCGCCAGCGCGCTCGCAGCCAGCCAGACCGTCAACCAAGCAACCGACGCCAACTTACGAATCATGGGCATAGAAACAATTGTCACCGGAAAGAATTGCATTGTGAGCCCGTTCATGCGCGATCCTTATGCAGGCACTCGCAGGGATCGGTTCCGCGGACGGCTACGGCTCGCTTGGTCCCGGCGTTGGACCGTTCTCTGCCAGACGCTTGGCCGCATCGCGCTCCCGTTGCGCGTCATCGTTCCGTCCTAACTTGTCATAGGCTTCCGCCAGAAACAAGTGAGGGTCGGGTGCCCGAGGTCGAATTGAAGCCGCCTTCATCAGCCTGGGCAAGGCGTCCTCCGGCTTTCCCGCGAGCACGAGATCGCGCCCGAGAAGCAGTGTGGCTCCGTATTCTTCGGGCAGTAAGGCGAGGACTGCTTCGCATTCCTTGATGGCTTGCGGCAGACGATTCGTCCGCGAATCGGCAATGCTAAGCAGGATATGGGTTTTCAACGATTCCGGCATCTTCGCCACAACGAACTCCAGCTCGGGCACCGCCGCCTCGAAATCCTTCGCCTGCATTAATACCTTGCCGAGTTCAAAGTGCAGATTGACATCACTCGGCATCAATTCCACCGCCTTGCGCCTCGCCTTTACGGACTCGGGGATATTCCCCCGGTTGAACTCGGTCGTGCCCAGTTTCGCATAGGCAATCCAAAGATTGGGTTCTTTGGCTATGACTTTCTGAAGCAGGGCAGCGGCTTCGTCGAGGCGCGTTACCTCCAGCAGGTAGTTGGCTTCTCCCATCATGTTGCCAATCTCAATCTTGTCCTTGGGATCAGCACCGCCGCCCGTAGCCGTTGCCGAACCGGTGCTCGTTGCCGTGTAGCCAAGGGCAGCCAGTTTCTCCTGCGCTTCAGGATCGTTGACGGAGGCAGGCGCTTCTCCGTTTTTAGTCGTCTTGCGCCGGAAATCATCCAGTTGGCTCTGCAGCGTGTCAGCCACCGCTTTGGAGGTAGCCGACAGGTCGTGCTCGGCCTTCGGGTCCGCCGCCAGATCATAGAGTTCCCTGCGCGGCGCCTCGATAAATAAATATTTGCTGGTACGCACCGAGCGGATAGCACTCCATCCATAGGCGCGGACGCCGTATTCCGTTTCTGCGTATTGCAGCCGGTCGGGGGATGAAGCCGGGTCGGTTTCGCCACCTGCGGCGGCGGGCGGCTTTGGCTGCATCAGGCCCAAGAGCGATTCTCCTTGCACTTCCGGCGGAACATCGATTCCTACCGCCTGCAAAATCGTGGGCAGCACGTCCACCAGTCCGACGTGGGTCTCGATTCGCTCCCCGGCAAAACGATCTCCCGGCAGCTTTATCAGCAGAGGCACGTGGATGGTTGCATCGTAGAGAAAGAATCCGTGGAATTCTTCGCCGTGATCCCCGAGCGACTCGCCGTGATCGGACATCATGGCAATTGCCGAGTTTTCGAAAAGTCCGTGCGTCCGCAAGTAGCTAAACAGTTTTCCCAGCGCAGAATCCGAGTAGGCAATTTCGCCATCGTAGGGCGCTGACTTGTACCGGCTCAGGAAGGGTTCCGGAGGCTCGTAGGGAAAGTGCGGATCATAAAGGTGTACCCAGATGAAGAAGGGACCGGCTGGGCGCTTCTCCAACCAGGCCAGAGCGTGTTCTACGACCACGGCCGCGCGGCGGTCGGTGGAGGTGTAGTGATCCTCTCCCGGATGCGCTATGTGGAAGCCTGCATCGTAGGTGTCAAATCCGCGGCGAAAGCCGACTGCGAGTCCCTGGGACGGGTCGAGAACAATCGAACCTACAAAGGCCGCAGTTTGATAGCCATGGGCTTTCAGAATCGCGGGCGCGAAGGGCAGACCTTTCCACAGAGGCACCTGGAAATCCTCTACCTGATGAAACTGCGGATACGTACCGGTGAGGATGGTGGCATGCGACGGCGCAGTAAACGGCGCCTGGGAGTAGGCGTGCGTGAAAACCACGGAGCGGCGAGCCAGTGCATCCAGGTTCGGCGTCACTCCGCGCTTCGAACCCAGGAACCCCATACGGTCGGCACGTGTCGTGTCCACCGTGATCAGGATGACATTGGGTGGCGCAGCCGTACCGGCCAGCGCTCCGGCGGTTAAGCAGACAAGGCAAACCAACAGACGAATCAAGGACCAACGAATCAAGGACATTGTTAACAGTCTACCACCGCACATTTGTCGGACATTCTAGGGTATTAATCTATCTGACACACCTGTAGCCTGATTTTAAGCGATGACCCGGGTCACTTGACCCGGGCCGAAACCGCAACCTACTCTCTAAATAAGGAAAACATTTCGATGCGCCATTTGCCCTTTGGCCTGTTTTCTGCCGGGAAGTTGCAGCAGTGACGCAGTCAATTCGCCGCGCCTTCGGTGAACGCGTGAAGAATGTCCGTTCGCGGGCCAATAGAACGCGTCTGCATACATTGTTGTGGTCTGCATTGGTAATACTGTTCTGCCACCCGCTGCCATCTCAGACTTTGCCGCAGAAAGTCTCCGACCATCCGAGTATCGCGAATTTCGTCGACATCGCGGAAAAAGCCGGGCTGACAGACGTGAATGTATTTGGCCGCGTCGATACCAAGAAGTACATCATCGAGAGCACCGGGACGGGCGTGGCCATCTTTGATTATGACAACGATGGCTGGCCGGATATTTTCATCGTCAACGGGACCACGCTCGAGGGCTTTCCTCCGGAACAGGCCCCCACCAACCATCTCTATCATAACAATCACGATGGGACCTTCACCGATGTCACCGCAAAGGCCGGATTGATTGCCACTGGATGGGGCCAGGGCGTATGTGTCGGGGACTATGACAATGATGGGTGGGAGGATTTGTATGTCACTTATTACGGGAAAAATCGCCTCTATCACAATGACCATGGCGTGTTCACTGAAGTCGCCGAAAAGGCGGGTGTGGCCGGAACCGGCAAAGCTTGGGGAACCGGATGTGCCTTTGTCGATTACAACCGCGACGGGCGCCTGGATCTGATGGTCGCAAACTATGTGGACTTCAACCTATCCGCAACTCCGTTACCGGGCGAGGGAAGTTGCGTGTGGAAGGGGGTGCCAATATTCTGCGGACCACGCGGCCTGCCCGGCGCGAAAAATATTCTGTATGAGAATCGCGGCGACGGCACCTTCGTGGATGTCACTGCCAAGGCTCACATTGACCAGCCCTTTGCGCCTTGGATGCGAAACTCGCGACTTCGGCGAGATGGACAATACGCGTTCAGCGTTTCCACCTTCGACTACGACGATGACGGGTGGCCGGATATTTACGTTGCCTGCGACAGCATGCCTAGCATTCTCTATCACAACAATCGCGATGGCACTTTCACTGACGTTGCGGTGGAGGCGGGGGTTGCGTTCAACGGAGATGGCCGTGAGCAGGCGGGAATGGGCACGACCATCGCCGATTATGACGGCGACGGCCGCCTCGATATTTTCAAGACCAATTTCTCAGATGACACGCCGATCCTCTATCACAACGATGGCGGGGGGATTTTTTCCGATGCTACCTTCGCCGCGGGACTTGGTTTGCATTCGCAATATCTGGGCTGGGGCACCATGTTTTTTGACTTCGATAATGACAGCTGGCCCGATCTCATTCTCGCTAACGGGCATGTTTATCCGGAAGTCGAAAAGTTTCACCTGGGCAGCGGGTACCGTGAGCCGCGCCTTCTCTACCATAACAACGGCAATGGCACCTTCACCGACATCTCCGCGACCGCGGGTCCCGGGATTAACGCAGCCGCTTCGGGGCGTGGCCTTGCAGTAGGCGATCTTTGGAACGATGGCCAGCTTTCCATCGTTATCGTCAATATGAACGATAAACCTAGTCTTTTAGTAAATACAGTGCATTCTAGCAACCATTGGGTGGCGTTCAAAACTATCGGCACCCGTTCCAATCGCGACGGAATCGGGGCGAAGATTACGGTGAAAGTTGGAAAGAGAACTCTGGTAGACGAAGTACGCAGTGGTTCGAGTTACATTTCCCAAAACGACCTGAGGGTGCACTTTGGCTTGGGTTCTGCCACAAAACTAGACGCCGTGCAAGTGCGCTGGCCCAGCGGGCTCGTCGAGTCCTTCACCAATCTATCTATCGACGCAATTGATACCTTAAAAGAAGGATCTGGCACTCCAGCCGCGGCGTCCCGGAAGAAGCCTTGATCTAACCGCATGGATCAGTTTTGCGGAGTACTGGGCGGCGCAGCCGCTGGCTTCTTGCCTCCCGGCGTAACCTTAGGGGTTTTTTGGTTGTAACCCATGGATTTTTCGCAAGAATTCGGATAAATGAAGAGTGTAGGATCCTGTGGCCCCAAAACCACATTTTTGTAGCGAATCACCGGATCGTGTCCAAAACCGCGAAAAAATACCACTTTGACGGGAAAGCCTTGCAGATCGTCCGCCTCCCAGAATCTCATCTTAAAGGGTTTCATAAATTTCGATGAAGATACGGTGACATCCTCCATCTTGCAGGAATGGCCGTCGACCGTCTCCTGCCCGGCCGCGACAACCTCCACCTTGGCGCCAGGCTGCGCCATGGAAAACGGAATGGAACGAACGTAGGGATGGCTGTCACGCATGCATCCCGTGGCTGAGACCCCGAAACTTTCGCCGGTGGTCAGATTTGTAATGATGAAGTTTTTCCCTTCCAGGCTCTCGTTTCTCATGAGCTTGCCGGAGCGGTAGATATGCGATTCCCGGTCATCGCCATGGCTGATGCTGCCGACCATTATGGCGGAAAATTCCTGGAATGCGTCCAGCGGGAACTTGGCTTTCGCCGACGGCGCAGCGGTCTGCGTAGTCGATGCCTGGTTTTTGGAAGCTTGATCCTTGGACGCTTGATCCTGGGGAGCTTGATCGGTCGAAGCTTGATCTTTGGAAGCTTGCGCGCTCAGTTGCGCGGTGAGACTGCATATAATCAGAATCGCGGCCAGCAAACGTAACATTATTTTCATCTCCTCCAAATTTCAAATCTCAAGTTCAGCAAATTCGCAGCATAAAACCACGCTGTCATGCTGAAGCAAAGGGCCTACGCATTCTGCCGCCGCGAGCAAATCCATAGATCCTTCGCTTCGCTCAGGATGACGGTTCACGCTTGCCCCGGTCGCTCAGGATGACAGTTCACCTTGCCCCGGTCGCTCGGGATGACAGTTCAGACTTGCGTGTCTACGTTTCCAGCATACAGAAAAAATGACGCTGTGAATAATCTTGACGGCCATGTCCACTTGGGGCTCACCGGTTTTCGGCCAGACGCTCCCCCATGGCCTGTTCCCGGTCGGCTTCGTCATTCCGTCCGAGCATGGCATAGGCTTCGGCCAGAGCCAGGTGAGGCTCGGGTGCCTGGGGCCGCAGGGAAGCGGCTTTGCTCAGCCTCGGCACGGCTGCCTCGGCCTTTCCCGAGAGTACCAGCAAGCGTCCGAGCATCAGGTTAGCTCCGTATTGTTCGGGCAGGACGGCGAGGACTTTTTCGCACTCGCTGATGGCCTGCGGCAAACGGTCTGTCCGGGAATATGCCAGCGCCAGGAGCATACGGGCTTTCCACGATCCCGGCGTTTCCCTTACGACGCCCTCTAACTCGGGAATCGCCGCCTCGAATTCCTGGGCCCTGACTAATACACTGCCGAGTTCGTAATGCATATCGGGCGAATCGGGGGCCAATGCCACCGCCTTGCGCTTCGCCTTTATGGCCTCGGTAAAGTTGCCCAGCGCGGCATCGGCCGTGCCCAGTTTCGAATAGGCAACAAGCATATCCGGATCTTTGGCAATTACCTGCTGCAGCAGGAGAACAGCTTCGTCGAAGCGCTTATCCTCCATCAGGGTGTTGGCATGCGCCATCATATTGCCAAGCTCGATCTTGTCCTTGGGATCGGCGCCGTTACCCATGGCCGCGGGCGCTGGCGCAAGCACGCTCGCCGACATGTAGCCGAGGGCAGCCAACTTCTCCTGCGTTTGAGGATCGCTAGGCAAGCGGGGCGCCTCTCCGCTTTTGCTTGTCTTTTGCCGGAAGGCATCGAGTTGGGCCTGGAGCGTGTCGGCCACGGCTTTGGATGAAGCCGCCAAATTGTGCTCGGCGCTGGGGTCCGCTGCCAGGTCATAGAGTTCTCGTCGCGGAGCCTCGATAAACAGATACTTGCCGGTGCGCAGCGAGCGCAGTGAACTCCATCCATACCCGCGAAGCCCATACTCCGTTTCCGCATACTCCGCTCGGTCTGGGGGCCGGTCTGGGGATGTGGCCGGGACGAATCCCGTGGTTGCAGCGGGCGGCGACTTTGGAATTGGAATTGGCATTGGCGACATCAGGCCCAGCAGCGATTCCCCCTGCACTTCCCGCGGAACCTCAATTCCCGCCGATTGCAAAACTGTAGGCAGCACATCCACCAATCCGACGAGGTTCTCAATTCGTTTTCCTGCAAACCGCTCGCCCGGCAACTTCAGCACGAGGGGCACATGGATGGTGGCATCATAGAGAAAGAATCCATGGAATTCTTCCTTGTGATCGCCCAGTCCCTCCCCGTGATCGGACATCACAGCAATGAGCGAATTTTCGTAGAGTCCGCGGGCCCGCAACTGGTCGAGCAGTTTTCCCACAGCAGAATCCGCATACGTAACCCCGCCATCGTAGGGTGCCGACTTGTAACGGCTCTTAAAAGGTTCGGGCGGCTCGTAGGGGTCATGCGCATCGTAAAGATGCACCCAAATGAAGAAGGGACCGCGAGTGTGTTCGCCCAACCAGGCCAGAGCGTGCTCGACCACCACCTCGCCGCGCCGTTCGGTGGAGCTGTAACGATCCTCGCCCGGACCCGGCAGGTGGAAGCCTGCATCGTAGGTGTCAAATCCGCGGTCAAAGCCAATGCCGAGCCCCTGGGACGGGTCGAGAACAATCGAACCAATAAAGGCCGCGGTTTGGTATCCCTGGGCTTTCAGAATAGCGGGCGCATAGGGTAGGTCTGGCGACAAAGGCACCGGGAAATCTTCTACCTGATGGAACTGCGGATACGTGCCGGTGAGGATGGTGGCATGCGACGGCGCAGTGAACGGGGCCTGGGCGTAGGCGTGCGTGAAAACCACCGAGTGCCGGGCCAGTGCATCCAGGTTCGGCGTCAGCTCACGCTGCGATCCCAAGAACCCCATGCGGTCGGCGCGCGTCGTGTCCACAGTGATCAGGACGATATTGGGAGGCACAGCCGCCCCGGCCAGTGCTCCTGCCGTCAGCCAGACAAAACACAGCAACCTACAGAAAAGGGACATGGGCACTACAAAGTTTATCATTCGAGACTTTGGCGAAACTTCGGGGGGTTGGTTGGCCCTACAAAAAAAGGCCACGCCGTGAACCAGCGTGGCCTGAACCGACAAAAGCAAAACAGTTACTTGATGGTCCTATTTAGGGTCGGCCCCGATCCGCCAACAGCAGGGATGCTGGGCGTACCCGACGTCGGCTTCTTGTCGCCAGCAGCGCCCGGGATCGACGCCGACAGGTAGCCGTAGTTCCCGAGGAACTCAAGGCCGCTGAAGCCAACGTAGCCAACCCAGCCGAAGTGCCGCAGACGCGTGCTGGGTTTGGTTTGGGTGATGACGAACCATTGATCGCCGGTGTAGCTTTCAAACTCGGCGTCATAGATGTTGTCAGCATACCCATAGGCAGGGCCGGTGAGAACCGGTGCGCCGTCAAGAGCCGCGATGGAAACCTTCACGCCTTCTGCCGTAGCATTGACTGGCAGGAAGCAGGCATCCGTCAGGTTGTCAACGGCCTGGAAGTAGAAGTTGTTGGAGCCGCCGTATTGGGCCGACTCAAAGTTGCAATAGAGTTCCAAGTCGCCAGGCGAGGTGAAGCCGAGGACGAACGAACCCTGGGCAAACGCCGCGCTGCAACCAAGAACGAGCAGAGTGAGTACCGCCAAGCTTTTCAGTTTCAAGGAATTTCCTCCTGGAAGATTTGTTGTTCACAATTGTGAAAGTTGCGCTGCCTCAGTTCAGCGATACCCTACGTGGGGAGCGTAGTTCGTCGCACTCACCGGGAAGCGCTGCTCGATGCACTGACCCTTAACCCCATGCCAATCGCACCGACGGAGGAAGCTTAGCGCATCCCGAAACTAAGTCAAGCCAATAATGTGTTTGGATTAAAAAAATTCTGTGATGAAGGAAAAACTTTGCGGTCTTGCTGCAAGACGACGGCATCGCTGAAATTCCTTGCCTACAGCCAGCTTTGGGACCGAGGCATCCGGCCAGGCGGGAGAAGAAAGTTAGAACGTGATCCGCACTCCGAACTCCATTTGCCGCGGAGCGCCGTTGGCATACGTGCCCGAACCGGGCAGAACACGGTCCAGACGCGACGTGCAGAATGTGGTTGAGTTGCCGCAGTATCCCGCCGAACTTGCGTTATTCAGCGAACTGCCGGGAGCGCCGTTGAGCACGCCGCTTAGCTGGTTGCCGGCGCCTCCGAAATTAGCCCAATTGAATATGTTAAACACGGCTACGCTGGGCTCGACCTTCACGCGCTCCCCAACCTGGAAGGGCCGGCTCAATCGCAGATCCATCGTCTTCAGCCAGGTCGCTTCCGCAAAATGCCCAGGCAGCCCCTCACAATCCTGGCTTCCAGAGTGGACATTTGAGCAGACCAGAGGAGCATACGCCCCCAGCGCCACCAGTTGCTGTCCCGTGAACAGACCGGCATTGGCCAGCGCCTCTCCCGCCGGCGTCAACTTTCCGGCGAAGTTCGTGTTGTAGAACGCAATGGCATTGGTCAAATTGCTGGTCGAGTATTTTCCGGTGCTGCCGATAAATGTTCCTGTCAACAGGTCGCCCACTGTGCCGTCGCCGGTGACATCGCTGCGGAAGATCTCCCCCGCTACGCCGCCGCCGTCCTGTTGCGGAATATATGCGCTCAGCGGAAGCGGCGACGCCACGTGCGCGATCATTGAAAGCCGCAGCCCGTGCTGCAAGTCCGCTGTTGGAATGAATGTAAGCTGGTGTGTTCGGTCCAGACCCGCATCTCCCCAATGTCCCAGGTGCGGACGGTTGTAATCTTCCGCCACGTTCAAGATCGAGTAGTCTCCGCCGCTGCCGTTCGGCTCCGCGATGTTGCTGCGATAGTGAGAGAGCGTGTAGTTCATCGTCACCTCCAGCCGCCGCACGCGTCGCAGCGGGTTGTCTCCGGTGACCCCGTGGTAGGCCAGGTGCACGCCGGTATAGCGCGACCGTCCGCTCGGAAAGTACATGACGTTCGAGCCTACCGCCGGATTGATCCCACCGAAGGATGCCTGCTGTTTTCCCAAGACCGAGCACGGAAATGGTCCGCAGAACGCATTCGACGAATCCAGACCGTGGCGGGCGAAATCGGTGATGCTGGCGGTTGGCACCGCCGACAAATAGCAACTCACGGCTGCCTGCGAACTGCTGCCTGCGAACGTCGCGGTCGGGCACCCCGCTTTCACCGCCGCCGGGCTGGCCGCCACGGTTGCATTGATCGCCGACAACTCCGCCGCATAAGTATCGAGTGTGGGGTTCAGATTGTCGCCGTCCGTCATGTAGCTCGCGTCCCCCACGTGATTGGTGTCAATGCCCAGCGGAAACTGCGTGCCGATTTCGCGCACGTAGTCGACGGAGAACATGCCGCGCTCTCCGATCTGATGCTGAATTCCAGCGGACATGTGCACGACCCGTGGCGTCCTGAAACCAGGGGCCAGCAGGCCGCCAAAATTCGCCACGCTGTTCGCCAGGGAGTACACATTCGGTCCGCCCGTCACCGCCGACTGCGCCGCCAGAAATTGCCTTTGCAGGTCCTGAATCGCCTGCACAACTTCAACGGGACCCTGCGTTCCCGTCACCACTGCGTCCATAGGTTGCCCGCAAATCTGGGTGGCGATATCGAGCCCATCGACCGCACTCACAACGCCCTGCCCCGGTTGCAGCGAAGCAGCATTCGGAAACAGCACCGATCCCGTCGGACACAGCGTCAGGCTGCGGTTGTATTGCCCGTTCGACAAACGATTGATGCGATCCTGATACGCATTCTGCAAGAGGAAATTGTCAAAGAACAATCCGCCGCTCGCCCGCACTACTGTGCGCCCGTTGTGTCCCGGATCCCACGCCACACCTAGTTGCGGAGCAAGATTAAAGTTTGGCTGATTCACGCTCTGGCCGATCGACTGCTGCGGCGTTATCAGGCTGCCGTTGTTCGGAATCATGTTGAATTGATTGAGAATCAAACCGGACGTACACGGCAGTGGCGTTGGCACAATGTTTTGATTGATCGCCGAACATGGCACCGCCGGCAAGTCGCTATCCGTGCGCCCGCTGTCGCGCCCATAATTCAAACCAAAGCTGATGTTCAAGTTTGGGAGCGCGTTGAATGTGTCGCCCAGGTACCCTTCGATGCGCGTGTCGAAGTGTCCGCCCATCGACCGGTTGAATGCCGAGTTCTCGCTGAAATTTCCCCGGCCGTTGAAAATCGTGATCGTGCCCACCGGATAGTTCAGCGGGTTGTCCGCCGCTCCCCGCGGGTCGTCCGGGTAAAGCGGCAAAAGACTTGGGTTGCTATTGATGGCGGTGATCACGTCCAGTCCATCCGAACTGGTCACCGACGGCCCATAATTCCCGGGCGCATAGAAATCTCCCTGCGCGATGCGATGAATCGCTCCCCCAAAACGTATCGTGTGAAGCGCGTTATGAACGGTGCTGCTGTCGTAACGCCCGAAAAGGTCGCGCTGAATCGTCTGCCGCGGACCCGCCACGCTCGGCCCCAGAGCATACGATCCGATCTGCATGTGGAAAGGCGCCGGCGCGGAATCGGCCAGGTCCGGAGTGATCGCGTCTACCATCTTCTGATAGCCGAAACGCGCGCTGTTCACAAACCGTCCGTGGTTCCAATCGAGCCCGAACACCGCTGAGGGAACGTTTATCTGATTGCGAAAATTCGACAAGCTATCCGATGGCCCGATGCCGTTCGCGTTGTCGTAGCTGAGGCGGACAAACCCCTTCATGTCGTCGTTGAAGTTGTAATCCAGCCGCGCCGTCAGCATGTTCTCTCGAAAATAAGCGCTCTGCAGGGCGGTCTCATTGAACGCCCCTAAATCGGCCGGGTCCGGCAAAATCAAATCCGCGGACATCATCGGGAAAACACCATCCTGCTTGGTGCGTTCCCCGCCAACGAATAGAAACGCCTTGTCCTTGATCACCGCACCGCCCCCGTCAAATCCATACTGCTGACGGCTGTACTTCGGACTTCCCGAGGGAAACCCCGCCAGGCCGACGATCCGGTCGCGCAGATTTCCAAACAGATCGCCGTGGAATTCATCTCCACCGGAGCGCGTTGTAACCCGCACCGCGCCAGCCGCGTTCAGGGACTGAAACACTTCCGGCGTGACCCGCGAGACGATCACTTCGCGCACCGCATCCGACGGCAGGTTCAGGGTGGACGCACCCTTGGTCTCATCCATCGATTCGACTTCATCCATGTCGTAGTGCGTCGTTCGCCCCAGTTGGCTGTCGATTGAGAGCGATTGCAAGCCGCTTTTGCCCGGATCGTAAATCCTGCCATCCACAGCCTGCAAACCCGGCTCCAGTTGTCCCGCATTCAGATAGTTCCGCCCGTTAATCGGCAGCTTGTCGGGAACATCGCCGCTGAACGTGCTCTCCAGCCGGACCGGCCCGGGATTGATCCATTCCAGCTTGAAATCCGCCGTAACCGCTGCCCCCAGCACCACCGTGACGCTGCTCTCAACCGGCACCATGTCCCGTCCTTCCACCCGAACTACGTAAGCGCCCGGCGGCACCGCTTCGGTAACATACTTCCCGTCCTTGCCGGTGCGTGTCACGCCCCTGGTGTCGGTCGCCTGCGAGCTGTATAAAACCCGTGCGCCTTCAACAGGGGCGCCGACGTCATCCAGCACTGTGCCTCGAATAGTGCCGGCTGTCGGATTTTCCGGGGTCTCTTCCTGCGCCCGCAACGAAACGGTAAACGCAGCGAAGAGCAATACGACCATGGGCAGAGAATGACGAACGTGCAAGCCAGACCAATCGAACAAAGTAACTCTCCTGGGAACAGAACCTCAAATAGAACCTGGAAAATGATTCCAGTCTGAGGATTTTTAAGTTTGCACTGAAATCGAATAGAACAGTCTACTAGATGCGCCCACTTCACCGGCGTGATGTACGAGCTTTTCGGGAGGAGCAAAACGAGTTTGCGCGTTGAAGTGGGAACAACCGCGATTGGCAACTCTGAAATTGCGGATCGGCCCTTTCGACGTGCTGCGACGCAGACGGGCAGGCGCATTGCGACTGGCTGCGCAGAAACGATACGATAAGAGACACCACGATGACAAACGGTGCGATGACGAGCGCGACGGGGTGGCGTGTCTTTAGTGTCGCTTTGTTTGTCTGCCTGTTATGCCTGGCCGCGCCAGCACAGGCGCCAAATCAGACCGAGACCCAAATTCGCCAGCAACTGTTGCAGGAACTGGAATCGGGCGAATTCCGCGATGCAGTCCTGCTTGGTCAACAAGCGGTAGCGCGTTGGCCGAGCGATGCGCAAATTCGTCATTACTTGGGGCTAGCCTATTTCAAAGCCGGCGATCTCAAGCAGGCGCAGGAGCAGCTCACGCGTGCACGAGGTTTGAACCCGACGGATTCCGCGACGCATTTTGACCTGGCACTAGTGTTATTGAGCCAGCGGGATGACGGGGGGGCCGCGAACGAACTGGAAGCGACGATCAGACTCAGTCCTCCGAATGCGAACGCGATTGCGCATGTGCTGCTGGGGCGAGCGTATCTGAATTCGAATCGCAGCCTGCAGGCGATCGAAGAGTTCAAGACCGCTCTGAAGCTCGACCCGGCAATCAAGCTCGGACACTACAATCTGGGGTTCGCCTACTTCAGCCTCGGTCGCAACGACGAAGCCATCGGCGAATATAAGGAGGAGTTGCACCGGTCGGGAGAGAGCCCCGCAGTGGTGTACGAATTGGGAAGGTCGCTGCTCGAGACCGGAAAATATGATGCGGCCGCGACCTATCTGCAGCGCGGCTCGGAGCTGGATGCCCAGAATCCCGATGTCTGGTACTGCTTAGGTAAGGCGCAGGCGCTCTCGGGGCAGCCAGCTCAAGCCGAATCTGCCTTGCGGAAGGCAGTCGAACTGAACCCGAAAGACCCGAGCCCGCACTATCAATTGGCCCGCGTCTTGGAGAAACTTGGCAAGACCGAAGAAGCGCGAAGCGAACGACAGCGCTTCGCGGATCTGAAGAAGGCGCAACCGGCTTCGGCAGGAATGGCCACTGGGCGCGATCAATGACAGTGGTTCAGCGGATGAGGAACTTGCACGTCACAGTTGCCGCTGCCGTCCTGCTGATGGCACTTAACGGTGTTTGGATCTTGTGGGTAGCTGCGCAGACGGCCGCGCCGCAGAACAACGCGCCGAATGACAAAAGTCCCGGGGCGAAACCTGCCGTGACCGCGCAAAAAGCGCTCGCGAAGCCCCCCGCAAATCCACAGTTGTTCGTTGACGTCACCCACGCCGCTGGCATCGATTTTCATCTGACTTGCGGCAGTCTGGAGAAGCTCTACATCGTTGAAACCCAGTGCGGTGGCGCGGCCGCGTTCGACTACGACAACGACGGATGGATGGACATTCTGCTGGTAGATGGTTCGACGCTGGCGGACTACCGGGCGGGCAAGTGCCATCCGCCGCGTCTCTATCACAACAATCATGACGGTACATTTACCGATGTGTCGGCGAAATCGGGGCTAAATTTCTGCGGGTGGGGTTACGGCGTGGCCATCGGCGATTTCGACAACGACGGCTGGGAAGACGTCTACATCACCGGTTTCCATAGTTCGGCTCTTTACCGCAACAACCACGATGGCACGTTCACTGACGTTACTGCTAAAGCCGGCGTCGCCAACGCCGACCGGTGGGGAACCAGCGCCGCCTTTGGCGACTATGACAACGATGGCAACCTAGATCTCTATGTTGCGAACTACGTCGACGTCGACATCAACAACCTGCCGGAGTTCGGCAGCACCAAGTTCTGCCAGTATCGGGGCGTTCCAGTCAATTGCGGACCGCGCGGCTTGAAGGGCGCGCGCGACCGTCTCTACCGCAACAACGGCGATGGGACCTTCACTGACGTCACAGAGAAACTTGGCATAGACCCCGAAAGCTACTACGGTCTCGGCGTATTGTGGCTGGACTACGACAAAGACGGCTGTCTCGATCTTTACGTGGCGGACGACTCTTCGCCGAGCCTGCTCTATCACAACAACTGTAAGGGTGGATTTACCGAAGTCGGCGCCGAAGCCGGCGTGGCTTACAGTTCCGATGGGGGCGAACAGGCCGGCATGGGCATTGACTCGGCGGACTACGATCGCGACGGCTGGCCCGACATTGTAAAGACCAATTTTTCTGACGATGACAACAACCTTTATCACAACGATCACAATGGCGAGTTTACCGACCTCGCCGGCGCGGCGGGGATTGGAGCCATCAGCAATCCCTATCTCGGTTTTGGCGCAAAGTTTCTCGACTACGACAACGACGGCTGGCCCGACATTTTCATCGCGAATGGTCACGTAGATCCGCAGGTCGAGGGACAGTCGTTTGGCGTGGGCTATGCTGAGCGGCCGTTTCTGTTCCACAATTTGCGCAACGGAAAGTTCGAGGAAGTCGGTCAGAAGGCCGGCGGCGCCCTGGCGAAAAAGTATGTGGGCCGCGCCGCTTTGACCGCCGACTTCTGGAATCGCGGTCGCCAGGATCTGCTGATGACCAACCTCGACGGTTCCCCCGTTCTGCTGCGGAATGAAGTTCCAATGCCCGGCCACTGGCTGCGGATCAAAACCATCGGCAGCAAATCAAACCGCGATGGCTTTGGCGCAAAGGTCGAGATCACGGTCGCGGGATCAACCCGCTATGAAGAAGTGCGCGCCGGAAGCAGTTTCGAGAGTTCGAGTGACCCGCGGGTCCATTTCGGCCTGGGCGCGGCGACAAGAGTCGATGCGATCGTCATTCGCTGGCCGAGCGGCCAGGTCGATAGACTGGGACCGGAGGCGGCAGACCAGGAACTTGTCGTCCGAGAGGGGAGCGGTGCCATTGAAAGGAATCGGGAAGGGCGGCCGCTTGCCACCAAACACTGAGCGTCGACCCTATGCAGCGGTCGCTCAGAAAGATTGATTGGCACGAGCGAGCGCGACAAAAGCCACCGAGAAGTGCGACGAATCTACGGAAATTGGTAGTTAAGCAAGTTTTGATCTTCAGTTACTCATAGGTACGGGCGTCAGTGCTAGCGTAAGTATTTGAAAAATAAGGCACTGTTGTTTGGTGAACGAAGTGCCTGCGTACCTCAAAAGCGTTAGCTGTAGTGTTTGTACCTGGAGTTCGCAAAGTCTTCAAGTGTTTACGACAAAACCACGTGCCACAGTTTCCAGGGGGTAGGTAAATGAAAAGATTGCAGTTTTGCCTCGCAGTATTTGCCGTTCTGGCGCTGACCTTCAGCGCAGTCGCACAGATACAGTTCAGCCAGTTTACCGGCACCGTGCTCGATCCCAGTAGCGCCGCGATAGCGAGCGCCAAGGTCACGGTCACCAACACGGCGACCGACCTGAAGCTTACCACCACGACCAACTCCAGCGGCAACTACACGGTTAAGGAGGTGCCGCCCGGCGTTTACAAAATCACGGTCGAGGCTGCGGGCTTCAAGACGGTCTCCAACAATGCTGTGACCGCGAACGCCGGCACTATTGAGCACGTGGACTTCAAGATGGAAATCGGCAAGACTTCGGAAGTGGTTGAGGTTACGGCCGAAGCGGCGGCTGTCAACACCGAGGATTCCAAGCTGGCGTCGACCGTAACTTCCACGCAGATCGAGAACCTGCCCCTGAACGGCCGCAATGTCTATGACCTCATCCAGATGACTCCGGGTGCGGTGAATGTGACCGGGGTTGACTTCGAGGCCGGCCACATGACCGTCGTCAATGGCGTCCGCGAGGATTTCAACGGCTTCATGATCAACGGAGTTTCCAACAAGGACCTCAGCGGCGGCGTCGTCAACGTCCCCATCGAGGACACGGTCGCCGAGTTCCAGGAGTTGCAATTGAACGTATCGGCGCAGTACGGCAGCAGTGCCGGATCGATTAACAATCTCGTGACCAAGTCGGGCACCAACGCCATCCACGGCAGCGGCTGGGACTACCTGCGCAACGATGCTACGGACGCCAACTATTTTTTCCTGAACCAGAGTGGAGTTGCCAGGCAGCCGCTGCATTTTAACCAGGCCGGATTGACCGTTGGGGGACCGATTATCAAGGATAAGCTATTCTTTTTCGGCTCCTTCCAGCATGACCACTTCGTCTCCGTAGGTACACCCGAGACCCTCCTCGTCGAGTCTACTGCCTGGCGGCAAGGCGTAATCGCTGGGGCTCCGAACTCAGTTGCCGCGCTGATGTATAGCAATTACCCGCCCTCGAACCCGGGCTTGCAAACGGGGAGCGGCGCCGTGTCGCTGAATCAGTACGTTAACGGTACGAGCACCACCGATCAGTTCCCGGCACTGCTCTGCGACATAAGCTACCCAGCTGGATTTGGCTCTATCGGGACCAAACTTCAGCCGATTGTTGGTGTTACGGCAGCAGAAATAACGACGATGCAGGGTCTGGGCTGCGGCAATACGCCCGTAGCGCCGATTACGGGAACCTTCAATAATGGGGACCGCAGCGGCACGTTCGAAAACACAACCGTGGCGACCTTCGGAACTCAGACGCAAGCCTTAGGCAACTTATTCAACGGCAACGAAGCCTCCGCCCGGCTCGACTACAACTGGAACACCAACAACCGTACCTTCCTGCAGTTCAACTGGCTGAAAGAGACCGACCAGTTCGGCCCCTGTTATTCATACTGCACTCGCGGCTTCACCAATCCCGCCAAAGACTACTTTCCAACCGGACAACTCAGCTACGTCCATACCTTCTCGCCGACGGTGCTGAACGAATTCCGCGCGGGCTACACGCAGAACAACACTGGTACTACGCCAAATGTTCCGGGTGTGCCGGCCCTGACCTTCGGTGACGGCGTTGCCGCGTTCGGTTCGTACAACGGCTATCCGCAGTACTTCAAGGATCACGAGTACAGCTACGGTGACATGGTTTCGATCAGCCATGGCAACCACAACATCAAGGTGGGGGCGGATCTGCGCCGCAACATTGAAAACAGCCAGTTCAACGTGGGCCGTCCGTCGTATATCTTTAATAACCCGCTGTACTTTGCTGCCGATGCGGCCGGCGCCGAAGTCGCGGGCGTTAATCCGGATTTTATTAATGGAGGGACAGGGAACGCCTCGCTGGACACCAACGTTCGCCATTTTCGCAACTGGGAAGTCGGCGCGTATTTCCAGGATGACTGGAAGGCGAGCAAGCGCCTCACGCTGAACTTGGGTTTGCGTTGGGACTTCTACCAGCGGCATACCGAAGAGGCTAACCTGGCCACGACCTTCATACCGGGGCCGGGCAGCAACATTGTCGACCAACTGGCGAACGCAAATGCCCCGTTTAGCAACTCTCCTGGCGTCTCCTCGCCGTACGCTTCGACCTGCAACCCGTCCACGGTAGCTGTCCAGAGCACCCAGGTTCTGGCCGGTGTGTGCGGACCGGGCGGATTCGCTCCCTCCAGCAGCCTCGGTCCTAATCGCTACAAGGACTTTGGTCCGCGCGTGGGCTTTGCCTATGATGTGTTCGGCGACGGCAAGACGTCGTTGCGCGGCGGTTTTGGCATCTCCTATGAGGGCACGTTGTATAACCCGCTCTCGAACTCACGCTGGAATGCGCCGTATTACTCGTTTAACTTGACCAGCAACGCGCTTCTACCCATTTTCGGTTCGGGAGGAACGGTTGTGTACGGTCCTACAACCTGCGGCACGACTTACGGATCCTGCGTGCCTTCCGGCGCTACCCCGACTTTCACGGGTCCGCCGACCAATCCCGGCCAAGGGACAAACGGCGACCAAGCTATGGGCAATATTGATGGCTGGGCTGGTTTCAACCCCGACACCTCCTACCTGTCGGGTATTGTTCTTCCAAAGGGCATAGATGATCCCTACGTCTACAACTTCTTCCTGAGTGTTCAGCGGGAGATCGCTTCCAAGATGGTGGTGGAGATCGACTATGTCGGCACCGCTGGTCACAAACTGTTCCGCGCCGAGGATATCAACCGAGCCCCAGGAACGTTGCTACCTTTAGGTTCCTGTGTCACCGATAATCTCGGTCGGCAGCTCTGCGGTCGAGACGACGCTCTAATGGCCGACGGTACTCCGAACCCGAACTCGGTCAACCCGACCGGCATACTGAATCCCAACTACGGCAAGCTGCGCACTTGGGAAAACGTGGTCAACTCCAACTACAACGGCCTGCAGGCTTCGTTGAAGAAGCAGATGAGTCGCGGCATTCTGTTCAACGCCAACTACACTTACAGCCACTCGATTGATAACGGCTCGACTTGGCATAGTGGCGCTACCACAGCCAACGGCGCCGCCGGTGGCGAGGGCTATACCACCGATCAGACGCTGCCCGGACTGGATCGCGGAAACTCGATCTACGACATCCGTCATCGGTTGGTCCTCAACTATGTAATCCAGTTGCCTGGGCAGGGCCTGAAGGGTGCTATGGGCGCGATCGCTGGCGGGTGGTCGTACAACGGGATCTGGTCGTTCCAGACCGGCGCCCATTGGCAACCCTATGCTAATGTTGACACCGACCCTGCGGCCCTGTTTGAACCCGGTACTCTCAGCAACCCTAGTCCCACTCCGTGCGACGCCAACGACGTGAACAGCGGAAACTGCGTGAACACCGGCGGCGACTACAACCTTGACGGCGGAAGCAGCGGCCGCCCGAACTCGACGATCCAGCATGCAACGTTTTCTCGGAACACATGGGCCCAAGGCTGGGCAAACGGCGGGCAAACCAACCTGCCTGTCCTGTCTGCGCCCTGCCTCGGTTGCACCGGGGACCTGGGCCGCAACAACTTCGTTGGGCCCGGGCAATGGCAAGCGGATATGACCCTCGCCAAGATGTTCACACTCACCGAGCGCCTGCACTTAAAGTTCGAGGCGAACGCGTTCAACGTGTTCAACCGCGCCAATTTCCTGCTGGCTGTGAACGGTGGTGGCGCGCACAATTCAATCCAGGACGGTTTGCTGGGTCAAGCCGCCGGCACGCTGATCCCCCGCAGCATGCAATTCGGCCTGAAGCTCTCGTTCTAGCCGAACCGTTTTTCGGGGCCTGTCCTCATAGTTGAGGACGGGCCCCTTTTCTCTTTGCAGTGAAACTCAGCCGTGAAACACTGCAGTGAAGCTCATGTTCAGCAGGCTCTATCCGCCGAGCACACCTTGGATCGCACTTTCTCTGATCTGCTTCTTGTCTGGTTTCTCTCTTTCGCAGGACGCAGGAAGAGTTACCGGCCAGATCCGCGTCACTAAGGGAGACTTTCCGCCCCACCCCATCCTGGTGGAGTTGCAACTCCACGGCGCGACCATCAACAGTGCGTATGCCGACAACCAGGGTCGCTTTGGTTTTTACGAGCTCGGATCCAATTCCTATCACATCATTGTGAATGATGCCGACTATTATCCCGTCGACGAAGTGGCGAACCTGAACCTGGCAGAATCACAATTCGCGATGGTGCAGATCCTGCTTCGGCAGCGCGAGAAAAAGAATGCAGATCCTTTAGCCAAGCAACCCGCGGGAAGCAACCCTTATATGGTCGATCCAGCCGAATACAATCAACGCTTCCCGAAGAAAGCGCTGAAGGAATATGACAAAGGATTGGACGCCGAAAAGAAAGGCGAGATGGATGCGGCCATCGGGCACTACGAAGCAGCGCTGAAGATCGCGCCCGACTACTATCCTGCACACAACAATCTCGGCAGTCTCTATCTGGGCAAGTCAGACTTCAAATCGGCAGAAGACCAGTTTCGGGAGGCGATCCGCCTCGACCAAAATGACGCGCAGGCGTATTTCAACCTGAGCAACGTGCTCATGCTCACCAATCGCCTCCCCGAGGCTCAAACCACGCTGGCAGCGGGGCTGCAGCGCCGGCCGGATTCCGCCTTCGGAAATTTCCTCCAAGGATGTTTGTACGGGCGCACCGGCAAGCTGGCAGAAGCAGAAAGTAGTCTTCAGAATGCTTTGCGCCTGGATTCAAAAATGCCGCAGGCCTACTTGCAACTAGTCAACCTCTATCTTCGGCAAAACCGCCGCGCGGATGCCATGACACAGCTGCAGGCTTTCCTGAAAGGCTTCCCCACTGCATCCGCCGCGCCCAAGGCTCAGGAAATCCTGAACAAACTGCAGAAGGAAGAGAGCGCGGTGCAGCGCTAGGCGGGCTCACCTCGCAGTCACACCACAGAACCTCGCTTCAAGCTTGCAGGCGGTTGCGTACTCTGCCCGCGCCTGGCTCATCTTCCCGAGGTGCTGATAGGCATAGGCCAGGTTAAGGTGCGCCTCCGCCAGCTTCGGGTCGAGTTCAATGGCACGCTGATGTTCGCGTACGGCTTTCGACATTCGATTGGTCTGGCTATAACAGATCCCCAGGAAATTATGGATGTGAGCGTCTTCCAACCCGAGTGCTATTGTTTTCTCCAGATGGGTCGCGGCCGCGGCGTAGTCCTTCTGCCGAAACAGCGCCAGGCCCAGCTGCAGCTGTCCCGGCGAGAAATTGGGCTGGATGGCAATCGCCTTCTGATACATAGAAAGCGCCGTCGCCGGATCGCTCGCCTCATTGAGCAACCCCGACTGATACCATGCCCGGTAGTTCTGCGGGTTGCTTTGCACAGCCTTGCCGAGCCAGCTCTTCGCCTCGTCCACGCGGCGCAGCTTCGCCAGGGCCCGCGCCAGTCCGGTCATGGCATTGTCGAAGTTCGGGTTTAGTTCCAGACATCGCTGCAGTTGTTCGGCCGCGACGCTCCAGTTCTGATGCCGCAAAGCCGACTCGCCGAGCAGGTAAGGGATCACATAGATTTGTGGATCTTTCCGTTGGATCTCGGTGAGAAGAGCCTCGGCCTGATCATCCTCTTTGCGCTGAAAAGCGTCCTGCGCCTTCAAAATGGTATTGAACTCCCACAGCTTGTCCTTGGGATCGGCGAGCCCCTGCTTGAGCGATTCCGCGGAAACCGCGGCACGAAATCCGAAGTAGCCCAAAGCGCGCAATTTTTCCTGGGCGTCGGGACTCAGATTTTCCCCGCTCGTTTCCTGTCGAGTGAAAGGGTTGTGGGCCAGCAACGCCTGCAACTTTTCCCGAAGCACCGCGACTGTAGCGGGTTGCTCAGCGGCAAGGTTTATGGTTTCTTCCGGGTCTGTCTCAAGATCGTACAACTCCGGCTTGGGCGCCTCGATAAAGTGAAAACGCTCGCTTTCGAGCGCGTGCAACGGACTCCAGCCGAAAGAACTGAACGGATAGAAAGTCTCGCTGTAAGCCGGATCGTTTGCGGACTGACTTCCGGCCTGATTTTTGCCCAATCTACGCGTGTCTAACAAAGCATGCGACTGAAACTGTGCATAGATTGAATCAACCGAAACCGCCGACTCCTTCACGCCGGCCAGTTGCAGAAGGGTCGGAGCCACGGCAGTGGTCTCCACGGGTTCACGGCGCCGGCCAGCCGCAATGCCGCTTCCAGCAGGCGGTTTCACGATGAGCGGTACATGCACAGTGGCGTTGTACACGAAGAAGCCGTGCTCGTCTTCACCGTGTTCCCCCAGGGACTCGCCGTGATCGCTGAGCACGACGATCAGCGAAGGATCATAAAGATGGTTCTGCTTAAGCCAGGCCATCAAGTTACCGAGTTCGTGATCCGCGTATGCGATGGCGCCATCGTAGAGGTGGTCGTGGTACTCGGAGCGGTAGGGTTCCGGAGAATCGTACGGGCTGTGCGGATCGTAAAGATGCAGCCAGAGGAAAAATGGGCGGGGCGGAGTTTTTTTCAGCCACGCGAGGGCATGCGCCACGCTTTCCCCGGCGCGACGAGCTACCAGACCGACGTCCTTCTTTTCGAAGGTTTCCGCCGAAAACGCGTCATCGTAAAAGTCGAAGCCGCGCGCCAGCCCCCAACTCCGGTCGAGTACGAAGGCGCTGACCACCGCTCCGGTGGCGTAACCCGCCTCTTGGAACACTTGTGACACCGTGCGAAATTGCTGCGCCAGCGGTTGCCCGGTGAAATCCTGCACGCCATTCTGAAACGGGTACGTACCGGTCAGGATCGCCGCATGAGAAGGCCAGGTCAGGGGAACCTGCGAGATCGCCCGCTCAAACACGACACCGTCATGAGCGAGCGCATCAAGGGTCGGAGTCTTGACCATCTGTGCGCCGTAGCATCCCACGTGGTCGGCCCGCAGAGTATCGATGGTGATCAATATGACGCTCGGCCCCTTAACGTCAGATCGCGTAATACGGGGTCGGGCAACACCGGGCTGCGTTTTCGCTTGCGCGGGCTTGGCGGCAGCGTCTTGTCCGCAAGCTGTGCGCCCGCCAGCCAGGAGGACAACAACCGCGAGAAGAAGAGCCGCCCAGGAAGCTGAAAGCCGCTCAAACATGCGTCTATTGCGGCGCCAACTGTTGCGCGCGCCGCGTCTCCTCATCTGCCTCCGCCGCGAGTCCCTTGGCGGCCAGCGCCTTGGCTAACGACTCATGCATGATGGACTCTTGCGGCGCCAACTCCACAGCGCGCCGCAACTCCGTAATCGCGTCATCCAGCTTGCCCTGATAGAGGATGGTCTCGCCCAAGGCCCGATGTCCGCGTGCAAACTCCGGATAAACGGTAACCGATTGGCGGAATGCTTCGGCCGCTGGCTCCAATTGCTTCTTCTGTAGGAACGCTACGCCCAGATTGTAAGCAGCTTCGAAGTTCGTGGCATCCAGTTGCAGAGCCCGTTGCAGCGTGCCGATGGCGGCATCTATCTGCCCCGCGTGAGCCTGCGCCATGCCCAGGTTAAAGAAAGCGAGCCCGTAGTCGGGACTAAGCTGAACCGTTTTCTGCAGCTGGTCCACCGCCTCGGTAAACATCTTGAGACGATAGTAATTCAGCCCTTGCATGTAATGAGCCGGAACAGAATTGGGCTCGGTCTCGATTGCAATCCTCAGCTTTTCGATCGACCCTTGATAACGGCCGTGCTGGCTATCGGCGATGGCATCGGAGATCAGCTCATACGTGGCAATGCGGTCCTTCGGATCCGGCAGATCGCGGCTGCTTATCGTCGGATCGCTGCCCCCGGAGAATCCCGCATAGCCCAAAGACTTCAATCGCTCCATCAGCGCCGGATCCAGACCCGTCTTTTCTGCCAGTTCTTTGCCCGCGCTGTAATCGCGGATCATGCCGGCAAGCTTGGCGCGCATTTCCTCGGCGACCGCCTTTTTTTCTGTGAACAGATTGTGAATCTCGCCCGGATCCTTCGCCAGATCGTACAGCTCGGGCCGAGGCGCGTCGATGAAATGATATTTTATGTTCTCCGAGCCCCGCAGTTCACTCCAGTTGAAATGAATCCGCGGCAGGAAGGTCTCTCCATAAAGAACTCGGTCGCGCTGGGCTTTGTCATCATGTTCGCGATCGGCGTGGCCCCCGCGAAGCTCGGGGAGCAGACTGCGTCCCTGCACCTGCGACGGAATCTCCAGCCCCACGGCCGCCAGAACCGTGGGCATCAGATCGACCAGCGAAACCGGATCGCCAACCGCGCGCGGTGCAGTATTTTCTGGCAAGCGATTCTCGGGCAAGCGAATGATCAGCGGCACATGCATGGTGGCGTTGTAGATGAAGAAGCCGTGCGTCTTTTCGCCATGTTCTCCCAGGCTTTCGCCATGGTCGCCGCAAAGCACGATTACCGTGTTCTGATAAATCCCTTTCTCTTTTAAAAACCGCAGCAGCCGCCCGACCTGTTCATCCGCAAAAGCAATCTCGCCGTCGTACGGTTGCCCCGCATATTCCTTGGCATAGGGTTCGGGCGGATGATAAGGAGCGTGCGGGTCGTAGAGATGCATCCAAAGAAAAAACTTCTTCTGCGAATTCTTCGCCAGCCAGTCCAGCGCCACGTCCGCCACAACATTACCCGGTCGCTCCATCTCGTCGAGATTCGCTTCATCCAGACGGCTGAATTCGAAGTGGTCGTAATAAAAATCGAATCCCTGATTTAGCCCAAACCGCGAGTCCAGCACCGCCGAGCCGATTACGGCCCCAGTTTGGTACCCGGCCTGTTTGAGGACTGAAGCCAACGTGGGCTGAAGCGGGCTGAGCTTGTTGCCGCTAAAATCGTGGATCCCGCTCAGCATGGGATAAGTCCCCGTCAGCATAGAAGTGTGCGAGGGCAGAGTTACGGGGACAACCGCGAAGGCGCGCTCAAAGCGCACTCCATCGGCAGCGAGTCCGTCAATGTTGGGCGTCTTGATCTGCTTGTACCCGTAGCAGCCGACATGATCGGCGCGCAGCGTATCAATCGTGATCAGGATTACATTCGGCGCCGGTTTCGCGGTCGTTTGTGCCGCGACCTGAAACGCGGCGAGGCCCATTAGTATGAGAATCAGTCGACTAAAAGTAGGCAACATTGGTTAGTTCAGTTTATCGCATCAGGAAGAACGTATGAATTACCGAGCAAGCGGCTTTGGAATTTCAGAGTGTATTCGTCAATGTTCGAATCACAATCAGTGGTTTGATCCTCCCCAGCCCTGGGGGCTCTACTCCCCGAGGTTCGACAATCTTGGAGGTCGGCGCAGGAAAACAAAGGAGCTAAACGGACGATTCAGTTAGGCGCCCGCGTTCGCTTCTAGTTTCGTCCTTGATTCTGACTTCAGCCTTCGAGCGCCACCTCAGTGGCGCCTCGAACCGTTTGAGAATTCCTGTCCGCCCTGAACTCGTCCAGCACGACAGTCTAGAATGTCCCTTTTCGCGTGTAATATCCGGCACGATAGTGCGACTGGTAAGGCCCTCCCGGTGGCGCGTTCGTCAGGTCCACACGCAGTTGACGGAATTCCGAATTCGAGTAGCGTTGCGACGGATAGTAAGCCAGTAGGTACTGCGTTCGCAACTCGCCGCTGATCTGGCGGAATGCGTCGTCCAGTTGCGCCAGCGACGTGGCGTAATAATATTTCCCGCCTGTATCCGATGAGATCTGAATCAGCGCGTGCTCGCCGCCCGTGTCTCGTCCCGCGCTCGCTTCGATGGGCACGATGATGATGCTATAAATAATCGCCTCCGCCTCCTGGGCCGCGCGCAGCGCCTCTTGGTAGTCCACCTGGCTCATTGTGTCTCCGCCATCGGTGATCACCACCATTACCTTTCGTCCTTCACGCCGGCTCAGCGCGTGCGATCCCAGAAAGATCACATCATAAAGCGCGGTTGCCGAACCATTGCGCTCCCGATCAATTCCGGCGTCGATCTTCTTCAAGTCGGACGTGAACGGCACCATTTGTGTCACGGTCTCGCTGAATTTGTATACGGCCAGTCCGTCCTGCGGCCGCACAATCGCATGCGCAAACTTGCGCGCCGAGATCAGCTCCAGCGGCAAATCCTTTCTTGTGCTCAGACTGGTATCCACCGAGAGCACAATCGACAGCGGCAGAGCCGATTCCTTGCTGAAGATCGCGATCTTCTGCTCTTTGCCGTCTTCCTTCAGTAGAAAATTTTCTTTCTGCAGGTTCGCCACCGGAGCCCCGCGCGCATCCGTCACCGTCACGAACACGTTGACCAGCTTCACATCGACCTTGATTGTGGTTTCCGGTTCCTCCGCCAGCAAGCCGGCGGTGGCAAAAATGACTGAGAGGAAGATGAATAAGACCCGTTGGGTGCGCTTCATATGAGCTTCAGTCATTTGGATGCAGGCTGCTCGCCCGCTGTGCCTCCGCGCAGTCGAATTTCTTCGGGAAATGCCTCCCCATCCGCCCATGTCACGCCATCTTCAAAGTATTCTTTTTTCCAGATCGGCACCGTCTTCTTCAGCGTGTCAATGATCCACCGGCAGGCCTCGAATGCCGCGCCCCGGTGCCCCGCAGCCACCACGATTAGCACACTGGTCTCCCCAATCTCCAACCGCCCCAGCCGGTGGATGATCGACACTCCCCGCACCGCAAAACGCTCTCGCGCCGCCAACGCCAGAGATTCCATTTGCTTCAGCGCCATTGCTTCATAGGCTTCATACTCCAGATAGAGCGTGCGACGCCCACGCGTGTTGTCCCGTACGACGCCATCGAAGATCACCGCCGCGCCATCCGCCGGCCGCTTCAACCGCGCGACCACAGCCTCGGTATCAATCCGCTCGCGTACAATCCGAACTTCACCGCCTCCATCCAAACCGCCGCTTACCGGCGGCAACAGCCCGACTTCATCACCTTCGTACAGCACGCGATCTGCTCCCGAATATTCCTGATTCACGGAAATCGCCAGCGACGGTACCATCGCCTCAAACTGCGGAGCCTCTCGGGCATAATAAAGGAGTACTTCCCGTACTTGGGCCCCTTCCGGCAGCTCAACCGTCTCGCCCGAGCGTCCGGCCACGTCCTTCAGCACGCCAAACAAAAGTATGCCAATCTTCATCAGAACTTTCCTGCAGAGACGGGGTTTGCCGTGTCTCCTGCGTCTCAATGTCACAGTGTAGCGCGCCGGTTGCCAAAAGGCCCTGTCCCTCCGTGCAGTCATCCGCACCCGGCCTTCTATTTCGTCCAATTACCTCCGTAATGCTGCATTAGGTCACCTTCCCGCTTAGTCTTGGTGACGAGCACTCTGTTACTGTGAGGAGGGTGTTATCGCTAACTCCGCCCAAACCGATGCCAGCCGCAGCGCATCCGCTCGGTCTTTCCTCCACAGTCTCAATATCTTGATTAAGTACACCCGGCTGTATGGAGTGACTCACAAGCGCACTGAGGGCCAATTCGAGACCACCTGGAACGAACTCCAGCAGGCACTGCCCAAGAGCGGTGACACTGGTTTTCTTCTCGGCGTTTCCGACAACAAACTTCTTCTCGATGGTATTCCGCTTGAAGCCGGACAAGCCGAGCGCAGCTTCGCACAGTTGCTGAACGCCGCCGGCCTCTGCAGCATCCTGTTTTCGAACAAGGTCACGCTCGACGACTTTACCCGCCTGGTCCGCGCCTTTGCCATGGGCGGTTCCAAAGCGCAGGACTTCGCTAAGCAGATCAAGGAAAGCCTCAGTGATAACAAGGATTCTTCCATCCGCATCAATGAAGTCAAGTTCGTCGCCGCCGATCCCGCCACTGGCGAAATTTCCATCGCTGCCCAGCTCGCCGCCCAATCACTCGGCCCCGAATTCAGGGATTGGCTGAACGATCCTCAGAAGCTTCTGCAGTTGATTGCCGCCGCCCAGGGAGCCAGCGCTGGGGGTTCCGGCGCGCCACTTGGCAGTGTTCCCAACGTTCCAGTTGGTACTGGCTCCGGCTCACCGTCGCCTGGCGAATCCTCACCCCGCGGACCATGGACTGGCGGCGTCGTTGCCTTACAGGAAGAGGAGGTCATCCAGACCATTCGCCTGCTCACCCATTTTGGACAGGCGATGCAGGATCCCAACGCTGCCCCGCAAAACATCCAGGCCGAACTCGGCAAGGCTTCCGAAGGCGCCAAGGTCAATCTCGCCCAGTTGCTCGAGAGTCTGGCCGCCCAGGTTTCCCAGGACCATGGCGTAGGCAGCAACGACACGCCGCTTCTAATGAAAGCTGCCGAGAGCATGGCCATCAAATTCGCTCTCGACCGCTATCAGCGTGGCGAAGTCAAGGTCAATGCCGTCCACGAGATGATGGAGCACATGAGCCGGCAGATGGACACGCTTCGCCAGATTCTTCGCGTTCAGGAAGATAAGTTATCCAAGGCTGGCGTCCTGGTTGAGTCCCACGCCGATATTCTCGACCGCATGTTCTGGGCTGAGATTCCGGAAGCCGGCAAGAAAAGTGTTTTGCTCTCGAGTGAAGCCACCTGCGTGCCGCCGCGCAATATTCGCCAGTTCGTCGAGCTCCTTTTTGAGCGCGATGACAATGAGATCGCGGCTAAGATTCTCTCCAACTACTGCAATGGCCTCGACGCCCCAGAGGCCGACCTCCGCCGCAAGACCGCCAACGGCCTGGCTCAACTCGCCGACCTTTACGCCACCGCGCCGGATGACAACATGCCCAACGCCCTCGCCATGATCAGCGACAAACTGGGTCAAGAAAACGACCCCGAGATCCAGAGCCTGTTGAGCGCCGCCTTTGCCCGCTTCGGGCAGGAGGCCTGCACCCGCAAGAAGTACAAAGCCATTGTCGAACTCTGCCACTCGCTCGACAGAGTAGCCCAGCAGCGGCCTGCCTTGGTGCAGGATCTCCGCTCTCGCGTCGGCATCGAGAATCGCCTGCCTGAAATGATCGAAGAAGCCATCAATGCCGATCAGGCACCCGACGATCTAGTCAATGTCCTGCAGCAGCTTCCCAGAAATTCCGTCGAACACCTCGCGGACCGTTTCTTCCGGGCGCGGAAACGCGTGGAATGCGATCGCATTGTCGAACTCGTCGGCGAACTCGGACAACCCGCTATCGACGATCTGCGTGACATTCTGCGTACTGGACAGCCCCGCCAGGCTGCCTCCACCGTCGGCCTTTTGAGTCGCCTCGCCGTGAACCCACTGCTGGATTTGCTGCCCTCCCGCATGGGTGAGTTCAATCGCTTCTATCAGGACGTCATCGTTCGCCAGATCGCGTATGGCGCCGCGCCCGATCGCGGACGCACCCTGCTCGAACTGCTGGAACTGCTCGACTCGCTCATTTTGCCCGAGGCCATCGACGAGATCGGCATGAGCCAGGACCGCAGCGCCAGTTCCAGTCTCATTGCGCTTGCCGCCACGGGGGAAGCGCACAACCGTCCCCCGTTCGTGCAACTGAAAGCCATCGAGTCACTCGGCCGCCTGCGCGAGATCGAAGCTATCCCGATTCTGCGCACCGTCGTAACAGACAAGAAGCTTTTCGGCTACAGCCAGCACCGAGAATTGAGAATCGCTGCCATTCAGGCGCTCGCCAAGATCGATCCCCGTTACGGCACCCAGGCTCTCACCGAAAGCGGCCTGGAACCCGGCGAACTCGCCATCGCCCCGCTCGATCCCGGCCCTGGATGTCCTTGGGTCCGCCAGCGCCGCTACGAGCGCATAATCCTGCCGCGCACGCTGTCCGCCACTCTTTCCAGTTCCTGGGGAAAGTCGAACATCGTCATGCGGGAGATGAGTCTCGGTGGTGGTATGGGCACGCGCAACGACAATCTCCGCGTCGGCTCCGAAGCCCACGTCGAAATCTCTGTGGGCGTGAAGAAGATCCGCGGCGAGGTTCTGCTCCGCCGCGCCCGCGTGAATGAAATCGGTTTCGAATTCGTCAGCATGGACCTCGACAGCCGCTATCGCCTGCGCCGCGTACTGGTCGAGGCCCTGCAAAGGGTGCCCGACAATCGCTCTGCCACCTGGGACGGCGAACGAAACATATAGAACCAGGTCCCAGGTCCCAGGTCTCAGGTCTCAGGAAAAAAGGCTGCCCGACGCAGCGTACATTGCGTGCCAAAGAAAAAGCCCCTGCGCCACAGGAGCTTCTTCGCATATCAAGTTTCACAAACCGCACGCCGGTGACCTAGAGCGCGTTACACCACCTTCACGAAAACAATTACCAGCACGTACAACACCAAGGATTCGATGAAGGCAAGGCCAAGAATCAGAGCGACCATAATTCCAGGACGCGCCGCCGGATTGCGTCCCAGCGCTTCGCAAGCCGCCCCCGCCACTTTTCCCTGTCCAAGTGCCGCCAGCCCCGACGCCAGTGCAAGTGCAAAACCGGAAGTCAGCGCCACCCAGTTCGTGGTCCCAGTCGCTCCAGTCGTGCCCTGGGCGAATGCCGGCACGGCCATCACCGACGCTACCAACATCACAAACATCAACAAAACAAATTTCCGTATCATGGTTCTCCTTTATGAATTGCCCCCAGTGGGTGGTTGACCCCGTGCTTTAAAGCCGACGCCCTCACGCTGAGAACAGGTGTTAGTTGTCAGGTCTCACGGGAAGTCCTGCTCTTGAATCTCCTGAGACCTGACACCTAAAACCTGAGACCTTCTCTAGTGCGCCCCTCCTGTCGCCTCGCCCAGGTACACGGCGGGAAGCAGCACAAAAACGTACGCCTGAACAAACGACACGCCGATGTGCAGTCCCTCGAATATCACGGGGATCCCCAACGGTATGAGCGAAAAGAAAACCAGCGTGACCATCTCCCCGGCAAACATGTTGGCAAAAAGACGAATTGTCAGCGACATGGCACGGGCAACATGGCTGAACGCCTCAATGAGAAGCATCGGGACAGGCAAAATCAAGCGCATGGCAAAAGGCATTTCCTTATCCTGTGGCCCGATGAAGTGTTTCAAGTAGCCGATGGGTCCGTTGATTCGCAGTCCCTGATAGTGATAGTAGAACCAGGTCAGCAGCGCGCATCCCAGCGGCACAATGGGCACTCCGGTCGGTGATTCCAATCCCGGCACCAGTCCAATCAGGTTGCAACATAAAATGAACATGCCGAGCGTGACCAAGTAGGGCACGTACTTTTGACCGTGATGCCCGATCACCTCATCGGCCATGTCGGCGATAAAGCCGTGGATCCCCTCCATCGTGTGTTGCAACCCGCCCGGACGCTCCACCGAAAGGCTCGAGCGTACGGCGATAAAAAATATCGTCAGCAGCAGCGCGACCAGCAGTTCCATCGCGAAGGGGTTGGAGATCGGAGTCGCCGGATGTTTCACATGAATGTGGAGCGCCTGCAGCAATGCCAATACTTGCGGGCCGAACAGACGATTTAAAAATGCGGTAAAAGTCAGTTGTTCCATTTTTCGGACTTTACTTTCAAACTGCGGTACTCCATTTTTTGAAGGGGCACGGCGTTAGCCCCGCCGAAACGCCGTGTAGCCTATCCATGCCGCCTCGGCCATCAGGGCTGCCACCGGCACGCACAACCCCCACAGAAAGCCGCGAAAAGCCAGGGAAGAACTCTTGAATATAGCATAGGCAGCGGCACCGACCAACCCGTAGCGCACCAGGAAGCGCAGGATGATCCAGCCACCTTTCTCCCGGCTGTTCTGGCTGACGATGCGGTCGGCAAGCCCTTCCACGCCGCGCGTCAGCGACTTGAAATTAACGTAGGAAACCGCAGCGCCGAGGGCAAAGCCAGTCGATCCGGCCCAGCGGTAAAACCAGAATGCCGGCCCCAGCAGCAGCACGCTGACCACCACCATATTGCGCAGCACGCGCGGAATGACGCGCTCATACTTTGTGTGCTCATCAATCATGCGATCATGATCTGTGCCTTCAGGCGTGTCTCCGCCGGCAGAATTTCCGCGGGCTGGTCGAAATGCTAACGCTCCTTCATTTTTTGAGAGCGCCCACGGCCATGCGGATCATCTGCCAAAATCCAACCACCGCTCCAAACAGCAGCCCGACCAGATAGAGCCACCGAGTGTGCAGCCAATAATCGGCCAGCTTGCCCAAAAAGAATCCCAGCAGAATCGCCGCCGGAATGATGAATCCTATTTCGGAATAGCGAGCCAGCGCAACGAGAGGACTTTTCTTGTTCGAGGGATCGGGGCGCTCGTGCATGCGAAAGAATTGTAAAGCAGCCTCATTTCAACATGGCCGCCACATGCGGAGACTGAACAATTCCTAATGACCAGTTGACGCCGCGAATAAACGGCTCTGGAAAAACTCCGATCACGATCGTAGCCAGCGCGGTCACGCCCAGGGTGCAACGCATTCCCAGGCTGATGGGCAATCGTTCAGTCTCCATCGGTGCGCGCATCAGCATGGCGTTCGCGATCTTCAAGTAGTAGTAGAGTCCGAACAGCGAATAGAGCACGCCGAGTGAGGCTAGGCCGTAATGTCCGCTCTCGATCAGGCTCAAGAAGATGTAGTACTTGCCCAGGAAGCCGGCCGCAGGTGGAATACCGGCGAGTGACAGCAGGAACAGCAGCATCAGCACAGCTTCGACTGGCGCGCGCGTATAGAGCCCGGCCATATCGTCGAGCTCGTCGCCAATCACATGGCGCTGGCGTAACGACGTGATCACAGCAAAGGCGCCCAGATTCATGAAGGTATAGACCATCAGATAAATCAGGATTCCTTTGAAGCCGTCGAGAAATCCCGGGCTGCCGATCTGCGAAGTTCCCATGGCCACAAACGCCAGCAGCATGTAACCAACGTGTGCGATCGAGGAGTAAGCGAGCAGCCGTTTAGTGTTCGTTTGCGTGAGTGCCGCGAAGTTGGCGCCGGTCATGGTGGCGATTGAGACGATGACAATCACCGGAGTGTAAACCGAGCGCAGCGGAAACAATCCATAGACCAGTATGCGCAGCAGCATAGCCCATGCCGCCGCTTTTACTGCCACCGACATGAAACCCGTAATGCTGGTGGGCGCGCCTTCGTAAGCGTCCGGCGCCCACTGATGAAATGGAACGGCGGCGATCTTGAACAGCAATCCGGTCATGGTCGCCAAAAGCGCGATCACCACCACCGGATTGTGCGGGTTCTGCGCCGAGACCGCGCGCCTAATGAGAAACAGGTTAGTGTCGCCCGAAAGTCCGTAGAACAGCGAGAGGCCATAAGCAAAAATGCCCGACGAAAATGCCCCCAGCAGCAGATACTTCAAGGCCGCCTCGTTCGAGCGCCGGTCGCGCCGCAAGAACCCAACCAACACGTAGGTGGAGATCGCCATGAGTTCGAGTCCGATGAAGATCAGCACAATGTCAGTTCCCGCCGCCATGCACATCATGCCCACCACGGAAAGGAGCAATAGAGCGTAGTATTCGCCGTGGTGTTCCTCTTCAAGGTCGAGATAGTGCACCGAGCCCACGATGGCGATGGCCGCTCCCGCCAGAAAGAGATACCAAAAGTAGACGGCGAAGCGGTCCACCAAGAGCGCGTTGTAGAACCCCCACGAGCCCCTCGGCGGCAGCGTCGACTGAATTTGCCATACACACACAGCCGCAAACAGCACGCCCACAAAGGCGCCCAGGGCGTTGATCCACTTCCATCCCCGCGGAACCATGAGGTCAATCAGCAGAATGCCGAGCGCAAAGATGGTTAGTTCCACCATCGGCAACATCAACCGGTAGTCGATTGGGGAGAGGCCTCGCACTTAGTTGCTCGCTTTCGGTACAACTACTTTCGGTGCAACTTTCGATTCGGCGACGGCGGCCGCCCGCGCAGATAACGCGGGCCGGATTTGCGCGTTCAGCGGTGCGTTTGGGTTGGAGTTGTCATGAATCGTCTGCACAATCTGATTGACTGGCTGTTCGAGGATTTGGAAAAACGGCTTAGGATAAAGCCCGATCCATAGCGCCATGATGATCAGCGGCACAAACGTAAGGATTTCGCGCGGAGTAAGATCGTGCAGCTTTTCGTTCTTGGGATTTGTCACCGTACCGAAGAAGACACGCTGATAGAGCCAGAGCAAGTAAGCCGCGGCAAGAACCACGCCCGGCGCCGCCCACGCCGCCCACTTCCAGTTCGCGGTGAACGCTCCCTGGAGAATCGTGAATTCACCGACAAAGCCGTTCAGCAGCGGCAATCCCATCGACGAGAGGAACATGATCATCGTGATCGTCGCGTAGATGGGCATCACGTTCGAAATGCCGCCATACTCCGCGATCTCACGCGTGTGCCGCCGCTCGTACAAAATGCCGACAATCAAGAAGAGCGCGCCGGTCGAGATGCCGTGATTGATCTGCTGTATCACCGAGCCGGCCAAGCCCATCGAATTCAGCGCGAAGATTCCGAGCGTGCAGAAGCCCAGGTGGCTGACGGACGAGTAGGCCACCAGTTTTTTCATGTCCTTCTGCATGAGCGAAACCAGCGCGCCATAGATGATGCCAACCAGCGAGATCCCGATCATCCAGCTTTGCACTTTGGGATGCGAAACAACCGCAGGAAAGAACGGCAGCGAGAAGCGCACAAATCCGTACGTTCCCATCTTCAGCAAAACGCCCGCCAGAATGACGGAGCCGGCGGTGGGCGCTTCCACGTGCGCATCCGGCAGCCAAGTGTGGAACGGGAACATCGGAACCTTGATGGCAAATCCAATAAAGAAAGCGACGAAAAGCCAGATGGCGTATTGGAATGGAATCATCGGCGCCGTCTTATAAAGCTCTGGAATGCTGAACGTGAAGACGCCGGTAACCGTGTGGTGATGGAAGTACAGAAACAGGATGCCAAGCAGCATCAGCACCGAGCCCAGCAGCGTGTACAGGAAAAACTTGATGGCCGCATAAAGTTTGCGCGGACCACCCCAGATGCCGATCAGCAGATACATCGGCACCAGCATCGCTTCCCAGAAAACGAAGAAGAGGAAAAAATCGAGCGCCATGAAGACACCGAGCATCCCCGTCTGCAACACCAGGAACCAGACGTAGTATTCCTTCACCCGGATCTCGATGGCGGTCCACGAAGAGAGGATTGAGATCCAACCAAGCAGCGTGGTCAGCATGATCAGCAAGAACGAGATGCCATCAATGCCCAGGTTGTAACCCGCACCAATCGAGGGAATCCAGTTGTTCGCCGAGCCCTCAAGAAACTTGAATTGATGCGCGGCGTCGAAACGCTGCGCCCAGAACATCGGCACCAGCGGCAGCGAGATGAGAAAACCGGCAAGAGCGAAGAGGTTCGCAATCCAGCGGATCGCGTCCTTATTCTCCTTAGGAACAAACAGGAGAACCAGCGCGCCCACAAGCGGCGTGAAGAGGATGATCGAAAGTATGTGATTCTGCATAATGAATCGCTTCTAGCTTCTGGCCACTAGCTTCTAGCAAGCTGCTACCGGCTTACGCGTCGCCTGGTTCTGCTTGCCAGAAGCCAGTAGCGAGTAGCCAGAGGCCGGTCACTTCCACACGTAATACATGCCAAATCCAAGCAGCCCCGCAACCATAACCAGTGCGTACCACTGCACCAGTCCCCATTCGAACAGACGCACCGGATAAGAGATCATTCGGGCGAGAATCGCCGGACCGTTCACTCCCACGCCGTCGATGATCCACTTATCCCACCAGGTCGAAAGCGTGGCGACAGCGCGTGTGACCCAGCCCGCGTCGTTGACTGCTCCGTCGATCACTTTGGAATCGAACCACGATGACGCTTCGCCCGCGCCCATGGCGCCGAGGCGGACGTTGCCAAGCTTGCGGCGTCCGGTAAAAACGTAGTCGTAGCCCTCGTCGACAAACCATTTGTTGTAGAGCACGGTGTAGAGTGGCGGAGCTTTTGCTTCAATCGGCTCGACATAGTCTTTGCCGGCGTTCATATAGGAGCGCCGCGCCATTCCCCAACCTACTGCTGCCGCCCCGAGCGATAAGAACATCAGCAGATACTCGGTCTTATCGGTGTGCTCGGCTTCTTTTTCACCCGCCGCTAACTGCGTCGACTTCCCTTCCTCAACCAAGACAACCGCTTCTCGCGCGAACACCGGCTCCAGAAATTTCTCAAAGTGCGCCGACCCGCCCAGACTGTGCGGCCAGCTCAACCATCCCGCGCCAATCGAGCAGATCGCTAGGATTACGAGCGGCACGGTCATCGACTTAGGCGACTCGTGCACGTGATGCTCGACTTCGTGGCTCATGCGCGACGGACTGTAGAACGTCAGATACATCAGCCGGAACATGTAGAACGCCGTCATTAGTGCGGTGCCGTAACCGACAAACCACAAAATGCGATACGCACCGCCCTCCGAAGCCCACGTCTGCCACAATATTTCGTCTTTGGAGAAGAAACCGGCGAACGGAAACACACCGGCGATGGCAAGCGTGGCGACCCACATCGTCCAGTGCGTGGTCGGGATGCGTCTTTGCAGATCGCCCATGTTGCGCATGTCCTGCTCACCGCTCAAGGCATGGATCACTGAGCCCGAACCAAGGAAGAGCAGCGCCTTGAAGAAGGCGTGCGTGAACACATGGAAGACGCCGGCCGCAAACGCGCCGACGCCGAGCGCCAAGAACATGTATCCCAGTTGCGAGACGGTGGAGTAGGCTAGCACACGCTTGATGTCGTTCTGCACCAGCCCAATGGACGCAGCAAACACGGCCGTGAGCGCCCCAATGATGGCCACGGTTTTCATCGCCGTCGGCGCCAGCACGAACACGGCATTCGAACGCGCCACCATGTACACACCCGCCGTCACCATGGTCGCCGCGTGGATCAGCGCCGAAACCGGTGTGGGACCCTCCATCGCATCGGGCAGCCAGACATAGAGAGGAAGTTGCGCGGATTTGCCGCAAGCTCCTACGAACAGCAGCAACGCGGCGATCGTCAGCACGGGATCGCCGATTGCAAAGTGTCCGCTGCGCACGAGCGTGTTAATGTCGGTAAAGCGAAACGAGCCCAGATACCACGCCAGCGTAAGCGCGCCAAGAATAAATCCTGCATCGCCGATGCGGTTCACGATGAACGCCTTGTTGGCCGCCGTCGAAGCCGAGCTACGATGAAAGTAAAACCCGATCAGCAGATAGGAGCACAGGCCCACGCCTTCCCATCCCACGAACAGCAGCATGAAGTTATTCGCCAGGATGAGCGTAAGCATCGTAAACATGAACAAGTTCATGTATCCGAAGAAGCGGTAATAACCCCGTTCGTGCGCCATGTATCCTGTGGAATAAATGTGGATCAGCATCCCCACGCCGGTCACAAAGAGCAGCCAGATCGAAGAGAGCGGATCAAGCAGGAACCCGGCATCGGCGTTGAATGAGGCGAGCGTTCCGTCGCGCTTAGCAAAGTTCAGATGCCCGTCGCCGCTGCCGAGCCACGTATAAACAATCTTCTGAAATGGCTGGCCCGTACCATGCGCGAAGTGCGTGTACTCGACCACGGTGAAGCACGCGAATAAGAACGCGAGAATGACCACGCCGACGCAGACCGCGTTAACGGTAGTCTTCTGCAGTCGCCGCCCGAAAAAGAACATCATCGCAGCCCCGAAGGCCGGGAAGAGCGGGATCAGCCAGATGTGGTTTAGAAAGAACATGTCGTTAGTCGTTAATCGTTGGTCGTTCGCTGCTCGTCGATCACTGTCCGGCTTTCCAACGCGACCGGCGAAGAGCGAACAGCGGCCTTTCTACCATTTCAACAAATCAATCTCATCTACATTGATCGTCTCTTTATTACGGAAGAAGGCGATCAAGATACCGAGGCCAACGGCGGCTTCGGCGGCGGCATCAACAGTAACAAAGATCGAGAACACCTGTCCGTGCAGGTTTCCCCACATGCGCGAGAACGCCACCAGGTTCAGGTTCACCGCATTCAAAATCAACTCGATCGACATCAGCACAATCACCACGTTGCGGCGTGTGAGCACACCGATCACGCCTAGCACAAAGAGTGCCGCTGCTACGACGAGATAGTGAAATGTGGTGATCGGAACCATAGTCGAGCTTCTAGCCACTGGCCACTAGCCAAAAGCCAGAAGCCAATAGCCGGTCTCAGATCTTCTTCTTCGTCATAATCACCGCCCCGAGAATCGCCACCAGCAGCAGCAGCGAGGCGATCTCGAAGGCGAACGTGTATTGACCCATCCTGCCGGCTTCTCCGTAGAGCATGGCGGCGATCTGCTGCGTGTTCGACGATTCGGGCAGCGATATCATGCGATCCGGAAACAGCGCCTTGCCCTTCGCAAACGCGGACACAAACAAAGCCATCAACGCTCCGGCCGCTGCCAATGCTATCGGCCACATGCGATTGAACCGCCGTTCTTTGGACGAGCGCTCGATATTCACCAGCATGATCACGAACAGGAATAACAACATGATCCCACCCGCGTAGACGAATAGCTGCACGGCAAACACGAACGGGGCATACAACATCAAATAAAGGCCCGCCACCGAAAGGAGGGTCACGATCAGCGCCAGCGCGGCATGCACGGCGTTTCGCCGCGTTATGACTGCTATGCCGCTGGCGACGGCCAGTCCAGCCAGCACGTAAAAGAACCACGGCGTGGCGACCGGAGTCATATGCGCGCCCTCATCCACTCCCATAGAGTTGGGCCCACTAACGCCCAGATGGCCGTTAACATCAGCACACCGAGCGAAATCGGCAGCATCACTTTCCATCCAATCTTCATCAACTGGTCAAAGCGGTAACGCGGCCAGGTCGCGCGATACCAGATGAACAGATACATGAAGACAGCAACTTTTAGTACGAACCAATATACGTAGACGATGCCTTGGTTAAACCTGGCCGCCACGCTCGTTTCCGCCGCACGACCGACTATTGCGATCACGAGGAGCAGCAGCGCAATAAAACCGAGTAGTGCCGCAAATACGGCCAGCCCGATCCGCTGAATCTTGAAGAAGGAATGCGCCGGCATACGCGCCGTGCCAATGAAGGCGATTGCCGCTAGACCAAGGAACGTAAGCCCAGGAAAGAGCGAGAAGATGAAGTCCCACCCTGATCCGTGCAGCCAGTTCGGGAACGGACGCATCCATCCGCCGAGCCACAACGTGACCGCGATCGAAGAGACGGCGATCATGGCCGCATATTCAGCGAGCATAAACAGCGACCAGCGCAGCCCGCTGTACTCGGTGTGATATCCGGCGGTCAATTCCGATTCCGCTTCCGCCATGTCAAAGGGCGCGCGATTGGTCTCGGCGATCATGGCGATGGCGAAAATCACGAACGCGATCAGGCCGAGCGGAAAGAATTTGAAGATGAACCAGACGCCCTGCTGTTGCTGCGACTGGACGATCCCAATCATGCTCAGCGTGCCGGTACCTTTCGCGTTCAGGCTGGTCATAAGAATGGCCGAGACGACGGCCAGGCCCATGGCGACTTCGTAAGACACCATCTGCGCACTCGATCGCAGTGCGCCGATCAGCGGATAGTGCGAGTTCGATGCCCATCCGGCAACCACGATGCCGAGCACACCGAGCGACGAGACGCCGAGCATAAACAAGATGCCGATGTTCATGTCGCTCACGGCTTGTGAAGGCCCAAACGGAATCACGGTGTAAACGGTGAACGCCGCCAGCAGGCCGATCAGCGGCGCAACCCAGAACACGAACTGGTCGGCTTCGGCGGGGATGATGTCTTCTTTGAGCATCAATTTGAGTGCGTCGGCAATGGGTTGAAGCAATCCGTGCGGGCCCACGCGCATGGGGCCAAGGCGAACTTGGAAATGCGCGAGTGCCTTGCGCTCCAGCCAGTTCATGGCGATCACGGCCACCGACACTCCCGCGAAAATGATGAGCACATACATCAGCGCCCAGAACTGGTTCCCCGCTTCGCCGGGCGTAACCGTGCTGCCCAGATACGACATGATGAAATTGGGCATCAGCGGTCCACCTCGCCGAGCACGATGTCGAGCGTGCCGATAACGGCGACCACGTCGGCGACCAGCATGCCGCGCACCATGATATCGAGCGCCTGCAAATTGACGAACGATGGCGGACGAACGCGCACGCGGTAGGGCTGCGTCGAGCCGTCGCTGACGATGAAGTATCCGAGCTCGCCCTTCGGCGCTTCAATCGAATGATAGATTTCGCCTACCGGCGGCTTGATCACTTTTGGTACTTTGCCCATGATCGGGCCTTCCGGGATACCGTTGACGGCCTGTTCGATGATGCGCAGCGACTGGCGCATTTCAACCATGCGGACCATGTACCGGTCGTAGGTGTCGCCGTTTGTGCCGATCGGAATTTCGAAATCAAATTCGGAATAGGCTGCGTAGGGCTGGGCTTTGCGCAGGTCCCACTTGACGCCGCTGGCGCGCAGCACCGGCCCGGTTACGCCGAGCGCGATGCAATCGGCGCCCGAGATCACGCCGACATTCCTCGTGCGCTCCAGCCAGATGCGGTTGGTAGTGAGCAGCGCTTCGTACTCGTCGATCTTTGGCGCCACAAAAGTCAGGAAATTCTTTACGTCTTTTTCGAAACCGGCGTAGGTCTCATACTGGCAGCCCCCGATGCGAAAGGCATGCGTGGTCAGCCGCGCTCCGCAGTACCTTTCGAAAATCTTCAGAATCTCTTCCCGGTCGCGGAAGGTGTAGAACAGCGGCGTCATCGCTCCGATATCGAGCGCGTGCGTGCCCAGCCACAGTTGGTGGCTGGCGATGCGGTTCAGTTCGGTCAGGATCACGCGAATATACTTCGCGCGCGTGGGCGCTTCGACATTCAGCAGTTTCTCAACTGCTTCGCAATAGCCCAAGCCATTCGAGACCGCGGCAACGTAATCCATGCGATCGACGTAGGGATTGAACATCGTGTAAGTGCGGTTCTCGGCGATTTTTTCCACGCCGCGATGCAGGTATCCGATAACGCACTCGGTGCCGAGAACTTTTTCGCCGTCGAGCTTCAGGATGACGCGCAACACGCCGTGCGTGGCCGGATGTTGCGGTCCCATGTTGATGATGAGTTCATTCGAATCGAGATACGGCTTCTCGGGCGTTTCGAGATCGAGGTGAGACAGCGCGCGGCTCGAGACGTCCTTCGTCGGCTCGTTCATTGTCCGCTCTCGATTCCGAGATTGATCTGCACCCACTCTTGATCTTGCTGCAGGATGCCGTAATCCTTGCGCAGCGGGTAGCCTTTCCAGCCGTCGGGGAGCAGAATGCGCTTCAGGTCGGGATGTGCGTCGAACCGGATGCCAAACATGTCGTAGACTTCACGCTCCAGCCAATTGGCGGTTGGCCAAATCGAGATGCTGGATGGGAGCGACGCGCCATCGGCAATCTGCGTTTTCACGCGCACACGCTCGTTACGCGCGAAAGAATATAAGATCCAAACCACGTCGAATTGCTTTTCGCGCTTTGGATAATGCACTGCCGTGATATCGACGCAATAGTCGAACTGCTCATCGTCCCGCAGCAGGCGCAGGATGTCGGGGATCAGCGAGCGGTCAACCGAAAAGTAGTTCTGTCCAAGATAAGTCTGCGCGTCGAGGCCGGAGCCGTATTGGCTCTTATATTTTTCGACCATCGGCGAAGTCCACGGCATCGGCACGGGACCAGTGGGCTTGGCTGGAGCAGCAGGCTTCGCGGCAGGAGCGGCAGCTTTGGGTGGAGCAGCGGCGACCGCGGCCGTTTCCGGCGCCGGCACTTTCGGAGTCGCAGGCGCGGGGGGCTTCTCCTCCGCGCCGGGACCAGTGGCACCCTGCGCGGGAGGAATTGCCTTTTCCGCTGTCGGCTTCTTCTCGCCTTCCGGCGGCGGTGGCGGAGCAGGCGTTTTGACGTCCTCAGCCATGCAGTGTCTATCGTCGCAAAATCTCGTTAAAAGCGCGCTAGTATTCGGAAACTTTCATTTTTAACATCTGGTCGGGCTACCGTATGTGACCGTCGTCACAACAACCCTTTGCTGGTGGAAAGCAAGGTTTATCGCCCGGCCCCCGTGCGCCCTGTCACTGATCATGCAGCCGCGGGTCAGCGCCGCGCCGCCTGAAAATTTTCGACCAAATCGCGAATGCGCACCGCGTCGGCTTTGCGATGGCCGTGACTCGTAATCGGATCGGTGCCTCCGGTCGATTCAATCACAATGTTCGACCAAAAGATTCCCGTAGAAATCTTCACCGAAGCTACCTGGGAAATCGAGATACTTTCCTCGTTGCTGCCGAACAGACGCCTCTTCACGCGGCTCACGCGCAGCGGGCTGACCACGATGCGCGTTGGGAACCACAGGTTCCCCCTCGTCCAGCGGCTGGCACTGAAGGTCTCATCGGAAACAGCCGCAATTAAATTCGCCGGATTTGCACCCGTGGAACCTACACCCATTCGAGCGCGCCCTTCTTCCAGATCCAAACATATCCGACGATCAGGATGCCGAGGAAGACCAGCATTTCGATCAGGCCGAAAACACCGAGCGCCTTGAACTTCACCGCCCAGGGAAACAGAAAAATCGTTTCCACGTCGAAGATCACGAACATGATGGCGATGATGTAAAAACGAACGGTGTAGCGCCCGCGAGCACTGTCATAAGGATCGATGCCGCACTCGTAAGGCATCAGCTTCACACGGTTGGGACTTTGCGTGCGGATGATTCTGGCAACCACCAGCGTGACCGGGATCAGAATGCCGACGACGGCGAGGAAGAGGAAGATGGGAACGTAATTTTGCGGCATAAGGCCTCGAAAGTCGCGATAAAGGCGAAAAACGAATACTAACGCCGAAGTGGCTCGGCTTCAAGGAGGCAGGTCACAGGGGCAGGTCGCAGGTGTCGAGAAATTCCAAAACAGAGGCTTCCTGCTGCACAACACATTACAGGCGCTGATCGGGGAGCAGGAAGGTGTGGCGGGCGAGGTCGGAATCGAGCGTCTCCTGACGGTAGAGGGTTCTTAGCACGCCGCCCTTCCACATCAGCAAGTCTGCATTGCGCTCGGCGAATTCTTCCCAAGTTTGGGCGTAACCGGCACGCGCCATGCGCTCGCGCATCAGAAGCAGGTAGGCCCAGGTGATGGTTTCGTGGTAGAGCTGCGGTTTTCCTTGCGCGGCAGCGAAGCGCTTCAAAGCATCCGAGAATCGTCCCAGCGCTTCGAGCACCGAATATCGGCATAGATACTCAAAAGCCAGCCGGACGTGGTCGGCGTGGTGGAAAGTGTCAGCGGGAGTAGTGCCGTCCTCGAATTGTTTGATCAGCTCATCACCGGTCATGTTCGCTCTCCATACACGCTGACCTCAAAGGAGCTCACTTCCCCACCACGACCGTCCACGCCGCCGCCGCATAAACCAACAACGCCCCTACGTCGAACCATCCGTGCAAAAGATGGATGACAATCGCTGCCGCGAGCACGGCGATCAACAGCCGTCCGCCGGCGACCGTGGCGCGCGGGACGAGGAACAGAATGGCCGCTACGATCTCCGCCCATGCCAAGGCGATGTGAATGAAGTTGGGCATCCCGGTTTTGGCGAATGCTTGTGCGGCTCCGGGAGAAAACGCGAAATGCAGCGACTCCCCCAGAATCACCAGACCCAGAACCCACTGCAAGACCAGCAACGCCGCACGCAAACGTGGTTGTGTCATTTTTTCTTCTCCGAGGCAGTCTTATTTCCCGGGCGCCGCTTGATTTCGGTGAGGCGGTGGCTGGCGCGGAAGTCGAGATCGAGGGCATAGAACTTTTTCAGGTCTTGAATGCGTTTAAGCGATGAGGAGCTGAAAGGAGTCTTGCCGTCAAAGACGTGGAGCACGATGCCCTCGAGCAGGTCGCCCAGGGACATATCGTGATATTCCGCCAGGGCCTTGAGAACCTTGAGGAGGCGCTTCTCCATGCGGACGCCGGTCTGGACGCGCTCGACCATGAGTTGCGATTCGGTAGCCATAGTATAAATGTACCATGGTACATGGATACCAGACAACTACCGCGTCGCGGGGACGCGGCTTCCGCGGCAACGGCGAAAGGACAGTCGCTGCCGTGAGAAAATGTCACAGAGTCTATTCAGGTCAGGCTGGGAGGTGGCGACAAATGTGCCGGAATATCAAAACCCTGTTCAACTTCGATCCGCCCGTCACTGACGAGGAGGTGCGAGCGGCTTCGCTCCAGTTCGTGAGAAAAATTACTGGCTTTAACAAGCCGTCGAAGGCAAATGAAGCCGCGTTCCTGGGTGCAATCGATGAAATCGCCGCGATCTCGGCTCGTCTTCTGCACTCACTCGACACGAACGCTCCGCCGAAGAATCGCGATGAAGAAGCCGCCAAAGCGAAAGCTCGTGCCGCAGAAAGATTCGGCGCTTGAGCGTCGCGAGCCGTCTCACTTGCCCGCACTTACAAAAGCGCCCGTGGTCGCGTTAATCACACCGATACCCTTCCTGTCTTTCTCGCTCGTGCCGTAAATGACATACCAGACCGGTACGTTCTGCTTCCGGTCCTTGAGCAACACGTACGTGATGGGCAGCTGCGGATTCTTCTTGAGGATGGCATCGCCCCCGTGTTGCAGCGTGATCGCGAATGCCTTATCCGTGTCGGTCTTCACCAACAACGGCAAAAAGGCAAGATTGGCGGCTTCGGCATTGTAGGCGCCTTCATTCCCCTCGGCTGAAACTCCGAAGGGCGGCGCATCCGGCCGGCGGCTTCCCGAGCAAACGATGGTCTTGGTGGACCGGCGAAGGGGCGAGGCAAAGTACCCTCGCCAGATGGTCGATTTTCCGTCCTCGCCGGTGGTTTCCGTGGTGAGAACGGATTCCAACCGAGCCGGCTGCGCATCCGGTGACCACTTTAAGGCCAGACCCATCATTCGATTGAATGCCTCCTGACCGGTGTAAAGCACGGGCTCCGTACTCTGCGGCTGCGAGGCGGCGGCCGGCTTTTCGGGCGTACTCTCCTTCGGCTTATTCTCCGTCGAGCTACACCCCGCTGTCACGATCGCAACGCAGATGACACTGAGGGCAAATGCGAGACGATAGAACTTCATACTCCGTTCCTCCTTGAGTATTTTGAACCCATTTCCTCTGTTTATCTCCATTACTTTTCCCGGTCCATCAAAGTACCATATATGACAACGCAGATCCGTACTGCTCAGTAAGTTTCTTAGCTGCGAACTAGGAACTGAGAACTAGCTTCTGCGCCATCGCACAATAAATCCCCACGGCCTCCCGCAGCTGCGCTTTCTCCACAAATTCGCCTTCCGTGTGCGCCACGTGAATCGAACCTGGCCCCAGCAGCAACGGTTCGCCCCAGGCCGCAAGCGACGGGATATCGGTGGTGAAAGCCGCGACCATTGTGGGCAGACCCTCGAGTGTTCGCAGCCGCTGGAACGGAGTCTCGCGAGTGAAGTGAACCTCCGCCAGGTCGCCGACGGCCGCCGTGATTTCGCGTCGCAGCTTGCCCGCCGGACCCACCAGGCGATAGAAAAGATCCGCCTTGGCAAAATCGGCAATCACGTTCGGCGCGCGCCCGCCCTGAATGGAGCCTACGTTTTTTGTGCAAGGACCGACGTCCGCATCTTCGGGAAGTTTCATCGCATGCAACCGGTGCAGCGCTTCCACCAATTTGTCGATCGCCGACTCGCCCAGTTCCGGATACGCCGAGTGCGCCATCTTTCCGTGCGCCACTAGCTCCACGTGCAGTGCGCCCTTGCTCGCCAATGCCAGCTTATTCTCCGTCGGCTCGCCGTTAATCAGGAAGCGCGCGCCCATCGGTTGCTGGTTGGCCGTTTTCGCGCCGATGGAGTCGCGCTCCTCCCCTACCAGAAACAGCAAACCGACGAAAATGCCTCCCCCGCGCAACTTTTCCGCCGCCAGAATCTGGGCCGCAATAATTCCTTTCGCGTCGCACGCTCCGCGCCCGTATATACGCCCATCATCTTCGGACGATTTAATGAACGGCGGCACCGTATCCATGTGGGTGGAAAAAACAATCTCCGGGCGGGCATGCCCCGGCCACGTGGCCAGCACGTTCGCGCGCGAACCCTCGACCGGCATTTTCCAGGCTTCAAACCCGCGCCGCCGCAACTCGCCGAAAAGAAAATCTGCCACCGCACTTTCATTTGGAGTGATGGATTCGATGTCGATCAGGCGGCGGGTAAGCGCAGACAGTTCCATGCAGGAAAAGCGTACCAGATTACCCGTGGACCGCCGGGCGTCCTCGCCCGGCCACCCGTGATACTGAACGGGCGAGACGCCCGTCACCCCACTGCAACTGTTGTACTCTGATTCCGTGCTCCCCGAAACCTCCAGCATCCGTTCCCTGTTCATCGCCGGGCCGGCCGGCCGCCTGGAAGCCCTCCTCAACGCCGGATTGCCCAACGCAACGCACGCCGCCCTGGTCTGCCATCCGCATCCGCTCTATGGCGGAACGCTGCACAACAAAGTCGTCTTCCACGCCATGAAAGCGCTGCACAGCTTCGGATTTCCCGTGCTCCGCTTCAACTTCCGCGGCGCCGGCCTGAGCGAAGGCGAGCATGCCAACGCCATCGGAGAAGTCGAAGACGTGCGCGCCGCCGTCGACTGGCTCGAAGGCGAGTTCACGCTCCCCATCATCTTCGCGGGCTTTTCTTTCGGCGCTGCCGTCGGGCTGCGTGCCGCCTATGCCGCCGACCGCGTCCGCGCCCTCATCGCCCTCGGACTGCCCGCCGTCCCCGCGGAAGGCCGCGTCTACGATTTCGAATTCCTGCGCGCCTGTGCCAAGCCGAAACTCTTCATCAGCGGATCGCGCGATCAATTCGGTCCTCCGGGTAAACTCGAAGCGCTGGTCAGCACCTTCGCCGATCCGAAGAAGCTCGTCCGCATCGAAGCCGGAGATCACTTCTTCGCAGGCCGCTTGCGCGAGATGCGTGGGGCGATTGAAATGTGGGTGAAAGAAATTACTTCCACTCGCTGAACATTCGCCGCAGACTATAATGCCACTGGACATGCCCGGTCTCTCTCCCGCGCGCGACCAGCAGTTGGCTCGCATGCGCGAAACGGCCCGCGAGATCTTCACCACCGCGCTGAAGAATGCCTCCATCGAGAGTGCTTTTGCCCGCAACGTGCACTGCGAGCGCCGCGTACTGCGCATCGGCGACGATCTCCACGACCTCGATTCATACAATCGTGTCTTGGTTGTCTCCATCGGAAAGGCCGCACACACCATGGCCGCCGCTCTCGAAACCCATCTCGGCAGCAGCCTCGAAGGCATCGTCGCATCCTCGGTTGAACCGGCCAGCCAGGTCCGCGGTTTCCGCTATTTTCGCGGTGGACATCCCACACCCACTGCTGAATCCATCCACGCCGCCTCCGCCATCCTCAAATCGCTGACTTCTATGGACGCTACATCGCTAGTCATCTTTATGATCTCCGGCGGCGGTTCGTCCATCGTCGAGAAGCCCGTTGACGACGAAATCAGCCTCTCTGATCTCGTCTCCACCTACCGCACGCTCGTGCACTCCGGCGCGCCCATCGCCGAGATCAACGTCCTCCGCAAACATCTCTCCGCCGTGAAGGGTGGACGCCTCGCCCAAGCCGCCTATCCCGCGCAGCAGGTTTCGATTCTTGTCTCCGACGTGCCCGACGCTACCCCCGACGCGCTCGCCTCCGGCCCGACCATGCCCGATTCCACTTCCATCCATGACTGCGAGCGAATTGCCGCCCAATATAACCTCGTCGAGCAGTTCCCCAAGTCCGTTGCCGATCTCTTCCGTCAGCACGCCCTCGACGAGACGCCCAAGTCCGACGATCCCGCCTTCGTTCGCGCGCGCTGGTGGACCGTGCTTTCGAACAAGGTCGCAATCGATGAAGCTGCCGTAGCCGCCACCCGCGCCGGTTTCGCCGTCGAAGTCGATAATTCCTGCGACGACTGGCCCTACGAAAAAACCGTCGAGTACTTGCTCAACCGTCTGCACGAACTGCGCCGCAAAGTATCGCGTGTCTGTCTGATCTCCGGCGGCGAGGTGACCGTGACCGTCCGCAACGGGGGCATCGGCGGACGCAATCAACAGTTCGCTCTCGCCTGCGCCGAACCAATATCGGGACACGACATAACCGTGCTGAGTGCTGGCACCGACGGCATTGACGGCAACAGTCCTGCCGCCGGTGCCGTAGTCGATGGCAGCACCGTTGCCCGTATCGATGGCCTCGCGGGCGGCGCCGAAGCCATCCGCCACGCGCTCGCCACCTTCAATTCCTATCCTGTTTTCGACGCGCTAGGCGACACCGTAGTCACCGGACCCACCGGAAATAACCTTCGCGACTTGCGGATCCTGCTGGCCTACTAATCCGCTGGCGACCTCTCGACTAACGAAGGCAGCCAACCTTATATAAAGGTCACACGGAAGTACGCACTTCCGCAGCACGAGAATGACCGCGATAAAACCCGGCAGTTCATGACCTTCCGGCCACCGTAAATTCTTATAAATCTCCCGCCGCTCCGGCAGCATCACACTCCCATCCTGCATCCAACCGAGTGAACCCAATACTGCATCCGGAGGTTTCGATTGAAACAGACATTACGCATTGCCATAGTGGTATCTTTTGCGTGCGCTGCGGTAACAGCGTTTTCGAATTTCGCGCAGGCCCAGAAAGTCGACGTGGCTTTCGGCATCAGCACAGTGGAAGCGCCCGCGGCCAATTCGACAGGCCCATCGCTCACCGGCGGCACCTATCCCGGCTTTAGCGGCGACGTGCTCTTCTGGCACAATTTCGGCATCGGGGGCGAGATCTATTGGAGGGCAACCCAGAGCATTTACCCCGCCTTCAGCGGCCCCGTCCCTTATCGGCCACTCTTTTTGGACTTCGACGGGGTTTACTCGCCCAAACTCGCCCGCCACGCCTACCTGGAGCTGTCGGCCGGCATCGGGGCGGTGGACACCCGTATCTACTGCCAGGATTGCTACAATGGCTACACCAACTACTCTACCGATAAACACTTCATGGGAGACTTCGGCGCCGGTCTCAAACTCTATCCTAAGGGCGGCTTCTTCATCCGTCCCGAAGCCAAAGTCTACCTCGTCAACAACAACCAGTTGTTCAGTTCTTCATACGCGACACGCGTGGGGGCGTCGATCGGTTATAACTTCGGCGGCGGACACTAGCACTGCAGCAGCCAGCTCACTTTGTCATCCTGAGCCTAAAGCGGAAGGACCTGCTCTTTGCCCGCCGCCGAAAAGGCAGGTCCTTCGCCACTAACGCCTTGTTTCTTCAACTCTGCATATTTTTTGCCCGCTTCCACTCGCAAGTGGCCGGTACGACCCATCCCGCATTATGATAGACATATGAATTTCGGCTTCTCCGGCGAAATGATCTTCCTGTTTCTTCTGGTGCTGATCCTTTTCGGCCCCAAGAAAATGCCGGAGATCGGCCGCCAGGTCGCGCGCTTCCTGAACGAGTTCCGGCGCGCGTCCTATGAATTCCGCTCCCAGATCGAGTCCGAAATTAATTCTCTCGACAATAGCGGCAGCCCCCGGCAGCAGAGCCTGCCGCCGCTTCAAGCGCCGCTCGGATCGCTAGCCAATCGCATCTTCAATCCGCCGTCCGCCGAAAAATTGGAAGCAAAAGAAAATGCCACGGCGGCCAGAACCGTGGCGAACGAAGCCACCGCCGAGCCCGTTCCCGAGCCGCCTCCCGCTCCGAAGGCAGCGCCCGATGCCTGAAGCAGCCGCGTCCTCAAACCTGAACGAATCCGCCACGGGTAAGGATAAGGACAAGGAGCAAATGCCTACCATGGGCTTCCTCGATCACCTCGAGGAACTCCGCAAGCGCATCGTCTATTCCATCGTCGCCATCGTGGCCGGCTTCTTGGCCTGTTGGGGATATGCCGAGCATATCTACGCCATCATGCAGCGTCCCATTATGGACGCGCTCCAACGCAATGGCCTCTCGGCAAAACTCGTGTATGTCAATCCTGTCGAGCCTTTCAATCTGTATCTGAAAGTCGGGATGATGGCCGGGTTGTTCGTCGCCTCGCCCTTCGTGCTCTACCAGATTTGGTGCTTCATTTCGCCCGGTCTTTACCGCCACGAGAAGCGTTACGTCATGCCGTTCATGGCCTCGACCATTGCCCTGTTCCTTGCGGGCGGATTCTTCGGCTACAAAGTGGTCCTGCCCCAAGCGCTGGTGTTCCTGATCGGCTATGGCAAAGACTTTCAACCGATGATCACGCTCAGCGAGTACAGTTCTTTGTTTCTCACGATCATCGTCGGCCTGGGCGTAATTTTCGAGATGCCGATCGTGATATTTTTTCTGGCGCTGATGGGCATCGTCAGTGCAGGCTGGATGTGGCGCAATATCCGCTATGCCATCCTGGGCATCTTCGTCGTCGCCGCCATCATCACACCCACGCCCGATATCCTGAACATGTGCATCTTCGCCGCGCCCATGGTGGCCTTGTACATGCTGAGCACTGGCATTGCCTGGCTGGTCCATCCCGACCAGCGCAAGAAACGGGTAGAAAAGAGGAACTCGTAACCAGAGCACGGGAGTTCACTCCGACCATGAAAAGAACCGCAATGAGAATGGAAGTCCGCAAAATCTTTCCCTGTGTTCCCCTGCGCTCCCTGTGGTTGAAGGGGTTGCTCTATCTCCTCGGAATGGTCACGCTTGTTTCCTGCTCGCGTGGAACAGATGCCCAGCCAAAGGAGCTCGATCAATTACCATCACAAATCAAAACGGCTCCCTCAACTCCGCCCGATGCTCCACCAATCGACAACACTCCGCTGCCGCACATCGATGCCAAACGCGCCTTCCAATACACCCGCGAAGTTACTGCTTTCGGTGAGCGCTACATGGGCAACGAGAACCACAAGAAGCTCGAGCGCTACATCATCGACCACCTGAAAGGCGATCAGGTGGAAGACGACGCGTTTACCGCGGATACCGTCGAAGGGAAGTTTCCCGTCCGCAACATCATCGCGAAGTTTCCCGGCACTAAAGACGGCATCATCGTCATCATGGGCCACTACGATACCAACTACTGGCTGCGCGGCACCGGATACGTAGGCGCCAACGACGGCGGCTCTTCCACCGCCATACTGCTCGAATTCGCCAACCAGTTGCGCGGCGCGGGATCGGGTAAGAAGCGCGATGGCTATAGCGTCTGGCTAGTCTGGACCGACGGCGAAGAAGCGGTGAAGTCATGGTCCGATACCGACAGTCTCTACGGAACCCGCCATCTAGCCGAGAAATGGGAGAAGGACGGCACTCTGAAAAAAATCAAAGCGTTAATGGTCATGGACATGATCGCTCCCATCGATCTCGCCATTCTTCGCGATACCAACTCCGCTCCCTGGCTGCTCGATCTGATCTACTCGGCAGCCGAGCGCGGAGGCTACCAGTCGCATTTCTATAGCATTCAAGGCGGCGAAGAGGACGATCACATTCCTTTCGTGAAACGCGGCGTTGCCTGCGCCGATATCATTGATGTGCCCTACGGCTACAACGACGTCTTCCATCACACCCCGCAAGACACCATGGACAAGCTCAGTCCCAAAAGTCTGGAAATCGTGGGCGATACCACGCTCGAAACCATCCATCTGCTCGACCAGCGCTAGCGTCGCGTCTCGCAAGCCCTGACCATGAACTTCGGTCCGAAAAAGGCGAAGCCAGGACGGCCGCGAAATGACAAGGGCAGAGCGCTGCCGACCCAACGTCCGAAGTAGCCATTACGGCAGCGCTGCCCTGACTTTACTAACTAGGGTCAGGATGCGGGTCGCGCGGCCAGACTTCAAGTGATTGTTAAGGTGCGCGAGCATCTTACTTCTCTTTATCTTGCGCCTCATCCGCGCTCGAAGTTTTTTCCGGACGCAGCAACGGAAACAGAATCACATCCCGGATCGTGCGTGAGTTGGTGAATAGCATCGCCAGCCGATCCACTCCCACGCCCACTCCGCCCGCCGGAGGCATGCCATAGGACAGCGCGTTGATATAGTTTTCATCCATCTGGTGGGCTTCTTCGTCGCCGCGCTCGCGTTCTTTTAATTGGGCCTCGAATCGCTGGCGCTGATCTTCGGGATCGTTTAGTTCGCTGAAGCCGTTGGCGATTTCCATATTCCCGGCGAATATTTCGAAGCGCTCCGTCCAGTCCGGCTCATCCGCCTTTTGCTTTGATAGCGGCGACACGGCGGTGGGAAATTCGTAGATGATCGTCGGCTGCATCAGGTGTTCTTCGGCGATCGCCTCAAAGATGGCGGCGATTGTCTTGCCTACCGGCGCTGCCGGATCGTAGCTCAAACTGATTCCCGCGCCGCGCACGCGCTCGACCAGCGCTTCGACCGACTGGCGTGTGGCGAAGTCGTTTCGCGAGGGCGAGACGCCAGCTTTCTCGGGCCAGAACTTCGAGATCGCCTCGCGCATCGTCATACGCCGCCAGTTCGCGTGCGACCAGTCAATCTCGTGCTCGCCCCACTTCGTCTTCATCCCTCCGGTTACGTCTTTCACGGCCTGCTCGATTGAGCCCTGCGTGGTGTCGAGGATGCCGAGATAATCCGTATACGCCTGGTACGCTTCGAGCATAGTGAACTCAGGATTCCATCTCCAACCGAGGCCCTCATTGCGGAAGTTGCGATTGATTTCATACACGCGATCGAATCCGCCAACCGTCAGCCGCTTCAAATAAAGTTCGGGAGCGATGCGCAGAAACAGATCCATATCGAGCGTGTTGTGATGCGTCTTGAAGGGACGCGCCACGGCGCCTCCCGCGATGGGCTGCATCATTGGCGTCTCGACTTCTATGAATCCTTGTGCGTCGAAATACCTGCGCAACGATTGCACCAGCTTGCTGCGCTTCAAAAACACTTCGCGCACTTCCGGATTCATCACCAGATCGACGTAGCGTTGGCGATAGCGCAACTCAACGTCGGTCAGCCCGTGAAATTTTTCCGGTAAAGGCAGCAGGTCTTTCGACAGGAAAGTCAGTTCCTCGGCATGAATACTGAGCTCGCCCGTGCGCGTGCGAAACAAGTATCCGCGAACTCCGATATGATCACCCAGGTCGAGCAGTTTCCACAATTCGTATCCGGCATCGCCGATCGCGTCTTTTTTGACGTAGATCTGCAGGCGCTGCCCATCCTGCTGCAAGTGCGCGAATCCAGCCTTGCCCATCAGGCGGATCGCCATGATGCGTCCCGCAACCCGCACGGTCACGCGCGGAGATTCCAATTCCTCCGCCGTCTGCCCGCCATACTCAGCCAGAATCTGCGGCACAGTGTGGCTGTAGTTAAACTTTCGCGGATAAGCCGGATGCCCGAGAGCTTCAATCTTTTTCAGCTTCTCGCGCCGTATTTCATAAATATTTTCGTCGAGTGCCAATGAGTGTCCTTTGGATGCCTGTCCTTGCCCAGCGAAAAGTTAATGACTGGAAGCAAGTGATTATAAATAACCCAACGGAGCATATAGTGTCAGACGCTCATTTCACGCTGTCATCCTGAGCGGAGCAGGAACTTCACGAAGTGAAGTTCCTGCGGAGTCGAAGGACCCCTGCGTCTCTCTTGGTAGCTGGAACGCGTCAGAGGGTGTGCCCGTTCCGCACTGGTTTTGTAACCCCCCCCCCGATTTGCGCTAAAATATTGAGGAATAATGACTTAACTTCAAAATATTCAGAAATAAGCACTTAAGTTGTCAAAGAGCGCTGAAAATTGTTTTGGGGCAGCTTCGAGAGCCGCCTTGGGAACCGGCGCAACTCTTCGCTGCCCATTTGGGGATGATCGTCGCATCGGGTGAGATTGGAAGTCTGTGATGGCGCGCACTGGGTGATTGTGATGAAAAGGGCGGCCGGACGACTGTCCTGCGAAGCGGCTTGGGGCTTCTGTAGACTGATTCCCATCCGCAAATGAGTTGTGGACTTGTATCCTAGAACTGGGATAATCGGCGCGAGGATTACGAGGCGAGATATGGCAAATGGAAAAAGCAGTAATGCGGTGGTTCCAGGCTCAGGAAACGTATTTGCGGATCTCGGCCTGCGCGATGCCGGTGAGAAGCAAACGAGAGTGCGGCTGGCCGTCGCTATTAATCAGCTTATACAGGCGCGTCTCCTGTCGCAGACCGAAGCGGCGCGCGTGCTCGACGTCAATCAGCCGAAGATTTCTGCGTTGATGAATTACCGCTTGGACGGATTTTCTGTGGAGCGGCTTATGCACTTCCTCAATGCACTCGATCGCGACGTCGAAATCGTGATTCGCAAGAAGCCTCGATCCCGGCGGGGTGCAAGGATCTTGGTGACGGAATCGCAGGCTTCGAACGCGGGTTAGGGTCGGGCCGTCTGACGGCGCGCAGAACTTTGATTATAAACATGACTTTATTGCATCCCTGGTTACCGGGTGCTGAGCGTACCGTCGATTTGTGGGCACAAGAACGAGCCAAGGCCTACAATCTAGATCGCAATGGGCCGCTCTATCCAAGTACCTGTGACGCCTTCGGTGCTCCGCTGGGCGATTGAGGAGTCCGGATACAGTGCTCAAGACATCGCGCGCGCGGTTGGTGTGGGCCTGCCTGTGCTCGAACAATGGGCCTCCGGTGATGCTAAGCCTACCCTCACCCACGCACGAAAGCTAGCCAGCAAACTACACCGACCATTTGCAGCACTTCTTTTGCCTGAACCGCCGGAGAGTCGGCGGTTATCTGTTGAGTTCAGGCATCCCGTCGGAGAGCAGCGTGAGCTAAACCCCAACGAGCGACGACATCTGCGAAGAGCCGCTAGGTTCCAGCAAGTACTTTCATGGTTAGTAAGAGAATTAGAAATCGAAAGGCCGCGGATGCCTTTGGCATCTGTAGATGAAGATCCCGTCGCAGCGGCGGGTCTTGCCCGCGACGCTCTTCGAATTACGACTACGGATCAGAAGAGATGGCCGAGTCCCTCGGTGGCTTTTGACGAGTGGCGAACGGCTCTAGAGCGTACAGGCCAGTTAGTCTTTCTCTTTTCGTTAGGCAAGGATTCCTGCCGAGGATTTTCTCTTTGGGACGATTTCGCGCCTGTTGTGGCGGTCAATACTGCATGGAACGAGTCCGCGCGAATATTTACGTTGTTCCACGAATTAGGTCATCTGATCACCCGAACCAGTTCAGCGTGCTTGGAATCAATCCGAACTACCCCCAGAACGGACCCGGTCGAGCGTTGGTGCGAACGTTTTGCCGCTGGCGTACTGATGCCTACGAAAGATGTCGAAGCCGCCCTGCATCAGTATGGATCGCGCGGGCAAACCGCAAGTTTAGCTATCGCCAAGAGCCTCGCCAATCTTTACAAAGTCAGCCTCAGGGCCGCTGTCATTCGGCTTATTGGGCTGAACGCGGCAACTTGGGCTCTGTATGACGAGATACCCCCAATATCTGACAAGAAGCCGCCGGGCGGGGGTGGACAGGGCCGCAGCCGCACCCAAATTCGGGAGGACCAATTCGGGGATCGTGTTACCTCAATATTGGTTACTGCGGTCGAAAAGGATCTTCTCACCCGATCACAGGCGGTGGAATTCCTGGACATCCCTGACACTACATTCGACGACCTCGCTGAGGCAGGCCGTCGCCGTGGGTGAGCATGACCCGAGACGTCATTTGGGTCGTAGACACTTCCTCCATAGCTGAGGTTCGCCGATCCATCGAGAACACGAAGAAGAAAGAGGTATTCGAGGGCATGAGCAGTCTGGTAAATGGTGGAAGGATCGTGTTTCCGAAACAAGTTGTGGGCGAGCTTAAGAGGTCCGCTGATCCTCATGCCCCCGATGCTCAGTATCTGTGGGCAAAACAAAATGAAGGGAAGGCCACAGAACACGCCCCGTCCCTTGAGCAGGTAAAGGCTGTCCTTGCTGCCGTACCCAAGGTTCTGGATCCAGACAAAGACGCGGGAGCCGAGGAGGCCGACCCCTACCTGCTGGCCCTGGCTGTTCGTCTGCGTGCCGCAAGCAAGGATGCCAGGATTGTGACTGAGGAAATAAGAGACACGCCTAGGAAGATGTCCCTTAACACGGCCTGCGGTCTCCTAGGAGTGCCTTCGGTTCCCTTGAGGGCGTTCTTGCAGTTCGAGGGAATCATCTAAAGATCACGCCCGGGTCGCCGTCTCCTGTATACAATCGCGGCTACGCTGTTCCTCGCCGCAAGCTAAACTAGGCTGATGACCGACTCCTCCCACAACGCCCTGGCTCGCGCTTCTTCTTCTTATTTGCGGTCGGCTAGGCATCAGCCTATCCGGTGGCATGAGTTTGGCGAGGAGGCTTTTGCTGCGGCTCGCGCGGCTAATAAGCCTGTGCTTTTGGATATTGGGGCGGTTTGGTGTCACTGGTGTCATGTGATGGATCGCGAGTCTTATGACGATGCCGAAGTCGCGGCCATTGTGAATGAGCATTACATCGCGGTGAAGGTGGATCGGGACGAGCGTCCGGATATTGACAGCCGGTATCAGGCGGCGGTGAGCGCGCTCTCGGGACAGGGCGGATGGCCGCTTACGGCGTTTCTTACTCCGGATGGGAAGCCGTTTTATGGCGGGACTTACTTTCCTCCGGTGGATGGTTACGGGCGGCCCAGCTTTAAGCGCGTGCTGCTTTCGATTGCTGCGGCTTATCGCGAGAAGCATGGCGAGGTGCTGGAGCAGGCGCAGATGGTGGAGAGCGCGATCGCGCGGGCGGAATCTGCTTCGGCGGGCGGGGGGAAGGTTTCGGCTGCGGTGGTCGACGCGATTGTGGATTCGGCGCGGCAGATGTTTGACGCGGTCAACGGCGGATTTGGAAGTGCTCCGAAGTTTCCGCATCCGGCGATGCTGGATCTGGTGATGGAAGAGTACGTGCGCGCTTCCCGATTGGACGGGGCCCTTCGGCCTGGCTCAGGGCAGGCTCCGCCCCGTCACCACACAGACCGCGGAACAGACGACGACGACCTGCGGACGATTTTCGTCCACACGCTGGAAAAAATGGCGCGTGGCGGCGTTTATGACCAGTTGGCGGGAGGGTTCCATCGCTACTCGGTGGATGAGCGCTGGATCGTGCCGCACTTCGAGAAGATGTGCTACGACAATTCGGAATTGCTGAAAAACTATGTGCACGCTTATCAGGCGACGGGGGACGAGTTCTTCGCCGGGGTGGCGCGCGACATTATCCGCTGGATGGATGAATGGCTCAGCGACCGCGCGCATGGCGGCTTTTACGCTTCTCAGGATGCAGACTATTCGATGGACGATGACGGCGATTATTTCACCTGGACTTTAGCGGAAGCGAAGGCGGCGCTGACCGAGGATGAGGCTGCGGTGGCGGCGCTGTACTACGGCATCCGGGAAGTCGGGGACATGCATCACAATCGGGCAAAGAATGTGCTGCATATTGCTTCTTCAGCTCGAAACTCGGTGGAGGAAATTGCTCAGCGGTTGAGCATTCCCGAAGAGCGAGCGGGCGCGCTGCTGGCTGCGGCTCAGAGGAGGATGTATGCCGCGCGGTTGCTGCGTCCTACGCCGTATGTGGACAAGACGGTTTACGCGGGCTGGAATGCGATGTGCGTTTCAGCTTATTTGGAGGCGGCGAAGGTGCTGGATCTGGCGGAGGCGCGGCACTTTGCTTTGCGGTCGCTCGATCGGCTGCTTTCGGAAGGATGGCAAGGCGAGTCAAAGGCAACGGCAGCGGGCGAGGGCGCCCGCTCCACACTAAAGCATGTGATTGCTTACTCGGAAGCGGACGCTCCGCGGCGGGAAGTCTCCGGCGTGTTGGATGACTATGCTTTCGCGGTGATTGCCTGTCTCGACGCTTACGAGGCTACGGCGGACCTGAGCTACTTTCGTTTTGCGCGGGCGATTGCGGATGCAATGGTGGCGGGGTTCTTCGATCCGGTGGAGGGTGGGCTTTTTGATACACAGCGGGCGACGGGCGAAGAGACTGCGCTTGGAATTCTGGGGACGCGGCGGAAACCGTTTCAGGATTCGCCGACTCCGGCGGGAAATTCGGCGGCGGCGATTGCGCTGCTGCGGTTGCATGGTTACGCGGGCGATTCGTTGGGTCACGATGCGTCGTATCGCGACCGGGCCGGGGAGACGCTGGAGGTCTATGCCGGGGTCGCGGGGCAACATGGAATTTTTGCGGCGACTTACGGGCTGGCGGTGGTCCGATTTGTCCAGCCGCATACGCAGGTGGTGGTCGTTGGGAAAGATGACGTGGCTGCGAAGATGTATCGGGCTGCGGTGCGGCCGCTTGGCTTGAGCGCGGCAGTGGTTCGTTTGGACGCGGATCAGGCTGTCGCGCAGAATCTGCCGCCGGCTTTGGCGGAGACGATCCCAAATCTTCCGGCTCTGGGCGATGGACGATCATTTGCGGTGGTGTGCTCGGGGTTCGCTTGCCAGCCGCCGGTTTTCGATGCGCAAGAACTGGCGAGAGCGTTGGGGTCGCGAGCGCGTCCGGCGGCGTGAAGCGGGTGGATTCCGAAGAGGGTGGGACCTCGCGGGCCGAAGCCTTCAGCGCGTATCAACCTTCCACGGACATTTTTCTACGCCGTAATGTCTTTCTGGCCGCTGAAGTTCCCTGCCTTGGCTGCCGATGAAACTGGAAGGCGGCGGAAAAAGTCGAATTCCGATGCCCAGTCCCTCACGGGGGCGTGACTTCCAGTAGAGGCGCGGCCTGTCGCGGCTCGGGAGAGTGGCAAGCTCCGTCTCTACCGGAATATCCCGAGTTTCTCTGCAGCCCTTCAGAGGCGGTGCGGCGCGTCATGTTTTCCAACCTTCTTGATAATCCGAAACTGTTCCGGCATGTGGTGGAAGATTTGCCGGTGGGGATTTACATCGTGGATCGGGAACGGCGGATCCGTTTTTGGAACCATGGCGCGGAACACATCACCGGGTACTTGGCACACGAAGTGGTGGGGCATGTCCTGGAAGATGTGGTGCAGGCCTGCGACCGACAGGGCAACAGCTTTAGTGGCGAGCAACGTCCGGTGACGGTGACCCTCACCGAACGACGGCCGCAGTCGTGCACCGCTTTCTTCCTGCACAAAAGTGGGCACCGCGTGCCGGTGAGCGTGCGCACGCTGCCGATCCGCACCCTGTCAAACTCCGAGCACGGTGGCGCGATCGAAGGTGTGACGGTTCTGTTCGAAGAAGAGTTTGCGTACCGCGAGGAAGTGTCCGGGCCGGCGATGTACGGATGCCTGGACGCGACCATGAGAATTCCTTCGCGGCGGCTGACGCAAGCCTTGCTGAACGAATGCATCGCAGGCATGGAGGAATCGGAGGTAGGCTTCGGGCTGCTGCGGATACGGGTGCTGGGGCTGGAAGAGTTTCGCGCGAAACACGGTCCGCAGTCGGTCGTGCCTTTTCTGCGCACGGCGGCGCGGACGTTACGACACAGCCTGGACACGGAATACTTTCTGGGATGCTGGGGAGAGAACGAATTCCTGGCGGTGTTGCCCTCGGCGAGTCCGGTAACGGTGGCAACGACGGCGGAAACTTTATGGAATCTGTTGAGCCAGTCGGAAGTTTTGTGGTGGGGCGACCGGTTCCTGGTTGGGTCCGAGGTGGCCTACACGTTGGCGACCCCGGGCAAGGATCTGGAAGCGCTGCTGCGGGAAATGAAACTTTCGCACTCGAGTGGGGCAGCGAAAGCGGCGGGCGCTGCCAACGCTTCTGGACGCTGGCGAGGATGATGCTGCATGTTTTCGATCATTGGGATCGTGGTTGTTTTCGGGTGCATCGTGGCAGGCTATCTGATGGAGCACGGCAACATCAAGGTGCTGCTCCAGCCGGCGGAGCTGATCATCATCGGCGGGGCGGCGTTGGGGACGGTGCTGATTTCGAATCCAATCCACACGCTGAAGCAGATGATCAGCGGGCTCATCGGGGTATTTGGGTCGTCGAAGTACAGCACGCAGCGCTACATTGACTCTTTGAAGATGATGTATGAGCTGCTGCAAAAGGCGCGCAAGGAAGGGCTGGTGGCATTGGAGACGGACATCGAGGCACCGGACGCGAGTCCTCTGTTCTCCAACTATAAAGATTTTGTGAAGGATCACCATGCGGTGGCTTTTGTCTGTGACACGATGCGAATGGCGGTGAGCGGCGGGGTGGAGGTGTTCGATCTGGATCAGATGCTGGAGGCGGACATGGAAGTGCATCATCACGAAGCCAGCCAGCCGGTGTCAGGATTGACGACGATGGCGGACTCGCTGCCCGGGCTGGGCATTGTGGCGGCGGTGCTAGGGGTAGTGATCACGATGGGCGCGCTGGGCGGCCCTCCGGAAGAAATTGGCAGGAAGGTGGCGGCGGCGTTGGTGGGGACATTTCTGGGCATTCTGCTGTGCTATGGGCTAGTCGGACCGTTGGCATCCCGCATGGGCAAGATGGCGGAAGAGGAACACGGGTACATGCTGGTATTACGAGTGACCATGATTGCGTTTCTGAAGGGCGTCGCGCCGATCATGGCGGTTGAGATTGGGCGGCGGACGGTGCCCGGGCATGTGCGTCCTTCGTTCACGGCGGTGGAAGAGGCTTGCCGGGGCGCGAGAGAAGCGCCGGCGGCAGCGGCGGGGGCGGCCGCGGGATAACCCAAGTTCATGTCGACACCACCCATCATCATCAAGAAAAAAGGCGGCCATGGCGGCCATCACGGCGGCGCCTGGAAGGTCGCCTATGCCGACTTCGTCACGGCCATGATGGCACTGTTCATCGTGTTGTGGCTGATGAGCAGCAGCACGAAGCAGGAGCAGGCCGCAATTAGCGGTTACTTCAAAGATCCCAGCGGAACCGCTACGAAGGTCGGGACGACTCTGGCCGGAACGGGAGAGAATCTTCAACTGAGCAAGCAGGACATGGCGAAGCTCAAAGAAGAGCTGCAAAAGAGTATCCAGAAGATGAACGACCTGGATAAGCTGAGAAAGAATATCGAGATGACGGTGACCGCGGAAGGTCTGCGCATCGAGTTGCTGGAATCGGAAAAAGGAACGTTCTTCGACAGTGGGAGTTCCAAACTCAACCAGAGTGGGCGGGAGCTGGTGACGCTGCTGGCGGCGGAATTGGGAAAAGTTCCCAACCATATTTCGGTCGAGGGACATACCGACGCCAAGCCGTATACCGGGAAAGGCAACTACAGCAACTGGGAACTGTCGTCGGATCGGGCGAACGCGGCGCGGCGATTGATGCAGGAGTCGGGATTGCGCAGCGATCAGGTCTCGCAAGTGCGGGGCTTTGCGGACCAGCGCTTGCGCAACCTAAAGGATCCGCTGGATCCGTCGAACCGGCGCGTGTCGATCATCGTGCAGTACATGAGCAACAGCAATGAGACAGAGGAACCTCTCGCGGAGGAGGGGAAGGAATCGGGAGCGGGGAAAGCAGCGGCAGCAGGCGGGCAGGTGGAATCCGAAACTGCGGGCAAAGACGGGAAGTAAAAAAAGAGGCTGGCTATGGAGGCCAGCCCGGAAGATTGCTTTCGTGATGCAAAGAGTTACGGCATGTTGCTTTAGTTGCCGCACACCGGTTTACTGGGAGGGCACAGTGGCATAGGCCCGTCGTGAGGAGGAACCCTCGGGATTGAGGCATACGCAAATGCACCCATCAGGCCTACCAGCAGCAGTAGCGCTCTGAGAGAACGTTTCATGGTTTACTTTCTCCTTAGGGTCTGCCCATAGGCTGGCGTAAAAGTGCCAGCGTACAAGCGGGGGGAATTATACACAACTTGCATCCTTTTGATTCATTGGAGGTTACTTGAACTGTCCGACCGGAAGCGAGGAACTGGCGGAGGTGCCGAAAATCTAACGTGGCGTTCGGCATGCACCGGCAAAGGGGTTTATGCTGACTTCTTAAGGTAAAGGTTGAATAAAGCCAATTCTATTCCGCGCCTGGCAAAGAAATTGCCACACGCCAAAAAACCCTCTTGACAAAGTTTTTGCAGAAGCGCGTTTTTGGGGCAACAGGAGCTATGGCCGCAGCTTGGAACCGGCAGCCGCAGAGTTGGCCTTGGTTGGGGCAGCGGGGCGGTCGAATGCAGAATGATGTTCGACGTTCGCCAGAGTGGAGCTTCGCGAAAAGGCGCGCTCTACCATGCCTTCGAACATTGGGATCAGCGAATCGGATGGAACTGGGGGTTGAAGATCCGCCAAGCCCTGTTCCCAGCGCTCAGTCTGCAAGCGGTTGACAGCGGCCACGCGCACAGGGTTGCGCAAGAGGGAGTAGCCGAGCCAGACAAGAATGCCCACAAGAAAGGTGACCATGTTGATCAGGTTGAAGAGGTCTTGCTTGACAAATCCCCCCGAATTCAACGCCATCAGCATCAATTCGACTCCGGCGAAGAGCCCAAAGCCAAGCGAGATCCCAAAACTGACCTGCTTCCAGGACACTCCAAGAAAGCGCGAAAACAAGAGCAAAAAGAGGATCAGGCCCAGTTGCACGATGCGGACCGAGCGTTGCAGAGTGGTGACGGCATGCACCAGCGGACTCGAGTCGTAGGAATTCGAAAAGGCTACCACCACCGAAACCAGCAGCATCACCACACCCGCCCACTTGAACAGCAGAGTGCCCAGGTCTTTCAGCGTGTGATAGGGGCGGAACACATCGAGGAAAATCTCATGAATCACCTTAAAGCCGAGAACAGCATTGACCGCGGCACCCAGCCAGAAAAGCGCGAAATACAGCCGGTAATTGCCGGTGAGCCAAGCGGGAAAAATGACGGCAAAATTCGAAACCTGAACGATGAGGAACAAGAAGAAGACTGGAAACTGTTTGTGCAGCTTACGTCGCCATAAGATCACCGCCAGCACCGATTCCAGGATCGGTTGCGCGCACCACAAATAGACGACGATGATAGGGCTGTGCCAAGTCATGGGTCATGCAAGGAAAGAATGCGCCCGGACGTAGAAACGGCCGCGCCTCTGCCCTCCCCCACATCCTCAGGCAGGTTGACTGGTGAGGTCAATCCACTTAGGTAACCTTAGTAACCATTGTCTAGTAATCATTACCATCTGGGCAGCCCACCGCCAGCCTTGCGAAGGAGCGCGATTTTGCGTAGAGATGCGGCTTGCCGCATCTGCCGGACACGGGACAAGCCCGGTCTCCACAGGCGGAAGAAAACACGGGCCCGGGGGGGCAAGGCTATCCGGCGTCAGGGGTGGAATGCAGGTAGGCGCGCATCATGCGCACTTCGTCATCTTTTTCGTCCAGGTCATGGAGCAGGATGTCCCGCAAGGAAACGATGCCCTTCAATTCGCGTCCCGCGCAGACCGGCAGGTGGCGGAAACCGTGCCGCTTCATCAGGGTCATGCAGGTCTCCAGCGGATCGTTGGGAGCGACGGTCAGAGGATCTTCGGTCATGACGTGACTGACCGGGGTGCGGGCGGGATCTTTTCCGCCGGCGACCACACGGCTCATGAGATCGCGCTCGGAGAAAATGCCGGCCAGTTGGCCGTCTTGGAGAACGGGTACGGCACCGATGTTGTGCTGAACCATCAGCCTAGCGACTTCGAGCACGGTCTGGTGGGCCTCAGCAGATATGGTGACTTGATTTTTGAGTAGATCACAGATCAACATTTGCACCTCCCCAGGGCTTGTTCCGGAAAGCGCCGTTATCGGCAAGAAGCGTCAAATCCATTTTGAACGAAGGGCGCAAAAACCGTTGGATGACCGGCCCCGCGGCGGAGTATATGTCGAAAATCGCCGGGGGAAAAGAGAAAAATGAAATTGTGTGGTGGCGGGGCTCGGCCCCGCATGACGGGGCAGAGCCCCGTCACCACACTAGCTATGCTTCTCGGCTGTCGTTCGCAGGGAAATGACGTAGGATCTGGCGGCCAAGGCTGCGGGCATATCGGCGGCGTCGCGGGCGGTCACGATCAGGTTGTAATCTTCGCTGGCCCGAAGCCGGCTGAACACCGGAGTCGCCTCCTGCGGCTCGACCAGCGCCAGGTAGCGCAGGAAGGTAAAGACGTCTTCGGTTGGTTCCAGGCCCGGCGCGACGAAAGAGACTTCGACATCTTCGTGGCTGAAGTGCCATCCGAGAGAAGCTGCCAAGCATACCGCTTGCTCATACACTGCGGGCTGCAGAATTCCGGGTGCGGGGTTGTCGAATACGATGCGGAGCTTGCGCTCATCTTCGCGGCTGAACTCACGCACTTTGAGCGAACCGGTGCGGGCTGTGGCTTTCCAGTCGACGTGGCGGGCGGAGTCGTCGGGCATGTACTCGCGGATGCGGTAGAGATCGTAGCCGCGGCCGCTGATAAAGGTTTCGAACTCGCCGGTCACCATGGGAAGAACTTCGAGGAATTGTTCGGCGGGCTCGACGACGGGATAGACGATGACTTCGCGGCCCAGGTTAATTCGCCGGGTCTTCATCAGGAAGGAAAAGGGAAAGCGGGTAGCCAAACCGAAGTTTTTTTCGCGGTAGCGGCCGCGGTTTGGGAAGCTGATCTCCAGATCGGCGCGGAGTTCTTGTGCGGGAGCGAGAAAAGGGAAATAGACGGATTCTCGCAGGATGGGCTTTTCTGCTGCTTCGCGCACGCGTCGCAGGCGGCGATCGGGCAGGCAAAGCCACTGGTCCTGGGGGGCACGGTTGCGGGGCCAGCCGAAGGTCGAGGCTTCCCAACCCCAGCGCTCTTTGTTCTTGCGTTTGGCGGGAACCACGCGCACGGAAAACGAGGGCAGCCACGAACTGGTGTTGCGCAAGAGCAGGCGCGCGAGCATCGGACGTCCGGCAAAAACGTGCTCAGGCAAGTGGACGTCGAGCGCGAGACTACGAAGCACAAGCGCCGAAGCGATACCGGAAACCAGGATGGCAGACAACAGCGCGGCGACGACTACGTAGAGCAGGTTATTGCCGGTGTTGATGGCAGCGATCCCGATCACCACGCTGATAAGGATGTAGATCAGGCCGGCGCGCGTGACGTCGTAGTCCATCGCTTCGCGAACACGGCTGGCGACGACCCGTCGCGCCAGATAGGGCACGGTGGTCAGGCCCACGAAGGTGGCGAGCAATAATGCCGCCGACGCCAGGATGATCGTTCCCCAGAGGTTGCCGGACTCGCCCAATACTGTAGAGAACAGGGCCGCACCAAAAGCCAGCGTCAGGCCGACGATGGCCAGCAGGAATCGCACCCAGATCTGCGAAAGTGCCAGCCGCGGAAAGCGAGGCGCAGTTGAGGGCTGTAGCGTTTTGGTGCGTTCGGAAATCACGTTGTTAATCACGTTGTTCTGGGGTGCCGGACGGTGCTTCTTTTAGGATATGACGGCGGAGGGGTGAGTGGAAGTGACGAAAGATGTTTTTGACCGCTGAAACTTTGACCGCAGATAGTCTAGAACCATTCCAGAACCGTGTGGAGGCGGGCTCTGCTCCGCTTGGACGGGGCAGCGCCCCATCCCCACACAGGTTCGGGCTTTCAATCATTTTCCGGCGGAGGGTGGCGGTATCTCCACCACGAATATAGGATCGCGACCACGGCGACAGCTAAAACGGCGATATTGAAGCGCTGCATGGCCCGCAGCAAGCTGCGCCAATGTTGTCCGAAAAGATAGCCAGCACTGGCAATGATGGCGACCCAGGCGGCCGCACCCAGGAAGTTGAAAAGAGCAAAAATTCGCCAGCGCATGCGCAGCACTCCGGCCAGCGGTCCGGCAAAAACGCGCACGCCGAAGACGAAGCGGGCAAAGAAAATGGCAGGTGCGCCGTAGAGGGCAAACATTTGCTCGCCGCGTTTCAGTGTGGCCGGCGGAATTCGAAATACGCTTTGATAGCGATCGAGCAGTGGACGGCCGCCGAAATAGCCGAAGGCGTAGCCCAGATAGCCGCCGAACGTGGCGGCACAGGTGGCAACCACGATGACCCAGCCGAGATGGAGCTGGTGTTCGGAATAGGCCAGAAAACTAGCCAGCAGGAGGGTGATCTCACCGGGAAGGGGGATGCCGGCGCTCTCGCACAGCAATGCCAGAACCACGGCCCAGTAGCCGTAGTCGGCAACGAACGCGCGCAGCGAGTGAAAAGTCGTGGGGTGCATGAAGAACCAGTTCCCAGTTCTCAGTTGCCAGTTCTCAGTCACCCGCTTTTCCGAGAACTGAGAACTGGGAACTGAGAACTGGTAAGGAAATCGATGAGTGCGCGGTTGAAGTCCTCGGGCGCTTCTTCGTAAGGCAGATGGCCGACGCCCTCGAACGCCACCAGGCGGGCATCGCGAAAATTCCGGCGCAGCGGCTCGGCGGAACGAAAATCAACGGCGCGATCTCTCGTTCCCCAGATGAGGAGAGTGGGGTAATCGCGAATCTTTGGAAGCGCCCTTTCCAGTTCCGCTAAGTCCGCCGTCCAATTCTTTATGATGCGTGAGGCAAGGCGGAACGCGCGATTCTTGAGCACGGGCATGCGGTAGCCCTCGAGCGAATCGGGCGGGATTTTTGCTCCGTCACCGAACAGGCGGCGCAGCCACAGGTAGTCGAGGGAACGCCAGCGCTCGATGGTGTTGCGGAAGAGTATGGAACCAAAAGCGCTGCCCAGAAAAGGCGCGAGCCGCTTGCCGTGCGGCGACCAGGGATTGACGGGCGCGACCAGGATCAGGCGGCGCACGCGGGCGTCTCTTCGCTCAGCACAGAGGGCAGCTACCATGGTTGCGACGCCCCCGCCGTGGGAGGTTCCAAGCAGGTCGAAATCTCTTATGCCGAGAGCGTCCGCGAATTGCAGGACGCGCTCGGCGGTGGCGCGCACGGTGCAATCCATGCCCTCATTCGCTATCGACAACCCGGCGCCCAGATTGTCGATGGCATAGACGGTCGCATGGGGCGCCAACGCAGGGATGGTGAATCTCCAGGAAAAGGAGTATCCCATCAGGCCATGAATCAGGATGAGGGGCGGGCCTGACCCGGCTTGGAGATAGCGCATGCGTCCGTCGGGAAGCTCAAGCCAATGCTCCTCGACTGCAACGCCTTTCCCCGGAACACTCGGGTTCGTGTTGCGCACGGGGGGCGGAATGAATTCTTCTTTCGAATTTTGCGTGTCGATGGGCAACGAAATCCTCACAGACCGAGTCTTACTAAGTGATATCGCCTCTATCGCTTTTCAGGGAGCTGAATTCTGGCTCCCTCCTTTTTTGCTCCAGATCGTAGGGCGTTTGGCGTGAGACGAGGCAAGCCCGTCTCTACAGGCATTGCTAATGCGCTGCAGCGACCTGTGAGGTCACTTCCTGCGCTTTCTTCCGCTTTTTGCCCAGCAGCTTTTTCAGCAGCCTGATGCCTTTATCCACGTGCTTTTCTTGCAGCAGGAATGGCGGCAGGAAGCGCAGGACCGTGTCCTGGGTCGCGTTGAAGAGCACGCCCTCCGCGAGGCCCTGCTCGACTAACGGGCGCGCGGGAATGTCGAGCACGAGACCCTGAATGAATCCGCGGCCGCGGGCTTCGCGGGTGGCGGCGTATTTTGCGACCAGGTCGTCGAGTTGCCGATGCAGGTAGCCGCCAACTTTTATGACATTTTCGAGCAAGTGTTCTTCTTCGACGATGGCGAGATATTCCAGGCCAACGCGGCAGGCCAGTGGGCCTCCGCCGAAGGTGGTGCCGTGTTGTCCGGGCGAAATCGCGGAGGCGAAATGTTCTTTCGACAGGAACGCGCCGAGCGGCACTCCGGCGGCGATCGGCTTGGCGATGGTGACGATGTCGGGAACTACGCCGAAGCTTTGGAAGGCGAAGATTTTGCCGGTGCGGCCGAGGCCGCACTGGATTTCGTCGAAGATGAGTGCGGCGTGATGATGATTGGCTAACGTTCGGCATGCAAGCAGGAATTCTTCCGAACACTCGAGGATTCCGCCTTCGCCGAAGATGGGCTCAAGCACGATGGCGCAGGTGTTGGCATTGACCGCAGCGTGCAGCGCTTCGATGTCGTTCTGCGCAACAAAGGTCACGCCTTCGAGCATCGGCTCAAAACCTCTGCGGTACTTATCCTGGCCGGTCAGGGACATGGCACCAAACGTCCGGCCGTGATACGAACCCTGCAGGGCTACCAGTTGGGACTTGGCATCGCCACCGGCCTTGTGTCCGGCGAGACGCGCGAGCTTGATGGCGCCTTCCATCGCCTCGGTGCCGCTGTTGGAGAAAAAGACGCGATCCAGACCGGAAAGCTGGCACAGGCGCTCGGCCAGTTGTCCCTGGTATTCGCTGTAATAGAGATTCGAAATGTGAATTACGCGAGCCGCCTGCTCGCGGATGGTTTTCACGATGCGCGGATGAGCGTGCCCTAGCACATTCACGCCGAGACCGGCCACGAAGTCGAGATACTTCTTGCCTTCGAAGTCGTAGAGGAAGACACCTTTTCCGCGCTCAAAGGCGACCGGATAGCGGTTATAGGTGGGGAGCAGAAAACGCTTTTCGAGATCGGCGATCTGATCGAGGCGAGACATCGGTTTTATTGTAGAACGAACGGACTTCTCGCACCGGTTTAGGGGAACTCCGCCGGTTTGGCCGGTCCCGGCTTATCAAAGCATATAAGCGATCCGCAATCCGCCCCAGTGGCGGCCTTTGACGTTGATGGGGGAGGAGACGTCGAGCATAATCACGGTCTTGCCGCCCATGTCCCGCCGGTAGGTCTGTACCAGGAACGGCTTGGTGTTCTTGCCGGCCCCCAATCCGACGCGATCATTGAACATTCTCCGGTTGCGACAGTTGGCGTTGTTCCACACCGGGTCGGCGCCTTGCGGTTTGGAGAATTTGGTGTTGTGCGTGGGCAGATAGCCATTGCGGTCGACCGCAGCACAGAAGACCACCTTGGGATTGAAGCCCAAGGCGGCTTCCTGGATGGGCGGCAGCAGCCGATCGGCAGTGGTCAGTATGGGGCTGTCAAACTGCTGCGGATTGGTCCCGGCGATCGGGCGGTAGTTTTCGTCGAACAGGTCCTCGAGCGTGGCCGCCCCCTCGTCGATCGCCCGATCGAACTGCCGGGAAATTTCGGCGGCTGCCTCCATCGCGTATTTGATGAAGGGCGTGTCGCCGGTCTCCGCTCCCGAATTGACGGCGATGGTGATGAGTTTCTCGCTCTGCGATGCGAGGTCGCCCATGCGCTGGCGAATGTGTCCGACGTGCTCGGTGAAATCCTTGACGCCGGCGATGGTCCCGCCGATTTCGGCGATCAGGCCGGAGGCTTGCGAAGAGATGCCTTCGGCACCGGAGTGGATGCCGCTGGTGCGTTCCGCCACCGTGTCGATCACCGAACGCAGCTCGCTGACCAGCCCTCCAATCTTCGAAGTGCTCTGACCAGCGCGCCCGGCGCAGTCCGCGCTGCGCTCCCCCTGCGCGATGAGCTGCAGCACCTGTTGGGTGAGCTGTTGCAGGCTCGAGTCAATCTGAGCGGTGGCGTCCGCCACCTCGCGGGCCAGCGCTTTGACCTCGGCGGCAACGACGGCGAAACCCTTGCCGTATTCCCCGGCCCGCGCCGCCTCAATGGTTGCGTTGAGCGCCAGCATTTTGGTTTGTTGCGAAATCCCGTTGATCGCCGCCGTGATCTTGGCGATGCCGGTCAACGATGAATTCAATTGTTTCGACATCTGGCCGGACTCGGCCACCATCTCCAGCACGGTGCGTATGTCGCCAAGGGCCCCGTCGATCTGCCCTTGCGAGGCGGCGACATTCGTGGCTGCGTCGCCGGCCAAGCGCAGCGAAGCGGAGGAGTCGTCGAGAATGCGTCGGCTGTCCCCCGCCAGACTGCCGATTCCCGTTTGAACCCTGGTCATCAATGCCGTCTGATCGGCCAGCCGCGCATCTACCTGTTCGATGAAGTTCGCGCAGTCCACAATCCCAACGCCCAGGCCGTTTGCCGCCTGCGCCAATTCTCGGATGACACTTTGGTAGTTGATCTCAGCCATTGGTCATTCCCTCGATGTCACGTGTCACAAAGATGCGTCTATAGACTTATCGGCTGCAGTCGTCCCGTTCATTAAGTGACACACTCCTCCCGTCGGGGAGGGTCCGTATGGCAGTAGTCGTCCGCGGCTGGTTTGCGCCCTCTGCTACAATGTGTGCCATTCTTAAGGGGTTTCCATGTTCAGAACCGCCGCACGAATCGTTTGCTTGCTCGTCGCGATTGCCCTGCCCGCGCTGGCGCAGAACTCAACTCCGAACTCAACTAGCGACTCTCGACTGAAACACAGCTTCCGCCTGCCGGAAAAGAACGGGTGGACCTTTGTTCATTTAGAGGGTCAGCCGTCCGAGATCGGGTTCCAGCATGGCTATCTGCTGGCCGCGGAAATCGAGGACATGCTGAAGGTGACGGCGCTCGAGGTTCCGCACGATAACAGGAAGGACTGGCAGTTTTTTCGTGACGCGGCGCGGACCATGATGTGGCCGCGTATCGAGAAAGAGTACCGCGAAGAGTTGCAGGGCATCGTGGATGGCGCCAACGCAAAGGGCGTGAAAGTGGATTTGTGGGACGTGGTGGCGCTCAACGCCGCGGAGGAGTGGGAATACTACGTCAAGCAATACAACAAGGAGCACGGCATTCAGTCGTCGGCGTCGCTGGTTGCGCCGGAACATTGCAGCGCGTTTGTGGCGACCGGCAGTTACACCAAGGACGGCAAGATCGTCATCGCGCACAACAACTGGACAAGTTATCTGGATGGCCAGCGCTGGACGATGATTTTCGATATTGCTCCCGCGAAAGGCAGCCGCATGCTGATGGACGGACTTCCGGGGTTCATCCACAGCGCGGACGATTTCGTCGTTAATGCGGACGGAATTGCGATCACGGAAACGACCATCGGTCATTTCTCCGGCTATGACCCGGCGGGGATTCCGGAGTTTGTACGGGCGCGCAAGGCGGCACAATATTCCAAATCTATCGACGATTTTGCCCGCATCATGAAAGAGGGCAACAACGGCGGCTATGCCAACAACTGGCTGCTCGCCGACGTAAAGAGTGACGAAATCGCCAGCCTCGAACTGGGGCTTAAGAACGTGACGCTGGAAAGGAAGAAAGACGGGTACATCGTCGGCTCCAACTTCCCGGTCAACGAGAAACTCATCCGCGAGGAAACGGACTTCGACACCAGGGACATGAGCATCAGTGCCAACGCGCGTCACGTCCGGTGGGAACAGTTGATGGCCGAGAACAAGGGGAAGATCGACGTAGCCGCAGCGGAACGTTTTCTGGCGGATCATTACGATACCTTTTCCAAGAAGGAAGAGGCCGACGAGCGCACTCTCGACGGGCATATCGATTTGTCGGTGCGAGGCTCTCAGCCCTGGCAGCCACCATTCGGGATTGCCGGTGCGGTGCAGAACAAGGCAGCCGACGCCGCCATGGTAGCGCAAATGTCATTTGCGGCGGCCGCCGGCCATGCCTGTGGCAAGAACTTCAAGGCACGAGAGCATCTGCGGGAGCATCCGGAATTCAGTTGGGAGCAAGGGTTATTGCGGGATATGGATGCGTTTCCATGGACCACATTTTCGGCGGCCAAGTAACTCCGCTGCTTGCCTTGGAGTGGATCGTGGTGATTCCCTGTTCGACGTCGACGAACACGTCCTTTTTCCACAACTCGATGGAAACTCCAGTCTCCGGCGCCAGCGGCTTAAAAAGCGCGCTCATCCTTCAGGACTTACGGCATCGCTAAGTCGATGCCCTGGGACGAAACCGGAGCTTGCGAGCGCCCTGTCAGTGCATTCCCTGATGAATCACCCACGTAATGCGGGGCGTTATGGCATCCCAAAAAGCAGAAACAACCTTCCATAATTCATAGCCGCTATTCCGATTCCTCTCTATAATTGTGGAAGTCGCTATCTGGGCGCGACTTAGCGACACTGGGCGGGAATGGAGGGTGGCAGTGAAGTTGCTGATGCCTGAAAGGCGTCGAATATCTGGCCGCGTCGCCGCACGGCTGTCCCAGCCCATGAACCGCGAATTTGAGGCTCGGTTTACCGCCATCCTGCTGACTCTTCTCACTGTAGCAGCGGCACTCTTCGCTGGTTTCAACTACAGGATCGAGCATCAATCTGCGATTCCCGACGATGGCGCGTGGTGGATGGAGCGGAACGGCCACCTGGTGGCGGACCGATTGGAGCCGAATGGTCCGGCGGAGCGGGCCGGAATCCGGCGCGGGGACGAAGTGGTCAGCGTCAACGGTCACGCCGTGGACACTTTGGCGGCGGTCACGCGGCAGCTTTACTATTCCGGCGTCTATTCAAAGGCGACTTACTCGCTGATCCGCAGTTCGGTTCCGCTGGATGTGGAAGTGGTGCTGGTTCCGGCCGAGCGCTCCATGAACGATTGGCTGCGGCTGATCGCGCTCATTTACCTGGGCATTGGGCTTTATGTACTGATGCGGCGCTGGACGGCGGCGGGTTCCACCCATTTTTATATTTTCTGCCTGGTGTCGTTCGTTTTCTATTCGTTGCACTACACCGGCAAGTTCAACGCCTTTGACTGGATCGTTCTGTGGGCCAATGAAGTTGCCTGGCTGCTGCAGCCGGCGCTGTTTCTGCACTTCGTATTGACCTTCCCGGAACGGCGGGAGTTCATCGGCAAGCATCGCTGGTCGCTTCCGGTGCTCTACCTTCCGGGAGCGGTGCTGCTCGGAATCCAGTTGCTGGCTTTCGAGTACTTGAAGGCCAGCGCCTCGCTGCTCTTTGATCTGAACCGGGTGCACTGGGCTTATCTGACGATCTTCTTCGTCTCGGCGGCGGTGGTTCTCTGGAACAATTACCTGCGCGCCACCACTCCGATTCTGCGGCAACAACTGAAGTGGATTACGCGCGGCACCATCCTCGCGATAACTCCATTCACGCTTTGTTATGTTTTGCCCTATCTGTTTGGAGTGATGCCTTCGCTGACCATGAAGGTGTCAGTGCTCTCGCTGGGATTGCTGCCGCTGACTTTTGGATACGCCATTTTCCGCTACCGGCTGATGGACGTCGATCTGATCTTCAAGCGCGGCATGGCTTATACGCTGGCGGCAGCGGCCATTGTGGGAGCGTACTTCACGGTCGTGGCCGCAATTGCGGAAACGGTGCACACGCGCGTGCCCAGTTCCGGACCTTACGGATTGGTGGTGGCGGTCGTGGTCACCGCGCTGCTGTTTGATCCGGTGCGGAAATGGATTCAGGAGAAGCTTGACCAGTTCTTCTTCCGGACAGGCTACGATTACCGGCGCACGCTGATCGAGTTCGGACGCGAGTTGAGTTCGGAAACCGACCTCGACAAAATGCTTTCGTCGCTGGTGGACCGGCTGGCACGCACACTGCTGGTGGATCGCATCGCGATCTTCCTCGGCAACAGCGACTCGTCGCGCTTCGAGCTGTCGAAATCGTTCGGCATCGCGCACGTCACCGGGCTCGACCTGTCGTTTCTCGCAAAACCGCGAATCGAGGATGCCGCCGGGCATATCTTCTTCGAAAATACGCACCAGTTGCCGCGTGAGAATGCCACGGCGCAAGAAGCCATCGCGCGCCTGGATCTGAACTACTACATTCCCTGCCACGCGCGGCAAAAGACCATTGCCTTCCTCGGACTGGGCAAGACCATGCAAGGCGACTTCCTCTCCAGCGAAGATGTGGAATTGCTCGAAGCGCTCGCGGGATACATCGGCATCGCCATCCAGAACGGACGGCTGTATGCGTCGCTCGAGCAAAAGGTCAGCGAGTATGAGCGGCTCAAGGATTTCAACGAGAATATTGTTGAATCCATCAACGTCGGCGTGATGGCGGTGGATTTGCAGGACCGCATCGAGTCCTGGAACTCGCAGATGGAAGTCATGTATGCGCAGCCGCGTTGGCAGGTGGTGGGACGTTCGTTGGGCGAAGTTTTTCCAGCCGCTTTTGTCGAGGAGTTCTACCGCGTGCGGCAGAATCCGGGCATCCACAATCTTTATAAGTTCCGGCTGCTAACGCCAAACGGCGAATCGCGCATTGTGAATGTTGCGATGGCGCCGTTGGTAACCCGCAAGTTTACTGTGGTGGGGCGGCTGGTGATCATGGACGACATCACGGAGAGAATCGAACTTGAAGTCCAGCTCACCCAGGCCGACAAGCTTTCGTCGATCGGACTGCTGGCCGCCGGCGTTGCGCACGAAGTGAATACGCCGCTGGCGGTGATCTCCTCGTACACGCAGATGCTGGCGAAGCAGTTGCAGTCGGATCCGCAGAAAGCGGGGCTGCTGGAGAAAATCACGAAGCAGACGTTCCGTGCCTCGGAGATCGTCAATAATCTGCTGAACTTTTCGCGCACTACCGGCACGGAATTAACGGAGGTCAGTCTGAACAAAGTGATCGCGGACACGCTGGCGTTGCTCGAGCACCAGTTCAAGGTGGCGCACATCCAGGTGCAATCCGAACTCCACGACAACCTTCCGTTGATTCAAGGCAACGCCGGGCGCCTGCAGCAGGTGTTCCTGAATCTGTTCCTGAATGCCAAGGACGCGATGGCTGGGGGTGGAGTGCTGAACGTGGCGACGCTGAATGGCGAATTCGTCAGCGTGCGCGTCTCCGACACCGGCTCGGGCATTGCGCAGGAACACATTCATCGCATCTACGATCCATTTTTCACGACCAAGACGTCGCCCGTGGAGGGCCAGAATCGCGGCACCGGTCTTGGACTTTCTGTCACCTACGGCATCATCCAGGAACACGCGGGCAATATCCGCGTGGAGAGCCGCCCGGGCGAAGGCACTACCTTTACCCTGGATTTCCCACTGATATCGACATCGACCAGGAAGGCCGTTCATGTCTGAAGTAGCTGTGTCTGCAGTAACGCCGATCACGCGCCGGAGCGCACCGGAAAACACGTCGCCCAGCGCGAGCAGAATTCTCATCATTGACGACGAAGTGGAAATCCGGGAGTCGCTGGAGACTCTGCTTCAGCTCGAGGGCTACACCGTCGTGGTGACGGCAACCGGACGGGAGGGTCTGGCACAGATTGGAGAGCGCAATTTTGACGTGGTTTTGCTCGACCTGGCGCTGCCCGACAAGAACGGGATGGACGTGCTCTCTGAAATTCGGCTGCTGCATCAGCAGCAGGCGGTCATCATGATCACCGCCTACGGCACCGTGGAGAACGCGGTCCGCGCCATGCAATTCGGCGCCACCAATTTCATCCAGAAACCGTGGGACAACGAGAAACTGCTCGCCGACGTGCGCGCCGCCGTCGCCCGCCAGAAGGCGGAAGAAGAGAACATTCAACTGAAGCGGGCGCTCAAGCAGCGCTACAACTTTGAGAACATCGTGGGCAAGAGCGAGCCCATGCTCAGGATTTTCGATCTGGTCGCACAGGTGGCGCCCAGTCGCTCGACGGTGCTGCTGCAAGGCGAAAGCGGGACGGGCAAGGAACTGATCGCCAAGGCGATTCATCTGAATTCCACGCGGCGCGACCGGCCATTTGTGCCCGTGAACTCCGGATCCACGCCGCCCGATCTGCTCGAATCCACGCTGTTCGGGCACGTCAAAGGCGCATTTACCAGCGCGATCGCGTCAAAAAAGGGGCTGTTCGAAGTTGCCGACCGGGGCACACTTTTCCTCGACGAAGTCGGAACCATGGGCATGGACACGCAGAGCAAGATCCTGCGCGTGCTGCAAGACCGCAAGTTCATGCATCTCGGTGGCGTGCAGGAAATTCAAGTGGATGTGCGCATAATCGCCGCCACCAACGTCGATCTTCGCCAGATGGTGCGCGAAGGCAAGTTCCGCGAGGACTTGTTCTACCGCCTCAACGTAATCAGCCTCGATCTGCCGCCGCTCCGGCAGCGCCGCGAAGACATTCCGCTGCTGGTGCAGCACTTCCTGCAGAAGTATTCCGAGGAAAACGAGCGGCCCAAGCGCCGCATCACCATCGAGGCGTTGCGCCCGCTGGTGAGTTACTCCTGGCCCGGCAACGTCCGCGAACTGGAGAATACGATCGAGCGCGCCGTGGTGCTATCGTCCGACAGCGATATTGGAATCGATCTGCTGCCCGACCACGTTGTGGGGCGGGGCACGGTTCCGGCTTTGGACTCGAATTCAGGGGCCACGCTGTTCAGCATCATGGAAGACTGCGAACGGCGGATCATTATCGACATGCTGGAGAAGTGCGGCTGGAATCAGACCGAGGCGGCCGAACGCTTCCACGTCCCGCTCTCCACGCTGAATCAGAAAATCAAACGGCTGGCCATCGAGATCAAGAAGAAGAACCGGGAGTAGCCCCACATCTCGCCGGAATCGAGTTGCCGCTCTTTTCCTCTCTGCTATAGTTCCATGAGCGGACGTTTCCTCGACCCGACGTTTCTCGTTCAGAACATGGCGTTCGAACTCGAACTGATTTCGCCCCTTGAAGTCGCCAAAGACATTGCGCTGGCGGTTCAGGAATACACCCTGTTGTCGGCGCAATCCCTGGCGAACTTCTTCCGCCGTCCCGTGTACATGGGCGACATGCTGCAGCAGGCGGACCTGATCGGCGTCGGCTCGCTGCCCATTGTGGTCCTGACGGGACTTTCGGTCGGCGCGCTGCTGGCGCTGAATGCGGCCAGCACTTTGCAACGATTCGGCGGGGTCACGCTCATCGGCCAATTGGTGTCGCTGGGCATGGTCACTGAGCTGGGGCCACTCATTACCGGCCTGATGGTGGCCGGACGCAACGCCTCCGGCATGGCCAGCGAATTGGGCTCGATGATCGTCACCGAGCAGATTGACGCCATGCGCGCTTTGGGCACCGACCCTACCAAGAAACTGATTACGCCCCGCGTCGGAGCCACCGTTTTCATGTTGTTTTTCCTGACCATCATCGCCGACCTGCTCGGGCTGATCGGCGGCTACGGGGTCGCGCACCTGCTGTTCGGAGTGGACACGAACCAATATTGGACCTCGATTTGGCAGATCCTGGTCTTCCGTGACGTTTTCACCGGCCTGATCAAACCTGTGCTCTTTGGGTTCATCATCGCGACCGTGGGCTGCTATTACGGCATGTCCACGAAAGGTGGCACGCAGGGGGTGGGCCGCTCGACCACACAGGCGGTGGTCGCCTCTTCGGTGCTGATTCTGATTGTGGATTTCTTCGTTACCAAGCTGATCTTCGCAATTTTCGGTTACAGGTAGGCGATGCCGACTCCCACTCTGCCCAGCGAAAATCCGGCGGCTGCGGTGGTGAATCCCTCCGGTTACGCCATCGAGTTCGACAACGTTTCGATCGCGTTCGATGAAAAGGTTGTGCTGGACGGCATCTCGTTCCAGTTGTCGCACGGCGAAACCAAGGCCGTGTTTGGTGTTGCCGGGTCGGGCAAGAGCACTTTGCTCAAGCTGGCGATCGGGCTGCTGCGGCCCGATAGTGGCCGCATCTTCGTGCTGGGAGAAGAAATCACGCGCATGCCGGAACGGGAATTGTTCGAACTGCGGCGGCGCGTGGGCATCGTGTTCCAGGAAAGCGCGCTCTTCGACTCGCTCAAAGTGTACGAAAACGTGGCTTTCCGCCTGATGGAGGAGAAACTCTCCGCCGAGGAGATCGAGCGGCGGGTGCGCGAGGTGCTGCAGTTTGTGGAGTTGGAGCGAACGTATGACTTGCGTCCATCCGAACTCTCGGGGGGCATGCGACGGCGCGTGGCGATCGCGCGCGCCATCATTACCCAGCCCGAGGTGCTGCTCTACGACTCGCCGACAGGGGGACTCGATCCGGTCACGTCGAACACCATTGTCGAACTCATCATGAAGCAACGCGACGTTTACAAGACCAGCGCGCTCCTGGTGACGCATCGTCTGCAGGACGCTTTCACCATGGCGACGCACCAGTTCGATAAGGCCACCAACCAGATGATCGCGCTGCCCAAAGGCCAGCTTTGCGAAGTGCCCATGAGCTTTCTGATTCTGCGCGACAGCAAGGTGATCTTCGATGGCGACGCTCACCAGTTGGCCACTTCGCGCGACGAGTATATTCGCGAATATATCTCGTAGGGCCGGTTTTTACGACTTCTCTTCACTGCGCGTCCGTTCGCTATTCTTCTCTCGGCTTCTCTTGCCCGGCAGTGCTGCCGGATTTTCATGTACGCGCTCGCGGAATCCGCCTTTCATTCCTCGGGCGAGGCCGATTGCCGCTTCGCCGAACTTGTCGCGCAGATGATCCGCAGCGGCGAGAGCTTTCTGCCAACGCTCGTGCTGCGAAGGCTCCAGCAGGTCGAGTTGGGTTGAACCTGATTCGAAATTCGACGCTTGCACTCCCAGTAGTCGCACCGGCGCACCGGGTCTCCAGTTGTCGAGAAAAAGACGCCGCGCCTGCTCGAAGATCTGGTTATCCATCTGCGTTGGCTCGTCCAGCGAATGCGCTCGCGTGATGGTCGAGAAATCCTTGTAGCGCAATTTCAGCTGGAGGGTGCGCGCAAAATATCCGCCCTCACGCAGCCGGCGGCCTACCATTTCGCTGAGGCGCATCAGCGTGGACTGCAAGCGCTCGAGGTCGCCCGTGTCCTCGTCGAAAGTGTGCTCGTGGCTGATCGATTTGGGATCGACATTTTCGCCCACGGCGTTATCGAACCATCCACCCGCATCTTCGCCGCGCGACTTCCCGGCCAGCGCGAGTCCCCATTTTCCGAAGCGATGTTCGAGATCGCGATCGTCGAGGCGCGCGAGGTCGCCCACTTTTCGAATGCCAATTGCGCACAACTTCTGCTCCATCACCTTGCCAACGCCGGGGATGTCGCCGACTGCGAGCGGCGCGAGAAACTTCGCTTCCTCTCCGGGCAGCACCCAGAGCACTCCGTTGGGCTTGGCTTTGGCGGAGGAAACCTTGGCGATGAGCCGCGAGGTGCCGATGCCGATCGAGCAGTTCAGTTGTGTGTCCGACTTCATGGCCGCGTGGAGCTGATGCGCGGAACGCAGGGGACGGCCGTGCAGGCGCTCGGTTCCGGTCATGTCGAGGTACGCTTCGTCCACCGAAGCCATTTCAACCAGCGGAGAAAAATGGCCGAGCACTTCATGCACTTTCGCGGAATACTCGCGATAGCGCTCTGGATGGCCATTCACAAAAATCGCCTGTGGACAAAGTTTCGACGCCGTCCGCAGCGGCATGGCCGAGTGCACACCAAATTTGCGCGCCGCGTAGGAGGCGGCTGAGACTACGCCGCGTTCGTCGCGCTGCCCGCCGACTACTACTGGCTTGCCTTTCAGCGATGGGTCGAACAATTCCTCGACGGACACGAAGAAGGCGTCCATGTCGACGTGGAAGATAGTGCGGGGCGAGGTGCTCATGGGAGTTCAGAAAGCCTTCAGTGGTGTACCGAGAACGGTCGGCCCAGCTTCCGAGTCGAGGTACCCCCCTCCCCCCTATTTTCCCGCAAAATATTAAAAACAAAGGACATGAATGTAAAATATTCAGGAATAAGGAGTTAGCTGTCAGGTTTCTGACTGCGAATATCGTGAGGGTTGGTTCCGGCTCAAAAAAAATTATTCTCTGTCTTTTGGAATCATTGGCTTAGCGGGAAACTCCCGCTAGATCTTTGAGTTTAAATGACTTATTCGTAATATATTTCAGAATCAATAACTTATCTTGAATTTCCATTATTTCGGCGGTTGCTTCTTTTTCGAGGCTCGCCTTGCACGCGGGAAGGGGCGCGACCGGGCTTCGACTGATTTCGTCTTCGCGGATATTTTGTCAAAGATGAGACGCGACCACGCAAAACTTTGTTTGCTATTTATTTATTTTAACATTTTCTGTCAAGTTCTATATCTCGCCGAATCGAGGTCTTCCGCTGCCGCCTTCGATGCGGAGGGAGTTCCATGTCGAGACTTTCGGATTTGCCTTCAGGTTAGCGTCCAAGGAACAAACGCGAGCCTGGGGCACGAGGCAGGTCAAAATCCCCGCCCTGTCAAGAAACGCGACAAGGAACGGGGCACCCTCGGGAGTCGAGAGGGTTGAAAGCATGGGCCAACCGCCCAGTCTGGCTATTTCTCGATTGTCAGCGTCTGAGAGTCGTTCAAGTAACTGCCAGCCTCAGTCGAATAAGCCCCTACCGACCAAATTTGGCTCTGCACCGCTGCCGCTCCCAACAATTGCGCTGCGGTGCCGGGATCGGGAGAAGCTTCGACTTTCCAGGACGTTCCATTCCAGTATTCGATTACTGGCAACACGTCGAAAGCTTTATTGAAGGTATATCCCACCGCCCAAACATTTTTACTGGATTCAGCCGCGATGCCGTATAGGTAGGTTGGAGCCCCGGGAAGCGGGCTGTTCACCAGGCTCCACGCGGCTCCGTTCCAGTGTTCAATGAGAGCTTGCCCGCTTTGTCCTTTGCTATCTTCGTTTTGATATCCCACGGCCCAGATGTTATCGGCCGCGACGGCCATCACGGCGTTCAGTTGATTGAATGGGCTATTCGCATTAAAGGGACTCGAAACGATGTTCCAGGTATTTCCATCGTAGTGTTCGATCAGCGGAGTGAGATTGGGAGAAGGGCAACAAGATCCGGAATATCCTACCGCCCAAATGTTGGTAGGTGAGACGGCAGCAACGGCGTCAAGATAGGCCGTTCGACCCGACGGATTGGGACTCGGAATGACACTCCAGGAAGTGCCATCCCAGTGCTCGACCAGTGTTTCCGGTTCCGACGCCCCATAGTTTTGCCCAACCGCCCACACATTGTTGGTGGACAGCGCCGCCACGCCGTAAAGAGAACTATAGTTGGACGGATTGGGGCTTGTTACTACCGACCATTGGCTCCCGTCCCAATGCTCGGTCAGAGTCAGGAAAGGGTTGTTGCCGGGCTGGCCAGCGCCGCAAATGAAGCCAACCACCCACACATCGTTAGTTGAAACCGCAGCGACACCGTTGAGATTGTTCTGCCACAACGAGGCACATTGTGTGACGCCGGGGCTCGGAGTGGGGACGATCGTCCAACTGGTGCCGTTCCAATGTTCTGCCAGGTTGAACTGGTTATTGCTCGTATTGAGTTCGTAGCCGACCGCCCAAAGGTCGGATGCGGAAACTCCAGCCACTGCCTGGAGTACGTTCTGGGCGCTGGGATTGGGGCTGGGCACCACCGACCAGCTCGAGGCTGCAGCCGGAGCCACGATCACCATCGACAGCAGTGCGGCTAGCGCACCTAAGCCTAATACAAGGCGCTTTTCTTTCATCTTCATAGGCCGGCTCCTTCGCAGAAAAACAAGTCAAGGCAGCCTAGCGGAGATCCGATTGGCATATGTCTTAATTTTGTAAATTTTTTGCTAAATCTCGCGCATTGACACGTCAATTGCTGCTCATCTACCCCAGCACCGGCTCCTTCTTCAAATCCGCAGCGGCGGCGACTGCGTCGGCGCTGGCCCGTATCTGTCGCGCGCGATCATAGATCTTGCCATACTCGCGGGCTGACGCGCCCCAGGAAAAATCTCGGCTCATGCCGTTGCGCATCAGCGTTTGCCATGACGATAGATCCTGGTAGGCGAGCAAGGCTTGTTTGATAGTTGCGAGCAGCGCCTCGCCGGTGTAGTCGGAGAACTTGAAACCCGTGCCCTTGCCGGTGCGCGCGTCCCAGGGCTCGATGGTGTCGTCGAGGCCACCGGTCGCCCGCACGATGGGAACGGTGCCGTACTTCAGACTGTAAATCTGGTTCAAGCCGCAGGGCTCGTAGCGGGAAGGTATCAGGAACATGTCGGCGCCCGCTTCAATTTTGTGGGCGATGGCGTTGTCGAAGGCGACCTTGGCCGCTATCTTGTTCGGGAACTGCTTGTTGAGGCGCTGGAACATTTCTTCGTAGGGCTTGTCGCCCGTTCCGAGAGCGACGACGATCATCTCTTCGCGCGCCAGCCGGTCCATGATCTGGGAGATCAGATCGAAACCCTTCTGGGCGGCGAAGCGCGAGACGATGCCGATCACCGGCACTTTAGAATCAGCATGCGTGACTCCGAAGGCGTGCAGCAAGTCATGCTTGCAACGCAGTTTGCCGCTGAGATCCTGAGGCGAATACTTTGCGGCGATGAATTTGTCGGTCTGCGGGCTCCACTCGTCGTAGTCCACACCGTTCAGGATGCCGGTTACGGTCGCGGCGCGATCGCGCAACACGCCTTCCAGGCCAAATCCAAATTCGGTGGTCTGGATCTCCTGACTGTATTTTTTGCTGACCGTGGTAATGAAGTCCGAGTGGACGAGCGCGCCCTTGAGAAAATTCACCTGCCCGAAAAACTCCATGTTCGAGATGGTGAGCAGTTCCCAGGGCAGCATCAGCAGCGGCAAGATATCGGGCGGAAACAAACCCTGGTAGCCCATGTTGTGGATGGTGAAAACGGTGGCGACGTCGTGAAACGCGGGATCTCCGGAGTAGAGAGTGCGCAACATCACGGGCACGAGGGCGGACTGCCAGTCGTGGCAGTGGAAGACTTGCGGCACACCTAGAATCTTGGAGGCTTCAAGGACGGCCCGCGAAAACAGAGCGAAGCGCTCGGCGTTGTCGGGATAGTCGCCGGCCGCGGTTCCGTAGAGCGCCTCCCGATCGAAGAATGGGGGATACTCCACAAAATAAAATCGCACCCCGGCGGGCGTATTCGTGCCCGCGGTCACCACCGAGCAGAAGCGATACTTGTCGTCGAACGGGATGGTGATGCTGCGCACCACGGTTTGCGGATCGACTAGTTTGGTTTGGCGATAGCGTGGAACATACACGCTCACCTGATGTCCCAGGGCGGCGAGCGCACGCGGCAGAGCGCCGACCACGTCGGCCAGTCCGCCAGTCTTGGAAAAGGGAACACACTCGGATGCCGCGAAGGCGATATGCATTGCGAAGAAGCCTCCTGAGCGAGATCTCGATATGCCTCGCTCACGTTATGATGATGATTATCCTGGAGACGCGGTTGGCCATTTGTAATTTGAAATTTGTAATTGAAAATCGCTGAAGCGTTGTCTTCCAATTGCAAATTACAAATTGCCAATCACCAATTCAGTTCAGTCTAAAGCCGGAAAGTAGAGAGGGTCAACGTGCCGAAGGGCGCAACGGTACAAACGAGTTCGCGCAAGCCCAGACTGGGACAGCATTTCCTGGCGAGCGAAACGGCGGCTCTGCGGATTGTAGAAGCGCTGGGCGATGTTTCACAGGCCACGGTGTTGGAGATCGGGCCCGGGCGGGGCGCCATCACCGATCTGCTGGCACGGAAGGCGCGGCGGCTGATTGCGGTGGAATTGGACCGCGTCCTTTCGGCTCAGCTGCGGATGAAATTTTCCATGCAACCGAATGTTGAAATCATCGAAGGCGATATCCTGAAGATTGAACTGGACACGGTCTTTGGAGCGAAGCCGGGCAGCCTGCGCACCGGGCTGAACTTCGCGCCAGAACCGGCGCGCGTTGTGGGCAACCTCCCGTATTACATCACCGCCGACATTCTGTTGCGGCTGCTGGAGTATCACCGTTACTTTTCGACGATTGTCATCATGGTGCAGAAAGAAGTTGCCGACCGCCTGGCGGCTTCGTCTGGAAGCCGCGACTATGGCTTGCTTTCGGCGACGGTGCAGTTATACGGGCGGGTCGAGCAACTCTTCACGCTTCCGCCAGGGGCGTTTTCTCCGCCTCCCAAGGTACATTCGAGCGTAGTTCGGATTACAATCAAGCCGCGGCTGGCGTCGCTGCGGGTTCCCGAGGCCGATTTCATCGCGTTCCTCAAACTCTGCTTTGGGCAGAAACGCAAGACTCTTTGGAATAATCTAAAGACGCGGTACGATGAAGGCGCGCTGCGGGCAGCACTGGCGAAAAGCGGCGTGAAACCTGCGATCCGGGCGGAAGCGCTGCCGCTGGAAAGAAGCGCCGCGTTGTTTCGAGCGCTGCGCGACGGCAGTTCGTAATGTTTGCTGGCATCATCTTCCCTCGCTGACTTTTCGCGGGCGAGGGCGCCCGCGCCACACAGGCTTATGACTTCCTTTGTTCGAACTCCGGCTGTTGCTGGCAGGTTTTATCCGGGGCGCGCTGAGGAGTTGCTGCGCGAAGTTCGAGAATACACTTCTCTGGGCAAGACCTCTCCCGATGCTCCGGTCGAGAGCGGCCGCATCGCCGCTATCGGATGCGTCGCTCCCCATGCGGGATATATCTACTCTGGTGGCGTCGCGGGCGCCGTGTATTCGCGGCTCGAAATCCCTGAGCATTGCGTGATTCTCTGCCCCAATCACACGGGCAAGGGGCGTCCGCTTGCGGTTATGGCGAACACAACTTGGCAGACTCCCCTGGGCGAGATAGCGGCAGATGCGGAGCTGGGAGCTCGTTTGCTGCGTCGTTTCTCGGCGCTGCAAGAGGATAGCGCCGCGCATCGCGGCGAACATGCCATCGAGGTCCAGCTTCCTTTCCTGCAGACGCGACAGCCAGAATTGAATATTGTTCCGATCGTGGTCGGCACCAGCGATTTTGATGTGCTGCGCGGATTGGGTGAAGCGCTGGCGGATGTGGTTGCCGACCGAGACGAAAAGGTCCTGATCGTCGCCTCCAGCGACATGAATCACTACGAGTCCGACGCGGTTACTCGGGTCAAAGACCGCAAAGCGATTGAACGCGTGCTGGCGATGGATGCGCGCGGGCTCTGGGAAGTGGTGCTGAATGAAGACATCAGCATGTGCGGATTCGGGCCGACGATTGTCATGCTTACCGCGGCAAAGCTTCTGGGCGCGACTTCGGCCACACTGGTGAAGTACGCAACTTCGGGCGAGGTTTCCGGCGATTACGAGTCGGTGGTTGGGTACGCGGGAATTATTGTGGAGTAGAAACAAGCCAAGCACTTAGCCAACTGCGTCTCTGCAGGAAAGTCTCCGCCCGTAAACCGTCAGTGAGCGCTGGCGCGGTCCAGCAAGCGTTGAGCGCGGGCGCGGGTTACGTTGATCACCGACTGGTCGGCGATGATTTCATCGAGGATGGACTGAATGGCCGCGACGTCTATCAGTCGATGGGTGCTGGCCATTTCCTCCATGCGCTTGAGTTCTTCGTCGAGCGCCAGCTTCTGGTAGTGGTGATCGTACTGGAGCCGATGTCCGAATTCGAGCGTGGCGGAGAGGCCTTGCATCAGGTCGGTCAGATCCTGCACGGCAGGGTTTGCGGAGTAGTTGTAGCTAGACTCACCGCTACGCCGCGCGCCTTTGTAGCTGAGCGTTTTCTTTCCGGTAAAGGCGAGGTCCTTGTGACGCGAGTCGAGGTTCTTTTGAAAATAACTCGCCTTCGCCGCCAGTTCGAAGACTTTCTGCCGCGTGTCCGGGGCTATGGTGAAGTCGAAATCAAAGCTGTCGGTCTCGTCGGAATCGGCGGACAAGCGGCCGCTCGACTGGTAGTGGGCCGGGCCATTGGATTGAACGCGTATTGAGTAGTGCTCCGGCTGCGAGGCGGGAAAATCGAGGGTGAAGGTGACCACGGGCGCGGCTTCTGTTTGCGAATAGGAAAGGATCGAAGAAAAGACGAGCAGGCAGGCAATCTGAAATAGACGCGGCATGGGCAGCTGTAATGATTGGGGATGGTGGCGAGGGGTGTCAAGGGGAAGGCAGGCTCTTGAGGTTGTCGCTTCGCGGGACGGCCGAGGCGGCCGTCCCTACGTGTTTCTTGCTGGGCTAGGGGCCAGGAGCTACTTGCACGCTGCGGTGTAGCCCAGGGTGTTGCCGCTAGTGAAGTAGATCTGGCCGGAGATCAGGCCGTTGTTGTTGATGCCGCCGGTTATGGTGTAGTTCGCGCCGGAATAGACGACGCTCTTGAAGGCGCCATTTTCGTAAATGAAACCGAAACTGCGATCGGCCGAAAAATGGTTGCCGACGATGACTCCGGAGTTGTTCACTCCAGCTAAAGCGGTTCCGTATTTGGATTTCGGGTAATTGATGGTGGTGAAAGTACCGTTTTGCCAGAGGAAGCCGTTACTGACGAGGCCGGTGGCGTAGGATCCGACGACCGCGCCGTTGTCATTGATGGCCAGGGCATAGGTTACTTGCGCCTGGGGATAGGCAATGGTGGTGTAGTCGCCGTTCAGGAGCATGAATCCCTTGGTTACGGATGCGCTGGCGCTGAAACTGCCTACCGAGGCTCCTAGTTGGTTGAGGCCATAGAGCCAGGTATTGGCGGAATTGGGATGGTTGACTGCGGTGAACTGGCTGCCTTGCAGCAGGAATCCGTGCATGTGGGCGGGGTAGGCGCTATCCAGGTCAGAACCGGCATTGACACCGCTGCCGTTGCGTCCATTCAACCAGGTATAGAGGGATTTCGGGGCGGCGTACTTGGTCCAGACTTCGCTGGCGGAGTAGGTGAACCCTACGAGCTCCTGCGTTTTATTGTCGACCAACTGGCCAACCACGGTGCCGTCGTCGCCCACTCCGTTAACCTGGTTCAAGGAATATCCCGATGGGGCGGAAAACGTGTCGAAGTTACAGGATGCCTGCTGGGCGGCGTGCGTAACCGCAGAGGGCAAGAGAAGCGTGACGACGAGAACGGAAGCGAGGCGGGGAAGGGCCATGTTTTCCTCAGTGTTCATTTTGCGCGCTGCATTCTTCATGCTGGAAGCGCGGTAATTACTTGGAATGCCTAATGAGAATACCCTTAGAACCGACGCCTGTCAGCCCTTTATGCCCAAACGAGTGGCGGGGGGATGCAGGGCGATTTTGGGGGCCAGAAACTCGATGTTGAGGGTTCGGGATAGGGCGCGGCCCAGGTGAAAATGCCTCAGGGCGGCGGTGTTCAGGGTGTAGGGGTCCTTCGACTCCGCTCAGGATGACAGGTCACATATTTCAAATCGCGGTTCTGGCGTTCCCGGGTCGCAGCGGTATGGAGATGGCAGATGGCGATGGCGAGAGCGTCGGCGGCGTCGGCGGGCTCGGGAACCTGATCGAGATTCAGAAGACGCGTGACCATTTGTTGGACTTGATGTTTTTCGGCGCGACCGTATCCGACGACAGCGGACTTGATGGAGAGTGGCGAGTATTCGGCAACTTCGAGTCCGGCGGAAGCGGCGGCCAGCATGGCGACACCGCGCACCTGTCCGAGTTTCAGGGCAGACTTCACGTTGGCGGCGTAGAAGACGTCTTCGATGGCGACGCGGTCGGGGTGGTGGCGGGAGATGAGATCCTGCAGGCCGATCGAGATGCGCGACAGGCGTGTGGGCATGGGGTCGCGCGGGGAAACTTTGATGGCGCCGCAGACGATGCAGACGAGACGATCGTTGCTGCGGCCATCGGCGAGCAGGTCGACTACGCCGTATCCGGTGTATTCGGTGCCGCAGTCGATGCCGAGGACGCGCATGGGGGAAGTGTAGCAGGGGAGTTGCCAGTGGTCAGTGGCCAGCTGCCAGTTTCTCGCTCTCGACAGCATCCTGGCATGGCGGCAGAGCTGCGCTCGGCTGGATTGCCGAGGGCGGTTGGCCCACCGTATGCGCGCAAAGCAGCGTGATAACCTTAGACATCCAGAAAAACACACTTCTGCGGCATGGGGGAGTGACTCACGAGGACTCATAACCTTAGCGGGAAATCAGATGAGGAGCAGGCGATGAAGATTGGAATGCTGACGGGCGGCGGCGACTGCCCCGGGCTGAATGCGGTCATTCGCGCAGTAGTGCGCAAGGGCAGCTTCCACTATGACGACGAGTTTGTGGGATTCGTGGAGGGCTGGCGCGGGGTGCTGGAAGACAAGACCATGCCACTCGACCTCTCGTCGGTGGGCGGCATCCTGCCGCGCGGGGGCACGATTCTGCGCACTTCGCGCACCAATCCAGACAAGCATGACGGCGGCCTGCAGCGCTGCGCTGAGAACCTCAAGAAACATGGCTGTGACGCGCTGATCGCCATTGGCGGCGATGACACGCTTTCCGTGGCGAAAAAACTTTTCGACAACGGAGTAAAAGTGGTGGGCGTTCCGAAGACGATCGACAACGATTTGACGGGCACCGATTTCACCTTCGGCTTCGACACGGCGGTAAATGTGGCTACCGGCGCCATTGACCGCGTGCATACGACGGCCGAAGCGCACAACCGCGTGATTGTGGTGGAAGTAATGGGCCGCGCTGCGGGATGGATCGCAGCCTACAGCGGCATCGCCGGTGGCGCCGACGTCATACTGATCCCCGAAGTTCCTTTCGATATTGACCAGGTGGCGGAACTGATTCGGCAGCGCCACGCCCGGGGAAGATACTTCAGCATCGTGGTGGCAGCCGAGGGCGCGAAGTTTATCGGGGGCGTCGAACCGAACGGCGCAGGGCAGGAGCGCGATGAATTCGGCCATCTGCGGATGGGCGGAATCGGCTTGACGGTGGCGAACGAGATCGAAAAACGGACGGGCTTCGAATCGCGGTCGGTTGTGCTTGGACACATCCAGCGGGGCGGGTCGCCAAGCGCTTTCGACCGCGTGCTGGCGACTCGCTACGGACTGGGGGCTATCGACATGGCGCATCGCGGCGAATTCGGTCACATGGCGGCACTGCGGGGAAACAAGATTGTCTCGGTCCCGCTGGCTGAAGCGATCGCTTCAAATCGCAAGGTGGATAAGGAAATTCTTGACGCCGCCACCGGCATTCTTGACAAGCTCGACTACAAGGGTCCGAAAACCTCCTGAGCTGGCGCGAGAATAAAACACTGGGGAAGAACGCGCTGGCGCTCTTCGGCCGTCCCTCCCGGAACTTGGGTAGTCGTTCCACTTTATCCCGCGCTGAAGCGCGGGGCTAAGCCAGGGCGCCCCTCCGGGGCTGGGTCTCCGGAGCTTGTTCCCTCGGTTGCGCGAAAACCCGCTGAAAGGGCAGCTGATTTCGGGGGATTCTGGTATTGCTACAGCGGTGCCCTGATGCCAATCCCGCAGCGCGAAGGGATACCTGACGCGGAAGCCGCGTTTTTACACGGCTCTGGGCAATTTAGCCCCCAAAACAACCTGGACGTGAAGCGTGCACATTCCGGTGCAGCCCGGCAAAGGGTAGGGCGAGTGCGGGATTTACTTGGCATTGGCGCGGGTTTCGGGGCATACTAAGGCAGCACTCCCCGAGGCCGAATCACGCTTTCGAGGAGGATTCCTTGCCCTTGTTTCAAAACGAAGCTCAACCCGAGAACCATCTGGAGCGGTCAACGTCACTGCCGTTGCAACGCGCGCCGCAGGAAGCGGAAGTGCAGCGGAAGCGGATGGTCATTGCGCTCGGCATTCTGCTGGTGGCGCTGGCGGCGGTGGTTCTTAAAGACTGGGATTTCTGGTTTCCGCCCGAGGGTGAAGTCCATGAAGCTGTGTTTCGAAGCAAGGGTAACGTGGCTGCGCCAATTGCGAGCACACCGGTGGCTCCTGTGCGTGAACGCAAGCAAGCCAAGTCCGCCGAACCCGCTGCGGCGGAAGCTCCCTTTGTGGCAACAACGGAACGCGCAGCGCTTCCTCCGCTGCAGGTGGAGGTCGTGGCCGGAAACCGCCACATCAACGTGCCCGCGAAGAGCAATGCCATCCATTTGGATGTAGATTCGGGTGCGACGCCGGTGGGGGCCGGCGCTCCCGTATCGGCATCGAACGCGATGGTGAATGCCGGCGATCGGGTACAGCTCTCGCCGCAAACGGCGCAGAGTGTGACCGTTTCGGTGCCGCCGAATTACCCGTTGCTGGCGCGGCAGATGAAGGTACAGGGCGCGGTCAGTCTGCAAGCGCTAATCTCGCGAGAGGGCACGATCCAGGAGTTGCAGATCCTCAGTGGCCCGGCAATCCTGGCGGCTGCAGCGCGAGAAGCGGTCAAACAGTGGCACTTCAAGCCCTACATCCTGAACGGGCAGGCGGTTGAAACTCAGGCCCGCATCACGGTGAACTTCACCATTTCCACAAATTGAGCGGGGATGACCGGCAGATCGATGCCTAGCGCCTAAAGGGGCGTCCGATGCTGAACAGCTTGCGACAAAGTCATTGATGAGGGAGGGCCCGTGCCCTCAGCGGCTAAAGCCCAATTCAAAACAATGCAGTCGTTACCGCAGTGGTAAACCGTTGCGCCACCCAAAATCAAGTGCAACACCGGGGTTTCGGCTATGGCTGGATTGGCGATGGCTTGACTAGCGATGAAGACGCCAGCGGTGTGGGGTTGTGCGGGAAAAATTAAAACGGGCGCCTGAATTCTGTGAATCCAGAGCGCCCGGGCAGCCCTCCCCCAGAACTGCTCAACTGGAATGTAGGACTAACCCGCAAGTCTGAAAATGGCACGCGGGTGCTAATCTTGCTCCACCAAAGTGCCACGCTGCAAATCACAGATTACAAAGCCGAAATTTCAACTCGAACGCCGGGGCTCACTCGGAAAGCACCATTCCCCCGGGCTCCACCCCGGTGGAAAAAGGCGAGCCGGTGATCGCTGTGGGAGCGCCGGTTGACGGATTGTAGGTATAACCTGCAATACCGCTCTGACTTCCAATATAGAAATAGTTGCCGGTGGGATCGAAGAGGGCGAACAGGCCGCCTGCGGCGAAGCTGAATGGCGAGTTGGTTACCGCGACTAGTTGTCCGTTCGTGGGATTGATCGTGAAACACCAGATGGAGTAGCTCGATCCCGTGGTCACCGCGTAAACAAAACTGCCACTGGGATCGACAGTAATCGCGCTGGGGCCGGTGCCGTTTGTGGCGTAAAAGGGCGAGCCGAGTATCGTGGTCAAGGCGCCGGTGCTGGGGTCGATGTTGAATCCAGAAATATTGCCGATGGTGGGCACCAAGGGGTTGCTTGCCGACTGATTCGCGACGTAGAGGAATCGGTCAGTTGCATCCACTGCCAAGCCTATGGCTCCCGCTCCCGAGGCAACCGGAGAGTTGGACAGCTGGCTAAGCACGCCATTCGAGAACGAAAAAACGGTGACCGCCTGGATGCCCGGATTGCTCACGTACACGAACTTGCCGGAATGGGTGAACAGTATCTCGGCAGGATTTGAATTCGCGGGGACGGGCGATCCCATCTGCGACAAAGCGCCGCTGTTGGGATCGATGGAAAAAACGGAAACGTTGTCAGTAAAATTATTGGTCACTAACAAGTACTGGCCTGAAGGGTCGATGACGGCAGCATTTGGACTGGAACCGCCGGTCGGCATCGGTGCGCCACTGAGCGTCAAAGTACCGTCGAGGGCAACGTTGAAAATCGAGATTGAGTTGCCGAGGGAATTGACCGCGTACAGAAACTTCTTCGATGGGAGCAACGCCAGGCCGGTGGGAGTGGTTCCCGCCACCTGCGGCGTTTGCGCCCCCATTGTGATGGCACCGGTTGCACCATCGATGTGCAGCAGCGCCACGGAGCCCCTCGTGGGCAGGGTTACATAGGCATTGTGGTCAGGCCCCGTCGTGCTGACGCTGCTGCTGTTGCCGCAGGAGAGGGAAAGTCCGGCCAGAAGCAGAACTACGACCACGGCCATGGCCGCTAGAATCCGGCAGAGACCAGTTTGACCTACCAGTGCGGCACGCGCCGCCCTTTGAAAGCTCATTTGCGAACCTGCTCCTCAATATTCAGGATCAGAACGAAAAGGTCGTGTTCTCTATCGTGCACGAGAAGGCGGGAACTGGCAACTGCGAGTAACCTGTGCGAGTCTCGCCCGATGCGAACCTGCTTAAATGGGCCCCTTCTCTTTCGATGCACGGCTGGGCACTGGGGCTGCGCAGGACGGCAAAAGGGCGCCCTTAAAAGCCCGGCGATGCTCGGCCGCCGGATGTGTTCTAATCGTTACAGTTCGAACAGCATAGTTCGCACCAGTATAGCCAGAGTCAGAATGGTCTGAATCGGCCATGGTTTGAACCAGGATAATCTGAACCAGTGTGTAGCCAGTAGACTACCTCGTGATTGACATCCACTGCCACCTTCTGCCCGAGGTCGACGACGGTCCCAAGTCCTGGGATGTAGCCGTCGAGATGTGCCGGATGGCGGCCGCGGACGGCATTACTCACGCGGTGGCCACGCCGCACGCCAACGATCGTTACCCTTACGATCGCAGATACCTCTCGGGGCTTCTCGACCAACTGCAAGAAAAGATCGGCACCGCGCTGGAATTGCAATTAAGTCTGGGCTGCGACTTTCATCTTTCCTTCGAAAATCTGGAGCGGGTGCTCGAGCAGCCACACACCTATACGATTGGCGAAACAAATTATCTCTTGATTGAACTCAGCGACTTCAGTGTCCCGACCCGGCTTGGCGACTGCTTCACTCGCCTGGGAGATCGCGGGCTTACGCCGATCCTGACTCATCCCGAGCGGAACCCGATCCTGCAGCAAACGCCGCAGCGCATCCTGGAATGGGCAGAACAGGGCTGCCTGATTCAGGTGACGGCCTCGTCGCTGACGGGGTTCTGGGGAGAACGGCCCGAGATTATCGCCCATTGGCTGCTCGACCGCTCCGCCGTACACATACTTGCTTCCGACGCTCACGACACTCGGCGTCGTATTCCGAATCTTTCCGCAGCTCGGGCTGTGGCGGAGAAGATCGTTGGAGCAGAGTATGCGGAGGCTCTGGTTGACGGCAACCCGGGGGCGATTGTTAAGGGAGTGCCGATTCCTTATTGCCCGCGGCCGGTGCTGGATTAGAGAGATGGGCTATAAGGTATCAGCTATCTCATGAATAATCGGCGCGATCGTCGGCCATTTAGGCCCCCAGCGGAAAATTAATTCGCGAGCACGCTACTGCTGAGGAATGTTGTTTTCTGCCGGAGTCGGCTTCGCCCCGGCCTTCGGATCGGCGGGCGTGGGCGTTGGCGTTGTCATTGCGCTTTCTGGATTGAGCAGATGATCGTGGCTGGGGCCCAATCCGAGTTTGATCAGGGCCCGGGAGTCTGGGGTGGTCTTCGACTGCCAACCTTGATCTGCTTGATAGCGCTGCATCGCGGCTTGTGTGGCACTGTCCCACGTTCCCGAAGGCTCGCCTTGCAGGTAGTGCTCACGGATTAGGGCGGTTTGAATTTCGCGGGCACGGTCCGAGTCAATCGCCTGCTGGCCGCGCTTCTTCGTAACCTTCTTGACGCGCGAGCTTTTTGTCGTGTGGGCGGAGGCTCGTTTGCCGGTCGCGTGTGCGGTGGTAGGATGCTTGGATTTCTGGGCTGGCTTCGCGGAAGCTTGAGGCGGCTTCTTTGGTGGCGGCGGAGTATCCGACTGCCCGATCGCGAGCGCATGCAGGGCCAGGCAGAGCAGGCTGCAGAGGCCGATCCGTTGCCATCGCCGAATTTGACCTGTCCCTCTCATCTTTAGCGTCTTCAGTATCTCGCAAGAGTCACCCGGTGAACTCCAACCCGGCGACCCAGCCCCTAACGGGGAAGATTGATTTCGACGAATTATCTATCGCTAAAGCGATACGCTGATGCGAACCGTATCGCTGACTACTCCTCACCATGGACCGATAATCTTCTCACAGCAACAAAAAACCGGCGAAACCGGTCCACTTTATAGTCCCCGAAACGGGGATGGAGTGCCAGTCTCGCCGGATTCACCGAACGGTTACGGAAGTGTACCTGCCAGGAAAATCGTTCCATCCTGGGCTCTTGCGCCCCGCGGGCGCACCAGAAACACGACATCCTGCCCGCTCTTCAGCGACGACTCGATCTTGGTAAAGTCGTCGGTATTGTTCACGGGCTGCTTGTTCACTTCCAGGATCACGTCGCCGCGATTCAGGCCGAGGTCCTCGGCGAACGATCCCTGTTTCACGTCCTGCACCACGACGCCCTTGCCTACGGGAATGCCAAGGCGATCGGCGAGATCGGAAGTAATGCCGCGAACCGTAATTCCGAACTTGCTGGCCTTGGGGGCTTCCTCGCTCTGGTTATCGTCCTCTTCGCCGAGGCGGGACGCGAACAATTTCGAACGATCAGCGATGGTCACCGTCGCGTCTTGCTTCTTGCCGTTACGCACAAAGGTGAGCTTGGCCTTCGAACCGGGCTTGCGGGAAGCGATGTCACCCACCAGATCATCGCCGCTCTTCACGTCCTTGCCATCGACAGCGGTGATCGTGTCGCCGATCTTCAGGCCCGCCTCGTCGGCTGGACTGCCGGATACGACGTTCGATACGGTTACACCCGCGCCGTAGATGCGCGCGATGGCTGGGTTCGGTTGGGCGGAAAACTCGATGCCGATGGATCCGCGCGAAACGCGGTGTTCGGGACCAATCAACTGGTTGTAGACCTGCACTACTGTGTTTGAGGGCATGGCAAAGCCCACGCCCGCATAAGAACTCGTCTCGGTGAGGATGGCGGTGTTGATGCCGATGACCTCGCCCGCCATATTCACCAGTGGCCCACCGGAATTGCCCGGGTTAATCGCAGCATCGGTTTGAATGAAGGACTGGAACTGCCGGTTGGGAACTATGTTGCGTCCCTTGGCCGACACGATGCCAGCGGTCACAGTTTCCTGCAGTCCGAAGGGACTGCCGATGGCTAGCACCCAGTCGCCAACATCCATGCCATCGGAGTTGCCCAGTTTCGCGGCCGGCAATGGATGATCGACATCAATCTTGATCACTGCCAGGTCGGTCTCCTGGTCCACGCCGACGAGTTTGGCATCGTGGCCGGGAGAAGCGGGGTTTTCATCCTGCAACTTCACGCGAATGCGGTCTGCCTTCTCGACCACGTGGCGGTTGGTAACGATGTAGCCCTTCGAATCGACGATTACGCCAGAACCAAGCGAGCGTTGGCGGATGGTGCCCGCGTCCGGGCCGCCTTGACCACCCGGGCCGCCGAAGAACTTGTCAAAAAAATCCTGGAACGGGCTGTCTTCATCGCCGTTGTCCTGATCCGGGTCGGGCTCGACGCGGGGACCGCGGCGGTGGTGCGGGTTCTTAATTGTCGACTCGGTGTTGATGTTCACCACGCTGGGCTCAAGCTGCTTGGAAATCTGGGAGAAGGCGTTGGAAAGTTGCTGCGGAGCGGGAATGGTCAGCGGAGTCGCATCCGACGACTTCTGGCCCTCCTTGCCTTTCACTCCAGAGGAGACAACCGTGCCAATCAGAATTCCAACCGCCAGCGTGGCAAGAATCGTAAGAGTGTACGCCCAACGGTTGGCTTTGAGACGCACCCAAAAGGCGCTTTCGCGCGAATCCATTTCCTACCTCCTAAGACTGCCTAACCTTTTATTATACCTTCGCCCCCGGGCAGGGATCGGATTTGAAGGTGGCTAAATCAGTTAGACGCAGAAAACGCGGTTGGCGTTTCTGATTTCCGTAGAGAGTGGATCGCTTGCGCGGACGCTAGAGTTTCAGAGTCATCAGGGCCAGGAACAATCCGGTATAGCCGGCGATGACCAGCAAAACCAGCAATGCTCCAAAACTGAGCACATTGAAAATCCCCCACGGCTTCTGCACCGCACCTAACGCCAGCTTCCAAAGCCCGAAACTGCCCACGACCGCACAGGCCGGCAACACCAGTAGCGCAATCAACCGCGCATGCGCGACTCGGGGAACCATCACCAGGAACACCGTAGCAGGAAGCACGCATAGCGCTGGGAGGATCGCCAATGGAGCACCGATCAGGAACGCGCGTTCCCGCTCTTTCGAAGTCATGGGAGAACTCGGGATCGGGTCATCTCACTATCGGGTCATCGGGTGATCGGTTCCAGGCCCGATTCTATTTGGCCTCATACACGGTCTTGCCGCCGACCACCGTACGAAGAACTTTTGTCTCCAGGATTTTCGGCGGCGGGGCGGCCGTAATGTCCCGATCGAGAACGACAAAGTCGGCGAGCATGCCCGGCTCCAGCTTGCCCTTTTGCTTTTCGGCGAATTCGGCAAAGGCCGCGCCCGTTGTATAGGCCGCGATCGCCTGCTCGACGTTCAGCTTCTCGGCGGGGTAGTAACTTTTCTTTCCGTCTTCGCTCATACGGGTTACAGCGGCGTAGATACCGCGGAACGGCGTTACCGGTTCAACCGGATAATCCGTGCCAAAAGCCAGGACCACACCGTGGTGAAGGAACTCGGCCCACTCATAGGAATGCTCGGCGCGCTTCGGGCCCAGGCGCGACTCAGCCCAGTTCATATCCGTGAGCAGGTGGCTTGGCTGCATGGACGCGATCACCTTGAGCTCTTTGAAACGCGAAATCTGCTGCGGGGTGGTGACCTGCGCGTGCTCGATGCGAAGCCGGTAATCATTGCTATTGCCACCGTCGGCCGTTTTCACCTTGGCTTCCTTCGCCGCCTTCTCGGCTTCGGCAAAAGCGTCGAGCGCCATCTGCACTCCTTTGTCACCAATGGCGTGGAAGCCGATCTGGTAGCCGGCCAGCACGCGCTCTTTGGTCATTGCGTTTAGCTTGGCCGTGTCGTATTGGGGCAGACCGCTGTTGTTGGGATCATCGCTGTAGGGCTCGAGCAGCGCGGCGGTCTTCGAGCCGAGCGAACCATCCATGAAACCTTTCAGCATGCCGGTGTGGAGCATGTTGTCGGAGGCTGGATGCGAGTTGCGCTTTCGATTCAGCTCTTCGATTGAGTCGTCGAAAGGCAGCCACTCGGAAATCCTCGCGGTCAGCGTTCCCTCGTGTTCGAGTTCCTCGTAAATCTGAAAGTCTTCCCACTGTGAGAAGTCTTGCGCGGAGGTAACGCCATGACTCGCCAGATCGGCAAGCGCTAGCTCGATGGCTTGCCGCCGCTTCTCATGCGTTGGTTTGGGAATCGCAGCCCACACCGCGTCTTGCGCCTTCTCGCGCACAATACCGTTGGGCGTGCCGGAGTCGTCACGATCAATCTTTCCACCCTCCGGATCGCGACTGGCGACGGTGACGCTGGCCAGTTGCAAGGCGCGTGTGTTGGCCACGCCGATGTGTCCGTCTACGCGCACCAGGTAGACCGGATGTTTGCCGCTCACCTCATCCAGATCCCAGCGCGTGGGCAGAGCTTTGACCGGCCACAGAGTCTCGTCCCAGCCTTCACCCACAACCCATTCCCCGGGACCGGCGGCTTCGCATTTGGCGCGCAAGCGCTCGCGGAACTCATCCAGCGTTTTGACGCCGACCAGATTCACATTCATCTTCTCAAGGCCGGCGCTGGCCAGGTGCATGTGGGCATCATTGAAGCCGGGCATGACGAAGTGGCCTTCGAGATCCACGATTTTCGTGTCTGGCCCCTTCAACTTCATGATCTCGTCGCGCGCGCCCACGGCGAGGATGCGATCGCCAACGACCGCCAGCGCTTCTGCACGCTTGCTCAAGACCAACGAGGCGGACGCGTCCACCACTCCGGTGTAGATGTTGCCGTGGGTAAAGATCAGATCGGCTTTCGGCTTGTGAGCGCTCGGAGCGGAGACGCCGCTCTGCGCCGAAACGCCAGTCGCCAAGGCCAATAGCAGAATCGGAGCGATTCGCTTCGTCATTCACCCACCCCCGACAGTGTCAGCATTGTAAGCAGAATGCGCCTTAGTCCGAGATCTCGTCCATTGCAGTCGAACCATTCTTGCAACGTGTGCGCGCCGCCTCCGGAGCCGCCGCCTCCGATGGCGATGGCCTCGCGACCGAGCGAAAGCGGAATATTGGCGTCGGTGGATGCCCTCTGCACCTGCGCCGTATTGCCCAACTGCGCATCGACGGCGCGAATCACTTTCAGAAGCCGCGCATCCGGCAACAGTTCGCCCGCCGGACGATTCCCGATCTCGACCAATTCGCTCTGCACCACCTGCGGCTTCCGTGTGCCGTGCTGGGCAGCGGCCCGATTTTCCGCTGCGACTGCTTGATCCAAAGCGATCCGCAGGGCCCGCTCCAGCCGGTCAATTTCCGCCGTCGACGTGGAGCGCAGATCGACTCTCATGCTGGCGGATTCCGGAATTGAATTCACGGAGGTCCCGCCGCGAATCACGCCGACATTAAATGTCGTTTTCGGCGCGGCAGGCACCGGGGTTTGGCTGAAGACCTCGACCGCGCGGGAGAGCGCAATAATCGGATTGGGCGCGCCGAAGTCGCTCCAGGAGTGTCCGCCCGGGCCGCGCACGATGATTTCGAAGCGGCGGCTGCCCAGGGCCTCAGCCACCACGGTGTCCGCTCCGGCGCCATCGACAACCACGCTGTAGGCGATCGCGTCGCACCAGTGCGGCGTTGCGAAAACGTGGCGCATGCCGCGCAGATCGCCTTCGCCTTCTTCGCCGACGTTCCCGATAAATACAAAGGGCAGCGCATGCGAAATTCGCGCGCGGTCCAGCACGCTGGCCACAGCCAGCATTGCCGCAATGCCCGCGCCGTTGTCGGAAACTCCCGGACCATACAACCGGCTGCCCTGCTGCCGGATGTTCAATGGAGTGGCCGCCGGAAACACCGTATCGATGTGGGCGCTGAGCGCCACGAAACGGCTGCCGTAGCCGGGACGAACGCCGAACACATTGCCCACCTCATCCACGTGAACGTCGATGAGCCCAAGTTCGCGGAAACGATCGGCCAGCCATGCACCGCGCGCGGCCTCTCCGAAGGGAGGCGCGGCAACGCGAGTCGCTTCCATCTGCCAGAGCGCAAACTGAGATTCCTGTGAGCGAAAGCGGTCGAAGACAGCGCGCACTTGCGCCGAGCCGGCGAGCCGCGCGACTTCCTCCTGCACCGGGGGATAGGAATCAGAAGCTGTCACTCGCGGAATCGGTTCCATCCTTTGCGCCTATCTTATAACGAAGGCGTAACGCCAGAGAGCAAACATCGGCGCGAGGACAGGTGTTTTCCCTGGACCGCGCCTTAGCGAACGCCGCGGAGTGCGGTCTCGACGGGACGAGCTTCGAGCATCCGCATGTCATCCATAATCGTCGCGATTACGTTCTCGTCCCCGACTAAGGTGTTGATCATCAGGTGATAGAGGGCGCGCACCGGCCAGTCGGCATCGAAGTAATGTTTGATGTACGCGATCCGCTCCTTGTCCACGTTCTCCACCAGGTCTTCTGCTTCGTCTCGCCTCTTGCCCATGGCGAGCAGACGGCGGATCTTTTCGTGATGTGGAGCATAGGTGAAAACGCGGAATGTGTCCTCACGATCGCGCAGAAAAAACGGGGCACCACGGCCGACAATGACGGCATTTCCTTCCGCCGCAATTGTGCGCATGATCTCTTCCACCAGGGCCATCATTCGATCCGTGTCAAACGCGTGCGAGTCAGCCAGTGGGATACTGCGTTCGTAACTGCCCCGCCAGAAGGCTTTCGCTAAACGGTAAAGGCGGCTGTCGACACGCTCATCGCACAAGGTCACGGCCGATTCCGGCACCTGGGCGCGCCGGGCAATCTCCCCCGTCAGTTGCTGGTCCCAGAGCTTCCAGCCCAGCCGGCGGGCCAGTTCGGAGGCAATGCCTCCGCCCCCACTGCCAAATTCGCGTTCGATAGTGACAATGCGAAACATCTCAAACCACCTTCCGTGGATGCAGCCCCTAAAGGGGCCTCTGGTTTGACGGATCCCCCGGTATCGCTAAAGCGATACCCTGATACGAATCGACCTTGCACCGCGGTTTGTCAGTGGACTCCCATCCCGCCTCCGGGCTTCGACCTTTTGATCAAGAACACACACGGGATTAAACAAGCGATCACGACCGCGAGCACCCAGAAATTATCGATGTACGCTAACACGGTCGATTGCCGGATCACATTCGCCTGAATCATGGCATAGGCATGCTGCTGCGCGGAAACGCCTCCGTAACCGGGCCCGGCGCCGCCGCCCGAAAAGATACTTGTCATTCCGCGCAGCGCGGACTGAAACTGCGGATTAGCGGCGCTCAGCTTCTCCACCAGTTGCCCCTGATGAACCTGCGCGCGACGAGCCAGGGCGGTGGTGACAAAAGAAATCCCGATGCTGCCTCCAATATTTCTGGCGAGGTTCATCAAACCGGACGCGGCATTGTTCTTATCGCGTGGCAGGAAGGCATACGCGGCGGTGTTAATGGGCACAAACAGGAAAGAGAGTCCCACCGCCTGATAGACGCGCGCCATGGTCACGGTGCGGAAATCGATTTCCAGGTCGAACGTCGTCATATGAAACAGCGACAACGAGAGCACCGTCAAACCAAACAGCATCAGCCAGCGCGGACTATAGCGCGAAAGCAGAAATCCGACCAGCGGCAGCATCGCTATGATCGTGAAACCGCCCGGCATTAGCGCCAGCCCGGACCGTTCGGCAGTATAGCCCAGCACCGTCTGCATGAACAGCGGCAACATCAGCGTGGTACCGAGCAGAGCAAAACCGAGCATGAACATCAAAAAGTTCGCCGTGGCGAAGGAGCGCACGCGAAATAAATGGATGTCGACGATGGGGTCTTTCTGGCGCCACTCCCAGAAGACGACGAAGATCAGCGACGCGGCTGAGATCACGCTCAGCCATACGATGAAGTGCGATTCGAACCAGTCTTCGCGTTGTCCTTTGTCGAGGATCACCTGCAGGGTTCCGAGGCCGAGCGCGACGAAACCAAGCCCGGTGTAGTCAATGCGAGTTTCACGCAGCTTGCGGCGCTTGAGGTACGGAGGATCCTGAATGAGCCGCGACGTCAGTAAGAGCGAAATAATTCCGACCGGGATATTGATGAAGAAAATCCAGCGCCAGCTGAAGTTATCGGTGACCCAGCCCCCGAGCGTTGGACCGATGGCCGGAGCCATTACCACGGCTATGCCGTAGACGGCGAATGCCATGCCGCGCTTGGCGGGAGGAAAGGTATCGGCGAGGATGGCCTGTTCGCTCGGCTGCAAGCCTCCTCCACCCGCACCCTGAAGGACGCGGAAGAAGATGAGCATGGCGAGGTTGGGCGCGAGCCCGCACAGAAACGAACTAATGGTGAAAAGCGCGACACAACCCATGTAAAAGTGCTTGCGGCCGACGATCGAAGAGAGCCACCCGCTTAGCGGCAGCACGATGGCGTTGGAGACGAGATAGGACGTCAAAATCCACGTGCTCTCATCGGTACCCGCGGAAAGACTGCCGGCGATGTGCGGCAGCGCCACGTTGGCGATGCTGGTATCGAGCACCTCCATGAACGTGGCCAGCGTCACCGTGAGAGCGATGATCCACGGATTGACCGCCGGACGCCATTCCGCGGCCTCATTCATGGTGATCGAAGCGGCGCCCATTAATGAATCCAGACCTTCGGCACGACCGACATTCCCGGCCGGAGTTCATGGTTCTTGATCTCGCCCTTGTCGAACACGATCTTCACCGGTATGCGCTGTACCACTTTCACGTAATTGCCGGTGGCATTTTCGGGGGGGAGCAGGCTGAAGCGCTCTCCACTAGCGCCGGCGATGGAATCGACATGTCCTTTGTAGCTCTTGCCGTTCGCATCCACCGCGATCTCAGCCGGCAAACCGGGCTTCATTCTCCTCAGCTGTGTTTCCTTAAAGTTGGCCGTGACCCACAAGTCGCCCTCATCGAGCGGGATAATCTTCATCATCTCCTGGCCGGGCTGCACGTTTTGACCGACTTCGACGGTGCGGTCGCTGACGGCTCCGCTGACGGGCGCAATCACTTTTGTGTACTGGAGGTTCAGTTCAGCCTGGTCTAACTGGGCTTTCTTCTGATCGGCGACGGCCTGCGCAGACAGGGCGCGGGCGCGGATGACTCGCATCGTGTGCGACCTTGTGCCAGCGGTGCGAAGATCGGCGTTGGCCTGTTCCAGCTTGCTCTCCGCCTGCTTGATCTGCGCGGCGAATGCGTCAGCACTGGCACGCGCCGCTTGCAGCGTTGCAGCGGCGGCCTGAGCGCTGTCAACGGCCTGATCGTATTGCTGCTGCGAGATCTCCTGCTTATCGATCAGTAGTTTATAGCGGACAAGATCGTTCTGCGCTTTGGTATTGTTGGCATCCGCCTGAGCAACCAGCGACTTGGCTGCTTCAAATTGCTCCCGGGCAGCCGCGATTCCAGCCTGCGCGCCGGAGACCTCGGCCTGGGCGCCGCTCACCTGGCTCGAAGTGCTCACGTCGGTGATGGGGACGTTGATGCCCGCGGCCGACGCCTGTGCTAGTGCGTCGGCATATTCGGCGCGCGCCTGCGCGACCGCGACTTCGTAGTCGGCCGGATCGATTTCGACCAGCACCGTTCCCTTTTCCACGTACTGGTTGTCTTGCACGTTGAGCTTTATCACATGGCCGCTGACGCGGGCGCTCACCGAGTTCACGTGGCCGTCAATCTGCGCGTCGTCGGTGGATTCGTAGCTTGCGAGGTAGCGCCACAGAAAGAACGCGGTGACCAGAATCACAAGGCCCGTGAAAATGAGTACCCACTTGGTGCGCGGACTGCCCAAGAGCGCGACTCGCCGCTGATAGCGGGCTTCGCTGTCGGGCGGGGACTGCGGTGCAGGCGTCTCCGGTTGCGTTTTGGGCTCGGCTACAACGCTGCTGGTTGGATCCATATTGTTACTTCCCTTTCAAATACTCGCGGACGCCTTCTTCAGCGCGCCCCAGCGCGCGGGCATAGGAAACCTTGGCCAGGTTGTGTTGGTAGAGGCTGGAGATCAAACTCTCGTGCGCGGTGGCCAGCGCTTCCTGCGCTTGAACTACTTCGAGGTTGTCGGTGACCCCGGCGGAGAAACGATCCTGGGATTGGGTGAGCGCCTGCTCGGCAAGATTCACCGAACTCTGGGCGACTTCCACCTGATCGCTCGACGACTTGAGGTCGAGCAGTGCGTTGCGGATATCCTGATCAATCTGAGCGCGCACGTCCGCCATCTGCGCCTCGGCCTGCCGCAGGCTGGCTTCGGCCTTCAGAACATCTCCATGGACTTTGCCGCCCTGGAAGATTGGAATGTTCAACGTGCCGACGACCGTATACGTCGGCAGCACATCTCCGGGGACGGCACCGATTTCTCCGAAATTTACCGCCATATCGATGGTGGGAAAATACCCGGCGGTGGCGGCGCTGCGTTCCAGTTGCGCGGCGACCAGACGATCCCGCGCGGCTTTGTAGTCGGAGCGAAAGGAATAGGCGCGCTGCAAGCTGGTTTCAAGATCGGGGATGGGAAAAACCTCGTAAGGAGCTTTGTTGGCCAGTTCGAATTCCTGTCCGGTCGCCAGTCCAATCACGCGTGCCAGGGAAATTTTCTGCTTGGCGAAGTCGTTTGTGGCCGCGATCAGTTGCTGCTGGCGCGTCTGGTATTCCACTTGCGCCCGGAGCGTATCAATGGCCGGAGCGACACCGGCCTGCTGCTGTGCGACCGCTTTGTCGTAGAGCGCCTTCGCCGTCCCGACCTGCGCTTGCGCCGTTTCCACGCGGGCTGCCCCGGCAATCGCCTGCAGATAGGCGTTGCCGGTCGCGAGCACAACCAGATCGCGCGCGTCCTTCAAATTGAACCGGGCCACGCTTTCCCCGAACATGGAAGAACGATATTTCTGGATTGACTTCCAGTCGAACACTCGCTGGGTCGCCGAAGCGCGCACGTCAAAGTAGGAGAAAGGCCCGATGACGGGAGGCACCTTCCCAAAAGGCCCGCCGCTCCGAAGGCCAAGCGCTTCCAGACTCTCTTTCTCCGCGACCTCCTGCACATCCGCATTGACGTTCGGCAGCAGGTCGCTGAGCTGCTGCCATTTCTCTCCCCGGGCCTCGATGGTGTTGTACTCCGATAAAAGACCGGCCAGGTTCTGGCGCAAAGCCCGCTCGATGGCGTCGCTGAAGGTCAACGAGAGGACTCCGGGCGTGGGCTTGGCCTCCGGCACGCTGCCAAACACCGGATTCTGGGCCGAGGTTTGAACTTGCGAGGTTTGAACCTGCGAGGTTTGAACCTGTGAGGTTTGAGGCTGCGAGACAGCGCCCGCCGAAGACGCGGTGGCGCCCGAAGTTGAAGTTTGGGCACAAAGCGGCGCCTGGACGATGACGGTGGACACAATCGATAAAACGATCCGCAAAAAGAACGCATGAAAGCGCTGGTATTGTCGGGTGGGACGGTCTGCGGAAGCCATGGAGCCTGGGCTCTCTCCTGCGAGATGGAAATCATAAGTCTTTTTGGACTGTTTTTGGTGGAGGTGCGATGCAAATTGTTGAAACGCCTCGCGATGGAGCGCGTATGGCTGCCGTTCCACGGGTGCGCTCCCCACTGGTGACGTGACGTTGGTCATCTTGTGTAACCTCCACCCAAAGTTCAATCTTAGATGCTAGTCAAGCACTTCCCGGCGGCGGAAGACTGCGCGGGAGAAGCTCTGCGTATGAGCGAAGACACGAAAGCGCCGCACAAAGGATCGGACTGGACGCGCCTGCTCACAGATCCCGACCTGGTCAGCCACCTCGGCAAGCTGCTCCAGACCTACCGCGACGTGCCTCCCGAGCGGCGTGAGGCGGCGCTGCTGCAAGCGATGTGGAAGATCAAGAATGCGGCCGTCAAAGCGCGCGAAGCGGCGAACAATGCACCCGTTGCCGCAGCACCCCCTGCGGTACTTCACCCGCCCGAACCAGTTGACGCCACGCCCCCGTTTGAACCGGATTTGTTCACCCCGCAATCGGAATCGGACCGGCGCCGTTATCACCGGATCAAATGCTATGTAGCGGTTGAAATTCATATTGAGGGCGAAGATGAACCGGTCTGGGGCAACCTGGCGAATGTGAGTCACGGAGGATGTCTGGTCGAGACCGCAAGCGCTGTGCCCGCGGGCAAGGCGCTGGAGATCGGGCTGTGGGTGGCAAGTGGAAAGATTTGGGTGAAAGGCGTCATCATCAGCGGAGTGGCGACGCGCAGCGCGCCGTCGTTTGGAGTCCGGGTGAAATTCTCCCAAGCTGAACTGTCGGAAAAAGAACACCTGCGGGAGTTTCTCAAATTCGTCGAGAGCACCGCCCGCAAGTCGCACAGCGGGAAAGCCTATGTGGCACAATTAAAGAGCTAGGCCGCTCCCTTCGAACCTGGCCTTCCCAGCAACTTTTTCTGCGATCCGGGTTCATTCCTAGTGAGGCCATATCAGGATGGAAATGCCTTTGCGCGGACGCCGCGTGCTGGTAGCAGCTGCTGTGCTTGTGGCGGCCGGGCTTACGACGCAGTACGCTCTAGGCCGGAAGAAAGATAAGCCCCCCGGGACGATACAGATGGACGAGCAGAAACGCGCCGTCCACGCCCTGAACCGGCTGACCTTCGGTCCGCGGCCCGGCGACGTAGAGCGCGTCACACAGCTGGGCGTTGACAAGTGGATCGAACTCGAACTTCATCCCGATAAAATTGACGACTCGGCGCTCGACGCCAGGCTCGGTCCGTTCCGTACCCTGCGAATGGGGACGAAAGAGATTGTCGAGAATTTTCCGCCCGATCAGGTGATCAAGCAAATCGCCGACGGGAAAGCTCCGCTGCCGCGCGATCCCACGAAGCGCGCGGTTTACGAAGCGCAGCTCCAGCGCTACGAAGATAAGCGGGAACGCAAGGACGAAGGTGCCAAAGGCAACGCGCCAAACACGGGCAGCGCATCCGGCGGCACGGAGAATGGCAGTAAAGACGACGCGAGTGCTGTTTCCGATCCCGACCAGATGCGACACCGCGAAGAACGCCGGCTCGCGAATCTCAAGACGCAGGAACTTCTCGATCTGCCTGCCGACGAGCGTATGAAAGAGATTCTCCAAATGTCGCCCGAAGATCGCCGGGCGCTCGCTGCCACGACCAAAGGCGCCAAGGCAGATGCATTGCTGGAGGGAATGAGCGCGCAGCAGAAAGAAACGGTGATGGCGCTCAACAATCCCGGGCAAGTGGTGGTCAACGAACTGATGCAGGCGAAGCTGCTGCGCGCAATCTATAGTGAACGGCAACTCGACGAGGTGATGACCGACTTCTGGTTCAACCACTTCAATGTGTTCATCAACAAGGGCGCCGACCGCTATCTGTTGACCAGCTACGAGCGCGACGCGATCCGCCCGCATGTGCTGGGAAAATTCGAAGACCTGCTGGTAGCAACCGCGAAGAGCCCCGCGATGCTGTTCTATCTCGACAACTGGTTGAGCGTTGGGCCGGACTCGGAAATCGCGCTCGGAATCGCGCCGCATCGACACGGCTATGGCCCAGGACCGGGGAATCATCCGCGCAAGGGCAAGCAGGCCAGCGGCCTGAACGAAAACTACGGCCGCGAACTGATGGAGTTGCACACGCTCAGCGTAAACGGCGGCTACACGCAGAAAGATGTCACCGAAGTGGCCAAGGTCTTCACCGGGTGGACGCTGGAGCAGCCGAAAAAAGGCGGCGACTTCCGTTTCGAGCCGCGCATGCATGAGCCTGGCGACAAGATTGTCCTCGGACATCGCATCAAGCAAAACGGCGAGAAGGAAGGGCTGCAAGTGCTGCACATGCTGGCGCACAATCCGAAGACAGCGCACTTCATTTCGCAAAAGCTGGCGATGCGCTTTGTCTGTGACGATCCTCCGTCCGCGCTGGTTGACCGCATGACGCAGACGTTCTTGAAAAAGGATGGGGACATTCGAGAAGTCTTACGCAGCATGTTCAAGTCGCCCGAGTTCTGGTCGCCCGAGGCTTATCGCGCCAAAGTAAAAACGCCGCTTGAGTTTGTGGTCTCCGCGGCGCGGGCCACCGGCGCCGAGGTTGAAGACGCCCGCGCCCTCGTCGGCACGCTCAACAACATGGGCATGATGCCCTATGGCATGATGCCGCCGACAGGCTATTCGATGAAGGCCGATACGTGGGTGAACTCGTCGGCGCTCCTGGCGCGCATGAATTTCGCTCTGGGGCTGGCCGCGGGCAAGATACGGGGAGTCAAAGTGGATTCCGCCAGCCTGGTAGCGGGACCAGCCGCGGAAGGCGCTTCAGAAGGGACGACTGACGCAGTAACGACCGACGCAACGCCGATCGACGCGCAGCAGGTGCTGGCGAATATGGAAAATTCGCTGCTGTCAGGCGATATTTCCAAACAAACGCACGATACCATCAGCAAGCAACTGGAAGATCCGAAGATCAGCCAGCGGCGACTGGATGATCCTAAGCGTCCGCCAAACGTGGCCGCGATTGCGGGATTGATTCTGGGGTCGCCGGAGTTTCAAAGAAGATAGCTGCCAGCCCGCAGCTATCGGCTCTCAGTTCTTGGGGGCTGAGAGCTGATAGCTGAGAGCTTTTTATGTCCATCACTCGACGCATTTTTCTTCGCAGTGGCGCAATGGCTGTAGTCGGAACAGCGGCGCTACCGAGCTTTCTGACGCGCGCGGCTTTCGGCGCGGCCGAGCCCGGCGTTCGCAACAAGCGCCTGGTGGTGATTTTCCAGCGCGGCGCAGCCGACGGCCTCAACATCGTTGTGCCGCATGGCGAGCCCAGTTATTACGCCATGCGGCCGACCATCAGCATCCCGAGGAAATCCGTGCTCGACCTCGACGGTTTCTTCGGATTGCATCCGGCGATGGCGTCGTTTGAGCCGCTGTGGAAACAGAAGCATCTCGCCATCGTGCATGCCGCCGGATCGCCCGATCCGACGCGCTCGCACTTTGATGCGCAGGACTTCATGGAATCCGGCACGCCCGGCGTTAAGGTCACTGACGACGGCTGGCTCAACCGTGCGCTACATGAGCTTCCCGGCGTATCTGCAAACGACAAGTCGGCCTTCCGCGCCATTGCGCTCGGGCCGTCGCTGCCGCGCATCCTCTCCGGCAAGGAGCCGGCCATCGCGGTCAACAACCTCAACGATTTTTCCGTAGGTGGAAAAAATCCGAAGGCTGCGCCGATCGCGAACACGTTTGAGGCGATGTACGAAAACTCCGTGGATACGGTGCTTCACGGCACCGGCCAGGAAACCTTCGACGCGGTCAGGATGCTGAAGGCCGCCGATCCCGCCCACTACACGCCGGCGGCCAACGCGAACTATCCCAAGGGACGCTTTGGCGACAGCCTGAAGCAACTGGCGCAACTGATCAAAGCGAATCTCGGCGTGCAAATAGCCTTCGCCGACATAGGCGGCTGGGACCACCACGTCAACGAAGGCAACACGCAGGGACAGATCGCCAATGTGCTCGGCGATTTCTCGCAATCGATCGCCGCCTTCTGGACCGACCTCGGCGATCTCGGAGAAGACACGGTCGTAGTAACCATGTCCGAATTCGGCCGGACAGCACGCGAAAATGGAAACCGTGGCACAGACCACGGCCACGCCAATGTAATGTTCGTCCTGGGAGGGCCAGTACGCGGCGGCAAAGTTTACGGACGCTGGCCGGGACTGGATCAGTCGCAGTTGTACGAAGGCCGCGACTTGGCGTTGACAACGGACTTCAGGCTGGTGCTGGGAGAAGTCGTGTCGCGGTATTTGGGGAACAAGGATTTGAAGACGGTGTTCCCGGGGTTTGAAGCTGAATCAACGCCACAGTTGCGAATCTTGGCTTAGGCGCTCGGTCTGAGCCTTTTAGGAATGTTAGAATGCCCTCATGACAAAGGCAGGCCACTCCTATGTCATTCAGGCTTTGCACGTACTCCTTTCCCTCGTCTTCGGCTTCTGCGCATTGCCGCGGTTTGCTCTAGGTCAAACACATCAGCCCTCATATCGAATTGCGTTTGTTCGTGTCCATACCCAAGCAACTTACACACTCGAACGTAGATCGTGGCTATTTACGATGGACTCGGACGGTAAGAACATTCACGAACTAAAGCTTGAGGGATTCGACCCCGGTTGGTCACCCGACGGAAAACGACTTGCTTTTGCGTCAGCGAAGGATGAGGCCGCCTCGGAAATCTACATCGTGAACGCAGACGGCTCAGGGCTCGTCAGGGTTACACGTTTAAAGGGAGGAAGCCACGCGGGTCATCCAGTCTGGTCGCCAGATGGCAAACAGATCGCCTTTTATCGCTGGTTCGGGAAGATCCCCGAGGTTTTTGTCGTCAGCGTAGATGGCGGAGAGGCGAAGCAGTTGACGTCGGGAGGCGGCGTTGATCCCACGTGGTCGCCTGATAGTAAGAAAATAGCATTTGCTTCCGCAAGCGCAGGTTCAATCCAGATCTATTCCGTCAGCGCCAATGGTGGCGGGCTGACTCAATTGACAAATGCGAAACCCGGATCGACGGAGCCAGCGTGGTCGCCAGACGGGAGCAAGATATTGTTCACGGTTCCGGGAGACATTGACCACCCGTCGATTGTTGGAATTCTGGATGTCAGCTCAGGCAAGGCCACGAGATTCGCCTACTCTGATAAGTTCAGCTTTTTCTCGCCAGCCTGGTCGCCAGACGGCAGCACAGTGTTACTTGAAACGAGCGGAAATGGGGGCATAGGCGTGCTTGGACCTAGCCCATATCTGTCTCCGCGAGACCGAACACCCGTTTGGAAGCATCAGATTTTTTCCCTAGGAGTCGACGGATCGAACTCCAGGCAGTTGACAAAGGCAGACGATGGAGGCGGTTCCCCGGCCGCGGGCAAACTCAATTAGCCTCGCCGCATTACAGCTCGATCAGCACATCTCCGCTCTCGATCTTCAACGGATACACCACAATCTTAGCTCCCGGCGCACCGGCCTCGCCCGTCTTCGGATTCCACTCCCAGCCATGCCACGGACAAACAACTTTCCCTCCTGAGATCACGCCCTGGCCGAGCGGGCCTCCGCGATGCAGGCAGACGTTATCCATGGCGCTGATTTCACCGTTCACATTGGCGACGCAGATGGTCTTGTCACCGCAGGGGAATTCTTTGGCTTCGTTGGGAGCGGGGAGTTCGGATTCAGAGGCCAGCTTTATGTAGTTACCCATGAGCCTGTTTGGTGTCAGCGAAAACCCTGCCGAGCTTCGCTCGGCTTGGACGGGCGAGGGCGCCCGTCCCTACACGAACCTGAGATCCTTCGCTTCGCTCAGGATGACCGCAGCGGTCACTTCGGCTGCATCGTCTGCGCGACCATTACCTGGCGCTTGAAGTTCTCCAACATGTGCTCTTCGAGGCGCACTTCGGTGGGGCGCTTGGCGAGCGTCATGGTGTCGATCTTGTCCTGCAGTTTGAGCAGCGCGTAAAACAAGTTCTCCGGACGCGGCGGGCAGCCGATCACATACACATCCACCGGAACGATGCGGTCCACGCCCTGCAGCACGGCATAGGTATTGAACGGCCCGCCGACCGACGAGCACGCACCCATCGAGATCACCCACTTCGGCTCGGGCATCTGGTCGTAAATGCGCTTCACCACCGGCGCCATCTTCAGCGTGACGGTGCCGGAGACGATCATCAGATCCGACTGGCGCGGGCTGGGCCGAAACACCTCCGAGCCAAAACGCGCGATATCGAAGCGCGCGGTCGAAGACGCGATCATCTCGATGGCGCAGCACGCCAGGCCAAACGTCATCGGCCAGAGCGCCGACTTGCGCGCCCAATTGAAGACGTAGTCCACCGTCGAGATCATGAAATTCTTTTCGAACTTGTTCTGCAGCCAGCTCATGGGGCCTCTTGCGGTACAGGATAAACTATGATGATACGCTGGGGAGTGATGGAGGTCACACCCTGGCTTCTTTCTGGTAGAGGGCCGGGCGTCCCCGCCCGGCCACCCAACTGCCCAAGAACGGGCGAGACGCCCGTCGCTCCACCACATGACGTACTAGTAAATCGTGTATCCCGGCGCCGGATTCCGCACATCGGGCTTGGACGCCATCAGCAGCAGCGCGCCGACGCGCTTGAAGGCGCGCAGATCGTCCAGGCTGTGAAACGAAGTTGTTTGGTAGTTGTCGGGCGTGGGCGTGTCGTCGGTAATCTGCGCATACTCGACATTTTGGAAAGCATGCCTTTTCAGCAGTTCGACGTACTCTGCCGCTGAACGAACATGCACCGGCACCCTCAACTTTGGCACCCATTGCAGCGAATACGGATTGTCTTTGTAGAGATTGATCAAAATGAACAGCCGTCCGTGCGGCGCCATCACGCGAAAAAGCTCGGCCAGCGCACGTTCCTGGTCGGGATAGTAGTAAAAAGACTCCACCGACAGCACTTTGTCAAAAAAGTTTTCTTCCCAGGGGATCTGCGCCGCCGATCCGACGACGAACATCACGTTGTCAAATTCTTTCGAAGCCGCTCGCGCCTGCCGGACCATCTCGTCGGAAATGTCGACTCCGACCACCTGTCCAAACCCCTCCGGCCCTTCGCCGACCATACGCGCGAGCAAGCGCGTCGCCCAGCCTGATCCGCAGCCGAGATCGAGAATGCGCTCACCCGGACGCAGGTCCATGCGGCGCATCGTTTTTTCGGTGATGTCGAAGTGATGGCGCTCCATCTTTGCGCCCTCGCCCTCATCGGCCCAGCGATTGAACTCCTGCTGCAGGCGCTCATCGCGAGATTGGGATTTGTCTGGTGTCATGAATCTCGCCTCTTGCTACTGGCTCCTAATCTTCTGGCTCGCTCGCCACTAGCTAGAAGCCAGTAGCTAGCAGCCGGTAACACTATGTAGATCCTCAAAGAAACTTGGATACGACACCCCCGCTGCATCCGCGCCGTGAATCGTCGTCTCGCCTTCCGCTCGCAACGCGGCCACAGCGAATGCCATGGCAATGCGGTGATCGCCGAAAGAATCGAGTTCGGCGCCGTGCAGATCCTGACTGCCGGGAATCCGCATTCCATCGGGACGCTCTTCGACCTCGGCTCCCATCTTTCGCAGATTGGTGGCGACGGCGGCGATGCGGTCCGACTCTTTCACACGCAACTCCTTGGCGTCGCGAACTTCGAGGCCGCCATCAGAATACGGTGCCACCGCCGCCAGCACCGGGATCTCGTCAATCAGCGAGGCCGTATCGGCCCCCGTGATTACAGCTCCCTTCCACGCAGCTCCGCGCGCCTCAATCGTGCCTACCAGCTCGCCCTGATGTTCTTCCAAATGCGCGACCGAAACGTTCAACCCCATCTGCACCAGGATGTCGAGCAGTCGCGCTCGCGTCGGATTCATCAGAATTCCGGGCAACGTGATTTGCGATCCCGGGAACAGCGCCGCCGCGCAAAGAAAGAACGCGGCACTCGAGAGATCGCCGGGCACATGCGCCTCAATTGCACGCAGCCGCTGTCCGCCCACAATCCGCGATGCATTCCCTTTCCGCTCGACTTCCGCGCCAAATGCCCACAGCGCAATTTCGCCATGATCGCGCGTGCGGATAGGCTCCTCGACCACCGTCTCGCCTTCGGCAAACAGTCCGGCAAACAGCACGCACGATTTCACCTGCGCGCTCGCCACTTCCGGCCGGTAATGAATCGCCTTCAGAGAACCACCGTGAATTTCGAGCGGAGGACGTCCGCCTGCAGCAGCCTCGATCCTCGCGCCCATTTCGGAAAGCGGCGTCATAATGCGCGCCATCGGCCGCCGCGAAAGCGATTCATCTCCGCACAACTCGCTCGTAAATGGCTGGCCGGCAAGAATTCCGCTCAACATGCGCATGGTCGAGCCGGAGTTGCCGCAATCCAGCGCCTCCGCCGGAGCGTTCAGCCGCGGCCCCACGCCCTGAACTTCAATAGCTCCGTCCTCCGCTCGTCCCCAGTCACATCCGAGGGCGCATAAGCAATGAAGAGTACTGAAGCAATCGCGCGCCGCGGAAAAATTATGGAAACGGCTCGTGCCCTCGGCAATCGCCGCCAGCATGGCATAGCGGTGCGAGATGGACTTGTCTCCGGGGATGCGGATTACTCCGCGCACCGTGCGCGCGGGGTGGACGACGACATTCGAACCATCAGGCTTCGAATCATCGGGCATGAATTTAATATAACGGAGATTTCGTGGGAGGTCAGAGGTGAGAGGTCAGATTGCAAAGGCGAAAATCAGCGGTCTTACCTCTGCACTCTGACCTCTTACCTCAGAGATTTCTATTGCGCGCGCACGCGCCCCGCGGCTTCCGCGAGGATCTCCTGAGGGACTTCCCGCAGCGTGACGTTGAATTCGAACATGGGCGTTTCCGACCCGCGGCCCCAACGGGCCACTTCCCAATGTGCACGGATGAATTTTATCTCCGGCCGCACCGTCAGATTGAGCAGTAGCGGAATTTCCTCGCGATAAAATTTCTGCGGAAAAGCCACGACCGGCTTGGCATCCCACGTCGCGCCGTCCGCCGATCCGAAGATGCTGACATCGAGCGATTCCTGCTCGATGATGTTGGTGATGGCTAGGGTCAGCAGAAAGATCCGGCCCTCTGCCCGGCTCACATCGAGCACAGGCCCGTCTCCTTTGGCATTGACCACGGTTTTTTCGGGAACGACGAAGGCTTCCATCATGACGCGGAGATTCTAGCAGAGAGGCCATGCCGCGGGCTGTGACGCGTGTACGTTGAAATTTCCGAGCCAACGGACGCATGGCCGCACCTCCACAGAACTTCGCATATCATCAAATCGTCAGGAGTGGGGTTTCAGTTTCTCTTGGAAAAACTCGACAAGACGACGGTCGCGACCATGCTGGCCGGCGCGTTCTGGCATTGGGAAGGGTGGCCCAGCTGTGTCGCCCTCTTGGGAGGAGTTTCGTTGCCAAGATTGTGGCTGGCTCGCATCAGCAGCCGACCGCTCGACCGGCTCGACTCGGCGGAAATCGAACTGGTTGGCGATTGAAACCCGTAAGCCCAGTGCGACTGTGATGACTTTCGGCACCTGGAGTTAGACAAGATCGCCTTCGGCGGCAAGCGCCGTGAGTCGAATTGCGCTCAAGTCGGCGTCGAAGTGTGCGAGCAGCATCTCGGAGAAACGCCCATGATAGACGGCGTATGCTTCCTTCGACACCTTGCTCCCCTTAGGACGGATAATATTGAATACAATGCCTTTCTCGTCGATTGAAGGCCTAAACCACGCTTGATTCTTCCACTGTCCAGACGCCGGGGTATGCGTAAAAGAACCCTGGCTCGTTTCTTGCCAAGTTGTGATGTCACCGTTGGCGATCGCTTTTTCGATCGCGCGGAGCAGATCGTCCGGATTTGCTGTAAACACTCTAACCATATACGTTCGCGTCCTAACGCTGCGATAACCAAGCGGCCGAGTTTGTCTACCTATCCTCGCCGTGTTCGGGCTCATCTACGTCGGAGTTCGTCGGTTCGGACCGCTGCTTCTTCGGAGCGCCGCCTAGGTCCGGAACCGCAGCTGTATCCGCTCGCCCCAATGCACCTTGAAGGTATAGCCGCGTGACCAAGTAGCCCAAAAGAAAGCCACAAACGAGGAAGAAGACAATGGCGGCGCTGAAAACGCCTTGCTCCTGATCAGGCTGCTGAAAGCTGGAAGCGAATGCTCTGGCTAGCCCGCCAACCCAGGCAGGAACGCGTTTTAGCTCATAAAGCCCCAGGCCAACGATGATCTTTGTAAGCCAGTCGGAGATCTCTTCCAGGTTTGTATTAACCCGTTGGCGATAATCAGCACTGCCCGACGCTGGAGTCGGAGGTTGGTCGCGGTCTCCTTGCAACACTTTTGGGATGGCGAAAAGAAAACCGGCCAAGAATCCAGCGGCTAGACATGCCGCGGCCAAGATAAGCCCGCGTGCCGCGAGTTTCCCACAATCAATTCCAACCGCGAGCAACCCAAGCAAGATAACGGGCTGCATCACGAAGATTATCCGCTGGGCATCCAATAGATGGTCAGGGGCGTCAGGGCTTCGCGCACCCGGCACCATAAGGTGCCAGAGGCTCCGGAAGATCCCCGCGATCCACGCAACCCAACTCTTCACTGTTGTCCACAAAGCCGAATCTCCAGCCTTGGTGCGGCACTAAGTTTAACACCATCCGAGTGGCGTTCCAGTGCGGCAAGGACGCTGATGGCTCTCGATTCAGCGGAGTGGGTCTCGCCCCGCGCAAACAGTTACTTCAACGCTACGCCATCCAGGAACTGTCGCAGGACTTTGCCGACTAATTCCGGTTGCTCCCAGGGCGCGTAGTGTCCTGCTTTCGGGATCACCTTCAACTGGCTGCCGGCAGTGTTTTGGCGCATCAGTTCGCCGTCGGCTACGGTGGAGAGTACATCTTCTTCTCCGATGGCGATCAGCGTTGGAACGTTGATGGTCTTCAGATCCGCGACCGAATCGGAACGCTCTGCCATGCCGCGCTGCACCTGACTAATATCTTCGGCTGACATTTTGCGCATCATGGCGCGCGCTGCATCGACCAGGTCAGGACGCGTGCTCACCGTCGTGCGCCCCATCAGCTTCGGAATCATGGATTCGATGAAGGGTTCGGTTCCCTGCTCCAGAACGGCGTTCGCGGCCTTCAAACGATTCGCCCGGGCCTCGGCGGTGTCGGCCTGAGGACGCGTGTCACAGAGCACGAGCGAAGTCATCCGCGGACGAAAGCGGCGCCAGAATTCAAATAGTATGTATCCGCCGATGGAGCATCCGATGAACGCGGCCTTGCCGATGCCGGCTGCATCGAGCACGCGGGCAATGTCGCTGGCGTGCTTTGGCATAAGGGCGGGGCCTTCGCCGATCTCGGAATCGCCATGCCCGCGGAGATCCGGAAGAATCAGCTGGTAACGAGATTCGAGGGCCATTGCTACGGGATACCAGAATTCGTGATGACATGGAAAAGGATGGAGAAGAATGACCGGCGGGCCGTTCCCCCGAATTTCATAGAAGATCTCGGCGTCGTCGCTGCGCAGGTGTTCCATGCGAGGAGATTATATGTCGAACGAGTAGGCGGTCTGGTAGAGAGCCGAGCGTCCTCGCCGGGCAGCCTGGACCCTTCGGCTTCGCTCAGGGCAGGCTCGCGAGACGCCCGTCGCTCCACCGCGTGACTCGGTATTAGCTTGTGACCGGCTGTTGCGACGGAGCAACTGGAAGTAGCAGCGGCTCCTCTGGAATGATGATCCATCCGAGCACGTACGCGATGATACCCGGGAAGATTCCGCACGCGAGCGTGATGAAGAACCAGAGGATGCGCACGAGCGATATGTCGAGATCGAGGTACTGGGCGAGGCCGGCACAAACGCCTCCGATCTTTCGGTCGGCCCGTGAGCGCATCAGCTTTTTCGGCGTGGGCGGAATCCCCAACACGTTGCCGCAGTAGGAGCAATAGCGCCCGTCCTCAGCGATGGTCTTGCCGCAAGCGTTGCAGTACATGGTTGGCCTCCCTGTTAATGATACGACGATTGCAGGGAAAATGTTCCGCGACGCGCTTCTAGCTTCTAGCTAGAGGCGAGGAGCCAGCAGCCAAAAGCTGCCCTCTACTCCCGGTATGCGTCTTTGATTCTCCTCCGCGCTTTATCTGCTTCGGCATTGCCCGAATTTACAGCCACGACCGCCTCGTATTTCTTCACAGCCAGGTCTCGCTTCTGGAGCTGGTCATACATCTCGCCGGCTCCCAGGTTCGCTTTCTGGAGCAATTCCGGATCGGCGCCCGTAACCTCACTCACCAATTCATAAGCCGTAGCCGCAGCCGGATATTTCTTCTCGCTGCGCAGCAGGTCGCCGAGTCCCAGCGCCGCGATTTCGTAATGCAGACTGCCGTATTTTCCCTCGCGCCCGTTCTGCCAGACGCGGCGATACTCTGCCTCGGCTTCGTCATTCTTGCCGGAGGCCCGCAGGAGATTAGCCTCTTCCAGAGGCAAAAGATAGTCGCGCGGAAACCGCGGACCGAGCGCGCCCGTTATTTGCAAAGCCTCGCCATAGCGGTGTTCGCGGCGCAGGAAAACCATGAGCACAATCCCGGCGTCCACGCTGGTTTCGCCATTGCCGCGATAAGCGTCGTTCAGATATTGAAGTCCCTTCTCTTTGTCGCCGCTTAATCCAACGAGTGCGACCGCGATTCTTACCGCCAGCGACAGGTTTCCCATCACGTAGTTGTGGGCTCCCACGACCAGCTTGGCGTCCGTGTATTGCGGATCCAACTGAAGCACTCGTTCGTGATCACGACGCGCGCCAACGGCATTGCGCAAGGCAGAAAACCAGGCGCGCTCGATGAGTGCGGTATAAAGGGCGAACTGGCCGCGCGTAACGCCGCGGGCATAGAGCATATCTAGGTTGTTCGGATCGCGCGCCAGTTCGGCATCCTCCAGCTTCTCGGCCTGCTGCACCAACTGCTTGATGCGTTGTTTCTGGGCCGGATCGGCGGGACGGTGAGCTGCTCCTATGAAATTGTCATTCGAGTAATCCCCAGTATTCATCGCTCCCATGCGATACAACTCCCGCACCTGAATGGCGGAAAGCAAGTGATTCACGGCAAACGGATCGTTCGGATGACGCGCCAGTATCCGCTCGAAATCCTGAATCGCCGCGTCGTAGGCGAGGTTGTAATAGTGCTCGAAAGCGACCTGGTTCAGCGGATCGGCGGGACGAAACGGGGTCGCAGGCGCAGGACCCGCTGCCAGACAGGCAGACGCAAGCACCAGCAGGATGATGGTAGTCAAAGCAGGACGATGCCGGAACAGGGAAAGGAGCACGTTGTCCTAAGTTTAACAGTTCTCGGTTCCCGGTTCTCAGATCTCGGTGGAGAACCGATTCGTTTTTGACCGAGAACTGAGAACCCGGGCCTGAGAACTCCAGCCGCGAGCTGATAGCCGCAAGGAACCAAACCGGGTACGTCCATAGGCCAGGCAAATCGTGCACAATGGGAAAATCGGGAATGGATAGCGTAATTCTTGCCACCCGGAATGGCCTCCCTCCCCCTTGGCCAGCTCGTAAGTGTACGTCTTTGCAATAGCTTGCTTTGGTGATTCGCTTGCGAACCGAAAGATTCAGAGAAGAGCTCCTTATGGCAGAAGCAGCCGATCAGGCGCAGCACGACTTTTGGCGGCCACCAGTGCCGGCATCGAAGGCTGTCGCCAGCCCGGACAGAAGCTCAGCCTGCCGTCATTGCGGAACCGAGTTCATCGTCAGCTCACTGTACTGTCATGCTTGTGGCGCCAAGCGTCCCGATCTGAACGCTGCGCGCACGCTAGAAATACCGGGCCGGGCTGAACTCGCCTCGCTCGGTGAGCGACTCGGGCTCACGATGCCGGCAGTCATCGCTTTTCTGCTGGGCGTATTCTGCGTGGTGGGCGCGCTGGCGGTTAGCGTGTTCTTTAGCCCCAGGACCGCCCTTGACTGGCAGGCAATTCAACTGTGGCGGATCGAGTGGCTGCTCGGTGCGGTTGCTGCCTTTGTTGCCGGGTCCTTGCTTAAGAAATAGCCTTCGGCTGTCCGCCGTCAGCTTTCAGCTATCAAAAACCACCTACCCGCGACGTCAGTTTCTTGAATGAGCGTGCTCCCCTTCCGAGACGATGGCGCTGGGCCGCCGTTGCTGGCTCATGCGAAAGAGGTGATGCAACGGACCTACGCCGTGACCCAACGGATGGGCATTCGCAATCGCGGCGGAGACATACGCTTTGGAGAGAAGAACCGCTTCGGGTAGTCCTCGCCCATGCGCCAAATGGCAGGCCAGCGCGGTGGAGAACGCGCATCCGGTGCCGTGGGTGAAATTCGAGCGCTGACGGTCCGCTTTGAAAACTTCTTCTTCGGTGCCGCGGGCAGTGCTGAAGCTGAGGAGGTCGGTCGCCTTTTCCAAGTGGCCTCCGGTAACGACCACATTCGCCGCTCCCAGAGAATGCAGACGCGCGGCGGCCTTGCGCATCTGGTCGAGATTCTTGACCGCCATCCCGGTCAAGACGCAGGCTTCATCAAGGTTCGGTGTAACCAGTTCGACCAGCGGAACCAGCCTCTCGAGTAATAGCCCGGTGCCTGCGGCGTCCAATAAATCCGATCCGGAACTCGACTTCAGAATTGGATCCAGCACCACATGAGGCAGCTGGGTTTGAATCAGAAAGTCAGCAACCACCTCGACCACCTGCCGGTTCCCCAGCATACCGATATGGACGGCTTCGACGGTTACATCGGTGGCCAGCTCCCGCAAGGTCTCGGCGATGATCTTGGGATCCACGCCCTCGACTCGTCGCACGCCCTGCGTCGACTGGACGGTCAAGGCCGTTATGCAAGAAATGCCATAGCATTCATGGGCCGCGATGGTCTTGATGTCGGCCGTAATCCCAGCGCCCGAAGAGGGGTCAAACCCGGCGATCGTCAACACTACAGGCGGAGCTGCAGCCATGCCGTCACTCTAAACCCAAAGTTGAATGAGGGGAACAGCACATCTAGGCGTACTCGGCCAGACATGCTGCGAACAGGAAGAGCAGGAGATCCTGGACGTTTTGCGTTTATTAATCAGTAATCAATGCGACCGTAACTTTATGATTATAATGTGTTTAGCAATATCATATCGTAAGTATAACATTCAGAGCAGGTTGCACGAATTCGGCAAAGTCGGGAATTCGTACAGTAACTAGTTTGTTACTATATATCGCTTACTTCCTTCAATGACATACGAAGCGAAATCCATATTTTTCATCTGGCTAAGTCATTGATTAATTACCATTTAGTAATGAACTCGGGATTTTTTCCGATTGACACCCAACCGTTCGCCACGTAGCATCGTCGAATCGTCTGACAAAAGGAGCATACGACCTAAGAGAACGACTTTCCTCGATTGGGAGGTAACTGAATGCGACGACGTTTAGCCGAAGGTCTGGCGGTGCTGTTATCAATCGCCAGTCTGGGGGCCGGAGCCGCATCCGGGCCAAGCAGCCTGGAAGCCGCCAAGGTCACACAGCCACCGGTGATAGGGACCGGCAGGCACAAAACTCGAAAGTCCGCTGGGGATAAGGTCAGGCCCTATCAAGTAGGGACCGCATCCTGGTACGGAGAGCAGTTCCAGGGCAAACAGACAGCCAGCGGAGAGCCGTACGACATGCGGGACTTCACCGCCGCTCACCCCAGCCTACCGCTGGGCACGTTCGTCAAGGTCACCAACCTGAAAAACGGCAAGGCCGTGGTGGTTCGGATCAATGACCGGGGCCCCGTGGTGGACGGCCGGATCATTGACGTTTCCTACAACGCCGCTCGTGCGCTGGGCTTCAATGAGCGCGGTTTGCAGACGGTCCGCTTGGACCTCTACCATCAGCCACGAACGTAGCCGTGCTGCAGGCCGTAGCCAACTTCGACTAAACCCGATACACTCGGCAACGAAAGGTCCGCCAATATGGACCCGCGCCAGCATCTCATCGTTGCCTTGGATGTATCTACGGCCACCTCCGCCCGGAAGATCGTGACGGCCGTCGGTGACTCCGCCCTCATTTACAAAGTGGGCATGCAACTCTACACCCACGAAGGCCCGTCCATCGTCCGCGAGTTGGTCGATTCGGGACACCGCGTCTTTCTCGACCTGAAGTATCACGACATCCCAAACACTGTGGGAGCAGCCGTCCGCGAAGCGGCTCAGTTGGGCGTGAGCATGGTGACGGTGCATGCCTCCGGAGGCGGAAAAATGTTGCAAGCCGCCGTCGATGCCGCGCAGGCGACCAAGCCCGATCTGCATGTGCTGGCGGTCACAGTGCTGACCAGCCTGGACGACGTCGAACTGGGCAAGATTGGCCTGCGTGGAGGAGTGCTCGATCAAGTCCTGCGTCTGACCGCGCTGGCGCTTTCGAACGGATGCCAGGGAGTGGTCGCTTCGGCGCTGGAAGCCTCTGCTCTGCGCGAGGAGTTTGGCCGCGATTTCGTGATTGTGACTCCCGGAGTACGCCCTGCGGGCAGCGGACACGACGACCAGGCGCGGGTTGTCACGCCAGCAGAAGCGATTGCCGCCGGAGCCTCGCATATCGTAGTGGGGCGCCCGATCACGGAAGCCTCCGACCCGGCGGCTGAAGCGCGGGCGATTTTGGGACAGATCGGGTAGGGCAGTTCTCAGTTCCCGGTTCCCAGTTCTCAGTAAGAACTAAGGTACACAACAAACCGAAGGCGGTCGCCTCATCCGCATGCCTCTTTATTTTTCTGGGAACTGAGAACCGGGGACCGAGAACTGGCTTCCTACAGCTTCTCGAAGAATTCGCAGGCCGAGCACGAAATATAGATTCCGCCGGGCACGCCGCGCTCGCGATCTTTCATACGCTTGACGATGCGGGTTTCCTTGCCGCACTTGGGACATGCGGTGGATTTCGTGGTATCCATGACCTTTTTCCGGTCGGCTGTCTTTGCAATTTTCGCCATTTCGTCTCTCCTGACAGGAATCTGCCGCCAGCCCGAGGGCTGCGGTTCTACCTGGTAATTGGGGAGTAACGTCCTTGGGTAATGCCAGAACGCCGGACTATCTCGCAGCGGCCCGGCAGGATCAACACGCGCGGAAGCGGTGCACTGTACTCGCCTCCAGAATCTTACACGAATTGTGGCCGCGCGGGGGACCCCGGCGACTAGGCTGACCAGAATCTGCTCCGAACAAAAAAGCCCCGCATCCCTGCGGGGCTGATCAGTAGAAACAAGAACAGACGATCCTATTTTCCAGTGCCCTTCAGATTCGAAATCTGTGGGCTGTTGTTGGCGCTGTCCGACGCCTGCAACGTCCCCGTCCTCGTCCCCGTCTGGGTCGGAGTAAACGTCACGCCGATGGTGCAGCTGCTCGTGGCTCCCAAGCTTGACCCGCAGGTCGTCGTCGACACGTGGAAGTCGCCCGTTGTCGAGATTACGATGCTCGTGAGCGACACGCTCTGATTGTTCTTCAGCGTAAACGTCTTCGCTGGACTGGTCGTCCCAACCGTCTGGGAAGCGTACGTCGCGCTGGTCGGTGTTAACGTGGCTTGGGCCTTGCCGGTTCCCGACAGCGGCACCATCTGCGGACTGTTTGGCGCGTTGTCCGTGATCGTTATGTTCCCCGTCCGCTCTCCCAACTGCGTCGGGGTAAAGGTAGCTGAGATCTTGCAATTGGCTCCCGCCACCAGGGTGCTGCCGCACGGCTTGGAACTCGTCACCAGCGCAAAATCACCGCTGGCCACGATGCTACTGATGTTCAGCGTGGCGGTCCCGCTGTTGGTAAGCGTCACCGTCTTCTTCGCGCCCGTCGATCCTAGCACGACACCACCCCACGTCAGAGAGGTCGGCGAAAGAGTCACGGCCGCGCCGCTTCCACTCGCGTTCACAGTGAGGCTGAGTGTAGTGCTATTCGTCAAGCTGCCCGATGTGCCCGTGATGGTCACGGTGACCGTTCCCGTGGCCGCAGAGGCGCTGGCGGTCAACGTCAGCGTGCTAGTTGTGGTTGCTGGATTCGGGCTGAATCCCGCCGTCACGCCGGTAGGCAAGCCGGATGCGGAAAGACTGACGTTGCCAGTAAAGCCATCCTCCGGAGTGATGGTGATGGTGCTGGTCCCGCTGCCGCCCTGCGTGATGGTCACGCTGTTTGGATTAGCGGACAAGGTGAAATTCGGCCCTGCCGGTGCGGTTAATGCGTTGATCAGAGCGGCGCCGTTCGGACTGCCCCAGCCGTCGCACAAATTGTACCCGCTTGAACAAGTAAAGCCGTTGCTGCCGCTGGTGATGTCGTGGAAATCGGCGTCACCGTTCGCCAGGTTCAGCACATAAATGGTGGGATCAATGAAGCCGGGTGCCGGAACGCCGTTGGCAGCCGCCTGTTGATTGGCCAGTGCCAGATAGCCCGCCCACATGGGCGCGGCAAAACTGGTTCCGCCATATTCATTTTCAGTGCAGGCCTTTTGGTCGGCGCAGACGTAAAAAGTAAAATTCGCGTTGGCCGCGACGTCCGGGACGTCCCGATACTTTTGGGAACACCCGGTGCATTTGGCGACCGCGGCCGTCTGCCAGGAGGGAATATCAACGTTGCTTCCGTAGCCGCCGCCACCGTCGGACCAGGCGGTTTCTGAAGCCCAGGGGCCAGCCGGGCCGGTGGTCGTTAAGTCCGTGCCGCCGACCGCAATGACGTAAGCAGAATTCGCCGGCCATAGAGCATCTCCTTCATATCCGCCGCCGTCGCCACTCGCTTGAAAGAAGCTCTGGCCCTGCGTCGCCATCTTCATGAAATAAGGGTCGTCGGTGCCGGGGTCTGGCGGGCTCCAAGTCCACGAAGAGCTCAGATTCAACGGCAGCGGAGTGTCCGAAGACATGCCGCCTAAAACGGCAGTGTCGGTCGACCCCACATACACGTACACGGTGGTTACGTCCGGGGCCATACCCCCCGCCTGAGTAATGTCGATGGTCTGTTCCGTATCGTCACAGCTCGGCTCGGTGCAGTTAATGCTGCTTCCGTCCGTGGAAATCCCGGTGACGGCGAAGTTTCTCGTCTGCCCAGCATTCTTGTAATAGGTGTTCACGTCGGCGATATCGAATCCGTAGTATTCAAGCAACCCGATGTTTTGGCCGGAGCCGGTGAGAGCCGTTCCCTCGTAATAGGCCGCCCGCATGTCGCTGCCGCAGAATGATTTTCCGGGACAGGAACCCGTAACCGCCTCGGGCTGCGGCCGCACCTGCGACTGGGAATCTCTCTTCACAAACAAGGGATGCGGGATCGAATAGTTGTCCAGGCCCGAGATGTGCCACAGTTGGAAAGGCAGGTCCACCGTGGGCTCCCGGTCCGGAGCGTAGAAGGTGCGGTTTTCCGTGGGGTGCTGGTAGACCCCCATGGTCACATGGAAGGCTTTCTCAATGGTTGCCACCGAGCCCTTGAGTTGCACGTCCATAGCATCGCGCGAACCGCCAAGCACGGTAAAGCCGTTCGCCTTCGCAAAACCAATCAGGGCGTCGTAATCCTCCTGGCTGGGACCAAACCTCGCGGTGAACTCTGGCACCGTAACGAAGTGCCGGTAGGAAGGGCTTGAAGGATCGTAGAGTTCTTGCAGAAAATTTTCCAGCTCTGGCTGATGGCGCAGCGCCAGAACGACGTCGATCTGCATGGACTGTGTGACCGGAAGCCGCCCGACTAACGGCGCCTGCCCATTAAGAGTTACTTCACGCACATGACGGGTCAACAGGGTCTGTGACTGCGCCTGGCAAACGATATTCACGCCCGCCACTAACGCGACGACCGTCAGCAGAAATACAGCTAATCTTCGATTCACAATTTCTCCTTTTGGGCCCAACTTAGTTCCAACCTCTTGGAAGATCCTAATGGCCAGTAGCACGGCACCAGAACCCCACACAGAATCTGGTCAACATGCCTGATTGAAGGTGAGAGTAACAACCCCTTGTATTTAGCGAAGAGGCAATCACGCACGCAATAACCGTGCTTAGCAGCAGCAGTATACCTCGAAAATCGGTTGGCACGAAGAAAAAGCAGCCCACCACGATCAATAATTAGTACTGCGCAATCCAGCACAGGCAGCAGTTGCGGAGTGTCCAGGCGCAGGCCCGAGACTGCCGCCGCCCAGACAAAAAACAGCCCCGCATCTCTGCGGGGCTGAGTAAAAGCAGGACGAGCTTATTCCTTGCCGGTACCCTTCAGGTTCGAAACCTGCGGGCTGCCCACTGCGTCATCCGACACCTGCAACGTCCCCGTCTCCGTCCCCACTCCGGTTGGAGTGAACACCACGTTGATGGTGCAGTAGTAGTTGGAGGTCAATTGCGCCTCGCAATTCGTCGAGGTGACACTGAACGGCCCGGTCGTCGAGATCGAGATGTTTCTCAGTATCACATTCTGGTTGTTGGTAAGCTTAAACGTCTTCGCTGCACTCGACTTTCCGACCACGGTTGACGGGTATGTCGCGGTCGCCGGTGTTAACGTGGCTTGGGCTTTGCCCGTGCCAGACAATGACACCGTCTGTGGACTGTTCGAACCGTTGTCGTTGATCGAAAGCGTCCCCGTCAGAGCCCCAGCCTGTTGGGGAGCAAAGGTAACACTGATCGTGCACTTCTTTCCCGCAGCCAAGGTGCCGCCGCAGGTGTTCGTTTGCGCGAAATTAGCGCTATTTATTGTGATGCTGCTGAAGTACATCGTTGAGCTCGAGTTGTTGGTAACTGTGACTGTCTTCGCCTTGCTCGTTGCCTCCACCACGACGGTGCCAAACGAGAGAGTGGTCGGCGACACACTGATATCTGCACCGGGAATCTGTGGGGCCACGGTGAGGCCCAACGTCGTCGCATTCGTCAAGCTGCCCGACGTGCCCAATATGGTCACGATGGATGTTCCCGCCGTAGCCGAGCCGGTGGCGGTCAGGGTCAGCGTGCTGGTGGAGGTTGCGGGATTCGGGTTGAATCCTGCCGTCACGCCGCTCGGCAGGCCGGAAGCGGACAGTGTAACGCCGCCGCTGAAACCGTTCTGCTGATTCACCGTGACGGTGGTCGTGATGCTGTTACCCTGAATGACCAATACGTTGTACGGCGAGGCTGAAAGCCCGAAATCCGGCCCCGCTTCGGTAAGGAATGCGTTGATCAGACCGCTCCCGTTTGGACTACCCCAGCCGGTCGGCAAATCATAGCCGGGGGTTGTCGGAAGGCCGTCGCTGCCGCTGACGATGTCGTGGAAATCGGTGTCATAGCCCGGCCCAAGACCAAGGTCAGTGTAGATACTCGGATTGATGAATCCGACTGTCGACGAATAACCATTGTTAGCCAGATTTTCATTAACCAGAGCGATGTATGCGGCCCACATCGGCGCCGCAAAACTGGTCCCGCCATATTCGTTTTCCGTGCATGTGGTTTGGTCGGCACAGACGTAGAAGGTAAAATTCGCGTTGGCCGAGACGTCTGAGGTATTCCTATAAGCCGTTGACCCTTCGTTGGCCGCGGTGATGATGCCGGGGAGTTGCTGCCACGAGGGAATTGGCTCGTTGGTCCCCCAGCCGCCGCCCCCGTCAACCCACGCGGTTTCCGAAGCCCAGTCGCCGCCCGGGCCGGTTGTCTCTAAGTCCGTCCCGCCAACCGTCTGAACATAGGGAGAATTCATCGGCCACGGAGACGAGCCTTCGTAGGCGCCACCGTCGCCGGACGCTTGAAAATAAGTCTGACCTTGCGAAATCATCTTCATGAAATAGGGGTTGTCCGTGCTGGGGTCCGCCGGACTCCAGCTCCACGAAGAGCTCAAGTTCGCAGGAAGCGGAGTGTCCGTAGACATGCCGCTCAAAAGGGCGGTGTCGCTGGATCCCACATAGACATATATGGTGTTCATGTTCGGAGCCATGCCGGCTGCCTGAGTGATGTCAATGGTCTGTTCGGTATCGTCACAACCACCATCGGCCTCGGTGCAGAGAATGGGAGTTCCATCGGTGGAAATGCCAACAATGTTGACATAGAGTGTTTGCCCAGCATTCTCGTAGTAGGTGTTTACGTCGGCGATATCGAATCCGGCATACTCCAGCAAACCAAGGTTCTGGCCGGCGCCCGTGAGAGCCGATCCTTCGTAGTAGGCTGCGCGCATGTCGCTGCCGCAGAACGACGCGCCAGGACAAGAACCTGTAGTGGCCAGGGGCTGCACCTTGAAATCTCTTTTCACGTACAGGGGACGCGGGATCGCATAGTTGTCCAAACCCGAGATGTGCCACAGCTGGAAAGGCAGGTCCACCGTGGGTTCCCGGTCCGGCGCAAAGAAGGTGCGGTTTTCCGTGGGGTGCTGGTAGACACCCATACTCACATGGAAGGCTCTCTCGATGTCCGCCACCGAGCCCTTGAGCTGCACGTCCATGCTATCGCGGGAGCCGCCCAGCACCGTAAAGCCGTTCGCTTGCGCGAAGCTGATCAGGGCGTCGTACTGCTGCTCAGTGGGACCAAACCTCGCCGTAAATTCTGACGGCGTCACGTAGTGCCGGTACAAAGAGCTCTTAGGATTGGAGACTTCCTTCACGAAATTTTCCAGTCCCGGCTGATCCCGCAAGGGCAGGACGACGTCGATGTGCATGGTTTCCGTGGCGGGAAGGTGTCCGACTAACTTTGCCTGCCCATTGAGAGTTACTTCACGCACATGACGCGTCAACAGGGTCTTTGACTGCGCCTGGCAAACGATATTCACGCCCGTCACTAACGCGACGACCGTGAGGAAGAACACAACTAGTCTTCTATTCACAGTTTCTCCTTGTAATCTAAGGTGTCAATTTCCTGGAAGATTTTTCCGGTCCGTAGGGCGGCACAAGAACCCCTACACCTGAACCCGATAACATGCCTGAATTGGACCGGAGCCCCCTCTCGGCGTTGAAACAGCGCCCAGTCTACAGCGATTTCGCCTGCTCGGACAAGATGAAACAATTTTCACCTCAAGCGCACACAAATAGCTCCAACAGCCGTCCGGGCGCAAGGCCAGAGACTGCTCCGGACGGACAAAAAACAGCCCCGCGTCTCTGCGGGGCTGGTTCATCACGACCGACCATCTTACTTGCCGGTGCCGGTCAGATTCGAAACCTGCGGGCTGTTGCTGGCGCTATCAGCCACCTGTAGCGTCCCCGTCTCCATCCCCACTTCGGTTGGGGTGAACACCACGCTGATGGTGCAGCTGCCGAGGGCGTTCACGCTCGTCCCGCAGGTGGTGGACGAGACACCGAAGTCGCCGGTCGTCGAGATCACAACGCTGGTAAGCGCCACGTTCTGGTGGTTCTTAAGCGTAAACACCTTCGCCGCGCTGGTCGACCCCACCTTGGTTGCCGAGTACGTCGCGGTTGCAGGCGTTAACGCGGCCGGGACCTCGCCGGTCCCGGTCAATGCCGCCGTCTGTGGACTGTTCGAGGCGCTATCGGTAACCGAAAGCGTCCCCGTCTCCGTCCCCACTTCGGTTGGAGTGAACACCACGTCAATGGTGCAGGTGCCCGAGGCGGCTACGCTCGTCCCGCAGGTCGTTGACGAGACACTGAAGTCTCCAGTCGTCGAGATAGAGACGCCGGTTAGCGCTACGTTCTGCTGATTCTTAAGCGTAAACACTTTCGCCGCGCTCGATGTCCCGTCCGCGGTTAGGGGGAATGTCACGCTCGCGGGCGTTAATGTGGCTGGGACGGTGCCAGTCCCAGTCAATGCCGCCGTCTGTGGACTGTTCGAGCCGCTATCGGCAACCGAGAGCGTCCCCGTCTCCGTCCCCACTTTGGTTGGAGTGAACACCACGTCAATGGTGCATGTGCCCGAGGCGGCTACGCTCGTCCCGCAGGTCGTTGACGAGACACTGAAGTCGCCGGTCGTCGAAATCGTGACGCCGGTAAGCGCCACGTTCTGCTGGTTCTTAAGTGTAAACACTTTCGCCGCGCTCGATGTCCCGTCCGCCGTGGCCGAGTACGTCGCAGTCGCAGGCGTTAACGCGACTGCGATACCGCCGGTGCCGGAAAGCGGCACTAGCTGTGGACTGTTCGCAGCGTTGTCGTAGATTGAAAGCGTCCCCGTGTTCGCTCCCAGCTGGGTCGGAGTAAAGGTAATCTCGATCTTACAATTCTTTCCCACAGCCAGCGTGCTGCCGCAGGGCTTCGTGCTGGCCGCCTGCGCGAAAGCACCGCTGGTCGTGATACTGCTGATGTCCAGCGTCGCGCTGCCGGTGTTGGTAACTGTGACCGCCTTCGCAGCGCTCGTGTCCCCAACCGCGACAGTGGCAAATGTCAGAGAGGTCGGCGACAGAGTGACTGCTGGAGCGAGATTGCTCACGGTAAGGTTCAATGTCGTTGTGTTCGTCAAGCTGCCCGACACGCCGGTAATAGTTATGGGGCTTGTTCCCGTGCTGGCCGTGCCACTGACCGTCAAGGTCAGCGTACTGGTTGTGCTCGTAGGATTCGGGTTGAACCCCGCCGTTACACCGTTCGGCAGGCCAGAAGCGGACAGTGAGACGCTGCCGCTGAAACCGTTTACTGGATAAACCGTAGTGGTGCTGTTGGCGCTATTACCAGCAGTGATCGTTAGGCTGCTCGGATTCGCGGTGATGTGAAAGTTCTGAATCCCATCAGCGCCACACTCCGGAAAGCTGAAGCTGCCGATCGCCGTGCTCCAGTTGAATCCGTCGTTCTGCCCGGTCGCCTGAAAATATTCTTCGGTGTACCAAAAGGTGCAGTCGTCGGTGGGATCGACAGTCATCGAAGTGTAGTCGCCCCAGCGATCGGCGCCGCCGCTCTTCTGCGAACCTGCGCCCGCCTGCAACACAACTTCGGATTCCAGCGTGCCCTGCGGGTCGGAAGGCGTTTGTCCGGCGTAGTTGACCGAAGGATAGTCTCCGGCGCCCGAACCAGACCAGCTATAGCCGACGGCGATGTCCTGGTTCTGATCCATGGCCATTGACGGCATCCAGCGCCAATTTCCGTCCGGTGCATAAGTCCCGGACTGATACACGAAGGGACCGGTCTCAGGGTCGTGGATTTCGTACCAGCGCGGGCCGCCACTACTACCAGCCACGATGGAGTGACTGACCAGCAGCGTCGTGTGATCGCCGAAATTGCGGTACACCAGCCGGTACATCAGGCGGTCCGAGATGGCCTCCAGCGCGTCGCTGCCAGCTGTGGGCTGCGGCACACAGTAGTCAAGGCCCCCGCTGCCCTCGCATAAGGGCGTGAAAGCGGGAACTGGAATCAGGGTCGGGCCGGTGAAGGTCGACACTGAAGGATTCACCCAGTTAACGCTGAACTCGTACATGTCCAGGTTGGCACTGCCATCGGGATCCAGCGTCATGAAGAAGTTGGGCGTACCCGTAGCCGGAGGAATGGCGCCGTCCAGGTCGGCGGGCAACAGCGAGGAAATACTCGAACTTTGCTGGAAGCACTGCATGGTAGCCGCATTGCCCACGAGCATAGCGGCGCGGTCCGCCGCGCAGGCGTTGGCGCCGATAAAAGTGCTTCCCGAAAGATTGAAATTATTGAAGCTGAAGTAGTAGGCATCCGGCCACACGCCAAACTTCGGATAGTCCGGAAAATCTTTGAACTGAAACGAATACCGGTAGTAAGCGCCGGTCGCATCGGAGGTCTGGGATACCGCAACGCACTCGTAATCGTCGCCCGACAGGTTCAGGGCAAACTGCTCAACGACCCAGACCTGAGCAGCCGCGTCAAATCTTACGACGGTGTCGCCGCTGTTGTCGGTCTGACAAGATCCGCCGAATCCAGACCAGAAATCGTTTCCGGCAAGCGGACCTAGTAACGTGTTCCCGCTCTTGTCGAAAACCTGGTAGGTGAGGTTGACGTATTGGACGTATTGCGTCAAGCCCGGCGCGCCGTCGTTGTCCGGAGGCATGCAGTTACAGAAAAAATCGTCGCCATAGCCAAAACCTTCAAATTCTACGTTCGGGCTAGGCGTCTGCTCAGGAATCGCCTGCGACTGCAGCACCGGATCTTTCTGAGCTGTGTGGCTCCAGTGGTGAGGGATGGCGGGGTTCTCGATCTCGTGCAGCGGAGGAGTGCCGAATTCGGGAAGCAGCGGTTGGATTTCGCGCAGTACCGGCCCGAGGTCGTGTTTAAATTCCTTGACGACAACCGCTCCCTTGGTCACTGTCTTAGATTGTTGAGCGAATGTCGGCACTGCCAGACCGACCACCATCAGGAACGCCACACCTGCCGTACGTTTGGTCATCGCCTTCTCCTCCCCGATCTCTTTCACTTCTTTTCGCCAACAATTTCGGATGGGTCGTAAACGCCTTCCAGTTCCAATGCCAAAACATCGTCGGCGTCGAGCTTTTCCCGGCGAAACCGACCGCCAGTCCATCTTTGGTTTTTCGCGCCCAAGATCAGTATCGGCTCCGTCCAGGTGCACTTGCGTTTTGCGATGGTCAGAGCGTGTCCGGGACGATCCAGTACTTCGATTGAGTACGCCGATTCGGGTTTATCGCAGCGCACTTTGCCTTCGACCTTGGCAAAATTGGGATTCTCCTTCTTTGACTCTTTCTCTCTGTCGTCTTTTTCTTTGTCCTCTTCTTTGTCCTCGGCAGTCGTCAAAGTCGAAAATGCAACCAGCAATAAAAAGAAGAGACAGATCAGGGGGCGGAGCCGGAACTTCCTTACTTCAAGCATTCGATAGAATCAACCTCTCTGCGTCGATTCAACGACTGCGGTGTTCGTTGCCGTCAAGGAGCGCAGTAGTAGTGGTGACCTCCACGTAACCGCTAAAGACGTTTCGCTGCCGGTCAAAAAACCCCCTGGGCGTAGGAGGGACTTTGGGGGGAAGGTACTGGCGCTCATAGTTTATACATCGGTTTTCCGGAAAAGGCAAAGCAAAACCTTCCCCGAGTTCTGCTTCTGAGAAACGGGCAGCCCGTAGGTGAAGCGGTTTGCAGTGTGTTCGCAATTACTTACCCGTTCGCGACAGGGCATCATTTGCGGACTGTCCAGGCGCAGGCCCGAGACTGCCGCCGGGCAGACAAAAAACAGCCCCGCATCTCTGCGGGGCTGGTTCATCACAGCAGTCCATCCTTACTTGCCAGTGCCCGTCAGATTGGAAATCTGTGGGCTATTTACGGCGTTATCCGACACCTGTAACGTCCCCGTCCTCGTCCCCGTCGCGGTCGGTTTGAACACCACGTTGATGGTGCAGGTGGCGTTCGAGGTCAATTGCGTCATGCAATTCGTCGAGGAGACACTGAAGTCGCCCGTCGTCGAAATCACGATGTTTTTGAGGATTATGTTCTGGTAATTGTGAAGCGTAAACACTTTCGCTGCGCTGGTGGACCCGACCTTCGTTCCCGCGAACGTTGCGGTCGCAGGTGTTAACGCGGCCTGGGCTTTGCCCGTGCCCGACAATGACACCGTCTGTGGACTGTTCGAAGCGTTGTCGTTGATCGAAAGCGTTCCCGTCCTTGACCCGGTCTGGGTCGGAGTAAAGGTAACGTTGATCTTGCAACTCTTTCCCGCAGCCAAGGTGCTGCCGCAGGTGTTGGTAGAAGCGAAATCACCGCTGGTTGTAATGCTGTTGATGTCCAGCGTTGCGGTCCCGCCGTTGGTGAGGGTGGCCGTCTTCGCCTTGCTCGTCGCTTCCACTATGACCGTGCCGAATGCGAGAGAGGTCGGCGACACACTGATTCCGGTCACCTCCGGCTCCACGGTGAGGCTTATGTAAGCGGTACGGGTCAAACTGCCCGACACGCCCGTGATGGTTACCGTAGCTGTTCCCAAGGTTGCCGATCCGCTGGCGGTCAGGGTCAGCGTGCTGGTGGTGGTTGTGGGATTGGGGTTGAACGCTGCTGTCACACCAGTCGGCTGACCCGAAGCGGACAGTTGAACGCTGCCGTCGAAACCGTTATACGGAGTCACTGTAATGGTGCTCGTGCCGCTGTTACCCTGAGTGATCGAGAGGGTGCTCGGATTCGCACCGAGGTTGAAGTTGGGACTGCCACCACTACCGCAACCGGGGAAGGTGAAGCTGCCGATGGCAGTGCTCCAGTTGAATCCACTGTTCTGTCCCGTGGCCTTCAAATATTCTTCGGTGAACCAGAAGGTACAGTCGTCGGTGGGATCGACGGTCATCGAAGTGTAGTCGCCCCAGCGATCGACGCCGCCGCTGCTCTGCGAACCTTCGCCCTGTTTTAGTATCACTTCGTTTTCCAGGGTCCCCGCCGCGTCGCTAGGTGTGCGACCGGCATAGAGAAGCGAAGGATAGTCGCCGGAGTTCCCACTGGACTTACTGTAGCCGACAGCGATGTCCTGATTCTGATCCATCGCAACCGACGGCATCCAGCGATAACTGGAGTCGGGTGCATAAGTTCCGGACTGGAACACGCTAGGACCCGTCTCCGGATTGTGGATTTCGTACCAGCGCGCGCCACCACTACTGCCGGCCACGACAGAGTGGCTCACCAGCAGCGTTGTGTGATCGCCGAAGTTGCGGTACACAAGACGGTACATGAGGCGGTCGGACAAGGCCTCCAACTGGTCACTGCCAGCTGTGGGCTGCGGCACGCAGTCGTCATGGCCCCCCTCGGCAGAGCACAAACCGGTCCAAGCGGCAACCGGAATCAAGGTTGGCCCGGTGAAGGTCGACTCTGAAGGGTCCACAAAGTTAACGCTGAACTCGTACATGCTGAGGTTGGCGCTGCCATCCGGATCGAATGTCATGAAGAAGTTGGGAGTACCCGAAGCGGGAGGCGTAGCCCCGTCGAGGTCGGAAGGCAACAGTGAGGAAATGCTCGAACTTTGCTGGAAGCACTGCATGGTAGCAGTATTGCCAACGAGCATGGCAGAGCGATCGGCAGCGCAGGCGTTCGCTCCGACAAACGAGCTTCCCGAGATCGTGAAATTGTTGAAGGTGAAGTAATAGGCATCCGGCCATACGCCGAACTTCGGGTAGTCCGGGAAATTGGCGAACGGAAATGCATACCGATAGTACGAGCCGGTTGCATCGGAGGTCTGTGATACCGCAACGCACTCGTAATCGTCGCCCGAGCCGTTGAGGGCGAACTGGGCAACGACCCACTGCTGCGCAGCCGCATCAAATCTTACGACCGTGTCGCCGCTGTTGTCGCTCTGACAAGATCCACCGAATCCCGACCAGAAATCGTTTCCGGAGAGCGGACCCAATAGCGTGTTCCCGTTCTTGTCGAAAACCTGGTAGGTGAGGTTGACGTATTGGACGTATTGCGTCGTGCCCGGCGCGCCGTCGTTGTCCGGCGGCATGCAGTTACAGAAAAAATCGTCCCCGTAGCCGACACCGTCGAATTCTACGTTGGGGCCCGGCGTATCCTGAGGGATCGCGTGCGACTGCAGCACCGGGTCCTTCTGAGCCTTCTGGCTCCAGTTGTGAGGGATCGCTGGGTTCTCGATCTCGTGCAGCGGAGGCGTGCCATATGCGGGTAGGAGCGGTGCGATCTCCCGAAGCACCGGTCCGAGGTCGTGTTTAAATTCTTTGATGACGACTGGTCCCTTCATCACCGTTTTGGATTGTTGAGCAAATGTCGGCACTGCCAGACAGGCCACCGCCAGGAACGCCGCTACTGCAACTCGTTTGATCGTCACCTTTTCCTCCTTGGTCTTTCTCACCTCTTTGGTCTCCTCACTTCTTTTCCCCAACCATTTCGGATGGGTCGTAAACGCCTTCCAGTTCCAACACCAACACATCGTCGGCGTCGAGCTTCTCTTCGTAGGCCCCGCCGCCTTTGATCCCTTTGAACTTCCCCGTGCCACGCATCAGACTCCAGCGTCCTGTGGCCGTCGCCGGGCCCTTTTCCGCCAATACCTGGCCCATGCTCTTCCACGTCAGCTTTTCGCCATTGTCCAACGTGTCAGTTTCGAAACCGCTGACATGAAGCATGCCTTCACTTTTCTCGCTATAACCGACCGCCACTCCATCTTTGGTTTTCGCGCCCATGACCAGCATCGGCTTCGTCCACGTGCACTTGCGTTTGGCGATCATCAGAGCGTGTCCGGGACGATCCGGTACTTCGATCGAGTACGCCGGATCGGGTTTGTCGCAGCGCACTTCGCCTTCGACCTTGACAAAATTGGGATTCCCCTTCTTTGCCTCTTTTTCTTCGTTGTCTTTGTCCTGGGCAGTCGTCAAAACAGAAAATGCAAACAGCAATGAAAAGAGATAAAAGAGATTAAGGATCTGGAGGCGGGGCCGGAACTGCCTGACATCCATCATTCGCTACGTTCAACCTCTCTTCGTCGATTCAACAACTATGGTGTTTGCCGTCGTCCAAGAAGCACAGTGGTAGTGCTGACTCCACACGTAAAACCACCGCTTACAGCTGATGCTTAAACCCCCCGTTGGAACGTGCGCGCCACTTTGGGGAGAAGGTACTAGCGCTCGTAGTTTATACATCCGTTTTCCGGAAAAGGCAAAGCAAAATCGGCACCCAGCCTCGTTTCCAACAGAGGTGAACTTGTTTGCACACCAGTGACAATAAGGTGACGACTAAAAGTGTAGTGATAGAAAAAAGAGACACTCTTTGACAGGGGAAACATCAGGGGGACGAAGATGGGCGCAAAAGGGGCGTTGGAAAAGTTGATGTCAACTCAGCCGTGGAGGCGCCTGCCACGGACCGCGCTGCTTTTCGAGTTCCGCTGCGACCGCCAGCACGACTTCTTCCTCCCACGGCCGCCCGACGATCTGCACGCCGATCGGCAGGCCCTCGTCCGAATAGCCCATCGGAACCACTGCGGCAGGAAAGCCTAGCAGGTTAAACCACTCGCAATAGCTCCAGGCGTCGAGATACTTCACCGGTTCACCTTCCACCTGCCACTCCCGTTCGCCGTGACGAAAAGCGGGGATGGCAGCGGTCGGACAAATCAGCACGGGATACTTCCGCATCTGCAACAGAATTTTCTCGCGCACCGCATCGCGACCCAGCCACGCGGCCAGCAGCGATTCACCAGTATGCGCAGGCGCTGCTTTGGTCCACTCCAGGAACTCCCGCAGAATCGGGCTCATTTCAGACTCGTGGCCGCGCAACAAGGGCTCCAGAATCATCCCTCCGGCCCTGCCGAAGAATTCCCACCACAACTGGCGCGCTTCTTCGAGTCCCTCGGGACGGAAGGCCTCGACGCGAAATCCGCGGCCCGACAAGAGAGAAGCCGCGCGATTCACCGCCTCCCTGGTTTCTTTGGTTACAGGAGTTCGGCCATCGTCTTCGAAGAACCCTACCGCAGTACCCAGTTCCCAGTTGCCAGTGTCCAGCCCCCGTTCTTTCTGGTTACTGGGTATTGAGTACTGGGTACCAGGGCCGACCGGCGCGGAACACGGGTCTCCGTCGTCCCATTCCGCCATCACTTCAAACAGCGTCCGCACATCTTCTATAGTGCGAGCCATCGGCCCGACCACTCCGATCAAAGCAAAAGGGCCGCCAGCTTTCGGATAGTGCCCCGTCGAAGGAATGCGTCCGGGAGTAGGCTTCAATCCGCAGATGCCGCAGAAATGTGCTGGAACGCGGATCGAACCACCACCGTCGCTCCCCACGCCGCCGGCAGAAAGTCCCGCAGCGATGCCCGCAGCCTCGCCGCCGCTCGATCCGCCCGCGGTGCGCATCACGTCCCAGGGATTGTTGGTGCGGCCGTAAAGAAGATTGTCGGTCTCCCACGCCATAAGCAGCTCCGGCGTGTTAGTAACGCCAAGAATCACGGCCCCAGCCGCTCGCAAGCGGGCAACCAAAGGCGCATCTTCAGAGGCAATGTGTCCGGCGCGCAAACGCGTACCCGCTTCGCAGCGATGTCCGGCAACGTCAATCGAAGACTTGATGGAAAGAGGCACACCATGCAGCGGCCCGAGTTCGTCTCCGCTCAGAATCGCCTTCTCCGCCGCGCGCGCCTGCGCCAGCACAGCTTCAGGCTGATAATCAACGAAAGCATTCAGCCTGGGATTCAGACGCTCGATGCGACCAAGGTGAGCACGAGCCACCTCCACAGGAGAAACCGCCTTGCGGCGGATCTGCGCCGCAATTTCCCGTGCAGAAAGAAGAGGGCTTGAGGTCATGAAGTGTGGAGAACGACGCGACGGAATTCAGGATATCAGCGAAGGGTTCGGCTCGCGGGACCTCGTGCCCCCTTTGCGCCTAAGGGTTCGCAGATTAATTGTGGTCAATGAGCGCTATCGCCCAGATTGCAGCAACTGATCGAGTCGACATTGGCACGATATTCCAGTGTGTTGCTGACCTTCGTAACCGTGCAACAATACTAGATTCCGTTGATACTTCTACCCATAGAAAAGTGGTTGGAGGTTAGCTCGCAGATTCTGCAAGTTCCCCGCTGTCGAGCGTTCTCTGAGGAAGTGGCTGACAGGAATTGGCTGCCTCGAACACGGCAGCGCAAGGACACGGCGATGATGAACAACCGCACAAAAACGCTCTGGCTGCCCGCTCTGGCCAGCCTGACGGGTTCAATGGCGTGGAGGATGATCCTGCAGCGATCCTTTCCACAATCGCAGACGCTGTTAAACCACGCAGGGCTCCCGGTCACCTACCAACTTCTCTGGCTCGCCGCCTTGCCGTTGTTTGGCGCATTAGGCGTGCATTTGTCCCGTCGCGCCGGAGGCGACCGATTGACCAGCCTTACCGCGGCCCTGTCTCCCTCGATTGTGATGGTCCCGCTCTGGATAGCAGTAGCAACCAGGATGAGTCATCCATCTCCACGCCAGTGGTTTGGCCTGCTTTGCGGTGTGCTGAACTGGATTATTGCACCGGGTGTCGCGCTGTCATTGGGCGCGTGGTCTCTGCTCAGCACCCGAACCAAGAAGAACATGAACACCCACACCATGAATACGCGTACAAGAACATTTTGGGTACCGGCGCTCGTGAGCCTCACAACGGCGATGGCCTGTCTCACGATCTCGACGCTAGGCGGTCTCGAACCTAGATTTATCGCGCGGGGATGGGCAACTTATGTTGTCTACATCCCCTGGCTGCTCACGTTGCCGCTGTGTGGCGCCGCAGGAGCATATTTATCTCGCCGTGCGGGCGGCGAACGCCAGACGTGCCTCGCCGCTGGTTTGTTTCCCGTGATCGCGATGACGAGCTTGGTGGGCTTTCTCACAGTTATCGGCAAGTTCGTTTATGCCCAGCCCCAGTGGGTCTATTTCTCGATGGCAGTGTTATTCGGCTCCATTCTTCCCGGCACGGCGTTGCTTTTGGGAGCAGTACCGTTCGCAAAGGCTTCGCGAGTGCAGTAGCGATAGCTGACGACCTAGCCCTTCCCCGGAGAACGCCGGTTCTCCATTTCACATTGAGCCAGCACAAACATAGCCCAAATTCATGTGCCAGTTTGATCGTGCTTGTTGTGACCGCCAGAGAAGACCACACGAGGAAACCGCTCCGAGCCAACCCGGGCGCAAATCCAGGTGCTCATCCAGGCAATGGGCTGGAGATCGAGACCCGAATTCCCTCGCCCTCCGGTCGAGGCAGAGCTTTTTTCTTGACTTCCCCTTTCATCGAACTCATTGAAGGAACCGAGGATCTTCGCCAAACGCCGCTGGCGTTCCGTCCGTTTTCCAGTAGAGTAATGAGTTACATCATCACTGGCGGAACAGTGGCGAGGAATGACGAACAGCCTCAACGCGAAGATCCAGCTCGCAGCGTGTCTTTCCCTTTTGACGGTCTTTGCGACGACGCCGGTCTGGGCGGGATCGAAGACCCATCCTGCCAAGCAGGAAGCTCCCTCCAACCCCGGCTACGTGTTTGCCCTGGCTGCTGCAAACCATTTCCTGCACGCGTGGCAAACCGGAGACGTAGAAAACGGCATGGTCCAACTCAGCGACCACATCCGCCACACCCAGAACGCCGACAATCTGGAACAGTTTTTTTCCAACCCGGCCAACCGCGCCTTCGAGATCACGCGCGGCAATGGACATCAGGGCCGCTACAGCTTCCCGGTCGTGCTGGTCACATTTCGAGGGTCCCACGTCACGCGCAAATTCTCCGAAATAACGCTGGTCGAGACTGGCAAGAACGACTGGGTGGTAGATAAACTGCCGTAGGAGGCTTGGGATAGACGATGGACTTGACGTTGCGCTTGATTTTGGGTGGCGCAGCGCTTTAGCGCTGCGGTAACTGCGTCGTCTTGAATCCGGCTTTAGCCGCTGAGGTCACATTCTCCGCCCGGAAACTGCTTTTTCCGAAATCTCATAGGAGCGGTTAGAGAGAACAATTTTTGCGATAGGAGTTCGCATTCATGAAACGTATCCATAAAGTTGCAGTCCTCGGTGCGGGCACGATGGGTGCCCGCATCGCCGCGCACTTCGCCAATGCGGGAGTGCCTTCCCTGCTCCTCGACATCGTTCCCCCCGATGCGGACGGTCCCGCACGCAACAAAATCGCGGCTGCCGGACTCGACGGCGCCAGGAAATCGAAACCCGCCGCTTTTTTCGAAACATCGCTTGCGAAGCTCGTCACCGTGGGAAACTTCGACGATGACCTGAAACGTCTCGCCGACGTTGACTGGATCATCGAGGCCATCGTCGAGAACCTGGAAATCAAGCGGTCGCTACTGAAGAAGGTGGAGGCAATCCGCAAGCCGGGCACGATCGTCACCACCAACACCAGCGGACTTCCGGTGGCCAAGATCGCTGAGGGATTTTCCGAAGACTTCCGGTGTTCGTGGTTTGGCACGCACTTCTTTAATCCGCCGCGCTACATGCGGCTGCTGGAGCTGATCCCAACGTCAGACGCCGACCGCGCGCTGATCGACGCCGTCGCACACTTCTGCGACGCGCAATTGGGCAAGGGCGTCGTGCTGGCAAAAGACACGCCCAACTTCATCGGCAATCGCATCGGTACGTTTTCGGTGCTCAACGTGATGCGGCTCATGCAGGAAATGGATCTCACGATCGAAGAGATTGACGCGCTCACCGGCCAAGCCGTCGGCTGGCCGCGCTCAGCCACGTTCCGGACGATCGATCTGGTGGGACTTGACGTCCTCGGGCATGTCGTCTCGAACATGACCCAAAACGTGCACGACGAGCGCAGCGAATTGCAGATTCCCGCTTTCTTTCGCCAGATGCTGGAGCGCAAGTGGCTGGGCGACAAGACCAAGGGCGGCTTCTACAAGAAGCTTAAAAGCGGCAACGGTAAAGATGATGAGCGCGTGGCGCTCGGCTGGAAGACGCTGGAATATCATCCGCGGCAGAAGCCGAAATTCGCGGCCCTTGATATGGCGAAAAATGTCGAGGAGACGGGAGCGCGACTGCGAATGTTGCTCGGACTCGACGGCGGCGCGCCGCAGAAGCCCGATAAGGCAAGCGCTTTTCTCTGGGCAGCGCTATCCGACTTATGGACGTATTCCGCCAATCGTATTCCCGAAATCTCCGACTCCATCGTTGAGATCGACCGCGCGATGCACCTCGGCTTCAACTGGGAACTCGGCCCCTTCGAACTCTGGGACGCGGCGGGCGTGGAAGCGACCGTCGCTCGCATGAAAAAAGACGGACATCCGGTCGCAGCCAACGTGGAAAAGCTGCTCGGCTCCGGCAAGAAATCCTGGTATGCGGACGATCTGAAGACAGCATCGGGGCGCGCGTGCTTCGACTTGGCCAGTGGCGCCCTCAAGCCCGTTGAAGTTCCCGCCGGTGTCTGGTCGGTTGAAGTCGCAAAGAAATCCAACGGCGTGGTCAAGAAGAACTCCGGCGCCTCGCTGGTTGACCTGGGCGACGGTGTGGGCTGCATCGAGTTCCACTCCAAGATGAACGCCCTCGGCGCCGACATTATTTCCCTAGTCCTCCAGACGCTGAAGCCGGGCGGAGTGGGCGACGGCTTCGAGGCCTTCGTCATCACCAACGACGCGCAGAACTTCTCCGTCGGCGCGAACGTGATGCTGCTGCTCATGTCCATCCAAGAGGAGGAGTGGGACGACATTGACCTCGCCATCCGTCAGTTCCAGGGCATGACGCAGGCCATTAAATTTTCGCCCAAGCCGGTGGTGGTCGCGCCCTTCGGACTCACGCTCGGCGGCGGCTGCGAAATCTCGCTGCACGCGGCCGCGCGTCAGCCACACTCCGAGCTTTACATGGGACTGGTCGAGGTCGGAGTCGGTTTGCTTCCCGGTGGCGGTGGCTGCAAGGAAATGCTGCTGCGTGCGGTGGACAGCGCAGCGTCGATTCGTCCCGATCTTCCTTCGAACGTCCGTGGCGATTCGGTCGAGCTGATGGAGGCAATGAAGAAAGCTTTCGAAACCATCGCCACGGCGAAAGTCGGCACTTCGGCTGATGAAGCTCGCGGCCTCGGGTTCCTGTCGAGCTCCGACCGCATCACCATGAATCGCGCGCGCGTTCTCTCCGACGCCAAAGCTCGCGCGCTGGAGCTACTACGAGCGGGCTATGAGCCGCCGGTGATGCGCACCGACATTCCCGCTCCGGGCGAGAACATCCTCGCCGCCCTGAAAATGGGCGTCTATCTCATGCGTCAAGGCGAATACATTAGCGATCACGAAAAGAAGTTAGCCAGCAAGATCGCCGAAGTACTCTGTGGCGGAAATGTCACGCCCGGCACACCCGTCAGCGAGCAGTATCTGCTCGACCTGGAGCGCGAGGCCTTCAAGTCCCTGTGCGGTGAAAAGAAAACGCAGGAAAGAATTCAGTTCACACTGAAGACCGGCAAGACGCTGCGAAATTAGCTCATACGGGCGCCCTCGCGAGCCTGCCCGTTTTGCCGACGCCCCGAGCGAAGCCGAGGGGGGAAGCCGAAGGGTCCAGGCCGAGCGCAGCTCGGCAGGTGTCTACCTCATACCTGCTGGGAACTTTAATCTACTCCGACAGCGCCCGATCCACCGAGAACGCGCCCGCGCCGCGCAACAACAGCGCCGCGGCCAGGGCAATCACCAGCAGATGATATTCGAACCCCTCGCCCTTCTGGTTGCCCATCCAGTTCATGAAGAAACCATTCGGCAGGTGAACCATGAAGATCGCCCCGATCATCTCGACCCCAATTCCGAGCGCCGCGATGCGCGTGAGCAATCCGACAATCAGCCCCAATCCGCCAAAGAATTCCGTGCAGATTACCAGAAGCGCGACGGGAGCGGGCATTCCCATGTGCGCGAAGAATCCCATCGTGCCGTGAAAACCAAAGCCGCCAAACCAGCCCAGCATTTTCTGCGCGCCATGCGCCAAGAACACCACCCCCAGAACCAGCCGCAAGATGGTAAAGGTCACGTCGTTGCTGGTACTCATCAGCCTCTTCAGCATTGCTGCCTCCTGCGAGATCGTCCCCGCTATTGTCGTTATAACGACATTCTATTTCGATTCCCTTCCCGGGCACAACGATTCACTTTTCCCTGGAGCCTCAACTCTGAGGCCACACTCCCTCACCAGAAAACAAGCCGCGTCCCGTAGGCGGCGTATAATTTGAAAGTAGATCCCGCTAAGGATGGTACAGACGAAAATGTCCGCAGGCAATGCAGACAACAACGGTTCGACCAACGGTGCTAACGGCAATGGTTTGGATGCGGTTCTGAAACCGCGGGCAGAGTGGCTGGCGAAGCGGAAAGTCGAAAATAAAGACGGCAACTTCTCCCAGATGCATTACGCGCGCCGCGGTTTAATCACCGGTTCAATTACTGACGAGATGCAATATATCGCTTACCGCGAGAAGCTCACGCCGGAATTGGTGCGCGATGAAGTCGCTCGCGGCCGCATGATCGTTCCCGCGAACATTAACCATCCCGAACTGGAGCCGATGGCGATCGGCGTCGAGTCGCTCTGCAAGATCAACGCCAACATCGGCAACTCCGCCGTCACGTCGAACATTGAAGAAGAGCTCAAGAAACTGCACACTGCCGTCCACTACGGAGCCGACACGGTCATGGACCTCTCGACCGGCGGCGATATTCCCACCATTCGCGAAGCCATCATCCGGCATTCTCCCGTCCCCATCGGCACCGTACCGATTTACGAAGCGATCTCGCGCGTAAAGCGGGTAGAAGATCTAACCGCCAGCGTGATGTTAGAAGTAATCGAAGAGCAGGCCCAGCAAGGCGTAGACTACATGACCATCCACGCCGGCGTGCTGATTCAATATGTCCCCATGGTGTCAAAGCGCATCACCGGCATAGTGAGCCGAGGCGGCGCGATTTTAGCGCAGTGGATGACTCACCACCACAAGCAGAATTTCCTCTACGAATGCTTCGAAGACATCTGCAAGATTTTCGCGAAGTACGATGTAAGCTTCTCGCTAGGAGATGGCCTGCGTCCCGGCTGCCTCGCCGACGCCAGCGACGAAGCCCAATTCGCCGAACTAAAAACCCTGGGCGAACTGACGCGCATAGCCTGGAAGCACGACGTACAAGTAATGATCGAAGGCCCCGGCCACATTCCGATGCACAAGATCAAGGAGCAGGTGGAAAAAGAAAACGAGTGGTGCGACGAGGCCCCGTTCTACACGCTCGGCCCGCTCGTCACCGACATCGCTCCCGGCTACGACCACATCACCTCCGCCATTGGAGCGGCGATGATCGGCTGGTACGGCGCCTCGATGCTGTGTTACGTCACGCCCAAAGAGCATCTCGGCCTGCCCAACGAAAAAGATGTAAAAGACGGAATCATAGCCTACAAAATCGCCGCTCACGCCGCCGACGTAGCCCGCCAGCGTCCCGGAGCCCGCGACCGCGATGACGCCCTGAGTTACGCCCGCTATAAGTTCGACTGGGAAAAACAGTTCGAGTTATCCCTCGATCCAGAAACCGCCCGCTCCATGCACGACGAAACTCTGCCCGAAGAGGGATATAAGACGGCAGCCTTCTGCTCCATGTGCGGGCCTAAGTTCTGCTCGATGAATTATTCCAGCAAGGTGGACGAATACAACAAACAGGTGCACGGGCTGGAGAAGAAAGACTACTCGGAGCTGGTGGAGAAGCTGGTTACGATCAAGTAGGTTGTGTGGCGCGGGCACTCTTGCCCGCGAGATGGCACCAACGTGCCTGTGGAGCGACGGGCGTCCCGCCCGTCCAAGGCGAACTCGCAGGACAGGTGAGACGTAAGTGCGATTCGCATCGGGCACCTTCAAGCGTGCCGAAGCCGCTAACCAGGCCTGATAATAGAAATCTGATTGGGGCAGTTTCGAGGTCCGTCCGTCAAACCGGGACCGATCTCGAAGCTGCCCCAAAACCATTCTCAGCGCTCTTTGACAAGCTAACTCCTTATTCCCGAAGGTAATTATCCCTTGACCTCACGTAGTAGAATAGGGCATGAACTCACTAGCCCTAGAATCAGTCCGCGCCAAGATCGACAGGGCGCAGCATCACCTTGATGCAGTCAAGACGGCTCTCAAGTTGGTGCTGGGCTCTGAATCTAAGACTCAGAGCGTTGCGTTTAAAATTGACCCTGAGCGGCAACAACTGATTACCACCATCCCAAAAGCTCCACCAATCGATCCAGCGTTGCCGTTGATGATAGGGGATTGTGTTCACAACCTCAGGTCCGCTCTCGACCATCTTGTCTACCAATTGGCTTTGCAGAATGGCGCTTCTTCCAAAGCCGCCGAAAAAACGTTCTTTCCGATTTATCTCACCGAAACCGAGTTCGATGATCGGGTAAAAAAACTGGTCAAGCCTTTCATCAGCGATTCCGCGTTTACAGAACTCCAGCAGAGTCAGCCTTACGCCGCTTATGACATTCCTGAAGAGGCCGACATCTGGATACTCCACAAGCTGGACATCATCGACAAACACCGCTTGCTTATCGTCGCAGGCCAGCAATTTGCTGTCACGCAATTCACGCTCACCTTTCCCAATAGAGCGCCGTGGCACGAAGTTATTTCTGAACCCAAGTGGAAGCCCATGGAAGATGGCGCAGAAATCATCCGCTTCGAGATTCCCGGAGCGTTTTATGCTCCAGGTAAAGTGCGTGTGCAGATAGATGCGATTAAAACGGTAGAGTTCATCAATACGGGCCTCAGGTGCGACGGCGTAATGGTCGAGACTGCGCTCAATCAGTTCATGGGTATTGTCAGCGCTACCATACGAGACTTCGGCGTGAAGTTTTTTGGTGAATGACCCATCTTCTTCCGGCACACTCCCGTCATTCCTCTCTCCGTGTTAAGCTAGAGAGGCGATGGCGGGCATACGCTCATCCCGGCAAGGTAGCAGCGAACGACCCGTTTCGAGTCGAGATTTGAATCCATCTCCGGAAGTAGCGTCTAAAATGGCTCCTGTATCGCGGGCGTCATTCCACGATCTCTTGCGGCGGGCGGCGCAGCCAATTCGGCGACGCGCTTCAAAAGCGAAGTGAAAATTAAATTCCCCTGATCCCTCCGGTTGTACCTGAACGAATACTCATCCAAGTAGCTCTGTAAATATTTCTGGCTGACCTGATGATACACGCCGCCGATTCCACGCTTCACTAAGGACCAAAAGCCTTCAATCGTGTTCGTGTGAACGTCGCCGACCACATAGACCTTGGCAGTGTGATTGATACGCTTGTGCTCTTTCACGCGTCCACCGAGGCGATCATAGATCCTGTATTCATCAGTGAAAACGGTGCTCTTCGGCAGGATGTGTTCATGCACGATGCCGAGCACTCGCTCTGCGGTGACATCGGGAGTGGAAAGAGCCTTCACTCTGCCGATGCGCTTTTCGGTGCTACGCTCAACAATGCCGATGACCGGGGATTTCTTCTTATCGCCGCGCATCGGTCGCCCGTGCTGCCCCTTGCGCGTTCCGCCGTAGTAGGTTTCATCCATCTCCACCGCCGATCCCTCCAGTTGCATGTCTGTTTCGGACAGCAACGAGCGGATTTGGCGGAACATCCGCCAAGCGGTTTTGTAGGTGACTCCGGTTTCGCGCTGAATCTGCTTTGCCGAGATGCCGCAACGAGTCGAAGCCATTAGGTACATAGCGTAGTACCAGAGCATGAGTGATGTGCTGCTGTGCTCAAAGATCGTCCCAGCCATCGGGGAAATCTGAGTCCCACAGTGGTCGCAAGAGTAGACCGGACGGCCCGTAATTTTGTAGTGCTTGCGATCTTGCTGGCACTTTTCGCAATAGGTGATGCCACCGGGGAACCGCTGCTCTTTCAGGTGCTCTAGGCAGGCGGCGTCATCGGGAAATTGGCTCTTAAAGTCTTGAATCGTATAGCGTAAGTGCTTCGGGATCGTCTGTCTGCGGTTCATATCGTTCACCAGTCACAGACAGTATGCCATATCTTCTACGTGAGGTCAAGGGATAATTACCGAATATTTTGCAAGTAACTCCTTTAAAGTCAATATTTTGCGGGAAATTTTTTTTTGTGGGGGGGGGGGGGGGGGGGCCAAACCCGATACTGAACAGTAACTAGCCGGAGTGGATCAGCCAAGCGAGCATAAAATGCAGATTGTCGACGAAGCCAAAAAGGAGATCCCGCTCCCGATGTCACGGCCGATGTCACGGTATGAAGAACTGCTAAAAGAGTTTGAGGTTTACGGCCGCTCCGCCGATGGGGCGAAGGCCCTTATGCAGCACATCTCCCAGCGCCTCCACGAAGAGACGACGCGCTACAACTGGGTTGGCTTTTATTTGATGGCCGCCCCGGCTTTCGATGCTCTGGTTGTGGGACCGTACGTTGGCAGCTTTGCGCCTACGCTGCGCATCCCGCTCGACAAAGGATTGTGCGGAGCTGCGGCCACTTCCGGGAAGACCGTGGTGGTGAACAATGTTGCGGCCGATCCTCGCTACCTGGGGTCGGATCTGGTGAAATCCAATATTGTGGCGCCGATCTTCGTGAAGGAAGGCACGGTGAAGAAACGGGTGGTGGCGGAGCTTTGTATCGAGAGCTATTTTGCGGACACCTTCAATGGGCCGGAGCAGAAATTCATCGAGTCATGCGCCGCCCTGGTCGGCCGGTTTATGGAAAAAGAGGCACTAACAGCGGCAAAGAACGCGAGTATGTCGCGCTAGGATTTACGGCACGACTAAAGCCGTGCCCTTCCCGTTCGTTAGAAGTTAGAGTTTTTCGGCAGGCTGTTGCGGCCTTCCCAAAACAAAGGCAACGTCAAAGGCAGCGGACAGGAGTGTCCGCTCTACAGGCGAAAGTGAGCGTGATAGCTTCTCGTGATTAACCGCGAAAATCCGCCGCGCCGTTCCACACTAACTGCACCGCAATCGCAAGAATCAGAAAGCCAAAGATGCGGTTGATCGCGCCCATGGCGCCGGGGCCGAGGCGCTTGACGAATGGGCCTCCGAGCCACAGCAACAGATAAACCGTCAGGCCGATGGCGACGATTCCGATCACCATGCCCAGGTAAGAAAGAAAGTGGTCTACATGCGCTGCCAGTCCCATGACTACGCCGATCGAGCCTGGCCCGGAGAGCATCGGCATGGCCATGGGTGTGAGGGAAATGTCCTCTTTGGTCAGGGCTTCGCTGCTTTCTGCCGTCGTCATGCGGCTGGAGCCGGTCACCATGCCCCACGCCGTATTGGCCACGATCAGTCCGCCTGCGATTTTTAGGACTGGCAGCGAAATCCCGAAGAAGTTGAGGACGAACCGGCCAAAGAGCATGAAAACGACGAGGATCGCGATTACGTAGAGGGCGGTCTTCAACGCTGTACTACGGCGCTCTTCTGGCGAGAAGTCGGCGGTAAGGCTAAAGAACATCGGAATGCCGCCGAACGGGTTGACGATGGGAAAAAGCGCGAGGAACGTCGTCGTCGCTGCTGAGGGCAGGTCGTGCAGGACGTGTTCGATGGCCATTTGTGGGTTCATGGTCGTCGCTTGATCGGGCGATCGGGTCATGGGTTGATCTGAAAGCCCGCTGGGAACATTGGTTTTCAATCACCCGATGTTCCGATGACCCGATCGTTCTAGCGGTATTGCTCGAGCACCTGAGCGGCCCGGTTCAAGGCCGCTGCCAGCGCTGCGACTTGTTGTTCGGTCCGATGAAGATCGCCGCGATCGATGGCCTCGTTCACGCCAGGAATCACCACGGCCGCGTAACCGGTGTATTGTCCTGGAGCGTAAATGGCATGGTGATACCACGGACGGTTGGGCAATCCCTCGGGGATTAACAGCGCCCGCTCTGCCTCGCGGAGTTTCGCATTCATGCGATCCGGCGCTGCCGGAATTTTGCGTTGTCTCTGCAGCATCTTTGCGCCCGCTTCCTGCAGGTGACGCGCGCCTTCCACGGCCGCCGAAAAATCAGGCCCCTTGTCTCCGAAGCGATCTTTACTTTTGTATTTTGCCGCTTCGAGGTAGACCAGAATTTCTTTTCCGTAGTTCTCGTAGTCGTAGGGAAGCACGTCGGCGCTGGACATGCGCAATACTTCCAAACCGTAAACGCGCGCCATCTGCTGCTCGTAAAGGAAGTCGGGATCGCCAAATTTCTTGAACCAGGCGAAGTTATCGAACACCGAGTGATACACACCGTAATCGCCGCTCGAACTCATGTCGGTGGAAGGCACGCCCAAATGCTGGAGGAACACCGAGTAGTCGGAGCCGCTGCCGAGATCGCCCACGGGCACATCGTTTTGCATTGCGGCGGGCGGCGGGCGGTAGGTGCTGGTTTCCTGCGGATGATTGCTTTCCGGGTTCGGCTCGCTCGCCTTCTTCCAGGCGTCGTACACGGTTCCGCCTTGTGGCGACGGCACCGCCTTCGCGACCTCGCGGATAAACTGTTTCAAACTGGGCACTCCGGAAGCTCCGAACTTCTTGCCGGAGACGGCCACGTCCATGTTGAAATAAGCGGCAGCGTTCCCGAGTTCCTGCGCATGATCTTCGCCCCACTCGGTGGAACCGATCAGTCCTTCCTCTTCCGCGTCCCAGCTTCCGATCACAATCGTCCGCTTGGGTTTCCAGCCGGACTTCAGAAGCTCACCCAACCCGTGCACCGCCTCCAGCATCGCTGCCGTACCGCTGTTTGGATCGACCGCTCCATAGACCCAGGCATCGCGATGATTGCCCGCCACCACCCATTCGTCGGGCGAAGACGCTCCCCGAATCTTGCCGATGACATCCCAAATAGTGCGGAATTGATAGTCCTGCTTCAGGTGCATTTTCACTTTCGCTGGGCCCGGACCAACGTGGTAAGTAAAGGGCAGTGCTCCTTGCCACTCGCGCGGCGATTGCGAGCCGCCTAGATGCTCGAGAATCGGCGAGGCATCGGCGTAGGAAAGCGGCGTTATGGGAATTCTTGGCAACTGCTCGGATTCGGCGGGAGAGATTCGCTTCGAATCCGGCAATGTTGGAGTGGACGCCACTCCCGGTGTGGTTGGGTCTCCGGGAAATTGGAACATGAATCCGACCGATCCGCGCTGCACGCCGCTCGCCGGGCGCCACGGCCCTTTCGGGTAGGCGTCGCCGCGGTAGTAGCCGTCGTCTTTCGGGTCGGAATAAACGATGACTCCCGCTGCGCCGCGTTCCTGCGCCACGAACTCTTTCACGCCACGGAAATTCTCCCCGTATCGGACAATGACGATCTTGCCGCGCACCTCAACGTTCATCTGCTTCAGCTTGTCAAAGTCGGCGGGCGAGCCGTAGTTCGCGTAGACAACTTCCGCCTCGGCGTCGCCCGACGGCGACATGCCGCTGTAAGGGGTCACAACGCGCGGATCGTCTTGATATGGGTCGCTGTCGACGTGCTCGCGCCGGGGGCCATGCATCTCCACTCCGGCGGGCTCGGTCATGTCCGCGCGGATCTCTGCGGGATAGTTGAGCCACACTTTGTATTCGACAATCTCGGTGTCGAGTCCGGCTTCGCGAAACTTCTTTGCTACGTATTCGGCAGTCGCTTTGTCCTCCGGAGATCCGGCGATGTGCGGCGCTTGCGTCAGAATGCGCAGGTGGTCTTCGGCCAGCTTCGGGTCGGGCACGGCCATGAATTTCTTTTCTATTTCGCGCTCGTCGGCAACGTTGCGGAATCCGCTGATGGAGTAATTGTTTGGCTGCGCGTTTTCTTTGGCGGCTTGATTAAACGCTTGCAGGTTGGAACCGATCAGTACTAATAACAGCACTGCACCTGAGAGAAATTTCATGAAGCTCCTTGTAATGACAATCCTTGCAGCGCCCGGCCGTCCCTTCGGGACTTGATTCATTTATTCCACGTTTACCCAGCGCTGAAGCGCTGGGCTAAGTTAGTTCGCCCCTGCGGGGCTGGATTCGAGGTGCCGCTCCGTCGTGATTCAGGTCTTTTCCAGCACCGTCAAGACTTCCTCTACCGGGGCGACTTCATCCGGGGCGTAGGTCTTTCGGAAGACGACGCTTCCGCTGCGATCGACTACGACCACGGCCCGTTCGCTGGCGCCAACACCTTCGCCGGACCTACGCAAAACCCCATAGCGCTCTGAAACTTCCCCGTGCGGCCAGAAATCGCTGCACATGGGAAATTCGAAAGGGCCGATCACGCGTTCCCAGGCCGTGGTGTTCATGATGGAATCCACCGTAATGGCTACGATCTCCGCGTTGTTCGCCAGCACTCGCGGACGGTACATCTGGTAGCTGACCAACTGCGCGGCGCTGGCCTCCTGCCAATTAAACGGATAGAACGCCAGCGCTACACTTTTCTCGCCGCGATACGCGCTCAGACGGAGTGTTTGCCTGACACCCGCAATCAGCGCCGGCAGCTCGAAGTCTGGCGCGGCATGACCGACGCTTGGCGTTCCGTTCTCGAGAACTCCGCGTAAACGCTCTTCTGACATATGACCAAGGCAAAGACCCAGGAACGATCCGGCACGAATTGAAGATTGTACCGTGCGGAGCGTGCCGCCGTTGGGACGGGTTACACTAAACAGTCATGAGTAAGTCGCCAACGGCTCGTTTCTCCGATCGGGTGGAGAACTACGTCCGCTATCGCCCGGGATATCCGCCAGAAGTTCTGGACCTTCTTCGCGCCGAATGCGGACTGCAAGAGCATCACATGGTCGCCGACATCGCTTCGGGCACTGGTATGTTCACGCGGCTTCTACTGGAGAACGGAAACTCCGTGTTTGCCGTTGAACCCAACCTGGAAATGCGCGAAATGGGCGCCCATCAACTCGAATCGTATTCGCGTCTCGTTTCGATTGCCGGAACGGCGGAGGAGACGACGCTGCGCTCGGGTTCGGTGGATTTCGTCACCGCGGCACAGGCGGCACACTGGTTCGACATGCCGCGCGCGCGCGCGGAATTCGCGCGCATTCTGCAGCCCGAGGGATGGTGCGTGCTGATCTGGAACGAGCGCCGCACCGCCAGCACGCCTTTCCTGCGTGACTACGAGCAACTGCTGCTGACGTACGGCACGGACTATAAGGAAGTGCGCCACGAACGCACGACCGCTGTCATCCATGAATTTTTCGCGCCCGCTCCGCACCGGGAGAGGATATTTGATCTGAGGCAGCGGTTTGATTATGAAGGCACCGCCGGGCGCCTGCTTTCTTCCTCGTACGCGCCGCTCGAGGGTCGTCCCAGCCACGCGCCGATGATGCAGGAACTCCAACGCATCTTTCGCGCCCATGCGACGGATAACGTGGTCGAATTCGAATACAACACGCGCGTGTTTTACGGCCATTTGTAATTTGTGATTGGTAATTAGTAATCTAAGGGCATTGGGTTTCAAATTACAAATTACCAATTGCAAATTACCGATTCCCATGCCTGACGCAAAATCCTTCCACATGTCTCCCGAGGAGTTCCGTCGCCAGGGCCACGCTGTCGTGGACTGGATCGCCGACTACCATTCTCGCGTTGAAAGCTTCCCGGTCCTATCGCGCGTGCAGCCGGGAGAAATTCGATCGAAGCTGCCGCCACACGCGTCGCAGCAGGGTGAAGCCTTCGATCAGATTCTTGGCGACATCGAGCGCGTCATTCTTCCCGGCATCACGCACTGGCAGTCGCCCAACTTCTACGCGTACTTTCCGGCGAACGCCTCGGGGCCGGCCATTCTCGGCGATCTGCTTTCCTCCGGACTGGGCGTGCAGGGCATGCTGTGGTCTACCAGTCCGGCTTGCACGGAACTCGAAACGCACGTGCTCGATTGGCTGGTTCCCATGCTGGGCCTGCCGGAGCAATTTCTTTCGACCGGCAGCGGGGGCGGAGTGATTCAGGACACCGCGTCCAGCGCTTCGCTCGTTGCCCTGCTGGCTGCGCGCGAGCGTGCAACCCAATTCGCCACGAATCGCAGAGGCTGCGATGGACGCCTGACGGCCTACTGCTCGACGCAAACGCACTCTTCTGTTGAAAAAGCAATCAAGATAGCAGGCATGGGCTCGGAGAACCTGCGCCACATCGATGTGGACAAAAACTTTGCCATGCGCCCAGAAGCGCTGGTCCGCCAGATCGAATCGGACATAAAGAGCGGCCTGATTCCTTGCTTCGTCTGCGCCACCGTGGGGACGACATCTTCGAACGCGATTGATCCCGTGCGCGAAATTGCGCGGGTCTGCGGCAAGCACAATCTCTGGCTGCACGTGGATTCCGCCATGAGCGGCACGGCCGCGCTCTGCCCGGAATTCCGCTTCATTCACGATGGCGTCGAATTCGCCGACAGCTACACCTTCAACCCGCACAAATGGATGTTCACCAATTTTGATTGCAACGTCTTCTTTGTCGCCGACCGGAAGCACCTGATCCAAACGCTCTCTGTTCTGCCGGAATACCTGCGCAACCAGGCAACCGAATCCGGCGCCGTCATTGATTATCGCGACTGGCACATCCAGCTCGGACGCCGTTTTCGCTCGCTCAAGCTTTGGTTTGTGATCCGCTATTACGGGATTGAAGGCCTGCAGCATCACATTCGCGAGCACGTAGGGTTGGCCCAGCAATTTGCCACCTGGGTGCGCGACGATCCTCGGTTTGAACTCGCAGCGCCCACCCAGCTCAACCTTGTCTGCTTCCGGTTGCGTGCGGGAGATCGTACTAATCAAGATCAGGCCAATCAACTCCTGATGGACCGGCTGAATGGAAGCGGCGACCTTTACCTTACTCACACCAAGCTCGATGGCAAGCTGGCACTTCGAGTCTGCGTCGGCCAAACCAATACACAGGCTCGCCATTTGGAACGCGCGTGGCAGCGGATCCAGCAAGAGACTGGGAAGCTCGGGAATTCCTGATAGGGTGCTGGCTATGCCACGGGAAATTTCAGCAGGCGGCGTCGTGCTTCGGCAGATTTCTGGAGTCTGGCACGTCGCCCTGATTGAACCGCAGAAAGAAACGTCGGAATCTGCTCAGACTCCGCGCAAGCGCACTTGTGCCGTGTTAACGCTGCCCAAAGGCCTGGTGGATCCCGGCGAGAAGCCGCAAGCGGCAGCCGTACGAGAAGTACTGGAGGAGACCGGCATCACCGCCGAGCCGGTCACCAAACTGTCCGATAACAAGTATGTCTACGTCCGCACCTGGGGCGATGGAAAACGCGTTTTCAAAATTGTGAGCTTCTACGTGATGCGCTATGTATCTGGAGAAATCGACAACCTCGCGTCCGACATGCGGATTGAAGTCAAGCAAGCTCGTTGGGTGCCTCTCGCCGACGCGGCCAAACAAATGGCATACAGCAGCGAGCGGAAAGTGCTGCGCCAGGCACAGGACTACGTGGAAACACAGGGCCTCGCTTGATAGAAGCAGACCTAAGGTGCGGACACTTTTCGACCACTTAACGGCCGACTGAAGTCGTGCCCTTCCCGAAACGTGCCGAGTCGGAGTTTTTCCGCGGCCTGCTCGAGCGCGGGCGAGACTATCTTTGACGCGCGTTCAGCTTGTCGAGGACACGCTTCAGCTCTTCCAGCTTCTGGCCCGCCTCGCCGAGTTTGCCTTCGGCGGTCAGGCGCTGGTAGTCGGCAAGGTCTTTGGCGGCTTCCGCGATGAGCGCTTTGAGATCCGCTGCGGGAACGGCCGCGGCGGTGGTTGGTGCGGCGTTCGTTGTCGCGGCATTCGTCGTCGCGGCGGCCGCTGGTGCAGCGGTGAGGGACGAGATCCCTCCGCCAAAAAGGGCCGCCATCGCCGACTCGAAGGTTGGTCCGTAAGCTAATCGATCTTGCAGCGCGAGCACGACCAGACGCAACTCCGGCATGGGACTGCGCTCGGCCTGCAAGTAAATCGGCTCCGCATATAACAGCGCGCGCCCGGTCGGAATCACCAGCAGGGCGCCGCGCCGCACGTGCGAGCCTTGCTGGTTCCACAGGGTCAATTGTCCGGAGAGCTGCGCATTCTGATCGATGCGCGCCTCGATTTGCAGCGGTCCATCCACGAGCTTGGTTTTGGGAAAGTTGTACACAACCGAGGCACCATATTTTGCCCCGTCGCTGCGCCCGGCAATCCAGCCAATCAGATTGTTTCTGTTGGCCGGCGTGAAGGGCAGAATTTCTACGAACTCCACGCCCGTTTCGCCCGGCAGTTTCATCAGCACGAAGTTCGGCTGCATTGCCTGTGTCGTTTGCGCGCCCCCCTCACCCATGCCGACTTCGGTGGCGACCGTCCACAGATCTTCACGGTTGTAGAACGCTTCCGCATCCGTCATGTGATAGAGGCCGTATACTTCCGCCTGCAATTTGAGCAACAATTCCGGATAGCGCACGTGCTTGCGCAGGCCGGGCGGCATCAGAGCCGCATCCTTGAACAGACTCGGAAAGATGCGGCGATAGGCGGCGATGATCGGATCGTCCGTGTCGAATACGTAAAACGTGGTCGTGCCGTCGTAGGCATCGATGACTACCTTGACGCTGTTTCGCATGTAGTTAATCAGATCGTTGCCTAGACGGTAATGGGTGGAATACGGATAGCTATCTGAAAGGGTGTACGCATCCATGATCCACGACAGCCGGCCATCGTCGTCGAGTACGACGTAGGGATCGGGATCGTAGGTGAGGAACGGCGCCAAGGCCGACACGCGATCGCGGAGGTTGCGGCGCATCAGCAGGCGGCTGCCCTGGTTCACGTCATCGCTGAACGGCAGCTTCGCGAGATCGTCGCGGTCGAGCGCGATAATGATACGGCGCAGGAAACCGCCAATGACGATTCCACCTTTGCCTTCGTATGACGTGAGGTTATTGCTCTCGCCTTGCGGGTAGTTGAATTCCTTCTGCCTTGTCTTCACATATACGTCGGTATTCGTCAACTCGCCAAAATAAATCTCTGGGCGCGTCACGTTTAAACTACGCACTGTGCTCTGGACCGGCATGTTGCTCAGAAGCAGCGTAGGCAGGCCCTCCGGCGTGAATCCGTTGACCGGGTTCATGGTGATGCCATAGCCGTGGGTGTAGATCAGCTTGTCGTTAATCCAGTTGCGGCTGCTCTCCGGGAGCTTGTCAACGTTCAGTTCGCGCGCAGCGAGCATCACCTCGCGAGTGGTGCCGTCAATGTCGTATCGATCAATATCGATGTCTGGGAAGTCGTAATAGGTGCGGATTTCCTGAATCTGACGCAGCGTGTCTTGAAGGGCGCGCCAGTCCCACAGCCGGATGTTCTGCAGCGTCGCCTGATTGTTTTGCGGTTCGGCCGCGTCGACGGTCGTCTCGGCGGGAAACTCGCGCTGCGAGACTCGGTTCAATCCGTAGGCCTGTCGCGTCAGTTCGATGTTGTGGGCAATATAGGGCTGCTCGCGAACCAGTTCGTTCGGCTTGACGATAAAACTGCTGACGTACCAGGCGATTGCCTGAAGGGCGACGTAACAGACCGCGGTCGGAAGGATGGCCGCAACCAGCCAGCGCCCACGTGGCACTCGCGTGGCGTTGACGACTGCGATCGCCGCGCCCAGAACGAGCGCCGCGCAGACGACGAGCAACCCTGTGAGGGTGATGTGCGCGTCCGTGTAGGTCACTCCCGCGAAGATCGTATGATCGTCGAGCAATCGCTCGAACCGGCTGATGTACACACGCATCGCGAGGATCAGCAACAGAAACGCGAATGTGATGGAAAGCCCGCGCCAGGGTAATACGGAGCGGCTGAGACGCCCGGCGAGCGCACGGGTTCCGCCGGTGATGAGGATGAAGAAAGCGGCGAGTATACAGGTAATCACGGATAGCGTCAGCAACCAGCCGGCGATGAGTAGCCATGCGGGTAGGGCGAACAGAAAGAAATTCAGCGACCTGCCAAGAATCGGGTCCACGACGCCACCAGTGACGCGAGGTGCGTACCAAAAGAGCGCAAGCGTCGGCCACTCTGCCGTCATGCCGGCGCCGGTGGCAGCGGCAATGACGAGCGAAACACCGAGCGCGATGAGACGCAGGACAGGCTCAACCGGCAGCTTCAACGACTGTCCGCCGATGAGAATCGTGTGGCCACTCGGCAGATCGGGGAGATGCGCTCGCTTCAGCGCCAGGAACGATCCATACAGAATCAGAAATGTGGCCGCCATAAAAGCGGCGAAGATTCCCCACTGCAGGCCCAGTGTTTTCCAGAACACGCTCCCGTAGCCGAGCGACCCGAACCAGAGCGCGTCCACGTAATAGGACAACGCGGCCCGACCGCCGAAGAGGACGGCGGCAAGGACGGCAAACAGCAAAAGGAAACTACGCCGGCGACGCGGCCGATGGGTCGGCGGCCAGTCAAGGGACTCGGGCATTGCTCCACTCCGTTTTCATCAACTCCGTATGTTTATTCGCATGATACTCCGTCTGCTTCCGCAAGTTGCCCGATGAACCGGCCCTCGCCGCGGCAAAGAAAGCAGCAATCGTAGTTTGTAGGTGTCAGCTTCAGAGACCTCGCCTCGTGCACAGCTGTCCGGACAAGTGGACAATGCGGCGGAGACGACGTAAAGTCTGCGTGTGATCAGCCGCACCAGTCGTCTTCCACTGATTGCTCAGGTCCAGCAGCATGACGGACGCACAGCCGTCGTCGATTCGCAGGGGGCCTTCCACAGCTACACCTACAGTGATCTGTTGGATGCGTCGTCGCGGCTGGCGGAGAGGCTGCTGGCTGGCCAGGGAGATCTTCAGGAGAAGCGCGTGGCGTTTTTGATGACGCCGGGATTTCCCTGGGTGGCGGCGCTGTGGGGCATCTGGCGGGCAGGCGGCGTTGCCGTACCGCTGCCGCTCAACTCTACACGGCTCGAACTGGAATACTTTATCGACGACACGGAGGCATCGACAGTCGTGTTCGATGCTCTCGCGGCTCCCCTGCTGTCGCCAATTGCCGCAGCCCGTGGCATCCGAGGGTTGTTGTACGACGAGCTTGCCCCTCGCCAGGCATCGGAATTGCCGGAGATCGTCCCTGACATCGTCCCTAACTTTGCCTTTAGCTCTGCCCCTAACTTTGCCCCGGAAATCGGCAGCGAGCGGTGCGCCATGATTCTTTACACCAGCGGCACGACAAGCCGTCCGAAGGGCGTGGTCACAACCCATGCCAACATTACGGCCCAAATCATGAGCCTGGTGGAGGCTTGGGAATGGTCGGCGGGCGATCGCATTTTGCTATGCTTGCCGCTGCACCACGTGCACGGAATCATCAATGTTGTTTGCTGTGCCCTGTGGTCGGGCGCGACCTGCGAGATGCTGCCGCGCTTTGATGCGAATACGGTTTGGGACCACCTCGCCGAGGGCAATGTAAACCTATTCATGGCGGTGCCTACGGTCTACGCGAAGCTGATCGCCGCCTGGGACGCGGCTTCGCTGGAGCACCGCGCAAGACTAAGCCAGGCGTGCTCGAGGTTGCGTTTGATGGTGTCCGGCTCGGCGGCGCTGCCGGTGAGCATGTTTAAACGCTGGAAGGAAATCAGCGGCCACATACTGCTCGAGCGCTACGGTATGACAGAGATTGGCATGGCGCTGTCGAACCCTTTACGGGGCGAGCGCCTGCCGGGCAGCGTCGGCACTCCGCTGCCGAGCGTCAAGGTTCAACTTGTCGGAGAAAACGGCGAGCCGGTTGTGCCGGGAACACCGGGCGAAATCGAAGTCCGTGGTCCTAGCGTGTTCTTGGAGTACTGGGGCAAGCCCGACGCCACTCGCGATGCCTTCCGCGATGGCTGGTTTCGCACGGGCGATACTGCGGTGGTCGTGAACGGTGTCTATCGCATCCTGGGGCGGACGAACATTGACATCCTCAAGACGGGCGGACACAAGGTATCTGCGCTAGAAATTGAGGAAGCACTGCGGGAACATCCCGCGATTGTCGAGTGTGCGGTGGTCGGTCTGTCCGATCCAGAGTGGGGCGAGCGTGTCGCAGCAGCCATCGTGCTAAACGACGGCGATGCCCTCGATCTCCCATCCCTTCGCACCTGGGCCAGGGAATTGCTGGCGGCCCACAAACTGCCTTTCGCGGCTTCTCGTGCTGGATGCGCTTCCACGCAATGCGATGGGAAAGGTGATGAAGCCCGCAGTGGCGGCGCTGTTTCGAACTGAAAGCCGCAGCGATTCCGTCGCGTAAAGCTGCTTCGTGCCCTTGACAGCCGTGGTATGCTCCTGCCCACGCCCAACAAATGTCTGCGCGTTGTGGCGTGGGCGCTTGCGGTTTCCAAAGAGGACACATGGCCAATGAAGCAGCGATCCGCCCAGTACCTGCAATTCACACCAAACTCTCACGCCAGCAAATCACTGGATTCTGGGGGGCATGGGGCGGCTGGACGCTGGACGGCATGGATTCGGTGATCTATGCACTCGTCCTCAGCCCGGCGCTCACGGAACTGCTTCCGAAGTCGGGAATCAAAGCCACTCCTACCAATGTGGGGTTTGCTGGATCGACACTGTTTGCGCTTTTTCTAGTGGGATGGGGACTCTCATTAATTTGGGGGCCGATCGCCGACAAGTTTGGCCGCACCCGGGTGCTCGCCGCCACCATCTTCGTTTATGCGATCTTCACTGGGGCTGCCGCTTTGTCGCAGACGGTGTGGCAACTGGGATTGTTCCGGTTGCTGGCGGGCATTGGAATTGGCGGGGAATGGGCGCTGGCGGGCACCTACGTCGCCGAAGCCTGGCCGGAAGACCGTCGCAAGATGGGCGCTGGATATCTGCAGACAGGTTATTACGCGGGTTTTTTTCTGGCATCGGCTCTCAACTATACGGTGGCACCACACTATGGCTGGCGCGCTATGTTCTGGTGCGGCCTGACGCCTGTCATCGTGGCCTTCATGGTTCTGTTCCGCGTGAAGGAGCCCGAGCGCTGGCAACAAAAAGCCAAGGTGAAAGCTACCGGCGGACTTTCTTCTCTGCGCAGGATCTTCAGTGCTCCTTACACGCGGCGCACGCTGGTCAACACCGTTCTGCTGGCTTCGGCCATCTGCGGCCTGTGGGCGGCTGCCGTTTATGCTCCGACGGCAATCATCAGTCTGGCTAAACATGCCGGGAGGTCCCAGCCCGAGGCCGTGCGCATGGCTTCCCTCGGCATGGGGTTGCTGTCGCTGGGGACGATCCTGGGATGCCTTGCGGTTCCGCCATTGGCGGAGCGCTTTGGCCGCAAGCGAACCCTGGCTCTTTATTTCTTCGGGATGGTGGCTTGCATCCTGCTCAGCTTCGGCTGGGCATTCTACCTGTCCCAGGGACTTCGTCCGTTCATCGCGGTGCTGTTCTTCCTAGGCTTCTTTGGTGGCAACTTTGCCATCTTCAGTCTGTGGCTGCCAGAGCAATACGAGACCACGGCGCGCGCGACTGCGTTCGCGTTCACCACTTCGTTCGGACGCTTCATTGCGGCGGGAGTCAACTTCGGGGTGGGCGCGCTGGTCAGCCGAATGGGGACCCTGGGCAAGCCGGTGGCGTTCACAGCGATTGCCTTTGGGATCGGCCTGCTCGTCATTCCCTTCGGGGAGGAGACACGGGGAAAAGTGCTACCTGACTAGGATTGCCCACTTGGTGCAGCTTTCTCGAATCTCGATACCTTCGATCATTTGCGAATTTCCGCATCCGTCAAAGAGGGCCTGATCCCGGCTTCTCGGATTCGCGGCAGTATGGCGCGCACACGGCAACCGCCCGGTTCGCCTCGGTTGGAGAGCTCAATCGAGCCGCCATGTGCTTCGGCAATCTGGCGCGAAAGCGCTAGGCCAATTCCACTGCCGGATGGCTTGGTGGTATAGAACGGGACGAATGTGTTGGCCGGGTTGAGAAGGCCGGGACCGTTGTCCTCTATTACAACGACGATGGCTTTTTCCTCGATTGTCCACCGAATTGTAACTTCCGGATTCGGCACCTTCCGATGAGGCTGCTGATCGCCATTGGTGGGAGCTGCCATCTGTTCCGTCGGAAGCACCGCTTCCACCGCATTGCGCACGAGATTGATCAGCATCTGCTCAATTTGGTCCGGGTCAAGCATCAGGGCAACGTCTGGGCCGGGAATAACAGTTACGGGAAGCCGCGTTTCGAGAAATGCAACCCGTTCCACAAGGGTACGCAATGCGATTCTGCGCAAGATTGGCGGGGGCATCTGCGCCAGCTGGCGATACGCCTGGAGAAATCGATTAAGCGACGCCGACCGCGTTTCGATGATCTCCAATCCTCGTTCGAAATCCTGCCGCTGCGCCGGATCGAGAATCGTGTCGGGAAGGCGAACACTGAGGCTGCCGGCGATCGATTTGATAGGCGTCAGCGAATTGTTGAGTTCGTGACCGAGCACCCGGATCAAACGCTGCCAAGCCTTGCGCTCCTCTTCACGAAGGGCGCGGCTCACGTCGGATAAAACGATCAGCGTGTGCGGGACACCTTTTTCACGAAACAGGCTGCGCCGTACCAACCAGCGCGCGTTCGGAGCGCTGGCCGGGAGCGACACGAGCGACTCGTTGTCTGCAGCCAGGCAATCGGCCAGTCCCAAATCTTCGGCGGAGCGGCCCAGAAGCCGCACCGAGGGTTGCTGCAGAAGGCGCTCACCGGCGGGATTCACGAGCTGCAAGCGCCGATCCAGATCAAACGCAAACAGGGGAACGTCAATTTCGTCGACGACGCGGCGCAGCAGAGCGGTCGCCTCAATGGCGCGCACACGATGACCGGCGAGCAGGTCGGCCAGGGCATTCACTTCCAGGGAAAGTTCTCCGAGCGCATCGTCGGCTGCCGCGCCTCGGGCTCGAAAGGAATAATCTTCTTCACGCAGCGCCGCGACCACGTTCGCTAAGGTCTGCAGCGGCCGAATGGTCTGTTCGTGTAGTGCCATGGCCAGAAGCCACCACACAAACAGTCCGACAAGGGCAACCGCGAGTTTTGAACTGGCGGGCCAAGGCTGCCGCCAGATCAGAACGGCACTTAGCACGATCCCGGGCAGCGCGACCAGCAGGGAGAAGAGACTGATGCGGTGTTCATAGAGAAGGCGAACCGGTTTGCCAGGTTTCTTCCGCATCGTTCTTCCGCGGCCTTCTTCCGCATCGTTCTTCGGCAGTTCGGCCCCGCCACCCTTTGCGGGCTAGAGACTATATTTTTGCATGCGGCGATAGAGCGCGCCGCGGCTCAATCCCAAGGCGTCAGCCGCCTGGCTCACATTTCCCTGAAAACGCTGAAGCGCTTTTCGAATGAGGAGCGCTTCCACGGATTCCAGGCTGAGATCGTCCAGGTTCTGGACTTGCGGTCGAAGCAGATTCAAGCCCAGATCGGCGGGTTGAATCTCATGGCCCCGGCACATCAGAACGGCGCGTTCCAGGGTGTGGTCTAGTTCCCGGACATTCCCCGGCCAGGAGTACTGCAGCAACACCTGTAGGGCGGAGTCTTCAAACCCGCCGATCTCGCGCCGATAGCGGGCAGCGTAGCGCCTGAGAAAATGAATGGCAAGCGCGGGAATATCGTCCCGGCGATCGCGCAGTGGGGGCAGGTGGATCTCAACCGTGTTCAGCCGAAAAAGCAAATCGTCCCGGAACTGACCCGAGGCACAGGCAGCTTGCAGATCGGTATTGGTGGCGGAGATGAGTCGCACATCGACGCGTCTGGATCTCGAGGATCCCAGCCGTTCCATCTCGCCCGACTCAAGCACGCGCAGCAGCTTCGCCTGTTGGCGGACCGGCACATTCCCAATTTCGTCGAGGAAGATGGTGCCGCCATCGGCCAGTTCAAATCGTCCGATGCGGTCGGTCCGCGCGTCGGTGAATGCGCCTTTGACGTGTCCGAAGAGTTCGCTTTCGAAGACGCCTTCGGCCAGCGCGCCGGTGTTGACCGCCACCAGCGGGCGGCCGGCGCGCGCGGAGAGGGCATGCAGGGTCTGCGCCACTATTTCCTTTCCGCTGCCATGCTCACCGGTGATCAGGACATTGGCATCCGATGGTCCGACGCGGGCGATCGCTTCGAGGACTGGTTGCATCGAGGGCGCGGAGGCGATGAATTCGGCGCGGCCCTGGGCCTGGAGCAGCCGGTTTTCAGCCGCTAACTGTTCCGCGCGCTGCAGCGCGCGATGCAACTCCACTTGCGTGCGCAGAATATTGAGCAGGCGCTCATTCTCCCAAGGTTTTTGTATGAAGTCCCGCGCTCCGCGGCGCATGGCTTCGACGGCCAACTCCAGATTGGCCCATGCGGTCATGACGATTACGGGAAGACTGCTGTCGAGGGCGACGATTTCAGAAAGCAGATCGAGACCCTCGCGGCCCGAGGTCGTGTCGCGCGTGTAGTTGAGATCGATCAACACCGCGTCATAGAACTCGGTCGCCAGAGCCTCCCGCGCCAGCACCGGAGACGACACCGTGTCGATGGCGTAACCCTGGGGGCGGAGCAATAACTCCAGCGCTTCGAGAATCGGGCGCTGATCGTCGGCAGCCAAAACGCGCGGAGCACGGTGCTGGCTGTCTTGCGAAGTTGCAGGAGACGATGGAGACAGCAATTTGGCCGCGTTCGGCATGGCTTATGGAGAGGAGGCAGACACAGTGCCACTGACTGCGTCCTGAATCAGCACTCCATTATGTTCCAAAGTTGCACCGGTTGCTCGGTCAAGTTCGACGCGGGCCTTCTGGTAGGTGGTCATGGCGGTAACCAAGTCCAGTTCGGCCACCGCAAGATCGCGCTGCGCCGTCATGGTCTGGTAACTCGAGCCCGCTCCCAGGTCTTGCTCCTTTTTTGTGATTTCGAATGTGCGCTCGGCGAGATCCCTGGCCTTGCGCGCTGATTCAACGCGAGCACGCGATTGTTCGAGCGCATACTGCGCGTTGCGCACCTCGATTCGAATCTGCTTTTTCAACTGCTCCTTACGTACGCTGGCTTGCCGATACTCCAATTCGGAACGGTATTGGTCTGCCTTGGCGACGCGGTTGCGAAAGGGAATATTCAAGTTGAGTCCGACGTAATAATCGGGCGAAGAATTGTTGAACGCGTTTTGCCAACTGCCTGGAAAATCGGTAGGGGTACTGGGAGAAACGCTGGAGTTGCCGGGAGGGTTTGGCAATCCTCCGAGTCCGCTTCCGCCGTAGAAACCTACCAGGGAGAGACTTGGCAAGAGTGCATTCCGCGCTGCCTGCCGGCTGATTTGCCGGTTCGCCAGGTCGACGTCAGTCTCGAGCAGTTCGGGACGATCCCGCAGTCCTCTCGCAATCAGATCGAGAATCGGCTCGCTCATGTCAGCTCCGGTATCGGCGGGTTGCATGCGATCGGTGGGGACGACAGGCATTTCTCCCAGCGTAGGATCGTCAAGGCTCTTGGTCAGCGCATTTTTCATCAACGATTCCTGCAGTTGAAGGCTGGTACGCGCTACGGTTAAATCCTGGTCGCGTCTGGAAACCTCGGCTTCGGCCCTCATCACGTCCATCTCTGGAATACTTTCCAACTGCAATTGCTTCTTAGCGTTCTCCAGAGTCTGATTGGCGAAGTCCAGAGATTGCTGATTCACACGTGCCTGTTCGTAGGCGCTCACTAGGTCCCAATAAATGTTTTCGATCTGTGTAACGGTGGCAATGACCTGGTCTTTGAAAGCAACATCGGAGATTTTCTTGTTGTTCTTTGCGATACGCAAATAGCGCAGGTTCGGGCCGAAACCAAATCCCGCGAGAAGCTGTTGCTGGAAGGTGAAGCGGTAGTAAGAATTCAAAGCCGGCGACAAGAAGATTTCCGGACTGTTCGTAGTCTGGCGACTGTTATTGAACTGAAAAGAAATCGAAGTGCCGGTGGAAAAGGCCTGCGTGTAGAGAGCATTGACTTGCGCCGTATTCAGCTGCAGCGATGGGACATCGTAGAGCACATTGCTCGACTGCGGCAACGTCAGGTGTTCGATTCCCATGTTCACACTGAGGGATGGATCGTACGATGAAACGGGAGTTCCCACGCCCAAAGTGGATTGTACGAGACCCGATGCGCCCGCGCCCGCACCGCCGGCGCCGCTGGTTGTGCCGCCGGCGCCCGCTCCGGGCGCTCCTGCGCCATAACCTCCGACTCCTCCTCCGGGAGTTCCTTGCACGACGCCAGTATTGACACCACGAAAGCTGCCGCCTGCCTGGGTGCGGAGCAGATCCGTATCGGCAATTGGCAAGTTGTAGCGGGCGATGGCTAAATCCAAATTATTTTCTAGCGCAAGGTCAATCGCATCTTTCAAGGACAAGTACAACTTTCCATCACGAATCAGCCGGTCGAGACGCGGTGAATTTGTCAGTACCGGCTCGGGCACTTGATCGGCGGCGTACGGACTGAGCGGATTGTGCGATTGGGGCATTTCCAATGCAGCCGGAGTGCGCACTTGGGCTTGCGCTATGGGCATCGTGAGCGCGAGCAACACTGCCATCAGCGAAATGTCAAAGCGCGTTTCGCGGAGACAGATTTTCATCGATTCACCGCCACGTCGCTGGGCTCGGCCGTCGATTGTGCGCTTGGATTCGCGGTATCGTCCACCAGCCAACCGTCGCGCAACTGGATGGTGCGAGTTCCATAGGCAGCATTTGTTTCGGAGTGAGTGACCTGAACGATGGTTGTTCCCTGTTGATTCAGTTCGCGGAAGAGTTCCATGATCTCCTTGGCTTGGCTGGAATGCAGATTGCCGGTCGGCTCATCGGCGAGCAGCAAAGCAGGCTTATGAATGACCGCTCGCGCGACACCGACCAACTGTTGTTGTCCGCCAGACAACTGACTTGGGTACAGATCTTTCTTCGCGACGATCTGGAAACGATCAAGCGCGTCGGCGACCAGGCTCTGCCGCTGGTTGCGCGGGATATCTTTGTAGGAAAGCGGCAGATCGATATTCTCCAGCACCGTGAGATCGTCGAGCAGGTGATAACTCTGAAACACCATGCCGATATTCTTCTTCGCCAACTCGGCGCGTTCCTTCCTTTTCATCGTGTGGGCCGCCTGTTCGCGGAACCAGTACTCGCCCTGCCACTGGTCGTCCAGAAAAGCGAGGACGTTCAACAGTGAGGATTTCCCCGCCCCCGACGGCCCCATCACCGTGATGAACTCGCCTGGCTGAATTTCCAGGTTGATGCGCCGCAGAACCCACATCTGGCCGGCGCCGGTCTTGTAGCTGCGTTCGACGTTTTTCAGTTGAATCATCCGATCCTCGTTTTCATGGATTTTTGTTGTCATTCGTAGCGCAGAGCTTCGATGGGATCGACCGATGCGGCGCGGCGGGCAGGCAGCGTAGCGGCGCAGATCGCAACCGCTAGCAACAATGCCCCAGCCACCGCATAAACCCAGGGGTCGGCGATACTCGTTTGGTATAGGAGCGCCTGCATCAGGCGGGAGCTCGCGTAAGCCAGCACCGACCCGATCACAACGCCAAGACAGACGCGCTTCAGAACTGACAGAAGGACCATCCTGACTACCGAGGTACGCCGCTCGCCAAGCGCCATGCGGATGCCGATCTCGCGTGTACGTTGTGTCACTGAGCGCATCAGGATACCGAAGAGCCCCACAGCGATGAGCGCCAGGGCGATTCCGGCAAAGCTGGTCGAAAGACTGATCAACATCCGCTCTCTTTGCAGATGGTCATTCAGCAGATCGTTATAGGTATAGACGACGGGCGGTGGTGCGGTGGGCGCAGCCTTATGAAACGCGCCGCGAATATCCGCCGCGGCTACGGACGGGTTGCTCGTCCGTACCACCACACTGAACCATCCAAAACCCAGGTCCCCTTGAATATCCGGCGTATAGAGAATTTGGTCGGCCTGCTTCCGCAAGGAGAAGAAGTGTGCATCTTCAACGACGCCGACCACCCTCCGCGCACGTTTCGGGTCGATCGACTGAGCGTCTTTATCTGTGTCGTCGCCGCCATATACCGTGCGACCAAGAGCATCTTCTCCAGGAAAAAGTAAGTCCGCGGCGGAACGGCTGAGCACGCAGACTTTGTCCCCCGTGAGATCTGCCGACGTTAATGCTCGTCCTTCCAGGATTCTGGTGCCCGTGGTTTCGAAATAGCTTGAGGAGACGGCCTCCGGCCATACGTCCGAATCCGAGTGCTCCACGTCGTGGCTGTCGAGGGAAAGTTCACGCGTGCTCATGAAGATGCCGCGCAAAGGAGGCGTTGATATCAACGCGGCATTCTCGATTCCGGGGGCACCCTGCAACTCGACGAGCGCCGCTTCAGCCGCCTGCGTGGATTGCACCACGGGCAATTTGGCGCTTTTGAAATCAACATCCGCAAATGCGAGATTCCTTCCCTGAAAGCCGGGCGGCTCCAGATAAAGATGCGCAAACGTACTTCCCAGAAGCAACGCCGAAACCAGCAGTGTGACGCTGATCGCCACCTGGACGGGAATGATCCATCCCCCTGTCATCTTGCCGCTGAGGGAGCGGCTGCCCTGCTGAATGTCCAAGGCTGGAGCTATGCGGCGCATGCGCAGCGCGGGCCACAAGCCGGCCGCGAATGCCGTCCCCAGGGCGATGCCCGAGCTGAAGAGAATGACGGTCAGGTTTGGTGCAACATCGAGGGCGGTTGGCGCTCCGATATGGCCAAGCATCGCGGCCAGTGCGCGAGCCAAAGCAACGCCAATCGCAACCCCGCCAACAAGACCTGGTGGCGCGAGCAACAAGACTTCCATCAGAACCTGACTGACGATACGTGCGCGGCTCGCTCCCAGCGCACTGCGCAATGCAAACTCATGCTGCCGTCCGCTGACCCGCGCCAGCACCAGCAGGCCGATATTGGTGCAGCAGAGCAGCAGCAGGAGCGAACTCAGGGCCTCCAGCACCAGCAAGGGCTGGCTATAGAGCGTTCTCAATTCAGAGCGTCCGCCGCTGCCGTTTTCAACGTCCAAGGCGAACAACCTGAAAAAGCCCTGAAGGAACTGTTTGTTCGGATCGGCCTCCGCATAAAGCTGCGGCCGAATCGCCTGTAAGTTCGCTCTCGCGTTTTTTAGGGACTCTCCGATCCGAAGCCTGCCCATGACGGTGAGCCATAAATTGCCCGGGGCATCCCGGTAGGGCTGCTTCTGAGGAAAGATAACTTCGACGAAAGCCAGCGGCAGCACGATATTGGCGCGTTCGGCCGATTCCAGGCCCTCAAAGCCCCGCGGCAGCACTCCAATGACGGTGACCGCTCGTCCGTTTAGCGTGAGATTCCTGCCGATGACAGCTTGATCGCCATGCAGTTCAGTCTTCCAGAAGTTGTAATTCAACACCGCTTGATATCCGCTGGGACCGCCGCCGCTGACGTCGTCGGCTTCTCCAAAGACCCTGCCAAGAAAAGGCTTCAATCCAAGCACGGAAAATCCGTTGCCGCTCATCAGGGCTACATCGATATCCTGCACCGTTCCGTTTTCTGTCAGCGCCGCGGTGGCTCTGCCCCAGGCGAGCACATCGGTCGATGCCGTCTGGCGCTTGCGCAGAGCATCATAGAGTCGGCCTGAGAGCCCAACATCCAAGTCGCCGTTCTTGAACGTGTAGCGGATCAATCGTCCTGGCTCCGGAACCGGGAGGCTCTTCAACAAAACAACATAGGTCAACGTGAACATCGCGGCATTCACGCCGATGCCCAGCGCCAGCGTGAGCACGGCCACGGCGGTGAAGCCCGGGTTCTTGCGCAATTGCCGCAGCGCGTAACGAAGATCCTGAAGTAGTCCGTTCATTGCTCTCTCCTACTCGTAGCGCAATGCCACCATGGGATCGACCTCTAATCTTGTTAGTTCGAGCCTGCTACTCTGCCCGCAGCGTGATCACCGGATCCACCTGCGCCGCGCGCCATGCAGGTATGCCGCATGCGATCAGTGACATACCTGCGAGCAGTGCAATGACGCCAACATATGTAACTGCATCGAGCCGCGATACGCCGAACAGCAGCGTAACTAGAGCATGGCTCGCGACCACCGCTCCACATAGCCCGATCACGATTCCAGTCGCAGTCAGCGTCATGCCCTGGCGAATGATCAGGCTAAGGATGTCACCGCGTGTCGCACCCACGGCTACGCGCACTCCGATCTCGCGTGTTCGCTCGGTAACGTTCCCAGATAAGACCCCATAAATTCCGGTCGCCGCAAGCATCAGAGCCACGAGTCCAAATATCTCGAACAGGATTAGAACAAAATGTCGTTCCGCCTCCGACCTGGCGAGGAGGTTGTCCATGGTGGCAATTCGTACGATCGGCTGATCCCTTTCCACTGACCAGATGGCCTCTTTGATGGCGGGGGTAAGTGCCGCCGCGTCGCCGCGAGTGCGGACCACCAGCGACTGCACGTTGTCAACCCAGGAATACTGTGTAGTTGTCGTGTAGAAGGCATCGGATGCATTCAGTGCCAGCGATGCCTGCTTCACATCGGCCACCACCCCGACAATCGTGCCCCACGGCCGGTCAGCGTGGCCAATATCGGGACCGACGCGAACACGCTGCCCAATCGGGTCTTGCCCGGGGAACTTGCGTTTCGCAAACGATTCGCTGATCAGGATGGCCTGAGGTGAGCCGGCCACGTCGTGCTCGTCAAGCAGGCGGCCGCGGCGGAGCGGAATGCGCATCGCCTCGAAATAACCCGGGCTAACGGCATAGCGAAGGCCGGCCTCGGAGTTATCATTCGGATCCAATTCGAACTGCACACCGAACGATTCAAAATCGCCGCTCAGCGGCAACTGGCTCGTGAACCCTGCCGCCGTGACACCAGGAACCTGCCGCACCACTTCGAGGGCCTGCGTGAAGAACCGGTCCCGAGCACCGTCGGTATCGAACCGGTGCCCGGATTCTTGCACCTGCATCGTGAGCACGTGGGATGCATCGAACCCCGGATCAATCGCGAACAAACGCTCCAGGCTCCGCAATAGCAGGCCCGCGCTTACCAGCAGCACCAGCGCAAGCGCGACCTCGGCGACGACGAGCGTGCGGCGGGTCAGCTGGTGACCCCCGGCGGTGCGCCGCGAGCTTTGTTGCGCTCCAAGTTGGACATCGCCGCGGGAGGAGTGCAGTGCCGGAATCAGTCCGACCGCCACGCCGATGAGGGCAGTGATGCCAAGTGCGAAAGCAAATACTGTCCCATCGAAACGGATTGCATTCACCCGCGGAAGCCCGGGTGGACTGAGCGCCACCAATGCCCGCACACCAAAGTCTGCCACCATCATCCCGAAGGCGCCGCCGAGGATGGCAAGTAACAGGCTCTCCGTGACCAGTTGCCGGATCACGCGTGATCGTAAAGCGCCAAGCGCGGCCCGCATGGCGAATTCGCCACGCCGCTGCGCGCTGCGGGCGAGCAGAAGATTCGTCACGTTGACGCAGGCGATAACGAGGAGCAGGCTCACTGCACCGAGTACGGCGAACAGAGCCGGCTTGACGCCGCTGGCGACGTCGTCCTGTAGCGAGTTTGCAATGAGCCCGTGGCCAAGCGACGCCCAATCGGGCCGAGGAAACTCGGGCACGGGAGTGTGGGCGATCCAATCAAGATCGCTCCTCGCTTGGTTTATGCTGACTCCCGCCCGCAGACGTCCCACCATCCGCAGGTGATGTCCCCACTCGCGAGTTTCGATCGAAGTGATATTTCCTGTGTCGTACTGCAACGGCGACCAAACCTCTGCCGCGGGAGACAAGACATTGTCGAACCCGAGCGGCATCACGCCGATGACGGTATAGCTGTCGTCGTCGAGCCTGACCTGCTGCCCAATGACCGAGCTGTCGCCGCCAAAACGCCGCTGCCAAAACCCGTTGCTGATGATCACCACTTTTGGGCCGTGAAGCACATCGTCCGTGGCTTGAAAGTCTCGTCCCAGCTCTGGCAACACTCCCAGTGATCGGAAGTAGCTGGCGCTGACCTGCTGGCCATCGATACGTTCCGGCTGATCCGCACCGGTGAGGGTCGGCTGCCATGGCTTCATTACAGCGATTGCGTCAAACGAGCGATTCCGCTCCGCCAGCTCGCGATACGTGTGGAAGGTTTGGGGAATGCGGGAGCCGTCCTCCCCGGCGTACCAGATCATCATGATTCGGCTGGCATGCGGATAGGGCAACGGCTCGAACAGAATGGGGTTCACCGCGCTGAAGATCGCCGTGCTGGCGCCGATGCCGAGACCGAGAATCACGATGGCCGTGCAAGTGAAGCCCGGGTTCTTGCGCAACTGCCGGAGCGCGTAACGAATATCCTGAAATAGTCCGTTCATTACTCTCCCCTACTCGTAGCGCAATGCCTTCATTGGATCGATCCGCGCTGCCCGTCGAGCTGGCAACATGGCGGACCCTAGCGCAACCAGAATCACCAGCGCTGTCATCAAGCACAGTGTCAGCGGGTCACTGCTGGAAATTCCATACAACTGACTTTTGACAGCGCTCATCAGCAGCAACGACAGAGGCAGCGCAACGGCAATGCTGATACCTGCGAGCCACAACACCTCGAACAGCACCATCCTGACCACCGACGCGCGTGTCGCTCCGAGCGCCATGCGAATGCCTATTTCACTGGTTCTCTGCGTGGTCGAATATGCCAGAACTCCATACAGACCGACTGCAGCCATCAGAGCGGCGAGCACTCCAAAACCGGAGGCCAGCAATGCGATTACGCGTTCGGCGGTCAGGTTGTCGTCGATCTGCTCATCCATGGTTCTGAATGTAGCGAGCACCAGGCTGGAGTCCAGGGTCTGCATGGCGCGGCGGATCGTGCCTTCCGCGCTTTCGGGCTGCTGCCAGGTGCGGACATAGAAGGTCATCGCATGCGGCTCCGGCACTTGGAGATAGGGCAGAAACGCAGTGCGCGTGACCGGCTCTCGAAGGCCGGTGTGCTTCGCGTCTTTTACCACGCCGACAATCTCAGTGTCAGTCTTCACCTCTCCCGGGCCGCCCCCGAAATAGTGCCCAAGCGCCTTCTGAGGGTCTCCAAAAAAGAAGTGCCGCGCGAAGCTTTCATTGACTACTGCCACCTTGTGCAATTCCACCGAGTCCTGTTCGGTGAAAGCGCGGCCCGCCAGCAACGGCATCTGCAGGGTCGAAAAGTAGTCCGCGCTCACGTTCGGCTGCTCAACGTTCATGTCTTCCTGCGGTTTTTCGGCATACCCGGCGATAGTAATGTTTCCAGTTTCGTTGTCATTTGCTAACTCGGGATCGTTGGTCGCGGCAACGGAACGAACTCCAGGCAAGCCCTTCAATGTTTCGAAGACTCTTTGGTAGAGTGCAAAAGTTCGAGCCGGTTCGTAGCCGGCCATCCTGGGATCGACGCCGAACGTCAGCAGATGATCGGTCGCAAAGCCGGCATTAAGCGACTTGAGATTGTGCAATGTGCGCACGAACAGGCCGGCGCCCACCAGCAGCATCAAACTGAGCCCGATCTGCAGCGCTACCGAAACGCGACGGAAGCGGAGCGAACCACTTCTGGCAGTCATCCCCTGTTGCTTCAGGGCAGGCGCCAGATCCGGGCGCCAGAACTGTGCCGCCGGAGCCAGGCTGAAAAGGAGGCTGGCAAACAGCGCCAACGCACAATTGAAAAGCATGATGCGCAGATCGGGTTTGGCGGAAAAAGGCAGATCGCCCGTTCCACCGCTCCAGATCATATTAGTAAGCAGGGCAGAGACTCGGGGCGCCAGCAGCATGCCCAACAATCCTCCGGCAGAGCCGAGGAGGAGTCCTTCCACGAGTAATTGTTGAATGACGCGCTTGCGCTTTGCGCCCAGCGCGTAACGCACTGACATTTCACGGATTCGACCGGACGCGCGGACAAGCAACAGACTTCCTACGTTGGCGCATGCCATCAGCGCCACCAGCCCAACCATGCCCATCACAATCAGAAGCGGCATCTGGACGTCGCTGCGCAGCGGAGAGAATCCCTTGGCGCCGTCGAGAACAAACAAGTGCGACTTGGTCACGAAGTGGTCGCGGAACCTTTCCGATGCACCTTTGATCTCTTTCAGCTCATCGGACCGGATTGAATACCACAGCGGGCCGATGCCTACCTCCGCCTGTTCGCGACTCACTCCCGGCTTAAGCTTTCCGACGATGTTCAGCCAACTCGACCGGCGGTCATCGAGATCTTTGCTGCCAGGCATGACCTCCGCCTTCATCATCATGGGCGCAAACACATCGGGAGTGTCTCCCATCACAACGCTGTGAAAGCCCGACGGCGCAACCCCGACCACCGTGAAAGGATGCCCGTTCACCAGGATGCTCTGGTTCAAGATTCCCGGGTCAGCGCCAAAGCGCCGCTGCCAATAGCTGAAACTCAACACAACTACGGGGTTCGCGTCCGGCGCTAGGTCATCGGCAGCCACGAACAACCGCCCCAGCGCTGGCTGCAGGCCGAGAACATCGAAGTAATTGCCAGAAACCAGTTCTGCCGCGACCAGATCGGGCTGGTTGTGCCACTGCACTCCGACCTGCGTCCAATCCGTGGCAAGTAGGCCGCCGAAGACAGAGTTGCGGTCACGCAAATCGCGGTACATAGGGTAAGAGAAGTAGAAATGTACATCCGCCCTCGACTGGATACGCCCTTCGTTGCTGCCCTCGTATCTCAGAATCACAAGACGATCCACGTCCTTTACGGGAAGGCTGCGCAGAAGCGCCTGATCGAGCAAGCTGAAAATCGCCGTGTTTGCCCCGATGCCGAGGGCGAGCGTTAGGATGGCAACCGTCGCAAACCCGGGTGACTTGCGCAACTGGCGCACAGCGTAGCGGAGATCCTGAAGTAATCCGTTCATGCGTCCTCCCTACTCATAGCGCAACGCCACCATGGGATCGACCTTGGCCGCGCGCCGCGCGGGGATGTAGCACGCTAAAAGGGCCACCACAGCTAAAAAAATCACACTACCGGCGAATGTGGCCGGATCGCTGGGACTTATTCCAAACAGCAAGCCGGACATGACTGGAGTCAGGAGAAACGCTGAGACGGTGCCTGCACCAATACCCAGCAACAGCAGTTTCATCCCCTGACCTACAACCAGGGCCAAGACATCTTTTCGCTCGGCCCCGAGGGCCATGCGAATTCCAATCTCGCGGGTTCTTTGCGATACACCATAGGAAATCACCCCGTAAACTCCTACCGATGACAGCAGCAATCCCAAGCCAGCCAGAGCGCCGAGCAAGGTGGTCGAGAATCGGCGAGAGGCGACTGAATCCGACATCACCTGGTCCATGGTTGCGACGTTTGAAACTCCCTGATCGGGATCCAACTCCCGCACCTGCCTTTGGACTTCTGGAGCGAGGTTTAGCGGATCGGATTTTGTGCGCACTGCCAAGGTCAGGAATCCAACCCTGTACTGGGCGTGAGGCAAGTAAATTTGCATGGTGTGCGGCGCATCGAGGCCCGCCTGCTTTACGTCCTGGACCACGCCGACAACGGTGCGCCAAGGCTGCGGCCTATAGTCAAAACCTGGCACCTTCACACGCCGCCCGATCGGATCCTGATTGGGCCACCAGCGCTCGGCGGCTGTGTTCGAGATCAAAACGACAAGCGGCGCGCTCTCCTGATCTGCCTCGGTGAGGAGGCGCCCGCGAAGCAGGCGAATGTCTACGGCGGCCAAGTAGCCGGGCGTAACGATGTAACGCTCGGGATATGGCATCTGTCCGGGCTTATAGACAAATCCCTCGGGCTCGGTACCCGCGGTATCGAAATTGGCCCCGAGCGGAAGAACGTTCACCGCACCAGCACTTTCCACCCCAGGCAGCGCGTTTACGCGGAGCAGCAGTTCCCGATAGAAGATCATTGGTTTTTCAGTTCCCGCCGGATATTTGGCGAAAGGCAAGCCGATGTCCATCGTGAGCAGGTGATCGGCTCGAAAGCCCGGATCGACGGCGTATAGTTTGTTGAAGCTGCGCAGAAGCAATCCGGCCCCTACCAGCAACGCGAGACTTAGAGCGATTTCACTCGCTGCCAGACATTTTCGGAAAGTGTTGTGGGCTCCACCAGAGCTGCGCGCACCTTCCTTCAGAGTGTCACTGAGGCTGACTGCAGAAACTCGCAAGGCGGGAAGCAAGCCAAATATCAAACCGGTTCCAAGGCTTAGAGCAGCGGTAAACGCGAGCACCCGGCCGTCGATGGAGACGGCCAGGAGTTGCGGAATTACCTTCGCGCCTAGCGCGACGACGACATTCACGGCAAAAAATGCCAGCAGGATTCCAGCTGCGCCGCCGCAGACGGCGAGCAGGACGCTTTCGGCAAGAACCTGCTGCACCAACCGGGCGCGGCTCGCGCCCAATGCCGACCGGATGGCGACTGCTTTTTGTCTTCCGAGGGCGCGGGCCAGCAGCAAATTGGAAAGGTTGGCGCAGGCGATGAGAAGCAGAAATCCAATCGCTCCTAGAAGCACCAGCAGCGCCGGTCGCAACCCGGCGGCAATATCGTCTTGCAGCTTTACGACGCGCACCCCAGTCGTCGAGTATTCATCGGGGAATTGCTTGGCGAGGCCCCGATTGATGACCTCCAAATCCGATTGTGCCTGGCGCACCGAAACTCCTGGTTTGAGGCGGGCGATCGCGCGCAGATGACGCGACAATCTTTCTTTATCGTCGTGCTTTTCTGCGACGGGCCGGTAGAATTGCGCCGGACCATCGACCAGTGTGACCGGCAGCATAGGAAAATTCTTGGGAGTAACGCCCACAATCGTGTACGGTTTGCCGTTCAGGTTGATCTGCTTTCCTACGACTTGCGGATCGCCACCAAAACGGCTCTGCCATAATCCGTAGGTAAGAATAATGACCTGGTCTTTGCCCTCGATCTGCTCCTCGGGAAGGAAATCACGGCCCAGCATTGGCTTGACGCGCATGAGCTTCAAATAACCATCGCCCACCTGCATCCCAGGGATGGGAATCGGATCACCCGGTCCTGCAAACTGGGCGTTCCAGTTCCCAAACGGCACGATATTTTCGAAAACGTCGTTCTGACGGAGGTAGTCGTCAACATCAGTGAAGGAAAGCTGGTTGCGATTGTCATTTCGTCCAACGCTCCAAAGCAGCGCCAGGCACTGCGGATCCTTGTAGGGCAGATCGCGGATGAGAACACCGTTGGCGACGCTGAAAATAGCCGTGTTCGCGCCGATCCCGAGCGCGAGTGTAATCAGAGCAACGGCTGTGAAACCCGCGCTCTTGCGAAGCTGGCGCATTGCACAACGGAGATCTTGAAGCACTCCGGTCATCACACTCTCTCCTCACTCGCAGCGCAATGCCACCATAGGGTCGACCGAGGCTCCACGGCGGGCTGGCAGGTAGTTCGCAAGGAACGCCACGGCTGCCAGCAGTGCGGCAACGGCAGCGAAGGTCAGAGGGTCGGTTGCCGTAATCCCAAACAACATCCCCGCAATCAGACGGGTCATTCCGAGCGAAAGCAGGGTGCCGGCTGCAATCCCGATGAGGTGAACCCGGGACTCTTGCGCAACTGCCGCACTGCATAACGGGAGATCTTGAAACAGTCCGGTCATTACTATCTCCTACTCGTATCGCAACGCAACTATGGGATCGACCTTGGCAGCGCTCAGTGCCGGCACTGCCGCCGCTGTGAACGCGACCACCGTCAGCACGGAAACCGCGGTCGCAATCGTCAACACGTCGGTGGGCGCAATGCCGAACAGCAAGCTGCGCAACGCTTGCGCCGCTGCAATGGCGCACGCTACGCCAATCGTCGCGCCAATGGCTGTCAGCCGCAGGGCATACGCAGTGACCAGCCAGAAAATTCCTCTGCGCCGTGCTCCCAAGGCCATCCGGACTCCAATTTCCGGCGTGCGCCGCCCCACCAGGAAGACCATCAGTCCATAGATTCCCACCGCCGCCAGTAGGAGACCCAATCCCCCCATCCCGCCAATCAGTCCCGCCATGACTCGCTCATCGTAGAGCGCTTCGCGCATGTGCTCTCGCAACGTCACGAGAGAAAGAACGGGCACTTCGTGGTTGAGTTCGCGTAGCGCTCTTCGCACCTCGGGGGCCAACGCCTCCGGGTCGACACTGGTTTTCACTGCCATCGCCAGCTCGCCGTAGTCGTTGCTTTTCATGGGCAGAAACAGGTAGGGCTTCCGACCCTCCCGCACATCGTTGTACTTTCCGTCTTCAGCGACGCCGATTACCTCGTACTCATCTCCGTCTGGCCGGCCCAAGCGAACAGGTTGCCCTATGGGATCTCTATTTGGCCAGAAACGATTTGTCATGGCTTGATTCACCACCATGACATGGGCGTTCGCATCCAGGTCGTGTTGCTCGATGGCGCGACCGCGCACGATTCGGGTACCCAGAACTGAAAAATATCCTTCACCGACGGGATCGAAATTGATGGTCGCGCCCTCAGCGTCCGCGCTTGCCAGGTTCCCAGGAAGAAAAACTTTGCGCGTCGCGCCGCCGCCACTCATCCCGAAGGGAAACCGCATCGCGGTAGTGGTCGCCGTCACTCCGGGTAGCGCCTGCAGCCGTCGGCGCGCCTCGCGCACGAATGCCATGCTGGCTTCATCGCTCTTCGTGCCGAAATCCGGCACCAAATCCATGATGAGCATGTTCTGATGCGCATTGAAGCCGGGATCGAGAGCCAGCGCTTTTGTCACCGACCGCACCAGCAGACCGCTGCATACGACCATCACCAGCGAGAGCGCCACCTGCGTGACGATGAGCGCGCTTCTCAACCTCCGGCGACCGGCTCCGCTTTGTGCACTGGATTGCTTGAGCACGGTAGCCGGGGCAATGTTTGTGGCTTGCAGCGCCGGGATCAACCCGAAAAAAAACAAGGAGGCCACTGCCGCCGCCAGCGCGAACAGCAGGGCACGTGAATTCAGATGGGCGTCGGTACCGATGGGAAAGCTAGTCTGCGGCAATAAGTCTGGGAGTTCGTTGAGGACAAAGTTCCCGAGAAACAATGCCGCCACGGTGGCAGCCGCTGCTAGCAACGCAGTCTCAGCGAGTAACTGGCGAACGACCTTCGCTCGCGAAGCACCCAAAGCCAGCCGCGTTGCGATTTCCTTCCGCCGAGACTCCCCGCGCGCAATCAAAAGACCGGCCACGTTGGCGCAAGCGACTAACAACACCAACGCCGCTATACCGAACAACGCCAGACCGACGTTTGCGAGTTCACCTCGCGTCTCGCTTTCCCGGGTCATCGTCATTCTGCGCCCGGTGTTCGTGCCAGGATAGGAACTCGCCAGTGCGGCAGCAAGCGTTCCCAATTCCGCTCTGGCTTGTTGAAGGCTGACGCCCTCCCGCAATCGTCCGAACAGTTCGTAGTCGCGCGATCCCCGAATGGTCTGCTTTTCGCGCTCGCCCGTGAGTTGCTGCCATGTCGGCATCGGAATCCACAGGTTCGGTACCATCCCTGGGTTTGACCCCCGGATACCTCGCGGCAGAACGCCCAATACGGTGACAGGTTGGTTGTCGACCACGATCGTCCGCCCCGAAATTGTTGAATCGCCGTTGAACTGCTGTCGCCAGAACGGGTAACTGAGCACAACCGACGGCACTGGAGAATTCCGAAGTTCTTTTTCGGTGAACGTCCGCCCGAGGGCCGGTGTGGCTTCGAGCACGTCAAAGAAATTCTCCGAGACCACTGCCGCTGACACCAACCTGCTCTGCACACCGTCGTCCACCAGTGCCCCGCGCTTGTCGAGAGTCTGCCACTCCGGCAAGTGTTTTGGAATTGGCGCGCAGGTCGAGAAAGTCGGGGTATGAACTGTAGCCGCGCTCGACTTCTCCCTGGCTAGTGGGATTGCTGGTAAAGATGCGCACCAGGCGGTCGGCCTCTCTTACCGGCATCGGATGCAACGACAGTTCATCCACGAAACTGAAAGTGGCAACATTCACGCCAATCCCCAGCGCCAGAGTCAGTACAGCCACGGCGGTAAACCCAGGGCTCTTGCGAAGCTGGCGCAGAGCGTAGCGAAGATCCTGCAAGACCCCATTCATGCGCTAGTCTCCTGCAGAAGCTTTTTCAGTTCCTCTTCCGCCACAACTTTGCCATCGAACAGATGCACCTCGCGCTGCGCGTGCCGGGCGAAGCGCGGATCGTGCGTGACCATGCAGATGGTTGCTCCCTCGCGATGCAAATTCTGGAGCAGCTCCATGACGGCTTCGCCGTTGCGCGAATCGAGATTTCCGGTAGGCTCGTCGGCGAGCAGAATCGAGGGCTTTCCGCCGAGAGCGCGCGCCACGGCAACCCGCTGTTGCTGGCCGCCAGAGAGTTGCGAGGGATAATGCCTTACGCGATGGGCCATGCCAACTCGCTCCAAAGCTTCCATTACGCGCGCTTTGCGGTCGGTCGCTGGCATCCTTTGACGATACGTCAGTGGCAGCTCAACGTTCTCATACACCGTCAAATCGCCAATCAAATTGAAACTCTGGAAGATGAAGCCGATTTCCTGGTTGCGGATGCGCGAGCGTTCTGCAAAGTCGAGGTTCTCGACCGTTTTTCCATTCAGGAAGTAGCGTCCATTCGTGGGTGTGTCCAGCAGGCCTATAATCGATAGCAGCGTGGACTTGCCGCAGCCCGATGGGCCCGACATGGCCACATATTCACCTTTATCGATGGAAAGGTGGACGCCAGACAGGGCATGGGTCTCGATCTCGTCGGTATAGAAGACTTTGGTCAAGTCCTGGATCTGGATTAGTGGTTGGCCTGTTTCGGTCATTGCTCGCCGCCTCGCTTTCCTGTGTCGTTCGTTAATCGAGCCAGTTAATCGAGCCGGATGCGGTCCGTGTTGTCCCAGCGCGACATATCCGAGAGGATGACCGCATCCCCTTCCTGAAGTCCCTCGATCACCTGGATTGAATTCACCGATGCCCGCCCCACTTTGACGGGCACGCGCACCGCTTCTTGGCCGTCCGCGCGTAGTTTGAAAAGGCTGATGGTGCTGTTCTCTTGCCCAAACGCCGGCCGCCCGACATAGAGCACGTTGTCCAGTCGCTCCAGGTCGATCGTTCCATCTACGCTGAGGTCGGGGCGCGCGCCCTTGGGAAGGTCTCCGGTGAGTTTGACGTCGACCGTCACCGTTCCGTTCTGCACGGCAGGATCCACGCGCATCACGGTGCCCGCAATAATGCCGTTGTGAGTATCGATCGACGCGGGTTCGCCAATCTGCACGTCGCGGGCTTGCGTCTCCGCGACTTTCAGCGTGGCCATCAGATGGTTCGGCTGCACGATCTTCGCCAGCATCGCACCCGGCAAAACGTGCTGGCCCACCTGCAGTGGCAGATCGACAAGAACTCCATCAATTCCGGCCCGAACTCTCAGCGCATCGAGCTGCTTCTGTTTGAGCTGCGCCAGAGTCTGCATCTGATCGACTTTGGCCTGCTCTTGCGCCATTTGCGACTCAACGGCTTTCTGATTGGCTTGCAGCCGTTCAGATTCCAGATCGTTTCTAGTAGTAAGTTCGTCAGCTTTGTCCTTGGAGGCTTTGTAAGTGAGTCCCGAAATGACGCCGAGATCGTAGAGCGCCTTGTCGGTGTCGGCCTGGCGTTGCGCCTGGGCGTGGTCGGCGGTTACCGTGGCGGCGCCAGCCTTCTGGTTCATTAAATCGCTTTCAAGCTTGACGCGCAGGCTGCGGTACTCCGCCTCGGTGGCCTTGAGCTGAAGACCGGCGTCGATAGCGGCCTGTTCAACCTGCGGATTACTCATCTCCACCAGCACTGTGTCCGCCGTTACTTGTGAGCCGGGCAGCATGAGTATCCGGACCACGGTCGCTTCCGTTTCAGCGGGAATCTGACGCACGGCCTCTTGCGTCGGAACCAGAGAACCAAGGCCGCGCACTTGGCGCACCATCGGTCCGCGCTTCACCGTGTCAGTCCACACCGTGCCACGCTCAACCTGCGGAGCGGCAGGTTTCAGCCGCGATACTCCGATGGTCAGAGCAACGACAACCACGATTGCTCCGGCCCCAAGGAAGATCTGGCGGCGGCGTTTTTGTTGTTTGAACTCGGGACGAGCGATGTCCATCGTGTTATAAGCACGCAACTCAAGCGCCACCGGCCGCACCAAGCCAAACACTTAGAACGGCAGGGGATAGTTCCTGCAACTGAACAGCCTGGGACTGTCCCACCTGTCCCACACTGGACGTTGCTGTCCACGAATGGACAGTAGGTCGAGACAGGAGAGGCGCGATGCTTCCGACCACGTTTTACGGATGCGGTTCTGGATGGTAGCGCCTTTCGACTGTCATCAAACCCTGCCTCGGTCCTTTAAGCTCGCAAGAATTGCCGAGCTCTGCGAACTCTGCGCAGGGATCGGGAAAGCGGGGCTGAAGCCTTCGGTTTCGCAATATGCCGCCTCACACAACTATGGCGGCGGCTCCGTCGATGGAATCCTCTTTTACCGCAAGCAAAGCCTCGTTGGCCTGGTCGAGTGGGAATGCAGCTACTTTCGGCCTGAGGCCAATCTCGCTCGCGACCTGGAGAAAATTCCGAGCGTCAGCCCGAGTCATGTTCGCGACACTCCGAAGCTGGCGCTCGCCCCATAACAGGCGATCGTAGTCGAACTGCGGAATCCGGTCCAAGTGAATGGCGTTGATGGCAACCACTCCTCCCTTCCGCAGGCTAGCCAGAGCCGCTATTACGACATCGCCACTGGGAGCGAAAGTCACGGCACAATCGAGCTCCGTGGGCGGCCGGTCAGTTTCACTTCCCACCCAAACCGCCCCAAGAGACGCTGCTAATTGTCGATGAGTAGCTCCTCTCGTAGAGACGTACACCTCGCAGTTCCAGGCGCGTAAGACCGCAATCGCGAGATGGGCCGAAGCGCCGAACCCGAACAGTCCGACGCGGTCGCCATGCTTGACGCCAGCCACACGAAGGCTGCGAAAACCGATAATGCCTGCGCACAACAGCGGGGCGGCGTGTAAATCGTCGAGTTGATCGGGAAGAGGGAAAGTGAAATCGGAGCGAACGGCTGCGTATTCAGCATAGCCGCCGTCTACCGTGTAACCGGTAAACGTGGGTGAATCGCAGAGATTCTCCATACCGAGTTGACAATACTGGCACGTGCCGTCGGTTCCTCCCATCCAGGAAACGCCAACACGGGTGCCAACAGGAAGGTCCTCCGGAGCTCCGGCGCCAGCAGTTCCTGCTACGACTTCGCCGACAATCTGATGTCCGGGGATTACTCCGGGACGAAGGGTTGGCAAGTCACCTTCAACGATATGCAGATCGGTGCGACATACTCCACACACACGCACACGTAAAAGAACTTGACCTGGCTTCGGTTCCGGCGTAGCAACTTCGCCAACCCGAAGTGGCCGCTTCCGAATTTCTTGAGGCGACGTTAGCGTAGCGGCTTTCACGACTTGCCCAAACCTGTCCCTTTTTGTTTAACCACAGATCTTCCCGGCATAAAGCGCCATTCCGACGACGGCATCAATTCCGAGCGCGTCGAGGCTGTCGACTTCCTGCTGTTCGGTGATGCCGCCGGCGACCACCAGGTGCCTGGTGGTGGCGCGCCGGATAGCATGAACCGTATCCATCGGAATTCCGTCCATCAAGCCCTCGGTGTCGATGTGCGTATAGAGGAAACTCTCGCAGAATGGTTCTAATTCGCGAATCATGTCGAAGGCAGTGATGGTAGTCTGCGTGCGCCAGCCGTCAATAGCAACTCGGCCGCCCCGCGAATCGATAGCAAACATGAGTGCCGACCTCGGGAGCGTGTCTGCGAGCGAACGAGCGTGCTCATGGTTGATCCGGCCGTCGGTCAACAATGCGGACCCGATGATCACCTTGCGTGCACCCAGGTTCAGAAGTTCCTGGGCAGTTTTGAGGGTACGAATGCCGCCGCCAACCTGGCAGTTGAGGCGGCCGACGATCTGCTTCACTAACGGCCGGTTGTCGCCGGCGTCGCGCGCCGCGTCGAGGTCAATCAGTTGGACTATTGAATACTTCGAAAAGCGGTCGATCCAATAGTCGAAGTTGTTGAACTCCAGTTTCTTTTTTTCGCCCTGGACCAACTGCACGATCTTGCCGCCCATGAGGTCGATTGACGGAATCAGCATGGCCACCTCACCGGCACATTGGCAGCTTGCAGTTCGCGTTTCAGTTGTCCGATGTTTTCGAGGCCGAAATGGAAGATGGAAGCGGCCAGTGCGGCGTCCGCACGCCCGTCGCGGAATACGTCAATGAAGTGTTGCGGCGAACCGGCGCCGCCCGATGCGATCACAGGAATGGAAACTGCATCCGCCACAAGCTGCGTTAACTCACAATCGAAGCCAGCTTTTGTCCCGTCACGGTCCATGGACGTAAGCAGGATTTCTCCTGCACCACAAGCGGCCGCTTCCTGCGCCCACTGAATCGCATCCCGGCCTGTGGGAGTGCGGCCTCCGGCAACGAACACCTCGAAACCACCGGAACCTCCGTTTACGCGCCGGGCATCGATGGCCACTACTACCGCTTGCGAGCCAAAACGAGCGGCAATTTTCCCGATTAGAGTCGGGTCCTTCACCGCGGCTGAGTTGATCGCGATCTTGTCGGCGCCGGCGTCGAACACGGCTACGGCGTCGGAGAGTTCACGGATTCCTCCGCCGACCGTGAACGGAACAAATAAACACCGCGCAGTGCGGGAGACGACATCGAGCATCGTGTTGCGTTTGTCGCTGGTGGCCGTGATATCGAGCAAAACGATTTCGTCCGCGCCATCGCGGGCGTGAGCGGTGGCACATTCCGCCGGGTCGCCGGCGTCGCGCAGATTCACGAACTGCACGCCTTTCACAACCCGGCCGCCATCCATATCGAGACAGGCGATGATGCGCTTGGTCAACACTTAGTCAACCTTAAAAATCAGCTTCACAATTCGGCCTCACGGACCGGCCTCACAAATCACAGAAATTCTTGAGAATGCACAGCCCCAAAGCCCACGATTTTTCCGGATGGAACTGCACTCCGAAGATGTTTTCTTGTTCGACGACACCGGAAAAGGTCTCTCCGTATTCGGTTGCCGCCGTGGTCGCGGCGACCACCGGCGCTTGAAAAGAGTGCGTGTAGTAGACAAAGGAGTCGGGCGCAACGTTACGCAGCAGGCGCGAGCCTTCGCGTACTTGCAGGGAGTTCCATCCCACGTGCGGCGATTTCACCGACGACGGAAACGGCCGGCATCGACCCTTAAAAAAACCTGCTCCCGCAAACTCGGGAGCCTCATCACTACCCTCGAACAGCCACTGCATTCCCAGGCAGATCCCGAGGAAGGGCTTGCCTGCGTTCGCGCCTTGCAGGACGGCTTCTCGCAAGCCCGCGTTGTCGAGACCACTCAACGCGCTGAAGTGGCCGACGCCGGGCAGAACTATCTTGTCCGCGGTCGCTATGGTTTCAGGCTGCGTGGCTACAATGACCTTTGCGCCGAGATAGTCGAATGCTTTCTTCACCGAATTTAGATTGCCTGCGCCGTAATCGACGATCGCGATCTTCGATCGAACGGTCATAGAAGTCCCTTGGTGCTCGGCAGCATGCGGCCCAGGCGGCGGTCGCGGGAGCAGGCTACACGCAGCGCGCGCGCGAACGCTTTGAAGAGCGCTTCGATTTTGTGATGGCTGGAGCGTCCGTACATCACGCGCGCATGAACATTGGCACGCGCGCCGCGGGCGAAGCCCTCGAAGAAATCGCATACCAGCTCTGTCTGCAGGTCTCCGACTCGCGTTGCGCGAACCTTGGTCTGAACCACGGCCACCGCGCGTCCGCCGAAGTCCACTGCCGCCAATCCTAGAGTTTCGTCCATGGTCATGAGGAAGTAGCCGGCCCGCAGAATGCCGCGGCGGTTACCCAGAGCGCGGTCGAACGCTTCACCCAGTGCGATGCCAACATCTTCCACGGTGTGGTGCTGATCCACGTCGAGGTCGCCCAACGCGGCGAGTTTCAAGTCGAAGCCGCCGTGACGCACGAAGAGCTCCAACATGTGGTCGAGAAAACGGATTCCGGTGGAGACTTCGTACTTTCCACGGCCCTCGATGGTGAGGGCAATGTTGATTTCTGTTTCGGCAGTCTTGCGGTGCAGTTTGGCTTTTCTCATGCCCGCACCTCATTTGGCAAACTGCGTCGCAGCCCCAGTCGTTCAAGTACGTCGCGCAGAGCGACGATGAGAGCCTCTGTATGTTCGTCCGAGCCCACGGTCAGGCGGACGCAGCCTTCACAGCCTGGGTCGGAGTTCCGGTCACGCACTAGAATGCCGCGGCTGCGCAGGGCTTGAACGAATTCCGCGTGGGCCGCGCCAATGCGGACGAGAACAAAATTGGCGTGGCTCGGCCAGTAATGCAACCCGAGATTGTCGAGTTCCTGCTGCAATCGGTCGCGGTTGCTTAGCACTTGCGCGACGTAGCGGTTGACGTATTCTTGATCTCGAAGAGCCTCGGGCAGAACTGCCAGAGCGGCGGCGTTGACGCTGTAGGGCGAGGCGACGCGGCGGACCATTGCCATCTGGTGGGCTTCTCCCGCAAGAATGCCGATGCGCAAACCGGCAAGACCGTAGGCCTTGGAAAAAGTCCGCGCCACGAAAAGATTGTCTGGTTGCCGTGTTTGGTCAATCAGCGTTTCTCCGTGAAACTCGAAATAGGCCTCGTCGACGAGCACGGCAGCTCGCGGCGCTGCTTGCGCAATCTGATTGAGCACATCGCCTGCGACCGCGGATCCGGTCGGGTTGTTTGGATTCGCTACCGCTATGAGCCGCGTACGTGGGCTGAGTTGAGCGAGCAGTGCTTTTGCTGGAAAAGCGAAGTTATCGCCGGCGTGCACTTCCACCACGCGCGCGCCTTCAGCAGCAGCAAAGATCGCGTACATAGCAAACGTAGGCACGACGATGAGCGCTTCGTCGCCCGGATCGAGATACGTGGAACATAGCAAGTGAATCGCTTCGTCGACTCCGTTGGTTAGCAGAACCTGTGGCGGATCGAGTCCGAGAAAACCTGCAGCTTCTTTTTCAACTTGCTCACGCTCGGGATAGCGCCCCAAAAGTTCCGAATCGAGCGAGCGCAACCGGGCCAGCACGCGCGGCGAACATCCTACGGTGCTCTCGTTGAAATCGAGGCGAAGGCCGACTCGGCCAGCCAGAGGAGGGCGATACGCGTGCAGGTTTTTCACTGCTTCGCGCGCTTCAAGCATGGGAGCACCTCACACGGAACGCCTCCGCGTGGCCCTGCAAGCCTTCGGCAGTTGCCAACTTAACTCCCGGCGGTCCGATTTGCCGGATTCCTGCGCGGGACACTTGCTGACAAGCAATCACACGGACGAAATCAAGCACATTCAAGCCGCCACGCACACGCGCCATACCAGCTGTCGGGAGCACATGGTTCGGTCCAGAGACGTAGTCGCCAGCGGCCTGAGGCGTGAACTCGTCCAGGAAAACCGCGCCCGCATGGTGCACCGACGGCGCCAAGAATTCTGGGAGTGTGAGATGCTCGGGCGCTATGCGATTCGATATCTCGACTGCTTGCTCCAGAGACGCAGCTACAAGAATTGCGCCGTGGCTGGAGAGCGATTGGGCCGCAATCGGGTTGGCGCGCGTGCGCTTTTGGATTTCATTCTGAACTTTCTTCGCTAAGGCGCGCGATGGTGTGATGAAGATGCACAATGCATCGGGATCATGTTCTCCCTGCGCCACCAGATCGGAAGCGATGCACGCGGGATCGCCGTCGGCGCTGATGACGACGGCTTCGGTTGGTCCGGCCAGAAATTCGATGGCGCAATCGAAGGCCACAAGCTTTTTGGCTGCGGTTACGTATCGGTTGCCAGGACCGACGATCTTGTCCACCCGCGGAATACTTTCCGTGCCATAGGCTAGGGCGGCGATCGCCTGCGCTCCACCGACGCGGTAGAACTCGCGCACGCCTAGGAATGCAGCCGCCGCCAGGGTTGCTTGCGCCGGTCGCGGAGAAGCGACCCGAATCTGTTTGACACCGGCTACCTGCGCCGGAATCACCGTCATGAGCACGGTGGATGGCAAAGGATAGCGCCCGCCCGGCACATAGCATCCGACCGATTCCAGCGGACGGACCAACTGACCTACGGTGACGCCGGGCTCGATTTCGCGCCGCCAGCCGTCATTCTTGTCTTTGTCATTGTCATTGGCCTGGGGCGCTTGCCACTCCGCGTAACGGCGGATATTGCCCGCAGCCTGCTTGATCGCGTTTTGTAGCTCGGGATCGGTTTGCTCCCACGACTGGTGTAATTCATGCTCGGGTACACGCAGCGGCTCGTCCTTATACAATCCGTCCCAGCGCGCAGCATAGCGGCGCAGGGCGCGATCGCCGTTACGGCGGACGTCATTCACGATGCGGCGGACTGCGGGCTCGATCTGTGCGAGATCGGTTGCACCGCGACCGGCGAGCGCGGTTACCAGCCCGTCTCGCTGCGGGCCATCGAGAATGCGCATTGTGACCTTGCGCGTCGCTTTTTTTGTGACTTCTTTGGGCACGGCTTCTTTGCGCGTCACATGACCACCTTGTTCAGCGGATATTCGACGATGCCCTGAGCGTTGGCCTGCTTCAGCTTCGGAATCAGCGACCAGGCGGTTTGCTCTTCGATGACCGTGTTCACTGCGACCCACTCGCCATCGGCCAGGGGCGCGACGGTCGGATTTTTCAGCGCGGTCAGCAGACTGAGAACAGCGGGCAAATCTGCTTTGCGCACGTTGAGCATCAGACCAACCCGCCCCAGTGCCGCGATAGCCCCACTGAGCATGACAGCCAAGTTTTCAATCTTTTGGCGCCGCGCCGGATCGGCCCACGCGGCTTGGTTCGCGACCAATTGCGTGTTCGACTCGAGAACGGTTTCGAGGATTCGCAAATGATTAGCGCGTAGCGAACTCCCCGTCTCCGTCACCTCGACAATGGCGTCGGCCAGTAACGGCGGCTTGACTTCGGTCGCGCCCCAGGAGAACTCGACTCGCACAGAAACGTTCCGGTCCGCGAAATAATTGCGGGTGAAGCTGACCAACTCGGTGGCGATGATTCGACCCTCGAGGTCTTCGAGTTTATGGAAGCTCGAGTCCTCGGGCACGGCGAGCACCCACTTGACGCAGCCCATGCTTTGTTTGGAATAGATCAGGTCGGTGACCTTGACCACTTCGAGGCCACTTTCGAGCACCCAGTCCAGGCCGGTTAATCCCGCATCCAGCGCGCCGTGTTCAACATAGCGCGCCATTTCCTGGGCGCGAATGAGCATGCATTCGATTTCGGGATCGTCGGTTGCGGCGAAATACGAGCGGGCGTTGGTGTAGACGCGAAGGCCGGCACGCGTGAAGAGGCTCAACGTCGCTTCCTGCAAACTTCCTTTGGGGATGCCTAGCCGCAATTTCATCGGTCAGCCCTCTCTCGCGCAGCCCTCGGTTGTTGCGTGGCCCCCAGCGCGCTTCCCAGTGGAAGCTGTTGCGTGAAACAGGAGCGCATCCCAGTGTGGCAGACCTTGCCCTCGCCCAGCACACGAACACGCAACAGTATCGTATCCTGATCGCAGTCGGTGGAGGCGACGATCACCTGCAGACGATTGCCGGAGCTTTCACCTTTTGTCCAGAGTTTCTGGCGAGTGCGGCTGTAGAAAGTGACGAAGCCGGTGCTTAGGGTCAAGTCCAGCGCTTCCCTATTCATGAAGCCCAGCATCAGCAGTTCTCCGTTGGCCGCATCCTGAATTATGGCGGGCACCAGTCCCTGCATCTTGTCGAAGTCGATCTGCATCGGATTCTTCTAATCCTCATCTAACTTGGGCATCAAATTTTTCAGAACTCGCGCGAAAAAACAAAAAGCCCGCTGGGCGGGTTCCGCGCCAGCGGGCTTGGATTTCCTATGATTGCCTGGCTATCCGTGCTCCCCCGCCGACACGCTCATCGCATGGTGATGGCAGTGATGGCGGTGGGTCAACGGAGTCATACTAGAACTGATACTAGGGCAGTGGAGATGGCGTTGTCAATCTACATTTTCGGGCCAACAAGACAGCGGCGGACTCAACATCGAGAAAACTTAGCGGTGCACCCCACGCGCCAGCTTGCTATCCTAGTAACCGGGACGTACGGAGGGACACGGCCGCTCCCAGCCAGAAACTGGTTTCTGAAAGCTGAAAGCTAATACCTAAAAGCCAACAGCTAAGAGCCGGTAGTGGGTTCGCGAGTTACTAACCATGCGAATGGTGATCGACGTTTTCGCGCAGATTTTCGAAACGCTTTGGGCGCACAAGCTGCGTTCGTTCCTCACCATGTTCGGCATTGCGTGGGGGGTGGGTTCCCTGCTGCTGCTGGTCGGCCTGGGCGAAGGCTTCAGAACCGGCAACCAACGCAACCTCTCGGAGTACGGCGAAAACATCATCATGATCTACCCCGGCCGTGCACCGGCTGTTCCGGGCAGCATGAACTCCGCCCGCCCGTACCGGCTCACGTACCAGGATTACCTGGACATCCGTAAAGAATCTCCGCACATTCGCGCCATCACTCCCGTCCTCACCAGCGACGACGTGCATGCCGTCAGCGAGTTCGCTAGCGCCAGCGGCCAACTCAATGGCACGGAACCGCAGTACAGCGGAATCCGTTTTATGCCGCTGAAAGAGGGACGCTGGCTCAACGACCTTGACGAAGCTCAGAAACGCAACGTCGTCGTTCTCGGCGATGAGATGACCCACCACCTCTTCCCGGGTCGTCCCGCCGTCGGCTCGTTTATTTTGCTTGACGGCCATCGCTTCGAGGTCATCGGCACGCTCAAGCGCGTCGGCCGCGGCGACGATAACCTGACCAACACCCGCGCTTATATTCCCTTCCAAGTTATGCGCAGTGATTTCCCGCTCAAGGGCGATGAAGCATTCGATGCCATTTCAATGATCTACTATCAGCCTCGAAGCGCCGCCGAACACCTGCTCGCGCGGGATGAGGCCCGCCGTGTCATCGCCCGTAATCACCATTTCGATTGTCGCGATGAAGACGCGTTCGAAGGCTTAGACTTCGTCCAGACCGCGCAAATGATGGGTACCATCTTCGATGCAATGAACGAATTCCTCGGCACTGTCGGTCTGGTCACTCTTGCTCTCGGCGCCATTGGCGTCATCAACATCATGCTTATCGCCGTTACCGAGCGCACTCGCGAAATTGGATTGCGCAAAGCTCTCGGCGCAACTAACCGCAGCATCCTGCTGCAATTTTTTGCCGAAGGGGTTTTGCTCACCTTGGTCAGCGGACTCCTCGGTATGGCCCTGGCTGGCGGCTTTATGGCGCTGCTCAGCAATTACAACGGTCCCAACGGCTTCGATCCGCCGCGACTCGTTCCGAAAACTGCGATCCTCGCCATCGGCAGCCTGACTCTTGCGGGTGTTGCCGCCGGACTCTATCCGGCGCGCAAGGCCGCTCGCCTTCAACCGGTAGAAGCTCTGAGGCAAGAATAATGTCCTTCGATCTCCAGCCCATCTTGAAAGGCGACCTTCTTGAACTCAGGCCACTTCGGCCAACTGATTTTCATGAGCTTTATGCTGTAGCATCCGATCCGCTCATTTGGGAGCAACATCCAATCAAGGACCGTTACCAGGAAGAAGTTTTCAAGGCTTTTTTTCGCGAGGCCCTGGAATCCCGCGGAGCGTTGATCGCCATTGATTCCAAAGATAGCCAGGTCATCGGTTCGTCGCGATTCCACGGGTACGAAAAAGAAAAGAGCGAGATCGAAATCGGTTGGACATTCCTGGCCAGATCCCACTGGGGCGGCCTTTACAGCGCGGAAATGAAACAACTCATGCTACGGCACGCCTTCAAATTCGTGAACAGCGTTATCTTTCTTGTTGGTGCACAGAATCTGCGCTCACAGAGAGCTGTAGAGAAAATAGGCGGAGTTCGTGTGGGATCAAGGCTGGACGCGAGCGGTCGAGACAGTTTTGTTTATCAAATCACCGCGTCAACCTTCCTCGGCAACGTTCGAGCAACCAAAGGCGGCACTGCGCCAAGCGAACTTTTCAAAATCGAACCTCACACTGGGTAGCGGCAGGTGCGAGTGGAGGCTTGAAGCTGCAAATTACAAATTACAAATCGCAAATTATATGATGCGCGACCTGTTCCAGGAATCCTACGACGCCATGCGCCACAACCGGCGCCGCACCGCGCTTACCATGCTGGGCATGGCCTGGGGCATTGCCACGGTGGTCATGCTCCTTGCCTACGGCGACGGCTTCGGCCGCGCTTGCGCCAATATTTTTGCCAACTTCGGAACCAGGCTCATGATTGTGGTTCCGGGCCGCTCCACCATGCAGGCCGGCGGCCAGAAGGCCGGCGTGCTCCTCCGCATTACAATGGACGATGTCGACCTGCTCACCACCAACATTCCGCAGATCAGCCACATCACTCCCGATTGCTCTAAGCAGGCGACCGTGCAGTACGATACTCGCTCTTACACCATGGACATCAACGGCGACTACTCCAACACTTTCGCCATCCGCGCCCTGACCCTCGCGCAGGGACGCTTCTACAATCCAGAGGATCAGATCCAACACGCGCGTGTGGCCGTCATCGGTTCCGACACCAAAGAGAAACTTTTTTCCGGGCGCAACGCCCTCGGCGAGTATATCCGCATCGATGGCATCAGCTTTGAAGTCGTCGGCGTGCTCACCCCCAAGATGCAAGCCGGCGATGACAATATCAATCGCGTCGTCTACGTCCCCTTCACCACCATGGGTGATCTCAAGGACACTCACTACCTCGACTCGATCTGGTTCAATTACGATACGGGCGACTATGAACGGATCGAGCAATCCGTACGCTACCTTCTGGCCACGCAGCACAAATTCAATCCCGCTGACCGCCGCGCCCTCTACGTCTTTAACCTCATGGATCAGGTTCACCAACTCGAGATCGTCACCCTCGGCCTCAAGATTCTGCTCGCCTTTATCGGCACCCTCACCCTGGGCATCGGCGGAGTGGGGCTGATGAACATCATGCTCGTCTCCGTCACCCAGCGCACCCGCGAAATCGGCATCGAAAAAGCGCTCGGTGCGCGGCGGCGCCAGATCTTTTTTCAGTTTCTGGCCGAGGCTCTCACCATCACCTTCATTGGCGGACTCTTCGGCATTATCCTGGCCTATATCGTTGCCCTCTCTGTAGGCAGACTGACGCTCTACAGCGCCATGGCCAAACACGCCGAAGCGGGCGACATCCGCCTCATGATCAACCCCGTCACCCTGATCGTCGCCGTCCTCATTCTCACTGCCGTCGGACTCATCAGCGGCATGGTTCCAGCCATCCGCGCTTCCCGCCTCGACCCGATCGAAGCGCTCCGGTACGAATAAGGACGCCCCTTTACCGCCGCGGCGGGAAACATGTTTCTTCGCAGCCTGCACGGGCTCCTGCGCTGCTACAATCCTGGGAATCCACAGAAACATTTAACGCGAAGTAGGGTTATTCGCTATTGGAGGATGCTGACAAAATGAAGAAGCTGATTGGATTGCTCGCGATATGTTTCGTGTTTTCTCTCTCAGCACTGGCACAACGCGGCGGCCATGAAGGCGGTGGCCGGCCGGAAGTCGGTGGCGGCCGTCAGAATATTCCTGCACACGGTCCGGCGCGCGTAAAAACTCCGCATCCGGCCGAGCAAAACCGCCGCTTCGACGACAAGGCAGGACATCCTAATGCTCCCCACGTGCACAACGGCAAAGAATGGGTGGGCCATGACACCGGCCCCAACGACCCTCATTACCATCTGGATCATCCGTGGGAGCACGGCCACTTCCCTGGCGGAATCGGGCGCGGCCACATCTGGCGCCTCGGAGGCGGTGGTCCCGGCCGCTTCTGGTTCGGCGGCTTCTACTTCTCCGTGGCTCCTTATGACGTTGGTTTCTGTGACGGCTGGCTCTGGGATTCGGACGAAATTGTCATCTACGACGATCCCGATCACGTCGGTTGGTACCTGGCCTATAACGTCAGGCTCGGAGTCTTCGTCCACGTGATGTATCTAGGAACGTAGAACGGTGAGCAGAGGACGATTTATTCGGTGGAGGGACGGGCGTTGCGCCCGTCCAGCCGGGCGGGGACGCCCGGCGCTCCACCGCTAAGAAGTTTCCACTATTTTTTGTCTTCAGGTTTCGTGGTCTTGTCGTCCTTCTTTTCGTCCTTGCTCTTCTCGTCTTTCGCTTTCTCCTGGATCGAAAGCAGTTCGACCTCGAAGATCAGGGTCGCATTGGGCCCAATGTCGGCGCCCGCGCCCCGTTCACCGTAGGCAAGGCTCGAAGGAATGAAGAGCTGCCATTTCGAGCCCACGGGCATGAGCTGCAGCGCTTCCGTCCACCCTTTGATGACTTGACCGACCCCAAACGTCGCGGGTTGCCCGCGCTTGTAGGAGCTGTCAAATTCCGTGCCGTTGATGAGAGTGCCGCGATAGTTACAAACAACCGAATCGCTCGCCGTGGGCTTTGGCCCGGTGCCGGCATTCAAAATCTTGTACTGCAGACCGTCGGGCAAAGTGACGACGCCCTCTTTACTTTTGTTGGCAGCCAGAAATGCTTCCCCTTCGCTTTTATTCGTGGCCGCAGCCGCTTGCATTTTCTCCTGCTGCTCTTTGCGAACTTCGGTCTGCACCTCGGTGAGCACGGCCTGCGCTTCTTCTTGCGTCAGACGCGGCTTAGCGCCGGACAAAGCGTCCTTCATTCCCTGGGATACAAGATTCGGGTCGACTTCCACGGACTGCTTCTTCAGGTTGCCGCCTACTTGCGTCCCAATGCTCATTCCCAGTGCGTAGCTGAACTTTTCTTTTTTCGTCGTAAGTGCCGTAGCCGCCGCTGCCGTACCCGGCTTCTTCACCGGAGCTTTCGCGGTTGTGGCTGCTTTCGTAGTGGTGGCTGCAGGAGCCGCTGGAGTCGTTGCCGCCGGAGTGCTTGCTGCTGGAGTCTGCTGGGCATAGCCATCTCCGGCCAGCATCATCGCGGCGGCCAATAGTAGGGCTGCGGTCAGAAATCTTTGCATTTATCTATTGTCCCATTGCTTTCCGTTCTGCGCCAGAACCGGAGTCACCAACCCTTACTCCGTTTAAACGGCGGTCGGTCTCCGAAGCCTGGAGCGGTCCCCCCGGATTTCGCTATAATCCCTCCATGAAAACCACTCCCGTGTTCCTGCTCGCACTGCTCGTGATTGCCCTCGCCTCAGTCGGTTCGGCCAAGACGCTGATCCAGCTCAAGGATGCCCAAGGCAAGATTGTGGGCACCGCGATTCTGTGGGAATCCACTCCGGGAATCGGAATGGAAGTCAATCTCGAGAATCTGCCTCCCGGCGAACACGCCATCCATTTTCATCAGAACGCGAAGTGCGACGCCCCGGACTTCAAGTCGGCCGGGCCGCATTTCAACCCTGACGGAAAAAAGCATGGATTGGAGAATCCGGAAGGCCACCACGCCGGCGACAATCCCAATTTCACGGTGGGCCCGGACGGCAAAGCGCATTTCAAGTGGCAGGATAAAGACGTCAACCTAGGCAGCAACAGCCATTCCCTGTTCAGCAACGGCGGCACAGCGCTCGTCATCCACGCCAAGGCCGACGATCAGAAGACCGACCCCGCAGGCAACGCCGGCGACCGCATCGCCTGCGGCGTGATTACGAAGTAGCGCCGTCTTCGACTACTTCGCCGCGGTCTCCTGGCTGAAGGCACACATCCATCTGCCACCGCGCTTGGCCATAGGGCCGACACATGCACTCTGGCGGCAAATTACTTGCCATGACTGGTTCCGCTCTCCGTCGACGTATAGGTGATGAGGTCGGACTCCGCCGAAATCGGTACGAACCTGACGAGAACCGGGCGTTCCCGGCCGACCCCAACTGATTGCCTTGACCGCTTCTCATTTTCCCGCCGTCACATAAAGCGCAGGGATGTTCAGTTTGTTTACCACCTCATTCAACGCCGCCAGGTCCTTCGACATCAGCTCGTGATACTGCGCCAGCAGCGGTTGCGCCTGTTTTTCGAGATCGTCATAGACTTCGTACTGCTGCTTGGTTGGCGCGGCATCGGCCGACTCGACGCTGAATAGCAGGGAGTGCAGCCGCTCATCGATCAGCACAGGATAGTTCAGGATTGACTCTGAACTCTTCGCGTTCACCTGGAGCAATTGCCCCTCCAGATCGAGGCTCTTTTTATCGAAGTCTTTCATGGCCGAAACGGGCGAAGCGTAGCGTGGGTCATTATTACTAGAACGCTCGTCGCCCAAACGCCGTTCTAACTCGCGAGTCTGCATGCGTACTTCGCGGATCGTCCCGACCGCCTCGTGAATCTCGGAAACCTGCGCCACAATCTTACGTCCCAATTCAACCTGCTTCTGCACGTCTTCGTTCGACGCCTTCACCCGTGGATCCAACTTCAACTCCAACGGCGCCGTGTACGATTTCCCGTCCGCTGTCAGTCGCACCTGGTAGGAGCCCGGCGGCACCATCGGTCCACGATTGCGGAATTCCGCGCCGGGCTCCCCCGCCAGCGGCGTCGGCCCCTGCAGACGCAAATCCCAGGCAAAGCGGTTCACCCCCACATCGGTCGGAATCTTCTCCTCGGGAGGCGTCTGGTCTGGCCACTCTGGCGGCGTTTCCGCTTCTTTCTTTTCTTCGTTCGAGTAGCGCCGAATCACTTTCCCCGACGCATCCAGAAATTCGAGCGCGACTACGCCCTTCGACGCGGTCGGCAGGTAGTAATAAATGATCGCGCCCGTCGGCGGATTCTCTCCCACCGGTTGCCGCCGCTCGTAGAAATCGGGCCAGCGCAGGCGATAGGTCAGGCGTGGCTTGTAAAGCACAGCTTCGGTTGTCGCCAGTGCGGTGGCTGCGCGCAGCGGCGTCAGGTCGTCAAGAATCCAGAAGGAGCGCCCATGCGTCGCCACCACCAGATCGTCATTCTTCACGATTAAGTCGTGGATCGGACTGTTCGGCAAATTCAGCTGCAGCGATTGCCAATTCGCTCCTCCATCGAACGAAACATAAATCCCCGTCTCCGTACCCGCGTACAGAAGATTCTTCCGCGTCGGATCCTCGCGCACGGCGTGCGTGTAAGCGCCATCCGGAATGCCATTTGTGATCTTCGTCCACGTCTTGCCAAAATCCGTGGTCTTGAAAATGTAAGGCCTGAAATCGTCGAGCTTATGTGTGTCGACCGCCGCATACGCCGTGCCCGCATCATGCGGCGACGCCTCAATCAGGCTCACCAAGCTCCACTCCGGAATTCCCTTGGGAGTCACATTCGCCCAGTTCCTGCCACCATCGCGAGTAACGTGAATCAAGCCGTCATCGGTTCCCGCCCACAACAAATCTTTCTGCACCGGCGATTCCACGATCGTGAACACTGTGTCGTAGTACTCGACCGACGTGTTGTCCTTGGTCAGCGGGCCGCCGGAAGAACCCTGCTTGCTTTTATCGTTGCGTGTCAGATCAGGGCTGATCGCCGTCCAAGTCTTGCCCTCATCGGTAGTTTTGAAGACGCGCTCGGCGGTCGTGTAAACCACATTGGGGTCATGCGGCGAGATCTCGATGGGCTGCGTCCACCCCAGGCGGTATTTCATATCGCCCACGCCGTGGCCCGCGGCATCCTCGGGCCAAACTGTAATGTCCTGCTCCTGATTGCTGCGGCGATCAAGGCGAGTCACCGCCCCGCCGCCCGAACCCGCATAGATAATATTCGAGTCCCGCGGATCGGGCTGAATGTATCCGCTCTCTCCGCCGCCTGCATCGAACCAGTGCTGACGCCCAATGTACCCGTCGTCGGTCCGGCTGGCGATGCCCACGGTCGAGTTGTCCTGCTGCGCACCGTACACTTTGTAGAGAAAATCGTTGTCCGCCGCCACGTGATAGAACTGCGCCGTCGGCTGGTTGTACTCCGTCGACCAATTCTTGCCGCCATCGACCGAGATGGTCGCGCCGCCGTCGTTCGAGTTGATCATGCGATTCGGATTCTGCGGATCGATCCAGAAGCCGTGATGATCGCCATGCGGCGCGGGCAGAAGGTTGAGAGTCTTGCCCCCATCACTCGAACGAAACAGGCCGGTGTTCAGCATATAAACCGTGTCCGCGCTCTTCGGATCGGCAAAAATATGCGTGAAATACCAGGCGCGCTGCGTGAGCCGCTGGTCGTCGTTGACGCGCGACCAGGTTTCGCCCCCATCGTCGGAACGATACAGCCCGCTCTGCTTCGATTCGATGAGCGCATAAACGCGATTCGAGTCGGCGCCAGAAACGCTAACTCCGATGCGCCCCAAAATGCCATCGGGCAGACCCTTGCCTTCGAGATGCTTCCAGGAATTTCCGCCATCCGTCGAACGGTACAATCCGCTGCCCGGGCCGCCGCTTTCGAGACTCCACGGCGTGCGCTGGATCTGGTAAAGAGCGGCGAACATCACGTTGGAATTATGAGGATCGACCGCGAGATCGATGCCGCCCGACTTGTCGTCCTTGTAAAGAATTTTGTCCCAGGTTTTGCCGCCGTCGGTGGTGCGAAAAATACCGCGCTCCGTATTCGGCCCGTAGGCGTGACCAAGCGCGGCAATCAGCACATGGTCCGGGTTGCGGGGATCGATCCAAACGCGCGCAATGTGCCGCGTATCCTTCAATCCGATGTGCTGCCATGTCCTGCCGCCGTCGGTCGTCTTGTAGACTCCATCGCCATAAGAAATATTTCCGCGCAGGCAGGACTCGCCCGTCCCCACATAAATCACGCTTGGATTCGATTCTGAAACGGCAATCGCCCCGATCGACGAGATCACACTCTTGTCGGAAATCGGCTGCCAACTGACGCCGCCATCGGTGGTGCGCCACACCCCTCCGGCAACGCCGCCGAAGTAGTAAGTAAAGGGACTGCCGGGCACTCCGGTCACGGCCAGCACGCGGCCGCCGCGATAGGGCCCGATGTCGCGCCATTTCATTCCTTTGAACTGCGCCTCGTTATATGGCTGCGCCACCGCGCACATCGCCAGCGTTAGAACCAGAACACACCGCGCCACCAGACTGCGAACCTTCATAGACGACCCCCCGAAAAAGATTATTTCTGAGAAGAAGACCGATAATAATAACCCATCGCTTGAGCGAAGCGAGCTTCGCTCAAGACGAATAAAAAAACTCCAGCGCCTCTGGAAACCGCGTCGCCCAGGCCGATTCGTTGTGTGTCGCCCCGTCATCGATGCGGACCTTCAACCTTTGTTCGTCCAAGCCAGCCTCGCGCAAAATGGATTCCAGTTCGCCGACATCGCCGACGATCTTAGCGTCTTTCTCTGCACTGCCCGTTTCATGCGTCCCCGTCGCAAGGTAAATACGCGCCGGCCAATCGCGGACTCGGCGACAGTCTTCCAGAACTTTTCTCTTCGCGACGTACAGCGATGGGCTCTCGATCAACAATCGTCCAAACACTCCCGGCGCTGCCAGTTGTGTGTACAACGTGATCAGGCCTCCGAGAGAAGAACCGCCCAATCCCGTATTCTCCGGACCCTTCAACACCGAATAGTGCTCTTCGATCAACGGCATCACCTCGCGCTGCAGAAAATCCGGATAGCACTTTCCCTTGGGCTTCAGAACTCTTGGATCTCTTGACCTGTATGGGATGTACTCGCAGGCCCGAGTCTTAGTGTTGTCGATGCCAACGATGACGAGCGGCGGAATTCTCTGCTCGGTGATCAACCGCGTCGCGGTCTCGCCCACCTGCCAGTGCACTCCGGCAAAGGCTGTTGCCGGATCGAACAGATTCTGTCCGTCATTCAAGTAAAGGACCGGATAACGCGTCGCACCCCAGCCGTCGTAATCCGGAGGCACCCAAACCCGCACCAGGCGCGTGTTCTCGAAGATTTGACTGCTCAGCTCGTGCAACCAAACGGTGCCCGTTGAAACCGGCATGACAGCAGTGGTGGCACTCTTCGTTTTCAGGTTTACTTTTCGCGTTGTGGGCCGGGACATGAAGTGAATCGAGCTTTCAGTCTGTCAGCTATCAGCTTTCAGGAGGAACATTTGCCGTACAGGACACGGGGTACTGGCTACTGGACACTATCTCCCTTCCACCAGATCACCATCGCCAAAATCGTCGTAGTCGCAATCAACATCAGCGAACTCAGACATAATATGCACCACACACCCAGCACGCGCGCTTCGATGTAGGTCAGGTACAAAGCAAACGCGAGGCCCGCCGCGGCAGCGCCGAAAAGCAGTGCGGGCGTCTCGCGGCGCCCGCGATAAACGGTGGCCAGCCCCGCCAGCGCTGCGTATCCGAGCATCCCAATCAACGCAACCGGAATTCCGAAGATCGCCGAATACTCGCTGCGGTTGACGATGTCACAATCAAGACTTTCTCCGATATCGCAGTAAGCCGTCTTTGACGTCGCGTAATGATGTTGCAGCGATACCGACGAAACCACGATTCCACACACCGCCAGAATGGTAACCACGTTCATCAGACGCCGAGCCGAACCGGTCACGGCAGCGCGCACCCGGTACGGTCGCTCAACTCTTGCAGAGTGAAAACGCGCTCCACTCGTTCGCCCGTCGGTGGAAACTGCCAGGTGGGATAATGCATGACGTTTTCGTCTTTGCAAACCTGCGCCTGTCCGTGCAACTCGCCTTTGATGCCGCACTCCACATAAGGAGCGAACTCGAACGAAGCGCCGAACTTTTCCTTTTGCTCCACGCAATGCGGACACCACCACGCCCCATACATCTTCGCCCCGCGCTCCTTCAAACAGCGCGCAAACGCATCGTGTTTGTGCTGCGCGCGGTGGTCAAGATAGTAGGCGATGCCAATCACGGCCACGATGAGCACCGCAATGATCGCGATGCGCCTCCATTTCGGGCTGAAAGTCCTGAGTTCCTGTCGTTCCTTTTGCCGTTCTCTTCGCTCTTGCGACATGGATTTTTATATCACGAGCAGAAACGGAGCTGGCCGCGTCTCAAACCACCACCCGGAGCGCCGAGGGCAGCACATCGATCGCCTGGCACTCCAGTGTCAGCACCTCGCCGTCCACCATCACATCCACCGGACCGTCGAGTTGAAATTCCACCCGCCGAACGGCCTGCCGCTCCGCCAGCGGGTGCCGTGTGTGCGTGCCATCATAAAGCGTTGCCAAATTCCGGATCAGCCCGAGCCGCCCAATCGGCCCCCACCGCACATACTCGATCAATCCATCATCGGTGACCGCATCGGGTGCGATCATCATTGTTCCACCCGTGAACTTACTGTTGTTGAATGTCAGAAACAAGCAGCGTCGCGCATCAAACTCTCGCTGCTCGTCGAACCTCACCGGAAACGGCCGCCGATCAAGCCGCGCCAGACCAAGAAAAATCGACAGCAGATACCCGAACTGCCCAAGGCCCTGAAACCGCCGGTGTCGCAGCGCCGCCACGTCCGCTGCAAACCCCATGCTCAGCAGATTTGTGTAGTAAATCGCGCCATCTTTGTGCGTCAGTCGCAAAACATCACAAGCCCGCGAACGCCGCGCCTCCAGCGCCCGAAGAGCGTGCTCTAAACCGCTCTGTCCGGAAGCGAGATCCTCGAAATCCCGCAGAAACGAATTCCCGGTGCCCAGCGGAAGAAATCCCAGTGTAGGAATCAGATCTTCCGCACCGCCTGAAACTCCTTGAGACCCGGCACCTAAGACCTGGGACCTGCTCTCCGGGAACAGCCCGTTGACGATCGCATAGGAAGTCCCATCCCCGCCCACCGCAAGAAATTTCCGAAAGCCGCGACCATAAGCCTCGCGCGCAATCTGCGTGGCCTCGCCAGCAGCCACAGTCACAACCGTCTCGAGCACAATACCGGCAGCCCGCAAACGATTCAGCGCCGCTCCCACGCGCTCACAGCATCGCCCGCCACCCGCCGCCGGATTGATGATGGCAAGAAAAGTTTCGTTCACAGGTTAGCTCTTAGCTCAATGCGATTCTTCGCTACAACTGAGAACTGACAGCTGAGAGCCTCATATTCCCACCACTCCCGCCCGCGCCGCGCCCGCCCCAATCTCCGCCGCCAATTCTCCGCGCTTGATCTTCAGCGATGCCGTCCGCGGAAAATCCTTTTCCCACACCAGGTACCCGCCCACGCGCTTGAAGTCGGCCAACCGCCGGTTTCGCGCAACAATCTCATCGCGCAGACGATCGTCGAATTGCTGATTTTGCTCCAGCCGTACCACCAGCACCAGCATCTCGTTGCCGAGCGTCTCTTGCGGCCATAAAAAATTCGCGGCAAACACACAGTATTCCTTCACCGCCAGACCATCAAACACCGCCTCAATATCCTCGGGATGAATATTCTTCCCGCCTTCGGTAACGATCATATTTTTCTTGCGCCCGACGAGCTGCAGGTGCCCGTCCCCGTCGAAGCGCCCCAGATCGCCCGTCAGCAACCAGCCTTCGACAATCGTCTGCGCCGTTTGTTCCGGATCGTCGAGATAATGCGACATCACCGCCCGACTCCGCACTGCCACTTCTCCGATCCCGTCGCCGTCCGGATTCAGCACGTGCACCTCGCTCCCGGGCAGTGGCTTGCCAACCGTATCGGCGCGAAACGGTTTCAGATCGTTGAGCGTCACCGCTGTGCAAGCTTCCGTCAGGCCGTACCCGCACGTTACCGGAATTCCCAGATCGTAGAAAAACTGCAATGTCGCAGGATCCGTAAACGCTCCGCCCACAATCAACGCTCGCAGCTCTCCGCCAAATGCCTTGTGTACTTGCGGGAGCAAACGCCGGCTCAACTCCACGCGCGGGCGCCCTCGCGTCAGCGCTTTGTTCAATCCAATCAACCGGTCCAGCATCCACCGCTTACTGGGCTTCAGTTCATCAAACTTCGCGCGCAGTCCTCGCTCCAGATTCTTCAGCACCATCGGCACCAGGCTCACGTAAGTGATGCGATAGCGCACAAACGCATCGCGTACAAACTCCGGACGCAGCGTCCGCAAGTGGACCACACAAGCTCCACAGACGAACGGCCCGATAAACCCCACCATGAAATCAATCGCGTGATTTGTCGGCAGTATGCTCAAATAGCGTATACCCGGCCAAAATGGATACCACGCCGTCAGCGAAGCGCACTGCTCCAGGTAACTGTCGTGTGTCAGCACGCATCCCTTCGGACGCCCGCCCGTCCCCGACGAGTACACGATGCAGGCCGTGTCCTCGCGCTGCCGCGCCACAAACTGCGGATCACCCTTCCTCTTGAATTCCTCCCAGCGGTAAGCGCCGCGCAAGTCCGCTCCCGTCGGCGCTTCCGTCACCAGCACAATCTCCGCCGTGAGTTTTGCGAACTCCGGCGACTGCGTAATGGCGTTCCACAAGTAATATTCGACAACCAGGAACCGCGCCTTCGAATGCGCCAGCAGTTGCAGATGCTCCACCGCGGTCAATTTGTAATCCAGCGGGACAAGTACGCCGCCGCTGAAGAAAATCGAGTATGCCGAGATCAGCCATTTCGACTGATTCGTCATGATGATCGCGGCGCGATCTCCCGCCTTGAATTCCGCATCCTCAAGCGCGCGGCAAAGCGGACGCGCCATTTCCTTAAAGTCAGAATAGGTAAGCCTCACTTTTTCGCGGTCGCGATCGGCTTCAATCAGGCAGGTTTCGTTGGGCCAGCGCTCCAGCGCATCTTTGAGCGCTGCACCCAGGCTGGCATATTGGCGGAGATCAAGCATTCAAAATTTCTCAATTCGCCAGACTTGTCGCCTACAACCGCGCCTGAATCCGATTTGCCAGCGTCCGAAAATCCGAAACACCCTGCAGTTCATAATCCGGCAACTCGATGTGGAAGTGCTGCTCGAGCCGCGTCAGCAAATCGAGCGCCTGCAGGCTGTCGATCCCCAGCGTCTTGAAAAAGTCGTCGTCGGGCGTGAGCTTTTCCCGCGGAACCTTGAAGTGCAAAGCCGCAAGATTCAGGATTTCGTCGAGTGTGCGATCAATCGTAGGCGCTGACATGTGCCTGATGTCCTTCAAATTGTCGGCTGCAAATCACCCATTACAACTTCACGGCAAGTACGGCTGCACTCCCTCATTCTCCACAAACCTACGCAGCCCTTCTTCGACCGCCGGACGCGAATAAAGATCGCAGAAAATATCAATCTCCCGCTTCAACTCTTCATACGGAATTGGCTTCACAAAAGCCTTCGCTGCCGCCGCCGTGCACCGGTCAAATTTCCCCACTTGGCTGGCCGTAGCGCGTGCTACCCGTAACGCCTCGCCCTCGGCGGCAATCTGGCTCACGAGGCCAATCTGTTGCGCCTTCATCACATTGAAGCTGCGCCCGGTGAGCAGCAGATCGCGCACCACGGCATTGCCCAAATCCCGCTTCAGACGCGGAACCCCGCCGAATCCCGGGATCAGCCCGAGTCGCAGTTCCGGAAAGCAAAACCGCGCCATGCGGTCGGCAACAATAACGTCGCAAACCAGCGCCAGCTCGAACCCGCCGCCAAATGTCACCCCATGCACCGCCGCAATCGTCGTCAGCGGCGTCGCATCGAGCGCGTTCATCACGGCATGAACGCGCTCCAAAAACTCCCGTACCCCGCGCAGAGCTGCGCCCTTTCCCATCTCCTGGCCGCGCTGAAACAACTCGCGCAAGTCCGCTCCCGCCGAAAACCCTGCCTTCAACGTCGAATACACAATCAACGCCGGCGCTTCATTCGCCAGCTCGGGCAGAGCCGCCGCAAACTTCTCCAACTCGTTCAGTGTGAGCGACCCAATCTCGTTGCAAGGATCGCGATGCAATGCAAGTTCAATCGCTCCATTCACGAGCTGCCACGAAAGCGTCTGCCCTTTGAACTCGTTCATGCCGTCTTCGCCGCCTGATTCTGCGAGGCCTGATTCTTCGAAGCGTGGTTTGTCGAGGCTTCGTACATCGCGTCAATCTCATTTCGAAAGCGCTCGGCAATCAAGTCGCGTTTCAGCTTTCCATTCGCGGTCAGCAGGCCGTTCTCGATGGTGAACGCTTCTTCCACCAGATGAAACGCCCTCACCTGCTTGTAATGCGGCAAGCTCGGATTCACAAGTTCTAACACCGCCTGCGTCTTCTGGCTGCTCACTTTGCCCGTCACCAGCGCCGCCAGATATCCGCGCGCATTGCCCACGAGCACCACCTGACTCGCACCCGGCAACTCGTGCAGAATCTTATCCTCAATCGGCTCCGGCGCGATGTTATGCCCGGACCCAAGAATGATCAGATTCTTGATGCGGCCGACAATCTTCCAGTTCCCGTTCTCGTCCACTTCACCCTGGTCGCCGGTGTGAAACCAGCCATCGCGCAGTACGCTCGCCGTTTCCATCGGACGGTTCCAGTATCCGGGAAAAATATTTGGCCCGCGCACCACGATCTCCGTATTTTCCGCAACTTTCATCTCGACGCCCGAAATTGCGGGACCCGCGCGTCCCGGAATAACCGGCGCGTCCGGATCATCCATAGTGCAAATCGCCGTCGTCTCGGTCAGTCCGTACACTTGCAAAACCGGGATGCCAAGCATCATGAAAAATTGCTGCGTCTCAACACTCAATGGCGCTGAACCACAAATCAGAGCGCGCAGCTTGCCGCCGATCATCTTCTTGCGAATCGTCGGAAACACGAGCCGATTTGCCAGCCCGAGCCAGATCCCATCCCTGGCGCGCGATTTACCCTCCTGCTGGCGCACCCAAGCGCCCTTTGCCCTGGTGTACACCTTCAACGGAAGTCCGCCGGTCTTCCAAAGTTGCTCGTCGACGGCTTTGCGCATACGTTCGAGAAGCGCGGGAACATTCAGAAAATAATCCGGCGCGGCCAGCCGCATCTCCGCAGCAATCTTGCCGAGATCCGCATTTAATGTGAGCTTGTTACCGCGCAGCAGGCAGGTCAGCATCATGATCCACGACCCTGCAAAGCACAGTGGCAGGTAATGAAATACGGCGTCCTGCCCCGGCTCCGTCTTCATCGGACGGCCCCGCATTAGCTGATCCAGTCGCCCCGAAGTGCAGCCCAGCATGTATCCGACGTTGCCCGCGTTCAGCATCACACCCTTCGCCTCGCCCGAGGTGCCCGAGGTGTAGATGATCGTCACTACATCTTCCTCTGCAACCTTTAATACCGGATTCTCCACTGGTTCGCGCGATGCTGTGAAAACACTCTCGAAGCAGAAGTACGGCGGCGCCTCAGGCCAGGCTTCCACGATCGCATCGGCCAGCGACTGCTCGCTGCAAGCAATCACCGACGGCCAGCAATCCTTCATCATCTCCACCAATTCGGCCGATGCTTGTCGTGCGTACAGCGGCACAACTGTCAACCCCTCCGCCATGACGGCCAGATCCATTGCCACCCACTGCATTGAGTTATGCGCCAGCAGCGCACACCGGTCGCCCTTCTTCAGCCTCAACCGACGAAGATAAGCTCGAGCCACCAGCACCCGATTCAGCAACTGCCGCGCCGTGAGCGAAACCGCCTGCCCATCACGCGTTTCCTGGAGCACGACCGCATCGCCGCTGCGCTCCAGGCTCCCAAAAAGTTGTTCGAGAAAAGTCATGTATTTTTTTTCGAATTATCATCCTGAGCGGAGTGGCCGATTCGCGAAGCGAGTCAACCCCGAAGTCGAACGAACCCTACACCTTAACCTCGCCACTGTCGCAGCAAGGTGTTCTCCTCGCGAGCTCTACCCGTACGCCGCCAACCAACTCGCGCAGCCCGTCGCTCATCGGCGGCAGATAATCCTCCCAGCTCCATTCGCCACGCCGAGTCGGAAACTCCGGGTACCGCCGCTGCACTTCTTCTTCGAAATACACGCCCATGCGCGCCATCAGTTTCAAATTCCGCACCACCGTCCGCGCGATCCCATCGGCGATCCGCTCACCTTCGCGATCCAGAATTTCGAGCGCCGTCAGAGTTCGCGCCTCCAGGTCCTGATCATCCACATTCATCAGCAACTCCCGATGCTCGCGTTCGTTCATCAGGTTTCGGATGCGCTCATCCATCGTGATCCCCGCCGACGCCACTAGCGCCGGCATCGAAGTCACAATCCCGTGATAGCGCGAAGACACCATCATGCGGCAAGCTCGCAGGATACTCACGAGTTCGTACATGTTGTAATCGTCCGAGGTCAGGATCGGAACTCCGCCCAGCTTTTCCGAGATTCGCCGGCAAGGGCGGGCATCCATGCGCTCGGTCGCCGCCATGATCACGAACACATTTCTTTTCCTCCGGAACGCAGCCACCGCATTTGCGATCGAACTCAAATAATGTTCGTAGGCCCGATCCGCCTCTGGCCCCGCATGATGAAAATAGGGCCCGCGGTAGTGGCTTTCCTTGTATGCGCCGGTCAGGCTGTGTAGCGCGGCCTTCGCCACCGAAGCCTTTACCGGCCACTCAAACGGATTGATCGGACACACCGCCAGCACCGGCGTCTTCCCATCCCAACCCACATCGCGCAGCGCTTTCTGCCCATATTCCGCGCCCAGCGGCTCAAACGTCCACGCCGTATCCGTGCCCAATTCCGTCGGCACGCCCAGTTCGCGCAGGATCTTCCGCGACTCGTCGTTGCGCGTGATCACCAGCGAATTCCTGCAATAGCGCCCGCACATTTTCGCGACCAGCGGATCCATAAGTCCGGCTTCGGCGCCATAGCCGATCGACAACTTGTTCTCCGCCGCCGCAATGCCCAGCGACCCGATCATCATCGTCGCCAGGGCATTCGCAAATTTCGATTTGAACATCGAGCCTTCGCAAGCCACCACCCCATGATGTTTCGGCACTTCATTCGCCAAGAACGGAGGAAAAATATCCGGCAGCCGCACCTGCGACGTGCCTTCGAAATATCCGCGCGAGCGGTCAAAATTGAACGTCATCATGCTGAGGTCAACGTTTTCCGGCCCAAGAATTCGCCGGATCTGCCGCAGCATTTCTTCTACGCGCACATCCGATCCGGTGTTGCGCGTCCCGTTGTAGCCCGCGAACAGCAGCTTCAATTTCTCGCCCGGCTGCCACGGCTCCCGCTTGCCCATCATCCACTGCACTTTCTTACCTTCGATAATGCTTGATACCCACGCTTCCAAAACGAAGTCCATCATGCGGCAGACCCTCCTGCCTTCGTGCTTTCCGGCCAGGCTTGATATGGATATTCAAAATTGTGCTCCCGGCCGAACCGGAGCAGCGAAAAGCTGTATTGCGAAAAGGGCACCGGCTTGCGCCCCATCTCCGTCGTGACCCGCGTATTGTCGAACACCGTATTCCACGTCAGATACGGCAGAAAGACCTTCATCGTCGCCGCCCCGTGCCCCAGCGGCCCCTTGCGGTTCGCCAGCGTATTAACGATCGAGCCGAACGGCTTTTCAAGGATCGGTAAGAACACTGGCCCGCGTTTGTTCTGCGCGGCTGCCAGCACCCTGGTCAATTCCCGAAACGTCTGTGCATCGTTGCCCGAAGAAAGATGATAAGTATCGTGCTCGGGATTCGCTTTCATGTGCAGAGTCGAAATCGCTTCGGCCACGAAATCCACATTCACAATATCAATCTTGTCATGCGGACGAAACGGCAGCACCGGCAGTCCCGCCAAGAACACGAACGACCGCACCATGTCGAACTGCGTCGTCTGCGGATAGCGGCTGTCCCCCAACACGATACTCGGGCGGAAAATCGTCAGCGGCACGTCCGGAAGCAACTCGCGCACCATGTGCTCGCAGAACTTTTTCGTCCGCGCATACGGATCGTAATCCGAGCGTTCCCATTCAATCGACCGGTCTTCCACAACGACTTCGTGGCTGCGTTTTCCCGCCACCGCCACCGTGCTCACATCCGAAAACCGCCGCAAGCCGTGATAATACTGCGATTGCCGCGCCAGTTGCACCACTTCGAGCGTCCCGCGGAGGTTCACATTCAAACAACTTTTTTCCGACTTCCGATTCAGCGAAGCCGCGCAGTGAATCACCGAATCGGTGGTGTGCACCAGCCGGTCGTAGTCGCCGGGTTCGAGCCCGAACTGTGGCGACGTGAGATCGCCACGGAAAATCCGGATCTTCGCCTGCAGGTATTCGTAAAATCGGGAGAAGGGCAGATGCAGTTGCAAAGCCTGCCAAAGCCGCAGTTCCGCGTCACGCGGATCGCGGCCGCGCACCAGCAAATTCAAGGTTGCGTCATGCTGCTCCAGCAGATTCGCGGCGACATGCGCACCGATGTACCCGGTCCCACCGGTCAGGAATATTGCCACGTTGCTCCGTCCGTCCCCGTCTTCATACCGTCGCCCGGTTTGTGTGTCGTTGTCGTAGCCGGCACCGACGGCATCTGCAACACCCGCGGCTCACGCGCTTCCAGCGGCCGCCCTTCAATCAGTGGATACGTCCACCGCCGCAATGCCGGAATATGAATGTCGATCCAATACTCCCACCAGTCCAGCCCCGCTGTGTCGTATCCGAAAATCTCTTTCTCCTCGGGCGGCAGCGCCTGCGACAACTTCTCCACATTATCCGCGACAAAATCATGCTCATTGTGCAGAATGAACGGCTCGAACAGCTCTACTAATTTCTCTACACGTTCGAGGTTGCGCTCCGTTTTCGCGAGCGGCTTCGTCATCGCAGATGGCAGCGGCGACATCACGCGCTGAATCGACTTGATAATCATCTTCTGCGCCGGCGCCGACATGCGGTTGTAACGCTCTTTCGAAACCGGAATCGCATCCATCCGCAACCGCAGCCAGTACTCCAGACCTTCCTGCGCGCGATAGTGACGCCGGTGCCCGAGTGAAGTCAGCTCAATCGACCGTCCCATGTCGCAGGGATTCGTTACCGATGTCGCCAGTTGGTACAACGGATCATGCCGCCGCTCCACCAGCGCAGCGCCAATCAGCGTCATCCCCGCGCAAACTGCATCCACCGGAATAATATCCAGCCGCTTGCGCTCGTTCGAAGGCAGTTGCCGGAACGCCGTCCCCAGCAGATACGACAGCGACGCCGAAGTATTGATTCCTTCGTTCCAACCACGAAACGGCTTCGCCACCGAGGTCTCAACAATTGCGGGACGCACAATCGCAGTCGGCAGCCCCACGCCATATTTCGCAATCAGCGATTCCGCCAGGCTCTTGGTGAAGGTGTAGGTATTCGGCCAGCCCAGTTCCCGCGCGCGCCGAGTGCCTTCTTCCGTAAGATAAGTTTTCAACCAGCGCACCCGGTTCTTGCGGATCTGGTTTTCCAGCGCCTGCCCGCTCAGACCTTTCGCCGCATGCTTTTTCCGCACAGCCTGCTTCTTCAGTTCCTCGGTAACTTCCGGCCCTTCCACCCGCGCTTCCGCCGACTCCACCAGTTCATGCAGCCGATACCATTCTCTTTCCGCGTCAAAGTCGGTTACGCCCGCCGGCGTGTAATTCGGACGCACCCGCTCACTGACACGCTCATCGCGCTGCCCAGCTACGTAGCAGGTCGAAAGGTGCAGCAACGCCGAGTGATCCGATCCGCGAATGAATTCGATCAGGTGATACGCCGGATCAACGTTCACTGCCAAAGCCTCCCGCAGATCGGGATTGAAATCCGTCAGCCCCGAACTGTTGATGATGAGATCCAGATCCGTGCGCAAGCGCGCAGCCGTCTCGGAATCCAGCCCCAGGCCGGGCTGCGAAACATCGCCCTCCACTACCTCAATTTTTTCCGCCAGGAGAGCGCCCAGCCGGTCGCCATATTTTTCGAATACGGGATCAAAAACCGGAGAGCCTTCAATCATCTTCTCGAAGCGCTTCTGCGCCGGACTCGATTTCTGACGACGGATCAGCAGATAGAGTTTCCCGATCTCGGGCAAATCAAGCAGCGTATTCGCCAGCCACACCTTGCCGATAAATCCGGTGACGCCGATTAGCATCACGCGCTTTCCACCCAGCGACTTGCGCACCGAAAACGGCGCCGGATACCGCTTTTCGTCGAAATATACAATCGGACGAACCCGCGGTACCTCCACGCGCACGGCCGGCACAATCGCCGAGGCCAGCGCCTTCGGACCGCGCAAACCAAGAGCGCGCACCCATCGTGCCGGACTCTGCTGTCCGTCCGGCCCCGCTTCGCGAATCCGCGCAAACAATCCCCGCGGCCTGATCACCGGACTCAACAGCCGTCCCGTGGCAACTCCAGCGCGGAAATCGAGGCGGTTCGCGATAATCCACCGCACCCCCAGATGCCGCGCCAGGGGCCGCATCACATGGTCCAAGCCCTGGCTCACCAGCACCACGTCCACGCCCGTCGCCTGTAACGCCTTCAGGTGTCGCACCCCCTCTTCTTTGAGCAGCGGCTTCAGCTTGTATTCGAATTCTTCTTCGCCCAGCAGGTCGAGCCGGTCGCGCGTAACCCCGCGCAGCACGGCGTGGACGATCCGAGTCGCAGCAACGCGGTTCGCCGCATACAAAAATGGCCGCAGCAAAGCCATTAAAAGTACCAGGCTTCGGCGCGCCGCCCGCGCGATAAAGGTCTGGCTGTTCCAGGTAAAAAAAGCGATCGGACGAACCGTGGTCAGCTCCAGGAGGCTTCCCTCCACGCGCCAGTAAACCGGCGACGTAGGCCGCGAACGGCGAGGCGGCGACACGATGGCGGGAGCAACAACCGGGGCAACGTGCGGGGCCGACCGCACGCCTGCTGCCGGCACGTTGGCGTCGAGCGACGTCCGCATCCGCCCTTCTCCGAAATTGCTCACAGGTTCCACGAATCAATATCTCGGCCCCGCCTTTTTCTGAACCCTTTTTTCTGAGAATGGTTCAGAGACAACCGTGCCCAGACACCTTTCCCCGGCTCACAGCGCCCTAAGGGACAGGGCCGAATCAGCTATTTTAACCTCTCCCCCGCCAAGGGCGAAAAATAACCGCAAGCCCCTTTCCGAGGGTTCTCACCCCGCCCGTTCCGCCCAGCATACGTCCCAATACCTCCCAAACTTCCGCCCGTTCTCGCTGAAAACGCCCACCACCTTGAATCCGAAACGCCTATGCAGCGCCTCGCTCGCCGCATTCGGCAACACATACCCCGCCACAAACCGATGTATGTCCTCGCCGCTCAGCACGTTAAACAACTCCGCATACAAACGCTTTCCAATGCCCTTCCCCACTGCGTCCGGCGCACAATAAATCGAGGTCTCCACCGTCGTCTCATACGCCGCCTTCGGACGAAATCGCGTCGTCCCCGCGTATCCCATCACGACCCCATTTTCCTCGGCAACGATCAATCGATGCCGTCCCGTCGCGCTGAACTGCGCCAACCAAGCCTCGCGCTGCTCCACCGTGTAAGGCTTAACGTCAAAAGTCACGGGAGTATTCAGAACGTAGTAGTTGTAGATCTCGGTAATCCGCGCCAGATCCCCACGCTCCGCCGTCCGAATCCGCGTCTCGTTCATTGACTGTCCTTCCAACAAAAAGATCCGCTCCGCTGTTTTCGGCAGCGTTCTATTCTGAGTTTTTCCTTTAGCGCATTACCCACCCTACGACCCCTGCTGCCGCAATCAGCCAGGCCGAGTTCACGCGAAACCGCAGCAGTGCAATCAAGCTCACGCAAAACACGATCAGCGTTGTCCGGTCCATAATCGACGCCTTGCCCAACTGCCACGTCACCACCGCCATCAACGCGAGCGACCCCGCAACGACTCCATCGAGCACAGCCGCGGCCAATCCCGATTTTCGCAGCCGCGGAATCAGCGGCCCACTCACCGCCACCAATACGAACCCAGGCAGGAAAATTCCCACTGTAGCGACCGCCGCGCCCATCCAGCCCGCCACCACGTACCCGATAAACGTCGCGGTAGTAAACAGTGGACCGGGCGTAAACTGCCCCACCGCGACTGCATCAATCAACTGCTTGTCCGTCAGCCAGTGCAGATGCTCCACAAACTCTGTCTGCAGAAATGCCAGCAAGACATATCCGCTGCCGAACACCACCGACCCGATTTTCAAAAACGACAAAAACAGCCGTACCAGCCCGGCTGGAAAAGCCGCGCCCACAGCCGTAACCGCCACAACCCCGGCTGCAACTTTCGGAAGGCCAAAAACGCCCAGCAGCCGATTCTTCATCGCCAGAGCCGTCGCCGAAACCAACCCGGCAAACACCAGCATCAGAATCGGACTGACGCCCGCAAGACTCAACCCCACCGCCAGCACAACAATAACTGCCGAGAGAGGCGTCCGCACTCCCGTGCGCGCCAGCTTCCCCAGCGCCTGGATCACGATCGCGACCACCGCCGGCTTGATCGCATTGAGAATGCCTTCGGCCTTCGGCAGTGAGCCAAAACGCACATAGGCGCACGCAATCACCGACACAATTGTGGCCGCCGGAATGATGAAGCAACAGCCCGCCACAATCAGTCCGCGCCACCCGCGCTTCAGTTGCCCCACAAAGATTGCAACTTCAGTCGAACTCGGTCCCGGAATCAGATTCGCCGTCGCCAGCCGGTCGAGAAATTCGGCCTGGGTGATCCACTTTCGCCGCTGCACAAATTCTTCTTCCATCATTGCCAGATGCGCCGCTGGCCCGCCAAACGCAACCGTCCCTAGCTTCAGGAACACCAGAGCAATCTCCGCCAAAGACACTTCCCGGATTTCAGTGGACTCAGCCATTGCCTGTGTGGCGCGGACACTCCTGTCCGCGAACTCTCCGCCGGCGTGGAGAATTCGAGGTTACCGCAAGTTTGGCTAGGCAAGAATTGGTAGGATGATTCACTACCCGAATGTTGCATCGCGCCAGCGGAGGAAGCGGCAACGTGAATACGCTTACGCTATTCGGATTGTTCGCGGTGACCGCAATGTTGGTCACCTACGCGTTGGAGAGCCGAAGCACGTGGTTCATACTGGCGTTCGCCGCGGCCTGTGCGCTCGGCTCCGCTTATGGTTTTCTGCAAGGCGCTTGGCCCTTTGGAGTGGTCGAGGTAATCTGGTCGGCCGTAGCCGTCCGCCGCTGGTATCGCGCGCGACGATGAAGCTTGCTCAGAGTTTATTCAGCCCGTCGAGCGCTGCCACCTTATAGGCTTCCGCCAGCGTCGGATAGTTGAATACCGTGTCGCGGAAATATTCGATCGTCCCTCCCATAGTCAGCACCGCTTGTCCAATGTGCACGATCTCCGCCGCCCGATCGCCAATGATGTGTACGCCCAGCAACTTGAGCGTATCCGGATCAAACAGAATCTTCAGCAGCCCCTGATCGTCGCCCAGCATCTGCCCCTTAGCCAGTTCCGAGTAGCGCGCCAGACCGCTTTCATACGGAGTCTTGTTACGCGTAAGCTCTTCCTCCGTGGCGCCCACCATGGAAATTTCCGGAATAGTGTAAATGCCATACGGAATCAGATTCGGCAGCATCCGGCTGGGCTTGCCGAACATGTGACAACCCGCTAGCCGGCCCTGCTCCATCGAAGTGCTGGCCAGCGCCGGAAACCCAATCACATCGCCCGCCGCGTAAATGTGCGGCACCGCGGTTTGAAAGTTTTCGTTTACCAACAGCTTGCCGCGATCGTCAGGATCCAGACCCGCCGCCTCGATTTTCAGCTTGTCGCTGTTGGCCTTCCGTCCAATCGTGTAAAGCAGCGCCTGCCCGCGAACCTTTTTGCCGCTCTCCAGAGTCGCAAAAACCTTGTCCCGCTCTTCATCGAAACCGACAGTCACCACTTTTTCGCCGACGCGGAAAACGGTTCCCAATTGCCGCAACTGGAAACACAAACTTTCGATGATCTCCCGATCCACAAAATCCAGCAACGTCGGACGCTGGTCGAGCAGCGTCACCTTCACCCCGAGCGCCGCGAACATGGACGCGTATTCCAACCCGATAATCCCCGCGCCCACCACAATCAACTCTCGCGGTATCTCCTCCAGGCAGTGCACCTGATCCGAATCGAAGATGCGCTTCCCGTCCACCGGAATCCCGTCGATGTGTGCCGGCCGTGTGCCGCAGGCGATCAGGATCTTCTCTCCCTGTACCTCTTGCACGCCGTCTTCGCTCACGATCTCGATCGTATGCGGATCGGCAAAATGTGCATCCCCTTCTAGGGCCGTCACATAATTCCGCCGCAGTTGCGCCTTGATCACGTCCACTTCCCGCGTCATCACAGCCGTCGAACGCAGCACCAAGTCCGACATCATGATCCGGTCTTTCACCACGTAACCGCGACCATAGAACGACCGCTGCCGCAAACCGCTCAGATAAAGCACCGCCTCCCGCAGCACCTTGCTCGGGATTGTCCCGGTATGAACGCAGACCCCTCCCATGGTCAGCCGACGGTCGATGATCGCGACTTTCTTGCGCATCTTTGCCGCGCAAATCGCGCCCTTTTGTCCCGCCGGACCACTTCCAATAACTACCAGATCGTATTCGTTAGCCTGCATAAGCAAGTGCGTGGCCAGCAGCAAGAAATTAGCACCTTTCTAACTCGGTGCGAAAGGTATCTTTGGTATCGACGACAAAATTAAGAATCCTTTAACAAATGTGAGAACGTGCGGCGCGGACAGTCGCTTCGACTTCGCTCCGGCCAGGCTCTGTCCGCGGAAGTCTACCCCGCCAATCTCGCCCCCCGATCTCAGCCGATTCTCATGACCGTCAAAACAAAAGGCCGCTCTCTTCGAGCAGCCTTTTTTATTCCCTGATTTTATTTCCTGAAGCAAAGAACTAAGAGTCGGACTAATCTCCCGCCACCGGCTCGCCAACCTCTTCATTCTTCTTCGCCATGCCGTGCCCATTTGCCGGAGCCATTGCCGCCGTGATCGCGCCCAAAGGAATAAAACCACCTTCGTTCGAAGTTGCAGGCTTTTCTTTCAGGACCACTTCCCGATAGAGCTGCGCCATGCGTGCGTCATAGGCCGCGTCATTCTTGACCCTATTGCTCTCGGCCTTCTTGTCGCGAGCGCGCGCCTTTTCTTCGCGCGCCGTCTTCGCAATGCCCAGCTTGTCGAGGTCGTGCTGCACTTCGTGAGTGACGATCTCTTCTCGCAGGTAGAGCGTGTGGTTCTTGTCTTCCATGTTCACTTTCTTGCCGCCCGCGAAGATCTCGTGACGCCCGTGCTCCTCGTACCACTTGGTGAGTGTCGAGGTCATGTGCATCTTCTCGATGATGTTGCGCCAGCCCACGCCCGTGTTGTAAGCGCAGAAACTAATCTCGCCTTCCTGCGTGGCATAGGGAATAATGCACTGCTCGGTGCGCCGGAAGTCGTAATTGAACAGATCCTGGAACCACATCCCGGCGATGAACAGGAAGTTCCACCGATCATGCCGCCGCTTCATGACGTCGTCAAGCGTCCGGTCCGGACCAACCTTGCCATAATTTGCGCCCGTTGCGTTGTAGTTCTTATCGAATTTCCTCAGCAGGTCGATCAGTTTGAAGTGCCTCGGCGACTGGAACGGGTCGTAGTTCTTCATCAAGCACAGCGCCATCCCAAACACAGTCCAGAATTTTGAACGAGCTGCATCGTTGACTTTGGCAATATCCTTGGCCAGTTGATCGCCATGAAGAAACGCGGTAACCGGTACCGCTTCCTTAGTCTCCTTATCAATCATCACCGCCATCCCCGTCCCGCAGTTAGGATGACAACCACACGATAGTTGACCCCAGTCGTTGTTGGAATCCTGGGCGTGCATTACGTCGGCCCAATCGCTGAAGGTGGACATGAACGAAATTGGAAACCAGTCACGGGCTGGTTCGCCGAAGCCGGTTTGATTCTTTACGTCGTGCGCCAGGTGCGCCAGCGTGTAACGTTGCGCCTGGCGGCGTTCGTCGGTGATCGCTTCATCTCTGCCCGTGAAGCTTACTGGCTGGAAGCTGAGAAAGCCGATCTTTTTAGGATTATCTAACGCGAACTGGATGATGCGTCCTACTTGCTCATTGTTGATACCGTTGATGATGGTGATCACCGGCACGATTTCGCAGCCGGCGCGATGCAGGTTGTCGATTGCCTTCAGCTTCACGTCGAACAGGTTGCCGACTGCGCGATGATCGTTGGCGGCGTTTCCGATTCCGTCAAACTGCAGATAGGCGTAACGCATGCCCGCCTCGACTGCTTGCTGGCAGAATTCAAAACTCTTAGCGAACTCGATTCCATTAGTTGCGGCTTGCACGCTGTTGTATCCAACTTTGCGCGCGTAGCGAACCGCGTCCAGAAAGTAAGGAGACAGCGTCGGCTCACCACCCGAGAACTGCACCGACATCTGCCGCTTCGGCTTCACCGTGATCGCGTTGTCCAGCACGGTCTTGATTTCTTCCCAGGTAAGTTCGTGGACATATCCAACCTGGTTAGCGTCCATAAAGCACGGATCGCACATCATGTTGCAGCGATTGGTGAGATCGACGGTCAGCACGGCGCCGCGCCCATACTTCACGGTAGATGTGCCGTGGTGATGCAGCTTCTCGTCGTTGTGCGCGCGGATATCGCGGCCGGGGAAAACTTCTTCGAGGTGCTGCGAGAATTCCGTGTCAATCGACATCAAGTCCTCAAAGTGCCCGTGCTTGGGACAATCCTTGACCATCCATATCTTGCCGTCGCGTTCCACGATCTGGGCCTTGATCTCGCCTACCTTTTCGTTCATCAGAACGTCAACCGGCAGGTGGCCGTCGAGAATCTGCTGACGGATTTCAGGCACGCACCTGGGACAGAGCGAATCGGTCGAGCGCGGCCAGCCGAGCGGCGGCTTCGACTTTTCCCAGGACTTGAGCAGGGGCTTATCGGACCACTTCGGAGTCGGCGACACATTCGGAGCAACGCGGTTGAGGCGTTCAAACACTGCCCATACGCCCGTGGCCGCAACCGTCACGGCCTTCTCAACGTATTTGATCGGCTTGTGCATTCTGCTCTCGCTTTCCTCCACTCGGGAGATAGAACTGTCCCCGCGGTCCCCGCGCACGGGAACCTGCGTAAAAAGACTTGTCCACGAAGAAACCTACCTCAGAAACCTAGAAGTTTCGCAGCGTGGAGTGTGTCACATCGATGCTATTGAAACCGCGAGCGTTCCGCACGAAGAAGGCAATGAAGGGGAGAAAAATGGGGTTAAGCGGCGAAATGGGGCATTTTATGGCGCTAAGTTATTGAAAAGGCGGGGATCGAGACATCGCGGAACGAACCGAATATCCGCCCGTGCCCCCCTACTTCTCACTCGTTTCCAGCAGCGGATCGGGTTGTGAAGCGGATCCTAGATCAGACAGATCCAGCTGAAGATTGCCGGGATTGGTGGCATAAGCCAAGCCGGTGTCCCGATCGATGGTCCCATTGCGGATCAGTCTCTCGATGTCGCCGTCAAAATGCTGCATTCCCTCCTGTTCGCCGACGCGCATCGCATCCAGCAACGTCTTGCCATCAGTCTCGCCTTTCTCGACGTACTCACGCGTGCGCAGTGTGGACTTTAATATTTCCATTACGGCGAGTCGCCCAACGCCATCTTTACGCGGGATTAGGCGCTGCGAAATGATGTAGCGAAAGCTCTTCGCCAGGCGGTTTCGAAGAGTGTGCTGCTCGGCCATGGGGAAAACTCCCACGATTCTCTCCACCGTCTTTGACGCGTCGATGGTATGCAGGGTGGAAAGAACCAGGTGACCGGTTTCTGCCGCCTCCATTGCGATCTCGATGGTTTCCTTATCTCGCATCTCCCCTACGAGAATGACTTTTGGAGCCTGGCGCAGGGCCGCCCTTAAAGCTAATGCGAAACTGGGTGTGTCGCTGTGCAATTCACGTTGATGGACGATACAATTCTTGTGGGGGTGCAGAAATTCTATGGGGTCTTCGATAGTGAGCACGTGATAGGACTGCTCATTATTAATCCTGTCGATGATCGCCGCCAGGGTTGACGATTTGCCCGAGCCGGTCGGACCGGTCACCAACACGATCCCATTGCGCAGGCCGACGATCTTCTTCAGTTCGGCAGGCAGGTTCAGGGCGTCGAAATCCGGGATTGCACTGGGAATTACCCGCATCACGATTGCACAGGAACCGCGTTGCATGAAGATGTTGACGCGAAACCGATGCGCACCCGGCAAACTGTAAGACACATCGCAGGAGCCGAGTTCCTTCAAGTTATCAATCGCATGTTGATTCTGGCCAATGAGATCGGACGCAATGCGCCGCGTGTCGTCACTGGTGAGAGCGCGGGACATTCCTACGGATGCCAGTTTTCCGCCAATTTCCACGAGCGGCGGTTTCCCGGGCGAGAAAAAGAGGTCGCTGATCTTCGACGAAGTCTTCAGCATCGCCGCCAGCAGCGCAGGAGTCGACAACGGCGCCGGCGCGGGGGCCGTGGCGGCAGCTGTCGCTGCCCGCGGAGCGGAAGGAGCTACATTCGGTGCGTCATTCGTAGGAGAAGACAAGGAAACGGTGCCTCCCTTCGGTTAAAAGCGACGAGAAACTCAGAGACAGGGTTGCTCCTGAGCGATTCATCCATGTTAAGGCTGATGTTGAGAGTACAGAGCGAGGCGAGAATCAGAAAGATTACCGAAGGCACGCGACTTACAAGACTAGCGGGTTCGTGAGCTGCGCGACATCCCACCGCGAGCAGTTACTGCGCTAACGTTACCGCGCTAACCAGGGCCGCCCGCGAGCTCGCCCGTGGCGAAGACATAGGTGGTCGTCTTATCAAGTTTGATATTGGAACGCTTGGAACTGAGGGTTACAGCTCCGTCACTATTGCGCGTGGACTCTACATTCTTCATCAGGACACGGTGTTTCGAAATGTTAGAAGCCGGCGCCGGGAGTTTGTCCTTGTCCATGCCAGTGTCAGACCCTGGAAATGGCGGTGCAGTTGGGTTTCTCTGTCCGGGGTAGACGCCAGCAGTCCCATTCCCAAGTCTCGGGTTGTGGCTAGCGTCGGGCAGGCCAGCCGAGAGATCCTGATTCGTCGTCGTCGGCGCGGCGGGGTAATACCAGGCGGTCAAGTAAATCTTGGGCGCAAGCACTAGGGGTGCCGATCGATTTTTCCATTGCGCGGAGTCCATGCGGATGGCGAGGCGGGATGGGCCGGCGGCAGACTTCGCCACGGACTCGGTGACTTCTCCGGAGAAGATAGCCTCCTGCGGAACCACTACGCCGTTGACCAGGGTGGCGACGGCAAGTTTGGCCTCGACCTTGGTTCCGACAGGGGTGCTGCCGGCAGCAACGTTTTGGCGCATGATCACAGGAAGCTCAAGTCCCGCGGAGGAACTGGATGGGGCCGGCGTCGCTTGACCGAGCAATGCGGCAGCGGAGGCGAGAACGACAGTTAGCACCGCGTGTCCGGTGGCGATCGTTTTCGTAAACATCTGCCTCCCCTTTGCTGGTTGACGGAGCGGGACAGCGCTAGCGAGTGGAAGTATGTCTCAATTGTACTCGTCCTACCCATCAGGTTAGATGACGGACCCACTTCATTTTGCTGCCTGCTGGGGTGGCATTTCACCGCGTCGATCCATGGTTGCGTCGATCCATACCTACGTCGATCGATACTTGCAAAGTGTTACGAAAACACTATTCTGCTAGACTTTCTAAAGCTCAGGTTGTTAACTCGGACAAAATTTAGCGATGCGGATCTCGGAGGAGTTGTTTCGAAACAACTCCTGGGAATAGAAGTAGGGGCGGCCGCCGGAATTGATCTGTCCAACCACTCATACACAATTCCTGGCGGCTCGCTTACGGGTGAGCCATGGCATTGCACCCTAGAGGACGGAAGCGCCGGCTTCCGCAAGAATTGCCAGTCGCGTGGGACTCAATCGGGCGGGGCTTGGAAGAAAACGAAGACTTTTATCGCGACCTGGTTGAGCACAGCCAAGATCTGCTGTGGGTCCACGACCTTGAAGGCCGATTCCTCTCGGTCAATCCCGGTCCCGCGCGTCTGCTGGGCTACAGCGTAGAAGAAATGCTGCGGAAGCGGCTGCGGGATGTTATCGATCCGCAACTCCACGATCAGTGCGATGCCTATCTGCTCGACATCGTGCGCACGGGAGAATTTTGCGGCCTGATGGCGGTAATGACGCGGGCGGGAGAACAGCGGACCTGGGAATTTCACAGCACGCTGCGCACCGAAGGAGTGGAGACGCCGATTGTGCGCGCGATCGCGCACGATGTCACCGAACGCGTGCGGACGGAGAAGGCCCTGCGGGAAAGCGAGCTGCGATTCCGCGCGGTGTGCGAACGGTCCCCCGTGGGCATCAGTCTGGTGGATTCGCGGAATGGGCGATTCCTGCAAGTCAATCCGAAGTTCTGCGAAATCGCCGGGCGCAGCGAAGAAGAACTGCTGCGGACCGACGTAGGCAGCATTACCCATCCTGGTGATGTTGGGCACACCAGTGAATACTTGCGCCAACTTGTGGCGGAAACGCTGGCGAATTACGAGACGGACAAAAGGTATCTTCGCCCGGATGGATCGGTGCGCTGGGTAAGGGTTCTGGCGGTGCCGATGTGGGGCAAAGGAGAGACGCGCCGATGGCACATGGCTCTGGTGCAGGACATCACCGAACGAAGGCAGTCGGAGGAAGCGATCGCCAGCCTGGTAATTGCGGCGACCAACCGCGATTTGGCGGATAGCGTCCGGGAAAACGAGTTCCGCAGCGATTTGTATTACCGACTGAATGTGTTTCCGATCCGCGTGCCACCGTTACGGGAACGGCGGGAGGATATCCGGCTGCTGGTGGAACATTTTGTGCAGAAGTTCGCCCGGCGGATGAACAAGTCGATCACAAGCATTCCAAAGAGAACCATGGATGGACTGATGGGGTGGGACTGGCCGGGGAATGTGCGGGAGTTGGAGAATTTCATCGAGCGGTCGGTGATTCTGACCCAAGGTTCAGTGCTGGTGTCGCCGTCGAGCGAACTGAAGCCAATGACCACGGCGGAAAAGAACGCGGCAAAAAGCGTGGATGAGAGTCTGAAGGCGGCGGAGCGCGAACACATTCTGCGTGCTCTGCGGGAAAGCCACGGGCAGATTGGCGGGCTGCGAGGAGCGGCGATGCGGCTGGGATTGAAACGGACAACCCTGCAATCGAAGTTGAAGCATTTGGGAATCAATCCGCGGTCAGGGTCGCGACGGCATTAGTTACCGCGGATCGACTGCTGGCAGGGTCTCCGAACTTTCTTTTGATCCTCTTTCCGATCATTCTTCGGTTACAATCCTCGCGCGCATGAACCGCGAATATAACAAGCAATATAGCCACGAATTGGGGCGCGACATGGAGTCGCTGGTGTTCGGGCACACTGGGCAACCGATCCTGGTTTTTCCGACCTCCATGGGACGTTTTTTTGAGTATGAGGATAGGGGGATGATCCACGCGCTGGCGGGAAAACTGGAAGCGGGCGCGATCCAGGTGTTCTGCGTGGACAGCGTGGACGGTGAGAGCTGGTACAACAAGAGCGTACATCCGGGAGCGCGCATCTGGCGCCACGTGCAGTACGAGCGCTACGTGATCAACGAGTTTATGGGGTATTTGAAGTGGGTAAACTGGGCGCCGCGGATCGCGGTGACGGGATGCAGTTTTGGCGGCTATCACGCGCTGAATTTTTCCATGCGGCATCCCGACTTGGTTTCGGCTTGCGTGACTATGAGCGGCTCGTTCGACATCAAAAGTTTTCTCGACGGCTACTACGACGACAATGTCTACTTCAACAATCCTTCAGACTACCTGTCGAACATGGGCGATGAGTGGTTTCTAGGCCGGTTGCGGCAGATGAAGATTGTCCTGGGATCGGCGGATTGGGACATGTGCCTGGACGCGAACGTGAAGATGGCGGGGATTCTGCACGCGAAGGGGATCCCGCATTGGCTGGATATCTACGGGGACAACAGCAAGCACGACTGGCCGTTGTGGCAGCGAATGGCGGCGAAATATTTTTAGTGGAGGGACGGGCGTCTCGCCCGTCCTTGGGCACTTCGGTGGCCGGGCGGGGACGCCTGGCGCTCCACCAGCAAAACTGAGAAAAGGATATTGATTATGTCTGAGAAGAAAATTGGAATTCTTTTTGGCATGGAGAACACTTTTCCTCCAGCTTTGGTAGATAAGGTCAACGGCATGGGCGCCGGCGTTACCGGAGAATTCGTCCAGATTGGCGGCATCCGCATGGATGAGCCGAAAAAATATGACGTGATCATCGACCGGATTTCCCAGGACATTCCTTTCTACCGAGCCTATTTGAAGAACGCGATGCTGCATGGGACGATTGTGATTAACAATCCCTTCTGGTGGACGGCGGACGACAAGTTTTTTAATTACGCGCTGGCGCACAAGATGGGAGTGGCGGTTCCGCCGACGGTGATTCTGCCACATCACGAGCATCCGCCGGATACTACAGACAAATCCATGCGGAATTTGATGTATCCGCTGAATTGGGAAGAAATATTTGCCTATGTCGGCTTTCCGGCGTTCTTGAAGCCTTACTCGGGCGGTGGCTGGAAGCACGTTTATAAGGTGCATTCTCCAGAGGAGTTTTTTCACAACTACAACCAAACGGGCGACCTTTGCATGACGCTGCAACATGGTGTCGAGTTCGAGGATTATTACCGGTGTTACGTGGTGGGGCAAGAAAAGGTGCACATCATGAAATACGATCCTAGGGCTCCGCATCATGAGCGCTATGTGAAGGGGAATCCGCAGCCGGGAACAGCGTTGAAACAGCGCATTGAGAAAGATGCTTTGGCTTTGTGCCGCGCGCTCGGCTACGACCTGAACACGGTTGAGTTTGCGGTGGAGGATGGCGTGCCGTATGCGATTGACTTCATGAATCCGGCTCCGGATGCGGAGATTACATCGGTAGGGCAGCAGAATTTTGAGTGGATCGTGGATGCCGTAGCAAAGATGGCGGTGGAGAAAGCGCTCGGCGGAGAAAATCCGGTGGAGGAATTACTCTGGGCCGCGTTTTTGAATGGACCGAAGCCGGTGGAAAGCCGGACGCCGAAGGTGCGGAAGAAGGCCTAGGACATAAGTTCGGCATCTCCTTATAGATTTAATGGAAGGCGCACGCGCCTGGCTGGCGCTTTACCCGCCTGAACGCGCCAGGCGCCCGTCCCCAAACAAGCTTATCCGCGCCACACCTGCTCATTGGTATACTAGTGGGACTTCTGCCAGAACGTCCCCTGCCTGGCAGCTCCGGATGGCCGCCATGAAGCCTACATTCACGCTCGGAATCGAAGAGGAGTATCAGACCGTCGATCCCGAGACTCGAGACCTTCGATCGCACATTCACGCCGAGATCATCGAGAAGGGCAAATTGATCCTGCAGGAACGGGTCAAGACCGAGATGCACCAATCGGTGGTGGAGGTGGGGACTTCGGTTTGCGCCAATATTAAGGAAGCCCGCGAAGAACTGAAGAAGCTGCGCTGGCACATGATCCGGCTGTCGCGGGAGAATGGGCTGCGCCTGGCTTCGGCGGCAACGCATCCGTTTGCGGACTGGCGCGTACAGGAAGTCACGCCCGGCGAGCGCTACAAAAATATTGTCCAGGATATGCAACTGGTGGCGCGCGCGAACCTGATTTTCGGGCTGCACGTGCATGTGGGCATCGAGGATCGCGAAACCCTCATCCAGATGATGAATCATGCGCGGTATTTTGTCCCGCACCTGCTCGCGCTGTCCTCGAATTCGCCGTTCTGGCTGGGGATGGATACGGGGTTGAAATCGTATCGCTGCAAAGTGTTCGACAAGTTTCCGCGAACAAACCTGCCGGATTATTTCCCGAGCTGGGGCGAGTACGAGAATTACGTCAAGCTGCTGGTCAAAACGAACTCGATCGATAACGCGAAGAAGATCTGGTGGGACATGCGTCCGCATCCCTTCTTCAACACGCTGGAGTTCCGGGTGTGCGATCTTCCGATGCGGTTGGAGGAGACGATTGCGCTGGCGGCGTTGATCCAGGCGACGGTGGCGAAGCTCTACAAGCTGTATTCTCAGAACCAGGGCTTTCGCCTGTACCGCAAGTCGCTGCTCATGGAGAACAAATGGCGAGCGGCGCGCTATGGGATCAATGGAAAACTGATCGACTTCGGCAAGCAGCTGGAAGTGCCGGAACGCGAGTTGATTGAAGAGTATCTAGAGTTCGTCGATGACGTAGTGGATGAACTGGATTGCCGCGAAGAAGTGGAGTACATCCGCGAGATTATGAAAATGGGCACGGGCGCGGATCGGCAGCTGGACGTGTACCGCAAAACCGGCGATATGAAGGCCGTGGTGGACTACATCATTGAGGAGACTGAGGTGGACGTGGACGAGGTGGATAGTTTGCCCACCGCCCGAGCCGGCTGATGAGCTTGATGAAGACTGACTTACAATTAAACGCAAAATCCAATCGACAACTGAATCGTATTCCTTTTGATCCCGAACTGAGGCCGGGGGCGCGGAATGCGGTGCGCGTCTGCCTGCGCGTGCAGCCATCGGAAAAAGTCACCGTAATCACCGATGAAGTGAGCCTGGAAATCGCGGCGGCGATCGTGCACGAATTGGAAGAGGTGGGCTGCCGGTACCAGTCGTGGGTGCTTGAGGACGTGGCGACCCGTCCGCTGACCGATTTGCCGCTGCCGATCGCGGAAGATCTGGAATCGAGCCAGGTCAGCATTTTTGCAGTGCAGGCGCAGACCAACGAACTGAAGTCGCGAATGCAGATGACCGATGTGGTGAACCGGCGAAAGATCCGGCACGCTCACATGGTCAACGTCAACAAACGAATCATGCTGGAAGGCATGCGCGCGGACTTCCACAAGGTTGACCGGCTGAGCATAAAAGTGATGGAAAGGGTGCGCCAGGCGAAAAAGATCCGGGCGAAGACGCCTTCGGGGACGGATCTGGTGGCCGACCTGAATCCGAATTACCGCTGGGTGAAGACGAGCGGGATTATCAGCACGGAAAAATGGGGGAACCTGCCGGGCGGTGAAATCTTCACCACGCCGGGCGAGGTCAACGGCACGTTTGTCATTGATGGAGTAGTGGGCGATTACCTGTGCGCAAAGTTTGGCGATTTGAAGGCGCATCCGCTGACCATCAACATGAAAAGGAATCGCGTGATCGAGGCCCACTCGGCGAACAAAGAGTTGAAGGACGATTTCTGGGCCTACACGCATACCGACGAGAACAGCAACCGGGTTGGCGAATTTGCCATTGGAACGAACATCGAGTTGAAAGATGTGATCGGGGAGATCCTGCAGGACGAAAAATACCCCGGCGTCCATATTGCATTTGGAAATCCGTACGGGGCGCATACTGGAGCGGAGTGGTTTTCCTCGACGCACATCGACGTGGTGGGACGAAATTTCGATATCTGGGTCGACGGCGAGCAGATCATGCGGAGCGGGCAGTTCTTGATTGAGGCGTAGGATGTGTGGGGGCGGGGCTTCGCGCCGCCGGAACGGGGCAGAGCCCCGTCACACACAAACTTCCATGATTCCTTCCTGCCGGCAAGACTTCAACGCGCGGTTCACTCCCGAAAAATACGAGCGGCTGCGGCGCGAGATGACATTGCGCTCCGGAATGGAGGTTCCATTCGCGCTGTGCGAGACGCCTTGCTTCTTTCCTAACTCGCTGGTGGAGCGCATGGGAGAAGATGGGAAAGCTCTGATCCGGCAACTAGTGGAGAATCCGGAGTATCGGGCACGCTCCGAAGCCTCGATACCAGCAGAGTTTCGCGTGCCGAATGAATCACCGCATCCGATGTTTATCCAGGTGGACTTCGGGCTGGTGCGGGATTCGGCGGGCGAGTTACAACCGAAGCTGGTTGAGTTACAGGCCTTCCCTTCCCTTTACGCGTATCAGCCGGTATTGGCGCAGGCTTACATCGATGTGTTCTCGCTCGACGCGAAGCTTCGCTACTTCTTGAGTGGGCTTGACTCGGCGGCCTACAAGCGGCTCTTGCAGGACGCGATTGTCGCGGGGCATGATCCGGCGAATGTGGTGTTGATGGAACTGCATCCGGAGGAACAGAAGACGCGTCCGGATTTTCTGCTAACCGAGAAGTCGCTCGGCATTCGCACGGTATGCATCACGAAGATTCGTAAACAGGGGCGGCGGCTGTTTTATGAGGAGGGCGGCAAACGGGTTCCGATTAAGCGGATTTATAACCGCACCATCGTGGATGAACTGGAACGCAAGGGCGTCAAGCTGCCGTTTGATTTTCGGGATGAGCTGGAGGTCGAGTGGGCGGGGCATCCGAACTGGTATTTCCGGATCAGCAAGTATTCCATTCCATATTTGAAGCATCCATCGGTGCCGCGGACCTGGTTTCTTGATCAACTGACGGAAGTGCCTCCGGATCTGGAGAATTTTGTGCTCAAGCCGCTGTATTCGTTTGCTGGATTGGGCGTGGTGATCGCGCCTTCGCGCGCCGACATTGAGGCGATCCCTGCGGCGAAGCGCGGCGAATACATCTTGCAGGAGCGGCTGAATTTTACTCCGGTGGTGGAAACACCTTACGGGCTGACGAAAGTCGAATTGCGGATCATGTATGTGTGGCTCGACAAGTTAATGCCGGTGCTCACAGTCGTGCGCATGGGTCGCGGTCTGATGATGGGCGTGGATCATAACAAGAATATGGCTTGGGTCGGATCGTCGGCGGCCCTGGTTAGTGGATAGTGGGTGACGACTTCAGCTTCAGCGCCCGTCGTCACCTATCGGCGTGATCTATATCACGGTGCGCCGCGGCAACCCACCCTATCTTTAGGTTTATGTCCACCCTTACTTCTGCAAGTTCTCGTGTTTTGAATACCGACCTGGAAGCCCGCATCATGAGCGCCGACGAGGCAGCGGCGCTGATCGAATTCGGCACTCGCATCGGCATGAGTGGGTTCACTGGCTCCGGTTATCCGAAGGCCGTGCCGCTGGCCCTGGCCCGCCGCATCTCGGATGCCAACCTGCGTGGTCAAAAAGCTCAGGTCAGCATCTTCACCGGCGCTTCCACCGGACCGGAGTTGGATGGTGCGCTGGCCAAGGCCGGGGGCATCCAGCTCCGACTGCCCTATCAGTCCGATCCGGAGACACGCAAAAGAATCAATGCCGGCGAGATGGAGTACATGGACATCCACCTAGGCCACGTCGCGCAATACGTGGAGTACGGGTTCCTGGGCAAGATGGACTGGGCGCTTATCGAAGTCACCGCGATTCTAGAAGACGGCCGGCTGGTTCCCAGTTCCTCGGTGGGCAACAACCGGACGTGGATCGACCAGGCGGAGAAAGTGATTGTCGAAGTGAACGCCCGGCAACCGGCCGAACTGGAGGGCATGCACGACATCTATTATGGGCTCGAACCGCCGCCAAACCGCCAGCCGATTCCGCTGGTGCATACGGGGCAAAGAATCGGCACTCCCTATCTTCACCTTCCGCTGGAAAAGGTCGCCGGGGTGGTACTGACCGATTCTCCCGACCGCAATAGCTCGTTCAAAGCGCCCGACATTACCTCCCGACTCATCGCGGGCCACATTTTGGAATTCCTCGGGTGGGAAGTGCAGAAAGGGCGCATTCCCGCGTCGCTGCTGCCCTTGCAATCGGGCGTGGGGAATATCGCCAACGCTGTCCTGTTCGGTCTGCTGGAAGCGCAGTTTGAAAATTTGACCTCGTACACCGAGGTCATTCAGGACGGCATGATCGAGCTCTTGCGCAGTGGCAAGCTCACCTGCGCCTCGGCAACCGCGTTTTCTCTCAGTCCGGAAGTGATGGAGAAGGTCAACGCCGAAATGGCGAATTATCGCGAGCGTATTGTTCTTCGTCCGCAGGAAATCTCCAACCATCCGGAAATTATCCGCCGCTTGGGCGTAATCGGTATGAATGGAATGATTGAAGCCGATATCTACGGCAACGTGAATTCCACCCACGTCATGGGATCGCGAATTCAGAACGGCATTGGGGGGTCGGGTGATTTTGCGCGCAACGGCTACCTGGCAATCTTTATGGCTCCCTCAACGGCGCAGAAAGGCGACATCACCACGATCGTGCCGATGGTTTCGCACGTGGATCATACCGAACACGACGTCGATGTGGTCGTAACCGAACAGGGACTCGCCGACCTGAGGGGCCTGTCGCCGCGGCAAAGAGCTAAGGTCATCATCGAAAAATGTGCGCACCCCGACTATCGCTCACTGCTGCGCGATTACCAGGAGCGCGCGGAGCGCCTGTCCTTCGGCAAACACACTCCTCACCTGCTCCACGAGAGCCTGAGCTGGCACGACCGTTACGTGCGCACGGGGCGCATGCTCCAGCACAAAGACTAAGCATCCTGCTTCCCACTCATTCGCACGAAACTCGAATGAGTGGGGCAAACGGCGCTGGCGCGGGGTCAGTGTTTTGCAGACGCACATCCCGCAATATCAAACAGTGCTTCCATCCCACACGCCGAATGGAACATTCCATGTTCGTCGTGCGTGACGCCTGGCACCTCCCACAAGCGTTGCGAGAAATTCTCCGGATGCCTCGACTTGAGGTACGCGAAGTAGGCTGTGCCACGCGCAAACCGGTAAGGACCCTCGGCTTCGCCTTCGCAGGATACATCCAGGTCGGGGTGATGCGGGTCCGTGTCCGCCGTGCCGAGCAGATAAATCACGTCGCGACGGCTGTACCTCTCCTCCAGGTTTACCCATGAGTCTTGACCCACATACGGCGGCGCTTCGTCCACTCCATATTTCCAACGGTTGAAACCCTTGCATGATCCGGTATAGCGGGCAAAGCTAGTGGTGCTGAGCGGCCGATCTTCTGAAAAGTAGACATAAGAAGAAGGGTTGGCAATCACGTAACGTACGCGAACTCCAACCTTGGTTAGCGCGGCCTCACCGCGTCCAACAACGGCGTAGCGCTGCAGCACCTGTGCGCCGCCTGAATGCCCCGCTAGCACAACTTGCACGAGATCCGGGAACAGCGACCGTTCCGCAAGTTGTGCCAGTACGGCATCGATGGCATCGAACGAACTGATGGGTGCCTGTCCCGCAGCGTTCGCTCCACCTTCCCAGCGCTCATGGTGCCACCGCAGAACGGCCGAATCGAGACGGAATGCCGCCGCGTCCTCTTCAGTAAGGAACTGCGGCGCAATCACGATGGTTCCGCGCCCCGCTTTGCCCGCAGATTCCACCGCTTCGTTCGCCGATCGAAAATAAACCGCCGCATTACGCTTGATGCCGTGGAAAATAACGATGGCCCGCGTCACACCGGGCTGCGGCTTGCCCCATTCGCCCGAAACATAAATCGGCAGCGCACCAGTCCCCGCGGAAGTCGTCACCCTTAGGCCGTTATGCGCCACCTCATCAACAATCTCATGCGATGATTTGCCGGTCAGCAGAGTGGACGTTAGAGCAAGAACGAGCAGCGGAAGAATCGAACGCAGCGGCAGGTTGGATCGGCCCACGCCCGCAGGTTAAATCACCCTTCCCACGTTGTCCAGCCTTGGGAAGTCGGTTGACCACACCGGCATGACACTCTACCATTACGCCTTCACGGGCGCCTACGCCCGTCAAGGCTTCTATGGAGATCGTCGGCCAAACTGTCTCCCACTACCGCATCCTGTCAAAGCTTGGCGGCGGCGGAATGGGAATTGTTTACGAGGCGGAAGACCTCCGTCTGGGCCGGCATGTCGCTCTGAAATTCATCCCGGAACATCTGGTGCAGGATCCACGCGCGCTGGAGCGGTTTACGCGGGAGGCGCGGGCTGCGTCGCAGCTCAATCAGCCTAACATCTGCACCATCCACGACATTGAAGACAACAACGGACATCCCTTCATCGTCATGGAAAAGCTGGACGGCGAGAGCCTGAAGCAGCGGATCCACGGCAAGCCTTTGGAGATTGACGATCTTCTGGACATTGCGGTGCAGGTGGCGGATGCGCTGTCGGCATCGCATGCCAAAGGGATTGTGCACCGCGACATCAAGCCGGCAAATATTTTTCTGACTCCGAACGGGCAGGTGAAGATTCTCGACTTTGGGCTGGCGAAGCTGGCCAAGGATCAGACTCTGGGCATGACCACGGACTCCTCGCTGGAGGAATCTTTGACCCAGGTGGGAGTGATTCCGGGAACGGCGGTGTATATGTCGCCGGAGCAGGCGCGATCGGAAGACCTGGACGTACGCAGCGACATATTTTCGTTTGGCGTGGTGCTGTTCGAGATGGCAACCGGCAAGAAGCCGTTCACCGGAACGAACGTGGTGATGACGCTGCATGCGGTGATCAATTCAAAGCCGGCCTCGCCGCGGTCGATCAATCCGGCGGTGCCGGAGGAACTTGAAACCATCATCGGAAAGGCGATGGAGAAGGACCGCAATCAGCGCTACAAAAACGCGTCGGAGATGAAGGCCGACCTGCTTAAGCTGCAGAGAGCGACGGATCCAACGGTGCGGAGCGGGCTTCCTCAGGCGATTGGGCTGCACGTGGTAACGCACACGTTTCAGAAATCGAGTTCGAAGCTGACCTGGATCGTCTTTGGATTAGCGGCGGTGCTGCTGACGGTGGTGGCGGCCGTGGGGACGTGGGTTCTTAGGCATCGTGTACCGACGGTGGAAGTGAGCGATCGGACGATAGCAGTGCTGCCACTGCAAAATATCAATAATGACAAGGAGAGCGAGTTTCTACGGTTCGCCCTGGCGGATGAGATTGCGAATGCATTGACGTATGCGCATTCGCTGGAAGTCCGGCCCTCGACCACAACCCTGAAATACGCCAACATAGAAATGGACGCAGCAAAAGCTGGCCGCGAGTTGGGCGTGGGCACGGTGGTCACGGGACACTTTTTGCGGCAGGGCGCGACGTTGCAGGTGACGCTGGAAGCAGTGGAGGTGAAAGACAACCGACTGATCTGGACGGGCACGCTCAGTTCGCCGGCGGACAGCTTGATCGATCTGCGGAACCAGATGGCGAAAGACGTACGGCAGGAACTGGTGCCGGCTCTGGGGATCACCCGCGGGCCGGTGGAAACGGGCAGCGCTCCGAAGAATCGCGAAGCGTATGACGCGTATCTGCGATCGCTGGCCATCCCGCACGAGGTCAAACCTAACAAGGATGCGATCGCGATACTGGAGCAGGTGGTGAGCCTTGATCCGAATTATGCGCCGGCATGGGAGGCGCTGGGAAGGCGGTATTACTTCGATGCCGCTTACTCCGATGGCGGAGAGGCGGCATATCAGCGCTCGAATGAGGCATACAAACATGCGCTTGCGCTGGAACCGGGACGGGTCAGCGCGGCCGGACTACTGGCGGCAAATGAAGCCGAGGGCGGGAACCTGGACCGGGCTTATGACGACGCACGGGCGCTGCTCCAGAAGCGTCCCGATAGCGCCTTCGCCCATTTCTCGTTGGCGTATGTACTGCGCTATGCCGGACGGCTGGATGAGGCGCAGAGCGAGTGCGACAAAGCTTTGGCCATCAACGCGAATTATAACTGGCGTACGTGCGCGCTCGCTTTTGCCGAAGCGGGGAAAGAGGCGCGTGCCATGGAGTTTCTTGAACAGGATGCGGGCTCGGAATGGTCGAATTCGGTGCGAGTTTCAGTGCTGATGCGGCAGGGGAAGATGACGGAAGCACGGCAAGCGGCCCCGGAGATAACGGAGAATCCCATGTGGATGCGGGGACTGGTGGAGGCGTGCCTGGCCAAGACGCCAGCCGCGGAGATCCACCGCTTGGCGCAGGAGGCAGAAAACGAATTATTGGCAAAGCAGAATCCTGAAATGAAGTATCACCAGGGAACGATGCTGGCAGCGTGCGGCGAAAAAGAGATTGCATTCGCATTTCTGCGTCGAGCCGTGGCCGGGAATTATTGCGCGCGTCAGGCCTTGCAATCCGATCCGCTGCTGGCGAGCGTACGCGGGGATGCGCAGTTGAGGCAGATTGTGCAAGCGGCGGCCGAATGTCAGCGGAAGTTCGAGGTTGCGGAGGGCATGGGCCGGTGAGGGCCGGACGGATATATTTGCTCCTTGTCTTTGGCTAAAATCCATCAGATGGGAATGTTTGCCATGTTGAAGAAGGTAGAGTGTGTGCGCGACGGGTTAAGCACGACAATGCTGCTGTTTGTGATGGCAGCTTCGGTGGCGATATCCGCCGCGGCACAGCAGGTCGGAACAACCCCGTCCAATCATGAAACAGATCAAGTCGCCGATCGCTACTATGAGCCGCTTCCGCAGGAAACGGGTGCGGCAGGGCTGAAGCTAATGCTGCGGCGCTTGCAGACGACAGCGCGGCTGATGCAGGTGGATGCGCATCCCGATGACGAAGACGGCGGCATGTTGACGCTGGAGGCGCGCGGGAAGGGCGTTTCGACGGTGCTGATGACGCTGACGCGCGGCGAAGGCGGACAGAACAAACTGGGCAGCAATCTCTTCGATGTGCTGGGTGTGGTGCGGACGCTGGAGGTGTTGGCAGCCGACCGCTACTACGGCGTGGAGCAGCGGTTCTCGCGCGTGGCTGACTTTGGATACTCGAAAACTGCAGAAGAAACTTTTCAGAAATGGCAAGGCCATGACATCGCGCTCGCCGATATCGTCCGTGTGGTCCGCACGTTTCGCCCGGATGTGCTGATTGCGCGCTTCTCAGGAACGGAGCGCGATGGGCACGGGCACCACCAGGCGTCGGCGATCCTGACCAAAGAAGCATTTCGCGCAGCCGCCGACCCTAATCGTTTTCCGGAGCAAATCAAAGAAGGACTGCAGCCCTGGCAGCCGAAGAAGCTGTACATCGGAAACGTGTGCGGCTTCGGCGCTTCAACCTGTGACCCAGCCAATTACACCGTCAAGCTGAACACCGGGAAAGAAGACCCGCTGCTGGGCGAATCGTACGTGCAGTTTGCGGTCGAGGGATTGCGGCATCAGCAATCGCAAGCGCTGGGCGGCGTCTCGATTCCCAAGGGCGATCGATTTGCCTATTACAAGCTGGTGGATTCGGCCGTTGAATCTCCAAAGGACGGCGACGGGCACGAGCAGGACTTCTTCGATGGCGTTGATACCACGCTGCCGGGGCTGGCATCGAGGCTGTTGAACGAAGAGAAGAAGGTGCCGTGGCTGCGTGAGCAACTATCTCGGATCGAGCAAAGCCTTGTCGAAGTTGGGCACAACCCTGATAGCGACTGGGCAAAGAACGCGATGGTCCTCCTGAGCGGACGAAAAGCAGCGGATGATCTGTTGCAACGCGTTCGACAATCATCGCTGTCGGATAACGCGAAAAAGTTGCTTGCGAGTGAACTCGAGACGAAGCGTAATCAGTTCCAGCAGGCAGCGAACGTCGCGCTGGGAGTCAAATTGACAGCAACGTATGACGCCCCACCCGCGTCTTCTCCCGAATCGGCAGCGATGGCCGTTCCGGGGAAAGGTACCGCCGTGAAAGCGTTAGGAATTGCAAGTGGGGGGATGCCGATTTCAGCAAAGTTGATCTTAGACGCACCGGGCTGTCAGCGAATCGTAGAAGGAGCAAAGTCGGCCGACAAACCTTCGACAGCTTGGTTCGACTTCCGCGTCACGCCCTGCGACAAGGCCGGTTACACCCGCCCCTACTGGCGCCGGCACGATCCCGAGCGCGAGGCGCTGAACACGATTGATGAACCGCAATATCAGACGCTTCCCTTCCCGCCTCCGCCATTTCACGTGCGAATGGAATACCAGTACGAGGGACTCAACGGCACAATCGAAGTCCCGGTCATGGTGAAATTCAAATGGCCGGATGGGAGCGAGGGCGAGCATCCGCTCGCGGTCGGCCCGGAGTTCTCAATTGCTTTGTCACCGTCGAACTCGGTCATCCCATCGGACAAGCGAGCGAGTACGAGCGTAAAGACGACGGCACGCGACCAGAGCAGCGGTTCCGAAGTGCGGATTGCGTTGAATGTCCCGAACGGGTGGCGTGCGGAACCGGCAAATGAGTTCGTCGACATTCCGAAAGACGAATCGAAGGACGCTTCGTTTCATGTCTTCCCTTCCGAGTTAAAGGAAAGCCAGACTCATATTCGAGCGGAACTAACGAGCGGGGCAAAGGTCTACGGCGAGGGATATACGGTGGTCACGCGCGAAGATCTCGGAGCCTTTTATTACTACCAGCCGGCCGTGCAGCGCGTCAGTGTCGTAGACGTAAAGGTCCCCAAAGACTTGAAGATCGGCTACATCATGGGCGCGGGCGATGACATTCCGACGGTGCTCGAACAGATCGGGATGAATGTCACAATGATTCCGGCTGACAAGTTGGCAAGCGAGGACCTGAGCAAGTACCAGACGATCGTGCTGGGCATCCGCGCTTATGATACCCAGAAAGGCGTGATTGCAAACAACAAGCGGCTGCTCGATTTCGTCGAGAATGGCGGGCGCTTGGTCGTGCAATACAACACGCTGGGATCGTTTGGGGTGCCGATCGATTTTAATTCGGGCAAATACACGCCCTATCCGGCAACCCTCAGCCGGGTGCGAGTTTCGGTCGAAGAGGCGCCGGTCTCGATTCTCGATCCAGCGAATCCGATCTTTCATTCTCCAAACGAAATTACACAGAAAGATTTCGAGGGTTGGGTACAGGAGCGCGGGCTGTACTTCATGACTCAGTGGGACAGCAACTTTGCACCGTTGCTCGAATCACATGACCCGGGCGAAGGCGAGCAGAAGGGCGGACTGCTTGTCGCGCACTACGGCAAGGGGACGTATATCTACACGGGATACGCGTTCTTTAGGCAGTTACCGGCAGGCGTGCCCGGAGCGGTGCGGCTGTTTGTGAATTTGGTGAGCGCGCATTAGCCGGTGGTTGTTCGCCGTTCGCTATTCGTCGCTCGCTTCGTCGTTCGGGGTCGGCTAGCGAACGACGAACAGCGAACGACCCAGTCATCCATGCAAATCACGAACAATTCCGAAAACACCTCATCTGCCGGAACACCTCTCGTCCGTGGCATTAGCCTCGGCTCCGCCACCGCGCTGAACATGATTGACATGATCGGCGTGGGACCGTTTATTACGATCCCGCTGATCGTCACCGCGATGGGCGGCCCGCAGGCGATGCTGGGATGGGTTCTCGGCGCGCTACTGGCTGTCTGCGACGGCTTGGTGTGGGCGGAACTCGGCGCGGCGTTGCCGGGGTCGGGCGGATCTTACCGTTATCTGAAAGAGATCTACGGGCCGCAAACATTGGGCCGCCTCGTTTCGTTTCTCTTCATTTGGCAATTGTCGTTCAGCGCGCCGCTGTCGATCGCCTCGGGCGCCATCGGCCTCTCGCAGTATGCGGCTTTTTTCTGGCCAAGCCTGGAGCGCGTCTGGTCAACGCGTTCGTGGAGCCTGAATCTTCCGCTGATTGGACCCTTGCAACTGAGCTGGATCGTAATGCCGGCCACTCTCGTCGCAATCGGCGTTTGTGCGCTCACCGCCTTTCTGCTCTACCGCAGAATCACTGCCATCTCGCGCCTCACCAAAGTGCTCTGGACCGGGGTGATGGCCACGATTGGCTGGATCATCATCACCGGCCTCACCCATTTCAACGCGCATCAGGCATTCGATTTGCCTCCGGGCGCGTTTTCATTTTCGCGAGATTTTTTCCGCGGGTTGGGCGGGGCGATGCTGATCGCCTCCTACGACATCGGCGGGTACTATAACGTCTGTTTTCTCGGGGACGAAGTCAAGGACCCGGGCAAAAATATTCCGCGAGCGCTGTTGCTATCCATTCTGGCCGTCGTGAGTCTTTATATCGTAATGAATATCAGCATTCTCGGCGTCATCCCATGGAGGGAATTGGTGCAGTCAGGCACATCGGACAGCAAGCTGTACATCGTCTCAACCTTGATGCAGCGTGTCTACGGACACGGCGCGGCTTCGGTTATTTCGGTGCTTGTAATGTGGACAGCATTCGCTTCCGTGTTCTCGCTGACGCTTGGCTACTCGCGTGTGCCCTATGCCGCCGCGCTCGACGGCAATTATTTTCGCGCCTTTGCGCGCGTTCATCCCGTGTATCAATTCCCCTACGTTTCGCTGCTGGCGCTGGCGGGGGTCGCAGCTCTGTTCTGTTTTTTGCGGCTGGCCGACTTGATTGCCGCGCTGATCGTGATCCGCATCGTGCTGCAGTTTCTAGTGCAGAGCGTCGGAGTGATTGTGCTGCGCATCCGGCGGCCGGACTTGCCGCGGCCGTTTCGCATGTGGCTGTATCCGGCTCCGGCCTTAATCGCGGCGGCCAGCTTTACCTTCATCCTGATTTCGCGGAAGAATTTCCTCCGCGAGATCCGTTACGCGGGAGTGATTCTGGTTGTGGGGCTGGCAATCTACATTCTGCGGGCTTGGCGGCGGCGCGAGTGGCCGTTTGCGGCATTTGCAATTCATTAGTGGAGCAACGGGTGTCTCGCCCGTCCAGAGGGAAATTGCCGGGCGGGACGCCGGCGCTTACGGGGCTTATGGCGGAAATGATCAAAATGCCCGTCGTGGGACCGATCGCGGGCAGGCGGTCGGTATCGGCATGGGCTCCGCTAAGCGAGCCGTTGTTTCGTTCGCTATGGATTGCATCGGTCATTTCTTACACCGGCACCTGGATGCAGAACGTGGGCGCAGGCTGGCTGATGACGCAGATGACCATGAATCCGCTGATGATTGGACTGGTGCAGGCCGCGGGAGCACTGCCCGTATTCCTCGTCATCCTACCGGCAGGCGCGCTGGCCGACATGGTCGACCGGCGGCGTTTTCTCTTGCTGACACAGGGATGGATGGTCCTCGCTTCAGGCACGCTCGGCATCATGACGCTGACCAGTTGCGTGGGGCCGTGGGTGCTGTTGCTGTTTACATTCCTGCTCGGCCTCGGCGCGGTGATGAACGATCCGGCGTGGCAGGCCATTACACCGGAGTTGGTTCCAGCCAAGCAACATGCTTCGGCAGTGGCTCTGAACTCAGCCGGGTTTAATGTCGCGCGAGCAGTAGGACCGGCCCTTGGTGGCTTGATTGTAGCGGCCGTCGGATGCGGGTCGACATTCTTGCTGAATGCATTTTCGTTCCTGGGCGTGATCGTGTTTCTCTACCGCTGGAAGCGGCCAATGGCAACCCAGCCCAAAACTCAGCGCGTGTGGTGCGCCATCGGCGTTGGCTTTTCCTATGTGCGCGAGAGCGGGCTGGCAAAGTCGGTCCTCCTGCGTGCGGGAACGTTCAGCGTCGCGGCGGTTGCCATGCTCGCGCTGCTTCCGCTCATCGCCCGCCCGTATGGCGCTACGGGATACGGCGTTCTGCTCGGCTGCTTTGGCCTGGGCGCGCTCTTGGGAGCATTGGCGCTGCCGCGGCTGCGGGAAAAGTTGTCGGTGGACGGCGTGGTGGTCGCCGCCATCCTGATTTTTGCCGGCATGACTTTTGCCGCGGGACGGGCGGAGACCTTTGCTGTGTTGTGTGCGGTGATGCTGGTTGCAGGCGCCGCCTGGATCGGAATTCTCGCTTGCCTGAACGTCGCTGCGCAAACCATGTGTCCCGCTTATATACGCGCCCGCGCCCTGTCGTTCTACCTCCTGGTGCTGCAAGGAGGCATGGCGATCGGAGCCACGCTCTGGGGCGCGCTGGCAAAGAGGACCGGCGTCCCCGATGCGCTCGGCGTGGCCGCACTTGTTCTCGCGCTGGGAGTATTCGCGCTCCGCGGGCATCGCATCACCGCAAGTGAACTCGACTTGACGCCCGCAGTAGTAAGAGATTGATGCAAAGCTTAACTTTCCATGGAGGCAACATGAAAACGATCATTGCGACCTTGCTGGCAACGTTGGCCCTGTACGGCGTTGGACTGGCGCAAACGCAATCGCCAACGAAAGACGAAAAGAAAACCCTCAGCCAGGTAGTCGACAGCGCGACCAAAAGAGTGGAACACGATTTTGTTCCCGCCGCCGAAGCCATGCCCGAGGATAAATACAGCTTCGCCCCAACCAATGGCGAGTTTAAAGGCGTTCGCACATTCGCCGAACAAATTAAGCACGTCGCCGCCACCAACTACCTGGTTGCGTCCTTGATTCTTGGCGAAAAGCCGCCCGTCGATGTTAACGACGAAAAGGGCCCCGATACCCTGAAGTCCAAGGCCGAAATCCTCAAATATCTGAAAGATTCCTACGCCTATGCGCACAAGGCAGTCGCAACCATTACCCAAGCGAGTGTCGTCGAACCGATTCCCAGTTTTGACGGCAAGTCAACGACCACGCGACTCAGCCTGGCAATGCTGTTCGCGTGGCATGGTTACGATCACTACGGACAAATGGTCGAATATCTGCGCATGAACGGTATCGTACCGCCGGCCAGCCGCAAGTAGGGGAACTATCTTCTGGCCGGGCCGTGATGCTTGCGCCAATCTGCTCCGTCGCGTCCACCGTGCTGAGCGATCCCGGTGAGAATCAGTTCGGCGGTAAGCCGGCGCTTGGTCAGGTGCGCAGCGATTCTCTGCTTTGCCCTTTTCGCTGGAACCTTCGGGTCGAGGAACACCAGCACCGACGGGCCCGCTCCGCTGAGGGCTGCGCCGAGAATGCCGGAATCTCCTGTGAGTTCCTTGAGCGCGGGCAGTAGCGGACAGAGCGGCGCGCGATAAGGCTGGTGGATGCGGTCTTCAAGGGCCGAAGACAGCAGGTCGGGAAGGTCTTGCGTGAACGCCGCAAACAGCAGCATCGAATTCTGAATGTTGGTGACGGCGTCGGCGCGCGAGTACTGGAAGGGCAGCACGCGGCGCGCTTGCTCCGTCGAGAGCGGCGCATCGGGGACAGCCAGCAGCAGCGGCCACTTCCCTTTCGGCTTCACTTCAACCACCTGTGCCTGAACCTGATTCGCCATACGAGCCACCGTGAGCGCGCCCATCCAGCAGGCAGAAGCATTGTCGGGATGGTGCTCGCGCATGGAAGCTTCGCCGACGATGCGGTCGTTTTTCCAGCGCAGATGTCCGAAATGTACGGCCAGCGCAATCCCAGCCAGGCGCGCGGCGGCCGACGATCCACAACCTCGCCCGATGGGAATCTCGTTTTCGATGTGGATGCGCAAGGGCGCGATCTTGCGGTTCTCCGATTCGAGCACCTCGCAATAGGTGGTGACGATGAGGTGATTCTCCATCCGGGCGCAAATCTGTGCGTCACGGCCTTCGGCGGTGACGAAGAAGTCGGGCGCCCGCTCGGCGCGCACGCGAAGATGGAAATCCAGAGCGAGGGCAGCAGCGTCAAACGCAGGCCCCAGATTGGCGGAAGTCGCCGGCAACGCCAGCCGCAGCGAACGGTCTAAGGATGTGGGACGTGAAGGCATAGCTTAGAAAGCAAATTCCTCGGCCGCTACAAACCGGGCTGAAATTATAGAAATGGAAGGCCTTAGCCCGGTGCAAACTCAGCCGAACCCCAACCATCGGCAATCACAATTGAACTGTGTTTTATACACGAATTTGCTGCGAACTGCTACGAATTTCTCTCGGCCGCCTCCAGGGTAGCTATGACAGCCCCCAGATTGGCCTCGAGCACGACCGGCGCGCGCTGCAGATATTTTGCCTGCGCAGCCTCGGCGTCGTCAGGCGTTCCAGCCGTGGGCGTTCCAGAAAATAGATCCCCACGATGAAACTGGATGGTGAAATCAGGATCTTTAAGCAGATGCCCGGTCAGGATCAGCACGACAGACTCGCCCGCCTTGACGAACCCGCTCCGCCGCAACTTCTTCAGTCCAGCCAGCGTGACCGCGGAAGCAGGCTCGCACCCGATGCCATCGGCGCCGATTTCGGCTTTAGCGGCTGCGATTTCCAGTTCCGTGACCTGTTCAACCTCGCCGCCAGTCGCCTGCAGTACTCGCAGAGCCTTCTTCCACGATGCAGGATTACCGATGCGTATGGCAGAGGCGAGCGTTTCGGCCGTCATGGGCTCGAGCTTCTTCCCGCCAAACTCGCGCACCGAGCGATAGAACGGATTCGCACCTTGCGCCTGAATAATGGAAAGCTTAGGCAGGCGCGAGATCAGTTTGAGCTCAAGCATTTCGACGAGCGCCTTGCCGATCGCCGAACTGTTTCCCAGATTGCCTCCGGGGACGATGATATGATCCGGCGGCTCCCACGCCAGTTGCTCCATGAGTTCGATCGCGGCCGTTTTCTGGCCTTCGATGCGATAAGGATTCACCGAATTCAGCAGGCAGACCGGCTTCTGGCGAACGAGCTCGTTGAGAATGCGAACGCATCCATCGAAATCGGTACGCAGTTGGCAGGTGAGCGCTCCATAGTCGAGCGCTTGTGAGAGCTTGCCCCAGGAAATTTTGCCATCCGGGATCAGCACCAGGCTGTTCATATTGCCGCGCGCCGCATAGGCAGCCATGGAAGCCGAAGTGTTGCCAGTGGAGGCGCACGCCACCCACCCGAATTTGCCCTGATGCGCGGACGACGCGGCAATCGTCATGCCCGTGTCCTTGAACGATGCGGTCGGATTCATGCCCTGGTGCTTCGCGCGAAGATTCTCAACGCCCGTTGCACGTGCGCACCGCGGCAAGTGGTAAAGCGGAGTGTTCCCTTCGCGCAACGTAATGGCGTGCTCTTCGGGAATGTACGGAAGAAGTTCGCGAAAGCGCCAGACGCCGCTCTGGTCAAGCGTATCGCGTGAGCTGCGGCGGCTCAGCCAGAGCGACTTCAGCGCTGCCAGATCTGGGCTTGTGTGGTGACGGGGCTTTGCCCCGTCCAGTTGGTCAAGCGTCCATCCAGGAAAAAAGAATTCGAGCAAGTCGCCGCACGTGCTGCACCGGAAGTCCTGGCCGGCGGAATCGGGGGTGGCACTACAAGTAATGCAGCGGAGTTTCACCGTGGTTTCCGTATTTTGAGCAATCGACACGTTGCCTGATCACCGGAGCGCAAAGACACAAGCACATCATACGGCTAACCGCATAATCGGCGATTTGGTTTCATAACAGTGGAGTGACGGGCGTCACGCCCGTCTAGCCGCGCGAGGACGCCCGGCTTTCCATCAGCAACATTCTTACCGCAAATAGGCGTCTGTCTTATTGATCCAATCCGCGCGAGGCGGATTAAAGATGTCGAGATCGACCGTATCTGCGAGCGCCTCGGCCCAGTGTGGCACGTTGGGCGGAATGGTCAAGACTTCGCCGGCATTCACCACAATCTCCTTACCATCAATCCCAAATTTCAACGCGCCTTCCAGGATGTAGGTAATCTGCTCATTGTGGTGGCTATGCTCGGGCACCATGCATCCCTTCTTGAGCAGCACGCGAGCCAGCATGACGTTCTGCCCGACGACGAAGTGTCGGCCAAGCAAGGGGTTCAGCGCTTCGACTTCGACGGAACTCCAAGCGATGTGGCGCAACTCCGCCTTCGGTGGCTTGCCTTTCTGGACTGTGGCTTTCAGTGCCAACTTACTTGCTGAGCGCGCCGTTTTCGCCGCTTTGGCTTTCGTGGGTGCATACGTTTTTCGGCCTGGCCTTCTTCGAGCGATCGTTTTCCGCTTGTTCTTTTTCATAAAAATGACCTGATGAAGGATATTACAACCGGCATGCCGCGTCTCGCTTGCCGCCACCAGGCGGCGCAGGTAATCTTAAGAGATTCCTGCTTGAGTAAGGAGAGTTTTCCTCAAGAACATGGCAGCCGCTCGTTACATATGGATCGATGATTCCTTAAGACCCGCCAGCGAAGGCGTGGTCCCGTTTCTCAGTGCCGGAATGCAGTTCGGCTTCAGCGTGTTCGAAGGCATCCGCTGCTACTCGACCGATAAGGGGCCGGCCGTGTTCCGTATGGACGAACACGTCGACCGCCTGCTCGATTCCGCCCACATCGTCGGCTTTCGCGAACTGCCGGTTACCGCCGACCAGGTGAAGACCGCCATCAACCAGACGATTGCAGCCAACGAGTTTTCGGCGTGCTACATCCGTCCCATGATTTACCTTGACGGCGCCATGATGATGACCGTCGAGAGCGGCCAACCGCGCTTCGTGGTCGCAGTCTGGGAGTGGAAGAATTTTCTGGGGCCTGAGGCAAAGGAACGCGGCATCCGCGCCAATATTGCGTCGTTCACGCGACTGCATCCGAACATTATGATGACCAAAGCCAAGGTCTCGGGAAATTATGTGAGTTCAATTCTGGCCAAAACGGAATCGAAGCGTGCCGGCTTCGATGAGGCGATCATGCTCGGCCCCGATGGCTACGTGGCCGAATGCACCGGCGAAAATCTATTCACCGTTCGTAACAAGATGATCTGCACCACGCCGCGGGCTGGCATCCTGGAAGGCATTACGCGCGACAGCCTGATCACGCTGGCCCGCGATTTGGGCTATTCCGTGGTTGAAGAGCCCATCTCGCGCGATCAGCTCTATATCGCCGACGAAGTGTTTGTCTGCGGCACGGCGGCGGAAGTCGTAGCCCTGCGCGAAATTGATTTCCGCGTCATCGGCAACGGCAAGGCCGGCCCCGTGACGCGCGCCCTGCAACAAGAGTTCGACAAAGTAATTGCCGGACGGCACCGAAGGTCGGCAGACTGGCTTGCGCCCGTGCCAGCTCTAGACGCGGCCTCGATTCGCGGTTGACATCGTCGGCTATACTAGAAGTTAGTCGGCTCCGTTGACATCCGCACTCCTGTCATGCTGAGCGAGGATTGAGCTTCTCTTGTGCGAAGCTCAACCGTAGTCGAAGCATCCCTACTTGCACCAAGAGGGCACGGCTTCACTACGCGCGATCCAGTCCAGAGACTGCGGGTTTCATCGGAACCTAAGTTATTTTATTTCAATACTTTGCCAGACTATGAACCAGTAGGCGATTGATTACAAAGGAAAGCGAACCGTCGATTCGCTTCTAACTCCTTTGCTGTGAAGACTTTGACAATAACTCTTTTGGCGTGAATACTTTGGAGAGACTTTTCTCCCAAACCGATGATTCTGATAGACCGACAGAATAGGGGGGTAGGGGGGCATCAACCTCGAACTCTGAATCTTTGAAGTTGGGAGCGACTAAGTCCTTATTCCGTAATATTTTACATATAAGTGCTTTAAAACCAAAGATTTGGCGGGATTTTTTCCCTAATCCCATGATTCTAAAAGATCGACGGTTGAATTTTTTTCGGACCGTAGGTCCGACCAAGAAATGTTGAGCAGCCGTATGAAAAAGCATAAATTCCGTCAGGAAACCGAGGCCGTACGCGGCGGCACCGACCTCTCCAAGAAAAACGGTCCGCTCTCCACGCCGATCTATCAGACGTCAACCTTCGAAGTCACCGATATGCAGGAGCAGTTGCGCGTCACTCCGACCGACAGCTTCTACACGCGCTACGGCAATCCCACGCACACAGTCGCCGAAAACGCCATCGCTGAACTGGAGGGCACGGATGCGGCGCTGTTGTTCTCTTCAGGCATGGCTGCGATCACCACTTCGATCCTTTCATTGGTGAAGGCGGGCGACCATATCGTAGCGCAGCGCGATATTTACGGCGGCGTGATCAAGTTTTTGTCGCAATGGCTCCCGAAGCTCGGGGTCGAAACCACGTTCGTCGATACCAACGACATCGAGCAGCACGAGCGCGCCATACGGCCCAATACGAAGCTCCTGCACATCGAGTCGCCCACGAATCCAAACGTACGTGTCGTAGATCTCGAAAAAATTGCAACGCTGGCGCGCAAGCACGGCCTGATGTCGACCATTGATTCGACCTTTGCCACGCCCATTAATTGCCGTCCGGCAGAGTGGGGCATCGACCTGGTGCTGCATTCGGGGACAAAATATTTTGGCGGGCATTCCGACATCATTTGTGGCATCGCAACCGGGCGGCGCGACTTGATCGACCAAATCCATCACACGCGCACCACGCTTGGCTGCTGCATGGATCCGCACGCCGCGTTTCTGCTGTTGCGTGGCATCAAGACCCTGGCCGTCCGGGTCGAACGCCAGAACGAAAGTGCGCTCCGAATTGCCGAATTCCTGAGCCAGCATCCCAAAGTAACGCGGGTGCACTATCCGTTGCTGAAAGAGCATCCAGACTACGCCATCGCGAAGAAGCAAATGGCCGGCGCGGGCGGCGTCCTGAGCTTCGAGGTGGAAGGCAGCGGCGCCGACGCCTGCCGCGTGGCCGAGGCGCTGAACCTGTTTACGCTGGCACCAAGCCTCGGCGGAGTGGATTCGCTGGTGACCATCCCAGTGCGAACCTCTCACGCCATGATCGCTCCCGAGTTGCGAAAGAAGATGGGCGTGACCGAGCAAATGATCCGCCTCTCAGTGGGCGTTGAACACGTCGATGACTTGATCGCCGATCTGGAGAAGGGACTGGCTGTTCTTAGCCATACCCGAAAAGAAGTTGTGGTGGCGGACTGAGCGACTACGCCAGCGAGATCAACGCGAGGCTTGCACGCACTCCAAAATTTCGGCTTCGCTCAGGGTGTGATCCTCCGGTGCTCACGTCGCAGGTTCTAGGTGTCAGGTTTCATGAGTGGATTTTCCTGAGACCTGAGACCTTTACTTCGGTTTCTCTTCCTTGGGAGGAACCGTCAGCCCAAACACCGAAAGCTGGCCTTTCCCCGCAACGTTCATCCCACGCGGATCTTCGGGACTGGGCAGATAAAGAGTCTTGCAGAATTCGCAGCGATACACTTCGGCGTCCGCTCCCCAAGCTTTCTCCACGCAGCCGCATTCCTGTTCGAGCACGTCGGCGGTGTAGAACCAGCGCTTCAGGTGCCCGCCGCAGAACTTGCCCTTGTCGTTTTTTTCGTTGCAGGCACGCTGGCCCGGTTTCTTGATCTTGACTTTGTGGTTGGGAAGCTGCGGAATCGTGCTAGTGCTGGCAGTTGCTGTTTCGCCGGAAGCCATTCGATCTCCTATGCGACCTCCACAAGCCGCTTTTCCTATTTTACTCAGGCCTAGGCTTGGGACCAAACCAGGGCCCAAAAAGCGGTAGTGGCTCAGTTTGAGAGCCACTACCCAAAAAGCGTAAGTCTTGACAAAATCTCACATTAGACATAGTCTAAACCGTTGATGGACGCAGAGGCGATTAAACGGTCCTTCGACGGCAGCGGGTTGCGGTGCACTCCCCAGCGCTACGCTGTGATGGCATTCCTGGTCGATCACAACCGGCATCCCACGGCTGCGGAAATCTTCGAAGCCGTAAATCGCGTGGATCCGCGCTCTTCAAGGGCCACGACTTATAACAATCTGCGGGACTTGGTGAAGGCGGGTTTGGTGCGTGAAGTGGCCATCGAGGGCCGCGCCGCGCGCTTCGATGCGAAAGGCATGCGGCATCACCACTTCATCTGCGACCGCTGCGGCAATGTGGAGGACATGAAGTGGTACGACGTGCCCAGGCCTGGCTCGGGCTCCCTGGGTAAGCGGATCCTCCGCGAATGCGAACTTATTTTCCGGGGACTCTGCACGAAGTGCGCTCCGCAGCGCGCTTCCCGCAAAGTGTCGTAGGCGCGTGGATAGCGGATGAATGGCGCGCGTCAGCAAGGGAGCCAGCGCGAATGGCAAAGCCAGGATGGGTTTGGAGTTTTGCATAGCTTTTTGACTAATTGAAAGGAAGGTAATCATTATGGAGAAGGGACTCAGCACCGAAGCGGCCGCGCAGGCCCCCGCTATCCAGGAGCAAAACGCGTCAACCGAAGCCAAGTGCCCCTTCACGGGCGCAACCCTAACCCACACGAACCGTGACTGGTGGCCGAACCAAGTGAACCTGCAGGTTCTCCACCAGCACTCCTCCCTGTCCAATCCGATGGGCGAGGAGTTCGACTATGCCAAGGAATTCAAGAGCCTCGACCTGAATGCGGTGATCAAGGATCTTCATGCGCTCATGACCGACTCGCAGGATTGGTGGCCGGCCGACTTTGGGCACTACGGAGGGCTGTTCATCCGCATGGCGTGGCACGGTGCAGGCACCTACCGCATTGGCGATGGCCGCGGCGGCGCCGGAGCTGGACAGCAACGCTTCGCGCCGCTCAATAGCTGGCCCGACAACGTGAACCTCGACAAGGCGCGTCGGCTGCTGTGGCCGATCAAGCAGAAATACGGCCGGAAAATTTCCTGGGCTGATTTGATGATTCTCGCGGGCAACGTCGCCCTGGAGTCGATGGGCTTCAAGACATTCGGTTTCGGCGGCGGACGCGCGGATGTCTGGGAACCCGAAGAACTGAACTGGGGCCCCGAAGGCACGTGGCTGGCGGACGAGCGCTACAGCGGCGATCGTGATCTTGAGAATCCTCTTGCGGCGGTGCAAATGGGCCTGATCTACGTGAATCCGGAAGGGCCGAACGGCAAGCCGGATCCCGTCGCGGCGGCCAAGGATATTCGCGAAACGTTCCGCCGTATGGCAATGAACGACGAAGAAACGGTCGCGCTGATTGCGGGCGGTCACACCTTCGGCAAAACCCACGGCGCTGCCGATCCGAACAAGTATGTCGGCCCAGTGCCGGAAGCCGCCGACATCGAGGAGCAGGGCCTTGGCTGGAAGAGCAAATTTGGCACGGGCAAAGGGGATGACACGATCGGCAGCGGCCTGGAAGTGATTTGGAGCCAGACGCCTACGAAATGGAGCAACCGCTTCCTCACCAACCTGTTCAGCTACGAATGGGAACTGACGAAGAGCCCGGCAGGTGCCTATCAGTGGACGCCGAAAAATGGCACGGGCAACGGTACGGTGCCGGATGCGCACGATCCCTCAAAGCGTCACCAGCCAGCCATGCTGACCACGGACCTCTCGTTGCGCTTCGACCCTGCATACGAAAAGATTTCACGGCGCTTCTACGAGCATCCGGACCAGCTCGCAGATGCGTTTGCCCGGGCGTGGTTCAAGCTGACGCACCGCGACATGGGCCCGATCGCGCGTTATCTCGGCCCGCTGGTTCCGAAGGAGCACTTGCCCTGGCAAGACCCGATCCCCGCTGTGAATCATCCGCTGATCGGGGCGCAGGACATTGCTGGTCTGAAGACAAAAATCCTCGCGTCCGGCCTGTCCGTTAGCCAGTTGGTCCCGACGGCCTGGGCGTCGGCGTCGACGTTCCGCGGCTCTGATAAGCGCGGCGGAGCGAACGGTGCACGCATCCGCCTCGCGCCGCAAAAGGACTGGGAAGCGAACCAGCCGGCTGAACTGGCGAAGGTGCTGCAAAAACTCGAAGCGATCCAAAAGGAGTTCAACGCTTCGCAATCGGGAGGAAAGAAAGTCTCGCTGGCTGATCTGATCGTTCTCGGCGGCTGCGCCGCGATTGAGAAAGCGGGGAAGGCGGCCGGACACGACGCGAAAGTCCCGTTCACGCCGGGGCGCATGGACGCGTCACAAGAACAAACTGACATCGAATCCTTCGAACCGCTGGAACCGAAAGCGGATGGGTTCCGCAACTATGTCCGCGGCAAGCAGCGCCTGTCGCCTGAGGAGATGTTGGTGGATCGTGCGCAATTGCTGAGGCTGACAGCGCCTGAGATGACGGTTCTCGTCGGCGGCCTGCGCGTGCTGGGCGCAAATGCCGGGAAGTCCACGCACGGCGTCTTCACCAAGCGACCGGAGACGCTGACAAACGACTTCTTCGTCAACCTGCTCGACATGAGCACGCAATGGCAGCCGTCTACGGACTCCAATGGCTCTGGAACCGTGTACGAAGGTCGCGACCGGAAGACCAACCAGGTCAAGTGGACCGGCACCCGTGTCGACCTGATCTTCGGTTCGCACTCGCAACTGCGTGCCCTCGCGGAAGTCTATGCGTGCACGGACTCCAAGGAGAAGTTTGTGAAAGATTTCGTGGCGGCGTGGACCAAGGTGATGGACCACGATCGCTTCGATGTCGCCTGATCTCACGTGCTGGTTGGAAGATAACATCACCAAGACGGACCACAATCTGCCAGGGGGTTTCTTACTCTGGGGCTGGTTTCTCTTGGAGCGCGCCAAATGGCGTGGACAGCGGCGCTGGTTGATCTTGCGATGATTACGAAAAGAACCGTTTGAGATACCGCCAACTCCACCGTCTTCATTGACGGGGTATTACGCATTGAGGGCAAAATGCTCCCCCTAGGGGGTATGGCCGGCGGGCGAGTGGGGCGAGAGCGTTGGGGAGCGCGAGCGCGTGAGCGGACGGCTGCCCTCCGCGAAAACCGCGCGGCACACGGACCCGCAGTCCTAGTTAAGATCGACGATCGTTACGACATCCTTGTCCAAAATTGCGAGGCGAAGCTCGTCGGGACTCAAAGAAAAACCAAATTCGCGGTTGGATGTGGTGGCATTCACCGGTACTGACGCGAGTTCTTGCCCGGTTTCAGTGTAGACCAAGACTCGGCTGGCAGCCAACTTTCCCGAAATGTCAAAGAAGCGAGATCCTCCGCGCCACGTATCCACAATAAACGCGAAGCGGTCGCCGCGTTCGTCGGCGGTTACCCAAGCAGCCCCGTGGTGGAGGGGTATGTCGTTCTTGGGCAATTCGTGCAGAAACCGCACTACCAAGTAAAGTCCACATGGCCGGCACTAATATTGAGTTGATCTGGGTCATTTGGGTCCAAGTGCTCTATTGATTTCTGAGCTCACGCCGGGCCATTCATAACACGCAACTAGTCAAACTCCTTGCGCGGGGGCGCCTGCTCCGCGCCGACGCGTCCGACTGTGATTTCCGCTACATAATAGTTCTCGCCCTTTATCGGGACACCGGCCATCCGCCGCAGCATCGCGATCTGGCCGATGTGGGTGAGCGCGTCGGCGATCGAGCTCTGAAACAATTTTTCGGCGGAGACTTGCAGCGGCTCGTCCGACGCTAGATAGTCGTCAAACTTCTTTAAGGCGGTGAAGAAGCGCTCGCATTCCTTTTCCCAAGCCAGGGGCAAGGAATCCTTCCACTCGCGGCGGCCTTCGGACATGGCGAGGCCCCAGTCCATGAGGTCGCCAATGTGCGCGAGAACCCTCGCGGGCGTGCGCGAAGTTTCGGCCGGGCTGTAGTCGGCAAAGTTCGGGCCTGCGTTGCGGATCGCTTTCCCTCCGCGATAGGCGAGGGTTGCGAGAGTATGGCGCAGGAACGTGCGGGAGTCGGTCATGATTTGCGCTGCCTTCTTGTCATTTGGATCGGGCTGGCTACGAGCCGCGAGCTACGCGGCCCATAGCTCGAAGCCAGATCACAATTTTCTCCGCCACAGCGCCCCGGCCGCGCCGATGCAAGCCTTCAGTTTCTCTCGCAGCGGGCGCGCGTACAACAAATCGAGGAAGCTTTCCATCTCTCCTGCGAGCCCGCCACCGTAGCCGAACCACCAGATCTTTTTCGTGCGAGGAACGATGTCGCTGTCGAGATACTTCTCGCGCACCATTTCTTCCAGGCCCCAACGCCCATGCGTGCGCCCAATGCCACTCGCCTTCGTGCCGCCGTGCGGAGCTTCGCTGATGCTAAAGCACGACACTGCGTCGTTCAGCATCACCGTGCCGACGTCGATCTGGCGTGCCAGGCGCTCGCCGCGGGCACGATCGCGCGTCCAAACACTGGCGGCTAATCCGTATTCGGAATCGTTGGCCAGGCGCACCCCCTCGGCATCGTCACGGAAAGGAGCAATCGGCAGCACCGGACCGAAGGTCTCTTCCTGCATCAAGCGCATGCCGTGATCCACGTTGGCCAGCACAGTGGGCGCAAAAAATGTGGGGCCGAGCTCGCGCAACCGCGTGCCTCCCGCTAGCACCTGGGCGCCGCGCTGCTTCGCATCCTCCACCTGAGATTCCACAACACGCACTTGCCGTTCGTGGATCATGGGACCGATTTCGGTCGCCGCATCCATGCCATTGCCGACTCGCAGCTTGCGCGCCTTCTCGCTGCAAGCTTCCAGGAAAGCCGGATACAAACTCTGATGCACGTAGCAGCGTTCGACTGACAGGCAGGTCTGCCCCGCGTTGACAAACGCCCCCCAAACAGCTCCGCTCGATGCAACATCGACATCGGCGTCTTCGAGCACGAGCATGGGATCCTTGCCGCCCAGTTCCAGCACCACGGGAAGCAGGCGTCCGGCGGCGATCTGCGCGATTCGCCGGCCCGTGCCGACGCTTCCAGTAAAAACCAGCTTGTCGATTTCGCTTCCGACCAGCGCCGCCCCCGTCGCGCCTTCGCCCGGGAGCACCTGGAAAATGTCGTCGGGCACTCCGGCCTCGCGCAGCAGCGCCTGTAATTCTAGTGCAATCAGCGGCGTCAATTCGGAGGGCTTGAGCACCACGGCATTTCCCGCAACCAGAGCCGCCAGGGTTTCCGTCGCCGGAATCGAGAAGGGATAATTCCAGGGCGAAATAATTCCGATGACGCCGTAGGGCTCGTGCAGAATGCGCCCCGACTTGGTTTTCATCACGGGATTTCCGTGCGGCAGCTTTTCTTCGCGCAGGATCGCGAATGCGTTGTCGATCAGAAATCGCGCCGCGTCGAGCACGACCAGGACTTCGGTAAGCAGTGCTTCGACCGCGGGCTTGCCTGCTTCCTGCGTAATGCGCCGCGCGACGTCGATCTTATGCGCGAGAAGAATCTGCTGAAATCGGCGTATTACCTGGACGCGATTGCGGATGCCCCAGACATTCCATTCTGGTTGCGCCGCGCGCGCGCGGGCCACGGCAGCTCGCACCTCGGTCGGGCCGGCGCTATCTAGTTCACCCAAGACTTCGCCGGTCGCTGGGTTCACGGAGGCGATGCGGGAAACGGTGAATTCGACACCCGTGGCCATCTGCGAAGAAGTGTACCCGGGACGGAACGACTGCGCCAGAGGCTTCATGTTCACTTTATTTGTTGTCATCCTGAGCGAAGCGAAGGACCTATGAATTTGTCCGCAGCGCGGGAATGCACAGGTCCTTCACTTAGGATGACCAACTTGGTTGCCGTTGTTCACCTTAATATTCCACTCCGACCAGATACAGCCCGCTGGCGGGCGCGGTTGGCCCAGCCGCAGTGCGCTCTCGTGTTTCGAGGATGCGTCGTAAGTCTTCCAGGCTCATCGTTCCCTTTCCTATTAGCAGGAACGTGCCGACCAGGTTTCGCACCATGTGATGAAGAAATCCGGTGCCGCGAACCGTATAAATCAGTTCATCGGCTTCGCGCGTCCAACCGGAACAGAAGATCGTCCGGACATTGGTCGTGTGAGCATTAACTTCCGCCGCCATCCGTTCTATCCGCTCTGGATCGACCGCCGCGAACGAGGTGAAATCGTGCTCGCCCACCACCACACCAGCCGCCGCCACCATCGCGGATTCCTGCAGCGGATAAGGGTAGTGCCAAACATACCGCGCCAGAAATGGCAGACAGATTGCTCCGCGGTAAATGCGGTAGCGATACGTCTTGGCACGCGCCGATTTGCGCGCATGGAACTCGGGCGCAGCCTCGGTCACCTCCAACACACGTATCGAAGGCGGCAGAATGTCATTAAGCGCCTTCATCCAGTTATCGGCCGGAATTGACGAAGCGGTCGCAAAAGTTGCCACCTGGGCCAATGCGTGCACACCCGCGTCGGTGCGCCCAGAACCCTGTGGCAGTACATTTTCCCCGCTCAACCGTCCAATGGCTGAGGCCAGCGTCCCTTGCACCGTCAACCGACCGGGCTGCACCTGCCAGCCGGCGAAATCGGCGCCGTCATAAGAAAGGATCAGTCTGAGATTACGCACGTTCTTTCCCGGTCCTACGCTGCTGAGCAGGCGTTAGCATTTGCAATTTTTTGCCGCCGCCCGCACCGCGGGTGCGGCGGAGCGTCAGATATACTATTTCACTTACGATCAATTTATTTCATGATCAATGGAACTGGAAAGGATTGCTCTTCTCCAGCATTGCAAGGAGAGGATTGCAGGGAACTCTTGCCTGTCGTTCTACGTATTAGCAAAATGTTCGCAAAAGTGCGAATCACTACGTCCGTTCCTCTTGAGCCTGGTCGCTTGAATTTGATCGCCTGGATGTGATCAATGGAGATGATGCGAATGCAAAGTTCTACACTGTCAACTGCGTTTCAGCGGACCGCCGCCCTTTTCCTTGCCGCCATCTTCCTTACTGTAATCACGGCACCTGCCGGGTGGGCGCAGGATGCCTCGCCCGTGCCCAGCGCGCCGTCGGCGCAGTTGCCGGCGCAGAGGGCTGTGTCTTCGTCGTCGCAGCCGTTTGACGTGCAGGAATACGCGAAACCGCAGTCGCACTTTCCCAACCCGCTTGGTCCCTACACTCCGCGCTACATAGCGCCGCCGAACTTGGCCAATACGCCGCGCATCGACCAGCTCATGCACGATGGCAAACTCTACATTTCGATGAACGACGCGGTCGCGCTGGCCCTCGAAAATAACCTCGACATCGCCATCGCCCGCTACAACCTGAACATTGCCGATACCGACGTCTGGCGCGCCAAAGCCGGAGCGAGCACTCTCGGCGTGAACAGCGGCGTCGTGCAGAACACGCCCGGCGGCGGCGTAGGCGGACTAGGCACGCAGGTTGGCTCGGGTCAAGGTGGGACCTCGGTCGCGGCTGGTGGCGCTGGCGCTGGCACTGGCGGCTTGGTCGTGTCTACCCTCGGCAGCGGTCCGCAAATCACCAGCTTCGATCCCATCCTCACGGGCACGCTGCAAATCGATCGCCTTGGGATTATCTGTACCAGTCCCTTTTGCGGCCCTCACCAGAATACCGGAACCGCCAACTTCGCATACACGCAAGGGTTCCTGTGGGGTACGAACATGTCGCTCGGATTCAACAATACTCGCATCACCTCGGATAACCCTTACAACGAATTCACTCCTGTCCTAAACTCCGCTTTCCAGTTCAAGTTGACGCAGCACCTGCTGCAGGGCTTCGGATTCGCTCCCAACGATCGCTTCATTCGGATCGCGAAAAACAATCGTGAAATCTCGGACGTCGCCTTTCGACTGCAAATCACGACCACCGTCGACCAGATCGAAAACATGTACTGGGACCTGGTATACGCCTACGAGAACGTCAGAGTTCAGAAAGAACAACTTGCCTTCGCGCAGAAGACGCTCTCCGACAATCAGAAGCAGGTGGAAATCGGCACGCTCGCGCCGATCGAAGTGGTCCGGGCACAGAGCACAGTCGCTTCCAATCAACAGACGCTCACTCTGGCGCTGACTAATCTTCAGCTTCAACAACTCCTCATGAAAAATGCACTCAGCCGGACGCTCGTCGACCCGGCACTTGCCGATGCTGAAGTTATTCCTATTTCGACGATGGAACTGCCCGCGCTGGAGCCGATTGTTCCGACACAGGATTTGGTCAATGATGCGCTCAGTCATCGTCCCGAATTGGCGGAGGCGCGAATCAATCTTTCCAACACCGATATCAGCAATAAAGCGATCCGCAATGCGCTCCGGCCCTCGGTGGATTTGTTTGCCTATTACGGAGGCTCAGGCCAAGGTGGAGATTTGAATCCGAACTTCGTATGCATCACCGAACCGACATTTTGCTCGCTCCCCTCCAATTACAAGTTCAACGTACCACCCATCGCTTTGGGCGAGACCTTGAACCAGCTCGTCAATTCGACCGCTCCCGACAAGGGCGCGGGCATCTCGATCAACATTCCGCTCCGCAACCGTGCCGCTCAGGCGACGCAGGTGCGCTCGGAATTCGAGTACCGGCAAGCCCAGTTACGCATTCAGCAACTCGAGAACCAAGTGCGCATCGAGGTGCGCAACGCGCAGTTTGGGGTGCAGCAGAATCGCGCCAGCGTCGCTTCCGCCCAGGCGGCCGTTGATCTGGCGCGCCAGTCACTCGACGCCGAACAAAAGAAGTACGCGCTCGGTGCGTCCACTTCAACTCTGGTGCTGCAGAACCAGGCGGCCCTGACTCAGGCTGAAGTCACGCTCGTCTCCGCCAAGGCCCTTTATGAAAAGGCCGAACTCGAACTGGATCGGGCAACCGGCCTCCTGCTTGATCACGCAGGTATCCTGATCGCAGACGCCGAGCGGGGCCAGGTCACGCACACGCCGAATATTCCGCACGTGGCCGAGCGGCCAATGGAGCAGTCGACGCCGGCGAACCCTCCAGCGCAACCACAGCAGTAGCAAGAATCAAGGGGAGACGCGTATTCTCTCCCAGTGACGACCTCAGATATCGGGAGCGCCCGTGTAGGGACGGGCGCCCCTTCGGCAAGCTCAGGGCAGGCTCTCGCCCGTCCAAGCCGAGCAAACCGGGGTCCCCGTCAAGCCCGCTGTTGGCTTGACGGGGTGGGAAAGCTCGGCAGGCTTTTCGCCGGCAGCGGCAGGGGCCCAGCGTGATCCTCTCTGTCGTCATCATTACTCACAACGAAGAGGCCAACATCGGACGCACACTCGCCAGTGTGCAGCCGCTGGTCGCCGACGGCAAAGGCGAGATCATTGTCGTCGACTCCGGCTCGACCGACCGTACCGTCGAGATCGCAAAGTCGTGCGGCGCGAAAGTCTTTATCGAAGAATGGAAGGGCTACGCTGCGCAGAAAAATTCGGCGATCGACAAAGCAACTGGTGAGTGGATTTTGAGCGTAGATGCAGACGAGGAACTCTCCGACGGGTTGACGAAAGAAGTCGAGGAAATCTGCCACGGGCCCGCCAAAGACGGATTTGGATCGGAAAATGGCTATTGGCTTAAGCGCCAGAACCAATTCCTTGGGCGCGCCTTGCGACATGGAGGCTTCTGGCCAGATCCCAAGCTGCGAATGTTTCGCCGCGGCATTGGTCGAGTGGAAAACCGGGCAGTACACGAAACCCTTCAGGTAACCGGACACTTAGGAACGCTATACTACCCCCTCATCCACCACTCCTACCCCACGCTCACCGACTACATCGATCACATGAACCGCTACTCGTCCCTCGGCGCGGAGATGGCGGTCGCCAAAGGCAGACGCGGTTTTAGCCTGTTCAACATCGTCCTGCGTCCGCTGGCGACGTTTATCTATAACTATTTTTTCCGTCTCGGATTTCTCGACGGCCGCGAGGGTCTGCTTCTGCACCTCTACCACGCTGTCTATGTCTCCTGGAAATACGCGAAGGCCTGGGAACTCGCGCGCAAGAAAGAATCGTAGCAAAAATCAACGTGGAGACGCGGCTAGCCGTGTCTCCGGCGACGTTCTGCTATCCCCGCAACGTGATGCGCAGGATGTCGTACTCCACTTCCACCGAACGCTGCGGAAACTTCGACTCTACATAAGCCTTCACGTCGCCGACCGACGGAATCCCGTCGCGGCCTGTGAGTCCGTGCGCGTCGTCGAGCAGGATCATGTGCGGGTACGGATGGCTCAGAATCACTTCCAGTTCCGCCGATAGCCGCTGCCGATCGCCCTGCCGGCCAACCCAGCCGTAATAACCGGCGTCCAGCCAGAACAACGCCGGGCCCTGCAGTAACGCGACCACTTCGGGCATGACCACGCGGCTGTCTCCGCAGAAAATTCGGACATGTTCGTCGCGCGCGAATTTGCGTGTTGCCCGCTCCGCCAACACCGGCACAAGCTCGATGGAGTAGACGCGGTCGAAACGGTTCTTCATCGCAGCGACCATCTCGCCGTAATAAGTTCCAGTCTCGACCAAGGTCTTCAGCCCAAATTTCTCTCCGTATTCACGCACGACTTTCTGTTTCAACAGATGCGGAGATCGCGACGGTCGTCCGCGGAGGATCCAATACCAATAGTCGGGATAGTGGCCAAGCGCTTTGTACGCGCCGTACACCGGAGTGCGCTGCAACAACCGCCGAAATGCTTTCAGACTTTCCTCCGCCGCAAGAAGACCAGCATAGGTGGGCACGAAAAGCGGAGTCAAGGCGAGCGGCAGAGGAGGTCTTCACCACAGAGGACACAGAGTTGCACCGGGTAAACCTTCAACATCGCCGACCGCTCGGTCGGTTGCGCGGTTTTGCAGCATGGCGACCGCTCCTCTATCATCAAAGTCATAGCGGGAACTGAAGCGGGGAACTGAATGTCCGAGAACAAGCCGAAAACCAGTCTGCACAAAAGCGTGGCGGAAAGCCCGATTTCCGACGTCTTTGAAGGCCGTCATCCCACCGCGTCGGAAAAAAATTGGGCAGAGAAGACGCTCGCGCCCACGCTCGACAAGGCTCCCGAAAAACCGATAGGCGCTCCCACCGGCACCAACCTCGACGTGCACGGCCAAGCTCGTTTTAGCACCATCTCGAACGTCCCCATCCGCCGCCTCTACACTCAGGCCGACCTTCCTGCCGACTGGAACTGCGAGCAGTACCTCGGCTATCCGGGGCAACCGCCTTACACGCGTGGCATTCACGCCACCGGCTACCGCGGCAAGCTCTGGACCATGCGTATGTTCTCCGGCTTCGCCTCGCCTGAGGAAACCAACCAACGCTACAAATATCTTCTCGAACACGGCGGCGGCGGACTGTCGGTTGCTTTCGATCTGCCTACGCTAATGGGATACGACTCCGATCACCCGGCCAGCGAAGGCGAAGTTGGCAAGTGCGGCGTGGCCATCGACTCGCTCGAAGATATGGAGATTCTGTTCGACGGCATCAACCTCGAGCAAACCACGACATCAATGACCATCAATTCACCGGCCAGCGTGCTCTGGGCCATGTACCTAGTGGTGGCGGAGAAGCAAGACGCCGACTGGAAGAAGATTTCCGGCACCATCCAGAACGACATCCTCAAGGAGTACATCGCGCAAAAGGAGTACATCTATCCGCCCGCGCCCTCGATGCGCCTGGTGATTGACACTTTCGAATTCGGATCGAAGTCTACGCCCCGTTTCAACACCATTTCCATCAGCGGCTACCACATTCGCGAAGCCGGATCGACCGCGCTGCAGGAACTCGCGTTCACCATCTACGACGGCGTCGAATACGTCGAGTGGGCGCGCCGCCGCGGTCTCGACGTCGACGACTTCGGACCTCGCCTCAGCTTCTTCTTCAACGCGCATAACGATTTCTTCGAGGAGATCGCCAAATACCGTGCCGCACGCAAGATCTGGTATCGCCTGATGAAAGACCGCTTCGGCGCGAAAAGCGACCGCACCCGTCTGATGCGCTTCCACACCCAAACCGCCGGCGTATCGCTGCCTGCGCAGCAGCCGATGAACAACATCGCGCGCGTTGCCCTGCAGGCGCTGGCGGCCGTGCTCGGGGGCACACAGTCGTTGCACACCGACGCCTACGACGAAGCGCTAGCCTTGCCCACGGCCGAAGCCGCGCGCATCGCACTGCGCACCCAGCAGATCATTGCCTTCGAGTCGGGCGTTGCCCAAACGGTCGACCCGCTCGGCGGCAGCTACTTCGTCGAAAAACAAACCCTCGACATGGAAAACGGCGCCTTCGATTACTTCGAGAAACTCGACCAGATGGGCGGCATGGTCAAAGCCATCGAGCGCGGATATCCCCAGAAAGAAATTGCCGAGGCCAGTTATCAGTACCAGCGCGCGTTTGAAGCCAACGAGAAGATCACCGTCGGCGTGAATGATTTCGTCATTGACGAAGAGTCGCCGAACATTCTCTACATCGGCGAATCGGTAGCCCGCGCTCAGCAGAAAAAGCTCAAAGCCTTGCGCGCCCGCCGTTCAAACGAAGAGGTTCAGCGCCGACTCGATGCGCTCAAACGCGCCGCCGCCAAGACTCCCACCGCGGGCACGAACGGAAACATTTCCGATGTCAACACTATGCCCTACATAGTCGATGCCGTCCGCGCATACGCTACTGTTGGCGAAATCTGCGAAGCGCTGCGGCAGGTGTATGGAACCTACACGGAGGTCAGTATCACATGATTTCCCGACGAGATGGCCGCTCGGTGCCGTAGGATGTGGATCCGAAAAGCTAGCTTGCATTCCCCGTCGCGCTACTTCATCCGGTTGCGATAAAGGCTTCCATCTACTTGCCGAACCATGGCCTCAATGTCGAGCGGAACCTGTAAGAACGCCGCGACTTCCTCGGCGACTGCCTTCGGCTCGCGCAGCACGCGATGATAACGCACGCGCAAGACCTTCACGTCTTTCCTGCCCGCAAGAAATTGATTCACTTCGATCACGTGCCGCGTCCAGCCCTCTTCGATCCCAGGTGTATCGGCGATCAAATCCACATTGCCGCGGCGTCTTTGCATTTCACTCTGCGACTTCAACACTTCGGGTAGTGGACGCTGCATGAAGACGATTCGGTACTCGTGGCCCATCGGCAGCGACAGAATCAGTTGCGAGATGACCTTCACCACTTTGCCTTCGGCCTCGGCAATCAGGCTTGGGTCTTTCGGAAGTTGCTTGATGCGCTCCCACTCGAGATAGCCCTTGGGGTTGTCGGTGTCGGCTTTGCGCTCGCCGTCGGAGAGAACCGGCAGCCCGCCCGCATCCAGCATCTGCATCATCAGCGATGTGCCCGATCGCGGTAGTCCCGAAACAATAGTGATCATTCGTGCCTTTCAAGAGACAAAAGATAGCGAAAGCGAATTCTCTGCTGTGCAATTAAAGTCCCTTGTTTGAAATGATAGTGGGAACGTGGCCATCGGGCAAAGGAAGACGGCGGCATCAACGACGAACAAACCGGTGGACCTCCAAGTGCCAGCCCGCAGCCGTTGCACCCCAGCGCGGGCATGGGCTAGGCAGCCTTCCGCTAGCCCGGGGACGATTCCCCGAAAAACCTTTTCACTCTTCGCCCGTCAATCCGGTAAGCTAGATATCGTTGTGTTTACCGGTCTTCAGCCCGCGAATTCGGGGTTCCGACGCCATCGTACAGTAAGTGTGTCGGTGGCCGCGCACCTGGCCCTGTTGGCCGTGATCGCGTTTCATAATCCCAGCGTGATCGACCTGAGGCCCGATTGGCTTGCCTATGGAGATGGCGCTCACACCTACCAGCTGATTTACTTGCCTCCGGGGAACGATAACACGCCTTCAGAAGCTGCCAAGTTGCTGTTCCCGACGTCGGCGAGCAAGCCGCGCTCCCGCCCACTTCCTAAGTCCCAGCCAAAGCCTGCGGCAGAGCCTCAGCAGGTCATTGTCAATGCCGACGCGGAAGCGGGCGACCACAACTCCCACGCTGGATCTCCGTTGGGCACCATGATTGACGGGCCGATCACCGGCCACGAAGTACATGTCGCGTATCCGACCGTGTATCCAGATCCTCCGGTCGACCGCGCCGAGCTTCCTCGGGGCCTGGTGGGCGATGTCGTCATCGAGGTGACGATCGACTCCCAAGGCAACGTCGTCGAAACAAAAATTGTGCAGGCGATCGGCCATGGGATCGACGAAAAGATCGAGGCCACACTGCGCCGCTGGCACTACCAGCCAGCCACGCTCGACGGCACGCCCGTCGCCTCACGCCACGACGTGCACTTCCACTTTCCATCCTGACTCGAAGCTCGCGCGTGGAGAGCCGGGCGTCCTCGCCCGGCCGCGATGCGGCTGAACTACCGCTGGACGGGCGAGACGCCGTCGCTCCACCATATCGCTCCGGATCAATTCGCTATCTGTTCGCCTGTTGTGCTAAACTTCTTTGCCATCCAGCAAGGGACGAACGACGATGCGCAAAGCGACCCATCATTCCGCGATCAGACACCTGAAAAAATCCGACCCTGTACTAGCCGCGATCATCGAGCGGATCGGCCCGTTCCGCATGACATTTGGCGAGCCTACCTTTCACTCCCTAGCTGAATCCATCCTCTATCAGCAGTTGAATGGGAAGGCGGCGGCTACCATCTTCGATCGCTTCACCGCGCTGGCCGGTGATCCGCTGACGCCGCAGGGCATTCTCAAACTGACCGATGCCGAAATGCGCGGTGTCGGCCTGTCGCGGCAGAAAACCGCTTATTTGCGCGATCTCTCCGAGAAGACTGCGGCTGGGCTGCTGGAGTTCGAGCGGCTTCCGGACTTGCCGGAAGAAGAAGTAATCGCGCATCTTACTCAGGTCAAGGGCGTCGGCGTTTGGACGGCGCACATGTTTCTGATGTTCACGTTGCGGCGTCCGGATATTCTTCCGGTTGGCGATTATGGCGTGCAGGCTGCCATCAAGAAGCATTACAAGAAACGTAAGTGGCCGAAGCCTGCAGTGATGGAGAAGATCGCTAAGCCTTGGGCTCCTTATCGCTCGATTGCTTGCTGGTATCTTTGGAAGAGTTTGGATATTAAGACGGTCGAAAAAAAATAATTTTACGGTCTTTTAGAATCATGGAGTTACGCGGGCAATAATATACTTGGCTCAGTGGTATGCTATTTGCGCCGTGACAGGGCTAGGTGTTAAAAGAAGAAAACCCCCGGTGCCAGCCGGGGCCGCGTTGCGCTCATGCCCACATTAGGGCCGGAGCATAGAGTGTGTCAATCAAAACTTCTAAAACTTCAAACCTCTCAATTGCTGAATTAGAGCAGCTAATGCGTCGTCAGAATCAGGAATGGCGAGATCGCTATGAACTGCTCTCAGAACTCGTTTGTTCGCCAGATACTTCTTCATTAAAGGAGTGTCTCGCACTGCTTCCTGCAATGCTAAAACGGCGGCAGACAGAGAGGTTAAACGGTTCTGCTGTTCGAGCACACGGCCCAAAGCGATAACAACCAAATCGCGGAACTTGTTTAGAGAGTCAGTGTTCATGGTTTTCTCCGTTCCGATTGCGGATCGCCGCTTCGAGACGTGGCAAGACTTCCCCTTCAAGCCGGGAACCGAAATTGCAAATGTTTCTGTTGATGCTCTCAAACTGGAAACACAGATCAATTAGGGAGACGGCGATACAGCCCAGAAGCACGAGCGCGACGATCTCAAACCAGAGCGGCATGGGCTACCTCACTTGAGCGTACTTAAGTTTTTTGCCAAATTCTCCAGCACAGCTTTATTGGCAAACATCACTCGCCACTTAATTGCTTGTGGCCCCCTGTCCTGAGTCAAATGTTTAAACAGAGGAATGAAATCATAGGGACGTTTGGAAAATTGTCGGTACGCTTCTAGCCGTACCAACGAGGAAAGCATGTCTGCGGCTTGAAGTGCAGGGTAGTGCTTGTCATTTGCGAAAGCGATAGCAATAAACTTCTTTCGCGCAATAGGATCAATCACGCGAACTCGCCGATACAACTGATAAAAATTCCATGCAGTTCCCAAATCGTCATCACAAGTGAGAGATATTTGGTCATCGTCACGAGCCGCGTATTCTTGGAGAGTGGAACCTACCCTAAGGAACGCGAGGTAGGCAGGATCATCACTACCGCCGAGTCGTTTTTTGGCTCCTGGCTCCCACTTAGAAAACCCTTCAACATCCACGGCCATTGCTACGCCCAATTCGAGATTGTCCGCGATGCAGTCGGCAAATGGTTTCAATGCGTCGTTGCGTTCTGGGATGGTCTGCTTAAGAATAGCTGGACCTAGAGCCACATTCGGATTGAGTGCTCGCTTCATGTGCAGAAACGGCATTTCATAGTGACGCAACAACACTTTCCATGCCTCATTGAAACGTCTCAAGTTCCCGTTTTCCGTAACGATGCCACAAAACGAAACAACCTTATGATCCTTAAACTTGCCGCTCTCGTCGAAGAACGAATGAAAGAAGCCCATGAGTAACTGTCCACAGAGCCGAATACTAAGATATTGACTTTCGTCGCACGACATCGCACACTCCTAGTGTCGTGCCACAAAAACCAACTCGCACCGAGACTTCCGCCAAGAATGAGACGGGCGAATTTGGGAACTTCACGCGATTTCTAGATAAGCTGCTTTCGATACCACACTCGAAGATTAAGGCCGAGATGGAAGCCGAGAAGCGAACACCGAAGCGGAAACGCACTGCTTCGGGCCGCGCTTTTTCCGATACGGATTAGAACGGCGTCGTTTCATCCTCCTTCCCGGTCAGCTCCTTGTAGGTGAGTCTCTTCCCGACCAGATTCCGTAATGCCAGATCGAATCGTGCAGCGTCATCCATCGGCTGCTCTTTACTTCCGCGATTGTTATACCTGAAAACCTGCTCATCAAGATAGCGGTCAAGGTGGAACGGTTCGACCGCAACGTAAGTGCCAGCGAGATTCCGCTTCATCAGCGACCAGAAATTCTCAAGCCCATTGGTGTGCACGCGGCCATTGACGTACTGCTCCGAATGATCCACAACGTCATGTACGTACTTGGCCCGCAGAGCATCATAGCCGCCGTAGTTATCGGTATAGACGTTGGAGCCGTGCTTTACGTTCTTGAGAACTTCATTCTGCAAAGTCTGTCGCCCAGTGTTCGGGATCACCTTGGCGCGTATCTCGCGGCGCTGGCGATCCAGCAAGCCGATAACGACGGTCTTAGCCGCACTCTTCTCAGCTTGGAATCGCGCTCTCCGGTCGCGGTGCATGTTCTTCATCTTCCCGCCGATGAAGGTTTCGTCCACTTCGACTTCGTTCTCGCTCTCAGAACCTCCGCCTAGTTTCTGAGAGGTACCGACGCGCATGGCAAGGCGAATCCGATGCAGCATAAACCACGCGCTTTTTTGAGTGACCCCCAAAGCGCGGTGAATCTCGTAGCTGCTGATGCCATTCTTGCAATTGGCAATCATCCAAACGGCGGTGAGCCACTTATCTAGGCTGATGGGAGAATCCTCGAAAACGGTATTGATCTTGGCGCTGAACTGCCGTTTGTCATGCTTGGTCTTGCACTCCCAGATGCGGCGAGTAGCAATGAAGCTCACATCCTTGGAGCCACAACGCGGGCAATAGACGCCATCAGGGAAACGGCGAGCGGCCAAGAAGTGTAGGCAGTTCTCGGGATCGGCGAAGTATACTATCGCTTGCTGGAGGGTTTTTGGTTCCGGTGTGCGTTCCATGCTGCTAAGGTAGCAGACTCAGGTAATCTGTGTCAAGTATATTATTGCCGTTACGCGGAAATTCCCGCTAAATCTTTGAGTTTAAAGGGCTAATTTGCAAAATATTCCGGAATAAGGACTTAGAGTGGCGTTTCAGAGTTTCAATCTCCGTGATGCCCACCCCCTCCCCCCCCTTTTTTCATTAAATTCTTCAATTTAAAGGAGTTATCTCCAAATTCTTCACGGCGAAGGAGTTAGCGGCATGACCGAACCTTTGCCTTCCTTTAGAATCGATGAGTCGACTTACTAAGTCGAGCGAAATCCAGATTTCAAAGAACTTGAACCGGCTGCGGCCACACTGGGCTGCTTACTAAGTCTTATTATAGTCCTTGATGTCAACTCGCTTTACGCGGGCTGCGGTGGAAAAGCCCATCGCGCTGTCGCGGTGGCGGGCCACTTCTCAAAAAGCGTGAGAAGTAGGCGCACCCGGCGAGCTCCCACATTATCGGGCTTTGCCCGTCACTGGAGCTTTTGCTGCCGATCGGGCTGCTCGCTTCCTGCGCTTTTCCTCGAGCCATTCGTGATATGACGGCATTCCAAGATAGGTCTTTTGTGTGAACTCGCACAGCTCCTGAATATCGTCACGCAAATAAACCCCACGCGCATAATCGGCTTTATCACCGTATAGCGAATAGAGGTCCGTCATTTTGAACTCAGAAAACAACTCCCGAGAAGTCAGGATAAGGACAGGATTCATCTGTTTTCCGACGTCCATTCTTTTTCTGCCTTGCTTCGTAAGTCTTGTCAGCCCTTTGATCTCACTCTTGTCCAAGGTCTCATTGAAAGTGCAAAAACAAAGGACGGCACCAGGGAACAGGTCGGCTGCTTCCTCGGCTCGCTTAAAGTCCCGCTGTTCGAAACGGTTGAAGGACTTGCATTCCCCGATTATCAACTGTGGCGAGGACCTATGACTAAATCGGCTCGGGGCAGCAAGCATGCCGAAATCCGCTTCGAACTCGTTGCCCACGGCATTCCGCATAGTAAAGCTCGGCACCCAATTCGACGTTCGAGCAATCTTCTCGCTCAAAAAATGCAACGCAGTCGCCACGCAGTATGCCCCTCCTCCAAAATGCCCGGTCGTAAATGGTCCTATGACTCGATAGGCCCAAGCGTCTCTATGTGGTGGCGAGCCTGATGGGAAGTGGAAGTTCGCGAGGCAGTGGGGGCATGATAGCTCGGGAGCCAAGCCCTCGAGACTGAACCAACTTGTGTACTCGCACTCGGTGCAGCGCAGCGCCATTCCCAGCTTCAGGACGTTGGATCGGATCAGCGCATTCAAATGCCCGCCGATCGTTGGCAGACCTCCCGCGTTCGTTCTTTCCAGAGTCTCGATTACCTGAGGAAGCGTGGCAAATCCCTTATGGACTTTTTTTCGCTTCCCCGCTTCGCCCTCTTCGCCTTCAAGTTCGACCTCAAGATCTTCGTGGGCAAGCCTGTCGATGAATTTCAACAGCTCCGGCGACCTTGCCACGATCCCTATCCACATCAGGCCGCCGACAGCATCAATGATCTGTTTACAGGTCCGACCGGCTGGGGACAGAGATAGCTTGTAACCGAGGGACTCCGCCATTGAAGAGAAAATGTTTATCGGACTAGGAACGCGCAGGACACTGGAGAAGCGGTGCTCACCGGCTAACACCACTATTCCTTCGCGGGAGATCCATGTTTTCTTTTCGCCAAAATCGCGCGTTAACGTCGCTGCAACGTCGCTCTTCCACGGGATGATCGGCGTCCCGCCCGAGAATGACTTGAGCACATTTGCGCAGGCAGCCGTCAGCGAACAGAAGCGGTCGTCTTTCGCAAAATCATGCGGCTGCGAGGTCAGATGAAGCCCATCCCCTATCACGTACGCATCTACTGATTTCTCCGAATGCTCCACTGTCTGCGGCTCAGCATGATCTGCGCTCCGGCCCCATTCCTCCCACATGCGCGGCACGCGATGATCGAGGCATGCATGCGTAGCGGGAACCCAAGTCAACTTCTTGATGAATTCCTGCAATTCCTCAACCGACTGAGAACGCGCGCACAACATCGTTGCATGATGATAGGCATTCGATGGAGGGGGAAAGGGCCGATACACCGACTTTATGAACTCATTACAATAATCAATTAAGTTCGGAGCCAAGCTGGCGGGCAATGGCTCTACGTGCCATCCAAGCGCCCGTAGATTCCAGAACTCGATCAGGTCGAACGACGACCTTTCGTCCATGTAAAACAACTTCGAGTCAATCGACCAACTATTTCTGAAAGTATCCAGCTCGTGATTAGTCGCTCTCAATGGATAGAGATATTTGTGATTGAATAATTTGGGAAATTCGACCGCTTTAATGACGGTTCTCTTCCCATCGAGCGCCTTCACATAAACGTTCGAAACGTCGGCAAGAGGGCCTGCTTCCGGCAAGAATCCAAAAGTGGCAGCGAAAAGCAGGTTATATCTTTTCTCTATGCTTGAAGGGATTATTACGTCCGGAGGATGGCGCTGTACGAAACGGAACGTTGTCCGGTACAGGTCATCGCATACGCTGCGCAGGTCAACTCCTATCTTGCATCGTCCTTGTTCGTCGCGGGCGATCAGATCGCCGATTGCAAGAATCCGCTTTTCAGGAAACGCAATCCCGTAAGACGCCGCGGCGCCTGTTTTCAATTCAACCAGATAGTCCGGCTGAAACGCCTCAACTAGTCCCTTGAGCATCCCCTTTGCCGGAATCGTCTTGAAATATTTCTCTCGGTATCGTCCGGGGACCTGCTTAAAGAGCGGGATGATGAAATTGAAGACCCCGCCCCAAAGCGAAGAGTTCACTTCAAATATTCTCTGTAGGCCTAGTTTGTCCTTCGGCTCGACCAGAAACGCAAAGCGCAGGGGGCGCACCCTGACTGTTGAGGTTTCCATGCTGCGGTTATCTTAAACCCAGCTCTTCTTTCGAGCGAAAAGGGAGCTGGGCGGCGACTGAAGGCGGGCTGAGTGGCGCACCCGGCAACATCAGTGTTTTTGCGCGTCCACATAGGAGCGCAAAACCGCGTTCATGCGGGTGAGATGGCCTTCGCCTTGTCTCTTGAACCACTCGAATACGTCACTGTCAACGCGCAGATGCACGGAGGTCTTGCCGCTCGGCATGACGACCCGGGCGCGTTTCCAGAAATCTTCGCCGACGGCCGGGGCTTCCGGCGCGTTGGCGCGTGTCTTACTTGCGCCGCGGGCGGCTTTTCTTTTGATCGCGCTAAGCGAATATCTCACGGTAGTATTTTTCTGCGTCATAACGGTTTGCCTTCCTTGCGCTGATGATGCGGATGACGTTTGCGCCACGCCAGGTGTAGACGACTTGCAGTACCGTCTCAACCGATAACCCAAATGCGATGTATCTCACCTCGCCGTAGTCCTCTCGATCATCGACGGCTTCAAGCGTCGGGTTCTCAAAGATCAAAGCGGCATCCAAGAAATCGATCCCGTGATTCTTGATGTTGGCCGCGTTCTTCCCTTCGTCCCATTCAAAGCTCAGTTCAGCCATGACGCCTGGGATTTATAATACACAGGTGTGTACACATTATCAAGGTTTGGGGCGCGTGGGCCGGTGCCCCATCCTTGCGTTTTCTGCAACGGTGGGCCTGCGATGGGGCCCCGCGGACTACCCAAGCTTTACGCGATCGTGGAATCACACCCTAACGTCGAAAAGCACGACGTTAGGATGGGGCACCCCGTTTCACTTCTTTGGTTTGTAAATGTAGTTCACAAACACATATCCCCACGGTACTGCAACGATGGGTAAGATCACCCACAGGAACGCCGAGGTGGTGCCTTCCGCCGGAGAGCCGGCCAACTTGCCTTGTGACCAGAGTGGATACGCCACAAGAATAAGCCACATGACTTTGTAGAAGATCTCCAGCAGCAGGATCGGCAGCATTTTCAAAGGACGGATGATTCCTAAACCCGCCAAAGTCGCGAAGGCTGTCCAGACGCACCACGCCACGGCATTGGTTGGTTCCCACGGTCCCTGGTGGGTGAGGATGTGCGTCCAGGTGTCCTTGCCGAGCACGAAGAACATCAAGATAAAGACCAGTCGCAACAGGTAAATATTGATCCTGCGGACGCCTTCGTATTGGTCGTCACTTTGGTCGGCGCGCTGAAAAATGGCTTTGAGGCTGAAGGTCATGGAAATATCCCTCTTTTTCGGGCCGAATAACCTGACCTCGGCGGCTAAAGCCGAGTTCAAAACAACGCAGTTACCGCAGCGGTGAACCGCTGCGCCACCCAAACTCAAAGGCAACATCGACTTCTTCCGCAAGCTGTAACGTCGTGTCCTTCCCGTTCGCGCTTGCGGCGTCGCCGAAGCGATGCCCGATACGAAACTCGACGAAACAAAAAACCCTCTCGACGATCCGAGAGGGTTTGCGAACTGGTTGGAGAAATTTATGCCGCCGCGCGGACGACGTTGCCTGCCTGGAAGCCTTTTGGGCCTTTGAGCAAGTCGAACTCGACGGTCTCGCCTTCGTTCAGCGAGCGGTAGCCGTTCTCCTGGATGGCCGAGAAATGCACGAACACATCCTCGCCGGTGGAGCGCTGGATGAATCCGTATCCCTTCGCTCCGTTGAACCACTTCACAGTACCCTTCTCTCTCACAAAGAAACTCCTTTCGCCTAATCGCTGAGAATTATTCTTCCGCCGCTTGTCTGATTGCCAGGTTCGGTTTGCCGTGGTCTATTTTCAACTGGAAGCCATCACTTAGACCCACGACTCCTGAAAAAGGCACCCCCTCGAACGGACGCAAGAATTTTTTCATTGGCGCTGCCGCGCGCGGGCGAAACCGCACCAACAGAAACGGCTCCCTGGCATTCGGTCGAGGGTTGCCCGCGACGAAATGCTGTGGAGCCGCGAAGACGAAGGCGCGATATCCGACTGCTGACACGGAAACGTCAATCCTGCTGCTCGCCAACCGGTCTGGCTGACGAAGCACCAGATAATAGCAGGAAGATTGCAGTTGGCAAGAGCTAAGTTGCGCACCAGGCTCGAACCTGTATCGAACTATGCATCGAAATGAGAATGTGCCAAAAACGAACATGACCGCCGGGCTTAAGTTGAAACCGTGGGTGGCAGAGGCTCCGAGTGGCAGGCCTCGACGGAAAGCCGTAAGTATTTGATACTATTTGAGAAACGAGTGTCGTCCATCACTCCCATCAAGCTTCCCGGCAACAAGGGCGCGTCCGAATTTCGCGCGGCTCCGGCTGAAGGCATTGTGCGTTCCACGGCGCGCTATTTGCTCCGGACCGAGGTGCACACCTTTGCCTTCTCGGTTGCCGCCAATGCAATTCTGTCCCTGTTCCCGTTCCTGCTGTTGTTGATGACGTTGATCCGCTATGTTTTTCGTTCGCGAGTGATGTACGGCGTGGTCGAGAACCTGTTGCGCGACTATCTTCCGACCGGCCAGGAATTCGTGATCCGAAACCTGAATGCGCTGGTCGGCGCGCACCATCGGGCGCAAGTGATTTCGCTGGTCATGCTGCTGATTACTTCCACGGGAATTTTTATGCCGCTCGAAGTCGCGCTGAACCGCGTCTGGGGATTTCGCAACAACCGCTCTTACGTGGGGAATCAATTGATCTCGCTCGGGCTGGTGTTTGCCTGCGGATCGCTCGCCCTGCTCTCGGTAGGATTGACCGCGGGAAACGTCGCCCTCCTTAAGAGTGCGCTGCACGGCTATAGCGCGTGGTATGTGCAACTGGTGGACTTTGTGACCATGAAGGTCTTCTCGATCCTGGCCAGCATCGCGATATTCTTTCTTGTCTACTGGCTGCTGCCGAACGGCAAGGTGCCGGCTGGGGGAGTCTTGCCGGCGGCGGTGATTATGGGATTGCTCTCCGAGGCACTGAAGTACGCTTATATCTTCGCCCTGCCGCGGCTGAATTTTGCGGAAGTGTATGGGCCGTTCGCCATCTCGGTCAGCTTGATGTTCTGGGCGTTCCTCTCGGGGATGCTGCTGCTGACGGGAGCCCATTTGTCGGCGCGAAAAATATTGCAGGACTGAGCTTTCATTCAATTGTCAGCCGAGCGTGAGGTGATTCCTCATGCTGGCGCGGCTATTGCCCGTATTCGGTGAAGGTGACGAGGTTGGCTACTCCGGCGGCAGTGGCCGTGATGTAGACGGTTTCGCCCGCGACCGGCGGGAGCGTGTAGTACTGGCTTGCCGTTCCATTAGTCCCGGTCGCGACGGGATTGGAGTAGGAGAAAATGCCTCCGGCGCCGCCGTCACTGAAAGTGACATTCACGCTGGCAACAGGATTGTTGTACTGGTCGGTTACGAGTACCACGAGCGGCAGGGGCAATTGAGTTCCGTTAGGAGCAGTCTGGTTATTGCCGCTGCTGATGCTGATGTTGGTGGCGGTTCCGGCAGTCGCAGTCTCGGTGAAGGTGGCAGGATTGGTTACTCCTGTGGCATTGGCCGTGATGGTCACCGTGCCAGCGGCCATCGGCAGCGTATAGAACTCGGTCGCCGTTCCATTGGTCCCGGTCAAAACGGGATTGGGGCCGGAGAATGTGCCTCCGGCTCCGCCGTCGCTAAAGGAGACGCTGACGCCGGAGACGGGATTGTTGTAAGCGTCGGTGACAAGCGCGGTGAGAGCCTGAGTCAATTTCGTTCCAACCGTACCAGACTGATTATTGCCGGTGGTGACGGAGACGTTAGCGGCGGGCCCGACCACGGCGTTCTCGGTGAAGCCCACGCTCTTGAGCCCCGATGACGATGCAGTGATCTTAATCTTCCCAGCTTTCGGACCCATCGTGTACTGGGCGGAGGCAGTTCCATTGGAACCGGTGACGACTGATGTGGCTACGAAAGTCCCGCCCGCGCCGTTATCCGTGAAGTTCACAGTCACTCCCGGCACGCCAAAAGCGTGAGCGTCAGCCACCTTCACCACCAGGGGCGCCGGCAGGGGGGCATTCGGCGGCGCAGTTTGGCTGTTTCCAGAGACAATGGTCATAGTCACCGGAGGGCCCACGGTGCACGTTTCGCTGAACGAAGCGCTGCCATAACCCGTGCTGGTACAAGAGATGGTGATGGCTTGCGGCTTGAGGGGAAGCTGGTAAGTGTAGCTTATCGTTCCGGAGGAATTCGTCGTCAGCGTTGTGCTGGAAGGGACGCCTCCCGCTCCTCCGTCCTTGCAGGTAATCGTCACCCCGGCCAAGGGCTGGGAAAAGTAGGCATCGGTGGCCGCAACAGTCAAGGGAACGGGCAAAACCGACTTCTCCACACCTGTCTGATTATTGCCCGACACCACCGACAGCGCCGGCAGGAGCCCATACACCTCCAGGGCGGCCGATCCACCAACATACACCTTGCCGTTGGAGATGGTTGGAGTTACGAAGCGCATGACGGGAACCAACTTGTCCCGTTGTTTCAGCGCTTGCGTGCTGTCCCAGAACTCGTTTGCGAGGTTGGTTGGATCGAAGGCGAACAGGGCGGGGCTGGTATGGCGGATCGCCCAAAGGATTCCGTTTGTGCTTCCATTCGCAGTAATCGAGGTGGAGGCCGGACCAAAGCCCGTAAAAGTTTGCGTGGTTTGTGAAACCGGCTGCAGCGTTAGCTGTCCATTGACCAAAGAGAACTGCTTGATGTGGTCCCCTTCTCCGGCCACATAGACGCTGCCGTTCCAGTACGTAGGCACGCCGTTGAGCTCACTTGGCACGGCGTTGGGAATTTCCTGGATGACACTATCGGTTTTCGAGTTGTATTGACCCAGATTATCCCGGTTGACCAGGTAGAGGGTGCCTTGTTTACCTCCCGCCACCAGTTCGTGCGGGTAGAGGCCAGGTTGGTCGGGCAGAATCAGGGGGCCCGACGAACCAAGATCCAGATCCTGCTGCGCGAGCTGCAGCTGGTTATAAGGCGTGAAGTAGTCCTCCATGCCAAAAACGCCCCCGTTCCATGACATCTTCAGAACGGTGTCGCCAAAGTCGTTGTGCTGCGAAGGCCCGTCATACGTTCCGTTCGCAGTGGCCACATAAATGTAGCCCTGCTCGTCGACCGCCGGACCGCTTCCGCCTTGCCAGAGCGAGCCGCGCGTCCCATCGGGAGTGATCAGGAACGCGGCTTCCTGTTGTAGCGTCTGCGAGTTGTAGGCAAAAAGCCAGCCGTTATAGGCGTACTCGTCGCAACCGTTTCCGCCGAATCCAATGTAGAGCACACCGTTGTTATCCAGTAACAGCGCCGGACGTTGCATTTGAAGGACCGGATTAAACGTTCCCGATCCATTGCCGGACGGCGCCGTGCCGGTAATGATCACCGGCCCGCCGAACGCTTCATTGCCCGAGGTGATGTCTAGCGCATGCAGACTAAAGTTGCGCACCGCGCTGGGCCCGGTCCCGGTGACCGTCTTGGCCACGACGTAAAGCGTGGTTTTGCCGGGATCGATGACCGGCGTGCCCATGATTCCGATCTCGGTGTAATGGGTGCCGGTACAGCCATAGTCGGAAATCGGATCGGGGGTCCCGCCGTCGTCCAGGTTCGTCGACCATAGCGGAGAAGCGTTATTGCCCTGCTTGCTGTCGGCATCAAAGGCATAGACGGTGTTGTTCTGCGTGGCAACGTACACGACGTTGTGGACGAGACCATCGTTCATCAAAACCTGATTGGCATAGAGCGGTTGCCCGACAATCATGCCGTCGACGTTCTGCGTGAAGAGCTGTCCGAAATTGTTGACATTGACGCTCGCCGGCGTCAGCAGCGTCTCATTCGCATTCAAGCCCGAGCGCGTATTGTCATTGTGCTGAGTCAGAACATCGTTCTGACCCCAAGCGAGAGAAAACCCCAGGCAGAGGACGAAGAAAATAACGGGCACTGTTGTAACCCGCTGTGGGCGCGACATTCGGCTTCCTACTCGAGGATTCAGATTCTCAGTTGGCTGGCTTTGTATGACTGCAGACAGAACCTGGAGCGCCATTATACTCCTGATCACATACAGATCGGTTATGGAAATCCCCTCGGCGAGCAAGATTCCTCGATCGAGGTGCAAGCGCCAGTCTTGACAGCGATCAGCGCACCTTGTGGCCCAGCAGATTCAAAGGGGGAAGGAGGTACTTTATGAACTGCAACTCATTTTTCCATATCAGCAGCCGAACGGCAACCACCCAATCGTGTTTTTTTTCGGCCCCACAGGTAACGGCAAAACCCGTTACCAACGGGGGGTTGGAGGCTAGGGATCATAATTTCCATCGAGTTGCAGACTGTGCAAAACTTTTCTCCACAAAGCCGAAGACCCGGCTGGGCTGCACGCGAAAGATCGGCTCTCCCATGCTCCGCGGGTCCATCTTATATTTCTTCTTGTAGGCGGTTGCGATCCGCTCCAGCGCCGCCGCATCTTCGACTTGAGTTGCCAAGCCCTCGACGATCACCGCTTCCTGGCCATCGTCGTTCGCAATCGTGCATGCGGGATTGACGGCGAGGTTTTGCCCTTTGCGGGATTGGCGTCCGGTGGAAAAAAAGAAGGCGTCGTCAGCCACACTCCCCAAACCGGCATCACATGCGGACGTCCCTCACGCGCGTGGATCGTGGCTACCCAGAACGTCCGGCATGGATTCATCTTTCTCGCAACCCAAGCCCACGGGAGCAAGCCCTTGCCGTCCTTCGCTCCGACAATGCCGTAGCCGGGGGCAAACGGACGATCCGCCTTAGGTTGCGATTTCGCAGTCGGCTTCGGTCGCTCCGAGGAACTGGCGTTCATGTAAGAACCTCCTCAACCCGCGAACGCTCACGCACCCCGAGGACAAGACCCGGTAATCAATCTTTCCTTGATCAAAAATGCCGAAACCTAGATCACTCACTCGCCGCCTTCCGCGGGCCAGGGCGCCCGCGCCACACTAATTAATTCTTCTTCAACTCCCGCACTGCCCGGTAGGCCTGATCGATGGCGCAATCGGTGTAGGCGTATGCATCCGCGTCTGAGTTCGCGATCGCGAGCCGGCCAAACGGTCTGCGAGCCACCTGGCATGGCGTCTCGCCGCCTTCCAGCCAGAATTCGTCAAACAGCGAATTGTATTCGTAGGCGTAGCCGTGCGGCCAGCGGTTGACCGTAATTTCCAGGATGTCGCGGGCCAGATCGAATCCGCCCGGACCCAATATCCGCAGCAGTTGCTCGCGAATGTTGCGCTCGTAATTTTCGAACGTTGTGGTATAGAGATCGATGCGCCCCAGCTTATGCTGCTCACGCGCCGGGTGTCCGGGCTTGCAGGCTGCCTTCATCATGTGCACCACGATCGGCTCGTCCGGCTTTTTCGTACATTCATAGCCGCCAATGCTTACCGGAAGATCCAGGTTCACGCTGGTGTGGTACATGCCGGGAGCGTAAATCGCACTCGCACCCAGCTTCTGAAAAGCACTCCAGTTGCGCACTAGCACGTTGTTGTAGAGCAGGGGAACTTTCTGCGCCGAAGCGAGCGCTTCTTTCTGCGCGTCCGGCAATTCCTGCGCGATGTACGGAATCACGACATGCCAGCACGCCAGAATACAGTTCGCGGCGCGCACCGTCTTGAGCTGTTTCTCGGTAAAGTAGCTGACTTCCACTTCCTTCGCCGAAGCCGGATCGCCTCTGTGCTTCACCTTGACCACCGTGCTGTTCAGCCGGATGCGCATCGGAGAAGACGGCTGGTCGAGCTTTGCGTAATCTGCCTTGGCCAGCACCACGCGGGTGGCCGAGCTTCCTGGAATCGCCGACGGGATCAGTTTGCACACCAGCAGTCGCGTGATCGAAGCGTTGCCGTCGGGAAAGTGAAAGAAGTATTTTTCCGCTTCGTCATTGTGAATGCAATCGCGGTTCATCCCCTTGCCCGGTGTGGGATCGAGCTTGAGTCCGTTGAACCCCGGCATTTCAAGACCCCAGGCGTCCTGCGCAGCGACTGCGTCAACGCCCACGCCAAACAGCGGGTGCGGAAAGGCCTGGAACAATTTCACGATCTCGTCGCTCACTCCGACGGTGTCGGTCAAGTACTTCGCATAGCTCATGCGAGCCAGGCGCGCCTTCCTTTCATCGGAGCTGAGACCGGGAAAATAATCCTTCTTCTCCGTGAGCAGCCGCTGAAAATCTCCCTTGGCTTTCGCCGAGAGCGGAGCTTCTTTCAGAAACTCCTGCAAGCCCGCCTCGCCGGCTTCGTCGTTGATGCCGCTCTCATCTCCTCCGGTATGCACCGCGTTCAGAACAAGCTTGTCGGTCCCGAAGGTTTCCTTGTCGAAGAAAATGCGCGGCTTCAGACCGAACGAGCGGTAAAGATCTTTGTTGACATACTTGGGATAGGAAGGCACATCGATCCCGAGCTCCGTGATAAGAGCCTTCGCCACCGCGCTATAGGGCGCCGGGCTTTCAATGGAATACGTGCCGCCAAAACCGAGAATCGTGCGGCCGCCCGTGCGGAATTCGTTGCGCTTAGCGTGTCCACCGAAGTCGTCGTGGTTCTCGAGAATCAGGATGCGTGCCCCGTCGCCGGCAGCTTTGCGGAAATAGTGTGCGGCGGCGAGTCCGCTGATACCTCCGCCCACAATCACCAGATCGTAAGATTCACCCGTGTCCACGGCCCTAGGAGCGTCATCCCAGAAGGCTCCATCGCGGATTCTGTGCATGGTCTCGAACGACCCGACGTGATCTCCGCGCAGGCCGGTCTTGCCGGGAGGATAGTAACCGGGTACATTCTGCGCCTCCAGATCGGCGGCGGCGGCAGCCCACATTTCGGGAGGAATGACGGCTGCTCCGGCCGTGAGTGCGACTCCATTCAAAAAATCACGGCGCGTGATTTTCGCGCCCATCCCCAGTTCTCCGTCGCGCGCCATTTTCGCTTGAGATGACTCAGAGTCGTCCGACACAAAGGCCTCTGGCGAGGCAGTGTATCACTGCAACGTCGCTAACGCGCCGTCCCGCCGGCATCTCCGGAGTCGTCCTCGCGAAGGCTCGCGATCTCGAGCCAGTGCGCGGTCGCCTCGAGCACCTCACTCCAAAACGAAGTATTCGGATCAACCGCGGTTACTCCGACTTGACCTGCAGATGGAGAGTGATCGCTCCCGACAGACACGACTCGAAACTGTTCCTTTTTGTCCAGGCGAGCCAGAAAGACTATGTCGCCGACACGGAGTATTCCCCGGGTCCCCTCCAACAGCGCCCCGCACCGGCTGATATTGACCGTCATCACTCTCTGATCCAGAGGACGCCCGCTAGTGTCGGTTCCGGTAAGCAGCACCGGCAACGCCAGATCAATTCGTGGGTCGCGGCGATTGCCAAGCCGCTGTGACCGTAAATCGCTCAGAAACTGCTCTGGGGTCAACGCCGGCCCTTCGCGCATCAGGTCCAGCAGTGGGTCGGGCGACTCGCCATCGAGAGTCTGCTCTCCCTGCCTGATTCGCAGGCCCATGCCGACCGGGTGTAACGTGTTCCTTTCGGCCAACGAAAACCTTCGGAACCTCGTGATGACTCATCAGCCGGCTGATCAGTTCCTCTACCTTCGCGTGCTGAGCCTTCGCTGGCTCTCCTGTAAACTCGACCCCCATTCCGGTTTGCGCATGCGACACCCGCACCACTCCATCGAGCAGACACTCCGCGTCCAACGTTCGAATGCTCAGCAGCACGGGAGTCTCAGCGGGAAATGGCGTAGCCGTCTCCAAGTAACAGGCACCCGCGCTGATGTCGGTCAGCCGCCAGCGTCGCGAACGTGCCGGCTTCGCCGCCGCGCTCGCCCCAAGATCGGCGTGCGGTTGGCCCGCGAGAGGCGAAGACCTCGCCTCGATCTTCCAATCCGAAGGCGCATACTCGATTCCCCAGAAGTTGCCCGGAACGCCAAGTTCCAGACCGATTAGCCAGGCCGCGGGATCGCCGCCCAGAGGAACCACCTCCACTACCCGTGCCGTGGTGCACCGTTTTGCCGAAACAATTTCCAGCTGAACCTCAACGCCCTGCGCCAGCGGGCGCGACAAAATCAGACCGCATCCATGAGCGTTGACCAGTGTGGTATTGCCTGCCGCGGAAAATGGCAGCTCAGGATTGAGGCTGGTGACCAGCACTGGAACTTCCAGCGAGAGCCGGGTGCTGCGTCGGATCGCGTGCTGTGTTTTTTCCGAAGGGCCCATAAAGTTATTCGACAAAAGGTTCTTCGGTCCGAAATTCTGGAACTGGAAAGTACCGGCGTCTCCGGCCACACTTGTCCACGCACTATGCTAGATCACAGGAAAGCTCCGGGCACGGATTTTCGCCGCCCCGTTTCCAGTTAGATACTAGGGACAGACTCACGATTTTGTTGGAAGCGCAGCCGCGCCGCTTGGGCGGGACAACACCGCATCCCCACGGGGAGCTCACGGGTGGAGGGTTGATCGAGAGCCAAAATCCGCATCGCCAAACCCGGCAGCTACCCGATCTTGATCGCCGTGTCGGGTGCCTGGAAGGCGATCTTGTGAGTGCCATCGCAGAAAGGCCGGTTGGCGGACGCACCGCAGCGGCAGAGGGAAAACACCGTCTTGCCCGTCAGGTCGTACTTGTTGCCGTCGGCGTCCACCATTTCGATAACGCCGTTCGGATCGTCTATGCGCAAAGGACCATTCTTACGCACCGTAATCGTGACTTGCGCCATGGAACCTCCGGTGGAAAAGGATAACTTTCAAGCTATCGCAGAACGAAAGAAGTTGCCAGTTGCAGTACCCAGTACCCAGTCGAAACGCAGGTCCGGGTACTGGGTCCCGACTAACGCCAGCGGTCGACGGCTTCCCACCACAGGATTTTTGACCACTCATCGAAGGTGATTTTTGCCCATTCGCGGTTCGTCCACCAGGCGTAGCCGAATCCGCCTGGATTGTGGGCTGCGGCCACGCTGAAATGGTATTGCGGCAGGCGGTGGCGAAAGATCAGCGAGGCGCGGCGGGTGTGATAGTCGGAAGTCACGATCAGCACGCGATGCGCGCTTAGCGACTGCAGGCATCGGCTTACGTCGTCGGCCTCAGCAAAGGTGGAGAACCCAGCGATCGGACATACCGAGATGCGGCTTGCTTCAGGAAGACTGTCGACGTATTTCTGCGCAATGTCAGTCAGTCGCTGATCGTAGATCACGTCTCGGGTCTCGGCGTTCATGAACACGCGCGGCGCCACTCCCTGGCGCAGCAGTTCTAGCGCACGAGCGGGACGGACGTTAGTTTCCCCAGCCAGCACCACAATGGCGTCGGACGGTTCCGGTTCGTCCACTACCAAAAAGCGCGCGGCTTGGCTCGCCAGTGCAGCCTGTAGAGCGAGCAGGAACAGCACAATGAACAGCCGTGAGAATCGCATCTCATCCGCATGTTACTAAGGAAACCGCGATCGGGGCGATTTCGATTACGGCAGTAATCAAGATCGCAATTAGCCCCGTAATCATCGCATGAAAATCGCGAGAGAATCGTCGTGGCGACACACCTTCCGCAACTTAAGCGCGAACTGCGATGCTAGAATTATGGCTGTCCTTATGAATACTCAGCTCACCGCTTCCTCGCTCTTTACCGACTTGAAAGGCCGAATCGACGCGCGCCAGGCTCGAGTCGGAATCATCGGCCTCGGTTATGTCGGATTGCCGCTGGCATTGCTCTACAGCGAGCAGAAGTTTGCTGTCACCGGTTTTGACATCGATCAGCGAAAAATCGAGACCCTCGCCAACGGCGGCTCCTATATTTTCCGCATAACTCCCGAAGAAATCGCGGCCGCCAAAGCGAACAGCTTCAATGCCACGGCCGACTATTCGCAGATCACCGCCATGGATGCGATCATCATCTGCGTCCCCACGCCGCTCGACGAATATCACGAGCCCGATCTCAGCTACATCACCAACACCGCCCATGCCGTAGCGCCCCATTTGCGCGCCGGTCAGATCGTAGTCCTCGAAAGCACCACCTACCCCGGCACCACCGAGGAAGTCCTGGTTCCGATTCTCGAACAGGAGAACAGGGCCGGCCTGAAGGCTTGTCGCAAGGGCGCTGCCGGTGACAACGATTTCTGGGTGGCGTTCTCGCCTGAGCGCGAGGACCCCGGCAACACTCAGGTGGCTCGCCACGATATTCCGAAAGTGATTGGCGGACTCGATCCGCAGGCCAGCGAAATCGCCGCCGCGCTTTACGGTTCCATCTTCCGCCGCACCGTTCCCGTCTCTTCGCCTGCGGCCGCGGAGATGACCAAGCTCCTCGAAAATATCTACCGTTGCGTCAACATCGCGCTGGTCAACGAACTCAAGATGCTCTGCCTGCGCATGGACCTTAACATCTGGGAGATCATCGACGCCGCCGCCACCAAACCTTTCGGCTTCCATCCGTTTTATCCCGGGCCGGGTCTCGGCGGACACTGTATTCCGGTCGATCCGTTTTATCTTTCCTGGAAGGCGAAGGAGTTCGATTTCCGGACGCGTTTTATCGAGCTGGCCGGCGAAATCAACGTGGCCATGCCCTACAACGTGATCGCCGCCACCATCTCCGCCCTCAATCGGCAGAAAAAAGCCATCAACGGGTCCAAGGTTCTGGTTCTGGGCGTTGCCTATAAGAAAGATATTGACGACCTGCGCGAGTCACCCGCTCTCACCATCATCGAGCTGCTGCAAAAACAGGGCGCCGCGGTCAGCTATAACGATCCCTACTTCCCTTTCGTCGGCCGCGGCCGCAAGTACGACCTGCAAATGAAGTGCGCCTCGCTTGATAATCTCAGCCAGTACGACTGCGTGCTTATCGTCACCGACCACTCCGACTACGATTACAAGAAGATCGTGAACGAGGCCAAGCTGGTCGTGGATTCCCGCAACGCCACTCGCGGCATCAAGAGCGACAAGATCGTGCACTGCTAACCAAAACCAGGACCCAGTATCCAGTACTCAGTATCCAGTAAATTCCGGAGCGCAAGATGCCGTCGACGGGTACTGGGTGCTAGCCTTGTGCTAGTATGTCGCGTTGGGTGGGGCAGCGTCCGCGTTGTACGTTGTATCCCTGTGGTGTGCCGATGTCGGTGTGCCGATGAAAGATACGCTCGGAATCCTGCTCGCAGGAGGCGCCGGCGAACGGCTTTATCCGCTCACTCGCGACCGCGCTAAACCCGCCGTGACCTTTGGCGGCATCTACCGCATCATCGACATCACGCTTTCCAACTGCGTCAACTCCGGACTGCGCCGCGTTTTTATCCTCACACAATACAAGGCGCTCTCACTGAATCGTCAGATCCGCGAAGGCTGGAACATTTTCGGCCGGGAGATCGGCGAGTTCATTGAAATCCTGCCGCCCATGAAGCGGGTCAGCGAAAACTGGTACATGGGGACGGCCGACGCGGTCTATCAAAACATTTATTCCATTGGCTCCGAGCAGCCGAAGTACGTGATCATCCTCGCGGGCGACCACATCTACAAAATGAATTACGCTCGCATGCTCAAGCAGCACAAGGAAGCCGCTGCCGACGTCACCGTCGCCACTCTGGTAACCGACCCGGCTGAGTCCCGTCATTTCGGCGTCGTCGACATCGACCACGATAATCGCATCACCAACTTCCTGGAAAAACCGCAACGGACCGAGCTGCGATCGCCTTACGATCCAACAAAGATTTCAGCATCGATGGGCATCTACATCTTTAACACAGAAGTGCTCATTCCCGTGCTGCTCAAAGACGCCGAGGATCCCGACTCCAGTCACGATTTCGGCAAGAACGTTCTGCCCAAGATGCTCGGGGACTATCGTGTCTACGCCTTCAATTTTGTCGACGAGAACAAGAAAGAGGCGCTCTATTGGCGCGACGTGGGGACGATCGAGGCCTACTACGAAGCCAACATGGACCTGGTTTCGGTCTCTCCTGTGTTCAATCTTTACGATGAGGCATGGCCCATCCGCACTCACCAGCGCCAGTATCCTCCGGCGAAGTTCGTGTTTGCCGAAAGCGGACGCACCGGCCGCGCCCTCGATTCGCTGGTTTCTTCGGGCTGCATTATTTCCGGAGGTTCCGTTCAGAATTGCGTGCTGTCCCCGGATGTGCGCGTCAACTCCTACTCCGAGATCGAGAACAGCATTTTGTTTTCGCACGTGAATGTGGGACGCAGTTGCCGCATCCGCAAAGCCATCATCGACCGCGACGTGCACATTCCCGAAGGCACCACCATCGGCTACGATATCGAAGCCGACCGCGAGCGCTATTTCGTCACAGAAAGCGGCATCACGATCGTAACGCGCGATTACTCCTTGTTTGAAAACCCCGTGACCGTGGACTACTTTACCAGTGAGTAGGGACCAGTTCTCGGCGAGAGCGCCGCAGAGTTTACTGAGAACTGGGAACTGAGGACTATCTTCCGGTACACTTCTTTACTCCATGTCCCTCAGCCTTCGCCGCCTTTTCAAGAAAGAAAAGCAGGAGCGCCGCATCCTGCGCCAGATCGAGCGCACTGGCGACCAACTGCAGCCCGAATATCATCGCCCGACGCCCGAATGTCCACATCCGGAGCGCTGGCGCATGTTCGATTCCATGACTGCCGAGGCCGAAGTGCTCGAGTTCCTGCGCACCGTCGTCACCACCATCAAGCCCGAACTGGTGGTGGAAACCGGGACCTTCAGCGGCATCAGTACCCTCTGGATCGCAGAAGGGTTGAAAGCCAACGGAAGCGGGCGCGTCATTACCTGCGAGTTTGATCACGAGATCTACGAGAACGCGAAGGCGCGAATCCAGACTTCTGGACTGGCCGAGTGGATTGAACTGCGCAATGAATCCAGCCTCGACATGAAAGTCGAAGGCACCATCGACCTCTTTTTCAGCGACAGCGATATGCCCATCCGCGAGCGGGAAATTCGCCGCTTTCTACCGCAGATCAGCCCATACGGCCTGATCCTGATGCATGACGCCAGTTCGCATTTGAAAATCGTCCGCGAGGCCGCGCTGAAACTTGAACAGGACGGCCTGGTCTCGACCGTGCTGTTGCCCACCCCACGTGGCCTGGTCGTGGCGCAGAAGCGCGAAGGAAGAAAGTAGGGGTTTGTAGAAAGCCGGGCGTCCCGATCTGTTCCTAATGTTTCACCAGATCGTCCGCCAGCAAATACGCCTTCTGCGCCAGTGTGCTGGCTCTCCGTACATCGCCTTCTTTGAGCGCGGCGCGTGCACCATCGAGATAGTTGTGGATCTGTCCCACCGTCTCTTGCCGCTGCGCGTCCAGCGCGCGCCCTGCGATCTGGTTCAGTTGGTCGTCGGTCGACTTCAGCCACTGCTCCGTATTCTGACGCTGCCGGGTCGCTTCCGCGAGAGTCATGCCGGGCACGATCTGCGCGGCGGGCTCGTTCGCTCCGCCCTGGCGAACCACGATTCTCCGCGGAGCGCCATCCGGAGCTGGCGCTGGCGCTACGCGCTTCCGGCGTTTCGGCGCTACTCTCTTTGTGCCAGCCTCGGTCTTTTCCTTCGCCGCGCTTTCTGGCGCATTCTTCCCCGCAACACCCGCGGCCTCCGCTGGAGGGGGCGTAGCCGGAGTTTGTCCCGCAATCGGGAAACTCAGCCCGAGCGCAATCGCGAGTCCACAGGTAAGTCGCATAACAGTGACTAGAGGATTGTTCCGTACCCCTGCCGAGAACGCAAGCGACAGGTCGCAAACCAGAGGGTCGAATTCCTATTGCGCCACTCGATTGCGTTATACTTTGCGGAGTTGCGCAGACGAGGATGGCACATGTGTCGCTTACGGGCCTGTTTCGCAATAGTGGGGATTGCTTCCTCCCTCGCGTCACCTCTGCCGGCACAGACTCCACAACGCGACCCGATCACCTTCACCTCCTCCACCGAATTGGTCTTGATTCCCACTGTCGTCAACGATAAATCCGGTGCCTATAGTTCGGGTCTCAAGAAGGAGGAGTTTGCTCTAAAGCAGGACGGCAAGTCTTACCCGATAGCGATTTTTGAGGAAGTAAAGACTAATTCGGATCGGATGCGCCGTTCCGCAGGGGAACACGAGACCTTCAGCAACTTCGAACCGGGCAGCAGCGAGTATCACCGTCTCAACATCATCGTTTTGGACTTTTTGAATACTCCGTTCGCCGACCAGGCAAACGCCAGGAATGCGCTGCTCAAGTTTCTTTCACAGGCCGCGGAATCGGGCGAGCCGATCTGCCTGCTGGCGCTGACTCGCGGCGGTCTGACTTTGTTTCACGATTTCACTGACGACCCACAGCTTCTCGCCGCAGCATTGCGCCAAGCTCAGTCCAACACCGCACCACTGATCCACGAATCGGCAGTAGACCCATGGCACCCGACCGGCGGCGGGCTCGCCGCCGGCATTACGAAGATGATTAGGGACCAATTGCAATCCGAGGCCCTGTTGTCCTCGACCGAAAGCAAAGGTGCAGCTTTGATTACAGTGCATGCGATGCAGCAAATCGCGAAGGCCTTCCACGGCCTGCCTGGACGGAAGTCGCTGATCTGGGCCAGTTCCGGCTTTCCGTTCTCATTGAGCCCCCCCTCCTTGCTCATGTGCGAACCAGCCTGTCCGGTTCACCAGCGGGATGAAATGCAGGCGGCGTACGACAATCTCTGGAGAATGATGAACGATGCCCAGATTGCTATTTACTCCGTCGATCTGCGGTCCGCTGCCTCCGGCATTTCCATGACACCTGGAGGGGTTCGTCCCTCTGACATTGGAGACGCGCAGTTTGATACCGACGCTCAGGCGGACTGGAAAAGGCAAGACACAGACAGCACGCTCCAGCTATTTGCGGAGAACACCGGCGGCAAAGCATTTCTTGGAGGCGGCGACCTGGTCGAGAGCTTTCGTCAGGCGACTCAGGATAACAGCAGCTATTACATGCTCGGCTATTACGTCAGCCGAAGCGCCAAGCCGGGATGGCATCAGATTTGGGTGACGGTCGGCAGAAAGGGCGCGCACGCACGCTATCGAAACGGTTTCTTTCTTTCCAGGGACACGTCCACACCTTCCGCTAGGCAGGACATAAAGCTGGCGTTAACTTCGCCGTTTGATTTCGTTGGCGTGCCGGTCTCTATCACCTGGTCGGGCAGAAGTACTGGCAAATCCGAGGGCAAGATCAGAATCCAATTCGACCTTGTGATGCCACCCAACTTCGCCTCGGTGGATGAATCCGATCAGAACCACATGGTGGTCGATATCGCCGCGGTAGCCAAGAATCTGAAGGGAGACCTGGTCACAGAGCTCACGCAGCGTATCGACACCCACCTGCAACCCGATGGCTTGGAACAGATCCAACACAATGGTATGACATACCGCAATGCGCTTCAGCTTCCGCCTGGGGAGTACACTGTCCGCTTTGTCGTCCGGGACTCGTTAGGCAATCGCATTGGGAGTGTGTCCGCGCCTATCAAAGTAAATCCTTAATCTCTAAGACGCCCGGACCTCGGCATTACCATCCATCGGTGACCTCGAAGATTAAGCGCTCGCGATAAGCCGGCATCGCTGCCACGAAAAAACCGGGGAAACTTCCGCTTCCCCGGTTCGTGGTTTCGGGTTGAAGTTCAGTTTTACTCGGTGCTGCCGGCCGCGGCGACTGCGCTGATGGATTCGTTTTCCGGTTGCAGGATGACGCCATCAAATGGAGTCGCGGCCACGAAGCGTCCGCCAATTACGCTGACCCGGCGCAGTGGAAATCCGCTGTCGGGGCCGCGCTGCCAGGAACGTCCGCCGTCGCGGCTTTCGAAGATCACTCCGGTCGCGTCGCTAGTGGCCAGCAGGCGCTTGTGGGTGGAATCGAAGCTCACGGAAGTGATGTCCTTGGCGGGGATGCCGTTGACGACGTGCTCCCAGGTCGCGCCGCCGTCTCCACTGCGGAACGCGCCTTCCCGGGCAGCGATCATGATCTGGCTCTCGGAAGCAATGGCCACGCTGCGGATGCTGGTCACATACGAAGGCAGACCGGCTCGTTGCCACGTCTTACCGCGGTCAGGCGAGACGAGCACGCTGGAACGCGTCGCCGCGACCACCGCGGAATCGTCCTCGCGCACGGAAACGAAATCCGTCTGTCCCAGAACCTCGCCGCCCTTCCAGGTTTTGCCCTGGTCGGCACTCTCATAGATGCCCGAAGTGGTTGCTGCCAGCCAGCGTCTGGAACCGAGTTCCAGGTCGTTGACGCGCGATACGAGTTCCGTCTTCTCGAAGCTTATCTTGGTAACCGCTTTGCGCGAACCTTGGCGCGGGATTTTCGTAGTGTGCGCGATCACCACCACATTCATGGAATGCCACTGGCTGCCATTGCGCTCCAGCGAATACACACCGTGGTTGGTGCCAGCCACCAGCATTCCGCTGGGAGCCTGTTTCAGCGCGAAAACGTCTTTTCCGCCGAGGCCGGCCGCTTTCTGCAGCCAGTGCTGTCCGGCGTCATAGGAATAGAACACGCCGCCGTATTCGCGGTCGTTGACGACGCCAACGTAGAGCGTGCTGGCATCTTTGTTATCGGCCAGAATGGCGGAAATATAGCGATGCGCATAGCCCTTGTTGGAAGTGGTCCAGTTGGAGGCGCCGTCGGTCGAGACCATCACGCCACTGCGGTCGGTAGCAAGCAGCACGCGATTGGAATCCCGCGGATCGACGAGCACGTCATTGACGACCACCTCGGGATTGCTCACCCGCTTCCACACCTTGCCCAGATCGGTGGTCTTCCAGAGGCCTTCGGTGGTTCCGGCATAAACGATATTCTCGTTCGTCGGATCCTGCTTCAGAACGCGGGTGCGGCGCGCTGAAAACGGGATGCCCTTAATCTTCTCAAACAGGTTGCCCGCGGTCTCGCTCTTGTAAATTCCCGAGCAGGCGCTGGCGAAAACGACCGAGGGATTGTCATGGTCGACGATGACCGAGAACACATCGGAGTCGTCGATCATTCCTTTATTAATGTGTTGCCAGTTGACGCCGCCATCGGAAGTCTTCCAGGCCAGATGCCAGGTTCCGGCATAGACGGTGTTGGGATCTTTGGGATCGACCGCGATCGATTCAATATTCTTGATCTCGGCGGAGTGCGCGGGCGACAACCGCTCCCAGGTATCGCCGCCATCATTGCTGCGGAAGACGCCATCGAGCGCGCCAGCGACCAAGACGTGGGAATTATCCTTGAATATGGCCAGGGCGCGAATGGATTTGCCGTGCATTGCAGGCAATGTTGTCCACGTGGCTCCGCCATCGCGCGTGCGGAAAATTTCGCCGATCTGCTGGCTCGATACGCTCCACGCCGAGACGTAAATGCGATTGGAATCCTGGGGATCGATGGAGATGTGATCGAGGACGTAGTCGTCGCCACCGAGACGCGCCAGGCGCGACCAGGTGCGTCCGGCATCGTTCGAGGCAAACATTTGGCCCGTGCTGGTGCCGAGCAGGATGTGATCGGGATTGTGCGCGTCGTAAGCCAGGCTGCGGGCATCGCCGCCGTCCGGACCTAACACCTGCCAGGGTGCGGAGGCCAGCAGAGCGGTGCTCAAAAGGCTGACAGCCAGAAGCAACAAACTGGTGCGAAGGACGTTCCGTTTTACTGTGAATTCCATGCGCGTAGATTGACCCCCGGCGAACAGTATTCGCCTGCGTTTCAGATTAGACAAGGCTAGCACGGCTCCGACAAGGTTACCTAAGGGCAGAAAAATAGGAAGGCCGGCAGGGCGGACCCCACCGGCCTTCCGTGCTCTTCCTACGTCGGTTATTCGGCCTTTTTCGCCGCTTTCTTCTTGGCCACCGGTTTCGGATGATCCGGAATCGCCTTTACCTTCTTTTCGTCGACCGGGGTCGTAGTGTCGGCTTCTGGGAAGGTCGCGCCTGCAGGAACGATCCACTGTTCCGAAGTCGCCGTGCCTGCATTTCCAGTGCGCGCCTCGATGCGGCTTGGGTCGATGTTCTGCTTCGCCTCGCCTCCTGAGATGTAGGCCTTCACGTTGAGCGCGCGCTCGGCCGCGAGGTTCTTACGCTTTTCCTTCGGACCAGCGTTCCCGACGACGACCAGCTTAGCGTCTGGATCCTGCTGCAGTTTGAGTGCAACATCGTCCAACTCAGCCTTGCACGTGTTATCCACGCGCCACGGCTTCTTGACGTTTGGATACTGGCATTCGTTCACCTTGGTGGCTTGCGGTGGCGGCGGTGGCGGCGGTGGCGGATTTTCAACCGTCACCGTGCTCGATGTCGAAGCCGTTAAGCCGCGCGAGTCGGTACAAGTAGCGCTGATGGTGATGGGGCCCGACGAAGCGCCAGTGGTGTTGAGGGTCGCGGAGTTTCCGCTGCCCGAAATGCTGCCGCCGCTCGCGGTCCATCCACCCACCGTTACTGGGACGTTATCCGGACTGGTGCAGTTGCAGGTAATGGTTGCTGTAGTGCCGGCCTGGACCGACGACGGGCTCGCGGAGCAGGAAATCTGCGGCGGATTCTGCGGCTTCACCGTGAAATTCGAGGTGCAACTGGCCACGCCGTTCTTCTTGGCTTTGGGATCGGTGACGGTGGCCGTAGCAGTGTAGCTGCCAGGGGCCGCGCCGTTGGTATCGATGGTGGCACCGGTATCCTTGCCTTCGATCTTGCCACCGGTGCTCGACCAGTCGTATTTCAGCGTGTGCTTGGGGTTGAAGTTACTGGGCGCAACGGTAACGTGCAGCGGCTCACCGACCATGACTTCGTTGTGGTCGATGGAGCAGGCCGCCGCCACCAATGGCGCGGGAGCTCCGCCAAAGTTGAACACCAGACCGGTGGTCAAGCGGACACCGTTCCAAGTCTGACGCTCAAGCCCGGGGTCGCTGGGCGGCACTTGTGCGGAGAAGTCCACACGCTCGAGCTGGTAGTCGGCTTCAAACAGACGGAGGGACAGCGGCTTCCAGATTTTGAGATCCATACCACCACCCAGAACCGCGGTTACGCCGTTGGTGGCGTTGATACCTCTCGACGAGAAGCGATCGATTCCGAGCAGCGTGTGTACGAAGAAGTTCACGCCGTCGCCGCGCCAAGTCAACTTCGGACCGCCGGTGAAGGCACTGTTAGAAGCGTAGCGGTTCCAGTCGCCGCCATAATTACCTTCGAGCGCCAGGTACTTGGTGAAGTTCCAAGCCAGATTGGTACCGAAGCCGTGCGCGACTGAGGGCACCTTGAAAGCGGTGGGCGGGGAAGTGCTTAGATCGGGGATGTTGCCGCCCGGGTTCCACCACTGATAGCCAATGAACAACTCCGCCTTAGGCGTGTCATCTCCCAGCGAACTTGACGCCTTGGGTGCAGGCGCACTTTGTGCGTTCAGCAAGGCTGGCGACGCAATCAGGACGAGGGCCAGGACCAGCGCGACGCTCGCGCATCTCCGGTGAGTTTCGTGACAAAGTGACATGGAGTTCCTCCGAATCAAATCCACTGCAATCTATTTAAGAGAACTGCAATCGATAAAGCCTTACAGCACGCACGGATAGGCTGCACGTTGGGAAACACAGAATTCTACAGCAAGCGGGCATTTTTGCAACAGTGCAGGGGCATTTTATTGCTGCTCAAGATTCATCTCAAATTGATATTGGGTATTTCAGTCGGGTTGCGGGGCGGCGCGCTTCCCTGAATAATGCTGGTTGGGCCTTGGGCCTAGGAAATTATGACACAGGAACGCGTGCTGATCGTCGAAGACGAAGAGAACGAACGCACCGGGCTGGCCGAACTGGTCTCGGGATGGGGCTATCGTACCGACACCGCGGTTGACGGTGTAGAAGCTCTGGAAAAGATACCCATCTTTGCCCCTTCCATCGTGATCACAGACGTCAAGATGCCCCGCATGGGCGGCATGGAACTGGTGGAGAAGCTGGCGGACCTTTCGCAGTCGGTGGCGGTGGTGATGGTGACCGCCCAGAAGGCGACCGACACCGCATTTCACGCGGGCCGGCTGGGCGTGCAGGACTACATCGAGAAACCTATCGACTTCCGGCGACTGCGCTCGATCCTCACCAATATCGGCGAGATCCTGAATACCCGCACCGAAAACGAATCTCTGCGCCGCCGCTTGCGCGATAAAGGAGCGCTCGGCCTGCTAGTCGGCGCGTCTCCTGGAATGCAGGCGATTTTCCGGCTGCTCGAGCAAGTGGCTCCGAGCACGGCCTCCGTATTGATCACCGGGGCGAGCGGCACTGGCAAGGAATTGGTGGCGCGCACCATCCACGATCTGAGTCCGCGGCGCAACAAACCTTTCATCCCCATTAATTGTGCGGCCATTCCCGAAACGCTGATCGAGAGCGAAATTTTCGGTCACGAAAAAGGCGCATTCACGGGCGCTCTGGAGCGCCGTACCGGCTGCTTCGAACTGGCCGAAGGCGGTACGCTGCTGCTCGACGAGATTGGCGAGATGCCGGTGGGTACCCAGGCTAAGCTCTTGCGCGTGCTGGAAGACCACAAGCTGCGGCGGCTCGGGAGCAAGGTCGAAACTTCTGTGGACGTGCGGGTGCTCGCCTCCACCAACAAAATTCCAGACGATGCCGTGGCTAGTGGAGAGCTGCGCCAGGATCTTTATTACCGCCTCAACGTTTTCAATATTCATATGCCCGCGCTGCGCGAGCATAAAGAAGATATCCGCGAGTTAGTAAAGAGCCTGCTCGCGGACATGAACCAGAAGCATGATCGCAAGGTGGCGGACGTGAGCGAGGCGGTGCTCAATATTTTCCAGACTTACTCGTGGCCGGGCAACGTGCGTGAGTTGCGCAACACGCTGGAACGGGCGGTGATCGTGTGTGAAGGGGGACTGTTGGAAACCAAACACTTGCCGCCGGGCTTTGGCCAGAGTGTGCGGCCGGTGGTGAACGATCCCGATGCCGTGCACTTGGGCGTGGGCACGACCGTTGGGGAAGCGGAGAAGCTGCTCATCCTGAAAACTCTGCAGGCGACCAATAACAACAAAACGCGAGCTGCGGAGATCCTCGGCATAAGTTTGAAGACGCTGCATAACAAGCTGAAAGAATACGGCCGCCCGCAGGATCAAGATACGGATACGATGACGGCCGCGGAGGAGTGAGATGAAGCTCTCAGCTCTCAGCTCTCGGCTCTCAGCTCTCGGCTCTCAGCTATCAGGAATGCTTGGTGGCGCTCGCTGAGGGCTGATAGCTTCTTTCATCGATGACTCGCAAATTCATCATCGTGCTCGCGATCACCACGCTGTTCACGGCGCTGGTGGTCGGCTTTTCCTGGTTTTACCTGTCGCAACTGCTGCGCCAGCGTTTGCTGTGGGCCGACGAAACCGCTTCCCAGCTTACGAACGAATTGGAATACGCCGCGTCTAAAGCAGTGCCCGATCTGACCAGCACGCGGGTTGACACCCAAAATCCCAAGGCGATGCGCGCGGCCATCACGAATTATCTGGCGAACGACACCAACCTGAACGACATGCTGGAATCGGTTTGGGGAAATTCTCGCATCATCTACGATGCCGCCATCACTGACCCAAATGGAGTGGCGATTCTCGATACCAATCCGTCTTTGAACGGTAAGCCGGTCCCGGAGCGTCCTCGTTTGGCGGTGCTGCGCGACGCCGGCTTCCGCCGCCAACTGCGCCTGCTTTACGGCCCCGGCACAGTTTATGACGTGAGCATCGGACTGGAGCTCGACGGGCAAGCTTTTGGTGGCGTTCGGGTGGGCGTCTCGACCGTTTTTCTGCGCAACGAACTGACGCCGAAGTTGCAGCAGGCAGGTTTCTTTTCCGTGGCCGCGATTTTCTGTTCGCTGGTACTGGCGGCGGTGGTTTCGAATGTCGCGCTGGGCCCGCTAAGAACGATCAGCCGCAACCTGGACAGCGCGAGCGCGGGCGATGTCTTGCCGGACGAGGAAACCAGCGCCGGCGACGAAGTAGGCCTGGTATCGCTGAAAATCGCCCACCTGGGCCGGCAGATTCGCGATACCAACGAGATTTTTTCCGCGTTGAAGGACAACGTCGAGCAGGTCATGACCAAGCTGCAGGACGGGCTCATGCTGTTCACGCGCGATTCGCGGGTGGTGCTGGTGAGCGCCTCGGCGGAAAAATTTCTGGGACGCCCGCGCCGCGAAATCCTGGGACGTACCGCGGAAGAAATTTTCTCCGATGGATCGGTCCTGGGCGCAGTGGTTCTGCCCGCATTCCAGAAGCAGCGCCCGCTGGTGCAGTATGAATTCGAAGCTGCCGATGGCCGGCGGGTGCAGGTGTCGCTCGATTTCATTCAGGAAAAGGGCACGCCGATTGGCGCACTGCTGAACATGCGCGATGTGGAATCGGTGCGCCGCATCGAGAACGAGATTGAAATTTCGCGCCGCCTTTCCGCCAGCGGCCGGCTGACCCGGGGCGTGGCGCACGAGGTGAAGAATCCTGTCAACGCCATCGTGCTGCACCTGCAATTGCTGCAAAACAAACTGCAGCAGGACGATCCCGAAACCCGCCGCCACATGGACATCATCGGAAACGAAATCCATCGCCTCGACCGCGTCGTCCAAATTCTGGTGGACTTCACCCGTCCCCGCGATTTGCGGCTGGAGGAAGTGGACTTGCGGAAGCTTCTGGAGGAAGTATCGGCGCTGGCCGCGCCCGATGCCGCGCGCCACGGTGTGCGCGTAGTGCAGGAACTGCCCAAGGAAGACGCGCTGATGGTGCGGGTCGATTGCGATCTGATGAAACAGGCGATCCTAAACCTGGTGCTGAACGGCGTGCAGTCCATGACCGCGGGAGGAACGCTCACGCTCAAGGCGCGGCGCGATGACGAAACGATTTTCGCCGAAGTACTGGACCAAGGCTGCGGCATACCGCCTGAAGCGCAGGAGAAAATTTTCGAACTCTACTACACCACCAAGGGCGACCAAGGTGGCAGCGGAATCGGGCTGGCGCAAGCCTACCAGATCATGCAATGGCATTATGGATCGGTGGAATTCGATTCCATCGTCGGCGCCGGCACAACCTTCCGCTTGCGACTCCCAGTGGCGGCAGCAAAATCAGATCGCCGGGAAGACCAGGAAATGACGGTCTGACAGGCTGCGACCGGCATATCGCGGAGCCCGGGCAAGAACCGTATGGACGACGACATCACCCGGTCAATTCGCTGGCGGACGAATACGCACGCCGGATTTTCAACGAACTTCAGCACAAGCCACAGGACCGGGAATTGCTCAATCGCTTCGCCGCTGCTGTCGCAGGACGTGGCGAAGTCTGTGACATGGGCTGTGGCCCGGGTCACGTCGCCCGCTACCTGCGCGATGCGGGCGCGACGGTCTTCGGTCTGGATCTCTCTCTGCGAATGTTAGAATTAGAAAAAGCTCGCCAACTAAACCCTGACATTTCTTTCCGGCAAGGAAACATGCTGGCTCTGGACCTTCCGGATGGAACTTTTGCTGGGATCGCCGCTTTCTATGCCATCGTTAATATTCCGCAGGAATCTTTGCCCTTGGTGTTTCGAGAAATGGAGAGAGTGCTACAACCGGGCGGGCTACTGTTGCTTGCTTTTCATATTGGCGATGAAGCCCTTCACGAAGACGAGTTGTGGGGCCGGCCGATCTCAATGGATTTCTTCCTTCTTCAGACATCGGCAATCCGACATTATCTGGAGGCCGCAGGGCTGGCGATTGAAGAGGTCGTTGAGAGAGAGCCTTATGCCCCCGATGTTGAGTACCAGAGCCGAAGGGCATACATTTTCGCACGCAAGCCGGGCGAGAGCGGATTGCAACATTGAAATGACCCTGATGAGCACCAGCATGAAAGCATTGCCGCTAATCGCGGGGGTTTGGGCATTCTTAAACGTCGGTTTTCAACGGATGCCGAACTCTAGCGCGCCCCCGGTGCATACAGGGTACATCGGCTTTGATCGTAACGACTATCCGGGCGACTCGAACTTAAAGATTCTCCGCCAAACCTTCTCCTATTCCGGCTATTGGCTGAATAATCCGCCCGGAGCGAAAACAAATTCCTGGGCTGGAAAGCGGAAGACCCTTCAAGCCGCAGGCTTTGGCTTCCTGGTTCTATTCAACGGCCGTACCTACGCGGAGATCAGATCGGCCGGCGACGCGGCCAAGCTGGGCAACTCCGATGCGGCGGCGGCGGTCGCGACGGCGCGTACCGAAGGATTTCCATCGCAGACCGTCATCTTCCTCGACCAGGAACAAGGCGGACGTCTACTTCCTGAACAGCGAACCTATCTTCATGCATGGGTCGATGGAGTGACTTCCAAATACTTTGCAGCAGGTGTGTACTGCTCGGGTATTGCTGCCAGGGAAACTTCAGGCGTCGCCATAGTGACCGCCGAGGATATCCGGGAAAATGCAGGTGCAAGAAAAATAAAATATTGGGTCGTCAACGACTCCTGTCCGCCGTCTCCCGGCTGCACCGTTTCAGGAAAGAATCTATCGCCGGAGTCCAGCGGTATCTCCTTTGCAGAAGTCTGGCAATTCGCTCAGTCGCCGAAGCGCACGGATTTCGCCCGCGGCTGCCCCGCTAACTACAATAAGGATAAAAACTGCTACCCACCCGGCCTAGATCCCGCCGCCCAAAGACTGCACGTGGACCTCGACGTTGCAACTTCAAGCGATCCTTCTCACGGCAGGACCCACGATTGAAGAAAGAAGCGAGGCATTTCCCAAGAACCTACGCCTTCTTGATTAACCGGATCAACCAGAGCAACACGATGGCGCCAATCACGGCCATTACCAGGCGGCCCAGCAACCCGTAGGCATAGATTCCGAGCAGGCCAAACAGAAAGCTGCCGAGCAGCGAGCCCAGAATCCCCACTATAAGATCTCCTAGCACTCCAAAGCCGCTTCCTTTGGTGATCTGGCCTGCCAGCCAACCGGCCAGAATGCCCACGAGCACAACCCAAACCAGGTAGATCATCGAGACTCTCCCGCCGTCGAAATGGCGTTTTATGAAGCGAGCGAGGCACCGATTGCCGATGCTCCCCCGTTTCTTCTTTCAATGAATACTCGTTCCGCGCAGGATGAAAGACTGTCCGCGGAAGCGGATCCTATCACCGAGGCTTGGACGGCGGCCGACTCGCTTTCTGCACTCTCTGCTGCAACTGCTGCGTCTGCTGCTGGTGTTTTTGCTGCAATTGCTGCGTCTGTTGCTGGTGTCGCTGTTCCACCTGCTGTTTTCTTGCCTCATTGGCGTTCTGCTTTGCCAGTTGCTGGTGTTCCTTCTCCTGCTGCTGCTGGAGTTTCTCCCGCTCCTGATTCTGCTTCGCCATCAGTTTTTCCTGCTGCTGCTGGTACTTCTGGTCGAGCTTGGGGTTGCCGGTATTGGGTGGAGCGGGTCGTTCCGCCGGCGGCAAGTCGTGGGGATGAACGGCCGTGCTCGGTCGAGCAGCATTATTTTCCGGACGCCCCGGATTTCCGCCGCGATTGGGAGGAGTATAAGAACCTCCCGCTTCTCGAGCTGCTATGACACCGCGGCCACTGAATTCTCCGGGCCTCTCCGTCGCCGCGACCGATGGCTTACCCCTGTTTACGGAAGCCCGGAGTTGCGGATTGCCTCGCGCCGCCTGCAGATGCTGAGTCTGAGCAGCTACCGGCGGAATGTGTCGATCGCGCGCCGCTGCCTCTTCTTCAGGTCTTGGACGCACGTCGATTCCACCATTGCCGCCGTTATAGCTGACGCGGTTCACGGAGATGTTGTTGACGGTCGTGTTGTACACGTTGTGGATCACAGTGACGTTCACGTTGGCCACGGCACGGTTGTAGAAAAAGTGTCCGCCGTCCCAGCGTCCGCCTTCAAAGCCGAAGCCGAAATAGCCAAAGCCGTAGTTGATCCCGCCGTAGAAACCGACGTGTGGTCCCCAATATCCTTCATGCCAAAGAAACGCGCCATCCCCCCAACCCCACCACCCCGGAGTCCACAGGAAACCGATTTCCGGGGCCAGCACCCATGTGCCCGGCACCCAGTAATAATCGTCAATGTCATAGTCGTAAGCCCAGTAGCCCGGCACCCACAGATAACCGTCGCCGGGACAAATCGGTTGTTCATAGACAGGGATGGGAGGCGGGCCCATGGTAATGGCCACGCCGATTTGCGCGAACGACGCCGCCGGCATCAAAAGCACGACGAGCGTCAACAATAGCGTGAACAGCAGCCCACGAATGAAACCAATGTGCATGGTGATTCCTCTGGCCCATCATCCCTCGTTTGCCCGGTCCTGCAGCTACGGCTGCGGGCTTCGTGGATTGAGAGGCAAGATCCTCCGTTGTAACCTCTGCGGCCAACTTTCGTAGTTCCATCCGGCTCCGAAGTCGACCTCACTTCCGAGCCTGACAGCAGATTCTACTGCATGATCTGGTCGCCAGTAGTGGCTTCCACAAATAATCAAAAAGGGGACGGTGCAGTGCTACGCTGCTCTTCGCCAGCTGCTATTGATGGCTTCTAGCGCGCCTCTTTGTCTCGGATTGAAGACAAGAGCCAAAACCGACCCGACCCCCACGCCGACCAAAAAGAAAGTGACGGCTGAATATAGGTCGTATTCACTTTTCGTTGCACGTTCCATAACGCTCCTTTGCGCAAGAAAATCTTGATTTCTTTACGGCTCACGAAATGGCGCGAGAAGCCTGAGCTTCATCATTGCGGAAAGCCTCTGCCGACATATGCGCGTGACACAGGGACCGATCAAACTCCAGCATCCATCGCATGAGCAACACCGCGAAGATCGTCATGGCAACAGTCGTCATGGCAATAAGCGCAAACGCGAAGATCATCGAAAGCATGAATACCATCACGGGTCTCATCCCGAATGCAGCACGCAGTTTGCCAGAACGGAGAAGTCCCTTTTCTTCTGCAACATAACTCCCCAAAGCGCGGCGCGGCGGCGAGTAGTGGCGCACCTATGGTATGTAAATTTTATGCAGCAGGAATTCAGCTTCCGCTTCGGAAGCGGCCCGTACGAACTCACTGCAGCGAAAGTGTTCAAAGTCCGAGGTTGACGGCGGTACAGGGTTATTGCAGATCGGGTTTACCGCAGTTCAAGGTTATTGCACTTGTTTCAAATGCTCACCGCAAATCAACCGTCTGGGCGAGACGGAAGTTGAGACGGCGATCGACGCCGAACACGATATCTTTATCTTTGTCTCTCTGACTGGCGCCAGAAGCCGCGCTCGTTGCCGAGTTTCGTTCCTCGCGGGAACCGCCTTTGGCAAAGATGCTGGAGGTCTCGATCATGACCGCCCGTCCGCCTACGTTCAAGCTCACCAGCACGATCCGCAGATAGCCCGGTTCGAGCGAACTTCCGAGCGAACTTCCGAGCGAGCTTTCGAGCGAGCTGCCGCGAGGACTTGCGGCCGGCTTGGCCTCGAGCACGCGACCAGTTGCCGGCGTGCCGCGGGCAATCAGCGTCTGGCCGTCGATCACGACCGGCTCATCGATAGTTGCGCTGAAGGTGTCTCCAGCACGCGACGAGGCGCTCGAAAGCGCGCTCTGCAAGCGAATCGGGAGGGGCGTCCCCTCGGGCAGCTTCGTGGTGGATGGAATCAGCGACTGGCTGGGCGAAACACCAGTCGAGCGCGGCTGGCGATCGAAGGGCAGCTTTTGCGCATCGGAGTTCGAGGCGTTCTCGGCGGGCGGGCGGCCACAGCCGCCGATGAGGCCGAGCGTCAGCAGAACGATGGCGATGCGATTGCCATGAGACCGCATGTTTGCCCCAATCAGAATATCAATTAGTGAACTGTCGGTGACAGCGCAGACTGGGCTGGCGGCAGAAATTGGGCAGAAGCTGTTAGAATAACGCACCTGTGTTTGGGCCCGGGTTCTCTTGCTGACACACCCGCCCCTTGGTATTTCGCAGTATGTAGTTAACGCCATGTGGGTTCATGCAAAGGTATCACTATGAGGATGACAGGCAACCCCCTACTTCTCTTAGCTCTGCCTGCGACCCTGATTGCACAATCCGAAATTTCGCAACCCCAGCCAGGCGGTTTCCCCCCGCAAATCACGCATGTGGTCGTGATTGTGCAGGAGAACCGATCACCCGATAATCTTTTCCTTCCGCTTACACGCCGAAGGGCTACATTGACAACCAAACCCACGACTTCGGCAGCATTCTCCGCATGATCGAAGGGATTTATGGGATACAAAAAGGCGCGCTTGGAGTTGCCGACGCACGTGCCAGCAACGATCTGTGCGAGTTTTTCACCGGCCCATTCCGCCTTTACACTCAGGTTCCTGCACTGGTGGATGCCGGTTTTTTTCTGGGACAAAGAGGCGCAGCAAAAGCTCCGGATAATGACGGCGGCGACGATTAGCGGTTCCGGATTCAATCATCCTCGGACGCTTGTATAAATCAGAACTCCCAGTTCTGCTCGGGGCGGGGGGATTTTTTTCTTCACAAGGATGAACCTCAGCGGGAGCTCAATTTGAAAACGACTTTGAAAAGCCACATTCGGATGCTCTTGAATCTCTGGCCGCCATTTCTGGGCGCGGGAATCCGAGTGCGGCGACTTGGTTCCGACTGGAAAGAGATTGATGTCGAGATGAAGCTGCGCTGGTGGAATCGAAATTACGTTGGCACCCACTACGGAGGCTCGCTGTACTCGATGGCCGACCCGTTCTTTATGGTCATGCTGATTGAGAATTTGGGGAAGGATTACATTGTCTGGGACAAGGCGGCAAAAATCCGCTTCAGGAAACCGGGACGCGGAACGGTTGCCGCCAGCTTCCGCCTATCCGACGAGCAGATCGGCGAAATCAGGCAAGCTCTGAATGCCCAAGAAAAGATCGAGCGCGTGTTCACGGTCGAGATCAAGGACCAGTCCGGGAACGTCGTTGCCGAGGTTGAGAAATTGTTGCATATCCGAAGAAAAGACCCGAGTTTAGGCTGACACAAGCAATTACACTTCCCGTCGTTGCCGCGAATCATCGCTCGGAATCATCACAAATTGGATGTGATGGCCCGCACATAGCGCCCCGAGCTTTCGCACTACACTTTCCCTAATCAGGTTTGGCGCAGTCCATTCGCGGAAAAGCCGAAGCTTTGCGTTTCCCAGGTTGGAATCGCAGTCAGGTCTCCGGTGTCAGGTCTTAGACCTTCGTTTTCCCTGAGAGCTGACCCCTGAGAGCTGAGACCTGAGACCCGGCATGAACGTCGTAACCGAATTTCTGGTGGCACGCGATCACGATCGCGATCTCCGCTTCCAGGCGATGTTTGCAGGGGCCGCGATTGGAATCGGTATTTGCCAGCTCGACGGCCGGATTCTGGAAGCGAATCCCGCACTCTGCAGAATGCTCGGCTACAACCCGCAGGAACTGGCCGGCGCGCAAGCCGGCGACCTCTGCCCGGAACTTCATTCGGAAAACACCCGTGAAATTTCTCGCGCCAATCTTTCGCCAGACGAACGACGGCTGGGCGAGCTGATGCGGGGCGAGCGCGACTCGTTCGAATTCGAAAAACGCTATCGCCGCAAAGACAGTTCGGAGTTCTGGGGGTATCTGACGCTGTCGGTGGCGCGCGACCGGCGACGCCGGCCCGCCTTCCTGATCGCGATGCTCGCGGACGCGAGCGAGCGCCAGCAGATGCAAGAAACTCTGCGCGAAGCCGAGAAGATGGAGGTCATCGGGCGGCTGGCGGCAGGAATCGCGCACGACTTCAACAATCTGCTGACCGGCGTTCTGTTGTACTGCGATCTTTTGAGCGCCGGTTTTGAAGATGCGGGTCTTGGGAATGCTGGACTGGAGCGGAACGAACTGAGCCAGCATGTGGAAGAAGTTCGCATGGCAGGCGAGCAAGGCGCGGCGCTAACTCGGCAACTATTGGCGATCGCACGCAAGCAAGCGCCCGAGCCGCGCCCAACCCCGATCAACAACCTCGTGGCTTCAACGAAAAATCTGTTTCAGAGGTTGCTGGGCGAACAGATTGAACTGACCACAGTGCTCGACGCGGCGCTCGACCTCGACGCCGGACTCGTGCTCGCCGATCCGGCGCAGTTGCAGCAGATCCTGTTGAACCTGGTACTGAACGCGCGCGATGCGATGCCGCAGGGTGGAGAGATCGGGTTGATCACGCGGGCTGTGGAATTCCCCGGTAACGCTGGGCCTGGCGCTGCCCGGCGCGCCGTCTCGCTTCTGGTGAAAGACAACGGCTGCGGCATGGATGCGGAGACGCGCGCACGGCTGTTCGAGCCTTTCTTCACCACCAAGAAGCCAGGGGAGGGCACGGGTCTGGGCCTGACAACGGTGCAGCGCGTCGTCGGCGAATTGGGAGGCGTGATCGAGGTCGAAAGCGAACCGGGACGCGGTACGTCGATCGAAGTGTTTCTGCCGGCGATCGAACCTGCGACGGAGGGGCATCGCTAGATCTGTTAATTACTCGTGAAGTTCTGCATTACAAAGGAGGTTCATCATGTTCAGCGCATCGACCACTGCCGTCGTCAGTCATAGCCAGAGCCATCCTGCGCAAATCGAAGGTGCGAATTTCCTGAACCTGCTGATCGTCGACAATGACCGCACCATCCGCGAGTCCTGCCGCGAGGTGGCGCAGTCGCTTGGCTTCAACACGGAGGTAGCCGAGTCTGTCGAACAGGCGTACCGGCTGCTCGACAGCTCGAGCACCGACGCCGTGCTGCTGGATATGCGGCCGGGCGCGCGCGGACTGGACGCGCTGCATGCGATCAAGAAGCATCGTGCCGACGCGCTGGTAGTCGTGGTGACGGGGTACGGCACGGTGCAATCGGCGGTGCAGGCGATGAAGGATGGCGCTTACGACTACGTGACCAAACCCTTCAGCATGGAAGAACTGCGTCTGCTGCTGGAGCGAGTGGCGGGACATCTGCGCCTGAAGACGGAGAACCGCGTGCTGCGCGAAACCATCAAGTCGCGGCAGGGGTTTGGCAACATCGTCGGGCGTGCGCCGGAGATGGAAAAGCTCTACCGCATCATTGCGAAAGCCGGACAGAGTGTACATCCGGTGCTGATTCTGGGCGAAAGCGGCACGGGCAAGGAGTTGGTCGCGAAGTCGATTCATTTTGCCGGCATCTTCCGCAACAAGCCGTTCATTCCGGTCGATTGCGGGTCGATCGTGCCGACGCTGATCGAAAGTGAACTGTTCGGCCACGTGCGTGGCGCCTTCACGGGCGCGACCAATCCCAAGGACGGACTGCTCGCAATCGCCGAAGGGGGAACAGTATTTCTGGACGAGATTGGCGAACTGCCGGTCGACTTGCAGGCCAAGCTGTTGCGGGCGATTCAGGAGAAGGAGATTCGTCCCGTAGGAAGCGTGAAGCGGGTGCCCATCAACGTGCGGATTCTGGCCGCGACCAATCGCGACCTGGAACGAGCCGTGGCCGAGGGCACGTTCCGCCGCGATCTTTTTTTCCGGCTGAACGTGCTGACCCTGCGGCTTCCGGCGTTGCGCGAGCGGAGACAGGACATCCCGCTGCTGGTGGCGCACATTCTCGAACGCATCGGGCGCGACGCCGGCATCGAAAAGGCAATCTGCGACGAGGCGCTCAAGGCGCTGCTGAATTACGACTGGCCGGGCAACGTGCGCGAACTGGAAAACTCGCTGGAGCGGGCATGCGCGCTCAGCAGCAGCCACGAAATTCAGCTGCGTGACCTTCCTACACAGATCTACGGCGCGCCCATCGACTCGATGGAGATGAGCCAGCCGACGAATGGCATCGTGCCCATGGCGGAACTGGAGAAACAATCCATCCTGAATGCGCTTACCCAGGTCAACGGAGACAAGATGCTGGCGGCGCGGCTGTTGGGCATTGGAAAAACAACGCTGTACCGCAAGTTGAAAGAATACCAGTCCCAAAACTGAGCAGTCGGCCCAAGCGCTCGTGCCAGAACGGGAGTTAGGCAAAAAGACCGAGCGCACAACTCATTCATTTTCAGGCAAAAACGATTGGCCCGGAAGTTGCGTAAGGATTCAGCATGATCCTTCTGGTGACGCCGAGCGAGCGGGCACGCGAGTGTTCCGCGGCTCTACATGAGGCAACTGGCGAGGAGGTCATGGTAGCGGAAAGTCTGGCGCGGGCAACCAGTCTGTTGCGGGCGGAATGCTACCCGGTGGTGGTACTCGATCAATACCTGCTCGAAGCCGAGCCGCATGAAGCCGGGAGCACGCTTGAGCACCTGGGCACCGCCGTTCCGGTGCAAGTCAATCTGGCGATCAGTGGATTGGAGCGTCTGGTGCGCGAGGTTCGGTCGGCAGTCCAGCGCCGCCAGCGCGAGGAAGTGCGGGCTCGCCGGGCGGCGCTCGGCACGATCTACAGCGAACTGAATGGCACCGTGACTGCGCTGCTGTTATCCACTGAACTGGCTCTCGAAACTCGCCGCCTGCCGGCGTCTGCGTCCGAAAGACTAGAGACGGTGCACGAACTGGTCAAAAAGCTGCGCAGACAATTGGAGAGCGCGGTCGCAACCGAGGACCGTGAACAAGCTGCAGACCGCTAATCGTTTCTGCCCTGGAGCCGATGGAAACAATGTCGGAAGCTGCGCCAGAGGAAACTCCGTGACGACTCAGTTGGACCCTCACGTTTCCCAGAAGATGCATCAGTTCCGGTCCGGGACGGTGCGCGGGCTATGGGCAGCGGCGCTCTCGGATGAGGGGCCAACATGGCGCCAGCCTATGCGTTATGGGTTGGCAGCGCTGCTGGTGTTTGCCGCGACCGTAGTGCGGCACATGCCGGGAGGGTTGCTCCCCAAGGGATTGATCTACATCACCTACCTTCCGGCGCTCACCATTGCCGCCGCGGTCGGTGGCTTTGGGCCGGGCATGCTGGCAACCGCGCTTTCCGCCTTGTGCGCCGACTACTTCTTTCTGGACCCCGCGGGACAGTTCGGCGGCAAGCATGTGCCCGATCTGATGGGGCTGCTGCTGGCTTCGTCGAGTGGAATTGTCTTAAGTTGGCTGGCCGGGTCGGTGGAGTGGATGCGCAAGTGCGCCTCAGAAGAAATCCGCCGCGGCAAGGAGGAGTGGGAACTTACCTTCGATTCCGTCCCGGAAGCGGTGATGGTACTGGACACGGAATTCCGGATTCAACGCGCCAACCGGGCCATGGCTGGGTTGCTGGGGTTGGATCCTGGCGCGGTCGTGGGCAGACACTGCTTCGAACTGGTTCACAACCGCGCCTCGCCAGTTCCGGACTGTCCTTTTGAGGAGATGGTGCGGACCGGCAAGCAAGCGCAAAGTGAAATCGTCGAGGACCGGCTTGGCAAGATTTTTGATACGAGTACCACTCCCCTCTGGGAGGGCAATGCTCTGCGGGGCAGTGTCCAAGTAATTCGCGACATCACCGAACGCAAACCGGGTGGAAGCAGAGCTGCACGAGGCCCAGGAACGGTTCCGTCTGTTGCTCGATGGGGTCAAGGACTATGCCATATACATGCTCGACCCGAAGGGCCGTGTGATCAGTTGGAATGCCGGCGCGGCCCGCATAAAGGGCTACCAAAGCGAGGAAATCCTAGGCAAAGACTTCTCCTGCTTTTACAAGGCCGAGGACATCGCATCCGGGAAGCCCGCCCGCGAGTTGCAGGAGTCCCTCTCCAAAGGACGTTTCGAGGAGGAACACTGGCGGGTCCGCAAGGATGGTTCTGCTTTCTGGGCCAGCGTCGTGATCACTCCGATGTACGACGACGCCGGTGCGCTCCGTGGGTTCTCCAAGGTCGCGCGCGACATTACCGAGCGCAAGCGGGCTGACGAAGAGATACGCCAAGCTTCGCGCTACGCACGCAGCCTGCTGGAGGCGAGCCTGGACCCGCTGGTGACCATCAACCGAGAGGGCAAGATCACCGACGTGAATCGGGCGACCGAGACAGTGACGGGGGTTTCGCGAGAGCGCTTGATCGGCAGTGATTTCTCCGACTATTTCACCCAACCCGAGAAGGCAAGACAAGGCTATGAGCAGGCATTCGCTAGTGGGTCGGTGCGGGACTATCCGCTAGCCATTCGGCACGTTTCGGGGAACGTCATGGACGTGTTGTACAACGCCACCTTGTTCAGGAGCGAGATGGGGGAGATCGAAGGTGTTTTTGCCGCGGCCCGCGACGTCACCGTGCGCAAGCGGGCGGAGGAGGAAGTTCGCCGGCTCAACGATGAACTGGAACAGCGCGTGATTCAGCGCACCGCTCAGTTGGAAGCGGCCAATAAAGAGCTCGAAGCTTTCACCTATTCCGTTTCTCACGACCTGCGTGCTCCCCTGCGGCATATTAGCGGGTTCTCCAGGATTCTGACCGAGGAATACAGTTCCAGCCTCGCCCCGGAAGCTCAACATCATCTCCAGCGAATCCAGGAAGGCATGCGGCGCATGGGGCTGCTGGTCGATGACCTGCTGAACCTGGGAAGGGTCGGTCGCCATGCACTGCGGCTTCAGACTGCCGGTCTGAATTCCTTGGTCAACGAAGTCGTGGCCGAACTAAAGGCGGATTGTGAGGGACGGGAGGTGGAGTGGAAAATCGGCAGCCTGCCGTTTGTGGAGTGCGATCCCTCATTGCTGAAGCAGGTCTTCCAGAACCTCCTCTCCAACGCACTCAAGTTCACGCGGCCTCGCGGCCACGCTCTCATTGAAGTCGGACAGAAGGATCAGGAAGGCAAACCGGCGGTGTTCGTTCGCGATAACGGTGTTGGCTTCAGCATGAAATATGCCGACAAACTCTTCGGCGTGTTTCAACGGCTGCACCGCCCGGAAGATTTTGAAGGCACGGGCGTGGGCCTGGCCACAGTCCAGCGCATCATTCAGAAGCACGGCGGCGACATCTGGGCCGAAGCGGAACTGGACAAGGGCGCAACTTTTTATTTCACCTTCGGAGTACCCGAGACCACCGAACTCAAAACCAAAGCCACAACGGCAGGAGAAGAAGCATGATAATCCAACAGGTCGAGATTCTGCTCGTGGAAGATAACCGGGACGACGAGGAGCTGACTCTGCACGCCCTCCGCAGAGAAAATCTGGCGAACAGCATTCACGTGGCCCGCGATGGCGAGGAAGCCCTGGAGTTCCTGTTCTGCAATGGAGCCCATTCCGAGCGTTCCTTCGATCGCCCGCCAAAACTGATCTTGCTGGATTTGAAGCTGCCCAAGGTGGACGGAATGGAAGTCCTGAAGAGATTGAAGGCCGACCCGCGGACGAAGACGATCCCGGTGGCGATTCTGACTTCTTCCAAGGAGGAGCGCGACCTGGTGAGCGCGTATGGCCTGGGGGCCAACAGCTACATTCAGAAGCCGGTTGACTTCGAGCAGTTCCGGGAGACGGTGAAGAACATAGGACTGTACTGGCTGGTCATCAATCAGCCGCCGGTAGCGGAGGATGCATGGCACCTGGCGGGACTGGCTCATGACCGCCACTAACGATCTCGTGTCCCCGTCCGGGCAGCTCCGCGTGCTGCACATTGAAGACAACGAGCTGGACGCCGAGCTCGTCGCCCAGGCTCTGCGCCGAGGCGGCTTTTCGGTTGCGCTGGTAGTGGTGCAGACGGAAAAGGAGTTTGAGCGGCAGTTGCGCGCGCACCAGCCCGATGTAGTGCTCGCCGACTACAACCTGCCGCAGTGGAAAGGGATGGACGCGCTCGATGTGCTGCGGCGCGAAGGGCTCGACATTCCACTGATCCTGGTCTCGGGCGCACTGGGAGACGTGACGGCGGTCGAGTGCATCAAGCGCGGCGCAACGGATTACGTTCTGAAAGACGGTCTGGCTCGGCTGCCCGAAGCAATCCGCCGCGCGTTGCAGGAAAAACGCCTGCTTCGTTTGCGCCGTCAAGCGGAAGAGGACTTGGCGCGAAAAGTCGAAGAACTGGCCCGCTCTAACGCCGACCTCGAGCAGTTCGCGTATGTGGCCTCGCATGACCTGCAGGAGCCGCTGCGCATGGTTGCAGCCTACACGCAGCTGCTTGGCGAACGCTACCGCGGCAAGCTCGACGCGGACGCCGACAAATTCATCGGCTATGCCTGCGAGGGAGCTCGCCGCATGCAGGGCTTGATTCAAGATCTGCTGGCTTTTTCGCGGGTAGGCCCGCATTGTGCCGCATGCGCCCGCGTCGATTGCGACGCGGCGATGGCAGAAGTCATGATGAGTATGGGTCCGGCAATTCAAGAGAGCGGTGCGGTGGTGAAGTGTGCGGCGCTGCCCACAGTGTGGGCGGAACGCTCGCAGATGACACAGTTATTCCAGAATCTGATCGGAAACGCGATCAAGTTCCGCGGGAAAGAAGCGCCGGTGATTTCCGTGCAGGCCGAAAAAGCGGGCGAGCAGTGGTTGTTCAGCGTGAGGGATAACGGCATCGGCATTGCTCCCGAGCACGGGACAAATATTTTTGTCGTCTTCCAGCGCCTGCACACCCGGACCGAATACCCAGGCAACGGAATTGGCCTGGCCATCTGCAAGAAGATCGTCGAGCGCTGTGGCGGAAAGATTTGGGTCGACTCGCAGCCTGGCCATGGTTCTGTCTTCAAGTTCACGATGCCTTGCGACGGTCCCGCGGAAAAAGAGTTGTGCGGCATAGAAATGTCGATGACAGCCACCGCAAGCAGTTCCCCCAAATAATTTTTCGTAGAGACGCGGTTTGCTACGTCTCTCATAGTTATCATCCTGCTGTGCGACCATCTCAATCATTTACAAATCTTCACCCATTTCCTCCGCAAGGCCGATACGCATTTGCGTTCCTCGGGAAAGGAACGGAGGTTTGTAATGGAGAACCGAACGACAGTGTTTTACGTGGACGACAATCCCAAATCCAGCCGATTGCTGACCAGCGTTCTTGAAGAATGCGGGTTTCGAGTGATCACAAAAAACGACCCCATCGAGGCGCTCGCGCTTTGCCAAAGAACCTACTTCGATCTGGCACTGCTGGACTACGAAATGCCGCTGATGTCGGGCGCGAAGCTGGCCCAGGAGATCAAGTATCTGGCGCCGGATGTTCCCGTGGTGCTGATCTCGGGCCGCACGTCGCTGCCGGCTTCGGAACTGGCATTTGTGGATGCCCACTTCGGGTTTGGAACGGTGCTGGACGATCTCCTATGGACAATACGGATCCTGGTGCAGCCGAAGCTGATGGTAGCCGATCATCAGCGCGGGGATCAGCGCGAGATGACGCAGTGGGCGGACTCGACATGAAGAACGGGGCGCTTCGGCGCCAAGTCCCGAAACGGTAATCACCGATGAGTGCGAGGGGTACCCCCCCTACCCCCCCTCCCCCGTCGCTATTGGAATCATGGGGTTAGGAAGAAATTCCCGCCAGATCTTTGGGTTTAAGGGACTTAGAGGCAAAGTATTCCGGAACCAAGACTTAGCGGCGATTTTGCGACTTTTGTTGTCAAAGAGCGTCCCAAAATGGGCTTGGGCGGCTTTAATGGGCCGCCTTGAGAGTCAGGCACACGTCTGACCGATCCGATCAGATTGTCATTATTGGGGATGGCGGGTTGGAAGTCTGTGATGGCGCACACCGATCGTTTGTGACGAAAAAAATTCGTGTCAAGGGCCGATTGTGAGGATCGGTTTCTGGCGGCGTTGGCGTTTTCATTGCTCGTTTTCGTTGCTGTTTTCCGGGAAGGCCGCCTACAATGGGCATATGGAAATCTCGTTGGCGCCGGAACTCGAAGCCAAGCTGAACCGGATCGCCTCGCAAGCGGGCAAAGGTCCGGATGAGATCGTGCGCGAGCTAGTTGCGAGCTACCTTGACCATGAGGAATGGTTCAGGCAAGAGGTTGGCAAGGGCCTCGCCTCCCTTGATCAGGGCAAAACCGTCTCCCCCGAGGACGTGCGCCGCCAGATGGACCGAATCCTCGGTTCCTGATTGGGTTCCCGATTGGTTTGCCGATGGAGGTCGAGTGGTCTGAAGCCGCGGCCGATTTTGCGGGAATTGTCGCGTACATTCACGAACAAAATCCTGCAGTTGCCGAGCGCGTTGCGCATACCATGTACGATTCTGCCGCTTCGCTTGAAACATTTCCCAATCGCGGGAGGCCGGGTAGGGTTAGTGGTACTCGCGAGCTCGTCTTAGCGCCGCTTCCATTTATCGTCGTCTATCGAGTCAAACGGAACGTCGTAGAAATCGCGAGAGTGCTGCACGGAGCACAACGCTGGCCACAGATGCGGAAGTGGGGACGCTCGCAGCAGGACGCTCATCGCAAGGAGCGCGATGAGTGGGGCACCCGGCCAGGTCAACCTCTCACTGTGTCCCAGACAAACAAATCTCGGTATCACTCGGTGTCGCGGCGGCCTGCCTTAGGTATACCTGGTCGTTTCCGTCGGTGCCAATTAGCCATCCACCATCGCACTCACCCGGCTTAAATCGTGTCCAAGATTTGGCTGACTGCGACCACCAATAGTAAGACGGCCGAGGGTTCTCACCTTCACGAAATTCGGCCACTAGGCGATTCTCGGGGCCCTGCCGCACGAGGTTTACAGGATATTCCTTAGCGTCCCCGTTTGGCAGTCCCGTCTTCGTTGTCACTAGCTGGCCTCCGCTTAGTGCCGTGGCTAAATCGGTCGACCCCGGAAGCCAGAACCACATGCCGGTCGGATCATAACCTATGGCGGCAAAACCGACTTTACCGCCGCCGTGTATCCTGTCGGTGTGGGACGGAAATAAGTTTCTCGGCAGCAGTTCCTTAAGAACGGTGCCTTGCGTCGTATATTCCGTAACCATTGAAGATTCTGCAGGGTCCTTGCCTTGTTCAGCGTTCTCGTTGAGCGCCCAGATGTTGGAATCCTCGTCCACCTCTAACCGTAGAATGTGACGCCAAGGCGCCATGGCAAAAAAGGACAACAGACTCCCTCTAAAGTCAAAGATCAACAGCGCCGAGGCCGGACGAACGCCGCGTTCTTTGCTGGCATAAACCGCCGAGACGGCGATGATCCGCCCGGGGCGTGCCGAAACATCATAGATGGCTACCGTCGTAGCATCGGGCACCAAACCTAGGACCCGCAAGCTCGTAATTGCACGGCCCCATTTGTCGAAGAGTTCTACGTCCTTCCCTGTGACATCTTTTGGCATCGAGTGCCAAAAGATAATAAGGCCATTCTCAGCCTTTGCCCATCCTTTGGCCGAGAAATTATGGATAGTCTCTATCTTCTGAGCTCGGGCGTAACACACGAAGACGACGAGTAGAGCAATAGTTAGGAGCTTTGAAATGGAGAGCATAAACGACTCCCTCTCGCTATTTTGTGCAGAAACCGATCGTTGGGCAGCCTTGGCAAGGCGAAGCTGTCTGCGTACACTCGCAGCAACAGGTGTCGTTCACACTTGACACACATATAGCGGCAGTGCTGCACAACATGTTGCAGGTATAGTGGCTGCTTTCTTCATATTCGTCGCACCCCGGGCATGTTTGAGCCTGGTTGGCAGTGAGAAACAACGCAATTCGGGAGGCCAAGAGGGCCAGCCTGGAACAGGCCGAACAATCCTCGGATCACAGGACCATTCGGGCTTGGTTGGACTTCCAAACGTTGAATGGACGGCAATGGAATCGGTTGCGCCGGACCGGCCGCGCTAAGCAAATAAACCGAGATCAAGCTCAGGATGAGGACTCTGAGCATGACTGTAGCGCATCCTCTGCCATCGAGCACCCCCAAGGGGAACTAGAACCTCGTGGCAGAGTAATAAAACGCCGTTTTTGAGTCAAGTGAAATTTCCTCTTTTGCACACCTCTCCTTAGCCAAGCCCCGCAAGAAAACCGACTCCGATATGGGCCTGACCAGCATCCGCTATACTGTCGGTACCCGGCGGCAGCGCGATTCGGCCCCAGAATCGCGCGAAACCGCCGCCGATTTCAGATGTCCTTCCGCCTGAAAAGGCCAGTAGTAACGCGTCACCAGCCGTCTTCGACTCCGCAGGGGCTTCACTTCGTGAAGTCTCTGCTCCGCTCAGGATGACCGAGTGGATATGGTGGGCGGCTGTCCCTATGCTATCCCTAAAAAGTGTGCGCGAGAGCTCGGTCGTCCCTCTGGGACTCGAATCATTTCTTCCACTTGTCCCAGCGCTGAAGCGCTGGGCTAAGTTCGGTCGCCCCTCCGGGGCTGGATTTTGTGTTTTTCCCCAGCCCGCCAACGATGCCGGGTAGCGGGCGGGGCCGTAGTGTGGGACCTCGGGTGCAGAAATCCCAAGAAAATCCTTTCCTCGGCACAGGCCTCTCCCCTAAACTGGAACGCAGGCAGGCCCGAGGGTGGCTCCCAGCCCTCGATCCCCGGGGGTTCTGTGCGCGTACTGGTGACGGCTGACACTTTCAGCGGAGTGTGGACTTACTCGCGCGAGCTGGTTTCGGGTCTGGTCACCCACGGGGCGCAGGTCACGCTCGTCAGCTTTGGAGAAATTCCGCTTCCCCATCAGACCGCCTGGATGGATTCGCTGCACGGGCTTGAGTATCATCCCACCGCATTTCGTCTCGACTGGATGGAAGAAGGTGAGCAGGACTTCCACGCGGCACAGGATTATCTGTGCGCGATCGTGCGCGACACGCGTCCCGATTTTCTGCATTTGAATCAGCTAAGTTTTGGGGCGCTGCCGGTGCCGACGCCGCGGCTGGTGGTGGCGCACGGCGATGTGATCACGTGGTGGTTGAGCATCCACGGACACGAACCGGCCGCGTCGGCCTGGCTGAAGTGGTATCGCGCGACGATGATCGCGGGCTTGAGGCGGGCCGAGGCCGTAGTCACGACTTCGCGCTGGATGGAAGAGATGCTGCGCGTTGCCTACGGCAAAGATTTCGAGGGACACGTGATTCCGCCGGGACGCAATCCGATCTACTTCAATCCCTTTGTGGCCAAGGAAGAATCGGTGCTGGCGATCGGGCGCCTGTGGGATACGGGAAAGCAGGTTTCGTTGCTGACCCAGCACACGCACCGGCTGCCGGTGTGCATTGTGGGGGCGGACAACCCGATTCCCATGCCGGCGGTGCCGATCCGCGCCGATGTGCGCGTCTCGACCGGCTTGCACGAGATTTCGGTGAAGGGAGCGCAGACCGAGTCGCAACTACGCTCGCTCTACAGCAAGTCGACAATTTTTGCCGCAACTTCGCGGTATGAGCCGACCGGGCTGGCGTCGGTGGAGGCGGCGTTCTCGCGCTGCGCGCTGGTGGCCAACGACATCGAAGTGTATCGCGAACTTTGGGGCGACGCGGCTTTGTACTTCGAACGCAATAACGCGGAAAGTCTCGGCGAAGTGCTCAGCCAACTGGAAGCGGATCACGAACTCACGCGCCTCTACGGGACACGCGCCTACAATCGGGCGCGCGAGCGCTTCACGGCGCGACGGATGGTGGACGACTATCTGCGGTTGTATCGGCGGTTGCGGACTCCGAAAGTGGCGGTGGCGTAACCTGTCCATCTTACGGCGAACTGCAGACAAGCTTGATTACTTGTTGTCCTCAGGCCAGGCATCGAAGAGCTTGGTGGCGTTCACCGAGCCGAGTCCGGTGGCCAGATCGTAGCCGACGGTGGCTGGGTAAGCGGGTTCGCTGGCGGATGTGGACGTCGAAAGTTCGCCAAAGATCTTAGAGCCGCTGTTTCCGTAGCAATTGTATGAGACTCCCTTCCAGTACTGGCCGCAAGGGATGTCCATGTCGCCAAGGGTGATGTCGTTAAAGACGCAAGCAGGGGCTGGCAGCTTGCCCGTGATCTGACTGGCATTGCATGCCTTCGCACCCAGCTTGTTGAACTGGTTGGCCGCCAGCGCGTAATAGACGTAGTTGGCGTTTCCCTGCCTGCCATATTTCTGATCAATCAGCGCTTGAATGCCGGCCATCGTCGGCGAGGCATAAGATGTGCCGCCCCCGCCCAAAAGCAGGGCGTCGTTTTGCGCAGTGCAGGGAGCGCCGCCCTCGTTCTGATCCGACATGCAGGTGACCAGGAAGCTTCCCCACACGCCGTTCGCGGCGAAGAGCGAAAGATCGGGCTGGTCGCGCAAACCATCGTTGGGAATTCCGGGAACGCCGGTTTGCCACGACGGCTTGGGATTGCCCTTACAGGTGCCGCTGACTACTCCGGGGATCGACGGCTTTCCGGTGAAGCAGGTGCTGGGTCCGCCACTGCCGCTCACTGAATATTTAAATTCTCTGCCGAGTTTCGAGTTACAGAATCCCGTGGGACCATAAGATTGCGTGTAACTGCCGACGACAGGATCGGTGTAGATGAGCTGGCTGGTGCAGCCGTCGTTCCAGGGAATCTCCGGAATATACGACAGTGCGGAAGCCTTCGTATGAGGATCATTGGTGGCGCTCCAATAATCGCTGACGGGAACGCCGTTGACGTCAGAGTTGTACTGCGCCATGAAATCGGTACCGCCTACGTCAACCGCGTACGCGGAGGCAGTATTGTCTCCACTGTTGATGCCGAGGTGGGAAAAGAAGTCCTCCACGGGAGAGCATTCGTCGGCACCGGTGTCTCCTTGGGCGATGAAGAAAGTCGTTCCTAACGCAGTCGCAATTTGCGCTTCGCGATTCTCGAGCGCGATTTCAGTCTGGCCGGTAATGGTTTCGCAGAGGCCATAACTATCGGAGATGATGTCGGGCGGCTCGAAATCGAGGAGATTGAGAATGGCGAGATCGAGCCCGAAGACGGTGCGCGAATTGGGGCACGCGGAAAGCTCAATGTTAGCGTCAGGAGCGCTCGCGCTCGCCCACTCCACATCGAGGGCGGCCTCGAACTCGTCTCCGTTTTGACCGGGGTTGGGGCAGTTGGGATAAATCTGCTTGAAGTTGCCGTCCTTGAAATCTTTCAGGCCAAATACGTTGCGGAAGGCATACCAATCGGATGGATGGAGGAGGTTGGAGTCCTCTACCGTGGCAATGGTCACGCCTTTGCCGGTAAATCCGCGCTGCCAGAGCGGCAACAGATTGTAGATGGTCGCGGAATCATAGGGGGCGACGGTATGGAAGGTTTGTCCCTGATACTGGACAGTAAAGCGCGGACGCCACGTGTTGGTTGCGGCGTCATAAGAGACGGGACCAAGCTGCATGGCACGTGACTTGGGAAAGAAATCGTGGAGCGATGCGACGCCTTCGATGGCGGGTGCGAGCGTGGCGGGGATCTGCGGGTCACTCATGTTGGCGATGTGCTTCTCGCCATCTGGCAGAACCAGGTTGTGAATTTCGGTGTGGAACGTCTCGCGGATTTGCGCGGCGGTTCCGGCGAAATCGATGACCAAACCATTCTGGTAGACGCGATTGATGGAAAAGCCGTGCGCTTCGAGCCAGCGCCGGATGGTTTCTCGATCCTGAGGAGCAAGCCCGAAACGCTCGCCTAATTGCTGCGCAGTCAGCCAGCGATGGAATTCGGGCGAATTCTGATTGTGCATTTCGTCAATCAGCTTTTCCAGGCGCGCTTCGGTTTCTGGCGCCGGCTTCAGAGTGAGCAGCAAGTGGTCGAACGTCAGGTTGTCCGCGACAGGGCCGCGATCGTTCTGGAGGCGCAGTGCGGCGGGCGTTGTGTTTCCGGTGAGAGTGACCAATTGCGACTCGTCAATCGGGCCGATGATTACTGGCTTGGGACGGCCAGCAGAATCCTTGGCGGGACCTTCCGCGAAGGCCGCCAAGGAGAAAAAAGCAACAGAACTCAGGAGGAGAACGAAAGCAGAACGAAGCATAGTCAGAACCTCCGGAAGCCGTGTGGATTAAGTGGTTCCAGCAAAGGGGAAGGGAGAACCACTGGACGCGCAATCCCGGAATGCTAGCCGCTTTCGGCGAGTTTGGTCAAGTCGAAAGACAATAGCAGGCGGAGGCTCTGGGCGTCTGCATGTTATACTTTTCAAGCATCTTTTCCCGTTAGATTCAGCCGGTCAGGTCAATAGACGGAGGACAGTATCGACAAACGTTTTATCCGCATGAACGAGCGCATCCGGGGGCGTGAGGTTCGCGTGATCGGAGACGAAGGGGAACAGATTGGCGTGATGCCTCCCTTCGAGGCGCTCAAGATAGCCCGCGAAAGAAACCTGGACCTGGTGGAGATTTCCCCGACTGCGCAACCTCCCGTTTGCCGCATCATGGATTATGGGAAATTCCTGTATCAGCAGGAAAAGCGCGAGCGCGAAGCCAAGAAAAAGCAGAAGACCATTACGGTCAAAGAAGTAAAGTTTCGTATCAACGTGGACGATCACGACTACGAAACCAAAAAGAATCACGTGCTGCGCTTTCTCGACGAAGGAGACAAGGTGAAAGCGACCATCTTCTTCCGCGGACGCGAAATGACGCGGCAAAGCCTGGGCCGGCAAATTCTGGAACGTCTGATTAAGGACGTCGATCAGAAAGGTATGGTGGAGTTCCGTCCGCGGCAGGAAGGCAATACGCTGCACCTGATTCTGGCGCCTAAGAAGGAAGGCGGAGCGAAAGAAAAGCCGGCGGCTGCTTCTAAGCCCGCACCACCTCCCGCGGCGCGCGGCGGCGCGCAGACAGCGTAGAAAAGCAGCTGTCAGCTCTCCGGAAAATCTGTTGGTGCGATCGCGGTGAGTGGACGAAACATTGTGCTGCATAACGCATTGGTATTTGTAACTGAGAGCTGATAACTGAGAGCCGAGAGCTATTTATGCCTAAACTAAAAACACACAAAGGCGCTTCCAAGCGCTTCAAGAAAACAGGGACGGGAAAGGTGAAGCGGCACAAAGCTTTTCTCCGCCACATCCTGACCTCGAAGGCCAAGAAGCGCAAGAAGAAGCTGGGGAATTCCGTGCTAGTAAGTGACGCGGATCTTCACAAAGTGAAGCGGATGATCCCTTATTAACTTTACGATGGAGCGACGAGCGTTCGCGCCCGTCCTTAACGAGTGATGCGACAACCAAGTCTGCGGAGCAAAACGCACCGCAGCGGCGCGTGAAGAGGCCGGGCTTCGGGGATCCCCGTGGGGTAGAAGCCTCCTTACCTCCAGCCGCCAGACGAAGTAAAAAAGGAGAACAGCAATGCCTCGTGTAAAACGCGGAACCAAGCGCCGCGCCAAGCGCAAAAAGATTCTTGAACGCGCCAGTGGATATTTTCTAACTAAATCCAAACTTTACCGTTCGGCGAAAGAAGCCGTCGAGCGCGGACTGAAGTTTGCCTACTCCGGCCGCAAGCAGAAAAAGCGCCAGTACCGGTCGATCTGGATCGTGCGCATCGGAGCCGCCGCGCGCTTAAACGGACTGAACTATAACCAGTTCATCAGCGGACTGAAGAAAGCTGGCGTGGAGCTGGACCGCAAGATCCTGGCGGATCTGGCGGTGAACGATCCGGCGGGATTTACGAGTCTGGCGGAGCAGGCGAAGAAGGCGCACGCGGCAGTTTCGGCATAGCTTTCGGCTTTCGTCAGCCGGCTTTAAGTCGCAAACTGATCCTGTCATCCTGAGCGAAGCGAAGGACCCATGCAGTTCGCTTGCGTCAGCAGAATGCATAAGTCCTTCGCTTCGCTCAGAATGACAATCCTTTGAGAATTGCTCGGGAAGAATGCCTTATAACGTTCCCAAACTTAGCGACTTCTCCGCCTCGACGCTCGACAAGGCCGTCGAGGAGCTTCGTTCTGCGCTTCTTGAGGAGTCGCAAGCAATCCGCAGTGAAGTCGAGTGGAAGGCCTTTCGTGATCGCTGGATGGCGCGCAAGAACGGCATCCTCGCGCAAGTTAATGATCTGTGGCTGAAGGCTTCGCCGAAGGATGCGAAACGTGAAGTTGGCCAGCGAGTCAACGAGATCAGGCTGGACGTGGAAGACAGGGTTCAGAAAGCCGAAGATATTCAGTTGCAACTTTCAACGGGAACGCCCCTCACGGCCGAGCGCCTCGACATCACTCTCCCCGGCATTCGCCGCCCCATCGGCGCGGAGCATCCTGTCATCAAAACAATGAACGAGATGATTGGCGTCTTCCGCAATCTGGGTTACTCGGTTGAGGAAGGCCCGGAGATTGAAACCGACTTCTACAACTTTGAGGCGCTGAATTTTCCGCCGAACCATCCGGCGCGCGATACGCAGGACACGTTGTTCATCGCCGGGCAGGAATCGAAGCCGCTGCGTGACCGGCTGCTGCTGCGCACGCACACTTCGCCGGTGCAGATACGCACCATGCAGAAGATGAAGCCGCCGATGCGCGTGGTGTGTCCGGGGAAAGTTCACCGCAACGATGCGCTCGATGCAACGCATTCGCCCATCTTCCATCAGATCGAGGGACTGGCGGTCGATACCAACATCACGTTCTGTGATCTGAAGGGCACGCTCGACCACGCTATGAAAGCGATGTTTGGATCGAGCGTGAAGACGCGCTTCTATCCGTCGTTTTTTCCCTTTACCGAGCCGAGCGCCGATGTGCAGATCAGCTGTATTTTCTGCGACGGCAAGGGGACGCGCGACGGCGTTCCCTGCCGCAACTGCAAGGCCAGCGGATGGATTGAACTGCTGGGCTGCGGCATGGTCGATCCCAATGTATACGGGTTTGTCGACTACGATGCGACGAAGGTTTCAGGCTTCGCCTTCGGCATGGGCGTGGAGCGGATCGCGATTCTGAAATACAGCGTAGACGATATTCAGCTGTTTTTCCAAGGCGACGTGCGGTTTTTGGAGCAGTTTGGATAATTGCTGATCGCTGTTCGTCGTTAGCTGTTCGCTCGTCAACGTGGCGAATAGCGAATAGCAAACAGCGAACGACGGACATGAAAATTTCTCCTTATTGGCTGCGCGATTTTGTTGACCTTCCGGCCGATTACACCCGACTTGCGGACGAACTTACTCTTGCGGGCGTCGCGGTCGAGGGCATCTCGGGCGAAGGCGAGGCGACCGTTTATGAGATGGACATCACGACCAACCGTCCCGATGCGATGAACCATTATGGCGTGGCTCGTGAGGCCTCGGCGCTCTATGATTTGCCGCTCAGGCCGATTGAGCCGAAGCTGCCGCCGTCGCAGGGGAAATCCGATGTCACGATTGACATTCAGGAGCCTGAGCTGTGTCCGCGGTTCACGGCGCGCGAGATTCGCGGCGCTACCGTCAAGCCCTCGCTCCCGAATATTGCGGGCCGTCTGCAGTTGATCGATCAGCGGCCCATCAGCAATGCGGTCGACGCTACTAACTACGTTTTGTGGGAATCGGGCAAACCTACGCATGTGTTCGATCTCGATCTGCTCGAAGGGCGGCGACTGGTCATTCGCAAAGCTCAAGAAGGCGAAACTCTAAAGACTCTCGATGGCGTCGAGCGTAGGCTCACTACCGAAGATCTCGTCGTGGCCGACGCGGCAAAGCCCGTAGGCCTTGCCGGCGTAATGGGCGGCTTCGACACGATGATCACCGCGCGCACGAAAAATATCTTGATTGAATCCGCCTGGTGGGACCCGGTCACGGTGCGCCGTATGTCGAAGCGGCATGGCATTCATACCGACGCTTCGCATCGATTTGAACGCGGCGCGGATTTCGAATCGACCGTCGCTTCGACCAACCGGGTCGCCGAGCTGATTATTTCATCCGGCGGCGGCACGCTCATCGGCGACGTGATTGATGTGATCGCCCGCAAACTCGATCTTGCGCCGGTGGAGCTTGACCTGCGGGAAGTACGACGAATTCTCGGCGAGACACTCAGCGCGCTTGAAATCAGCCGCATTCTGACCCGACTCGGTTTCACGATGCTACCGGGCGGCGAGGATGCTTACCTGGTCCACATTCCCAGCTGGCGGCTTGATATCGAGCGCGAGATCGACATCATCGAAGAACTGGCGCGGCTGCACGGCTACGACAAATTCGCAAACACGCTTCCCGCTTACAGCGGCGAGGTTCGCGACCTGCCCGACGCCCACAAGGACGCACGGATGCGGTCAACGCTGCTGGCACTCGGCTACAACGAAGCCATTTCGCTGACCTTTATTTCGAAAGACGACGCCCGGCGCTTTTCGGCCGCGGCCGAAATCGACCTCGCGAACCCGCTGAGCGACGAGGCTTCGGTGATGCGTCCATCGATGGTTCCCAGCATGTTGAACATGCTGGCTTACAACCTGAATCGTGGCAGCGACAATATTCGGCTGTTCGAAGCTGGCAACGTGTTTGAAGCGTCGAGCACGGGCGCAAAGTCAGCAAATATGCCGCTGGAGCTGAAGCGAATTTCGATCTGCGTGACCGGAAACGTCGATGCCGAGGTGGTGCGCGGTCTGGCTCCGGGGGCGGCGGCGCGTCCGTTCTCGTTCTTCGACTTGAAGGGGGACGTCGAAAGCCTACTTTCGCTCTTCAGCCATTGGACACTTTATTACGATGCGCAGACAGCTGACTACTATCTTCCCGGGCGCTCGGCCCGCGCCGTGCTGGATGGCGCTACTGTCGCCCAGTTTGGGCAGATTCATCCGGATGTGGCCGCGGCGCGCAAACTGCGGCAGGATGTTTTTGTCGCCGAAATCTATCTCGACCGGCTCTACCAGCACGATCTGCGCCAGGTGCGTTATGAAGCGCTGCCGCGCTTTCCTGCCGTCGAGCGCGACTTTTCATTTGCATTTAAGGATGAAGTTAAGTTCGAGACAATTCGTCAGGGTGTCGAGTCGTTAGGTATCACAGAGCTGCGGAATTTCATCCCGGTGGAGATTTTTCGTGGCGGGAAAACAGTTTGGGTCACGACTGGCAGTTATTCTATTCTGCTACGCGCTAGGTTCCAATCCGATGAGCGAACCCTACGCGACGATGAAGTAACCAGATGGTCCAATCAAATTGTAAGGAAGTTGGACGAACTGGGAGGATCCCAGAGGATCAGGTGAGAAAGCTCTTCTGCGGGCTTCGACCGCCGGGGACGGATGTCCCTACACGAGTGATCAGCGATTGCCCAAAGTCCGGATCGTTCCCAATCCCAGTAATCGTTCGTCGGCCGTAACCAGAGTCAGGTCTAAGACCTCGGCGGTCGCGGCCAGAATGCGGTCGGCGGGGTCCTGGTGCATTTGTAACTGCCGCGCTACGAACGCGATCTCGTGGGTAAGCGGAGCTTCGCGCGTGCCGGCAGTGGCTCGCGCCAGCCAGGTCGCCAAATCTTCTTTGATGCGGATTCTGCCTTTGTCATTGAGGGTCAGCGCTTCCCACGTGCTCATCGGCGAAAGCCAGAGTTCGTTCGCGGAGTCTTGAAGATAACGCGAGACGCGTCGGCCAAGCCGCCGCGAGTCTTGGAAGTTCCACAGCCAGATATGTGTATCCAGCAGCAGTCTCAATCGCGCAGGACCTCCCACTCGTCCTCGTCGTTCGCCGGAGACACGATGTCGCCGAGAATTTCGAATGTACCTTTCATCGATCCGATCCAGGCTGCACGATCTTCCACCGCCGTTGGCGGTATGACTTCGGCCACTGGCTTGCCGAACCGGGTGATTCGAATCGGCTCCTTTGTGGCGCGAACCTGTTCCAGCAAAGCAAGGCATTTGGCCTTGAACTCGGAAATGGCGATTTCCTGCATGGCGTTTTCCTTTGGATCATTTTATCATACTATGGTCAATCATATTGACCATTTAATTGCTCCACGGTCACCTGCCGCAGCACGGTGAGAATGCCTTGAGACGTTCATCGGCGTGCGCGCAGGTATGGGGTCCTTCGACTCCGCAAGAGCTTCACTTCGTGAAGCTTTTGCTCCGCTCAGGATGACGTTGAATACAGGGGCGCAGAATTCGCCAGCCTTGCTTCGTCCTCGGACGGTCCGGGGGCGCGCCCGTCCCTAGGTGAGCATTTCTTGTGCTAGCCTTACCTTCCATGACCCAGGTTTCGGCGCATCCCAAGCATTTTCTCTCCGACAAGGTTGAACATTTTACCGAGTCTGTGATTCGCGAGATGACTCGGCAGGCGATGCAATATAACGCCGTCAATCTGGCGCAGGGGTTTCCGGATTTCTCCGCGCCCGCCGAAATCAAGCGCGCGGCGCAGGAAGCCATTGGCGCGGACGTGAACCAGTACGCCATCACCTGGGGCGCAAAGAGCCTGCGGGGTGCGATTGCGCGGCAGATGCGGGAGTGGCAGGGGATCGAGGTCGATCCGGAAAAGGAAGTTGTGGTGTGCTGCGGCTCGACCGAAGCGATGATCGCCACGCTGCTGGCGGTGTGCAACAAGGGCGACGAGGTCGTGGTCTTCGAGCCTTTCTACGAAAACTATGGGCCGGACTCGATTCTTAGCGGAGCCAAGCCACGCTTCGTCAGTCTGCGTCCTCCGCAGGCGTCGAAAGGCGAGGGTGGCGGCGAGCGGGGAGGCGAGTGGACGTTCGACGAACAGGAATTGCGCGAAGCTTTTCAGCACAAAACCGGCCAGCATCATACCGCCCAGCATCATACCAAGGCGATCATCCTTAACACGCCAAACAACCCTACGGGCAAGGTGTTCAGCCGGAAGGAACTGGAACTGATTCGCGATCTTTGTGTCGAATACAATGTGCTCGCCATCACCGACGAGATCTACGAGCACATTCTCTACGATGGGTCGGAACACATTTCGATCGCGAGCCTCGACGGCATGCGCGAACGGACCATTACTATTAACGGCCTATCAAAGAGCTACAGCGTCACGGGATGGCGCGTCGGCTGGGCGGTTGCGCCGCCGGCGATCACGAACGCGATCCGCAAGGTGCATGACTTTTTGACCGTGGGCGCACCAGCGCCGTTGCAGGAAGCGGGAGCGGCGGCGTTGAGCCTGCCGGCTTCTTACTATCGCGAGTTGGCAGAGAGGTATCGCATGCGGAGGGATCATCTGATTCCGGCGCTGGAGAAGGCCGGCTTTATTTGCTATCGTCCGCGGGGCGCTTATTACGTGATGACCGACATCAGCGGCTTCGGGTTCGCGAACGATCTGGAGTTCGCGGCTCACCTGGTGAAGGACATCGGAATTGCGTGCGTGCCGGGATCAAGTTTCTACAAGCATCCGAAGGACGGATCCCAACAGGTACGTTTCGCTTTCTGCAAAAAGCCTGAGACACTGGACGAAGCGGCGCGGCGATTGGAAAAGCTGACACGAAAGTAGCGTAAAATCCACAGGAAACTGCGCTATACTTCGCCTCAACGCTGAATTATTCCCCGAAAGCGAGTGTCGATGTCCATGTCCGTGAAAACCGTGGAACAGGTATCTGCCGAGGTTCCGGCTGAAGATTTTCAGGCGCTGGAAGAGAAAGTTTATCGCACCATTGAGTTGTACAAAGCCGCCAAAGAGGCGCGAGCCACGGCCGAGCGCGATGTCAAGCGGCTGCGGGAGCAACTCGAAGAGCGCGAGGAAGAAAACGAAGCCATGCGCCGCGAACTGGTACAGCTGCGCAAGGATCGCGAAGACATCCGCGGCCGGGTGGAAAAAATGTTGAGCCAGATGGACAGCCTGACGCGTGAGCAGGCGGCAAGCTGAGAGCAAACATCCATCCGGCAGTGATCGGGCACGAAGTAATTCGCCGAGGAGTAACATGGCTACTGCGAGCAAAGAACCTCCGACAGATGCATTGACCAACGCGAACGGCAGCGTTCGGGTTGAAATCTTCGACCAGGTTTATAACCTGCGAGGTTCTGACGCCGACTACATCATGAAACTTGCCGAGTACGTCGATGGCAAGATGCGCGCGGTCTCGGAACAGACGGCAACGGTCGATTCGGTGCGACTGGCGGTGTTGGCGGCGTTGAATATCGCGGATGAATATCATCTGCTGAAGCAGCGACTGGGGACGGCCTCGCCGGAAGCGCGGCAGCGGGCGAGCAAACTGGCAAGCGCGCTCGACGAAGTCTTGCAAGATACCCGGCGCACGGGCTGAAGCTGTCGCAGCTCAGCCCCTGAAGGGGCTTGTGATTTCGAGCATCACGATATCGCTAAGGCGATACCCGATACAAAAAGCAAGTTCTCAGCCAACCCGTGGAATCGATCGTAACCTGGGTTCATTTCCGGAAATGCCTGCGAAACACTGCTGCTAGCAAACCTTCTGCCAACTATTTTGCATTTTCCTCTTGCGAATCTGTGGGCAGTTTCCTAGCATCCTAGGTGAAAGCCGACCTGCCAAGTTGGTGATGGTGGCAACCGATTTTTGAACCAATGCCGAATGAACGGGGACTCGACTCGCAAAAAGATCCGGTGTGCTATGTTCCGCCATGCGGAAAAGCCTAATGGGTCGCGGCGGGTTCCCACCGTCTGAGACGGGTTCATTCTCGGCCCACCACACGGCCCAGTGGGTCGGCTTGTTTTTGAGCTCTCAGCTGTAAGCTCTCAGCTCTCAGGAAAACCTCCACATTTGCCCGCTGAGAGCTGACAGCCGAGAGCTGAGATCTCATTCCTGCTAGACTCTCTTCAGAACTCAAGCTGCACTTGGAGCATCTAAACTAACGTGTTTCCCAGACTTTTTCACATTGGCAGCTTCTACCTGCCCACTTATGGTGTGTTAGTCGCCGCGGGCGTGCTGATCGGGCTTTGGATCAGCGTGCGCAATTCGGAGAAGCAGGGCATCAATGGCGACGATGCGTGGAATCTTGGCATTCTCGTCGTGCTCGCTGGAATTATCGGGGCGAAGATTCTTTACATCATCAACGACTGGAGCACCTACGCCAACAATTGGCGCGAGATTTTCAGCCTCAACACGCTGCAGGCCGGAGGCGTATTTTCCGGCGGACTGGTCGCCGCGCTCGTCGCCGCGGCGTGGTACATGCGGCGTCATCATATGCCGGTGCTGCGCACCACCGACGGCTTCGCTCCCGGACTGGCTTTTGGCCACGTCCTCGGACGCTTCGGTTGTTTCTCGGCGGGGTGCTGTTATGGCAAACCGACCAATCATTTCTGGGGGGTCATTTTCACGAATCCGTTGGCTCATGATGTCAGCGGCACTCCGCTCGGCGTCAGGATTGAGCCGACCCAGCTCATTGAAGCCGCGGCTGAGTTTTGCAATTTTCTCTTCCTGACATGGCTGCTCGGCCGCAAGAAGTTCGATGGGCAGGTGTGGGCGACTTTCATGATTCTCTATGGAGTGGAGCGTTACTTCATAGAGTTTCTGCGCGACGATCCTGGGCGCGGCGAAGTCTTCGGTGGGCTGATGACGGGAACGCAGTTGATCGCGATTCTGCTGGTGGTCGGCGGCGGATTGATCTGGTGGCTGAAGAGCGGCGTTCAGCCGTCAGCACTCAGCACCCAGAAATCGGGTTCCGCGCTTTAGGCTCCACAATTCCTTCGAAATTCTCCTTGCAGTTGCCGCCCGAATGCTGAATGCTGAGTGCTGAATGCTCGCCTTTCCCCTCACTTTGACCGCGTCTCCGGAAGCCGCGGGACAGCGCCTCGACCAATATCTTGCAACGCATCTTTCTGAGGTCAATCACGCAGAAGTTAGTCGAGCCCGCGTGCAACAACTGATCGAGAAGGGTGAGGTTCTGGTGAACGGGACGGCGGTGAAGGCGTCGCTGCGACTAAAGGGCAATGGCGACGAGCACATTACGGTCAGCACGCCGCCGCACGCTCCACCGCTGCGCGCCATTGCGGAGGAGATTGCGCTCGACATCGTTTATGAGGACGACGACCTGGCGATCGTCAACAAGCCGGCGGGCATGATGGTACATGCCGGTGCGGGAGCGACCGATGACGCGCGCAATCGCGGAACCCTGGTCAATGCGCTGCTGCATCACTTTGAAATGCTTTCATCGGTCGGCGGCGAACTGCGACCGGGGATCGTCCATCGTCTGGATAGGGCGACCAGCGGACTGATGGTGGTGGCGAAGAACGATGAATCGCACCGCCGGCTGGCGAAGCAGTTCAGCGGGCGCGAGGTGCACAAGACTTACATTGCGCTGGTCCATGGCTGGCCGAAGCAAGATCGCGGCACGATCCAAAGCGCGATCAGCCGCCACTCACAGCGGCGCACGCGAATGACTACGCGGGGTTTCGGCGGCCGCGAGGCGGTGACGCATTATGTGGTGCGGCGAAAGATCGATTCCCCTTATGGCAAGTTTGCACTGGTCGAACTCAAGATCGAGACGGGGCGCACGCACCAGATTCGCGTGCATATGTCGTCGCTCGGACATCCGGTGGTGGGCGACGCGCTCTACGGCGCGCCGGGCGAGTTGCGATCGCAGTCGAACAAACGGCGGGCGACAGGCATGCCCGCGACGCTGGCGCTGGATCGAAATTTTCTGCATTCGGCCGTGCTGGAGTTGGAGCATCCGCGAACCAAGGAGATGCTTAAGTTCTCCCGGCCGTTACCGAAGGAACTGGCAGACTTGCTGGATAGCCTGGAGAACGCACGGCAAGAGGGTCCTCGGCTTGAACCTGGTCGGTAAGAACTAAGAACGAGGTCGGCTTGCATCTGATCGGTAAGTACGTGCCCCCTTCCGGTGCTGGCCCAGCGCTATAATTAAGACAAATCGACTCTGAGCAAATCGTCCTGATGAAATCGCGCATTTTTCTGCTTCTGGTTGTCTTTTACGTACTGGCTGGCTCGCTCGTTAGCCAGACGACGAGCCAGACGGCGTCGCCTGCTTCGTCGTCGGCGCGGAATACCGCAGGCAAAACGCAGGCCCCGGGCGCAGCAACTCCTCCCACATCAACTCCGGCAGCGCAGACACCGGCGGGACAGGCCCCGGCGCAGTCGCAAAATCCGGGTACTTCTGATGCGGACGAGTCCGTCGCGACGATCCGCCATGAGGTCAACGAAGTACGTGTGGTATTCACCGTCACCGACCGGCACGGGCACTACATCAAGGATCTGAAGAGCAACGACTTCACAGTCATCGACGATCAAAAGCCCGCCGAGCTGCGGAGCTTCCGCAGTGAGACCGATCTGCCCCTGCAGGTGGGTTTGCTGGTGGACGCAAGCAACTCGGTGCGCGACCGCTTTAAGTTCGAGCAGGACGCAGCCATCGAGTTTCTGAACTCCATCATCCGTCCCCGCTATGACAAGGCGTTCGTGGTTGGCTTCGACGCCACGCCAGAAGTGACCCAGGACTTCACCGATAGTACGGAGAATCTTTCGGCCGGTGTGCGAATGTTGCGGGCAGGCGGCGGCACGGCGTTGTACGACGCGCTTTACTTTGCGTGCCGGGACAAGCTGATGAAGCAGGAACAGACGGGACCGGTGCGGCGCGCCATTATTCTGCTGAGCGACGGCGAAGACAACCTGAGCCACGTGACCCGCGAGGAAGCCATCGAAATGGCACAGCGTGCCGATGCCGTCGTATATACCATCAGCACGAATATCAGCGGCATGAAGGGCAATGGCGACAAGGTGCTGGAGCGTATCGCAGATGCTACTGGCGGCCGCGCATTTTTTCCGTTCCAGATGCGCGAAATGTCGGACGCATTTGTCTCCATTCAGGAGGAGTTGCGCAGCCAGTATGCGGTGGCTTACAAACCGGCGAATTTTATTGCGGATGGACGCTATCGCACGATCCAAATCCTGGCGCAGAACAAGGGCCTCAAAGTGCGCACCCGCAAGGGATACTACGCTCCGAAGCAGTAGAACAGTTCTCAGTTCTCAGTTCTCAGTTGTCAGGTAGCCGGTCGCGGTTCTGAGCTCCAACTTCTATGCCTGGTTATTCTGGAACTCCGCTCGCAAAGAAATTGGGCATCAAGGATGATTTTTGCGCCGCCCTCTTGCATGTTCCGGACGACGTGAAGTCTGAACTTCGCGACGCGCTGGGGAAATGCCGTATTCAACATTTCAGCCGGCAGACCAGCAAAGATCTCGATTTTATTTTCCTCTTCGCAAAGTCGCGTGCGGGGCTGGAACTTGAATTGTTCCCTGCCGCGAAGGCGCTGGCGCCAGCCGGCATGCTCTGGATCGCGTGGCCGAAGAAAAGCTCAGGCGTCGCAACCGATCTCACGGGAGATGTAGTTCGCCAGAGTGGGCTTGATGCCGGCCTGGTCGACGTGAAAGTCTGCGCGGTCACCGAGGTTTGGTCGGGATTGAAGTTCGTGATCCCGGTCAAGAATCGGCCGAAGAGATAAACCGCAAACAGCAGGTCCTTTTCCCCGGTTGGCTCAGGGTCAGGATGACAATTCATTAGATAGTCAGGAACCGTCCCCTCGGAGCTATCTCGGGCAGCTCACTGCGCAACTTGGGCCCGCAAAGCGGGTTTGCATGCGGTAGACGCGGTTCCCGGGCAGCAGGTTCCCCTGTAACTGTGCGACGTTAGTAACTTGCCGAAGCGCGCCCGAGTTCTATTCATTATTCATTGTGGAGAAAATGACTATGCGCATCAGAACCCGGCCGGTGGCGGTGGCAATGGTGGGAATTATGCTTTGCTGGTCGGCATACAGCCAGACACCCGCGTCACGGGCGGAGCGGGAACTGTTCGCTTCGGTCAACCAGTCGCGGCGGGCGCAGGGCCTGCAGCCGTTGCGGTGGAATAAAGCACTGGCGGCAGCGGCGCGGCGTCACGCGGAGGTGATGGCGGAACGCGGATCGGCACAGCATGGGTTTGAGGGTGAGCCGAGCCTGTCGGCGCGGGTCAAGCAGGCGGGCGCGCATTTCAATTGGCTCTCGGAAAACGTAATTCAGGGTCCATCGCCGGAGTTCATTCACGCGCAGTTCATGAAGTCGCCTGCCCATCGCGCGAACATTCTGGACAAGGACATGGATTCGATTGGGGTGGGGGTGGTGGAACGGGGCGGGCAGTTGTTCGCAGTGGAGGATTTTTCGCAGGCGCGGTAAACGGACCTTATGCGACCTCAGGCTTGGACGGGGCAAAGCCCCGTGGCCCCACATGCCCTAGTCTTCGTGCCGGGGTGTGGCGTAGTAGCCGCTGCGGGCCTGGATTTTATAGTCCCCCTGCTTGGGCTTGATCTCTACTTTACGGAAAGAGCCGTCGCGGGCGGTGTTGGTGGGCACGTAACCAGCGTTGTATTGGCTGCGGAGTTCCTGGGAAATCTGGTCGAAGGCCTGACGGAGTTTTTCGATCTTGTTGCCGACTTCGATCACGCGCCCGCCGGTCTCCTGGGTAAGCTTTTTCATGTCCGTATCGCCGGAATAGCCAAAGCCGCCGAAGCCGTAGAAACCGCGGTCGGCGATGAGCAGAACGTAGCAGATGGCATCGGCTTTCTGAGCAGCTTCAATGGCGTCTTTGATCTTGAGCCGGCTGCCTTCGTCCTGTCCGTCGGTGAGCAGGATCATCGCCTTGCGGCCGACTTCGTGGGCGAATTCGTCGTGCGAGGCGAGATAAACGGCGTCATAGAGCGCGGTGCCGCGTGGGCCGGTCGAAGAGCACGGAATCGGGCCTTGCGGGCCAACCGGACCGCCAGAACAGTCTGACTCCGCCGGTATTGATCTTGGCCTGGTTGAGCGCGTGTCTGAGCCGGCTGACGGAGTTGGTGAAGTCCTGCAGGAGGGTGATGTCGACGTCGAAGCTAATGACGAAGGCCTCGTCTTTGGGACGCAGCGTGCTTTCGAGGAACGAACCTCCGACTTCCTTTTCCATATCGAGGACGCGCATCTGGCTGCCGCTGGAATCAATGAGGATGCCCAGGGTCAGCGGGAGATCGGATTCGGCCTTAAAATACTTGATAGTCTGCGGCTGGCCGTCCTCGAACAGGTCGAAATTGTCCTTGGTAAGGTTGGGGATCAGCGCACCATGCTTGTCTTTGACGTTGAAGAACAACTGGACGACTTCGACGTTGACCTTCAGCGTCTCGACCGATTGATCTTGCGACTGTTCATTGGAGCTGGCGTGGGGGGCGGAATCGGTGTTGGATGTAGGGCCGGTTGAGTCGCTGGGCGGTGGCGGCGGAGGTGCAGGAATCGGAGGATTCTGTGCGGCGGCAGGAAGCGACACAATCGTCACCAAAACGAATATGATCAGGGCGGGCATTATCCGAGTGAACATTGCCAAGGCGGACGTTCCCGCCGTGCGGCATGGTTTGTAAGATAGTTTAGGCATCAGAGTTTTTATCCCGAGACTTTGCTAGTCTATCCTGTAAGGGGCTGTAACGGTTAGATGCACCATCGGGATGGGGATGGGCATCTGAATGAGTGAAAAAGTGGTCGGATAAGGTAGAGGCGGAAGAACGAAAGACAGAGGGTTCCGGGGATGGCCAAGAGAATTAGCGCGGTACTGATTCTGGGGCTGACATTATTGCTGCCCGACGCCCTGATGGCGCAGCAGAAGCCTGAGGACATCCCGGACGCCCCGTCGGCGACCCGTCCGATACCGCCGCCGGCGCCGCCCAGCCCGCGGCCCGGGGCGGACGAGGAGACCATGCCGGAGACACCGCCGCCGGATAATTCCGGCGCGGGTACGACCTCCAGCTCGAAGGACATTCCCCGCAGCGCTCCCGATTCGACAGATCAGAAGCCAGCCCCGCCACCTATGCCCGAGGTTAAGACGGTGCCTGCGGGCAGCGTTCCGAAGGATGCCGACACCGGGCAAGATGTCGGTTACACAATCCGGGTAAACCCAACCCTGGTGCTGGTTCCGGTTACGGTAAAGGACAGCGATGGACACTTGGTCGGGGGCTTGCTTCCGAAGGATTTTTCTGTCCTGGAAAATGGGCAGAGGCAGACGTTGAAGTTTTTCACCAGCGATCCATTCGCACTGTCGGCGGCAGTAATCTTTGATACCGGCATGGCGGATGTCGGTCTGAGGAAGGTACAAGAGACGCTATCGGCGCTGCAGGGGGCGTTCAGCCAGTTCGATGAAGTCGCGATCTATACCTACAGCAGCACCGTAGGCCAGGTATCGGACTTCACCAGCGTTGGCAAGCAGTTGACGGCGGTTCTGAACGAGGTCAAAGGATACAGCGGAGCAAACAATGGACCTCCGGTGACGAGCGGGCCGCTCGGGCCGCAGGGACCGGTTATTAACGGCATTCCGATTGACCAGCCCGTAAACCCGGTGAGCACCCCCCCGAAGGTTGCGCGGGTGTTGAATGATGCGATCCTGTTGGCGGCACGCGACCTTTCGAAACGCGACCGGGCGCGACGGAAGATCATCTTCGTCATCAGCGACGGACGGGAGCAGGGCTCGATCGCCAGTTACAAAGACACACTGAAGGTGCTGCTGACCCAGAACATCACTGTGTATGCGGTGGGAGTGGAAGGCGCGGCGATTCCGATCTACGACCGGCTGCAGCGGATCCACATGCCGAAGACAGGGGCGTTGATGGGCTACAGCGACATTCTGCCAAAATACGTCAATGCCACTGGAGGAGGCACGGTGTACAACGAGTTGGCACAAGCCGATATTGAGCGGGCTTATGCCAAGGCGATCGGAGAGGCACGCAATCAGTACACCTTGGGCTATTCGCCCAGATCGAGCATCGGAGGCTACCGGGGCATTGATGTGCAGGTGCGGCGTCCGGGCCTGAAGGTGTATGCGAAAGCGGGATACTATCCGCTTCCGACACCGCGATAGCGCGTAGCTAAGCATTTGAGCCCGTAATGTTCTAGTAACCTGCGTAACCTGCGTCAGAGCCTTCCATTGTGGTATAAAAACCAGCAGTAACCGATAGTCGTATTCAAAGTGGATTTGTGTGACGAGAGTCGCGCCTTAAGGGATTGGTTTGCGAGAGTCTCGTTCGCAGGAGCTTCCGAGGAAACCTTTTGAGTTTCATCAACTTCGCAGCGCGCGAGATCAACTGCAAGATCGTCTACTATGGCGCCGGGTTGGGCGGCAAGACGACGAATCTGCAGTTCATCTTCCAGAAAACGGCCGAACAGCAAAAGGGCAAGATGATCTCGCTCGCCACCGAGACCGATCGAACCCTGTTCTTCGATTTTCTGCCGCTCGATCTGGGCACAGTGCGGGGCTTCAAGACGCGCATTCACCTGTACACGGTCCCGGGACAGGTCTTTTATGACGCCAGCCGCAAGCTGATCCTGCGCGGAGTGGACGGCATCGTGTTCGTGGCCGATTCCCAGCAGGAGCGCATGGACGCCAACGTCGAAGCGCTCGACAACCTGATGGCAAACCTGAAAGAACACGGCTACGACTTCAATAAAATTCCCTACGTGCTGCAACTCAATAAGCGCGACCTGCCGAATATCCTGCCGGCAGACGCTCTCTCCAAAGAACTGCGCAAGAAAAACGAGCCGCTGGTGGAAGCGGTAGCCTTCCAGGGCGTGGGCGTGTTCGAAACGCTGAAGGAAATCGCGCGGCAGGTGCTGACGGAGTTGAAGCAGGGGGGATGAGGCAGTTCTCAGTTGTCAGTTGTCAGTTTTCAGTAAAACCAAAAAAACATCTTGCCGTAGAGACGCGGCTTCTCTGATCGGAACATTTCCGGTGTCTTGGTGTCTATAGGAACATAGGTATCGATCGATTTATCGGAGCCTATGAAAATGAGCAAGGCCGGCGGCGTATCCCCAGCTTTTTATCGCTGGCATCTCGCTTTGCTCGCGCCGGTTCTCTTTACTTCGCACGCCGCGTTTTCGCAATCGGCGCCTCAAAGCACTCCTCAAGCAAACGCGGAACCCGAAGTCATCCACGTCGAGTTGCAGATCGGCGACGGATCCCGTACCGCGTACCACATCGGCGAAATCGTGCCCGTGAAATTGATTTTCACCAGTACCGCGCACACTAAACACTGGATCTCCTGGGAACATTGCGGTGCCGAAGAAACGTATCCCGTTCGTGTTCCGCCCCACGTGCTAACTGGATGGGGAGCGCAAGAATCAGCCGCTCTCCTAGGTGGTGGCTGGGCTTGTACGTCGCATGGCTTTGGCGGCGAAGTGGATCTGTCAGCGCAACCTTATGTCGATTTCCTGACGCTGAATCACCGCTATAGGCTCGATACTCCGGGCACCTACCCGCTGACGTGGAGCGGCATCGCCATTGGGCAGTCTGGGACCTCGAACACCGCGAACCTGACCCTGCTTCCGCGGGACCCGGTCTGGGAGGCCAAAGAACTGGCTCGCGCCGATGCGCTGCTGGATGGTCCCGATGGCCCCAATTCCCACAGATATGACGGTTGCTCGTTGCTGCGGTATCTTGGCACACCGGAAGCCGCGCTCGACATGGCACGCCGCTATGGTGGCTCACAAGGGGTATGCGGGAACGGCTTCAAGATACCTCTGGTGAACGCCACCAATCGCGCCGCCGTGCTGCACATCCTCGAACACAAGTTTCTCTCGCCTGACTTTTACTCTTGTAGGTCGCCGGGATTTTTAGAAACCATGGCGCTGATTTCGGTCTACCGGACGCATCCGGAGTGGTACCGAGCCGTGACTGAGGCGCAGCGTCCCGCCGCACAAGCACGCCCACCGGTGGCATCGGCAGTGGAGGAGGCCGAACTTCGCTATACCCGGCAGGTCGCTGTTATGTTGCCACATCACTATTGCACGTATTAGCCAGAATCTCGGCCCGGCGAATTCATCCGCGACCCCGATCTTGAAGTTTTGCGAAGAGGGTTTCGTGATGGCTCGGTCATCAGAGTGTCTAGCCCGCAGTTCCGAGTGTCGCCGAGAACTCTTCCCATTCCTTCATCAGTCTCTGCAGGTCGCTCTTCCGCCGCGCCAGTTCCTGAGTCCGCCGCTGGGTCTCCTCCGCACTCACAAAGCTCTGGAGTTCCGTTTCACACAGCGCAATCGCGGCTTCGGCACGGGCAATCTCTTCTTCTATTTCGTGCAGACGGTCTTCCATCTGCTGGCGCTTGATCGGGTTCAGGCGCTTGCCTTTCGGTTCGGCTGCTTCGGCGGCGGGCGCACGGTCTCCGTTCACGGGCACCGCTAAAGACGTGGACGGCGCAGTGGATGGCTTCGGGGCTTCCACCGCAACCTCGGCTCTTCCCTGCTTCCTCCAGAGATAGTCTTCGTAATTCCCTGGATAGATTTCCACTTTGCCGTCGCCGATTTCGAACACTCGCGTAGCCAGTTTGTCGATGAAATAGCGGTCGTGGGAAACGAAGACCACCGTGCCGGTGTACTTCATCAGAGCTTCGAGCAGGACGTCTTTGGCGCGCAGGTCGAGGTGGTTGGTGGGCTCGTCGAGCAGCAGAAAGTTGGCGGGATGCAGCAGCATTTTGAGCAACGCGTAGCGGTTGCGCTCTCCGCCGGAGAGGACACGGATGCGCTTAAAGACATCGTCACCCGAAAAAAGAAAACAGCCGAGCAGGCTGCGCAGTTGCGTTTGCGTAGAAGCTGGCGAAAGTTCGCCGAGGTCATCGAGAATGCGAGCTTCCGGGTCGAGTTCTTTGTATTGGTCCTGCGCAAAATAGTCGGGCTCGACGTTGTGGCCGAGCTTGTACGCGCCGGCTGTGACCGGCTCCTGACCGGCGAGCAGTTTAATCAAGGTGGACTTCCCTGCTCCGTTGACTCCGACCAGTGCGATGCGCTCGCCACGCTCGATCATGAAATTCACTTTTTCAAAGACCCTGTGTTCATTTATCCCGAGTTCACCGTAACTCTTGGCAACGTTCGTAAACTCGGCGACGATGCGGCCGCTTGGCTTGGGCTGCGGAAACGAGAAGTGGACGGTCTTCTCTTCTTCCGGAATTTCGATCCGCTCCATTTTTTCGAGCTCTTTGATGCGGCTCTGGACCTGCTTCGCCTTGGTGGCCGTGTAGCGGAAGCGATTGATGAAGACTTCGAGTTGCTCGATGCGGTCGTGCTGAGTCTTGTAAGCGGATTCGAGTTGCTCCTTGCGCGCCGTTTTCGCGGCCAAATACTGGTCGTAGTTGCCGGCGTAGAAATGGATCTGCTTGTTCCAGATTTCCACGATGCGCTTGACGGTGATGTCGAGGAAGTAGCGGTCATGCGAGATGAGAACGTAAGCGTAAGGATAGGTGGTCAGGTACTCCTCAAGCCAGTTGCGGGCTTCGAGATCGAGGTGGTTGGTCGGCTCGTCGAGCAGAAGCAGGTTCGGCTTCTGGAGCAGAAGTTTGGCGAGTGCGATGCGCATTTGCCAGCCGCCGGAGAATTCTTCGGTCCGACGGGTCCAGTCGTCGCGGTGGAAGCCAAGTCCGGTGAGGACCTGACCGACTTGGGCTTCGAGCGTGTAGCCATCGCGGGCGACGAATTCGTGTTCAAGCTTCTGGTAACGGTCGGCGACGTTGGCATACTCGGGCCCCTCGTGGTCGAGTTCCGACATGCTGCGGGTAAGCGCCTCCATTTCTTCTTCGATGGCGTGGAGTTCAGCAAAGACCGACATGCACTCGGCGAAGATAGTGTGGCCGGTCATGGTGAGGCCGTCCTGCGGAAGGTATCCGGTGGAAATGCCTTTGGCGCGCGAGATGGCGCCATAGTCGAGCGTCTCATTCCCGACAAGGATTTTCATGACGGTGGATTTACCGCTGCCGTTCGCTCCGACCAGGCCGATGCGGGATTCTGGCGTAATCAGCCAGTCGGCGTTCTCGAACAAGAGTTTGTGACCGTAGCGCTTGCCGGCGCCGGAGAGTTGAATCATGGGTTTATGTTAATCGTCTCATGAGTGTGTGGCGCGGACACTCTTGTCCGCGAAGCCTAGCTTCGCTCGGCCAGACGGGCGGGACGCCCGTTACCACACGAGCGCTAACGAGCGGCGGCCATGCGCGCTACGCCTATATGCTCCAGCGCGCGGTCGATCACGGTCTGGAGTTCGTGAGCGTATTTGACCTCGCGGCCCTTGGCCAGGATGATGCGCGCTTTTTCTGCATCGAACCAGGTGGGATTGCGGAAGTCTTCCTCGGGGCTCCGTGTTTGGCGGACGTCCATCAAAAAAGCTTTGACCACGTATTCCTGCACGCCGCCGGGCTGCCAGAAAACGCCCTTCGAATGAATGTAGACGTGGAAATGGCGGGGCTCAATGATGCCGATGGCTCCCGCTTCTTCTTTGGCTTCACGTTCGGCGGCCTGGCTGTGGGAGAGGCGAGGTTCCGGGGCTCCCTTGGGAAACGTCCACTTGTTGCCGCCGTTGGTGTTGACCAACAGAAACTCGGCATGCGAATTCACCCGCCGGTAGCAGACGGCAGCGACCTGCAGCGGCAGAGCAAAACGAGAGACGCGAGGCAAGCTCATCATCTGTAGTTTACTGAAGAGATATTTCAGGAATGTTAAATGCAACGAAAATGGTGCATACCTTTGGTACCCAGTACTTTAGTACCCAGAAGCCAGTGCTCGGTCTTGAGCTAGCCGAATCCCTAACACTGGCGACCTACCCAGAACTGGGAACTGAGAACTGAGGACTCCTCCCAAAGCTCAAGCCGCTCAAGAGGGCCATTCTCTTGGGATCGACCCCTCGGCTGGCAATCAGCACCTGAAAATCCTCTCCCATGCCGACGGGTGTGACCAGATGTTTGAGCTGGAGGGCAACCTTGGCCCGTTCTTGCGGGACGCGGCAGTCCTCGAAGGCATCGGCAAACTGATTTCTTTCGCCAATGCCCATCAGAAATTGCGATTGCGTGAGCAGCTTCTCGCACTGCATACCCGCCTGCTCGCAGGCAGCAGCGAGCGCGGTGAAATTGACGTGGGCCGTGATGTCCTGCTCACCCGGCGCCTGGTAGGGGTCCGGACTGGCGGAGTGATTGCGATACGTCATAAGCGTGCCCCGGTGGCGTCCCGCGAGTTGTTCGTTGCGCGTGTAGCCGTAGTCGATAATCACCAGCAGGCCGCGCTGGATGGAGTGCGCGATTTGCCGAATCCAGTTCTGCGCCAGAACAGGCACTTCGATGCGCTCGCCAGCTTCGGGATGGACGCCGTAGCGGTCAAGAAATTTCAGTTCTTCGGCGAGCGGCGGAAGCCAGGCTTCGCGCAGGCGATTGTTTTCGAGTGCGATGTGGAGCTTGCCGGTGCTACTGAGAATCTCGACCGGGAGCGCGTCGAAGAATTCATTGGCGAAGACAATCAGCGGAGTTTCGGGTGCGAGAGTACGGAACGGTGCGGTGGGCACTCCCTCCGGGACTTGGCCGGCTGTTTCGCTCCCCCCAGCGCTGAAGCGTTGGGCTAAGCTGGGCCGTCCCTCCGGAACTGCGGCTTTGCCGGCATCAAGATGCTCGCGCAGGGTTTGTTGCAGTCTTGCTCGCAACGTGGGCGAGGTCTCTTGCAACGTGTAAGTCATGGCGGCGAAGAAGTCGGGGAGTTTTTTCGTGGACCAATCGAGCACGTCGCGGGCGAACAGGCCGCGGCCGGGGCCGAGTTCGAGGATCTCGATTTCAGCAGGGCGGTCGAGCGCTTGCCAAATCTCGTCAAACTGCCGCGCCAGCAAGCGTCCGAAGACAGCGTGAACGTCACTTGAGGTGTAGAAGTCTCCGGCTTTGCCGAATTGTTCGGTGTTAACGGAATAGTAACCGTGGGAAGGATCGTAGAGGCAGATCTGCATGTAGCGCGAGAATGGGATGGGACCGCGCTGGCGGATTTCCTGCTCGATTTGGTCCCGGACGGACACTGCGCTAGCTTCCCTCGTTTCCCTCTTCGGCGGGCGCCGGGCTGCGGCGATCCTGCGGAGTGCGAGTAAACATTTCGATGAAATAGTCGTGCAGGCCATCGTAGAGCTGCCGCTGCAGATGCCAGGCGAACTGGGGATGATCGAGGTCGCGGGGATGAATCTTGAGCACGTAGGTGTGAACCGGGACGGTCGAGTTCTTAAGATCGATCAATATTTCGATCACGCCGTCGTTTTCGCGCGCCGAAAAAGCAAGCAGCGGATGATCGTAGAGCCGCAAGTGATCGAGGACTTTCTGCAGAGACTCGGAGTCGGACACGGGTTCATTGTACTCAGGTGTCCGGTGGAGGAGCGAGATGCGGCGGGCGTTTAGACCCTAGTTCTCAGTTCCCGGTTCTCAGTTCTCAGTGGGAAATGGCTGCTCGCAGTGCCAGTTCTCCTGAGACCTGACACCTTGGACCTGAGACCCTTTCTATTCGTAGCGCAAGGCTTCGATCGGATCCAGGCGGGAGGCCTTGATGGCGGGCAGCATTCCGCTGATAACGCCCACGAATCCGAGGATCATGGTGGACACAAGCAGAGTGGCGGAATCGATGGTCAGATGGATGTCGCCTTCGGTGCCATTTTCGACGAAGGCGCTCCAGAGAGTAAGCGATCCGACCGACCACGAAACGATGTAAGCGAGCGCTACGCCGGCGAGTCCGCCGAGAAGGGTGATGAAGAGAGCTTCAGCGAGAAACTGTACGAGGATGTGCCAACCGCGGGCGCCGAGAGCTTTTTCGACGCCGATCTCGCGGGTGCGCTGGGTGACGGAGACCAGCATGATGTTCATCAGCCCCACGCCGCCGATGCCCAGCGTGAGCAGGCCGATGAATCCGAGCAGAATCTTGATGCCGGTAGTAATTACGCGCAGGTCGAGCAGATCGGCAAAGACGTCAAAGACAAAGACGGCGCGCTTGTCCTTGGGATCGAATTCATGGTGAAAGGCCATGGAGCGGCGCACGGCCTCGGCGACTTTCTCGTGGTCGCCCTCGTATTCCATGGCGATGGCGTTGAGATAATAGGTATTGGTGAGGTCGCTCATAGCGCTGAACGGGATATAAACTTTGCCGTTCATGTTGTCGTCGCCATTCTGAATGACGCGCTTGAGCACACCGACAACTTCGTAGGAAATGCCATCGACCCGCACTTTTTCGCCCAGGGCATTCTGCCCGGAGAACAACTTTTTCTTCACGTCAGCGCCAAGGATGGCGACGTGACTGTGTGTGTTTTCGTCGAGTTCGGTGAAGAAAGTGCCATCCTCGACCTCCATGCGCCGCATCCGCGAATAGTAAGGATAGACTCCGCTGATCCCGTAACTGCCGCTGCGCGTTCCATACGCGACGGTGCTTTGCTTGAAGGCTTCGGGCGAGATGCGCTTGAGCAGAGGCACCTCGGCCTGAAGGTAATCGAGATCGTTGACGGTGAGTTTGATCTCGCCGCCGGCCTTCGTTCCGCCCGCTTGCAGCGAGGTGCGTCCGGGGAAAATGAAGACCAGGTTCGTGCCCCAGGAGCGGAAAGCGATCCACAGTCCACGCTCGAAGCCGGAACCGTAAGCAAGCAATAGCACGACGGTCGCAATGCCCCACGCCATGCCAAGCATGGTGAGGATGCTGCGGCGGCGGTTGTGCTTGAGCGCGTTGTAGGCCTGGCGAGCGAGTTCGAGAATCATAGATCCTTTTTTCCTGCAAATATATCCATTGACGCTCCGCTAACCCGTCCCATGCTTACTTGCGTTTGCCACTTTGGCAGGTTCACGCCCTTCACAAGGAGCCACAGGCAAAGTGACAATTCCCCAATAAAGGCAGGAACCAGAATGGCGGGAAATATCGCATCTGCGAAGGTAGGGGCAAGAAGCATCGCAAAACTATTCGTTAGATAGCACAAGCCCGCAATCTGCATCAGGACCCCTACAGCCTTGGGTAGATAGCCCGATCCAAAAATCAAATGCCCAACAACAAGGCACTCACAGCCGAAGAATATGAGGCCAACGCCAAAGCCGTAATCATGCAACTTGAGAGAAAGGTACGATAGAGCATGTAGTTGATGTGGTTCGAATGCTTTCAGGTAACCTGCGCCCCCCAATAGAAACAATGCCGCCAACAGATTTAACTTGTTGGCGACCAAAACAGCAGTCTGTACCAAGTTGAAAAGCACCGCAAGCAAAGCAAGATTCTTGTCTACCGGCCTGAGTAATACATAAAAGATCAGCATTAAAGGGACATCACACACGTGCATTACCAGATCGCCAGCAATGCCCATGCGCCACAGCAACGGAGAAGCCATAATGTTATTGGCTGTGGCTGTAACATCTCCTGACACAATGAGCTTGCCTCTAACGAAAATCACAGCGAACATACCGGCGAGTATGAGAACCAGATATAGCACGCCACCGATCCGTGCATAAATTTGTGGCGATATTTCACCGGTATTATCTGTCATTTCGACTCCCTTTTTAGCGTTACGTACCGCTACTCCTGGCGGAGGGCCTCCACCGGTTGCAGCAGCGCGGCCTGACGCGCAGGATAAAGCCCCGCGGCAATGCCGGCAAACGCAAGCGAGAGAATGGCGATGGCCGCCGACGACGGAACGATGCGGGGCGTGTCGAATCCTTCGGGCGCGGGCAAGGCGGCGAGCACCGTAACCAGTGTCGTAGTGATGGCCAGCCCGATGCCGCCGCTGAGAGCGGTCAGAAACGCGCCTTCCACAAAGAACTGGGTCAGGATGGCGCGATGCGTGGCGCCCAGCGCCTTGCGCAGCCCGATCTCGCGAGTGCGTTCCGTGACCGAGACAAGCATGATGTTGATGATTCCGATCGCACCCAGGGCAAGCGTGATCACGCCGACCACTCCAAGGAAATAGTCCATGCCGTCGAAGATTTTAGCGACGCGCTTATTGTCTTCGATGGTGTCCCAGTCTTCGAACGATTCCGTCAGCTTGGGATCGAACCCGTGGCGGCGGGCAATAATGTCGTGGACTTCCTGTTTCGCCACCAGATCGCCGCTGGGCGTGAGCGGCCTGTAGTTCAGGAACGAGATGGCATCCTCGCTGTTCTGTTCTTTCAGCCGGAACAGGTTGCGCATAGTCTCGATGGGAATGAAGATGCGCGCGTTGGTGCCGTTATTGCCGTCCTGCCCGACTTTGCTGAGCACACCGATAATTTCAAAGCGCATGTCATTGAGCAGAATCGACGAACCCACCGCCGGGCGTCCGGGAAATATGTTTTTCAGAAGCTCCCAGCCGACGACGGCCACGCGACGCGTGTCAGTATTGTCCTCATCGTTGAACCAGCGGCCCGGGCCGACGGGGATGGTGCGAATCTGGTTGTACTCGGGCGCGATGCCGAAGACCTGGCCGTTGGTGGAACCGTAATCGCTGACGGCACGAATGTCCTCGCGGTTGAGGACGGGGGAAACATATTTAAGCGACCGAGCCTCGCTGCGGATGGCGAGGTAATCCTCATAGGTGAAATGGTAGGTTCGTCCAGACTGCGTGCTGCCTTCGATGGCGGGGATGCGTCCGGGGAAAGTAAACATGATGTCCTGGCCAAGATTTTTCAGTTGCTTCGCTTGCCCGCTGCGAAATCCTTCACCCAAGCCGACCAGCAGGAGCAGCGATCCCACACCCCATGCAATGCCAAACATGGTGAGAAACGAGCGCAGTTTGTGGGCCCAGAGCGTGGCCAGCGACTGGCGAACGATTTCGACGAGCATCCGCATGATGGCTGCAACAGGCTGCCTTCGGAAGGCGAAGCCTCTGTGATGTAATACGGAATCGAGTGCGACGCGGTTCCCGAAAAAACCACACTTCCCCTGCTCACCATCGGGTGCGGAGCGCGTCTAAGATGCCGACCAGGGGTGGGCTCGCCATTCGCGGCCCGTTTCACAACAATTTAGCTGGATGCACATCGAAGGAGGCATTCCCCATGTTTCGAGCAGCCTTACGAGGGTTCCTGTTTTGCCTGCTGATGGCAGCCATGTCGGGCGCTATGTCGGAAATAAGCCCGGCGCAATCGTTCGTACTCGATCTGCCCCGGCAGAGCCAGCGGGCGCAGCTTTCACAACGCATCGGCATCACCGACATCACCATCAAGTATCACCGTCCGCTGGTGAACGATCGCAAGGTTTGGGGTGACCTCGTTCCCTACGGCCAGGTGTGGCGAGCGGGAGCGAATGAAAACACAACGATCACGTTCAGCGATCCGGTCCAGATCGAAGGCAAGCCGCTCGACAAAGGGACTTACGGATTGCACATGATCCCGAACGCCGACGAATGGACACTCATTTTTTCGAAGAACTCGACTTCCTGGGGATCCTTCACCTACGACGAAAAAGAAGATGCTCTGCGCGTGACGGTGAAGCCCAAGGCCGCCGACATGCACAACGTCCTGACCTACGACTTCGACGACCTGCAGAAGGATTCGGCGGTGGTCGAACTGGAGTGGGAGAAGGTCGCGGTCCCGTTCAAGGTCTCGGTCGATGTGCACGACGTGGTCGAGGCCAGCCTAAAGAAACAGCTTCGGGATCTCTCGCAGTACACGTGGATGAGTTGGAACGACGCGGCGAACTACCTGCTGACGGAAAAAGTCGCCCTCGACGAAGCGCTGACTTATGCCAACAAATCGATCGAAAATGAAGATCGCTACGACAATGAGATGACAAAGTCGAAAGTGCTGACGGCGCTCAATCGCAAGGACGAGGCCGCAACCGCAGAAAAGAAAGCGCTGGCACTCGCCGGCCCGCTGCAACTCCATCAATACGCCCGACAGTTGCTGGGTGAGAAGCGCAATGAAGAGGCATACGCCATCTTCCGCGAAAACGCGCAGAAACATCCCGACCAGTGGTTCGTGCATACGGGTCTGGCCCGGATGTATAGCGCGCAGAGCAAGTTTGACGACGCGGCGAAGGAAATGAAACTGTCGATGGCAGCCGCTCCCGCCGACCAGAAGAGTTATTTGGATGGCTTGGAGAAGCGGCTGGAGGCCAAGCAGGACATCAATTAGGAGGCGAAGACAACCTTTGGTGGTTAATGGTTATCAGCAAAACTGAGCGGGAATATCTTCATAATTGCTTTTCGTCTGATCTGCAGACTCGCCTTGCCGGCTATGGCACTCACGATGTTTCCAGTGATATTGCGTACCCAGCGATCAGATGTGACCGGCCAGGCCGTTTGGGGAAAACATTCGCTCTTAACGGCAATTAGTGAGCTTGATCTGTAGGCCGATGCTAATGGTGCAACGCCGATTCCGGATACTCAAACACTCCCCGTCCCGACTTTCGCCCCAGCCTTCCAGATTTCACGTATTGCGCCAGCAGCGGGCAAGGGCGAAATTTTTCGCCGAGAGATTTATGCAGGTATTCGAGGATATGGAGGCGCGTGTCAAGCCCGACCAGATCGACGAGTTCGAACGGTCCCATGGGATGATTCAGACCGAGCTTGAGAGCTTTGTCGATATCTTCGGCGCTGGCGACGCCTTCCTGCAGCATGTAGAAGGCTTCATTGCCGATCATGGCGTTGATGCGGCTGGTGATGAAGCCGGGCGACTCTTTGATCACCACCACTTCCTTGCCCATACGCTTGCCGACTTCGACGACGGCAGCCAGCGTTTCGTCATCGGTTTCGAGCGCGCGGACAATTTCGAGCAACTTCATCTTTTGCACGGGATTGAAAAAATGCATACCCACGCACTTTTTGGCGCGATAGGTAACGCTCGCGATCTCGGTGACGCTGAGCGAAGAAGTGTTCGAGGCGAGAATCGTCGTGGGACGGCAGATCTTGTCGAGCATGGTGAAGATTTCGATCTTCGATTCCATTTCCTCGGGGACGGCCTCGATGACGAGATCGGCCTCGCGCGCGGCTTGATCGACCGAACCGGCATACTCGATCCGCGAAAAAGCTGCGTCGGCGTCGCTGGCATTGACCTTCCCGAGTTCGACGGCTTGGTCGAGCTTGGCGCGGATTTCCGTCTCGGCTTTGCGCAGGGCGTTTGGAAGCAGGTCTTCTAGAATGGTGCGATAGCCGCCGAGAGCGGCAGCATGCGCAATGCCCCGGCCCATGATGCCCGCGCCGATCACCGCAACGGTGCGGACTTCAGTCACTCGTTGCTCAGTCACTCCTTACCCTCTTGGCCCGCCTGCTCGAGGTGCTGAACCACGCTCTCATAGCTCGGTTCGGACTTGCGAATATATTCGCCCAGGCGAGCGCACTCGTCCTTGGTCATTGCCGGGATGCTGGCGCTGATACGGCGCAGGGTGGTGGCGATGTCGTCGATGTAATTCATGAGGCGGATAAGTTCTCCAGTTGCGGGCATGAAGGCTCCTTGCGTTGGCCCCGGCGCACCAGCGGAACCAGAAGCGGCCGCCGCAGCCAGGGCAACTATTCATTGTTCAACATGCCGGCGGATTTGGCAAAGGAGGAACTTCTAGCGTGAGAAGTATCCAGTCTTGGAGCGGACAGTCAGGCCGGGTGGCCTGGCACGGAGCACGATTTTGCGGAAGGTGTCGTCCGGTAATGGGTTCGTGGGATAGTAGGCCAGTTCATACGAAGTGCGCAGTTCCTCTGCAATTTGCTGGAAGTACACCTTCGGATCGGTGGTCTCGGCGTCAATTGCGTCGCCTCCGGTCTCTTTCGCAATGCGGTCCATAACTCGGATGCCGTATTGATTGCGCGCCGTCAGGTGGCCATGTTTCTTTTCCGTGTAGCGAATCGTGTAAACGAGCACGTTAGCGGCCTGCGCGGCCTCAATTGCGGTCATCATGTCGTGCGAACTGGAGTTGTCTTCTCCGTCGCTGAAAACGAGCAGCGCGCGCCGGCCGTTCTCGCTGGCGAGCTTGTCGGTGACTGAATAATAAATGGAATCATAAAAGGCGGTGCCCAAGTCCCGATCTTGCTTCGGGCCCAGCTCTGGAAAGTGGCGATTATCATGCTGATAAAGCTTCAGTCGGTCCGTTAACTCCGGGCCCGATTGCGAGAAGTCACTGACCAGCCGGAGATGGTTGCCAAAGCAGAGCAGAAACACACGGTCTTTAGGCCCAAGGATTTCCTTGAGAAAGACCTCCAGGTCGTGCTGGTGCTGCTTCGCAAACTGATCCTGGCTACCGCTGAAATCGACAATCAATCCGAGCGTCAGGGGGACATCGACACTATGCGCAAAGAATGAAATTTTCTGCGGGACGGCGTCTTCGAAGACTTCGATATCGTCTTTCGTAAGACTGTTCACCAGCGCGCCGCGAGAATCACGCGCTGAAAAAGCGACGTTCACCAGCTTGACGTTCACCCGAATGGGTTCTTCGCCCAAACAAATGGTGTTAGTCAGAAGAAGCAACACCAGTATCGATGTGCGCATTCGCCCCGCCTAAACGTAGAGAGACTTGAGATGGAAACAGCGATCCACGAGACAAGGCACTCCCGCCGTTATTGGGATACGTTCGCTGCAACGGAATTGTTCCGCAAGAATAGGTTCAAATCAACCAGGAGCTACTCAAGCCCGTGGAATCGCCGGAAGCCGGCGTAGCCTTCTTTCCCCATATAGCGCTCGAGGACCGAAGGATCGGTCTTGCGCAGGTCGACGATCACCAGGCCATCGACCACGTCGGAAAATCTGCGGTCGAGATTGAAGCCCACCAGCTTGCCTCCGACTTTGGCATACTGCTTGAGCAGAATGGGCAATCCTTTGCCATCTTCTTCCACATCGGAGATCGGCTCGGCGAGTTCGTCGAGATCGCGCAAAGCGCTGCAGAATGCGCCGCAATCCCAGCGGCGGAGTTTGGGCGCGCGGAACGGCGTTCGCGCCCGGATGAGGTCGGCAAACTCGCGGCCGTCTTCATCTTTAACTTTGCGCTGTTCAAAATAGCGGACAATCATCTCGCGCGACAAACTGCTGTACTCGTTGCTGGCTCAGTTGGCACACTTCGCTCTTCGTCCCTCGCGATTGGGAACTTAGGCATGGCTGATTCTTGCCACGCCTTGGTTGCACCTTCATGAAGAGCAGGTTAACGGTTTGTGAATAAGTATCCTTTTAGTAACTACCAGGTAACCGCTCAGTTATCAGGATAGTGAGAAGCGAGAGCCGAGTTAGCCTTCAAGTTTGAAGCGGGTCTCGGCCAGACGATAGAGCCGCCGCCAAAGCAAGCGGTTGGTAGTAACTACCACGGCGGCCAAAGCGATGGTGCTGGCGAGAAGGAGATCGAAATTCTTGGCATCGGTGGCTGCGGAAATCAGGGCGCCAACGCCCACGGTCGAATAGGTCTGGCCTTTGAAGTGGAAATATTCGGCGACGATGCTGGCATTCCAGGCGCCGCCTGAAGCCGTGATCATCCCGGTAACGAGAAACGGGAAAATTCCGGGCAGGATCAGTTTGCGCCAACGCTCCCAGCCGCGGATGCCGAAAACGCTGGCCGCTTCTTTCAAGTCGGTGGGGATGGCAATGGCGCCAGCGATCACGTTGAACAAAATGTACCATTGCGTGCCAAGCAGCAGCAGAACGATCGAGCCTAATCCCAGTCCTCCGCCCAGGCGAATGAGGACCAACAGCACCACCGGAAACAATGCCGTCGCGGGAACGGAGGCGGCAATCTGCGCGAGTGGTTGAGCGATGCGCGCCAGGCGCGGGTTGAATCCGATGGCGACACCCACCGGGATCGTCCAAAGGGCGCCGAGCACAAGCGTGAGATTCACGCGTAGCCAAGTGGCAAGAAGGCCGATGCCGATCTGGTGAAATTCAGAGCCGCGCAGTCCGGTCAATATCATTACGACACGCACGACGGCATAGCTGATCGCGCCGAGAGCGGCGATCCCTAAGACTTGCCACAGCCACAAGACCGCTTTGTTCTCACCTGCCGATTCGGCGCGAACCTCGTGGCGGGCAAAGTAATGAATTATCTCTTCGCGGAGGGGGCGAACTGCCCGCTTTCGGAAGAGCGCCACGCCACGGGAACGCCGGAGAAAATCGAGTACCCAGGAAGTGGGAGCGCTGGCGCTCTCGACTTGCTCCATTTTGAATTTTTCAGCCCAGGCGATAACGGCCCGCCATACGAACTGGTCGATCAGCACAATCACGGCGACCATGGTGAGAATGCCGAGGAGAATGGAGCGAGTGTCGCCGTTGTCTGCGGCAGCCTGTAGATAAGAGCCGAGACCGGGCAGGCGGAAGTCGCCGAATTGCTCGCAGGCCATCAGGAAGAACCAGGCCCCGGCGACCGACATCATGGAATTCCAGACCAGGCCAATGGTCGCGAAGGGCAGTTCGATCTGAAGGAAACGTTGCCACCAGTTGAAACGGTAGATCGTGGCCGCTTCCCGCATCTCGCGCGGAATGCTTTTCAGCGATGCATAAAAGCTGAAAGCCATGTTCCAGACCTGTCCGGTAAAAATGAGGAGAACCGCGCCTAGCTCGACACCCAGTTGGCGTCCCGGAAAAAGCGCGGCCATGGCCAGCATCACGCCCGGAAGGAAGCTCAATACCGGGATAGATTGCAGAACATCGAGCAGAGGAATCATGAAACGTTCCGCTCGCGGACGATAGGCCGCGATATATCCGTAGGTGACCGCGAACAGCAGACTCAGGACATAGGCCAGCGCGATGCGCAGCAGCGAGTATCCGGCGTAGACCGGCAGGTCGCTGAGGCTGCGGCTGATCTCAACCTGCGGTTTAAAAGGGCCGATCCAGTTCCGTCCGACTTGCACCATGCCATAGAAGAGCGCCAGTCCGCCGGAAAACATGATGAGGTCGGGTAGGCTCGCCGCGCTTGCACGCGGCAACACCGACCAGATGCGAACCAGTGGGCGGAAAGCGATTCGTTGCGGACGCTTCACGATTGCACCGGGGTGGTGGTTGGCGAATGCGGCTCTCCGACGGGCTCGGCGAGCACCAACCGGTGCGATTCTCTATCGAAGTCAAAAATCTCAGCATAGCGGCCCCAGTTCATGGCCGTATCGAACTGGCGTTCCACTTCATCCTGGGTGAAGTGCTCGTCGAGGATGTCGTAGAAAAATTCCTCTGAAATGGAGTGATCCGCCTTGGCGTGCAGGATGCTGTCGATTTGCTGGAGGATCACGACATGGTTAAGCGCGGCTTGGCGGAAAAGAATCTTACGGGTAAGGATGTCAGCTTCCGCGAAACGAGCGCCCTCGGCGGTGATTTGGACGTCGCCTTCTTTCAATGTGGCGAAGCCGAGCAGCACCGAAGCCTCTATGATCGGGAGCAGGTCCTCGGCATCCATGATGAGGACTTCGGCGAGACGATGAAGATATTCCTTTCCGCCCCGGTCCTGTAGCAGTTCGAGCAGGCCGGCGATGCCACCGACGCGCGCGTGGGGAAGCATCTGATATTTCTGGCGGGCGGGCTTTTGCGCGGCTGCTCCAGCGACCGGCACAGGCAGCGCGAGTTGGGGTTGCGTCATGATCTTGTAGATGTAGTCCACCAGTTCGACAAAGCGTGGCGACTTGCGATCGCGGGGATGAGGCAGTTCGATGGGAAAATCGGCGCGCACCCACGCCGGGTTTCTTGCCAGCACGATGACACGATCCGCCAGCAGCACCGCTTCTTCGATATTGTGGGTGACGATAAAAATAGCGCTGGTCGGCATCTTCTTGCTGAGCCAGAGCTCGAGCAATTCGTTGCGCAGGTTCTCCGCCGTGAGCACGTCGAGCGCCGAAAAAGGCTCATCCATAAACAGGACTTCGGGCTCCACCACCAGAGCACGCGCGAAGCCGACCCGCTGCTTCATGCCGCCGGAAAGCTCTTTCGGGTAGGCGCTTTCGAACCCATCGAGGCCAACGGTATCGAGAATGCGCAATGCACGTTTATGACGCTCCATGGCGGGCACTCCGCGAGCTTCGAGCGGGGCTTCAACGTTGTCGAGCACCGTAAGCCAGGGGAACAAGGCAAAACTCTGGAAGACAATGGCCACGCCTGCGTTCTGCGACGTAATAGGTTGCCCATGCCACAAAACCTGGCCCGACGATGGCTTGCTGAGTCCGGTCAGAATGCGCAGCAGTGTGGACTTGCCGCAGCCGGAGGGACCGAGCAGGGTAATAATTTTGCCGGCCTCCACATCGAGATCGACGGGCGCAATAACTTCAATGCGATTCCCATCCGGCTGCTCGTAGAACTTTTCGACAGCCTGGGCACGAATGATGGGATCGACGGGCTCGGTCACGGCGTCGTACTCCAGTAGGTTTGATCAATTTTGTTAGAAAGCGAGAATACACTACTCAGGCCGCCCAATCTTCATCAGCAGTCACCGGCAAGGGCTGCGGAAGCCGGTCGGAGACTTCGGCGAGTGTCGCAAACTTTTTCGCCAACTCCGGGCGCAGCGACTCGGCGTCAAAACGCCAGCGCCAGTTCCCCCCGGCGCGGCTGGGCACGTTCATGCGCGCATCGCTTCCCAGCCCCAGCGCATCCTGCATCGGCACCACGCAAAGACTGGCGACGGAATTGGAGGCGGCGCGAATCATCGCCCAGTGGACGCCGTCTTCACATCGGCCCAGGTACGCCTCCGCTTGCTGGCGTTCGTGTTCCGTGGCCCACGATTCCCACCAGCCGACCAGCGTGTCGTTGTCGTGTGTGCCGGTGTATACCACCTTCTCGGTCGTGAAAGTGTGCGGCAAATGGGTGTGCGCGCCCGCATCGCCAAAACCAAATTGCAGCACGGCCATGCCGGGAATCTTGAGGCGTTCGCGGAGGGCATGCACGTCGGCCGTGATGTGTCCAAGATCCTCGGCGAAAAATGGGAGCCCACCTAGAGCTTCGCGCAGCTTCACAAACAAATCGTCCTTGGGACCGTCGACCCAGCGGCCGTGAATCGCGGTCGGCTCGCTCGCCGGAATCTCCCAGTACTGCGAAAAACCGCGAAAATGATCGAGCCGGATGTAGTCAAAATTGTGCGTAGCCCAGCGCATACGCTCCACCCACCACGCATATCCCTGCTCTTTCATCACGTCCCAGCGATAAAGAGGACAGCCCCAGCGCTGGCCGTCTTTGCTGAAAAAATCCGGAGGCACGCCGGCGACGACTTCAGGATCGAGTTCGGAGTTCAGGCGAAACAGATCGGGATGAGTCCAGACATCGGCGCTATCGAAATTCACGAAGATCGCGATATCGCCCACGACGCGAATCGAGCGTTGCGCGCAATAGGCTCGAAGCGCCTGCCACTGCTCGTAGAAGAAGAACTGCACAACTCGGCGGACGTCGAGTCTCTTCGAGCATTTTCGCATGGGCCTTCTCGATCGCAACCGGTTCGCGATGAGTCAGTTCGCGGGGCCAGCGGTTCCAGCTTTCCAGCTTGAACCGCGCGCGCAAACCATCGAAGAGAACGAAGTCATCAAGCCACCATTGGTTTTGCCGGCAGAATGTCTCGTAGCGCGAGCGCGCCTTCGATGCGGCGGAGCGCACAAAGGTGTGCGCCGCTTCAAATAGCAGGGGGAGTTTCTGATGGAAAACCGCCGGGTAATCCACGGGCTCGATCCCGCCGGACAGCGCATCGACCTGAGCGCGGCTAATTTTGGTCCGGTCAATCCAGCCGCGATCGGCGAGCCGCTCCAGGCTGATCAACAGTGGATTTCCGGCAAAGGCCGAAGTGGAGGAATATGGAGAGTCTCCAAAACCGAGCGGGCCCAGAGGCAACACCTGCCACAGACCCTGCCGCGCGGACGCGAGAAAATCCGCGAACGCATATGCCGACGGACCAAAATCGCCGATCCCGCCGCGCGAAGGCAGCGAGGTGGGATGAAGCAGAATTCCGCTGGCGCGCGGGAATGACATTCAAAATCAGTTCTCAGTTCTCGGTTCCCAGTTCTCAGTGAGTCATTATCAGTTCGCAGCACCGACTGAGAACCGAGAACTGGGAACTGAGAACTGAGAACTTCTCCGTTACGAACCCTCTTGCCCACTTTGACGAGTCAAATTTTTCATCTCTTCCTGATTGACCTTGAGGCGGTTCGACTTTTCCATGTCCTTGCGCAGGTTCATAACGAACAGACCGAACAAATCGTTCTGCTTGGCCTCCAGGAGCGACTGGCGGATCCCGTCCTTCTTCTCGGCGAATTCCTGATCCGTCGGCGGCTGTTTTTCGAGAAGTTGAGCGACTACACCATTGCCGCCTGCGGTGATCGGTCCGCTAATCTCACCAGGCTTTAGTGCGAAGATGGCACTCGCGTTGGACATCGAGCCAATGTCGGGAACCTGCCCGTCGGGTAGAACCAGGTCACTCGTCTTTACCGTCGCACCCAGATCTTTGGCGGCTTTTTTCAAATCGTGCTCCGCCTTGGCTCGATCGGAGAGTTCCTGCGTTTTCTGGTGGAGCAGAAAACCGGCCCGCTCGTTCTTGAATTCGCTCTCGACCCGCGATCGAATCTCTTCAAACGTTGGCGTAGCCGGAGGCTTTATGCCAAGCAGTTGGAAAACCACGTAACCTTGCGGCACCTGCACCACATCGGGAGGAGCCTTCTCGGTTTCGTTGAAGACGGCCTCCATAAACTGCGGATTCGATGCCAGTCCGGGCAAGTTATCGTTTCGGCTGAAGAAGTCGGTAGTGACTGCCGTCTGACCCTTGGCGGCCGCGGCCTTGTCGAATCCGTCAGTACGCGCCTGGCTGAGCAGGGCATTCGCGGTCGATTCGGTGGCATGCGCCGCTTTCTCCTGCTTCACTTTCTCTTCGATTTCGCTTTTCACTTCGGCGAGCGTCTTGAGATGCGCCTGCTGCTTATCTTCAACGCGAATGATGTGGAAGCCGTAACTGCTTTTGACCAGATCGCTGGTCTGTCCTTTGCCCAGTGAAAATGCGGCCTTCTCGAATTCAGGTACAGTGCGGCCGCGGCCGATCCAGCCTAGGTCGCCTCCGCTCTTGGCGCTGCCCGGGTCGTCGGAATATTTTTCCGCCAGCTTGGCGAAGTCTCCCCCCGCTTTCAGCTGTTTCAAGACGTCTTCCGCCTTCGCGCGCGCGTCGGCGACGGCTTTCTCGTCTTCTTTCGCGCCGGGCGCAGGCAGAGGAGTCTTGATCAGAATGTGGCTGACCTTGACCTGTTCGGGCACCCGGTATTCGTCGCGGTGCTGGTCGTAGTAGGTCTGCAGGTCCCGATCGCTAACCGTCGTCGTCGCCGCCGCGATTTTCGCGCTATCGACAACAACGTACTCGATACGTCGCTTCTCGGGGATGGAGTTGCTGTAGGTCGCCTTGTTCCGGTCGTAGAACGCCTTCAGTTCCTCATCGGTCGGGTGCAACCCCTTCAGGATGTCGGCCTGCGTGATCACGGCATATTCGAACTTTACTTTGGTGTTGCGGCGGTTAAATTCGTCGCGGACTTCGGCGTCTCCCACGAAGGCGCTGCTTGAAACCAGGGCGTACAACTTGCGCGTAAGAATATCCTCCTTCACCCGCGCTTCAAACTGAGGCACCGTCATGTCATTGCGCTGAACGAAGTTTTCGTATTCTTCCTGCCCAACAAACTTGCCGTCGGGAAAGAGTATGGAACCAAGCTGCCCGTGCTGCATCTCATCGCGCAGTTCGTCGTCGCTGGCGTGCAGGCCCATGTGGTGCGCCTCTGAAACCAGAGCCTTCTCATTGATGAGCTGTTCGGCAGCCTGACTGGCAAAATAGGGCAGCAGCATACTGGCCTGCGGCCCGCCCTTGGGAAACTGTTGCCGAATCATGTCCCTCGCCCTTTTCTGCACCTCGGGCACGGTCACGGTTTGGTCGCCAATGGTGGCCAGAACTCCGGCGGGAGGCGAGCCAATACCAAGGCTGGAGCCGATGCCGCCGGGAATCAGCGTGATCGCCATTGAGGCACAAATAATGACGAGCAGTGCGCCCAGGATGATCTTCAGGGTTGGTCCTGCATTTTGAAGCTGTCGAATCATGGTCAGATAACTCCATCTGTCGAGACGGGCCTGCCCCGTCTCGGGAGGATTGCTCCACGCTGGAAGCTGGAATTTATGATTATAAACTAGCGTTGCTTCGCTTGAATTCGCGGCAGAAACAGAATAGTGGGTCAGTTTCGCGATGCAACCTACTACTCCGCGGCACTCGATGCTTCGTACGGAATCAGATCCTAAGCGTGAGCGAGCGCCACAATCGAAGCGGGTCGGCGGGTGCGACAGTCGAACTCACTTACCAGATCGAAATTAAACCTCATTATCCTGCGGAGATAACGAGGTTCGGGGGAGGGTCGTTCGTGGCTCACGGGGTCGCAAACAGAGAGCCGCCCTGCCGCAGTTCCACAAACTTCCTCGAATTCTATACGGAAGGGATTTTCTGTCAACGAAAAACGGTTCGGGCTTCACACAGGACGACAAACTATTGCCTGGGATATTGGAACGCATACCCGCTCGCTTCGTTGCCCGACATAAATCTGGTGTTGTATTCGAGCAAGTAGTTCAGGTACTCGGCATCGGAGGGGAAAGATTGACCGGGATACGGATAGGCGCGCATGTCGCGGAATGGCAGTGGATCGACCGTATCGCCGTGGTAGGCATAGAAGTCCATATCTTTTTCGTATCCGTTGGCCACGAAGAAATAGTCGCGCACCCAGCCGCGCGGCAAGGCGGGCAACTTCGCCGGATCGAAATCGAGAGCAACCTCGTCGCCCGATCCAAAGACAACAAACTTATCGTCGATCGAGTCAAGCAGCGGCCGCACATCGCCATAGCGCGTGTAAGCGCCGGCGGGCCGCGTGTAAGGGCCAGTGGCGCTGGCCTTTTCGTAAATATATTTTACGTTGCCCGGGGGCTGGTCTTCGATCTTCAGCGGAAATCCGTGAAAACTTAGTTGGGCGCGCGCGAGCGGCACGGGCGTCAGGCGGGCCGTTTGGTCCTTGTTTTGATCCTGGCTCGTGTGGCTGATCAGGATGTTGTCCCAATAGATCTGCAGATTCGTGGTGATGCGGATGCGTCGTGTCCCGAGCGGAAGTTTACCGGAGAGATCGGCGGTCATAGTGCGCGCGCCGCCCGCAGGAAACCCCATGTCATCGACGACGCGGACCCATTTTTCTTTCCCGTCGTTTCCGGTCGAGACGAGCGCTTCCACATAAGGCGCAAACGGCCGCAGGTTTGCTTGATCGGCGGCGTACATACTGTTCGCGGAAAAATATTCGATCTCGCCGTGCATCAAGAGCCACAGCGGACCGCCGCGGTACGGCTCGCCAAGATCGAGTTCCAGGCTGTGCGGCTCGGTGAATCCCATGAACGAAAGCACCTTGAAATCGCCGAAATAGCGATGCGCAAGCAAATCGGGCAGCACGTTGTGCCCATGCTCATCCCAAGCACCGGCCGGCGGACGCGCATCGCGGCTGAGCACCACTTTGAACGGCGGATAAGGCGGATTGCTGGCGAAATATTCGTTGGGATAAACATCGATGTCGGCAGGATGATCGACGGCGAGCAATTGCACATGATCGAGGTAAACCGATTCTTCGAGCGGCTCCATGAACCGGAAGCTCAGCTTGCCATCTCTTACGCGGAGCGAGCTGCGGTCGAGTTTGATTGATTCGGTCGGCCTCGCGATATTGCGCTCGACTTTGCCGTTGCTTTCCGCGATCCAGTGCCCAACGACTCCTGCGCCAAGCATATCGCCCACGAGCTCGTAATGCGTGCCATCCCAGGCGAAGAGCGTTGGACACGAACTGCCGCGGCGGTCGAGTTCCTGGATATTCTGCACTTTGTTGGCGGCGACTTCGATTTCATCCTGCAGAACCCCGGTCGGCCAAAGAAGGCGCACGACATCGGCAACTTTGGCCTGCCCGAGACCGATTGTCAGGTAAGGCGAGTTCTTTCCAAGGTAGCCGGACGATCCGTACACTTCAAACTTCTGCCGCAGCCCACCGGAGAAGACTTCCACCTTCGTGCCGATGGCGCTCTTGTTATCGTTCAGCCCCTTGAGCGCGAGGCGCAGCGAATTGTTCTTGTTGCCGCCTTCGTTGTGGAGCAGCACAGCAGGCCCGTGATTTTGCGTAATCAGAAGATCTGTAGCGCCGTCGTTGTCGTAATCACCGACAATAACGGCACGCGGCTCTTTGAGCTGAATCTTGTCGAGTCCGACGTCGACGGTCACGTCCTTCCATCCGTCCGGTCCGAGATTGCGGAAGAGGCGAACTTCGCCCTTGCCGTCTTTCGTCTCGCCGACAGCGACGAGATCGACCCAGCCGTCGTTGTCGTAGTCGATGGCGGCGACACCGAAAGCGCGGACCCAATTGGTTTCGGGTAACCTCACCACGTCGAAGCTTTTGCCCTGATTGTTGCGCCAAAGCGTGATACCGGGTGCGCCCGCGTGAGTAAATGCGATGTCCATCCAGCCGTCGTGGTTGAAATCAAGTGCAATTACGCCGTGTGCCCCACCGGTCTTAGCATCACTCATGCTCTTAAGCGGAACAAAGCTGCCTTCGCGCCGATTCAAATAGACAATGGGATCACGAGTTACTTGGGCCGTTACCACATCGACCGCCCGATCATTGTTAATGTCGCTGCCGATGGCATTGAAACCACCCATCCCTTGTGAGCCGCTACGATATTCGCCCGTCAACCCAACGTCCACACGTGTGAAAGTACCGTTACCGTTGTTACGGAACATCAGATTGCCGGGTTCGCAGGAACCGAGAGGAGCATCTTCGGATTGGGTCTCTGGTTTGGACTTAGCCTTCTCTTTTTCCGCTTCCTCCGTCTCCTGGATAGTGGGGACATGTTCTGCCTCTTGTCGCTGATGCCGACAATCCGCGTTAGCACCTCCCACATATAGGTCTAGATCCCCGTCATGATCGTAGTCCACGAATGTGAGGCCGTAGACAAGTTCCCCGTAATTCTCTATTTTTTCGAGCCTGGGCCGAGCCACATCCGATTGCTCATTCACATCTTTGAATGTCCCGTTTTTCTCGTTGTGGAACAGCTTGATTCCATTGATATGGCCCAAGGCCAGATCCTCGAACCCGTCATTGTCGAAGTCGCCCGCCGCACAACCAATAGCACTCTGATTGTCGAGCCCTGCCTTGACTGTTACGTCTTCGAACTTTCCAGCGCCAATGTTGTGATACAGCGTAATGCTACGTTGAGGACCGTTGGTGGGGATAAGAAGATCGATTAAGCCATCATTGTCATAATCAAGAAAGCAAGCGCCAGGTCCCATGTGGATAGGGCCAATCGGCGGAGTCATATACGCGGACCAATCGGGACCAGCTTGCGTGTTGAGTCCCGCCTTACTCGTCACATCCACAAACTTCACCGGAATCTGCGGCGGAACCTTCTCCACCGCCATCGGCGAATCTTCTGCGCGCGAATACTTTCCCTGTTCGCCATAGGCCAGGCTGATGGGCGAGCCCAGCTTGTTCTGCGTGATGTACTGGAATCTCTTCATTGCTTCGTGCGTAGGGTCGGCTTGGCCGGATTGCTGGTAGGCCCGCGCCAGTCCGAACTGGGCGGAGGCGTGGAGCGGGTTGATCTTCAGCGCGTGCTCGAAGGCAGCGATCGCTTCCGGAAATTGCTTCAGTTGAGCATAGGTCGATCCGAGGAAGTACCAGGTGTCGGCGTCGTTCGGATCAATTTCAGTAACGTGGCGGAAAGCATCGACGGCAGCGCTCGCATCGGCGGAGTTCTTGTAAAAAAGGCCAAGGTTGTACCAGCCGTGGGCATCTTTGGGATTATCTTTGACGGCCTTTTCCAGCAGCGCCTTCGCTTCGTCAAGACGCTGCAGATTGAGCAGCGCCACTCCGCGATTGACCGTGATCACCTCCATCGCCGGGTCATCCGCAGCCGCCGCTTCGAACGCCTTCAGAGCTTTTTCGAAGAGTTGCTGGTTCATGTAAGCGACGCCGATGTTGTTGAGGCGCGCCGCTTCCTTAGTGTTCGAGGGAGGATTATCCGCAGCAAGCAACACAAGAAGAAAAGTGGAGACGAGGGCGACGCTGAGCTTCTTGGCCATCGTGAGTTTCGGCACCAATTCTATCTGAGTATCAAGACGGGTGGGAGCCGCGAATTACTTCGTTCCGTACGCGCGCGAGGCGGTCACGCCTTTCGCCTCCTGGACAGTAACGGTCTGACCGGTCGCGATGTTTGAAAACTTGTCCACTTGCCCGCTGGGCCAGTCGACTTCAATTGAATCGGCTTTGGCTTTCGATCCCATGCCGAAGGTCAGAACCAGTTCGCCTTGCGAAAGATAGCTGGAGCCGCTCTTCATAGTAAGCCACTGGTTGTCGCCTCCAGCGCTGACGCGGACGACGGCGCCGATTCCGTCGCGATTTGATTTTGTCCCGACGAGTTTTATGCGCAAGCTCTGGTTGGTGCCGCCCTGGTTGAGGTAGAGATGCGGCGGGCCGCCGTTGGTCATGACGAGGAGGTCAATTGCACCGTCATTATTGATGTCGGCGTAGGCGGCGCCGCGCGCGACTTTCGGAGCGGCAAAAGCGCTCCCGACTTTCATCGTAACCTCCTCAAACTTGCCATTTCCGAGATTGCGAAATAAGTGCGGCGGCTCGGCGTAGCTGACGCGCTTCTGCACCGTCTCGATCTGGTCTTCGATGTGGCCGTCGGCGACAAAGATGTCCTGCCAGCCGTCGTTGTCGTAGTCAAAGAAAAAGCAGCCGAAGCCCAGAGTTACAAGCGTCGCGCGGCCGACCTCCGAGCGCGGAGCTTCATCCACGAACAGGCCGTTGCCTTCGTTGTGGTAGAGCGAGAGCATCTGGTTCGAAAAATTCGTGATGATCAGGCTGGCGCCGCCGGAGCGGTCATAATCGGCGGCGTCAACGCCCATACCGGCACGGGCCACGCCATCTTCGCTGAAGGCGATGCCGGCTGGTACTGCGCGCTCTTCGAAGGTGCCGTTCTTCTTATTCAAGTAAAGCTTGTTGGGTTGCGTGTCGTTGGCGATCAGGATGTCGGGCCATCCGTCGTTGTTGTAATCGAAAATGGCGACGCCGAGTCCCTTTGAGGTTGGATCATAAAGTCCGGCTTTTTGTGTTGCGTCCTCGAACTTGCCGTTGCCGAGGTTATGCCAGAGGCGGGCCGATGTTCCTTTATACGATTCGGGCGTGCAGTAGGACTTGTGCGAGCCATCGAGAGTGCAGTACAGGTCGGTCTGCTCGGACCACTGCACATAGTTGGCGACGACGAGATCGAGTTTGCCATCGCGGTCGTAATCGACCCATGCGGCGCTGGTGGAGAACTCGTTCGGCCCCCAAAGCCCCGCAGCCTTGGTGACATCGGTGAAGGTGCCGTTGCCGTTGTTGTGGAAGAGATGGCTTTGGCCAACAGCGGTAATGAAAATATCGTCGAAGCCGTCGTTGTCGTAGTCACCGACGGCGACGCCGAGTCCGAAGAGCGAAATGTCGAGGCCGGATTTGCGCGTCACGTCGGTGAAAGTACCGTCGTGATTATTGTGGTAGAGCTTCAACGTGGTCGCGCCGCTTTTGGCATGACCGGGCCAATCCTGGCCATTGACGAGCAAGATATCGGGCCAACCGTCGTTGTCGTAATCGATGAACGCGCAGCCCGGACCCATGGTTTCCGGGAGCCACTTTTTCCCGAATGCTCCGTTGTTGTGGGTGAAGTGGATGCCAGCTTGGGCTGTGATGTCGCGGAAGGTAATGGTTTGTGCTTGGGTACCTGTGACAAGCGACAGGGCGACTAACCACAGAGACACGGAGGCACGGAGAAATGCGTTAAAAGAAAAATGAGGCTCTTCTCTGTGTCTCCGTGCCTCCGTGGTTGATTTTCTCCCGGCGTTGCGCATCACCTTTGAGCCCCAGGAGTCATAGTGGCGCTTGCGACTTGCCGCTTGGCTGGCACGTTGTTCAGGATTGGCAACGGCACCGATACGTGCTCATGAATATTCTGCCTTTCATTGTTGTCCTCGGGATTGAGCTGGCGATAGGGACCGGTGATGGCCTGCGAAGCTTCATCGGCCTTGAAGCGTAGATAGCGCGCCTGGTGCTCTTTGGACATCTTTTCGTCGCCGAGACCGTTATAGCAGAGCATGAGATTATAGTGCGCCTGCAAATCCTCGGGATCGACAGTCAGGACCTGCTGCAGTGTCTTCACCGCGTCGGTATATTTGCGCTCGAGAAACAGAACGCGTCCAAGATTGTTCAGCGCTACGCGATCGCGCGGGTATTGGGCGAGGACCTTCTCCAGATGTTGCGCCGCGCCGTCGTAATTGCCTTCCTGACGCAGAACTCCGGCATAGAAGAAGTGGGCCCGGGCCAGATCGGGACTGAGCGCCAGCGCTTTTTCAAGAACGGCGCGGGCGCGGGCAACATCGCCTTCCTGCAGCGCGGCGCGTCCGATGTTCACCCAGCCGTCGGGATTCTGCGGATCGGCCTTGGTGACCTTTTCGAAAGCGGCCTGCGCTGCTTTTAAATCGCCTTGCAGCAACAAGCCGATGCCGTAATCGTTCCAGCGCTGCCAGTCTTGTTGCGCGACGACGGTCTTGGGCTGAGGCATCGGAGCGCTTGCAGGCAGAACGTCCAGCACAGCTTCATTGTTTGCGAGGGCAACGATCGGGAGATCGGGAATCTTTTCCGATTTCGCCGAAATCCCCTGCAGCGATTTGGTGAAGACAAACTTCCTATCGTCGAACTCGGGCGTGACTTTCGCTTCCGGCTCACTGCCCTCGGGCGTGGCGGGTTCGCCGGCAAAGGCAAATTGCGTATTAAGCCACGCGAACTTGCGATAGCAGAGCCGCGCCGTCAAGGTGATCTTGCTGCCTGTTTTCTCGGGAACTTTCATCCGGAAGTGCACGGTGTCAGCGGCGCCGGGCGGGATCAGCCGCACGTACACAACGGCGCGCGTCGCCCAGGCGTTGCGCTTGTTGATCGGATTGCCGTGCGCGTCCACCTGCAGCGAGCGATAGAAGTGCGCGCCCTTCTCGACCGGGCCTTTGCCGTTATCTTCGACCATTCCGCTCCAAAAAATTGTCTGGCCTTTGTCGTCGACACCTTTGAGTTCGAGCCAGGTGTCGTAGGCATCGACGGTGCCGCCCGGAAAGAAATGTCCGACGCGCTTGGTGCGCACCACCACATCGACACGGACAGTGTCGCCGCGACGGACGGCGGGCTGCACGCGATTGAGAGGAGCGGTGACGGGAGCAGCCGCCTCCGCTGTGGTTCCGGGCGTGATTTTCGCTTCCGCTTCTTCTCCGACGGCGAAGGTGGTTGCTAGCTCATGTTCAGCAACCGCTCCGGTTTTTAGCGGCGCGCTCGCCGGCGTGAGCGCAAAAATGTCTACCGTGAGCGCTCCGCTGGTCAGGAAATCTTCTGTGGCTTTCAACTGCGCAGCGTCTTCATTGGCCGTCGGCAGCGCGGTGTTAGCGGCAGGAAAGCGGTGCGAGTGCACCTTGCCAGCGATGTTGCCCATATCTTTGGAAGGCTCGAGCGGCATGTGGCAATCGGCGCACTGCTGCGGCTTTGGCGGATAGTAGAAGGAGCGCGCACCCTCGCCGGAAACACCGCTAGCCTGCCAGTTGTCGTACTCGTTGAAACCGCGAATCCAGCGGTAATGATTGACCGGCACGTCGAGGTGAACTTTGTGACAGGAAGAGCAGAACTGCGCCGTCTGATCTTTCATGAAGGGCTTGAGGAAGACGCGACGGTGCGGCTCCGGATTGAGCTTGATCAGGAAGTCGTGCAACGTGCGAACCAGAGGGTTCTTGCTGGCCGCAAGCTCATGCAGCTTGGGATACTCGAGGTAGAAATCGCCCTGTCCCATCGTGCTTTTTACGTCGGCGATGGAGTGGCACATCATGCAACCGAGTCCGGCCTGCGCTTCGGGAGCGTGCACGAAAGTTTTGATCGGCGTATCCATCTTGCCCGCGTATAGCACGGCCGGATCATGGCATCCGCCGCACCATTTCGAAGGCTTGGTGCCGATCGTATCCTGCATGTACTCGACCGCCTTGCGATACCACTGATTGTTGAACGACGAAAAATGATGGGCCGAACTATTCCACTGGTTGTAAATATCTTCGTGGCAGCGCTTGCAGGAATCCGACTCCATGAAGAACTGGCTGGGAATCTTTTCTCCGCCATACACCTGCGCGGAACTGGGGAAAAATGGGCCGGTGGGGCCGTCGCCTTCGCCGTTCATGGTGAGCGGCGGCAGGGCGGGATTTTGAATGCGGCCATGCTGGTTCCAGCGGGTTTCGCGGAGATAGCGAGCCACGGGCGCCATCACTGCCAGCACCGCCAGCACGGCAGCAACCCGAACCGCGGCGTGACGGGGCAGCCATCCGCGGTCACCCAGGTGGGCTGCGACAATCAAACCCGCGCCGAGAAAACTCACGCCAAGGTGGACATAGACCAGTGTCCACTGCGCGCGCAGAGCTCCGGTGTAGATCAGTGCCAGTCCTGGGATGGCGCCCAGGAACAAGACGGCTACCCCGATGCGAACCAGCGGCTCACCCTGACGCAAGACAAAAGACCGCACCAGCCAGAGCAGCAACCAGACAGCCGCCACAACACCGGCAACGGCGTGCAGCAACACTACTCCCGCATAGAGGACATTTGCCTGTGGGAACGCGTACAGATAAATCGCGGACACCACAAGGAAGCCGATCAGCAGCGACAGCGCTCGATTCATAGAAAGTCTGGCAAACGACATGCAGATTCCCGCAGGCTTGGAAAAGAGCCTGCACCCCACAGGTTGCGACATATTATCGGTTTGGCAGGAAGCGGTGTCTCTAATAGAAACAGATTAGGGCGCATTGCTGACTTCCCCGCCGCTCTGCTACTTTGATTGGTTTCCCGTTCGCTGTCTCCTGACTTCATGGGGTGAGACGTAATGCCGGCCATCAAATTCCGTGGTGTGGACTTCATCGGCTTCGACACGTTGCTGAACGACGACGAGCGCCTGGTGCGCGACACGGCGCGCAAGTTCATCGAAGACAATCTCATCCCGATCATTGAGGAGTGCAACCGCGCCGGCCGCTTTCCGCGCGAACTGGTGAAGCCGATGGCCGGTCTCGGATTCTTCGGCGCTTCGCTGAACGGTTTCGGCTGCGCCGGCATGTCCAACGTCGAATACGGCTTGGTCACGCAGGAACTGGAACGCGGCGATTCCGGCGTGCGCTCGTTCGTCAGCGTGCAATCGGCCCTGGTGATGTATCCGATTTATACCTTCGGCAGCGACGAACAGAAAAACACCTGGCTACCCGCGATGCAGAAAGGCGAAAAGCTCGGCTGCTTTGGATTGACCGAACCGGACTTCGGATCGAATCCAGGCGGCATGAGGACTCGCGCCCGCAAAGTTGGCAAAGAATATGTGTTGAACGGCGAAAAGATGTGGATCACCTCGGGCACCATCGCCGACGTGGCGGTCATTTGGGCGAAGGCGGAAGACGAAGGGGATAAGGTGCGGGGATTTCTAGTGGAGACCGACCGTCCTGGATTCAAGGCAGATGACATTCACGGTAAGTGGTCGTTGCGCGCTTCGGTGACATCAGGCTTGTCGTTGCAGGACGTGCGCATTCCCGAGTCAAACCTGTTGCCGGGATCGGACGGATTGAAGTCTCCGCTGATGTGTTTGAACCAGGCGCGCTATGGAATCGCCTGGGGCGCGGTCGGCGCAGCGATGGCTTGTTATGACTGCGCGCTGCAGTATTCGTTGTTGCGGAAACAATTCCGCGATCAGCCCATCGCTTCGCATCAACTGGTACAGGAGAAACTCACTTGGATGATCAGCGAAATCACCAAGGCGCAGTTACTCGTTCTGCAAGTTGGCCGCTTGAAAGACGCCGGAAAAGTCGAGCACCAGCACATCTCAATGGCGAAGCGAAATAACGTCTGGATGGCGCTAGAGTGCGCGCGGCTGTCGCGCGACATTCTGGGAGCGAACGGCGTCGCGGACGACTACCCCATCATGCGGCATCTGATGAACCTCGAAAGCGTAAAGACCTACGAGGGCACGCACGATATCCACACGCTGATTATCGGAGCTAGCGTGACGGGGATTGACGCATTCTGAGGCGGCACGCGGGAGGACAAGAATGGACATCGCTAAGCTTGTGCTCGAATACGTTAAGGCTCTGGCTTGGCCGCTCACCGTAATTGCCCTGTCTCTTTCCTTCCGTAGCGAAATCAAGAGACTGCTCGCCAGGCTAAGAAAAGCTGTGCTTCCAGGGGGCGTATCTTTCGATTTACAAGAGGAGGTGCGAGAGGTAAAAGAGCTATCGGAAAAGGTCGAGTCCGCCCCGACCGAGCGCAGGAAGAAGCCCGGAATCCCGCTGACAGAAGCTAACGCGAGAATGATGAAACTTGGGCTGGCTCCCATGTTGAGTGGTCTTGACATTGGCTATTATCGTTCGATGGCGGAGACCGATCCCGTGCTCTCCCTTGCGGGCCTGAGAATCGATTTAGAAACCATGATGCGGAATGTGGCCATCGGTTTCAAATTGCAATTCGCACCTTCGTGGCCCGTTTCCCGTGTTCTGGCACGCCTCAGAGAGGCGGGAGCAATAACCCCCGACCAGATGCAATTGGCCCAAAAGATCTTTAGCGTTTGCAATCAAGCCGTGCATGGCAGGTTCGTCTCACGGGAGGAAGCGGAGGACGTAATTAAAGCGGCCGAGGTTCTATTTCGCCAGTATCTCGCATGGCTAAGCTGGGGTTTTGATGATGATTGGAAACCAAGCGACAGCGGGTAATCGAACTTGAGTCGGAGACACCATCAGCGAGTATGACCCTGCACGCGGGCAGCAATCTTCCTAGTTTCAGAATCAGCCCGTGCCCGTTCCTTGGGAGTCATTTTGGCCGCGCGCTCGTTGATTTCAGTCGCCAGCGCTTCGCGCAGCAGCATCTTGATATAAGTCTGGTATCCAACGCCTTTTCGCGCCGCCAAGCGGCGCGCCGTTTCAAGATCCTTCGTTGCGATGCGCAAGGTAACTGGCTGCGATGGCTTCTCGCCTCGGAGCAAGCCACCCAACGTCAGGGGTCGCTTCTGCTTCATCCGCTGACGGATTTCCAACTCGATCTCGGAACGATGAGCGTCCCACCATGCCGATTCTTCGGCCTCACTGGAAAACTTCGGGATCACTGCCGTTTTCATCCTTGCCTTTGCCATGTTTATTCCCTTCCCCACTCTTCGAGATACACGCGTGCTGTCTCCTTGTCCGCAACCCACCCCGTGATTGGACGAACCGCTTCGCCCCGGACTGCAAACACGATGTTCAATATCCGACCGGTGCGAGTCGCGCCAGCGGCGACCCAGCGCTGTTCGCCCCCTTCCATTTGGTATTCCAAAAGAACATGGTTTCCGGACAGCACATCTTCTGCCTCGGAGCGACTGATACTATGGTTCGAGAGATGCTTCTCGTTTTGTTCGTCCCAGTCGAACTCGGGGGCGTCGCTCACTGCATGTAGTGTACATTAATTGTACACACACTGCGACGTGTTCGTTAAGTGATAGTATCGAAGGGTGTTATTGCCGAGGTGGGAGGGGATTCGGTCGAGCGTCCGACCAAACCAGCCACAGTGTGCGCCCCACGTTCACCCGTACAACTCCGTCAGCAACTCGTACGCTCGCCGCATGTGCGGGATTACTATGCTGCCGCCTATTACCAGCGCCACGTTGATCGCTTCTTCCTGCTCGGCGCGGGTCACGCCCAGCCGAAAACACTGAATCGCGTGGTAGTAAATGCAGTCGTCGCAACGCAAACAGGCGGAGGCGGCCAGCCCCATCAATTCCTTGTATTTTGCGGGCAGCGCGCCTTCGAGATACGCGTTGTGGTCCAGGTTGTATAAGCGTTTGACGAGGAAGTTGTCGGCTTTGTCGACGTGTTCATTCAAACTCGTGCGGTTGTCCAGAAAACGCCTGGCGAGTTCGCTTTTCTCGGCAACCTGCTTCTCGGAGAAGAGATAGGCGGGTTCTTTGCGGTGTTTAGTCGTGAGTTCGGGGGTCGTCAGTTCAGTGTTCATGAGGGAAAGATTAGCAGAGTGATTGCCACAGTGTGACGCTTGCACTTCCATCTCTGCTCCTAAGGGAATATAGTGCATAGTCGCATTTTTGTTGAGGAGGCGTTTATGGCAACTCAAGTCCGTCCCGAACCGCATGCCAAAAATTTCGGGGAAAATATTGAAAGCGATCTGGCGCTGGAATTTTTGCGTGTGGTGGAGAGCGCGGCCATCGAGTCAGCCCGCACCATGGGCCAAGGGGACCGTCCGCTGAGCGACGAGGTAGCCACCGAGGCCATGCGCAAAACGATGGACACGGTTCCGATGCACGGCACCATTGTGATCGGCGAAGGCGAGCGCGACGACGCGCCCATGCTTTACATCGGTGAGCAGGTGGGCGGCTCGTATACGGATGGCCGCGAGGTTCCACAAATTGACATCGCCGTCGATCCGCTGGAGGGTACGAACCTCTGCGCGACCGGCGCGCCGGGAGCGATCACCGTGTTGGCGGCCTCGGAAAAAGGCGGCTTGCTGCATGCTCCCGACTGCTACATGGAAAAAATCGTAGTCGGACCATCGTGCAAGAACGCGGTGGAACTGGACGCTCCGGTGGCGATCAATCTGAAAAATATCGCGCGGCGTCTGCATCGCGGCGTGGAAGACCTGGTGGTGATCGTGCTCGATCGTCCGCGACACGAGAAGCTGATCGCCGATATTCGGAAGGCGGGCGCGCGGATACGGCTGATTGGCGACGGCGATCTTTCGGCGGGCATTGCCGCGGCGGTGATCGGAACCGGAGTGCACGCGGTCATGGGATCGGGCGGTGCGCCGGAGGGCGTGATTACAGCGGCTGCGATCCGCTGCCTGAACGGATACATGCAGGGACGGCTGGTAATCGACACGCCGGAACTGGAAGAGCGCATTGCGAAGATGGGCATCAAAGACAAGAAAAAAGTTTATGAAGCGGAAGACCTGGCCCCGGGGAAACAGATGATCTTCGCGGCGACCGGCGTCACCGAAGGCGCGCTGCTGAAAGGCGTCCGCTTCTTTGGCGAGGGGACTCGGACTTCTTCGGTGATTCTGACTTTGAGGACGGGACGGGTACGGTTTATTGAGAGCATCCATTTGGATAAGGGGCCGGATGTTAAGGTTCGGTTCTCGTAGGGCGTTTTTTGCAAAAATGGAGAAATGTTTCACGTGAAACATTTTGTGCAGGTATTATTGTACGTACATTTGAGTATGTTTTCGCTAAGGTAAACTGTACGCACCGGGGCTGAAGGCCCGGTCTGGTCTTGTAAGTCTTTGATAATGCTCGGGCAGCGGTGTAGCTAAATCGCCACATGCGGGTATTTGTTACGCTGTAGTTATTACACAGCTTATTATTTGGTGCGTGCGGGGCATCCCGGTCGAGTGTCCCCCCTTCGGTGGTTGAGTTCCCTAAGTCCAGGCTCCGGAATCCCGGGTCGCGCCCTTTGGCGTCGGCTGCGCGGCGGGCCACACTTCGGCTACTGCTCAGGGCAGGCTTCTCGAAAAACGCGAGAAGTTGATTGGATAAGAGCGAAGGCTCGGTTCGACCCGGTAGTCTTGGTTTGAGGATCAAAGACGCTGGGAAGAAAGGAGTCTTCGCACATGATGATTATAGGATGTGATTTCCATCCCAGCTGGCAGCAGGTGAGTTGGTTGGACACGGAGACGGGAGAAACGGGAGAAGAGAAGCTGGTGCAAGCCTCGGGCGATGCGGAGCGATTCTACCGGCGGTTGCCGGCGCCGGCCCTGATCGGCATGGAGGCGACGGGAAACTGTCACTGGCTAGTGGATTTGCTGGCGGAGTTGGGTCACGAGTTGTGGGTGGGGGATGCGGGGCAGATTCGAGCGAGTTATGTGCGGCAGCAGAAGACGGACAAGCGGGACGCGGCGCACATTCTGAAGCTGATGGTGGAAGGGCGGTTTCCGCGTATCTGGATGCCGTCGAGCGAGGTGCGCGATCTGCGGCAGTTGCTGCTGCATCGCTACAAACTGGTCGTGATTCGGGCGCGGGTGAAGAACGAACTGCAACACCTGTGCCTGAACAAGGGAGTGCAGCGCAAACACAAGCTGTGGACGAAGGCGGGACAGCAGGTGCTGCGCGAGTTGCCGTTGCAGGCGTGGGCGGGGCGTCGGCGAGACGACTTACTCGGGCTGATGGCGATGCTCGACCAGCAGATCGAGCCGCTGGATGAGGCGGTAAAGTCAGAAGCGCAACGAGACAAAATGGCGCTTCTGCTTCAAACCCAACCCGGCGTGGGACCGGTCACGGCGTTGGCGTATGTGCTGACCATGGGCGAGGTCGGGCGTTTCCCGCGCGGCAAGCAGGTGGCGAGTTACTTGGGACTGATTCCGCGCGAGCATTCTTCGGGCGGACGGCAACATCTGGGTGCGATCTCGAAGCAAGGCAATCGCATGCTGCGGATGTTGCTGGTGGAAGCGGCGACCACAGCGGTTCGACTGGACCCGGGGTTTCGCCAAGAGTACTTGCATCGTTGCCATCAGAAGCCGAAAGCGGTGGCCAAGGTGGCGGCGGCGCGCAAGTTGGCCATACGACTGTACTGGATGCTGCGCACCAACAAGCCATATCCAGACGTCGTTCGTATCGAGAGCAGCCCGCGGGTGCCCCTGGTCGGCGCGAGCTAGACCGTGAAGTTGATTGGGCGCTCTCGCATCCCGTAGAGACGGGATGTTCGCATGGAAGAATCATGGCCGAGGTCAGGGCCGAATCGATGGTTGGTGGAACGACGAGTCCACCGCAGGGTGATTCAGCGTGAGATTTCCAGAGTCTTGGTCCTCAACCTCTCTGGCAGACGAAGCGGTGCTCCGGCACTGCCCAGGACAACTATGGCCTTGACAGTGCCTTCGCTCTTATCGAGGGGCACACACGTTTTCTTCTCTGCTGACAATTGGTGGCCGTCCTTATACCTAACCGCCGGAGAGAGTCGGCCACGCATTACATTTTAACTCCAGCCTTATACTGTTGCGAGGTTGCGAGGAGGTACGTTGTGTCGATGATCGAGCTTACGAACCTGCGCAAGGAATTTGACGATCTGGTTGCAGTTGAGAATCTGACGCTTAGCATTTCCAGCGGAGAGATTTACGGACTGATTGGACCGAACGGGGCCGGAAAGACGACGACGATCCGCATGATGTGCGGGTTATTGGAGCCGACTCAGGGAAAGGTACGGGTTGCGGGGATCGACGTGCTTGGCGAGCCGGAGCGGGCCCGGCAGTATATCGGGTATCTGTCCGATTTCTTCTCGGTGTATGAGTATCTGAAGGTCTGGGAGTATCTCGATTACTTTGCCCACGCTTACAAGATGCCGGAATTGGAAATTCCTGTACGAGTTAGTGAGGTGATTGCGCAGGCGGGTCTTGAGGTCAAGCGGGACGACATGATACGCGGACTGTCGCGCGGAATGAAGCAGCGGTTGGGGATTGCGCGCGCCATGATCCATCGTCCGAAGGTGCTGGTTTTGGACGAGCCGGCTTCGGGGCTCGATCCAAAGGCGCGGATCGAGTTACGAAACTTGCTGCGCTCGGCGCGAGAAGAAGGAGCGACGATTCTAATTTCGTCGCACATCCTTACGGAACTGGAGGGTTTTTGCACTTCGATCGGGATTATGGAAAAGGGCCGACTGGTGCGCAGCGGGCGCTTAGAAGAAGTGATGTTGGCCGCCACTCCGACGCGAACCGTGCGGCTGCAATGGCTGGGCGAAGGGCGAGCGCAGATTGAGGCCCGGCTCGGACCATTGGCAACCGTCTCGGAAATGAAACTAAGCGAAAACGAAGGCGAGTTTATCTTTTCCGGATCGGACAATGAGTTATCGCAGGCGCTGGCTGACCTGATTACGAGTGGAGCCCGAATCTTGTCCTTCCGGGAAGTGAAGCAGACGGTGGAAGAAATGTACATGAAGCTTTCGACGCACGAGGTGATGTGATGATGCCGATCTGGAAGAACCCCGAGTTTGTTCGGCATTTTCGTGCGGAGCTGCGAACAACGCGGGCGTTGACCGTGGCTGCGGTAGTGGTGGTAATAGCAGTTTTGATTTGGCTGGGGTGCTGGGGTTCGCGCGCCTCGGAAATGGCGATGATTCACTATCAGGCAGCGCATTTGCATTTTACCCCCGAGCGACTGGCGGAAATGGACCGGCAGACCCCGATGGTCGTGTGGTTCGACTTCTACCGGATCCTGATGTTCGCGCAGCTGGGAATTTTGACGTTCTGGTCGTTGTTTTCATGCGCACAGTCGATTTCGGGCGAACGCGAGAGGGGAACATGGGATTTTCAGCGCGCGACCAGGCTGAGTGCGGGGGAACTGCTAACAGGGAAACTGCTGGGCGAGCCGGTATTGGCTTATTTCATTGTCATTTGTTGCTTTCCCATGACTCTGCTCGCTGGCCTATTGGGACAGGCGGGGTTGGGAAATATTGCCGAAGCTTATCTCCTAATTGTTTCCGGAGCGGTCTTCCTCGGCGTGGCTGGTCTATGGCTTTCCAGCCTGTTTGAAAGCCGGAGCAGGGGTGTGGGCCTAATTGGAACGTTTGGCCTTTACCTTATCGTCGCTCTCATGGTGCAAGCCAGGGAAAGCAATTTTCCTGGCGTGGCAGCGCTGAGTCCCCTGACAGGGTTCATACCGCTCTTCGATAGAGACGCCTCCTTCGGACTTCCCGGAATTTTCGGCAGTCCGGTTCCCTGGGTCGTGCTGAGTTTGCTGCTCTATTTGACGTTCGGCGCGTGGCTGGTGCTGACGCTGGTGCGGACGCTGACAAAGGACTACGACCAGATGAGGTCGCTGTCTCGATGGCAAGCTGTGGGTTGTGCGGCCTTCCTGATCTTCATAAATTATGCATTCTATGTTCCCCGCACTTTGACCACCTGGGATCCGTTTATCAAGTTCATGGTGGCTGTGAATGGCTTAATTCTGTTCGCCACGGGGCTGGCAATGCTGACAACGTCTGAAAGACTGCGGGTCTGGGGGCGAACCCGGAGCGCGACGCGATGGGCGCTTTTTGCGGAGGATGGTCCGCAGTGGCCATGGCTCGTGTTATCGGCGGCGGTGGGATATGGATTGCTGGTGTGGGGGCTATTCGCCTGGAAGAACGAATTGGGGTTTGAGTCTGTGGCACTTAAAGCGGGCTTGGTGGAATTTGCGGTGGTGTTAATCTTTATCACGCGCGACATAACATTTATCCAGTGGTGCCGGCTGACACGCCTGCGGGCACCGGTTCTGAAGGGGGTTCTGTTTGCCGGACTTTATTACGGGGCCGCCATCGTGCTGAGCATCGTCTGGAGTGTCTATTCCCAAACTCAAGGCCGGTACTCCTATTCTCTGCTAACGCCGGTGGGAGCGTTTGAGCCGGTGCCCCCCAACCTGCATTTTCCGGCGGCGGTTTTTGTTGGGATGGGAATTCAGTTAGGGTTGATTGTTCTTCTGGAGATGGCAATTATGGCGAAGCTGCGACGCGCCGTTGGTGAGGCAGCGTCTCGCTGAGGTTGAAGCGCCATCGATCTTGCGGCACTTGCGGCGCGGCTGAAGCCGCGCCCCTTCAAAGCAAAGCCAAAATCCGAAGGCTATAAAAGTTCTGCTACACTCGTCTTTATTATGCGTCGCGGTTGTCGAAGTCGTCGGATTGGATGGATCGCGCTGGCGCTGCTTGCTTTCGTGGTAGTGGGGCCGATTGCGGTGCCGATTTATGCGCAAGTTCAAACCTTGCATCCCCGGACCGGGGACTCAAACTCAAACCCACAGGAACCTGTCGACGGGGTTTATCGGGTGGGACGCGGTGTCAGCGCTCCCCGGGCTACTTTCATGCCAGACCCCGAATTTTCGGAACAGGCTCGCCAGGTGGGATATGAAGGTGTCTGCGTTCTGGAGCTGGTGGTGGATGCCGAGGGGATGCCGCGAGATATCAAAGTAACGCACCCGGTCGGCATGGGACTCGATGACAAGGCCATTGAGGCGGTCCAGAAGTGGAGATTCACGCCTGGGATGAAGGGCGACACACCCGTGGCCGTGCGGATCAACGTTGAAACGAGCTTCCACCTCTACGCTCCTAAGAAGCCAAGCTTGTTCCAGAGGGCCAACGAGGGAGATGCCAAGGCGCAGTTCGAGATGGCTCAAATCTTGCTGGCAGATCCCTATCTGGCCAAAGACGACTCCAAGGGATTCGGCTTTCTGGAGAAGGCGGCCAAGCAAGGTCTGCCCAAGGCCCAGTTTACGATGGGGGAGTATTTGTCGTCCCACAGAAATGAGTTGGTGACGGCCTATGTTTGGTACGCGCTCGCCCGGAAGAATCGTTACAAAGAGAGCGACCAAAAGCTGAAAGATCTGGCGGAGAAAATGACTCCGGAACAGTTGGCCGAGGCGCGCCGGCGGGCGGAGAGCGATAATCCGTTCTGAGCCGGCGGCTTAATCGGCGCCGGCGCCCGCCACCTGCCCCTATTCGTCGCTCACTTTTATTTCTATTCTCTCCTGCTACAATCGCTAGCTCTATGATTCAAGGGAACTTCTTGCCCTACAGAAACGTACTTATCGTGTGCTGTTAGCAGTGGCGGGCGTTGGACGGGCGGGGCACGGCCCCTAAAGGGGACATCTGATTTCAACGGACTGACGGTATCGCTAAAGCAATACCCTGATACGTAACGCGCTGCCTGGCGCACAGCCGAGCTCGGCTCGGCTTGGACGGGCGGGGGAGCCCGTCCCTCCACCAGCTAGAGCGGTTGAGCGGATTTCACGGAGTCTGGTTTGGAAGAAGCCCAGGTTGTCGGATTGCTGGTCCGTCGCTGCGTTTCGGGCGATGCCGCGGCTTGGGAAGAGATTGTCGAGCGCTATCACCGGAGGATTTACAACGTCTGCTACCGGTTTGCCGGGGATTCCAACAACGCGCAGGACCTCACCCAGGAGGTCTTTATCAAGATGTACCGGACGTTGAACACATACGATTCGGGTAAGGGCGCGTTCATGACCTGGGTAACCACCATTACACGCAATCTGCTGGTCGATCATTTTCGGAAGACCAAAGGCGAGCGGATCACGGATTCGCTCGATTCGGCGCCCTCAGAACATGAGGATGCGCAGCCGCTTAGCGAACAGATTGCCGACCGGGGATTGCCTCCGGATGCCGCGGTCGAGAGCCGGGAAACGCGGGAAATGGTGCATTTGGCGCTGCAGAAACTGTCTCCGGAGCTGCGGGAGGCGGTGATTTTGAGGGATTTACAGGACATGGACTATCGGGAAATTGCCACGGCTTTGAGGGTTCCGGAGGGGACCGTCAAGTCAAGAATTAACCGGGGACGGGCGGAACTTGCGCGCCTCCTACAACGTACATATAGGCAGGTGATCTGATGTCAGACGAAACCAAACACGGGAGCCCAACCCCACCCGGCCAAAACCCGGCCGGTCGGGGACCCCAGATCGAATGCACCGAGTTCGAAACGCTCGTCAGCGACGCTCTCGAAGGGCAGTTGAGTCCGGCTCGCAAGGAGAGCTTTGAAGCTCATCGGCGGGTATGCGGGATTTGCGGTCCACTGTTCGCGGATGTGCAAGCCGGGCAGCAGTGGCTGCGGTCGTTGGAGGCGGTCGAACCTCCGGCGCACCTGCTCCACAATATTCTGGCGGCCACCAGTGGAGTCGTGAGCAGGCGGCCGCTGGCAGCCGCGGCCGAGGGCAGGACACCTCCGTTCGGCGAGCGGATGCGCGAGCGGTGGGATTCCTTCTCCGCTTCTTTCTTCAGGCCGGTGGCGGCTTTTGTGCGGCAGCCGCGGTTTGCGATGTCGTTCGGGATGATCTTCTTCTCAGTTTCGCTGATCCTGAACTTTGCCGGTTTCAAGCCGGCGGACGTGGCCAAAGTCGACCTGCGGCCGGCGGCGTTGCGGCATGCTTATAATGAAGCGCAAATCAAAGTGGTAAAGTACTACGACAATATCCGCTTCGTGTACGAGATCGAATCGAAGGTGCGCGAGCTGAAGCGGGCCAACACTCCCGCCGAGCCCGGGCCCGTGGAACAAAAAGAAAATCGCAAGAACAACACCAGTGGGCAACCAGACCAGAGACAGGATCGTAACTATTCCCAGGAATACAATCAGCCGGTTTTAGCTGGGCTGCGGAATGCTTCTCCTGCCGTGAGAGTGGCGGTGACCGCAACTGCGAATCGGAGGTTTGTATGAACTGCGCCAATCATGCTGATGCGTCAGCAGTGGCCTATTGCCGCACCTGCGGAAAGGCACTGTGCGCGAACTGTACACGTCCGGTGAGGGGCGTGATCTATTGCGAGGACTGCCTGGGAGCGAAGATGGAAGGCGTTCCGGCGGCCGCGGCTGCTGGTACTTCTTTCGGTACGTCGGGATTTGTTTCCGGCGGCGGCTCCCCGACGACGTTCACCCCGGCGGCGTCCGGGCAGGTTCCGTCACCCCCTGCCCCTGCGGGAACCGGCAGTGGACCCAACCCAACCGTGGCCGGAATTCTAGCTGGATTCTTTCCCTTTGGCGTGGGCGCCGTTTATACCGGGCAGTATGCCAAGGGATTGGCGCATCTGGCGATCATGGTCATGCTTATTGCCGGTGCCAACGCCGCCAGTGACGATCATTCGTCGGCTCTGGGCGTAATTTGCGGCTTCGGTATAGCCTTCTTCGTCGTCTACCAGATTTTTGACGCGGTGCGCTCAGCTAAGGCGATTCAGATGGCGCAACCGATACCGGACCCCTTTGGGCTGGCGGCAACTTTTAGCGGCGGCGCAAAGATCGAAGCCAGCAAGATTCCGATGGGCGCGATCGTGCTGATTTTGGTCGGCGTGCTGTTCCTGCTGCATACGATGGGGCTGGGAGTGGGCCTTGACCGCTTCTGGCCATTGATTTTGATTCTGGTCGGCGGCTGGATGTTTGCGCGCAACTGGGGCGGGTTGGGCTCGCATAGTCCGGACTGCCAATGTTCGCGCTGCCAGACGCGGCGAATGATGGGCTCCAAGTTTGCTTTTACCATGTGCCAATGTGCGCGGTGCCGCATCCGGCGGATTATCGGGCCAACTATAGTGGTTACTGTCGGCGTGCTGTTCCTGCTACAGAGCCTGGATGTGGGAAACCTTGGCTTTCACCGCACCTGGCCGGTGATTCTGCTGGTGGTGGGCGCTCTGAAATTGCTGCAGGGCAGCGCTTCGGTGGAAGGACACATTCCGTTCACGGGGTTTGGCCACAGGGCGCCCATTGCGGGAGGGCCGATTCCTCCGGCGCCTCCAACGCCGCCGGTTCCTCCCGTTCCGCCAGTTCCACCGAGTGAGGTGAACCGTGGCTAGTCCAGTAACGCCTATGACACCGATTCCGCCTCCGCGTCCGCATCGTTCGATTGCGGGGCCCGTCGTGCTGATCCTGATGGGAGTTCTGTTCCTGATGGGGACGATGGGCTTTCTCCAATGGCACGGGCTCTTGAACATGTTCGCGCGCTTCTGGCCGGCACTGCTGATTCTGTGGGGGGGGCTCAAGCTCATCGAATACGAACAGGCCAAGCGCCTGGGCCAGCCGGCGCGGGGCATTGGGGTGGGCGGGGTTTGCCTGATGTTTTTCCTGATCGTGGCCGGGCTGATTGCGACCCAGGCATCACGTGTGGATTGGAAGAATCTCGGGGAGCACATCCAGTTGGGCGATGATGAAGGACTGGACGACATTTTTGGCGGGTCCACGTTCAATTACAGCGACGAACTGACCCAGGACATTCCGGCAGGCAGTACGCTCCACATCAATGACGACCGGGGCACGATTACGGTCAACGTGGGGGAAGGCAAGACGATGAAAGTGTCGGTGCGCAAGAAGGTCCGCGCCGAAAATCAGCAGGACGCTGACAGCTACAACGCCAAGACCAAGCCGCAGATCACTGTCGCCGACAAGGTCGTCACGCTGAACGCCAACGTTCATGGCGCTGGCGACAAGGGTGTGACCGCCGACATGGATATCTTCGTGCCGCGCAACACCGACCTCGTTATCGTTTCCCGGCGCGGCGGTGTCACCATCAACGGCATGAACGGCAATGTAGAGGTCAACCATCAGCACGGCGAAGTCAGTCTTAACGATCACACCGGAAACGCTGTGCTTAGTCTGGAAAGCAGCTCCGTCCGCGCACAACATGTGAAAGGCGACATCAACATTCAAGGGCGCGCCAATGAAGTCTCGCTTGAAGACGTCGATGGCGCAGTGCAGCTGAACGGCGAGTTTTACGAGAGCACGCGGCTGGCGCGCATCAGCAAGACGGTCAGCTTCCATTCTTCGCGCACGGACATGGAATTCTCGCGCCTCGATGGCAGGCTCGATCTGGATTCGGGTGACCTGCGCGCCGATTCGCTGACCGGACCGATGCGCCTTACGACACGGTCGAAGGACATCGCGCTCGATGGCTTGTCAGGGGATCTGCGGCTGGAAGATTCCAACGGAACGGTGGAAGTCGGACTGCGCAAGCCGGGGAACATCCAGATCGATAACCGCAAGGGTGACGTGCAGGTTTCGATTCCGCCGAATACGGCGATCAAAGTCGAGGCGCGCACGCGCGAAGGCGAGATCGAGAGCGACTTCGACGAGATCAAAGTCGACAATCGCGACCGGGAGTCGAGCGCCAGCGGTTCGATTGGAAGCAACGGCCCGAAGTTGGTGATGAACTGCGAAAAGGGAACGATTGAGATCCGCAAGGGGACGGTTGCCTCCGCGGCTCCTCCAGTTCCGCCTGCTCCTCCCATCACGCCGGGGAAACCGGCGAAGGCGCTGCCGGCTCCGAAGGCGGCGCCGGTGGAGAGTGAGAATTAGCTGTCAGCTATCAGCTGTCAGCTCGCCACGACCGCAGAATCCGGGTTGTGAGTGTAAACGCCTGATTAGATCAACCATCGGATAAAATTGCGTTGGCTATCCGACGCGGAATGGGGGAACAGATGAAGATTGAGATCGTTCACTGCCCGACGTGACAGAACAACAAGGCAAAGGTCACGAGTCTCGTGGCCCTCATCAAAGAGCGCCTCAATATTGACGCCGTCCTTACGCCTGGCAAGATCGGTCAGTTCGAGGTGATCGCTGACGGCAAAAGGATTGCGGAACGCGGCGGGAACTGGTTCACACGGAGCTTTGGCGCTGGCTATCCTGATCTGGAAGGTGTGGTCGAACAACTCAAGAAGCACCGTGGAGGTGACGCAGCGCGGTAGAAGAGGTCGCCCTTACAGTCGTTGGCCGAGTCGTGAGTGTAATCGCCTGTTCACGCCAGCTGACCGGACTGCGACAACGTTCGAGCCCGTCTGCGCCGCCGGATATAGAGAATTAACCCGAGGATCAGCGCCGTCAGCGCTATTCCGGCGACGACAGCCAACGCAATGAGATTGTGCACGGAATTCATGAGGACAAACGCGCCGTTTCTGGTATAGAAGCCATTGAAACTGCTGACCACGGCCGGCAATGCGAGCACATCATCTTTCGTCATCTGCAGACGATGTTCGTGGGGATGATACTGAGATCCCCACGGAAACAGGTTTCCGGCCTCATCGAATTCGATATGCCCGCCTAGCACATAGCTCACCGGCCGATCTTTGACGAAAGCGGCAACCCGCTTTGCGCTCGCCAGCTCGGCCTTGTCGTCGTCGATGAGAAGGCGCCCGGGCATAAGAAAATCACCTGACAACAAGAGAGCCGTATTTCTGTCGTAAAACACAACGTGCGTCGCATTGTGTCCCGGAGACGGTATGACGTCGACTGTTCGGTCGCCGAGCTCTATGTGAGCGAGACCGTTCGGCCAATCGGTGAAGTGATAGTACCTGCGAACGCTATCAAGATCCCACCCAACCACTTGGACATTGGGCAAGTTCGCAAACTGCCCATCGCCCGCTCGATGATCGCCATGCCTGTGGGTGTGGACAACTAGCAACGGCATCTTCGAGGGCTCGGTTCCGGGCAAGAGATCCACAATTGTCTCTGCCAGCGGCATCAGTTTCGGATCGGCCACGTCGCCGGTATCGATCAGGAGCGCCTTCTTCGAACCGATTAGGAGATACATGAACGGAGCTTCGAAGGTAGCGCACAGGTTTTCCCGAAGAATGAATGTTTCAGTACTGTATGCGTGCACCTCAAGGGGAGGCTGCGGTCTCGCTTTGCAGTCTGCGGCGCCCTCGTTCCATTGCACCTCCAATGCACCCTTAGCGACTTGCGCGAAGGCGGACGATGACGCCATCAGCAGGCCAACAGCTAACAGGGTGGGGAGCAATCTCATCGCAACTGCACCGGGGGCATTATAACTGGCGTTAAATCCCGATTACACTCACTGACCCAGCGAGCGCGGTCTTGGGCGCTATCGCCTGATAACAGCGACTATGGCGATGTGGAAGAAAAAGTGAGTGTTCCCAAGCCAATCAGGTCCTCTGCCTCTCTCATCGTGTGAACGACTTGAAAATCCGAGCGCTTCCCGTCGATCAGAATACTGTACATTCGATTCAAGCCATAAATCATCGGCTGCGGTGCGACGGCGACGCGAAGCTTCATTGGGGGAACGGCAGGTTTATTCTGCGCAACGGCACGTACGTACTCCAAAGATACTGTTAACTGAGTTACCGCAGAATAGTCAAAAATTCCAAACTGGGCACCTTCCCGAGCAAGAAACCTTCGTACTGCCGCGTCGGCGTTAGACATTATCTCGTCGGTAATGATCCCAAATGGGGAGACCCGCAGCACACGATGGCGCGAGTCAAAATCAATCGAAAAGCCGGATCCTACCGGTCTATCGCTCAATTCGAACCCCTGTCTGCGGACAAGAGTACCACGCCTCGACTGGCGTAGTATCCCCATTACACCAATCGTTCTAAAGTCGGCGACTCGCCTGATTTTTCGTCGAGGGAACAGCAGGTGCTTCCCCTTCGACGAGCTCAGGGTCAGCATTGACAAATTCTTTGATTTTCCAACAAAGTGCGCACCTGGCAGCGCGGAGACGGGGCAAGCCCCGTCTCTACACGAGAGTGATCGCAACGAGGTGATAGCTCATCCTCATGGGTTATAATCTCGCCCACTGATGAACCTGACCTCTGGCACCAAACTTGGGCCGTATGAAATTGTCTCCCTTCTAGGCGCGGGCGGGATGGGCGAGGTTTATCGCGCTCGGGATTCCCGCCTTCGGCGCGAAGTGGCGATCAAGGTTTTGCCGCGGGCGCTTTCGCTTGACGCCGACCGCATGCGCCGGTTTGAGCAGGAGGCTCTCGCCACTGCCGCTCTGAACCATCCCAACATTCTGGCTGTATTTGATATTGGCACGAGCGACGGCTCGCCTTACGTCGTCTCCGAACTGCTCGAGGGAGAGACGCTGCGGGACCGGCTGCGCACCGGATCCATCGCGCTGCGCAAGACGTTGGACTACGCCCTGCAAATCGCCCACGGGCTGGCTGCGGCGCACGAAAAAGGGATCATTCATCGCGACCTCAAGCCGGAGAATCTGTTCGTCACGAAAGATGGGAGGGTGAAGATTCTCGACTTCGGGTTGGCGAAACTGACTCAGGCCGATCCCGGTGCGGGCACTTCCATGGCTACGGCGACCCATGGCACCGAGGCGGGATTGGTAATGGGGACGGCGGGATACATGTCACCCGAGCAGGTGCGCGGCATAACTCTCGATCCACGTTCCGACATATTCAGCTTTGGAGCAATCCTCTACGAGATGCTTTCGGGTAAACGGGCGTTCCATGGCGAGACTCCCGCGGATACGATGAGCGCGATCCTGAAGGAAGATCCTCCGGAATTGAATGAAACCAATCGCAATGTTTCGCCGGCGCTGGAGCGCATTGTGCAGCATTGCCTGGAGAAAAATCCCGAGTCGCGGTTTCATTCGGCCAGCGACATTGCGTTTGATCTGGAACATCTCTCCGGTCTTTCGGGCAGCGCAACTCGGGTGGCAGCGACTGGCAGCGGCATTGGTAGCGGCATTGGAAGAAGCCAGCCGAGCCGCGGGCTGCTCATAGCACTCGCGGCCGGGTTGGCGATCGCGTGCGCGGCGTATGGTCTGGGCTGGTGGATGGGCAAAGCCGGAGCGCATGCGGCTGAGCCCGAGTATCAGCAGATTACTTTCCGCACCGGCCACATTGGCAATGCTCGCTTCACGCCTGACGGCAGCATGGTTTACAGCGCGGCGTGGGAGGGCGGCGAAGAACAGCTTTACATGTCGCGCCTGGATGATCCCGGCTCGCGGGAATTGGGAATCAAGGATGCGGAGCTGCTTTCGATTTCGAAGGGTGGCGAGATGGCCATCCGGCTCAACACGCGCAATTACGGCGGATACGCTCGCGGCGGCACGCTGGCGCGGGTTCCGTTGAGTGGAGGAACGCCGCGGGAGGTGCTGGAGAACGTGCAGGACGCCGACTGGTCGGCGGATAGCGAACGCATGGCCGTGGTGCGGTATGGTCCCGAGAATGGGCATTGGCGGCTGGAATATCCGGCGGGCAAGGTTCTGCTCGATGGCATCAACTGGATCAGCCATCCGAAGATTTCTCCGGATGGCAAGTGGATCGCCTTTGCCGATCACGAGAATATATCCGGCGACGACGAGGGGTCGCTGGCCGTGATTACGTCGGACGGCAACGGCAAAGAAAAAAAATTATCTTCGGGATGGACGTCGCTGCAGGGAATCCTGTGGTCGCCGGACGGAGAAGAAATCTGGTTTACCTGCACAAAATCCGGCATAGGCGCGAACCCGCGCGCGGTAACGCTTTCTGGCAAGGAACGAACCATCACCAATGTGCCCGGAGGCATGTGGCTGGAAGACATGCGCAATGGCATGGTATTGACCGTGACCAATCACGAGCGCCTGGGAATCCGCGGCATGGAACCGGGAGGAAAAGAAGAGCACGAGCTGGGATGGTTCGGCTGGTCGGAGTTGCGCGACATCAGCCGCGACGGCAAAATGATTCTCTTCGAAGAAGAAGGCGATGGCGGCGGACCGAATTACACCGTGTTTCTGCGCGACACGGATGGCTCCCCTCCCGCGCGGATCGGCGAAGGCGTCGCGGGCGCGATCTCCCCCGACGGAAAATGGGTGATCACGAAACCGGCGAAGGGCGGACAGCTCAACCTGGTGCCGACGGGCGCAGGAGAATCCAGAGTGCTTACCCACGATGCGGTAAGTTATGGCGCAGTGCGGTTCTTTCCGGACGGAAAACACCTGCTGGCCTTCGGCATCGAGGCGGGACATGCGGGGCGTAGTTACATGATCGATGTCGCTACTGGAGATTCCAAGCCGATAACGCCGGAGGGCATGATCAGCGGTTTGATCTCGCCGGATGGAAAGAGCCTCCTGGTGCGCTCCGCGGATGGCAAGCGCGGAATCTTGCCACTGGATGGAGGCGGTCAACAGCCGATTCAGGGCGTCGATGCAAACGATTCGATTATTGCCTGGGCACCCGACGGAGAGACGGTCTATGTAGTTTCCAGCCGTCGCGGAGCGGTAGCGATCAGATCGGTAAAAGTATTTCGGGTCAATATAAAGACCGGCAAAAAGGAGCCGTGGAAGACCTTCGGAGAAGAAACCGGCGCAGGAGTTTCGTCGGTTGGACTGCCCCGTCTGTCGAGCGACGGCGCGGCCTACGCTTACGTTTATACAAGGATACTGTCGGAGGCGTACGTGGTGAAGGGGTTGAAGTAGGGAATAAGCTGTCGGCATTAGCTCTCTATCTGACCTCGTGCGACGCACTTCCCGCGTTTATACGAGCTTGCCGCTCTTCTGCATCGCTGAGGACCTTCTGAATCAAGCCAACGTTAGACTGGGTGCCTTTCTCTTTTTGAACACTGCGGAACATGTCCAGAAACGCTTTGACATCATTGCTTGGCACTGGTTTCTGCAATTCTTCCACAAAGGCCTGCTCGCCTTGCTTCTGATAGACGGCGTTGAGGTGCCCCAGCACATTCCAGATGTCCCGACGGACTCCCAGGATGTGTACTCCGTACTCCTCATTCCCAAAGGTTGTTCCATCAGCGAACTGCGCGTATAGCACGCGCACGTTGCACAGTCCCTTGTTAGGCGGTGAGGCCCTTTGATCCATGACTATCTGTCCTCCCGGGTCTTTTTGGCTGAAGTCGATTGCATCCCCTGGTTCGACGAGTTTATGGCCAAAGAAGGAATCCTTCTCTTCAATGATCGCCTCTCCGCTCCCGCTCGGGTATCCGACAAACAGTTTCTCCACAAACGTCACGATCTCCTTGTCGGAGACATTTTTGGCAGTGAGGTTGTATACCTCGGAGTCATACGTCTTGCCGTCCTTGATCTCTTCCGACAGTGTGATTGTGCCCACGTTTCCGATCGGGCTCTTCACGTCGGAATTGTCGGTTATCGGCATGGTAACGACGTTTTGGCCGAGAGCAAATGCGCTTCCTAGCAACAGAACTAGCAGTATCCTCATTTTCGCCTCCGAGAGTCAGCAGGGTTCGCAGTCCTCGATTACATCGCCATCACCTCGGTATTCGCCACCGGACAGGTTATCGCGGTTATCATGTGCAGTGTCCGCCGCGCTGAGGCGTTCCTCTTCGGACCGCACTGAGAACCGGGATCCACTCGCTAGTAGCCAGAAGCCAAAAGCCCTCCATGTTAGATTCGAATGATGCGCTCGATTCTGCAAAAACGGTCACGGTCCCTGCGATTTGTGTTTGCGGCGAACGTGATCTCCATGCTGGGCAGCGGGATGAATTCCGCCGCGGTGGCTTGGACGATTCTGCAGCGCACTCACTCGGAAATGGCCTTGGGCACGTTTGCGGCGCTGCAAACGATTCCGGCCATGCTGATGCTTCCCTTTACCGGCGTCATTATTGACCGCGAGGACCGGCGGCGGCTGGTGATGATGCTGGACGCGGGGCGCGCTGTCATCATTCTTACGGTCACGGTGCTTGCTTTCCTTCACCGCGTGCAGGTGTGGGAACTCTACTTGATGAATACGCTGGTGGCGGCGGGCTTCTGGATGTTCTGGCCGACGATCACGGCGCTGATTCAGGAACTGACGCCCGAGGGCGGGTTCGTGCAGTCGAATACATTTCTTCTGGCGGGGATTCAGGGCGGCTGGCTGATTGCCGGCGCGCTGGTGGGATTTGTCTATGAACACATTGGCCTGGGCGGAGTGCTGCTCATCGACGTGAGCACTTACGTCGTTTCTTTTTTGTGCTACTTCGCGGTGCGCCAGGGGCGGCATGTGGTGCCTCGAGTCGTAGAGCTTCGTCACGATATCGAAGCGGCCGAAACCGCGGTCGGACGCTTTCTGCGCGAGATGCGCGAAGGGCTGGTCTTTTTGCGCGAGCACCCCAGCGTGGTTTTCCTGGGGACGAGTTGGGCTTTATTCTTGGGCGCGATGATGACTGGAGTGGTGGTCACGGCGCCGCTTAGCGATCGCGTCTTTCACGCCGGCGCGACCGGCTACGGATGGTTGAACGGGGGATGGGGTGTGGGGGCATTCCTCAGCGCTCTTTATGCTCCGGCGCTGATTGCGCGGATGGGGGCGCGCGGTTCGATTGCTCTGGCCATGCTGCTACTGACTTTTTCGATGGCGCTCTCGCCGTTTTCGCCGTGGCTGGCGATTGCCGTCCTGCTTTATGGGCTGATGGGATCGGCGCGCGGGGTCAGCGGCGTGGCTATGAATACCAGCCTGATGGAGCAAGTGCCGCCGCATTTCATGGGACGCGTTCAGAATACTTTCTATTTCTTTGGCACGCTTCTGCAGGTGACTCTGGGGCTGGGAGTGGGCTGGATCGCGTCGCGAATCAGCCTGGCTACCGGGTTTGGCGTGATTGCTGCGGTGTACGCGGTCGCCTTTGGCAGCGCCTGCTGGCCGATTCGAACTCGGAAGGCTGTGGCTGCAGTCGCGGATTAGCCAGTGTAGAGCGGACGCTCTTGTCCGCTGCCGTTGAGTTTTGCACTTGATTTTGCCGGCCAAGATCAACCTCAAGGTCAAAGGCGGCGGACAAGAGTGTCCGCCCTACACGAACAAAGCTGGTATTCTTTCTCTTCTTTACGGGAGATTCATTCATGTTTGAAGACTTGAAAGGGCGGACTGCGGTCGTCTTTGGTGTGGCGAACAAGCGCTCGATCGCTTGGGCGATTGCGCAGGGACTGCACGCGGCCGGGGCGAACCTTGCCATCACTTATCAGAACGAGCGGATGGAGATGGAAGCCAAGGACCTGATTCTGTCGCTGCCGGGCGCGGAAGCTTTCATGTGCGATGTGTCGAAGGACGAGGAAATCACGCAGCTTTTCGAAAAGTTGAAAGCTCGGTTCGGGAAGCTGCACGCGCTGGTGCACAGCGTGGCCTTCGCTCCGGCCGAAGAACTGAAAGCCGATTTTGTGAACACGACGCGCGAGGGCTTTCGGGTGGCGCATGACGTGAGCGTCTATTCGCTGATCGCGGTATGCCGGGCGGCGGCTCCGCTGATGGAAGACGGCGGCAGCGTCATCACCATGACTTACTATGGCGCGGAGAAAGTTGTGCCGCACTATAACGTCATGGGCGTGGCCAAGGCCGCGCTCGAATGCACGGTGCGGTATCTGGCGCAGGATTTGGGGCGGCGGAAGATTCGCGTCAATGCGATCTCTGCGGGACCGATCAAGACGCTGGCCGCTCGCGGCATCTCCGGCCTCGGGGACATGCTGCGTTCGCACGCCGAGCGCGCGCCTCTGCAACGCAATGTCGAGGTCAGCGAGGTGGGCAGCACCGGCGTGTTCCTCGCCTCGGATGCGAGCTCGGGCATCACGGGCGAGACCATCTACGTGGATTGCGGGTACAACATCATGGGATTCTGAAGAAGTGCTGGACGGGCGAGGACGCCCGTCGCTCCATTTACGAGACGGTTACTCACGTCATTTTTTGACAAATATTTGACGAGAATCCTCGGACGGCAACATGTAACCTGAGGTCGTATGAAGTATCAGCGGATACTCTGCCTGTGCGCGTGGGTTACGTTGTCGCTGACCCCCTGTTTTGCCCACCACATGGCGGTCGTGGTCAATAAGGATAACGCGGTTCAGAATGTCACATCCGCTCATTTGGCCAGGATTGTCAAAGGGGAAGTGAAGAAGTGGCCCGATGGCAGGAATGTGGTTCTGGTGTTGCACAGTTCTTCTCCGGGCGAGATGGCCACGCTGGAACGCCTCACCAAGATGGCTGACGCTGAAGTGAAAGCAATGTTTGCGGCGCACCGGGATTCGATCCGGACAGTTGGGACGGATGCGGACGTGATTGATGCGGTGGCGTCCACTCCGGGCGCGATCGGTTTCGTGGAAGAACGATCGATCACCGATCGCGTGGGCGTTGTTAAGGTGGACGGTAAACTGCCGATGGAATCGGGGTATCTACCGCACTAGCCGCGATTTTTAGCCGGGTGGTTGACGCAGTTTTCCGGCGCTCGCTCTTAAAGTATCGCACCCAATCTGCCGATTACCCAGTTATGAGGCAGAGGGCTGAGGTTGACGAACGCAAGTCGCCCTCGACGCCATTCTGGCGCTCGTTGTTCCGGCGCTCCGGGTTCAAGGAGTGCACAATTGCACCGAATCCCACCGATCCGCTCCGTTGCGAAGCACCCGTGCTCCGCCACGCCGAGATTGCCGCGGTGTACACTGGCCAGCGCGTGGCTGGCGACTTCTACGAATTCCTGAGAGTGGGGCCGTCGCGCATGTTGTTTGTGCTGCTGGATATCGCCGGCCTGCGGGCGGACACACGTGAAATCCTGATTGCAGTGCAGAAGACGTTTCGCACGCTTGCGCCCGAGCTTTTTGCCGGAGAAGACTTCAACGAGACCACCGCCATGATCGAACTGTGCAACCAGATGAACATGACCATCTTGCGTGGCGGTGTTCGTAGTTGTCCGGCTTTCATCGGTTGTTATAACGAAGATCTGGGGACGGTCTGCTACGCCAATGCCGGTCACACTCCGGCCCTGCTTCGCGACCACACGAGCATCACGCTGCTCGCGGCAACCGGGCTGCCGCTGGGCTTGTTCTCGCATACGACGCAGAGCGCGGCTGCGTGTCATCTGGTGCCGGGCTCGGCGCTGGTAGCCGTCTCGCGCGGCATCGTCGAAGCGGATCGTGTTGTGGTAGAGCACAGCGATGCGGAGAATCAGGTTGCGGAGTTCGGGCTGGACGGGGTGAAGCGGAGCCTTCAGGAAGCGACCGCGCTCGGCGCGCACGAACTGTGCCTGACCATGCTGCAAGCGGCAAGGCAGTTCACACTGACGGGTCCCACCTATAACGATCTGACGACCCTGGCGCTGGTGCGGAATGCCAGCCCCGATGCGCTCTGAAATAACGGCAATTGTGTTCTCACTGGCCTGTTCCGCAGCAACGTAATAGTTTTGTAATGTAACCAGGATCACCGCGAACGTCTCTGCCGGGCAAATATCCTCCAGTTAACGCATTTACAAAAACTCAAAAATGGAAATTCATCCCAAGGGAAATCACGCTCGCATTCTGCTCAGTTCGGTTTTCGGACCTTATGCGCAAGACGACGAATTTGGCAGTCGGTCGATCAATCCGATGGAGCTGTATCACAACCAGGTCACGCGCGCGCAAGGCAGCTTTTCGCTGCGCATGTTTCATCGCTCGTGGGGCATCATGATGATTCAGGAAAATATTTCGGCGCCCTGCAGCGTGCTGGATTTTCCCACCCGCGAAGCTTTTGCTCGCGAATTGACGGCGCACCGTTACGACATTGTTGGTATCTCTTCGATCATCGTGAACGTTGGCAAGGTGCGCGAGATGTGCCGCATCGTGCGGGAACTGTCGCCGGATTCGGTGATCGTGGTGGGCGGACATGTGGCTGCCATTCCGGGCATCGAAATGATGATCGATGCCGACCACATCGTGCGCGGCGAAGGGATCTCCTGGATGCGCCGGTATCTGGGGGAAGACGAGAATGCGCCGATCCGCCATCCCGCGATTGTTTCCGGACTTGAGACGCGGATTATGGGAATCCGCCTTCCGGATCGGAAGGGCGGAACGGCGGCGACCATCATCCCGTCGGTGGGCTGCCCGATGGGGTGCAACTTCTGCACCACGTCCGCTTTTTTTGGCGGCAAAGGAAAGTTTGTCAACTTCTTCGAGAGCGGCGATGAGTTGTTCGACGTTATGTGCCGGATCGAATCCGAACTGGAAGTACAGTCTTTCTTTGTGATGGATGAAAACTTCCTGCTGCACCGCGCGCGTGCCATGCGCCTGTTGGAGCGGATGAAGCAGGCCGGCAAGAGCTGGGAACTTTCGGTCTTTGCCTCCGCAAATGCGATTCGAAAATACACCATGCTGGAACTGGTTGAGCTCGGCATTTCCTGGGTGTGGATGGGTTTGGAATCTCCCCGGTCGAGCTATAGCAAGCTGCAGGGTAAGGACGTCGGCCAACTCACGCGCGAGCTTCGGGAACACGGGATACGAGTGCAGGGCTCGACCATCGTCGGACTCGAGCACCACACGCCCGACAACATCGTGGAGGAAATCGAATCGGCGGTGGGTTACCAGACCGACTTCCACCAGTTCATGCTTTACACGCCGGTTCCGGGCACGCCGCTTTACCAGGAGATGGCCGATCAGGGTCGTCTGCTAGACGACGTGGACTTTGCCGATGTCCACGGGCAATACAAATTCAACTTCCGGCACGCCGCGATTTCGCGCGAGGATTCAAAGAGATTCCTGGATTGGGCTTTCTGGCGCGACTTTGAGCGCAATGGACCGAGTCTTTATCGCATGTGCCAAACCATGCTCCAGGGCTGGCGGCGCTATAAGGACCACCCCGATCCGCGGGTTCGTGAGCGGTTCGCGCGCGAAATGAAGAAGCTCAGCAGCGCTTACAATGCGGCGCTTTGGGTGATGGAGAAAGAATTCAAGAAAGTCAATCGCAGCGTGAGTGAGCGCATTCACCAACTGCGCCGCGAGGTCGAGAAAGAATTCCCCTTCGTCGCGCGCCTCACAGCCGCATCGCTTGGCCCTATCTTGTTGTGGTCGACGCGTCGCGAGGAGAGGCGGCTGGCATCGGGACGTACGTACGAGCCTCCCACGTTTCTCGAGCGCCGCAATTGGGTTTCGGCTTCGTAGGCGAGCGTTGTGGAGAGCCGGGCGTCCCCCCGCCCGGCCAACTATTACGGCGACGCTCCTGGGGCTGCGATGTACCAGCCTTCCGCAAGGAATTGCTCGATTGAGCGGTTGCCAGATAGGCGTATCGTGCGCCATGATATTTGCATGCGCTCTCGCGCTTTGGTGTTTGCCTTTTTCGCGGCTGCGATGCTGTTCTCCGTGGTTCGGGAATGGAGCGCGCCGATAGGCTGCCCGCGGCTGGAATTAACGCGCAATGATTTGCGGCATCGCTAAGGCGTAATTAGTATTTTCCGTGAAATACCGCCTGATCGATGTCCGGCCAGAACTCCTTTAATACGTTGAACACGCCGTCCAAGCCCACCTGCGTTCCCCAACGTTGGTAGGTCTTCACCCAAGGATTGTATTGTGCTGGGTAGTACGCATTGCCGATGCCTGCGGCCGCTCCAGCGCCCACGATCTCCGACAAATTCAAGGTGCTGTTTCCGGCGTTGGTCCTGGTTATGAACAGCCGACTTACTGCATAGCCGGTCCGTTTAATGAACCCGCCTTTGCCCAGGGTGTAGTATCTCGGGTCTTCTCTCGTCGCCGCAGGCACGATTGCTTCCGTCATGTAGTTCTCTATGCCGCCGTCGAGAAAGATGTGCCAGTAGTATCGACCGTAGCCTTCAGCGCCCTGCCCAAACGACGGCTGCGATTTGCCAGCCATCGAAATTCCCGCGAGCCCTCCCACGAAAATGAAATCGGAGTAATCGAACGTGTCCTGGGTCGCCAGCCAGAGTTCACTCTTGAAGCTCGGCGGAGGCAAATTCGTGTTGGCGCTGACTGCACGGTAATTTGGGATGATCCACAGAATTCTCTTGGGCTGTTTACCAAACTGCCCGTTGGGCTTAGTTGGATCTGAGGGGTTGACGTTGGGTGTCGGCGCGTCTGGCAGAGAGGTTTTTCCATCCGTTTTTGTGCTCGCTTGCCGAGCGTCCTCGGTGAGCAACGAAACATCGTCCAGCCCCCAACGTAACGTTCCTCGTTGGGATTGTTCTGGCACGCTCGTTGGTTCCTGGGCTTGAACAGCCGCGGCTCCCAACGTTCCCACCAGCGCTACCGCCATGCAAAACGATCGAATCGCTTTCAAATCGTCCCCCACACCCGTATTTTCCCTCCTGGGCCGTATCTGCTCCGCGTTTCAAGCAATTCCTGCTGATCGCTCAAAGTTGGATTGCTTGAACCGGAGATTGGATGCATGCCGGCTACTCGCGGTCGATTGCTCTCTGCAGGTGGCGGGCGTGTCTCCTCTTCAAATACCCGTGAATATCCGGCCAAAACTCCTTCAGCTCATTCCCGAAGGCGTCGAGGCCCATCTGCACTCCCCAATTGTTGAAATTCGACGAAACGTTCCGATCTTCGGCGGGATAATAGACGTTGGAAATGGCAATCGCCGTTGCATTGCCCGCAAACTCGGGAATATTGAACATAGAACCGCCGGAGTCTTTTCGGGCGACGAAAACACGGCTGATGGCATAGCCGAAGCGGTGCACGAACCGGCCCCTGCCCAATCGAAAATAGCGAGGATCTATTCTTAGGATCGTGGGGTAGACGCCGCCCACCATGATATTGCCATCCACTTGATCGGTGAAAGCCGCTCCATACCGCTTCGCATATCCCTTCGTTCCTTGCCCGAACGCCGGATCGGAATTCTCCGCCTGGCGGATGGCCGCCACAACACCGATTATCGTGAATTCATATGGATCGAAGGAGCCCTTCGCTGACATGGCGAACTTCTCTTTCCAGGAGATCGGCGGCACTTGCGACTGACCATCTACCGTCAGGTAGTTCGGCATCACATAAAATATCCGGTCGTTCTTTTTCTTCTCTGTATCTTCCTGGACTGGGCTGTTTTGATCCTGAGAACCCTGGGGAGCCGGTTGGCCTCCGGGTTTGTCCTGCTTCGGGGCGGATTGGGCAGAGTCCAATGTTTGGGTCTGTTGGGCGCTTTGCCCTGCGCAAAAACTCGCAGAGGACAACAGCGACACAGTCAGTAGGCCTACAAATGCGGAATAGCTTAGTTTCAAGTTGATTATGGCTCCAAATCCAGCCGATTGAAATGTGCCCCAAAGGCAACATTGGCAATGCGACGTTCCGGCTTACGGATGCCGGTGCAGGACGTGCACGGCGATATCTGGCCAGAATTCGCGGAACGTGTTCGTCAGCATGTCCCGGCCAATCGCCCATCCGTACTTCGTCGCGAGCGCTCCGGCAGTCCGACTTCCGCTTGGGTAATAGGCCGCCGAAATTCCTTGGGCCATGCCCCTACCCAGGAGCTCGGAAACATTAAAACTGTTGTGGCCGTGATAATCCGGCGTGATCAAGATGCGAGATGCCGCATAGAAGCCGCGTTTCCAGATACTGCCCTTGCCCAAGGCATAGTAGCGTTCGTCCTGATGGAACACTGTAGGGAGGGCGAAGATAACCAGGTAATTGCCATCCGTCTTGTCGAGAAGGCCTCGCCAGTAGTATCGCCCAAACCCGGCGGCGCCTTTCCCGAGTTGTGAGTGGGCGTTTGTTCCCTCAGCTAAAAGCGAGGTGATGCCCACGAAGATAAATGAGGAGTAGTCGAAACTGTTCTGGGTCGCGATGATGAAGGCCTGCTTAGGCGTGGGCGGCGGAGGGAGCACGCCGGCGCTGACCGCGCGGAAATTTGGCATCACACCCAGGATTCGCTTAGGCTGCTCCGGCGGACGGCTTTCTTTCTCAGGCGACGTACTCTGGCCCGCGCTCTTCGCGTCGGATTGCTTCGCGGCGCCTTCCGCGCTCGAGCTCCCAGAGGGTGCCGGCGGCGAGCCCTGCTGCGGACTTGGCGTATCGGGCAATGCAGTATCAGTGGATTCCGAAGAGAGAGCTGGCGCCAAAGATGAATTGCGCTCTTGGGGCGCCGGGTTGTCCTTCGGATTCGGTGTTTGAGGCTGCGATAGGCTCTGCCCAGCGCAGAAAGCGGCGGCCAACAGTAGGCAAAAAAATGCCAGGTGCGTGCGTTTCAAGATTGCTTTAACTCCCTTACTTTTGAGGATGAAGATACGTCCCGTCCGCAGATTTAACGGGTATACAGACTGGATTCTGCGCTTGGTTTCCCCCACTCGGTCGTCTTCTATCCTCTCCAGGGTAATTTCCATGTCCCGATCGCGTTGCAAGCGAGGGAACTTCTCTCCCCACTCTATCAGTAGGATGCAGTTTGGGGCGAGCAAGTCATCCAGGCCGAGCGTTTCCAGCTCGCGCTGGGTATCGATGCGGTAAAGGTCAATGTGGTACAGGGTGGCGCGGGGCCCGCGGTATTCGTGGACGAGCGTGAAGGTGGGACTGGCAACGTCCTCGGCACGGGCGGCTTCGAAGCCTTCGGCGATTCCCTTCACGAGGGTCGTCTTTCCCGCCCCGAGGTCGCCGCGCAGTAGCACAATGAGAGGAGGCGACAGATCGGCGGCCAGCTTCCGCCCCCAAGCGATCGTCTCTTCGGCGGAGTGAGTAATGGTCTGGGTCGTCATGCCGAGGAGTCAGTATAGCGAAGCAGCCGCGAGCTTCGGGCTGCGAGCTTCGAGCAAACCGGTTGCGCGTGGCTCGCAGCTTATATACCTGGCAACGCAGAATTAGCTCACACTACCCGCGTCAGAATCCGGGCGGCGTCTGAAGCTGGTCGGATACCGGGTCGAGGAAGCTGCGGTCCAGAGCGGAATCGACCGCCATACGCAGTTTGCGATGGTCATCGTCGCCCAGGGCAATGAAGCGAAAAGGCTGCAGACACGCGCTCTGTAACTTGCGCGTCGGGTACAACATCTCGGCCATGCCGTGGATGGCGCCTGATCGGGTGTGGAACGCGATTTCGACGAAGTCTCCGGCGGAAAGCTCGTGCTGCAACTGAAGCAAACCGCCGTTGACGGATATGGACTGCAGTTTTGCGCGCGCCCGCTGGCCATCTTCGGCCAGTACCGCAGCCGCGACCGATCCATTGAGTTGTACACGGTGGGAACGAAGGTTGGTATTGGCTTGGGGGAAGTGGGTCATAGCAGCTTAAACTATGCCATGCTCCGGCCGGTCGCGGCAGATTACGAAAGCGCATATCCACGGGCGTAGGCTTGGACATGGACGGATCTGGTTCTGCCCGTGGCAAAGGTTTTGCGATAATAACGGCAGTAACCTTATGGCTTACGCCCAAAAAGAGTACCTTGGTGCTGTAGGCATTGATAAGACAACATTTGCGCGATGTGAGGCACTTCAAAAATATGCGTATTGCTAAGAGCTCAACATTTCAGTTTGCAGTAGCGGTAGTCTGTTTGCTGGCGGTGTCGCTGACGACGGGTTGCTCGCGGGATCCGAATATCCGTAAGCAGAAGTACCTGGAGAGCGGCCAGCGCTATTTTGACAAAGGCCAGTACCGGGAAGCCGAAATTCAGTTCCAGAACGCAATCCAGATTGATTCGAGGTTCGCCGAGGCCCACTACAAGCTGGCACTGGCGGCGATGAAACTGCAGCAGTGGCCAATCGCCTATCAGGAGCTGTCGACTACCGTCCAGCTGAAGCCGGATAACTATGAGGCGCACCTTGACATGGCCAACCTGCTGATTCTCGGTCGTCATTTCGATGAAGCCAAGCAGCATCTGGACCTGCTCACGCAAAAACAGCCCAACAACCCCGATGTCTACATCGCACGAGCCAATTACGACGCCGGCACCAATAACACCGCCGCGGCTCTGGATGACATGCAGAAGGCCCTAAAACTTGATCCCAACCGTTCCGACTCTTATCTGAATCTGGCTTTGCTCCAGATGCGCGGGCAACAATGGGATGCGGCGGAGGCAAGTTTCAAGAGAGCGGTCGATCTGAGTCCCAAATCGACGAACGCTCTGGTCTCGCTGGGAAATTTTTACCAGACTCGCGGACGATTTCCGGAGGCGGAACAGACGTTCCGGCGGGCGATTGACACTGCAGCGGACGATCCTAATCCCAGGCTGTCTCTTGTCAGCCTGTACATGGCAGAAAACAAGCCCGGCCAAGCCGAGGAATTCTTGCGCCAATCGAAGAAGGATTTCCCGAATGATTCCGTGGGTTACCGCATGCTGGGCGATTTCTATTTTGCCAGCAACCAGCTTGACAAAGCCACGAACGAGTATGCCGGGCTGTACCGGGACCATCCCAAGGACATGGTGGTCAAGAAGAATTACATTCAGCTGCTGATCCTGAAAGACCGGATCGACGATGCCCGCAAGCTGAACGACGAAATCATGAAAGCGAAGCCGGACGACGAGGACGCCAAGATATACAAGGGCGAGATCGAGATTCGCAGCGGCAAGGCCAGCGACGCCGTCTCTACGCTGCAAGCCGTGTTGAAGAACGATCCCGACAGCGCCGTTGCACATTACCAGCTGGGTCTGGCGTTCGATCAACTGGGCAATACCAACCGGGCAGAACCAGAGTGGCGCGATGCGGTTCGACTGCGTCCTGACATTGTGGAAGCGCACCGCGCTTTGGCGGGTGTTGCCATCCGCCGGGGCGACGCCTCGGGTCTGGCACAAGAAGCGGACCAGATCATCGCGATCCAGCCGGCAGCTGCGGACGGATACCTGCTGCGAGCGGTGGCGGAAATCGATCGCAAGCAGTACGCAACAGCGGATGAGTATATTAGGCGGTCCCTGGAAAAGCAGCCCAACAATCCCGACGCTTATGTGCAGTTGGGCAACCTGCGGATGGCGCAGAACCAGCTTGCCGAAGCGCAAAAAGCCTACCAGCAAGCGCTGGATCAGGATCCGAATTCCACCGACGCGCTGGGCGGCGTGCTCAACGTAGACCTGGTGCAGAAGCAGCCGGACAAGGCCATCGCTACGGCCAGGGCAGAGTCGGCCAGATATCCCAAGAACGCCGGGTTTCACATCATGCTGGGCCAGCTACTGATGGAACAGAAGAAGGATCTGGTGGCGGCAGAGCAGGAGTTCAAACAAGCCTCCGACTTGGATAAGAAGAACAGCGCGGCGATGGTTAAGCTCGGCGTGGTGCAGAACGTACGCGGCGAGACCGATCAGGCACTGCAGACTTTTCTTGAGGGCTCCAAGAGCAATCCCAAAGAGATCACCTTCTACCTGCTGGCGGGTGGCATGTACGAGAGCAAGCAGGATTGGGACCAAGCCAAGCAGCAGTACCAGAAGGCGCTGGAGATTCAGCCGGAGAATCCACTGGCCTCCAACAATTTGGCGTACGTGATGCTGCAGCAGGGTGGCAATGTGGACGTGGCTTTCGCTATGGCACAGACGGCCCGGCGTCAGCTTCCCGACAATCCCGACTCCGCCGACACGCTGGGTTGGGCTTTCTACCACAAGCACGTTTACACGTCCGCGATTAACTTGTTCAAAGAAGCGGTGAAAAAGGAACCGGACAACGCGCTCTTCAACTACCACCTGGGACTCGCATACGCCAAGAGCGGCCAGGCCGCGCTGGCCAAGCAACAACTGGACCGGGTGGTGAAGATTAAGCCGAATTTTCCGAATGTTGACGAGCTACGACGGGCGGTAGCTGAGGCGAAAGGGTAGAGAGTCGTCTTGCCGCCTGCGATGGCGCGAGCCCCGTCTCTACACGGGTCTTCCTTGCGCTCACCCCGGGAGAACCACTCCGAACAGATCGCGTAGTTTCGCGCGCCGTTCTTCGTCTCCAGAGAGCAGTCTTTCTTGTCGTGAACCTTCGCGAGTCTCAATCAATTTTTCGTCCGACAAAGTTAGCCGGCCTTCGGGAGTGGCCAGCGAGCAGATTCGCTGGCGCGTGAAATGCGATTCGGGTGAAGTCTGATGATAGCGGCACATTTCCGCGAAGTCGGGAAGCTCGCGCGGTTGCAGAGTGAACGCGTATTCTCTTTTCCACTTGCCTCCGACCATGACCTCCAACGCGAATACGCCATCGGTGGATGTCAGGCGATAAATGCGTCCGCTTTGCGGCTGCTCTGCGCTGGATTCGAGGTGTAACGGTTCGAGGAAGCCCTCTCCAAAGCCGACATCGGCCAGCCACGTTTCCTCGAGATCGACGCGCAGCGTGAGGTGGTCGAATTCGGGACCGTAGCTGCCATCTTCGCGAGCGACGCGAGCTGAGAGCAGTGTCACCCGAAAGCCAAGCGCTCGTAACAAGGCGGCGAAGGCTCCATTCAGTTCGTAGCAGAAGCCGCCACGGCGTTCATTCACGATCTTGTGGAGAATGCGGGTTTCATCACAGATGATTTTGCGACCGAGATAAATGTCGAGGTTCTCGAAGGGGACGGTGAACAGGTGGGCGCGATGGAGCGCGCGCAGAAGGTCAATATTGGGGCGGCCAATGTTGGGAAGGTCTATGTTCGGAAGATCTGTCTTCGGAAGATCGATGCTGGAACGATTGACGCCGGGCGTCACGGGCCGATGGTAGCGAATGCGCTGTAGATAGGCTTGAACGTCCATGGCAGCAGCCGTTCCGGCAAAGCTCGCTAGACCGGCAGTTCTTCCTGCGCCCATCCGCCCGCTGCTTCCAGTTTGGGTTCGGCTGCGAGGTCCAGAACCAGCTTTTCGAGAACCAGGCGCTTGCTGGGAGGATTCGAACGCAGCGCCAGATCGGCTTTCGCGACCAGGCGAATGGCGCGTGTCAGTTCACGCTTCGATTTGTAACGCCGCGCCTGCCGGATGATATCGTCGGCCGCAAACGGCGGAACACGAAAGCCCTGCCACAATGCCGCCCAGAGCATGCGCTGGTCGCGCACATTGCGCTCCAGGATGACCAGCATCTGGCGAAACGTCTTGGCCAGCATGTAGAGATGGCCGATGGCCGCTTCTTCGCCGTCGCCGGTCGAAAGCAGGCCATCTAGGACTTCCAGCGCGCGCGCCGGAGCTTTTGCGGAAATCGCATCAGTCAACTCGTAGAGCGAGCCTTGTTTCGCGGCAAGCACCATGGTCTCGACATCGCCGAGCGTGATTTTTTTCTTTTCGCCGGCGTAAAGAATCAGCTTCTCCAGTTCGTTCGAGACCATCATCATGTCGCCGCCCAGCGCATCCACTAATTCGCGGGCGCCGTCGGCGTCGATTTTGACCGCGCGCGTGGCGCAGTACTCGCTGATCCAACGCACGGCTTCACCCTCTTCGACGCGAGACAGTTCCACTATGCCGCAGAACGGACCCAGATCTTCGCGGATCTTCTGGTAGCGGTCCTTGTCCGTCATCTCCATGCGCCGGGCATCGGCGGGAATGCTGATGTGATCGGCAACAAACACCAGAAGCGCAGCGGGATTGGGATTCTTGCAGTAGGTTTCGATGGCTGCGATTTTGTCGTCATTTGAGCCACGGCCAAACAAGGTCTTCACGCCGCGGACGAAGAACACCTGAAACGGGGCCATCAGCGAGGGCGTGCGGGCGCGATCCAGAACCTCATTTAGTGAAGTTTCGGCGAGGTCAAACTCGAACAAGCCGAAGTCCCGCGAGTCGGGCGCGACCAGATGTTCGAGAATGGCATCGCGGCAGCGCTTGCGAAAGAACGCTTCATCGCCCACCAACACATAAGCCGGCTTCAGCTTGCGCGACTCGAGTTCTGAGAAGAAGCGATCGGCCTGACTGAAAGCGCGCATGATCAATAGTAGTCCCCGAACATCAGTAGGCCTCCAGGATATTGGCCACCAGGGTGCGCGCGAAATCCCGCGACAGGCGATCGATGGCCGGAGAATCTTCCTGAAAAAAACTGGGAAGATCGCGCGACAACTCATACTGATCGTGAAAAAGATACGAAGGATTCTCGAAAAGCACCTTGCCGTGACGGTCGGTCAGTGTCACCTGTAGGCTCACGGTGACCAGGGCGCTGACTGCGCGCCCGGTTGTGGAGTCATAAGCCAGCGGGTTAGCGGAAGCCGATAGAACTGTCGCCTTCAGGACCGCATCCGCGTCGCCATTCGCCCCGTGGACCACATGGTACTGCGTGCGGGCATTGAATTCGCGCACGACGGCGTCGGTCAGCAGTTGCTCGATGCGAAAAGTTTGGCTGTGGCTCACGAAGCCGGGAATTGCAATGGTGTGGATGTTCTGCGGCAGCTCGACCGCATTGCCGGCCGTGTGGTAGCCGCAGCCGGGCGATGTTAACGCCACACTAGCTCCGAGCAGAAATGCGGCCAGGCGTGGGTTCACGGTCCATCGATTCGTCACCCAGAAACTCATTGAATCTGGCCTCTTGGAGAGGATGCGGTCATGGTCTCGGCGCATTCGATTGCGGTCAAAGCGGCCACGCGCAGGTTGTCGGTCGTGGCCCAGAGCCACACACCGTTTTTATGATTAGTGTCGCTCGTGATCGAGACCATGATGTCTCCCTGACCGGCGGCGCTCACGCTGGTCGGCCCCTCTTCCGAACTGGCCCTCACAACCACGTGCTCTCCCGACAAGGCCTGCGAAAAATCTGCGATTCCGACTGGCTTTTCCATCTCCAGATACACAGAAAAGCCGTGCCCATGAAAAACGGGCGCTTGCAGCACTTGCAGTGCGGGCTTAGCTGCGCCACGGGCAATCTGCCGGTAGTGCTTCCGGATTCGTTCGGACACGCCTTCCAACGACAAATCCGATCTCTGTCCGTAGCGCGCCACCAGGTTGAAGGCCACCTGGATGTCAAACACATTCTTCGGCAGCTCCTGAAAGGAAAGCAGATTCACTGTCTGCTCATGCAATTCGTCCATCCCCTTCTGGCCGTTCTCGGACGCCGGCTCAAAGACGGTCGCGACCATGCGTTGTATCTTGGCAGACTTTTCGCCGGTCTTCTCGGCGCGCAAAGCGAGCAGAGCGAGGACCGTGGCCGCTGGATGGGCGACCACCACCGGACCCGGCTGCAACTGCGGCACGACAATGTTGCCCGTCTGGCGCTCGATCCAGGGCGAGCGCACTGACGCTCCCGGTTCATCCTCCAGCGCGAACGATAGATCCACGATGGTATCGCCCAGATCGCGCGCCACCTTCCAGTTATTGCGCGTCGAGCGTGGGTCGGAAGCGAAAAAGGCGAAGTCCACGCGCTCGAACTGTTCCGAGCGGATGCTCTGGATGAAACTCATCTCGTCGCCCACCGCTTCCAGTTGGCCAAGAGACTCATCGTCATCGAGCAACCGGACATCGACTGCGGGGAAATTCCGTTCGCGCAGGATTTCGGCGATCTCTTTGCCCTTGAGCGATGCCGCGCCGACAATGGCCACACGATAAAGGTTGGTGCCGCGCAGATCGGCCTGCGAGCCAGGGGACTTCGCAAGCGGACTCTTGGAAAGGGGGCTCATGGAGTGTGAGATGCCTCCCGGTACGCAGGTGGTGCAGGAGGCGGAGCCTTGCGCCGGAAGATCCACTGCAAGCGCCACAAAACGCCGGAAGCCATGTATAGAATCGCGATGACGAAAAGCACTGGCCGGGAAAAATACCAGATCGACGCAATCACCACGGCAATCAGCACAATCAGACGGAAAGGACGGCGCGAACGAAAATTAATATCCTTGAAGCTGTAAAAACGCCAGGTGCTCACCATCAGATAGCCAACTACGATGACCATCATCAACCAGCTCATCGCCGTCCACCAGGAAGTCACGGGCTCACCGGCGGAGTAGTGTACGACCGCCGCAATCACGCCCGCGCCGGCCGGAATCGGCATGCCCACAAAATATTTCTTCCCCGGACGCCCCGGATTCGAAGGCTGCGGATTCTTGGCAATGTTGAAGCGCGCCAGACGGCTGGCGCCAGCGATGAGGAAAGCGAAACAGGCAATCGAGCCTAGTTGCGTGATCTTCAGGTGCAGGTCGGGAGCAATCCCAGCGGCCGGCAACAAATGAAAGCCCCACATCCAGGCGAGGAGCGCCGGGGCAACGCCGAACGTGATGACGTCGGCCAGAGAATCGAGCTCCTTGCCGAAGTCGCTTTCGGTGTGGGTCATGCGCGCGATGCGCCCGTCGAGGCCGTCGAACAATACGGCAAAGCCGATGGCCATCGCGGCGAAGTCCATGTGCCATGCTTCCCCCGAGGCGCCATGCACGGTCTGCAGTATCGCGTAGAAACCAGCCGCGATATTCGCGGTGGTGAACAGCGAGGGCAGGATGTACATGCCCTTACGCAATTTTCCGCTCGGACGGTCTGTTTCGCGACGGTGCGGCGCCGGCCCTTGCATGTTCAGGTTCTCGTTGACGTTCACGATCATATTCACGAACTATAAGCCTCCCGCTCCCCGGCCGCGCCGGCATGAACTGGCTGCGTAACCGGCAGAATCGCAAGTACCGTCGCTCCGCCCTTGACGCGATCGCCAGGCTTCACCTGGATCGCGGCGTCGCGATCGAACAGAACATCCACGCGGGAACCAAACTTGATGAGCCCAACCCGTTGGCCGCGGGCTAACTGGTCTCCCACTTTAAAATCGAAAACGATACGGCGCGCGATCAGGCCGGCGATCTGCTTGAATATTACGGTACGGCCTTCGCCTTCCACGGTAACGATGTTCTGCTCGTTCTCCTCCGCCGATTTTGCTCCCATGGCGTTGAGAAACTTGCCGCGCTGATAGCGCACGCCGCGGATCACGCCCGCAATCGGCGAGCGGTTCACGTGGACGTCGAAAACGCTGAGAAAGATACTGATCCGGTGGCGTGAAGTTCCGCCGGCGCTCACCAGGGAGACATCAGTGACTTTGCCATCGCCGGGCGAAACTAAAGCGCCGGGGAGCGTGGGAATCTGGCGCTCGGGATCGCGGAAAAACCACAAAAAGAAAGCTGCCAGTAATAACAAGGGAACGGCGTAAGGCCAAGCAGCGAGCCAGGCGATCACGCCCGCTGCGACAAGGCATCCCGCACCATAGAAGTAGCCGTCGCGCACCATGGAATTCAGAACGATTATAGTGCGAGGCCGCGACGTCTACATAACTGCAATAAGAAAAGGCGCTTAGGAGCGCCTGGTACGGAGACAGGCGACGCCTGCCGCAGTTCGCGATCTTGATCCTTAGGCCCGGCCGCCCAGACCGCGGGCCAAACCAGGCTCGGTCAATCTAGGCAGATTGCCGATGAACCTGCTGCTCCAGACTCTGCATCTGGTCTTTGAGGCGCAGCTTTAGTTTCTTCAGCCGCACTTCCTCAAGTTTTTCGTCGTCTGTGAGGTATCGCTTTTGGGTGAGGGATTCCAGCCGTTGGGAGTATTGTGAGTGCTCCTGAACCAGTCGCTGGAACTCATCATGACCGGTCAGGAGTTGCTCTCTCGGAGTCAGCATCCTTGCCAGACCTCCTGTTGTGTTTTATTACTGCACGGTTAAAAAGTAGCACAGGGGACGGCAGGGTTCAATGAGAATTCATAGGGAATTTTGATCGTTGGCAGGTGACCCTGGGATGCGGCGTTCCGCAAAGCTTTGAACCGAAAATGGTGCAGAAGCCGGCACATCTTTAGCCTCGATCAGCGGTCGAACCGGAGTGCGTACAGGATCGCATCCTCCACCGGATTCCTGTAATATGCTCGACGCCGGCCTACTTCGCAAAAACCGCATTTTTCATACAGTCGGCGGGCCGGCCCATTCGATTCGCGGACTTCCAGCAATATCGCCGACGCAGCCTCATTCTGGGCACGCTGAATCAACTTGCGCAGCAATTCGTTGGCGATGCCACGCCGAAGGAACGCGGCGGCCACCACCACGTTCTCAATCTCCCACTCATTCGCGACCGCCTTCACGCAAACGAATCCGCAAAGCTTACGTCCCTCCTCAGCCGCTTGCTCGGCGACCAGAACAACCCCGCTTCCCAGCAACTGGTTGTACTGCTCAGGCGTCCAGTGGGCCGCGCTCGGCGCGTGCCGCTCGATGGCAAGAATTGCCGGCACGTCATTCAACGCAGCAGATCTAATGGCCACGGGCATGAGAGATTACCGCGCTGGCTTCGAGAAAATTTCAGCGTCGGAATGGCGGATGTAGTTGGCTTCCAGTTCTTCGGGACGAACCGTTTCGCCGCGCTGCAGATGCTCCCAACCCAGCCGTGCAATCACACCGCTGTTCGGATATTCAATCTGCTCAATCCGAATTCCGGCGGCGACGCCCGCGGCCCGAACCATGTCCGCCAACCGGGCATCGGGCGTGACGACAGTCTTCCCTTTCGTTCCGGGAAGCCTGGCTTCGGCGAGAAACTCTTCCCTGCTCAGCAAACGTTCGCTGTGCATGTGAGCGTGCGTACGAACTTGCGGGTCGAGTTCGTAGTCGCCGACGTATACATCGCCTCGGCCCGCATCGAGCGCAGCCAGAACCCGACCCGGTGTTTTGCCGCTGCAGGCAACCGCTTCCAGCAATGAAACGGCAACGATTGGTTTCTGCAGCGCCTCGGCCAAAGCCTTTATGGCAGCCAGGCCTACGCGCAGGCCGGTAAACGACCCCGGCCCGGACGCTACTGCAAATGCTCCCAGGTCGTTCTTGCTGTGTCCGTGCTTCTCCAACAGCCGGGCAATCTGCGGCACCAGTTGCGCCGAAAACGCACCGCCGGTCAGCGGCACAACTTCAAGCACGTCAATTTGGCTCTGATCCGGCGCGGTGCGGGCCAGCGCGAAGCTGCCGTTCTTTCCGGAAGTGTCAACCGCGAGTAGAAGCTTGGACATTTGTAATTGGTAATTTGTAATTGGCGATTTCGAAGACCTGCGCGTGCAGCCCGCGCTTTTCAAATCGCAAATTACAAATCGCAATTAAGAATCGCAATTACGAATCTAGGAGTGGCTGCTCTCCACTAACTCGAGCAGCACACCGCCCGCGCTTTGCGGATGTACAAAAACGTACCGATGCCCGCCCGCGCCCGTCTTGATTTCTTCGGACACCAGGCGCACGCCGCCGTTCTTTAACTTTGCCACGGTCGCCGCCAGATCCGGAACGCGCAAGCAAACATGATGCAGCCCCTCGCCGCGTTTGGCGATGAACCTGGCAATGGCCGAATCGTCCGATGTCGCTTCCAGCAACTCCAGTCGGCTCTCACCAACGGGCACCATCACCAGCCGAACTTTTTCCTGTTCAACGGTTTCTTCCGGAGAGACGCTCAGCCCCAGTTTCTCATAAATAGACTTCGCCGCCGTCAGCGACTTCACTGCGATGCCAAGATGATCAATGCTGAATTCCATGAATTCCCTTCCCATCGTTATCCCAACCGCGAAGCCAATAACTATGTCATCCCGACCGAAGCGAAGCGGAGCGGAGGGACCTTGCGTTTTCCTCCACGTCCCGATCACGGACGTAACACGTTTCCAGGAACACTAGCTCAGGGTTCTCTACCCGTGCCCCCCACAATCTCTTCCACCAGCGAATACGGATCGCGCTTATGCTCGGCAATCTCGGCCGCGTAACGCTCCAGGCTGCCGCCGTCCATCTGTGCTCGCGCTTTTTCGAGCATGGCATCGCGCAGCATCTCGACCAGCCGCTCCTGCCAGTTCTCGACGTTCTTTTTGAACACCAGGTTCTCTTTCTTCAGATATGCCTCGTAGCCCGCGATCGCTTCCGCCAATTCTTTGGTTCCCACGCCTTCGCTGGCGACCGTCTTCACGATCGGCGGCGTCCAGCGGTCGTGGCGTGTGGCGAGCGATTGCAGGGCGCGAATTTCGCGTTCTACACTCTCGGCGCCCTCGCGGTCGCTTTTGTTGATCACAAAAATGTCGGCGATTTCCATGATCCCGGCTTTGATCGTCTGCACATCATCGCCCATGCCCGGCACAAGAATCACGACGGTGACATCCGCCAGCCGCACAATTTCGACCTCGTCCTGCCCCACGCCAACCGTTTCGATCATAACCAGGTCGCGGCCGGACGCATCCAGCACGGTGGCTGCATCCGCGGTGGCGCGCGCCAACCCTCCCAGAGACCCGCGCGTGGCCATGCTGCGAATGTAAATTCCCGGATCGCTAAAGTGGTCCTGCATGCGGATGCGGTCGCCCAAGATCGCTCCGCCCGTGTAAGGACTGGTCGGGTCGACCGCGATGATGCCAACGGTCTGATTTTCCTTGCGATAGTGCTTGGCAAGCTGATCGACCAGCGTGCTCTTGCCCGCGCCAGGAGGTCCAGTCAGACCGATGACTCGCGCCTTGCCGGTATGCGGAAAGAGCCCTTTGAGCAGCTCGGACCAGCCGGCAGCGCGGTTCTCGACGGTCGAGATGGCGCGAGCCAGCGCGCGCGCATCGCCAGAACGCAGCTGGGAAATCAGCGATTGTGGGCCAGAGTGCAAGTTATGAGTTTAGAAGGTAGTGTCCCAGTTTGGGTTTATTTTTCCGAAAGTTGTCCCTTAAGTAGTCCGGCCAAGTATTCCGCCATGATCGATACATCCAGGTGCCCCTCATCCCACTTCCTGTCTGCGGCCTTTAAGGCTGCATAGTAGGGGTCGCGATTCTCCCGTATGCGCTCGGGGACGATTCTCCTACCTGGAAGCACTCTGCGCTGTTTCATGCAGATCAAGTAATAACAAGCCGCCCTTGCCGTTCTGCCATTCCCTTCCACGAATGGATGAATCCAATTAAGCCTCCATAGGGCGTAGGCGGCAAGTCCCGTAGGGTGGTCGCCAAGTCCCTCAACTGTCCAGTTCTCGTGGATGAAAGAAAAGAACAAATCCATCTGATGTGGCACTTCTTCGTAACGAGGGGGGTACGTGATCGCTTACATAAATGGGCTCTTCGCGAAAACGCCCGCCAAACTGGGCAATGTTCGCAACAGCGGCATAGTTCAATGCCCAAAGAGTGTACTTGTCGAACGCTTCAATGCCCTTTTCGAGTCCTATCTCAATGCAATTTGTGAGCAGGTCGTGACCTGCCCCCCGAAAATTAGTCCAGCGGAAATGTGACTTCTCCATGTACGATGGCCCGCTCTGGGCCAGAGAGGAGGAGTCGTGCGCAAGAGTCGATTCAACGAAGAACAGATCATCGCCATCCTGAAGGAGTCGGAGGCTGGGACAGCACCCGACGAGCTGTGCCGGCGGCACGGGATCACACGCGGGAGCCTGTACCGCTGGAAGGCGAAGTACGGCGGGATGGAAGTGAGCGAGGCGCGGCGACTGCGGCAACTGGAGGAGGAAAACCGGCAACTGAAGCACGCCGTGGCCGAACTGCTGCTGGACAAACGAGCATTGCAGGCGGTGGTCACAAAAAAGTGGTAGGCCCGCAGATGCAGAGGCAGGCGGTGGCAATGATGCGCTCGGAAGCCGCGGTTTCGGAGCGACGCGCCTGCGGGCTAGTGAAGCTACATCGGGCGACCTGCCGGTATCGGCGGCGCAGGGTCGAAGATCCGGGTTTGCGGGAGCGGCTGCGCGAGTTGGCGGCGACCCGGCGACGGTTCGGCTACCGGCGGCTGAAGATCCTGCTGCAACGCGAGGGCTTCGCGGTGAACCATAAACGAGTGTACCGACTGTACGTGGAGGAGAAGCTGGGACTGCGGCGGAAGCGAGGACGGCGGAGGATGCCGACGACGGCCGCACGCGTGCCCCTGAAGCTTCCGGTGCGCCCCGACGAAGTCTGGACCATGGACTTCACCCAGGATGCGTTCGCCAGTGGGCGCAAGTTCCGAACTCTGAACCTGATGGACGGCTTCACGCGCTACGCGCCGCGCATCGAGGTGGACACCTCGTTGCCGGGTCCGCGCGTGGTGCGGGTGCTGGAAGAACTGAAACGAAGAGGCCGCAAGCCGGAGGCGATCGTGATCGACAACGGGACCGAGTTTACCAGTCAGGTGGTCGATCAATGGGCTTACGAGAACCAGGTGCAACTGCACTTCATCACCCCCGGACGGCCCATGGAGAACGGCTTCATCGAGAGCTTCAACGGCAAGTTCCGCGACGAGTGTCTCAACGAGAACTGGTTTCTCGATCTGGCCGATGCGCGGGAGAAGATCGAGACTTGGCGGTGCGACTACAATCAGGTGCGGCCGCACTCGGCGCTCGGGTATCTCACCCCGGAGGAGTTCGCGAACTCGTGGGCGGCGACGGGCGGTGGAAAAGACGCGGGCGGGGCCCGCTTGGAAAACGCTCCGCGTTTCCCACTTTCCCACCGCCTCGACGGCTGCCAGAGGGTAGTTACGAAGGCTGTGTTGGAGAACCAAAAACCGGAGAAAGTCCCATTATCCTTGGACTAAATATGGGGGGCAGGTCAGTCGTACTGGCGCAAGAGATTTTGTTCTTGAATTCTGTTGTACAGATCGGGATTGTCTTTTTCGCGGACGGACATGCAGGATGTGTACGGCCCGCCTAACGACGGGCCGTGAGCTGGCTTATGCGTTTAGCAGAATGTGTTGCGATGCCTTACGGACGCTCTCTTTCGTGATGCTCTTCGCATTGGCGGGGGCATTGCCATAAGCGAAGCTGATCCTTTGTTCTCGCAATTCATCATCGGTTACTGGAGTCTTGCTGGACGCGTCCAGCAGCCTCTGCAATTCCTCATCGGCCTTAAGGTCACCGATGAATGGTTTTCTGTCAACCATGTGCCTGACCCTTTCTCACTTTCTTCGACTTTTGTTCCCAGTTGCCCAGGACACGAATGATAGCGCTTACCCCTAATATGTCAATATTTTACTACGCCTTGCCTGTGGATTACCTGGATTCAACCGAGGCAGTACCAGCCCCGGCTGCATACTGGGTTTGCGCGGAGAATTTCCTGACGCTACAGGTTGACATCGATCATGCCTCAGCGCCGCTTCCCTAATTTGCCTTTTCCTACCACGGAGTCACAGAGTCACGAAGAAATCCAAAGAAACAGAAGGCAAAGGCTTTGCCAAGCAGTTGGGTTTCTCCGTGTCTCTGTGTCTTCGTGGTGGAAAAACTGAATTAGGAGACTACCACGTACACCTCAGCGCCCAATCGCTTTCGGATGCTTAGGCTGATACAGCCCAACCTTCCCGCCGCCAGGAAGAGAAATCGTGGTCACGCTGCCCCACCGTTCCTCGTGCACGGCCCCACACTTCACTTTCTTCCCCTTCAGCGATTCCATCGCAGCCTTCAAGTCGTCGCACATAAAGTACAGTTCATGCACATCGTTCTTCTCCGCGGGATGAAACGCAGCCTCCGCGGGCGGCAGCGCGAAAATGAGCCAGCCGTGACCGGCGTCCACTGCGGGAAACTTGAGAACGTCGCGAAAGAATGCGCGGTCGGCTTCCGGGTCTTTGCTGTAAACGACGACGTGAGCTCCATTGATCATCGCCATGCCCTCCCCAACTCAATGAATGCCAAGCACTCTAATCTCAAGTGAAATCCTGTCAAGCCCCCGCCTCGACGATTTTCCCTGTAAGTCAATGACATTGGCAGGGAAAATAAACTTAGAAAAGTTGGCGGGGTGGGTAGGTTGGATTTGATATAATAAAACTAGAGACTGGAAAACAAGGGTGCGGACAAAAAGCCGCGCCCTTTCTCATTTGCAAAGGAGGATGCGAACACTCGCGGAGTTAACTCCTTCATTTTGAATATTTTACGTTAACTCCTTTAAAACCAATATTTTAACGAAAAATGGGGGGGAGGGGGTACCCGACAAGAGGCGCATTCCACTGAACTGAGAACTCAGAACTGCTACTAAGTCCTTATTCCGTAATATTTTGCATATAAGTCCTTTAAACTCAAAGATTTTGCGGGATTTTTCCTCTAAACCCGTGATTCTAAAAGAGTGTGAGATAAAAAAATTCGGCCTTGGCGAGGTATGTTTACCAACTAGAAAAGCTGATGAACGAACTGGGCGAATATAGTTCGCCCGCCCAGGACCTAGTCCTTCAGCAACTGCCGAGCAATCACCAGCCGCTGAATCTCGCTCGTCCCCTCGCCAATTGTGCACAGCTTTACATCGCGATAGAACTTTTCCGCCGGATAGTCCTTGATAAACCCATATCCGCCGTGGATCTGCACGCCTTCGTTGGCGCATCTCACCGCTACCTCGCTGGCGTAGAGCTTGGCCATCGAAGATTCGAGCGTGGTCTTCATTCCGGCATCTTTCATGGCAGCAGCGCGCAAGGTCAGAAGTTTTGCCGCCTCGATTTCCGTCGCCATGTCGGCCAGTTTCCACTGGATTGCCTGAAACTCCGAGATCGCTTTGCCAAATTGCTCGCGTTCTTTTGAATACTTCAGGGCCGCCCCGTATGCGCCCTCGGCCATGCCGAGCGAGAGCGCGGCGATTGAGATGCGTCCGCCATCGAGCACGCACATGGCATCGACAAAGCCACCGCCTTCCTTGCCCAGCAGGTTTTCTTCCGGGAGAAAACAATCTTCGAAAATCAGCTCAGCCGTATCGCTGGCGCGCAGGCCGAGTTTGTTCTCCTTTTTCCCCGCGCGAAATCCCCTGGCATTTTTCTCCACGATGAATGCCGAGAGCCCGTGCGTATGTGCCGCGCGATCGGTGATTGCCAGTACGACTAACACGTCGGCATAGTGGCCATTGGTGATGAAGGTCTTGGTGCCGTTGAGCACCCATCCGCCCTTCGCCCGCGCGGCCGTCATACGCGCGCTGCCTGCGTCTGACCCGGCCGAGGGCTCGGTCAGTCCCCATGCGCCGATGGACTCGCCGGTGGCCAGCTTGGGCATATACCTTTTTTTCTGTGCCTCGTTCCCCGCCACATATATGTGGTTCGAACACAGGGACGTGTGCGCAGCCACGATGATGCCGACCGATCCATCCACGCGAGAAAGTTCTTCGATGGCCGTGACATACTCCACGTAGCCCATACCGGCGCCGCCGTATTCCGGTGGGAAGATCATCCCCAGCAGGCCGAGCTTGCCTAGTTCCTTGATCGTCGCCAGCGGGAATTCGCCGGCTTCGTCCCACTTGATGACGTTCGGTGCAATCTCGCGTTCGGCAAACTGGCGCACGCTCTTTTTAAGCTGCAGTTGCTCTTCGTTTAACTGGAAATCCAAAGGATATTCTCCTCGTGAGACAAGTGACGGTCTAGGAAACTGGCACGCTGCCGCAACTTCCAACTTCAGATCCCTCGCTCCGCTCAGGATGACAAGCGGTGTGTGGGTATGCGACACGCGTTCAAATCTTGGGGTTGGGATGCCGCGCGGCGATGGCGCAAAACTTGGCGCCCAACTTTTCATTTAAGCACGGCAGGCGGCGATCGCGAAATTCTCGTACCGACCGGTTGGCTCGGGGAAGACAGGATGGCGCTTTCCCTCCTGGACCCATGACACACCAAAATCGAGCCTCGGAGATACATCGCCGCAGTTGTACGTCTTTGGGGAGAGAATCTGGGGCAGAGAATCTGGGGCAGAGAACTTGGTTAGAGAATCGCGCCGGCAGATCGCGCATTGACGAAAGGTCGCGTATGGGAAACGCGGGGAAAGCCTGTGTTTTCGAGCGGTTCCCAATGCTTTCCTCAAAGGGAATTCCGGGGTATACTCTGTTGCACATCGGAGTGCTGGGTTCTCGAATTCCCCTCGACAACCTGAGGCGAACGTTGCCTTTGTGGCGGGACGTGGTCGCAGGAAAAGAGGCGCGCTCCCCCGCCGGCTCTCCGAATTCCGGGCGATCCTAATGGATGAGCGCGACCACAGGGGCAATGATTCCGATAGCCCGACGATGCCAGGTACCCACCTGCCCGCAGACAGCGTCAGTGCCGGGGCGCTAACGCCTCCGCCACTTTCAAACGCCACGCTCTCCGAAGCTCCTACCTTGCCGCACGGAACCGCGATTCCGGGCGAAACGTCAGCGCTTCCCTATATCCGTCCGGCTTCGCCTGCACCCCCCCCGACCAGCAGCATTTCCGCCTTTCAGGGTCTGCAGCCGGGCGTGCTTTTCGGCGGACGCTACGAAATCCTGGGTGTGCTCGGACAGGGCGGCATGGGAGCCGTCTATAAGGCACGCGACCGCGAGCTCGACCGCCTGATCGCGCTCAAAGTCATCCGTCCCGAATTGGCGACGGATCCCGCGATTCTACAGCGCTTCAAGCAGGAGCTCATTCTTTCGCGCAACGTCACGCACAAGAATGTCGTCCGCATCTTCGATCTGGGTGAGGCCGATGGCATTCGCTTCATCAGCATGGAATACGTGGATGGCGAGGACTTGCGCACTATATTGCGCCGCCAGGGAAAGTTCTCGCCCGAGGAGGCAATCGCGGTGGTGGAGCAGGTCTGCCGCGCGCTCGACTCGGCCCATTCCGAAGGCGTGATCCATCGCGACCTGAAGCCCCAAAACATCATGCGCGACAAGCACGGCCGCATAGTGGTGATGGACTTCGGCTTGGCGCGCTCGCTCGGCGAGTCGGGCATGACCCAGACCGGCGCCGTCGTCGGCACCATCGAATACATGTCACCCGAGCAGGCTCTGGGCAGCACGCTCGACCAACGCTCCGATATTTTCAGCGTCGGCCTGATTTTCTTCGAGTTGCTCACCGGAAGGGCTCCCTACGAGGCCGACACCGCCATCGCCAGCCTCATGAAGCGCACCCGCGAGGAGGCGCAATCCGCTTCCGACGTCGACGCCTCCGTTCCCCGCTCCCTGAGCGCGATCGTTAGCCGCTGCCTGGAGCGCGAGCCGGCCAACCGCTATCACTCTGCGGTCGAACTGTTGCAGCAATTGACGACTTGGGAAGCCAACCCCAACATCAGCGCCGAAGAGCTCTCCCAGATGATTTCGCACCCGGTCGTGCGGCCGTCGCGCTTCAGCCTCGATCTTCCGGGAAAGAGCTGGATGTGGATCTCCGGAGCCGTGCTCGTCATCGCTCTGGCAACGTTTGCCGGACGCACCCTGCTGAATCGTGCGGGAACGTCCTCGGGCGAGATGGCGCAAGGCATCCCCTCCCTCAAACAGGGAAAGTATGTCGCGATCCTGCCCCTGAAACAGATCGGCGACCAGAAAACCCTAGGCTACGTAGCCGACGGCATTCAAGAAGCTCTCGCCGCCAAGCTGTTTCAGTTAAAGGAAGTTCACCTGGCGTCGTCTGACGCGGTGGGGAAAGCGGCCGCCAAGGATCTGCCGCTGACCAAGCTCGCCCGCGAACTGGGCGTCAACCTGGTGTTGCAGGGCACGGTGCAGGGCAATAGCGACAAGCTCCGCGTCACTTTGAGTCTCGACGATCCCGCAACCGGCCAGCGTCTCTGGAGCCAGGAGTTCCCAGGAGCCCCAGGCGACGTGCTCGCTCTCGAAGACCAGATCTACGGCACCCTGGCCACCGCCCTTGCCCTCAAGCCGACCGACGAAGAACAAGCCCGCGTTGGCGCCCACCCCACGGAAAACGTGAAGGCCTATGACCTTTACCTGCAAGGGCGGAACACCTTGCGCAACGGTAACACCCAGGATGCATATAAACAGGCCGTGGGATTGTTTGAGCAAGCCATCGGAAAAGACCCCAACTTCGCTCTGGCCTACACCGGGCTGGCTGACTCCAGCCTCCGCATGTACGGGGAGACTAAGGACGGCGTTTGGGCTCAAAAAGCCACTCTATCCGCACAACAGGCGGAGCGGCTCTCGAACAATCTGCCTGAAGTTCATCTCTCGCTGGGCAGCGTCTATTCCACCACCGGGAAGATCACCCAAGCGGTTGCCGAACTGAAACGGGCGCTGGAACTGGCGCCGAACTCGGACGAAGCGTACCGCAACCTGGGTGATGCCTACCGGCTTAGCGGTCAAACTGATGAAGCGATCGCCGCTTTCCAGAAAGCGGTTGCCGCTAACCCATACTATTGGACGAATCACACTGCTCTCGGCAACGAGTACCTGAGGCTCGGGGACACAGCCAAGGCGCTCCCGGAATTTCAGAAGATTACCGAAATTGCTGGCGATAACCCCATGGGCTATGAGGGCATTGGCACGGTGTATATGCGAGAAGGTAAGTGGGGCGAGGCCATTCCTCAATTTCAGAAAGCCATCGCGATTGCTCCTGACGCGGCTACGTATTCCAACCTGGGCACTGCTTACTTTTTCCTGAAGAGCTACGACCAGGCGACGAAGATGTACGAAAAAGCAGTCGAGATGACCCCGAACGACGAAGTACTACTCGGCAATCTCGGCGACGCCTACCGCTGGTCGGGCCACTCCGAGCAAGCCGCTGCCGCCTACAGCAAAGCCATCTCGCTGGCTTTCCAGGAGCTGCAGGTAAACCCGCGATCGGCTGCCATCATGGGCGATCTTGGGCTTCTCTATGCCAAGAAGGGTGATGCTGCGAACGCGCTCCAGTACACAAATCAAGCGCGCGCCATCAGTCCTGATGAGGTATATCTGATTTACTCCGAGGCTCTGGCGAAAACTATGATCGGTAAGCCGGAAGACGCGTTGAAGTCACTGCGGCTGGCACTGGAGAAGGGTTATCCTGCAGAGGAGGCCTGGAACGATCCTGAACTTCAAAAGCTCCAGGCCCTGCCGCAGTTTTCACAATTAGTGAAGCAGTTCTCGAAGAAGAACCACTAAGAGTTCCAACGGTTCTTCCAAGTCTTGCGGCGCGAAACCAACGCGCCCAGTCCAGTGATCATCAGCGCAATCGTGCCCGGCTCTGGGACACTAGACACGTTCGCACGGCCGTTAAAGTTCAACCCGCCCGGCCAGCAGCTCTTATTGACGCAGGAGAAAGTAATGGAGAAGCTCTGCCCGTTGAGAATCCCCTTGTCTGGATTAGAGCCGCCCTTAATGCCGGACAGCAAAATCTCCACATTGCCGTTCTTAAGCGTCTCGCTTGTGCAGCTCTGAAACAGATACGAGCGGCATTTGATGTCGGCCGCCGGCACGGGGCAACTACCGTTCTTACAAACTTCAATCAGCGCCAGCGATGTCCAGTTTACTCCGCTCTTGTTGGTGAAAAATAGGGTGCCCGACCCGCTCGGGGGTACGCTAAAGCCGAAATTCAGGCCGACACCCTGACATCCTCCAGGCGGGCAGGCCTGCGGTCCGGAACCACCACTACCGACACCATGAATGACGATTTGCGGATCGATCCCGTCGGCGAAGGCCATCACCGATCCCACTACCAGCAGCACAGCCAACGCACAGATCTGAGAGGTTTTCATCGAAGTTGTCCTATTCACCAATGAGTTCTTGCCGGGCAATTTTCTCCCAGCTTTCTGGGGGGAGTGCGGCGAGATTAGCTCGTTCGAACAGTTCAGGTCAAGCGGAAATCAGCACGTCGTCAAGAAAAAATGAAGACCAGATGCAAACTATTGCGCATAGCCGTCTGCAATGTGCAAACCTTTCACGTTATGCACGTACGAATTTCACCTCGTGGCGCTTCGGCCAAGAAAAAAGCCGGAGCCCGAAGGCCCCGGCTGTCCAGTTGGTTGTGCGCCCGGATGAAAATCTAGTGTGACGAAGTCTAGAGGAGACACGGCTGGTTGCGTCTCCTAGCTTCTAAACTCGTGGCCGCCCGCAACTCGCAACCAAGTCACGCACTCCGTCGCGGCCGCACCGTCAAGTCCCGCACCTGCGCCAGGATGCTTGACATCTGCATCCCGTTCAGCTGCGACAGATACGGCATAACTTCAGCGACGAACTGATCTTCCATCAATTCGCGGACTTCTTCCTGCCGGTTCCGTTCTCCACCGGAGAGCAAATCCGGCACACTGACCTCGAGCGCCCTCGCCAGGCGCTCGAGTGACGACAGCGTCGGGGTCGCCTTCTCGTTTTCGATTTTCGAGACGTAGGTCCGCGGCACCGACATTCGCAGCGCCAACTGCCGCTGACTCAAGCCATTGCGCAGACGCAGCGATCGGATCGAGTGCGCCAGCTTCAGATGCCCGCGCCCGTTAGAATTAATGTTTACCGGCAGCACTTCTGGCGCCGGAGTCATCGCGGCAATCTCCGCCTCGTCCTCGTCCAATGACAGACGGCAACGGCGGCAAAGACTATTTGATGTGCGGAATTGCACTAGGAGACAATGGTCGCATCTTACAACTTCCCGTGAGTCCACGGGGGTTAATGTGGTAGCCATTCAGGTTTTGCGAGTGCCAGAGCGGGGGCTACTCTCAAAGCCAACTAGTGCGTAATCTTCTGGATTCGGCCTGTGAATGTCAAGACAAAAGTACGAGAAAGCAAAGCGTTTACACAGACAGTGCCATAATCAGGCAGCGAGAATTGCTGGAAAACAGGTACAAAAACCATGAATCGACGCGACGCCGCATGGTGTTTACTAACTGAGTTCACACAATCGGAAAGTCTTCGCAAACATGCACTCGCAGTCGAGGCCTGCATGCGCGCTTACGCCCGCGAAGCTGGAGCCGATGAAGAATTGTGGGGCATGGTCGGCCTGCTCCATGACTTCGATTACGAGAAATATCCCAGCGCCGAGGACCATCCCTACAAGGGCTCCGAGATTCTGAAAGAACGCGGCTATTCTGAGGAAGTGCGGCGCGCCATCATGTCGCACGCCGAGTACACCGGCGTCGCGCGCGTCGCGCCCGTGGAAAAGACGCTGTTCGCTTGCGATGAACTGGCCGGATTCATCACCGCCTGCGCTCTGGTCAAGCCGGGAAAATCGCTAGCCGAGGTTGAAGCCCCATCCGTCCGGAAGAAAATGAAAGACAAAGCCTTCGCCCGGAGCGTCCACCGCGAAGACATCATCGCGGGCGCGGCCGATCTCGGCGTGGATCTGGAAGAGCATATCGCTTTCTGCATTGAAGCCATGAAAGCGATCGCGGGCGAGTTGGGGCTGGATGGGTCAGCAGCGAAGTCCGCCTGAACAGGACCTGTGGAATCTAAAGGAAGACAATTCACTAGAGATGCGTATAGCTGGCGGCTACGATGCCTACGGTGCCAATGAAGGGCCCTGATACTGAGTCAGACTGATCACACGTCCCTCTCCCATTTTCATCGACAGCAGCAATCCGGATTCGGACACCCAAAATTCCTGTTCTGCGCCAGTCTCTGGATCCACGAGCCGAAATTTGTGTGCAAGCAACTTCTGCCCAAGGATCTCCACAGTCTCACGGCCCAGGTATTCGACCTGCTCAATTTCTTGAACCTTGAGGCTAATACTGTTCCTAGTTTGACCCTCGTCCAGAGTGACGAGCGGCACGGCAGTCTTGTGTCCGACGGTTCGTACGGCTTGCGAAACAAAAGCTTGAAAGGCCCACGGAAGGTCGAGTGTTGGCACTTCTACACTCGGCCAGAAAACGTAGGGCGGCTCTTGTCGAATTGTTGCAGCCGCTGACGAGCCGTCGTGAATGTAGCAACAGCTAAGCTCTGTCGTCCCGTAGTCGCATTCGATCTTGATTTCGCTTCCCACTCCATTCGACATAACCGAAACGAAGGTTTTGGTTTTGAGCTCTTTCGTGAGGAGATGATGTTCGGTCCTGACGGCTTTCGTCGGAGCTGTCGGGATTAGTTCGACGTCGACAGAATAAGAGCCGTCCTGCATTGGATTCATACGCCAATGGTCGACTCTGACGACTTTTGGGTCGCCTTTGGCATCCCTGAACAATGCCGAATATTCACCTTCGCAAACAGCATGTCGTTTCGCCTCATCTTGAGCGAGGAGTCCACTCGCGAGTAGCATTATCACGGCCAAGCTAACTAAGGTGCTTTTCATCCCGCCCCTCGGAACTGTACCTGATTCTAGTCCCAAACGAGTGCCCCACGGGACAGCGCACAATTTACGAGTCTCGGTACTTTGCCCGCTTACTTCTTTTGCGTCGTCTTCTGCGTCTGCGCCCCAAGCAGCCCGAATATCTGCAATTGCTTGTAGGTGGCAACAAAGACCTGCCCGTTCGCCACCACCGGAACCAGGTTCGCATTGCCGCCCAAGTTGGGCCAGGTACCCGTCGCCGTCGAAAACAACTGCTTGATTGCGGTTCCGTTCTTGCCCGAGTCCGGAGTATACGCATACAGATAAATCTTCAGGTACGGCGGATGCGACAGCGCCCAAATAATTGGATTGGCGGTGCCGTTCGACGAGATCGTAGTGAAGAATCCCGGATCCTGCCGACCGCCATTTGAGGGCGACGTCGAAAGGCTCTTTAGCGCCACCTTCGGCGATGTCTGCACCCTCCAGACTTTTACCGACGTGCCGCCGCTGCTCACAACCCGGCCCAGTCCGTCTACCGGATCCACATAATACGATTGTCCACACCAGCATCCGCCAACCGAGTAACTGCCCAGCACATTGTTCTTTGTCGGCGAGTAACCGCCCAGCTTGTCTTCGTTCATCAGATACATCGTTCCATACTTGCCCGCGGCTACCGCTATATGCGGCGTCGATCCGGGCTGATCAGGCAGCACGAGAACTCCGCCGGAGCCGAAATCCACATCCCCGTCATCCAGGCTTACTTGGTTCGACGGGGTAAACACGCCCAGCACAGTGGTTAGCGTAGATGACATCTTGACCACGCTCTCCTGAATGTTGGTGACGCCGTCATATGTGCCGGCATCCGAATTCCCGGTCACGAACAGGACGTTGCCCGCATCATCCGTCGCTGGCCCGTAGCCTGACATCCAGATAGATGACAGAAAGAAAGAGGCCGGGTCCGTTGCCTGCAGGTCGTTGAGCTGGTTTGACGGAAATGGCGTCAGCGATCCCGCCGTCCAACCCAGCAGCCAGCCCCGCGATACATTCGCCGCCAAGTCGCAAAAGCTGCCAAACCCAGCATAAATGCTGCCGTTCGCGAGCAACAGCGCCGGGCGCTGACGCTGGTATGTCGCGTTGAAGGTGAACGTAGTTCCATCGGTGAGCGTATGCGACGCCGTCACCACTTGCGGAGTCACCTTGTCGGTCAAACTTCCCAGATCAAGCGCGTGAAGCGTGTAAGCCGGGCCATTCTGAGTCTGGTTGTAAACCATCACGTACAGCGTGTTGCTGCTTGGGTCGATCACCGGCGTCGAGGTGATCCCCACATTGGGGCCGTTGTTCCCGCATCCCAACGGATACACCACCGGCGCTCCAAAATTCGGGCTCAACAGCACCGTCCCCGTGTGTACGTCAATGGCGTACACTGAGTTGTTTTCCGTCACCACATAGACTACGTCGTGCGTGCCCTGATAATTTCCCGTGGTTATCAGCACGCCCGGAACCACCAACGGCTGCGCATCTACCTGGTCGTCGAGTGTGACGGTCTGCAGCAGGCCGAAGGTCGTTTTCCCCACGTTGGCAGGCGTCAACGTTGTCTCGTTCTGATTCCAGCCGGTCCGGTAGTTATCGTAGTGATACGTGGTGACCGACGTCTGACCGGCAGCCAGCAGTGCGCTGGCGCTGAGGAAAACAAGAAGTGCAAATACAGCCGTGCCGCCGATGCGGCGATTCGCTTGACGATTTCGTGGCATGTTGCGGTCCTTAATTCTTGTTTTTATTGACGATCTGTTTTGTTTGACGATCTTTTGAGGTGGATGTCAATCCCGCGTCTCTGCCATTCCGCTCGGGAGCACGGAACTCTACGGGGAGATCTTGCTTCACCCGCGACTCCGGAGAGAATCACAAAACTCGCCGAGTCTAATGCAACTGGTGGCCGGCTGTAAACAGAGATTTCCCCCAACGGAAGGTGTTGGAAATCTGCACTCAATGTGCAAAGATTCGCACTCTACGAGGTTGTCTGGACGTCTGCAGCACTTCCTTTTGTCGCAGTCTTCTAGCGAAGTACTTCAGCCAGTTTTCCACTGGCGATCAAATCCGCAATGCGGGCAAAGTCCTGGTACATCACGCGGTCCTTGTGCATGGTCGCGCACACCGCCCGGATCGCCGTGTGCGCCTGCTGCAACGGCTTGGAAGTCTTTAGCGGCGCGAGGAAATCAATCGCCTGCGCCGCTGCCATGGCTTCGATGGCCAGGGTGTTGCGCGTGTTCTCCACCACCCTTTTCAGTTTGTTCGCCGCGGTCATGCCCATCGAGACGAAGTCTTCTTTATTTCCCGACGTCGTAATCGAATCGACCGACGCAGGATGTGCCAGCACCTTGTTTTCGCTCACCAGCGCAGCGGCGACCACTTGCGGCATCATGAAACCCGAGTTCATGCCCGCGCCTGGCGCGAGGAATGGCGGCAGCCCTTCACTGAGCGCGGGATTCACCATGCGTTCCAGGCGCCGCTCGCTGATGCCAGCCAGCGCGCTCAAAGCAATCGCGAGAAAGTCGAGCGCGAACGCGAGCGGCTCGCCGTGAAAGTTGCCGCCGGAGAGCACGTCGCCCTCACCGTCCGCCGCCTTCAGATTCTTCACGAACACGAGCGGGTTATCGACCGCCGAATTGGTTTCGGTCTCAAACACCGCGCGGCAATGGGCGAGCGTGTCGCGCACCGCGCCATGCACCTGCGGGATGCAGCGCAGCGAATAGGCGTCCTGTACGCGGCCGCAATCGCGATGCGAATCGCGAATCTCGCTCTGTTCAAGCAGACGGCGCAGGTTCGATGCGGTCTGGATTTGTCCCTCATGCGGACGCGCTTTCTGAATGCGCTCGTCGAAGGCGACGTTGGTTCCCTTGAGTGCATCGCACGCCATCGCGCCGATCACGTCGGCGGTGTCGACCAGCGTCTCCGCAGCGAGCAGCATCAGCGTGCCGATGGCCAGCATGGCCTGTGTACCGTTGATAAGTGATACCGCTTCTTTTGCTTCGAGCACCAACGGTTTGATCTGCGCGCGCTTCAACGCTTCGGCGCTGGCCATGCGCGTGCCCTTCTCGTCAAAGCATTCGCCTTCACCGATCAATGCCAGCGCCAGGTGCGCCAGCGGCGCAAGATCGCCGCTCGCTCCAACGCTTCCCTGCGATGGGACCATCGGCGTCACACCGCGATTGAGCATCTCGCAGATGGTGTCGATGGTGAGTGCGCGCACGCCGGAATTGCCCTTTGCCAGCGAGTTGGCGCGCAAGAGCATCATGGCGCGTGCGTCGGGGATCGAAAGCGGTTCGCCCACGCCCACGGCGTGCGAGCGCACCAGGTTGACTTGCAACTCGCGCACTTGATCGCCGGCGATGTGCACATCGCTCAGCTTGCCGACTCCAGTCGTGATCGCGTAAGAAATTCTGTTGCCGGCGACGAGCGCGTCGACAACGGCGCGGGCGCGGTTGACGGCCTCGCGCGCGTCGGGATCGAGGAGGACGGGCCGGCGTGTGTCGATGTGCGCCACCTCGCGCACGGCTTCAAGCGTGAGGTCGTTTCCGTTGATGTGCAGAGCTTTCAAGAGCGGTTTCCGATTTCTGATTTCGAGTTTTTCACTTTCCTCGCAAGACCACTTTGAACGGATACAACGTTGCCGTCATTACGCCCTTCTTTACGGCCGGGTCGCTATTCATGATCTGGCGGGCTGTGTCCTCGGATTCGGCGCGGAAGACTGCAAGCCCCATCGCATTCTCGTCGGTATTCAGGGTGCGGCCCACGAGGATTATGACGCCTTGCGCGGCGAGGTCCTGGAGATATGCGAAGTGTTCGGTCACCACGGCCTGTTCCGAGCCGGTCGGGCCGGTGCGGAGCATGTCTCCGCGAACAAGCTGCAGTCTGTAGAGGAACTCTTGCATCGGAGCTTTCTTTCCTATCTCCACTATCCCCCTATCGCGGCGCGGAACACGGTCATATATTTCTGGGGCAGCGCACGGGGCTTCATCCTTGAATCCGCGACGATGTGCGTGGTCTCGCCTTCAGCCAGCAACTCGCCGGTTTCTGCCCCGCGCAGTTCGTATCCAAAGCGGATCACTTTTTCCCGGACATGTTTCAGGAACGTGCGCACGATGACCTCGTCATCATAGTGCACCGGAGCCTTGTAGCGGCAGCGAGCATCGACCACGGCGATGAAGCACCCGTCTTCGTGCTCCATATCCCGATAGCTGAAGCCAAACTGGCGAAGGAGTTCCACCCGCCCAACTTCGAACCAGATGAAATGATTGGCGTGATAAGCGACACCCATCTGGTCGGTTTCCGCATAGCGAACGCGCAGGCGTGTTTCATTCACGGTCGCCGTCTGTTTTGCATTGACAGGCATCGATGTATGGAGTCGATTCATCGGCCCGTCCACTTGGGCTTGCGCTTTTCGAGAAACGATGTGATCCCTTCCCGAAAATCGGCGCTCTCGCGAATGCCGGCATTTTCACGGATGGCGGCCTCAATTTGCGAATCGAGTTCCACGCGTGCGTGATCGGTCAGCAGTCGCTTCGTATAGAAAAGTGAGAGTGGACTGTTCTCCGCCAACTGCGCGGCGAGTTCGCAGGCGCGGTCGAGCAGTTTTTCCGGCGGAACGATTTCGTTGATCAGTCCCATTTTCAGGGCTTCCGCCGCGTCGAAGATGCGGCCGGTAAGCAAGAGGTCGCGAGCGACTTTTTCGCCGACCTGGCGCAAAAGAAAAGTCGAGACGATAGCGGGTACGAATCCGATCCGGACCTCGGTGTAGCCAAACTTGGCTTCCGGCACGGCAAGGGTGAAGTCGCAGAGCAAGGCCAGGCCGGTGCCGCCGGCGATGGCCGCGCCATTGACCGCGGCAATCGTTGGTCTGGGAAATTCATAGAGCGAACGGAACAGGCTGACCATGGTTCGCGAGTCTTCAAGATTTTGCTCCGGTGTACGGCCGATCAGAGCCTTCAGGTTGTCGAGGTCCAGGCCGGAGCAAAACGCCTTCCCGGCGCCGGTCAAGATCAGGACTTGGGAGGAAGAATTTCTCACTTCTTCCAGAGCGCCGATCAGATCGTCAATGAGTTCGTAGCTGATGGCATTGCGCTTATCGGGCCGGTTGAGGGTGATGGTGGCAACCACGGAGTGGAAGGCGAGTTGGAGAGTCTTGTAGGTCATGAAAGTTGTCAGCGCCCTCTTAGTTTGTGATCGATCAAGTTGTGTACCTCGCGCCGATTTCGGCCGTTGCTCTCAATAATGCGTCCAGCGATTTCAGTGGCGGCAACTGTGCGTCGCGGCTGCGCAAGGTTTCAATTACAGTTTCCGTTGCGATATTCCCAACCAAGTCATCCTGCGCGAAGGGACATCCGCCCAAGCCGCCGATGGCGGAATCGAAACGGCGACAGCCGGCTTCGTAGGCTGCGGCGATTTTGGCGGCGGCCTGGTCGGGGCGGCTGTGCAGGTGGACTCCGATTTCGAGGTAGCCATACTCCGCCATCACCGCGGAAACTACTTCGCGAATCTTGTCTGGCGGCGCCACGCCTACGGTGTCGGCGAGCGAGATCATGCGAATCTCCTGCAACTCAAGTAAGCCAACGGCTGCTACTACTTCGTCGACGCTCCAGTCGTCGCCGTAGGGATTGCCGAATGCCATCGAAATATATGCGACGGTATCGAGTCCGGCCTCGTCGGCTTTTTTCTCGATCTTTTCCAGTTCCTCGATAGCATCTTCCAGCGTCTGCCGTTGGTTGTTCTGCAGAAAGGTTGGCGAGATCGAGTAGGGGAAACCCAGGGTACGGACGGCCTCGGTCGCAATCGCCCGCTGCGCTCCCTTTTCGTTGACCACGATGCCTATGATTTCTACGTCGTCGGGCGGATCGAGTCCTGTCAGAACCTCTTCGGAGTCGGCCATCTGCGGGACGACGTTGGGAGAGACGAAGCTGACCGCGTCAATGTGCTTGAAGCCAGCGGAGATCAGCGCCTGGAGGTAGTTGGTCTTGAGATCGGCAGGGATCTGGCCCTTGAGACCTTGCCAGGCATCGCGGGGGCATTCGATCAACTTTACGGCTTCACTCATGCAGCATCTCGGAATCGGGCTATCCGGTGATCAGGTCACCTGGCCGTCGGAGTTTTTCAGATCGCCCGATGACCCTTTGATCCGATCACGCGATTCTACGTTTGCAGCACTCCCACCTTGAACTCCGGCACATCCGGATTTAACGAGGCCGCTTCCAGCGCCTGCGTGATGGCCTGCCGCGTTTCCATCGGGTCGATGATTTTGTCGATCCAGAGCCGAGCAGCTCCATAGCGCGGATCAGTCTGCTCTTCGTAGGTTTTCTTAGTCGAGTCGAACAGTTCTTTTCTTTCTTCGTCGCTCAACTTCTTGCCGCTGCGCTCCAGTTGCTTCACTTTGATTTCTACCAGCGTGCCGGCGGCGGCGTCTCCGCTCATGACCGCGTATTTCGCGGTGGGCCAGGCGAAGACGAAGCGTGGGTCGTAAGCCTTGCCGCACATGGCATAGTGTCCGGCACCGAAAGAACCGCCGACGATGACGGCAATTTTCGGCACGACGGAGTTCGAAACCGCATTCACCATTTTCGCGCCTGCCTTGATGATGCCGGTCCATTCGGCATCGCGCCCGACCATGAAACCGTTGACGTCATGGAAAAAGACGAGCGGGATAAGGTTCTGGTTACAGTCCATGATGAAGCGCGCGGCCTTTTCGGCGGACTCGGTGTAGATGACGCCGCCGAACTCGACACGCTTGTGGCCTTCGTGGTCCGTCTGCTGCGCGTGGAGTTTCTGGTTGGCGACTATGCCGACGGCAAAGCCTCCGATGCGAGCGTAGCCGCAGATCAGCGTTTTGCCGTACTCGGGCTTGTATTCGTCGAAGCGGCTTTCATCCACGATGCGCGCGAGAATTTCTTTCATATCGTAGGGGCGCGCAGGCGAGGCATCGAAGGCACCGTAGATTTCGTCGGCAGACATCGCCGGGTCCACAGGTTTTTGGCGATCCCAGAGGGACTGCCGGCGGTAACCCCACTTTTCTATCAGCGAGCGGATGCGGACAAGGCAAGCTTCGTCATTCGGTTCGCGAAAGTCGACAGTGCCGCTAATGGCGGAGTGCATGGCCGCTCCGCCCAATTCTTCGGCGGAAACTTTCTGCCCGATGGCGGCTTGCACCAGCGCGGGGCCGGCGAGGAACAGGCCGCTGCCGTCGGTCATGAGGACGTGGTCGCACATCACGGGCAAATATCCGCCGCCGGCGACGCACATGCCCATGATGGCGGCGATCTGTGGAATGCCCAGAGCAGACATGACAGCATTGTTGCGGAAAACGCGGCCAAAATCGTCGGTATCGGGGAAAACGTCCTCTTGCAGCGGGAGAAAGACTCCGGCGGAATCGACGAGGTAGATGGTCGGGATGCGATTCTCGATGGCGATGTTTTGCGCGCGGATAACTTTTTTCGTGGTCATGGGAAAGAAGGCGCCAGCTTTGACGGTGGCGTCGTTCACGATGAGCATGACCAGGCGGGATTGGATGCGGGCGAGACCGGTGATGACGCCCGCGGCGGGAGCGCCGCCCCATTCTTCGTACATTTTGTGCGCGGCATAGAGGCCGAGTTCGAAGAAAGACCCGGGGTCGGCGAGGAGGTTAATTCGCTCGCGCGCGGTAAGGCGCGATTTGGCATGCTGATTCTCGATGGCTTTCGCGCCACCACCTTCACGAATTTTTTCCTCTTCGTTGCGAACCTGGGCGACAAGGTCGGCGAGAGCGCGCATGTTGGATTCGAAGCGAAGTGAGCTGGGATCAATCTTAGTGGGAAGGACATTGTTGATGGAGATAGCGGTGGATTCAGTACGTTCGCGCATGAGGGCAGACTTCGAAACTAGTTGCGAAACTACTTACTATACCAGCGCGGACGAGAGCTAAGCGCGTCGATTAAGACCGTTGATTGAGCCGCTTCGAATCAGGAATGCGGCGTGCGCGCCCGAGGCGGGCGCTACAATCTACGAATGCTGCGGAAGCTCGCATCCTTGGCGGACTGGCAGATCGCCCTGGCGCTCACCGCATCATTGCGAGTTCTCTATTCGGCGATGGCAGCGGTATTCCTGCCGTTTCTGCATCCGGCTCCGGCGTTGATTAACAGCAATGCGCTCACTGAAAATTTGCCGGCTCCGCACGGTCTGTATTATGCGTTGCTTGGAATTTGGGAGCGCTTCGATACGCTCTGGTTCCTCCGTATCGCGGAACACGGCTACGACCGGCCCATGGCGGTAATTTTCTATCCGTTGTATCCGGCGGCGATTCGGCTGGTGAGCGGAGTGATGCCAGCGATGGCGGCGGCGCTTCTGGTCTCGACTGCGGCGGCGTTTTTTTCATTCTGGGGGCTGCTGCGTCTGGCAGGCGCAGGTTTATCGGACGCGGGAAGGCTCCGCATGCTGCTGCTTGTCTGCGTGTGGCCGACCAGTTTCGTGCTCTTCGCCGGCTATGCAGATTCCTTAACTCTTGCGCTGGTAGTCTGGGCCGTTGTCCTTGGGCGTGAAGCGCGGTGGGAAGCGGCGACCATTTGCGGCCTGCTGGCGGGCGTGGCGCGGCCTACCGGTGTGCTGGTCTTCGTCCCACTCGCGGCGATGGCGCTGCGGAGCCGGCAAGCCCGCTCGCTGATCGTTGCGCTGACGCCTCTTGGATTGCTCAGCTATTGGGGTTGGCTGCGTTGGTCGGGGCGACCTTCCGTAGTGGAAGCTTACCGGCTCTATCAAGGCATGACGATGGTGCCGCCATGGAGGGGTTTAGCGGAGGCTCTGCGGCTGATCGTGACCGAGCACGATACTCTGCTGGCCATCAAGCTGGGCTTGGTGATCCTGGTTGCCGTGATCAGCTTGCGGCGCCAAATCCGGATCCAGATCCAAATCGAGGACAAAGCATTTGCGCTGGCGGTGATTCTGCAGATGCTTATGTACACCGGGCGTCCGCTGCTGGGGGCAGCGCGCTATACGCTCATGGTGTATCCCGCATTTTTGGTCTTAGGTGCATACGCCGAGCGTTGGAGGGGAAAACAACTCGGCGTTTATGCAGGCGCGCTCGGCGTCCTGAACTTGGCGTGGCTGTGGGCATTCCTGAGCTGGTCGCTGGTGCTGTAGTTTCTTGTGTAGCGCGGACACTCTGTCCGCGGAAGCAGCGGGAGATTCGTGGACACTGCAGAAGGAAACGCACGCACCATTCCCGTCAGCACTGCGGTTGCAGTTGACGCATGGCCTCTGCGACCGGATCATTGGCGATTGCATCCACCAATCCAATCTCGAGCGCCCGGGCGGCTGAGATTTTTTCTGCGGCAATGAAAAGTTCCAGCGCTCTGCTCTTCCCGATCAGGCGCGGCAAGCGCTGCGTACCTCCCCATCCGGTCATGAGTCCGAGAGCGGCACCACGGTGTCCGAAAACCGCGTAGGGAGCGGCGATTCTGCGGTGACAGGCGAGCGCGAGATCAAACCCGCCACCCATGCAGTGGCCTTCGATGGCGGCGATGACGGGTGCGGGATAGCCGGCGATTGCATTCGTGAGCGCTTGTCCCATGGTGGAGAACTCGTAGGCTTCGGCGCCGCTCAGCGCGGCGATTTCATTCAGGTCGGCGCCGACCGAGAAAAATTGGCGATTGCCCGCAATAACCAGTGGACGGAGCTGCTTTTCCGGTCCGTCTTTTCTCAGTCCGTCTTTCTCTCCGTCTTCTTTCTGTCCGTCAATGGCAGCGGTCAGGGCGAGCACGCAAGCACGGGTGAGACGATTGGTGCCATCGGGCGAAGTGAGGCGAAGGATGCTTGCCGGGCCGTCGACTTCGATTCGGAAGAAGAGAGAAGGCACTGGAACATGATGCACTATTACGCGAGCAAAAGGTGGTGGTGGAGGGCGTTACTTCGCCGGCGTCTGGACGGTGCAAGGCAAGTCCGAAGCCAGCGAGAACAGTAAGCCCGTCGCAGTTGCTATAATCAGTGTCTGCGGCGTCTGCGGTGGGAGTAGCTCAACTGGTAGAGCATCGGACTGTGGCTCCGACGGTTGCGGGTTCAATTCCCGTCTCCCACCCCAAGAACCTTCCAGCGTTTCTCAGCAGTTCTTCAGCCTGCGACATAGACGCGGCAAGCCACGTCTCTACGTAGAGGAATGCGAACTAGCCGCGCACGCCGACTTCTTCTTTTTCTCTGGTGACGTAGTGGGATTCGACGTAGTCGTCGAGAATCTTGATGAACTCGGCTACGATCTTGTCCCCTTTTAGCGTGGTAAACAGGCGGCCATCTACGTAGACGGGGGCCTTCGGTTCTTCGAATGTTCCAGGCAGAGAGATTCCTAGGCTGGCGTGTTTCGATTCTCCGGGGCCGTTGACGACGCAGCCCATCACGGCGACTTTCATTTCTTCCACGCCCGTGTAGCGGCCTTTCCAGATGGGCATCTGATCGCGCAGGTAAGTTTGAATCTTCTCGGCCATTTCCTGGAAGAACGTGCTGGTGGTGCGGCCGCAGCCGGGGCAGGCGGTGACTTGCGGCGTGAAGCTGCGAATGCCGAGCGACTGCAGGATTTGCTGCGCCACGCGGACTTCTTCGGTGCGATCGCCGCCGGGCGCTGGAGTGAGCGAGACGCGGATCGTGTCGCCGATGCCTTCTTGCAACAGTACGGCCATGGCTGCGCTTGACGCCACGATGCCTTTGGCTCCCATGCCAGCTTCGGTCAGTCCCAGATGGAGCGGGTACTCGCAGCGTGCCGCTAGGATGCGATAGACATCGATCAGATCCTGCACGCCGCTGACTTTTGCGCTGAGGATGATCTGGTCGGGGCGCAGTCCGAATTGCTCGGCCAGCTTCGCCGAAGTGAGCGCGCTTACTACGATCGCTTCCATGGTCACTTCGCGGGCGTCTTTTGGCTCGGGCAGGCGCGAGTTCTCGTCCATCATCTTTGTCAGCAACGCTTGATCTAACGAACCCCAGTTCACGCCTATGCGCACCGGCTTCTGGTGCTTTACGGCAACCTCGATCATGGTGCGGAAGTTGTCGTCGCCCTTTTTCCCTATGCTGGAATTGCCGGGATTGATGCGGTACTTGGCCAGGCCCTCGGCGCAGCCGGGGTATTTGGTCAGCAACTGGTGTCCGTTGTAATGGAAGTCGCCAATGATCGGCACGCGCAGGCCCTGCTTCTCTAGTCCATCGACGATGTAGGGGATGGCCTTGGCGGCATCGTCATTGTTGACGGTTACGCGAACTACCTCGCTGCCGGCCCTGGCCAACGCGGCGACTTGTCTTACGGTGCCGGGGATGTCCGCGGTGTCGGTGTTCGTCATGGACTGCACCATAACCGGTGCATTGCTGCCGACGCGAACGCCGCCGATCGAGGCTGTGAAGGTTTTTCTACGCTGAATTTCCGCCATATTTAGGCTTTATTTTAAACCAGGCAGGGAGAAAGCGCGAGGTGCGGCGGGATTCGGTCAATCATCGCTGACGCATGCGCCGATGGATAGCGGAGCCGTCGTCGGCATTCTAAACAGCCGGCACGCCGTGCGGTTTTACGTGCGCGCGGATGAACTTGACTATGTCGTCCATGGGAGTGCCGGGCTGGAAGATGGCGGCTACGCCGATTTTCTTGAGGCCTTCGATGTCCTGATCGGGGATGATGCCGCCGACCAGCACCAGCACGTCGTCGATTTTATTTTGCTTCAGCAGGTCCATCACGCGCGGAACGATGGCATTGTGCGCGCCCGAGAGAATCGAGAGACCGATGACCTGCACATCTTCCTGCAATGACGCGCTGACGACCATCTCCGGCGTCTGGCGCAGGCCGGTATAGATGATTTCCATACCGGCATCGCGCAGAGCGCGAGCGATGACCTTGGCGCCGCGGTCGTGGCCGTCGAGGCCGGGCTTCGCGACTAGGACCCGGATTTTCTGCTCGGTGGGCACCGACATCATTTAACCACAGGGAACACAAGGAGCACAGGGGAAACCGGACGTACGTGTCTGGAGAAGTTGCCGAGCTTTGCTCGGCTTGGACCCTTCGGCCTCGCTCAGGGCAGGCTCGCGGGACGCCCGTCCCTCCACAATTACGGTTTCACTCCCAGTTGCCAGAACAGAAATGAGTACATATCTGTGCTCTCTTCGATTTGCTTGGTAACCGGCTTGCCTTGGCCGTGGCCGGCTTTGGTTTCGATGCGCAGCAGAATCGGCTTCTGCTGGCTGGCTCCATTCTTGGCTTCGGCTTGGAGGAGCGCGGCCATTTTTTTGGCGTGCATGGGATCGACACGGGTATCGGTATCGCCGGTCATGAAGAGGATGGCAGGATATTCCACGCCGGGCTTCACATGATGATAGGGCGAGTACGCGTAGAGCCATTCGAACTGCTTGGCGTCTTCGGCCGAGCCGTATTCTGGGATCCAAAGTTTTGCGATCTGGAAGTTCTGATAGCGCAGCATGTCAAGCAATGGGACGGCGCATACCACGGCGCGGAACAAGTCCGGACGCTGCGTGATCATGGCGCCCATCAGCAAGCCGCCATTCGAGCCGCCGTAAATCGCGAGGTGATCGCGGTCGGTGTATTTCTGTGCGATCAGGTATTCGCCGGCGGCGATGAAGTCGTCAAAGACATTCTGTTTTTTGTCGAGCATGCCGGCGCGATGCCAGTCTTCGCCGAACTCGGAACCGCCGCGAAGGTTGGCGACCGCGTAAATGCCGCCGTGCTCCATCCACAAGTACATACCGCGGTTGAAAATCGGCGTCAGCGAGACGTTAAAACCGCCGTAGCCGGTCAGCAGGGTTGGGTTCTTGCCGTTCTTCTCGATTCCCTTCTTGCTGACCACAAACATCGGGACTTTCGTGCCGTCTTTGGACGCGTACCAAACCTGTCGCACGTCGTAGACAGACGGATCGATGGAGGGCGCGTCGACTTTGGCCCAGAGCGCGCTCTTCACGTCGCTTAGATCGACGCGGTAGATCGAGGGTGGCACGGTGAAGGATTGGAATCCAAAGAAAATCTCACTACGGTCATATCGGCCGGAAGTGCCAAAAACATTTCCGATAGCGGGGAGAGAAATATCGGCAAGCTTCTTGCCGTCGAGCCCGAATAGCTTCAGTTCAGAAGTCGCGTTGTGTTCGTACTGTGCCAGCAGCTTGCCGCCAGTCACGCTCACGCCCTGCAGCACGGCGTCCGATTGCGGGATGAGTTCCTTCCAGTTTTCTCGCTTAGGATTGGTAGCGTCGGCGACAAAGACGCGATAGTGGGGCGCATCTTCGTTGGTGGTGATGTAGAGTTTGCCCGCAAAGAAGTCGGCGCCGTAGAGGAAATCTTTGCCCGCGGTGATTTCTAGTGGGGGATTTTTGGAAGTGAGATCCTGCAGAAACATTTCGGTCTTCGTCCAGCCGTGCTCTTCGTCGATCAGCAGCCAGCGTCCGTCTTCGGAAAGGGTGACATTGGGCCACCACTCAGGGTTGCGGCCTTCGCCGAAAATCAGCGGGTCCTGCGCCGGATCGGCACCCAGGGCATGATAGAACACGTGCCGGTAGTACACCTCCTGCCCTTCGGGAACGTCTCCCTTCTTGGGATAGCGGGTATAGAAGAATCCGGAATCGTCGTGCTTCCAGGCGAGGCTGGCGGCGCGCGTCCGTTCAATCGAATCAGGCAGCAGCTTACCGGTGGCGGTCTCGATCACGCGGAGGGTGCTGATTTCCGAGCCGCTCGGCGACGTGCCATACGCAACGTACTTGCCGTCTTCCGACGCATACCACCAGTCGAGGGCGATCGTCCCGTCGGCCGCGAGTTTGTTGACGTCGAGCAACACACGGTCGTCGCCGTTCGACCCCTCACGCACGTAAAGTACGGGTTGGTTCTGGTTGCCTTCGCGGCGAGTGTGGAAGTAATACTTGCCACCCATCTGCGGAGTTCCGACGGTGCCAATCTCAAGCAATTGAGATAGGCGGGCATTGATCTTGTCGCGTCCGGGAAGCGGGTCGAGGACGGAGCGCGTGTAGCTGAGTTCCTGCTCGACGTAGAGTTTGGTGTCGGGATCGTTCGCGTTTTCCAGATAACGGTAGCGATCAACGATCTTGTGACCCTGAACCGTGTCCTCGACGGGAGCAACTTTGGCTTTCGGAGGACCGGCCGGAATGGAAGGAGCGGCGGAATCCCCGGCGCGGGAATCCTCCGCATAGACCAGGGCAGCGACACCGATGAGCATCAGAAAAGCAGTCAACAAACGCAAACCTCCCTGCATAAAACACCTCACTTCGGTTGTGGACGAGACGCTGAGGAGTAGGTTAGCAGAACATTCGGCTAACAGAAAAACAAGCGTCACGGGCGCGCTTCCCGGTAAGGTAACGACCGACACACGAGCGGGCCGACACATGAGGTTCCAATCCGCGGCAGGCTCTGATATGATTTCATTGATAATTCAAGCACGAAAGCGTGCTCCCACTCCTCAGTAGCTCAATGGCAGAGCATCCGGCTGTTAACCGGAGGGTTGTAGGTTCGAGTCCTACCTGAGGAGCCATTCTTTTCAGCCATTTGCAAATACCCCGCAATCGAACTTGGAACCGTTTGGAACCGTTGTGTTCCGAGGTTTGAGAGAATTGGGCTTCCTCTGGTGAGAAACCGGGTTCTTCAGTTGACTCAGTTCTTTCGTATGCTGGCTGAAAATCTCCCGCGTCCGAGAGTTGATGGCCGAGCGCACGCTCGCCTGAATTTCCTGCATGTAAATCTCGGCTGTGGTCTTGATGCTGGCGTGCCGCAAGATCTGCTGCGCGTCCTTCATCGTCCCGTGCCCCTGCATGTCGGTGCCCAGCGTGCGGCGCATCACTTGAAAGGTCACGAGTTTCCTTGGAATACCCAGCTTGTCGGCGATGGGATGGATTCTCCATTTGAGGAAGTTCCGTCCCTGACGCGGCACCACTTTTCCTTTCCGGGTGCCACGGCCGAATGTCGGAAACATGAGCGCATCGGGTGAAGTATTCTTCGACACGCTGCGCCAGGCCTCAATGATCGGTATCACATCTTCCGGTATCGGGATCGCGTTGCGGCTCTCCCGCGTTTTGAGTCTGCCTTCGTAGAGTCTGTCCTTCGAAGGCAGTGTTCAACGGAATCAGTTTGTCCCCGGCATACGACTTCCATGTCAACCCGAGCGTCTCGCTGGTTCGGGTTGCGCAGAACAACGCGATGCTCATCAGGCAAAGATCGTGGACATCTTCGATCACGCTGATGAGGTCTCTGATCTGTTTCGCGGTCATGGTCGGACGTTTCACTTCTTTGGTCTGGGGCATCCTCACTTCCTCGGCAGGATCTTCCTGTAGGAACTCCAGCTTGCGCGCCAGACGCATGATCGAGCGGATGTTCACGAACGTGTGTCTCACAATCGATTCCGAATAGCGCTCGGCGAGTTTGTTGAGATGGACCTGCAGTTCGAAAAGTCCAACCTCGCGAATCGGAACACTCTTGAAGTTCTCGACCAGGTATTTGTTGATCTCGAACTCGGTTTTCTGTTTTGTAGCGGGCCGCCATCGCCCGCGACGCATGGGAACATACTTCTCACTGACGAACCAGCCGAAGGTGACGGAATCGTCCGCTCTCGCGACAAAACCTCGAACCCCTTTTCCGTTTTCCTCCTGGACGATGGTTTTGAGTTTTTCTTCTGCCTCCCACTTGCGAAGCTCTGATTTCTTTCCCAATACCACCTTTCTGGTTCTTTCAACCTCCTCTCCGTTCCGGCCCTTCAAATAGACACGGAACTTGCCATACCACTTCCTCTCCCGCGCCCCTTGCAGGTACACGGTGCCCTTCTGATAGACCATTGCCATTACTGCGTTCTCCTATCTGGTCCATCGTTGGTCGCGGAGAACAGTATTGTTCATACACTGTCCCGCACGATTTTGGAAGCTGTGGATGACAAGTGAGACATGAGGAAATGTTCGATATCTTCTTGCCGGAATCGAAGCAAGGGCCCGAGCTTCACAACAGGGATTCTGGGATGGCGTCTGGTTGCATGGTCTCGCACCCAACGCTCGGAGACTCCCAGACGTTCCGCAACGTCGAGGGCCGTTAGCAGACGTTGCTCCGAGAAGAGAGGTTGGACCCGCGAATGGTGAATTAATCTAAGTGTCATCGACTATCCCCCTGGCTGGTGTGGGATTCGTGTACAACCTGAGAACTGCGCTTCAGCGCTGCTGAGTCCCAGTATGCTTACGGCGCTGAACCCAGGGCTTGATCTTGCCCCCCGTTGTGCGCGACTTCACACTTGACAATAGCGCATGTGTACACGTATAGTCAATATGTAACGGTACAATTTTATTTACCGTAACCGTCCAGAAAGGGACCGCATGACAGAAAAGACACCGACACAGCAACAGCCCGTGATCTCCATTCGCATCTCCGATGCTCTGCGCTCCCGGCTCGATAAGCTGAGGGAGATCATGGCCCTCAAGAGCGGCGGATCCATTTCAACATCGGAGGCCGCCAAGCAGCTACTTGAGTCCGCCAGAGACGACCGTCTTGAGTTGGTCAACCTGCTCTTAGAGCCGACCGAATCCTTGCTGCGAATTCGCGGCAAGGCCGACGCCCGACTCTCGCTTTCGCAGGCGGAATGGACGATGGTGGCCCACTACTGTGCGCTGGGCGCGGAGTCGTTCGCGACTACCGCCCAAGGCCAGATTTCCTTCGAGTCTCTGGCCGAAATACTGGAGGCATTCCTTGCGTCTTATGCCGTGGTTCGCAGGTCGAAAAAGTCCCCGCTGGACTTCCTGTACCTGATGACTCTTCCGGGGGACAAACAGGCCGAAGCAAAGGCTGAGGACATTGAAAGTGACGACGTACGCCGTGTGGTAACTAACACACTCCAAATGCTGATGAACCCAAGCCAAAAGCGGCGCAAACCAATCCTCGCCGTGCGCAATCTCTACACCCTTCTCGACCAGGAGAAATTCTCGAACATCGAGAAGCTGAACGAGGCGCTTTGGCCACACTGGGCAGCCCTGTGGAAGGTGTGTGCGCGAGGCCACTATTTCCGTCATCGTAAGCCCCTGCGAGAGAAGCGGCCAGCGGAGACCGAGGACGAGGACTTTGAGCTTGCGGTGCAACTGGCATTGCCATCGTTCGAAGAAGGCGGATACCGCCTCGATTTGGTGCGGGAAGAGGGGAACGATTTCTCCCCTCGTTTACAGTTTCCGGGGGAGCTTACGCCGAGCTATCCGGTGGTGGGATGCCCGAGGATTGCGGAGTTCCGAAGGATGCTGGAAGAGCTGGATTTGGCGCGGGATCTTTGCCAATGGAAAGGCCACTATTTCTACGCGCACACGGCGATCTTAGACAACGGGGAACGGGGCGTGTACTTCTTTGCGCGGGAGAACGGAATCGCTTTCAGATTTCCGGTGAAACACTGGCAGTCGATTCGCAATCTGTTTCGGCGCGCATGGCAGGCCCCCGAAGTGATCCATACGTGGGAGGCCCAGGTGCTCGAATATGGCGAGTTGTGAGAGATGCGATGTTTCGCGGCGCAATGTGGATGCGAAGCGGAATTCTGAGTGCGCTACGCGGGTGTGGGGAATGACGACGCTGCTTTGCAGCGGGAGAAATGTGGACACGTCACCCCCAAATTGGGAACTGCGGAACGCCAGACGGCGCTTCGATGTTTACGCAGGTTAACGTTCGTTGCATCAACAAATTCATCACCAGCTGAGTGACTGCGATACCGAACGACGATGTTTGTTTGCGGCGAAGCGCTCCTAATCGTTGATCACGTAAACGCGTTGAAGCATAAGACCTTCTTGTGAGGGAGTGATTTCGTATCAAAAGCAACGGAGATGATCGCAGCACCGGCAACAAGGCAGATTCCCCAATGAACATTCCCCACATTCAGTCCGCTCCACAGCCGAGTTTGCCGTTCGGAGAAGAGGCGAAGCCCGGCTTCCGCACCAAGATCGCGGCCACGCGACTGACTCCCGAAGAACTGGGAGAATTAGAATCTGCGGCCGAAAGCGCGGGACGGGTTCTTTCCGAGTGGCTGCGTGAGACCACTTTGCGCGCCGCGCGACAGCGGCCCGCTGATCCCACCGAACTTGTATTGGCCGAAGTCTGGGCGGTGCGTTACGCGCTCCTGAATCTCTTCCATGCAGCCTCTCAAGCGGCATCGGAAGGCAGACAATTGTCGCCTGATTCCGTCCTCAAAATCCGCGACCAGGCCGACGCACGAAAGCTTCAGCAGGCGCGCAAACTGCTTGATGACTTTTTCCCCCGCGAGGGCAAGGAAAGAGCTCGTATGCCATGAGCGCCATGCCTTTTCCCAGAAGCTTTTCGCTCTTGACGCCGTTGCTTTGGGTAGCCGCAATGTTCCTTTTGCTACTGGCTGTGCGGAGTGTGTTGCAGAACCGGTCCTTACGTAAAGGGCGGGATAGGGAAACAATCGAATGGGGCCGACCTCAGCCAAGTTTTATCCAGAGATGGAGGATAAAGATGGGCAGAATCCGATTCAGACTGACGAGATTTTCGCAGCGGCAGATGCCAGAGATCGCGCCGAAACCAGCGCCATCAGTGCCCGCAAATGCTCCCGCCGATCCGCTGAAGAAGCCTACACAGCCGATGCTCGGACTCTTTGGTTCGACTATCGGTGCTTCCGAGACCAAACCCAAAGAGGTGTTCGGCTGGGAGAAAACGAAGGGAATCGAATGAGAGACAAATTGCCAAGAACACCACTTCACGCTTGAGGAACGCTCGGTATGCTCACGATCTCGAAACCGCTGTCAGCCAGCCAGGCGCAGACCTACCATGCGCGGGAGTTTGCCGCGCAGGAACAGAACTACTGGAGCCGCGATCAGCAGGGTCACAGTGAGTGGCAGGGCAGGCTCGCCAAGCAATGGGGGTTGCAAGGTGGCGTTGGTTCCGAACACTTTGCGCGACTGAGTGAAGGCCAACATCCGCACACCGAAGAGCAGCTCGTACGGCATCAAGTTTCGAGAACCTATGAAGGAAAATTTGGCAGAAAGGTAACCAGCTTCGAGCATCGCGCCGGGTGGGACGCCACGTTTTCCGCGCCGAAGTCGGTATCGCTCACAGCTCTCGTAGGCGGCGATGGCCGGGTCCGGGAAGCCCATCGGGAGAGTGTACGCGCGGCACTTCAGGAGCTTGAACGATACACGCAGGCGCGGATCGGCAATGTCCATGCCCCGGAGACGACCGCGAAATTCGTTGCTGCCACGTTCGAGCACGATACCGCGCGGCCCGTCGATGGCTATGCTGCGCCACAGCTTCATACCCATGCCGTGATCTTCAACATGACCGAGCGCGGAAGCGGTCCTGAAAACGGAAAACAGATGCGAGCTCTGCAGCCGCATGAGATGTTCGTGTCGCAACGCTACGTCACGGCGGTGTACCGATCCGAGTTGGCTCTGCGTCTGGAAAAGCTGGGCTACGAACTGGAGCGCGGCAAGCATGGACAGCCGGAAGTAAAAGGCTATACGAAGGAATATCTGGAGGCTTCCAGTCCGAGGCGTGAACAGATCAAAGACCATCTCCGGGAACAAGGAATCGACGGAGCCGCGGCGGCGCAGATCGCGGCCCACCATACGCGCGACCGCAAGGAACTGCTGTCCCCGGCAGAAGTCTTACAGCGGCACCGCCAGTTGGCCGCACAGTTCGGGCATCAGGCGGACCGCGTCGTCGCACAGGCGCGCCAACATGGGCAATACCAGATACCGGAGCCAGAGGTTCAGGCGCAGCGGGCCGTGACCTGGGCGCGCGATCATGTCTTCGAGAGATCGGCTGTGCAGGACCGCCGCGCGATCCTCGAAACAGCGCTGGTGCGCGGCATGGGAGAAACCACCTATGCCCAGGTCCGGCACGAGTTCGAGCGCCGGATCGAGGCCGGGGAGTTCCGTGAAGTCTCCCACGTTGGCGCTGGCAAACAGTACACAACCGCCGTGATGGTACGCATGGAGCGTGAGATCGTTGGCCGGATGCAGGAAGGCAACCGGCGCGACTACAGCGATCCCATGCTGGTCTCGCCGCAAGTGCGCATCGCCACGGAAGACCGCCACCCGGAGTTGAATGCCTCGCAGCGCCAAGCAGTAGACGAAATCTTTCTCTCGCGGGAGAAGGTTGTCGGTTTAGATGGCATCGCAGGCGCGGGCAAGACAACAACGCTGTCCGTAATCCGCGAAGGCGCGGAGGCTGAGGGCTACAGAGTGGAAGGCTTCGCGCCCACGTCCCGCGCGGCGCAGAAGCTCGGGGAAGCAGGCATGGAGACATCCACGCTGCAGAAGCATCTGGTGCGTGGACAGCAGCCGGATTCCGGGGAGAAACGGCTCTATGTGCTCGATGAATCCTCGCTGGCATCGACCAGGCAGGTGCATGAGTTTGTGAACCGGCTCCATCCGAATGACCGTGTGTTGCTCGTCGGCGACCGGCGGCAACATGAGGCGGTTGAGGCCGGACGGCCCTTCGCGCAGCTCCAGGACCTCGGTATGAAAACGGTGAAGCTCGAAGAGATCGTGCGCCAGAAAGACCCAGAATTAAAACAGGTAGTCGAGCAGCTTGCGGGGGGCGAGGTGAGCGAGGCGATACAGAATCTTGACCGGCAGGGCCGAGTCCATGAGATACAAGGCCACGACGAGCGCATCGCCGCTATCGCGAAGGAGTACGCACAATTGCCGGAGAACACGCTGGTGATTTCTCCCGATAATCGCTCTCGCACGGAGATCAACGAGAGCGTCCATGCGGAATTGCAGCGGAGTGGCCTCGTCAGCAACGACGAGCACCGCATCCGGACGCTGGTGCCGCGCCAAGCCCTCACCGGCGCGGACCGCACATGGGCCGAGCGCTATGAGGTGGGCGATGTGCTGCGCTACTCTCGCGCATCGAAGGAGACCGGCATCGGGAAAGGCGCGTACGCACAGGTGAAGAGTATCGACGCTCCGAGCAACCGGCTGACAGTCGAGCTGCAGGATGGCACGCAGCGCACTTACGATCCGCGCAGGCAGCAGGGAGTCTCAGTCTTTCGGGAGGAGATGCGGAGTTTTTCAGTAGGCGACCGCATTCAGCTCACTGCGCCTGCCAACGACCTCAGAGTTGCGAACCGCGAGTTGGGGACCATCGAGAGCATCGACGGAGACGGGCGGCGGCGCTTGAAGATCGACGGTGGGCGTATGGTTGAACTCGATCCGCACAAGCATCCGCATCTCGATCATGGGTATGCCATGACCAGCCACTCCAGCCAGGGACAGACCGCCGACCGTGTCCTTATTCACGTGGACACCGGACTGGGTGCCAAGGATCTGCTCAACAGCCGCATGGCCTATGTCGCTGTCTCGCGTGGACGCTATGACGCGCAGATTTATACGAATAACGCACAGACGCTCGGGCAAGAACTCAGCCGCGACGTGTCCCATTCCCCCGCGATTCAGCAAGAGCCAGTGGCGCACAAGATAGAACCACAAACCACGCACACGAATCAGATCAGTCAGGGTTTCGGTCTAGGTCTGTGAATGCAGCATTCCCGAATGACATGCCCCGGACAGCCAGAGCATAGCCGAGGCCCGGCCAGTGTCAAGGCCGCGCTTCGCGCGCCGCGTTCGCGGTCGAAGAGCCTTGACACTGGCCTTTGCGCCTCGGCTTATCATTCCGCTATTCCGGGAATGTCAGTCAGATTCCCCTGGAGCACCCTTCTAGCTAGGTCTTTGAATTCTCGAATACGCATATTCATCCGAGTTGGTCACAGGCAACGCCCGAAATCCATTCGGAAGCGGAAAGCCGTTTGGCGTGCGACAGACGATCGCACCATCGGTCACGCGTGATTTCCCGCCACGTTTCGCACGAAGTCGAAATTTACTACATCGCCGCCAAGTTGCAAGAGGGGTCCAACTGCGCGTGGAATCCACGTATGCAAAATATACGACGTGATCGCATATTTTGCATAACAGTTCGCCTATCCTAGACCCGGAATCGACAAGCAGGCTAAGCAACATTCTAATGACAATCTAGAACCCTGTTTTGGCGAGGAAGACCATCTCGTGGCCATTTGTGCCTCCGGGAACCAAGTTGGTTGCTGCAGAAAGAAAGACGACATAGTGACCATCGCCGCTGATGGCGGGGTAATCGCTGATATCATTGGCTTGGGTTTCGGGGTTTGGTGTATTGGTCACTGATGTTCTCACGGTACTCGGAACACAGCCGGACGTTATCCCAAAGCAAGTGTCGCGTACAAAGATGTCTTTGAAGCCCCCGGCAGGCTCTGTGTCGCCCGGCACGAGGTTCGATGACAGCGAGGAGAACGCAACGAACCGCCCGTCGGCGCTCATGGCCTGGTCCGAACTGCCATTATTGCCAATCGAGCCGTCGTTGCCCAACGAGACGAGACTTGTGCTTGGTGTGCATCCCGCTGGCGCGCTTTCGCACGTGTCGCGAACGTATACATTTGCCCAGCCGCCGACGTTGGCGGAGACTAGATTTGTAGCTAGTGAGGCAAAGGCCACCACTTGCCCATTCGCGCTAATCGACGGAATTATATTGTAGGTAAGAGAATTGTTCGCCTGAGTTCCATCGGTAGCAACATCCACTCTGGTCGTGCTGGGGGTACACGGTGGGGTAGAACTCACGCAAGTATCCCGCACGAATAGGTCGGGAGCGACGGCAGGGTTTTCATTCTCAGTCATATCAGTCGCCCAAGATACGAAGGCGACGAAACGGCCGACAGCATCGACCGCTGGCGTAAGGCTATTGCCGTTGCTCTCCCCGCCTGTGGACGTCACTGAAGCCAAAATGGTGTTCGGCGTGCAACCCGCCGATGCCCCGAAACAGGTGTCACGAACAAACACGTCCCCCAAACCGCTGGCGCCGCTGCTCACGATATTTGTTGCGCCCGAAGCAAAGGCCACGAATTCGTCGCCGGAGCTTATCCAAGGCGAGCCGCCACTGGCCGCGGTGCCGTCTAGGGCAACCGAGATCAGCGTTGTGGTCGGGACACAGCCCGCCGGTGCCCCGTTACATGTATCGCGTAAGAATGCACAACTGCTCAGTCCACCGCATACTGACGTCCCTGGCAGTATGTTTGTGGCCTGCGAGTCAAACGCAACAAAGCGTCCGTCCCCAGTGATCGAAGAATCGCGGCTGTTGCCGTTCGTAGGCGAGCCATCAGAGGTCGCTGAAATCCGCGTTGTGCTGGGAGTGCAACCGGACGGCGCCGACCCAAGGCAAGTGTCGCGAAGATAAATATCCTGAAAGCCGCTGGCAGGGCCGGAAACCAGATTCGTAGCCGCCGACTGGAAGGCTACGTACCTGCCATCAGAGTTGATGGAGGGAGCAACTAGGCTATCCCCGTTGGCTGGCGATCCATCCAGCGCGATCGTGATTAGTTGAATCACCCCTGCCGTCGCAGCTGCCGGGGACGCTATCCCGAATGGCTCCGCGTTAGACATAGCTCCCGACGAAGGGTCGCTGACCGTAATGCTCGCCGTTCCAGGAGTCGAGATTAAGGAGTTTGAGATGGAACCCGTCAAGATAGCGTTCGTCCCGAACGTCGTGGGAACGGGACTCCCATTCCACGAAACTACTGAAGAGGTTACGAACCCGCTTCCATTGACCACGACGGTCATGCTCCCTGTACCCGCGACCGTATAGTCCGGAACAAGGGTGGTCAAAGTGAGCACAGGTGGAGGTTGTGGGCCCGCTCCTCCGCCGCAAGCACTCAGGAATAAAAGCAATACCCACAAAACACGCGTTCCTACTTCGCGGTTCATGGCTTTGTCTAGTTGCTTCCCCCGGTCAGGCCCGAGGCGGTCGCCCAGTACCCTGGGCATCTGAATGTTCCGTTGTCTGTGTTGCAAGTGTATGCCGTGCCCATGGGATAGTTGGTTGCGGCACCATTGACTGACGACTTAATCGCGATCGTGGATCCTGACGGTGTGGCCGAGATTGGGGAATCCTGATAGTTCATTTGCGCGGCAAGAGCCGAGGCTATGCTTGCCTGCGAATCACTTGCGCTACCATAGGAAACCGTAAAGGTCAATCCTCCCACGAGCACGGAGACAGTACCGCTTTCCCAAGTACACTCGCCCCAAACGCACGACTCAGTCGGCCAAATACTCTTATCGATCGTTACCGACCCGGTGCCAGGAGTTCCTGTGGGATCTCCCAGAATGACCGTCAGAGTCTGGTTCATGACGGTTATTGTACCCGTCAAGTCCGTATCGTACGGATTAGATGATGCGGCCAGCGTAAACGAACCCGGCCCTGTTCCGCTCGCTCCTGCTGTTATCGTCAGCCAATTCTCGTTCGGCACTGCTGACCAGACGCACCCGATCGGCGCGGTCACCGACACAGTGAAATTTCCTCCGCTAGGTTGGATTACAATTTCCGATGCCGACAGGGTATAAGTGCAAGCCCCCGCCTGTGTGACGGTAAAATTAGCTCCGGAGAGGCCGTTGCCACTCTGAATCGTGCCCGTTCGCGGGATAGTCACCGGATTCGCCGCCACCGAAAATGACACTGAACCGCTCGAAGTGCCGCTAGTTCCAGAAGTGATGCTGAGCCATGGGGCATTGCTCACTGCCGACCATTGACAACCTGCACCGGTCCCCAAACTAAAACTATTTGTGTAGGCCGAGGGTGAAATTGACAGGCTGGACGGCGAAGCGGTAAATGCGCAACTGGCTTGCGTAGGAACCTGAAACTGCTGCTGAAGCACTTGATCGAGAGTGGCATGAACATAGGTACTTGTAGTCGCCCCCGTGTGCGAATCAGCGCCATAGATCGGGAATTGAGTGGCACTACTGGAGGGATAATTTTGACTTGAAACGGCCACCAGTCCGTCCGAGGACGCTAAGCCGGAAACGATCAAGTTCCAAAACCCGTCGACCGCATCCATCCCTACGAGGATATCCAGGAAGTAAGCTGCCTCGGCGGCCCAGTAATCGGCGTCGTCGGGATCAAATATTTCTTCAAAAATGCAGAAAACGAACAGCGCCTCAACTTCGTCATAAACGGCATCGGTCACTTGCGCCACGTCACGTTCACCGCAGCCGGTCTCTGGATAGCAGCCTAGTGTCCCGAGGAACAGAGCGTTGTCAACGATTCGCATCTCGTTCCAACGCATTGGCGTGTACGAGACGACTCCAGTGCGTTTAAAGCTTTCCGAGTAGCTGTTTAGCTGGTTCAAGAACGTGCTGCCCGGCAAGAGATCCTGGATGTCCGGGTTCGTGCTATACCACACGTCACCGACGACTGGACCGCCGTAAAAAAGGACCGCTGCCATCCAGCAGACGAAGTTATCGTATGGCGTGATGCAGCCAGTCACGTCCCACAAGAAATTGCCGAAAAACTCCAGACTCGCCAGTATTGTGGGTCCGCCCGTAGCAGCTATCAGCGCTCCCTCGTTGGGGCCATCTAACGTTACGACACCCTTTACCACAGTCTGACTCGGATTGGCTGTTTGGTATTGCTGCGCCGCAGAGCGGGAAATCAGCCCGCCTTGGCTGTGCCCGATCAGGATGTAATTGCTCCCGCCAACGGAGTTGATCTCGTTGACCAGATCAGTTCCCTGAGTCGAAAGGTGATCGGACCATGGGAAGGTCGGAATTACTTCGCTGCCGAAGCGAAAATCCTGATTGAGCCAGTCCGACATTCGGGTCCAAGTGGACGAACTAGATGCAAACCCATGCATGAAAGCAATGTTTTGGGTGCCTCCCAACTGGTTTACCACTGTGGGGCCGCTGGAAGGGGATGTGACAGTGAGGCCGCTTGGATTGCTGGTGGTGGGAGCCGGAGGCAGTTCTGCCGTGTATCCCTTCGCTGCTCTCGCAGCGTCGTTTGTGGCGTTGTCGTACCAGGTAAGGTTAGCGAATTGAATCGTTCGGGTCGCCGAACCGCTGGATATGGTTGGAGTGAGCACAACCTGTTGAGCAATCCAATTCGAGCCGGACGGCGCGTAAGTCCAAGCGGCAGTGCTGCCATTGGATTGGGTAACCGTTACGTAATCCACTGTGGGATTTTGTTGCGTTACGAGTTGAGCTTTCAGAGCTTGCGCGTAGTTTTGAATATTGGGCACGACTAGGTTGCTGATTGAGGAGGGTCCGGGATTGGTTCCCAGAAGGCTCAAGGGCCACGTCGTCGGCACATTGGCGGGAAAGGCCAGAGGTAGTGGGGCACCGTTTTGGCCGAACACTGTGATTTGTCCCCCTCCAAAGCGGATGAAGCCTATCGCTTCGGCGTCAGTGGTAGTGGGGTTCACAGCTGTTCCCGTTGGCCAAATGTTCATCACCAACCCGCCATTTGAGTCGTAGCCCGACTCGACGTGCAATGTCTGGGTCGGCGGCGCGGCTGTCAGTACGCTGGAAGTTTGCCCTGTCGTCGGATTGTAGAATGCGTCAGGCAAATTGAGCGTCGTGCTGCTAGTAATCGTCAAATCCACGACGACATACGTGTCAGCGCTGTTGATGCCTGAATTTGCCGAGAGAGCGGACTGGCAAACGGCTGCGACCGGAAAGAGACAAATCACTAGCACCAACACCACTGTGCAGGCTCGGCTTGAGCGCATTCTTTCAGCTCTGTTGAAAGTGCGCTTCTCTACGAGAACAGGATTGGAACAAGAAGCTGAACATGTTGAGGGGGCCAACATGCTGGACATAAAAATTCCTCCTTGCCGCAAGAACAGAGACCGAAAGCATCTTCCACGGGCGCTCGCGCGGCTAAAATCCTCGCGTGAGCAGAACCATGCCCGCCGATGGTCAATCTGTCCACAGTTCAGTCGAAGCAGCGACAAGGATCAACTGACGGAAACGCTATTCCGTCACCCCCTCGGGCGGATCCTACTCGCTGATTTGGCAGAGACTTTATCCTAGGAAGTTATCAGCGTCAAGTATTTCTTTTCAATCACGCCGACTCTACGATTCCGAACAACAACACAATCGCCGTGCCAGTCGCTTCGCTCCGACTGCTATTCACCTTTAGTCAGGAATACCGTTCGCCCTCTCACCGCACGGCCAGCAACACAACCACAGCAACAACAACACCGGCGACCATGAGGGGAAGGGCGGGTCCTCTCGGTCTATGCGGGCGAATTACCTTTATGTACTTTACGCCATCGAAAGTGATACTACGTTCATCGATGCGGTTTCCGGTCGCAATCAGCAGTGTGAACCCCCTTACGGAAACTTCGCCGAGGCGTCCCCGAAGTTTCTCTTTGTTAAACAGTCGCACTTCTATCTCGGTCCCCCTAGGGATCTGAGCGACTCGTGCTGCCACAGTTCGTGTCTGCTGAGAAGAGCCGACTTGCGGGATTGCCCATAAAAGACTCGGGAGTCCCATCATGCAAATAAACAAGACGCGAGGTATGCTTTGAAACATATTCATTTCGCCTTCGTGTTATACAGAATATACCGGCAAGAAAATATCATAGATCCACGCTGACGTTTCTTGACAGGTGACACGATTCTCGCTGGTGAGTTAACTTTCATCGTCGCGCCACAACAACGGTTCTCCGCGACCAAACTTGGAACCGTTCTTGGAACCGTTTATCGCCGAAAGCACTCCAAAGATGCCGAAGTGCTCCGCCTAAGTCATTGAGAGTGTATGTACTCCTGCATATGCTCCCCGGCTGTTAACCGGAGGGTTGTAGGTTCGAGTCCTACCTGAGGAGCCATCTCTGCTGCTGCGCCGCTACGCCAACGAAATAGGCGGACTTGCTACAACTTCGCCGGGCTTGAAATCGAACACCGCCAGTGCCTCTTCAATGATCCCCTGTGTTGGGCGAATGAGGCTGCTGCGTCCGCCAGTTCAATTCCTCCAGCCGCTTTCGCATTTCATCCCCGCCTGTTTCACGAGGATTGCAATGTTCACAGTCTGGACGGTGGATTCTCAGGAGAGACAACAGGTAGCATCTTAACTTCATGACCCCACCTCGCAGGATTCAGGTCATTCGCCTCTCAGGGGGCGTAGCGTCTCAACTGGCGGGAACTGCTTCTCCGGAGGCGGGACGTATTATGCCACACGATGCGGGTGTCGTTTCAAAAAAATTGAGCTACACCTTGACGGGGAGCTATCCTCGCCAAGATATTGCCTTTAGAGCGACGCTAGGCGAACCCTTACCACTAAAAGCCTCGGCAAGTGAGCGCTGCGGCGATTCCGAAAAAATACATCTCGAACTTGGATTGCGTTGATAGAGCGAGTTCTTGTAACCGGCTACTTAATATGCAGGTCATGCACGAACTGCAATGTTTGCCGTCACAGCTAGATATGACATTGCTCACAGACTCAGGAAACAATTGGGAGCCAACTTGGGTATGGAACGTGCAATCCGGGCTATGGCATTTTGAAGGCCAGTCAGTCGCACTAGTCACGCTGCGCGCTCTCACGAATTATCGGAGAAAAGCACTCCTACCTGCAGAAAATGAGACGATCCATGGCACCGGAATTGAGCATTAATCGGCTTTCTGAATGGGACATGCCCGTGAGAAGGAAGTTCCTGGTCGCTGGTCCGTGCAGTGTGGAATCAGAAGAGCAAATGCTGCGGACGGCCGTGCAGCTTTCAGCATACGAGGTTACAGTCATACGAGGTGGCATCTGGAAGCCACGTACGCGTCCAGGTTGTTTCGAAGGCGTTGGGGTGAGAGGGCTGACGTGGCTAAAAGCGGCGGGGAATGCCGTAGGATTGCCTGTGGCTACGGAAGCCGCAAAACCAACTCATGTGGAGGAATGTCTGAAAGCTGGGGTCGACATTCTCTGGATTGGCGCTCGAACCGCCACCAATCCTTTCGCGGTCCAAGAGATTGCCGAAGCTCTGCGGGGCGTGAATATTCCCGTCATGATCAAGAATCCAATGAATCCGGACCTCGAGTTATGGATCGGAGCCATCGAACGAATCAACAAAGCCGGAATCACAAAGATCATGGCGATACACAGGGGCTTTTCCACTTATGGGGAACATCTGTATCGTAATCGACCTATTTGGAGAATTCCCATCGAGCTACGGAGACGGCTGCCCTATCTGCCACTAATATGCGACCCTAGCCACATTTGCGGTAAGCGGAGTTACATCATGGCTGTGGCGCAACAGGCAATGGACTTTCTTTTCGATGGTCTGATGATTGAAGTCCATTGTGCGCCGACTACTGCTCTTAGCGACGCCAGACAACAAGTAACTCCGGCTCAATATGGAAGACTCATCAACAAACTGCACTATGTGTCCTCCGATGGGCTGGCGCGCCTTCCGGAAGAGATAAAGCTTCTGCGAAAAGAAATCGATGCCATTGACAAGGATATGATCACACTTTTAGCCAAACGAATGGAATGTGTCCGGCACATAGGAAGCTGGAAACGGGCTCACAATGTGTCGTTGTTTCAACCGGAAAGATGGAGGCAGATACTCCAGGATAGGGTCCGGTCTGGCGCTAGACACCATCTATCGGAAAGCTTTGCGCGGAGCCTCTTTGAACATATCCATGAGGAAGCATTGAACATTCAAGGGAGAATACCAACTGACAAACCCAGTGCGTCTCACTGTCGAAGAGGGCGAAACGCACAATGTTTGCCGTCACGCCTCGGAGTGACGTAGCTTACAGACTCAGGGAATAGTTAGGACTAACTTGGCTATTGAACGTGCAATCCCGGGCTCTGGGCCTGTGAAGGCCAGCCCACATTTCACCGCGAAGCGCGGCGGCATGGACGCGCCCAAGAGGTGTGCGATGCTGCTGGCTCCTGCCGGCAATCTTGAGGCGGCCAAGCAGGCGTTTCAGGCGGGCGCGGACGCGGTGTACGTGGGGTTAAAGGGTTGGAGCCGTGGCGGCGCCCGAGGTGAATTTGACCGTGGGCAGCTGCGACGGTGCATCCAGCTAGCTGATGCCCTTGGGAAAAAGGTCCAGCTTGCGGCAAACATCATCCCCAAGCCGCAGGAGCGCCAACAGTTGCTTCGCCAACTGGCCGAATTGGCGGACTGGGGACTGTGTGGGGTGATACTGAACGATGTTGGGTTTCTGCGCGAGGTCAGGCGGAAGCTGCCGGGATTGGCCATCACCGCCAGCATCGGCTGCGGTGCGCTGAACACGAGCGACGCCCTCTTCTACCAGGAGCTGGGCGCGACTGCGGTGGTGCTGCCGGGATACGTTGAGCCGCAGGAGATCGCGGCGGTGAAGGCGAAGGCCTCGATCCAGATCGAGGTTATGCTGCACATGGTGCAGGAGTTCATTCAGCTCGGAAAGTGCTGGATGCCCAGCTATCTGAACTTCACCGCGGCGGAGCGGGACGACCAGCCGCAACGTTTAAGTGGCAGCGTCAAACGCGGCGGAGTGGGCAGTTGTTTCCGTGTTTGCGAGCGGCCGTGGAGGCTGTTGAAAGATGGCGTGGAGGCGGACCGGCGGTTATTTCCCAGCCGGCAGATCAGCCAGGTGGCGGAACTCGGTGCGTTTCTCGATGCGGGCGTGGACGTGATCAAGATCCAGGGCCGCAGCCTACCGGTTGACATAGTGGGTGCTATCATTGGCACGTACCGTGCGGCTGCGGACGCCTGGAAATGCGGTCGGAAGGCCGAGCAGAAGGCCGATCCGAAGGCCGATCAAAAGACCAATGGGAACCGGGCCGTGCTGCCCGTGATGTGGACTGTGCAAGGACGTTGAATGGGCGCCTTCGAACTTAATACGACGATCTCTAACCTGCGAAACCTCCGCGAATCGGACCTGAGCGCTTACGACGCGGTTTACCTGGGCAACATTTACTGCCGCATCTACGAGGACAACTTCCTGGAGCGCCTGGACGACCTCGAAGAAGGCATCGCGCTGGTGAAGGGCCAGGGTTTGCGTGCCTACGTGACTTCGTACGCTGGGCCGCGCAATGACGTGCTGCCCAAGGTGCAGAAAGCGTTGGAGACGGCAGCCGCAGCTGGCGCCGATGCGGTCGAGGTCCACAACCTCGGCGTGCTGCGTATGGTGCATGATCAGTTCCCCGGCATGCCAGCGCACATCGGCGGGTTTGCTAACGTATACACTGATGCGGGAGCCGAGGTGTTAAAGGAGTACGGTGCGGTCCGCTTTACGCCGAACTACGAGATCAGCCTCGACGAGGTGGGCGCTATCACCAGCGGCGTCGGTATGCCGGCGGAGCTGGTGGTTCACGGCAAAATGCCGCTGGGCGTTTCCGATTACTGCTTCTTACTGGAATATGAGAAGAACTGGCCGGAAAAATGTCCGACGCTATGCCAAAAAAACTTGTTCCTCAAGCAGGGCGACTGGGCCATGCGGTCGGTGGGAAAGGGCGTGCTGAGCGGCAAGGACGTGTGCATGCTCGAGCATTTGCCAACCCTCATCGCGGCCGGACACAATGTGTTCCGGATCGAGGCAGGCTATGAAACGCCTGAGTACCGTCTGAATATTGCCAAGATCTATCGCGCGGCGCTGGAGCGAGCCGCCGGCGGCGATTGGGCGGTGGACGAGTCCGCGTGGAATACGATTCGCGAACACACCGCTGTGGGTTTGTGCAACGGTTTTTATTTCGGGCGCACCGGCGCCGAGTATGTCGGCAAACGCACGCAAGCAGCTGTGGTCTGCTGAGTTCTTTGTTCTTATCTTTTTAGAGGTGAGCGATGGTGGAACTATTAGCGCCTGCGGGAAACCTGGAAATGGCAAAGGCGGCCGTGGAAAACGGCGCCAATGCGATCTATGTCGGAGCGCGCGGCTGGAGCCGGCGACGCGACGCCTACGAACTCTCCGACGAGAAATTGCATGAAGCCACGAGGATCGCACACTCCGGCGGAGCCCAAATACGCGTTGCCATCAACACCAATATGCAGTCGTGCGAAATCCCCACTCTGCTAAGGAAGATGGAGAAGTTCGTCGGTTGGGGTATCGACGGAGCGATCATGACCGACGTGGGCGCGATCGCGCAGGTGCACCGCCGGTTCCCCGATCTCGTTCTGCACGCCAGCATCGGCGCCAACATCCTGAACAACGAAGACGTGAAGTTCTATCGCTCGATCGGCGTTTCACAAGTGGTGGCCGACACCAAGCTCACGCTGGGGGAACTGACTTCGCGCCAGGCGGATATCGATGTGGGTATCGAGATCCTGATTCATGCCAACAAGTGCTACACCTACCTGGGTAAATGCTGGATGTCGCCGTATATTCGGTTGGAGCGAACCGCCGATGATTTCGGCAAGGACCTGTTCTGCGGCAGTCCCAACCGCGGCGGGTTAGATTACCGCGTCTGCCTGGAACAGTGGGAACTGCTCGATGGCAAGGCGCTGCTGGAGCCAGTGATCACGCTCAAAAATGCCGCCTTCTTTTTCCTGGACGATATCCCGCCGCTCATTGACCTGGGCGTCCACTGCCTGAAGATCCAAGGGCGTGAGTATCCCGTGCCCTTAGTGGCGAGCATCGTGCGCTTCTACCGCGAGTTGATTGATACATACCTCGCGAAACCCGCCGAGCAGCCTTTCGACCTTACGCCGTGGCGCTCGCGCCTGGAAGCCATCCAAGCGGAACGCGACAGCAAGCGCAGCAACATGACTACGGTGCTGTTGAACGAAGCACGCCAACCAGTGCCGCACCGAGCTTAGCCGATCTGCGAGATTGACCGTCCCGCCTCATCGTGAACCTCGCCCGGACTCAAACGCCCCCGGCAAAGCTTATCCTTAGGACTGGCCGAGGGAGCCAGAGATCGCGTTTGGCGGAGGTTATGCAGGGACCGGAATTCCTACCGCATGCAGCCGCCGTCCGAGCGCGCTGTACGCGTACTCGATCATTTCTTCCTGCAAGCGTTGGGGCGAGTAACCAGGCCAAGCCGACTCCAGATGCTTGCCGCCGTAGTAAGTCAAGTCTCCCTGCGGAGGCCGCATGATGGTCGAGATTAGGGGTCGAAACTCCCGAATTGTGTCCTGGATGAGCGGCACAAAACGACTTGGGTTGTCCCTCGCCAAGTCGCGCAGGTAGCGGACGCCGAAGATGACATGGCGTGACTCGTCTCTTGTAGCGGCGGTAAAGCCCTGGTAGAAGCCCCAAGTCCGGCCCCAACGCCGCGCGCCCTCAAGCTGGTACCGCATCCCCGTAAGGAACATGGCGCCCTCGACGATGAGGTGATAAACCGTGACGAACCGCGCAGTGGCATCCGCATCGTTCGGGTGGGAAGCCAGCCACTGCGATTGCTCGGGCAGCCACTCGTAGAATAAGTAACGATAGGCTGGATTCTCCTGGGCTGTTACGCTGATCTGGTTCACCAGTTCGTGCAGGCTCTGGGCATCAGTGCCCACGACCTCCCGCCAGTAGCGGTCGAATAGGACGGTGTGACGGACCTCATCTGCCAGCTGGGTGGCCACGAATGCCTCCACCTCCTTGCTGGGAGCAGCCCAGACAAGTGGCGCCAGCAGGCTCGCGACCCTTTCTTCTCCGGCGAAGAACATGCGCATGCTCCACATCCGACGCTTCTTCGTCTCCGGCGACAAACCTTGCCACTCCTGCCGGTCCCGGGAAAAATCCAGTTCGTCCGGAGACCACGCCTGGGCTACAGCTTTTCGGTACAGATCCAGATACGAGGGGAGTTTCTTGGCTCCCCGCTCCACCACGGCGAGCACGTCGTCGATGTATAGACTGCTCATGGAACTGAGCTCCGCTACCGCAACCTGCTGTTCGACCTCCTCATCGTTGATCCGGCGAACTTCGTTGATCTGGCTAACTTCCAACATGGCGACACCCCACTTTTTGTTGAATTTAGACAAGCCCCACTTTTGTTGAATTTCGCAACAATCTATCACTACAAGGGTTGGGAGTCAAACGCCCTACGCGGGCCATTTCCGCTTGCTAACAACACCGTCCCTGCCTATAATCACCGGTCGTCCGCTCCCCAAAAGTTACTGACGGTTTGCGGCCCTAATAGCTCAATGGAAAGGATATCCCGCCATGTTTGTTCGCGTTGTCCAAGTCAAGACAAAGCCCGGAAAAGCCAGAGAAGTTTGTGGCACGCTGCATGACAAGGTGCTGTCCACGTTGAAGGCCAAGGCAGGCTTTGTAGATGAGATTGTCCTCGTGTCGGATGAAGAGGGCATCCTGGCGCTCAGCTTCTGGAAAACGAAAGAGGATGCCGAACGGTACAGCCGCGAGGATTACTCCAAGGTTAGCGAGTTGATTCAGCACTCGGTGCATAGCAAGCCCACGGTGCATGCTTTCAATGTAGAGACGTCGACCTGCCACAAGATCACAAAGGGCCAAGCGGCTTGAGCAAGCTGTCCGCTGGCATCCTGAGCGACGCGGTGGCCGATTCTGCACACGGAGCTAAGGCGGCGATAGATTCGGGGGCATGAGAAGCATTTCTTCCCTGCCTCCTTTTGGCTTCCGCAACTGCAGATGCGGGACCAGGCAGGAGTCCGCGTGACCGGATCCTACAACCGCTGGCGATACCAGACGAGACTCAGGCAAGTTTCTTGATCACCGACTGCCACGTCCACATCCAACCGTTCGAACTCCTGTTGAACCCACCGGCCCTCGAGCTGATGAAAAAGCATCAGCCCGATTTTGATCAGGTCTTGGAGTTCACCCGCTCGCCTAAAGCCTTTTTGAAATACATGGACACGGTCGGGCTGGATCGTGCAGTGCTGATCAATGCGGCCGCGCCCGATGTCACCGGCTTCCCCGCTGGACTTAACGCCATGGCCGCAAACTATGCCAAGGCGAACCCCCAGCGGCTCCTCTCTTGTGGCAGCTTCCATCCGCGGTACTCCACCAACGCCATAGCGGACATCGAGGAGATAGTCCGGCTGGGTTTGCGGCTGATCAAGATCCATCCCCCGCATCAACTCTTCTACCCCAACGACTACCTCAACGGTATGAAAGAGCTGGAGCTGTTGTATCGTGCAGCGCAGAGCAACGGCATCCCGGTTATGTTTCACACCGGAACATCAATCTTTCCGGGCGCGCGCAGCAAGTACGGGGACCCAATCTACATCGACGATGTAGCGGTCGATTTCCCGGACTTGAAGATTGTGTTGGCCCATGGAGGCCGGCCTCTCTGGATGAACACTGCCTTCTTCCTGGTACGCCGCCATGCCAATGTTTACCTCGACATCAGCAGCATTCCGCCGTCGCGCCTGCTCGAGTACTTTCCTCGCCTGGCAGAGATCGCCCACAAAACACTCTTCGGTAGCGACTGGCCCGGCCCAGGCGTGCGCGACATCAAGGAAGCGCTCGACTCCTTCCGGGCATTGCCATTGTCGGCGGAGACAAAGCAGTGCATTCTCAGTCAAGTGGCGCTTACTGTCTGGCCGGAATGAGGGCAAAGAGAAACTCGTCTGTCGAACGGGATCGGGGACCGTCCTGCAGAGCTGCTTGCCGTTTTCCTGCGAAGCAAGCTAGACTTCCCCGTACAAGGTTCCTGCAATCGCGCTTTCAATGACTGCCGCTTCGCACGATGCCGATCTTCAGAGCACTTGTTGAGCCCATGCCAGCGAGGCGGTCTAGGAAAGCCGCGGCGGTGAGCGCAGTCACGAACGGCAGTGATCGCGGTCACAGACTTGCAGGCAATGGCCAAAGCAAAATTCTGGCTGCTTTTTTGGGCAGCTCGCTTAGTTTTTCTGGCTACAGAACACAGGCACTACAAGTCGTGGAGGCACTCGCCTACGACTGGCATTTAGGAGGCTACACATGGCAGCACCTCAAGCGAAGGTCGCACCTTGGCCCGCGATCCCCACACAAAAACCGGAAGAGGTTTATGCGGGACTAAGCGACCAAGCCAAGGCGTATCCGCTCTTCTTGGAGTCGATCCTGCGCCCGGAGCACAATTTCGAAAAACCGGAAGCGCTTTCCCGCCTTCGCGTGCTGGACTGTACGACCAGCATGATGATTGGGCACTGGTGCTCTTCGCAGCTTTCCGAATTGGGGGCCGAGGTCATCCAGGTCGAGCCCCCGGGAGGCGATCCGCTTCGTAAGCTGACCCCCTTTGGCCGGCAAGAATACATGTTCGAGGACAAGGAAACCGGGGAGAAAGTCGGTGCCCAGTTTCTCCATGAGATGCGCAACAAGTCCTCGGTCACGCTGAATGTGGCGACGGAGGAAGGCCGCAAGATTCTCAGGGATCTGGCCATCCATGCCGACGTGATCATCGAAAACGCGCCTCCCGGCCAGTGGGACGAGTGGGGCATCGGCTATCGCCAGCTGCACGAGCTCAACCCGCGACTGATCTACTGCTGGGTCGGCCAGCGCGGACAGTGGGGTCCTCTTAAGGATAAACCGGGGATGCTGGATCCGGTCGCTCAATCGGCCTGCGGGTTCGTTCACGGCACTGGAGATCCCAAGGAATTCGGCGGACAACCGACCCGCTCCGCGCTGTGGATGGCGGACCATGTCGGCGGAAGCGCGGCGGCCATGGGCATTCTGGCGGCTCTGATATATCGCGAGAACGTTTCCGGCGAAGGGCAGTTCATCGAAGCAACCTCGGCGGAAGCCATCATCCGAATCCTCGATTACAGCTGGGCGTGGTACTCGATGGACGGCAGCATCCGTCCGCGGTATGGCAACTGGGACCTGGCCATCAATATCTATGCCGTCAACCCATGCAAAGACGGCTACATGATGGTGGGCGGCGGCCATGACCGCCTCTGGTACCGCATCTGGCGCACGGTGGGCGACGAGTACCCCGCGGTGGAGGAAGAGATCCTCGGCGATCTACGCCTCCGGGAAGTCGCGGACCGTCTGGCCCACAACCAACAGGTGAAAACCTATACCCTGCTGGGCGAGTGGCTCAAAGACAATCCGCGCGCCGACGCCGAGCGCAAGCTCTCGAAGCAGCAAGTGGCATCGGGCGGCGTGCTCTACGTCAACGAGGTGGCGGAATACCCACACTTCAAGTATCGCCAGCATGTGGCCGAGTATGAGTCGCCGCACTACGGGAAGATCCTCTACGGCACGACTCCTTACCAGCAGCACAAGACTCCGGGAAGGCTGAAATGGCTGGGCCGCCCGACCGGCTACGACAATCAGGAAATTTATCGGCGGCTGCTCGGATTCACCAAAGAAGATTTTGCGCGGTTGCAGAAAGCCCAAGTCATCTGACGGCAGGAGGAATGTAATGGCAACGCAGCCAGTTAATAAGGCACAGTCATTCGAAGAGTTTTGCCGGGAAACCTTCAGTCCCAAAAAGGAGTTTTCCAAGCCCGAAGTATTGAAGGGATACCGCGTATTGTCCTGTACGCAATACATTTTGGGTCCCTCCTGCGCTTCCTACCTGGCCGAACTGGGCGCCGAAGTCATCAAGATCGAGGCTCCTCGGCGCGGCGAGGCGATGCGTCACACCACTCCGTTTAACGAGCCATTCCTCTATCCGCTTTCCAAGTGGGTACCAGAACGCGGCACGGGACTCGGCTTCCTGGGCGCGAACCCGAACGAGTATTTCATCTCGATCGACTTCCACCGCCCGGAAGGACAGGCGCTGGTCAAGAAACTGGCCGCCAAGTCCGACGTGTTCGTGGAAAACTACCGGCCCGGTACCTTCGACCGCTGGGGCATCGGATACCGTCAGTTGAAGGAGATCAATTCCCGGCTCGTCTATTGCTGGCTCGGTGGTTTTGGCGGCTGGGGACCAGGACGTGTCCGCGCTTCTTACGACATTCTCGGACAGTCCCAGGGCGGCAACTTCGGCATGACTGGCAAGCAGGAGTACTTGGGCGGCGCGCCGGCGAAGCATACCATCTGGCTCGCCGACTATTGGGGCGGCATGATGGGCGCCACGCAGGTGTTAGCGGCGCTCTACTGGCGGGATCACGTCTCCGGCGAGGGCACGTTTACCGAGTACTCGCAGGTGCACGGCGTAACCCGGCAACTAGAGTATGCCTTGCCACTGTACGGACGCCACGGCATCACCCGTGAGCGCTGGGGCAACTGGGATACCCAGTTGTGCGTGCACGGCATCATTAAGTGCGGCAAGTCCTCCTACCCCAACTCCGACAACCCCCAGGAACAGGAAGAGGGCTATATACTGATCAGCGCGTACGAGGACAGGGACTTCGCGCGCCTGTGCAAGGCAGTGGGTGAAAACACGCTGGCAACCAAGTACGCCAAGGCTGATATCCGGATCAAACCCGATAGCCAGATGGAGATTTACCCCGCTCTGGAGAAGTGGGCAGCGGATAAGACGAAGGAGCAGGTAGCGGCAGTTATGGACGCCAACAACATCCTGAATCAGCCGGTGTGGAACGCGAAAGAGGTCGCCAACAACCCGCACTGGAACGAGCGCGGAGCCGTTCGTTGGCTGGATGACCCGACCTACGGTGAACTGCTGCACCAGGGACCGGCGTACAAGATGTCGGCAACGCCACCGCGCATGAAATGGGCGCTGAAGCCGGTGGGTGCCGACAACGAGCGCATCCTTGGCGAGTTGGCCGGGTTGTCGCCCGCGGATCTCAAGCGACTTGAAGAACAAGAGTGTATTTGACGGAGACCAACTATGCTGCTCATATGCACGAAGTGTGAAACTAAGAATTTCCTCGATCCGTATCCTTTCTGGAATTTCAAGGGCACGACCCAGTGCGCCGGATGCAAGACGATCTGGCGCATTGAAACCTCGGGAGGAAGGTGTGTGGCAGGGCCCGACGAAGCGAAAGGTACCGCGGACTTGTTGCCCGGCTTCGCCGAGAAGCAGGACTATTCTCCCATTTCCGGCCCGGGGCTGACCCGGTCAGCGCCGCGTGCCCGCAAGGACGCGGTCTGTAAACCGATTCCAATCGAACGCAATGTGCGGGGCAACATCATCAGCGGGCATCCGTTGAAGAAGGAAGACCTTGTGGGCAGCAAACCGAAGTTCATCGTTGCCGGAACTCGGTGAAGGATAACTGGAGGCAATAATGCCGAATTACAACACTGAATGCCTGTGCGTCCGCTGCACGCATCTGCGTCCGGCGCTGGATCCCAATATTCAGAAGGCCTACCTCGGGAAGTGTGTGAAGCGGGAGTGGCCGTTTACACTCTCGATCACACTGCAAGGCTGGACGGAGTGTGAGGTCTTCGCAGACAGCGGCAAGACGTATGTGCCGCCTGAGCCGGTTGCCGCCAAGGCCGCGGTCGCGGTGGGTGGAACGGCTCCTGCAAAGCAGGTGGAGTTCTATTACAGCTCCGCCCAAAAGTCCGGCGAGCTGTTCCCGTGCGATATTAAGAAGGCCCTCGACTTGGTGAAACAGCTGCAAGCCGCGGGTGTGAAGGCGAAGTCGGTTGACGTCGCCGGGATCAAAGATCGCTTCCCCATCTATCACAAAACGGTCAGCGGCCCGGATGCCAGCGTGCGCCCGGTCTTCGGCGCCAAAGGCGCGCTGGTAGAGGACTTTGGGACCAACGTCCCCGCCCTGCTTATCTTCGAAGGCGACCGCTATCCGGTCATGGCTTTCCCGCGGACCGATGCCCAGCGCGGTTTGCTCCGGGTGGAGCAGGCTCTGGAGGATCTGGTCGCTGAGACGGCCGGAGTCACGGTAGCCAAAGTGGGCTAAGGAGAATTCCAAGATGGCTGAGTATCTACCCCCCCGCGAGTTGTGGCCGAAGCGTGTCTACACGCTGCCCGAGTTCGCGACCTATGCTCAAAGGTTCAACTCCACCGAAGAACTGCTCGGCAAAGCCGTCGCTGCCGGCCGGGGCGAGCGCACCGCTGTGCTCTTCGAAGACCAGCGGATTACCTACAATCAGCTCCTTACTCAAGCCAACAAGTTCGCCAACGCGCTGCGCGGCCTGGGAGTAAAAGAAAGCGACCGCGTGGTTCTACGCACCCCTAACATACCTCCGGCCCTGGTCGCTAACTTCGCGATCCTTAAGTTGGGAGCGGTCTGTACTCCTACTTCGCCCCTGTTCTCGCGCCACGAGATCGCACACGTCGCCAACGACTCGGAGGCGGTAGCGATCATCGTCAGCGCTATGCTCCTGGGCGAAGTTGAGGCTGCGCGCGAGAATTTTCAAACCATCAAGCACATCATCGTCATCGGGGGCGATGCCGCCGAGGTGAAGGCCAAGGGATTCCTCCCCTACGGCGAGCTATTGCAGGCTGGCAATCCAACCATTGATCCAGTGCTCCGCAACCGCGAAGACGTAGGTCTGCTGATGTACACTTCGGGCACAACTGGACGACCCAAAGGGACCGTGCATTTGGTGGAGGAATTGTTGATCGTGCCTGACAGCTTCGGGAAGTACGGCTGGCGGGTCACGGAGAACGACGTCGTCGGTGGATCCGCTCCACTGGCTTTCGGGGCGGGCTACTCTAGTTATGCGACCATCCCCTTCCGTTTCGGTGCGGCTGCTTCGCTCATCGCCAAGTTCGAACCGGAGAAGATGTTCGACACCATACAGAAGCATCGCATCTCGATCTTGACTTTGGCCCCCACCGCCTACCGCAAGATGCTGCAGGTGCCAGACGCGAAAAGCAAATTTGATCTCAGCAGCCTGCGCGTCTGTACGGGCGGCGGCGAGAGCTTGACTGCTCCGACCTATCATGCGTGGAAGGAGAAATTCGGTCTTGAGATCTTCGAGGGGCTGGGAACGACGGAGATGATGTATGTGTTCGCCTCCAATGTGGTCAGCCGCAAAGCCAAGCCCGGTTCCTTCGGCCAGGCCGTACCGGGTTACCAACTGAAGGTCATCACCGAGGAGAACGAGGAAGCCATAACCGGTACGATCGGTCACTTCGTGGCTTGCGGACCAACCGGCACGATCTATTGGCGCGATCCCGAAAAACAGCGCCATGCCATCACCCCCGAGGGCTGGAATCGAGCCGGTGATTTCGTATATGTCGATGCGGATGGCTACTTCTGGTTTGTGTCCCGGGAAGACGACATCATCAAGAGTTCAGGTTACCGCATCGGGCCCGATGAGATTGAGATCACTGTCGCCACTCACCCTGCGGTTGCCGACGTCGGTGTCATCGGAGTGCCCGACGAAGTGCGCGGCCAAATCGCCAAAGCATTCGTAGTGCTGAAGCCTGGGCAAACCCTCACCCCTGACGACCTGCTCGCCTTCTGCAAGGGCAAGATTGCGACCTACAAGCTGCCTCGGGAAATCGTGATGGTAAACGAACTTCCGCGTACACCGACCGGAAAGCTGCTGCGCCGCGTGTTAAAGCAGAAAGAACCGGGAGCCCAGCAACCGGTCGCCGCGGTGAAGACTGGCACCGGTTAGAGATTCCCGGTTAGAGGTTTAAAGATAAGGAAGCGCCTGGGTAAGAACAGGCTCGAGCGCTTCCGTGCCTCGCGTCATGCCGCGAAAAGGTTTGTCGGCAGCCGTGGCTTCCGTGTGCGTGCCAGTTGATCTTCGCAAAGATTCTGTGTCCTCTGCCTGGGAAATGGGGTAAAACTGTATCCGCGTTGGTTTTCCTGGAGTTCTCCATGAATGACTTCCCCGCTCACCAGTGGCTCTGCGAAAGCATTGTGGAACAGAGCCCGATCGCCATCATCGTTGGGGATCGGGAGGGCATTGTGCGGTTGTGGAATACTGGCGCCGAGATGATGTTCGGTTGGAGTGCCGAAGAAGCGCTCGGCAAGTCCATGGACATGATTATTCCCGAGAAGCACCGGCCGCGTCACTGGGAGGGCTACGACAAGGTCATGGGAACCGGGGTCACCAAGTACGGCAGGAGTCTGCTTGCGGTTCCGGCGTTGACCAAGGACGGCCGCCGAATTTCCGTCGAGTTCAACGTCGTGCTGCTCAAGGATGTCGAGGGGCGGGTCCTGGGCATAGCCACCAGCATGCAGGATGTGACCGCACGCTGGGAGCGGGACAAGGCGCTTCGGGCTCGCCAGGCGGAACTGGAAGCCAAACTGAAGCAAGCCGGTGTCCTGTCCGGTATTCCGTCGGAAGAGAAATCCTAGCTTATTGGGGGCCTTAGCGATGTCGGCATTTCGCAGATTGTTCTTGTGTGCCGCAGCCCTGCTGTGGACCGCTTGTTCATCAGCACAGGCGCCACCGTCGCCCGTCTCAACGAGTGGGGCTTGTTCCGAACTGGTAGCCGTGCGCACCACGGATGGTGTGCGCCTGCAGGGTATCGTCTTTCGCGCTTCGAAGCCGCGTCCGAGCGCCCTGTTGCTGGTCCATGGCTACGCCGGCACCTTCTATAGCGCCTACTTCGCGAAACTCGGTGAGGCTGCAGCTCATGCCGGCTACGACACACTCGCGTTGAACATGCGCGACCACGACGCCGGACCCAAGACCTCCTCCTTTACAGACAACCAGACCGATATTGCAGCCGGCGCCGCCTATCTGCGTCAGCTCGGCCACAAGCGCCTGGTTCTGCTCGGACAAAGCATGGGCACGAACCGCGTCTTGTACTACCAGGCCGCCAGCGGCGATCCGGATATTGCGGCCACGGTGTTGGTGAGTGGTCCCGGCGATCTCTTTGAGTGGAACGTATGGCAATTTGGCAAGGAGAAGGCGCAGGCCTCAGTGGATGAAGCCTTGAAGCTGCAGCGAGCTGGTCGCGAAGAAGAATTGATGCTGGTCGACCTTGGCCCCATCGGCAAGGCACTCTACACCGCCCGGTATCTTTTAAGCATGCGCGGCCCAGATCGGCTCTCCAACCCCTACCAGAACCTGGCGAAGGTCAAGAATCCCGTTCTCATCGTGCAGGGCACGGCCGACAAACTCATCGAAAAGGACATTGGGAAGCGGTTGCAGATCGCAGCAGGTCCCACGGCCGTGTTGGCAAGCATTGAGGGGGCCAGTCACGGCTTTGACAATTACGAGTCTCCGCTGATTGAAAAGGTGTTGGGCTGGTTGAGCACGGTCGTGCCGTAAGGCGATCTCGGCAGAGAAGTCGCAAAACTGAGGCGTCCTATGAAGGTGGAGCGCATAACAACATTGGCGGCTACCGACGGCCATAACATCCCTGCCTATCTTCTTACGCCGGACTTTACTCAAGACTCTGCGCGCGGCGGCGCGGTCCTGATCCCTCCCTATGGCGCAGCGAAGGAGCACATGCTCGGGATCGCCGTCACACTGGGAGAGGCTGGTATAGCCGCGCTGGCGATCGACCTCTGCGGTCACGGCGAAAATCGCGCCGCGATCGGTCCGGTGATGCGCGACGAAGTCGAGTCTGCAGTTCGCTACGCGCGCCGCTTCGGCCGGGCCGCGGCCCTGGGCATCAGCTTGGGAGGCCGGCTGGCGTTGATGTCTTCAGCGGATTGCATGGTCGCCATCTCGCCCTCGGTAGTTGCGGCCATCTCGCCGCAAGGCAAATGGATGTTCGAGACTTTCCCCAGTCCTGCTGTGCGTGAGCCGTATCCAGGGTATGTGTTGGAGTTGCTCGATGCCCTCGGTCCCGTGGCGTCCCACGATCGTCCCTGCCTGCTGCTTTATGCCGAGCGCGATATTCCCGCCATTCTCGAGGGTGCACATGGACTGAGGGCGAGCCTTTCGAAATCCGAATTGCGCTATGTCACGAGCAACCTGCATCCTGAGGTTCAGCATGAAAACGGCTTTATCCGTTACCTGCCGCGCTGGTTCAACCATATGGAACTTAAGTTCAACTACGAGGTGCTGGCCGTCACCACGAGTTGGTTCAACGAACGCTGGGGCAAGGACCAGGTTGCCTGAGCCTCTCGTGTACATTCACGTAACGAAAAGGAGTCAAAACGATGCAGTGGGAATATTTTGATCGGATGGTGGTTTTCAGCGAGAGCGATGAGGGCATGGTCAGCGGCCTGGATTCGTGGATCAACGGCGCCGGCGCGGACGGATGGGAACTGGTGAGTTCGGTCCCGTTGATCGCACCCAACAAGGATGGCGTCGCGTACGGTACCATCGGCATCCACATGGTGTTCAAGCGGCCACACGAAGCACCGGCAGAAGTGTGAAACCAGGTATGTCTGACTTACACGGACGGGCTCTGATAGAAACCCGGTTCGGGAAGCTGGGCTCCGGCCAGAAATCGGTTGTGATCGGGGATGAGGAATACGATCTCTCAACTTTGCTCGCCCACATGGATCTTTCGTTCGAAGATAGCTGGCCGATCGATATTCAAGTGATTTCCGAAGGGCACTTTTGCGTCCGCTACTACGATGGACAGGACCAGCGCATCGTGGCCCACGAATTCGACGTCAGCTTCGCGTTCATCGCTGAAACGCGTGGACATATTGCCGAGTGGATCGGCGACGAGGCCTATTACGAATGGTTCCAAAGCATGGCTCGTCGTCCGCCAATACCGGGCGCCGACCTTTAAGGGAGAGTTACCATGACACCGCGCATCCAGGCAATTGCGTTTGACGCTTACGGTACGTTGTTCGATGTGCACTCCGTGATTGCACTGTGCAACCGCAAGTTTCCCGGCCAAGGCGCTGAACTGAGCAAACTCTGGCGCGCCAAGCAACTGGAGTACACGTGGCTGCGCAGCCTTATGGGGCGGTACGAAGACTTTTGGATGGTGACGGAGTCGGCGCTGGTATTTGCGTGCCGCAGTCTGGGCCTCGCGTGCCCTGCCGAGACCCGCAGAGACTTGATGGAATCTTATCTGCGCCTCGATACCTTTCCCGAGGTAAAGTCGGCGTTGAGTAAGCTATCGCAACATAAGTTGGCGATCTTATCGAATGGCTCGCCGCGAATGCTCGCTGCCGCCGTGGAGAACTCCGGTCTGAAAGGCGTATTCGCCGACGTGATCAGCGTTGACGAAGTGAAGATCTACAAGTCGAGCCCGCGCGTGTACGGTCTGGTTTCGCAGCATCTGGCCGTACCCGACAATGCGATTGCGTTCGTGTCGTCGAATTTCTGGGACATTGCGGGCGCGAAGTCCTTCGGGCTCTGGACGTGCTGGGTGAACCGCGGCAAGCTTCCTGAAGACGAATTGGGAGTCAGGCCGGACGTCACCGTGGACACGCTGGATGGGCTCATCACGGTTCTGGGATAAGTACTTAGGACCTTCCGCATTGACCATGTCGAGATGAATACGCCGCGAGACCGCGATGTAATGGAGCGCCGCTTTGGGCCGCTGGGCAGCGGCGCGCAGAGCCTTGCAATCCGAGGAGAGAAGTATTCACTTTCACAGTTGCTCTCACAAATTGGGGCGGAGTTCGACGACAGCAAGCCCATCGACGCGCTCGCCTTGGCGGGAGGACATTACGTGCTCCGCTACATTGACGGCCAGGACCAGCGCGTGGTTGCGGCTGAGTTCGACGATGACTTTCGTATAGTCGGCGAAATTAGGGCCAGTCTCTCGGAATGGGAAGGCGACGGCTCGAACCTGGCCTACTACAGCGGACACTAGTCTCAATGAGTCAGCTATCGGCGCGGCTGAAGCCGCGCCCTTTCAAAGCATAGAGAATTTCACGCACGCAGGAGCCAGTCATGAAAGATACGTTGCAACCCGGCCTCACCTTTGAGTTCAGGTTTCGGGTGCCTGAAAACAAGACCGTCCCCTACCTCTATCCGGAGTCTCCGGAATTCCAGTTGATGCCCAAGGTGCTGGCCACGGGCTACATGGTTGGGCTGTTGGAATGGGCCTGCCTGCTGGCCATTCTTCCGCATCTCGATTGGCCGAACGAGCAAAGCGTCGGCACGCTGGTCAACTTCACTCATTCCGCCGCGACGCCACCGGGAATGACCGTGACCGTCCGAGTAAAGCTGGAGAAGGTCGATGGCCGCAAGCTCAGCTTCTCGGTCGTGGCCGACGACGGTATCGACAAGATCTCCGAAGGCACGCACGAGCGCTTCGTCATCGACGCCGCCAAGTTCAACAGCAAGCTGGCGGAGAAGGTTGCGCGCGCCGCCAACGCCTGAGTCTTGGAAGGTCGCGAACGCCCAGGCTGCAACCGCTAGGATTTCTAGATTCCGACTACTTGCGGTACCCCCTCCCCCCTGTTTTTTCGCAAAATATTCAGGAATAAGGACTTACATGTACAATATTCAGAAATAATGACTTAGCTCGACTGTCCGCCACTTTTGGGTGCGGCTTAGTACCCGGCGTCCAGAAAAATTTAATATGCCGGTCTTTTAGAATCATAGAGTTAGCGCAAAATTCCGGTAGTGGGCTAATTGCGTGTTGCTCGCTCAGCAGGCCATCGGGCGCTTTCTGCAACCCTCTTTCGGCAAGTTTGAATCGTTGCTTTCCAAGAAGCTACGATACGCTGGGCGTTTTCAAGCCCTTGCTCTGCGTCTCGGAGAGCTTCCTCCCATTTTGTAACATTGCGTGTCACATTTTCATTGACATTCTTCGTAACAGGCATATACTTCTCCTAGGCGCGATATGACCACAGATACCTATAAGCACGCATTGAAACAAGCCAAAGCTGATCTCGCTGAACAGGTTGAGATTTTGGGTAAGGCTCAGGATTGCGCTGAGAAGGCAGAAAAGGCGATTGTCGAACTCAGACAAACCATCTCGGCTTTGCAACGTTTGTGCGGTGAATCTGAGTTTGTTGAAGAAGATGCTCTCGGCTTGACCGATGCGATCCGCATGGCATTCAGAACAGCAGATCGCGATATGTCCGCCCATGATGTTCGTGAACAAATGGAAAAAATGGGCTATGCGGGTCGGTGGGGTAATTTGCTCGCTTCCATCCACACTGTAATCAAGCGGCTGCATGAAAAGGGAGAATTGCAAGCGGCGGGCAATCTCAACGGGAGAGATATGTATAACTGGAAGAAAGGGCCGCGCGGCATTCGTGTTACCGCTGTCAGCAACGCTCCGCGTCCGCCGCGCCAATGACTTTGTACTCAAATACGAAACGCCCCGCGTCACGAGCGCAGAGCGTTTCAGAAAGCGAGGTGAACGATCATGAGCCGACCGCCACCAAGTAGCTGAGTAGTAAATAAGCGCCCCGGCATCGGTTCGAGCCGCTGTCGGGGCTAATCCAGAACGCGGGGTTAGCCACGAACTAGACCCAAACTCATTGTGGCTCGACTCCGCAAAACAGTCAAGCGGAGAAAAGCCATGACATGCATCAGATGCCAGCACCAATCCTGCCGAAAGTTCGGTTACTACGGTAAACGCCGCATTCAACGCTGGCGCTGCGAATCTTGCCGCGCTACATTTTCCACTCCCGCTCCGAAACTCGGAACGCACTATACCGACCCTGAGACTGCGGCGAAGGTTCTGACGCTCATGCTTGAAGGTATGAGCGTGCGGGCGATCTCCCGATTTACGGGGCTTCACAAACACACGATTCTTTCGCTGATGCTCACGGCATCGGAGAAGGCTCGCCAGGTATCGAACGCCAAAGTCCAGAACATCTTTCCGCGATTTGTACAACTTGATGAGATGTGGGGGTTCGTTCACACGCGGGAGCCGAACCTGAACGAAGGCGATCCCGAAGAATGGGGCAGCACGATGATCTGGCTGGCAATTGATTCCGAAACGAAGCTGCTTATCAGCCATCACATCGGTTCTCGCAATGGTATTAACGCTCACGCCTTCGTTTGCGATCTTCGGAAGCGCACAGATGGCCGCTATCAGGTCACGTCCGATCAATATAACGCCTATGTGGGGGCAATGCGCGAGCACTTCGGCCAAAACGTCGATTTCGGGCAGCTTCACAAAATCTATGGCCGGATCAATACCGATGGCTGGTACGGCGGCGGTCAGGTTATCGGAGCGGTCCCACACGTCAAAATTGGCAGACCGGACGTGCGCCGTATCTCCACTTCTCACATCGAGCGAGCCAACTTGTCTGTAAGAATGCATCTTCGTCGCCTCACGCGATTGACCAATGCTTTCAGCAAGAAACTATCCAACTTACAAGCTGCCGTTACGTTGTACGTTGCTTTTTACAACTTCGTACGCGTCCATCAGACCTTGAGAGCTACGCCTGCGATGGCGGCTGGTTTAACCGATCATCCGTGGTCGATTGCTGAGCTTCTGCAAGCGAACTAAAATGTGAAAGGTAAATTCGATATGCTAAGAGAACGGCCCTTTGGATGTACTTGCCCAAAATGTAGAGGATTTTTGAGACTAGGGACGGTTGAACCAAGTGACGCCGTTGCCATCGGAGAGTTTCGACGAAGACTGATTTCCCGAGGTTGGCAAACCAAGATTGTTCCCTGCCTTGAATGCAAAGAACCAATAAACTGTGCTCCCGAAAATATCGAGTTTCTGGATTAGGCTCTGGAAGGACTACTACTGGAAGTCCGTTTTCTGTTGGAAGAACTTCAATTGCTGTCCATCGAATTGTACAAGTATCGCTTTGAGAGCCGGTCTGTGGCATAATTCATCCCAGACGCGGCTTGAGAAGGACGCGACGATTCTCATTGGCTCCGATTCACGGTCGGAGCCAATGCTGTTTGTGATTTAATCACACATTGTCAAGTGGAGGTGCTCTCCGTGTCTTTCTGGCTGCAAGTTCTGATTGCTCTCGCTCTGCCGTTTTTCGTATTCGGCGCTGTGCGTCTCGGAAACATCGCAGACGGTCTCTTTGCGGTTAGAGCGGCGATTGAGAGTCTGGAGGAAGCGATCCGTGAGCAAGCCCCGCCCGAACATCTTGCCAGCAGTGTAGATGATGAACCTTAATCGCAACCCAGAGTTTGCTTTCGTTCGCGCAATTCATCTACGCGCTTTTGTACTGAGACAATGTGATCGACAAGCGTAATCAGATCGTCATAGTTCATTACTTCACGGTATCTCGTTTCATTCTTTATGACGTTGGCGTGATGATCCTTTGACCAGAAGTCCCGTGCGGGGTCAAATTTGTGATCCGTGCTGCACGAACGCCGGACCCATGTTGCAAGGTCGATCAGGGATTCGCTGGCGCGTTTACCCTTTTCGATTAGGGCCTTCAGGTTATCGACGGCTTCTTGGAAGTCCCGAACTACTTCGCCCCTCAGTTGATGCTTTTCGGTTTCAGTCATCTCACGGCAATTGTATCGCCGTTTGTCAAGCAACACACTTTTAGCCCATTACCAAAATTCCTTTCAAATCTTTGAGTTTAAAGGAGTTATACGTACAATATTCCGGAATAAGGAGTTAGCTTGTTTGGCTTTCCTCGCCGGATTTCGGCGGGGGACTTGACAACTGACTGCCTCAACTTCGTGTTTTCAAAGAGCGCCGGCTAGTGGGGCTGGAGCAGCTTCGAGGAGCGTCTTGGTGACGGGCACACCTCGGCCCTGCAACAGGTCGATCTCCATTGTCGCCGAGGGGCGGTTGGAAGTCTGTGATGGTGCTCACTGGGCGTTTGTGATGAAAAAAGTCAAAGGCCCCGCCCTTTGCTTCGCGATGGGACGGGCCACCGGCCGCGACGCCAAAGTTGACGAAGTGGCACATATTATGCGACAATTAATTCGTCAATTTTTGGAGGTTAAGATGTACACGTATTCTGCCAAGCCGAACACAATCGAAGAGGTACAAGCCACAATTGAAAACTGGTTTGGCACTCGCTACAAAGAGGCGAAATCCCCATATACTATCTCTCGCAAATCCAATGAACCCGGGCTCAATGTGTTCATATCACATTCCGCTCGTCACGACTTGAAGGTCGAGATGTTCGGACGGGTTCTGCTCTTTCAAGTCAAACACACGAGGCTTAATCTCGACCTTGAAAGATTCCAGGTCTGCAGTGCTTATGAGGGGAAGATTTTGTCCGTCAGCATCAAGACCGACCCCGACCTAGAGCACCGGTTATTGGATTCGGTACTGAAAGAGTTCAACAAGACCAAACATCCGGCTTTTTGTACTCGAATTCTCAGGGCAGTCAAGGATCTCGAGACTCACCTGACAAGCGATTTGATCGATGAAGCAACTGCTGCTCCAACGGATCAACTCGTTATGCTTGAGGCCGTCAGTTCAGCTCCTTGGGTTTCGGAGTTAGCGGCTCAGGATCCGATTGTTGCTTCCAAGCTTCGAGGATCTGAGCTTCGACAAGAGATGATAAAGAAGTCTGGGGGAGTTTTAAGTTCCGAAAAGGTTGCTGAACTATTGAATGTTTCTCGGCAAGCAGTCGATAAAAGGCGAGCTGCAAATCAACTTCTTGCGTTGACACAAGGTAGACGTGGATACAGTTATCCAAGTTTTCAATTTGAAGAGGGGAAAACTCTCGGCGGTCTGGAGCAGGTCTTGAAAACTCTAAGTGCGCTCGATCCATGGATGCAGCTCGGCTTTTTCACAGGTCCCCACGAGAGACTAGGCAATAAGACTCCCATCGAAGCGCTTCAAATTGGAAGAGTCAACGAAGTCGTGAAGGCTGCAGGCGGATACGGCGAACAAGGGGCAATATGATCGACCGCCCGGGCGACCATCCTCCACCGCATGCGGAGTTGGTCGCTCAAGATCCGTTGATCTTCACGGTGGCGGTAGGGCAAGTTTTGTATAGGCACCACCAGAAGATCCACGATCCCTTATTTTTCGGCAAGACGCGCAGCTATCGGTTCGATGACCCAGACTGCCCTGCGACGGGGTGTTTCGGCGTTCTTTATGTCGGTGCCGATCCAGAGTGTTGCCTGTTGGAATCTTGCGGGTCGACGACCGGAGTGCCTGCCGTTTCCGGAGCGTACCTAGACGCACGCGCGATCGCTAGATTGGAGTTGGCCGAGTCTCTGCGCTTTATCGATCTTGTGAGCGAGGGTGGACTCGCCAGCATCGGTGCCGATGGGCGCCTCGCGACTGGGTCGTACACGGTAGCGCAGCAGTGGTCCGCCGCCTTGAAGAGGCATCCCTGCAGGCCGGACGGAATCCGCTATCGATCGCGGCATGCCCCGGAACGGATTGCCTTTGGCATTTACGAGCGACCGCCGACGAGCTTCAAGGTCACATCAATGGGTTCGTTTACCGATCCCGCGAACGAAACCCTGTTTAAAGGTATCCTGAAAACGTACAACTTCGCCCTAATCTGAGTGTCCCGTCTGGAGGGTGGCTGTGATCCCTCAAGACGTTGTACCTCTCAAGGCTGAGCGGTTCCGGTCGCTTTCTAGGTTTGAGCCGTGCTTGTAGGCGGGTCGATTTATACTTCGCGGGAGAAGGTGGCCACCCGCCGCGCCGCCTTTTGCCCATCCGTCAACCCCAAGGGCTTCTCACGCCGCCGGGCTCCGCATCTTCATCTTCAGCACCTCCCATTCATTGATGTTTACCGGTCCGGTCTCGCCCAGAAAGTTGGCCCGGTAACTGCTCCAGCGCCAGAACTCCGGTGACTCAACCAGGCCCCGTCGCACCGGCTTCCACCCCAGCGCGCGGTGCCGGTGCACACCGGTCGATGGTGATGAAAGAGTATGATCGCGGCAGCGGTGGAGGGCCACTTCTCAAACGCGAGAAGTGGCGCACCCCCAGTCTCTTACACTTCACGAGACCGGGTTATTCCGGGGCAGAAGTTGGCCACCCACCCCCCGGCCTCCGCAAAGGACCGCTGGCGAGTCTTCGACTCGCCCTGGACGGGCGAGGACGCCCGTCCCTACATGAGCCGAGGGTGCAGGTTACGCTGAGCGCGGCTAAAATAGGTGCCAGAGTTTGGAGGTGTACATGAAAAAGCCCGTGGAATCTGCCTCTGCATTCATCTCTGCTTCTGCCTCAATCGACCAGAAGATCAAGGGACTTGGAGACTGGCGCGGGAAGATGCTTGCGAAAGTGCGCGACATCATACACCAGGCAGACCCTGAGATCGTCGAAGAGTGGAAGTGGGTCAAGCCGACATCGCCGGGGACTCCTGTCTTTTCCCACGGCGGCATCGTCTGCACGGGAGAGACGTACAAGAACGTCGTCAAGATGACATTTGCCAAGGGAGCTCGGTTGAAGGACCCTTCAGGCCTATTCAACTCCAGCCTCGAGGGGAATGTCAGGCGCGCCATCGACATCCACGAAGGCGACAAGGTCGATGAGGCGGCGTTGAAGGATCTCATCCGCGCGGCGGTGGCGCTCAACCACCCCGCGAAGCCAACACCGGGCTTCGTGGGGGCCCCGGTCAACCACCCGGTCAATGTCAATGTCAATGTCAATCTCAAGAACAAGGGCAAGAGCAAGCCGAAGGCCCGGTGAACGTCCCCACCCTTCGACAAGCTCAGGGCAGGCGCTAAATTTCGCAAAGAACGCGAAATTTAGAATGGCCACCCACGTTTCGTTATGGGAAAGGAAGAACAGGGCGCGGATGAGGGTATGCCACCCACCCATTTGTATCGGTCCTGAACGGCGCGGCTGAACAGGCTGCGGAAAAAGTCGTTTTCGAGCGACAAGCGTGCCCCAGCGGCTAAAGCCGTATTCAAAGCCATGCAGTTATCGCAGCGGTGAACCGCTGCGTCACCCAAAATCAACAGCAAGATCGACTTTTTCCGCAAGCTGTGAGGCCGTGCCCTACCCAAAACCATTTAGGAAACCAGTTCTAGTAACCATAGTCGAAGTCAGGGTTCGGGCCTCTGCCAAGCCGACGAGAACCAGCGCGTGAATTAAATCTTACTGCTCCTCGCGCACGTTGGGCAGCCAGCGCAGCATGTGATGCTGGAGCTTGGTCACGACCCAGTTCAGCAGGATCCCGATCATGCCGGCAATCATGATGGCGCCGTAGGTTTCCGGGATGCGATAGCTGGACTGGTAAAGATAGATGCCGCGTCCCAGTCCGCGTTCGCCCAAGCCGATGAACATTTCGACTGCCACCACGAGCAGGAGGGAGTAGGAAACCGCGGTCCTTATGCCATCGAAGATGCTGGGCAGAGCTTCGTAGAAGAGCACGTCGGAAACCGTCTGGTAGGAGTTCAGGTTTAACAACCGAGCATGGTAGAGGTGGCTCTGATTGGCCAGGGTTGCGCCCGAAACCGCATTGACCAGGATGACCAGCAGGCTGGGATAGGCGGCCAGCGCTACGATCGACGTCTCGCCGACTCCGGCCACGATCAGGAACAACGGGAACAGGGCGGAAGCGGGAACGGAGCGCAGTGCATGCAACGGCCCTTCGACAACTTTATAGGCGCGCTGGCGATAACCCAGAAACAATCCCGCCGGAATACCGAACAGGCAGGCAATCGCCAGAGCCGCCAGCACACGGCCCAGGGTGAAGGCGATATCCGCAAGCAGCCTCTCGCGGAGCATGCCGGGCACAGCGCGAGCCACGTTCCAGGGCGCGGGCAGAACGATGGGATCCACGAGACGCAGCGCGGCGACGACGGCCCAAACGGCAATCAGGCCGCCAATGAACGACAACGCGCGCCAGTTTCGTCTAAACCAAGCCATCGCGAGACCGATCCCTTCCTAACAGACTGCGGAAAAGGTCGTTTCTGAGCAAGAGCCGCGCCCTCAGCGGCTAAAGCGAATCCAGAGTTGCTGTGTCCGCCGGCAGCTGCCGAGCTTTGCTCGGCTTGGACGGGCGAGGGCGCCCGTCCCCACACGATCGGGATACAGCAACGAGTTCTTCCGCTGCCTGCTAAACCAATCCGTCGCGGATGCCGTCAATCAGCGCCTGCTGCGTGGCGCTGTAATCGGGCGTGTTCTCCTCGCGGGGAAAACCGAGGTGGAAGTCGAGATCGGACATCACGCGTACCGGCCGTCTGGCGATAATGACGCACCTCATACTCAAGGCCAGCGCATCCGAGACATTGTGGGTAATGAGGACCAGCGTCATCCGATCTTTGAGCGCAAGCTCGTGCAATGCGGACGTGATCTCCGCTTTGACCTTGCCGTCGAGAGCTGAAAAGGGTTCATCCAAAATCACCAGTTTTGGTTTCCAGGAGAGGCAGCGGGAAAGCGCCAGGCGCTGCAGCTCGCCTCCGGAAAGCTGCGCCGGGTAGACATCGGAGAGCGCGCTCAGACGGAACAAAGTCATCAGGTAGCAGATGCGGTCGCGGCGCTCGCGGCTTTCCCATCTCATTCTCTCCAACGGATAGCGCACGTTCTCGAGGACAGTTTGCCAGGGGAAAACGCCGTTCATCGGATGTTGGTCCACGTACACCAGGTCTGAAGGCCGGGTAAAGTCCGGCGAGCGGCGGACGATTCCTTTTTGCGGGATGAGGATGCCAGCCATGATGCGGCCCAGCGTACTCTTACCGGCGCCGCTGGCGCCCATGATGGTCACGATCGAACCCTGTTCGATGCGTAGCGAGAAGCCGTTGTACAGCGTGCCATTGATGCCGTTAAGGCGGGCGGCGTAGGAAAAGTCGATGTCTTCCAGTTCGAGTGCGCTGGGAGTGGAACGCGCGGACGCGCTCATCGGGTAGGAACCGCCAGGGTGGGATCCACCAGTCTGTGGGCGTCGATTCGTTCCGGGATCTCGCCGATTTGGTAGAGGAGGTCGATGAACTGCTGGAGGTTGGCGATGTCAACCTGGTTCGACAGAGTGACGTCGGCGACATTCACGCGGGCGGCGACTTCCGGCGGCAGCTTGATGTATTTGGTCAGCAGTGCGCGCGACTCGGCCGGATGTGCAGACATGTAGTCCACTCCCTGCTGCAGAGCGTGCACGGCGCGCGCCGACAGCGCCGGATGGTTGCGCTCGAATTCCCGCGAGATCACTGAGGCGCCAATTGGGCACGGGTTGAGCAAATCGGCGTACACCGATCCGAAGAGCTGACGATAGCCGCCGTGGACGAGGGCGGTAGTGGTCACCGGCTCGTAGGCGAAAAGCGCGTCCACCGCGCCGGATTCAAGGCTGGAGAGCTGGGCCTGCGGCGGCAGTTGCGTCATGGAAACGCTGGACGGATCGACTCCGTGCTTCTTAAAGAACGCGCTCAACATGTGACTGGGCGCGGTGCCGGGAAACACGCCAACTTTCTTTCCCTTCAAGTCCGCAATGGTGTGCAGCGGAGAAGAGTCCCGGACGATGATCTTGTCGAGCGCGTTGGAATCGTTCATGCGGCTGTCGGAGAAGATGCGCACGCGACCGGGGCTTTGGATTTCCAGGTGAATGATCGGCACCAACGACGTGGCCGGCAGAATGTCGGCTTGGCCGGCGACCATGGCGTTCACCAGATCGTTACTGCTGCCCAGCGCGATAGTCTTCACTCGCAGGTTTTCTTTGTCGAAAAGCTGCTGTTCCTGCGCGATGAAAACCGGCAAGCTCGGGATGATCTGCAGGTAGGCAACGCGGACCTCCCCGGCATCCTTATGAGTTGATTTCCAAAATCCGATGAGCGCCAGGACGAGAATGACTGCGGCGCCGATTGCCCATAGCCTGGATCGCATAGATTCACCGTCCGCGCCGAAACCAAACGCCAGCCGCGAAATGTTTTACTTGCCCACCCAGCACGCCGGGCGTTTTTGCAAAAAGGCGGAGATGCCTTCCTGTGCGTCTGCCGCCATGGAGTTCATGGTCATAATCTCTTTCGCGTAGGCATACGCCTTGGGTTGGTCGAGGTCGATCTGGGTGTAGAAGGCCTGCTTGCCGATCGCCACCGTGACTGGGCTGGCTTGGGCGATGCGCCGGGCGAGAGTGCGCGTCTCCTCGCGCAAGCACGTCGCCGGCACTACCTTGTTTATCAGTCCCCAGTCCGCTGCCGTTGCCGCTGGAATCATGTCGCCGGTCAGCAGCATCTCGAGCGCACGCTTGCGGCCGATGGCGCGGCTTAGAGCAACCATGGGCGTGGTGCAGAACAATCCGATGCGCACTCCGGGTGTGCCAAACGATGCCTCTTCAACGGCAATGGCCAGGTCGCAAGTCGCTACCAACTGGCATCCGGCCGCCGTGGCTACTCCTTGGACTTCCGCAATCACAGGTTGCGGGATGGATTGGATCTTGGTCATGAGCTCGCAGCAAACGTCGAAGGTTCGCCGATACTCGTTGATATCCTTTCCCACCATTGCACTCAGATCGTGCCCGGAAGAGAAGACTTTCCCGGCGGCGGCTAGAATGACGGCGCGCAGTTCGCTATTCTTGCCGATGCCATCCAAACAGTCCAGCAACTCGAGCATGAGCTCGAGCGACAGGGCATTGCGGCGATTGGGCCGATTCAGAGTGACGACTGCCACATTTTGTTCCGTTTCAAAGCAAATGTTCTCGTAGCTCGTCGAACAAGCGACCTGATGCATAGGCACCTTCCCATGGACAGCGGTGAAAAGCCATCACGGTTGTCCATTATCCACATTCTAGCCAAGCTGTAGACCACAAATCGACCAGAAAGAATGAGGGAGCCGAAATACGTTGCGTTCCAAATCGAACCAGACCGGTGCCCCGCTTTCCCTGTTGCGGAACGATTGGACTCGTAATACGCTGCGCTCGATCGGCAATTCAGCCCATCCTAATTAAGGAGTAGAGCCATGCCACTCAAGTCCAGGCCAACCAGAAATCAGATGGCGACGGCCTCCAGAGACGCGACGGCCGCAGACGCGCAAATCATTCTCCAGTTGTACGATCTGCGACGCGACCCTGAAATGCGAAAAGCCCGGCACTTTGTGTCCGCTGAGCTTTGGCCGGAAAGCGCCGAAGATACACTGCGCATCGCACGGGCGTATCCCAGCCCGGAAAACACGTGGTTGCGCCAAGTCACCAGCTACTGGGAAATGGCTGCATCATTCGTGTTGCGCGGCGCATTGCATGAAGGTCTTTTCTTCGATGCCAGCGGCGAGATGTATTGCGTCTACGCAAAATTCAAGCCTTTACTAAGAGAAATTCGCCAAAAGCTCCCTTACTTCCTGCTCACCGTCGAGAAAGTTGTCATGAACATGCCCGAAGGCCGGAAGCGGGTGGAGCGGCTTGAAAAACGCCTTGCCCGGCGCAAACAGAAGCTGGCGGAGCGCTCCGCGACTCTTGCCGGAGCATCGGCTGGCTTCAGCTAGAACGGCAGCGCCACAGAAAAAGAGGACATCCGCAGCGATGGTTTGGTGCCCAACCCAGAGCCACGCAGTGCCTCTCCGGATGTCCTCTAGCCTTCGCGCTAGACTCGGAGACGTGCGCCGACCGAAAGGACTGGGCACGTCGCCTCGCAGGCCACCTTATACGCAACACCTGCGCCCAGATGTTTGGTCAAGGCAGCTGGCCGTTTTACCCCGAATACGATCACATCGGCGCTCCCGGCAGCAATTTTCACGATCGTCTCCGCCGGGGAACCAAATTGTACCATGTACTCGGGCACATGCCAAAGCTGGTTTCCGGTAGGGAACCAGGGCGCGGAGCTGCCTCTCGGCGGCAGCTACCACCTCGCTCGGGTCAAGCACGGGCATAGTTCCGGGTTCTGGCTCCGGCAGAGCGACACCAGGTTCCGGCGCCACATGCAGGAGGGTCAGACGAGCCCGATTTTCCTCGGCCAAGGATATGGCGTAGGGCAGACCGTGCAGCGACTCTGGCCCGAAGTCGGTGGCATAGAGAATGTGCCGCAGGTTGCCATTGGCAAGCCAGCGGCTAGCATTCGGACCCACGGTGAGAACGGGGCACTCGGCATTGCGAAAGACCTCCTCTGCCACCGAGCCCAGCAGCAGCTTTCCCAGACCCTTGCGGCCGCCGGTGCCAATGACGATGAGGTCAATCTCATAGTTCGAGACCAACTTCGAGAGAACTTCCGCAACTTCGCCCTCCTTGATCAGTTCCTTGTGTCGAATGCCCTTGAACGACTCGGATCCCACCAAGGCAGCCAGCTTTTGTTCGGCCAGCAACCTGGTTTGCTCCGGATCGGGCTGCACCGCTTCGACAAACGGCAGGTGCGGCAGCACGTTCACCGCGTACACCTCAGCATCGTAGCTGTGAGCCAGGTTGACGGCATAGGTCAGAGCTAATTGCGCCGATGGAGTGAAGTCCGTGGCGAACAGAATATTTTGCAGTTTAACGCGGGTTGGAGCAGTTACAGTTGGCATCGCAACCTCTTTCTGAAGCCGAAGGCACAAACGTCGGACAAGATTCTGTCAGACGCCGAGCTTTCCGGCTTCGATGTTGCCTGCGCAGGCATCCGGGGTGTGGATACTCCTTCTGCCTGAGGCCGGGGAGAAACATCAGGTGACCTCGGCATGACTGCGGAGGGTCACTCTGCCAGTTCCTCTTCCAGTTCCTCTGTGATCGCGGAATTGAATTCCGCCACTGGCACGTGCGGCGTGACATACTCCACCACGCACGCCGTGCAGCGCACCGGGTCGAGGGCGTTAGGCAACGCGTTCCCTCATTATTTATTCTTCTTCCTCACATGGTCCGTTGACCACTCGCTCCCATTTTTCATCTTTCTCGATCTCAATTGGCCCATTGACCACTAGATCCCATTTTTCATCTTCCTGGCGTGGCCCATTGACCAGCCGGTTCGGTGTGTTGGGTATTGAAACAACCGCACTTGGCATAAAACCTCCTCCTTTAGCCAGAGGCACAGTGCCGTCGAAAATTCTGTCAGACGACGCGGAACCCCGGCTTCGATGTTGCCTGCAGGCATCCGGAGTGTGGATACTCCTTCTGCCTGAGGCCGGGAACAAACGTTACGCGACACCCCGGTAGTCGAGGGTCACTCTGCCAGTTCCTCTTCCATCTCTTCCGTAACCGCGGAATTGAATTCCGCCACCGGCGTGTGGAGCGTGACATACTCTGTCTGGCACGCTGAGCAGCGCACGCCCGTGTCGAAGACTTCCCAGGTTTGATTACCGCAGCTGCAGGTATATAGGTCAGCCATAAAATACCTCCTCCAAAAATGTGACGCCCCTCACCACCATCAGAACAGACCGACGACACGCGACCGGCCTGCTACGCTGCCACGGGGAGCACGTGGATGCGCCTCCATTCTGCGGATGGTGGATGACGGGCAAACCGATGGATAACTCGAGCGCCATACCTCTCCCCCTTGAGGTGGGAATCACGAATAGGCTGATGATTGGGGGGCCGCAGAACATCGCGGCCAATGCAGGAGTGCCTTTTCGCCGCTGCAGTTTTCGCGCGGGACAGTATCTTCTCGCCGCTCGCTGAATATGATTATACTCACTTCCGGTTCCGATGCGGTGATACACGTCACTGCGTGGTGTGAGAATCCGAGTGCACGGCGAGTCCGCGCTAGCAGGCTGCGGAAAAAGTATTTCCCGCGGCACCGTCTCACCTCAGCGGCTAAAGCCGGCCCTGAAAACGAGCCTCTTATCGCAGCGGTGAACCGCTGCGCCACCCAAAATCAAAGGCCACATCGAGTTTTTCCGCAGCCTGCTAGAATGTCTCTGCCTTTTTCGGCCAATTTCCGGCCAACGTTAACGAGCAGGGCATACAAGAATCGGGCACATGCCGGACAGGAATGTCCGCGCCACACAATTTCACGCATAGACGGAGACGAACTGTGCGATTGCCTCGAGCACGGCGTCGGGCTGATCGCGATGAGCCGAGTGGCGGCAATCTGCGAGGCGGAGGATTTCGACTGGGCCGCGGGATTGGCGGGCGATCGCTTCTGGCTGGGCCATAGTCCCGTACTGATCGTCGAGACCCTGAATCACGAGAATTGGGCAGGTGATGCGCGGCAGATATTCTTCGATGTTCCAGCGGCGAAAATCGGGATGGAGCCAGATGTCATTCCAGCCCCAGAAAGTCCTGGCTGCATCGCGGTGATGGCGGGCGAGCTTTGCGGGGAGATTCGTGGTTTCGAACTTTACCTTGGCCTCGGCGATGCTTTTGACGCTGAGGTCTTCGACGAAGACATGAGGAGCAAGCAGCACAAGGCCGCGCACGCGGTTGTGAACACCGGCGTAGATCAGTGCGATCGAGGCGCCGTCGCTGTGGCCGATGAGAATCGGGGCTTCCAGGTTGAGCTTGGCGAGGAGTTCAGGGAGAGCTTTGAGGGCTTCGTCGTGCATGAAGGTGACGGGGCGAGGTTCTTCGAGCAAGTCGGAGTTGCCGGAGCCGTAGCGGGAGTAGAGCACCACCGGGAATCCAGTGGCTGCTGCGACGCGCGCCGGGAAATTCTTCCAGTGAGAGATCGATCCCAGGCCCTCGTGGAGAAATACGAGTTCAGTGGCATAGGGCCCGCCGCCGGGGATGCGCTGCACTTCAAGCTGATGGCCCTGGACCGTGACTTCGAACGTGTGATTGCTAGTGCGCCGCCGTTTGTGGGTTGCTCTGTTCGTTTGCAGATGCTCCATAAAACATGGCACTGTCACTGATCGAAATGGGACTTCACTATTCTATCTCTTATCCGCCTGCCTTAACTCTTTTTGTTATGCGGGAATTCTCCTTCCTGTGTAAGAACAAGGCGACGTCTTCTTCACTACATGGGGTGGCAGTTGCGCGATAAACTGGTCAAGGCGCACGCGTTCAGCGTACCGCCGAGGCTGGGGTTGCAACCATGAACCGGGTCATGGCCATTATCGAGCGCGAGATGCGCAAGTTCTTCCGTTCGCCGGCGCTGATGATGGTGTCGATGGTTTTCCCGCTGGTGCAGTTGATCGTGCTGGGCAATGCCTTTGGGGGGAAGATTCGCGATGCCAAGGTGGGCATTGTGTATGAAGACCACGGCACGCAGGCGATCCGGATCAAGGAAGCGTTCGATGCGGTGCGGGCGACTGCACGGACGTTCCTGCCGGTTGCGTACGACGACGAGGTGCAGGCGCGCGAGGATGTGCGCAACGGAAAGATCCAGGCAGCGGTGATCATTCCTCCGCAGTATTCGAAGCTGGTGTATGAGAAGAATCATCCGCGCATCGCGCTGGTCGTCGATAACAGCGACCTCTTCATGAGTTCCACGCTGGAAACGACACTCACCGACTTGACTTCTGCCTTGAATCAGCCCGACATTCAGCCGCGCTTGTTGCAGCAGACGGCGCTGGAGATTGTGGAGCTGTATCCGTACATCGAATACATGAAGTACCTGTTGCCGGGGTCGATCGTGCTGGCGATGTTCGTGTCGGTGATGATCGGCGGGGGCATGCTTTACATCGACGACAAGGCGCGCGGGGTGCACGAGGGATATCTGGTAACGCCCATCACCAAATCGGAGCTGATATTGGGATTGAATGGCGCGGGCGCGATCAAGGCCGTGCTGAGCGGGGTGGTGATCACCATGATCGGCTCACTGCTGGCAGGCGTGGAGACTATTTTCAACCCCACCACCATGCTGGGACTGCTGGTGCTGATCGGGGTCACGTCGGTGGCCTTCAATACGATGATGTTTCTGATGATGGCTCGGGTGGAAGATCCGCTGGTGCCGCGGGCTACGTTTGGCATTCTGAATACGCTGTTGTTCTTTCCCAGCGGCTCGATTTACCCCATCCAGGCGTTTCCCGCGTGGCTGCAAGTGATCGCCAAGATGGACCCGTTCACCTACGCGGTCCAGGGGTTCAAGTCGCTGCTGCTGAAAGAAACGGGGCTGGCAGCGATCATGCCCGACCTGATGTATCTGTCGATTTTTGCTCTGGCCTCGCTGGCGCTGGCCGTACCACTGTTCAAGCGTACCCTGTAGGCCCTCTTTTCACCCGCCGATGAGACTGAGATACGGGAGGATGCGGGTGTGGCGATGGGCCGAGCGGATTTAGATTTGTCAAAATATCCGCTTTCGAGGATCGAATGAAGAACACCGCCGTCTTGCTTCTGAGTACTCCCATGCCCCTCGCTCGCAAAGGCGTGGTGGCGGCGATCTCCCAGTTCCTGGTCGAACACAACGGTAGCGTGTTGCACAGCGACGACCACCTGGACAGTGGCCGCGATTTGTTTCTATCACGGCTGGAGTGGGATCTGGACGGGTTCGATATTCCTGTCTCCGATTTCGAACACTACTTCCAGCCGCTGGCCGAGAGCTTTCAGATCAAGTACCACCTAGCGTTGTCAGACTACCGTCCCAAGATAGCCATCCTGGTTTCGGCCTATGACCACTGTCTCGCTGACCTGCTGTACCGGCACAGCACCGGCGACCTGGCGTGCGACATCGTCACCATCATCAGCAATCACCCTACCGCCAAACCGCTGGCCGACTTTTATCGCGTCCCTTTCCATCTGCTGAGTAACCCCAAAGACAAGCGCGAGTCCGAGCGGGAAATGCTGGAACTACTGGGGCAGAACGTGGACCTGATCGTGCTCGCGCGCTACATGCAGATACTGGGACCGGATTTCGTCGCCCAATATCTGTTGCGTATGATCAATATCCACCATTCCTTTCTTCCCGCTTTCATTGGGGCGAAACCCTATCATCAAGCCTTCGAGCGCGGCGTGAAACTGATCGGGACCACCAGCCATTACGTCACCGCCACTCTGGACGAAGGTCCGATCATCGAGCAAGACGTGGTGCGCGTTTCCCATCGGGACACGGTCGAAGACATGGTGGGCAAAGGCCGCGACTTGGAGAAAGTTGTGCTCTCACGCGCTGTACGGTGGCACCTGGAAAACCGCATTCTGGTCTATCAGAACAAGACAGTCGTGTTCGTTTAGAAACTGTCGGACGGCCTCGCATGGTCACAACTGGCCCACGCGGGACAATCTGCCCCAACTGGCTGCGCTTGGGACAGTCTGTCCCGATGGGCCTCCTGTTCTCATTCCCGTTTTGCCTGTGTAATCAATTACTTACACGCTGTACCGTCTGGCGCGCCGCGTGCTTCTGCTAGATAGGTTGCAGGGGGTACAGGCGCGTCGATGAAGCCAAATTCAGTGTGGGTACTCACGCTCACCGGACTGATGCTGACGGCGGGACTCATAGTCGCTGGCTATGCTCTGGTCCATCTGCACCCGGTGCACTATCTTGGATCCCTGACGCTACTCGTGAATTGCGGCGGCGGCCTCGAGGCTCAAGCGAGCTGGGCCGGAACTCAACATGTTCCTCGGTCTTCCGTTTGTCTCGAGCGCAGCGCTGAAGTCGAGTCTGCTCGAAACCCTTCTCCTCGTGATTGCTCCGGCAACGGTTGTGTCACGAAGTCTGCCCAGAAACGATCACCACGCGTTCTAGATGCGTTTCAACGTTAGCGGCGTTAGTAAGTCAAGCAATGCGTTATGCAACCATCCTAGATGGTGCGTGAATCACCGTGGTTAAGTCCTGGTTGTAATCAAAGCGAAGCGCGGAGTGGGAACATTCCACCCCGCGCCATACTCGCCCTTGGATTCGAGACTTAGACCAATCCCTGATCCAGCATTGCATTCGCCACTTTGAGGAAGCCGGCGATATTCGCTCCATTCACCAAATTGCCCGGTGTCGCATAGGTCTCCGCGGTCTCGTAGCAATTGCGGTGGATGGCGATCATGATCTGGTGCAGCCGGCTATCGACCTCTTCGCGCGACCACGCCAGACGCATGCTGTCCTGCGCCATCTCCAGACCCGAGGTCGCGACGCCACCCGCGTTCGCAGCCTTGGCCGGGCCATAGAGGATCTTGGCATCCAGGAACATCTTGGTCGCGTCCAGCGTGCTGGGCATGTTCGCGCCTTCGGCCACCAGTTTGACGCCGTTCATAATAAGATTGGCTGCGTCTTTGGCGTTGATCTCATTCTGCGTGGCGCCGGGAAACGCACAATCGGCTCTAATGTTCCACAGCGGATTGTGATCGAGCGCGGTCTCGATGGGCATGAAGATCGCTTTCTTGAAGCGGTCGGCATATTTGCGAATGCGTCCACGATGAACGTTCTTCAGCTCCATGACCCAGGCCAGTTTTTCGCGGTCGATTCCATCCGGATCGTAGATTGCGCCGTCGGAATCGGACAGGGTGATGGGCTTGGCGCCGAAGTCGAGCAGCTTCTCCACCGTGTACTGAGAGACGTTGCCGCTGCCTGAGACCAGGCAGAGCTTGCCCTCGAGTGAGTCCTTGCGGCTCTTCAACATTTCAGCGGCGAAGTAGACGCAGCCATATCCCGTGGCTTCCGGCCGGATGAGTGAGCCCCCCCAGCTTAGCCCTTTGCCGGTAAGCACGCCGGTGAACTTATTGGCCAGGCGCTTGTATTGGCCGAACAGGAAACCGATCTCCCGTCCGCCCACCCCAATGTCGCCTGCGGGAATGTCAGTGTCCGCTCCAATGTGCCGCCACAGCTCGGTCATGAAGCTCTGACAGAAGCGCATGACTTCGTTGTCGCTCTTACCTTTCGGATCGAAATCCGATCCGCCCTTGCCGCCGCCCATGGGCAGCGTGGTCAGCGAATTCTTGAAGACTTGTTCGAACGCCAGGAACTTCAGGATTCCGAGGTTGACCGAGGGATGGAAGCGCAGGCCTCCTTTGTAAGGCCCGATGGCGCTGTTCATCTCGATGCGGAACCCGCGATTGACCTGCACGTTGCCCTGATCGTCAAACCAGGGCACGCGGAACATAAGGACCCGCTCCGGCTCCACGATGCGCTCCAAAAGCCGGGCCGACCGGTATTCCGGGTGCTTAGCCAGCGCCGGACGCAGCGACTCAAATACTTCCTCTACCGCCTGATGGAACTCCGGCTCCGCGGGGTTCTTCATTTTCACTACGTTGAGAACATCTTCAATATCGCCCGGAACCTTGATTTCGGGCAGCGTCATAATGCCAGGCATATTAGTATCCTCCATGAAAAAAAATTTCTTACGACGTTAGGGATAACTTCGTTTTGAAAACGGGCTGCCGGCAGACAGGATTCAGAAACCGCCTCACCGCCGGATACGCGGCGAGTGGATGGGTTTCTGCGGCTCTCGGTTGACGCCCACAGCGTGGTGAGCGTGGCCGGACAGTGAAGCGTTGACTGACGGAAAGTGTATAGCTCGGGCACTTCACGCACGGGGCCAAGACTGGCGAGGAACAGGCTGGAGATCATACACACCTGCACTCTTTTTTTTTCGAAACCGCCCGAACGCATAATTAGACGCTTTCCGGCATTCCTTGGCGGTGACTTTGACTACCTGGCAAGGTGAGAGTTGTCACATCCGTCCGCCATAGTGGAGACCAAAATGCTGAACGCGGTGCACTCGCGTTTTCGATCCGGACTGGAGGTACTGAGGTCGTGATTGGCGTCACATAACTCACGGAACATAAGAATATAATTGAATTAGAAAGCTGGGATTTGCAGTTGCCCCGCGGGAAGGGGGAATATGAAAACCGAAGCGTTGGGAAGGGATGCGGTAATGATGCTCAGCCACAGGTTCGTCCGTGATATTGAGGACCGTTCTGACGCCCTGGCCAGCGGTCTGCTGCACAAGGTTCAACAGTCCGAGCGTACCGAAGCCTTCAGCAAGGTTCCAGCGGAAGAACTTACGCAGCGGGTATATGAAATCTATCGCCACCTGGGTGAGTGGTTGCTGGACAAGAGCGAAGCCGATATCGAGCGGCACTATACGAAAATCGGAGTTCGCCGTGCCGAGCAGGGTGTCCCTCTGAGCCAGCTGATCTGGGCAATCATTTTGACCAAAGACAATCTCTGGGAGTTCATCCTGGATGACTCATATCCGGACCGCCCTATAGAGATCTTTGGAAAGCAGGAGTTGTTGCAGTTGCTCGACCAGTTCTTTGAGCGGGCAATCTACTCGGCCGCCGTGGGCTATGAGTGGGCCATGGAAGCGAAAGCCAGAACGGAAAGCAAAACACGGAAAGCCGCATAGCGAGTCGGCGGGACAAGACCAGCCGGGACCCTAGGAGCCAAACTGAATGCCTCTTTTTTCGCGCCCCAGAGCCACCACTACAGCGGCCAAGGTGAAAACCACAAGTGCCGTCAGAGCCATGGCATTGGCATAGCTGGTATGCTCGGCCAGAATCGCCTCGATGTAAGCGACCGTGCCGGCCAGAAGCACGCCGCACTGGTATGCGAAGCCGGGAAGAAATCCGCGCACCGAGTCGGGAGATAATTCCGATAGGTGGGCCGGAATAATGCCCCACGCTCCCTGCACCATAAACTGGATCAGGAACGCTCCCACTACTAACAGTGCTAGAGAAGGTGCGTAGGCCCACAGCGGCACCACTGCGATGGCACAGAGGAGAGCGGTGATCATCGCCCGGCGGCGTCCGACGCGGTCGGAGAATAAGCCCCCCAGCGTTCCTCCGCAGATCGCCCCCAGCATGGAAATCGCGGTGATCGTCGCGCGTTGTGTAGGACCCATGCCCCACTGGCGTTGCAGGAAGGTTGGGAACATATCCTGGGTGCCGTGTGAGACAAAGTTCATCATCATCATTAATAGGGTCAAATAGAGGAACAATTTCCAGTACGACAATATCGCGCGGCCCAGATCGCTCCAGTTGGGATGACGAGTTTTCTTCCAGACCTCCGATTCTTTCACCTTGAAGCGTACGAAAAGCCCCAGCAGGGCGGGAAGGCCGCCAATAAAGAACATGGGCCGCCAGCCCCAGCGCGGAAAGACAAAGTAGAAACAACCCGCCGCCAAAAGGTAGCCGAGAGCGTATCCCTGCTGCAGGACGCCGGAAAGAAACCCACGCAATCTTGGTGGAACTTTCTCCATGACAAGCGAGGCGCCCACGCCCCACTCTCCGCCCATGCCAATACCGAACAAGGCTCGCAGCAGCAAGAAGACAATGAAACTGTGGGCGAAACCGGTAAGCACTTCGACCAGGGAGTAGAACACGAGGTCGATCATCAAAGGGATACGCCGTCCGTAGCGATCGGCCATAAGGCCGAAGATGAACGCGCCCACGGGACGGAACGCCAGAGTGAGCGCAATGGAAAAAGCGACTTCTTTGTCGGACCGGTGAAACTCCTTCGCGATTGCCGTTAAACAGAGAACGACCAAAAAGAAGTCGAAGGCGTCGAGCGTCCAACCGAGAAAGCCGGCGAAAACGGCGGCACCGTGGCCATCTCTCGCTGGCGAGATAGCGGGCGGCGGAGTTGTGCAGTCTTTGGGTCCGGGCGGGTCCGCGGAAACGCTCAAGACTTCTCCTTTGCGTCGGCGAATACTATACAACGAATTCGCAGCGGAAAAGACCGCGAGTATTTCCCGTAGAGACGAGGACTTCCAGTGCCGGATCTTACCGGCGGTTTCATCGCTGGCGAGTCATAGAAGCTGTATCGAGAAACGCTTAGAGCCCCAGATACGCTCGCCGCACTTCATCCATTCTTGCGACGTCGTCCGACTTGCCACGGATGCCGATTCGACCTTCGGCGAACACGTAGGTATAGTCGCTGATCGCCAGGGCGAGGTGCACATTCTGTTCCACCAGGACGATGGTGAGTCCCTGTTTCCGCAGGCTGCCCAAGGTCAGGAAGAGTTGTTGCGCCAGCACCGGCGCCAGACCGAGCGAGAGCTCGTCGATCATCAGCACCTCCGGTTCCTGCATCAAGCCGCGGCCCATGGCCAGCATCTGCTGCTCTCCGCCGGAGAGAGTGGAAGACTTCTGCTGGCGGCGTTCTTTCAGGCGCGGGAACAGCGTATAGACGCGTTCCAGGTTCTGCTTCTGTCGCTTCCGTGCCCGCTTCGAGTACCCGCCCATTTCCAGGTTCTCCTCTACCGACATGTCGGGGAAAAGCTGTCGGCCCTCCGGCACCAGCACCAGCCCGCGATTTGCCTTGGCATGAGGCGAAAGCCGTGTGACGTCTTCTCCGTGTAACAGTACGCGGCCTTTCCAGGTACGCACACTGCCCATGATGGTGCGCAGACTGGTGGTCTTGCCGGCGCCATTCGTTCCGATGATCGTGGTTAACTTCCCGCGCGCCACCTCGAGCGAAATGCCCCACAGGACCTGCACTTCGCCGTAGCCAGACTCGACGTTCTCCAGTTGAAGGGCCAGGTCCATTAATCCGTCCTCGTCAATTTGTCAACGATATCGGGAAAGCCCAAGTAGGCTTCTATGACATCCGGATTGTGGACCACCTCATCGGGCTGGCCTTCCGCCAGCTTGCGGCCCAGGTTCAGCACCACGATGCGATCGGAAAGACTCATGATCGCCTGCATCAGGTGCTCGATCATGAGTACCGAGATGCCGCTGCCGCGGATCTTGCGAACCAGGTCGATCATGGTGGCAACTTCGGTGGGATTCAGGCCCGCCAGCACCTCGTCCAGCAACAGGAGCTTGGGTTTCGCCGCCAGCGCCCGCGCTATTTCCAGGCGTTTCTTGCCGGCGATGGTCAGCGAGCGCGCCACCATGCCGGCGCGGTCTCCCAATCCAACCTGCTGCAGCACCTCGGAAGCTATCTTGCGTGCGGCGGCCAGATCGAGATATTCACGACCGAAGCACGCACCCACCGTGACGTTGTCCAGTACGGTAAGGTCGTTCAGTGGCTTCACGATCTGGTGCGTGCGCGCCAAGCCGAAGTGGACCACCTGATCCGGCGAACAGTGGGTGATGTCTTTCCCCGCAAAAGTGATGGTTCCCTGGTCGGCCTTGTAGACCCCATTGACGACATTGAACAATGTTGTCTTCCCAGCGCCGTTAGGACCGATCAGGCCCAGGATCTCACCCTCGGCGATGCTGAAACTGACGTCGGAAACCGCTACCAGCCCGCCAAAACGTTTGCTGACGCCGCGCACTTCCAGGATGGTATTCATTCGATCACCTTGTGCGCGCGCGGCAGGAGGCGATACAGCCAGCCAATCAGCCCTCCCGGCGCAAACAGCACCACTATGAGCAGTAGTCCGCCAGCGATCACCAGGTGAAAGTTGGAAAGGACGGGAGAAGTCAGCAGGTAGGAGCGGAGTTTCTCATAAAGGGCCCCGCCCAGCGCTGCGCCGATGACTGAGCCTTGGCCGCCGAGCATCAGCATTACGATGCCTTCCAGCGACAGCATGTACTCGAAGGCGATCGAAGGGTCGATCATGCCATTCTTGAAGAACATCAGCGCACCGGCGACCGCGGGCAGAAATGCGGACACACTATAGATGATCGCCTTGTACATGGTGGCGTTGACGCCCAGCACCACGGCGGCGTCCTCATCCTCGCGGATGGCGAACAGGCCCAGTCCAAACTTGGAATTCTTGATGGCCAGACTCACGATCATGGAGAGGGCCATGACGGCAATGATCAGGAAGTAGGTGATCCAGAGAGCGCGCCGGGCGCCGCCCAGCGATTCATAGGAGTTGAACGAGAGGTACATACCCGTCGATCTACCCCAGGGATCGAAGTTGGAAACGAACGCCTGAACGGCCTGGAGAATACCAATGGTAGCCAGAGCAAAATAAGCCCCACGCAGGCGCAGAATGGCCAATCCGAACAAGAACGCGCAGAGACTGACCACCACACCGGCCACCAGCGCCGAGAGCATCAGGTTCCAGGCGCGCACCGTCGTTAAATAGAGTCCCACATAACCGCCTAGCCCGTAAAAGACGATGTGGCCGAAGTTCACATAGCCGGTGTAGCCGATCATCAGGTTCAAGTTGCTCGCCAGGATGACGGCGATGGCGATGAGAATAAGATCTTCACGCAAGGAAACGTTATTGCCGTGCAGTGGAGCGTAGATGAAGCCGGCGGCGATTAGCAGAATGATCCAGAAGAAGGGCCGGCGCAGGATCATGTTGTTGCCCTCTTCCCGAAGATGCCCTGCGGAAACGCAACCAGCACCACCACAAACAGCCCGAACTCAATCAGCGGAATCCAACTGACGGCGATGAACGGCGTGACCACTCCCTCCAGCAAACCGAGGAGCACTCCGGCGACCAGAGCTCCGAAGGGCTTGCCTAGTCCCGCGAGAATGGTTACCACGAAACTTTTCAACTGGTACACCGCGCCAGAAAGAATGGTGAACGGAAATAAGGTGGAGACCAGCGCCCCCGAAGTGCACGCCAGAGCGATGCCGATCGCGAAGGCGATACTCAGCACCGCCGTGGAGGAGATGCCCATCAACTCGGCGGCTTCGCGGTTATCGGCCACGGCGCGAATGGCTTTGCCAGTACGTGTGTGATAGAGAAACAATTGCAGCGCCAGGGCGATGACCACCGCGGAGATGGCGGCAGCGATGTGGTTTCCGGTGAAAGTGTACGCTCCGATGGTGATGCCGGGCAGGACGAAGTTGACGTTGTACGGGCTGGTGCTCCACACCGCCGTGCCGATGCCGATGACCATCATGTTCACCGCGAACGTGGAGAGCAGGCTCATCAACATCGAGCGGCCCACCACCCAGTGCACCGCCATCCAGTAGACGACGAGCCCGAGGAGCAATCCGGCCCCGATGGTGGGCAGCAACAGCACATACGCGTTGATGTGAACGGCGGCGTAGAGCAGATACATGCAGAACATGCCCAGCGCGATCATGGAGCCGTGAGTAAGATTGATGACATCCATCACTCCCCAAATCAGACTCAAGCCCATCGCCGCGAGTCCGTAGACCGCTCCGACGAGCACGCCGTCGATCATGGAAGCTACGACGCCCGACATATCTCATCCTCCGCTTTGTAGCGCCGGCATCCTTGCCGGCTGTAGCGGGGGCATCTTGCCCTCGCAGGCGGGGACGGGACGGCGGCGCTACGTCATTCCGCGTTTGCTGGGCGCGAAAACAACCGATTCCTCGCTCTACAGCGGATAACAATCTACGACCGAATTCGGGAACTCGTCCTCAGTGGATCGGATACATCAGGTTGGCGCTCTTGCCGGTCAGCGGCCACACAACTTCTTTTACGAGTTTGCCGGACTTGTCCTTCTGCCATTGCGCCAGAACCATGGAATGGCCTACCTGCAAGCCGTGTTCGTTGGCGGCGGTCGAGAATTTGGTCCGCCCGTAGAAGGTAGTGACATCGGTGGCGTTCAGCGCCTGTGCCACCTTGGCCGAGTCAATCCCGCCCGCCTGTTCGATGGCGCGCTGCAGAATCAGCCCGCAGCCATAGCCACCGGCAGACTCGTAGCTGGGTGGCGCATTGTATTTCGCGGTATACGCCTTGGCAAAATCGGCGGCGCTCGGCCCGTACTGCGCCTTAAACGCCGACTGCGGTTCCCACTGTGACGGTACCATGACGCCCAGCGCCGCATCGCCCAGTTCGATCCACTGCGAGCTGTCCGGCGCCACCAGCAACGTCAGCATCTTCAGAGGAACTTTGTGGCCGTAGAGTTGCCGGGCCAGGGTCGAACCGTCGGCATAGTGGCCGCCGCCTAGAAGCACGGTCGCCTTGGACGCAATCACCTTATCGATGATGGCGCTGAAGTCGGTGGTGTTGGGAGCATAGGCTTCGGTGAACACCACGTTGAATCCGAGCTGCTGCGCATAGGCCTTGGCTGGAGTCACCACCGCTACCGGGAACGCGGAGTCCTCATAGACAAAAGCGATCGTGGCTTTGGGGTCCTTGGTCTTCAACGCGTCGAGGGCGACCTTCAGATATTCGGGAGCGGGCGCGAACATCTGGAACAGGTACTGGTTGCCCAGCGTGTAAGTTTTCGGTTCGGCCGCACCGGTAGTAAGCATGATCTTGCCATACTGCTCCGTCACTACCGAGGCGGTGGCGGTAAGCGGAGACGAGTAGGGACTGAACAGGAAGTCGGCCTTGTCCTCCAGGATCATGCGGCTGTAGAGCTGCTGCACGCGCTTGGAGTTGGATTCGTCGTCGTAGCTGGCGAACTGCACCTTGTAGCTCTTGCCGCCAGCCTTGATGCCGCCGGCATTGTTCACCGTGTCGCGCCACAGTTCAAACCCTCGGTATTGCTCCAGCGAATCGACGTTCAGGGCGCCGGTCTTGGAGACCGTGAATCCGATGGTGATTGGTTGTTGAGCGAATCCCGAGATAACCAAAAGAACTAGAACAACTGCGAGTAGAGTCAGTTGCTTCACAATCCACCTCGTCGGTAAGGCGTTTTCAAAGCGCGTGCGACTAGCCGGTATCTCGGAGGCAAGCAGGGCCAAGGCGAGCTTTTATCTACCTTCCAAGAGTTCCCGATGCCGAACCGCGCTGTCGGCTAGATGTAACACTCCGGGGAGAAAGATAGTTGCGACCGGGGTCACGGTTGGCTGTGACCGGGGTCACAAAGGATATTGGGGACCACTCCGAAGCCTGGTGTCGAGAGACTCGTTAGGACGTGGAAGCCTCCGCCCATTATCACGCACCTCAATCCACACTTCCGGCGAAACCGCGCGCAGCACGCACCGGTTCGCCGCGCCACTCACCGAATCTCAATCGACACCAATTCCCCGCCGTTCTTCCCCACCGCCCGGTAGTTCACCGATACAAGCCGGTTCTTCCACTCGCAGGAAAACTGGTCCGCCCCAATCATCTGCAACGATTTGTAATCCGAAGCATGCATCTTGTAAGTCGTCATGCCGCTCAGAATCGTAACCGTCGCCTCGGGAGGCTTTGAGCAATCACTACTCACAATCTTGCCTTTCAGAAATTGCACCGGCCCGGTCGTGCCCGGCTTGACGGGCACCGGTTTCGGCGCCGCATCCGCATCCTCATCTTGATCTTGCACCGCCTTGGCGGTCACGGCCGGCGCGCCACTCCCTGCCCCAGGAGTGCTGGCCGCGCCCGCCGGCGCCTCGCTTGCCTCTGCTCGTTGCGGACGCACTCCATATCTCTGCAGCGTATCTAAATCTTCTAACTGTCGCTTCGCCGCCGCTGCTGCCGTCCGATCCGGTCCCGCCTTCAGCCGCGTGAACACTTCCCTCGCCAGTGCCCATTTCTTGCCCGCAACATAAATCTGCCCCAGGTTGAACTGGTATTCCGTATTCCGCGGCGCCAATTCGATCGCCTGCCGTTGCGCCTCCAGAGCCGAGTTGATTCCGCCCCCTTCCACCCGCGCCATTCCCAGCATGTTGTAGGCGTCGGCTAACTCCGGATACCAATCCGTCACTGCCCGCAGATCCTGCATCATATTCGCCAGACCCCGCATCTCTTGCCGCGTCGCCTGCGCCTTCCGGTACTTCAGCGCCGCGCGGTAATACCAGATCCATGGGTCCCGCGGATTCAGGTCCGCCGCCTTCTCCAGTTCGTCGGCGGCTGCGTCGAACTTCTTCTGCCACAGATAATCCCGTGCCAGCCCGCGCCGCGCCACCTCATTGTCTTTTGGATCCGCCGTCAGCTGCTGCAAGTCGCGCAGCGCCTGATCATGCTGCTCAGGAATGCGCGCCATCGCATCGTCAATCACCGCTCTTGCGTCGTCATCGTTGACCGGACTGACCGTCATCCCGATGTCGTCCGTGTCAAACGGAAGAGGCAGATGATCCGGCTGCGGCATGTCTATCGGATCCGCGATCGGCTTCTTCGATTGATCGAGTGCAATGCCTAACCCGCTCATCGTCTTGAAATACGTCTTCACCGCGTCTTCCATCTGTGACGGCGACATATCAAATGCCTGCACCATCGCCTTCTCCACTGGCACTTTCTGATTCAGCACCAGATCGAAGTACGTCCCCGCCTCCGATAGCTTGTTCTTGTTCAGCAGGTAGTGAATGACCATCCAGGACTGCGCGTAATAAATGGTGTTGTGCGTGCCCTCGCGCGTCCCCGAACCATCGTGCTTCATCGTGAACAGATCCACCATCGACAGCCATACCGGCGAACTCATCAACTGCGTCAGCGACTGCGGAACATTTGGGTCGCGCTGCAGTTGATCGAAGACGTCCTCGTGCCATTCCGGTTGCAGCTCCGGATCGGCTCCAATCTCCACCTGCTTGCCGATGTGTATCGACCCAAAGTATTCCGCCAACCCTTCGTCGAACCAGCCCTGCGTGGGAGGATAGTTGTAATTCAAAAAATAATGCGCGAGAGGATGGGCCACCGTTTGCCACGGATCGATTTCAAAAAGATTCAGGACGATATAAATACGATCCCACCCCGGCACATAGAACCCAGGCGACATGTTCTGTTTCAGCGGAGCAACCAAGCCATACTGCTTGTCGTTCTTGAGCGCGATTACGGTGATGGGCACCGACATCCTCAACTTGTCTTTCAGAAGCAGCTGTCCAAAAACCGCCCGCATCTGCTCCATCCGCAAAGCGACTTCCCGCCCGCGCTTGTCGCCCGCATCCGTAATCACAGAAAAATGTGCGGTATGGACTTCGATCCACTTGGGCTCGTCTTTGGCGAAAGCCGGCCGCGAGAAACAACCCGCGATCAGCAGGCTCAAAACAACGGTGCCGATACCGAACCAGCGCTTCACGATGGAGTCCTTCCTCAAAAATGCTAGCACGCCAAGCAGCGCGCGCGGCTAAATAACCGCGGTTAAAGAACCACGACAGCAAAGAAAGCGCAATACGAACAGCCAGTGGAGAGACGGGCGTCCTCAACTCGTCGCCTATCACCTTGGCCGCGGCCAAGCGCATACGTTACACTCTCGTCCGTGACCTCGGCCCCTTCTTCCCGTCTCGCCTGGATCGACTGGATGCGCGGCCTGGCCTGCGTCCTGATGTTCCAAACCCACTGTTACGACGCTTGGCTAGGCGGCGATGCCCGCAACACCAGCTTCCTCAAAGGATCGCAACGCCTGGGCACGCTGCCCGCTCCGCTCTTTCTTTTCCTGGCTGGAATTTCCTTCGCTTTGGTCATCGATAAACTCATTCGCAAGAACCTGACCCCCATGGAAATCACCCGCACCATGGCCCGCCGCGGCGCCGAAATCTTCGCCTTCGGACTCCTCTTCCGCCTGCAAGAATTCCTCATAGCCTGGGGATGGGCTCCCTGGTCCGACTTACTCCGCGTAGACGTACTGAACATCATCGGCCTATCTATGATCCTGATGGCGCTGACCTGCGGCATCACCCTAATACTGTGGAGAAGAAACCATGATTCGTATCAGGATGCGCCTCCAGAAGGTTCGTATCAGGGTGTATCTTCAGGCACACCGAAAAGCGGCGAGAATGGGCCCGGCTTTGGCCGGTGGCGGCTTGTTTTAGTATCCACCTCGATCGCTGTCGCAGCCCTGATCGCCTTACTAACTCCACCTCTCTATACCACCTGGCGGCCAACCTGGCTGCCGTGGCCGATCGAGTCCTACATCAACGGATGTCACAACCTCGGAGCACCCCAGCCATGGCTTTTCCCTCTGTTCCCATGGGCCGCCTTCGCCTTCGCCGGCCTGGCTGCCGGATTCATCCTCTTCAGCGACCAAGCTCGTAGCCGTACCGTCGAAACGCTGGCGCTCTTCGCTGCCATCGGAGCCGCAGCAATTCTCGCAGCCCGCCAACTCGATCACTCTTCGCTTCATCTTTACTCCACCTACGATTACTGGCACACCAGCCCCAACTTTCTAATGATGCGCATAGGTATGCTGTTGGTGATCGCTTTCCTGAGTTACGCCTGGTGCCGCTGGGGACTGGCAACCTGGGGCTTCAGTCCGCTGATCCAACTAGGCCAGACGTCCTTACTCGTCTACTGGGTCCACATAGAATTCGTCTACGGACGCTTCTCCCTGCTCCCCAAGCGAGCCGAATCCATCCCCACCGCTTCGCGAGGACTGCTGGAAATTACTACGTTTATGCTGATCCTCTCCCTGGCCCGCACCAGAATTGACTGGAAACGAATCGACTGGAAGAAGATGATGAACTGGAGAAAGATGAACCGACGCATCCAGCCCGCGTAACTTTAGGCAAGCTTGCCTGACGGATCACTCCACGGAAAGTCCAGCACGGGATCTTCGCGCCCCAGTTCGATCGAGAAGTCGGCATCCATCAGAACCTCTTCCATCAGAACGTATCCATCAGAACCTGCGCAGGAAGTTCACGATCTCGTGCTCCGCCCAATAACCGTCATTACAACGGCCGTCGTGGCCAGTCCCGACTCCATCGCCCGATCTGGGAGAACATCTCATCGGCGCTCCAATAAAGGCACAGTGGCCGCCATCCGCCGTCTCGACGAATGCAATGTTCCGGTTCGACGAAATCTTCCGCCGCGTCTCCATCGTGATGCGAATGAACGGATCGTTGGCCGCATACAACACCAACGCCGGCACCGCGATCCGCTCCACTACATGCGCCGCCGAAGCGCGGTCATAGTAATCGTCGACGCCCGTAAAGCCGCAATAGTAAGCCGTCACCTTGTCGTCAAATTCACGCAGGCTTCTGATGCCCCGCAGCCGGCTGACATCAAAGTGTTCGGGAAACAGGCGCGCCTTCTGCAGCATCCGGCGGCGAAGCGACCACAAAAAATATGTTTCATAAATCCGGTTCGCCGGTTGGTGCAGCGCATCCGCCGACGTAGCCAGATCAATCGCCGGACAACACGCAGCGACCGCCTGAAACTGCGGTGGCCCTTGCGCTCCCCACTCCCCCGCCAACTTCAACACGATGTTGCCGCCCATCGAGAAGCCAACCAACGCCAGGCGCGAAACGCCATCGCGCGCGATTACCGCTCGCGCCACCGCCGCCACATCGTTCGACAGCCCCGAATGATAGAGCACCGGAGCCAGCGCGTCGGTGCCGCCGCAATTGCGCTGGTTGTAGCGGATCACGTTCATCCCCGCGGTCAGCGCCTTCTCGGTGACACCAAGCATATACTGCGATTCGCTCGACCCCTCGAGCCCGTGGACGATAATGACGGTCAGCGCCTTCGCGCGATCCGCTTGCCAGTGGCAGTGGCAAAGTACCTGGACGCCCGGCGCCACTTCGATCAACCGCTCTTCCGGCCGCGGCACATGAAAACGTCGCTGGATCAAAAAGCTGGCAAGCGTTTGCACGTGCCCGCCGTGCAACCAGCGACGCGGGGTGAAGGGACGCGGCTCCTCGTGTGTTTGCGAAATAGCCACGTTTTGATTTTAAATAGAATAGATTTTCGTCGTGGAGTTTTCTTCATGCCCATCTTCGAGTATGTCTGCAAGGAATGCCAGCACGAATTCGAGGCTCTGATCTTCGGCAAACAAAAGGCCGAGTGCCCGCAGTGCCAGAGCAAGAAACTGGAGCCGCAACTCTCCGTGTTCGCCGTGTCGGCGAAGAGCGGAGCGACCTCCCAACCGTCGCTGTCGCCGGGACCCTGCGGGTCCTGCGGCGACGTTCGCGGGCCGGGGGCCTGCTCGCTGGAAGACTTCGATTAAGTCCTCTGCTTGTGTTCAAAAGTGTTTCACGTGAAACACTAGTGCGCTTCGTAATATCTTAGCGCCTATATAGTCACAACGGCTGTTATCTCGACTATTCTCTTCACAAATGCAACGCTCAACTTCGGCTGTGCGATTCAAGCGGATCATAACCAGGAACGTCCCAAAGCGAAACGTCACATCAGTTACTCACCAGGAGTTCCCGAAGTTACGCGGAACTCGGAGCGGACATGGATCGGCGAAGAGAGCGCAGACTGAAACTGGAGTTACCGGTACGCATCTGGGGAGTGGACAAGATGGCGCGGCCCTTCGCAGAGATTGTACGCGTGGGGAACGTCAGTAACCGCGGGGCAGTTCTGATCGGAATGCGCTCGAAGGTGCAGGCCGGAGATTTGCTGGACGTGCAGCTCGGCGGATCGCGGGCGCAGTTTCGCATTGTGTGGATGAGTCTTTCTGGAGAGGCCGGCATACAGGCTCTGGCATTTGAGCAGCCCATCTTTGGCATGGGCATTGGCAGCGGCCTCCCCAGAGTTTTTGAGATGGTGGGGACCGGATAGGCCCAAGCCGAACGGCACCGATCGGCCAACTAACGTGGATTCACGTGGCCGGTTCCCACTTTTGTTTCTTCGGCTTCTTGAATAAGAAATCTGGCAAATACTTCGTTGGATAAGAGACGGCCGCGGCCGGTGAGGCGCAGTCTGGCCCCTTGCTGTTCGAGCAGACCTTCGTCGACGCTCCGCTGGATAGAGGATTCCCAGTCGGCGGCGATTCCTAGCTTGAACTCCGCGCTGAATTCTTTGCGAAGTTGTTCAAGATTGATACCGCGGCTAAGGCGCAGTCCGAGGAAGAAACTTTCTTCGACGGCTGCCTGTGCGGAAACCGGCGCCACCGTATGCGGCGCACGATTCATGTAGGCATCGAGTGACTCGGGGGTTGCGAAGCGAACGGCCTGGTAACGTTCGTCCTTATGACGATCGGCGGCAAGCATCGAATGCGCGTCGACGCCGAAGCCGACGTAAGGCTGGCGCGTCCAATATTTCAAATTATGACGTGACTGGTTACTTTGTAACTCGTTATCGCACGACTGCGAGGTGGTACGGGCAAAGTTGGAAATTTCGTACTGCGCAAGACCGGCGTTGGCTAGCATCTCACATGCCTGCTGATAGAAATCCGCGGTCACGTCGTCGTCGGGAACAAAGTGGGCGTGATAGCGGGCGCCGCCGGCAATCAGCTCCCTGCCCAGGCGAGAATCATCGTCCACTTCAAGCATGTAAACGCTGACGTGCGGGACTCCCGTCGCAATCGTCTCCGATACGGAGAAAGCCCAGCTTTCTGCCGTCTGGTGCGGCAACCCGGCAATCAGGTCGATGTTGATATCGCTGAGGCCAGCCTCTCGCAGGCGGTCGATCTCTTCGAGAACGGTGGAGCGTTGGTGAAGCCTGCCCACCGCTTGCGCTTCCCGATCCATAAACGACTGCACGCCCAGGCTCACGCGGTTCACTCCGCATTGCTGCAAGGTTTCAATGAGAATGGGAGTAAGTGTGCCCGGAGCACACTCGACCGTGATCTCGGCATCGGGCGTGACCGCAAAATGACCGCGCAGGGCGGCGAAGATGCGCAGCAACTGCGCGGCATCGAGGATGGACGGAGTTCCTCCGCCGAGATAGATGGAGTCGGCGGTTTCGTCGAGAGCACACCCCAACGCCAACGCGAACTGGCGTGAGTTGGCGATATCTTCCGCCACACGGGCCACGTAGTTTTCGTAAGCCGACTTCGAAAACACGTCAGAGGCGAAGTTGCAGTAGCTGCACTTGGTCCGGCAGAACGGAACCGAGATATAGAGGCCGAGCGGCATGCAGGTGTTTATTGTATGGGACGCTGCACTCCGCCGCCCAAGAGGGAGGTCGGGCGGATCTCCCTCGAGACTCACAGCCGTTCAAAAGCGGAATACGATTCCCATCGACAACCGTGCGTTGCCCTGGGTCGTGCCGAAGAAGCGCGTCTGCACGTAGTCACCTTCGAAACGCAAGGCAATCGGGCGGAAGAGGCGGTAATCAATGCCGCCGCCTATCGCGGTTGCAAAAGATGTATCGGACCCGGCGCCATTTGTGCCGACATGCCCAACCCCGAACATAGCTTCGGCGAACGGCCGTAGCTTTCCCACCGGTACCGACAAGCGCGGCCCAAAGAGCATGTTGTACTCGTGGGCGCTAACGCTAGCGCTTGATGGACAGGGCGGGCCAGCGTTGCACACAGCCGCGACACTTTCGGAGCCGAAGGTTTGGTTAAAATCCGCCACCATCCCGAACCATGGTGCTACCTTGCCTTCGAGCGACGCAGTCCATCCGTTCAGATTTGAGCGTCCGAGTGGAGACAGGTCGGCGTTGTAGTAAGAGTATCCAAAAAACACGTTTCCGCTCGTGGGCACCTGGGCGTTGGCCAGACTCGCGAACACGAGCGTCGCAAATCCAATGACTGAAACCGCGCGCATGGGAATCCCCTCTCCTTCTTAACACGAACTTGTGGCCAAAGTCTTGGATGCGCGGACGTGCGGGCCGGATGTCACCAGCGCTTGGATAAAAATGAATGTCAGCTAGAATAGATAGATAGATCGAGTCGACAGGAGCCCACCGCGGCAGGCTCAACAAATCGCGAGGAGGTTGTGACGAGCAATATGAGTAATGACTCAATTGAACTTTTATGCAATCACTGCGGCCAGACGTTTTCCACCTTCCTGCACGAAATGGCCGACAAGAATTCCAAGGTCGTTTGCCCGAATTGCCACAAGAACCCTGACTGCAAACCTGCGAAGGCTGCCAAGCCGGGTGCTGGGGCGCGGCCCGTCAAAAAGACCAATTAGCTGCTCTCGGCTATTCTGTCCACTCTGCTTTTTACGGCTGCGCTTTTTTGTTCGAACAATCTTAAGAGTTAGGATGGACGCGACGCCCAGGGCCGTCGGCCAGCGTTTTCAGATTGACCCCTGAGCAGTTTCTTGTTGAAATGAGCGGGCACGCTTCGCGCCAAATTTCCGGGGGACCAATTTGTGCAGTGGTACTTCTGCTTCTTTCTGCTTTCGGGGTTCTGCAGCATTCTCTATGAGATCATCTGGCTCCGTATCGCGATGGCGCAGTTCGGCGTTACCACCGCGATGGTCTCGCTGGTGCTGTCCGCTTTCATGATCGGATTAGGCCTCGGCTCCTGGGGATCCGGTCTCGTCGTGCGCAAGTATGGCGCCGGGGCCCAATTCCCGGCGTTAAGGCTCTATGCACTGATGGAATTGCTGATAGGGCTTTCCGCGATCGCTGTGCCTTACGAGTTGGTATGGGGCCGGGAACTGCTCTTGAAGACGGTTCGGGAGATGTCGTTGTCGTCTTCTGCTTATTATTTACCCTCGGGAATCTGGCTGGCGATCACACTGGTGCCCTGGTGCATGTGCATGGGAGCGACCTTCCCCTTGGCAATGGAAGCGATCCGGCAGGATCGCAATCAAAAATCGGCGCGATCGTTCAGCTATCTTTATGTAGCGAACGTGCTGGGCGCCGCGGCTGGGGCCATGGTTCCGCTGTTTCTGATTGAACTTTTTGGATTCCAGCGCACGCTGCACATCAGCGCAATCCTTAACCTGCTGTTGGCGGCGAGCGCCTTTTCTCTGAGCCTGGTGCGCAAGCCGTCGGGAGTAGCAGAAACCCTGAACGAAGCTCGCGCGATAGTCAAGCAGTCCGATTCTGGGATCTTTTCCGACAAAGCTTTGCTGTGGCTCCTGTTTGGAACTGGTTTGACCAGTATGGGTGCGGAAGTGATCTGGGTACGGCTCTATACTCCCTCTTTGAGCACCGTGGTCTACGCGTTTGCCGCCATTCTTGGACTGTATCTGATTGCGATGGATCTCGGTTCGTGGCTTTATCGACGCATGAATCGGGACGACATTCTTGAGAGTGGACTGCTTTGGATTGTGCTCGGATTTTCCGTGCTGGTGGCTTTCCTGAGCGCCGATCCCAGATTGCGGGTTCACGGGATTTTGCGGGTGGTACTGGGCGCCATGCCGTTTTCGTGTCTGGTGGGATTCATAACGCCAGCGATTGTCGATCGTTTCTCCCGCGGCGACCCCGATCGCGCCGGTAGGGCTTATGGGGTCAACATCGTGGGCTGCGTCCTGGGCCCGCTGGCGTCGGGTTTTCTACTGCTACCCCTTGCCGGGGAACGACTCGCCCTGTGCGCATTCGCCCTGCCGTGGTTTCTCGTCGGGCTCAAGTACCGTCCCAGATTCATTTTGTCTTTTCGCAACCTGGTGAGTTCTCCTTATGTGCTGGGTTCCTGCCTCCTGGCGCTCGGATCGGTGGCTGTGGCTTTCTCCAGCAAGGGATTTGAAGAGCAATATGAACCTCGTGAGGTTAGACGGGACAGCACCGCAACTGTGGTGGCCACAGGCTCAGGACTCCACAAGAAGCTCCTTGTAAACGGGATCGGAATTACGAGTCTGACCCCAATTACCAAAATGATGGTGCATCTGCCGAATGCCTTCCTGCCGCGCCCGCCCCAAAGCGGTCTGGTCATATGTTTTGGGATGGGAACAACTCACCTCTCCATGCTTTCGTGGGGCATTCGCTCTACCGCAGTCGAATTGGTGCCCAGCGTCCCCGAACTCGTCACGTTCTTTCACGCCAATGCGGCGCCGCTGATGGAATCGCCATTATCCCGTGTCGTTATTGATGACGGTCGTCGTTATCTGGAGCGTTCCTCAGAGCAGTACGACGTAATCACTATCGACCCGCCCCCTCCGGTGGAAGCGGCTGGATCGAGTTTGCTCTATTCGAAAGAGTTCTACAGCATTGCCAGACGGCACCTGCACCCGGATGGCATTCTGCAACAATGGTTTCCCGGAGGGGATTTGGCCGTGACCGCCTCCGTTGCACGAGCGCTTCGGGAATCCTTCCCTTACGTTCGAGCCTTCAATTCTGTGGAGGGTTGGGGAATCCACTTTCTGGCCAGCATGCGTCCGATTCCTAACCTTTCAGCTTCCGAGTTGGCCGCAAAACTGCCTCCCGAAGCGGCGCGGGACCTGATGGAATGGGGGCCTGCTTCCAGCCCGCAAGAGCAATTTCAGATCGTTCTCACCCGTGAACTCTCCCTGGCTGCCCTGATTGAGAAAGATCCCAACGTACCAACTCTGCAAGACGATCATCCCGTCAACGAGTACTTCATTTTGCGACGCTTACACGAACCCGCTTTTCAACGAGTAGTTTGGCAGCGTTTGGTGGGAGCGGTCGAATAGAGTTGAAACGGTGAATCCTTCGAAGGCAGAGCGCGGTAGTCCGGAGTCCGCGGCAGCGTATTCGCGCAGCCCAGTGCCGAGGATCCTCGGCCCGCGCGTGGTTTATCTGCTCCTTGGGCTCTTCGCTCTGCTGATGGTGTCTGATTTTGTGCTGCGCGCTATCGTTCCCGCTTTCGAACCGGGCAAAACCGATTTTTCGGAACTCTACACGAGTGCATGGCTGTGGCGGCACGGGGAAAATCCTTACAACTCGGTTCTGGCCACTGCCACACAGGAGCGACTGGTTGGCGTTTCGGTTCGACTCGCGCCGATCTATCCGCCGACTACCTTCGCCTTACTCTCGCCATTCACGTTTCTGCCTTGGGGGTGGGCAAACTTCACCTGGTTGGTGCTGGGTTTCGCCGGAGTGGCCGCGACCATTTTTCTGTTATGGCGTCTCGGCGGGTCCAGGGCCTGGGACCTAGCCATGATGGCGTTGGCTACGTTTCTTCTGAGCTTTGATCCCCTGCACCAGGCTTTTCACCTTGGAAACGTGGCTCTGCTCGTGGTTCCCCTGGTGCTCTGGGCGATACTCCTTGCCGAGCGAGAAAAGGACTGGCAGGCAGGCTTGGCCATCGGTGTTGCCGCCTGCCTCAAGCCCCAGATCGGCGTCTGGGTGCTTCTTTATTACCTTTTGCGAGGGCGCAAGGAAGTATTTCTCGGCGCACTTCCGGTTGGCGCACTGGTCGCGGCGATCTTGCTGCTGCGGCCAGCCGTACTATTGAACTCGATCGCCGACTACCGGACGAACTTGCATTACTGGTTTGCTCCGGGAAGACCGTATGGCTTCAGCGAGGGAGCATTACCTTTTCATGTGAACATCATCCAGGTCATCCTCTATCGATTGTTGCACAGCGTGTTCGCCTCAAACTTGATTGCGCACAGCCTTTTTGTGAGCGGCGTTGCCTTTTGGACTTTGATGCTCTGGCGCACGAACTTCCGCATTCCCGCTCCTTTGGCCATCTCTTCACTGCTTGCCCTCAGTTTTCTCTCCCTCTACCACAGCGTGTCGGATGCGACGATTTTGACGCTGGCGTTGTGTTGGGCCATCCCAGCGGAACATCAAGCGTGGACGCGTACCAAAATTTTGACCTGCGTGTTTTTTCTAATGATGATGCTGCCCGGCCACTCGCTGTTGATGCGCCTTTCCCCTCACATTGCGACGTACATCACGGCAGCGTGGTGGTGGAATCTGTTTGTGGCGCGGTACTTCGTCTGGCTGTTGGTTGCGCTCAACGCCGTGCTTCTCGTCGGGTTGTGGGAATCCGCCCAAAGCATATGCGAGCCCGGCCCCGACAAAGAGAAGCCCAAGTTTTTCCATCCTGCGCGCCGGTTTGACCATCTATCTGGAGTGATGTTGTTGGGGTAATCTTTATTAAGGTAACCTTTAATTTAAGGTGATCCCGGATTTGTTTCGCTTGCGCCACCGATGGCCTCCAATCAAGAAGAAGAAGTATTAGGCAAAGCGTACGACGGCCGGCTGATGCGGCGGCTGCTCACGTATCTGCGTCCATATAAGTGGCAGGTGGTGGTGGCGCTCGGGGCGATCATCCTGAAGTCGGGGCTGGACGTGCTGGGACCCTACCTCACCAAGATCGCCATCGATAAATACCTGGCCAAGTCGCCGGACTCGCACTCCTATTCCCACTCATGGATTGGCGACCGTCTGAGCGACGCTCCACTGGTGGGCATCGCGCAGATTGGCGCACTTTACGTCGGCATTCTCATCTTCACGTTCGCGCTGGAATTCGTCCAGACCTACCTGATGCAGTGGACTGGGCAGAAAGTGATGTTCGATCTGCGCAGCCAGATTTTCCGCCATCTGCAGCACATGCACGTGGCATTTTTCGACAAGAACCCGGTGGGCCGGCTGGTGACGCGCGTGACCACCGACGTCGATGCGCTGAACGAAATGTTCACGGCGGGCGTGGTCTCCATTTTTGAAGATGTCTTCGTGCTTGCCAGCATCATCGTCATCATGATGAAGATGAACTGGAAGCTGGCGCTCATCACATTCGCCGTGCTTCCCGTGATCATCTACGCGACCAAGATTTTCCGCGATAAGGTGCGCGATTCCTACCGGCGCATCCGCACCGCGATCGCCCGGATCAACGCTTACTTGCAAGAAGCGGTCTCGGGGATGCTGGTGCTGCAGCTTTTCAATCGCGAGAAGCGCGCCTTCAATAAATTTTCCGACATCAACGCCTCGCACATGGAGGCGTTCAAAGACGCCATCTTGGCATATGCGGTGTACTACCCGGTGGTCGAAATACTGTCGGCGGTTGCCATCGCCAGCATCGTCTGGTTCGGCGGGAATGACGTGATTCGCGGAGTAGCGTCGATCGGTGTGTTGGTCGCGTTCATGCAGTACGCGCAGCGGTTTTTTCGTCCGATTCAGGACCTGAGCGAGAAGTACAACATCCTGCAGTCGGCAATGGCGGCGGGCGAACGCGTTTTCAAGCTGTTGGATACGAAGATTGAAGTGACTTCGGCGGCGATCACGAAACAACCGCAGGGGCCGGGGCGGATTGAATTTGATCATGTGTGGTTCGCGTACAACAGTTCAGCACAAGGCGATGGAGAGACGGGCGTCCTCGCCCGTCCAGCGGAGGCTACGGGCGCAGCTGGACGGGCGAGGACGCCCGTCTCTCCACACACAATTTCTGCAAAGGCAACGGAGCCCGACTGGGTGTTACGCGACGTTAACTTTGCGCTCGAACCGGGCGAGACGATCGCCATTGTCGGCCACACTGGCGCGGGCAAGACCACGCTGATCTCGCTGCTCATGCGCTTCTACGACGTGCAGCGCGGAGCGGTGCGCATCGACGGCGTCGATATCAAAGAAATGGATCTCGATGAATTACGCACCCGCTTCGGCGTCGTCCTGCAGGATCCGTTTCTATTCAGCGGCACGGTCGAGGGCAACATCCGGCTGGGGACGGCGCGCATTCAAGACCAAGATGTGGAGCAAGCGGCGGAAGACGTCAACCTCGCCGATTTCATCCGAACCTTGCCGGGCGGATTCAAGGAGGAAGTGCGCGAACGCGGCTCGACGCTCTCGACGGGACAGAAGCAGTTGATTTCGTTCGCGCGCGCCCTGGCGCACAATCCGAAGATTCTAATTCTCGACGAGGCGACTTCAAGCGTGGATACGGAGACCGAGTTCCGCGTGCGCGACGCACTCAACCGCATGGTGGAAGGACGAACGGCGTTGATCATCGCGCACCGGCTCTCGACCATTCAGCGCGCCGACAAGATCATCGTGATGCATAAAGGCCAGGTCCGCGAAATGGGATCGCACCAGCAACTGCTGGCCCAGCGCGGGATTTACTACAAGCTATATCAACTGCAATATAAGGATCAGGAAATGCCGGCGGGGGTGCCGTCGGTCACGGCTAACGCGGACGACTAGGTCCATCCTTCATTCGGCCCGTTACAATGCAGCTGTGCAAATCCTGATCTCGGCCGGGGAAGCTTCAGGTGAAATGTATGGCGCGCAGCTAATAGAAGCTTTGCGACGGCGGGCGGAGCTTCGCTCCGCCGGGCAGACGGGGGCGTCTGCCCCGACGCAGGCATCTCAGGTTGAATTTTTCGGCGCGGGCGGAGAGCGCATGCGCGCTGCGGGTTGTGAAATTGTTGTCGACGCGAAAGACCTCGCCGTCGTTGGCATCACCGAGATTCTGAGCCGTCTGCCGAAGATTCTTGGCCTCTATCGGAAACTGATTCGGGCGGCCGATGAGAAACGGCCGGCGCTTGCCATCGTCATCGACGCACCGGCCTTTAACTGGCGCGTGGCGCGGCAGATGCGGAAGCGCGGCGTTCCGGTGGTTTACTACGTCTGTCCGCAGTTTTGGGCTTGGCGGCAGCGGCGCGTTAAGTTGCTGCGCAAGTACGTCGACAAGGCGCTGGTGATTTTTCCCTTCGAAGAAAAGTTCTATCGCGATCGCGGAGTGGACGCGACGTTCGTCGGCCATCCCCTGGCCGACCTGCCCGCGCCTGCGATTAGTCGCGAAGCTTATGCGGCAGCAAACCGGCTCGACCCAGCTAAAGAATGGATCACGCTGATGCCGGGCAGCCGCCGTAAAGAAGTACGCATGAACCTGCCCACGATTCTTGACGCGGCGCATCGTCTGGAGGCGGATCGTCTAGAGAAAGATCGCGCGGGCGGCGGTTATGAATTCCTGCTGCCGGTGGCGCGCACGCTCGACGCAGCATTTCTAAAGGAATTGATTGCGACGCGGCGGAGAGAGACGCAGCAAGCCACGTCTCCACAGGAAAATGTTCACCTCGTCTCCGAAGCACTCCCGGCGCTTTATCACTCTCGCGCCGGGATCATTGCCAGCGGCACAGCTACGGTTGAAGCCGCCATCATGGGCACTCCCTTCGTCATGGTGTACCGCGTATCTCGGCTGACCTACGCGCTGGGCAAGCCGCGCGTGAAGGTTCCTCATTTTGCGATGGTCAATCTGATTGCGGAGGAAGAAGTCGTCCCAGAGTTGGTGCAGCATAAGTTCAACGTGGAGAACATCGTCCTGGAAATGAGCAAGATCATCGCCGACGGCGAACCGCGCGCACGTATGATCGAGCGCTTGGCAGCGGTCAAGGCTCGACTGAAGCATGGGAGCGACGGTGCGCATCCCTCGGAACGGGCGGCGGAGATCATACTGAAGCAGATCAGCTCAAAACGATAGTGTAAGTTTTTAGTAAACAAATTTCCCCGACCCTTGTCGGCACAGCATCTTTTGCGGGAAAATTAACATCATAGAAACTGTACCCCTGCCAGGAGACTCTGCTTGAAGCTTCGCCACTCTCGCCCAGCCAACCGGGCACTCGGTTTAACGGTTGTCTTCTTTCTTGGCCTATTTCTTACCTCGGTTGGGAACCAGCGGGCTCTGGCGGCCGAGAAGACGCGGCTGCGCGCTGACGACTACCAAATCGACGTCGAACTCCTGCCGCAGACCCACAAGCTCAACGCGCGCGCCACCGTAAAGGTCACCGCGCTCGAAGACCTCAACGTGGCCATGTTTCAATTGAACAACGCGCTGCGCATTACGAAGCTCACCGACGCGGACAACAAGCCACTGACTCCGGAGCGCAACACCCAGGATTCAACCGTGCGCTTTGCGCTCAACAGCGACCTGGCAAAGAATACGAGCACCACCTTCACCTTCGAATACGAGGGCACGCTGGAAAGCGCCGACGACAGCCCGGTGCAGGGATTAAAGCTCGCCTATGTCGGCCCGGATACCAGCTATCTGCTTTACTCCGGACTGTGGTTTCCGGTCGCCGGATACGGAGTCAACCGCTTTACTTCGACGATCAGCGTTACCGTCCCGGCGCACATGGTGGTGATCGGCAGCGGGAAGGAACCGTCGACGGCGGCAAAAAAGGCCGCTAGCGCGATTGCGAACTCCAAGACCTTCACCTTTTCCTGGGACAAGCCGAGTTTTCCCGGCACGATCATTGCCGGCACCTTCCAGGAATTCAAGAGCGATGAAGCGGGCATCGACCTGCACGTATTCTTCAAACCCAATAAACAAAGTTTGGGCGCGGAGTACGCATCGACGGCCATCAAGGCGTTCACTTATTTCGTCACCCAGTATGGAGTCGCACCCTCGACGCGGTTAAAAGTCGTTGAGATTCCGGATGACACGGTGCCCACGGCGTGGGCGCCTGAGATCGCAGCGCTGTCGAGCCGCGCCATTACGGAGAAGATCAACTACCGGTTGCTGGCCAATACGATCGCCCATCAATGGTGGGGCGTCTCGGTGAGTCCGGCATCGAAAGACGATTGGTGGATCAGCGACGGTTTCGCGCGCTACTCGGAAGCTCGCTACGTGGAGAGCGCGGCGGGCGAAGCGGCGCTCGAGGAAATGGTGAAGGACATGTCGGTGGGTGCGCTCGCTTACGACAGCGTGCCGCTTTCGAGCGCCGACAAGCTGGACTATTTTTCTCCCGAATTTCAGTCCCTGGTGACCGACAAGGGCGCCATGATCCTGCACATGCTGCGCGGGGTGGTCGGCGAGAAGAGGTATCTGCAGATCATGCGCGACTTCGCCACCAAATATGCAGGCAAGTCCGCCAGCACCGACGATTTCCGCAAGCTGAGCGAGAGCGTATACGGCGAAAAGCTCACCTGGTTCTACTCGCAGTGGATGGATTCCACCAGCGCCCCCGAGTTCAAGGCCAAGTACACGGTCTACCGGCTGGGCAGCAACAAGGGCTTCCGCATTGTCGGCGCGATCACCCAGGACCTTGATCTGTTCCGCATGCCAGTAAATTTGAGAATCGATACCGACGGAAGAACGGAAGAGAAACGCATTGAGGTGGTGGGCACCGATTCTCCGTTCTCGGTCGAAACCTTTGGACGCCCGCGACGGATCTCGATCGATCCCGAGAACCGCGTGCTCACCAACTCCAAGGACATCAAGCTGCGGGCGTCCATCGTGCGCGGACAGGGTCTGACCCAGCAGGGCGATCTGGCGGGAGCCCTCAGCGAGTTCAACAAAGCGCTCGAAGTCAACAAGAACAGTTCGCTGGCCCACTACCGGATCGCCGAGGTGTTTTTCATGCAGAGGAATTATCAGGCGTCCGCAAATGCCTACCGCGAGTCGCTGAATGGCGACGGTGAGCCGCGCTGGACCGAGGTTTGGAGCCACTTGCAGCTGGGGAAGATTTTCGACGTAACCGGCCAGCGCGAGCGCGCCGTCAATGAATACCGCCAGGCCATCCAGACCAACGACAACACCCAAGGCGCTCTCGAGGAGTGCCGCCGCTACATGCAGAAGCCTTTCGAGCTGGAAAAAGGAAGCTAAGCCCGGCAACCGGTGCATCTTGACCCGCACTCAGTCAGCGCGTAGAGTTTTTAAGCAGGGGTGGGGTTTTTTCATGTCAAGTGAAACCAGCAAGTATCTGAAATTTGGTTCCGTCACCGTGTTGATTCTGCTGTCGCTCGGCTATCTTGCTTACACCGGCGTACAGGATAGCAAAAGCTACTACGTAACTATTAAAGAATTGAACGGCATGGGAAACGAGGCTTACTCGAAGCGTCTGCGCGTGGCTGGAAACGTGGTGCCCGGCTCAATCAAACGCTCTGGAACCCGCGTCGATTTCATGTTGAAGGAGAACGATCTGACTCTGCCCGTTTCCTACACCGGGACCGAAGCTCCGCCCGACACTTTTAAAGACGACTCACAGGCTTTGGCCGATGGCAGTTTCGGACGCGATGGCGTTTTCCACGCCAAGCAACTGCAGGCCAAGTGCGCATCGAAGTACGCACCGCAGCCCGGAGCCACTCCCGCCGCCGAGCCGGGCAAGAGCATGTCGCAGGCCCAGAATTCCAAAGCGAGCGGGATGGCTAATTAAACCCAATCATCCACAGCCGCGCAAGCAATCCACAACGCGGCGTAAGCACGGTGACATATGCTTAACGTGGAGGTAACGACAATGAGCGGCAATCAAATATCTGACCGTATGCCTTACACTTGTGCGTGCGGTCGTGAGGTCGATGTAGAAATTCAAGGATTTCGCGGCGGTAGCATAGGTGGATTCAGTTTCCAACATTGCGCCATGGATGAAAGACACACCATACCGGGACCGATCATTGCGGTTTGGGAAAAACGTGACGAGGGCTTTGTCAACTCACCTCTCGACTCCTTTGACTGAAACTTCTTCCGTCCCCGTCGTCGCCGTTTCGAACCTGATCAAGCAGTTTGGCCGTTTTGCCGCGCTGCGCGGCGTTACCGCGGCATTTTCCGCCGGAAAACTCTACGCCATTCTCGGCGACAACGGCGCCGGCAAAACTACACTGCTGCGCACTCTGGCGGGACTCAACCAGCCCTCAAGCGGCACGTTCGCGATCCTAGGCTCCAGCAAGTTTCACGACATCTGCCAGCAGGTGGGCTACATGGCGCATCCTTCCCTGCTTTATGACGAGATGAGCGGCATGGAAAACCTGGAATACTTTGCCCGCCTATACGGCATCGCCAGCCGCACGCGCTGCGCGGATGTCATCCGCGCGGTCGGTCTTGATCCCGAGCTCGTCCGCCCAGTCGGCCAGTATTCGCAAGGCATGCGGCAACGCATGTCGTTGGCGCGGGCTTTACTAAACGACCCGAAGATCCTTCTGCTCGACGAGCCCTTTTCGAACGTGGACCTTCATTCCGCGACGGAGATGGTTCACCTGCTGGCCGGTATCCGCGATCGCGGCACTACGATCTTCATCGTCACGCATCACGCCTCGTTGCTCGAAGGCGCGGCCGACGAGTTTGTCTGGATGGAATTTGGCAAAATTGTCGGGCGCACGCGGGAACTGAAGCGGCCAGAGCCGGCTGGGAAAACGGCCGGGGAAAACCTAGAATGACCGCTCCCACCGGCATCACGCGCGCAACGCTGCTCAAAGACTTGCGCCTGGAGTGGAGGTCGAAGGATGCCATCAACTCCATGCTGTTTTTTTCTTTGCTGGTGGTGGTGGTATTCAGCTTCTCGTTCGATCCGAGCGCCGAAGAATCGCGCCAGATCGCCGGCGGCCTGATCTGGGTAGCGTTCCTGTTCGCGGCGGTGGTCGCGCTCAACCAGACCTGGACGCGCGAACTTCGCAACCAGGTGCTCGATGCCTACCGCGTCTCGCCTGCGCCTGCTAACTCGCTTTTTATAGCCAAGACGCTGGGCAATTTTATTTTCGTCTCCGTGCTGGAAGCGTTGATGACTCCGCTGTTCATCGCATTTTATCGGCTGCGGGCGCTGGGCCCGGCATGGCAATTGCTGCTGGTCGCGGTGCTCGGAACCTGGGCTCTGGTCGTAAACGGAACCTTCTTCGCCGCCATGTCGCTAAGAACGCGCAGCCGCGAGATCATGCTGCCGCTGCTGTTGTTCCCGATCTCCATCCCGGCCATCCTCGCCATGGTGCAATCCACCACCGCCATACTGAACGGCGAAGGCGCGCGTTTCTGGATCGTGTTGCTTGCAACCTACGATCTGGTGTTTACTACAGTTTGCCTGCTCTTGTTTGAAACCGTTTTGAATGCGGAATGATTTGGTGTGGAGCGACGGGCGTCTCGCCCGTCCTGCAGTATGGTTGCCGGGCGGGGACGCCCGGCTCTCCACAAGCAAAGACGCACTGAGAATGACGAACACAGAATGAAAAAAATCTTTCCCATTCTCGGTGTCCTTACTGCAATCCTGCTGAGCTATGCGCTTTATCAGGGGCTGGTCGTTGCACCCACCGAGAAGACCATGGGCGACGTGCAACGGATTTTTTACTACCACGTGCCTTCGGCTTTGATTGGTTTCGAGCTCTTCTTCATCAACTTCGGAGCATCGGTCCTCTATCTGATCAAGCGCAATCCGGTTGCCGATATCGTCGCGCTGGTCACTGCCGAGGTCGGCGTTGTTTTCTTAACCGTCAACCTAGTCACGGGACCGATCTGGGCGCGTCCGGTCTGGGGTATCTGGTGGACATGGGACATGCGCCTGACCTCGACCCTGGTTCTGTGGCTCATCTACGTCAGCTATCTTTTTCTGCGCCGCTTTTCTTCCAGCGGAGAGACGCCTTTGCTGGCCGCGGCCCTCGCGGTTCTCGGCGCGCTGTGCGTGCCGTTTGTTTATTTCTCGATTTGGTTCTTCCGCACCCAGCATCCGCAGCCGGTCATGGGCGGAGGTGGATCGATCGATCCGCGCATGCTGCACGCTCTGCTCATCAACTGGCTGGCCTTTTCCTGTTTCGCATTTCTCGTTTGCTGGTCGCGCTATCGCTTGGAAACGTTGCAGCGCGAAGTCGACCACGCCCATGCCCTGCAATCGCTGCTCGACCCCAGGGGGAGCGTGCGATGAGAAACGGATACCTTTTTGCCGCCTACGCCGTCACTTGGCTCATCCACATCACCTATTTGGGGACGATCGTTCGCCGCTACGCACGCCTGAAGCGGGAAATCGAGGAATTGAAAAAAACAGGTCCCGGGTCTTAGGTCCCAGGTGTCAGGTTTCTGACTCAGGCGGGGGTTTCATAGCAAAGGTTTTTCCTGAGACCAGAGACCTTTTTCTTTACAACCATTTCCGCCTCTTTCGGCTTCTCACTATCCGGCCCAAGCTGTCGGCCCCGGCTTGACAGCGTATCTGTTGGATGTAAAAGTATTTGTTTGGTTCAATCCCAGTATTCTGGTGACAGGTACGCATCCGCTTCCTAAGGGCGTCGAGCCGCAGCGGTGTTTGTGTGCCATTCTTGTTCTCACCCCACGAAATTGGGAAATCGGAGGAGCTTCGTGAATCGGAATTGCCCGGTGTCGGTAGGAGGTTCGGTGAGACGTTCGGTTTCAAAAGAAAAGACCGCAAAAAAGACGGGGAATGGGGTTGGGATTGGAATAAAGACTGCGTTTCTGGCGGCGACAGTTCTCGCCACCGCAGGCCTCGTATTTTATTTCGGAGCCGGTGTACATGCCGCCCAAAGAAGCGGGTCCGAGCCTGTCGCCCACACGCCGCTTGCGTCAAAGTCGCTGTCCCTGCCGCTGTTCTTCGAGCCGAATTGGGGTCAGACCGCTCCTCAGGTCAAGTTCCTCGCCCGCGGCCCAGGCTACGGCCTGTTCCTGACCGCCAACGAAGCGGTGCTGCAACTCCAGGGGTCGGCAGTCAGCACTCAGCATTCAGCACCCGGCTCTCGGCTCTCAGCTGTCAGCTCTCAGCGTGCTTCCAGTTCGGTGATTCGGATGCGGCTGGAGGAAGCGAACTCTTCGGCTCGTGTCTCCGGTGCCGGGTCGCTCCCCGGCAAGAGCAACTATTTCATAGGCAATGATCCCGCCAAATGGCGCCGCAACATTCCTCAATTCGCGCGTGTCCAGTACAAGAGCGTTTATCCCGGCGTCGATCTGGTTTACTACGGCGACCAGGGACAGCTCGAATACGACTTCCGCGTCGCACCGGACGCCGACCCGAACCAGATCGCGCTAAGCTTCACGGGCGCATCCGCGCGCATTGCTTCCGGGGATTCGGCCGATTCCGGCGACCTCATCCTCTCCACCGCCAACGGAGACGTCCGCTTCCACGCGCCGCGTGTTTATCAACCCGCCGCGCCTGAGTTCGGAAAATCGACTGGAAATTCGTCCGGCAATACCGAAAAAGCGATCGCCGGAAGTTTCCGCCAGCTCGCCGACAATAAAATCGGCTTCACAATTGGCGACTACGACCACAGCCGCGAGCTGGTCATTGACCCGGTCCTGAGTTATTCGACCTACCTTGGCGGTACCGGCACCGAGAGTCTGGTGCAGGTTGCGGTCGATAACGCCCAACAGATTTATCTCGCCGGATCGACCAACTCACCGTATTTTTTCCCTCCTCCGAACAACCCGAGCAACCCACCGCTCCAGAACCAGCTTGGGGGGCAGGGCGCAACGAACATTTTCATCGCGGTGCTCAATACGAATCCCAATGTGCCGGTCAATCAGCAACTGGTTTACGCAACCTATCTTGGCGGTTCACTGGTCGACAGCCTGGCAGGAATCGCGGTCGATAAGAACCGCACTATCTACATTGCCGGTTCGACGACTTCTTACAACAGTTTTCCCACCACCACGAATGCACTTAATCCCGGCCCCGTGACCGTCGGAACGCATGGATTTCTCAGCGTGATCGCCCTCAACCAAAACTCCGCTTACACCCTAACCTATTCCACCTTTCTCGCGGGCACCAACGCAGCGGGCAATTCGGCGGATACGGTCACCGGTCTTGCGATCGACGAAAGCCAGAACGCCTACGTCACCGGCACCACTACTTCCACCAACTCCGCCACCCAATCCGCCCCTTTCCCCGCCAGCCCCAACGGTTACCAGACAGTCTCAAACAATCCCGGGGGCCTCCAGTTCTTCGCCAGCAAGATCGGCACCGTTGGCGTAGGCGGTTATCAGAGCATGCTCTACTCCACTTACTTCGGTGGCGGATACCCAGCTACTGCAATTGCCATCGGCGGCGGCATCGCCGTGGACCCCCAACCGAACAGCGCTCCAAACATGTACATTACTGGCACGACCACCATGCTGGGCGCGCTTCCGAACGGCGTTACTGCGGCGCCGTTTCCACTCTTCAATGCGCAGCAGTCCTGCCTCAACGAAGCCGGCAAAACAAATTGCCCCGGGCAAACCCAGACCACCACTCCGGATGCCTTCGTCGCCAAGATCAACCCGAATAACGAGAGCCTTTCTAGTCTGGTCTACTCCACTTACATAGGGGGCAGCGGGGATGACTATGGCAACGCCATCGACGTGGACACATCCGGGAATGCCTACGTCACCGGCTCGACCGACTCGACCGATTGGGTCAGCTCTGGCAGTGGCTTTCAGCTCGCCAATGGCGGGGGGTTCGACGCCTTCATTGTCAAGCTCGGCGGCAGCATCGTTGGGACGGCGTATCCGATAAACTACTTCTCTTACCTGGGTGGCTCTGGCGACGACAGCGGCCAGGACATTAAAGTAGATACGATCGGCGCCGTCCACCTCGTCGGTTCAACCACCTCCCCGAGCATCAGCTTTCCAACCCTGGATCCCCTCCAGCCGGTCGGCGGTAGCAATTACAACGGCGGTCAGTACGGCGGTGATGGAGACGCCTTTGTCGCGCTGATTGGAACCACATTGTCGGCACAGGGCGCCGGTGATTACGTAACCTATCTGGGTGGCAGCGAGCAGGACCAGGGCACGGGAATCGCATTCGACATCTTCGGGGCCACGTACGCGGCCGGCACCACCCTATCTTCGAATTTTCCCATTACTTCAACCACCGCCTACCAGCCGCAGCTGAACGGCACTTTGCCGAATGCCTTCGTGACCAGGATCGGCGCCAGCAGCACGCTCGTTGTATCCGTCCCCAGCACCAGTCCGTCTCCCTATCCAGCGGTCGCAGCCGGGAACCAGGTCGCGTTTACCTTCGACATTGTCAACTCCAACGCCAACGGCCCAAGCGACCCGGCAAACCAAGTGGTTTTTAACGCCGTTGGATTGCCCATCAGCGGCCTGGCATCGTCCCCTACAGCCAAAGTCACCAGCGGCTCGGGAAACTGCGCCGGTGAGCAAAGCGGTGTGCAAGGGTCGACGATCTCTTGCTTTATTCCGACCCTGGCTGTGAACGCCACCGCATCCGTCGAAGTCGACATAACACCAGCCGCTCCGGTTCTGGCCGGCAATTCGCAAATCTCGATCGCGGGCAACGCCAGCGCAAACGGTGGCCCTGTCGGAGGCTCCGCCCCACAGCCGGTAGAGAACGTCACCGATTTCGTGGTCAGTGCCTCGACCGCGACGCCTGTAATAAACGCCGGCGACACTGCCACGATCCAGGTCGCCTTTTGTCCTAGTTCCGCGAGTCCGTATGGCTATACCGGCACCATAACCCCGAGCCAAACCACGAACCCGTCGATGGTGACCGCGACCGCTCCGACTTTCAACCCCACCAGCGTCGCGCTTTCGGGGAACGCTTGTCAAACCACGACACTGAGCATCGCTACCGTGGCCCGCCCCGTGACCACCGGCAGTTTGCTGCGCCGCGGCTCGTTCTATGCCGTATGGTTCCCCATTGGAGGCCTGAGCCTGATCGGACTGGGCATTGGCGCCGGTCGCAAGCGCCGCCGCTGGTTGGCCGGAGCTGCCCTCGGCCTGGTCGCGGGCGTGATCCTGCTGCTGCCCGGCTGTGGATCGGCCAGCAGCACCACTACCGCCACCGGCGGCACGTTGGCTGGAATCTACACCATCACCATCACCGGGTCTGCCGGAACGGCAGCCACGCACAACACTCAGGTGCGGTTGCAGGTGAATTAAACAGCACATTTTTTGTGTTCCAGCCTCCGCCCCGGCGGAGGCTTTTTTCTTTGCCCCGCCTTTTCTTTCCCCCGCGTTGCCGAAGCCTTCGGGTAAGCCACTGCAAACAAGGCTAATTCAGTCCTTGACAATATTTCATATTGCGATATTATTATCGCGATTTGGGATATATGACGCTGGGAGAAAAAATTCGCTACCTCCGCGAGGTCGAAGGTTCCCTCCGCGGCATGAATCGCCCGCTCACTCAACAAGAAATGATGAAGGCCATCCAAGCCGAGACCGGCAGGACCATCAGCCAGTCGTACCTCTCGCAGATCGAGCGCGGCAAGCGTCCGCACATGACGCAATCTTCCCGCACTTTGCTGGCGCGCTTCTTCAAGGTGCACCCCGGCTTTCTGGTCGACGACCCCGAGGGCTATCACACCGAACTGGTCAGCGACCTGCGCACCACCGAAGGTCAACTTGATGTATGGCTGCTGCAAGGTTCGGAGCGTTTCGCCAGCGACCCCGAGGTGAGCGAGGTCCTGATCAAGGTCGCGCGCGACAAGGACACCCGGCGCTGCCTGTTGCTGCTCGGCGAAATTCTGAACACGCCCGGACTGGCAGACCGCCTGTTCGAAGCGCTGCGGCCGGAACCCGCGCGCGCCACCGCGCCCAGGAGGCGAAACTTATGACTTGGTCCGATTTTTATTTGACTTGTTTCGCCATCGGATTCTTGTTGAGTGCGCTTTCGTTTCTTGCCGGCGGACTGCACTGGCATCTGCCCCATTTTCCGGGTGCTGGCGGTCATGTTGGAGCCGGACACGCACCAGTGGCGCATGGGAGCGCGGGCGACGGCACGGCTGCGCACACCGGTCACAACGCGCCGGTGTCGCCGTTCAACTTCGTCACCCTGACTGCGTTTCTGGCGTGGTTCGGTGGGACGGGCTTTCTGATCACGCGCTTTTCCAGCATATGGTTCGCGCTCGGCTTGCTGATCGCCCTGGGAGCCGGACTCTTCGGCGCCGCCATCGTTTTCCTGTTCCTTACGCGCGTGTTGATCTCGCGGGAGGAAAACATGGATTCCGCCGACTACGAAATGGTCGGCGTGCTGGGACGAATCTCGATGCCCATCCGCGAAAACGGCACCGGCGAAATCATTTACTCGCAGGCGGGCACCAGGCGCACCTGCGGCGCGCGCAGCGAAAACGGCAGCGCATTGGAAAAGGGCGCGGAAATTGTGGTGACGCGCTACGACAAGGGCATTGCTTACGTACGCCTGTGGGAAGAGATGAACGACGAGGAGATAACGGCTAAGAGCTAATAGGCTAACCGCTGAATTATGAACAATGAATTCCAGAGCGATCTGTTGGCCGAAGAGACGCATTCCGGCCGAACGTGGAGCCTGCCGATCCTGCTGGCGATGATTGGGCCGATGATCGCATTAACGCTGGCTCGAAGCGCAGCAGTCTTGTGGCCGATGATCCTTGTCGGCGTAGTCGGTCTCGGCGCGTGCGCGATGGCGTGGAGCGGTTTCCAGTACCGCTTCCTTCGCCACGAGGTTGAGATTCGGATGCTTGGATTCCGCCTGCGATCGATTCCGAAACAGTTGATCGTGAGTTATTCGATCGAACCCTGGGCTTTCATTCGCGGCTACGGCATTCGCGGCATCGGCAGCACGCGCGCTTACGTCTGGTGCAACAAGGTTGTGCACATCCGAACTTCGAACGGCGAGATTTATCTGGGGCACAGCGATCCGGAGCGGATCGTGCGCGATTTGGATATGGTAACGGGCGTTTTGACGCGCGGTTAGACACGCCGCAAAACGTGCGTTTTCGTACGACGTCGCCGTCCCATCTGCGCACGCTGAGAACCGGGGACGGAGAACTGATTTCTTCTAGGAGGCGATATGTATCTCGGCATAGCAATTGAAATCTGGGTCATCGCGGGACTGGTCGTATTGGCGACCTTGTTCCTGATGAGCATGCTGGCCCGCTTATACCGCAAAGCCGGACCACATGAAGCGCTGATTGTTTACGGCTTTCGCGGTAAGCGCGTGGTCAGTGGTCACGGCACGATCGTGTTTCCGATGATCGAAAACTGCCACGATCTCTCGCTCGAGCTGATGTCGTTTGATGTGGCGCCACAACAGGATCTCTACACCAAGCAGGGCGTGGCGGTGACCGTGGAGGCCGTCGCACAAATCAAGGTAAAGTCCGACACGGAGTCCATCCTCACGGCGGCCGAGCAGTTCCTAACCAAAAGCGATCAGGAGCGCGAAGGCCTGATCCGCCTGGTGATGGAAGGCCATTTGCGCGGCATCATCGGACAACTCACCGTCGAAGAAATCGTCAAGCAGCCAGAGATGGTCGGCGACCGCATGCGCTCTACCTGTGCCGACGACATGAACAAGATGGGCCTGGAAGTGATCTCGTTCACCATCAAAGAAGTGAAAGACAAAAACGAGTACATCACCAACATGGGCAAGCCCGACGTCGCCCGCATCAAGCGCGACGCCGACGTAGCCACCGCCGAGGCCGAGCGCGACACGGCCATCAAGCGCGCAATCGCGACTCGCGAAGCTGCGGTGGCAAAGGCGCAAGCCGATCAGGAGCGCGTGCTGGCTGAGACGCTCTCCCAAGCCAAGCAGGCCGAATCGCAGCGCGACCTCGAGGTCAAGAAAGCCCAGTACCTCGAAGTCACGAAAAAGCAGCAGGCCCAGGCCGATAAGTCCTACGACATTCAATCGAATGTCATGCAGCAGCAGGTCATCACCGAAAGCGTAAGGGTGCAGCAGGTCGAAAAAGAAGGACAGGTGAAGGTTCAGGACGCCGAAATCGCGCGCCGCGAAAAAGAACTCATCGCGACCGTGTTGAAAGGCGCCGAGATCGAGCGTCAGCGTATCGAAACGCTCGCTGCGGCCGAGAAGCAGCGCCTGATCGCGGAAGCTGAGGGCCGCGCTTCGGCGATTCGTGCTCAAGGAGAAGCCGAGGCCGAAATCATCTTCAAGAAAGGCGAAGCCGAGGCCAAAGCCATGAACGTAAAAGCCGCGGCCTATCAGGAGTACAACCAAGCTGCGGTCGTGGACAAACTAATCAGCGGTCTGCCGGAAATAGTGAAAGCTCTGGCTGCGCCGCTAGCCAACGTGGACAAGATCACAATCGTTTCCACCGGCAACGGCGATGCAGCTGGAATGAACAAGATCACTGGCGACATCACAAAAATGGCGGCGCAAGTGCCGGCGTTATTCGAAACACTCAGCGGCATGCCGCTGGGAGAACTGCTGGGCAAGGTGCGGCAGATCGGCGACAAATCGCCGAAGCCGGAGGAGAAGTAGTAAGTGGAGCGATGGGCGTCCTCGCCCGTCCAACAGCGCTGCCGCCGGGCGGGGACGCCCGGCGCTCCACGAACAACAACAGATTCAGGAGGTATTCCGTGTCAGAAGAACTTCATCACGCCAGATCGCTCGGCCTATCCGTCGCCCTGGGAGCCGCCATGGGAGCGGCGCTCGGCGCGGCTACCGGCCACGTGGGCGTCTGGGTAGCCGCCGGAATCGCCGCTTATATAGCGATTTCTCTGGTCGGCGGCGCCTGGAACAAGAGACCGAACGACCAACGATTGACTACCAACGACTGAATTACAAGGAGTCCCTTATGGCATTACTCGAACGCGTTTCAACATTAGTCCGGGCAAATCTCAACGACCTGATCGATAAAGCCGAGGAGCCCGAAAAGATGATCAAGCAAGTCATCCTCGACATGAACAACCAGCTTTTGCAGGTCAAAACGCAGGTTGCCATTGCCATCGCCGACCAGCATCTGCTGGAAAAAAAGAAGATCGAGAACGACGACAAGATCCAGGAATGGATGCGCAAGGCCGAGCTTGCCGTGGACAAGAAGCAAGACGACCTGGCCCGCGCCGCTCTGCTGCGCGTGGAAAGTTATCGCGACCTGAGCGCGAACTTCGCGCAGCAGCTCGAAGATCAGAAGGCCCAAGTCGAGAATTTGAAATCGGCGCTGCGCAATCTCGATCAGAAGCTGGCCGAGGCTAACGCCAAAGCCGATCTGCTGATCGCGCAGCACCGCCGCGCCAGGGCCGCAAACCGGGCGACTGACGCGCAGTCTGGCATGAGCGCCAACAGCAAGTCCGCCACCTTCGACCGCATGAAGAGAAAAGTCGCTCGGGAAGAAGCCATCGGCGGAGCCAAAGCCCAACTCCTGGCCGACGATGTAGAAGACCGGCTTGCCGCTCTAGAAAAAGAAGATCGCATCGAGCAGTTGTTGGCGGAGTTGAAGACTAAGCGCGGAGCTTAGCCAGAACCACGTTAGGGGGCGGACGGCGTTCGTCCGCCTAGCCGGGGCTTGGCCAGCTGAGCCGCTGGCGCCATGGCGAAGCTTTTGGTCGTTCGTCGTTGGTCGCTCGGACTAAGGTTAGCTGCGGTACCCCCCATACCTCTGGAGGGTCAGAGCATCAAGCTAACGCCCGACCGTGGCTGCCAACGCTTTGAGTTGGAAGTTAATGTGGCCATTCCGCCAATCGTAAGTTTTCGTTCCATCATTTTCCCAACCCCTTTTGTCCCAGACCGTATTCTTGCGCGCTAAACTGGGCCCAGCCTCCCCCGAAACCGGGCCCAGCCCCGAAATCAGCCCGAAGCGAGCCCAGCCGTGGGGGCTGGGCTCATGAGCTTGAGATTAGTGGGACATGCCGCTTTGACACGTCTTGGCGATGTGCTTAAACGAAGTGACCTGAATTTCTCCTCCGGTCGAAGCGGTTGCCTTTGCTTCGGCGGAGGTATCGGGGTTCGGCGATGCGGATGCCGAACTCATGATGCCAGTGACTTTGATTTCGTGGCCGATATGCTCCTTCAGCTTCGCAGTGTCTCCGCTGAGCTTAAAGCTGGTGCCATTCTTGTCCGTCAGAGTGTAGACCCCATCGGAGCCGCTCAAGCAGCCCTGCACAGATTGTTCGCCGCCACTTGTCTGAGTGCGGTCGAGGCCCGGATACGGATAACCCTGTGCAGCGGCCCAGACGGTAGCGAGCAGCAGCACAACGAGCAGTTGTAAATACCGCATATGCAACCTCCATTTCCAATCTTCGATAAGGTGCACACCCATTCGAAGTCGGATGCGCACAGTCTCTGTTGTGTTTGACGATCTCAGAATCACGAAGAGACCGCCCTTTCCTGACCGATTAAATTGGCGCCGGACGATGTCGGGACGCACGGTTCCTCAAGCCGATATAAGACCCCCAAGGGACACAGCCAACATGGTTGGAATCGGCCGCCTTCAAAGTGCATTACCCGTTCCACCAGTTTGTGCGGGGTCGAATGCAAAACCGCGTACACACCTGACGTGGGCACGATGTCCCCATCCTTGAACGCGCTAAACCGTCTCATCGGACTTCTCTACTCCAACGGATACCTAGCTTTGAATCTGAGACTTTCCTTGGGAGGTTTGCAATACAGTCTTTGGGGGTGTTGGGGTCAGTTTCCGCCTTATGCCGCCACTCCGGAATCCAGACGTGGGTACGGTTCCGGGTATTGTGTCCGCCGTAGTTGAGTTGGTGTCCGGGAGCCGCACTCATCGCGCATTTTGCGATGAGTGGGATTCGACCGCGGTGTCATGCCGCCGCCGAATTCCGACGGAGAACGGCGTCACCTTTTTGCGGCGGTGCTGGGATGCTTGCCATAGATCGTATTGGGTCTGCATGCCGATCCATAGTTCGGGGCTGGTGCCTAAGGCATCGGCCAGCTTGAGCGCCATGTCTGCTGAAATTCCCGCGCTGCCGCTCAAGATGCGTGACAGGGCCACGCGGCGGTCAACTCTCCCGTGGATATTCTGATGTGCAAGTCGGGACGTTCCGTGGAGAGACTCCTCGCGTGGCCTTTGCTGGGTGTCGATGGGCACGGGATCCCGCGACTCCGCGGGATCGTCCGTGAACGGACGATCCTGCTCCGCTCGGGATGACAGTTCGGGAGATATGGGGTGCGGCTGAGGCGGGCGCCTGGGTGGACGGGCGAGGACGCCCGTCTCTCCATTTACGCAACCTACAGCTGACTCATCTTGGCCAGGAATTCGCTGTTGCTTCCTGCTTTGGCTAGACGCTCGATCAGTAACTCCATGGCTTCTACCGGAGACAGCGGGTTCAGAACTTTGCGCAGGACCCAGATTCGCTGCAGGTCTTCTTTCGGGATTAGCAGCTCTTCTTTGCGCGTGCCGGAGCGCTGAATGTCGATGGCCGGGAAGGTTCGCTTGTCTACCAGCTTGCGATCAAGGATGATTTCTGAGTTGCCGGTGCCTTTGAATTCTTCGAAGATCACATCGTCCATGCGCGAACCGGTGTCGATTAGGGCCGTCGCTATGATGGTTAGCGAGCCGCCTTCTTCTATGTTCCGGGCCGATCCGAAGAAGCGCTTGGGACGCTGCAAGGCATTCGAATCTACGCCGCCGGAGAGCACTTTGCCTGAGGGCGGAACGATCGTGTTATAGGCGCGGGCCAGACGCGTGATGGAATCGAGCAGGATGACTACGTCGCGTTTGTGCTCGACTAATCTCTTCGCTTTTTCAATCACCATTTCCGCGACCTGCACGTGGCGTGCGGCGGGCTCGTCGAAGGTCGACGAGATTACTTCGCCTTTTACCGACCGCTGCATGTCGGTGACTTCTTCGGGGCGCTCGTCGATCAGGAGCACCATCAGCACGACTTCGGGATGATTCGAGGTAATCGAGTTGGCCACGTTCTGCAGCAGCATGGTCTTGCCGGCGCGCGGCGGCGAGACGATGAGGCCGCGCTGGCCTTTGCCTAGCGGGGTTAGCAGGTCCATGACCCTGGCGCTGACATTCTCTTTCACGGTTTCGAGCTTGATGCGCTCTTGCGGATAGAGGGGCGTCAGGTTGTCGAACAGAATCTTGTTGCGGGCCTCGTCGGGCGACTCGAAATTGACCGCTTCGATCTTGACCAGCGCGAAATATTTCTCGCCCTCATGCGGCGGACGCACCTGGCCGCTGATGGTGTCGCCGGTTTTCAGGTCGAACTTGCGGATCTGCGAGGGCGACACGTAAATGTCGTCGGGCCCGGGCAGGTAGTTGTAGTCGGGCGAGCGCAGGAAGCCGTAGCCGTCAGGGAGGATCTCCAGCACACCTTCGGCGAAGATGTGTCCTTCTTTTTCACTTTGCGCCTGCAGGATCTTGAAGATAAGGTCCTGTTTGCGGAGTCCGCTGGCGCCGGGCAGCTCCAGAGATCGGGCGATCTTGGTCAGCTCGGTAATATTTTTTTCTTTCAGTTCGGCAATGGTCATATTTACCTACGTGGATGATTTTCTTCGGGAGGGATTGTCGTTCCTCTGTCGGAGGATGAAATGCTTTGCCGCCGTGCGGGCACACGGCGGAGCCGCTTAAGCAGCTCGCCGTTGTGCTTCGGCAAAGTTCTCGGGTTCGCTTAGGATGTCATGACGTTCCGCATCGGCGATTTTGTCAAAGACATCGTTCATGGTTTCTTGAATACGGGTGTTCGGCTTATGAAACTTGCGCGTTGCCTTCGAGGCAAGCTGGCAAAGCATATACCGGTTCCGCAAGGTATGAAGCGCATCAAATACGCGATCGGAGCGCATGTTAAATCGTTCTCCTTCAACAGGGATAATTTCGGCCACGATCCCATCGTCCGCCCACTGCCACTCACTGGATGATGGTCGATTTTTGGTCAGCCAAGCTGCAATTCGGGCCAGGTTCAAAGGGATTTGCCAGAATTACTCAAATAGATGCCCCGCCCAACCCGAAAGTTGCTCAATTCTTAAGGAGTTGCCTCAACGCGGGCGGAGGTTCGTCGGGACCGGCAGAAACTGCTTTCATGTCCTGAGAACGCCTAAGTATAACAAACCGCTAGGGCAGGTCAAGAAGAATTTACGCGGGCAGATTACCTTCGCGGCACCGGCTGCCAGCGCTGTTTCAGAGCCTATTTCAGCGCATTCAGCCGCGTCGACAGGCGGGACTTGTAGCGCGAGGCCGTGTTTTCGTGCAAAACGCCCTTCTGGATGGCCTTGTCGAGCGCCGATACGGTTTGCCGATAGACCTGGCCGGCGGCGGCCTTGTCGCCCTTTTCCAGGCTCTCGCGCATGCTCCGCAGAGCGGTGCGCAATTGCGAGGAGTTGGCCCGGTTGCGGGCGGTTCGCTTCGTGGTCTGACGGGCGCGTTTCAGCGCCGAAAAATGATTGGCCATGCGGCTTGTTTACCTTTGTTTGTCCTAGATTGCGCTAGGAAGATATTCGGGTGGGAACCGAACCCGTAGTTTACGGGAACAAGGAGCGTTGGGTCAAATAGCGGATACGTGGTGGCGCCCGCCAAAAACACCTTGACTCTGGAATGTATTCAAGGGTTGATACTTCTCATGGTGCAAAACAGCGGTTCCAGAACTCTTCGTTCCGGGGCTCTCGGTTCCGGGGCTCTCGCCAAGACGGCTGGGGTGAGTCCGGACACGATTCGACACTATGAAAAGATCGGAGTTCTGCCGCGAGCCTCGCGAACAGAGTCTGGCTATCGCGTCTATCCCGCGAGCGCGGTGGAGAGAGTGCTTGTGGTGCAGAGGGCGCTTCGGATCGGATTTACTCTGGCTGAACTGGCGGAAGTCCTGAAAGCTCGCGACGCGGGAGGCGCTCCCTGCCGCCGCGTTTACCAGCTTGCCCAGGCCAAGCTCAAGGGTATCGCAGCAGACATTGCGGCCCTTAAGCGCACGGAACGACACCTCAAGAAGGTGTTGGCCGATTGGGAGCGGCGAATGCAGCGGACAGGTCCAGGGCAGAAATCGCACCTGCTGCATTCGCTCACCGAAGCGCTGGAGAGCGCTTGCGCTCCAATCAATCAATTTCGGAGGAGGGGAAGGCCATGAAAAGGGTAATCGTATTTCTTTTGTTCAGCGGGCTGCAATTAACAGCACAAGACATGCAGTCTTGCCCCATGCACAAACAGCATCAGGCCGATGTAGAGAAACACGGCGATGAGGCGATGGGGTTCCCACACGATAAGACCGCTCATCACTTTCGTCTGTACTCAGACGGCGGGGCGATTGAAGTCACCGCCAATGACGGCAAGGATTCCGAGAATGTGCAGGCAATCCGGTCCCATCTGACGCATATTGTTGCGATGTTCTCGAGCGGCGACTTTTCCATCCCCATGTTCGTCCATGACCAGGTGCCGCCCGGCGTACCTGTGATGAAGGAAAAACGGGCTGAGATTTCTTACAGCTTTGAAGAGTTGCCCAGTGGTGGCCGGGTGCGCATTAAGGCAACAAATCCCGACGCACTGAAAGCGATTCACGAATTTCTTCGTTTTCAGATCGAGGAGCACCATACCGGGGACACAGCCGATATTGGCTCTTCGTACCACACCCCTAACGCGACGAACAAATCAGGCGTGTCGGAGGAACAGCGCAGTCAATACTTGAACGGCGAAGGCATGGGGCTGGCGAAGGCCGCCGAACTCAACCACTATCCCGGCCCGCGGCACGTCCTGGACATTGCCGACAAGCTCGGGCTCTCGCCGGACCAACTCGCCGCGACGCGCGCCCTGTTCGACGACGTGCATACGAAAGCGCAGGCTTTGGGCAAACAGCTTCTCGACCGCGAAGATGAACTCGATACCGTTTTTCGTGAACAGCATGCCGATGCGGACAAAGTGCGGCGAATGACCGCCGAAATCGCCAACCTGCAAGGGGAGTTGCGCGCGCTGCACTTAACCGCGCACGTCCGCGAGCGCGCGCTGCTTTCCGCCGAGCAGGTGGCCAAGTACGACGCACTGCGGACTTACGTTCCCGGCCAGAGTCCTGCACCGCTGCACCAGCATTGATGGACGAGGCGGCTGGCGTGCCAGCGCTAAAAGCAATTCATGACTTTCTTCGTTTTCAGATCGATCGCTCGTATCTCCACCGCACTACTGGCGTTCATTTTGGCTGGCGCGGTGCCTTTACATGGTCAAGATCAGTCCCCGAGTCCTGACGCTGTGGGACCGATCGCAACCGATCGGCCGGCGGTTACGGATTCCAGCGTGGTGGTTCCGGCCGGCAGCCTTCAGGTGGAGAACGGCTTCCTTGAAACTCGCGGGCAAGGGCAGAGCGTTGTGGATGGTCCGGAGAGTTTAGTGCGCTTCGGTCTTGCCAAAAAGACTGAGCTGCGTTTCGACGTGCCGGACTATTTCCACATCCTGACAACTGGCGCCGGCTCGGGATTCGGCGACCTTGCCTTCGGACTAAAACAGCAGCTTGGCCCCACACACGGGTTCGATGTGTCTGTGGTTGCGTTCCTCAGTGTGCCGACTGGAGCAAACGGGGTGTCGAGCGGAGGGTACGATCCGGGATTGCAGGCGCCCTGGTCGCGCATGCTGTCGGCCAACTGGATGGCGGCCGGAATGTTGTCGGTGTATTGGCCTACTCAGTATCCGTCACCGGATCAGTCACACCAGGGCCGCACACGAAATGTGACTGGCGAGACAACATTCCTTTTGGATCGGCAATTGACGAAACCATGGGATGCATTTGTCGAGTACGCCGGTGACTTTCCGGAAGTTGGAGGGCCGCAGCACTTGCTGCACTTTGGGACAGCACTCAAAGTCGCGAGGCAGCAGCAGATAGATTTCCATGTCGGCGTGGGGCTATCGTCGGCCACTGTGGACCATCTTATTGGGGTGGGGTATTCGTTTCGCTTTCAGGCGATTCACCGTGAGTAGCCACATAGGGGCTAGTTCGGCCGCTGGAAACGGCTCACACTCCCATTGACTCCCCTGCCCGCCCGCGCTAGGCTTGAGTCAAATGGTTGGTAACCGCCCCGTCGTCGGGGTGCGCAATCCGGTTTGCTCCGCTTTCCCATCCAGCTATTTGCGTGCAAAAAATGCCGTCGCAGATTCGCCCGCATCCGGCACCGCACGTCCCCGTAAACCACTTCCCCGTAACCCACATCGAACAGTGAGCCCTGTCCGAGCTGCTGGAGGAGGCGGCGCCACAATCCTGAATGAAAAAAAGCATTGAGCTCACCCGTGACATCGAGGCCCTGTTCGGCACGCGCGATGAAAATCTGCATGTGCTCGAAGACGGTCTGAACATCAATATCGATCTGCGCTCCGATCGCATTGAGCTGGAAGGCGCGCCGCGCGACGTGGCCCGCGCTGAACAATTGTTCACCGACTACGAGCATCTGCGGAAGACCGGCCACCAGTTTGTGAATGGCGACCTGAACAGCATGTTGCGCGTGGTGGTCGGCGATCCGAACGCCACTCTGCGCGGACTGGCCGAAGCCGGGCGGCAGCGGTCTTTTGGCCGGCGGACGGTACAGCCGAAAAGCGTCAATCAACGCCGCTATCTCGAAGCCATCGAGCAGCACGACATGGTGTTTGGCGTGGGTCCGGCCGGCACCGGCAAGACCTATCTCGCCGTGGCCATGGCGATCTCCGCGCTGCTGAACAAGCAGGTCAATCGCATCATTCTGGCGCGGCCCGCGGTGGAAGCCGGCGAACGTCTCGGCTTTCTCCCCGGCACGCTGCAGGAGAAGATCGATCCTTATCTCCGTCCCTTGTATGACGCGCTGTTTGACATGCTCGACCCGGAACGCGTCGAACGCTATCTGGAAAAAAATATCATCGAGATCGCGCCCATCGCCTTCATGCGTGGACGCACGCTGAACGATTCTTTCGTCATCCTCGACGAGGCGCAGAACACCACCTCGGAGCAGATGAAGATGTTCGTCACCCGCTTGGGATTTAATTCCAAGGCGGTGATCACCGGCGATATAACGCAGATCGACTTGCCCACCGCGCGGCGCAGCGGTCTGATCGAAGCGGTCGAGATTCTGCAAGGCGTCAACGGACTCGCCTTCGTGCACTTCGACGAAAGCGACGTGGTGCGTCATCACCTGGTGCAGAGGATCATCCGCGCCTACGACGAACACAAAGCGCGCCTGGCGGAGCAGCAGTTGTCGCTGCTCGAAACGAAGTCGGCCGCGCCGCCAGCGGAAAATAACGCCGCTCCGCGGCCGGTGCCTTTACCGGAACCGCCCGAAGAACCGCACCTGCGCAATTAGTGCGCTAAGAGTTCGGATTGTCATCCTGAGCGTAGCGAAGGACCTGCTGTCTCTTTGTGCTGAGAGAAGGCAGGTCCTTCGCTGCGCTCGGATGACACAATGGTGGGAACTTGGTCATCGTTCAAAAGCGCGTCGCGGACCTGACCGACTTGGCGCTCAACCGTTTCCTGGCCCGCGCTCGCCGCGCCGCCGGACTAAAGGGCAAAGTCGACGTGCTGCTTACATCCAGCGCCGAGATGAAATCGCTGAACCGTCGTTTCCGCGGGAAAGACAAACCCACCGACGTGCTTTCGTTTCCCGCCGAGCCCGGCGCCCAAGAACAATTCGCGGGCGAAATTGCTATTTCAGTGGAGATCGCGGCGCAAAATGCGCGCGCGCTGGGACATTCGCCTGCCCGGGAAGTTAAGATTCTAGTGTTGCACGGCCTGCTGCATCTGCGCGGCTACGATCACGAGTGCGACAATGGACAAATGGCCAGGCGCGAAAGACAGTTGCGCGCGAAACTACACCTTCCGCTGGGACTGATTGAACGGGCGGCGATTGAACGGGCGGCGACCGGCCGGGCGGGGACATCCGGTGCGCGGCGCAGGCCGCCAGGTTGGCGCGCGAGGAAGCAAAAGCGATGATCATCGTCGGCATAGCTCTGGCGTTCCTCTTCGGCCTGCTGACCCTGGTCTCCTACGTCGACCGTCTTTACCAGGAAATTGGCAAATTCCTCTCGCGCGAATTCCAGGACAACATCGACGCCTTCGAGCAGATCGTCGAGCCACGCCTCGGAGTCACACGCGCCCGCGCCTCGCTCTCCATGGCCATTCTGACGCAACTGGTCACCGCAGCCATCGCCATGATCGTCGGCTTCACCGTCTTCCGCGACCGCGCCTGGAGCGTGTACGAAGTGCTGGAAGCTACGCTCAGCCTGGTCCTGATCATCATCATTTTCAACCGCCTGCTGCCCTTCGTTTTTTTCTCGCGCTCCAGCGGACGCTGGCTTCAGCATTGGACGCCGTTCTTGCGCATGCTGATCTACCTGGTTCTGCCGGTGACGCTGGCGCTCGGATTCTGCCAGTCGGTGGCCGCGCTGACTCGCGAGCACGTCGACGCGCAGCCCGAAACTTCCTCCGAAGCCGTAGACGCACTGATTGAAGCGGGGCAGGAAGAAGGCATTATTCAAGAAGGCGATCGCGAGCTGATCCAGTCCGTCGTCGAGTTCAGCGGCAAGACCGTTCGCGAAGCAATGAAGCCGCGACCGGAGATGGTCGCCGTCCCGTCCGACTACACCGTCGAGCAGATAGTCGAGTTACTGAGAGTCAAACCTTTCTCGCGCATCCCCGTTTACGAAGGTTCGATTCACCACATCAAAGGCATTCTCCACACTCAGGACGTGCTGCAAGTCCCCGACTCCGAGGCGCACACGCGCACAGTGGCCAGCCTCATGCGAAAAGACGTTTACTTTGTCCCGGAGAGTAAGTTAGTAAGCGATCTGTTGCGCGAGATGCAGCGCAGTAACATCCGCATGGCGATAGTAGTGGATGAATACGGTGGCGTAGCCGGCCTGGTGACGATCGAAGACCTGGTCGAAGAGATAGTCGGAGAAATCGGCGATGAGCACGAGAAAGCGCAGATCGTGCAGGAAAACGACCATTCCTACATAGTCCCCGGCAACATGGATGTCGACCGGCTTGACGAACTCTTCGGTATGCGGCCTGAAGGGCACGAATCCTCCACCATTGCCGGCCTGGTCAGCGAACTCGCCGGACGCATTCCCAAGAAAGGCGAGGTAATCGAAGACGAAGGGCTGAAGTTTGAAGTCCTCGATTCAACCGATCGCCGGGTGGAGCGCGTACGGATTACAACTGCCGAGCCCAAGCAGATGAAGTTAATCTAGACAAGATAATCAATTACTGCACTAACTACAACAACGCCGGAACTTTCCGTGCCAGCAGCAATCCGCGACATAACTCGACTGCGTTTTACAGGTCAGCGACTACAGTGTTCACTGTAGTTCTCGCCGTGTGGACCTTAAGTCCGGCAAAATTTACGCATACGGGTCAAAATCGCAGAGCCCAAACCTATCGCAAGTCGGTGGCTTTTCTGGAAGCCTTTCAGTTTTGAGCACACAACGTTTGGCGATACTCCTGCATCTGACCGTCGCTGCTAGTAGTGCTACTTATGTAATGAGTAGCTACCCTACTGGCAAGTTTCGTTCAAAACTCAGTCGAGAGGAGAAGTATCGCCATGAGCTTTCGGTGTGTGGTAGCGCTTGCGTGTTCGGCGCTTCTTATTGTCTGTCTCTCGCCAATTGCCGGTGCCCAAAATTGGGCGTCCACTGCCACCCAGGCGTATCCAGTTCAATATCTGCAAAACGCTGTGCCCATCGGCGCGTTGGCGCCTTCTACGCCGATGCACATCGTAGTTGGCCTGCAAGAGCAGAATGCGAATCAAGTCCAACCGACCCTCCTAGCCATGCTCACGCCGGGCAACGCGCTCTATGGAACACCGCTCACCGTGCAGCAGTTCGTTACGCAGTTCGGACCGACCACGGCACAAGTGCAGGCCGTTGAGAACTATTTGTCAGGCGCAGGATTTACGAATGTAACCGTCGCAGACAATAATCTTCTCGTTGAGGCGGATGGAACGGCCGGCGGTGTGGAAACGGCATTCAATACCAGCCTCGAACAGTATTCCGTGAATGGGACCACGGTTTATCTGAACACTACGGCTGCGCAGGTTCCGGCGTCTCTCGCGGGCATCGCGGTTGCGGTGCTCGGGCTGAATAATATCGCTGCTGTGCATCTAGGTTTCTTCAACCCGCAGACGGGACCGCAAACCTCTCCCTGCACGCCTCCGGAGTGCGCGGAACCCGATCTCAGCAATGAAACTTTCACCCCCCAGCAATTCCAGATTTCTTACGATGCCGCGTGTCCGTCAGACAACGCCAATTGCCCGGCGAAAAACTTTACGTCGGGGAAAAACACGGCGGTGGGCATCATCTCCGAAGGCGACTTAACTCAAGTGGTGAAGGACTTGCGGACTTACGAGACGACTTACAATTTGCCGCAGGTTCCTGTAACCGTGGTGAATGCCGGCGTGCCCAGCGGGGACACGAGCGGCGCGGACGAGTGGGATCTCGATTCCCAGACTTCAACTGGCATTGCGCAACAGGTGCAGCACCTCTATTTCTATGTGGCTACATCCCTGACCGATTCCGATATTGGGCTTGCCATCAACAAAGCTGTGTCAAGCAACCAGGTAAAAGCATTTAACATGTCATTCGGTGAGTGCGAGTTCTTTCCCTATATCGACGGCGCGATGCTGCTGGACGATGAGATGTTTGGCGAAGCGGCGCTGCAGGGTATAACTCCGTTTGCCTCTTCGGACGACAATGGCTCAGCGTGCCCCTCGGAGGGACCGAACGGCGTGCCTCTTGACGGACCGCCGGATACGTCCTATCCCGCCTCGTCGCCTTATGTGGTCTCTGTCGGCGGAACCTACCTCTTCACGAATGCCGACTACACTTTTGATTTCGAGACGGCCGCTGATTTCAGCGGCGGCGGGCCCAGCTATTTCGAAACCTCTCCATTTTGGCAGGCGTACACAGGATCTGGTACTCTGCCGATCGTCCCCAGCAGTGAAGTTGGCGACAGAGGTGTACCCGATGTCTCGATGTGCGCCGGCGGTTTCGAACTGGCGATTTGCGCGGCCAACATTTTCGTCGATGGAACAGCCACGCTGGTTGGTGGAACTAGCCTGTCTTCGCCGCTGTCCATGGGAGCATGGGCGCGAATTGAAACGTCGCACAAGAACAAACTGGGTTTCGCTGCACCGCTCATCTATCAGTTAGCAAACGGTGGCCCGACTCCGAGCAGTCCTTATTTCAACGACGTGATCCTCGGCGGCAACGGACTCTATACCGCGCTTCCGGGATACGACTATGTTACCGGGCTCGGATCCTGGGACATTTATGTAATCAACAAAGTAATTCCGACTACTTATCCTCAGTAACTGGCTTGTCGACGATTTCGGCGCGTTGCGCGAGACATTTTGCTCGCGTGGCGCGCCGGACTAATCCTATATAATCCCAACAACATGGATGTCGACGGTTCTGGTCTTCAACGCCCGATCACAGGAATCACCACCTTGACTGTCAACTGACGTGATCCGGCATACCCTTCGACCGATGAGTTCTGCAGCCGGGCCACCCATCCAATTGTCTCCGCAGCGAAAGATCTTCGGTCGCCTTTCGATTGTGTTCGGAAATTCATTGCAGATTGCTGGGCTTGGAGCGGCGTGCGTCGCTCTTGTCCTGATGCGCTCGACCCACTCGAGGCCCGTTGCCATCGTGTCCATGATCGCGGCCTGGGTCCTAATGTACTTCTTCTGCCACGGTATCGCGCACTGGGTGGTCGGGAGGCTTCTCGGCATTCGTTTCGCCTTCTACACCGTCGGAGGAACCGGCAATCCTGAGGGCTATCCTGCCGGCCTACGATGGGTGTTCGAGCGTCTCCCTTTCTTTGGTGTGCAGACGGAGAAGGCTTCGATGCAGAAAGCCTCGCCGCTGGCCAAGGCGATTATGTGGTCGGCGGGAGTGACCTCTTCCGCGGTGGTTCCTACGCTGAGTGCGCTCTGCGCCTGGAGCGCGGGCGTTCCCGGCAGTCAGCCGTTCTTGATTTTTGCCGTGTTCTGGGCGGTCGGAACGCTGGCCAGCAACTGGACGAGTCGCACGGGAGACTACTCCAAGGCGCGGCGCGCACTCGGTGCTTGACGGATACGGTCTCGAAATACGTGGTCACCGTTTTCTAGGTGGTGTTTGTCATTTTATAATAGTTATGACATTATGGTATAATATTGGCATATCATTGGAGGTGTGACATTAAATGGGCACCGAAACTTTTGCCCGCGTCAACGAAAACGGCCGCGTTGTCATTCCCGCTTCGTATCGGAAAGCTCTGGGGATCAAGGCCGGAGACGAAGTGATTTTGCGCATGGAAGACGACGAACTGCGGATTACGACGATGAAACGGCGTCTGGAGCGCGCCCAGCGGCGCATTCGGCAGTACGTGAAACCGGGCGTGTCACTGGCGGACGAGCTTATCGCGGAACGGCGCGAGGCGGCGAAACGTGAGTAAGACTGTATGAATAAGATCGTGCTGGACGCGTCGGCCGTGCTCGCTGTCCTGAATCATGAGCCAGGGTCGGAGAAACTCACTCCGGAGATGCTGAGTTACGCTGCCGGGAGCACGGTTAATTTGGTCGAAGTTCATGCGAAGCTGGTGAGTCGCGGCGGCGATCCCGATGAAGCCTGGGAGGACGCGCTCAGCGCAGTCCATGAACCCGTGCCGTTTACCGCAGAGCAAGCGAGAATTGCGGGCAATCTCGTAACTCAAACCCGTCTGCTCGGTCTGTCCTTGGGAGACCGTGCTTGTCTGGCGCTTGGAACTGCGCTTCATGCTCCGGTCTATACAACGGATAAATCCTGGAAGAATCTTAGAATTGGCATCCGAATTCATGTGCTTCGGTAAGTTGAGATGCCTGCTAGCAGCCCGTGGCTAGAACCTAGTAGCCTATCCTTATGTCCTTTCACTCCGGATTCGTTTGCATTCTCGGGCGGCCCAATGCGGGCAAGAGCACGCTGCTGAATGCGCTGGTCGGCGAGAAACTGGCCATCATTTCGCCCAAGCCCCAGACCACGCGCAACCGCATTCTTGGCATCATCAACGTCCCCGAGCGGAGGGCCAGCCCGAAAGGAAGAGATGCCGGGCAAATCGTGCTGATTGACACACCCGGAGTCCATCAATCCGGCTCCTCGCTGGGACGCAAGATGATGTCCGAGGTGCGCGAGGCGCTCGAAGGCTGCGAACTCATTCTGATGATCGTCGACGTTAGGAGCGTCGACGCCAGGAAGAAATGGGACCGCGACAACGCATTGGTGCTCGACTTCGCGAAAAAGGCAGGCACTCCGATCTTCTTATTGCTCAACAAAATTGATTTGCTGGCCGACAAAAGTAAGCTGCTCCCGCTGATCGCGCAGTTTCAAACGCTGCACGATTTCAAGGAGATCGTGCCCATCTCTGCGCTCAAAAAGAAAGGCCTCGACGAATTGCTGTCATGCGTTCTGAAGGCCCTGCCTAACGGCCCGCGCAATTTTCCCGAGGATCAGATTACCGATCAGCCGGTGCGCTTCATGGCGGCGGAGCTGATCCGCGAGCAGGTTCTCATGCAGACGCATGAAGAGGTGCCGCACGCGGTATCGGTCCTGATCGAACAGTTCGAAGAGAGTCCGAGGCTGACGCGGATTGCCGCGGTGATTTATTGCGAACGCGACGGTCAAAAGGCCATCCTGCTCGGCAAAGGCGGCCAGATGCTCAAGAAGATTGGCACCGCGGCCCGCCTCGACATCGAGAAGATGGTAGGGACGAAAGTCTTTCTCGAGCTCTTCGTCAAGATCAAAGCCGGCTGGCGCGATTCGCGCACCTTTGTAGAAGAGCTGGATTGGCGGCGCCAACTACAGCAAATCGGAGGCCAGCCAGACCCAGAGGTGTGAACTCTCCTAGGAATAGGAATTGGAGAGGTTGGTCCTGGTTCACTGTCCCGGACCTTTAGGTTAGAGGTTTCAAGTTGTTAGACGGCCACCTGGCCGTGGTAATCCGCCGAGGTAACGAACGGTTGCCTGCGATCCAAATAAGGTTTGCATCTCAAGTGTTAAGTCCCTAGAATCTCTCAGCGCCTTCCCTGCATCTTAATGAAAGGCTGGAACCGAAGCCCAGAGCGATTTATGGTAGATTCTTACGCGTCCCCGGAACAACCATCGCCACCGCCGAGGTTGTGTGACTTCGACGCGGACAAGCTTAATCTCAAGCTGAGCGTAACCATGGCCGGCGACCGCGATGCCGTGGACCCGGTCGTGCGCAGCGTGATGAATGTGGTGCGGGAGATGAAGTGCGCTCCAGGGCGCGAAGACGACATTGAATTGGCGTTAACCGAAGCTCTGGCCAATGCCGTCGTGCACGGAGCGAAAAGCGATCCCTCCAAGACGATCGAATGCGACGTGGCCTGCGACGACCAGCAGGGTATTCTGATCATAGTGCGCGATCCCGGCCCCGGTTTTGATCCCGCGAAGATTGCCAACCCCTGCCACGGTGAGAACATCTATGAGAATCACGGCCGGGGCATTTACCTGATCAATCAGTTGATGGACGAAGTCCAGTTTCACAAGAACGGGACCGAGATTCACATGCTGAAACGCTAATCGCTATTCGTCGTTCGCCTGGGCAGGCGACATAAAGCGAATAGCGGAAGGCGCACAGCGAACGACGAGTTCTACTCTTTTGCCGCAATCCCCAAACTTTTCATCTTGCGATAGAGGTGGCTGCGCTCGAGGCCGAGCACTTCCGCGGTGCGGCTGATGTTGCCATGATTTTCGTCGAGTTTCTTGAGAATGTAGTCGCGCTCATAAGCCGCGCGCGCCTGATGAAGCGTGGACCCCTCGCTGCCCGCAACGCGGCGGCTGCCATCGCGGTGCACCAGCGGCGGAAGATGCTTGCGCTCAAAGCGGAAGGTGGTCGGATTCATGATCACGATGCGTTCGATCACATTGCGCAGCTCGCGGACGTTGCCCGGCCAGGCATAGCGCATCAGGGCGTCGATGGCATCGTCGGTGATTTCTCTTGGACGCCGGCCGTAGGCCGAGGCAAATTCCTTGAGAAAATAGCGCGCAAACAACGGGATGTCTTCTTTGCGTTCGCGCAGCGGCGGCACCACGAACGGAATCACGTTCAGACGGTAGAAAAGATCTTCGCGGAAATTCCCCCTGGCAATCTCCTCCTCCAGATCCTTGTTAGTGGAAGCAATCACGCGCACGTCCACGGTGACGGGATCGTCGCTTCCCACCGGGATGAATCGTTGCTGTTCCAGTGTACGCAACACTTTTGATTGCGTCTTCAAACTCATATCGCCGACTTCATCCAGAAACAAGGTTCCGCGATCGGCCTTCTGAAACTTGCCTTCCTTATCAGCGGCTGCTCCCGGGAACGACGATTTGCGATGTCCGAATAGTTCGCTGTCGATCAGGTCTTCGGGAATCGCAGCGCAGTTCATCTCCACAAACATTTCATCTTTGCGCAGGCTTTGCATGTGGATGGCATGCGCAACCAGTTCCTTGCCGGTGCCCGATTCGCCATAGATCAGCACGCGCCCGTTGGTGGGCGCCATCAGAGCAATCTGCTGGCGCAGCGCCTTCATGGGGACGCTGTCGCCCACGATCACGGTCTTCGTCTGCAGTTGCTTCCGCAGGTCAAGATTTTCGTGGCGCAGCCGCCGCGCGTCGATCGCATTCTTTACCAGGATGAGCGTCTTTTCGAGCGATAGCGGCTTTTCTGCGAAGTCGTAAGCGCCGAGCTTGGTGGCACGCACGGCCGTTTCGATGGTTCCGTGGCCTGAAATCATGATGACTTCCGGCGGATTCTCCATCTCGCGGATCGTCTCCAGCACTCCCAGCCCGTCGATTCCAGTCAGCCAAACATCCAGCAGGATCAGGTCGAAGCTGTTCTTGCGCAGCTGTTCGAGGCAGTCTTCTCCGCTTGGGCTGACGCTGGTTTTGTATCCTTCGTCCTCGAGGATGCCCTGAAGGGATTCGCGGATACTGGATTCATCATCGACGATGAGGATGTGCGGCATGGATTAGCTCAGACGTTCGTCGTTGGTCGTTGGTCGTTCGCGGTTCTCTGCATCCCGCTGAAAGCCTGCCAAGGACCAACGACTCTCTCCTCACGTTTCAACTTTAGCTTAACAACGCCTAGCTTGCCGCTGGAGCGCTGATGGTTTCAACGGCGACGGGCAGCTCGATCACGAAACGGCTGCCGACCGGTTTGTTTTCTTCCACGCGAATCGAGCCATGATGGTCTTCCACAATTCTGCTCACAATCGCGAGCCCCAGCCCCGTGCCGCGTTGCTTGGTCGAAAAGTACGGCAGGAACAGCCGTTCCTTCACGTCGCGCGAAACTCCATGCCCGGTGTCGGAGACAACCAGTTCGACCGCATCGCGGCTCGGCACCAGTGAGGTCGTAATCGTGATCTCTTTCAGCATCGTGTCTTGCATCGCCTCGGCGGCGTTATCCACCAGGTTGGCGACGGCGCGTTTGATCGCGCCGGGGTCGGCCATCACGGCCGGCAGATCGCGCGCCAGTTCCGTGCGTACGCAAATGCCCTCCAGCCGCCCATTGAACATGCTGAGTGCGCTTTCCACCAAACTATTCAAGCTGGCGGGTTGTGGGCGGGAGGCGGGAAAACGCGCCAGCACCGAGAACTCATCGACCAGGGTGCGCACGGTTTCGACGGCGTTGCGGATGGTCTGGGCGCAGGTAAGGATCACCTCGAGTGAGGCCGCATCGGGCGCGGCGCCCCGCATTAAGTGGCGATGAATGCGCTCGGCGGAAAGCGCGATCGGGGTCAGCGGGTTCTTGATCTCATGCGCCACTCGACGTGCCACCTCGCGCCACGCGGCTTGTTTCTGCGCTTGCAGCAGGTCTGACAGGTCTTCGAACACCAGCACGTATCCGAGGCCCTCGGCGGCGTGGCTCAGCGCGGACACGGTTACGGCGACATTCAATTGCGCTCGGGGCAGGCTCAGGTCCATGCTGGCTGCCGTGATGCCCATACGATCGGCACGGCGGAGCAGCGGTTCCAGGTCGGCGAGCACATCGGCGGGAATCACGTCGCGCAGCGGCAGGTTCACCAGCGCCGCTGGGCTCACGTACTCATCTCGCTCCAGAAAAAACATCCGGGAGAAGGCAGCGTTGGCCAGCGTCACACGGCGCGCGGCGTCAATTGAAATCACTCCGGTCGGAATACTCTCAAGGACGGTTTCGATGAAGCGGCGTCTGCTTTCGAGCGCCTCGTTCGCCGCGCCCACATCGCGACTGGAGGCTTCGATCTGACGCCGGCTGGATTCGAGTTGCTCCGCCATGCTGTTGAAAGACTGCACCAGTTCGGCCAGTTCGTCGGTGGCGCGGATATCGACACGGTAATCCAGTTGGCCTTTGGAGATGGCCTCCGTACCCGCGGCCAGCGCCGCTACGGGACGGTTGACCAACTTCGAAAGCAGGAGCGCAAGCCACGTCGAAGCGAACAGCACCACCACCGTAAGCAGCAACAGAAATCCTATATAGGTCCGCCGAAACAGCTTTCTTTTTGCGGCCAGCTCGACGTAGCGCTGCTGACTTTCCTGAATCTGCCTGGCCGTTTCGGCGAATTTTGGCGGGAGAGGAATGGCTACGATCACCGCGCCGCCATGGAGCGGAGAGGCCGCGACAATGTAGTCCGTCTGACCCCACTGGAAATGCGGATGCTCTCCGCGCAGAGCGGGCTGCAGCGGGAAGCCGCCCTTCATGGCGGTCCAGAGCGCCGGGGTGTTCAGGCTGGCGGCAGCATTGCCGTTCGCCAGAGCCACCGCGAATCCGCCCCGCAGCGTCGGGATGTGTTCCCGAAGTTCTTCGGTGGCCTCCGAGAAATTTCTGCTGGCAAAAGCTCTTTGAAATTCATCCGTCTGGGCGATGGATTCTGCTTCCGAGGCCGCACGCTGGCCCGCGTAATCGTAGAGCAGAGCCGACATAACCGCCATATCCGAGCGCACTTCCTCGACCGGCTGGGAAAACCACTTGTCGATGGAGCGGTTCATCAGTCCGTACGAAAACCAGAACATGGCGATGACGGGCAAGAACGACAGCAGCAGGCTGACCACCACCAGGCGCGTGCGGAATTTTGAGCCGGCCACGCCCTGCCGCCTTTCGGCGTAAAGCTTCAGCAGGTTGCGTCCGAGGACGAGGGTGAGCGCCACAAAGGCAAAGAAGATCAGGCCGCTTAGCCCGACAAAAAACAGAAGCTCCTCATTGCTGTCTGGGCTGATGAACTTCAGATTGAACGAAGCCTGCAGCACTAAGATCGTGAGCAGCAGAAAAGCTCCGATCGCCAGCCCGATTACGGCCTTTCGGCGGCCGGAGGTCTTGGATTCGTCGCGGATTGGATTTGGTGCGGCCAAGGATTTGATCACATTATAGGGCGTCGTTGGCCGCTCGCGGTTCGCTAATCGCTGTTCGTCGTTGGCTTTTCGCGGGTTGCTTGCCGGGACACATATATGGCAGTAAGCGAGTAGCGATCAGCGAAAAGCCAACGACTAACCGGCTAACGACCTCTTGCCCGTTCCAGCGCATTCCGCAGCGCCTCGTAGGCGGGTTTGGCCCGGTAGTCCCGATCAAAGGGCAGCGCTGCGCCTTGCGTTTTCTTTGAGTGTGATCCGATCCAGGAGTACTTGTCGGTGAAACCCCATGTCTGGATCGCCGTGCACCTGGGATGAGACAGGCATGCGCCAGCTATCTGGCGATATATATCCGCCTGCTTTTGCAGGTCCTCTGGGCGAGCATTGCCGTTCGCATCGACCGGCAAGGCAACATCCATCTCAGTGATGTGGACCTGAACTCCCAGAGCGGTGAAGCGAGCGATATTGGCGGAGATGGACGCGACGTCGGCGTGCAGGTTCGCCATCTGTTTCTGAGAAATGTGCATCTGAAAGCCCACGCCATCGATAGGAACGCCGCGCTCCCGGAAATCGCGAACCATGGCGTAGATCGCATCCGACTTGGGGTTCACTGTCTCCGCCTTGGCCTCGTTGTAAAACAGCAGCGCCTGGGGATCCGCTTCATGCGCCCAGCGAAAACAACGCTCAATATATAAGGTACCATTTCCCGCCGAACCGATCCCAGGCTGGTCGCGCCAGATCGTGCTGCGCAATTGCCCCGGATGCAACTCGTCGAAGGCCTCATTGACGACGTCCCAGGCGAATATCTTGCCGCGGTAATGTCCGACTACGGTCTTAATGTGCCGCTCAAGAATTTCAGCAAGCTCGGCGGAAGTGAATTTTCCCTCAGTCAGCCACTTTGGATTCTGATGGTGCCAGACCAGCGTGTGCCCGCGAACGTTCATACCGTGACGGATCGCGAAATCCACGATCTGGTCGGCTTGAGAAAAATCGAAGCGCTGTGGCTCCGGATGCACCACCTCCCACTTGAGCGCGTCCTCCGGCTCCAGCATATTGAACTCACGCGCGAGCGTGGACGCATAGGCCGCCTCGGAAAGCTGCGCTGGCCTCACCGCGGTGCCGATAAGCATTCCAGAAGCCTGTGCTGCCTCACGCAGCGATGGCTCTGAGGCAGCAACACCAAATCCCAGACAACAGGCTACAGTCGCCATAACAAGCGCCCGCCATTTCACGTTATTGTTCACCGAGCTACTTTGCCTGAGGAAGGAACTTCTGCAAAGGACATTGCTCACAGTGCGGTTGTGACTTTAGGCAGTACGTCTTGCCGACTCCGACGATCAGCCCGTGCATTTCATTGAATGCTTGAACGAGCGCGTTGCGCTTGGCCGTGCTCATGCGCGAAGGTCGATGAGACGACCCCCGCGGGCCCACTGCAGCAGCGGGTGCCCTGTCCAAGCTTTGCTTGGGCGGGTGTGTTCCGCTCAATGCCTGCTCGAACAGTTGTCGAATTTCGTTATAGCTGGCCGTGCCGGAGACAATCTGGTGTCGTTCCAGAATGCGCTTTGTGTAAGCGTCCACAACAAAGACCGGGTGATTGCCGGCATACAACAGAATCGAGTCGGCGGTCTCGGGCCCTACCCCGTTGAGCGCGAGCAGTTCGTCGCGGAGTTCGGCCGTTGACCGCGCGAACATCCGCGCTAGCGACCCGCCGTAACGGGCATCGAGAAAACTTACAAACGTTTTCAGCCGCTTCGCTTTCTGCCGGAAGTAACCTGACGGGCGTATCAATTGCTCAAGCTCAGTCTGAGGCGTGCGGCGAATTCCCCGGACCGTCAGGAGCCGCGCTTCGCGAAGGCTGCCAAGCGCCTTCTCGACGTTCGTCCAGGAAGTGTTCTGGGTCAAATACGCCCCAATAATCACCTCGAAGCACGATTGGGCCGGCCACCAGTGCTGGCGTCCCCAGGCGGAAGACAATGTGTGGTAGTAAGCGCGGATCGCGTCGTGTTTGATTTCGCTCATGGGGCGCGCGGATTGGAATGTCAACAAACACCATTGTAGGGCGTCGCTCGCTGTTTGCTATTTGCTTGTTCCCTTCGTCTGCCAAGCGACCGCGAAAGGCGAACGGCGATTAGCGAACGACGAACAGCGACCATTGTCGCCGCCCGAAGCCCGAAGACACCAGTATCCGCACACCGAAGAACATGGTCTGCCGCGTGGTGATCCTCATCACACAGCGACTTTCTGGCACAAACGCCGCCAATATCGGGCACAAAACCGGACCTCCTGCGTAGTACAGGTACCTAAGTTACTTTTTCGGAATTCCCATTGGGTTGACAATTTGTGTCAGTGCGAAAACATCCTCGCTGATCCCCCCGGAAATCAGCGGCTTCGCTCGCGCGAATACAGGAGAGATATGTCTCAGCGGCTGGGTGACCTGCTGGTCAAGGAAAAGGTCATTACCCAAGAGCAGTTGGAACAGGCGACCAAGCTCCAGAAGGAGTCGCACACCCGCCTCGCCTCGGCGCTGGTGAAGTTGGGTTTCCTTTCAGACGAGGATGTCACCAACTTTCTCTCGCGCCAGTACGGCGTGCCCGCTATTAATCTTTCTTATTTTGAAATCGATCCCACCGTCGTCAAGCTGATTCCCTTCGAAACCGCGAAACGCTATCAGATTTTGCCGCTCAGCCGGGTCGGCGCTTCGCTCACCATCGCCATGGTGGATCCCACCAACGTCTTTGCGATGGACGATATCAAGTTCATGACCGGCTTCAACATCGAACCGGTGGTGGCCTCGGAGAGTTCCATCATCGAGGGCATCGATAAGGCCTACGGCACTTCCAAGGAGGAAGAGCTGGAACAGGTCATGCAGTCCATGAACGACCTGGGCGAAGGCGCCGACATCGAGGTGCAGGCCGAAGAGGCCGAACTCGAACTTAGAGAACTGGAGAAAGCGGCCGACGAAGCTCCTATCGTCAAGCTCGTGAACCTGGTGCTCACCGACGCCGTGAAGCGCGGCGCCAGCGATATTCACATGGAGCCGTACGAGAAGGAATTCCGCGTCCGCTTCCGCATAGACGGAGTTTTGCAGTCGATCATGAATCCGCCGCTGAAACTCAGGGACGCTATCATTTCGCGGCTCAAGATCATGGCCAAGCTCGACATCAGCGAAAAGCGGTTGCCGCAGGACGGCCGCATCATGCTGAAGATGCAGATTGGCGGCAAGAAAAAGCAGCTCGATTTCCGCGTTTCCACTCTGCCTACGCTGTGGGGCGAGAAAATCGTGCTCCGGCTGCTCGACAAAGAAAATCTGCGCCTCGACATGACCAAACTCGGCTTTGAGCAGGAGTCGCTGATCAAATTCGAGAAGGCCATCCTGAAGCCCTACGGCATGGTGCTGGTGACGGGGCCGACCGGATCGGGCAAGACCAACACGCTTTACTCGTCCATCTCGCGGCTGAACCAGCCCGACACCAACATCATGACCGCCGAAGACCCAGTGGAGTTCCAACTGGGAGGCGTAAACCAGGTGCAGATGAAGGAGCAGATCGGCCTGAATTTTGCGACCGCCCTGCGCGCCTTTCTGCGGCAGGACCCCAACATCATTCTGGTGGGCGAAATCCGCGACTTTGAAACTGCGGAAATCGCCATTAAGGCCGCGCTCACTGGGCACCTCGTTTTATCCACGCTGCACACCAACGGCGCTCCGGAAACCATTACGCGTCTCATGAATATGGGCATCGAGCCCTTCCTGGTGGCGACTTCGGTGCATCTGATCTGCGCCCAGCGCCTGGTACGGCGGATCTGCAAGGATTGTGCCGAGCCGGTCGAGGTCCCTCCGCAGGCCCTGATCGATGAAGGCTATACGCCCGAGGAATCCAAGACGGTAAAGATCATGAAGGGCGTCGGCTGCGCCACCTGCAACAAGACCGGCTACAAAGGCCGCACCGGTTTGTACGAAGTGATGGAGGTCGACGACGAGATCCGGGAACTGGTTCTGGTCGGCGCCTCGGCGATCGAACTCAAGAAGAAAGCGATTGAACGCGGCATGATCACCCTGCGTCGCAGCGGGCTGATCAAGGTCGCGCAAGGCTGGACCACGCTCGAAGAAGTGGCTCGCGAAACGATCCACTAGAAACGTCGTTCGCGGTTCGCTCTTCGCTTTGCGAATGACGGAAAGCGAACGCGAACGACAAACAGGGAACAGCAAACGGCCAGCAGCCGAAAACTGCATTAGGAAGGATAGAAAAATATGGCACTCTCATTAAGCGATCTGCTCCGCCGCATGCTGGAGATGAATGGCAGCGACCTCCATATCACTACTAACTCTCCGCCCCAGATTCGCGTGCACGGGCATCTGGTGCCGCTCGACCTGCCGCAGTTGACGCCAGCCGAGACCAAGCAACTGGCCTACAGCGTGATGACCGACTCGCAGAAGCACCGTTTCGAAGAGAGCCTCGAACTGGACTTCTCTTTCGGTCTAAAGGGCCTGGCTCGCTTCCGCGCCAACGTGTTCAACCAACGCGGCGCTTCGGCTTGCGTCTTCCGTCTGATTCCGTTTGAGATCAAATCGTTTCACCAGCTTGGACTGCCGCCGGTAGTCAGCAAGCTCTGCGACAAACCGCGCGGCCTGGTGCTGGTGACGGGGCCGACCGGTTCTGGCAAGTCGACGACGCTGGCGGCCATGATCGACAAAATCAATACCGAACGCCACGAGCACATCCTCACTATCGAGGATCCGATCGAGTTCGTGCACATGAATAAGAATTGCGTGGTCAACCAGCGCGAACTGCACTCGGACACCAAAAGCTTTACCGACGCCTTGCGCGCCGCGCTTCGTGAAGACCCGGACGTGGTGCTGATCGGCGAAATGCGCGACCTGGAGACCATCGAATCCGCGCTGCGCATTGCGGAAACCGGCCACCTCACCTTCGGTACGTTGCATACGAACTCAGCATCATCCACCATCAACCGCGTTATCGACGTGTTCCCGGCGCACCAGCAGTCGCAGATCCGCGCTCAGCTGTCGCTCGTGCTCGAAGGCATTATGTGTCAAAGCCTGTTACCAAAAATCGACGGCAAAGGGCGTGCCATGTGCATGGAAATCCTGGTGCCCAATGCGGCGGTTCGGAACCTGATACGCGAAGACAAGATTCACCAGGTCTACTCCGCCATGCAGTCCGGCCAGGAGAAGTTCGGCATGCAGACGTTCAACCAGTCGCTAGCCACCGCGTATTTCCAGAAGCAGATCACGTTGGAAATGGCGCTGATGCGTTCCAGTAATCAGGACGAACTGCAGGAAATGATCGCGCGCGGCGCCGGCCTGATGAACCGAACCAATCCGGCTCCGATGGCCAAGGGGACTACGACAGCGAAACGATGAGATCGTGAATTGCCCGGATAGCATCACGGGCGGCAAGGCAAGCGAAGAGACAAGCGGAGACACAAAAAGGCGCGGGCAGCCCGCAAGATCGGCAGCCAGCGCCGGCGGAATAGGACAAGGAGAAAGTAACCATGCCAGTTTTTACATTTTCGGGAAAGACCGAATCGGGCGAGAAAGTGCAAGGCGAGCGCATAGCCTCCACGAAGGACGGACTGGCTTCGCAGCTCCGCAAGGAACACATCACGCCCGGCTCCATTCGCGAGAAGGGCAAGGAGTTTTCCCTGCCCACTTTTGGCAGCAACAAGGTCAAGGTCAAAGACGTAGCGGTGTTCTTCCGCCAGTTTTCCGTCATGATCGACGCCGGTCTGCCGCTGGTGCAGTGCCTGGAGATTCTCGGCGCCAACCAGGAGAACCCGAGTTTTCAGAAAACGCTGCTCGGAGTCCGGACCGGCGTCGAAGGTGGCGCGACCCTGGCCAATGCCATGCGCCAATTTCCGGTTGTCTTCGACGATCTAAGTACCAACATGGTGGAGGCCGGCGAGACCGGCGGCATTCTCGACATCATCCTGCAGCGCATGGCGATCTACGTGGAAAAGGCGGTCAAGCTGCGCGCGGCCGTCAAGTCGGCGTTGATCTACCCGGTAGCGGTCGTCTCGCTGGCCGTGCTGATCGTGGCCGCGCTGCTCAAATGGGTCGTGCCCATCTTCGCGAACCTGTTTGTCGGGTTGGGAGTTGCCCTTCCGCTGCCGACCCGCATAGTCATCGGGCTCAGCGCCTTCGTGGGCCATTTCTGGTGGTTCTTTATCGTGGGTGCTGTGGGCCTCTTTTTCGGCGTCAAGCAGATTCGCAAGCATCCGCGAGGCCGCTACTACTTCGACGCCATGCTGCTCAAACTGCCGATTATTGGCTCGCTGCTGCGCAAGATCGCAGTCGCCCGTTTCACTCGAACCCTGGGCACGCTGATCACCTCCGGCGTTCCGATTCTCGAAGGTTTGGCGATCACCGCTCGCACCTCGGGCAACGCCGTGCTCGAAGAGGCGCTGATGAAAGTGCGCAAGGCGATCGAAGAAGGCCGCACCATCGTCGATCCCCTGCGCGAAAGCGGCGTCTTTCCCAACATGGTGACGCAGATGATCGGTGTCGGTGAAGCCACCGGCGCCATGGACGCCATGCTGCAAAAGATCGCGGACTTCTACGAAGACGAAGTCGACGCCGCCACCAAAGACATGCTGGCCATGCTGGAGCCGGTCATCATCGGTCTCCTGGGCGTCACCATCGGCGGCATCGTGATTTCTCTGTACATGCCATTGTTCGCAATGATCGCAAAACTGGCGGGATAGAAAACCGTCGTTCGCTATTCGCTGTTCGCTTTTCGCGCTTGCCCGGCGAACGACAAACGACAAAAAGCGAATAGCGAACGACGAAAAGCGAACGACAAAACAGATCTTCATGCACTCCATCTCCGATGAGCGGAACTGGCTGACCTGGCTGGTAAAGGTTCGCATCCTGATCCTGATGGTCCTGCTCGCGATCGAACTCGCCGTTATCCGCCTTACTCCCAGCTCGTTGCCCATCATGCCCTTTCTCACCGGCATGGTGCTGTGGTTCGTGCTCTCGCTGTTTTTCCTTTTTCTGGTCTCGGTCTGGCGCGAACACCGCCTGCAGGCCATTCTCCAGGTGCTCGCCGATCTGGCCATGGTCACGCTGGTCGTCCATGTAACCGGCGGCATCGACAGCTCGCTGAATTTCCTCTACCCGCTGGTCATCGTGGTTGCTTGCATGCTGCTGCCGCGGGCCTGGGGATACCTGAGCGCGGCCCTGGCTTTTATCCTGTTCGGCACCGTCCTCGAGCTCGATTACTACATGGTCATTCCCTCCTATGCGACCTCGCATCCCAAGCTGAAGGCGCTGCAGGTCGTGATCTTCGTCAACCTGTTTGCCTACTTCGCCATTGCCTACCTGGCCGGCTTGCTGATGAGCAAGCTTCGCCAGGCGGATGTCCAACTAAAGGATGCCAGCGGCGCGCTCGAAAATCTGCAGGCGCTCCACGAAAATATCGTGCAGTCCATGAGTGGCGGCGTCATCGCCACCGGGCTCGACGGACACGTCACCCTGGTCAACCGGGCGGCCCAGCAACTCCTCGAAATCTCCGAAGCCGAGTTGCGCGGACGCTCGGTGGCCGATCTTTTTCAGGATCCGTTGCCCCACTTTGGCGGAGACCGGGGCGATGCCGAGGTCCGCTACATGACCGTCACGGGCTTCCGCAAGACTTTTCGTGTGCGGGTTTCGGCGCTCAACGTGAGCGCCCGCGGCGATTTGGGTTTCGTCTATTCTTTCGACGATCTCACCGAGATCCGCCGCCTGGAACGCGAAGTGCGCATGCAGGATCGCCTGGCTGCCGTGGGCCGTCTGGCCGCGGCCATCGCCCACGAAATCCGCAATCCCCTGACCTCGATTGCCGGTTCGGTCAGCATGTTGTCCGATGCCCCCGCCTTGAATTCCGAAGAGCGGCACCTCTTGCAGATTGTCATCCGCGAGTCCGATCGTCTCAATAACATCGTCACCGATTTTCTGGCGTACTCCCGCGGCAAGCAATATCGTTTCGAGCGCGTGAACCTGGTTCCGTTGCTCGAGGACACGCTCACACTGCTCGAACACCGCCTCAACGCCGAGAACGCGGGCATCAAACTGGCGCGCAGCTTTGTGAAATCCGAAGCCTGGGTGCTGGCCGATGGCGACCGGCTCAAACAGGTGTTCTGGAACTTCTCGGAAAACGCGGTGCGCGCAATGAAAACGACGGAGAAAGGCGGAACGCTGACCGTGGCCCTGGCGGAGCGTGGCTCGGACTGGGAGATGAGCTTCGCCGACACCGGTCCCGGCATCAACTCGCAGCAGACGGAAAAAATCTTCGAGCCTTTTCAGTCGAACTTTGCCGGCGGAACCGGCCTCGGCCTGGCCATCGTGTACCAGATCGTACAGGCACATGACGGCAAGGTATGGGCCCGTTCGGAGGTGGGCAAGGGCACCAGCTTCGTGGTGCGCTTGCGGCGCATGGACGATGGCCTCGCCCATGACGACGACCATGCGCAGGTCGTCGCCAGCGGAACTCCCGTCGCGGCAGAATCCGCCAAGGTGCAAACTTCCGGAACTGCGCTGGCAGCCTCGGGTGCGCGAGCAGAAGCAGGAGCAAGAGGAGGTTCGGGTGGGTAACATTCTCGTCTGCGACGACGAGCGCTCGATCTGCGAACTGCTCGATATCACCCTGCGCCGCGATGGCCACAAGGTGGAAACCGTCACCTCGGGCGAAGCCGCCAAGCGCAAAATCGACAGCGCGCTGTTCGACGTAATTGTTACCGACATCAAGATGCCGCACGTGGATGGCGTCGAAGTCCTGCGCCACGCGCACCAGATCTCGCCCGAATCGGCGGTCATTTTGATGACCGCCGTCGATGACTACGAAGCGGCGGTGCAGGCGGTCAAAGCGGGCGGCGCGACCGATTACATCCGCAAAAGTCCCGGACTCGTCGACGAGGTCAAACTGGCCATCACCCGCGCGCTCACCAGAGTTTCGCTCAGCCGTCAGAACTTTGCCCTGCGCCGCGACGCGGCCACGCGCAATTCGCTCGACAACATCGTAGGCGTCGGCTCAGCTATCGAGAAGCTGAAGCAGACGATCCGCACGGTCGCTACCACCGGCAGCACGATTCTGATCTACGGCGAAAGCGGAACCGGCAAGGAACTCGTCGCCCGCGCCGTGCATACCTGCTCGCCGCGCGCCTCCGAAGCTTTCGTCTCGGTAAACTGCGGCGCGTTTCCGGAGACGCTGCTCGAAAGCGAACTCTTCGGCTACGTCAAAGGCGCCTTCACCGGAGCGAACCAGAACCGGCGAGGACTGTTCGAAGTCGCCGACCAGGGTACGATCTTTCTCGACGAGATCGGCGAGATGACCATGCCCATGCAGGTCAAACTGCTGCGCGTTTTGCAGGAGCGTACGGTGCGTCCGGTCGGCGGCACGACCGAAATTCCGGTTGACGTCCGCGTCATCGCCGCCACCAACCGCGATCTCGACCGCCAGGTCACCGAGGGCACGTTCCGCGAAGACCTTTACTATCGCCTGAATGTCATTCCCATTCGCGTGCCCGCCTTGCGCGAGCGCCGCGAAGATGTACCGCTACTGGCGAATCATTTCCTGAAAAAATATGCGCCCGCGGCCGGAAAAAGCATTCACGGCGTTGCGGCGGCATCGCTCCAGACGCTCACCGGCTACGACTGGCCGGGCAACGTCCGCCAGCTGGAGAACACGATCGAGCGGGCCGTAGCGCTAGAAACCACTAGCGAGCTGCACGTCGAGTTGCCGGTCGAGCGTCCCAAGGCGCGCGCCGTGGCCGCCGGCGCCGAAGGCGCAATCAATACGACCATAGGCATGAACGTGCCCGCAGGCTCGGTTCTGCCCGAGGGCGTGAACATGGAAAACTACGTCGCGCAAATCGAGCGCTCACTGCTGCAATCCGCGCTCGGACAAACCAATGGCGTGCAGGTCAGGGCCGCCGACGTGCTCGGTATCTCCTACCGGTCGTTCCGTCATTTGATGAAGAAGTACGAGCTGTAGGAACTCCGCTCTCAGCCATCCTTCGAACTAAGGCCATTCAAATAAGTTATGCAAACCAGGTTATTCAAACTAAGTTATGCAAACCAGGTTATTCAATCCAGGTCACTTAGATCAGGTTTCGGAACTCCCTGCCGCCGGGTTTTCTCGTGAACGATGACGGGTAGTGGCTCAGTTTGAAAATTCAAACTGAGCCACTACCCGATGACGTCCGTCCTTGACGGATAGCCGCTTCCAGCTATACTCAGGGCTTACATCACTTACCGGATTCTGGCTCGAGGGGGCCCGGAATTCGGAGGAGGCGGAATTGCTGTCGCCGAAGAGAGCGCCACTCGTCCCCCTGGAGTTCGTGGTTCCCGCCTGCAGCAAATCTTGTTTCTCGATGCCTCTGATGAACCTGCATTTACTTCGGGAGAGACTATGTTCCGGTTAAGCAAGTGGGCAGTGGTCGGGCTGGTTTGTATGTTGGCAGCGCGGGAGGCGAAGGCGGGTGTCGGCTTCCAGCCAGTTTCGCCCGATGAGCTCAAGATGACCAGCGAACCGCTGGCGCCGGGAGCGCCCGCGATCATTCTGTACCGGCAGGTGGACCGTGACGACAATGGCCACACTACTCATGAAGACAATTACTTCCGGATCAAGATCTTCGCCGAAGAGGGGCGGAAGTATGCCAATGTCGAGATTCCATTCCTGAAGAAAACCCAAGAGGTTGTGAATGTGAGAGGTCGGACCATCAGGCCCGATGGGTCGATTGCAGACTTCGACGGTAAGGTTTACGAAAAGGAACTGGTCAAGGGGAAGGTCCAGGGGAGGGCATTCAAGTATCTAGCAAAGACTTTTACTCTCCCGGACGTGCAGGTCGGAGGCGTCATCGAGTACTCCTACACGGTGAACTTTGGTGAGTACATGCTTTTCGACTCTCATTGGATCCTGAGCGATGAACTGTTCACAAAGAAGGCGCAGTTTTCGCTAAAGCCCTACCAGGCTAGCTATCCGGGCTCGGTGCGTTCGCTGCACTGGAGTTGGGAGAGACTGCCTCCCGGTGCCGAACCAAAAGAGGGTCCCGACCACGTCATACGAATGGAAGCGAACAACATACCGGCATTCCCGATCGAAGACTACATGCCCCCTCCCAACGAGTTGAAGTCGCGGGTGGATTTTATCTATGACCCGCTCTCTGGGAGAGACCAGGACACTTTCTGGAAACAGGTTGGCCGGCAGCGGAACGATCAACTGGAAAAGTTCATCGACAAACGGAAGGCCATGGAGCAAGCGGTGGCGCAGATTGTCTCGCCGAGCGATTCGCAGGAGGTGAAACTGCGAAAGATCTACGAACGGGTGCAGCAAATCCGGAACACGACCTACGAGCTGCGAAAAACGGAGCAGGAAGAAAAGCGCGAAAAAGAAAAGCCGGCAGAAAACGTGGAGGATGTTTGGAAGCGAGGCTATGGCAATAGCATCCAGCTAACCTGGTTGTTCCTTGGTCTGGTGCGAGCGGCGGGCTTTGAAGCCTATGGGTGTTGGGTTTCGGGTCGTAGAGAATATTTTTTCAATCCCGTCACGATGCAGAGCGCGAAATTGAACTCCAACGTTGTGCTCGTCAAGCTGAATGGGAAAGATGCCTATTTTGACCCGGGAGGAGCCTTCACACCGTTTGGGTTGCTGGAATGGTCGGAAACGGGGGTGAAGGGTTTGCGGCTGGATAAGGACGGTGGAACCTGGATTCAAACCACGCTTCCGCGGGCCTCGGAGTCGCGGATCGAACGCATAGGAAAACTGAAGCTCTCACCCGATACGGGCGATCTGGAGGGCAAGCTGATCGTCACCTACGTCGGACTGGAAGCCATGTACCACCGATTGGAAGAACGACACGCCGACGGAGTGGCGCGCAAGAAGTTCCTGGAAGAGCGGGTGACATCGCAGATCGGGGGGGCCGCAGAAGCAGAACTAACCAACAATCCGGACTGGACCAATTCGGAAACACCGCTGGTTGCGGAGTTTAACCTGAAGATTCCTGGTTGGGCCTCGAATGCGGGCAAGCGGGTGATGATTCCTGCCGCGATCTTTACCGCCGAAGAGAAAGGGGTCTTCGAACATGCCAACCGCGTACATCCTATCTATTTTGAATACCCGCACGAGAAGGCGGATGACATGACAGTCGCACTTCCACCGGGCTGGCAGGTAAGTAGCGTGCCAACGCCGCAGAACCAGGATCGGCATGTCGTTCTCTATACGTTAAATGTGGAACAGAGCGCAGGAACGCTGCGGCTGACGAGGAAGTTGACCTTTGACGTTTTGCTGGTGGAGCAGAAATACTACCCGGCATTGCGGAATTTCTTTCAAGTGGTGAGGACCAGCGATGGCGAGCAGATTGTGCTGCAGCCAGGGGAAGTCCATGCGAGCAACTAAGCGAGTAACTGGCCAGCCAGCGCTGCTGGCTTTCTTTTGGGTTGCGGTGTGGGGCATGGCAAATGTGCCGCTGGCTGCAGCCGGTGATGCTCCACAGTGGATGCACAAACTGGCCGGGGTCGCGTTGCCTTCTTATAACGAGAAGACCGATGCGGTGTTGCTGTATTCCGAAACGAATGTCACTGTTCTGTCGGAGGATCGAATCAGGAAGCACGTGCGCGAGGCTTACAAAATCTTGCGGCCCGAAGGACGAGGGCGAGGCTCGGTAGGTGTGGAATTCAGTCCGAGCAAGAAAATCACAAGTCTGCGTGGTTGGTGCATTCCGGCGCAAGGCAGGGACTATGAGGTTAAGGAGAAGGACGCGATCGAAGAATTCCTGGCCCCAGGATTTGTATTGTTCTCGGACACAAAATACAGGATCCTGCATATTCCGGCGCCCGATCCAGGAAACATCGTCGGCTACGAATACGAAGTGGAGGAACGGCCCTTCTTCTTGCAAGACATTTGGAAGTTCCAGGGAATTGACCCGGTGCGGGACGGTCGTTATTCGCTGCAACTCCCCGCAGGTTGGGACTTTAGAGCTTCCTGGCTTGCCCATGCGGAGGTAAAGCCAGACGAAGGAAGCAATGGATTGCAATGGGCGGTCAACGATGTCAAAGGGATCAGGCGTGAACCAGACATGCCGCCGTGGGAGGGCTTGGCCGGTCAGATGATCGTGTCATTTTTCCCATCGGGTGGAACGTCGCGAAAGAATGAGTTGGCGAGCTGGGAAGGCATGGGGAGTTGGTACGGGAATCTGGTTAGCACACAGATGACCGCCTCCGAACCGATCAAACAAGAGGTAAACGCTCTAGGTGCCGGGAAGACCACCACCCTAGCCAAGATGCAAGCCATAGCCAGTTTCCTGCAGCACGATATTCGCTACGTCGAAATTCAACTGGGTATCGGTGGCTGGCAACCCCACGCCGCTCCCGATGTTTTCTCGAACCGGTACGGAGACTGTAAAGACAAAGCGACACTGATGCGCACCATGCTGCACGGGATTGGCGTTGACTCTTATCATGTGCTGATCAACACGCATCGAGGCTCAGTTACACGTGAGACGCCGGCTCACAACGGGTTTAACCGCGTGATTCTTGCCATCAAGTTGCCGGATGACCTGAAGGATCCGTCGCTGGTCGCCGTGCAGCAGCATCCCCAGCTGGGAAGGGTTCTGTTCTTCGATCCGACCAATGACGTGATTCCTTTTGGACAGATTGGAGGATACCTGCAGGCCAATTACGGCCTGCTAGTAGTACCAGGCGGCGGCGAACTGGTGGAGTTGCCGCAGCAACCGTCGGAGATGAATAGTATTCAGCGCGTGGGCAAGCTGATACTGGATACGAAAGGAATGTTGCGTGGGGATGTTACAGAAGTGCGGCTGGGGGATCGAGCTTCTTCAGAGCGGCAGCGATTGCGCACGGTGACCAAGGACACGGACCGTATCAAACCGATTGAAACCCTTTTGGCGGGATCGCTTTCCAACTTTCAAATCGTGCGAGCGAGTGTGGCCAATCTCGAACACACGGACCAGCCTTTTGGTTTTAATTACACTTTCCAGTCGGACAACTACGCGAAGAGTGCGGGGAACCTGCTGCTGGTGCGGCCGCGCGTGCTGGGAAGCAAGTCATGGGGCGTACTCGAGACGAAGGAGCCGCGAAAGTTTCCGCTGGAATTCGAGGGGCCGTCGCGGGACACCGACAGTTTCGATATCACGCTGCCCCCGGGCTTTGAAGTGGACGAGTTACCGCCTCCGACCGATGCCGATTACAGCTTTGGCAGCTATCACAGTAAGACCGAAGCGACCGGGCAAGTGTTGCACTACACCCGCAGCCTGGAAATCAAGGAGCTAAGCGTTCCCGTCAGCAAAATGGATGAACTGAAAAAGTTCTATCGCATGATCGCTTCCGACGAGCGGAATACCGCAGTCCTGAAACTGGCTGCGGTCGCTAAGTAGCGCGAAATCGAGTGGGAAAATTGGTCGCGGCGCACGGATTTAAACCGCGGGCACATGCCCTCCAGGGCGTCCATCGGAATTCAATCCCCACCAACTTTCTCTCTGATTCACGCGGCACTTTTTCTGTGGCTGCGGCAAACTACTATCTGTGACGATCGTCACTGCCCGACTAGCCGTTGCGAACACCGCACCAATCAAGGGTTTCGAAGAGAAAGACAAAGCGCTCCAGGCTTGCGGCGCACACGAGAGACAGGTTTCGCTCACGCGAACTCGTGACTGGAGTCACTGACACACGGGGCTGATTGGACCAATAAGTAATCCTACGTTTGCAAGCAGGCCTAGCACGAAAGCGTAAGCGGCACGACTCGAACGAAGGTCCGCAATGCCGAGAGGTGGAGTGTGGAAGTTCGCCTCGCCATCGCCTGGAAAGACTCATCAACTCTGGGCTGTCATTCCGGAAACTGCCATCAGATTGAGGACAACCCGCGCGGGCCCGCTCGCATGCCAATGTTATCAACCTGATAACGAAGGATTTCGGATTGCAGCCGGAGTGTCTCCGGCTCGGGCAAGGAAGCTCGGGCCCGGGACCGTATCGAAACGCAGTCATCACCGATTCGTAGGGGGGATAGGAACGAGGCACTAACAACTCAAGTTTGGTAGGAGGTGCAGCATGGCAGCTCGACTTGCCGAAGAATGGTTCGCTATATGCGGAGGTTGCGAGGTAACCATCCTCGATATCGGTGAACCGCTCCTCGACGTACTCAAGCAGGTACAAATCGTGCACATGCCAGTCCTGATGGACCACAAGCTCTATGGCCAGACTGGCGAGGGTACAGAGATGGAAATCCCCGCGGCGGATGTCGGGCTGATCTCGGGAGGAATCCGCAACGAAGAACACAAGAAACTGGCGCAGGAGATGCGCAAGAAGTGCAAGATCCTGATCTCTCTGGGTTCTTGCGCCTGCTTTGGCGGTGTGCCGGCGCTGGCGAATCAGTACAGCACAGAAGAGGTGTTGGAGAAGGTCTACCGCGACAGCGTGACCACCGAGAAAAACGGCTTGCCCCACGAGCAGATTCCCGCTCTGACCGACCGGGTCTATGCCGTCCACGAAGTGGTGAAGGTGGATGCCTATCTGCCTGGATGTCCAACCACGCCGGAGATGGTGGCAGGAGCGCTGGTCGCTCTTCTCGAAGGCAAGCCCCTGCCCGCGCTGGCATCGAAAAGCGTTTGCGACGAGTGTCCCACCAAGCGTGAGAAGAAGGCGGTCTCCACGCTCAAGCGCCGTCTGGATAACCCGGAATTTACTCCCGGTGCACCCCTGAGCGAAATGCGATGCCTGATGGAGCAGGGCATCCTCTGCCTGGGGCCAGCGACGCGTGCCGGCTGCGGCGGCAGCGACGGCAACCCGCGCTGTATCCGCGGCTATATGCCCTGCGAGGGTTGCTTTGGCCCGCTCTCGGACAAAGCCAATCCCATGGTGGACATGATGGGCGCGCTTTCTTCCATCGGACTTGATCCCAAGCAGATTCCGGATCGGGCCGCAACCTTCAACCGTTTTGCTGGCGCTGGCCGTCTGCGGCCGCTGCCCCGGAGGTGATCCATGGCAAAGACACTGGTCATTCAACCTGTCACCCGCATCGAAGGCCACGCCAAGGTGACCATTCAACTGAACGACGCGGGCAACGTGGATTCCGCCCGGGTGAACGTCATTGAACTGCGCGGCTTCGAAAAGTTTTGCCTCGGACGTCCGTTGGAAGACCTCCCGCGCATCACGCCGCGCATCTGCGGTGTTTGTCCGTGGTCGCATCACCTGGCCTCGGCCAAGGCTTGCGATGCGGTCTTTGGAGTCGAGCCTCCCCCGGCTGGAAAGAAGTTGCGCGAGCTGTGCAACAGCATTGCCTATATGGAAGAGCACATCTTGCACTTCTACTTCCTCGCGGGAGCCGATTTCCTGCTCGGTCCGGATGCCGACTATTCCATACGCAATGTCATCGGCGTGCTGCAGGCAGCGCCCGACATTGCCAGAAAAGTGGTGAAGGTACGCCACATGTGCGCCCACATGCTGGAAGTCCTGGCGGGCAAGGCCATCCATCCCCAGGCTGCCGTTCCCGGCGGATTCAGCAAGCCACTGGCTCCTGCCGAACGCGACCAGTTGCGCAAGAATGCCGATGACGCGCTCGAACTCGCCAAGTTCTCCATTGCTTTTGCCAAGGAGAACATCTTCCCCAAGTACCTCGACGTGGTGAAGTCGCTGGGAGTCATCACTACCGGGTTCCTTGGCACCGTCAAGGAAAACGGCGCGCTCAACCTCTACGACGGAAAGCTTCGCCTGATGGCCTCCAATGGCTCATATACCGATTTTCCGTACGATCGCTATACGGAGTTCATCTCCGAGCACATTGAATCGTGGAGCTACTTGAAGTTCCCCTACGCCAAACAATGGGGCGAAGGCTTCTCCATGGATGTCGACAATCCCAAGGGCGTGTATCGTGCCAACACGCTGGCGCGCATCAACGTCTGCGACTTTATCGACACGCCGCTGGCACAGGCCGAACTCGAGGAATTCCGCGCGAAGTTCGGGCGGCCCGCACAGCTCACACTGCTCTATCACTGGGCGCGGCTGATCGAACTGCTCTACAACGCCGAAAACACCATCCGCTTGCTGGACGATCCCGAGATCACCAGCACCGAAACCCGGGTGAAGTGTACGCCGCGGGCAGCGCGAGGCGTAGGCGTCACGGAAGCGCCACGCGGCACGCTCATCCACGACTACACCACCGATGCCGACGGCCTGATCACCAATGTCAACCTGATTGTCGGCACCACCCACAACAACGCCCCCATCAACATGTCGGTCACGCAGGCCGCCAAGAGTTTGATCCATGACGGCAAGTACGACCAGGGAGTGCTGAACACAGTAGAGATGTCAATCCGTGCATACGATCCATGCCTGTCCTGCGCGACCCACCGGCTCGACGGAAAGCTGTCGGTCAAGCTGGATATTTTCGACGCGGATGGCAAGTTGCTCGGCTCGCTTGCCAACTGAAGGGCAACGAGAACGAGTAAGGAGGAAACATGCGGGAGGTCGATCAATTTGATCAAGTCGATCAAGTCGATGAATCCGATCTCCCCGACTTCTGTCGGAAGCCGACCGTGGTGCTCGGCGTGGGGAATATTCTGTTTGGAGATGACGGTTTCGGGTGCGCGGTCGTCGACTATGTCGAGGCACACTACCGGGTACCCGAAGCCGTCTGCTTGCTGGACGCCGGCACGGGCGTGCGCAAGCTGTTATTCACTCTCTGCCTGAGCACCGCGCGTCCCGCGCGCTTGCTCATCCTCGACGCGATCGATGCCGGACGCCGTCCCGGCGAGATATTCCAGATCGATCCTGCCGAGATTCCTCCGGTCAAACTCGACGATTTCTCGATGCATCAGTTGCCCACCTCGAACCTGCTGCGCGAGTTGCAAGAGACCTGCGGGGTCGAGGTGCGTGTGCTGGCCTGCCAAACCGGGCCATTGCCGGAAGAGATCTCCCAGGGTTTGTCGCAAGCGGTCAGCGGCGCGGTGCCGCAAGCGGCGGAGTGGCTGGTCGGCGAGTATTTCCAAAGTGCTTTCCCCGGCACCACAGCACCACGAGGCGACCTATGCCAAACAACGTGCTGAAGACGCCAGAACGAGCACCGCACGTGTGTCGATAGGCTGGAGGCATGATATGACTCCTAATCTCACACCGAAACTAAATATGATCAGCGATGGAAAAAAGTTCATGTGGGATGGGCAGGTCTACGACAGCAGAGAAGAAGCAGGACGCACAGCGGAGTCCTATCAGAAAGAGAATTTTCAGATTCAGATGGTAGAGGAAGGTGGCAAATTCCTGGTGTATAGCAGAAGGCCCGTCGTAGGAGTCGCAGTCCCTGCGCCGTAACCCGCAAGCTCGGTAGAGGTGGCAAATGGCAGCAGGCACATTGCCGGTTCAAAGCGATCCGACACTGTTGGCCGACATTCGGCGGTATGGGAAGTTCGACCCCACGGGCTGTTATCAGTGCGGAAGCTGCACCATCTCCTGTGATCTGGTCTCGGACTTCGCCAGCTTTCCCCGGAAAAGCATCCGCTACTCTCTTCTGGGGCTGAGAGCACCGCTGCTAGCAAATCTCGAACCCTGGATCTGCCACGACTGCGGCGATTGCTCCATTATCTGCCCGCGTCAGGCCGAGCCCAGGATTTCCATGGCCACGCTGCGGCGCTTCCTCAGCGGCCAGTATGAACGGACGGGCTTGGCGGCCAAGCTCCTCACGTCGCGGGCGTGGTACTTAGGTTCGCTGGCTTCCGTTGCCGTGCTCGTCGTGCTGCTGATCCTCGGCTTTCACCTGTGGTATGTGGGACTGCCCTTATCCGGCCTGGCCATGCCGCTTGGGCTGGAGCACATGTTCCCCATCATGACGTATTACACGCTCACGGTGATGCTCTTTCCGCTGCTTCTCCTGCTATCGCGCGTCCACCGCGTCTGGCGGCTCACCATGGGCGGGCAACAGCCGCCCATCCCATTCTCTGTTTATGTCGACCAGGCGTGGACCTACGTGTATCAATCCGCGACCCACGCGCTGATGAAGAAGTGCCCGGAAAAAGGCCGCTGGCTGGGACATTGGATTCTCGCTCTGGGCACGGTCATGATGCTGACCATCAAAGTCTTCGCTCTGCGCTGGTTTCAGACCGACAATATTTATCCCTGGTACAACCCGCAGCGCTGGCTGGGATACCTGGCCGCAGGCTTCATCTTTTACGGCATTGGCGCAATCCTCAAAGGACGGGTGCAGGCGAAGAAAGAAATCTACAAGGAAACGCGGCCGGAGGATCTGGTCTTCCCCATCCTGCTGGTGCTGACGGCGTGCAGCGGACTGGCCGCACATATCTTCAGGTATGCAGGTCTGGCGTTCACTGCGCACTGCGCGTACGCCTTGCACGTGATCGTCGCCACGCCGATGCTGCTGGTAGAGATGCCGTTCGGCAAGGCGGCGCACATGATCTATCGTCCGCTGGCCTTGTACTTCCAGGCTGTCAAGGAGCGGGCGGCGCAGCTAGCGCCCGTTCAGGAGGCCATCGGCCATGTCGTCGTCTGAACCGATCCGGCCCCATACAGTCGGTGCCGCACTGGTTGTTGGTGGAGGCATCGGCGGCATGCAGGCCGCGCTGGATCTCACTGGCGCCGGCATTAAGGTGTACCTGACCGACCGCGGACCGGCGATCGGAGGGGTCATGTCTCAACTGGACAAGACCTTTCCCACCAATGACTGCGCTATGTGCACCATGGCCCCGCGGTTGGTCGAGGTCGGCCGCCACCACGACATCGAAGTCCTCACTCTGAGCGAGGTGCAAAGCGTTCGGGGAAATCCCGGAAATTTCACCGTCACTCTCCGCCGGCAACCGCGCTACGTGGATGAAGCCAAGTGCACAGGCTGCGGGACCTGCGTCTCGAATTGTCCCACCCGTAACCATGTGCAACCCTTGCCCAGTCCGGAGTTCGAGTTGGAGCCTGCTCTTCGCGAAACCGTCGCCGCCATTATCGCTCGACACAAGAGCCGGCAGGGGCCGCTGATGCCCATTCTTCAGGAGGTCAACGCCACCCTCAACTATTTCCCCGAGAATGTCCTGGGCTACATCTCGCAGGAGACCGGCTATCCTCTCGCCCACATTTATCGCATTGCGACTTTTTACAGCGCCTTCAGCGTAGTGCCCCGCGGCAAGTACGTGATCAACGTCTGCATGGGCACCACTTGCTATGTACGCGGAAGCCAACGACTGATGGACAAGGTCGGCGAAATACTTGCCATCAAAGAGAACGAAACAACGCCCGATATGAAGTTCACTCTCAAGAGCGTTCGCTGCATTGGATGCTGCGGACTTGCCCCCGCTCTCATGGTGGGCAGTGAAGTTTACGGCAAGCTGGCGCGGAAAGACATTCCGGACATCGTGCAGAAATGTCAAGAGGTGGCCTAGTATGCCCAGGCTCAGCCAAGAACAACTTCAGGAGAAGCGAGAGGCTGCCAGAACGCAGGTCCACCCCGGCAACGGTGCGTTCAAGGGGAAGATTACGGTCCACATGGGCACCTGCGGGATTGCAGCCGGGGCGCGGGCCGTCTTGGCAGCCGTTCGCGACGAACTGGAGAAGATAAGGATCAGCGGTATCGTTCTCACGACGAGCGGCTGCGCCGGTTTGTGCTCACGCGAGCCGATGATCACCGTGGAGCTGTTGAACGCTGCACCGGTGAAATATGGCGATCTCACCCCGGAAAAGGTTCGGCAAGTCCTTGCCGAGCACGTTGTGGATGGAACTCCGGTCATGGAGTACGCCATCGACAGCGGTTCGGAATTTTTCAAGAAACAGGTTCTCCTCGTCCTGAAGAACACGGGAATCATCGATCCTGAGAGGTTTGGGGACTACCTGGTGCGAGACGGCTATGTCGCGCTGGAAAAGACTCTTACATCCCTGACGCCGGAGGCCGTGATCGAAGAGGTCACGCGCTCGGGCCTGCGGGGGCGCGGCGGTGCGGGATTTCCCACCGGCATCAAGTGGAAAGTGTGCCGGGGCGAGAAGAAGACTCCGAAGTACATCATCGGGAATTGCGACGAAGGAGACCCGGGCGCCTACATGGACCGGAGCCTGCTGGAATCCGATCCCCATTCCATTGTCGAGGGGATTACTATCGCCGCCTACGCCATTGGGGCGTCCCGCGGCTTTGTGTACGTGCGCAGCGAGTACCCCCTGGCCATCCAGCGGCTGCAGGGGGCTATCAGCCAGGCTCGCGAGCATGGCTTGCTGGGGGAGAAGATCCTCCACTCCGGCTTTGATTTTGATGTCGAGATTCGCGAAGGATCGGGCGCCTTCGTCTGCGGCGAAGAGACATCCCTGATCCATTCCATCGAGGGCGAGAGCCCCGAACCCAGGCAGCGGCCTCCGTTCCCAGCCCAGATCGGCTTGTGGGGTTCTCCCACAGTCATCAACAACGTCGAGACCCTGGCCAACGTTCCCGTGATCATCAACCGGGGCGCGGAGTGGTATGCGAGCATCGGAACCGCCAGCAGCAAGGGCACCAAGATCTTCTCCCTGGTGGGGAAGATCAATAACACCGGCCTGATCGAGGTCCCGATGGGCATCACCCTGCGCGATGTCATCTATGAGATCGGCGGAGGCATTCCAGACCACAAGCAATTCAAGGCGGTGCAGACCGGTGGCCCTTCGGGCGGTTGCATCCCGAGCAGCCTCATCGATCTTCCCATTGATTACGAGAGCCTGAAGGAAGTGAGCTCGATGATGGGTTCCGGCGGGATGATTGTTATGGATGAAGACACGTGCATGGTGGATGTCTCCAAGTTCTTCATTCAGTTCACCAACGACGAGTCTTGCGGCAAGTGCAGCGCGTGCCGCGAGGGCAGCGAGGCCCTGCTCGAGGTCCTGACCAGAATCTCAGAGGGTGAAGGGCGCGAAGGCGATGTGGAGTTCCTCGGGGAACTCGGGCTGGCGATTAAGGACGCCTCGATGTGCGGCCTCGGTCAGACGTTGCCCAACCCGGTCCTGTCCACCCTGAGGTACTTCAAGGACGAGTACGTTGCACATATCAAAGACAAGAACTGTCCGGCGAAGGTTTGCAAGCCCCTCATCAAGTACTACATCGATCCCGACAAGTGCCCCGGTTGCACCTTGTGTCTCAAGGGTTGTCCAGCCGGGGCAGTGAAAGGAGAAACGAAGCACGTCCACGTGATCGACCAGGCGCTCTGCACCAAATGCGGTGAGTGCCTCGAAGTCTGCCCACCCAAAGTTGGGGCGGTCGTCAAACTTTCGGGGAAAGAGGCGCGGGAACTCCAGTCGCTACCCTCGCCGGTGCCAGTTACAGAGTGGAGAGCGCGGAGCGCTCAGGAGACAAGAACGGGAGCCAGACGCTAGCGAGGTCGAGAAGGAAACATGCCGAGCCTCACAATCAATAACGCGCCGATAGAGGTTGCGGAGGGGACGAAGCTCCTCCAGGCCGTAGAAAAAGCCGGCGTCAAGCTCCCCACCCTGTGCCACCATAAAGCGCTGACTCCCTATGGCGCCTGCCGGCTCTGCGTCGTTGAGATAGCTGCTCCGGGCCGTCCGGCCACTGTCCAGGCTGCCTGCTCGTACCCCGCCTTGGACGGGATCGGTGTCTTGACTCATAGCGAGAGGGTCATGCGGGCACGACGCATTGTGGCCGAGCTTCTCCTGGCGCGCAGTCCCGACGCCGAGGTTGTCAAACGCATCGCCGCGGAGCTGGGAGTCCTGGATACGCGGATCAAGAAGAAGAACGACGACTGCATCTACTGCGGGCTGTGCGTCCGGATGTGCGAAGAAAGGATGGGAAGGACCGCCATCGGTTTCACTGGCAGGGGACCAAAGAAAAAACTGCAGGCGCCCTTCGGCAAACACAATTCGGTTTGTTGGACGTGCGGGGCATGCAATTTCATCTGCCCTACCGGAAAACAGGTTTCATCCCTGGCCACGGCGGCGCCTTTCGCGCCGATTCTCAACGCTTTCAACATGGGGCTCGACCCGAGGCCCGCCACTTATATTCCCTACCCGCAGGCCGTTCCCAACAAGGCTGTGATCGATCCCGACTCCTGCATTCAACTGAATTACGGAGACTGCGGAATCTGCCAGGAAGTTTGCGAGGCCAAGGCAATCGATTATGAACAGAAACCGGAAACCGTTGAGCTTAATGTGGGGGCCATCGTCCTCGCCCCGGGATACGAGATCTTCGACGCCCGGCTAAAGAAGGACCTGGGTTATGGCCGCTTCCCGAATGTGCTCACGGCTCTGGAGTTCGAGCGGATTTTGTCCGCCTCCGGACCCTACTCCGGGCATGTACGCCGACCGTTCGACCAGCAGGAGCCGAAGCGGATTGCCTTCCTGCAGTGCGTTGGTTCCCGAGATTTCGACCACGACTACTGCTCGTCCGTCTGCTGTATGTACGCCACCAAAGAAGCCATCATCGCCAAGGAGCATCTCGGCGAAGGACTGCAATGCGACATCTTCTTCATGGACCTGCGCGCCTTCAGCAAGGGCTTCGAGCAGTATTACCACAGAGCGCAAGAGCTCGGTGTGCGATATATCCGTTCTCGTGTGCCGAAGATCGAGGAAGTCTCGGGGACGCAGAACTTGATGATCGAGTATCTCGGAGAGAACGACAGAAAGCTTTCGCAGGAATACGACCTGGTCGTGCTCTCGGTGGGCATGCAGCCGCCCAAAGATGTCAAGGTGATAGCCGAACGATTCGGCGTGGCGCTCAACACGTTCAACTTCTGTGGGAGCTCGACATTCCGGCCCGCAGAATCCTCGCGCGAAGGAATCTTTGTGGCCGGACCGTTTGCCGGGCCTAAAGACATTCCAGAAACTGTCATGCAGGCGTCGGCAGCCGCTGGCGGAGTGCTCTCTCTGTTGCGAGAAGCCCGTGGCACGCTGATCACCCCCGAGTTCTACCCACCCGAAAGAGAGGTGAAGGGAGAAGAGCCTCGCATCGGGGTCTTTGTCTGCCACTGCGGAACGAACATCGCCGGCGTGGTTAATGTTCCCTCAGTAGTGGAGTATGCGAAGACGCTGCCCAATGTGGTATACGCCGAGAACAATCTGTATACGTGCGCCAATGACACCCAGGAAGCGATTAAGGACAGGATCGACGAACACCATCTGAACCGCGTGGTGGTGGCCTCTTGCACACCCCGCACCCACGAACCCCTGTTCCGGAACACACTCCGCGAGGCAGGGCTCAATGCTTATCTCTTTGAGATGGCGAACATCCGCGACCAGTGTTCATGGGTCCACATGCAGGAGCCAGACCGGGCTACCGAGAAATCCAAGGACTTGGTGAGGATGGCGGTGGCCAAGGCACGGCTATTAGAGCCGCTCGCGCGCCGATCGATCGCCGTCAACAAGTCGTCTCTTGTCATCGGTGGCGGGCTCGCCGGTATGACTGCCGCGCTTTCACTTGCACATCAGGGATTCAACGTTCACCTGCTCGAGAAGCAGAACGAACTGGGCGGGAATCTGAAACACATCCATTACGTGCTGAACGGCGAACAGCCACAAGCCGAGCTAGAACGACTGCAGGATGAGATTCGCTGCAGCGACAAAATCTGTGTCTATACCGGAGCCACGATCGAGCGAATCGAGGGCTCAATCGGCGACTTTAAGACTACCGTTGCTTTCGGCGGCCAGACTGCCGTGGTCACGCATGGCACGATCATCGTTGCTACCGGAGCGCGCGAACACCAGCCCACCGAGTACCTGTATGGCCAGGACAAAAGGGTAATCACGCAGCGAGAACTCGAAGAACGTCTGGTTGCCGGCGATGGCTTCCTGGCCGCGAACGGAAAGCAACCGACAGTGGTGATGATCCAATGCGTCGGCTCGCGCGACAGCGAACGGCCGTACTGTTCGCGGGTGTGCTGCGCCGAGGCGATCAAGAATGCACTGCGGATCAAAGCACTCTCGCCACAAACGCATGTTTACGTTCTCTATCGCGACATCCGCACCTATGGTTTCAAGGAAGAGTACTACACCCGGGCGCGGCAGCAAGGCGTTGTATTTGTCCGCTACGAGGAAGATCGCAAACCTGAGGTAGCGCCGAATGGCAAAGGACTCCAGGTCTCTGTCTTCGATCGCACGCTCGGCATGTCCATCATGATCGCCGCCGATGCGGTGGTGTTGTCGGCGGGAATTCAGCCGCATGATGACAATCGCCAACTCGCGCAGCTGCTCAAGGTGCCATTAAATAGCGAAGGCTTTTTCCTCGAAGCCCACATGAAGCTGCGCCCCGTGGACTTCATGACCGACGGCGTCTTCCTGTGCGGCCTGGCGCATTCTCCCAAGAACATCGAGGAATCCATTCTGCAGGCTCAGGCGGCAGCGGCCCGAGCAGCCACCATCCTCACCCGCGACAGCATTGAGCTGGGAGCCAACATATCGCAGGTCGTAGACGAAAGCTGCGACGGTTGCGCCTACTGCGTGGACACCTGCCCCTACAAGGCCATCACCTTGCTCGAGTACAAGTGGCAGGGCGGAATCAAGAAAGTCGTTGAAACCAACGAATCCAGTTGCAAGGGCTGTGGCTGCTGCCAGGCTACGTGTCCAAAGAAGGGCATATTCATTCGCGGATTTACCCTCGATCAAATCGAGGCCCAAATCCATGCTGCCTTGGGAGTAGCGTGATGGAAGACAACTTTCAACCCCTGATCATCGCCCTGTGTTGCAACTGGTGCTCCTACGCCGGCGCAGACCTGGCGGGCGTTTCCCGTACCCAATACCCGCCCAGTATCCGCATCGTCCGCGTCATGTGCTCGGGAATGGTGCATCCCAACCTGGTGATAGATGCTTTCACCAAAGGCGCGGACGGCGTCCTCATCTGCGGCTGCCATTTGGGAGATTGCCACTACCAGGAAGGCAATTACAAAACCGAGAAACGCGCGGACGCCATCAAGCTGATGCTCGCGGATTTCGGTATCGAGGAAGAACGCTTTCGCCTGGAGTGGGTTTCGGCGGCCGAAGGACCGAGGTTTGGGCAGGTGGTGCGGGACTTCACGGAGCAAGTGAAAAAGCTGGGGGTGAGCCCGTACAGGTCGTAAGAGAATTTCTTGGCACCCTCGACTTTAACCGATAGAAAGAAGAGAATCCATCTACGCTGGACATCGTGAGGTCCGTAAGCGGCAGCGGCTAAAGCTGCCTCTGAAAACAAGCCCTCTTATCGCAACGGTGAACGGCTGCACCTCAGCCCCGCAAAATGCGGGTTGAGGGCCCCGGCGCTGCGCCACCTAAAATCAAATGCAGCAATAAGCTTTTTTCCGCAATCTGCTAGCGAACCTCGACTAGGATATTCCCATGAGCGTGCGCCGCGCCGCCGAGCAGGTCATTATGGATGCAGAAGAGCGCTTTGAGGGCTTCGAAAACCTGATGCCTTTCAAGGTGCACAACATTCTTCTGGTCTCCAGCCTCTACGATTCTTTCATTCTCCGCGAGGATGGCCGGCTCAACGAATTGCTGATCGACGAATCGCTCGAACTCAACCTGCGGCAGATCCCCGGAATTACGCACGTCTCCAGCTGCGCCGAGGCTCTTCATCTGGCAAGTTCCAATCCTCAGTTCAACCTGATCGTCACCAACCTCGCCGTTGGCGACATGGACGCGGCGCAGCTCGCAGACGAAGTCCGCCGCGCCGGACTCGATGTGCCCGTAGTCGTCCTCGCCTATGACTATCGCGAGATCAAGAATTTTGTAGCGCGGAATCCAGTCACCGAGATCGAACGCGTTTTTCTTTGGCAGGGCAATGCCCGCATCCTGATCGCAATCGTCAAGTACATTGAGGATAAACGCAACGTCCAGCACGACACGCACTTCAACGGTGTGCCGGTGCTGCTGGTGGTGGAAGACAACATCCGTTACTACTCGTCGTTCCTGCCCGTGATCTATACCGAGCTGATCGAACAATCGCGGCGCGTGATCCAGGAAGGCATCAACGTGGCGCACAAGCTGGTACGCATGCAGGCGCGGCCGAAAATTCTGCTGAGTTCGAACTTCGAAGACGCAGCCCGGCTGGTGCAGGAATATCGCGAGTATCTGTTTGGGATGGTAGCGGACGTGGAGTTTCCCCGGGACGGCAAGCTGAATCCGGAAGCCGGCTTTGAACTGGCGCGCATGGTGAAGAGCCTGGTGCCGGACGTGCCCGTGGTGTTGCAAACCAGCCGCACCGAGTTTCGCGCGCGGGCCCATGCCGAGGGCTACTCGTTTCTGCGCAAACGTTCGCCCACGCTGCTGAAAGACCTGCGCCGGATATTGACCGAGCAGTTCGGGTTTGGCGACTTCGTGTTTCGTCTGCCGGATGCGAGCGAAGTTGGACGGGCGAAAGACATGAACGAGCTGGAAGAGCAATTACAAACAGTTCCGGCGGAGAGCATCGTCTTTCACTCACAGAGCAATCACTTCTCCCATTGGCTGATGGCACGCACCGAGTTTGCTTTGGCGGCGAAACTGCGCCCGCGAAAAGTTTCGGATTTTCCGAGCCCGGAACATCTGCGCCGCGATCTGATCGAATCCATCAACGAGTATCGGCGCGAACAGAACGAAGTCCTGATCGGCGACTTCAGGGCCGACACGTTCAAGCCTTCGGAATCGAGCTTTCTGCGGATCGGCTTCTCCGGGTCGCTGGGCGGCAAGGCTCGCGGCCTTGCCTTTGTGCGCCACCTGTTGCGCAAAAGCCGCATCACACGCCGCTTTCCCGGCGTTCGCATCTCCGTGCCTCCAGCGGTCGTGCTGGCGACGGATGTGTTCGATCAATTCGTGGCAGAGAATAACCTGCTGGACTTTGCCTTGCAGTGCGAGGATGACGCTGAAATTCATAGGAAGTTCCTGACCGCACCGCTATCCGCTTCCCTCAACAAAGACCTGAAATCGTTCCTGGCGGAGGTGAACCATCCACTGGCGGTGCGCTCGTCGAGCCTGCTGGAGGATTCGCAATACCAGCCTTTCACCGGCGTGTATGAGACGTTCATGCTGGGCAACCAGCAAGCGAATTTAGAAGACCGGCTGACGGCGCTCAGCGAGGCCATTCGGCGCATCTACGCCTCCACCTTCAGCCGCCATGCCAAGGCCTACGTCCGAGCGACGCCCTACCGTCTGGAAGAGGAGAAAATGGCGGTGATTTTGCAGCAGGTGGTGGGCAGGCCACACGGGCAGCGCTTCTATCCGGATTTCTCCGGCGTGGTACGCTCGCGCAATTTTTATCCTGTCCCGCCCATGACCTTCGAGGACGGCATCGCCGCCGTTGCTCTCGGCCTGGGCCGGGCCGTGGTGGATGGAGGGAAGTGTTTGACTTTCTGCCCGCGCTATCCCCGCAACCTGGTGCAGTTTTCCTCAGTCGAAGACATACTCTCTAACTCGCAGTCGGAATTCTGGGCGTTGGAGTTGGATGGCGCTTCGGATGGCCGTCCTGGGCACTGGCACGAGCGGCGGTTCGGCCTGGATGCCGCGGAGAGCGATGGCACGTTGCAGGCGGTGGCCTCAACTTACTCCAGGGATAACCACGCCATTTACGACGGAGTAAGTCGGCCGGGATCGCGCATCGTGACCTTTGCCCCCATGCTCAAGCACAGCACGTTCCCGCTGGCTGATATTCTCGATGACTTGGTTCGGGCAGGCGAGGATGCGCTGGGTAATCCCGTGGAGATTGAATTTGCCGTGCGTTTGGCCGAGCCGGCTGGGTCGTTGGCTGGACAAGCGGCGGAGTTTGGGTTCCTGCAGATCCGGCCACTGACGCTGGCGCGCGACAGCGAGGACTTGGCCCTCGACAATGTGCAACCCGAGCAGTTGATCTGCCAGAGCGGCAAAGTTCTGGGCAATGGCCGCATCGAGAATCTTCACGATATTGTCGTGGTCGATTCGCAGCGCTTCGAGCGCAGCCGCAGCCAGGAAGTGGCCAAGGCGGTCGCTCAGTTCAATCGCCTTCTCCAAGGGATGAACCGGCCCTATCTGCTGATCGGGGTTGGGCGCTGGGGATCGACCGAACCCTGGCTGGGCATTCCGGTCGAATGGGATGAAATCTCCGGCGCGCGCGTGATTGTGGAGGCCGGATTCCGCGATTTTCGCGTCACCCCGTCACAGGGCAGCCATTTCTTCCAGAATCTCACTGCCTTTCAGATAGGTTACTTCACCGTGAATCCAGATGTCGGAGAAGGCTCGGTCGATTGGCAGTGGTTAATGGAACAACCGGTCGTGGAAGAGCAAGGCTGCGTCCGTCACTTGCAGTTTGCGGAACCAATTCGCGTCGTAATGAACAGCCGCACCAGTCTGGGCGTAATCTTGAAACCCGAAACGGTCAATCAGGCCCGGATCGAGTGACCTTTCAATTCTATCTCCTGGCCGGGATACTCAGCTTCGAGCACACTGGGGCAAGGATCAGTAATCAAATGGAGGCAGGTAGGCTGGGTATTGGACATCGCAACCACTGAGATTTGCTAATCGCCTGCGCGTGCGGCGTCGGCCCGGGTTTTGTCGGCGCTTTCAGAGCCATCCTTCTTCAAAAGACGTTCAAGCTCCTGGTCAAGCGCACACGGATTGATTGGCTTCGACAAGTAACCGTTGAAGCCAGAGTTCAAGATTTTCTCCCGGTCGCCCCGCATAGCGTAGGCAGTGACTGCCAGTACGGGTAAGGAGCTGAGGCGCGGATCTTCCCGGATTTTGTGTACCGTCCCAAATCCATCCAGTACCGGCATGCCGAGGTCGAGGAGCAGAATATCGGGCTGCGTTTCTGCGATCTTCTGTAGAGCTTCCTGTCCGTCGCAAGCTTCGACCACATCGTAGCCGCGTATTTCGAGCAGCTCACGGAGCAGTTCACGATTGACTGCATTGTCTTCGGCGATGAGGACCCTTTTCATTTCTGTCCTGCCGCCTTCGCCTGTTTGCCGCTCTTAAGGACTCGGGCGATCTCCGCAAGGAGCTGTTGCTGCCAGCGACCATTCTTGGGAAAGAGAGCCTGGGTTTCGCGACTGATAAGGGCTATTTCTTCGCAGCTCAGATTCTTGCCAGTCATGACAAAAATAGGAAGGTCGCGCAGGGTCTCTCTTTCGCGTATGTGGCGAATCACCTGAAAACCATCCATCCCGGGCATCAACAGGTCAAGCAAAACTGCGCCGACCAACTTCGAGGAGAGTATTTCGAGCGCCCTGGCTCCGTTTTGGACACTCTGGGTTTCATATCCACCTGAGCGGAGGGTTTCCTCCAATAACTCCAGCGTCTTGACATCGTCATCCACCAGCAGAATGGTGGAGTCATCATCCGCATAGCGAGGCACATACTTGCAAATGGTTTCCAGCAGCAATGGTTTGCGAATCGGTTTGACCAGATAATCCGTTGCTCCTAAAGCGAAGCCCACCTCTTTCTGATCGACGATGGAGAGGATGATGATTGGAAGGTTGGCTGTCTCCGGCTGCTTTCGCAATGCAACCAGGGCTTCAAAGCCGCTGCCGTTCGTCATCAGCACATCCAAGATAATCGCATCGGGCCGCAGCTGCTTTGCTTTTTCGATGGCTTCCGCGCCGGATTCGGCGGTAGCAACCCGATATGCCGGAGACAGGTAGTTAGTCAAAAGCTCGCGAGCGGGGAGTTCGTCGTCGACAACTAAAATAAGTGGGTTGCTCAGGGCTGTGTTCGGAGCGATGGCACTAACCGCCGAAACCGTCGCCGGCCGCGGCTGCAGACTCGTCTCGGTTGCCAAAGGAAGAGCGACGGTAAATCGACTGCCTTTGCCCAATTCGCTTTCCAACGAGATTTTGCCGCCTTGTTGTTCGACGAGACGCTTGGTGATGGCAAGTCCCAGCCCAGTACCTTGCTGGGTGTTCGCGTTACTTCCCTCGACTTGCCGGAATTCCTCAAAGACAAGTTTTTGATCTTCGGCCCGAATGCCGATACCGTTATCGGCCACGGAGATGCAGATCGCATCCCCCTGCTGGTAACAGTCGATTTCGATTCGACCGTCGTTGGGGGTGAATTTCACGGCATTACTGAGCAGGTTATAGAGGATCTGCTTAAAGCGCACACGATCGGCATAGACGGGGAGGTCGGTTTCCAGCTTGTGTTGAACGGTGATGTGCTTTGCCATGGCCAATGGACGAATAGTGGAAAGGACCTCAGGCAAGGCCTCGTTGACTTGGAAACCCTCGCAACGAAGTTCAATCAGCCCGGCCTCGATCTTTGAAAGGTCCAGGATGTCATTGATTAATTGCAAAAGATGAGCTGAGCCTTGCTTAATGTGATTGACGAAGCGTTTTTGCTTGTCATTCAGTTGCCTAGCAGTCTGTTCTGCCAGGAGGTCGGAAAAGCCAACAATCGCGTTCAGGGGGGTCCGCAGTTCGTGGCTCATGCTCGCCAGGAACTTGCTCTTCAAGTGCGTTGCGCGTTCGACCTCGCGATTGCGGAGATCCAGTTCTTGATTACTGGCGGCTAACTTCTCAACGAACTTGCGCTTCTCTTCTTCATCCCGCTTTCTCTGGGTCACGTCTGCTGCCACCACGACTTCCGCCGGCCGGCTACCAAACTGCAACGCGTAAGATGTGATCTCTACGTCTATGAGGGTTCCGTCCTTCTTCTTGTGCCGCCAGGTTCCCAGCCTTTCGATTCCGTCTGTAGCTGAGCTGACGGCTGCCAGCATTCGGGGAATGTCCTCCGCGGGGCGGATATCTCTTAACGTTATTGCCAGGAACTCATCGCGCGAGTATTGGTATTTGCGGATTGCAGCGCCGTTCACGTCTAGAAATCGCAGCGTCTCCCGGTCATAGACCCAGGTGGGATGGGGATTGTTGTCGAACAACTTGCGGTGCCGCTCTTCACTTTCCTGCAACAACTCCTTCGCCTGCCGCAGCACTTCCTCAGCCCGTTTGCGTTCTGTGATATCCCGCGCGATGGCATAAATGAGTTCCTGCCCTGGCACGGCAACGGCATTCCACATCATCCACTTGTACGACCCGTCTTTGCACAAATAACGGTTCTCAAACGCAATCGTAACCTCCCTGTTCTGAAGACGGGTAGCCTCCGCCACGGTCGCCTCGCGATCCTCCGGATGGATAAACTCCAGGTAAGGCTTAGCCAAAAGTTCTGCGGTAGTGAAACCCAGGGTGTTCTCAAAAGACGGGTTCAGGGTCTTGAAGAATCCATCGAAACCGGCCGTGCAAAACATATCGATCGATAACTCGAGGAAGCGATTGCCAGTGCGTAGCTGGGAGTACAAGGACCCCATGAAGGTGCTTACGACCAAGCCGACGCCAAGAAATATCAGTCCAAGAAACCAAACCCGCCGTTCGACAACCCAAATACCCTGGTGAACCGCGGTCGAGGTCCGTTCTACCAGAACACCCCAGCCGTAGTGAGGCAGCGGTTCGTAAGTCGCAAAGAACTTGGTGCCGTCGCGCACAAAAGTCCCGTGGCCAGCCTGGCCGGCTCGGGTCTGCTTTACGGGTTCGTATCCGCTCAGGTCAACCGCGGGCGAAAAGGAATCTATGTTCGGCCGAGCCGATAAGTGCCCGCTCTGGTCCACCAGCGAGATTGTCCATCCCTCCTCAAGCTTGGTGTTCAATAACTGCCGGCTCAGCGTGTCAAGCGCAAAGGGAGCCATGAGAATGCCAATCGGTTTGCCGGCATCGTCCATCACTGGAACCACGATAGCCGTGACCAGTTGATAAGGAGGAACCATGGTCTGATAGACCTCGGAGACGTATGGCTTCCAATGTCCCGTGATGCCCTTGTACCAGTTGCGGAACTCGAAATTGTGGTTTAGTAAAGCTGGCTGAGAAGGGTAGATTCCACGCATCGTGCCGTTGACGTCATACACACTGACAAAAGCAAAATCAGGACGCAAGGCACTCGCCTGTCGCAGGTCCCATCCGACTGAATTCAGGTCCCCGTGTGCCCACGCTATGCGGAACTTCCGGCGGCTGGCAATCGACTCCAGAAAAACAGTACTCTCGTGGAGGTGTTCCTCAACCAGTGCAGCCGAGACGCGCGCAATCTGCGTGCTCTCGGTGATCGCCTGCGCTTCGACCCTGTGTTTTAGCACCTCTCCCACGGAATAAGCGAAAACCGCGATCGGCAAGATCATCAATAAGACGATTAGCGCGTACAGACGCGCCCGGCTCTTAGACATCCACTTGCCCATGTTGGCGAGACTTACCATGCGAACCTCGGACTTTTCTGAGAATCTTTCATATCGCGGACGCCCTCGCGGCTAGCGTCCACTGGCCGCGCTTTTGGACAGGGAGTTTGCCGTACCGCTCCCGACAAGCCTCTCAAACTGGTCGAAGATTTGCGGATCCCACCATCCCTTGGCTACTTCTTGTTTCATGGTTTGCAGCGCATCGGTGATAGAAAAGGCGGGCTTATAAGGCCTTACTGTGGTAAGCGCGTCATACACATCCACGATCTGCAAGACTCTGGCTGCAATCGGTATGTTTTCCCCTGCAAGTCCATCTGGATATCCGGAGCCGTCGAACTTTTCATGGTGGTGGCGAATAATTGGCAGCACCGAGCGAAACGACTTCAAGGGCGCACAGATGCGTTCCCCGACGATGGGATGCTCCCGCATGAGTTTCCATTCGTCTGGGGACAAACTGGTGGGCTTCAAGATGATTGCATCGGGTACTGCGATCTTTCCGATGTCGTGGACGACGCCGGCGCGCCGGAGAGCGGTAATCTGGTCTTCCGGAAGTCCGAGATGTTGTCCCAGGGAAGCCGAATACTCCGCTAAACGCTCGCAATGGCCGTGCGTATAGGGGTCTTTGCCCTCGATGCTCCGTGCCAGGCTAAACAGCACGGCCTCGGCGCGCTCCAACTCATCGGTGCGCTGTTTAAGCTTTAAAAGCGAGCGAACGCGCGCCAGCAATTCGGTGCGATCAACCGGCCGGGTCAGGAAATCATCTGCCCCGGCTCGTATACCTTCTATGCGGTCCTGCTTGTCCGAAAGGGCGGTGACGAGGATGACAGGTATCAGGTAGGTATCTGGGTTGGCTTTAATCCTCTCGCACGTTTCGAACCCGTTCAGGTGAGGCATCATCACGTCGAGAAGCACCAAGTCAGTCGGCACTCGGCTGAGCTGGTGTAAGGCCTCGGCGCCGTCAGCCACCGTGATGACCTTAAAGCCCTGGCTAGTGAGAAGCTCATCCAGCAGTTCCCGATTCGAGATTTGATCGTCAGCGATCAGGATAGTTCCGCTGACTAAGTAATTGGGCTGTGACAACATACTTCACCTGCCGATCTCGGACCGGTTGGTGAAGGGTGGCACAACCAAAGGTTTGGGGGCTAGATTACTGAAGTTCTAAAGATAGGGGCAGTTTACATTACGCCGTTACGGGCCTTCCACCTGACTGATGAATTCCCGGATTTCCGCCTGGTTTGGATTGGTCATCTTTGCGAACTCGATTCCTTGTCGCGCCTCTTTTGCCCATACGACCGTACCGACTGCCTCAATTTCTCGATCCGAACCGGGCAACTGGAACGCTACGTGAACCGTCTCGCCCGGCTGAAGGTTCCCGGCTTCCACCTGCATCCCACCCTGGCTGAGATTCCAAGTTCTGCCGCGGCTGGTCCTGGATCCCACGCTGCAGGTTACTTCCGTTTGCAGGGGCACGCGCGCGCATCGGCGCCGGTTCTCCACCATGGTTCCACGGACGGTTCGAAATAAACGGGCCAATTTATGCCTGTCGACCGGCTTTTGAAGAAAGAAAGTAGCTCCGGTCGCAAAGGCTTGCTGCATGGTGTCTCGCTCATCCCGTCCGGTAACGATGACAATTGGTGTTGATTTATTCCGCGAAGATGCGCGAACCGTCTGCGCAAGCGCGAAACCGTTTAGAACCGGCATTTTCAGATCCATGAAGATTCCATCGAACCGCTCCTGGTTAACCAGAATGGCCGCTTCCTGGCTGTCGCTGACCGGGCGAACTTCCGCTTCGAGGGATGAAAGCACCTCGGTCATTAGTTCGAGGTTGGCTGTGTCGTCTTCGACGACGAGGAGTTTCAGTGACAACATGTTTTCCTCCCAGGTTCCCCGTAAACCCGTTAGTCTGGATTGTCGCTATCTCGGGTACCCAATATCAAGAGCCCTTAGGTTCATTGAACTTGCAAAACTCGAAGGAAGCTGAAGAGTGATCGTAGACCGGTCTCTGCCACCCAGTCTCGCCCGCATGAGCGATCGGGTGACTTGCAGCCGCGCCAGAGGCGGGCGAGACAGACCCAGAGCAGGCGGTGCCCTGAGGGCGTAGGAATCGACCCGGCTACCTTGTCGGACCTCCGGTCTGTGCATACGTGAATTAAGATTCTATTGACACCGGCACCAGGCGGGCTGGCAATTCTTCGGGAGGAACAGGTTGGCATTAAAGCGCGAAGCCGGTTGGTACAAAGAGGCGATCATCTACCAGATCCATGTCCGCACTTTCTTTGACAGCAACGGTGATGGCATAGGCGATTTTCAGGGTCTCGCCCAGAAGCTGGATTACGTGCAGGAACTTGGGGTGAACGCAATTTGGCTGATGCCGTTTTTTCCTTCGCCCTTGCGGGACGACGGTTATGACATTTCCGATTACCGGTCGGTTCATCCCAGCTACGGAACCTTGGAAGATTTCAAGACCTTCCTTTCCGGCGCTCACGACCGTGGGATCCGGGTGATTATCGAGATGGTGGCCAACCACACTTCCGATCAGCATCCCTGGTTCCAGGAATCCCGAAGTTCTCAGGACAATCCAAAACGTGACTGGTATGTGTGGAGCGACACCGATACGAAGTATCGTGGAACTCGAATCGTCTTTCTCGATACCGAGATGTCGAACTGGGCTTGGGATCCGATTTCCAAGTCCTATTATTGGCATCGCTTCTTCAGTCATCAGCCGGATCTGAATTACGACAATCCCGCGGTGCGCGAAGAGATGTGGAAGATCATGACGTTCTGGCTGGAACTCGGAGTTGATGGTTTTCGCATGGATGCCGTCCCCTACCTGATTGAGCGGGAAGGGACGTCTTGCGAGAACCTGCCGGAAACCCACGAGGTGGTCCGGGAGTGGCGCAAGAAAGTTGACGAGCAATTTCCGGGCGCAATGCTGCTGGCGGAAGCCAACCAGTGGCCCGCTGATCTTCGTCCTTACTTTGGCAATGGGGATGAATTCCACATGGCCTTTCACTTTCCCCTGATGCCGCGGATGTTCATGGGATTGCGGCTGGAAGACCGCAAGCCAATCACGGAAATTCTGCAGCAGACACCGGAGATTCCCGCCTCCTGCCAGTGGTGCCTCTTTTTGCGCAACCATGACGAATTGACGCTGGAAATGGTTACCGATGTCGAACGCGATTACATGTATGACATCTACGCCAGCAGCAAGGCGATGCGGCTGAATCTGGGCATCCGGCGACGCCTGGCTCCGTTGCTCGACAACGACCGGCGGCGAATCGAATTGATGAACGGAATGCTCATGTCGTTGCCCGGCACGCCTATCATTTATTACGGGGACGAGATCGGCATGGGCGACAATATTTATCTGGGAGACCGCAACGGAGTAAGAACTCCGATGCAGTGGAGCGGCGGCTGGAATGGAGGTTTTTCCGCGGCTGATCCGGAAAGTCTCTATTCGTCACCGATTCTCAACCCCGTTTATGGCTACCAGGCGGTGAATGTGTTATCGCAAAAACGCACCGAGCATTCGCTGCTCTCCTGGATGAAGCACATCATGCGGATTCGCCGTTCAAGTCCGGTATTCGGCTCGGGCTCGATCGAATTTCTTTACCCGGCGAATCACCGGGTGCTGGCTTACGTGCGGCAACTGGGCAAGGAAACGATCCTGGTGGTGAACAATCTCTCCAATGCCGCACAAGCGGTCGAACTGGATCTGCGCCACTACAAAGGGAATATCCTGATTGAGATGTTTGGCAGAAATATTTTTCCTCGCATCGGCGATCTGCCGTACCTTTTAACCATGGGCCCGTACCAGTTTTACTGGTTCCGGCTGCGACGGATCTGATCTAACGGGATAGCGTGGGTCTCGTTGGAACATGCGCATGTTGACTCACGGCTTTGAAGCTTCGCTCGGAGGTTGAATTGGCGGAAGAGACCCTGTTGTCCGACGATTTTCTTCGCCAGCTCATCAACGTAGGCGAGGTCGACATCATAGTCGGCCTGCCGACCCATAACAATGCCAAGACCGTTGAGCCGGTCATCCAAGCCATTCAGGCCGGCATCCTTAAGTGCTTTCCCCGCGAGCGCGCAGTAATCATCAATGCCGATGGTGGGTCGCAAGATGGGACTCCGGAACTGGTAGTCGGTGCCTCGATCGATGACGTGAGAAGAGTATCCAACGTGTATGCCTTACGCACCTTGCACTCCATCAGCACCCAGTATGCGCGCAGTCCAGAACCCGGAACTGCGCTGCGAACCATCCTGGCGGCTGCCGATTTGTTGCGCGCCCGGACCTGTGTGGTAATTTCTCCCGATTCGACAACCATAGAACCCGACTGGCTCCAGCGGCTTGTCCGTCCTGTCTACTATGACAGCTACGACCTCGTTTCCCCCATCTATCGCAGGCAGAAATTTGAAGGCGTGCTCATGCGAAATCTGCTTTACCCCATGACACGCGCCATCTACGGTTATGGAATCCGCGAGCCCTACGCCTCCGAATTCGCTATCTCGGGCCGTCTCGCCACAGATTTCCTGGCCAAAGAAAACTGGGATGACGAATGGAGCAGAACCGGCGCCGAAATCGGCCTCACCGTTACCGCCATCACAGGAACATACCGCGTCTGCCAATCTTTTCTGGGCACGAAAGCGCAGCCGGATCGAAGTGCAAGAGATTTAGTTGCGGCCATGCGCCGTACAGTGGGCGCTCTGTTTGTGTCCTTGGATAGCAATTTTGCGCTTTGGAGTACGATTACCGGATTTCAACCTGTGCCTATTGTAGGCACTCAATCGGAAGTCATGCCGGAACCTGTCCGGGTAAATCGCAAGCGGCTTCAGGAGATGTTTGCCCATGGCGTCGCCGAATTGGAACCTGTTTTCCGGTCGATCCTCTCGGCTCCGACGCTCGCCGAACTGCAAAGGATAGCGACTCTTGAAGTCAGCGAGTTCAATTACCCAGCGGAGGTGTGGGCCAAGACCGTGTTTGAGTTCGCTGCCTCGTATCACAAATCCGTCATCAACCGTGACCATATTGTTCAGGCCCTGGTTCCTCTATACCGCGGCAGAACTTTGTCTTTTCTGCTGGAGAATCGAGATGCTTCCGGGGAAGACATCGAAAAAAATGTGGAATCTCTGTGCGGCGAGTTCGAACGATTGAAGCCGTACCTGCTCGAAGTTTGGGCTGATAAAAAGTGAGGCGCCAATGAGGGAGATCATCATCACCGAACTGACTCAAGCGTTGCAGGACCTGGTAAGAGATTTTGCGCACTACCTGCCACGTCTGGTCGTGATGTTAATCGTCGCTTTCGTAGGGTGGGTGATTGCCTACCTGTTGAAGGTGCTGGTACGCAGCATCCTGCGCCTGACCAAGTTTTCCAAACTCTCGGAGAATTCCGGCGCGACTCAGCTATTGAACCAGGCCGCACTCCCTTCCTCCACGGAACTGCTGAGCCGGTTTGTCTTTTGGGTGGCGTGGGTCGGCTTCATTCTGTTGGGCGTGAGCGTACTCGGGATCGTGGGTTTGCAAGAATACATCTCGCGGTTCTTTTTCTTTCTGCCTCGGCTGTTTGTGGCTCTGCTCATTCTTTTCTTCGGATTGTTAGCCGCTAACTTTGTCTCCCGCGCGGTACTGCTGGCAGGGGTCAATGCAAACTTTCGTTCGTCGCGCTTGTTGAGTATCTCGATCCGATTCATCATCAGCATATTTGCGTTATCCATGGTCTTCGAAGTGTTGGGGGTTGCAGAACAAACGGCACTGATCGCCTTCGGGACCGCGTTTGGAGCGGTAATGCTCGGCCTGGCGATTGCGTTCGGCATCGGAGGCAAGGATCTGGCGCGGGAGTTCTTGGAGAGAAGACTCGCTGCGGGGAAAAAAGAGGAGAAAGAGGACGAATTGTCGCCCCTGTAGACACGCCGTTTTGTCAGCTCATATCCCGCTTACTGGCGGTCACGGTGTGGATTCCAGCCTTTCTGCAGGTTCAACATATCGGCTCATGTAGAGGGACGATGGCCCGGATAAGATCGTGAGCACCTGGGACTGTTTGTGGCTTTGGTCATAATGGTTCTAAGGCAAGCCGGAGCGCAGCCGGCAGCGCCAAACTGCAACAGTCCGTCTGGTATGCGGTAACCTGTACCCGGAATGCACTCCCGTAATTTGAAAGTGTGCCTCGCGGGGAGTCAAATTGATTCACTCGCCTCTTCAGAACAGATCACGCCACCGAGTCTGGCCCGTGCCGAAGCGAAGGACAGATATGACATTTTTGCAGCGACTCCTCGCAGAATCTTGCTCCCATCGGTTTACTTGGCCACGACTTAGTGGCAATGGCCAGCACTATCAAATCTGTCTCATTTGTGGAACTGCGTATGAATATGACTGGCAGAAGATGCGGCGTACTGATCGCCTGCCGGTGCCCAACGGACAACACGCTCTCGCCTCGGCGCGGACTCGATTGCCGGGGACTGTCCATTGACTAGAACAGGCCTTTTACATTGAGAACCCGCCAGTGAGCGCTACGGCGATTTGCTCTGAAGCCAACTAGGAGGGAAGGCGTCGTCCTCTTCAGCAGAGACGGCCAGACGGGTAAAGAGCCTTGCGAGTGAAACGCTGCCGCTGAATAGAATGACGATACAATCCGGTATTCGTGTGAACCAGCTTTTTCCGGGATTACGGCAAACTGCATAACCTGCCAGCGTTTTCTTTCGAATCCCCGCGGCTCACTTCTTGTAAACCAAGCCGCCCTTCATCACGAAGCTGACGTTCTGCAAAGTTCCAATATCCTGCAGCGGATCGCCCGCCACTGCGATCACATCCGCGAGATAGTCAGCCTCCAGCGCTCCAATCTGCCCGTCCCAGCCCAGTAGTTTCGCGCCGTTCACCAGATCCGCCTGCAGCGCCGCCAGCGGCGACATGCCGTATTTCACCATCAGCACAAACTCGCGCGCCTGCGTACCATGTGGAAATGGTCCCACATCGGATCCCACCGCCATCGGCACTCGGGCGGCGAGCTGCTTCTTGAATTCCTGCGCATGCAGATCGAGCATCATGTGTTCGCGTGCAGCCAACTCGGGCGTTGGTGCGTGATTGGCGAAGTATTCGACAATCGTAAAAGTTGGAACGGCGAAGATTTGCTTCTCGCGCATCAGCCGCATGGTTTCGTCGCTGAGTTGATTGGCGTGATCGATCGAGGCCACTCCCGCCTGCGCGGCATAAAGCGTTCCCGGTTCTCCGGTCGCGTGCACTGCCACTTTTCGACCTTGCCGTGCCGCCTCGTGCACCGCGGCCTCAAGCTCCGCCTCCGTGTACTGATAAATCGTGTGGAACTTGCCGTCCCGAACCGAGTCCCGCCCCGTTTCATAGATCTTGGTGAAGTCCGCGCCTTCTTTGAACTGCCGCCGCATCACGGCGATAAGTTCATCTGTGCTATTCGCGTAATCTGCATTCGGCAGAACATGCTGCTCCGGGTTGTAGCCAATCGCGTCCTCGTGACCGCCGAGGATGTTCACTGCATTTCCGCTGATGCGCAGCCGTGGCCCGGGAAGCCGTCCTTCGTTAATCGCATCCCGCACCGCCGTATCCGCCGAACCCGCGCCTTCGGTCCCCATGTCGCGTTCTGCGGTGAACCCCGCCATCAGGTCATCGCGCGCCGCCAGAAGCGCTGTGATCGTTCGCTGCGGCACCGATTCCTGCACCGTCTGTAAATCCTCCGCGCCCGGGTGCAGAAACAGGTGTACGTGGGCATCAATCAGGCCGGGCAGCAGCGTGCGATCTCCCAAGTCGATCACCTCCGCCCCGGCGGGATGCTTCACCGAAGTCCCCGCCTCGACAATGCGCTCGCCCTGCACCAGAACTTCGCCGGGCTTCACGATGCGACCGTTCTTGATATCGAGCAGTCGCGCCGCGTGCAGCACGATAGAGTGCACAGGAGGGACCGGGCTCTGACCCGCAGCGGCGGCAAGGATCCCGATGAATAGGAGTGAAACCGACGCACATACCCATCGCAGTCTTGTCATACGGCCCGCCTGTACGGACCCACTTTCCCTGGTTTGGCGACTCCTAGCACCGGCTTCGCTGCAGCAGTTTTCTGAGAATCGAACAGCGGCTTCTTGGGCAGAGACATGGCAGACTCCTCCGTTATACGAAGGCCCCGGGCCGACGTCGAAGGCAGAAAGAGAAACCTGCTCGTTAGCGAGTTTCCGATCCGGTGAGGTGACCGGAAATTATCCCGCAATCGAGGCGATCGCAAATTATCCCACAATCATGGATGATGTCCAACCGGAATCCCCTCCAAGCTTTGGTGCCGGGAGGGGAGTCGAACCCCCAAGGGCCGAAGCCCGGCGGATTTTGAGTCGGAAAGGCGCTTCCGCTAAGGCACTCAAAAACTTGCACTTTCAGTCACTTCGCAAATTCGAGAGACGAGGATTGTGTAGTTTCGTTAGGTCTCGCAGAGATCTAGCACTCACAGTTCGCGCCCAGTAAAGGCAGAAGGAACGCACACCACTTGAGGATGAACTGCACCGGTTAACAGCGGCTCTGACCGCCGTCGGATAATGCCCGCCCACTTAACCAAGAGAGCCTGCTTGAATTCGTTTTTTCAGGTCTTGGTCTTTAGGGCTGCTGGGGCTGTATTTTTTCAACTTCCACAGGATAGCGGTCATGTTTATGGAACTGCATTCCTCGCTGTAGCCCTCCTGTACGTGGCTCGAATAGCGCAACAACTGCGGCAGCTGTTTTTTATTAAACAGTCCGCCGATAAATTCCACCAATTGCTGAGTCGTCATTCCTTCGGGATGCTGACTCAAAGCGAACAGCAGTCGGTTGGTCGCTCGTTCCTTATCAGATGGCATTGTTGCCGCTTCCGCCCAGCGGATACCCCCTCTTAAGAACGAGAACGCCTGACAATTCCCTTCACCATCAGAACGCATTCCTGTCACCCGAGCTGACAATCAATCTTTTTCACGATTCGTTCTGTCCACTGTGCGCGATGCGCCGCCTGAAAATGAGCGTCAGGCCGCCGCAGGCGAGCGTTTTCCTTCTTCAGTTGATTCATCCGACGTGCCTGTTCCAGCTTCAGACCGCCGTATTCCTCGCGCCAGCGATAGTAGGTTTGTTCGGTGATGCCCGCTTCCCGGCAGGCCTGCCCGGTGGGCTTGTGGCTGGCTACTTCGACTCCGATCTGCCGCAACATCGCGACGATCCGCTCGGGACACACGTAAATCTAATATATCGTAAAACGATACAACCAAAAGTTAGCATATAGAATCTATCTATATAGGAGGCCGGCAGATTGAGCCGGTAAAGCTCCGATCGTGCTGTTTTCGCACCCCGAACCTCCCTCCTGGGAGACAGCTTCGGCGAGGCCGTATCAATCCTGTCCACCTCCACTAAGGCAGCAAGGGTGTCTTCGCCAAGACGCCACAAACTGTCTGCTTTGGTTGTCTCATCGGGCCCCTGGCGTACAGCCAGGCCCGAGGAAAGGAGTAGACCATGGCAAGTGCGGTTTCAATATCCAGCACATCGAATCGAGTGGTCAATGGGCCACGCCAGGAAGATGAAAAATGGGACCGATTGGTCAATGGGCCATGCCAGGAAGATGAAAGATGGGACCGATTGGTCAACGGGCCAAGCGAGGAAGATGAAAAGACGGAACGCGTTGCCTAACTCTCTCGCCCTCAATGCCCGTCTGATGCACTCAAGGGCTGCTACCGAGGAATTGTTCTCTGAGAAAAGCGGCGACTCTTCAGTCGAAGCTCTTCGGCGCGCATAAAGTCGATAAGCTTGGGCCTGGCCACAATGAAATGCCTGCCCTCGCGTCGCAGCAGGCCCATTCGTGTGAACCTGCTGAGTTGCGTCGTGACCGTTTCCCGGCTCGTCCCAATCAAGTTGGCCAGATCTTCATGGGTCAGGCGGACGTTGATTAACCTACCGCTGGGAACCTCATGTCCGTACCTTTCGCTCTTCCTGGCAATGCCCCGTACCTGTACCGAGGATGCCAGCACCAGAATGCTCGATAGGTCAACGCTCGGCCGAAAGAGTGAACCTGGACCTCAGGAAACGTCGAACCTTTGCAATGCCGCCACTCTCGGACTTGGCCTTGAACCACCACAGCCAGCTAATGTGCCGCCTGTCCCGGACCAAGGTGAGGAGCACTATGCCGAAAAGGCTCAAGACATCGCACAGATAGGCCATCGGGAAGACATCGCTGGGTGAACCGAGGTGGGCGGAAGCAGGAGGGGGATCGGCAGCATAGAAGGCGCCCCCGAAGGCCAGCGGCGCGGCCCAGCCGACCCATTCCGGGTCCAACGAGAAAAGGATCGAACCGTAAACGATGCAGATCACCCCAAACACCAGCAACTCTTTAACCGTGCAGAGCGGCTCTCTCTCAGGATTTCCCACGGCAAGTTCTCCTCCGTCAGAACTCTAGATCGGGTCCAATGCCAGTTCCGTGAGAGGTTTCACAGATTAAAAAATATATCGTCAAGCGACATTATGTAAGGCCGGGCCGGAAAACTCGGTTCGGAAAGTTTCTTTTCTTGGCGATTTGTGAAAAGTTTCACTGACATCTGTCAGAGGTTTCACAGTCAATCTCTCGACCCGGCCTAAGAAACGCGGAGCGCGACGTGCGGCCCTCCCAGGGCGAAATCGCTGCCGCGTTGAAATGCTCATATCGCGTCACGATATATCATATAACGAGGTATATTGAAGTGGAAGGTTAAAGGGGGGGCCGGAAGCTGAGCCTCTTGACGGAACCAGAGAATAGCACCCGGTTGAAACCAGAGCATGATGAGACAGTTCATTCTGGTTGTGACGCTGGCCGCCGCTTCCTTTGCCCAGCCTAACGTCGACACCATCATCCAACGCTCAGTCGAGGCCAATGCAAAGGATTGGAAAGCCGCTCCTGACTATGAGTATTTCGAACGTGACTGGCAACCGGGTGGGGGAACCAAAACCTGCGAAGAGCGCATGATCTTCGGCTCTCCCTATGAGCGTCTGGTGGCCGTTGACGGCAAGCCACTGTCGCCGGAACAACAGGCAGAGGAACAACAAAAATTGGAAGCAGCCATCGTCAGGCGCCAGAAAGAGTCTCAGGAAGAACGAGCGCAGCGCATCGCGCGGTATGAAAAAGAGCGCAAGAGCGATCATCTGCTGATAGAACAATTGACAAAAGCCTTTGACTTCAAGTTCGTGGGTGAGCAAAGCATGGGGCCGTACGAAGTTTTTGTGCTCAAAGCAATACCTCGCCGCGGCTATAAACCTCCCAACTATGAGGCCAAGGCATTGACGGGCATGGAAGGCAAACTCTGGATCGACAAAAAGACGTTTCAGTGGGTTAAGGTCGAAGCCACCGTCATACACCCGGTTTCGATCGCAGGTTTTCTCGCGCAGGTGGAACCGGGCACACGCTTCGAATTGGAGAAAATGCCTGTGACCGACGGCCTCTGGCTTCCGCAACATTTTGCCATGAGATCGCGGGCCAAGGTTCTCTTCTTTTTCACGCGGAAGTCGCAAGCGGACGAAATTTATTATGGGTATCGCCGAGCCAATCCAATTCAAGCAGCCACTGAAAAGTGAGCGATTAGCCTTCGACTCCTGAAGCTCACTTGCCGCCTCCGGTTACTCAGAAGTCTCTCCCAGGGAGGCGCCGGTCTAATGCAACTGGAAATGTAAATGAATCACGAACGCCATCTCACTCAGTGGATAGAGCCGCGAATCGTGATTGTTTGCTTTGTGAGAAAAGCAGGGCGCGTCAAAATCTTGGTATGCCTCAAGCCCTAGACAGGCTCTACGCTTTTGGTCCGATTCTCGAAGATGCCCTAGCTGAGACTCCTTTGCCGCTCTTGCTCGCGTGAGTCACGTGCCTCAGCGCCGCGATGAGAGCCGGCCCGCGCATGCGAAGTTCTGTCCGATGGTGTAAGGAAAGCTCCCTCAGCACCTTTTCACCTTTGGGAGTCAAGGAAAGCAATACTTCGCGGGCGTCTTCACCGCCGCGATGTCGCCGGACATAGCCGCCAGCAGAGAGCCGGTTTACCAACTCAACCGTACTGTGATGTCGAATCTGCAGGCGTTCGGCCAACTCTCCTATCCGCGGTCGCACCGTGTTGGGCAGCCCTTTCAAGGCGAGCATGAGCTGATGCTGGTGAGGCTCCAGACCAGCCATGCGGGAAGCTTGCTCACTAAAGTAAAGAAAACGACGGATTTGATAGCGCAATTCCGCTAGCGAACGGTAGTCAGCTAAGGTAAGCTTGCTTTCCATTCTGAAGATTATATCGTCTCAAGACCATTGACGCCGTGGCGGCTGATTCGAGTCTTGTGAAAACACAGTTCCCGCGTACGCTCTGGTCCTCGTTGTCGCGCATCACTCTACTGTGAATAGATGGGATTGGAAGGACGCGCGTTGTATCGTGCAGCGATATACATGCGAGGGGAAGAGAGCAATCTTGTCTTTGTTTTCCGCATTCCCACTTGAGACGCATTTGTAAGTCGAATACCTAGGTTGAGATCTCGGATGCCCGATCCCTGATTTTCTCGTTTGTGCGCCGCCGCTGACTGCGCCGCCGGCAAACCGGCAATCAGGGATCGGGGATCACCGTGCCACCACGATTAGGCAGCCTTGCCGCTGGCAATCTGGAAAACGTTCGAGGTCTCAAGGTAGTAATGCTCGACCTGTTCCTCCTTAAGGAAGGGCTTCAGATCGAGCAGTGGAGCGCGACTCTTGTAGAACTCTTGAGAATCGGATCTCGTCTTCCAGACAGCGACAACGAGCGCGCGATCGGGATGCTCCTCCGAGATGAAGGTGAGCAGGTCCACAAAGCCGGCCTGATTCTTGTAAACGCCTGGAAGTTGACGTGCGGCTTCCAGGAACTCTTCTTTTCTTTCCGGCTTCAGTGTGCAGGTCATCATGCGTGTAAACATAGGGTCCTCCGCGGATGTGTCTGTCGCCGCAGCAGCGTCTACAGGAACGCGCGGCGGGATAGGTGTTGGCTTGGATCAGCGAGTGAAGCACGGACGACCCAAGCCGGATGATATCTTGGGGCGAGGCGAACCTGCCCGGCCCCATCGAACAATTTCACATTTTTCACTCAATACCTCAATACGAGGTCTTGACGATGACTTTTGTCACGCATCGGACATTCCAGTTTTCTTTCTGGCCTCGAAGAACGGCATCATGGTACATTCGCCTGGCTGATTCGCGACGCTGAGAAAATCGTCGGGAGTTGCACCAGGCCAGCGTCCTTAGCCTTCACTCAAGGGCAGCCTGGCCGCCGAGCACCGCCCGGCCACTGCTCCGTAATTGTAGGCCGGTTCATTCACGATCGGAGTAATTTCAAAGTTGTCCTTGGGCGGCGGCGAACTCGTCGTCCACTCCAACCCCTTGGCATCCCACGGATTGTTCCCCGCCAGCTTTCCGTAGCGCAGCGACCACAGGAAATAAACCATGGGAAGCAGATAGCCCACCCCTAGGATGCTCGCTCCCGCCGTCGAAAGTACATGAAGCACCTGGAACTCCGGCGGATACTGCCAATACCGGCGGGGCATTCCCACATATCCCAGGATGAACTGTGGGAAGAAGGTCAGGTTGAAGCCAACGAACGTGATGAGTGCCGCCAGCCTTCCCCACCCTTCGGGATAAATGCGCCCGGTGATTTTAGGCCACCAGAAGTGCAAACCGCCCATGTAGGCAAACACCATCCCGCCCACCATGATGTAGTGGAAATGAGCGACCACGAAATAGGTATCGGTGACGTGAACATCAATGCCCAGCGCTGCGACGAACAAGCCCGTCAAGCCGCCGATTGTAAACAGCCCAATAAACCCCAGTGCGTAGAGCATGGGCGTCTCGAAACTGATCGAGCCGCGATACATGGTAGCGGTCCAGTTAAATACTTTGATCGCCGATGGCACCGCTACCGCGTAGCTGAAAAGCGAGAATATCAGAGCCGCATAAAGCGAAATCCCCGCCACAAACATATGATGGGCCCATACCAGAAATCCCAACATCGCAATGGAGACGCTGGCCAGGGCCACGAAGGTGTAGCCGAAGATCCGCTTCCGCGAAAAGCACGTGATCAATTCGCTGATTACACCCATGCCCGGCAGGATCATGATGTACACCGCCGGGTGTGAGTAGAACCAGAACAGGTGCTGAAACAGCAGAGGGTCGCCTCCGACCCGCGGGTCGAAGATGCCCAGGTGCAGCCCACGCTCCAGGGCCACCAGCACCAGCGTGATCGCCAGCACCGGGGTGCCCAACATCATGATCACCGCATTGGCATAGTTGGACCAGACAAACAGCGGCAGCCGCGACCAGAGCATCCCCGGCGCGCGCATGCGGTGCGTGGTCACGATGAAATTGAGGCCGGTCAGAATCGACGAAAACCCGGCGATGAAAATCGAGAGCGCGGCGGCGATGACGTGAGTGTTCAGATACTCGGTGCTAAGCGGCGTGTAGAACGTCCAGCCCGTATCGACACCGCCATTCAAGATGGTCCACACCATCAGTAGAGCTCCGGCGACGTAGAGATACCAACTGAAAAGATTGATGCGCGGGAAAGCGAGGTCTTTGGCGCCGATCATCATGGGCAGCAAGAAATTCCCCAATACAGCGGGAACCGCCGGTACCAGGAAAAAAAGACCATCACCTGGCCGTGCATCGTAAATAACTTGTTGTAGGTGTCAGCCTGCACCAGGTCGCCTTGCGGCGTCAGTAGTTCCAGGCGGATCAGCAGCGCGAAGAATCCGCCGACGAAAAACATGAATGTGGTCGAGATCAGGTACAAGATGGCCACGCGCTTGTGGTCCGTGGTGAGCAACCATGAGCGGAGATCGTAGGAGTGGTTGAGATAGTTTGTCGACTGGACAACGGGCTGCGCGGCAACAGCCATGGCTTGCTCCTGAAATGTTGTATATCGTAGGACGATATCAAAAGACTTGCAACGAAAAACGATGGGAGGGGAGTATTCGTCGGTACGCTGTCGCACCAAGAAAAGAGTGCCTGGACGACAGCGTGGCGGTCTGTCAAACTTGGTACGTTGGCGTGCAACCTTCCGAATTTATCGTCCTCCCGTTCAGTTTGCACCGATTCCCCTGCCGTGACGTTGTGAGTTCTGGTTTGGGGCCAGAAAACAAGCATTTTGAAAATGCCGTCGTGGTCCATGATCGAGAGCGCGCATGGCGCGCTTGCAGAGGGAAGCTCAAGTCCTTGCTAGTGAAATCGTCGCGGCGTCACCGACACCGCCCGACGAAAAGCAGAGCCGTTACGCTGTGCCGCCTGCCAGAAGTTGTCGACGTAGGGCCAAGAATGTGTAGAATTCTTGAATCTGGCCCAAATCGTGAGGAGGTTGCAAGACATGCGCTTTGAACAAAAGCAGTTCCTTCGGGCGGTTACGGCTTGTGTCCTAGTTTCGATCTTTGCCATTCCACAAAACCTATGTGCGCAGGCTGCCGAACACGTGGTGAGTGCCGCGGAACTAAGAAAAGCGGCAGTGGACGCCTCCCGTGTAAGGCAGCAGAATCTGGAAACGTTGAAGGAGTTCTTCTCTTCGGATAAGGCTCGGCAGGCGTTGAAGTCAGCGCATACTGACCCGGAGCAGGTGAAGAATGCGGTGGCCAGCCTTAGTGATGCTGAGCTGGCGCAACTGTCTGCACGGGTGCACAAGGCGCAGGCCGACTTTGCTGCCGGCAATCTCACCGACCGGGATCTGATCGTCATCCTGATCGCGATTGCCGCGCTCATTCTCATCATTGTCGCAGTTCATCACTGAAGCAGGTACACATTGCGTGGCATGACGACAATAGTTGCCCTGATGTTATTGGTCTGCGGCGTGCTTTTCGCCGCGGACCCGCCTGGCGTATGGCTCGACGTCCCCTTTGTGAAACAGGAGAAGGACGGTTGTGGTGCAGCGAGCATGGCTATGGTGATGCAGTACTGGCGGCAGCAACAGCGCCAGCGGCGTGACCTGGCTGCCGATGCAGGGCAAATCCAGCGCACCTTGTACTCTGCTGCGGCGCACGGGATTTATGCCTCCGCGATGGAGCGGTACTTCCAGCAGAATGGGTACCGCGCGTTCGCCTTCGGCGGAGAGTGGGCAGATCTGAAACAGCATCTTGAGAAGGGCCGCCCCCTCATCGTGGCGCTGAAGCCGGGTTCGATCCTGCCGCTCCACTACGCGGTAGTGGCCGGACTGGACCAGGAGCGCCAGCTTGTGCTCCTGAACGACCCAGCACAACGCAAGCTCGTCAAGGAGGACCGCTCCAGATTCGAGCAGGAATGGAAAAACGCCGGGCGGTGGACTCTGCTGGCTGTTCCCCAAGCTGGCTCGCACTGACCCCAGCATTCGGCTGCACGGTGTACGGCTCGATAGTTCCTGGAGTCTTTGCTTCGGTGGTTGCATCGCGCCGAGTGCCAGACCGGGGTGTGCCCCACGATATCTGCTTTCCAAACGTTGAAAGCCACTGACCGCAGCCATCAAGCGCAACAGTTCCGTCTCCCGAAGATACTAAGGTTGGGCATTGTTGTTGCCCTGCTCTTCAATGGCGTTTGCTTGCCCGCTCAGACCGGACCCGCTGAGATCCTTTTGGCGGAAGAAGCTCGGCAACTCGCGGCCGAGCAACGCTGGCAGGACATCGCGCTTCTACTGGGCCCGTTGCGATCGCGGTCCGCCGACTTGAATTATTACTACGGCACGGCGTTGGCGCGATTGGAGCGATGGCGGGAGGCGGAGAACGCCTTTCAGGCCGGACTTCACCTTGCACCCAACGATGCGCGGTTCCCAGTCGAACTGGCGGGACTGGCCTTCAAACAAAAGCAGTATCCTCGAGCCGCCCGTCGCTTGCGACAGGCCCTTAAGCTGGCCCCGCACGATTCCTATGCGAACGACTTTCTGGGAACTGTATATTTTCTTCAGGGGAATCTGGAAGCTTCGCTTAAGTACTGGAACCGCGTCGGCAAGCCTCAGATTGTGGAGGTGCAGGCGGATCCATTGCCCCAGGTCGCACCTGCCCTACTGGATCGGGCCTTCGCATTTTCGCCTGCGAGCAGGCTGCAATTGTCGGAGTTTTTAGCCACCGACGCGCGCATCCGAGGGTTGGGGATTTTCCCGCGTTACCAATTCGACCTCCGGGCCCGCGACGATGACAAGTTCGATGTTTTGTTCCGCAGCCAGGAACGCAACGGGTTCGGCCGCAACAAATGGGAAGGACTGTTCTTGTTCCTGCGCGGACTGCCGTTTCTTAGCGTCGATCCCGAGTTCTACAACTTCCGCCAGCAAGCCATCAATTTCGTGTCTCAGTTCCGCTGGGATCCTCAGAAACGGCGAGTCTTTGCCGAGTTTTCCAGCCCTTTCGAGCACGGCGCGAAATATCGCTATGAATTTGCGGCTGATCTGCGAAACGAAAACTGGCACATCATACCCTCGTTCGAAGGGCCCGTTCCGGAGTTGGGGAGCTTGAACCTGCGTCGGGAGGCCGTGAGTTTTAGTCTCGCGTCGTTCGTTAGCGGACGATGGCACTGGTCTGCGGGAGCAGAAATCTCGCATCGCGATTTCCGCAGCGTACTTGCCGGAACGGTGTTGACGCCTGGCTTGCTGGCCAAAGGCTATCAACTCAAACAACACGCCCAATTAGAGGCCACGCTTTGGGATGTGCCAGAGAGGAGGTTTAGCTTGGACGGAGGAGTGTCATCGCAAGCAGCTCGTCTGTGGTCGCAAACCGAGGAATCTTTCGAGAAGGTGCAAGGCTCGGTGCGGTGGCACTGGTTTCCCCAAGCAGAAGGAAATGACTACGAGATGCAGCAGCAATTCCGCGCAGGTAAGACCTACGGAACCGCACCCTTCGACGAGCTCTTCATGCTCGGGTTGGAACGGGACAACGATCTGTGGATGAGGGGACACATCGGCACTCGCGACGGCTACAAGGGTAGCGCGCCGCTGGGGCGTGATTATTACCTTTCCAATTGGGAAACGGACAAGAACGTGTATGGCAATGGACTCGTGCGCCTGCAACTTGGGCCATTCCTGGATACAGGTAAGATCACCGATCCTATTGCAGGGCTAGGTTCGCATAAGTGGCTGTGGGACATTGGTCTTCAGGTAAAGCTGCGCGTATTTGGCACCGGAGTCGTGTTTTCCTATGGAAAGGACCTGCGCTCGGGGAATAATGCTTTCTATCTGACAATGCTGAAATAAGGCGAGGAACCGGTGCATTCACCAGGTGCAAACGCTGGCGCGGGGGGCTTCGCCAGATTATCAAGCTATTCTGCGTTTCCACCAGCGCCGCTGTCGCCCAAGCAAAATCTGCAGAACCCGGACGCGGCATCCTCGACGAGAATTCATGCTGTCGCATAGACTGGGGCCACATAAAGTGAAGGGGAAAAGAATCGGTTCTCGTTCTATTGGGTAAGAGTAAGTGTATTAGGTGCAGCTTCCCCGAAAGTCGGCCAACGGTCTAGCTCTACCCAAAATCGCATAAGAAAGGAGAATAACGTCATGGGGACGACTCGACCCATCGCTCGCGCAGCTACAACAATCGACCTCGAACACACACACCTCGGACCGCTCAAGGAATTTCCGGGAACCTGGGCGGGCACGGGATTCAATCTGATTTCCCGGCCGGATTTTCAGCACAACCAACCATTCTTCCTGGAGATCAACGGCACGCTGGAGAACCTGGCGTTCACGCTGATCGGCGGGGACATTCCGAATCGCGGGTCGTTCCAGAAAGACGCCTTTCTGCACGGCGTCACCTATCTGCAGCAGATCGCCGATTGTGTCACGCATGGGGCGCTGCACATAGAACCTGGGCTGTGGATTCACATTCCGCCGACTACAGATCCGGCGGTGCCGGAGTCGACGGTCGTGAGGCAGGGGACGATTCCGCACGGCGATTCGCTGTTGGCTCAAAGTACCCTCATCACGACCGTGGCGAAAGGGCCGACGATCGACCCGGTTTTTTCCGTTCCCTTCACCGATGCGGTGATTCCTGGGCTGACCGCTAAAGCCACGGACCCGATCACGAACGCCGACTACCTTGCGCAGTTCACGAATCGAAGTCTCACCGCGTGTTGCCTGCCGCCTGGTGTGAATTTGAACGCTGTGGTCGCGGATCCGACGACGGTGCTTAGAGCAGCCGTCCAAGGGCAGAACATCACGAATACGGTGGTGATCGTGATCTCCACGGTGGCGGCGAAGGGATCTACTGGCATTCTCAACATTCCCTTTGTGGTGACGAATGCCAATGCCCTGCAGATGGACGCGATCTTCTGGATTGAGACCGTGCAACCCACGGATGGGGATCCGTTCCTGCAGCTGCAATACGTGCAGAGAGTGATTCTCGACTTTCCGCCGAAACCGGGCGCTGCGATCATCCACTGGCCGCACATTTCGGTCGCCACGTTAGTGAAGCAATAGGCCGACCTTACACCAGCTAGGCGTGACGGAATGCGGAACCGAGGTCGTCGCGCCGGCTGGCTTACGCTCGCGACAAGAAACCCAGCCCGGTGTCCGCCGAACGGGGGGGCAATAATCGTCAGCGCTTGCCAAGGCCCGGATGCGCGGTGTCGGCTTGGTCGGATGTTAGCGGCGTAAGGACTCGTAGACTCCGGGCCTGGGTTAGGGGAGAGATCGTACCCGACCAAACCAGCTCTTACAACTCGACTGCTCCGCGCGGCTCGAACGATCGCTGCGTAGCCCAATCGGTGCATCCTCCGATTCGCGTCGTGACCGCCTGATAGGAGGACACATGAAACTCTGCTGCATCTCCGCGGATTCTACTGCTGAGGTGTTGGCAGAACACCATTTCCACTGAGATGGAGGGCTGAACCTGCATAGAGTCCTTCCCCGGTTGTTTCTTCAGCGAGTTATGGTCATCATTCTGCGGCAGTGGCGCGCGATTTGTGGTTCTTCCTGTGCGGGCACAATCTGAATCTTGTCTGCAGTTAGGCCCAGGAACTCGAGCTCGCCGGCAGCTAAGGACCGTATGTAATTGCTGTGTTCTCCGATGCCGCCGGTAAAGACGAGAAGGTCGATACCACCGAGGAGCGCGGCATACGCACCGATTACCTTGCGCACTGAAATAGCAAAAACATTCAGCGCGAGAGCGGCGTGGGGATCGTTGGAGCGCATGCTCACTTCCAGCGTCTTCACATCGCTATCGCCTGAAGAGAGCGCGAAAAGGCCGCTCCGATGGTTGAGCAGATCTTCAAGCTCATCGGCACCGAGTTTCTCATTGCGCAGAAGATAGATGATGACGCCAGGGTCGAGATCGCCGGAGCGCGTGCCCATCGGGATGCCGCCGGTGGGAGTGAGGCCCATGGTGGTATCGACTGATAGTCCGTTGCGCACAGCGCAGAGGCTTGCTCCGTTGCCAAGGTGCGCGAAGATGGCTCGCTCGGGAAGTTGTGCGCCAAAGTGATGCACGAGCGATTCGTAAGAAAGCCCGTGGAAACCATAACGGCGAATACCTGCGTCGAAATATCGCTGTGGCAGAGGAAAGTGCGATGCCACTTCTGGGATGCTTCGGTGAAAAACATCGTCGAAGCAGGCAAAATGTGCCGCCGCGGGGAAGATCGACCGCGCGGAGGTGATGAGCCTTAGCACCTGCGGGATGTGCAGCGGCGCGAAATGCGTGGCGGCGCGAAGTTGGTTCAGGACCTGCGGCGTGATGAGTTGGTGGGTGAGGAGCTCCGGCCCGCCATGGACAACGCGATGGCCTACGGCCACCGGCGGGGCATGAAGATGATCCCTGACTTCGGCGGCAACAGTGGCAAGAGCTTCAGTTTGGGATTCGTGGATACATTCGCGTCCAACCAGTATTTTTCCATCGGAAGAACGAATGTGTAATGAGCCTTTGCTGTGCCCAATGCCTTCGGCGCTCCCTGTTAGCAAGGGCTCTTCGTCGTTGGCGCCACGGTAATAGACGCCGAACTTGAGCGACGACGAGCCGCTGTTGAGCGCAAGAATTAGATCGCCTTTTACTGCCAGCTCTTGCACCATGTCTACTCTGGCCATTTCCAGGTGCGAATTTCTTCTTTATCGATGCCTTCGGCATGGGCATAGTTGACGCTCTCGATGATCTGGTTCTTCAGCCATTCTTTGACGTGTGCGCCCGTCGGATGCAGGCGCGGAACGCGGTCAATGACATCAATAGCCAGGTCGAAGCGATCCACCTGGTTAAGAATGGCGAGTTCAAGCGGCGTGTTGATGTTGCCTTTTTCCTTGTATCCGCGCACGTGAATGTTGTCGTGGTTCTTGCGGCGGTAGCTGAGCTTGTGGATGAGCGACGCATAGGAATGGAAGTTGAAGATCACCGGCTTATCGGTGGTGAATAAGGAATCGAAGTCGCGGTCGGAGAGTCCGTGCGGGTGCTCAGTCTCCGGCATAAGCCGGAAGAGATCGACGACGTTGACCAAGCGGATCTTCAAATCGGGGAATCGCTCTTTCAGAATCGCAACCGCAGCGACTGCCTCCATGGTCGCGATATCGCCTGCACACGCCAGAACCACGTCCGGCTCGGCGTCCGCGTCTGTGGAGGCCCAATCCCAGATACCGATGCCCTTGGTACAGTGCATTACGGCTTCTTCCATGGTGAGGTACTGAAGGTGGTCCTGCTTGTCCGCGACAATGACGTTGACGTAGTCCCTTGAGCGCAGGCAATGGTCTGCCACGCTGAGCAGACAGTTCGCGTCGGGCGGCAGATAGATGCGCACCACCTCCGGGCTCTTGTTAGTGACCACGTCAAGAAATCCTGGGTCCTGATGAGTGAAGCCGTTGTGATCTTGGCGCCAGACCAGGGAGGTGATAAGGATGTTGATGGAGGGCACGGGCGCGCGCCAATCCAATTCCTTCTTCGATTTCTCCAGCCATTTGGCGTGCTGGTTGAACATCGAATCGATGATATGGACGAAGGCTTCGTAGCTGGAGAACAAGCCGTGGCGACCGGTTAGGACGTAGCCTTCGAACCAGCCTTCGAGCGTGTGCTCGCTCAGCATCTCCATTACGCGGCCGAAAACGTCGAGCTCGCCGCCGTCGGCATCTTCTGGCTTGTATTCGGCAAGCCAGGCCTTCTTCGAAGCAGCATAAATCGCGGTAAGCCGGTTGGAGGCGGTCTCGTCGGGGCCGAAAACACGGAAAGAATTCATGTTGCGGCGCATCACTTCCGCGAGAAAGTGCCCCAGTACGTCGGTGGGGGACGCATAGACTGAACCTGGAGCCTTTAATTTCACGGCATAGTCTCGAAAGTCCGGCAGCTCTAGTTCCTTGCGCAGCGTGCCGCCGTTTGCGTGCGGGTTGGCGGAGATGCGGCGCGCCCCCGAAGGCGCGAGTTCCCGCAGTTCCGGCAGAAGCGTGCCATTGGCGTCGAATAGTTCTTCGGGATTGTAGCTGCGCATCCAGTCCTCGACGATTTTCAGATGGCTTTTATTCGTAACCGGGTCGAGCACCGGAACCTGGTGCGCGCGCCAGAAGTCTTCCACTTTGTGGCCGTCCACTTCTTTTGGCCCCGTCCATCCTTTGGGCGTACGCAGCACGATCATCGGCCAGCGCGGGCGCGCACTGTCGCCCGTCGAACGGGCATGATGTTGCACCGAACGAATATCCAGAATGCATTGCTCTAGAACTGAAGCCATGGTTTGATGCATCGCCGAGGGATCGCTGCCTTCGACGAAATACGGTTTGTGGCCGTATCCTGTCAGCAGCGCCTCCAATTCTTCGCGCGGGATGCGGGCAAGGATGGTGGGATTTGCGATCTTGTAGCCGTTGAGATGCAACACCGGCAAAACTGCCCCATCGCGAATCGGACTGAGGAATTTGTTCGAATGCCAGGAGGTTGCCAATGGACCGGTCTCGGCTTCGCCGTCTCCTACCGTAACAGCCACGATAAGATCGGGATTGTCGAACGCTGCTCCATACGCGTGCGAGATGGAGTAGCCCAGTTCGCCGCCTTCGTGAATTGAACCCGGCGTCTCTGGCGTGCAATGTGAGCCTATTCCTCCGGGAAAGGAGAACTGGCGGAAGAATTTGAGCATGCCCGCTTCGTCGCAGCTCTTGTCGGGATAAATTTCGGAGTAGTGCCCTTCGAGATAGCAGTTGGCCAGCGTAGCGGGCGCGCCATGGCCAGGGCCGGAGATATACATGACATTCAAGTCGTACCTGCGGATCAGCCGGTTCAAGTGCACCCAAACGAAGGATTGGCCGGGATCTGAACCCCAGTGGCCAAGCAGACGATTCTTGATGTGCTCCGGTTTCAGCGGCTCGCGTAGAAGGGGATTCGCCCGAAGATAGATCATACCCGCCGACAAATAGTTGCAAGCGCGCCAATAGGCATCCATCTTTCTCAGTTCCTCGGACGAGAGAGGAGTAGGGGCTTGATTTGTGCTGGCCATGATGGTCTCCGGGAATTAGAAGCGCCTATGTTCGCAACGCTCCTCTACAGCCTAAACTGTCCTGATGAAATGCGAATGAATTTTCGGGCGAATCCCAGAGACCGAATAGGGACGAACCGGTCGCACCGGAAAGACGCAGTCAATCGCGCGTCCCGAGAAGCTTTCGCGCGATCCGTCGCACCTGGTGCAACCAATGTTCAGTGTGCGGGACCATCAGTAGATCTCGATTGCGTTGTCGGCACGGACGCTTCAGGATCTTGATTCGAGCCACCTGCGCGACTTCCGGTCACCGGTGATGGAGGTCCAGACAATTACTCACACTTTACGCACACCTGCACCTCAGATGGTACAGTCAGGATTCGAAGAGATCTGTCACTCACAGTTTGCGCACAGTCAAGAAAGGCACAACGGCGGAGTCTGCGTAGAGAAGTCGCGATAACGCTCGTTGACGGCTTCTTAAGCGTTAGCGTTCAGGGGGGCGATCGCCCGGTGTACTAGCGCAATCCCTCGACCAGATACAGATCAGAGAGGAGTTGCCGCACGCCGTAGACATAGACCTTGCTTTCCGGGGCGAGAACCACGGGTCCTATAAACTCGACTCCCGCAGGATCACTTGGCATAAATTGCTTCCACGGAGTTCTTATCCCAGTCGCCATTTCCAATCGATAAACCTTGGCCGGACTTTCCCCTGCTCGGTCCACATACAAGTAGAGCCCATCCTGACTCCACGTGATGGGTTCTTCTCCCGGAGCAAAACCCGGGATGGGATGAGGTTCCCCGCTGCTCGCGGAGTAGAGATACCCCTTCGTGTCCTGACCGACGGCAGCAACGCTCTGGCCATCGGGAGAAACCGCGAACGACAAGGCATTGGCACCCTCGGGCGTAATGGCCCGCGGCTTACCCCCGGCCACATCCTGTACATAAAGTCGCACACCCCGGCCCGGATCGTTGCCCGAGAACACAAATCGTTTTCCATCAGGAAACCATCGCGCGGCAATGTGTGTGGTTCCCTCGTGAGTCAGTGTTCTTGCCTCTCCTGCTTTGGTCGGGAGAAGGAAAACCTTTGTCGGTGCGTCATAGCGGGTGGCAAGCGCCCATTTTTCGTCGGGCGACAGTGCCAACGCCTGGCCATCTCCGAGGCGCACCGCCGGAGAACCGTCTGTGCTTCGCAGGTACGCCGTATAGCTCAACCCGCCACCCTCGCCTGCTTCGTAAAACAGCATCGCCTTCCCATCGGCCGAGAGGCTGACCGGATATGACCAGTCAAACCATGCCAGGTCGATTTCCCCGGTGGCCCCCTCCGCCGCGCTCATGATTCGCCGCCGTGTATTACCGCGCGTCACTAGAACACGGCCGTCGGCCCGGATGTCCTGCAGAGTGAGTTCACCTGGCACCCGTGAAACCAGTCGCTGATGCCCCGAAAGGTCTACTGCGTAAAGTGCCCGATCGATTCCTTCCACCGTCGCGGTGAACCACACTTCATTGCCGCTGTGTGTCCAGGCGAGACCCTGCGTCGTAAGCCACCCGGCAGCCAGAGCCTTCACTTTGCCCGCCACGTCCACCACCATCACGGAACCACCGTCATCTCCCTCGATCGGATGGTCAAGAAATGCAACCTGATCGCCTCTCGGTGAAATTCGTAGATGGCTGACCCATCCCCCCGTCTGGTACAGGACTTTGCCAATCGGATACTCAATCTGGCTCCGCCCGCCTACCTCCCGCACCACCGCTAGATTATTTCCGTCGGGCGACCAGTCTGCCCATTGCACGTCGTCCAAGACTTCGCGAGGCGCTCCGCCTGCGATCGGAACGCGAGCCAGCGTGCCAACATGAATCCAGGACTTGACTTGATGGCTGTTTAGCAGAAGCGCCATTTCTCCCTGCGATGAGATGGCCAGAATCTCCGCTCCCACCAGACCCAGGGTCCGCGACTCGGGACTTTCGGGCCGCGCCGCAAATAGTTCGACTGGCTTGCCTTCCCAAGTGGCGCTATAGATGACGGTTTGTCCATCGGGCGCGAATCGCGCCATGCGCAGAATCCCACGTCGATACGTCAGCAGATGATACAGCGGCGTCGGAGTGTGTCCGGCTCTCTCGCCCAGAATGAAGGCAACTGTCCCCACCGCAATCAATGCAAGCGCCACGGCTGCGAGCGCAAGTTTTCTCGAGCGCTTTGCAGCCGTTGCCTGAGGACCGACAGCGATCTTCGCCGATGAAACCTTCCCGCTGCTCAAGTCGCCTGGCGAAGAATCTAGATCACGCTTCAGCCGCTTCAAATCAGCGCGCAATTCGGCCGAGGTTTGGCACCGGAGATCACGATTTTTCTCCAGCGACTTGTTGATGACTTCCTCTAGCTTTCCAGGAACGTTCGGATTCAGCTGCACCGGCGCCAGGGGTGCCTTGTGCAGGATCTCGTCAAAGAAAGCACCTGAGGTTACTCCCTTGAACGGCACCACACCCGTGGTCATTTCGTACAAAACCACCCCGAACGAAAACAGGTCCGTGCGCGCATCCAATTCTTCCCCGAGCACTTGCTCGGGTGACATGTACGCGACTGTGCCCATCGCCGTTCCCGGGCTCGTCAGATGACGATGATCGAGGCCAGACGTCGGCGCTGTGTCACCCAGCGGCACATGGGCGTTCACCGGCAATAATTTGGCCAGCCCGAAATCCAGAATCTTGGCTTGCCCACGATTGGTGACGAAGATGTTGGCCGGCTTAATGTCGCGATGAACAATCCCGCTGATATGTGCCGCATCCAGGGCATCGGCAATTTGAATGCCCAGCTCCAGGGTCTGCTCGATCTTGAGCGGCCTTCCTTCGATGCAATGCTTCAGTGTCTTGCCCTCAAGCGCCTCCATGACAATGAAGTGCTCCTGGCCTTCCTCGCCGATGTCGTAGATCGTGCAGATATTAGGATGGCTGAGCGCCGACGCCGCTTTCGCTTCACGCCGGAACCGCTCCAGCGTTTGCGGGTCCCGAGCAAATTCCGGGGGAAGGAACTTCAGGGCCACAAAACGATGCAGCCGCGTGTCCTCGGCTTTGTAGACCACGCCCATGCCACCGCCGCCCAGCTTCTCGACGATGCGGTAGTGCGAGATGGTTTGGCCGATCATGGGTGGCGCAGGACTCAGGGTGCAATATTAAGGATGTGAGGAAGCCGAGTCAACGAGGGGCGCACCGATTCATTCCTTACCGCAAGAAAGCTATTCCAAAGAGTTTCATTGCAGTGAACTCGGCGAGGACGATGGTGTCCTTCTCGGTCAGGCGCGGGTCTAAATTTTCAAGCCCACTGCCGCGGGAAGCTTCTATCGGAGAAATTCTCGCATTCGGGCTGTGTTGCGGAACGCTTCCGTGCCGCCACAGTCGGTGGCGGAGAATGCTCCGCACAGGTTTCCGTAGGCCAGGCACGTCGTGAAATCCGCTCCGTGCAGAAATTGGTGGAGGAATCCGGCATCGAAACTGTCACCTGCGCCAATCGGATCGACGACCGTTACCGGCACCGCCGGTGCGCTGAATCTGCGACCATCCCGAATCGCAACGGCTCCGCTGGCGCCCATTTTGACCACGACCGTTCCCACTCTTTGTGCCAACCGCGACAGCGCGGTTTCCAAGTTGTCTGCCCGGGACAACTTCATCGCTTCACGCTCATTAGGTAGCAGGATGTCCACATGAGGCAGGATCTCTCCGAGGGCCCTGTCCCAGCGGTCGTCGGGATCGTCGTTGGTGTCGAGCGAGGTGGTCAAGCCGGCGGACTTCATCCGCCGAAAAAGTTCTGCCACATGCGGCAACAATTCACGCTGCAGAAACAGCGACGACATGTGGAAGTGGCGCGCGGATGCCAGATAATCGAGGTCGAGATCGTCAAAGCGCAGCTCGGAGATTGTGCCTGGATACGTCAGGATGTGGCGCTCGGGTCCGTGGGGCAGAATGAGCGTCACGCCGGACTTCGCACCATGCACGATGCCCGCCAGGTCTACACCGCGTTCACGCAGGCGTTCCACCGCGAGAGCTCCGAAAGAATCGTCGCCAACCTTGGTGATGAACCCAACGCGGCTGCCAAGAGCGGCGAGATTGTGCGCCAGGATGGCCGAGGAACTGCCTAACGTAATGGCAAAACCGCTGGCCAGCAGTTCGCGTTCCGTGGGCATGTGTTCAGGCAAACCATAGAGGATCAGGTCAAGATTGATCTCCCCGGCGATTGTGATATCAAGCTTGGACATGGTGCAGGCCTGTCGGCTTAGTGCCAGTTACTAACTGCGGGTTCTAGCGGCCGTCCGCGAGTTCGACCACGCGCGTCAGGTTTTTCGGCGAGTCGGGATTAAGGCCTTTCTTGAGCCCGTAGTAAACCCCGTACAGTTGACCCCAAATCGCGAAAGCTGCGGGGCGCGCGTACTCGGGCGACTGGAGGCCAAGTTCGATGGCGAAGTCAGAGGCACGCCGAGCCCGGTCATCGACGCGATTCGCAATCACCATTGTGGCCGCGCCCAGAGCTTTCATTTCTTCGAGCAATTCGACTTCCGCCTCGTAAGAAGTTTCCGACATAACGAACGTGATCAGCACTTGCGGACTTGCGATCGATTTCGGACCGTGACGGAACTCCAGAGAGTGAAATACCTGCGCATAAGACGACGAAGCTTCGGTCACCTTCAACATACACTCCGAGGCAATGCCAAACAGGGGGCCTTGAGCCAAAAAGACAAAATCCGAAAAACTGCGAGACTCGACAAACAACCGCAGCCGCTGCGGATTGTCTTTCAGAAGGGGTTCGACCTGCTGGGGGAGATCGAGCAATGCGCGACGAAAGGTATCATTGCCCGAAACCTCCGCTGCGAGGTATTGCAGCGCCAGCAGCATAGATGTGAACGATCGCGTCATGACCGTGCTCTGTTCGTCGGCGTCGAGAATATTCAACGTCACGCTGCATGCGGGCCCTAGGGGCTGGCAATCGGCACAGGTGATGGCGATGGTGCGGAGATTGTGATCTTTCTCCAGCATCTGCGCGGCGCGGACTGCCTCCGAGGTGCGGCCGGAGCGTGAAATCACAACTGGAACATAGTCCCGTCCGGCGTGCAGAGTTAGTTTAGGATACATGAGGAGATCCGAAGCCGGAACGGCCCGCGCGGGCAGATTGAGATAGTTGAAGCTCGCTGCAGCGGCCTGCGCAAGATAGTAACTCGTTCCACAGCCTACAAAGACCCACTCCGCTCCGCCTCGGGCCATTTGAATGGCCGCGCGAAGTTCCGCGCTGGTTGCCAGCTTTGCCAGACACATTCTCCAGCACTGGGGCTGGGAAAAGATTTCGCTCAGCGTGTGTTGACCCTGCTCCGTTATTGCAGCCGATTTCATTGCGTATGTTTCACTCCGCTCATACCAGCGTGACTTTTACTCCCGCTTCTTTCAACGCGTGCAAATCCGATTTCGGGATCTGCTTGTCGGTAATTACTTCATGGACCGTGGTGACCGGCATGATATTGCACAGGCTGCGACGGCCGAACTTGCTTGAGTCGCAAACCGCGATTGTCCTGCGGGCAATTTCGACCATGGCGCGGTTCACTTCCGACTCCAACAGATTTGGAGTGAAAAGGCCAGCCTTGGTGTCGAAGCCATCGACGCCGAGGAATAAGATGTCGGCGCTGAGTTGGCGCAGAGTGCGCTCGGCCAGGGGACCGACCAGAGAAAACGAGTTCTTGCGGAGCATGCCTCCGGTCAGGATCACTTCGATGTGCGTGCCCGCCAGCTCGGCCGCGATGTTGATCGCGTTCGTGATGACGGTGAGCTGCCGCATGTCTTTCAGGGCGCGCGCAATGGCCGTCGTGGTTGTTCCGGAATCAAGCAGCACGGACTGACCTTCTTCGACCAAGCGGGCTGCGGCATGGGCAATCAGCGTCTTCTGCTTGCGGTGTAGCTTCTCTTTCTCGCGCAGGGTTGGATCAAGCAACGCGCCGGCTTGCACGGGCAGAGCTCCGCCGTGAGTACGCTGGATGACCCCCTGGCCGTCAAGAAACTCCAGATCCTTGCGGATCGTGATCTGCGAAATACGGAAATGCCGGGCCAAGTCCTTGACGAGCACGCGTCCATCACGGTGGAGGACCCCAAGGATTGCGCGGCGGCGTTCTTCGTTGAGCAGACCGTTCGAAGGCATATTATTTCGATTTGTTTCGACTCGTAATCCTTACTGATCGCCTCCAGAAATCTATTGCAGCGTCACCGTGATGGGTGCTGAAGTCGCGCTGCCGTAGACCGTAACCGGCGGTCCTGATACGGCACAACACGGCGCGATCGAATTCCCCGAGTACACCGCCGTTAACCCCGCAGCCGAGTTAGCGATCACTCGACTCGAAAGCGGGTTCAAAAGTAAAACTTCAGCGCGAACTGGATTTGTCGCGGAGCACGCGCTGCCAGGGGGAAGCCGAAGCTGCTCTGGCTCACAGGTATAAACGGATTGAGCTCCAGCGGCGTGGGTTCGGCGCTGATCCCGCCAAACTGTCCAAACAAATAATTCACATGGTTGAGCACGTTGAAGAATTCCGCGCGGAATTCGAGATGCTTTTGTTCGTTGATCGCAAACTGTTTAACCAAAGACGTGTCCCAGGTCTTGTAACCCGGACCTTCGATGTCGTTCCGCGGGGCGTCGCCGAAGGTTCCAAGGTTCGTGTTGTCCGCAAACGCGCAGGTGTTGAACAGCGTTCCCGCGATGCACGGCCTCGCGTTGGGATTGCCGACCAGATTGGGGCGTGAGCAATAGAACCCTACGGTGCCGCCGCAATCGCCGCCGGAGACATCGTTGATGTCAGTGGCGGTGTAGTAATTGCCGGTGGCGGCGGAAAGGACGCCGGTCATTTGCCAGCCGCCAATCATCTGGTTCACTACGCCGGAAGCGTCTGCGCCAAACGCGCGTCCGCGACCGAAGGGTAAGTCGTAGACATAGCTGAAAACGAAACGTTGGCGCACGTCGAAATCGGCATTGCCGTAGTTGGCATTGGGAAATCGCTGGTCCTGAAAATCTCCGTTGTTCACCGATCCCAGGCTGGCGCTGGAAGCGTTGTCGAGGGCGTGCGCCCAGGTGTAAGCCGCTTCAAACTGGAGTCCATGAGAGTAGCGCTTCTCCAGGCGAACCTGTGCCGAGTTGTAATTCGACTGCGCATTCGAGCGGAAGGTGTCGATTCCGACATCGAGGGCGGGATTGCAATTTTGCGGGTTCGCGAGACTGCACGGTCCGGAGGCGCCGGGCGCTTCATTGTTGGCCGGACGCCGCGGCGCCGTGGGGAGCGAGTCTGTCCCCACGACAGCAACGGCCTGATTGCCGTTGTAGAAAGCGAAGAGCTTCAATCCGCGAGAGCCGGCGTAGGAAACTTCGAGAACGGTGTCGGCGGGCAATTGGTACTCGAGACCCAGGTGCCACTGCTGAGTGTAGGGTGTGACTAGATGCGGATCGAGCGAATAGAGCTCGGGTGCGTTCGGGTCGGCGAGCGGGCTGAGGCCCGTGTTGAAATTGTTGGAAAAGCCCGCCTGTAGCTGGTTGAGCGCCAGGCCGCCGTTGTTTGCGGCCGAGATCGAGCAATCGGAAGCGGGCTGAGTGGGATTGGCGAATGGCGCGGTACAGGGCGCGTTGTATGCCTCCGAAGACATGAACGGAGGATTGAAGCCGGGGCTTGGGTTTGAGAAGGGGCCGTTTTCCTGCCCGCCATAGAAGATGCCGTAGCCGCTGCGGAAAACGAGCTTGTCGTTCCATTGGTAAGCCAGCCCAATGCGGGGCGCGAAATTATTGAGATCGGGACGGATAAGTCCAGGAGAACCAGTGTTCTGAATGGTGAGCTCGGTGCCGAGCGTGGGCGTCAATGGCGTGTTTTGTCCTCTGGGAGCGATCAGCGAGAGAGTGCTGAAATTGAAGGTGGCCTGCTGGTTATTGGCTTCTTTGATGGTGGTGAAGAGTTCGTAGCGCAGGCCCACGTTCAGCGTGAGCCGCGGCGTTACTTTAAAGTCGTCGAGCGCATAGACCGCATAAATCTGGCGGTTATAGATGATGTTGGGGGTCACGCTGGTGATGGCTCCGCCGTCGGAAATGCCCTGCAGGAAACTGGCGAAGGCCTCGCCCCCGGTGCCGGGTGCGCCGGGATTGTCGTTGATCAGGAAGTTGCTGCCGAAGTCCATGTAGCCACGAGGAGCGGCCGGCTCGAGTATCGTGAACTGTTCGAAGCGAAGCTCGGTGCCGAACTTCGCAGCATGGCGTCCACGGGTCCAGCTCAGATTGTCGGTAAAAACGTAGCTGTGCTGGTGTTCGATCGCAGGCAGGAATTCCGAGGCGCCAATGTTCGTGGTGCCATCACCGAAAGTGAGCGAAGGCAGGCCGCCAATGTTCTCACCCGCCTGGTACGGAACTCCCGGAAAGGGAATCCCGCCGGGGATTTGTTGAGCGACGTTCTCGTTGGAATACAGATTGTAGCGATGGGAGCTGAGGTGATTGAAGCCGAAGCGAAATTCATTGATCAGGTTGTTGCGAAAAGAGTGTATCTCACTGGCCGCCAGCCCCTGGGCCACGTTTTGGCTGAAACCGTCCTGAAAGCTGCCACCGTCGAGTACGCTGTTGAAGGGCGAGGGCAGGAAATTACTGTCGTTGCCGTAGCTATAACGGGTGAAAGCATTATCCTTGCTGCCAAGGGTGTAGTCCCCGCGAATGTCGAACTTGTTTTCCGTTTCGCTGCGTTTCGGATCGGACAGGTAGTTGCCAGCGGCCTGCAGAGTGCTGATGCTGGTATTGGGCGCGGGAAACAAATTAGCCAGTTCCTGGCCGAGCGGATCGATAGGGGTGTTCTTGCCGCTGTTACCCTGGAAGATGTTGGTCGGTACACCGCTGGAAGTGCTGCCGACGGGGACCCCGCAGGGCCCGCCATTATAGTTCGAATTGGCGAGCGCCTGAGTCGGATCAAAAATCTCTCCCATGTAAGTCGGGTTGCCGTTGCAGTCGAGCACGCCCGGGACCGGCATGCTGAGCTGGAGAAACGCAGAAAAATTTCCGGCAGTCTCGCCGGTCGAGCCCGAGGTGGGGACCGTGGATACTTGCGGCAATGCCTGGCGAATGCGGAGGCCTTCATAGTCTCCGAAAAAGAACATCTTGTTTTTGACAATGGGGCCGCCCAGCGTAAAGCCGAACTGGTTCTGTTTGTAAGGCTGCTGACCGTCGATGTCGAAGGCGTTGATCGCGTCCAATTTTTCGTTGCGCAGAAACTCCCACAGGTCGCCGTGGATCTGGTTGGTGCCGGACTTGATGACCGCGTTCATAATCGCGCCATTGCCACGGCCGAATTCCGCACTGTACGAGTTGGTTTCGACCTTGAACTCGGCGATCGCGTCCACCGCAGGTTGGACCACATAGGCGGCGCCGTTGAGCACATCACCCAGATTCGCGTTGTTGTCGATGCCGTCGAGCAGAAAATTATTTTGTAGAGAGCGCGCGCCGTTCGAGCTGAAACCATAAGTGGTTTCAACCCGCGATCCGGGCTCGGCGGCAGCGATACCGACGCCGAGCAACGCAAGTTGCGCGTAGTTGCGTCCATTCAAAGGAAGCGCGTTGATGGTCTGGCTGTTCACCACCTGGCCCAATTCGGAGGTTTCGGTTTCAAGCTGCGGTCGTCGGCCGGTTACGGTCACGACTTCCGTTGCCATTCCAGGCTCCAGCTTCAGGTCCACGCCGATGCGATCCTGAATGTTTACCTGCACTGGCCCGGCAACGGCCTTCTTGAATCCTTCCTTCTCGACTGTGACACTGTAGCGGCCGATCCTGAGCGGGCTGGCGACATACTCCCCTTCACCATTGGTGGAGAAAGTCAGCGCAATGCCGCGATCTGCATCGGTCACGGTGACCTTGGCGCCCGCAACCACTGCACCGCTTGGGTCGAGCACCCGGCCTACAATGGCTCCGGCATCTTTTTGCGCCCACAGCGGCGTGGCCAGCGTCAGGAATATAGAAAAAAACAGGGCCGAGAAAGTCTGCAGGCGAAGGAAAGGGATGGGCATGGCGAGGCTCCTGGACACTAGACCCGAGTGTTCGCTAGCGGATTGCTTGGGCCCCGCGAAAGTTCGGGTCTCGGGACGACGAGCTTTCAGTGTAGTATTACGAACTATTACTTTTACTTTCGTTTTATAGCTTTTGTCAACTGCGATTTTTTGGCGGAGACTCAGAACAACAAGAAGGGGTTATTCATGATCGCCCGAAAAAACAGGATTGCGCTCCTTTGTATCACGCTCGGTCTCACACTCCTGTTGACGGTTTGCTCGAAGTTGCCTAAGTCGCCGCTGACGACCGAGACCGCCAAGCCAGAACCTACCCAGCCTTCGGCGATCGACGTGGAGGTGAACGGAGGCGGCCCCGTGGTGCTGACGACGAGCGCGGCCGAGTTTCAGGTGACGCCGGGCGGTTATGTCCAGGCTCTTTTGTTGAAAGACGGCAAGAAGCTTTCGTTGGACGAACCCAAGGTCGGCGCTCCCTCGGACAGCGATTTTGTGCGGGTCGCGGGCAAGGATGTGCACTTCACTCTTGACTTCCAGCAGACCGAAGTACATGAAGCGATCGGGAAGATGGGAGTCGGCAAGCGGGTGGAGATTCCGGCGCGTCCGCTGGGGCCATCGGGAACGGAGTTGCAGCGCGTGCTGGCGCTCGAAGTCTACGACAAGTTCCCGAACATTCTGCTGAGCACGGTGGAATACAAGAACACCGGTGCGAGCGAAGTTGTCATCGAAAAAAGCGTGAATCAGCGGCGTCGGCTGAACGCGCGCCTGGGCGGCACGCAGTCGCATCCGTGGGAGATGTGGTCATTTCATGGCGCCAGCTACGACTGGGGAAAAGATGATGTAGTGAAGCTCACGCCCGCCTTTTCTCAGCCCAACCTCATGGGAGAAATGGTCAAAGGCGGCTATGGTGGCGGGATTCCAGTCGTCGCTTTCTGGACGCGCCAGGTGGGCGAGGCCGTCGGGCACGTCGAGACGCTTCCGATTTCCGCGGCGATCCCGGCAATAGTGGCTGCCGATGGACGAGTGAATACAGAGGTCGATTACGCGGCGAACATCACCCTGAAGCCGGGCGAGACGTACTCTACGCCGCGCAGTTTCGTCTCGGTCTATGCGGGGGATTTCTATGAGCCGCTGCGGATTTGGTCAAGTGTGTTGCAGAAGGAGGGCTGGGAGCTGCCGAAGCCGTCGAGCGAAGCCTACAACGTGAGCTGGTGCGGCTGGGGATACGAGGCCGATGTAACGCCGGCGCAGATGCTGGGCACGATTCCGAAGCTGAAGGAGATGGGCATCAAGTGGGTGACACTCGACGATCGCTGGTTCGACACCTATGGCGACTGGAATCCGCGTCCGGATACTTTTCCCGGAGATTCCATCAAGAAGATGACGGACGACTTCCACAAAGAAGGGATGCTGGCGCAGTTGTGGTGGCTGCCGCTCGGGGTCGAGGATGGCCAAGGAAAGTACGAATCGCACAAGTACGCAGTTTCGAAAATCGCCCAGGAGCATCCGGAATGGCTGATCCTGGACAAGAACGGCAAGCATGCGCGCATGACGCGCGGCCTGGCGGTGCTATGTCCGGCGGTGCCGGAGGTTCGGGCGTATCACAAGCAGCTGACGGAAAAATTCATTCGCGACTGGGGATTTGACGGCAGCAAGCTCGACAACATCTACAGCGTTCCGGAGTGCTACAACCCGGCGCATCATCACAAGTCGCCACAGGATTCGGTGAATGCGATGGGGGACGTCTACAAAGAAATTTTCCAGACGACGCGTGCGTTGAAGCCGCAGAGCGTGACCCAGGCCTGTCCGTGCGGAACGCCGCCCTCCCTGGCATGGCTGCCGTTCATCGACCAGGCGGTGACCGCCGACCCGGTGGGAGCGGTGCAGGTGCGGCGGCGGATCAAGATGTATAAGGCTTTGCTGGGGCCCGAATCGGCGGTCTACGGCGATCACGTCGAACTTTCTGCGATGACAAAAGTGGGCAACGATTGGAGAGAACACGGCGACGATTTTGCTTCCACGATTGGGGCCGGAGGCGTGGTGGGGACGAAATTCGTCTGGCCTGATCCCGGCCCGAAATTCAAGGACGTCAATCTGACCGCGACGAAAGAAGAACGCTGGAAGAAATGGATCGGGTTGTACAACCAGAAGATGCTATCCAAGGGAGAGTTCAGGGACCTTTACGTGACCGGTTACGACGCGCCTGAGGGCTATGCCATCGCGAAAGACGGCAAAATGTATTACGCGTTCTTCACCTCGTCCCACTGGAAAGGCGAAGTCGAACTGCGCGGACTGAAACCCGGGAAGTATCGGGTGAGTGACTACGGCGAGGGAAAAGACCTTGGCACGGTAGACGTGGCGGCCAATGGCGTGGCGAAACTGGTAGCGGAATTCAAGGATCATCTCCTGCTCGAGGTCAGTTCGCAGCCGTAGACACTTGCGTCACGGATATGCGATCAATCTTGTGAGGGTAGAACTTGGGGTTGAAAGTTCGAATCCATCTCGCTCCGCAGAAACAGCTAAGCCCGGCCTGCGGATTCTGAAGATGGGTAAGGTGCCGCATCACAAGTAAAAGTGTGACCCGGAAAGAAGCAACTTCGCCATTTTGTCGTGGGCGACGCGATGGCTGGTCAATGTGACGGCGCACGGAGAAAAACGTAGGCCTAGCCTGCCGATTCTGGCATTGGATGCTGCCGGACATCGTTCAAAAATGTGACAACTTCAACGAAAATTCCTGGGTATCTACAGCTTAGCTGGAATTTTTCACCTGCGGGCCGGGGAGTTGAAAAAGCAGGATCGTCACCAGGCAGCGCCAAGCGAGTAAATCCCGAAAATTTACCTGTAAATGATTAAAAGCGGCATGGGGAGCGAGCTCGGGCCGCGCTCACTATATGGGAATCCGGTCAATTCACAATCGCGTGTTTCGTCGTGCTGGTAAAACCGCAAGCACAGTATTCACTGCGTGCTGATCGAGGATTTCGGTTAGCATCTATGTGAAACAATTTTCATACGGATCGCCGCCTGCGGTACGAGATTCCGAACCAGTACAGCCGAAATTGCGCCATGACCCACTTTTGTGACAGGTCTCCTAATTCCAACTCGGGATTGGGGATACGATGCCAACCGTTTTGGGGTCAAGAAGGAAATTCCGGTTTAGGGGGGCTCCGCCTCAGCCGCGTGGCAAGATAAGTGCTGAGGCCGCGCTTATGGCACTGGCAAGGATCATTACGCGCTCTCAGGCGTGCTCGCGAGAGCTGGCGCTGGATCTGCTTGCCCGCGGTTATGCCGTCGAAATCGTTTCTCCTGACAAAGTCCCCGACAATCTTGCCGATCTGGAGTTGCGGGTTGATACCGCTCCCGGAGATCAGTTGATCGCGAGCGTGGAAGCACATAATGGCGGGCGTTCGGCTTCGCTCGAATTCTTACATCATTTGAAAGCACCGATGGTGAACTTCATGCGCCGGCCGCCGGAGCTTGGTGAAGCGGTTCCCTTTTCGGGCGAGCCGACCACCTTCAACGCCGAGCCCGGCATCGAAGATGTGGAACTGCCTGCGGAAGCTCCACAACTGGCGCCCAGAGCCGTTTCTCCGGCGACTGAGATTTTCCTCAATCGCGAACTCGATCCCGGTATCGATTCCGGAGAAGGCGCGCGTCCGGTTGCGCCGCAGGTTCTATCGCCGCCACCGGTGGAACCTCCAGGCTACTTTGCGGTCGAGGACCCGGCGATTCCCAAGCCAACCATGACGCAGCCAACGATTGTCCCGCCCACGCAGGCGGCGCAACGCCGCACTCGTTCTGCGGCATGGCCCTGGCGCGTTGCTCTGACTTTTGCCAGCGTGGTGCTGCTGGCCGTGGTCCTCGCGTTCGGCACGCGCCGGACTAGTAGAGCCGCCACGCAAAGTTCCGAAGCATTGCCAGTGGAGAAAATCGAGGCGGCGTCAACTGGCGTGAACCCGTTCAGCACCGTCGGTGCCGAAAAAGACCCGGCAAGAGATATGGGACAAGTCTCGGCTGTAACGTTGCTGTCGTCGGCCGTAGATTCGGAAGGGAATTCCAGGCACGCGCCGAAAGAAGCGCAAGGCGCGAAGGTCGGAGTTCCAACCGCAAGCCCTCGGATCGCAGTCTCACGCAAACGCGACGACTTGATCGCCCGCGATACCGTCACTTATCTCGACAAACGTTTCGAACCCGCCCCGAAAGCCAAACCGGCAAAACCCCGCTTGCCCGCCCGCATCCGAAGTCGCACACGCAGGGCGGCGGCGTGATCCCGGCGAACCAGCCAGCTGGGACCAAGACTCTCGACCTCGATCTTGCTTGAAATTTTTTCCAGCCAGGAGTAGCTTCCTCAATCTTGACCCCATGCAGGCGCAGGTCGAACAGTTCCTGCACAGGGATGGTTCCGCGCCGATCGGGCATGGCGAGGACGACGCGATGAACTTTTTGCTTGTGGACAGCTTCCATCAGGTGCGCCGCCACGGACTCGCGGGTTACCGCGCCTTCCATCTTGCCCGTCCAACCGCGATCTCAACCCCGATTTCAGGATGCCTGCGGAACCGATTTCTACCGGCCAGTGTGCTCGTCGTCCACGCGAAGGGATTTCGAGTTTTCCAGTTTTGACAGTTTTCTCGTATCTCGACGGGGTTAGAGAATTACAGAGCGCCGAACGACGATGCCAGAATTCTTTGCCGTCATGTGCGGAACACTCACAGTTTGCGCACACCTGCACCTCGGATGGTGCTGTCAGGATTCGAAGGAAATTGCACAACTCCTTTGCAATCCTGGTGCCGGGAGGGGGAGTCGAACCCCCAAGGATCGAAGTCCGGCGGATTTTGAGTCCGCTGCGTCTGCCAGTTCCGCCATCCCGGCTTCTTAATGTAAGTTTAACCGCTACTGTAGCTTACGCTGATTCTGCGAGTTTTCGGTATGCCCTTCTTCTGGTGCAATTTCTGGCTTTTTGTGCCCAAACTGTGCCCGAAGTGCTTCTACCCGCTCTATCGCGTCCGCCATGTCACTCTCCGCAACGATAGCATATCGGTCAAAGACTGAGCGAGTCTTCCATCCTCCCATTTTCATAATTACGCCTTCCGCCACGCCGCTGGCACGAGCGTTGCGAGCGGCACTTCGACGTAGGTCGTGAAAGATGAGTCCGACATATTTTAGGCTCTTGAGATTCCATTTGACCGAGCACTTAATGCAACGTCCATCGGTATCAACTCCCTTGCTACACTGCGGACACACCATTTGCCCTAGATCGGCGGCGCAACAAACCTTCGCCCATACGTTGCGGAAGTCGCGGACCCGACTCCCGTCTTCCCGCGTGAACACATAATCATCCGCGTGCTTGCCTTGACAGCAGGCAGACAAGAGATTTGCCAGAGTCGATCCGGGCTTAAATTTCACAACTCTGCCATCGTCATTCTTCGTAGTCCCCGGGTCTAGCAGGATGCGACTGCTCCCCAAATCAATTTGTTGGACGCGCAGCCTCTTAAGTTCGGACACGCGCCAACCGAACGTATATCCAACTTCGAGCATCGCTCTGAGCCATAGCCCAACTGAGGCACAAGCATCCGCAAGTCTCGCATAACGCTCTATCGTTAAGAAGCCCTTCCGAACGTTGTTTTCCTTCAGGTGAGGAATGGCTGGCACCCGGTACACCTTCGGCGGTGTAGATTTCATTGCCAACGAAAACATGCGCTTCAAAGCTGCAAGCTCCCGGTTTATCGTCGCATTGCTTGCTCCCTCTTGCTGTCTCTTCTCGATGTAACCTTTAATCGTGTCAGTTCCTAAGTGCGCTGCCCTATGATGACCAAACCATTCTTGAAGATGGAGTCTCCAACGAGCCTTTGCATCATCCAGCGACTTGAGACCGTTGATACGATAGTCCTGCAAGAAATCCGCAGCCAACTCGGCGACTTTGATCTTCTCCATCCCAAGACGAAACGGCTCACCGCTGGACACGGCCCGCAGCCTAGCTTGTAGCAAGCGATTTGCTCGTGTTTTTGACGCGGTCTCGCTTGATTCGCGGATGGGTCTGCCGTCCTTGTGGTACTTGATCCACCACACGCCGCCACGCTGGTAGATGCTTCCTGTTCCTCGTTCGCGTCTCATTGCATGACTTCCTTATTGGAGTCGATCCAACGGTCGAGATCGCGGACATCAAATAACATGAGGGTATTCTCTCCGTCCTGCACGAAGGGCAGCTTACCGCTCCATGCAAGTTGCCGCACCTTTGACTTGCTCATGCCGAGATAATAGGCAGCCTCTCTGACCCGATACAGGCGGCGCGGTAAACCTGCGAACTGCTGCGATCTCTTGCCGTTTTCCATTATGCACCCTCCGGCAAGCCCGCAATGGTCACAGTTCGGGCACAGTCTGGGCACAAGTGTGCTCCGAGATCAATGAATACGATGTCGTCAGGAAGATGCAGCGGACTTAATGTCCGCTGCCTTTTAGCAGTCGCGGTAGCTGCTGCCGATGACAGCGCAAACCTACGGTTGGCGTACCGGACGGCGAGCACAAAGCAACAAGAGGCATCGACGAAGTGCTCCTGCGCGGCCAACGTGCTCTGGACGGAGACAGGCGCGATTGGGATCGAAGCATCACACGGCTCTGGGGGCCGTGGCGCTTCTATTTCCAGCCCCGCGCCGGATGTTGAGAATCCTTGCTGTTCTTCGCTCTTCAATCAATACCATCTCTTCCTCGTCTCGCCGATCCTGCGGATGCCAGACATGTGGGTGATACTTCCATTACTCTGCTGCCGGGGGTTGTGACCCGACTTCCGCATTAAACGGGCTTGCGCCCGTCCACTCTGCTTTGCTTCGGTTGGTGCGTTCTCGCGTATTTCATCTTTCCTCCAAACAAAAAGACGCGGCTCCTGAATGTTGGCTATTAGCCGCCACGCTATTCAGGAGCCGCGCTCGGATTTCTTACTTACCGTTGGCTCTGGTCTCCGATTGGACTTAACGGAGCACGCGCATTAGTTCGCATCCAGTATCAACTGGAAAAGACGAACCTCGGACTTAAACACTACTATGATGCCAAGTTCAACTGAGATGATTCAGGTGAACACCGCAGGGGCGCGGCTTTTAGGCGGGGCGGCTCAGTCGTGATCTCTGGCGTTCAAGCATTCTAGCGAGACGTGCGTCATCTACGACGAGAGTTCCGGGCAGTTTATGGCGCAACTGCCGGGACTTCTTTGATTTACGCGTGGTTACCAAAGAGTTGAATACTTTTCTGAGCCGGGGCACCCAAGAGAGTAGGGAGGCAACATGAGCGACCTACTCGCGGAGTTGAAAGAAAGCTGGGAAAGCTACAAAGAAACGGAACGACATGGTCTGGAGTTCGGGCGTGTGTGCTACGAGCTTCATAACCAACACGTCACCAAGGGTAAACGAGAGGCTGGTAAAGGCGTTCAGGCAATCTTGCAAGAACTGGACATACCCAGCCGCACCTTCTATTGGTGGAGAGAACGCTACATGGATTCTCAGGGGTTGAAGGAACTGCACAAAGAGAAACGCCAACGCCACGGAATTATACCGTTCGACAAAACTGAGCAAGCGGCTCTGGATATTGTCGCAGCGGGGTTCAAGGTACTATTGAAGAAGCATCCGATGCGTGAGCACGTCCTTCGACTGGGTCATGACTGGGCACTCGCCAGACTCAAGGGTAAGGTCCTCGTGGCGCAGCCGATCCGAAACCTCGATGGCAGCAACAGACATGGGGTTTGAGAAGCGAGGCGCAAAGCCAGCGAATGACGTTCAATCTGGCGTAGTCGCCCCAAAGCTCGAATGCCGCTTTGTTGTATGTTCCTTCAATACCGCGTTCAAACGATCAGCGACCTTCTGATAAACGTGCAGCGGAAGGTTCGGAAGTTTCCAGTCAGGCAAACCTTCGCGAAGAGCGGCGGTCAGGGCACGACATCAAAAAGCTGAAACCTTCGACGTGCGGCTGTCATCGTAGTAGTGTTGTAATTGTGGTCACCGTGCGAAGCACGGACTCCAATGGTCGTAAGGCTGAAGCCCCTCTAACCTTCAGCATGCGTCGGCAACCACGGTAACTCAAGCCTGCCGCAAACAGGGCACCCAAGCCCTGACAAGTTAGCCTAAGGCACCCAAGAGGGTGCGATCCCTAGTTACAAAGATTGTTGCTACGAAACAGCTACGTCTCGATGAGAGAGCCGAAACGCCTTTTCGAAGGCGTCCGTTGGGGATGACCTACCAACGCTGATGAGGGCGCAAGCCCCACGGGCAGGTCAGGAGAATTTTATGGCGATTGAAGAAGTAGATCAAAAGCTATGGGCGTTGTCTGAAGAGAATGTTACCAAGCAACAGGAAGGGGCTTTCGACAGACTGCTGGAAGAAGCCGTGGATGCCCATCTCGGAAACGACGAGTGCGAGCATTGCGAGGACGGCATCAGCGACCGCTGCGAGGAGTGGCTTCGCGAGCGCATCGAGAATTGGCAGGAAGAGCAGTTCGACAATGACGTGGAAGCTGAATATGACCGCCTCGTGAAACAGCAGGAGGAGCAGGACGAAGAGCATGAGGAGGAGGCGCTATGAAATCTGACGTGATCTTTATTCCCGGTTTCCTGACGTGCGAGGAAGCCGACGCGCTGCTTGGGCGGATTCGCGCCGAGGCAGCCTTCAGGCAAAACTACCTTCAACAATACGGTCGCAAAGCGATACCTCGTCTTGAAACATTGTGAAGATGGGAGTAGAGGAGAAACTACAAAATGAAAGATTCGATTAAACGTCGTGTACTTGTGTTTTTCGCAAAGTTTTTCGGCAAGGCGATGTTCGCATCGCTTCGCCTTTATGGAATAACAGCAATGATCATTTCTGATCCCTCAACCGAGGAAATCTTGATGGAGTTTCCTCGACAGGCATGGTTTCGAAGCGGGGAAACTAACGCCAAAGAGGAGGATGTATGAAAATGAACGAGATTAAGACGGTCGAAGTGGGGCAGACGGCTCAGCGAAGTTTACTGCCTGACGCTGACAGCGTAATCACTGTCGGTAAAGGGCGGGGCTTCATCATCGAGCATCGCAGCTTGTCTGATTTTGGCAATGGCTTCAAACGTCTGCGCCGCAAACTGGTAGTCACGGCGTCGCACTGTTTGCCGCACGCTCCGGTGATGCCCTGCTATTCGTATCAGGAAACGACCTACGCAAATTTGCTTGCCCCGCTGGGGGAAGAACCAAGCGTGTGGGCGGACTGTCTGTTCTTTGATCCGGTTTCCGACTTAGCCATCCTTGGGGAACCCGACAATCAAGAACTCGGAGAAGAGAGCGAAGCGTATGCGCGTCTGGTGGATGGGCGCAAGCCCTTCACAGTTGCTGCCCCGGAGACGGGCGAAGGGCACATGCTCGCACTGGATGGCGTAACGTGGCAGCCCACTCCTCTGGAAGTCCACGCGACCGTCTGGGGAAGTTCGCTTTCGACTGGAGCAACGCTTGCGGGGCAATCCGGCTCCCCCATCGTGGACGCGAAGGGAAGGGCGGTAGCCTTGGTCTCCATCGGATCAGAACAGGTGGACTTGAGTAGCGGAAGCAGGACGAATATGGACGCCGGCCCGCAACCCATCCTGAAACTCCAACTCCCCTCTTGGGTGCTAAAGACGGTGAGAGCGAAGTGAACACCGATCCATCGGAATTGGACGGGATCGAGTATTAGGAACGTGAAAGGCAAATTCGTTCGAGGAGACAAGTATGAAGGGGCCGATGAAATTGATCGACGCAAGTTCTGGACTCATGGAGTGCCGCGTCTGTGGCAGCCGCCACTGCGGAAACCTACAGTCTGGGCTAGAGAGGGCTGATGGCATTACTCGGTATCGCAAGGGCAGCTATCAATGCAGCGACGAGATTTGCCCGACTAACCGTAAAGAGTGGGATGCGAGCAAGCAGCGATACGTCAAACCGAATTGGCGAAAGCTGGTGCAGGCTGCGGCAGCGTAATGAAAAATTCCAACGAGGCGCAGCGTCGAAGGATGTGTGCTTTGAGGTGGAAGGTTACGGAGCATCCTCGGCAGCCCGACTCAGTGGAAATCTCGAAGAACTAGTCGGTCATCGCGTATTAGGAAGAAGAAGCCGAAACGCCGTTCATGGCGTCCGTTGGGGATGACCTCCCAACGCTGATGAGGGCGAAAGCTCCACGGGCAGGTGACAAGGAAAAATGCAATGAGATTTCATTTCGACACAATGCCCCTTTCGGGGATGACAGATGTAATTAGTATCCAAGCCATAGGAATGACGGGCGATAACCACTTTGTCATCGAGGCTGAAACGGAGGAGGAGGCTACGCAGAAATTACTCGACTTGCTAGAAAAGCGAGTTTTGCAAGGATGGGTCCGTCCGGCAACCGAAGACGAAGCCAAGGAATTTGAAGAGGAGCAGCACGAAGCCTATCGAAGCGCCAAGTTCACTGCTGAACTGGTCGAAAAATTCAAAAAGGATCGCGAAGGAGTTGCAAATGGGGAAGCAAAGTAGACGACCATCAAAGGCTGACATCAGAGAGGCGAAAGTCATCGCCTTGGCGGACTTGATGCGTTTACAAGACCAAGCCGGGACGATGGAAATCAGCCGAGACTATTTCCGTGCCAACAGTACGATAGGGGACGGGTGGAACCGCTACTGGTGCTCATTCAAGGCATTCCTCGCTGCTGCTTCGGAGGATAACGATTTGTACTACGCGGCGCTCGTGGAATTTGTAGACGCAACAGTAACTACAACCAAGGCTTCAGAAGAGTGAACATGCTCACAGAAGAAGCGGCAGCAGCCTACGAAGAAGCCACGGACGGGTGCCGCCGCTCGGTTCGGGTGACGAGCGACAATGCTCCGCAATGGGAGCGGGTCAAGCCGGACGAAGAATTGCACCCTCTGGCGGGATTCGACTGCGAAAAGGAGCCGACGTGGAATGAGCCGCTGGTCACAACTCCTCTACTCCATCTAGGCTCTGCACTGGTGATTCAACCGCTTGCGCCTTTTGCGCGGCCCAGCGAAACAGACCCCGTTGCCGCCATGTAATCCGCCCGTCGAAGTACGTCTGCTCGACCATCTCCCAAATCTCATCGAGTGCCGTGCTCTCGCTCGGCTCCTCCCATAGAGGTTGGGTACGACCAACGGAGACAATGCGGGCAGCCTGCACCTCCCGCGCTTTCGCCTCCTGCGCCTCCGTTCCGTGGACGGGACACATGTCCCGATCCTCGCGGAGCAGAATGTCGCACAGACACTCCTCTGCATCACTCTCTGAAGCAGTAAGCATTCGATTCCTCCAGCCCCGTGTTCGCACGGGGCGTCCTTATCTAGGGGATCGAAAGTGCCCTTTCTTGCCCTGACAATTGCGGGCAATTTTGCGCCTACGCATCCCTTGAGCATGAAGTCAGATTTCATCAGGCAGAGGTTCCATGTGCTTCACAGTGCTGGATTGCCCTATGCCGACATTTGCCAGCAACTTGGGATCAGCCCGCGCACTGCGAGCAACTGGGCGCGGGAGATGAGGCTGCCACGGCGAAACGGTGGCCCGCGTCGCGATAGGTGGATGCCGGGCACAAAGCCGAAAATCGGCTGACTTTGCGTATCTATTAGTGCTGGAGTCTTCGGGTCGCACCGAGATTCAAACCGGGGAGCGGGCTTCGTCCTGTCGCCTGCTCCCGAAACGGTTCCCAGCCGCTCTCAGCAAGCGAAACGACAGGCAAAGAAGCACAGGATATGAGCACACAAACAGCACAGCAAGAAACCCTAACTTACGAACCACCGAAGACATTCGCCGAGAGAGCACGCCCTCTATTTGACAGGGGCATACCTGTTATCCCGGTCGCGCCAAACGAAAAAAACGCGACCCTGAAAGACTGGAACACCGCCGATTTCAGTTGGCGCGATGCGCTGGCATGGGATCAAGAAGCCAACGTCGGCTGCGTCGCTGCTGCGGGTTTCTGCTATCTCGACGACGACAAGGGAAACCTGTCCGAGATCGTGGAAAAGGAGACCGGGCTGCCGCTCAAAAAGCTGACCTATACGGTCAAGACGGCGAAAGGCTACCATTATTACTTCAAAACCACCGCTGCCTCCGCGCTGGTGGGCAAGCTGGTCAACCACAAGGCGGCTAACTTCGGCTTCGACTTCCAGAACCAAGAACTGGACGGCGCAAGATTTTATGTCGTCGGTCCGGGCAGCGTGCATCCTTCGGGCGCGATCTACACGCCGCTGGACGAGCACCAAGGCATTGCCGAGATTCCCGACAAAATGGTCGAATGGCTGGTCGCCAACGCCGAGCAGAAACCCGTCCGCGTCGCGGTTGAAGGCGACGGGGCGAAGCTGCACGAGGATTTCGACTTCAACGCGTGGCTGGAACATTATGAACTGACCGTCAACGATGAACAGGACGGCTGGTACGGCTTCGACGAATGCCCCATCGCGGGATATAAGCACGAAGGTCAAAACGACGTCAGTTGCGCCCTGTTTTACGACGGCGAAGGCTTCGGATTCAAATGCCACGCGGCAGGCTGCGCCGGGTACGAAAATGGGTTGCAACATCTCATTGCACATTTGGACGAAACGCACGAACCGTATCCCGGCATCGTCTGGGCTACAGAAGACCCAGCGGAGACGTTAAGAATCGCGCTGGAATTCGGAGCGCAGATAGCCGAAGACACGGAGGCGTCGCAGACCAGCGACGAGCGCAGCGAGTCCTGCGAAGCCGCGCCCGCGAGCGTAGCGAGCACGGGGAATGCACTGGCGTTCCCTGAAGACTGCATGTACGGCGAAGCCAAGACTCTTGCAGAGCAGATGAAGATGCCGTTCGGACTGGCATACCCGGCTCTTATCGCCGAATGGTCTATCAAGCCAGACCAAACGGTTTACTGCGGAACCCGCATAAACATTGACATGGCGCTACTCGCCCAAGTGGGCGGCGGCAAGAACGTTGCTATGGATCGAGCCTGTCGCCTACTCGAACTAGCAAAGGGAACAGAGTACAAGAAAGCCGCTCCCAGCGGAGTCCGGGCGTTAATGACATTGCTAGGCGACAAATCCAACCACGACAAGCAGAAGACCCGCACGCCCGGACCATGCAAGGTGCTACTCATCACGCACGAGATGACCGATGTGCTGAAAATGACTGGAATAGAGAACAGCACGCTGGCTTCGCGTATGTGCGACCTATGGGACGACTCTGAGTTCGAGTATCCGACCAAGGAAGGACTCATCTCCGTAGACTGCCGACTAAGCTGGATTGGCGGCATCCCGTGCTCGGTGGACAACCCGGTACGCTTTACCGAGCTATTCGACGGCGAGACCAGCCACGGCTTGTACGACAGACTCCTATTTGGGTATTCGGACGTGAAGTTCAACTATAAGCACTGGGACCCACCCACCAGCGAGCCAATGACCGTGGACTATGAAGACTACGCAGCGCTGGTGCCATATGTGCCGAGGGTAAGCGGACTCAGCGCCGAGGCACAAGGTATGTACGACTCTTGGGAGCCACAAGGCGGCGGGTCGCGCATCAAGCAAAACTGCATGAAGGTCGCCCTCATCACGACAATGATGAACCATGAAGAGACCGTCAGCGAGGAGTGCATGAGATGTGCGATCAGATTCATGGACTGGCAGATCGCAATCCGTCAGGTGTTTGAGCCGGGGGAAGCAGTCAATGACTCAGCGCGGTGCCGAACAATCATCCTCGAAGCAATGAAGCAAGGGGGTGCGTGCGAGGGTTACATCAACATTAAGCGACTCGCCCACGACCGCAAATGGGGAAAGCGTTTCGGCGACTGGCTGGTAAAGAGCGTGATCAAGAGCCTAGCCGACATGGGTGAAATCCAACCCAAGGTCGTAGAGGGCGAAAAGAGCGAAACCATGTACAAGCTGAGGACAAAATGGTGATGGGGAAAAAAGTGGGGCGGGGAAAATGATTCCACCAAATTTTCGAAATTATCAACGACTTGCAGACATCAGTTGGTGGATGGGGATTCCCCAAACGCACAAAGTCCCCAGCTTTTTCCCCAACTCATTTTCTCTATATATCGCTATATATAAAGAAGTTAGGATTTTTAAGAGGTGTTGCTGGGGAAGATGGGGAAAGAAAGTTGAACCTCTCGTTTTCTCACGCTGGATACCTATGTTAAAAAGTGTTCCCCATTTCCCCACGCTTCTACTCGGACTGTTGCAAAATCCCGATAACGTTGAAACAGCAGGTTACTACCGCGTCGGGGCATTTTCCGGTGTCACTCAGGAACAATTCCCGAACTTCGAAATCCTTTTCATGAAGCGGAGTCTTCGCGGCTGCGGCAGGCAGGATCAATCTGCCGGATCAGCAAAATGTCATTCTCGCTGGGAAATCGAAGTGAGGCTCCGCTGGAGGAGATCGAATAATGCACGCACGTCCCGAAGTGAAACAGATTTTGATAAGCCACAAGCTGCGGCGCTGGGCGTCCATCGGACGCTGCCCCGCCGCGTACCCAAACTGCTCGCCCGCTAGGGCTAGGCGCAACTATTCTCGGCTGTTCACCCGGCACGAAGAGCTTGCCCGCCGTCTCGGCTTGACCCCGGTTTCGGCATACCCTCCGATTTAGACGACTCGGAACGGAAGGGAGCAAGGTAATGCAAGACACAGACGGAATGATCAGCATCGGCGGTCGCTGGTGGAGCTTCCCCGGCGCACAGATCGACCTAGATTCGGAGTTCGAATGGCGCGGCGACGGCAAACTGCGGCTGCACGATGGCGTCGGGAATACGGTCGGGGGAACTGAAGTGGATAATGCGGAAGTGCTCGCGGTCGTTCCCCTGCCCTCAGCAGCCGAGCAAAGACGGCGCGAGATCATGTTGGCGAGGGTGATGTTGGTTGCGATTGACGTGGTTCTTGCAGGCGATCCGCTTGGGTTGGAAACCGCCCGTGATTTGCTCAGAGAGCTTGACCATACATTCCCTGAGTTAGCGGCTCAGCGGGACAAACTGCGTGCAGAATAGCAGCGCGGTGTCACCAGTTGCGATAGGGAATATCAGAGTTTCGCACCTTAACCGAATCAAGTCCTTTTTCGCTGTTCAGCAAGCTCTGCACCGAGCGACATGCCTGCTTTGGATTCGGGTTCGGCCCAACCACAACCTCGTTCAAAGGGAAATTGCCTTTATCGTCCTTCAGTGGAATACGGCGGTAGGGCGTTAATACAGATTTACCGGAACGGAATGCCAGCTTCGTCTCCTCGATGATCGGGAACGCCGGAGCCTTGTCCATAAGCACCGGACTGATTATCCGCCACTCCCGTTCCTCCTTGAATGCGTCATGCTTTAAGACAAGAGCGAGTGCGTGCAGAGTAAACCGCAAATGGGCTGGCGCAACATTAAAGAGAGCGGCAGTCGATGTTGATCGTTTTTCTACTTCGGAGACGATTGCCCTTACGATTTTCAACTGCGCCGTTTTGGTGTAGATGCATTGGACGACACGGAAACCATCGGGCAGTACAAACTGGTCACACCGAAAACCGAGGGCAAACCCGGATGTCGAGGCCCCGTAGGCTCTCCATTGGGACAAGGAGTCGGGCTGTTCGGAGAACGAAGCAACATACAAATTGACGTCCTCATGTCCGGGGGGTTCTAAGGCGGCGAGCATTGAATCAAGCACTGATCTCTTCTTACCTGTCGCAGCCTTCAACCGCTTCAGAATCTCCACTCGAACTAGTTCCTTAGCATGCAGGTATTCTCGTTGGTCATTGAGGCATTGATGTTGTGTTGCCCATATCTCTCTTTTTTGGACGATACCCAAAATGCCATCTTGAGTTGTGTAGTGGTAGAGCGGACGAGATGAGGGCGCACTCGACAGGACAGAGTTAAGGATGTCATGCTCGAAACTCGGTTTTGGTCTTGCTGCGCACATTGTTGGGACACAATTGTAATGCTGGTGTTCCCCCTACGTCTTCGTGCATCACCGCTTCGCCTTCCGGGTTCGCTTGTCCCAGTGCTTGAAGCCCAAAACCTTCTTAATGTGCAATCGGTACTCGCCAGCGCCTTTCGTGATCCTGTGAATGAGCACCGTGACTTCTGGCACGGGCGGATTCATCCCGTTGAGCAGGCGCAATTCGAACGGCACTGACACCTTCGCGAAGCGTTTCGTCCAGTACGGTTTGATCTGGCGATATTCGATCTTTTTCGTGCCTGCGATGATCCGCGCTAACCATTCGCGTTCGATTGTGGTCGTGATGCGGTCGTAGGTTGCTTGCGCCATTCCTGTCTTACTCCTAGTCCAAACCGGCATTCTCCCGCGTGACGCGGGAGATTGCAAACGATACATTCGACCGCAGCGGAGTCGCGATTCGAGCGCTCGGAGTCATCAATCAGCTTCTTATGCCGTTATAATCGGCTTCTGAAGAACTATCGAGGGCAAGAATCATGCGAAAGATCGGTCAACGGAAGGCGCTAACTCTGCTCGCATGGGGTTATTGGGGCTGGGGCAATTCAACCCGCAAGTTCTTGAAAGCGATTGATGCGTTCGAGAAGAGCGAGGGGTTCAACCCGCCGATCTTTGTGGATGTCCGCTTGCAACGAAGTGCCCGCGCCCCCGGCTTCTCAGGCATCAACTTCGAGCGGCTTGTGGGGCCAACCCGGTATTGGTGGATGCCTGAGCTTGGCAACGCGAATATCGCGACAAACAGAGATGGAATACGGATTAACGACCCGTTCTCTGCGCGTACCCTCGTGACTTTAGCGAAGCACTACCAGCGTCAACAGAGACGCGTTATCTTCCTCTGCGCATGTGAAGAGTTCAGGTATTGTCACAGGAAGCAAGTTGCCAAGCTGGTAAAGAAAGAGGCTGCTCGACGCGGATGGCGAGTAAAGATCGGGCTACTGGAATGTGCGAAGTCGGCGAACCGAGCGATTCCCTCAATTTCTCAGTTTTACTAGCTCTTAAGGAGCAGACGCAGCGAAAGCCTTCGCCGCTGGATCGAGATTGACGACTTGAGCGCGATCTTCCGGTGACGGTTCTCGTTTCGGATATGGCAGAACGTCCCACTTCAGCGCGGCTCGCAACATCCGCTTCGTGCGCTTATCGCCATAGAAACCTACATACCGCAATTTTCGGTTATCGTCTTTGAAGAATTCGCAGCCTTGTTTAATCAGTAGTTGTTTCTGTTCGGCGCGACTGCGTTTGTATCTGAGCTTTCCGAAGCGACGATCACGTGTCAGCAAGTGAACGTTTCGAGCATCGTAGACCTTGCCGTCCGGTCTGCGAAATTTCTCCGTGGGGTTGGTGAAAGAACAAAAGGACCATCCGAGGCTCTGGTAAATTGTTCCTCGTTCATTCGCCTTTGGATCAGCGTAGGCAACGAAAATGTTGTATCCCTTCTTGGTCATCTCACGACATGCAGCGCTGATCAAAAACGACGCCGCTGAACCGCCGTGTGTCCTGCCGTCCGACGAAGTCCGGGGCGGATCAGCCCAAAACAAAGTACAGCCTCTAGTGAGTGTCTTGACCTTGCCCGCGTGCGCGGCACCGCACACGGATGCTTTCACTTTTGTTCCAGCCGTAGAGCCGAAACAAACGCAGCCTGCGAGATGGTCGCCAAAAAACAGTCCAAATGCGTGCTCCGTCCCTCCGGGGAGATTTCCGAGCCACTCTTGAGCTACCACCAAATTGCGTGCATCCACTAGAGAAATCTCTCGCACCGTCGCGTTGTTGAAATCAGCCGCGAGAGCCAGTTTCTCGCTGAGCAGCGGATCAGGCTGTTCTGCCATCATCTCCCGCACGATCCGTTGATGGCATTTTCCGTTGGCAGGAAACTCCCTGAAGTCCTTGACGAGTGCCGCTTCAAATCGTCCAACATCGGTCTTCGCATTCTTCAATGCCAGAATCAACTTTTTCCTGATCGTTGGGTTCAGGCGATTGCGGAGACGAACGGCAGTTTCGAGCTTCTCACGCCTGCCCTGCGACTCGATGTCTCGGATCAACTCTGACACAACGACGTTCACGTCCGGGTCTGTCAGTACCTCTGATGGCGTCGCGATCTCCCTTATCTCGCGAAGCAAAGCTGCATTGGTCAGTTCGCCATTTTTCTCACGCGCTTGAACGAGCGCCCGTTCAAATGTGGATTCGTTAACCAGCAGAGCGAGCCGCTGCCACTTGGAACTCTGGTCTTTTGAAATGCCGATTTCGTCGAGAGTGGGTCGATAGGCGGTACGAACGCCAGACCGCCTTATTTTGGTGCCATCTTTTCGCGGTCGCCCCTCACCTCGCGTGCCGGGGTTCTTCTCCATTTCCAGCAGGAGTTGCCCTGCACGGCGCTCGGCGCGTAATCGGATTTCGCATGCTTGGTTCTGAAGTTGCAGATCGCCCGCCAATTTGGCGTAGGTTCGGACTGCTTCCGCTTTGTCGCGGATTTTCTTCGCCTCGTCAACGCGGTAAGCAGACGCGATAGCTTTGCGGGCGGCGTCGTATCGGATCAGAGCGGTCATACAATCTGAATTGTCTTGCAGGCTAGGGCCAGTGGAAAGTTACGTCGGTCATGCAGGTGAAACAGCTAAGCGTTTTAGCGGACGTTGCGGTCACCGTTTGCGCCTTTGCCCATTTCCCGCTGTTCGGAATTCAGAACAAGCACACCTTTCCTTTGCACTTCAAGTAGCATTTGTGGTAGTTCTCATTGCGATTGGAGATTCCATGAGTCAGATCGAGATATTCATCGACCCGAACAGTCCCTCGCATGGCGAGCTTGAGGAAGGTCTGCGAAAGAGTCTGGGGGAGCTTACTTCCGTCTCTGTAACTGAGGAAAGAAAGCCAGTACCTCCCGGCACTCTCGGCTTCGGGCTTGAGCATGCTGTCGCATTCGTCATCCAGCATCAAGATAAAGTTCTACCGTTAGCGACGGCAGTGCTCAACGTATTGAGCAACCTCCTACGTTTTCGTTCTGCCAAGTCTCAAAAAGGAGAGAAGAAGGACAAACCAGTTGTGATCGTCGTGAAGGAGGAACGACTCTCGCTCCCCGCGACCGAGGCTACACAAAAGAAGTTCTTGAGGCGAATACAAACGGACGGGCAGTCACCTAAGAGTGGAACGAATTTCAACCGACCTCGCCATCGCTCGTCTTCATCCGCTAAAAAGACAAAGCCTACTGGGAAGAGACGCTAGTAATGGATCGCACAGCAGTGCTGTTCGCGAACTCTGTCGGGTACGGTGACGCAAGCAAAAGCATTCCACGTGGAGTCATTCAGGCGCATCTTAAGGAGCTTTCAAAGCAACTCGAATCACTGGGCGACGCCTACGCATTCAGCAGTGAGACTGTGATTGATCGCCCTACCGTAGAAGCGCGAGAGGCAATCCGAAAAAGCATTAAGAAAGCCGGGAATCGTGGAAACACACTTCTCTTTTACTATTTTGGACACGCTGTTCGGCACCCCTTCAAAGGAGAATTGTACTTCTGCTGTCCAGATAGCGAGCTAGATGACTACTCAGGGATGCTCAAGTTTTCGGACGTCATCGGATGGTTGACCGATTACCAGCCAGAGAACTGTGTTTTGATGCTTGACTGCTGCTATGCAGGAACCGTATCCGAGCAACTGAATGTGTCTGGCTTGAGTGGAAACTACTATCTTATGGCATCGACCAGTGCGAAGGACAAAGCGTTGGTTGACTATCATGATGAGCAAGCCTACGGAGTGTTTTCGAAGCATGCTCTTCAGGCGTTTACCGATGCCAGAGCACGCGACAACGGCAGGAAAGTAACTTTCAAGAGCTTCTTCACGTATGTCAAAGAACGCACGCAGTTGACTGCGGGACAGGAACCCTACTCCGTTGATGGAAACCTCGCAAACGAGGTGTTTTTCCAGCAAATATCGAGTCCTCACATTCCGTCCGCTATCCGAGCGTCTTCTCCAAGAAAGTCCATCTACAAGAAAATCTTCGTTATCGGGAAGGAGCTTCTGGAAAAGCCGATCCAGTCCGAGAGATTTGTTTATGCTCAGTTAAAGCGGCGTAGAACCCCAGAATTCCTCCAACCCTACAAAACTGCTGCGAACATTTTGAAATACGATTTTGTCAGCCCCGAAGCATTCCACCGATACATCAGAGTTGCGGAGACGCTGGGAATCATCGAGCACAGGGATGATTCTCTATTGCGCTTAACCGCCAAGGGACGGGAAATGATGGTAGGAAACGGGCGCAACTATAATCGAGGACTCTTTGATCTCGTCAAACAGTTCTGGTCAAACCACGGACTTTCGATGTCCGTGTTCGAAGACGCTATTTATACACGTATAAAACGGGGAGACGCTCCGTCGCTTCAAGTCATTCATCGAGATCTTGCGCTCACTGGTCGCATCGGTATGTCCAAGGAGCTATTCGGCGTTCTTTTTGACCTGACAGGATACGTAGGGGCCTTGAACTACTCGGCAGAAAAGACCTTCTTCCCTCCGGCAAGCGATCAAGAGAGATTGCTGCAACAAGAGATATGAATTTCAGTGATCTCTCATTTCAGATACGATGATTGATCGCCATGTGCGGAAGATACCGCCTGTCCCGAAGAAAACAGATCATCGAGGAACACTTCGACACCGCTGATTGGCAGGACGATTGGAGTCCTCGGTACAACATCGCTCCCACGCAGCCAGTCCCGGTGATCAGGCAGCATCCGAAAGAGCCTGTCCGCGAGTTGTCGCTGATGCGCTGGGGACTGATTCCGTCATGGGCGAAGGACACGTCTGGCGCAGCGAGGATGATCAACGCCAGATCGGAGACGGTACACACCTTGCCTGCGTTCCGTGAAGCGATGAAGCTACGCAGATGCCTCGTTCCGGCAGATGGCTTCTACGAATGGCAACGGCGTGGCTCGGCGAAGCAGCCGTTCTGCTTCGAGGTCGATGAAGGAGGGCTGTTCGCCTTTGCGGGACTGTGGGAGCGCTGGCGTGATCCGAGCGGGCAATGGGTGAAGACCTGTTCGATTCTGACCACGGTGCCGAATGCCGTTACTGCGACAGTCCACGACCGGATGCCTGTGATTCTCGGCAAGGACGATTATGACGTGTGGCTCGACCCCGGTGTGCAGAACGTGGCAGCGATCTCCGAATTGTTGAAGCCCTTTGATGCTCGGTTGATGCACTGCTACCCCGTGAGCGCTCGCGTCAACAGCGTGAGGAACGACGACCAAGAATGTTCTCAACCTGTGGAATCTATACCCGCCCAGAATCAGCTATTCTCATAGCACGATGACCAAGGACGAACGCATGCAACGAGAGTCCAGCCTGATCGCGACCATCAGAAAGAATCTTCCCGACTTCGCGAAAGCCTGCGCGGATGACACCGAACTGGTGTTGCTTCATCAAGACGCCTTTGCCGCCGACTACCAAGAGGACGAATACATGCTGCTCGGCATGGCGATCAAGTACGCAGGTTTGCGTGGTAAGGAAGTGCGTGTGATCGGGAAGAATAGGAGCACGCTGGGTGAGGAAGACAGAATCCACTGAAACCGCGCCATTCCGTCGTGCTCGCGAAATCGCCGACTTTGCCATTTCCTGCTTCCATCGGTGTACCCCGTTGACTTCCGCTTCTTGGCACCCCTAAGATTGCATCCTGAGTACCTGCGCCACTCATGATCGGCAAAACCATCTCGCACTACCGCATCGTCGAGAAGTTGGGCGGCGGCGGGATGGGTGTGGTCTATAAGGCGGAGGATGTCAAGCTCGGCCGCTTTGTTGCCCTTAAGTTCCTGCCTGACGACGTAGCCAAAGACCCGCAGGCACTCAGCCGCTTTCAGCGCGAAGCCAAGGCGGCCTCCGCCCTGAATCATCCGAACATCTGCACCATCCACGAAATTGACGACCAACATGGGCAGGCGTTCATCGCCATGGAGTTTCTGGACGGGATGACGCTGAAGTATCGCATTGCTGGCCGACCGATGGAAACCGAGTTGATTCTGTCGCTGGCCATCGAGATTGCGGATGCGCTGGACGCGGCACACGCAGAAGGTATCGTTCACCGCGACATCAAACCTGCGAACCTCTTTGTCACCAAGCGCGGACACGCCAAGATTCTTGACTTTGGGCTGGCGAAGGTCAGTCTGGCAGGCAGTTCTTCGAGCAAAATCGCAGCCGCCGGGACGCAGACAGGCTCCCTCGATGAGCAACACTTGACCAGTCCGGGAACGGCGCTGGGAACTGTGGCCTACATGTCACCCGAGCAGGCCAAAGGCAAAGAGCTGGATGCCCGAACCGATCTGTTCTCCTTTGGGGCAGTGCTGTACGAGATGGCGACGGGAGCGTTGCCGTTCCATGGCGAAACCTCTGCGCTTATTTTCAAAGCAATCCTCGATTCTGATCCGCCGCCGCCGATTCGCTTCAACCGCGATATTCCGCCCAAGCTGGAAGACATCATCAACCGGGCGCTGGAGAAAGATCGCAATCTGCGCTACCAGAGCGCAGCCGACATGCGTTCCGAGTTGCAACGGCTGAAGCGAGACACTGAGACGGGACGGGTAGGGGCTGCGAGTTCTCGCACGGTGGCTGCGGCACAAGAAAGCGGCTCTCAGTTCGCCCAACCGCCGCCAGCATCCGGTTCGTCGGCTGCGCTTGCGCCATCTCCGTCATCGAGCGCCGTGAAGGTCGCCGAAGTTCCCATCGCGAGCAGGAAACTCTGGAAGGTTATTGTTCCCGCGGCCGTGATCTTTCTCGCTGCTGTAATCGGGGGAGCATTCTACTTCCGCTCACGCCAGACCACGCACCGCCTAACCGACAAAGACACCATCGTCCTCGCCGATTTTGCCAACAGTACGGGCGACGCAGTTTTCGACGACACATTGAAAACTGCGCTCAGCGTTGCTCTAAACCAGTCGCCATTTCTGAATGTGCTCTCCGACAGCCAAGTCGCGAAGACACTCCAACTGATGACCCGTCCGACGAGCACGAAACTCACGCCCGAAGTTACCCGCGAGCTTTGCCAGCGGGCCGGCAGCAAGGCTTACATTGCCGGGTCGATTGCTGGTCTGGGCAGCGAGTATGTGCTGGGGTTAAAGGCGGTGAATTGCCAGAGCGGAGACATGCTGGCGCAGGAGCAAGTCACGGCAGCGTCCAAAGAAAAAGTGCTGGACGCGCTGGGGGATGCGGCATCGAAGCTGCGCGGCGAGCTGGGCGAATCGCTGGCTACGGTGCAGAAGTTTGATGTCCCGCTCGAACAGGCGACCACGTCTTCATTCGAAGCGCTGAAAGCGTACAGCCTCGGCGAGAAGGCGGACTACGAAAAAGGCTCCGCAGCAGCGCTGCCTTACGATCAGCGTGCCATCGAGCTTGACCCGAATTTTGCCTCGGGCTATTCGGCGGTGGGTATCGACTATACCGATCTCGGCGAGGAAGGGCGGGCCAGCGAGTATTTCGCGAAGGCATTCCAGCTACGGGAACACACTAGCGAGCGGGAAAAGTTGTCGATCGAGAGCGACTACTATCATTTTGTCACTGGCGAACTGGATAAAGCTGCCCAGACAGAGGAAGAGGGGATCGAGAAGTACCCGCGGAGATCAGGATTGTATATCGATTTGGGCCTCGTGTACATGGAACAAGGGCGGTGGGAGAAGGCCGCGGAGATCACCAGAAGAGCCCTACCCCTTGATCCGAATGCCCCCAGTATATACGACGATCTTGCCAACGAGGCCTTTGCTCTACAACGCCTCGACGAGGCGCGAAAAATCATGCACGAGGCGCAGGCGCGAAAATTGGATACTGACATACTCCACCTTGATCTCTACGCCTTTGCCTTTCTCGGGGCGGATTCCAGCGCGATGGCGGAACAGCGACAGTGGTTTGCGGATAGGCCCGAGTACGAGGACGAGGGCCTTGGGCTCGCATCCGACACCGAGGCGTATGGGGGTCATCTAGCCAAAGCGCGTGAACTGACGAAGCGGGCTCTGGACTCCGCCATACGATCGGATAGCAAAGAAAGAGGAGCTATCTATCTGGCAAACGCCGCTCTCGAACAAACGGCTTACGGCAATCCTGCGGAGGCCCGACTGCCAGCGGCAGAGGCTTTGAAGCTTGTTCCCGGAAGTCGAGACGTCGAGAGTGAAGCAGCGCTTGCGTTTGCCATGGCGGGCGACATGGCGCGGACTGAGTCGCTAGCCCAAGACTTAGAAAAGCGTTTCCCGCGGGGCACCCAAATACAATCGCTTTGGTTGCCAGCGATTCAGGCGCAACTGGCGCTGAACAGAAAGAATCCCCCTGCTGCCCTAAATATCTTGCAAGTTGCCACGCCAATCGAGTTAGGCAATACGCCGTTCGGTGTTTCCTGCCTGTATCACGTGTACATACGCGGAGAGGCATACTTAGCAGCCGGACAGGGCAAAGAAGCCGCCGCCGAGTTTCAGAAGATTCTCGACCACAGCGGCATGGTTTGGAACTGCTGGACGGGAGCGTTGGCGCATCTGGGGGTGGCTCGTGCCAACGCCTTGCAGGCGAGAACTTCGCAGGGAGCGGATGCCGATGCCGCTCGCGTGCGGGCGCTCGCCGCCTACAAAGATTTCCTCACCCTCTGGAAAGACGCCGACCCCGACATTCCCATCCTGAAGGAAGCCAAAGCGGAGTACGCGAAGTTGCAATAATACCCTCCGTTTTGGGTCAAGTTCTTGGGGTGTAAACTTCCACCAGTTTGTGCGGGCGAGGCTGGAGGTGCGCGGGTATGGCTAAGAGAAAGCACGTCTCTCCAGAAGCTCTGGATGCGACCTTGCTGCCCAAACAGCGCAAGCCTATTCCACACGCATTCGTGCTTGATGCGATTTCCACACTATCGCCGTACACACGTCCGATGTTTGGCTGCCTCGCAATCTATGTAAAAGACAAAATCGTGTTGATCCTACGGGACAAGCCTAAGAGCACTGCGGATAACGGAGTATGGCTCGCCACTACCCAAGAACACCACCAGAGCTTGCGGCGCGAGTTCTCGAACATGCGGTCGATTCAAGTATTGCGGAAACCCGTGACGGGTTGGCAGGTCTTACCCGTCGATGCCCCTGACTTTGAGTCGGCGGCACTGCGGGCATGCGAGCTTGTGCTGGCTGGAGACACTCGGATAGGCAAGATTCCGGGCGCACGAACGTCGAAGTTCGGATCAAAAGCGGCTGGAAAATCATCGAAGCAAATCAAGACTTCGAAGAAACAGGGGAGCACAATTGATTTCGACGCTGTACGGAAGATCGGCTTGGCTTTGCCCGGCGTGGAGGAGAGCATGGCATACGGAGCACCCGCGCTCAAGGTTCACGGGAAACTTTTGGCATGTGTACCTGTTAATCGTTCGGCTGAACCGGGTTCGCTTGCCGTTCGCGTCGGTTTCGACGACCGCGCCGAACTGATTGCAGCGGCTCCCGATGTTTACTACGTCACCGACCACTATCTCAACTACACCTCCGTGCTGGTTCGCCTGTCCCGCGTCACGCCCGATGTCCTGCGGGACTTGCTCGGCATGGCTCACAAGTTTGTGACCGCGCAGGAGGCACGTCGTCCGACATCGCGGCACCGTCGTCAATCTGCCTGATTCTGGCTGGTTTCCGAACGATCCGAGAGCGACAGACCTTATCCGTCGCCGATTCTTGTCTCGGCTGTGAAGTTTCGGGCTTTGAACCTTAAACTTTCGATGCTTACTCTGAACCCTCAACTCTCAACTCTTAACGCCGTTGCTTCTCAAGCTCCTCCACCACTCCATTCAAATCGGGATACCCGGCGCCAACCTTGCGCGAGAACCAATTTCCGCCGCGCTCTGCAATCTTCTTGCCGTCTGCGATCACCTCGAACTGACCAGTCTTCCCCGGCGTAAGGACGGGTTCAATCCCTAGGCGCTTCTTGATGAGGGCCACGAGACTCGTGACCTGAACTTTGTTGTTCTCTCACGTAGGGCAATGCACGATTTCCACTTTCATTCTGTCCTCCAATCCGCCGCGTGGATTGTAGATGAAGCCCGCTTCTATTGCTACGATAGACGAGCAGTAACACTCGAAATATCTTTGGTAAGGCTTACCATTTTCTCCCTCGATTTCTGGACGCCGCTGCGCAAATTCCCCTATTACTGAGATTGGGGGGTCGATTGACTATCTGGGAACTCATCGCAGAGCAGCGGAGGCGAATGCGATCCAGCAATCCAGCAGATCGGTTCGCGGCGGCACTCCTCATCCCCAGCGTGCTGGCAAAGCGACTACGCGAACTCAGTGATTTCAATCTTGGGCAACTGCTGGAGGATGAGGTCTGGTCGAATCTGAACCTGCTCGCTCCCGAATCGACCATCTGCCTTGCGGCTGTAGATCGGCTGCGCGGGCACGTGAGCCGTCCGCACAAACCTAACGAATCTGAGAGAGGAATCTAAGCTAATGAAGACAGCCGCCATTTACGTTCGTGTCTCAACGGCCGATCAGCACGTCGAATCTCAGTTGTACGATCTCCGCGAACTAGCGGCGCAGCGTGGTTTGGAAATCGTGCAGGAGTATCGAGACAGCGGAGTCTCAGGGAAGAGAGCGAGACGTCCCGGTCTCGATGCGCTCATCGCAGATGCGCGGCGGAAGAAATTCTGCGTCGTGCTCGTCGCCGCGTTCGACCGAGTCGCGAGGAGTGTCAAACATTTCCTGCAAGTCATGGACGAGTTCGACAGCTTAGGCGTCGTCTTCATTTCCCGGCGCGAAAACATTGACACGAGCGGCGCGATGGGACGTCTCCTCCTAACGCTGATTGGCATGATTGCCGAACTCGAATCGGACTTGATTCGAGAGCGTGTCTTGGCAGGGATGCGCAGGGCGAAGCTGGACGGTGTGCGGATCGGGCGTGCCCCGATGAACTTGGATCGCACAGCCATCGTCCGCGACCGACTCAGCGGAATGACACTGACGGCTGTGTCCAAGAAGTGGCGTGTTTCCCGCAGCCTAGTTTGCAAGCTGGTTAACAGATCACGTGCTGGTGACGAAGGGTTCGTGCAGCCGACAGCCCGAATTGTTGATGCTGCTGGCTTTGTTCAGTCGAACTCAGCCGGGGCAGGTTGGTGACGAACTTATACGTTTGTGACCCACTGACTGCGAGAGCTAACCAAAGGGAGGCAACAGATGCAAATTGGCGAGCCAGTTCGAACGATCATCGTCGAGCCGCTGGAACTCCCAGTGAAAGAGCCGACCCGCGAACCTGAGCCTGAGCCGATTCAGTCGCCAGAGTCGGAGCCACAGCAGGTGCCAGTCACCCAGTGAGCATTCCTGACTACATCTCGCCCATCGTCGGCTGCCGCGTTTGGCAGTGGGACACCACGGGGTCGAAGTCGCTGAACGGCGAGCCGTGGTCTCCGAGCAAGCCGCTGGCGGCGGAATGCAGGGCTGCGTCTCACGGAATCATCGTCGGTCGCGCCGAGGCGGCGCATGATGCCCACGACGCCCCGCAAGCAAATTGCACCTGCGGCGTGTACGCAAGCAAGAGCCTTGAGCACTTGCGCACGACTGGATACGCGAGGTACGGCATCCACGGCGAGGTGAACCTGTGGGGCACCGTCGTAGAGCACGAAATTGGATACCGTGCTCAATTCGCTTACCCCAAGAACTTCGCCCTGCCGCCCGATACACTGCCGTTCACGCTGGCGGAAATCCAATCCCGCTTGCAAATGCTCACTGCTTACCGCGTTGACATTTGCGTTGCCGATCTGAAGAAGAACATCCCGCTCTGGGCTATCAGTTCGGGATACGACGACGCAGGATTGGGCTACTTTATCGAGAGGAGTAAGCAGTATCACGACCGACGCCGACACGAACGAACCTTGAAGAAGGGCGACCGCGTGGCGATCCTCGGTCGAGGCATAGCCGTGGTCGAGCGAGTTGACGGCAAACAGGTTCATGCCGTTCTGTGGAACAGGAGCATGCTGAGGATTCGGCACAAGGAAATTGTCTGGGACGAGGGCAACAGAAGATGGGAGGCTCAGGCACAAAGCTCGGTTGTAGGGGATTGCCGCTTGACATGATTGCTGAGGAAAAAACTCAGCGCGACGCTGGTTCGATCCACACCGACCAGATCGGGAAGGTGTTCGCCGTCCGTCGTCACGGCTTACTCGAATGTCTGGTGTGTGGAGAGCTATTTACAAGAAGCACTGCCCCTGAGCACGCCGAGGTCGAATGTTATCCATCTATCGAGTTTTGTTTGCTTGAATCAGCACAAGGAGGAAAGCAATGTCACTGACTAAGCGGTATTTGCGCGATGGAAAGAACCGCATCATCGGCTCAATCACCAGCGGCTACAGCGATTCTTCTTCCGTCGTGCGCGACGAACACGAGCAGATCGCGGGGCGCACAAACGAGCGTTTCAATACCGTGCGTGACGCACGCGGGAACTTGGTTTCGATCAATTCGTCCGATCCGGGTTTGCTGATCCGGCGTAAGAAGTAACACCGTCTCCCCCACGATTTCAACTCCTCCCCGCTTGGTTCAGATTGCATCACGAGGACACATGACTATTCCGTCTTCATCACCGACCGAAACAATCGAATGCCCATTATGCGGTGGGCAAGGCGAACTCAGCCGCGCCGAGATTCTCGACCGCCTCGGCGTTCGTGATTTCGCCCGTGTCGCCCAGCTTTCTGCCGAGGAAGCCTTCCGCCTGCTCCAGCAAAAGCACTCCAATGATCACCAGAGCGCATGGGCGCGGTTCGAGGCGGAACTCACAAAGCGCACTGCGGAGTTGAGAGACAGGTTTAAGGACGAACTGCACCTCGCCATATCAGAAAGGGAGAATCTGTCACGCCGGGTCGAGGATTGCTTGCGGGAACTCGCGCAGCTTCGCGAACGAAACCAAGAACTCGAAGGGGAACTGTCGAAAACGGCTCGCATCGGGAAGCGCGAGGAGATGAGTTTCGAGGAAGAGGTGCGGACTTGGGCTGGCGTTTGGATTAGTGACAAGCTCCCCCGCAACGGCGACTACCTTTTGGCGTACCGTGCCCCTAATGGCGATCCGCTGGAGCCGCGAATCCTGATCGACAACAAGGATAAATCAGCAATCGCGGAGAGTGACATCGACAAGCTCGTGCGCGACTCTAACGAGCGTTCGATTCCTGTCGCCGCTTTGGTCGTTCGCGACGAGAGTCAATTGCGGCAGGCTGACCGGGAACTGCGCTGGAGCCGCAAGGATGGGGTGTGGCTGCTCCGAACCACCCGGCAGTGGATCGTTCGCGATCTCGATCTGCTCAAGCCGATCTTTGAGCGCATGCGAGAGAGAGGTTTCGACCTGCTGGAGAGGAACGTCTTCCTAGCCGAAGAGCTTCGCCGCACATTGCCTGAGATTGACCGCATCGAGCGGGAACTGGGGAAAGCGGCGAAGGCAATCCAGTCGGTGTCGGGGCTTGTGGCGCGTTACAGGGAACGGCTGCGGGAACTCTGCGATACCGCCGCAGCGACCAAGATCGCCCCAAAGTCGGAACATGGCGGCAGCATTGCGGCGGCGCTTAGGCGTTAATAAAACGGAGGAAACAATGGAAATCCTAAAGAGCCTTTTCCGCAGCATCGTTCGGTTGGTCGCTATTAACATCGCGTTGATTCTGTTCTTCGCCTCGGCTCCCCTTCTCTACGTGACCGTGCCGTTTTGGGTCATTCTGACGCACAAGAGCGTAGCGGATATGGCTACGATCTACATGCTGACCGGTCCGTTCGCGTGCGGATTCTGGATGACCGTGATCTGCCACTGGCAAACTGTGCGTCTGGCGCAAGCGCAGGGCCGGGTCAAGAATTGGCGCGATAGCGAAGGCGGCATGGTGTGTACGGTTGGGAAGTCCTTCGGGTTTATGGTGATGGGCTGGTTCGGGTCGGCACTGGCGGAATTCGCTTTCTGCGGCGCGGCAGGAAACCTGCTCCACAGCACTACGGGTCGGTTGGAGTTCTTCGCAATAGCACCGTTCGCGGTGTTTGCGCCCGTTTGGTTGGTGCTGTTGCGCCGCTGGGTGCGAGGCAGGAAACGTGAGGACTTCATCAGCCGGGCGAAGGGCGACCGCGAACTACGGGAGACGTTGCACGCGATCTCGCTCCAAGCCAAGAGCATGCGAAGCCAGAACGCGCACTGACAACAGGGTCATGATGACGGGGAGGAATTGATGATGGACGATTATTGCCATGTGTTTGTGCTGACGTCTTTGTCTATTGATGAAAATGGCGATGTCAAACGCCGGAATGTCGCCGTGACGTTTGATTTGTTTGAAGCAGAAGATCACCGAAACAGAGGCGTCGAGCACGAATATGACGTTTTTGTTGTGCCGGGCGACTGGCGCGAGGATGCAGAACAATCGAATTTGGTTCAAACCCCTCCGCGACCTTCGAGAAATGGTGCGTGGCAGAGGCAGGAGGGGCAATGAGAGAACGGGCACAGGCGTACTTAGATGAAGGGAAAACAGTGTATGCAGCAGGGCTGATGCTGAAGCTGATAGAGACGGAGCCGACGCCGGAGAACCTTGAACTGCTGGCATGCATTTACATGAGGCAAGGGCTTTTTGATCAGGCAAAAGCTCTGTATTTGCGCGTCGTGAAAATGGGGATCGAAACGAAGTCCTTAAAGCTGGAGGAGACACTGCGGTGAAAATGAAATTGTCAAAGAGCAGATTTGTCGCCGGGTGCCAGTGCTTGAAAAGGCTCTACTGGCAGGTTCACCAGCCGGAGCTTGCAGCGCAGCCGAGTGCCGCCGATCAAGCCATTATCCAGCAAGGACACGATGTGGGCATGCTCGCACGCAGGCTCTTCCCCGGAGGAGTGGAGGTCTGCGAACGCAGTCTCGATCAGGCGATCCGCACGACAAGCGAGCTACTTCGTGATCAATCCGTGCCTGCAATTTTTGAGGGCGTGTTCGAGCACGGCGGCGTGCTGGTGCGCGTGGACATTTTGCATCGTCGGCGCGATGGGCGCTGGCGTTTGATCGAGGTTAAGTCCACCAGCGATCTGAAGGATCACCACATTGAAGATGTCGGAATCCAATATCGAGTAGTTACGCGCTGCGGAGTCGATCTGGCGACCGCATGCTTGGGGCACATTAACAGGAATTACATCTATCCGGGCGGCGAAATCGACCCGCGACGATTCTTTCGCATTCGTAATCTGACCCGGCGAGTCCAGCGGTTGCAGCCCAAGCTCACGTTCCAGCTACGGTCGGAGTTCACCGTACTCGCCATGTCTAACGCACCGGACATTGCACCCGGTCGGCACTGCGCCGATCCAGTCACCTGCGAGTTCTTTGACCGATGCAATCCTCCGCGCCCCGAAGACCATATCGGCTACCTGCCTCGTATCCATGCCAGCGCGATGGAGGAACTGGAGGAGATGGGCATTGAATCCATTCGCGACATTCCTGACGAATTCGACTTGACCGAGATTCAGCGCCGCGCTGCTACTTGTGTGCAGACCGGGGAGGCATCGTACGGCCCTGAACTCCGCGATGTGTTGGCTCGATTGAAGTACCCGCTGTACTTCGCCGACTTCGAGACCGTGAATTGGGCAATTCCTCGCTTTGCTGGCGCTCATCCGTACCAGCAAATTCCCTTTCAATGGTCGGCTCACATCCAGCAGCGACCCGGCGCGGAACCTCAGCATTACGGGTTCCTCGCCACAGACGCGAACGATCCCCGGCGCGAATTCATCTCGTCACTCCTTGCCACACTGGGCGAGACGGGGAGCATCGTCGTGTATTCTTCGTTCGAGCCGCAGAGGCTATCGGAGCTTGCCAGTTGGTTTCCTGAGTTCACGGATCGGATCAACGCGATCCAAGCTCGCCTGTTCGATCTGCTGCCCGTTGTGCGGGAGCACACGTATCATCCGGCATACGCAGGCTCATACTCGATCAAATCGGTCTTGCCCGCCCTCGTACCGGAGATGACCTATGAAGGCATGGAAGTCGCAGATGGGCAGTCTGCCGGGCTTGCATGGGAGTCGCTCGTGCGGGGCGACTTGAACGGCGACGAGCGCGAGCGGATCGAGAAAGCACTTCGGGCGTACTGCGGGCTGGACACGCTGGCGATGGTCAGGCTTCTGGATAAACTTCGACTCTTTGGGCAAACGCAGTAGAGCGGGGCTGAAACCGGATCGACGCAGCGTTGGCTTTACAATGGGTGAGAATGGCTGACACATACCAACTCTGGCTGGATCAGGTGCGGGATGCGCTGCTCTCGATTAACATGCAGATGGACGACTGGCAGCCCATTTGGTCGTTCGACTTTCCCCGCGAGCACAAGACTGGCACCACCGCCGCCGATGCCGCGATGAAAGCCAACCGCTTCTGGTGGCGGGAACAGAACAAGTCCCTGAAGCAGGACTGCCAGAATGTGCCCGGTTGCTGGCTTCCACGAGCACACCACGGTGACTGCCAACCCAACTACGAGCCGGGCGACCATCTCAAGGTCGAGTTCGAGGGTGAAAACGGCATGCCCGGCGAGTGGATGTGGGTTATTGTGCAGAGCCGCGATGACAAGAAGCGGATTGTGTATGGGACGCTGGACAACGAGCCAGTGAATGAGTACGGCGGCAAGGTGAGGCTCGGATCGGAACTTGCCATTAGCTATGAGAAGGTGCGGGACTACAAAAAGCCGTCCGAATTGACGAAGCAATGATTCTTCGTAAGCCGTCACTTCTATAATTGACCCGTCGTGGACAACCTAAGCCGACTCGAACGCAGCCAGCAGATGAGTCTGGTTCGCTCGAAGCACACAAAACCGGAGTTGTTCGTCCGACGACTTGTCCATCGGCTGGGATACCGCTATCGGCTCCATCAAGCAGACCTGCCGGGAAGACCAGACCTCGTCTTCCGTTCGCGACGAAAGGTCGTCTTCGTCCACGGGTGCTTCTGGCACGGTCATAAGTGCAGACTCGGTCGGATGCCGAAATCTCGACTCGATTACTGGAGTCCGAAAATCACAGGGAACCGTCAGCGGGACATCCGTACACTTCGACGTTTGCGTCGCATGGAGTGGAGAGTTCTCGTTCTCTGGGAATGCCAGTTAGACAACGACGCACTTGCTGACAAGATACAGACCTTCCTAGAATCCTAAGCCGAGGAACCAACCTTGTCTCTATTGCCGTCACCATGCGGAGCCTAGAATCCGAGACGAATAGCTCTCGGTGGACAGCTTCGCAGGTCAATGACAATAGAAGAGTTCGAGAAGTTGCTGAGTGCGGTCGCTTACAGTCTGACCAAAGAAGTGCGAGACGACCCTGCACTCCGGGTGCCCAGCGTGTTTGAAACTCGCGCTCGTGTACTCCTGCGAGAACTCGCCGCGCTCCAAGGCATCAAGGTCGATGCTGATTCTCATCCACAGATATTTCCTGACATCGTCGCCGGAGAGTTTGGCATTGAGGTCAAAGTCAACTCGAAGAACTCTTGACGAAGCATCGCAAACAGCGTCTTTGAGGGCACGCGAGACCTGAACGTCAAGTACGTCTATGTCCTATTCGGGAAGATGGGCGGAACGCCAGCGGTCAGATGGGGGAGATACGAAGACTGTGTGATGCACGTGAGAACGTCGCACGTCCCGCGATTCGAGGTGGAAATCGGAACGAAGAAGTCGCTGTTTAAGAAATTCGGGCTGACCTACGAAAGCTTCGCCAAGTTGACTGATGAAGGCAAGATGGAGTTTATCCGCAAGTATGCTCGTGGTCGCCTCAAGCAAGGCGAACATCTCTGGTGGTTGGAAGCGAAGCCTGAGAAAGAACAAGAGCACTCGCTGCCTCTTGAGGTCCGCCTGTACATGCACCTGCCACAAGCGGAGAAGCGGCGACTTCGAGCCGAGGCCGCGTTGCTGTGTCCGCAAATTGTGAAACCGTCTCGTGCGAAGAATAAGTACGAAGACGCGACCGTCTACATCCTGACGTATCATGGCGTGCTCTGCCCACAGGCGCGAGACCTCTTCACAGCGGGAAGCGTGGCAATGCGTGCCGACCAGACTCGTGGCGGAAACTATATGCTACGAGCCTTGAAGGACATCGAGGGTGAGATGAAAGTCGCAGCGAGGGAATTGGAAGACGCTTTGTTCGTGGAATATTGGGGAAAGTCCGTGCCGCCTGAGCGACGCATCAAGGAATGGCTCGTTCGGGCTGACCAATACGCAAGGGGCGTTTGGGTTCCATCGAAAGAACTCTTCACTAAGCAGAAATAGCCTGCCTCGCTTCCTCTCTTTCGAGATAATCGCGCACTGCTCTTGCTACATGCCACGCAAGAACTGGCGGGACGGCGTTGCCGACTTGCCTCTCAGTCTCGCGCAGTTTCGATTCAAAGATGAAGTTGTCAGGGAACGATTGGAACCTCGCAGCCTCACGCATCGAGATGCGACGTGGAAGCCGATAGTGATATTGAATGTTGCCGTGGCACTCTGCGCGAATTGTGTAAGCCGGACGGTCAGCGACGAGGCGTCGGTCTCCCTGTTCAGGACTTCGGTTGGCTCGACTCCAGACGTGATTAATTGACGGGCATTCCTTTAACCGCTCTAAGTCAGCAACCGCTTCCTTGGCGGTCACTGGCTTGCGCTTGAGCGGATGCGGCGGTACGAATTCTTTGGACTCCGAAGATGTGCCGACGATGAAAACACGTTCTCTGGTCTGCGGAACGCCATAGTGTGCGGCGAGATAGAGTTTGTAAGAGACCTTATATCCGAGTTCCTCGAAGTCTTCGACGACCTGATGTATGGCCCCCTGATGATGCTTCATCAGCAGACCCCTGACGTTCTCTGCTACGAAGACCTTCGGGCGTGTTCGTCGAATCGCTTCGAGCATCGCCTTGTAAAGACCCGTGCGCTTCCCGTTGACTCCGACCCGCTTGCCGTTGACTGAGATGTCCTGACACGGAAAGCCGCCAATCAGGACATCGGTTTGGCTGGGCAACGTGTCAATCGCTTTCCAAACATCGTCGCAGATAATCTCTGGGCCAACGTTGCGGCGATAGGTACGACACGCAGCAGGATTGTGCTCGTTCGCCCAAACGATTCGGAACGGCAGCCGCCGATACGAACGTCCGAGAAACTTGAATCCACCGAGGAATCCGAGGTCCATCCCTCCACAACCTGAGAACATCGAGACGAGCGAGTATTCGTCTTCGACGGTCGGAGCCAAACTCAAGTCGAGAGGAAGGACAGCTTGAATTGGACGTTCAAAAGTTCGCAGACCCGTTGCCATTGTCACTCTCTTCTACACGGCCATGTCCACACCCGCAACTGTGAATCGTTTGCAAAACAGGTGCGTATCTGTGGAAACGACTACGACGCAGTATCACACAAAATCCTGTGGAGAAGAAATAGCGAAGATGGTAACTTTGGGACGTGGCGAGGAGGCGCGAGCCTCCCGGCAGACAAATCCGGCAACCGACCTGTCACGTTGCGGAATAGAATGGCCAGCAGCATGTTCTCCGCGACTGACATAGCGAGCTTTCTTGCCTGCCCGCACACAGTGACGCTCGCACGCGCCGAGTCAACCGGGAATGTCACCAAACCATTTTTCAAAGACCCGGCAGTCGAACTCCTGCAAAAGCTGGGCATTGAGCATGAGCGGCGATACCTACGCAACCTAACCGAAAAGGATGGAGTCGCTATCGTCCAGATCGACGTCAAGGGGCTATGGGAACATGCCGTCGCCGAGACGGTCCGGGCGCTGCGCGAAGGCGTGGATGCCGTCTATCAAGCCACATTTCTGGACGAGCCGTGGGGCGGTCGTTCGGACTTCCTCGTTCGGACAGACGCTCCCAGCGCACTCGGAGCGTGGTCTTACGAGGTCGTGGAGACCAAGCTCGCACGTTCCACCAAGGCGACCGCCTTGGTTCAGCTTTGCTTCTACTCGGATTTGCTGGCGCGGATTCAGGGATTGGAGCCGCAGTGGATGCACATTGTGCTGGGCGGCACGTCGAATCCCGAACGGTTCCACGTTCAACGGTACGTCGCGTACTTCCGAAAGGTGCGAGACGAATTTGATCAAGCGTGGAAGCTCGAAACAGAGACCTACCCCGAACCAACGCAGCACTGCGAAGTGTGTTCATGGTTTCCAATATGTGACAAGCGCCGAAGAAGCGACGACCACCTGTCGCTCGTAGCTGGAATCTCGCGCAATCAGCGCAAGGCGCTGGTTGGGCGCGGCGTCCACACGATAGCTGACTTAGCGAAGTTGCCCCTTCCGCCAAAGCCCAAAATAGAGCGTATTGGAAAAGCCGCTTTGGTGCGAATCAGGGAGCAGGCACGGATTCAGATTCAGGGTCGAGAGAAGGGGCGGGTCCTCTACGAGTTGATCGACGACGCGGAAGAGAGCAAGGGTCTCGCCACATTGCCGCTCCCGTCGTCTGCGGATTTGTTTCTTGACCTCGAAGCGAATCCCTATGTGTTGGACGAAGGCTTGGAGTATCTCATTGGCATGGTGACCTTCAGCCCGACTTCAGGCGGCTCACCGATCTACGAGTGTCTGTGGGCGCTGACCCGCTCAGAGGAGAAAAAGGCTTTCGAGAAATTCATCGGGAAGGTAATGGACATGTGGCGTCTCAACTCTGACATGCACATCTATCATTACGCCCCTTACGAGCCGACTGCCATCAAGCGGCTCGCCGGAAGGCACGGGACGTGCGTAGATGAGGTGGACGAACTGCTGAGAGGAGGTATCTTCGTCGATCTCTTCCGCGCCGTTCGGCAAGGCATCCGAGCATCCGTCGAGAGCTATTCGATAAAGAGCCTTGAGCCTCTGTATGACTTCACTCGTACTGTAGCGCTGCGCGACGCGAATGTCGCCTTGCAATCGTTCGAAGCTGCGATGGCGATTGGGGACGGTCAGGAAGGGAGTGTCGATCTCCTCAAGACGATTGAGGGCTACAACCGAGACGACTGTCGTTCGGCTCTGCGCCTCCGAGACTGGCTCGAAGAACGACGCAAGGAATTGGAAGCAAAAAGCGGTCACGTGTTGCCGCGCCCGACAGCGAAGTCCGGCGAGGCGAACGAAAAACTGAGCGCCCGGCTGCAACAGGTTAGGGCACTGGCGGCTCGGCTGCTTGCTCCGCTTCCGGTAGAAGAGAGCGAATGGACTGTGGAGCAACACGCATGCTGGCTGCTCGCCCAGCTTTTGGAATGGCATCGCAGAGAGGAGAAGTCGGCTTGGTGGGAATACTTCCGGCTTTGCGAGCTATCCAACGACGAACTCCAAGAAGACAGGGACGCGCTGGGTGGGCTTGCGTATGTCGGGGCGGTTGATCACATCAAAAGGTCGGTAATCCACAGGTACAGTTTTCCGCCCCAAGACCACGCAATCGACCGAGCGCACGAAGTCCACGACCCAAGCACGGGAGGTAGCGCAGGGGCGGTCATAGCCATCGACGAACGAAATCGGACGATTGACCTAAAACGCGGCGCGAACTCAAACGTCCCCCATCCAACCGCCCTCGTGCCCTTCGACGTCGTGAATGCGACAGTGTTGAGCGACAGCCTTTTTCGTATTGCGTCATGGGTTGTTGACCACGGCATCACTGGTACCGGAGGATTTCAGGCTGCGCTGGGACTTCTCTTACGACAGCGCCCATCGGTGCTTCAGGGGACTGCGGGAACATTGATCGGCGACGATGGGCAACTGACGGAACCCGCAAACGCTCTGGTGGGACAGCTTCCGCTTCAAGCTTCAGTGCTGCCGATCCAAGGGCCGCCGGGTTCGGGCAAGACGTTCACCGGGGGTCGTATGATCGTCGATCTTGTTAAGCAGGGGCGAAGGGTCGGAATCACGGCTGCCAGCCACAAGGTGATCAGCACATTGCTTCGCGAGGTTTGCAGCGCGGCAAAAGCGGCGAGTGTTCGCCTGACGGCCGTGCAGAAGGCAAACGAAGGCGATGCGTGCGAGGATGCAGCGGTCGTCAAGGTGGAGACCAACGAAGATATTCTGAACGCGCTGACGAAAGGCTCCGCAAAGGTCGCGGCAGGATCGGCATGGCTGTGGGCACGCGAGGAGATGGCGAACTCCGTGGATGTGCTCTTCGTGGACGAGGCGGGTCAGATGTCTCTCGCCAATGTTCTGGCTGCCTCGCCATCGGCGACCAGCATCGTGCTGCTGGGCGATCCGCAGCAACTCGACCAACCGCAGAAGGGCGTGCATCCGCCCGGTGCAGACGTCTCGGCGCTTGGTCACCTGCTAAATGGGCGTGCGACCATAGCTGATGACCAAGGCATTTTCTTGACGGAGACCCGCCGTCTTCATCCAGATGTATGCGCTTTCACATCGGAGATTTTCTACGAGGGCAGGCTCGTTGCACGCCCAGAAAATGCTCTGCAACGGCTCAACGCGACCGATCCCCTTGGCGGAACAGGACTGCGATTTGCTCCTGTGGCGCACTCTGGCAACCAGAACGAATCACCGGAGGAAGTGGAGAAGGTTGCGGCGGCAATGGGCGCTCTATTGAAGACGGGAGCAACTTGGACAAATAAGAACGGAGAAACTCACGCCCTCGCGCTGGAAGACATACTTGTCGTTGCGCCATACAACGCGCAGGTCGCGGCTCTGATAGAAAGGCTCCCAACAGGGGCGAGAGTGGGAACGGTGGACAAGTTCCAAGGACAGGAAGCACCACTTGTCCTGTACTCAATGGCAACATCGACGCCAGAAGACGCCCCGCGAGGCATGGAGTTCCTGTACAGCTTGAACCGCCTGAACGTCGCGGTGTCGCGAGCGCGATGTGTGGCTGTGATCGTCGCCAGCCCGGCTCTGTTCCAAGTGCAGTGCAAGACTCCCCGTCAGATCGAGCTTGCCAACGCTTTTTGTCGCTATTTGGAAATGGCTCGCCCAGTCTGATATTCACTACAACTCAGCGGTGTTGCTTCATCGTTGCTGCCAAGACTTGTCGTCCGTTTTTTGATGGGCTACTCAGGAGTGCTTTCGAAGCCCTTAGCGAGTAGTTTTGCAAGCCCCTCGTAGACACGGAAGAGTTCACCGTAAGCGTTCCGCACAGTCTCACGCAGTAAGTTGATGTCCGTACCTATTCCCACCGACATTTTGATGCCCTGCTTCACTCCAAAAAGCTTAGAGATCGCCGGAGGCAGTTCCTTTTCATAATCGAAGGTTCCGAATCCGATGTCGGGGAATAATCCTTTGATGGCAGGAAGGCGATTATGAACCCAATCATTCCGGTGGTTGATGCACGCTTTCCACGCGTTACTGGAGCGTAGCTGTCTCAAGAGCTTTGCTACGTCCACACGAACCTGACTATGTTTCGACTGCTCAGCCGCCTTGAGAGTCCCAACAAGTAAGCTTTCTCTCGACTCCTTAGAGGAAGCATCCGCGTCAACAGAAGACACCTTTTCACGCGTACTTAAAGTCCACTGGAAAACGACAGACCGAAGCATGTGCTCGCAGCTAGAATGTAGCCGCAGAGCCGCATCATCTAGGTAGTACTGGCACCGATAAAGGGCTTCGGTATGATTATGCTGGAATTCTTCATAGAAAACTGTGCAGGCTTCGGCTTCAACTAGTGCAATACGCGCTTGGTTAAGCATGTGCCAGCCGTAGGAAAGCCTGACTCTTGCTCGCATCTTGCCTACTCCATCAAGCGGGGCGGCGAGTGGGTCCGCGAGATAAGGAAGCATTTCTCGGAGCCTCATAGAATACGGCAGCCCGAAATGGATTTGTTCCATGCGGTCGCTGGGAATTCCACCTCGCATACCGTATACCAGCTTTACTTCCTGATTTTCTGCACTCGCAGTCATGTCTCAAGCCCTCTCTGCCTCCCCTGCCCACGTCATCATTGCAAAGAGGCAATGTGTCGTCCGCAACGACACTTTCGGAATACACAAAAGAACGAACCCGCTCTATCCAAGCAAATCCTTCACGATGCCGAGCCACTCCGCATCCAGTGGCTCCCTGCAAACGGGCTTGCCTGCCCGGCTGTACCAGTACGAGGCGTTACCCTGATCGCCTTCCTTCCGATGCAAGTAGGCGTGTACCCACGATCCCTCTACACCCTCGTCCTGCTGCGCTGATTCGTGCGCCCGCTTCCAATCGCCCTTCGCGTCCCACCACAACCCGGCAAGGGCGAGCGCGAGTCCCGCTGGCGGCTCAGTCGCGGTGAGGGATTTGCGGAAATCGTCTAAGGTCATTTTCGGATCGCTGGCGGACGAACGCTGGCGTGTCAGTCTCACTGCTTCCCCGACAGCGAGTAGCTATATCCTAACGGCGACAAGCCAGCATCGTCGATGACCCAGTTGAGGTCAATGTGAGTTGATCCACCGCTCGTAACAATCTTGCCGTCTTCTTTCGCAACCGCAATGTTGTAGACGAGGAAGAGCGCCATCTCACCTCGATGCTTCTTGGCAAACCCCACTTCGTTGGGCGTCAGCAGAATTTCCGCGCCATCCGTCTGTGTCCCCTTAACTTCAACGTAAAGTACCGAGGCTTCCTTTGTGCAGCAAAGGTCGTAGGGCTTACCCCTGCGCTTCACTGAATCGAAGAGGCTGACAAAGTGCGCCTCGGCTCGTTTCATCGCGTGCTCCTCTAATGCTTGCCGTACCGCCGAGTCCATTTGAAATCCCTGATTCTTTGCGCGAGCCGCAACCGCTGCTTCGACTGCTACATCGCTAGTGGAATTCTTGCCAGATCGCCAGCCGCCTAACAGCACCACGAGTTTCTGCCATCGCTCTGGACTGATCTTGAATACAGTGCCGCCAGTTGCACGGGCGACAGAGAGCATGCCCAGCAGTCCACTCTGGTCATCTTCAAGCCAAAGGGGAGCATTCGGTGGAACGACGTACCTGAGAACGACACGCCTCTCTTGTGGCGAAATCGACGTTTCATCGAGGTGGAACTTGCGGCTTGCTGGTAACGGAGTTCTCGGTGCCGGGTCGGTCAAAACTTCACCGAGAGCAACAATTCCGCGATGTCCGGTGCGACCCTTCGCCTTCCAGATCGCAACTCGGTCGCCCGCTCGAACGTTGCTGTCGCTCACCGTCCAGTCGTCCTCGTAGAGTTCCGACACCGCCGCTTCAATGTCGTAGATTTGGGGGTTCGCGACGAGTGCCCAATAGTGGCGCTGAACATTTAATGGAACGAAAGTCCACTTCGTTTGATCGACCCCTTTGAAAGCACCAGACCCAAGTAGCGAGCTTCCCCATCCTTCGAGCTTGGATCGAAGTTGCTCATCAGGAGAAAACGGTGCGTCAAGTGCGGACTCGATTGCGTGACGTGTTGCGAAGCCATCGAACGGTGCGCCTGTATGACGACCATTGACTGCCTCCTCGTACTTTGCGAAGGACATATCGTCGAAGCCGACGAACTTTGCGGGCCCAAAGCTCTCGGAATCGTTGTCATACACCCAGTAGGTCGTCTGATGGAGCAATGAAAGAGCGCGATCACGGAACTGTTTTGCCTCGGAATTGAACCGGGCTAAAGATTGCCTGACCTCGTCCGATGCCGTAACCAAGACCAACTCAACAGGCATGATGAATCGCTCCTGTTCGGGATGAGTGACGGACAAGTATAGTTCCGAGGCGGCATAAGTTCGACCACGTTTCGCCAGCCGCGTCTGTTGCGTCAAATCACGTTAAATTCTGGTCGCTCTGCTTTATCATGTGCGCATGCCGCTAATGAGCTTCTGGAAGAACAGCCGTGATGAAGTGTTGAGGATGACGGTCGAACAAGTTGTCTCCAGTGCTGGCGACGGTCACCTCCGAGACGGATCGGAGGCTTCCAAGGAGTTCCGTGGGTACCTCCGTGTTTGCCCAAGCGAATCGCTCTTCGATTATGCGAGGTATTGCCTAGAGAACTCATTCGAGAAGGGTGGTGTCGTCCTCCAAGACATCGTTAATGAATTAGGTCGAAGGTTGGACTTCGACGTCGAGGATGGGCTTTATCAGGGCAAGAAAACCGTCGTCGGTTTCGATGGTATCTGGCGCTCACGAGGCGATGCAGACATTTTGGTTGAGGTGAAGACGACGGACTACGTCGCTGTTTCGCTGGACAAAATCGCGGAATACAGACAACGGCTGTACGCGGAGCACAGAATCGAACCGAACGCCTCGATGCTGGTGGTCGTGGGACGGGAGGACACGGGAGCGCTTGAGGCACAGGTGCGTGGTTCCCGGTACGCATGGGATATGCGCCTCATCAGCGTGGAACGGCTGATCAAGCTCGTTCAGATTAAGGAGAAGTCGGACGACCCGACCACGCTTTCCCAGATTCGGCAGTTGCTTCGCCCGTTCGAGTACACCAAAATCGACCGGATCATCGACGTCATATTCACGACTGCCGTAGATGTTGAGGAGCAGATTGCCGAGCGCCCACCTGTCGAAGAGGGTGACAAGGAACAGGGCACATTCAAGCAGGATCGCACTGACCCCGAACTGCTTAATGCAAAGCGACTGGAGGCAGTTGAAGCCTTTGCCCGGTCTAAGGGGCAAGAGCTAGTGCGACGCAGCCGAACGCTGTTCTGGAGTTCGGACAAGAACCTGCGCGTCTGTTGCGCTGTGTCAAAACGATATGAGGGGGGTGGGTATTGGTACGCTTTTCACTCCAACTGGGATCACTTCCTCGCTGAAGGGAAAGACAGCTATTTCGTGCTTTCGTGCATGGATCGCAATGAAGCCTACGGCGTGCCGTATTCCGTTTTGGAGAAGCACAAGAAGAGTCTCAATGTGACAGACCGAGGCGACAAGTCATACTGGCACGTTGTTCTCACTACTGTGGACGATGGCTCGCTTGCGATCAACCTTTCTCGAATCGGGAAGAAACTGGCACTGAAGCCATTTGCGTTTAACTGGTCTGCTGGGGCGAAGGCTTCGTAGGGTGACGGGAATCAATTTTCCGACACATCTGTTCTGCCCAGCGGATCGAATCAGCGAATCAGGTAGAGTCAGATGAAAAGAGAAAACTGGGGGATCATACGAAGTCTCTGGTTGCGTTTGAAATCAAAACTACCAATCGCGGATGTCAGATTCGTGGGTGTGCCTAGCGTTCGTGAGTTGAAAAGTGCCCGCAAGCAATTCAGAGATGATGTGAAAGATGACCGCTACTACTGGAGTACGCTAGACGAGATTGAAAGGGCGACGCCTAATGGCAGCGTGACAGAAATCGCAACTTCGCTGGCTGCGTTTCTGAAAGTGTGGAACAGGCAGTATTACAGATTCCACCCTGACAAAATTCCGACCCTTCCCGGCGAACTCAGGATTCTCGTTGAGGATCACTGGGCTTTGATCGACAAGTTCCGTAACAGATCACTCGTCACATTTAGCCGTGACGACCACGCAGATGTGGTTAAACTGTTCGAAAGCTTTGCGGACAAACTCGATCCGGTCGGGGCCGCAAAGGCGCTGAATCCGTTAGCACCGAACTTCTTCCCTTTGTGGGACAACGCCGTCGCCTCCGGGTACGGAATCTCTGTGGGTTCTCCGGGTTACTGTTTATTTATGGTTGCGACAAAGCAACAGGTCGAGAGTCTGGCTGGTAGCCTACCTGACGATCTCTTGACTCCATCCGGGTCTGCATTGAAGATTCTCGACGAATATAACTACTGCAAGTACACGCGAGGATGGAATCTTGCTCAGTAAGGACGCTTAGAGTCACTCCCCTCGCTCACGCTGATAGTTTTGGCGACACAGCGGCACTACCCATGATGTGACCGCCTGCTTGTAGCACTTCTTTCTCGCAGTCTTTCGTGAACAGGACTTTCTTAGGTGAGTTGACGCAACAAGCCTCGCGGATGAGGGCTGAGGGAGCAACTCCTGTGAGGATGTGAAACCAGATTCCTCGCACAAGCAAAGAGTATGAGGGAGATGCGAACAACGTGCCCTTTCGTTCGGAAGGCGCAAATGTGCAGAAGCGCGAGCCGATGTCCGTACAGACGGTAACCGTCACAACTATGTCGGACGGGAACCCCGTCACGCCTGCAAGATATTTCCGAATCTGCTCCTGAAAAACTCCGAGCGACACGCCAGTTGTTTGTTGGTTTAGCGTCCGCCACGTTTGGACGCCCGAACGCCACAGTACGCTGAGAGCGAAATACGCGAGAGCCTCCGTGTCTACCCCAATCCCGCTTCCTGAAAACGCATTGACGTTCGGCTCTACGCTGAATGGAATTGCCAGTCTGAGCCGATCCAGCAGCGGAAACTCGTTTTTTCTCTGCACGAGCCGCATTACTAGAGATTCGCCACGACTGCTGAAACGCTGTTCGCAATCTCCACACAAAAGATGACCCCAGATTTGCCGTTGCGTTGGCGCAATGAGTTGCGGAGTCATAAGTACCGGGTCGGCATTGCCGTCACGGTTCAGCAAATAAATGGCACGCCCTAGCAGATGGCTGCGGCGCAACTCTTTCGTTGCAAGGCACAGTGCGCAAGTTCCGCGTTGTTTCTTCTTAGCCAATCTTTCCTGCTCCTCCCAGAAGATAGCAGGGGTCAACGGTTGGCATGATCGACTTGAGAAGCCCACCTGCTGTCGATCCTCGCCATGATGCGCTCCGCAATCGAGATCGCATCCGCAATGGTCGATTCCAAGAACGGCGAAGGTCGTCCGTCCCAGTTCGCCAGCTTCCGGGCGGCAAGGATGCTTGCGGCGATCAGGAGCACGCGCTTGCGACCCTCATCCACATCGAACAGCGTAGCATATTCGCCTTTCGTTCGCTATACTGGGTTCCGAGGCTATTGCAGATGGAAACAAGCACTCATTCGATGCCAAATGCAGTTCAGAATGTAGGGAGCATGAAACAGCAGTCAGCAAGACGTCCCAAGCTGGACGAGATCGGGGAATGGTCGGAACTTAAACTCGACATCCTGAAGAAGTACGCCGGGGCGTATTGCACAATTTTGAAAGCGAGAGGTCTGCGTCCGATCTACATTGACGGGTTCGCTGGCGCTGGCGTCCACATACGCAAAGGAACTAAGCAGCTTGTGCCGGGCAGTCCGTTGAACGCGCTCCAAGTCGAACCGCCATTCGAGGAGCACCATTGGATTGATCTGGACGAAAGCAAAGTTGCAGCCCTGAAGCGCCAGACCGCTGGTTCGAAGCATGTTCACATCTATGGCGGTGATGCCAACAAGATTCTGCTCAACGAGGTGTTTCCCAAGATCAGGTTCGAGAACTTCGAACGCGCACTGTGCATTCTCGATCCCTACGGACTCCATCTCAACTGGGAAGTCATAGAAACTGCCGCGAAAATGGGCACTGTCGAAATCTTCCTAAACTTCCCGATGCTCGACATGAACCGCAACGTGCTTCTTTGGGAACCGACGAACGCCTCAGCAGACGATGTGAAGCGAATGACCGCACTGTGGAAAGACGAGTCGTGGCGGGACGTAGCGTACTCCACCAGCGGCAATCTGTTCGGCTTTCCTGAGAAGCAGCCGAACGAGGTGATAGCGGAGGCATTCCGAGAGCGCCTCCAGAAGGTCGCGGGATTCAAGTATGTACCAGAACCAGTACCCATGAGGAACTCAAGAAGCGCCATACTGTACTACTTGTTCTTCGCGGCTCAGAAAGAGACGGCAGAGAACATCGTGACGGACATACTGAAGAGATACAGAAGAGAGGGCGTGCTCTAGTGGCTGAGCGATCTTCAATTGAATGGACAGACGCAACGTGGAACCCCGTGAGGGGCTGCACGAAGATCAGCCCCGGCTGCAAGCACTGCTACGCCGAGACGTTTGCAGAGCGGTTTCGCGGCGTCAAAGGGCATCCCTACGAACAGGGTTTCGACCTACGCCTCGTTCCTGAGAAGCTGGCAGAGCCGCTGCGCTGGCGTTCTCCCAGACGAGTATTTGTCAATTCGATGAGTGACCTCTTCCATGAGAAGGTACCGGAGAACTACATCGCTGCCGTGGCGGACGTAATGGTACGAGCCGATTGGCACACGTACCAAGTGCTGACAAAGCGCTCCGCACGGATGCGCGACTTGCTGAAAGACCGCCTTCGTTTTGCTGCGTCCCAACGGCACATTTGGTGGGGAGTAAGCGTCGAGGACAAGCGGCACGGATTGCCGCGAGTCGAGGACTTGCGTTCCGCACCTGCGCGGGTTCGATTCCTCTCAGTAGAACCTCTGCTGGAGGATTTGGGTTCGCTAGACCTGTCGGGAATCCACTGGGTGATTGTAGGAGGCGAAAGCGGGTTCGGCGCAAGAGTGATGAAGCGCGAGTGGGTCATCTCAGTGCGGCGTCAGTGCCGCAAACAGGATGTTCCCTTCTTCTTCAAGCAATGGGGTGGTGTGCGCAAATCCCGACGCGGGAGGATGCTCGACGGTCGGACTTACGATGAGATGCCAATTGAACAAATCGCTGCTCAACTGCAAGTGATCGAGCCACAAGACATGGAACTAGAAATTTCGACGTAATGTCAGCCTCCAACTGGGTTGCTTTCCACTAGTGGCACTCGCCGTAGAGGTGGTCACAAAGGCTGCCCGCACCTCAGAAACGCCCGCGCCGCCCCAAACCCCAACCGGCAGCCGAATCGCCCCAGAATCGGCTTTCACGCCGAATCCACCGAAACTTCACACTCCCGTCACATTCTCTTGTTACTCTGGATTCCGCTGCGTTCTGCAAGTCCTGCTGCTGATCTGGGAAGGTCAACCGCGCCATGCGTGCCAAGCTCACTGGGGCATGGACTCAACGCAGCAAGCTGCACGTCGCTCTCTACCGCATCCCCTAGAACTCGAATGCGGGCTTGCCCAACAGTTCCGACTTATTCTTTGCCCACTTGACCAGCAGCCCTGAATTCGGGTGGTCGCAGATCGAAGGTGCGGCAGCGACCAAGTCTTCCCAATAGGCGACCACGAATCGGCTGTCTGGCGTCAGCGCACACGCACTCTCGGCGAAATCTCGTCTGGGATTCTCGCCATGTTCTTTCTCGTGGCGTTTTCTAACAAGGTTGACCAGAACGAACGCCTCACAACCCAGAGTATCTTTCAGCGTGGTGCCCAGCGCCCAGTTCCGCAAGAGTTCGTACCACCCGCAGCGCACCGCGTCTTCCGCGCCTTCCCGGTTGAGGTAGCGCGAGGCGTGCGCGATGTACGGTCGGGATTTGCGCAGTTCGTCTTCGCGTTTCGCTTTGTCTGAGCGGTTGGGCGAGCGAAATTTCGCCTCGACTATGACGAGCAGCTTGTGTTCCCACAGCAAAATGAGATCGGACTCGGAGCGAGCCGTTGCCTTTTCAGGGATTTGGTCAGAACAGAGGCGGTAAGGTTCCCACAGGCGATCTTCGTGGGTCGTCCAGAAAATAGTGAGCGGCTCGCTTTCAGGGCGCGGGCAAATCGTCCTCATCGCTGGCGCAAGGCACTCGTGGCGCTCGAAGAACCGGAAGACGTTCCAAGTGACAGCGTCTTCCGAATGCTCGTATCCCATGCGGGACTCCCTCTTCCCGCGCAGGATCGCTTCAAGATGCAGCCGATCATTCGTGTCAGCCCACAGCAGGTTCCGATAGCGGTCGTCGTAAATATACGTGTGCCCACCGCGAGTGGAATGTACAGCGATGTGATGGGTCGGACAGGGGCTTGCCTCGACACAACCGCGCACCGGACAGGCATTCCGTCCTCGGAAACAAAGTTCCGCTACGCCGAGCGGCATGGGATTCGTTGGCATGCGCCCAACTATACCGCGAAGTTAGCGCGAGTCAGGCTGGTACAATCCCCGCGAGGCGAATTCAATGGCTAACTTGGCTGGTGTTGTCCAGCAGTTGAAGAAAGAGCGGGATCACGCGGCGAGGACAGTCGAACAACTGGATGCGGCGCTCGTCGCCCTCACCGGGGTCTCAGGGAAGAGGAGAGGAACTCGAAGGCGTCTGTCTGCGGCAGCACGGGCACGGATCGCGGCTGCCCAGAGGGCGCGGTGGGCAAAGGTACGCGGCACAGGCAAGCAGAAGCAGAACGTTGTCACCATGCCCAAGAAGAAGACGATGTCGGCTGCGGCTCGCAGGAAGATCGGAGCCGCCCAGCGGGCGCGATGGGCGAAGGTGAAGGCCGCCCAGAAGAAATCAGCATAAGAGACGGTTGATTTGGGATGGGGAAGTTCTCACCTACAAAGCAACACGGCGACTGTGAAGAGATCGCCAACCCGTCCACAGCATATGGTCGGCGACGGCGCAACTGGATCGACGCGCATGGTGCCGTCCCTGCGGGTCAAGTTGTCGATGCGTCGTGCGGCAACAAACACTGCATCGCGCTCCGACACTCTTACCTCCGTCCGCGAGTTGAGCAACCGCGCAAGTACCCCAAGATTGCCAAGCGTGTTCGCAGGCTGAAAATTGGTCAGTACTTCGATGTTCGGGGCGTGGGCACGGACGAGAGGAGCCGCAACCGATTTCGATCTGGGTTGTACGCGGCTGCTCGGCTGGATCGAGTCTCGGTGCGCGGGCTGCCTGACGGGAGCGTGCGCGTCACGAAGGTCGGGGAGTGGTCTAGCTTGCGAGCCTGAGGAGCGGATGAGAACGACTTCTGTATCATCCTAGCCCATGAACAGATCACCCAAACAGGCTCCCATCATTCCAAGGCTCGTGAAGACCAAGCAAGCAGCCGAATATCTTGCAATCAGCGAGTGGAAGCTCCGCAATCTCGTTCAGCTAGGTCTGATTCCGTACATCGAAGACGGGGGAGGCACAAGTCCGTGGCGTTTTGACATACGAGACCTCGACGACTACATTCAGCGCAGTCGGAGAGTGCTCTAGCGAATTACCTCGATTGAAGGGCAGATTTGTGCCCAAACTGTGACCAACATCTTGATACAGCATGAACAAAATGGGACAGATTGCGCGTCAGCCGAGACGCATGTACTTGAAACTATTGGAGGAGCAGGAGTTACAAGTGAGTGACAGGGCATTTTGAGTCCGCTGCGTCTGCCAGTTCCGCCATCCCGGCCTAAGCGTGGGAGACTTGAAGAGAACCCTAGCTTAATTCACGATTTGAGCCTTTGCAACCGCGCTCTGTCGTCTTGTTCCTTCTGCCATCGACCTCATAGCTAGGGGGGCAGATCCCATGCTCGCTTTGTGCAGCGTCGCTTTCTGCGAGCAGACAACGAAGGCCACCCGTGCGGGTGGCCATCGCTGCCATTCATTCCTTCCTCCGTCTTGCATTTTGGAACGCGTGCGATTACTTAAAACCAATCACGCCAAACGTCCCAGCCAGATTATTGTACGGACCGGAGGCGAAGAAGAGTTGGTTGGTCCGCCCGTTGTTTGAGCTTCCTCCACCGAACTCAATCCCCCAGAGCTGATCGATGGCGACCGCCTTGCCGTTCGTGTCTTTGAGAGTGCCCACCAACTGGCCGGTTTCGAGATTAAAGCCGCTGATCGTGGCCGGAATGTTCAGGTTGTTCCCGACCAAAAGAGTGTTGCTCAGCGGTCCAAAATTACTGGGCGCCACGGCCATGCCATAAGGCTGGTTCAAGGGCGCACCCTGCGCCAGCACTTTTACGAATGTCCCGTCCTCCTGGAAGATATCGATTTGGCCGCTTGGGGCACCCGATGCGAGCGCAAACGTTACATAGACCAGTCCGTTGATATCGGCAACGTTGAAGGGTCCGTAACCCGCCGGCAGCGTGGTGTCGGTAAACGTATTGACGAGGTTGAAGCTCCCGTCGTACACCTCGACTACGTTGTTGGGAAGGTTAGCCGCGTACAGAAGATTCCCAGAAGGGTGGTTGGTAATGGCCAGGCCGGTGTAGCTTGCGCCCGCCGCCCAGTTATTCACCATAATGGTCGAAGCGTTGGCATTGACCCCTGGAGCCCAGGCGCTAATCGTCCCATCCAGAGTGTCGAAGAGAAAGAACGCACCGTTTCCCTGTACCTGAAAATCTGACGTTCCGTTGAAGACAATTCCAGTCGGCTGACCAGGGCCTGCGCCGTTGAACGAGGGAACCGACACGATCAAACCCTGCTTGACTCCCGCGCCATTGTAGAGTGTCGACCAACCTGAGCCTTGATCGCTGACCCAGAAGGGCCCGCCTGCACTGCGAGCGAGGCCCCACCCGTTCACCTGCAATGGGTCCATGAACTTGGCCGTTTTTGCCTGATTCGAATCCAGATTGATGAGTTGATACTGGGCCAGAGCTGCGTTCGAAACCAACACGACCGCGAGCCCGAAGCAAATGGCGAAAGCAATCTTGCGACGCTGCATAAAAAATCCTCCTTGGATTGTGCGAAGGCCGGAGCAGAACGACAAGTTCTCAGTCCTGCCGCTGGCAACCGAATGCTAGTTCCGCGGCTTGAGGCAGGTTGTCAACACGATGTCATCTGTTTGCACAATTCTTGTTGGCCCGACGGAGCGTGGGCGGTGATAGGGCGCTTCCGCTCAGGCGCCCGCTGCAGCAGACTCGCCCATAAGTGGCTTATTTCCCGTAGATACGCTTCTTTTATCGCGGGCAACGATATGTCCTAAAGATTCTGGGCGTAGGTGCCGATGGCATAGATAAGCGGGAGCAGGGTTAAGGCTCTCGGGGAAGGCGGAATGATGACAGTCGGCTCGATTTCGGCTGCAGGTCTCAGTCAGTACGTGCTCGCGTCCAGCAACTCCACTCAGCTACAGCCGGCATTGCAGGCTCTGCAAAACAGTCTGGCGTCAGGCGACCTGAATGGCGCGCAGTCGGCGTTTCAGACCGTGCAGAACCTGAACCAGAGCCTGGCAACGGCGAGCGGAAGCAGCGCGTCCAACAGTTCTCAACTCTCTGCCGATCTGACGGCGCTCGGCAGCGCGCTCGGTTCGGGCGATTTATCTAGCGCTCAATCCGCTTTTGCGACGGTGCAGAGCGACTTGAAAAATAGCAACTCGCCATCACAGACAAACGAGACAAACGTCGCATCCCAGTCGGAGCAATTAGTCGCGGAACTGCTCAGCACATTGAATGTCAGCAGTTCCTCTTCAAGCAACTCTGACAACACCACGTCGGTGTTAGAGCAGGTCTATGGGAGTCGAAGCACACTTAACGTCAGCGCTTAGAGCCAATCACCTACCACCGCCCTCTGCACCTTGTGCTGGAGTCGGTGGCGCATAGAAGTAGTAATCGGCGGAGTAGGCGCTCCGCGATTCCTTGCCCTTGGTGGAGGAGTTGCAATCGGCCGCTTGCGGTGGCAGGCCGCCGTCGGTAAAGATCCGTTGGATGGTCGTGACGCGGGTCAAAATTCCCTCGCCCCTGTGACTCGTCGCCGATAGCAGCAGCCAGGGGATCGCGCCCGGTTTCGGCGCATCCTGTTTGGCCACCAGCTTACCGGTCACTTCGCTTCCATCGACGTGCTTCCATGAGGGTCCAGCGGAATGATGCATGATCGTCTTGCCGGTCGCATCGGTCAACTCCGCCTCCGGCGCCTTTAGCACCCAAGCCGACTTCTGCTCCGTCTCAGTTTGGCACACATAGATTTGCACGCCCGTAGCATGCGCCGCAAGAATGACCTCCTCACCCACCGGGGCTCTCAAACTTTCCGGCACTTCTGGGCGTGCCGGACCGAGACCCAACACGAAAAAAAGAACAGCGATTGCGGCCACTACCTGGATACGACTTTTCATCTCTACTCGCTCCTTCTAAGGTCTGATCGCCAGCCCGTTGATATGCTTTGTCCGATCTCTAGAAGCCCGGCTGGGCGGTAATCCCTTTTGATTCCACGCAGTCATAGGACCGGCCCGCTGCGAGGTTCTTGTATTCTTCCACTCTTCCGCTGGGCCATTCGATCAGCAGACGATCGATCCGGTCTCGCTTGCCGAGGCCGAAAGTTACGGGCAGTTCCGATTGCGAAAGATAACTGGACCCGCCCTTGACGAGACGTGATTGGCTCGATGCGCCGTGAAAGATTCTGACCGAAGCTCCGATGGCATCGCGATTGGACTTAGTCCCGATCAGGCGAACGCGAATGCTCCGGTTCCCGGCGGTCTGGTCGTTGCGATAGAGATAGGCGGGGCCCTTGTTGGTGGTGATCAGGAGATCAAGATCGCCGTCGCGATCGAAGTCGCCGCAGGCAAGGCCTCGCCCGACCTTCGGTTGACTAAAGCCGCCATCGATTTCAGCAGCCACGTCGACAAATGTTCCCTTCCCGCTGTTCAGAAAAAGTTGCGGCGGCTGCGCGTAACCGACGCCGCTGACATTGCGCACCGTGTCGTCGATATGCCCGTTGACAACCGCGAGATCGAGTGCGCCATCCAGATCGGCGTCGAGAAACACGCATCCGAATCCCAGCTTATCTTTTGACGCCAGCCCCACTCCGCTCTGCATGGCCACGTCGACATAATTGCCGCCATCGGAAAGCCGGTAGAGCCCCGTCATTTCGTTATCGAAATTCGTGATGGCCACGCCCGCGCTTCCTGAATTGTCGAAGTCGGCCACGTCCACGCCCATGCCGGCGCGGGCTCTGCCTTCTGCGGAAAAAGCGATGCCGGCTTCCACCGCGACGTCTTTAAACGTGCCGTTGCGCTGATTCCGATAAAGCTTGTTGGGCTGCGTGTCATTGGTCACCAGCAGATCGGGCCAGCCATCGTGATCGTAGTCGAGCATGGCCACGCCCAGCGACTTCGAGCTGCTGTCGAAAATTCCGCTCGTGGCCGTCACATCCTCAAAAGTTCCATTGCCGCGATTGTGAAATAACCAGCAGGTTTCTCCGCGATAGGCCTCGGGCGTGCAATACGACTTGTGCTTGCCATCAAGGCTGCAGAACACATCGTGCTCGGCGGACCACTTGACATAGTTGCAGACAAACAGATCCAGCAGTCCGTCGCGGTCGAAATCAAACCATAATGCGGACGTGCTCATAGCCTGGCGGCCACCCATTCCGCTTGCCTTGGTTACATCAATGAACGTCCCCTTGCCAGTGTTCTTGAACAGCCGGTTCTGCCCGACGCACGTAATCAGAATGTCGGGATAGCCGTCATTGTCGTAATCTCCAACCGCAACTCCCATGCCGTACATCTCGACGTCGAGCCCGGCGCTGCGGGTCGCGTCGGAAAACGTGCCGTTGCGATTGTTGCGATAGAGCTTCAGCGTGCTGGGCTCCGATTTAGGTTCGCGTTTGTGCCCGAGCCAATTATGTCCGGGCCAATCGCGGCCGTTCACCAAAAGGATGTCCTGCCAGCCGTCGCGGTCATAGTCGAGGAATGCGCAACCGGCGCCGAGTGTTTCCGGCAGCAGCTTGCCGCCATAGGCGCCGCTGTTGTGACGGAACTGAATTCCCGACCGGGCAGTTACATCGACCAGCCGGAAGCCGGGATCAGGCGCGGAAAGAGCTGCAAATGCGTCCAATCGCAAACTTAATGTCGACGCCAAGCCGGCCATCCCCCAGAGAAACGACCGGCGATTCAGATCAAGGCAATTTACAGCAGGACATTTCGCAGCAGACTGTTTCACGGCAGATTGACCAGCCCATTGCGGATCGCGTAGACGACTAAATCTGCGGTTTTGTGGGCCCCCAACGCGTCCATCATGTTGGCGCGATGGACGGCGACGGTGTTGGCGCTGAGGTCGAGCACGACCGCAATCTCCTTGTTGGACTTACCATCCACGATCATTTGCAGGACTTCGAGCTCGCGCGGCGTGAGCGCCGCAGGGCGCGTGCCTTTGAGCGCAGCCGGACGCTTGAGTTGGGAATCGAGCACAATTTCGCCGTTCGCGACACGCCGGATGGCAGCGCCTAACTCCAGGTCCACAGCGTTTTTCAGGACATAGCCGCGTGCGCCGGCCTCTAACGCCTGCCGCACCAGAGTCTCCTCCGGATGCATGCTGAGCATAAGCACCAAAGCCTGCGGATTTTTTCGAAGAATCTGCCGCGTGGCTTCCAACCCGTTCATCCTAGGCATGGCGCAATCCATGACAATCACTCTCGGATGCAGCTCATCCGCGAGTTTGATAGCTTCCGTGCCGTCGCCAGCCTCGCCGACAACGGCGATGTCCGGCTCGTCCTCCAGAATGCGGCGGAAACCTCGCCGCACCAGGGTGTGGTCGTCCACCAGCAAAACCGGAATCTTATCCGGCATGGGAATCCAGCTTCTCTCTGGGCACTCTTAATCGAACCATAGTTCCACTTCCACCGTGCGCGGGCGGCAAGAACTCAATTGTGCCGCCCAGCAACTCGGCGCGTTCGCGCATCGCCACCAGTCCAATTCCCTGCGTTGCGGACGGCGCTTCAAACCCCTTGCCGTGATCTTCCACTTCGACTTCCAAAGCGTGCGGCAGAAAGCGCAGACGCACCCAGGATTCTTTTGCTCCCGAATGCCGGGTCAAGTTGTTCAGAGCTTCCTGCACCACGCGATAAACATGAATGGCGGCATTGCCATTGACGGGAAAGAAGTCGCCCGATTTTTCATAGAATACGTGAATCCCAGCCCGCCTTTCCACGACTGGCAAGTACCAGTCGAGCGTGCTCTCCAATCCGGTTTCTTCGAGCATCACCGGATGCAGGGCCTGTGAAAGGCTGCGCACCTTGTCCAGCGAACTTTGCGTAATCTCACAAACTTCACGCAGCTCGGAGCGCAGTGCCGATCCCTCTGGAGCGTGATTTCCCGCCCGCGTCAGCATGGCTCCCACCGCGGTCAGAACCTGACCGAACTCATCGTGCAATTCACGCGAGATGTGACGCAAGGTGGATTCCTGGGTTGCAATCAGCTTCTGGGCAAGTTCGCTGCGCTGTTCGGAAAGCGCCGCGAGTTGAGCGAACAAGCGCCGGTTCGAGCGGATCAGGTAAAGGCTGGTAAAGAGAATCGCAATCAAAGTCGCCGTCAGGAACAGATACGCCTGGCGCTGAACGCGGTCATAAATCTGCCCAATGCGCAGCGTCGCCTGTTCTTCGCTCTCATTGTTCTGCACCAGCAGCCGGGATACAGCCGTGCTCAGCGCCTCCTGCCGGGCTCGTAGTGAAATTCGAATCTGCGTTCTTGCTTCGGCCTGGTTGGCGCCATGCGCCAGCGCAAAGGTCCGATCCACTGCATCCCAGAATTGCGTGACCGAATTCTCCAGGTATTGCTCTTGCTCGGGGGTGCGATTCACCGGAGCAGCCTGCCGCTCGCGGCCTAGCGCGTCGTCCAGATCCGTCCGCACACGCTGGAACTGCGCCGACCACGCCGTCAACGGGTAAGGTTCATCGTTGTCCAGCATGTCGCGCATGGCCAGCGCCAGCGAGTTCAAATCGTTCTGGATGCGCAGCAGTTGCAAGGAATCCTTCCGGTTGCGGTCCACCAGATTGTTCTGCAGTTCGCGCAAGCCGGCGATCTGCCGCGCGATGTATCCCGAGTAAGCAACCACAGCCGCCAGGGTGATGATCAACCCCAGGAATAACCCGGGAGTTGGCGACCGATGAGGCTCAGGCGAACCAAACGCAGGCGCAGACCAACGTCGCACGCCACGAGAATACAACGCCAGCCGCTTAATTTACCAACCTGCGCAGTGCCGCACCCAATTCGTCCGACTTAAAGCCGAATGGATCCGGCTTGGTTTTGTAGGCAAGTTTCGAAGGGAAGGACAAGAAATGCGACCGGACCCGGTATCCTGGCCATGAAGCGCGCAAACGTTTCCGGCGGTTGCCGCATGACTTCGTACAGCACGCCGCAGGCAAGCGCCCACAGCAGAGCGATCACAAGGAAGGCTCTGACCAATGCTCTTTTTGGACGAAATTCGACTTGCACGATCGCCGTCATCGTTTTTCCGAATGGGTGCCCCGCTGAACTGGACCCGTATTGCGCCGAGACTCGACGCAACCTTGACTCCTTCAAGTGGGAACGCCCAGCTTGGGAAGAAGCCATTGCGTCAAGAGTACGTAGACAACAAGAAATCCCACAGCCCAAATCCAATCGGGCATATTTCCTCTCACCTTCTCTGTCCAACCCTAGTTTACGCAGGAACGTGATCATCGGGCAGCAGTTTGTGAAGATTTCGCTCAATCGGCCCTGTGTGCCTACCTCTCGTTGATTGCTCTGGTTGATCTGGGAGTCCTCATGAGCGGCTCAATTTACGCTGGAACGCCCTCGATTAACCGGGAACACGCTGCCTGTTCAACATGTAGCGGTCTATAATCGGTTCGCTATGAAAGCGACCATCGCTGCGATTACTTCGGCATTGCTCGTCACGCTTGGTTCTCTGACTCCGCTATCTGCTCAAGCGCCCGTCCAGCAGCAACAACCTGAGTTCGTCAAACAAGGCCAGCAGTTGATGCGGGACGGAAAGCCGGAACAGGCATTGGCGTTGTATCGCCAGACTCTCCAGACCTCGCCGAATTCGGTTCCTGCCAACCTCGCGGCTGGGAGCGTGCTCGATCTGTTGGGGAAAGGCGAGGAGGCCCGGAAGTATTTCACCAAGGCAATCGACGTGGCAGACACGCCCGAGGGCAAGGCATCCGCCAAGCGAGCAATGGCGATGTCCTATGCTTTCGAGGGCAATTGCAACAAATCCGTGGAATACGAACAACAGGTTTTCGACTTCCAAGGCAGCGTGAAGAACTTCTTTCAGCAAGGAGAGATTGCGGACGAGGCGGCTCGGGTTTGTATCGATTCCGGCGATTTGGACGCTGCGTACAAGTGGTACCAGATCGGCCACGACACGGGCTTGAAGGAACCCGACATCAAGCCCGCTCGGCAAGACTTATGGAGCTTCCGCTGGGAGCACGCGCAGGCTCGCATCGCCGCCCGGCGTGGTGAACAAGCAGAAGCGCAAAAGCATGTTGCCGCGGCAAATGCCATTCTCAACAAGGGCGCCATTCCCGAGCAAGCGCCGTTCTTCCCCTATTTGAAGGGCTACGTCGCGTTCTATGCGGGAGATTACAAAGCGGCTCTCGAAGAATTAAAACAGTCAAACCAGAACGATCCGTTCATCCAGTGCATGATGGGTCAGACCTACGAAAAGCTGGGAGAGAAGGATAAGGCGATGGAGTACTACCGCAAAGCTTCCACAGCAGTTTCGCACAATCCTTCCGCCGCGTATGCGGTTCCGTTTGCCAGGAAGAAGCTGTCCTGACTCTCATGTGAGTCGGACCGGAGACCAGCGTTTCCGTGACCTGTCCGTGTTGAGGTAGCTGGATGACCGTAGAAAATAGGTTGTCAGCACGCAAGCGACGGACACCAGGCGAAGTTCAGCAGCTAGTGGCGGAATTTGTGAGCAGCGGTCGCCGCGTTTGACTAACTTGCGCTGCTCAGACCTCGGATTCAGTGCAGCAAATCAGCGCCCCATGGCGCGGGCATGACTCCGGACTCGCCAATGTTCCTCAATCTCTTCCAGCGTGCGGCCTTTGGTCTCTGGCACCAAATAATAGGAGAAGATCCAGGCAGCGATCGCCATCACGCCGTAGAGCCAGAAGGTCCAACTGGGCCCCAGCACTTGCACCAGCGACAGGAAAGTCAGAGAGACCAACAAATTTGACGCCCAGTTGCTGGTAGCGGCGGTGCCGCTCGCCAGGCCGCGAATTCTTAGCGGATAGATTTCTGCAATCAGCAGCCAGAAGATCGGCCCCAGACTGATAGCAAACGAAGCGACGTACGCCATCAGCGTGATGACCGCCATCCAGGCTAAAGTCGTGCTCCGAATCGAAAGCTGGAACGCCAACCCCAGCACGCCGAGGCTGATGATCATCCCGACGATGCCAGTGAGCAGCAGCGGACGTCGCCCGACCCGCTCAATCAGCAGCATGGAAACGACCGTCATGATCACGTTCACCAGGCCAATGCCGGCGGTCGCAAGAATCGCCCCGGAAGCCGACGAAATTCCTGCCGCCTGAATAATGTGGGGAGCGTAGTAAATGACGGTGTTGATGCCCGTCACCTGCTGAAAGACGGCCAACCCAACGCCGATGATCAGCGCGGGACGAACCGCAGGCAACAAAAGATCGGAAAAACTTCCGCGCTCACTCGCCAGCGAAAGAGTGTTTTGGATGTCCTGAAACTCGGCTTCGATATCTGCGTTTCCACGAATTCGCCGCAGCACCTTGCGGGCGTCATCGGCACGTCCTCGCTCCAGCAACCAGCGCGGGGTCTCTGGCAATGCAATCATGCCCAATCCCAGGAGCAAGCCCGGTATCGCGGCCAGGCCCAGCATCCATCGCCAGCCCTCGCTGGCGGCAAACGCATAGTCCACGAGATACGCGCTCAGGATGCCGATGGTGATCGCCAGTTGGTAGAGCGACGCCTGCCAACCGCGTGCGTTCGCCGGCGAGATCTCCGAGATGTAGACGGGGACGACCGATGACAATCCAATCCCCAGCCCCACGATTACCCGGCCGGCAACCAGCATTGGCAGCGATCCGGCCAGCGCACAAACGATCGCTCCGGCAATGAAAATAAGCGACGTGATGAGCAGCGTCAGCCGTCGTCCCAGCCAATCGGCGATGCGGCCACCACTGAGCGCGCCCACTGCAGCCCCCAGCAACACGACGGCCACCACGAGTTCAGTCGGAAACACGGACAAGGCAAACTGTTTTGCGATGAAGAGCACTGCGCCGGAGATCACACCGGTGTCGTATCCGAACAGCAGTCCACCCAGTGCGGCAAAGACAGCCGCAACGTAAACGAATCCGCTGCTCGTTCCCAGTGCTCCTGCCTGACTAGTCCGCAGTTCCGCTTCAGCTCGCGGCGATTCCATTGCTGCAATGTATCAAATGCTGACCAATTTGTGCCCATTTGCTAACTTTGCCCGACCGCTTTATGTTTCTGGCAGGAGAGAGAACTCATGCCCAGGCGGTCGTCGCGGCTTTTGCCATCGCTGGTTCTGCCCTTGTTGCTGGTATCGCTCTTTCCCTTTGTTGCCGCCGCTCCGGCTAAACCCGTCGATGCAGAAGGCCATCAGTGGTGGCAGCACGCCGTGTTTTACGAAATTTATCCCCGCAGTTTTGCAGACAGCAACAACGACGGCATCGGCGACCTGAATGGCATCACTTCCAAAATGAGTTACTTGCACGAACTGGGAGTCGACGCGATCTGGATTACTCCATGCTATCCCTCACCGCAAGTCGACTTCGGCTACGACGTTGCCGACTACCGGAATATCGATCCCATGTACGGAACTCTCAGGGAATTCGATCGCATGGTATCCGAAGGCAAAAAACATCACGTCCGCATCATCCTCGATTTTGTGCCGAATCACACCTCTGACCAGCACCCGTGGTTTCTGGATTCGGAATCTTCTCGCACCGCACCTCATCGTGACTGGTATATCTGGCGAGACGGCAAAGCGCCCGGCCAGCCTCCGAATAACTGGATCTCGATTTTCGGCGGCTCGGCGTGGAAGTTCGATCCCACGACCAATCAGTACTATTACCACTTCTTCTATCCGCAACAACCCGACCTGAACTGGCGCAATCCCGCGGTCGAAAAAGTGATGCTCGATACCACACGCTGGTGGTACAAACGCGGCGTCGCCGGCTTTCGGCTCGATGCCGTCGACGCGCTGTTTGAAGATCCCGAACTGCACGACAATCCCGTTCTTCCCGGCACCAACGCGCAGGGCGATCCCAACCTGGATAACAAATACAACACTAATTTGCCCGAGGTTCACGTGGAGTTGCAGAAGCTGCGCAAAGTGGCGGACGAATTTGGGGCCGTGCTCATCGGGGAAACCTGGACCGCCAACGTAGAACAACTCGACCGCTATTACGGCCAGAATGGCAATGAACTCCAGATGCCCATGGACTTCATGTTCATGATGGTCGACAAACTATCGCCGCCCGAATTTCGCCGGCAGATTGCTGCGGTCGAGAGCGCGCACGGTTGGCCTGTCTTCGTGCTCAGCAATCACGATAGAGTCCGCTCCTACAACCGCTATGGAGACGGCAAGAACAACGATGCCATTGCCAAGCTGATGGCCGCCTTCTACCTGACACTGCGCGGCACGCCCATCATGTACTACGGCGAAGAAATCGGCATGGAGAACAACGACCCGGCCCGAAGGGAAGATGTGAAGGATCCGATCGGCCGCACCGGATGGCCGCAAGAAAAAGGCCGCGACGGTGAACGCACACCCATGCAGTGGAACACCGCGCCCAACGCCGGATTCAGCAAGCACGATCCGTGGCTGCCGGTTCCGCCGAGCTACCGGACTCACAACATGGCGACAGAGTCAAAAGATCCCAACTCGGTTCTGAACCTCTATAAGAAAGTTCTGGCGCTCCGCCACACAAACCAAGCCTTGCTCGATGGCAGCTATACCGCCCTCAACGAAGAGGATCCCAACGTGCTGTCCTACCTGCGCAGCTACAAGGGAAAAGCGGTGCTGGTGGCGTTGAATATGTCGGCCTCGCCGCAAAAATCAAACTTCGACCTTTCCCAGCAGGGACCCGGCCGGGTTTCGCTGAGGCCCCTGATCCCGTCGCCCGGGGCGTCGGCAAATGGTAAGGAGGTTACGCTCGAACCCTTCGGCTTCATGATCGCGGAGGTGAACCCATGAAGGGAATTAACGAAGTCAAAGAATTAAGCAAACGTGCCTTCCAGCCGGCAGAAGCAAACTGATGTTCGCAAAACCAGGGCTTAGTCACGGCCAGGAATTCTCGAGCCGCGAGGGGCAATTCCTCTTATCGTGCAGAAACTACAGAGGCAAAAAATGGTAGGCACGAGGAGACTCGAACTCCTGACCTCTACCGTGTCAAGGTAGCGCTCTAACCAACTGAGCTACGCGCCTACATCTCAACGATTTTAGCATTAGGCGGTGCCGCGTCGGCCAGTTTCGGACGATATGGACGCGGCGATTTCAGGACACGGGCCAGCTCCTCTGGCCGCAGAGAAATAATATTTGCCGGGACTGCCCTGCTCGAATCAAGTTTAATCGGACCGGCTGCTGCTTATTGCAATCGCACCTGCACTGTTGCTGGGCCTCAAAACGTGGTAAAACCGGGCCAATAGGGCCCTGGGGTAAAGGTTGACGTCTTACGCTTTGCTAGTGAGCCCGCTTTTTGCCCCAGATGGAAAACGGATTACGGCGGTATGCGGCCAGCAGGCTAGGGACGGTGACCGAGAGCATCTATGAATCCTCTACCAAACCAGATAGAACAGCAGCGCCTTAGCAGCCTTTTCGATAATGCCGTGAAGCACGCACGGGAAGTGAACGCACGGGCCGTACAAGTCAGCGTTGACATCGGGCGAGAGAAGACACAATACTTTGAGAAAATCGCTCTGGCCTGCGCTGGCACTATTGCACTGGTTGTCTCGTTCGTTGGCTCACATGCGGGACGGTTGCAACCAACTTGGCTGTTGCGTTCTGCCTTGGTTGCGCTCTTGCTCGGAATGGTTGCGGCGTTTTATCGGAACTGGAAATTTCCGTTCTACGTTCTCGCTCAGGCGAGACGGAACGATGAGACGGCCAAACAAGAGAGAGAACGCTGTCGAAGGAACTACATAGTTGCCGTTCCGTCTGTCGCCTTGGAGGATGGCAATCCAATTGATGTAGAGGCGTTCCAGCGTCAGTCTGATGCCGACCAAAAAGTGTTCGAGAAGAACATAAAGAAATGCCAGACACAAGAAGACTCAGCCTTCAACATCGTGAAGCGAGTTGAATGTGCTGCCCTCACCCTGACGGTGGTTGGTATGGGTCTGCTTGTCGCTCTAGCGTGGGAGAATTTTTGAATGACGCGCCCAACACTTAAGCGCGGCCTCATTCGCGTTTGGATTGTGCTCGCTGTCGGCTTCGATTTAGCGTGTGTCGAAAATAAGCCAGCGCCGGACGCGAAAGCCGGCGAGCCAGCAGAGCAAAACCTAACAATCACCTACGGCGGTTTCATCCAGAACGGTCCAGAGGACCAACTCTTGAACGGGGTGTGCGGAACGGATTTGACGCGCAACGTTTTGAACTGCGATGTCCATAATGGCTTGGTGGACTGGAACGTCACGGAAGTCACATTTCAAGTCATCCCCACCGGAGACAGTGAGCAGCACTACTACCGCGAACGATTGTCAATTGCGCCGCTGCAAACGGGGCACGTTTCCATCAGACTCGGAATGCAGCTTCCGGCTGACGATTACATCAAGCTCCGTGGCCGACCTGGAGGGCGAACTCAGACCCATTGGAATTGGTTGATTGTGGAAGCGAAAGGAAAGCACACCAAGTAACACTGCCGTACTAAGATGAAAACTGCTCGCCAGTCTGCCCGCTCTGCTGGGGTGGGACGCTGGCGTGTCAAGGTGGCGCTCTAACCAACTGAGCTACGCGCCTACATCTATCGCGGGACTTCCAGCCCCAGGCACGGTGTAGCACGGGGCACGCGTCGTTGATACGAGATTTTACCACGCTGCGGTGAACCTCATGACTGCTTTCCAGCCATGTCCGCGCTGTCGCTGTACCTCAAAACGTGGTAAAACCAAGCCATTGGGACCACGGGATGGCACTCGACGCTTCCGTATGAGCGCCCGCTTTTCCCCGACTTGGGAAGAAATTGTGGGAACAGGAAGGCTATCGAATGACAACAGAAACGAATACTCTGACAGCCGATAAGAACACGATCGCTACCGCGAACACTTCAGTGAACACCGGGAAGACGGCGACACCACGAATTCTCGCGAACTACGTGGGCGGGCGCTGGATGCCGGCGCAGGCATCCGGTCTTCTCGACGTGACCAACCCGGCCAGCGGCGAAATCTTGGCGCGCGTCCCGTTGTCGGGCGCTGCTGAGGTCGAAGCCGCGGTCGCTGCCGCCAGCGCCGCACTGCCAGACTGGCGCGCCCGATCGGTCGGTGAGCGCACGGAATTTATTTATGCGCTGCGCGAGAAATTCCGGCAGCGCATTGACGAGCTCGCCGCCTCGGTCACGCGCGAAGGGGGTAAGGTGCTGTCGGATGCGCGGGCGGAGATCACCCGGTCCGTCGAAGTTCTCGAGGTGGCTTGCGCCGCTCCCATGACCATGCAGGGGCGCATTCTGGAAGGCGTGGCCCGCGGCATTAACACGGAAACGATTCGCCAGCCCATCGGGGTTTGCGCTGCCATCACGCCCTTCAACTTCCCGGCCATGGTGCCGATGTGGTTCCTGCCCTTCGCCATCGTTTGCGGGAACACCTTCGTTTTGAAGCCGTCGGAGCAGGTTCCGCTCACATCGGAACTGATGTTTCACATTTTCGAAGAGATCGGTCTGCCCCGCGGCGTAGTCAATCTTGTGCATGGCGCGCACGATGCGGTCAATGCGATTCTCGACAGTCCGGGCATTCGCGCCGTTTCCTTCGTCGGCTCGGTCAACACGGCAAAATACATATACCGGCGCGCGGCGGAAAGAGGAAAACGCGTGCAGGCTCTGGGTGGAGCGAAAAATTACATGGTCGTAATGCCGGATGCGGTCGTCGATAAGACGGTGTCGAACGTTCTCGGCAGCGCCTTTGGCAATGCGGGTCAGCGCTGCATGGCTGGCTCGGTGCTGGTGACGGTTGGCGCCGCGCAAAAAGCAATTATGGATCCCTTAAAAGCTGGCGCGGAAAAGCTGATTGCCGGAGATGGCAGAGACGCAAAGGTGAGTTTGGGGCCGGTAATTTCGAGCGCCGCCTGCGAGCGCATTCATGAATCCATCGAAAGCGGATTGAAAGAAGGCGCGGAGTTGCTGGTGGATGGTAGGCGTCCGGCGGGGGTTCCCACGGGAGGAAATTTTGTCGGCCCGACGATTCTGAATAATGTGAAGCCTGAGATGCGGGTGGCCCGTGAAGAAATCTTTGGGCCGGTGCTTTCCGTGATGCACGTCGATACGCTCGAGCAGGCGATTGCGCTGGTGAATAGCGATCCGCGCGGCAATGGCACTTCGATCTTCACCGAAAACGGCGCGGCCGTGCGCGAATACAGCCGGCGCATCGAAGTGGGCATGGTGGGCGTAAATATCGGGGTGGCCGCATCGCCCGCCTATTTCCCGTTCTCCGGTTGGAAGGATTCGTTCTTCGGCGATCTGCACGTCCACGGCTGGGATGCGGTCGAGTTCTTCACCCGCAAAAAAACCGTAACCTCGCGCTATTTTTCGGCGGGAGAAACGGGAAAGTTCTTCGTGGAGCAAGGCGACAAGCACTAAGTCAGATGTTGTGTGGCGACGGGGCGGAGCCTGCCCTGAGCGGAGCCGAAGGGCCCCGTCCATGCGGGACACGCCCCGGTCCACACCGGGCGCAAGCGCGGGCCTATGGCTGAGAGTAGAGCGCTCGCTTAAGGAACTCCCCCGCGCCCGCACGTCCCAGAAATTTATCCGCTTCCACCACCAAGCGCCCGCGCGACAGCACCGCGTCCGGCATCCCCGTAACTTGAATTCCCTCGAACATGGAATAATCGACGCGCATGTGATGAGTCTTCGCGCTGATAGTGTGCTTGCGATTCGGATCGAAGATCACCAGATCCGCGTCACTGCCCACAGCGATCGTGCCCTTGCGCGGATACAAGCCAAAAAGCTTCGCGGGAGTGGTGGAAACCAGCTCGACAAAACGATTCACGCTGAACCGTCCCTGGGCAACGCCGCCCGAATAAATCAGGCTCATACGGTGTTCGATTCCAGGTCCGCCGTTCGGAATCTTGGTGAAATCGTCGCGGCCCAGTTCTTTTTGCTCCTTGAAACAGAACGGACAGTGATCGGTCGAAACCACCTGCAGATGATCGCGCTTCAATCCGTTCCACAATTTTTCCTGATGCCACTTTTCGCGCAGTGGCGGCGTAAAGACGTATTTCGCTCCTTCGAAGCCGGGCGCGTCGAAGTTATCGAGTGAAAGATACAGGTACTGGGGGCACGTCTCGGCGTAAACAGGAAGGCCACGATCGCGAGCTTCGCGCACTTTTTCGAGAGCCTCATTGCAACTCAAATGGACGATGTAGAGCGGCGCCCCAGCCATTTCGGCAAGCGCAATCGCGCGCGAGACAGCTTCCGCTTCCGCCGTCGTAGGACGGGTCAAGGCGTGATACTTCGGCGCTTTTTTCCCTTCCGCCAGCGCCTGCTGCACGATCACGTCAATCGCGCCGCCGTTTTCAGCGTGCATGCAGACGAGCCCGCCGTTTTTTGAGGTCGCGCGCAGCGCTTTGAAAATGCTGGCATCGTCCAGCATGAATACACCGGGATACGCCATGAACAGCTTGAAGCTGGTGACACCTTCGCGCACCAGGGCATTCATTTCGTCGAGCTGCGCCTCCGCCAGATCGGTGATGATGCAATGAAACGCATAGTCGCAAACCGCTTTGCCGGACGCTTTCTGCATCCAGGTATCGAACGCCGTCCGCAGCGTTTGGCCTTTGTACTGGATGGCGAAATCGATCAGAGTTGTCGTGCCGCCGAAAGCCGCAGCGCGCGTGCCAGTCTCGAAATCATCCGCGCTCGTGGTGCCGCCGAACGGCATGTCGAGGTGGGTATGCACGTCGATTCCACCAGGAAACACATACTTCCCCGCCGCATCGATAATCTTTCCCGCATTCTCTCGCGGGAGGCTTTGGCCGACGGCGGAGATCTTTCCCTGATTGATCGCGACGTCGCTCGAATAAGTATCGGTTGCGGTGGCTACCCGGCCGTTAACGATGATGGTGTCAAAACCCATGGTTGTATCTTCTCCTCTGGCGGCGAACTACAGATTCTATGCTAAACTCCCCAAACCACGAGCGTTGATTTGCTCGTGGAGCGCCGGGCGTCCCCGCCCGGCCACCACTGTGCCGGACGGGCGCGACGCCCGTCGCTCCATCGTATGATTATTCAGAAGTAGAGGAGACAACATTGCACTTCGGCATCACTATCAAGCCTGACATGACAGTGGAGCGGATCGTCGCCCTCACCCGCCAGGCGGAAGCGTCCGGCTTCGAGTATGGCTGGATCTTCGATTCGCATGTTCTCTGGCTGGAACCCTATCCCATGCTCACGCTCATGGCGACGAGCACCAAGAAGATGCGGTTCGGCACGTGCGTTACCAATCCGGCAACTCGCGACATTACGGTCACGTCGAGCCTGTTTGCGACGCTGAATCTGATTTCCGGTGGACGCATGCAACTGGGCATCGGCCGCGGCGACAGTTCGCGGCGTGTGCTCGGCAAAAAGCCGGTCACGGTTGCGCAGTTGGAAGAGTCGGTAAAAGCTTTCCGCGATCTCACGGGCGGAAAGGAGATCGACTACGAAGGCCAAAAAGCGCGGCTCACATGGGCGACCGCCGGCGTTCCCCCGGTGTGGGTTGCTGGATATGGACCCAAAGTGCTCGACCTCGCCGGCCGCGTCGCCGACGGCGTGATCCTGCAATTCGCCGATCCGGACCTGATCGCATGGTGCGTCGGCTTCGTCAAGAAGGGCGCAGAGGCCGCCGGGAGAGATCCCAGGAAGATCGAAATCATGGCCGCCGCGCCGGTGTGGGTTTCGGACGACGTGAAAGTTGGCCGGGAACGAGTACGCTGGTTCCCCGCGCTGGTATCGAATCACGTAGTCGATCTGGTTTCGCGCTACAACCCCGAGGAACTTCCTCCAGCTTTGACCTCTTATATACGCGACCGCGGCCAGTACGATTACCTGCACCATTGCGAAGTTGACAGCAGCAACCGCAACTTCGTGTCCGACGAAGTGACCGACCGCTTTTGCCTGCTCGGTCCTGCCGAAGCGCATATTGAGAAAATTCGCAGGCTGGCTCGCGCCGGAGTTACGCAGTTCAACATTTATCTGATGTGCGGGGACGAAGAGGATACGCTGGAAACGTACAAGAAAGACGTCTTGCCGGCGTTTCGGAAGTAGATCACGGATCGTTGGTGGTGTAACGGCGATTTGTCGCCAATGATCATTTCGCGCGGGCTTTACGACACTCCCGCCTGTCAGGCAAAATCCTTCTGCCCGTCGATGGAGTACGGCGCAAGCGCTATGAAACAACTAGACCAGTGGTCTATATGGCTATGGACGCTGTTCACGAACGTGATTGCTGCGCTAGGCATTTATCTTGGCTTCCTCTCATCCTCAGTCAAGTTGTCTAGCGGTGCGCAAGTCTATGTTGCTGTGCCAACAGTTGTTTTCTTGAATTTGATTTTCTTAGTTGTCAGACCGCGCATACGTGAGGCGAGGGCAGCAGGTCAATCAGCGCCGAGTGCAATCGGCGTTCTCTCTAGGGTTCTGACCGAACGACCATTGCTCACGGCTCTTTGCATCTTACAACTGGTAGGAGCATCTAGAAGCACGGCGTCGACTATGCAGATTCTTCAGGCCTCAACGAGCAGCTACGTACGAAACTTGCCCAATTCGGAGTCAATGGTGTTGCGGCTGACAATGTCTTCGATGCTAATGGGTTCAGTTGCTCTCTTGTGGTTTCTGAGTGTCATCGGCTTGTGGATTGAGCGCTCGTGGGCGTGGTGGTTGGCCTTAGTCCTAAACTCTTTAGCAGCAGTTGTAAGCGGAATTATTCAGCTCCTGAAGCCCCGAGAATTTCTCGTTGACCCATGGGCGACTCTCGCCGTTGTATTGCTGCTGCTCCGATCGGTTAGACGGGTCTTTCATCCCAGGCAGGCCGCGACTCATCCGCCCGAAGCTGGACAATTGCCGTAACCAGGCTATTGCCCTCATGACGCCTCCTCCAGCGTCGCTATCTCCGGCGTGCCCTGTAACTTCATCAGCGCATAGTAAGCCACAAACGAAACCGCGAATCCCACAAACCACGAATAACTATACAAAACGCGCAGCGCAGGAACGACCAATCCCACCAGCGCCGTGCCCGCTCCCAATGCCAGTGCGAGCACGGCCAGCCAGTTGAAGCCGCGTGAATATTCATAAACGCCGCCGCGCAGATAGAGATCGTCGACCACCAGCACGCGCCGGCGAATTACGAAGTAATCGCAGATCATAATCCCCGCCACCGGGCCCAGGAACGCAGCATATCCGCCGAGCCAGCCGAAGATGAATGTGCTGTAGTTCGAAAGCAATTTCCACGGCATTAGCGCGATTCCCATAAAGCAGGTGATCACGCCGCCCGTTCGAAAGCTTATTTTTCGCGGCCACAGGTTAGAAAAATCGTTGGCCGGCGAAACCACGTTAGCGCCAATATTCACGTTCAACGTCGCCAGCAAAATCGCGAGCAGCGAAATCACCACGGCCACGGGAGAATGAAAGCGGCTCAGCAGTTGCACCGGATCCCAGATCGCAGTTCCATAAATCACCACCGTAGCCGAAGTCACCAGGATCCCAATCAGCGAATAGAGCGTCATGGTGGTCGGCAGGCCGAGCGCCTGTCCAATAATCTGTTGCCGCTGGCTACGGGCAAAGCGCGTGAAGTCGGGAATGTTCAGCGACACGGTGGCCCAGAAGCCGACCGTGCCATTCAGCGCGGGTATGAGGAATTTCAGAAAATCTGAGAAGCTAACGAAGCGCGATGGCGCCGACAACATGGGGCCAAATCCGCCCGCCGACTTGTAAGCCCACGCCAGCAGCAGGAGGCCCACTGCCAGCAGAATCGGCGCGCTGATTCCCTGCAGGTGTCGGATGTACTCGATGCCTTTGAGAATGACGGCCAGATTGATGAGCCAGAACGCCAGGAAGCAAATCCCAGTGCTATGTGCGACCTGGCCCCACGCGGGTGCGAGCGTCGTGATCAGGGTGTTGGTGGCTTCGCCGCCAATCCAGGTCTGGATGCCAAACCACCCGCAGGCCACGAGCGCGCGCAAGACGGCGGCAACATTCGCGCCCAGCACTCCGAACGAAGCCCGCGCCAGCACCGGAAACGGAATCCCATAACGCGCTCCCGGATGCGAGTTCAACAGCATCGGGATGAGAACAATCGTGTTGCCGAGGAATACCGTTGCCACCGCCTGCTTCCAGTTCATTCCTCCCTGGATCAGGCTGGCGGCCAGCATATAAGTCAGAATATTGACCGACATCGATACCCACAGCGCGGCAAAGCTGTAGGTGCCCCAAGTACGCCGGTCGCTGGTCGCCGGCGCAAGGTCTTTGTTGTAAAGCGGACTCGATTCGATTCGTGAAGACATGGACATTTATGTGGAGATCCTTACGGCGGTAAAGTAGTTCTCAGTTCTCGGTTCTCGGTAAGACAAAGCGGCACTTCCTGAGAACTGAGAACTGGGAACTCCCTAGTCTGCAGCCGCCGTCTGTCCCGTCTGCGAAATCAGCGCGCCATACGTTTCCGGACGCCGGTCGCGATAAAACTGCCAGACCCTTCTTACTTCCTCGATCATGTCAAGATCGAGATCGGCGACCAGCACTTCATCTTTATTGCGGCTGGCCTGAGCGACGATCTTTCCGCGCGGATTGCAGAAGTAACTTTTGCCATAAAACTCACCGATATTCCACGGCTTTTCCCTGCCCACGCGATTGATCGCACCGACGAAGTAGCCGTTCGCTGCGGCGTGGGCGGGCTGCTCGAGTTCCCACAGATATTCAGACAGTCCCGCAACCGTAGCCGAGGGATTAAAAACAATTTCCGCGCCATTCAACCCGAGCACGCGCGCGCCTTCGGGAAAATGCCGGTCATAGCAGATATAAACTCCGACGCGAGCGTATTTCGTCTCGAAGACGGGATAACCCATATCTCCCGGTGTGAAATAAAATTTCTCCCAGAATCCGGGATGCACGTGCGGGATGTGGTGTTTGCGATACTTGCCCAGATACTTGCCGTCGGCATCGATGACTGCGGCGGTATTGAAGTACAGGCCCGGCATCTGCTCCTCATACACCGGAACCACCATCGCCATGCTGTACTTGGCCGCGATCTTCTGCATCACCTGGGTTGTTGGTCCGTCGGGAACTCGTTCGGTTAGGTCGTACCAGCGAATGTCCTGCTCAGCGCAAAAATAAGGACCGTAAAAAAGTTCCTGCAAGCAGAGTATTTTCACTTTCTTTTTCGCCGCCTGCTCGATCAGCTTCAGGTGCTTGTCGATCATGGCCTTCTTGACCTGTGGCAGCGAGCGGCTATTGAGCGCGTTACTTGCCTGGATCAGACCACAGCGCACGTTTCTGGACATGGCACACCTCCGAGAGAGGCCAATATATCAGACCGCCAGCGCACCGCAAGGGCGGTCGAATTCTTAATTTAATTCTTAAGACGCGAGGAGTTCGCATCGTCCCCCTTGATGGGTCTATGCTAATACTTGTCATGCTTAAAACTTGTTCGATTCTCGTTCTCAATTTGCTTCTTTGTTCCGTGCTCGCCGCGGCGGAAGACTATCCTGTAGGCGACAAGCCGTTCCGCCGGTACGTCGCCGAGGGCAGAGATGGGCACCGCATCACCTTCTATCTTTCAACTCAGCAACCGCCCAGTCATCCTGTCCCGCTGATTGTCTTTGTCCAAGGCACCGGCTGCTCATCTCAGTTTGTCAGCGACGGTAAGCGGATCAGCCGTGGAATGCAGGGCGTTCTATATTCAGTGGCCCGCGGCCGGGCCCGCATCCTGGCGGTCGAGAAGCCAGGTGTCGAGTTTCTGGACTATCCGCCTGATGACAGTGACGCTCGCACTTGCCGTCCAGAATTTCTAGCCGAGTTCACGCTCGACCGCTGGGCTACAACTATTGCGGACGCAATCCAAGCGGCGCAGAAGATGCCTGGCGTCGACACTTCGAAGACACTCGTGATCGGTGCTTCGGAGGGCGGCATCGTAGCCATGCGAGTCGCGAACGTATCGCCGGTAGTCACACACGCCGCCTCCTTGTCGGGAGGCGGACCAGTGTATCTGTTCCACCTGGCCGAGTTTATGCGCAGTAAGAAATTGGACCCGGAAAAGGAAGTCTACGCGTGTTGGAGCGACATCCTGAAAGATCCGGACAGCGCTACCAAGTTCTGTTGGGGGCAGACGTACCGTCAGTGGTCAAGCTTCATGAAGACCTCCGTCATCGCGGAAGCCCTCAAATCGCATGCAGCCCTATATTTCGCTCACGGGACAGCCGACACGCAGCAGACCATCGCTGGGTTCGACGTCCTGCGCGCCGAGCTAGCCGCCAAACAGCGGGATGCCGTGTTTGAACGAATAGAAGGCGCAGACCACGAACTGGACCTTCCCAATCAGAAAGCGCCCGAAGGGATGGAAGCCGTCTTCGGTCGGGTAGTGGATTGGTTTCTGGGGGATACAACGAAATAAGCCCCATGAAAATGAGGCCCACTTCCCCTGACTTGCCGTCGGTAACTCAGATCAAATCCGAAAAAGAATCTACCGCAAAGCCGCAAATAGCGCTTCCTTCTATCGATCAGAAAGGCGCGCGGCACGCGCCTAGGATAACAAACTGCTCCAGTGGAGCGCCGGGCGTCCCCGCCCGGCCCTCCACCGAATAGTAAGTATTCAACTACGAGTCTAGTGCGTGAGCGAAATGTTCAGGCCGGTCGCAAGCGTAATGTCATTCCTCTCGATTGGAGGATTTGACGCCAGCGGATGGTTATCAAATACATCCGCCAGTGTCACTTGCCAGCCTAGCCACTTGTGGAGCTTGGTGACCAAGCCGATGTTGAATGCCCCGCGCAAGATGCGCACATCATCGGGCGTAGCGCCGGGAAACGCGATATTTGTTTGACTGAAGCTTGGGTAGAGGAGGAAGGTCTGCGTGAAGACGCTGTTCTTTCCGAGCTTGTGACTGAAATTATCGCCCACGGTCAAAGCGGCTGCGCTATCGGAGTGGTTGTAAGTGAGCGTGGCCGGTGGCGGGGCCGGATTAGTTTCGGTTAGATCCGAGAAGCTCTCATGCGTGTAGTTAATGCCGGCCAGCAAATCGAGGGTCGTGTTGGGAGTCTTGATCGCGTGGTAGCCAATACCGCCTCCGAGAATGTAGCGGAGATCAAGATTTTGTAGTGAATTGTTGAAAAAGTCGGCACTCCCGAATCCAAACACGCGCGACACGAAGTCATGGTCGTAACGGACACCGCCGTTGTTCGAGTTCGCCGTGGTTTGCGTGGGAATGGGTTGGAGGGACAGCTTGCTGGTGGCAGCGTAGACCGAGGTTTCGTACAGTATCAGCTTGTCGTGGGAACCAGTCCTTGTACCACTGAAACCGATATTCAGGTTCTTGGTTTCGCTGTTACCGGCGGTCAGAGCGAAGCCCAGGTTTGCGCCACCAGCCCAACCTTCCAGCAGGCCCGGCTGTAAGCTCTTCTCATAAGCCAACTGCTCGGCCGGGCTGCGCAGCATGGTGACGGAGGACTTCGGAGCCTCGACTGGTCCGGCCGTCTTGGTTGCGACGACAACATCGTCGCCGTTTGTGGTCACAGGGCCTAGCACTGTCTTGCCGCCCAGACTCACGTTCAAGTCGCCCGTTGACGTTATGCTCTGGATCGCGTCAAACTTTACAGTTACGTCGCCGGCATAGTCGGTCTTGAGCACGAGTTGCTTGCCATCGGACTTCGTGATCGAACCGGTCAACCGGTCGCCATTTTTCAGGACGATCTGGTCGGCACACGCCGGTATCGCAAATAACAGAATGAGACCTGCCACGAATCTCTTTCGCACAAAAACCTCCCAGTGGATTCAAAGATGAGATGGGATTTCTACAGCAGCCTTGCGGACACTACAGAGTCCTGCAGCGGGAAATAGGTTGCAGAACTTTCCTACAGCAAGAATTTAGTTGGTTTTGAACGCGAAAAATTATATCGAACCAGGGGCGATTCCGCACGCCGGCAACGAGAATGTCGCCGCGACTCAGGCTTTATTTTCCGGCTTACTTTCAGGCTTGGCTTCAGCCTTCGTATCGTGATCTTTCATACCATCTTTCAGCGCGCGAAAGCCCTCTCCCAGACCCTTGCCCAACTCCGGCAACTTCTTGGGACCAAACACCAGCAGCGCAATGAAGAAGATCACCAGCAGGTGCATGGGTTGAAATAGACCTTCCATAAAGCCTCCAAACCAGAAATGCCGACCGAAACGACCGCACGGCGCAACCTCTTATAGTCTACTCCAACTGATCCCAGCAGTCTTGCCGATTCTCGTCCCGGCGCGTCCCTACTGCTGCCGGGCCATGTCCTTAAGAATTACTTCCGTGACCTATCCGCGACGCCACAGCCGGACTATTTTGGCCATAGCGCGATTCTCGCGCGTCCGCCGGAGGGCTTCGTGAAACGCTATGTCCTGAGATGGCTTTTGCTTCTGTTCGCGGCTGGCTCTTTGCAGGCCGAACAAGCTCCGCCCACCTCGGCTTCCGACGCTATTTTCCTATGGCTGGCGGGGGGAATTTCGAGCGCGCGCATCGAACGCCTGATGACCCAGCGCCTGGCCCAAACGCGGGACCAAGCCCGGGCGCTTTCATGCCCGGCCACATCGCGATGCGCCCTGCAATGCACCCGCGCCCTGCAAAAGGCCGGGGCTGACTCGGGCTTGATCCAGAGCCTTATGCATCCGAGTCCGGATCGAAGTTCGGACAGAAGTAACGATCGAAGTTCAAACAGAAGTTCGGACAGACGTCCCGACAGAAGTCCGGATCGGAAAGCAGCCGCCAACGCCCCCTGCGCCTTTTCCAGCCCGGCAGCGCAGATCGCCGCTCTGGTTCACGACAAGAACTTCAACGCCGCTGAGGATCGAATTCGGGCCCAGCTCCGCGACGACGCGGATGATGCCTTGCCGAATAAGGCATCGCCGAACGACGCTCTGCTGCATTTTGTTCTCGGCACCGTCCTGCGCCGGCAAGACCGGTTCGACGAAGCGCTCGACGAATTCACGGAGTCTTCGCGCCTGATGCCCGATTTCCCCGAAACGCACAACCAGCTTTCCTACCTGTTCTACCGGACAGACGATGCCGGGGACGCCCTCGCCGAAGCGCGCACCGCCCTCAGCATGGACCCCGCAAACGCCGAGGCCTGCCGTTATCTCGGACTCGCGCTCTACGCCGATGGTCACTACGATGCCGCTCTGCACGCCTTTGAGGAGGCGCTCGTGCGCGAACCTGCCGCTTCCGTCGCAAATGCCGACGTCTACTTTGACATGGGAATCACGCACCGCGATCGGGGAGATTTGCGTCGCGCCGACATCGCCTATCGCCACGCCCTTAGCCTGCGCCCCGATTTCTGGGAGGCGCACAGCAATCTGGGTGTCGTCTTGCACGATCAAGGCAAGCTGGATGAGGCGATCGCGGAATATCGCTCCGCCAAGCGCCTGAAACCCGACGAAGCCAGCGTGCGCAACAACCTGGGAAATACTCTTTGCGACAAGGAAGACTTCGACAGCGCCATCGCGGAATTCAAGGATCTCTATCGTCAGAGTCCGGAGTGGGAAGGCGGACACAACTGCCTGGCTCGCGCCTACCTGTCCAAGCGCGACTACCCATCTGCCATCCGCGAGCTGCACGCCGCCATCGCCGTCAATCCCGCCGGTGCGGTTGAGCACCGGGTTCTGGGTCAGGCCCTCCTTCTTTCGGGAAGAGATCGGGAAGCCCTGGAAGTGCTGCGCCAGGCAGTCGCCCTCAATCCCGAATCCAGCCTGGGCCACCACTATCTCGGCACGGCGCTGGTAAATACTCAACAACTGGCTGAAGCGGAAAAAGAGTTTCGCGAGGCCCTCCGGCTCGAACCGAGCGCCCAGAACCACTATTCTCTGGCCGCCTGCCTGATGGCTCTTAACCAATACGAAGAAGCTCTCGGAGAACTCGAAATCGCTTCCCGCCTGGACCCCAACGAGAACCTTTACCGGGCCCGCATGCAGGAGGTTGTCCGGCTCATCACCGCGTCGAAGTAACTGCCCCTGAAATGCGCCGTTGGACGTTACTTTTAGCTATGCACCAACGTACATCGCCCCCCCGCGCTCAGCAAACCTAGAATATGAGAGTTAAACGCGGCGTTCACGCGCGCCGCCGGGGCCATCAATGGAAACCAGCGCTACTCAACCAGTTCGCGAAAACTCCGTCAACCCTGCCGCACTATCTACCGCGGAGCGGCAAATGCCAAAGGGGGCCGCACCCAACGTCCACGCAGCCACAGGCCAAAAACCCGTCGGCTACGGCCTGCCCTGTTCCCGTTGCCATGCCTATTATCCCGCTGACATGCACGCCTGCCCAATCTGCAAGTCGCCCGAACGCGTCTCGCTCGCCCAGCCCGGGATGCATCCCACGGCTTCCGTCGCGGCGCAACCCGCATCCGGCAGCCAAATCGACGCAGAACGTGAACGCTTGCTGAAAGAGCTTAAGTCGCAGGCCTTCGCTTCCCACACTCAGATCAATGCCACGGCCACGTTCCGTTGCGTTCTCGCGCACCAGCATAGCGGAGCCACCGAACCGGCCGCAGTCTGCCATAGCTGCTACAGTGATGTTCGCCAGAAGGCCGACGTCATGGAAGCCGCCCTCCACATTGACGCCAAAGAAGCGGCGAAGATTGTCTATGACGCGGTTTGGGCCGACACTTCTAATCCCAACGCTACCTACATGAATGCCGCCAAAGCGCTGCTGTCGGAGTTGCACAAACGCGCCGGCATCGGGCTTCTGTTCGGCGACCATCAACCCCTGGCGCACTAACCAGCGCGCCGCAGAATTCCGATTCGTGTCCGGGCATGCCTTCAGAGATGCCGAAGCCGCCGCATGGAGTGTGCCTGCAAGCGCGAGAGCGCCTTGCCACCACGAGCGCCCGTTTGCAACTTTCGTGTCTTTGCTACATCTTATTTCTGGAGACACGATATGACGGAAAAAGTCAGCGACCAGATCGCAAAAGAAAAGATCGCCAAGACTGACGCCGAATGGCGGCAGCAACTCACTCCGGAGCAGTATCAGGTGGCTCGCGCCTGCGGCACCGAACGCGCCTTTACCGGCCAGTACTGGAACAAACACGACGACGGAACGTACCACTGCGTCTGTTGTGGCGCACTGCTTTTTGGCTCGGAGACAAAATTCGACTCGGGAACCGGATGGCCAAGCTTCTTTGCCGCGGCCGACCGCAAGAACATCAGCGAGCACACCGACACCAGTTATGGCATGACGCGCACGGAGGCGCGCTGCGCCCGCTGCGATGCGCATTTGGGCCATGTGTTTCCCGATGGTCCCGGGCCCACCGGGCTGCGCTATTGCATGAACTCGGCATCCCTCGACTTCAAGCCGAAGAAGTAAGCCCCTGAACCCAGTCGCCTCAGAAAAAGAAAACGATGGAGCGCCCCGCCTCTCCATCGTTTCTTGTTCGAATTCGATTGTGCGAATTACGTGTTGCTCGCCGTCGCGGCCATTGCTTTGGGCGCTTCCTGTTTGTGGTGGACCGGCTCCTGTGTTTTCTGATCTTTCTTCTCGGGATCGCGTACTTCGATTCCGCCCTTGAGGACTGCGCCTTCTTCGACGCTGATGCGATGCGTGATCACGTCGCCTGAGAGCTCGCTTTCGCCGCGCAGGTCCAGCCTGTCCATGCATTCTACGTTGCCTTGCACCTTGCCCATAATGACGACTTCCTTGGCCTTGATGTTCGCCACGACGTTTCCGTTGTGGCCGATGGTGACGCGATGGCCGGGAACGCTAATCGAGCCTTCGACCCGTCCGTCGATGAAAAGCGACTCCGCCCCCGTCACTTCACCTTTGATCAAAAGCGTACGTCCGATATGGGCCTGGTCCATAGGTGAGGTGGCCGGCTTGACCGGAGTGTAACTATTGGTGGGAACCGCGTTTGGAGAATACTTCTGTTCCGCAGGCTGCAACATGAATCACCTCACTTAAGTTCCGCAACCACAGCAGGAGTTGGCCCTGCGGTCGCGGTCGACAGGCTTTCTGATAACAAAAAAAGAATGTCACGAAAGCCCGTATTACGACAGGTTACCGAAGGCCGTGCCCATCGCCGCGGCTCGTCGCCCCGCTCCGCCCGGCGAACTCAGGATGGAATCTCCCACCCTTCATCCTTCATCTTTCGATTCGTCCAGTGTTGCAGTTCCTCGAACAGAGCGGGTTCGACCACGACAAATCGCAGGCCGGCTCTTCCTCCAGCTTCGGTCCATACCAACCGGCCTTTTGCCTGGATCACGATTTCGCTTTCCGGCAACAGGAAGCTGACGTCGACTAATCCGGCAAAACCGGTCGGATCGCTCACCGCGTCCAGCCCCATGCCGCCCGTGCTCACGTTGACTGCCTGGACTTGTAACTCCTTGCCGTGCGCATTCTTCAGGGTTACGGAAAGATTGACTTTGGCACGAAAGAACTTCTGTTGGTCGAGACTGATCACCCCGAGTTTTGCCGAACCATCGCCCAAAGGCGCGTCGATCTCGTATTCCCGCAGTTTGCGGCTGAGCGTACGGCGGGAAATTCCAAGCTGCTCGGCGGCTTGGCCGCGATGTCCTCCCGTCCGTTCGAGCGCCCGAATGATCATCTGCTCTTCCATGTTTTCGAGGTTGCCAAACGGCACCGCGCCGCTGGCGCGGGTCGCGGCCGCAGGTTCGCCATTCAACTCGGCCAATACTTCGGCCCCTGTAATCTGCCGGTTCTCCGCCATCGCGAGTTTTGCCACCAGGTTCCTGAGTTCGCGGATATTTCCTGGCCAGGGATGGGCCTGCAGAGCCGCCAGCGCGTCTCTAGAAAGAACTTTATCCGGCGCTTTCAGCGACAGGAAGTGACGCGCCAGCGCGGCAATATCTTCGGGACGCTCACGCAATGGTGGAACGCGCAACTGGAACTGGCCCAGGCGGTGGAAAAGATCTTTGCGGAAACGCCCTTCTTTCACCGCCAGCTCAAGATCCTGATTGGTGGCGGCAACCACGCGAACGTCCACCGTGATTTTCCGATTTCCACCCAACCGGTAATACGGCGCGCCGTCCAGAACGCGCAACAATTTCACCTGGACTTGCGGCTGCAATTCGCCGATTTCGTCGAGAAAAATCGTGCTCTTATCGGCCATTTCAAACAAACCAGGCTTCGAGGAGTCCGCGCCACTGAAAGCTCCCTTTTCGTAGCCGAACAGTTCACTTTCCACTAAATGTTCGGGCAGGGCGGCGCAGTTGATGTCAATCAGTCCGTTATTGCTCCGATAGGAGGACTCATGGATGGTACGCGCGACTAACTCCTTGCCCGTCCCGGTTTCGCCAGTTATAAGCACGGTCTCGTTGTGCCCGGCGACCCGGTCCACCATACCCATAAACTTGTGCATAAGCGGGCTTGCAATCAGGAACTGCGTGCCGCCGATCTCACGCCGCGCCAGCGGGACCGCTCCGGTTGCAATTGCACCTTGCGCCCGCAAAAGCACATTCCCCGCGAGCTTGTTGCCACTAACCTCGATCGAAAAACCCACAATGCCGGCAGGGGCTGCATTCGTATCTCGCAGCAACGTCAGACAAAGGTGGACATCGACTTCGTAGCCGGACTTAGTCCGGCAACGGAATTCGCCCTCGAATCGTCCTTCCTCAAGAACCAAAGCAATCGCGCGGCTGGCGAGAAACGTTTTCTGTTCAACGCCATAAAGGTCGGCGATGTTTCGGCCGACTCGGTTCTTGGACGCAAAGCCATATCGATCGGCACCCTGGTTGCTGCTGGTGACGATTCCCTGAAGGTCGGTCGTGAAGACCGCGTCCTGCAACTGGTCCAGAATGCCGGGCTCCAGAATGCCGGGCTGAAGCTTGCCAGTCTGAATGCTGGCCGTACCCGCCGGAGTAGAGGCATGGCAATCTGGGCTCCCAGTTGCGGCTTTCGGCGCGCTCTCCGTTGGCGGAGTCTTCGATGAAGTTGGCATTTCTGCGTCGTTTGCTAAAAGGGAAGTATTACCTTGCGCTGCGACCGCCGCACTCACAAACTTCAGATATCGACTTCAGACAATTGCAAATACTCGTTCTTCCTCTTGATGCTGCCACATCTCCGGTTACTCCGTGGGATTGTTCAGCGCTAACCCTCACACCAAAGTAACTGCCTCAAACCGCCCGCTGCAGAGCGGCGTCGGGCCCGGCCCCCGCCCCCGCGTTACCTCTAACCACCTTCCGCATCGGCAGTTACTACCGTAAGTATCTGCTCCTCCAAACGCTGCACTACCATCCGATACAAGCAGAGAACCAGATTTTCGGCGTCTGGAACCCGGTGTCGACGGCCAGAGTGGCCGCACCGCGCGCCCATCCGAGGATAGTCTTGGTGATCGCCCGGGAAGGACCACGGGGTCGCTAAGCATAACTGTCGCGGATTCAACGCGGTAACAGGGGTAATAAAACTCACCGGCGTGGACGCGCAGTTGCGGGTGCATGCGGAAGTTGCAGGTCGGCCTATGTCCATTCGGGCAAGACTGTTCATCGGAACAACGGCCGCGCTCGGCGTGTGGGCACTCGTGCATTCTCTATGGCGCTGGCAGAGTGTCGACCTTACGCGATTTGTCTGCTACTTGCTCGTCGCAGTTCTTGCTTCCAGCCTTAAAATTCGACTGCCCGGCATCGACGGCACCATGTCGGTCAACTTCCTGTTCATTCTGTTAAGCGTGCTCCAACTGAACCTCCCCGAGACACTGGTCCTGGGCTGCACGGCGACCCTGGCGCAATGCCTGTTTGGAACAAAGCAGAAACTGGTCCCGATCAAGATCGTTTTCAACGTCTTTGGCATGATGGCGAACGCAATCGTCCTGTCGTACTTCGCCTATCACGATTTGCAGCCAGTGCTCGGCGCGGGCACGCTGCCGCTGCTGGTCGTCACCGCCCTGGTTTTTTTCCTGGCGAACACGATTCCAGTTGCAGTCATCATCTCGGTGACCGAAGGCAAACCGGCGCACAAGGTTTGGGCGGAATGCCACTTCTGGTCGTTTCCCTTTTACATGGTCGGCGCGGCGGTGGTGTTTGCGGTCGGATTCCTCGGCAAACAGGTGGGATGGCAGACCTCGCTTCTGGTTCTGCCACTGATCTACTGGGTCTATCGCTCGTATGACCTCTATCTCGCCAAACTGGCGTCGGAAAAAAAGCAGGTCGAGATCGAAAAACACCACGCCGAAGAGGTTGCTGCCCTGCACTTGCGCACCATCGAGTCGCTGGCTCTGGCCATCGAAGCCAAGGACCACACCTCTCACAAGCACCTGCAACGGGTGCGCGTGTTCGCGGTTGAGGTCGCAAAGGATTTGGGTTTTTCCGAAGAAGAAATCGAAGCGTTGCGCGCGGCCGCGCTGCTGCACGACATCGGCAAGCTGGCGATTCCCGAACACATCATCAACAAACCCGGGCGTCTTTCCCCGGAAGAATTCGAGAAAATGAAGATCCACACGCTGGTCGGCGCTGAAATCCTGGAGCGCGTCGCGTTTCCCTACCCGGTCGCGCCTATTGTCCGCTCGCACCACGAACGCTGGGACGGAACCGGTTATCCCGACGGACTGAAAGGGGACCAGATTCCTGCGGGCGCGCGCGTGCTCGCGGCCGTCGATTGCCTGGATGCGCTGGCATACCATCGTCAATACCGTAACGCCATGTCGCTCGAAGCCGCCGCTGAAACGGTCGCCTCCATGTCGGGCTCGGCCTTCGATCCCCGAGTTATCGAGGTTTTGAAACGCCGTTATCGGGACCTGGAGCAGATGGTGCACTCGGATTCGACGACCGCAGACGAGGCAAATCTGTCGACCGAGGTCGACGCTGACGCAGAGCCAGCGGCCGGATTCGAACAATCGGCGCCGATTGCCTCCGAAACCGATTCGGGTTTTCTTTCCTCGATTGTCTCGGCGCGCCAGGAAGCGCAAACCATGTTCGAACTCAGCCAGGATCTGGGCAACTCGCTGAGCCTCGGCGAAACCCTTTCCGTGCTTTCCCTGCGGCTGCGCAAGATGATTCCTTACGATTCGATGGCCGTGTTCCTTTTGAAGGACGGCAGGTTGCTGCCCGAACTGGTGAGCGGCGACAACTTCCGGCTCCTCTCGTCGCTGAACATCGGCCTGGGAAAAGGGCTGTGCGGCTGGGTCGCCGAAAAACGCAAGCCGATCGTCAACGGCAATCCCGAGGCCGAAGCCGGATATGCAAGCGATCCCGCGAAATTCACCGCGCTGCGCTCGATTCTCGCCGTACCCCTCGAAGGACTCAATGGTGTGGTCGGCGTGCTGGCCATGTATCGTGCCGACCGCGACGCCTTTTCTGCGGATCATCTGCGCATCCTGCTCGCCGTCAGCTCGAAGATCGCGCTCTCAGTCGAAAATGCACTCAAGTATCAGCAGGCCGAGGACTCGGCTACCACCGACTACTTAACTGGACTGCCCAACGCCCGCTCGTTGTTCATCCATCTGACGCGCGAACTGGCACGCTGCCGCCGCACCGGCACGACACTCGCGGTGATGGTCTGCGACCTTGACAATTTCAAACAGATTAACGATCTCTATGGCCATCTCGAAGGCGACAACTTGCTGAAGAATTTTTCCGGCCACCTGATGGAATCCTGCCGCGGCTACGATTATGTGGCCCGCATGGGCGGAGATGAATTCGTGCTGGTCGCTCCTGGTTTAAGTCCCGAAGCTTCCAGCGAAAAGGCCAGCCGTCTGCATCAACTGGCCGCCGAAGCGGGCAGGAAGATCGCCGGCCGCGACTTGGTTGGCCTGAGTGTGGGAACGGCGTTTTGTCCGGAGAATGGCTTCGACGTCGAGAGCTTGCTCGCCGAAGCCGACCGTCGCATGTACTCCATGAAGAAGGCCCACCACTCCGAACCCTCACCCGATCGCGACGCGCACCTTCCGGATACCCGCGCGCGGGGCACGACGGTGAACTAGGACGCCCTCATGAAAATGCCGCGACGGAAAACGCTGCTCTGGAAAATCGCACGCCACCTCGCGGCGATCGTCGCGCTCGTCCTGCTGGGCGGACTGCTTTCGGCCACGCTGGTGCGCCTGGCTCCCGGTTTCGATGCCGATGAGCGCGAACTCGACCCCAGCCTGAGCGCCGAAAGTGTGCGCGCCTTGCGCCAGTCGCACGCTGGGGAACACAACATCCTCCGCTTTTACGCCGGCTACCTCCGCGGCGCGGTGCACGGCGATCTCGGCGCCTCTCATGCCCTCGGCCAACCCGTGCAAAGCCTATTACGCGAGCGCTGGCCCGTCACCGCGCGCGTGGCGGGCGTTGGCCTTTTGCTGGCATGGCTGCTGGCCTCGGCTCTCGCCTTCACGGCCTGCCTCTGGCGTCGTCCCGCTTATGACATTCTGGGTACCACAGTCAGCGGCGCATTCCTCTGCATTCCGGCCGCGGTGCTGGCCCTGCTTTCCGTAATCCTCAACGCTCCCGGATACCTCGCCATCGCTCTCATCGTCTTCCCCAAGATCTACCGTTATTCGCGGAACCTCCTCGCCAAGGCCTACGCCTTGCCGCACATAATCGCCGCCCGCGCCCGCGGACTTGGCGAAGTTCGTATCCTGGCCTGGCATGTGCTTCCAGTCGCCGGTCCGCAAATGATCGCGCTCGCCGGCGTCACTGTCAGCATCGCTCTGGGCGCTAGCATCCCCGTCGAATCCCTATGCGGACTGCCCGGCATCGGGCAACTCGCCTGGCAGTCCGCACTTTCCAGGGACCTTCCTTTGCTGGTGAACATTACGGTGCTGGTTACGCTGGTAACCTTGCTGGCCAACTCGGGGGCCGATGTAATGACTTACATATTGAGCCCCAGAGAGGCATAAAAGGCGCATGAACGCAGCCCGCAAGCTGGCGTGTGTCGTGGTGCTGGCCGTATGCGCGGTATCGCTGGCCGCGAATTGGCTGGCGCCCGCCGGATACGCCAGGCAATTTCGCGAGTCCCCCAATGCGCCTCCATCCCATCGGCATCTGCTTGGCACCGATGAAATCGGTCGTGATCGCTTCGCGCGCGTTCTGTACGGCACGCGCATCTCGCTGCTGCTCGCTCCCGCCGCCGCTCTGGTCTCTACCGTATTGGCCGCGCTCGTCGGCGGGCTCGCCGGATATCTCGGCGGAGTCTGGCTGCGTCTCGCCCGAGGCTTCACCGACCTGTTTCTTTCTCTGCCCTGGCTTTTCCTGCTGATCGCGGTTCGCGCGCTCTTGCCACTGAACGTTTCTCCTCTAGTCTCGGTTCTGATCACGTTTCTCATCCTCGGCTTGCTCGGCTGGGCCGCTTCGGCGCGTGTGCTTTCGACCAGCGCCGACGCCCTGCGCAACTCCGATTTTGTCTTGCAGGCTCGCGCTTCGGGCTTGCACGGTCCGCGGCTGTTCCTGGTTCACGTCTTGCCCAACTTGAAGCCGGTTCTCTACGCGCAATTCTGGATTTCCATTCCGGTTTTTATCCTGAGCGAGGCGAATCTGGGCATCCTCGGATTGGGCGTTGCCGAGCCCCTGCCGTCGTGGGGAAGTCTTCTGCGCGAACTGGAAGGGTTGATTTCGTTCCGCCAAGAACCATGGCGGCTGGTGCCTTTATTGCTGCTGGTCGTTGTCATGACGTCGTTCCAGTTGCTTTTGTCGAACGAGGAGGTGAGCGCGTGATCGGCCGCCGCACATTTTTAGGGGTTCTTCTCTCTTGCACTCCTCTCTTTCTTACTCTGACATCCGGCGTAGCATTGCCCCAAAGCGGCGGCGAGTTGCGCTTCTGCCTGCGCTCCGAACCGAAGACTTTCGATCCGCTCCTGGTCGATGACGACTCCTCGCTTTCGATCCGTTATTTGACCGGCGGGGTGCTCGTGCGCGTCAATCGCCACACGCAAGATCTCGAGCCCGAACTGGCGGAATCATGGAAGGTATCGAAGGACGGCAAGCAGATCATTTTCAAGCTCCGCCACGGCATTACGTTTTCCGATGGCAGCCCGTTTTCCTCAGAAGACGTTGCCTTCACCATGCAACGCCTCATGGATCCCGCCCTGCACTCTTCCACCGGAGACGCATTCCGCTCAGGCAGCGGCGCCGTCAGCACCAGGATCATTGCACCCGACCAGATTTCAATCGCTTTTCCCGCACCTCTTGCTGGACTCGATCGATTATTCGATCAGGTTCCGATCATGTCCGCGCATTCTCCAAATCCAAAGAAGGAAATGGCCGTGCTCGGACCATTTATGGTTGCGGAATACAAAGCGGGATCGAGCCTGCTCCTGCGCCGCAACCCCAACTACTGGAAAAAAGATTCCCAGGGACGCCGCTTGCCGTATCTCGATTCCATCCGCCTCGATATCCAATCGAATCGCGACGTCGAGATGCTGCGCTTCAAGCGCGGCGAACTTGACCTGATCAACGTCCTCGACAGCGACTACTTCGACCGTCTGGCCGCCACTTCGCCCCAGCTCACGCACGACGCCGGACCTTCGCTCGATTCCGATTTCATGTGGTTCAACCAGGTGGTCAGCGCTCCTATTCCCGAGTACAAGCGCGCCTGGTTCCGCAACGCCAATTTCCGGCGCGCAATTTCTCAAGCCATCAACCGCGACGATCTGAGCCGCGTGGTCTTCAATGGTCACGCCCAGCCCGCCGTGGGCCCGGTTTCGCCCGCCAATAAATTCTGGTTCAACGGCAATCTCAAAGCTGAACCCTATCGCCCCGACGCCGCGTTGCAACGCCTGCAAGCCGACGGTTTCCATCTGCAAAATGGGACCTTGCGCGACAAAAGCGGCAACGCCGTCGAGTTTTCCATCGTCACCAATGCCAACAGCAAGCCGAGAGAACGCATGGCCGTCATGGTGCAGGAGGATCTCGGAAAGCTCGGCATCAAGGTTAACGTGGTTACGCTCGACTTTCCCTCGCTTATCGAGCGCATCTCACAGAAGTTTAATTACGAGGCCGCGATGTTAGGCTTCCGCAATGTCGATCTCGATCCGAATGGTCAGATGAACATTTGGCTGAGTTCGGCCGAAGATCATGCCTGGAATCCGCAGCAGAAATCTCCGGAAACCGCCTGGGAAGCCGAGATCGACCGGCTGATGCGCGCGCAGGCGTCCACCGCCAATCCCAAGAAGCGCAAAGAAAGCTTCGATCGCGTGCAGGAAATCGTCGCCCAACAGGCGCCATTTATTTATCTGGTCAATCAGAATGCGTTGTCCGCCGTCTCCAGCGCGGTCGAAGGCGCAAATCCCGGAATCCTTCACCCACAGACGTTCTGGAACGCCGAGCGCCTCACCCTGAACTCAACCACGCGGGCGAGCCGATAGCCGAGCCCTGGAGGGGCGAGCCGATAACCGGAGAACAACGACTTTGGGTGGCGCAGCGAGGACAACGACTTTGGGTCGCCCAGTTCCTCAGCGCCGCGATAACAAGACGATTTTGGGTGGCGCAGCGCTTCAGCGCTGCGATAACGCATCACTTTAAATGCGGCTTTAGCCGCTGAGGACCAGACGAGTTACATGACACCGGCAACGACAGACGCCACGCGCACCCTGCTCTCCGCGCAGGTAACCGTGCGCTATCCCGGCAAAGCTCCGGTGCTCCGCGGAGTTTCGCTCGAAATCGGGCACGGCGAGATCGTCGGCCTCGTCGGCCAGAGTGGCTCGGGTAAGAGCACGCTGGCGCTCGCCATCCTGGGCTTACTTGGAGGACCACTCGGCCGCCAGCGCGCCGTCGTGGAAGGCAACATTATTTTCCGCGGCGCCGATCTGCTCGCTATGCGCGAACGCGAATTGCGCAACCTCCGCGGACGTTCCCTAAGCCTCGTGCTTCAAAGCCCTCTAGCCTCTCTCAACCCCGCTCTTCAAATCCGCACGCAAATGAGAGAAGCCTGGCGCGCGCACAGCGACAACAACGCCACCGGCCGCACTGCCAGAAACGACGACTGCGACCGGGCCATCCAGTCCGCTCTGAAAAGCGTCAGCCTGCCGAGCGGCGAGGATGACAATAACGAAGATTTCCTGCGCAAACGCGCCTCTCAACTCAGCGTCGGCCAGGCGCAGCGCGTCCTCATCGCCATGGCCATTATGCACCGCCCCGCGCTCTTAATCGCCGATGAAGCGACCAGCGCGCTCGATGTGATCACGCAGTCTGAAATCCTGGAGCTGTTCGGACGCTTGAATCGCCAGACCGGCATGTCGATCCTCTACATCTCGCACGATCTTCCGTCAGTCGCCGGAATCTGCCAGCGCATCGCCATCCTGCACGAAGGTCAGATTGTCGAGTGCGGACCGACTGAACAAATTTTCACCGCCCCTGTCCACGCCTACACCCGCCGCCTGATGTCGGCCCTGCCGCAGCTTCCCACCCGCCGCGAGACACTATCTATAGCAAAAGCGCAAGCCGCCGCAAGGGAATAATAAGTGCGGTTACTGAGAGTTGGAAGCTGAGAGCTGACAGCGAGCACTATACCTTGGCAAGTTGTTCCGCAACTTCAGGAAGTCCCGCCGCATGCCACGCGTCGAAGCCTCCCGCCACATTGATCACGTTGCGATGTCCGGCGCGCTCCAGCAAACTGCAGGCAATCATGCTGCGGTATCCGCTCTTGCAATGGACGGCAACCGCGCGGCTTTTATCAATGGCCGGCAGTCCGTGCGGAAAAGTATCGAGCGCCCGCCATTGCACCTGCGGGATATGGCCCGCTTGCCATTCCCCTTCCCGGCGCACGTCGAGAACGTCACGCTCACGCCAGCTTCCCTCGCGCAATTTCTCGCTCAGCTCCAGTGCGGAAATCTGTGGCGTCTTAAGCAAAGGCAACCCAGCCTGCCGCCACGCCGTCACACCGCCCGTCAGATAGCCACGCAAATCTTCGATGCCAACACGAGCCAACCGCACCCGCGCTTCCTCAATCTGCGCTTCGGTATCGCCGACCAGAACCGGCTTGGAGCGGATCCCCAAAATCCCTCCCGCCCACGAAGCGAATTGTCCCGAGAGCGCGATGTTGATCGACCCCGGCACGTGTCCCGCCGCAAACTCGTCACTCGGACGAACGTCCAGCACATTGACATCGGCATTTTGCCCCAACAGCATCTGCACTTCGGCCGGAGAAAGTCCCGGAAGCGGAGGCAATTCCGTCAGCGTCGCCGCACCCGAGCGATTGATCTCGGCATCCTCAAGAAAATATTCGGGACGAACCGGAAGGTTGGTGGTCAACTGCGCGATGAATTCTTCCCGGCTCGCGATCTGCAGCGCATAGTTCGTAAGGCGCTCGGTCCCAATCGTGGACGAACGCTCGGCCCGCATGGCGCGCCCGCACAGCGATCCCGCCCCGTGCGCGGGATACACGATCGCCGCATCCGGCAGCGTCAGCAACTTCTGGTGCAGACTGTCGTAGAGCAATCCCGCAAGTTGCCGCGGCGTGTGCGTGCGCGAAAGATCGGGGCGTCCTACATCGCCAATAAACAACGTGTCGCCGGTCAGGACCGCGCAAGGCTGTACTGATTTGTCTTCATCCGCAATTACCAGGCAGACGCTCTCGGGCGTGTGCCCCGGCGTCTCCAGCGCGCGAATCCGCACCGCGCCCATCTTCACCTCAAAGCCGTCGGTCAGCGGCACATGCTGAAATCCGGCGTTGGCCTGCGCTCCAATGTAGATTTGCGCGCCCGTGCGCGCGGCCAGCTCCTTGTGTCCGGAAACAAAGTCGGCGTGCAGATGAGTTTCGAATATGTGCCTGATTTTAAGATTCTGCTCATCGGCAGCCTTCAGATAGATGTCCACATCGCGTTGCGGATCGACCACCGCCACCTCGCCCTCCGATCCGATCATGTACGAAGCGTGGGCCAGACAGGTTAGATAAAACTGTTCAAAATACATATCGCAACTCCGTACCGGATACAGCCCTCGGCGATTTTTCAGAATATCGAATGACAGCTTACCACTGATGCCTGCCCGCAACCGAGCCCGCTGCTCCATTCAAAAGTGCGGGGCCAGACCTGGGCGTGGCATTCAGAAGTTATTGCATAGGGCGCACTCAATCGTGAAAAAAATATCCTGGGAATTTTCTCACCCAAAAGGCCTGCCAGACTCCGCTCGCTTAGAAGGCGACCTATCGCTATGAACCCCATCCCTCCGGGCTTCCCCACTGCGATTCCAACCTGTTGACTGGCTTATGGTTAAACGACGCACCGTATGCGTACTCCTTTTGTAACTTGGAGTTCTATCCATTAACCCCTACAGTCGATTGCACCGCGCTTTTGTGGGTCTTCGGCCCCCGGCGTGCATCGAAGTATTTGAAACCTCCGGAGTTCAGAGGCCATCGGAACATTCTTTGTGAGCGAGGCGAAAGAATAACGAAGTAATGACGAAGCGGAGCAAATTCAGATTGGCGCCGAGCGGTATCGCACTCCTCATGTTCGCGATCGCCGCGGCTTTTGGCCTGTGCGCCTCCGGATGCGCCCAAAGTTCCTACGTTATCGCCGCCTCTAACCTCGCGGCAGACTCCGCCCCCGTCGCTGCCCTTTCCGCCGCAACCACCGATGCCGGCGAGCCCATCCTAACCATCAAAAAGCGCGTCGATGAGGTTAACGTTCTCTTCATCGCGACCGATCGCCACGGCAAATTCGTCCGCAATTTGACCCAGAACGATTTCACCATTTTCGACGACCACAAGCCGGTTCAGTCCATCGTCAACTTCCGTCGCGAGACCGACCTGCCCATCCAGCTCGGCTTGCTCATGGACGTGAGCGGCTCCGTGCAGAGCCGCTTTGGATTTGAAAAAGAAGCAGCCACCGGATTTCTGCAGCACATCATTCGCCCCGGCTATGACCACGCCTTCGTCGTGGGATTTAACAAAGAGAGCCACCTCACCCAGGACTTCAGCGACCAGGTACCGTTACTCGCCGCCGGAGTGCAGCGCCTCCACAATGGCGGCGGCACCGCGCTCTATGACGCAGTTTACAAAGCGTGCAAGGAAAAGCTGCTGCCCGAAAATTCCGACCATCCCATCCGCAAAGCCATCGTCATCCTCAGCGATGGCGAAGATAATCAGAGCGAATACACACGCGCTCAGGCCATTGAAATGGCGCAGCGCGCCGAAGTTATCGTCTATGCCATTTCCACCGACGACAGTGGCCTGATTCTGCGCGGCGACAAAGTTCTCGAAGACCTCGCCTCCGCTACCGGTGGCCGCGCCTTCTTTCCCTACAAGATGAAAGACATCACCCACTCCTTCGCCGCCATTGAAGACGAACTGCGCAGCCAGTATGCTGTCTCCTACAAGCCCTCCGACTTCTACGCCGATGGGCGCTACCGCTCCATCGAGATCACTGCCCTGAAAAAAGATCTGCAAGTCCGTGCCCGCCGCGGATACTACGCCCCCAGGCAATAAGCAAAGGCCAGGTTGCAACCTTGCTTCTTTGAAACTTTGCTGTTAACGTCCCCTTGAATCCGCATCGAGGAGGGTCCACATGGTTCTAGCGGTTCTCGCGGTCATAGTTCTGTTGGGTGTCTTCCTGATCGCCATGTACAACAGCCTGGTGCAGCTGCGCGTGCGCTCCGAATCAGCCTGGTCCGACATCGATGTTCAGCTCAAACGCCGCCACGACCTGATTCCAAATCTGGTCGAAACCGTCAAGGGCTACGCCGCCCACGAAAAGAGCACGTTCGAGGACATCGCCAAATTCCGCTCCATGGCCATGCAAGCCACCGGCCCGGTCGACAAAGCTGCCGCCGAGAACCAGCTGACCGGCGCGCTTAAAAGCCTGTTTGCGGTAGCGGAAAATTATCCTCAGCTTCAGGCCTCGCAGGAATTCACGCAGTTGCAGAGTTCTCTAAGCCAAATCGAGGACGCAATCCAAAACGCCCGCCGCTACTACAACGCCGTCGTGCGCGACTTCAACACCAAGATTCAATCCTTCCCGACGAATGTTCTGGCCGGGATGTACGGCTTCCAGCAGAAGCAGTTCTTCGAAGCCGCTGCCACCGATCGCGAGCCAGTAGCGGTAAAGTTCTGAAGCTTGTGTGGGGACGGGCGCCCTCGCCCGTCCAGCCGAGCGCAGCTCGGCAGCTGCCGGCGGCCATCGCAACTCTGGATTCGCTACTGAGGATGAAGTCTTGAAAATGTCTCGCGGGGTCTTTACGAATCGCCAACTGCTCGTTGTATTCTTCCTGCTGTCATGCGCCGCTGCCGCCTCTGCCCAGTTTCGCAGCTGGCGCGTCGCCGACTTCAAAGACACCATCTCCATCGCCCCCGATGGCAAGGCGCTGGTCAGCGAAAAAATCACTCTCGTTTTCGTCGGCCAGTGGCACGGCATTCACCGCACCATTCCCATCGAATATCCCGGACCACAAGGAACCAACTACACGCTCTTTCTCGACATACTCAGCATCACCGACGAAAACGGAAACAAACTGAAGTACGACTCGAGCAAGTCCGGCAACTACCGCGATCTAAAAATCTACATTCCGGACGCCGTCGATGCGACGCGCGTCGTCAATATCGACTACTCCGTGCGCAACGGCGTCCGCTTCTTCGATAGTTCCGGAGAAAGTTACGCCGAATTCTACTGGAACGTCACCGGCAACGATTGGCCCGTCCCCATCGACCATGCCTCGGCCTTCGTAACCCTGCCCGAAAATGCCGCCGGAGGCTTGCGCGCCCAAGCCTTCACCGGCGCCTACGGTTCCAGGCAAAGCGTTGCCACCGCCGAAGTCAAAGGCGCCGATGTTCTTTTCGAAACCACCAGCCCGCTGCCCATGCGCGGCGGCGTCACCATCGACATTTATATTCCGCAGGGAGTGCTGACGCCTCCGTCCGCTCTCACGAAGTTGGGCTGGTTTCTGAGCGGCAATCCCATCCTTTTTCTGCCGCTGTTCACGCTGGCAGTGATGTTTGCTCTCTGGTATTCCGTCGGACGCGATCCCGATCCCGGCGTCTCGGTGGCCCCGCAATACGAGCCGCCCAAAGGCCTGTGCCCCGCCGAAGCTGGAACTCTGATCGACGACACCATTCACCCCCGCGACATCACCAGCACCATCGTCGATCTCGCCGTGCGCGGCTACATCAAGATCGAAGAAAAACTCGACACCTTCCTCCTCTTTCACCACAAGGACTATGTATTCCGTCTGTTGAAGCCGCGCGAGCAGTGGACCGACATTACGCCCCACGAACGCGTGATGTTGGACAACATTTTTCTGGCCGGAACCGGAGTCCGTCTTTCCGACCTGAAGAATCGCTTCTACACCGTGATTCCCATCGTGCGCGAGGACATCATGTCTTCGCTGAAGAACAAAGGCATCTACACGCTCGATCCGGAATCGGCCAACGGCTACAGCATCGTCGCCGCTGTCGTCATCGCGATTCTGGTGGTTGCCGTACAAGTCATGGGTTGGATGAACCTGTTCTATTCCATTCCACTCGTCGTCGGGAGCGTTCTAGTTTCCGCGCTGATCTGGTGGCTCTTCGCCCGCCAGATGACGGCCAAGACCGTCGCCGGAGCACGCACCAGAATCGCCGTCCTCGGATTCCAGGAGTTCCTGAACCGAGTCGATGCCGACCGCATCAAGCAAATGCCGCCCGACACTTTCGAAAAATTTCTCCCCTACGCCATGGCGTTAGGCGTCGAGCATCACTGGGCGCAAGCGTTCGACGGAATAGTAAAAGACGCGCCAAGCTGGTACGTTTCGCCAAACGGCTACGTAGGCTTCACTCCGCTTTTCTTTTCCAGTTCCATGCACAGCATGGCGTCGGACATGCACCAGGTGTTCACCTCCGCACCCCGAGCCAGTTCCAGAGGATCCGGTTTCGGCAGTGGAGGCGGATTCTCCGGCGGAGGCTTCTCCGGAGGCGGATTCGGTGGCGGCGGCGGCAGCGCGTTCTAGCCCGTGTGGGGATGGGCGCCTCACCCGTCCAATCCGAGCGCGCGCCTTTTCATTTGCAACGGCGCTTCCAATCGTGAGCGCAATCGCTGTTTACAACAATTATCAATAGAGGGGGCTCCGACCTTGACGTAAACTAGGTTTTTCCTATGTTGTCACTCATCCAAACGGGAACGATTCCTTTCGCTGCGGACGTAGACACAGTAGCGCTGCCAAATCATCTGGCCGAGTCGCTGTGGGGTGTAGATGCGAGCACGGTGGAAGTTCAGGGGAGTTGCGTGGCGTTCACGCGTCGAATGTTCCGCCTCGTGAGTAACTGGAACGTTCTCGTGCCATTCGAATCGGGCGATCTAACGGTTGACATCGCCACTCGCCAAGTCCGATATCGCGTGAGCATACGAGAACTAGTTTTCCTTGGCACGGGTATGGTTGGAGTGTTGACCATATTCCTGTTGATGTCGCGGAACCCATGGGCCCTTCTGTTCGTGCCTTGTGCGTGGCTCTGGTTGGTCGGCGTCAATCTCTTGATTGGCATTACGCGTTTCAAGAACTTTGTCGCTCGCGCCGTGGCCACTGCCCCGCACGAGGCGCGGCAATCCAACTGGACAGCAAGCTTTCGGAAATAGTTGACTAAATATCGCCATTGCGTTCACAACCCGAGAATCACTGGTCACTGCGCGAACCGACAGTGTCCGAAATGCTCAACTAGCTCGCAACCGCTTCTTCCAGCCGGCACTCTTCCGCCGATTTATCCGCCCTAAGCCCCATAAACACCGGCGCGCGCAGCTTCATCCCGCCCTCCTCCGTCTCGTGAGTCCACTCGGCAAACTTGATTTCCGCAACCAGTTTCGGACGCACGAACTGAACTTTCCGCAATCCGCCAATCTCCCCATAAAACGGGTTCTGCTTCGTCTTAAGCGGCTGCAACCGAGCAAAGACTTCCTTGAGCGTCTTCTGGTCGAACCCAGTTCCAACCTGCCCGACATGAATCAGCCGCCCTTGCGAGCCTGCCCTGAGCGAAGCCGAAGGGTACAAGCCAAGCACCAGCGCCCCAAAATATTCGCGGCTCCCCTCCGGATCGGTGTAGCCGCCAACCACACACTCCTGCCGCTGCGTAATCTTAATCTTGAGCCAATCCGAAGACCGTTTCTCGTGATAAGCGCTGCTGCGCTTCTTGGCGACAATCCCTTCCAGTCCGCGCTGCCGAGCCGCCGCAAAAAGATCGAGCCCCTTCTCGGCATAATGATCGGAAAAATGAATGACGTCGCTCTCGCCATCCCCGCCGGCAACGATCCGCTCTTGCAGCAACTGCTTGCGCTGCTCCAGCGCAACCCGCCGCAGGTCGAAGCCATCGAGATAGAGAAGATCGAACGCGTAGTAAATAACCGGCACACCTTCGCGCCGTTGCGGGCGGCGCTTTCCCGGCTGGAATCCGGTGCGTTGCTGCATCAGACTGAACGAAGGCCGGCCCTCTTCATCCAGCGCGACAATCTCTCCGTCCAGAATCGCGCGCTCGGCTTTCACGAATTGCGGGAGGCTCTCGAGTTCGGGAAACTGCTTGGTGAGGTCGTTCTGATTGCGCGAAACCAGACGCACCCGGCCGTTCTCAATGAATGCGACAGCGCGGTAGCCATCCCATTTAATTTCGAACAGCCAGTCAGGGTTGTCGAATGCCTTGGCGGTAGTGGTCGCCAGCATCGGATGGATGACCGATGGCATGGGCCTCTGCTCCGCGCCAGCGAGAGCCTTAACCACAGAGGACGTGAGGTTCGCGGAGGATTTCTTGCTTTTTGATTTGGACGGGACGTCGTTGGACGCGGTGTCATCGGACGATTTCTTCGCGTGCGCTACCGTTCGCGCCGCTTGTCTTGGGCCTTCACTTTTTTTTCCCGCTGTGGCGGCTGCCCCACTTCTCGCGGTTTTCGAGAAGTGGGGTTTTTCCTCAGCGCCCTCCTTGGTCAAAGTCTTTCGCTTTTTGTCGGCGCGCGCGATGGCGTCCGCCAGCCACGCCGCCTTCACCTTCCCCCGCGATGCCGGACGGCTGCTAGTCCATTCCGCCGATCCCTCATCGCCAGCGATCTGCGCCATCGTGCGATCGGTGAGAATGGAGGTGTCGTATGCGGCTTCATTGATGTCGAATCCCGCGACCACGTGATCGTCTTTCTTCTTGATCAGCAGCCATTCATTTCCTTTGCTCCCGCTGCGCCCCTTGATGTGTACAAGCGCGAAATCGCCCTTGAGCCGTTTTCCTTTCAGGCGAAACTTCAGGTCGCCCTTCGCCAGCATCGCGGCCGCTTCTTTCTCCGTTCCCGGAACGTATTCGCCGTTGACGGGCACCGGCGATAGCGGCTCCCACGTGCCTGTGTCCCAAACCATCACCGTGCCGCCGCCATAGTTGCCTTTGGGAATGGTGCCTTCAAAATCGAAGTACGACACCGGATGATCCTCGACCTGCATCGCCAGACGCTTGTCGGCGGGATCGAGCGATGGCCCTTTGGGCACAGCCCACGACTTGAGCACGCCTTCCATCTCCAGCCGGAAATCGTAATGCAGGCGCGTGGCGGCATGGCGCTGGACGACAAATCGATGCCGTGACTGTTTTTCGAGCCTGGGCCGAGGCTCGGGCGTTTCCTCAAAACGCCGCTTCCGTTTGTACTCGTCGAGCGACATGGTGGCTATTGTAATTCCACTTCGTGTGGGGACGGGCGCCCTCGCCAGCCTGCCCTGAGCGAAGTCGAAGGGTCCAAGCCGAGCGCACCGGGGCCCCGTTAAGCCCGGTGTTGGCTTGACGGGGTGGAGCAGCTCGGCAGACTGCCTGTGGCCACGGCAACTCTCGATTCGCTATAGCGGGCCGTCGCCCGTCAGAATATTTACCCAAGGCCGTATACTGTTCCGGTTTCTGAGGAGTGTTTGCATGAATCGGCTGCCACGACTCGGAAAACTTATCGCATGAAACGTGAATACCCGGAGAGTCCGCTGGTGGGCGTAGGCGCGGTCATCGTAGATGATCGCCAGCACGATCGTCGCGTCCTGCTGATTCGCCGCGGACAGCCGCCGCTGCTGGGCGAGTGGTCGTTGCCGGGTGGCGTCCTCGAATGCGGCGAAACTCTGCGCGAAGCGGTGGTCCGCGAAGCTCGCGAAGAAACGGGATTGGTGGTCGAAACGCGTGAGATGTTAGGCGTGTACGAGCGTGTCATCCGAGGCGACGAGGGACGAGTGCGATATCACTATGTGCTCATTGACTTCTTGTGTCGTCCCGTTGGCGGTGACCTTAAAGCGGGGAGCGATGCGGCGGATGTTCGCTGGTTCGCGCCCAACGAATTGCCACTGCTTAACTTGCCCTATGAAACGAACGACGTCGTCATTAAAGGATTGGCGCATTTCAGCTCGCCGCATTTCAGCTCAGAAGATTGACGCAAGGACTTATGGCAGCACCTACACTCACTCAAGTCATAGCTCGACTGCGCAAATTCTACGGCGCACCCGCGCCGCCACCGGTTACCGATCCTTTTGAACAAGTGCTTTGGGAGATTGTTGCCTATCTGGCGGATGACGAAAAGCGGGCGGCGGCATTTTCGGCGCTGCGCAAAACGGTGGGCCTCAGACCCGAAGACATTCTCAAGGCGAAACCTGAGAAATTACTGGCTGTCGCGCGCATGGGCGGCATGTTTCCTGAACTGCGGGTACAGAGGTTGCGCCAGAGCGCTGAAATTGTCCAGATCCTGCTGAAGGGCAAGCTAGACTTCGCGCTCAATGAGTCGCTGCCGAAGGCGAAGAAAACGTTGCAACGATTTCCCACGATCGGCGAACCCGGTGCGGAAAAGATTCTAATGTTCGCAGGAAAGTATCCAGTGCTTGGACTCGAGTCCAACGGACTGCGCGTCCTGTTGCGCCTCGGCTTCGCCGAAGAGCAGAAGAGTTACTCAGCTAGTTACCGCGCAATTAGGAGCGCAATTACCGGCCAACTTCCCGAGGGCTATAAGTCCCTCGTCGCTGCGCACCAGTTATTACGCAGACACGGCCAGGAGCTCTGCAAGCGCTCCCGGCCGTTGTGCGACAATTGTCCGTTGCGGGATTCATGCGCTTACGCAGCGAAGTTTTGATCCGGCACGCGGCCGGCTTCCTTGTTTGCCCATCCAGAGTTTGCGACCCAGAACCGAAGACGTTTAATCGGCCATCTTGGCCACATGCACCGTGAAGCCCGTCTTCGGAAGCAGCGCCGTTAACTCAAACACTTTGAAGCCGTCACCGGTGATTTCCGTCTGGCGATAGATGCCGGGCTCGGTTTCGGCTGTTTCGTGGCGGCCCTGCAGATCGTCGAGAAACTTCTGCGCGTCTTTGAGGCTGGCTTCCCCGCCTTTGGCGCGCGTCACCACCGCCTCCGTAGCATAAGAGCGCACAAGTTTCGGCCAGTACTTCTGCAGCAACTGCGTGCTCGCGAAAAGATCGGCCCAAACAATTTCTCCATTCACGGCGACCACGACGCCCACCGCGTTCTTATCGCGCAGTTGCCGGATGACGCTCTCGTAGTTGCGCTGCACCGGCTCGGCTACGGAATCAACCTTCTGCTGCACTTCTTTGTTATCCATCACGCCGGCATAGGACGTGTTCGCACTTACCTCCGGAGCAGCCGCAGATGGAACTGCCATCGCCATAGCCTGCTTCGATTTCCCAACATTGTCCCAAACCTGCTGCTGATTCTTGGCAGCCATCGCGCTTGCGCGCACGGCGGGAGCGGCAACAAGCCCGCCCATAACGCCTCCGCCGCTGCCGAACGCGTTCTTACCGTTCGCTGCTACCCAACGTCCCGGCTCAACGCAGAAGACGCTCAGGTCGACCGGGTCGCTCTCCGCGGGCACGATGCGATCTTTGCCGATGACGCGGTCCTGTTTGCCTCCGGTAACTATCTCCCCGGCGAGGAGTAACAACGGTCGCTTCGAGTTATTGACCAGGACCAGCCGATTCACTTCCGCGTCGCGTATAGGGTGAATGATCGCAGGGTCGCTCGGACGGTGACGGATCAGGCCGCGTGCCTGGCCAGCCTCAGTAACGACCACATCGCCGCTGCGCAGCCCCTCGTCGAGGGTGATAAACTCCGCCGTGTCATACGACTTACTGGCAACAACGGGATAGACGGTCAGGTTTCCGCTGCGAATCGAGCTTAGGAGAGAATAACCAGACGCCGGTGCCGCTTCGCCCGCCTGCACCAGGCACGGAATTACAACCGCCGCTGCAACCAACAGAACGATTCCGGCAACCACAATGACCAGCCGCATAATTGGCCTCCCCTTTGTAAAGACACCAATGAAGACACCAATGCTCCCGCGTGCGCGCAATCCTCTGCGTGTGCGCCGCCAACCCGGCACGCCCCGGCACACCAAGGTGGAGCGTGCCGGGGAACTGATTCGCGAGTCTTCCAAGGAGTGTCTTTCTCTGCTCGCTGATCGAAGAACGTACGATTTTCCCTTACTTGCGTCTAATAAATTGCTAGCATCATCTGGGGGAAGCAAAAGTAGGACATGCCAAAGTCCGTCCAATCCGGCGGGGGCGCAAACGTCCCTGCCGCTCTTTACATACGCAGCGGGGCTGCGGCCTATGGTGTCAGCGCGCAGCGGTTCGCGGCCATCCTCGATGAAATTCTGCGCAAGTATCTTCCCCACAATTCGCCCCACGCTTCGCCTGACACTCTAGCGGAGAAGAGAACCGACTTCTGCGCCGGGCTGCGCCTGGAAGAACTGGCGCTGGCGCGCGCATGTGCGGCGGGAAACGAGCGAGCGTGGCAAGACTTCATCAGCCGCTACCGGCAAAAGATGCACAGCATGGCGCTGCACATTACCCGCGACGCCGCACACGCCGCGGAGTTAGCCGATTCACTGTTCGCAGATTTGTATGGCATGAACGCACGCGACGGAGTACGTGGTTCGAAGCTCGTGTCCTATACCGGCCGCGGTTCGCTCGAAGGCTGGCTGCGCACGGTGATGGCGCAGGAGTTCGTCAACCGCTATCGCAAGCGGAAACGCACCGTCAGTCTGGAAGAACAGACCGAGGAGGGCGTGCAGTTTGCCGCCGCCGTTGCTGAGCCGGCGTGCACTGCGGACCCCCGGCTGGAAGCGGCAACCGACGACGCGCTCGCGGAGCTTTCGTCGGAGGACCGGTTTACGCTGGCCTCTTATTATCTCGATGGGCGGACGCTGGCTGAGATTGCGCACACGTTGGGGCTCCACGAATCGAGCGTCAGCCGGCGGCTCGATCGCCTCTCAACCGGGATCCGGAAGCGTATTCTGGCAGGGCTGCGAATGCAGGGAATGACCCACGCCCAGGCCGCAGAAGCGCTGGAAATCGACGTGCGCGACATACGGTTGAATTTGCGCTCGCGTTTGATGCAAGATTCCGACGCCGGATCGTTCCCTGGGAGTAAGCTCCCGGCACAAAACGCTGGCGACCGAAGCACTGATTGAAGAAGAAAGATTGACGGTGCGAGACCAACAGAAACAAGAATTACAGAAACAAGAATTACAGAAACAAGAATTACAGAAACAAGAATTACAGAAACAATGACTGAAGTACCCAAAATCGTGTATGACCGCCTGCGCGCTGCTCGCTCGGAACAAGCTTTGCCCGGCCAAACCGAGCCCGAACCGGCACATCCGGATGCGGATCTGCTCACCGCCTTTGCCGAGCACTCGCTTTCGGCACCCGAGCGCGACGGCATGCTCGAACACCTGGCGCTCTGCCGAGACTGCCGCGAGGTGGTCGCCCTCGCGCTTCCGGACGCGGGCCTGGCGGCCGTTCTGCCGGCGGCAAACACTGAAACGGCTCGAGCAACCGCGGTTCCCACGAAGTCTCATTGGAGTTGGCTGAGCTCGCCCAAACTCGCCTGGCCAACCTTGCGCTGGGTCGCGCTGGCAGCTGGAATTGCGGTGGCTGCTTCGGTACTCCTCTTCCATCCGGGAAAACTGAATCAGGCGATGCTGCCTTCCGCAAACCGGCAGGTCGCGCCTGCTGCGCAGCCGGCTGCGGGCACGCAGATCGCATCCTCGCCACTCGTACCGTCACCAGTCGCACCGTCACCAGTCGTACCGTCACCAATGACATCGTCGTCGACGGACCAATCCTTAGTCTCGGCGAAAGCACTCTCGGTCAAAACTGACGCGCCCCGAACTAAACCGGGATTGCGGCCGTCCCAGAAACTCAAGGCTGGACCGGCTGTGCCGTCGTCCGGTCAAGTACAGTCCGGAATGCTGCTTGCCTATAACAGGAACGGTTCAAGCCAGGGAGACCAACCGCCGAGAGCGCCATCGGCTTCGACCCCGGCCTTCGAATCCGGCGAATCAGCGCGCCCAGCAGTGACTGAAAGCGTCGAGGTTGCTGGAGCAGCCGTCGCAAAAGAAACAGAAACTTCCAGCCTGATGGCGCGGAACGTCACACCAGCGATTGAAAAAGCAAAGCCGGCGCCGCAAGAGACGGACGTGATTGGCCAGCAGAAACCCCAGGGAGCTGTTGGCGCCGCCTCGGCCAGGTCACAGGACAGGAATGTGATGTCTGCCGCGAAACTGGCACCCTCCCCAAACCAGACTTTGGCTCACAATGTCAGGTGGGCGATCGCAGCAGGTGTCCTGCGGCGGTCACTTGACAGCGGCCAGAGCTGGCAAAACGCTTTGCGCGCCGATCGGCCATTGCTGTGCTACGCAAGTCACGACGCGGATATATGGACCGGCGGGCAGGCGGGCACGCTCTTTCACTCCAGTGACAACGGCCTGACTTGGGTGCAGGTGCAACCTTCCGTTAAAGACCAGGCACTTAGCTCGGACGTAACTCGTATCGATATTCGCGGCATTCACGACGATGTGCGCGCGCCGGCGGAGATTGTAGTTTCCACTAGTAACAACGAAGCCTGGAGCAGTACAGACGGCGGAAAATCCTGGAGAAGAAGTACCCCGGAGCCATGAAGGTAAAGACCAAAGAGTAGAGTGAAGCCAGGGCCCCGCGGCAGGCCGCACCACTTGAGCCTGCATGGACGGGGTTGCCGGGCGGCCAGGACCCGGTTTTCCCTTGATTCAAACCCAACTCCGGTTCTGATCCTTTGTTATTGTGCGTGCACGCTCAAACCGCCCGGCCCTACCCAGTAAACTCCGTCGCGCTGGCAGAACATTTGCGAATATTCTGCCACCATTCCGGTGGCCTGAACTTTCGTGCCCAGCGTGACCTGTCCGTCTTTCAAGGTGCCGCTCTGGACGGTGCAGTTCTTGCTGATTGCCTGCTGAGTGTCCCAAGTGTCGACGGTGCCGGAAAACGAGTAGCCGTTGGCTTGGCCGGGGTACTTGTAGTAAAGCGAGAACCCGCCATTAGCGTAGCCGAAACCGTTGCCGAGGTATCCGCCCGCACCCTGCGGAATCCCGCAGCACAGCTCGAAATCATAGACAAACGTACCGTTCAGCGGGTTCGGTTCTACTTGCAGCCCGACCACACTGCCCTCGGTCAGCGACTGGCTCCAGGCGGCTCCGAGCAACAGAAAGAATGTAATTGTGAGTAGGTGTAACTTCATCGGGTACTCTCCTTTTGTATCCACTTAAGAGTGGGGATTTCTTGCCAGACCACTTTCACTCAGAACACTGCATGTCGTTTTAGCGAGCGTCTGTGCTCCAGCAATCTGGACCCTAAGTCTTGGAGAACACTCGTTCTCCACATGGTTGATTGCAGCATGACTTTGGTGAAGCGTGTAGTTACTCTTGTGCATGTTTGGCTTCGCTCGGTTAAACGAAGGTATTAGCTGCTTGTTGAACGTTTGGGTAGCTCCAAATACTTTGAGAACAAAAGGCTGGCCAGACGGTATGGTAGAGTTTGTCGGAAAGTTCTTCGAAATAAATGCAGGGAATTTCGTGGCGATGCCCTATTCTTGCCGATAGCGTTAACCCAATTTGGATTGGATATGGTCAAAACACTCCACGATCGTGAGCGGAAAGACTTAGACGTAAGAATATTCCGGAGTAAGGACCTACAGTTGTCAAAGAACGCTGTTCACTGCCCTAATTCAGACCACCATTGTTGCGCAGAGTAGGTCGGAAGTCTGTGATGGATGGCCCGGCCGAAAGTGATGAAAAAAGGTCAACTCAGATAGACTCCACTGCATCACCGCCAGCCACCACAGTCCAGAGAGAGTTCATAGGTTCAACTGTGAGACAGATGGTATTTATTAAATCCGCGAAGTAACGTTACCTCCGTTCATGACCCCGGAGTACTTATTTGCAAGCTTTGCATTACGGTCGTGACATTTACAGTGTGGTCAACCGGACATAGGATGAAGCGTGGTTTGGCAGTTCTGGGGGAGGGCTGCCGAAGGCGTCCTGAGCTCAACGCTCAGGACGTTTTTTTTTGCCACTCAACCCTCCATAGGAGGTTGCGGACAAACTCGGTTTTGCACTTGCTTTTGGGTGGCGCAGCGGTTCACCGCTGCGATAACCGGCTTATTTTCATCGACGGCTTTAGCCGCTGAGGTCGAACTCTCCGGCTGGAAAGAGTTTTTCCGCAGCCTTCATAGAACAAAAAACTTTCTAGCTTAGGTTGTGGCAGGAGCGGCAATCCTCTTGGCGCCAAAAACCGAATCTACTGTGGCCACGATCTGGTCCATAGCTCCGTCGATGTCGAGCGTGAAACGAACCAGGTCCATCTTTCCACACGGCGCTTCGATGCTAGGTCAAAATAGATCGGCACATTGCAGCAGAAAATGATGCGGCCTTACACCGAGTACGACACATCGTCACTCGCCGCGCTCGTCGCCGTGCTCTCCGTCGGCGAAACGCCGTCGGCTGACTTGCTGCCCCGCCGCATGGCGACGATGCCGGTGCGCACCATCTCCAACACACCATACGGACGCAGCACTTCGAGCAGTCCGTCGATCTTTTCTTCCGCGCCGGTGATTTCCAGGGTCAACGATTCGGAAGCGACATCGACCACCCGCGCCCGAAACACGTTCGCGAGCTCCAGCACGTGCGAGCGCGCATCGTGCGTCGCCGCCACCCGGATCATCGCCAGGTCCCGGACAATGGCCGGCTGATTGGTGATGTTCTCGACCAGCAGCACATTCACCAGTTTGTATAAATTCGCTTCGATGCGGCGCGCCTGGTCGCGATCGGCGTCGACGGTAATGGTCATGCGCGACACCTCTGGTTTCTCAGTCCGCCCCACCGTCAGCGAATCGATATTGAAGGCGCGCCGGCGAAACAAAGAAGCCACGCGCGTGAGCACACCAGGTTTATTTTCGACGTACACCATGAATGTATTCAGCATATTCTTATCCGACTCGATCTCGCCCCCGATCTTGGGTGGCGCAACTCGATCTTGGTGGCGCAACTCGATTTTTGGTGGCGCAACCCGATTTTGGGTGGCGCAACTCGATTTTTGGTGGCGCAACCCGATTTTGGGTGGCGCAACCCGATTTTGGGTGGCGCAGCGCTTCAGCGCTGCGGTTATCGCGCGTTTTGAATGCGGCTTTAGCCGCTGAGGTCACCGCCTCCTTACTCATCTTCCGCCGTCTCCACAATCGGGCTCGGCCGCCGGATCATGTCATGCAATGCCGCCCCAGCCGCGACCATCGGATACACCGTATCTTCCTGCTCCACCTTGAAATTGATCAGCACCGGCCCCTCGTGCTGCCGGGCCGCTTGCACCGCGGGTACAACTTCTGATCGCTCCGAGATGGTCATGCTCCGGATGCCGTAAGCCTCGGCCAACTTCGCGAAATCCGGATTGAGCAACGGCGTCGCCGCGTAGTTGCGGTCATAGAAAAACTCCTGCCACTGCCGCACCATACCGAGATAGCCATTGTTGATGATGGCGATATGGATCTTCAGATTTTCCTGCACAATCGTCGCCAGCTCACACATGGTCATCTGGAATCCCCCATCGCCCACCACCACCCAAACCTCGGCCTCCGGGCAAGCGACTTTGGCGCCGATGGCGGCCGGCAGCGCGAATCCCATCGTGCCCAATCCGCCGGAAGTGATCAGCGAACGTGGATGCTCATGTTTGTAATACTGCGCCTCCCACATCTGGTGCTGGCCCACGTCGGTCACGACGATGGTGTTGCCCTCCCGCGTCTGCCGCCACAGATCGTTGATCACGTGTGCCGCATACAGATGTCCACTGTCGGGCAGGTTCTGGATATCGCGCACCGCGGAATCGCCCTTCAGTCGGTCAATCGAATCCAGCCATTCGCTGCGATCAATCGATTCGACGTGCGGCAACAGTTCCAGCAAAACTTCCCGCAAGTCGCCGACCAGCGGCACATCGACCTTGACGTTCTTGTTGATCTCCGCCGGATCGATCTCGATGTGAATCTTCTTGGCGTTGGGCGCGTAATTCTTCAGGTTGCCGGTGACGCGGTCGTCAAAGCGCATGCCGAATGCCAGCAGCAGATCCGCTTCCTGAATCGTGTGATTCACCCAGGCTTCTCCGTGCATCCCCATCATGCCGAGATTCAGCGGATGCGACGCCGGAAACGCTCCCAGTCCAAGCAGCGTAAGCGCCACCGGAATCCCTGCGCGCTCGGCAAAATCGCGCACCTCGCGCATCGCTCCTGAAACGATGATGCCGTGTCCCGCCAGAATCACCGGCCGCTTCGAATTGTGGATCAACTCCAGCGCCTGCTCATACTCCGCCGGCGCGGGCGAAAGGTCGGGACGGTAGCCCGGCAACTGTGGCTTCGCCGCCTCCCAGTCGAACTCGCACGTGCTCTGCTGCGCGTCCTTAGTGATATCGATCAGCACCGGCCCAGGCCGCCCCGACCGCGCCACATAGAAAGCTTCCCGCACCGTGCGCGCCACTTCACTAGCGTGCGTAACCAAATAGTTGTGCTTGGTGATCGGGAGGGTCACGCCCGTAATGTCGGTTTCCTGAAACGCATCCGACCCGATCAGCTTGCTGCCCACCTGCCCGGTAATACAGACAATCGGAATCGAATCAAGCATGGCGGTGGCGATTCCGGTGACCATGTTGGTCGCGCCCGGCCCCGAGGTCGCAACCGCCACTCCCACCTCGCCACTGGCCCGCGCATAGCCGTCGGCCATGTGGGTTGCTCCCTGTTCGTGGCGCACCAAAACATGATGGATCTTGCTATGCTTCAGCGCGTCATAAGCCGGCAGAATAGCCCCGCCAGGATAGCCAAAGACCTGCTTCACCCCTTCCCGTTCCAGACATTCCCAAAGAATGCTGGCGCCCGTCATGGTCTTTTTATTGCCGCCGGCCGTAATCGCCTTCGGATCGGTCATAACCCTCCAATGCTTCTGCTAATGGAGAGCCGGGCGTCCTCGCCCGGCAGGACCGCTATGCACGTCCCCTCCACTGTTGCCTAATCACTGCCCTGTTCCCCCAAAAAACAAAACCCACCGTGCCAGCGTTTCTGGCGGGTGGGATTCGGGAGCACTTAGATTTCTAATCTCTCAGCTCACTCTTCCCCTCCCACTGCGACCGGCGGACATACTCGTACCCCTGGAATTCTAAAGCTAAGTCGTCGGAGGCTCCGTAAATTCGTCACGCTCGCACCAAAGAGGTGACCCGATACTACCCGACCGACCGTCCGGTTGGCAAGCCGAAAGTCAGGACGTATCTCAATTACTACGACACGGAAAAACACTTTTCCCGCGCCTTGACGGGACGGACGAGGCGCCCGTCCCCGCACAAGCCTGTGTCCCTACAGCCCCGGCCCGTCCGGATACGTCGGCAAATCTGGAGGCCGCGCCGGCAGCTTCTTTGGATTGGCTTTGATCTGCTCCATCAGCATCTCGACCGCTTTTTCCAGCTGTGGATCTTGTCCTTTCAAGACCAAATCCGGTGGATTGTCCACCACCACATCGGGTTCGACGCCACGGTTCTCGATCAGCCACTTGCTGTCGAGGCCGTAGATTGAGAATTCCGGGCGCGTGATGTAGCCGCCATCCATCAGGGGTATTTCTCCGCGAATGCCGCGCACCCCGCCCCAGGTCCGCTCGCCGATGAGCGGCCCTAGCTGGTAGTGCTTGAAGAAATAGCTGAAGAAGTCTCCATCGGACGCGGCATAGTGATTGGTCACGCACGCCATATATCCGTAGAAGACATTGCCCTGAGTCGTGCCCGGCTCCCAGTTGCGGGCCGAACTCATGGATCCCAGTATGCGCCGCAACCGCTCAAAAATAAGCCCGTCCACAAAGCCGCCCCCGTTGTAGCGGACGTCGAAGATGATGCCTTCCTTGCGAATCTGCGGAAAGTACTGCTTGACGAACTCGTTGAGTCCTGCGTCGCCCATGTTTTGCAGATAGACATAGCCGATGCGGCCGCCGCTGGCCGCGTCCACTTTTTTGCGGTTAGTCTCAATCATGTTCAGCTCGCGCAGGTTGTATTCGTCCGCAATCGGCTTCACCACCACTTTGCGTGCGCCATCTGCCGCGGGCTTGGAGTTGACCGTAAGCGTGACGACCTCATTAGCCGTGTTGGTGAGCAGTTCGTCGGGTGTCTGCGGAGCGCGCAACGCGTGCCCGTTGATCGCGACCAGGTAATCGCCTTCTTTGACGTTGACGCCCGGCTCAGTCAAGGGAGAGCGGGCGTGCGCGTCCCAGTTTTCGCCGGAGAAGATTTTCTTGATTCGGTACATGCCGCTGGCCGCGTCCGCTTCGTAGTCCGCTCCCAGCAGCCCAACGTTCACCGGGTGCAGATCCGGAAAATCGCCGCCACCCACATAGGTGTGCGAATTCGATAACTCCCCGATCATCTCGCCCATAACGTAAGTCAGCGAATAGCGATCCGCCACGTACGGAAGCAATTGCGCATATTGATCTTTGACCTTCTGCCAATCCACCCCATTCATCGAAGGTTCAAAAAAGTAATCGCGCTCCTGCCGCCAGACTTCGTTGAAAATTTCTTTCCACTCCTGCGGAGGATCGACCTCAACTCTCATGCCGTCCAGTTTGAGAACGCCATCTCCAACTTTGTGGGGCGCGTCCGGAGGTTTGGCATCGATAATCCCCATACGGGGCTCACCCTCGCCCTCGGCTCGGTACAACAGCTTCGAGCCATCGTTGGAAAGTGCGAAACGGTCCGCGCCCTCCAACAGCACTTTGTCTTTGCGCTCTTTCAAGTCGTAGGCATGGATCGCCTTACCTTCTCCGGGGATGGGTCCGGACAGCCCCTGAATGGGCGACGTCGAATAATAGATCGCCTCCTTCGAAGCATCCAGGTTGCGAATCACCGCCGGGGGAACGGCCAGCGCTACGATCCGGTTCTGGATCCCATCCAGGTCAACCTTGAATACTTTCGGAGGCTCCTTGGTCTCGGTTTGCGCGGCCTTCTCTTCCGTCGCGGGTTTCTCTTCCTTCTTGTTTGGCGGTTGCTTTGCGTTCTTCTTTGTCGACTCGGGCCCCGGCGTCGCCGTTGGCTCTTCGCTCTTCACCTTCACCTCATCGCTCAAGGCCGGAAACGGCGAAGGCTCATCCGCCGTTAACGTGACCACATACACCCGGGTCGTTTTCGGATTCGCAAACTCGAAGTCGATGTTACCCAGCACTTCGTTGTAGTCGCGATCGGAAAGGAAGTACAAGTATCGCTTGTCGGGATCGAACACCGCGCCGTAACTGTTGTCCAGAGTTGAAGTCACGGCCGTGATCTTGTGGTCGGCTAAACTGTATAAATACACCACCGAATAGCCGGTATCTAAATTCTTGTCGTAAGCCAACCACTTGCTATCTGGAGACCAGTTGTAATTTTGAATCTCAAAGTACTTGGCGCGATCTACTTCGACCGGCTTTTTCTCCTTGATGTCGACATACCAAAGCTTCAGGTCCTTGTCGGCCCAGGCGATTGTCGAGTCTGTCTGGAGACCACGCCGGCTGAAACATGAACCCCTTGTGTCCGCTGGTGATCTGCTCTTCGGCGGCCAGCCCGTCTTGCGGAGCGATGAAGATCTCATCCTCGCCGGTGCGGTCGGAAACATACGCGATCCATTTCCCATTCGGCGACCACGCCACATGGCGCTCTCGCACACCCGGAGATTGCGTCAAATTGCGGACGCTTCCTTCCTTCGCCGGAACGGTGAAGACTTCCCCGCGCGCCGCGATCGCAGCTCGCTTGCCATCGGGCGCAATGTCGAAGTCCGTGATATGCCGGCTCGCATTGACCCAGTGCTTCATCGCCTGGTCGCGCTCCCCGCTCACATAGATCGTCAGCTTTTTCGGCTGCCGCGTCTGCAGATCAAACGTGTAAAGGTAACCGCCCTTCTCGAAAACAATCGCATCGGGACCAAGGCTCGGCCACATGACATCGAAGTCGTCGAATTTGGTAAGTTGCTCCACCTGCTTGCTGCCCTGGTCGTAGCTGTAGAGATTGAGCCGGTGCTCGGGTCCGCGATCGGAGGTGAAATAAATTGTGTTCCCGCGCCACATCGGAAACGTGTCGGTGTAATCCGTGTGCGGGATGACCTGATCGACGACATTGTTCTTGATGTCGTAGATGGTGATGTCCTGCGCCAAGCCTCCTGTATAACGTTTCCACTGCCGGAAATTGCGAAAGATTCGGTTGTAGGCGATCTTTGTGCCGTCCGCTGAGAACGAAAGCAGCCCGCCCTCATCCATGGGCATGGGCTGCGGCAGTCCGCCGTCGATGCTCACCGTGTATGGCCGTTTGATCCATCCATTCGAAGCGTCGCGACGCGAAAGGAAGACGATGCTCTTGCCGTCCGGCGTCCAGCCGATCGCCTGGTTGAGCACACCCATGCGGTCGCTGAGCGGCTGCGCCTGTCCCTGGTAGAAGGTCAACTGCCTCGGTTGACCGCCCTCGGACGGCATGACATAGACGTTGAAGTTGCCATCGTACTGGCCAGTGAATGCCAGCCACTTTCCATCCGGCGAAAACTTTGGAAATAGTTCTCGTCCAGCATGAGAAGTGATGCGGCGGGCCGTGCCTCCCGCGCTTGACGCCAGCCAGAGATCGCCGCCATACATGAATGCAATTTTGTCCTTATATATATCGGGGAAGCGCAACAGACGGCCTTCTTGCGCTCCCTGCGCTGCCGCGAGGCAGGCACACCCGAGTACACAGCAAACCACAATGAACGCCCAACAACTGCGAATAGAAATCATTTGAGATCCTTTAGGGAGATTTTCCCGGAGACAATTAGCGGATGGGGAAAGCATTTCGGCAAACAAAAATTGTACCAGTTTGCGCGTTGCTGCTTCGCAAAATTAAATGTGTTTCATCGCCTCTGCGTGTTGCCTGACGCCCGCACCGCCTCCTGGCAAGCGCCGGCCGCGGTCAACACTTTGTCAAACGCTGTATCTGTGCGGAGTTTTGCCAACAGAGGATCGGAAAGCAGATTCTCGTGCGAGCAATAGTTCTGCCCGACCGCGCTCTCCAGCAGATGGAGAGCCGCTTGTTTTTTGCCGCAGAACGCAAAGATTGTTCCCTGGTAATACCACGTCTCCACGTCGAGATCGGTGGGCAAGCTTGTTTCCGCTTCCTGCGCCATCCGATCCAGGTCCGCGGCGGGCCGCAATTGCAGGCACGCCTCCATCAGATCGCGGTGATAGCGCGGCGAGCTCGGCATGCGCTTCACCGCCTCGCGCGCTTCCGCAATCTTCCCCTCGCGCAACAGAAGCGACGGCGTCACATACGCCGCCCACTCCGAACCGGCATCCAGACGCACAAACTCCCGTGCCCGCTCTGTCTTTCCTAACTCCATGAACGCCCACGCGCAAGAACGAAAAACATAATTGCCAGGATCGAGCGCCAGCGCCGTGTTGCATTCCTGCGTCGATTGCTCCAACATCCCCGCGTAACGATAGACATAGCCCATCGCAAAATGGGCCTCGGCGCTCTCCGGCCGGCGCTTCACCAACGCCTGCGCCGCCTGATATGCCTTGCCCAGTTCGCCCCGCTCCACCCGGTTGGCGATCAGCTGTCGAGCGGCAATGATCCGATTCGGATCCAGTTGTACGGCCCGTTCGCTCGCTTGGTTGGAGCGCTGGAACATCGGCTCCCCGCCATCGGAATAGTCCGCGTCATAATAGCAACGCACTCCCAGCTGTTCCCATGCCGGCGCATAAGTTGGGTCCATCTCGACCACATGCTCCAGAACCGCGATTGCATCCTTGTTCGGCCCCGCATCGTGCGGCAGCGCCAGGCTATGCAGGTAAAGATCGTAGGCCTCCGCGTTTTTCGGGCGCGTGCCGGTCTCCAGCAAACCGCCCGCTACGCCGAGTGCCGGCAACAACTCCTGACGTATCTTGGCCGCCATCTCCGCATCCAATGCGATCAGGTCCTGCGCGGGCGCGGTCAGGTTGGTCTGCCACACAAGCTTGTTCCCCTCCACCTGAATCGCCTCCAGCGTGATCATGAGGCGGTCGCCTTGCTTCAGGAAGTGTCCGGTAAGAATGTTGGCCACGTGCAATTCGCGGCCCGCCTGCTGCGGGTCGACGTCGTTGCCGACAAACTTCTGCGTGATCGACGATGGACGAACGTCAAGCGTCCGGTTGTACGTGAGCGTGTTGGCGATTTGATCGGCCAACGCGAAGCGCAGAAACTCCACGCTGATGTCGCCATTCCTGTTTTGCAACGGCAGCACCGCAATCGTGTTTTTCGGCGCGCCCGCGCCTGCCATCTCACGCTGTTTGAACCACCACGCTCCGATCGCCACCAGAACCGTGAGCAGCACCGCGCTCACTCCCAGCAGAACATACGTTGGAAATTTGCTCGTAGCCTGAAATGTGCTCGTGGCGATGCGATACGGCAACACCTGCCGCCGCGCCCCGGTCTTGGTTAACCCCGATTCCGTCTCCTTCTTCAACGACTGCAGATCGCCCTTCATCGCCAGCGCGTTCGGATAGCGGTGTCCCCGGTCTTTCTCCATGGCCCGGCCAATGATGCCTTCCAGGTCCGGAGGCAGAGACGGATTGACACTAAGCGGAGAGACCGGCTTCTGGTTCAGCACCGCGTCCAGCGTGGTAATCACATTGCCGGTGGCAAAGGGCTTCTTGCCGGTCGCCATTTCGTATAGCACCACGCCGAGCGAGAACAGATCGCTGCGCGGATCCAGTTCTTCGCCGCGCGCCTGTTCCGGAGACATGTAAACCGCCGTTCCCGGAATTACCCCGATCGCAGTCAGCGAGTCTTCCAGCGCGGCCTCGCTCGATCCCGGTTTGCGCGCCGACTTCGCCAATCCGAAATCGAGGATTTTCGTCTGACCGCTCTGCGCCACAAAAATGTTCGCTGGCTTGATGTCGCGGTGAATAATTCCCTTGGCGTGCGAAGCCGCCAACGCATCCGCCACCTGGATGCTGATATCCAGAATCTCGTCGACCTCCATCGCCTTGCCCCGCATCCGCTCCTTCAGGCTCACCCCCTCCAGCTTTTCCATCACGATGAAGGGATGTCCGCCGTTGTCGTCGATATCGTGGATAGTGCAGATCCCGGGATGGTTCAACTGGGAAGCCGCGCGCGCCTCGCGCACGAAGCGGTCGAGTGACTTGCGGTCGTGCACCATCTCCGCCGGAATGAACTTGAGCGCGACATGACGCGCCAGGCGCGTATCTTCCGCTTCATACACCACGCCCATGCCACCACCACCCAGTTTTCCGACGATGTGATAGTGGGAGATTGTCTGGCCGATCATTCCGGAGGCCTCAGTGCCGTCGGCGGTTATGTTAGGCCGCTGGCTAAGCCTAGGTCAACCCTTCCCGGGCAACATATGTGCCGGTCGCCTCAGACCGCCTCGCAACGGTGCCGAAACCCCGCCTCCGCAGGGCCGTTGTAGAGGTTTTCGGCGTCTCAAAAGGCTGAAGGCTTTTTGCGTACGCCCTCTGACCCGACTCACCGCAAAAGTGGTAGCCTCTTGGAGGATGTGAGCCCATCCTGCGGCTGATGCATCGCCACCACCTTGCTTTCCGACCTTCCAACCCGCATCAAGCAGTGCGCCCGCGACGCCGGATTCGATCTCTGCGGCATCGCGCGTGTCCGCGACTTCGGCGAGTTACACGTCTTCCCTATCTGGATCGCGGATGGGAAACACGGCGAAATGACGTACATGGAGGCGCGCGATGACGCCGGCGAGCTCAAGCGCGCGTCGCTGGCCCGAGTCGCTCCCTGGGCGCGTAGCGTGATCGTGTGCGCCATCAACTACAACACCGCCCACCCCTACTCCACCCCAGCGGAGACGCAGACCGAAGCTGCTAGCCGTGGCTGGATTTCGCGTTACGCTTGGAGCCGTGAGGATTACCACCAAGCTGTCCTGCGCCGCCTGAAGCAAGTAGAAGACAAGTTGCGCGGGCTAATCGTTGCTTCTGGAGAGCCGGGCGTCCCCGCCCGGCCGCCACAGTGCTGGACGGGCGCAACCCCCCTCGCTCCACCAACTGGCAACGGGCCGCTGGTAACTAGCAACTCGCTCCAACTTCGTTCCTACGTCGACACCGGCCCGCTTATCGAGCGCGTGTACGCCAAGTACGCTGGCGTCGGATGGATCGGCAAGAACACATGCATTATCAACCAACAGCTTGGATCGTGGCTGTTTCTGGGCGTAATCCTTACGTCGCTGGATCTCATACAAAACGTCTGCGACCTGCCTGCGCCCGATCGTTGCGGAACCTGTACGCGCTGCATCACCGCCTGTCCCACGCAGGCCATTGTCGCGCCCGGCAAATTAGACGCCCGGCTGTGCATCTCCTATCTGACCATCGAGAAGCGGGGCGAGATTCCAGAACAACTGCGCCCGGGCCTGGGACGCCATGTCTTCGGATGCGACATCTGTCAGGACGTCTGCCCCTGGAACCGCAAAGCGCCCACGACTTCAGCGCCAGAGTTCGAGCCGCGGGAAGGACTGGTAAATCCGGCGCTCGACTGGCTGGCAGAAATGCAGCCGGAAGAGTTCCAGCAGGTGTTTCGCCGATCCCCAGTGCGCCGCGCCAAGCTATCCGGCCTGCGCAGGAACGCAGTGATCGCCATGGCCAACAGCGGCAACCAAAAATTCATGCCCACGCTAAAGAAACTAAGCGAGGATGAAGACCCACTAGTAGCCGAACACGCGCGCTGGGCCGTAGCGACACTCGAACTAGCATCTCTCCCGATTCAACCTTGACGGTGGAGCGCCGGGCGTCCCCGCCCGGCCCCGCGGCAAGACGCCCCGCGCCTCATCGGACTCCAACGCCGGTGGAGCGCCGGGCGTCCCCGCCCGGCCCCGCGGTCGAGACGCCCGATCTTACTCTGAAACCTTAAAACCCTGAAACTTTGGAACCTACCCCTACTCCGCGTCTCATCGGACTCCAACGCCGGTGGAGCGCCGGGCGTCCCCGCCCGGCCCCGATGCTCTGGACGGGCAAGACGCCCCTCGTTCCACGACCAACCGTCCGTTTACAATCTTCAGTTCAGCGAGGAGGACAACACCCATGTTCCAGAAAGATCTGCTCCAGGGCAAGCGCATCCTAATCACCGGCGGCGGCACTGGTCTGGGCAAGGCCGCCGCCCAACGGTTTCTGGAACTGGGCGCCGAGGTTTATATCTGCGGACGGCGTCAGGAAGTTCTCGCGGCAACCGAACAGGAGTTGCGCGAGCGCACCGGCGCCAGCAACAACGGGAAGAAGATCCACTCCCGTCCCTGCGACGTGCGCGACGTCGCGGCGGTCGAAGAAATGATCGGCGACATCTGGGCCGAAGCCCCGCTCGATGTGCTCATGAACAACGCGGCCGGAAATTTTCTCGCGCGCACCGAAGAACTTTCGTTAGGGGCATTTCAGTCGGTGATTGGCATAGTCCTGATGGGCACACTGCACATGACCATGGCGTGCGGACGGCGCTGGCTGGCGGCAGGCCGCGGAGGCGTCGTGCTCAACATCACCACCACCTACACGACGACCGGCTCGGCCTATGTAGTGCCATCGGCAGTAGCCAAGGCAGGCGTGCAGGCGCTGACGCGAAGCCTGGCCGTCGAGTGGGGTGATCGCGGCATTCGCATGAACGCCATCGCGCCAGGACCGATTCCAACCGAGGGCGCGTTCTCCCGCCTGCTGCCGCGTCCGGAACTCGCCGAGGCGGCAAAGAAACGCAATCCTCTGGGAAGGTTTGGCACTACCGAGGAGTTTGCCAATCTGGCCGCGTTTTTGATCAGCGATGGCGCCGGCTACATAAATGGAGAAGTCGTCACCATGGATGGCGGAGAGTGGCTGCAAGGCGCGGGCGAATTCACCGCGCTGGGAAGGGAACTGACGGAAAAAGAGTGGGAGATGATGAAACCAAAATCGAGAAAGACCAAAGAATGACGAGTGCGCCCAAGCGCGTGAGTTACGCGCAACGAATAATTCCGCACGCTCGCCGGATAGCTCCGAATCCACGCAAAAAAAACGAAAGCGTCCGGACTCAGTTAGAGTCATCGGACGCCCGTTTGAACAGCCCTCCCCCGAAGTCTGCTCACCACCTACCTTACATGCCCATTCCCGTAGTGGGAATGGCACGAACGGGCGACTCAGATAGCACCATCTGGTAGGCCCGGCAGGAATCGAACCTGCAACCCTCGGATTAGAAATCCGATGCTCTATCCGTTTGAGCTACGGGCCCCCTTGATCGATTTTACAGATTCTTGCCATATCTGACTGCACCAGTTTCGGTGCACTCGTTGCCACACGTGACCCACTACAACAGATTTGTTTGAAGCGATGGAACAAGTTGATTGCCGATATTGCGCATTTGTTGGCACTGTTTCTGCAACACTTTGCCATCCGCGGAAATTTATTTACCTCGGCTTAACCCACTGTAGCAACCCTCAGCTAGAATGTTGCGCCTAAGAGCCTTCCACAGCCGCCCGGCCTCCGCCTAAGCTGGGCGGCGAACTTCTTTCTCAGCCGGGGAGTCCACATGGAAGAAACGGTGCAGTCAAACCATCCTACATCAATGCGTCCGCCTGTATCTGTCATGGTTGGGTTTCTTGTTGTTTTCTCCGTTCTCGGTGGCGGCATTTACGTTTTCTGCTCTTTCTTAAGGTAAGTCCGCTATCACGAACGCGGAGTCTCAAAGGCAGCCCTGCTCTCAGACTGCAGCCGATTTGCGATCTTGAATTTGGAAAGCCTAATCCTTCAGCGGCACCATGGTTTGATCGCCGCGGCAGAAAGTCGCGACTCTTAGCAATCCGCCTTGCGCCGTGGGCATGATCACCACCGGCCCGTAACAATACACGGCGTGCCCGGTAGCGGCGAAGTACCATTGCCCTCCCTTTTTCTTTGGCAGTTGCTGGCTGGCGGTAGGTGAGAGCTGAGCTGGCGGCGTCAGCCTGGGAACGGGAAGAGACAAGACTAGGGCTAGCGCCAGGGTCTTCATCAGTAGGGTCTCGCTTGCCTCACGGCCCTCCACATAGGGCCGCATTTCACAGAACCGTTTTCTCTTTTCTCTTAAAAATCCGAATCCAAAAAGTCCAAATCCAAAACATCCAAATCCGAAGAGTCCAAATCTCGGACCTCGAATCGCCTTCGCTGATCCGCGCTACTCAAGCCAGCGCTCGCTAGATTACTCGGGTCGAGCGCCGCGCATCCTCTAAATCCGCAGCCGGCCTCCCCGGAACTTCCTCTTTGGAGCGCGCCGACTTACCAGGTCGTTTTGTTTCCTTGTCTGTTCCTTTTGCCCCTGCCGCCGGATTGGAATCCGCGTCCCTGTGCTCCGCTGGCACAGAAGCTTTTTCGTGAGCCCGCTTGCTGCCGTCACGGGCAAGTTTGTCCTTCAACGCGGCCAACTGGGTGCTGTCCTTCAGCATTTCGCGGATTAAACTGCGCTGCGATTCGATCGTCTGCCCCTGCTCGAAAACCAGCATGGTCAGAATGCCGTAGGAAACGACAAACAGGATCACGAGCAGTGGAAGCATGGCGACCGGCCGCGTCGTCGCCTTAGCAGCTTCGGATTCGGTGCTGTAAACGACGGTCAAAATTGCCCCCAAGCTCGCCCTATACGCTCCGGGCTTCCTCAAGGAACAGTGCACCCGTGAAACCATCTGAAAGAAAGGATGTAAGTGGCTGTTGCAAATAGAGTTACTCGGCGGATGCGGGATCGGATTGAGCCCGCAGGTGCAAGCGCCTGCACTTTATGAGTAACGAACGCAGCGTTGTCAAGCTAGGTCGCCCCGGAAACAAACGCCCGGAAACCAGCGCCAGCCAAGCCTTTTGGAGGTGTCGGCTTCGCCAGATTCCAAATTACCAAATTACCAATTCTCTTCGCGTCTCCGTGGTGAAGCCCTACTTAGCGGTTTCCTGCGCAGCCAGCGCCGCCGGTTTCCGGCCATAGGCCTTTTCCCACGAGATCACCGGATTCCGCAGCACGCCGATCTTCTCGATCTCGCATTCCATCACGTCGCCCGGCTTCAAATACCAAGCCTTCGGATCTCCCGAAAACGCCGCCACGCCCGACACGGTTCCCGTCGAAACCACATCCCCCGCGCTGTATCCCATCGGCGAGTAGTGCGCGAGTATCTCTGGAATCTTGACCGACATTTTGCTCGAATGCGAGCGCTGCCGCGCCTCGCCATTCACCCGCAGTTCCATCGCCAGGTTATGCGCGTCTGGAATCTCGTCGGCGGTCACGATCCATGGCCCCAAGGGGCAAAATGTGTCAATCCCTTTGCAGAAGCTGAAGACGCCCGATTTCATCTCGCGCCGCTGAATGTCGCGCGCCGTAATGTCGTTGAAAATTACATAGCCGCCGATGTAACTGGACGCCTCTTCCGGCGTAAAGTGCTTGCCAGCCTTCTTGAGAACGACTGCCAGTTCCAGTTCGTAATCCAGTTCCTGAGTCAGGTGTTCGGGATAAATCACCGGCTCGTCGGGCCCGATGATCGCATCCGTATTCTGAAAGAAAACGATCCACGGCATGACCGGATGCGAAAAACCAGCCTTCGTCGCCTCTTCGTGGTGCTCGCGAAAATTGCCCGCCGTGTGAAAAAATTTCTTCGGAATAATCGGTGCCTTGAGCCGGATGTCGCCGAGCGAATAAACCACCGTTTCGCCGCGCGGACCCTCAACACCCGTAGAGTCGGTGCCGCCCCCACCCAGGCCGACAATATAGTCGAACGCCTTGCGCGCAGCCTCCAGGCTCGTGTCTCCGCCGCGGAACAGCGCCCGCATATTGGGTGGGACCAAAGCATCCGCCATGCGGTAGAAAATGGCCTCGCCGTCAACGTCACGCAGGTAAAGCGCGCAAGCTACATGAAGATCGACAACCCGACGATCGCCCAGCAGCGCCCCAATGCGGGATTGCCGCGCGCGGTTTTCGAAAGTCAAAAGTCTCATCGGACTCCAACCCCGGTGGAGCGCCGGGCGTCCCCGCCCGGCCCCACGGTCGAGACGCCCGATTTTACTCTGAAACCTTGAAACCTACCTCCTACTCCGCGTCTCATCGGACTCCAACGCCGGTGGAGCGCCGGGCGTCCCCGCCCGGCCAGACGGACCAAGACGCCCGACTTACTCTGAAACCTTGAAACCCTGAAACTTTGAAACCTACCCCCTACTCCGCGTCTCATCGGACTCCAACGCCGGTGGAGCGCCGGGCGTCCCCGCCCGGCCAGACGGACCAAGACGCCCGATTCTACTCTGAAGCCTTGAAACCCACCCCCTACTCCGCGTCTCATCGGACTCCAACGCCGGTGGAGCGCCGGGCGTCCCCGCCCGGCCCCGCGCGGTCGAGACGCCCGATTCTACTCCGAAACCTTGAAACCTACCCCCTACTCCGCGTCTCATCGGACTCCAACCCCGGTGGAGCGCCGGGCGTCCCCGCCCGGCCAGACGGACCAAGACGCCCGACTTACTCTGAAACCTTGAAACCTACCCCTACTCCGCATCTCATCGGAGTCCAACCCCGGTGGAGCGCCGGGCGTCCCCGCCCGGCCAGACGGACCAAGACGCCCGACTTACTCTGAAACCTTGAAACCCTGAAACTTTGAAACCTGCCCCTAATCCGCCTTCACGACCACATACTTCCGTCCCGCATACAGCCGGTACACACCACCGTCCTTCTCAAATTTCAGCGGAACCGGATGTTGCACCTTATCGTCGTTCTGGCTGGCAATCGAGACCACGTCCGCGCCCGCCACGTTCATCACCGTGAACTTGCCGTCCTTGAAGCCGAATCCATACTCTCCCGGATCGAGCGTAGCTCCCTCAAAACTGAGTTTAGTCTCGGTGATCAAAAATCCCTGGTATTTCTCCGTCATAGCGGTCGAGTACCCCGATGTATCCACCAGCCCCGCCAGCACCACTTTGCCGCCGGAGTTCTTCAATCCCGCCGCATTCCGCATCTGCACGGCTCCGCTCTGGCCCGAAAAGAAAAACGAGTTCGGAGCAATCTTCTTCACTTGATCGCCCGTCAGAATTTGCGCGCTGGCCGACGCCACCAGCGCCACGAGCACAACCAGCCACATCCTCTTGCAATTGCAGTTCAGATTGCTGTTCATTGAAAGTCCTCTTTTTGCATTTGATTTTGCGTGGCGCAGCGATTCACGCTGCGCTACCTATTGCGTCCTTCAGCCACGGCTTTGCAGCTTGCTGAAAAACTCACATTTGATTTTGGGTGGCGCAGCGATTCACGCTGCGACATCTATTGCGTTCTTCAGCCACGGCTTTGCAGCTTGCTGAAAAACTCGCATTTGATTTTGGGTGGCGCAGCGATTCACGCTGCGACATCTATTGCGTTCTTCAGCCACGGCTTTGCAGCTTGCTGAAAAACTCGCATTTGATTTTGGGTGGCGCAGCGGTTTACCGCTGCGTTCACCATCCCGTCTTTCAGCGACGGCTTTAGCCGCTGAGGGCGACAGCGGCAGAAAACGCGACCAGACTCTATCACTGATGCGCGCCTCATTGCATCCGCAGTCTGCACTGAAATTCGTTTGACCGCAACTTTCGGATAGCCCGCGCGCGGCGACCGCCCTATGTTATCCGCATGGCCACCAATGCGATACTCTCAGAAAAAGCAATGAAACCAACCGCAGACTCGACCGAGCAGCAAACCAGACGCCGCTGGCAAGCCGTCGTCAATCGCGACGGCTCACTCGACGGCACGTTCGTCTTTGGCGTGTCGAGCACCGGAATCTTCTGCCGTCCCTCGTGTCCCGCCAGGCGCCCGCGCCGCCAGAACGTGAGCTTCTTCGATCATGCCCTCCAGGCCGAGCAGGCCGGTTATCGCGCCTGCCTGCGCTGCCGTCCGAAGGCGGTGGACGGAAACCCGCAATCCGCGTTGGTCCGCGCCATGTGCCGCTACATCGAACAACACATCGAAGATCGAATTACGCTCAGCCTGCTCGCGAAAGAATTTCGCCGCAGTGCGTTCCACTTGCAGCGGACTTTCAAGTCCGTCCTCGGCGTGTCGCCCAAGGCCTACATCGACGCCGTCCGCCTGCGCCAGGTAAAACAAAATTTGCAAGCCGGCCACGACGTAACCACCGCCCTCTATGCCGCCGGATACGGCTCCAGCAGCCGCCTCTACGAGCGCACCGCCACCCAGCTGGGCATGACCCCAGAGAAGTACCGGAGAGGCGCAGTAGCCGCCGTGATTCGCTATACCATCGTTCGCTACACGATAGCCGGCTCGCCTCTAGGACGCATGCTGATCGCCGCCACCGACAAAGGTATCTGCGCGATCCAATTCGCCGATAAAGACGACCAACTCCAGCAAGGCCTGATGCGCGAGTTCCCCTTCGCCACCCGCCGCCGCGACGATGCCGCCATGTCCCAATGGCGAGACGCACTCTCGCGCCTCATTCAAGGACAAGAAACCAACCCCGCGCTCCCGCTCGACATCCGCGCCACCGCGTTTCAACGCCGAGTCTGGGAAGCTCTGCAACGCATCCCCCGCGGAGAAACCCGTTCCTACAGCGCCCTGGCGAAAAAGATAGGCATGCCAAAAGCCACCAGAGCCGTAGCCCGAGCCTGCGCAGCGAACCCCGTAGCCGTCGCAATCCCCTGCCATCGTGTAGTCCGCCAGGACGGCGAACCAGGCGGCTACCGCTGGGGCATCGAGCGCAAGCAGCAGTTGCTCACCATGGAGAAAGCGGGTGCCCCGCTCTAACGTCGCGCCTTTTGCGACGTTAGGGTGGGGTTCCACTGCTGCCTAACTCTTGGGATTGTCCCTAGGTCCGGCGTAAGAGGACTTCCCTACTCCGCCTGCTTCGTAATATTCAGCAGCACTCCCACGCACATCAAAGTCACAAACAGCGACGATCCTCCATAAGAAACAAACGGCAGCGGAATCCCTTTGGTAGGCATCAGCCCCAGCACAACGCTGATGTTGATGAAAGCCTGCAGCACGATCATGCTGGTGATTCCAACCGCCAGGAAGCGGCCAAAGTTATCCTGCGTTCGCAGCGCCGCCCGCGTTCCGCGCCACAGAAAAATCGCAAAAAGAATGATGACGGCGAGCGCTCCGACCAACCCCAACTCTTCAGCCGTGACGGCGAAAATGAAATCGGTGTGCGGTTCGGGAAGATAAAACAACTTCTGCTTCCCTTCCATAAAGCCGAGTCCGGTGACGCCGCCCGTCCCGACGGCAATCAGCGACTGAATAATGTGGAAGCCAAATCCCTTCGGGTCGGCGTAAGGATTCAGGAAAGCCAGGATGCGGTCTTTCCGGTATGAAACGTGAAAGATCAAAAAATAAAGCGGCAGCAGCGCCGCCGCAAAAGCGTATCCAAAATACCGCAACCGGACGCCGGCAACGAACAGCACGCAAGCGCTAATGCCCGCACATGCAATGGCCGTACCCAGGTCGGGCTGAAAAACAATCAGCCCAAGAAAAACCGCAACTGGCGCGACCGCAGGAATCAGCGTACTGCGCCAGTCGTCCATGGCTTTGGTCTTGTTTTCAAGAAACCACGCGAGAAACAGGATGAGCGCGGGCTTGGCCAATTCCGAAGGTTGCAGCGAAACCGGACCCACATGAAACCACCGGTGCGTGCCATGGGAGCGATCAAGAAAGAAAACCGAGATCAGCAGCAGCGCCGTAAAGCCCAGAAATGAGAAAACCAGCGCCGGATGTTGCAGGCGTTTGTAATCCACTTTCATGGCCACCACCATCGCGGCAAGCCCCGCGACGGCCCATACCAGTTGCTTCAGCAGGAATTCGTAAGCCGACCCAAACCGCTCCTTGGCCATTACGGCCGAGGCGCTGAAAATCATGACCAATCCAACAAAAACCAGGATCGTGGTCACAGTAAACATCCAGCCATCGACGCTGACCCGCTTAGCCATAAAGATTCCATTTCATCACGGAGACACACATACACGGCGAGTTTCGAACAAGAATTTCGGGTAGGGGATAACTGTATTGGTTCACGAGAAGCCTGCTAGTGGAGACCCGCGCGTCCCTGCCCGGCCACAATTTGCCGATGGAGACCCGGGCGTCCCCGCCCGGCCACAATTTGCCGATGGAGACCCGCGCGTCCCTGCCCGGCCACAATTTGCCGATGGAGACCCGGGCGTCCCCGCCCGGCCACAATTTGCCGATGGAGACCCGCGCGTCCCCGCCCGGCCGCAATTTGCCGATGGAGACCCGCGCGTCCCCGCTCGGCCCGCGATTTGCCGATGGAGACCCGCGCGTCCCCCCCCGGCCCGCGATTTGCCGATGGAGACCCGCGCGTCCCCGCCCGGCCCGCGATTTGCCGATGGCGACCCGCGCGTCCCCGCCCGGCCGCAATTTGCCGATGGAGACCCGGGCGTCCCCCCCCGGCCCGCGATTCGCCGATGGAGCGCCGGGCGTCCCCGCCCGGCCACCGCACTGCTGGACGAACCACTGATGGACGGGCGAGACGCCCGTCGCTCCTTGGCGTTACTTAGATCGCGCCATCGCCAGCGAATGCACCGTTTCTTTGAACACTCGGCCCCGATGTTCGTAACTCTGGAACTGATCGAAGCTCGCGCACGCCGGAGCCAGCAGAACCACGTCGCCCGGCGCAGCCGATTCGCTGGCCCGTCGCACAGCGTTCTCCAGAGTTTCTGCATGTTCAATTTCGGCAGCACCTTGAATCTGCGACTCGATCTTCGCGGCTGCGGCCCCGATGGTGTACACGCGCTTCACTCGCTGCCGCAACAGCTCATTGAGCACGGTGTAATCGCTGCCCTTATCCTTGCCGCCGAGAATCAGGTGCAGGTGTCGAGGAATGTCCGCCGGAAACGCTTCCAGCGCCTTGATGGTGGCGTCCACGTTCGTTGCCTTCGAGTCGTTGTAGTAATCGACACCCGCGAACCTGGCCACGAACTCGAGCCTGTGCTCGACGGCTTTGAAAGCTCGGACAGCCTGGCGGATCTGTTCGGGCCGGCAGCCGACGAGCATGCCGATAGAAACCCCGGCCAGCACATTCTCCACATTGTGCGCGCCCTTCAGCGGCACTTCCGCCAGCGCCATGATCTCGTGTTCGCCATGGCCGTCCCGAAAGTAAACATTCGCGCCGCGGACAAACGCTCCTCTTTCAACTTCTTTCTTACGGCTGAACCAGAACAACTGCGCGCGAGTGCGGTCCGACAACCCGGCCGTGGTGGGATCGTCGGCGTTGAGCACGGTGAAATCATCCTGCCGCTGGTTTTCGAAAATACGCGCTTTGGCGTTGACATAATTCGCAAACGTCTTGTGGCGATCCAGATGGTCGGGCGTGATGTTCAGAATTACCGCGATCCGCGGACGAAATTCAACGATCGTTTCCAGTTGAAAGCTCGACACTTCAAGCACGATCCAGGTTGCGGGCCCGGCCTGATCCACAAAACCGATAGCGGGCGTGCCAATATTGCCGCCAACCAGTGTGGAGAATTTTCCCGCGGCAATAATTTCCCCGGCCAACGAGGTGGTCGTAGTCTTGCCATTAGCTCCGGTAATGGCGACGATCTGACCGCCCAAAAATTGCGCCGCGAGTTCAATTTCGCCAATAATAACGACCGGCTCTCCCAGGTTGCGCGCCTGCACCAGTTGCGGCGCATCCACCGGCACGCCCGGGCTGACGACGATCAAGTCTTGTCCGCGAAAGGTGCGGTCGCCGTGGCCGCCGGTTTCGACCGTAATGCCATGCTCCAGCAGGAGCAGGATTTCATCGCGAAGCTCGGCTTCTGGCTTGGAGTCCGACACCGTGACGCGAGCCCCGCGCGCCTTCAGAAAAAGCGCCGAAGCCACGCCCGATTTCCCCAGACCAACGACCAGCACGCGTTTGTTGTTCAGATCCACGAAATTCAATTGGTAATTTGGTAATTTGGTAATTTTATAATTTTGTAATTTGAAAACCTCAGAACAAAGGAAGTTGCAGGGGTTTCAATTACCAAATTACCCGATTACAAAATTACAAAATTTTCCCTTTCCTTAATTTCTTTATCTCAGCTTCAGCGTGGTCAGCGCAAACAGCGCAAATACCAGCGATGCGATCCAGAAGCGCACAATCACCTTCGACTCCGACCAGCCCAGCAGTTCAAAGTGATGGTGAATCGGCGCCATCTTGAAAATTCGTTTCTTGCGCAGCTTGTAGGAACCAACCTGCAGAATCACCGACAACGCCTCGATGACGAAGATGCCCCCGATGAACGGCAGCAGCAGCTCCTGTTTGATCATAACGGCTACCGTGCCAATCGCGCCGCCCAAAGCCAGCGAGCCCACATCGCCCATAAACACTTCCGCCGGATGCGCGTTGTACCACAGAAACCCGATGGCGGAACCGACCATAGCTCCGCAAAAAATAGTGAGCTCACCAATCTGCGGCATTTTCTGCAATTCAAGATAAGTTGCAAAAGTGGCATGGCCGCTGAGGTAGGTTAGAACTGCCAGCGCTCCGGCCGCGATCACCGTACAGCCGATGGCGAGCCCGTCCAGACCGTCGGTAAGATTCACCGCGTTGCTCGATCCCACAATCACAATCACAACAAAAACCACGAACGGCAGGAAAGCCAGCGGCCAGAGTTGGGGATGAGCCGCATATCTCTGGATCACCAGGTCCGGGTGGAACTGCTTAAGGAACGGGACCAGCAGCCTGGTAGAGTATTCGCCGCGGTGCTGCAATGCAATTAGCGCAATCGCAATCACGATGCTGGCTGCAATCTGATAGCCCAGCTTGGCGCGGGCCGTAAGGCCAAGATTGCGGTGATGAACCACTTTCAGGTAGTCGTCGGTAAAACCGATCGCACCGAAAGCCACTGTGGCAAACACAGCGATCCAAACAAACGGATTGCTCAGGTCAGCCCACAGCACCGTAGGGACCAGGATGGCAATGGCAATCAGCAAACCGCCCATAGTCGGTGTGCCCGCTTTTTTCTGATGAGCCTGCGGCCCCTCTTCGCGGATGTACTGCCCGATCTGAAAATCGCGCAGGCGTCGAATCACGATGGGCCCAACGATCAGGCCGGTGAAAAGGGCGGTAAGGCTGGCGAAGGCGGTACGGAACGTCAGGTAACGAAAAATGCGGAAGGGCGGAAAATAATGGTAGAGCTTCAGATAGAGCAGCCAGTAGAGCAATCCGCCTCCGACAGCAGCTGTCAGCTCTCAGCTGTCAGCTCTCAGTTACCAGAGCGGATCCAACATTGCTGTATCCGCTCGTGTGGGGACGGGCGCCCTCGCCCGTCCAAGCCGAGCGAAGCTCGGCAGCCAGCCTGTGGCCACAGCAATTCTGCACTCGCTCTACCTCCCCGCGCCGCCCAGGACGTTGGGACCAGCATCGAGCACACCGCTCTTCCGCTGCCACGTCTCCAGCGCTTTTTCCAGCTTCACGCCGCGCGACGCTTTCAACAATACGACATCGCCTTCGCGAGCCTCGCGCGCCAGCCACTCGCCGGCTTCTTCTGGAGTCGCAACGAACTCCGCTCTCAACCCCGCCTCCAGAGCCGCTTCCACCATCGCCTTCGCCAAGCCGCGCACTCCAAGCAGAAAATGAATTCCACTTGCCGCCATATAACGTCCGCACTCGCGATGCAGTTGCTCCCCGGTCGCGCCCAGCTCCAGCATCTCGCCGGCAACAACCATCCGGCGTCGGCCGGGCATGGTCGCCAGAGTATCCACCGCCGCCAAAAGCGCCTTCGGACTTGAATTGTAGCAATCGTACAGCACCGTGATGTTACCCAGTTGGACGACCTGTCCGCGCTTGTCGGCGGGTTGAAGGGACGGCAGCGCTCCCGCGATCTCTGACGGCGTAATCCCGTGCTCAAGCGCAATGGCCGCTGCGGCCAGCACGTTGTACACGTTGTGCCTGCCGAGTAACGGACTCTGCACCGGCTGGCCCACTTCGTTGCTGACAAGATCGAAGCGCGTTCCTTCGGCTCCCAGCACCTCGATATTTTCCGCTCGCACATCGGCCGTCGCCTTCAATCCGAACATGACGACCTTACCTTTGAAGTCGCGGCCGAACTGGCACACATACTCATCGTCGGCATTCAACACGGCTGTGCCGCCGTGCGGAAGAGCTTCAATCAGTTCATATTTCGCGCGCGCAATTCCGGCGATCGAGTCGAAACTCTCCAGATGCACAGGCGCAACATTGGTGACCACGGCTTGGTTCGGCAGTGCGATGTGCGCCAGGGCGGAGATTTCGCCGGGATGCGACATCCCCATCTCAACCACGGCCAAATCGTATTCCGGCTCCAGCGTCAGCAGCCCGAGTGGCAGACCAAAATGATTATTGAAATTCCCCTTGGTGCGATGCACGCGATACTTGATCGCGAGCAGATGCGCCATCGCTTCTTTGGTAGTGGTCTTGCCCATCGAACCGGTGATGCCGATGGCCGTCTTGCCCCATATTTTTCGCACCGCCGTAGCCAAAGTCTGCAGCGCAGCAAGAGTGTCGTCGACGGCAAGCAGCCCGGCGGGGTCGGAATACCGCCCCAACTGATCCTTCCGAACCACCGCGGCAATCGCGCCCCGGCTCAGTGCCTGCTCCACGAAGTCGTGGCCGTCCAGTCGTTCGCCTTTCACAGCAAAAAAAAGTTCGCCGGGTTGCACGGTGCGCGAATCGATGGAATATCCAAGAGCCGCTTCGCCGGAGAGCCCTTCAGTGGAGCGACGGGCGTCCTCGCCCGTCCCACCCGCACCGGAGTATCGACCATCCGCACCGTCGCCAGAGCCAATAAATTCGGCGATGCGCCAGAGCGGAAGTTTCATGCGATCTTCCCCGCCGTGCCTGCCTTCGCGGCGCTCTTGCACTCGTAGCCCAGGGCCATCAGATTCTCGCGCGCCACGTCCACATCGTCGAACGGAATCGGTCCATCTTTTGTGATCTGCACTCTTTCGTGCCCCTTGCCCGCAAGCAGCACGATGTCGCCGGGAGCTGCCTGTCGCAGAGCGCAAGCGATGGCCTTGCGGCGATCAACCTCCATACAATACTTTGCGCCCAACTCTTGCAACCCGGACTTTTGTAATCCGGATTTTTGTAATCCAAGCTTCTGTAGTCCAACGACGGCATCGTTCATGATCGCCAGCGGATCCTCTGAGCGCGGGTTGTCGGAAGTAAGAACCACGAAATCGCTGCCCTTGCCCGCGGCCTCGCCCATCAGCGGACGCTTAGCCCGATCGCGATCCCCTCCACAGCCGAAAAGCGTGATGACCCTGCCTTTGAGACCGGCGCGAGTCACAAAATCGCGAGCCAGTGCAATAAGGTTGCGGAGCGCGTCGTCCGTATGCGCATAATCCACGACCACCGTAAAAGGCTGGCCGCAATCCACCCGCTCGAAGCGCCCGGGAACGCTGGTGAGGTCGAAGATTCCTCTGGCGATCGCTTCGGCGGAACAATTGCGCGCATATCCGGCTGCACAAGCCGCGAGCACGTTGTACACATTCACCTTGCCGATCAGCGGAGACCACATGTCAATCTTCCCCGCAGGCGTCACCATCTGAAAACGGGTTCCCCGGGGCGTGATATCGACCGACTCGGCATGAAAGTCGCCCGATGTCAGACCGTAGGAGAGCGCCATTGAGCTCTTCTTCTTGCAAAGCTTCCAGAGTTGGCGGCCGTATTCATCGTCAAGGTTAAGAACGGCGGCCCGCGGCGGCTCCGTCCCGCAGCCTTCGAACAACATCTGCTTGGCGCGGAAGTAATTTTCCATCGTGCCGTGGTAATCGAGATGATCGCGAGTAAGATTCGTGAACACGGCCACGTCAAACGGAATTCCGAAAACACGCTGTTGCTCGAGCGCGTGCGATGACACTTCCATCACCGCCTCGGTGACTCCCTGGCCCAGGCCCTCGGACAAAAGCCGGTTCAACTCCAGCGCTTCCGGCGTGGTGTGCGGCGCTGGAAGAACCTTCCCGGCAACGTGATACTCGATGGTTCCGATCAGAGCGGTCTTCCGTCCGGCCGCGCGCAATATCGATTCGACCAGAAAGGCGGTTGTACTTTTTCCGTTCGTGCCTGTAATTCCAGTATTCGCAAGGCGCTCGGCAGGACGTTTGTAGAAATTCGCGCTCAGCCGCGCCAGCGCGCGGCGTCCGTTCACGACTTGCGCCCAGGCAACCCCGGCAACGTTGGACCGCGGCGTTTCCTCCGCCGAGTCGGTGACGATCGCAACCGCTCCGGCAGCAATCGCTTGATCAATGAAGCGATTGCCGTCGCTGGTCTCGCCTTTCATGGCGACAAAGACAGTCCCTGGACGCACCCGCCGGGAATCGTATTCCACCCCAGCAACGGCCGTGTTTCCGCTCTGCGAAAGAACCTCGGCGCCCTGCAGGAGTTGCTGGAAATTCATTGAAATGATTATAAATAGCTAAACTCGAAGGAGTGGACGCTAAGTTCTATGTGGACTCAGCTTCGAGGCGCATGCATTTACTCGAACCGTTGCAAACCACAGAGTCAAATGAATAACCGTGAAGAGAAAAAATACGTTTGCGCCAAACGCGAAAACTACTAGGAGGTTGTCGATAATCAGCCATCCGACGGGAGTCCTTGGATCGCCCCCGATCGTCCAGTAGGCCAACTGGAGGTTTAAGAATAAGACGAAGCCGAAAAGGTAGAACAAGGCTCCGTTGAGCTGCTGGAGTTTCGTACATCGCTTATCCAGGGCTGCCAGTGCATTCTTGACAGAGGCAATTTCGACTTCGTGAGACGCTTCAGCGAGATCACGAAGGCGCATAATGGTCGCTACTGTCGTCCACAGGGAATAGATACAAAGTACAAATACGGCCAGAAAGGTTAGTTTCGGCAGGATGAAAAGCTCTTTCCAGATCGTCCATATTCCGTAGGGTGGGCTTAATAATCTGATCATATCGTCCTCATGACTGAGAAATGACGTTGTTGAGGCCCATCACGTTGCCGTATTGTCGGTCTGATTTTTCCGAGTCACCTTCCAAAGCGCACGGTGACTCTTGCCCCCGCCGCCACCCGCGCGCCGGGCTGAGGCGATTGTTCGCGCGCAACACCGCTGCCGATAGCGTCAAGGTCGAGTCCGGCGTCCTGCGCCGCTTCAATGGCCACGCGCAGGTTCTTGCCAAGAAAAGATGGCACCTCGATCCCTCCTTCTTCCACATCCAGCACCACCGTGCCGCTCGTCGGCAGTTTCTGCGGCAGTGCGTTCTCGGATTGAGTAATCGACGAACTCGCAGTCGTTGAGGCAGTCGGCGCCAAATGATCCCCCTGTCTTCCACTCTCTCTCGCGGTAAGCGCCGCGGGAACCACCTGCGCCGCAATCGTTCCTGGCTTGACCGCAGTTGGCGCGCCCGGCGTTTCGTTACCTTCGCCCATATCCAGGCTGGCACCCAGGTGATCGGGCGAACTTTCTTCCAGATTTGCATCGGGTACATCGCGCCGAGCCAGCAAAACCTGGCGGCTGGCCGGAAGCTGAACGTCGTGTGGCACGTGCAGATACTCAAGAACCTGCTGCGTGATCCGTTGGAAGACCGGCGCCGAGACCTGCCCTCCCTGATGCAGACCAACCGCCGAATCGAGAACCACGACCACGGCGATCTGCGGATCGTTAATCGGCGCGAATCCGGCAAACGAAGCGTAGTACTTTGTGTGGGAATACTTGCCGATCGCCGGATCGAACTTCTGCGCCGTGCCGGTTTTGCCGGCCGAGGTATAGCCCTCGAGAAGCGCTTTGCGGCCCGTGCCATGCAAGACAACGCCTTGCAGCATCTGCTTCATCTCGGCGGCAGTGAGCGGTGATATTACGCGCGTGCCTTCAACCGGCTGAAAGGCGATCGTTTGTGGATTATTCTGAAACGCCTTCTGCGCCGCAATCGTCCCCGCAACGATGCGCGGCGGAATGCGTACTCCGTCATTGGCGATCGTCGAGATGAGCGCCGCGAGTTGCACGCCTGAGATGCCCACCTCCTGCCCCATGGAAATGGATGCGAACGATATCTTCGACCAGCGATCGACCGGTTTGGCGAGCCCGCGAGTTTCACCGGGCAGTTCGATCCCGGTGGGCTGGCCAAATCCAAAAGCGCGAATGTATTTGTAGAAGCGTTCATTTCCGAGACGCATGGCCACTTTGATCGCGCCCACGTCGCTCGATTCGGCGATGATCTCGGAAACGGAGAGCAACCCATGCGGCTTGCTGTCGTGAATACGCGTGCCGTTGATCACGATCGAACCCATCTGGCAATCAAACATGTCGTCGGGCCGCGTGACCTTCTCCTCCAATCCGGCGGAAACAGTGACCACTTTGAAGGTCGACCCCGGCTCATAGACATCGCTGATGGCATGATTCTTCAGGGTCTCGGGACGGATTTCTTTGCGATTATTGGGATTGAATGTCGGCCGGTTGGTCAGCGCCAGAATCTCACCGGTCCGAGGATTCTCCACAATCGCCGTGCCGGCGATGGCGTGCGTCTCTTCCATCCCGCGCTCGAGTTCGCGTTCGGCGATGTACTGAATGTTCTGATCGATGGTGAGGACGAGGCTGTTGCCCGATTCTGGCTCCTTCTCAACGCTGGCAAACCAGCGCTTGCGCGCGTCGACCGAAATCATCAGCTTGCCGGGCTTGCCCCGCAATTGCTGGTTGAATTGCCGCTCCAGCCCGCTTAGCCCTTGATCGTCGGTGCCAACATAGCCCAGAACTTGCGCCGCCAGCTCACGCTTCGGATAAAAACGCTTCGGTTCTTTCTGGAAGTGGACGCCTTGCAGATTCAGCGCCCGGATGCGTTCTATCACCTCGGCATCGGCCTTGCGCGCCACCCAGCAGAAGGTCTTGTGCGCGCCGCAGTCGGCCAGCACAACGCGGGCATCGTCCTGAGTTATGCGTGCAATCAGGCTGATGGTATTGGCAAGGTCGGGAGCTTCCGAAGGCACCACAAACGCCGAGTCCACCTGGATCGACATCGCCAGCTCTCGTCCCGCGCGATCGTAGATGACCCCGCGCTTCGGCGAAAGATCGAAGCTGCGCTGCTGCTGGTGCAGCGCGCGCCGCTCGAAATCGCCGTAGCAGAAAATTTGCAGATAGACCAGCCGCAGGCAGATCGCCAGCAGCCACAGGCACAGCAATCCAGACAAAGCGTAAAGCCTGAACCGTGCGCCGTTCGAAGAGTTACTCGCCGCCACTTCCAGTCCTCAGAAAATTTCGGCGGCCCCATTGAGCCGCCGCAAGAAAGAGCCGCCGCGAATAGTGTGGCGCGGGCGCCCCCGCCCGCGTGTTTGCGCTGTGATCGAACTAGCGGGCCGACACCACCGCGACCGGAGCCAATCTAGCCATCACCGGCGCACCCGCATCAATGTTGGCATCCATGCGAAGCACCTGTCCCGGCTGCGGCGACTGCAGGCCGAGCTTGCGCGCCATCGCATCGATTCGCTCCGGATCGCGCAGCGACGCTTCTTCCAGGCGCAAGGCCCGGTTCATGTCCGTCAAGTCCTCGCGCTGCGACCGCAGCCCCTCGATCTTGTACCCGTATTCAATCGCGCGGAAATGCTGCACCGCGTATCCCATCACCAGCAGGAACAGGCAACACAGCGCCAATCCGAACTGTTTCATCTCGCGTTCGCGGCGCGGGTCTTCCACCTTTACCAGGCGCGAGTTATCGATGGTCTTGCGGAAATAAATCTCCGGCGTCCCCAGCCAGCAGGATTTCCGCCGGCTCCAAAGAACTGCGCTTTGTATCGCCACGGCGCTCATGATTTATGCCACTCCCAGGATTTTTGGATCGTAGTCTGTGCTTTCCTGAACCGAAGCCAGCCAGGGTTCCGCGCCCGACGCTCCCATGACCAGGGGCTCGACAATCGTGGAGTCTGCGATCGTCGCTCCGTCCGATTGCGTCCGATTTTCGGCACGATGTTCTGCGCGCTCGACCGTGGCCATCAGATCTTCAATAAGGGTGCCCGTAAATTTCATCTTGAATGTTCCAGTTTTTCTTCTCCGGACCCGGCCTTGTTCTTTTTTTTTCTTGGCCGCTCCGGGAAACTCCACCACAAAAATCTTTACCCGGCACGCTTTACTATCACCGCACCGGGCGCCCAGCAGTTTCTCCGGGCAAACTCAAAATTGTGTGGCGCGGGCGCACTCGCCCGCGTGCCGCCACCAACTTCGCGCTAAACCGTTCTTTCCGCCGCCCGCATCTTCGCGCTGCGCGACCGCGGATTCCGCTCAATCTCTTCCTCGCCAGCCGTCACCGGCTTCTTAGTCAGCACCCGCCACCACCCCTGCCGAGCGCCCTCGCGAAGCGCATCCTTAACAATCCTGTCCTCGAGCGAATGAAAACTAATCACCACCAACCGGCCTCCCGGCTTCAGCACTCTGGGCGCCGTCTCCAGCAGTGCTTTCAGATCGTCCAGTTCACGGTTTACGAATATTCGGAGAGCCTGAAAAGTTCGGGTCGCAGGATGAATTCGAAGCCGCTCATGCTGCTTCATTGACCGGGCCGCGGCCGCTACCACCTCGACAAGTTGCTTCGTCGTGCGTATCGGCCGCGACCGGACAATGGCTCTGGCGATTCTCCGCGACCTCCTTTCCTCACCGAATTCGTAAATCACATCGGCCAGCTCGCGCTCGTCGATGTGGTTTACCACTTGTTCGGCGGTCTCGCCCGACATCGGATTCATCCGCATGTCCAGCGGTCCTTCCGCCTGAAAACTAAATCCCCGCGCCGGATCCGAGAGCTGCAAACTGCTAACCCCCAAATCCGCCAGCAAACCGTCAAGCGAAGCCGGAGCAACCCGCAACCCAACTTCCGCAAACGACGCATGAATCAAAGTGATGGAGCGACGGGCGTCCTCGCCCGTCCACCCCGCGGCCAATCCCTTCGTGCCCTCACTGAGAACTGAGAACTGAGAACTGAGAACTGCTCCCGCCCTCTCCAGCGCCGCCGCATCCTTATCGAAGCCAATCAAATGTCCCGCTGCGCCGAGGCGTCTTGCGATTTCGTAACTGTGCCCGCCCAGGCCCACCGTGGCATCCACATAAGTTCCGCCGCGCTTTACGGCCAGAAAATCGATCGCTTCTTTTAAAAGAACCGGAACATGGCCAACCGCGCCATGCCCACCCCGCTCGGGGATGTCTGTTGAATCCCTGCCCACTAGATGCCCAATTCGTCGAGCGTCTTCGTGTCTTCATCCGTAAAGGCCTGCTCGTCAATCTCCTTGCGGAACGCTTCCAGGTTCCGGACTTCGAGATAGGTCAGATTGCCGAGCACTGCCACTTCGCCGCGAATCTGCGCCGACTCCCGCAGAATCTGCGGAACCAGCAGCCGTCCCTGCCCGTCCATCTCCACAACCTGCCCGTAATAATTCGTGCGATTCAGGAACTTTTTTTTCGTCGGATTGAAAGTCGAGAGCGAGGCCAGCTTCTGTTCGATCCGCTCCCATTCCTCGAAGGGATACACTTGAGCAATATTTCCATCCAGACTTGTGATGTAAAATTTCTCGGCATATTTCTCGTCGATCACGCGCTTGAATTCCGCCGGGACTTTCAACCGTCCCTTTTCGTCCACGCGCGCTGGATGATTTCCGCGAAACATGTGCCCTGTGCGGACGGGCCACCTCGCCCGTCCAAGCCGAGCGCGGCTCGGCAGTCATTACTGGGTTCCGTTTATTTATGGCTGCTACCACAGCCAAATGCACGACGAGGGAGGTAGAAGCGGTCGCGCAAGCAGTGGATTCGGGCGCGTTGGGATGATTGGCCTCTTTTTTTTCGGTGTCAGTCTGTGAAACCACTGGCGCCTCGAGACTTATGGATCATTCCCACGTCCTCTAATATCTACTCCACTTTCGACCACATTTGTCCACATCCTACGCCTAAATCGTTTGTTGTCAATAAGAAAGTTTTAGGTTAGGCCTTCGTTAATGGAGCCAATGCGCGAAGCGCGAGATGTTGCGGTTAACCAGAAAGAGGACCACTAGGGATTGCGTTTACGCTCCAGATGCCTTCGCTATTTATTCGCTTGCATTCCGCGCCCATCGCGCATTTTGCTGAGGAAAACTTCGCCGCAGCGCCTGCAAGTCGGTCCAGCCAGGCCCAGCGAAACAGAGATTCTTGATTTCAGTGAGGCCGTTACTGCTTCCCGCCCCTATTTTCCGCCGCATTTGACACGTGGGAGTACACTTGTGCCGAATTCCAACAACCCAATTCCAACAACACAAACAGGGGGCACGATGAAGCTGAACAAGACTCGGGTGTGGCTGGGAGGCATTGCCGGCGGCGTGGTGTGGATCGCATGGGGCTTCTTCATTGGCACGCGACAGGCTCCGCTCTACGCAGCCATGCAGAAACAAGGATTATTCCTGCAGCAACCGCGCTATCCGCTCTTCACGGTGTATTGGATTGTTCTGATTTTCGTGATGTCGATTCTCATCGCCTATCTTTACGCGTGCGCTCGCGCCACCGCCGGCCCTGGACCGAGGACAGACTCTCAAAATCGGAATGATCGTTGGATTCTGCGCCGGCGTGCCGGGCAACTTCGGACAAGCGGCCTGGTCGCCCATTCCGCGCATGTTGCCTCTCGGATGGATGCTCGACCTGTGGATAGGCTCGATCTTAGCCGCGCTAGTCGCCGGCTTCTTATACAAGGACGCAAGCTAAACTCAGCTAATGGAAGAGGGCACGGCTTTAAAGCCCGCGGAAAAACTCGGGTTCGTATCAGGGTATGCCTTCAGGCATACCGCAAGCTGGTGAAAATCGTTCCGGCTTTAGCCGCTGAGGTTGCAGGACGCGGAGAAGCCCGGTGTTGCACTTGATTTTGGGTGGCGCAGCGGTTCACCGCTGCGGTAAGCGCCTCACTCTGAGCATCGGCTTTAGCCGCTGAGGGCGCGCGCTACGACTTTTTCCGCAATCGGTTCACGCCTGAGCATACCCCTTGATTGAGATGGCCCACTCCTGCTCGCGCGTTTTCGCCACATCGAATGCAAGTTGCATCCGAAGATGATGGCCCATCTCGGCGCCAAACCCCTTTTCGATGCGCAGGGCCATGTCCGCGTCAGCACTCAGAACCGTGGTCAATGAGTGTAATGGGGATTTATCGACAACCATGGGTAAGAGTCGTGCGGTTTCGGTGCCCGGCCCTGCTTGTCTATCTGGGGTTCGGCGGTTTGACAGGAGCCTTCCAGAGGCCTAGAGTTGCAAGTGAGGTGGTTCCCACCTCTTTCAGGTTCCCTGAAACTAAGTCAGCTCATCTGAAGTTCTCCCCTCTTAGCGATAACAACCCGTGGAGGTTGAATATGTTTGCACGCAATGTCTCGATTCATCTGAAAGCCAATATGTTTTCCGATTACACCCGAACCTTTGAGAACGACATCCTTCCTTTACTTCGCAAGCAGAAGGGCTTCAAGGACAAACTCACATTGTCAAATCCCGGCAGCTTGGATGTGATTGCAATCAGTCTGTGGGAGAGCAAAGCCAATGCAGAGGCTTACAACACCAATGTCTACCCGGAGGTGTTGAAAACCCTTGGAAGATTCATCGATGGAACGCCCAAGGTTCAGACGTTTGAGGCCGCCACCTCGACCTACCATCAGGTCGCTGCAGCAGCGTAAGGGCAATCGTCCGCCGGGGCGGCCTCGTTGAAGGGGGTCGCCCGTTCTTAGTTGCTCGCAGTGATTGGCTAGAAGACGACACAGAACTCCCATCATTGCCGTCTGAACAATAAACGCCTTGGGGTGCGGCATGACACACAAAATTGGGTCTTCATTCGCGGTCGTTATGTTTAACGAGCGAACCTACCAGTCGGGCGGAGTTGTGGCCGTCATCAAGGGAGATGAGGCCGCACAAAGAACTCTCAATGATTTCGATTGGTGTCAGAGCGACGAAGACCGAAGGGCGGGCTGGCGCTATTTCCTAAAGGAAACCGATCTGCCGCTGGGAACCGACCCGGAGGAGGCCACCAAAGTTCGGCAGGCGCGGCTTGATCTCCAGGAATTTCAGGTTCCTCTGGCGGAATCAACGCTCCCAGTATTCAACGCAAGGACGACCTGATTCCTCTGGTTTGGTCCGATAGTTGGCGAAAACAGGCGTTAGCACGGAAGGATACGCTGATCCGTCACGTTGCCAGCGCATAAGCGCAAAACCGAAGAGGCAACCCGTCCCCCCGGATTGCCTCTCCTGCTTTTGCCCCATCGGTTTTGGCCTTTCCCTCAGAGCTTTTGGCCAAAGCGGGCTAAGCCTATCACCACCACGCATTCCTGTCCATTGAAACTCCTTGCTGGGCGGGCCTTCCAGCCTGAAGTCCGATCTTATCTGCTCATTGCATTCGACGGCGTGGACGCTCGGCTTTACTGGCCGGAGTTTCCATTGGTCACGACCTCCTCGGTAATCACCGAGCGAGACTGCCAGAACAGGCGTTTCATTCCCATGGCCGGGTATTGTACGCCTCTGCACAAATATTCCTAGCGCGTTGTTGCTGTAAACAGGCGTTTACACAAGCTTGCGCCGTCTCTTCGCCCTTTTGTCGGGTCAATGAGTAAAATCGGGATGTTTCACCAGTTAGCAAGTCTAGAACCGCGCAGGGGCGTCACGTTTGCCAAAAGAGATGCGATTCAAGTCGCCAGGAAACTCTTTTCGGTACGGTGTCTTGGTCGTATAGACCTCATACCGCAATGTGCTCCACATTACTGAGCACCCCGACGCAACAGAACCGTCTTTACCGTCTGGAACATGATCAGTAGATCCAAACCAATCGAAGCGTTCTTGATGTAGAAGAGGTCGTACTGGAGTTTTTCCCGCACATCCTCGACCGTGCCGCCGTGTTCGTATTTGATCTGCGCCCAACCCGTGAGCCCGGGCCGCACCACGTGGCGCACCCCGTAATAGGGAATCTCTTTGGATAGCAACTCGACGAATTCCGGGCGGTCGGGCCGCGGGCCAACCAATGCCATATCGCCTTTGAGCACGCACCAAAACTGGGGAATCTCATCGAGGCGCGAGGAGCGGAGAAACTTGCCGACGCGGGTCACGCGGGGATCGTTATTGATCGCCCACTGCGGACCGCTGGCCGCTTCGGCATCCTGGCGCATGGTGCGGAACTTCACTACCTTGAAAAGACGCCCGTTCTTGCCCACCCGCGTCTGGGTATAGAAGACGGGCCCCGGGGAGTCAAGGCGGATGGCGAGCATGATCAACGGAAACAAAGGCAGCGTGAGGATAAGACCCACCAGCGAGATGATGACCGACAGCGAACGCCGAATCACGATGAAGACGGTGCTCCGGCGAAAACCCTCGCCCAACGCCACCCAACTGGGATACAGATGCTCGACCTCGATCTTGCCCGAGATTTTTTCCAGCCAGGAGGTAGCTTCCTCGACCTTAACTCCCTGCAAGCGCAGTGCAAACAGTTCCTGCATGGGCATGGTACCGCGGCGATCAGGCATGGCGAGGATGACGCGATGGACTTTTTGTTTGTGGACCACTTCCATCAGGTGCGCAGCTACGGCTTCGCGGGTTACCGCGCCTTCCATCTTGCCCGTCCAACTGGCGATCTCAACCCCGATTTCAGGATTCTGGCGCAGGCCCTGCACCAGGCGTTGCGCGTGCCCGCCGATACCGAGGACATAGACACGCTCCACCAGAATTGGCAACCGGACCAGCCGGGTAAAGGCTAGCCGCCATCCGATCAGAGCGACCGTCAGGATGAGGAGCCCGACGGTCGAAGACCCGCCCCCCCAACAAGTAATTGGGCCTTACCCAGGCGACGCCCGCGAGAATAAAGGCCATCACGCCGGGAAGCATCAGCAAGCGGAAATATAGCTCGCCTTTGGTATTGAGACGCGTGGTGTCATACAGGTCAAGCCCGTGCGAGCACAGCAATACCAGTATCGTGAGTCCGAAGATCTTGTAATAGCCGTCTTCGACGTAAAGCACCAGGTAACTGTCCGAGCCAAATGCGTACACCACCCCCAGCAGGAACGAGGTCCAGACGATCAGGGCGTCTCCGATCAGAAGAACCAAAGTCCGGATTGGGTAATAAACATTGAAGAGTCGGATCAACTTGGCCTCGGTTCAAATTCATCGCTCTACTAGCTGTTCACGGCCTCCCCATAAGTAGTACTGCGTCTGCACAAGGTTGTGCTGAGGGAATTCCGTTAAGCAGTTTACGCCTAGACTTGCCTATCCAGATAGTTGTTGTAACCAGGCGGTTACACGCATTGACCCTGTGACTGCGGTTTGAACTGATATGACGGATTTTTCGACAGCTATCTCGCCGCTTCCACCACCACCGCCGTCCCATACGCCAGAACTTCCGTGACCCCCTGCATCACCTCCGTCGCATCGTAGCGCGCGCCGACGACGGCGTTGCCTCCAATTTCCGCCGCGTGTTGCAGCATCAGGTCGAATGCTTCGGCGCGCGTCTTCTCGCATAGATTGGTCAGCAGAGTGATGTTGCCGCCGACCAGCGTCTGCAACCCAGCTCCAATGGTCCCAAAAATCGATCGCGAACGCACCGTGATCCCGCGCACCACGCCCAGCGTCCGCGTCACGCGAAAGCCATCCAGCTCGAATTGCGTCGTCACCATGTTATGCGGAACCATCCGTCCCGCGCTTACGGCATAGTTGCCCATCGCTCCTCCAGAAAAGACCGCCGCCTAACAACGCCTCATTCTAATTCACCGATCGCGAATTCTTTAACGCCAGCCCGCTAGCCAGTTCACCGCCCCCGATACCGAAAACCGGCTATCGAGACTTCTTAACATTCAACCCCCGAACCTCCGCAACCTGGATTTTCTTGTCAAGCCCCCGTTTTCACGATTTTCGCGTTAACTCGATGAATAGACTAGGAAAATAAAGTCGCAAACCTTGTCGGGCGGGCGGGTAGAAACTGATATAATAGATAATAGAAGTACAGAAGGGTGCGGATTCACTCCCGCACCCTTTTTCATTGGTTTCAGCACTCCCCAGCCCACGTCTCACAAGCCCCTACCCAGACCGCCTGAAGTACCGAAAAACAAAGCACGAGTCCCACTAAGAACTGAGAACCGAGAACTGAGAACTGATTTTCAAAGGAGCGCAAAATGTCAACCTATCCAGTAACCATCCGCCGCTGCCAGCACATCAAAGTCAACGGCATTCAATGCGGATCGCCCGCCCTGCGCAGCGAAACATATTGTTTCTTCCACAACCAATGCCGCGTCCTCTGCCGCCAAATTAACATGAAATTTAGCGAGCACGGCATTATCACCCTCCCCACCCTCGAAGACGCCAACTCCATCCAGCTCGGCCTGGCCGAAGTCATGCGCCTGCTCGTCACCCAGCAGATCGATCACCGCACCGCCTCTCTGCTCCTGCGCGCCCTGCGCACCGCCGCCGCCAATGTCAAATTCACCAACCTGGAGCCCAAGCCAACCCACATCGTCATCGATCCCGAATGCGTCGAGCATCGTCCCCTCGGCGCCACCGCCTGGTCCACCATCGAAGGCCAGGAGTACGACGCCATCGAACCCCCCGCCCCGCAAAGCGCCACCGAGCTTCCCAAAAATAAGCTTCCAGACGAACCAGACCCTCCGATAGAACATTACCCACCGATGAGTGAGTACCGGCAACGCAGAAACCGAGAGAACTGGAGCTAACTCCTTATTCCAGAATATTTTCCATATAACTCCTTTAAACTCAAAGATTTCAGAGGAATTTATGCCTAAACCAATGATTCTAAACAATCGAAATATCAATTTTTTTCGCCAGAATGTGCCGCAGAATACCCTGATTCAGCTGGATCTTGCCGGATTAAGGAGGGGGCGCGGGTATGGAGAGTGCAGCACTATCCCCTCCTAGGGCAGCATATCAAGGCCCCATACCCATGAACCTTCGTAATCCACATGAATTTTGAAAAGTCAAGAGATTTTCCTTGCAATAGTGTAACATAGTGTTACATTAATAGGTTTAAGCATTTTTGGAGGAACTCCCCCATGAGCAGTTCTGCCGGTTCTGCTCCAGAAATTCCGCCGCGAGCCGAATTAATGGAGAGGATTAGAGAAAAAATCAGAAAGCAGGATCAAGTTCTTTGGCCAACAGTATCCGAAAAGATTCAAGCGGTGAAGGCCGCAAAGAGAGTAGAGGCCATCAAGAACCCAGATCATGAGCACAGAACAGTTTTTCATCTTGATCTGGATCATGTGCTTTTGACTGGTGTGCCCGTCGATTCTGGACGAGTGACTGAACCTAGCCCGGGATGGACAGTCACGGTAAAAGGGTGTGATCGCGGCGGACATCCCTTAATTGTCTTCGTCCATCTTGGATCGGACGTGAGGGAGCCATTACAAGTAACGGATTTCATAATTGCGCCGAAGGAATAATTAACCATTGTTCAGGAGATAACCATGATGCTGTGCCCCAAGTGCCGAAGTGACATGCGCGAATCCATCGGGCGTTATCAGTACCGCGAATCCGGCCTCGATAACGTATTTCTAGAGGACTGGCCGATGTTCGTTTGCGGAAACTGTGACCTTAAACTTCCTCGACTTCCGAATGCTGAATCTGTCGCTAGTCTCATAACCCCTTATATTGTGCGCCAGGCGGGGAGATTGGATGGCGATACGATTCTATTTCTGCGCAAAGCGATGGCTCTCACCTCTGTCGAGTTTGCCGCCATGCTTGGAGTAGAAAGAGTAACGGTGTCTCGCTGGGAGAACAACAAGTCGAAGATCGACGGACTGGTGGACTTACGTCTGCGCCTAGAGGCCATCGACAAATTGCTGCCGCCGACGGCGCGAAGGAAGTTGGTGGAGGAGATTGTCCCCATGTTCCAGCACCAGTATACGGGCGATATTATGATTAGCCAGAAGGAGATCGTCGTCCCAAAGACAGAGATACCAGACAGTGAACCAGTGTTGGAGGTAGAGCGGGAGCGGGTATCCGCATAACAGGCTGGCTGTCTTTGATATGACAACTGAAAATTCTTGGAAAACCCGCCGATTTTGGCGGGTTTTTTATCGGTAATACTCAGAACGCAGATTTAGATCAGTACCGACGCCCCTTTAGGGGCCGCCGCCGAACCCGCACTCTGTATAATGTCTTCCTCAGCCCGGACCCTTCATGCTCTCGCGCCGTAGTTTCCTCCAAACCGGTTCGCTCGCCGCCGGAGTCAGCCTGGCTGGCCCCGCGCTGGCCCAAGCAGCCGAAGGTGATAAGACGCTGCCGCCTGCCATCGCCGCTCTTCGCACCCTCCGCGGAGAAGCCAGTCCCATCTCCGTCGAAGAGCGCGCCGAACGCCAGGAAACGGCTCGCCGCTTGATGCGCGAGAATAACCTGTCGGCCATTCTGCTCGCCCAGGGCACATCGCTTGCCTATTTCACCGGCATACGCTGGCAAGGAGGAGAACGCCTCTTTGCCATGGTGCTGCCCCTGAAGGGCGAAGCGTTCTATGTATCTCCGGCGTTTGAAGAAGGCCGAGCCCGCGAGCAGATCGCGCAATCGCCAGAGGGCGCCGCACCCGATGTCCGCGTCTGGCAGGAAGACGAAAGCCCCTACGAACGCGTAGCGCAAGGCCTCAGCGACCGCGGAATCGCAACCGGCACGGTCGGCGTCGAGGAGACGGTAAAGTTTGTCTTCAGCGACAACTTGCGAAAAGCCGCGTCCAGCGCCACGTTCACCAGCGCGACTCCGGTCACCGCCGGATGCCGCATGATCAAGAGCCGCCACGAAATCGACCTGATGCGCCTGGCCGCGAAGGTCACGCTCGCCGCTTACGAAGCAACTTATCGTTCGCTGAAAGTAGGTATGACGCAGCGGGATGTCGCAGACATGCTGGAAGCGGCGCACCGCGAATTAGGATTCGAGGGCGGCGCCGACGTACAGGTCGGCGAATATTCCTCGTTCCCGCACGGCTCGGCTCAGCCGCAAGAAATTCGCGAAGGCACGATCGTGATGATCGACGGTGGCTGTTCGGTGGAAGGCTATCAATCCGACATCACGCGCACATTTGTGCTCGGCAAAGCTCCCGACAAAACAAAAGACAAAATGAACCATGTCTTTGACATCGTTCATCGAGCCCAAAGCGCCGCGCTGGCAACCGCAAAGCCCGGAGTGGAAGCTGGCTCCGTCGATGCCGCCGCGCGCAAAGTCATCGCCGACGCGGGCTACGGCCCCGATTACAAGTACTTCACCCATCGCCTCGGACACGGCATGGGCATGGACGGCCACGAGTGGCCCTATCTGGTCCGAGGCAACCAGACCAGGCTCCAGCCAGAGATGACGTTCAGCGACGAACCCGGCATTTACATCCGCGGAGAATTCGGCATCCGCCTGGAGGACGACATGCACATCCTGGAAGCTGGAGCGGAATTGTTCACTCCGCAAAGCCCCTCGCTGGAGAACCCATTCGGAAAGGCCTAGAGGTCTCTGGAGAGTTGTTTCACGAATGGTTTTGGGTACTGCTGGTAAAGGACACGGCTTCAAGGCTGCGGAAAAACTCGGCTTTGCCCTTGTTTTTGGGTGGCGCAGCGGTTCACCGCTGCGATAAGCGGCTCGTTTTCAGAGCCGGCTTTAGCCGCTGAGGTGACGACCTGCGCGTTTCCGCTTCTTCATCTCGTCACCGCCGCCAACAATCGCTAGCAGACTGCGGAAAAACTCGAATTGCCTTTGTTTTTGGGTGGCGCAGCGGTTTACCGCTGCGATAAGTGGCTCGTTTTCAGGCCGGCTTTAGCCGCTGAGGCGAGACGGTGCCCGCGGGAAATACTTTTTCCGCAGCCTGCTAGTCTCTTAATCGGAGGATTCTTGAATTTCCTAAAGTCCGCGCGACGGAGATCACCAAATTACCCAATTGCCAAATTACAAAATCATTCCACTACCCATTCCCGCATCCGCCGCAGCAGCGACGCTGGCGCTTCCGCTTCCAGTACCACTAACCCGTCCTGATATTGGCGGGAATAGATGCGCGCGCCGGCCTGCAACAAGGCCAGCGTCTTGCCCTCTTTTTGCGGGATGCGCAGGCGAACGCGCTCGGGGCGGTCTCCTTCGAGGACGTCATCGACGCGATCGAGCAGAGTGCTTAGCCCAATTCCTTTCGCCGCCGAGACATGGACAGTCTGCTGGTCATCGCGCAGAGACTCGCGCTGCTTCGGAAGCAATAGATCGATCTTGTTCATCACTCGCAGCCGCGGCTTTTTATCGGCTTCAAGCTCCTTGAGCACACTCTCGACTTGCGCATCCTGCTCGGCCGAAATTGGGCTGCTGGCATCCGAGACCTGCAGGATGAGCGTAGCTCGCTGTACTTCTTCGAGCGTGGCGCGGAACGCCGAAACCAGCGTATGCGGAAGATGCCGGATAAAACCCACCGTGTCGGAGAAAAGAACCTTGCGCTTCGAGGGCAGGTCGGCGCCGCGAATGGTCGGATCGAGCGTGGCAAACATGCGCGACGACGCCACCACGTTCGACTTGGTAAGGGCGTTGAACAGCGTCGATTTTCCCGCGTTCGTATAGCCCACCAGCGCCACTGTGGCCACCGGCACCGATTCGCGCCGCTGCCGCTGCTGCGCCCGGATGCGGCGCACATTTTCGATTTGCTGCTTGACGTGCCGGACGCGGCGGAAAATCCTTCGCCGGTCCGTCTCCAGCTGCGTTTCGCCCGGTCCGCGAGTGCCGATCCCGCCGCCGAGCTGCGACATTTCCACGCCACGCCCCGCCAGCCGCGGCATCATGTATTCAAGCTGCGCCAGTTCCACCTGCAACTGACCTTCACGAGTGCGGGCGTGCCGCGCGAAGATATCCAGAATCAGCTGCGTGCGATCGATGACACGCGTGTGGACGACGCGCTCAATGTTGCGCTGTTGCGAAGGCGAGAGGTCGTGATCGAACAGAATCACATCCGCGGAAACCGAGGCGGCTGCGCCCGCAATCTCTTCCAGCTTGCCCTTGCCGATCAGCGTCGCAGGATCCGGCCGGTCCTTGCGCTGAGTGAATTCGCCGGCGATCTCGGCGCCTGCGCTCGTCGCCAGCGTCCGCAGTTCGTCGAGCGATTCCTCGGAGGTGAAATCGGAACTGAAATCCGGAGAATCGGAAGGTAAGGACGACGACGAGGCAGCCGCGCTGGTGGCGTGATCTCGAGCCGCTTGCGCGGCCGGAGTGATGGTTGCGGAACCTGTCTTTCCGGTGTGGCTCCCACGGCCCGCGTGGCCTCGGGCGCGAAACTCCACCCCCACCAGGAACGCGCGTTCCTGTTGCTCCGATGGATTCAGCACCGCCTTGGGCTCATTCCGCGAACTATTTGAACTATTGCGGCTGCTCAGTCTGGAGTCATCTCGGCGCAAGCAAACTCACTCTATCCCTCGGTCCCGGAAGCGGAACTCGGAATCGCCGCCTCCCCATGGGACGCCGGTCCGGACCCCGCCGGTCTTGGCTCCGCCTGGATGTGAGCCCCACGCGAGATGACGACCGTCGAAATCGCATGTTTGAAAATGAGCTGCTCCTGGTTGCTGGTTTCGAGGACCACCGAGTATTTGTCGAACGATCGGATACGACCCGTCAGCTTCACGCCGCTGACCAGATAGATCGTAATATTGTGCCGTTCCTTTCGTGCCGTGTTGAGGAAGGAATCCTGAATGTTCTGTTGCGCCGGCTTAGCTTCCATTTGCCGATCTCCTTTTTTGGTTCGATGCTGCGCCATGAGCTTACGGGACGACAATTGGCAGCAGCTCTCTTCGTATAGGCTCCTACAATACGGCCTTGTCTCGCGCTTTTCAACTTCCGCTCCAATAATTATTCTCCGGAGCGTCGCTGCACTTCGCGCCATCGGCCCGGGGACGATTGATCGGGTTTCATTTCCCTCGCGGCCCATCTACAATCGTCCCTTCCAGAAGAGAGTTTCAGAATAGGAGCCTGAACTTGATCGAAATTAACTTTCCCTCAGACTTCAACACTAACCTGCTGATGCTGTTTCGTTGGCTGCATTTTGTCGGCGGCGTCACCTGGCTCGGCCTGCTCTATTTCTTCAATCTCGTCAATGTTCCCTTCATGAAAGGACTTGACCCCGCCACCAAAGGCAAAGTCCTGCCCAGCCTGATGTCGCGCGCCCTCTGGTGGTTTCGCTGGGCATCGGTGCTCACGGTTTTGATGGGCTTGGCATACTGGGGCAGCATCGTCGCCTCCGACGCCAGAAACGGCGGCGCATCTTCCGGCGGTCCGATGGGAACTTTCTTTGCGATCTGGACCGTCGCCTGGGCGCTCATGTATGCCTGCACGATCCCCGGTAAAGGTGCGCTCGACAAAGGACCGGTGCTCGCCGTGATCTACATCGTCATCGTGGTCGTCGCTTCGTGGCTGTTCTTGCGCTTCAACGATCATGATTGGGAGAGCAATCGCCTGCTCGCCATCGGCATCGGCGGTGGGATGGGTTGGGTGATGATGCTGAACGTCTGGGGCGTAATCTGGCGCGGCCAAAAGAAAATCATCCGTTGGACCGCCGACAACGCCGCCAACGGCACGGCGATTCCCGACAAAGCGAAATATCTGGCGCGGCAAAGTTTTCTCACGTCGCGCGCGAACTTCGTGTTGTCGTTCCCCATGCTGTTTCTGATGGGCGCGGCGAGCCACTATCCGATGTTCGGAAAGTAGCGCAAACTCTCAGAGCGACTAAGAATTTTTTTGCGGAGCCAGGTTCCACGGCTTCCCGTCGAAATGCGCGGGAAGCGCGAGCCCAAACAGCTTCAGGATCGTAGGCGCCACATCCACAATCGCAGGCTTCTCTTCGATGAACTTGTGGCTTGAAAACAGGACTCCCGGAACCAGCCGTGGGTCGATGCAGTGGTCGCCGCTCCACGCCTTGATGTTGTCCTCGAAAATCTGCGACGTAACTTTACCCAGCACCGAATCCCAAGAGGCGCGATAGCCCGCGCCATAGCCAACAATCAGGTCCGGCGAATTCTCTGTATAAGGTCCGCGATAAACATTGTCCGCAATAAAGACGCCCGTGATTCCAACCGCGCCAGAAGCCGGATCGACCAGCCCATTCAGCCTTTTCTGCAGCTCGTCCTTCAACGCTTCGGCTTCGGCCGGATCCACAATTCCCTGCTTTTCGCGCCCTTTGATATTCAGATAAAGTCCGTTGAGGCCCATAGTATAAGCGCGAGTACGCGACCAATCCACGTCCTCGAACCAGTCGCCGCTCTCGCTCTTGCCATCCTTCAGCGCCAGATATCCGTTCTGATGCAGCCACGCATTCACGTTCATACAGCGAGCGAACGACTTGAATCCGTGATCGGAGATCACCATCAGCAGCGTATCGTCGTCGATTTTTTCCATCACGCGCCCGATCAGGCGATCCATGCGCTCGTACAAATCCTGAATCACCTTGGGATGCTGGCTGTGCGGCACATCGCGCGCCGCCGGATGATCTTCTTCCAGATAGCGCCAGAACATGTGCTGGATGCGGTCGGTCGTATCGAAGACACATGTGCACAGCCCCTGCTGGGTTTTGTCGAGCGCATCAAACAGCATGCGTTCGCGATCTTCATGATTGCCGTAAGCCTGCGCTAGAAAGGCATCGTCATCCAGAACATGCTCGTTGAGCGCCCACGTGTCTTCCGCCAGGCCGAGCGTGGCGTACGGCCCGAAGAGCTTGGCCAAATAAATTGAATAAGTAACCGGGTGCGAGATCGGCAGATCGGGATGCCCCGGATCGATGTTCACCGGCGTAACATAAACTTCAACTTCCGGCGAAAGTTCTTTGAGATAAAAGCGGCAGATGCCGTGCGCCGTGAAACCCATGCCCGCCTTGAATTCGGCCGGAATCCACTCGGAGTATTCCCCGACTTTCAACGTGAACTTCTCAGAACCGACCACGATGCGCGCAGATCTTGATCCCGGCTCCGGCCGAATTTCGAAGCTCACCCGCAGCTCGGTGCCAGCCTTCTCCGCCAACGGACTGTCGGGCCCCGGAATATACGAACGGCAAACACCGCTCTTGCGCTCGATGGGCACACGCACGCCACCTTCGCGAAATTTGCCGTTCGAGGCACGGGTCGTACAGAGGCAAAACGTGCCCTGGCTGCCCTTCAGGTCCGGAACACACATCCCGGAAAGCAGCACGCCCTGAAATTTCTCAGGAGGAAACGTGACAGGAACGCGAATCACGGAACTGAAAATTCCCGCATTACCCAACCAGTGCCAGAACGGAGTACCCTTCCGCATCGCCTTGATTTCGGTCTTGCCGAATGGAATGGAATATTTGCCAATCTTGATGTGCCGCTTCGGCCCCTTGATTTCAGCCGACGAAAGAAATGGCAGATAGTTGCTGGTATCGCGCGCCAGAAAATCGTAGATATTGTGCTTGCCCGGATTCACTCCGGTCATGAACGTCGACCATGCCACCGGAGAAATCGCAGGAAACGTCGTGCGCAGTTTGCTGAATGTTCCTTTGTCCCGCAACTTCGCCAGGTTCGGCAGCCTTCCTTCATTCATGAAGCGAGCGGCGAGATCTGGATCCATGCCGTCGAATCCCAAAATTACCGCGCGCTCAAACGTCGCCTTTCCATAAGCATTTCGCCGCCGCAGGAAACGGAACAACTGGCGAAACGGCCACGTCATCAGCGCGTAGAACGAATAGAGGAACGCAACAAAGATCGCCCAGAACGACGACAGCACGGCAAATCCCGCACCCGGCCCGGCGTAGGCATGAGCAAGCGCCGGCAGGAAAACGAGGGCTATCAGCAAGACCCGTGTGGCGCGGGCGCCCCCGCCCGCGAAATGACAGCGCTCCAGACGGAGCAACGGGCAACCACGCCCTGACCTAGTAGCCGATCCACACAGGCGGGCGAGGGCGCCCGCCCCACTCAATCTCTTCATATTTTGATCCCCAAAAGTTCCTTGAAAATAAATCCCGCCACCATCGACAAAATGAAGAACAGCCAAATCCAGTTCATGCCGTAGCCCGCAATCTCGATGTTGCGATCCGGGTAATTGATGGAAATGGAATCGATCGGACTATTCTCCGGCAGCGCCGGCTCCGCCGACGAGAAGATACGCTCCCAAAATTGTCCACGCAAGCGGACCGTTGAAATTCGCGCCACGTCACTCCCTACACAGACGGCCTTCGCCGCGTCCTGGCCTGCGGCAGCGATCTTCACTTCGTATTGTCCCTCTTTTGAGCCGACCAGCCGCCAGACGATTTCATTCTCTGCTGGAACGTGCACCGGAGGCGCGGTCATCGTGATCTCGGGCGGGAGGTCGAGTGTCACGTCATTCGGAGCATCGCCGCCGGCCGCTTGCCCAGACGACACTCCGGCAAGATGGACAGTCAATAGAAACGGCGCACCCGGAGGAATCGGCGTTGCGCCCAAATACCGATCGATCTGTACGATCAGGAAAGTAATCGGAATGATCACGTACAGCAGCGGCTTGAAGGCAAGTTTCAGATAACGCCCAGTACCGCGCAGAATCTTGCCGTACGAGCCCATCACCACCGGAATCTGGTCCCGATACAGGCGCACCGCCAACAAATGCGCTTTCAGTTGATCCTTCGCAAGGCCGATTGCCTTTTGATCCGAGGTATAACCAAATAAGACCACCATCAGCAACCCGACGACCAGCGATAGGACGACCACAATCGCGAGCGGACTACTCAGCAGTGAGTAACTAAACGTCGCGATTGCCACAGCATAACCAGCTACCGGTTTGGAGAGAACAGTCAAGCTACTCGATGTACCCTAATCCACGCAGCCGTTTCTGTATCTCTTCTTTCGACGTGCTGCTCTCGTCCGGCAGGATTTTCTTGGTCTCTTTTTCCAGCATGTGGATTACGAACTCGTCGATCGATTCGTATCCGGCAGCATCCGAACACTGCTTGACCTTCTCCAGCAGTTCGCCTTCGATCTTCACTTTGTGTGAACCAAACATGATCTCTCCCGTTTTCAAACGTCTGCTTGTGGAGCGCCGGGCGTCCTCGCCCGGCCCGCCAGACTGCTGGACGGGCGAGACGCCCGTCGCTCCACAGCAGTCAAAGCATTAGCGCTGCTGAAACACCGATTGCCCCATCATATCCTTCGTTTTCGCGATTCCGAATTCCGCCAGGATCGTCGGTGCAATGTCCGTCAGCGCCGGTGTCTGCGCTTCAATCTTACGGTTGCTCAGAAGCACTCCCGGAACTTTGGTGAAGTCCATGCAATGATCGCCGCTCCACGGATTCATATTGTCCTCGAGTTCCTCCTGAGGAAACGCTCCCAGAATCGTTTTCCACCCGGAGCGGTACCCGCGGTTGTAACCCACCACCGCATCCGGACCCGAGCGCGCCAACGGTCCCTGATAGACTTCGCTCGCTAGGTCAACGCGGGTGATCACCGGCAACCCAGTTTTGGGATCGCGAATGTCGAGCAACTTCTGACGGATCTCATTCAACAACGCATTCGCGGCGCTCGGATCGACGATCCCTTCGCGTTCCCGTCCACGGATGTTCAAGTAGAGTCCGTTGATTCCCAAGCCGTACGCTCGTGTGCGGCTCCAGTCCACATTGGCAAACGGCTCGTTCGAATCCGGCGCCGTCCCATCCTTCAGAGTGACATACCCGTGATCGAGCAGCCAGGTATTCAGGTTGAACGCCCGCCGGAACGGCGCGAAACCATGATCGGAAAGCACCAGCAGCGTTGTGTTCGCATCCAACTTGGGCAGCACTTCGCCGAGCACCTGATCGATTTGCTGATAGAACTCCTCGTACGCTGACCCGTAGCGCGCGCTAAGCGCCGGATCATACATAGGACTTTGCGGGTCCGTTAGCCGCCATAGCATGTGACCGTTCAGGTCAAGACTGGAGAAATAGAAGAAGAAAACACCCTGATGAAATTTTGGGAATTCGGCATCGAACACGCGCCGGTGCTCGGCCAGAACGGTGTGCGATTGCTCCAGAAACTCCTCATCGTCGAGAACGCCGGCGGAACGTGCCTTAGTGTCTTCCGCAATCCCTTGGGTGTGGAACTCGCCCACCTCCTTTGTCAGGTCCCGCGAATAACCGGAGGGCGTGGAGAGCGGAAGTACCGGCGCAGCGGGATCGATATTCATGGGCGAAACGTACAATTGGAAGCGCGGGTGCGCTTGCTTGAGATAGAAACGGCAGATTCCCTTCACATTGCCGATCAACGGCGCCAGGTGGAATTCCACAGGTATCCATCCACTCCACTCGCCTTCCTTCAGGACAAATTCCTGGTCCTGCACGCGTACACGCGCGACCGGCTGGAGCGGATCGAGGTCCACTGTGAACGGTTCCGTGGCTGGAGGCGAATTGTTACGGAAAGTATTGTCCGGCCCAATCAGACTGGCCGCAACACGATTGTTTTGCACTTCGACTTGAAGGATTTCGCCACCCTCAACCGCTCCCGTCGATGCCGTTGGGTCGTCGGTATAGAAAGTGAAAGTCCCGTAGGTTCCCCGCAGATCGGGCGTGCCCATGCCTGAAAGCGTGTTCCCTTCCGCGGTGACCGGCGGGAAGTTTGCCGGAATCCGGTAAACCGAGTTTGGGATTCCGTGCTCGTCCAGGATTTGCCAAAATGCTTTTCCAACCCGCAGATCTTCCGCGCTGCCGCTGCCCAGCGGGATCACCCAACTTCCGAGGTGAAAACTGTGTTTTGGGCCTTCCACGCGCGAACTCGAAAAATATAGCTGGAATGTCTTCGGATCGCGGTGGATGAAATCAAAAATCCCGTGCCCACCGGAATTCATCCCCGTAATCATGTTCGACCATGCCACCGGGCTTTGCGGAGGAATGCTGGTCGTCAAATGCTTGAACGATCCCTGCTGGGCCAACCGGGCAAAGTTCGGCATCTTGCCCTCCGCCATAAACTTCGTGAGCAGGTCGGGGTCGAGCCCATCAACGCCGAGAATGATCATCTTCCTCGACGCAAACGCTCCGCCCCGCGCGCGTTGACAGGAGACGAACAGGCCCACACCCGCGGCGCATAACGCCAGCAGGCACATCAGGCGAAGACGTTTTCTAAAGGGCGCGGTCACTACAAATAATCTGCAAATAATATGGTCCGCTTCACGGAGGGCCATCGCGCCTTCCTGGCCGCCATTCCTGGCCAACGATGGGTGGTGATCACGACATCACCACGAGATTGGGGATCCCGAGGAGCAGGTATATAGATTGTACAAGGAGTTGCATAGACGTCAAGACTGCAGGTTTTGAGCATCTTTTGATCAATGGCAGCGCAGCCTTTACACTAGCTGTCATGATACGAAAAGTCGCTGCCAGCGTTAGTCTGATCGTTCTTACCTTCTCCTTCGCTGCAGCCGCATCCAAACCCAACCTGGTGCTGATCACCCTCGACTCCACGCGCGCCGACCGCATGGGCTTCCTCGGCGCCAAGGGAGCGCTCACGCCGAACCTCGATCGTCTCGCCGGAGAAAGCATTGTCTTCGAGCATGCCTACGCTCAGGCGCCGGCCAGCGTTGTTTCGCATGCGACCATTCTTTCCGGAGCCTACCCCCAGAGCACTGGCACGAGCGAGATTGGCGGTACGCTGTCGCCGTCGCTGCCATACCTCCCGGATTTGCTGAAAACGCAGGGCTATCGGACGGCCGCCTTCGTTGGCTCGATTGATCTCGACCCGCAGAACGGGCTGGCTCAAGGCTTCGACCGAGGCTTCCAGACTTATGACGCTGGATTTCGGCCTGCCATCCCCGGTGATGCTGGTCCTCCCGTAATCGAGCGGCGCGGAGATCAGGTGGTCGCGCGCGCCGTCGCTTGGTTGGACCACAATGCGCAGGGACAGGGGCAAGGTCAGTTTTTCCTGTGGGTTCATATCAGTGATATGCACATCAGTGATGCGCGCGCACCCGGCGCTTCCTACAATTCCACCATCACCGCTGCCGATTCAGCCGTCGGCAAACTAATCAGCGCCTTGCAACAGCGGAAAATCTTCGCTAACACCGCGGTGATCGTCGTCGCCGACCACGGCGAGAGCCTCGGCGCTCACGGTGAAGACACGCACGGCGTTTTTCTCTACGACGACACCATTCACGTCCCGCTGCTCATTAAACTCCCAGAAACCCAGCCCGCCGCGAAACCGGCAACCACCCGACTAGCGGCCAGAGTAGCCGCCAAAGTCAGGCTCGTGGACATCGCTCCGACCATGCTGGAGATCGCCGCGATCCCGGTTCCCTCGCAAATGCCGGGACAATCGCTGCTGCGCATAGCGAAGGCCAGCAGCGGCAGCGGCGGTGACCAGCCCGTGTATTCCCGCAGCGATCTGCCGCAGCGGGGATTCGGCTGGAGCCCGCTCGAATCCTGGCGCGCGGGCAAATATCTCTACATTCGCGCGCCCAAACCCGAGCTTTACGACTTGACCGCCGACCCGGGCGCGACCCACAACCTCGCCCAGAGTTCGAAAGCGACGCTCGACACGATGGCCGCGCAGCTCGATAACTTCGACCGCCGTTTCAGCGGCGAGGAGGGCAAGTCGTGCGCGGAGCTGAGCTCTTCCGAGATGCAGAAACTGGCGTCGCTCGGATACGCGGGACTGCAAAAGTCGACTTGTTCCGTCGCCGCCGTTGCAGGAACCGATCCAAAAGACAAAATAGCGACTGCAAACAGAGTGATCGAAGCCGCCTCCGTTCGCGACCAATCGAAACTGGATCGTACCATTGCCGCGCTCGACCCCGTCGTCGCCGCCGATCCCAACCTCTACCTGGCGCAGTACACGCTCGGTGCGGCGCTGGCCCGAAAAGGGCTTTACGCAGAGGCGGCCAAACATCTGCACAAAGCGATTGAACTCCAGCCCGACTCCGCCTGGGCGCACTACGAAATCGGCGCAACCCTGCTAAAGACTGGTGACTTCAAGACCGCCATCGTCCACCTAGAAATCGCCACTGGACGCCTGCCCGCCTTCACCCCCGCCCACGCCGACCTCGCCCAAGCCTACGACCACGTGGGCCGAACCGACGATGCGAAGCGGGAACGAAACAAGGGCGGACAGAAATAAAACGTCGAAGGAGACCTATTCGGGCGGCTGAGCCTTTAGTTGGGCAGCTTTGGCTCGTTCCCGTTCTGCATTCTCCGCTTGTCCGAGTTGCTGGTAGGCATCGGCCAGAAACGCATGCGCCTCCGCCGAATCCGGATCCACTTTGGCCGCCCGGCTCAGTTTTGGCAGCGCGGCATCGGGATGTCCCTCCAGGAAGAGCAGTCGACCGTACCGTAAGTTGGCCTGGAAGTGATCGGGATCAAGCTCCAAAGCTTTCTCGTATTCCTTGGTCGCTTCGGGCACCTGCTTCAGGCGGGTGTGTACCGCAGCCAGATAATAGTGGAGCTGAGCTGAAGTCGGCTTATGCTCTACCGCAGCCTGAATCTCGGCGAGCGCGGCTTCCCACTGTCCCGTTTTGACCAGTGCCAGCCCCAGTTCGTAATGCGCCATTGAGGAGTCCGGCATTTTCTCTACGGCGGAGCGCAAGACCGGCACCGCCTCCTGGTATTTTCCCAGGTGAATCAGAGCTCTGCCGAATTCAAGATAGGCGCTGCCCGCGTCGGAAGGGTGCTGCTGGGCTAGATCGTGCAAACCTGCGAATGCCGCTTCGTAACGGTCTGCTTCAAGGTCAAGGATAGACTGGTGAATCCCGTTCGCGAACTCGATCTTGTCCTTTGGGTCAATCAGGGCCTTTTCTTTGTTGTTCGAGTTCCCGCCATCGGAACCCAGATAGCCGAGAGCGCGCAGGCTTTCAAGCCGGGCTGGATCCAGCTCTGCTTGCTCGACCGCCACGCCGCGCGTTTTCTTCCTGAAAGTCGTAAGCTGGCCGTCCAGGGTATCGGCGACAGCCTTCGCGGCCGTCGCCAGATTCTTGAGAGCATCTGGATCGGAGGACTGATCGTACAACTCTTTCTTGGGAGCCTGGACATACAGGTACCTTTGCACCCGCCAGGAGCGCAGTTCGCTCCAGCCGAAGGCGCGGTGGGCGTAGTCCGTCTCGGAATAGATGGCGCGATCGGGCAACTTGCTCTCCTTACTTCCGGTGGATTTCGGAGCATCCAGCAGCGGGAAAAGCGATTGCCCCTGCATGGTCGAAGGAATGGGAACACGCGCAGCTTGCAGCAACGACGGCGCAACGTCGGCGAGCGCGACGCGGGCATCTACGCGCTTGCCGGCGAACTTCTCGCCAGGCAGCTTCAGCAAAAGCGGGACGTGGATCGTCTCGTCATATAAAAAGATGCCATGCCATCTTTCACCATGTTCACCAAACGCCTCTCCGTGGTCCGCGGCCACCGCAATGGCTATGTTTTGATAGAGCCCGTGCCGCTGCAGCACCTCTAGAACGCTGCCGACGACCGAATCCATATAGGCAATCTCGCCGTCGTAAGGCTCGGCTGCATAGTGGGCTTTGAACGGCTCCGGCGGATCATAGGGGTCATGCGGGTCATAGAAATGCATCCACATGAAGAACGGGGCCTGCTGATGATGACTCAGCCAGGCCATGGCGCGGTTGGCGACGTCTTCGGCGCGGCGTTCCAGACTGTGATAACGATCTTCGCCTGGCTGAGGATTGTGAAAATCTGCGTCATAGATGTCAAACCCGCGGTCGAAGCCCGGAGCTGCCCCACTCTCGGGATCAAGCACTATGGAGCCGACGAACGCCGCCGTGTGATAGCCGCGCCGATGGAGCAGGTCGGGCAAATAGGGAAGCTCCGCGCGCAGCGGTTGGGCGAGGTCGTCGAGATGGTTGTACTGCGGATATGTCCCCGTGAGCAGGACTGCGTGTGAGGGAGTCGTCAACGGAACCTGCGCGTACGCCCGCGTAAAAACCACGCTCTGTTTGGCCAGCGCGTCAAGATTCGGCGTCAGGCCACGCTTCGATCCAAGAAAACCCATGCGGTCGGCGCGGGTCGTGTCGAGGGTGATGAGGATGATGTTGGGCGGTTTGGCGCTTGCCGAGGCAGCGCTGGCGGTCTTCGGTGCTTTGGCTCCGAAGGAAATTAAGGGCAAGAGCAGGATAACGGATAAGCGCCGGAACCGCAGCATAATGGATGGGAAGAGCTTAGCACACACCAATTGCAGCTTCGACCGGAGTACCGATTCGTGATCAATGATGCAAAGAAAAAAGAAGGCCGGCCTTGCGGCCGGCCTGAGATGTGTATCAGATCCAGTTAGAAGTCAAACCGTACCGCCAGCTGCGTAATGCGCGGACCACCTGTTTCCGTGTTGTTGAATGTTGCCGTTGACTGTCCGAACGTCCCATCCGCCAGGTTGCCGTCTGGATTTCGGAAGTTCGGGTGGTTGAACAAGTTAAAGAAGTTGGCATCGAATCTCAGGGCAGCCTTTTCCGTGATCTTGAAGGTCTTTTTCACTCCGAAATCCGTGTTGAAGAAACTCGGGCCAACCAGCGTGTTACGTTCCATCTGGCCAAGCGCCGGTCCCTGGCACCACAAGCCCATGTTCACGGTCGCCGGGCAGGGCAATGGATTGCCATTGACAGTCGCGTTCAGCATTCCCCACTGCGCTGGCTTCAGGGCACCCCGCCACGGTTCGAAACTGTGGTTGTAGGAATCGCTAATTGTGCCGGAACCCAGGTAGTTCCCCCGGTCATTGAATTGGCCGTCCTTGTTACTGTCCTCAGAACTGTCGGAAACGCTAAAATCAGATCCCGATTGCCACGACACAATTCCCGACACGTTCCAGCCACCGATCCACCGGTTCGTCTTCGCAAACGGCAGGTCGTAAACGAAGCTGCCCACTATCCGGTGTTTAACGTTGTAGTCCGCCGGACCGTAATCGAAGTGAGGATCCTCGCTGTCGGTCGGGTAGGCGGCGGCGCTCACGTTCTTGGTGGTGAAGGCGTCGCTGACGTCGTCCATTGCCTTCGCATAGGTGTAGTTGGCGTTGAATTGGAGGCCACTCGAAAAGCGCTTGCGCATCGTGGTCTGAAATGCGTGATAGTTCGAGTCGCAGCAGTTGGTGCGGAAGCTGATGTTGCCGTAGTTCGGGTTAACTAGCGATGCTGCGTACGGGCCACCCACGTTCTTCCCGTCGTATACGTTCTTGCCCTCGATGTCCATCAACTGGTGGCCAAACGTGCCTACATAGTTCGACTCCCAGACAAAGTCCTTGCCGAGTTGGTACTGTACCCCCAAGTGCGCCTGCTCGTAGTATGGCGTCCTCAGGTTCTGATCCATGGCCCGGATGGAGGGCGTCAACGGGTAATTCAGGAATGTGTCAGTACCGGCGAGGGTGTACGGATTGGTCACCAGCGTCGCGGCGGCAACGTTGGTAACGGGCGTTCCAACGACCAGGGTGCCCAGCTCGCCGATAGCAAAGAACGGTGGATTGAAGCGGATGTTCTCGAAAACGTTGTTGTAGATGCGGTCGTAGTTAATTCCGAATCCGCCACGCACGACCATTTTCTGGTTTCCTAAAGCGTCATAAGAAAACCCGATCCGCGGACCAAAGTTAGTTAAGTCCTTGTTCCACAGGTCGTGGTTCCTCTGTTGCACCGCACCAGTAGTGAACCCCGCGTAATAACCATTCGTGGACGATGGCCAAAAGGGATTGGCAATGGCGCCACCACAGATGGCGGGGTTCGATACTGTCGGGCACGGGTTCGCCTGCAAAACCGGAGTACCGGTGTAGAAATTGGCATCGAGACCGGACTGGAAATTGTGTGGCGGGCCGAAATACTCCCACCGCAAGCCCATATTCACCGTCAGGCGGGGATGAACCCGCCAGTCGTCCTGAATATACATGGCCACTTCATTGGCTCGAAAACCACGATAGTAAATCGGCAATTGACCGTTGGTAGGGTTAAGGGAAGCAAACGATGCGTACATAGAACCAAAATCGGGAGAGCCCCCGGTGTAAGGATTCCCCGCCCACCCCTCCCAGTTGTTGCTAAAGGTTGAGTCGGTGACTACATCCTCGATATCGTAGGGGAGGTTGTAGCCGTTTTTATAAGAATCGAAACTGCTTCCGTTGCGGGTACGCCGGTATTCAGCGCCGGCCTTGAAGTTGTTTTTCCCCTTGGTCACCGAGAGGTCATCTTTGTAAACGAATTCATTCTCGGTGAAGAGCTGGGGTATGGCAGCACTGTTTCCCAACCCGAAGGTGGGGGAATCCAAGGCGCTTAAGGTGCTCGGCATATTCCCCACGGTGGGGTCGCCCGGGAAGTTTGCGGTATGCCGCACGTAGCCCATGCGTGCCTGGTTCAGAATCGTCGGGCTGAAGGTGTGCGACCAGGTCACGCCCGCGTTCTGCGCCCGCCCATGGACGTATTCAGTCGGCCCGGCAACGTTGTTGCCGCCATACGGGACCGTGGAATCTACGTTGTCATACAAATACGCGGCGTTGATCTGATCCTTGGAACCAATCTTGTGGTCAACCTTGGTGTCGTATCGCATCTGGTTCGTAATCTGCGGCTGCGATACTACGGTCGTCCCGTACGGTGCCACCGGATTGCCGGATGCATCGGTGTAAAACAGCCCCGGAAGGCCTAATAGGCCTCCGGTCCACAATCCGCCAGCGGCGTTGCCTTTAGGATTGCTGGGAGAGGTGGGAATCACACAACTCGCCGATCCCACCACGCATACCACAAAATTTGCCTGCTGTTTGATCTCTTGAGAAAAGACCGGGCCAAGAGTTGAATTCGGGGCCTGCGGAGCCGAGTTCGTGGAGAAAGTGCCGGGGCAGGTAGTGCCCGCGAGCACCTCACAAATGCCGCCCGGGTTGCTCTCCATGAAACTCGCAAACGCGCCGGTGTTCACGAAGTTCAGGAATTGATCCGTTGTCGTATTGACGCTTAATGGACTGCCGATACGCAACCGATGGGCCTCTGCGGTGAAGTAGAAGAACGTCTTGTCTTTAATAATTGGGCCGCCAATGGAGCCGCCAAACTGGTTGCGGATGAGGTGATCTTGCGTGCCGCTGTGATCCGAGAACCAGCTATTCGCCGCCAGTGCCTGAATGCGGTTGTATTCAAAAAGAGAACCGTGCCAGTTGTTGGTCCCGCCCTTGAGCACGGTGTCGGTCACGAAGCCGCCGGCCTGGCCGTACTCCGCTGGCGGCGTGCCCTCGATGACGCGGTACTCTTCAATAGCGTCGGGAGAAATGCTGGTGTTGGCTCCTCCGGTCCCGTAAAGAGTTCCACCTCCGCCCAGACCCTGATCGTTGTTGCTAAAGCCCTCCACCATGAAGTTGCCGCTGCCGCTGCGGGTGCCGTTGACGGCTGGGCCGCGGTCGGTGCTGAGCTCGGCCTCTTCAGCGGGCTCCGCGCCCGCCAGCATGCCAATAAAGTCATTCGAGTTGCGGTCTTCCAGCGGCATGTCCTCCCAGACGCGACGATCTACTGCCTGCGAGAGCGCGGAGTCTTCGGTTTGCACCAACTGCGCTCCGGCCTCGACCGTGACCTGCTCGGTGGCCGCGCCCACTTCCAACTTAACGTCACGCGTGGTGATCTGGCCCACGGTAGCGATGATGTTCTGAACCTTCACCGACTTGAATCCCTTGGCAGCTACTTCCAAGGTGTACGAGCCTACAATCTCCAATGCCGGGAATCGATAGGTGCCAGCCGGAGTGGTCATGGTGGTGCGCACTTGGCCCGTGGCAGTGTTGGTCAGCTTAACCTCGACGCCGGAAACTACCGCGCCGGTTGAGTCTGTTACCTGCCCGGTCAGTTCGCCAATTCCGCCTTGTGCGAAAGCTCCAACACAAAGGGTTAGTACGACGAATGCCAGCAGAGAGTAGGTCCAGATGTTGCGGAATGCTGACTCCATTCGAATTCTCCTATCTGAATCTGGGAATCTAAATGCGGTTGATCAATTTACGTTGATTGCACAGGGAGGGCCTGACATCGACACACAACCCTGCCAAGGAATTCTCAAAAGATAGCGAGAGCTTGAGTGCAATCAGCATTCCAAAAGAGAATCGAATAACAATCATATTTTTCAATGACATAGATTTCACGTGTGGCGGCTACTACATTTTCTTGGATGGAGACAATCGATTAATCTATGAAAACATGTAGATTGGCAGCCAGACTGGAGCGAACAGCGAGGGCTTACTTGTTATGACCATTTCGCCTAACCAAGGAGACCTGAAAAGAGGTTTCGATTTGTTCAACCGCGCCCATTTCTTCGACGCTCATGAAGTTCTCGAAGACGCCTGGCGCGCTCTGCCTCGCGACCGTCCCTCGCGTCGGCGTCTCCGTCTGCACTTACAAGGCATAATTCAGTTGGCAGTTGCCTTTCATCACGAGTCCACCGGCAACCACGTCGGTGCGCGCTCGGTTCTCGAACGAGCCATGCGCAATCTCAACGGCGCGGAAAGCTCATTTCCCAATCTCAACCTCGATCAGCTGCGCGCTGAGTTGGCGGGTTGGCAGGAGCATTTCGCCGGCGCGGCTCCTCGGCCAAAGGCCCCGCAGATCGCCACGCGCAAGCCTACGCGCTGAGGCACCTCTGTGTCCTCTGCGCTCCGCTGTGGCTGCTTTGGAATCCTGGTCGTCGCGAAAGCGATCGCTTGGACGCACGATCCCCGTAAACAATAAGCCTGCTAAAATCTCGTTGAGTGAAATCGATTTCAATGCCACGGCGAAACACCTTGCCCCAAGCCGTTCCTCTGCTTGACTTGCGCCGCCAGTACGAAGGCATCCGCGAAGAAGTGCTGACCGCCATCGCCCGTGTGTGTGATTCGCAGAACTTCATCCTCGGTCCGGAGGTCGAGGCGCTTGAACGCGAGATTGTTGCCCTGACCGGAGCGGCCGATGCGGTCGGTTGCGCATCCGGCACGGAGGCTCTGTGGCTGGCGCTGGTCGCCGCGGGCGTAAAGCCGGGCGACTCGGTTGTCACCACCGCATTCAGCTTCTTTGCCTCGGCCAGCGCAATTGTGCGGGCGGGCGCAACGCCTGTCTTCGTGGACGTGGATCCCGGCACACTGAATCTGGATGCAACCCTCGTTGGCCGGCGACTGCGCGATCGGAAGCTCGGCACAAAGCAGCCCGAGAATATTCGCGCAATTCTCCCCGTGCATCTTTACGGACAATGCGCCGACATGGACCGGTTCGACCGCATAATGGAGGAACATACGCAGGAATTCGGAGTCGCAATCGTGGAGGATGCTGCGCAGGCGATTGGCGCCGAGTGGAGCGGACGCGGTGCGGGCTCGCTCGGTGTAACCGCCGCTTTCAGTTTTTATCCCACCAAGAACCTGAGCGCCTATGGAGACGCGGGCATCGTCACCACTAGCTGTCCGCAAATGGCCGAGCGCATGCGGCAACTCCGCAATCATGGCAGCCCGCGGCGCTACTACCATTACGAGTTTGGCTGGAACGGACGCATGGACGCCATTCAGGCAGCAGTGCTGCGCGTGAAGCTGACCCACATCGCGGACTGGAACCAGCGGCGGCAGCAGCACGCGGCGACTTACGACCGGCTGTTGGCCGGCTCCGGAGCGACTTCCGGGCTGGCTTCCAATAAGACTTCGAAGGAGGGCGACGCGCCGGTGCGCTTGCTCTCACGGAGTCCGCAAGCTAAACATGTGTTTCATCAGTATGTGATTCGCGCCCAGCGGCGGGACGATCTCCGCAAATTCCTCGCGGATCGAAAAATCGGATCGGAAATCTACTATCCACTGCCGCTGCACTTGCAGCCGGTCTTTTCCTACCTCGGACTGAAGGCTGGAGACTTGCCGGTCTCCGAGCAGGCAGCCCGTGAAGTGCTGGCTTTGCCGATGTTCCCGGAGCTGACCAAAACTGAGATCGAGTACGTCGTCGAGAGCATTGCCGACTTCTATTGCTGAAAGCCGGCTTGCAGCTGAGACACCAAGTTACCGTCTTTTCCGTTTTCCTTTTCGGCTCACCGCTCGCACCGGCTGTTCTCCCGGCGCGAGCACCCGACGCACAATCGGTGTGTTGAGCTTGTACTTGCGGTCGGTTACCTTGCCGCTATCATCCTGCACACGAATCGTGAACGTCGGCAGCATGCCTTCCTTGTCGAAGTTTTCTTGCGAAACGGTGACGGGCAGGACGCCCTCCATGCGCTCGCGATAGGCGGTCTCATAGCGATGGCGTTTCACGTTCCAGGTGAAGACGCGAATCTGATTGAAGTCAAACGGCAGGCCGTCTTTGGGCTCGGTGAGGACGGTCAAGTACTGCGCGACTTTTTTGTCTCCATCCTGAACCTGATTGAGCACGAAGTACGCGACGATGCGCTGACCCTCCGCGTATTGCGCGACGTCGAGCGGAACATCGAGATCGATCATGCGGGCCAGCACCCATCCGACGCGATTGTTGGAGTCGCGCACCAGCCACCAGTCTTCTTTTATCGGAACAGGGATTACTGGAACATTCTCCTTTTTTTCTTGCGATTTGCTGCTTGGTGTATCGGAGCGAGAAGTCAAGCGCGACGGCGGCGCAACCGCGCCCGGCTTTTCGGCGGTGCCTCGCTTCAACAGGGCCAGCTTCTCGCCGGAAGAAATCTGATAGAGATGTTCGGTATCGCGTCCCGGTTCGACGTGCAGATTCGTGTCGTTGCGGGTCGTGCCTTGCGCCTGTACGGGATCGTTCTGGTTGTCGGCGGTTAGTTTCTGGATCTTATCGAAGACATCCTGACCGACGAGGTAGCGCTGCTCCACCCATCCCGTTGCGCCGGTTGCGGTGCGCACTTTGACGAAGCGGCGATCGCGGTCGAGAACTTCCACGCGCTCGCCGTTCTTTACTACTCCGGCTTTCTCATACACTGCAGCTACGTGGTCGCGCAGGATGGCCTGAACGCCGGAAACGTAGGCGATTTCGAGAACGCGGCCGCGATTGCGATTGCAGCCCGCAAAAAATAACGCGCTCGCCAGACAGAGTGCGACCGCCGAAGATCGAAGCAGAAATGTAGGGATGAACTTCACCGGATGAAGCTTTTACTATAGCGCGGCGTGATGGCGCTGGAAAGTGACCGCGCATGATCGGAAATTCGAGAGCTGACCGGATTTATTTCGTCTGTGTTTACTCTTGAGCACGATTGTTCACTTGACAAAGTTCCGGGGCCTACTGACGTCCGCTCATCGCGTCAAGTTTATTTATCAAAGAGTAACTAACGGATGGGGCGAAACTTCGGGGCCGTCTTGGTTAATGGAATTCCTCTGACACTGCCCCATCAGGGCTTCATTATTGCGTACGGTGGGCTGAAGGGTCTGTGATGGCGCACACAGATTGTTTGTGATGAAAAATCCCGGTGGAGTACCCGGCGCTCGGTGGATGGTAGTGCAGCCGACGATTCCACGTCCCCCCGACATGGGCGACCGAGTTCCTCGACTTCCAGGAAAATCCCAAGCTTTACGCGGCGGTGGAATCCCAGATCTCGAAAGACGCGAAACCCGGGCTATTGGAGTCTTGAAGGTTAACTCGCCGTCACTGGAATGGTGTACGTGATGGTCGATCCAGTATAACTCACCACAATCGTGTAGGGCCCTGGCGGCGTTGCTACCGCAGTACAGAAAACGGGGTCGGTACCGTTCACGCATGTAATATAGGTTTGGTTGCTCGGCGTGAATGTTGCGGTAGTGGTGACGTCTGTGTTCCCATTTGCGATTACTGTGAATCCCGGGGAGGTCCCGCCATCCGCGCCAGTGAAGGTCCAGGTATTATTGGGGGCTTGAACCGTCAGACTGGTGATGACAATGTACACAGTGGCCGAAGCTGTCCCGCTTAGGCCCTGCGCGGCGGCTGTCACGGTGGCCGTGCCCAAGCCCACTCCATCGGCTACACCACTGGTTTCGTTGATCGTCAGTACGGTGGGAGTATCGGTCGACCAGTCCACGCCGCTCGTGATCTGGGATCTCGTATTGTCCTCGTAGGTGCCCCACGCCTGCAAAGTCGTCGACTGGCCGAGAATGACACTGGGGCTTGGCGGTTGGACCGCAATCGACACGAGACTGTTAGGCTGGAAGAACCCCCGGCAGCTGATCCCAAAGGCCAGTGCAACCAGAGCCGTGAAAGCAAGTGTCAACGCCAGTTTGCGCCCAGTCAACATAGAGAATTGCCTCAGACAGCGTAATTTTAGCAGAACTCGCGGCGGCTCGGTTCCCAAGTGTATAACTTCGGTCATACCCTACCCACCTGCTCGCGGCGTGCCCGTTCTCGATTATAAAGAACGGGGCGCGATTCCGAACTTGCGCAGTGTTTTGTGGCAGGCTGCGGATTTCCGGCGCTGCAAACGAGTGCATAGGTCCTTTGCTTCGCTCAGGATGACAATTTTAGGGGAAGATTGAAGAGAACTGAGAACCTCTCCTACTTTGACCGCTTCTTGCCGGCGTTTGCGATTCGCTGGTCGATTGGCTTCCGGGCGATGAAGCCTTCGTTGGTGCCGTGCCAATGCGTGATTGCCGCTTCGCCCAGTTTCCAGCACAGCAGGAGGGTTTCACCCTCCACCAGGCAGGGAAAATCGAGCAGTCCGATGTCGAGATCTTTCACCTGCACGCCGGTCGCGTCGATCTCGGCCAGGGCGTCCTTGACGCGGCGAATCGCCTTCTCGCGCTCGGCCTTGCGGCGCGCCAGATGGACAACATTCAGCAGCGTGCCGCCGTTGAGAAAAACGCGGTGTGCCGTGGCCTGTAACTCCGCGTCTACTTCTTCGATCAGCTTCTTGCCGTGGATTGCCTGCTTGAGCAGCGATTGCAGAATGGGCAGCAGCATCTGCGCTTCATGGAGGGTAAATGTGCGGTCGGACATGTCTCTATTCTACTGGAAGCAGGCAAGGGCAGGTGTCGGGTCTCAGGTGTCAGGTTCAATCCCAAACTTTGAAATGAGGCCACGCCTCCGCCAGCGGTTTTTTTAGTCCGTGACAGATCAGGATGGTGTAATGCTCCCAGCCCATGGTATAGGGATACGCTACCTTCGGACCCTCTTCGACATTCTGGCACCAGTACTGCGCGTCGTCGAGCTGCCAGTTGAGCATGATCAGACTCTCGCCGGTGTATTGGCGGAATCCCCAGTAGTAATAGTTCTGATGAGCGCTGATGGATAGGGGCAGTCCATAGCGCGGGCCGAAGAAGTCGATGGCTCCGGCGGAGCCGTAATTTCCGGCGAGAATGGCGGTTTTGGCGCGTTCGTCGGCGGGCAGCTTGTTATATACATCGGCGACTTGCGCGACCATTTCCGGCCATCCGAATTCGTCCGCGAAATGCTGCGGGAGAGTGCTGACCATGTGCGTTTCCGTGCGGGAGAGACCAACGCCCAGCGCATGCATGTAGGGAACGATCCGATCGGGCGGGAGAATGGGAAGCACGAGCGGAAAGGCGATTGCGCCGAGGATCACCATCACCAGAGGCAACGCAACCTTCACCCATCGTAGGCGGGAGTGTGCCTCGATGAACTTTTGCCAGAAGACTCCACCGGCGGCGAACAGCATTGGGTAAATCGGGGCCAGGTAGTAATCCTTGCCGTGGAGTGCCATCATGATCGCGAGGAATGCAAGATAGGTTATGCCGAGGACGCGATAGCGCTTGCCTTCACGGTGAAAGAGCAAGAAGCCGAGTCCTGCGATCCAGACGAGGGCGTTCGCCGGCAGGAGCGTCATGACCTGCTGTTGCAGGAACGCTATCGGCGGCAGCTCGACGTTCTTGTGAATCTTTTTCACGTTGGTCAGATCGACCCAGGTTGGGAAGCCGTGCCGAAATTGCCAGATGAGGTTGGGCAGACACCGCAGCACGATGACGAGCGCGGCAATCCAAAGCCACTTAGTGCGAAACCAGCGGCGCTGGGGAGTTGCCAGAATGCCGATCGTGAGGCCGATAAGAAAAAAAGCCGCCGAGTGTTTGTTTTCCAATCCCAGCCCGACGAGCAGGCCGCACCACACCAGCAATTGCGGCTGATTGCGGTTCATCGCGCGCAGCAGAAAGTAAATGGCGCCCATCCAGAACAAGGGCTCGAACGGATTCATGGAAAAGCGCGACGCGTTGTTGACGATTACGGGGGCTACCAGCACAGCCAGGCACGCCAGCCACACGGCGAATCGTTTGCCGCCGAGTTCCCGCGCGATCAAACCTGTGATTATAATTTCCGCGCCCAGCGCCAGCGCTGGCAATAGCCGAATCGCATGCAGGGAATCGCCGAATAGCACGCGAGCTATGTACAACACCAGTGGGGCCAGCGGCGCCAGGTCCACATATCCCCAATCGAGGTGATGCGACAGCGCGAGATAGTAGAGTTCGTCGCGGAAATATCCGTAGCGGCCATTGGTCGCCATTTGCAGCAGCACGGCGGCGGCAGCCAGTAACGACGCTATGGCCATGTCACTGGAAGGCCACGAGTGCTCTTTATTTTGCGGATCTGCCATATTCGAATAGCGAGTTTGAGCAGCGAGTGCGCTTCAGTAACGACTACACGCGACTCGCGGTCTGGGCTTAGTAGGACGGTTAAGGCGTCCCAAGGAAAGCTCCGTGCCCGTGCTATTTTCGAAGAACAGACATGGACACACCGCCCCAGCCGTCGGTGCAAGCTACTCCCAGGAATATATACGTCTTCGGTCTGACTTCGTTCCTCAACGACACGGCCAGCGAAATGGCGTACTGGGTGCTGCCCGCCTTTCTCACATCGCTCGGCGCCGGCCCGGCGCAACTTGGGATCATCGAAGGCATCGCCGAGAGTGTGGCTTCATTCGCGAAGCTTTTTTCGGGCTACGTGACCGACAAGGTTCCACAGCGCAAGCCCATCGTGGTCGGCGGATACTTTGTGGCCAATGCGGTTAAACCGCTGCTGGCGCTGGTTTCTTCGTGGTGGCAAATTCTGGGAATTCGCTTTGGCGATCGCTTTGCCAAAGGCGTGCGCGGGACCGCCCGCGACGTGATGGTTGCCGAGTCGGTGGACGAAGCAGCGCTCGGCTCAGCTTATGGCCTGATTCAAGCCATGGATTCCGCCGGAGCTATCGCTGGCCCGCTGTTGGCGCTGGCAGTGATCGGACACTTCGGCATGCGCGGCGTGTTCGCGTCCGCTGCGTTGCCGGGAGCTCTGTGCGTCATCGTCGCCTGGGTCGGAATTCGGGAGGTGCGACGGGGCGGCAAGGCGGTTACAGAGGCGGGAACGATGCTGCAGTCGGAGACGGCTGCCGAGCTTCGCTCGGCTTGGACGGGCGAGACGCCCGTCCCCACACTGGTAAGTCCCCACACTGGTAAATCTGGGTGGCTCCCAAGATTGCCTTTTGGCTTCTATTACGTGCTGGCGGTAGTTGCGTTGTTTTCGCTGGGGAACTCCAGTGACATGTTCCTGGTTCTGCGCGCCGGGAGTATCGGCATTCCGGCGTCGCGCGCGCCACTGCTAGGATTGGTCTTCAACATCATGTTCACGCTGCTCTCCTGGCCGGCGGGCAAGTTCAGCGACCGCTTCTCGCGCTCGGCCATTGCCGCCGCCGGATACTTTGTTTTTGCCATCGTCTATTTTGTCTTCGCATTGGCGCCATCGCAGTTGGCGATCTGGCTGACCATGGCCTTCTACGGACTCTTCTATGCGCTGACCAATCCCGTGCTCAAGGCCCTGGTCGTCGAAAGCGTGGCGGGCGATGTCCGTGGCCGGGCGCTGGGAATTTATTTTTTCGTGACGAGCTTGACGACGCTGCTGGCCAGCATAATCACCGGTGCATTGTGGAAGGCCTATGGAGCGCCGGTGCCGTTCTATTTTTCGGCGGGAATCGCCGCCGTCTCGGCGTTCGCTTTGCTCGCACACCGTTCGCCCGCGCGGGACTAATCGGGGCTTGCCGCGTTTAAAATTGTAGGGCTAACTTGCCTGGCGCGATGGCGGCGCCCTCAGCGCCTGAAGGCAGATCTATTCTGCGGCACTTACGGCACGACTGAAGTCGTGCCCTTTCCCAAACGTGAATAGAGTTTATCCACTGCGGGAGACGCGGCAAGCCGCGTCTCTACGGGTGCTCTGGCCCAACTTCAAGCGTTCGCCGCAGCCAGAAATATGCAATCAGCAGAAATACCAAACCCGCCGCACTATCGAGCACCGCATCCTGCCACGTGCCGGTCCGCGATGGAATGTAGCTCTGGTGCCATTCGTCCATCGACGCAACGAAGGCGGTCCCTAACCAGGACAGCAGAGACGTGCGCCACAATAGCGCTTGACCGTGCCCGAACGTTGCCCGCCAGCCCCGCAGTAGCAGCAGGCCCAACATGCCGTAGCCGACAACGTGTCCGGTCTTGCGCAGATAGTGGTGGAAGATGAAGAAGGTGTGGAGATTGATGTGGCCAAAGAGGTGCGTCAACAGCGTGTACAGCATGCTGCCGGTGTGCTCAGCCGAGAAGAAATCGGTGGACTCAAAGGCGATGAGACCGATCCAGACGGCGGCTGGCCACCAGGCGCGCACAAGATTGGGACGAGACACGGTCAAATTGGTCTCTTCCCTTACTCCGCCGCGTAGTTCGGAGCTTCACGCGTGATCATTACGTCGTGCACGTGGCTTTCGCGCAGGCCGGCGGCGCTGATGCGCACGAATCGCGCCTTCTGCTGCAGTTCAGCCACGGTGTGGCATCCGCAATATCCCATGCCCGACTTGAGCCCGCCGACCATCTGGTGGACGATCATCGACACTGAGCCGCGATATGGCACGCGCCCTTCAATTCCTTCCGGCACCAACTTGCCCAGCCGGTTCGAATCTTCGCCAATTGCTGGCGACGCCGTCGACGCATCTCCATCGGAGTTCTGGAAGTAGCGCTCACTCGATCCCGACGCCATCGCTCCGAGCGAGCCCATGCCGCGATACGCCTTGAAGGTTCGGCCCTGATACAGAATCAGTTCACCTGGGCTTTCATCGGTTCCGGCAAACATCGATCCGATCATCACCGCGGAAGCACCCGCCGCCAGCGCCTTGCTGATATCGCCGGAATACTTGATGCCGCCGTCGGCAATCACGGGAACGCCTGAATCGCGCGTGGCCCGCGCCGCTTCGGCAATCGCCGTAATCTGCGGAACGCCAACACCGGTTACGATGCGCGTGGTGCAGATCGATCCTGGCCCAATGCCGACTTTCACCCCGTCCACTCCCGCGCGCACCAGATCGCAGGCACCATCGAAGGTCGCCACGTTGCCGGCAATCAGTTCCACCTCCGGCAACTTTGTTTTGACCTTCTTGACCGCTTCGAGCACCAGCGCGGAATGTCCATGCGCGCTGTCGATGGCCAGCACGTCGACTTTCGCCTTCGCCAATTCCTGGGCACGCTCCAAGAAGTCACCGGTTGCGCCGATCGCCGCGCTTACGCGCAGCCGGCCTTTATCGTCCTTGGCGGCACCGGGATATTTCAGTTTCTTCTGGATGTCCTTGACCGTGATCAAGCCCTTCAAGATGTACTTGTCGTCCACTACCAGCAGCTTTTCCACGCGGTGCTCGTGCAGAATTTCTTCCGCCTGCTCCAGCGTTGTTCCCACGGGCACGGTGATCAGATTCTTCTGGGTCATTACTTTGCTGATCGGAATATCGAAGCGCGTCTCGAAGCGAAGATCGCGGTTTGTCAGAATGCCTACCAGCTTTCCGTCCTTCAGCGTGATGGGCACGCCGGAAATCTTGTATTTCTGCATGACTTCGAGGGCATCGGAAACCTTGGCATCGGGCGACATGGTGACGGGATCGACGATCATGCCGCTTTCCGACCTTTTCACCTTATCGACTTCATTCGCCTGCTGATCGATGGTCAGGTTGCGATGAATAATGCCGAGGCCTCCCTGCTGCGCCAGGGCAATGGCCATGTGCGACTCGGTGACCGTATCCATGGCGGCGCTGATGATGGGAATGTTCAGCCGAATGTTGCGCGTGAGATGGGTCTGGGTGTTGGTGTTGGCGGGCACGACTCCGGAATGCGCCGGCAGGAGTAATACGTCGTCGAATGTGAGGGCCTCGGGGACGGGAAAATGGATCATAGGATTTCTTGGAAGATAAAGTTCTATTGTAGGGAGCGACCAGACATCAAGCAAATGCAGGCAGCGGTGTTAGTCCAGACCGGTTTGCCAAAGCGCCTGAAAAACGGTACATTCCGAGTAATTCCCGAGTTCCGCTACTCCGTGGAGGCTCTATGGTGCGTAACCTGCCCTTTCGGACCGTACTCGCTTCGGCCCTAGTTTTGAACCTCGCCGCCAGCCCGACAATGTTGAGTGCCCAGCAAACACCTGAAGAAGTTCCCAGCCTCACGATTCGGACCAATACGCGGCTAGTTGTGGTCGACGTGGTGGTCAGGGACAAGAAGGGCCAACCTATTACCGGCCTGAAGCCTGAGGACTTTACAGTGGAGGAGAATGGAAAGAAGCAGAGGATCGCAACCTTCACGCCTCCGGGAGCAAATCAGGGGAGTTCGCAAACCCTGCCCCCGGGCATCCTCTCGAATAAACCGGAGTTTCTGAAACCGGCCGGGGTTCCGACTGTGCTGCTGCTGGATGGGGCGAATTCTCAGTTCAAAGATCAGGCCTACGGCCGATATCAGATGCTGAAGTATGCTGCAGAGCAGACCCAGGCGGGCAAGCCGATGGCCGTCATGACGCTGACGGACCGGTTGCGGGTGGTTCAGAATTTCACGACCGATCCGAAGATTTTGAGGGCGGCGATCAATAATCTGCGTCCACAATCACCGATTCTTCAACCCGCGGCGGCGGTGCCAACCTTGACCGCCGATAGCGGACTTAGCGGCGCGAATTCCCTGGCCGTCTCTGTGGCTCAGGCAGCGCTTGCCAGCTTCCAGGACATGGTTGCAGAGTACAACCTGGAACGCCGGACGGTGATCACGTTGCAGGCTTTGCAGGATCTGTCGCGCATGCTTTCCGGATTTTCCGGCCGGAAGACCGTGGTTTGGCTGACGGCGGATTTCCCGCTTGATCTCATTCCGAAGGACCAGAACATGGAGAACCTGGAACTACTGGCGGATCTTCCCAGTGTCAAACAGAGTTCGGTGGATAGGCAACGCGTCAACGGCCACTACGAGGAGCGAGTGGCGAAGTTCGCAGATGCGATCAAGCATGGCGAGGCCGACCTGGCGAGCGCCGGCATCGCTATTTATCCAGTCGATATGCGCGGCATCATGATGAGCGGGATCGACAGCAACACCACGTTTGCCTTGCAGGACCTGGCGGCGGAAACGGGCGGCAAAGCCTATACCAATCAGAATGAAATCAAGGATGGCATCGAGTTGGCGGTCGCGGACGAAGATGCTTCTTACTCGCTCGGTTATTACCCGGACAACAAGAAGTGGGACGGCAAGTTCCGTACTATCAAGGTCAAACTCGACCGTGGAGACACCGAGGTCCGCTCTCGCAAGGGATATTTCGCGGTCGATCCGACGCCGGATAAGAACTGGAAGCCGGATCAGGAAGTAGTGGACGCGTTCCAGTTGAGTGGACCAGCAACGCAAGTGTCATTCATGGCGCAAGTAAAACCCACGGATCCGGGCAAGGCGCGAGTCATGTTCCTGGTGGACGCGCACACCTTGAGCACGGAGGACACAAGCGGCGGCGCGAAGATGAATGTGACCTTCTATGCGGGAGTCTACAACTCGAGTGGCAAAAATCTGGGAGGAGCGCGCAGCATCAAGGTGGAACACACATTCGACGCAGCCACCTTGCAGCAAGTCATGGCGAAAGGCCTGCAGGTGCCCCTCGACATCGATGCGCCGGCCGATGCCAAGCAAGTTCGCCTGGTCGTGCTCGATAACAAGACCGGCTTGCTGGGCACAGTGAGCGGGCCGCTGGCACAATAGTCTCAGACGCAGACCAACAAAGAGGGCGTCCATTCCGGACGCCCTTTTGTGCTTTGTAAAATATTGCTTCGGTAGATTTGTTTCGGCGGCGAACTATTCCTTCTTGTCGCCACCTTCAGGCTTACCCTCAGCCTCATTCGCGGCGCTGTCCGCCTGAGCCTGGGCTTCGGCATCGGCGTGTTCCATGGCTTTGCGGTTCTCCTCGGCACGTTTGGCGCGGATTTCGGCACGCTTCTGGCGCTTTTCGTCGATCACTTGCTCGCTGCCCAGCAGCTCGATAAACGCCTTTTCGGCGCCATCGCCCTTGCGCCAGGCGGTGCGGACGATCCGCAGATAGCCGCCCTTGCGGTCGCCGAATCGCGGAGCCACGGTATCGAAAAGTTTGTGGACGGCTTCGTCCGTCATCAGATAGGCCGCCGCCTGCCGCCGCGCCGCCAGATCGCCCTTTTTGCCGAGGGTGATCATCTTCTCGACCTGCGGACGCACCGCCTTCGCCTTGATCACGGTCGTCTCAATGCGTTCTTCCATGATGATCGACGTGACCATGTTGCGCAGCATGGCGCGCCGATGCGACGTGGTTCGTCCTAACTTGTATCCCGCAACTTTGTGACGCATGTCTGAACCCCAGTTGTCAGTTGCCAGCGGCCAGTGGCCAGTGGCTTGCTAATCAGCGGCCAGTGGCTCGTGGGTCAGAGGTTTTACTGGCAACTGACCACTGGCGACTGGCTACTGCTTCTCTACAGATCGTTGTCGCCGTAGGCTGAAGCGGGCAGCACCTGGTTCGAAGTCGGACCCGGGACGGCGTTTCCGTGTTCGTCGATCTTCATACCTAGGCTCAAGCCCATCGAGGAGAGGATCTCCTTGATCTCGTTCAGCGACTTGCGGCCGAAATTTTTCGTCTTCAGCATCTCGGCTTCGGTCTTCTGCACCAGTTCGCCGATCGACTGAATGTTGGCGTTCTTCAGGCAGTTGTAGCTGCGCACCGACAGTTCGAGTTCCTCGACCGAACGGTTCAGGTTCTCGTTCTTGATCTCCGGGCGGCGTTCTTCGCTCGCCGACGCGGTTTCAATCTCCTCTTCAAAGTTGATGAAGATATTCATGTGGTCCTTCACCAGCTTCGCCGACAGTCCCAGCGCATCGCCGGGAGTGATCGAACCGTTGGTCCAAACCTCGATCGTCAGCTTGTCATAATCGGTGATCTGTCCCAAGCGCGCCGCTTCGACGGTGTAGTTGCACTTGCGCACCGGCGTGTGCACGGAATCGATGGGAATGAACCCGATGCCCAGATCCTCCTCGAAATTCTTGTCCGCGGAAACGTAACCGCGCCCGCGCTTCAGGCGCATTTCCATGTCGAGCTTGCCGCCCTCGCTGACCGTCGCGATGTAGATTTCCTTATCGAGCACTTCCACATCGCCATCGGCTTCGATCATGCCGCTGGTAACCACTCCCGGCTGCTCGGCGCGCAGGTAAATCGCCTTCGGACCGTCGCCGGCAAGCTTGAACGGGACCTGCTTCATGTTGAGGATGATATCGGTCGCATCTTCTACAACGCCTGGGATCGACTGAAATTCATGCAGCACGCCTTCGATCTTCACCGCGGTAACGGCCGCGCCTTCGATCGAACTCAACATCACGCGCCGCAGCGCATTGCCGATGGTGGTGCCGAATCCGCGCTCGAACGGCTGCGCCCAGAACATCCCGTATTTGTCAGTGAGCGAACTGGTGTCACTCGCCAGCCGCTTCGGTTTTTGAAAACCTCTCCAGAGCATCGTGTGTTTCTCCTCTCGGCCATGTGGCTCCGCGGTGGCTCTCCGAACCGGCCCAGGTTCGGATCAAACGCCGCCGCGGGCTGATCTGGCTCGAATGGTGGGCCAAACAAAATTTGTGCGAGGGACGGGGCAAAGCCCCGTCACCACACCAGTGTCTTATTTCGAATACAGTTCAACGATCAGTTGCTCGTTCACCGGCAACTGAATATCTTCGCGTTTGGGCAGCGCAATAACGCGGCCCTTGTAGCTCTCGCGATCGATCTCCAACCAGACCGGCGCCGGCTGATGGCTGGCAAAATCCTTTGCGGTTTCGAGAATCGGCACCTTGCGGCTGCCCTCGCGAATCGCGATCTCCTCGCCCACGCCGACCTCGTACGAAGGAATGTTGACCTTCTTCCCATTCACCTGCACGTGCCCGTGACGCACCAACTGGCGCGCCTGGCGGCGGGAAATGCCGAAGCCCAAACGGTAAACCACGTTGTCCAGACGCCGCTCGAGTTGCTCGAGCAGCTTCGCACCCGTCACGCCCTTGGACCGGACCGCATTCTCGAAATAATTCCGGAACTGGCCTTCCTGGGTAAAGTAAATGCGCTTGGCTTTCTGTTTTTCGCGCAACTGCAGACCGTAGCCTACGACCTTGGTCTTTTTGTCTTTCCCGTGTTGTCCGGGAGCGAAGTTGCGCTTCTCAATAGGGCATTTGTCGCTGAAGCACTTCGTGCCCTTGAGGAAGAGTTTGATCCCCTCCCGGCGACAAAGACGACACACTGCATCGGTATAACGTGCCATTTTTCTCCTTTTCGAAATCGGTTTACGGGGTGGCGACCCTTTCTTCCCGATTGAACAAATCAGCTCTCAGCTCTCAGTTTTCAGCTATCAGTGAAACCTGTGGATGTTTCGGATTCTGGTTTTACTGATAGCTGAGAGCTGACAACTATCCTTACACTCTGCGTCGTTTCGGCGGCCTGCAACCATTATGCGGGATCGGCGTCGTGTCCTTGATGGACCGTACTTCGATTCCCGCCGAGGCGAGCGCGCGCACTGCCGATTCGCGCCCCGATCCTGGACCGCTTACGCGCACATCCACACTGCGCACTCCGTGATCGCGCGCCATGCTGGCAGCGTTCGCCGCGGCCTGCTGGGCGGCAAACGGAGTGCCTTTGCGGGACCCGCGGAAGCCCAACGAGCCCGAACTCTTCCATGCCAGCACATTGCCGGTCATGTCGGAGATGGTCACGATGGTGTTATTGAAAGAGGCCTGCACGTGCACCAGTCCGTGGGGAACGTGCTTGCGTTCTTTTTTCTTAAAGGTTTTCTTCTTGCCTTTTTTCTCGGGCGCCGCGGCGCCGCCTGCTGCTGCTGGTTTTGCCATGTTTTCGAGTTCTCAGTTCTCAGTTCTCAGTTCTCAGTAAAACCGTTCTCCGTGTCAACTGAGAACTGGGAACTGAGAGCCGGGAACTGGTTCTACGCTTTTGCTGTCTTCTTCTTCTGCGCTACCGTGCCTTTGCGCGGACCTTTGCGGGTACGAGCATTCGTGTGCGTGCGTTGTCCGCGGACCGGCAGGTTGCGACGGTGACGGAATCCGCGATAGGACCCGATTTCGATGAGCCGCTTGATGTTCATCGAAACGTCTTTGCGCAGATCGCCTTCGACCGACCCTTCCCCCTCGATCACTTGTCGGATGCGGTTGACCTCGTCTTCCCCGAGGTCCTGCACTTTCTTCATCGGGTCCACTTTCGCCGCGTCCAGAATACGCGCCGCGCGTGAATTGCCGATGCCGTAGATGTAAGTGAGCGCGATATTCGCGTGCTTGTTGCGCGGAAGATCGACGCCTGCGATACGAGCCATGATCCCTCTCTTTGATTAGCTCTCAGCTGTCAGTTATCAGCTCTCAGTAACTGCAACTGCAAAATCTTTGTGGCTTAACCCTGGCGCTGTTTGTGTTTCGAGTTTTCGCAGATCACCCGCACTACTCCCTTGCGGTGGATGACCTTGCACTTGTCGCAAATCTTCTTAACCGACGCTCTAACCTTCATAAATCAGTTCTCAATTCTCAGTTGCCAGTTCTCAGTGACTGCAACTGCGTTCCCGCAGGGGCTAAAACCCGATTGTCATCGGCGCTCAGCGGCACGGCTAAAGCCGTGCCCTACCCAATTCCTATTTATAACGGTACACAATCCGACCGCGATTCAAATCGTAGGGAGAAAGTTCGACCGCGACTTTGTCTCCCGGCAGTATCCGTATAAAGTTCTTCCGCATCTTGCCGGAAACATGCGCCAATACCTGGTGTTTGTTTTCGAGCTCCACCTTGAACATGGCATTGGGCAGCGGTTCGACGACCGTTGCCATCACTTCAATCGCGTCTTCTTTACTCATTAACCTCCTGAATTTCTCTCACTGCAGATCCTTCGCTTCGCTCGGGATTTCGGCAGCGGGCTCCCGCTTCGCTCACGCTCGCTAGACGCCTCAACTTCAATCGCGTCCTCTTTACTCATCAACCTCCAAGACCCAGTTCTCAGTTGCCAGTTCTCAGTTCTCAGCTAAACCCAACGGCTCTCACTGAGAATTGAGAACCGGGAACTGAGAACTACTGGGTTAAGATCATTGGCCCTTGCCTGGTTACTGCCACGCAATGCTCAAAGTGCGCGCTGTAACTGCCATCAGCCGTCACAGCCGTCCACTTGTCGCCCAGGACCTTGGTCTCGGGACCGCCCGAGTTCACCATCGGCTCAATCGCCAGCACCATGCCTTCGGTTAACTCCGCGCCCTGGCCTTTTTTGCCAAAGTTCGGAATCTGCGGCGCTTCATGCAGCTTGGTTCCGATGCCGTGCCCAACAAATTCGCGGACTACGCTGAAGCCGTTGGCCTCGACGTGCTTCTGGATCGCCGACCCAACGTGTCCGATGGTGTTGCCGATCTTTACCTGCTCGATGCCTTTGTACAGTGAAGCCTCGGTTACTTCGAGCAGCTTCTTCAATTCCGGGGTCAGCGACTCGCCCACGGGAACGGTGATGGCCGCGTCTCCGTAATACCCGTCGTATACCACCCCGCAGTCGATGGAAACGATGTTGCCCGTTTTCAGCGTCCGCTTTTCCGACGGAATGCCGTGCACGATCTCTTCATTGATCGAAGTGCACAACACACATGGATAACCGTAATATCCCTTGAACGCCGGTGCCGCTCCAAGTTCCGCAATCAGTTTCTCGGCGGCCTTTTCCAGGTCCATCGTGGTAACGCCGGAGGCCACTATCGTCTTTAAGTGGTTCAGAACCTGGCGGACTATCTTCCCGCTCCGCCTCATCTTTTCGATCTCTTCCGGCGACTTGCGGACGATCCGGTCTTCTCCAAAACTCATCATCTACTATTCTAGCTTCGCCGCTCCTGACATCCATCCCGGCAGTGCCGGTCAATCACACCGAAAATCTGCGCCGTAATGTCTTCCACGGGCCGGTCCGCATTGACTGCCACCAGTCGGCGCTGCAACCGGTAGTAATCCGCTACCGGCCTGGTCTGCCTCTCATAGGCTGCCAAGCGCCCGGAAATGACTTCTTCGCGATCGTCATCGCGGATTACCAGCTTGGATCCGTCACAATCACACAACTCGTCGACGAGAGGTGGTTGGGAGTGAATGTTATAGAGCCGTCCACAGGTGGGACACGAACGCCGCCCGGTAAGCCGTTGCAGTAGTTGATTATAGTCTACAAGCAACTGGATCACAATCGTCGGACACGGCTCCGGGCTTTCTTCGGAATGCTTTTCCAAACTTTTTTCAAAGACCTCTTTTTCCAGGAAAGCATCCAGCCATCCTGCCTGAGCGGCTGTCCGGGGAAAGCCGTCCAGCACAAATCCGCGTTGACAATCGGCTTCCCGGAGCCGGTTGGCCACGATGCCGTACATCAACTCGTCGGGAACCAGCTCGCCTCGCGCCATAATCGCCTTGGCTTCAAGGCCGAGCTCGGTGCCACGCCCAACGTGATCCCGTAATAGGTCACCCGTCGATATCTGCGGGATACCGTAATGGTCGACAATCTGCTTGGACTGGGTGCCTTTCCCGGCCCCGGGGGGTCCGAGAAGAATCACCGGTCCAATATTTCGCCCGGTCTCATTGGCCGTCGAAATGGCCGTCTCGTTGGCCATCGAAATGGCCCCTTTTGCTCGTATTTCCCTTCGCGGAAACACTGCAGCGCTCCGCGCTTGCAAAATCAGTTCTCAGTTCCCGGTTCTCAGTATCAATTTCGACGCTTCTCACTGAGAACTGAGAACCGGGAACTGAGAACTTTCCTTATCACCAGACTCGGCGTCCGCGAATACGGCCGCTCTTGGGCGTGAATCCATCGTAGTGCCGCATGATGAGCTGCGCCTCAATCTGGGTAACCGTGTCCATTGCGACTCCAACTACGATCAACAGCGAGGTTCCACCAAAATAAAAATTGACGCCCAGGCCGTTTGTTACCCAAGTGGGAAGGTTTTCGAAGAAGCGGCCGACCAGCCAAAGGTGGTTCAGCTTGATGCCCGCAATCATCCACTCCGGGATCAGCGAAATCAGAATCAGATAGAGCGCACCTACTAGTGTGATGCGGGTGAGAACATCGTTGATGAAATCCGAAGTCCGTTTCCCGGGGCGGATGCCGGGAATGAAACCTCCCCACTTGCGCATGTTGTCCGCGACCTCGTTCGGATTGAAGACGATCGAGATATAGAAGTAGGCGAAGAAGACAATCCCGGTGGCATAGAGCAAGGTGTACAGCGGCTCGCCCCAGCGCATGGCGTCCAGAATCGGGCCGACTACTTTGTTATTGTGGAAGGCCGCGCCCAGCATCTGCGGTAAGGCTAGAATCGAAGACGCGAAGATCACAGGCATGACACCCCCGGCATTCACCCGCAACGGCAGGTGCGTGGATTGTCCGCCCATTACTTTCCGTCCGACTACACGTTTGGCATACTGCACCGGAATGCGGCGCTCGCTGCGTTCCACAAACACGATAAACGCCACCACCGAGATCATCAGCACCAGCAACATCAGGAGGGCCGGGGCGGTGAATGGCCCCCAGGCCGCGGTGTTTGCCTTCTGGTATAGGTCGGCCACGCCCCGCGGCAGACCGACTACGATGCCTGCAAAAATCAGCAGCGACATGCCGTTGCCGATGCCGCGGTCGGTGATCTGCTCACCCAGCCACATGATGAAAGCGCTGCCCGTGGTCAGCGTCAGCATGGTCATCAGGATGAAGCCCGGCCCGGGAGTGTTGACGAAATCGCCCGCTTTCTGCAAGCTGATGGCAATGCCGAACGACTGCACCGCGCTCAGGACCACGGTGAGATAACGCGTCCACTGGGTGATTTTCTTCCGGCCCAGTTCGCCTTCTTTCTGCAGCTTCGCGAGCGGCTCATAGACCACCGTCAGCAACTGCAGAATGATCGATGCGGTAATGTACGGCATGATGCCGAGCGCGAAAATCGTGAGCCGGCGCAGGTTGCCGCCGCTGAACAGATCCACGAAACCGAGCACCGAGCCCCGGTTCTGCTCGAAGAACGCCGCCAGCCGATCGCCGTTGATGCCCGGCGTCGGGATGTGGCCGCCGATGCGATACACCGCCAGCAATCCGAGCGTGAATAAAACGCGCTTGCGAAGGTCGGGAACCCGGAAAATGTTCGAAAGCTTTTCCAGCATTACTGCAAGACCTCAAACTTGCCGCCAGCTCTGGTGATTTTTTCCTGTGCTGACTTCGAAAACTTGTGCGCATGCACGGTAATCGCAGTCGTCACTTCGCCATTGCCCAGGATTTTGACCGGTTGCTTGCCGTTCACCACGCCTGCCTTCTTCAGCACATCAGGCGTAATTACAGTTTCGCCAAGCGCTGCCAGCCGATCCAGGTTCACGACCGCGTACTCCTCGCGGAAAATGTTCTTGAAGCCGCGCTTCGGCACACGCCGGTGCAAGGGCATCTGGCCGCCTTCAAACCCGCGCAACAGCCGCGAACCCGAACGCGACCGCTGACCCTTGTGACCGCGCGTGGAAGTCTTGCCCATGCCGGAACCCATACCACGTCCGACTCGCTTTCGTTTTTCCGTTGACTTCTTGGGTGCCCGTATTGTCGAAAGATTCATGACGAATTCCGTTCTCAGCTCTCAGTTGTCAGCTCTCAGGAAAACCCGTTGCGCTCCACTGAGAGCTGAGAGCTAAGAGCTGAAAGCTTATTTCACTATCTCCACCAGATGCGGAATCTTCTTGACCATGCCGCGAATCGCAGCCGTGTCCGGCCGCTCAATCACCTCGTACAGCCGGGTGAACCCCAGCCCCTTGACAACTTTCCTTTGCTTCACCGGAGTGCAGATTGCCGAGCGTACCCACTTTAGCTGAATCTTGCCGCTCGCCGCCGATTTCGATGTCTTGATCGTCATCTAGAGCTCCTCCACCGACTTGCCGCGCAGCTCCGCTACGTGTTCCCGGTTCTTGAGCTTCTTGAGCGCGTCGAACGTCGCCTTGATCACGTTATGCGGATTGGTCGTGCCAATCGATTTCGTCAGCACGTTCTGAACGCCCGCCGACGTCATCACCGCCCGCACCGCTCCGCCGGCAATCACGCCCGTGCCTTCCGGAGCCGGCTTCAGCAGCACCATTCCCGAGCCAAAGCGTCCCAGCACCGTATGCGGCACCGTGGTCTGCGTGAGGTTGATCCGCATCAGGTTTTTCTTCGCCGATTCGATCCCCTTGCGGATGGCCTGCGGAACTTCCTTCGCTTTGCCGGATCCGAAACCAACCACCGCCGCCGAAGGATCGCCCACGACTACGAGTGCCGCGAACGACATGTTCTTGCCACCCTTAACCACCTTCGTCACCCGGTTAATCGAGACCACCTGGTCTTTTAACTGGAACGAACCTGCATCGAGTTTTTTGGTAACTCTTGGCATTCTGAAATCTCATTTCCTGATTTGTAATTGGTAATTTGTAGTTTGCAATTTGAAAAGCCCTGATTCTTAAATTACAAAAATTACAAATCACCAATTACAAATTGTTAGAATTGCAGTCCTGCTTCGCGCGCCGCATCGGCCACCGCTTTGACCCGGCCATGGTAGATGTAGCCGCCACGATCGAATACCACTTTAGTGAAACCCTTCTGCTTGGCTAGTTCGGCAATCTTTTTCCCAACTATCTTGGCCGACGCCATGTTGCCGCCGGTGACGCGCGCGCCCTTGCGGTCGTCGGCCGTTGAAGCCGCCGCCAGCGTGACGCCCTTCAGGTCGTCGATCAACTGCACGTAAATATGGTTCAGCGACCGGTACACATTCAGCCGCGGACGCTCCGGCGTACCGATCACTTTCTTCCGGATACGGTCGTGCACGCGCTGGCGCGTCTGATTTTTTGAAGCGATTCTCAGCATCTTGAAGCCCTCGTCAAACCCTGATTTGTAATTGGTAATTTGTGATTTGCAATTTGAAAAGCCTTGGTTCTTAAATTACAAATTACAAAATCACCAATTACAAATTCGTTACTTAGCTCCCGTCTTGCCAACCTTCTTCTTCAACCGTTCGCCGGCGTAGCGCACGCCCTTATTCTTATACGGATCGGGCGGACGTAGCGAGCGCATTTCTGCCGCCACCTGGCCGACTTTCTGGCGGTCAATCCCGTGCAGTGTCAGCTTGGTCAGCTTCGCATCCACCGCGCAATCGACGCCAGTCGGCAGTGGATACTCGATGGGATGCGAATACCCCAGGCTGAACACTACCGTGCCTTTGCCTTTCATCTCCGCGCGGTAACCGATGCCAACAATTTCCAATTCCCTCGTCCATCCCTTGGTCACGCCGTCGACGGCGTTATTGACCAGAGCGCGTGCCAGTCCATGCACCGCCGCCTGGGAATCGTTCTCGCGTATCGCGACCAGGTTGCCGTCCTTCTGCTCCATCTTGATGCCGGACGGAAGAGATGTATCCAGCTTGCCTTTCGGACCCTGGACCATTACCGTATTGCCTTCGATTTTGACCGTCACGCCCTTTGGGATCGCGATCGGCTTTTTTCCAATTCGTGACATAAGATCAGCTCTCAGCTCTCAGCTTGTCAGCTACATCTCAGCGGTTTAACTGAGAGCTGATAGCTGAAAGCTGCTTTTCTACCAAATCTCGCACAGCAATTCGCCGCCGAGGCCCTGACGGCGCGCCTGGCGTCCCGTCATCACGCCCTTGGGCGTGGTCAGGATATTGATTCCCATCCCGCCGAGGACCCGCGGAATCTCGGTGCGGCGCACGTAGACGCGGCAGCCGGGACGCGATACGCGCGCCAGGTTGGTGATCACCGCCTCGTTGTTGTTGCCGTACTTCAAATACACGCGCAGGACCTTGTGGCCCTCTTCTTCCGCTGGCTTGAAGTTCGCGATATAACCCTCTTCCTTGAGGATGCGGGCAATCTCCGTCTTCAGCTTGGAAGCTGGAACATCCACTTTCTGGTGCCGGGCGCGGATCGCGTTGCGGATGCGCGCCAGCATGTCTGCGACCGGATCGGTCAACCTCATTGTTTGCTTCTCCTCGAGCCGCCCGTTCGCTCCGCGTCGAGCGGAGAACCTGTCAGCAGCTTGCTTCTTCTTTCGGTCGTTAGTTGCCGGTCGTTGGTCGTTAGCAGACGACTGACGACTAACGACTGATTCCTACCAGGACGACTTCGAAACTCCAGGGATCTCGCCCCGCAGCGCCAGCTGCCGGAAACACAGACGGCAAATGCCAAACTTCCGCAGATAAGCACGCGGACGTCCGCAGATCTTGCAGCGGTTATGCTTGCGCGTCGAGAACTTTGGCTTCCTTGCGTCCTTCACTCGTTTTGCTGTAGTGGCCAAATTCGCTCCTAACCTTCTTGTAGCACCGGCTTCTGGCCGGCTGTCATCCCACTCGCCTAGGCCGCCGAGACGGCGGCGCTACGCTCTAAACGGCATTCCCAGGTGCTTCAATAGCGACCGCGCCTGATCGTCGGAGCGCGCGGTTGTCACGATGGTCACGTTCATGCCTTTCAGCTTGTCGACTTTCGCGTAATCGATCTCCGGGAAAATCAACTGATCGTGCAGACCCAGCGTGTAATTGCCACGCCCATCGAACGACTTCGTCGAGACTCCGCGGAAGTCACGCACGCGCGGAAGCACGATAGTCACCAGCCGGTCAAAAAATTCATACATGCGGTCGCCGCGTAGGGTCACCATCGCGCCAATCGGCATACCCTCGCGCACTTTGAACGCCGCAATCGACTTCTTCGCCCGCGTAACTACCGGCCTCTGTCCGGTAATCTGTCCCAGTTCATTCACCGCCGGGTCGATTAGTTTCGCATTCTGCGTGGCTTCGCCAACGCCCATGTTTACGACGATCTTGTTGAGTCGCGGCACAGCCATCGGGTTCTTGAGTTCGAGTTCCTTCATCAGGGTTACGGAAACTTCCTTTTCAAAGCGCGCCCGCAGCCGCGGCCGCTCTTTCGCCGCGTGCCGTGGAGCCTCCGGACCAGCTTTTGCCTCGACCGGCTGCTGTCCTTTTTCGCCCTTCGGCGGTTTGGGCTTCTTCTGCTGCTGCTCGCCTTTTTTCTGCTCGTCTGCCATTGTCGTCGTTGCCTTCTCCATCACGGTTTCGGAGTGGTTACCGGTTCGTGAGGCTTCAAATTCAGTCGCCCGATCCTTCGCTACGCTCAGGATGACGCCAGCGGGCTCCCGCTTCGCTCACGCCCGCTGAACGGCGTCATTTGTCCAGCGTTGTCCCGCACTTCTTACAAACTCGTACCTTGCGGTCGCCACGGACTTCATGTCCGATGCGCACGGGACCGCAGGTCGCGCACACCAGGGCCACGTTCGATAGCCGGATTGCCCGCTCCTGCTCGGCAATTCCACCCTTGATGTTGCGCTGCGGATTCGGACGCACGTGCTTCTTCACCGTCATCACGTGCTCCACCAGCACCTTGCCCTCGTCGGGAAACACGCGCAGCACGCGCCCTTCTTTTCCCGTATCCCGTCCGGTCATCACCTTCACGGTGTCATTCCGGCGGATATCCACTCGCTTGTGTTCGGTCGTAGTTGCGGTTCCCATACAAACCCCAGGTTTCATAGTTTCAAAGTGCGTTGTCCGAGGTCTCATCCATTCTCAAGGCACCTTGAAACCTTGAAACTTTGAAACCCTGAAACTTGCCCTACAGCACTTCCGGCGCCAGCGACACAATCTTCACAAACTTCTTTTCGCGCAGCTCGCGCGCCACCGGACCGAATACGCGCGTGCCCACCGGCTCGCCGGTTTCGTTAATCAGCACGGCTGCGTTCTGGTCGAAGCGGATGTAAGTCCCGTCCCGCCGCCGATGCTCTTTCCGTGTCCGCACGATGACCGCCTTCACGACTTTGCCCTTCTGGACCTGACCGTCCGGCGCAGCTTCTTTCACGCTTGCCGTGATCACGTCGCCGAGGCCCGCGCGCAGACCGGTCGAACCGCCGAGCGGCAGGATCATCTGCAGCTTGCGCGCGCCGGAGTTATCGGCGACCTCGAGCATGGATCTCATCATTACGGCCATGTTCGTCTCCTCTTTCGCTGCTTAACTCTTGGCGGAAATGCTCGTACCGGCATCGATGTCAACTTCCGGCACCAGCGCCGTCTTCCGCACAATTTCCTTCAGCGTCCAGCGCTTCAGCTTCGACAACGGCCGCGATTCTTCGATCTTCACCACGTCGCCGGGGTGGGTCTCGTTTTTCTCGTCATGGGCGTAGAACTTTTTGCGAATCGAGATCACCCGCTTGTACATCGGATGCGCCTTCTTTCGCGTGACTTCAACCACAATTGTTTTCTGCATCTTGTTGGAGACGACCGTACCGATCAGAATCTTGCGGCCCGAGTGTTTTTCTGCTTGGACTTTCTCGGTTTGGCTTGTGATTTCCGCCATTATTTTTTCTCCGTCTTGCGGGCGGCCAGTTCCTGCTCGCGCAGGACGGTCTGGACACGCGCAATATCGCGGCGCAGTCCGCGAATCTTTTTCAGGCTCTCGGTCTGTCCCATATTCATCTGGAACTTCAGCTTGAAAAGCTGGTCGGCCAAGTCCCGCTCCTGATGTTTGAGTTCGACGTCGGTTAAGTTGCGAATCTTTTCAGCTTTCATAAAATCAGCTCTCAGCTCTCAGGAAGAACTTCCTGCCTGAGCAAATTTCCTCTGTGCTTTTTACAGCACTTCCCGCTTTACGAATGTTGTCCGCAACGGCAGCTTGTGCGACGCCAGCCGCATTGCTTCTCTTGCGTCCGTGATCGTTACGCCTTCCATCTCAAACAGAATTTTTCCCGGCCGCACTACCGCGACCCAATGATCCGGAGCGCCTTTGCCTTTTCCCATACGGGTTTCAGCAGGCTTCTTCGTCACTGGCTTATCCGGAAAGAGACGAATCCAGATCTTGCCGCCGCGCTTCACAAAACGCGTCATCGCCACGCGGCTGGCTTCGATCTGCCGGTCGGTGATCCAGCCCGGTTCGAGCACCTTCAGCCCATACTGACCAAAAGCCAGCGTGCCGCCGCGAAAGGCCTTCCCGGTCATGCGCCCGCGCTGCTGCTTGCGGTACTTAACTTTCTTCGGCATCAACATAAGAATCAGTTCTCAGTTCTCAGCAAAATCTTCCCGTCAGCTGCTTCTAACCTCTGCAATCTGACCCCTGCCCTCTGACCTTCTAAAACGCTCCCGTCGTGCTCACTTCCCGCGCAGGCGTCGCCTCGCGCTTCTTTGCCGGGAGAATCTCGCCTTTATAGACCCAGCACTTCACGCCAATCACGCCGTAGGTGGTGCGCGCCTCGGTGAAGCCGTAGTCGATATCGGCGCGCAGCGTGTGCAGCGGCAACCGCCCCTGCAGATACCACTCCGACCGCGCGATTTCGTTGCCGTTCAGGCGCCCGCTGACTCGGACTTTAATGCCTTTGCAACCAAAGCGCAGCGCCGAGTCGACCGACTTGCGCATCGCCCGCCGGAAGCCCACGCGCTTTTCCAGTTGCAGCGCAATCGATTCCGAGACCAACTGGGCATCCAGTTCCGGCTTGTGCACTTCCTGGATATCGACATGCACTTCGCGCGACGTGCGCTTCTGCAAATCCTGCTTCAGCTTGTCGATTTCCGCGCCCTTGCGCCCGATAATAATGCCCGGACGAGCCGTCTTGATGATGATCCGCAGCTTATTGCCCGGGCGCTCGATCTCGACCGAGCTGACGCCCGCCGACTTAAGCTTATCCTTCAGTTCGGCCTTCAATTTCACGTCTTCGAGCAACAGCTTGTCGTAGTCCCGCTCGACAAACCAGCGCGATTTCCACGGCTTGGTGTAGCCCAGTCGGAATCCGTAAGGATGAACTTTTTGTCCCATCGTTGCTCCTAATTCTGCGAACTCTTGGCGTGGTGGCCGGGCTTTGCCCCGCCGGGACGGGGCAGAGCCCCGTCAATACACGAACCTACTTCTTCACGGTCGCTTTCTTCGCAACCGCCTTCTTCTTCGCCGGCGCTTTCGCCTTGGCTTTCGCTTTCGGCCTTGGAGGCGCAGCCTTCGTCGCCTGCTCGCCCGCTGCCGCCGTCGTTCCCTTCCCTACAGGTACACCGTTCTTGTTCTTCTCCGCCAGCACAATTTCAATATGCGCAATGCGCCGCACATAGTGATAGGCGCGTCCCATCGGCGCTGGACGAATCCGCTTCATGCGCGGGCCATCGTTGGCGACCGCGTGCTTCACGTACAGGTTATCGAGATCGACATCGAGACCCTTTTCGGTGCTCAGGAAGTTCGCGTTATCGATCGCCGACTGCAACAGCTTCCCGACCGTCGCCGCCACGCGCTTCTTGGTGAAGGCCAGCGTGTTTCGCGCCTCTTCCACACGCCGTCCCTTGATCAGGTTCAGCACTAGCCGCGCCTTCTGCGGCGAGACGCGCATGTATCGGGCTTGAGCTCGAAATTCCATCGTCCCGTCTCCTTACGCCTTGGGCGCCCCCGGCGCCGCCGGTGCCGAAGGAACTATGGCTCCAGGTCCGCCTGGCACGCCCGCTGGTTTGGCCGCAACTTCGGTCGCCGCTTTCATGGAGTGCCCTTTGAACTGACGGGTAAAGCTGAATTCTCCCAGCTTATGTCCCACCATGTTCTCGGTCACGTATACCGGAATGAATTTCCGCCCGTTGTGCACGGCAATCGTGTGTCCGACCATCTCCGGAATAATCGTCGAGCGGCGCGACCAGGTCCGCAGCACCTTCTTTTCGTTACGCGCATTCATAGCCTCGACTTTCGTCGCCAGGTGCGCATCCACGAACGGTCCTTTTTTTGTTGAACGTGCCATAAGTCAGTTCTCAGTTCTCAGTTCTCAGCTCTCAGTTCTCAGCAATCCGAACCGAGGCTTCGGATTTTCCTTGCAACTCTGAAACCTTACCTCTAACCTTTCTTTCTCCGGTTCACGATATACGCATCGGTCCGCTTGTTGTTCCGCGTCTTGTAGCCACGCGTCGGCTGGCCCCACGGGGTCACCGGATGACGTCCACCGGACGTCTTGCCTTCACCGCCGCCGTGCGGATGGTCGACCGGGTTCATCGAGACGCCGCGGTTATGCGGACGCTTCCCGACCCAGCGCGTGCGTCCCGCCTTGCCCCAGGTGACGTTTTCATGGTCGGTGTTCCCGACCTGTCCAACGGTCGCTAAGCAATCGAGCAGCACCTTGCGGGTCTCGCCCGAAGGCAGCTTCACCAATCCGTAGTCGCCTTCTTTAGCGATCAACTGGGCCGCGCCTCCCGCCGAGCGCACCATTTGGGCGCCCTTACCGGGGCGCAATTCCACGTTGTGAATCGTCGTGCCCGGCGGAATATTCCGCAGCGGCAGCGCGTTCCCCACCAAAATGTCGGCCTCGGGACCGCTCAGAATCTTCTGCCCGACTCTTAGTCCATCGGGCTGCACGATGTAACGCTTCTCGCCATCGGCGTAGCTGAGCAGGGCAATTCGCGCCGAGCGGCCCGGATCGTACTCGATGGTTTCGACCGTCGCCGGAATCCCGTGCTTGTCGCGCTTGAAATCAATCGTGCGCAGCTTGCGTTTATTGCCGCCGCCCCGGAAGCGCATGGTCGTGTCGCCGGAATTGCGCCGTCCGCCCGTCCGCAACTTTCCTTCAACCAGCGGCTTGTGCGGCTTCGACGACGTGATGTCGTCGTTGACGAGCGTGGTGCGGTAGCGCAGCGTCTGCGTTGTCGGTCTGTAGGTTTTAATGGCCATATCTAGCTCTCAGCTCTCAGCTTTCAGCTCTCTGTTAGTTCGGCCACCAGTTTTAACTGATGGCTGATAGCTGAGAGCTGACAGCTGTTACAAGTTCTGCGCGTACTCAGGCATCTTCTCGCCGCTCTTCAAGCGCACGTACGCCTTCTTCCAGTCCGGGCGGTAGCCCGTAAACTTGCCCCGCCGCCGCTCTTTTCCCGGATAATTCGCCGTCCGCACCGAAGCCACTTTCACCTTGAAGATGGTCTGGACCGCTTCCTTGATTTCGGTCTTCGTTGCCTTCGGCGCCACCTGGAATACCAGCGTGTTCTGGGTCTCTTTAATGCCGAGGCCCTTTTCGGTAATCACCGGCTTCTGAATAATCTGATACGCGGATTTCATCAGGCCACCTCCGCCTTAGTCTTCGTCTTACGCAGGCGCCGCGCCGGTTTCTTTTTTTCTTCGATCGGCTCCGCTTCGTGCTGACGCCGTGTAGCCGACTTCTTCAGTGAATCCTGCAGCTTCTCGAGCGCCGGTTGCGCAAACACGACATGGGTGTAGCGCATCAGGTGATAGGCATGCACTTCGTTCGCCCGCACCAGTTCGAGCCCATCGATGTTGCGCGAACTCAACTCCAGATTCTTGTTCTCCGCCGTCGAAACGTCGACCAGCAGCGTCGTGCCATCGACTTTCAGCTTGTCGAGCGCCTCGCGAAACAGCTTCGTCTTCGGCTCTTTCACTTCGAACGAAGTCACCACCATCAACTTGCCGTCGGCAAACTTCGAGGCCAGAGCCGAGCGCAGCGCACCCAGCAGCTTCTTCTTCGGGAAAGCGTAGTCATAGGATCGCGGCTGCGGTCCGTGCACCGTGCCGCCGTGACGCCACAGCGGCGAACGGATCGAGCCGATACGCGCTCGCCCAGTGCCCTTCTGCTTCCACAGTTTCTTGCCCGATCCGGAAACCCGCCAGCGGTTCTTGGTGGCATGCGTGCCCGCACGCGCGGAGGCGCGATAGTGCGTGATCGCCTCCCAGAGCAGGTCTTCGTTGACCGCGCCGAAAACTTCCTCGGCCAGTTCCATCGTCCCAGCCTTAGCTCCGCTCAGATTGTAAATATCTATGGTTGCCATATCTCGCTCGTCTTCTTGCTGACCACTAACGACTACTAACGACCGACTTACACCTTCTTTGCCGCTCGCTTTGCCGCCTTCAACGGATCGACCGTCGCCGCGCCCGCAAATCCGCGGCGCTCTCGTGGCGGCTTTTTCGCCTTGCTGATCACGATGTAGCCGCCGTTCGAACCCGGGACGCTGCCTTCGACCACCAGCAGATTTTCGTCTTTATCTAGACCCAAAATCCTTAAGTTGCGCGTCGTTACCCGGACATCGCCCATGTGGCCCGACATCCGCATGCCTTTGAACACGCGCGACGGAAACGCCGACGAGCCAATCGATCCGGTGATCTGAAACATCGAACCGTGCGACTTCGGACCACCGCCAAAGTGATGCCGCTTGACCACACCCTGAAAGCCGCGGCCCTTGCTGGTTCCGATGACGTCCACGAACCGCTCGCCTTCGAAAATATCCACCAGCACCCGGTCGCCGACCTTCAGCGCGCCATCGGTCGACTCGGAAGCTTCCAGTTCCACCGCAACCTCACGCAGAAACTTCACCGGCGGCAGATTGTGCTTGGCGAAGTGTCCGCGCATGGGCTTGGTCAGACCCTTTTCTTTTACAAACTCGACCAACCCGAGCTGCGCCGACTCGTAGCCGTCTTTCGTCTGCGTCTTGTGCTGCGTAATCACGCACGGTCCCGCCTGCAACACCGTCGCCGGCCGCACATCGCCCTTGGAATCGAAGAGTTGCGTCATGCCGACCTTCTTGCCCAGAATTCCTGTCACTCTTGCCATTTTCCTATCTCCGTTCCCAGCTTGGCGCGTCGAGCATTCAACGACGGCTATTGGCTGGGGAGCTATTCGCTCTTGTGGGAGGCGGAGCAAAGCTCCGCTACCACACGACTACTTATGTTCCTTTCCGAACGCCTTGATCTCCACGTCCACGCCCGCCGGCAGATCGAGCTTCATCAGCGCATCGACCGTCTGTTGCGTCGGCTCCAGAATATCGAGCAGACGCTTGTGGGTGCGGATTTCAAACTGCTCCCGCGATTTCTTATCCACGTGCGGCGACCGCAGCACGCAATACTTGTTCTTCATCGTGGGCAGCGGAATCGGGCCCGCGATTTGCGCGCCGGTGCGTTTCGCCGTCTCCACGATCTCGCCCGTCGACTGATCCAGGATGCGGTAGTCGTAGGCTTTCAACCGGATGCGAATTCTTTCTTTGCCTGTCACTGTTTTCTCTCTTTGCCCCTCCCGGCGTCTCCGGGAGGAAAGAACTGACGGCAGGAAGCAAGCCGCTTTGTTGGTTTTTACTTCTGCAACCTGACTTCTTACGTCTGACTTGCCTTACTGAATAATCTCCGCGATCGTGCCCGCGCCCACCGTGTGGCCGCCTTCGCGGATCGCGAACCGCAATCCCTTTTCCATCGCCACCGGCGTGATCAGCTCGATCACCAGGCTCACGTTGTCTCCCGGCATCACCATCTCCGTCCCCGCCGGCAACTCCGCAATCCCGGTCACGTCCGTCGTGCGCAAATAAAACTGCGGACGATACCCCTTGAAGAACGGTGTGTGCCGCCCGCCTTCTTCTTTTGTCAGAATGTACACTTCCGCCTTGAACTTCGTGTGTGGCGTGATCGACGCCGGCTTTGCCAGCACCATCCCGCGCTCCACTTCCTCTTTCCCGATGCCGCGCAGCAGCAACCCGGCGTTGTCCCCCGCCATGCCTTCATCCAGCTGCTTCTTGAACATCTCGACACCAGTGACGACCGTCTTTCTCGTCTCCCGGAAACCGACAATCTCCACTTCCTCGCCCACCTTGACCTTCCCGCGCTCGATCCGCCCCGTCACCACCGTGCCCCGCCCTTGAATCGAAAAAATGTCTTCGATCGGCATCAGGAACGGCTTATCCAACTCGCGCGCCGGCTGCGGCACGCTCTTGTCCACCGCCTCCATCAATGCGTCGATCTGCTTCTCCCACTTCTCTTCGCCATTCAGCGCGCCCAGCGCCGACAACCGAATCACCGGCACATCGTCGCCCGGAAACTGATAGCTCTTCAGCAGTTCACGCACTTCGAGCTCCACCAGATCCAACAACTCCGGATCATCGACCGCATCGCACTTATTCAGTGCGACCACAATGTACGGAACGCCCACCTGCCGCGCCAACAAAACGTGCTCGCGCGTCTGCGGCATCGGACCATCGGTCGCCGCCACCACCAGAATCGCGCCATCCATCTGCGCCGCGCCCGTGATCATGTTCTTGATGTAATCGGCGTGCCCGGGGCAATCGACGTGCGCGTAGTGCCGGTTCGGCGTCTCATACTCCACGTGCGCGGTGGCAATGGTGATGCCGCGAGCTTTTTCTTCCGGCGCGTTGTCGATCGAATCGAACGACCGGAACACGATCTTCGGATTGTGCTTCTGCAAAACCTTCGTGATGGCCGCGGTCAACGTGGTCTTGCCATGGTCGATGTGACCAATCGTTCCTACGTTGCAGTGCGGCTTTGTCCGTTCAAATTTTTCCTTCGCCATTTGCTTGCTCCAGTCTCCAGACTGCTGTCACGACACGCGATTGGAAAGTCGAAATCTATAAACTGTCTTTCCGTCTTCGTCCGTTGAGGGCACGGCTAATCCTGCCCTCGTCACCAGATCAAAAAACGGGGCGACGGCGCAAGGCCGGCTCCCGCCGAGCAGAAGCTCCATGTCCGTGCGCGAGTAAACACCCGTTTTTCTCACGATGTCCTGATACATGCGCCTCAAATGGTCCTCGGTCAACGATTTGTTATCGAAATCAAGTTGTCGATCACCATTTCTGTTGAGTCGCGTCTCGACCCCGAACTTCTGGGCAGCTGCAATGACCTGATCGACAAACTCCGCTTGCGAAATAGCGACAAAGGTTGCCATGTTACCGTCCAACACTCTTGCCCTGCGTCTTGGCGATAATCTCGTCCGCCACGTGACGCGGGGCTTCCTCATAGCGCGCAAAATGCATCGAGTACTCGGCGCGCCCTTGCGTTGACGACCGCATGTGCGTCGCGTATCCGAACATTTCCGCCAAGGGAACGATGGCCTTGATCACCTGCGAACCGGCGCGGTGCTCCATGCCTTCGATGCGTCCGCGACGCGAACTCAGGTCGCCCATGATCGTGCCTGCGTAGTCTTCCGGCGTCACGACTTCGACCGCCATCACCGGCTCCAAGATCACCGGACTCGCCTTGCGTGCCGCTTCCTTGAATGCCATCGATCCGGCGATCTTGAACGCCATTTCGTTCGAATCGACGTCGTGGTAGCTGCCGTCGTAGAGCGTCGCCTTGATGTCGACCATCGGATAGCCGGCGAGAACGCCGCCCTCCATGGCCTCCTGCATGCCCTGGTCGATCGGCTTGATGTATTCCTTCGGCACCGTGCCGCCGACGATTTCGTTGATGAATTCGTAGCCCTTGCCCGGTTCGTTCGGATCGAGATAGATCTTAGCGTGTCCGTACTGACCGCGGCCACCCGTCTGCCGGATGTACTTGCCTTCGGCTTCCGCATGTTTGCGAATGGTTTCGCGATACGCCACCTGCGGCTTGCCGACGTTCGCCTCGACCTTGTACTCGCGCATCATGCGGTCGACGATGATTTCGAGATGCAACTCACCCATGCCGCTGATGATCGTCTGCCCACTGTCCGGATCGGTATGCACCTTGAAGGTCGGATCTTCCTGCGCTAATCGCGCCAGCGCCATGCCCATCTTTTCCTGATCGGCCTTGGTCTTCGGCTCGACCGCAACCGAAATCACTGGCACCGCAAACACGATCGACTCGAGCGTGATGGGATGCTTTTCGTTGCAGATGGTGTCGCCCGTACTGACGTTTCTGAGGCCAACCACAGCGCAGATATCCCCGGCGAGAATTTCCTGGATGTCTTCCCGCTTATTGGCGTGCATCTTGAGCAGCCGCCCAATGCGCTCATGCTTTTGCGTGCGCGAGTTCAGCACCGACTCGCCCGACTTCAACTGTCCCGAATACACTCGGATAAACGTCAACTGGCCGACATATGGGTCGGCCATAATCTTGAATGCCAAGGCCGAAAAAGGCTCATTGTCGTCGGCTTTGCGCGTGATCGTCTTCCCCGTGTCGGGATCGAGGCCATGCGTCTCTTTCGTGTCGAGCGGCGAGGGTAGATAATCCACGACCGCATCCAGCAACGGTTGTATGCCCTTGTTCTTAAACGCCGTTCCCACCACCACCGGAAACAACTTCAGCCCGATCGTAGACTTGCGCAGCGACTGCTTGAGCTCGTCCGCCGATATCGCTTCGCCTTCCAGAAACTTGTGCAGAATCTCGTCATCGTTCTCGGCGATGGTTTCGACCAGTTGGGTATGAAACGCCTCGGCTTTTTTTCGCAGGTCCGCGGGAATGTCGGTGGTCTCATACTCCGCGCCTATAGTCTCGTCTGCCCAGATGACGGCTTTCATGGCGACCACGTCCACCACCCCGCGAAACTTGTCTTCTTGTCCGATGGGAATTTGAATCGCGACCGGCTTGGCGTTGAGGCGCTTGCGGAGGGTGTCGATGGCACGCTCGAAATCGGCGCCCATCTTGTCGATCTTATTAATGAAACAAATTCGCGGAACACCGTACTTGTCGGCCTGCCGCCATACTTTTTCCGACTGCGGCTGTACCCCGTGCACCGCGTCAAACACCGCGACCGCGCCGTCAAGCACGCGCAGCGATCGCTCGACCTCAGCCGTAAAGTCCACGTGGCCGGGCGTATCGATAATATTGATTCGAATGTCGCGCCAGGTACAGGTCGTCGCCGCCGACGTAATGGTGATGCCGCGCTCCTGCTCCTGCTCCATCCAGTCCATGATGGCCGTGCCTTCATGCACCTCGCCGATACGGTGCGTCTTTCCCGTATAAAACAGGATGCGCTCCGTCGTCGTGGTCTTCCCGGCATCGATGTGGGCCATGATGCCGATGTTCCTGCAACGCTCTAATGGGACTGTTCTGGGCACGACTAATAACTCTTTCTGCGGCTCCAAAAATCAGCTATTCGCTGTTCGCTGTTCGCTTACCACCGGTAATGCGCGAATGCCTTGTTTGCTTCCGCCATTCTATGCACGTCTTCTTTCTTCTTGATGGCGGCGCCTTTGCCGTTCGAAGCGTCGAGCAACTCGTTGGTCAACTTCTCGATCATTCCTTTTTCGCCGCGACCGCGCGCATAGCTCACAATCCAACGGATGGCCAGCGAGGTCCTGCGGTCGGGAGCGACTTCGATCGGAACCTGGTAGTTCGCGCCACCCACGCGCCGCGTCTTCACTTCCAGCAACGGCTTGGCGTTTTCAACCGCCTTCGTGAACAGCTTCAGGGCTTCGTCGCCGCCCTTTTCCTGCAGCTTCTCGAGCGACTTATAAAAAATGCCCTCGGCCGTCGACTTCTTTCCCTGCCACATCATCGAGTTGATGAACTTCGTCACCAGATCCGATCCATAGATCGGATCGGCCTCGGTGGTTCGCTTTGCGATATGTCCTTTTCTTGGCATTACGCTTCTTGCTCCTGGCTGCTAGCTGCTGGCTAGAGCCGCCAGACGCGGCAAGCCGCGTCTCTACTTATGCTTTTTTCTGACGTTTCGCTCCGTACTTGGAGCGCCCTTGGTTGCGACCCGCTACGCCGGTCGCGTCGAGAGTTCCACGCACCACGTGGTAACGCACGCCCGGCAGATCCTTCACACGGCCCCCGCGGATCAGCACAATCGAGTGCTCCTGCAGGTTGTGGCCAACGCCTGGAATATACGTCGTCACTTCGATTCCGTTCGTCAAGCGAACTCGCGCCACTTTGCGCAGCGCCGAGTTTGGCTTCTTCGGCGTCTGAGTGTACACGCGCGTGCAAACCCCGCGCTTCTGCGGACACGATTGCAGCGCTGGACTCGCCGTCTTATAACGGGTGCGCTCGCGGCCGAATTTCACCAGCTGATTAAAAGTAGGCACTCTCGCCACTCCCAGACGCGGCACGCCGCGTCTCTAACATTTTGCGCAACCACACACTTCCCGCAAGACAGGGCTTGCCCGGTCTCGGTTCTGGCACAGGCTGTTGCGCCCAGCCATACTCTCCGCGCAGCACTACTAATGCTGGTGAGAATTCGTTCAGTTTCCCGATCAGACTAAATCGCCGACGACGGTGACGCCACGCCTCCCCTCAATTCAGGTTCGGAGGCGTTCCGTTTCGTCTGCTCCTCCTGCATAGCCTCGCGTGACTCCCAGACTTCTACCTCATAGCCCGGGCGCAAAAGTTTTCGCAGGATGTTTCAGCGAGGGCGTCCCCGGTCTCAACTCTAACCGGGTACGTATCTCTTCACAGCTCAGCCAAGATTCTCCCGGCGCCTGTCGCCCGCGCAGGTTGCACATCCGACAGGACTGCCGTACACAGGCAAGCCAGACTTAACTCGCGGAACCGTTTGATAATAACAAGTAGCTGGCACATCGTCAACCACAGTTCGGCGCATCGAAGGATTGAGGTTCCAAGGTGCCCAGGTTTTAAGGTTTCAGAGTTTCGAGGTCTCAAATCGGCTGCGAGCTTTCACTACTACACTCTGTCTTTGAAACTCTAAAACCCTGAAACCTTGAAACCTTGCAATTTACCTTCTACACTGGCAGTTTTCCGCCTAACAACATTATGCTCGCGCCTAGCAAACGGGCGCGAGGAGGGTTCATGCATCGTTGCGGTTCCGGTTTTCTTCTTACGTTGGCCATTGCCTTCGTCGCGGCCTTCACCGGCTGCCTCGGTAAAAGCAGCAGCAACCCCGGTAGCGGAGGGGTGACAACCGTTATCCTAAGCCCCAGCAACATCATCTCCCTTGAGGTAGGTGCCACCCAGGTCTTTAGCGCCACAGGCAAGAATGCCAGCGGCGGCACCATCCTGGGCGCAAATATTCAATTTATCGTCGAGAGCGGAAGCCCGAACGCTCCTGCACCGCTTTCAATCGCCAGCAATGGGAACGCCTGCGCCGGAACCTGGGATCCCACCGCCACGATGTGCAGCCCCGGCACTCCCGGAATCGCCTACGTCAGTGCTGTAACCAATGGTGTTAGCAGCCCGCAAACCGAGGTCTACGTCCACCAGCACATCGACAGCGTTCAAATCACCCCCCTCGAGCCGCAGGGCCCGCCACAGTACGAGTGCTTCTCGCAGGGTCAAACCTGGGGCTATCAGGCGATCGCCTACAGCAATGGTTTGGACATCAGCAACACCGTTGGCCCCATAAGTTGGTTGTCCAGCAATGTCGGTGTTGTCACTGCGACTCCCCTCGTACCCTCAAATCAGCCTAATGTGCTCAACCAAGTCGAGACCACCGCCAAGGCTCCAGGCATCACCCAGCTTTTTGCCACGGTTTCCGGGACCACCAGCAGTCCCTATCCCTACACGACTTGCCTGATCAAGGCCATCTACCTCCAGATCGGCGCTCAGGGCCAGGCAGGAAATTCGATTACGGTAAATAACGGCAGTAGCGTATCCATCACGGCCACCGCGGTCGATACCCTTTACGGCGTGGCCAATACCACCCCCCTGACCAGTCCGCCGCTCACCTGGAGCACGACCAATCCCGAAGTTGCAGGCTTCAGCAGCGCCACCAACACGACGGGAAGCAACAGCGCTGCCGCCCGCAACAACCTCGGCGGCGCCACCGTCACCGCTTCCTGCAGTCCCCCAACCTGCAATATCGGAATTCAGCCCAGTCTCCCGATTTACGCCAGCGACGGAGTGCTGCCGAATGGGACGAACGGATATAGCACGATTTCCGTTGATGTGACTTCCACCTCCAAGGTGCCGACCTACACCGCCTGGGCCGCGACGACCGGTTGCAACGACCAATCCGGCTGCAGCAGTTCGCTGTTCGCGGTGACCCCTGGACTCGTCCCCATCGGGGCCATCGTCAGCCTGCCGCGCACTCCCAATTCCATGATGTTTAACCATGTGTCGTCGCCGCGGGTCTACTTCGGCACCGATCAGGGCCTGATGTACGTGGATGTCACCGCCAGCACCCCCTCCGCTGCCCTGGTCTCTAACTCCCCGACACCCTGCAATGTGTCCTTGTGCGGCAAAGTGCTCACCATCTCAAACGACGGCAAACTGGTCGTTGTCTCCGACACCGTTTCCAGCCCCAGCCAGGTCTACATCTACAACGCCGGCAGCACCAGCAGCGCCCCCGTCGACCTCATCCTGCCTAACACGGGCGAAACCGCCACTGCCGCTGCGTTCTCTCCCGATCAGTTGAAGGTCTTCATCCTCACCAACCTGGGCAATATGTACATCTACTCCACCGTCGACGCTCTCACTTCGGTTTCGACCTTTGCGCCGGGGACCGACATCGAATTTTCGGCGGATGGCAGCTTCGCCTATGTGGCGGGAGCGCCCGCAAGTACAGGAGCGTCCGCAAATGCGGTGTCTGCCTTCTCGACCTGTTCCCTGCCTAACGTTGGAAGTGTGGACGTTGGAAGCGTCGCAACGTCAAGCACGCCGTTGAAAATCTTTCCGTCACCTATCCTTCCGCCACCCTTCGAGCAGCAATACCCACCGCTCCCGAACGAAAGCTTTTTCTGGACAACGCAAAACATCATCGCTCTCGAACCACCGAACGTTGAGTTCTTGACGGCGGAGTTCACGCAGAATCCGATACTGTATCCCACCGTGCAGGGGGAGCCGCTCCAGCTCACCTGCAATCCTCCAATACTGCTGAGCTTTACCAAAGGGGCATCCGTCAACCTTGGGCAGGGCAATTTCACTCCGATCTATTCGCAGCTCGTTGCCGACGGCACCGAGCTCATCATTGTCGCCCGTCACCTCCCCGCCGTGCTTCTCTTCAACGTAAGCAACGGAACGACCTCTTCCATCCCGCTAGTCGGCAACACCGACCCGCTCTCGGCCTTTGCCTCCACTGACGGCAGCCAGGTTTACATCGCCGCCTGCGATCAATACAGCGGAACCACCTGCGCCGCTGGCTCCGTGCACATCGTCAACACTTGTGCCGCACTATCTTGCAACGAACCGCCCAATATCGAGCAAGGCGACTTCCAGCAGGTCCCCTATGTCAACATCAACGACGACAACAACCCCAACATGTGCAACAACCAAGGAGGGACAGCCCCGCTCTGCCTTCCCAACCTTATCGCCATCCGCCCGCAGTGAGGAAGGCATCTCCTATGCTCTGGGTTCGCGTTCCTCAGTGGAGAGCCGATTCGTTTTGACTGAGAACTGAGAACTTCTTTGAGGACTGCTGGCAGAGACGCTCAGGCCCGATCCAGAAAGTGGGTCAACCGCTGCTTCATCTCTGGCCACTCCGCCGCCACAATCGAATAGCGCACCGAGTCGCGTGCAATGAAGTCCGCGGCCATCCGATGGGCGCGGAGAATCCCCTCGAACTTTCCGCCGATGCGTTCGAGCGCAGCGCGTGAACGCCGGTTGCGCGCGTCTGTGTGAAAACAGACACGGAGCGCCTGCCACGTCTCGAAGGCGTACGCCAGCATGAGCAGCTTGGCCTCGGTGTTGGCTGCGGTCCGTATGGCTGAGCTGGCCAGCCAGGTGTAGCCGATCTCACAGCCGTCGGGGACGCTCCTGCCACACCGCGCGTGGCCCGGAGGCCACGACCATCGCTCCAGGTTGAAGAATCGTGTAGATCCGATGACGACACCGTCGTTCACGCGAATGGTTGCGAATGGGACCGCGGTGCCATCGTCGCGCCAAGCCAGGGCAGTGTCAATGTAGCGGCGGGCCTCAGCCTTGCCCTGCGGAATGGGACTCCACTGGTAGAGGGAGGGGTCAGCCGCTGCGGCCGCTACCAAGCCGTCAACGTGGCAGTGGTCAAGTGGTTCGAGACGAACATGCCTGCCTGTCAGCACCAGACTCTCTGTTTCCATGGTTGCCAGTATGCGATGAGTCGCTGCACAGCCGCAATGGAGCCAATGACGTCGCGACTGGAAGAATCGGATACTTTTGGCAGAGTCGTGACAAAGTTGGCGGAACGAAGAATGGGGGCGAGTAAAGCTCGCCCCCGTGGTATTTAGGCTGCGGATTGCTTGGATCGGCGAGATCGCGTAGATGCGGCTGCCGGTGCAGCAGGTGCTCCGGTAAGCGCCGCCTCTAGTGGGACTCCGTCAGGAGTACCAAGTCCGGTGCATGGATCCCAGCCCGGGCCTGCGCTGAAGGCGCCGTTGTTGCCTTGGGTCACATCGTGGAATCCGGAGGCTTCGACGGCTTGCGCGTAGATTAACGGATTCAGGAAACCGATCGGCTTCCCAAGCTTCTGATTGATTCGTGTTACCAGCGCGGCCCATAAAGGCGCAACCGCACTGGTGCCACCGATGACTTCGGTGTCGCCATCGACCAGAATATTATAGCCGGTGTTCGGGTCGGCATCGCCGGAGACGTCGGGCACACCTCGCCCGCCGCCCTGAACCGACGGCGACGGGACATCGAAGCCATCCTGCCAGGTTGGAAGGGGGAATACATTGCTTACCCCACCGCCCGTTGCGCCTCCATTCGGCAGGTCGTTCCAGACGGTTTCGTTGACAATCTGTCCGTTCGCAGCTTGCAGTGTGGTGCCACCGCAGCCGAGTACGAACGGATCGGAGGCGGGGAAATCAACGTGGTTGTTGCCATCGTTGACTCCGTCGGAAGAGCCGTTGTCCCCCGAGGCGACGCAGACGGTTACACCCATAGCCGCTGCGGCTTGAAAGGCATCGTCGAAGTTAGTGAGGGCCTGAGCGGTCCAATTGGATTCGGCAGAGCCCCAGCTTATGGAAATGACCGAGGGCTGATTGGTGCTGTCGTGTACGGCGGTAGTGATGGCGTCCAGAAAGCCCTGGTCGGTATTCGGGGCAAAGTAGACGACGACCTTCGCCGCCGGAGCAATGGCGCCGGCCACTTCGATGTCGAGCATCACTTCGCCATCGGCGCTGTCCGGGGTGGTGGGGCTATTGGTGCCTCCATCGACGGACACGGAGATCACTTGAGGCTCATTGACATTGAGTGAGCTGAAGTAGTTGCTCAGGTCATTCAGTTGAAAGCCTCCGCCCAACTCGATCAGGCCGATACACTGGCCCGTTCCGTCTCCCGGCGCGTAGTCGTAGAGTTGCGCCACTTCATTCGGGTCGTGCGAGGCGGTCGCAGTGTGGGCCTTAAGTTTGCCGGCCGGCTGCGGTAAGCGTCTGAAATGCGGTTCTGCCTGGGGCCGGTTATCGAGGCCAAAGACTCCCGTGATGATGTCTGCATACTCGGTCGGCACGCTGATGGCGCCGACGCGGCCACGGAAATTTCCTTTCGGGTGGCTGTACTCTTTGAGTTCCACGTTGAAGGCTTTTTGGAGATTGCTCACGGTTCCGGAGAGCATTACGGTCCGGCGCGCGAGCTCAGTACCGGTTTCGTGAACCTTGAGACCGAATTCCTGAGCGAACTTCTTGATTTGATTGAGATCGGCAGGATCGGCGCCGTGGGCATTCTCGTACTCGGCGCGCGACATGTGCTTGAATCCGGGCATTTCGAGGGCACTCCTTAACTCTCTGTGCTTGGCCTCTGATTTTGGCCGGAGTCGGATGGAGACTTCAATGGTTTGGTCCGGATGCGAATTGTGGATCAGGCGGGCACCACGGACGGGCTGACGTTCACTGCCTGAAATTACGGTGAGTTTTCGAGAGGATGTCACGGTTGCTCCTTCGTTTCGGGGGAACAGAGCGGCCGGGAACTGATCGCGACTGGGAGTCGCACAGGTTGGGAAGTCCGGGGTTCGTCCCGCCGTTCAGATGGGTCCCGAAACTCGTTCAGGATATCAAAAATGGGAGAGGTATCAAGGCAAATTGGACGAAATAAATAGCAAGGGCACGTGCGATCTTTCCCGATTTGGGACTAATGAGGACTATCTAGGAGTCGTTATGTAGCGCCTTGGGACGAAGGAGAAAATAGAGGATGGTCAGGGCGATCAGGAAAGTTAGCCCCACGATCAGGTTGACGCGGGAATCCCACCAGGTTTTGGCGGTGGATGCGAGGACTACAACTAAACCAATGACAGAGCCCCATTTGCCAAGAGGGGAGCGGGCGGGAATCTCCGCGGCCTGAGCGGCGGTGAGTTGACGGCGGAAGTTGATATGGGCGGCGAGCGAAATGATCCAGGAGAGCATCATGCCGAAGAAGGCGCTGCGGAGGATGTACTCGAAGGCTTTGGCGGGGGCCCAGCGCTCTAGCACCAGGGCGACGACGGTTCCATAGGAGGAGGCGAGCAGGGCCAGGGTCGGAGCGCCTTTTGCGCTGAGGCGGCCAAGGGTGCGTGGAGCCCAGCCGGTGCGGGCCAGCGAGAAGAGCATGCGGGAAGAGATGTAGAGGGCGGCATTAGCACCTGAGAGGGCGGCGGTCAGGACCACGAAATTCATGAAGTGAGCGGCGCCGGGGAGACTGACGGAGCGGAAGACGGTAACGAAGGGACTTTCGGTGACACCGGCGCGGTTCCAGGGCATGACCCCGACGAGGATGACGATGGCTCCTAGATAAAGGACAGTTAAAGTAAGAAAGGTCATGCGCGCGGCGCGGGCGACGGCCAGAGCGGAAGTCGACTCACCTGAGGTTACGGCTACAAACTCGACGCCGCCGAAGGTGTAGATGGCGAAGGTGATGGCGAGGAACGGGGCAGCGGGTCCGAGGGGGAAGAATCCGCCGTGGGCGGTGTATTGGGGAACGGCTCGTCCGGTAAGGAGCAGGGCGGCACCGAGTGCGATGAAGGTAGCAATGACGGCGACCTTAATCATAGCGAACCAGAACTCAAAGCGTCCGTAGCTGTGGACACTCAGGAAATTGATGGCGAGAAGGAACGCGGAAAAGGCGAAGACCAACAGGATAGCGGGGACATGCGGAAACCAGAGCTGCATGTAGGTGGCGGAGGCTACCATCTCGGCGCCGATGGAAACGGCGATGGCGAGCCAGTAGCCGGCGCGGGAAATGAAGCCGGCCCAGTGGTTGAGATAGAGGTCTCCATAGACGCCGAAGGAACCGGCGGCGGGATGAGTGCTGGCGAGTTCGCCGAGGGCGAGCGCGACGGTCCAACTGATGAAGGCAGCCAGGATGAAGCTGAGGATGACGGCGGGTCCGGCGAGTTCGATGGCGGCCGCAGTACCGAGCAGGAGACCGGTGCCGATGGAGCCACCGACGGCGACCATGGTCATTTGTCCGGCGGTGAGCTGGTGGCGAAGGCCGGACTCTGGGTTGGGAGTGGGCATGAGACCTCGTATTCGTATATCAGAAGCGGAGAGTGAGGAGCTGGGAAAAGGAGAAAAGCGCCTCGACTAAGTTGTTTCGATCGAGTTGGCAGTGGCTGGCGCCGGTTCGGTGAAATTTGACTCGGGTAACCCGGATGCGGGACGGGCGGCAACGACGCGGTCGCGCCCAGTTCGCTTGGCTTCGTAAAGAGCATCGTCGGCGAACTTGAGGAGCAGATCGAAGCGATCCGTGGTTTCATCGAAGGCAGCGACGCCGAGCGAGAAGGTAAGATCTGTGGACTGGTGGTCTTGATGAGAGCGGTATCCCTTGAGGCGCTTGCGGATTTCCTCCGCGCGCGTGGTCGCGTGGCGGAGAGAGCACTCGGGCAGGATGAGGGCGAACTCTTCCCCGCCGTAGCGGCAGGCGATGTCTTCAGCGCGCACCGAGCGCTGAAGCATCTCGCCGATCGTGGCTAGAGCCTGGTCGCCGACGGAGTGTCCCAAACTATCGTTGTAGCGTTTGAAGTGGTCGAGATCGAGCATCATGACGGCGAGAGGACGGCGTTTCCGCCGCGCGGCGTGGAGTTCACGATCGAGGAACTCCTGCATGTAGCGGCGGTTGTAAAGGCCGGTGAGCGGGTCGCGAACGGCCTGCAAGCGGAGAGATTCACGGAGATTAAGATTGGCAACCGCGAGAGCGATGTGTTCGGCGACAGCGGAGGCGAGGTGGCGGCGGCGAGCAAAGGCGTTGGCGTCAACCTCCGGGTCGGACACCGGATACGGGGGATCGTCGTCCTGGATGGAAAGCGTTCCGATGGCGTCGCCGTTGGCGATGAGAGGGATACACACCGAAGGGCCTTCTCCGAGCAGGTGAGAGCAAAGCGGGTTGGAGCGTCCGCCGGAATGAGCATGGATGCGGCCGCGGCGCAGAGCCCAACACTCCTGGGGTGAGAAGATCTGGTCGGCGGGACAGATGCCCCATTCGGCGACGGACTCGACTCGGTTTCGGGAGGCGCTGAGTAACGCGATGCAGCCGGAAGCACCTGGAAACAGACGGCGTAAGCGCTCTGGGATGAGGCGAAAAACCTCTTCGCGGGAGGCGCACGCCTGCAGCAAACTTCCGAGTTCGCTGATCTGGGTGATTTCTGAAGTTTGGCGGTGGGCATCGTCGAGCAGGCGGCCGACTTTTTCATGAGAAACAGTCAGCTGGATTTGCGCGGCCTTGCGGTGGGCGATTTCCTGTTGCTGGTGGAACTGGGTGAGGGCCAAGCGCAATGTGAAAGCGACCAGCGATGCGGCGATCGCCACGTTCGCCAGAATCTCACCATAGGCCTGTTTCCAGCGGTCCATTAACAAAGCGATGCAGGAAAGCATGGCGACCAGGACCAGGTTGGTGCCGAGGAAGCTAACAAACCTCGCGGGCTTTGGACTGGATTCTGGGCTCAGGCGAGGGGGTCCAAGTGATGGCGATGAGGGCTGGGGCAGCCTGATTCAGGGTCCAGACCAGGTTGAACCATGCGGCGGCGGATACGTAGTGGTGCAGGTCGATCCAGTCACCGATGAAAGTGGCGACAGCGCAAACCAGTATTAAGAGAGCTAGCCGGAGTAACAGACTGCGAGAGCCGGCGGTGCGAGCGAATTGCAGGCGCAGCAAGACTGCGGCCAGTAGGAGAACGCTTTGTATGTCGGCGGCGCTGACGTCGCGCAGGAGGGCGTCGGCGGGCAACATACGCTGCGCCGGGATAAAGAAAAAGGTGGAGTAAATGAGGCCGACCACGATGGCGATCTGAACGAGATCTAGGTAGATCTCGGACCGCACCCGTGCCCGTCCCGATGTCTCGGGCAGGAAGAGCATCATGAGGATGGGAGCGCCATAAAGGCAGTAGAGCAGGCGCCAGATCGAATCCGGCAAGGTGGTTTGGTCGAACAAGGTGTCGTAGGTCTGGACGGCGTTGGGAATCAGCCAAACCACCATGACGATGGTGAACAGAAACCAGAACATGGCCACAATGCGTTGCGCGCGACGAAATACAATCCAGGCGCAAGCGATGGCAAGAAGATTACCAACCACTTCGATCAACTCGGCAAGCCAGGAGCCCCAGCGGCCGGTTCCGAGCACGAATAAGCCGACCGCCTGAATGGCGATGAGGACGGCGAAGAGCAGGCCGACGAACCAAGCCTGGTGGAGGCCGGCGAACGCGCGCGCGCGGGAGCCGCGATCCAGGTCGAAATTGACTGCACTAGCCATCCGTCGTGAAGAGAACACCCTCAATCCGTGAGATCGGCGAGCGTGGTGCAAAACTCCAATTCCGCGGCTTCTTCGGTGTGGACGCTGCGACTTTAGTGTGGACAGAGTGAAAAGCGAGCCGATCGCATGACTTTCGTAATCGCAGGGCCTGGGAACCGCGTTGCTGGTGCCGAGGGTGAATCCTAGAATCAAGGCGGAGCTCTCTCTCCGCAAGACCGCCTATGCCCGAAACCCCTAATCATGCCGAAATAGCCCGCCGCGTAGAAAAAGCGGAGAAGCTCTTGCAGAAGGGAAAGACGGCCGACGCCCTGGCGGAGTACCTGCAAATCCTGGAAAGCGATCCGCAAAACGACAATGTGCGGCAGATGACGGCGGACTTGTGTCTCTCTCTAAATAGAGGAGCCGAGGCGGTGCAGTTGCTGGGAGAGTTGTTTGAGCGGCAGGTGGCGGCGGCGGATGCGACACGAGCGAGCCTGACCTACAAGAAGCTGGCGCGGTATGCCACTCCGACGTGGGAACAGAAAGTGCGCTTCGGGCAGCTTCTGGAGCATTCGAACAAGAAGCTGGCGACCGGAACGTATGAAAATGCGCTGGAAGACGTGCAGCGGCAGGGGCGAAAAGAAGAGGCGCTGCTGGTCTTGCGCCGGATTGTGAGTCTGGAGCCGTCGCAGCGCAACCATCTGCGGGTAGCGGAATTGTCGGCGGAACTGGGCGAGCACGTGATGGCGTCGCACTCATTTTTGCAATTGGCGGAACTGGCGGAAACCTCGGGAGGCAACGGCAGCCCTTGGTTCGAGCGGGCGTACACGGAGAATCCGTCAGATTCGAAGATTGCCATGGCCTATGGCAAGAGCCTGCTGTCGCGGGGCGAGACGGGAGCGGCGATTTTTATTTTCGAGCCGCTGGTGCATGCCGGAGATGCTTCGCTGGAGCTACTCGACCTCTATGCGCAGGCGCTGGTGCTAGCCGGACGATGCATGGAAAGCGAGCCGCTGATCTGGCAACTTTTTGAACATAACCCCGGGCGCATGCACCAGGTGGTGAACCTGATCGGAAAGATGATCGATTCCGAACTGGATGCGGAGGCGGTAGCGCTGGCACGGAAACTGGAAGCCTTTCAGCGGCGGCGGGGCGAACGGCGAGGGTTCATCGCCACCATGCAGGAACTGCTGGCGTCGCACCGTCCGTCGGCGGAAATGCTGGAATTTCTGGCGGAGTTGTTCAACGCGTCGAACCGTGAAACGGACTACGGCCAGGCGCTGGTGAAGCTATTTGATCTGTATTGCGCCAAGCATGATTACCAAAAAGCGGGCGAATGTCTGGACCGCGCGGCGGAAGTGGATCCCTACGAGCCGGGACATCAGAAGCGGCTGGAGGCGCTGCGGGGCAAGATCAACGATCAGCGCTTCAATCTGATTGCATCGCGGTTCACGACGGTCCAGAAGGAAAAAGAACAAGAGCAGGCAGTCAAGGTCCAGGAGCCGACGTTGGGAGCGGCCGCCTTGCAGGATCTGATGCTGCAAGCCGAAATTCTGGTGCAGTACGGGATGCGCTCGAAGGCCATCGAACGTTTGCAGCGCATTCGGGAGTTGTTTCCGGGTGAGGAAGAGCGCAACCAGGACTTGCAGAAGCTGTATATCGCGGCGGGCATCGAACGGCAGTACGGGAAGTCGGCGGCCGCCGCAGCTGTGCCGACGGCAACGACGACGACTGGCGATCAGGCAGCACCGGCTGCTGCAAGACCTGCGGCGGCGAGCGATGCGGCCGACGTCAGCAGTCTGGCGAAAGTGGCTGAAATCACGCGCAAGCTCTACCAGCAGGGGAGCGCGGAAGGAGTCTTGAAAACGGCGGCGAACGAAATCGGCGCGAACTGGCGGACCGCGCGTTGCATTGCGGCCTTGCGCAAACCCGGTCTTCCGCCCTCGAGCGTGCAGGATTATCACATGGAGAGTCTGGCTCCGGTGAGTTCAGCGGCCTTGGTCAGTCTGGTGGAAGCGCTGCATGATCTGACGGTGGCGCGAGGCACGGTGACCATCGGCAATGCGCTAAGCGCTCCCGAGTTGACGGAATTGAGCAGCGCGGTCGAGGACTTGCAGGTCGAATCGCTGCTGGCTATACCACTGACTGAAGGCAACGACCAAATAGGTGTGCTGATCCTAGCCCAGAATACGAGCCGGGTGTGGCAGGCGGCGGAGGTGCTGGTGATCCGGACGCTGAGCGACCAGGTGTTGATTGCGCTTAACAACGCCGGGCTGCGGCGGCTGGTGAAGAATCTTTCCGTGACGGACGAAAAATCGGGGCTGATGAAGCGAGCTTCGTATCTGGACCTTCTGCAGGCGGAAACCCGCCGCGGCTTGCAGCAGGGGACAGCGGTAACCGTGTTGCTCATGCAGTTTGGACGGCGCGGCGCGCTAATCAAGGAATATGGCGAGCCGTCGGTGACGGCGGTGATGGAGCAGGTCGGGCAGCTGTTTGCGGCTAACACCCGGACGAACGATCTGGCGTTCCACTACGAGGCAACGACGATCGCGCTGGTGCTCGGCGATACCGGCGAAGTAGAAGCGCTGTTGGCAGTGGAGAAGCTGCGGCGGCTGCTGGCGGATGTGCGCTTCCCGGGCAAGGACAAGGGGGTCGAGTTCAGCGCCGGGCTGGCCCAGGCGGTGATGCAGCAGCATTTCGATCCGGTGGACATTGTGACCGAAGTGGCCAACCGCGCCGATCACGCCCTGGAGTTAGCGGTGGCGCAAGGCGCGGGAAAGATTGTGACGCAAGCGCCGCAGTTCGCCGCATCGGCGGCGGTGGCGTAGGAAGACAATTTGTAATTGACGATTTGTAATTTGTAATTGACCATCCAACCTGCCCGGAACGCCGGCACGCTCGCAAAATTACAAATCGCAAATTACAAATCACAAATCCTTTCCTGCTGTTAAACTCACAGGTTGGCCTTAGGCCCACGCACTCTTCTATAAGTTGGTACGCATGTTGAAACCTGGAGACATTGCCATTGTCAGCGGGGCGCGCACGCCCTTTGGACGCTATTGCGGAAAAATCAAAGACTACACGGCGCAGGAACTGGGCGCGGTGGCCGCGAAGGCTGCGATCGAACGGGCGGGGATCGACGCGAAAGAGTTCGATCATGCCGTGTTCGGCAACGCGCAGCAGACTTCGGGCGATGCACTTTATGGAGCGCGGCACGCGGCTTTGCGAGCGGGCTTGCCGATTGAGACTCCGGCGCTGACTGTAAATAGACTTTGCGGGTCGGGGATGCAGGCGATTGTGAGCGCGACGCAGATGATCCAGACCGAAGAAGCCAAGGTAGTGCTGGCGGGCGGGATGGAATCGATGTCGCAGGCGCCGTTTTCGATCCGGGGACGCGACGGATTCACGCTCGCTCCGGGTGGGAAGCTGGAAGATTCGCTGATGGTGGCGCTGCTCGATTCCTATTGCGGTCTCTACATGGCAAATACGGCTGAGTTGTACGGCGAGCAGCAGGGGATCACGCGGCAGGCGCAGGACGAGTTCGCGCTGCGCTCGCAGCAGAAGGCTGATGAGGCGTACAAGGCGGGTCGTTTGCAGGAAGAGCTGACGCCGGTGCCGCTGCGGAATTCTAAGGGCGAGTTGACGGGCGAGACGCTCGCGGAGGACGATCACCGGCGTCCGCAGACTACGCTCGAGGGGCTGGCGAAGCTGCGGGCTTCGTTTGGTAAGAATGGGACGGTGACAGCTGGCAACGCTAGCGGGATTGTCGATGGCGCGGCTGCGGTGGTGATGACGTCGCTGGAGCAGGCGCAGAAGAGGAATCTTAGTCCGCTGGGACGGATTGTGAATTGGGGGATTGCGGGCGTCGATCCGAAGATTATGGGGAGCGGTCCGGTTCCGGCGACGAAGATTGCGCTGCAGCGCGCGGGGCTGACTCTCGACTACATCGATTTGATTGAAGTGAACGAGGCGTTCGCGGCGCAGTATCTGGCGGTGGAAAAAGAATTGGGACTCGATCGCGAGAAGGTAAACGTTAACGGCGGGGCGATTGCGCTGGGACATCCGCTGGGCGCGACAGGGACTCGGCTGGTGATTACTCTGCTGTATGAGTTGCGGCGGCGGAAGAAGAAGTACGGGCTCGCTACGGCTTGCATTGGTGGAGGACAAGGCATCGCCATGGTTGTAGAGAGTTTTCAGTAGAGGTCCCGCGCTGCGCTCGGGATCTCGGCTGCGGGCTTCCGCTTCGCTCACGCCCGCAAATCGCCTCGACATTGGCGGCGGGCAGGGGATTGCTATGGTGGTGGAGAGCTTTCAGTGACGGAGTTGCGCGTTTATGAGCAGCCCACAGTTTGTCGACCATCTTGTCTACCGTGTTACTGAACTGGGTAAGACCGAACGCTTCTACACAATCGTTCTCGAACAACAGCCCCATCGGGCGGATGAAAGCCTTATGTACCAGATTGGCGACACACGTTTATTTTTCACTCGCTGCAATCGGAGTAAGGCGAGTTATGAGAAGGAAAATGTCGGTCTCAATCATCTTGCCTTTGGCGTTCGCACGATCGAAGAGCTTCAGTCAGTCCGGACCAGGCTAGATCAGTCCCAAATCGTGAACAGCGGGATCAGGAAGGACCAATACGGTCACAGAGATTTCATCTGGCTTGACGACCCGGATAACATGCGAATCGAATTCTATTTGCGTCCTCTGTGTTGAGTCTTAATCACGGACAGGGAATATATGGATATCAATAAAGTTGGTGTTCTTGGTTGTGGGTTGATGGGGTCGGGCATTGCGCAGGTTTGCGCTACTGCTGGGTTTGAGGTTACTGTGCTTGAAGTCGAGCAGAAGTATCTGGACAAGGGCTTTGCCGGGATTGAGAAGTCGCTTGGTAAGTTTGCCGAGCGCGGGCCGGAGAAAGGCGGGATTACTCCGGCGCAGAAGGATGCGGCTCTTGCTCGGCTTCGGGCGACTACTAACAAAGCTGATTTGGCCGATTGCGACATTGTTATTGAGGCCATCATTGAGAACGTTGAGGAAAAGAAGAAGATGTATGCTGCGCTCGACGGCATCGTGAAAAAGGACGCTATCTTTGCTTCGAATACTTCTTCGATTTCGGTGACCGAGCTTTTGACTTCGGTGAAGCGGCCGGAGCGATTTATTGGGATGCATTTTTTTAATCCTGTTCCTTTGATGAAGCTGGTCGAGGTGGTTCGGACTATTGCTACTTCTCCTGAGGTTTATGAGGCGGCTTACGAGTTTGCTCAGAAGCTGGGGAAGGTTCCGGTGCGCACTTCGGACAAGACGGGATTCATCGTCAACCGGCTGCTGGTGCCTTATTTGCTCGATGCAATCCGGGCTTATGAAGAGGGCGTGGGGTCGATCGAGGACATCGATAGCGCTATGAAGCTGGGCTGCGGATATCCGATGGGTCCGTTTACTTTGCTGGATTTTGTCGGGCTCGATACTACTTACTACATTACTCATGTGATGTATGACGAGTTCAAGGAGCGGCGGTTTGCATCGCCTCCGCTGCTGAAGCGGCTGGTGATGGCGGGGTGGTATGGGCGGAAGTCGGGACGCGGGTTTTATGATTACTCGGACCCGGCGAAGCCCGTGGCGGGGAAGTTTTAGGTGGTGGTGGGTACCCCCTCCCCCCCATTTTCGCCAAAATATTCATTGTAAAGGATTTAAATCTAAAATATTCATAACAAAGGAATTACTGACAAGCCTTTGGAGCCGACCTTTAGAATCAAGGAGTTGGACTTGGCTGATCCGATATATCCAATTATGCCTCCGGCCGCTGGATTACAGCAGAAAAAAATTAAATACTCGACCTTTTAGAATCATAGATTTAGGCGAAAATTCCCGCCAGATCTTTGAGTTTAAATGACTTACACGTAAAATATTCCGGAATAAGGACTTAACGGCACCCCATCGTAGAAAAAGTAGCTGAGGGAGTTCCCACTTTCAAAATGAAAAAGGGCGGGAGTTGTTTCCCGCCCCTCTGATCCAAGTTTTCTTTCCTCTAGTTCTATTATATCAATTCCGACCTACCTACACCGCCAATTTTGGCGACTTTATTTTCCTCGCCTATTCATGGAGTTACGCGGAAAATCGTTGAAACGGGGACTTGACACAGCTTGCAGCGATCAGCGGCACGGCTGAACCTCACCGCAGCGGCTAAAGCCGGCTCTGAAAATAGGCCACTTATCGCAGCGGTAAAACCGCTGCGCCACCCAAAATCAAGTGCAACACCGAGTTTTTCCGCAGGCTCTGAAGCCATGCCCTTCCCAAAACCATTTATGAGACCAGTTCTAGTTCTCACGCACACTACTTAAGGGCTGGAGCGAGGACTGGTTGCGGCGGTTGATTCGAAGTTGGAGGGGCGGCTTGGGTCTTGGATTGGGCCTCGGATCGGGCCTCGGGCTGGGCCTCGGTCGGGGAAATCTCTGGCAGGGCATGGCCGAGGATGACGATATCCACGCGACGGTTTATGCCGCGGCCTTCGGGAGTGCGGTTGTTTGCGACGGGGTGATACTCGGCGAATCCGGCAGCGCTCAGACGATCGGGAACGAAGCCGTCGCGGACGATGAGGAGGCGCACAATTTCGGTTGCCCGGGAGGTAGAAAGTTCCCAGTTCGAAGGGAATTGTGCGGTGTGAATGGGGGCGTTATCGGTGTGGCCCTCGATGCGCAGGCGATAGTCGCCCTGTCGGAGCATATTAGCGATGCGGTCGAAGGCGGCCTGCGAGGTAGGCTTCATTTGGGATGAGCCACTCTCGAAAAAACCTACCTCACGCAAACTGATAACCAGGCCGTCGGACTGGCGGCGCATGGCGATTTCTTTGCGTTCGATTTCCGCAGTGAGCGCGCTTTCCAGTTGTTTCTGCAACTGAGCCAGATCGCCGTTCTCCACGGCTGCGCCGAGCGAGCCCTCAGGCCGGGAGACGATCCGGCCAAGGTTCGCGGTGCGGTCCGCGTTTTCGATGGACTGCACCGTGGCGAAGGGCATGGGCGCTGCGAAATCGATGGGAACTTCTGTGGTGGAAGCCTGAAAGACTCCCATCTCCTGGAAAGCGACTTGAATCGCCAAAGCCAGTTTTCCAACTTTTCTTTTGTCGACTTGCGACGAGGCGTAGAGCACGACGAAGAAGGCAAACAAGAGTGTGATGAAATCAGCATAGGAAACCAGCCAGCGTTCGTGATTGGCGCGACTGGGCGCTCGCTTGCGGCGGCTCATAAGTTAGACACCCCAGCGTTGGACTCCTCCGGGACGACGGCGGGATCGTTAGCCTTCGCGACGAACCCCAGCAGCTTCGCTTCCAGAATACGGGGGTTCATCCCCTCGAGGATGGAAACGACACCCTCGAGCGTCATTTCGCGGATGATCTGCTCGTTGCGGATGCGGATTTTCAATTTTCCAGATGCCGGCAGGAGGATGAGGTTGGCGGCGCCCACTCCGTAGAGGGTAGCCACGAAGGCGACGGCAATGCCTTTTCCGACTTCGTCGATTTTGTCCAGGTGTTGCATGACCTGGATCAGACCGAGCACCGCCCCGATGATGCCGATGGTGGGAGAAAATCCACCGGCCGATTCGAAGAGCTGGGGAATTTTCTCCTCCTGTTCTTCCTGGTTATCCAGTTCGAGTTCCATGATCTTGCGGAGTTCCTGCGGTTCGGTTCCGTCCACCGCCAACATGAGGGCGCGGCGCAGAAAAGGTTCGCGGATGTTGTCCAGCTCTTTGTCGAGCGAAATGATGCCTTCCCGACGCGCCTGGTTGGCGTATTTGACCAGGAGTTCGATCGTCGATTGCGCAGAGTTCGCGGGCTCGACGAACACTTGCGCCAGCCACCGGAACGCACTGAGCGCCACTGGCAAGGGATACTGAATGAGGACCGCGCCCAGTGTGCCCCCAAACACGATCATGGCTGCGGTGGGCTGGAGCACCTGGCCGAGATTTCCGCCCTCCAACATCAAGCCCAGGAGGATGCCGCCGATGGCGAGCACCAGACCGCCGAGGGTTGCCTTATCCACGAGGGGCTCCTATTTCTCGCCAGAGGGGCGGTCGTTGCCCTCGACATTGCCATTAACGACGGGAGGGAGGGCGGAACGATTGTCCAACCACGGCGTGATCCCTTGCAAAACGGAGCGGCGAAACTGGACCACGCGGTCGAGAACGTCCTGAGCACTTTCGCGCACGACAATCTTGTCGCCATTTACCAGGGTGATGACGGTATCGGGGGCCTGTTCGACGAACTTGATGAGATCGGAATTGACGACCAGCGGGTGATTGTTGAGGCGGGTGAGCTGGATCATGTTTAGCTCCTGGACGGCAGAAAGCCCGCCTCTTATAAAGCTTCGTCAATAAAGATCGGCAGAAACGGCGACGGTGGGGAGAGCTGACCAGAAAGCAGATTGGTTACTTCGGACGCATGTCGTCCGGTACTTGTGGAAATAAAGCCTGCAATTGGCCAGCCGATGATGCTGAATGAAACACAATTGGGTTCCGCAGGACAAACGGAACGAGCTCCGGGAAGGTTTCGGGGACGGATCCCAGATCGGAACCAACAAGGAGCAATTCAATGGCACTTACCATCTTAAATAACATTGCTGCTTTAGCTGCGGAAAACCAGCTAAATATCACCAGCAACAGCCTCAACTCGACTCTGGAGCAGTTATCGTCAGGGTCGCGGATCAATAGCGGCGCTGATGACCCAGCCGGCCTGGCTATCGCCAACGGCTTAGCGGCCAACATCGCGGCACTGACGCAGTCGTCAAGCAACGCGACCGACGGCGTCGGCGAACTGCAGGTCGCAGACGGCGCGCTCTCTCAGGTCACCACGTTGCTCGACCGCGCGGTTACGCTGGCCACCGAATCCGCCACCGGCACGGTGTCGAATTCGCAACGCACCGCGCTGGATGCCGAATATCAATCGATCAAGGCGGAAATTGACAGTATCGGTTCCACGACCAACTTCAACGGCGGGCAGGTGTTCACGGCGGATACGCTCAACGTGTTCTTGAGTGACGGCAGCACCTCGGGCAGCAGCCAAATCGGTGTCACCACCGGCACGTTGTCCTCCGCCGGCCTGAACCTGGGAGGAGCCGTTGCCGCGACTGGGACACTGAGCCAGACGCCGGGCACGACTGCCACCTCCGCCACCGACATCCTGACCGGAGCCGCTTTCACGCAAGGCGCCGCGGGCACCGGTGCTCTAACCTTCCTGAACGCGGACAATCCGGTGGGCGGCACTGACACCGCGACCATCGGGGGCACAGTCTATTCCTTCGTGACGGCTCTCACCGGCGCCGCGAATCAGGTTTTGGTCGGAGGCTCTACGGCGCAAACAGTTGCGAATTTGGCAGCCGCCGTCAACGCCACATCCGGTGGCGCCGGAGTTGCGTATGGAGCCGGAACTGTGGCCAACGGAAACGTCTACGCATCGTCTGCGGGTGATGTGCTCACTGTAACCGCGAACCTCAACGGGACCGCCGGAAACGCTTTCACGATTGCGAGTACGACGACCGGCGTAACCGGTGGCGGGAATTTGGCGGGCGGCGCGGCAGGCGCTACGGTAACGGTTGGGGGCCAAACCTATACCTTCGTGAATGCGCTGAGCCACACGGAGACAGCGAATGAAGTGGTTGCACCCACTGGCGGTAGCGAGGAGGCTTCTGCCCTCCAAAATCTGGCAGCCGCAGTCAACGGCACAGGGGGCGCTGGTTATAGCGCCAATACCGTGGCCAATACTCAAGTCACGGCGGGAACACGCACTGCCACTACCCTCGCCTTCACTGCCGACACCCCCGGCACCACTGGCAATTTCATTACCACCGCGGCAGCCGGCACAACAACTGGCACGTGGGCTACCCTGGATTTCACTGGCGGCGTAGCTGCCGGAACCGCTCCATCGGCGGTCGCTGGCGACACAGTAACCGTGGGCACGCAAACCTACAGCTTTGTGACCGCCCTGGGCACTCCCGCAGCAAATGGAGTCCAGGTTCTGGTGGGACCGACGGAAGCCGGCAGCCTCTCCAACCTGGCGGATGCCATCAACGGCGGGACCGGCGCAGGCATCAACTATGCCTTCGGAACGGGCGCCACGGCCAACACATCGGCGACGGCAGTTGCCGGGCAAACCTCAATCGCACTCACGGCAATCACCAAGGGTACCGCCGGCGACAGTGTCGCTTTGGCGACTACCGGGTCGGGGGCCAACACCTTCGGTGGTGCGACATTCTTAGCAGGCGGCACGGCTGGATCGATCAATGACCTGTTGACCCAATCCGACGCGCAAGCTGCCTTGACGCTGATCAACGATGCCGTGGCCACGGTTGCCGGATTACGCGGCAATATTGGGGCGACGGTCAACCGGTTGCAAAGCGCTTCCAACGTCATCACCAACCAGACGCAGAACCTGACTTCGGCGGAAAACGACGTCACGGCCGCGGACATCCCGACGGCGGTGGCCAACCTTTCCCAGTATTCGATTCTGGAACAGACCGGTATTTCCGCTCTGGCCCAGGCTAACCAGCAGCAGCAACTTGTACTGAAACTGTTGCAATAGTGGCTCGGCAAAGGAGGCGGACAACCGCCTCCTTTGTGTTGTTTCCGGAGTAGTGCGCTATGAGCATCGCGCCGGTAGAAAGCTTTCCACCCGCAAGAGGTGTGCAGGCAGAAAACGTGAGTGTGGGTTCGGACCGGTCGCAAACAGGTCTCGCGTCAGGCGCGGAAGAGCCGGGCCAGCCCGTTTCGGGAACTCTGCCAGAACAAGAAAGTTCCGCCGCGAAAATTGTCCCCTCCAACTACGAATTGCCGCAGGATGTTGTCGAAGTGCATCAGGATCCTGACATTAAGGACCAGATAATTATTGAGTACCTGGACAAGGCCAAAGACGTGGTTCTGCAAGTGCCGAGCAACCAGGAACTTGGCGTGGAGCGCGGAATCGCCGAGGAATTTCAGCAAGCGGCGAAGCTGGGCGCAAGCGGGGGCACAGCAGCAAGTGTAAGCGAAGGAGAAAAAACTCATGGGGATTAGCTTCAATGCCGCGGCATTGTTGAATGGTAACGGGATCAATGTGTCGGCAGTTGTGTCCGAATTGCAATCCGCCGAGAGCGGGCAAATGACCGCCTGGCAGGGAGATGTGACCAATCTGCAAACGCAGGCGACGGCCCTGAACAGCATCAATAGCGATTTGTCCAATCTGGCGAGCGCCGTGCAGGGGTTCACTGGTTCGGATGGAGCGCTGACGGCAGTGACGGCCAACTCCTCGGAGTCGGCGATTGTGAACGCCACGGCGCAGACCGGAGCCACAGCGGGCAACTACACCGTGGTGGTGAGCAGTCTGGCGTCAACCGGGACGCTGTACACGGACTCGGTAGCCAGTGCGAAAAGCGTGATTCTGCCGAGTGGCCAGAGCACGGGCGAATTGCAGGTGCAGATCGGAGGGTCGGGTGGGACGACGGCCAACATTGCCATAACGGGCAGCAATGACACGCTTACCACGCTGGCCCAGTCCATTAATACGCAAAGCGCCAGCAACGAATGGGGCATCACGGCGAGCGTGGTGACGGACGCCGACGGCGCGCATTTGGCGATCTACAGCCAGTCAACCGGCAGTGCGGGCGCATTGTCCATTCCGACGGGCGGCAACACCACGAGTCTGACATTTGAGCCGCCGGTGGGCGGAACCAACGCTGAGATCACGATCAATGGCATTCCTTATGCCAGCACCACGAACACGGTGACCGGGGCGATCCCGGACGTGACTCTGGACCTGGTGAGCGCCGATCCGGCCACGCCGGTAACGGTGACGGTGGGTCCGGACACCACCTCGATCACCAACTCGATCAACAATTTTGTTACGGAATACAACACCGTCATCGGAGATCTCAATACCCAGTTCACCGTCAACGCTTCTACCAGCCAGGAAGGACCGCTCGGCTCGGATACCGACTTGCGCGTCCTGCAATCCAGTCTGGCGGCGGACATAACCTACGCAACCACCGACGCGACCTCGGTGAGCAGTGGTTTCACCAACCTGGCGGCCCTGGGCATTACCATGAACAACGACGGGACCCTGAGCGTCGACAGTTCCACGCTTAGCGACGCGCTGAGTTCCAATCCTGCAGCGGTGCAGAATTTCTTTACCAATTCCAACGTGACCGGGTTCGCCGACAACATGAACGCCGACCTCACCAATCTGACGGATCCGGCGACGGGCATTCTGACCGAGGATCTGGCCTCGAACCAGAGCCAACAGAACGACCTCAACACCGAGATTACCAATTTTCAGACGCAGTTGGCCGCCCAGCAAACGGCGTTGACCACGGAGTTCGACCAGGTCAACGCCAATCTGGAGGAGTACCCCTTCACACTTGCGGAAGTCAACGCGGCGCTGGGGGCGCTCTCGACTCTTGAAGGCGGCACAGGCACCTCCACCTCCACGGGCGTGACCGCTCCCAGCGCTGACACCACCCCGACTTCCGGGACCAGCGCGGCGAGCGGCAGCAGCAGTACAGGCAGCAGCAGTTAAGAGAGAAAGGCATACCGTCATGAATATCCAACAGTCGTATCGAGAAGCGGCGGTTCGGGGCGCGAGCCGGGTACAACTGGTGGTGCGGCTTTATGAGCAGATCGTCGAGGATTTGCGGCAAGCGGCCATCGCCGTCGAACAGAACGCCATTGAGCGACAGAGCAAGCGAATCAAGCACGCGATTTTGGTCATCGGGCACCTGCAGTCGTCGCTGGATTTCGAAAAGGGAGGCAAGGTCGCCCACGATCTCAACCATTTTTACGACGTTTTACGGCAAAATCTGGTGCAGGTCCAATTCCAGCCTTCGAGACGGGCACTCACCCAGCAGATCACGGACTTGCTGGTGCTGCGAGAAGCATGGATCCAGGTTGAGCGGGCTGAGGATCCGCCCGTCACTACGAATCCCCGAGAGGTTGCTTCCGGCGCCGCCGGCGCCGACACGATGCACATGGACTGGAACGGATAATGCCGCCCGACGCACTCGGAACCTTGCGCCAGGTGAACGAGAATCTGCGTTCCGCGCTGCTCCGTTTCCGTCCGGAACGAAAGCACTGTTCGAACATCAGGCCCGGGGACTTCTCTAACATACTCAGCCAGCTCCAGCGGGCAGCTGAATGTCTGCGGGACCTGTCACCACATTCCGAGACAGCAGTTACGATTGCGTTCGAAAAAGAATCGCTCGAATACCGACGCAACCTGGAGAAGCTGAAGCATTCTCTCCCCGACTTGCACGCGCGTCTGCTGGCCGAGAAATCGCGCCTTGAAATCGCACGAAACCACGTAGCGGCCGCAGCGGCTTGGGCTCGGGCCAGCAGGGAGGCCCTTTGAAGCGGATCCTCCGCCTTGGACTCTCTGAACGCCCGGCTGAGCAGGCCGCGGAACAACTCGATTGTGGCTCGCCTGTTCTCCCAAGAGAGCAGAGGCAATGCTCAGGCAGCGAGGCTATAGCGGCAATCGGCGTGGGCCAGAATGCCCATCATTTCGTGGAAGGTTGCAATCTCGAAGTTGAGAATTGAGCGATTTTGCACCAGGCCTTCCACTACTGCGCGCGAGGGATTAAACAGCTTGAACTGAATATCGTGTTCGCGTGCCCAGTGATCGAGAAACACGAGCATACCAAGGCCACCACCGCCAATCGCTTCCACTTCGGAAAGATCGAGTGCAACGACGTGGGCGGCGGCCTGTTCCAGCACGACATCGCGAAGCTTGAAAACAGAGTCGCTGCGGATGATCCTGCCCTTGCATTCAACCACCACCAAGTCACTCAGGTTCTCAACGTGTATGGTCAGCATGTGATCCCCTCCGGACTGATTCAGACACCCGGTTGCCATTTATCCCAAGGCAAGAAAGCTGCCAAAACGAGATGGGCCTTATTTGTCAACTAGATACAACAGAACGGAGGTTCGAAACCGGGAATTTTCGGGAGGGTATCCAGGTAATGTGTACCAGGGGAGATTACGTCGGTAAGCATAGAATCTTCTAGCCATTTGCACCCGAATATGTACAATTTAGGTGCGTTTGACTTTGCGGTTGTCAGCAGTACTCTGCTCTACAGCGTGACCTGCCTTACAGCGTGACCTGCCTGAGCGTGATTCTGCAGTATCCTGCGAGTTTCGGCGCACACTTCAACACAAAAGGAACACGGCAACATCATGGAAACAGGAACAGTAAAGTGGTTCAACGATGCCAAGGGCTACGGTTTTATCAGCCGCCAGAATGGCGAGGACGTATTCGTGCACTTCTCCGCCATCCAGGCAAACGGTTTTCGCAGCCTGCAGGAAGGTCAACAAGTTCAGTTCGACGTAGTCAAGGGCCCGAAAGGCTGGCAGGCAGAGAACGTCAAAGGCGTCTAGGCCACAACCAAAATTCGGAAAAAAGAAAGGCGGCCCGGGGAGGCCGCTTTTCTTTTGGCTCGCTTTTCTTTTGGCTGGATTAGATTACTGGATTCATGGGCGTTGCTGGGCAGCTATGTGGGCCGGGCGGGGACGCCCGGCGCTCCACTTCACTTCGCCCGGCTCTCCACTCCGCTTCGCCCGCTCTCCATTTCGTCCGGCTCTCCACCCTAGGCCGCGGCCTGCTCCGCTTCGGCAACCGTTCCGTAGAAACGAAAAAAGTCTTCCACCTTGGTCACTTGCAGAGCGTTATGGATGCGCTGATTCACGCCTACCAAACCCAGGCTGCGTCCATCTTTTTGTCGCGTGACATAGGCTCCGACCAGCGCCCCGATACCGGCGGAGTCGGCCAGCGGGACATCGGTGAAGTCCAGGATGAGAGCGCGCGAGTTGTCGGCGCGCACCTTGGACTGAAAGCCGAATAGATTGATTAGGGTCAATGGTCCAGAAAGGCGCAGGATGCGGATTCCCTCCCGCGATCCGGGAAGATCTTCGATGTGCAAGGGCTGCTCAGCCATGCGAGAAATGTTAACGGCGAATGACCTGCCGAATGTTAAAAACAGGTTAATTCCCGGGGCTGGAGACGGGCGGCAGTGATCTCAATTACAATTTTTGTTTCGATTGGAGACCGACGTGGCCCTAAAGATTGGCGATCCGGCGCCAGATTTTGAGCTTCCCGCGGTTGCCGGTGAGCGACGCATTACGGTGCGCTTGCGCGATTATCTCGGCCGGCAGAACCTGGTCTTGGCGTTTCATCCTTTGGACTGGACTCCGACTTGAGCGTCGCAGGTGCCGGAACTCGATGCCAGGAAAAAAGAGTTTGCGGCGCTTAATGCCCAGGTCATGGACATCAGTGTAGATTCGATTCCCAGTCATATCGCGTGGCGGCAGCAGGAAGTTGGACCGGTCGAGGTCCCTCTGTGTTCGGATTTCTATCCGCATGCGGAAGTAACGCGCAAGTTTGGCGTGCTGCGCGAGGGCCCGCCGGTTGCGGGCATCAGCGAGCGCGCGGCGTTCATTGTGGATAAAGCGGGAAAGATCGCGTTTGCTAAGGTCTATCCGATTGACCAACTGCCTGATATCGAGGAATTGCTGGGGGCGCTGCGAAGGCTTGCTTAGGACATCGGACTGCGCAAGGGGTTGAGCAGTTGCCGGGTTTCGCCCAATTCGGACGGGGCAAAGTCCCGTCACCACACTAGAATCTTACTCCCCACCTACAGTTAGCCCATCTATGCGGAGCGTTGGCGAGGCTATGCTGCCGCGGAATTCGAGGTCGCTGCCGATCTCAGAAATGTTGCAGAACATGTCTTTGAGATTGCCGGCTACTGTGATCTCTTCGACTGGATAGGCCAGTTCGCCGTTGACGATCCACATGCCGGAGGCACCGCGGGAGTAGTCGCCGGTTACCAGATTTGCGCCGTGGCCGAGAAACTCGGTTACATAGAGACCGTCTTTAATCTCGGCGACAATCTGCTTTGGCGTTTTCGTTCCCGGTTCGAGGAAATAATTTCCGGGCCCGATTCCGGGCGTTCCAGCGAGTCCGCGAGAAGCGTTGGCTGTGGTCTCCAGGCCCAACTTTTTCGCTGTGTAGGTGTTCAGCAGATACGACTTCAGAATTCCGTTCTCTATTACTACAGTGCGGCGCGTAGGAATGCCTTCGCCGTCGAAAGGCGTAGTGCCGAAGCCGCCGGGCATGGTGCCATCGTCGATGACGGTGACGTTCGCTCCGGCAATTTGTTCGCCGAGTTTGCCCGCCAGGAACGAGGCTCCGCGATAGATCGAGTCGCCATTTACGCCCTCGAAAATGTGTTCGAGCATGGAGCTTGCGACCATGGGATCGAGCACCACCGGCACATGGGCAGTCTTCACCTTGCGCGCGCCGAGGCGTCGAAGCGTGCGGCGCGCCGCTTCTTTGCCGACCTGCTCGGCCGGGTCGAGTTTTGCCAGGCTGCGCGCCACCGAATACCAGTAATCGCGCTGCATGGCGCCTTGCTCGTCCTGAGCAATGGGCACGACGGCGACCGAACAATACGACCGGCGGTATTCGCCGACAAAGCCGTGAGAATTCGCCAGCACTTTTCGACCAGTCGCGGCGTCGAACGATCCGCCCTCGGAGTTCTTGATGCGGGGATCGGCGTCGAGCGCGGCCTTTTCGGCGCGGCGCGCGTACTCGATGCGCTCGGGGCCGGGCAAGGAGTAAACGTCCTCGTGATAGAGGTGGAGGTCGCCGGATAGGGATCCGAGTTTGGCGGCTTCGGGAATTCCGGCGTGCGGATCTTCGGAAGTAATCTTCGCCAGTTCGAGCGCCGACTTCAACATGCGGTCGATGCCGGCGGCGGAAAAATCGCTGGAATAAGTGCTGGCCGCGCGCTGTCCAAAGAAAACGCGAACGCCGATGGCGCGCGAGCCGGATTCTTTCAGGGTTTCGACCTGGCCGAGGCGCACCACGGTAGAAAATTCGTCGCCCTCGCGGACGACACATTCCGCCGCCGTCGCGCCGCCTTGCATGGCGCGGCCGACTACGTCGGTTGCGAGTTGATTGAGATCGGTTGCGAGTTTCGTTTCGCTGGTTTCTAGTGTTGTTGTCATTTCAAAATCAGAATCTACCACGGAGGCACGGAGGCACGGAGAAAAGCAAAACTTTGGTCTGGTTTTTCTCCGTGACGTGTCTCCGTGGTGAAAAGGTCTTTACTGCATGAACCCGCCGGTCTCGCGTTTCGCAGTGCCGCCGACGGTAAGCCGATCGATTTTAATCGTCGGAATACCAACCCCCACCGGAACCGCCTGCCCATCTTTGCCGCAGGTGCCTACGCCTTCGTCGAGTTTCAGATCGTTGCCGACCATCGAGACGCGCGTCAGCACATCGGGTCCGTTGCCGATCAGGGTTGCGCCTTTGATGGGGGCGGTGATCTGTCCGTTTTCGATGAGATAGGCTTCCGACGCCGAGAAAACAAACTTGCCGTTCGTGATGTCGACCTGTCCGCCGCCGAAGTTCACGGCGTAGACTCCGTTCTTTACCGAGCGAATGATGTCCCCGGGATCGTCTTGCCCGGCGAGCATGTAAGTGTTCGTCATGCGCGGCATGGGAATGTGCTCGTAGCTCTCGCGGCGTCCATTGCCGGTATCGGCAAGGCCCATCAGCTTCGAGGAAAGTTTGTCGCTGAGATATCCCTTCAGAATTCCGTTTTCGATCAGCACCGTTTCCTGCGTGGGCTGGCCTTCGTCGTCCACGTTCAAGGAGCCGCGGCGCCACGGCATGGTGCCGTTGTCGACCACGGTGCACTTTTCGCTGGCTACTCGTTTGCCGATCAGGCCGGCAAATGCCGACGTCTTCTTGCGATTGAAGTCGGCTTCCAACCCGTGGCCCACAGCCTCGTGCAGCAGAACGCCGGGCCATCCCGGGCCGAGTACGACCTCCATGTCGCCGGCCGGAGCTTCGCGCGCGTCGAGTTGCAGGATAGCCTGACGCGCGGCCTCCTTGGCAAAGAACTCGGGAGTTCTATCGCCGAAAAAGAAATCGAGCGCTACGCGGCCGCCGCCGCCGGAGGTGCCGCGTCCTGAAGTTGCATCGGTTTTCGCGATGCAGGAAACATTCACTCGCGCCAGCGGCTGCGAGTCTTCCGCGAAGGTACCGTCGGAGCCAACCACCAGGATGGTCCGCAGTTCGTCGGCATAACTGGCGCGTACTTCCTTGATCCGGGGATCGTATCCGCGAGCGGTTTTGTCGGCCCGCATCAGCAGTTCAACTTTGGCGGTAATGTCTGCGTCAACCGATGGCAACGCGACGGGGTAGAGGCTGCGCGCAGGCTTTTGCTGAAAGCCGGCGACCGTCGATTTGGCCGGGGCGCTGGCGATCAAGGCCGCGGTGCGAGCGGCATGAAGAATTCTTTGAGGAGACAGATCGTCCGTGTAAGCGTATCCGGTGCGCTCGCCAGAAACTACGCGCACGCCGCAGCCTGCGGAGATCCCTTGCGAGGCGGACTTCACGAGCGACTCATCCACCATCAGCGACGTCGAGGTCAGGTATTCGAAATAAAGGTCGGCGTAATCGCCGCCAGCGGAGAGCGCTGCGGCCAAGTAGGCCTCAAGGTCGTGATTGGTAAGGCCGTAGTGCTCGAAGAAGAAATGTTGCTGCTGATTATTCACCATATTTTGATGCCCTTGGTTTGAAAACGACTCGTTGCGCTATTATCCCATGGCCGGAAGACCGGAGCACCGTCAACATCGGAAGCGAGACTATTGACAAGTGTCTCGCGAATAACCGGAATCCGAACCCAGCGTGTTTGAGTCGTGGGCGCTATGGCTTGTTCTCGACAGTTACGGGAGTGGAGCATAATGGGCGCGAGCGCGTCGCAGCGGAATAAATCTATCGATAGTAAATCTATCGATTACGAGGCCTAATAATGAGGATTGGGGCCCTCCTTCTCATCCTGGGAGTTAGCACCGCAACGGCGCAGATGGCTCCCGATCCAGACTTTGATGCCACCGTCGCTCACCCAACGTACACCGCTCATCATCCCCGCGTGGCGATCGATCAAGGCCACGATAACGTACATACGAAGGACGGGCTCTTCAAACCTTTCTCCGATCTCCTACACAACGATGGCTATGACGTAGTGGCGATCACATTCTATTTCAGCCCAGACCACATGAAAGGCATCGATGTATTAGTGATAGCAAATGCCACGGGCAAGTTCTCGAATGACAACAATGATTCCACACCGGCCTTCACGAAAGCCGAGTGCGATGCCGTGTACGAGTGGGTGCGGCAAGGCGGATCACTGTTTCTGGCCGCCGATCACTTCCCCATGGGGGATGCTGCCGCCCCACTCGCCCAGCGGTTCGGCGTCACGTTAGGAAATGGGTTCGTAGTGGATAGCAATCCCGATGATTTCACCGACGACGATCCCACTGAACTCGTTTTCTCCGATCAAAACCATTTGCTCGGCGACCATTCGATTATCCGTGGGCGGGGCGCCGCGGAACAAGTGCACAGGCTGGTTGCGTTCACAGGAGAGTCGGTGAGCGTTCCGGCAGGTGGCGCCGCTCTGTTGATATTGTCTCCGACAACGGGTGAAATCCTGACCAGGAAGGCCACCTTGCCGCTGTACGACGCCGATCCCGCGAAGGCGAGGGCCAACCGCGAAGCCGCAGCGAAGCAGTGGCCGGTGCGAGGACGAGCGATGGCGATTGCGTTTCCTGTGGGTCGCGGGCGGGTAGTTGTCAGCGGAGAAGTCGGTATGCTGACCGCGCAGGTGTTCAAGAAAACAGACAAGAACGGAGTCGAAAAGATCGCTGGAAAAATGGGGATGGATGTGCCCGGAAACGATGATCGATTATACGTATTAAACGTGCTGCACTGGCTTTCGAGGGCGCTTAAGTAAGCCGGCGGGAAGCTAACTAGCGAAAATCGCGATTTCACTCATTGACCCCGAAATCGCCCGGCCACCCGTCGAATCGTCGGCCACTCGAAAATTAACGCATTAGCAAGACGACGGAAGCTGCGCCGACATGCGCCGACCAAAACCAAACATTCTCTTGGTCCAGCCATCACTGACGGGGATTGTCGCGGAGCGAATAATTTTATCCGTGACCCCAGATTCTCTCAGCCAAACGCTCTCCGATTTTCTGCAAGGCGCACGCGCCGCGGTGGTGGTGGAAGATGGCGCCATCGCGTTCGATCTGGCGGACTCGAAGTATTCGATTTCCGGCGAGTACAACAAATGCCTGCTGCATCTGTGGTCGAGCGAGCGGAATTTCGTGCGACGGGTGCTGGATGCGGAAGTAAAGGCCACCACGCTCCGGTTGCAGGTGCAGCGCATGGGGCAAAATCACCCGACACGGCTCGATTTCTGCCGAGACCGCGATCAGCGCTCGCCGGCCGCGCGACGGGCGGCGCGGGTCGCTTACGAACCTCGCCTGCGCCGAGCGCTCGAAAGAAACCTTCCCGGTTGGACCGTGGTCAAGCTCACTACCAGCGTCGATCTTGAACGCTCCTTCGGACCGGCCTACCTGCGCGGCTGGCTGCGGCAGGGACAGCGCGCCTTAGCTGTAGTTGGGGTGAACGATGAAGAAACGCAATCGACCGTCGATGGCGCGTTGACCGTCGGAATTCTTTGGCTTGAGGCGTGCCGTCTGGCCCAGCAGGAACGCCGCGTGGTCGAAGGCCTGGCGATGATTGTGCCGAAAGGCATGGCTACTCTTACCCGGCAGCGTATGGCGCATCTGCATCCGACGGCGGCGAAGTGGCATTTGTACGAATTCGACCAAAAGGAGGATGCATTCGCTCCGATGGATATCAGCGATCGCGGCAATCTGGCCACACGGCTGGTGCATTCCGTCGATGAATCCCTGGCGCGCGAACGCTTTGTGGGATCGATTGCGCGCATTCGTGGCATTCTGCCGCAAGCGGAAGTCGTGGTGCTTTCGGCGGCGTTGCTTTCATTCCGGCGGCATGGCCTGGAATTTGCGCAGGCGCGGATTGCGCACGATCCCCGAAATTTTCAGAGCATCGAGGAAATCGCCTTTGGGGTGGGATTGGAAGAGCGCGTTCTCAACGCGGAGAATGAGACGCAGTTTGCCGATCTGGTGCGGCTGGCGGCGGCCGTCCGTCGTAAGGACGGTCCCAAGAACCACGCGTTGTGGCGAATGCATCCGGAGCGCTGGCTGGAATCTCTGGTTGCGGGCAACATCGCGGCACTCGACGGGCGGCTGCGGCCGGAATTTGTGTATGCCCAAGTGCCCGCGTTCGCCGCATCCGACCGCGCCATGATTGACATTCTGGCCGAAACACGCGAGGCGCGACTGGCCGTGATTGAGCTCAAAGCGGACGAGGATATCCACCTTCCCCTGCAAGGCGTGGATTACTGGTCGCGCGTCGCCTGGCATCAGAGTCGCGGAGAGTTCGCCAAATTCGGTTACTTTCCCGGACGCGAGATCGCGCCGCAGAAGCCTTTGCTCATGCTGATCGCGCCCGCTCTGCACGTGCATCCTACCACCGACACGATCCTGCGGTATCTGTCGCCGGAGATCGATTGGGAGGTGCTGGGGATTGATGAGCGCTGGCGGGAGGAGATACGCGTCGTTTTCCGAAAGAGGCCACCGCGCGTGCCCTGCCTCGCCATTCCTGCTTGATTTGTTCGTGGTCTTCCCTCTGTGTTACCGGTGGTTCAAGAAAGGCGTTAACCACAGGGGACACAGAGGTACACGGGGGAAGATCAGATTCCGATGCTCTTCCTCAGCATCACGAGTTGTCCGAGGTGATATGCGTTGTGGTCGGCCACCAGCAGGGCCTCACGCAAAATCGTTTGCCCATTCCCCCAAGGGATTCTGGCATAGAGATCGACTTTTCGGTTGGTGACAAGCTCCTGTATTGTCTTCAGATATTTCTTGAACGCGGCGATACTCACCTTCCATGCCTTCTCATTCGCGGGGGCTTCCGACGCGGGCCAATATCCTTCGGGCCATGCCGGGGAGACATGTTTCGAGTTGCGGCTGAATTCCAGGATATCCCACTGGCCGAGGCGCATGTGCTCGAGCAGCATCCAGGCGGTGTGAGGGAAGTTCGCGACTTTGACCCCGGCAAGTTGGACCGGCCAGTCGCCGATGGCATCGTCGAAGCTGACGTGCGCGCCGCCGCCTTTCAGCAGATAGAGCAGGTGATCACGGAGGAGTTTGTCTCGCAGATCGGATGGCTTGACGGTGTTGAGAGTGCGCTTCCTGCTCAAACTTTTCTTTTTCATGGTTCGTCTTCCTGTTTAGTTTGCAGGGAAACCGCTGGCGTTGCAACAAGTGAAGTCTCAGGCGCTTCGCCTCTGAAGACCCGACCGATGCCGCGCACCAGGCGCCGCATGGGCAGCTCTCCTCTGGCGTCGGCAAAGAAGATTTCGCCCGCCCGGGTTCCGCGGTGGCACCAGCGCTTCAGGATGGCAAGATGTTCCATGCGCTCGATCGCGCTGGCCGGCTTGGCCGCGGGAAACGCCACCAGCGCGGCCTGGATGCGGGCTTCCATCGATTGCGATTTCGTATGTTCGCTGCCGGAGATTGGGAACTCGAGCGGTCCCGCGAGCGCGCCGCCGTCGACGCGGAACAGAGCGACGCTCTCCGGCGGCCGCGAATTCTGCGCCGACTTCTGCGGCGATTTCTGAACGATCACGGCATGCAACCGGTCAATCCGATGGACGAACTCCGGCACTTGCTGGAGCACGGGAGCGAGTTTGTCGAGCCTCGCATGAATCGCGGCGGCGGTTTCGAATTCCATTTTCGCCGAAGCAGCATCGCGCTCCGCCGCCAGCTGCCGCTTCAGCGATTCGCCGCGCGAGTCGAGAAAATTCTCCACCCGCACCACCTCGGCGCGATACTCGTCGTCGGTACAGCCGCGAAAACAGGGCGCTAAACACATCTTCATCTCGGAATAGACGCAGCCGGGAAATTTCGGATCGGGATGGAGTTCTTCCACGCAGCGCCGCATCTTGAAGAAGTCGAGCGCGTCATTCATAAATTTTTCCGCCGCCATGCGCGAAGCAAACGGCCCGTAGTAGACATTCTTTCCGGAAATCCGTCCGAGCCGCGTGGTGATCGAAGCGCGGGGAAATTCGTTTTCCAGGTGGAGCTTGACCAGGGGAGCGAATCGAAGCCGCAGGCGATTCGCGTAAGTCGTGGGGAAAGCGGCCCGCAACACTTGGTAGAGCACGAATCCGGATTCGAAATCGGAGCCGGTCAGCGAGTATTCGATCGAGCGGACGCGATCCCGCAGGTTGAGGCGTTTCGTGTGCTCTTCCGGAGCGGAAAGCAGCCGTTGCAGCCGCCGCCGCAGGTTGGCAGTCTTGCTGACGTAAGGCTCGGAGTTTGTGTCTTCTCCGCGCAGAAGGAACACGGCCGGAGCGGCGGCTATGGCGGAGAAGATGTCGGCGTCGGCTTCCGGATGAAATTCGATGCGCTCGCTGAGCACAATGTGATTGTAGTGCCGCCTATCGCAAAAATGCAGATTGGAAGGCGTAATGTGCGATGCCGGCTGGCCGCGCACTGCTCAGTGCTTCGGTCTTTCACCCTCTGTCATCCCGAGCGCTGTCCCGAGCGCAAGCGAAGGCAAGTCGAGGGGCCTTGTGTTCTCATACCAACCGGCGGCCAGGTCTTTCCATCCCGGGTTAAATTCGCCGATGAGCCACAGCTTTTTCTCACGCCGCCAGCCTTTGAGTTGCTTTTCACGCGCGATCGCTTTATACACATCGTCGAAGGTCTGCCAATACACCAGACGCGTGGCGTTGTATTGATCGGTGAATCCCTCCGTCCGATGCGTTTTGTGCTCAAAAACACGCCGGTGGAGATTGTTGGTCATACCAGTGTAGAGGCATCGGCGGGAGCTGCTTTGGAGAATGTAAACGTAGAAGCGATATTCGCGCGGCATGCTTCGACGTTACCCGGATGGATGGGTCGGACGCGGTGTTGAGGATCACTCCGAGTTTGTGACAATTCGGAAAAAACACAAGGTCCCTCGGCTTGCCCTCGCTGGCGCTCGGGACGGCGCTCGGGATGACAGTTTTGTTTAGGGTTCAGAAAACGCCTGCGCGGCTCATCCGAAGCTTCGAGCTTTGCGAAATTTCTGTCGGAAGTCCTCGCCATTGAGCTTGATGATGCGGCACATCTCGTGGAGCCTGGACCTCATGCGCTCTCCTACGCGATCCCCTAGGGTGTACCTACGAGCCGCGCTCTTCAATTTAAAACGATCCACGGGTTCATCCGGGGCCAAGGCAGCCGCAGCGGGCAGGTCTTCAAAATTCGTGGTGACTATGACGGCCTTCTGCTGATTGTATCGCGTGTTTATAAGGAGACTGACGGTATCCCAGACCCACTCGCTGGTTGTCTGTCCTCCAAGCTCGTCGATCACCAAAACCTCAGCGTCGAAAACCGGACGCAAAATTCCGAGTTCGGACGCCTGCACAGAGGGGTCGTAAGAATTCTGGATTTCCTTCAGGAGCTCTCGATAGTCGTAAAAGAGACAGCTGACTCCTCGCCTTCGAACCAATTCCTTGATGATTCCTACCGCGAGGTGGGTCTTCCCAGTGCCGATCGTGCCGATCAGCAGAAGTCCCGTCCCAACACGTGGATCGTATTCCTCGACGAACCCAGACGCTGTCAACCGGGCAAACGCCAGTGAGGGGTCGGCACCGGGGAAGTCGGTGTCATAGTTAGTGAGTTCACAATGCTCATATCGCTTCGGAATTCGTGCCGCCGCGATCATGGCGTCGCTGCGCGCTCGCAACTGGCAATCGCAGCGCGTCACGCCACGCTCCGGCATTCCCGGAAACGGCTTCCATCCTGAGCCGGAGCACAGGGGGCAGACTTCGGTTGCTGTTTTCATAGTTTGGCAATCAGTAATTAAACTCTGCACCCGAACCCGCTTGCGCCGCAACCTGAAACCGTTTCCTCTCTGTGCACATCTCTGTGCACATCCTGTGGAGACGAGTGGCGGGCTGTGGAGAAACGAGGTGTCAAAAGGGGCAACTGGTAAGTGTTTCCCCTTGACATTCCCGTTGCAGAGAGGAAAATTGCCAACAAGTCGATGCTCACGCGTCGAGCTTTCTGGCCGGCTGATGCGTGGACATCGAAATGACTAGTGTCAGGAGAGAGCATGAACAAAGCTGATCTGGTTGACCGGATCGCCGGAGCCTGCAGTATTTCCAAGGCGCAGGCGACGACCGCGATCGACACCACCGTGGACAGCATTACCGCTGCCCTTCGCAAAGGGGACCGGGTAGCCTTGATCGGTTTCGGCACGTTCTCCGTCTCGCAGCGCAAGGCCCGCAATGGCCGAAACCCGCAGACGGGTGCCACCATCAAGATAGCCGCTCGCAGAGTCGCCAAATTCACTCCCGGAAACGAACTCAAGAAAGTAGTCAATAAAGGTAAGTAAGGGCCCCAGAATTCTTGGATACGAGCGAGACGGCAGGGGGTCGACCCTGCCGTTTTGCTTTTTAGCTCTCAGCTGTCAGCTCTCAGCTCTCAGTAAGCCTGGCTTGCTGAATCCTTTCTAACTCCTGTAGAATCTAAAATCTGGAATCGAGGTCTACGAATTGAAATGAAAGCCGCTATTCATCCGCATTACAGCGAGATTCGCGTGCATTGCGCCTGTGGGAACACATTTATCACCCGCTCCACCCACAAGGGCGACATCGGCGTAGAAATCTGCGCCGCTTGCCACCCCTTCTTTACCGGCAAGCAGAAGCTTATGGACACCGCCGGTCGCGTGGAACGTTTCCGCCGCAAGTACGCCAAGAGCGACGCCGCCAAATCGGAAGCGGCCGCCAAGAAGTAAGGCTCGCGCAAAGACGCGGTTTCTTGAAGCCTCCCCTGGCGGGAGGCTTTACTTTTTGAAGCCGTCGCAGACTGGCTTCGCTGCGGGTTCGCCAGGAAAAGAACGTAAAATCAGACTGTGCAAAAGTTCTGGGACAGCTCGGATGCAGCGACCGGCAGGACGGGCGAGACGCCCGTCGCTCCACCGGCTCGCGTGTTTCCCGCGTCCCTGAAGATTGGGAAGGTTGAGATAGCTCCCGCCACAGTGCTCGCTCCTATGGCTGGCGTCACCGACACCGTCTTCCGCCGCTTCATCAAGAACCTGGGCGGATGCGGCCTGATCATGACCGAGTTCACGTCGGCCGACGGCGTGCTGCGCGACCAGCGCGTTCGCGGACGCTACCTTCACTTCTATGAAGACGAGCACCCCGTCTCAGCCCAGCTTTTTGGCAGCAGTCCGGGCGTGCTGGCCGATGCGGCGCGCCTGGTGGAAGACCTCGGCTTCGACCTCGTCGACCTGAACCTCGGCTGCCCGGCCAAGAAAGTCGTGAAGTGCAATGGCGGTTCGGGGCTGCTGCGCGATCTTCCGCTGATCCGGCAAATTTTTGAAGCGGTGCGCGCCGCAGTAAAGATTCCCTTCACCGTGAAATTCCGCGCCGGATGGAACGACGACGAAATCGTCTGCGTAGAACTGGCGCGGATGGCCGAAGGCTGCGGCCTCGGCGCGGTGGCGCTCCACGCCCGCACGCGCGAGCAAGGCTACAGCGGAAACGCGCGCTGGGAATGGATTGCTTCGATCAAGCAGGCGGTCAAGATTCCGGTGATCGGCAACGGAGACATCCGCTCGCCCGAAGACGCCTGCGCCATTGTCGCGCAAACTGGATGCGATGCGGTGATGATCGGGCGCATGGCTCCGGCGAATCCGTGGATCTTTCGGCAGATTGAGCATTACGTAAGCGGAGCGACGGGCGTCCTCGCCCGTCCAGAGGAGCAAAGCTCCGCGAAAAAAATGTACGACGAACCCACCGAAGGCGACCGTTACCAGATGATCCGCACCTACTTTCAAATGCTGCTCGAAGAAGAAATGCCCGGAGCGGAAGGGAAGATGAAGCAGTTCGCGTCGTGGTTCACGCATGGTGTGCCGGGAGGCGCGGCGCTCAGGAAGGCGATCTACGAGGCGAAGAGCGGGCCCGAAATTTTGGGGCGGGTGCAAGAGTTCTTTGAGGCGCGGTTGGCGGCAAGAATGCCCGTCATTTCAATTTAGCTGGCTCGCGGGCGAGGGCGCCCGCGCCACACAAAATCCGCCGAGGCGTCCCATCTTTACGCGAGTTTGGCTAGACCAAGTCTTCCCCGTTCGCCACGTTCCACGTATCCCCACGGCGTCTGGTCATCATGCGTAAACACCGTCAGCCATCTCTCCGGGATCGCCCAGGCGTAGTACTTCTTGCGACTCTGGATGGTTTCAAGCGGAAACAGATCGAACGCCATCACCCAGGTGAGGTCGAGATGATTTGAGGTTGGGATCAGATCGGAGATGTAGCATGCCGTCTTCTTTTCGTTGCTCCCGCCGTCGCTCTCGATGATCACTGCCTGCATGTTTGCCGTGTGTCCTGGAAAAACCTTGACCGAGATGCCGGGCAAAAGCTCGACATCGCCGTTCAACAAAATCATCTGGCCGGTCTCCAGCAGCGGATCGTAATTCGGGCTCATGTAGCTGATCGCGTCGCGCTCGAGTTGCAGGCGGCCATGCTCCCACTCTTGCTGCTGTACGTAATACTTTGCGTTCGGAAACGTCGCCACCACCCGATCGCCGCGCCGCACCGTATTCCAGCCACAGTGGTCAAAATGCAGATGGGTGTTGATGACGATGTCGATATCCTCCGGCGCAACGCCGGCGGCATGCAGGTTGTCAAGCAGCTTGGCTGGCTGCTTGTAGATCTGCACCAGCCGATCAGACAGTTTGTTGCCGATGCCAGTCTCGATCAGAATGTTCTTTTTGCCGGTGCGCACGAGCAGCGAATTCAGTCCCGCGTCGAGGCGGTTCTGCTCGTCAGGAGTGACTTTCTTCGACCACATGGTCTTGGGGACTACGCCGAAGAAAGCTCCGCCGTCGAGGAAGTAGGTTCCATCGGAAACGACGGTGAGTTCGAAATCGCCGAGGGTTGTTCGATGCATAAGACCAGTTGTCAGGCTGCCAGTTAGATCTCGTTTCTGCCGAGAGATAACCCGCCCCGCTTCGCTTGGCGGGGCGGACGAGTGCGTCCGCCCCTACGCGATCACTTCAATTCCTTGTTCCAGAAATCTTCCATCATGTGGAACAACTGCGTTCGTGCGCCCGATCCCGAAATGCCATGCGTCTTGTCCGGATACACCATCAGCCGAAACTGCTTCCCCGCGCGGATCAACGCGTCGGTCATCTGGATTGTATTCTGGAAATGCACATTATCGTCGCTCGTCCCGTGCACCAGCAACAACGACCCGTGCAGACTGCTGGCAGCGCTGACAATTGAATCGTCGTAGGCGCTGGCGTTGTCTTTCGGCAGTCCCAGGTAGCGCTCGGTGTAAATCGAATCGTAGTCACGCCAGTTGGTCACCGGCGCCACCGAGATTCCCGCCTTGAAGCGATCGGAGTGGGTCAGCGCGTAGAGCGTCATCGAGCCGCCGTTCGACCATCCCCAGATCCCGGTGCGCGTGCGATCGAGCTGTGGAAACTGCGCATACAGCTGGTCGAGCGCGGTGAGCTGGTCTTTCAGTTCGACCGGGCCCGACTGCAGGCGGGTCGCAGCGGAAAATTTCTTGCCGCGATTCGGAGTGCCCCGGTTATCCACCGAGAAAATCGCGTACCCTTCGTTCGCCAGCATCTGGTGGTACAATGCGTTCGTTCCACCCCACGAATCCTGCACAGTCTGCCCCGCCGGACCGCCATAGATGTGCACGATGAGCGGGATTTTCTGGCCCGCATCCGCAGGGCGCGGCAGAATCAGATAGCCATACAACGCTGTGCCGTCATCAGCTTTGAATTCCAAAGGCCGCGGTGCAATCGGCTCGTAATCTGCCACGCTCCGCCCTTCCCAGATCTTCTGGCACGAGCCACCCGTTGCGCACACCGAAATCCGCGGCGGCGTCAGTGTCGCGGAGTGCGTTTCCACGAAATGCTTGCCGCCATCGGCGAAGCTCGCCTCATAGTTGCCCGCTTCCGACGAAATGCCTTGCATCCCAGAACCGTCCAGCTTCACGGAAAAAAGCTTCTCTTGGCGGGGATCTTCTTTATTCGCGATGAAGAAAATCGTGCTCGAGGTTTCGTCCACGCCGCTGATTGCGATCACCTCATAGTCTCCGCTTTCGAGCTGCCGGTCGAGTTTGGCGTCGGCCGCCATTGGGTCCTGGGCGTTGAAACTGTAGAGATAAATGTGGGTGTGGCCGTCGCGCCAACTGGTCCACAAGAAGCGGTCGCCAGATTTCAGTACGCGAAAGTCGTCATTGACGTTCACCCACGCATCCGGCGCCGATTCAGTCAGCACCTTGCGCGACCTGCCCGACTTCGCGTCGATGAAATATAGGTCCATTACATCCTGCTTGCGATTCAGGACCTCGGCCCAAGCCCAGCCTTCGCGAATCCAGCCGAACCGTGGCACGTAGGTGTCATCGTCGTCGGTGAGTTTGATCCAGCGCACTTTTCCGCCGTTGCTGCCCACAACTCCCAAACGCACGCTGGGATTCGGATCTCCCGCTTTCGGATATTTCTCCTGCTCTACCCGGGGATGCGTCGGCAACCAGTCGATAATGGGATAGGTCGGCACCCGAGTCTCATCCATCTGGAGAAAAATCATGTCGCGCCCTTCCGGCGACCAGAAGAAATTGCTGCGCACGGCTAACTCTTCGGCGTAAACCCAGTCCACTTCTCCATCCAGAATGTTGACTTCTTTGTCCTTATCCCTGTCCTTGTCTTTCTCTTTCTCGTCACGCGTGAGCGGACGTTCGCCTTCCTCTCCTGACACCGGATGCACGTAAAGATTGTGCTTACGCACGTAGGCAAGCCGCTTGCCGTCCGGCGAAAACTTCGGGTCCTCGCTCGGGTCCGGAGACGAGGTAAGCTGCACTGCGGTTCCTGTATCCAGGCTGTAATACCAGAGCTGCCCTTGCGAATCGAAGAGCAGGTGTTTGGAATCGGGCGACCACGTGTAGGCGGCGACATGATACCGCGTCACGCGTTCGATCTCGCGCTCGTCATGCATCTTGCTAATGGGAGGGGCAAGTTGCGACAGCTTGATCTCACTGACCAGGATTCCTTTCTCCCCCGTCAGTGCGTCCACATACCAGAGTTCGCCGTGCTCGCCTGTGTCATCGCGCTGCACGAAAGAGACCTTGGTGCCGTCCGGGCTCCACTTGATCGTCTCCGGAGCGCGTCCCGTAAGCCCGCCTTCGGCGAATATCTTTTCAATCGTGAGTTGCTTCGGTGCGGTGGTTTGAGCGATCCCTGCGGAAAACAGCCCTAGCAGGAGAGTGGAGACGAGAAAAAGCTTTTTCACGAACTTGCTCCGATTCAGTATGACCTGTGACGCCGAAATGCCACACTGGCAGTGAAACTCAAAAGTGTACAACTTGGAAGGAGTTCGCGTCAGAGGGCTAGCTCCCGACTCTCTGAGAACGGGCGAGGCGCCTGTCACTCCACAGCGCGCGTTCTCTAAAGTCGGGTCACTCCGCCAGCATTGCCTTCATCTCCACGCGCACTGGATGTTTTGCTTCATAGGCCGCGATCTGCGCTTCATGTGCCAGAGTGCGCGCGATATCGTCCAAACCATTCAGCAGACAATGACGCGAGAATTCATCCATCGCGAAGGCCGCGTTGAATCCTTGCCCGTCTTCCACTCGCAACGTATCGAGATCGACCGTCAGCTGGTAATCTTCGATCTCTTTCGAACGGCGCATGATTTCCGCGATCTGCTCATCGTTGAGCCGCACCGTCAGCAGGCCGTTCTTCAGGCTGTTGTTGGCAAAGATGTCGGCAAATGACGATGCGATCACCACCCGGAAACCAAAATCCGCCAGCGCCCAGACGGCATGTTCGCGCGAGGACCCGCAACCGAAGTTTTTCCCCGCGATCAGAATCGTGGCCTTTGCATAGCGCGGCGCATCCAGCACAAAGTCACCGGTCTTTTTTCCGCGCTCCTTTGCGTCTCCCGTGAAGCGCCAGTCGTAGAACAGGAATTCGCCGAATCCGGTGCGCTCGATGCGCTTCAGAAACTGCTTGGGGATGATCTGATCGGTGTCCACGTTCACTTTATCGAGCGGGACAACGATCCCGGTGTGCTTGCGAAATGGCTGCATAATCTAAGCCCTTCTGCCAGACGAACCCGTGGAGCGCCGGGCGTCCGCGCCCGGCCCCGATGCCGCTGAGGGCGCAAGCGCGACGGGCGAGACGCCCGTCTCTCCACCATCATGAACTACTGAAATCGCCACTTTCGAATGTCCGTAAAATGCCCGGCAATTGCCGCCGCCGCCGCCATCATCGGGCTGACCAGGTGGGTGCGGCCTCCGCGGCCCTGGCGTCCCTCGAAATTGCGGTTGCTTGTTGAAGCGCAGCGTTCTCCCGGCTGCAGAATGTCGGGGTTCATCCCGAGACACATCGAACATCCCGACTCACGCCATTCAAACCCGGCATCCAGGAAAATGCGGTGCAGGCCCTCCTGCTCGGCAGCGCGCTTGACCGCCTGCGAGCCCGGCACCACCATGGCGCGTACCTTCGGATTTACGTGCTGCCCTTTCGCCACTCGCGCCGCCGCCCGCAGGTCTTCGATGCGCGAATTGGTGCACGATCCGATGAACACGCGATCCACGGCAATGTTTTCGATCGGCGTTCCGGGATTGAGACCCATATAGGCGAGCGCCTGTTCGGCCGCGCGGCGGTCGGCTTCCTGCGCGAAGCTCTTCAGTTCGGGAACGCGCGCGTTCACGGGCACAACCATTCCAGGATTCGTCCCCCAGGTCACGAAGGGAGCGAGCGATGCCGCGTCAATCTCGATCACGCGCTCGAATTGGGCTGCGGAATCGCTGGGCAACGTCCACCAGTACGCGACCGCTGCTTCCCAATCTTTTCCTTTCGGGGCAAAACGGCGGCCGCTGACATACGCAAAAGTCGTTTCATCGGGGGCGATCAGTCCCGCTCGCGCTCCCGCCTCGATGCTCATATTGCACAGCGTCATGCGGCCTTCCATCGACAACGCGCGCACCGCATCTCCGGCGTACTCGATCACGTATCCGGTGGCGCCATCGGTGCCGATGCGCCCAATAATTCCGAGCGCCAGATCTTTCGCTGTCACGCCTTCGGCCAGCTTTCCGGTGACGCGCATCTGCATCGTCTTCGGTTTTTTCTGCGGCAGGCATTGTGTTGCCAGAACGTGCTCAACTTCCGACGTTCCAATGCCAAATGCGAGCGAACCGAATGCGCCGTGCGTCGAGGTGTGGCTGTCGCCGCAGACAATCGTCATCCCCGGCAACGTGACGCCCAGTTCCGGGCCGATGACGTGCACAATGCCCTGCTCGGTCGAGTCCATATCAAACAAAGGAACCCCAAACTCGCGGCAATTTTTCTGCAGCGCTTCAATCTGCTTGGCTGCAATCGGGTCGGTGATCGGCAAGCCCCGCGGAGTGGTCGGGATATTGTGGTCGACCGTAGCCACCGTACGCAGCGGCTGTCGTACCACTCGTCCATTTGCGCGCAGGCCGTCGAAGGCCTGGGGCGAGGTCACTTCATGCACCAGATGCAAATCGATATAGAGCAGCGCCGACTGCCCCTCGGGAGCAGCGACCACGTGCGCGTCCCAGACTTTCTCGAATAGAGTTCGAGGAGCCATATTCTTAAGTTTCGCCCAAAGTTTACCTTAACTTCAAGGCCCCGAGCGGCGGATGGCCGCTTCAGATATGCCACGCAGAGACGCCTCAATCTCCGTCCTTCCTCCATGTCTCGCCCAATCGGCCGGAGTCCCGTTCCAAAGAACGTCCCGCAAATCCAGGCGTGCGCCACGCTCCACCAGCAGCCGCACCAGTTTGTCGTATCCTGCACCAGCAGCCTGATGCAAAGGTGTGGTATGCGAATGGCCGCCGACTGGGTTGTACCGGTTCGGATCTTCGCCAGCATCCAGCAACAATCGAACGATCTCGACTTGGCCAAACTGCGACGCCAGCGCGAGCGCGAGATGGCGGTCGTCGCTGCCCGCAGACGGAAGGAGCTGTTGAAAATCGGCGACTCGGCCTAGAGCAGCTGCTATCGGCAAATCGATCCACGCCCCGCGCCCGATCAATGCGTTCAGCGCTTCCATCTCGCCGTGCAAGGCCGTCGCCCGTACCGCGCTGTTGGGGTCCGCGCCACGATCACAGAAAAGATCGATCAACGGAATCTGCAAGCGGCATTCGCGCGGTATGCTGCCGGTCGCGACAAGCATCAGCGCTTCATTCAGCGCAGACTGCTCCACGCCGGCATCGAGAATGACCTTCGCGATTTCAACAATATTCTTCGGCAGCTTGCCGTGGCGCACGGGATTCTCCGCCACGAATTCCAGCAGCGTCGGATTGCGAAAATAATTCCCGCCTTCAAACACGATGCGCTGCCGTGCAAGATGGGGATGCCGTTTCAGATGCTCCCGCAATCCGGCGGCATCACCGGCGTCGAGCAGCTCCACCGCGCGGCGAAAATCCGGGTTCTCGATGCGCTCATGGTGTGGCAGATTCAGCCGGTCGGTGAGCGTCGGTTTTTCGATGTGCCGCTTCAGCCGTGCCCAACTAAGGAAACCGGCTTCGCGCGCGATCGTCAGCTGCGCATCGCTCAGCTTTAACGGTGCGGCAAAGATTTCCGCGTCCGATGCGCGATTGAAACGGGGATGAAATTCTCGGATCCTTTGCGCTGTCGCTGCAACCCGCGCCGCGTGGTCTTTGAGGAGGTCTTTCGCTTGATATTTGAGGTGGTCGAGATTCGGATTCGATGGGAGACGCCTTACCGGCATGACGAACTTCCTTTCGTATGCCCAGGTCCGCATGTCGGGGCTGAAAGTCAGTTCGTAAAAAGCAGATGGTTACGGCTAAGGTGGACTTCTGTCCTTTCCGCGGACCGGATGCGCCCTTTGCGCTGCCATAATCTTACCACCGCAACCCCACTGTTTCCATTTATCATTGACGCAGTTTCCCGGGAAACTGAACCGAGGGAAAGGATTGCCCGCATGATCAACGGCAAACGCATTGCCGTCGTGTTGCCCGCCTACAACGCGGAAAAGACGCTGGAGGCGACGGTTCGCGAATTGCCTGACTTGGTCGATATTCGCATTCTCGTCGACGACCACAGCTCCGATCGTACCGTCGAAATCGCGCATCGGCTCGGCCTGCAGTCCTTCGTGCACAACCGCAACTACGGCTATGGCCGCAATCAGCAGACCTGCTACCGCGAAGCTCTGGCTACCGGTGCCGACGTTGTCATCATGGTCCATCCCGATTATCAATACACGCCACTGCTTGTAACCGCCATGGCGAGCATGGTCGCCTACGGCGTTTACGACGTCGTTCTCGGCTCCCGCATCATCGGCGGCACCGCGTTGCGCGGCGGCATGCCGCTTTACAAATACATCGCCAATCGCCTGCTCACCGCTTTTGAGAACCTGTTCCTGCGCGTCAAGTTGTCCGAGTATCACACCGGCTACCGCGCCTTCAGCCGCGAGGTACTCATACGGCTGCCCCTGCGGGAGAACAGCGACGATTTCGTTTTCGACAACCAGATGCTTGCCCAATGCGTGTACTTCGGCTTCCGTATCGGCGAAGTTTCCTGCCCCACCAAATATTTCGAGCAAGCATCCTCCATCAATTTCCGGCGCAGTGTGCAGTACGGACTCGGAGTGCTCGGAACGACCATTCAGTTTGCGCTCCAGCGCGCTGGAATCGTGCACAACCCCATCTTCAGCGAAAAGGGGAAGACTCTCGAGGCCGGTTCTGAACCTTACTACGAGGGAGGCGTGCCGACTGCGTCACAGCGGCATTGACCTCAGCGGCTAAAGCCTGGAAACGGGGCCTTATGGCAGCGGTAAACCGCTGCGCCACCCAAAAGCAGAATCAGCGCTTGCGCGACAGGAAGCCCAAAATCTTGCTGGCGAGTTCATCCGAAAAGCCAAATCGCGCCTTGGCCCGCGAATAGAGATCCACGGCCTGCTTATCCAACCAGATCATCATCGACTTCAACGCGCCGTCTTCCGGCCGCGGACGATAGTTTGTGGAACGCGTTTTGACCTCGGGGCCCGACTCGGCAGTGTAGTAATACAAGGCCAGGCTCTTGCGAGATTGGCCATTGGGACAGCGCAGGGGGTCAGGGAAACCATGGTAGGAAATTTCATCGGTGCGGAATATCAGCGCTTCGTTGAACAGCGGCGGTACCTTCACCACGCACCGGCGCATACCACGGTCCCATAGTTCGAGCGCACCGCCCCAAGGCTCATGCCACTGGGGGTTGAGGTAGAGAATCAGGTTGACCCGTCGCCGCCAATGCTTGTGATAGTGATGATTGCTGAAATCGGTGTGTACGTTCAGGAACCCGCCCGGACCCGACTGGTGCAAGCCACCGCCCTCCAGCATTTCGTCCGGCAAGAGGTCGGGAATGCCCGTCAACTGCGAAAGCCAATGCACAAGCGCTTCCGAGTTCAGTTCGTCTACCACTTCGCCCAGCAGCGGCGGGAAAAGCGATCGCTTTGCGAGCCCCACCTTGTTTTCGTTTGGGTGTTTGTAGCGCGTCCAGGCGTCGGTCGCCATGTCGGGAAACTCGCTGGCCATTTCGGTGGCCACGTCCGGGGCCAGAAATTGCTTGAGGTGCACATGCGGATAGGGCTGGGCTTCCCGGAACTGACGCCGCAGGCTGGGCAGTTGGGCGGACCATTTCGCGTACGGAAACAGCAGCCGAGTTATCGGGGTTACAACCGGATCCGCCATACGCGTAACTTCAGTAGCAAAGGTTTATAGGCTAGCATACGCGACGGAGACCTGCGGGCGTTGAAGTCGCGCGTTTCAGTCGCGCGTTTCAGTCGCGCGTTTCAGTCTACTCTGCACACGCGCACCGCCGAATTTTGGTAAGGACATTGCAGCCCTGCCGGACCGGGTTGTTGCACTACAACCCAACTGACTCCGTACTTTTGTCGCAGCCGCTCGAAGTCTTTCTTGCCGAGTTGATCAAAATTCCTCTGATCGGCGATCTGTTCCTCCCACTTCACCGAAAGCGGCGGAAACATCGAAGCGGCTCCCTTGTCCTTGACCAGGTCTGCCAGCATGCTACGTTCAGCGCGAGCGCGAAATCCATTTTCGTCCTCACCGGGAAGTTCCATGTGCCGGGGATCGAGCGCAAACAGGGCATCCACTGGAGTGTTTGTGCGTATCCACTCAAATGCCTGTGCCCACTGGTTGCGCGGCTGCGCCCACGGCCACTCGATGTGCTGGCTCGCAGGGAACACTTGCCGCTGCGCAAAAAACATTCCCAAACTGAGCGGGACGAACAATACCAACCAGCGCCATACCTGGCGTTGCAGCAAGTACCGGCCCACCAATCCGCCGCCCACCACAACCAGCACCATGTAGCACAAGGCCAGGCAGCGCAAGGGCTGAAGCCGGGTCAGAGCCTCGAATCTGGCCGGAATCCCAAGTCCAACCGCCGCTACCGCCGCCAGCAGAACGAATGGCACCATTGCCCTCGACACCAGTTCCAGGTTCTTCATCTCGCGCCGGCGGGCAAAATTTCCGAACCACCAGAACAACAGCACCGGCCCGATCACTCCCAGCCACTCGTACCACTCCCAACGTAGCACGAAGTGCGAACGCTGCCGCAACGCGACCTCGTGATAAGCAGCCGGCGGAGGCTCGAATGTAATGCCGAAGGGAAGCGCCACCGCAAATCCCAAAACACGCGGACGATACCGATCGAGCAAAATGAGCCACACACAAAATAAAATCGGAAAGCTCGCCATGAACGGATGCATGACGGCGGCAAATATCAGCCACAGCGCGGCCTGCCCGTATTTTCGGTGTAACACTTCCGCCACCGCAAACAGCGCCGCGAACGCTGCCAGATTCCGCGGATTCAAAAACTGGTCCAGGATGTAAAGCCAGGTTCCGGCAATGGGCAAGGTCAGCAAAGCGGCCATCAAAGCCACGGCCGCCCAGCGCGCGCGTTCGTCTTCCGCGCTCTCTTCTTCGAACAGGGCCGATGCCAGCCGCCAGCTCGCCGCCAGCAACAAGAAAATGGAGATCAGATGCCACAGGAAAACGGCCCACGGCAGCGGCAGATGCGTGGCGCGAACCGAAAAGGCGATCAGATTGGGATACAAGGTATGCCCGGCATGCTCGCCGAAGAACTCTGCATTCACTGGAAACAAGCTGGGATTCAGGATCTTCAAAACGCCAGGAAGGTAAATTTCCGAGTCTTCCGCATAGGGATGATAGCCATGAATCAGAAAGGCCAGCGCGGTCAATAGTAACAAGCCGGATATACGACCAACGATACGTTTGCTACTCAGAGTGTGCCGGTCCATTTCTTAACGCAGGTTCTTGGTGCAATCGACCAGATGGCTTTCGCTTCGCCTGGATTCTCCCGCGCCATGCATAAAACGTGGCCGCCTGGCTTAGAATCGGAGAAGCAGTTGCGACGCTCAGTAAGCAGGTTATGGTATCAAACTCAGCATCGAACCTAACTGGCAAACGGTGCCGCGCGGTGGTCCTGCTGAGCGGCGGCATGGATTCCTGCGTTTGCGCAGCGCTGGCGGCACGCGACCACCAGGCAGCTGCCGTCCACGTCAGCTATGGGCAGCGCACCGAACACCGCGAGCGGCAGTCCTTCGAAAGCATCTGCGACCGGCTTCGGATTCGTGACCGGCTGCTGGTGCGCAATGAAGCTTTGCGCGCCATCGGCGGATCGGCCCTCACCGATTCCAGCATTGCGGTTCCCGAAGCGCACGCCATCGGCGCCGGCGTTCCTGTTACATATGTTCCTTTCCGCAACGCGCATTTTCTTGCCGTCGCCGTCAGTTGGGCAGAAGTGCTGGGAGCCGAAAAGGTTTACATCGGAGCGGTTGAGCCCGACAGTTCCGGCTATCCCGATTGCCGGCCGGAGTATTATCGAGGGTTCAACGAAGTCGTGAAAACGGGCACCAAAGAAGGCACCATCCGGGTGGTGACGCCGCTGATTGCGATGCGCAAACGAGAGATTGTGACGCTTGGCCTTGAATTGAATGCCCCGTTCGATTTAACGTGGTCATGCTATCAGCGCGAAGATCGCGCCTGCGGTGTCTGTGACAGCTGTGTGCTCCGCCTGCGCGCATTTCGCGAAGCGGGCGCGGAAGATCCCATTCCGTATGCGGAAGCTGCCGCCCGATTGAGCTAGGGCTGGTTCATCGACGATCTTAAAATCAGATGCAATGCTCGGAGGCCAAATTATGAAGAAATATTTCATCCTGCCGCTGCTGCTCGTTCTCACCGTAGGGCTGTCCGCTCCCCTCGCGCTGGCGCAAACCACGGGCAGCGTGAAGGGGACTTGCAAAGACCCCGAAGGGAAGCCGATCGCCCAGGCCGAAGTGCAGTGGACTGGGACCGAGACCGGCCGCACTTACACCCTCAAAACCAACAATAAGGGCGAATATTTCTCGCTCGGCATCACTCCCGGCAAGTACAACGTCAAGCTGATCAAGGACGGCAAGCAACTCTGGAGCATTAGCAACTTCCCCGTGGGCCTGGACGAATCGGTGCTGGACTTCGACCTGAAGAAAGAAGAGGTGAAAGCAGCCGAAAGCCAGGGAATGACTGCTGAACAAGCCAAGGCCAGGGAAGAGGCTGCCGCCAAAGCCGCAGCCGAAACGAAAACCGTCGGCACGCTCAACGAAAAACTCAATGCCGCGAAAGCGGCTTCCGATGCCGGCGACTACGACACTGCGATTGCCACGCTGACGGCAGCCAACCAGATCGACAGCACTCGCGATCTCATCTGGTTCAAACTCGGCGATGCCTACCGCATGTCGGCGCCGAAGCAGACCGATCCCGCCGAAAAACAGAAACGCTACGAAACGGCCGCGGCCGATTACCAGAAGGCGATTGACCTGCGCACCGCATCTGAACAGGCCCAGAAAGACCCCGACAACAATACGAAAATGGCTGCCTACTATAACAATCTCGCCGAAGCATATGCGAAATCCAACAAGGTCGATGATTCCATCGCCAACTACAACAAAGCCGCTCAACTGGACCCCACGCACGCGGCCACTTACTTGTTCAACGAAGGCGCTGTCTTGACCAATTCAGGCAAGGTGGATGAGGCCATAGCGGCCTTCGATAAAGTGATTGCCGCCGATCCGACCAAAGCCGCGGCTTACTATTGGAAGGGCGTGAACCTGATCGGCAAGGCCACGCTCAAGGGCGACAAAATGATCGCGCCTGAAGGTACTGCCGAGGCCTTCCGAAAATATCTTGAGCTCGAACCCGACGGTAAGCTCGCACAGCCAGCCAAAGACATGCTGGCGAGCATCGGCGCGACGGTGGAGACCGGCTACGGAAAGAAAAAACCGGCGAAGAAAAACTGAAGCCACGCCAGATTTGGGACCTCCGGCATACACGAAGAATGCATGAAGAGCGGCCCTCAGAAGCCGCTCTTGTTCTTGACTTTAGTCTGTTTTCGGTTACCGAGGTCGTTGACCTAGTTGTCCTTCCACGGTTCCTGACATCCGCGCTACATTCATGTCATAGGTTCCCCGGCTTCGCGACGTTTCTCCCGCTGTGGCGTCAATGCTGATAACTGGGAGTGGATTGAAATGGCTGCTCCGGGGAGTTCCCCGATTGCGATTGCCTTCGAGGGCATCAGTGGTGCGGGCTCGATCCCGACGCCGGTGCTGCTGGGCGGAATGTTGAGCGCTTCCGAGAAAGTTAGCGATCTGATTTTTTCGCCGGGGAGACCGCCCCAGGTCGAGATTCACGGACAACTCACGGCTGTCGAAATCTCGGGCAGTGGCGTACTTTCGGCGGATGACACGCGCCGCATCGCGGCCGATCTGATCGGCACCAATAAACAAGCCATCAATACGCTTCGCGAGCAAGGTTCCTGCGACGTTTCCTACGGATTGCCGGGAATGGCGCGCTTCCGCGTCAACGTTTTTATCCAGCGTGGAAGCTGCGCGATTGTGATGCGCGTCATCCCCACCGTCATTCCAACCTTCAGCTCGCTTCGTCTGCCGGCGCAATTGGAGGAGGTTGCGAAGGTGCGCAACGGGATCATTCTGGTGACGGGGGGAACGGGATCGGGCAAGTCTTCAACACTCGCCGCTTTGATTGACCGCATCAACAGCCAGTATTGTTATCACGTTCTGACGGTCGAAGATCCGATTGAGTTTTTGCACAAGCATAAGAAATCGACGGTGCACCAGCGCGAGCTGCACAGCGATGCGCCGAATTTCACGATGGCGTTGCGGGCGGCGTTGCGCCAGGCGCCGCGCGTAATTATGGTCGGCGAAATTCGCGATCGGGAGACGCTCGAGATTCTGCTCGAAGCCGCGGAAAACGGGCACCTCGTTCTTTCCAGCATAAACACTGTCGACACCTCAAAGGCGGTGGAGCGTATTGTCGGCACGTTTCCAATATCCGAACAGCAGGCCGTGCGTGGACGCCTCGCCAAGACCTTCCGCTACATCATTGCGCAGAGGTTGATCCCGCGCAGCGACGGCGGCGACCGCATCGCCGTAGTCGAGATTTTGAAGTCCAACTCGCGCACTCGCGACTGCGTCGAACAAGGCGAGCATACGGGCCGCACCCTACTGGACGCGATCAAAGCCAGCGAAAACGAAGGCATGCAGCACTTCGATGGCGAGATCGCGAAAATTGTCCGTTCGGGCGTGGTTGATCTGGAGACTGGCCTTTGCTTCGCCAGCAATGCGACCGTGCTGGGGCAGGAACTGGCGCGGTAAGGCAGTACCCAGTTGCCAGTAGCCAGTTGCCCGTCTCTTTCTCCAGCAGAATTCGGCGGCGTATCATTCCTGCATGTCTTCTTCCCATCCCTCTTCTTCTCTGACGACTGCTCGCGTGCTGAGCTTCGAGGACGCCCGGCACCTGGTTGAGCAGCATGCGGCAGGCGTGTGCCCAACCGAAGTCGAGACCGTGCATCTGCTAACTGGGTTGGGCCGCGTGCTGGCGGACGGGATTTTGGCAGACCGCGACTTTCCTCCTTTTGCTCGGGCTACGCGCGATGGATATGCGGTGCGGGCGGCGGACTTGGCGGAGATTCCGGTGCGGCTGGAGGTGGTGGGCGAAGTGAAGGCGGGCGACTGGCCGGAGCCGGGCGTGTGCTCGGTGGGGCACGGGCAGGCGATGGGGATCATGACGGGGGCTCCGCTGCCGAGCGGGGCGGACGCGGTGGTGATGGTGGAGTATACGTCGGCCACACAAAACTTCCACCCTAACGTCGCAAAAAGCGCGACGTTAGGATGGGGCACCCTCGGCGATGAATTCGTGGAGATTCGACGTGGCGTCAACGTCGGCGAGAACTTTGTGCCACGTGGGGCGGAGGCGCTTGCGGGCCAACTGCTGCTGGACCGCGGGCGGCGGCTGGATCATGCGGGCGTGGCGATTGCGGCATCGGTCGGAAAGAGCCGGGTGCAGGTTTTCCGGAAGCCGCGCGTGGCGGTGCTTTCGACTGGCGACGAAGTGGTGGAGATTGACGCCACGCCGGGACCGGCGCAGATACGGAATTCGAATTCTTATTCGCTGGCGGCGCAGATTCAGAATGCGGGCGGGGAGGCGGTGCGGCTCGGGATCGCTCCGGATGAGCGGGGACGGCTGCGGGCCTTGATTGAACGAGCTTTGATTGAAGAAGGGCTGGGGTGCGATTTGCTGCTGCTGACAGGCGGAGTCTCCATGGGGAAGTACGATCTGGTGGAGCAGGTTCTGGGGGAGTTGAAGGCGGAGTTTTATTTTACGGGAGCGGAGATTCAACCGGGGCGGCCTATCGTGTTCGGTTCGCTGGGCTCGGACATTTCTGTTGATGCTAAGGACGGCTTTGCTGCTTGCACGCGGGCGAGGGCGCCCGCGCCACACGGGAAGTATTTTTTTGGGTTGCCGGGGAATCCGGTTTCTACCATGGTGACTTTTGAGTTGTTTGCTCGGCCTATGATTGAGGCGCTGGCGGGGATGACGCCGCAGCCGTTGATCTTTCCGCGGGCGCGGCTGAAATCGGAGATTCGGACGAAGCCAGGCTTGAAGCGATTTCTTCCGGCGGTGCTTGCGGGAGAGTTTGAAAATGCGGAGGCGGAGTTGGTGCGGTGGCAGGGGTCCGGCGACATCGCTGCGCTGGCTCGGGCGAATTGCTATGTGGTGATTCCTCCGGAGCGGGAGCGGATTGAGGCGGGAGAATGGGTGGCGTTGCTGATGCGATGCGGTTGATGTTGCTGGGGCTGGCAGATTCTGACTCCTCGGCGAGGCCGAGCTGGCGCTCGGCTTGGACGGGGCAAAGCCCCGTCCCCACAGGAACCGGGGCGGTACGATAACCTGTGATGATGGCGAAGAAACTTTCCCACTATAACGCGCGGGGACAGGCCCGCATGGTGGACGTGTCCTCGAAGGCGCGGACGGCGCGAGAAGCGGAGGCTAGCGCTTTCGTCGTCATGACGCCCGAGGTGTTGCGGGCGCTGCCTAAGAATCCCAAGGGCGATCCGCTGGGAGTGGCGCGGACGGCGGGAATCATGGCGGCGAAGCGGACGGCGGAGTTGATTCCGATGTGCCATCCGGTGGCGTTGTCGCACATTGCTGTGGCCCTACGCGTGTGCGAGAATGGCGTTTCTATTACGACAAAAGTGAAGACCACGGCCGAGACGGGCGTGGAGATGGAAGCGCTGGTCGCGGCCAGTGTGGCGGCTCTGACGGTGTACGACATGTGCAAGGCGCTGGACAAGAGCATCGAGATCCGGGAAGTGGTGCTGGAGCGGAAGTCGGGGGGCAAAAGCGGAGACTACCGTCGAAGCGCGAAGCGAAAATAGTTTTTATGGCGAGCAACGTCAAGATTCTGCTGGTGGACGACAACCCGATGGTGCTGGGGATGCTGCAGCAGGCGCTCGCGGCGCTGGGGGAAGTGCGGGTTGCGAACGACGCAGCCGATGCGCTGTTGAAGGCGGTCGACGAGGTGCCGGATGTGCTGATCAGCGACTATCGCATGCCGGGCATGGATGGGCGGCAGTTGCTGGAAAAACTGAAGAGCAGGCCGGCGACGGCGGGGATCGCGGTGATCCTGATGGCCAGCAAGGCCGACATCAGCGAACGATTGTCGCTGCAGGATCCGATTGAAGACTATCTGGAAAAACCATTCTTCCTCAAAGATGCCACGCACAAAATCAAGCGTGTTGTGGACAGGATCGCACTGGAGAAAATGAGCAAGGCGGCGGCGAGCGATGGCGTGTTGCGCGGCAGTCTGTCGCAGATGAACGTCATCGACTTGGTGCAATCGCTGGAGATGGGGCGCAAGACTTGCCTGCTCACAATGAGCAATGGCGGTGACAAGTGCGAGATTTATTTCAGCCAGGGGCAGGCCAAGCACGCAGCGTATGGCCCGATTGCGGGGGACGAGGCGGTTTTCAAAGTACTGCGCTGGACGGACGGAAATTTCCAGATTGATTTCAATGGGAAGTCGGCGCTGGAAACGACTACTCTGAATACGCAGGGGCTGCTGATGGAAGGATTGCGGCTGCTGGACGAGGCGCAGCGGGACGCAGCGGCTGAGGGTGAAGATGTCCTCCTCGACACCTGATGCTTCGTCGTTTGATGCCAAGCTTCTTAATGGAACGACGGCGGCAGTGCTGACGGTCAGCGATTCGTGTTCGCGCGGCGAAAAGGTGGATCTCTCCGGTCCGGCCGTGGCGCAAGCGCTGGCAAGACGCAATTTTCAAGTTGTGGTGCGCGGCATGGTTGCCGACGAGCGCACCGCGATTCAGGAAAAACTGATTGAGTTATGCCGGTCGGCCCAGCTGGTGGTGACCACCGGCGGTACTGGGATTGCTCCGCGGGACGTCACGCCGGAAGCTACGAGCGCGGTGTGCGATCGGCTGGTGGAAGGCATTGCGGAACAGATGCGATTGCAAGGAGCGCACACGACGCGCTTCGCGGCCCTGAGCCGCGCGGTGTGCGGTGTGCGGGGGACGAGCTTGGTCCTGAATCTGCCGGGCAGTCCGGCGGGGGCAGTCGAGTCGCTGGAGGCGGTGATGGATTTGCTGCCGCATGCGCTGGAGCTGATTGCGGGAAAGACGGGACACTGATCCCGTGGAGAGACGGGCGCCGCGCCCGTCCAGCCGGGCGAGGACGCCCGGCCCTCCATCTTCTCGCGTAAACTTACCTACTTGAATAAGATTAAACATTTTGTCCACGCTTACGGGGAGTGGATCAAGCACGTTCTCGCGCCTCTGGGGCCGTGGGGGATGCTTGCGTTTGCGGCGCTGGATGGCTCGTTCCTGGGCATGCCGCTGGATGCGATTTTCGTGGGCTACGTTTACCACGATCGCTCGCGGTTCCTGCTGTATGTGCTGCTGGGCTCGGCCGGGTCGGCGCTCGGAAGCATCGTTCTGTACGTCATCGGTTATACGGGTGGCGAGGTGCTGTTGCGCAAGCGGCTTTCGCCGGAACGCTTCGAGAAGATTCACGAATCCTTTGATCACCATGAATTCTGGGCGCTCATGTTTCCGGCGATGTTGCCGCCGCCCGCTCCTTTCAAGATTGTGGTGCTGGCGGCGGCGGCGTTTGAGATGAACTTTGCGCATTTTCTGCTGGCGATCTTTGCGGGCCGGTTTGTGCGCTTTCTGATCGAGGCGCTGCTTACACTGTGGTTTGGTCCGCAGATCGTGACGCTGACGGCGAATCTTTTCGCGCACCACTTCGTGTGGATGCTGGTAGGGGTGGGAGTGCTCGTGGCGGGGTGGCTGATCTGGCGGCGAGCGAAGCGCAGCCTTGATCGCCGGCAAACTGCAGATCCCTCGCTTCGCTCGGGATGACAATCCTGACTAATGATTCAACAAGCAGTCCGCTAGGCGGCAGCAGCTCCTTGCGGCTTCTGGAAGGAGCGGGCTACCACGGCGGCGATTGCGGGCAATCCGAACATGACTGCGGTGAAGAGCAGGTCGCCGGCGATTCCACGGCGGAAGAACGGAAGGCCGGCGGCGTAGCAAGTCATCAGGCCCGGCACGGTCTTCGGATACATGTTCCAACAGGCCCAGACGGCGAAATTACTGACCACGAAGAAAGAGATGGAACTGGCCAGCGCGGCTCCGCCGATCCGCAGCCAGTTGGAGTTTTCGCGTAGCTGGCTGCCGAGGAGAAGAATCGCCGCATACCACGCCCAGGTCACGAAATGGTCCCAGGTGAATGGATAGGCATACACGAACTTGGTGAGGATGACGTCGGAGGCGGCGAGCAAGACAAGGGGCACCCAGAGCCGACGTCTGGAGCCGCGCGCGCCAAAATAGAGGAGCGCTGCCGCTACTGGGGTGAAATTCCAGGGATGCGGCATGAACGGCATCCGCGATAACACCGCAAAAATAACAAATAGATAAGCCAGCATGATTACCTCGCTTGGAACCCATTAGGATTGTTGCGCGAGCGGATGGCGCCGGTCAAGGGAAAGGCGAAAAAAACCGTCTCGCGAAATCCACCATTCAACAGTTATTCCGAGCCGCAGGGCCCATTGCCGCTATCGAGTTTTCATACTCGCGCCCCTGATACCAAAGCGTTCCTCCACCACTTTCAGATCTTTGGTCAGGAACACGATCGCGCCGAGAGTGGCCCGAGCGTTGCGTCCGGGATAGTCGTAGCGGAGATCGCGGAAGCGGACTAGGTAGGCGGCGCGGGCGTTGCCGATCGGATGGATCGCGGGATCGTTCTCCAGCGGTTCGGTTTCAGTTATGGGATATTGGGCCCAACTCAGATACACGCGTCCGAGGTAAGTTTTCTTGGCGGCTAGAGTGATGGACGTCTCTTCGGGCTTGTAGCGAATCTGCATTTGGCTGTCGGGATCGACCTCAGGGGACATCGTATTGAAGTTCAGCGAATCGACGTCCATGGTGGCGAAGAAGGCGGGCGTTTCTACTACTCCGTACCAGCGGAACGGATTGACCCAGTAGGGATACGCGGAAACTCTGATGGCATCTACTCCCTGATAATTGCGCGATTGGAGGGCGGCTACGGCGCGGCGATGTTCGTAGTCGCGAAGTCCCCAGTAGGCGAAGACGGCTAGGAGAGCGAGTGTCGCAGCTAACCTTCCAGGTGGCGCGCGGTGCGGGCCGTTGCTACGGGCGCCGATTTCTTCGTTAATGAGCGCAAACAATGCGGGGAGAATCAGTCCGAGTGTGAGTACGAGGAGGAGGACGGGCTCGACGATAAAGACAATGTCCCAGGAATACCAGCGCTCGGAGAAAGGCCAGAACGGACGTACTCCGTAGTTGTTGGTGAAGTCCAGGAGAATGTGGCTGAGGCCGGCGAGGCAGGCGTAGGCAAAGAGCAGTCCCCAGCGTGGGGGAAGGTTGGGATTGCGGGTCTTGCGGCCGCGCAAGCGCCAAAGGAGATAGATGAATCCGACAACCGTGACGGCTACCAGTGGCACGCCCAGGAACGAATGAGTGAAGCCGCGATGATGATTTAGACCAAACGCAGAGCCGCCGAAGCGGCTGAGAACGTCGAGGTCGGCGGCTTCGGCGGCTAGGGTTAACGTGGCGGTGGCGAGCGCGGTTTTGCGGTTGAGTCCGGCGCGGCCCATGGCGGCGCCGAATAGGAAGTGAGTGACGGGTTCCAAGGGAGACTCAACAGAGTTTAGCCGACGGAGAGCAATGCTGAAGTGAGAAGTTAGATTGTGGGAGCGGGAAATGTAGAACTCAGGCTCATCGCGGGAGCAAACCACTCGCCCATGGGACGCACTGCGCCGCAATCCAGGCATTTCGTCACTCCGAAGTGGGTGGCGCAGTTCGGGCAGACGGCTTGAGTCTGGAAAGTATCGAATGCCTGCCCGCACTGCCCGCACTTCCAGAAGTCGCCCATCGGCGGTCCGGCTTTGCACGCCGGACAAGCAAACCCGTCCCGGCGCGGCAACTTGGCGAAACGCAACAAGGCCAGCGCGTGTTTCAGCCCGCCCCAGCAGTTCATCAGCATGAAGACGGCGATTACTCCGAGCCAAAGGGAATGCATCCAGAAGGCGAGAGCGATGAACAGGGGCACGCCCAGGAAGCCGAGGATCGTGGCTACCATCAGGCTTCGAGCGCGCCCCAGGACAAACCAGAGCAGCGACCGGAGGATCTGGCCGCCATCCAGGGGATAGATGGGCAGCATGTTAAAAACCAGCAGGACCACGTCAATGGACAAGACCGCTACTACCAGCTTATAGACATCGGGCATCGTCCCTGCCCATCCCCACGACCGGCTCAGAAGAAAGAGTCCCAACAAAACCGGCAGGAGCGCCACATTCACCAGAGGCCCGGCGGCGATGCTCCAGAGGGTAGCGCCGGGCCGCGACGGGGGATCCACATAGGCCACGCCACCGAGGGGCCAGAGCACGATTCGGTTCGCCTGTCCGCCAACTTGCCGGCAGGCCAGCGAGTGGCCGAATTCGTGAAGCGTCACAATCAGAAACAGGGCCAGATACTCCAGCACGTTCCAGGTGAGAGACGAATAACCGCGCGTTCGGCCGTTGATTTCGTACGCTGCCACCAGAAACCAGGACCAATGCAAGAACACATCAATTCCTGCGCAACGAAACAAACGGATCGATCCCCGGCGAGAGCTGGGCATTTGCGATTTATAACACAGTGGTGTGCGGCGAGAAGGTGACCGAAGTGTGAGGGGTTCTGATTGCTCTCCTAATCAAGAATTTAGTGGACTGCCGAGATGGGGCAGCCCCGGTTCTACGACACGATCATGCAGGTACCACGAGGGACAAGGCATCGGGGACCATTGAAATGCGAGCCGGGAGACGGCCTAACAGTTCTCCATCGGCTTCGACGTAGACACGGCCGGCATCGAGGGATGGCAACTGGCACACGATTTCCGAGCAGGTTACTAGATCAATGCCGGCAATTTTACGCCGCCATCCGAGGAGCGCTCCGGCTACATACTGGAGATAGGCATTGCGGTTGGCGGTGCGGCACATGACGGCGCGGAGATCGTTGCAGTCGAGCGAAGCTCCGGGAACCAGTTCGCGCAGGATGTTTCCGAAGAAGCGGATTCTTACCGCCAAAAGTTCGGTCAGCAGGGCGCGCTCGCGCAGACCACTTCCGTTGGAATACTGGACCTCGAAGCGGCGCATGCGATGCGTGGCCCACAACTGCCAGGCTTTGAGGTAATACGCGGTCATGCCCGATCGCTCCTTGAGGGAAGCTGTCAGTTTGTAGAACAGGTGCGCGTCCACACCGATTCCGGCAGCGACGGTGAAGTAGCGCGCTGAAGGCTTGCCGTTGAAATCTTCATACTCAATTCGGCCGAGAGGGATGCGACGGACCTTGCTCCTGCCGTCAACGGCGGCTTGCGCCGCGGAACTGGGGCGGAGCGGGATGGCCAGGTCGTGGGCGAGAGCATTAGCGGTGCCGAACGGGAGAATGGCGAGCGCGACGGGAGTGCCAGCTAATCCCTGAATGACATCGTGGATCGTGCCATCGCCCCCGCAGGCAAAGACAGTGTCGCTGCCCGCCGCCACAGCGCAGCGGGCGTGGTCGGTCGCTTCCGGGCTGGAGCGGCAAACCGTAAGTTCGGTGCGGATTCCGGCCGACTGGATGACGCCAATGGCATGGTCCAATTCCGAGTCGCGCTTTCTTCCACGGCGGCCAGAGTTGGGATTGAAGAGAATTGTGGCTTTGCGCATGCGTCAGATGGCTCTGCTTCGAGTTTAGCGCACGCCCTGTGTAGCTGCCTTCGGCCCTTTGCGTCCGCCCGCCTGCGGAAATTCGTTTTAATCGCGATTGGAGTGCGTTTGCTTCTTTATATTACTTCTCTATGGAATAGACCCAGTGCTGAAAACCTCGCCAGTTCACTTCTTTCCAAACGGTCATGCCGGCGCGCTCGGCTACGCGGCGTGAGGGCAAATTTTCCGGGCGGATCAGGGAGATCAGGCGATTGGTTTTGAGGTGCGCGAAGGCCCAGTCGCGGCAGGCTATGGCGGCTTCGGTGGCTAGGCCCTGTCCCCAGAAGTCGCGGCGGAGGTGGTATCCGATTTCATAGAGACGCTCGCCTTCGACCTGCTGGCAGACGATTCCGCAATCGCCGATGATTTTTTGGACCTCGTTCTGAACCTCGGAGTCTTGCGTCCTCGTCAACTCCATTGCCCAGAGGCCGACACCGTCGTCCTGGTAGCGTTGACGATTGCGTTCAATCCATTGTTCGACTGCGGCGCGATCGAAGGGAGCGGGGTAATGGCGCATGGTTTCGGGATCGGAGAGGACTTCGGCTAGAGCGTCGGCGTCTTGCGGAGCGAACTCGCGCAGCAGGAGGCGGGAGGTTTGGATGATCTTCATTTCAAAATCTTGCCGGGAGCTTGGAACTCATCTCGTCGTCTTACTGAGGGTTATTATCGCAAGTGTGGTTCAGGTATTGGCGGGGTTAAACTCAAGGCGTGCTCGAGATGGGACGGATGCTGGTGGTGCTTGGCGTGGCCCTGGTGGCGATTGGGGGCATCGTCATGCTGCTGGGGCGGACGGGGTTGCCGCTGGGACGGTTGCCGGGGGATATCCTGTATCGGGGCAAGAACACTACTTTCTATTTTCCGTTGGCGAGTTGCATCCTGATTAGCGTCGTGCTTTCTATTGTTCTCTTCCTGATTGGACGGATGAAGCGGTAGCGTGAGGTCCGGCAAATTTGAGGAATACGTCCAGTTTGTCATTCTGAGCGAGCCGAAGAACCTGTGCATCCCGCTGCCTAATACATAGGTCCTTCGCTTCGCTCAGGATGACAATGTGGACCTGGGCCACACCGTAAACTGGAATTCGCACTGAAACTGAGACTTTATGGAGATGGCGGACCAACTCGGGTTCCAGTTTCGTCCTCCGGAGCGGCGTGTCTGGACGGTGCGGGCGTTGGTCTCGGCGGTGCGGTCGCACATTGAGCGCGAGTATTCGGATTGCTGGGTGGAAGGCGAAATCTCGAACCTTCGCATTCCCGATTCCGGTCATTTGTATTTCACGCTTAAGGAAGAGAGCGCGCAGATTCGGGTGGTGATGTTCCGGTCTTCAGCTAAGCTGCTGCGGTTTCGGGCGGAGAACGGATTGCACGTCACGGTTCGCGGCCGCATCACCGTGTATGAAGATCGCGGGGAGCTGCAGATCTCGGCTGAATTCATGGAGCCGAAAGGCGCGGGCGCTCTGCAGCTGGCATTCGAACAATTGAAAGCGAGATTGCAGGCGGAAGGATTGTTCGAGGCTTCGCGGAAAAAGCCGATCCCGCCGTTGCCGCAACGAATCGGGGTTATTACTTCACCGCAGGGCGCGGCGCTGCGGGACATCCTGAACATTCTGGCGCGGCGGCATCAGTCGGCGAATGTGCTGATCTATCCGGCGCAGGTGCAGGGGGACGCGGCTCCGGGCGAGGTGATGGCCGGACTTCGATACTTTAATCAGGACTTTCGGCAAGACTTGCGACGCGGTCATGCGGTCGAGGTTGTTATCATTGCGCGCGGCGGAGGCTCGGCTGAAGACCTCGCCTGCTTCAATCATGAAGGCTTGGCGCGAGCGGTCGCGGACTCGAAGATTCCGGTGATCTCGGCGATTGGGCACGAAACAGATTTCACGATTGTGGATTTTGTCGCCGATCTGCGGGCGCCTACGCCGTCCGCGGCGGCGGAATTGGTGATTCGGTCGCGACAGGAGATCGAAGCGCAGGCGGAAGACTTGTATTGCCGGCTGGAGCGCGCGTTGCGTTACCGGCTGCTGATGGCACGTCAGGAACTGACCGAGCGCGCGCAGCACGGGGCTTTCGCGCGCATGATGGACGGCATCCACCGGCGACAGCAGAAGCTGGATGAACGGCGCTTCCGGCTGGAGAAGGCGGAACGGCAGCTTTTGGAGCGCTGTCATCGGCGCGCGGAAAATCTTGCTGCAGCCGTCCGGCATTATGACGCGCGACGCCGCCTGGCTTCGGTGCGGCAGCGGTTGGAGGCTCAAGTTGCGAACCTGGCAGCCGCCACGCACACGCGGCTGCTGGAGAACCGCGGAGCGCTGGATCGCCGGACTGCAAGCCTGGAGGCGCTTTCGCCGGTAGCGATTCTGAATCGCGGATACGCGCTGGTGTTCGATGCGAAAGGCCGGCTGGTGAAAGATGCGGCGCGACTCAAAGCTGGGGATGAGCTGTCGGCGCGCCTGGCTCAGGGGCGGGTTCATGCGCGCGTCACTGCCACTGAGCGCAGCGAACCATAATTCGGAGCCCCCAATCCGGCGGGAATGTGGCGGGGCTGCATTAGAATGAAAGCAATTCAACTTTTGATTCAAATATCGAAGTGAGGGTGGCGTGACGGCGTCGCAGGTCTGGTCGCACATCTCGGCGATTTCGTTCATTTCGATTTTGGACATCGTGCTGGTCGCGATCCTGATCTACCAGTTTCTCTCGCTGGTGCGGGGCACGCGGGCGGCGCCGATGCTGGTCGGAGTGGCGATGCTGGGGCTGGCTTTCTACTTCGCGCGGCTGGGGGAATTGCGGACCCTGAACTGGCTGCTCAGCACGCTGCTGCCGTACGTTGTTTTCGCGCTGATTGTCGTTTTCCAGTCGGAGATCCGGCACGCGCTGGCAAACCTCGGGAGCCGCATTTCGCTGATGCGGTCTTCGCGTTCGGTAGCTGACGTTTACGACGACATTGTTTTGGCAGCCAATCTTTTTTCGCAGAATCAGACGGGCGCGCTGATCGTGATCGAGCGGGAGATTGGGCTGCGCACCTACATTGAAAGTGGCGTGGCGCTCGACGCCCGGCTGTCGTACGACCTGCTGGCCACGATATTTCGTCCAAGCGCTCCCTTGCATGACGGCGCGGTGATTGTGCAGCGCGACCGCATCGCGGCTGCCGCTTGTTTTCTGCCGTTGTCGATGAATCCTGTGCTTTCGATTCAACTGGGGACGCGGCACCGGGCGGGGATCGGGATCACGGAGGAAACCGACGCAGTCGCCATCATTATTTCGGAAGAGACGGGCACGATCAGCGTGGCGGTGGCGGGGAGCGTTGAGCGCGAGTTGACGGTGGAGCGTCTGCGTGAGCGTTTGAGCGCTCTGCTGCGCCGCTACGCTCCCCCGCCCACTTTGCCGAGTCCGGTGGAGGAAAGTCTCATCGAAGAGGAGCCGCCGAGTTCGCAGTTCTCGCGCAGGCAGGATGCCACCCTGCGCCCCGGAAGGGACGATTGACGATGCCGGGTTTGGTGCAGCGCAGCTTTTTCCAACGCGTTTTCGTTCACAATTTCTGGCTTAAGCTGGTTTCCCTGTTGCTCGCCATCGGCCTGTGGCGGTATGTGGGGCGCGATCCCATCGCCGAAGTTGAGATAAGGGTACCGATCGAGTTTCATAATCTTCCCGACAATCTGGAAATTGATTCTGCAAGCTTCACCGAGGCGCAGATTCGGGTACGGGGGCCGGAGCGGGTGATTCATCATCTGCAAGCTGCGGATGTGCGCGCTGACATTGATCTGGCCAACGTCAACCCGGGGGAACGGACTTTCGATTTGACCGCCCGGCACGTTCGGGTGCCGCAGGATCTGGAAGTAGTGCAGATCATACCCGGCCAGTTTCACCTCTCCTTCGATAATCGCGAGATCCGAGTTGTCGAGGTTCGACCGCGGGTGACCGGAAATTTTGCGAGCGGTCTGCGACTGAAACAATGGATCGCCGATCCGCCGAATATCACGATCGCCGGACCTCGCCGCCGCGTCGAAAAAGTGGAAGCTGCCACCACTGACCCGGTGGACGCCAGCGGAACCATGACGCGTGCTACCTTTGTGACACAGGCTTATGTCCTCGATCCTCTGATCCAAGTTCTACACGCCACACCAATTCGCGTGACGGTTATTATGGAAGGTTCGGAAGACGAGAAAAAGTAGACTCTTCTTTTCCCGTTCGGCATGACACAGAACAGACAACTCTTCGGTACGGACGGGATTCGTGGCGTGGCGGGGGAGTTCCCGCTGACGCGCGACAGTGTTTATTGGATTGGGCGGGCGCTCGGGCACGATCTGGTGCGCGTCAATGCCAGGCCGCGGGTGGTGATCGGGCAGGACACGCGCGTCTCGAGTTGCTGGATCGCCGACCGATTTCTGCAGGGGCTGGCGTCGGTGGGCGTGGAAACGCGCAGCGCGGGCGTGATCACCACGCCGGGTGTCGCCTTCCTGACGCGTTCACAAGGGTTCGATGCGGGCGTCGTGATTTCGGCTTCGCACAATCCGTGGACCGATAACGGGATCAAGATTTTTTCCGGCGACGGCTACAAGCTGCCGGACGCGCGCGAACTGGCTATTGAGAAAGAGATTTTCGCGCTGCTGCAGGCAGATGCGGTCCCACCGCCGGATGCCATTCAAGAAGTTTCTAGCCTCCCAGGCGAGGAAGGGCTGCGCCAGGCTTACGTCCGCTGGCTGGCGGGCGACGTGGCGGCCGATTTGACGCGGCTGCGTGTGGCCGTCGATTGCGCGAATGGCGCGGCAACTGCAGAGGCTCCAGCGTTGTTCGGGGCGCTCAAGATCGACGCGACCTTTCTGAACTCTGCGCCGGACGGACAGAATATCAACGAGAGCTGTGGGGCGCTGCATCCGGAGACGGTGGCGCGCTTTGTTGCCGACGCGCGGGGACGCTTCGACGCAGGCGTCACTTTTGATGGCGACGCGGACCGCGCGCTTTTTTGCGATGCCCAGGGACGCGTGGTAAACGGGGATGCGGTTCTGCTCGTGGCGGCGCGTGACCTGCAATCGCGCGGCATCCTCGCCAATGCGACCGTGGTGGCGACGACCATGTCGAATATGGGATTGGAGTTGGCGCTCAAGCGATCGGGCATCCAGATGCTGCGGGCCAATGTCGGCGACAAGTACGTGCTCGAAGAAATGCAGCGCGCGGGAGCTGCGCTCGGCGGCGAACAATCGGGCCATATCCTGTTCCGCGATGGAGAGGCGACGACCGGCGACGGACTGCTGACCGCGCTGCGGGTGCTGGAGATCATGGTTCGCACGGGCAAGCCGCTGGCTGATCTGGTGGGCGATCTGAAGGTGTTTCCACAAACGATCCGGAATGTGCGCGTGCGCCAAAAAACTCCCTTCGCGGAGATTCCGGCGGTGCACGCGGCGATTGCAGCTGCCGAACGGGAACTCGACGGCAATGGCCGTGTGGTTGTACGTTACTCCGGCACGGAAGCGCTGGCGCGGGTGATGATTGAAGCGGAGTCGAAGGAGTCGATGGATCGGCTGGCGGAAGCGATTGTTGGGGCGATTCGGGCGGAGTTGGGGGCGTAGCTTCCCAGAAGCCGACTTTTGAGGAGTAATCGGCATCGGTGAGTGCCTTGGCGATTATGCTCTAACCCACATATCTACCCATCTCCAGCAACGCACTGTAACTAACGGCCGTTGATGAAACTCCGGGTTCATAGCTGGCCCCTTGACACTCCCTATAGCAAACCAACGCATGGACGCCAGATAATGCACTCGCCAAAACAAATCACCTGATCGGAGTTGTAAGGACTTTCTCAGCTAATCGCAATTTCCTTTCCCGGCTCGATAATCTGGACGAGTATTCCAAGCCGGCCGGCTGCTTCGAGGAACGTTCGTTCAGCATCTGGAAACTCGACGTAGACAGGCGGGCTGTGAAACGCCCCGTAGTGCATTGGACAAGCGACCCTTGCTTCGAGGATCGCAGCAGCGGATGCAGCTTGAACTGGCATCAGATCGGCAGGGATTCCGCTGGGTGTCATGTTCGGAAACTGTGTGATGGCGCCGTTGATCGGAAGAAATGCGAGGTTCGGCGGACCGCACCGAGCCCGGATCTTCCACCAATTGCCGTGCCAAAGTGTGTCCCCGAAGTGCATGACCTTGATATCTTCTGCCTCGACAAGGAACGAGATCTGTGGGTCACCCAAGCCGTCAACGGCCGGCAAAGCAGTCACGGTGAATGGTCCGGCCGAGATCGATTCATACAGAGTAGCCCCCACGACGGTGAACCCATCGCGCGCGATCTTCGATGCGTTAGCTGGATCACAAATTACCTTCGCATCCGGCCGGAGCTTTCGCCGTAGAGTATCGGGATCGTAGTGATCAGGATGCAGGTGTGTGACAAGCGCTAAGTCGAGAACTTCGGGACCAAATGCGATTGGCAAGCGGGGATCGCCCATGAATGAGCGGATCGGGGCCGTGTGCTCCAACAGATCGATGACAAGAGTGGCACCCTCAGACTCCACTTGAACGCCAGCCCAGGAAAGCCGCACAATCTTCATGCGCACATCATATCCCGATGAGTTGGGCGGCGCTTCGAGGATTCGTCCTCATAAACGCGCTTGTGGAACGCGGCATCGTCGCATTCCTACACCTTAGGTTGGCAGCTTCACCTCTGCGCGCCATGCTTGCTCGGATTGGGCAAGGCCCGTCCCCACACGATCCCAACCTGTTTTGCAATTTCCTGTTTCACTTCCGCAAGTACGTCCCTTTGTACGGCCTGGTTATCTTGTGTGCTTGAGCGACTGCGTCGAGAATGAGAATCGGTTTAGATAACCGACTTAGACAAAACTCATGAGAATTCTTATCGTGGAAGACGATGCGGCACTTTCCAGCTTTCTCCGCAAGGGGCTGGAAGCGGAACATCATGCGGTGGATGTGGCCGGCGAGGGGAACCAGGGACGTTCAATGGCGATGGAGTTTGACTACGATCTGGTGGTGCTTGACCTGAACCTGCCGGGGGTTGACGGGTTGTCGGTCCTGAAAAGTTTGCGGCAGCGCAAGTCGAGCTTGCCGGTGATGATTCTCACCGCGCGCAGCCGGGTCGAAGACCGTGTGCAGTGTCTGGATTCGGGAGCGGACGATTATCTGGTGAAGCCTTTTTCGTATCTCGAGCTGTCGGCGCGAGCGCGGGCACTGTTGCGGCGCAGCCACCTGCCGACGGAATCGGTGCTCACCGTCCGTGATCTTTGTTTGGATCGTGTGGAACGTAGAGTGAAGCGTGCCGGGCGTCATATTGAATTGACGACCAAGGAATTCGCGCTGCTTGAATATTTGATGCGCAACGCCGGGCGCCGGCTCACCCGGGCGATGATCATCGAACACGTCTGGAACCTGACCTTTGATTCCACGACGAACGTGGTGGATGTCTACATCAACTACCTGCGGCGCAAGGTGGATGACGGCTTCTCGCCGTCTTTGATTCACACGGTACGCGGGGTTGGGTACCAGATGAATCCGGAAGGGGCATCGGTATAAGTATGAGCGCGAGTCCACATTCGTTCGTGAAGCTGCCGCGAAGTCCGGATGTGCTGGACGAATTGCTGCACTCGCTGAGCCAGCCGCTTACCAGCTTGCGCTGTTCGCTCGAACTTTCGCTGGCACATTCACTCCGACATTCACTCGAACTCTCAGTCGAGGAAGTTGCAGCGCAACGGCAGGAGAGTGTTGCGGTCGCTTTGCAACAGACAGAAAAGGTTATTGGGATGATTCGGTTGATGCGGGAGTATGTTGACGCCGAGCAGCCGGGGCCGAAAGCTTTTTCGGCTGCGCTGGAGCCGACGATGCGGAGCGTGGTCGAGGAGCTGTCTTCGATCGCGGCGGTGCGCGGTGTCCGGTTGCTTTTGGCAGGCACATGCAGGGCCACGTTGCGGGTGGCTGAGTCACGGCTGCGGCTGGCTCTGCAGTATCTGATTGCGCCGCTGATCGAGGCACAACCGGCGGGCGGCAAGGTTATGCTTTTGCTGGGGGAGGGTCCGGCGGGAGCAGTGTTGCGGGTGGAAGGCGAACGCGGGTTTCGCGTGCTGTCCGAGGCACCATCGACGTTGCGCAGAGTGAGGCTTGCGATTGCCAGTCGTGTACTCGAAAACGCCGGAGCATCGCTGGTGCTCAGCGACGTTGGTCCTGCCGGATTCGTTCTTCGCGTTCCGCGCCCGGTTGACGCTCCTGCCTGATGCCATATGATGTCCCGCCTCCCTGAAGGGGCGTGCTATTTTGAACGTTCTACGGTATCGCGGGTGATACCGTGATACAAACTTGCAGTGTCCCGATACGAAGTTAAGCCTTTTCTCGGGTTGCCAAGGAGTACAATCCAGCCTTTGCGGAGGTTGCTGTGAGGGGTTGGATTGTTCGGTTCACCGTTCTGCTGAGTTTGGGAGAGAAGAGGTGAGGCGATGAACATTCTGGAAATGTGCGATTCGGAAGCGGCTTCGGTTCCAGTGGAAGCGACTGCCGAACAGGCGATCCTGGCGATGCTGGATCGACACGTGGGAGCTGTCGCGGTGCTTGACGAAGGCCAGCGCGTCGCTGGAATTTTTTCGGAGAGAGATGTCCTGCGCCGGCTGTCGCTGGGCGGCCACGACCCGCGAAAGATTTCCGTCCGCGAGGTGATGACGACGCCCGTCGAGATGGCGACCCGCGCTACCACGGCGAGCGAAGCGCTAGCCACGATGGTGGAGCGCCATTACCGGCACTTGCCGATCGTCGACGATGACGGACGATTGCTGGGGATGCTTTCGATTCGCAACCTGCTACAGGCGCAGATAGACACGCTTACAGGTCAGCTGGACCAGGCGCGGTCGGTGGTGCTTTAAGAGTGTGGCGTCACTGGTGCGCGTGGGGGCTTTGGGCGGGATTCTTGGTGGGCGCTGGCGGAGCCTTGGCGATCTTCACATCGAAGCTGATTGGCAATTGTTTTGGCGGATAGCAGGCGGCCTTGTCACAGGCCTGGTATTTTAGAGTTCCGCGGATGACATACTTGCCGGCTTGTACGGTGTGCAGCGGACGCACCTGCACATCCAGTTTGAAATCTCCGGTGTAGACATTGAGTTTTTCGTCGGGATCGAACGCGAAACTCATATCCTGGCCCTCGGGGTAGATGGTTTTGCCGATGACGATGTCGGTGGTGGCTTCTACCTTGAGCACGGTGGGGATCAGGAACTCCGATTTAGGCTGGTTGGAATTGATGTGGTAGCCATTGGCGACTCGGAACAGGAGCGGGACGGTCGCCGGCTTGCCCTGCACGACGGTCACGACCGGCGCGGGCGCCATCGTCACGGCCGGACCTTGCGGACCGAGATCGTCCTGCGCCCAAGCGGAGAGAATCAAAAGCGCGCTCGCGAGAAGAAATTTCAAGGGCTGCCCCCGCTCTTAGAGTCAGATGCCGACGTCCAGCCCCTAAAGGGGCTTCTAATTCTGAAGCTTACGGCATCGCTAACGCGATGACCGGATACGAAACCACATCCAGAGTACTCCACGCGCAGATGCGGTTCGTAGTTACCTCCGAGCCTGTACCGCCTGTCCCTGGCTCATGGCCTTCTTGATGTGGTCGACGAATACGCTGCGGCTCTGCAATCCGAATTCGCGGGCGATGAGCTTACCGTCGCGGTCTAAGAAAAAAGTGGTCGGCAAAACGCTGACGCCGCCGTAACTCTGGCCAACGGATTCCTTGCCTAGCAGGATGGGGTAGTTGACGCCCATTTCCTTCGCGAATTTGGCGATTTCTTCGGTGCTGGCGTCGTCCATGGCTACGCCGACGATCTGGAATCCTTGCGGGCCGTACTCGGTTTGCAGCTGGACAAACCACGGCATCTCAATCTTGCAGGGGCTACAATACGTCGCCCAGAAATTGAGCAGGACAGCTTTGCCGCGAAGATCGGAGAGCCTGAGGTTCTTGCCATCGAGCGTCTGCAGATCGAAGTCAGGCGCCAAACTGCCGATGAGTTGTCCCTTGGCGGGACCGTTCGCGCGCTTGTTGCGGGCCATGCGAATGCCGGCGAATAGCATGGCCGCGACGATGGCGGCGATGAAGAACAGAATCAGAGGATTTCTTTTCACTGGTAACCTCGGCGGCTAAGAGCCGCACTCAAAACAATGCATTGACCGCAGCAGCTGAAGCGATGCGCCACCCCAAAACATTCGCAGCCTGCTAGAGCGCAAAGCGATTCAAGAACGAGAAATAGCCGGAGATAAGCGCGAAGCGTCCCATCACCAGCAGGATGCCCAATGCGATCAGCAGGCCTCCACTTGCTACTTCCACGGCGTGCATGTGGAATTTGAAACGGTTATAGAACTTTAGAAAGCGCTCGATGCCGAGCGAAGTCAGCAGGAAAGGCACAGCCAGTCCGGCCGAGTAAATGGCCAGAAGAAAGATACCTTTCCAGACGGTATCCTGAGCGGCGGCGAATCCGAGCACGACCGCCAGGATCGGACCGACGCAGGGCGTCCATCCAAAGGCGAAAGCAAATCCAATGACAAACGCGCCCCAGGCGGAAGAGCTTCCCTTGAGGCTGTGCAGGCGCGTGTCGGCCAGCAGAGCTTTAATCTGAAAGATGCCGGTCAGGTGGAGACCGAAGAGAATAATGACCGCTCCGGCGATTCGGGCGAGCAGCGATTTGTACTGCGCGAGGACCTGGCCGACTTCGGTCGAGATCGCGCCCAGGGTGATGAAGACGATACTGAAGCCGATTATGAACGCGGCGGAATTGAGCATCACCTTGCGGAAGAGCTGGCCCTCCTTCATTTTCAGTTGCTCGACGCCTACGCCGGAGATCAGGGAAACGTATCCGGGGACGAGCGGAAGGACGCAGGGCGACAGGAATGAGATCAATCCTGCGACGAAGACGGCGAGCGGTAATGGCAAACTCGTCATATCTGTCTATTGTAGCGACCCGATTGTAGCAACGAAGGCAGAGGTTTGGACCCTGACGAGCGTCCTACATACAAGATGCCGCGACCGGCGGAATTGTTACAGCATTTCCGCTTTCCTACATTGGACGAGGGCATTTGATTGCCGTTATCGCGATCTCGGCTTCTGTGGACTCGTCGGGGCGGGCGATTGCTTGGGTGGTGTTGCCGTCGCGGCGGGCGGGACGGCCTCAGGCGAAGCTTCGGTCAAGACCTTCTTGATGAATCCGGAGGGCACGGTGGCAGTGAGAATCGCGCGATCTCCGGCCTGTTCGACCTTGAGGCTGTCGAAGAACGCCTTTACGTCTGGATCAGTACCGCGTGAGCCAACACTGCCTTCGGCGGCATGAAACAGGTTGAGAAAGGCGGAGGTTTTCTCGGTGATGGCGTGCGCGTCGGCGTCACTGTCGGTGAATGCTTCCGCCCGCAGGCGAAGAGCACGGAGATAGCGGGCGGAAATCACGGCCACCGCGGGCTTCGGAAACAGGAAGCTCCAACTGCCCAGTCCGTCGAGGGAATTCATTTCGGGCTTCACGCGCAGAATCGCAAAAGACAGACTCGCCAGAGGAACTTTTCGGTAGAACTTGCGCAATAACCAGGGTCCGCCGAAGGGCGAGGCCAGTTTGCGGGAGCGGTCGAGTATGCCGTGGATCACCGCGGGGTCGGGATGGTTCGAAACCGCGACGCTGTCATACGAAAGAATGACAACGCGAACCGTGCGGCCTTCGAGGGGGATGTTGTAGATATCAAAACCGCGGTAATCGTCGACGGAAGAGGAAAGCTTTTTGAGGTATGTGGTGAGCCGGTTGGAGTCGATTTTGCCGACGAAGACTTCCGAGAAGCGCGGTTCCGAAACCGAGCCGGCGGTCCCGCCGCCCCAACTCTGCGGGTAGTGGATGGCGAAGGCGGCCTGGTCGAGATCGCGCTCGAACTGAAAGCCGGTCTCCTCGACAAACCGCTGGTATTCGGGCTCGCGGGAAACCGCGGGAAGTTGGCCGGTGGCGTTGAAGGTCCGAATCCACTTCAGATTGATGTAGAAGAACCCGTCCGCGCCCGGGAGCAGGCGGGCCGCTTCCGGCGGGGCGTGCCTGCGCAGAGTGACGATCAGCGCTACGGCGGCCACGATCAGCAAAACGGTGAGGGGGATGAGGAGGCGTCGTCGAATGCGCATCGAATTTCGGCGGGTACTCGGCTCATCCGCTGTGAACGTAAGGATGAGCCTGCTAATGATAGCATCGGGGACTGGTCGTGGCGTGGTTGAGTGGCCCGCTGGAGGACCAGCGGAGCTTCGTTACGAGCGGAGCCGGCTTCCGGTTGCACGTGAAATGCCCTTGTGATAACGTAAATAATTGTCCCGGACTGCAGGAAGGGATCGGGGAAGTATTGTGCCCGAAAGGACTTGCTTCCACCTGCTGGCGTAGCTCAGTCGGTAGAGCATCTGATTTGTAATCAGAGGGTCGGGGGTTCGATTCCCTTCGCCAGCTCCAGATAAACAAGATTCCGGAAACAGAGAGGTTTACGCGGCAACGCGCGAGCGGCGCAGCTAGAAAGCACTCCTTCAGATTATTTTCCGGCGAGTGTAGGTGTCAGGCCGGAGTTCTCGCATTTCGTTTCCCGAGCTGAGAGTTGCTGTCGAGGGTCGATGTGGTTGTTTGCGCGGATGCTTTTATCCGGCCCTAGGTTTTCGGATTTGCACAGGTGGGTGAGTGGTTAAAGCCAACAGACTGTAAATCTGTCCCTCTCAGGAGGTACGGAGGTTCGAATCCTCCCCTGTGCACCAGAGTGACGAAAGAGAGAGTGGCGAAAGAAGTGGCGACTCCTTCAGCTGCTGACGAGCCTGAATCGGTAACGGAAGTTGACGATCAAGCAGTGACGATCAAGAAGAAGTTCGTGCTGGCGTTGATCGCATATGCGGTGCTGGGCGTTTTAGCCTGGACCACGCTGTCGGATGAACCGATTCGGGTCTTCAATGCGAATGTGCGGCTGCGAACCGGAACGCTGCTGATCCTGGGGCTGTTCGCCTTTAGAGCGGCATTGTATTTTTGGCGAACCCGGATCGAAAAAGAACGGGAAAGCGCAAAATCAGCGGACTGATTTTGTCGGACCCGATTCTGCATTTGCGCGGTACGGTGAGCCGATGTAGCTCAGTTGGTAGAGCACTCCCTTGGTAAGGGAGAGGTCATCAGTTCAATCCTGATCATCGGCTCCATAGGATTGAGGTTTTGCTGAGAGCTGACGGCTGATGGCTGACAGCTGATTTTCGCGGGAGTAACTCAGTGGTAGAGTCACAGCCTTCCAAGCTGTTGGTCGCGGGTTCGATCCCCGTCTCCCGCTCCAGAGTTGAGGCGTTTTGCGGGCGTGAGCGAAGCCGGGGTCCCCGGCACGCGTTTTGTGCGTGACGGGGTGGAGAAGCGGGAGCCCGCAGCCGAAATCCCGAGCGCTTTTTGCGAGGGATCTGTTGGTAAAGATTTGATGAGCGCGAAGTTCGAGCAAGGCGCGATCAAGGTTGAGAAAGAGCATGAGTTTGGCGGCCTGAAAGCTGCAATGGAGAAAGTGTTTGCGGCGGACCGGGTCACGAGGTATCTGAAGGAGCTCGACAGCCGCAATATTCGAATTCGCGACCTGGATGCGGTTTTCGCGGCGAAGGCGATCGACCGGGCAGCGGGGGACAAGGCTGGGACGGCGCGATCTTTGTACAGTTCGCTGCCGGTTTCGGATCAAGCCCAGGTGCGGGAGTTTTATCTCTCGAGGGTCGAGGAAGTTGATTCGGCGCTGCGAGCCAAGTTTCACAAGCTGTATGAGTACTACTGAGTGGATCTCAGGACGACCATTGATTCGCGAAACAGCCGGCGAGACGCCGGCGCTACAGAGGAAAGAGCAAATGGCGAAGGAAAAATTTGAACGGACAAAGCCGCACTGCAACGTAGGAACGATTGGTCACATCGACCATGGCAAGACCACGTTGACCGCGGCCATCACGAAGGTTTTGCAGAAGCACAATCCGAAGATCGTGTTCCGGTCGTTCGATTCGATCGACAACGCGCCGGAAGAAAAAGCTCGCGGCATCACCATTGCCACCGCGCACGTGGAGTATGAGACGCCGAACCGGCACTACGCGCACGTCGATTGCCCCGGGCACGCCGATTACATCAAGAACATGATCACGGGCGCGGCGCAGATGGATGGCGCGATTCTGGTGGTGGCGGCGACCGATGGTCCGATGCCGCAGACGCGCGAGCACGTTTTGTTGGCGCGGCAGGTGGGCGTTCCGTACATTGTGGTCGCACTGAATAAGTGCGATGCGGTCGATGATCCGGAGTTGTTGGATCTGGTGGAGCTCGAAGTGCGTGAACTGCTGAAGAGCTATCAGTTTCCGGGCGACGATGTGCCGGTGATTCGGTTGTCGGCGCTGGGCGCGCTGAATGGCGAAGAGAAGTGGGAGAAGCAGATCGACGCATTGATGGAGGCGGTGGACAAGAGCGTGCCGCAGCCGGCGCGCGAGTTGGATAAGCCGTTCCTGATGCCGATCGAAGACATTTTTTCGATTCAAGGGCGGGGCACGGTGGTGACGGGGCGGATCGAGCGCGGGAAGGTCAAGGTGGGCGAGGAAGTGGAGATTGTCGGTTTCCGGGAGACGAGAAAGACGGTCGTCACTGGTGTCGAGATGTTCAAGAAGCAGCTGGATGAAGGCATGGCGGGGGACAACGCCGGGTTGCTGCTGCGCGGCATCGGGAAAGAGGAAGTGGAGCGCGGGATGGTGCTGGCAAAGCCGGCGTCGATCACGCCACACACGAAGTTCAAGGCGGAAGTGTACATTCTGACAAAAGAAGAAGGCGGGCGGCACACACCGTTCTTCAAGGGGTATCGTCCGCAGTTTTATTTGCGCACGACGGACGTGACCGGGATTGCGGAGTTGCCGGCGGGGACGGAGATGGTGATGCCGGGAGACAACGTGAGCCTGGTGATCGAGCTGATCACGCCGGTGGCGATGGAAAAGGGATTGCGGTTCGCGATCCGCGAAGGCGGCCACACGGTGGGCGCGGGCACGATCGCGGAGATTATTCAGTAAGGCAAGTCAGAAGTAAGAAGTCAGATAGAAGAAGTAAAAGCATCGAGAATCGTTTGGTTTTGAGCTAAGAGCTAGGAGCTGGGTTTCATGCCCCGAGAGATTATTACGTTGCAGTGTGGTGATTGCAAAGAGCGGAATTATTCGAAGACCAAGAACCGCAAAACGACGCCGGATCGTCTGGAACTGAAGAAGTTCTGCAGCCGGTGCCGCAAGCACACGCTGCACAAGGAAGTGAAATGAATTTGTAATTGGTAATTTGTGATTTGTAATTGAAAATCCCGCACTGACGACGTGGGTCGGTTTTCAAATTACAAAATTACAAATTACCCAATTACCAATTGGTTTAGGGGCGTAAGCTCAACGGTTAAACTGTCGGTCTCCAAAACCGAACTTGGGGGTTCGAATCCCTCCGCCCCTGCCAGAGTTGAGGGTGAAAGTTCAGGCCCGAGAGGGAGCAGTCGAGGAAAGCGGGAAGTTATGGCGACAGCGGTAGAGCAGAACGCGATTACCACCACGTTGCGGTCCTGGCCGGAACGCATCAAGTCGTTTTACAACGATGTTCGCACGGAGATGAAGAAAGTCACGTCTCCCGCGCGTAAGGAAGTCCAGGCAACTACGACCGTGGTGATCATCACCGTCTTCCTGTTCGCGTTTTTTTTCTGGGTGGTCGATCTCGCGATCAGCAATAGCCTGGAGCGAATGCTGCATTATCTCTCGCGCCGTTAGGCAGCGAGCGAAAGAAAGCGATTGATGCCGGATACGGAAAAAGAAAAGAACGAAAGCGTCGCGGTTGGCATTGGCCAAGAGGGCCGGGAAGCGCCGGCTCCATCGCCTGCGGAAGCAGTTCCGGGCGGCGAAGCCGCGCGCAATCCGAATATGAAGTGGTACATCATCCACGCCTATTCGGGTTTCGAGCGCAAGGTGAAGGAGTCGCTCGAATCGCGCGTGCAGGCTTTCGGGTTGCAGGACAAAATTGGCAGGGTGCTGATTCCAACCGAGTCGGTGACTGAAGTCCGTGGCGGCAAGAAGTACACCTCGGAGCGGATGTTCTATCCCGGCTACGTGCTGGTGGAAATGGACATGGACGACCACGTCTGGCACGTGGTGAAGTCGACGCCGCGGGTGACCGGATTTGTGGGCACCGGGCAGCAGCCGACTCCGTTGTCGGAAGAAGAGGTCAATCACATCGTTTACAAAGTGGCCGACAGCAGGGAAAAGCCGAAGCTCAAAGTCAAATTCGAAAAGGGCGAGACGGTGCGCATCGGCGAGGGTCCATTCGCGACCTTTACGGGCGTGGTCGACGACGTGAACGAAGATCGCGAGACTTTGAAAGTGATGGTCACCATCTTCGGGCGCTCGACTCCGGTGGAATTGGAATTTGGGCAGGTGGAGAAAGTGGCATAGCGATTTTCCTTAAGTCAGGAAAGGCATCATGGCAAAGAAAGTTACAGGTTCGGTAAAGTTGCAGATTGCAGCGGGCAAGGCCACGCCGGCGCCTCCGGTGGGACCGGCGCTCGGGCAGGCGCAGGTCAACATCATGGAGTTCTGCAAGCAGTTCAATGCCCGCACCTCGCAGAAAGAACTCGAAGGGTTGATTGTTCCGGTCGTGATTACGGTCTACAGCGACCGCTCATTCACGTTTATTACCAAGACGCCGCCGGCGTCGGTGTTGCTGAAGCGCGCGGCTGGCATCGCCAAAGGATCGGGCGCTCCGAACAAAGATAAGGTCGGCAAGGTGACGCTGAAACAGGTCGAGGACATCGCGAAGCAGAAGATGCCGGATCTGAACGCCGCGTCGGTCGATGCTGCCATCAGGAGCGTACGCGGCACGGCGCGCTCGATGGGCATTGAAGTGGTTGGATAGGTTTTGATCGTGGAGGGACGGGCGTCTCGCCCGTCCAGTATGAGGTGGCCGGGCGGGGACGCCCGGCGCTCCATAAACAGATGTCGAAAACACCACGGCTCTTCGGAACAAGGAAGCGCGGTGGGAGACTGGGGTGGGAATGAAGAAGTCGGGAAAGAATATTGAAAAGTCGCGGAAGGCAGTCGAGCCGCGGCCGTACACGCTGCAGGAAGCGGTTCCACTTCTGCAGAAAGTGAAATACGCAAAGTTCGACGAGACGGTCGAAGTAACGTTGCGGCTGGGCGTCGATCCGAAACATGCCGATCAGATGGTGCGCGGCACGGTCGTGCTTCCTCACGGACTGGGCAAGTCGAAAAAAGTTCTGGTGATCGCGAGCGGTGAAAAGGTTCGCGAGGCCGAAGCGGCAGGAGCGGATTTTGTCGGCGGCGAAGACATGGTCGAGAAGATCACGAAAGAGAACTGGACCGACTTCGACGCGCTGATCGCCACGCCCGACATGATGAAGTCGGTCGGCCGTCTGGGCAAGGTTCTCGGACCAAAGGGTCTGATGCCGAATCCGAAGACGGGCACGGTCACCATGGACGTGGCTCGTGCCGTGCAGGAGGTCAAAGCCGGCAAGGTCGAGTTCCGCACCGACAAGACGGCGCTGGTGCACGTGCCGGTGGGAAAGATTTCGTTTACGCCCGACAAGCTGATCGACAACGCGACCGTGCTGATCTCGAGTGTGATCAAGGCTAAGCCATCGGTCGCCAAGGGCAAGTACATCAAGGCGTGCTACCTGAGTTCGAGCATGGGCCCGGGGATCTCGCTGGACACGACTCCAATCGAGGTTGCGGCCAAGGCATAAGTGCCGGGCCTTGCCCGGCGGACGGGCGAGTCGCCCGTTCCCACACGAGAACATCAAAGAGTTTTGAAAGGGTTTGAACATGGCGGTTACCAGAGCTAAGAAAATCGCACAGGTTGAGAAGTTGGGCGGCGAACTGAAGAATGCTTCGAGCATGATCGTGGCCACGTACTCCAAACTGACGGTGACGCAGGATTTCGAATTGCGCAAGGCGTTGCGCCCGACCGGAGCGAAGTATCGGGTGGTGAAGAACACCTTGGCCGAGCGCGCCGGCAAAGGCACGAAGGTCGAGGAGGCGCTGAAGAGTCTTCAAGGTGTGACCTCGATCGCCTACACCGAAGGCGATCCGGTGGCGCTGGCGAAGGCGCTGGCGAAGTACGTTAAGGACAATCCGGAATTCAGCTTCAAGGCCGGAGTGGTCGAAGGCCGAGTGATTTCGGTCAAGGAGATCGAGTCGCTGGCGACCATGCCGTCGAAGGAAGAACTTTATTCGAAGCTGCTGTTCCTGTTGAACGCTCCGTCGCAGCGTCTGGTCACGGCGATGAATGCCGTCGGCAGAAATCTCGCCGTGGTTCTCGACCAGGGCGTGCAGGAAAAGAAATTCAAAGAGGCATAAAGCCTATGGTGGAGCGACGGGCGCTCCTCGCCCGTCCAGTATGAGGCAGCCGGGCTAGACGCCCGGCGCTCCATCGAACAAGTTCGGGTCGGCGAGAGCTGACCGAAAAAAGATTTAGTTATCGCGAAGCGAGGGGTGGCGCGGTCCGAGATTCAGGTGTTGTCTGGCGCTGGAATCGGGGACCTGGTCGCACTGGAAACCTGGCCAAGCGATAGCGAAATCGCAAATCTTACATATAGCGGAGAGATTCACATGGCGGATCTACAGCAGTTGGAGGAGTCGATTGTTAGCCTGTCGTTGCTGGAAGCGGCAGAACTGGTGAAGAAACTGGAAACGCGTCTGGGTGTTTCGGCGGCAGCAGCGGCCCCGGTGATGGTTGCTGGCGGCGGAGCAGGCGCGGGCGCGGCAGCGCCGGCGGAAGAGAAGACCGAGTTCACTGTCGTCCTGAAAGAAGTCGGCGCGAATAAAATCAATGTAATCAAGGCGGTACGCGAGGTCACAAGTCTCGGCCTGAAAGAGGCGAAAGACCTGGTGGACGGCGCTCCTAAGAGCATCAAGGAAGGAGTTTCGAAGGACGAAGCCGAGACCATCAAGAAAAAGTTCACCGAAGCGGGCGCAACCGTCGAAGTCAAGTGATTTTTGGCGGGCGGGTGTGGAGCGGGGCTCTGCCCCGCTTGGACGGGGCAAAGCCCCGTCACCACACAGTCAAGCCACCCCCGCTAGCAATTATTTGACCGAACAGTGGCTGAATCCTGGGGAGTGGTGTTAATATCTAATAAATGACCCGCTTACCCTGGCTTCACTGTGAGGCGACAGCGACCCGCATCCTCCAAATAGACCCAGGAAGCGGAACAGGGTCGCTGGGATAGAAGTTTGGCAGCCGGTCCCGCGGGCGGCGGGACGGAACAGGCCTTTTGAACTGGCGCGGAATTTTACAAGTTACCCAAGAGTAAGCGTCGCACGTGGCGCCCGCGGACAAATTTGTCCTCGCGGGTGCTTGTGTCTTTTCTGCGCGAACACCGCTCGCATTCAGCAACCGTAGCAGTATTTTTGGCGCTTCTTTTTGCGCCCCTCAATCCGCGCTGTACCGCAGCCCCGAGCTGCCTGAAAGCAGGAGCCCTAAAGAATGCCAAAGCACAATATTCATCGCAAGCGTTTCGATTTTTCCAAGATTCCAGCAACCATCCAGATCCCGAACCTGATCGAGGTTCAGAAGCGCTCCTACGATCGCTTCCTGCAGATGGACAAACTGCCCAGCGAACGCGAAGACGGCGGGCTGCAGGCAGTATTTCAGTCGGTGTTTCCGATTACCGACTTCCGCAACGTTTCGCAGCTTGAGTTTGTCGACTTCGCGATCGGCAACTGGGAGTGCAAGTGCGGCCACCTGAAGGGGCTGCACCACTTGCGCACGACTTGTAAGAGTTGCGGATCGACCGTGATCACGGACCCGTTCCATCCCGGCGAAGTCCTGTGCCACAAGTGCGGCACGTACAACGCGAATACTCCCGATTTCTGCAACAAGTGCGGCGATCCGGTGGGGTTGCAGCTGAAGTATGACGTGGCAGAATGCGAAGAGCGCGGCATGACCTACTCGGCGCCGCTCAAAGTCACGATGCGGCTCACCATCTGGGACAAGGATGAGGCGGGCAACCGTTCCATCCGCGACATCAAAGAGCAGGAAGTTTTTTTCGGCGACGTTCCTCTGATGACGCAGAACGGCACGTTCATCATCAACGGCACCGAGCGCGTTATCGTCAGTCAGTTGCATCGCTCGCCCGGCGTGTTTTTTGAGACGGCGGCGAACCGCACTTACTTTTTGGGAAAGATCATTCCCTACCGGGGTTCGTGGGTTGAGTTCGAATACGACCAGAAGAACGTTCTCTACGTGCGCATCGACCGCAAGCGCAAGTTCCTGGGCACGATTTTCCTGCGCGCTCTTGGCCTGCGTTCGGGCGAAGATATTCTGAAGACTTTCTACACGACGGATCGCCTTGTCGTCCGCGACAAGAAACTTTTCTGGACGCTGGATCCGGCGAGCGACAAGCCCACGAATTTGCTGGGCATGAAGCTCGCGCACAGCATCAAGTCGAAGTCGGGCGATGAGGTGGCGCACTCCGGCCGCAAGATCACTCCAGCGACCCTGAAGGAGATTCAGAAGGCGAAGATCGGCGAAATCGAAGTGGACACGGCCGATCTCGAAGGGGCGTGGTCGGCGAGCGACATCGTCGACACCACAACCGGTGAAGTGCTGCTCGAAGCGAATTCCGAAATCACTGCCGATAAAGTGGCGAAGATACTGGAATCGGGCGTGGTCGAGATGAGCGTGTTTTTCCCGGAGCGCGACGATGTGGGCACGGTGATCAGCCAGACCCTGCGGCGCGATTCGATCACGAGTCCCTCGGAAGCGCTGATTGAGATTTATCGCAAGCTGCGTCCCGGTGATCCGCCGACGCTGGACACGGCGACGGCCTTGTTCCAAGGCATGTTCTTCGATCCGCGCAAGTATGACTTCTCGCGGGTGGGCCGGTTGAAGTTCAACATCAAGCTGTTTGAAAACCAGGAGGCAACGAGCCTGGAACAACGCACGCTTGATCCCACGGATTTTTACGCGACGATCAAGTACCTGCTCAAGCTGCGCAAGAACATCGGCGCGGTCGATGACATCGATCACCTCGGCAATCGCCGGGTGCGCGCGGTTGGCGAGTTGCTCGAGAACCAGTTCCGCATCGGTTTGGTGCGCATGGAACGCGCGATCAAGGAAAAGATGAGCGTATACCAGGAAATGTCGACAGCGATGCCGCACGACCTGGTCAATGCTAAACCGGTAATGGCCGCGATTCGCGAGTTCTTCGGATCGTCGCAGCTATCGCAGTTCATGGATCAGACGAATCCGCTGTCGGAAATCACGCACAAGCGGCGTCTATCGGCCCTGGGGCCGGGCGGGTTGTCGCGGGAGCGCGCTGGATTTGAAGTTCGCGACGTCCACCCGACGCATTACGGACGCATCTGCCCAATTGAAACGCCGGAAGGTCCGAACATTGGACTGATCTCGTCATTGAGCTGCTTTGCGCGCATCAACGACTACGGCTTTATCGAGTCGCCATACCGCAAAGTGAAGAACGCGCGCGTGGTGGATTACGTCATCGTCGTCAATGCCGGCGACAGCACCTTCAAGGTCGGCGACTACGTCGAGAAGAGCGAGATGGAGAAGATCAACGCCGATCTCAAGGAACGGCGCAAGAAGCCGGTCGAGATCGAGCCGTTTTCCTTTTATCTCTCGGCGTGGGAAGAAGACCGGCACACCATTGCACAAGCCAACATCGAACTGGACGACAAGGGCCGCATCGCCGGCGAGTTGGTTAATGCTCGCAAGGCGGGCAACTTCGTGCTGGTGCACCGCGACGAAGTGGACTACGTGGACGTCAGCCCGAAGCAGCTGGTTTCGGTCGCTGCCTCGCTCGTGCCGTTCCTGGAGCACGACGACGCCAATCGCGCGCTCATGGGCGCGAACATGCAGCGCCAGTCGGTGCCACTGCTACGGGCGCAGGCTCCGATTGTGGGAACTGGAATGGAAGGCGTTACCGCGCGCGATTCGGGCGCGGTGGTGCTCGCACGCCGCAACGGAGTCATCGATTCGGTCGATTCCGAACGCATCATTGTTCGGGTCGAGGGCGAGCATCATCCGATGCAGCTTTCGCGCGAAGTGGGCAGCGACATTTATCAGCTCACGAAGTTCAAGCGCTCGAACCAGAATACTTGCATCAACCAGAAACCGATTGTAAAGAAAGGCCAAAGGGTGGTGAAGGGTCAGGTGATTGCCGATGGTCCGTGCACCGACTTTGGCGAGTTGGCTCTCGGACGCAACGTGCTGGTCGCGTTCATGCCCTGGCGCGGCTACAACTTCGAAGATGCGATTCTGGTTTCCGAAAAGATGGTGAAGGAGGATTACTACACCTCGGTTCACATAGAAGAATTCGAACTCGAAGCGCGCGACACGAAGCTCGGTCCCGAGGAAGTGACGCGCGACATTCCGAACGTGAGTGAATCGACGCTGCGAAATCTGGACGAAGCGGGTGTGATCCGCATCGGCGCCGGCATCAAGCAGGGCGACATCATCGTCGGCAAGGTCACGCCCAAGGGTGAAACACAACTGACACCGGAAGAGAAGCTGCTGCGCGCGATCTTCGGCGAAAAAGCCGGCGACGTGCGCGACGCTTCGCTCTACTGCCCGCCTGGAATTGAAGGCATCGTGGTGGACGTGAAGATCTTCTCGCGCAAGGGCCAGGAGAAGGACGAGCGCGCCAAGGCGATTGAAGCGAACCAGATCGCCAAACTCGAAAAGAATCTTTCGGACGAAATCCGAATTCTGACCGATGAGCGCCTGAAGCGTTTGGAAGGCCTGCTGGGCGGCAAGGAAGTGCAAGCCGATCTGCACGACGAGCGCACCAACAAGCGGCTTCTGACCAAGGACACGATTCTGGACCGCGACACGATCGAGCGCATTTCGACCCGCAACCTGAAGCGGATCAAGTACGCCGACAAGGATCCGCGGGTTAACGAACAGATCGACGAGATCGAGGAGATGACCTCGCGCCAGATCGACGTGCTCAAGAAGATTGTCAACGAAAAGAAAGAGAAGCTGACCAAGGGCGATGAGCTGCCGCCGGGCGTGATCAAGCTGGTGAAGGTCTACATCGCCATGAAGCGCAAGCTGAGTGTTGGCGACAAGATGGCCGGACGCCACGGCAACAAGGGCGTGATCGCGCGCATTCTGCCGGAAGAGGACATGCCGTACCTCGAAGATGGAACGCCGGTCGAGATCGTCCTGAACCCGCTCGGCGTGCCCAGCCGTATGAACGTGGGACAGATTCTTGAAACCCACCTGGGATGGGCGGGCTATGAACTGGGTCTGAAGATCGGCGAGTTGCTGAAGCAAAACACTCGTAACGACGCCATTCGTCGCGACCTGAAAGCTTTGTTCAAAGACACGGTACTGGCGGACACCATCGGAGACATGAGTGAAGATGAGCTCGAAGCGTTGGCCCCAACCTTGAAGAAGGGCGTATTCATGGGGTCAGCCGTATTCGATGGCGCGCGTGAAACAGAAATTAAAGCGTTGCTGACGAGCGCGGGGCTGCCCACCTCGGGCAAGACCTTCCTGCGCGACGGCATGACGGGCGAAAAGTTCGAACAGCCGGTCACGGTGGGCTACATCTACATGTTGAAACTGTCGCACCTGGTGGATGACAAGATTCATGCGCGTTCCATCGGGCCGTACTCGCTCATCACGCAGCAACCGCTGGGTGGCAAGGCGCAGTTCGGAGGCCAGCGTTTCGGGGAAATGGAAGTATGGGCGCTCGAAGCGTACGGCGCGGCGTTCATCTTGCAAGAACTGCTGACCGCGAAGTCGGACGATGTATATGGCCGCACCAAAATCTACGAGGCCATCGTCAAAGGCGAGGCCGCGATGGAGCCGGGCGTCCCCGAGTCGTTCAACGTGCTAATTCGCGAGTTGCAGGCGCTTTGCCTGGATGTCGAGTTGATCAAGATTACGGAGAAGAAGCCGGTGGCGGTGGCTGCAGACTAGTTGCCAGTTGCCAGTGAAACCCATCTGGCGATGGCCGCGGCCTCTGACAACGCCGCAAGAGTTTTTAGGATTTGAAGAAACGTTTCGCGGGATTCGGCTCTCGATCGCCGCGAAACATAAAAACTGGCAACTGGCCGCTGGCAAGTGGCCGCTGCCTCTGAGAGCAGGAAAGCGGAGGAACATGTTTCGTTCGAGCCCGTTCGATATGGCAAATCCGGTGGCTGACTTTGATGCCATTCGCATCAGCCTGGCGTCCCCGGAAAAAATACGGAGCTGGTCGCATGGGGAAGTGACCAAGCCGGAAACCATCAACTACCGCACCTTCAAGCCAGAGCGCGATGGCTTGTTCTGCGCGCGTATTTTCGGTCCGGTCACCGACTGGGAATGTCTCTGCGGCAAGTACAAGCGCATGAAGCATCGCGGAGTAATCTGCGATAAGTGCGGCGTGGAAGTCACGCTCTCAAAAGTTCGGCGTGAACGACTGGGCCACATCGAGCTGGCTTCGCCCTGTTCGCACGTGTGGTTCTTCAAGGGACTGCCCAGCCGCATCGGGCATCTGCTGGATATTTCCCTGCGCGATCTGGAAGCGATTCTCTACTTCGAGGCCTATGTGGTCGTCGATCCCGGCGACTCTCCGGTGAAAGAACGCGAAGTTATCAAGGACGAAGCGAAGTACCGCGAACTCGACCAGCAATATCGCCCCGCCGGCTTCAAGGCCATGATGGGCGCGGAAGCGATCAAGGAACTTCTCAAGCGTATTGAAGTCGATTCGCTGGCCGCCGAACTGCGCGAGAAGATGAAGCACGAAACCTCGCTGCAGAAGCGCCTGAAGTACGCCAAGCGCCTGAAAGTAGTCGAGGCTTTCCGCAAGAGCGGCAACAAGCCGCAGTGGATGATCCTGGACGTGCTGCCGGTAATTCCACCCGAACTGCGTCCGCTGGTTCCGCTCGATGGCGGGCGATTCGCCACCTCCGATCTGAACGACCTTTATCGCCGCGTCATCAACCGCAATAACCGGTTGAAGAAGCTGATGGACCTGCACGCTCCCGAAGTGATCGTGCGCAATGAAAAGCGCATGCTGCAGGAAGCGGTCGATGCCCTGTTTGACAATGGCCGCCGCGGACGCGTTCTGCGCGGCGCCAACAACCGACCGCTGAAGTCGCTCTCCGACACGCTCAAGGGCAAGCAGGGACGCTTCCGCCAGAACCTGCTCGGCAAGCGCGTTGACTATTCCGGACGTTCGGTGATCGTCGTCGGCCCCGAGCTCAAGCTGCATCAGTGCGGATTGCCCAAGAAGATGGCGCTCGAGTTGTTCAAGCCGTTCATCTATCACCGGCTGGAACAAACGGGAAACTGCACCACCATCAAACAGGCCAAAGAAATGGTGGAGCAGCAGGAACCGATCGTCTGGGACATTCTGGAAGAGGTCATCAAAGACCATCCGGTGATGCTGAACCGCGCGCCTACGCTTCATCGCCTGGGCATTCAGGCTTTTGAACCGGTGCTGGTGGAAGGTAAGGCGATCAAGATTCACCCGCTCGTTTGCACAGCGTTCAACGCCGATTTCGACGGCGACCAGATGGCGGTGCACATTCCGCTTTCGCCCGAGGCGCAGGTGGAGGCCAGCGTTCTCATGCTGTCTTCACACAACATCCTCTCCCCGGCGTCGGGGCAGCCCATCACTGTGCCTACACAGGACATGGTGCTCGGTCTCTACTATCTGACGAAAGCGAAGCCGGGTGCGAAGGGCGAAGGCCGCTCTTTCGCCAATATTGACGAAGTCGTGATCGCGCTCGAAATGGGCGAGGTGGAAACGCTCACCCCGATTCGTCTGCGCTACACCGGCGAGGTCATCGACCTGACTCAAGCCTACGACGATCAGGACGTGAACCACACCGAGCCCATCAACCTTAAGCGCGAGTACTTGAACACCACCGTCGGCCGCGCCATTCTGAACGACCATTTGCCCAAGGAGGTGCCCGGGGTCAACCTGAGCATGCCTTACATCAATGGCCTGCTCAAGAAGAAGGGCGTCGGCCAGTTGGTGAACTACTGCTATCTGCGGTTTGGCCTCGAAGTCACGGTTAAGATGCTCGACGAGATCAAATCGCTCGGCTTCCGTTATGCCACGCGCGCGGGCCTCTCGATCGGCATCGATGACATGGTGATTCCGGACAACAAGAAGACACTGGTGAAAGACGCCGACAAACAGGTGATCAACGTGCAGCAGCAGTACCTGGACGGAGCCATCACCAACGGCGAACGCTACAACAAGGTCATCGAAATCTGGTCGGCCATTACGGAAAAAGTTGCCGATGAAATGTTTGGCCAGATGCAGAAACGGGATAAGGAGGGCGAACTCAACCCGATTTACGTCATGGCCGATTCCGGCGCTCGCGGATCGAAACAGCAGATCCGTCAGCTCTCTGGAATGCGCGGACTGATGGCGAAGCCGACCGGTGAAATTATCGAGACGCCGATCACCGCCAACTTCCGTGAAGGACTGACGGTGCTCGAATACTTCATCTCGACGCACGGCGCCCGCAAGGGTCTGGCCGATACGGCTCTTAAGACCGCCGACTCCGGCTACCTGACGCGGCGTCTGGTCGACGTCGCGCAGGACGTGATCATCAGCGAATACGACTGCGGCACGGTGGACGGAATCTTCGTCTCCGGTATCGTCGAAGCCGGCGAAATCATTGAGCCGCTGCGCGACCGTATTGTGGGCCGCGTGTCGCTCGAGAAGATCAAGGACTACGAAGGCCAGGTCGTAGTCGACGTGAACCATGAGATCACCGAGGATCTGGCGGGCGCGATTCAGGCTGCCGGTATCGAGCGGGTGAAGATTCGCTCGGTGCTCACCTGCGAGTCGAAGCGCGGGGTTTGCGTGATGTGCTACGGACGCAATCTGGCATCCGGACGCCTGGTCGAACTCGGCGAGGCTACCGGCGTGATTGCGGCTCAGTCCATTGGCGAACCTGGAACGCAGCTCACCATGCGTACCTTCCACATTGGAGGTACGGCATCGCGAGTCTCGGAACAGTCTCGCCTCGATGCCAAGAGCAACGGCATTGTGCGCTTCGTCAATTTGCAGACGGTTAAGTCCAAGACCGGCGACCTGGTGGTGATGAATCGCCAGGGCTCGATTGCAGTCGTGGACGAGAAGGGCCGCGAACGCGAGCGCTATGCAGTCGTGTATGGCGCAAAGGTGAAAGTTGCCGAAGGCGGGCCGGTTAAGCTCGGCGAGGCTCTGGTTGAGTGGGATCCGTACACCTTTGCCATCCTCACCGAAATCGGCGGCACCGCGCAGTTCAAAGACCTGCAGGAAGGCATCACGCTGCACGAGGAAGTGGACGAAGTTACCGGTTTGTCGCGTCACGTGGTAGCGGATTCACCCGACGAGAAGCGTCAGCCGGCAATCGTAATCAAGGGCAAGGCGAGCAAGCGATACCTGATGCCTTCGCGCGCTCACCTCATGGTGCAGGATGGAGACACGGTGTTTCCGGGCGACGTGCTGGCCAAGATCCCGCGCGAGACGACGAAGACCAAGGACATCACGGGTGGTCTGCCGCGCGTGGTCGAATTGTTCGAGGCCCGCAAGCCGCGCGAAACCGCCGTCATCAGCGAAATCGATGGCGTCGTGCGCTTCGGCGAAGTGGCCAAGGGACAGCGCAAACTCTACGTGGCAGCCGATAACGGCACGGAGAAGGAATATTCCGTTCCGCGCGGCGTTCACATCAACGTGCAGGAGGGCGAGCGCGTCCGGGCGGGTGAACCGCTGATGGACGGCCCGCTCAACCCTCACGACATTTTGGCCGTGCTGGGTGAAAAAGAACTGCAGGCTTACCTGGTGAACGAAATCCAGGAAGTCTACCGGCTGCAGGGCGTGAACATTTCGGACAAGCACATCGAAGTGATCGTCCGCCAGATGATGCGCTGGGTGAAGGTCGAAGATGTCGGCGACACCCAGTTCCTGCTCGAACAGCAGGTGGACAAGTTCCGCTTCCACGAGGAGAACGAGCGTGCCATCGCGCAGGGCGGCAAACCGGCCACCGGTCGTCCGTTGCTGCTCGGAATCACCAAGGCGTCGCTCTCCACCGATTCGTTTATCTCCGCGGCCTCCTTCCAGGAGACGACGCGCGTGCTGACCGAAGCTTCGATTCAGGGAGCGGTCGATCATCTGCGCGGCCTGAAGGAGAACGTGATCGTGGGCCGCTTGATTCCGGCCGGCACCGGCATGGAATACTATCGTAACGTGCGTCTCTCTCCGGAAATGGAAGAGGCCGCCAGCAAGGTGCAGGAGGAAGTCTCGCAGGCCTACGAAGATGCCGAGCGCGCGCTCGAACTCATGCGGCACGAAGGCGAGACCGAAGAACTCGCCGCAGAGTAAAACGGGACGAATACAGGACGGGGGCGACGCGAGTCGCCCCTGATTTTCTTGAATAGCGTTTCCTTAACCTCATGGCTTTAGCACTGGAACCACAGCGACTGACCGGGCCACTTCCGGACAGTAATGCCAAGCCGGAGCCGGGTCCTGGTGCACTGATATTGGCGCCAGCCTTGGGGCGTTTCTGGCGACTGTTCCGCTTGTCGATCTGGCGTGCCTTCGAGCACGACGCTTTCGGGACCGCCAAAGCCTCGGCCTATTCGTCTCTCTTTACTTTTTTCCCCGCCCTCCTCGTGTTGGGCGCGATTCTTGCCACCCTGAGCCGGGGCCAAGTCTACCTGCGTGAGATCTCCTACGCCCTGGGCACCATCTTGCCCGCGGGCAGCTCCACCGTACTCGCCTACCTGAGAGGCAGCACGGATCGGCCGGTTGGCCTGCTCATCACCACCTCATTATTGACCGTCTGGAGCGCCTCCGGCGTCATCATCTCCTGGATGGATGGCTTTCGCCGGGCCTACCAGCTCCCAAAGACCTGGGGATTACTCCAGGAGCGGGCGATTGCGATCTCGCTCGTTTTGATGGCGGGTCTGCCGCTGACTTTTGCCACCATCCTGGTTGCCTTTGGCAGCCGGATTGAAACGCGGATTCTGTTTCACATCGGGCATGAATTCGGACCTTTGATTCTGTTGTTGTGGGGCGCGATCCGCTGGGCGATCGCGATCATGACCAGCATCGCTGTGATCCAGCTTATTTATCACAATGCGGTACCCCGCACGCAGCCCTGGCACAGCGTTTTGCCCGGCGCTGTTCTTGCGACCGCGATGTGGCTGATCTCGACGGCGTTGTTGGGATGGTATTTACAGCACTATGCCGACTACAGCGTCATCTACGGATCGCTCGGTGTGGGCATTGCTTTGCTCGTCTGGATGTACTTGATCTCGCTGGTGGTGCTGATTGGCGCCGAATTCAATGCCATGCTCTTTCCGCGCTGTCTCACAAAAGTTCCGCCTCCGCCAGCGGACACCGAAGCTCGTGGACGATGAAGTTGGGATCCAGCGGCCACAACGTGAACAATTCATTCGCCGAATTCCTCGATCATTCGCTGAATCCCGCTGTTCGCGGATTCCTGCATTCGCCCGCGAATCCGAATGGCGACGCGCTGATCCTGACTCATGGCGCGGGCTCGGATGGCACGGCTCCTCTGCTGGTGGCGCTCAGCGAAACTTTTGCCAGGGATGGCTACCTGGTTCTGCGCTGCGACCTGCCCTTCCGCCAGGAGCGGCAAACCGGCCCGCCCTTTCCGGGCAATGCGGAACGCGATCGAGCGGGCCTGCGCAACGCAGTTGCAATCTTGCGCAAGAGTGTCACGGGCCGGATTTTTCTCGGTGGCCACTCTTACGGTGGACGCCAGGCCACGATACTCTGCGCCTCCGAACCAGAACTCATCTCCGGGCTATTGTTACTCTCCTACCCTTTGCATCCTCCGCGCAAGCCGGAGCAACTCCGGGTCCAGCATCTTTCCAATTTGCACACTCCGAGTCTGTTCGTGCACGGAACGCGCGATCCCTTTGGGAGTATCGAAGAGATCACGAAGGCCATAGAGTTAATCCCGGCCAAAACCGAGTTAATGGAGGTAGAAGGCGCGGGCCACGACTTAGGGTTCAAGGGGAAAGCCCGGGCGACAGAACTTCCTGCAAGTATCGTAGGCAGGTTTGGTCAGATATTCTGATCCCAGGTTGCACGAATTGTTTTCATGAGGGCCGGATAGATAATCCACTTTCGGAACGGATCGATTAAGTCCATGTAGAAAGGCGTAATCCACGTTCTCCGGCGCACGTAGACCGCAAAGTAGAATCGATAGCTATCGGCCCCTTGAGCGAGGGCACTGAGGGCCGCAGCATGGACGGTACGATTCTGTATTTCAAGTAGCTGTTCGTTTTCGAAACGATAGACCACGCGGAACAGGCCTTCTGGCGTTCCCGGCGCGACAGAAGAATGAGCGCGATCCTGTGCCGTCAGGCGACTTCCAAACGAGGCTGCCAACGCATCCTTTGGTTCAGCCTCAAGCTGCAAAATGCGTCCAAGAAAAAAGCGAAGACGGAAAAGGGCGCGGGCCACTGGCGGAAATCCGCTGATCTTAGCATCGGCCGCGTCGGATCCATCCTGATTCGCACGGCGAAGAAATTCAGAAAGGGTAACGCCGTCGCGGTGTGGAGGCAGGTCAACTGCCCAGACATCGTGCAGCGGGACATCGGCGAGAAACGTGTGCGCGCGAAGCGGTAGCGCGTAAAACTCCGCTGGAGAAATCTGCGGCATCTTTTCAGCTAATTCACCCAACCTGATTTCGATCCGCCATTAGGTTTGTCGTTGTCGTCGGGGGGCACGTAGTTTCCGTGTTCGTCGAAGGTGACTTTGCTGTCGTGATCTCTCATGTAGACTTCGAACTTTCTCGCAGCGCGCCGCCGCTTCCAGCGGTAGTAAGAGTTCCGCACGCCGAAATAACGCTCGGATGCCGCATAGCCCATTCCGCGAGAAGGCATGAACTTTACCCATAGGAAGCCGAAAAACAATCCACCGAGGTGAGCAAAAACCGCGACTTCGCCCGTTGGCTCAAAAACGGCAATGATGGCGACCACGACCCAAATGCCGACCAGATATTTGGCCTTGATCCTGAAGGGCAGCGGAAACAAATACATTTCCTGGTCGGCGTAGAGAATTCCGAAGGCCATCAGCAGTCCAAAAATTCCGCCGGACGCGCCCACTGTTCCGGTTCTCGGATCCATCCCAAGAAAATGGGTATAGGAGACAGCAATGGTCACCAACGCGGCGCCCACAACGCAGAATATGTAGCACTCGATGAACCGTCGCGATCCCCAGTCGCGCTCCAGGTACGCGCCGATAAACCAGAGGGTAAGCATGTTGAAAAACAAGTGACTAAAGCCGGCGTGCAGCAGCGAGTACGTGACCAATTGCCACACCTGGCCGTACATCACGTCAATTGGGATCAGAGCGAACCACTCCCGCATCAGAGCGACAGCGCTCCGGGAGAACAATGGCACCACCACCTGAAACAGGTAGATCCCGGTGCAAGTTAGAATGATGCGCTTCACCCATCCTGTAAAGGGAGGGAAGCTGAACGAGATGGTTTGTCCGCGGCTCACATTACCTTTCTGGCTCGGGTATGACCGGCAAACTGCGATGTCCCGCCGCATCCACCGCGCGCACACCGAATATCACATTATCCTTCGAAACCTTCAGGGTTGCACGTGTTCCATTACCGGCCGTTTGGACGTACTGCCAATCGGCCGCATTGGTCGAGCGCCAGACCACTTCGTAGCTAGCCGCGCCGCTCGAAGGCTCCCACGTCAGCGTTGTGTCGTTTTCGAGGTTCTTGGTCATCATCTTCACGCCTGCCGGCGGCGCCGGAGCGAATGCCAGCGAGGCCAGGGTCGCCGCGTTCAATCGCGCGACGCGCGCCACATAGTTGAAGTTCACAAATTTTGGCAGGTCTCCATATTCGATGCCATTCTCGCTGCGAACGTTCTGATGCTGATGGTTGAAATCTTCGCGGAATTCAGTGAAGCGCACGGCGGCGAATCCCTGCTGATTGAAAGAGTAGTGGTCACCTCCGCGCAGAAAGCGATCCAGCCGGAAGATCAGAAGCGGCTTCACGCCGGCATCGTACGAGCGACCGACGTCGGCAATGTAGCGGGCAAGCTCGCGCGAAGTCGAATCGCTCTCTCCGCCGAGCATTCGAATTCGCTTGATTTCAGCGTCGCTCGCCGCCGCTGGCAGCCCTTCGGAAAACACGCGCACCACGCTCTCATCCTGTCCCGGACCAAGATTGCCTCCCACAATGTCATTGTTCAAAACCGCTTCGATCTTCCACCCCTGCTGCTTGGCCATCTGGGCGAAATGCTTGCTGCCGTTCAGACCTTGCTCTTCTCCCGCGACGGTCAGAAAAATAATCGTTGCCGGGAACTTAAGTTTGCTGGCGGCTTTGCTCAAAACGCGGGCGCATTCCAGGCTCACCGCCGTCCCGCTGCCATCGTCATTCGCTCCCGGCGCGGGGTCGGTCCCGTTAAAGGTATCGCTGTTGCGCGAGTCGTAGTGGCCTGTCACCAGCACGATGCGATCCGCTTGTTTCGGATCGGACCCTCGCAACGCCGCATAAACATTGGTGATTTCTGTCGGTTTCGGGATGCGGTCGCCGGGCTGCTCGGTGAATGTGTCGGTCTTAACCTCCAGGCACCCGCCGCAGTCTTTCGAATAGCGTTCAAACTCCGCCTTGATCCACTCCCGCGCCGCGCCGATTCCCTTGCCTGCTTTGATCGAGTATTCGTCTTGCGGAGAAATCGTGGAACGGTTCCCGAAACTGACCAGTTTGTCGATCGTCAGGCCGATCCGCTCCGCCGAAATTTGCCGGATCGCCTCGGCGATGCGCGGGTCGGTATGGCGGTCGGACGCCAGACGCGGCGGCTCCTGTGCCATTTCCTGCGCCCGGCACGGGGGCCCGGTGAGCGCCAGGACCACAGCAAACACGACCGCAACCACGACACTTGGCCGAAGTTGCCCGAAACGGGGAGACTGGGCCATTGCAGAATTTTGTTGGTAAGCCACTTGACCTTTTCCTCACGAAGAAACTAAATATAACAGGGTACCCCGAGTGTGGAGGAAATCATGGTGTACTGTCCAGAATGCGAGACGGATCTCGACATCGAAGAAGATGAGGTCGATGAAGGCGCGGTCGTCTCCTGCCCGGAGTGCGGCACGGACTTCGAAGTGGTTACTGTGAATCCGGTTGAACTGAAAGTAGTCGGCGAAGACGAGATCGAAGAAGATGAGGACGAAGAAGACGCCGACGAAGAAGATGAGGATGAGGATTCCTGAAAAACTCCACATATATCCGTGCGTTATCGCGCTTTGCCGTAACAACTTCGTCAATGTTGTTACTGGCGTCTCTCCTAGTCCTAGCCAGCGCGCGGGGTAGCGGCTCCGAGAAGCCGCAGCCTTACGCTCTAATCTACGGAACAGTTTGGAACCCCGACGGGCACCCGCTATACGGCGTCAAGGTGAAAATCCGGCGGGCCAATGACAAGGACAAGAAAGCGCGCTGGGAGCTGTATTCCAATCGCACCGGCGAGTTTGCCCAGCGAGTGCCCGTCGGCAATGCCGATTACATAGTTTGGGCGGACGTGAAAGGCTACAAGCTGCCCTCGGACAAAAAGTTGAAGCCCGGCTCCGAAGTAACCGTGCATATCGAGAGCGATGAGCGCTCCGACATCGGTCTTCATTTAGACTGGCAATAGCAGCCGTGGGTTTGGAACCGGCGGCAATGGGATACCCATGAAGAAGGCAATTGCGGCTTCGCTACTGGCTACGTTGTCGCTGGTTGTTTTGTCGGCGTCGGTCTTCACGAGATCTGTCCTCGCCGCTCCAGCGCAGTTGTTTGGACGCGATTCAAAAAAAGACACAACTCGCCTGCTCACGGGAAAGGTTCTGGATCGCGGCGACAACCCTTTGCCCAACGCGGTTGTTTACCTGACCAACACCCACACCCGCTCCGTGAAAACCTATATCGTTGGCCCTGACGGAACCTATCGGTTTCCGGCGCTTCAGCCCACCATCGATTACGAAGTGTATGCGCAATACAACAACCGCAAGAGCGGCACCAAGACGGTCAGTCAATTTGACGACCGTACGCAGGTTTACATCGATTTAAAGATCGATCTAAAGACCAATACAAAAGGCGAAACCAAGTAGGCGTTTTCGCGTCCGAAATCTCAAAGCATCGAGGAAGGCCAATAAAAAGGCCACCGCCGACGGTGGCCTCAAATTTTCTTACATGCGTTCGCAGAACGCTAGTTGCTGTCCCCGCCAGCCCGTTTCCACGAGATCAAGTCGCCAATCGTGGTGCTCTTGGAAGAAGACGATGACGGCTGCTTGTACGACTCGACTTCCTGACGCGATGCTTCTTCGCCGACCGCCTTGATGCTCAGGCCGACTTTCTTCTCTTCCTGATTCATCTTGATGATTTTGAAGTCGAACTCACCGCCTGGTTCCAGATGCATCGGCTGCCCGTTCCCATCTACGGCTTCTGAGTTGTGACACAGACCTTCGATGCCTTCGGCAATCTCGACAAATGCGCCAAAATTGGCCACGCGCAGGACCTTGCCGTGCACGATGTCCCCAACGCGGTGCTGCGCGAAGAACGAATCCCAAATGTCGGGCTGCATCTGCTTCACGCCAAGCGAAAGGCGCCGCTTGTCCGGTTCAATGGCCAGGATGACGGCCTTGACCTTGTCGCCCTTCTTCAACACCTCGGATGGATGCTTCACCCGAGTCGTCCAACTCAGGTTGCTGACGTGCACCAGGCCATCGATTCCGTCTTCGATTTCAATGAAAGCGCCAAACTCGGTCAGATTACGCACCCGGCCTTCGACCGTTGCTCCCACTGGATATTTATCGTGCAGCGTGTCCCATGGGTTGGAGGCAAGTTGCCGCATACCCAGCGAAATCCGGCGCTCGGTCGGATTCACGCTCAGGACCACACAATCCACCTGATCGTTTACATTGACCAGCTTGGACGGATGCTTCATCCGTTTCGACCAGGTCATTTCGCTCACGTGAACCAGGCCTTCGATGCCCTGCTCGAGTTCTACAAAAGCTCCGTAATCGGTGACGCTGATGACGCGTCCGTGAACGTGCGCGCCCACCGGATAGCGGTGCTCCGCATCGAGCCAAGGGTCGGGCGTGAGCTGTTTGAAGCCCAGCGAGACGCGCTGCTTCTCTTTGTCATACTTCAGGACTTTCACCTGAATCTGGTCGCCGACGTTGACCAGATCGCGCGGGTGCGTCAGACGTCCCCACGACATGTCGGTGATGTGCAGCAGTCCGTCAATTCCACCCATGTCGACAAACGCGCCATACTCGGTCAGGTTCTTGACGATACCGGTCAGGACGCTTCCTTCTTCCAGGTGCTCAAGCGTCTTGCCGCGCTTTTCGGCCTGCTCTTCTTCCAGAAGCTGTTTGCGCGAGACCACGATATTGCCGCGCTTTTTGTTGAGCTTGATGATGGCGACTTCGATCGTCTGGCCCTTCATGCCATCCAGATTCCGGATGGGACGCAAGTCGACTTGCGAGCCCGGCAGGAAAGCGCGCGCGCCGTGAATCTCAATGGTCAGACCGCCCTTGATGCGTTCCACAACGACGCCCTTGATCGGCTTCTTTGCGTTGTAAGCGTGCTCAATCTCGTCCCACGAACGCAACCGCTGCGCCCTCAGGTGTGAGAGGTTGACGTAGCCCTCTTCGGTTTCACCCTTCTCGCGCATCACGTCGATCTCGTCGCCGGGCTGGAACTTGGGCTTGCCCTCGTGATCGAGAGCTTCCGCGATCGGCACCATGCCTTCGGACTTCGCTCCGATATCGACGACGACGTGGGTCGCGGTCAGTTTTACGACGCGGCCTTTGATTACGTGATCCTCGCCCACCGCTTCCTCGGTTTCGGTTTCGAAGCTCTGCAGGGCGGCGGCGAAATCATCGCTGCCGGCCGCAGGCGTCTCGGCGACGGAACTCTCGGGAGCATCAGTTTGAGAAGCGTAATTCTCAGGAGCGGCACTTTCAGGAGCGTCGTTTGCACGAGATTCGGGGGCGGAAGCCTGTGCTTCCGCGGGAGAAGGTTGCGCGTGCTCGGGAGCGTCTACTACGGCCGAGCCGCCGGTGTGGTTGTCGTGTGCAGGGGTCATGGTTTCAAGACTGGATTCAGAATTGCGAACGGTGGTGTCGTCGAACAAGTTCATAGACTCTGCGTCGCGCGCGTTGGTGCGCAACTCATGCGGGACGTGGTGTAGCGGACTGCTGGCGTGGTCATTAAGTTGCGTTGAGGCCGACCTGGCGGACGACCCTAGGACAATTCCAGCTGGTTCGAAACCGCGTCCAATAGGGACCCTTCGACTATAGCAACCGCGTTGGAATAGTGTCAAACACGAAACCACACGCGGCCAAAGAATTCATAGGCTCGTCACACTGCACCTCCCATTCCAATATGGAAATTGGTAACGGCTAACTCCTTCTTTCTCAGTGGAGCGACGGGCGTCCTCGCCCGTCCAGTTGAGCGCCACGAGCGGGAAGCCCAGCTCTCCACCAACAGCTGGGATTAGCCCCGCGCTGGCTGTTCTGCTACCCTCCCCCCATGGACCACCTCTGGACCCCCTGGCGTTACGCCTATGTCACTGGCGCCGACCAGAATTCGGACTGCATCTTCTGCAATGCTCCCAAGGAAAGCGACCATAAGGCGCACATCGTCCACCGCGGCACGCATTGCTACGTCATTCTCAATACGTTTCCGTACACCAACGGACATGTCATGATTGTCCCTTACGCGCACCTTGATGAATTGCAGAAACTCCCAGCCGACGCGGCTCAGGAGATGATGGTTCTGACTCAGCGAATGGAGTCGGTCCTGCGTTCACTCTATGCACCGGACGGCATCAATCTGGGCATGAATATAGGAAAAGCCGCGGGCGCCGGTGTGGCCGGACACATCCACATGCACATTCTGCCGCGCTGGGTCGCGGATGCTAATTTCGTCAGCGTGATCGGCGAAACCAGAGTGCTGCCCGAAGCGCTGGAAGTGACCTGGGAGCGGATACGGAAGGCATTTGCGATTGGTAATTTGTAATTGGTAATTGAAAGGCCCTGGCGTTTGACTTTTAAATTGCAAATTACAAATCGTCGGGGACGCTCACTGCCCTCGCACCGGCCTGCCGACTGGTGTAGAATTTGAAAGTCAAACCCCACGCTGTCATCGTCATCTTTATCTTTCACCCTGGGCAGCGGATTCCATCGGGACGTAGCGCAGCCTGGTAGCGCACTTGCTTGGGGTGCAAGGGGTCGCGAGTTCAAATCTCGCCGTCCCGACCAACTTCCGTCCTCTAGGCGGAGGTCCTTCACTTACCTTCAGGATTTCGCCAGCGGGCTCCCGCTTCTCCACCCCGTCGGCACAAAACGCGTGCCGGGCCCCGGCTTCGCTCCGCCCGCTAACCGGCCCAACTTGGGGTGGAAGGGGTCGCGAGTTCAGATCTCGCCGTCCCCTCGCACTTTCCTCTGTGCGGCTGTTGGTTTCGGCCAAGTCAGCAGCAACCACGCCCATATTGGCAAGGCCAGGAGCAGTGGAACGTACAAGTCAAGATTGTTAAGTAGATTGTCGATATACATATGGAGCGACACAGCAACTATGACTGAGCGAGAGCGTTCGGTGGCATATCCGATGATGAAGCTGAGAAGAATCACGGAGGAATAGGAAATCAACAACGTTACCGCGATCCGCAGCGGAGACCATCCGTGTGTGGTCCTCGTCGTGAAGTGCCAAAACTCCCACAACGCACCAATCAATACAAACCTCTTGACCGGCGCCAAGGGGCGAAGCGCATCTTGAAGAAAGCCGCGCCATCCCAGCTCTTCTCCCAGAATCGAGACAAACATCGGAAAAGCAGCAACCAGAGCAGGCCGGTTGTATCCATACAGCACGTGCGTTCGGAACGCGGCGAGCAGCAGAAAGGGCACCGCGTAGAACAAGATACTCCGACTCCACAAATTCCCCCCAAGAGTGATGACGCGACGGTGTGAACGGCGGAAAGCCAGCATGCACACCAATGCCGCTATGCCGGGTCCCCACATCAGCCCCCAGTGGATCAGCAGCTTCGAGATGGAAGTGATTGGTGTATCAGGAACATTGAGGATGTCCCTGCGCCAGAAGAAAGGCCACGACCATAGACACGCGATGGCATAGTATGCCGCAACGCTTTTCCAGTTGACGCCTACTCTGGCTGGGTCCTCCATGCCGGGACGCTACCAAAATGGTCGGCAACGGTCTGTATCATGGGTCATACGTTTACGTGATCCTTGAAAAGGCATAGAAGCTGCGTGAAAGCCTACACCTTGGGATTTGGACAGTGGAACCGAGAATTATTGGTGAAAAAATCCCCGTTACACTAACAATCATCACCCCACCGAGTTCCATCCCTCTGTGACCTTCGCCCTTGCATTTTTCCCCCATTTGGAGCACCTTTTCACCGTGAAAGGAGTGCCTCCGAAACATGATCAACGTACTCATCCACCACGAAGTTGCCGACTACATCGCGTGGAAAGCGGTGTTCGATTCCAACCTCGATTGGCGGCACAAACACGGCGAGCGCAGTTGCCGAATTTTTCGCAGCGCTGGAAACGTCAACGACCTTACTCTTTTCTTCGAATGGGACAGTCTGGACCAGGCGCGCGCCTTCATCGCTTCCGACGAACTTAAAGCGAAAATGGCGAATGCGGGAGTCAAAGGGCCGCCCCGGGTCGACTTCCTGACGGAGGTACACAGCGTCCGGCGCAGCGCGGCCGACTGAGCTTGCCCGGAGGATAGCTAAAAGTTCGCTTTCGGTATGGAGCCGCTGTCCAGCGGTTTGCATCCAATAAATGCGCTGGCAAAACAGGACCGGAGACAGATACGTCCGTCTTTGCAGTTTCCCTCTTTTCCTGGCTTGCCCCAAATTTGCAGTTTCAGGAGAATTTCATGCCTAAGAAATCAATCTCCAGCAATTCGCACAATCCTTCAGCCCAACCCCGCTACCACCAATCGGCGCGCGAACTCCAGGCATTTGGCACTGTGACCAGCACCATGCCGTTGCAATTGGAAGAACCGGTCCGCCTGGAAATGACCGAGCGACTCAATCAACTGTTGGCAGACACCATGACGCTTCGGGATCTCTACAAGAAGTCCCATTGGCAGGTCTCCGGAGCCACTTTCTATCAACTCCATCTTCTGTTCGATAAACATTTCGGAGAACAGAGCGAACTCGTCGACACCATCGCGGAACGAATCCAGCTTCTGGGTGGAATCAGTATCGCCATGGCAGCCGACGTCGCCGAGACGACCCGTATTCCGCGCCCGCCCAAGGGACGCGAAGAAGTTCCCGTGCAACTGTCTCGTCTGCTGGACGCGCACGAGATCGTCATCACTCAATGCCGAGAACTCGCCGAGCTTGCCAACAAACTGGGCGATGCCGGTACCAACGACATGGTAGTGAGCGACGTGCTGCGCACCAGCGAACTGCAGGTCTGGTTCCTGAGTGAACATCTGGTCGATGCGCCGCTGGTCGAAGCCGAGCCGCTGCGGGAATCGGCCTAAAACAGAATTGATCGGACGTTGTCATCCGAGCGAAGCGAGGGATCTGCATTTTGCGGCGAACTGCGGATCCCTCCCCTTCGGCTCCGCTCAGGGTCGGGATGGCAATTTATGAGAGGTTTGACTCGTGCATCACGGGGACGCAGCTTTGCCGGGTGGCTTAGTGGCGTGCCGAAAGAATATGCAGGATCTGCTGCAGTTCATTCCGTAGGTGCGCCATATTCATCGAAGAATTCAACGGAAACGGAAGGGCACTCTGGTTCCGCTCGGACTTGTTCTCTTCGCGCAGTTGCAGCCGCGCACCCGCGATCGTGAAGCCGTCTTCATAAAGCAGCTTCTTGATCCGCACTACCGACTCCACATCGCGCTTGCGATACATGCGCTGCCCGGTGCTGCTTTTTACCGGCTTGAGCTGCGGAAATTCGGTTTCCCAGAAGCGCAGCACGTAAGCAGGCAGACGGCACAAGGTGGCGACCTCGCCGATACGGAAATAGAGCTTGTCCGGAATAATGATTTCGGTGTTGCGCGCTTTCTTCGGCGCTTTCTTGCGCAGGCTCATGGGGCCGCTTCCGTATTCCTGTATACGCGTTTCTAGCACGAGCCGCGCCGCGGGACAACCCCCCAAAGTGCGGATGACCGCCGCCAGGGCGCTGGACGCTTCGCTCCTTTGGCCTTGCTCCGTTAAGGGAGGTGCTAGGCTGCGGAACGGACGCTTCTGGCCAGACCGGCCAGGCTGATTGCCAGGCCAGCCAGCATTATGAGACCGAGAACCGCCAGCGTAGCAGCGGAGACCCCGCCTTTGTGGAGAAACACGAACCAGCGATCCCATCCCAGCCCGAGACGCGCCGGCTCGGCACTTCCCAGGTACTTCCACAACAGATGAAGTGGCCCACTCAGCGAGTAGCTGAGGCGGTAAGTCCAGTTGGCATCGTAGTAGCACCCGCGCGGGACTTGGTCTTCCATAAAACTCGTCGCGATTGAGACACATTGCACAAACGCCCCGAGGCCGAGCAGCGTCCGAGCGATATTTTTTATTCGAGCTGTGCCGTCGGCGAGCATCGGTCCCAACGCGAGGCAGAGCAACATGATCGAAGGAACCATATACCTCGGCCCCACGCAGTATCCACCTTCCCACTGTGTATAGCGGGCAAAGAAGAAGAGATAGGTCAACGGGAGCAGCACGGCAACCACCGCCGCGCCCCGCTCCAGTTTCCAAAGGCGCCGCAGTCCGGCCAGCGCCAGAATCACTGGAGGCGCAAAAACAAAAACCGATTTGCCCGGAGACAACAAAAATCCGTAAAGGCCTTTCAGGAGCGGTGTGTCGAAAGTGTTCAGGGGCTTGGCGCCTTCCGCTGCTGCCGGATATCCAAACCTAAACGGGCCGCCAAACAACAGCGCATTATAGGAAAGCAGAGCCGCGACCCCGATCGCCGATGCCGCGCACAATAAAAACGCCGCCCGCAGCGCAGGCTTTCCGTCGCGCACCAGAACGGCCACCGCAAACACGGGAATAGCAAGGACGTTGGTCGGACGGACGATCGTTGTCAGCCCCAGAATCAGGCCCGCAATGGACGCAGTCCGCAAAGGAATCGCATCATTTTTATTGCCACGACCGAAGAGTAGCAGTGCCACCCCCACAAACACGGCAGATGATATCGGCTCCGAAAACAGCCACGCGGAATAAGCAAAGATCGGAGTGCCGAGACCGACCATCGCCGCAGCGAACAGCGAAGCGTGCGCGGGGATTCCGATGCCAACCAGCAGCAAGAAGAAAAACATCACGGTCAGCGCCGAAAAAGTCGCGCTGCTCAAGCAGGAAGAGAACGCCACCACCAGGTCCGTATCGGAGGCAGGTACGCCCGGCAACCGCGGCAGCACATATTGTCCGAAGGCATACCAGGGCGCGCAAAGCAAGGCCTGGCCCGGCGGATACGCCGCGCGCGGCTGGCCGTCCAGATCGTACCTTCCGTAGAAGTTATGCAACTGCACTGCCTGCGGGACGGCCGTGGACCCGCGGAGCACCAGGCTCTCCGTCGTATAGAGCGTGTTGTACTCGTCGGGTGTACGAACCCGGCCCGTGGAAGTAAACAGGTAGAAGAACTGCAACGCCGCAAAAAGCCACACGGCTATATGCCACGTCGAGTGCGTGTGCGTGTGATTCACGGCAGATTCTGGCGAGATGCTGGAAGTGGCCACGATGACTTGATCGTACCAATTCTTAGTAGAGCGCCCCTCCACTCCCATTGGAAAAGCCTCTCAAGAGGTGCTTCTCCTGAGAGGCTTTGGCGAATTTCTGAACGAGCATCGGTCCGCTTAGTGTTTCTTTTTCTTGGCGGCTTTCTTCTTGGTTGCCATGAAGTGTTTCCTCCGTTTGAACGATTTGTTCTCCCAAGGTTCTCGACAGGGCACCTTGATGCCCGGGCTACTCAACTTCTAGTATGAGCAGCTGTCCTACCACAAGATATTGCCATGCGTGTGTGATTTGTCAATGAAAATTTCATCGCGGCGAACGATTTTGGTGAAGTACGTGCTTTGGTTGGTCGACCGAGACTCATGGAAATTTTTCGCCGTCACGGCACAGTCTTGTCGTCGGCAACCGGTGAAGGCGCAACCCCTGTGCGATAATTTCAAAAGAAAATCTATGTCCGATCACAAAGTCTTCTGCGCAAAATTGAAACAGGAACTGCCCGGGCTCCCCGAACCTCCGTTCGACAGCGATTTGGGAAAAAAGATCTACGAACATGTGTCGCAACAGGCGTGGGGCCAGTGGATGGAACACTGCAAGATGTTGCTGAACGAGTATCGCCTGAACCCGGCGCGCAAGCAGGATCAGGAAGTCATCGTGAAGCAGATGGAGCAGTTTTTCTTCGGGGAGGGGGCCGCTCGTCCCGCCGAATACGTTCCTCCGTCGCACTGAGCGGAGGGAGCAAGGAGCACCGCGGGGCAAGCCATCAGTGCCGCCAGGCTGTTCTGCGGGCCTGGTACAGCCTGGTTACTGACCGGTTACCTCCGGTAGTCGGCCGTTGCCCAATTCATCACCTTTTAACACTTAACGGCGACAATGGAAGCTGTGGCGCCACAGGTCACAGCATCGCAGGTCATAGCGCCGCAGATCGCCGCAGCTGGGGTCTGTGACACGCTGATCCTCTCGGATCTGCACCTCGGTGCGGACATGAGTCGCGCCCGCGAGGCGTTGGGTGTTCTGCGGGAAAATCAATATCGTCGCCTCATTCTGCTGGGCGACATTTTTGCCGACCTCAATTTCGGACGCTTGAAAAAAGAGCACTGGAAATTTCTTGGCTTCATTCGCAAGCTCTCCAATCCCAAGCGCAACGTGGAAGTGGTCTGGGTCGAAGGCAATCACGACCATGGCCTGGCCGAAATCATGTCCCACCTGGTGGGCGTCCGCGTGTACCAGGAATATCAATGGGATTATCAGGGACTGCGCCACATCGCCGTGCATGGCCACCAGTTCGACGGCTTCGTGGTGAGCAATGTTAGCGTCAGCTATTGGATTGGGACGCTGCTCTATCTGCAGCTGCAGAAGTGGGATTCGAAAAACAAAACCCTGACGCGTTTTCTCGACCGGCTCAATACGCGCTGGCTGCGGTTGTCCCCAAAGGTCGCCGAGGGCGCCCTGGCCCATGCCCGTCACCAGGAGGCGGCGCGCATTTTCTGCGGTCACACTCATGCCGCCATGCACGAGCATGACAGCGAGCATGGAATCGATTATTTCAATTGCGGAGCTTGGATTGACGCGCGACCGACCTACATCACCGTTGGCGAAGAGGGAGTCCAGATCCATGAATATATCGAGCGGCCCGACCATGGCCATTCCGCCGGAGATTCAACTCTGCCCGATGGCGACACTTTTGAATTTGCCGACGACGCCGGACTACTCGAAGATGGCGAATACGAGGGTGTGGCTACCTGACGTTAGTTCCACCGATCAGATGGTCTCTGAAAAGATGATGTCGGCCCAAACGAGGCAAAGGAAATCTTGCGCAAACTGACCATCGTTTTCCACCACGCCGGCGGAGGACATCGCAGCGCAGCGGAGGCGCTTAAGGCCACGCTCTCTGGGCAAGAAGAACCTTGGGATGCCACTCTCCTCGACATTCAGGAATTGCTCGATCCGCTCGACCTCATTCGCCGCGCCACGGGGTTGCGCATTCAGGACACCTATAACCTTATTCTCCGCAAAGGTTGGACGCGGATCACGCCGCAGTTGCTGGTCATTCTGCAGGGGACCATCCGTCTTTACCATTCTCCGATTGTGAAAGCGCTCCGAGCTTACTGGGCGCAACATCCGGCGGACCTGGTGCTCTCTGTGATTCCCCACTTCAATCGCGAGATCGCCGACAGCCTTCGTCCCGACGAAATAAGAACGCCCGGCACCAGCACACCTTTTGTCACTCTAATCACCGATTTGGCGGATTACCCGCCACACTTCTGGATCGAGCAGGAATCCGAATACATCATCGCCGGCACGGACCGCGCCCGGCAACAAGCCTTAACCATGGGCCACGCCGCCGACCACATCTTTCAGACATCGGGAATGATCCTGAAGCCAAAGTTCTACGAAAAGACCACCGTAGATCGCGTCGCTGAAAGGAAGCGGCTCGGCCTGGAAGCCGATTGTCCAACTGGCATTGTCCTGTTCGGAGGCCATGGCTCCCAGGCGATGGTCGACATCACGAAAAGACTTAACGAAGCCGGCAGCGGCGTGCAGTTAATCCTGATTTGCGGGCACAATCAGAAGCTCGCCGCTCGGCTCAAGAACCTCGGAACCAAAAAGCCGCTGGCTGTCGTCGGATTTGCTCAGAATGTCGAATACTACATGGCGTTGGCCGACTTTTTTATCGGGAAACCAGGCCCGGGCTCGATCAGCGAGGCACTGCAGTTCCACTTGCCCGTCATCGTTGAATGCAATTCCAGAACGCTGCCGCAAGAGCGCTACAACGCGGAATGGGTGCTGGAGAACGGTTATGGAATCGTCGTGCCGAGCTTCAAGAGAATCGCGGCCGCCGTTCATCGCCTGCTTCAGAGCGCGACTTTCGCCGAATGTCGGCTGAAGGCCAACCAATACTCCAATCGAGCCCTGCATGAAGTGCCCGCGATCCTGGAACAATGCGTGGAGCGCACAGCCACGGCAAAACAATTTCAAGCCGTCTGACTTACGTAGGGACGGCCGTCCTCGGCCGTCCGGGCGAGCGCAGCTCGCAAGCGAAGTCAGCGGAACAGCGCGGCAAAAAATCCGCCAATTTTTCTGAAGAATCCGCGCGTCGGCGCACGCTTTGCCGACGCCGTTTCAGTGCCGCCTGCTTTCGGCGGGTCGTTCGCGGGCGGAGGAAGTGGAGTGGCCAAGACCGGTGCCGCGCCCGGACGCGAATCCAGAGGCAGTGCGCGCACCTCCTCAACCGGCGCAGGCGGAGGGCCGTTCGCGTGAAACACAAACGGCGCCTCTATCTGTACGTGAAGCTCGTTCGGCGCGGCAGAGGCAGGAACATCGACCGGAGCGGCCGTTGCCGGTACCGCGGTCGAGCCTGCGCTTTCCGCGTGCGCCGTCTCCGCTGCTGCCGCTGGGCTCGCATTCAAGGACGGCATGTCTCCCCTTTGCGCTCGGCTTTGCACAGGCAAATTATTTTCCGCCCGCAGCGGAGCATCCCGCGGTGGTGGGCATCCGCACTCCAGCGGCGCCGCCATATCCACACGATCCAGTTGCCCGGAACGAAACATGAGCTGGTCGGTCGCCTTGACCTGGTAGGTGCGATCGCCGAGCAGTTCGGTAACCATTGCCGATGCCGTGTTGCCGGGGAGAGCGCGCACACAGGTATTGCCCTGACTGTCCGCGCTGATGGCGTAGTGAAATTCGCCCGGCCCCGCCAGAAGGATGCGGAAGTCCGGCGTCATCACCGAATCCGAAGAAGCGTCGAGAGCGAAGTGCGCTTCCAGTGCGCCCCTGTTCATGCTGAGCATAACGTTATGCTGGTTCTGGGATGGCGTCACTGACACGGTCGTTCCCGGACAAACATGCACCTCACCGCCATTCGACAGACTGAGCACGGCAGTATCGGGTCCAGCCGTGATCGAAGAACCCGCACCGCCGTCATTTCCAACCAACGCCAGCGGGCCGGCCGTGCGCACCGCCGTCACGACCGGTTGCGGAGCGGGCGTCAGGCTGGGAACCGTAGGCGCCTGAAATGGCGAACTAGCCGGCTGGTTGGCACTCTGGCCGAGATGCACGACCAGGCGGTTCCCGGCAGCATCCCAGGTGTAGGCTCGCGGCGCGAGCAGGTCCAAGACCAAGCGTGCTACCGGCGGATTCTGCTGAAACTGATCGGCGCGTATTGCGCTGATCTGATCGGCTTGTACGCTGACGCGTTTCTCCTGCGTGTCCAGCCGCGCGTTTGGCAGATCGATCACCAGCCGATCGGGGTTGCCGATCGCCTGGATCGCGGGCACCAATGGCTTGGTCGAGAGAATTTCGAGTGCCGAGCCATCCTTTTCCTGCACAATCCGGAAGCTCTTGATCGCCGCAATCTTGCCCACGGAAGGCGAAGCGGCAGGCTGGGAGCCGGGGTTAACTACAGAGCCGACCGGGGTCTGGGAACGAAGCCACGGCGCTCCGAATACGAGCATTCCGAGCGCGATCACCACACGCAAATCCGCCCGCAAATTGCGGTGAAACAGCGGTTGCCGGAACGCAGGATTCGGCGCGAACTCTTTCACGGAGCCACTCGAGTGATACAGCAAACATACCACTCGGGGTTTGCATGGAGAAAGACACGTGAAAAAAAAGTGCTTGGAAGAAGATGGCAGGAAAAAGCGCGCCCCGTATTACGAGTCGGCCAGGAACTCGTACTCATCGATAACCGCTGCCACCGCCATCTTGTTGGCGGGACTGCTGCTTTCGACTCGCACCACACGCCCCTTGCAGCGCACCCGTATGCTTTCCGTAAGTGTGATCTCGGGCGGCAGGGTGAGCGTGAATTCAATCGCGGATCCGGCCTGGATGGCGGAATCGACATAAAAGCTGATTCCGCGAGCGCTGACGTCGCGGGTCTGCGCCGCGTGCTCTTGCTCATTTTCCCCGTAACGGACGCTCACCGGCAGACGAAGCGCAAACCGTCGCGTGGCCCGCTTATCCTTGATATGGTCAGGGTGCTGGTCATGGTCCTGCTGTGTCTCGGCCATTCAACCTCCAAAAAAGCAAGGTTTCAAAGTTCCTAGATTTGTCCGAAATCGCTTGTAAGCATGTCAATTAGCGGCAGGCCTGTCAAGGAGGCAGGTCTCAAAGTTACAAGATTTCAGAGTTTCAGAGACCACTATCGGCTCGGAGAGCTCCTGCTTCTAATTGAAACCTTGAAACTCTGAAACTTTGAAACCTGGCTTTTGATCCGCCTCTTGACGGTTACAATGAACTCGTGGTCTTCGTCCTCGATAACTACGATTCGTTCACTTACAACCTGGTCCAGTACCTGGGCGAACTGGGCGCCAAGGTTGAGGTTCGCCGCAACGACGAGGTGACTATCGGAGAGATCGAGGCGATGCACCCCGAGCGCATCGTGGTTTCTCCCGGACCCTGCACTCCGCAGGAAGCCGGCATCAGCATCGAACTGATCCGCCATTTCGCCGAACGATCTCAATCCAGGGTGCCGGACAAAGTGCCGGTGCTCGGTGTCTGCCTCGGACACCAGGCGATCGGCGCGGCCTTCGGAGGCGAGGTCGTGCGCGCAAAGAACCTGATGCACGGCAAAACCAGTCAGGTTGAGCACGACGGCAAGACCATTTTCCGCGGTTTATCTTCACCGATGACCGCGACCCGCTATCACTCATTGATCGTCGCCGAAGACAGCCTGCCAAGCGATCTGGAGGTCAGCGCATGGACTTCGGACAAAGACGGAACCCGTGTCATCATGGGACTACGGCACCGGAAGTCCCCCGTCGAGGGCGTGCAGTTTCATCCCGAGAGTGTGCTGACGGATGAGGGGAAGAAACTAGTGGCGAATTTTCTGCGGAGTTGATGCCACTCATCGGTCAATGAGTGATATCGGGATTTATCGCCAACTGTCGTTTCGAGGCTGACTTGTAAATTCCCCGCGAGGCATCAGTTCCGCTTCTCGTCCGGTACTCGTTCCCAGACTTCAATCCAAGAGGCAGTGCCCTTGGGGAAGGTCAAGCTAGATTTCGAGATTATTGTGTTACCGTCTTCCGAAACGGTGATGGTTTCGTGCATCGTCATACCATCCGGATTTTTAGCGTTTCCGGGGTACTTGGCGGTTCCTTCCAAGATGCCGTTGTCATCGACAAAAGACAACCGAGTGCCGCGCATTGCGCCCTTGTACTCGTGTGGTTGACCGTCGATGGCGCCATCAAAACCCATATCGCTCCAAACACTCCGTCCCCCCTCTGCGAACGCGGTGCTCACTTGCCACTTGAAGTGCGATGCTGTCGCTTGGGAGATCACCATTGTGGCTTCGTTGGGGTGAGGCGCACCTTGGTACTGCGATTTGGCGGTGTTCAACTTCCATTTACCAACAAGTTTAGCTTCGCTGGCCGTCTGTGCGTTCAGCGTAACAAGAAATATTGCCGTACTCAGCACCCACAACCCGTATCGAGTGAATCTGTTCATTGCGTGCCCTCGAAGGATTTAATCATAAATCGCCGTTTCTTTCAGTACAGGCGACGCTAGTCAGCAGCGAAATGTAGCGAAGAAGGCCGCCTTCATGCGTCGAATTGTACCTTCGCACCGTGACTGGCGAAATCAGGCGATTACACTCACGATCCAGATCAGTTCTATCCGCCGCTTCTGGCCATCTCCACCGCTCGCAGCACGGCTCGCGCCTTGTTCTCCGTCTCTTCAAACTCGCGCTGCGGATCGGAATCGGCCACGATTCCCGCGCCCGCTTGCAAGTATGCCTTCTTGCCTTTCATGAGCAGAGTCCGAATCGCAATGCACGAATCCAGGTTCCCCGCGAAATCGGCGTAAAGCACCGACCCGCCATACACGCCGCGCCGCGTCGGCTCCAGCTCTTCGATGATCTGCATGGCGCGAACTTTCGGCGCGCCGCTCAGCGTTCCCGCAGGAAAGCACGCGGCAAACGCGTCCATCGCATCCAGCTCAGGACGCAATCGCCCTTCGAGCGCCGACACCAGATGCATCACATGCGAGTAGCGTTCGACGTACATCAGACCGCGAACCTTCACCGAGCCGTACTCGCTGACGCGGCCCAGGTCGTTGCGGCCTAGATCGACCAGCATTACGTGTTCGGCGCGTTCTTTCTCGTCCGCGAGCATTTTCTTTTCGAGCGCCGCGTCTTCGGCTTCGTCGCGGCCGCGCGGATGCGTCCCGGCAATCGGACGGTATTCGAGTTTGCTTCCGCCGGCACGCACCAGCATCTCTGGAGACGAACCGACCACGTGCATGCCTGCTGAATTCTTCCCATTCTTCTTGCCGGCGCCGAAACGCAAAAAATACATATACGGCGATGGATTCACCGTGCGCAGCGCGCGGTACAAATCGAGCGGAGCGACTCCGGGCTCGAAATCCCAGCGCTGCGAAAGCACCACCTGAAAAATATCCCCGGCGGCAATGTACTCCTTGGCGCGGCGGACGCTTTCCAGAAACTTTGGCTTCGGCGTGCGCGCCCGCGGCCTCAGCTTTAAGTTCGCCAGCTTTGACTTCGTCGCCGCTTTGCGCCAATGCGCCGGCTTCCACCCCGCGGCGAGTTTTTTCTCGATGCGCGCAATGTCCTGCACGGCGCGCTCGTAGGCAACCTTGGGCGCTTCTCGCGTCACATCCGCCGAGGCGACAATGTGAATCTGGTGCCGCAGGTGATCGAAGGCGAGCACGCGGTCGAAAAACATCAGCACACAGTCGGGAACGTCGAGATCATCCGCAGCGTGCTCTCCGATGTTCTCGAGACGCCGAACCATGTCGTACGCGCAATAACCGACCGCGCCGGCGGTGAACGGCGGCAAACCTTCCATCGCCGCCGGACGATGCTGCTGCAAGAGTTCTTTGATGACTGCGAAAACATTTCCCGTGCGCCGCTCGACTTTGCCACGACGTTCAATCTTGATCTCTTCGCCGCGCGACTCCAGCCGCAAAAACGGGCGCACGCCGAGAAACGTGTAGCGTCCAATTTTTTCCCCACCTTCGACCGACTCCAGCAGGAAAGCATCGGGCTCTCGGTCCGCCACGGCAAGAAAGGCGGAGACCGGCGTCAGCAGATCGGCGGAGATCGACTTCGCCACCGGAACCAGCGTGGCTCCTCGTGACAGGCGGGCGAACTCCTTGTAGTCGGGACGGATCATGTCTCTCGCGAGAATTCATTATAAGGAAGCCGGTCGTTGTGGCCACGCTTCCAATTCATCACACCCGCGCTTGCCTAGCCTGCTGGCCAGCAATATACTTTGCGAGGCTTGCCCGCTGATTCGGGGAGACAATCACAATCGCAATCATTATCTTAATCATGGGGAGACTCTATGACGACAGCGTTGGACCTCGAACAGGAAACTAATCCCTGGCAGGCGCAAGCCGCCCGTTTCGATCTTGCCGCGCGTAAGCTGAATCTTGATGAAGGGCTGTGGAAAGTGCTGCGCAGTCCGAGCCGCGAAATCATTGTGCATATCCCGGTGGCGATGGACGATGGACGCCTGGAGGTGTTCACGGGATTCCGGGTGCAGCACTCCATCGCGCGCGGCCCGGCCAAGGGCGGACTGCGCTATGCGCCCGATGTGAACCTGGACGAGGTGCGTGCGCTGGCGAGTTGGATGACGTGGAAGTGCGCGGTGGTGAACATTCCGTTCGGCGGCGCCAAGGGCGGCATCATTTGCGATCCGCATAAAATGTCGCAGGGCGAGTTGGAGCGCATGACCCGCCGCTACACCGCGGAACTCTTCGAATTCATCGGTCCGGAAAAAGACGTCCCCGCGCCCGACGTGAACACCAACGAGCAGACCATGGCCTGGATCATGGATACCTACTCCATGCACATGCGGCAGACCTGCACCGCGGTCGTGACCGGCAAGCCGGTGAACATCGGCGGGTCGCGCGGGCGCCGTGAGGCTACTGGACGCGGCGTGCTCATGGTCTGCGACCAGGCGATCAAGAAACTGCGCCTGAATCGCGACACTACTCGCGTCATCATACAAGGCTTCGGCAACGTCGGTTCGAACGCGGCGCGCCTTATGGCGGAAGCCGGATACAAGATCATCGGCATCCTCGAGGTTGGTGGTGGCCTGTACAAGAAGGATGGCATCGACATCGAGGCGCTTTGGGAATTCCGCCAGCGCAATGGCACCATTCACGGCTTTCCGGGCGCCGAGAAGTACGATCCGGCCGAGCTTTTGCTGGTCGATTGCGAAATCCTGATCCCGGCGGCGACCGAGAACGTAATCACCAGCCAAAATGCGGACCGCGTGAAGTGCAGAATTCTGGCCGAAGGCGCGAACGGTCCTACGACCGCGGCCGCCGACGACATCCTCTCCGAGAAAAAAGTCTTCGTCATTCCCGACATTCTGGCGAACGCCGGCGGCGTTACTACTTCTTACTTCGAGTGGGTGCAGGATCGCCAGGGCTACTTCTGGAAGGAATCGGTGGTCAACGAGCATCTGGAAGAGATCATGGTGTCGGCGTTCGATGATGTTGTCCGCTACTCCGAAACTCATGGCGTGAACAACCGGATCGCCGCCTACATGCTGGCTATCGACCGCGTGGCCTACACCATCCGCCAGCGCGGAATCTATGCCTAGCCGAAGGTTGTGGAGAGACGGGCGTCTCGCCCGTCCTGCCGGGCGACTACGCAGGATGATCCATCGGGTCCCGAGGGAGTCTGTGTCGCCACCCAACTGCCGCCAAAAAAATGTGGTACGAAACCATTTCGCGCGAGCCGCGAGCGGCGCAAGAATCCAGCCCACGCCGTAAGCCGTGGGTAACAAGTGGGGAGCAGGCGAGCCCCAACGGGACGAAAGAGCAGCTACGACACAGACTCCGATGGTCCTAAACGCTCACAACTCGACTTGCGAGGAAAAATGAATTACTCACCAAGAAGACTTACTTTCTGTATGCTCGCTTTCTGTCTGACCTTCACGGTCGCCATTTCGCCAGCGCTGGCGAAGGCGCAGGCGAGTTCGACGAGCGCCAGCTCCACCACAACAAAACCCGCAGCTCAGGCTCCAGCCGCCGCTCCCGCACCCTCCAGCAACACGGCAAGCAAGTCAGCGGCTGGCAAACCTTCCAGTTCTGAGATTGCCGCCGCTAAGGCCAGTGGCAAGGTCTGGGTCAATACCGAGAGCGGCGTTTATCACAAGGGAGGCCGCTGGTATGGCAAGACGAAGACCGGAAAATTCATGACCGAGTCCGAAGCGAAGGCTGCCGGCTACAAAGTGGCTCACCGGAATTAATTCATCGCCAGAATTCTTGTTGCGCTTTTGATCCACGAAGTCCATTCCAGGAAGACACATCACAGGAGGGTAGATGCTTCAGCTTTGACGCATAGAGCTCTCGCGGTTGCGGGGATATGGGGATGGTCGCGCTGTATAAGGTCGAGCCCTAAGCGTTCGCATCATCGGCGATTACCCTATACCAACGTCCGTTGCCTTGGTCTCAGATGTGGAGGATAATCACATTGGCCGCCCGCGCGGTCCTGTTTCAGTCACAAAAAGGCTCAATCGTTGCGTGAATCTTCCTAACTACATCACGCTCACTCGCATCGCCGCGATTCCGCTGCTCATCTGGATTCTTTGCACCCCGCGTTTCGCGAGCGAGCAGACCGGGGAAAGAGAAATCCTGGCCTCGGCCGTCTTCATCCTGGCTTCGATCACCGACGGTATCGACGGCTATCTGGCGCGCAAACGCGGCCAAATCACCACCATCGGCATGCTGCTTGATCCGCTGGCCGACAAGTTGCTGATCGCCGCCGCTTTCGTGACGCTGGTGCAGTTCAATCCCGCGCTGGTACCGGCTTGGATGGCGGTGGTCATCATCGGCCGCGAGTTTCTGGTGAGCGGGTTGCGCTCTATTGCCGCTTCCGAAGGCTTCACCATTCAAGCGAGCGAACTGGGCAAGTTCAAGATGCTGGTGCAGATCATCTCTGTGGTGGCTGTGATTCTGGCCCGCCGCTGGCACCAGTGGCCGGTGTACGGCATTTACATCTTCCCGGTCTACTGGATTGCCTGGCTCGCCGTCTGGTTCATGGTTCTGCTTTCGCTGGTTTCCGCGCTCGACTACTTTGTTGCCTTCTGGTCGAGGATCGACCGCAAATCAGAGAGGCGGAGACGCCGGGCCTTCGTCCTCGCGCGGCGGAGAAAACGCGATGTCCAAGCTGTCTGAAACGCCGTCTGAAAATCAGGCCGCGCTTGAAATCTCGCGGCGCGCCCCGGCATCGGCGGAATTTTCTCCGGAACAACGCCGGACTCTGCTCGGCATTGCGCACGCGGCTATTCTTTCCGGGGTTGAACGCCGGCCTTTTGCGGAAGTGCCGCCTCTGCTGCCCGGACTGTCGGAGCCACGGGGCGTCTTCACCACGCTTTATTTGCCTTCCGATCCGCAAGGCGACCTAACCGGAGACTTCGACCGCCATCGTCGTGGGGAACTTCATCGCGAACTTCGGGGATGCGTCGGTTATGCCGTGCCCATTGCGCCTCTGTATCGCGCCGTGGCCGAAACGGCCCGTGCCGCCGCTTTCGAAGATTCCCGTTTCTTGCCGGTAACCGAGCAAGAGGCTCTTAAGCTGGAGGTTTCTCTGAGTGTGCTTTCCCTTTTGTTCCCGATTCATCCCGAGGCGGTGAAAGTCGGGCGCCACGGCCTGATCGTCTCGCAGGGCTCTCGCCGCGGCCTGCTGCTGCCCCAGGTTCCCGTCGAGCATGGTTGGGACCGGGAAACTTTTCTGGAGCAGACCTGCCGCAAAGCTGCTCTGCCGCTGGATGCCTGGCGCAAGGGCGCAACCATCGAAGCCTTCACCGCCGAGGTCTTTGGCGACAGCGACCTCGATGGTCCATGCTGAATCGGTTTCCGAAATTCGCTTCGCGTTTGCCGCATCCCTCGTTCGCGCCCCCCACTTTAGTACCCTTGTTTTCTCGGCAAGAGGACGTAACCTGAGCGCTGGCCGCTTGCTTCTGCGAGCAACGTGGTCGGGGCGAAGTTGTTACGGCAAGATGGTGAGGGCAACATGGAACTCGTGGTTGTGATCGTCGTGCTGGTCGTCGCGGGTGCGATGATTCCTGGGAATCCAAAAATCCAGTTCTTCCGTTGAGTGGGCGAACGCGTTGGGAAGCCATCTCGGCTGTCCCTGCGCATTCACTGCGGACAAATGAAAAAGGGGAGATTCGCTCTCCCCCTTTTTCCAGTCAAATTGTTTCGTTCTCTTACTGTTGATTGTCCAGTTCCACTGTGTCGCCGGCGTACACATCTTCCAGCGAGAAGACGACCATCCCTGACGATGCCGTCGGGGTTACGTTCAAAACGACCACTTCTCCCACGGCGCGCCGCGGCAGATCGCCCACGTGAATGTTCGGCCCTTTAGTCCGGGTAAAGCGATCGGCCTCAAACGTCGGCGGGCGCATCTGCGTGTCTTCTGAGGTATGCGCATCGAAGGAGAGCGAGTCCACCGGATCGTGCAAGGTGGCGGTGTAGGAACGCACTACGCGAAAATAGTCCCCCACCTTTACGCCCTGGTTCGAACCCACGTTCATATAGAGCTTCATGCCCGTGCCCAGCACGCCGTCGAAGTCCTTACCGAGCACGATTCGTCCGCTCAGTTTCCCATTCGCTGGCGCGAACCGGTCGAAGTGCTCGGGCGCGCGGAACGTAATCGGCGGTTTTTCCACGAAAGGCACGACGACATCTCCGGGGTTGATGGGATCACAAACGAATTCCACCTGGGCGATGGCGCTGTGACTGCGCACATCGACGACCAGCACCCTCCCAATTTCCCCGTAAGGCCGTCCCGCGGCAGCCATCACTTTTCTCCGCCCCGGATAGAGCTCGTACTCGTTGAGGTCGCGCAGTTCACGGACGACCGAATACAATTGTCCCACCTGGTAGCCGCTCCCCGCCAGGTAGACCATTTCCCCGATCCCGAACTTGGTAGAGGCGGGTGTCTGCAGACCCCCGTTCACGTAGTTCGCGTCGGGAACCCGTTCCTTGGTAATAAATCCTGCGCAATTAATATCTGCCGCGGTCGGCGTCTGGAAACGAACGAAGGGCGTGTTGGCGGACGTATCGATGATCCCGGACGCATCTGGCGTGGCCGCCGTCGTTGACTGCTGGGCCACCGCCGCCCACGTCGCCGTCACCATTACTAGCAATAACAATCCTGTTTTGTTCATCTTACCTCCGACTCCCAACCGCTGCGGGTTTGCCCCGGCTATCTCTCTCGGAAGACAAGGGTTACAGCCGAAAAGTAACAAGCGCGCAGGGAGGGGTCAAGGTTACGAGGGTGTTTAGCCCCTTTGCCCCAAAGTGCTTCCTGAGTGGTTCGGCAAATCCTTGGGTTGCATCTGCGCTTGCGCCCCTGTAATATCGCGCCGTCGTTAGAGAACAAGCTGAAAACAAATGGCCTTGGTTTCCGCCTCCACTCCCGCGTCCCGCTTTCTACCGATGCGCCTGCCCAGGGTCTGCCTGGCACTGGGCAGCGACACGATCGAAGACATGCTGGCTACCGCCGAGTCGATGGCCCGGGATAACCCATTTCTCGAGTTCCGTTTGGACTACCTGAAGCAGCCTCTGGCCGCCCTTCCTAAGATCCATCGTTTTCTTGAAACCCACCAATACGTCACCGCCATCGGCACCTGCCGCCGCTCCGACAATGGCGGCAAGTTCAAGGGTTCGCTCGCTTCTCAATTGGAAATTCTCACCAAGGCCCACGCCTCGGGCTGCCAGCTGGTCGACCTGGAACTTCAGAGCGCGCTGAAATCCAAGCCCGAAGCGATCGCGCGACTGCGCAGCCGCGGCGCGCTCATCCTCTCGTTCCACGATTTCCGTGCCACGCGCAACCTCGATGACACGCTGGAGAAAATGCTCAGGGTCCCGGCCGACTTCTACAAGATCGTCACCACCGCCACTACGCTCTCCGACAACGTAGCCATGATGAAGTTTCTGCAGACGCAGAGCGGCAAGCATGCGCTGATCGGATTGTGCATGGGGGAACAAGGCATCATCAGCCGCGTGCTCAGCGTGCGCGCCGGCAGCGCGTTCACTTTTGGAGCAGTCAGCGCCGACCTCAAAACCGCGCCCGGTCAGGTCAGCGCGCGTGATCTGCGCAGTATCTACCGCATCGAGCAAGTTGACGCCGCCACGCGCATCTATGGAGTCGCGGGCGATCCCATCGAACATTCGCTCTCGCCTGTCATCATGAACACCGCGTTGCGGCGTGAGAACGTGAACGGCGTTTATCTCGCTCTGCACGCCAAAACGCTCAAGGATCTGATCTACTGCGCGCGCGAGATTCCCCTGCACGGCCTCAGCATCACCATGCCGTACAAGCAGGCGATCCTTCCCTATCTCGATAACACCGACGCGCACACGGCAAAGATCGGAGCCTGCAATACCGTTGTCCGCGGACAGGAAGGCAAGCTTTACGGTTTCAATACCGATATCGCCGGCGTAATTCGTCCTCTTGAGCAGCGCCTTACCATTGAGAGCGCGAAAGTTCTAGTGCTCGGCGCTGGAGGAGCGGCTCGGGCCGCAGTTTTCGGCCTCAAAGAGCGCGGCGCTGAGGTCTGGATACTGAATCGCACCTCCGTCAAGGCGCAGAAGCTCGCGCGCCAAGCCAAAGCACGCACCATCAAACGCGCCGACCTCCGCAAGATCGCCTTCGACGTCATCATTAACTCCACTCCGGTTGGAATGGGGAACACGCGCGACTGCCCGCTCAAAGACGAGGAGGTTCAGGCCCGAGTCGTCTTCGACATGGTCTATGACCCGGTCGAGACGCACCTGCTGCGGGTGGCGCGCGCCAAGGGAATCGCCGTCATCCCCGGCATCGAAATGTTTGTGCAACAGGCCGCGCGGCAGTTTGAAATCTGGACGGGCAAGCCCGCTCCCGCGGGCGATATGCTGCGCGCGGTGACGATCGCTCTGCAGGAGCGCGCGGCTGCCCAGAAGCAGAAAGGCTGACGCATGGGGCGGACCGTTGTATGTACAATGTTTCACGTGAAACATTTTGTGCAGGTATATTTGTACGTATATAGTCGTACGTAAAACGACCGTGTAATAAATACGTGCGCCATTCAATCGCGCTTGGCGGGTTGCAAGTCATTGATAATGCTCGGGCGTCGGTGTGGTTAAACAGCCACAGGCGGGTAGTTGTTACGCTGTAATTATTACAAGGCTCATTATTTGGGGGACGGGACACCCTATGCGGGACGGGACCGTGGAATCCCACCCCTTCGGCTTCGCTCAGGGCAGGCTCTAACGTCGAAAGGCACGACGGTTAGGATGGGACCATCGGGTCACCTTTCATTGACTTGCCCGTCCCCCGGACGTAAGATTTGGCGCCGATGATCGGCCAAACCATCTCGCACTACCGCATCGTCCAAAAGTTGGGCGGCGGGGGCATGGGTGTGGTCTACAAGGCTGAAGATGTAAAGCTGCACCGCTTTGTCGCCTTGAAGTTCCTGCCCGACGAGATTGCTAAAGATGCGCAAGCTCTAGCCCGCTTCCAACGCGAAGCGCAAGCCGCGTCCGCCCTGAACCATCCGAACATCTGCACCATCCACGAAATTGACGATCAGCACGGACAGACCTTTATCGCCATGGAGTTTCTAGATGGGCTGACGCTGAAGTACCGCATCGCCGGCCGGCCGATGGACACCGAACTGATCCTGTCTCTCGCGATTGAGATTGCGGACGCACTTGACGCAGCGCACGCAGAAGGCATCGTTCACCGCGATATCAAACCTGCGAATCTATTTGTGACCAAGCGTGGACATGCCAAGATTCTGGATTTTGGGCTGGCGAAGGTCAGTCTGGCAGGCAGTTCTTCGAGCAAAATCGCAGCCGCCGGGACGCAGACGGGCTCCCTCGATGAACAACACCTGACCAGTCCGGGAACGGCGCTGGGGACGGTGGCCTACATGTCACCCGAGCAGGCCAAAGGCAAAGAACTGGATGCCCGCACCGATCTGTTTTCCTTTGGCGCGGTGCTGTATGAGATGGCCACGGGAGCGTTGCCGTTCCATGGCGAAACCTCGGCGCTCATATTCAAAGCAATCCTCGATTCTGATCCGCCGCCGCCGATTCGCTTCAACCGCGATATTCCGCCCAAGCTGGAAGACATCATCAACCGAGCGCTGGAGAAAGATCGCAATCTGCGCTACCAGAGCGCAGCCGACATGCGTTCCGAGTTGCAACGGCTGAAGCGAGATACAGAGACGGGACGAGCCATAGCTGCGAGTTCCGGCACGGTGGCGGCAGCACGGGAAAGCGGCTCCCATGTTGTGGCTCAGCAGCCGTCGCCAGCATCCGGTTCCTCGCCTGCGCTTGCTCCTTCTCCGTCATCGAGTGCCGCGAAAGTAGCCGAGGTTCCCGTCGCCGGCAGAAAACTCTGGAAGGTTCTGGTTCCCGCAGCCGTAATACTTGTCGCTGCTGCAATTGGGGGAACGTTCTACTTCCGCTCACGCCAGACCACACACCGCCTAACCGACAAGGACACCATCGTTCTCGCCGATTTTGCCAACAGCACGGGCGATGCGGTGTTCGACGACACGCTCAAGACGGCACTCAGCGTCTCTTTGAACCAGTCGCCCTTTCTGAATGTTCTCTCCGACAACACCGTCGCCAAGACGTTGAAGCTGATGACCCGCCCGCCTGACACCAAGCTGACGCCTGACGTTGCCCGCGAGCTTTGCCAGCGGGCGAGCAGCAAGGCTTACCTTGCCGGGTCGATTGCCAGTCTCGGCAGCGAATACGTGCTGGGGTTGAAGGCGGTGAATTGCCAGAGCGGCGACCCACTGGCCGAGCAGCAGGTGACGGCAGCGTCCAAGGAGAAGGTGCTGGACGCGCTGGGCGAGGCCGCGTCCAAGCTGCGAACTCAGTTGGGCGAATCGCTGGTGACGGTGCAGAAGTTAGATGTTCCGTTGTCAGAGGCCACCACGTCTTCGCTCGAAGCTCTCAAGGCGTACAGCCTTGGCAACAAGGCCCGGAACGAGAAAGGCTCCGCCGCAGCCCTGCCTTACCATCAACGGGCCATTGAGCTTGACCCGAATTTTGCTATGGGCTACTTGGCAGTCGGCATCGACTACCACAATCTCGCCGAGACAGGGCGGGCCAGCGATTACTTCACCAAGGCATTCCAATTGCGGGAACATGCCAGCGAACGGGAAAAGCTGGCGATCACCGCCATCTACTACGTGAACGTAACCGGAGAACTGGACAAAGCCGCCCAGACGCATCAGGAGGAGATTGAGAGCTATCCGCGATACTGGCCGGCGTACGGCAATTTGGGCGCTGTGTACGCTGAGCAGGGACAGTATGAGAAAGCCGCGGAGAGCACGAGGCAATCGCTGCGCCTTGCACCTGATCAGTCAACCAACTACGGGAATCTCGCCAACCTCACCCTTGCCTTGCAGCATTTTGATGAAACACGGCAGATCATCAAAGAGGGGCAGGCGCGAAAAGCGGATAATAATGTCGTGCTTCGCAATGCTGTCTACGCTCTTGCCTTTGTCGGGGCGGACTCAGCGGCGATCGCGGAACAGCAACAGTGGTATGCGGGTAAACCCGCGTATGAGAACCTTGGACTGGCGCTCGCATCCGACACCGAGGCATATGGCGGTCATCTGGGCAAGGCGCGGGAACTGACCAAGCGGGCTGTGGACTCGGCCATTCGGGCGGACAGCAAAGAAACTGGGGCGATCTGGCAGGAGAATGCCGCTATCGAACAAGCCGCCTACGGCAATCCTGCGGAAGCGCGGCAGTCAGCGGCAGAGGCTTTGAAGCTGGTTCCCACGAATCAGGGCGTCGAGGTCGAAGCCGCGCTTGCGTATGCCATGGCGGGCGACACGGCGCGAGCCGAATCGTTGGCCCAAGACTTAGCGAAACGCTTCCCGCTGGACACGCAGATGGAGTCGCTTTGGCTGCCTGCGATTCAGGCGCAGTTGGCGCTGGATAGAAAGAACCCTGCTTCTGCGCTGACTGGGCTGCAAGCTGCTTCACCCATCGAGTTGGGGCAAATTCCGTTCGTTGCCAATCTTTCCTGCCTCTATCCAACCTACGTTCGCGGAGAGGCATACTTGGCAGCCGGACAGGGCAAAGAAGCCGCCGCCGAGTTTCAGAAGATCATCGACCACAGCGGCATCGTCTGGAACTGCTGGACGGGAGCGTTGGCGCATCTGGGAGTGGCTCGTGCCAATGCCTTGCAGTCGAGAACCTCTCAGGGCGCGGATGCCGACCTTGCCCGCAGTCGCGCCCTCGCCGCCTACAAAGATTTCCTCACCCTCTGGAAAGATGCCGACCCTGATATTCCCATCCTGAGACAAGCGAAGGCCGAGTATGCAAAGCTGCAATGAAACCGCGATGTTCGAATGGAGTTGCAGTTTTCCACAATTTGCTTGACTACACGGCGAGATGGGCCGTCTTCGCGCAAACCCCTTGCTAGCGCGCCAAAATCGTGTTCGTAGCAATTTGAGACAATCTGCGATGCGATTTGTCTCAAAAAAGTTGCAAATAAGACGTGTCGGCGGTACCATGGCTGTTGGACGTGGCTTTTCGCGTTCATCTTTTCACCCAAAACCAAAACTTCCAGGTAGAAACGCAGCCCTAGCTTGAAAAAATCTAAAGGGGTGCCCAACGCCCCGGTGACATTCGGAGAGAATGCATGTCGTGGTACGCGTACTGCCTCACGGAACACCAGACCCTAGCCAACGGTGTTCGCGCCCGCCGTCCCTTCGTTCTCGATGGAATTCAAGGCGTGAATTCCGCTCCTGTCATGAGCTACCCGAGCGGGGAATTCGCGGTGATTGTCAGTGAATTTGATCGCGCGACCTCCAAACTCGACGAAAAATCCGTTCTTGAACATGCCCGCGTGGTCAGCCAGAGCTTTCGAACGGCAACCGTTTTACCGTTCCGCTTCGGGACGATTTTCGACACCGAAGACGCCATCCGCCAGGCGGTTCGATCCAACCGCCGGACTTTTTGTGAAAGCGTGGAGCGGCTTCGGGGCAAGTCGGAAATGCGCATCAAGCTGACGGTGCGCGATGGTTCTCTGCACGGCAGCATGGAAGAGATTGTCTTGCCCGATACGGTCGGCCGCGAGTACCTGATCAAGCTCCGCGAGAAGGCGTCGCGTGAGCGCGAACGCCAGACCAAAGCTCGCGCGCTCTCCGTCCAGGTGCACAAGCTCTTTAACCCGCTGGAAGAAGAAGTCAGCTGTAAGAAGGTCGATGCCGACGGGATGCTGCTCGACATCGCTCACCTCATCGACACCAAGTCGATCGAAAAATATCAAAACCGCTACAGCACGGCTGCCAAACAGCTCAAGAATTGTCAGATGGTGGTGACCGGTCCGTGGCCGCCGTATCATTTCTTGCCCGGCAAGGTGCGCACCGTCGCCGGAGACAGCTAGCAACCAGCGCCGATTTTGGCCGAAGGCCTCCTTCCGAGGGGGCTTTTCTTTTTGGCGGCAACTGGAAGGGTCACCCGGACCATCTGCTTTGAACTGCTGCCAATATGCAGCTTTGTGCATTCGGCCGCACATAGTCCGAGGAGTAGGCCAACTGGGCCGCGTCTAAGGGATTGACCCTAAGGTGTTGATTCTGAATAAGTTTCCGAAATGGGCTTTGCCCCACGTCACCGTTTCCCATTTTGGTTCCGCAAATGCTGATTCCCTTAGTACCGAAGAGGTCGTACCGTTGGAACAACTTCACTCTCGATGTTTACGACATCTCACCTCTGTCCGTTCAACTCCCCGGACGGCGTCAAAATGACCTACCTCTGATTCCCGCCACTTTGCCTCTTTGAAAAGGGTGGCCCCGAAAGGGGCCGCTTTTTTGTTTCTTTCGCTCCTGTCCGCACGATGCGCCCTCTCATCTCGGAGATGACGATCGTTTGAACGTGAAGCTTTCCCATAACGGAGATTTACGTTCGCCAAATTCTCTGGGAAGCTCGCATCCTCGGGATTGTGTTCGAGGCACAGGTTAGTCGAAAAGGCTCCAATATCACTCGCCTCCTCGAGTTGACGCCCGTCTCTCGTGCGCTTAGGATATTTGTTTGACTTCACGCGGGATGGGTTGCTGGGAGGCAGGATTTCTGCTTAACGGCAGTCAATAATCGCGCAGAAATCGTCAGCCAGCAAGCGTCAGGCAGCAGGCATTAGGCAGCAGGCGTTAGGCAGTCAACATGGAAAAGAAGAAACTAGAGACGTTCAGAAAGAGACTGGAAACCCGGCGCCAGGAACTGCGCCACATGGTGGTCCGCAATCAGCAGGACGGTCGCACCGTCGACGATGAGGCGACGCAGGACGTGGCCGACCGGGCCGCGAGTTCTTACAACAAGGAATTCCTGTTCAGCCAGAGCAACAACGACCGGCAGTTGCTCAACATGGTCGATGGCGCTCTCGCGCGCATACGCGAAGGCAGCTTTGGCGAATGCGTCTCCTGCGGCAAAGAGATCAATGCCAAGCGTCTCGAAGCCGTGCCTTGGACCCGCCACTGCATCGAGTGCCAGGAAAAGGCCGAGAAGGGTCTGCTGGAAACCGCGCAATAAGCTTCGGTTGTGATTAAGAAGTGTGGCGCGGACAATCGTGCCCGCGCGGGGCCTCCACCTAAGCCTATGATTCCAATAGATTGGATGGGGACCGGGTGCTTTCTGTCCGAGAGGAGCGGAAATGACTCTTCGGGCCATGGCGCTTTCGAACTTTCGTGGGCGATGCAACCAATGGAGTGGTATGATTCCTTTAACCCCACCACGTCGCGCCATGGGGGCTCGGCGAGGAAAAATCTCTAACCTAAAGGTGAAAGTTATGGCCTGGACAAGTCCTGTTTTCGAAGAAGTTGTTCTCTGCTGCGAAATAAACTCCTACGTGAGCGCAAAACTCTAAACCCGCAAGATGCGCATTCGGATCCTCGGTTCTGCGGCCGGGGGTAGGTTCCCGCAGTGGAATTGCGGCTGCGGAAACTGTACGGCTGTGCGCAAGAACGCGCGTAACCATGCGCGCGGGAAAAAATTCCTTGGCAAGGCGCGCACCCAAGCTCAACTTGCGCTGAGCGCCGATGACTCCACGTGGTTTCTGGCGGGAGCATCTCCCGACTTGGCCTTTCAAATCGAAAGCTGCCCCGATCTTCATCCGCGGGCTTTACACAAGACTCTGCGCGATTCGCCTGTTGCGGGCGTGGTATTGGGAAGCTGCGATCTGGACCATGTTGTGGGATTACTGCTGCTGCGTGAACTTCAGCCTTTGCGCGTCTATGCCGCTCCCTCGATCTTGCGAATTCTGCGGGAAGAGAACAGCATGTTCGGCATGCTGAACCGCGTCGAGCCGCAGGCGGTTTGGACGCCTATGAATTCGGATGCGCCGTTTCCACTGTTGGCCGCCGATGGGAAAGACTCTGGATTGCGGTGTGAGGTCTGCTACCTTTCCGGCCGCTATCCGAAATATGTTAAGACTGAGATCGGGAAGCTCGCCCGCGATGAAGCGACGGCCGCGTTATTCTTTGAGTCTGCTTCGGGAAAACGAGTCGCTTACGTTCCGGCCGTGGGCGGCCTCAGCGATACGCTGCTCGAAAAGATCAAGCACGCGGACCTGCTTCTGTTCGACGGCACCTTCTGGAGCGATGACGAGCTACAGCGGGTTCAGGGCAGCGGCGAGACCGCGCACCAGATGGGACACATTCCGGTGGAAGAAAGTCTCAGCCTGCTGAAAGATATTAAAGTTGGACGCAAGATGTTCGTTCATCTCAACAATACGAATCCGATGCTGAACGAGGCGAGTCCCGAACATCAGGCCGTGCGGCGAGCCGGCTGGGAAGTGGCGGAGGACGATTGGCATCTGGAACTGTAGCCCCGTCAAACGCCGCCAAGCTTACGTTTGAGGAGTTGCGCGCGGCGCTGCGCCAGGTCGGCGAAGAGCGCTATCACCACAAACATCCCTTCCACCTGCTGATGCACGAAGGCAAACTGAGCCGTGGACAATTGCAGGCCTGGGCGCTAAACCGTTATTACTATCAGTCGATTATTCCGATCAAAGACGCGATCATTCTTTCGCGGTCGAGCGATCCGTCATTTCGCCGCGTGTGGCGGAAACGCATTGTGGATCACGATGGACAAGACGGAGACGACCAGCGCAATGGCGGCATCCTGCGCTGGGTGAAACTGGCCGAGGCGACTGGGCTGGATCGAGAGCGGGTGGTGAGTGCGAATGAAGTTCTGCCCGCCACTCGTTTCATCGGAAATGAATATCTCAACCTGGTGCGAACGCGGCCGTTTCTCGAGTGCGTTGCCTCGTCGCTGACCGAGCTTTTCTCGCGCGACCTGATTGCGCTGCGCATGGAGAAAATGCGTCAGCATTATCCGTGGCTTGCTTCGGCGCTCGACTATTTTGAGGCACGGCTGACGGAGGCTCCGGAAGACGCTGCCTTCGCGCTCCGCTACGTGTTCGATCATGCCGCTGCACGCGCCGACCAGGAGCGCGTCATCCAGGCATTGCGCGACAAGTGCGACATTCTTTGGGCGCAGCTCGACGCGCTCTATTTCGCTTATGTCGAGCCGGGCTGGCCGCCGCCGGGCGCTTTTCGCATTGATGAAGCGAAGCACATCGAGGGGAAGCGTGGCTGAGCTTACCGACGCGAGCGTTCCTAAGTTTGCGGCGGGATGCCGCTGGGGTGGGACAACTGAGGCGCCGGTCGTGCTCTTTCCGGAAGGAGCGATCCGTGTGGAAGGAACGGGCCGCGTTATCCTCGAACTTTGCGACGGTCATTTCTCGCTGGCTGAAATTGTGCAGAAACTGGAAACGCACTTCATGCTGGCGCCGAAGGGCAAGATCCGCGCTGATGTCCAGACATTTCTGGAGCAATTGCACGCCAAGCGCATCATTGACTACTAGAACGCGACTAAAAAGAGAATTGTCCCTGAGCGTAGCAAGGATCCATGCATTTCCTCGGCACCGGCAAAATGCATAGGTCCTTCGCTTCGCTCAGGATGACAGAGTTTGGTGAGTTGATTCCCGATGGCTGCAAATCCGCTGGCCCTGATTGCCGAGATCACGCACCGCTGTCCGCTGCACTGCGTGTATTGTTCGAATCCGCTGGAGCTGACTTCGCGTAAAGAGGAACTCGCGACCGGCGACTGGCTGCGCGTTTTCAGCGAAGCCGCCGCGCTCGGCGTTCTGCATCTTCACCTCACCGGAGGCGAGCCGCTGGCGCGCACGGATCTGGCGGAAATGATTGCGGGCGCCCGCCAGTCGCGTCTGTACACAAACCTGATCACATCTGGAATCGGGCTTTCGCGCGAGCGACTGGCCGAGCTGGTGGAAGCTGGCCTTGACCACATCCAACTCAGCTTTCAGGATTCAAGCGAAGGCCACGCCAACTGGATCGCCGGAGCGCGGGCACACGCGCATAAGATCGAACTGGCTGCGTGGATTCGCGAGCATCAGACCCGCGAGCGTCGCATCGCGTTCACCGTAAACCTGGTCGTTCACCGGCAGAACATCGATCATCTTGAGGAAATGGTGGCCGCGCTCGAAGCGCTCCAACCCGATCGGATGGAAATTGCGCACGCGCAATACTACGGCTGGGCGCTCCGGAACCGGTCGGCATTGCTGCCCACGCGCGCGCAACTCGACCGTGCGGTGGCCGTGGTGGCGGCGGCCGAGGAGCGTCTGCACGGCAAGGTTCGCATCGACATGGTCGTTCCCGACTACCACGCCCGCTTCCCCAAAGCCTGCATGGGCGGCTGGGGACGCCAGTTGATGCTGATCGATCCCGCCGGCCGCGGGTTGCCCTGTCATGCGGCCGGCGTGATTCCGGGCTTGCGCTTTGACAATGTGCGCGAGCACACGCTCGATTGGATCTGGCAGAGTTCCGAAGCCTTCCAGAAATTTCGCGGCGAAGACTGGATGCCCGAGCCCTGCCGCTCCTGCGATCGCCGAAAAGAAGATTTTGGCGGATGCCGTTGCCAGGCATATCTCTTGACGGGCGATGCCAGCGCGACCGATCCGGTGTGCGAGCTTGCGCCTTTACACCACCTGATTGAAGATGCGGTGCGTGAGGATGCTGTGACCGGTTCGATCCCCGAAGCTCGCGAGGCTCCATTCCATGTTCTGCGAGAGAAGATGGCTGGGTTCTGGAGTTATCGGACGGACCCGAAGTAAGTTTTCTGCATCTGAGCCCCGAAAGGGCGACTGAAAATAGCCCGGCGCTTCAGCGCCGGGAATCGTAAGAAGGGGTGATTAAGTCCCGGAGGGACGACTGAAACTAACCCCAAATGTAGCTTGGGTCATACTCGATCCCGTGCTTCTTGAGAAACGCCAGGAACTCTTCTTCAAATCCACGTTTGTGATGATGTTCGGCTTGGGAACGGATGTACGAGATTGTATCTGCCTGTTGCGAGATGCCCACTGAAAACGCGCCGTATCCAGCTTGCCACGCAAAGAGGTTGGTTCCCGAATCGTTCATCCATTTGGACGAACCACCTTTGAGCAGTTGCATCGCCTTGGCAAGTGGCATGGTTGCGGGAAGGGACAGAAGGACGTGTATATGATTGTCGGTACCGCCTACGGCGATGGTCTTGAAACCGTTCTTGTGCGCAATTCCGCCGAGGTAGGCCCAGAGGTCGGATTGTTTTGAGGGTGGAATCAGACCTTGGCGGTTCTTGGTGGAGAACACGCAGTGGAAGAGCTCCGAGACGTAGGTGTGGGACATGGGGTTCAGTCGCCCCTCCGGGGCTTGCTCCTTCTAGTTGACCCGGCGCTGAAGCGCCGGGCTATTATCGGTTGTCCCTCTGGGACAGGCACCTTGGCTCGTCATTGACCGCCGCGGATGCTATATGCAGTTCTGCCACAGTGGGGTAGGTGGCGGCTGTGACTGGCGTACATCGGATTTGTGGCGAAATCCCTTTCGATACACGTGGTCGCAAGCCTTGTTTAGCTCCCTGCCTTGCGACAAACGCAGGTCGCGAAGTTTTCTTCTGTCTGCTGCAGGAAAAGATAGCTGGCTTCTGGAGTTACAGAACGGACCCGAAGTGATGAGCGCTATGGCGATGTTACGCCCGCCGTCCGCAGCGACAGTCTTTCTCTCAACTGCCGGAGGTAGCGCTATGCTGTGAAGAGGGCAGTATATTTATAGGGTCATGCATAGTCTTTTCGGCCTTTTCATCGCGGCCTTCGCCGCCTTCGCAATCTTAACCGCGCTCCGACTGGACTCGGGTCGCGGAATGGCGGGCATGCGCAATCTCTTTGGTTTCTTTATCCTGGTTTTTGCCGGATTCTGGGTGTACTTTGCTTCTCGCGATTTGACATGGGAGTTTAGGGCGACGGACCCGACCACGTGGGTTGCGACACTGATGTGCGTCCTCTTTGTCGTCGGGGTAGGTGGAGTTCTCGCTTCGGCGCTTTCTGCGCTGGGTCCCCTCCAGCTCCCGTCCCACTATGAATGGCCTGCTGGCTACGTTCGTCGCGTCGTTACAAGCGCGGACGGCAAATATATCGTTCCGCTCTGGCCGTCTGGAAGAATTCAGGTTTATGACTCGCAATGGCGCTTTGTATGCGGATGGAATGTTGATGCTTGGGGAGGCTATTTCATTGTTCAGTGTTCGCCAAGTGGCGTAATCGAGGTATTTACACTAAGGGATGACCGTCACTATTCCTTCACTCAGGAAGGCCACCTGATATCGTCGGAGCGTTTCTCGCTTCCTATGCTCCCGCCGCAGAAGGGCCGATCAGCTGTGGTTCCCACTCCACCATTGCTATGGATTTTTTCCAGTCCAATTCTGTCCGGGGCATTGGCACTGATTGGCTTCGTAGGCCTGATGGCCCTGAACAAAATCGGCCACTGACCTGCTTTTGGAGCTGAACAAAACACGTGGATTTAATGCCGGGCGTCGTGATTGACGTTATCAGGCCATTTCAATTATTGAGAATTGCTGGTGATCGAAGCCACCGCTTTGACGCTCCCGAAATCCGCCTGTTAAACTCAATAATTACCATCCTACATTTAAGCCATAAAGGAAGCCCGTGCGCGCAGAAACCCGGCATCAACTGAAACAAGACCGCTTCAGCAAGGTCACGATCGAGGCGGCGGAGAACGCCGCCCATTGGACGGTGGAGCACCAGTCGAAACTCATTGCCGCTGCGATTGCGGTTATCGTCATCGGAGCGATCGCGTTTGGCGGCTGGTACTACGTCAACACGCAGGATGAAAAAGCGAGCGCCGAGCTTTCGACGGCGGTCCGCACCTTTGAAACGCCGGTGCGCCCGGCGGGCGTGCCACCGCAACCGGGGATGGATAGTTTCGCGTCGTTGCAGGAGCGTGCGACGGCGGCGCGCAAACAGTTCCAGGCCATCGTCGATAAGTATCCGCACACGCACACGGCCGACATGGCCCGCTATTTCGTGGGATTAGCGTCGGAACAGCTTAATGACAACGCGGCCGCGGAGCGCAGCCTGCAGGAGGCGGCGGGCTCTTCGAACGCCGACCTGGCGGCGCTCGGCAAGTTCGCGCTCGCGTCGGTTTATCGCAAAGAGAATAAAGATGCGCAAGCTGTCGACCTTTACAAGCAGTTGATCGATAAGCCGACGATCGTCGTCAGCAAAGCGACGGCGCAGCTCGAACTCGCCGCGTTCTATGAATCGCAGCAGAAGCCGGACGAAGCGAAGAAGATGTACGAGCAGGTGGAGAAGGAAAATCCCTCCACCGAAGCGGCATCGCTGGCGCAGCGGCGAGCGGCCGCGCTCAGGCAATAAGGCGCTGGTGGAGAGCCAGTCGCCCTCGCCCGCTCACCATTTAGCCGGTCACCACTTAGATGGACGGGCGAGACGCCCGTCGCTCCATTCGCTCAAGCAGTACGTCTTGCGCCAATACGGCGCAGGCAGGCGATGAGCCGGTCGCAGTCCTCGACGGTGTTGTAGACGTTGGGCGTCACTCGAATCGAACTGCCACGGATGCTGACGAATACTTTCTCTCTGGCGAGCATTTCAGGAAGTTCCCTCGGAATTGCCATTTTCCTTCGCAGGGCCAGGTAATGAGGCGCGCGCAATGGCTCGGCGGGCGCGGAAAAACCCAACTCCGCGGCGGCGCTTGCCAGTTGACGATTGAGCGCGCCGGCAGTCTCGGAGACTTCTTCCACTTTCCACTCCAGCAATTGCTTCATGGCGCGCACGGCGGCTGGCAGTAACGCGAAGTTCGCGCGCTCGCCCACGTCGAAACGGCGAGCTCCGTTATCGTAGTCTTCCGTGTACAGGATCAAGCTGGCGAAATCGCTGGCGTTGGCGCGCTGAATCCAATTCTCTTCCAGCGGTTTTCCACTCTGCCATTTTGGCGCAACATAAAGAAGCCCGACGGAATAGGGCCCGAGCAGCCATTTGTAGCTGGCGGCGACGGCAAAATCCGGCTGCACATCGCGCACGCTGAAGGGCAGCGCGCCGAGCGACTGAGTGAGATCGAGAACGAGCGCGGCGCCTTGCTTGCGGCACGCTTCGCCGATGCGGACGAGGTCGAGTCCGCCGCCGCTCGTCCAGTGCACGTGCGGAAGCGCGGCGATGGCGACATCGGCGGTCAGGGAACTCATGACGGCCACGGTCCAGTCGTTGTCTTTTTCATTGTCATTGTCACTGGGCCACGGAACGACTTTCAGAGTCGCGCCGCTGTCTTCGGCTCGACGTTGCCACGAATAGTAGTTGGACGGAAACTGCTCTTCGAGCACGAGAATGCTCTGGCCTTTTTTGATCGGCAAATTTCGCGCGGCGGTGGCGATGCCGTAGCTGGCCGAGGGCACGATGGCAACATCGTCGGGTGAGCTGTCGATTAGTTGCGCGGCGGTCGTGCGGAATTCGTCCGATCCGGTGAAGAATTTATCGGCAGTGATCTCCCAAGGGTGCGCTTTGCGGGTAAGGCCCGCCGTTCCGGCCTCAAGCGCCGTTTTCATCAGGGGAGACATGTAGGCGCAGTTCAGGTAGGCAACGTCGGCGGGGATATCGAAGAGATGGCGCTGGCAGGGAAGCATGGGCTAGTCTTTGGCCATCATTGTATCAACGCCGCACATTCGCAAGAGGCGAACGGAAATGAGTAGGTCAATGCGAGCAGTCGGGATCAGGAATTCAGAAGCGCCCTGAGTCTTCCAACAACAAGCAACAACTCCTGTAAGTCAGCTTCCAGCGATTCGGCGCTGGAGATCGGCAGAGCCCCGTACCCCCGGATTCGGACAGGCCGGCTGTCCTCCAGAGCCACCCATATCTGGGACACGTCCGATGCCAAGATGCGTCGAAGGTTTTTCCTTGAGGGCTGGAGATCATACTTCCGTACAAAAGAAGCGATGAGCGCCTGAAGTTGAAGCAGACTCGTCCTGACCTGCTCTCGCTCGCTTTCAGTGACGGAGCCCTCGATGACCTTCATTGCTGTTGGCGAATTCCGGTCCTCCAATAGATCGAGCATGCGAACGGCTGCAGCATCGACGATCAGCATTCCGCTCGCGATGACTCTACGATGGTTGTCGCTCAGTCCATCATCCATGATTGGCACCCCACCTCAGCCTGAAGTCTATGTACAGGGGCGAAAGTTTGACGTGCTGCTGCGTGACATACTTCGGACTGGCTGCCATGTGAAGCATGGCGATGATCGCGCCCGGACTCCCTTTGCTGTAGTGGACGATCTTCTGGATCGCTTCGTCCCGGTTGGCGGCATTCAGGTGCATCTCCTGTGCAGTTCGCACAGCAAACTCCGTTGCTGTATCCGAATCGAAATTCCGCAGAGCATATTTGTCGGAGCGATCGGAGAACACCGGCAACAAGAACCCGGCATCTTCCATGTGCGCGGAGCGGGCTGCCGCTATGAGCGGGGTTGCCGTCCAATTACACACGTCCTTCAGTGAGGCAGCAAACGACTGCGACGGAGATTGCAAGTGGTCGAGCACAATCCAATGGCTGGCTTCACGCAAGGCATCGGCGACGATCCCACGGATTGACACGGCGGACTTGTCCTTGATGGAATTCAGGCCACTAGTCCCGCAGGCTTGGAGGACGTGGCGATTCTTCCTGGCAAACAACCCAGCCGCAAGTTTCCGAAAAACCGTTTGACTGCTGGAAGATTCGTCGCAATAAACCATCTCGGGTACTTCACCTGCCAGATGCTTCAGGAGCAGTGTTTTGCCAACCCCAGCAGGACCATGCAGCAGGAAGGAACGACGCCGAAACACCAACTGCCGGAGTTGGTCAAGCTGGGCATCTCTCCCGTAGATGGCGGTCGGACTCATGGATGCTCCAGATGAGAAGCTTCGGCTCCGCTTAGGCGAGCGAGTTCGGTCTCGATGCCCGCCAGTCTTTTCAATGACGATTCAACGGATGGCGCACCCGCGGCGTGGGCAGCGCGTGCGCGAGCCAGCGCCCGCTCTGCGACCGCACCCAGTTCACGCAGCACAGCCCGAATTTCGGCTTCGAGACAACGGCGGCTTTTTGTTACACGCTCCTCAAGATCGTTGCGCACGCGCTCGCTGTTGGTTTCCAAGAGCAGGTCGAGAAAATCGTGGGCGGCGGCATCAATCACCGAGTGTGCTCGAATAGCACCGAGCATAAAGTCAGCTACGTAGCGTACTGGGGAAGCCGGGATAGCCAAAACGATGTACTCGTAGAACTGAAACTCAGAGCGAGTTCGGAAATCCCGTTCAGCATTCAACTCTTTTGGCAAGTACTCTAGCTCGGTGGTTCGGATGCCACGCGTCTTGGACAAGAAATCAGTTGTCAGATCAGTGAATCTCTTCGCTATCTTGCAGTACGCTTCCTCTCCTCTTGTTTTCTCGGCTTCCAACCACGGCATCGTGTGATTCCGAGCGACATCTTGAGCCGCCCGCATTGCGGATCGCCGATACCGGGGTCCGTTCGTTCGCGGCAGCGATTGCAGGATCGAGCCAAGTTCGTGGTGCGCCACCTCTCGCACAGACTTGAGGAAGACATCCCGATGATCACTGAAGGTCTTTGACAGACGCTGCTGCTCTCCTGAGAACAAGTATCCGAGATCGTTCAGGGACTGCTCCGCTTGCGACACTATCTCTCGCAGTTGGCTGATCCGCCTCTCAGACTCGTCAAAGGGTCGTGTCAGGGCGTCGCGCTCCTCGTTCACCACGATAAGGAGTTGACTAGACAAACGTCGCACCGAACGGTCCTCAGCATCGCGGACAAGATGTCGGCTTGATTGCTGCACCAACTGCTCCAGTGCATCTACCAACCGAGCCCAGTCTCTTTGAGAACCGCCGTTGTTGAGTTGTTCGAGGGCGCTGATTTCAAAGATCGAACTGACAGGATGCTGGAGCCGACTTGCAAGCACTTGTCTGGCGAAGGAAACAGCCGCATCCCGCTCCGGCTTGGTGACGCGATCTGCCTTGTTCAAAACGAACAGGATGTCGGGAATTTCTTTCGCAACGCTTTCGACCAGCGCCAATTCGTCTCCGGCGATTGGAGGATCGGCGCCGATTACGACGATAGCAGCGTCGATGTGCGGAAGGAATGCGTGCGTGGCAGCGGTGTTCCCCGCGAACACCGAGCCTAGACCCGGCGTGTCCACGAAGCACATGCCCTCTGCAAGCAGGGGGCTGGGAACAAACACTTCCAACCCGGCGACTCCCTTGCTGTTCTCCGGGTTGCGTACTTCGGACACGTACTCCTCAATGTCCACGATTGCAATCTCCGACCATTCACCACTTCTTAAGCGAACACGCGCCCCGAGCCTTTCTCCGAATCTCACTACCGTGGGGACAGCCGTGACCGGAACCACTCCGCTGGGGAGGATGGGCTCACCGATTAGAGCATTTAACAGAGTGGACTTGCCGCGTTTGAACTGGCCGACGCACGCCACATAGAAGCGCCCCTCCGCAATACGCTCGGCGGCGGAACGGGCATCATCCGTGATTTGAGTGCTGCTGAACTGCTCGGCTAGGCTGGCAATGCGAAGCAGTTTGTTCGCTTCTGCGCCAACCACGCTGCATGAAGCCAGATCGTGCCGAGAACCAGAGGCTCGCAACTCATCGGATACCGCGAGGCGTTCCGCATCTTTTGTTGGGCATTCTGAACTCATTGTTGCTCTGACCGAACTCCCTCTTGGTGCACGTACTTAATAACTTCGACATCGGAGATGGCAATCAGGCCCTCATCAACCATTTGATCGAGAGTCGGTACGAGTTTTTGAATTTTGTCTTCCGTGTCAATGACCGAGATCATGATGGGGGCATCGGACGAGAATGAAAGCAGGTGGGGACGATGGATGAGCGTACTACCCCCGTACCCTTCGATACCGCGATACACAGTCGCGCCGGCGATGTCCAGTTCACGGCACTTCTCCACGATTGCCCGGTAGAGAGGCTTGCCTTGCCACTTATCACCCTCCCCAAAATGGATTCGCAGCATCTTTGCCTTACCCTCGAGTTTCACTTGCGCACCTCCTGCCTGCGGTCCGCGCCTTTGTAGTCGTGCGTGTACTTGATGACATCGACATTGGAGAGGACAACCAATCCCTGTTGCAACATCTGGTCAAGAATGGGCGTAAATGCTGCAAGCTTCGCTTCTGTGTCGATCACGGCCAGCATGATGGGACGGTCATGAGACAGACTCAGGGTCTTGTCCCTGTGGATTCTCCGGTTTGCGCCATAGCCAAGAATGCCACGATAGACCGTGACGCCCGCAATCTCGTTGGCGCGCAGAGCCTCGACGAGAGATTCCTGCAACGGCTTGCCGTGCCACTTGTCGTGCTCGCCGAAATAGATACGCATGAGCTTCGCCCTGCTTTCTGTCTTAAGCGGGTGGACGGACTCCGCCTCAGGCTGCCTCTTCGAGGTCTGGGCTGGCTTGACCACCGTGGTGTCCTGAATCTCGATCAGTCCCGTTCCCGCGAGTTCCTGCAACTTGGGCAAAAGTTCTTCCACACGCTCGGGCGTTTCGACGAACTCAATTTTCACGGGCAGGTTCTCGGCCAGCTCTACGAGGCGGGTGGTGTGGATGTGGTGGTCCGCCCCGAAACCCGCGATGCCACGCATAATCGTCGCGCCTGAGACGCCCCGGTAGAAGAGGAAATCCAGAATCGCCGCGTAAACGGTGTGGCCGTGATACTGTTGATCTTCACCGACGTAGATACTGACTTTCTTGGCTGCTCCAGCTTTAAGCACAGGGTCTCCTATTCGTTAACTCCACGTTGTGACATCTGTCAGTGGCACGCCTTCAATCTCGATCGGTTTGCGCAGTCTCATACGATCGCCTTGCCCACGATTGAACCTGTCCACACCATCAGAAAACCCACAAGGACACTCAGCACAATGTTGAGCAACCCGATCGTGAACTGACCGTCCTGAATCGTTCGAAGCGTCTCGTATTCGAAGGTAGAGAAGGTTGTATATCCGCCGATGAAGCCGATGGGAATAAGATAACGGTAGGTGGGGCTCAGGTGGGTTCTCTCAGTGAGTATGGTCATGACCAAGCCGATGAGGAAAGAACCGGAAACATTGATGAGAAACGTGCCATAGGGAAACCGCGTCTCCATCCGTTGTCCTACATAAGTGGCCAGCCAAAAGCGGGTTATCGAGCCCACGAACCCGCCGACGCCCACAGCGAAATACTTTCCCACGTGCCCAACCTTTCTGTGTCACTAGGTCAACGCACAGCCGTCGTGCGCTCGAAGGCGCCGTTTAATCCGCTGGCGTCGACGACGGATGCGGAATTGATGCGGGCAGGTCCTGCTCCGCCCGTCTGGACAACAGGTGCTTCGGCATAAAAAACGAATTCGCAATCATGGTGGGTACAACCGCACTGCCAATCACCGTGGCGACCAAGAATGAATATTGTTTTTGGTCGATGATTCCGTGGTTCAGTCCGAACAGGGCCGAAATTGTTCCGAAGGTTAGCCCCGTGGACATCATCAGAGTGTAGTAGAGACCCTCGGTCCGTTCATATTTGAATGCCTTCACCGTGGGCAGGAGCCCCACAACTTTTGAAACCATCTTGGCGAAGAACAGAACGACGAAGACCAGCGGTGCTCCAACCAATGCAGGTACGGATACGAAAGACCCAGCTCGGATGAAGTAGAAGGGCGTCAACAACCCGAAAGTGAGCGTTCGCAGGCGACGGATGAGAACGTGATCTTTGCCAACCGTACCCGCCAGGACCATGCCGATCATATATGCGGGCAGCACAGCTTCACTGCCTGACCACACAGCCAGGCCACCCATTGCAAAGAGAAAAAAGAGAATGTACTTCGCTTCCAACTCTGAGACTCTGCCCCCGTAACGGCGAAAGAACCAAGGCGTCAGAAATGGAAGGCCCACAAACACGGCTACCGAAATGGCAACAAACGCCAGCGTTCGAGACGTAAATGGAGAAAAGATAAGACCTAGAGCAATAACGGTTCCGAGGTCGTTGATGAAGCAGGCTGCCAGGATCGCCTTTCCGAGCTCCGTGGTGTTGAATCCGAGTTCAAGCATGACCGCGTAGACCACCGCTACGGATGTAGTGGACAAAGCCACGCCCGCCAACCAACTCGGGCGAGGCGACCAGCCCAAGATGTAGTGAGCGATGGCGGTGCAGCCAAGAAATGGGCCAAAGAATCCAACGAGTCCCACCACACTGGCTTCTTTCCACTTCATTCGGAAAATAACAGGATCGAGTTCCGCACCCGCGAGGAACGTGAGAACGATCGCACCAGTGCCCGCGAGGAACGAAATCCATCCTGCTTTGGCTCCGAGGCCGCCTTGAATCAGAAACGCGCCAATGATTAGCTGAGCGACAGTTCCGACAACAATCTCTGAGAGGGCAGTCGATATTTTCAGCCAGATAGCCAGCAACGTGGCGAGTAGAGCTAAGCCGACCCACAACGATGCCAGAACCCACACGTTCTCCACGGGTATCAACTCCAAACTCTTATTTCTATGGGATCGTTGCCGGAAACTGACTCCGACAGGCGACCCTGTCAGGAGTCATCATCTGCCCGGCTAAAGGGTGAGGCAGCGGTTAGCGGTGAACTCCTTCACCGTTCGTCTTCGACTCAATTATAACGAACAGCGCAGTGGTGGCAATGCAGAAATGCGCGCTTTGCGTCCTCCGTGTCTTCTGGATCTGGCAACGGTATGGCAACGCCCGCTGCGTCGGGGCCGGCCAATCCCGCCGTTTACAGGTGATGTCGTCCGTTCCGTTCTCACTAACCGGGGAGCAGGGCCGATTCCAAGACTTGTCTTGGCTCTTGGGCTGTGGCGTACTCCCAGAGGCAGAGTTCGTTACCGTCGGGGTCGCGAAAAAAGGCCAGCCTGCCGTCTTTTTTCTCCTTGATTTTGCTGGTGGCTACGCCGCGGGCGTGCATTTGCTCGACTGTCTCCTGCAAGTTCGCGACAGAAAAGCAGAGGCGGGCATTACCACTGCCGGGGACCATCGTTCCGGGCGGGAGGGGCACCAGTTCGATAAGCACGCCATCAAGATCGAACTGCGCGACGTACTCATGCGAAACCAGTGGGAGTCCGAGGGTGTCGCGATAGAAGGCAATGGACGCTTCCATATCGGTGACGTAGTAGAACACGGTGTCGAATGAGAGTTTTAATTTGTTAGTAGAAGATGAGGAATGCATGGCAAGGCGCCTCCTTTCCTCCGCCAAGTGGCTGAGGAAGTTACGGACTAGTTTGCCGACGAAGAACAAGTTCCGAGCAAATTCTAAGGGAACAGCAGCAGGCTTGTCTGTGAGGATTGGCACCGGGGGAGGTGACGCGATGAAGGGTTTAGCCAGCGCTGCGTACTGGGGGATTCTGGTTAGAAAGCTCCGAGCCAGCGGACGGGGAAGCGACTTCCCAGGGCGGTCACCAGGCGCTCGTCGGCGGTAATGAGTTCAGTATCAGTGGTTAGGGCCAGGGTGACATAGAGGCTGTCGTAGAAACTCCGACCGCAAGCCACCGCGATCTGTAGCTTGAATCAGCAACTCCGAAGTGGGGACGAGCTGAATCGCAAGAGCAGCGGCGAGTCATGCTTGACACCGCTATTTTTGGTCTTTATTCTTAAGCATTGCTCCCTGAGAGACTTTCGTCTCTGCGTGCACTTCCGCAGGCCTTTGCGGTAATTTGAGTGGGGGCGGCGGAGGTTCCAATGCTCATCGAAATTGAGGATCTGGAGATTCACCCGGTCGATTTCCGGGAGGAGTTCAGCCCGGGTGTGATTGATCTGGGTGCCGAGGTTCGGCAGCGGTCGCCGCTGCGCAGCGAGGGCCGGGCCGATCTGGTCGAGGAGCATCACGGCAAGCACAAGGTAGTGCAGGACATCCGGGTGAAGGGCAAGCTGGAGACGAACCTGGAAGTGCCTTGCGCGCGTTGTCTAGAGCCGGTCGTGCATGAGGTGGAGCGCAGCTTCGATCTTTTGTACCGGCCGCTTGGAACCGATTCTGGGCACGAAGAACTTTCGGTCACCGACGCCGAGGCCGAAATCGGGTATTACGAGGGCGAGGGGTTGTTGCTCGAAGACACGCTGCGCGAACAGGTACTGCTGGCGCTGCCGTTGAAAACGATTTGCCGCGAAAGTTGCAAAGGTTTGTGTCCGCACTGCGGCAAGAACTTGAATGAAATTCAGTGCTCGTGCGTGGACGAGGTCGAGGATCCGCGCTGGTCGGCGCTGAAAGAGATACGCGATAAGCTGTGAGAACCAGTTGCCAGTTGCCAGTACCCAGTTGCCGGTTGTCACGCGCATGGGGTTGACTGGGAACTGGCGGCTGGCAACCGGCAACTGAAAAGGAATCAACATGCCGAATCCGAAACGCAGACATTCACAAAAGCGCACCGCTACCCGGCGCGCACATGACTCGCTCTCGAAGCGCTCGTTGTCGGAGTGCCCGAACTGCCATGAGCGGAAGATGCCACACCGTGCGTGCCCGAAGTGTGGGACCTACAAGGGCCGCGAAGTTGTAGAGGTCGAAGAGAAGTCTTGATTTCCTTTCATGCCTAGCGTAATCGCTCTGGATGCGATGGGGTCCGACAAAGCGCCGAAACCGGAGATTGAAGGCGCGTTGCAGGCGGCTCGCCATCACGGGGTCCGGGTGCTTCTGGTGGGACCGGAACCACGGCTGCGGAGCGAACTGGCGCGCTATCCGGGCGCGCGGCGGCTGCCGGTGGAAGTGGTCCACGCCAGCGAAGTGATCGCCATGGAAGACAAAGTGGACGCGATTCGCGCCAAGCGCGATTCGTCGATCCGCGTCGGACTGCGACTGGTGCGCGAGGGTCGCGCCGCGGGCTTCGTGACGGCGGGCAACACGGGCGCTGCCATGGCCACGGCCAAAGTGGTGCTGGGCGCGCTGCCGGGGGTGGATCGTCCGGCGCTGGCGGCGGCATTCCCTACAGTCCTGAACACGGCGGCCGTTCTGCTCGACGTCGGCGCGAACGTGGATTGCACACCGAATAATCTGGAGCAGTTCGCCGTAATGGGCGATATCTATTGCCGCTCGATTTTCGGCATGAAGCATCCCCGGGTCGGTCTGCTTTCGATCGGAGAAGAAGAAAGCAAAGGCAACGACCTGACGCGCGAGGCATTTCAACTGCTCAAGCGGCTGCCGATTAATTTCATCGGCAATGTGGAAGGCCGCGATCTATACAACGGCCATGTGGACGTGATCGTGGCCGACGGCTTTGTCGGCAATGTTGCGTTGAAGACTTCGGAAGGCGTGGCGCGGCTGGTGCGGGCCGTGCTGAAAGAGACCTTGAAGGCAACGATCACGCGCCAGGTGGGCGCGTATATTTCGCGCAACGCGTTTTCCGATTTCAAGAAGCGGCTGGATCACACCGAGTATGGCGGCGCGCCCCTGCTTGGCGTAAAAGGTGTATGCATCATCACGCACGGATCGTCGAATACCAATGCCATCAAGAATGCGGTGCGCGTGGCGGCGGAATTCGCCGAGGGTAAAGTGAACCAAACAATCGAGCGTGAACTGGCGGCGCTGAGCGTGGCGGTCCCGACGTAGGAAGGTAAGAGGTAAGAGGTCAGATTGCAGAAGTAAAATCTCTGCAATCGCCGACGCCGTTTGTGGGATCGGTTTTACCTCTGCCATCTGACCTCTGAATTCTGATCTCATACACAATATGACCAACAGTTCCTCTCGAATCGCTTTTCTCTTTCCCGGCCAGGGTTCGCAAGCAGTTGGCATGGGCAAAGAACTGGCCGAAAACCACACGGTTGCTCGTCGCACCTTTGAGGAGGCCGACGAAGCGCTCGGCTACAAGCTGTCGCAGCTCTGCTTTGAAGGTCCGGAAGAAAAATTGAAGCTGACGGAGATCACGCAGCCGGCCATTCTGACGGCGTCGGTTGCGGCGTGGCGCGTGCTGCAGGAAAAAGGTTTGAAGCCGGATTTTGTCGCCGGACACAGCCTGGGCGAGTATTCGGCGCACGTGGCCGCGGGTACGCTCACGTTTGCGGATGCTGTACGTACGGTGCGCAATCGCGGCCAGTATATGCAGGAAGCAGTGCCGGTGGGCGGGGGCGCGATGGCGGCAATTCTTGGAATGCCAGCCGACAAGGTCAGTGAAATTGCGGTCGAAGCTGCGAATTATGCGGCGCAGGGAGAAGTTTGCCAGGCGGCGAATATTAATTCGCCCGAGCAAATCGTGATCTCGGGAAGCGCCGGCGCCGTGGACCGAGCCATCAAACTCGCCCACGAACGCGGAGCGAAGAAGGCCGTGAGCCTGCCGGTCAGCGCGCCTTTCCACTGTTCGCTGATGCAGCCGGCGCAGGATCGTCTGGCGCGAGATCTGGGCGCGCTGAAATTTGAGAATCCGTCGTGCCCGGTGGTCTGCAATGTTGATGCTGCGGTGGTCGCTTCTGCGGAGGCTTCGCGCGAGGCCCTGATTCGCCAGGTGACCGGTACGGTCAGGTGGGAGCCGTCGGTGCGGCTGCTGATCGAAAACGGGGTCGGCCTGTTTATCGAAGTTGGTCCGGGAAAGGTTCTGTGGGGATTGATGCGGCAGATCGACCGCTCTAAGACCTGCGTTACGGTGGGGGATGAGGCGTCGCTGCAGAAGACCCTGGCACAGATTGCGGCGATGGCGGCGTAGAACACAGGCGCTCAGGATCATCGCGGACAACTTAGCAGTTAAATCGTTGTTCGAGTTAGAAATATCCGACGCCGCCGAAATCTATTTTGTGTAATGGTTCGCAATCAGTAGCGGTACTAACTCCCCCGTGAGGACATAGAGGATACCAAACAAGAAGTTTGCCGCAAAATGATCTGCTACAAAATCTTTCCGCGGGCACAGTCCCGGATGCAAGTCCGTCCACCTCTCGGATTTCCACTCGTCCTCTGAACCATAGAAGACTGTTGGCCACTTTTGGACCGTCGCCATCCATACCCTGTAAAAGCCAAACGCGGCGAACCCAGGCACCACAGCTCCGATGAGTCGACCGATGCCCGCCCAGGACGCGGGAGTGTTGAACCACCAGAACGCCTTACTTAAAATCCAGAACATGTGTACAAAGAAGAGAATCGGTAATACGTTGAGCAGAACGAAGGAAAGGATCGTGCGCTTCCAAGTGAATGTGTCTCGGAATATCTGGCCCCACTGGAACGCCCTCCAGCGAGGCTGAGCATTTGCCGCAGTGCCCCAGAGAATTGCGAAGAAAACCACGAAAATTTGCTGAGGAACGTTCATTCTTCGGGAATATTGTACAGCTTAGACCGACGCAGAATTATGTGCAGCCTCAGGGCGGCTGCTCCAGTCTTAGTACGGATACAGCGTCAGCGTCTTGTCTGATCTCTGCACGAACATGCGGGCGTGCTCCGTCCGTTCATTCACGATGACTTCGACTACAACCCCTCCACCACCAAAACCTTTGGTGTTCGCCGATCCGTAGATTCTGTGGGACTTAACCAGGCCCCACTCGCCCCCCGGTCCCCAGTCGCGATAGAAATCCGCATACGTGTATTGAGAATATTTCTGCTGATGCTGGCGCCAGCCGGGATCGTTGAAATAAATGCCGTAGGCGGTTTCGTAATCCTGCTGCTGCAGCGCGGTGAAGAACTTGTCCACGGCGTGCTCTTCGGGCCAGTTGCGATACATCCAGGCCAGCACCGCCAGCACGACAAAGCCCATGACGGTGAGCGCGATCTTGATTTTCCGCCGCCGTGCTTTCGCCGTGTCGTAGGGTGGGGCGTCGAGCAGAGTCATAAGTCTCCATTAAGCATAACGGATTTTCGGAAGATTAAGGGAGGTGGAGACATCGGTGCCGGCTGAAATTCGTCTCCCGGTTGCGGAAGTCCCTGCGCTTCCATTTTTCGGCAGCAAGGTCCCGGGGATCAACTACAAGTACTTCCGGATCAAGCGTGATCCGTCGTGGCCACGGCGGTTGGCAGCTTGCCACTGCTTCCTAAAGCGCCACGTCGAACTGCCGATGTACATCAAGTCAGTCGGAAAATGGCAGTCGACTCCTGGCTGACGGTGTAACCCGCAGAGTGGTGGAAATCCCATGGATAAGATATGCGCGCTCATTGTGGACGACTCGTCGGTGATGCGCAAGATAGTCGAGCGTTCGCTGCGTCAGGCGGGCGTCGAAATTGAGAAGGTATTGGAAGCCTCGAACGGGGCCGAAGCGCTGGCCGCGTTGCGCGACAACGCGGTCGACCTCATCCTATGCGACATTAACATGCCAGTTATGGACGGATTAGAGTTTGTCCGCGAGGCCGCCAAGCTGGAAAGCGCCAAAGGCGTTCCCATCGTTATGATCACCACCGAAGGCAGCGAAACGCACGTGGTGCAGGCGCTTACGGCCGGCGCCCGCGGATACATTCGCAAGCCGTTCACTCCCGATCAGGTGAAAGAGCACGTGTTGCCCGTGCTGGGGAAGAACCCATGAGCACAGATATCTCATTTATCACGCGTTCTCACGAAGAGAACTGGCGGCCTGTTCTCGAACTTGCGGTCGAGGAAGTCTTTGAAATCATGTTGGGCACCCGGCTCAAGCCGATGGCGCCATCCGAGCACACGCCGGACGGGGGATTCACCGCCATGATCGGTTTGGCGGGGGCGCTGTGCGGAATTCTGACAGTCTGCTGCAACGCGAAGACCGCCGACCAGATTGCCAAGAAAATGTTGGGGGACACAGCCAACTCCCCGGAAGAGGTAGGAGACGCGCTCGGAGAGATCTGCAACATGATCGCGGGAAACTTCAAAAACAAGCTCGCTGGCACGGATGAACGATGCATGCTCAGTGTGCCGACTGTTATCAGCGGCCAGGAATATAGCTTCCATTCGATGGCCGAGGGGGAGTTCGGTGGAAACCGTCCTGTTGTTTGGGGACGCGCCGGTTGCCGTCCGTCTTCAATTGCAACACTGATTCCAAACCCTCATCTCCCTCGCTGAGGTTGTGGAAGAAACCATCCACACGGATTCATTGAGGACACGCCAGTTGCGATTCGTCTTCAACTAAAGAGTTGATCAGCAACCTCCAGCCTGCTCCCACCTCAAGCAAGCTTTGCCGGTTTCGCGGGTTGTGCCGGGCAAAGTTTTCCGCGCCCGCAAAGTCTAAGACGCCTCCAATGCTTCTCTTGCCGGCTTCGACTCCTAAACGGTTCAGAACGGAGTCAATTGTGAAAACGTTCATTTCTCCGTCATGGCGATTGGCTTGCTTCCTCTTTAACCACAAGGAGCCAACGTGGACAGTGGATTCTACGCAGCGTGCGCGGGGCTGCGAGCGCAGAGCCTGGCACTGGAAGTGGCAGCCCACAATCTGGCCAATCTGAACACAGCCGGGTTTCGCGGTCAGCAGACAACCTTCCAATCGCTGCTGGCGGTGTCGCGCCCGATGGCTCCGGGTTTGCTCAACAATGTACTCAACTCGGCGACGAATGATTTTGGAGTGCTCGAAGGGACTCACCTGGACATGACGGCGGGCAATCTGCAAAGGACTGGAAACCCGCTGGATGTGGGGATCGAAGGCAGCGGCTTTTTTGCCATTCAGACCGCACGCGGCACCCGCTACACGCGCAACGGAAGTTTCCAGGTGTCGAGCAGCGGGCAACTGGTGACGGCCGCGGGCGATCTTGTGCTCAGCAATCCCGCGCTCAAAGAGAAAGGCGCGATCGAGGTTCCGGCGGGAGCCGTCTCCATCGCTTCGGATGGGACGCTCTCGGTGAACGGCGCGGTCGCGGGCAGGATTGGGCTGGTGGACTTCGCTTCCGGCACTCAGCTTGCCTCCGAAGGTGGAACTTTGATCTCCGCCCCCGAGGGCAGCGCCCAGCTGGTGTCGCAGCCCGCGCTCCGGCAGGGCGCGCTCGAATCTTCGAACGTGAATTCCATCAGTTCGGTAGTGACGCTGATCGGAGTGCAGCGGCAAGCTGAAATGTTGCAGCGCGCCATGTCGCTGTTTGACACCGAATTCAACCAAATTGCCAGCACGCAATTGGCAAGAGTTTAGGAGGAAATCATGTTTCGAGCACTCTACACCGCCGCCACAGGTATGCAGGCGCAACAAACCAATCTCGACACCATTGCCAACAACTTGTCCAACTCCAGTACCACCGGCTTCCAGAGCCGGCGCATGCAGTTTCAAGATCTGATCTATCAGAACATAGTAATGCCGGGCGCGGCTGCATCGCAGCAAACCACGGTGGCCACGGGCCTGCAGGTAGGCCTCGGCACGCGATCGGCGGCGTCGGAAATCCTGCAGTTACAGGGCGACCTAAGCCAGACCGGCAACCCGCTCGATTTGGCCATCGAAGGGCAGGGATTGTTTCAGGTGCTGTTGCCGACAGGTCAGATCGCCTACACGCGGAGCGGCGAATTCCATCAGGATTCGGCAGGCAATGTGGTGACTGCCGACGGGAATCCATTGCAGCCCGCGGTGGCGATACCGGCGGGCGCGACTTCGGTCACGATTGCGTCGGACGGCACCGTTTCGGTCACGCTGGCCGGGCAAACCGCAGCGCAGCAGGTGGGCAGCATTCAACTTGCACTGTTTCCGAATCCCGGAGGATTAAACAGCGTTGGCCAGAATCTGTATCTACAGACCACCGCTTCGGGCGATCCGGTCGTCGGCACGCCGGGGAGCAGCGCTGGTTTGGGACAGATCGAGCAAGGCTATCTGGAGCAGTCGAACGTCAGCGTGGTCGATGAGTTCATCAACATGATCGTGGCGCAACGTTCCTACGAGGCGAGTTCACGCGTGGTGCAGGCCGCCGATGAAATGTTTCAGCTGGTCAACAACTTGGGCAAGTAGCCGGAGAGAGCAGCCTAAGAAAGTAGAGGGATTTGCGTGATCGCCCGATGGATGTTCGCCTGCTTCCTGTGCGCCTTCGAAATCGTAGCCGGCTCGCTGCTCGTGGCCACGCTCTCGGCCGAGGAGTCCCGCACGCCGCCTGACCCAGGGCCAACTCCGGTAACCCGGCAGGAAGTGTGGCAGGCGGTGGTGGCGGCACTCCGCGAACGAGGACTCTCAGAAGCGCGGTTGCCGCGGATCGAGGACCTCGATCTGCCGGGCGCTCTCCCGGCGGTTGCCGGGCGGACGTTGCGGGTTACGTCTGCCTGCTGGGAAGAGGGTCCTGAACGCACCCAATTTCGCCTGGAGTGCGGCGAGCCCGGGCAGTGTTTGCCGTTCCTGGTCTATGTCCATGTCCATAACGAGGACGAGGGTAATCGAGACGCGGGTGCGCGAGCCGGAGCTTGCCGGCCAGCTTCGGAATCGCGCCCGGCGGCGCAGGCTGCGCTGAAACTCCCCGCAAGACCCACGGTGCGCGCCGGAGACCGGGCAACGGCGGTGTTTGTTTCCGACCGTTTGCGAATCACTGCGAGTGTGACTTGTCTGGAGCGTGGTCGCGAGGGCGAAGTCATTCGCGTGCGTAGCCAGGAGGGGCAGGTTTTCCGGGCGCGGATTTCCGGCCCCGCTCTGCTCGAAGCTTTGCCGCAGTGATGAAATGGCGAGTAAGTACGGTTCGCAGGTAAGCATTAGTAAGTTAAAGGAGAGTGCCCGTGAAAACGGTGCTGTGTTGCCTGTTTGTGCTGACCACAGGCTGGCTCAACGCGTCGAAGCGGGATGCGGAGAAGGACAATCTGGCAAAATACCTGGCCCGCGTCCAGACGTCACAGCCGGCCGCAGCGGCGCTCTCCTTGGGAAGCATTTGGATAGATTCGGGACGGATGGCGTCCCTTAGCGCCGATTACAAGGCCATGGCTGTCGGGGACACGGTCGAGATCGTCGTCGTGCAGGGGTTGACCTCGTCGAACGCCAACTCCGTGAATACGGCGCGCACTTTAACGACCAGTTCGGGCATTAGCTCGCTGCCCGGCAAGATCAAGGTCGGCGGGGTCTCGAGCCTGCTCGGGCTGAACTCGTCGGAGGCCCTGTCCGGCAAAGGCGCCGCTTCTACGGCTACGAGCGTGACCACCAACCTGTCGGGCCAAGTAGTCGCGGTTCTGCCCAGCGGCAACCTGGTCGTCGAGGCCAAGCGCATCATCAACATGAACAATGAAAAGCAGACGATTCTGCTGCGCGGGGTAGTGCGCCGGGGCGATATCGGGCCGAACAACACCGTTGCTTCCGACAGCATTGGCGATCTGGAACTGGAGATCAAAGGCAAAGGTGTGATCTCGGACAGCGTGCGCCAGCCGAACCGGGTGCTGCGCACCATCTTGCACCTTCTGGACTTTTAGGAGCTCGTTTTTAGGAGAAATATGAAAGCCGCTTGGGCCTCCGGTTTCCTGGTCGTCGCGCTTTCCGGGGCGGTCATTCTTTGTGCGAGCGAAGTCTTTGCGAGCGAACCGGTGGCGGTCAAGATCCGCGATCTGACGAGCGTCGAAGGAGTGCGGGAAAATCCCCTGATCGGTTACGGCATGGTGGTCGGGCTCACACAAACCGGGGACAGCCAGCAGACCGTATTCACCACCCAGACCCTGGCCAACATTATGCAGCGCATGGGCGCACAGATTCCACCGCTGACGGCGATCGTCAAGAATGTCGCGGCCGTGTTTGTGACCGCCAGCCTGCCGGCGTTCGCGCGGCCCGGCACCCAGGTGGACGTTACCGTCTCCTCGATCGGCGATGCCAAGAGTCTCGAAGGCGGCGTGCTCCTGCTGACTCCCCTCTATGGCGCGGACGGACAGGTCTATGCTGCCGCTCAGGGCCCGATCGCGGTGGGAGGCTTTGCGGCGGGAGGCCAGGGTGCGACGAAGCAGATGAACCACCCCACCACGGGAAGAGTTCCGGCCGGGGGCCGCGTGGAACGCAGTCTGGCCTTCGATTTCAACCGCCTGTCCCCGGTTTCGCTGCTTTTGCGCGAGTCGGATTTTTCGACGGCGGGCGAAATCTCCGATGCCATCAACCGCGAATTCGGACATGCCGTGGCGAGCGCCCGCGACGGCGGACGGGTAGAAGTCGATCCGACGGCAACCGGCGTGGCGAACCTGACGGCGGTGCTCGCTCGCATCGAGAATTTGACCGTACCTGTGCACCGGCGCGCCCGCGTCGTGCTCAGCGAACGTACGGGAACTATCGTGATGGGGAAAGACGTGCGTCTCGGAGCCGTGTCCATTCTGCACGGCGGATTCTCAGTGCAGATTTCGACCGAGTATTCCGTTTCCCAGCCGGCACCCGTCTCGAACGGGAAAACCGAAGTCGTAGGCCAGACCGAAGTGCAAGCCAAGGACAGTCCCGCGAAACGCCTCGAAATCAGCGAAGGCGCCAGCATCGACGAATTGGTCGGCGGATTGCACAACCTGGGCGCGACCGCCCGCGACGTGATCTCGATCATACAAGCGATCAAAGCGGCCGGAGCGCTCGATGCCGAGCTGGAAGTTATCTAATGCGAAGTGATCCGATGCAAGGTAATTCGATGCTGCCGGTGATCTCATGAATGTTTCGCTCTCTGCCAGCCGGAATTATGTAACCGCGGCCAAACCTCCGGTCACAAACGCGGTCGCCAAGAATGACGTCGCGAAGAATGAAAAGGCCGCGCGCGACTTTGAAGCCCTGTTGCTCGCCCCGGTGCTTGACTCCTTGCAGAAGACGTTTGCCGGCGACTCCGAGGATTCGAAAACCCCGGGGGCGAGCGACTATCGCCAGATGGGGAGCCAGGCGCTCGCCCAGGCAATCGCGGCTCGGGGTGGGATTGGCATAGGGCGGCTCATCTTGCGCCATTTGCAACCACCAAAGGTATCGGGTGGAGGCTGAACGGGGGTTTCACTGCGAGCGCTAAAGTTTTTCCGGACTCTGCCGATCTTAGAATTGACCTGTGATGCGTCTGTCAAGGAATGGCTGCCGCATTAAGGATTGTTAAGAATCTGCCGATACAAGAGGCAGAAGGGATCGGAGAAATCCTATGAGAGTCGATTTGACAACTTTTGGCGTGGAGCCACCGGACAAAGGCAAGACGGGCCGCACCGGGCAGACGGGGGGCCCAGTGAGCGGCGCGACGAGCAGCACCACAGGCGGCGCGCCCAGCAATGCGTCCAGCGGCACCTCAGGTCTTGACCAAGCCCGCTTCTCGTTCGATCAGACGCGGGTGCAGTCGCTCAAAGCTCAGGTATTGGCGCAGCCTGAGATTCGCGAGGCCAAAGTTCGGTCGCTGCGACAGGCGATCGGCAACGGCGAATATTCGGTTCCCGCCGGCCAGGTGGCCGATGCGATGGTCAGCGAACTGGGCGCAGCTCAGGGCTAGCCAGAGTGAATGGGAAAGTGAATTATGGACCCGTTAATTACGAACGGGATCGATCCGGCGCTACTGCGCGTGCTGGAGAAGCGAGGCCAGGAACGCGACCCGACACCCCGGCGCAAGCGTCCGGCTGTGCCCGAAAAACCGGCCGAAGAAGGCGAGGAAAATAACCAGGAGCCTGGCCCCGACACGCCGAAACACACGCTCGATGACCTGGCGTGATCGTGATAAGGAAGCGGCCAGGGAACGGGGACAACAACTCGACCGGACGATTTGGTCTTTGGTCTGACGAACTGGTCAAACCATGTTAACGATCTAGAACTGACGAAGAGCCGAACTGCTATGGATCCCGTCGACAACTCGCTTTCCGAGCTCAGCAAGCTGGTGGAGCAGCGGCTGGCGCTGGTGCGCAGTCTGGCGGAGAGTCTGGAGTCGAGCAGCACGGCGTTGGCGCAAAACGATGCGGAAGCGATCGCACGCGGCGCGGCGCATCAGGCAGAGCTTTGCCGGCAATGGAGCCGACTCGAAGACCAGCTTCGTCGCAACGCAGGGCGGCGTTTTGCACCGCCATCGGCTGGCGCCTCTGGCAAGTCCTCGCAAGCCGAGCATTCGGCGCGGCTGCAAGCCGAGTGGGAAACGCTCGGAGTCCGCATCCGTTATCTCACACGGGTGCACTGGGCGCTGCTGCGGCACTTGCAGCGCAGTCTGGCTGTCATGAATCGCGTGATCGACAGTTGCGCGCTCACTTACACGCCCGATCCCGGCTTGCTCAGGATAGAAATCCAGCTCGGATCTGGAGAATGCGCTGGAGAATAACCATGTCGGGTTTGTTCGGATCTCTTTCGATTGCCCTGAGCACGCTTTCGGTCAGCCAGCAGGAGATGGCAACCACTTCCAACAACGTCGCCAATGCGAACACTCCTGGATACTCGCGGGAGGTTACCGACATCGCCGCGGGCAACCCCATTACTGAGGGATCGCTGAGCTACGGCACCGGAGTCGTCCTGCAGAAGATCGAGAGCTTGCGCGACCCCATACTCCAAATCCAAATCAATCAGGCAACGCAGCAGAACAGCTCGCTCAACGCGTCGCTGACGCAACTACAGCAGATTCAAACCCAATTCGCGAGCTCCACTTCCGGCATCGGGGCCGACATCAGCAATTTCTTTAACAGTCTGCAGCAGCTCTCCCCCGATCCCACGGATCTGACGTTGCGGCAAGGCGTGCTGACCGCGGCCGACACCATGGCCACCGACTTCAACACTGCCGCTGCCAGCTTGCAGACCCAGAGCGGCAACATTGATCAGAATGTTGTGGCCGACGTCAGTCAGGTGAACAGCCTGACGTCGCAGATCGCCAGCGTCGACCAGCAGATCAGCAATTTGCAGGGTTCAGGTCAGGCCTCCGGCGACGGCACCCTGGTAGACACACAGAACAACCTCATCCAGCAGCTTTCCGCACTGATCGATGTGCAGGTGATTCCGACCGGCCAGGGCATCACGCTGGCGACTTCGAACGGGACGACGCTGGTATCCGGCTCGCAGAGTTTCGCGCTCACCACCCAGCTCGGCAACGACGGCGTGCAGCACATCCTCTCCGGGAGTCAGGACATCACCGGCTCGCTGACCGGTGGGAGCCTGGCCGGGCTGATCCAGGTTCGCGACCAGGAGATTCCGAGCATTGAAACGAGCCTCAATCAGCTGGCAACTGGTCTAGCCGCCAACCTCAACGCCGCCAACGCAAAGGGCCTCGATTTGGAGACCCCACCCGTACAGGGTGCCCCCATCTTTTCCGGCGTGGGCGCGGCGGCTACGTTGACCGTCAGTATGACCGACCCGTCGCTGATTGCCGCCAGTTCCGACGGCACCGCCGGCAGCAATGGAAATCTAGCCAATCTCTCCGCGGTTGCCGATGCCGTCCTGGCCAACGGTCAGACACCGATCGATTCCTATTCCAACCTGGTATCTCAAGTCGGAAGCGTTACGGCCAATACTTCGGCCGATGCCGATTCCTCCAACTTGATTCTGCAACAACTACAAGACCAAAACGGAAGCGTCTCCGGTGTATCGCTCGACGAAGAAGCGGCCAACCTCATCCAGTATCAGACGGCCTATCAGTCGGCGGCCAAAGTCGTTTCTACCATCAACCTCCTGCTGCTTGATGCCGTAAACCTTGGCATGGACGCGGCAGAGGAGTAAGTGGGAGGTAAACATCGATGCGTGTCAATCCGAATCCCATGCCCGATCTGCTGGCGGCGCTCAACCAGACACAATTGGTGGCGCAGGAGGCGGAGCTCCAGATTTCAACCGGCAAAAGCGTAAACGAGCCCTCGGACAATCCGACCGCGGCTGGCCTGCTGGTCGAGAACAACGATCAGGCTACTTTCACCAGCGGCTATCTGCAGAGTATCAGCGCCGTGCAAGGCCAGCTTTCGACCGCCAGTTCGACTCTGAGTTCGATCACATCCGCGCTGCAGCAGGCCATCAGCCTCGGCGTCGAAGGCGCCAATGGCACGGTCTCCGCCAGCGACCAGGCCGCAATCGTTGCTCAACTTCAGGGCATTCAGAGCCAGCTCGTGTCGCTCGCCAACACAACCTACCAGGGCAACTACGTGTTCGGCGGCAGCATTACGAATACGGCGCCGTTCGTGGTCAACGCGAACGATCCTTCCGGCTCCGGCGTCACCTATGCCGGTAGCACGGACGTCAACAAGGTATCGATCGGCACTGGATACAAGCTCGCCGTCAATGTGCCCGGATCGCAATTGTTTCTCGCTTCCGGTAATAGCGTTTTTCTTGCCCTCAATAATCTCATCCAGGCCTTGCAGACTAATACCGGCATCGGTGCGGCGACTAACGCGGTGAGCTCGGCCGCCAGCTATCTTTCCGCGCAGGCCGTTTTCTATGGCAACGCTACCGACCAGACGCAGTCGCAGACCACTTACCTGAACGCCGCCCAGCTTCAAATCAGCCAGCAGCAGAACACGCTGGGCGGCGTGGACCTGGCCACGGCCGCCAACAATCTCGACCAAGCCAACACCGACACCCAGGCCGCGCTCGCCGCTATCAGCAAGTTCTCGCAGAACAATCTCTTCGATTATTTGACGTAATTTCCTGAAATAGATTCCCGCGAAAGCGCCTTGTCAGATCGAAGTTGCAACTTCAAAGAGCCTGATTGATCATCAATTCATGCGTATTCGAATGGCGAGGTCGGGTCCCGTCCTCATCGCGGCTCTGCTCTGCTTTCCCTTGTATGTTCCCTCGTCTGCCCAAACCGACCTGGTCGGAGATGTTCGCGCCCATTTGGCCCAGAATTTTTTTTCCGCGGCCGAGTCGGAACTTCGGGGCTATAAGGCTCAGCACGGCGTCACTCCCGAGTATCTCGAAGCCTTGTCATGGATGGCCCGTGGGGCAGCCCTAACAAAGCAGTGGGACCAAGCCGCTGCCTATGCCACCGACACGCGCAAACTCTCGGAGCAGTTGCTAGCGACGGGCAAGGGCAAACTCGACGCCGAACCTCATCTGCCCATTGCCCTCGGCGCCGCGTACGAAGTTCTAGCGCAGGAGATGGCGGAAAAAGGCCAGCATGCGCAGGCCGTCAGCCTGCTGCGCTCGGCTCTGGCGCGCTATGGAAATACATCGATTCGAGCCCGGCTGCAGAAGAACCTCAACCTGCTGTCTCTGGTCGGCCAACCCGCGCCGCCCTTACAAGTAACTCAATATCTCGGACCGAAGCCGCCGGCTCTGGCATCGCTGAAGGGTTCGCCCGTTCTTTTATTCTTCTGGGCCCACTGGTGTGTGGACTGCAAAGCAGAAGTCCCCGTCATAGCCCGCTTGCGGCAGGAGTTCGCTCCCGAGGGTCTGGTCGTCATCGGCCCGACCCAGCTCTACGGCTACGCCGCGCAAGGAGCCGACGCTGCCCCCGAACAGGAGCGGGTGTATATCGATTCCGTCCGCGCACGATACTACGCCAGCCTGCAGGACATGCCGGTGCCGTTGAGCAAACAGAACTTCAATGCGTATGGAGCGAGTACCACGCCGACTCTGGTCGTCCTGAATCGCGCCGGGCAAGTGGCGATGTACCACCCGGGCGCGCTTTCGTACGACGAACTGCGCTCCGCTGTGCAGAAGGCGGTCGGCCGCTGAATCCGCGTAGGGATGGGTACCCTCGAAGGAGCTACAGCGCCGCAGCCTGTTCCCGCCGTCGCGCCTGAATCTCGATATATACGTTGATCAATGAAACCGCCGCCGGGGTCACGCCGGGAATCCGCGAAGCCTGCCCCAGCGTCTGCGGTACAACTCTACCCAGCTTCTCCTGCATCTCGCGCGACAATCCGCTCACGGCCCGGTAATCGAACCAATCCGGAATGCGCCGCTGCTCAGCCTTCTTCAGACGTTCGATGGCGCGCTGTTGCTGGTCAAGATATCCAGCATACTTGATTTCCGTTTCGACCGACTTGAGCTCGTTGCGAATTTCGGACGAAAGCTTAACCATCGAGAACACAGAGGAATCTCTTTTGAAAAACTTGGGCAGTAGATCATTTAGAACTGGCGCGAGTTGCTCGATAGTGATCTCCGGCCGCTTCAACAGTTGCGCCAGCGGCTGTCCCAGAGCGGCGGAGAGATCGATTGGTGCACGCTCGATCTGCTCCGTCATCCCCCCCGTCACCTTCGTCTTCTCCAGTACCTGCTTCATTTCCTCCAGCCGCCGCTGTTTCGCCTCGAACTCCGACCACGCTCCGTCCGAGATCAGCCCCACCCGCCTTCCATGCGGAGTAAGCCGGCGGTCGGCGTTGTCAATCCGCAGATGCAAACGGAACTCCGCTCGCGAAGTGAACATCCGGTAGGGCTCGTTGGTGCCTTTCGAAATCAGGTCGTCGATAAGAATCGCCGTGTACGCTTCCGTGCGGTCGAGCACCAGCGGAGCCTCTTTCTTCACCTGCAACGCCGCGTTGATCCCCGCCATGATTCCCTGGCACGCCGCTTCTTCGTACCCCGACGTTCCATTAATCTGCCCGGCGAGAAACAGCCCGGCTATCTTTTTCGTCTCCAGCGTGCGCTTGAGTTCGGTGGGATCGATCGAGTCATACTCAATGGCGTAGCCCGGCCGCATCATCTCCGCACTTTCGAGCCCCGGAATCGACTTGAGGATCGCCAGTTGCACATCAATCGGCAAAGAAGTGCTCATGCCGTTGACGTAGATCTCGTGCGTGTTCAGCCCCTCGGGCTCCAGAAAAAGTTGGTGCGTCAGTTTGTCGGGAAACTTGACGATCTTGTCTTCGATCGAGGGACAATAACGCGGTCCCGTCGAATGAATCTGTCCGCTGTACATTGGCGAACGATGCACGTTCTCGCGAATGATGCGATGCGTCTCTTCGGTGGTAAAAGCGATGTAGCAAGGCACCTGCGAGTCGTGATGCGCAACCCTCCGGGTGCGAAAGCTGAATGGAGTGGGGTCCAAATCGCCCGGCTGCCGTTCAAAGCGCGTCCAGTCAATGGTGCGCCCGTCGAGACGCGGAGGCGTCCCGGTCTTGAGCCGGCATCCGCGCAGCCCAAGCCTCTTCAGCGCTTCGCCCAGCAGAACCGCGGCCGGTTCGCCCGAACGTCCCGCGGGATATTGTTGCTCCCCGCAATGAATCAGCCCGTTAAGAAAAGTTCCGGTAGTAATGATGACGGCGTCAGCCGAGACTCGACGCCCATCGCGCAGGAGAACGCCGCGGATGCAGCTCTCCGATCCCAATTCCCGGTTCCCAGCGGTATCGGGCGTAACTGAGAACTGAGAACTGGGAACTGAGAACTGCTCCACAATCACATCCGCCACTTCCGCCTGCTTGATCTTTAAATTAGCCTGCGACTCGAGCACCTCGCGCATCTTCAGACGGTAAGCCTGCTTGTCGCACTGCGCCCGCGGCGACCAGACGGCCGGTCCACGCGAAGTGTTGAGCAGGCGAAATTGGATCCCGACGGCGTCCGTGATCTCGCCCATGATGCCGCCCAGCGCATCCACTTCGCGCACCAGGTGCCCTTTCGCGATGCCGCCGACGGCGGGATTGCACGACATCTGCGCGATCAGATCGACGTTTAAGGTAAAGAGCGCAGTCTTCAATCCCATGCGAGCCGCCGCCATAGCCGCTTCGCATCCGGCATGACCAGCCCCCACCACCGCTACCTCGAAATGTTCGTCAAATGGCTGCATCTAAGATCTCAGGACCCACAACCACGGAGGGACTACTGCTTGGTTAATTGTAACAACGTTCTTCGCCCCGGTTTCACGGCATGAGCGTTGCGCAATCGGCGTGCGGGGCTGATAGCATTGGTTGAATCGCTGCCGAACGCGTAAAATATTTAGTCCGTCACTGTGCTCAGGAGAACCTGGATGCCGCAAGACACCTTAACCATCACCGACAATCGTACCGGGCAGAGCTACACCGTTGCGGTCGAACACGGAACCATCCGCGCGACGGATCTGCGCAAGATCAAGACCGGCCCGGAAGATTTCGGCTTGATGACCTATGACCCCGCCTTTATGAACACCGCCTCCTGCCGAAGCGCGATCACGTACATCGACGGTGATCGTGGAATCCTGCGCTACCGCGGTTATCCCATCGAGGTTCTTGCCGAACACTGTACCTATCTCGAAGTTGCCTACCTGCTTCTGTTCGGAGAACTGCCCACCGCGAGTGAATTGAAGAATTGGGTGCATGACATCACGCACCACACCATGCTCCATGAAACCACGAAGAAGTTCATGGAAGGCTTCCGCGATAACGCGCACCCCATGGCGATGCTGGTGAGCAGCGTGGCGGCGCTCTCGACGGTGTATCCGGAAGCCAAGAACATTCACGACCCCGCGATCCGGCTGCTGCAGATCAAGCGCCTGATCGGCAAGGTGCCCTCCATCGCGGCCATGTCCTACCGGCATATTGTCGGATTCCCCTACATCTATCCGGACAACGACCTCACTTATACCGAAAACTTCATGAACATGCTGTGGAAGATGGTCGAGCCGAAGTATCTCGCGAATCCCGTGCTGGCGCGGGCGCTCGACATTCTCTTTATTCTGCACGCCGACCACGAGCAGAACTGCAGCACAAACGCGATGCGAGCCGTGGGCAGCTCGCACAGCGATCCCTACCTGGCCACCGCCGCCGCCGCCGCCGCTCTTTCCGGACCCCTGCACGGCGGGGCGAACGAAGAAGTGCTGCGCATGTTGGACGAAATCGGATCAAAGAACAACGTCCCCGCCTACATCAAGAAGATCAAGGAGGGCAAAGGCAGGCTGATGGGTTTCGGGCACCGGGTTTACAAGAACTACGATCCGCGGGCCAAGATCATCAAGCGGACCGCCGATAGCGTGTTTGAAGTTACCGGACACAATAACAAACTTGAGATTGCCCTGGAACTGGAGCGCATCGCGCTCGAAGACGATTATTTCGTGCAGCGCAAGCTCTATCCGAACGTGGACTTCTACTCCGGCATCATCTACCAGGCGATGGGCTTTAAGCCGGAGATGTTTACGGTGTTGTTCGCGATTCCGCGCACCATTGGCTGGCTGGCGCAATGGCAGGAAATGCTGACCGATCCCGAACAGAAGATCGCGCGCCCGCGGCAGGTGTGGATTGGGCACGATACGCGGGAGTTTGTGCCGATTGAGAAGCGGGGGGCGGGAGTGGCACGATAGATAGCTGCGGCGCCATCGCAGTCGAACCGTCCTCCAAGCTACCCTCCCGCAATAGCCCCAATAACGATAAAAGGCTCCGACCCGGACGCGACTGCGTCTGGTAGTGGGGCATCCGGCGGCTCGTGGGACAGATCCTCATCGCAGGCGAAAAAACGCAGAAACGCCCGGCGCTGTTGCGTGGCTTGATCGCGAATGGTCCCGCGCAGCATCGGATAGCGCGCCTCGAGTGCGTCCAGGACCGAGCGCTGCGTGGCCGGACCGTCGACCTCGAGCGTCACCTCGCTGCCGACGTGCGCGAGCGTTCGAAGATGCTGCGGGAGTATGACGCGGATCATGGAGAAAACCTCAAAGGATCAAACCATCACCGAAACGGATTTCGAACCGTCAGTTGCCGATTGATGATCTGTCCGTGCTGCAAGTCTTCGGAATAAAGCGTTTTGCAGCCAGCCTCCAGGGCGGCTGAGGCGACTAGCGCATCGTAAATGCTATATCCGTACTTCTCGGCAATGGCCACAGCTGCCTTATGCGTATCGAGCGAGATTGAAACCGGGTTGGGACACAGAATGCAAAGGATGTCCAGGAAGTCTTTTACTTCTTTCCAAGACATACCGAGCTTGCGACGCGCCACCGAGACAAACTCGTTCAGCGATTGAACACCTACCATCCCGCCGCTCGCGAGGAGGGCCTCGGCTTTGGACGCCCGGGGATCGTTTTTCGCCACCGCGTAGATCAACACGTTGGTGTCGAAGAAGTCTTTATCTCTAGCGGGCATTCGCTTCGGTCCGGTCGAATACAAACCCGGCCGGCAAGGGACGACGCAACCGGCGTAAGCGGTTGAGAGCCCGCTGGCGGCGGGGGTCGCGGCGCACTTCAAATTCCCGCGTGCTTGCGACTCTGATTTCGATCTGGTCGCCCTCTTTTAGGTTGAGAGCTTCCACAACCTCGGAGGGTAGCCTGACCGCGAGACTGTTACCCCATTTTGAAACTTGCATACTTAGCCCCGATCATGATGATCTACATTTGTATTGTATATCTTCCAGTCAAGGAAAGGCAATTGTTAACTTGATTTGACGGCCATATCACCCGATCGTCTGCACCTCAACCGAAAGCACCCCCGGCAGATCGCGGACAATCGCATTCCAACTGTCTCCGGCATCGGCCGATGCATACACCTGGCCGCCGCTGGTGCCGAAATACACGCCGCATTTGTCGAGCGAATCGACGGCCATAGCATCGCGCAGCACGTTGACATAGCAATTGTTCTGCGGCAGGCCTTTGGTCAGCGCCTCCCACTCGTTTCCGCCGGTGCGGCTGCGGAACACGCGCAGCTTGCCTTCCGGAACAAAGTGCTCCGAATCGCTCTTGATCGGAACGACGTAAATCGTCTCCGGTTCGTGCGCATGCACGTCGATCACGAAGCCGAAGTCGGTAGGCAGGTTGCCGCTGATTTCCTTCCAGTTTTCGCCCGCGTCGTTCGAGCGCATGACGTCCCAGTGCTTCTGCATGAAGAGCACTCCTGGACGCGACGGGTGCATCGCTACGTGGTGAACACAGTGGCCGATCTCCGCGCGGGGGTCGGGAATGTATTGGGAATAAAGTCCACGGTTGATCGGCTTCCAACTGCCGCCACCGTCGTCGGTGCGGAACGCGCCCGCCGCCGAAATGGCAATGTACATCCGCTGCGGTTCTCCTGCCCTGGCATGACCAAAGCCCGGATCAAGGATGATTGTGTGCAGGCACATGCCGCCCGCGCCCGGCTGCCACTTCGGCCCCGTGCCGTGGCCGCGCAGGCTGGGAAGTTCCTTCCAGTTCTCGCCGCCGTCGGTCGAGCGAAAGAGGGCGGCGTCTTCCACTCCGGCGTAAACCGTATCGGGGTCGGTGAGCGACGGCTCCAGGTGCCACACGCGCTTGAACTCCCACGGACGTTGCGAACCGTCATACCACTGATGCGTGGTGAGCGGGTTGGCAGACGCGTCGTAGGCGAACTTGTTGCTCGCGCTCTTTGGCGGACCCGGCGCGGCCGGCTCTCCGGCGGGCGTTCCCGGCTGATGCCAGGTTTTGCCGCCATCGTCGGAGCGCTGGATGATCTGGCCGTACCATCCGCTGGTCTGCGAGGCGTAAATGCGATTCGGATCGACGGGCGAGCCCTTGAGGTGATACATTTCCCAGCCGGCGAAGTGCGGGCCGCTGATGTCCCATTTTTCACGCTTGCCATCCGACGTAAGAATGAATGCGCCCTTGCGCGTACCTACCAGAACTCGCACCTGGCTCATGCTCCTCTCCTTTTGCCCAAGATTTCGAACTCTTCTTTTTAGTTTGACTCGCCGAGATAAACTTCAGTGCTGATCTGCGGGATCAGCCGCACCGTCCCTTGGTGGGATGGATCATGGCTCCCACGCTTGAAAACATCGGCCCATTCTCTTGCATTGTGGTGTCCCTACCTGACTGGGGCCGCCGTTCCATCCGACCATCTGCCCGTGGGAACCATGAATACGTCGATTGCTTCCGGAGCGCCGCCGAACTGTGGATTCAGCATGACGGGAGAGCTGGGTAGATCTGCACCCCAAACGGCACCGTCCATAAGCGGAGTGTAAAACATCAGGTGAGCGATCCAGTTGTGGCGGTCGTGGTCGGTAAGGTACTGTTCTTTCGACATCATGTAGCTCATGGCGCCAGGCTCGAGGGGCGGCAGCTCTTGCTTCATGAATGTCTTGATGCCCTCGATGATCTGAGCTTTGGATTGACCGGCCAATATCATCTCCGTTCTTTTATACGTCAACGGCAGTATGGAGCGGGCAGCCGGCGGGTTGTAGCAGACCGGGCCTCGAATTTTAGGGTTCCAAAAATTAGCGGCATCCTCGCCATTGAATGGGCCCATCCACCCTCGCTCCACGACGCATACGAAACCATTCTTGCCTTTGACTGCGGTTTCATAGCCATGCTTTCCGAGGACGAGGACCTCGGCATCGCGTGAGATGGCCTCCGGGGCTGCGCTCCGCGCCAGGGCGATCTCGTCATTTCGGTCCATCAGGTATTGTTCAACCGGAGCCATGTTCGGATAAGGTGCTTTGGCGTCCTGCGCTGACGCTTGCCACGCCGCGACCAGCACGGTGATCAGCACAACGACCAGCGCGAAGCTGCTTAGCGTGATCGTTCCGACTATCTTTCGCTTCATCGATTTCTCCTGTTTCATTCCCTCGATTTCATTCCCCTCGATAAGCTCGCTTCAGGCCTTCAATGTCGATCTTGATCATGCCCATCATAGCTTTGAATACCCTTTGTGATTTCACCGGGTCTTTGTCCTGCATCAGTTCGATCAAAGTTTTTGGGATGATCTGCCACGACACGCCAAATTTGTCTCTCAGCCATCCGCATTGCACATCCGATCCGCCGGCGGTGAGCTTCTCCCACAACTCATCTACCTCCGCCTGCGTCTCACAGTTTACAAAGAACGATATGGCTGGTGAAAAGGAATAGTGCGGGCCACCGTTCAGCGCCATGAACTGCTGCCCTTCGAGCTGGAAAGTCACCGTCATCACGGTTCCCTTCGGTCCCGGCCCCGCTTCGCCGTAACGGGCAATGTTCAGGATTTTCGAGTTCTTGAAAATGGAGGTATAGAAGTTTGCCGCCTCTTCGGCCTGGCCGTCGAACCACAGGAAGGGAGTGATCTTTTGCATCGAGCTTGCCTCGGTTGCGCCGAATCGTTGTCCTGCCAAAATGCCATGCCGAAATCTAAGCCCGTGCCGCGGAAGCCGGTCACCGCGTCACAGGCTCGGTTAGTGCTTGCTCCCACTCCGTCATAAATCAGCCGTTATGCCGCCTTGGCCTGTTGCTGAGAGCGCATTTGTTTCATCCACTGTCGCATGCCGGCAATATTGCCTGGATTGCGGCTTTCCATCCAAGCTTCATAACGCTGCGCGGCTTTTTCCAGATTTTCGAGGAACTGCTTATTCATAAACTTCTCCCGAGCCTGAGGCACCACTGGACTCACCCGGTCCCAGACCCCGAAAAACTCGCCGCTGGTTTCGAAGAAGAGGTCTTCGTGGAGCAGACCGTAGTTTAGGAACGCGCAGGCTTGGTCCCAATAACTGAGTACCATCATTACGAGCCCACCTTTGTCTGTTCCCGGCCCCGCGATTCGCATCCAGTCGTCGAGATTGTCCGCGAAGAAGTTCTTCCAGAACCAATCGCGGCCCTCGCGCAGTTTGGCCTCGCGGCGCATATCGTAGATCTGGAGGTGGAGTTGTGCTTGTTCGTGGGTGGGTTTTGCTTCCATAGGTTTTGTCTCCTTTTTGTTGTCTATTGTTTTTTGAATCGACGTTGGGCTTCGACTTCATCTTTTTCCGCTTCTTCTCCGCACGGGCAACGGTCTCGGCCGTGACCACGATCCAGTTGCACAGTACACTTCGTTTGTGAATCGATTGTCAAAACTCATGACTTGTGGGATTATGGTCGATATCACTTGTGAAACGCAAGTTATTTACAAAAATAAAATATGCCGACGCAGAAAGTGAAGCGGCGCTCGGAATGCCCCCTGAATACCTCGGTGGAGATGCTGGGTGACCGCTGGTCGCTGTTGATCATCCGCGACATGATGTTGCGGGGGTTCCGCACGTACAAAGAATTCCTGGGGTGCTATGAAGGGATCGCGACCAACATTCTCGCCGAGCGGCTTCGCAGGCTGGTCGCCTATGGAATCATAACTGCGGCACCGGACCCATCCGACGGCCGGAAACTGATTTATAAGCTGACCGCGAAAGGAATCGATCTCGCGCCAGTCCTGACAGAAATGGTTCTCTGGGCGGCCGCACACGAAGAGACTGGGAATCAAACACTGGTCCAGCAAATGCGAGCGGACAAAGCGAAGTTTCTAGCTGGCGTGCGGGAGCGCTGGGCCCAGCGCCAACTCGGGTCCAAACTAACCATGACGCAGTAGTTCTGAACCCAGATCCGGTTGCCGTTTCTCGCTCCCATTCTGGCCGCGGGAGGCAGGATTTTTCGGAACCGGACGTACACTCCCTTTCGGTAACCCCCAGTAATCGTCAGTAACCATCGGACTGACGATCCCCGGCCTTACAATCAGCTTACTCCGCGATCCCGGTTGCGCGGTCGCGGTGTTTCGTCCGGGAATCTCCCGGCGAGGTTTGGACCCGTTCGGCAACGCTGGCGGAAAGAGCAGGCGTCCGGCGGGAAAAAGGCTGGAGTCCGCACCCCTATGGCGTTTGGTTTTGGTTTCAATAAACAAAAGGTTCTCAGCGCCGCGGAAAAGTTTGTCCAGCAGGGCAAGCTGCAGAACGCCATCGCTGAGTACAACAAGATCCTCAAGCACGATGCCAAGGATCTTACCGTCAACAATACCATCGGCGATCTCTACGCGCGTCTGGGAGACAGCGCCAAAGCTATCGAGTGCTTCAAGATGGTGGGCGATGCTTATGCGGCGCAGGGCTTCACCGTCAAGGGCATCGCCATGTATAAGAAGATCACCAAGCTCCAGCCGAGCGTGGATTCATCTCTGAAACTGGCGGAACTCTACACCCAGCAGGGGCTGTTCAACGATGCCCGCGCCCAGTACCTGCAAGTCGCCGAAGATTTCATGAAGAATGGCGATCTCGAACAGTCCGTGCGCCTTTTCCAGAAGGTCCTCGAAATGGACCCGGAAAACGTGCCCATGCGGGTCAAACTCGCCGAGGTCTATGTCCGGCTGAATAAGAAGAAAGAGGCGTGGGAGATTTTCAGCGCGGCGGCGGAATCGTTGCGCTCGCGGGGATCGCTCGCCGCCGCCGAAGACATTCTGAAGCGGATGCTGGTGCTCGATCCGGGCAACAGTTACGTTCTGCTGCTGCGCGGGAGGGCCGCCCTTGATAGCGACGATCCAAAGAACGCCATCGCGTACCTGGAAAAGGCAGCCGACCTGGATTCTCATCCCGAAGGTTTGAGGGATCTCCTGAAGGCCTACCTGCAGAGCGGGGCCTTGCCCAAGGCTGCCCCGATCGCCGAGAAATTGCTCACGGTGCACAACGATCCGGAGGGTCTGTTTCTGCTGGCGGAGGGGTGCGCCCGCCTCGGTCAACATCGCGAGGCGCTCGAGGTTTACAACCGGCATGCCGATCGCCTGCTGGCGACCGACTCGACCAAGCTGCTGGCAAGCCTGCATTCCATGATCGGCCATGCGCGGGAGGACTCGGGTGCGCTGGACATGCTATTGCAGCTGCTGAGCAAAGCCGGCGAGAGCACGCACGTCAACGAAGTCACCGAGCTTCTAGCGCACGCCTCGGTCAAGGACGGAAACCTGGCCCGCGCGCGCGATCTGTACCAGATGCTGGCCACCACCGAGCCCCAGAACCCGTTGCACATGCAGAATTATCAGCAGGTGGTGGGGCGCATGGAGGGAGAATCGCCGGCCATCGGGATCACCGCCGAAGAAGGGGCGGTCATCGTGGAGGAGTTGGAAGCAATCGCGCCGGTTATCGACCAGTCTTATCCCGACGACGTTGCGATTGCAGTGCGCTCAGCGGTCACCGATGCGGATCTGTTCCTTTCATACAATCTCCCGGAAAAGGCGGTCGTGCCGCTGCTCGGCGCGCTGCCCCAGGCGCCGCGCGACGTGCGCCTGAACCAGCGCCTGGCCGGTCTTCACACGCGTTTCCAGCGCTTTACTGAAGCCGCGGTCTGCTGCCGCACACTGGAAGGCGTGTACCACGACGCCGGATACCCGGAAGAAGCCGTGCGCTACGGAGAATTGGCCACGCGCTACGAAAAAAGCACGGAAGCCGCTCGATTGATTTCGACAGCATCGATTTCTACATCATCGATTTCTGCTCCATCCACCAGCGCCGGTGCTGCCGCTCCGCCCTGGCCCATGGTCGCGACCGCGGCTTCCGACCGTGAGATCGCTGCTGCCGCGCATCCGGAATTCGCCGTCGAGGAATTGGCGGGGCACGCGCCTGCCGACGGGCACGAGCCTCCCTCCGACCTCTCCACCGACCTTTCCTCCGAGTGGGAGCATTCTCTTTCCGCCGACCAGGACGCTCCGGTCGCAGAACTATCGGCCAGCGCCGAAGGCGAAGCCGGCGCCGATGCCGCCAGCAATCCCGTAATCGCCGAGACGGTCGAAGAAATCCGTTTCTATCTCGAGCACTTCATGACGGACCAGGCTCGCGCCGGGATCGAGAAGCTCGAATCCCTGACCAGCGATGCCCGCATTCTCGACCCGTTGCGATCCGCCGTCGAATCCGCCGGCCATACGCCGGCCGAGCCGGAACCGGAGATCACCGAGATCGAACCCGACGAGCCCGCTGATTTCGAAATTGCGATGGACACCCAGCACGGGTCCGAGATCACAACCTCGCGAGATCTGCTGGCCAGCCACCAACACCAAACACACGACGAGACCCATAACGAGGCTCCGGAACCGGCCTACTCAGAACCTCACTACTCAGAACCTTACTCCGCGGAACCAGCGCACGCGCAAGCCTTACCTGCGGAGGCAACTGAGCTAACAGCATTTGTCGCAGATCTGGAAGCTTCGCTCGGTGATTCCTTCCCGCAAGCGCAGCCACCCGCTGCCCAACTTTCGGCAACCCAGCCTGTGGCCCACGAGTCCGCGGCAAACGAGTCTGCAACAAACGAGTATGCGACAAACATGGAAATTGAAATTCCAACTGCCCCGGCGGCCATGCCTGTGATCGCAGCCTCGGCGGGAGGTGCAGCAACCGCTGCCGCTCCTGCCATGAGCGTTCCTTCGATGACCTACAGCGCCGCTGCCTTGCGCCCCCTGGGAGCTGAAGCCCAGGCGATGCATCCCGCCGGCAGCGTCGATCTTTCGGAGATGTTCGGCGAGTTGAGACAAGAGCTCGAAGAAGAGGTGGTTGCCGGCGACGACGATCCGGAAACGCATTACAACCTGGGTGTTGCTTTCCGCGAAATGGGCCTGCTCGACGAAGCTATCGCCGAATTGCAGAAAGTTTGCACCTCGATCGATCGCGGCAAGGCATTTTCGCAGCCTGTCCAAACCTACACCTGGCTGGCGCAGTGCTTCATCGACAAGGGAGTTCCTGAAGCCGCCATCCGCTGGTATGAAAAGGCGCTTCGCATTCCCGGGCTCGATGACCAGGCGCGTCTCGCCATCAACTATGAGCTGGGGTCGGCATGCGAGACTGCCATGGACAAGCCCGCTGCTCTGCGTTATTTCACCGACGTGTACGGCGCGAATATCGATTATCGCGACGTGGCCGAGCGCATTCAGGCTCTGAAGTCGTAGAATGCACCAAGTGGGTTCATAATCTGCGTGGGGATGCGACCCGATGCCGTCCCACCCCACAACCTCGCCCACGACGACGCGTGCAATGATTTCCGATCCCAAGCTACCTTTTGCCAGCGACACCACCGGTGTCGGGGAACTCAAATCTCCGGTGGCAGCATCTGTCCCAGTGGTTGGAATGCCCGCGCCAGTTTCCGTTTCCAGACCCGCGCCTTCGGCAGCGCGTGTGTGGCTCCGCCGCGTCGCAGTGCTTCTGTTCGTGTTTTTGTGCGCGACGATCGGGGTCATGCTCATGATCCTCCCCTGGCGCCCGGAGTGGTCCGACAACCCTCTCCTCCTCCCGTATCCCACGCTTCGCGCCGTGGTCGCCAGCGGGTTCGTGCGCGGCGTCTCGACCGGCTTAGGCGCGATCAATGTGTGGATCGGATTTTGGGAGGCCATTCAATATCGAGAAGAGGAATAAAAAATTGAGGCATTAAATCGTTGAGTCATTGAATCATTAACTCGATGCCACAATGATTCAACATTTCAATGACTCAATGCCACAATGACAAAATGTCTTAATGATTCACCTTATGACAGATCACAAACTCAAGCCCGCTCCCCTCGCTTATCAGAACGAACCATTTCTCAATAGTCCTGACGGCAGAATTCTGCGCCTGCTGTCCGAGTACAGCGAGCCGCTCTCGCGCTTCCGGCGCGAACAGATCCAGGACACGGTCGTCTTCTTCGGGTCGGCCCGCATTCACAGCCACGACAACGCCTCGAACCGTCTGACTGAACTCCGCGACAATGGCGTCCAAGTCTCCGCCGCACAGCAAGCCCGAGATATGAAGCGCGCCGAGGCCGCCGTCGATATGGCTCGCTACTATGAGGACGCTCGCCAGTTAGCCCGCTCGCTCACCGAATGGTCACTCCAGATCCCCGCCAAGCGCCACCGGTTTGTCGTTACTACCGGCGGCGGTCCGGGCATCATGGAAGCCGCAAATCTCGGCGCTCACGAGGCTGGAGGAAAAACCATCGGCCTCAACATCAACCTGCCCTTCGAGCAGAATCCGAATCCGTACATCACGCCTTCGCTCAACTTCGAGTTCCATTATTTTTTCATGCGTAAGTTCTGGTTCGCGTACTTGTCCAAGGCGCTGGTGATCTTTCCCGGCGGCTTTGGCACGCTCGACGAGCTTTTTGAAATCCTCACCCTCGCGCAGACGGAGAAACTGGCCAAGAAAATTGTCGTCCTCATCTATGGCAGCGATTATTGGAAGAAGATCATCAACTTCGAAGCCATGGTCGACGCCGGCACGATCTCAGCGCCAGATCTCGATCTGTTCAAGATGTGCGATTCACCGGAAGAAAGTTTCAAATTCCTGAAGGACGGGCTGACCAAGTACCACCTCGCTCCGCAACAACCCAAGCGGACCGGCGAGGCGGCCGTCCCCGAAATCGCCAAGACGCGGCCGTAGACCGTGTGGCGCGGGCGCCCTCGTCCGTGTGCCAGCGCACATAAGGACGATTGCCAACGCCGATCCCGGATCAAGATTGAACTCCCAGCACGTCGTCTGCGTATACACTTTACGGGTCAAGGTCAGCATTGCTGGAGAAAAGATGCCCTCACGAACATTCCTGGCGGCAGCACTCTGTTGCCTGATTTTTTCCTGCGCAACTTTCTGCACAACGTCCGCGCTCGCCCAACCGTCAGCCGCCAACGAGATGCCATCCGTAATCCATGTTCCGGCAGAGGCACAGGCCTCGCCGCATTTCGATGCCATCGCGGCCACCAACGCTTACCTGGCGCAGATTCCCGCCGACAAGACAGCCCGTTCCGACGCCTATTTCGAGGGCGGCTACTGGCTGATTCTTTGGGACTTCCTCTATGGAGTCGTAGTCGCGCTGCTGTTGCTGAATCTGCGCTGGTCTGCCCGCATGCGAGATCTGGCAGAGCGCGTCACTCGCTTCAAGCCGGTGCACACGTTCGCATACTGGTTGCAGTACCTTGTTCTCACCACCATCCTGGTTTTCCCGCTCACGGTTTACGAAGATTATTTTCGTGAACACAAGTACGGTCTCGCCACCCAAACCTTCATCCCGTGGATGGGTGATCAGGTGAAGAATCTGGGCGTGAACCTGGTGCTGGGCGGCATCCTGGTGGTGATGCTATTCGGCATTGTTCGCCGTCTCCCGCGAACCTGGTGGATCTGGGGTTCGGTCGCGACCATTGTGTTCTTGATTTTCGTTGTGCTCATCGCGCCTGTCTACATCTTTCCCATCTTCAATAAAGTCACCCGCCTCGACGATCCTAAAATTGTCGACCCCATCCTGAGCATGGCGCGGGCCAATGGCATCCCCGCGAAGGATGTCTACGAGATTGACGCTTCGAAGCAGACAACGCGCATGAGCGCCAACGTGAGCGGCTTCGCCAATACAATGCGCATCACTCTCAATGACAACCTCTTGCGCCGCGGTTCGCCGGAAGAGATTCAGGCGGTCATGGGACACGAGATGGGGCACTACGTGATGAACCACATTTACAAGAGCATCATGTTTCAGCTGATCATCACGGTGATCGCCTTCGCATACTTGCACTGGGGACTCGACTGGACGCTCCAGCGCTGGGGCGAGAAGTGGCAGATTCGGGGCGTCGGCGACACGGCGGTTCTTCCACTCGTGGTGCTGCTAGTATCCATCTTTGGCTTCGTCATGACTCCCGTCATGAACACCTGGACCCGCACGCAGGAGTATGAAGCCGACATGTACGGCCTGAACACGAGCCGGCAGCCGGACGGCTTTGCCCAGGCCGCGATCCATCTCGGCGAATACCGCAAGATGAATCCCGGCCCCATCGAGGAGTGGATCTTTTTCGATCACCCCAGCGGACGCAACCGGATTTACGCCGCGATGCGCTGGAAGGCGGAGAATCTGAAATTGTTCACCGCGCAGCAGTAGTGCCTGATCGTTGCCTGTGTGGTGCGGACACTTTTGTCCGCGAACAGGTTGGCACCAAACAACGGCAAAAAAGCCGCGGACAAGAGTTCCCTACCACACAAGAATCTCTAGTACGCTGAGAGCTGATGGCTGATCGCTGTCAGCTCTACTACATCACCGATCGAAGCCAGTTTTGCGGCGACGAACGTGCCCGGCGCCGCGCGCTGCTCGCGAAAGTTGCCGAAGCCGCGCATGCTCGCGTCGATTACATCCAGCTTCGCGAAAGGGACCTGAGCGCAAGGGAACTGGAAGTACTCGCAAAAGACGCTCTAACTGCCATCCGCGACAGCGCTCCACTGCGAACCGAGAACCGGGAACTGAGAACTGGTTCAGACCCGAGAACTCGTCTCCTGATTAACTCACGCACCGACGTCGCGCTCGCCGCAGGAGCGGACGGCGTTCATCTGCGCGCGGACGATATCACCCCAGATGAAGTACGTCAGATATTGACAGCTTCCGTGGCTTCTGTTCCTCGGCCATTGACCACTGACCACTTCTTGGTGGCTGTCTCCTGCCACTCAAACGAAGACGTGAAACATGCCGAGTCCGCGGCCGCCGACTTCGCCGTTTTCGCTCCGGTATTCGGTAAGAGCAGCGCTCCCGGCACGCGACCCACAGGCCTCGCCGCCTTGAATGAAGCCTGCCGGGCGAAGATCCCCATCCTCGCACTCGGTGGCGTCACCATCGAAAACGCCGCATCGTGCCTGCGAGCTGGAGCAGCCGGCATCGCCGGCATTCGCTTCTTCCAGGAGAATAAAATCGAAGATATCGTCCGCGCAGTGCGGACGCTCTGACACCGTGGACCCGACGCAACTGCTCTCCCAATCGCGCGCCGAAGAATACCTTCCCATGCTCATCCGCATCCCCGCGGGATGGTTCCTCATGGGCTGCGGCACCGGACAGGACAACGAAAAGCCGGTGCATCGCGTCTGGATTGACGAGTTTCTGTTCGCCGCCTGCCAAGTTACTAATGCCGACTACGGGCGATTTCTGCGCGACACTGCTTGCCCGCCGCCGTTCTGGAGCTATCCCGAGTTCAATCATCCCGCGCAGCCCGTTGTCGGAGTGTCGTGGCACGAGGCAGTACGCTATTGCGATTGGCTCAGCGCATGCACCGGCGGAGTAATGACTGGCGGAAATTTCCGCTTGCCGACCGAGGCCGAGTGGGAACGCGCGGCTCGCGGTGGCCATGAGAAAGCGCTATTCCCCTGGGGAGATGCGCCGCCGCAGTCGCTGCCCGGTTATGCTGATCGTTGCGCTGGCCATTGGAAAACCGGCCCCGAGCCGGTCGGTCGCGGCGAACCGAATGCATACGGTCTCTACAACATGTGCGACAACGTGCACGAGTGGTGCAGCGACTGGTACGCGCCCGATTACTATGCGGTATCGCCTGAGCGGAATCCGCGTGGCCCTGAAACCGGTGAGCGGCGCGTTTCCCGCGGTGGTTCCTGGCGTCACCACATCAAGATGTCGCGCTGCGCGGCCCGCTCCAGCATCCCTCCGGAATTCAAGTACGCAGACTACGGGTTCCGCGTCGCCTGCGATGCCACACAGGTGTAAATTGTAAGGCGTCCTATGACTGATCTTGCTAGCCACTACCTCGAAGAAATCAAGCGCCAGCTCCGCGGCCACAAGCGCATGGGCGAAGCTGCCATGGCTCAGCTTGAAGACACGGATTTTCTCGTCACCATCGACCCGGAATCGAATTCCGTTGCAGCCCTGGTCAAGCACATCGCCGGCAACGCGCGCTCGCGCTTCACCGACTTCCTCACCAGCGATGGCGAGAAGCCGGACCGTTTCCGCGACCAGGAATTTGAAACCTCGGCCAAAACCACGCGCGAAGAAGTGATGCGCTGGTGGGAGCAGGCGTGGTCGCACGTGTTCTCCACGCTCGACTCGCTCAAACCCGAAGATATACAACGCACTGTGACCATCCGCCAGGAACCGCATACCGTGATGCAGGCGCTCAACCGCGCCCTCGCCCACTACGCGCAACATATCGGACAAATCGTCTTCCTCGCGAAGCATCTGCGCTCGGCACAATGGCAGACGTTAAGCATTCCCCGCGGTAAATCCGAAGATTACAAAACCGCGAGCCCGAAAACGCATTCTCGCGGTATGTACAAAACGTAGCCGCGATCTCGAATCGGCAGGCTGAATGCAAAGAATCCGGAGACCAAGGTTTGCGAGACCAGGTATGCGAAAGATATTCATAATCACAATGCTCCTAGCTTTGAGCATCGCCATGACCGCGCAACAGCCGGACGTGCACGCCGACGCCAATCCCGTCGCAGAAGGTGAAATCAAAGCTCTGGAGTCGAAGCTGGCAGAATTAATTGTTCGTGCCGGCTGGGACGAATACGCAAAGCATCTTGCATCCGATTACCTTTACACCCGCGATAACGGGCACGTCGAAGGTAAGGACGACGCGCTCGCGCGTCTGCGCGATGTAAAGCGCAAAGTCATCGTTATGGAAATGGAACCGGATCTCACGATCCACATCTACGGCGACACGGCCGTTTCCAGCGCGGAGTTCACGGTCAGGATTCGGGAGAACGGGCAGGTCAAGAGCCGCGGCTTGCGCCAAACCGACGTCTTCCTGAAACGCGAAGGCCAATGGTCTCTGGTCGCCGGCCAGAGCACGACCATCGGCAAGTAGTTCTTTCCGCCTGCAGAACGCTCGTTCGATCTGAGTAGATCTGCTCTTGATCCGCGTGCTCCGCAGAAAATTCAGTCGGTGCTAGAATAGGGCGTTTGCTCTTCCAGATCCGTACTCACGAGGGGGGCTTCCATGCCCAGCACTTCCCATGCCTAGCACCATGCTCGCAGTGGTCAAGCCGGAAGCCGCGCCGGGCGCGGAAATCCGCGAAGTAAAAATCCCTTCTTTCGGTCGCACTGACGTCCTCTGCAAAGTCAAAGTCGCCTCCATCTGCGGCACCGATCTCCACATCTTTGAATGGGACCGCTGGGCTCAGGGACGCATTCACCCGCCGCTGATCCCCGGACACGAATTCTGCGGCGAGGTGGTCGCGTTCGGCGATGAAGTCACCAGCGTCAAGGAAGGCGATTTCGTATCCGCCGAAATGCATGTGGCCTGTGGCAAGTGCCTGCAGTGTCGCACCGGCGAGGCCCACATCTGCCAGAACGTGAAAATCATCGGCGTTGACACCAACGGAGCTTTTGCCGAGTTCGTCGTCATCCCCGAGTCGAATATCTGGAAACTCGATCCGGCGATCCCGCAGGAATACGCTTCCATCCTCGATCCGCTGGGCAACGCTGTACACACGGTGCTGGCGGGAGAAATCGCCGCGAAGACGGTCGCCATTACCGGCTGCGGCCCCATAGGACTGTTCTCGATTGCAGTGGCGCGAGCGGTAGGCGCAACCACCATTTTCGCGATCGAAACTAATGAACACCGGCGCAAACTCGCGACCAAAATGAAAGCCGACTACGCGCTCGATCCGTCCAAAGAAGACGTGCGCGGCATTGTCACCGCAAGAACTGGAGGCCTCGGCGTGGACGTGGTGCTCGAAATGGCCGGCCATCCCGACGCCATTCGCACCGCCTTCGACATCGTCCGCCGCGGCGGACGCATTTCTCTGCTCGGCCTGACCTCGAAACCCATCCCACTCAACTTCTCCGAAGACATCATCTTCAAAGGCCTCACCATTCAAGGCATCAACGGCCGCCGAATGTACCAGACCTGGTACCAGATGACCGCCCTGCTCAAGAGCGGACGCCTCGATCTTCACCCCGTAATCACCGACCGTATCCCCATGAAAGATTTTTCCAAAGCCATGGCGCGCCTGAAGACCGGCGAAGCCAGCAAGATTCTGGTCTATCCAAACGGAACGAGATAAGGCGTGGCGATCCATTCCCTTGTTCATACAATCCTGAGGACTGTAGTAAAACTGTAGTAGTTCGGAGAGGTGGCCGAGTGGTTGATGGCTCCGGTCTTGAAAACCGGCATACCCGAAAGGGTATCGGGGGTTCGAATCCCTCCCTCTCCGCCAGATTCTTAGATACATAAGCTTAAGAAGGTGGCGACCAACGGTGACGACCAGATTGTGGAGAAGTTGCCCGTGATCCTCTAAGATTCGTCGCCAAGCATTCAATAAATCGGTGAACAGTGAGCGACTAGGCAGGACATTTCCCGCTACTGTAGCTTTGCGTATTTCCATCGAGAACTCATTTCTTAGGTTGCGGAGAAGGCGTGTCCAAACGGATTACCGAGGTTGTGGTGATCGGAGCTGGAGTTGCTGGGCTCGCGTGCGCGCAGGCGCTCTGTGAGGCAGGTATCCGGGCAACGATTCTCGAAGCGCGGAGCCGCGTTGGCGGACGCATCTGGACCGTACATCCCTCCATGACAAACGCCCCGGTCGAAATGGGAGCAGAATTCATTCATGGTCTGCCTCGGGAGGTGTGGCAGATCGTGGAACGTGCTGGCCTGCAGACTCACGAACTGACTGGAAACCGATGGCGTCTGGAACAAGCAAGGCTGGCACCCATGAGTGGCTCCTGGGACCTGATCGACAGTATCTTCCGCAGGATTGATGAGTCCGCATCGGATCAATCTTTCCAGGATTTCCTGGAACACGTTTGTGGCGACCTACCTCAGCACGCGAGGATCGAAGCTGCCGCATATGTTGAGAGCTTCCACGCATGTAACACAAGCCGCATCAGCGCTCATGCGCTCGCGCGATGGCATCGGAGCGACCGTGAAATCCAAGGACACCTCGGCTTCCGATTCCCCAAGGGATATGAGGGTCTGGTTCGAGCGCTTGCGGCCGCCAGCAAGCCGGACCTCCTCACGGTGCGGCTGAACACCGTTGTTACCGAGATAGCTTGGAGTCCAGGCACGGTGGAGGTGACGGCCAAATTGCCCGAACAGCAGCACGCCAGTATTCGTGCAGACGCCGCAGTTATTACTTTGCCTCTCGGTGTTCTGCAGGCGCCGCCTGGGACCGGCGGCGCCGTCTGCTTTAGGCCAGAGCTGACCGAAAAGGCCGATGCACTCAAGCAATTGGAGATGGGCGCCGCGATCCGGCTCGTCCTGTGCTTCCGCCATTGCTTCTGGACAGACCCCAAGCTGATGCGATCGCCCATGCCGGACATGAGTTTCTTGTCGTCTCCAGAAGAACTGTTCCCGACGTGGTGGTCGTCTCTGTCTGCGGGAACAGCCATGCTGACTGGTTGGTCCGGTGGAGTCCGTGTTGAGCGGCTCTCCGGTCTCGGAAGTGCAGCCATCATGGAGCGTGGATTGGAGGCCTTACATCACGTCTTCGGAGTGCCCCTGGAAACCTTGCGGGACTTGGTGCAAGAGTTTTTTGTGCACGACTGGCAGTCCGATCCTTACTGCCGGGGCGCCTACAGCTATGCTCTTGCCGGTAGTGGGGACGCTGCGCGCAGACTAGCTGCAGCGGTTGGGAGTACCCTGTTCTTTGCCGGAGAAGCGACGGCTTGTAACGGACACAACGGAACCGTGCACGGTGCCATTGCTAGCGGTCAACGCGCCGCCAATGAACTTCTCTCCTGCAGCGGGCTCAGGCTGTAGCTTACTTGATGTGTAGGGGCTCCGCTTGCATCGTGCGAATTTCTTTTCCGGCTAGCCTGAAGCCGGGGTCGGCTGCGTTATGCTGAAGTTCCTGACATAAGGTTGGAACGTCCTCTTTCACATGGCCAGTGCTCAAGCCGAGCTTTCCCAGGAATCGTCGAAACGGAAACTGGTCCTGGCCGGCCAGATTGCCTTTTTGCCCACCGGCATTCTCACCACGCTGCTCGGCCCAATGCTCCCGATCCTCATTGCGCGCTGGGCGATGAATGACGCTCAGGCTGGCAATCTGTTTCTGGTGCAATTCCTGGCGATGCTAGCCGGCGTGCAATTCTCCGGAGTGCTGCTGGTGCGATGGGGATTCCGTCCCGCGTTCTTGTTGGGGCTGCTGTTGATGGCATGCGGAGTGGCCACAATCTATATGGGATCGCTCTGGCTGGGACTGGCCTCGGTGGCGACCTACGGACTGGGACTCGGGCTGATTATCCCGACTGATAATCTGCTGATTGGGGAGATCGGTGCGGGTTCGGTTCCGAGCTCGGACTCTAGTTTGAGAGCCAGTTCCAGAGCCAGCGCCGTGAGCCTGCTGAATCTTTTCTGGAGCGCGGGCGCGGTGGTGTGCTCGCTGATGGTGGCGTGGACGGCGGCGCACAAGCTACTCCCATTCTTTCTCGGATCGGTGGCGCTGTTCCTTGTATTGCTGGCCTTGGCCATGCGCAATATGCCATTTCCCGCGGCGGCGGAGCCCGCGGGATCGTCGGCTTCGTTTTCATGGCAAGAGATGGCGAAGAGTCCGGCGATTTGGCTTTTCGTGGCCGTATTTTTCCTCTATCCGGGAGCGGAAGCCGCCGTCGGCGGATGGATCGGCTCTTATGTTTCGCGACTGGGGTCGCGCGGGGCTTCGATGGCGTCCATGATGCCGGCATTTTTCTGGTCGGCGCTGACGATGGGCCGTGCTTTTGGAATCCCATTCCTGCCTCGCTTTTCGGAACGCCGTGTCTTGCAGGCGGGCTATGCCGCGGCGGCGGCGGGCATCGGGCTGATGCTGTTGGCTCCGGCACTAATAGGAGTGATTGTCGGGGCACTGATTACGGGATTGAGTTTCGCCATGTTGTATCCCATCACAGTGGCCCAGCTTTCGCAGCGCTTCGGCATGGCCGCTCGCAACATTGGCGCAGTCATGTTTTCGCTGGCGGCGGCGGGGCCGGCGGTCATTCCGTGGATGGTAGGCGTGATCTCTCATTCCACGGGGAGTCTGCGCGTTGGGATGCTGCTGCCGCTGGGGGCTACGGTGATTCTGTTTCTCATCCATCTTATTGAGTGGTGATGTGTGGAGATCGGGTGATCTGGTCATCGGGTCATCCAAGCTCAAATGCGTATCTCTGCACCGGGCCGGGCTCACTCAATTTCTCACTGTTAACTCAGCAGGTATGAACCCGCGAGTGAATCGTGCTAGGCGATTGGTCGGACAACTGGCGACTGGCGATTACTAATGGGATGGTCCGCCGCCGGTTTGCCGTTTCGTTTCGATTAAAAGTCCTGGTCTTCCGGCGTGCAGGAGCAAGTTCCGTAGCCTCTTCCGAGCGTAAAGGTGAACGCGCACGATTGTTCGAGCGCCGTCTTCTCAGCCGAGGAGAGGTTCGAGTCGGCTAACGGCGCTTCGGTAACGAAGAAAGGCCCCGTCTCAGGAATGTTCGAGGTTGCCTGGATGTGGGTCATCGTTCCCCGCAGTCCGGGCGCTAGCGTGTTGTTGGTCGGGTCATTAGTTGCGGACGAAATGACCTTGACGATGCCACGGCTGGTTTCTAACCTTCCGGTCAGCGTGTTCGACGTAAGCTGTTTATCCACGGATTCCGAGAGCAGACCGTCTGCCGTGACCTCGCAGTTGCAGCACTCCTGCAATATCTGGCCATCATCGAGCACGTAGAGTGATGCCCACAGGGTTCCGTTGGGCACTCCCTCTATCTCCGAGGTTGAGGCGTCCCCATCATTGACAATGCGCAGGACTTCATCCGCGGCACCCGTGGTATTCGCATTGGAAAAGTACGTGACGAAATAGGCGCTGTTGTCGCCGACATTTTGAGCCGACGCAGTTCCTCCCAACATCAGGACGATTACTAGTACCGGAAACAGCAACAATCCAAGTCCCTTTGTCATTGTGGCGCACTCCTTCCGGGTTGTGACGCCTGGGCCTAGGGGGAGGATTATTTGTGGGCGAATTCGAGAAAACTCTCTACCTTCGGTAAGTCTTTTGCAATTGCCCAATTGGCTTAGCCCCAGGTCGGATGTTGGCATTGGCTCGTTCCGTCAGCCATGGGACCGGCGAAAACCTGCCAAGCCGACTCTGGGAAAACAACCGGGCGTGCTGGGGACCCCTGCGCTGCGCCACCCAAAGCAAGTGCAACGCCGATTTCTTCGCAGCTTGTCAGAGCCGCGACGCCTTCGCGCGCTTGCGCTCGGCCAGCCGAAGTGGGGCTGTGGAAGCCAGTTCTACGCGGTTTCTTCCTTTATTCTTGGCGCGATAGAGAGCCTGGTCGGCGGCCTGGATCACCTGCTCGGGCTGGCGGTAGCGGGTGCTTGGCTCGGCCACTCCGATGCTGACTGTTACCGATAGACGATCGGGCTGCTGGTTCGGACTGGCAGCAGCGGGTTTCTTTTTTGCATGCCTTCTGCGATCCGACTCGCCTGTTCCCGTCCGGCGATCGCTTCTGCTCTCGGCGCTTCTTTCGGCAACTCTTTCGGCTCTTCTGTCGGAGCCGCGGACATGAAATGTGGAGTTCTCGATAATCTGGCGCAACGCGTCCAGATGGTCGAATGCTTCTTTGGCAGAAGTGTTACGAAAGACGATGGCGAACTCTTCGCCTCCGCAGCGGAAGGCCTGGCCATCGCCACTGACTTTGGATAGCCGCGCGGCCACCATGCACAGTACCTGATCGCCAATGTCGTGTCCGTAGGTGTCGTTGAACTTTTTGAAATGGTCGATGTCGACTATGGCTATCGCGTATTGCTGGTCGAGCGAAAGCAGGGACTCGTTGAAGGCGCGGCGTCCGCGAATGCCGGTTAGTTCGTCGTGGTAGGCGAGCACGTAGGAGGTCTCGATTAGCGAGGCGGCTAGTATCAGGGCAGCGGTGGCTACGTAGGCCTCCGACGCTTTGCCGACCGGGGCGAATTGGAGCCATGTGAAAACGGCGGCCACGGACCACACAAAGCCGGGCTCGATCGGCTTGCGCGTTTGAAAGAAACGCCGGATGAATACTGCTACGGCGGCTGCGAAACTCAACAGAATCCAGAGCGGGATCTCGGGGGTGCCGGCACTATGCGGGCTGGCGGGACTATTTTCCGGCCGGCACAGCACGGCGAAGACAACCGACTCGAAGAACAGCAATCCAAAGCGCGGCGCGATTCCGGCAATGATCAGGCCGCGTTCGCGCATCGCAGCAAAGGCGATGAAGTTCAACGGGACGAGCAGGGCAGCGAGCGTTACAGCCGTGCGTCCGGGTCCGGTATGAAACTGGCCGGCGGCGAAAAAGTCGACCGCGCGATGAGCGAGCAACAGAACCAGCAGGGAAAACAGAACCCGGCTGGAATTGAAACGCCAGGCAAGAAGCAATCCGGCGGCGAATACAGCAACATAGTAGAAGGCCAGCGAGGGCGCGGCCCGGAGGAACAGCGAACTGTTGATGAGCATCGCCGCCAGCGCCAACAATAGGCCGCCGGGCACCAGCCACGCCTTCCACGTTCTCCCGTTCACTTCTTCAGAATACGGCAGTCGGGGCCGGGAGGCGGTTATGTTTCGGGCACAGGCGCACAGGCGCTTCCCCTACTCCGCGGCGCGCGAGCAGTGGTAGTCTTCCATGTTCGTCTTTCTGATCGCCTTTTCTATACATGGCTCGCGCATCGCATTCCAAACTTCATTCCGCACACCGGCCAGAGGCAACATCAGAGTCAAAGGCCGCGGGCGAGGGCACCCGCGCCACACGGGCATCTCAGTGCATCGCAATCGATACTGGAGGTACGTTCACCGACTGCGTGTGGGTGGAGGGTGGCGTTCTCAAAACTCTGAAGGTGTTTTCGACGCCTGATGATCCGTCGCGCGCGATTGCCGAAGCTCTGAGAAGGATTGGCGAGAATGCGACAGTGATCGGCGAAGCTAAGAGAAGGCCCAGCGAAGTTACAAGAAAGACTGGCGCTGGGGCCCCAGTTACTCTGCTGCACGGCACCACCGTCGGCACCAACGCTCTGCTGCAGCGAAACGGCGCTCGCGTCGCGCTGATTACAACGTCGGGATTTGAAGACGTCATTGAAATTGGACGGCAGGCGCGTCCTCGCCTGTATGACTTCTTCTTTGATCGAATTGCGCCGCTCGTTCGCCGGGAAATGCGATTCGGCGTCAAGGAGAGGACGGATGCCCAGGGCCGGGTCTTGGAGCGGCCGTCGGACGCGGAGTTGACGCGACTGCGAGAAGCGGTGCGGCGTGCCGATCCGGATGCCATCGCCATTTCTTTGCTGTTCTCCTTTGCCAATCCGGAAAACGAAGCAGCTGTAGTTGCAGCTGTGGCCGAACTCGGAAAGCCGCTGTCTGTCTCTTATCGGATTCTGCCCGAGTTTCGCGAATACGAACGCACGAGCACGGTGGTGGTGAACGCCTACCTGCAGCCGCTCATGCAGACCTACATGGAAAAGCTGGCGGAGCGCGCCACGGAAGGGACAACAAAAGACGCGGGAGATGGCTCCGGCGCGGCGCGGAAGCGAGGCGAGCCGCGGATCTTTGTTATGCAATCGAGCGGCGGAATCACTGCGCTGGAGTCGGCGGCACGGGAACCGGTGCGGACCGTGTTATCGGGCCCGGCGGGCGGACTGGTGGGCGCGGCAGCGATGGCAGCCCGCAGCGGGTTCCGCAAGATTCTTTCCTACGACATGGGAGGGACCTCGACCGACGTGGCGGCAGTGCAGGGTGAGGTTCGAGCTGGCAGTCAATCGGAAGTGGCCGGGCTTCCGGTGGGAGTTCCGATGCTGGAGATTCACACCGTGGGTGCCGGGGGCGGCTCGCTGGCGCGCTTCGATGCCGGCGGCTCGCTGCGAGTGGGGCCGGAATCGGCGGGCGCCGATCCGGGACCGATCTGCTACGGCCGCGGCACTGAACCCACGGTGACTGACGCCAACTTGCTGATGGGACGCCTTCGCCCCGATCGTTTTCTGGGCGGCGAGTTCACGCTTGACGTTGAACGAACGCGGCGGATTACCTCGGAATGGCTGAAGAAACAGGGCTCGCGCTTGAGCCTGGAACAATTTTCTGCCGGGGTCGTGCGCGTGGTGAACGCGAACATGGAGCGAGCTTTGCGCGTGGTTTCCATTGAACGAGGGTACGATCCGCGCGAATTCGCGCTAGTGGCGTTCGGAGGAGCGGGAGGTCTGCATGCCTGCGAACTGGCGGAGGCGCTGGCGATCCCGACAGTAATGATTCCGGCGCGACCGGGAGCGCTCTCGGCGTTCGGGATACTGGTCAGCGATGTTGTCAAAGATTACTCGCGTACACTGTTGTGGCGGTTCGCCGGTCATTTACCGAAAACGGCGCCGCAAGCCGCACGGCAAGCGGTAACTCGAGCAAAGCTGCAGAAAGAATTTCGCAAGCTGGAGGCGGCGGCACAGAAAGAATTCCGCGCGGAACGGTGGCGCGGCACTCTTCATTATGAAAGGAGTCTTGACCTGCGGTATCGCGGTCAAGGTTACGAACTCAACGTGCCTGCCACGGAGAACGTGATCGCGCGCTTCCATGACGAACATCAGCGCCGGTACGGGTATCACCACCCGGGCCGGGAGATTGAACTGGTCACGCTGCGTTTGCGCGCCAGGTTGCGCGCGCCGCAGGCGCAATCAAAGGTTGCGCCGCGGCAAATGGCGCGTAAGCCGTCGACCCGCGTGGCGCTCGTTGAGCGTGCGGCTGTGTTCTTTCATGACAAAACCGTGACCACTCCTGTGTTTGAACGTGCGGACCTTGTCTCCTGCCGGGCAATGAGGGGACCTGCCGTGGTCACGGAATACAGCGCGACCACAGTAATTCCACCGGGTAAGAGTTTTTGCTTGGATACGTCGGACAATCTCATTATTAAGATCAGGTGACTAAGGTCGGGTCACCCAGATCAAGCAGGATCGGTTAAGCGCGATAGAACGCAGGCGATACGACGCGGCTCACTCTTGGTCTGGCTGTTTCTTTTCCTCGATCGCCATGTCCTTCAATTCACTGGACTCGAAGACGTCCCCACATTCCAGGCATTCCACATACTCATACTCTTCGTCGCGGGAGACGATCTGCACTCGAGGATGCTTGCACTGCTCGGGACTGATTTTCTTTTGAGAGGACTGCGACGACTGGCTAAGGATCATAAACTGCCGACTGTTCATCTCGCAAGAGGGAATGTGAGTTTGGCCCCGAATTGGCGATATTTTGCGGCGGCGAGTTAAGGATGTCAAGTACCCATGCAACCCATTGTCATTACCGCGTTCGATAAGTCCCCGGTGAGTCCACAATGGAAATTTCCTCTGGTTGTGGTTTGACTGTGGAGCGCGCTCCAGAAACACGGCGAGAGCCAGTGGTCGTGTAGAATAACGCTTTGTATATGGATTTGTCCGCCATCCAGAAAGCCTTGCGCGAGCGCAACATTGACGCCTGGCTTTTCTATGATCATCACCATCGCGACCCGATCTCGTACCGCGTTCTCGGCCTCCCGGATGGGCTCATGGTCACGCGGCGCTGGTACTACCTGATCCCCGCCAAAGGCGAGCCCGTTAAGCTGGTGCACAAGATCGAGTCGGGACACCTGGATACTTTGCCCGGCACCAAGAAGCAATATGCCGGATGGCAGGAACTATTCGACGGCCTGAAGCAGATGCTGGCTCCGCATCGCGATGTAGCGATGCAGTATTCGCCTAACAACTTTGTTTTCACCATTTCCATGGTGGATGCGGGAACGGCGGATATGATCCGCGGCCTCGGTAAGAACATCGTCAGCGCGGCGGACCTGATTGCGCAGTTTGAAGCGACCCTGACGGACGAGCAGATCAAGTCGCACTTCGCGGCGCGCGATGTGATTGACGCGGTCACCGCCGAGGCTTTCAAGAAAATTGGACGGCGCGTGCGCAACGGCGGCACGCACGAGCATGAAATCCAGCAATTTTTCATGGAAGCGTTCCAGCGCGAGAACATGGTGACCGACGATCCGCCGGTCGTGGCCGTAAACGCCAACAGCGCCAACCCGCACTACGGGCCGAGCGCCAGCCATCCGGTGCCGATTCGTGAAGGCGATTTTGTTCTGCTCGACGTGTGGGCGAAGAAAAATACGCCGGGCGCGGTTTACTACGACATCACCTGGGTGGGAATCGTGGGCAAGGCCCCGTCGGACCGGCAGCGCGAGATTTTCAAGATTGTGAGCGAGGCGCGCGATATCGGCGTGAAGACGGTGCAAAAAGCCGTCGCTGTCTCTAGTTCGAACTCCGCCACCAAGCCGATCGCGGGCTGGGAAGTGGATCAGGCCGTACGCAACCACATCAAGCAGGCTAAGTTCGGAGAGTACTTCATACACCGCACCGGCCACTCGATTGGCACCGAGGTGCATTCGAATGGCGCCAACATGGATGACCTGGAGATTCACGACGAGCGGCGCATTCTGCCCAATTCCTTGTTCTCGATCGAGCCCGGCATCTACCTGCCCGAGTTCGGCGTGCGCCTGGAGGTGGATGTGCTGGTGCGCCCGGGAAGCGCCGAGGTCACTGGTAAAATCCAACGAGAGATCGTGACGATCTGAATGGCCAAGCCGACAACAGATAAATCAAACAAAATAGTGAGTGAGCCGGAGCATCCGCTGACCACAATGGCGGTAGTCGCGCCGATTGTGGGCTGGCTGATTCCGGGCGGCGGACACATCCTGCTGAAGCGCTATGGGCGCGGCATTCTAGTGTTGATCTCAGTGGTCGCGATGTTCCTGATCGGTCTGGGCATGCAGGGCCGGATTTACCAGCCGAACGGCGGAGACATCCTCGACATACTTGGTTTTGTGGGCGATGTGGGCGCAGGAGCGCTGTATTTTCTGGCGCGCATCATGGACTGGGGCAACGCGATGGCCGCAAATGCGGCGGCGGATTATGGCAAGACGTTTCTGATCGTTGCCGGCCTGTTGAACTTCATCGCGGCGGCGGATGCGCATCACATTGCCCTGGGGAAGAAACCGTGACCATCAACTTGTCGCACTTCTCGGCCGCGGTGGTGTTCGCGCTCTTCGCGTCGGTGGTTTTCGGCATCACACAGCGCAACTCGACGATTGAGCAAGTAAAGTACGGCCTTTACTGCTTCGCGCTTTTCGTTGGTGGCGTTTTTGTCGCCGGATGGGTGATGGCGCTGATTCGGCGGTAGGATCGGCAACTTTCATCTATCGGTTCTTGGTTCTTAGCCTCAAGATTCCAGCGGCGACTTCCGATGCAACCGGGTCTTCCTGCCTATGGCGGACATGCTTTCGCAAAGCAACGAAACAACCGTTATTAATGATGGGGAGGTTCAATGCCACGTTTTCTGTTGCTCTTCACCCTGGTATTTTGTGTTGTCAACATTCCCGTGCAGTCTCAGGATCGGAAAGCAACGGCGCCAGGCCACTACCTGTTTGCGTGGGCGGGTGACGCGGACCACAAGGGAAACGACTTTCTCGCGGTAGTCGATGCCGACCCTTCATCCGCATCGTATGGACACTTGGTGACCACTCTCGCAACGGATCAACAGACCATGCGCGTGCATCACACGGAGTACATCATGCCCGCCAGCGGGATGCTCTTTGCCAACGATCATGACGCTGGCCGTACCTTTATTTTTGACGTGCGCGACCCGCTGCATCCCAAAATTGCGGCCTCGTTTACCGACATGGCCGGTTACATGCACCCGCACTCCTACTTGCGGCTGCCCAACGGGCACGTGCTGGCCACCTTTCAGCACGCGCACCACGGTGCGGGCCCAGAACGAAGTGAAGAACCGATGGGCAAGACTGGTGGTCTGGTGGAGATTGATGACCAGGGCAAAGTGATTCGCTCCGCCAGCAGTGCGGACCCGGCATTTGCCGACGCCCTCTTGACGCCTTACAGCCTGGTCGTCCTTTCGGAGCTGGACCGCATCGTTTCCACAAACTCTTCCATGCACTTGGACGACATTTTTGCTGGCGTGACCTATCAGGTGTGGCGTCTCTCCGATCTCAAACTGCTCAAGACGGCGTACTTCGACGTTGGGCAGAATCGCTACGCGCAGATCAGCCCTGAAGAGCCCCGTCTTGGTCCGGATGGGTCGATCTTTGTGCAAACCCTCGGCTGCGGACTCGAACGCATCACCGGCGTGAACACCGACGAGCCCAAGTCGCAACTGGTATATACCTTTCCCGGCAACTGGTGCGGAGTTCCCACGATCGTTGGCCACTATTTGGTGCAGAGCGCAGGAGCGACACACGGTCTGATTGTGCTCGACATCGCGAATGCGGCCAAGCCGGTTGAGGTCTCGCGACTGAAGCTGACCGATACCTACCAGCCACATTGGACGGGATGGGATCCAAAGACACAGCGCCTCGTGGTGACTTCCAGCATGACGCCCGGGGAGTACACCGAGCGCCTTTACTTGCTGAAACTGGACCCCGCAACGGGCGCACTTACCCTGGACGATGCTTTTCGTGACACCGACGGAAAGATTGGCTTCAGCTTTGCCAATCGTGAGTGGCCGCACGGGTGGAACGGATCGGGCCTGCCCCACGGAGTGGTTTTCTCGCGCTAAGAAGTATTTCTCGGTTACATAAGACCAACCCGCAAACGCGCAAAGCAAATTCTGATCGGGCCTTATTCCGGCGGTCAGGGTTGTAGGCCGTCGCCGGGGGCGAGCGGAAGGTGGGACACTCCGCCGAGGATGCCGCGTTCCTGCGGTGAGAACGCGTTTCTGAACTGCTCGGAGTTGATCAAGTGGTCGCGCTGTTCGGGCGTCAGGCCGCGCATCTCGCGGATCGCCCGGTTGACGGCCTGGCGGCGATCGGGCGCCAACTGCTTGAACTGCTGAAAGAGCTGGCGCGCCTGCTGCTTCTGATTAGGAGTCAGGTGCTCCCAGGTTTCCATGCGGTTGAGCACGCGCTCCTGCTGCTGCGGAGGCAAGCTGGAAAAATGCTGCAACCGGTTTTGCAACCGGGTCTGCTGTTGCGGCGGAAGCCTTCGGAACTGGGAATCGTTTTCGAGCGCGCGGCGCTGCTGTGCCGGCGGCAGATCTTTATAGCGGCGGAGCCAGTTTCCGGCGTGTCCTGGCTGGTTCTTCGGCGGCTGTGCTCCATTGGGGTGACTGGAGTTGGGGCGACCTTCCTTCTGAAACCGGTGCCATTGGCCATCCTGACGTGGCGGTTGCGCTTGCGGATGCCGCACTTGGGCGAACGACGGAGTCAGCAGCAGAAGCGCTGCCAGACAGCCGACAATTATTCCCCGTCCCAACATGTTTTCGTATCCTGCCAGCCCACGAATCTTACGGATTCGCGTTTACGTCGTCCTGCACCTGCAGATCGTCGAGCACGTCGAAATCGGCGTACAAATCGTCGTTCCTGTCCAGCGCCTGCAGATCGCCGACGGCCGTCCCCGGCTCAACCGGCAGACCGAGCGAGGGCGGTTTGGTCGCGATGGTATCGGGCTGAGAAATATACGACCTGTTGCCGACCACTAGCGCTCCCGCAAATATCACGGCAGCGAGCGACATCGCCCATGCCGGACGCCGCAGCCAATTGAACCACCCGGCAAGTGCGGCAGAATGCGGGCGCGCCATTTCTTCGCGTCTTTCTTCGGACAACCGTGCCTGCAGGCGGGTGTCAAAATATGGCGACGGCTCGGGCGCTTGCCATTCATCGAGCAGCGCCATGGTTTTCTGCAAGTCGCGCAGATGAGTCGCACAGGCGTTACAGGATGCGATGTGTTTTTCGACCTCCGGCTGCATTGTTCCAGCGTCCATGCCAGCGGCCAGATCCGGCAACAGCTCGCGAATTTGATTGCAATTCATACTGCCTTCCTCTACTTCCCCGAAACAAACTCTTTCAACTGTTCGCGCAAGGTTTCGTAGGCGCGAAACAGCAATGACTTGGTGGCGGACTCGCTCAACTTCAGCACGCCCGCAATCTGGCGGTAATCCATCTGCTGATACTTGTGCATGACGACCGCCACGCGCTGGCGCTCGGGCAGCGCGTTCACTACCCTGCGAATGGCGGCCAGCCGCTCCCGCTTCAAGAGCTGCTCTTCCGCACTGATCGAATCGTCGGCCAGGTCGGGCGTCGTGCCCGTTTCCTGGTCCGGTTCATCGAGGCGCACCGTATTCTCCGGACGCTCGTGGCGCGTATCGCGCGCGTAGTTGACCGCCAGGTTGGTCGCGATGCGATACAGCCAGGTCGTGAACTTGGCGCTCGGTTCGTAACTGGTACGCGATCGATACACCCGCAGAAACACTTCCTGCGCTAACTCTTCTGCGGTCGATGGGTTGTGGCACAAGCGGTACATGAATCCGACCATCGGCCGGCGATATTTCTGCACCAAATAAGCGAAGGCGGACTCGTCGCCCGTCTTCACCCGCAGCATCGCTTCGACGTCGGAAACAGCCTCGCTCGAGTTTGCCATGGTGACGGCTGCAGACGAGGACGGCGTTCCCGCAAAATTCAGCAGCCCCCGATCAATGGCCACGCTGCTCACATCAATAGAAACCCCGTTTGGAGGCGAAAGTTGCGCCTCTTCGGGATCACTGGGATGAGCGGAAGTGGCTTCCCCTTAATTACTTACAGGTCGAGCGCCGGGGATGTCGGAGGCGGCCATGAAAGCGCGATGAAAAGAGGCTATCGGGAGCGGCGAAGGCGGTCAAGAGGCCGCCTGGATACCCATCAGGTGAGTATGGAGTCGTCGAGCCGCTTGCGGTGGAAGTCGGCTACGTGCTGAACGAACGCTGTGATCAGCGGATGCGGATTGTCCTCGCGCGATGAAAGTTGCGGCTGGAATAACGTCGCGATGAAAAACAGGCGCGCGGGAGATTCGATGGCCCGGCATTCCTCCTTGGAGCCGCGGGCGACGACCGGAAAGCCCGCTTCCATCGCCATCCATTCGAACTCGGGATTCAGTTCGTAGTTACAGAAGAACTCTTCCTCGATCGTTTCTTTGCCATAAAACGCCGCGAGGTATGAGCCGGGACGGAGGCGAATCTCGCCGACCTTTCCGGAGAGCTTGGGTGCGTTCGGATCGCGGTTCGGAACCGCGCAGGCGACGGGATAGATGACGATGTTCTTGGCGTGCGGATCCTCTTCGGCGGTGGTGGCGTCGTGGATGCCGAGCACGTTGCGGGCGCACTCGATCAGCGCGTACTGGAAACCTGCGCAGGTGCCGAGGAAGGGGCGATCATGCACGCGCGCGAACTCGATGCCTTTGAGCATGCCGTCGAAACTCTTGAACGGGCTGCCCGCTGAGGCCCACAGACCGTCGAAGGAATCTAGTGTGGCCGCGGCGCCCGGTTCGAGAAGTGACGGCGTCGGAAGCCACGCCGATTCCACTTTGAGTTGGAGCTTCCGAGCGGCGTGCTGGAGCGAATCGTTGGTCGCACGATGGGAACGGAATTCGGGATTAAAGTCGCCGAGAATCCCAATCCGGAGGGGTTCGGTCACAGGCGACATTCTAAATTAACGGTTCGCACTTGGCAGTGAGTAGTTAGCTACGGGCTTTGTCGAAGCCGATGCCTCGCATGGAGGTTTGGCGGACGCCTACAGCGACACTATCTGCACCCAAAGCACGTAGAAGCCAAGCAGCATGATGCCAGTGCCTCCACAGACCATGCCTGCCGATTTCCAGGCAAGCGCAGCGACGATCTCCTTCTGGCTGCGGAAGGAGATCACGAACGTAGGATCGTTCACGCCTTTCATCAATACAACGGGCGGAATGAGATTGAAGGCGGATGACTCGGCCCCGTCCTCGTCTGAGCGTGCTTCGTCTGCACGCGCTTCGCGCAGACGCACCTCGCGCAAGCGGACGTCGGAGCGGGCGGAGCGAGAGGACAGGGTCGCAGGCGGTTCCGCCTCTTCGACGACAGATTGGTGCGGGAGTCCGGCGACGGACCACGCCTGTGGTGTGGCCATGCCGGCGCGAGCGAGGGCGGCCGCGATTTTCGCCTGCTGGCTCATTTCTCGGGTGGACGAAGGAGCCGCGCCACCGTCAAGTCTGATGACCTCGGGAGCCGGAACCGGTTCGGAAGAATCATTGTGCGCGGAGTCGTGCCCGTGGTTGTTGCAGGCAGTGTTGCGAACAGTGTCGCCAATGGGGTTGCGCTGGTCGGTGCCCGTGTTGCTGCGCGGCGAAAACGGACGCACCTGGATTCCCGGATTTTCCGCGAAAGTTCCAGTGACGAAGAGCGCGTCTTCGGCCTTGATCAAACGTTCTTCGATACACAAGTCGCGGTCCAGGGCGATACCGTGGCGCGAAAGAAAAACGCCGACGCTTGGCGGAGCGTCATCCAAGTCCAAGAGCGACACCATATATTCCCTGCGAAACCGAGGATACAGGTCGAGATCGGCTCCGAGAGCTTCGATGAGCAGTTGGCCGGTCGAGTCGTCGATAAAGAAGGGCAAGTGCCGAGTTTCGTCCGCAACTTTCTCCCATTCGTTTTTCTTGCCTTCGCGCTGCTGCCAGGCGGTGGTGCGGTAGAGAAAGCAAGGCTCGCCGGTGATGGGCGCCAGCGTTGTGCAAGGACCGGCAGCCACGCCGCTGACTTCAACCATTCCCCGGGCAGCGCTGTGAATCTTGGAGGTTGGCATGGTCAGCAATGAGCGCTTGCTGGCGAGTACGCGGAGTCCGAGAAAGAAAAAGTACAGGCCCACGGCAATCGCGACAGACAAGAGAATCGAGAGGTACCTGATCGGGATAAAAAGGAAAAGGCAGACGGTCACAGTGCTTTCCTTGATTGCTCTAATGCTCTGATATCGAATGATCCGATATCAGGATAAGGAGAGCCGTCAAAAGCGACGCGGGGAAAGAGACGGAATCGGCTTACGGAAGTAAGTAACTGTTACGGATGGCGGTGGCGGAGAGGTGGCAAGCCGCGCCTCTACTCATCTCTCGCTATGCGGTTACTGCGCGCGCCTTCAGGATGTCGGCCACGGCTGCCATGGCGGCATCGACCTCGGCGTCGGTGTTGTAAAAGTGTGGGGAGAAGCGGACCCCGGCTTTGGGACGCCAGTCTACAAGGATGTCGCGGGCCAGAAGCTCGCGGCTCACTTGTTGGGAATCGGGCATGTCGATGGAAACGGTGCCGCCGCGTTGCTCGGGATTGCGCGGAGTGTTGACGCGCCATCCGTGCCCGTCGGCGGCCTCGATAAGGCGGGCAGTCTGGCGTTTCGATTTCTCGCGGATTTTCTCTATCCCAACTTCTCGAATGATTTTGAGGCCGGGACGCGCCGCTTCGATCGCCGAAATGTGCGTGGTCCCGTTCATGAAGCGGAAGGGAGGATCGGCGTAGCGAATAGGGCCGGTGGCGAAGGCAAAAGAATTTTCGTGCGCGAACCATCCGGTGAGTTTCGGCTCCAATTTCTTGCCAAGGTCGGGGCGGACGTAGAGGTAGGCAACCCCCGGACCGCCGCAGAGCCACTTAAGAACGCCTCCACAAGCAAAGTCGGCATTGAGAGATTGGATGTCGACCGGGACGGTGCCGAGTGACTGGAACGTGTCGAGGACGACGTGGGCTCCAACTTTGTGCGCTCTCTCGATGATAGCTTTCGCGTCGTTGATGTAGGAGCTTCGAAAAATCACGTGAGAAATCGGAACGATCAGAGTGTGCTCGTCGATGGCATCGAGCAGGCGATCGGTGGGGACGGCGACACCGTCGTCGGTTTTGACCATCTGAACCCGCGCGCCGTACTGGCGCTGCGCTTCCCAGAAATACATGACGGAGGGAAAGTTCAGGTCGCTGTAAACGACTTTGTTGCGCTTGCCGGTGAAATCAAAACACGAGGCGACGACAGCCTGACAAGTGGTGACGTTCTGGTGAAGAGAGACGGAATTCTTGGGCGCATTCATCAGCGCGCCGAGTTCGTTGCCAACTTCCGGAGCGAGCATCCACCAGCGTTCTTCCCAGGCGCGAACGCCGCGGGTCGCCCACACATCGGCGTAGGCGCGGAGCGCATCGTAAACGGCGCGCGGCATGGCTCCGAGGGAGTTGGAAATCATGTAAGTGGTGCGCTCGAGGATGGGAAACTCAGAGCGGTAGCGCAGGAGTTCGTCGGGTAAAAGATCGACGGGCATGGAAGTCAATTGTAAACTCGTGCTCCCTGTATTTTCTGAACAGCTGACAGCGGTTTTTACGGCGCTACATCTTTCCCTACACTATCCAGCACTCCATTGATAAACTGCACCGACTCCGGCGTGGAAAACTTGCGCGCGATTTCAAGCGCCTCATTGATCACCACCGCCCGCGGCGTTGCCGGATACCCCAGGAACTCGGCCACCGCTCCGCGCAAAACATTCCGGTCCACCGTCGCCATGCGGTCCATACGCCAGTGCTGCGTGTGCTTCCCGATCAGCCCGTCGATCTCAGTCAGCCGGTCGCTGGCCACGCGAAACAGATCGTCCGCAAACCCGCGCACTTCTTCCTCCACATTGGTCCGCTCCGCCCAGAACGTCTTCCGCACAAGCTCCGGTGTTTGCTTCCCCATGTCCGCCTGAAACAGCATCTGCAGAACCAGTTCGCGGGATTTGCGTCGAGTGCCCATGGTCGTCGTTCGCTCTTCCTCGTACGCTGTTCGCTATTAAAGTGTACAAGCTTGGCTTGCACTATCAACGGAGTTAACGTTGTGAAGTGTCACGCTTACCTTTGGGTTTGGCTTTGCGAACAGCGAGCGACGAACGACGAACGACGGTTTCCTTCAGATTCGCCATCTCCACCGCCGCCAGCGCCGCCTCAAGTCCTTTGTTGCCCATCTTCAGCCCAGCGCGATCGATCGCCTGCTCCAGCGTGTCGCAGGTTAGAACTCCAAAGGCATGAGGAACCCCAGTCTCCTGCGCCGACTGCCCGATGCCGCGCGTAACTTCGTTCACGATCGCTTCGTAATGCGCCGTCTCGCCGCGCAGCAGACAGCCGAGGCAGATAATCGCGTCGTACTTTTTCGTTTCGGCGAGCGTGCGGGCGGCGGAAGGAATCTCGAAGGCGCCGGGAACGCGGATCAGCGCAATGTCTTCCTTGTTTGCGCCAGAGCGCAACAATCCGTCGTAAGCGCCCTGCAGAAGCCTCTCCGTGATGAAGGCGTTGAAGCGCGAGACGACAATGGCAAAGCGTTTTCCCGCCGCGTTCAGTTGCCCCTCGAACGCGGCCGGAGCTTCAACTGGCCGGCCATGAATGGTGAGCACGATTTCGCCGGGCAGTTCCAGCGAAAAGCTGCGGTCGTTTGTCTTGGCATTGATGGTGTCGGCCAGCAGCTTGAACTCCCGTTTCTGGGCAATCTCAAACACCGCGTCCGGATTCGTCACCTCGATCACCAGCAGCCGATTCACATCGTTCAAGCGCTCGCGCAGCTCGGCAGAATATTCTTTCGTCAGCGAGTTAAGGCTCAAAAGCGCGAGCGGCGCCGACAACATCACCGACTTTGAATCTTCGCCGGCAACTGCTTCGAACCCAATCGCACCCAGAAACTCCGCCAGCACCCGCAGGTCCTTCGGGTCGCTCACGTACCGCCCGATATGGAGTGAATTCAACATCCCAGTTCTCACTTCCCCTTGAACTGCGCCGCTCGCTTCTCCAGAAACGCCGTCGTGCCTTCCTTCTTATCTTCGGTAGCGCAGCAGACGCCAAACAGAGCCGCCTCCAGATACAGTCCCTCGGCCAGCGTCATCTCCATGCCCTTGTTGACCGCGTCCATAGCGTACTGCACGGCCAGCGGAGCGTTGGCGATGATCTTCGCCGCAATTGCCTCGGCGCGCGGAATCAGCTCCGCCGCCGTCGTCACTTCATTCACCAGCCCGATGCGATGTGCTTCCTGCGCGGTTATCATGTCCCCGGCCAGCACCATCTGCATCGCAAGGCCCTTGCCCACCAGTCGCGGGAGCCGCTGCGACCCGCCATATCCCGGCATAATTCCCAGCTTCACCTCCGGCTGCCCCAGCTTGGCGTTGTCGCTCGCAAGACGCATGGTGCAAGCGAGCGCCAGCTCACATCCGCCGCCGAGCGCAAATCCGTTAACGCAGGCAATCACCGGCTTGCCCAGGTTCTCGATCAGGTCGAGCACCGCCTGTCCGCGGTGCGCATACTCCTTGCCTGAGACCGGATCCCGTTGCGCCAGTTCGCCAATATCCGCGCCGGCGACAAAGGCCTTCTCGCCAGCCCCAGTCAAAATCGCCACGCGGATGGAGGCATCAGTCCGTATGTCAAGAAACGCCGCCCCCAACTCTTCCATGGTGGCCATATTGAGCGCATTGAGCACCTTGGGCCGATTGATGGTGACGTAGGCGATGGCGTTTTTCTTTTCGAAGAGTATGTTTTCGTAGGTCATAAGATCGGCAGCCAGTCCTGAAAGTACTATTTGTATCAGGAAATGCCGGCGAACCTCTACAGCAGTAACTCCATCCAGAGCGCGCTCTCGATAGGAATCGAAGAATAAGCCGCGATTTCCCGGAAGCCCATCCGCCGATAGAGTGCGACCGCATCCATCATCGCCGATTCAATCGTATCCAGACGCATGCGCTCATAGCCGATTGCGCGCGCTTCGGCGATCAGCCGTTCTACCAGCATCCGTCCCAGACCCCTGCCGCGATAGCCAGGCCGAACGTACAACCGCTTCATCTCACAGATGCCGGCTTCCAGCTTGCGCAACGCAATGCATCCGGCGGCGTGATCGGCGTAACGGGCAAGCAGCAATATGCCATTCGGCCGACCGTAGGCGCCCGGAAGGTTTTTCACCTCTTCATCGAAACTCTGGAAACACAGGCTGAAGCCGAGCGAGCTGCCATATTCGAGGAAGAGAGCGCGAGCTTGTTCGATGTGTTCGGGGAGTGTGGCGTCGATCAAATCAATCTGGCGGTAAGCCGAATCCATACGCGTAGCGCCGGCCGGATGCCAGCCAGCTAAATAATGAATAACGTAATAATTACAGTGTAACAAGTACCCGTCCGTGCCTTCTTAACCACACCCGACCCTGAGCATTATCAATGACTTGCAAGCCACGCCCCTTGCCCTTGAACATCCAGGTAAAACAATATAAGTATAATAAAGTAAGTACAATGTTTCACGTGAAACACTCCTCCGTTTTGCAAGAAGTTGCGCCCTCGAACCGGACGATTTAAGATTTCCCCACTCTCATGTCCGAAGTAATCTCAACCGTATCAACGACTACGCATCTCAATTCGACCCCTGCTCCGGAACCTGTCGCCGAGGTATTCGCGGTATATGGCGTTGAGCCCGAGATCCAGGCCTACGCCATGGCCAAGTACTCGCGCTCAGCGCTCTCCATGAAAGAGTCGCTGAAGGAAATTACGCTACAGAAGGCCGAGAAATTTCTCAACACCTACTACTTCCAGTACGGGCACCGCTCCATCGCCGACCTTGCCCACATCGCGCTCGCCATCGAGCGCCTCTCCATCCTCGCCGCCATCGTCGTTGCCGACGAGCAGCGCTGGGATGGCCAGGAACGCTCGACTCGCTATCAGGACTTCAGGAAGAGCGGCTATCACACTCCCAGTTTTGCGAACGACAACGCGGGTGTTTCGTCCAGGACCCTCTATCGCGAAACCATCGAGTCTTTGTTCACAGCCTACGAGAGAGTTTCGCAGCAGACCTTCGAATATCTCGCCAGCATCACGCCTCGGCCCGCTGAAATGAAGCCAGACGCCTATGAGCGCACCCTGCGCGCCCGCGCCTTTGACATCTCGCGCTATCTGTTGCCGCTTGCCACCAATACTTCTCTAGGAGAGATCGTCAACGCCCGTACGCTGGAAGCCCAGGTCGCCCACCTGCTCTCGCAACCGCATAAAGAAGTCCGCGACCTGGGAGCGCTGCTGAAACAAGCCGCCATTTCCCCGGCTTACAACGCAAACGAAGAATCGCTGCGCGCCCTGGTGGCGGAGATTCGCGCCGTGTCGCCCGAAATTGCGGAGCGCGCCGAACGCGAACTCGTGCGCGAAGTGCGTGTGGCGCCGACGCTGGTCAAGTACGCTGATCCGAATCTCTACGAAATCGAAACGCGCCGTGAACTCCAGCAGGCTGCTGCCGAACTAATGCGAAACGCCGCCATCGAGCCCGCGCCGTTGGTTGATCTGATTGACGACGATGCGCTCGAGATCGAACTCGCGACCACGCTGCTCTACGGCCACTGTCATTACTCCTACCGGCAGCTTCGCAGAACGATAGAAGCGGCCGGAGAGGCGCGCCGCCGCGAAATCATCGACCTCGGTCTGCGCCACCGTGGCCGCCACGACGAGCTGCCGCGTCCGTTCTCCGCGGGCCAGCAATTCCGCTTCGACATTCTCATGGACATCGGCGGCTTCCGCGATATGCATCGCCATCGCCGCTGTGTACAGATCATGCAGGATTTCACGACCGTCCACGGCTTCGACACGCCTCCTGAAGTCGAAGCCGCCGGAATCCGCTCAGACTATGAAGCCGCCATGAAACGCGCCGAAATCGCCGTGCAGAAGCTCTGCGCGACCGGAGGGACAGAAGCCGTGCAGAATGCGCAGTACGCGATTCCGCTCGCGTTCCGCAAGCGCACGCTTTTTAAGATGGACTTCGCCGAGGCCGTTTATATCTCCGAGCTGCGCACCACGCCCGCCGGACACTCGTCCTACCGCAACGTGGCCTACGCCATGTACGAATCCGTCGCCGCAAAATATCCGGTACTGGCAAAGTACTTCCGGGTGCACGACGTGCGAGAGCCGGTGGATCTGCTGAAGCGCTGAGCAGTCATGGGCACAAAATTGACGCCAATGAATCTCCGCCTCTAAAATCACCTCACACATGCCTCTTTACGAATACCTGTGCAAGAAGTGCGGACACCGTTTTGAAGAAATCCGTAAATTTTCCGACAAGCAGCCAAAGAAGTGCCCCGAATGCGGAGGCGTCCTCGAACAAGTGATCTCGGCCCCAGCCGTGCAGTTCAAAGGCTCGGGATGGTACGTGACCGACTACGCGAAGACAGGGGCTGCCTCTGCGTCGTCTGCCTCTTCCGACAGCGAGAGCGGCTCGAAGGAAACAAAAGACACCAAAGACGTGAAGGACGCCAAGAAGGACGATAAGCCCAAGTCCGATACCTCCCACAAGAAGCACAAGAAGGACTGACGATCGAGCGATCTGGCGATCACCTGATACCACCTCACCGCTCTGGCATCCCGACCACCAGACTTCGTCGGCGGGGCAGTTCGTCATCGGAGATCGCCGCCAGAAATTGCAGGTTGAGGCCCAGCCGCACGCATTCCTGGCATGCTGCATCGTTGAAAAAGTAGACGACATCTCCCCCAAAACGATCCTTGGCGCGGCGGCGTTCATCGAGGTCGAACGGGCTTACCGAATACACTTTGATGTCGGCATGTTCGCGCAGGACAGCGCCCAACTCACGTTGGAATCCGAGTGCTCCTTGCCGTACTTGCGCCATGGTGAAAGCAACAACACGATATGACATTGGCTGAAGTTGAGGACTGCCTGAAAGACGCCGAAGCTCTATTGTTCGACCCGGCGTAACCCGTTCGGGTCATCTGGTGATCGGGTCATCGAGCAATCGGTTCAGATTTGATCGCCCGATATTCTATCTCATTTCGGCTTGATCCCTGCCGCCCCCATCATCCTCCCCGTTACGCCCTTCTCCGCGCGGAAGCTGAACAGCAGGTCGGTATGGCATGCCGTGCACGGCGCCGCCGTATCAATACTCATAGCCATCACACCCGCATCCAGCAGCTGCCGCCGGTTTGCTTCAACCAGATCAAGAAAAAGCCGCACCGGCAATTTGCTGTGTCCCGGTGCGCGCGCCGTCAGAAACAGCAACGGATACTTCTCCCGCACCGGATCCGATTCCTTCACCTCGCGGAACAAGCTGCCGCCGTACGCAAACTGCGCTTCGAATTTCGTGCGCACTTCTTCACCAACTTCGTAGCAGCATCCCTGCACACCCGGACCAATTGCCACCACCAGGTCTCGCGGCTCGCTCTTGAAATGTTTCCGCATCTCGCCTACACCCTTCTCCACGATTCGCCTGACTGTGCCACGCCAGCCTGCGTGAAAAACGCCGACCGCGCGCCGTTTCCGATCCGCCAAAATGATGGGAAGACAATCGGCGGTCTGCACAGCTAAGATCAGTCCCGGCGTATCCGTGACCAATCCGTCGCCGGTCAGAGGCTGCAGCGGCAGTCGGTCGACTCCTATTCCCTCCACTCGATGGATCAGATCGGAATGAAGCTGCCGCAGCGAAACTAGCGGCCAGGTTTTGCGTCCATTCGCAACGCCCAGTTCTTTGAGGAAAAGCTCGCGGTTGCGCTCGACGGCCGCGCGCGAGTCATGTTGCGTGAACCCAAGATTCAGCGCATTTCCGCCATAGGCGCGCGACACCCCGCCGGATCGTGTCGAAAACGCATGCGCCAGCCAGCCCAGTTTGCCGAGCTTCTCAGACCGCAGAAGTTGTAGTTTGTTCTTTGCGACGCGATTGGTCACCACAGAGCGATCATACCCTGACGATCGGGCCAGTGAGGCCAAACCAGTTTCTAGGGATCGATGTCGAAATAAATCTTGGTGGTGGCGCGGAATTGCAGAACCTTGGCTCCGTCCAGTTGCATGTCGAGCGAATCCACGTGCGCCCACTTGATACCGCGAACGGTTTTCGCCGCTTCCTTTACAGCACGCTCGGCCGCCTCGGCAAAGCTTTCTTTCGAAGTGCCGATTACCTCGATAATTTTCTGGGCCATTCCATTCTCCTCGCCGCCTGGAGAATTGTACGCGATTTCGCCAGCGTGCCGCATAGCCCAAAACACAAAGGCCACACCAGACGTTCGCGTGGCCCTGTGCTTCGCGCGCATCCAGTTTATTCTTTTCCGCCGACGATCCCTCCTGCCTGTTCGGCGATGTGCTCCTGCTCGACAGGCCGGATCTTCACCGTGGCCAAAATCTTCTCCAGCCTGGCGAAAACTTCATCGCGGTTGACGTGCTCAACACCACCTTCCGTGGCAAATCCTTCAGTGCCCAGGCCTAAGACATATTCGTAGCACGCCCCATTTTCGTAGCTGTGGTAGTACTGCGTTTCGGCCTGCTCGATGGCGCTGGCGGAGAAGTTGGAAGTCGTCTCCATGTCGGTCGAGCCGATTTTGACCTTCTCGGCGTCGACCGGCTCGCCGTCGGCATTACGCGTGTCGACGAAGACGAAGTGCTCGCACTCCTGTTCGGAGAGGCTGCGGTTCACGTTTACGTTGAAGAAGGCGGATGCGAAATCGGTGCCTGGATACGAACCACTGGGCACTGAAACGGTCACGACCGTAACTCCGCCGGTCTGGACGAAGTTCATCGGCACATCACCCACGCCGACAAGCAGGGGCTGCGCCTTCTCGCCCGAGGTCAGCGCGAACTTTCGCGGATATAGGAAGGAAACACCGTAGTTTGGGTCGCTATAAGCAACGTTTGCGGGACGCTTGTTGGGCGTCTTCTTTTTGGGTGCGGGTGCGGCAGCGGCGGCTGGGGTGGTTACAAGTGCTGCTACGGCCGATGGCGCTGCCGGAGTTGACACTGGACTGGAGACGCCGACCAGCGCCGGTTTTACCGATTGTTTCGAGCACGCGCTCAACGCGAGTAACAGCCCGAGTATCCCGAAGCCCGCAATCATCGTGATCTTCTGCTGGCGCGACCAGGACGAAAGCGTCGTCCCAGAGATTGTGTTGGTAGTTACATGGTTGGTGGAATTCTGGTTCGTGGATTTCCAAATGGTTGCCATTCTGTCACCTCCTCTGCGGCTGGCGCAGTCGGAAGTGATATGGCAACGGAGCAGCCAACCGGGCGACTATTGATGTAGCGAGACTTATGGGCGAACCTGGCGCGGGACCGTGTCCGATTCCATACATGCCGTGTGGCGGGTAACACACTGCCCGTGCGCCACAGCACTTCCCGCTAGAATGCTTTCGTGAGTCAAGCTTCGCGCAGCCTTTCTCCCAGTCTTTCTTCCGGTCATGGCGCAGGTTATCGCGGACGCCTCGCGCCCTCCCCAACCGGGCTTCTGCATATTGGTCATGCGCGGACGTTCTGGATCGCGGCGCAGCGGGCAATTGAAAATCAAGGAACCCTGGTTCTGCGGAATGAGGATCTGGATCCGCAGCGCTCACGTCCGGAATTCGCTCGCGCCATGATTGAAGATTTGCGGTGGCTGGGAATTCGCTGGAGTGAGGGGCCGGATTGTGGCGGGCCGCATGGCCCTTACTCGCAAAGTGAGCGCCGGGCGCACTACCTGCAAGCTTGGCAGCGGCTGCGCGCGGGCGGGTTTCTCTACCCGTGTACTTGTTCGCGCAAGGATCTGGCGCAAGCGGCGAGCGCCCCGAATGATGCGGACGATGAGCCGGTGTATCCGGGGACTTGTCGTGAGCGCAAGGATGTGGCTAGGCTCTCGGAACCTGCGGGCGTGAACTGGCGATTTCGCGTTCCGGAGGGCGAGGCGGTCGAGTTTGCGGATTTGAATCTGGGCCGGCAGCGCTACGTCACCGACAGTAAATTCGATTTCGGCGATTTTCTCGTGTGGCGGCGCGACGGTGTTCCGGCTTACCAACTCGCGGTCGTAGTCGACGACACGGCCATGCGGATCACCGAAGTCGTACGAGGCGCCGACTTGCTGAAGTCGACCGCGCGGCAATTGCTGTTGATGCGTGCGCTTGGGCATTCTCCTCCCGATTATTTTCATTGCGAACTGCTTCGGGATTCCGCCGGAGTGCGCCTGGCGAAGCGGCACGATGCATTGAGCATCCGGCATTTGCGGGAAGGTGGGATGACTCCGCAGAAGGTTCTGGAGATGGCCGGTTGCCCATGATAATGTGACGCCCCGATGTACGATCCGTAGCACAGGTTCTGCATGCCAATGGTCTAATGAATCGGGCCACTCGGTCGGACCATCCTAGATATGTGAGCGTCGACGGAGTTTTTCTCACCGCGGAATGGCGGCATCTTGCCATGCTGAACTACGCGGTAGACGCCGGTCTGCTTCTTCCATTCATCCCTGCCGGAACCGAACTCGATCGCTGGAACAGAAAAATATTTATCAGCCTCGTCGGATTTCGATTTCTGAAAACGAAGATGTTCGGGTTACTGCCGATTCCGCTGCACTCGAATTTCGAGGAAGTGAACCTGCGGTTTTACGTGCGCCGGCAAGCCGGGAACGAAGTCCGGCGCGGAGTGGTGTTCATCCGCGAAATGGTTCCGCGCCGGGCAATTGCATTCGTTGCACGCAGGTTTTACAACGAAAATTATGTCGCTCTGCCCATGGCGCATGAAATTCGCTCCGTTGGAGATAATCGCTTGAGAGTGGCGTACCGATGGCGGAGCGGGAAGGGTTGGAACAAGATCAACGTTGAAACCGACGGCAGTTCTGAACTGCCAGGCGAGGACTCGGTTGAACAGTTCATCACCGAGCACTACTGGGGATACGCGGCTCAACCCGGCGGCGGTTGCGTGGAGTACCGCGTGACACATCCGTCGTGGAGAGTCTGGCAGGTTCGGCAATCGGCATTTGACGGCGATGCGGAGGAGTTCTATGGAAAAGATATCGCGGCAGTGCTACAAGATAAGCCGGAATCCGCTTTTCTCGCGGAAGGATCCGCGGTTACCGTGATGCGGGGCAAAAGTTTTGAGTGCACCGGTGAGGCTACCTAAGGCCTGGTTTCTGCCCTCGAACTGGGCCATTTGGGCGGTTTTCGGCTCCCGGACCCCCAATTTGTGCCGATTTTCAAGGGGCGCCTTACTGGAAACCGCATAAAATCTGCATAAACTGCTACTTTTCCACAGCCGGTTGCGTTACTATGCGCTGGATACAAGCAAATTTGTAAGTTCCTGAAGGAGGAATTCATGGCTTCTGGTATGACCAAAACTCAACTCACCCGCCACCTGGCCGAAAAGATCGGCTCCAACAACAAGACTGCCGCGACTTTTCTGGAGCATCTGGCAGACACCGCAATTAAAGAGACGAAGAAGAATGGTGTATTCGTCGTGCCCGGCCTCGGCCGCCTGGTAAAGGCGCATCGCAAGGCCCGCATGGGACGCAACCCGCAGACCGGCGAGCCGATTCAGATCAAGGCGAAGACGGTCGTGAAATTCCGCGTGGCGAAGGCCGCAAAGGACGCGATCGCGCCGAAGAAGTAGTGAATGTGGCGCGGACCTGCCCTGAGCGTAGCCGAAGGGGCCCTCGCCCGCGAGAAGTTGGAAGCAAGAAAAAGGCCGGCCTTCAAGCTGGCCTTTTTGCTTAAGAGGTTACGTCTCCAACTCCAGCAACTCTCCTTGCACTTTTCCGGTTCCGATCAGCAGTCTCCCCACAGTCACCGGCAAGTGGAAACGCCGTGGACCGGCGCTGCCGGGGTTGAAATATAGAACGCCATTTTTCTCCGCTATCTTCGCCTGATGGCTGTGGCCGTATACGACGGCGCGAAATCCGGCGGCTTCCGGCTTCAGGTCGAGTCGGCCGAGATCATGCAACATATAGATGGACACGCCGCCAGCTTCGACGACTTCGGTTTCAGCGAGAGCGCGCGCCCACGCGCCGGTGTCGACATTACCGCGGATCGCGGTTACAGGCGCGATTTGCGCGAGCGCTTCGAGAATTTCGGCAGCGCCGACGTCCCCGGCGTGGAGAATGCGGTCGGATCCTCGTAGGGCTTGGACGGCTTCGGGACGCAGCTGCCCGTGCGTATCGGAGATCACGCCTAAAATCAGTGGCTTCTCACTCATCGGTTTTTCTGTCCATTCATCACAAATCAGGCGTGGAACGCTCACATACTTCGCAGGCAAGTCTAACGCTATACTTCGGAAAGAATGACGGATGTTCCAAACCTCAGGGACGTGCTGCGTCGTTATTGGGGATACCACGATTTTCGCCCCAAGCAGGAGAATGTTATCCGGAGTCTGCTGGCCGCGCGCGACACTTGTGTGGTGATGCCGACCGGAGGCGGGAAGTCGCTGTGCTACCAACTTCCGGCGGTAATTTCGGGGAAGACGGCGGTGGTGGTTTCTCCGCTGATCGCGCTGATGCAGGACCAGGCCGCGCAACTTGCGCAGATGGGTATTCCGGCGGCGGCGATCAATAGCATGCAGAGTTCGCCAGAGCGGCGGCAGGTGATGGAGAACGCGGCGCGTGGAGAGTATCGGTTGCTTTATCTTTCGCCAGAGCGGCTGGCTGCTGGAACCACCTTCGACTGGCTAGCCAGGGTGCCGGTGGGTTTCTTCGCCGTAGACGAGGCGCATTGCATTTCAGAGTGGGGGCACGAATTTCGACCGGATTACCGGTTGCTTAGCCGGTTGCGTACACAATTTCCGAACTTGCCGATTGCGGCGTTCACGGCCAGCGCGACGCGGCAGGTGCGTCACGACATTCTCAAGCAGTTGCAGATGCGCGATCCTCATCTCTATATCGCCAGCTTCCATCGCAAGAATTTAAGCTACATGGTCCACGAGTGTGAAGCTCGGACGCAGATGGAGCTGCTCTGCCGCGCTTTGCGGCACTACGCGGGGCAGAGCGTGATCGTGTATTCGCCCACGATTCGCCGGGTGGAAGAGACGGTCGAATACCTGGAGGAAAACGGGATTGCAGCGATTCCTTATCACGCGAAGATGGAAGCGTCCATGCGCCGGCAGAATCAGGAGCGATGGATGTCGGACGAAGTGCGGGTGTTGGTAGGGACGATCGCGTTTGGTCTCGGCATCAACAAGCCCGCGGTGCGCGCCGTCATTCACCTGTCGCTGCCGAAATCGATTGAACAGTTTTACCAGGAAGCAGGCCGCGCGGGGCGGGATGGGCGTCCAGCGGATTGCGTGCTGCTCTGGCAGAAGCGGGACCACGTTCTGCTGGATTATTTCATTGGAAAGATTTCGGATGACGGCGAGCGGGAGCGGTCATCCGAGCGGAAGCGCGTAATCGGCCGGTTCGCGGATTCGAAACGCTGCCGCCAGCGCCAGATTTGCCTGCACTTCGGTGAGACTCCGAAATGGGAGCGTTGCGGGAATTGCGACAATTGCGGCGCCAAGCCGGAGTGGCTGAGCAAGGAAATGGTGCGCGTAGATTCGCCAGAGATCGCGGCGCGGCACGCGCCTGCTCTGGCCACGTCTTCTCCGTCCTTTTATACCCCGCTGCTGCCGTCAGAAAAACCGCGCGTGCGGGACTCGGCGCCAGCGGAAGCGAATCCGGCGCTGGCGGAGTATCTGCGCGAATGGCGGCGAAATATGGCGCGAGAGAACAAAGTGCCTGCGTACATTATTTTGCACGACAGCACGCTGGAGGAACTCTGCCGCCGGCGTCCAGCCAATTTCGCGGAATTGAAGCAGGTGCCGGGCATTGGCGAAAAGAAAGCAGATGTATATGGCGCGGAAATTCTTCAGGCGTTGCGGAACTTTGGCGATGGAGCGCGCGCCACGCCACGCGTGACCAAAGAGCCCGCGCCGGCGGAACAAACGCTGCGGCTTTTGCACGAGGGACGGAGCTTCGAAGAGATTGCCCACCTTCGGGCGCGGCAGATTTCAACCATCGTGTGCACGGTGGCAAGCCTGATCGAGACTGGGCAAATCAAACTGGATCCGAAGTGGATTTCTCCCGACGCGCAGCCCTTGATTGAGGCGGCTTGCCTGAAGCAGGGAATCGAGAGGCTGAAAGACATCAAGGAAGCAGTGCCGCCTTATGTAAGCTTCGACGACATACGGCTGGTGGTGGCGCATCTGCGCGCGGAAAATCGGATAAGGACCAAAACTGCGTAGCGATTGCAGCGTTGTAGGACGCACACGAACTACCGCTAGTAAATTGTAAATCCCGAAAATCTTAGAGGTTGTTTGAAGAGTGGAAGCACTTTCGCAATGGGTTGTCACACGCCCTTAGCGGCGGGATCCCAGATTAGTTTGTGGATTTGCAGGCTGAGCCGCGCCGGGACATCGTCCGCAAGTATCCATTGCGCCAGTTCTTGCGGGTCCAGAAGGCAATGCGAAGTGTCTCGCGCGCCGGAGGCGGTTTTTTCGAACGCGGGGGAAAATAAAATGGCGTGAACGCACCCGGCCAGCCCGTGATTCAAGACAAAGTCGCGGGCGAATTCGTAGTCGGTGCGGTCGGTCAAGACGAACTTCAGTTCATCGTGAGGCCGGAGCGCCTTCAGATTCTCGAGTGCGAAAGTGTCCGGTTCGCCGGAGTGCGGACATTTCACATCGACGATCTTGATCACCTGTTTCGGGACCCGCGCCAGTGGCCGTTCGCCGCTGGTTTCGAGCAGCACCTGGTAGTCAGCGTCGAGAAGTTGCTCCATCAGCGGAATGACTTCGCGTTCCTGCAACATGGGTTCGCCGCCGGTGATCTCGACCAGCCCGCCGGTCGGACTCAATCGGGCGACTTCGCCGAGCACTTCTTCGATCTTCATCTTGCGCCCGCCGTAGAAACTGAACTCGCTGTCGCACCAGGAGCAGCGCAGGTTGCATCCCGTTAGACGGACGAAGACACAGGGCACGCCGGCATAGGTCGATTCACCCTGGAGCGATTTGTAGATCTCGGTGATCTGCATAAAAAACAGTTGCCAGTTGCCAGCCGCCAGTTGCCAGTTACTCCGCCTTGCAGATGGAGGCTAGCAAGCCGTTCAGGATTCGACCTACCTCTGCACACATCTTCAGCAGCTCCAGCGTTTTCGCGGCCTCGCTATAACCTAGGTTTTGCGCTATTTGGAGTTGAGTTTCCACCTCCATCAAGGAACCTCGAGCTTGACCCAAGAAATAACGAAACTCTTTCTCAGACAGCCGACCTTGCCCTTCCGCGATGTTGCTGGGAATGGAAACCGCGGCACGTCTCAGTTGCGACGTAAGTCCAAACCGTTCTTCCGCCGGAAATTTTGTGGTCGACCGATATATTGCCGTCACAAGGTCCATCGCTCTTTGCCAGGCAACTAGATCTTTATACGATCGCCCCATGATTACTCCGTCAGGCGGCGAGAAACTGGCAACTGGAAGCTGGCAACTGGCAACTGCTATTCTGAGTAGCGAGCCGTGGTCGTATCGGTCTCAAAAACGGTGACGTCTTTCACCCTCACCCTGCCATTGGTTACCGTGCTCAAGCGCGTGTTGGTCTCGTCGTAAAAATATTTTGCGAGATTTTCGGCGGAGGGATTGAGGACGGTGAAAGGCTCGATGTTATTGATCATTTGATGGTCGAGACGGTCGATGGCGTGCTTCATCACGTCTTTCAGATCTTTGAAGTCGAGTAGCAGGCCAGCCTTATCGAGCTCGGCGCCAGCGAGGGTCACACGAATCTTGTAATTGTGGCCGTGCGGGTTCTCGCACTTGCCCTTGTAGTTGCGCAGGTAGTGTCCGGCGGCGAACGTGTCTTCGACGGTTACTTCGTACATGAAATGCGGTTAGCCTCGGCTGCGTTCATTGTACCTTTTGAGGCCTCGGGAGACACATCATTCAAATGCCTGTCGTCGTCCGAATGCCCGGGGTCTTTGCTCGCATGCCTGAATTGCGTCAATTGTCCTGAGCGGCTAGCACTGGGGCTCAGACGAGGTAGTGGAAGCGTCGGTTGCGGTCGTAGCTTCGGTTGACGACGATGCGGGGGATGGTTCCGCGTTGCTATCGTCTTTCTCGTGGCCTTTCTTTTGGCTCTTTTGCTTACGCTGGCCTTTCTCTCCGTTCATGTGAGCCATATTTGTGGAGGCGACCTGCATGGCGTAGAGAAGGATGGAAGCTTCTTTGGTCTCGATGCGGCGGTGCAGCATCATTTCGCAAACGTCTGAAATTGCCGACTGGATCGAGACGGCGTCTTCGAAGACGGGCAGGTAGACATGACCGGAAGGGCTGTTCTCGAGGTTGATCTTCGGCATGCCCATCACCTTGTGATAGTGGCAAAACCTTTCACCGCGAAGAGCGGGAGATTGGCAGGGATCGCCATTCGCCTTGCGTTGGGCACAAATTTTGTCGGAAAATTTATCGAGAGAAGAAGACATTATGATTGCTCCTAAAGCGATGATTCGCAAGTAGATGATTGGTTTTGGCGGAGTAAGAATTGGAAAAAATTGGGGGGGGTACCCCCCCCTATCAAAATGAGTTATGTTGATGATAGTAAAGTAGTTACACGCAAATTATTCAAAAGATTGCACTTAGCGGAGGATTCTGAGGATTGGCGGCTGTTTCGGGTGCTCACTGCTTCCATGGGTTGTCAAGGAGCTGAGGGTTTGGGGCCTGATCATGCGTTCGTCTCTGGAGACGGGCGCACTTCTCGATGGTGCACTGTCGGGGAATCGTCGCACCGATTGTGGTGCAGGTCTGTGATGGCGGTACAGGAAAAATGTGATGAAAAAGGCGGGAGCACCCACCTGCCCGGAATATAACAGCTTGCTTTGAAATGTCTTCTATGTGGAGTTACTGTGGAATAGATTCCACATATGCAAATCGTTCAAATCGTGCTGGATAAAAAGCTGTTACACGCCGCCGACCAAGCCGCGAAACGCACGAAGCGAAACCGGTCCGCTTTGGTGCGCGACGCCCTGCGGGAACATCTCCGCCGGTTAGAACTGCGAGCCAGTGAAGAGCGCGACCGCCAGGGTTACTCGCGACATTCGCAAGTCGACGCGGAAGCGCGGGGTTGGGAATCGGAGGCCACGTGGCCGCAAGGATAACCCAAGAAAGAATAGCCCGAGGCGGGATAGCCCGAGGCGAGGTTCGGCTCTACCAGTTTGCCTCGCCTGACAAGAAACGACCGGCCCTCGTGCTCACCGAAGCCTAAGTATGGATAAACTCTTAAGGGTTCGGGACCTTGATTACCATCACCTTGCCCTTGATCTGCGAGGTCTCATGTTCAAAGACCTTCTGAAGCACGATAGTATCTCCGCTGGGAGAGGACCTCTTTACCAAGCCGTGGAAGCCGTGGTAGCCGAATTGCGACAACTTGGAGGATATCCAGAAGTCGCGGTGCGCGTAGGTGTAATGGTCGCATTCAAAAGTCCCGGCCGGAACCGTAACCGACTCTGTCCCGACTTTCGCCAACGTGCGGCCACCCATGCCTCCTCTTCTGGTTCTGGTGGCCGTTGGGGCCGGGAGCGGGACGTTGCTGGCCCCCGCTTGCGCTGGGGGGCTGGGCTCAGTTGGAGCGGGGAGCGAGACGCTGGCGCCGTCGACTGGCGCGCTTGTGTCTGGAAGCGCCGGCATAATCGGCTGAGGGGGCAGGGGAATCTGCTTCGACTCTCTGCTCGCGGCCCGCAGTTTTTCCTCATCGCTGGGGATGGGTTTTGAGCCTCGCGGGATTTCCCTGTTCGCTATGTCGGTTTGCATCGTGTCGACCGCTTCTCCAAGAACGTCCAGAAAGAATCGGCCTGTGCCGGAGTTCAGCCAGGCTCCAAATGATCCCCCCTTCCTTGTCTCAATCGGCTGTTGACCGTCCATTTGCATGATCCTCCGCGTGGATTGCGGCGGATCGCCGACCATCAATTCCTTCGTCACCGTCGTATGGCCGTCGTTTTCGAAGCTGGACCTCCTTTCCATCCAGTAGCCGCCCGCTTCCTGCCCGAGGAAGACGATAGCTTCGGTCTGCTCGTGGCCCGCGAAGAACCAGCGATACTCCACACCGGACCCTGCGACCAGCGGAGAAGCAGACGGGCCGAGTGAGGCTGGCGCCTGTTTCTGGGTTAGGCCTTGGCCGCGCGTTTGATCCTGATTCAAGGGGCTGATTGTGGCAATGGCATAGACCGTTCCCTCGGCCGACCCCGTGAGAAGTTGCGGAAGACCTTCCTGGGCGATCTTTCGGCACTTTACGACAATCTCCGCGCCGACAAGCCTATTCTGCAGTTCCGCGAGAATCATCAGCCCGCCCGTGAACTCATTCTCTCTCGCTGCTATACGCGCGTCCGGCCCGCGCGGCGCTCGACGGTTCCGCGCGACGTCTGCGAGCGGGTGTTGTGTGGCGCCGGCCAAATCCTTGAATCCCTCAAGCTTGACGATCTCGCTGGTTAGAATGATGAACGCCTGGTGGTCCTGGCCCTCAAGCTCAATGATTACTGCGGGCCGCGGACCCTCCTCCGAGGGGTCGGTTGGCGCACTCGGGATGAGGTAATCCTCCGGGCTGGACACCGTTGTCATACTTACCGCTCTTACCATTCCCCCGATCGTGTCCAGATTGACGTTGCTCGGTTGAGTTGTCACCTGGACGTTTGCCGATTGTGTAGCAGCCTGGGCGCCTGTCGCGCTGCGTGTTAACAGAAGCCAAGCCATTACAAGAAATCCGACCCACATGCCTTTCACCTTCATGTTCATGAACGTCACTTGCAAGGGATTTCCAATTCGATTTCCCGGCCGATCAATAGCGTACACCGACCCCCGTCAGTGGGCAATGCCGGCGGGTGGCCAACTTCTGCCCCGGAGTATAACCCGGTTTCGTGAAGTGTAAGAGACTGGGGGTGCGCCACTTCTCGCGTTTGAGAAGTGGCCCTCCACCGCGGCCGCGATCATACTCTTTCATCACCATCGACCGGTGTGCAGCGTCACCGCGTCAAAACCCTTAGGCCGCTATCCTGAGGCCCATGCGGCGCAAGCTAGAGCGCTACTACGGTAGTGGAGACCTGCATTTCATCACTTGCAGTTGCTATCAGCGACAGCCTCTGCTCGGCGCGTCACAGCGTCGCGATCTGTTCTTGTCCGTGCTTGAACAGATGCGCATTCGCTATCAGTTCGTCGTGGCCGGCTATGTGATCATGCCCGAGCACATTCACCTCCTCATCAGCGAACCACAAGACAAGAACCCTTCGACCGTGATGCAGGCGCTTAAGCTGGGATTTGCGCGACGCGTTCTGGTGCAGGCGAAGCGTCGCGCAAATACGGCTCAGACGGACTTGTTCGACCAAGCTCCGCAACACATCTGGCAGAAGCGTTTTTACGACTTCAACGTCTGGACGGAGCATAAGCGGATCGAGAAACTCCGCTACATGCATCGCAATCCGGTGCGACGCGGCCTGGTCGAGTCACCGGAGTTCTGGCGCTGGAGCAGTTACCGGGCCTACTTTCTGGGCGAGACCGGACCGGTAAAGATCAATGAATGGGAGGTGCTGAAGATGAAGATGCGGAGTCCGGCCGCATGAGAAGCCCTCGGCGTTGACAGTTGGGCGGGCCACTTCTCAAAGGCGAGAAGTGGCGCACCCCCAGTTGTTTTGGTTCTACGCCAACAAGATCGAGTTATACTTCGCGGGAGAAGTTGGCCACCCGCCCCATAGCTTTCCTGGGGCTGTGATTACTTCAGCCAGTGAATTTTGACTTCCCTTTCGAGCGCCCTGAATTCCAGGTCGCCGGTGACGAGTTCAGTCCTCCTTTCCCTTGCCAGCGCGGCGGCAAAGGCGTCGGCCAAACTCAATTTGAAACGCGCCTTGAAATCGGCCGCGGTGTCGGCCAGCGCGCGGGTCGTGGAATGAAAATCAATCGGCAGGCCCTGAAGGACCTTCGCGGCCTCCGCCCACGCCTCCGCGCCATCTTTCTTCACAATGGAGTACTTCACCTCGGCGTAGTTCACATCGGTCATGAGGAGCGGGCTGTCCTTCTTACCGGCGGAGACGAGCAGATCTTCCATCGTCTCCGCGCCCGGCTCGTCGCGGAAGTAGGCGATAAGTGCGAAGCTGTCGAGCACCTTAGCCGGCATGGCGCTCCTCGAGTGCCCGTTCCTGCTTCTTGTGCTCGGCCCAGTCCTCTCTCAGCGGCTTGCCCCCCGGCGAGCGCTTGAGGATGCCGCGCCCGCGCTTGATGAGCGCCGCGGTCATGGGTTTGAGAAGGATTCCCTCCGGTGTGGCCTGGACCACGGCCTTTGTCCCGTCCTCAATGTCGAATTGTTTGCGCAGGCGAAGCGGGATGACGACTTGCCCCTTCGTCGTGAACCATACGGTTTCGAGCTTCTCAGTTATACTCACATGTCAGAGTATGACATAGGATGTACAGTCCGTCAATATATGCAAAGTAGGACTATTGTTTGGTGGGAGGAGTTTCGGCGGGCTGACCAACCTTTGCAGCGTGAGAAGCCCTTGGGGTTGACGGTTGGGCGGGCCACTTCTCAAAGGCGAGAAGTGGCGCCCCCCCCAGTGGTGTTCGTTTCACTTGTAGGGGGATCGATTTATACTTCGCGGGAGAAGGTGGCCACCCGCCAAAGTCTTACTTTTTCTGCTTTGTGCCCGTTTGCGTCTTTCTGCCGGGCTTCGCTCGGCTTGGACGGGCGGGGACGCCCGTCCCTCCACGGACTGGCTTCCCTACACAGACTGATTGTCAAGCAAACCAAGGGCCAACTCCTTATAATCTGCTAACGTTCGGGCTGCTGCCCCGTCTATTTCTCCGCAAGGCAAGAAAAAAGGATCGGGACCATTTGTAGGGAACAGATTGTAGGGGAAAGACAGACAATGCCGGCCGATTCTTACGCAGTAGCAATCGCGGTTGGCGACCATTACCGCCCGAGGCGGGCGGCACAGAACAGCGACAGCGGCAACCAGAACCCCACGTTGGATTGGAAGATGAGGGGCTCTTTGGCAGCGCAAGGCAACCGCATTGACGACACGAGTCTGATCCGCGAGGCGCAGCAGGGCAACCGCGCGGCTTTCGAGGTCCTGGTGCGTCATTACGATCAGTCGGTGTTGCGTCTGGCGCTGCACCTGACCGGATCGGAGTCGGATGCCCAGGATGTTTATCAGGAGGCCTTCCTCAAGGCCTACAAGAATCTGGGCAGTTTCCGCTTCGAATGCTCCTTCTACACCTGGATCTACCGGATCGTCACCAATCTTTGCCTGGATCATCTGCGGAAACGGAATGTGCGCAAGGAAGAGGCTCCGGTTGCGGTGGACGCGTCGGGGGAAGAGTTCAACCGGTTGGAGCAGTTCGCCGACGCGCGCTCGGGAGCCAATCCGGAACGCGATTTGATGCGGCGGGAACTGGGGCGGAAGATTGGAGCGGCATTGACGATGCTGACGCCGCGCGAGCGCATGGTCTTCGAGTTAAAGCACTATCACGGGCTGAAGCTGCGCACGGTGGGCGAGATGCTGAATACGACGGAAGAGACTGCGAAGAATACGTTATTTCGCGCGACGCAAAAATTGCGCAGCGCGCTGGCGGAGATGCGATGAGCTTGAACTCTAGTCCCGCGAAGGGATACGAAAATGAAATGTGATTGGGTGCGGCAAAACATTTTGTTCTATGTGTACAACGAACTTGAGGATGATGCCCGGTACGAGGTTGAGCAGCACCTGGGGCGGTGTCCGGAATGCGCCACCGAGTTGAAGGCGACGCGCAAGTTCCACGCGACGCTTTCGGAGATGCCGGTGGCGGAGCCGACTCCGAACCTGCTGACGGCATCGCGGATGCGGCTGCAGGAAGCGCTGGAAACGGCGCGGCCGGGCAGGTTTTGGCATCGTGTGATTCTTGAGCCCGCGACGTGGCTGCGCCAGATTCGGATGTCGCCCGCGCTGGCTGCGGTGATTTTCATCGTCGGATTTGGCGGAGGCATTGGCGCCACGTACAACTTTCTTGCTTCTGGACGAGTCGGAGATGTTGCGGTGGTGAGCCGGGCGGACACCACACCGGTGGAGTCGTCTACGATTGCGGGCATTCGGTCCGTAACGCAGGAGCCGGGATCGAATCAGGTGAGCATCAAGTACGACACGGTATCGACTCAGGAAGCGCAAGGCTCGCTGAACGACCAGCGCATCCAGCAGTTGTTGTTGTTTGCGGCGCACAACAATTACAACTCGGGAGTGCGGATGGACTCGGTGGATTTGCTCACGCAAGCGCCCAACGATACGAGCGTGCGGGAAGCGCTGATGTACGCCTTGCAGAACGATACCAATCCCGGCGTGCGTTTGAAGGCGCTGGATGGGCTGAGTGGCTTTGTGCGCCAGGATCCGCAAGTGCGGGATGAAGTTTTGCGAGCGTTGATCGGCGACGCGAACTCCGGCGTGCGAATGCAAGCCTTGCGACTGGTGGAACCGATGAAAAAGGACAGCAATGTGCGCTCGGTGTTGACCAGGTTGTCACAGACGGATCAGAACGCCTCGATTCGCTCACAAGCCCGTACCATGCTGGCGCAGATGCCGGAGATGGATTGAGAAAAAACGTCGTTCGCTGTTCGCTATTCGCAATCCGCCGCGGGCCGTTAGGCTTTTGCGAACAGGAACGACGAACAGCGAACGGCGTACTAAGAATTAAGTTAAGGGAGGACACTCATTGAAGCAAGCAATCAAACTCGCCAGTATTACAGTATTCGTGACTGCGCTGGCGTCTCTGGCTCTATGCCAGGAAACTCGGGTGTATCGCGACGGCAGCAACTGGGTTCAGGAGATGACTGGAGACCTGGGTGCTGCGAAGAATCTGCGGGTGAAGCTGGCCGCGGGTTCGGTGCGAGTTCAGGGTGGATCGCAAGCGGGAATCACATACATCATTCATCGGAAGGTTTATACATCTTCAGAACAGCAGGCCCGCCGCGAATTTGAGTCGTACAGGATCAGCACGTCGGTGAAGGGAGACACAGCGTGGGTGGTAGCCGAGTCGAGCCGGCGGGATTCCAGGTGTGCCGATGATTTTGTCATCAATGTGCCGCGGAACCTGGAGTCCGCCAAGATCGAAACCGGGGGTGGTAGCGTAAGCGCAACCGGCATAGCCGGACATGTCGGCCTCGAGAGCGGTGGTGGGAATATTCACCTCGATGATATTGGCGGCGAGGTCACGGCGGAAACCGGTGGGGGCTCGATCGAAGTCGGCAGCGTGGAAGGCAACGTGACTCTGGAAACTGGTGGAGGAAACATCAAGATTACCTCCGCCAAGGGCCAGATCAAGGCGGAAAGTGGAGGCGGAAGCGTAGTCGTTCTCTCCGGCCTGCAAGGTGCGGTGCTGGAGACGGGTGGGGGCAGTATTCGGGTGGATAAGTGCAGCGGGCCGGTAAAAGCCTCGACCGGTGGTGGGAGTGTCGATCTCGGCGAGATCGGAGGGTCTGCCCAAATTGAAACGGGGGCGGGCAGCATTCGGCTGGCTTCCGCGAAGGGACGTGTGCAGGCCCAGACCGGCGGCGGCAGCATCCAGCTGGATGGTGCGACGTCGGTGCAGGCCGAAACTTCGGCGGGTGGAATCGTTGTGAAACTGCTCTCCTCGGCGGGCGCGGGCGGGCGCAACAATTCCACGCTTGAGACTTCAGCCGGCGATATCACTGTCTATCTTGCGAGTGATTTGGCGATCTCCATACGGGCCGAGATCGAAATCGCCAATGGCCACACGATTCGCAGCGACTTCTCCGATATTCGCGTGTCCAGTGAAGGCGGACCGTGGGGCCCGAAAACGGTGACGGCAGAGGGTCAGCTCAACGGTGGCGGACCGGTGCTCAAGGTCCGGACGAACTCGGGGAATGTCAACTTCCGACGCGTCAGCCGGTAGGTCACATGGTGGAGCGACGGGCGTCTCGCCCGTCAAAGCCGGGCGGGGACGCCCGGCGCTCCACTAACAGGTTTGGACGGAGTTGTTGGTATTCGGGAGGGGTTATGATCCATCGCTTCCTGCTTGGCATGCTTCTCTTTGCGCTGGTTGTCCCACTGGCAGCGAGCGCGCAACCCGCAGAGTCGAACGCCGGCTCGAACTATGATCGCGTCGGCGAAAACTGGGATTGGAGCGGCGGTTCGGAGGAAGGCAGCGGCTCGTCATATCTGGGAGTGGATATCGCTGACGTCACCGCTGAGCGGCTAGGAGAATTGAAGCTCAAGGAAGAGCACGGGGCGGAAGTCACCATGGTCGACCAGGACGCTCCCGCCGGAAAAGCCGGACTGCGCGAGCATGACGTCATCGTGAGTCTGAACGGTACGGCGGTGGAGAGTGCTGCCCAATTGCGCCGCATGATCAAGGAAACGCCACCCGGCCGCGTGGTGAATCTCGGCATCAGCCGCGACGGTCAACCACTGACGATCAAGGTGCAACTTGCCGATCGGCAGAAGTCGATGTCATGGGAGCCGAAGATGCCGGCGATGCCGGCGATGCCGAAGATACCCAACATGCCGGACTTCGACGTGCCCGTCTCGGTGGTCATCGTCCATTCATCGCTGCGGAGCGGGCTTATGGTGGAAAACCTTACTCCCCAACTGGGAGATTTCTTTGGGGTCAAGGACGGCAAAGGCGTGCTGGTGCGCTCGGTGGAAAAAGGCAGTCCCGGGGAAAAGGCCGGGTTCCGTGCCGGTGATGTGGTCGTCAAGGTTAACAACCAGGCGGTGCACGATACATCTGATTTTACGCATGCTCTGCGGACGTCGTCGGGCGGCACGGCGGCTGTGACGGTGATGCGCGAGAAGAGAGAGCAGAATCTCACCCTGACTCTTCCGGAGAAGAAGGATTCGGGCAGCCTGCTGGAAGACAGCTTCGACGTTCCCGAGTTCACGGCAGAGATGGAGCAGGCAATCAGCCGCGCCGGAGATGAGATCGCCCGTTTTGGGGCCAGCCATCATGGAGAAAGCGCAGCAGCAGGCAACCTGTTGGAAAGATATGGAGAAGAGGCTGCACGATTCCGAGCGCAGGCTGCAGGATTCGCAGCGGAAGATGCAAGAGCGCCAGCAGAAGCTGCGCCATGAGCTATCCGGGGAGTGGGCTGAGATCTGACGTTGTCAGAGTGGGATTCCAGCATCCGGTTACAAAGGTCACCACTACCTTCAGTGGGGATTCTTCCGTCTGCCAAAGGGTTGGCCTGGCTTCCGCGGGTTCACCACCCACCGGTTACCTGTCGCCGCGAAGGAAACCCCGGTAATCTGGTACCGCGATGGCTTTCCGCGCCCTGTTGTTTTCAAAGAGCTCCGAGACAAATGCGGCCATGACGGCGGCCTGCAACAACACAGGCATCCGCGTTGAGGTCTGCTCCGACATCTTTACGGCCATCGAAAAAGGAAAGAAGCAACCCTTTTCGTGCGTGATCGCGGATTGGGCTGACCAGCCGGAGTCGGGCTTTCTATTAAAGCGCGCTCGCGAGTCTGCCGCGAACCGAGAAACACTGGCCGTTGCCGTCGTCGATCACGACCCCACGCATGCGGAACTGCGCGACAACCGGCTCGATTTTCTCATCTATCGTCCAATCTCTGCCGCGGAAGCCGACGCGGTGCTGGCAAAAGCGTGCGAGCAGATGCAACCCGTAAGTCCAGAGGATACCGCGGAGGCGGCCGGTGAAGACCACCACACCAACAGCGCCCCTGCGGCCTCTTTTGGCGCCAATCAAGCGGAGCACAGTCAGCAGGTTCCGCCCGTTAGCTACCCGGAAGAGAATGCTGCGGAGGACGATGACGGAATCGCGAATTACAAAGAAGAACCTCGCCACCGCAGCCATGCTATAGGGTTCCGCGGAGTTTGTGCGGCGGTGCTTCTGCTAGCCGCAGTATTCTGCCTGTGGAAATCGCAGGACATCTTCGGGTACCTGTCGCGGACGCCGGAACGGGGATTCCGCGTTTTACGGGAATCGGTGGCGGCGCTTTTTCACACGAACCAAACTATCGCCTTGCCCGTCGACTCCGCCGGAAGCGACACGCAACCGGATGCGTACTTCAGCAGAGATCCTGGCAGTACCAATGCACCAACACTGGCGCTCGGAGTGGTTGCAAGCGAGTCCACGCTGGCAGAAACGCTTATACCCTTGCGGAAGGCTCCAGACTTTCCGCTGCCCGTGCCGCTGCTTGAGCGTCGAGAGGTGGCGCCAATTCATCGGGAACGAGCGGCCATTCCAGATAGCATGAAAGACTCGGCCCCAATTGCGCCGCCCGTGGTGGTGACGGTGAGTCCGGCGCAGATGATGCCGGTTTCGGCCCCGCAGCTGCAGCCTGCGGTTCAACAAGTCAGCGAGCCCGTCGCGGTGAGCGAAGAAATCGAGCGGGCGCTGCTGGTACACACCGTGAATCCGGTGTATCCACCGGAAGCGTTGCCGCAAAAACTTCACGGCCCAGTCGTACTGCAGGCGCGGGTCGGGCGCGATGGCAGCGTCGAAGATCTGAAAATTGTCCGCGGATACTTCATTCTGGGCCGGGCGGCAATTGCCGCGGTCAAGCAGTGGCGGTTCCAACCCTACAGCATCAACGGCCACGCTGCGGCAACTCAGACCGTAATCACCATCAATTTCACCTATCCGCCAGGATAGCGTCAGACTCACACAACCCACTACTTGTGGTCGACATGTCCTTCCTCGCCAGTAGGAGGGTTCACGCCACTAGCTTTCTTCCAGTAGTCCTGCACGGCAGGCGGCAGCTTGTCTATTCGTGTGAGGAACGCCGTGAGCTTCCATATATCAGACTCGGGGAGCGTCTTGTCCCAGGCCGCCATGCCGGTGTAGCGCACGCCGGTGCGAATTATGTAAAACACGTGCCATTCCGGGTCATCGAGTGGGTGAAGGATGAGGTTTGGAGGCGGGGGATAGAACGATTTCTCCAGGTTCGAGGGCTGTCGGTCGATACCGCCATGGCAAAGCGCGCAATTCATAGTGTAGATTTTCAGGCCCGCGATCAGATTCTCGTCCGTCGGCGGCACAGGATTGTTGACGTGAGGAGCGTGCCGTTCGATGGAAGCGTCGAGCGCGCTCATGGCGATTTGCTGCTCCAACTTCGGCGGCGACATGTTGGCATTGGTCGGCAAAAAGCCGAGCAGGGCAAGGCCAAGAGTGCCGATCAGCAGAACCAAAGCGGTGATGACGATCCCCAGAATGAAGTTGCGCATTTCAGATCCTTGAAGAGCCTGAAAAATTCGGTTTGCTGCATTCTATATGTAGCAGGAGTGAAGCGCATCCAGCAGCAGAGCACGGAACTCAGTAAGCGTGCAGGCGGCGAGCTTCCCGCACCAAGTCGCTGACTTTCGGAAGGAAAAACGCCTCCTGCGGCGGAGAAAACGGAACCGGCGTGTCGAGCGAAGTCAGCCGGACAATCGGGCCGTCGAGATCGTCGAACGCTTCTTCGTTGATGATTGCGGAGATTTCTCCGGCCAAGCCTCCGGTGCGTGCGTGTTCGTGCAGGATGATGACCTTGTTCGTCTTCTTCACGGTGGCCGCAATCGCCTCGCGATCGAGAGGCGAGACGGTTCGCAGGTCGAGGATTTCGATTTCGATTCCTTCTTTGCTCAGGATTTCCGCGGCTTCGAGCGCAACATAGAGCATGGCCGCGTAGGTGATCACGCTGAGATGGCGGCCCTCGCGCGCGATTCGCGCCTTTCCGATAGGAACCACGTAGTCGTCTTCGGAACTCGGAATTTCTTCTTTGATTCTTCGGTAGAGATATTTGTGCTCGAAAAAAATCACCGGGTTGTTATCGCGGATCGACGCCTTGATCAATCCCTTGGCATCGTAGGCCGTCGCCGGGCAGACGACCTTGAGGCCGGGCGCGTGCACAAACCACATCTCCGGATTTTGCGAATGAAACGGCCCGCCATGCACATTCCCGCCGCTTGGCCCGCGCAGCACCAGCGGAGCCGGCGCTCCCCAACGGTAGTGCGCCTTCGCGGCCATGTTGACGATTTGATTGAAGGCACAGCCGATGAAGTCCATGAACTGGAACTCGGCCACGGGACGCAATCCAGTAAGCGCAGCTCCGAAAGCGGCGCCAATGATGGCCGATTCCGCAATCGGAGTATCGATTACGCGCTCGGGGCCGAAGCGGTCGATGAAGCCGTCAGTAACTTTGAAAGCGCCGCCGTAGATGCCAATGTCCTCGCCCAGGCAGAAGACGGTGGGGTCACGCTCCATCTCCTCCCAGATTCCCTGGCGGATGGCTTCGAGGTAGGTGGTTGGTGGCATGAATTGGAAGTGTACCGCAAGGCAGTTCTCAGTTTTCAGTTCTCAGTTCTCAGTAAGTGCGGGCTTCCTTTTGGGGGCGTTTTGGTTTGTTTTCCTGCCGGTTGGTAGCCCCACCCCCTCACCCCCAATTTTAACTAAAGTATTGATTTTGAACTGGTTAATTTCAAAGTATTCAAAGCAAAGGAGTTATTGGAAGTTTACTGGGGATCGGTCCATTAGAATCATTGGGTTAGGCTGGGTACCATAGCCAAAATATTGATTCTAAATCACTTATATGTAATACATTGACAGCAATGGAGTTGTTATCCGTAGAGTCGGTGAGGTGCCGCGTCTAAAGTCGATCAATGTTCAGATTTCAAAGAGCCTTGTGATAAATGCGGCTACGGCCGCGCTGGATTATGGAGGAATCACCATTATAGCAGCGGTGTGAATTGGGTCGGCCGGCGCCTAGGCTGGGCCGGTTCCCATATTAGGCTGTATTCCAACTCTAGTGCCCTTTTTGTACGCATCCGTAAACCGGACGCGAAACAGCCAAAAGATCATCAGTATCAGTGGCAGGACACTCAGGAAAAAGAGCACGCCAGTCTTGCGTAGCAGAGCGGGGAAAACTTGTTGCCGCGCCAGGAATATGGACGCCGAGGCGATGAACCACGCAAAGCACATGCGCCAAAGATGCCGCGCGATCCGTTGTGTGCCAGAAATGCCGCGGCGCACGAGCATGCGAACATCGCCGGCGGCAGCAAGCAGAGTCGTGGAACCAAGGAAAATGTAAGGCCCAACGGGATATCCATTCTTTAACCCCGTCCGACTAGTCGCCGCTTCTAAGCCCCAGGTCGCCGTGACAGCTCCAAGCGCCAAGGCAACCAGGAGCGCGCCCCAATCAAAAATGCCCGTTTCGCCAGCCCCGCGCCTGGCGGTCATCCATGCCGTTGCCACCAGATAGAACGTTAGAACGCCTCCCAGAACATCGCCGGGCCGGGCTTTCATGAACGCCAGGCACACCCCAATCGCGGACATGGTCAGCATTGATCCAACAAATATTTTGCCCGCGATGCGATGGCGGTAGGAACCTTTACGGAACGACATCGCGACAAATCCAGAGAGCATTCCCAAAGTGCCAGCGGTAATGTGAAGAACTAAGAGTGGCAATCGCATTCTTGTCTTTACGGACAGGGGACGAACTCGGTTCCATCTTTATTTGGGCCGCCGGGAGGCCCGGGTCTCGCTTCGAGACCTGGGATTCCGCCGCTCCTCGAACCGTGGGCCTAAACGTTACACCATCGGGACAAGCGTGCCAGTTGCCAAGAGTCGAACCAGTCCCTTGGTCATCGGCTGAGAGTAGCGCCAAGGATGAGGTCAACGGCGATCCCCATACATTGTGATGGTGACGAAACCCACTCATTCGCAAAGTACGCGACTGAGTGGGGCACGTTCAGTTACCTGGGGCGCCCGGCTCATTCGTTCTGGGAATAGTGGAATACGCTTTCGAGTGGTTTGCCGAACACGGCGGAAATTCGGAATGCCGCTTCCAGTGACGGCGAATATTTTCCCAGCTCGATTGCGTTCACGGTTTGGCGAGTCAACTTGATTTTTTCCGCTAACTCTTGTTGCGTCATCTCGCCATGCTCGAAGCGCAGTCGTCTGATTTCGTTGCGAATCACTCCCATGTCAGGCACCCCGCCGGTATTGGACGATCTGGCAGGCGAAGCGCAGGATCTCGGCTGTTACCAGAATGAACAGCAGAGCGTTCGTGTTGAAGACGATCGGAGGATTGAAGGCTCCGAAAAAGCAGGCAAGCGCGACGCTCGTCGCCAGCCCAGCGTAGGCGACCCGCATAGACCTGAGCTCGATCAGTTTGTCGCGCTCGTCGCGCGGCGCCTTCGCTTCTTTGGGCGCGAAGATGGCGACCGCGATTGGTCAGCGCGACCTGCAAAACCACCAGCGCGATAATCGTCTCCAGCAGGCCGCCGAAGCGGAAGCGGCCGGCCTGCGGCCCGGCGTGAATCACCGACCAAAAGTAGAAACCGTAAATGCCCGACATCGATAGCACCGATATCCAGGCGCTCTTTTCGCGGAATGACATGAAAACCCCTCCTTATCTTTGTCTACCTTTCACGACAAACTGTATATTATTCTATACTACATGTCAAGTATATTGGACTCTCATGAGAATGTGACGTGGCAGCGAAATCGCTTACAATTCCCCTTCCATGCGCACTTCCTCCTCGGCGACGGTCGCGGTTCGTTCTTTTGCGAAGATCAATCTCGGGCTCTACATCGGCGCGGCGCGTGTGGACGGATACCACGATCTGCGCACGGTGTACCAGACAATTGCTCTGTATGACGCGATCCGGGTGAGCGTTGAACGAAACTCTGGGCGTAGCAGCGGAATTGAAATTCGTTGTGACGACCCGCGGGTTCCGCTGAATTCGTCGAACACCTGCCATCGCATGGCCGAGCGGGTGATGGACGAACTGGGCGCGAAGGGTAGAGTCACCGTCCAGATCGAGAAGCGGCTGCCGGTGCAGGGAGGGTTGGGCGCGGCGTCTTCGAATGGGGTGGCAACGATGATTGGGCTGGAGCGGGCACTGAAGAAGAAGTTATCTGGGCCTGCACGCTTGCGGATTGCGGCGGAAATTGGATCGGACCTGCCGCTGTTTCTGGTTGGCGGAACTGCGCTCGGAGTGGGTCATGGCGAGGAGGTTTATTCGCTTCCTGACCTCCCGGCGATGGCGATGGTGGTGGTGATGCCGGAGGTTGGGGTGTCGACGGCTCAGGCGTTTGCCGACTGGGATGCGCTGGTGCAGCGGGAAAAGGCTGCCGAGCCGCGCTCGGCTGGACCCTTCGACTCCGCTCCGGGCAGGCTCCCGGGGGCGGCTGTCCCTACGCGAACTGGGACGGGGCAGAGCCCCGTCACCACACGAGCTTGGACGGGCGGGGACGCGCGTCGCTCCATTGCGAATCGTCAATTGACGCGGCCTCTAGCGTCCGATAGACTATTTGAGGTTGGCTGCGCCCTGTCGGCGTGGCTTTGTAGTTTAACCAGTGGTTACCCCAACACCGGTGCTCCTGCAAAAGGCGGGAGCCGGGCCGGGAATTTGCTTTCCGACCTTGTCCGTACCGGGATTGAAAACGACTTCGAGAAAGTCGTCTTTCCTAAATATCCCGAACTGCGAGACATAAAAGGTGAGCTGGAGCGGGCGGGGTCTCGTTACGCTTCGCTCTCCGGGTCAGGGTCGACCCTGTACGGTCTGTTCCGGTCGCCAGCCGATGCCGCGCAGGCGGCAAGCCGTCTGCGGAAGCGGGGGCTGAAGGCCGTGACGACCAGTACGTTGACGCGCCAGGAGTATTGGAAAAGAATTCTTGATTGATTTTCCATTGTTGCCAGGTAAAAGGCAGTTGTTAAACGACAATTGTTGAACGACAATTGAGGGGCAATCAGCCAGTCCGATCGTTTCACTGGGCCGTCGACTAATGGTAGGTCAAGTGCCTTTGGAGCACTTTGTCTAGGTTCGAATCCTAGCGGCCCAGCCAAATAACCTAGTTCTCAGTTACCAGTTCTCGGTTCTCAGTCGAGATCCTGGAGCCCCAAATCTGAGAACCGGGAACTGAGAACTGAGAACTCAACCATGGCCACAGTTGCGACCACGACTGCCGAAAAAACGACTGCCGAAAACACGACAGCGGAAAAAAAGCCGATCACGGACGAGAAAACGGAACGCAAGCCGCAACGCGCCCGGGTCGATGACAGGTTCAAGGTTTTCTGTGGAACCGCCAACGAGGCGCTCTGCGACGAGGTCTGCCACTTTCTCGGCCTGACGCGGGGCCAGGCCCTGGTCACGCGCTTCAAGGACGGTGAAGCGTACGTGCAGATTCAGGAAAACGTGCGCGGCGCCGACGTATTCGTGATGCAGCCCACATGCCAACCGGTGGACATGCATCTGATGGAACTGCTGTTGATGATGGACGCGCTCAAGCGGGCCTCGGCGCGGCGCATCACGGCGGTGATTCCGTACTTTGGCTACGCGCGCCAGGATCGCAAAGACAAGCCGCGCGTGCCGATTTCGTCGAAGCTGGTGGCCGATCTGCTGACCACCGCAGGTGCGGATCGAGCGCTGGTTGTCGATTTGCACGCGCCGCAGTTGCAGGGATTTTTCAACATTCCGGTGGACCACCTGTTTGCGTCGCCGGTGCTGGTGGATTACTTCAAGAAACTGAATCTGCCGGATCTGACTGTGGTTTCGCCGGACGCGGGTGGCGTGGAACGCGCGCGTTTCTTCGCGAAGAAGATGGACGCGGCGCTGGCCATTGTGGATAAACGGCGGGTCGAAATGAACGTGGCAGAAGTGATGAACGTGATCGGCGAGGTTAGTGGCCGCACCTGTCTCATCATTGACGATCTTATCGACACGGCCGGAACGCTGGTAAAGGTGGCGCAGGCCCTGGTTCAAAATGGCGCGAGCAGTGTGTATGCGTGTTGCTCGCACCCGGTACTGTCAGGGGCGGCAGTGGAAAATCTGGTGAACTCTCCGATCGCCGAGGTGGTCGTGACCAACACTATTCCGCTGGCCGAAGCGGCAAAGCAAGTCTCGAAGATCAAAGTGCTTTCGATCGCGGGACTGATCGGACGGGCAATTCAGTCCATTCACGAAGAGACATCAGTGAGCAGACTTTTTATGTAGGACGTCGTTCGCTGTTCGCTATTCGCCCTGGGGGTGAAGGGATTTGCGAACAGCGAAATGCGAACGACGAACAGCGAATTAAACGAAGGACGGAACGGAATTATGGCGACAGCAACCGATGTCAGTATTCTGGAGGCGCAGAAGCGCGAACCAGGCACCAAGAACGCCGCTCGGCGCGTGCGCGTCGGCGGAAAAATTCCCGCCGTTGTCTACGGCGCAGGCAAGGACGCGGCTGCGGTCGCCGTCGATCCGCGGCAGGTCCTGCGCATCCTGAAATCGGATAGCGGGCACAACACGATTTTTGACTTGGCGCTCGACAGCGATCGGGTCAAGGCCATGATCGTGGACTGGCAGTTTGAGCCGATCAAAGGAACTCTGCTCCACGTCGACCTGCAGCGCATCGCGATGGACAAGAAGCTGACGGTCACGGTTCCGGTCCTGCTCAAAGGCGAGGCTGAGGGCGTAAAAACGCAGGGCGGCATACTCGAGCAACTGCTGCGTGAGATCGAGATTGAATGCCTTCCGGCGGATATTCCGAAGTCCATCGAAGTGGACATCAGCCACCTTGTGTTCGGCATTGAAGTGCGCGTGAAAGACCTCCCACACAGCGAAAAGCTGAAGTTCCTGACCGAGGAGAACCAGATGATCGCGCATATCACCACGGTGAAGGAAGAAGTGGTTGCGGCTCCAGAGGTGGTGGCAGAGGCGGCGGCAGCCCCGGCTGAGCCCGAAGTCATTAAGAAGGGCAAGCAGGAAGTCGAGGGTGAAGGCGAGGCCGAAGGCGATGCCAAGGCCAAGGTCAAGCCCGAGAAGGCTGAAAAGGCCGAGAAGAAAGAGAAGAAATGACGGCGTTTGGCGGGCGTCTGAGCCCGCCGCCGTCATCCTGAGCGGAGCGAAGGATCTCCCGCGTGAAACTGATCGTCGGTTTAGGGAACCCCGGAATCGAGTACCAGTTCACGCCGCACAATCTCGGGTTCTTGACGATTGATCGGATCGCCAACGGCCTCGGGATTGAAGTCAGGAATCGCCAATGCCGCGCGCTGACGGCGCGGGCACTGATTGGCAATAAAACGATCGCCGGGGAGCCGGTGGTCCTGGCCAAACCGGAAACCTACATGAACCTGAGTGGGCTTTCGGTGCGGGAACTGGTGGCGGAACATCAGGTGGATGTGCAACGTGACCTGATTGTGATTTACGACGAGCTCGATCTGCCGCTGGGCACGATTCGCATCCGGCAGCGGGGAAGTTCGGCGGGGCACAACGGGATGGCATCCATCCTCGGCGCGCTGGGTACCGACGAATTTTTGCGGATTCGGCTGGGAATTGCGCCTGAGCGCAAGGTCGTGGACAGCGTGAAATATGTGCTGACGCCGTTCCGCAAGGCGCAGGAAAAAGTTGTGGACGAACTCCTCGACACGGCAGTGCAGGCGGTCGAGATGATTTTGAAAGAAGGACCGACGGCGGCGATGAACCGGTTCAATCGCAAGAATGAAGCGGGCGAGTAGCGTTCGTCGTTGGTCGCTTTGGGTGCTTGTCGTTCGCTATTCGCTATTCGTCGTTCGCAACTTTGATCCAGAGGCGAAAAGCGAACGACGAATCGCGAGCGACGAGCAGCTAACGACCAGCGACTGTACTAAGAGAGTTTGGAGATAACGAATGAATCGTAGCTATGAATTGATGTTCATCGTCCGGCCCGACATGGTGGACGAGGATCTGAACAAGCTGATTTCAACTCTTGAGTCTTCAGTGACCTCGGCAGGCGGAACGGCCAAGAGCGAGGTCTGGGGCAAGCGTCGTCTCGCGTATAGGGTAGGTAAGTTCAACGACGGCATCTTTGTGCTGATGACGATCGACGCCAGCGGCGCCGTCGTGCACGAAGTCGAACGCCGCCTGCGCGTGACCGAGCCGGTGATCAAGTTCCTTACCGTGCGCAGGGACGAAGAACTTAAGCGGCTCGACAAGATCAAGAAGATCCGCGACTCGAAAAAGAAGACCAGTGCACAACCCGCCGTCGCCGCTCCGGTAACACCAGCAGCGCCGGAAGCCACAACGGAAACACCGGCCTCGGCGCCGGTCTAGTTGGAAATTGGGGCCAGCGCGCTTGGGCGTTCGACCTCAGGGGCGAAAGCCCGCGTTTCTTGGGGCGCTTTGCGGCACCCTTCGGCTAAGCTCAGGGCAGGCTCTTGAAGCCGTGCCCTTCCCAAAACCGAATTCTGAGAAAGCAGGAGCACTATGACAGACGAAACAAAGGCACCAGCCGCGTCAGGCGGCGAAAGCCGTCCGGAGCGTAGTGATCGCCCCGAGCGCAGTGGGCCACGCGGTCCGCGTCCCGGCGGAGGCCCCGGTGGTCCCCGCGAAGGTGGCCGCAAGTTTTTCCGGCGCAAGAAGGTTTGCAAGTTCTGCGTCGAGAAGATCGAAGCGGTCAATTACAAGGATGTGCGTCTGCTGGCGCAGTTCGTGGCGGAAAGCGGCAAGATCACTCCGCGCCGCCTGACTGGAGTGTGCACGCCGCACCAGCGCCGCCTGTCGAGAGCGATCAAGCAGGCGCGCAACATTGCCCTGCTGCCGTTCGCCGGACGCGCGCAATAAGTTCAAGAATCGTCGTTGGTCGTTCGTCGTTGGTCGTTCGCAAATAACGGTGGTAGCAAGAGCGTGTTGAGCGTTCGAGGTTTTGCGAACGACCAACGACGAACGACTAACGACAAGGTTACTTACGAAACGGAGTCATTCATGGAAGTCATCCTGAAAGAAGATGTGCCCAAGCTGGGCAACCGCGGTGAAGTGGTGAAAGTCGCCGAGGGATACGGGCGGAATTTTCTGCTGCCCAAGAAACTGGCGATTGAAGCCACCGTCGCCAATAAGACCGTCATCGAGCAGATGAAGGCCGCCGCTGTGCGCCGCTCCGCCAAGGAAAAGACGGAAGCTGAAGCGCTGGCCAAACAGTTTGACGGCCTCGAAGTAAAGTTCCTGCGCAAGTCGGGCGAAGCCGATCAGCTGTTCGGATCAGTCACGGCGGGCGACATTGCCGAAGCTCTCGAGAAGAAGAGCTTCCACATCGATCGCCGGAAGGTGCAGTTGCACGAACCGCTCAAGACCGTCGGCGAGTTCATCGTCCCGATCAAGCTGCACAAGGACGTAACCACGCACTTGAAGGTCGTGGTCGACAAAGAAGCAGCAGAATAGTTTGTGCTCGTGAGGGGACGGGCGATTTTCCCGTCCTGCCGGGCGGGGACGCCCGGCGCTCCATCATTCGACATCCGCCCCAAAGAATTGCTCGACTTTTCGCAAGTCTGTTGTTCTGCTGTAGGAAGGTAAGCTCTCCACAAACACCCGCCCGTACTGCTTCTTCAAAATTCGGTTGTCGAGCAGAGCCAGCAAACCGCGGTCGTGCAGCGATCGAATCAATCTTCCGAATCCCTGCTTCAGCGTAATGACCGCGCTTGGCACTTGGTATTCGAAGAAGGCATTGCCACCACCAGCGTCGATGGCCTTTACTCGCGCCGCCACGACCGGATCGCTTGGCACGGCAAACGGCAAGCGATCGATAATCACGCAGCTCAACTGTTCGCCTTGTACGTCTACTCCTTGCCAGAACGAAGATGTGCCAAACAACACAGCGTTGGGCGTGAGCCGAAACTCCTCGAGCAGCGCCGATTTTGGAGCGTCGCCCTGCTTGAGCATGGGAAACTCCAACACGCCAAGCAGCCGCTCGTAGATTTCGTTCATCTGCGCGTAGCTGGTAAAGAGCACGAACGCGCGTCCGCGGGTAATTTCAAGCAGCCTCCGGATAACGCCGGTCGCTTCGCTTGCGAATTGCGGCGTGCGCGGATCGGGCAGATCGGGCGGGACGTAGAGGATTGCCTGGCTTTCGTAATCGAAGTGTGACGCAACGATCAATTCACGCGCGTGGTCAAGCCCCAGCCGCTGCCGTATGTAGTCGAAACCGCCGCCGACAGCAAGCGTTGCCGAGGTCAGCACCGCCGCCTCCAGCTTCGACCAAAGACACTCGCGCAGAATCTGGCCGACTTCGATCGGAGTCGCCTGCAGAAAAACATTGCTGCGGCCGCCTGCGTGCCTTTCGTCGGACGATTTCCGTCGGGCGGGGACGCCCGGCACTCCACGAAAACCTCGTCGCTCGATCCAGAAGACTGTGTTCGGATCCTCGCTTTCCATCACGAATTGAAGTTGCACCTGCAACTGCTGCGCCCGGCGCGTCAGCGTGAAGACTTCTTCCGGCTTCTGCGGAAGCTGCTCCAGTTCTGCGCCCAGCCGGTACAGAGATTGATTGAGGGCGAGAAATTCCTCGCCGTTTTCCTCGAGAAATTCGCGGCGAGCGTCGAAGGCAAACCGGCCTTCATTTGCGGGCAAAAGCGAAAAGAAAAGCTGCGTGCGCTCCCGCACCGACTGAATCGCTCCCGACAACTGCGGCGTGTAGAGTTTCTCGCGCTGCAGCAGGTGTTCGACGTCGCGCGTCAATTCGTCCAGCCGCAGGTTGCTGACCGAGATCCCAAAGTAGTTGCCGGCAACTTCTTCCAGTTCGTGCGCTTCGTCGAAAATCACCGCCCCGCACTCCGGAAGCACGCCGGCGTCGGGTGCGGCCTCGGCTTCGAGTTTGATGGAGAGGTCGGCGAAGAACAAATGATGGTTGACGATGATGATGTCGCTCTCGGCCGCGCGCCGCCGCATCTCGGTGATGAAGCAGCGTTCCCATTCCTTGCATTTCTGGCCGAGACAGGTATCGGCCCGCGCATCGAGCTTGTGCCAAAGAGCGCTAGTCTCGGGCAATTCCGCGAGTTCCGAGCGATCGCCAGTATGTGTCGTTTTCTCCCAAGCGGCGATGGCGCGATAGTACTCGATCTCTTCCAGGCCGCTGAGCACGGGCTGATCCGTGAGATCAAAAAGCTTCTTGCGGCAGAGATAATTGTTGCGTCCCTTCATGTAGCAGACGCTCAGTTTGCGATCTCCTTCAGGAAACAGCGCCCGTTCCAGCGCCGGGACATCTTTAAAGAAAAGCTGCTCCTGCAGATTCTTCGTCCCGGTCGAAATGATGACGCGCTTGCCCGAGCGGATCACCGGCAGCAGATAAGCCAGCGTTTTACCGGTACCCGTGCCAGCTTCGACGATCAGGTGACGCTTTTCTTCGAGCGCCTCTTCCACCGCCTGGGCCATCTGCAACTGCCCGCGGCGAAATTCGTAGGCGGGATGCGTTTTCGAAAGCAAGCCTCCCGGCGCGAAGAACTGGTACAGCGAGAATCCCGCAGGCCGAGCTTCCGGAGGGGACACGGGATGGGATGGCGAAGGCACGGAGTCTCTATAATAACGTTACAGCCGCGAGCTACGGGCAGCGAGCGACGAGCGAACCGGGTGCTCGTAGCTCGTAGCCCGTAGCGCGCAGCTCAATCACTTTGAACAAGAAAAAGCCATCCCCACTCGTTGCCATTGTCGGACGGCCTAACGTTGGTAAATCGACGCTCTTCAACCGGCTGACCGGATCGCGGCGCGCCATTGTCGGAGACGAGCCTGGCATCACTCGCGACCGCCTCTATGGCGAGGCCGAGTGGCGCGGGCGCGAGTTTCGAGTGGTCGATACCGGTGGCATCGTCCCCGACGACAAAGACTTCATACCGTCGGAGATCTTCCGCCAGGCCAAAGTTGCGTTCGAAGAAGCAGCGGCCATTGTTATGGTTGTCGATGCTCGCACCGAGATCGCTGGGCCGGATCGCGAGCTGGCTCGGCTGCTGGCTCGTACTGGGAAACCGCTCTTTCTTGCCGTCAACAAGATGGACAGCGACAAGCAGGATTCGTTGCTCGGAGAATTTCATTCACTCGGGATGCGGAATGTGTTTCCGGTTTCGTCCGAGCATGGGCGCGGCATCGACGATCTGCTGGACGCGATCCTTCTGGTACTGCCTGCAACTGCGAAGGCGAATGGAGAGCCGGGCGTCTCGCCCGGCGGGACGGGCGAGGACGCCCGTCACTCCATGAACTCGGCCTCACGGGAAGGCTTCGAGGAGCCCCATGAAATCAAGGTGGCTATCATCGGGCATCCGAATGTTGGCAAGTCCACGCTGCTGAATCAACTTACGGGAACCGAGCGCGCCATCGTCTCGCCGGTCGCCGGCACCACGCGCGATTCCATCGACGAAGTCATCCAGTACAAAGGGCGCAAGATTCGCTTCATCGATACGGCCGGCATTCGGCGAAAAGGCAAGACGAAGCTGATGGCCGAGAAGCTTTCGGTGGTGATGGCGCGCAAAAATATCGAAGACGCCGACATCGTGCTCTTCATGGTCGACGCGACCGAGGGCGCCAGTGGGCTCGACGCGAACATCGCAGGCTATGCCCACGAGAGCGGGCGCTCGGTGATTATTCTGGTGAACAAATGGGATCTAGTGGCCAGCGGCGAGAAGCGCGCCATCAGCCAGTCGAGGACGGCGCGCATCCAGGACGCCAAGCGCCCACAAGACCGCGCGCTCTACGAAGAGCGTCTGCGCTACGGGCTAAAATTTCTGAGCTACGCTCCGGTGCTATTTCTATCCGCGCACACAGGCAAGGGAACGGAAAAAATTCTTCCGCTCATCGAAAAAGTTGCTGCTGAGCGCCGAAAGCGCATCACGACGGGTGAGATGAACCGCTTCCTGAAGACGATTGATTTTGACCGCGCTTCGGTTCCCGTGAGCAAGCGCGTGAAAATCTACTATATGACGCAGGCCGGAGTGGCGCCGCCTACATTCGTGCTCTTCACCGACCGCGCCGTGAAGCTGCACTTTTCCTATCAGCGCTTCCTCGAAAATCAGATACGCGCTGCATTCGGGTTTGTGGGGGCGCCTATTTGGATCAAGAACCGGGCACGGGACTAAGCACGCACTTGTCGGAACGAGCGAGGCCCGACAGACTGCGTGTGGGCTAACCGGGCTTACTCTTGTCTTCGTTACCGTAGCAAGTGCAGGTTGAATCTCGCTTGCAATCCTTGAGATGAACCCCGCCTTTCTTCCCGGTTCCGTACTTCAGAAATAGCGTCAACAAAACGAGTGCGATCGCTATCCACATCATAGAGCCATCCTCTGGCCTGGTTCACAAGGTCCAATGCTCATACGCCTTTTGATAGGCGAGATGGTGTGACGCCAGCTCCTTCGCGATTTCATCCGCAAGTTTGGCAGACGATGCCTTCAGGTTCCGCTCTTCGACCAGCCACAGAAACTCGCCATTTTCGACAATGGGCTTCAAGGACCAACGCTTGGCCGGTATCGGAGTTTTCACGTTCCACTCCCGGTTGGGGCCAGCACATCTTCGGTCAAAGCGGATTAGTAACTGTGGAGACACACCGTTCAATGCATTGCCGTCGATGATCGCCGCCACGTCCTTTAGAACCAGCAGAACAGATCCTAGCTCTGGGTGAGGCTCCCACTGGAACTTGTCAGTTCCAACGCCCCTGTTGTCGAGTGCAAATTGTGACACAAAGCCCTTTAGTATTTCCCACTCCGAGCCGACGTCCTTTGCCAACTGCTCTTGATCTTGCTGCTCCTGTTTATGTTTTCGTGCGAAATCGTCAAAAGTTTCACTCATACAACTGCTCCCTTCCGAGAAGAATAGCACGATCTTGGCTGCGAACAAAAGACGAAACAATTTACTTGTCACCGTCCTCGCCCGGTTCTCCACCGGCAAGATTATCCGATGGGCTCCGCCGACGGCGGCAGGGGAGGCGGTTCGAACGGCGGAGGAGATTCCGGAACGCGTGGCAATTCCGGAGCCGGAGGCGCAGGCGCTGGATTCAACAGTGCGTCGAGGTTTGGATATCGAGCGGCAAGAAAATGCAGCGCGTATGCAGGGAAGAAAACAGTGGCCGGCACGCAGACCAAGGCGATCAGGTAAATTAAGAGAAAGAGCAGCAAAGTTCCAAAGATGATCGCCAGACTGATGGTCGTCACGTTCCATCCCATACCCGCGGCGTGGCCTGCAATCACGGCTACGGCTGCAGGGACGAAGATGAACAGCGCCGGGACGAGCGCGATGACGCCGAACAGGATGGCGGCCGCAAGGGAAAGCACCAGCTTGAGCAGCAGGTAAACGGCGTATCGTCCCTTCTCGGGCCGCATCATCGCCAGCAAACGCTGCCAGCCATCGGCAAAATCGAGATCATCGAGAGCCATAATCGGTACCAGGAAGTCTTTCGCCAGCACCTGAACCATGGCGGCTGTCAGCACGAACACTACGATCAGGCCGACGAGCAAAATTACTCCGACGACCAGCCGCGCGATGTGTTCTCGCAGATCTGTTGTCCAGCCCGCAGCCAAAGCCCCGGCCAATGGCACGCCGACGATAACCAGGAAAAACAGCCAGACCGCGATCTGGAACACGATCTGCCACAGAAAGAATCGTCCGCCGGCGCGATGCCATTTTCTCCATCCCTCGCTGATCGAACAGTGCCGCTTTAGAACCGAGTCGAACAGAATGAACCGGAACACGCTGTTGATGTAAAGGAAGATGAACGCGACGACCATAAAGGCGAAGATTACCACCAGGATCAATCCGAGAAACTGCGCGATATGCTCGGAGATGTGGGAAGGAATACGCGCTGGGTCAAAGGGAGGGAAATCAGATGCCACGCCGGGCGGCAGAAATCCATTCTGAGTTTTGTGTGGAACGCGAGGCCAATTGTGCCCGAGGTTTCCGAAATTGCATCCGCCAACATGCAGTTCCGCCGCCAGAATTCCAACCAGCGCCAGGCGAGACCATTGCCCGAAGCGGAAACGGGTGAAGAGTTGTTCGCGCACGTGCTGCAGGGCGGGCTGTACGCAGTCAACGGCAGAAACCGGCACGGGACCAACCTCACTCTTACATCAGCACCCTAAAGCGAATCTCCAGAAAAAACAATATACACCCGTCAATCATTACCCTAAGAATTTGTCATCCCGACCCGGAGCGAAGCCGCAGGGGAGGGATCGGCAGCTTGCTCGATACACCGGCTAAACCAGCGGTCGAACTCCCGCAATGCGACTTCGCACTGCCGGCGGTGGCGTTCCTTGCGGTCGCGTAGGCGTGTGTCGAGCGCGGGCAACAGGTCGAATGTGATATTCGCCGGCTGAAAGTTCTTGCTCTCTGCCTGCGTGATGTAGTGGACAAGCGAGCCAAACGCGGTCGCTCGCGGAGGAGGCGCAGGCTTGCCGCCGGTGGCAAACGCTGCCGCATTCATTCCCGCCATCAGGCCGGTCGCAATCGATTCGACATAGCCCTCGACGCCGCAGATTTGTCCTGCGAACAGCACGTGGGGATACGCCTTCATTTGCAGCGTCGGGCTCAACAGCGCAGGCGCGTTGATATACGTATTGCGATGAATCTGGCCATAGCGCAGAAAACGCGCGCGCTCGAGGCCTGGAATCAAACTCAGCACGCGCGCCTGCTCGCCAAACTTGAGGTGATTCTGGAATCCGACAAGATTGTAGGAATCGGCGCGCAGGTTTTCCTGCCGCAATTGCACGACGGCATACGGCATCCTGCCGGTGCGCGGGTCCTTGAGCCCAACCGGCTTCATCGGCCCGAAGCGCAGCGTGTCGCGTCCGCGCCTGGCAATCTCTTCAATCGGCAGGCAGCTCTCGAAATAGTTCAGGTTTTCCCAGTCTTTCTGTTCCACCGATTGCGCCGCGAGAAGCGCGTCGTAGAACTGGTCGTACTCATCTTTCGACATGGGACAATTGATGTAGTCAGCCGACCCTTTGTCATAGCGGGCCGCCAGGTACACCTTGCTCATATCGATGGAATCGGCCTCGACAATCGGGCTGATCGAATCGTAAAAATAAAGATTGTTGTGTGGCGCGGGCGCCCGCGCCCGCAAGGGCTCAAGACTGGATTCTCCCGTCGAAGCGGAAGAAGAACTCAACCGCACAATTTCCCGCGAGAGCGCATCCGACGTCAGTGGACCGGTTGCGATGATGGTGATCGTGAGCTGGTCTGCCTCGATCTGCGTGACCTCTTCGCGACGAATCGTGATGAGCGGTTCGCGGGAAATCGCCTGCGTCACTTTGAGTGAAAACTCGGCGCGGTCCACGGCCAGAGCGTGCCCGGCGGGCACCGCAGTTTCACGCGCGATCTCGAGCAGCAGAGAACCCGCGCGCCGCATCTCTTCTTTCAGCAGCCAGGGCGCAGTGTTCTCGCTGTCCGATTTCAGAGAATTGGAGCAAACCAGTTCCGCGAAGTTGGCCGTCTGGTGGGCGGGTGTTGTGCGCACCGGCCGCATTTCGAATAGTTCCACGGCGACGCCGCGACGGGCACACTGCCACGCCGCTTCGGATCCTGCAAGGCCTGCACCGATGATGCGAACTCTCTTCACGCGTCTCCCCATCTACGACGGCAGCGCACATCGCAGAATTTATTTATTATAGGGCGCACGCACAAGGAGGACTCTCATGGCCCGGATTAGTCTGATTGAACCTGCGCAAGCCAGCCCGGAAGTTAAAGAAATTTACGATGGCAAGCTGAAAGGCAAGCCCGGCAGTATTCAGAAAGCGCTGGCACATCGCCCCGCGATGCTGGGCAACTTTCTGGGATTCTATGCCAGCGTGGGACGTTCGCTCGACCGCAAGCTGTACGAGGCCGTGTATCTGCGCGTCTCGCTGATCAACCGATGCCATTATTGCTCGCAGCACCACATCCAGAGCGGCAAACGCGGCGGACTCACGCCAGAACAGATGAAGGCTCTGAAGGATGGAAACTACTCGGGATTTGGCGCGCCCGAGCAGGCCGCGCTCCGTTATGCCGAGAAGCTCACGCGCACTCCCGACGGCGCCAGCGACGCCGACTTCGTGGAACTCAGGAAGCATTTTTCCGACGAGCAGATTGTCGATCTGCACATGCTGATTGGATTGGCGAACTTGACCAATCGCGTCACCGGCCCACTGGCGTTGGAAGTTGAATTCCCGGAAGAAACGATCTAGCTCGTGTGGTGACGGGGCTTTGCGCCGTCCGGCACTGGCTAGGCCAAGTGTTTGCCCTGGACGGGGTGAAGCCCGTCACCACACAATAACGCAATCAGAGAATCACCCTTTCATCCCCCACGCGCCGGGTTACTCGCTCGCGATCCAGATATTCAAGCAGCGGGATCGCGTATTTGCGGCTGACTCCGGTCATGTTTTTGAAGCGGGCGACATCGATCTTCGGAGCGGTAGTTTTGAGCGCGGCGATCTTGCGGCGCAGATCCAGGAGCGCGCTCTGATGGAAGACCAGTTCCTCTGAAATCTTGATCAGAACTTTGTCGCGCAAAAGCAGAGTGACGATTTTCTGGGCGCGGAGTTTATCCACCTTCAGTCCCGCCAACACTTCTTTCAGTGACGGAACTTTCAACCCTGTGGAAGCAAACGCTTGCTCGATGATCTTCTTGGACTCGGCTTCTTCGTCTTTCATGACCACGCCGCGACCGGGCAGGTGGACGAGTTCGCCTGCGACTTCGAGCTTCTTTTCTTCCGCCAGTTTCGCAAGGACGCTGTAGAACACCTCTGGGCCGAGGTTGACCCGATCGCGTAGCTCCTCTTTGCTCATTCCTGCTACAAGGGGATTGGCGTCGTGAAACTTCTTGAGCGCCAAAAGTACTTCTGCTTTGGCTTCCGCGAATGCCGCTGGCGCGACCAGCACCTGATTGCACCACACTAATTCGGCCGGTGCTAGCAGCTTCGCGGCTTCTTCCCACCGAATATTCATCTCTCCGGGGACGTCTTCCAGACGCAGGCCGATCGCGTCTCGCCGCGCCACGCGCGCCGCCAACATTTGTTCCAGAGACCCATCCCGCATGATCCTGAGAAATGCGACTGTTTGGTCGGTGCGTTGCTTGCGTGTTGCTGGCGAAGCATCCAGCACCGCGCCTCCGCCGATGGTCACTACCGGCGAAAACTGCCGCACGATGAAACGATCGTCGGGCAGAAGCAACATGGGTTCCGCGAATCGCAGTTGCGCATATACTTCGTCGCCCGGCTTCACTTGTTTCGCGCCATAGAGCCGAACTTCCGCAATCGTTTCCGTTGTGTAAGCGTGAAAGTGAACGCGCGCGCCGTCCTTGAACGGCTTGGCTGAGGGAAGAAGGGAAAGCAGCGCATCGACTCGCGACGTGGAATGAAAAGTGTCCGGGGTCGCGAGCGTCATTCCGCGTGCCAGGTCTTCGGTGGAGAGTCCGGCAAGATTCAGTGCGGTGCGCTGTCCTGCGACCGCCGCCTCGGCCGATGAACCGTGAACCTGCACTCCGCGAACTCGCACCCGCTTGCCCGAGGGAAACACCTCGAGTTCTTCCTCTTTGCGGATTGTCCCGGCAACGAGAGTTCCGGTGACGACCGTGCCGAAGCCTTTCATCGTGAACACCCGATCAATGGGAAGGCGAGCCAACGCGTTCGAGTTTTTCGCGGCAACTTCCGACGCGACTTTAATGAGAGAGAATTTCAGCTCATCCAGACCGGCGCCCGTTAACGAACTCACCGCGACCAACGGAGACTGCGCCGGATCGAGAAACGATCCGCACAAATAGTCTCCCACTTCCAGTCGCACAACTTCTAGCGTCTCCGCGTCCACCGCGTCAGATTTTGTGAGCACGGTGATGCCTCGGCGAATGGCGAGCAGGCGGCAGATGTCGAAGTGTTCGCGAGTCTGAGGTTTGATCCCCTCATCGGCGGCGATTACGAGCAGCACCAGGTCGATGCCGCCGATGCCGGCCAGCATGTTGCGCACAAAGCGCTCGTGGCCAGGAACATCGACGAATCCGAGTCGAATTCTGCTGCCATCGGGCGCGGGGAGTTCGAAGTGAGCAAACCCGATGTCGATGGTGATGCCGCGCCGCTTTTCTTCTTCGAGTCGGTCGGCATCAATGCCGGTCAGCGCTTTCACCAGCGCCGTTTTTCCGTGATCGATATGTCCGGCGGTGCCAACGATGACCGACTTCATCAGCGACAGTATAGACGCCTGTGTGGTGTGGAGCGGGCGCCCTCGCCCGCTGCCGTTGACTTTGATCTTGGCAACTGGCGAATCGGGTTCAACGGTCAAGACCAACATCAAGGTCAAACGCAGCGGGCGAGGGTGCCCGCTCTACACAAAATCCACATGCGAAAAGTTGGTGGAGATGCGACAATAAGCTTCTCCGATGACCACTACCCCTGCGATCATTTCTATTGCCGTCACGCCGGAGATGATCCGGGAGCACGGCCTTACTCGGGAAGAATTCGAAAAAATCAAACAGCTCCTCGGCGGACGCGAGCCCACGCGGACCGAACTCGGCATTTTCAGCGTGATGTGGAGCGAGCATTGCTCCTATAAGTCGTCGCGCGTTCATTTGAGGCGTCTGCCCACGCGCAGCAAGCTGGTGGTGCAGGGACCGGGCGAAAATGCCGGCATCGTTGACATTGGCGACGGCTGGGCCTGCGCGTTCAAAATCGAGTCGCACAATCACCCCTCGTTTATTGAGCCGTTTCAGGGAGCGGCCACCGGCGTCGGCGGAATTCTGCGCGACATTTTCACCATGGGCGCGCGGCCGGTTGCGGTGATGGACTCACTTCGCTTCGGCCCGATCACAGATTCCTCAGTGGAGGGACGGAAGTCCCGCCCGTCCGGACAGCCGGGGGCGGCTGTCACTACCCAACTAGAAATTCACAAGAACCATTCCGTCATGGAAGGTGTGGTCTCGGGCATCGCCTCTTACGGCAACTGTTTCGGCGTCCCCAACCTTGGCGGGGAGGTGAAGTTCGAGCCTTGCTACTCCGGCAATCCGCTGGTGAACGCCTTCGCTCTTGGCCTGGTTCGCCGCGACCAGATCTTTTATGGACGCGCATCGGGCGAGGGGAATCCCGTAATCTATGTGGGCTCCAAGACAGGGCGCGACGGCATCCACGGCGCCACCATGGCGAGCGAGGAGTTCAGCGAAGGATCGGAAGCGAAACGTCCCAATGTTCAAGTTGGAGATCCATTTCTCGAGAAACTGCTGCTCGAAGCCTGCCTGGAAGCCATGCAAACCGGCGCGATCGTTGGAATCCAGGACATGGGCGCAGCCGGACTGACCTGCTCGACCTGCGAGATGGGCGCACGCGGCCGCACCGGAATCGAAATCGAACTCGACCGCGTCCCGCAGCGAGAAACCGACATGACGCCTTACGAGATCATGCTCAGCGAGTCACAGGAGCGCATGTTGCTGGTCGCTCAGAAAGGCCGCGAAGAAGAAGTTTTCCGCATCTTCCAGAAATGGGGCCTCGACGCCGTCGAAATCGGCCGCGTCACCAACGATGCGAAGATGCGCGTGCTCGAACACGGGGAAGTCGTCGCGGAAATTCCTAACGCCGCCCTCACCGATGACGCTCCGGTCTACAAACGTCCGCTCGCTCGCTGGGAGCCGCCCGTCGATCGGGAAATGCCGCAGCACATCCGGCTCAGCGAAAGCGCAGACTTTACCGCACTGCTTAAGCGTTTACTTGCTAGTGCCAACATCTGCTCGAAGCGGTGGATCTGGCAGCAGTACGACCACACGGTGCAGACCAATACGGTCGAAGCGCCCGGAGCGGGCGACGCTGGCGTCATTCGCATCAAGGGCTCGAATCGCGGACTCGCGATGGCGCTCGACGGCAACAGCCGCTGGTGCTATCTCGATCCGCGTCTAGGAGCCATGCACGCCGTCGCCGAAGCTGCCCGCAAAGTGGCTTGCGCCGGAGCGACGCCGATCGGCGCCACCAACTGCCTCAATTTCGGCAATCCTGAAAAGCCGCATATCATGTGGCAGTTTTCGCAGGTGATTGACGGCATCACCAAAGCGTGCGAAGAGCTGGATACGCCGATTACCGGCGGCAATGTCAGCTTCTATAACGAAACTCTCGGCGAGGGAATTTACCCGACTCCTGTGATCGGAGTGGTAGGAGTTCTGGAAAACGTGCGCAAGACGGCGAAGATGAATTTCGCACAAGCGGGAAGAAAGATTGTTTTGTTGCGCGCGAATGAAGCTGGCGATGCCGTCGATGCCGAGTTGGAGTTTGGGTCGTCCGAGTACGCGAAAGAAATTCTCGGAGCGGTCTGGGGCTATCCGCCAGAACTCGATATCGAGAATGAAGCCACGCTGCAACGGGCTCTGGTGGCCATAATTCGGGCGGGGCTGGTCGAGTCGGCGCACGACTGCGCCGATGGCGGGATAGCTGTGGCGCTGGTGGAGTGCTCTCTACCAGCCGGAATAGGCATCAGTGTCAGATTGCCGAAGGCGCAATTAGCACTTGAGTTTCTGCTTTTTGGGGAAGATGCCAGCCGCGTCGTACTAAGCTGCGACCCCGTCCATCTGCCGCGAATCCAACAAATAGCGGCGGAGTACGGCGTGTTTGCGGATGTCTTGGGGGAAACGGGATCGGACAGGGTTGAGATCGCGGTGGGCAACGATTCGGTGATTTCCGCGAACGTGCATGAATTGCGCGAAGCATACGAGGGCGCGCTGGAAAGCGCTTTGCGGACGGAACCAAGCCTTGCGGCAGACTGACAGGCTTGCGTAGGGACGGCCGCCCCTGCGTGAGTTACATGAATGAATAACATGCCAACTTTCGACAAATTTCGCGATGAATGCGGCGTCGTCGCCATCCATGCCCATCCCGAGGCGGAAAAGCTTGCCTATCTCGGCCTGCACGCGCTCCAGCATCGCGGACAGGAGTCGGCGGGCATCGTCACCTCCGACGGTGAGCACCTGCGCCAGCACAAAGCCATGGGCCTGGTCGCCGATATTTTCAGCCACGAAGTGCTGGCTTCTCTGCGCGGTGTTCTCGCCATCGGCCACACCCGATATTCGACGGCTGGCGATTCGGCTCTGTTGAACGCCCAGCCCATCATGGTGCAATCCAACAAGGGCAAGATCGCGCTTGCTCACAACGGCAACCTGGTAAACGCTCTTGCTATTCGCGCCAAGCTGGAGGGCCAGGGGTCTATCTTCCAAACCAACAGCGACACGGAAGTGCTGGTTCACCTGATTGCGCTCTCCCGCGAGCACACCCTGCCCGATGCCATCGCCGACGCGCTCCGTCGCGTGGAAGGCGCTTTTTCGCTGGTTATGATCAGCCGCGATCGTATCTTTGCCGCCCGCGATCCGCGCGGATTCCGGCCGCTGGCCATGGGCCGTATCCCGGCTCTGACCAGTGAAAAGAAAGACACGATTGTCTTTGCCTCGGAGACTTGCGCCTTTGACTTGCTCGGCGCTACCTACGAGCGCGACGTCAAACCCGGCGAGCTCGTCATCGTTGGGCCCGAAGGCATCAGCTCCCGTTTTTACTCGCCGTCCCCGGCGCAGTCGAGCTGCATTTTTGAGCATGTTTATTTTTCGCGTCCTGACAGTCTGGTATTTGGCCGCTCGGTCGATCAAAGCCGCGATGCCATGGGACGCCAGCTCGCCCGCGAAGCCCCGGTGGACGCCGACATTGTCGTTCCTGTCCCCGACTCTGGCAATACCGCGGCCATCGGATACGCCGCCGAAAGCGGTATTCCTTTTCGCCTTGCCCTCATCCGCAACCACTACATCGGACGGACCTTCATCGAGCCGCAACAGTCGGTTCGCGACTTTGGAGTAAAACTGAAACTGAACGCCGTGCGCAGCCTGCTCGAAGGTAAACGAGTGATTTTGGTCGATGACTCCATCGTGCGCGGCACCACCAGCAAGAAAATTGTCCGCATGATTCGTAACGCTGGAGCGAAGGAGGTCCACATGCGGATTTCCTGTCCGCCGACCATTTCGCCCTGCTTCTACGGAGTGGATACGCCTTCAAAAAAAGAACTCATAGCCGCCAATAAGACGATCGAGTCGATTCGCGACTTCATCGTCGCCGACTCACTCGCCTATCTCTCGCTCGAAGGTCTCAAGAAAGCTTGCGGGGACGGGGAGAAAACCACTTACTGCTCGGCGTGCTATACGGGAAATTATCCCACCAAGATCGACGTGGAAGAGATACTGCCAGCCGCCGCCTCGCGTTAGTTGGAGCTTGTCAAAAGTGACATTCCGTCGGCGTTTTCACCGAGCGAAGCAGATGAAGAATCCACAGTTCTCACCGATTATCTGACAAGCTACCTTTCGAACCGCAGGGCTGACAGGACAGTTCTGAGGCGTGCACGTCAATGGATGAAGGACAAAGGGTCTGAGCCTAACTAGGGATACCGGTTTCGCTGGCATTGGCCAGTATGGAGATGCTGGTTCGGGACCAGCAGCCCGCTTCGGCTTACATTCGGCTTACGCCGCGAGGAGCCGGCCAGTTGACATCAGGGGTTATAATAAAAACTGGGCTACAGCCCAGTGACTGTGGGTACAGTTGGCACGAAGCTTAACCTAACTCCTTTGCTATCAAGACTTTGACTTTAACCCGTTTAACCTGAAGACTTTGGATCGTTCTAGTCCGTAACTTGATGATTCTAATAGACTGTGGCTGGGGGGGTACCCTACCGGTACCAACTGGTAACTACAGTCAAAACAAGGGGAAATTTGCGGCCCAAGTCGCCGCAGCGCTCTTTTTTTGATGACGAAATCCTCTTCAATTTTCGGGTCAGGTTCCAAACCTCAATTGGGCCCTTTTGAGCAACAGGTGCTGCAAAAACTCTGGTCGGAGGGCAGCGCCACGGTTCGCGAACTGCTCGCGGATGGCAAGATTCATCAGGCCTATACCACCGTGATGACGACCCTGGACCGGCTCTACAAAAAAGGCTTGCTCGACCGCGTCACTGAAGGCAGGGCGTTCCGCTACACTCCGCGCCACACTCCCGAAGAGCTGCAACGGGTCACGGCGCTCGAGAGCATCCGGCAACTGCTGGGATCGGGCGAAGCTTCCGCGCTGCCTCTCTCTTACCTGGTGGAAGCGCTCAGCACACATGACGCGCAACTGCTGGATGAGTTGCAACTTCTGGTCGAACGCAAACGCCGCGAAATCCAAAGCCGCAAGAACCAGAGCCGGGAAAAGAACGCTCAGGAGCAACACTGATGTTTGCGCTGCGCGGAATCGCCGTCTCGCTCGCTTTCTTCGTTCTCGTCTACTGCCTGCTATCGGCGATAGTGGCAATCGCATGGCGCTCGCTGCGCTTGCTGCATGCCAGAGAAAAAAACCTGGCCGATTTGCTTTTCACCTTGCGCGTTCTGCCATTGACGGCTTCCGTTGTCGTTACATTCGCTTTTGTCGTGCCGTCGTTTCAGCTGCTGGAACCGCGTTCGATTAATGAGGGCATGGGCGCCATGCCTCTCGCGCTGGGCATTTGCGCTCTCTTGCTGATTGCCTGCGGCTGCTTCCGCGTGATCGCCGCCCAGACCAAAACTTCTCGCGTAGTGGCGCGCTGGCTGGAAGGCGCGAATCCTCTGGATGAGGATGCCGCCGCCCAGACCGTCACCTTCCGTTCCCGGCGCGAGACTCCGCCACTCACTCTGGTGGGCGTCCGCAGACCGAAAGTGCTGGTTTCAGAATCTACAGTTGCGCTTCTGAGTGATAACGAGCTGCACATCGCGCTCAAGCATGAACTCGCGCACATGCAGTCTCGCGACAACTTAAAGAAACTCGTCTTCCGTTTCTGTCCGTTCCCCGGTATGGCCAGGCTGGAAAGCGCTTGGTCCCAAGCCGCAGAATTGGCCGCCGATGATGCGGCCGTCTCGAATCTGGATGACGCCGTCGACCTGGCTGCGGCCCTGGTCAAGCTCTCCCGCCTGGTCCCGGTGGAAACAGCTCCGGTCTGTACTGTGGGCTTCGTGACCGGATCCATCAGCGCACGCGTGGCGCGCTTGCTTGCCTGGAATGAAGCCGAAGCCCGCAAAACTCAGACGATGCGAATTCGACCGTGGTACGTCATCCCACCAGTGGTTGTGACTCTGTTGTGCGTCTTCGCTACCTACGGACCCGCTCTGGCGCTGACGCACGAAGTTACAGAGTGGCTGGTCCGCTAGTTCTTCCCTGCCGGCAGAGTGTTCTTCTCGCCAACTTTTTGAGACCACTATCTATGGTAGTAGCGGGCGCGTCCCTTTACTCTCGATTTGTCAGTCTTTCGCCGCGCAGGTTTTTATCCGTAGCTACTCTGGACAGCGGCAATCCCTTTGTTCATTGGATGGTTTCTTCATGCTTGCCAGGTTTTCAGTCTCTGAAAGACGCAGATCGAATTTGCTGACCTGCGCCGTAATCCTCCCGATTTCTCTGCTGATTTTAGTCTCTCCCTCTTCCCTTCTGCGCGCGCAGAATCCGAACGGCGCTCTCCGTGGCGAGGTTCAGGACCCAAGCGCCGCACGGGTTGCGGGAGCTCGGATCGTCGTCCAATCCACCGTATCTTCCATCACCCGCGAGGCCATTGCAAATGAACGGGGAGAATTCCGCATTGAGGGCCTGCTGCCTGGCCCCTATCGCGTTACCGTCGCGGCCAAAGGTTTTGCCGAGGCAACCGCCGATGTCGATGTCGCAGTCAGCGTGGTGCGCGATATCGCGGTTACGCTCAAACCGCAAAACGCGCGAGAGGCGGTCAACGTGCAAGCGAATGCTTCTTCGATCACGACCGAAACGATCGACACGGCGAGCGCGGTGCGTGGGGGTGTAGTTGGCAGCCAGGACCTCGAAACCCTTCCGCTGCCGGCGCGCAGCTTCGCCAACATCGCTTATGTCGTGCCTGGAACTGAGCCGGTCGAGCCTTCCGATCCGACCAAGGCGCGCATTACGGCCGTCTCCACCGGCGGAAGCTCGGGCTTGAACAACGAACTGTCGGTCGACGGCGCCGACAACTCCGACGACTGGATCGGCGGCTTCCTGCAGAACTTCTCGCCCGATGGCATTCAGGAATTTGCCGTGCGCACCTCGAATGAGGACGCCGACACCGGTTGGACCACCGCCGGGTCCGTCGTGATCACCACCAAGCACGGCACCAACGATTGGCATGGCGACGCAGCTTTCTACGACCGCCAAGCCGAGCTCAACGCCCGCTTCCCGATTGAGAATCCGGCGGAAACATGCAGCGACGGAACCTGCGTACACAATCCCAAGCAACCGTTCTCGCGGCAGAATTACGTTGGCACACTTGGCGGGCCGATCGCAAAGAACAAAGTATGGTTCTTTACCTCCTTCGAGCACGTCCATGAGAATGCCAGCGTCGCCTACAGCCCGGCCAGCATTACGCAATTCGATGCGCTGGCGCAGTTAGCCGCGGATGGGCTGATTACTGGTGTTCCTTTCATCGCCGTTCCCGCCACTGTTGCTATCCCTTTTCGCGACTACATCGGCTCCGTGCGGTTTGACTGGGCCGAGTCTTCGAAGTCGCAGTGGTTTCTGCGCGCCTCCGAAGACAGCTACCTTACGCACAACGCTCTGGTAGAGCAGGGCACGCTGCCCTCCACCGGATTAACCACGCACAACAATTACTGGAACGCCGTGATCAGCAATGCTTATACTTTCAGTCCAACGTGGCTCGGCAATCTGGTTCTCGGCGCCAGCCTGTTGCACCTTACCCAGACGCGTAACTCCGATCTGGGCTTCGCGCTGGCGTTTCCCTTCAGCTCCACCGCGCTGACCATTTCCGGCTTCGAAACTTTCGGCGACAACCAGTTCGCTACTCCCATCACTCTTTTCCCCGACCTGCGCAATCAAGACAAATACCAGTTCCGCTACGACCTGAGCCACGTTGCCGGCAGCCATGCGCTCAAGTTTGGCGTGGACTTCATTCACGAACCGGTGCTTAGCGGTGCGTTTGCATCGACGGCGGAAACTCTCGCCAAGTACATCAATGACCCAGTCTATTATGTACAGAACCCGGGCGTGTTCGGAACCTTCGGGCCACGGTGTATCGGCTTCACTGCGTCGGATGGCTCGACCTGCAGCTATACTCTCGGCGGTAACGGCGGCTTCTCGCAAAACGTGCAACGACTCGCGCTCTACGCCGAGGACTCGTGGCGCGTAACGCACCATCTCACCGTCAACTACGGCCTGCGTTATCAAACCACCTTCGGGCTCTTCGAGGCTTCCGGACAAAGCCAGGCCGCGAATGCTAATTTTGGCCTGCTGCCCTCGCTGGGATACGCCGAAGCAGTTCCTCATGATGACCGTAGGCAAATTGCGCCTCGCCTCGGAATCGCCTACTCGCCTGGCGACAGCGAGAAGACTGTGATTCGCGCCGGCTTCGGCATGTACTACAACGACCTCGCGCAAAACGGCTGGGCTACCGCGTTTGAAGCGGTGAATCCGAAGTCCGCTGCGCCGCCATCGCTCATCGATCCCAACTACAAAACGCCCTACGCCATTCACACTACCGGCGGAGTGCAGCACGCCTTCAACGAGCGTTGGATGGTCAGCGCCGACTACACCCATGAGCAGGGGAACCACGGCTATCGCGCCTTTCCGTATCCCACTGCCACCGTCTTCGCATCTGACAACCGCTCCAGTTACAACGCCCTGATGCTGCATGCCCAGGCCAATATGCGCCGCTTCAGCCTGGTCGCGAACTACACGCTCTCCAAGGCGCAGACCTGGGGCTGCGTGCTCGGCGAACTGTTTGACTATGTGGATGGCGTCTGCCAGGTGCCGAGCGGATTTCCGAAGGCCGGCCAGCTGAACGCCTTCGGACCGGGCGACTACGGTCCCTCCGGCGAAGACGTTCGCCACCGCCTCGTGCTGGCGGGAATCGTCCACATCCCCGGCGGCTTCGAATTGAGCACCGTAAACCAGGTCGAAAGCGCGCGCCCCATCACCATCACGACGGCGGACAACAGCGGCCGCATTTTTGTGAACGGTGTGTACACGAGCCTCGACGAATTCCGAGGCGCGCCTTACATTCAGTCGGACCTGCGCGTGACCCGGCCTATCAACATCAATGAGCGCTGGCGAGTAGATCCATTCATCGAGTTCTTTAACCTCTTCAACCGCAACAATCCCGGAGCGAATTATGCGATCAACATCACCCAGCTCCCGGTCGACCAGAATGAGATCGCAACCGGCAACGTTACCTATCTATGCGGCGACCCAAGCTGCACCACCCACATTCCGGTCACCAGCCTGAAGCAACTCGAAAGACCCGAAGGCGCCTTGGGAGATTTCTTCGGCCCTGGCACCACCGTAGGCATCCCCTTCGCCGCACAGCTCGGAGTGCGGGTGACGTTCTAGAGTGTTTCTATAGAGGCGGGACTTGCCCCGACTCCGCTGCACGCGGCGGCAGACGCGGCAGGCCGCGTCTCTGCCGGAAATCGTGCCTTCAGCCACTCGCTTTTCTCGCTATTACCACGCGCGCGATCCCCTGCAGATCGTTTCTGATCTCAACTTCGTTCCAGCCCGATAGCAAACTCAGCACGCGATCGACGATCGTCCCGCTGATTTCAAGCGCTAGCCATCCGTCCGGACGCAACGCGTCGCGCGCTTGGGGAATCAGCCGTTCGATCACTTCCACGCCTGTCGGTCCCGCGAACACCGCCGTACGCGGCTCGAACTTGCGGACTTCGAGCTGCACTGAATCTTCTTCCGACTCGCCGACGTAGGGAGGATTCGAAACCACGAAGTCGAACGAAGCCGGGCGCAATCCAGTCAGCAAATCCGTCCGATGAAACTCGATTCGCGAGGTAAGTTCGAGCCGTGCTGCATTGGCCCGCGCGACTTCCAGCGCCTCGGGAGAAATGTCGGTTGCGTGGATATGCGCCGTTGGGAGTTCTTTAGCCAGAGCAAGCGCAATCGCTCCGGACCCGGTGCCGACATCGACGATGCGTAGCTCGTGTGGCGCGGGCGCCCTCGCCCGCGGCCCTTGATCTAGCTCTTGACTTTGCTCTGAATCACCTGAGGAGACAAGCTCCAGCACCGCCTCCACCACATGCTCTGTCTCCGGACGAGGAATCAGCGCCGCTGGCGACACGATAAGATCCAGCCCCCAGAACTCCTGGTGCCCAGTGATGTACTGCACCGGAACGCCGGTAGCCCGACGCACTAAAGCTTCGTCATAACGTCGCACTTCGTTGGAGGTAAGTTCTCGTTCCGGATGCGCATAGAGATACGCTCTGCCGCAATCGAGCGTGAACATGATGAGGAGCTCCGCATTCATGCGCGGGGAGGGAACGCGCGCGGAAGTCAGCCGTTCGACCGCCGCATTCAGAGCTTGGCGAAGTTGCACGCTTCTATTTCACCACGGAGACACGGAGAATACTAAATGAGAGGAAAATCGTCGAGGAGTCGTGGAAGTCTTTATAGCGAATTGAGAGGTGCCCGGGACGGCTGTCCCTACGCAACCTTGGACGGGCGAAACGCCCCCACACGAGCATCGCTTTAGACCACGCTCGCCGTCTCCTGCTTCAGCTTCTCTGCCTGATAGTGCGTGATCAGCGCGTCGATAATCGGCTGCAGCTTTCCGTCCATGACCTGCTCGAGTTGGTGAATGGTGAAGCCGATGCGATGATCCGTAAGGCGGTTCTGGGGAAAATTGTAGGTTCGGATTTTCTCCGAGCGGTCGCCCGACCCGACCATCTGCTTGCGTTCTTTCGCCAGCGCATCGGCTTGCTTCTGCATCTCGACTTCGTAGAGCCGCGAGCGCAGCACGCGCATTCCTTTTTCGCGGTTCTTGATCTGCGACTTCTCATCCTGGCAACTCACTACCGTGCCCGTCGGAATGTGCGTGATGCGCACCGCCGAATACGTGGTATTCACCGACTGCCCGCCCGGTCCCGAAGAACAGAACGTATCGATGCGCAGATCCTTGGCCTCAATCTTGACGTCCACTTCTTCCGCTTCCGGCAGCACGGCGACCGTGATCGCCGAGGTATGCACGCGTCCTTGCTGCTCGGTCGCCGGCACGCGCTGCACGCGATGCACTCCGCTCTCGTACTTCAGCCGCGAATAGACGCGGTCGCCCTCGATCAGCGCGATCACTTCCTTCAGCCCGCCTACGCCCGACTCCGACGTGGAAAGCACTTCCACCTTCCACTTCTGCGTCTCGGCATAGCGGTTGTACATGCGGAAAACTTCCGCCACGAACAGCGTGGCCTCATCGCCGCCTGTCCCGGCGCGAATTTCCAGGACCACGTTCTTTTCGTCGTTCGGATCCTTCGGCAGCAGCAGCACCTTTAGTTCTTCTTCAACCGTCACGATGCGCGCGTCGAGCTTCGCCAGTTCCTCCTCGGCGTAAGCCCGCATTTCGGGATCTTTTTCGTCGACCAGCATGGTCTTGCTCTCGGCGATCCCGCGCTTCAAATCCTTGTACTCGCGATACTTTTCGACGATTTCTTTGACTTCGCTATGCGCCTTGGCAGTCTTCTGATATTTCGCCGAATCGTTGGTGATCTCCGGCGACAAAAGCGCTTGCGTCAGCTCTTCGTAGCGGATTTCGATTTGGTCAAGACGTTCGAACATTGAATTCTCAGTTCTCGGTTCTCAGAAACCCTCGAAAGACAATCACACCGCGGCAGAAATCAGTCCCGCGTTCGTTCTCGCGAATTCTATTGTATGAGTTTTTACTGAGAACCGAGAACTGGGAACTGAGAACTATGCGGTGGGCACCGCTACGCAATGACCAACTCGCCGCCGCGCTGCTTTTCCAGTTTCATCGCTTCATCCAGCGCAACGATGGCGCATTCGACTTCGCTGTCATCTGGAGGCTGGGTCGTGATCCGCTGCAGCCACAAGCCCGGCGCCGTAATCAGCGCGAACAGCGAGACGCCCGATTTAGTCGACGAAGTCCTGGCTGAAAAGCGCTTGGCGGCAAAGCGAATGATTTCGTAAGAGACGCCTGCAATCAGCGGCAACAACGCAATGCGAATGCCGAATCGCGTCCAAAAGGTATGCGCCGGAATCGCCATGTAAACCAGCATCGAGATGATCATCACCGTCATCAGGAAGCTGGTTCCACAGCGCGGATGATACGTCGAATACTTCTGTACGGCCGCAGTTTCGAGCGGATCGCCATTCTCAAACGCAAATACCGTCTTGTGCTCGGCCCCGTGGTACTCGTACACGCGCCGAATGTCCTTCCACAGCGAAACGCCCCACACAAACAGCAGGAACATTGCGATCCGGATCAGCCCGTCCACCAGGTTAAACACGAACTGCTGCCCGAAAACCGGGTTCACCTTTTTCAATTCCGTCGTAGCCAGCAGCGGCAGGTACTTATACATGAAGATGAAGAAGGCAATGGAGAATGCCATGTTCAAGGCCGCCATCCAGCCGGTGATTTCAAACTTCTTGACTGGAGCTTTGCTGCCAGAATCGTTATTTGCAGAATTCTCAGAATCGCTAGTGGATAGTTCTTCCAGCGCCGCATTGGCGGAAAACTTGAGCGCGCGGAAACCCAGCGTCATCGCGTGCCCCAGCGTCATCACCCCACGCACCACGGGCCAGCCCATCCACTTATGCTGCTCGGAAGGGCGTTCCAGCGGCTCGCTGTGCGTAACGATCTCGCCTGACGGCTTGCGCACGGCAATGCCCCAGGCGTGCGGCGAGCGCATCATCACGCCCTCCAGCACAGCTTGGCCGCCGACGAGGGTTTCCTCGCCGCTCTCCAGAGCGGGCAGCAACTGGACCGCCGCCAGGAAACGCAAAATTTGCCGCCAACGCTTCATAGTCAGGTGCCGCATAGGCATTGGATGAGCCACAGAGAGGAACGACTCCAACTCGCAGGATATCACAGAATTCTGGGATCAACTGCGAAGAAATCCGACAACACTCGTATTTTCATTGAGATACGGATCAGGCGGGCTGCCAATGAATGCAATCGCGATGTTTCGCCAGCACTTCCCATGACCGCTAATCCAGAGCCGCCCTATTTGCGGAGTTTTCCAAAATCATTCCCCCGAGCATTGTGAAAAACTGAGAAAGGTATCGAGCGTCTCCCTCGTAGAAAACAACGACAACGCTATCGGTAACCGCACATCGCACCAGAGATCGGGGTTGCTTCGGCGTCGAACGATGAAATTCTAGGCAATATCCAGAGCGACCTCCGACAACAACTGCTTGGCGGGACACTAGTTGAAACCCCGTGCGACCTGCTTCTTCAGTGACGCCCTCGTCAAATCGAGATGAGTCTCGATTGAAGTCAAAAGGCGATGGTCGAGTGTAGAGACTGATGTGTCCGTAAGGCTTGTCAAGTAGAGGAACGCCGAGGCTCAATCGCCACATTGTCGTATCTTGCCCGGAGTCGTGCACGTAAAATCCATTAGGGACAGGTATTTTCCAACCTGCGTAAGAGAAGGAGTCTCCGTGGAAGAGGTGCCAGATTTGCCCGAAAAGTGGAACAGCTAGAAGCACGATCAAAAAGACGCCGCAGAATATGCCAAGAAGCTTGCCAGCGATCATCATGGAGCGGGTTTTCATCACGAGCAAGTATGCCTGATAAGGATAGCTGCTGTAACCAGGCGATTACCGGCTCGATTACTCTCAGTGGGCGTGATCGTGGTGGTCGTGTTCGGAATGATCATGGTCGCGGTGTTCTTCCTCCCGCACCGCAATGACGCAACTATGGGCCGTCTCGCAGACCACGTGCTCCAACTGGATCGTCGTATGGTGGATGCCAAATCCCTGCCCGAGCTTCTCGTTGATCTCGCGCAGAATGGTGTCGCTCTCCGAAGTCGCCATGTCCGCAATCTTGACGTGCGCCGAGAGCGCATGGTTTTCGGAGCCAATGCTCCACACATGCAAATCATGCACATCGCTGACGCCCGCAATCTCGCGCACTGCCGATTCCACCGCCTCCAGACTCATGCCGCGCGGGGTACCTTCCAACAGTATGTTCAGCGTCTCGCGCACGATCCCGATGCTCGACCACAAAATCAGCGCGCCAATCCCGAACGACAAGGCTGCGTCGATCCAGTACTGTCCCGTCCACAGGATGGCAAAACCTCCCGCAATCACGGCCGTGGTCGAGAGCGTGTCGCCCACCTCGTGCAGCAGCGCGCTGCGGACATTCACGTCCCGCCCCGAACGCCACAACAGCAGCGCGATCACGCCGTTCATCAGCACGCCCGCCGCCGCCACCCAAATCATCACCGCAGCGCGCACATGCTCGGGATGCTGAATCCGCCGAAACGCCTCGAAAAAAATATAAAACGACACGGCCACTAGCGAGAGCGCATTGACCAGCGCCGCCAGCACTCCCGCGCGCCGATATCCATAGGTCTTGGTAACGCTCGGTGGACGACCTTCCAGAAAAACCGCCACCAGCGACAGCAGCAGCGCCAGAAAGTCGGACAGGTTGTGCCCCGCCTCGGAAAGCAACGCCAGTGAGTGCGCGCGGATGCCAGCAACCACTAGTAGGACGACGTAAAGCATGGTGACGCCCAGCGAGATGCGCAGCACCCGCCCCGTCCCATGAGAATGTGTGTGGCCGCCATGCGCGTGCATAGTGTTAGGATAGCGCAAGGTTGCAAGTGTGGCGCGGGCGCCCCGCCCGCGTGCGTGCGCCAAAACCGGTTCCGCCTGGGTCAAGGTAGCGCTGACACCATTGTTCGCGTTATCCTTCTCAGCGCACCCAGAGGGAAAAATCAGGAGGAAAAATGAAGAGAACTCTCGTGATCGCGGCGTTACTGTTACTAGCCATCTCGCCGGCTACCGCGCAAGTCAAGAATCCCGTCAGCAGCGCGCTCCGAGACATCTTGCCCGGCCGCCAGAAAAACACCATCGCCGCCGTCGAAGCCATGCCCGCCGACAAATTCAACTACAAGCCGACTCCCGACCAGATGACATTCGGCCACCTCGTCGCCCACATGGTCGAAGCGAATAACCTGCTGTGCGGCAAGGCCGCCGCCGTCCCGGCTCCCAAGGTCGAAGAAGTAAAAGAATCGGACGGCAAAGACAAACTCGTCGCCGCGCTCAAAGCCTCTTTCGACTTCTGCTCTGACACGCTGGCCAAAATGGATGACTCAAAACTATCCGAGACCACGGAAGGTTTCGGCGGAAAACAGGTTACGCGCGCCTGGTTCAGCCTGGTCCTAGCCAGTAATTGGGCCGACCACTACGCCGAAGCAGCAATGTACCTGCGCCTAAACGGCGTATTGCCGCCGACCGCGAAGAAGTGATGCGTAATGATTAGATTGTGGAGGGACGGGCGTCTCGCCCGTCCAGTGCCACAACCAACCATCTGATTATCAGTCTTCCACAAACGACTTTAACCTGGACAATGCCTGATCCCACTGCTCGGAAACAAAATCGAGATATTTTTTGATTCCTTCAATCGGCTGCGGATCGAATTCGAACCGGCTCTCGCGACCCGAACGGACGCTGTGCACGATCCCCACACTCTCCAGCACTCGAAGATGCTTGGTGATCGCCTGCCGGGTCAGCTTGGAACCGTGCGTCAGTTGCGAGATCGAATAAGGCCGCCTTCGACAGAGCTTCGCAACTAGCGCGAGCCGTGTCTCGTCGCCCAGCGCCGCAAATACGGGTGCACGAGCGTGCCGTTTGACGGCCGCGCTGCTACGAGGTCTGTGCGACATGGTTCTCGATGTTTTTCATTTGGTGTGTCCAACCGCCATCATTCATGCGGAAGGCTTCGACGCGGCGGTCGCTGGGGATCTTGTCGAAACCGGACTCCGTGAGCACAAGCAGCGTGCCATTCGTGGTCTTCTCCAGCTTGAACTCGACCAGCGTAGGCGTCTCCTTCGAATAATTTATTTTGGGATCGATGGCATAAGGATGCCAGGTAAAAGAAAAGAGCCGTTCGGACTCCATTTTCTGCACGACGGCCTCCCATTTAACATGCTCGTAGCCAGGATAGGTGACATGGCCACGCGACACCTGACCCGGTACAAAGGGGCCGTCCAGTTTCACACGAAACCACTCGCCAAACTCACGGTAGTCCGTGAGCGCACGCCACACCCGCGAAACCGGCGCCTTGAGTTCTATGCGCTTTTCAATACGATCGTTCATGTTAAGCAACCTCCAGGTTGCATATTAGCTTGATCCGACACAACAAGCAACCCTTTGGTTGCGCTTTCCCGCTGACCTTCCTGATCTAACCAACCATCCCTTCCAACTCCTCTTCCCCAATCACGCTAACTCCCAACTCTCGAGCCTTGTCCAGTTTCGATCCCGCATCGCTCCCCGCGACCACGTAGTCCGTTTTTTTGCTCACCGACCCGGAAACGCGTCCGCCCGCATCTTCAATCATCTTCTTCGCTTCGTCGCGCGTATGGCGGGCAAGCGTACCCGTCAGCACAAAAGTCTTCCCCGCCAGCTTCGTGCCTTTTTCTTTCTTCTGACCAGCGAATGTCAGTCCCGCCTTGCGCAGATCGCTGACCAGCTTTCGATTGTGTTCGTCGTCGAAAAATTCCACGATGCTTTCCGCGATCCGTGGTCCGACTTCGTTCACTTCTTCAAGCTCCTCCGCGTTCGCCTTCATGATCGCATCCAGCGATCCGAAGTGCTCCGCCAGAAATTGCGCCGTGCGCTCGCCCACAAACCGTATCCCGAGCCCGTAAATCACCCGCTCGAGCGGCAGCTGCTTTGAGGCCTTAATCTCCTCCAGCACGTTCTCTGCCGACTTCTCGCCCATGCGCTCGAGCTGCAGCAAATCGTTTTTCCGCAGCTTGTAGAGGTCGGCAACATTCTTCACTAAGCCGCGCTCGGTGAGCTGATTCACCAACACCTCTCCCAGCCCGTCGATATTCATCACGTGGCGCGAGGCAAAATGCAGAATCGTTCCCTGCAGCTTCGCCGGGCAATTCGCATTCACGCAGCGATGGTCCGCCTCGCCCGGTGTTCGCACTACGTTGCCGCCGCACACGGGACAATGCGCGGGCATTTCGAACTGCTTGCGGCCGCGAGGATGGTCCTTATCTTCGACCACCTTTACCACTTTCGGAATTACGTCGCCGCCGCGTTCCACCTCGACCCAGTCGCCGATCTTTACTCCCAGCCGCTCAATCTCATCCATGTTGTGCAGCGTGGCACGCGAAACCGTCGTGCCGCCAATCGGTACCGGCTTCAGCCAAGCAACGGGTGTCAGTTTGCCAGTACGGCCAACTTGGGGGACGATGTCCTCGATCTGAGTCACGCCCCCGCGAGCCGCGTACTTGTAAGCAATTGCCCAGCGCGGAGCCTTCCCGGTGAAGCCCAGTTCTTGCTGCCACGCCGTGCGGTCCACCTTGATGACGATGCCGTCAATCTCGTAAGGCAGCGTTTCGCGCTTAGGCTCCCAGCTCCGAATAAATTTCCAGGCGTCGTCCAGATTCTTCGCCAGCTTGCGATTCGGATTCACCTTGAACCCCGCCAGCTCCATCGCATCCATCGCTTTCGATTGGCGGTCGAAATAAGTTCGCCCGTCCTTCAGCAGCATGTAAGCGAAGAAGTCCATCCTGCGCTGCGCTGTAATCGACGGTTCGAGCTGCCGTACCGTCCCCGCCGTAAAATTGCGCGGATTGGCAAACACCGAAAGTCCCTGCCGTTCGCGCTCTTCATTCAATTTGCGAAAGGCAGCGAGCGGCATCAGCATTTCGCCGCGCACCTCGAAATCGGCGGGAATTCCGGCCTTCTTCAACTTGTCTTTCGAGATCGACAGCGGAATAGATCGCACCGTCCGCACATTCAAGGTCACATCTTCGCCAATGCTGCCATCGCCGCGCGTGATGCCGCGTTCCAGACGCCCGTCGCTATAGACCAGGGCCAGCGACATTCCATCCAGCTTCAGTTCGCACATGTACTCGAGATCGGTACGCCCGCTCAGCTCATGCACTCGCCGCTCCCAGTCGCGCAGTTCTTCTTCGCTGTAAGCGTTGTCCAGCGAGAGCATGGGAGAAGAATGCTTCGCCTTGACGAATCCCTCGCGTGGCTTGCCGCCCACGCGCTGCGTGGGCGAGTCCGGCGTGATAAGTTCCGGATGTTCCGCCTCAAGCCGCTTGAGCTCGTTCATCAGCGAGTCGAAGTCGGCGTCCGAAATCTCCGGATCGTCCAGCACGTAATAGCGATACTCGTGGTGCCGAATCTTCTCGCGTAGAGTCTCGATCTTCTTCTCGATTTTCTTATCGGGGTCGGGACTGGACATGACTCGGGAATTATAGTGCGGAGGGTTCTGACCGCAGCGATCTCAAATGTTCAGAACCGGTTTGCTTTCCTGTTCCCGGCGCTTCGACTCATCTCTGAGCGCTTGTCTGACATTCATCACTACCGCTCCAACGGTGGTGAGGATCGCCCCAATCACGAGCATCAGAAGCGAAGTAATACCACCATGTTGGACGTAAAGAGATGTACCCCAGAATAGAAAAGCACAGCCCAGAACTACCTGCAGCGCCGAGTGAAGCATGAGGTTTCTCCTTAATAGAGATGCGTTGTTCTCGTATTGCAACCCAGCTAGCTTCTCTTCGCCTTCCGAATCCGCCCCCGCCCCAGCGCGCCGCGGCCAACGCTCGACGGAGGCTTGGGCATCCCTTCCAGCAACTGTTTCAGCACAGTTGCGTTGTTGCGCTCCGTGTTTCGGGAGGCATACAACAGCGTGACTCGCCGCTTGGTTTCCGCAAGATGATGCAGCTTCTCCACGGCCACGGCGCCCTCTGCGCTGGCCAACTCTTTGAGATAGCGCTTCTGGAACATGCTCCATCCCTCAGGATTCGCGTGGAACCACTTCCGCAACTCGTCCGAAGGCGCCACGTCGCGCAGCCAGAACTTGACCGCCGCATCTTTTTTCGTGAGCCCACGCGGCCACAAACGATCCACCAGCGCGCGCACTCCATCCGACGGAGAAACAGGTTCGTAAACGCGTTTGACGACAACGCTCATCACTTCCGTATTATCCTATCTTTGAGTCGTTGTGGGCGATGCCGCAATCATCATGAACGTCTTGAAATGGATTTTTCCTTCTCCCTGCCTTCCTGCCTCCGCGCTGATCCTCACGCTTCTAGTCGTCACCGGATGCGACGTCGAGCGCCGCAAGTCGGACGCCGAACTTGGCCTCAACCCGCAACAGGCCGACGGCAGAAGACTCTACGACAACTATTGCGACCGCTGCCATGAACCCTACTCGTCACACGGCAAAAAAGGTCCGAGCTTGAAAGGCGTCTTCAAGCGCCAATACCTGCCCCTGAGCGGACTGCCCGCAAACGATGACCGCATCACCGACATCATCAAGTATGGTCGAGCCAAAATGGAAGGCTTCGGCCAGGTGATGACGGATCAGCAGGTTAAAGATCTGTTAGCGTACTTGCACACGCTATAACCAGTTGCCAGCGGCCAGTTGCCAGCCCCCCGCCATTTACCTGGCTTGCGATGTTTGGCCTCCACGACTGCGGGTTTTTACTGGCAACTGGAAACCGGCGACTGGCAACTGGTCTTGTGGCATAATCGCCCTCGGTGTCCACTGCGAACAAATCCGCGCTGTTTCACAGACTGCCTTCGACGGACGAATTGCTCCGTCAGCCCGGCGTGCAGGCGCTGATCGAACGCGACGGGCATTCCGCCGTCGCCGAGAGTATCCGCGTCGTGATCGCTCGCCTTCGTCAGGAAATCGCTGGTGGAGAGTTCGACGAGAAATCGCTGGATCTCGCACTCAGTGGCCTGTCCGCAGCAGTGGAACGTCAACTCCGGCAGTCGATGAGCTATTCCTTGCTGCCAGTGATTAATGCCACCGGGGTAATCCTGCACACAAATCTGGGGCGCGCGCCGCTGGCGGCCGCAGCGCTCGATCACGTCTGCACCACGGCAAGCGCGTACTCCAACCTGGAGTTCGATCTGTCAGCGGGCGAGCGCGGGAAGCGCGACGTGCATGTCGACCGCCTCTTCCAAAAACTTCTGAACGACGATCGTGTGGTGGCGGGGCTCAGCCCCGCCTCACCTGAGCATGTCCCAGCAGGGGTCTCGACCGCCATCTCGACCATTGTCGTCAACAACAACGCCGCCGCGGTTCTGCTGGCGTTGAACTCGCTGGCCGAGGGCGGCGAAGTCATCGTCTCGCGCGGAGAGCTGGTCGAAATCGGCGGCTCCTTCCGCATCCCCGACGTAATGTCGAAGTCGAATGCAACGCTGCGCGAAGTTGGCACCACCAATCGTACGCGCATCGCCGATTACGAACACGCCATCAACGAGCGTACGCGGCTCTTGCTCCGCGTGCATCGTTCAAACTTTGAGATCACCGGCTTCACCGAGCAGCCCTCACTCGACGAACTGGTAGCTCTCGCTCGTCGGCGCAATCTTCCGCTCATGGAAGATCTGGGCAGCGGCGCGCTGATTGATTTGCGTTCGGTCGGAGTGAACGGCGAGCCGGGAGTACTCGACAGCCTGCGCGCCGGCGTCGACATCGTCACCTACAGCGGTGACAAACTGCTCGGAGGTCCGCAAGCGGGATTGATCAGCGGCCGCGCCGATCTGGTCAAGCGAATGCGTTCGAACTCGCTATTCCGCGCGCTGCGCGTGGACAAGCTCACCTACGCAGCCCTCGAAGCCACGCTGCTCGCCTACGTCAAACGCGACCACGACGCTGTGCCCGTGCTGCGCATGATGCGGCTGCCGAAAGACGAGATCGCGCGCCGCGCGCAGAAGATCGTTTCCGAGGTGGCATCGGCTCAACTCAAGCACCTCAAGCTGGAGCTCCTCAATGGCGAATCGGTCATAGGCGGCGGCGCGGCCCCATCGGCTGTTCTGCCCACGCGCCTGATCGCGCTGACTCACGCCGACCACAGCGCCGATGAACTGAGCGCCCATCTGCGCGCTAACACTCCGCCGGTAATCGCCCGAGTAGAAGAAGGTCGCGTTCTGCTAGACCTGCGCACCGTGTATCCCGACCAGGATGCAAACCTTGTCACGGTCCTAGCATCCCTAATCTGACACCTGACACCTCGCCTCAGTTCCAAATTGCCAATTCCAAATTAGCAATTAACAATGTCCTCATGATTATTGGCACCGGAGTGGACATCGCCGAAGTCGCTCGCATCCGCGAAAGCATCGCGCGGTTCGGCGATCGCTTTCTTCATCGCATTTTCACCGACGGCGAAATCCGTTATTGCGAAAGAAAAGCCAGCCGCTTTGAAAGCTATGCCGCGCGCTTCGCCGCCAAGGAAGCCGGGATGAAGGCCCTGGGCACGGGATGGAGTCGCGGCGTCCGCTGGCGCGATGTTGAAGTGGTGCGCCCAAAAGGCCAGCGTCCGACAATTCAGTTTCACGGTGAAGCCGCGGCCATCGCAGCCCAGCTGGGCACGAAAAACATTGCGCTCTCGCTCACCCACACTTCCGAGCAAGCCTTGGCCCACGTCATTCTGGAGAATTAGCTGACAGCTTCCGCTGGCAGCTCTCAGCAATCACGAAGAACCAACGTGGGTGCGGACGCATTCGTACGCCCCTACATTTTTTGGAGCGCTGCCATCCTGCTCATTCAAAATAACTTTCTCCGTCCGCGCAACATGTCCGAAAGTTCAGGGTTCACATAGCCGAAACGTAATTAGCCCGGAATCCTGATTCCGGGCCAAAATGCTTAGGGCTTAAAGAAAGGCGACGAAAATGAAACATTCCGTTCGCGGGTTGGTATTAGTTTTGATGTTGTCGGTTTCGGTGCTGTCGCTCTCGACGGCATCTTCTGCGCAAATCGGGATTGGGATCTCGGTGCGGATCGGTCCGCCCGCGCTGCCGGTGTACGCACAACCCATTTGTCCGGGTCCGGGTTATCTCTGGACGCCCGGTTATTGGGCGTGGAGTGACGACGGCGGCTACTACTGGGTTCCCGGCACATGGGTGGTTGCGCCGGTCGGCATGCTTTGGACCCCGGGCTACTGGGGCTTTGCAGGCGGCGTCTACGCCTGGCATCCGGGCTATTGGGGACCACACGTCGGCTTCTACGGCGGGATTAACTACGGCTTTGGCTACCGCGGTGTCGGCTTCTTCGGCGGCGAATGGAGAGGCGGCGCCTTCTTCTACAACCGCGCGGTGATGAACGTGAACCTGGTTAATGTGAGGAACGTCTACTCCAAGACCGTAGTTGTGAACAACGTGCATACCAGCTTCAACGGCCCCGGCGGCATCGAAGCCCGGCCAACTCCGCAGGAAGAAGCGTATGGACGCGAGCAGCATACTGCCGCGCTCTCCACCCAGAGGGAACACGAACGAGCCGCCAGCCAGAACCGCGCATTGTTCGCCTCCGCGAATCATGGACGTCCGGAGATTGCCGCCACTGGCAGGCCGGGCGAGTTCTCCGGAGCGCACGTAGAAAGGGCGAGCGCAGCCGGAGCAGCGTATCGCGAGCCAAGGATGTCACCGGCAGAAACACGTGGTTCGGCGGCCGGCAATCGCGGGTTTAGTGACGCGGTCAGGCATGACGGCAATTTCAACGATCATGCGACGAATCATGACGCCGCAAACCGGGAACCCTCCCGCGATAACGCCAAGCCGGGCAAGCAGGAGAAGCAGGCTCAGAAACGCGCGGATAAACAAGCGAAAGCCGAACAGAAACGCAATGAGCGTGAGGAGCGGTAAACTGGCGATCTAAATCGGCAATCGAGAGTCGTCTTTCGCAGGAAAAGCTCCCACTCTTCGCCTCCCAGGCGAGGAAGTGGGAGCCTCCCTTTTTAGCTTAGCTTCGGCCTTCCCCGTTTTGCAAAAAATCCCGATCCTGAAATTCCGCGGCGTTTGCTATTATGCTTCTGTCGTTTACTGACCACCTTGCCTAGCCAGAAGCAGCTGAAATGGTCGCAGCTCCGCGTGGGGCTCACCGTCGTGGCCGCGAGCGTTACGCTTGCAGTCCTGATTTTCCTGATGAGCGGCACCGGTGGATGGTTTACCCGCAAGATCACGCTGCGCTCCTACTTCGATAATGCAGGCGGATTGCACGAAGGCGCGCCGGTGCGTCTGGCCGGTGTGGACATCGGGAACGTGAAGACCGTCCGGATCGTCGCCGGCAAGCCGATAACACCGGTGGAAGTCACGATGAAGGTGAACACCAAGTACTCCTTCAATCTGCGCAAAGACTCCGTCACTTTGCTGAGTACTGCCGGCATCCTCGGAGAGACCTACGTCGATATCGACAGTTCCTCAGCGAAGGGGCCGGAGGCAACTAACGGAGACACGCTCCCCGCGCAAAGCCAGCCCGACATCCAGGACGTGGTGCGCGCCAGCCAGGGCACGCTGCAGAATATGGACTCCCTGCTCAAACGGGTGGACCGCATCATGACGTTCATCGAAAGTGGCCAGGGTTCGATCGGAAAAGTCATTTACAGTCCGGCGTTGTACGACCAGCTCAACGCCACGGTGGTCGAATTCAAGGGTTTGGTCGATGATGTCCAGAGTGGAAAGGGCTCGCTCGGCCCGCTGTTTACCAGCGATGAAGTGTACAAGAAAGCGGTTGCTGCCATCGACAAGCTGAACGCGATTGTTGACGATTTACAGCAGGGGAAAGGCAGCGCCGGCAAACTGCTTAAGGATCCCGAGTTGTTTGACAATGCGAACAAGACGATTGCCAACGTTCGCCAAATGACCGACGACATCAATGCAGGCAAAGGCGCGATCGGCAAGCTGACGCACGATCAGGAATTCGCCAACCGGCTGCAGACGCTGACCAACAACCTGGCGGAACTCTCCGAGCGTCTGCAAAAGGGCCAGGGCACGGCTGGGATGCTGTTCAAGGACCCGGAGCTCTACAACAACAGCAACCAGATGCTGGTGGAGACGCGGGAACTGGTGAAGGCGATCCGGGAAAATCCCAAGAAATATCTGACATTCCACGTGAAAGTATTCTGAGTGCGCCACGAATCACGCAGGGACGGACACGCTCGTCCGTAACCCGTAGCTCGCAGCGTCTTATCCCGCCGCCACATCCGCCTGCTCATGCGCGTGATAACTCGACCGCACTAGCGGCCCCGATTCAACGTGCTTGAATCCAAATTTCAACGCTTCTTCTTTCAGTGAGACAAATTCCGCCGGCGTGTAGTAGCGCGTCATCGGCAGATGATCTTGTGACGGACGCAGATACTGCCCAATTGTCAGAATATCCACGCCGCGCTCGCCCAAGTCGCGGAAGACTTCGATCAGCTCATCGGTCTCTTCACCGATGCCCACCATCACGCCGCTCTTGGTGACCATTGCCGGGTCCCACTGCTTGGCATTCGCCAAAAGATCGAGCGTCCGCTGGTAGCGCGCACCGGAGCGCACCGCGCGGTACAGCCGCGGAACGGTTTCCGTATTGTGATTGAGCACGTTGGGCTTCGCCTCGAGCACGATGCGCAGTGGTTCTTCCAGCCCTGGAAGTCCGGAATCAGCACCTCGACCCGGCACTCCGGCACCAGCTCGCGAATCTGCCAGATCGTCTCGGCAAAAATCCTCGCGCCGCCAACATTATCGTCGTCGCGATTTACGCTGGTCACCACGGCATGACGCAGCCCAAGCGCGGCGACCGCTTCGGCCACGCGCCGCGGCTCGTCCCAGTCAATCGCCTCTGGACGCCCCTTAGGCACCGCGCAAAATCCACAGCGCCGCGTGCAGATATCGCCTAACAGCATGAAGGTCGCAGTGTGATGGTCCCAGCATTCTCCAATATTCGGACACTGCGCCGACTCGCAAACCGTATGCAACCCCAGCCCGCGCGCCAGCTTCTTCAAGTTGTGAAAGTTGTCGCCCACCGGAGCCTTGGCCTTGAGCCACGAGGGCTTCGGACTGCGCACCCTGGGACCAAGGTCAATCTGGATGAGCTGGGAAGAGGCAGCCATGGCGAAACTTGATTTTATCAGTTCGCCAGAAGTAAGAAGCGGACCGGCGCTGTGAAGCCGCCGATCCGCGATTTGCAGCGACGTTACCGTCACTGATGGACATCAGTCAGCCCCGGGTTGCAGTCGTGGGAGCAGGTGCCGCCACCAGTTGTTCCCACGTTCATGAATACGCCCTGCGTGGTCGAGATCATGTAGAGATACACCCCTACTTGGCCGTCCTGGCTTATGTCAAATTTTCCGTTAAGCCCATCGGGGTCGGGGGCATAAGTAATCGACTGTAGGGTCTGGCTCTCCGGCTCCCAACAGCCGCTCCCGCAATTTTCGACTTGGTACTGAGTTCCGGTAACAGCGCCGGTCCCAGAGGCGTCCAACTGGATGACGCCCGCTTTCACGTTCGAGTTAACCGGCTGTTCACTTCCACCCAGATAGTTTCCGCTGACGGACGAGTCCGAGAAGGTGATCGCCTCCTGCGGTATCAACATGCCAAAGGACACCTTGCTGTTAGTGTTGAGGAGCAAGGCCTGGTTCTTGGCAATCAGATAGAGGAGCGGGCTGTTCCCGCCACCACTACTGGCCAGGGTCGTACGTCCATTCGACGCTACGCTAAAGGTCCCCGTATCACTCTGCGTTTCCTCCGTGCCGCCATCGTTCTGGTCGCCGCTGAAGCTGTACGTCGCGCTGGCGCCGGTTGTAGTGACGAACCCGGCCGTTGCAACAGGGTTCCCAGAATCGAGACCTTGCGCTTCGAGCACGCTGACACCGTCGAGCGACGCGTTGGTGAACGTGCCGCTTTGCTGGAGAATCTGGCCCGCAAACAGTGAGCCGCCTGGGCCGCTGATCGGGTCGGTTTGGACCAGCAGCAGTTGAGTAGCGTTGACCACATAGTAGGCAAAGTTCAGTGTGCCGACGCCTGTAACGTCAATGCCGACTGTGCCTCGCCCGGTCGTCGTATTGACTGTGCTGACGTCGTTCGAACTGAAGGTTATCGGGCTGCCGATGCCGTTCCCGCCATTGACTTTTCCATTATCATTAGCATCCAACTGTCCATTGGTCCAGTCGGCGCTGCCATTGGCCGTAAATGCGCCAGCCACTCCAAATCGGTTGCCACCCTGGTCTACGCCGATAAGTCCGACCGCATAGGGCCCCGTGATCTTGGAAAGTGAGAACGCGCTGGTAGTCTGCTTGAGCAACACGCCGGATCCCTGGAAACCCTGGCCTGTCTGGTAGATGATGATGTTGCCATTCCCGCTGGATTGCAAAGCAAAGGCCAGCGTTAAGCTGCCGGCGGTGCTATTGATGTTCATCAATCCCTGATTGTTGGAGGCCACACAGTAGGTGCTGCTGTCGATGGTCACCTCTGAATAGCCGTCTGCCGGGTCGTTGAAATCCGCAATTCCCCCCGTAATGGTACCGGAGCCGTTGGCCGCGACGCTGCCCGCAAGCCCGGTGAACACCTCGCCGCTCCCGCTGTCCGACCAGCCCTGGAGCAACATGGCGTAGGTGCCTGAGAGACTGCTGTTGTTCGTACAGCCCGTAACCGCAATGCTGAGGGACTGGGTGAGTGTCGTCCCTTCATTGTCGACGACTTGAACCGTGAAGCTCGCAGTTCCGGTCGCGGTCGGCGTTCCGGAGATCTCCGCCTCGTTGTTGTTGTTCTGAGGGTTGTTGGTGAAGGTGAGCCCCAGGGCGGTAAGACTGCTGCCGCCGCTGATGATGCTCCAGGTGTAGGGTTGCACCCCGCCGTTGGCCTGTATGTAGGTGTTGTAGGCCCAGCCATCGAGGGCGCCGGGCAGCGCTGTCGTTTGGATCGAAAGCGCCTGTGCTGGAGTGACGGTGATGGTGTACGTGTACGGGCCGACGGTGACGGGCTCGCTGTCCGTCACCGAGACGGTGAACGAGACCGTGCCGGTCGAGCTGGGCGTTCCGCTAATCGACAGTGTGTTGCCGCCGGTGTTGGAGACATACAGGCCGCTGGTGCCGAGTTCGACGGGAGTCCCGTTGGTGGGGACAGGGGAGCCATTAACCGTAAAGCTATAGTTAGGCACGCCACCCGAGGCGTTGATCGCCCCGTTGAAGTTTTGGCCGACCACGTCCGTCCCAACAGAGCCGGCCGGAGGCAGCGTCAGCGGCGTTGATGCGGTTTCGAAGTTCGCCTGCACCTGCGCGGAGTTTCCGTTGACGTCGGTGGCCTGGATCTGCCAGGAGTAGTTCGTCAGGCCGTTCAGACTGAATCCGGGCGGCAGGTCATTGCTCGGGTTCGTCGGGTCGACGCCCCACGTGATGGACGTGATGGTATAGGGGAAGCCGTTCGAGTTGGAATTGTTGCTGGGTATCTGCCAGATCGTCCCTTGCTGATCGCAGCACAACCAGAACTGATAGGTGTAGTTGCTGCCGCCGGTGGGATCGGTCCAGCTGAAGTTGGGCGTCACGCTGACGCCGCTCCCCTGGGGCACAAGGTTGGTGACAAAAGCATCGTTCAGCACGGCGGTGACCGACGCGGTCAGGTTTTCCGAGGTGCCATCGCTGTAGGTCACGTTCAGGGTATAGCTATCGCCGACCTGCGGCGTGAAGCCGTTGGTGCTGGTCCAGAAGCTGAACCGGTCGGCTTTGCTGCTGCCAAAGGCGCCATTGGCAATATCCGCCGGGATGACCACTCCCGGATTCGATTCCGTTGTAATTTCGACGGCCACCGGCAGTTTGAACTGACCGTCGACCTCGAAGCCGATGCTGTAATTGATGGTGTTGCTGCCGTTAAGCTGTTCCTGGACCTGCGTCCTGATGAAAGCAATGCTGTTGGAGCTGGGCAAGGTCAGATCCTCGCCGCTCAGGGGACCGTTGATGACTACTGAGTTGTTGTTGTTCTCATTAACATTGGAGACTTCTCCCGGACCACCGACAAGGCCCGCATTCTTCTGGTCGAGGACCCCGAAGAAGTAGTAATTGGAGCCGTCGGGAACGCTGACCGAGTACGATGCTGGGCTCTTCGGCGGGTTCGCCTTGCTTCCCACCTGCTCGGCATAGATGTTGCCCGTGTTCTGGTCGTAGAAGCCCACATACAAAGGCCCTGCGGCCGTCTGGCTAAACGTGACCGTGCCTGAGACGCTATTGCCGCCCGAGGGCGCGCCGATGGTGATGGCACTCGGCGACTCTACCCAGCTGCTGGTCGAGCTGCCCGCCACGCCTTGGGCGCGGAAGTAGTAGGCAGTGCCATTCGTGAGTCCGGTCACGATCCACGGGTTGTTGTTACCCACTGCCGGGAAGGTCATGCTTCCGGGGGTGCCGCTGAATGACGAGCTGGTGCTCCATTCGACGGTGTAGGAGGCAGGCATCTCGATGCCGTTGTTGTTGGTGATTGTCTTGAAAGTGACGAAGGCGCCTCCGCTGAATGCGCTGCCACCCTGCCAATTGGGACCTGAACTCAGAGTCACTGCTCCCGGATCGGCCAGCGTGACCCCAACGCCGCTTACGTTCGCGTTGACAACAGTGACGTTGGAGACGCTGCCCGTGGGGTTGGAGGCGTTCTCGGCGCCGTAGCCCAGGTTGTCCATAAAGACCTGCAAGGTGTAGGTGCCCGGTTGCACGCCGTGGATGGTGAAAGCCCCGCCCGATTTGAGTGTGGCTTCGGAGATGCTCGTGCCCAGGTTGTTGTTGCAGCCGCCGCAGTTGTTGCTATTCAGCTGCAGATAGACAAACCCCGTCTTCGAGCCGCCGTAACTCACCGTGCCAGAGACTGTATAGCCCACCGGCTGAGTACCGATGACGATGGTGAACTGTTGGCTGGCGGTGTCCCCTTGATTGTCGGTGACCTGAACCGTGAAGGTGTAAGTGTCCGTCGTGGTCGGCGTTCCGGATATGTTGAGGCTGTTGTTATTGTTGTTATAGTTGAGCCCAGGCGGCAGGCTGCCACTGATAATGCTCCAGGAGTAGGGCTGTAACCCTCCGCTGGCGTTCACTGTGGCGCTGTATTGCGCGCCCACGCTGCCGTTTGGTATCGCCGTCGTAGTGATGGTGAGCGCGGCATTGATGGTAATGCTGAGCGGAGCCGTCGCCGTATTCGCCGGGCTGCTGGAATCGGTCACCTTGACGGTGAAGTTGGTGGTTCCCGTCGCGTTCGGCGTTCCCGTGATCGCACCCGTAGAGGCGTTCAGTGTCGCCCACGCCGGCAAGCTCCCGCCGCTGATGCTCCACATGTAGGGCTGCACCCCGCCGGAGGCTGTTAGCACCGCGTTCTGGTAGGGCGTATTGATCACGCCCTGCGGCAGTCCCGTCGTAGTGATCGTGAGCGGCGCGCTGTTGTTGACGGTGATGCTGAGATTCGCAATCGCAGTTTGCGCGGTCGGCGTCTCCGAGTCCGTCACCTGAACCGTGAAGCTAAATGTTCCCGTCTGCGTAGGAGTACCGGTGATAGCGCAATTCACGTTGCTTCCGCAGCCCGTGGAAGTGAGCGACAATCCCGGTGGCAGGCTGGTGCCGTTGATGAGGCTCCAGGTATAAGACGGGACCCCGCCCGACGCCTGCAGCGTGGCGCTGTAGGTGTTGCCCGTTACACCGGTGGGCAGACTGGTTGTGGTGACAACTAGCTTCGGCGCGGTGATAGTAATGCTCAGAGTCGCACTCGCGGTTTTCTTGGTCGGCGATTCAGAATCGGTCACGGTGACGGTGAAGGTATCGGTGCCCGTGACGTTTCCACTCGGAGTGCCGGAGATTACGCCCGTCGCGGCATTCAAAGTCAATCCAGCGGGCAGGCTTCCAGTCGTAATGGCCCAACTGTAGGGTGTGATCCCGCCCGTGGCCGCTAGCGTCTGGCTGTAGCTGGTGCCGATCACGCCCGCAGCCAGCGAGGTGGTCGTCACCGCTAATTGCGCATTCACCGTAATGCTCAGGCTGGCGTTCGCCTTCTGCGGGGTTGGTGTCTCCGCGTCGGTCACCGTGACGGTGAAGTTAAACGTTCCGGCCGAGGTCGGCGTGCCCGCGATCACACCCGCGGCGCTCAAGGTCAAACCAGGGGGCAAGGTGCCGGTGTAGCTCCAGGTGTAAGGCGTGATGCCGCCGGTGGCCTGCAAGGTCGTGCTCGGATAGAGGGTATTGACCACGCCTGTAGGCAACGAACCGGAAGTTGTGGTAACGCTCAGCGGAGCGACCGAGATCGTAATACTCAAGGCCTGGCTTGCCTTCTGCGGAGTCGGTGTCTCCGCGTCGGTGACGGTGACGGTGAAATTGACGGCGCCGACAAAATCTCCGCTCGGGGTGCCGGAGATCACACCGGTCGCGGCATTCAAGGTCAGACCTGCAGGCAGGGCGCCGGCTGTGACCGCCCATGTGTAGGGCGTGATGCCGCCCGTGGCCGCCAAGGTCTGGCTGTACGGCGTGCCGATGCTTCCGCCGGGGAGCGAGGTCGTCGTAACGCTCAGAGTCGGCGCGGTGATGGTGATGCTCAGGGTCGCCGACGCCGTCTTCTTGGTGGGCGATTCGTTATCGGTCACCGTTACCGTGAAGGTATCGGTGCCCGTGACGTTTCCACTCGGAGTACCGGAGATTACGCCCGTCGCGGCATTCAAAGTCAATCCAGCGGGCAGGCTTCCAGTCGTAATGGCCCAACTGTAGGGTGTGATCCCGCCCGTGGCCGCTAGCGTCTGGCTGTAGCTGGTGCCGATCACGCCCGCAGCCAGCGAGGTGGTCGTCACCGCTAATTGCGCATTCACCGTAATGCTCAGGCTGGCGTTCGCCTTCTGCGGGGTTGGTGTCTCCGCGTCGGTCACCGTGACGGTGAAGTTAAACGTTCCGGCCGAGGTCGGCGTGCCCGCGATCACACCCGCGGCGCTCAAGGTCAAACCAGGGGGCAAGGTGCCGGTGTAGCTCCAGGTGTAAGGCGTGATGCCGCCGGTGGCCTGCAAGGTCGTGCTCGGATAGAGGGTATTGACCACGCCTGTAGGCAACGAACCGGAAGTTGTGGTAACGCTCAGCGGAGCGACCGAGATCGTAATACTCAAGGCCTGGCTTGCCTTCTGCGGAGTCGGTGTCTCCGCGTCGGTGACGGTGACGGTGAAATTGACGGCGCCTACAAAATTTCCGCTCGGGGTACCGGAAATCACGCCCGTCGCGGCATTCAAGGTCAGACCAACCGGTAGGCTGCCGGTGGTGACCGCCCACGTGTACGCTCCAGCTCCGCCGCTCGCTTGCAGCGTTTGGCTGTATGCGGTGCCGATAGATCCGCCGGGGAGCGATGTCGTGGTGACTTTTAGAGTCGGAGCGCTGACCGTGATGCTTAGGCTGGCGGTGGTAGTGGCGTGCGTCGGCGTCTGCGAGTCGGTTGCAGTCACGGTGAAGGTCGTGGTGCCGGTGAAAGTTCCGGTCGGCGTGCCCGAGATCACGCCCGTGCTGGCGTTCAAACTCAATCCCGCGGGTAGTGCGCCGGAGCTCCACATGTAGGTCGGAACTCCACCTGTCGCTTGCAGCGTTTGGCTATAGGCCGTGCCCATCACCCCCGCTGGCAAGGGAGACGCTGTCGTAATGGTCAACGGCGGAGGCGCGTTCACGGTGATGGCAACCGCCTGGCTGGCGGACATTTTCGCCGCATCGGTGATCTTAAAGGTGACTGAACTGTTGCCAGAGGGGCCAGTCGGCATGCCCGTGACCGCTCCCGTGCCAGTGTTAAAACTCAATCCTGTGGGCAGCGTTCCCGCAGTCATGGCCCAGCTATACGGACTCGTGCCGCCGGACTCACTCAGTGTGCCGTTGTATGCGGACCCCTCGGTTACGGTGAGAGAAGTTGTGGTGATGGCAGGCGGAGGGCTGACCTTTATCTGCAAGGTGGCCAACTTAGTCGTATCTGTGACCGAGGTCGCCGTGACCGTTGCCGTAAATGCGCTGGTCACCGAGGCAGGGGCGTTGTAAGTGGCCGAGGTCGTGGTGCTGCCGGTCAGCGTGCCGCCGCCCGAAACGCCCCACGTCACGCCGCCGTTTTTCGCGTCGTGCGCAACCCCCGCTGTGATGGCAACCGTCTGAGCTTGATCGATGCTCTGCGTGCTGCTGGGCGTCAACGTAACACTGATGGGCTGAGTCGAGCTGCCGCATCCTGACAGACCCAAAGTTAGAAGAGCGATCAAACCCGAGAGCAGCGCCGCAACTGTTGCACGTTTCACGATTCCCCCTGACGCGCGGAAGTTGCAAAACTTCTCCCGTCTCGTCACTGGAGGCATCATGCGTTACCGATAATCGTAACTACAAGTTACGCAGGTACTCCCTTTTGTTTTCAACCTTGGTTCCGTCCCATTCGTGTACAAACCTCTGCTCACACCTTTGGTCATGAGCAAACGAATGCCGCAGGCAATCGCGCCACCCTAACCAGCCTCCAGTTAGCGTGGTCGACAATTCCAGAGAAAATCTATTTGTGCTGTTGTTGCCGCCCAAAGAACGCCATTGGTATGGGTCACTTCAGATGAACCGCTGCCTCTGATCGCTTCGGCCCCGCTGACTTTTGACCGCGCGCCTGAGGCATCGCATACTTAGGCTTGATCTCGTGGCATCCAGCGTCGCAATACACGCCGCCGGCGGCCGATTCCGGCGTCGGCATCGGAGAATGCACCGCGACTTCCCGGTCGGCTTCCAGTTGCTGTTCTACGCCAGCGATCAGCTTTTCGTTTTCCGCCGCCGTCAGCCACTTCTTCTTATTCACCAGATAATCTTCGAGGCGGGCAATCGGGTCGCGCTTCTTCCAATACTCAAACAGCGGCTTAGGAACATATTCCGCCGCGTCATGAATGGCGTGCCCTTTCATGCGCATCATCTTCGCTTCGATCAAAGTCGGCCCCTCGCCGCGCCGCGCTCTCTCGCAGGCTTCATGACAAGCGTCATAAACCTGGCAGGCGTCGGTGCCATCGACGATCACGCCCGGAATTCCGTAGGCGATGGCGCGTTCCGCCAGGTCTTTGACACGGAACTGCATGTCGGCAGGCGTCGAGTATCCCCAAAGATTATTTTCGACAATCAGCACCAGCCCAAGATTTTGCACCGCGGCAAAGTTCAGCCCCTCATAAGTCACGCCCGTGGACTGCCCGCCATCGCCGATATAAGTCATGACCGCGATATGCTTACCCTGCAGCCGAGCCCCAAGAGCAACGCCCGCCAGCACCGGAATCAAATCGCCTAAAGTAGAAATCGGCGAGACCACGTTGCGCGTTTCGATATCGCCGAAGTGCGAAGAAGCATCGCGCCCCTTAGTCGGCGATCCAGACTTCGCCATGTACTGCATCATGATGTCGGCGGGCGAGAAGCCGCGCACCAGCAGCGCTCCCTGGTTGCGAATCATCGGCCCCAGCCACTCATCCTTATTAAGAGCGTAAGCGGACGCGCAAGAGCAAGCCTCCTGCCCCAGCCCAAAGTAAACGCCGCCAACCACCTGGCCCTGCTTGTACAGATTCTCGAGCGCCGTTTCCATACGCCGATTGAGCAGCATCCAGCGATAAATCTCGATGCATTGCTCAGGACTCAGGTATTTCGAATCGCAAATCGGAGGCACGGGAGCCGAAAGATCGCCGCTTTCCACTTCATATCGAACCTCATCCCCAACCCGAACCTGACGCAAAGTGAAGTTCGGCTTTTCGAGCCGGTAATCGCGGATGCTGTAGGTGCGGAGGCCGCCGTCCGGCGCTGCGCAGTTAGCTTTTAGCTCCTGGCGGCTAGCTTCTGCGTGCGCACTGCGCTTTATGCGAATGGGTTTCGCGACAGAAGTGATCTTCTTTTTTGCGTTCTTCTTAGCCATGATCGCCGGAAACATGCTACCACCGTGTGGCGCGGGCGCCCCCGCCCGCGAAAAACTGACTGCGAAATCGATGCCAGGTCAAGCAAGAAACAACTCGTCCTCGCCGCGCAGTCGCCGCAACTCGTCCGGCGTTTTCATGGGCAATCCCACAGTGTTCCCGAGCAGCGCGTCGATCGTCTCCACCCACAGCGTCTGGCTCCCGAACACCCCGCCAAAGTTCCGCGACACCGACTGCGCCACCTCGCCCAAGTCAAGTTCCCGTCCCAGTTCCTTCTGCATCGACGTCACCGCCTTCGCCATAATTCCGCAAGGCACGATCAGATCGAAGTAGCTGAGATCGGTAGTCACATTCAATGCGAAACCATGCGAAGTAACCGACCGCGAAATGTGTACGCCAATCGCCGCGATTTTGGCCGCGGGCTCAGCCTCTGTCCAAACTCCCGTAAGCCCCGGCACGCGCCGAGTCGGAATACGGAAGTCCGTGCAACTCCGAATCAGCACATCCTCCAGCCGCCGAACGTAATCGACAGCGCCCAGCGTCTTGCGAGCTTGTGTGGCGCGGGCGCCCCCGCCCGCGAAACTACGTGAACCCAAATTAGCATCGAGCGGAAGCAATTCATGCGAACGCAAATCCAAGATCGGATACCCCACCAACTGCCCCGGCCCGTGAAACGTCACATCCCCGCCGCGATCGCATTCGAACACTTCAACCCCACGAGCCGCCAGCGCATCGGCAGAAGCGAGCACGTTGGCAGCCTTGGCATTGCGTCCAAGAGTAATCACGGGCGAGTGTTCAAGCAGCAGCAGCACGTCGCCGATCTCTCCCGCCTTGCGCAGATCGACCAGCCTCCGCTGGATGTGCAGCCCTTCTGCGTAGCCGAGCGTTCCGAGTTGAACAACAGAAATCATGTGGCTTTTGAAATTATAGGCCCGCCGATGGACGCCGCACCTAGTACGTAGTCGAGGTGCGACGCAGAATTCCGGCCACTACAATCCGCTGCTCCTCAACGTGGAGATCGTAGACGATGCGGTAACTGCCTACGCGACGACGCCACGCCGAAGCCTGTCCTTTGAGACGTTTGATGTCGCCGCTGAAGGGATCCTGCTGCATCGCAAGCAGGGCGTCCTTAACGCGCGCCTGATCTTTTGCCGGCAGTTTTTGAAACTCTCTTTGCGCGGGGCCGGTGATGTGCAGGTTCCAGGCCATTGCGTTTCAAGTCAGTGGCTTCCAGAGCAGTGAGGAATTGCGTCAATGATACCGAATCTCCGCGTCGAAAAGCGGCTCGTCCGCGCCGCAGGGCGGCGAGTTCGGCTGGGGTGGGCGTTACCGCAGGATAGCGTTCTTCGAAATACGCGCGGAGCGCTTCGCGCACCAATTCGGACCGGGTGCGAGACTCTTTCTTTCGTACTTCCTCGAACTGCCGCAGCATGGCGGGAGGAAGCGAGATGGTCATGATTTGGGTGGTTCGCATGGGATTGAGTGTATTACTCAGTAATACTTAGTATAGGCGCTAGATCGTCCGTGTCAAGGATATCGACTGCGTAGCGGCCCACTTCTCGAAAGGCACGAGAAGTTGATTGGATAAGAGCGAAGGCTCGGTTCGACCCGGTAGTCTTGGTTTGAGGATCAAAGACGCTGGGAAGAAAGGAGTCTTCGCACATGATGATTATAGGATGTGATTTCCATCCCAGCTGGCAGCAGGTGAGTTGGTTGGACACGGAGACGGGAGAAACGGGAGAAGAGAAGCTGGTGCAAGCCTCGGGCGATGCGGAGCGATTCTACCGGCGGTTGCCGGCGCCGGCCCTGATCGGCATGGAGGCGACGGGAAACTGTCACTGGCTAGTGGATTTGCTGGCGGAGTTGGGTCACGAGTTGTGGGTGGGGGATGCGGGGCAGATTCGAGCGAGTTATGTGCGGCAGCAGAAGACGGACAAGCGGGACGCGGCGCACATTCTGAAGCTGATGGTGGAAGGGCGGTTTCCGCGTATCTGGATGCCGTCGAGCGAGGTGCGCGATCTGCGGCAGTTGCTGCTGCATCGCTACAAACTGGTCGTGATTCGGGCGCGGGTGAAGAACGAACTGCAACACCTGTGCCTGAACAAGGGAGTGCAGCGCAAACACAAGCTGTGGACGAAGGCGGGACAGCAGGTGCTGCGCGAGTTGCCGTTGCAGGCGTGGGCGGGGCGTCGGCGAGACGACTTACTCGGGCTGATGGCGATGCTCGACCAGCAGATCGAGCCGCTGGATGAGGCGGTAAAGTCAGAAGCGCAACGAGACAAAATGGCGCTTCTGCTTCAAACCCAACCCGGCGTGGGACCGGTCACGGCGTTGGCGTATGTGCTGACCATGGGCGAGGTCGGGCGTTTCCCGCGCGGCAAGCAGGTGGCGAGTTACTTGGGACTGATTCCGCGCGAGCATTCTTCGGGCGGACGGCAACATCTGGGTGCGATCTCGAAGCAAGGCAATCGCATGCTGCGGATGTTGCTGGTGGAAGCGGCGACCACAGCGGTTCGACTGGACCCGGGGTTTCGCCAAGAGTACTTGCATCGTTGCCATCAGAAGCCGAAAGCGGTGGCCAAGGTGGCGGCGGCGCGCAAGTTGGCCATACGACTGTACTGGATGCTGCGCACCAACAAGCCATATCCAGACGTCGTTCGTATCGAGAGCAGCCCGCGGGTGCCCCTGGTCGGCGCGAGCTAGACCGTGAAGTTGATTGGGCGCTCTCGCATCCCGTAGAGACGGGATGTTCGCATGGAAGAATCATGGCCGAGGTCAGGGCCGAATCGATGGTTGGTGGAACGACGAGTCCACCGCAGGGTGATTCAGCGTGAGATTTCCAGAGTCTTGGTCCTCAACCTCTCTGGCAGACGAAGCGGTGCTCCGGCACTGCCCAGGACAACTATGGCCTTGACAGTGCCTTCGCTCTTATCGAGGGGTACCCACTCTTCATATTGGTCAGCGGTCAAAGACGAACAGCGGTATAATCTCCGCCGGAGAATGTGGCCACTCGCCTCTTAGGAGGACTAACAAACGAAACAGTTAATGACAGCAGTTTTGTGCATCTTACTCTTCGGATGTGGGCCATCTAAGGAGTGCATTAAGGCTCGTGAACGAGAAGCACAAATGGCCAGATCAGATGCAGTTACTGAGATGGCCATCGAAAATGACAGGACGAAAATCGAAAACATTCGAATGCAACAGAAGATTGATAACCTTGAGGGACGACCGCCAACAGGCATCATCGAGATGGCTAAACTGGAGAACGACATCTCGAGTATGCAACTCTTAATGAGACAGAGCCACGAACTGGCTGTAATGGCGGGTACCTCGGCCGAACTGTGCGGCAAGTGAATTCCGACGAGAGGCGGATGGGCCACTTCCCGAACCTCGGCCCAAATTTTCCCACATCTCGTGACCGAAAGGAAATCTCATTGAAAATCGGCGCTATTGGGCGGATAGCGGAACGTATTGCCGCGAACGAACTTGAATTTCGTGGATTCAAGGTAACCGATCTGAACAAGGGCGGTCCATCCGAGAACGTGGACCTGCTCGCGGCACGCGACGGGCGGGTCGTGCAGATACAGGTGAAAGGTGCCTCGCAAAATAAGCCAAACGGATGGGAAGATTGGTGGGTCGGATTTGGGCATTGCAACGCAGAAATCATCGCAAAGCAACAGCTGATGTTTAATCGAGTCGCCGACAGCTTTTACAAGGCCGAGGTCGTTGCTCTGGTCGCGGTGAGGACCCCAAGCGAGTTCTGCTGTGTCATCCTGCCCGTCGCTGAAGCGGAAAGGGCGGCCCAGATTAGTATCGACATTTATTATCGCGACCCACCGCGCAAGCCACACTACGTGTCTGCCTATCTGGATCGGATTCCGAGTACCAGAACTCCTGCCAAGCAGCCACTGTTCGAAGAGCAACTGAAAATCCTAAAACTGTACAAGGACAACTGGAATATTTGAGAGATTTAGAGATGTACGGGTCGGTAGCGGCTAAGAAGGCTTTGACCAAAGTGAGCGACAAACAAAATATGCGGTGGCAACAGGAGAAAATGAAGAGGACAGGTTGTGTCTTGTGGGCGCTGAGTAGGATGCTGGATGTTGACTACGGAATGCTAGCGACGTGGTTCTCAGTCGCGAACCAAGACCCGCGCCTACATGCGGACATCGAAGCGGTGCTTGCTGATCATGGATATGATTTGGTTCCGACGACTTTGGACGACAAAGGTAAGCTGCGCTTCGTTGAAGCGATGTTTGAGGACGGTTCCGGCGAAGGGCACGCTTGGTATGTGGACGAAGATGAGCGCGTATGGGGGCTTGGCCCAGACCCCTCTGTGCCTTGCGATAGCGTCGCGGCTGAGAAGTTCATGCGGGATCAGCAGCTCCGCATCGAGCGTGTAGTTTTGATCGTTAGGTCTGCGGTCCTGGCTGACGGTTTAGAATGAAAAGCGAGTCCGGAGCCTTGCCATTAACTTTTTGGATTCCCCCCTTGCGCAATCCCGAGGCGTTTGGTATAAAAGATCGAGTCGAGGACAAGTGAATAAGTGTCTGGGCTTTCCGCTGAATCTTCGCGGCTGCTTTGGCATCTAATACTGTAAGCCTCCATTTGACCCCTTTCCGGGGTTCGCATTCGGGGACAAAGTTCCCTGAAGGGTTTCCGCGTAGAGCAGAACCTCCAAGCGATCTTTAATTTTTGAACTGTCTTCCGCTTCGGCCTGCGCCGGATTTCGTGGCGAGCCAACGCGGAAGAGCGTTTTCGGGCGCGCTATAAAAAGAGTTCTTCATTCTTGCGTAGAATCCAAGCTTGAATTGCAACTCCCCGCACTGTTGAAATCAGGTGGAAATCCTGTGATCTCAGCGGGTTGACAGCGCTCGCCGGGAACGCGTAGCTTTAAAAGGTTTCGAGGACAGCAGGAACCGTGTGGTGACGGGGCTCCGCCCCATTCTGCATAATCCGGCTGGACTGAAGGCGCACCGCTCAGGCGGAACGCGATTCGGTCTTTGACAAAAGGTTGAACGTGCCAGTCGTGAGATGGAAATGTTCGGGCTCAAGTCTGAACGTACTCACAAGATAGGACCTTCGTCTCAGCTGACGGAGGCCGCCGGTCTACCCAGACCGGCTCAGGTTTCAAATGAGAGTTTGATCCTGGCTCAGAATCAACGCTGGCGGCGTGCCTAACACATGCAAGTCGAACGGGAAAGGGGAGCAATCCCTGAGTATAGTGGCGACCGGGTGAGTAACACGTGACTACCTGCCCTTGAGTGGGGGATAACCTCGGGAAACCGAGGCTAATACCGCATAATATCGGCGCTTGAAAAAGTGACGATCAAAGGAGCAATCCGCTTTTGGAGGGGGTCGCGGCTGATTAGCTAGTTGGTAGGGTAATGGCCTACCAAGGCGAAGATCGGTATCCGGCCTGAGAGGGCGCACGGACACACTGGAACTGAAACACGGTCCAGACTCCTACGGGAGGCAGCAGTGGGGAATTTTGCGCAATGGGGGAAACCCTGACGCAGCAACGCCGCGTGGAGGATGAAGCCCCTTGGGGCGTAAACTCCTTTCGACCGGGAAGATTATGACGGTACCGGTGGAAGAAGCACCGGCTAACTCTGTGCCAGCAGCCGCGGTAATACAGAGGGTGCGAGCGTTGTTCGGAATTATTGGGCGTAAAGGGCGCGTAGGCGGTGCGGTAAGTCACCTGTGAAACCTCTGGGCTTAACTCAGAGCCTGCAGGCGAAACTGCCGTGCTGGAGGGTGGGAGAGGTGCGTGGAATTCCCGGTGTAGCGGTGAAATGCGTAGATATCGGGAGGAACACCTGTGGCGAAAGCGGCGCACTGGACCACTACTGACGCTGAGGCGCGAAAGCCGGGGGAGCAAACAGGATTAGATACCCTGGTAGTCCCGGCCCTAAACGATGATTGCTTGGTGTGATCGGTACCCAATCCGATTGTGCCGCAGCTAACGCGATAAGCAATCCGCCTGGGGAGTACGGTCGCAAGGCTGAAACTCAAAGGAATTGACGGGGGCCCGCACAAGCGGTGGAGCATGTGGTTCAATTCGACGCAACGCGAAGAACCTTACCTGGGCTCGAAATGCAGGAGACCGGGGTAGAAATATCCTTTTCTCGCAAGAGACTGCTGTATAGGTGCTGCATGGCTGTCGTCAGCTCGTGTCGTGAGATGTTGGGTTAAGTCCCGCAACGAGCGCAACCCTCATCCCTAGTTGCCACCGGGTCAAGCCGAGCACTCTAGTGAAACCGCCCCGGATAACGGGGAGGAAGGTGGGGATGACGTCAAGTCCTCATGGCCTTTATGTCCAGGGCTACACACGTGCTACAATGGTCGGTACAAACCGTCGCAAAACTGCAAAGTTGAGCTAATCGGAAAAAGCCGGCCTCAGTTCGGATTGGAGTCTGCAACTCGACTCCATGAAGCTGGAATCGCTAGTAATCGCAGATCAGAACGCTGCGGTGAATACGTTCCCGGGCCTTGTACACACCGCCCGTCACATCACGAAAGTGGACTGCACTAGAAGCCGGTGCGCCAACCGCAAGGGGGCAGCCGTCCAAGGTATGGTTCATGATTGGGGTGAAGTCGTAACAAGGTAGCCGTAGGAGAACCTGCGGCTGGATCACCTCCTTTCTAAGAGAGAACGTCATAGCGCTTACGCGACCCGTAAGGGTTTAAACATACGTAAGACGTCGCTATGTACCCCTCGAAATCTCTAAACTAACCTGAAGAGACCAGAGGGAGCTTATGTTCAGACCTCTCTTGCTCGAACATTTACTCGCAACCGTCAGACTGGGCTTAGCCCGGTCGCGCGTTCAACCTTTTCCTCGAAAATAAATCGAGCTGCTGGCTACTAGCTGCTAGCTACTAGCGAACCTGATTTTGATGAACTTGGAATTGGCTTGCTAGAAGCTAGTGGCTAGAAGCCGGGAGCTTATAATTGAGCTCCGGGAAGTTTCGGTGGTAAACCGGGCCTGTAGCTCAGTTGGCTAGAGCGCACCCCTGATAAGGGTGAGGTCGGAAGTTCAATTCTTCCCAGGCCCACCAGAATCAGCTTCTAGCTGTTAGCTCCTAGCTAGTGGCTAGAGGCTAGTAGCTGGGGTTAAGGGGCTGTAGCTCAGCTGGGAGAGCGCCTGGTTTGCAACCAGGAGGCCACCGGTTCGATCCCGGTCAGCTCCACCAAAGATTCGCGGCTGGCGAATATGCGAAGGCTTATTTGGGTTCGCCAAAAACACTTGGTTTGGTTTGTGTTCAATCGGCCGCGATTGCGAGCAAAATGCAGCGGCTGCGGCTGGATTGGAGAACTTCAGCCTGCCAGTTTGACTAAGCCAGACTTCAAGAGGGCGGCTCGAGAGGAGAGTCGCAGAAGCTTCAGGGCTCACCGATGTGCAGATTTTCCTGAGGCCTGATACCCGAAACCTCAGCCTGATGTTGGGCGTCAAATGTGACAACCGTGAATCAGTTCACGGTCCAAAAGAAAGTCGCTTTGACGCCGAACATTGGGTTGGAAGAACGCGATTGGCTGTTCGCTTTTCGCTGTTCGCAAAACCCAAACCCGCTCAGGCGGGTGAGGAGAAACCAAGTAACTGGAAGTCGTTAGCGAAGAGCGAACGACGAACAGCGAACGACGTTTCTCCGAGGACGAACTTTGACAACTGAATAGATTGGGCAAATTACAAGGCGAAGTAAATTTTATGAGTGCCATTATTGCCTGCTGGTGTGTAGAGATCGTGTGGCGCGGGCGCCTCGCCCGCGTTGCCGCAAGCTTCTCTACGCGATGAGCAGGCTGGCGCCATGAGTTTACCCGGTGTGATTGCGCCTAAGTCGAAAGTGGTTCGCCTAACGACGAACGACTAACGACCGACGACGCAGTGCAACGAGTAAATTTTGTGGTCAAGCTACTAAGGGCGCATGGTGGATGCCTTGGCAGAAGACGGCGATGAAGGACGTGGCAAGCTGCGATAAGCCTCGGGGAGCCGCAAGCAGGCTTTGATCCGGGGATTTCCGAATGGGGAAACCCACGGAGGTAAAACCTCCGTACAGCCCGATGAATCCATAGTCGGGTATGAGCAAACCCAGGGAAGTGAACCATCTCAGTACCTGGAGGAAAAGAAAGAAACCTCGATTGCGAAAGTAGTGGCGAGCGAAATCGCATCAGCCTAAACCTGTTTCACCTTCGGGTGACACAGGGGTTGTAGGGCCTCGAACAGTAGAGTTACCAATCCGGTTGTTAGTCGAAGCCCTCTGGAAAGAGGGGCCATAGAGTGTGATAGCCACGTAGGCGAAAACAATCCGGACTCGAACGAGGTACCTGAGTATCGCGGGGCACGAGAAACCCTGCGAGAAGCTACGGGGACCATCCCGTAAGGCTAAATACGTGCTTCTGACCGATAGTGAACCAGTACCGTGAGGGAAAGGTGAAAAGAACCCCTGCGAGGGGAGTGAAATAGTACCTGAAACCGTGTGCCTACAAACGGTGGGAGGACTATGCGGCGCAAGCCGAAAGTCTGACCGCGTGCCTATTGCATAATGAGCCGGCTAGTTATTCTTGTCAGCAAGGTTAAGCGAAAGCGAGCCGTAGCGAAAGCGAGTCCGAATAGGGCGAACACAAGTTGGCAGGAATAGACGCGAAGCGGGATGATCTACCCTTGGCCAGGCTGAAAGTAGGGTAAAACCTACTGGAGGGCCGAACGGCTGTTTGTTGAAAAAAGCTCCGATGAGCTGAGGGTAGGGGTGAAAGGCTAATCAAATTCCGTGATTGCTCGTTCTCTCCGAAATAGCTTTAGGGCTAGCCTCGTATGATTTGTCGTGGTGGTAGAGATCTGAATGGACTATGGGGCTTTCCAGCTTACAGAATCCAATCAAACTTCGAATGCCATAGAACAACCAGTACGGGAGTCAGACAGCGGGGGCTAAGCTTCGTTGTCGAGAGGAAAACAGTCCAGATCGCCTGCTAAGGTCCCAAAATACAAGCTAAGTGGGAAAGGAAGTCGGAACGCCCAGACAGCCAGGAGGTTGGCTTAGAAGCAGCCATCCTTTAAAGAAAGCGTAATAGCTCACTGGTCAAGCGGTCCGGTGCCGACAATTTAACGGGGCTTAAGCTTGTTACCGAAGCAGCGAATGCATGCCGCAAGGCATGCGTGGTAGGAGAGCATTCCCAACAGTTTGAAGCCAGACTGAAAAGACTGGTCGACGGTTGAGAAGAGACCCTGCCGGCATAAGTAGCGATAACGGGGGTGGGAACCCCCCGCGCCGAAAGTCTAAGGTTTCCTGAGAAAGGTTAATCCGCTCAGGGTCAGGCGGTTCCTAAGGTGAGGCCGAAAGGCGTAACTGATGGATTTCCGGTTAATATTCCGGACCTCCCGTGTGGTCGTTATCACGATGGGGAGACGCAGCAGGATAGGCAGGCCGTCCTATGGCTATGACGGTCGATGCGTGTAAGGTGTTTCTCGTAGGCAAATCCGCGAGAGAGTTATCACTGAGACGCAAAGCAGTACCCCGTATGGGGGAAAGCTGCTGATTCCACACTGCCGAGAAAATCCTCTAAGGAGAACATACGGGATCCGTACCTCAAACCGACACAGGTAGACGAGATGAATATTCTAAGGCGCTCGTGAGAACAGTTGGTAAGGAACTCGGCAAATTAACCCCGTAACTTCGGGAAAAGGGGTGCCTCACTAGGATGCAAGTCCGAAGAGGCCGCAGAGAAATGCGCATTGCGACTGTTTAACAAAAACACAGGTCTCTGCTAAGTCGAAAACGACGTATAGGGGCTGACGCCTGCCCGGTGCTGGAAGGTTAAAGGGAGAGGTTAGCCGCAAGGCGAAGCTTTGAACTGAAGCCCCAGTGAACGGCGGCCGTAACTATAACGGTCCTAAGGTTAGTATTCGCTAGCCTTAGTAAAATCTGGCTATATGCTGGAAGGTCTGAGTATCCCGCACTACGCGAAATGCTTTTCGAGGCGGAAACGCTTTGAAAGGGCACGGCTTCAGCCGTGCCGCAACAGGCGGCTCGCGTGAAAATGTGACGGGTGCAGATAATCAGCAGGAAAGATCGGTAGGAGTTAGAGCCTCCGAAAGAGATTCTAACTTGCAACGGTTTTGGGTAGGGCACGGCTTTAGCCGTGCCATAAAGCGGCATTATCTCGAGGGCTTCAGCCCCTGAGGTCACGCCGCCAAAACCACTACTGAAATCCTCAGAGACTACAAGCCAGATTCCAACTCTGACCTGGGTTGGAAAAGATAGAGTCCGAACTGCATGGCGACATGCAGAGAGTGGCAGAAATGTCCACTCCTCTCCGCGCTTCAAGCTGATAGCCAAAAGCTAATGGCCAAGAGCCGCGAACCGTAACAGACTTGAGCGAAATTCCTTGTCGGGTAAGTTCCGACCTGCACGAATGGCGTAACGAAAGTGCGACTGTCTTGCCAACTGGCACGGCGAACTTGTAGTGCCGGTGAAGATGCCGGTTGCCCGCAACTAGACGGAAAGACCCCGTGCACCTTTACTATACCTTTACTATGAACTATGGCACTTGCTGCGCAGGATAGGTGGGAGGCTTTGATTTCAGGTTCTCGGACTTGGAGGAGCCAACGGTGAGATACCACCCTGCGAGTTCTGTGGTTCTAACTTACTCCCGTGATCCGGGAGAAGGACATAGTAAGGCGGGTAGTTTGACTGGGGCGGTCGCCTCCTAAATTGTAACGGAGGCGCGCGAAGCTACGCTCAGGCTGTTTGGAAATCAGCCGTCGAATGCAAAAGTATAAGCGTGGTTGACTGCGAGACCTACAAGTCGAGCAGGTACGAAAGTAGGCTTTAGTGATCCGGTGGTTCTGCATGGAAGGGCCATCGCTCAACGGATAAAAGGTACGCCGGGGATAACAGGCTGATCGGAGCCAAGAGTTCATATCGACGCTCCGGTTTGGCACCTCGATGTCGGCTCATCGCATCCTGGAGCTGTAGAAGGTTCCAAGGGTTAGGCTGTTCGCCTATTAAAGCGGTACGTGAGCTGGGTTCAGAACGTCGCGAGACAGTTCGGTCCCTATCTGTTGTGGGCGCAGGAGATTTGCGAGGGCCTGTCCTTAGTACGAGAGGACCGGGATGGACGAACCTCTTGTGATCCAGCTGTCCTGCCAAGGGCATCGCTGGGTAGCGAAGTTCGGTTGTGATAACCGCTGAATGCATATAAGCGGGAAGCACTCCTCAAGATGAGATCTCCCAACCCTTAAGGGTAATGAAGGGCCCAGGTAGACTACCTGGTTGATAGGCAGGATGTTGAAGCGCAGTAATGCGTGTAGCTTACCTGTACTAATCGCCCGTTCGGCTTGACCATAAAATTTACTCGGTGCAGAAAAGCAGTTGTCAGTTCTCAGTTGCCAGTTCCCCGGGTTCGAGTTTAGAAACTGAAGCCCGAACCTGAACTGGAACCAGCAATGTTGTTAGTAAGTCGTCAGAACCTGGATGACTGAGAAGCAATACTGACGACTGCGCGCCGACGAAAATGATATGCCAGGTGATTTAAGCAGTACCCAATCTATTCAGTTGTGAGGCTTCGTCCTTACGCTCTTTGATAATGCTTCAGCGTGGTTTTGAAAGGACACGGCTTCAGCCGTGCCGCAATGACCCCAAATGATTGCGGCTTTAGCCGCTGAGGGACAGCCAGTCGCTGAGAAATATCGTCGCGAAAGCGACACCGAGATGGCGTAGAGATCCCTCGCATAGAGCGCTCGGGATCTCGGCAGCAGGCTCCCAATCGCCGCCTTACGGCGACTCATTCACGCCTGCTAATCGCCTCGACTTGTCGGTGATCTTACCGCGGGGGTTCCACCCGTTCCCATCCCGAACACGGAAGTTAAGCCCCGCTGGGCCGATGGTACTGCACGCGAAAGTGTGTGGGAGAGTAGGTCGTTGCCGGCATAAATAAAGGCTATCAACAGAAATGTTGGTAGCCTTTTCCGCTTGTTCGAGAAGCCTTAGACTTACCGTCATCAAGAGAGCGGGAAGCCGATGCAAGCAATGACCGACGACGAGGTCCGGGCCTTCATCAAAAAGCACGAGTGGGCCACTGGACTCAAGGTTGACCCTGAAAGTCGAAATGTCTATTACGACAATGAGGAATCAAACTGCATCGAAGTGAAATTCCCCGAGAAGCCGATGCAGGTACCGTACTTTGCACGGGTCGCTTCATTCTTGAACCTTGAGCGCGAGGATCTCTTCTATGGAGCAGTCCTTTGGCTGACCCTTTGGGATATTGGTAGTCCGCAGCTCGAAAAAACGGGCTGGAAGACAGTCGAGAAAATGCGATTAGCGTTCGGTGAGACTCGACCGATCGGCGCGGCACCTGGGCATTCGTTTCGAAGCGATGAGCTCGTTGAACTCAACGCGTTTCTGCTTCCCTGCTTCATTTTTGGGTGGGATGCGTATCTGCTTCCATCTGGAAACGATTACTTCGTCCACATCAGTCACGACGAATTCTGGGTGGTCGTGACAAAGACGACCGAGGTCCACAAGCAGTTGCTTGAGCAGTTGATCGACCTAGGTCCGCAGCTAGCGCACGACCGATGTAAGGCGAGATTCTGTCGAAGGTGAGCCTCGCGAGAGATCCCTCGCAAAAAACGCTCGGGATTTCGGCTGCGGGCTCCCGCTTCGCTCACGCCCGCAAAGCGCCTCAAGTTAAGCCCCGCTGGGCCGATGGTACTGCACGCGAAAGTGTGTGGGAGAGTAGGTCGTTGCCGGCATAAAATAAAGGCCACGTTCACAAACGAACGTGGCCTTTTCCGCTTCTGCTTCTATCTGTGTGGAGCGGGCGCCCTCGCCCGCTTCCGTTGATCTTGGTGTTGCTTTTGATCTTGATTGTCCACCCACAACCACCGATACTCCTCCGGCCGCTTCACCAATCCGCGCCGCACCGGATTCTGCCGTATATATTCAAGCTTCTCCGCAAGACTCTCCTCCGACCGCAATACATGATCAAAAGACTCCTCCTGCCAAACCGGCCCAGTTCGTCGAAGCGCCCTGTTCAAGCTATGCGCAGAAGCCGATTTAATTCCCTGCAGGGTCTCAACCACGCTGTAGAGGTTCCCGTCCAAATCGCGAAGCGGTGTCAGCAGAAGATGCACATGGTCCGGCATGACCACGACCACATGAATCGCCGCCTTAGTTCCCTGATCGTGCAGACAATGCCGCAGCACGATGTCCCTGACCGATTCCGGCAAAGGATCGAAGCTGCAGCAAAACGTGACAAACACGGCCCGGTCATCCTTCTGATAGTGCGGAAGCCGCCGCCGATAAGCGTATTTGCCCTTCAACAATGCCTGACTCATGAGGAATGTGACTGGTGAGTGTGGAGCGGGCGCCCTCGCCCGCTGCCTTTGACTCTCACTTTCGTAAGTGTGGCCGAAACAACCAAATCGGTCTGTGACAAAGACACAACTAAATTGTGACGATTGCAAACCGGATGGCGCGCGGAGGAATTTTCGCTGCCAGCCTTTTCGCGGGCGAGGGCGCCCGCGCTACACGACTGTGGGAGAGCAGGTCTTTGCCGGCATAAATAAAGGCCACGTTCACAAATGAACGTGGCCTTTTCCGCTTTGGAGATTATGTTTGTGTGGAGCGGGCGCCCTCGCCCGCTGCCGTTGACGTTGATTTTGATCTCGCTTTCGCCTTTGATCTTGCTCTTGTTTTTGACCCGATTTTGACTTTGATTCAGACAAATTAAGAACAACCCCAAGCCCAAAGGCGGCAGCCAAGAGTGTCCGCGCCACACGACTGTGGGAGAGCAGGTCGTTGCCGGCATAAATAAAGGCCACGTTGAGAAATGACCGTGGCCTTTTCCGCCCCGGATTGTGTAGAGCGGGCGCCCTCGCCCGCTGCCCTTGACCTCGTCAGTATCCGGCACAAATTTCAAATGGATCTGTGGCAGGGACACAAATGAAAATAACGACTTCAAATCCGGAAGTTCCCCGAACGAGTTTTCGCTGCCAGCCTTTTCGCGGCCGGGGGCGCCCGCCCCGCACGACTGTGGGAGAGTAGGTCGTTGCCGGCATAAATAAAGGCCACGTTCAGAAATGAGCGTGGCCGTTTCCGTTGGCGCGCACTCCATTATGACACGGCTGCGAACGCGTGCTTGACAAAAGCGAGCGGCCGAGTCAAGATTCCGCGCATCCGCCATGGAGTCTCGGCAATTCGAGACCCTTCGACCCGCCAGCTCAGAAAAGGAGGTTTCAAGTCATGGCCGACCCCGCTCGCCCCCTCCCTGCCACTCCGCCCTTTTCACCGGTAGAACCGCTTGTCCGCAATTCGCTCGATGTTGAGAAGATGCCGTTCGTTGTCGGTGTAACCGGCCACATAGATCTGAACCCAGAGGACTTAAAGCCGTTGCAAACCGCCGTCGAAAAGTTGCTCGCCAAGATCAAGGCGAAGCGCAGTCCGGAGACGCCTCTGGTGCTACTCTCACCCCTGGCTGAGGGAGCCGACCGAGTAGCGGCAAAAGCGGCGCTCGCGCTGAAAATCCGTGTGGTAGTCCCTCTGCCAATGCCGCAGGACGAATACGAAGCCGACTTCCCCGAATCCGTCGAAGAATTTAGGACGCTGCTCAGGCAGGCGTATTTCCATTTCGAACTGCCCTTCGTGGCGGGAAGCACGCACGACCTTAAGGACAACGTCCAACGCGACCTGCAATATAAGGCACTGGGGCAGTACATCGCGCGGCACTGCCAGGAGCTGATTGCGCTCTGGGACGGAATCCCCGCCGATGGCAAGGGCGGCGGCGAAGCGGCGGCAATGGTGCAATACAAGCGTGAAGGGGTAGAGCGGCTCGAGTTGATTGCGCTCTGGGACCGAATCCCAGCCGATGGCAATGACGAGGGCGGCTGCGGAACGGCGGCAGTCGTGGGATACAAGCTTGAAGGGGTAGAGCGGCTGCTGCATTTCGAGTCCGACGCAGCGCTTCGGCAAGTTCCTTTGGAGCCCGGCCTCCTGGAGCCCAGCGAATGCGGGCCGGTGCACCACATTTGGACGCGGCGGCGCGGGCGCGAGGTCATCGGCGGGTTGCTGTTCGAACCCGAGACTCTGCTTCCACCCGCGTGGGGAACCAAGCTACGCGTGGAAAAGTACTATGAAGCGATTTTCGCGCTCATCGACAAATTCAACGGGGAATCGAAACCACCGAATCCCGGAAAACGAGACTTGTTGGTCCCCGAACGTTACCAGAAGGAGCTCGCGGACCACGAGCTTGCTATCCAGGAACGGTACGCTGTCGCCGACGCTATTGCGATCAGTTACCAGCAGCAGCTGCAAAGAACTCGGAACTTGGTTTACTGGCTGGTGTTCCTGGGCTCGGTGTGCTTCGGCGCCTTCGCTCACTTGTCGCAGCTGCTCGAAGGCATCCTCCCTCGGTGGCCAGTGTTGCTAGTGCTAACGATGGTTGCGTGGTTCATCGCGTTTATTCTGCATCAACAAGCGAAGCACGCCGATTTGCAGGACAGGTATCAGGACTATCGTGCGCTGGCCGAGGGCTTGCGGGTACAGTTCTTCTGGTGTGTCGCGGGAATCCGTGAATCTGTTGCCAATCACTATTTCGGCAAGCATCGTACCGAGCTGGACTGGATCCGCAATGCACTTCGGAACTGGAGGACGACTACCCAGCGCACCGAGCGCGCTGAGGGCGAGATTCTATTGAGTCTTGTTCTTGACCACTGGGTCAAGAACCAAAGTAATTATTTCAAGGCGCGGCACGAGGGCCATAGACGCGAGCACAGCGAAAAAGACAAATTGGTCCATGTCTTGCTAGGGACAGCGATTGGCATCGGTGTTGTGCTACTTTTCGTAGTTACTATCCCGCACGAGTGGGTGATGAGCCACATAATAGGCGTTGGGCTATTAGTGCCCATATTTGCTGCGCCGCTTGAGTGGGCGCGCGACATTCTGATTTTCCTCATTGGAATCTGCCTGGTGGGGGCTGGTGTGTTGCACCACTACAAAGAGCAAATGGCGTTTTCCGAGCACGAAAAGCACTACGGCCGTGTTGCATTGACCTTCAGTCGCGCAGCCGAGCTTATCGAAAAGGCTTTGCGCGACGAGCAGAACGTCGACAAGGCGAGGTGGCTATTGCAAGACACGGGCGTCGCCGCCCTGGAGGAGCACGGCGATTGGGTAATGTTGCATCGCCAGCGGCCGCTCGAGGTCCCTCCGCTTGCATGAGGCACGGGATGCTCGAGCCGATAGACGCAGCGCTTCGACAAAAGTATGATTTCGGAGCGCTATGGGGAAAGCAGAGCGACCCAGATGGCCTACGACGTTTTTATCAGTTACGCATCCAAGGACAAGGTCGCAGCCGATGCCGCCTGCGCCGTCCTCGAGGCCAGAAATATCCGTTGCTGGATCGCTCCGCGCGACGTTAGGCCGGGTCAACCCTATGGTGAGGCCATCATCGATGCCATCCAAGGCTGCCGGGTAATGGTCCTGATCTTTTCTTCCAACGCCAACGTTTCCGGGCACATCCCGAAAGAAGTCGAGCGGGCCGTCAGCCATGGCGTGACCATTATCCCGCTGCGCATCGAGGACGTGACCCCAGCGAAGTCTCTCGATTACTTCATCGGGTCCGTACACTGGCTGGACGCCATGACACTCCCGCTCGAAAGCCACCTCGCCAATCTGGCCGACACGATCGACAAGATTGTGCCGGGTCGACCCGCCGGCCAGGCTGCTGGGCCCATTTCAGGCATACCCGCATTGCACTCCAGCACGTCCGTCACGCGGAAGCCGCTTGCTCCTCCGGCCGAGAAGCGAGGGTTACCGCCGGTGTGGATTTATGGCGGCGCGGCGGCGGCGCTCGCCATTGCCGTTCTGCTGGGCTGGCTCCTCTGGCGAGGGAAACCGATCGAGCAAACCACAGTGCAACCCTCGCCTCCGGCGGCGTTGGCAACGTCACCCGAGCTATCGAACCCAGCGCCGGTTGCCAACGTGCCCCATGCGGGGCCGTCAAATATTCCGCTGGCAAGGGCGAAAATCGAAAACGTCCGGGACGATTTCAACAAGAGCGGCATGACGATTTACATCAACTATTCCACGTTGCATTTGCCACCCGGACATCTCCAGGCTGACATTTACTTCTATTTCCAGGACCGAAAAGAAGGGGTTCCAGATCTTGCCCACGGAGGACGACCCGTTATGGCCGCGCACAACGCACCGAACCAGTTTAAGCTGAACAATGGCACGGTCGGAGTCCGCGATTTCCTCAATTCAACTCAATCCACCAAACAAATATTCGTGCCCTACAGCGCCTTTGACCTGCCGCCAGGGATGGCGTACTTGAAATACGACGTTCAGATTAGGTCAAACGATAACCCATCTAAGGTTTACGATACGTGGGGCGCGAGGGCCTTCCACGTCATGTCGCGAGGTGCGCTTTCGACGGGCCAACGCCAGGGGTGCTGCTGTACACGGGGCGAGTCGTTCAAGGCGTGTTTCCAAAGATGCAATGCTGTCGTCCCCAACTGTCAATAGCCCGCGCCAATACTCAGCAACCTTGTTCGGATTTCTGTAAATTCCCGGCGGGCGGCCCAGCCTTCCCCTAGGGGCTGGCCAACCCTTTCACTCATCTCAACTCCCCAGCGTGGCCCGCTCTTGTCGCGCCTCTTGCGACAGAGCCTGCCCCTGAGCCCAGCCGAGGGGGCGTGGATTTTGACTTCTTATCCACCACGACTCCCATCTGCTCAGAATCCGGCCGTCATCGAAAATTATTGACTTACAACCCACCGAGCCCGATAATAGAATTTTGATTGGGGCAGTTTCGAGTTACGTCCGTCCACCAAGACGCACCTCGAAGCTGCCCCAAAACCATTTTCAGTGCTCTTTGACAACCTAAGTCGTTGATTCTGGAATATTTTACCCGCAAGTCCTTTAAACCCAAAGATTTGAAAGCAATTTTTCGCCAAATCTATGATTCTAAAGGATCCGCATATTGATTTTTTTTCGACACCCATGTAATACCCTGCTGGAGTAAATTGGGAAAGTAAAGCTAAGTCCTTATTCTGGAATATTTTACAACTAAGTCCTTATTCTTGAATATTTTGCGAAAAAATGGGGGGAGGGGGGTACCCACCCCAAGCAGCGACCGAAGTTTATTTCCGGAGACGCCTCGCAAACGCACTCAGGCGTATAATTCCCAGCCGAAAGCCATAGGAGGACTCAACATGGCCAAGACCAAGCAGTTCACAATTTCGATTGAGAATCGTCCGGGCACAGTGGCGGAGATCGCTCGCACCTTGGGCAGCGCCAAGGTGAACATTCTCGCTCTCCTCGGTACAGCGCAAGGGACAACGGGAACAGTAGAGCTCATCGTCGAGGATGCGCGCCGCGCCAAGAAAGCGCTCGACGCAGCCGGACTCACTTACAAGGAAACCACCGCCGAGGAGTACGAGTTACCCAACAAACCCGGAGCGCTGGCGGAGTGCTTAGGCAAACTCGCCGCGAAAGGCGTCAACTTGAATTCGATCCACGCCACCGCCGCGAAAGGCGGAAAGAAAGCGGTTGTGGTCTACACCGTAGCGGCGGAAGAAAAAGTGGCGGCAGCCTAAGTCCAAGCAGCTAGAGGCCAAGCAGCCAGGACACTTTTTCATCACAATCAACCGGTGTCAGTCATCACAGGACCTGCAGCCCGACCGGCGCAACAATATTCCCCGACTAGGGACAGTCCAGAGGTGTGACCGTCCGTTGCGACTAACTCATCTACCCATACTAAGGTGGTAACTTACGCGGCAGCACTTAGGTAACCTCGTCATGCAACCCTCATGCAACTAATCTCTCGGTTGGGGGTTTCTATCCACATGAACAACACATTCACCAAATCACTGTTAGTCCTGGCAGTGGGGGGACTTATGATCGTGGGTTCCGCCTCTGCCCAAACCTCAACTACTTCCGGAGCAGGCCCGGGTGTTGTCGATCCTGGCCATCCGCGTGTTAATGAAGTGAACCGCCGCGAGGAAGACCAGCAACAGCGCATTGGCAACGGCATCAAAAGCGGCAAATTGAACTCGCGGCAGGCGGCGAACTTGGAGAAGCGCGAGACCAGCGTGCAGAACCGTGAAAAGAAAGATATGGCAGAGCACAACGGCCATCTGACCAAGGCCGAGCAGAAAGGGATCAATCGTCAGCAAAACCGGATCAGCAAGAGCATCTATAAAGACAAGCACGAGTAATCCGGCGAGCCAGGACGCGAAGTGAAACGAGAGGACAGCCGCAGACTTGCCGCGGCTTTTCTTTTCTTCGCGCTATGTGTCTGCTCTATCTTTTCAGCGAGCGGATGTACTTAACCACTTCGCGGATCTGATCCTTGGAGAGTTTGCGATCATAGGACGGCATCCTGTCTTTGCCTTTGCTGATGATTAGGGCAAGTTCGTCATCCGATTGTTTTTGCACTTCGGCGGAAGCGAGGGAACGCAACTTCAGGTTCTTGCCGAGCATGGTGTCGCCTGCTCCGTGCGAGCCGTGGCAGGCCGAACATTTCGCTCTGTAGGTGTCGGCTCCGCTGTCGGCGAGGGTGTAAGTGGAAAAGAGCACCGCCAGCAGGCTTACGGCGACAGACGCCCTGCCAGGGCGCAGAAGAACTGGTCGGCGATTGGAAATTTTGACCTCAGCCGCGTTCAAGTGAGGGTGGTTACCGCAACGCGGAAGCGCTGCTCCACCCAAAATCCAGCGCAACCTCGAGCCTTTCAGCAACCCGCAAGCCTCCCTTCAAACCGCGAATAACTCTACCAACTGATTCTACCAGTTCAACTTCAAAGCAAACTGGAACTGGCGCGGGTCGTAGGCGGCTGTGGCCTGACCAGCGTTGGTGAAGAGCGGGCTCACAGCCGCGACGTTGTACACGTTGGCGATGTTGAACATGTCGGTGATGAAATCCATGTTGACGCGCTCGCCAAAGGAAATGCGCTTCGCGAAGCGCACATCGTTGAAGACCGTCCAAGGGGTGATGCCCGTGTTGCGGCCGACGTTGCCGTCGAGGGATGCGAGGCCAGCCAAGCCGATCTTACCGTTCCAGTTTAGGATGCACGGCTCCTGGAAAACTCCGGTGGGCGAGTACTTGGAATTAACCGGCACGTTCCCGATCGCCGTGCAAGCTGGGTTTACGATGTCGCTGGGCCGCCCTGTGAGGGGAGAAAACTGGAGATTATCCTCGTTTCCGGTGAGGATGTTGAACGGCCGCCCGGAGCTGAGTTCGATCTGGGGGGCGAACGTCCAGTTGCTGAAGAACTTGCTGGCGAAGCCGCTGCCGCTGAGTTTGCCCGACTGATAGACGCCGCTGAAGACGAAACGATGACGCTGATCGAAAGTGGAGGAGGAGCGATCGGCGCTCGGGATGTAGCTGTCCTGCGGGACGAGTGTGGCCTGCAGGTCGGTGGAATCGTCGATGGTGTGGGACCAGGTGTAGGACGCCAGGAATTCGTAGTGTTGCGTGAAACGCTTGCGAAGATTGGCGCTCAGTCCGTGGTAGACCGAACTGCCATTGGAGTAGTTGGCATCCATGTCGCTAAAGGGGACACAGCCAGTGTAGGAGAAGCCGTTTGACGGCGCGGGATTGCAGGCCGCGTTGAACCCCGGCTGGGTAGCGAGAAATGCCTGCGCCTGCGTTACGCAAGCGCTCTGGCCATTCAGCTGGAATGCGGCGGCAATGGCCGGATTCAGTCCGCCAGGACGGAAGAAGTTCATGAGCGAAGCATCCAAGTACGCCGGGTTGCACTTCGGGTTGCTCACGAGGAAGGGGTTGCTGGCGGTTGAACCGGCCGCGAGGGCAGCGAAGTAATTGGCAGTCATCAGGTCACCGCGAATGGTGTTGGCGTTAATCGGACGATTAATGTGGCGGCCACCGTTGAAGTTGTACGCCAGACTGAAGGCGTAGCCCCCGCCGAGGTCGCGCTCGATGGTTAGATTCGCTTGCTGCGAGTAGGCGTATACGAAGTTCTTGGCCTGCGGGTAGCCGAAGGGCTGGAAGGCGAGTGGCAGGAACGTCGGGTTAGCTGGGTTGAGGTTGAGGTAGTTCTGGGTCAGGAATATTGAGTTCGACGGTGAGCTGACGCCGCAATTTAGGTCACCGGCGGCGCAAGAAAACCGTTGTTGATTCGGCGCGTAGTTCAATTCGGCCAGTACCGCGGGGTTGGCGGTAGGGGAGCAGGGCGAAGAAACAGAGCCACTGGCGGAGGGGAGAAGTCCCTGAAAAATGGGTATCGCATTCAGGTTGGTAGGGTTCCCGGCTCCGAGGCATGGGGCTAGACCGAGGATGGCCAGTTGTCCGCTGGTTGAGCCGTCCGAAGCATCGCCTAAGAAATAGAGGCCGAGCAAAGGGTGGTCGTAGAACATGCCGAACGAAGCGCGGACCACGGTTTTGCCATCTCCCTTCGGATCCCACGCGATACCGATGCGAGGCTGGACATTGTTGGTGTCGGTCTGGATGCCTTTCTGCAGTCCCAGAGTGTCATAGGCGGGAATCGCCAGTCCTTGAAGGGGCTTGAGTTTGGGCGGAAATTCCACATCGTAGCGTACACCGTAGTTCAGGGTGAAATTGTGCCGTACGCGCCAGGAATCCTGCCAGAATACGCCCAGAGGTTTGTTGGAGAAGGAGTCCTTTGGATTGCCGATGCCCTGAATGAGGTCTTCGGGGAGGCCGGCTCCGTAAGCCTGCACTGGGGTAAGACTGGGGAAGGATGAAGGATAGCCGAAGGGACTCACGGCGAAGCTGCCAAAGTCGTACACACCACCGTAATTCACAGTGAAGGTGGCGGTGATCGGAATATAGTTGAAGTCGCCTCCGAACTTGGTGTCGTGCCGACCAATGCTCCAGGAAAAATTGTCGGTGAACTGGTAGCGCTGCTCGACGCGCTGAATATAGGAGTAAGGCTCGCGGCCGAAATAAGCGTAGCCGGTAATGTTGACGCCTGGGTCGGCACCGCCCGGAATCTGGGTATTATAGAAATAAGCCAGACCTCGGCGGGCATACTGGAAGCGGAGTTCGTTGACCTTGCTGGTGCCAAGGGTCCAGGTGTCCTGCGCGACTCCAGCCACGTCCCGGTAGGTCTGCTCGGAGGTCCGCGAATAGGCGTTCTGACCGAAGGGCTGGTCCTGTCCACTGACTTCGATGCCAGTCACAGTACTGGGACTGACATTGGCACGTAGCGTTAGGCGGTTATTGTTGCTTACGTTGTGGTCGATGCGAAACGCGTAGAGGCTGGTGCCTTCGAAGACGGGAAAATTGCCTTCCTGCTGAGCCAGCGTCTGGAAGGAGGTAGGCACAAAGCACGTCCCAGGTGTTTGACAGGTGGAGAAAAAGCCGGGCAATCCGCCCAGGCCTGTCGGCCAAGCGCCATTCACCGCTTGACCGGAGGACGCCCCAAGTAACGCGACATAGCTAGGCAAGGCAGCGGCGTAGGCGCCTTCTTGCGCAGCGGTCAGGCTCTCCAGAAATGGGAGCTGCGTTTGTTGGTCCACCTGGATTGTCCCAAAGGGAAGAGGAAAGGAACCGGCGCCCGCCCCGCCCGGACCGCTGCCAATGCCTGTAGCAGTGTTGAAAGGCACCAAATCGAAGTTTCCCTGGCCGATGCTGGAGAATCCAGTCTCGTGGCGGCGGGTGACTTCATACGAAAAGAAATAGTACGTCTTGTCCTTCTTAATCGGCCCACCGAAAGCCGTGCCTGCCTGGACGCGGGTATAGGCCGGATTGGACGTGGTGCTGAAAGGATTGACGGCTTGGAAATCACGATCGCGCAAGTATCCGTAGACGTCGCCGTGGAAATCGTTCGATCCGGAGCGGGTGATGATGTTGACCACGCCGCCGGCGGCGCGGCCGTATTCGGCGGCGTAGTTGTTGGTGATGATCTGGAATTCCTGCACGTCTTCCTGGGAAACGGTGGAGCGCACGCCGTCGGTGGAATTGTCGGTGGCGTCGGCGCCATCGACATTGACCAGGTTGGAGCGAGCACGCTGGCCGCTCATGTTGAGGCCGGAGGTGGGCGCGGCACCGGTGTTGGGGGCGCTGTCGCGAGAGACTTGCGAATCGGTCAGCGTGAATTGGATGTAGTTGCGGCCGTTGATGGGCAGATTGTCAATGCGGCGCTCGCCGATGGTATCAGTGGTGGAACTGCGGGAGGTTTCCACGATGTCGGCTTGGGCATTGACTTCGACGACCTCCTTGCCACCGGCCACGCTGAGCGAGACAGGCAACTCGGCCATCCCGCCAACGGTGATACTGACCTCGGTGGCTTCGGTTTTGGTGAAGCCGGGCGCGTCCACGGTGACGGAATAGGTGCCGGGAGCCAATTGCCGCACGCTGTAGCCGCCTTGGCCGTCGCTGGTGCCGGCGCGTTCCAGGCCCTTGGCGACATCGCGCACGGTGACGGTGGCGTTGGTGACGACGTTGCCCTTCGGATCTTTCACGCTGACGTGAAGGTCGCCGGTGGCGGCGCCTTGAGCATAGGCAAATTGACGGACGAGCAAGAATATGACCGCGAAACAGTAGAGACGCAGTGTCGCCGACGTTTTCATAGGGCTCCTGGGGGCTTCCGCAACATCGAGGTTGCGGAAGGAGGAAATCAAACGGCGCGGTTTATGGCCAGCCAGTTGGACTTCGAGCACGTTGTGCGCACGGGATACCGCTGATATGTACATCACGGGAGGGTGTTTAGGCAAGCAATAAGGTGGATTACTGCTGGGCGGTGGCAGACCGCCGGAGACTGTCTTTGTGGTCGGCTTTAGTCCCGGCGTCGTCCCCTTTGTTCCCGCCCGGGTCGTCGTCTTTGGCATCGCATTGCGTTTGCGGATGCCTTTCTTTACATTCTTGGTAGGCTGCCGAAAAAGCTGGATATCACTTTTTCGGCGCACTTAGGCATCGGCTAGAAGCATTACCCTGTGAGACTACTGTTGTGCCAGAAATATTTCTTGTGCCTTCTCTTACGCATTCCAAACATTTCAACGGACATTCTATGACGGGCGAACTGCTGCGGGTGATGGTGTGCCCGCCGCGGAACGCTGGATGGGATATTTCCGCGAAGTTCTCGGCATGGCGTGAGCTTGGTTTTCAGCATCGTCCTGATTTTGCCGCAGCGCAGAGACAGCACGAGATTCTGTGCCGACTGCTCAGCGAGGCCGGAGCCGAGATCGTGAGTCTGCCCGCCGCGGAATCTCTGACACTCGACGCCGTCTATGCGCACGACGCGTCGCTGGCCACGGACTATGGTCTCATCCTGATGAATCCGGGAAAGAAGGGTCGCGGGGCGGAGGCGCAGGCGCACGCGAACTTTTGCGGACAACTAGGTATTCCAGTGTTTGGCGAGATAGGGCTGCCGGGGAGTTCCGAATCCGGCGACATTGTGTGGCTGGATTCACGGACACTGCTGATCGGTGACGGCTACCGAACAAACAAAGCGGGGATCGAGCAGATGCGGGCGTTGCTCTCCTCAAAGAATGTGGAGGTGCTGTCGGCACCGCTGCCCTACGGACCGGGACCTTCTGCGTGTCTGCACTTGATGTCGCTGATGAGCATGCTGGATGAGCAGACGGTCCTTGTCGATCTACCTTGGCTCGCAGTGGAGACTGTTGAACTGCTGAAGGCGCGAGGCTTCCGGCTGATTGAGATTGAATATGCCGAACGCGAGACACTTGCCTGCAACGTGCTTGCGCTCGGGCAGAGGCGCGTGATTGCGATTGAGGAGAACGTCAACACGAATCAGCGCATGCGCGACGCGGGCTTTGAGGTGCGTACGTTTCCGGGCTCGGAGATCTGCATCAACGGGGCGGGCGGGCCGACTTGTCTGACGCGGCCGTTGCTGCGGAAGTAGTCTGGTCTTGCCTGTGGAGAGCCGGGCGTCCCCACCGGGTGGACGGGCGAGACGCCCGTAGCTCCACTAAACTGCCCCATTCGGCTTGGCTTGGTAGAATCAAAGGGAAATGCTTTTGCCGTTCGTCCGCGAGATTTTCGCGGAGGTGGAACAACTACCTGCCTTCATGCGTGCCGCCTCCCATCTACGGGAGAGCGCGGGGCGGATGAGTATCACTGGACTGTCAGCGTCTGCCAAGGCGCTGATCATGGTTTTATTGCGGCGCACAGTCGAGCGTCCGTTCGTGGTTGTGGTGGCCGACAATCGCGCGGCTGAAGAGTTGCTGCCCGTGCTGCGCGCGTTTTGTGAACTGACTGGTGCCGCGGCTCCAGATTCGGTCGTTGGTCTTCCGGCGCGCGATGTGCTGCCCTTCCAGAATCTGTCGCCGCATCCGGAGATTCAGGAGGAACGCGCTACTGCGCTGTGGAAGATCGCGACAGGGCGCGCTGCGATCGTGATTTCGCCGGTGACGGCGACCGCAATTCTTCTTCGCTCCCCCGAGTACTACGCTGACTTGGCGCGGGTTCTGCGCCGCGGGGAGACTTTCGACGTGGAGAAACTGCTTGAGCACTTGAACACGGTCGGCTACAGCTCGACCGACGTGGTCGAGATGCCGGGGCAGTATGCGGCTCGGGGCGGCATTCTCGACGTGTATTCTCCCGAAGCGGACCGGCCGGTGCGCATCGAATTTTTCGGGGATGAAATCGAGTCCATGCGCAAGTTCGATCCGGCGAGTCAGCGGTCTTCAACCCCGGTCGATGAAGCGTTGCTTTTGCCACTGACGGAGACGCCGGTTACTGAAGAACTGCTCGGTTCCATCAACGCGCGGCTTTCGGGGAAACGCATTTCGGGGTCGCCGGAGGTAGTGGAGCAAGCGGTGCGCGACTCTGGCGCTGGAATCTTCCCGGGCTGGGAGTTCTACGCTCCGATGGCGGGCGCTGATCGCAGCATCTTCGGGCTGCTTCCGGAGGCGCGGATAATCCTCGACGAGCCCGAAGCGCTGGCGCTGGAACTCAATAAAGTCTGGGCCCGCATCGAAGAAGCGCACGAGCGCAGCGGGGTGGGGAACCTGGTTCGTCCCGCGGATCTTTATTTGACGCCGGAAAGCTGGCGAGAGAAAACCGCGGCGCTGGCCGGGACCGATTTCGAATATCTGGCGATGGCGCGCGCGGGGAGAACGGAAACAGCATTCCTCTCGCAGCCCGCGACGCGCTTCCACGGCGCGGTTCCAGCGATGATCGAGCAGGTCCAGAAGCTGGTTGGGGAGGGCACGCAGGTGATTCTTGCTGTCCCCAACACGGGAGAAGTTGAGCGCCTCGCCGACATGTTCACTGAGTACAACACTTCGTATCGTCTGGGAAGCCGGACGCGCAGCGGAGAAAGTTACGCCGACGAAACTTCTTATTTTGCCGGCGATTTTCTCACCACTACGCTGCTGAAAGCGTACCTTCCTGACGGCTTTGTTTTGCCTGAAGCGCATCTCGCGATTTTTGGCGCGCGCGATCTTTTCGATGAATCGGACTTAGTGACGGCGCGCCCGCAGCAGCAGAAATCGAAAGTCTCGGCATTTCTCTCTGACTTCCGCGATTTGCAGGTTGGAGATTACGTCGTCCATGTGGAACACGGCATCGGGCAGTATCAAGGATTGAAGGAAATCAATCAGGGCGACGGGGCTGCGGAGTTCATGTTGCTTGAATATGCAGAAGCTGCCCGGCTCTATGTTCCGCTGACTCGGCTTGATCTCGTCCAGAAATATCGTTCGTCGGAGGGCGCGAAGCCCGTTTTGAATCATCTCGGCACGCAGGCATGGGTAAAGACGAAGGCCCGCGTGCGCAAGGCGATGGAGGATATGACCGAAGAGTTGCTGAAGCTCTATGCGCAGCGCCAGTCGGCGCGCGGTCACATCTTTCCAGCCGATACCGAGTGGATGAAGGAGTTCGAGGATTCGTTCGAATACAACGAGACTGAAGACCAGGCGCAGGCCATCGCCGACGTGAAGCGCGACATGGAGTCGCAGCTCCCCATGGATCGACTGCTGTGCGGCGATGTTGGTTACGGCAAAACGGAAGTGGCCATGCGTGCTGCCTTCAAGGCCCTCAGCGATAACAAGCAAGTGGCCGTGCTTGCGCCCACCACTGTTCTCGCTTTCCAGCACTACGAAACTTTTAAACAGCGATTTGCGCCGTTTCCGCTCACGGTCGAAATGATCAGCCGGTTCCGCACGCCGAAACAGATCCAAGAAATTTTGCAGAGAGTGGAAGCTGGAAAAGTTGACATCCTAATCGGCACACATCGCTTGCTTTCGAAAGACGTAAAATTCGCTGACCTCGGCCTGCTGGTGGTCGACGAGGAGCAGCGCTTTGGCGTACGCCACAAAGAGCGTATCAAACAGATGCGCACTGAAGTCGACGTGCTCACCATGTCGGCGACGCCGATTCCGCGCACTCTGCATATGTCGCTGGTGGGACTGCGCGACATGAGCGTGATTGAGACGCCACCCAAAGATCGGATGGCGATTCAGACGGTGGTTGCGAATTGGGACGAAAAGCTTATCCAGTCGGCGATTGAGCAGGAGCTTGACCGTGACGGCCAGGTTTATTTTGTGCACAACCGCATCGAGACGATCTGGGAGATTGCGGCCAAGATTCAAGGGATGGCTCCGACTGCCCGCATTGCCGTGGGCCACGGGCAGATGGGCGAAGGGGAGTTGGAGAAAGTGATGCTGAAATTTATGCATCACGAAGCCGACATCCTGGTTTCGACCACGATTATCGAAAACGGGCTCGACATTCCGTTGTGCAACACGATCCTGATCAATCGCGCCGACCGGCTGGGCTTGTCTGAGCTTTATCAGCTTCGCGGACGGGTCGGCCGGTCGAACCGGCGCGCCTATGCGTACCTGCTGTTACCCGCCGAGATCGAGTTGACGCCGATTGCGCGCCGACGTCTAGCCGCACTCAAGGAATTCTCCGATCTGGGGGCAGGGTTCAAAATCGCGGCCCTTGATCTTGAACTACGGGGCGCTGGAAATCTCCTGGGCGGAGAGCAGAGCGGCCACATCGAAGCGGTGGGATTCGAACTTTATACCCAGATGCTGGAGCGCGCCGTGCGCGAGATGAAGGGCGAGGCGGGCGCTGAGGCCACGGAGATCCAACTTAATCTTGGACTGAACATCCGTATTCCCTCCGATTACATCAAAGAGGAGAACCAGCGGTTGCGGATGTACAAGCGGGTCGCGGGAGTTGAGACCGAGTCGCAGTTGCGCGACGTGCGCGCTGAGCTGATTGATCGCTATGGTGAGACGCCCAGGGCGGTTCGCAACCTGCTCGAGTACGCGGCGCTCAAACTGCTAGCGATGCGGGTCGGCGCCAACGCTATTGAGCGCAAGCGCGAATTTGTGAACATCAAGTTCAGCCAGACGGCTGCGATTGATCCGGGAAGGCTGGCGCGCTTTGTGGCGTCGCAGCGTGGTACGCAATTTACTCCGGAGGGGACACTGAAGTTTTCGATAAAGATCGACAACGCCGAAGGGATATTGCAAACGCTGCGCGATCTGCTGGAAGAGCTCGAAGCCCGTGAAGAAGCAGCGCGCCAGGTGTAAACGCGAGCAATTACAATGACTCGAAAAGGATCCGATGGACGAACGACGAAAGAATAGCGACCGCCGCAAGGTCCGAAGAGTCCGCAAAGCGATTTTCCCCGCCGCGGGATTGGGCACGCGCTTTCTCCCGGCGACTAAGGCTCAGCCGAAAGAGATGCTGCCGCTGGTCGATAAACCCATCATTCAGTATGGCGTGGAAGAGGCAGTAGCGGCAGGATGCGACCAGATCATCATGATCACCGGACGCGGCAAGAGCGCCATCGAAGATCATTTCGACGTTAGCTACGAACTGGAGAAGATGCTCGAAGAAAAGGGCAAGCACGACTTGCTCAAGATCGTCCGCCAGATTTCGGACATGATCTACGTGGCCTACGTGCGTCAGAAGGAGGCGCTGGGTCTGGGACACGCGGTGCTCACCGCTCGCGAATTGATTGGCGACGAACCTTTTGCCACGCTGCTGGCCGACGACGTCATCGATGCAAGAGTGCCGGTGCTTAAGCAGTTGATGAATGTTTTCGACGAGAAGAATTGTTCTGTGATCGCGACGCAGGTCGTCGAAGGACCGGCGATTTCCGCTTACGGTGTGCTGAAGGCGAAAGAGGTTGCGGGCTCCGGAGGAAGACTCTACGAAGTTTTCGATCTTGTGGAAAAGCCGAAGCTCGCAGACGCGCCTTCGAACCTGGCCGTGATCGGACGCTACATTCTGACGCCGGCGATCTTCGAAACGCTTTCGAATATAAAGCCAGGCGCGGGCGGCGAGTTGCAACTCACCGACGGCTTGCGTGGCCTGCTGCAGCGTGAAAAATTGTATGCCTACGTCTACCAAGGACGCCGCCACGATACCGGAGACAAACTCGGTTTCCTCAAAGCGACGGTGGAGTTTGCGCTGAAACGCGAAGATCTGGGTGGGGAGTTCCGGGATTATCTGAAAACTTTGAAGCTCTAAGCGATGCTTGCGGCCACATGTCTTCGTTTATTGTTTTGCTCATTCCTCCATCGTCACTTTCATCTTCTTTGATCTCTCTTCCACGCCGCGCGCCAGCTTCTCTTTGTGGGTTGCCAGTTTCTTCGTGATCGCGGCATCCGCGAGCCCGAGTATCTGTGCCGCCAAAATTCCTGCATTCGTTGCACCCGGGCGGCCGATGGCGACTGTCGCTACCGGAATGCCTGCGGGCATTTGCACGGTCGATAACAGGGAATCCATGCCCTGCAGGGAGGTGGAAGGAATCGGGACGCCGATGACCGGCAAAGTTGTGTGCGCCGCGATTACGCCCGCCAGGTGCGCCGCTCCGCCTGCCCCCGCAATGATCACGCGAATGCCGCGTCCAGCAGCGTTACGAGCATAATCTGCCGTGCGCTCGGGAGAGCGATGGGCTGACGTGACATCGATCTCATATGCAATCCCGAATTCGTCGAGAGATTTGCCGGCTTCGCGCATGATCTCCAGATCGGAGTCACTGCCCATGACGATGGAGACTCTTATCTTGTTATCCACTTGTAAGCCCCGGTCAGTGCAATCTTAGTCTTAGCTGAACCACGGTACATGAGGAGGTCAATCGCCGCGATGAAGACGGCCATTGGAACAAGGAGAAATGCCATCCACCTGTCTTCCTCAAATCCTCCCCATATACCTAAGAAAGCGGCGGCAATCTTAATGGCGAACGCACACCAAACTCCAATGTTCAAAAACCGGGCAATCGTTAGTCCCGCTGCCTCTAGTAGGAAACCCAAGAGAGCAACTGCGGCTACGATCCCAAAAAAAGAGACGCGTTTCAAGCTAGATGTACCAGTGTTCGTAATGGGATGAAAAGCAGGCGTCAACAAAGGGACACACCAGTATGGCGTTCGTAGCGCCAATCCAGATTAAGCGAATCCATCGCCACATCCCAACCTCTACTTCTTCAGCGCCCGTGCGCCAATGTCCTTGCGATAGTGCGCGCCCTCAAACCCGATCTTCGCGCATGCGTCATAGGCGCGCTGCAGGGCCGTTTGCAACTCCGCAGCCCGCGCCGTCACTCCGAGCACGCGTCCTCCGGAAGTATAGAAAGCCCCGTCACGTTTCGAGGTGCCGGCATGGAAGATTCTGACGCCTTCCAATTTTGCCGCGTCTTCTAATCCGCTGATTTTCTTACCTGCCTCGTACGCGCCCGGATAACCACCCGAAGCCATCACGACGCACACTGCCGCATCGTTTGACCACCTGAAATCGCCGTCGCTGGTGCGGCCGTCGATCGACGCCTCCATCGCTTCGACCAAGTCGCTTTCGAGGCGCATCAAAATGGGCTGCGTTTCCGGATCGCCGAAGCGGCAGTTGAATTCGAGCACCATGGGACCACGCGCGGTCATCATCAGGCCGCAATAGAGAACGCCTTTATACTCCACGCCCTCGGCCTTCATGCCTGCGACGACGGGGCGTGCGATGTGAGCGACGAGCCAGTCGCGCATCTGGTCATCGACGATGGTCCGTGTTGTGTAGGCTCCCATGCCACCAGTGTTCGGGCCGCTGTCGCCGTCACCCACGCGCTTGTGATCTTGCGCAACGACCAGCGGCGCCACGCGCTCACCGTCGCTCACAACCAAAAACGAAAGTTCGTCCCCTTGGAGAAACTCTTCCAGCACCACCCGCGATCCGGCGTCTCCGAGCATCCTGCCGCTGAGCATTTCATTCGCTATGCTCGAGGCTTCGTCTTTGGTTTTGGCGATCACGACGCCCTTGCCCGCGGCCAGTCCGTCGGCCTTCACGACGATAGGAGTGTGGAAGTGCGGCAGCGCATTGCGCACCTGTTGCCCAGAATCGCAGATCGCATAACGCGCGGTGGGAATGCGGTGGCGTTGCAGGAATTCTTTGGCAAAGCTCTTGCTGGTTTCAAGCTGAGCGGCGGCTCGGGTCGGACCGAATGTGCGCCAGCCTCTTCGCGTGAATTCATCCACCAAGCCTAGCATTAGTGGCAACTCCGGCCCGACGACCGTGAGGTCGGGTTGAATCTGGTTCGCGAGCGCGATCATTGAGTCGAGGTTTTTTAACGTGACCGGGACGCACTCCGCCTCGTCCGCAATCCCGCCGTTCCCCGGCGCGCAGTAGATTTTCGCAACTCGCGCCGACTGCCGGAGCGTCCAAACCAGGGCATGCTCGCGTCCGCCGCCGCCGATGATGAGGATCTTCATAGTCGAGACATTCAAGGGTAGGGGCCGGAGAAGATGATGTCAAACCGGACGCGTCCGGAACCGCCTTCAGCGGCTGAAGCCCCGACCCTGAAAACCAAGCAGTTGTCGCAGCGGTGAACCGGTCCACCCCAGTTCGCAAAAAAAGCGCGCGGGCTGGGAGTCCCGACGCTGCACTCCTCAAAATCAAGTGCAACACCGGCTTTTTCCTTAGCCTGTCAAGTCGAGCCCTGTCCAAGAACCACCCGGCGATTAACTGTGCTTAACGCTTCGCCGTATAATACGGTTCACGTGATCACAGTTTCCAAAGAGGACTATCTTAAGGCGATTCTCGAGGCCGAGAGCGAAGGGGAAAGCGTTATTTCGGCCACGCTCGCGCACTGGCTCAACGTTTCACCTCCGGCAGTAACGATGGCGGTGCGCCGGCTGAAGAAAGACGGCCTGGTACGGGTGAATGCCGACGGACGGGTTCGGCTGACCGCTGCTGGAAAGAAGATTGCTCGCAAGCTGACGGTTCGCCACCACCTGATCGAGCGCATGCTCGCCGAAATTTTCGGAATGGAATGGTACAAAGTGCACGACGAGGCGGAACGTTTGGAACACGCTGTCTCGCCGGATTTCGAGGCCAGACTGCTGGCCAAACTTGGACGCGGAGTCGCGTGTCCGCACGGCAACCTTACTGAACTGGAGAGTCCCGCCAGTCGGCGCCGTCGCGGACTGCTGCTGCTGGCTCAGGCTGAACCAGGGCGAACTTTTCAGGTGAGCGGCATCTATGAGCGCGATCGGCGTCTACTTGAGTTTCTGGAACTGCGCGGCATTCGGCCTGGGGCCCAGCTTCATGTCACGCACCGCAATTACGACAACACACTGACCCTGACCACTGGGGCTGGGCGAGTTTCCTTGGGTGTATCCGCAGCGGAAAAGGTGTGGGTCACGTGGGCGGATGGAAAGGGCGTATCCAACGGCTGAAGGGCGTTTTCTGCGCTGCGGCAACCCAAAGGGGCGCCGATTTTCGAAGATTTCCGGCATATCTAAAGTGGTGCCCTACACGAAGCCCGCGTTTTTCCGCAGATTTGGCAGTCACAAAGTGATTAACCGTAGTTTACGTCCTGATGTATACTTACGCTAATTAGCTAGTGAGCGGACATAGGTCCGCTCTTCTTTCGTGCGGCATCGATTGAATGAAAGAGACAAAGACAGTATCGGAGCCGCGGGGATTAAGCATATCCCGGTCCAACGCCCTGACCGATGACTCCCTGAAGGATCAGCGAACGTCTAAGACTGCAGTTGTCATTACGCATGAGGACATCGACCGGGCGCACGACCGCGAGCGGGTTTCGGAGATGCGGGCGCGGCGAGGATTCCTTCCACGGTTACGGTTGTTCTGGTTGCTTATTGGCCCCGGCATTCTGGTCATGCTCGGGGAAAACGACGGCCCAAGCATGCTGTCCTATGCGGCGACCGGGGCGCGGTTCGGCATTGGTTTCTTCGTACCGTTCATTGCGCTCACATTCCTCATGGCTTGCGTGGTGCAGGAAATGACCGTGCGGTTAGGCGCGGCGACTCATCGCGGACACGCCGAGTTGATCTTCGATCGCTTTGGCCCGTTCTGGGGCTGGTTTTCGATGATCGACCTGATGGTGGGCAATTTTTTGACGTTGGTCACGGAGTTTATTGCCATCCGCGCCGGGCTGGGATTTTTTGGAGTGCGGCCGGCGGTTGCGGTCCTTGGTGCACTCTTAGTCCTTTCGGTTGCGCTCATGACGCACCGGTACTGGACGTGGGAGCGGATCATTCTCGGCGCTGCCATGTTCAATCTAATTTTTGTGCCGGTGGCGCTGTTGACCCATCCGCACTGGGAGGCGGTGGGACGCGCATTGGTAACCTGGAAACCACTGCCGGGGGGCCTTACGCAGGAGACGGTTCTGATTCTGCTGGCAAATATCGGAGCGACGGTTACGCCGTGGATGTTGTTCTTTCAGCAAAGCGCGATTGCCGACAAGGGTCTCACCACGCATGACATCCGCTTCGGGCGCGTGGACACCGTGTTGGGAGCGTCCTTGGCCACAGTCGCAGCATTGGCGACGATGTTGGCGACGGCTCCGCTGTTCCTGCACCACATGTCGGCGGCGAATTTCGAGGCCGCCGAATTCGCCCAGGCTCTGCAGCCGTTCGTTGGACACTTGGGTGCGGCGCTTTTCGCACTGGGTATCTTCGAGGCGGGAATGGTCGCGGCAATTACGATTTCGACTTCATCCGCGTATGCCTTCGGAGAAGTGGCGCGGCGACCGCACAGTTTGAATCTGCCTTTCAGGCAGGGAAAATCGTTCTATCTCGTTCTGCTGGTCGAAGCTGCGGCCGCTGCGGGGTTGGTCTTGATCCCGGGGATTCCGCTGGTGTACATCGTGCTGCTGGTGAATGTGATTGCCGTTCTGGCCATGCCTCCGGCGCTTCTCTTCCTTTATATGTTGGTGAACGACCGGGAAATCATGGGCGCGCTGGTGAGTCCGCTGTGGGCGAATGCGCTAGCGCTGGGCGTTGTGACCGTGTTGATCAGCGCCGGTCTCTTGTTTGGAGTCAGTGTGATCGCGCCCCATGCGCTAGCGATGATTGGAGGCAAGTAGATGGAAAAACAATTTGACTCCGCAACCCGCGCCGATATGAGCGACGAATTAAGCCGCGAAGAGTTCACCACGGTGATGACCGCATTGGAACCCGATCAGATCGTCTCCACCAAAGAGCACCATCATTGTCCGCGTCGGCGGCTCACGCGGACCGAAATGCTGCTTTTTTGGGCGCTGCGGATTTACCTGGTGTTTATGGTCGGGGTGGTGGTCTATCAGATTTGGACGGGAGTGCGGTAGCAGAGTTTGCTATTGCCGAAAATCAGTCCATCAAACCCGAGGTGCTGTTCTTCAGTTGCAACAGGTCCCATTGATTCCCGTAAAGGTCTTCGAAGACTGCAACTATGCCGTAGGGCTCTTCGCTCGGCGGCCGTGTGAACTTTACTTTGCGCGCAGTCATTTCGTTGTAGTCGCGCCAGAAATCGTCGGTGTGCAGGAAAAGAAAGACTCGTCCTCCGGTCTGGTTGCCGATGCGACTTGCTTGTTCGGGCGTCGCGGCGCGGGCGAGCAACAAGGTGGTGCCCTGAGACCCTGGCGGAGCGACCAGCACCCAGCGCTTGTCTTCGCTCAGACGGGTGTTTTCTACCACTCTGAAGTTGAGCGTGCGAGTGAAGAATGCCAGCGCCTCATCGTAGTCACGGACGACCAGCGCCACATGGGCAAAGGTCTGTTTCATTGTTAGCCTTTTACTTTTTACTCATAACGCAGTTACGAGGGTTGTCCGCCACGGCTCACGGCCGTGCCGGGGGCGTGACGCTCGTCACGTCACGATTCCACCGAACGAATTAAACTATATATTCAATGTCTACATTGTGCCCGGCCCCGTGCCAGGGCTTCTGAAGGAAGGTCATCATGTCATCGAACAGTTTCGGCGCCCGCGCAACTCTTAGAGTCGGCAAGAAAGAATACGAACTCTACCGGATCGACGCTCTCGACAAGCAGGGCATCTCCACCCAGCACCTGCCGTTCTCGCTGCGCATTCTGCTGGAGAACCTGCTGCGCACCGAAGACGGGCGCAACGTAACGCCGGGCGAAATTCGTGCGCTCGCGGCGTGGAACAAGAATTCGAAGCCCGAAAAAGAAATCGCTTTCACACCCAGCCGCGTTCTGCTGCAGGATTTCACCGGCGTCCCCGCGGTGGTCGATCTGGCCGCCATGCGCGACGCCATGAAGCGCCTGGGCGGCGACCCCAAGCTCATCAATCCGTTGCAACCTGCCGAACTAGTTATCGATCACTCGGTGCAGGTCGACGAATTCGGGTCGCCCAAAGCGATTGATGTGAACGCGCTGCTCGAATTCCAGCGCAACAAAGAACGCTACGCGTTTCTGCGCTGGGGACAGACCGGCTTCCGCAATCTCGCCATCGTGCCGCCGGACACTGGTATCGTCCACCAGGTGAACCTCGAGTACTTGGCGCGCGTGGTCTTTGTGTGTGAAGAAGGAGGCAAGCGCACCGCCTATCCCGACACGTTGGTCGGCACCGACTCGCATACAACCATGATCAACGGACTCGGCGTGCTGGGCTGGGGCGTCGGCGGCATCGAGGCCGAAGCCGCCATGCTGGGACAGCCCGTCTCCATGCTGATTCCGCTCGTCGTCGGCGTGAAGCTCACCGGACGCCTGCGCGAAGGCGCCACGGCAACCGACCTCGTACTTACCATCACCGAAATGTTGCGCAAGCACGGCGTCGTCGGCAAGTTTGTCGAGTACTTTGGTCCCGGCCTGCAAGATCTTCCGCTCGCCGATCGCGCCACCATCGCCAACATGGCTCCCGAATACGGCGCGACCTGCGGCATCTTCCCGATCGACAAAGAAAGCTTGCGCTACCTGGAGCTCACGGGCCGGAGCAACGAGCAGATCGCATTGGTCGAAGCCTATGCCCGCGAGCAGGGGCTCTTCCACGATGCGAAAACGCCCGAAGCCGAATACTCCGAACTGCTGAGTCTTGATCTTGCCACGGTTGAACCGAGTCTTGCTGGACCGAAGCGACCGCAGGATCGAGTCGTGTTGTCGAAAGCAGGCGAATCGTTTGCGCAAGCGTTACCATCGCTGATCAAACCGAAGGGTAAAGCCGCGACTGCGGCTTCGGCCGAGGCTGCGTTGAAGCAGGTCGCTCCGAAGCAAATCAATCGCTGGGAACAGGAGGGCGGAAGTCCGACCGCGGTCGGTGTGGAGGACCCGAACGTCCACGAACACGTTTCTACAAACGGCAACGCGCTGCACCATGGCAGTGTAGTGATTGCCGCGATCACGAGTTGCACGAACACGTCGAACCCGTCGGTGATGCTGGCCGCTGGACTGCTGGCAAAGAAGGCCGTGGAGCGCGGCCTCGAAGTCCCAGCGACCGTGAAAACGTCGCTTGCTCCCGGATCGAAAGTTGTGCTCGACTATCTCGAAAAGGCAGGCCTGATGCCGTATCTGGAGAAGCTGAAGTTCCACATCGTCGGCTACGGCTGCACCACTTGCATCGGAAATTCCGGCCCGCTGCCGGTGGAAGTTTCGAAAGAAATCGACGAGAAGAATCTCGTCGTCGCGTCGGTGCTCTCCGGCAACCGCAATTTTGAGGGCCGAATCAATTCCGAAGTCCGCGCCAACTACCTGATGTCCCCGCCGCTGGTGGTGGCCTTCGCCCTCGCTGGGCGAATCGATGTTGACTTGCGCAAGGATCCCGTAGGAAAAGGCAAAGGCGGCAAACCCGTGTACCTCGCCGACATCTGGCCTACCCAGCAGGAAGTTGAACAGGCGATGGCGAACGCGATTACATCGGAGATGTTCCGCAAAAGCTATGGCGAGGTCTACTCGGGAGACGAGCGCTGGCGCGGCCTGCCGGTTCCGAAGGGCGAGACTTACGCCTGGGAAAAGGACTCCACTTACATTCGGCAGGCGCCGTACTTCGATGACATGATGCTCAATCCGTCCGCGGTCGAGGATATCAAGGGAGCGCGCGTGCTGGCGGTGCTCGGAGACAGCGTCACCACCGACCACATCTCACCCGCAGGCTCGATTAAGAAAGATAGCCCCGCCGGCAAATACCTTATCGCCCGCGGCGTGCAACCGGCAGATTTCAACTCTTACGGATCGCGTCGCGGTAATCACGAGGTCATGGTGCGCGGCACGTTCGCCAACGTTCGTCTGCGCAATAAAATGGTGAACACCGAAGGTGGATTCACGCGCCACTTGCCCGATGGCGCAGAAATGTCGATCTTCGACGCATCGGAAAAATACCTCACGGAAAAAGCGCCCCTCGTGATTCTCGCGGGCAAGGAATATGGCTCGGGATCTTCGCGCGATTGGGCCGCCAAGGGACCGCGTCTGCTCGGCGTTCGCGCCGTGTTCGCGGAAAGCTACGAGCGCATTCACCGCTCCAACCTAGTAGGCATGGGCATTCTGCCGCTACAGTTTCTGCCGGGAGAAAATGCCGAGACACTGAAGTTGACCGGCGAAGAAATGTTCGAGATCACGGGCATTGGCGATGTGGTCGAGAGATTTTCTTCGGGCCGCAAGATTACCGTGCGCGTGAAAGGCGGAAAGCGGGCGGAATTTCAAGCTATCGTTCGCATCGACACTCCGCAGGAAACTCTGTATTACGCAAACGGCGGAATACTGCAGTATGTGCTGCGGCAGCTGCTGGCGGGGAAGGCGCAGCCGGAGGCAGTTACGGTGTAGCATCAGTTCTCAGCTCTCTGCTATGCGGGGCCGCTTAGGTTCTGGCTGAAAAAAATGATTTCACGGCCCTTTGGAATCATTGGTTTAGCCGGAAATTCCCGCAAAATCTTTGAATTCAAAGGACTTATCTGTAAAATATTACGGAATAAGGACTTAGAAGGGCCGAGTTTCGAGGCAGGAGTTTTGAGAAGTACCCCCCTCCCCCCTATTTTAGCTAAAATCTTGGTTTTAAAGGAGTTACTTTAAAATATTGAAAATAAAGGAGTTAGATTTCGGCTCTTCTGGGTTTATCATTTAGAATCAATAACTTACCGAGTCAAGATCGCGCAAATTCTTCATGGCACAGAACTTAGGACGTTTCAGGGTACCCAATCTTGCGAAACTGGGAAAGGGCGCGGATGGTCGGTACCCTCTTGATCTATATCTATTTTATCAATTCCAAGTGGACGCCGCGACAGAGTTTCGGATTTTATTTTCCTCGTCTTTTCAGCGGCTTACAGGGAAAATCGTCGAAACGGGGGCTTGACAACATTTTCCAGGAACGCGGCTCGGAGACACCACCGACTCGGCTGGTCTTGACTCGGTTTGTGCTGATCGCGTGCTAATCTCGAATCTCCATGTCTGTCGCAGCCCAATACATTCCTGCTGCTTATAGCTTGACCGCGGTTGGGGTCTGGGGAACGAGCGATTTTTTGGGCGGAGTGGGCTCGCGCCGAGTGAATGCGTTTCTGTTCACGGCCATCGTGCACATTAGCGGGCTGGTTGCGGTCGGCGCGCTAGCGCTGATGACCCACGATCCATTTCCAGCCAGCACCAGTGTAGGTTGGGCGCTGATTTCCGGGGTGGTCGGGGGTATGGCTCTGGCTTTGTTTTATCGTTCCCTGGCCAGCGGAAATATGGGTCTGGTCGCGCCCGTGTCCGCGGTTCTCAGCGCCGCCATTCCCGCCACTCTGACCGCTTTCGCACAGGGCTTTCCGGGCTACGGGCACGTGTCCGGTTTTGCTCTTGCTGGAATCGGCGTCTGGCTTATTTCACGTAGCGAAGGTGGTGCTGGACGTCCTAAAGGCTTGGGCATGGCCGTGCTGGCCGGGATTGGCTTCGCTGGATTTTACCTTTGCGTCCACCAGGCTGGCAATGGTTCTCCTTTATGGATCGCCGTCTGCTCGCGATGCGGGGCCTTCCTGGTCACAGGCAATATCGTACTGTTCGGAAGATTACTACGCCGGGTGCCCGCGCCGGTGCTGGCGATTGCTGTGCTTGCCGGAATCCTCGATATTACGGGCAGCGTGGTGTTTATTCGCGCGGCTCAGATCGGGCGACTGGACGACGCGGTCGTGCTCAGCTCGCTTTATCCAGCCATCACCGTTCTCCTCGCGCGCATCTTTCTGCACGAGCATTTCAGCCGCGCGCGGACTATAGGTATGGTGGCGGCGCTAGCGGCGGTGCCGATGATCGCGGGGTAAGGAAATACGGCTCTGTCCATATTTCTGGAATATGGAATGTGCTCGAATGCTGTACGCTCTGCAAAGGATGGTGAGGAGAAGCTCATCTGTGCCTCTTATCGAAGTCCGCAACCTGACCAAGATTTTCGATCTCGCCGAATCCCCGTTCGGCGGCCGCCGCTCGGGTGAAGTGCGCGCCGTGGACAACGTGTCACTTGAGATTCACGAGGGCGAGACGCTTGGCTTGGTGGGCGAGTCCGGCTCCGGCAAGAGCACGCTTGGACGCCTCATCCTCCGTCTCCTCGAGCCTAGTTCTGGCTCGATTGTTTTCGATGGCATCGATCTGCTGAAGACGAAGGGCTCCGAACTGCGCCGACTTCGCCGCGATATGCAAATCATTTTCCAGGACCCCTTCGGTTCGCTCGACCCGCGCTTCCGGGTAGAGGACGTGATCGCCGAGCCGCTAATCCTCCATCCGAAAATCAACGGCGAGAGTTTCGGCCGCGATCCCCGCCGCCAGCGTGTCGCCGAGCTCTTGCGTGCTGTGGGGATGGATGACTCTGCCATGCCCCGTTACCCGCACGAGTTTTCAGGAGGACAGCGGCAGCGCATCGGAATTGCACGCGCTCTGGCGCTGCAGCCGAGGTTTATCGTTGCCGATGAGCCAGCGTCGGCTCTCGACGTCAGCGTCGGCGCGCAGATCGTGAATCTCCTGCAGCAACTCCAGCGCGATTTCGGCCTCACGTATTTGTTCATCTCGCACTCCCTTCCGGTGGTTCGCTACCTCTCGACCCGCATTGCGGTGATGTATGGCGGCAAGATCGTCGAGATCGGAACCCCGGAACAGATCACCGCTCAACCGCAGCACGATTACACTTGCAGATTGCTAGCGGCAACGCCCGAAATGGCTGCCTCGTAATATCCCATAGCTTCCTGTTGTCCTCCCGAGGAAAGGAAACTACAATCTCCTCCTGTCCAGGGAGAATATATGGCGACCAATCCCTCCGCACCACTGCAGCCGCAGCAGCCATCTCAGCCACCGCAGCTATCTCAGGAACCCGCGCCGCTGTCTGAAGGGCAACGCCTCGCCGACACTTTCTTTGCGCCCAGCAAGACCTTTACCGATCTCCGTAGAAACGCTAACTGGTGGGCGCCATTTCTGATCATTGCGATCGTTTCCACGACTTTTATTTATGTGGTCGATCGGAAGGTTGGCTTTCGCAAGGTAGTGGAGAATCAAATCCAGTTGCAACCCAAGCAGGCCGATCGCATTGAGCGCTTGCCAGCCGATCAACGCCAAAAGGTCATGCAACAACAGGTCGCTATTACAAAGACAATTTCGTACGCGGTTCCCGTCATTGCGCTTGTCTTATATGCGGTCTACGCGGGAGTTCTGTTTGCCACGCTAAAGTTCGGCGCGAGCGCTGAATTGAAATACAAGACCCTGTTTTCTTTGATTGTCTATACACGACTGCCGATGCTGCTGCAGACGCTGCTGGCGATGCTGTCGCTTGTGGCGGGAGTCAGCGGCGATGCATTTAACATTGAGAACCCGGTGGCTACCAATGCCGGATATTTTATCGGCCCGGATGGCTCTCCAGTGCTGCGCGCGCTGCTGTCACCGTTTGATGTCTTCACTCTCTGGACGTTGGTGCTGACCGCCATCGGTATTACCTGCATCAGCAAGGTCAAACGTGGCACCGCCTTCGCGGTGGTGTTTGGCTGGTTCGCGGTCGTGGTGTTGGGTAGGGTTGCCCTTGCGGTGGCGACTTCCTGAAGCCGCGTCACACAAGCGAAGCAGAGAAATAAAATCAAGAGACATGTACACCGCAGACGTCGCGATTATTGGCGGAGGGATCGTCGGCTCCAGCATCGCCTACCACCTGGTTGCGGCGGGCTGCAAGAACGTGCTGGTGATTGAGCGCGAGGCGTCGCAGGGCAAGGGATCCACGGGCAAGAGCATGGGCGGAGTGCGGGCGCAGTTTTCGACGCCGGTCAACATTAAGATGTCGCTTTACTCGATCCCCTTCTATGCGAGCTTCGAGGAGCGCCTCGGCCACCCGTGCGACTATCGGCCCCAGGGGTATCTTTTTTGCGCGACCAATGAAAAGCACATGGCCTATCTGCGCGCCAACTGCGAAAAGCAGATTGCCATGGGACTGAAGAACGTGCGTCTGGTTGCCGGCGACGAGATCCGCCGCCTGTTTCCGCTGCTGCGCGGGGACGACATTGTTGGCGGCAGCTTTTGCTCCACTGATGGCTTTGTCGATCCTTACAGCGCCATGATCGGATTTATGACCTGGGCAAGCGATCGCGGCGCCACGCTCTGGAAGAACGCAGACGTCACTGGCATCATTCACACGGATGGAGGCTTCGAAGTCACGACAAGGCGCGGCACGGTTTCCACGCGCACGGTGGTTAACTGCGCTGGAGCCTGGGCGGCTGAGATCGCGAAGATGGTTGGCATCGATCTTCCCGTAGAACCTTTGCGCCGCATGCTGGTTCCGACCGAGCCGTTTGATCAATTTCCTCACACTGCGCCCATGATCGTCGACATGTCCAACGGGTTTCATTTTCGGCCCGAGAGCCGCGGATTCCTGTTGGCGTGGAACGATCCGGAAGAAACGCCTGGCTACAAAAATGATTTCGATCCCGGCTTCATAGAGAAGATACTGACCCGCGCTGCGGATCGCGTGCCCGTCTTCGAAAATGTTGCGGTCAATCCGCAGCGAGCCTGGGCCGGCCTCTATGAAATGACACCGGACCATCACCCGATTCTGGGCGAATCTCCGGAAGTACCCGGCTTCTTCTTTGCCAACGGTTTCAGCGGACATGGCGTGATGCACTCGCCCGCTACCGGGAAAATTCTCAGCGATTTGATCTTGGCTGGGAAGACTAATTTGATCGACGCGTCTCTGCTGAACTTCTCGCGGTTTGCGGAGGAGCGCATGATTCACGAGACGGCGGTGCTGTAGCTCAGTTTCGATGCACCAGTTCATTGGCGACGCGATCATTTATTATTGCCGCGAAAAAGAAGCTGACCAGAGGGGACACAGGGGGAGTCCCTTCTGTATCTCTGTGTCCCCGTGGTTAAGATTCCGAGCGATCAGCATGCCCCAGGAACACAACTATTGGCTTACTACAGTCCAGATGCCTGTTTCTCCGGTGCAGCCATTGCCGGAGAGCGCCGATGTTGCCATCATCGGCGCCGGATTCACCGGACTCTCGGCTGCGCTCTCTCTGTCTAAACGGGGTGCGAAAGTCGTTGTGCTGGAAACGGAGACCATCGGCTGGGGCGCGAGTTCGCGCAACGGCGGCATGGTGCTAACGGGGCTGAAGCTGGGCGTCAACAAGCTTATTTCGATGTATGGACGTGAGGTGACGCGTCGCATGTACGCCGCGTCGCTTGAGACCATCGACGCAGTCGAGCGCATTGTGAAAGAGGAAAACATCGCCTGCGATTTCGCTCGCACCGGACACCTCGAAGTCGCCTGCAAACAAGCGCATTTTGACGACTACGCCCGCCAGGTCGAAGTGATTGCGCGCGAATTCAAACACCAGTTGCGCGTCGTCCCCCGAGACCAGCTACGCAGCGAAATCGGCTCCGAAATTTATTATGGCGGTATGGTCGACGAAATCTCAGCCGGACTCAATCCTGCGCGCTACGTTGCCGGACTCGGCGCCGCGGCCATGCGTTCCGGCGTTCGGATCTGCGAACACACACGACTGCTGAACATCCAGCGTGAAGCACGCGGCGGTGCGCCTGGGTTCAGGCTCAACAGCCCTCAGGGCGCGATTTGGGCGCGCAACGTACTGGTTGGAACCAGCGGTTACACGGGCGCGGCTACTCCCGCACTGCGGAAGAAGATCATCCCCATCGGGTCGTTTATTATTACAACCCAAGTGCTCTCTGAAGCGCTGGCCCGCGAACTGAGCCCGCGCAACCGCCAGATCTACGATTCCAAGAACTATCTTTACTATTACCGCCTCACCCCCGACAATCGCATGTTGTTCGGCGGCCGCGCCGCTTTCTTTCCGGAAAGCGATCAGACCATCCGCAAGAGCGCGGAAATTCTGCGCCTGGGAATGATTGACGTCTATCCGCAATTGCGCGGCGCCAAAGTCGAATATGTCTGGGGCGGCACGCTCGATTTTTGTTTTGATATCATGCCGCACGCCGGTCAGGTTGATGGCATTTATTTCGCCGTCGGATATGCAGGACACGGCGTCGCCATGGCTACCTATCAAGGGCAGAAGATGGCGGAATGGATTGCGGAGGGGAAGACTGACAATCCTTTTACGGAGATTCCATTTCCCGGCGCGCCGCTCGGGCTTTACAACGGCAAGCCGTGGTTTCTGCCCTTCGCGGGGGCATACTACAAAGTTCTAGACTGGGTGTCGTGAGAAGAGCAGGCCGCGGGTGTCAAATCTCAGGAATCCCAAGTGAGCTAGAGCAGAGAGGACGAAACCTAAGCCGTTTAAGATGTTCCTGACGCCTGTAACCTATGACCTGAGACCTTTTTGGGAGAATCGCATGTCCATCTTTGGCCTTATCGAATACGCCGACGCCAGCCCCGAAGTGCGCGCCATCTACGACGACATCATGGCCACGCGCAAGACCGACTGGATCAACAATTTCTGGAAGGCGATTGCGCACGATCCGGTCATGCTTAGGCGGACTTGGGACGACATCAAGCAGATCATGGCTCCGGGAGCGCTCGATCCGCTTACCAAAGAGATGATCTACGTTGCGGTTTCGGTCACGAACCAGTGCGCGTACTGCATCGCTTCGCACACCGCTTCCGCGAAAAATAAAGGCATGACTGATGCCCAGTTCAAAGAATTGCTGTCCGTGGTGGGGATGGCGAACGAAACCAACCGCCTGGTCGCCGGGTACCAGGTGGAAGTCGACGAACGCTTCAAACCTCAACCCGACAGATGACATCCAAAGAACGTGGTGCTTCACGCTGGTGTTGATATCGGGCTTTCGCGAAGTTCTATAATCATTAAACTTGAAACAGGATGCGAAGCAAGACTCGAACCTTCAGACGGGGTCAAGACTCGAATCATTAGACTCGAATCGCGAGAAACAGCGAATCACGAGCGCAGGCGAAAGAGGTAAGCTATGGCTGAAATGACGGTAACTCCGGTTGCAACCCATGGGTTTTTTCTGGACGGAAAGTGGTTGGAAGAGGGTGACATCGTTGACGTGAACGCGCCTTACGACGGCGCGCTTATCGCACATGTCCACCAGGGACGCCGCGAGCACGCGGAAGCTGCCATTGCCGCCGCTGTCAAGGCTTTCGGAACCACACGGCGGTTGCCCGCCTTCGAACGGCAACGGGTCCTGCACCGGATTGCAACCGGCATTCGCGATCGCAAGGAGGAATTTTCTCACACGATTGCGTTGGAAGCGGGCAAGCCGATCAAAAGCGCTCGCATGGAAGTTGACCGCGCTGTGTTTACGTTCAACATCGCAGCCGAAGAGACGGTTCGCTCCTACGGTGAGTATTTGCCGCTGGATTGGCAGCAGTCAACCGCCGGACGCTGGGGCATCGTCAAACGATTTCCCCTTGGCCCAATTGCCGGGATCACGCCCTTCAATTTTCCTTTGAACCTGGTCGCGCACAAAGTCGCCCCGGCCATTGCCGCCGGTTGCTCCATGGTGCTCAAGCCTGCGCCCGAAACGCCGCTTACCTCGCTGCTCCTGGCTGAAGTTATCCAGCAAGCGGGATGGCCGGATGGCGGATTCAACGCGGTTCTGCTCTCAAACGAAGATTCCGGGCTGCTGGTCACTGACGAGCGCATCAAGCTCATCAGCTTCACGGGCAGTGCCGCTGTCGGCTGGGCCATCAAGAACAATGCGGGAAAGAAGAAAGTTGTCCTCGAACTTGGAGGGAATTCGGGGGTCATCGTCCACAGCGATACGGATCTCGCTTATGCCGCGGACCGGTGCGTTACCGGAGGTTTTGCTTACGCTGGACAGTCCTGCATTTCCGTGCAGCGCATCTTGGTGGAACACTCCGTCTACGGAAAATTCACCGAGTTATTGCTGGCAGCGGTCAGCAGACTGAAAGCCGGAGATCCGCTAGACGAATCGAGCGACCTGGGCCCGCTCATCCGCGAGAGCGACGCCATCCGGGCTGCCGAGTGGGTGCAGGAGGCGGTGCGCGGTGGGGCGCGCCTGCTCTGCGGCGGCAACCGCAAAGGCTCGCTGCTCGAGCCCACTGTCCTTACCAGCACCAAGCCCAATATGAAAGTGAATTGCCAGGAGATTTTTGCGCCGGTCGTGACGGTTGAGCCCTACAGCGATTTCGCTTCCGCGCTGAAGCAGATCAACAGCTCCCCTTATGGCCTGCAGGCCGGGCTTTTCACGCGCGACGCCAAACTCATTTTTCAGGCCTACGATGAACTTGAGATTGGCGGCCTGATCGCCGGCGATGTTCCCACGTTTCGCATCGACCACATGCCATATGGCGGCATCAAAGATTCCGGACTGGGCCGCGAGGGCTTGCGCGACGCGATTCAGGAAATGACAGAACCGAAACTGCTGGTCATGAATTTGCACTGAGGCTTGGATGCCCGGCTGTTTTTCGTGAAACGCGTTCGCCCAAGAAACAAGAATGCTTTCAGGTTTTCTCGAGATTCAATTTTCCGAATTGAAATCCTGAATTGGCACAAAGAAAAGCCGTGCGACTATTCCATTTCGCCACCCAACTGTTATACTCACATGTTTCAGTAACGTGCGTCACAACGTCACGTGACGTAGATCATACGAACGCGATCAACCGGAAGCGGCGCGAGCCAATTCCGCAATACTAAAAAACTTCACATTCAATGCAGATCTTTCCACGCAGCAGCAATGCCATCGCCCGGGCCTCCATGGTCCTAACGGTTGTCGCCGTGGGCGGCCTTTTCTGGGTCTTATTGCAGTTGGAGCGTACTCCGTACATCACCAATGCTGGCGTCCGTAAGTCGCAGCCCGTACCGTTCAGCCACCAGCACCACGTCACCGGGCTGGGCATCGACTGCCGCTACTGCCACACTTCAGTGGAGCAATCGAGCTTTGCCGGCATTCCTCCCACTAAGACCTGCATTAACTGCCATCAGCAGATATGGACCAACGCTGCTTATCTGGAGCCGGTCCGCGAAAGTTACCGCACCGGCCGCTCCCTTGAATGGACTCGGGTCAACCAGTTGCCGGACTTCGTATATTTCAATCACAGCATCCACGTGAATAAGGGTGTGGGATGCAACACCTGCCACGGTCCAATTGACCAGATGCCGCTAACGTATCAGTACGCGTCGCTGCAGATGGAATTTTGCCTCGACTGCCACCGCAACACAGAAAAATATCTGCGCCCGCGCGAACAGGTTTTCAACATGCGCTATGAGCAGCCCTCTACGGGCGAACCCATCATTGTGAATGGGAAGGCATATTCCGATCAGGAAACTCTGGGCAACGCTCTGAAGGAACAATACAAGGTGCGGTCGGTAAAGGACATTACCAGTTGCAACACGTGCCACCGGTAAGGCCAGGGTTTGCTTCGTAAGAACTGAAAGCCGAGAGCTGATTTCGACAATGAGCATGGACGAGCACAAAAAGAAACGGGCCGGAAATAACGGAGCCGACGTCTGCCCGACAAAGCGCAAGCAACCTGATCTCGCGACGGTCAGGGAGCAGATCGAAGATACGACCGGTCCCGAGTACTGGCGCAGCCTCGAAGAATTGGCGGGCAGCGAAGAATTTCAGGAGATGCTGCATCGCGAGTTCCCCAAGGGCGCATCCGAGTGGCTCGACGACTTCTCGCGGCGCGGCTTCCTCAAAACAATGGGCGCGTCGCTGGCGCTCGCCGGTTTGACCGGCTGCACGCGAATGCCGAATACCGAGATCGTGCCCTACGTGCGGCAACCGGAGAATGTCATTCCCGGCCGCCCCAAGTTCTATGCGACGGCGTTCACGCTCGGCGGTTACGCCTCGCCCATTCTGGTCGAAAGCCACCTTTTCCGTCCGACGAAAATTGAGGGCAATCCGCAGCATCCGGCGAGCCTCGGCGGCACTGACATCTACGCGCAGGCCTCTATTCTCGATCTCTACGACCCCGACCGGGCGAAGGACATCACATACCTAGGCGACGTCCGTTCGTGGAATGCCTTCATGGAGGCGGTTCGCGGCCCCATGAGCGTGGAGAAGAGTATCGCGGGAGGCGGCGTCCGCATACTGACGCAGACTGTCTCCTCGCCCACGCTGGCGGGGCAGATTCGCAGTTATCTGGAAGCAAATCCGCAGGCCAAATGGCACGTTTATGAGCCGATCAACCGCGATAATGTTTACGAGGGTGCGAAGCTAGCTTTCGGTGAGGTGGTCGAGACGCGCTACGACCTGTCGAAGGCTGATGTCATTGTTTCTCTGGACGCCGACTTCCTCTACGCTGGATTCCCCGGTTTTGCGCGCTATGCGCGTGATTTTGCCGCGCGACGCAATCCCGATGGGAACATGAACCGGCTGTATGTGGTCGAGAGCACGCCAAGTTCGACTGGGATGAAGGCCGATCATCGGCTGCCGGTAAGAGCCGCAGATATCCAGAGGCTCGTAGAGCACCTTGTCGCTGGGGGGCATCCGCTCCGGGAACTTGGCGCTAGCAATAGCGGCCTTGCCGAAGATCAGCATCAGTTTATGGCCGCCGCTCAAATCGAGCTTGAAAAGCACCAAGGGGCGAGCGTCATCATTGCCGGGGACCACTTACCGCCAGCTGTGCATGCGATTGTTAACGCGATGAACGTTTCCCTTGGCAACGTCGGCAAGACAGTCTTCTACACCGAACCGGTGGATGCCAATCCCGTCAACCGCAGCGAGTCGCTCCATGCGCTCGTCGAAGACATGCGCGCCGGCAAAGTCGATCTGCTGCTGATACTTGGGGGAAACCCTGCTTACGACGCACCCGCGGAACTTGAATTTGATGCGGCGCTGAAATCGAACACCGTCAACTTGAAGGTATTTCTCGGATCGCATCGCAACGAAACCGCCGACCTTTGCCAGTGGCACGTTCCCGAAGCGCACTACCTCGAAAGCTGGAGCGATGCGCGCGCCTATGACGGAACGGTCAGCATCATTCAGCCGCTGATCGAGCCGCTCTACGGCGGCAGGAGCGCGCACGAAATCATTGCGATCCTCGCCGGACAGGGCCAAATGGCGGCCCGCGAACTCGTCCAAGGCTACTGGCAGAAGCAGCACACCGGGGCTGACTTTGAGTCCTTCTGGCGCAAATCTCTCCACGACGGCTGGGTCGAAGGCACAACCTACGCGCCGAAGACTGTCGCGCTGAAAGCCGCCAGCTTCCCAGCAGCGCAATCCGCATCCAACTCCGGTTACGAGCTCAACTTCCGCCGCGATCCCTCAATCTACGACGGTCGCTTCGCGAATAACGGATGGTTGCAGGAACTTCCGAAGCCGCTTACTAAGTTGACTTGGGACAACCCAATCATGATCGGCCCCGCGATGGCCGAGCGCCTGAAGCTGAACTTCAAAGACGTGGCCGAGCTCAAATTCGGCGGCAAGAAAGTAAAGGGCGCGGTCTGGATTCAGGCTGGCCATCCCGATAACTCGATCACTGTCTTCCTTGGTTACGGCCGCACGCGCGCCGGGCGCGTTGGCACCGCGACAGGCTTCGACGTTTACCCGCTGCGTACCAGTCAGGCGCCATGGTTTGCCGACGGCGCGAAGCTCACGCCTACCGGCGAAACCTACGAACTCGCCAGCACGCAGGGTTATCAGACGATGGAGACTCCTAACGGCAGCGAGCGTCCGCTGGTGCAGGAACGCAGCCTCGAGGAGTACAAGAAAGATCCTAACTTCGCGAAGGAAGGCGAGCCGCCCGCTGACCTCACGCTCTACAAACCCTGGCTTTTCGATTACGCGAAAGAAACTTACGCCTGGGGCATGGCGATTGACCTGAATTCCTGCGTTGGATGCAATAACTGCATCGTCGCCTGCCAGTCCGAAAACAACATCGCTGTAGTGGGTAAAGAGCAGACTCTCAAAGGCCGCCACATGCATTGGCTCCGCGTCGATGCTTACTACAACGGGCCGCGCGAAAATCCCAAGGGCTTCTTCCAACCCGTACCCTGCATGCAATGCGAGAATGCGCCGTGCGAACTTGTTTGTCCGGTCCAGGCCACTCTGCACAGCAGCGAAGGTCTGAACGACATGGTCTATAACCGCTGTGTCGGCACGCGTTACTGCTCCAATAACTGCCCCTACAAAGTCCGGCGATTTAATTTCCTGTTGTTCCAGGATTGGGAGACGCCACAGTTCAAGCTCATGCGCAATCCGGACGTGACCATCCGCAGCCGCGGCGTCATGGAAAAGTGCACCTACTGCGTACAGCGCATCAGCGAGGCCCGCATTGATACGGAAAGCGCTTCGGTTCGTGAAGGCAAGGACATTCGCATTGGCGATGATCTGCAAACGGCTTGCCAGCAGTCTTGTCCAGCAAATGCGATTGTCTTCGGCAATCTCAACGATCCGAACAGCCAGGTCAACAAGTGGAAAGCGGAGGCGAGGAACTATTCCCTGCTGGGCGAATTGAATACGCGGCCCCGTACAACCTATCTGGCGGAAGTCCGCAATCCTAACCCCGAGTTAGAAGAGGCAAAGGCAACATAGTTATCAATACCGTGGAGCGAAAGTAAGGCATGGCTACCAACGCGCAAATACCCGTGGCAGATCGGCGAGTGCCGGTAATCGCGCCCGGCCACACTTTCTCCACCATTACCGAGAAGATCAGCAACATCGTCCTGAGCCGCCCCATCTCCCTGGGATGGATCCTCGGCTTCCTGATCGTATTCGGAATGCTGAACATGCTTGCGGGTGTCCTCGGTTATCTCTTCATTAAGGGTGTCGGGATCTGGGGCATTAACATCCCCATCGGTTGGGGATTCGCCATCATCAACTTCGTGTGGTGGATCGGTATTGGCCACGCCGGCACCCTGATCTCCGCCATTCTGGCGCTGCTACGGCAAACGTGGCGCAACTCGATCAACCGCTTCGCCGAGGCCATGACGCTGTTTGCCGTGATGTGCGCCGGGACATTCCCGCTCGCTCACATGGGCCGTCCGTGGCTTTTTTACTGGATGTTTCCGTATCCAGACACCATGCGCTACTGGCCGAATTTCCGCAGTCCACTGGTGTGGGACGTATTCGCGGTTTCGACTTATTTCACGATTTCACTGGTGTTCTGGTATGTCGGATTAATTCCCGATCTTGCCACCCTGCGCGATCGCTCCGAAAATATCTGGGTGCAGCGCATTTACGGGCTCCTCGCCATGGGATGGCGCGGTTCGGCACGCCACTGGCACCGTTACGAGACTGCCTACCTACTCCTCGCCGGACTCGCGACGCCGTTGGTGCTCTCCGTTCATACCGTAGTGAGCTTTGATTTTGCCATCTCCATTGTCCCGGGCTGGCACACCACGATTTTTCCGCCATATTTTGTTGCGGGCGCCATTTATTCCGGGTTTGCCATGGTCCTGTGTCTAGCGATTCCCATCCGCGCCATCTACGGATTGCAAGACTTCATCACCATCCGCCATATCGAGAACTCAGCCAAGGTGATGCTGGCCACCGGCCTCATCGTCGCCTACGGCTATGGCATGGAAGCCTTCATGGGATGGTATAGCGGGAATCAGTACGATTCGTTTCTGATGTGGAACAGGTTCCACGGCCCGTATGCATTCTGGTACCGTGCATTGCTGACCTGCAACATTCTCATTCCCCAGATTCTCTGGTTGAAGAAGTTCCGCGTCTCCACCGGATGGCTCTGGCTCATCTCGTTCATCGTCCTCGTCGGCATGTGGCTGGAACGCTTTATTATCATCGTGGTCAGTTTGAGCCGCGACTTCCTGACCTCTTCGTGGGGTATGTACTACCCAACAAAGTGGGACTGGATGACGTTCTTCGGCACCATTGGTTTGTTCCTGACCGGCATGTGGCTGTTCGTACGGCTCCTGCCCGCGATTTCCATCTTCGAATTGCGCACTTTGCTGCCGGAGGCGCAGGTGCATGAGTCGGCGGAGGTGAAGCAATGAGCGATGTTTCGGTTTATGAATCTCCCATTCCTGATTCTCCAAGCTACGGCATGATGGCGGAATTCGACTCAGCACAAGAGTTGGTAGCCGCCGCACGCAGGGCGCACGAAGCTGGCTATAAGAAGATCGATGCCTACAGTCCTTTTCCGATCGAGGGTCTTGCCGAAGCCATCGGCTTTCACAAGAACGGCGTGGCGCTTTGCGTCCTCATCGGCGGGCTTCTCGGAGGCATCTCCGCGTACGCGCTCCAGTATTGGGTTGCGGTGATCACGTATCCGGTCAATATCGGCGGACGTCCATATCACTCCTGGCCTTCGTTCATCATCGTGACCTTTGAACTAACAGTTCTTTTTGGCGGTATTTCCGCTCTGATCGGCATGCTGGGCCTGAACGGGTTGCCGATGCCGTATCACCCGGTGTTCAACGTGCCTGAGTTCGCCAAGGTCTCGGAGAATAAATTCTTCCTGGTCGTGTTTTCAAGCGACCCGAACTATGACGCTGCCGCCACGCGATCGTTTCTCTCGGGCCTCGCGCCCCGCATGATCGTGGAGGTGCCTAGCTAGCTATGGGTTCGCCTCGCAATCTTCGAGGAGTTTTGCCCGCGCTGCTGGCGCTCGTCGCCATCACGGTCGGATGCCGCCTCGACATGCACATACAGCCATATGACCGTCCCTTTGCGAAAAGCGATTTCTTCGCCGACGATCGCTCCGCCCGCATGCCGGTCGAGGGTACGGTCGCACGCGGCGACCTCCGCGAGGATACTTACTTCTACACCGGAAAAATCGGCAGCAATCCGGGCGACTATATGCCGTTCCCAGTGACCGTCGAGGTTCTTGATCGCGGACGCGAGCGTTTCAACATCAACTGTACGCCTTGTCACGGACGCGTTGGCGACGGTGGCGGTTTCATCCCCACGCGCGGATTTAAGCGTCCGCCGTCGTATCACATCGAGCGTCTACGCAAAGCGCCGATCGGCCACTTTTTCGACGTCATGAGCAACGGCTACGGCGTTATGCCTGAATATGGCACACAGGTTACGCCTCGCGATCGCTGGTGCATTGCCGCTTACATCCGCGCGCTACAACTGAGCCAGAATGCGACGACGAGCGACATTCCTGCGGGACAAAAAGTCCCGTCACCCCCGCCGCAATTCCGCGACATCGGCAACGGAGCCACGCTGCCCCAAATCGCGCCGCCCACTGCCGCTGCAGAAGGGGAGCCCAAATGACCACGGCCACAGGAAAAATGAGTAAGTCGGACTTAATGGCGCCGCCAGTGGCCCAGACCATCCAGCAGCGGTCGCTGGTCATAGGCGTCGTAGGGGCGCTTTTATCGTTAATAGGCCTATTCGTTGCAAAAGACAGTGCAGCTCAGACTGACTTTTATTCCGCTTACCTTACCGGATTCATGTTCTGGCTTGGTCTCTCGCTCGGATGCATGGCCATCCTGATGCTTTATCACATGGTCGGCGGAGGGTGGGGCACGGTCAGTCGCCGCATTCTGGAATCGGGCATGATGACGCTGCCGCTCATGTTCGTGCTCTTCATTCCGATTCTGCTGAATCTGCCAAAGCTTTATTTCTGGGCCCGGCCCGATCTCCTTGCCGACCCCAAGACCGATCCAAAAATCCTGGAAATTGCGCACAGCTATCTCAACTTCAACGGCATCCTGATCCGCTACATTTTTTACTTCGTCATCTGGTTCGGGATGGCCTACTTTCTGAATCGCTGGTCCACCGAGCAGGACTCGATCACGGGCCAGAGCACGCTGCGTTTCCGCGCCCTGAGTGGAATTGGACTCGTCATCTACTCGCTTACCATTTCCTTCGCGGTGATCGACTGGGTGATGTCGCTGCAGGCACGCTGGATCTCGACCATCTACGGCTTCATCTTTATCGCGGGTGAAGCGCTCTCCGCCTTCTGCTTTTGCGTGGTGATCGAAACCATTCTCGGCAAACGCAAGCCGATGTCCGAGTACCTCACCGATACCGAAGTCCACGACCACGGCAAATTCATGCTCACTTTCGTTCTGGTCTGGACTTACTTCAGTTTTTCGCAATTACTCCTCATCTGGGCTGGCAACCTGCCCGATGAAATTAGTTGGTATGTGCGCCGAATGAATCATGGGTGGGGCGAGGTTGGGCTGTTTCTAGTAGTGTTTCAGTTTGCGGTGCCGTTCGCGCTTTTGCTCTCGCGCCGGTTGAAGCGCAAGGCGCACACTCTGGTCCGCATAGCCTCCTGGATCATATTCATGCGCATGGTCGATATCTACTGGCAAGTCGAGCCTGCCCTCCATAAAGAGTTTCATCTCAGCTGGCTGCATTTCACGATCCTCGCCGGCATCGGTGGCTTATGGATGGCTTACTTCTTCCACAACCTGAGATCGCGTCCGCTGCTGGCCGTCAACGCGCCGCAGACGCTGAGATTTTTGGAGCCGTCGCATGAGTGACGAAATGATGAACCACAGCCACTCCGGCCACGAAACCGAGTTCGAACGAGAAGACCTGGCGACGCGCGGAGTCTTCGCCTTCATGATCGGTCTCGCGGTCATTGGCGTCGTCATTTATTTCATCATTGTCGGCATGTACTCATTCCTCGATAAGTATGAGCGGTCCCAGATGGCCACCGCCAGTCCGTTGGTAACGTCCAAGGGTGCGATGTCGCGTGTGGTCACACAGGAGGACATGGATAAAACATTCAAGGACAATGGCGCGCCCATGCTCGAGACCAACGAGCGCGGACAGTTTCGCGACTTCCTGATGAATCAGGAGGATCAACTCAACAGCTACGGCTGGGTCGACGAAAAAGCGGGCGTGGCGCACATTCCGATCGAGCGCGCCATGGAATTGATCGTCCAGCGCGGATTGCCGGTTGTTCCGCCCGGCAAGGCGGGTGGAATCACAGCGCCCGCAAGAAAGGCGCCCGAGAAGAAAAGTGTGGAAGCACCGCAGTAGAGGCAGCCCCTAAAGGGACGCCTTCGTTCAACGGACCTCGGTATCGCAAAAGCGATACGCTGATACGAAGCAACCGTCCGGCCGGACAGCCGGAGAAGGAAAAAGCAGTGCGCCGTAAAAGCAGTTTTGCCAGATCGATCATCGCCGCGGGTTTCCTGCTGCTACTCGCGGCCACCCCGCTGTTTGCCCAGGGGCGTGGACCAATGAGTGGTGGCATCATGACCCCACCCGCGAACCAACGTCCGCCGGGATTGGAGTTCGTCGGCATCGAGCAACATCTAACCGCCGAGGTTCCCGTCGATCTTGAATTCCGCGACGAACTTGGCAACCCGGTTAAGCTCGCCGACTACTTCGGTCACGGACGCCCCGTGATCCTGAACCTGGGTTACTACCAATGCCCCATGCTGTGCAGCGAACTGCTGCAAGGGCTGGTCGGCTCGATGAAGGCGCTGACTTTCGATCTCGGCAAAGATTTCGATGTCGTCACCGTGAGCTTCGACCCGCGAGAAACAACGGGAATGGCCGCTGCAAAAAAGCGGGATATCATGAAGCGCTATGGCCGCGCGAATACCGATCAAGGCTGGCACTTCCTAACCGGCAAGGCAGACCAGATCGAAGCGCTCACCAAAGCGGTCGGGTTCCAGTTTCAGTTCGATCCGAAAACCGAGCAGTACGCCCACGCCGCTGCGATCGTCATGCTCACGCCCGACCACCACGTCTCGGGATACTTTTATGGAGTGGAGTTCTCTCCGAAGGACCTGCGCCTTGGACTGGTGCAGGCCTCGCAAAACAGGATTGGCAATATCGGCGACCAGGTGCTGCTGTACTGCTATCACTACGACCCCAGGACCGGAAAATATGGCGCCGTCATCAGCAACATTCTGAAGTTGGCCGCGCTGCTTACGATGCTCATCCTGGGAACATTTATGTTTGTCATGTTCCGCGCCGATCGTCGTTTTGATCGTGGTTCCGATCAACGTTCAGATGGCAGCGCGACCCGCAGCGCATTGGGGCGAGTTCGGTAATCGAGTTAACAATTATGTCGAAATTTTTGCCTTTATGGCCCGATCAAGCCTCGACCATGGCGGGGCAGGTGGATGCGCTCTACATCTATCTGCTGCTGGTCTCTGGCGTCATGACCGCGCTCATCTTTCTCGCGGTCACGGTGCTGGCGGTCAAATATCGTCGCGTGCCCGGCCGTGAAGCCCAACAGATCGAAGGATCCACGATCCTCGAACTGAGTTGGTCGATCATTCCTTTCTTTGTGATGCTGACCTTCTTCATCTGGGGCGCCGTCCTCTACTTCCAGGAGCGCACTCCTCCCGCCGACGCAACCGAGGTGTATGTCGTCGCCAAGCAATGGATGTGGAAGATCGAACACATGGAGGGCCAGCGAGAGATCAACGAGTTGCACGTCCCCACCGGCCAGAACGTAAAGCTGATCATGACCTCGCAGGACGTGATTCACAGCTTCTTCATCCCTGCGTTCCGCATCAAGCAGGACGTACTCCCCGGCCGCTACACCACACTTTGGTTCAAGGCCACCGTGCCCGGGCGCTATCATTTGTTCTGCGCCGAATACTGCGGAACTATGCACTCCGGGATGGGTGGCGACATCGTCGTCATGGAGCCGCACGACTACGCGCAGTGGATGGCGGGAGCTATGTCCGCGCCGTTGCAGGAAACCGGCAAGCAGTTATTTACTACGCTCGGATGCGCCACCTGCCATCGTTTCGACGTGCAGGGACGCGGTCCCAATCTGCAAGGCATCTACAACAAACCGGTGCTGCTTGAAGACGGTCGCACGGTGATTGCCGACGAGAACTATGTTCGGGAGTCCATCCTAAATCCAACCGCCAAGATCGTGAATGGTTTCAAACCGGTGATGCCGACCTTTCAGGGCATCGTCAGCGACGAGCAGTTGAACGCGCTGGTGGCCTACGTAAAGTCGTTAGCCCAGCCACCCCCGGGAACCGCCGGGCTGCAGAACCAGCCCCCCACGTCCCCGGGACAACCCCAGAATATGCAGGTGCAATAGTTATGGCGAGCACAACAATCCCGGCAAATCAGGCTCCAAAATTGAACTATCTCAACAACGGGCACACGCTCAGGTCCTGGCTGTTGACCACCGACCATAAGCGGATCGCGATGCTTTACCTGCTTTCGGTGACGGCGTTCTTCTTTCTCGGCGGCTTCTTTGCCATGCTCATCCGGCTCGAACTGCTCACACCGCAGGGCGACCTGATGCAGGCCGACACCTATAACAAGGTGTTCACCATGCATGGCATTATCATGGTGTTCTTCTTTCTGATCCCGGTTGTGCCTGCGGTGCTCGGCAACTTCCTGGTGCCGCTTATGATCGGCGCCAAGGATCTCGCGTTTCCGCGCATCAACCTGCTGAGTTGGTATCTCTACGTGATTGCCGGCACGCTCTTCCTGCACTGCATGCTCAACGGCGGCGTCGATACCGGTTGGACGTTCTACACCCCATACAGCACGGTCGGCAGCAACACCAACGTCATTGAAGCGGGACTGGCAGTCTTCATCGCAGGTTTTTCGTCCATTTTCACCGGACTTAATTTCATTGTCACCATTCACCGCATGCGCGCGCCCGGCCTCACTTGGGACCGCCTGCCGCTCTTTATCTGGGCCAACTATGCGACCAGCCTCATCATGATTCTCGGCACGCCGGTAGTCGCCATCACTATCGTCTTAGTCGCGGTCGAACGCCTCTTCCATCTGGGCATCTTCGATCCAAGGCTCGGCGGAGACCCGGTTCTGTTCCAGCACCTTTTCTGGTTCTACTCCCATCCGGCGGTGTACATCATGATCCTGCCTTCTATGGGAGTTATCAGCGAACTCATCACCTGCTTCTCGCGCAAGCGCGTCTTTGGATACAAGTTCATTGCGCTGTCGAGCATCGCTATCGCGGTCATCGGCTTTCTGGTCTGGGCGCACCACATGTTCGTGGCCGGCATTTCGCTCTACGCCGCCATGATCTTTTCGTTCCTGACTTTTTTTGTCGGCGTGCCCTCGGCCGTCAAAGTATTCAACTGGACCGCCACTCTTTACAAAGGTTCGATTACTTATGCCACGCCCATGCTCTACGCCTTCGGCTTCATCGGGCTCTTCACCATCGGCGGCTTGACTGGGCTCTTCCTCGCCACTCTCGGCATTGACGTGCACGTCACCGATACATATTTTGTCGTTGCCCACTTTCACTACGTCATGGTGGGCGGTGTGCTCATGGGTTTTCTCGGAGGCATGCATTTCTGGTGGCCGAAGATCAGCGGACGCATGTATCCGGAAGGCTGGGCCAGGCTGTCGGCGCTGTTGGTGTTCGTTGGCTTCAACCTGACCTTCTTCCCGCAATTCGTTCTCGGCTACGTTGGCATGCCGCGCCGCTATTGGCAGTATCCGCCGGAGTTCCAGGTGCTGAACGTGCTCTCGACCGCGGGCGCCAGCGTGCTTGCCGTCGGCTATCTGCTGCCGATGATCTACTTGCTATGGTCCTTGCGCTACGGGCCAATCGCCAGTGACAATCCGTGGAACGCCGCCGGCCTGGAGTGGCGAACCACGTCGCCGCCGCCCACCTTCAATTTTGACGAAACTCCTGTCGTGACCTGGGAAGCTTATAACTACGACGAGATCCCAGACAAGGAACTGGAGGCTCCCGTTGCACGATAGCCAAGCGCCGACCGGTCCAGTGACGACCCAAGTTACGACCATGGAACACGACGCTCACAACCCGGCGCTGCTCCACCACTTCGCCGACGCTCAGCAACAGAAGAACGCCGCCTCGCTTGGCATGTGGTTGTTCCTGGTGACTGAAATCATGTTCTTCGGCGGCATGTTCTGCGCCTACCTCATCTACCGTCTCGCGCATTTCAACGCCTTTGCAGCCGGAAGCCAGCAACTCAATATCTGGATGGGAGCAGTTAACACCGCCGTCCTGATCGTTAGCTCGGTTACGGTTGTCTTGGCAGTGAGAGCGGCAGAAGCGGGCAAACGCAAGGTATTGGTCAGTTATCTTGTAGTTACCGTGCTCTTGGGCATGACATTTCTTGTCATCAAAGGGTTTGAGTACGCGGAAAAATTCGAGAAGCATCACGTCCCCGGTCCAACGTTTAACTTCACAGACAAGTTCGATGACAACGGCAAGCAAATCCCAGTCAACCCAAAAGAAGCGGAGCTTTTTTTCTCTCTCTATTTCGCCATGACCGGCATGCATGCTCTGCACATGATCATCGGCTGCGGCCTGTTTACCGGGCTGGCGATCCTGGCATGGAAAGGACATTACACGCCCAGCTACTTCACGCCCATAGAAAACGGCGGCTTATACTGGCACTTGGTCGATATTATCTGGATTTATTTGTTCCCGTTGTTGTACTTGATTAGCAGGCATTCGTGACGTGGCCTTTAACTGAGAACTGAGCCTTCTTTTATGTCGGAAAACGAAGAACACACTAGCCACTCGCAAGGATTTTACTTAGGCATCGGTCTCACCCTGCTCATCCTGACGGCAACCACGGCCGCCGTAGCCTTTGTGAACCTCGGTCCTTTCAATCCGGTGGTCGCGCTCCTCATCGCCACTATTAAAGCGACGCTCGTTGTGCTTTTCTTCATGCACGTCAAAGGCGCGAGTGAAAAGCTGACTGGCGCCGTCGTTGTCTCCGGCTTCTTCTTTCTCGCGATTCTGATATCGCTATCGTTGGCCGACTACATGACTCGATCCTGGCGGTGAGCGCGATTTGTGTGTTGCTTTCCCCTGTGGGCACACTGAGCGGCCCTCCCCTCACCTGGATGTAGGCCCTTGCGCACAACGTCCGCATCCTCGAAGATGTTCTGTACACTATGCCGCAAGACATCGCCCCATCTCCGGCCCGCTCCGCGCAACTGGACGCTTTCGCGCTTGAGGCTGCTCTTCGCCGTCACCTTCGCGGAGAAGTTCGCTTCGACTCGGGCAGCCGCGCCCTGTACGCGACCGACGGCTCCAATTACCGGCAGGTTCCAATTGGCGTCGTAGTTCCCCGCGACAAGGAAGACGTTCTTGCCACCGTTGCCCTCTGTCGCGACCATGGCGCTCCGCTGCTCGCGCGCGGCGGAGGGACGTCACTTGCCGGACAATGTTGTAATGCCGCCATCGTAATTGACTTTTCGAAGTACATGGCGCGCATCCTCGAAATCGATCCCGCGCGCCGCATCGCGCGTGTCGAGCCCGGAGTTGTACTCGACCGCCTTCGCGCCGAAGCCGAGAAGCACCACCTCACCTTTGCTCCCGATCCTGCCACGCACGACCGCTGCACGCTCGGCGGCATGATCGGCAACAACTCCTGCGGCGTGCACTCAATCATGGCCGGAAAGACCGATGACAACGTCGAGTCGCTCGAGATCCTCACCTACGGCGGCCAGCGCCTGCACGTTGGTGCGACCACCGCCGACGATTTCGAAAGCTTCATTCGTGAAGGTGGCCGCCACGCTGAAATCTACGCCGGCCTCAAGTCCCTCGCCGAACGCTACGGAGAGCAGGTTCGCCGCCAGTTTCCCAACATTCCGCGCCGCGTTTCCGGTTACAACCTCAACCACCTGCTTCCTGAGAACAGCTTTCACGTGGCGCGGGCGCTGGTCGGCTCTGAGGGCACTTGCGTGACGATTCTCGAAGCCACGTGCCGGCTCGTCGAGAGTCCGCCGGCGCGGGTACTCCTTGTCATTGGATGGCCCGACGTTTACATCTGTGCCGACCACGTCCCCCAGATCATGGAGCATCGTCCCATCGGCCTCGAAGGGTTTGACGACATCATGGTCAACGCGAGCCGCCGCAAAGGTGTGAACCTCGATGCTCTCGCGATGCTGCCCGAAGGTTGCGGCTGGCTGATGGTTGAATTCGGCGCCAACACCGCCGCCGAAGCCGAATCGCAGGCGCGCACGTTGATGGAGACGCTCGAACCCTCCCCGGCGCCGCCCAATCTCCGCCTGTTTACCGATCCACGCCAGGCTAAGCGGATCTGGGACGTCCGCGAGTCGAGCCTGGGAGTGACTTCGCACGTCCCGGGCGAACCGCTTCGCTGGGAAGGCTTCGAAGATTCCGCCGTCGCGCCCGAGAAACTCGGCGCATATCTCCGCGACCTGCGCAAACTGATGCAAGACCATCACTACGATGGTTCGTTTTACGGGCACTTCGGCCACGCCTGCGTGCACACGCGCATGGACTACGATCTCGAATCCACTGAAGGCGTGCACAAGTTCCGCCAGTTCATGGAAGAGGCCGCCGACCTCGTCGTACGTTATGGTGGCTCGCTCTCCGGCGAACACGGAGATGGGCAGTCCCGCGGCGAACTTCTGCCGAAAATGTTTGGTCCCGAACTCATGCAGGCGTTCCACGAGTTCAAGTCGCTTTGGGATCCGGATTGGAAGATGAACCCGGGCAAGCTCATCGAGCCCTATCGCCTCGACCAGAATCTCCGCCTCGGCGCGGGCTACGATCCCTGGCAGCCCGAGACACATTTCAAATTTCCCGACGACCACGGCAGCCTGGCGGCTGCCACGCTGCGCTGCGTGGGAGTCGGAAAGTGCCGCCACGATTCTGGCGGAGTCATGTGTCCCAGCTACCGCGTCACGCGCGAGGAAGCGCACTCCACCCGCGGCCGTGCCCACCTGCTCTGGGAGATGACCAAAGGTGACTTCATCAAAGACGGCTGGCAGAGCGAAGCCGTGAAAGAATCGCTTGACCTTTGCCTCGCCTGCAAGGGCTGCAAGAGCGATTGCCCGGTGGGTGTCGATGTTGCGACCTACAAAGCGGAATTTCTTTCGCATTATTACGAGACTAATCGCCGTCCGCTGAATGCGCTGGCCCTTTCGAAGATTGACCTGTGGTTCAGAGCCGCCTCACACGTCCCGGGCTTGGTGAATCTTGCGACCCAGCTCCCCGGTCTGCGCGACCTCGCGAAGCTCGCCGCGAGAATCCCCGCCCAGCGGCGCATTCCGGCGTTTGCTCCCCAGACATTCAAACAGTGGTGGCAACGACGCGGAGCTTCGCCGCGCTGGACGGGCGAGGACGCCCGTCCCTTCACAAGCCGCGGGCGTGATAACTCCGTTCTTCTCTGGGCTGACACTTTTAATAATCACTTCCTCCCCGCTACTGCCAAAGCCGCCGTCGAAGTACTTGAAGCCGTTGGCTTCGACGTTACCGTGCCGTGCGCACACTTGTGCTGCGGCCGGCCGCTCTACGACGTCGGTATGCTCGATCGGGCCAAGGGTCTGCTCCTCCAGATCATGGATGAGCTTCTGCCGGAAATCGAAGCGGCGACGCCCATCGTCGTCCTTGAGCCGAGTTGCGCCGCTGTCTTCCGCGATGAACTTACTAACCTTTTCCCCAAGGACGAACGCGCGCAGGCGCTGTCGAAGCAAGTCTTCCTGCTCAGCGAATTTCTTGAGCAACGCGGAAAGAATTTTTCGCTTCCTAAACTGCCACGGCGGGCGCTGATCCACGGGCATTGCCATCACAAAGCCATCATGAAGATGACGGCTGAGGAAGCCGTGCTGCAACGCATGGGCATCAACTTCATTGCTCCCGCCCCCGGATGCTGCGGGATGGCTGGAGCGTTCGGTTTCGAGAAAGAAAAGTACGAGATTTCGAAAGCGATCGGCGAACTTGAACTTTTGCCCGCCGTCCGCCAAGCTCCGACCGACTGGCTCATCGTCGCCGACGGCTTTAGTTGCCGCGAGCAAATCGCCCAGGAAACCGACCGCCACGCCCTCCACCTCGCCGAAGTTCTGCAGATGGCCTTGCGCGAGGATGCCGAAACACCTGAAGGTTTCCCGATGTTCGATCCTGCGCCGCAACACTATCCCGAAGACGCTTGGGTCCGACCACACCAGGCGGCCATTGAAAAATCCATGAAGCGGACCGGCCTCGCCGTTGCGGGGATCGCGGTCGGAGCGGCTCTGTTGTTGGCTCTGGCTAGAAAGCGCTAACCTCGTTTAGGGGGACGGGCGAGACGCCCGTCCTCACATAACCTATTGAAAGATATAGCCTTACACTCGCACTGCCATCCTGCCCTGTTTTCTGGGACAATAGACTGTAGACAGCAGGACCCTATGGAAACCGCGAATCCTACTCTCTTCGTCCCCGCCGCCCCAACGTCGGCCGAGTCCGCAGTCGCAGCCATTGCCCAGAACAAAATGCTGCAAGGTTCGGTTCTGGTGCTGATTCAATTCGACGTCTGCGAAGAGATCAAGCTCGACGCCTTGCGCGACATCTTTGGCGCTCGGCGCCAGGAAGCTAGCTTCAAGCATCCTGCTCCGGGATACGTCCGCTTTCAGCGGCCTCCGGTTGTCGAGCAGGTCGAACCGCTGATCCTTGAAAGCGGCGAACGGCTTGACGTGCAGATCAAGTACTACGATTACGGCGTGCTGAGCGTGGTGTTCGAGCTGCCTTTTTCGGGCGACTGGGACACGCTTGTCCGGCTCGCCAGCCGCTGGGTTTGGGACACCGATTTCACCAGCTTCGCCCAGAAAATCGCCAGGCAGAGAATCGAGAGCGCGCGTCCTGCGCTGGTCAAGCTTTACGACAGCTGGCTGCACGAAGATTATTTCGTCTTCCACGTGCGCGATATCGCCGGCAATCCGACCGCGGCTGAACTGCTTTCGACCCAGGGTGGACGCATCGCGCAGATCGTCCGCGGCGAAAACGTTCCGCTCTCCGACGGCGAGCAGCAGGAGATCATGCAGTCGAAGATTTCTTACTATCCGAACGATTTGGCCGTCATCAGCTGGAACGGGGCGTTTCTTTACGACTCTTCGGCGGGCGCGGAGACCGTCATCCAACTGCTCGAATACGCCAACTCGCAGCTCCTCGAATTCCGCCATTACGACGAGCTGCTGACGCGCGAACTGCAAAGCGTCTACGAATTCATGGAACACGGCTCGAGCGGCGTCTGGACCCGCTGGCGCACCGCCAAACGCGCCAGCCGTTTGCATACTGTCCTGCTCGATGTGGACGAACTGACCGAGCGCGCCGACAACGCCATCAAGTTCCTGAGCGACATGTTCTCCGCCCGCCTTTACAAAGTTGCCGCGAATAAGATCGGCGTGAGCGATTACAAAAATCTGGTTAACCAGAAGGTCCACACCGCCGAGGAACTCTACCGCTTCATGGTCGACCAATTCCATCAGAGCCGGGCGTTTGTGCTGGAGCTGATGGTGGTGATTATTCTGATCATCGATTTGATCTGGCTGTTCAAGGGATCGATTCCGGTCTAGAAGCAGCTCCCAGTTCTCAGCCGCCAGTTCTCAGTAAAATCGCCCACCCGCCAACAATCCGTCATCTAAGTGTAGAGCGGGCGCCCTCGCCCGCTGCCTTTGACGTCGCCTTTGATTGTGATCTTTGTCGAACAACCAGACCGTCGAACCAACCAGATTCGCAGGAGGAGGGTAGCCCATCCCTTGCGGCTTGATCGCAACGGTGGGCGTCAGCAGTCATTGTGCATGTAGAGCGGACACTCCTGTCCGCTGCCGTTGAAGTTGCCTTTGATTTTGACTTTTTCCCAACCAATTAAGTCAGGACCTGACCCGATGACCTGCCGATTACGAATTCTCTGCAGGAACGGCATCCAGCGTACCCCCTTGTTCTCTCAATAGCGTTGTGTCACGCCAGAGCACGCCAAGTTATGTGATTGGTCACGCTCGGGACACCACACGGGACAGGGAATCAAGATTCTTTCTGTCCCGGTAGTGACCCTGTTCAGCTCATCGTTGGGTTGAAGCGGTATGCGCCGTTGAACGTCTCGATGTGAGCAGCAGGATTATTCTCAGTAGCTGACCAACGAACACGCACGTGTCCAGGCTGCCCAGCAAGGATTCTGCGCTCAGACAATTGCCGCCTCATTTCTTTCTCGACGAGTGGATCTCTGTTGGGCGGCTTTCCTAAGCCACCTTTTACCGTGCAGTAAAGTCTCGACGTTCGACCTGAAAGTCTTTCCAAATCCGACTCCTCCGGCAGGCGCCCAGCAAAAGGCGTAACGACCGCCACGGGATTCTCCTCTAACATTTGTTTCCAGACGACAACATTGTCAGAAGTCGGGGAGCCATGATGCGGTACTTTGAAAAGATGACCTGGGACGGGGTCGACGTGACAACTAAGAACGGCCGCCCAGCCCTGATCCGTGCGCGTTGTGTGTTCTAGGTCGGCGCCGAGAAGCGCGCGAACACAGCCAGCTTTGACCCAAATAGCGACTGACGTGTGATTTGGTGTGGAGTTTACGATGCGGCGTTGCGGTTGACCAACTTGCGGAAGGAGGCTCCTTATCTGAGCGAGAGCTAACCGTATAGTGGGGTCGGAGGGGCTCAGACTCTCCAAGCTAATTGGAAATGATCTACCGGATGCGGGGAGAGTAAGCAGCGGTTTATTCTCGACCGCAAACTTTGGTGCTCTTCGCCCCCTAGCCTCAAGCTCATTAAGAATCGCCACAAATTCCTCCACGCCTGAGTATCCCGGTATCGTAGCTGACGCGGCGGAGACTAGCGTCAAGAATTCCCTATGTTGCAAGGCCATAGAACAGCAAAAATGAGCGTGGGGGGCGCGAGAAAAGAGGGACGCCATTCCGCGAATGTGGTCATCGTGCCAGTGAGTTGCAACAACCAGTCGCACATTCGCTAACGCATCGTTGTTAAAGCTTCTCAAATACTCTACAGCGACGGGATCGGCACTACGCCGGCTAATGCAGGAATCGACTACACACCACTCGTTGTCTCCAAGGTGGATAAGGACACACTCACCCCGGCCAGGACCAAAAATGGAAATCTCGAATTCGTCAGCTTTAGGAGGGGTGGTTTCCATCGGCATGAAACCATTGCTCCATGCGCAATCCTTTCTCGGAGGCAGTCTTGAGGGAACTACGAGTCCAAATGGGCAAACGAGAAAACTCAATATTTGAAATGTTTCGCACTTGGCCCGAGGGCGTACGTTCAGTGCCAATCATCCAATAGAAGACCGCTCCCGGCGCAACTAGTGGCCAGTCATCTTCACGGAGTTCGATAGACTCAAATTCAACTTGCTCGGCTGGGCTGCTTGGTCGGGACTTGTCGTTGAGGACTGCCACAAAGGTCCCGCCACGCAGTTCCGTCACAGTTCCTTCCCAAAGCTGTTTTATCTGTAAAGCTCTCCCTGCCTCCTTCGCCATTTGTGGGGTCTCTGGCTCTACTTTCACACTACGCGGAACCGGTTCAGCAGCAGTGCTCTCCTGCATACTCAGAGGAACAGCTTCACTTTGGATCAGAGTGCCGGACTGATCCGATTCACACTCATTGCCATAGGAAAAAGGCAAGCCGAACTCAAACAGTAGTTGAGTCTGTCGGATCTGGTCGCTGGAGGTCCTATTTGACGATTGAAGAAATGATGCAATCTGCGACTTCGGCGGCATAATTGTATGCACCCTCCCATCTGCTACGAATGCGCTCTATTAGATACCCAGACGCCTCAGCTTTTGGTGCCTCGAAATGTTCGTTGACTTGAATGTACAAGCCAAACTTAACGAGCGACGAGGGCTCAATTCTGACCCACAATCTCGTTGATTCCTGCTTCTCATCGGGGAAACCCGGTACTTCGGCTTGAACCAAGAGCGCCCGCATGCCTATGCGGCCCTTCAAAACTCGTTTCCAAACGTCCTTTGGAACCAGAGTGTCTCCAATCTGATGCCATACTTCTTCGGAGGGCAGGGCAAAATGCATATCGCGGTTCAAGCCGAGAGCCTTAAGGGGGGTATGCTCCAACGTGAAAAACGTACCCGCCGCCAAATCCCTTAACAGGGCGGGGTTAGCATCTGGCTTGGACAGAACCGCAAACCTTTCACTTATCACTTGAATTATAAATCTTTCAGTCTGGAATTCGCACATCTGGGGTGCAATAACCTTAATCTCCGCTTTTTCGCATTCCTCGGCTGGTAACAGATTCTGTCGTGCAAACCATTGCGGTTGAAAAATCGTCGGGTTGAACGAACCAGTCAACACAACGGACGTTCCGTTAACTTCCAGCACGTGCCGCGCCATAGTGAAAGCAATATACTTCAAAATATCGGATATCTCCACTCCTTCGGCCGTATTTGAACTTCCATTAGCAACCCTGTGGTCAATATTTCGACCGCATAAACACTGGCCTAAAACGAGATGCTGTCCTCTAGCTGTCCCGAGAACGAAAAAAGAGGCGGGTGACAGACTGATCGCGGCGTGGGACCCGCGCCTCCAGGGCGCGATTTAACCAAGAACTTTTTCATCACAAACGCCCAGTGAGCGCCATCACAGACATCCACCCCACCATGGAGGAACACTAGAAATCTGACTGGGGCAGTGAAGAGGTGCGACCGTCACCAAGACGGCCCTCGAAGCTGCCCCAAACCAATTTTCAGAACAATCTGAGGGGCTAACTCCTTATTCCGGAATATTTTACGAATAACTCCTTTAAACCCAAAGATCTGGCGGGAATTTCTCCCTAACTCCATGATTCCAATAGACCGGGGGGTGGGGGGGTACCTATACCTTGGCAATCCTTGCCAACCATGGAAATTCTGATATCGGCCCGCAGAATAATGAAGAAAGGTCTGACGCCATGCCTACCCGAAATGTCAATTTGACCGACGAGCTTGACCGCTTCGTTGCCTACCTGATTAAGAGTGGACGTTACGAAAACGCCAGCGAGGTCGTGCGCGACGGACTGCGTGTGTTGGAGCGCGCCGAGCGGCACCACCTGGCGAAACTAGCGGCGATCCGGGCGGTGACTAACGAAGGCGAAGCCCACTCCGATGTCAGCTGTCCCGAGGCCCACTTCTCGAACGCGAGAAGTTGATTGGATAAGAGCGAAGGCTCGGTTCGACCCGGTAGTCTTGGTTTGAGGATCAAAGACGCTGGGAAGAAAGGAGTCTTCGCACATGATGATTATAGGATGTGATTTCCATCCCAGCTGGCAGCAGGTGAGTTGGTTGGACACGGAGACGGGAGAAACGGGAGAAGAGAAGCTGGTGCAAGCCTCGGGCGATGCGGAGCGATTCTACCGGCGGTTGCCGGCGCCGGCCCTGATCGGCATGGAGGCGACGGGAAACTGTCACTGGCTAGTGGATTTGCTGGCGGAGTTGGGTCACGAGTTGTGGGTGGGGGATGCGGGGCAGATTCGAGCGAGTTATGTGCGGCAGCAGAAGACGGACAAGCGGGACGCGGCGCACATTCTGAAGCTGATGGTGGAAGGGCGGTTTCCGCGTATCTGGATGCCGTCGAGCGAGGTGCGCGATCTGCGGCAGTTGCTGCTGCATCGCTACAAACTGGTCGTGATTCGGGCGCGGGTGAAGAACGAACTGCAACACCTGTGCCTGAACAAGGGAGTGCAGCGCAAACACAAGCTGTGGACGAAGGCGGGACAGCAGGTGCTGCGCGAGTTGCCGTTGCAGGCGTGGGCGGGGCGTCGGCGAGACGACTTACTCGGGCTGATGGCGATGCTCGACCAGCAGATCGAGCCGCTGGATGAGGCGGTAAAGTCAGAAGCGCAACGAGACAAAATGGCGCTTCTGCTTCAAACCCAACCCGGCGTGGGACCGGTCACGGCGTTGGCGTATGTGCTGACCATGGGCGAGGTCGGGCGTTTCCCGCGCGGCAAGCAGGTGGCGAGTTACTTGGGACTGATTCCGCGCGAGCATTCTTCGGGCGGACGGCAACATCTGGGTGCGATCTCGAAGCAAGGCAATCGCATGCTGCGGATGTTGCTGGTGGAAGCGGCGACCACAGCGGTTCGACTGGACCCGGGGTTTCGCCAAGAGTACTTGCATCGTTGCCATCAGAAGCCGAAAGCGGTGGCCAAGGTGGCGGCGGCGCGCAAGTTGGCCATACGACTGTACTGGATGCTGCGCACCAACAAGCCATATCCAGACGTCGTTCGTATCGAGAGCAGCCCGCGGGTGCCCCTGGTCGGCGCGAGCTAGACCGTGAAGTTGATTGGGCGCTCTCGCATCCCGTAGAGACGGGATGTTCGCATGGAAGAATCATGGCCGAGGTCAGGGCCGAATCGATGGTTGGTGGAACGACGAGTCCACCGCAGGGTGATTCAGCGTGAGATTTCCAGAGTCTTGGTCCTCAACCTCTCTGGCAGACGAAGCGGTGCTCCGGCACTGCCCAGGACAACTATGGCCTTGACAGTGCCTTCGCTCTTATCGAGGGGTACCCCCCGACTTGGCTCGTTAGACAAAAATCAAAGGCAAAGTGCAAAATCAAAACCAAAATCGAAATCAAGGTCAAGGGCAGCGGACAGGAGTGTCCGCTCCACACGCGAAAATGCCCGGGATTCTTGCGAATCCCGGGCACCTTGGTTTTACTTAGAGATCGTTTTCTGACGATCCGTTGTCGCTACCTAGACAGCGGTAACGTTCTCCGCTTGCCAGCCTTTGGGGCCTTTGGTCACGTCGAACTGCACGGTTTGCCCTTCTTGCAGGCTCTTGAAGCCGCCAGCTTGAATCGCGGAGAAATGCACGAAAACGTCCTCGCCATTTTGACGGCTGATAAACCCGTAGCCCTTGGCGTCGTTAAACCACTTCACTGTTCCTTGTTCTGCCATTGATGTTCCTTTTTCTTGTTTCTTTGAATTGTGCTGAGAAGATTCGCTGCTGTAGAGGGGGTTGACGCTGGTTGGCGGTACCGACCTTCAACTGGCTTGTGAGTCAAACTTAGCAAATACAGTGTAGCACAATAAACGGGAAAATGCTTGAAACTTTGGGCGTGGGTAGTGGGTCAGTTTGGAGAATGCATCGCCTCAGCGGCTAAAGCCGCGTTGATTCTGCGTCACTTACGGCACGGCTGAAGCCGTGCCCTTTCAAAACAGGCTTAAACTGACCCATTACCTGGGCGCGGGGCGGTTTCGGAGGCGTGAGCTTCTGGCAGGCTTTTAACGGGCTGCGGAAAAGGTCGATTCTCGAGTTGCAACCCGCCCACCCGGTGTTTGCGCGAGAACTGGGTCGCCCCTCCGGGGATAGATTCCGAATTGTTCCACAGCTTTGAAGCCCTTTGCGCAACGAACTGGGATCCCTTCTTTATCATGGGTTACGCTATAGATTGATCATGATCGCTTTTCTTACCCTCGAACTCCGCATGGAAGCGGCGCACTCGCTCAAAGACAAGCGTCAGGTCACGCGCAGCCTTAAAGACCGTCTGCGGACGTCGTTCAATGTCGCCGTCGCCGAACTGGAGCCTAGCATGCTGTGGAATCAGGCGACGATCGGCGTGGTCAGCGTTTCGCACTCGCGGGATTATCTTGATGGGCTGATGAAGAATGTGGAACGCCAGGCTATGCGCATCGCCAACAACGCCGGCGCGGAGGTTACGGACTCGTTTGTGGAATTCCTTTGAGGCGGGCCCTCAGCGGCTGAAGCCGTTATATTCAGCGGCATTTGCGGCACGAGTGAACAGGCTGCGGAAAAAGTATCTTCCGCATTGCCACCTCACCTCAGCGGCTAAAGCCGGTTCTGAAAATAGGCCCTTATCGCAGCGCTGAAGCGGTGCGCCACCCAGAATCAACAGCAAGATCGAGTTTTTCCGCAAGCTGTGAAGTTGTGCCGTTCGCAAACCTTGCTGGGATCGAAGTTTTTCAGTAGTCGGCGCTGACGGAATTCCAAGTGCTCCGGGACCTGAGTTTTCTGATATCCTCGTGAGTTTTCCTTCAGTCGAGGTGTGCCGTGGAGCATCGTGGCCAGAAATATCATCGCGAACGGTTGAGCGAGGCCATCCGGGAAGAGATCGAAACCATCCTCGAAGGCGAACTGGGCGATCCACGCATCGGCCTGGCTAGTGTCAGCTCGGTGGTCATGGCCGAGGATGCGCGGTCGGCCCGCGTCATGGTCAGCGTTGCGGGCGATGAGGTTGAGGGCGAGCGCACTCTTGAAGGGCTGGCCGCTGCGAAGAATTACGTTCGGCACGAGCTGGCGGAACGGCTGCGTCTGCGGCGGCCTCCGGAACTTTATTTTCAGATCGATCGTGCGGATGGATTGGAGAGCCGGGTGGTTGAGCTTCTGGAGCGTGCCAAGAAGCGTCGCCGGAAGGATGCTAAGCCCAGCCCGTGAAGAAGTTGTCAGTTCTCGGTTCTCAGTTCTCAGTAAGTGCCGCAGGGCTTCTCAGTTAGAACTGAAAACCGAGCCGGGAAGTCGCGAGTCAAGAACCGAGAGCACCTGATGCTAGAGCGGGTTCTACAGGAAATTCGGGCGCGCCGACGCTTCGTCGTGACCTCGCACGCGCGGCCCGACGGCGATGGCATCGGATCCGCCCTTGCATTGGGCCAGATTCTGCGCGTCATGGGAAAGGACGCCGAAGTCGTGATGCACGATGGCGTCCCGCGTATCTACCAGAATCTTCCCTTTGCCGACCGCGCAATGCAGGCCGATGCAGTTCCCGCGGACTTTTTTGCGAACTCTCGCGGGGACAGCGCTGTCATCCTGCTCGAATGCGACAGCACCCGGCGCACGCTGCTTGAGGATCTCGAAGAATATTTCCTGATTAACATCGACCACCATGCTAGTGGGCGTAATTTCGCGCACATCAACTGGATCGATTCCACCGTGATGGCTACCGCCGAACTCATTTTCCGGCTGGCCCGCCTGGCCTGCGTTCCCGTGGATTGCGACATTGCCACCTGCCTTTACACCGCGCTCATGACCGACACTGGTTCCTTTATGTTCGCAGGCACGAACGAGCACACTTTCACCGTCGCTCGCGAGCTCGTGCTGGCCGGAGCCGACCCCGCGCTTTGCGCGCGCCATATTTACTTCGGGCATTCCACGGCCAAGCTTCGGCTGCTTGGGGCGGCGCTCTCCAACCTGCATCGCGAAGGTCCGCTGGCGTGGATCTGGGTGACGCAGGAACAGATGCAGCGCTTCGGCGCCCGCGAAGAGGATTGCGAGGGCCTGGTCAACTACGTGCTCTCCATCGGGGACGTGCAGGTCGCGATCTTCTTTCGCGAACTCGCCGATCGCCGGTTTCGCATCAGCCTCCGCAGCAAAGGCGAAGTGAACGTCTCGACCGTGGCCGAGTATTTCGGTGGCGGGGGCCATAGGTGCGCCAGCGGCTGTTCGATTGATGGGCCTCTGGCCGTCGCGGTGTCGCGGATTGTCGATCGCGTGCGCGCCGAGCCTGCAGTTTTGAACGCGGACTAAAAACGAACCAGCCGACGAAATACCGAACGCGATGAATTAATCAAAGAATGAATCCGCGGACGAATCCACGAACTCGCGCCGACTTGCTGCTGCTGGTGGCCTTCTGCGGATTCCTTTTCTTTTATGGCCTCGGGGCCTTGGGCCTGCTCGGCGCCGATGAACCCCGGTACGCACAAGTGGCGCGCGAAATGCTTGACCGCTCCGATTGGGTTACGCCTACGCTACAAGGCAAACCGTGGCTGGAAAAGCCGGTGCTGTATTACTGGGAGGCGATGCTCTCATTCCGTGTGGTCCGCGGCGTCACTGACCAAGCGGCGCGCCTGCCAGGCGCTTTCGACGCGGCCATGCTGATAGCAGTTGTCTATTTTTTTGTCGGGCGCTTTCGACGTGGCAGTGAACTCGACGGCGCGCTTATCACGACCAGTTGCGCCGGCGTCGTTATATTTGCCCACGCTGCCGCGACCGACATGCCGCTCGCCGCCGCTTTCGCCATTGCTTTGCTCGCCTGGTACGGCTGGTACGAATGCGGCCGGCGTATATATCTCGCCGCTTTTTATATTTTTCTCGCGCTTGGTACCTTGGCCAAAGGCCCGGTCGCGCCCGCGCTGTCGGCAGTCATCATTTTTCTATTCGTTGCCATAAAGCGCGACTGGCGCGCGATCACGCGCACCCTCTGGATCCCTGGCATCGTCCTTTACCTCGCCGTCATGTTGCCGTGGTATGTGGCTGTGCAATTGCGCAATCCGGAATTCTTCCGGGTCTTCATCCTCGAACACAATTTCGCCCGCTTCTCCGAGAACGTCTATCACCATCATCAACCTTTCTGGTTTTACCTGCCCGTGTTCTTGCTGGCTATGATGCCGTGGACGCTCGGACTCATCCTTGCCGTCGCCGAGCGCGTTCGCTTGATCTGGGCTGAAGGCAAACAGGCTTGCTCCAGCCCGGAGGATTCCTGGGCGCTGTTTCTTCTCATTTGGATGCTTGTGCCTATCCTGTTCTTCAGCGCATCGCAATCGAAGCTGCCCGGCTATGTTCTGCCTGCGGTCCCGGCTGGAGCGCTGCTGGTTGCGGAATATCTGGCTGCCCGCCGTGGTCAGGAGAAGAAGCTTTCGCCGGTGTTCGCCGCCGGTCACGGTGTTCTTTGCGGATTGCTGATCTTTGGCGCTCTCTCCGCCGCCTCCATTGCGAGCAGTCATCGCCTGCGGTGGGGAAGCGGATCATATACTGCGGCTGTCATTGCCGCCTGCTTTGCGCTGGGCATTAGTGCCGCGCTTCTTTCCGGCGCCGGACTGCGCCTGTTGAGCCGGGTCACCGCGTTCGCCGTGGTCGTAAGCGTTGGCGTTGTCCTTCGTTTTGCCGCGCCGGCGATCGACGCTACGCAATCCGCGCGTCCTATTGCCGAAAGTATTCAGGCTTTTTCGCACGAACCGGTGCCTATCGCCCTCTATCACGTCAATCGTGTGCAGGAATACGGTCTCGAGTTTTATCTCAATCGTCCGGCGGAGAAATACGAGGATGGCGGTGTCCCGGCGGCGGCTCATGTCCTGGTTGCCGCACAGGGTACGCAATTGCAAGCAGCCCAACTCGTTCCCGGGCGCCGAGTATCATACTTAACCAGTGTGCCGGCGCAGAAGTTGGATTTGTACTGGGTGGGAAAATAGCAAGGTTTCAGAGTTGCAGAGTTTCAAGGTTTCAGAGTAAAGCATCGGCAAACGCGAGCGTCGGGTTGTTTAACCTGGAAACCTTGGAACTCTGAAACCTTGAAACCTGGCTTCTATATGGAAATTCTCGATCTCCGACATTTCTCTTCCGCCGACCTTCGACCGCTGCTGGAGGATGAGATTGCCATGTGGGGGCGCCTGCTCTCGTGGGACTACGCTATCTCGGCCGAGATGATCCTGCGCTACATGGACGCCAAGATTCTCCCGGGCTATGCCGCCATCGAGCGGGGCAGCATCTTCGGCTACTCCTTTTTTGTTTACGAGCAGAGCAAGGGGGTCATCGGCGACCTCTTTGTTCGCGACTCGGTTCGCGATTCCGTCCGCGATGGAGGCCGTGGTTCCGACCGTCACGAGGTCGAAGAGCGCCTGCTGACACATGTCATCGAAACCCTGCAGCAGTCGCCCGGCATTCATCGCGTGGAGGCGCAGTTACTGGCGCATCATACTGGAGAAGTCTCGCGTCCGTTTCTGCAAACGGGCTTCAGCCGTCATCCCCGGGTCTTCATGAACTTCGAGATCGGCAAGCATCCCCAGACCGCGCCGCCACTTCCGCCGCAGTTCGAAATACGGCCTTGGTCGGAGCAGGAATACCAGTCCGCCGCTGCGCTGATCACCGCCGCGTATCGCGGACATGTCGATTCCGAGATCAACGACCAGTACCGCACGCTCACGGGCTCGCTGCGCTTCCTGAACAATATCGTGCGCTTCCCGGGGTGCGGGACTTTCGATCCGCAGGCATCCTTCGTCGTGTTTCAGCGGGGCACTCGCACGCTCGTCGGACTTATTCTGTGCTCGCTGGTGCGGTCCGATGTTGGACACATTACGCAGGTTTGCGTACTGCCTGAATATAGGTCGGCTGGCCTTGGCGAGGCTATGCTGGCCGCCTCGACGAAGAATCTCCGCGGGCGGGGGTTTCAGTTCATCTCGCTGACGGTGACCGAGGCTAATGATCGGGCTATTGCGCTTTATAAGCGGATTGGGTTTGAAACTACGCGGGTGTTCGACGCTTTTGTGTGGGAGGGATAATAGAGGCGGTGAGCGATCAGCGCTAACGGCGCTTCCGTCTCGATCCGCCTCGTTTGCAGAACAGGTTAGGGAATCGACGGATTGAATGGGGAATACTGATTCGTCGTGCCCCCGTTATCGCCGCCTTCCACGAATGCGATGCCGTAGACTGCTACAGCGCTGGAGCTGCTGAGCGCTGCCGGCATCGACGTAGGAAGGGTCTTCCATTTGTTCTTGTGCGGATCGTATACCTGCACGATCGCCAGGTCGCCTCCGTTATTGCCGCCGAAGACGTAGAGCAGGCCGTCCAAAGCGACGCTGGCGGCATTCGTAACGGCAGTTGGCATGGACGCCAAAGCACTCCAGGTATTGCCTTCCGGATCGTAAACTTCAACCGCACCGGTGATGGTCCCGCCGCCATTCAGTCCACCCGCAACATAAAGCTTGCCGTTGATTACTCCGATGGCGGGACCGGCGTGTGCGCTAATCGAGTTTGGCAAACTGGTCCAGGCATTGGTCGCCGGATCGAACACGTCCAGATAGTTGGAATATCCGCTGTATCCATTACAAGCCGTGGTGACGTAGAGTTTGCTGTTAATGACAGCGGTTCCGCCACAGGCACTAAAGTGCGGGATTGAGGGTAAGTACGACCAAGTGTTCGTGGGCGGGTCGTACCTGAGGAGTGTGGTAGTTGGCAGAGGACCGTTCCAGCCGCCGGCAACATAGAGCTGGCTGTTAATGACCCCAGCGCCGTCGCCTTGATACAAGGTAAGGGGCATGCTCGACAGATTTGTCCAAGTATTCGTCGTTGGATTGAATGCCTGCAGGGTTGAAGTTCCTCCCGCATTGCTACCACCTGCCACATAGATAATCCCGTTGATAGTTTCCACAGCCGCATTGCTGCGGGCTGCAGGCATCGCTGCCATGGGCTTCCAAATAGCACTTGCAGGAAGGGTTAACAACAAAATGAACAGAATCCCGGCCAGGGGGCTGTAGTGGTGGGAAATCTTCACACTCGGTGCCTTCATTGTTCTCCTTAAGATATAGATTGGCGAATCTGCCGAACATAGGACGGAGGATCGCCGGGTTGACTTTTAGTTTGCTTCAGACCGGAACGACTAGGGAGAGGAGAAGCTCCGTGGGGGGTTGGCTAGGTGGGAGTATAACAGCGAGCTTGCGAGAAAGCACGTTTATTTGGCCTGCCGATAAAGCATTGGTTATCAGTGAGTTGGCAGGCATGCCACTCATTCGCACCTAAAGCAAAAACCTCCGCGTCGCCCTTCCCCATGGCGACGCAGAGGGTTTATTTGGAAACCGGAGTCCCGAAAAAATTCGCGAGCCACGGACCCGTTGTTCTCAGTCGGATCCAAGCACATAGCCGAGGGGGCAAGCTGTGAATCCGTTCCAAGGTGGCTTCCACTTCTTAGAACGAGAATGGTTGCCAAATCCCTTCACACTGGAAAGAAAAAATGCAATTTCCTCGATCGGCAGATTCTACCCGGCTGCTTGATTTACGCCTATTCGATTGACACCACAGGTTTTACGGGCGCAGAAGGTTTTTCGCGATAAACAGCACGTTGGCTGGGCGTTCTGCCAGCCGCCGCATAAAGTAGGGATACCACTCGGTGCCGAACGGGATGTAGACGCGCATTCCCCAGCCATCTTTCACCAGGCTCTGCTGCAGGTCGCGGCGGATGCCGTGGAGCATCTGGAATTCGAAGGCGTTGCGCGGAATGTTCTCACGCGTGGCAAAGGCCTTGGCCTCTTTAATAATGGACTCGTCATGGGTCGCTAGTCCGTGATAGACGCCGCTCTTCATCAGGATCTTCATCAGCTTCACGTAGCTGGCGTCAACTTCGGACTTTTTCTGGAAGGCGATGTCCTCGGGCTCTTTGTAGGCGCCTTTACAGAGGCGGATGCGGATGCGTTCGGAGAGCAGTTTCTCGATGTCGGCCTGGGCGCGCCGCATGTAGGACTGGATCACCGCGCCGACGCTGTCCTCATTGCCCGGAACCCGGTGGAGCTCGTGAACGAAGTCGAGGGTACGCTGGGTGTGCGCCGATCCTTCCATATCGACGCGAATAAAATTCTTGGGCGACATACGGGCCGCCTTGGCGACCAGCCCGCGGACGATTTCGTAGGCCATGTTCTCGTCCACGTCCAAGCCCATGTGGGTCAGCTTCACGCTGACATTCGCGTTCAACTGGTTGGCGGCGATTTCGTCGAGCAGGTGATCATAAAGCTGGGCGCTGGCGCGGGCTTCGTCGGCGTTGGTGACGTTCTCGCCCAGGTTGTCGATGGAGACGGTGGCGCCGATCTTATTCATCGCGGCGGCGACGCGGATCGCGTCTGCCACCTCTGTACCGGCAACGAAGCGGGCGGAAGTGCGTTGGCCGAGGCGGGAGCGTTCGGCAACGCCGCGCAGCCACTGGTTCTCCGACAGTGCAATGAACAGTGCTCTCAACACGGCGTCCTCAGCACGGTGCACCGGATTTTGGAGGATTCTGATTGTCGCGGATTAAGACTGCCAGAGACGGTCATTTAAGAGACGATCGTTAGCATCAACATTACGGGGCAGTACAGTATTGTTTATCACAAACGGGAGCCGGGTTGGGTGGGAAACAGTTTGCTGGCGTGCCAGATCACCGGAAGACGTCCCGCGGAAGTCTTTGTGGAGTTTGGACGAATGAGGCGGAAATCCGGGTCACGAGTTGCCGCGCCACGGATCCGATGGCGCGCTCGACTTCCGGAGAGAGTGGCGCGTCCAAGGAAAATTGCTTGCCTTCAATGCCGTAAATCAGGAGGGCTTGCGGCAAACGGTTCATGACACGCGCCAATTCTACGGCTTCACGCACGCCGAAAGCATGCGTCGAACAGGGGAACACTTCTTCAGGAAGCTCGCTGGCGCGGGCGTTCCATATCTGAATCTGACCGGGCTTTCCGCTGGGGGCAGTGGCGTCGACTAGAATGACGTGTTCACAGCCGATCCAGCATTCCATCAAAGAAAAGCTTTCACCGCTTTGCTCTATTATTTCGACACCATCGGTTTCTGCGGCAAGCGCGCAAAGGCGCCGCACGACTAACAGACCAGCTGCATCGTCTCCGCGATCGAAGTTGCCGCAACCGATTATGCGAAGGGCCACGTCTAGTCGCGCTCCAGATGCAGGCGGAGGAAGTGAGTTGCGCAAGAAATGCAGGGATCGTAGTTGCGCACCGCCTGCTCACACTTCCAGGTGATCTCTTCGGACGGCCGGGTCGCAATCTGGCCGACAAAGTGCCAGAGATCTTCCTCGATCCGTTTCTGATTCTGCGACGTTGGAGGAACAATCTTTGCGGAAGCGACCAACCCGTCCTGATCGATCCCGTAGCGATGATAGAGGAGGCCGCGAGGCGCTTCCGTGGCAGCCCGCCCGGTCGAGGCCCGCGCGGTCGTCTGGGCGCGAGGCATGGCAGGTGGCTCATATTCGCGAATTATGCGCAGTGCCTCGTGGCAGGCAAACACCAACTCGATCGCTCGGACCACGATACTGCGGAACGGATTGAGGCAGGGCGCGCGAAGTCCACAATCGCGTGCGGCTTGTTGGGCCACGTCCGGCAGTTTGTTGAAGTTCAGATTAAAGCGGGCCATGGGGCCGACCATGTAGGAATCGCAGCCACGCAGGACGGAATGCAGCGCGTTTGAGTGCTGCACATGCTGTTCAGTAAAGTTCTCCTCGTAGTCAGACGCGGCAATATCAAGCCCACGATTTGACACGATCCGGCCTTCGTTGAATGGATACTCTTCCGGGTGGGACAGGGAGACAAATTCGTAATCCTGCTCGAAATGAGGAAAATCGAACCCTGAGACCCAACGAGCTGTGGCCAGTGAAGCGTCGAGCGCCCATTTTAGTTCGTCCACCAGATCTTTGAGGGCGCTCTTGGAAGGCGCTTTGTAGAAGCCGCCGACGGCGGCGGAGACGGGATGAATTTCCCGGCCACCCATCAAGGCTACGATGCGGTTGCCGGCTTTTTTCAGGCGCAGACCCTGCTGTACGATCGCCTGACGATCGCGCGCCATGGCGATGGCGTCGGGATAGCCGAGGAAATCCGGCGCATGCAGCATGTACACGTGGAGCGTGTGGCTCTCAATCCATTCTCCGCAGTAGAACAGCCGTCGCAGCAGCCGGACCGACGGATCGATTTCGACACCGAGAGCATTCTCGATGGCGTGAACCGCGCTCATCTGATACGCGATGGGACAAATTCCGCAGATGCGGGCAACAATGTCGGGGACTTCAGAGAAGTGCCTGCCCCGGAGAAAGGCCTCGAAGAAACGCGGAGGTTCGTAGATCTTCAGCTTTACGTCCTGAACCTGATCGCCCTTGAGCTTGACGAAGAGCGCAGCTTCGCCTTCGACTCGGGCCAGAGTGTCAACCTTGATCGTTCTCGTCGGTTGCTTGCTCACGTCCGCTCACTCTCCTCGCTTGCCTTGCGGAACTGCCAGGCCCAGGCATTGAAGCCGCGAAAGGCGCGTGTGATATCCGCGCTGTTCTGGCCCAGAATGCGGAACTGATTGCTGAGCGATTCCGTGTTGGGGCTCTCCATAGGGCCGTAACAGCCGTAGCAGCCTCGGTCAAAGCTCGGGCAGAGCGCGCCGCATCCCGCGTGGGTCACCGGTCCCAGGCAGGCGACACCTTGCGCCACCGCAATGCAGACGTTGCCCTTGCGTTTGCACTCCATGCAGACACTGTAGGTGGGAACATTCGGTTTGCGGCCGGCGAGCGTGGCGGTGATCAGCTCGATTAGCTGGAGCTTGTTGATGGGGCAGCCGCGCAGTTCGAAATCCACGGGCACATGTTCGGCGATAGGTGTGGAGAGTTTTAGCGTGTTGATGTATTTCGGGGTTGCATACACGATGCGAATAAATTCATCCACATCCTTCCAGTTTCGCAGCGCCTGGATGCCGCCGGCGGTGGCACAGGCGCCGATGGTGATCAGCGTCTTCGAGTGGCGTCGGACTTCCTGGATGCGTTGGGCATCGTGGTAAGTGGTAATCGAACCTTCCACCAATGCGATGTCATAAGGCCCTTTGCTCAGGGCACGGGAGGCCTCGGGGAAATAGGCAATATCGAGGGCTCCCGCTATACCTAGCAGTTCATCTTCCGCGTCGAGCAAACTCAACTGACAGCCGTCGCACGAGGCGAATTTGAAGACTGCGATCCGAGGCTTGCGTTTAACCTTAGAGCTCATATTTTTCCAATAGCGGCCGCATACGGTCATAGGGAAAGATGGGGCCGTCTTTGCAAATGAAGTGCGGGCCATACTGACAGTGTCCGCAGAAACCGACCGCGCACTTCATGTTTCGTTCCATGGAAAGGTAGATATTCTCGCGGGCGACTCCATGAGTTTCCAGATCGCGGGCGACAAACCGCATCATGATCTCGGGTCCGCAGGCCATGGCCAGTGTATGGGCAGGTTGCAGCCGGGCATGCTTGAATAAAGTCGTGACCACGCCCACATGACCGCGCCAGCTCAATCCGCCGTAGTCAACGGTCACCAGCACCTGCGTCTCGCGTAGCCGGGCCCAGGCGGTCAGTTCCTTACGGTAGAGCAGGTCGCGGGGACTGCGAGCGCCATAGAGAACCACCAGCCGCCCATACTTTTCGCGGTTATGTAGAACCTCGTAGATCACCGGGCGAAGCGGGGCCAAACCGATTCCACCGGCTATGAGAAGAACGTCGCGACCCTCGGCTTTCTCCACCGGCCAGCCGGTCCCAAAAGGACCTCGGACTCCAATGCCTTCGCCTACTTCGCGACTCACCAGCGTGTGAGTGGCCTGACCGACGGAGCGTACGGTGTACACGAGGCGGTCGCGCTCAGCCGGGTCGCCACTGATAGAAATGGGCAACTCGCCGACGCCGAACACCCACAACATGCTGAACTGCCCCGGCTGGAAACGGTTCTCGCCAAATCCGTTCGAGGATTCCAGCGTCAGAGTAAAAGTATCGGGATTCTCTTTGACCACCTGCCGTATGGAATACGGCTGCGGGAGCATGGGATCAGTCGACACCGGGTCCATCGGGGCTGCTGTGGCCATCGTCATTTTCCAACTGCATACACGTCGAGCAACTGAAGACACGTCGCCTCCAACCGCTGCTCCATAATGCGGGCAAAGCGTTTCAGCATCTCATAACCGAGATCGTGGTTCTGCTCGCACTTCGTGCGCAAACACTTGCCGTCAAGGGCAATCGCACGCACAGTTTCGACGGCGTGGGCGTGAAATCTCCACTGGTAGGGCGGCAGCAACCACGACCAGCCCAGGATCTCTCCCTCGGCCAGGGTCGCGAGCATGATCGGCTTGCGTTGGGGCGCAAAAATCTCCAATGCCACCTTGCCGGCCCGGATCAGGTAGAACTCGTTGGCTTCCTCACCTTCCTTGAAGATGTAGGCGCCCGCGTCAAACCGCACATTGGAGGCGCAGCCGGTCAGCAGGTTTGTGTAATACGACTCGAGACCGGCGAAGAACGGGTGTTCGGCGATGATGCCTTCAAGAGTTTCCATGGCTGCTTTCCTTCGAATTGGAAGAGGCCGGCGATTCCCGGATGGCGCGGACCTCCTCTGTGATATCAATGCCCACGGGGCACCAGGTGATGCAACGACCGCAGCCCACGCAGCCCGAACTGCCAAACTGGTCAATCCAGGAGGCAAGCTTGTGGGTCATCCACTGCCGATAGCGCGACTTGGCGGAGGTGCGGACACTGCCGCCGTGAATGTAGGAGAAATTCTGTGAAAAACAGGAATCCCACTTTCGCCAGCGCTCGGCGTGCGTGCCGGTTACGTCGCTAACATCCTCCATGGTGGTGCAGAAGCAGGTCGGACAGACCATGGTGCAATTGGCGCACGTGAGGCAACGCTGGGCGACGTTGTCCCAGCGGGGATGATCGAAGTTGGAGTAGAGCAAGTCTCGAATGCCGGTTGTGTCGAGGCGGCGCTGAATCTGGGAGGCGGCGCGCTCCACTGCGGCTTCTGCTTCCTGACAAACCGCTTCAGATGCTACGGATCCCGCCAATTCTGCGAATAACTCAGCTCCAGCGTCGCTACCCGCCTCGATTACGAATTTATGCTTACCTGAACCGACCAGCTCCGTGAGAGCTAAATCGTAGCCTCCCCGCACGCGCGGGCCGGTGCCCATGGAAGTGCAGAAACAAGTTGGCGCGGCTTGCGTGCAGTTCACAGCCACGATGAAGATTCCTTCGCGGCGTGCGGCATAGACGGGGTCTCGGTAGCGATCGCCCTGCAGGACGCGATCCTGCACGGCAATGGCAGCCAGTTCGCATGCGCGAACGCCCAGGAACGCCCGCCGGGGCGGAGGTGGATCATTGTTCCAGATGCGAAAGGTCTGGCCGCTACGCTCCGCGCTCAGCAGACGGACTTCGGCGGGGTGCAAGTATTTCTTCCAGCTTTGAGGGCCGACCACATAGCCGAACAGCGCGTCATCGTTACGGCGCCGCAAACGGTAGCATCCGGCTTCCTGCTCATCCGTCCAGCCTACCGGGAGATCAGAGAGGCGCTCCACGACGTCATAGACGATCGCTCCGTCGCGCACGGCCGGTCCAATGACCTGGTAACCGCGACGGTGCAGGGCCGGGATTAGCTCTTCAAGCTGCTGGAGCGTCAGAAGCGCCGGTGCCTGCGTAGCCACTCGCTCAACTCCGAACCACTAACCTGATTGTAGACCTACCACCACGCACTCCCTGCTGACGGTTCCTTGTCCAAGAGCATGGTCAACAGCGCCATCCGTACGTAGAGTCCATTCATGGCCTGGCGGAAATACAGGGCTCTGGGATCGGCATCGACTGACTTGTCTAATTCGACCGTGCGGGGCAACGGATGAAGAATTAGCGCGTCCGGCTTCATGCGCCGCACGACAGTCGAATCGATGGCATAAGGCTTGAGGCCGTTGTTTTCTCGACCGTCGTTTTCTCGACCAACAATGTCGCGGACGCGCTCGGGGCGGATTCGCGTTTGGTAGACCACATCCACTTCGCCAATCACACGGTCAATATCCGATTCCAGTTGGTAGCGGACGCCGTGCTCATCGAGATAGCTCAGGATGTCCGGTTTCATCTGGAGTTGCGGCGGGCTGACGAAGAACATCTTTACCCGTTCAAACTTGGCCAGCAAATATGCCAGCGATCGCGCCGTACGCCCCTGGTCCAACTCGCCAATGATCGCCACGCTGAGGCCATCCAGCGGACGCTGCCTGAAAATGGTGTACAGGTCGAGCAAAGCCTGGGTTGGATGCTGCCCGCCATCGCCATCTCCGGCATTGATCACGGGCACCGGCGAGACTTCCGCGGCGCGTCGCGCGCCATCATCCGCGGTGTGCCGGATCACAATCACATCCGAATAGCCACTGATGATGCGGATGGAATCCTCCACCTGCTCGCCTTCGATCTCGGAAGAAAACGCGCCCGCATGCTCGGTGGACAAGACCCTGCCGCCCAGGCGATGCATGGCGGCCTCGAACGAGAGTCGAGTACGGGTAGAAGGCGCATAAAAGAGCGTGGTCATGATGCGGTTCTGGTAGTCGAGAGAGCCTCCGCGGGCCACCACGCGCTCCATGCCTCGCGCGCGCTCGAATAATTCCATGAGCAGCGGAACAGTGAATTGCTGGGACTCGATGACATGTTTCAGCGTCATACCACCTCGCGGCGCCGATTCCGAAGCAGAAGGCTGGATGGGCTTGAAAGGCTTTACGGGAATGATAGTCGAGTGTGGCATTAGCGTCCTCTGACCGAAAGTTCGACGTCTTTGTTCTTGAGATCAGCGTTACGGTCGATTTCCGCGCGGTCGTGATCGGGGAACATGTGCGTGCCAGCAGAACCGAGCACTGCCTGGCACAAATTCTCGCAAGAAGTGATGATGGCTTCCTTCCCGCCGTTGCGCAGAAAGCGCAACACGGATTCGATTTTTGGGCCCATGTTTCCGGATGGGAAATGGCCCGCTCTCGCGAACTTGTCCAGCCCAGCCGCGTCGACGTGCCGCAACGGACGCTGGTTGGGTTTCTTGTAGTCAAGATAAACGTAGTCGGTGTCGGTAGAAATAACAAATAGATCTACGCCGAGGCGCAGGGCCAGCCAGGCGGAGATGCGATCTTTGTCGATGACGGCTTCGACGCCGTGCAGGCTCCCGTTCCTCCAGACCACGGGAATTCCTCCGCCTCCGCAAGCAATGACCAGCACTCCGTGCCCGACCAGACTTCGAATGACCTCCAGTTCAACAATGCCAACCGGATCAGGCGACGGAACTACACGGCGATAACCGCGGGCAGCGTCCTCCACGATCTCCCATCCGAGAAGGCGTTTGCGTTTCTCGGCGTCGGCGCGCGAGTAAAAAGGGCCAATCGGTTTGCTGGGGTGCTGCATTGAGGGATCGTCTGGCAACACCAGGCACTGGGTAAGAACAGTCGCAACCGGCACGTGCAAATCGGCTGCTTGCAGCTCGGTTTGCAACGATTGCTGGAGAAGATATCCGATCTCACCCTGGGTAGAGGCGCCACAAACGTCCAGCGGGAGGCCAGGGACCTGGCTCGCTCCGCGTTCCGACCGCAGAAGCGCGGCCCCAACTTGTGGGCCGTTGCCATGCGTGAGCACGATCCGGCAACCGGCGCGGACCAGACCGATGATCTGGGTCGCGGTTCGCTGGGCGTTTGCCCGTTGCTCGGCGATGGTTCCCGTTTCTCCGGCGCGAATCAGGGAATTTCCGCCGATGGCCAGGAGCATGGTCTTCATAGACTACTAATCCGCGACACAAGTAGGAGTTGTCATCTTGAGTGCAGTCAAATACATCGGTCCTTCGCTTCGCTCAGGATGACAGTGTAGTTTTATCCCGCGAACTTGCGGGACGCCGCAACCTTACACGTGCACCGATTCTTGCAATTCGACTAAGCCTGGCAATTTGATGAACTCACCTTTCATCAGCTCCAGCATGATCGCCTTTTGTGAATGCAGCCGGTTCTCCGCTTGCTGAAATACCAGCGACCGCGGCGAGTCGATAACATCATTGGTGACTTCTTCGCCACGGTGCGCAGGCAGGCAATGCAGAAAGATGGCATCTCGCTTGGCCCGGCGAAACAGCGTCGCGTCAACCTGGTATGGAAGGAAGATGTGCTTGCGCTCATCTGCTTCGGACTCTTTCCCCATACTTGCCCACACATCGGTGTAGATCACATCCGCTCCTGCGGCTGCTTCATCGGGATCATTCGTGACGGTGCAAGTGCCACCCGTTTCGGCGCCACGCTCGCGCGCCCACTCCACAGACGCCGCATCGAGTTCGTATCCGGGAGGCGTAGCTAGCCAAACGTGCGCGCCTAGCTGGGCTCCGGCAAACATCAGTGAGCGCGCGACGTTATCGCCATCGCCCAGGAATGCGATCTTCAAACCCTCCAGATTGCCTTTCGCTTCCCAAATGGTGAGGTAGTCCGCCATCGCCTGGCAGGGATGGCTGTAATCGGTGAGCCCATTGATGACGGGGATGCTGGCACACCTGGCCATCTGCTCAACCACTTCGTGGGAAAAAGTGCGGATCATGATGCCCTGCACCATGCGCTCAAGGTTTTTCGCCACGTCGTGCACCGACTCGCGTTTGCCGAGATTGATCTCGGCAGGCGAGAGGTAGATGGAGAAGCCTCCCAGTTGCTGGATGCCGACATCAAACGTTACCCGAGTGCGTAACGAGGGTTTTTCGAAGATCATAGCCAGGGTCTGGCGCCGTAGTGCACCGCTGTAGGCGGTCGGGTGAGTCTTGACTTGACGGCCTAGAATGAGCAGGTACTGGATGTCAGAGGGCGAGAAGTCTCGAATCGAGAGAAAGTCTTTACCGATACCATTGCCATTGCCATTGTCATTCATTTTTCGACTCCTGTTCCAGCTCCCGCCAGCGCTGGCTCGTGCTCGCGCGCGAATTTGGCAAGCAATTCGGCCAGGCCGGGCTTGGTGAGTTCTTCGACTTCATAGGTCACGCGCAGATTGGGCCGATCGAGTTTAATCACGCGCGCTAGATCAATAGGAGTGGCGATCAGCACTAGATCGCACGGAGTGCGGCGGATGGTTTCCTCCAGTTCGTGTCTCTGGATAACGCTGTAACCCATGGCGGGCAAGAGGTTGGTCAGGTGCCGATAGCGCTCGTAGGTGCCGCGGATCGATCCCACCGCATAAGGCCGGGCGTCCACTAATTCTGCCGCGCCACATTGCCGCGCCGCGACCACACCGGCGCCGTAGGGCATCTCTCCGTGAGTAAGTGTGGGACCGTCCTCCACCACCAGCACGCGCTGTCCCTTGACCAGACACGGCTGGGGAACGGAGACTCGGCAGGCCATCTCGAAGACGACTGCCTCAGGGTTGTGGAGCTTTATGTTTTGGCGAACCGTCTCAATGTCATGGTGTTCGGCGGTATCTACCTTATTGATCACGATCACATCCGCGCGCCGCAGATTGACTTCCCCGGGGAAATAAGACAGTTCATGCCCTGGGCGGTGGGGGTCGACGACCACGATTTCGAGGTCGGAGGCATAGAAGGGAGTGTCGTTGTTGCCGCCGTCCCACAAAATGACATCCGCTTCCTTTTCCGCCCGGCGGAGAATTCGCTCGTAATCCACTCCGGCATACACCACGGTTCCTTGTTGAATGTGCGGTTCATACTCTTCGCGTTCTTCGATGGTGCATTGGTGAAAGTCGAGGTCCGCCATAGTGGCGAAGCGTTGGACAGCCTGCGCTGCAAGATCGCCGTAAGGCATGGGGTGTCGAATGACCACCGGCCTTTGGCCCTGCCGGCGCAACTCTGCCGCGACCAGACGCGACACCGGGCTCTTGCCGCATCCAGTTCGCACCGCGCACACGGAAATGAGGGGGACCGAGGATGCGAGCTGCGTGTGCTCGGTTCCCAGGAGCCAGAAATCGGCGTCCGCAGCCACCGTACGGGAGCCGAGATGCATGAGGTTCTGGTGGGAAACATCGCTATAGGAAAAGACCACCGCGTCAATCTCGTATTGGGCGATCAGGTGCTCCAAATCTTTCTCTTCGAAGATAGGAATGCCTTGCGGATACAAGCGTCCGGCAAGTTCCGGCGGATAACAGCGGCCGGCTATCTCAGGGATTTGAGTGGCTGTGAACGCAACTACCTGGTAGTGGGGATTATTACGAAACAAAACATTGAAGTTATGAAAGTCTCTGCCTGCGGCACCAAGAATCAGAACTCTCTTCATGGATACACCTCCAGTGAAGATCGTTACTTTCTATCTTCTCGCTTGGTGTTAGTAAGCGGCTGTACCGTTCATCACAGCCCAGAGTGACTTTTGGGCGCAACCAGGGCCCCTTGAGCCGTAGGAGGTTGGCGGCCGCACACCTTTGCCTGTGATCTGGGATCACATGTCCATGATCAGGGATCACAGACAGGGGACCGCCCCAGTCGGACAATATGTGTGGGCTTGAAGAGCCTTCGTATTGTGGGAGGCAGTTATGAAAAAGGCCATTTCCCTATCGGCCGTATTGGCCGTGGTTTTCATCCTGGCTATCGGACAAGCATTCGCGCAGGACAAGATGCCGGTCAAGGTAAGAAGCTCGGAGGTGGTAACGGGGGTTGTCATTGTTCACATCCAGAAGGATGCAAAATCTCTTGAACTGCAGTGCAACGAGGGAGCGGGATTTTGCAGGGTTTTGCAGAGCGGTAACTACCTGATGGTTGAACTTCCCAAGAACTACGGGTTGTACGATTGCAAGAACGTTGAGATCTATCGAGGGGATCAAGACAAACCGGAATCCGCCGAGAAGATTGGCGCGTACTGCCTGATTGAGTGAGGTTGGGCGTCCAGGTCTGCGTGATTCCGGAGAGGCCGCTGGATCTGGAGAGCGGAGATCTAACGCCGCTCTGTCAAGCGTGTATTCGGGTGGTGCTGTTACGTGTTCGAGCAGAGACCTGAACTGGGTGCTCTCATTCTCGCCGAACTGGTTTGACGTCATGGGCGTCGCCGTTGCCTCCCAGCAGGAAGCCTCCACGTCGGGCCCACCATTGCAGCAGCAGGTGGGTGGGAAAGTACACGACCAGCGGTACTACGACCAGGTACCCCAGCAGGTAAAGCAGACCGGGCATGGCCTGTTGCTCGCGGAAGAAAGGCCCACGAGCCCAGTTCACGTCGAACTGCGGACGCCAAAAATAATTGATGGGAACCACCACCCAGGCGGTAAGCGTCTGGTAGAGCCATCCTCGGCGGTCGTAACCCACGCGCCAGATGGCCCATAGCAGCAGCGGAGGAGTGGCCACGTGAAACAAGCCGAGCAGGCGAACGAATAAAGGCAGGTTGGGATCGAACATGTATTCCGTGCCGCCGACGATGTGCGAGCCCGTGATGAAAGCCCCGGCCAAGTCGATGGTGTAAAGCGTCTGGAACAGCAGCAGTCCGGTCGCCTGCCAGGAGAAAATCAGAGGGCTCTCCAACCACAGGGCGAGCAGGAGGAAGAGGTTTCCCAGATCGCAGAAGAACAGGAAGTTTTGCAGTCCGTATTGCTTCCAGTAGAACGGGACCCAGGCGATTACCCAGACGGTCCAGCCGATCTTGAGCCAGAGGGGCACCTTCATGGCGGCCATTGTAGTCGGCCGGGTGGCACAAGAGTTCATCGACGATGCTGCCAGGCAAGGCAGTATTCGGAGTGCCAATTTCGGGGTTTGGAAGGAGATCTTCACCTTCTGCTTAGGCCGCATGCGTCCCTATGGGACTTCTTCCGGGAGCGCGTGAGGCGAAAATCGAACTTTCAGCGTTTTGATCTCATACGGCTTGGTGTGGACCGTGACGGCATTATTGTGCACAACGAGATCGGCAACCGATCGCTCCATCAAATCAGTTTCGGACGCCGACTGCGCTGGTGCAGGAAGCTGGAGTTTTACATCAGCTTCTCTTCCCGCCCATTCATAAAAACGCAGGACAAGAGAGTCATCGTCCTCAGACTTCTTGATCGCGGTGAGCACTACGTTGTCCGTTTCAACGCTCAGGAAAGAATGTTCGCCCGGAAGTGTGCCTCCGTGTTTTTGCGACTGCAGGGCGATCAGCTTGTAATTCAGTTCGTAGCCGCGGCGTACGGTCTGCGCATCTCGCCAATTTCCGCGATGCGGATACAGAGAGTAAGTAAATTCGTGATGGCCTTCGTCGGCATGTGGATCGGGCCATTCTGGTGAACGCAGCAGCGACAGACGCAGCACATTACCCCTCACGTCGTATCCGTACTTGCTGTCATTAAGCAGACTGAAACCGTGTTTGGCATCAGAAAGATCGGCCCAGCGTTGCGCTGGGACTTCGAATTTAGCCTGTTCGGCCGGTGTGTTCCGCGTAGTCGGCCGCTCGATCGAACCGTAGGGAATTTCAAAAGTGGCTTTGTCATTGTGCGCGCTTAACGGGAATGCCACCTTCAGCAAAATGTGTTTCTCGTGCCAGTCTGCCTGCATCTTCACATCGACCCGCGGTATCCCGGCATACATAGTGATGTCCTGCACGAACGTAGAATTCTGAAAATGTTTCTTGACGCGGATCACGGCGCGCAGTGGCCCACGCTCTACGATCTTCACCTCGTCGGCTTTATCCAGATCCCAGTGCTCTTTCTCGAAATCGGAATCGATGTTCCATGCGTCCCAGCGTTTGGGTTTGTCGCGGAAAGCCTGCAGGAGGTTCCCGCAAGCGAATGTCTTGGGTCCACCGCTGTCGGTTTCGGCAGGAGCTAGCGCTTCCGTTTGATTTCGCAGATCGAAGAGGCTGGTGATGCAGCCGGTTTGCGGATCGATGGTGACGCGAACGATCCCGTTCCCGATCGTATTGCCAGAGGCGGTGACAACGTGCGCTGGACGCCGGTTGTGCGCTTCTGGAGCGATGCCAGGCTTGGACAGGGAGTGCACAAAATAAGTCCGGTAGCCCGTGGCTGGCGTATCCGCAAGAATGAGAAGACGCGCTCGGGCCGTTGTTGGGTCCTTTGATAGGAGTTGGTGCTCAACTCGTTGGCCGGCTCCGTCGAGGACTTCAATCTCTTTGGCGGGGCCGGGCAGTTGCACCTCGACGTCTGTCACTTCCGTTCGCGGCCAGGAAAGAGAATTGAAAACCACAACCGGCGCACCGTCACCTCGGGTGTCGATGTGCGCCAGTATCTCGTCGAGCGCTGCATGCGCGATCTCTTTTGCAGAGCGGGCGACGTCTTCCAGATTTCGCTTGGCGTCGAGATAGTTCACTGCGATTCCGGAACCGGGCATGACGTCGTGAAAATGATCGAATAAGAGATTCTTCCAGGCGAATTCGAACTGATCTTGCGGATATGAGCGACCGAGGAGCGAGGCCAGCGACGCATACTTCTCCGCGTCGAGCATCAGTTCCTCGTCGCGCCGGATTCGCTGCTTCGTGTCCGCTTGCGAGGTGTACACGCCGCGGTGATATTCGAAATAGAGTTCGTCTTTCCAGGTGGGGACTTTGAGATTTGGAAGTTCCTGCGCCAGGTCGGCGAAAAACTCTTTGGCGGTGCTGAACTCGATCTTCGGGAAAACTGTATTTGGATCTCGAAGGCGATTCGCCTCATCAAGCATCGTCCGAGTCGGGCCGCCGCCATGGTCGCCGATTCCGTACAAGTAAAGCATTTGCGGCGAACCGGCGACTTTGGGCCCGTAAATTGACGGAGCATAGAACGACAGATCCTGCGTGATTTGCTGCGGATCGAATTCGTTAGCGTATTCATGGGGGAAGTAGGTTAGAAGACGGCTTCCATCGGGCGCTTCCCACCAGAACAGCCGGTAAGGGAACTTTGTGTAGTCCGTGGCCCACAAAAGTTTGCTGGTCACGAAATAATCAATGCCGGATTTCTTGTAGATTTGCGGAAGCTGCCAGTTGTAGCCAAAAGAATCGGGGTTCCAGCCAATCTTGATATCGGCGCCAAAGTTCTTCTTAAAATATCGTTTGCCGACGAGTATCTGACGCACCAGCGACTCGCCGTCCGGCATATTCAGATCGGGCTCGACCCACATGCCGCCAATAACCTCCCAGCGGCCCTCCTTCACCCGCTGTTTGATCTGTTCGAACATGTCCGGGTATTTCTCCTGCATCCATTCATAAGTTCGCGCCGAGGACATGGTGAACTTTAAATCCGGATACTCGCGCATCAGATCCAGAACGCTCTGAAACGTGTTGCGTACCACTTCGACCGTTTCCGTCCACGGCCACAACCATGCCATATCGATGTGCGAGTTCCCGACAGCTCGAACCGTGAATTGTTTCAACCATGGATTTAACAGTTGCAGCTTGCTTTGCGCCTCACGCAGCGAAGCGTCGAAGTCAGCCTGGTCGTTCTTGTCAAGCCGAGAAAAGTCGATGGCTTTGACCGCCGCATCGAGTTGCTGTTGGCGTTCCGCTCGGCCCTCCTCGTACGCAGCAATCATCATCATTGGGCGCGCCGCGAGGATCTCGGTCCGCACCATTGCCGGATCGGGCCGGCTGGCGGCGGGTTCAATGCGCAATTGGGCATGATGAAATAGCGTTTCCACTTCCGGAGCATCGACCCGCACGGCGATCAGAAACTTCTGCCCGGGCTGCGCGTTCTCGGTGAGCAGAATCGGCTGCTGCATGTCGTCATCTCCCCGCGACACGAGCGATCCGTTCGAGAATACGGAGATCATGACCGGGCCCTTGTTGTTCCACACGAAATCGAACCTGAGGTCCAACTTGGCGCGCGCGCCCAGCACTGCATAACCATTGATCTTCTCCGGAATCTCGATCCAGCGGCGCAGCACGCGAGACCCGGTCGACCATTTGTCCCGGACTCTTATTGGTGCCCAGCCTGAGTCATCCAAGGACGAATCCTCAGGATGTGGTACGTCGGTGTGAAATCGCCACTCTGACAGGGGCAGAGTGGTCAGCGACTCCAGGTGATCCAGGGTTCGATCTAACGTTGGTTGATTGGGATCCGTTGTTTTCTGGCTCGGAGATAAGTCCTGGGCGGAGACTAACCTGGTTGCTACGAATGCGAGAAGTGCACACACCATCCATCGTTTCACGGATGTTCCTTCTTTCTCTCGACTCGACCGGACAAAGATTGGTATTGCAGGCGGGTCGTCATTATCACGCCGCTGCATCTCCGAAAGATACAACGCCCCGATCAATGATGTCGCTATAATTGCTGACGCTCATGGACTGGATTCCGGCTGCCTTCCGCTGGTTGTTTGACTCGGAGCATGGCGCATTTGACCGCTTGATTCCACGCTGGCTATTCTTGCGGGCGCTGGGCTGCATTTATTTCTCCGCTTTCTTCTCGCTCGTTTTTCAGATTCGCGGGCTCATTGGACCGGAAGGGATTTTACCAGCAGACGAGTATCTGCGAGCAGTGGCGCATTCAGTGGGCTACAGCCGCGGATTATGGTACGCACCCACTCTGCTTTGGCTGGCGAGCGGCCCGCATATGCTAACCGCAATGTGCTGGGTGGGGATGGTTGCGTCGCTACTGTTGGTTATGAACGTATGGCCTCGTGGAATGCTGGGGATCTGTTTTTTGTGCTTCCTTTCGTTCGTCAGCGCAGCGCAGGATTTTTCCGGTTATCAGTCAGATGGGATGCTGCTCGAGGCCGGAATCATTTCTCTGTTCTTTGCTCCACCCGGATTTCGCCCCGGCTTAGGCGTGGCATCGCGGCCCTCGCGCGCCAGTTTGTTCCTGCTGCAATGGGAATGGTTTCGAATCTATTTCGAGTCCGGGGTCGCAAAAATTATCGGCGGAGATCCCGAGTGGCGCAACTTTACCGCGATGGACGAGTACTACCAGAACGGTCCGCTGCCCACATGGATCGGCTGGTACATGCAGCATCTACCGCACTGGTTCCATGCTTCTACGGTTTTTGCGACCTTGGCGCTTGAACTGGTTTTGGTGTGGATGTTCGTTCTGCCGCGCCGCTGGCGAATCGCGTGCTTCTTTATTGTGACTCCCTGGCAACTCGTGGTTATTCTCACGGCTAACTACACGTTTCTGAACTATCTTGTATTGGCGCTGGGATTCCTTTTGCTGGATGATCGCTTTCTGCTGCGGTTTGTGCCGCGGCGATGGAGGCGGTCTATTTTCGTGGGCGGCACAACCGGAACCGAGGGCAATCCGAGTGCTTCTGAACCCAGTAGGCTCGATCAGCCGCGAGAGGCATCGGCAGAAGCGGGACCACCCGAACAAAGTCGACCGCGAGGTTGGAAAGGCGCCTTCCGACGACCGTTTAAGTTAGTGAAGCTCTATGTTGGCGGCATAGTGCTTAGCTGGATTTTCTATGCCACGACAGCCGAATTGGCCTGGATGTTCTCCGGGCTACCACTGCCAACCGCGCCGGTGGTGGCGCTCGAACCTTTTCGAATCGCCAATCGATACGGTCTTTTTGGCATTATGACCAGGGGCCGATACGAGATCGAGTTCCAGGGTTCCGAGGACGGAAAAACCTGGGTGCCATATCCGTTCCGCTACAAGCCTCAGGACCTTAGCACGCCGCCTGGAATCTACGCGCCCTATCAGCCACGATTCGATTGGAATCTTTGGTTTGCTTCGCTAGGATCGTGGCGGGACTATCCGATTGTGCCGAACACCGAAGTGCGGCTGCTTTCGAATGACGCCGACGTTCTTGCTCTTTTTAAAAGGAATCCGTTTGCGCATGAGCCGCCGCGCGAGGTGCGGGCCGTGCTTTGGCAATATTGGTTTACGACCATGGCCGAAAAACGGACGCAGGGTCTGTGGTGGCGCCGTGAATTTATGGGACTCTATGCACCAACGCTGGAACGCGACCCCGATGGCACTATCAGGGGCATCGAGTGGCCTACGGTTGGGCCACACGAATGAATTCCTCGCCAAGCACTTTTCTACTCGTAGTTGTCGCGCTGTTAACAACAGTCCTTGACAAGTATTACACCAGTAGCGGCCTACGCGGACATCGCTGAAATGAGTTCTAACCACCGCCCAACCTCGACAGCGCCATCTTTGCCGCGTGATAGCCGCACATGCCATGCACTCCTCCACCGGGCGGAGTGGATGCGGAGCAAATGTAGATATCGGGCGCAGACGTTGCGTAATGTCGCCGTGTCGGTCGAAACAGAAACTGACGAATATCCATGGCGCCGCCTGCGATATCGCCTCCTATGAGGTTAGCGTCCATGCTCTCAAGATCTGCGGGAGAGAAGACACGCCGCGCCAAAATGCAGTCGCGGAAGCCGGGAGCGAAGCGATTGATCTGATCTTCGAGTCTGTCAAGCACACTTACCTGCGACCCATTCGGCACATGGCAATAGGCCCAAGCCGTGTGTTTGCCTGCTGGAGCCCGTGTGCTATCGAAAAGACTCGGCTGGGCCAACAGAACAAATGGACGGTCGGCATTCTGTCCCATTCGTATCGCCTTTTCCGACGCCGCAATTTCCTCAAAGGTTCCGCCCAGATGCACCGTCGCTGCCCGCAGACATTCGGGAGCTTTCCAGGGAATGGGTGCGTTCAGCGCGTAATCCACTTTGAAGACGCCAGCTCCATAGCGGTATCTCCCCAGGCGCTGCTTGTAGCTGTCAGATAATCTCTTTCCGCCAATTTTAATCAGCTGTTGTGGAGTCAGATCACAGAGAGTCAGGTCATACTTCGGGAATACGTTCGCCAGTACTGCTAGGTTGTCGACCGGCGATGAAGTGTTCACCTTGCTTCCAAAGGTCGAGAGATACCCGCATAGTGCGTTGGTCAGCGACTGCGCGCCGCCGCGCGGAATCGGCCAGCCAACCGCATGAGCTGGCGCGGCCATCATGATTGCGAACGCGGCGCTCAAGGGCTCGTCCAGGCTGAGGAAAGAGTGGGCGGCCAGGCCCGCGAAGAGTGCCCGGGTTCGTTCGCTACGAAACCGGCTGGCAACAGCTCGGGCCGACCGCAGCGCGACCATTCCAAACCGCGCCATCAGCCATGGATGGCGGGGGATGAAAGGAACGGGACGCAGCACCTCGGGGGCAAATTCAGTCCAGCGCTCGACGAACGGACGCATGAGCTTGTCCCATGCTGGGCCGTCGATGCCGAGGGAATCTTTGGTTGCATCGAGGTCGCGTTCCAACATCACCGCCGTTCCGTCATCGAGAGGATGCGCCAACGCAGCGGGCGAGTGAATCCATTCCAAGCCGTGGTTGCCCAGGGGCAGCGACGAGAAGAATGGCGACCCTGCGCCGAGCGGATAGACTGCCGACCCAAAATCGTGGCGGAAGCCGGGGAGGGTTAACTCCAGCGTACGGGCAGCCCCGCCGGGGGTCGACTGCGCTTCGAGCACTTCGACCTGCAGTCCAGCCTGGGCTAGGACGATGGCTGCTGACAGCCCATTCGGACCAGCGCCGATTACGCACGCTTTACGGCTCATCGCGAATTACCCTGAACAAGACCGCTCATAATGATGTCCGCTGCTCTTAGGATAAGACACTGCAACAGGTCGCTCTCCGCTCAACGGTTGAAGGGGTAGTCCTGAATCCAGTGGAAGCCACGGTTGACAAGTAAGAACTTACTGCGGTCAACGAGGCGTAGTTGCATGTGAATCTTGTGGTTATCCATTTCGCCATCGAGAATCAATTGATCGGGGACGGCGCGCTGGAAGGCGAAGTTGGCTTTCCAGTCCTTGTCGCTGAATTTCGTGAGCGCGAGCGTCTTGTCGTTAACGTTGATCGAAGCGCCAAAGCGGGCAAACGAATCGTCCATGCGCTGAAAGGCCATCATCTCGGGGATGTCAAAGACGGCGCGGCGCCAGCGGTCGTAATCGGTAAGGAGTGGCGAGCGGAGCTGGCCGTCCATGGAAAGCTCGTCGACATTCCAGATGCCGTAGAGTGCCGACTTGGGGCGTCCGCCGCCGTAGGTGTGCCAATCGCCCCAATAGCCATAGACAGTCGTCCCGACCATCCAGAGACCAAAGACGATCTGGACGGCGAACGCGATACGATTGGCGCGGCGCGTGTTGAAAAGTTGAGGTTGCGTGGAGGGCGCGACGGTGCGATTGCGAAAGAAGAAATCCGCGAGACGTTGGAGTTCGGGCGCGAGCAGGAACAAGGCCATCAGAAGCAGATGGAATGAGAAAAGTTTTACCGGAGTGTCGTACGTCATGTTCAGGGTGAAAACCTGCGTCATGTCTGCCACGCAAACAAGCGCGCCGAGCATGGTCGTCCGGGGAATGATGAGCAGGATTCCACCCAGCATCTCCGCGGAGCCAGCGAACATTTCATACGCCGGGGACGCGCCGATCGAGGACCAGAGGACACCCATCGGAGAGAAGTCGCCGAATCGTTCGAGTAGTTTAGTGAGATACGGGAAAGGCATTTGCAATGGAATGACTTTAGCCATGCCGTACCCAATCAGTTGTGAGGCGAGCGCAAAACGAATGAAAACCCGAAACCATTTGTATAGCGTGACGTAGTTTTCGCGCTGGCGGTCGAGAACGGACCAGATCGCCGTGGCTAGTGCGGCAAGAACCAGCAGGCAGAATGCTAATACCCAGTCGAAAGTCTTATCGCCGCTGCCACTGCCCGTATAAACCAGTGGGAGCTTGGCATGGAAAATATGGGCAGCGGTCCAGAAGGTGATCTGTCGCATCGGCCAAAGCGAAGATAGGTCTATGGTTTCCATTTTGGGGATGGAAATCAGGCCGCCGAAGATTTGCGTGCAAATGCAGTACAGTCCGAAGTACACGAAGCAGAATCGACAAGCGACGCGAAGGCCAAGGCTCCAGTACGGCGTATGCGATTCCTTCTGGAGTTGAGCGTTGTTGGCCTGAGCACCCATTTGAGACCTCTCGAGGCGCTAAAGTTTACACCGGTTCATTCCCAGCCGTCAGTCCCAATGGGGTCGCCGTCCGGGGACGGAGCCGGTGCCGTGAAGTGGATTTCCGCTGGGTTCCTTTGAAAGCGATCGATTTGACTCTTAGCAAAGAAGAATTGAGCTCGCACGGCTTCGTCTTTCGCCGAGGGCGTTTGCGTTGCGATCCATTTTTTCAATTCGTCGAGCTTGAGCGCAGCAATGCCACGGACTTGTGCGGACGGGTGGTCGTCGCCTGCCAGCGTCATGAGATGATCCAACACGACCGAATTGACGGTGCGCTGAATTGCGGCCTTATAGCCGCCCTGAGAACCGGCCTTGTCCTCAGACGATGGCTGCGTCTTCCACGTCACGGCTAGCAGGTCGGCCACCAGTTCGTCAAAACCGGGATTGGCGGGATCGAGCGCGTGATACTCGATCATGCGCTGGGCGCGTTCGGGCTGGAGGAGCAAGTTGGTGACGATTTCCGCCGCTGCTTCCGCGGGCGCAAGCGCGTCGAAGGCAGGTGACGTGCGGCGAGAAAAATTCTCGCGACCGGTAGGATACTCCGGCGGTCGCGGTGGAATCATTTTGAGCAGAGGCTCAGGCAAAGCCAGCACTTGCGGCGAGAGAGTGTCGAGAACCGCACGAATCGCATCTCGCTGCTGGGCGGCGGGTACGATTCTTGGCGCTTTGTCTTTATCCTTATTATTATCCTTGCTCCCGCGAAGATTGAAGGAGTAGTCGAGTCCGCCGATCGACTTCGCCACCGCAGCCACTTGATAGCGGTGGTAGAGATACATCGGAACGAGCACATCCTCGAGGGTCGCCATCGGAGTGTGTTCGGGAATCGCGTTCTCCGAGAGGTTCTTCAAAGCGGCGGCGCGCACGGCCATCACGCGCCTCAAACCATCAAGAGCGTTGCTGCCTGTGTCCCAAAGGTGGGCGGTGGGGCTGGCGGAGCCGAGCGGGCGCGCGTCCTGATCGGTGAGGTACAGAAGCCCTCGGGAGAAGGCGTCATCGAGAATTTTGTCGAGCGCCAGTGTCTCGTTGTTTGTTTTAGAAAGATCGCTGTAGCCGTACGCAATGGAAACCTTGTCCCACTCGCCGATGCCAACCGCATAGGCATCGGAAACGTCGGGCCGGCCATCCGCGCCGAGAGTTACGGTCGGCGGTGGATAATCCATGACGGAGCTGCGATTCACGATGCTGGCGGCGTAATTGTGCATGAGGCCGAGGGTGTGGCCGGTTTCGTGGGCGGCCAGTTGTCGAATGCGGGCGAGCGCCATTTCGTTGGCTCGCTGGAGCGCGGCCGGGTCCTTGTCCCTGCCGAATGGGTCGAGGAGACCTTGTGCGATCAGAAAGACCTGGCGGATTCTCAAGGCGTCGAAATTCACGTGGCCATTGACGATCTCTCCGGTACGAGGATCAACGATAGGGGTGCCGTACGCCCAGCCGCGCGTCGCGCGTGGAACCCATTCGATGACGTTGTAGCGAACGTCCATGGGGTCGACACCTTCGGGCAGCAGCTTCACCTGAAATGCGTCCTTGTATCCGGCGGCGGTGAAAGCTGTATTCCACCAAGTTGTTCCTTCGAGAACGGCGGAGCGAATCGGCTCCGGAATGGCGCGATCCACGTAGTAGACGATGGGCTTCACCGGCTCGCTCAGTGCGGCTGACGGGTCTTTCTTGGCGAGACGGAAGTGCGCGATGTAGCGCTTGACGATCGGCTGGTCAACCGGCGTTGCAAAATCCATGTAGGTGATGCCGAAGAAGCTGCAACGTGGATCGTAGGCCCGTTGGCGAAATCCGCCCGGAGGCACCTGAATGAAAGAAAAGTGCTCGTGCACGGTGATGGCGCGAGGATCGGGCGTGACTTGTTCGACCCAATGGCCGGGATTCTCTCCGACAAAAGTCAGCGTGGATTCCACGTCCGTGTTCTCGGGGAAATTCTTGGTGCGGGGAAGGTAGATCGCGGAGCGCGACGGATCAACGTGATAGCTGCCTTGTTTAAGCGAAGCGAGCTTTGCCGCGACCTCGTGCGCGTCACTCAGGAAGAAGGGCGTGGCGTCTACCAGAACGGATCCGCCGTCTTCATCGCTAACGGTATCCTGGGCAGCGGCTTCGAACCCCCAGAGAACGGATTGGGCAAAGGCTTGGTGCACGGCCGATTGCTGCTCGAGGTCGTCGGTGACTGCGCGGTAGTCTTCATTCTCAGCGACCAGCAGAATTCGCGGGCCACTGCGTTCGAAATGGACGACATTCGTTTTGCCGGGCTGGCCGCGATCAAGGCCAACGTCATTGGAACCCACGCCATTGGGAAGCGATTCGTAATAAAGGAATGGCGTGTTCCATTTGTCGATTTGCAGCCAGAGTTTTCCTTCGCGCGCGTCCCAGTAACATGTGAAAAAGCCGGGCAGCTTCTGCATACCGGTGGTTTTCTGGTCGATTGTTTTCTGGTCGGGGTTTTTTTGATCGTTTTTTGTTCGATCGATGGCTGGCGGCGTTTTGTGCTGCGTTTCGGGCGTGGAATTCTGGGTGGTTGCGACCGCCACGAACATCCAGAATGCCAGAGACGCGATCAGGGCGCGTTTCATCATGCTTCCTCCTGGAACCGTTTCCTTCTGGAACCGCACGTCGCTATGGTAAATGCGCTGGGGCGTTTCGGGTGTGACGGCCGTGTTGAACTAGCCGACCAACTGTGCGCGGCCAGCAATCGGAAGCAAGTTCCAGTTGAGAATCTCTGGCTGCTGGCTGTATCGTTTACGTTTCCGGAGGAACAAAAACTTGCGAACGACTACACTCGCCCTTTTAGTTGCATGTCTTATTAGCTCAGCATCCGGGCGGAAACACTCGCCGAAGCAAACTCCCGATTCCGGCCAGAAGCAGGCCGAGACTGCGGGCGCGCAGGCCGGCGACGTTCAGAAGGACGAGGGTGAGGACAAGGGACCGTGGAAGGGTCTGCAGTATCGCTTGGTGGGCCCATTTCGGGGCGGACGCGTGGTCGCGGTGTCGGGCGTCGTCGGCCAAACTGACGTCTATTATTTTGGCGCCGTCGCCGGAGGCGTGTGGAAGACGACTAATGGCGGACTCAGCTGGAAACCCATTTTTGACAAGCAGAAGGATGCGTCGCCTGCAATCGGTGCAATCGCTGTCTCCGAGTCTGATCCGAATGTCATTTACGTCGGAACGGGAGAGGCGTGTATTCGCGGCAACATCGTTGGCGGCAACGGTGTCTACAAGTCGATCGACGCGGGTAAGACATGGAAGCCCATTGGCCTTTCCGACACGCACGCCATCGGGCGCATCGCCGTGAATCCCAGGAACCCTGACATTGCGTTTGTCGCCGCGCTCGGACATCCGTTTGCCGATAACGAAGAGCGGGGAATATTTCGCACTCAGGACGGCGGCAAGACGTGGCAGAAGGTTCTATATAAGGACTCCAAGACCGGCGGCATCGACGTAGTATTCGATCCCAGCAATTCCAGCATCCTGTTCGCGGCACTCTGGCAAGCCCGCCGAACCCCGTGGAGCCTCGACAGCGGCGGCCCGGGAAGCGGCCTTTATCGTTCCAGCGACGGCGGAACAACCTGGAAAGAACTTAAAAGCCACGGGCTGCCGGAGGGTATTCTGGGCCGCATCGGGGTCACCGTATCCGGCGCGAATCCCAACCGAGTGTGGGCAGTCGTCGAGGCGGAGAAAGGCGGAATCTATCGTTCCGACGACGGTGGCGATTCCTGGAGCTTAACGACCGACGACCACCGTTTTCGCCAGCGGGCCTGGTATTACTCGCACATTTTCGCCGATCCAAAGTCGGCGGATACGGTGTACATCCTGAACACTGGCGCGTATCGGTCCAATGATGGAGGCAAGACCTTCAGCCGGGTGCGCGCGCCGCACGGAGATAATCACGCCCTGTGGATCGATCCCACGAATCCTAAGCGGCTCATTAACGGCAACGATGGGGGCGCCACTATTTCCGTCGACGGCGGCGACACCTGGAGCAGCGTGTACAACCAGCCCACGGCGCAGTTTTACCATGTCACTACGGATAACCGGTTTCCGTATTACATCTATGGCGCGCAACAAGACAACTCTACTGTGGCCATCGCCAGCGCGAGCGCCGAGGGCTCGATCGATCGTCCGGACTGGTACGACGTAGGCGGCGGCGAAAGCGGCTACATCGTACCCGACCCATCCGACCCGGAGATCGTATATGCCGGCTCTTACGGTGGCGAGATCACCCGCTACGATCACCGCACGCACGAAGAGCAGGCGATCAATCCCTGGCCGGTGAATCCGATCGGGTGGGCTGCGGCCGACGTCAAACATCGCTTCCAATGGACGGAGCCCATCGTTTTTTCGCCGCACGACCCGAAGACGATGTACTTCGCGGGCGAAGTGCTGTTCAAGACGATCAATGGGGGAATGAGTTGGACGATCATCAGTCCCGACCTGACGCGCAACGACAAATCAAAGCAAATGTCTTCAGGCGGGTCGATTACCAAGGACAACACCGGTGTCGAAGTCTATGACACGATCTTTTCGGTGGTGGAATCGCCGGTACAGAAGGATCTGATTTGGGTAGGAACGGATGACGGATTAGTTCAGCTTACGCGCGATGGTGGCGCGCACTGGAAGAATGTCACGCCTAAAGCCATGCCGGATTGGGGTACGGTTAGCATGATCGAGGCTTCGCCGCGCGACGCCGGGACCGCTTATCTTGCCGTCGAACGCCACAAGGCGGACGATTTCGCACCTTACGTGTTCAAGACGACAGATTTCGGGAAGACCTGGACCAAACTGGTCGCCGGGCTCCCGGCGAACGATTATGTCCACGCCGTAAGGGTCGATCCGCGGCGTCCGGGTTTGCTTTTCGCCGGAACGGAACAGGGTGTGTACTTTTCGTTCGACGATGGCGCGCACTGGCAGTCGCTGCAGTTGGATCTGCCGACAGCTCCGGTAAACGATCTGGTGATCAAGAACACGGACCTGGTGGTGGCAACGCACGGGCGCAGCTTCTGGGTGCTGGATGACATAACTCCGCTTGAGCAATACGAAGATTCGATTCCGCAGCAGGAGGCCCACCTGTTCACGCCCGCTTCGGCGGATCATACGGTCTTTCGCGGTTCGTTTTTTGCCGCCAGCGGCAGCGTCGGAAAGAACCCGCCGGCAGGAGCTGTCATTAATTACTGGTTGAAGACTTCACTCAAAAAGCCCGATCAGGCGAAACCCCAGGCTGCCGGCGCGGGTGAAGCAACCGCGTCGACTTCTTCCGCTGAAACCAAGAAAACTGATACGGAATCCTCCGAAGCGCCAAAAATCACGCTGGAAATACTCGATTTCTCAGGAAAGGTCATCCGCAAGTATCCCAAAAAGGAGGAACCTGGCGACGAGGAGGAGGATTTCTTCAACCGCGACCGCAGTGCGGGCAGCCTGCCGACCGAAGCAGGCCTGAACCGCTTCGTGTGGGACCTGCGCTACGAGGGAGCGACGAGAGTGCCAAAAGCGCCGCTCTGGGGCGGCAACACCGATGGTCCGAAAGCGCTGCCGGGCACGTATCAAGTGCGGTTGACGGTGCTCGGCAAGAGCTATACCGCGCCGCTTGAGATAAGAGCTGATCCGCGGCTGAAGATCGGTCAGGAGGATCTGGCTAAACAATTCGATCTGCTGCTCAAGATTCGGGACAAGGTCACGCAAACGGACGATACCATCATTCAGATTCGCAATCTTCGTGAGCAGATCAACGCGATTAACACACGTCTGAAGAGCGACCCGCGCGCCAAGGTCATTGCCGATGCCGGTAAGACGCTCGATACGAAGATGACGGAGGTGGAAGAAGTACTGATCCAGACCAAGGCCAAGAGCGGTCAGGATGTGCTCAATTTCCCAGTGCGGTTGAACAACCACCTGGTTGCGCTGGGCGGGGTCGTGGGCAGCGCCGACTCGGCTCCCACCAAGCAGTCGTACGAAGTATTCGATATGCTGAGCAAAGCGGTCGATGAACAACTGGCAAAATGGAAGGCGATCATCTCGACCGATGTAACAGCTTATAACAACCTCGTGAAACAGCAGGACGTTCCCGCACTCATGGTGACGCAGCCGGAAGCGGGAAAATAAAACAGCAAAGTCCAACTAAAGATCGGTGGAACGCCACAACCGCATCTCGCAACAGAACGGGCTGCCCAGCCGCTTGTCACCTCTCAGAGCGCAGCCAGCCGCCGTTGGACCAACAGGAAGTAAAGGGCCAGCAGAACAAGCAGGAATCCGTTCAGGCTGAGCACCACCGGTGCCGTAAAAATGGGGACGAGCCATCCCGACAACAGGTTCCCCAGCGGCATGCCGCCGCGGAACGCAAAATTGTAGACGCTCATCACGCGCCCGCGCATTTCATCTGTGGTAATCAACTGCACCAGCGAATTCACCGTGGCAAAAACCGCCATCATGGATGCGCCCACGAGCACCAAGAAGGTCTCGCTCAGTGGCAGTGACTTGGAAAGGGCAAACCCGGAGATCCCCACACCCAGGCAGACGAGTGCGCTGAGAGCGACGCGCCCCTTTCTTCTCACATTGCCCGCGCTGGCAATGGTCAGCGAGCCGCAAATCGAACCGAGTCCCATGAGCGCGAGGAGATTGCCGTAGGTTTCCGGACCGCGATGGAAGATGTCTTTTACGAACACAGGAAAATAGGTGCGCATGGGCATGCTCAGACTGGTCATGCAGAAAGCCAGCACAATCAGCGCTTCCATCGAATTCTGCTGGCGAGCGAACTGAATGCCCTGCTTCAAGCTGGCGAACATGGACTCCACGGTCTTCACTGGTTGGAAGCGGGCGCGGATGATCGACAGTGACACGATGGGCGCCAGGAAGGAAAACGCGTTCAGCCCGAAGCACCATTTCTCTCCCAGCTTTGCTAAGGCCTGCCCGGCGAGTGCCGGCCCGAGCATAACCGCCACGTTGAACTGGATCGAATTCAGGGCGATGGCGTTCGGCATGTCTTCCCTCTCGACCAGAGTGGGAATCAGCGCCTGATAGGCCGGACCACCGAAGGCCTGGGCGAAACCGGAAACGAACGAAAGGCACAGGATGTGCCAGACGTGTACCAGACCGGTCGCCACCAGAATGGTGAGTAGCCCGGCGCTGGCCATCTGCACATATTGGGAGCCGAGCAGAATTTTGCGGCGCTCCACGCGATCGGCCACCACGCCGCCGATCAAAGAGAACAGAAAGATGGGAATGCCCCCGAGAAACTGGTCCAGCGCCAGCAAGAACGCGGAGTGGCTGAGCCGATAAATCAGCCAGCCCTGTGCCACGATTTGCATCCAGGTGCCGATGCTAGAGGTGCAGGCGCCAAACCACATCAGGCGGAAATCACGATATTGAAATGCTCTAAAGACCCGGCCAATCACCTAAGCTTCTCTGGAGAAGCCTAACATGCGGCCTCATCCGTTCGGCACAAGAGGAGTGGATTCGTCGGTATGGACTTTGCTCATGAGCTCATTGCCCGACTTCGGAACTTCGGGGCAACAATCTGGTGGAATTGAGAATGAATGCCAGCTCTGAACTCACGTGAATAAAGGCGGCCAGAAGCGGATTCAGGAAGCCACAAGCCGCCATTCCGACTCCGATGCTGTCCACAACCAGCGTGCCTGCAAAGTTCTGCATGATGATTCCGTGACAGCGTCGAGCAACCCGCAGAGTTTCGACAAGCTTCGAAAGATCGCTTCCAATCAGAATCACATCCGCACTCTCCCGGGCCACATCAGTTCCTGATCCCATAGCGATGCCGACATCGGCCTCCACCAGTGCGGGAGCATCATTGATACCGTCACCGACCATGGCGACTTTACGATTTTTCTGGCGTAGCTCCCTGACCCACTTTGCTTTCTGCTCGGGCAGGAGTTCTCCTACCGCTTCGTCTACTCCGAGATCACGGCCCACGGATGTGGTTACAGCTTGGGTGTCACCGCTCAACAGAACCGTTCTCAAACCCATCTGCCGCATCGCGACCACTGCATTTTTCGCCTCCGGACGCAGAACGTCAGCGATCCGGATGCTCCCAAGAACCTGAGCGCCCCGGGCAACGTAGACTTCCGACGCGCCGCCGGCGCCATCACCATCCATAGGTAAAGCCCTTTTGATGCCATGCTCCATCAGGAGTGCACGACTGCCAACAAGGATCTCTTCGCCTTCATAACTCACTCTGACTCCTCTCCCCGGCGTATATGAGAATTGATCAGGCTCCACGAGTGGAATGGCGAGTTCCGTTGCCCGTGCCACAATTGCCTTGGCAAGAGGGTGTTCCGACTTGTGCTCCGCAATACTGGCAGCGGCTATGATCTGTTGCTCCCCGAAGCCATTCGCTGAAACGACTTCCCGGATCTGAGGAGTACCGAAAGTCAGCGTGCCAGTCTTGTCCAAAAGCACCGTGTCTACAGCAGCCAGTGCTTCCAAGTAAAGACCGCCTTTGATGATGGCTCCCTGATGCGCCGCTCGGCCGATGGCGCCGAGGATTGCAAGAGGAGTTCCGGCCGCAATGCCGCACGCTCCGGCAACGATTACGACCGAAATGGTTGACCTGACATTGTGCGTGATGATGAAGGTCAGAACCGCTGCGGCGAGGGCGAAGTACACAAGGTAACCCGCCAGTCGGTCGGCAGTTTTCTGGATCGGGGCTCTTGACTTCTCCGCGCGTTCGACGGCTTCAATGATTCTTCCGAACGTCGTGTCGCGGCCGAGCCTCTGAGTGCCGATTTCGAGAACGCCCGATTGATTGATGGTTCCGGCATAGACAGCATCTCCAGTTGCTTTCTCAACCGGCATGGCTTCGCCGGTGATTGCCGCTTGCTCAACAAACGAGCGTCCGCCAAGCACAACGCCATCAACCGGTATGTGCCCGCCCGGTTTCACGATGACTGTGTCACCAACTTGAACCTGGTCGGACGCGACTTCAATCACCTGATAGTTGCGGCGGACTGAAACTGTTCTGGGAAGGAAGTCGAGAAGATCCTGGATAGCCCGACGGCCTCGCCCAACTGTGAGACCCTCCAATACCTCTGCGGCAAGGACGAAGCCTGTGATGACGAGAGCGGTGAAGAACTCTCCGATCGCCAATGCCGACAGCAGAGCGATGGTCATCGAGAGTTCCATCGTCATCTTCCGTTCGACGATGTTCTCGAAGGCTTCCTTGAAAATGGGATAGCCGCCGATCAGAGTAGCCGCAACGCCGATTACGCTGATGTGTGGGAACGGCTCCCAGAGTCGAAACCAGACCGCCGCAGCGGCCAAAGCTACGAAAGCAATACGGGTGAGCTCGGTCCATTCCAAGCCGTGCGCGTGTTGTTCGTGCTCAGCGCCAAACTCAGGTTCCGTCATTTCTGGAGGATTCCGCCGCTGACCGAGCCCGGGAGCCTCAGCCGGAGACTTTTCAATCAAGGGTAAGACCATGGGGGCATTCCTTACTGCGCTGCGCAGGCAGCTATTTCAAGTACGACTTGACCATGTCGATCACTTCATCTGCGGCCACTACCTGCCGTGAAGTCGGTTTATGTTTTCCGTTGAGCACGTGGCTCCGGATGTGGCCTTCCAGAAGTTCGGCCATCAGGCTGTTCATGGCTCCTCTGGCTGCGCTCATCACTAGCAGAACTTCGGAGCAGTCGCGCTCTTCCGCTAGGGCCCGCACCAGAGCTTCCACCTGCCCCTGTATGCGCTTGGCCCTGAGAAGCAGGCTTTGCTTGTCTTGGATGGTATGGCTCATAGTTGGTGCCTTACCTTTCAACTATACCATACCTGGTATGGTATGTTATCCCTCCCCAAATCGATTTGCGTGTTTGGGGTTCCTCTGCGGCCGCCCGCTGCCTTTTGATAATCAAAACTTCTATTTAATCCCAAAGTTTAGATTAAGATTCTTTGCGAATTCTTTATGACCAAGCAAGTTCGCCAAGTCACCTCAGCGAGCAAAATGTCCGTTATGACGATGACAATTGCTTTCGCCTCTTGATGAATACTTTATGGTCTCTTTACGAGATCTTTGCGCGCTTAGGTATCCAATGACAGCGTACCCGACGCAAACGAGCAACCAGGAAACACCAGAGCGAGGTGCGTGACCATGGTTCCAATCACCGACAGAGAAGTAACCTGATGACACGCGTCGGTGATTATTGGCAATGCCCTTTGGCCAATTTCGTGATCGTCCTGACAGAATTATCTATTGGACGACGGCGACTGGCTCCGCTTAGTTTGAGGGCGATCTGATGCCAATTACGCATGAATGGAATGCCGAGATGAACGGCATCGGTGAAAGATGGAGTCGGGCGGGGCGAGAGAACTGAAAATGCTTTGCAGGCGTTCATGCGGTCAAGAGTAACTTCGAACCGGAAAGGTATAGAGACATAACATTTTATGAGAACTATATTGCGTAAGGCCGTAGCGGTTTCGACTTTCCCTTCAATCCTCGTTTTAAGTCTCGCGGTTGGCCAGCCTCCAAGTTGTTGCGCTCAAACTCCGGCGCAACCGGGTGCTCCGACGAAAGTGGCAGCCCTGCACGAACCCTCGGCTGCGCCTGATGTATCACCTGTCCGTTCCGCGGCCGTCATCGACCCGGCAAGCTCGGCGGATATCGCGAAAGAGTTGGCCGCCATGAAGGCGCGCATTGAACTGCTGGAAGCGGAACTGAAGAGCCGTGCGGCGCCGGAGGCGTCTCTGTTGGCAGTGCCTCCCGCAAAAACGGCGGAGGCCTCGCCAGCGACCGCACCAGCTCAGGCGATGGTGGTGCAACCGTCGAGCGATTCCTCGGCGGCCACGCCCATTAAAAAGGAGAAAATCGCGCCGTTCTCGGATTGGGACTGGACCTGGCTGAATGGCAACCCACGCAACAAAGACACAGCTTTCGATTCAAAATTCTTTACTCCGGAAATCCGGGCTGACATTACCTATAACTACGATTTCAACAGACCGATTGACGACTCGATCGGCGGGTCGAGCGAAATATTTCGCGCCAACGAAATCCAGTTGGAGCAGCTCGGCGTCGGCGGCGACTTCCACTGGGACAACGTTCGCGCCCGTTTCATGACGCAATTCGGCATGTATTCAGAAACCACGCCACGCAATGATCCCAGCCCAGCGAAGGGCCAGTGGGATATCGAGAACGCCGACCGCTACCTGGCAGAGGCGTATGGCGGCTATCATATCGATGCGCTGGACGGAATCAACATCGACGCGGGAATCTTCTTGTCGTACCTCGGTCTGTTCAGCTATTACAATTTCGATAACTGGGCTTACCAGCCATCGTATGTGTCTTCCAACACACCCTGGTTTTTTGAGGGCTTGCGGGTTCAGATTTTCCCCAATCCTCACTTGAAGATCGAACCGTGGTTTATCAACGGCTGGCAATCGTATGGCTCTGCCAATTCGAGGAAGGGTCTGGGTGGGCAGATCAAGTGGACCCCGCGACCCTGGGTGAACGTCATTTCCAACAATTACGGCCTCGGCCACGACGATCTGTACATACCGAATCGCGGCCGCATTCACACCGATGACAGCATCGAGATCAAGTATTTTGACAAACCTGGACAGCTCCTCGACAAAATGGCCTTCTCTTTCACTGGCGATTTGGGGTGCGAATTTGGCCCCAGCACGGCCACCTTAGCAGGCGTAAGCTGCCACGGTGACAAGAAGGACGCGCTTGCGCAACCGAGTGCCAATTTTCCGAAGGGGGGAATCGATCCGAAGCAGAGCTTTATCGGCTTCATGCTTTACGACCGCATGTGGTTCAAGAAGGACACGCACGGATTAACCATCGGCGGCGGCATGATCAACAATCCAGGACGCTATCTGGTCCTGCTCCCGCCCATCAATGGTGAAACCGCCCCCTCCGCAGCCATCAACGCCCCTTACTTTACCGGGAATCCCGGGGACCCATTCAAGGCCTGGGATATGTCGGTCACGTACGATTACATGCCCAGGCAGTGGCTTACCTTCCGCTGGGAGTACGACTATCGCCATACCAGTGTGCCGTATTGGACTGGTCACAACGGAATTACGCCACCGGGCTCGGGTGGGGTGCCCTACACCAACAACGGATATCCCCAGTACTTTGCGTGCATGAACGGGAATTCGTCCATGCAAGAGACTCTCAGCGCCGCGGAAACCGCATGCGGCAGCCCCGGCAGTGCGAGTAGCGTTTGGTTTCCCGATCTGCGCCGCGACCAGTCGATGGTCGACATTGACATCATGGTCAAGTTCTAGTGCTGCAGTAGGTTTCCTCAAGGGAAAACCTGCTTCACGTGGTCAAGCGATCATTGCAGCGGTGTTCCTCGCCGGACCTATGGTCGAATGCCGATACAAACCAGCCCGAAAAATCAACGGGCGTGGTTGCTCCAACCTCGGCGGTACCCTGTGACTGTCCCCTCCGCAACATTCTCTAACTGTGAATGGTTGGATTACTTGGATCTCGCGCGGTTGAGGCAGCTTACTTCGGCCGACTCTTCGCCGTCTGCTCCCAGCGGGCAAGCTCATCCTTCACGTTGAGGTGTCTCAGCATGGTTGGGTAATACTCGCTCAGCGGCTCGTTGCTCTTCTCGAAGCCGCTGAGCTGCTCGTAAAAGAAAAGCTCCAGCGTGTAACCAGACCGGTATTCCTGCATCATCGCTTCCTGAAGGCGCTTACTGCGCGCCGGGTCTCCGTTGTCGCGGTATTTCAATGAGATCGCTCGTACCAGGTTCTCGTCCAAGAAATTCTGCAGGTTCGCGACATCGCCTACGTCCGGCTGCTTCTTCGCCAGTTCAAACAAGGGCTCGGCCGGTTCCTGGAGGGCCTTATATCGCGAATCATAGCTCATCGAATTGGTGATGCCGTGGACAAACTCGTGCGGGTTAAAGCCAATCTTCGTCTGGGGGCCCTCTATGGAGTAGAATGTGTCGCCCAGAACGAAGCCAAAGGCGCGACTGAAAGACAACAAGAGATTGGGAATCACAACGGCATGGGGTGTGTCCCCACCGCCAGCAGCGCTCAGCTCCGACGTCCGGCAATATGCCATCACCTTGGCCACTTGCGCCACTACAGCTGCTCGATACTCCTCAATGTATTTGAGGTAGTCTGGCCGGACGGCCGCGTAAATCTCCTCGATGGGAGCCGAGGTGTAGAGTTCACGCAACAGCATGGGCAAGTCCACTAGCGCGGCGAAAGAGGCCTCCTTGCTTATGTCGGGCCAGTCGACCGTAAATTTGAAGTCGGGCGGTCCGCCAGTCGACATGGCTACGACGCTATAGTCGGACGGCTGCGCACTGCTGTGCTGCCGGTAATAGTCGCGAATGCGCTTAGCAAGCTCCGGCCGCACCTTGCTCACGAGTTGCTGCCGCACATGAACGCGAACGGGATGCATGCCGTCAGGATTGTTCTCCTCGTCGTACCCGCCGAGATTGAGCAGACAGAATAGGGTAAAAATGGTTTTGTTCTCGGTGACCTCAACCCTGCGCTCCACCGACTTCTCAAGGTCGCCCGCACCCTGCGAGAGCTGCCCCACGGCGGACAAGGGAATCATCAAAGCGAATATGAGTGGAGCAAGTCGATTCATCTCGTGCCTCCAAACCAAGAGCAATACAACTGCGATTTTATCCGAGTCGGCTGGAGCCGACGAGTAGCCCAGATCCTCCTCTATCTTCCGATTACATGCGAGGGGTGTGGGAGTGCCTTGAAATCAGAAAACCTCGCGGACTGATTTTCGAGTTTTCCGCACCCTGCTAGGACTGTGTTTCCGAAGCAAAAGGGGCGACCGCGAATCCCCGTGAACAGGCGAAACTTATGGAAAGACACGCGGCGCCCGGTTATATGACACCTCCCTCCGTCAACTGGCGCAACAGCCCATAAATGTCTCCCAAGACCCAGACCTCACGAATCATCCTTTCGTCAGCGAAGGAAAACACCGCGGCTCCGGAATACGTAATTCTTTTCTGGGTTGGCGCAATACCGAAGATCTCACCTTCGTGGGTGCCTGTATAGCTGAGCCGAACAAATGCCTTATCTCCTTCCGAGATGACTTCCTCAATTTGGTTCGTGAAGTCGGGAAACGCAGCGCGGACGAAATCCATATACTCGGAGATCCCGTCGTAGCCCTGCTTCACCTGCCCGAGCGACCCACGGAAGGAGATGTCCGGCGTCAAGATTTCCTCGAACGCGCTCTTGTCCCACCGATTCCACATACGGTGGTACCAAGTCTCGATAAGGCGGACGTTGCTGATTCTCGACATTCGCGCTCCTTGTTGCAGAGAGTGTCCGGACACAAGCGTCCGGTCACCACGATTCCACTGCCGGCCGCCAACCTGATCTTGCCCCTCGGCTATAGGAGGGGAAGAAACAAGGACAGACTATAGAAGTTGATTTCGTATCTGAGTCAAGGACTGACGTTGCGCTCCTTTCGAATCAAAGTTTACAGGCGCCAGCCAGGCCTCAAATGCTGGTTTAATCTGCGGCTATTCCCGATCAATCATAGAGAAACCAGGCAATGTCCCGGTTGCGGCAATATGCCAGGGAGAACGATTGTGGGTTTCACATCGACGGAGCATTGGAGCGTTAGCGACGCTCTCCCCGAAATGGCGTAACAAGGTTGCGGGCTTGCAGCTAGCTGATTCAATCGGTTTTGATCTCCACAAGTGGATGTACACTCCCGCTGAGGCTGGCTGCGTCCTGGTGGTTCGTGATCGCGAAGCACATCGCGGCACCTTCCAGGTAGCGCCCAGTTATCTGAGCTCACAAGGGTGCGGCGTTGCTCCGCGATAATGTCGGGAACGACCCTCACCCCGCTGTGATCTGAATCACACCCTGCTGTGCGCGAAGCGGAGGATCGGTTGGGCGGGCACCGCTCATTCGGGTAGCTCAGAATTTCGTCAGGCTCAGAAGCTGAACTTCAGCGCAGCCTGCAGAACGCGACCGGGAGCGGCGCTGATCACTTTGCCGAAGGTGGAAGTGCCAATATCGCCATCTACCGAAGCTGGGCCGAAGAACTGCGCGTGATTGAACAGATTGAAGGCTTCAAGGCGGAGCAGGAGAGCTTTGGACTCGGCGAAAGGGAAATTCTTGGCCAGAGCCATATCAAAGTTGTTGGAGCCCGGACCATTAAAAAAGCGCCGCTTGGCATTGCCGGGAGTGCCCAGCACATTCATTGAGAAGTCCCCGGTATCGAAGTAATTCTGGTTATTCTTGCGCGGGTCGCGGCTGAGAAGAAGTGGTTCTCCGCTGTAATCGGGCAAATCGATTCCGCTGTTATTCACGCCATTGGGATTGGTCCCGAGCAGCGAATTGTCGCCGTTGTTGACAAGGGTCACCGGGAATCCCGTGCTGAAGCGTGTAATCGCAGAAAGCTTCCACCCGTAGGTCCATAGATTGGAAGCGCGAAGAACACGTGCGATGGGTAGCTCGTAGTCGTAACTGAAAACAAAGTTGTGCCTGACGTCAAACGAGGAAAGAGCGTAGCTCAGCGCTGGATTGAATGGATTCACTTCATCGCCAATGTTCGAAGATTCGTCCAGCGCCTTGCTGTAGGTGTACGAAGCAAGAAATTGCAGCCTCCCGCTCGTGTGACGTGCGCTGAGCTCCAGCGCGTTGTAGTTCGAGATTCCGATTGTGGACTGATTGGCGTCACTTCCGAAGTTCGGGCCGAGCGGGCCGCGCGTGCCGTTGACAGTTTGCCCAGAAGCGGTTGTGAAGACGTTGTTCTCCCCAAAGGCACCGCAAGTCGCAGAACCGGGCGCGACTTGGTTTTGCTGACTTAGGCTGAGACAAAGGGCGGGATTGCCAGGATTGGCCTCGACCAGCACGCGTAAGCGCCGGCCGATATTAGCAACGTAGCTGGCGTTGACCACGGTATTGGAACCGAACTGGCGTTCCACCGACAGCATCCACTGATTGCTATACGGAATTCGGTTGTGAATGTCGTAGGCGGGAATTCCACTGATCGGTTCGACCGAACTCCAATCGAAGCTTGTGTCAGGGTGCGATGCCGAAGAATTGCGAGGCGCGAACGTATAGGGGAACGGCTGTCCGAAATTCCGACCGTTCGACGCCGTAATAAAAGGATCGGAAAACAACGGGGGTGCTGGGCTGGTGTAGGTGGTTCCGTATGGGCTATTCGCTGCCAGCACACTGATCGACAGCGCCTCGATCGCCGAATAGAACTTGCCGAATCCGGTTCGAATGCTGGTGGTGCCTGCACCGCCCAGGATTTGGGCGAGGAAACTATCCTCGGGTGCATGCGGGGACCATGCCAGGCCGACGCGAGGAGAGAAACCGAGGTTGCTGACCGGCGCGAGCGTGCGCGGCACTCCCGGATCGGTAGGAAACAGAAACCCCTCCGGAGCGGTCGGAAAAACGACCGATTGGCGCCCGGGCACGAAGGTTGAAATCTCGTTGTATTCTTCTGTCCACGGCTCGATGCGATCCCATCGCAAACCATAATTCAAGTTGAGTGTGGGCCTGATTTTCCAGCTGTCCTGTGCAAACAATCCCGCGTATCGATTTCGGGCATAGAACGGATTGAGCTGGCTCTGATTGTATTGGCTTGGAACGCCGATCAAAAAATCCGCAAAATCATTTCCGGTCTCACTCCCAGCAAAAACGAAGTTGCCGTTGAACTGAGCAACGGGCTCAGCATTCACCTGATCAAAATGCAGGTCACCGCCAAACTTCATCGAATGATTTCCTCGAACTCTGGAGACCGTCTCGGCCAATTCGTAGGTGTTGTTTGCCTGTTTCAGTTCGTTCGCAGCCGCGCCGATCGAATAGCCGTTGAACACGATGTTCTCGACGCTCTGCCCTCGCGGATCGAGAGGCACGATACTCGGCGCGCCTTGCGGCGTGACAAAGCCCTGGGAGGCGAGACTGACGCTGGGGCCGCCCAAGGACTGGCCCAGATCGTTGTAATTGCGAATGTAGCTCAGGTGAAACTCGTTGACCGAGTTTGGGCTCAGAACCTTTGTGTCTCCGATCGTAAAGAGTTGAGCGCGGCCGGTCGAGAGGGCATTGAAGCCAGGAACGTTCGCGCCACTTTGCGCCGTTGGGTAAGGATTGTCGAGGTTGTAATCGTCCAGAAAGTAGTAGGCGGAAATCAATCCCCAGCGGGTGTCTCCGTCAAGGCGCAGAGCTCCTTTGTGATCGTGTACAGTTTGGTTGTATGAAGAAGTGGAGAATGTACCGGACGGAGTGTTAGGAGAGGGAATGTATTGCAACAGCTTCTGCGCAGGTCCAGACCAGGCGGCCATCGGTATTAGCGCGTTCGGGAACACGCACTGCGAACTGAGGGCGCAGTTTGGTGTGTAGTACGGCTCCCCTGCGGTGATGGTATAGCCATTGTGAAGTTCCTGCGTGAGAAGTGTGGCGAGATACGGGCCGCTCACGGCTCCGGTGAGCGTAGTCGCCTGATCTGACAAGTTTCCGCCACGATCAGCGTTAGACGGCACACTGATGTCGCCGGTATCGATACCCTGGGTTTGAAGTGTGCCTTGATAGTCGGCGAAGAAAAACAGTTTATTGCGGCGGATAGGACCCCCTAAAGTTCCGCCGAATTGATTCTGTTGGAACGTGCCGCGCGTCGGTGAGAAGTAGTTTCTCGCATCAAAGGCAGTATTCCGCAGAAACTCGAACATGCTGCCATGCAACTGGTTTGTTCCGGACTTGGTCACCACCAAAATTTGCCCACCGCTGTATTCCCCGCGCTCGGCGTCGAAGTTGTTCGTGATGATGCGAAACTCGGCAATCGAATCGAGGTTGGGAACGATCGACGTACCGGAATTCACATCTTCCTGCGCGTTGCTGCCGTTCACCTCGAAAGCATTCGCGAACTCCCTTTGTCCGTTCACGGAAATCGTTCCGGGATTGAGCGTGCCTGATGGTTGCAGAATGGTTGCCCCGACGTCCTGCACGGTATCGGCTGTGATCGATGTCCCGGGTGCGACTCCCGGTTGAAGGCTCAGAAGGTCAGTGAAGCTGCGCCCGTTGAGCGGGACGGCCGTAATCTGACGGGCACTTACCGTTTCTCCCATCTGCGTGCTGGATGTTTCCACGTGGACGGAATCGTCGGTGACATCGACAGTTTCCACGACGCTGCCCACGGTGAGTGTTGCGTCGAGTGTGAGAGCCGCCGCGGTATCGAGGGTGATCCCCAGACGCCGGTACACTTTGAAGCCGGGTGCTTCAATGTGCAGTTCATAGTTACCGACCGGCAGGACCGGGAGCACGTAATGCCCCCGACTGTCGGTTTGGGTCCTTTGCATGAATCCAGTCGTGGTTTCTCTGATCGTGACTTTGGCGTCGAGAACAACGCGATCCAGTGGATCCTTAACAGTGCCCGAAATGCCGCCTCCCGCGCTGCCCCACGCCAAGAGGGCAGAAAACGAAACCCACGCCAGTAATGCCCCGTTGCCCCGGTCGATGAGACGGGCCACTTTGAATCCTCCGGCGCAGTTGAGTCGTGGCATGAGCAGCGTTTCGGGCCTGTCCTGTTTCCGTTGTCACAGGGCACTGAGTTTTATTAAGATGGCTAGATGCAACTCGGTTGCATCTACAAGAAGTGGAACTGATTTCTGGCTACCTGTCAAGAAAGGATGGCAATTTTCTATTGCAGTCGCGATGCAACCAGTTGCAACAGTGTGAGTGGTAAATTCAGCGAACGGCTGGGCTGCGCAGCGATTGGTAAACATTGCCCGTCAAACAGAGTTCAAGAGTTGCAATTGAGGGGAGTCAGTTGTGCCCTTACCCCACACGGAAGCGCCAGGATATCTCGTTTCGGAACTGACGTCTCGCGGTGTTCGCATGACGCGGCAGCGCCGCACGATTCTTGGCATTATAGAGACCGCCAGCCGCCATCTCGATGCCGCGCAAATTCTGCGAAAGGCGCAAAAGCAAGAGCCAGAAGTCGATCGCGTCACGATCTATCGAACCTTAAGTCTTTTGAAGCGACATGGCCTGATTGATGAACTCGATCTGATGCATGTCCAGGGCGAGAAACATTTCTACGAGCGGAAGACCCCGCGCGAGCATGTGCACATGACCTGTCTGCGTTGTGGCCGAGTCACGGAGTTTGAAAGCAGACTTTTTGACCACCTGAAAAAACAAGTGCAGAAGGACTGCCGATTTCAGATTGCCGTCGCACGCATGGAAATCGGCGGATATTGCTCCTCTTGTCGAGCCTGACCTGGAACGAGAGAGCCCAAACGACAAAGCTGGGGTATTACCGCTCAGCGTGGACTCCCGTGGGCGTAAGAAGGACATTATGATTTGTAACAAGGCATTCGAGTTTGATGGAAATTCTGACGATCGCGCAGACCCAACTAGTCAAATTTCATCGACTTCTCCGCGCGGGCATTCCTCTATACTATCGATCACACTTACATGTGGTCCGAATCACATTGCACCCCTCCGTAAATCGTTAGCATGCAATGCCAGGTGCTGGGGAAAGACGCGGCAAGAGTCGTCGATCATCTAATTGATACCTTTCATTTAGCCTTCCCCCGCTTTCTCCAGCACCCCATGACTAGAATCCCGCCAGCCCTTTGCACGAAACCGGTGGTTACCTACGGTTTCTCTTTCTTCGTCGCATGAGAACAGTCCGTCGATCCCGGCTTGGTCAAGAGGCTGAGTGTCCTTGTCTCGGCTGCTCATGAACGAGGGGCGCGACACCGCGTAGTGACGCAGCCTCGTCAATGAGGTTATCGGCGGTGCAGAGGCTATCTCTAGGCTGAAAGCAGCTCGGCGGAGGATTCCGGGAGACCGGGAGTGTATCTCTGACTATGCCCCTTCGCATGGGGTCGAAGCGCAGCTTGCACCACGACGGGCAGGAAACTGCTCTGCAGGTTAAGGAGTTCCTAAGATTAGTTGGTCCATTCCCTAAAGAAAATGCTGAAACCGACGATGAAGTAGTTGACCAGATTTGACGACGATTCCCACAACATGGGACCTCACGTACCCAAAGAAAGCCCGCTCGAAGAGGCGCGACTAGGCAGGCGGCGACGAGTAGCCTCTCGCCCGCCGGAAACCACTCCCAATTTGGAAAGGAAGAGCACCCATGAGCGAGAGTGACATCGTCAAAGATTTCTTGGTCGAGAGTTACGAGAACCTGGACCGCCTGGACCGGGACCTGGTCGGCCTGGAGAAAAATCCGAAGGACAAAGAAGCTCTGGCTGGTGTGTTTCGGACCATTCACACCATCAAGGGTGCGTGCGGCTTCCTGGGTTTTAGCAAACTGGAAAAGGTCGCCCATATGGGAGAGAACCTGCTGACGCGCTTGCGCGATGGTCAGAAGATTCTTACTCCAGAAATCACGACCGCGCTGCTGGGCATGGTGGACGCCGTCCGCCAGATGCTGGGCAGTATCGAGACGAGCGGGGGCGAAGGAGAGCGCGACGACAGCAAGCTGATTGCCACCCTGACCCGCCTGCAGCAGCCGCCCGAAGTGGCGGCGAAGAGCCAGGTTGCTCCGGCGCCGGAGAGCGCTCCGGACGTCGCCTTGTCGTCGAACCTGGGTGACATTCTGATACAGAGAGCCGGGGTCGCGCCGACGGAGGTCCAACTCGCGGCCAAGACACAAAAGGAAGGAGACCCCCGCCACTTGGGCGAGATCCTGGTGGAGCAGGGTGCCGCTCGACCGGCCGATATCGTGGATGCGTTGCACGTCCAGCAGTCCTCCCGCGCGCAGACGGCCGCCTCAGACAGCACCATCCGAGTGGATGTTGGACTGCTGGACAAGGTGATGAATCTGGTAGGAGAACTAGTGCTGGCGCGCAACCAGATCCTGCAATTCGCCAACCGCATGAAAGACACCAGCTTTCTGGCTGCCTCCCAGCGTCTGAACCTGATCACCACCGAGTTGCAGGAGGGGGTCATGAAGACCCGCATGCAGCCCATCGGGAACATCTGGGGCCAGTTCCCGCGGACGGTGCGCGACGTGGCGCTCGGCTGCGGCAAGGAAGTCAACATCGAGATGGAGGGCAAAGAGACCGAGCTCGATAAGACCATCATCGAGGCCATCAAAGACCCGCTTACCCATCTGGTACGCAATTCCGTGGACCACGGGATCGAACTTCCCGAGGACCGCGTGAAGGCGGGGAAAGATCGAAGCGGACGTTTGATTCTGCGCGCCTTTCATGAAGGCGGGCAGGTCAATATCGAGATCAGTGACGATGGCGCCGGCTTGAACGTGGAGCGTATCCGCAAGAAAGCGGTTGAACGCGCCTTGATCACCCCCGAACAGGCGACCCGCATGACCGAGCGGGGAATCTTCAATCTGATCTTTCTGCCTGGATTCTCCACCGCGGAAAAGGTGACCAACGTGTCCGGCCGTGGCGTGGGCATGGACGTGGTAAAGACGAATGTAGAAAAAATCGGCGGCACCGTGGACGTTCAGTCCACACCAGGGCGCGGTACTACCGTGCGGGTCAAGATTCCCTTGACCCTGGCGATCATCCCCGCGCTGGTGGTGAGCTGCGGCGGCGATCGCTACGCCATTCCCCAAGTGAGCTTACTCGAACTGGTGCGGCTGGAAGGCGATCAGATCCGCACCGGCATTGAAATGGTCCATGGCGTCCCGGTGCATCGGTTGCGCGGACGGTTGCTGCCGCTGGTTTACTTGAGCCGCGAACTTCAGCTCGCCAAGGCGCCAGCTGCGACAGCCGATAACGATGGTGCAGTCAACATCGTCGTCCTGCAGGCCGATACGCGGCAGTTCGGGCTGGTCGTCGACCAGATCAACGATACCGAAGAGATTGTTGTAAAGCCGCTGCGCAAACAGCTCAAAACGGTGAAGACCTTTGCCGGATCGAGCATCATGGGCGATGGCAAGGTCGCGCTCATTCTCGATGTGCTAGGTTTGGCGCAGCGCGCCAGCGTGGTCAGCGAGTCGCGCGAGCGGACCGTAGCCGAAAAATCCGTGGAAGCGGCGGGAACCGCGGGCGACAAACAAACCTTCCTTCTCTTCTCCGGCCTGGGCGATTCCCGCATGGCTATACCACTCAGCACCCTGGCCCGGCTGGAGGAGTTTCCGGTTGCGCAAGTAGAAATGTCCGGCAGCCAGTGGGTCACTCAATATCGCGGCCAGATCTTGCCCCTGGTTCGGCTCGCCGTCGTCCTCGAAGAGCGGCGCAACCGGCTGCGAGCCCTGCAAGCTCCTCCCTCGCCCGATTCCGGGCCGCTCCAGGTGCTGGTGCTGAATCATGAGGGGCGCGCCTTCGGCCTGGTCGTGGAACGGATTCTCGACATTGTCGAAGCCCGGGCCGACGTGAAATCGAAAGCCACCAGGTCTGCCGTTCTCTACTCCGTCGTGATCGGCGACCGGGTCACGGAACTGCTCGATATCCCGGCTATTCTGCGCAGCGCAGAGGGTAGCGTTCCGCAGCCCGGGCTGGCCTCGGCATCAACGGGGGTTGCCAACTGACCATGGCCCACACTTCACAATTCTGCACCTTCTATCTGGACAAGCTGCTTTTCGGCGTGGAACTGAAAAGCGTTCAGGAAGTCATTCGCTCGCTCGATGTGACCAGGGTTCCTCTGGCGCCTGGAGTGGTCAGTGGCCTGATCAACCTGCGCGGCCAAGTGGTTACCGCCGTCGATCTGCGCCGGCAGCTCCAACTCGGGCCGCGCGCGGCGGGCGTGCCCGCCATGAACGTCGTGGTCCGTTCCGACGACGGCGCAGTCAGCCTGCTGGTGGATGAAATCGGCGATGTGGTCGAAGTCGACGACGCCACCTTTGAACGCCCACCCGAAACCCTGCGCGGCACGGTTCGGCAAGTGATTACCGGCGTACACAAACTGAACGACCGGCTGATGCTGGTGCTCGATACCGAGAAAGCCTGCGAGATGGTGGCGGAGGCCGCGGTCGTGGGGCAGTAGCTTGCCGCACTTGTGATTGGAAGCGTCGGCGGGTGCGCAGGAACTGGTTTTCTGGGATTCGCTTCACAAGATCTTCACAGGAGAATGAAATGAAACTCACACTTGGAAAGAAACTCGGCTTCGGCTTTGGAGTCATCCTTGCCCTGATGCTCTTCAGCGCGGTGCTCACCTATATGAAGGCAAGTGCCATCAAGGAAACGCAGGAGCACGCCATGACCGTGCGCGTCCCCACTATCGGCGCCTTGAAGGGCTTGCAGAGAGACCTGAATCAGGCGCAGAGCAAGGGGCGCCAGGCCATCCTGGCCGGAAATGAATCAGCCCGGTGGGAGGCCGCGAAGAAGGTTTTCGACTCGAACTGGGACGAGATTGGGAAGGACGTCGCCAAACTGGACGCATTGGCTCCCAACTGGTCTGAGCAGGCCAACCGGGACCGGCTCGCCGAGACCAAAAAGCAACTTCCCATACTCCGGGAGATCCAAGAGACGGCCATGAAAAATGCAACGGGCAGCGAACGCGACGCTGTCGCCAAAGCCGGCAATGAATTTGTCGACAAGGCCACGGTGATCACTGAGGCGCTTAAGAAACCTCTCGGCGACATGGCGGATTCCTTCGACAAGTTGCTGGAGCAGAACACGCAGGATTTGAATGCGGAGAACCGGGCGATGAACCTGACCATGGCATTGACCACTTTCGCGGCACTGGGCATCGGGATTTTTGTAGCTATCTTTATGAGCCGCGGCATCTCCGGCGCAACCCAATCAGTCCTCGTCCAGGCCGAGGCCATCGCGGCGGGCGACTTGACACGGGACGACCTGAAGGTCCGCAGCCAGGACGAACTCGGCGACCTGACCACGGCCATCAATAAGATGAGCGCCAGCCTGAAAAACATGATCCTGTCGATCACGCAGAATACCGTGCAGGTAGCCAGCGCCAGCGAAGAACTCTCCAGCACCAGCCAGCAGATCACGGCGAATTCGGAAGAGACCTCCGCGCAAGCGAAGGTGGTTTCCACCGCCACGGTGCAGGTCAGCCAGAATCTTCAGACTGTCGCAACCGGCGCCGAAGAGATGGGCGCCAGCATCAAGGAGATCGCCAAGAACGCCACCGAGGCCGCCAGAGTCGCAACCTCGGCGGTGAAGGTCGCCGAGACCACTACGGCTACCGTGTCGAAACTGGGCGAATCCTCGAACGAGATTGGGCAAGTGATCAAGGTCATCACTTCCATCGCGCAGCAAACCAACCTGCTGGCCCTCAACGCCACCATCGAAGCGGCCCGCGCCGGAGAAGCCGGCAAAGGCTTTGCGGTGGTGGCCAACGAAGTGAAAGAGTTGGCCAAAGAAACTGCCAAGGCTACGGAAGACATCAGCCGGAAGATCGAAGCCATTCAGACCGATACCAAGGCGGCGGTGGATGCGATTGCGTCCATCAGCGAAGTGATCAACCAAATCAACGGCATTTCGAACACGATCGCGACGGCAGTGGAGGAGCAAAACGCGACGACCAACGAAATGGCCCGCAATGTGAGCGAGGCGGCGAAGGGCAGCGGGGAGATCACCAACAACATTGCGGGCGTGGCGCAAGCGGCGGAGAGCACATCGCGCGGGGCCACGGACACGCAAAAAGCGGCGCAACAACTGGTGGAGACCTCCGCCGAACTCCGTCGCCTGGTGGAACAGTTCAAGATTAACAACAACGGCGACGCAAACCGGGCAAGCAGCAGATCGTCAGTCCGCACCATGGCGGCGCATGCGGGTTCTTAGTTCACGGCTTGATCATTACCCGTTGCCGACTGAACGAGCACGATTGACTATATGGCTATAAGAATTTTGGTCGTCGACGATTCGGTAGTGATCCGCAAGCTGCTCTCCGACACCCTGTCCAGGGATCCGGAACTGGAGGTGGTTGCTTCCGCTGGTGACGGTCGAATCGCGCTGGCGAAGATCTCCCAGCTCCATCCCGACCTGATTACTCTTGATGTCGAAATGCCGGTGATGAACGGCCTGGAGACGCTTGCCGAGTTGCGCAAGCTGTATCCCAAACTGCCGGTCATCATGTTTAGCACGCTGACCGAGCGCGGTGCGGCGGCGACCCTGGATGCGCTTTCGCTGGGAGCGTCGGATTATGCCACCAAGCCGAGCAATACGGGCAGCCCAGCCGTGGCCATCGACGCGATCCGTGCCGAACTCATTCCCAAGATCAAGGCGCTGTGCGCAGGCGCTTCCACGAAACTCAAGTCCCTACCGCCACCCCGTGCGGCCGTGCGGGTTCGAGTACCGTCCAACCGGCGCTTTGAGATTTTGGCTATCGGCACGTCTACCGGAGGCCCGAATGCGCTGGCGGAAGTTTTGCCGCGGATTCCGAAGGACTTCCCCATCCCCATTGTGGTGGTGCAGCATATGCCGCCTCTTTTCACCCGCATGCTGGCGGAGCGGCTGGCGAGCCGCTCGGCGATTTCTGTGGAAGAGGGCAGCGAGGGCGTGATTCTCTTGCCCGGACACTCCTGGATTGCACCGGGAAACTTCCACATGACCGTGGTGCGAGCGGGCACGAACTGGCAGTTGCAGCTCAACCAGGATCCACCCGAGCACTCCTGCCGTCCGGCGGTCGACGCGCTGTTTCGCTCTGTGGCGGCGGTCTTTCGAGCCAATGTTCTGGGCGTGGTAATGACGGGCATGGGCTCAGACGGGGTGCTGGGAGCGCAACACATTCGCGAAGCAGGCGGAGAGGTGATCATTCAAGACGAACCTTCCTCGGTGGTCTGGGGGATGCCGGGCCTGGTGTATGCGGCCGGGCAGGCCGATGCCGTTTATCCGCTTGATCAGTTGGCGCCGGAGATCATCCGCCGCGTGCTGCAGAGCCGCAGGCCGCACGCCAATGTCGCCTTGAACAATTATGCGAGCCTTGAGCCTCGAGAAAAATGACAGTCGGCACCCGAACTGCCCTTACGTCGCTTGCCCCCAAGGTCGGCGAACCCATCGACCCCATATTCCGCCAAGTCCGTGATCTGGTGTACAAAGTGTGCGGCATTTTTCAGCTCGAGGAAAAACTCTATCTGATGGCTGATGCCTGCGGTCGGCGGATGAAGATACTGGAATTGCGAAGCCCCCGCGAGTATTGGGACCGCCTGACCGCACACTCCAACCGGGAGACGGAACTTCGGAACTTGCTGAACGAAGTCACAATTGGCGAAACCTGCCTGTTCCGCAGCCAGCCGCAGCTCGACGCGCTGCGTAAGGTGATCCTGCCTGAGATCGTGGCGGAAAAAGCCAATCAGGTAATGAAGAGGCTGCGGGTCTGGAGTGCGGGCTGCTCCACCGGAGAAGAGCCCTATACCTTGGCTATGAACATGCTGGAGGAGGGTGAGGGCTTACTGAAAGGCTGGACGGTGGAGATTGTTGCCACCGACCTGAATGACCGTTCCGTGGAAACCGCCAAGGCCGGCATTTACGGCGACTACGCTCTGCGCTGCACTACGGATTATTTCAAACGCAAATATTTCTCGACGGTCGATGAGAAGAAACTGCAGGTGCGCCCGGAGGTAAAGAAACTGATTACTTTCAGCCGTTTGAACCTGCAGGATGATTCGAAGATGCTTTTCATGAAGGGCATGGACTTGATCTTCTGCTGCAACGTGCTCATCTATTTCGACGGCGCCTCGAAGTCGAAGGTGATTGACCATTTCTTTAGCAACCTCAATTTGGGCGGATATTTCTTTCTTGGGACCTCGGAATCGCTGATGAAATTAAACGACAAGTTCCACCTGGTGCATTTCCCCGGAGCGATCGCGTATTGGAAACCATCCCTTAAGAGTGGCAAGCTATGATCACTTCCTGCGCCGCAACGATTCGTGAGCGCGTGCAACGCATCGATACCATGCCCGCCATTCCGGCGGTCGTTCTGCCCTTACTAAAGATGTTGAGCAGCTCCACAGAAGAAGTGAAGGTGGACGAGGTAGTGCGCCTGGTATCGTATGACAACACCATTGCCGCGCAATGCTTGCGCGTGGCCAGTTCCCCGTTATTCGGATTGGCGCAAGCACCCAAGTCCATCAAGGGTTGTGTGATTAGCCTGGGCCTGCGTCGCGTCCAAACCATTCTTCTCACCTGTTGCCTGGGGCAGGCTTTCCCGGCGGAAAAGTGGGCACTGGATCCGGCTGTATTTTGGAGACATTCGCTGGGGTGCGCCATGGTGTGCCGGAAATTCAGCGAGAAGCTGGCCGTTGCGGATGGTGAAAAGGCTTACATGGCGGGGCTGTTGCATGACATAGGGTTCATGGTCAACTGCCTGGTTTTTTCCAAGGAATTCGCCTCGGCGATGGAACGCGCTTGCCAAGATGAGATTCCGCTGGACGAGGCGGAACATACCATCATGGGGTTCACGCACTGCCACACTGGGCGGGCCTTGGCTGAAAAATGGAAACTGGCCGACGATATCATCGAGGTCATCGCATATCATCATGCCATCGAGCAAAGTCAGAAGGCGCAGCCGCTGGTGGCCCTAGTGCACCTGAGCGACCTGCTCTGCCGCATGCGCGGCCTGGGGTACGGGTACTATGAGCGCCACAAGGTGGACTTGATCACCGATCCGGCGTGGGCGATTCTTCTCAAGGAGTACAGCGATCTCGAGGGTGTGGACCTGGTGCGGTTTACCTTTGAGCTGGATGAAGCGGTGGAGGAGATTCACGCCCTGGTATCAATGGTGTTCGGCAAATTGCCGGTGCGAACCTAACCCGGCGCTATACGACCTTAAGCCAGATGAGGTCCACTCGACAAGGATCTGCTCGACTCCGGACTGCCCATTAGTCCTAAGTTCTCAATCAGAGTGTGTTTAGCTGTGGATTTGGAGGGATATGACGATGGGCATGGCTTCAAACAGCAGCCTGACCTCAAGGCCAGGGGACTCTACCAGGGAGTGCAGATCATAGTCACTGCCGGTGATTACGGTGGGTGGAGAGAGCAAGCACCCCTCCGCTAGGCCGCAATCTTGTTCTTGAAGTTGCCCGCCACCATATTGGCGATTTCGCCGAGCGCGTCCGCTACCTCTGGGCCGACCTTGTCGAGAGGCACGCCCAGCATCTTTGAGGTCATGAGCGCAGCCGCTTGCCGTTACAGCGGACGCTTAGCACGCCGCACAGTTGCCCCGCCAATCCCACCATGGCAGTAACGTCCTTGTTTGACTCCTCCGCGGTTGCTGGTACGGTCAGTTGGCAACTCAGCATGAGCTCGAAGACTTCCCTCGCCGACATTTCCAGCAGCGGAATCCAGTTATCGTGGCTGCCGTTGGCAGCGAGCAACTCACCCATAGATTTCATGATTTACCTACCAGAACGGGGATAACATGTTCTTTTACCTGCTCCAGCGTGAAAGGCTTGCGGATGTAGCCTCGCGCCCCGCAGGACAGGGCCTGCACCACGTGCGCCTCGCTGCCTTCGGTGGTAATCATGACCACGGGTACGTCTTTCGCGTTGGCGACTGCGGGCAGCTGCTTGATGAATTCCAGCCCATCCATGAAGCGCACTTTGTTGTGCGGCGGCAGCTTTGCTCAATCCTACCGCTTGAACGAAATAAGTCGGAGTCCAGAGATTGAAGGTCTCGCGAATCAGAGTGACGCCGAACGAAAGCACACACACAAGCCAAAATCCGTAATTGGTGAACAGAAGCCGCAGGTAATGCCACTTTGGCTTCCGGGAACCTTGCCGGTGAAGCTGTACTTATCTCGGTAACGATGGCCAGGGGATTGCCTTCGGGTTCAAGTTCGCCGATTGCACCCGGACTTTCCCTGAGCAGAATGAGATTGATGAGGAAAAGGGAAAAAAGCGTCCCGCCGGCCACCAAGAAGATGCCACGCCAGCCCAATCCGCGGCCGATGAGCCAGGCCATGAACGTGCGGGAAATGGCATCCCCAAACAGAAAGCTAAGACTGATGATTCCCATCATGGTGCCGTAGCGGTGATAGGAAAACCATCGTGAGGAAATTTTGACCATGCCGCCCCAACCGAGCGACTGGACCAGGCGGTTGCCAATCCAGGACAGGGTAAACAATGGCAGCCCGCCCGCCAGTGCGAACAGCAGCGTGAACGCTGCGGAGCCGACCATACCGCCAAGAAAGTTGCGCTTGCCCCGAAAAAATCAGAGATGGCACCGGCGGGAAACTTGCCCGCCGCATATGCCATCACTCCGAGAGAGGCGATTGCGCCCAGCCGTATGCGCACAAAGTCGGGAGCAAGGCCGCGCGCGGCTAACTCATCTGCGATCAACGGTAACGCTACGGAAAAATCCGAGCGGCAAAGATAATACCCGGAGTAGCCGACGAGCATGAGCGCTACTGTCAGTACCTGCCAGCGGAATAACCGGCCGGGTTTCGTGGTCGTTATTGCGCCAGGCTGGGTTGCGCAAGGCTGGGTTCCGCGATGCTGGGGCGAAGAGATCATGGACGCTCGCCTGCCCGCAGCCGGGCCTCAATCTCATCGACTACTCCATCGAAATCGTCCAGTGTGTCGATCACGTAATGCGCGCCGGCGGCCATCAGTTTGTCCCGCGCATCTTGCAGGCGCTTTGATCGTTCTGACTCCCGCCAGTCCCGCCATACTTGTTCCGTCACCCCAATCATGTTGCCAGTCTGTGCGACCGCGACTGCCCATGTGCCGGCATTCAGGCCTTCCTCAATGTCAGTGATCGTGTCGCCCACCTTGACGATTGCTTCGAGTGGCCAGACCTTCATGCGAACAGCGTTCTCATAAATCATCCAGGGAAGAGGACGTCCGGCGCCCACATCGTCGGGACAGAGAGCGCAATCAGGCGCATAGCTTTGGGTGGCAGCGTGGCGGAGCAAAAGCTCCAACATGGGCCGCGTATAGCCTGTGGTGCTTCCAATCTTGAGACCGCGATCGCGCGATCGGCGCACCGCCTCGACAGCACCCGGAATCGGCGCGGAGTTCTGAACCAGGCATTCCATCTGCCGGGGAATGAAATCAGCGAACAGGTTTTCCACATCCGGCTCGCCCGGGACGTGTCGATGCTTCTCTTCCCATGCCGCGCGTATCCGTGGATAACCGAGAAGAGCGCGAATGTGGTCCTTCTTGAGAAGGCCCATATCCTGTCTTGCCTCGTCTTCACTGACCTGAATTCCTCGATCGGCAAAGATCTGCTGCAGCACGTGGACGGGGGCCAGGCTGCCATAATCCACCGTGGTCCCTGCCCAATCCAAGATCACGGCCCGAAGTGGCCCGGTGTATGTCTTGCGAGCGTAATTCACAATCCCGCCCTCCAAATGGTTGTTCCGCAAGCCATTATAGAGTTGCAGACCACCTCGAATCGCGAGCGGCTGGCAAAAGCTCGTTGATTGCTATCGTCCTAGGGCAGATCCGGTCTTTCCGCGCGTAGCGCCATATTTCGATGCGCTAGGCTCCAGATGATGGGCAATAGGGAAGTAGCTCCAGGTCAGAAGTCGGCTTCTGCGAAGTCTCACCAGATCGGCATCGATAAACGTTGGTGCCCTATCGGGACTGCCCCAAAAGAAGAAGCGCGGGGGGTGCACCGGTTGTGGGGTCGGGGCAGTTTCGATAGGGTCGTTTGAACTGAGCCGCTGGCGTTTGCGGCGGACGCGGTGGGCTATGGGATTTCAATCCGTCCGTACTGGTTGCAGGGTGTGACTAAAACAACCAACCGAGACGAGGAGAGACATGGCGTTGTTTTTGAACATCGCATTGGAGTCTTGACTGGTGACAGAAAGGGTGGTGTTTGCAGGACTCCATCGCCGCGTGAGCATACGAGGGCATGGCGTGCTGGAACACACCTCCAACGGACGTTGATCGAAACAGGTTGCGCCATCGGTATCTCAGGAGGAGTCAAGGCTGCACCTCTGGGGATCAGGCATGGTCAGGGCCGATTGAAAATAAAGCTGGCTGCTGGTCAGCCGTTCAATAAGGAGCATCGGACCGGCGCAAACCGGACATCGCCAATGAGTTGGTGCGTCAGGCTCGTTGGCACAGCGCGCGCGGAGCAGATCGCGGCAGCGTGACAGCATATCGCCACGTCTGCGATTAGCGAAAAGTCCGAAGTGGCGGATGCGAACCAACCCTTTCGGGAGGACATGGATCAAGAATCGTCGCAGAAACTCATCTGCGGAAACCGACATGATCTCTGCTTACCGCCCCGTGCGTAGTCTTTCCAGCGAAACGAGACTCGATCATTCTGGAAAGCAACGAGCCGGTGGTTGGAGATGGCGACGCGATGTGTATATCGCGCCAGATAGTTCAGAACATGTTCAGGACCTCCGAAGGGTGGTTTGGCGTAGACCACCCAGTTTTCGCGGAAGAGGAATCGCAGGAACGCGTGGAATCGGCGGGGCTCAGCGAGGCTCTGGAGTGAGCCGTGGAACTGGAGCTTGTTCTGCTGGAAGAGTTGTTGAAGTCCGGCTGTGAACTTGCCGCGGAAGACGCGGCTGAGTGCACCGACGGGCAGGAAGAATCGGTTGGAAGAAGCGATCCATCTGGAGCCATCGGGAGTAAGGCCGCCAGCGGGAACGATGTAATGTACGTGGGGATGATGCTGAAGGTTCTGGCCCCAGGTATGAAGCACGCCAAGAAACCCAATCTCTGCTCCCAGGTGCTTCGGGTCTCGAGCAAGTTCGAGGAGTGTCGCTGCACTAGCTCTGAAGAGCAGATCATAAAGCAGTCGCTTGTTCTGCGAGGTGAGGGCAGAAAGCTCGTGCGGCAAGGTGAAGACGATGTGAAAGTAAGAGACGGGCAACAGCTCCGCCCTGCGCTCGGCTAGCCACCGGGAGCGTGCGTTTCCCTGGCATCGGGGACAACGCCGGTTTCGGCATGAGTTGTACGAGATAGCCTGACGGCCGCAACGCACACACTGATCACGATGACCGCCCAACGCCGCAGTTCGACAGCGGACGATGGCATCGAGCACCCTGCGATGCTGCCATGCAAGATGTGATCCGTGGTGCTCCCAGAATCTGTTGCTTGCTGCATGGACGATGTCGGCCACCTCAAGGGTGGGCCGGTTCATCGCTTCTTCTTCAGCCTGGAACGCTTCACGCCGTTGGGTCCGGAGACCTTGATGGTTTCCAGCGGACTGGGAACCGCCTGCAAATGGCGTCGGGACAAGTGCAGATAGATGGTTGTGTCAGCCAGCTTGGCATATCCGAGTAGGACCTGGATCGTACGCAGATCGGCGCCGGCTTCGAGCATGTGGGTGGCGAAGCTGTGCCTGAGCGTATGGGGAGCGACGTGCTTCGCGATGCCTGCATGCTTCGCGGCCTTGGCCACGGCAGTTCAGACAATCTTCTCCGTGATGGGTACATCGGCCCGCCAGTTGTTGACCGTGCCGGGGAATAGATATGTTTTTGGTTTCATCCAGCGCCAGTACTCGCGCAGGGTCTCCAGCAGCTTCGGGGACAATAGGACATCGCGATCACGGCCGCCCTTGCCCTGACGAACATGAATGACCATGCGTTCGCTGTCGATATCGGAGACCTTGAGGTGACACAGTTCGGCTCGGCGCAGACCGGTTGCGTATAGCATCATCAGCATGGTGCGGTGCATTAGGTTTTGAGCGGAATCAATGAGTCGCGCCACCTCTTCCTGACTCAGCACCGTGGGCATCCGCCTCTGGCGCTTCGGGAACGGAATGTGATCGGGAAGATACGGTCGCCTAAGTGTCTTGACGAAGAGAAAACGCAGAGCGGCAGTGCGACCTTCGATGGTGCCCGCGGAGAGATTGCAATCACGAAACAGGTGAACCTGGTATTCGCGGATGTGGTTTGGACCGAGGCGGTCCGGCGAACGGCGGAAGTACTTCGCAAAATCCTCCACCGCATGGATGTAGGAACGAACCGTGTTCTGCGCGTAGTTGCGACGCTGGAGTTCATCCAGCATTAGCTTTCTGAGATGGGTCACAGTGACCTCCTTGTGACCCAAACCTTACACGGGCAACAATGCTGGGGCCGACCACGTGGTAGCGTCCGCCGCGCCAGCGGCTTAGTTCAAACGCGCTTGTGGGAAATGATGGACCAGATTCCGGACGGTCGAACCCCTGAAACTATCGGACGACAATTAGTCCTTGCTCGCCAACTTCGCCTCAAGCATCTTGAATCCTGGCGAGCTTCGACCGATCGACCGTCAGGTAGTGTTTGATCGTGGTCTGAGGCGATGAGTGCCGCAGCAAAAGTTGCGACGCCTGGGTGTCGCCCGTGAGGGACCACAGCAAGCTGGCCGCGGAGCGACGAAGCCCGTAGAGCCCGAGCCACCTGATCTGGTTCTCCTTCTCGTGCTCGGAGTTCCACTTCTCTATCGCCGGTTTGATGAATCGCCATACGACAGCTTTGAGATCGGCAGGCTTGCCGGCGGAGTTCTCGAATACCCAAGTCCGCGCGCCGGCCTTGCGGACGAGTTCCAGCAGGGAACCCACCGGCTCGATCAAAGGCAGACTGGCCGAGCTTCCTTCCGTTTTCAGATCGCCCACCACGTTCCGCACCACTCCGCGCCGTATGTGCAATTGTCCGGTCGTGAGATCGACGCAGTCCCAGGCGAGCCCCGACGCCTCGGACGGTCGCAAGCCGAGAAACCCGCACAGCGCCACCAGCAGTTGCAGGTCGGGCCGATCTTTCAGCGCGGAGATCGCCGATGGCCTCGCGTAGGATCGAACCGATCTTCGTTTTGCTCCCAATGACACGCTCAAACCTGTTCTCATCTTCCTGATGCTCTCCCAAAACGTGCGTTTCGTCTTCGAGCGTATGGCCCATTGGCACGTTTGCTACATCATGAAACAGCGCAACCAGTCGCGTCATCTGTAGCTGCTCGGGTGTAAGAGTATCTGCCTCCCCGGCTCTGCGCATCGTCTGGAGCATTGCCGCCTTCTTGACGGCACCCAATGTGTGCTCGAACCGTGTATGCACCGCGGACGGGTAAATGAGATGGCAAAACCCGAGCTGTTTTAAGCCTCGGAGCCTTTGAAATTCGCTCGTGTCGACGATGCTCGTTTCAAGCCTCGGCAGTACCACGTCACCGCTGACAGCGATGCGGAATGTCTTATGGGGGCGAAGGTCAGCCTTCCAGGCGCCCAATTTGAACGCGAGTTGTGTCGGCATGTTGATCGCTCGGTCCGGGCAGACTCCAAATTCTAGGCTTCAAGCTCTGGAGGATTCAACGAGTATCTCGCGGACGGGCTGCCGGAGAACTGCCGTGGGCGATTACGAGATCGCACACGGTTGGGTCACCAAAAAGCCTGAACAAATCGAACCGGGACATCTAGGGGACACTAGTACCGACAGCACGTACCCGAGCGAGCCATCCGCTCGGGCGGAAAATGCGATGTAAGTGATTGGGATTCAAAGGATCTGGCGGAGAGGGAGGGATTCGAATCCGCCTGAAAACGTAAATTCAACAACATGCGGGACCACGGATGGCACCTAAGTGTATGGAAAGCAATGTCAGAACGACAAATGGATTGCAAAACGGATTGCAGGTGTTCGTTTCAGCGTTGACCTGATGGCATTGGAGCCTGGCTGGATCAGGGGTACACTCTTTTGGGGTTGCACAGCCCGAACAAATTCGTTTGTTAAACGTTGTGGCTTTGACCGACTACAACATCGACTACTCCGCCTGTAGATGAAAAACCAGAAATGCTGTTTATGTGCTTGAGGAAGATTGGTCGGGGCTAAGGGATTTCAACCTCCGACCCTCTGGTCCCGAACCAGATTCAAGCTGTTTGTTGAGAGCTTTGCAATTTTTTGCGGTTTCTATGTGATTGATATTGAATCAGTTGCGGTCTCGTATCTGAGCCTTGTTGACTGTCTGTTGAAGCAAAGTGCTTTGACAATCTCAATTTCGCCTACAGCCGAGTGGGGTGAATCCCTCCATTGAGACGATCTGCTTTGCGGCACTTTGCGGGGCATTCCTTTTTCGAATCCGTCACGTGAGACAATCCATGCCTCCCACATCCCACGACACTGGTGCGTCTCCTTCGCCACCGGCTCAGAAGAATTGAACGCTCTTCATGCTCTCGGTCAGCCTTTTGAGTTGCTCGGGGGCGTTGGCGACGAAAACAAACGACAATAACATGCCTTTACGTACTGTCGTCCAGACGACTGCGCCCTTCGTCACCTTACCTTCCTGCTCGGTAAACACCGATACGGCAAAGCTTTGACCGGCAAGTACAACGGTACGAGGCACTCCGGGCGAACCGCCGATACCCATAACCCATGCGCTCATTCTCGCCTCGGCGCTGACATCATCCAAACTGCTTAGCCTTTGACGCGGATATATCTCAATCGCAAAGGAGCGCCAAGTCTGAGTCGAATTGCCTTCCGCAGATGTCATTCCGAGCAGCAAATCGAGAGTATCACTTGTATGATGCTCAGTTGCACCGGCGTGCATTTCCTCTTTCCTAAGCTCCGTCTCATCATTCATTCCGCCTGGCAACTGATAGCGAAAACCAAGAGCGGCGTTTGAGTATACACCACTCGATAAACTGGGAGGCCGCTGGGCTATCGTTTTCTCGGAATAAGTCAGCAACGCTAACGTTAGAAACACACCGGTTATGCGCATTGTTTTCTGCTCATTCTAAATCAATCGCATGTTCGTTACTGCTTTCTAATGGAGGCGAAGAGTAATCCGGCCTTCGAATCTAGCCTCTAAGTGTCTAGAACACGGTCCGTAGTTCTCCCTTTAACGCCATTTGGTAGAGTCCATCAGCCGTCTCAAATTTACTATCGGCCAAGAACCGCATGAGGTAAATAACGGGGATATTTCGATATTGAGGATGTAAAGTGTAAAAATCGGTTAGCACAGCTGCGTAAGACCGGGGATCTTTTGAATATACATCTATGTGCGCAAGGCAGCGCGCAGAGGGATCATCGCCGATTCGGTGTACTTTGCCCACTTCCCAAAGATCATTGGTCGCGTCACACGCCCTTCTCGATCCCATGGCGTAGCCAGTCCAAAAACCGTCGACAAACGCATTTCTTTGCTCGGGGCTCCAAGATATCCATTCATCCCCCGTTCCCGATTTCACTGGGGACGCCGAGGTAGCAATCGTAGTCAAAATCAAGATCGTAATTACCCTGACTCGCACAAGAACCGTAGTCATCTTCGACATGGCGGTACCCTTTCTCCACAAGTCTAAAGCCCTAGAAAGGCGACGGCGAATACTTAGGCGGAGTACCCCTCGAGTCGCCATAAACAGTTATCTGAACATCTGAAGTCACAACAAGCCTCCCATTTTCGTATCCTAGCACTACACGGAGCTGCTTACCATTGGCGAAAAAACGCTGAGTAATGGTTCGGGGCTCAGGGGAAATCAAATCTTCGAATCCACCAACGTGTTCACCCCCTGACTGCCAAGGTCCGCGACCGTTAATCTGTTCCGACAGAGAAACCGTCGTTTTCTTTTCTGCATCAGTCTGACTGCAACAAGTTCCCTGCTGTCCCATATGACCGAGTTTCCAGTCTTTTCCCCACCAGCCTGCATAGTTGGCGGGATAGGGCTTACCGTCACCCTCAGGATAGAGGACGGACGTGTTACCACTGCTGTTACCCGGCGCGGAGCTGGTTGGCTGGCCGATCGCTGTTCCGCCTGTAGGACCGGGCGTTCCGGAACCGGGACTTGCCGCTCCTTGGCCACCAGGGCCAGCGTTCCCAGCGCCCCCCGGGGCAGTTGGTCCAGGACCGGGACCGCCTCCCACAGGCACGCTTATCCCCGTAGGCCCCGGCTGCTGCGTCCCTTGCGCCGTTGCATCTTGCGCCCCGTTTTGCGCTCCGTTTTGCGAGAATATGGGGGGCCCGGTGCAAGTGATGTCAGAGCAACCAGGCGGCAGGGGAGAAGGATTGCCTAATACGTTGCCACCGTATGCAAGATTTATGAGATCCCCCGTGGCCAGATCGACGAATAGACTGAAGACGTCATCAAACAACGACGACCAGAAACCCTGGCCGCTGGGATCGGACAAATCAATCGGGTCGTTCTCTACATAAGCATAGCGATTCCAGGACTGCGGGTCGCCCAGCACGCCTTCCAGCGGGTCGGGAGCCACGAAGCGCCCCTGGCCACTGGCATAGGAGCGAGCCAAAGCGTAGTCATTTCCGCTTTCCGTATCACGCTCGTACGAGGTGAAAATCCAAGGAGTACTCGTGGTGTTGGTGCAGCTGGTGTCGTTATTGCTATACCACAATTCTCCGAAGGGATAGGTTCCCTGATCGCCCACACAATTACCGTTGACATCGGTATACAAGCGCGGGGAGAGCGTGTCGCGATGCTGGTAGATAATTGTCCCGCCCGATCCGCTTGTGCTGCCGGTCACGATAGCCAAGAGATTGTGGCCATATAGATATTCGCGGGTCGGCGAGGTTGCGGCCGCACCGTTGTCGTATTCAGCAATGGCTTGGCCGCCGGAGCGGAGATATACGGTTGTCACAGCGTCCGTCCCCGTGACCACTTTCTCCACGCGCAAGTTGTTCCCATCGCACGTGTAGGTCGCGGTGCTTCCGTTCCCGGTGTAGCCGGTATTACATTCTTCGCCATTATAGGTCGAGGTAACACTAAGCGGAGCGGGCTCTGCAATAACATTGCCAGCCGCGTCATATGTTAAGGCCGGACTAGTGATCTGGTTGTTGACAGGATTGATCGTGAAAGATGTATTGTATCCGCTCCCGGCTGTGACGGTCTGCGCTGTTCGGTTTCCGTAGCGGTCGTAGGTGAAGGAAAGCCCCCATGCCGGGTATTGGGTAGACCCTGTCGTTTGGGCCGTAAGCAGCCGCCCGAGCGCATCGTAGGTGTAGGCCGCGCTGCGCCCCGAGTCTCCCGTGCCCGCGGAGACATCCGCAATGCACTGAATCTGGCCGTTGTTGCCAACGGTTTTGCCGGTAGGGCAGTAGGTTGAGTTCTGCTGATAATAGTAGTTCAGGCCAAGAAGAGTGGTCGTACCTTTGGCGTAGGCAAGGCTTGTAAGTTCGAATGTCTGAGGAGAATATGCAGCCGTTGCCACGACGCCGTTGCCATAGGTAGCGCTGAGCGGTCGACCGGCTGCATCGTAACTACTGCTTGGCAGTGCGAGATATGGAGAGGTGGCATTGCAACTCGTGCTTGAAGCGCTGGCCACTTGGCATAAATGACCGACATTGTCGTAGTTGTAATAGACAACTCGCCCCGATGGGTAGGTAATCTTCGTCAGTTGGCCGCCGGAGTTGTATGCATATGTGGTCGTGTAGCTCGTACTGCCGATTTTCTTGATTATTTCTTGGACATCTCCTATCGCGTCATAATAGTAGCTCTCGTGGCCGGACGGATCCGTCATCTCCGTCAGACGGCCGATATTATAGTTCTTCGCATTCGTGCCGTAGGTGTAGGTCTCGGTCCCAGTCGAATCGGAATGCGTCTTTTGCGTTAGTTGGTTGGCCGCATTGTAAGTATAAGTTGTTGTGACTGTCGCCGAACCCGTCTGATTCGGGGCCGGGGCGGTTCTGCTGCACGGATTGGACGGATTGCCGCTGCATAGCGTTCCCGATGTGGTTACATAGGAGAGCGTGACCGTTCCGGCTTCGGGTGTGGTTTCTTTTATTAGACGACTCAGGCCGTCATACTGATAGCTCCGGCTCTGCGAACCTTGCACAACGCCTGTGAGATTGCCGAGTACCTCGTATGTGTACGTCGTTACGTAAGGCGACGACGTTAGACCCCCGGTACCACCGCTCAGCGTCCCAGATGTCGGGCTGGCGTTGAAGTCGTAGTACGGTCCATTTTGAGTGACCGTATACGAAATCGCAGCCGCCGGCGCAACCGAGGTCATAGTTATCGTGGCACCGCTCGCAGTCGCGGTGACAGGAGACAGAGGTTGGTTGAGCGACGTAACCAGTGTGGCCGCGACGGAGGCAGGGGTCGAATTCAGTCCCCAAGAGGTCTCGGCCTCGAATCCATTTAAGTCAACAGTAAGGGTGCCTGTATCTGGTAAGTAAATGCAAATCGGTTGCGAATCCCCACCGCAGTTCGGGTTCTTCACATGGGTACCTTCGCTTCCTGTAACCGTTAAGGTTGCCGTGGCAGGAGTCCCAGTACTCGTGCTTGGTTCGTCCACTTCGATGACATGGCCGAAGCCGTCAATCCAGTCTTGTCGCTGTTTCCCTGCCTCATCCATCGAGACGACAGGAAATCCGTAGCCATAAGTCGTAGGGGAACTCTGTTGGGTTGTAATGGCTCCAAGGCCACCGACCTGCGCTCCGTACGCCGTGCGCGCCACTTCATTATCAGGATGCTTGATTGCAACTGATCGCCCAAAGCCGTCATAATACACGTTCTCATACACATCATTTGGATCGCTACTTCCCATGTACGGGTGACTGCTGGAATAAACGCGATTCAGGCCATCATAGAGGCTTTGGACAGTGACCTCACCCGCAGGGTTGTTGACGAGATTGCCTGTGACGGCTCGGCCGAGAGAGTCTAGCAACGCTTGCGTATGTGTGCAAAGAGTGCAACTTGCGGATCCCGTAGCGCCCTTATCGCCAACCGCCGCGTAGGAGTCAATCTCAGTCTGTCCTCCTGACGGTACACCATAAACGTTAAGCAGCCATCCGATTGCATAGTCAGTCTTGGTCGGACGATCAAACGGGTCCACATAATGGCCGTATGTCGTTATCCCGTTGTAGTCAGTCGACAAAGCTGTTTGGCCGCTTCCGTAGTAATATCCCATCGAAGTCGATCCAATGGGGTCTGTGACCTGGGTTGCGTACGCATTTGTCTTTTGTGAGGGAGTGTACGTCGCCGGAGGATCAGACCCATTATCGCTATAAAAGACATCGGTGTATGAGTAGCTCGTAGCATTCTGGTTAGGGTCAAGAACCTGAACAACCTGCCCTGTTGTATCGTAGGAAATGGCCGTTCTGAGAACACTAGTTCCGCTGACCCACTTACTGATTTGCGTTGCGTTCCCGCGCGTTGTATAAGAACTGCCAAAGTCAGTGTCGTCGTGATTCACGGCACCGGTGACGGACTGCAGCGCCAAAGACCCGTTGGTCCCGTAGGCATCGTAGGTGATATTGGTTTGCGCAACTAAGGTACCGCCTGCACAACTCGAATTTGTACCGTTTGCACACACCGTTATAGATGTCGGTCGGTTAATATCGTGTGTCGCAGTTGTCAAGTATGTAGTATATGTCGCTCGATCCGGAGTGGTGGGGAACGCACCGGGATAATAACGCCACTCCTGCGCTGAAATCACATTGCCATTTTGATTGCTATCGTAGGCATATTTGGTTTGCCTCGCAACTTGCGTCCCACCGGGCATCGGAAAACTTGTCGTTTCCGCTAATAATTTAATGTATGCAGCCCCATAATTAGGGTAAATCGGATTACTGTTTGAAAAGTCCCAAGTCTTCGTGGTTGTTGAAAGTGTGTTGCTCTCGAAATCCTTCGATACGACAGTGGTCGGCTGACCTGCCCCCCATATTTAGTCCAAGGATAATGGGACTTTCTCCGGTTTTTGGTTCTCCAACACAGCCTTCGTAACTACCCTCTGGCAGCCGTCGAGGCGGTGGGAAAGTGGGAAACGCGGAGCGTTTTCCAAGCGGGCCCCGCCCGCGTCTTTTCCACCGCCCGTCGCCGCCCACGAGTTCGCGAACTCCTCCGGGGTGAGATACCCGAGCGCCGAGTGCGGCCGCACCTGATTGTAGTCGCACCGCCAAGTCTCGATCTTCTCCCGCGCATCGGCCAGATCGAGAAACCAGTTCTCGTTGAGACACTCGTCGCGGAACTTGCCGTTGAAGCTCTCGATGAAGCCGTTCTCCATGGGCCGTCCGGGGGTGATGAAGTGCAGTTGCACCTGGTTCTCGTAAGCCCATTGATCGACCACCTGACTGGTAAACTCGGTCCCGTTGTCGATCACGATCGCCTCCGGCTTGCGGCCTCTTCGTTTCAGTTCTTCCAGCACCCGCACCACGCGCGGACCCGGCAACGAGGTGTCCACCTCGATGCGCGGCGCGTAGCGCGTGAAGCCGTCCATCAGGTTCAGAGTTCGGAACTTGCGCCCACTGGCGAACGCATCCTGGGTGAAGTCCATGGTCCAGACTTCGTCGGGGCGCACCGGAAGCTTCAGGGGCACGCGTGCGGCCGTCGTCGGCATCCTCCGCCGTCCTCGCTTCCGCCGCAGTCCCAGCTTCTCCTCCACGTACAGTCGGTACACTCGTTTATGGTTCACCGCGAAGCCCTCGCGTTGCAGCAGGATCTTCAGCCGCCGGTAGCCGAACCGTCGCCGGGTCGCCGCCAACTCGCGCAGCCGCTCCCGCAAACCCGGATCTTCGACCCTGCGCCGCCGATACCGGCAGGTCGCCCGATGTAGCTTCACTAGCCCGCAGGCGCGTCGCTCCGAAACCGCGGCTTCCGAGCGCATCATTGCCACCGCCTGCCTCTGCATCTGCGGGCCTACCACTTTTTTGTGACCACCGCCTGCAATGCTCGTTTGTCCAGCAGCAGTTCGGCCACGGCGTGCTTCAGTTGCCGGTTTTCCTCCTCCAGTTGCCGCAGTCGCCGCGCCTCGCTCACTTCCATCCCGCCGTACTTCGCCTTCCAGCGGTACAGGCTCCCGCGTGTGATCCCGTGCCGCCGGCACAGCTCGTCGGGTGCTGTCCCAGCCTCCGACTCCTTCAGGATGGCGATGATCTGTTCTTCGTTGAATCGACTCTTGCGCACGACTCCTCCTCTCTGGCCCAGAGCGGGCCATCGTACATGGAGAAGTCACATTTCCGCTGGACTAATTTTCGGGGGGCAGGTCACTAGTCACAGCTGAACGTTACGTATGTACGTTACGTAGCAGAGCCACGATTCTTGAATCGAGTCAAAATCGTCAAACAAAAGGTCCGAAATCTATTTTCGCTCCGCATTCCCGACACGCGTGATTGTGGGATCGACCTTTGAAGCCACAGGAGCACTCGACATAAAATTCATAGCGAAGAATATGATGCTCGCGTTTTTCTCTTGTTCTCTCCTTTTGACAAACATCGCGAGAACTGCGCGGAGCCACATAGCCGAGACCTGCCAAGGAATCTGCTAAAAAGTTAATCTGTGCCTCGCGTCGCTTTGGAAACTTTGGCTCACGTAATATCCGAAAAACACGATTTGCTAAGCCGGGCATAAAAGTCGGCGCGTAGGGCTGCGCTTCTTCAACGAATGCATCGATGATTGCTTGATCCGTTTGTACCCGCGAAAGCTTAGGCCAAAGACGATCCCATACCTGCCCGAAAATGAACCGGTAATTCTCGGCGCGGCCCCGAATCTCAGAGGGCCGCACGGTTGGCGGGCGTCCCCTGGCTCGTTTTTGTGAAATCTTGTCAATAGGATTTTTAGGCATTTTTGCGATGTTTCTACGCTTTTGCATTTGTGCGGAAAGTACCAGCTAAACCGACCTTAATTTTACGGGAGGTTTCCGACAAAAGCCTGTGATTTAAGCGGAAGGGTGCAAAACCAGGTGTGGTCCTGTTCGGGCCTGTTCCCGCTTCATTCCGAAAAGTGCACTTATATTGGAAATAGCGCAGACGCGTCTAGGTGTTAGAAAGCCGGTGCGGAGGTGGTATTCAGAATGATAGCTGTCAATGGCAAGCAGATGTTCCCTTGTCCCGTATGTACGCAGGCGCGGGAGGTAAGGATCACAAAGAAGGACAAGCCGTATCTGATTTGCGATCCCTGTGGAGTCCAAATCTTCGTGCGCGGGCCTGCGGGAATCGAAGAGTTCCGGCGACTCCTGCAGCAGACCAATAATGAAAGTCTTCTTAACCGGCTGCGAGAAATGGAGCGTCGCTATCGTCTTACCTGCCCAGAGTGCGGACACGAGTTTTGGGCGGAGGCGAAACTGATTAAGACGAGCGTGTTCGATGGTGGCGTGAAGGGCTTTCATTGTCCCAAGAAGAACTGCGATGCAATCGTCCCGTGGGAGAAAACGCAATGAGAATCACGGTTGTGGGAGCAATTCTGATCGTCGCGGCAGTAGCGGCAACTGTTCTTCTCGTCCTTACGCTGAATGAGAACAGGAACGGGCTTAATAACCAGCAGAATGTCGGTTCTCCGTCGGATCAATCTTTGCAACGCGGAACAGGCACGTAAAAAGCTGACATGGTGCGATGAACACGATCATTCAATCAGAATGGCTTACGGTAACGGAAGCCGCAAACTACCTGAAGATTAAGCAGCGTACGTTGTTGCTCTGGGTGCGACAAGGCAAGATGAAAGCCTTTGCACTCTCAGGCACAAAACGCCGCGTGTGGCGGTTCCGCCAAGCGGACTTAGACGCTGCCCTTTTGGAATCCTCCGTGCTACCATCCACAGCGCCATCCGTGCGCCCCTGCAGAAAGGATGGGTCAATGAAAAGGGCAGCACGGTTTAAAACAGGGAGTGTAGTTTTTGATAAACGACGCAAGACTTGGAACTTTCTCTGGTGGGAAGGTGGCAAACGGCGCTCCAAGCAGATTGGCACCCTGAAAGAGTTTCCAACAAAGGGCGCTGCTCGGCAGGCCGCGCAGACCTTCCAGTCCGAAGCCTTAGGACAGCCATCGGAGAGTCCGAAACAACTGCTAGAAAGGGACACAGTGAAAGCACTGGCAGCACGTTATGAGCGGGAACGTTTGCCTTCGCGTCATTCCACGGCACGAATGTACTGTTCCTGGCTGCGTAATCACATACTGCCGAAGTGGGGTGACGAGTCGATTTGCGCGATACAACCACGGGCGGTCGAGCTGTGGTTGCGGGAATTGACATTGTCACCGAAGAGCAAAGCCCATGTGCGGGGCATCTTGCATCTGCTTATGGAATTTGCCATGTGGAGTGGTGCGTTGGAGATTTCACGCAATCCCATTGATCTGGTTGTGGTCAAGGGGGCAACCAAGCGCACACGCCAGCCGCGCAGTTTGACGGTGGAGGAGTTCCGAAAGTTCGTTCAGCATCTTGAGGAACCATTCCGCACGATGGCGCTGCTCTGTGTGTGTTTCGGTCTGCGAATCAGTGAATGCCTGGCTCTGAAGTGGTGCGATGTGGATTGGCTTAACGGCAAGTTGCGGATTGAACGCGCAATTGTCCGTCAACATGTCGATGACGTGAAAACAATCTACTCGCAGAAAAGGATGAACGTGGACAGCGAACTGCTAGCAATCCTGAAAGCGTGGAAACAGACGACGCAGTTTCCCACTGACGGGGATTGGCTTTTCGCATCGCCGGGTCAGCTTGGTCGGTTGCCATGGTCTTACCCGCAGATACTCCGGGTATTCCACAAGGCGGCAGGGATTGCGGGCATCGGCAAGCTGCCGACCCACACGCTACGCCACAGTTACCGCTCTTGGTTGGACGCAGTCGGAACGCCAATCGCAGTGCAGCAGAAACTGATGCGGCATAGCGATATTCGCACGACGATGAACATCTACGGTGATGTCGTTACGGACGAGATGGCGCAAGCGCACTCGAAAGTCGTTGGATTGGCACTGGCATCGGATGGGTCAGACTAATGGATTGCAGAGCGGATCGCAGTTTGCGTAAGTAGTTGAAAATCTGGCGGAGAGGGAGGGATTCGAACCCTCGATACAGGTGTTAGCCCGTATAACGGTTTAGCAAACCGCCGCCTTCAGCCTCTCGGCCACCTCTCCGGCGTGCGAAATTCAGTTTACCACGGTCAGCATGAGAGAGTTTACCGCCTCAACCGCAAGCATTTACATCATCCTGAGTCTCATCTCAGACCGTTCGGGGAACGGGATACTGTTTGCAGGCAGCGGCCGTCTAGGCTTAGCATTTCCACCAAGCTACCGTTATCCCCATGCTCAATCGCTTATCGACTGTCGCTGGCACATTCGGCATAGCTTTTTAGTTAAGATCATTCAATTCCAGCGGAGAAAATGAAAGCGCGCCGCCCCCGGGGTAGACGTCAACCAGCACCAGCGTACGAATCTGCCCCACCGAGAGGGTGTATGTCTGATTAACAAGTTGGGTTTTGGTTGGGTCTCCTGATTTTGTGACGATCAACACAATCTGCGCATAGCCACTGCTCTCAGTCGTGAGGTCCACGCGACCAAGCCCTTTTCACGCAAGGTCTTCACTGCCTCTCGAACCGCGGTGCGGCTGACCCCGAAACTCTGGGCAAGATCGCGCTCCGCCGGCAACTGGTCCCCGGGCTTGAGTTGGCCTTTAAGGATAGAATCTTCCACCTGCTGCACAATCTGTTGGTATAGGCGGGACGTCTTCACTGCCCGGTACATCGGTTTGGTCTCTGGGGAATCCACCACTTCGTTTGTCATTGGCCCCTCCTTCACCCCGGTTAGAGATGAACGCATACGCTATAAGGTCCTATACCTCACTAAGCAAGCACTCTGGACTACTATTGGATCCAAACCGTCTTGATGTTTACAAACTCGCGGATTCCGTGCTCGGCGAGTTCACGCCCGTGGCCTGAGAACTTTACGCCGCCGAAAGGCAGGCGCGGATCGGAGGCAACCATCTTGTTCAGGGAAACCATGCCGACATCTAGCTCGTTGATGAATCTTTCGGTTTCCGTCGGATCGTTGGTCCAGGCGCTGGCGCCTAGCCCGAAGCGGCTGTCGTTGGCGATCTGGATGGCCTGGTCCACATCCTTCACACGAAAAATTGACGCCACCGGACCAAAGAGTTCTTCGTTGTACGCTGGCGAATCCTTCGGGATGTCGGTGAGCACCGTGGGGGCGTAGAAATTTCCGGCGCGATCCAGAGGATGGCCGCCGGTCAGCACCCGCGCACCCGCCGCCACAGTCTTCTTTACATCGGCATCAAGTGAGGTAACCGCGTCCGCGCTGGCTAGCGGACCGAGCTGCGTGCTCTCATCGAACGGATCGCCAACGCGCAAGTCTTGCATGCGTTTGACGAACTTGCGCTCGAACTCGTCGGCAATCGTCTCCGCCACGATAAAGCGTTTGGCCGCGATGCACGACTGCCCGTTGTTCTGAATCCGCGCGTCCACGGCAGTGGCGACCGCGGCGTCCAGATTGGCGCTCGGCATTACGATGAAAGGATCGCTGCCACCCAGTTCGAGCACAACTTTCTTTACTCGTTTGGCGGCGGAAACGCCCACTTGAATGCCCGCCTGCTCGCTGCCGGTTAAGGTTGCGGCGACAACTCTAGAATCGTTGAGGATGCTATCGACCGGCCCCGAGCCGATCAGCAGTGTCTGGAATACGCCTTCGGCAAAACCGGCGCGCCGAAAAATGTCCTCGATCTTCAGCGCGCATTGGGGAACATTCGAGGCGTGCTTCAGCAGTCCGACATTGCCCGCCATCAGTGCCGGCGCCGCAAAACGAAACACCTGCCAAAAGGGAAAGTTCCACGGCATGATGGCCAGGATGGGACCTATCGGCAGATAGCGGATGAAGCTGCGCTTCGCTCCAGTTTCCACAATTTGGTCCGCCAGAAATTTCTCGGCGTTTTGCGCATAGTAGCGGCACCCGGTTGCGGACTTCAGTGCCTCGGCTACGGCGGCCTTCAGAGGCTTGCCCATTTCGAGCGTCATCAAATGGGCACACTCGTCCTTTTCTTTTTCCAAAATCTCGGCCGCGCGCATCATCTTGCTCGCGCGTTCCGCAAACGAAGTCCGTCGATGGGCTCGAAATGCAGAAGCGGCCCGTTGCAACTTCTGCTCAATTTGCGTCCCGGTAAGAGGCTCGAAACTCTTCACGACTTCGCCAGTCGCTGGATTCGTGGTCGCGATTGTCATGCTGGGTTCCCCTGAGTTTGACAGCCACTAGTTTGATAGCCACGGCTTAACTTGTCCAATCCAACCAGCGGCTCTCTGGCGGCCAACTGTTTGTGGTCGGACCACATATTAGGAGTTTACCGCGCATCTTCAAAGACGTGATCATTCCGCGGCTGGTGCGCAACGCTTGAGCCTAAGCCTGCGAGATGAGCCAATAAGAGAGTCATCAACAATTCAATCCCCCTTCCGAGATACGAACTGACGACTTCGGAAGTACAATATAAGCGCTGGTGTGGTAATTTTGCCCCAAGAATAGGGAATTCCCTGTGTCTTTCCCAGTTAAAAGCAAATTGGCTGGGAGAAGAATTTGCGCACGACTGTGCGCTCCGTTATTTTCGACCTCTCTCCCGATCAAGAGATCGTCATGCAAAACGCAACCCCGGCGGCCATTGCGGTGCTTGTGCTGGAACTCGCACCCGCAGCCCTGTTTGGATTTGCCGGGGAACGGGTTGGACAGGTAGGTGCCCGGTGGCCGTCAACTGTGCGAACCGTCTTACCGGTACTCTGCGCGCTACCTTACGTCCTGATTTCCTTGTCGCAACACATGTTTTCATGGGCATGGTGTGCTCTCTACGCGGTGCTGCCGGTGGCCATCGCTTGGCTACTGGGGCAGGCCGCAATCGTCGATCCAGAACAGCGCGGCAATTGGCGGGACGCGATCATTCTCCTGACGCTGGGGCTGGCGGTTGATTTGCGCTGGTTCGAGCGTGCGTGGCCGAGCGGACTGGCGGGTTGGGGGAAGCTGCTTCTCGTCGATGCGGCGCTTTATGGATTCGTGGCGATCCGGCGGCTCAGCGGCACCGGCTTTAACTTTCGCCTCCGCTGGAGCGACTTGAAAACGGGGCTACGGGAACTGGCTTTCTTTGCACCCTTAGTGCTGGGGCTAGGGCTGGCGCTCGGCTTTCTCCATCCCCATGGCAACGCGTTGCGTTTGTCGATGATTCCGAAGTGGATTTATATCTTCATTTTCATCGCTGTTCCCGAGGAACTTTTCTTTCGCGCGTGGGTTCAGAACCTGCTCGAACGGCGCATGGGACGCCGAGCGGCACTCGGGATTACGGCTGTCTTGTTTGGGTTCTCACATTTCAACAAACGCTCGGCGCAGTTCAACTGGCGCTACGTAGTGCTGGCCAGCATCGCCGGAATTTTCTACGGTAGAGCATGGCGCGAGCAACGCCGGGTGCCAGCCTCGGCGATCACCCACGCCAGCGTGGACGCCATCTGGTCGTTCTGGTTCTAGCTCATTGCTGCGGATTGGAAAAGACGAGAATATGAAAATATAAAAGACAGGGCAAAATGGCAGTTGAGCCGAAAAGTTTCCCCGCGGAAACACCCGCGAGTCCTCCCACCCCCAAGGTCTGGAACCTTCCGCTGCCGACCGCTTACCGCCGGTACTTCGTTTGGGCCCAGATCATTATCGTGTTTCTATTTCTGGAGTTTGTGCTTTGGGCGCCGACGCGGGACATCCGGAACCGCTGGGCTGTCATTACGATGATCACTATTCTGGTTCTGGTGGTGATTCACCGGCCGTCGCTTGAGCGCCTTGGCCTCCGATTGCCGAAAACATTCGGCGCCAGCGTGGTGTTAGGGATTAGTTTTGTAATGATCGCTTTGATGGTGGCTTTGGTGAACTGGGCGGGCGGCCAGATTCCCGCCAATCAAACTTGGCCGGCCTTGCAGTCGGTATGGGGGTATGTGATCTGGGCCCTGATTCAGGAATTCATGCTGCAATCGTTTTTCTTCAACCGCTTTGAAGACCTGTACGGAGGCAAGGCTGCAGTCTGGATAGCGTCCACGCTCTTTGCCGCCGCGCATCTACCCAGTCCCATCCTCACCACCGCTACGCTTATCGGCGCTCTTTTCTTCTGTGAAATGTTCCGCCGCTACCGTAGCATCTACCCTCTCGGCGTTGCCCACGCAATGTTGGGACTAAGCATCTTTCTAATCGCGCCCGATAGCCTCCTACATCACATGCGAGTGGGGATTGGCTATCTGAAATACTAGAGCTCCATGGTCATACTAACTGACCGCCTTTCCGTGAAACTGTCGCAGCCCTACGGCCAGAAACAACACGTCAAAGACCGTCAACACTACCAGCACCGCCAGCACCGGAAGGTGCGGGAACTGGGGTACGAGCGTTCCCCGCAGGCCTTCGCTCGCGTAAACGAGGGGATTCACCAGGACGATTTTCTGGAGGATGGGAAAATGTCCGAGCGCGCTCCAGGGATAGTAGGTACAGCCAAAAAAGATCATGGGAGTCAAAACCATGCTGAACATCAGGCCAATGTGCGTCTGATTGACGCTGCAGCCAAGCGCAAGTCCGCCGCAGGCCGAGAAAAGCGCCACCAGCAACGTAACGCACGCAAAGCCGAGGGGAGAGTGCAGGTTGAACTCCACTCCCGGACGCAGCAACAGCCACGCCATCGGGATAACCACCAGTCCGGCGACCACCGCTTGCAGCGTGCCAAAGAATACCTTCTCTATCGCCAGCCATGAGATCTCGATCGGCGCCAGCAGGCGATCTTCGATCTCGCGCGTGAACTGAAATTCACCAATCAAAGGCATCGCGACCGCCCACACGCCCGTGAACACCATGCTGATCGCCATGATCCCGGGCAAGAGCAGGCTCTTGTAAGCGGCGGGCATGTAGCCGCTCGACACCATCACTCGTCCAAAGATAAATACGAACATCATCGGCTGCAAAAAAGTCTGCAGCAACAAAGGAACGAAGTTGCGCCGGGCGACATGAGCATCGCGTCCCAGCAGGGCCAGAAAAGTCTTCCAGTTCATTCGCGCAAGCTCCTTCCGGTGTGGTGCAAGAAAAGATTCTCCAGGCTGGGCTCCGAGATGTGCACGTCGCACAATTCGATCGAGGCGCCGGAAGCAAGATTGGCAATCTCAGAAACCAGCGAGCCTCCCCGATCGGCGTACACATCGGCGGAATCGTCACTATTCACACGTACTTCTCTGACCCCCGCCAAAGTCTGCAGACGTTGCAGCAGTTCTGGGGAATGCTTTCCGAAACGCAACCGCAACAGATAGCCGCCAGGAACAGAAGCTTTCAACTCGCGAGGCGTCCCCAAGGCGATGTTGCGTCCATGATCGATGATGGCCAGGCGCTGGCACAAGGCGTCCGCCTCTTCCATGTTGTGCGTGGTCAGAAGAATGGTCTTTCCCCGTTGGTTGTATTCGCGAATGATTTCCCAAAGAAGCAATCGGGTCTGCGGATCCAGGCCGGCGCTGGGCTCGTCCAGGAAAAGTACCTGGGGATCGTGCATCATGGCGCGAGCAATGGAGAGACGCTGCATCATCCCGCCAGAGAATCCGCGTACCATCTGATCGGCACGATCGGTGAGTTTGAAACGATCGAGCAGCGCCTCCGCACGCTCGGCTCGCTCCTGGGACTCGAGGCCGAAATAGGCGCCGTGGAAGATCAGAATTTCGCGCGCGGTCAGAGTAAAATCAAGGTTGGGAAGCTGTGCCACCACTCCAATCAGCCGCTTGACCGCGACCTGTTCCGCCCAAACATCGCGTTCGCCAATCCACGCTTGGCCGCTCGTCGGTCGCACGCGGGTGGTCAGAATTCCAACCGTCGTCGACTTGCCCGCGCCGTTCGGTCCCAGCAACCCAAAAATCTCTCCGGGCAAGATCTCAAGCGAGAGGCCGTCGAGAGCAACGATCTTCGGCTTGGGCTGTTTGTTCCCCTTGCTGCGGGTTGCGCCGAAACCGAAGCCCGCACCGGAGGCAAGAGGAGGCGGTGAGGTGTAGATCTTGCATAAATCGTGGGTCCGAATGCCAGTCAGCACGCCCAAATCCTTCCAGTCGCCGCCACGCGGTGACCCCTACAGGTTTCTTCCGCGACGTGGCTCCTCCTCATCTCCACTCTAGCGCGACACCAGAAATTCGACCTCCTGCTCAATTTCAATGGCGATGGGAGCGAAGTTAGCCTCACGCAGTTGCTGGTTGAGTTGCGGTAATCGCGTTTGCTTGAATCGGCTCCACTCCGCGACGCGGGCCCTTACCTGTTGGCTCGACTCCTTGTAAACCGCGATCGCTTGCGAAGGGACGGCGCGATCGCCGCTCTCGACGACTCGCAGAGCCGAAGCCAGGCCCGTGTACGCATCCTTCAGTCCGGGACCGTCTTCGGCCGCGTGTTCCTTATTCGTCAGAATCTTGGCGATTCCGGATTGAGCTTCCGCCAGCGCCGACTTGAGCTCCGCGCTTTGCCCTCCCCGCTTCTGCTGAATGTCAGACAGCTGTTTCTGAATCGAGCCCATCTCGGCCAGCGCGCGCCGCGCTTCGATGGTTTCGCCAAAGATCTGTTTACCCAGCTGAAATTGCTGCGTAAGTATCTCGGAAGTCGCGCGCGAGCGCGGATCCATGATGACTTTCAACATGACTTTCATTGACTGGCTTTGCGTTTTTCCATCGACCGTCAGCCGGACTTGGTAAGTTCCCGGCAAAGCCTTCGGCCCGCTGGGATTGTGGTACTCGGCCTCTTCGTCTGCGCTCGGGCCCCCGGAATTGCCCCAAGTAAGATTCCAGACGAAGCGGTGTATTCCCGCAGTTTTCTCGAGGACTTCTGGCTTGGGGAACCAACGCTCAGCGACGGGCAGCGACTTGTGCTTCCAAGTCTCCGGACCCTGTGAAGACTGATCTGCCGAAAAATGACTCCCTGAAGCAGGACCTGTTGCAGTACGGCTCTCGGAAGAAAACATCCTGACGAGATTCTCTTGCGCATCGAAAATCTCCAGCCGCACGGCGCTCGCCGAAGACGGGAGGAAATAATCCATCATCGCGCCATTCGGAGGATTCTCCGCCGCGGGTTCCTCGGGCGGAAGCGGTGTTCCTGTAAAGGAGTCGTTATCCACGCGAACCGCTGTGGCTGGACGGTATAGCCACGGACCACTCGCTCTCTTCGCCTCCAGCGCTTGGCGAAGCGGCGTGATGTTATCGAGAATCCAGAAAGAACGGCCAAACGTGGCAATCACCAGGTCATCGCCGTGGATCGTAAGGTCGCGAACTCCAGTGACCGGCAGGTTCAGTTGCAAAGACTGCCAGTGGTCTCCGTCATCCCACGATACGTAAATCCCAAACTCCGTTCCGGCGAAGAGAAGCCCTTTACTCTGCGGGTCTTCGCGAACCGCGCGCAGAAATGCAGGAGCGGTAATGCCGTTCGTAACCAGTTGCCAGGTTGCCCCGTAGTCGCGCGTTCGATAAATATAAGGCGTCTGATCGTCCACGCGGCTGCGATCGACGGCCGCATAGGCGACGGCGGGATCAAAGTGCGAGGCTTCGATCAGCGAAATTTTGCTCCAGTCGCTCAACCCTGGAGGAGTGACGTCTTTCCAGTTCTTTCCACCATCGCGGGTCAGGTGAATTAGTCCAGTGTCGCTTCCCGCCCAAATCAGATCGCGGCTCAGAGGCGATGGCGCGATTGTGAACACGACCCCGTAACCGTCACGCTTCGCTTGCTCGAGAGTTGGTGGAACTTGCGCTTTCTCGCTGGTGGAGCGCCGGGCGTCCCCGCCCGGCCGGACAATTGAGATGCCCGTCACTCCACTCTTACCGTCTTGTGTGTCCCGCGCACCGCCGGTCGCCCCCGTCAGATCGGGACTGATGGACTCCCAGTGCAGACCGCCATCGACCGTCTTCATCACATATTGCGTTCCGAGATAAAGCGTGGATGGGTCAATCGGGGAAAGAACCAGCGCCGGAGTCCAAGGGCCGCGATACTTGCGCTCATGGATCTCCGAGTCCCACGCAAATGCGGGCCACGGGGCAATGTTCTGGCTGAAGCCCGTCTGTTTGTTAAAACGGTCAACAGAACCGTAAGTCCCACTCAGATAAATGATGTCGGGATCATGCGGATCGACCACTATATATCCGCTTTCGCTGCCACCGGGAAGAAACCAGTCCCGCGGCGTAATCTGATCGTGGTCGGTACGGCTTAGAACCGCGGCACTGCCGCTATCCTGCTGCGTGCCATACACGGCATAAGGAAACTGATTGTCGGTCGTCACATGATAAAACTGCGCCGTCGGCTGGTTATACCAACTGCTCCACGTCTGACCCCGGTTGAGGCTGATCGTGGTTCCCTGGTCTGTTCCAAGAATCATGCGGGCGGAATTCTTCGGATCGACCCAAAGCTCGTGATAATCGTCGCCGCCAGGAGCGCCGCGCACGATCGACACCGTCTTCCCACCATCCTCCGATCGATAAAGAGCAACATTCGGAATGTAGATGACATCGGGATTCCGCGGATCGATGGTGATGCGATTGAAGTACCATGCCCGGCTGGTAAGACGACGATCGGAGTTAGCGAGCACCCAAGTGTTACCTCCATCGTCAGAGCGATAAAGGCCGGATTTTCTCGCCTCCGTCGGGATCTCGGTCTGGATCCCGGTCTCGAACTCAGTCTGGAGAACGATGAGCGCGTACACGCGCTTGCCGTTTGGCGCAAGGTCGACGCCCACGCGTCCCCAATCCCCTTCGGGCAGCCCGTTTCCCTCGAGACGAGCCCAGGTCTTGCCGCCATCCTGCGAACGGTAAAGGCCGCTGCCTGGTCCCTCGATCGGAGCATAAACGCTCCACGGCGGACGCCGCACATGCCACGCGCCGGCAAACAAAAGCTGCGGAGCGCCAGAACACATCGCCAGATCTGAAATGCCGATCTCCGGTCCCAGATCGAGAACCCGCGTCCAATGCGCTCCTCCATCCACGGATTTATAAACACCGCGCTGCTGGTTGGAACTATGTTGGATACTGGAAACGTTCGAACCAAAAGCGTGTCCCAAAGCGCCGACATAGACCACGTTCGCGTTCTGCTGATCAATCACAATCCGGCTGATCTGCCGCGTGTCCTCCAGGCCGATGTGATTCCACGTGGCTCCGCCGTCAGTGGATTTGTAGACGCCGTTGCCGGAAGAAAGATCCTCGCGAATGTCCGACTCACCGGTTCCGGCGTAAATAGTTTTAGGATCGGAGGGAGCCACGGCCAGCGCCCCAATCGAGCCTACTGGCTGGCTATCGAAAATCGGTGTCCAGACAACTCCGGCATCCGTCGTTTTCCAGATCCCGCCATTGACCGAACCAAAATAAAACGTTGTCGAGTCGCCCGGCACGCCGGCCACCGCAACCGCCCGTCCCCCGCGGAAAGGGCCGATCAAGCGCCATTTGAGCCCATTCACCAGTTCCGGAGGGACCGGCTGGGCAACTGCGGCGACGGTTAACAATAGAAAAGCTGGCAACGGACAAGTTGCCAACAGAAAAGCACACGTAAAGATACGACGCGCTAAACACGATCTGAATTTGTGCAAGTGCCAGGCCCTCGTTCTTGATGCTCCAGTTGGTCCAGCTATTATGCCCGAGTCTTCGACCACGCATCTATCCTAATCATCTATCCGGCAGCCCCATGATTTGCCGCGCAAATCGTGGTCGAGGTCCCATAACGCTAGGTGATACCATCAACCTGCTTTAACCGACTCCCGACACTGGCATCGCGCAATGACTCGATCCCAACGCTCCGTTGCCTCTCCTCACGTGGTCTCTATCGCCGATTTCCGAGCTATCGCCCAGCGCCGCGTTCCCAAATCCGTCTTCGACTACCTTGACGGCGGCGCGGAAGGCGAAGTCACCCTGCGCGAAAATTGCCGCGTCTACGAGGACGTCACCTTTCGTCCTCGCCACGCGGTCGCGTTCGCGAACTGCAGCCTGCGCACCCGTGTTCTCGGCTTCCACCTCGCCCTCCCATTCCTGCTCGCTCCCATCGGCTACAGCCGCCTTATGCACCCCGTAGGCGAAGTGGGTGCAGCCCGCGCCGCCGGCCACGCAGGCACCGCCTACGTTCTCTCCACCATATCAGGGCACAAGCTGGAAAATGTGAAGGCCGCCTCCACCGGACCTGTCTTCTATCAGCTCTATCTGATTGGTGGCCGCGGCGCCGCCGAGGCCGCGATTGAACGCGCCCGCCTCGCCGGATTTTCCGCGCTCGTCGTCACCATCGATACCCCCGTCTCTGGAAACCGCGAGCGCGATCTTCGCAACGGCACGAAAGAACTGGTCAGCGGCAGTCTTTTCGAAAAGCTTCCTTTCCTGCCGCAACTCCTCTCGCATCCGCGATGGCTCGAGAGCTTTCTGCTCGATGGCGGCCCAGCCGCGCTCCCTGGCGTGGTGGTCCCCGGCAAAGGCCCCATGCCGCTCGTCGATGTAGCCGCTGCCCTCGCCGAATCCAGCGTGACCTGGAGCGATCTGACTTGGATTCGCGAACTGTGGCGCGGCCCCATCGTCGTCAAAGGCGTCCTCACCGGAGACGACGCGCGTCGCGCCATCGATAACGGTGCCGCCGCCATTTCCGTCTCCAACCATGGCGGACGCCAGCTCGATTGCGTTCCCTCGTCGTTGCGCGCCTTGCCCGAGGTCGTGAAGGCCGTTAACGGGCAAACCGAAATCCTCATGGACGGCGGCATCCGCCGCGGCGCCGACATCGTCAAGGCCCTCTGCCTCGGCGCCCGCGCCGTGCTTTGCGGACGCGCCTACGCCTATGGCCTCGCCGCTGCCGGAGAAACCGGCGTCAACCGCGCCATCGAAATTCTGCGCACCGACCTCGACCGCACCATGCGGCTGCTCGGTTGCCCATCCGTCGCCGAATTGGATCGTTCGTATGTAAATGTTCCACAAAGCTGGGACGCAAACTGACGGTGTTCGAAGAGTAACCTTCCCGTAGAAACGGGGCTTGCCCGTCTGATGGACACTGCAAGATCGCTGGCAGAGAGAATGGTTAGTATCTGGGCATTGCTTTAGCGATGCCATTACGCTTACGAATTCAGATGCGACTTTAGTGGCCGGCACATCGCATCGTTTCCATGCCTTAAAATCCCGCAGGAGCTACATCTGTGCATCGTCGCGACTTCAATCTCGGCATTCTCAAACTATCGGCCGCAACTCTCCTCGCCCCCCGCCTGCTCGCTCGACCGCTCGATCGCTTGGCCGGCAGTTCGGCCGACGACGCCCCGCCGTCCATCGCCGCCCTCTACAAAAACGCCATAGTCATCGATTCCCTCTGCGCCCCGCTCATCGACATGGACGCGTCACCCACCGCCGACACGCTCGCAGCGGTCCGGCAATCCGGCATCACCGCCATCAACTTCACCATTTCCGACCCGACCTTCGAGGGCACGGTCGGCAACATCGCCGCCGTGGAAGCGCTCGTTGAGCAGCATCCCGAAACATTTCTCATCGTGCGCCGGCATTCCGACATCGCCCGCGCCAAGCGCGAAAACAAAATCGGTATCCTCCCCGGCTTCCAGTACACCGCCTTCCTCGAGGAAAATCCCGATCGCATCGCAATGTTCCGCCAGTTAGGCGTGCGAATCATGCAGCTCACCTACAACAATCGCAGCATCTTCGGCGATGGATGCCTCGAGCCCGGCAACGCCGGCCTCAGCAAAGCGGGCATAGCCGCCGTCAAGAAAATGAACGATCTAGGAGTAGCCGTCGACCTAAGCCACAGCGGATACCGCACCATCGCCGAATCCGCCAAGCCCGTTCTGATCTCGCATTCCGGATGCGCCGCCGTCTACGCCCATCCCCGCAACAAGCCCGACGAGATTCTCAAGTCGCTAGCCGATCGCGGCGGCTATTTCGGCGTCTATCTCATGCCCTATGTCGTAGCTTCGCCCACCGTACCCACCCGCGAACATGTGCTCAACCACATAGTGCATGCCATCAACGTCTGCGGCGCCGATCATGTGGGCATCGGATCCGATGGCTCGATCCAAAAAGCCGTTCTCACCGCCGAACAGAAAGCCGCCTTCGATCGGGACATAGCGCGCCGCAAGAAACTCGGCATCGGCGCGCCCGGCGAAGATCGCTATCCCTACGTCCCCGACCTCAACGGCCCCGATCACATGGAAATCATCGCCACTGAACTAGCCAAACGAGGCCAGCCCGAGTCAGTGATTGAAAAAATCCTGGGCGCGAACTTCCACCGGGTAATCGGCGAAATCTGGGGCACGATTTAGCGCGCGACGTGATTCCCATCACAAACTCCTGTGACACCACCCACAGCCTCACATTTTGGCCCGCGCTACGATGCGCAGAGAACAACCTTAGAGAGTTGCCCGGCAAGCACGGCGACTCCGTTGAATAGAGCCAAGAGAGTCTCGATGTCCGATGGCGCCCCAGCCAGTCAGTTTCACAGCAACCGCTACTATGCGCTAACGGCATGTGAGCACTGCGCCGGCATCATCCGGCACGAGCCTTGGTGTATCACGCGCGACCCCGTTGTCTATTACGCCTATCAGATCGTGGCCGACCCAACCAAATTGACCCCCGGAGACGCCCTCATACTCCACTCCCTGGGTGCGATCTGGGGAGGAAAAGCGGTTCCGGGCGGTTGCAAGACGAACGCAAGCTAACCGCAGTCTCCGCATGTGACCCTCGTCACTGCAAGCAGTGCGCAACCAAGTAAACTCCCGAACATGAATACAACCATCAAAAACGATCGAGCAGAGTGGCTGCTAGGCCCCTCAGCCGACGGCGCAATAAAGTGCTCAGCCGTTCCCGCCGAACGCAAGAGCCCCTGGCGTCTGATCCTCCTCGGAGCCCCGGGCGTGGGCAAAGGCACGCAAGCCGAACTCCTGACCAGGCGTCTCGATGCCTGCCATCTCTCTACCGGAGACGTCTTCCGAGCCGCCGGCAAGCGGCCCGACTGCGATCAATCTCCCGCGATGAAGGCCGCGCTCGACTACATGCGCCGCGGCGAGCTCGTGCCCGATTCCACCGTTTGGGAGATGGTGCGTGAGCGCAGCAACTGTATCGTCAATTGCGGCGGCTTCATTCTCGACGGATTTCCCCGCACCCTCGGCCAAGCCGTATCCCTGAAAGATCTGATGGAAAAAGAAAAGATTGCGCTCAGCGCGGTAGTCAACTACGAACTGCCCGTGGACGAGATTGTCCAGCGCCTGAGCGGCCGCCGCACCTGCGAAAAATGCAAAGCAGTTTTCAATGTGAAAGAACGACCGCCCAAGGTCGAGTCCGTCTGCGATCACTGCGGCGGACGCCTCTTCCAGCGCGAAGACGACCGCCCCGAATCCGTCACCGTGCGCTTGGAAGCCTACGAACGAAGCACCGCCCCCCTAATCCAGTTCTACAAAAATCTCGGCCTGCTGATGCCAATAGTAGCCAAAGGATCTCCCGACGAGATCCTGGCGCGCACGATAAATCAGCTGGATAAGCTGGCGGCGCGGCCTAAGAGACTCAATCGGTGAACGGGTTCGCTGCTCGGGCGGGCTTCTCCGGCCTACGGTAACTTGACTCTCTTGGCGTCGTTCTTCGCCTTAATTACCACCAGGCGTAGGCCAGCCCTCTTATTCGCCGCCTTCTGAATAGATTCAATCGTTTCCACTTTATTGGACACTTCGTCAAGCGCCAACTTGACATTATTGGCCTGGGTCCGAAGATCATTTAACTGAGTGTCCTCCATTTTGCTAATTTCATCGGCGAAATCCGTATACTTTCGATAGCCGAGCGCTCCGAACGCAGCCAAAATCAAAAACAGAGGAACCGCTACAAAGAAGGCAAACAGCTTGGCCCAGTTTTGTACGCGAGTGACAACGAGCTCAGTAGTTTCAATATCTATGAGCTTCTGGTCTTTGTATTTGGTTCTCAGTAATTCATCAAGCTTGGCGGAAACTGTCTGATCTAGACCATCTGGAAAAGCCCTTGATGCTGGACCTAGCGCTTGGCCACAACTGCAGCAGAAACGGGCCATGGGCGGATTCTCAAATTGGCAAGAAGCACATTGCATGGAGCCTACCCCCGCACATACGCCAGCGTAGGGCCACTGGCCCTAAGCATCAAGTGATCCCTCCCCCAAGCGGCCGGCGAGCACCGTTTCCCGTCAGAGAGATCGAGGCCCAAGACCCTGGAAATTACCTCTTGCAAACCATGCCCACATATGAACAAGGGGAACAACTGTTCCCACTTGGGTACTCCCCCTCGTGGCACAGGCATTCCACCCAACACTGTTCGCCAGGTTCCGGATCGTAGTGGCCGTGGTGGTGTTGAACACCGGGGTCATCCACGCAATGCCCGTTGTCGTCCCTATGCTGGTATGGAGGACACCTGTCCTCCCTTTCTTGAACTGGCCCGAGAGGTGACTGGCCACTCCAAACGATGTCGGGAGGCAAGAGAGGTTGAGTGATCAAGTGCGCGGGTCGGGTTTGGCCGGTCCCGGCGGCGGGTGCCAATGCCAGGGCAGGCAGAAACAGCGCGAGAGCAAGCAAGCCACAGGGCAGCATTTTCTTCATCGGAGATTTCCTCCTCGACGCAAGCTTGGCGTGCGTGCAGGCGGCCGGGTGCCGTATTCATTCTCGCTCCTTGCGAATGAGCGCGCGGGAAAGGTGACATGCCGCTACCCCGACGGACTCAGCGCCTACACAACGCTGAAGCCTTATCCATTAAAACGAAAGCCGGGCCGTTTTCCCTTCACGCCTACTCGTGGAGTTCGCGCGTCAATCCGAAAAGCGGGTCTCGACGATCCCCCGAGTCAAGCGGGGACTCGAAATAACGACAACCCTGTTGACACCACCACTATAATAAGTATTAGGTAAGAGCCCAAAGCGGCTAGCGCGTTAATTTGCCATAAGCTCTTTGAAATCTATACTTTGCGCGACTTATTAAGTCACAACTCCTTTGTTTTCAAGGACCAGCGCATTTGCGTTCCGGAATAGTGACATTTAACTCCAATGCCGTCAAGACTTTACATATAAGTCGTTTGGAACCAATACTTTGCGCCGAGAACAGCTCCCAGCCCCATGATTCCAATAGACCGGGTGTATAGGGGTGGGGTGGGGGGTACCCCGTCCCAACTAGTCATTTACCAGGTAAAAATACTCCGAAGCCACGACGGCCCAATAGAGGTCAAGCCGCGAGGCGGTCGACCCCACCGAGGAGATCCCATGAACAAGGTGTTCCACTTCGACGCTTCCAAGGAAAAATATCATTGCGACGCGGCCATTCTCTGGTGCTTCGACCATCGCTTTGAACTGGGCTTTCGCAAGTTCCTCAACCGGATTGGCGTGGTCCACTCCGACCCCATCATGATTGCCGGCGGAGCAAAGTGCCTGGCTTCTCCCGAGCACGAGAGCGATCCTGAATTCGTCCTGGAACAGATCCGCAAGTCGATGCGCCTGCATGGAACGAAGAGGGTAATCCTGATGTTGCACTCCGATTGCGGAGCCTACGGAGGCCTAGTCAACGCCTTTCATGGTGATGCGAAGGCTGAAGCCGTTCATCACCAGCAGGAATTGCACCGGGCGGCCGCCAATTTATCCCAAGCCATCCCCGGCATCGAGATACAAGGCTATTTCGTCGATTTCGAAGGCGTTTGGGACGCCGAGGTTGCCGCGGGTTCTCGCGAGCCTCGGAGGCAGGCTATAGCTTGATAGCTTCCGGCTCAGGGCAGATTGCTGAAAGACTCGATCTCGCGCTTGATTTTGGGTGGCGCAGCGGTTCACCGCTGCGATAACCAGCTTGTTTTCAGAGTCGGCTTTGGCCGCTGAGGGTAAAGGGACAGCCGATCGTGAATTCGGTTTCCAGAAAAGCATCCGAGCCTTCCAGCGTCGAAGCGCAGCGTCGTCTCGCCTATTTCACCGAGCGGCGCGAAGCGATCGTCTCGACCATCAGCGAGTTGGTCGAAATCGAATCTCCCAGCGACAACAAAGCCGCTGTCGATCGCGTTGCGGAGTCCATCGCGGAGAAATTTTCGCGGCTCGGCGGCGAGATACGGTTCCATCGCGCGAAGGATTTCGGCAGTCACTTGCAGGTCAACTTCGGTGGCAAGTCGGCAAAGCCGGTGCTGCTGCTCGGCCATTACGACACCGTCTATCCGCTGGGTACGCTGGCCTCCATGCCCTGCCGCACCGTGGGCGACAAACTGACCGGTCCCGGCGTCCTCGACATGAAGTCCGGTATCGCGCTAATGCTCCACGCGCTCGCCGCTCTTCAGGATTGGCATCAAGAAGAATGCCATGGCCAATTGCCGCGCCCCGTGACCGTGCTCCTGGTTTCGGACGAGGAAATAGGCAGCGATTCGTCACGAGCCATCACCGAATCGCTGGCGAAAAAAGCTGCCGCCGTACTCGTGCTCGAGCCTTCCTACGGGTCTCAGGGTGCCGTGAAAACCGCGCGCAAAGGAGTTGGCGATTACCTTGTCAAAGTTACCGGCAAGGCGTCTCATGCCGGTCTCGATTTCGAGAAAGGCGTAAACGCCATTCTTGAGCTGGCGTGCCAGATCGAAAAAATCTCCAGCTTCACCGATCTACAAAACGGCTTGACGGTAAACGTAGGAATCGTAAGCGGAGGATCGCGAACCAACGTGGTACCAGCTGAAGCGGAGGCGCACGTCGATATACGCATAGCGCGCATGAAAGACGCAGCCGGAATCGACAAAAAGATGCGCAGCCTGCGCCCCATCAACCGCAAATGCAAAATCGAGATCGCCGGAGGAATCAATCGTCCGCCGATGGAACGCACCGCCGGAGTAGCAGCGTTGTACGAGCAGGCCAAGGCCATCGCCCGCGATTTGGGATGGAAGCTAGGAGAAGCTGCGGTGGGCGGCGGCTCCGACGGCAACTTCACCGCAGGTCTGGGCATTCCCACCCTCGACGGTCTCGGCGGCGTAGGCGACGGAGCGCATGCCCCGCACGAGCACATCCTGATCTCGGAGCTTCCCCGCCGAGCCGCGCTCATTGCCGGCCTGATCCAAGGGGTATGACCGAAGGAGTATGATCGAAGCTGTATGACAAAGCGATGTGATCACGTTCACCAGCTCGTGTGACGAGTAGCACAGGCACCTTTGACCACAGGGTCCACACTAACCTAGAATCCAACTGGGGTTGGCCCTGCTGCATTGTAGGGCGTAACTGGAGGGTTTATGGGTGAAGGAATTTTTCAGCCGTTGCATATTCTGTTGATTATTGGCATCGCGCTGCTGCTTTTCGGACCGAGTAAGTTTGCCGACTTAGGCAAGGGGCTAGGGGAAGGTATCCGGAATTTCAAGTCCTCGATGAAAGAGAAAGACGAAAAAGAAAAAGAGCCGCCCAAACCGCCAACGAGCTAGAGTTCTCACTTCCCGGTTCTCAGTTCTCAGTAAGAGCTGAAGACCCGCGGGTTTTCTGAGAACTGAGAACTGAGAACTGGGAACTGATTTCGAGCTCCCGCAACATTCGAAATACAAGCGCTACTGGGAGTCCCACCACGTTGCTGTAATCCCCTTCGATGCGAGGAATCCATCGGGAAGCGATGCCCTGAATGGCGTAGCCTCCCGCTTTGTCGGTAGGCTCGCCGCTGGCAACGTAGTCGGCGATGTCTTGGTCCGTGATTTCACTCACGGTGACGAGCGTAGTTTCACTGGCCACTGACGGCTGGCCGCCGACCACCAAACACACACCCGTAATCACCTGATGTTCGCGTCCAGAAAGCCTGCGCAACATGCGCGCTGCGTCGGCGGCGTCGGAGGGCTTTCCTAGAATCTCACCATCGACAACAACTACTGTGTCGGCTCCAAGCACGAGATCATGCGGACGTTGACGCGCGACCGCGAGCGCCTTCTCGCGCGCCAGGCGTTCGGCACAGTCTTTCGCAGTTTCTCCAGGCAGCGGATCTTCGGCGATCTGCGCGGGCTGCACGTCGAAAATGATCCCGGCGTTGCGCAGTAATTCCTGACGACGCGGCGATGCGGAAGCGAGTACGAGCATGGGCAACATTCTAGACTGCGCATCAATTCTTGATTGTGCCAGCAGTTCGCGGGTGAGGCGCCCGCGCCACACAAACCAAAGCTACTCCAGCGTTTCGGGCTCGATGGAGATGTTCTTCTCGCCTTTGGCGCGCCTTTCCCAGTATTTCTTCACCCAAGCTTCGTAGCTCTTGCCGGCGGCGGTGTCGCGTCCGGTGAAGGCTATCGCTGCGATCTCGGAGTAGGGGATAGCTGGGCGTTCGTTGCTTGTGGCGAGTATGAGACGAACTACGGAGCTCTCTAGCGTTGGGCCGATGCGGCGGTCAAAAAGGTATCCGGTAATCTCAGTGCTGCCTTTGCGCGTTATGGTCACATCGCCGCGATAATCGAATGCCTTTTCTATGACCGCTCGGACATCGGCTTCGGTGGCGAGTTGCGGAATCCATCCCTGAAGATTTTCGCGCTCGAATCCGGGCACAACCTCGAGTTCATCGGTGCCGTGCGGCTGCGGAGCGAGAACTTGCGCGCTGTGTGGCATCCCACAATCATGTCCGTGTTCTCGACCACTCATACGCGGCTTTCTTCCGCTTGCGGAGCAGAGACATGAGAGTCGATTTGCACCAGCGGATTGTAGGAGTGCACGGGGCGCACCTCGCGATCAAGATCAGCGAGCGCGTCCTTGTCGGGATAGAGCGAGAAGGTCGCCTTCACCGTGTCCGCGAATCCGCGCAGCGAGCCGAACGTGTCATCTACCGACGAAGGTTCGTAGCCGCAATGGACCATGCAGTTGGCGCACTGCGGATTGCCCGATTCGGTGCCGTAGCTGGCCCACTCCGTTGTTTCCATCAATTCTTCGTACGACTCGGCGTAGCCATCCTGCAGCAGGTAGCAGGGCTTCTGCCATCCGAAGATGTTGTAGGTTGGCATGCCCCAGGGCGTGCACTTGTAGTGGCGCTTGCCCATCAGGTATTCGAGGAAGAGTGGCGACTGGTTGAAGCGCCACGTCTTCTTGCGATTCGACAGCATGGCGCGGAAGAGGCGCCGAGTGCGGGCGCGTCCCATGAAGTGTTTCTGGTCGGGCGCTTTGTCGTAGGAATATCCGGGCGAGACCATCATGCTCTCGACGCCGACTTCCATCATCTCGTCGAAGAACTTGCGGACGCTGTTGGGATCGGCGCCATCGAACAGAGTCGTGTTCGTGGTCACGCGGAAGCCGGCTTCGACCGCCGCGCGGATTCCCTCGAGAGCGAGGTCGTATCCACCTTCGCGGCACACGGAAAAATCGTGGTGCTCCTTTTGTCCGTCCATGTGAACGGAGAAGCTCAGGTACTTGCTGGGCTTGAACAGATGCAATTTTTCTTTCAGCAGCAGCGCGTTGGTGCAGAGATAAATATATTTCTTGCGCGCGACCAGGCCTTCGACAATTTTGTCAATTTGCGGATGCATCAGCGGTTCGCCGCCGGGGATCGAGACCATCGGCGCTCCGCACTCATCGACCGCTTTAAAGCAGTCTTCCGGCGAGAGATCTTTTTTCAGGATGTGGGCGGGGTACTGGATTTTGCCGCATCCGGCACAGGCCAGGTTGCAGCGGAACAGCGGCTCGAGCATGAGCACCAGCGGATAACGCTTGCGTCCGGCCAGCTTCTGACGCAGAACGTAGGAAGCCACCGTCCACATCTGGGATACAGGAACCGCCATCGACCCTCCGGGAGGATTTTTCTATTCTACCGGATTCTGGTTGCGGCTGGTCGTTACTCGCTGGTCGATGGTCGTTAGCAAACCCTGAACTGCCCGCATTTTTATAAAGAGCCTCCGGCTAGCACATGAAACTTTTCGTTTGGGCGCAGTTGGCAAAAATTGCCAGGGATATGGGCCCCCCTCCCCCCTGCCGTGTGGAATCATGGGGTTAGGGAGGCAATAATATATCTCCGTCATCAACTCAGGTAACATTAAACGGACAGGGCAGCAATTCGGACGGCGGATGTGCGTCTGGGGATAGGGGAAACGGCAGCGAAGAGAGGGCATCCCATGATGACGGCTGTGGTGCGCCCCAACGCCGGGGGCGATATGATACGTCAAGGGAGCAACCGTGCCAAAACTCCAACTGTCCTACCCAGGAATCTTGCAGCAATTCGGTACGCACGCAGTGAAAGAGCGTACCGAATCTCGTGCCCTGTTAGCGTGGTTTCTAGAGAACTATTATCGCCTCGATGAGATGGAGGTGAGCGACTGCATCTGTGACGGCAGGTATGACAAAGGCATTGACGGTATATATGTAAACGATCAGCTTGGCCAGATCGACGTTTTCCAGACCGTTATCGTGCAAACCGAGAAGGGTCTGGGTGATACCGGACTCAAGGAATTCGCCGGTAGCCTTTCCCAATTCAAGGACAAAGCGTCCGTCGAAAATCTGATTAAGACCTCCAAGAATCCGGCGCTCACGAGTTTGCTGAAGTCGAACGAAATAGCGCGCAAAGTCGAGGAAGGTTTTGCAGTTCAGGGGGTATTCATTAGCAATGCTCTACGCGATCAAAACGCCAAAGACTTCTTGGCTGCTCACCCATCAATAACCCTCTACGACCGCGACGAACTGGAACGTTCATATAGTCCGCTTGATAAGACTGCTCCAATTGCCAAGGAAATGAGCTTTGACATCGGCAGCGTGCCTCACATGGTTTACCAATTGAGCGCGAAAGTTCAGATGGTAATCGCGTCTCTTTCAGCGGAAGACCTAGTGAATATGGACGGAATCGCTAACGGCGAATTGTTCGCATGGAACGTAAGGCAGTTTCTCGGTCGAAAAACCAAAGTCAACAAAGATATTGCCAGAAGCATCAAGAGTTCTCCCGAGCACAACCTGTTCCCTGCCTTTCATAACGGGCTTACAATCCTGTGCGAAAAATTAGATGCAAAAAAAGATAAGATCACAATCGGTGGTTACGCAGTGGTGAATGGTTGCCAGAGCCTCAGCACTCTTTACGAAAATAAGAAGGACATCACGAAAGAACTGAGGATCATCACCAAGTTTATCAATGTGCCTCCAAACGATGCGCTGGCTACCAAAATTACCGATCACACGAACAATCAAAACGGCACAACGTTCCGCGATTTGCAGTCCAACAACCCAATCCAAGTACGGCTGCAATCGGAGATTCATCGGAAATATAAGAACGATGCTTGGTTTCGTATCAAGCGCGGTGAGCATCTAGAGTGGCCAGCAGACAAAACGATTGAGAATGAGCGTGCCGCTCGGGTGCTACTGGCGTTTGACTTGAGAGATCCATCCTCGTGCCATCAGACGTACAAATTGTTTGATGAACTGCACGCCAATATTTTTGGCAGGCCCGGTGTTGATGCTGATCGCATCGTGTTGGCGAATGACATTTATAACCTCGTGGTTGCTCAACTAGATTCAATGACGAATAATTTGTTCGGCAAGTATGGATTGACCCGTTATCTCATCATCTACCTGCTTAGGGAAGCGTTGGAAACAGATGATGTGGGAAAGGAACTATGCAAGCATCCGTCCAAATTCTTAGCCGAGCCTAATGGTCGCAAACGATTGAACGACGTGCTTGGAAAGGTTGTTGACCTGCCCCCCGAAAATTAGTCCAGCGGAAATGTGACTTCTCCATGTACGATGGCCCGCTCTGGGCCAGAGAGGAGGAGTCGTGCGCAAGAGTCGATTCAACGAAGAACAGATCATCGCCATCCTGAAGGAGTCGGAGGCTGGGACAGCACCCGACGAGCTGTGCCGGCGGCACGGGATCACACGCGGGAGCCTGTACCGCTGGAAGGCGAAGTACGGCGGGATGGAAGTGAGCGAGGCGCGGCGACTGCGGCAACTGGAGGAGGAAAACCGGCAACTGAAGCACGCCGTGGCCGAACTGCTGCTGGACAAACGAGCATTGCAGGCGGTGGTCACAAAAAAGTGGTAGGCCCGCAGATGCAGAGGCAGGCGGTGGCAATGATGCGCTCGGAAGCCGCGGTTTCGGAGCGACGCGCCTGCGGGCTAGTGAAGCTACATCGGGCGACCTGCCGGTATCGGCGGCGCAGGGTCGAAGATCCGGGTTTGCGGGAGCGGCTGCGCGAGTTGGCGGCGACCCGGCGACGGTTCGGCTACCGGCGGCTGAAGATCCTGCTGCAACGCGAGGGCTTCGCGGTGAACCATAAACGAGTGTACCGACTGTACGTGGAGGAGAAGCTGGGACTGCGGCGGAAGCGAGGACGGCGGAGGATGCCGACGACGGCCGCACGCGTGCCCCTGAAGCTTCCGGTGCGCCCCGACGAAGTCTGGACCATGGACTTCACCCAGGATGCGTTCGCCAGTGGGCGCAAGTTCCGAACTCTGAACCTGATGGACGGCTTCACGCGCTACGCGCCGCGCATCGAGGTGGACACCTCGTTGCCGGGTCCGCGCGTGGTGCGGGTGCTGGAAGAACTGAAACGAAGAGGCCGCAAGCCGGAGGCGATCGTGATCGACAACGGGACCGAGTTTACCAGTCAGGTGGTCGATCAATGGGCTTACGAGAACCAGGTGCAACTGCACTTCATCACCCCCGGACGGCCCATGGAGAACGGCTTCATCGAGAGCTTCAACGGCAAGTTCCGCGACGAGTGTCTCAACGAGAACTGGTTTCTCGATCTGGCCGATGCGCGGGAGAAGATCGAGACTTGGCGGTGCGACTACAATCAGGTGCGGCCGCACTCGGCGCTCGGGTATCTCACCCCGGAGGAGTTCGCGAACTCGTGGGCGGCGACGGGCGGTGGAAAAGACGCGGGCGGGGCCCGCTTGGAAAACGCTCCGCGTTTCCCACTTTCCCACCGCCTCGACGGCTGCCAGAGGGTAGTTACGAAGGCTGTGTTGGAGAACCAAAAACCGGAGAAAGTCCCATTATCCTTGGACTAAATATGGGGGGCAGGTCATTGTCGGCTCACTAGTCCGCATTCTGGACGGCGAGGTTACACGGCGGAATAAAACCGATGAGACATTCTTTGATTACAAGAGTGACCTGAAAAGCCCAAAGGCTGTCGAAGCTATTCGGGCAACCGTCATCAGCCAATATCAAATCGTTGTAGACAACGGATATTCAGCTAGATTTTCTGACGCATGGACAACATCGGCACCTAAGAAAAAGAACGGGGCTAAGCCGTGAAAGTCGAACAAAGGGGTAATCGGGTCAATGAAACATTCCGCCGAGTACGAGAACTTCACGAACCTTGTAAACAAGTTGCTTACCGTCTCTCACGAAGAAATGCAGCAGCGCGAAGCGGAGTATCAAAAACAGGTAGACGCGAATCCGAATCGTCGCGGCCCGAAACGCGGCACAAAAAGAAAGCGGAAAGCAACTACGTCGCCTTCCGCCGACCACGAGGCAACCGAAACTTAGAAAGTAGTTTCCGGCCTTTCTGCTCCCTTTGCCGTCAGTTCTGCATAGGTCAATCGCTTTCCTACAATCTGCGAACACAGCAGACTGAACCGATCAGCGTCGTTCAGGGGATTGTCCTTTGTAGCGCGATTGTTGTAGCGGAACACCTGCTCATCTACGTATCGCTCAAGGTGGAACGGCTCTACGGCAACATAGGTTCCCTTGAGGCCGCGCTTGAGCAAACTCCAGAAGTTCTCCATGCCATTGACATGGACGCGACCACGCACATACGTCTCAGTCTTATTGACGAACTCATGCACGTAGCGCCATTGCAATCCTTGCTCGTAAGCAACGGCATCGTCCGTGTAGACCTTAGTTCCGTACTTCACTTGCTTGAGGATTTCAGACTGCAAAGCCTCGCGTGTCACATTCGGCATAACCTTCGCCCGCACCTGACGCGCATCGCGGTCGAGGATGCCTTGCACAACGGCCTTGCCATGTGCGCCGCCTTTGGCTTCGTAACGGACTTTCTTATCCGCGTGCATGTTCTGCTTTTTCCCGCCCACGAAAGTCTCATCCACCTCAACTTCGCTATCAGGGCCACCGAGCTTCGTTTTCCATCCGGGGAATGGCTGATCCTTCATCCCCAAACGAATCCGATGCAGCATGAACCATGCCGTCTTTTGCGTGACTCCGAGCGAGCGGTGAATCTCCCACGAACTGACACCGTTCTTACAGTTGGCAACCATCCACATCACAGGCAGCCACTTCTCCAGTGGCAACAGGGACTCTTCGAGGATGGTGCCAGTCTTGATGCTGAATTGGGCCTTCGGATGGCGAGTCTTGCACTGCCAGAAACGGCGCGAGGGAACAAATGGGGCATCATCCCGGCCACACGTCGGACACTTCACTTTGCCGTCAGGCCAGCGCCTCGACTTGAGGTAGTTCAAGCAGTTATCAGCGTCCGTAAAGTATTGAATCGCTTGGGTAAGAGTCTTAGGTGTGCTGTCCATGCCTAAATATCGCACAGATTCGTCTGAGGAGTCAAGTATATTCTTGCCGTTAGGGAGAAATTCCCCCCAGATCTTTGGATTTAAAGGACTTGGGGGTAAAGTCTTCCACAACCAATGACTTAGCGGCGATTTTGCTGCGCTTGGTTATCAAAGAGCCTCCCAAAACGGGATTTTGGCAGATTCGAGGGCCGTCTTGAGAGACGGGCACACGTCTAGGGTCTCCGATCTGATCGTCATTGTCGCGCATGGCGGGTTGGGAGTCTGTGATGCGTGGCCCGGCTGTTTGTGATGAAAAAGGTCAACGGGCCCGGTTCCACCAGCAGATTGTTCCCTACATTTTCATCGTCGAGCTGTGGCTGGCTACGCATTGCCATTTTCCATCGGACATCTTCATCCAGGTATCGGTCCAACGCTCGTGAGTATCGACCGGCTTCCCGTTCTCGTCCGTCCCTTTGCCTACCCAGTCTCCGCTCGCGATGGCCGTGTTCCCGAATACCGTTACCTTCACATTGCCAATCTGGCTTGTCTGCCACTTTGCCGCCTTGATATTGGCGAGGGTCTCGGTTTTTCCAATCACCTTTCCGCCGGCGTCGGTGTTGATGAATTTGTCCGACAAAAGAGGAGCGAGCATATCTGGATTGCTGGCTTTGGCGGCGTCTATCCACTTTTGCTCAAGTGCGGCGACCGCCTGCTCAGTTCCGCCGCCCATCTCCTTGTCTTTTGCTTGTGCCGCGACCATCAGCGACAACAATGCCACGACGCACCACACCATAGTTCTCCTCATTGATTGCTCCATTCTGCGTTTCAGATTTGGTAGAAGGCTTGAATCATATTGCACACACCTTCGCGAAGCAACGTGGCCCGATCTTCTGCGATCGCTGCACGTCGTGGACGCTGGGAATCTGGCAGACTCCGTCCTGCCCACCCGGTGTCGGTCAGCTACGAGCGGCTGGGTTCGAAAAACGGCGACACATTCTTATGAACTACATTTTTTCGAAGAAGTGGGCAGTCTTCTTGCCGGCTTCTTCGGTGTAGTAGACGGTGACGTGGGCGGTTTTCTCGGTTCCCTTTGCGATATCCTTGCCCGCATCATCTGCGGCGTGACCTGACAGCTTGAATGTTTCCTCCGTACCGTCGGCGGTCTTGACCGCTATGGTCTTGCCGCCACGATCGAGATGGGTGATGGTTCCGTCCATCGACTTGATACCATCTTTGCCGACATCATCGATCTCGACCGCTGTCTTCTCGGTGCCCTTGGCGGTGTAGTGCGCGACTACTTCGGTGCCTTCCTTGAGTCCGTGGAAGGTGTCTTCGGCGCCCATGGCTGTTTCATGGACAGTGGCTTTGACGCCATGGACAGAGGTCTTGCCGACGAAGTGGAACGTATGCTCGGTGCCGTCCTTGGTCTTGACGACCATCGTCTTGGTGGCGGAATCGAGCTTGGTGATGGTTCCGTGAACGGCAGTGACGACGTCCTCTGCGGCCCAGCTAAACGCGCTTAACAGCAGAAGCAGCAGAGATGCTTGGACGATGCTTTTCATTTTCATCTCCTGAGGGACTTGATTGGATCGAATTAATTCATATTAGTCTTTTCGTCTTTTATGAATCAAATCCCCTCGGCTCCGCTCAGGGTCTTTGGACGTGTCGATCGGTCGAGCCTTTGGTTTCGAGTTCCTAGTTCTTTGGCCGACTTGGATGCGAAATGTCAAAGGGGCCTGACGACCAGCGCTGCTGAGAACCGACTACTGCGGTGCAGTTGTGAACAGAAGATTGATTTTATGACTTTTCACTCGCGGCGAGGTCGAACGCTTCACGCAGAAACGGAATGGTCGTGCGCAGGTCCTTGGCGGTCCGGACAAGGACGACGTGCGAGACGCGGTTGCCGCTTGGCCCGATTTTGATGAAGTACGTTGCGCTTACTTTGCGACCGAGGTGAATCACCACGCGAAGCGCATCCCGTGTTACCGTCAGGTCCGTAAAGATGCGTGTTGTTCGGAACAGCGCATACCGATCACGTGTGACTACCTCCACCTCGCCAAATCCCCTAACGGTGGCCTCAAGTTTCCGGTAGAGATCGGTGAGTTCAGACGGCCTATTTTTGAGTAAGGTCGCGGTGCTGCCGACGCCGCACGCGTGACGCTGATTCAGCTGACGAAAGGTCCGATCGCATTGCGGACATGCCCAAGTCATAAAGTCTAGATCTTCTGCAATCTCTGGACGTCGTGGACGCCGGGGATCTGGCGGACTCCGTCCATGATTTTTTGGAGGTGTTTGAGGTCGGCGATCTCTAGGACTACATCTACGCTGGCTTGGCCGTTCTGGGTACGGGCTTCGATGTTGCGGATGTTGGTGTTGGTGTCGCTGATGACGGCGGTAATTTGTTTCAACATGCCGAAGCGGTCGTCACAGAGAAGAGTGAGTTTTACGGGATAGGAAACGGGTTGGCCCTCTTTGTCGCCGGCCCAGAGAACGTCGATGCGGCGGTCGGGTTCGTAGAGAAGATTGGTGACGTTGGGACAGTTGACAGAGTGGACGGCAACGCCTTTGCCGCGAGTGACGTAGCCGACGATGGACTCGCCGCGAATGGGGTTGCAACAGCGGGCACGATAGACGAGCAGGTCGCCTTGTCCGCGGACTACGATGGCGTTGCTGTCGCCGCCAAAGACGCGGCGGACTGCGCTAGTAAATCCGCTGGTGAAGCCGTGGGCTGCGGCCTGCTCTTCGGTTTCCGACATGGGCTGGGCGCCGGCGGGGGCGAATTTTGCCAGCACCTGGCGGGCTGAGTACTTGCCATAGCCGATGCCGGCCATCAGATCGTCGGGACGGCCTAGTCCGTATTCGCTGGCCGCTCTTTGCAGGTCGGCTTCCTTGATTTCCTTGAGCGAGATTCTGTATTTGCGCGCTTCTTTTTCGATCAGCTTGCGTCCGATTTCGATGGCGCGCTCGCGCTGGTGGACGTTGAGCCAGTGCTTGATTTTGTTGCGGGCGCGGGAAGACTTGACGATGGCCAGCCAGTCGCGGCTGGGCTTGTGTCCGGGCTGGGTGATGACTTCGACGATGTCGCCGGAATGAAGCTTGTGGCGAAGGGGAACCATGCGTCCGTTGACTTTGGCGCCGGTGCAACTGTGGCCGACCTCGGTGTGAATGGAGTAGGCGAAGTCGATGGGTGTGGACTCGCGCGGCAGGACCAGAACCTTGCCCTTGGGGGTGAAGGTGTAAACCTCTTCGGGGTAGAGGTCGACTTTCAGGGTGGAGAGGAATTCGTTGGGGTCGGAGACGTCGCGCTGCCATTCGACAACCTGCCGGAGCCAGGCCAGGCGCTGCTCGTCCTCGGCGGAGACAGGGCCGTCTTTGTATTTCCAGTGGGCGGCGATGCCCTCCTCGCACATCTTGTGCATTTCTTCGGTGCGGATCTGGATTTCGAAGGTCTCGCCGGTCTCGGTGATGACGGAAGTGTGCAGCGACTGGTAGAGGTTGGGCCGCGGCATGGCGATGAAATCCTTGATACGGCCGGGCACGGGGCGCCAGAGGTTGTGGATGATGCCGAGAACGGCGTAGCAGTCCTGCACGGAGTTGGTGATGACGCGCATGGCGCAAAGGTCGTAAACCTGGTCGACGCCGATCCGCTGGCGCTGCAATTTCCTGTGGACGCTGTAGAGGCGCTTGATGCGGCTCTCGACGCGGCCGGTGATGCCGGCTTCTTTGAGGCCGTCGCGCAGAACACCCTCGACACGCGCCATGAAGGCTTCGCCTTCTTTGCGGCGCGACTCGACGGCGGCGCGAACCTGCTCGTAGCCGATGGGATCGACGTACTTGAAACCAAGGTCTTCCAGTTCGCCGCGAATCTTGCCCATGCCGAGACGGTGCGCGATGGGGGCGTAGATGTCGAGCGTCTCGCGAGCGATCTTCTGCTGGCGTTCGGGGTCGAGATGCTCGAGGGTGCGCATGTTGTGCAGGCGGTCGGCCAGCTTGATGAGGACGACGCGAATGTCGTCGACCATAGCGAGCATCATTTTTCGGAGGTTCTCAGCTTGCGCTTCTTCTCGGGAAGAAAAGTCGATTTTGCTGATCTTGGTGACGCCCTCGACGATGTGGGCGACTTGCTCGCCGAATTCCTGGCGGATTTCAACGGCGGTGACCGAGGTGTCTTCCACCGAGTCGTGAAGGAGGCCGGCGGCGATGGAGACGGAATCCATTTTCATGTCGGCGAGAACGTTGCCGACTTCGAGCGGATGCACGAGGTAGGGCTGGCCGGAGGCACGGTGTTGTCCGGCGTGGTGCTTCTGGGAAAATTCGTAGGCTTTCTTGACCAGGTTAAGGTCGTCGTTGGGACGGTTCTCGCGCAGCTTTTTCATCAGCTCGCGGAAGCGGGTGACCGTGAGCACGTTGGTCGCGATCTGTTCACGCAACGTCGCCATAATCGATTTTAACGCAGCGGGAAAGCTATTTCACCGCCGAAGACGCGCGTTCACAGAGAAAAGCGCTTGGGCTGGTAAAGTACGGGGGACGGGCTTCTTCGCCCCACTATTTGGGTGTCCGGCGAAGAGCACGCGGGCGGGGGGCGCCCGCGCCACACTGGTAGGGAGGGCTGGCTTGAAGGTCTTGGTTAGCGGGGTTTCGGGGCCGATTGGCGCGGCGCTTCTGGCTTCTTTCGAGGCTGAGAGCAGGCAGATTGTGCGGCTGGTGCGGGGACGGGCTGAGAATGCGGCGCAGATCTTCTGGGATCCCATGGCTCCGGTGTCCCCGGCGGCAGTTTCGGGGTTCGATGCGGTGGTTCACTTGGCCGGGGAGAGCGTAGTGGGACGCTGGACCGCAGAAAAGAAGAAGGCGATCCGCGAGAGTCGCGTGCAGGGAACTCGGAACCTGGCCGCGGCGTTGGCACGGAGTGAGGCCAAGCCGCTCGTTTTGGTAAGTGCATCGGCGGTGGGGTTCTATGGGAATCGCGGCGACGAATTTCTGCGGGAAGAGAGTCCGGCCGGGCAGGGATTTTTGCCCGAGGTTTGCCGCGAGTGGGAGGATGCGAGCCGGATTGCAGCCGCGGCAGGAATTCGTACGCTGAACATACGGATTGGGCTGGTACTAAGCCCGAAGGGCGGGGCGCTCGGGAATATGCTGAAGCCGTTCAAACTAGGGCTGGGCGGGCGGATTGGATCGGGGCAGCAGTGGTGGAGTTGGATTCATGTGGACGACATCGTGGGGGGAATTCAGCACGCCATGCGGACGGAGTCGCTTTCTGGGCCGGTGAATCTGGTGGCGCGGAATCCGGTGCGAAACGCCGAGTTTACAAAGGTATTAGCGTCGGTGCTGGGACGGCCTGCGCTTCTTCCGGTGCCGGAGTTTGCGTTGCGACTGGCGTTCGGCGCTCAGGCCGCGGAGGAATTGTTGCTGGCCAGCCAGCGGGTTGAGCCTGAAAAACTCACGGCCAGCGGGTACACGTTCCGTTTTCGCGAGCTGCGGGCGGCGCTGGAGAATCTGATCTGACCAGCGGTTGGGGCGTCGTGAGAGTATGAAACAAGTTGCATTCTATGGGCGACGGCTTGCGGTTCGGGGTGGTAGAACAGCCTTTTCGCAGCCCGGTTTATTCCGGTTGCGCAGCGGATTGGACGTGCGTGCGGGTGATGCGGTCATGCCAACACAATCCGTCCTGATCAAGAACGCACCAGAGATAACCGAGCCCGGCGGAAAACGCGGAAAGAAACGATGCCAGCACGCGCCAGCGGCGCGCGCGGCGATTGAGCGGCGTGCCGTCAAACGCTGCCAGCCGCAGCCGGGCGGCGCGAAGTCCGGGAGTCGAGCCGGTGTAGACCACAAACAAGAACTCGTAAACCGCCCAAAGCACGGCTGCGGCCACGCCGAGGGCAGCGGCAAGCAATGGCAGCGGTCCGCGAACGGGATTCAGGCTGGGGTTCAGACGAAGGAAAATTACGGCAAAGGCGGTTAGAGCAGTTGCCAGGATCGCACCATCCATGAGCGCGGCCAGTGTGCGCCGGGCGATCGAGGCTGAGGGGAATGCGGAGGGTATGTCGACTCGCCTGTCGGCCGGCTCTTGATGAGCGGGCTCGATTAGCATTCCACCCAATGCGGGAGGTGGCGGCAGAATCTCCGGGGCTTCGACGATGCGCGGACGATCAAGATCAAACACGGGATCGGCCAGGTCGCTCGGGTGAAACACCGGAATTGCGGCGGAACGGGGGAACTCGATCACCTTGGCGGATTGGTCTGGGATCTGGCGAGGTTCGGCGAAGGTGGGTTCGGCGAGTGCCGTCCGTTCTTGTTTTGCTTCAAGCGTGGAGTCTTGTTCGGCTCGCGCCGGCGCGGTCGCAAGGGCCGCCGATCCAGTTTCCACCAATCCCCATTCCGGCGATCCTGTTTTCGCCGATGAATTGAGTGGTGCAGGACGGAACCAGCTCTCGGGCGAATCGAACGGCAGGAGGAGTGAGGGATAGCGTGGGGTCCGGGGCTTGCGTCGGGTGCGATAGCGTTCGAGGCGAGCGGCAACCTCGTCGCGCCAGGAATCGGACTTCGGTTCCGAGGGCGCGGCCTCGGCGACGTTGCTACGAGTCTGCTCGACGGCCTGGGGGGGGCAGAGGGGCGGTGGGATGGCGATATCGCCGCCGGTTGGACGGTTCGTCAATCCGGTCGCCGTTAATTCGGTAATCGTGTTCCCAGTCGTCATTGTTCCAGTTGTTACCTGGCCGGCATCAATGCGGTGATTGCGAATCAAATCGTCGTAAGCAAGTTACGAAGAATGCCAGCGGCTAGAGCCAGGCCAGGCATGGATACCGGCGACCACACAACGGCGCAGCTTTGCTTCGCCTGCCGCTCGCGTGCTAAGGTCAGTTGGTTCCCGTTGGCAGACCGGCTGGCGGAGCGCACGCGCGCTTGCAATGATCACCCGCTCTCGAATCTTTATCACGGCCGCTTTGGTCTGTCATCTGCTTCTCGCTCCGGGGATAGTAACCAGCCAGACGCTGCCCGCCGCCGATACGGTCTCCGTCTCCGAGCAGGCCGCCGCTCTTCCGGCAGCTCCGGCCAGGCAAACGGAAGAAGAGGTTACGATCCGGGCGGTGCACCAGGAAAAAGATGGGTCCATCTACCATCTGAAGGGCGAGGTGGAGATCCACTATCGCACCTACATCCTGCACGCGGATCAAACCACTTACGACGCGGACACGGGGGACAGCGAACTGGAAGGCCACGTCGTGCTGGACGGCGGCCCTTACAACGAGCACGTGGAAGCGAGCCACGGCACTTACAATATCCGCACGCAAGTCGGAACATTCTATAGCGTGATCGGAACCGTGGGATTTCGCGTGGGGAAGTCCCGCTACATGCTGACTACCTCCAATCCCTTCGCCTTCACCGGAAAAATTGTCGAGAAACACGGGCCCGATCATTACCTGGTGCGCCAGGGAACGGTCACAACCTGCGAAATGCCGCATCCGAAATGGCTATTCAGCGGGCGGCGCATTGCCGTAGACGTGGACAGCACGGCAAAGATTTACCGCAGCGACTTCCAGTTGATGGGCCTGCCGGTGTTCTATTTTCCGTATGTGCGTTATCCGGTTCAGAAAGAGCGGCAAAGCGGGCTGTTGATTCCGACTGTGGGCACCTCGTCCGCCAAGGGATATATTGCCGGCGAAACGGTGTACTGGGCCTTTAATCGCAGCATGGACGCGCTCGCGGGCGCCGATTACTATTCGAAGCGTGGTTTCTTCGAACATGGAGAATTCCGCGCTCGTCCGAGCGACAGCTCTTTTGTGTTCTTCACCTACGCCGGGATTGCCGATCGCGGTATCGGCAAACCGCCGGACGATCAAGGCGGTGAGGACGCGCATTTTCTTGCCGAGCGCCCCTTCGGGACCTTCCGCGGTGTGGCGAACGTCGACTATTTGAGTTCGTTCGTTTTCCGCCTTGCCTTCACGGACGTATACACGCAGGCGATCGACTCCGAGGTGAGATCGCAGATTTTCCTTTCCGATACGACCAACGGATTTCACTTCAATGCCCTGGCGGAGCGCTACCAGGACTTCGAAGTTTGCGTTCCGCCAACGGTACCGGAAACGGGCACTTGCACTACGATTACGCAAACGGAGTTGGTCCGGATCCTGCATACGCCGAGTTTCTTTATCTCGGGCGAGGAGCGGCAGTTGGGAAATACTCCGCTGTATTGGTCATTTGAGAGCGCGGCCGAGGGTCTGCAGCGGCGTCAGGCTTCCGAAGGTACGCAGCCTGGGCTTCGCACGGCTGCTCTGGTGGGCCGGTTCGATCTGGCGCCTTCGCTCACGATGCCGGTGCAATGGCGGGGGTGGTCGTTCCGTCCCGCGCTCACGTTGCGGGATACGTTCTACACGGAGCAGGGCAACGCGGCAAGTCCTGGAACCGTTGCCGACGACATTCTGAATCGCAAATCCCTGGAAGCTTCCGTCGAGTTGCGTCCTCCGGCATTGTCGCGGATCTTCGATCGCCCCTGGCTCGGACGCAAATGGAAGCACGTGATTGAGCCGCGCATGCGCTACGACTACGTGACCGGCGTCAATAATTTCGCCGACATCTTGCGTTTCGATGCCACCGATGTGCTGACCAACACGAACGAGATCGAGTATTCGCTGGTGAATCGTCTTTACGCCAGGCACTTGGATCCTAACGTCAAGGATTGCGACGTACCGCAGATGAGCACGCTTATCATCGGCGGAGTTCCGCAAGTCGGCGCGGTTCCGTGGGAACCGCCTGTGAGTCCAGACGCTCAGCCTTGCGCCTCGGGCCCGCGTGAGATCCTGAGTTGGGAGATCGGACAGAAATATTTCTTCGATCCTACGTTTGGGAATGCGCTGGTGCCCGGGCAGCGGAACGTATTTACAACGACGGCGGATTTTACGGGTACCGCGTTTCTGGATTCAGAACGGCACTTCGCTCCACTCATTTCTCGCTTGCGCGTCGAGACCAGTCCGCGCACCAATACCGAGTGGGATTTGGACTACGACTTTGCCGCCGGCCGCATTAATTCCAGCATGGCGCTGGTGAACTACCATTACGGCCAATTTACGATTGGGGGTGGCGATGCCTTCCTGCGCGTGATCGACACTGCGGCACAAACCCCGCCAGCCCCACCGATAAACTGTGCGGTTCATACGACCACTGTCACAAGCGGCTGCGAGTTCCACCAGTTCCGGGTGTTATTCGGCTACGGCCAGCTCAACAAGCGCGGCTTGAGCGCCGCCAGCAGCTTCGGTTTCGACACGAACCTTGGCGCGCTGCAATACGCGTCGGCGCAGACCAGTTACACCTGGGACTGCTGCGGCGTGAGCCTGGAATTCCGGCGCTTTGCGCTGGGATCGGTGCGCAACGAGAATGAATATCGTTTCGCATTTACGCTGGCCAATGTGGGTTCGTTCGGCAACCTCAGACGGCAGGAGCGGCTCTACTAGTTGAGTTCTCAGTTCCCGGTTCTCAGTTCTCAGTAAGAGCGGTTTGGATGTTTCTGAGAACCGGGAACTGAGACCTTGTTTCTGGGATAATAGTAATTGTGAATACTGCAATCGCAGCCACGCTCGATCAGAAAGCTGAACGCTTGCACCAGATCCTGGCCGTGCGCGGTCGCTTGATCGTCGCTTATTCCGGCGGCGTGGATTCCGCTTTTCTTGCCTGGATAGCGCATCAGGTGCTTGGCAACCAAACGCTTGCCATGATTGCCGATTCCGCCAGCCTGGCGCGGACTCATCTTGAAGACGCGCTCGCCTTTGCGCGCGAGCACGAAATTCCGGTCGAGGTTGTGGAAACACAGGAGCTGGAAAATCCCGCGTACATCCGCAACGATGCCATGCGCTGTTTTCACTGCAAGGACGAATTGTTCACCGTCCTCGAACGCTACCGCGAAGCCCGCGGATTCGACGCCATCGCCTACGGAGTCAACGCCGACGATGAGGGCGATTTTCGCCCCGGGCAACAGGCGGCGCGCCAGCATCGTGTTCTGGCCCCGTTACTCGAAGCTGGGTTGGACAAGGCCGAAATCCGTGAACTGGCGCGGCAGGCGGATTTGCGGGTGTGGGACAAGCCGGCCTCCGCCTGTCTTTCCTCGCGTATGGAATATGGACGCGCGGTTACCCCCGAAGCGCTGAGCGTTATCGAGCGCGGAGAAGACGCACTGCGGGCCCTCGGGTTCCGGCAATTCCGCGTGCGCCATCATGGGGAAATCGTGCGTATTGAGATTGCGCGCGAAGAACTACCCCGCGCATTGACCGCCGAGATGGCCCGCGAGTTCACCGCCGTGTTCAAAGGACTGGGATTCAAATTCGTCACTCTCGACCTGGAGGGATTCCGCTCCGGTTCGATGAATCAACTGCTGACCAGGGAAGAGTTGCTTCGGGGACGCGTCTGAAAAGCTGCGGAAAGACTGCCAGGGGTGCTGTGCGGTGGGCGGTCATCCCAACGCGAGTCTTGCTACCATGAGATAATCAAGCGTTTGCTGATGTTCAGGTGGCTTCGATTGATGATTGTGCGGCGCGCGTTTCTGGTTCTTTTGCTCATCTGTCTGGGATGCTCGGCCCAGTCCCCTTCTGCTTCTTCCGCTCCTGCTGCGGAGATTACGCGCGCGGTCGAGCGGCAGGTGCGGGCGCACTATTCCCTCCCGCCGGACGTAAAAGTGATTTTGGGGCCGCTGCGGTCGAGTGAGTTCGCGAACTATGATGCACTAACGGTGACGTTTGCCAGCCCCGCTAAAAAACAGGAATTCGAGTTCCTGCTCTCCCACGATCACAAGACGCTGTTGCGCATGACGAAGATGGATCTGACCGTTGATCCGTATGCTGACATCATGAAGAAGATTGACGTCAGCGGGCGTCCAACACGAGGCAATAAGGATGCCAAGGTAGTGGTCGTCAATTACGATGATTTCGAGTGTCCGTTCTGTTCGCGCATGCACGCGACACTATTTCCCGGGATTTTCAAGGAATATGGCGATCGCGTCCTTTTCATCTACAAGGATTATCCGCTCGAAGAAATTCACCCCTGGGCAGTGCACGCGGCGGTGAATGCCAATTGCCTGGGCGCGCAAAACATTGATGCCTATTGGGACTATGCCGATTATCTTCACGGCAATCAGCACGCGATCAGCGGCGAAAAAGGCCGGGACGGCCAGAATACCGAACTCGACAGGCTGGCTACTCTGCAAGCTCAGAAGCACAACCTCGACATTGCGAAGTTGCAGGCTTGCGTCAAGGCTCAGGATGAGAAGGCGGTGCGCACCTCGATGCGCGAAGGAGACAACGTCGGAGTGGAAGCGACCCCAACGATGTTTGTGAATGGACAGAAACTGGATGGAGCCGTGCCTGGGGATGAGGTACGACTCGCGCTCGACCAAGCGTTAAAGGATGCCGGCGTCGCGCCTCCGGAGCACAAGCCAGCTGCAGCGGAAGCCAAGGCTCCGCCGGCTGTGCCAACGAAGTAAAGTGAATTTGCAATTTGTGATTTGTAATTTGTAATTGAACCCGGCGATTGCGCGATCAAAATTACCAATCACAAATTGCCAATCACAAATTCCACGCCGTGGTGGCGGAGGGAAGGACTTGAAAAATCGAAACTGCTTTGCGCGGGCAGGCCTGGTCATGGTCGGCGCGTGGATGCTGATTGGGCTATCGGCTTGTAACCGCAACAGCAGCGGTGGCGACGTCATGGCTTCGGTCAATGGGCGGAAGATCTATCGTACCGAAGTCGAAAAATATTATGCCAACCAGACGGCGGGCTCCGATCAGCAGCCGACGGGCGAGCAGGCGGTGAGCCTTCGGCTGAGCATTCTGAATGAGCTGATCGAGACCGAAATCCTGATGCAGCGCGCGGAGAAACTCGGCCTGCTGGCGACGGACGAGGAAGTGGACCGCAAGCTGAATGAAATCAAGTCGCCCTACACCGCCGAAGAGTTTAACAAGCGTCTGCAGGACAAGAAGATAACGCTTGATGACTTCAAGCGCGATCTGCGGCGCTCGCTCACCCGCGACAAGGTATTGAACAAGGAAATCACCTCGCGCATCAACATCACCGACCAGGACGTAACGAACTATTACAACGAACACAAGGCCGAGTTTAACTTGATCGAAGCGCAGTACCATTTGGCCAAAATCATGGTTTCTGGAGCGGCGAACCCCCAGGTGCATAACCTGCAAAACAGCAAGGCGCAGAACGATGCCGAGGCGCGCAAGAAAATCCAGATGATCGCCAACCGGCTTGATAGTGGCGACGACTTTGCCACGCTGGCCATGAATTATTCCGAAGACCCGGAGACCAGCAACAACGGCGGCGATTTGGGGATGGCTCCCGAATCCGCGCTCAAGACCGCCGATCCGACGACCCGCGAAGCAGTGATGAAGCTTAAACCGGGGCAATACACGCCTGTGATTCCCATGGTCAATCCGACCAATCATCAACCGTACGCTTATATGATCGTGAAACTGATTGCGAAGGAACCAGCCGGCCAACGGGACTTGAATGATCCGCGGGTGCAGCAGGCGATCCGCCAGCAATTGCGCGATCGCCGTGAACAGTTATTGAAAGCGGCGTACTACGAGAGCCTTCGCGACGACGCTAAAGTCACGAATTACTATGCGGAAGAAGTGCTGAAGAATCTGGGAGCGGCGAAGTAGGGCACCCACTGCAGCCTGACGCGAATGTGGGTCATTCGACCAGTCATTCTGTTCTTGCTCGCCGGATAAGGCTGACGTAGCGAGGAACTTCCCCCAAGTGTGTTTATTCTTCCAGCTTCTTGGTCAAGACTTCGTTCACCAGCTGGGGATTGGCTTGCCCCTTCGAGGCCTTCATCACCTGGCCCACGAAGAACCCGATCATGGTTTTCTTGCCCGCGCGATATTGCTCCACCTGCTTGGGATTGGCCGCGATTAACTCATCGGCAAGTTTCTCCAAGGCCGACGTGTCGCGCGACTGCTCGGGACGTCCCTGTTCTTCGTAAACGGCAGGGAAGTCCTGGTGGCGTTCGAAGCAGAGGTCGTAGAGATCTTTCAGCATTTTGCCAGAGATTGCGCCCGACTCGACCAGATCGGCCGAGGCGGTAACCCCAGCCATCGAAATTGGCGACTGTTCGAGTTCGCGGCCCTGCGCTTTCAGGCGTCCGAGTAATTCGCTCTGCACGAGGTTGGCGACGCGCTTCGGGTTCTTCGCAGATCGCGCCGCGGACTCGAACTGGTCGGCCATGGACCGCGTCAGCGTCAGCGTGTGGGCGTCGCCCGCGGTGATGCCATACTCGTTCATCATGCGCTGGCGGCGCGCTTCCGGAAGCTCGGGCAGGCCGGCACGGATTGCGGCTTGCCATTTGTCATCCACCACCAGGGGAAGCAAATCGGGCTCGGGAAAATACCGGTAGTCGTGCGCTTGCTCTTTCGAGCGCATGCCGTAGGTCTTGCCTTCGTGAGCGTTGTAGAGCCGCGTTTCCTGCGTGATTCTGCCACCTGCCTCGATGATGCCGATATGGCGCTCAATCTCGTACTCCAGCGCCTGCTTGATGAAGCGGAACGAGTTGACGTTCTTGACCTCGGTTTTGGTGCCGAATTCTTTCTGGCCGCGAGGCCGCACGCTGATGTTGGCGTCGCAGCGGAGCGAACCTTCTTCCATGTTGCAGTCGCTGACGCCGGTGTAGAGGATGATTTCTTTGAGTCGCGTGAGGTACTCATAAGCTTCCTCTGGCGATCGCATGTCGGGTTCGCTAACGATCTCGGCCAGGGGCACGCCAGTGCGGTTCAAATCGATGGCAGTCTTATGGGCGGCATCGGCAAAGCCCTCGTGCAGGCTTTTGCCCGCGTCTTCTTCGAGGTGCAGGCGCGTGATGCCGATTTTCTTCTTGCTGCCGCTCGTCCTACTTTGGTTCAGATCGATTTCGATGAATCCAAACTCAGCGAGCGGTTTGTCATACTGCGAAATCTGATAGCCCTTCGGCAGGTCAGGGTAGAAATAGTTCTTTCGCGCAAAGATGGAAACTTCGTTGATGCGGCACTGCAAAGCCATCGCCGCCAGAACCGCGAATTCCACGGCTTTCTTGTTCAACACCGGCAACGCTCCAGGAAGTCCGAGACACACCGGACACACGTTCGTGTTTGGCGGATCGCCAAAACGAGTGGAGCACGAGCAAAAGATCTTTGACGCGGTCAGCAGTTGTACGTGGACTTCGAGTCCGATGACCGGCTCGTATTTCGCGAGAAGATTCTCGGAAACGGCTGGGGTGGTCGCCATATCGGGAGATTATAGCCTTGCCGACGAACTGCTATGGCCTCTTCACTTCCGGCGCGCTCAGATACTTCTCCATCGGAATTTCGAAATACATCAGCTCATTGCCTTTCGCGTCGCGCACCCCCGTCAGGTAGAAGCTGGCGCCAGCCAGTGGATTCGAGATGTCAGCGATATCGAAAAACAGAAAGCCGCGCGCGGTGGAGTGCGGCTCGACGGCCTTGGCGCCAAACTGAGCCCGCTCGATTTCGTCCCACGTCTTGCGGCTCACGCCGCCCTTGACCTCTTTTTTAGGCAGTGGAATGGGCAAGGTAACTTGCCCGTCATTCCGCGAGGGATGCGAAAGCCTGCGCAGCAGATCGTCCATGGTCGCGGGGAGCAGCTTGCTGCGATCTTTGGTATTCAACTGGGCCTTCATGTCGACGAGAGAGACGGGCTGATCGCCATCATTCGTGATGACAAAAAAGACCGGCATGTAGCCGTTGTTGCGATAATTGACGCTGAAGATCGAAGCTTTGTCCTCCAGGTCATAGGGATCAACCGCGATCGCAACTTTTTCCGTGGGGTGGTCGTCGTGTGCCGGATAGGTGCGCGCAGGGTGCGCCGCGGGCATCACGAACTCTTTGGCCGCGACTGCGCAAAAGCAGCAAAGCAGCACACAAGCCGAGAGTGCCGTAAGACGCGGGGCTCGCGGTATCGGCGCGCGAGGTAATTCTTGCCTACATGCATTCTGCATACGTGAATTATAAGGTGCCGAATTGTAGGATGCCGTGCCCCGAAGCGGTGCTGTCTCAGCCCGATCGAACGTCGGATTTCGATTCGCCATTTAGAATGGGACTTCTCTTCATGTACGCACTCTACAGTGCGCTGCTCGCCTTTTTCTTGGTGCTGACGCTGCCCTACTGGCTGCTGCAGATGATGCGGCATGGCAAGTATCGGGCAGGGTTGCGCCAGAGGTTCGGCGCAGTTCCGCCCGCCCTCATTCGCGGCGGAGGGAAAACTACAATCTGGGTTCATGCGGTTTCGGTGGGCGAGGTTGTGGCTTGTAGCGCCGTCGTCGAGGCGCTGCGACAGAAATTCCCGTCGCATCGCGTACTGATTTCGACGACTACCAGCACAGGGCAGAAACTGGCCGGGCAAAGATTTGGCGCAGAGAACGTTTTCTATGTCCCGCTGGATTTTTCTTTTGCCGTCCGGCCCTACGTCGATGCTCTGCGTCCGGAACTCGTGGTCATCGCCGAAACCGAATTCTGGCCAAATTTTCTTAGGCTTGCCAAACGCAACGGGGCTCGCATCGCCGTGATCAACTGCCGCATTTCCGACCGTTCGCTGCCCGGCTACAAGCGGTTCCGTTTCTGGTTTCCGAGACTGCTGGAGAAAACCCTTGAGAACGTCGATTGTTTCTTGGCGCAGACAGAAGAAGACCGGCGGAGGCTCATACAAATTGGCGCAGCCGAAACCAGGGTCGCGGTGGCGGGCAATCTGAAATTCGACGTGGCGCCACCGCCATCGCCGGCGATCGTTGCGACTCTTGGTGAGAGCTTCGCCCGCTTCGGAGCGGAGCCAGTTCTGGTTTGCGGCAGCACGCTTGAGGATGAAGAAGGCTCTCTGCTTTCTGCGTTTCGCAACATTCTGGCCAATCACCCCAAGGCCGTGATGGTCCTTGCACCACGCCATCCGGAGCGTTTTGAGGAGGTGGCAGAACTCGTCGAAACACTCGGCTTCCGAATGTGGCGGCGTTCTTTGTGGAGCGGCGAACCGCTTGCCGGCGGCGTGTTTCTCGTCGATAGCATCGGGGAGCTGGCCGCGCTCTATTCGCTGGCTACCGTCGCGTTCGTCGGTGGCAGTCTGGTAGCGCGCGGCGGACACAACATTCTTGAGCCCGCACTCCACGGTCTTCCCGTCGTCACCGGCAATCACTACGAGAATTTTCGCGACGTCGTTAATTTCTTTGCGAGTCGTAATGCGGTCCGCATCGTTGGGCTGGCGGAGTTGCCGCTGGTCTTCATGGAGTTGATCGAAAACAGAGCCGAGCGGGAAACGCTCGGCCGGAACGCACTGGCGGCCCTCGAATCCCAGCGCGGGGCTACGGACCGGACAGTCTCGGCGTTGCTCAAGCTGATGGGTGTTTCATCATGAATCCGCTCACCGGCGTTTACAGCGTCGCTACCGCTCTGCGAAACACGTTGTTCGATCGCGGCGTCCTGACTTCGCAGCGGCTGCGGCAACCCGTGGTCAGCGTCGGGAATTTGTCGGTGGGTGGTTCGGGCAAGACTCCGTTCGTGATTGCGCTTGGGGAACTGTTGAAGGCGCGCGGCATTCGCTTCGACGTGCTCACGCGCGGATATCGTCGCAAAACTCGCGGCGTGCTGGTAGTGGCGACCAATGGCAACGCCAGAGACTTCGGTGATGAGCCCCTGCTGATCGCCCGGCGGCTGGGTGTTCCGGTGATCGTCGGTGAAAGCCGCTACGAGGCGGGCCGATTCGCCGAGCAGAAATTCGAGACGCAATTGCACATCCTCGACGACGGCTTTCAGCACCGCTCTCTGGCTCGCGACTTCGACATCGTGCTGATGACGGAGCGCGACTTCGGCGACAGGATGCTGCCTTCGGGGCATCTGCGCGAGCCGCTGTCGTCGCTGAGGCGCGCCGACGCAATCGTGCTGCCGGGGGATTTTTCTGCGCAGGAGATGATGCTCAAAGGATTCGCTCTGCAAGGGAAACTTATTTGGCGGATGAGGCGAGAAATCGTCGTGTCCGCCGCGCCCGCCGCGCCTATTGTGTTTTGCGGTATCGCGAAACCGCAACAGTTTTTCGCCCAGGTGCGCGCCGCCGGAGTCAGACCTGCGGCAGAAGTCGAGTTTCGCGACCACCATGCCTATGACAGAAGTGATATCGAGCGACTGCTTGCCATGCGCGGCAAGCTCGGCGCCGGCGGCTTCCTGACCACGGAAAAAGATGCGGTCAATCTGGGGTCACTTCAGGAAGAACTCAAGCCATTTGCGATCGCCGCGCTCGACCTCACCATCGACCATCCCAATGAGGTTGTGGATGCCATTCTAGCGAAGACCATTTTCACCAGGATCAAAAGACCAGAAGGCCCGCTCGTGAGAAAATCTTAGGTTGCGCCTGATGACTAAACAGATTGATGACAAAACACATTAAAGAAAACGGCCGCCTGCGCCTACGAAAGATCGTCGAATCCTTCCCCAAGCTTACGGTAACCGTCCTCGCGGATCTGGTCGCCGACGAGTTCGTGTTCGGCGAGATTTCTCGCGTCTCACGCGAAGCGCCCGTGCTGATTTTGAAGCACCGCGATCGCAGAGTGGTTCCGGGTGGCGGCGCGAATGCCATCTACAACCTTGCCGATCTGGGAGTGAATGTCTTGCCGGTTGGGGTTGTGGGCGACGACGAACCGGGAAAACTTTTGCTGCGAGCTTTCCGTCACAAACGCATCCCGGTCAGCGGTGTCTTGAAAGACAAAAGCTACACCACCGTGACCAAAACGCGTATCCTGGCTGGCTTTGCGCACACCGCCGGACAACAGGTCGTGCGCCTTGACCGCGAGCCCATCGAAAGCCCCAATTCGCATTTGCGGCGCGAGTTCATACTTGCCGCGCGCGAATACACACGAGCCTCCGATGCGTTGCTGGTTTCCGATTATGGATACGGCGCGGCTACGCCAAACCTGCTGAATGCGATTCGAGAAAAGCGCGGGATTGAGAAGGTTCCGGTGACGCTCGACTCGCGCCATCGCATGCTCGAGTTTTCCGGAGTAACGGCCGCAACGCCGAATGAATCTGAGGTGGAAGAAGTTCTCGGCATCCACATCGGCAACGACTGGGAACGCCTTCTGGCCGCCGGAGACCAGATCGCAGGCGCGATGAATTTGGAATCGCTGTTGATCACGCGTGGCAAAGACGGCATGGTGGTTTTCCCACGCCGTCACAGGCCGGTGGATATTCCGATTTCCGGCAGCGATGAAGTCGCCGACGTAACCGGAGCCGGCGATACCGTCATTGCGACATTTACCGCTGCTTTGGCCGCGGGTGCAACCGCCGAAGAGGCCGCCTACCTGGCAAATTATGCGGGCGGCATCGTGGTGATGAAACGGGGCACGGCCACGGTCAGCCAGCAGGAATTGCTGGAGGCGCTAGATAAGACGCCGCCAGTCGCTCGAGAGCATTAGCGTAAATCGAGATCATTGAGCACATCACTCCATCAGAAGATCGTGTCACGCGACGAACTGCAGCGGCGTGTGGCGAATTGGCGGCACGACGGCGATCGCATCACGTTGGCCAACGGATGTTTCGATCTGCTGCATGTTGGCCATGTACGCTACCTGCATGCCGCGCGGGAACTCGGTGGCAGACTGATTGTCGCGGTGAACGGCGATGCTTCCGTGCGCGCTTTGAAGGGTGAAGGGCGGCCCGTGATGCCGGCGGAGGAACGCGCGGAAATTCTAGCGTCGCTGGCGGACGTTGACGCCGTCATTGTTTTTCCAGAAGAGGACGTGTGCGCTATCATTCGCGACATCCGTCCTGATTTTCATGCCAAGGGCACTGACTACACGGTGGAGAGCGTCCCGGAGCGCGACCAGGTCGAAGCCTGCGGAGGCCGTGTTGTCATCGTGGGCGATCCCAAGAAGCACTCGGCCACCGAGATCATTGGTTCGCGCTCGCGGCTGGAGCCGCGAAAATCGTGAGGCGATGCGGCTGGCGATGGGGGCGGGGACAAGGATGACCGACTCCTTTTTTCTCCCAGCCGGAACTCCACGATTCGATAGCCTGCTTGTTGTGCGCCTCAGTGCCATGGGAGACATCATTCACACTCTGCCAGCCGTAGCTGCGGTGCGCCAGACTTTTCCTAAGGCGACCCTGGGATGGCTTATCGAAGAGCGCTGGGCGGAACTGCTGTGCACGTTGCGCTATCCGCGTTCGGGACGGCGCTCTCCGCAGCGGCCACTGGTTGACCGCGTCCATTCCGTCAACACGGCGGAATGGCGCCGCGCCCTGTTCTCATTCAACAGCTGGCAACAGATGGCGGTGGGTTTGAGTGAGTTGCGCGGAGTTCGATACGACGCAGCGATTGATTTTCAGGGCGCGGTGCGTTCTGCATTGCTGGCACGCTGGTCGGGCGCGTCGATTGTGTACGGGAATGCACAGTCGCGTGAGAACGCTGCCAGTATGTTCTACACACGAAATGTGCTGGTGAAGACGAGCGGCACTCATGTCGTCCAAGAGGCGCTGGCGCTGGCGGGAGCGATCATTCCAACTGCGATCATTCCAACCTCAACGGCGGAAGCTCAGGTAGAGCTTCCCGTGGACCCAGATGCAGAGAACAAGATCGCTGGCCTCACGGCGGATCGGAACGACTTTGTGATTCTCAATCCTGGCGCGGGCTGGGGCGCAAAGATGTGGCCGGCGGAGCGTTACGGACAGGTTGCGAAGGAACTTGCAAAAGTTGGACTATGTTCGCTCGTAAACTACGGACCCGGGGAAGAAGATCTGGCCGCGGCCGTGGAAGCCGCCAGCGAAGGGGCTGCGCGAAAAATCTCCTGCTCGGTTTCCGAGTTGATCGCGCTCACGCGCCGGGCTCGCCTCTTCATTGGCGGCGATACCGGGCCGATGCACATGGCCGCTGCCTTAAGAATTCCGGTGGTGGCAATCTTTGGTCCGACAAATCCGGCGCGCAACGGGCCATTCGGGACGCCATCGATTGTGCTGCGAAGCGCAAGCAGCATGACCGATCACACCCGGCGCCGCGAGCCGGAACAGGGGTTGCTCGAGATCACTGTCGGCGATGTCGTCAACGCAACGCGGAAGCTGTTGCAGAGTCATGCAGCCGAAACCTTATCTCTCAAGACCAAGTGACTGAAGTTTTACAATCCGGATCGCATTCCTCGCAGACCACAGGCGACACCTGGTCGCATGTGGCCCGTCGCATCCGCGTGCCCCTGGGATTTATTTTTACGGCTGTGTATGTCTGGCTGGCGCGGCCCACAAAGGCTTCGCTCATCACGGGCGCAGTGGTGCTGCTTCCCGGGCTCGTCTTGCGCGGGATGGCTTCCGGCCACGTGCAAAAAGACAAGCAGCTCACCACCAGCGGCCCCTATGCCTACACTCGCAACCCTCTGTACTTGGGCTCGCTGATGCTGGCCGCGGGCTTTGCCATCGCGGCGCGCAGTTGGTGGATTGTCGCGGTCATGCTCGCGATGTTCGCTGTGGTTTATATCCCGGTCATCGCCGGTGAAGAGCGCTACCTGCGACAGACGTTCCCCGACTATGACGACTACGCCCGCCACGTACCACGCATGTTGCCGCGGCTTACTCCTTACGGGAGCCAGCAGAGTGCGTACTCTTCCGCGCGCTATTGGAAGCACCGCGAATACCAGGCCAGCATTGGCTGCGTGGTCGTGCTGGCCATTCTCTTCCTCAAGCTGATCTTCAAGATGGTGTGATAGTCTGCCGTCAGGTTCGCCACTCAGATTCGCTAAACAAGGAACTGCGGAAACAGAGCTATCGGGACCAGTGCTGACCTTCCTCCGTCATTGCCGCATCGTGAGTGCCTTCGCGCTTAGCGGCCTATTATGCTGGCTGATCGCAGCCATGTTAGCGCAGGAAGCCCCACCGACAGCAACAACAACGATCGGCCCCGCTCCTGTGCACATTGCGCCTCCTCGTCCCAACTATCCTTTCCCCGATGGACGGAGCTACGTTTATTCGGCGGAGTGGCATTTGATCACCGCCGGAACCGGTGTGGTGAGAATGGAAGCCGCGGGAACTGACCGCAAGGTCACCGCGACCGCCGAATCCTCCGGAGCCGTCAACGTCATCTTTCCCGTGCACGACCGCTTTGAATCGCATTTCGATCCGCGGACGTTCTGCTCGCTCTCGATCTTCAAGCATAGCGAGGAAGGCTCGCACAAACGCGAGACTTCGATCCACTTCGATTACGAACATAAGAAAACCACGCTCGATGAAAAAAGCCTGAAGACCGGCGAGACCAAGCACGTCGAAAACGATCTTGCCGGCTGCGCCACCGACGTCATCACCGGCTTCTACTATCTGCAGTCGCTGCCGCTGCCGCTCGACGCTATCTACGAGTTCCCGATCAGCGACGGGAAGACGACGATCGTCCGCGCCACCGTCGAGAAGCGCGAACGGGTCAAAGTGCCGGCTGGAACATTCCCGGCCCTGCTGGTGACGGCCGAAGCCACCTCGGGGCCATTGCGGTCCAAGGGCAAGGTGTGGGTGTGGTACTCCGAGGATCCAAGCCACACGCCGGTGCAAATGCGCGCCAAGCTGGGATGGGGCACACTGCTGTTTCGTTTACAGAGGATCGAGCAGTGAATCCTATTTCTGGGCTACTACCGCCTGCTTCGCCTTCGCCAGTTCCGGACGCACTGAACTCGACCCTTCACAAGTCTTGACCAGCACAGCGTAATACTCGGTTGCCTGCGAAGCTTGTCCCGCCATCTCCGCGGCCCGAGCCGCGCCGTAAAGACCGTCGAAGCGCTTCGGATTGAATCTCAAGTCTCCCTTATACTCGGCCAGCGCCTGCTCCGGACGCTTCATCTCCAACAGCATGTCGGCTAGCATCTCGCGCGCCGGCATCGAGGTCTGCTCCTCGCCGACGGCGTCTTCATGATCGGCAATCTTGCGCAATGCCGCAGTTGCCTCTTCGTCTTTACCCTCGCCGTGCAGAACCCATGCCGACGCTTCCTGCTGAAGCATTTCCGTCCAGGCGGCGGAGTAATTTTTCCTGCGCTCCAAATAATCTTTGTGAATGGCATCGATTTCCGCCAGATTCTTTTTCGCCGCCGCCAGGTCTCCGCTGCGCGCGCATCCGATCGTCTTCGCCCAGTAGGTGTAGGCGTGATCGCCCGGATCGGCCTTGGAGATCACTTGTAAAGCTGCCGCCTCCGACCAGCGATGCAGTTCCAAGGCATACATGGCGGGAAACTTTGACATGGCGAAGGCTTGCATGTCCTGCCCGTCCATCTCCATCGAAGGCATTGTCTTCACTTCGTCAATCACTTTTGACGCTTCCGCCTCGCGCCCACTCTGCAGATAGGCATAGATAAGAAAATCCATGGCGTGGAATTGGTGGCTTTCGCCACCCATGTTCATCTCCGTAGCCTTGCGCGTTGCTGCAATCGAGGCCAGGTTCGAATTGACGTCGTCCTGCCAGAGTCCAAGTCGAGCGAAGATGTGCGACGGCATGTGCAGGGCATGCGGAGCAGCAGGAGCGATCTGCGCGTACCGGCGAGCGGCGGGCAGGCCGAGTTGGGCCAGTTGGGGCTTGTCATAAGTGTGGATCAAGTAATGCGCGATGCCCGGATGATTGGGCTCCTCGGCAAACAGCTTCTCCAGAATCGCGCCGGCCTGCTTGCGGTTGGCAAATGTCGTGTCGTTATCGGGCTCCGATGCCAGCAGCGAAAGCGCATAAAAAGCCGCCGCTTCGTGGTCGTCCGGATACTTCTGGTACACCTTCTCCATGGCTGCGGAGTAAGCCCGCGCTCGCGCTTCATGGTCCGCTTTCTTGCTGTTGGAATAGAACGCCTTCAGGGCCTGGATGTAATCGCGTTCGCGGTCGGTTTTGGCCTTTGCCTCGTCGGCTTTCTTCAACTCCGCCGAGGCGCGCTCAATGGTGGCCGAGTCCGGGTGATTCCAGAGCTGATGCCACAGGCTCATGGCCTCGCCCCAGTACGCCATCGCACACTTCGGGTCCTGCTTTTCGACATCGAGAAAAGTCTTCTCGGCTTCTTCGTACCAAAACGAATGCAGCAGCGCCACGCCTTTTTCGAAGGTCTTCTGCGCCTCAGGGGAACAAGATACGGGAAAATGGACAGTGCCCAATTGCTCCTGCGTGACTTCCTCGTGATGATGACCTTCGTCGGCGACCGCGATGCCGGAGAATGCGGCGGCAATACACAGAATCCAGATCAGTTTGCGCATGGAGCACCCCAGTCGGAGTTTAGAAGCCGGAGCGAGGCGCGGTCAAGGCGGAGTCAGGCGAAGGATCGCTGTGTTCCGAAACTCCTACTGCAGCCGAAAGCGTTCATTGATCAGCCGCTGCAGGCGCGACCGGTAGATGAGATCGTAGGCGAGTTCTTTATCGGGGAACATGCTGAGCGCGGCGCGGCGGGCATTTGCCGCCATCTCGGCAGCCTCTTCGAGCGTCAGATCGGGATCCTGGCTGATCACCGACATCACCATGCTCATCATCACTTGTAGGCGGCGGATTCTTCGAGCCTCCTCGATGCGCTCATTGTGCTCTCGGCTTGGCTGGTCGGCTGGTTGAACTTCCATACTACCCCCGTGAGTCTTTGGATGTTGACCTTGTCCCTCGCGTTGCGCCCCAGTCGCCATTGTGCCAGCTTCGGCCCGCGAATCAAGCTGCCCTTGGCCGTACACCTTCGTGACCTGCAAAGACACCCGCAAGACAGAGGTATAGTGACTGCCGTAATCTGTTAACAGGCAGTACTACGGAGGACGCATGCCAGAACCGCCTAACCCCTCTCCTCAACCCGAGCCTAACGAGAAGCTCGTCAAGATTTTCGACACCGAGCAGGAGAACGAAGCCATCGTCGTGCAGGGCTTGCTCGAATCCGCCGGCATCGACTCTGATCTGAAATCCATTGATGCGGTTCAGGACATGTTTCCTGGCGTCGGTGGGACCGTCCTTCTCGTGCGCCAGCAAGACGCGCCGGAAGCGGAAAAGATTATCGACGCGTATCGCAAATTGCCACCCCTCGATGACGAAACGGCCGACATCACCGGGTAAGGGCGTCTGATTTCCCGCAAAGACGGGGTGGAGTCAGTGGATGAGTGCGACGTCCGGAGTCACGGACTTGCCGTCCAGATAGAAACTGACCGCGCCCTCCTCGTCGGTGCGGTAGGTTTTCACTCCGGCCTGCTGTAACCGCTCCAGCACTTCGCGCCGGGGATGTCCGTACACATTGCGCGCGCCGACAGAAATGACCGCATAGCGCGGACGAACGGTTGCCAGCAGATCGGCGGACGTTCCGCTCGCGCTGCCATGATGCGCCACCTTCAACAGCATCGCCTCCGGGTGTTCCTCCACCACGCGCCGCTCCGCCGGACGCTCCGCGTCTCCCTCAAGCAAAGCCGTGGTCTCGCGAAAAGTAGCCGTGAACACCAGGCAATCGTCATTCGGCCGCATCGACCCGGTGATTTGGTCCCGTCCGGGAGCGAGCATATGAAAATGCGCTCCGCCATAATCGAATTGATCGCCTTCTTTTTTCACTGAAACATTCATCCCCGCCCTCTGCGCCTGCGCAACGATCGGCGCCAATTGGCCCACCGGCTTGTCGATACTGATCCAAAGTTCACTCGGATGGAAATTCGCAATCACCGCGGGCATGCCGCCGAGGTGGTCGGCATGAGGATGCGTGATCGCGACCACGTCGAGATGATCGATACCTCGATTCCAAAGGTAAGAAGAGACCACCTGTTCGCCGAGATCGAAGTCGGAATGCATCCACTGCGGCAGGCCTCCGGCGTCAATGAGCAGGGCGCGACCCTCGGGCGTGACCAGCAGAATGGAATCGCCTTGTCCGACGTCGATTGTCGTCATCTCCATTGCGCCGGCACGAAGGTGAGGGCGTGAGGGGACAAATGCAATCCAGACGGCAACGCCGAACAGCAGCACCACGGAGGCGAAAGCCGCCAGGCGCGAGCGACGGAACTGCGCCGCCAGCATGGCGATCAGCAGCGCGGCAAGCGAGGCCAGAATCATCGCGAGCGAAGGCATGGCTACGCGCAAGTCGGCAAGCGAGGCGCCCCCGATTTTCATGCCAATGCCCTGCGCTCCGCCCAACCAGTGCACCGTTCCAGCAATGCCTTCGAGTGCTGCGCCGGAAATCCAAACCGCGGGCTTGGCCAGCGCGGTCGAAATGTATCCCAGGCCGACGGCGGCGGCGGCTGGCATCAACACCTGGGTGAGCGGAATCACCGCCAGGTTGGCCGGCATCCCCATGGTGGTCGCGCGATGGAAGTGGTAGGCCATCAGCAGAGCCAGTCCTGCCTGCATCAGCGCCGAAATGAAAATCAATTCGCCGAGTCCAATTGCCACTCGCATGAAGATCGCGGGCAGTGCCAAGCTGAGGCGGTCGCCGATGAATCTCTTCAGCCGCCCTGCGATCAACCGCAAATCGAGCCGGAATTGCGCCACCTCGGGAGCGACGTGCAAGTCGTAGCTGGCGGCCTGTAACAGCCGTAATCCCCGCGCGTAGGGCAAAGTCGTCCGTTCCAAAATCGGCGAACCGATGCCTGCAATAATGAAGACGGCCAGAAACGTCAGCTGAAAACTGGCGCCAAACAAGGCATGCGGATCGGCGATCAGAACTCCCAGCGCCGCTGCTCCAATGGCGTTCATCATGTTGCGTTCGCGATACAGCAGGCGCGCGCCCAGGTATGTCGCCAGCATCAAGGCGGCGCGCCACACCGGTGGACCGACGCCGACCACAAACGCATACGCGAACGAGACTACGACCGTGGTGATGGCCGCCACCGCGGGGTCCACGCGAAACTGGCGCAGCGTCCAAAAAATGGCGAACGCCAGGATGCTCAGGTTCATGCCGGAAACGACCAGCACGTGGTATGTGCCCGAGCGCTGGTACTCGGTGCGCGTCGCGTTGCGCAGGAATGATTCTTCACCGAGGATCATGGCGTCCATAAGCGAGGCCTGCGACGCCGGCCACAGCTGGTGAATCTTGGCTACGATGCTCGAATGAACGCGCGTCCGCCAGAGTTCAACCCTGTTGCCAGAAAAGCCTGGAAGCCGCTCAATATCCGTTGCCTCCGCCGACCCCAGCACACTAATGCCGTTGTCGCGCAGATAGCCTTCATAATCGAAGGCTCCGGGATTTCGATAATTGCGCGCCGGATGCAGCTTCGCGCCGATGCGCAGTCGCGTACCGTAAGTCAGTCCCAGTGGAGCGACGGGCGTCTCGCCCGTCCCGTTTGCGCCTTCCGCAGCGCCGAGGCCGGGCGAGGACGCCCGGCGCTCCATCGCCTCAGAATTGTCGACTCTTTCGTAAATTGTCAGCCGTACTCCGGCTTGCACCGGCCAGCTTTGGCTCTGGCTTGCGATCGCTTCCGTCTCCACATCAATGGATTCGCGAATCGACCGCGGACCCGCCGCCTGCGCATATCCCTCGCGAATCACACGTGCCGTGAGTGCGACCGTTCGGCCATCCGTCAAGGCAAGAATTCGAGCGCCATCCTGCCGAAGTTCGGCCGGCCGCTGACCGCGAACCTGAATCAGAAAAGCGCCTAGGAGAAACCACGCGCCCAAAGAGAGAACCTTGGCCACCCAGGCTCGCTTTGAAAGAAACCATGACGCCGCGAAAACGAAGGCCACTACCACGATCACCCACCAGGAAGGTGGCCGCCAGGCGCGCACACCCGTCCAAAGACCGAGCGAAAATACCACCGCCGCCCAGAACAATGGCTGTCGAGGCGGATTCCCGTTGCGTGTCATTGGCTGTGGAAAACTCACTAAGAGTTCTCAGTTCCTGTTGCCAGGCGGCGAACCTTACGCTCTTACTGAGAACCGGGAACTGATTCGAGAGGACGAGCGGGGCCCCAACGCATGTGTTACCTGCGCCGGGGCCCTCGGCCAACCCGTCTTCCAGGAGGAACTGGGCGACGTGAAAGCGGTCAGCGCGCCAGCAGCATCACCGATTCGATGTGAAACGTCTCAGGGAAGAGATCGAACAAGTGTGCTTCCTCGATGTGGTAGCCGGCCGCTAGAAGGGGGGCGAGGTCCCTAGCCAGCGTTGCCGGATCGCACGAAACATATCGGACACGGGGCGTTCCGAGTTCCGCGAGAGAGCTGATCACCGCCTTTCCGGCACCAGTGCGGGGAGGGTCCAGTACGACCAAATCAGGCCTTTTTCGCACTGGTCGGCTTTTCAGGTAGTCGCTCCTCAGGTAATCCTCGGTTCGCGCGCCGACCGCTTTCACGTTCGCAGGCACATTCTGCACAAGGTCGGCATGCGATGTCTGTGACGCCTCTACAGCAAAAATGTGATGAAAACTCCGCGCCAAAACCGCGGAAAACAACCCTCCACCGGCGTAGAGGTCGAGTGCGACGTCCCCTCGCGCATTGCCGGTCACAACCGAAACCAGCTCATCCACCAGATAACGGTTCACCTGGAAGAAGGCCCCCGCGCTGACCCGATACTCGTGGTTCTTCGTTCGATAGCGAATTGCCGTCGCGCCCGATTGCGCCAGCGCTTTCGGATCCATCGGGGAATCGTCTTCTAATCGCCCCCGCGAAGATCCACGCTCCGAAGATCGGCCCTCAAAAGATCGGCGCCGGGAAGAGAAAAATGTCATGCCGCCGATTTCCGGCACCTCGCGCTGGAGCGACTCCGCCCAGCGCAATAAATCTCTCTGGTCGGCCCCGCGCCCGCAGAATGCCCATGCCAGCAGACGCAGGTCTGTCGCCTCCGCTAAGAGTTCAATCTCTTCAACCGCCGCCGGGCAGTTCAATCCGCGCAATTCAAGCAGCCGCGTCATCATCCGATTGATCAACGGCGAGCTGATCGGACATTCGCGCACCGGAAGAAACTCGTGCGATCCAAATCGGAAGTACCCCAGTGCGGGGTCCCCAGAACGACCGCTCTTGCCGGTCTGGGGTGGAAACTCTGGCGCAGTCCGCACCTGCAGGCGCGTCCGATTGCGATAGCTCCATGGAGGAGAAGCATGCAGGCGAATCTCGGATTTCAGTTCGATTTTTGCAATCCTCTGCAATGTCTCGCGCAGAATTTCAGCTTTGAATTCCAGTTGCCGCTCGTAGGGGATGTGCTGGTAATGGCATCCGCCGCATTGTTGAAAGTATGGGCACCGACCTTCGACGCGATCACGCGATGCTTCAATCAACTGCGCCACCAAGCCGCGCGCGAATCCAGGTCTCTCTTGCCTGATCTCGGCCTCAACCCGCTCCCCCGGCAGCACAAACGGCAGAAACACCGTCATGCTGCGTCCGTCCGCGCCGGCCGGAGTGCGCGCCAGGCCGTCGCCGCCGTAGATCAGTTTTTCAATGGAGAGAAGCAAGGGGTAAGTGTAGCGCGGGCACTCCAGCCCGCGCCGGACGATGGGAGCACACAGTCAGGCGGACAGGAGTGTCCACCAACACGATCTTAGTGCATATAGAACAAACTCAGTCGCGGGACGCCGCACCGCTCCAGCAGCCGCTTATGCACGTACTGTTTGTGCAGCTGCTCAACCTGCGCCGCCGTCATGTTCCTCCGGTAGGGAGCAATATCCCGGTCCGCTTCCGCGCGAACCTTCACCAGGTCCTCATCCGGAGTCGCCGCCATCAACACCGCGAACAGCTTCTCCTCCAGCACCGTCAGCCGCCGCTCCAAGTCTTCCAGCCGTGGAACCTTCTCGGTGCGATCGATTGCCTCCGCCATCTCGCGCAGCGAAGCTGCTTCTTCGCGCGCCAGCGCTCCGGTCGCCAATCCCGCGCGCTCCGGCAGCTTGGCTTTTTCCAGCTGCTCGGCGTTCTCGCGCAAGAACGCCGCAATCTGCGCCGCTTCGAATCCGGGTGGCCGCGGCTTTTCGTCGCCGGGCGCCCCCACCGCCGCTTCCTTCATATCTTCCGCCGCAGCCAGCACGGCTTGCGAGCAGTACGCCAGGCTATTCACCTTCTTCGATTTCGACGGACGCTGGTCATATCTGTCAAAGGAGTCATCCACCCCGCGGAGCACGGCCTCCAGCGGCACACCCGCATTTTTCCAAGTCTCGATCAGAGCCCAATCGAGCGTTGAAAGCAACAGATGAGTCCCTCGTCGCTGCAAGTAGTGCTCTTCGATTTCCGTGAAGTAATTGAAGTAATTTTCCACGACGACAAGAACAGACTCCAGAGTTAGATCCCCAAATCGGTTTGGGGAAGGGCACGGCTTTTAGCCGTGCTGCCAACGCCACCAAAAACGATACGGGCTTCAGCCTCTGAGGGTCGGCTTGTGAGCCCTCAACGTCCCCAGTTGCGCTATCGAAGCAACGCGATTCAACGCGATTTAGGCGCCTTCGGCGAGGGCCACGCCTTCGCATCGGCATCAAAATGTTTGGCCGGCGCGTGCGCCTTTGTTGCCTTCGGCGCGGCTTCGCGGCGGAAGGATGACGACTGGTTCCGATCCCATATGATGCGCAGCCCCTCGAGGGTAAGAAGCTCGTCCACATCTTTAATGAAGTGTGAAGCGGTGCCAATCAGCGATCCCAGGCCGCCCGTCGCAATCACTCGCGTCTCCTCGCCCAGTTCATCCACCAGCCGCTCCAGGATCCCGTCGACCAGTCCGAGATAGCCGTAATAAAGCCCGGACTGCAAACTGCCGACAGTGTTCGACCCAATCACTCGCGCCGGCTTGCGAATCTCCACCCGCGGCAGCCGCGCGGTGCGCTGAAACAGCGCGTCCGCTGAAATCCCGATCCCCGGGCAAATCACGCCGCCCATGTACTCGCCCTTCTTCGAAATGCAGTCGAAGGTCGTCGCTGTGCCAAAGTCCACAATCACGCACGGGCCTCCATATTTCTCAAATGCGGCCACCGCGTTGACAATGCGGTCCGCGCCCACTTCGGCGGGATTGTCATACAGCACCTGCATGCCCGTCTTCACGCCCGGCTCAACGAACAACGGCTTGGTGTTGAAATAGCGCTCGCATACCTGCCGCAACACCGAATCGAGCGGAGGCACCACCGACGAAATCACGATCCCTTGCACACCCGAAACTTCCAGGTTATCCATCGAGAAAAGGTTGCGGAAGATCACTCCGTACTCGTCGACCGTGCGAGTCAGATGCGAACCGACGCGCCAGTTCGCGACCAGCCGCTCGTAACGCGCAGTTTCCGCGGTTACATCCTCGCCCGGAAGGTGCGGCGCCCGCGCAAACACGCCGAGCACCGTATTCGTATTTCCGACATCAATCACAAGCAACATAATCGTAGAAAAATTTGCAATAGGTAATTTGTAATTGGAAAAGCGCGTCCGTTCTTAGATTGCAAATACCAATTACAAATTACCAATGATCTTCACCGTTCCACTCACCACCGTCCGCAACCCCTCTGCGGTTCTTACCCGCAAAAATCCACGCTCATCCAATCCTTCCGTAACGCCCGTCAGGCCGCCGTTTTCTTCACTGTTCACCAGGATGCTCACTTTTTTCCCGCGCACTGAGGAGGAGCTCGCCTCGAAGCGGCGCAGGATTCCGTCACGCGCTCCCGCATCCTCAACCAAACTCCGATACTCCCGGTCGAGCGATTTTAGCAAAGCGGCGCAGAGCTCCACGCGCGACCATTCGGTGCCGGTCTCGATGCGCAACGAAGTCGCAATTTCGCGCAACTCCGCCGGAAACTTCACCTGATTCACGTTGATCCCCACTCCCACCACTAGATGACGCACCTGCGTGGCTTCGGAATTCATCTCCGTGAGAATGCCGCAGAATTTCTTGCCGCCAAGAAGCAAGTCATTCGGCCATTTTAGATCCACCCGAAGTTGGGGTGCGATCTCCGCCACCGCCGCGCGCACCGCCAGTCCGGCGGCCAGCGAGAATATCAGCGCATCCGAGGGGGGCAGGGCCGGACGCAAAATCACCGAGCAGTAAATGCCCGCCGACCGCGCCGAATGCCAGGTGTGCGCGCCGCGCCCGCCCCCAGTCAACTGTTCTTCGGCGAGAAATACGCTGCCTTCTGGCGCGCTCTCCGCCGCGGATCGCATCGCCTCGGAATTGGTCGATCCAATTTTGTAATAGTGATGGATCTGCTTAGCCCCACCCGGTGTGCCACCAAAGATCGTGCCCTTCAACGACGGGGCCAACATCTCGGGCAGCAATAAGTCTGGAACCGCGCGCAAACGATACCCCGTCGCCGGATGTCCGGCGACATCCACTCCCAACCCGCGCAGTTGTTGAATCAGCCGCCACACTTCCGACCGGCTCGTCCCGATCTCTTCGGCAATTTTCGTGCCGCTGACGACAACGGTCGCGTGGCTCATAAGCAGGCGCACGATGCGGCCCAGGCGAACATCGGTCGCTTTGTGCACGGACGGTAAGCTGCGAGTTTTCGTGGAGGCCGCGATGGAGGAAATTATAGCGAGTCGTTCGCTGTTCGTCGTTCGCTGTTTGCTGACGGCGTTGGCTTTGCGAATAGCGAACAGCGAACGACCAACGATCCGTCTTACACCGGAGTGACTCTCAAACTCATATCCACCGCCGTCGATGATTGCGTCAGTGCCCCCACCGAGATGAAATCCACCCCTGTCTCGGCGTATGACCGCACGTTCTCCAGATTGATGCCGCCCGCGCACTCCAGCGGAATCCGCCGCCGGTGGCTCGAACAAATTTCGACCGCCTTTCGCGCATCCTCAACGCTGACATGGTCGAGCAGGATCGCCTCTGCGCCGTGGTCCAGCGCCTGCTGCAGTTCCTCCAGCGATCGCACTTCAATCTCAATTGGCTGCCGGCCACGCCGGTTGCGGATCGCGCGCTCCAGTGCCGGCATCGCGCCCCCCGCCAGCGCAATGTGATTGCTCTTGATCAACACGCCGTCGGAAAGATCCAGCCGGTGATTCAGCGCGCCACCGCAGCGCACCGCGTACTTGTCAATCACGCGCAGCCCCGGCGCCGTCTTGCGGGTATCGAGAATCCGCACGTGCGTTCCCTCCACCGCATCCACAAACCTACGTGTGGTGGTCGCGATTCCGGCCATGCGCTGCAGAAAATTCAGGATTACCCGCTCGCACGACAGAATCACCCGCGCATTGTGCCGGATCACCGCGATCTGCTGCCCCGGGTTCACGCGGATACCATCAAAGATCGAAGTATGGCTCGTCACCTCGAAATGCGAAGTGACCGCCCCGTCGAGAGCGGCGTAGACATCGAGAATCCGTGGCACGCATCCCAGGCCGGCCAGAATGCACTCCTGCTTGGCGATGATCGTTGCCGAAGCGCGCTGGTTGGGATCGATGCAGGCATAGCTCGTCGCGTCGCGCGTCGCCCGATCTTCGTTCAGCGCGTTCTCCAGAATCGCCGTAATACGTCGTGAATTCCAATCCATAGATAGCGCCGGCGTCCCGCCCGCAACCCAACTAATTCAGATGGAGCGTGGCGCCCTCGTCCGTCCAAGCAGCGCGAAGAGCTGCGGTTTCTGTTGCTACGTGCCTCCCAACTCCTTCATCTTGGCTAGGATCTTGTCCCGCAGCATCTTCAACTCCTCAGCCCGCGCCTTCAGCCCTTCCACCACTTTCGTCGGAGCCTTGGCCAGAAACTGCTCGTTTGAAAGCTGACGCTGCCCGTTGCCGATCTCGATCTCGATCTTCTCCAGTTCCTTATTCAGGCGCTCGCATTCCGCCGCAACGTCAATCTTTTTCTCATAGATCGCATGCACATCGAACCGCGAGGTGCTGCGCGCGCCCGGCAAGTTCGCCAGCGAGCTTTCCACGAACGTTACCTTCTCCACATTTGCCGGACGATCGAGCAGCACCGCATTGAGATTCTTCTGAAGCATCGCGCGAATCTCCGGCTCGTGTGCAAACACCTCGATCGGCACCTTGACCTTCGGCTCGACCCTCAACTCCGCCCGCAGATTGCGCACGCTGACGATTAGATCCTGCAGAATCGCCATCTCCGTCTCCGCGCCGAGATCAATCTGCTTTTCATCCGCCGCCGGATACGCCGCCAAAGCAATCGACTTCAGCGGAGGCTTGCCATCGTAGATCGCATGCCAGATTTCTTCCGTGATGAACGGCATCACAGGATGCAGCAGACGTAGCGACGCTTCGAACAAATAGACCAGGTTCTTACATGCCGCTCGCGCCGGTTCCCTATCCGCCCCTTCTTCAAAGTTCAACCGCGGCTTGATCAGCTCGATGTACCAATCGCAGAATTCTCCCCAAAAAAAATCGTAGATGCGATTCGCCGCCTCGTCGAAGCGGTAGGTCTGCAGAGACTCGTTAACGTCGCGAGCCGCGCGATTGAATCGAGAAAGAATCCACCGGTCCTCCAGCGTCCGCGTTTCAAACCCAGCAACGCCGCTGCTTGTGGAGAGACGGGCGTCCCGCCCGTCCCCGGGCCGCAGGCCCGCGTCAATCCGCTCCACGTTCATGAACATGAACCGAGCCGCATTCCATATCTTATTAGCAAAATTCCGATAGCCCGCCGTGCGGCTCTCACTGAACGCGATATCGGTACCCGGCGCCGCCATCGAAGCCAGCGTAAATCGCGTAGCATCCGTCCCGTATTGCCCGATCACCTCCAGCGGATCAAGCACGTTCCCCTTCGTCTTCGACATCTTCTGCCGCTCGGCATCGCGCACCAGCGCATGAATATAAACATTGCGGAACGGAACGCTATCGTCCTTCCTCCCCGCCCATCCGCTCGCCTTCTTGATCGCCGCGTCCTGCTCGTGCCCCTCCATGAAGTGGCAGCCAAACATGATCATCCGCGCCACCCAGAAGAACAGAATCTCGTAAGCCGTAATCAGCAGCGTGGTCGGATAAAACACCTCCGCATCGCGCGTTTTCTCCGGCCAGCCCAAAGTAGTGAACGGCAGCAGCCCCGACGAGAACCACGTGTCGAGCACGTCCGTATCCTGCTCCAGCTTCGCGCTGCCGCATTTCGGACACTTCGCCGGCGTCTCCCGCGCAACAATGACGTCCACGTCGGGGCAATCCCTGCAGTGCCACACTGGAATCCGATGCCCCCACCACAGCTGCCGCGAAATCGTCCAGTCGTGGATGTTGTACATCCAGTTCAAATAAATCTGCTTATAGTTCTCCGGAGTGATCGTGATCTCGCCCGACTCCACCGCCGCAATCGCCTTCTTAGCCAGCGGCGCAATCTTCACGAACCACTGCTCCGACAGCCGCGGCTCGACCACCGTGCCGCACCGGTCGCACTTCCCCAGCGGCACCGTGTAATCCTTCTCAGCAACCAGAAAGCCCTGTTCCTTCAAATCCGTCAGCACCGCCTCGCGCGCCGCGTAACGATCCAGGCCTTTATATGGCCCCGCATTTTCGTTCATGAGCGCGTGCAGATCCATCACGTCGATCGGCGGCAGGTTGTGCCGCTTCCCCGCCTCGAAATCATTCGGATCATGCGCCGGAGTAATCTTCACCGCGCCCGTGCCAAACTCCGGCTTCGCGATCTCATCCAGAATGATAGGAATCTCCCGCTTCATCAGCGGCAGCAGCACCTTCTTCCCGTGGAGATGCAAGTAACGCTCATCGGCCCCATTCACCGCGACCGCCGTATCCCCCAACATAGTCTCCGGACGAGTAGTAGCCACCGTAATAAAGCTGTGGGTGGAGCGACGGGCGTCCTCGCCCGTCCCACCCCCGCCAGTTGCAGCGCCATTTTCAATCACCGGATACCGAATCTCCCAAAGCTTCCCCGCCACCTCTTCGTGTTTCACCTCCAGATCCGAAATCGCCGTCTCGCATCGCGGACACCAATTGACAATGTACTTCCCGCGATAAATCAATCCCTCTTCGTACAGCCGGACGAACACCTCACGCACCGCGCGCGAAAGATTTTCATCCATCGTAAAGTACTCGCGCCCCCAATCGACCGACGCACCCAGCCGCTTCATCTGCTCCAGAATCGCGCCGCCGTACTCGCGCTTCCACTCCCAGACGCGCTTCACAAATTCTTCGCGACCCATCTCGCGCCGCTTCTTGCCCTCTTTCGCCAGCTGGCGCTCCACCATCATCTGCGTGGCGATGCCGGCATGGTCCGTGCCCGGCAGCCAGAGCGTGATAAACCCGCGCATGCGATGCCAGCGCACCAGGATGTCCATCTGCGTCTGGTTCAGCATGTGCCCCATATGCAGCCGCCCCGTAACATTCGGAGGCGGCAACAGCAAAGTGAACACCGGGCGCGTCAATGGAGCGACGGGCGTCCCCGCCCGTCCCAAGCCCGCGTCTGTGGTCTGATTCGCCTCCGGCGTCTCCACATGAAACAGTTTTTCCCGGACCCAATACTCCGCCCAGCGCGCCTCAATCGCGCCCGGTTCGTAAGCTTTTGGCAATTCGTGCGGCATGTTGATCGTGTGGGGGACGGCCGCCCTCGGCCGGGGCCCCCCAGACCGCGCGTTTTTGCGGGCTGGGGTGGTTGACCGTCCAAGCCGAGCGCAGCTCGGCAGACATCCCGGCACAAGGAGGGAATTATTGATCTTACAGGCGCGAGAAAAGAAGGGTCAAACGTGCCGGGGGTTAGCTATACAAACGGGAAAAGTGATACACCCCTAGGCATTAGCCAATCGGCATCGACGCCAACCCGCATACTGATTCCAGAAAACCAAGAATCAAATCGACCCGATCGGAGCGCGACTGTGGAACGGGACCTTTTTACGAAGAACGTAAAAGCAGGCTCAGCATTTGCGGTCGCCCGAATACCATGTAAACCCGATTGAAATCCCCTCGAAGCTGCAACACTGTTGCGGACGTGCCTTCTTGCCGTTTGAATACCACCTCCGTGCTCCAAGGCTGTCACGGCGCAAGCCTGAAGAAAAATGGCTGCAACGAAACTCCCCAGCGCGGTGCAGGGACGACGGCGTGTTTGCGCAGAAAGCGAAAAGTTTTTCATCCTGACGAGCTGGCATTTTGAGGCCGCAATGGCGAAATGAGAAGAATGCTAAAAAGGAGACCGAATCGATATGTTTAACAAACGCGCCGCTTCTATGCTTCTGTGGATGGTCCTTGCACTTGTGGCAATCTCGGCAGTGCCCGCGAGCGCCCACGTTCTGAAAAGCGCCACGGCCACCGCGAATTGTCAAGGCTTCACGCTAACGCTGGCCGCCGCCGATCTTACCCCAGGCGCAACCTATGTGATTGATTACACCTTTACCATCACTTGTAACAATGGCTCACCGACGACGGTACCGGGCACCGTCACGTTTACTGCTACCGGAAAAACCGCCACCGTGACGGCGTCGGGAACTTTCTCTGGATTGTCCGGCAATTGCGTGGTGACGGGAACGGCTGCACTAGAGGTCGGGAAGGATAAGGAAATCCCCATCATCATTAACGGCGGGAGTTCGGCTACACTGAGCTGCGGTACACCCTACGTCTGCACGATTCCACCCTCCGGCACCGAAATTCCCGGCGGGCCTGTCTCGTGGAACAAGTTCAATACGGTGGGCTCCAACGATGTAGTCTGGATTAACGCTCACATCGGAACGCCCAGCGGTGTTCCGACCAACGCAGTGACTACTGTCCAGTTCACGGAAGTGACCTTCGTGCTGAACGGGCAAACCTACCCGCTTCCCGACGGTTTCCTGACCTTCGATCCGTCGGCCCCGGCGACTCCTACGACGACATACGACTCATCGTATGCGCCGAATGGGGCCTGGACCACGACTTTCAACCCGAACAATCTCAGCGATGAGATGTTCTTCGACGGTCAAGGCGTGCCGGTCGACTCCAATATTTCCGGCGGCGGCAGTGCCACCCTCAGCTACACAACGGAGTCGACCGACAATGACTTGGCGTTCAGTTGGCAGTGGAGCGCAGCCGCGTACACCTACTGGCCCGGCAACAACGCGGCTGAAATTCAGCCGTACCACGGAGGCCCCCAAGGCTTCCATGCGGGTACGCCTCTGAACACGCAGGTTCAAAAATCGCTGATACAGGGGCCGCGCGGGGGTGGCGGGTCCAACTACACGGGATCGTGGAGTGGCACCGGGAAGGGAGCTTGTCCCGGAGCCAATTAGCCGCGCGATTGACGACTAAGCGAGTAACTACAGACAGAATTTCTGGTGGCGCGTTTTCGACCGTATCGGCAACGCGCCACTTCGGGTGGGTTTTCAATTCAGCCATACCCTCGGAGGGCTTCTCATTGGCACACATTGCGCTGTGCGTTATGCTCCCCCTCCTGCTGCGCGACTATGACCTCCGAAGAGCGCATGACGTACCTCTGCAACTGCATTCAGGAAGAGCGAGACGCTGAGAAATTGACCAAGTTGATTGCTGAGTTGAACGAACTGCTGGCGCGGAAGGAACAACGCCTCGTCTCGAAACCTACCGATTGGAAATTCAAACTGAGACACTAGGCAGCGGATGGGGGGATTTGCTTCACATAGCAGTCCTCATGGAAGGGCCTGCCGTTCTCATCGGCGCATGTGCTGGGAGATAGCAGCGTGAGCGGTTGATTGCAGGCTGCGCACCTTATTTTCACGGACACCGGGCCACCGCCATCAACCAAATATAGACCTGCTTCCACGGAATTATTCCGCCGCTCATTAACGACCGGATATCCGGCAAGCTCGACGCGAAGTCGTTGGATGCGTTCGTGCAGGGCATCCCGAAGTTCGGCGAGTAACGAAAAGACCTCGTCATCGTCCTGTTCCGTAAGTATCTGCGCACACAGACTACGAATTTTGTCTTCCATTCGACGCAATGGCGGCCTGCATTCAGACGATGCAGTGGCGCTCGAATAGCATGATTGGACGCCTGTGTCGGTGCAAAATACAGTACATCTGGTATTTCCATGCAGAGCCAGGCCGGGGCCCGCCCGCGCGCTCGTGCGAGGGGCGCAGCTCGCTCGCGGGAACGAGCGAGTATCCTTTTGGCCGTTTGGACTTCAATCAGCCCTGGAGGTCACTGGAGATTATGCCTGGCGGACGATGCGACACCTCTCACCCGACGGAGCAGCGCTGGTCGCGGAGCGGAGAAGCAGGTGTCGGGCTGTCGCGGTGTACTTTTTTTGCCCCGCTCCGGCTGCGGTGGAGTTTAGCCAATCAGAGTGTCGAGGAACCGCTGGATTAGCTCCAGGTCCGGTTTAGAGATCTTTTTGAATATCACGCCAGTTCCGAATCCCGGGGTGCTGTAGGCGACCTCGCAGTCCGCCCACGACTTTGAGTCGCCGATCCAAATACCTATTTTCAGCTTCGTTCCTGCTGGCAAAGGGATCGACATTTCAACGTAACATCCACCGAGGCTGAGATCGGTAATGTTGGCCCAAAAGGAGGTTCCGTCTTGAGTATGAAGCTCCACCGAATTATGGCACTTGAACCGGGGATGCTTCCGCTGCTCAACGACTTTGAGCTGATGATTGTCAGGTGAAGGAGCTGGTAGTGGAAAATCCCAGAGGGGCTTCTCTGGTGAAATGCTGAGCAAGCCGATGTGGCCCGCTTTTGCTGCGCCGGGGGCGCCAACCCACTTCACCCGAAAATGCGCTCGGTTGTTGCCATAGGACAACCCGATTATTTCGTCGAGGTTGAGTCTAGCTTGCACGCCGCTCAACTCAACTCCATGATGGCTGATGTTGACCGTAACCGCCTTCTCGGAGAAGACTCGACCATCGGTATCGGTACCGAACATTCGCACTTGCACCTGGATCTCTTTGCGAAGTTCTCGGCGTCTTCCCATCCCGTGCTAACCTCCCCGTCGTTCAACGCAAGGAGGCGGGAATTGTACCAGAAGGCACTGGTTGCTGCTCGCAGGCGAATCAGTCTTGCTCGACTGCTACCTGGAGACCCTCAAAGGCGAGTTTTTAAGGAGAATTGGCTACTCTATTTTGTCATGTGTCTGTGTGAGCGGAAGCTCGCACTCGAAGAACTCCAACTCAGTCTTGGCATCTTCTTGATCGATATGGTCCGATGTTCGACCGCACTTCACGCAAAACCATTCTTGAAGAGATGGATTCCAACGCAGCTCAGGATGTTTCATTTGCGGTCCACCGAACAGTCCACCCCCGCTTCGCCCAGCGCCCAATCCCGGAACACAGATCAAGATCGAACAAGCAGCGGGCGTTGAAAAAACAAGCCCTTTGGGGAGGGGCCTGACTGCAAGAATAGACATGGACCATCGTTCTGTCTTTGCGCCAGCGCAAGGAAGAAAGAAATAGTGCGATGGAGAGCTGGAGGGCGATACACCACCGGTCCCGAGAGCTTAAAATGGTGTGTTGCAGTTATAGTAATAAATATTCTGATTAGGTCAACCAATAGCGGTACGGTCGCGTTTCGTGCCGAACGAAATCATTGCCTGCGGGCAACGACGTTGACCCACTAAAAAGCTAGTCTTCTACTCGGGTCCGACTCAAGGAGGGGGCAATAGCCGTCGGTTTGGAGGGCAACCTTCCCCACCCTCAGACAGCAATCTTGAGTCGGACTCTAGTCTAAAATCGCAGGATTCTTCTAGGGATGCGGTTTCAAACATCGTCGATAGCCATTCGACGGGGGAGATCGCTGGGGGGATTGACAACGCCAAGGCTCACGAAAGCGGCATCGGCCGTCACGCTGCCATCAGGTTTTCGATCAACGTTGTTCGAGGGACTCACGGCCCCTGAAATAAAGGCTGTTCTTGCTGCTGCGAGACAGGAAAGGATTTCCCCTCATCAACTCCTACAGCAGGAAGGTGAGCCGGCCACCCGTTTGTGTTTGCTGGTGACGGGACGCGCTATGACCTACAGGCTTGCACACGGCGGCGGCAAACTGTTTCTCCGCTGGGGAGTGCCGGGCGACGCATTTGGCCTGGCAACGATCGTTAGAGAACCTGCTCGGTATCTCGTGACGGTAGAAGCAGTGCAAGAGGGCTCCCTCCTGGCGTGGGACCTACCGTCATGCCGAGCTCTCGTTTTGCAATGCCCCAGCCTAAGTAAAGCTGTGAATGCCGTCGTAACTGACTATTTGGATGCCCTCATAGATGCGCTGGGCGCTCGTTCCTTCCAAACTGCGGAACAACGGCTTGCCAGAATGTTGGTCGTGAGTGCTCGCCAGATAGGTTGCACCGGGCGTGAGGGCGTCGAACTTGACCTCACGAATGAGCAGTTGGCCGTGACGGCGCATTTGAGCCTGTTTACTGCCACCCGTAAGTTAAGAAAATGGCAAGATCTGGGTATCCTCAAAAAGCATCGCGGCAAGATCGTGCTGCGATCCCTGTCTCTTCTCGAAACGATCGCTAATGAAATTTGGCGATAAATCGCCGACATTGTTATGGAATCATTTTCACGCAATATAAAAAGGCGCCCCCTTTACCCAGTCGTTGTATGTATTTGTTTGTAAGCACAATTCTACCACGACAAAATGTTCCACGTGAAACATTGTACGTACATCCGAGGGGTGGGCGGACAGGAAAAACCACATGCGGGGTGGAAAGGACGATCGCACCGAGGCAGCCCGCCTCGCTACTTCCGTGCCAGCTTTTTCGCAATCTCTTCGAGGAGTTTCGGGCGAAGGTCGGCCAGCACGCTGTCCACGATGTCGGCAACCGCTCTGGCGTCGCTTACCGATGCACCGCCATCTGCTGCTGCCGCCGCTGCCATGGCCTTGGGAGCCTCCTCGGCTGTTGCCACGAGCGCTTCCGCAAGGACTTGCTCCGCGACCTTTGCCGGGGAATCTTGGTGTTCCGTCTTCTCTGCTTCGACTCCGTCAATCGCCGGATTTGCTGTCGTCGAAACCGTCGCGATCGCCTCGGCGGGTGCTTCCTCGGCCGAGGCTTCTTGGGCTGTGGCCTTTGAACAACTCACAGCTCCGTCTGCTACAACTTTCGAACTGGCCGCCAGCCCTGCCTCTGAGAGCCTGTTCTCAACCGCAGCCGCGATCGCTGCCACGCCGGTAATCCCTGCCGATTCAAGGTCGGCGCCGGATGGTGACGGGGGCAGGGTCGCGGGCATTGCTGCAAAGGTGCGAAACATTTCCGCTTCCAGCGAAAGCGCCGCTTCCTCCGTGCTCAACGCGACCGGCTCCGCTATCCATCTGGGAGCAACCGCCGCATTGTGTGCCGCTTCTTCCGCCAGCAGTTGGCCAGCGGCCACCAGGGTTCCATGCGAAGGAACCGTGGAGACATCTGGACGTCCGGTAGAGGGTGTCAGCAAGCGCAACGCTTCGGCCAACTCTGCGTCGCTTGGCGCCGGCTCTTCCGCTTCCGAAGGCTTGCCTGCCATCCCTTCTTCCGCCTGCTCAACCGCACTCGCAGCCGAAGCGAACATCGGCTCATCGTTCGTGTCCACCGGCGCTGGCTCCTGTGCCAGATGCGCAGTACTCACTGCGACAACCGCAGCCGGAGCAGCTACCGGCACAGCGCCTTCGACCGCCGGCTCCATCTTTTCGACCGGAACTTCGACTTCGCTCTTTCCTTTGACGGCTAATGCTGCGGGCTCGACTGCGACTGCCGTGTCAACGGATTCGGCGGCGGGCTCAACGACCGGTGTCGAAGTTTCAACTCTCTGCTCCGCGGGTGGCGGGGTATTTTCAGCCTCCGTGGTGCGTCCGTCCAGCTTCGCAGCCAACTCACTGAGTGCGTCCAGTTCTTCCGGCGTGATGTCGCGCGGAATATCCGGAACCGGACCTGGATCCTGTTCCGGCGGCGCCGCCTTCACGGGGACCGCTCCGCTCGCGCCGGTTTTGCCCTTCCCCCTCCGGAAATCCCGGAAAGCCGCTCCTGCCACGACATCGTCCGGTTCCACCGCTTTCTTTTTCTTCGACGGGAAGCTCAGGCGGCTCACCCATCCGGTATCGGCCCCCGCGTCGCTTTCCGCCGACTGCGGTACCACCCGGTCTTCGAGTCGCGTGATCGCGCTCAGCAGTTCGCTGGCTTCGAAGGGTTTCACGATGTGAGCATCGGCCCTGACCCGGCGCGCTTCTTCCACCTTGAAAGGTTCAAGCTTGCCCACGGTCAACAGCACGGGGATGCGCGCCGTCTCGGCCGCATCCTTCAGCCGCTGGCACACTTCCAGCCCGCTGTAGCCGGGCATGTACACGTCCAGCACGATCAGATCCGGTTTGAGTTCGGCGATCCGCTTGATGGCAGCAGATCCGTTGTTCACGGTGACGACGTCATACCCGGCGTCGGCGAGAATCTTTCGCCCCATGTTCTGGGCTGTCACACTGTCATCGGCCAGCAGTATTTTCCGCGCCAAGCGTCATCCTTCGACAAAATAAGGAGAGATAACGCGAAACTACCTTGTCCACTAGTCGAAGTCAACGATTCCCGCAGAGGTAACACGTTACGACGGTTCCTAGTCTGTTGGGAATCGGGCCACCTGCGGGTCGTTCCGCCCTGGGTAACTTAAAGCAGGCTAGCGCCTTGCGATTGCCTGCGGACCGCCGGCAACGCTCGCAGACACCTTGCAGAGGGTTTCAGTAAGCTCCTAGAATGGGTTCAGTTTCGCCAAACCCTTCTTCTTTTTCTTCTTGCTCGAAGAAATGTCGGCCATCTCCTCGGTTTTTGCCGGCGCACTTGAAGAGACAGCGCTCGGCACCCCACCATTGTTGTCCAGTTGATTGCTCTGCTGTAGCGGGGGAAGCGCGTTTGGATCCGGCTCAACGTTCGGCTTCAGTTCATTCGGATCCGCCACGTTTGGCTTCAACTCGCCTGCCGCGGCCGCTGAATCCTGCGCCGCAGGCCGTTCCGGAGCCGCTGCTGCCGCCGGGTCTACCGCCGCTGTTGGTGCATCCGAACGCGGCGCTTCCTGGTTCGGCGCCACCGTCCCAGGGGTTGTCGTTTCCGCGCTGACCTTATTATTGCCGCCCGCCAGCGCCGCCACCTTCCTTATCACTTCGCCGGGATTGGTGGGCGCGGGATCGACCATCGTCGGCTCCCCATAGCGCGAGGCCCTAGACACGTCAGGACCCTTCTCAAAGTTTCCCAACTCCTTCGATAAGATGCCCATCTCACGCCGGCTCGCCTCTTCCTTCTTGTTTTGTTCCAGCATTGCCCGCGTCGGCCGCGGCACAGGCTGATGCAGTGCCACCAACCGATCCTTCGCATACGGGGCCCGGTCCATCGCCGGATACCGCGTGATGATCCTCCCGTACGCCTCCGACGCCTCCTTGGTTAGTTCCTCGATCATCTTTCCCTTGGCCACTTCACCCATGCGCCCGTTCTTCCGAATCACTTCGATCTCACCTTCGTATGACTGCCCCAGCAAATACAGCGCCTGATCCGCGCCGCTATATAACGGATAGCGGTCCACCAGCGTTTTCAAGCGCGCAATCGCCGCCGGGTACGCCAGTCGCAGATAATAGAACCGCCCTATGCCGTACTCGCGTTCCGCCAGCACTTCCTGCACTTCGCGCAACCGCTGTTTCGCTTTCGGCACCAGCTTGCTGTCGGGATACTCCAGAATCAGCGACCGGTATTCCTCCTCCGCTCGCATGGCGTGGGTGTAGTCGCGATCCGGCTTTTCCATTTCCTGATAGTGGATATTTGCCACCTTGAGCTGCGCCTCGGCCGCCTCCGGCATATTGGGAAAGAACGTCTTGAAATCCTTGTATTCGATCTCGGCCTGCTGCATGGCCGTCGTACCGCCCTCGGCGTACCACGAATCCGCCACCGCCAGCTTCGCCCGCGCGATAAACTCCGAATCCGGATAGGTATTGATCAGCGTCTGCAGCGTCATCCGCGCCACATCGAAGCGGTTGTGCTTCATGGCATCCATGGCCCGGTCAAACAACACCTTGTCGGGCTGTTTCGACCCGACGTTGGCCAGCGGATTCACCGATTTCTTGTTCGTGCATGCCACCGTTAGCGCCAGCAGCAACGCGAGAAATAAAACAAAAGAATTCCGACGCATGAAGGACCTCTCCAATCTGACTTCTGACCTTTCTACACTCTCTGCAAACTCGCGCTCCGCGCCGCTTCGAGAAGCGTCTGCGCATTCACTTTCGCATCGCCCTTGCCAAACACCGCATTCCCCGCCACCAGAATCTCCGCTCCGGCGCGCACTACTTCCGCTACCGTATCCATCGCCACGCCGCCATCTACTTCGATGCGGTACTGGTATCCCCGCGCCGCGCGAATCTCGGCCAACTTCGTCATTTTATGCAGCGTTTCCGGGATAAACTTCTGCCCGCCAAACCCCGGATTCACGCTCATCACCAGTACATGATCGACAATGTCGAGCACTTCGGTGAGCGTTTCCACCGGTGTCGCCGGATTAATGACCACCCCCGCCCGGCAGTTGTGCTGCTGAATGAGGTGTAGCGTCCGGTTCAAATGCCGGCACACCTCCTGATGCACCGAGATCCAGTCCGCTCCCGCATCTGCAAACTCGGGGATAAACTGGTCTGGGTTTTCTATCATCAGATGGCAGTCCAGGGGGAGCTGTGTTGCCCGGCGCAAGGATTTCACCACCGGAGGCCCGATCGTTAGATTAGGCACAAAATGCCCATCCATAATGTCGACATGGATGATGCTACCGCCGCCAGCCGTAGCCCGCTCCACCTGGTCCGCCAGGTGGGCGAAATCCGCCGAGAGTATCGAGGGTGCGAGATCGATCAAAACAGGGTCCAGGACATAGGGTCAGAAGCTGTGGAAATTCTAGCACGCGGAACGCGGCAGGGGAGGCCGGCGGCACAATCGAAATCTTCTATTCGCAAGACCTCTACCAGCCGCCGATTACTCGATACTTCATCTTGCCCATCAGCTTGTGAGAAACGATACTGTACACGTAGATTCGCACGGCTTTATCGCCGTCGGGCTCAACTTGGTAGGTGCCCGGTGCCAAGTTGGCACACTTGCGGAACCCTGCCTGACACCAAAGCGTTACGTGTTGAGCGTTCGGGAAAATCGCATGTACCGACTCCTGCTGAACGCTTCTATGGGTCACATAAGCGGGGGTTCCTGGGGTTGCAGTCGTCGTGCAGTTCGTTGTTGCATTGACGCTGCCATTTGTGTTGTCGCCTACTGTCGTGGTGTTAACACTGCCGTTGGTGTCGCAGTTAGTATTCGAAGTACCGTTGGTGCCCGCGTGCTGAATGGCGACATCTCTCTGCCAAGCATCGGTTCCAACCACTTCGATTTGGAATGTCGTCTTGTCCTTAGCGAATACAGCGATTGAACACGCCATTATCATGGCGATACAGGCAATGTTCCTCATGTATCCTCCCGTCAAAGAAAGTCTTACCACCAACTCCAAGAGTCGTAAAGTTATTAAAGTTTGGGCTGGGAAGGTCGAAGAACGAGGCGCAAGAGCCGCCAGCCAATCTATTCCCCTGAGTGCGTGGTCTCCCCTTCCGCTCGCGCCTCCGCCAGCGTCTTCCTCACCTTCTCCACCCCCTCCGCCATCGCAAACTTCAACTTCTCGATCCCCTCACCCGTGACCGCCGAAATCGCGTAAAGCTTCAGCTTCTTGCGCGTCGCCCACTGCTTAAGTTTCTTGAGCTTCTCCGGATTCGCCACGTCGATCTTCGACGCGACCATCAAAGTCGGCTTCTTCTCTAATCCCGCCCCGAAACTCTTCAGCTCGCCGACGATCACCTCAACGTCTTTCACCACGTCGTCCCGCCCGCTGCTGTCGGAGACATCCACCAAATGCACCAGCAAACGCGTGCGCTCGATGTGCCGCAGGAATTGCGTGCCCAGGCCCGATCCGGTGTGCGCGCCTTCGATCAAGCCGGGAATGTCGGCGACCACGAAGCTCTTTTCTTGCCCCTTGTCGCCCACGAGCACCACACCGAGATTCGGTTCGAGCGTGGTAAACGGATAATCCGCGATCTTAGGCCGCGCCGCCGAGATGACCGAAATGAGAGTCGACTTGCCCACATTCGGATATCCCACGAGGCCGACGTCGGCTAGCAGCTTCAACTCCAAGCGGAAGTTGCGTTCTTCACCGGGACGTCCTTCTTCGTGCTCGCGCGGAGCCTGATGCGTGGAAGTGGCAAACTGCGCGTTGCCGCGTCCGCCGCGTCCGCCGCGCGCGATCACGACGCGTTCATCGGGACGCGAAAAATCGTAGACCTTCTCGCCCGTGTCCTCGTCGTAAACGATCGTGCCCACCGGCACTTTCAGGACAACGCCTTCTCCGTCGCGGCCGGTTTTCTTCGCGCCCTCGCCGTGCCGTCCCCGCTCCGCCTTGTATTCAGGATTGAAACGGAAATGCACCAGCGTATTGTGGCGCTCGCTCGATTCCATCCAGATGTCACCGCCTCTGCCGCCATCGCCGCCCGAAGGCCCGCCCCGCGGAACGAATTTCTCCCGCCGGAACGCCATACAGCCATTGCCGCCATCGCCGGCCTTCACCCGAATTTTGGCTTCATCGATAAACATGGTGTGTGGCGCGGACACCCTTGTCCGCGAAACGAAAAAGCCTCGACTCGAAGCCGAGGCTGGCAAGTTTTCCGTAGAGACACGGCCTGCCGCGTCTCCCGCCGTGTCCAAGAAGACGGGGCAAGCCCCGTCTCTACAAATAAAATTCGCGGCCTATTTCGCTTCGATGGCTTCGGGTTCGACCATCACAAACTTGCCCATCGATCCCCTGTCGATGAACTTGATGCGCCCTGTGATCTTGGCGAAAAGAGTGTCGTCTTTGCCGCGTCCAACGTTCAGTCCGGGCTTCACCCGCGTGCCCCGCTGGCGGACGATGATCGTACCGCCCGGGACCAGTTGTCCGCCAAAAGCTTTGAAGCCAAGCCGCTGCGCGTTTGAGTCGCGCCCGTTTCGTGAAGTGCCTTGTCCTTTTTTATGCGCCATAAATCAGTTCCCGGTTCTCAGTGGCCAGTTGCCAGCAAATTCCAAATTTTCACAATCTCAAATCAAGTTGTCATCCTGAGCGGAGCCAAGACATGCGCGAAGCGGATGTCTTGGCGTAGTCGACCTGCTACTTCTTTTTCTTCTTCGCCACTGCTTTCTTCGGCGCCGCTTTCTTCGCGTGCGCCGCGTGCTTCGTCGCCTTTTTCCCCGGCCGGGCAGAAGTCTTTACTTCCTCGCCGCCCTCGTGCTCTTGCTTCACCTTCTTCTCTTTCTTCGGAAGCTCAGGCGCTTTGAACGATTGCCCGTCAAAAGCAATTTCGGTGATGCGGACCGCGGTATAGTCCTGCCGGTGTCCCCGCAGCTTCTTGTACTGCTTCTTGCGCTTGTAGTGGAAGACCAGGATCTTGTCGCCGCGTCCCTGCTCGACAACTTCGCCGCTCACGCTCGCCCCCGACCCCGCGGGCACAATGCTGCCCGCATCGGCCGAAACCGCCAGGACGTTGCTGAATTGCACCTGCCCATCCTTGTCGGTTTGTTTTTCCACCCGGATCACGTCGCCCGGGGCTACCCGATACTGCTTTCCACCTGCGCGGATCACCGCGTACATAAACTCTCCTTGATGCTCGTGTAGGGACGGGGCTTTGCCCCGTCCAAGCCGAGTGCTCCTCGGCAGATACAATCTTGTGCTTGCTGTTTTTCCGCAACGGCTTCTGACCGGAAACGCGGCGCGGACATCCGGGGTCCCCGGCACGCCTCGTCTTTGGCGTGACGGGGTGGAGGGCGGGTCCGCAAGTACAGGCAAACTCATCTAGTTTATCGTGCGCTGTGGAAATCGGTCAAACGTCACCCACGAACGCTCATTGGCTAATTCCAGTGGTGCGAGTGCCACCAAATCTTCTGGATGTCAAAGAGGACGCCGCGGCAAAGATATATCGGTGTATTTTCCTCGGCCATGCCAAAGCGCTGGTAGTGCTCAAACGTCTGAAACGACGTGCAGTTGTCGCGCACGTCGTCGAGGCTCCACTGGATCACGATGAGGTTCTTGTAGACCTGTGGCGGCGGACCCCAGTACCAATGGTTCTGGTGGCGGGAGTAGGCCCGAGGCAGGCCGAGCTTGGAACCAAACATATCAATTGCACCGGCTTCGCCGTAGTTGCCGGCCCAGATGCCGGTCTGGGCGCGCTCGTCGGGTGGCAACGAGTTGTAGATGGCGGCGACTTCACTCGCCAACTCCGGCCATCCAAACTGGTCGGCAACCGGCTGCGGCAATAACGACTCGTGTTTCACCTCGGCCTTGGAAAGTTTGAAGCCGATGGCGTTTTGATACGCGAGCAGACGCTCTGGCGGAAGCATCCACGTAAACAGCGGCAAGGCCGGAAGCGCCGCGAGAATGATGATGGTGACGATGGCGGCGCGTGTCCAGTTGGCGCGATCTGCCAGCCATTGCTCGATCAACACGGCGCCACCGGCGAAGACCATCGGATAGATGGGGAACACGTAGTAGTTCTTGCCGTGCGCGACTTCCATCAGTACGAAGAAGACGACAAAAGTCAGGCCGAGCACGCGCCAGCGGCGTTCGCGGAGCAGCCAGACCAGTCCCGAAAGCCAGACTGGCAACATGATCGGGTGCATGTCGATGATCTGTTCCTTAACGAACGCGAACGGCCCGAGCACCACGTTCTTGCCCTCGCGGCGCACGTTGGCCAGGTCTTCGATGGTCGGAAAGTGATGGCGGATTTGCCAGACGATATTAGGCAGGAAAAGCGCGGCTGCGATAGCACCGGCAATCCATATCCAGGGCCGCGCGAACTCGCGGCGATGCTCTGTCAGAAGCAGGGCGACGGTCACCGCAAATCCGAAAGACAGCATGGAGTGCTTGTTCTCGAGCCCAAGTCCGGCAAGCACGCCGAACCAGAGCCAGAGCCGCGAGTCGCCGGTACGCAAGATCCGGACAATCACGAGAATGCAGCCCATCCAGAACAGGGGCTCAAAGGCGTTCATGGTAAGAAGGCTGTCGATGGCCAGAAAGGCGGGGCAAAGAAGTATGCAGAGTCCCGCCAGAAACTGGGCATACCGTCCGCCGCCAAGTTCACGCGCGATCAGCATGGTGAGTGCGACGAGTGCCGCCCCGGCCAGCGCCGGCAGAATTCGCAGCGCCCAGAGCGAGCCGCCCATCAACAGCGCGATCTTGGCATATACAGCGATGAGCGGCGCGGCATCTACATAGCCCCAATCGAGATGCCGCGCCATGTCGAGGTAGTAAAGCTCGTCGCGAAAGTAGCCGTAGTGCCGGACGCTGGTGAAGATGTGCAACAGCAACTTGGCGGTGCAGAGGCCAATCAGAATGCCGACTGCGAGGCGTGGAAGGGGCGCAACACCGTTTTCTTCGCGCAGATCGGAACCAGGCTGAGGCGTGCTAGTGACCGCCATAAAAAGAGCTCCCGGAGCGCTTCATAATGCTAGCTACTCTTTCAAAATACCCTTGCCGAATCCAGCAAAATCCGGCGGCTGCAAGCTCTTTCTACGAAACGGTCATTGACTAATTGTCCCATCCAAAGAACGCGGCAACCACTCCAAACGTGTCAATGAAGCCGTGTGCCAGGATGCACACCCAAAGGTTGCGTCCAGACAGCATATAAGCCACGCCCAGCACCAGGCCAGCCATCCCGGAGTCCACGATCCCCGATGGCCCTTTGTAATAGTGCCCGTATCCAAACAGAATGGATACCAGCAGGACGGCAATCCAGTAGGACGTTTTAGAGCGCGCACCGGCGTCCGCCGCGCGCGTTACGAGGTAACCTCGGTAGCTGATTTCCTCCCCAAATGCCGCGAAGGTCCAAACAAGAAGAAGCCAGCGGAGTGCCACCATCACATGACCAGTGATTTGGTCCGATCCACTGGGCGCGATCGCAGGTGGCCAGAAGTGGGCGGTGAGGGGATCAATCACCAGCGAACTAAGCAGGATTCTGACGGCAGCCGCTGCGAGCGCGAACAAGAGGGTTCGTCTCCACGAGGCAGGCCAACCGAGGCCAATCACGCCCCAGCCGCCATCGCGAACGCGCAGCGAAATCAGACCGATCACGAACAGGATGGGCACTTCGTTGGGAATGACGTCATAGACGCAATGCCCGATCACGATCGCGCTGCCCAGTACAAACTCAGCAAACGAGATCCATCGCTGCGCAGGGGGCAGTTTGCGTTCTCGCAAAGGACCGGAATCACTCGCGGTTGGCGCCGGAGTCTCGCTTTCGTTGATCGATCCGTTCATTTGCTGCTCCTCTCGCTGCGGTTTCGATCTGGTCAATTTCGAGGACGGACGAATGACTTCCGGTATTGCCGCACAAACCCGACCGCAATGTGCGTGGTCAACATCACAAGCGCGCCGCCTGCCATCCAGCCGATCGGCACGATCCACCAGCCCAGTACGTCCTTGCCGCCCACCGGAACACTTCCGAAACCGAGTCGGAACGAGATTTCGGAGTCGCCGTGGGCGTTCGGAAAAACCCACAATCCCGCCGTACGCGGATGAAATAGTTTCGCCACCGCCACCAGTGTGAAAACAGCTCCGAAGAAGTACCCCAGGATGGAACCGAGCAGCACAAAAAAGCCGGCGACGCTCAGGCTTGCCCACCGGAACAAGCTCTTGAGGATCCGCACCGGCGACCGGCTGACCTCGGCCCGCGCCAGCAAGTTATCGGTTATGTACTGGCTCGCCAGTTCTTCGGGACTGCCCAACGCAGCCAACGCTGCGTCAACTGCAGCGGCCGTTGTTTCTCCGTCTGCGACTAATTTATCTATAATGTGACTGCGCAGCTCTTCGACGATTTCGCGGACCTCATCGTCTTTCATGCCGCGTAATCGTCCGCGTAACCTGCCCAGGTACGCTTCGATTCTCCGCTGCGAGTCGCCCGGTATGGTCATCTAACCTCCCTTGCGAGTGGGGCCAGCAACTTGCCCATGTTCGACGAGAATTGCGCCCAGATTTCGGCCATTTCGATGGCTCGCTGTTTTCCGGCCTGCGTGAGGGCATAGTATTTCCGCGGATGTCCGGCGTCGGACGCCACCCACTCGCTGCGCACCAGGCCGAGCGCCTTCAACCGGCTGAGCAGCGGATACACCGTTCCCTCGGAGACGATCAAATCGGAATCGCTCTCCAACCGTCGCAGAATCTCGAGCCCATAACGTCTTCCATCCCACAATGCAGCCAGGATGGCCAGCTCAAGACATCCTTTGCGGAGTTGAACCTCCCATTTGTCGCCGGACTCTTGCTCGCTCGCAGCGGGCCTTTTCACGTACATACTATGCATTACATAGTATAATGTTGTAAATAGCTAAATGATGTGGTCTGGGTAGGGCACGGCTTTCGCCGTGCCGTTAGAGCCGCAAAACATATGGGCTTTATAGCCCCTGGGGGCCGGGCATTGCGCCCAAGCATCAATTCATTTAAGGAAGAGAGTGCGCCGCCTTGTTTCAGAATAGTTTTGCTGAATCCAGCAAAATCGTAACCGGCCCTTCATTAACCAGTTCCACCTGCATCATCTCCTGGAAGCGTCCGGTTTCGCAGCGCAGGCCGGCGGCGCGGATCTTCTCCACAAAATATTCGTAGAGTTCGCGCGCCTGCTCGGGAGGAGCGGCCGCGTCGAACGATGGCCGTTTGCCGCGGCGCGCGTCTCCGTAGAGGGTGAACTGCGAAACCACCAGCACGGCGCCGCCAACCTCGGCGACGGACAAATTCATCTTGCCGCCCGCATCTTCAAAAATGCGCAGGCCAATCGTCTTCTCGGCAAGGTAATCCGCTTCAGGGCGCGTATCTCCCGCTCCCACGCCCAATAGAACCAGCAGGCCGCGGCCGATCTCGCCGGTTACTTTGCCGTCCACCGTGTCGTTCACAGTCACTCGGGCACGGCTCACGCGTTGCACTACGGCGCGCATTTAACGTTTGGCCTCGCCGAGCGGCGATTCTTGTCCGGCGAGCGCTTGCCAGCGGTCATCGCGGTAAGTGAAGACGTCGGCGAGTGCGGTGAATGCGAGCGTCAGCGAAATGGCAAGCAGGTTTAGAATTTTCACGCCCAAATCGTGACATGAGTTTAGCGAAATGAGCAAGAGTGTCGGTAAAATCGGAGTTTCGCGTTGACCCTTTTCACCGGTGCCCCTACAATCCGAGTTTCCCTGCAGGCGAACTTATTCTTTGAGGTTCCACACATGCAACCAACGTCAACAAAGAAACTGGCACTCCTGTGCGCCTGGATAGCGCTGGAATCAGCTTCAACGCTCGCACAATCCTCTACCCACAATGACGTCGTAATCAAGAACGCCACCGTGATGACCGTGACCCACGGCAATATCAAGAATGGCTCAATCTATATCAAGGACGGCAAGATCGCCGCGGTCGGCGAAAACGTGAACGCGCCCGCCTCGGCAGCCGTTATCGATGCCGGAGGAAAGTACCTCACCCCGGGCATCGTAGATTCGCATTCGCACATCGCTCTCGATGACGACGTCAACGAAGCCACCAGCCCGATCACGCCGCACATGATGATGAGAGACGCCTTCGATTACCAGGACAAGGCGATCTACCGCGCGCTGGCCGGAGGCGTGACCACGTCGCTGCTGCTGCACGGATCGGCCAACATGATCGGCGGGCAGGCGGTCGTCATCAAACACAAGTACGGCGCCTCGCGCGATGAAATGCTTTTCCCCAATGCGCCCGGGTCGATCAAGTTCGCGAGCGGCGAGAATCCAAAGCGCGTCTATGGCAGCCGCGATCAGCTGCCTTCGACCCGCATGGGTAACTTTGCTGTGCAGCGCGAAGCCCTGGTTCAGGCACAGGACTACATGCGCGAGTGGGACAACTATAACGAAAAGGTCAAGCACGGCGACAAAGACGCCACGCCGCCCAAGCACGACCTGAAGCTCGAAGCCCTCGCCGAAGTTCTCCGCGGAAAACTTATGGTGCAGATCCACATCTATCGCGCCGATGAAATGCTGACCGAAATCGCGATGGCCAAGGAATTCGGCTACAAGATTCGCGCTTTTCACCACGCGCTCGAAGCCTACAAGGTCGCCGACCAGCTCGCCGCCAACAATATCGCCATTGCCACGTTCTCCGACTGGTGGGGCTTTAAGCAAGAGGCTTGGGACGCGATCCCATGGAATGCCGTAATGGCCATGCGCAAAGGCGTGCGCGTAGCGATCAAGAGCGATTCCGGAGACTACGACCGCCGCCTCAATCAGGAAGCCGCCAAGACCATGCGCTACGGCGGCGCCACCGAAGAAGAAGCTTTGAAGATGATTACGCTAAATGCCGCCTGGATTGTCGGCGTGGACGATCGCGTCGGCTCGATTGATGTCGGCAAGGATGCCGATCTCGTGATCTGGGACGGATATCCGCTGTCGAGTTACGGTGTGCCGGAAAAAGTTCTGATCGATGGCGACGTGTACTTCGACCGCTCGCAACCGGGCCTTGGGACGACGCACTATAAGGAGGGAGAATGAAAAACCAACTCTCAGCTCTCAGGTCTCAGGTCTCAGTTCTCGCGAAATACGGATTCGTTGCTTTGCTCGGAATGACAATCTTCCTTGTGATGGGGTGTGCGGTTGCACAGAATAAGCCTATAGTCCTCAAAGGCGGCAAGTTGCTGACCGTCACCCACGGAGTGATCGAGAACGGCGTCGTCGTCATGCAAGGCGGAAAGATCACCGACGTCGGTGCGGCGAATTCCGTCAATGTCCCCAGCAACGCGCAGGTCATCGATGCAACTGGAATGACGATCTATCCAGGTCTGATCGATTCGGAGACCAACCTCGGCCTCACTGAAATCTCCTCCGAAGCCACGACCAACGATCTCGTCGAACTAAGCGACGAGATCATGCCGCACATGCACACCGCCGAGGCGTTCCACGCGGAGTCGGCGCTGATCCCGGTGGCACGTATGAACGGCATCACCAATGCGGTCGTCGCTCCCGAAGGCGCGGACACATTGCCCGGCCAGGATTCTTTCATTCAACTTGCTGGAGCGAATGCCACCGAGATGCTCCTGATCCGCGATAACGCCATGCCTCTGAATTTCACCGGCGACCAGCGCCGAAATAAAGGCGGCTTCGACAAGCGCAAGTACCCGTCGACGCGCATGGGTCTGGCGGCGCAACTGCGCCAGGCCTTCACCGATGCGCAAGACTACAAGGCGAAGTGGACCGACTACGAACGCAAGAAGGCCGACGCTGCCCAGAATAAAAAGCCCGAGCCCCTAGCTCCCAAGCGCGATCTCAAGTCGGAAGCGCTGCTCCCCTATCTGGAAGGCAAGAAGACAATCGTGCTCGCGGCCGAAAGCCCCAGCGATCTTGAAACTGCCGTCAGTCTCGCCAACGAGTTCAAGCTGAAGTTCGTGCTCAACCACATCAGCCATTCGCAGCCCGTCCTCGACTATGTGGCCACCCTCAAGGTGCCGGTGATTGTCGGCCCAATCTACGAAGCTCCGAAAGAAGACGAGCGCTATGACACGGTTTACAGTCTTCCGGCGCAACTCTACAAGCGTGGCGTCAAGATCGTCTTTGCTTCGTACTCGGCGCACAACGTGCGCAACCTTCCCGACCAAGCTGGATTCGCCACCGCCTTCGGCCTTCCTTACGACGAAGCGCTCAAGGCAATCACCGTCAACGCCGCCGAAGTCTGGGGCGTAGCCGATCAACTCGGCTCTCTCGACATCGGCAAAACCGCCAACGTCGTCGTCGCGAACGGCGATCCGCTGGACGTGAAAACCGATGTGAAGCAGGTCTTCATCGGTGGACGCGCAATTCCGATGACCGACCGGCAAACGCAGTTGCGGGACGAGTATTCGAAATGACTACGTGACTCTCCGGTGGAGCGCCGGGCGTCCCGCCCGGCCCTTTGCATACTTTTCCGATCCCTTTTAGACTACTGGTTTCGACTTCATCCAATGCAATGAACAACACGCAGTCGTAATTCAGCAGTCGTATCAGCAAAGCGGCCCGCAACCCGGACCCGCGATTCCCAGACTTGGAAATGAGGAGAACAATGGCAGCCGTTGATGAAAAAGTGAAACAGATTATCGTCGAGCAGTTGGGTGTTGACGAGGGCGAGGTCACGCCCAGCGCTTCATTCGTGGACGATCTGGGCGCCGATTCGCTCGATACCGTCGAACTCGTGATGGCCTTCGAAGAGGCCTTCGATATCGAAATCCCCGACGAGGACGCAGAGAAGATTCGCACCGTGTCCGATGCCGTCGACTACATCGGCAAGCACGCGAAGGCGGGCAAGTAATTTGGCAGGTAATTCCGCAAGACGGGTCGTCATTACCGGCATCGGCCTGATCTGCTCCGTGGGCAACACCACCGACTCAGTGTGGGAGGCGCTGCTCGCGGGCAAGAGCGGCGTCGATCGCATTACCGGATTCGACGCCTCCGCGTTTGCCTGCCAGATCGCCGCCGAGGTCCGCAACTTCGACCCGTTCCAATTCATCGAGAAAAAAGAAGTTAAGAAGATGGGCCGCTTCATCCACTTCGCGATCGCGGCCGCGGAAGAAGCGATCAAGATGTCGCAGCTCCAGATCACGCCTGAAAACGCCGAAAGCGTCGGCGTGCATATCGGCTCGGGCATCGGCGGATTCGACGTGATCGAGCGTGAGCATAGCGCGCTCATCGAAGGCGGCCCGCGCAAGATCTCGCCTTTCTTTATTCCCGCTGCCATCATCAACCTCGCCGCTGGGCACGTTTCCATGCGCTTCGGCGCCAAGGGCCCGAATGAAGCAACGGCCACGGCATGCACGACCAGCGCCCACTCTGTGGGTGATTCGTTCCGCATCATCCAGCACTGCGATGCCGACGTAATGATTGCGGGTGGCGCCGAAGCCGCCATTACCCCCATGGGCGTCGGCGGATTCGCCGCCATGCGCGCTCTTTCCACTCGCAATGACGACCCCGCTCACGCCAGCCGACCCTGGGATAAGGATCGCGATGGCTTCGTGATGGGCGAAGGCGCCGGCATCCTGATCCTCGAAGAACTCGAACACGCCCGCCGCCGCAGCGCTCCCATCTTGGCAGAACTGGTCGGGTACGGCATGAGCTCCGATGCATATCACATGACGCAGCCCGCTCCCGAGCACGAAGGCGGTTTCCGCGTGATGCGCAACGCGCTGCGCGATGCGAAACTCGATCCGAGCGTCGTCGGCTACCTCAACGCGCACGGCACCTCGACGCCCATCGGCGATACGCTCGAAGCGCATGCCATCCGCAATTTATTTGGAAAGAAAGTTCCGGTCAGTTCCACCAAATCAATGACCGGCCACCTGCTCGGCGGAGCGGGTGGACTGGAGGCGGGTGTAACGGTGCTGGCGCTGCGCGATCAAATCCTTCCGCCGACCATTAACCTCGACAATCAGGACCCTGAGACCGAGGGCATGGATTTCGTTCCGAACCACGCCCGCAAAGCGCAATTCGAATACGCTATGTCGAATTCGTTCGGCTTCGGCGGCACCAACGGCGCCCTCCTCTTCCGCCGGTGGAAGGAATAGAAGTTGGCTTCAGTGTGGGGACGGGCGCCCTCGCCCGTCCAAGCCGAGCGCAAGCTCGGCAGCGTCCTCAGTTCTCGCACCGCATATCCAACCGCCTGATCACGGCGTCGGGCCAGCCTCCACCCTTTGGCGAGGGAGTTGGGTAGTAGGTGTAGTAAATGTAGAACTCCCTGTCGATGACATTGGCATCGTCTCCCAGCCCAACCGGAACCGCATAAAGCACCAAGCCTCTTTCGGCGGAGACCTTGACCAACACTTGGGCCGCGGCCCAGTGGATGCCATCCCCGGATTCGGCGTAGCTGATGACCCCGGTATCGTCAAAAATCACGACATAGCGTTGCAGGTATTCGCTCCAGATGACGCTGGGATCGCCGGCAATCGATTGCGGATTCAGAATGCTCGTAGAAAAGCCGCCAAGGCCTGGCTGATCCCACTCGCCTTGGTAATATTTTTCGAACGATGGCAACGCACCGGTTTCTTCTTGACCGAAGGCGGATTGAAGCAGCGCGTCCATAGGCACACGCGCCACCGAAAAAAAAGTATCGTGGCCGTGATCAAATCCGCCCTTTGTGACCTTGTCCGGAAAATAGATGTAGTAGTACTTACCGGCCGGATCGGGCACCAGATTCCCCTCGCCACTGTCATACTCGTTGTAACGCGGAGAAGCGCCTGCTTTAAAGCGCTGATTGGCCGTGATGATAAAACCAAGGTCGGTCCAGGTGAGCCCATCGTTGGTAGACTTGGCGAGCCCTAGGAATCCGTAATTGCCGCTTCGCTTAACCAGGTTGGTCCAGCGCGCGGAAGTATAGACCATCAGCAAATTTCCAGCGCCCGGATGACCCGCCGGGACCCGGCTCACCGGCCCACCTCCGACATACACGACGCTATTGTTTTTGAACTGGACGCTCTGAGGGAGGACGTTTTCAAGCGGCGGATCGCTGCCCAACGGATCGTCCAAAAAGCCCACGGTGCGAGTAATTGAGCCATCTCGCTCGCTTAGCGTGCCGCAGTTGGCATGGCAGCTTCCATCGCTTCCAAAGAAGAGGTAGTGCGTGCCATCATTGCTCTTGACCACCCCCAATGGAGTATCCGACCAGTCAAAGCCGCTGGGACCTACAATTCCTGGAGGTTGCGCCTCTGCACCCGCCGTTTGCCGCTGCTGCTTACTAGCGACAATGCCGTCGGCCGTGATCTTCGGATGGCAGACATTCGTCACAGCCCCCTGCGCATAAGCGTGCTGTGGAAAGTACAGAAGGATAGACAGAGCCAGCCCCGCTCCGAGCCGGCGCACCAATCTGGCTAGTGGAGAGTTCATAGCAAGTACTTAGCACGACAAAGGCCAAAACAAAACAATTTGGGTCGGTAGACCGACCGGGGTAGGATGAAAATTCTTGCGCATAGAAGCCCACCTCGCGATTAAGAAGAACCCGGGCCTCTTAAAATAGTTTCCCTTGTGGCTGCTCTATTCCTTCTTCATAGCGTCAATCATCACGTAAAGTTGATTAGTGTCCGTCACCTCAACATAATGTTTGCCGCCCGGCTTACTGCTCACCAGCCAGATCGTCGGAGTGTGATCGACGTGCAGACTCAGGCCCAAATCCTTATCTGCCTTCACCAGAGCCGCGAGCTTGCCATCGGGATCCAATACGAAGGGCAAGCCAATTTTGTGATCAGCGGCAAACTTCTCCGCAAACCCCCGCAAATTCTGCGGATTGATCTCCAGTTGATGCGCGAACACCGTCTCCCGGAACTCGTTCCCGAGCTCCTTGGAATGGGTGTCGAAGTAGCGCGCCAGCACAGCCGCTTCGAACGACCAGTTGTGCGCCGGCAGCGGGAAGTCGTGCTGCACCAGCGGAATCTTATAGGTCCGCGAAGCCTGCACCAGCAGCGGCGCCTTAAGACCACAGGAAGGGCATTGCAGGTCCTCAAACACGACGATCGCAACCTGCGACCCCTTCGGCGGACGAAGGGCTTCCGGCACCTCCTCCGCAAATACCGGCCAGCAAAACAAAACGAAACAAGCCATAACCAGCGGCAACTGGACGGCGCGCGACAACAATGATTGAATCTTCATAGTCTTAATTTGGATGCAGCATCGAACTAAGAATACCCCTATGTTAGCGAATTCAGCCTATTTGCGCACCTGAGCAACCTATCCGTAGTAACGTCGCAAGCTCGCCCTGCCACACAACAGATGTCCTGTTTTTTTTTCCGCTTCTTCAGCGAAAGTTCTGAAATAATCAGGCCCCGGAGACCGAGCCGTATGAAACAACTGCGTTTTCTCATTCTGTTCTGTTTGTTTGCGAGCGCGCTGCCGCCAATTCTCTACGCTCAAACCAATCCCGCCAATTCCCCAGCGTCTGCTTCCACAGCGTCCGGCTCTTCCGCCGCAGCCCCGGAATCCAATGCGGCGGAATCTGCACCGGACACGATCGTCGAGTACGCGCCGCCCCCAGCGGAATATGCCCGCGCCAAGGCATACTCGAACACCCGCTATCGCCACATCTTCATCGGCACGCTTTATGGGTTCCTGGTGTTGCTGGTCATTTTGCGCTGGCGAGTGGCGCCCGCGTTTCGCGACTTGGCCGAACGCGTCTCGTCGCACCGCAGCTTGCAGTTAATCGTCTTCGCTCCGCTCATCCTTCTGACGATCGCGGTCCTCGGCATTCCCTCGGATATCTGGGATGAATCGTTGTCGCGCGCTTATGGCCTCTCCGTGCAGACCTGGGCAGCGTGGACCCGAGACTGGATCTTGAACCAGGCCATTATGCTCATTGTGGGAACGCTGCTGGTCGGGATCCTTTATTTCGTTATCCGGCGCAGCCGGCGCCGCTGGTGGTTCTATTTCTGGCTCGCCTCCATTCCTGTCCTGCTGGCGCTCTTCTTTCTGCAGCCAATTGTCATCGATCCGCTGTTCTATAAATTCACACCTCTCCAGACCGTGCAGCCCGTTCTCCTGTCGGAGATGCAGAAAGTCGTCCATCGCGGCGGCATGGAGATCCCTGCCGACCGCATGTTTGTTATGAACGCCAGCTCCAAGCAAACCAGCGTGAATGCTTATGTCACCGGCTTCGGCGCGTCTAAACGCGTTGTCGTTTGGGACAACACCATTGCCAACGCTACCGTTCCGGAGACGCTATTTGTCTTCGGACACGAGATGGGCCACTACGTTTTGCATCACATCCCCAAAGAAATTGCCATCGACGCCGCCATTCTGCTCTTCCTGTTGTATGTTGGCTACCGGCTGTCGAACGGCATGCTGGCGCGCTGGGGCGCACAGTGGGGCATTCGCGACCTGCAGGATTGGGCGTCGCTGCCCGCCTTGCTTTTCGTGATTTCGGTGCTGGCGTTCCTTGCCACCCCCGTGTTCAACGGCGTGAGCCGCCACTTTGAACACGAGGCGGACCGCTATGGCCTCGAAGTAATCCACGGAATCGTACCCAATCCCAACCAGGTCGCTGCCCGCTATTTCCAGAAGAGTGGCCAGAAGAACCTGGCCGACCCCGACCCGTCCACATTTATAAAAGTCTGGTTCTTCGATCATCCGACCCGGAAAGAGCGTGTGCATTTTGCAGCCACGTACGATCCCTGGTCGAAGGGCGAAGGGCCCAAATATGTGAGGTAACGCCACCGGAAGAACTCAGGTGTCGCATCAGGGTACCGCTTTAGCGATACCGTAAATGTGCGAAATCCACTATCGTCAGGGGCTGGGCATCCGCGATGCTCACTTCAAATCGGCGTCAGGGTTGAGGTTGTAAAAATAATAGAAACGCAGGCCGAGGAGTTTGCCGGGAAATTCTTTAGGCAGCGGTGGGAACGGAGTCGATGCCGTGATGCTAGCCATCGCAGCCCGGTCAAGCGCCACGTCGCCAGACGTCGTGTCCCTCACCAAGCCTTGCACAGTGCCATCCTTCATGATGACGAATTCAAGCGCCAGCTTGCCCTGTTTCAAGATCGGCGGATACACCGACGGCGGCATCAGGGTATACCAGTTCTGTTTTACAATTTGCACGATGCGCGTCATATAAGGCCCGAAGTCCACGCCCATCGTGTCGGTAAGGATCTCCGCCGGAGCCATCGCCTTGTACCCACCCCGCCCCTGACTCAACCCGTAGTCGCCTCCACTTCCAGAACCATAGTGCCCGCGATTGGCAGCTGCGGCCTGCTCTGCTTGTTCGATCGCCGAGCCCGCCGTCATTTGAGCATTGAAATTCGGCATCGGCTTGCTCTGCGGTGGCGTCTGCAACCGCGCCGTCTGATTGCTCTGCTGTGGTTGTGTGAATCCCGAACTCTCTTGCTGCGCTGGTGGCTGCTGATTCTGCGCAACTTGAGGCGGCTGGCCCTGCGCCGGTGGCTGCGGCACGTTCGCGCCCGGCTGTCCCGGATGAGCGCTTTGCAGTATCTTCTTCAACTCCTCGCGATTGATCTGCGGCGCTTTGCTCGTGGCGATGCGGTCTTTATCCGAAATCACCTTCGCGTCGGGACGCCGCGTCAGCTTCTGCTCGTCCGGCGGCAGCTCCAAAAACATCGCATCTTTCGACCGGTCCGCGTCCGTCCGAATCGCCAGACCCACCGTTCGGTGCGGCAACAGCCCCATCAACTTCTCGCTGTTCCACAACAGAATGATCACCATCAAATGCAGGATGACCGACAGCCATAGCGCTTCCCGCTTGCGCGCCCGCGAGAGATCGTCCTGCAGCTGAATCAGAAGATGCGGAACATCGTCGGGATTGAAGCCGCGGTATGCCGTCTCCCAATGCTGCGCTTCGAACAGGTCGCGCTGTTCCGGCTGTTCGGAAGCAGGAGTCACTGGATCTCGGGACGATGGTCCGCCAGACAAGGGATCGCGAGACGGAATTTGGGTGACTGGCATCAGGCAGAGACTACAAAGCTTAGAGCCGCGGGCAGACTCCAGGGTTGCGTAACATGTTGCGCAACCTTACGGGCAACGATTACGCGCAAAGTTCCTTCGTAAAGTTACGTAAACTGCGGAGTTGCGACCGCCGATTTCTATTGTCGCATTTTTTGCGCCAACCGAGTAAGTACCTGGGTAATGGCGGCATTGGCCTCACTGGCAGAAAGGTCAGATCACCAATTTCAATCCGTCCGCATCAGAATTTCATGTTGCTGTGTTAGTCCTGCGGTCTCGTTCAACATAAAATGTTTTTGGAGATCTAGCCCATGTTCCAGCGGGGAACTGGTCGTTCCGGCGTAGCTGTACTCATTTTCGGAATCGCCCTGCTCGGCGGTCCCCTCGTCACGCATGCCCAGCGTGGCGGAGGTGGCGGCGGTGCCGGACCCAGCGCGAAGCCCGTCATCTGCCTGCACGACTGCAAGACTCTCCAGGGGCTCAACGCAGAGGATGATCTCAAGAACTTTCGCCGCGCCATCGCCGTGCAAGCCACGCCTGAGCAGCGTGCCGCGTTCGCCAAAGTCGCGCAATACTCCCAGGCCGCCATAGAATCTCTGCAAGCGTTTCGCGAATCTCTGCAGAAAGTCGCCGCTTCTTCACCGCTGTCCGATCGCGCTGCCATCCTCGATCAAGCCATCGCACAAGCTCGCGCCAGCAATCAGAATTTTCTTGCCTCGTTTTCTTCCAAACAAAAATCCGCCTTGCAGGACACCGTCAAGAAACTGGAAAAAGCCGACTCCGACCTCGACAAGCAAATCAAAGCGCTGGATCAAATCGTGCAGACTCTCAAACCAGAGAGCGAACAGATCTCCAACTCCGCCGCCAGTCTCGACAAGGCGCTCGCCAGCTTCCAAAGCGAGCAACTCGCGCTAGGCGGAGAGATGAGCATCCTCTTTCCCGCCCCCGGCCAGGACGTTACGTTTAGCCTCCCGCCGGTGACAAACTCGATCAGCATCGGCGGCCAGCCCATCTCCATCCCAGCGTCGGGGGGCGTCTCCCGTGTCGTTCCCGAGACGTCCGTTCCTAAGACGTCCGCCGAAAACGACCACAACCTCTTCAATGTCAAAATCGTCGCCGATCTCTCTGACCTGCAACAAAACATCACCGGCATTCTTCGCTCCGAACTCACCCGCTCTCCCCGTTGCGGCGAGCGCATTGAGGTTCGCCAAGCCACGCTCACCCCGCTGGAGCCCGCCAGCCTCGTGGTAGCGAACTTGCACTTCGAGCGCTGGGTCTGCCAGCCCGGCCAGCAAAGCCCCATGGAAGTGGCCGACGGCGACGGCACCATCGAGGTCAAGCTCGCTCTGTCGCTCGAGCCAAAGACCGGCTTGGGTCTCACCTCCGAAATTACCCGCGTCCAAGCCGAGGGTTTCCTCCGCGACTTGCTCCGCTCTGGTGACCTCGGCACCACGCTGCGCGAGAAAATCACCGCATCGATCCTCTCCGCGCTGCAAAAGGGCGCAGACCTTAAGACCACACTCCCGCCCGTAGCACAGGAGTGCGCCACCCTCCAGAAAGCACAATTCCAGGATTCCGGCGCCGACCAGTTGAACCTGATCCTCGACGGTCAGCTACAGTTCTCCGACGAGCAGACAAAGCAATTCGCCGCCCAACTTAAACAACCCCTGTCCGCGCAGCGAGCGTCAGCGCCATAGAATGCTGAAGATGGCCGATTCGAAGATCCCAGATCGAAACCACGCTTTGTAAAGTTGTGCAAAGATTGTGCAAATCCTGCTTTCTCGCGCAACCTCCGGTTCATAATTCCATTCATAGATGTAGACACTCATCTGGAAAAAGGAGATACCTATGCTCAGGAAACACCTTCTCGTTGTTCTCGCCGCCAGTTTTATCTTGATGGCCGCGAGTTCTGCGGTGGCCCAATCGTCCGGCCAATCATCGAACGACAGCCCGTCCAACAATCAGCAATCCCCCGCGGATAAGGGTAGCTGGCACCACGGTGCACCCGATCCCGCCCAGCGCGCCGCCGAACTCACTAAGAAACTCAATCTCACTGCCGATCAGCAGACCAAAGTGCAGGACATCCTCCAGTCCGAACACTCCCAGATAGAGACTCTGCGCCAGGACAGCTCTATGTCGCAGCAGGATCGCCGCGCCAAAATGATGGACATCCACAAGACCACCGACACGCAGATCCGCGCGCTCCTCGACTCTACCCAGCAAAAGAAGTGGGACCAAATGCAGGCCAAGCGTGAACAATGGGGGCACAAGGGACACCAGGGATCGCCCGAAGGCGGCGAACAGCAGGCTCCACCACCTCAACAATAACCATCTGGAACCGGTTCGCGTGGGGACGGGGCTCCGCCCCGTCTCTTTAATACTCCAACTCTAGCTTCTCCCTAACCCCGATCCGCCGCGCGTGCCGCCCAATCTCGCCGAGAATCGCCAGCCCAAGCTCCAAGGCTCGCCGCCCATCCTCCAGCGTAACCACCGGACGCGACCGCTCCCGTACCGACTGTAGAAATGCCTTGACCTCCGCCAGCAGCGGCTCCTCCGCCGTGATCGCAGGCTTCGCCATTGAGATCTGCGGGTTCACACTAGGCTGGGGGCCCCACTCCTTCGCGTCCTTTGCGAACGGGCGGGCCCCTGAATCTCCGACCGAGAACACCAGCACATCCTGCCGTCCATAATCGATCGAAATATATTGCCCCGCCTGAAAGAAGCGCAGCTTGCGCACGCGCTCGGTCGAAACCCGGCTAGCCGTGAAGTTTGCCACACACCCCGATTCAAACTCGATGCGCACGTTCGCGATATCCACCTTGCCCGAAAGAATCGGCAGCCCCACCGCCCGGATTTCCTTCACTCCCGATTTCACAAACGTCAGCACAATGTCGAGGTCGTGGATCATCAGGTCCAGTACCACGTCCACATCCAGTGCCCGCGGAGAGAACACGCTCAGCCGGTGCACTTCAAAAAACATCGGACGGTTGATCAGCGGCAGCGTAGCTCGCACCGCCGGATTGAAGCGCTCCAGATGCCCCACCTGCGCCACCCGCCGGTGCTGGGAAGCAATCCGCAGCAGTTCGTCGGCCTCGCCGAGCGTCGCCGCCATCGGCTTTTCGATGAGGACGTCAACTCCTGCTTCCATCAGAGTACGCGCGACATCCAGATGCAGAACGGTCGGCACTGCGACCGACGCAGCCTGCACTTCGCTGTGCGTTGTGAGCATCTGCTCGACCGAGCCGAACGCCTTACAACTGAATTCGCGTGCAATCGCGTCGGCTCGCGCCGTATCCGGATCGACCACTCCCACCAGCCGCACGCTGCCCGCCTGCTGCAGCTGCTGATACACGCGAGCGTGATTGCGCCCAAAAGCGCCCACGCCAACCACCGCCACATTGATCGGAAATTCCTTGCTCGAAAATTCCTGGCTCAGATAAGTGCTCCGAAACGAAGAAATAACGCGCTATTGTCGCAGTTCCCACTGAGGATAGGAAAGCCCAATCGCGCCTTCCAACCCCGTGTCATCCTGAGCGCACCAGTTACTTCGCGGAACGCGAAGTAGCTACGGAGTCGAAGGACCCCTACGTACTTTCAATCGTCCCGCCGCCACAGGGACCTCTCCCTACACCGCCCCGCTGAAAAGGGACCCCCTTCAGTTCAGCGATCCCGCCTTCACATCTTCTTTTTCAGCAGCGCAATCTGCCCCGCATGATAAAGCTCATGCTGCACCACGCCATGCAGCAGGTAATAAAAATTGTAGTGTGCGCCCTTTTTGCCCGGTACCTGCTTGCGGAGAGATTTCTCCGGAAATTTCTCCACCGCGTCGATGAGTTCCTCATGAACCCGTCGAACATACTCCAGCGTCTTCGTCCACGCCGCCTCGCTAGTATCCAAGACCGGCGGAAAGTTTTTCTTGCCGGAAAGCTTCACCGCCACGCCCGTCATCCACCGTCGCACCGCTCCATCCCAGGCCGCAATATGCAGCACCAGTTCCCAGATCGTGTGGGCACTCGCAATCGGACGAGCCGCCGCCTGCGCCGCCGTAACGCCCTTCAGAATTTCAAACAAAGAATCGCCATGCCAAGCCTCACCATCAAACGCGCGGCGAAGCTGGTCGGCAATGCGAGTTGTTTCCGACATGGGCATTAGTAAACCTCCTGATAGCGAGGGTTCAGGTCGCCAAGATTGATGGCAAGGAACAGCGCCGCCTTCCGAAAAGGCCCTTCGTCAGGTGACCACCGATCCACAACGTGGTACCGTCCGCCCAGAACGCCTTCCATAATCCACTGCGCTCCATCTACGCCAACCACGTTACTCTCCTGTTGTTCTGTTGGCAGATTCCAGAAATCCGCTTTTTGCAGGAGTTCTAAGAAGCGATCAACAGCGTCCTTGGGTACCTCGATGTTCCCGTTAAGAATTGCGTGCCCGGGTTCGTAGCCGCCCAGTCCGCTAAGCACCTTCACAAACAGTTGCGCAGTGCCGTCTTTTGCAACTTCCAGCCGAGCGGACACCGGATGGTGGAAGGTGCGGAGCCATAGAAACCTGTAAGATTGCTTTGAGGTATCTTTCGACAATTCCCACAGAGACGGTTCGCGCATCGCGCGCAGGTGCTTCGCATACCACCTCTCGCACGTGCCGGTTTCCTGCGACTCGCAGAACGCTCGGTCTGGGAAATACTGTGTTTGTGCTGCCGAGCTGACGGCGAAAAGGAGCATTAGCGCGCAATTGAGCAGAGGCTTCATGTCCGCTGCACAGATTATCACTGAGGAGCAACGTATATGCTGCCAGAATTTCGCATCGCAACTCATCCCGGCCAGATCCTGCTCGCGGAGTTTCTCGAACCGCTGCGACTCACCCAGGCCGAACTTGCCCGCGCTCTGCATATCCCTCTCAACCGCGTCAACGAACTGGTTCGCGGCAAGCGCGGTATCACACCCGAATCCGCCCTTTTGTTTGCGGAATACTTCAGGAATTCTCCCGAGTTTTGGATGAACCTCCAAACCGCGCACGATCTGTCGCGCGCGCGCCAGGAAATGCGAAGGGACGTGCGCAAGCGCCCCGGCGGCATCACTAGAATCAGAAAGACCGCGAAAGCCCGACGCAGTACCCACGGCGCAGACTAATCAATCCAGCCTAAGACGCAGCCTACTCCGCGCACACCACGATCCCCGCATCGTCCGCCGCCCCCGTCACCGCCTCGCCATCCAGCAGCAGACATCGCCCCGCGTCCACCGCCAGACAACTCGCCCCGGCGCGCACCATGGTCTCGATCGTCTTCAAGCCAATCACCGGAACGTCGAAGCGCATATCCTGTTTCGGCTTGGCAATCTTCACCACCGTCAGCGCACGGCTCAGCGTCGAAGCTTCGCCGACGGGTTCCGATTCTGCGTGTAAAGACCGCATCAGCAGTCCGGCCCGCTCGATCGTTGCATCCGTGCCTTCCATCGCCTCGACCGCCACGCACGCCGCTTCCGCGATAACCACCGTTTGCCCAATGTCGTACTCCGCCAGCCGCCGCGCCACCGCACGTCCATATTCGATGTTCTTCCGTTCCTGCTCGCTAGGAGCCCGTTTCGTAAGCACGCCCGTTTTCGCCAGCAGCGGTTCCAGCAGCGCCGTCGAATTCTCCAGCATGATGCCCTCATCCGCCAGCACCTTAGCCACCGCGCCCAGCAGCGAATCCGTATTGCGCGTGCCCAGCGAAAGCAGCAGCTTGGCCAGCCGCCAGTCCGGTTTGATCGAGGAAAAAATCTGCTTGTGCTTGACCTGCCCAGCCATCACCGCGCGAGTAACGCCTTCGGCCTTAAAAGTGTCGATGAGCTTAGATAGTTCACCCAGAGAAAGCCAATGAACGGAAGCGGCGCCCTTCGATTCAATCTCGGCGAAAGCTTCTTCGCGAATCGCCGCCACCACTACCTCAAAACCCTGCGCCCGCGCCGCATCCAGCACAAGAAAGGGAAACTTGCCATTGCCAGCGATGAGACCGAGTTTCTCTCCACTGCCCACTACTTAATCACTCCGCGTTCCGACGCCTCAATGAATCCGATCAGCATCTCAACATCTTCACCAATATTGCCCTCGGACTTCAGCTTCTCAATCGCCTGCGACGTGTTCAGCCTTGACGTCAGCAACACCCGGTACGCATGATGAATTCTCCGAATCCGTTCTTTTGTGAATCCGCGCCGCTCCAAGCCCACGGCATTCAGTCCGTAGGCGTGGGTTCCGCGCTCCGCGGACGTCTTCGAAAACGGCAGCACATCTCTCGTGACGGTGGTGCCTCCGCCAATGAACGCATGCGTTCCAATGCGCACAAAGTGATGCACCGGGCACAGCGCCCCGACCGTTGCCCAGTCTTCCACGGTGACGTGTCCGCCCAGCGTAGCCGCGTTCGCCATGATGATGTGGCTCCCAATCTGGCAATCATGCGCAATGTGCGTATAAGCCATGATTAGATTGTGGTCGCCGACGCGTGTGCACCCCCCGCCCTTAACCGTGCCGCGATTAATAGTGACAAACTCGCGGATTTTATTATGATCGCCGATCTCCAGCCGCGTCGGCTCGCCCGCGTAAGTGATATCCTGCGGCGCCAGGCCAATTGAAGTGAATGGAAAGACGTGATTGTCCGCGCCAATTTTCGAAGGCCCTTCAATCGCGACGTGCGAAGCCAGAAGGCAGCCTTCGCCGAGCTCCACCTCGGGCCCGATCACGCAATAAGGCCCAATCTTGCACGACGGATGTACCTTGCTTTTCGGATCAATGATCGCCGTGGGATGAAAAGCCATTTGTAATTTGTGATTTGTAATTGGTAATTTCGATCGGCCTTTCAATTACAAATTGCAAATTACAAATCCTCTCCCGCCTCCGCGCTTCCCGCCCCCATCGCCCGCGGCACCAGCCGGCAAGTCACCGTAGCCTCGCATGCCACTTTCCCGTCCACATAAGCCTTGCCTTCGAGGCGTGCCGCCGTAATCCGCCACGCCTTCACCACCACTTCAATCCTCAGCTGATCTCCCGGAACCACCGGACGCCGGAAGCGTGCCTTTTCGATCCCGGTGAACACCATCAGCAACTCGTCGCGGTTGGGGACCTCAGTCAGCAGCAACAGCCCACCCGCCTGCGCAATCGCTTCCACGATCAGCACGCCCGGCATGATCGGCTTCTCGGGGAAGTGTCCCTGAAAAAAGGGCTCGGTGATGGTCACATTTTTCAATGCGACAATGCTCTTCATGCGCACCAGTTCGACCACCCGATCGATCAATAGAAATGGATAGCGATGGGGCAGGATCTTGAGAATGTCGCCAATCTCCATCGTGGTTTTCGAAGCCGTCGCGGCTTCAGTTCCCGTTGCTTCCGTAGTCTGGTTTATGTCCGTCATGCCGTTTCGTTCAAGGCGAAGATTATACTGTAGCGCACGCCTGCTTTTGGGTGGCGCAGCGGTTTACCGCTGCGATAGCTGATCTAATCGTCGTCGGCTTTAGCCGCTGAGGGTCTCCATGATCGCCGCAAAACGTCTGCTGCGCAATTTCTTCGCTCTCATTCTTCCGGTTCTTCTCGCCTCGATCCTGTGGTCGCAGCAGCCGCCCCAGCCATCCGCCGTCCCCGCGCTCCCCGCCGACATTCCCTCCACCGCCGATCGCTATTCCTTCCTGATGATGGGCAATCTCGCCGGCCAGCAAGCCGTCTGGACCGCCTCCAACGGCACGCTCCACATTTTCTTTCAGTTCAACGACCGCGGCCGCGGACCAAAAACTACCAGCGTGCTCAAACTCGATGCAAACGGCAGCCCGATATCGGAAGTCATCACCGGCAACGACTACCTGAAGTCCCCCGTCACCGAAAATTATTCGCTCGAAGCCGGCACCGCGCGCTGGAAAAACGACGACGAGCAAGGTGAAAAGAAAATCTCCGCCCCCGTCTTTTATTCATCCCTCAACGGCGGACCCTCCGAAATCGCGCTCTTAGCTCACGCCGCTCTGCAAAACGGAGGAAAAATCGCGCTGCTCCCCGAAGGCGAGGCGCGCGTTCAGCGCATGACTGAACTTGATATTATTGAGGTGACCGGACATAAAAAACACGTCACCCTCTACGCCATCTCCGGACTCGATTTCTCGCCCACCTACTTCTGGCTCGACGACGCCGACAAATTCTTTGCCACCGTGGACACCTGGGGCACCGTCGTTCCCGAAGGATGGGAGTCCTCCGCCCCAACCTTGCTAGCCGCGCAGAATAAAGTCAAAGAGTCCCGCGCCGCCGATCTAGCCGCCAAACTCGCCCATCACCGGAGCAGTATTTTGTTCGAGAACGCAAATCTATTCGACGCGGAGAGCGGTAAGATCATTCCTAACCAGGACATTTGGGTACACGGCAATCGAATTACGCAAGTTGGACCGTCCGAGGTCGCGAGCCCACGACTCGAGTTCCAGCTCGATGGCCCACTAAGGATCGATGCTACGGGCAAAACCCTCCTCCCCGGCCTCTGGGACATGCACGCCCACGTCGGCGACAACGACGGCCTCCTGAACCTCGCCGCCGGAGTCACCACCGTCCGCGATCTCGGCAACGACATCGACTCCCTGCTCGCCCGCCGCCAGCGCATCATTGACGGAAAAGAAATCGGCACCCGCATCGTTCTCGCCGGCATCATCGACAGCCCCGACGCCTTTCACGGGCCCACCAAGGTTCTCGTCTCGACCGAAGCCGAAGCCCGCGCCGCTGTCGACAAATACAAGAGCCTCGGCTATGTGCAAATGAAAATCTACAGCTCCGTCAAGCCCGAGCTCGTTCCCGTCATCATCGACGAAGCTCGTAAAAACGGCATGCGAGTCAGCGGACACATTCCCGCCAACATGATCGCCTCACAATGCGTCGAAGAGGGCTACGACGAAATTCAGCACATCAATTTCCTCGTCCTGAATTTCTTCCCCGAAATCAAAGACACCAACACCATCACCCGCCTCACCAAGCCCGGAGAAGTCACCGCCTCGCTCGACCTCACCTCGCCCAAGGTGCAATCCTTCATCAAGCTCTTACAGGATCACCACACCAAACTCGATCTCACCCTCACCGTTTTCGAAGACCAATACATGGCCCGCCCCGGTCAGATCTCTCCCGGCTTCCTGCCGGTCGCCAATCGTCTCCCCGCGCAAGTCCGCCGCAGTCTCCTCACCGCCGGAATGACTCCGCCTCCAGGTATGGACGACACCTACAAAAAATCCTTCGCCAAGATGCTCGAGTTCGCCGGCCTTCTCTATCGCTCCGGCCTCTCCATCGAAGACGGCACCGATAACATGGCCGGATTCGCCCTGCACCGCGAACTCGAACTCGACGTCCAGGCCGGCATTCCCGCGAGCCAGGTGCTGCAAAATGCCACGCTAAACGCCGCCCGCATCATGAGCCTCGATAAAGACCTGGGCTCCATCGCTCCGGGCAAGCTAGCCGATCTGGTCCTGGTTGACGGCAATCCCGTCGCCAACATCAGCGACATCAGAAAGACCACCCTAGTGGTAAAAGACGGAGTGATCTATAAACCCGCCGAACTTTACGCCGAACTGGGAGTGACGCAATAACCCCGTTCACGGAAAATTCTCCATTCGGGAAAAGATCCCCGCAACAACGTTGCCCCCGCCCGTAGAACGATCCCCTCCGTAATCGCTTCTCTGTGACACCTGCCCTAGACTCGCCCGGCCTCCACGCCGATGATCAGCCTGCGGGCCCCGCACGCAACCAACTCCCCCGAGCCCCGGAGCCGATCCATGCATTCGCCGAATTCGCCCGACGCCCAGCCCTCTTCCGCCGCTCCACCCGAACCCGATCGCCGCCGCCACACCCGCTACACCGTCCAGGTCCAAATCGAAATTCACCTGGACGGCAGCGACATCCCCATTCGCCTCGAAACCACCGACCTCAGTCGCGGCGGCTGTTATATCCGCTTAGTCACGCCCCTCTCTGTCGGCATCGGTCTTCATGCCACCCTCTGGCTCGACGGCTGCCCCATCGTCATCCGAGGCCTCGTCGTCACCCGCCATCCAGAATTCGGCAATGGCATCATGTTCGTTGATTTTGAAGGTCAGGGAGAAGCACTGCTGACACGATACCTGGACGGCATAACAAGTAATGTCGGGAGAGATGGAGCAGAACTGCAAGGCAGAATTTAGAGGTCAGATTGAAGTAAAACCTAAGGGAAACGCCCAACAAACTAAGAAGCACTCGCCAATTCCCGCGTCCAAACGACAAGTTCGTCCCACTTTTTACTCTTCAGATTCCCTAGCGACGCGCGACGCTCTCACCTCTGCAATCTGACCTCAAACCTCTGACCTCAGTCCGCTCACGCGACCCTCGAACCCCTTCCCCATCCGCACAATCGGCAGCGTCAACCCATCCCCCAACGGCGCCACCATGGCCTCCATCTCCACATACCCTTTAGCCCGATAAAAAGGAACCCCCGTCAACGTCGCTCCCATCTCCAGCCGCCGGAACCCCGCCGCCAAAGCCGCCGTCTCACAAGCCTCCAGGATCATCCCGCCAATCCCGCGCCGCGCCCACGCCGGATGCACAAAGAACGCCCGAATCTTAGCCGCATCCCGTGCCGGATGGAGCAACGAATCCTCGCGCCCCGCAAACTGATCGCCCCCATATAAGGGGTTTTCAGCGCCGAACTCGATTGCCCAGTGACCACCGCCCTTCACTTCCCCCTCAACATCCTCACCACCCGCTCAAAATCATCGATCGTCCCATACTCAATCACAATCTTCCCCCTCCCATGCCGATCCCGGATCCGCACCCTCATCCCCAGCACCGTCTCCAGCGACCGCTGCGCCGCTTTCACATTCGGATCCACCCACCTCGCTCCGCCTCCCGTCTTCGGCTCGCCCATCCCGATCGGCGCACTCACCCCCAGCACCAGATCCTCCAGCTTCGCCACTGACATCTTTTCGTCCATCGCTCTTTGCGCGAACTTCCAGATCTCGACGTTATCCCGCAGATGCAACAGCGTCCGCGCGTGGCTGTACGTCAACTTCCTCGTCTGCAGCGCCCCGATCACGCCTTCCGGCAGCGACAGCAGCCGCATGTAATTCGATACCTGTTCCCGTGAGATGCCCGCCCGCTTCCCGATCTCTTCCTGCGTAAGCTCGAACTTTTTGCTCAAGTTCGAGAACGCCTCCGCCTGCTCGATGCAATTCAGATCCTGACGCTGCAGGTTCTCCACCAGCGTCATCTCCGCCGCCTGCTGCTCCGAAACCCGCTTCACGATCACCGGGATCGTCGGCTTTCCCGCCATCCTCGCAGCCCGCAACCGCCGCTCGCCCAGAATCAGGATGAACCGCCCCTCCTTCCCCGGACGCACCACCACCGGCTGCAACACTCCCTGCACTTCGATCGAACGTGCCAGTTCCTTGAGTGGTTCCTGGTCGAACTCCCGTCGCGTCTGGTACGGATTGTGATCGATCTGATCCATCTCCAGAACAAACACCGTCTCCCCATCCGGAGTCTGCCCCGAAGCCGCTGCCTGCAACGCGTCCAAAGTCCCCGGAACCGCCCCCGCCAATGGAGAGACGGGCGTCCCCGCCCGTCCACCCTCACCTTCCCGCGTAGCGACGGCCGCCCCCGCCGTAGCATCGGGTGCCCCATCCTTCCGCACACTTTGCGGAAGGGTGGGAGCCGTCGGCACGACCCGTGGCCCCGGCAACAAAGACTCCAGCCCCCTACCCAGAGCCCGCCGCTTCTCCGCCAACTTCTCGTGAACCTTCTCCGCCCCAGTCTTCTCCGGAGCCTTATCAACCGCCGCATTCGTTGTAGTCATCAAGTTTTCCCTCGATCCAAAAACAATGTCATCCTGAGCGGAGTCACGTCATGCGCGAAGCGCATGGCGCGGCGGAGTCGAAGGACCCCTACACCCTAAACATCGCCCGATCCGCCGCGGGGAGTTCTCACTACACAATCAAATGGAACGTCCGTGCCCCAACGACCGTGCTCGTTAGTCCCTGTGCCCAAGCCGTTTTTCTGAGATCTGAGAACCGGGAACTGAGAACTGACAACTGTTTGCATCCGCCAACATATATCGATATAGGTAAATATTTATACTAATCAATCTAAGCCGCTTCTCCCGGCCCGCTCACCGCGCGCGCCGCTTGCCGGTCAAGGATCTCTTTCGCCAGCCGTATGTAGCTCTCCGCTCCCCGCGACCGCACGTCATACATCAGCGCCGGCAGCCCGTGGCTCGGAGCCTCGGCCAGCCGTATGTTTCGCGGGATGGTCGTCGTGCACATCTTCTCTCCAAAATATTTTCTAAGCTCCTCCGCCACCTGCTGCGCCAGGTTCGTCCGCTCATCGAACATCGTAATCACCACGCCCTCAACCACCAGCGTGGGATTCAACCCCACGCGTATCCTCTCGATAGTATCGAGCAGCTCCGACACTCCCTCGAGAGCAAAGTACTCCGCCTGCATCGGGATCAGCACCCCATCCGCGGCAACCAGCGCGTTCAACGTAAGCAGATCAAGCGCCGGCGGACAGTCCAGCACGACGAACTGAAAGCGGTCGAGCAAACTGGTCAGCGCATCGCGCAGACGATACTCGCGCCGCTCCGCCCCGACCAGCTCGATGTTCGCGCCGATCAGATTCTTGTGCGATGGAATCAGCCACAGCTGTTCGAGCTCGGTGAGCTGCAGCGCTTCCTCGGCAGAGGCCACGCCCATCATGACGTCATAGATGTTGATACGCTCGGGGTCTTTCACCAGGCCCAGCCCACTGGTTGAGTTCGACTGCGGATCGCAGTCCACCAGCAGCGTGTTGACCTCGGCGGCGGCAAGTGAGGCGGCAAGGTTGATGGCAGTCGTAGTCTTGCCGACGCCACCCTTCTGGTTGGCAACTGCGATGACACGTCCCATGATTTTATTCTTTGTGTGTTTGCGCGTCAGAATATGGGAACGCGTTTGTGAAATCAATGCCAGATTTCTGTGCAACCGCGACGGAGTGTTTCACGTGAAACATTCAGGTCGTTTCAAGCGCGAGAAAAGGTGCATTCCATGCTGCCGTCTCCGTTGCGCCTTGGCTCTGAGGAGAGGCACCTCCGGCGAGACGCGTCATCCACGGTAGATGTGTTTCATGTGAAACACATCACGAATTTTGGTATACGGAACTAGGAAGTGGCTGCATTTGGGAGAAGTGTTTCACGTGAAACAAACTTATCATTTGCCACTGTATCATAATGAGACTTACTAAACATTTCCCACCATATACCATGGATACGCATTAACTTGGCTTTTATGTCCCACTTACATCTGTAAATAATAAGATAATATCCCACTTTATCTATGTACACCAATTGACAACAACCTTTCATGTGACTTAGGGACATGTATTGGGGGCTGCCATTTCAGGGTGGTCAGGGCAGCTAGGCGGGGGATCTGGGAGGCTCCTACCAGTAGGGCTAGACATCCGCTCGGGGCCAGGAAGGTGACGGCTTGGGGGAGGATGGTTTCGAAACGCTCGACGGCTCGGAGGGTAACTATGTCGGCGCGCGGGAAGTCTGGACGCGCGGCCAAGGCTTCGGCTCGGTCGGCCATTACATTGATATTGGTCAATGTAAGTGCACGGGACACTTCGCGGAGGAAGGCAGCCTTCTTGCGATTCGATTCGATCAGCGTCAGGTGGGTGTTTGGGGCCCAGATTTTCAGGGGAAGGGCGGGAAATCCGGCGCCGGAGCCGATGTCGAGAACGCGAACACCCCCGCCCAAGCGGAGCTTGGACGGGGCACCCTCCAGAGCTTGGGTGGACACGGAGCCCGGAGTGCCCTCCGGGAAGAGGTGGCGGGCGAGGAAGAAGGACTCGCCGAAGTGGCGGGTTACGATTTCTTCGGGATGCCGGATAGCGGTCAGGTTGATGCGGGCGTTCCAGCGGAGCAATAGATCGATGTATGTCGATATTTGATCGAGCTGGAATGAAGAAAGCGGTTGCTCGAGGAAAGGTTCGAGGAGGGCGGCGATGCGGGCGGTGTCCATGGAGAACCTGGAGAGATTCTAGCGGGAGTGGTGCTGGAAGTGCGGTTTCCCGGTTACTTTTCCAGGTCTTACGCATCTCTAGTTGTATGGAGTTGCTATGAAGACGACGAGGCTTATTCTCGCGGTGCTGGTTCTGGTAACGCCGATGGGCTTCAGCCGTGCGCTTGCTTTGGATGCTCCTCGCGGCGATGCGGCTGTGCCGGTGCTGGTTGAGTTGTTCACGTCTGAGGGGTGTTCGAGTTGTCCTCCGGCCGATGCCTTGCTGGGGAAGTTGGATGCGGCGCAAGCGATTGCGGGGGCGCAGGCTATTGTGCTTAGTGAACATGTGGACTACTGGAACCACGATGGTTGGAAAGACGTTTACTCGTCGAGTTTTTTTACCGATCGCCAAAACGAATATGAGCGCCGCTTTGGATTGCGCAGCGCTTACACGCCGCAGATTGTGATCGACGGAGCGGCGCAACTGAATGGTAGCGATGCATTCGCCGTGGGTCGCGCTATCGAAAGCGCGCGCAGCCATGCAAAAATTCCGGTTCGGATTTCCTCCATTTCTTTGGCAGATCCGAAGACGATTCGTGTTCACCTTGCGGTGGACGCGTTGCCTGAAGACTTCAAGGCGCGCAAGGCGGACATCTTTGTTGCGGTTGCGCTCGATCATGCGGAATCGCACGTTTCGGCGGGCGAGAACAAGGGGCGCGACATTCGTCATGTCGCGGTGGCCGAGAGCATCAGCAAAGTGGGGACGGTGGAGAGGGGCAAGAGCTTCGATCGCGATGTGGTGGTGAAGGTCAAAGCTCCTCCTGATCTGGGGAATTTACGGCTGATTGCTTTCGTTCAGGGAGCGGATGGCGGCGAGGTGGTGGGGGCATCGCTGCTTAGCGCTCCTACTAAGAATTAGTCTGCCGGTCGGATTCGTCAAACCTGTAGTGAGGAATGCGCGGATCGTTCAAGCGGTCTTCAAGCGAACTCGGGCGGCCTGTCCCCAAGCAAGTACGCCCCGCGCAGGCAAGTTTGGCCACCGGCACGCGGGCGAGGGCGCCCGCGCCACACGGGCTGGTGTTCACACTCCCTTAACCACCTCGGGCGCTAAAGCGCGGACGCATTTTCAGCGGCTTAACGGCACGAGTAAGGTCGTGCCCTTCCCGAAACGTGGTCGACAAAAAACCCCGCCCAAGCAAAAGCTTGAGCGGGGCACCCTTTTGAGTTGAGCCACTGTTTTAGCGATCAAAGGCGAAATGGTCTACACGGTTCTGCTGCCAGCACTGTTCGTTGTCCTGAGTGCAGAACGGTTTTTCTTTGCCGTAGCTAACGGTTCTTATGTGGTCGGCGAGTACTCCTTCCTGCACTAGCGTTCGCTTCACGGTTTCCGCCCGGCTGGCTCCGAGGGCGATGTTGTATTCCTCGGATCCACGATCGTCACAATGGCCCTCGACTAGAACCTTAATGCTCGGATGCTGCACGAGGAAGGCTTCGTCATTTTGGACGGTTGGCACCTCGTCCTGGCGGATGGCGTACTTGTCGTAGTCAAAGAACACGTCTTTGACGTTCCTGCTGAACAATTCCTCATCCGTGAGCGAAGGTGTCGCGTTGGCGATCGGAGTACTTACGGTCACGCGGGCGGAGGCCTCGTTCGTTCCGCCGGGACCTTTGGCGAGCAGAGTGTAGGTGGTGGATGCGCTGGGCACGACCGACCGGGAACCGGACGCCGGCAGCGTGCCTAGTCCAGCGATGGTAATTTCATTGGCATTGCTGGTTTGCCAGGTTAGTACGGACGATTGTCCCTGCTGAACCACGGTGGGGTTGGCGGCGAGAGTGGCGGTTGGCGCGGGCGGCGCGGGCGCAGGTGGCGGCGTCACTTTGGCTGCCTTCTTGGCGCACCCTGCTAGTGACAATGCGGCTGCGAGCACTGCAAGTTGAGCAAATGAATTTATTCTTTTCTGCGTCATCTTATATTCTCCTCCTCACATGAAAGAAACGCTGGTTGCTGGAGCAATGATTGGCAAACAATCCCGGCTGAGTCGCGGGAAATGCGGGCGACTGCCGCGGATATCGATGCTCTATAGCGGATTCAGAGTTGCGACAGTGCGAGGAGAATCAGCAGCGGAGGATGGTGCTGGATTCAGGGGTAGCGGTTGGCGGGAAATCTACTCTTGATAGTGACATCCAAGAGACAGCCAGCAGCGGTGAAATCAGGGAGCGGGAACTCAGGGCAGCGTGCATTATGGAAATCCGCAAGCGTAGGGCTGCTCGCGCTGCCAGAAGAGCTGTAACTGGTCCGTGGACCACGGTATACGGACCCTGCATGGCCGGGAACAAGAAAATTGTCAGGACGCAGAGAACTGCCAGTACAGCCAGTTCGCATCCAATGTGGCCAGGAGTCATTGGGGTGCCGTACTTATTATAGCGCAGGTATTTGGGCTTCGCTATCAATCGCCCGACTTACTGCCATTATGGTCTTTCGTACTGGGGCGGGAGTTCTATGGGTCTGGGCCGCCGACTGTCCCCTCTTATTTGTCACAAAAGACGGTGACAAAACTCACAGCTTTCTTCCGGGCCGGCGGATTAAGCTGTCGGCTGTTGATTCTCCCTCAACCTCCCCCAACAGTTCGCGTGTAGAGTCTCTTGCACTCGGATCGATAAGAGTGCGCCGACATTAACGGTCCAACTTCGTGATCCCGGCGATCCAGCCCTAAAGGGTTGTCCGAAGGATCGATTCAGTTCTGTGGAGGAAATATGAGGGGAGTGGCAGTAATAGTGTGTCTGTTAGCGCTGCTATTACCAACGGCAGCTTGGGCAGACGGAATCAATCTAACTAATCAGTTTGGCTCGGTCAACGTCACCAATAACGGAGTGATATCCAAAGGGTCGGAGCTCAAGAGCTACGACGGGATTGTAGCGCCTCCCGGACGCTCGCTGGGCACGGTCAGCTTCACGACCGGCGCCTTCACGGGCGCCAGCATCTTGAGCGGCGGAACCTTTTCCAGTGTCGGTTCCACCTTTCTCGTGACCAGTGGAGGCGGCAATTATGGCCAACCTCCGAAGGGAACCATCTTCTCTGGTTCTTTCGTCGGACCTATTCTCTGGACGTTGGTAAGCCAAACTGGTAAGTACACCTATAACTTCACGCTTTCAGGTACGATCTATGGCATGTTGTATACAGGCCGCGATGTAACTGGAACCACAACGCAGAATATAACTCTGTACAAAAACCAATGGAACCAGGATCAGATGGGCCGGATCTTTCTTGGCAACAGCCATCTGAACGTTCCCGAACCGGGCACGCTGGGATTGTTGGGCACGGGCTTGGTTGCCCTGGCCGGAACCATGCGTCGCAAGCTCTTTGAGCGGTAGCTTGACGCTATTCCAACCCGCCGGCTGACCTCGGCTCCCTTTCTGGGGAACTGGGCCGGATTCCGCGTGGTCGCGGACGACTGGCTTCGGCTTTGCTCAGGCCGGGCCTGTCCGCGCCCGCGGGTTTGCATCGCATTCTTGCCTCACATTTAACCCTACATTTGATCGGCAAACGCAGGTGGCGTGCGATACTGAAATTTATGGCGCTGCCGGATTTCACGCCTCGCGTGGGGAACGATCCCAAGTCGGTGGTGATTCATTTGACGACTGGGACGGGGATGGAGATTGAGTGGAAGGATGGGCACCGGTCGGTTTATACGTTTGCGTTTTTACGGAATGCTTGTCCTTGTGCGCTTTGCGAGGATGAGCGGTCGAAGGCGGGACGCAAGGCGGGCGAGGCGGCGAAGCTGGCGCCGGGGGCTTTGCCCATGTTCAAGCCAGCGATGAAAGCGCTGTCGGCGGAGGCAGTGGGCAAATATGCGCTGAAGTTTTCCTGGAACGATAAGCACGATCTGGGAATTTATTCGTGGTTTTACTTGCGGGAAGTTTGTCCTTGCGCGGAGTGCTTGGCGGCGCGGAAGTGACGGGCTGGCGGGGGGAATCTGGGTAGTAACAAGTGGGACGCAGGCGCTGGTTTGGACTGGAACCCGGGCCTTGCGGACAGCCTTGGGCAAGGCTCCAGGTATCGGACAGAGGCAATGTTCTGCCCCTACCGCAAGCTCCCCGCCAACGCGATGCGGCTGCACGGCATTCCGCCGAAAACTTCCTTCATGGTTTTCCCAGTCGTGCTCAGTTTCTGTTCCAAGACAATCGAGCCCGTTTCGTCCAGCACGCTGTACCAACTGTTGCGATCCCCCAGGTCCAATCCGACGGTTAACTTCTGTTCCGAGATTTTTCTGCTCTGCTGCGCCGCTACGGTGCTAACCTTCTTCATTGCCGGTCTCCTTTATCTCTTGCGCTTCGAGCGCGTCGATAACTTGGGAGCGTACAGCATCCCGCCGGAGACCGGCCTTCTCATCCCATCTGTTTACATGAGTCTGCAACATCCGCTGCTACTTCAAATCACGCAGGCGCTACAATTGGACTCGTGACTATTGAACTGACCCGCAAGCACGCTCTCGTTTTCGCGCTGCTGTTCGCAACCCAGACGGTGGGACTTTGGGCTACGTTTAGTCGGTCGCCGGTCCTCGCTGGCTTGCCGCGTGGCATATGGGCTTACGTTTTCTTGATGGTGCCCGGCTCCGCCTTCCTCGCAACGGTTATCCTCATGGAGTTGCTTCGGGTCGTAATTCCCAAGAGCAAATAGCGCACTTGTCGGTTGTTAGTATAATCGCCCGATTGCAACACTTGACCAACTGTCATACGGTGCGCTTATCTTCAGGGAAATAGGAAATTTCGTTTCTGAGGCTTGGTTACGATTCCGCAAGAACCAGTTGAGAGACTCACGCAGGAACTTGTTGCGAGCCTTTAGCTGGCAACTGTTGATAGCGAGGCCGCCATCTCGCCAGCTGTTGAAAAATCCCGATTACACTCATCGACCGGGTGTTTTACACTATCGGTTGACTTGCCCCATTCCCGCCCGTAAGATTTCAGCCCAGCGCAGGAGCACAAATGGTCGGCGAGATCATCTCCCATTACCGTATCGTTGAAAAGCTTGGCGGCGGCGGAATGGGCGTTGTCTACAAGGCCGAGGACACTCGCCTCGACCGTTTCGTCGCCCTGAAATTCCTCCCAGAAAATGTAGCCGGAGACCGCCAGGCGCTAGAGCGTTTCCGCCGCGAGGCCCGAGCCGCATCAGCCCTCAACCATCCCAACATCTGTACCATCTACGACATCGGTGAGCAGGACGGCAAGGCGTACATCGTCATGGAATACCTCGACGGCGCCACGCTGAAACATATCATCGGCGATCGCCCCATGGAGTTGGATACCCTGCTGTCGCTAGGCATTGAGATTGCCGATGCGCTTGACGCAGCGCACGCGCAGGGAATTGTCCATCGCGACATTAAGCCGGCAAATATTTTCGTGACCAAGCGCGAGCACGCCAAGATCCTCGACTTCGGACTGGCCAAGGTCACGCACCCGCCGCGCTCATCGGCACCCTCCAGCGACACCGTGGAGGCCACCCTAGCCGAAGAGCACCTCACCAGCGCCGGTTCCGCCATCGGCACCGTCGCCTACATGTCTCCCGAGCAGGCCAAGGGAAAGGAACTAGATTCCCGCACCGACCTGTTCTCCTTCGGAGCCGTACTCTATGAAATGGCCACCGGCATGGTCCCGTTTCGCGGAGACACGTCGGCCCTAATCTTTCAGGCAATCCTCGATCGCGCCCCGACGTCCGCGATCCGCATGAACCCGGATCTGCCCCCGAAGCTCGAAGACATCATCAACAAGGCGCTGGAGAAAGATCGCAATCTCCGCTACCAGCACGCCGCCGACATCCGCGCCGACCTGCAACGCCTGAAACGCGACACCGACACAGGCCGAGCCGTAGCCGCCGGTTCCGGCTCCGTAGCGGCGGCGCCAGATTCGGGATCAAGGCCGGCGATACAGCAGAGTGTTCAGCCGCCGCCGCCGCCAATCTCCTCCGCCTCCGTTGCAGCCGTCAGTTCATCGGGCACAGTGGCACCCGCAACCGCCGTTTCCGCTGCTGCAAAGAAATCCTGGAAAATTCCCGCCATCGCCGCCGCCGCAATAATCGCCGTCGTGATCGCCGGCAGCATGTTCCTACGCTCGCGCCACGCCAGCGCACTGACCGAAAAAGACACCGTGGTCCTCGCCGACTTCGTCAACACCACCGGCGACCCCGTGTTCGACGGAACCCTGAAGCAAGCGCTCGCCGTCCAACTCGAGCAATCTCCCTACCTGAATCTGTTGCCGGAATCCCGCGTTCGAGAAGCTCTGGGTTTCATGGGCCGTAAGCCTGACGAGCGCATTAGCAACGACGTTGCCCGCGAGATCTGCCTGCGTGAAGGCGCCAAAGCCATGCTCGGCGGCTCCATCGCCAGCCTGGGCTCTCACTACGTCATCACTCTTTCCGCGCTGAACGCCCAAACCGGTGACGTGTTGGCCCGCGAAGAAACCGAAGCCGACAGCAAAGAACAAGTCCTTAAGTCGCTCGACCAGGCAGCTTCCAGCCTGCGCGGTAAACTCGGCGAGTCGATCGGCTCGGTCCAGAAATTCGCCACGCCGCTAGAACAGGCCACTACCTCGTCGCTCGAAGCCCTGCAGGCTTTCAGCCTCGGCCAGGCCGAGCACCAGAGACTTAACGATGCCAAAGCCGTTCCCTATCTCAAGCGCGCCGTTGAGCTCGATCCCAACTTCGCTATGGCCAATGCGACCTTGGGCGTGGCCTATAACAATCTCACCCAGGGAGGGCTGGCGGACACTTTTATCACCAAAGCCTTCGACTTGAAGGAAAGAGCCAGCGAACGCGAAAGGCTATACATCTCGGCCCACTACTACGACATTGTCACCGAGGACATCGACAAAGCCATCGAGATCTACGAACAGTGGGCGCAAACCTACCCGCGCGACACCGCGCCTCGCGACAATCTAGCCTTGCGCTACCAAATCATCGGGCAGCAGGAAAAGGCCCTCGCCAGCTCCAGCGAAGCCATGCGCATCGACCCCAAAGACAGCTATGCCTACCAGAACGTCGCCGACGCCTACGAACGCCTGAATCGTTTCGACGAAGCCAGAGCGGTGGCGGAGCAGGCCATCGCGCAGAACATGGGCGATTCGTCCCATTTCACCCTCTTCGAACTCGCCTTCATTCGCGGCGATGAAGCTACGAAACGCCACGAAGTGGAATGGTTCGCCGGAAGACCCTACGAACCCATCGTGCTCTGGTTTAACGCTCGAAGCGAATTAGCGGTCGGCAGGCTGCAACCTGCCCGAGCGGATTACGCTCAGAGTGAAAGCGCCGCGCAGCGCGCCGAATATAAGGAATTCGGCGGCATCATTCTTGGAATTCAGGGCACGGACGAAATGCAACTCGGCAATCTGACCGAAGCTCGCCAGAAAATTTCGGAGGCCCTCGCCGCCTCGCAAGACCCCGAAACCCGGCGGATTGTCATGGTGTTGCTGGCCCAGACTGGAGACGCCGCGCGCAGCCAGAAAATGGCGGAAGAGTTGATCCACCAGCGTCCCACCGACACACTGCTCAACAAGGTCTGGGTTCCCGTCGCCCAAGCCTACACTGACTTGCAGCATAACCAGCCAGCCCGGGCCGTCGCCCATCTCGAAACGACCGCGCCCTACGAACTCGGCAGCGGCCCCGGCAGCGCAGGCTACACGATCAACTACATTAGAGGCGAAGCCTACTTACGCATGAAAGATGGCGCAAAAGCGGCCCCCGAATACGAGAAGATTCTTGCCCACCGCGGCACTAATCCCATTGATGTTAGCTACAATCTTTCCCATCTGGGCTTAGGCCGAGCCTACGCCCTCGAAGGCAACACCGCAGCAGCCAAGTCCGCCTACCAGGACTTCTTTGCGGCATGGAAGGATGCCGATCCCGACCTGCCTGTCCTAAAGCAAGCCAAAGCCGAGTACGAGAAACTGCATTAACCTTTAATTTGTGGTGCCTATCAAAGCCCAGACTTGACCTTTCACACCGTGCTCCCGGACGGGGTCGCCGTCAGACAAGACCCTTGGCGGGGGGTTTTGAGTGCTCGCGCCTGGTTTCGTAAACTACCGGCAAACAGCAAGCGACGAGGCAGGACTCTCCGCAGTTACCTGCAGGCTCGGGAGTCTTGGGCCGGGCATCATTTCCACGAAGGTGCGCCGGGTCATCTCACATGACACTACCGGCAAGACTAGAGACCAATGATAAACTAAAGCACAAAGGTACGTTTGTGACGCGGGGTTCGTCATGAAGACCTATGAGCATGAACTGGCCCACCTCTATGAGCACCGCACGAATGGGTTTGGATTTAGTTCGGCGTCTCTCTTCCAATCTCTGATCACCGCAAGCATCATAGGCATTGTGGTGGCGTTCATTGGAGTCGCACTCAATGCTGTGCGGTGGCATGGAAACACTTCGTGGTATGTAAGCGCGACGGCCGCAGCTGTAGTGGAAGCGGTTGTCGTTACCGCTCTGGTGACCGTCGTTCTCGAACAGCGGCGCAAACGAGCGATCCGGCGAACTCTGGAACTCGCCTTCCTAAACCACCACATTCGAAACGCCATTACCCAGATGAGTATGGCGGGGTACGTCGCTGATCCACAGCAGCACGAACGTTTGGTGCGAGAAGCAATCGGACGAATTTCCGAAGCCCTGTTCCGAATTGCCAACAGCGCGGACCTGACCGGGCTGTCTCTCGAAGTGGATCTCAAGGGCATACAACTGACCCATGAGGGAGAAGCGCGTGAGCAAGAGGAGAAGAAGGCGGGTTAGAGGCGAAAGGATTCGGGGAACGATTGTTGGCGAAACATCCTGGTTGCGATAGTTGAGCGGGCCGACGGCAGAATCACATTCACATCGCGGCGGGGGGGACGCATACCAGTTGGTGCTCTTCCAAGTCGCTCTTGGCGCGCTCCATATCGACGTTCTTGTAGGCAGCAAGCTTCGTAGTAACCCGATAATATGCAGCGGAAAGGGCTTCGATGTACTGGCTGCGCCTAAATTCAAGAGTTTGTTCCAGATCTTTGCAAATTGAACAATTCATGGCGATCCCTCCAGCTTTCTAGCAGACCCATGGGCGCGATGGATGTGGTGCCTTGCACCGCTCCTGTTTGAGGGTCTCCTGCTCGGCTCGGAGCCGGTCCTGCTCGTCCTGCTCCGCTCGGAGCCAGTCCTGCTCGTCTTGGTCGGGTTCACGACCACAGCTTTCATACAACTCATGGTGAACATTGGGCTCGATCATGGTCAACCTCTAAATGGGAGGCAAGATGAGCCGCCTCCCATTTCTTTCATCACATTCGCCACCGACAACTAGGCTGGTTTCTATGCGGCCTTGCCATGCAACTTGGCTTCGAGGGTTTTCTCGCTGCCGACATTCACCTTGATCTGCTTGGGCTTGGCTTCGGCCTTCTTGGCGAGGTTGATCTTCAACACGCCCTTGTCATAGTGGGCGCTCACTTGCCCCGTATCGACGGAACTGGGCAGCGTGAACGAGCGGGTGAAGCTTCCGTACTGCCTCTCGACGCGACGGAAGTTCTCCTCTTTCTCTTCCTTCTCGATCTTGCGCTCGCCATGGACGGTGAGAGCGGTGTTCTCGATGCGGACATCAATGTCTTTTTCGTCGATGCCCGGGACTTCTATCTTCAGAGTAATGGTGTGCTCGTCTTCGTAGATGTCCACCGGCGGTGCGAAGCTGGTGGTGGTCAACGCCTCTTCTGGGCCTTCAGGGCTATAGGACTCACGGAAAAGACGGTTCATGCGGTTTATGCGGTCTTGCATGGTGGAAAACTCACGGAAGGGTTCCCAACGGGTCAATAGTGTCATAACGTAATTCCTCCTTCAGAGGGAAGCTAAGAGGAAGAACTTCAGATGGGCTGACTTAGTTCAGAGGACCTGAAAGAGCAAGAAGACGTAGCTTGTTCAATGCCGATGCTAGGCTTGTCCGTTACCATTGTCAACCTGCCGCAGAATATAGCAAGCTGCTGCGTTAGACTTCACAAGATAAGGTTGCGTCGCTGGATGTGGCTGTAGCACCGGAGTGGTATTTCCCCCGCAAAACCCCATGCGCCTCTGTATATTGCTGGGACCGGGGTCACTTCCGTCGACGGGGAACTATTCTCTCGAAAAACCTGTACAATAGACTATGTCCAAAGAACAACTCCGTTTGGGAACAATTGAACGTGCGAGAAAGCAGAGCGCCTTGCTGCTAAGGCTGTACCAGGCAGAACTTGCCAGGGACCCTACCAGTCGAGCTACCGAATCCTCGCGTAGCAATCTGATGGCTCTGCGTCACACGATTGCGCAGATGGATGGAGAGGTCTAGCGCCCCCCGTTGCCGAACCTCCAAAAGCAGATTGAATAGTCTTTCGGCCCAGAGATACACAAGCTAACCCTTCTTCTGAGCTTTCCTCCACTTTGCCCAGCGTGCTTTCTGAGCTGCGACAATCCTCTTACGGGCGGCTGGGGACATCTTGCGTCCTTTGCGGGCACTGATTGAAGCTTTTTGCCCCTTGATCTTTGCCCACCGAGCCCGTTGAGCGGTCGCAATTCTCTTGCGTCCTGCAGCCGAAATGGTTCGCTTTTTTTTGCGAGTTGCAACAGCAGCTTTGAGTTGGCTCCCATGCATGTAGACGTTCCCGAAGGCAACCAGGGCGGCTGTTATGCGGTGCAGTTCATCCTCAAGTCGCGTGCGTTCCTTCTGGAGTTGGCTGACTACAGACTGCATCAGTGTTTTTGGCATGAAGCAATCCCATCACTCGGAATTGGACCCAAGAAGGTTTCTTCGGGAGGTCTTGGTCAACTGGCATAATATCTCGATATCGCTCATTGACCTCTAGGTCCATTCTTGGCGGCCTGAAAATCCGGGGAAAGACGGAACGTTTCCTTAAGTGAAAGTGACGGAAAATATACCGTCTGGCCCCGCCTTATTCGCCCCCGCTTTGACCCGAACTGAGACACTAACGACGCTTCCTTGTGAGAACTCTCTGCGGCTGCGCTGCTGTTCGGGCGGGGTAGGGGTCCTTCGATTTCGCTGGGCCATTCGCTTCGCGAAGGGTCCAACTGCGCTCAGGATGACATGGGGTTTGATAGTTGCTCAGATGACACGTTTTTGACATTCCGTTAATGTGGCAGGTGCTATTTTCGCTGGGGGTGAGGGGATATGGGACTGATTGATGTTTTGTTTGGGCGGCCGCTGGCTTCCTCTGAGGATGAGGGGGAGCGGATTACTCCTACGCAGGGGATTCCTACGTTTGGGCTGGATGCTTTGAGTTCGGCGGCTTACGGGCCCGAGGCGGCTTTGACGATTTTGCTGCCTTTGGGGTTGATGGGGGTCCGGTACATCGTGCCGTTGACGACGGCGATCATTGGGCTGCTGATCATCGTGTATTTCAGTTATCGGCAGACGATTGCGGCTTATCCGATGGGCGGGGGATCGTACACGGTTGCTAAAGAGAATCTGGGGAACCGGGCGGGACTCTTGGCGGGCGCGGCTTTGATGATCGATTACCTGCTGAATGTGGCAGTGGGAATTTCGGCGGGGATCGGAGCGCTGGTTTCGGCGGTGCCTTCGTTGCAGCCGCACACTTTGGCCATGTGTCTTGGGGTGCTGGTTATATTGACGGTCGTCAATCTTCGGGGAGTCAAGGAGGCAGGGTCGGCTTTTTTGGCTCCTACATATTTGTTTGTCGGTACTTTGGCGGTGGTGATTTTGATTGGGCTGTATAAGGTGGTCGCTTCGGGGGGACACCCGGTGCCGGTGGTGGCGTTCTCCGGGGCGTTGTCCGGACAAGCTGGGGCGAAGCAAGGGGCGCTGCAGGCGGTGGGAGCGTGGATCCTGGTAAAGGCGTTTGCCTCGGGGTGCACGGCGCTGACCGGCGTCGAGGCGGTTAGCAACGGAGTGCAGGCATTTCGGAAGCCCGTGGTTCCGGCGGCTCGGACTACGTTGGCGGCGATCATCGCGATTTTGATTGTGCTCCTGGGAGGAATTGCTCTGCTGGTGCGGTATTACGGAATTGTAGCTACGGATCCGGGAGCGCCGGGGTATCAGAGCGTGTTGTCGATGTTGACGGCGGCGGTTTCGGGCAAAGGGATTTTTTACGATGTGACGATGTTTTCGGTGCTGCTGGTGCTGTGTCTCTCGGCGAATACTTCATTTGCGGATTTTCCGCGGCTTTGCCGGATGATCGCTCGGGACGATTATCTTCCGCATTCGTTGACTACTCGAGGACGGCGGTTGGTGTTCTCGCAGGGGATCTGGGCGCTGGCGATTTTGGCGGGGCTGTTGCTGATTCTGTTTGGAGGGGTCACGGACCGGTTGATTCCTTTGTTTGCGGTGGGCGCGTTTATGGCGTTCACGTTGTCGCAGGCGGGGATGGTGGGGCACTGGCGGCGGACGGCGGCGGGATTCGAGGCGGCGCGGGGGATGTTCATCAACGGGCTGGGAGCTTTGGCAACGGGGATCACGGTGGTAGTGATCGTGGTGGCGAAGTTTGCCGCGGGGGCGTGGGTGGTGGTGCTGCTGTTGCCGGCGCTGTTGGTGTTTATGGGGCGTATCCGCCGTCATTATGAAAGGGCGGGAGAGGAACTGGAGCTGAAGGGTGGCGTGGTTTTGAGTGCAGAAAACTTGACTTCGCCGATTGTGCTGATTCCGGTGGACAGATGGAATGCGGCTACAGAAAAGGCGCTGCAATTTGCCATGACTTTGTCTCCGGATGTGGAGGCGGTGCATGTGACGTGCGATGCGGATGAAGAGCATCCGACGTGGAAATGGGCGCAGGATCCGCCGACGGGGATGCGGGTTCCGAAGCTGGTGACGTTGCCTTCGCCGTTTCGGCTGGTGGTGCATCCGATTGTCGATTATGTGTTGAAGGTGGAGAAGGAGAATCCGGATCGGACAGTGGCGGTGGTGATTCCGTCGATGGTGGAGCGGCACTGGTATCACTATTATCTGCACAATCAGCGGGGACAGAGGCTGACGGCGCTGCTGCTGCTGGGCGGGGATGAGCGGATCAACATTATTAATGTGCCTTGGTATTTGAAGGCGTGAAACAGTTGCCAGTAAACAGTTGCCAGTAAATGCAAAAATAAAACACTCGTTTACTCGTCTAGTAGGGTGCGGATTTTGCGAGCCAAGGTGTCTAACGGGAATGGTTTTTGCAGGACGGCGGCAGTGCCATCGACTAGGTCGCTACTCCCGGTGGCGTGGTCGGGATAGCCCGACATGAACAGCACCTTTATCTGTGGCCGTTGTTGAGTAAGGCGGTGTGCCAACTCTCGTCCGCCCAGGTTGGGCATTACTACGTCGGTCAACAAGAGGTGAATTGGATGTTTGTACCCGTCTGCAATCTGCAGGGCTTCGTTACCGTCCACCGCATGCAGGACGGTGTAACCGTTTTTCTGAAGGAACTCGCGAGCTAGATCGCGGATTCCATCCTGATCTTCCACCAATAGGATGGTTTCGGTTCCACGAGCGGTGGGTGGGGGGTGAGGTTTTTGTTTTGGCGACGGGCTCATCTTTGCATTTGGATTTGGCCTCTTCCACCAGCACCCGCGGGAAATAGATGTCGAAAATCGTTCCGTTTCCAAACTCACTGTCAACGGTAATCCAACCGCCGGTTTGCTTGATTACTCCGTAGACGATGGCCAGGCCCAAGCCGGTTCCTTTGCCCGGTTTCTTGGTGGTGAAAAAGGGCTCAAAAATGTGGGCCTGAATCTCGCTGCGCATTCCAACACCGGTATCACTGACGGTGAGGACCACATATTGGCCAGGCGGGATTTGGGCATGGCTTCCGGCAAGAATTTCTTGAAGTTCGACGTTTCTGGTCTCGATGGTCAGCCGGCCGCCCTGGGGCATGGCATCGCGCGCATTTACCGCCAGGTTCAAGATCACCTGTTCCATTTGTCCGGGATCGGCCTTGATGCGATCGGGTGACGCAGCGGTCAGGATCTTCAACTCGATGTTGGCGGGGATGAGGCGATGCAGCATTTTCGCCACTTCGCTCAGGACAGTATTCAAATCGAGTGCTTTCAGTTGAAGCACTTGCCTGCGGCTAAAGGCGAGGAGCTGTTGGGTGAGGGCTGTAGCACGGGTGACCGCCCGTTCGATTTCAGTGGCATCCTTGTGCGACGCGGGATCGCTCGGAGCGAGCCGGGCGCGAAGGCGCTCGTTGTGAGCCTGGATTACCATTAAAAGGTTGTTGAAGTCGTGGGCCACGCCGCCCGCCAACTGGCCCACGGCCTCCAGCTTCTGGGAGTGGCGGAGCTGTTCCTCCAAACGTTTGTGCTCGGTGATGTCGTACAGCACACCCTGCATCAAGAGAGCGCGGTTGCCGGCCGCCGCGTGCAACATAACGCCCTCGTCGCGGAACCAGAGGACCCTGCCGTCGCGCGCAAACATGCGGTACTCCGCCTGGAACAAATCCTGGGTCTCCTGAAAGCGCGTCTCGGCCGCGAGGGCAATTTCACGATCCTCGGGGTGAATGTGATTGAGCCAATTCAACGGATCGGAGAGCCACTCCGACGGCGAGAAGCCCAGAATCGACCGGATTTGAGGACTTACATAGTGCCAAGGTCCGCCGGCACCGAGTTCGGCGACATAGGTGATCGCCGGCAAGCTTTCCACTAGCGTCCGATAGCGATCTTCCACCGCGCGAAGCTGATTCTTGTCGCGATCTCGTTCGATGGCGAGAGAGACGAGATGCGTGGCGTGGGCAATGATTTGCAGATGTTGAGCGTCAGGCGTGCGCGGCTGGCGGTAGTAGATGGCAAAAGTCCCGAGGACGCTGCCGTCCTGCGCTGGGATCGGCGCTGACCAGCAGGCGCGCAGGCCGTACCTCAGGGCTATGTCGCGACCGGCTGCCCACAGTGGGTCGGTTGCGATGTCGGAGACAACGACTGGCTGCTTTCTATAAACGGCGGTGCCGCACGATCCCGCGCAAGGGCCAATCTTTATCCCGTCAACGGCTTGACTGTATTCTAGGGGAAGATTGGGAGCAGCTCCATGTCGTAAGGTTGTGCCGTCGGCGTCAAGAAGAAGAACGGAGCAGAGCATCCCGGCATGATGCTTCTCGATGTCGACGCACAAAGCGTCCAAGGTCGCGAGGAGTGGATTCTGGCCCATGATCATGGCCAGTATCGTGTCATCCAGCAGCGACAGAGCTTGAGAGGTCCCCGTTTGCTCCGCGGTTGTCGCTCTTTGAACGCCCGTTGCCATTCCGACCTCGTATCATTCTCGTTACCCATGGTCGTGTCTCCAAGTTACGGCGGTAACAGAAAGGGCAAGGCGATGAAACGCTCTCTGCGAAGGGCGCGGGAACTGGTGCGGCGACATGCGGTTGAATGGAATGCGCGAGTAGATGGCGTGAAGTGGAGGAGTTTGCTCTATCTTAAGAGCGGTTCGCCGCAGGTTCGAAGTCAGGTTTAGTCGCAGGCTCATCTCCGGCGCGATAGAAAATTTCGAATTGCTTCGCAGCCTGCCGGTTGCATCTGGGTCTCAGAACGTCGTATGCTACCTCCCCGTCGTTCCGAATCACTTCCTGCAGCGTAAGGGCGTGCGCGTACAACTGCTGGGAAAACTGCAACAGCTTCTCCGGATCGATTGCATTAGACGGTCGCTTCGTGGCGACCTTCTCCCCCATGCACTCCACCGGATGTGGGACAGCCGCCGCGGCTTGGTTTGTTTCGAGCGATTGATCCGTCGGCGTGTCCATAATCGGAACGCTGGCAAGCCGTTTGGATTCAACCAATATGCGGCTAGCGTCCCGAGCAATGCGGCGATGGGAGGCCCGAGCCGAACGCAGAAACGAACGTTCGGATTTCATGTGCGGCTCCTCTCGTTGATCCTTGACTCTCACCGGGGAGGCGTAACTACCCGGCGATGATGTCAAAATAGCGGCTCCGCCGGGGATAGTCCAACGCATAATTTGCGTTCCTTGGATCAAAACTATCGTCAAGACAGAGGTAGTTCGCTTGCTAAGAACATATCGGAGATGTGCGGTTGGTCACAGTTTTGTGACTCTCCGCCGGAGTACAATTTCGGCCTGATCGGCTTGTCCCAAGCCTGATCTGAGCGGGAGGCTCTGTGTCGGATCCACTCTTTGGAGCGATGCTCCAGAGCATCATCGACGGCGCGCCTGATAAGGCCGCGGAATTGGCGCGGCGGGCGCTGGCCAACGGCGTCGATCCACTCGATGCGGTGAACCGGGGATTTGCGGTGGGGATTTCGTTTGCCGGCGATCAATTCGGCTGCGGCGAAATGTTCCTGCCCGATCTGCTCGCGTCGGCCGAGGCGATGAAGGCTGCCATGAATATCCTTGAACCGGAGATGCTGAAGCGCGGCTCGGAGCGTGAGACCTTGGGCACGGTCGTTCTCGGCACCGCTCGAGGCGATATTCATGATATCGGCAAGAACCTGGTCGCAACCATTCTCTCCGCAAGCGGATTTCAGATATTTGATCTTGGCACCAGCGTGGCTCCCGAGCAGTTTGTCGCCAAGGCCAAGGAAGTCGATGCCGATATCGTCGGGGTCTCCGCTTTGCTGACGACGACGATGGCCGGTCAGAAAGCCGTAATCGAAGCGCTTGATCGGAATGGTTTGCGGCCCCGGGTAAAAGCGATCATCGGCGGCGCTGCGGTTACCTCGAAGTGGGCGGCTGAAATCGGCGCCGACGGGTACTCCCGCAATGCCATCGATGCTCTCGAGTTGGCAAAGAGTCTGGTGGCCAGAGTAGCGATAAATAAAGGAACGGTCTCGGCATGAGACCCAGAATCCAACTACTCAGTCCCGAACTTATGGGCCGTATTCTGGGCGAAGCATTCGAACTGCTGACGAGCCCTGGAGCTCGCGTGGGCTCGGCGGCGGTCGAACTATTGCGTTCGGCGGGAGTTGAGGTACATGACGGAGTAGCGGGCATTCCGCAGTCTCTGGCGCAACAGTGCCTGGCATCGGCGCCGCGCGACTTCTACTTGTATAACCGTCAGGGAGAGAAAGCTGTTCATTACGGCGGCGACGAGGTGCATTTCGATCCTGGCTCGTGCTGCGTGCAGATGCTCGACCCTGACACACTTGAAGCGCGGCCATCGGAGACGCGCGACCTGGTGCGCATCATCCAAGTCGCGGAGATGCTGCCGCAGTTCGCCGCGCAATCGACGGCCGTCGTGTGCAGCGATGCGCCGAGCGCGATCGGCGATCTCTACCGGCTGTTCGTGGTGCTGCAGCATTCTGACAAGCCAGTAGTGACCGGATCGTTCTCCGCCGCCGGCTTGCAAGGGATGATCGACTTGCTCGCCGCGGACAGTGGCGGCCGGGTCAAGTTGCGCCAGAAACCGCGGGCTGTTTTTGATGTGTGTCCTTCGCCACCGTTGAACTGGTCGGAGTTCGGATCGCACAACCTGCTGGATTTGGCCCGCGCCGGTGTGCCCGCGGAAATCGTCTCCATGCCACTGGCTGGCGGGACTGCTCCGGTGACGCTGGCAGGTTCGGTGACGCAGCACGCTGCCGAAGTGCTGGCTGGCATCACGCTGCATCAACTCGCTGGACCGGGTTCGCCCGTAGTTTGGGGCGGCGCTCCCGCCATCTTCGACATGCGTACCGGAGGCGCGCCCATGGGCGCGGTGGAAACTGCCATGCTGAATATGGCGTGCGCCGAGGTCGGCAAACATCTGGGCCTGCCGACGCACGGCTACCTGGTCGCAACCGATTCTAAGTTTGTGGATGCCCAGGCCGGCGCGGAGAGTGCCCGCTCGGCGATGCTCGGGGCGCTGGCGGGTATCAACATGATCTCGGGAGCGGGCATGCTTGAATCTCTCGCCTGCTTCAGCGTCGAAAAGCTGGTCATTGATGCGGAGTCGATTGCCTCGGCATACCGGCTGGCACGAGGGATTGAAGTTCGCGGCGAGGACGTTTGCGGTGACGACGTTCGTGGTGAAGAAGTTTGCAGTGAGACCCTCGCCACCGCCATGTTCGCGCAAACCGGGCTCTCCGGAGAATTTCTCAAGCTGAAGGAAACGCGCGCGCTGTTTCGGCATGAGCAGTATCTCCCCTCCCCGGTCATTGACCGCAGCACGCGAGGCTCGGAGCCAGCGAGCGACATCTTCAAGCGAGCCCGCACCCGAGTCGACGAACTCGTGAGCAAGTACCAGAAGCCGTCTCTTTCCGAAGAGGTGCTGCGAAACCTTCAGGCTGTCGTTAATCGCGAAGCTGACCGCGAAGTTGACCGCGCAGGCGTGGGCGCAGCCCTTCCCAGGAACTGAGCACCATAGATAACAAGGAGGAGAATTCAATGAAAACGGAATACAAAGTCGTGGCGTTGGCCACATCAATTCTGGTTGTCGCATTCGGTTTGTTGTATTCGGGAAGAAGCGTAAGTGCAGCTTCCACAGTTCAGATCACAGGTATCGTCAAGCTTGACGGCACAGCCCCACACCAGAAGCCGATTGACATGTCGAAGGAGCCGAGTTGCGCCGCGATTCACAAGGATAAGCCCATCACCACAGAAAGCGTAGTTACAGGTGCGAACGGAGGGATGGCGAACGTTGTCGTCTATATCACCCAGGGCCTGACCGGTAATGAGCCTGTCTCCACGCAATCGGTCGAGATTAACCAAAAAGGTTGTCAATACGTCCCGCATGTAGTGGCCGTCGATGCGGGTCAGCACATGAAGATGGTGAATAGCGATCAGACTTCGCACAACATTCACCCGCAGGCCACAAAAAATTCCGAGTGGAACAAGTCGCAATTGGCGGGAGCCGCGCCTCTTGACATTACTTGGGCTAACGAGGAAGTCGCCATACCAGTCAAGTGCAACGTTCATCCCTGGATGCGTGCCTACATTGCGGTTGTGAAGGGCCCGTACGGGGTGAGCGACGATAGCGGTTCCTTCAAGCTCGACAACGTGGCCCCGGGAACTTATACCCTGACGGCCTGGCACGAAACTTACGGAACTCAGACTCAGAATGTGACGGTTGCTGCCGGGAAGCCGGCAACGGTCAGTTTCACCTTCAAGGCAAAGTAGAGAATCGAGGATTTCGCGGGCATAGCCGAAAGCCTAGCCTCTCTACCAGCGTTGGCCCCCGGGAGCGAAGCGCCTAGCGACGCCCCTGGACGCCACTCTATTTTCCGATGCAGAAAGTGCCGAAGATAAGGTTGAGAATGTCGTCGGTGGTGGTGGCGCCGGTGATTTCGTCGAGGGGGCGCAGGGTTGCGTAGAGATCGAGCAGGAGCATCTCGTGAGGGACTTGCGCAGCAACGGCGCTGGTCGCGGCATCGAGCGAGGTTAAGGCGTCGTTAACTAGTTTCTGATGGCGCACGGTGGTTAGGAAGCCGGTTTCGAGCTGGGGGGTGGGATCTCCGGCGATGTGTTGGAGGATGGCGGCGCGCAGCGCGGGAACCCCTTCGCCGGTTAGAGCGGAAGTTTGAATCGTGGGCGTTGGCGAGCTGCGCCACCCCGTCAAGCTAAGACCGGGCTTAACGGGGGCCCCGGACTCGGCTGGACGGGCGAGGCGCCCGTCCCCACACAAACCCAGCAGATCGGATTTGTTTTCTACTATTATCGCCTCGCGGCCTTCTATCTGGCGCAGTAACTCCTGGTCCTCGTCCGTAAGAGGCTGGGTCTTATCGATTATTACGAGGACTAAGTCGGCGTCGGCCAGGGCCTCCATTGATTTTTTGATGCCTATGCTTTCGGCTTCGTCGAGGGCGCGGCGGATGCCGGCGGTGTCCACCAGTTCGACAGGAATTCCGCCGATGGCTACGGTTTCGCTAACCAGATCGCGCGTGGTGCCGGGCTGGGCAGTAACGATGGCGCGTTCGCGTTCGACCAGGCGATTAAAAAGGCTCGACTTGCCAACGTTGGGGCGGCCTACGATGGCTAGGGTCAGTCCCTGATTAACGATTTTGCCGTAAGTAAAGGTGGCGGCTAGTTGCATGAGCGGGGCTTTGACTTGAGCGATGTGATCGAGGATGGCGGCGTCTTGGGCGATGGAGATGTCGTCTTCGGCGAAGTCGATGCCGGCTTCGAGCAGCGCGATCAGGTCGACTAATTTCTGCTTGATGGGTTTGAGGCGATTGGAGAGCGCGCCTTCGAGTTGCTGGGCGGCGACCTTGGCTTGGAAGAGAGTTTGCGAGTCGATCAGATCGCGGACGGCTTCGGCTTGAGTTAGATCGAGGCGTCCGTTGAGGAAGGCGCGCATGGTGAATTCTCCGGGCTCGGCGAGGCGGGCGCCGCGGGCTAGAGAGAGTTCGACGATGTGGCGGAGAACTACGGGCGATCCGTGCGCGGAAATTTCGACGATGTCGTCGGTGGTGTAGGAGTGGGGCTTGGCAAAGTAGGTGACTACGACTTCGTCGAGGCGGGCTTGAGTTGTGGTGGTGTCGGCAGGTGCGGAGCTTCGCTCCGGTGGACCCATTCTATTTCGCTCAGGGTAGGCTCCGGGGGCGGCTGTCCCTGCGTGAGTTGGGACGCTTTCCGCAGTTACGCGGGCTGTGGCGCCCGCGCCACACGGGTCGATTAGATCGCAGCGGATGGCTCGTCCCGTTTCTAGGTCACGACTTAAGCGGAGCATGGGCCTAGCTATTGCTTGCGCTTCGGGGCCGGCCAGGCGGACCACTCCTATGCCGCCGCGACCGGGCGGAGTGGCGATGGCGACGATGGTGTCGTCTAGATTCATTGAAGGCGTCTTCTCTCGGCCTCGCCGACCTCGCTAGTCGACTATGAAAAGTTTGGCTCCTGTTTTGGTTGACGAACGATGGGCCGATTCGCCATCGGCCACCTGGTAGCTTATGCCGGGAGTCAAGATGAAACTCCTACCATCGACTAGCTTTATTTCTAGTTCGCCTTCCAGACAAAAAAGGATGTGTCCTTTAGAACACCAGTGATCTGCGGAATAGCCGGGGGAGTATTCGACTATGCGAACGCGAATGTCACCGAAGTTTTGCGTATGCCAGAGAGCTACGCCGGTGTCTCCGGGATGCTTGGAAGGCACTACCCGAGCCCAGTCCGTGGTGGAAAAGGGGAAACCGGTCATCTTCATTGTTCGAGTATGCCAGAACTTCGCATGTGCGGATAATACGATGGTGCGATGAAATTCCAGGCGAAGACGTTTGCCGCACTTGGCGCGCGTCATTTATACTTAGCGTTTGCCTTAAGCCATTTGATTCAATCAGGAGCAGGGATTTTCGATGCCGAAACGTACATTTCAACCCAACCGGCGCAAGCGCTCGAAGAAGCACGGGTTCCGGACTCGCATGAAGACGAAGAGCGGGGCCGCAGTGCTGTCGCGCCGCCGGGCCAAGGGGCGCAAGCGTGTTTCAGTGAAGCCGGGTTTCCGCGAGTAGTTTTCCCCTGACGGACAGCAAAGGCTGTCATTATCATTAGCTATTGTGCAGGATCGTGAGCTGGTGAGCGTCGACGCTCCGAAGCGGAGTGTAGAGCAGCCTGCGGCAAAAGCGGGCGGCGGCCTTCCGCGTGGCTTGTCTCGTTCGGGGCGGTTGCTGAAACACTCCGACTTCGAGCGCGTGTACAAGCAAGGACAGCGGCACTTTTCCTCACACATGACCGTGTTTTATCTGCGGCAGGCGGAGGGGGCTTCGCCGAAGGGGGTCGCGCGCGTAGGGTTCACAGTGGGTCGGGTGCTGGGCGGCGCGGTGGAGCGGAACCGGATCAAGCGGCGGCTGCGCGAAGCAGTTCGGCTGCGGCGTTCGGTGCTGCAGAGCGCGGGCGCGGTCGATGTGGTATTCAATCCGAAGAAAGCGGTACTGACGCTGGAATTTCCGGTTGTGCTCGAAGAAGTGGGCCGGGCGCTGGATGTGATCGCGAAAAAGCTGCTGGAAAAATGAACAAATGAAGGCTCTCGGGCTGGGGCTGTTGCGACTTTACAAGCGGTGGATTTCGCCAGCGTTTCCGCCGTCGTGCCGCTATGTGCCGACGTGCTCGGAATATGCGATGGAAGCGGTGGAGCGGTATGGTGTGCTGCGCGGCGGGGCGATGGCGGCTTGGCGCTTGTTGCGATGCCATCCGCTGGCGACGGGCGGGCTGGATCCGGTGGCGAAGGATCAAAAGCGCGGACAAGAGTGTCCACGCCACACTGGACTGATTGCGAGCGACTGAATTGGCGGAATTTAACAATCCTCAGCAAGAACCCGGGATGGAGCGCAGGCTGTTGATCGTGTTTGCGCTGACGTTCCTGGTGATCATGCTTTTCCAACCGCTATTGAAGAAGTATGGGCCGCAGCCTCCGGCGAAACCGGAGAGTCCGCAGGCGGCGCAGAATCCGGCGCAAGCTCCTCCGCAGACACCAACACAACCTCTCACGCAAACTTCGGCAGCGCCTCGCGCAGCTGCGAAGGCACCAGTATCGGCTCCCCTGCAGGCGGCGAGCGAGTCGGAGACGGTGATTGAAAACGACGTTTACCGCATCGTGTTCACCAATCACGGCGGGCGGGTTAAGTCATGGGTGCTGAAGAAATACACCGACGATAAAGGCGGTCCGCTCGAACTGGTGAATGCCGTAGCAGCGGAGAAGTATGGCTATCCGCTGACGGTGTGGACGTATGACGAGACGCTGCGGAACAAGCTCAACTCGGCGTTGTATGTGACATCCACCCTTCCGCAAAGTACGCGGAGGGATGGGGCGTCCGTTCCGGATGAAATTAAGTTCGCTTACTCTGACGGCGACGTGTCGGTACAGAAGACCTTCACGTTTGATCGCAGCACCTATGTGGTAGGGGTGCAAACTGCGGTCTATGTGAAGGGGACGCAGGTCACGGCGTTTCCGATGTGGCCGGCCGGGTTCGGCGCGGATATCACCGGCCCACAGTATGCTCAGGGCCAGATCATGTACCAGTACGACGATAAAGTCGAAAGGCTGGCGGTCAAGAAGATCAGCGGGGGCGGGACGCTACAGGGACCATTGCATTGGGCGGGAGTATCGGATCAGTATTTCGCGGCGGTTTTTTTGCCACAGGATCCGAAGAGCGCGGCAATGGTGACGCTGCGCAACGCGATTGAGATTCCCCATGGTGGGTCCGACACGAAACAGATGGATAAGGTGGATGTTCTGGGTGCGGCGGTCGGCAGCCTGAAGGGCCCAACTGACGCCCGGCTCTACGTCGGCCCGAAGGTCCTAGCGGATTTGGAATCGGTGGCGGTCCCGGGGATCACGGGGGCGGAACCGGATCTCCGCGCGGTGGTTGATTTCGGATGGCTGGGAATCATCGCGCGGCCTCTGTTTTTGTGGTTGAAGTGGATGTACAGCCACATCGTCCCGAACTGGGGCTGGGCGATCCTGCTGCAGACGCTGGTCATCAACCTGGCGCTGCTGCCGCTGCGGCTTGCGCAGATGAAGTCGATGCTGAAGATGCAGCGCGTGGCGCCGCAAATCAAGTCGATTCAGGAAAAGTACAAGAAGTACAGTCTGCGGGATCCGCGCAAAGCCGAAATGAATGAAGAAATTTCGACGCTGTATAAGAAGGAAGGCGTGAATCCGGCGGGTGGATGTCTGCCATTGCTGATCCAGATGCCGTTTCTGTTTGCGTACTATCGCATGCTCAATGTGGCGATGGATCTGCGGCATGCGCCGTGGCTGTGGGTCCACGATCTTTCGGCGCCAGATCCTTTGCACATTTTGCCGATTGCGATCATCGTCACCATGCTCGTAATGCAGCGGATGACACCGCAGGCAGGCATGGATCCGGCGCAGCAGAAAATGATGAACATCATGATGCCGGGCATGCTGGGCGTCATGAGCTGGAACCTGCCGGCCGGATTGGGCCTGTATTGGTCGGCCGGCCAGTTGATCGGGATCGTACAGCAATCGGTGATGAATCGCACGTCGCTGGGCCGCGAGATGCGCGAGATGATGGAGAAGCGGGCGCGGAAGAAGGAGAAATAGCTGTCGGCTGTCAGCTCTCAGCTGCCAGTTAAACCCGGCCCCTGAAGGGGCGTCCGATTTTGAGACTTACGGTATCGCTAGAGCGATACCCTGATACAAATCTTTGATGGTTTGCACGCTCTTAGAACTTACTGAGAGCTGACAGCTGAGAACTTACTTATGCCGATCACAGATAAGGTTGCCGCTGCAAAACAGATTGGGGAATTTCTGCAGGCCGTAATCTCGAACGGCGGCCTCAAGCTGAAATACAGGATTACAGTGGATCCGGCGATTGCGCAGAATCGCGAATGGGAACATCCGGAGATTCTGGTGGAGTTTGCTGGGCCGGATTCGGCACTGCTGCTCGAGCGCGGCGGCGAGTTGCTGCGGTCATTTGAGCTGCTGGCGTCGGAAGTGCTGCACCTGCAGGGCAACGAGCACGAGAAGATCTGGTTCGATTGCAAGAATTTCCGGGCGATGCGGATCGACGAGTTGCAACTGGCGGCGCGGGTGGCAGCGGAGCAGGTGCGGCGGACGAGCGAGCCTTACCGGTTTGGCCCTATGTCGTCGCGCGAACGACGAATCCTGCATCTGGCGCTGCGCGAGGAAAAGGATTTGCGCACCGAGAGTGACGGTGAGGGCGGAAGACGGTCGGTAGTTGTGTATCCGGGGAACTACAAGACGGCTGCGCCAGTGCAACGGGAGCGCCGGAGGATCTCGTAGTTGGACACTTTGTTGCACACTTTGCGCGGCAGTTAGCTTCTCGACACTTGACAGCAAAATAAAATCGCGGTTCGATAAAGTTCTCGCGACGGAATTTTTTTTGTTGCAAGACACCGACGCGGCGATTTTTTTATGCTAGTATGCCGTTCGTCTCGTAATCAATTTCACCGACAACCCGTGCTGCAAAACTGCTCCTAAACGAAAGAGAGCTCATAATTTCAAAATTGGTTTTTCCCGGGTGTTTCATTCCGGGGCATTCGATATTCTGGTAAACGATATTCTCGTAGAAGTCGTTCTGGCAAACAATGTCTCTCTCCAGTTCCGCCATCAGTCCGAATCCGTGGGTGCGCATCCTCGACGCCCTGGAAAAGAAAGTTAACCGGCACTCCTACGACACCTGGCTGAAGCCGACGCGGTACAGCCATGCCAGCAATAAAATCTTGTTTGTACGCATTCCGACCGCCGAGTTCCGTCACGTCGGCGACAAATACGCGGATCTGATTCAGGAAGCGCTCGATAATCTCGGGCTTGGATACGAGGATGTGAAATTTGTTACCGCTGAGGACGATCCTTCGAACACGCCCATCCGCCATGACGGCGGTCTGTCGGTTCATAGTTCGAGCGGCGGTTCGAGTGGCGGTACAGGTACCGGTGCGGTTCCGCAGGGGGCACCGGGGTTGCATCCAGCCCAGGGACGTTTCGACTGGGACAGCGCCGCGCAGTTGAATCCGCGCTACACCTTCGACGCGTTCGTGATCGGCAGCGGGAACCAGTTCGCGCACGCCGCCTGCCAGGCGGTAGCGGAACGGCCTTCCAAAGCCTACAACCCGCTGTTCCTATACGGCGGCGTCGGGATGGGCAAAACGCACCTGATGCAGGCCATCGGGCACGAGATCAAGCGGCGGACGCCGCAGGCGGCCATCTGTTACGTGTCGAGCGAAAAGTTCACCAACGAGATGATCAACTCGTTGCGCTACGACAAGATGATCAGCTTCCGGGATAAGTTCCGGACGGTGGACGTGCTGCTGGTGGACGACATCCAGTTCCTGGCGCAGAAAGAGCGCACGCAGGAAGAGTTCTTCCACACGTTTAATGCGCTGCACGAGTCGATGAAGCAGATCGTGATCGCCAGCGACCGTCCGCCGAAGGAGTTGGCGGAATTCGAGGATCGGCTCCGCAGCCGGTTCGAATGGGGCCTGATTGCCGATATTCAACCGCCGGACTTGGAGACGAAAGTTGCCATCCTGCAAAAAAAGGCGGAGCAGGAACGGGTGACGCTGCCTGTCGATGTGGCGTTATTTATCGCTTCGAACATCCGGTCGAATGTACGCGAACTGGAAGGTGCGCTGATCCGGTTGGTGGCGCATTCGTCGCTGATTGGGGCGGATATTACGCTTCCCTACACCCAGCAGGTGTTGAAGAATTTTATTGACTCGCAGGCCCGCAAGGTGACGATTGAGTCCATTCAGAAGGCGGTGGCTGAGCAATTTGGGCTGCGGTTGGTGGAAATTAAAGCGAAGAACAATTCGCGTTCTATCGTCTATCCGCGGCAAATTGCTATGTACCTAGCCAAACACCTCACAGAGGCTTCACTGCCTGAAATTGGACGCCAGTTCGGTGGCAAGCACCATACGACAGTCTTGCATTCAGTGGACAAGATTGAAGAGGTCCGCAAGAGCGACAAGGATTTGAACAGATTGCTCAATAAACTGACCGAGCAATTGGGCGCGTAGGCGGCGGTTTCCACCGGATTTTCCACTCTTCAAGCCGTTCTTCCTGCCCTTTAGTTGTTAGGAGTTTGTGGAAACTGTGGGAGGCAGGACGGAAATTTGAGACCGGTCCGTATTTTATAATGGCGTCTGATGAGACGGGAGCGATTCTTCACACGAAGCGTTGCTATGAAAGCAACTGAACCGCAGGGACCTGGACCTCTTTTCCACTTCTCCAAGGTGCCTACGGGTACTACTGGTTTTTATGCTTTTGCATTTGATATAAGAAGAGAACAGAAGTAGAGTCGGGAGACCCAATTATGCCGGTGGAAGTCGCCCCTGCCTTAGCCGCTACGACCATGGAAATCACGGTCAGCAAATTTGAGCTTCTTCGCGAACTGACAGCCACTCAGGGCGTGGTTGAGCGCAAGACCACGATTCCTATTCTCTCCAATTATCTTTTTGAGGCCGCGGGGGACAAGTTGTCGCTGACGGCGACGGACCTTGACCTGAGTTTACGTACGTCCTGCAACGCCAAGGTGAAGAAGGAAGGTGCATGCACAATTCCGGCACGCAAACTTTATGACTACGTAAAGTTGTTACCCGATGCTGACATTACCATCCGTTTACTTGAGAACCACTGGGTGAGCATTCGCTGTGGACGATCCAACACCAAGATGGTTGGAATGGCGAAGTCGAATTTTCCAGGTCTGCCTGTGTTTCCATCTGCGGGAGCGATTAAGATTCCCGCTGCAGTGCTGCGCTCGATGATTGCCAAGACAGGTTTTGCCATTGCCAGCGAGGAATCACGCTATACGCTGAATGGTGCATTGATGGTGCTGAAGCCAGAGTCAATCACCATGGTTGCGACCGACGGCCATCGCCTTGCGCACGTGGAGCGCTCGGGAGAGAAGTTTGAAGGTGTTTCTGGTGAGATGAAAACGCTGATCCCGAAGAAGGCGATGGACGAGCTGAAATCACTGCTGGATTCCCACGGCGAGAGCGAAGTCGAAACCATCGACTTCGCCAAGGATGAATCGACGCTATTCTTCCGCGTCGGTCCGCGTTTGCTGACATCGCGCCAGCTTACGGGCCAGTTCCCCAACTATGAGGCGGTGCTGCCGAAGGATATTTCCAAGTCGATCGCGTTGCATGGCGAGGAACTGGGAGCGGCGATCGCCCGCGTAGCGCAGTTTGCCGATGAGCGGTCGCGCGCCGTGCGCCTGCGTCTGGAGAAAGGCGAGTTGAAGATTTCCGCATCGTCAACCGAGACGGGCGAGTCCGAGGATTCCATCGAAGTTGCCTATGACGGCGAGCCGATGGCGATCGGATTCAACGCGCAATACCTGATGGATTTCATCAAGGCAACCGGGTCAAGCGAAGTGAAGCTGGAGTTGAAGGATGCCCAGTCCGCCGGCCAGTTGCGTCCCGCGGAGGCCGAGGATTATAAGTACCGGTACATTGTTATGCCGATGCGGATCTGAGGCCAGTCTACGGTTCGCTCTTCGGAAAGACTTTCAAATTGTTTGGTTCCTGCACTTTCTCAACCTGCACAGCCAATAGCTCTTGAATTTTTTCCTTTGCAACCCCTTCCGCCTCCGTGAGAATCTTCCAGAGGCCGTCCGCTACTATCTCGCTGGGGCTTGTCCGTTCCTCTCGCCGCTTTTTCCTCCGGCCTGCAATGACGTCCATTACCAATTTCTCTGTAGGCGTTAGGTAAACGGCCACCTGCTCAGCGTCATCATCGAGTCTCTTTTTCTTCGGCACGTGAGTTGCTCTAAGATTTACTTTGCAATTCTATTATAATATTATAATATGCTAATGCGAGCCGCCGTCAATCGGCCCGCAGCTTGTATTCGCGAGGAACTGCCGTGGCAGAGGGAGAAAAGATCTTACAAAAGGAGCTCGGTGTTTTTGAGCAGCACAAACACGAATGGTTGCGAAGCCATCCCGGCGGCTTTGTCGTCATTTCCGACACGACTGTGGCTGGGTTTTACTCAGACTACGAATCTGCATTTAGAGCGGGGTTGGGAAGGTTTGGAGTTCAGGGTAGCTTCCTCATCAAACAGGTTTGGGCCGAAGAACCTGTCTATCTCATCCACTAAGGGCACCGTGTGAAGTTTCCTTTCACGCCGAGCGTTCTTCTCCAGCAAGGTCCTCACATTGCGATACTAATAAGCGCTACCACTTGGGAGGTAAAGGAAGGTAGAGCTGTGGGGCTCGAATTCCCTGAGTTGCCGGTGAGGGCCCTAATCGACACTGGCGCTTCTCTCACCGTCATTAATCCGCAAATTGCCACTACATGCAAACTCAAGCAAACTGGGCACCAAAAGATCAATGCCGTGGGCGGGGAAGCTGGGGAATATCCAGAGTACGCAGCTGCAATCACGTTTCCCGATACAGAGCTGCCTTCCCTTGGCACAGCTCGTGTTGTCGCTTGCCCTATTATTCGCCAGCCGTTTTTCTCGTGTCTGATCGGTCGTGACATCCTGCGCAGGTGGTTGCTCCTCTATGATGGACGTAGCGGCGAGGTCGAGATCCAATCATAGTGCCGTGTGGGTCGAGAAGACCCTCATTTGACGACAGTGCCCCTCAACGCCTAAATTACCAGACAATCATTTTCGGGAGGTCTTGCATGTTATCCGGCTTCAAGCAATTTATCCTTCGCGGTAATGTCGTTGACTTGGCTGTCGGCGTGGTGATTGGCGCGGCCTTCGGCACGGTCGTTACCGCTCTGGTCAAGGACATCATAAATCCGACTATTGCGCTCTTAGTTGGTAAGCCCGATTTCACGAGGATCTCTTTCACGATCGGCAGCACGCTGTTTCCGATTGGCGATTTCATTACCGCAGTGGTCAGCTTTGTGCTGGTCGCGGCGGCGGTTTACTTCTTTGTCGTGACCCCGATCAACGCTCTGATTGCACGGAGCCGGAAGGATCCGGCGCCGGCCGATCCGACCACCAAGAAGTGTCCGGAATGCCTGAGCGAAATTCCGATCGACGCGCGCCGTTGTAGCCATTGCTCGCAGCCGGTGATGGGCAAAGCAGCCTAGTTCACAAGGCTTCCACCTTGGCGAAATCTGCTGGATTCCTGTAAAATCAAGCTTTCGGCAACAGGCCTGGAAGGATTTCAGAGTTATGGCACGAGTTTGCGATATTTGCGGCAAGGGGCCGCAGTTCGGAAATACCATCAGTCACGCCCACAATGTGAGCAAACGGCGCTGGAACGTCAATTTGCGCCCGGTTCACGCCAAGGTGGGAGCCGCTACCAAGCACATCCGCGTCTGTACTTCTTGTCTGCGCAGCGGCAAAGTGGTCAAGGCGTAGAGGATCAGAGCCCGCATAGATCTGGAAATCCTGCGGGCTTTCCTGTGTCTGCCAGCTTTCCCGGACGGGACGCCCGCGCCACACGAGCTCTACTTCACATCCACCAATTGCACATCGAAGATCAGGGTTGCGTTGGGCGGGATAGCTCCCGGATAACCCTTTGCTCCGTAGGCCAGGTTGGGCGGAATGTGCAGTTGGCGCTTGCTACCTACCTTCATGCCGACTACACCTTCGTCCCAGCCCTTGATGACCTGGCCGGCGCCCAGCATGAAATCAAACGGATGGCCGGTACCGACCGAGCTGTCGAACTTCTTGCCGTTGGTGAGCCAGCCGGTGTAATCGACTTTGACGTGCTGTCCGGTTTGCGCGACCGCGCCGGTGCCAATTTTGATGTCCCAATATTCGAGACCGCTGGCGGTCTTGGTGGGCTCGCCGGTAACTTTGGTGGGACCGCCGGTGCTCCCTGCCTTTTGAGCTGATGCCGCCTGGGCGACGACCAGGCTGGCGAGTGCGAGCAGTGGGATGGCAAAAACGAGAGTTTTCATAATTCCCCTTTCCTTACGTCTGTAAGTTCTTCATGTTAGCTTTTTCGTTTCTTTAATTCTGTCTCTTCGCGCCAGCCTTGTTCAAGCCAGCGCAATCACATCAATCTCAACCAGCACGTCCTTCGGAAGCCGCGCCACTTCCACGGTAGAACGCGCGGGAGGCGCCTGCTTGAAGTAACGACCGTAAACTTCGTTCATGGCCGCGAAGTCTCCCATGTTCTTCAGGAAGACGGTGCAGCGCAAAACTTTCTCTAGGCTGCTGCCCGAGGCCTGCAAAATGGCTGTAAGATTCTTGAGCACGCGGTCGGTCTGCGCGCTTACATCGCCGGCGACGATCTGCGCCGTGGCGGGGTCGATGGCGATCTGCCCCGAGGTAAAGATCAATCCCTGGGCTCGAACGGCCTGCGAGTACGGGCCGATAGCCTGCGGGGCCTGGCCGGTGGCGATCACTTCGCGCATGATTCCTCCAGTGCAGAACGCGCTTCTGCGGGGATGATGACGAAAAGTGATTAACGCAGATTGCGGCGGTCGAAGTCAAACGGCTCGTGTGGGGACGGGCGCCCTCGCCCGTCCAGCCGAGCGAAGCTCGGCAGCTGCCGGCAGCTAGAGCAATGCGTACCTCCTCAAAACAGCGAGCTTTGCCGCCGGTTAGGAGTGATTCCGAAATGCTCATAAGCGAGCTGGGTCGCCACTCGCCCGCGGGGAGTGCGGTTAAGAAAGCCGATCTGAATCAGGAAGGGCTCGTAGATTTCTTCGATGGCGTCGGGCTCTTCGGCAAGCGCGGCGCCCAGCGTGTTCAAGCCCACCGGCCCGCCCTGGTACTTCTCGATGATGGTGAGCAGCAGTTTGCGGTCGACTTCGTCGAAGCCGTAGCGGTCAACTTCCAACATGCTGAGCGCGGATTGGGCAGTGGGCAGATCAATCGATCCGGCGGCGCGCACCTGGGCGTAGTCGCGGACGCGGCGCAACAAGCGGTTGGCGATACGTGGCGTTCCACGGGAGCGGCTGGCGATTTCGATGGCTCCGGGACGGTCGATTTTCACGCCTAAGATTTCGGCGGAACGTTCGACGATTACGCGGAGGTCGTCGTGGGTGTAGAACTCGAGCCGCAGCAGCAGGCCGAAACGGGAGCGCAGGGGCGCGGAGAGCAATCCGGCGCGGGTGGTCGCGCCGATGAAGGTGAAGGGTTTCACGTCCATCGTGTGTGTGCGCGCGGAGGGACCTTGGCCGATCATGATGTCTAACTTGTAGTCTTCAAGCGCGGAGTAGAGGATCTCTTCGAGCGCGGGCTGCAGACGGTGCACTTCATCAATGAATAGCACCTGCCGGTCGCGTAGATTGGTGAGGATCGCGGTCAGGTCGCCCTTGATCTGCAGCGTGGGGCCGGAGGTCTGCTGAAAAGCCGCGCCAAGTTCGTTGGCGATGATGTTGGCAAGCGTAGTCTTGCCAAGCCCGGGAGGCCCATAAAGCAACACATGATCAAGCGCTTCGCCGCGAGATTTGGCCGCCTGGATGGCCACGTCTAAATTCTCTTTCACTTTGTTCTGGCCGATGAACTCTTGCAAGCGCTGCGGCCGCAGCTTGAGCTCGAATGAGGAATCGTCCTCGACCGGCGCGGCGGAGACGAGGCGGTCTTTTGTCTGAGGAGATCGCAGGTGCAGCGCGGGATTATCCTTGGCGGCAGACACTGAAGGCGATGGTAGCAGTTCTGAGTTCTTGGTTCTAGATGGGGGGCGGACACTCATGTCCGCCAAACTTTTAGCCTATTCTGCGATTGACCCGCGGGTTGACCGCAGCGGTAGCTTTCACGGACAGGAGTGTCCGCGCCACACGATCTACTGCCCAATCACGCCCAGCCGCACGCCCTTAAGCTTCCCCGCGTCAAACCACGCGACCTTTTGTCCAAACCAGGTCTTCGTGCCGGAGAGCTTGTACTTCTTGACCGCCGCGGCGAAGTCGCGCGTGCCGAGCAGGTAGGCGACCGGGGTCTCGCCGAATTTGGCGAGCCGGTCCGCGAGCCAGCCCCCGTTCGAAGGAGCGGCCAGAATCACGGGCTCGCCGGGGAAGTATGCGAGTTTGCCGAAGTCTTTTTGCGTCTCGGTGAGCGGCTCGGCCCAACCGTAAGCCTTGCGGAACAAGGCAATCGACGCATCGAGGTTGCTGACGCCTAGCACGACGTTCTCGACGCCGGTCACCGGTGCGCCCTTAACGCTGTCAGAAACTTGGACGCGCCAGGCGCGCGGTGTCTTGTCTTCGATGATGAAGGGCAGCGTGGAGCCAGGCGTTCCCGAACCAACATCGGCAGTCGTCCACTCGATCGACATGCCGTCAGGGCGTTTGCGGCTGCCAGGCTCGGGAGTCTTGACCGGAATCCCAGCTTTCTTCAGCTGATCCACCTGTTGCAGCAAAACGTTCGTCCCCACCGCCCAGGCGCAGGTTACCGCATCCTCGGACATAAACCTCGCCCAGTCGGAGCCCGCGGTCGCGCCCGGCTTTACCGGCGCGATCAGTTCAATGTATGACGTGTCATCGAAGCCAATGATCGCCATCTGAGTAATGCCATTGCCGTGAGGACCGCCGAAATCGGGAGTCAAGCCGACTTCAGTGAAGATCTGCCGCAGCGTGTCCAGATTCGATCCGCAGATCGACACATGGTCGATTTCCAGCAGCATGCTTTTGCTTTCCTGATCCATCGCGGATTGGGCCGTCGCAGGCAATGAAATGAGTACGAGAATAAACGTAACGAAGGACAAGCGGCAGCAGATCGGGGAACTCCGCTTGGGCATCCAAGCCTCCTTGGAACGAGAAAGACGAATGGTACGCTAGAAACCTCCTGCTAGTGAACCTGTTTTTAGCCTTGCGGCGGTCCTAGATGCACTGGCGAGGGCGCTCGTCTCTCCACCGAAATGTTATTTTTCTATTCCTCTTCTTCTTTCACCTCGCCCCGCTCCGCCTTTGCCTTCTCGATAATCTTGTCCTGCAGTTGTTGCGGAACCGTGTCGTAGTGATGCATTTCCATGGAGAAGCTGCCGCGCCCCTGGGTCATCGAAGTGAGATCCGCGCCATAGGTGAGCATCTCGGCCATGGGCACCTCGGCTCTTACAATGGTGTTACCGGCTTTGTTATCCATGCCCTGGATGCGTCCGCGCCGGCTGTTGAGGTCGCCCATAATGGTGCCGGCGAATTCGTCAGGGATCGTGATCTCGACGTTCATGATCGGTTCGAGCAGCGTGGGCTTGGCCATTTCCATCGCCTTGCGGAAGGCGATGCGGCCCGCCATCTGGAACGAGAGGTCGTTCGAATCCACGTCGTGGTAGGAGCCGTCGTAGAGGATTACACGGAAGTTCACTACCGGATAACCAGCGAGGTAGCCGCGAGCGGCGGCATCTTTGATTCCCTTCTCGACAGCAGGAATGAAATTGCGCGGAATCGCGCCGCCGAAGATGTCATTGACGAATTCAAATTCGACTTCGGAGTTGCGCGGCAGCGGCTCCATCTTGATCTTGCAATCGCCATACTGGCCGTGGCCACCGGTTTGCTTCTTGTGGCGGCCCTGGACGTCAGCCTTGCCGCGAATCGTTTCGCGATACGGCACTTTGGGCGCCTTCAGCACCACTTCCGCGTGGTAACGCTTTTTCATCTTCGAGACCACGACTTCGATGTGCTGCTGCCCGGTGCCCGCGATCAGGAATTCTTTCGTCTGCGGGTCGCGGAAGAAGCGCAGCATCGCGTCTTCTTCCATCAACTTGTGGAGGCCGACGCCGAGTTTGTCTTCGTCAGCGCGGCTCTTGGGCTCGATGGCAAAGGTGATGGCTGGCTCGGGCAACTGTACCGCCGGATAGCGGATCGGCGATGACTTGTCGCCGAGCGTGTCTCCAGTGAGAGTCTCTCGCAACTTCGCGACCGCGCCGATATCGCCGGCGTGCAGCTCCGAAATCGGAACCATTTGCTTTCCCTGGACGACGGAAATGTGAGCGAACTTTTCCTGCGTGTTGCGGTTGTAATTCTGGAGCGATGCGTCGTTCTTCAGCACGCCGGAAAAAACCTTGAAGTAGGAAATACGGCCGGCGAACGCGTCCGACATGGTCTTGAACACAAAGACGGAAGCGGGCTCGTTGTCAGTGCCTTTGCGCACGGGGGGCTCGCCATTGCCGCCGACGGGCTGGCCAGTGATGGCATGATGTTCGCTGGCGGCGGGCGTGTAATCCACGATGAAATCCATCAACTCGTCAACGCCAATGTTGCCGAGGCCGGAGGTAAACAGCACGGGGAAAAGCTTGTCTTCACGAATCGCTTCGTGTAACGCCGGGACTAGATGCTCCTCCGGAATCGTGCCCGTTTCAAAGAACTCTTCCATCAACTCGTCTTTGCCCTCGGCGACGAGCTCTACCAATTTTTCGTGAGCTTCCTTAGCCGCATCTGCCATTTTGGCGGGGATCGGGCCTTCTTTGCCCTTGCCGTTTCCGCCCATTTCGTAGGTGTAGGCCTTCATGCGGACGAGATCGATGACGCCGCTGAGACTTTTCTCGCTGCCGATGGGAAGCTGCAGCGGGGTGACGGCGCGGCCAAAGGCGGCGGTGAGCGATTCCAGAGCGCGGCTGGCGTCGGCGCGGTCGCGGTCCATGCGGTTGACGACGATCATGCGCGGCAGGTTGACTTCGTCGCAGTAATTCCAGACACGCTGAGTGACGACTTCGACTCCGGCTACGCCATCTACAACGACCAGCGCGGCATCGACCACGGGCAGCACCATTTTGGCCTCGTGCACGAACATGTTGAAGCCGGGAGTGTCGAGCAGATTGATCTTGACCTTTGACTCCGGCTTGCCCCACTCGACGAAGGCGAGGCCGGTGGAAATCGACATTTTGCGGGCGATTTCCTCTTCGTCATAGTCGGTTGGGGCGGAGCCGTCGTCGACGCGGCCCAGGCGCGGCGCGGCGCCGGCGGTATAGAGCATGGCGGACACGAGCGTGGTTTTGCCGGCATGCCCGTGTCCGACGAGGGCAATATTGCGGAGATTGGCTCCTTCGTACACTTTCACGGGTTGTCTCCTTCCGCAGGCTTACGGGGAAGGGTGATAAGGCCCGGAATCCGGAAAGCCGAATAATGATGAGTACAAGCTACAGGCCAGCCCAACATCACCTGCGAAACTTTTGATGCTAACACAGGGGATGGGGAGGCTGGAAGGATGAGGCCACAACTGCCACACACCGGTGAGGAGGTTCAGGTTCGCCGATTAGGCGTAGCTGTCGACTTCGGTTTCAATCGCTGCCCGACGAGAGCTAGCGAAGTGCTCGACGTTGGCCCTATTGCCAGGTCAATCATCTCCGCGAAGGAGCGCCATGCTTGCGCCGACCTGGGTGCATCCGCGTGCCGGAGCGCACGACGACACCTTTCACGTTGCTCATCAGTCAAAACCTGCTGCGTGACGAAGACATCGAACGCCATGTGTGCGGCTGCGACCATGGGGCTTTCGTAGTCGTAACCATGCCCGTGAAGATAGTCGATGGTGCAGTCCAAGGCCCGTGCAAGCTTATCCAGTGCTTCTGAGCCGGGCAAGGTCTTTGCGTTCTCGTTTTTTGCTATTGCAGAGTGGCTCAAGCAGGCCCGTTCCCCAAGCTGTTCTTGGGACAATCCCTTGGCCTCTCTTAAGGCCTTCAAGCGATCTGGTCTAAACGGCAAGGTTCGGCTACCTTATAAGGAACAGATTCCAAGTTAACCCAGAACGGAAATATACGCCAGTAGGAACAATTTTTGTTCCCATTGGAACAAATCGGGTGTATGCTTCCCACTGAAAGGGTGAGAGATCGGCTAAAGTTGAGCCCAAGCGGTACGACCGCTGCTCATGACACGCGCCGAACTACATGAACTCGGATACATCGTCCCGATTGCGACGGTTCCATGGATCCTCCAACGCGGAATTCTTTCTCACCGACGGGCGGAAAAGTTCCCACATGAGTCAATCGCGCTTCAGGATGTCCAGGATCTACGAGCAGGGAAGAAGGTGCCGAACGGTCGCGCCTTACATGAATATGCGAATTTATACATTTGCCCACGCAATCCGATGCTTCTGAAGAAGAGCGAAATTCACGAGCAGATTTCTGTGCTACAGGTGAGGGTCGACGTGCTTGATATACGCAATGCGATCGTGAGCGACAGCAATGCTGCTAGCAAGTATGCTCGCTTCAGACCTGCGCCGGCGGGATTGGAGATTGTTGACCGAGATCGCACGTTCGCCGAGTGGTGGACTCACGACGACCAGATTGAGAAGTGGCGCCACTCAGCTCAAAAATGCGCAGAAGTGCTGATACCCGATGCGGTACCTGCGTCTTACATCGATGGAGCCTATGTCTCCTGCGACGGCAGTCGGGAACGTCTGCAGCGTTTGGCGCCGAACCTGCCCATAACCGTAGACCCGCATCTCTTTTTTCAGTGAGGCGCCGCATGGTCAAAGTATTAATTGGCGACATCTTCGAATCGAAGGCGCAGACACTCGTCAACACCGTAAACATAGTCGGTGTAATGGGAAAAGGCATTGCCTTGGGATTTCGCAAGCGGTTCCCTGAGATGTATGAGGATTATGTCCGCCGCTGCGAACGACGTGAAGTCCAGCTGAGGAGACCCTACATTTATCGGCAGCTCACGCCCCCGCACATCATTAACTTCCCGACCAAAGATCACTGGCGATCAGTTTCAAAGCTCGACGATGTTATCGAAGGACTCAGATACCTTGCCGCCCACGTTGCTGAGTGGGGGGTCACATCGCTGGCCGTCCCACCACTCGGCTGTGGCGAGGGGAAATTAGAGTGGCGCGTCGTAGGTCCAACGCTTTATCGGCATCTTGATGACCTAAGAATTCCTGTCGAGCTGTACGCTCCTTTCGGCACACCGCACGAGGAACTGCAGCCCGAGTTCTTTGAGCACCAGGGGCCAGTGTCGGCGCTCGCCGAGTCCCGAGATGGGTCCTTGCCCCGATTTCGCGTGGAGCCGGGATGGGTTGCGTTGGTCGCAATAATCGAGCAGGTCAGCCGGGAACGCTACCACTGGCCAATCGGCCGTATTGGCTTTCAAAAAGTGGCCTACTTTGCTACGGAGGTCGGAATCCCCACTGGGCTCTCATATCGCCGTGGTAGCTATAGCCCATATGCGCCTGAAGTAAAGCAAGTATTGTCGAGCCTCATCAACAACGGATTGATCGTTGAGCGAAAGCTCGGGCGCATGTTGGCGACGAATGTGGGTCCAACCTATGCAGATGCAAGGAGAGGCTACGAATCTTTTCTGGCCCAGTGGCAGTCAGAGATTGCTAGGGTTGTGGATCTCATCGTGAGGATGAATACCGACGACGCCGAAATTGCGGCAACTGTTCATTTCGCGGCTAACCGGCTACGCGAGGCCAGTCCCAAGCAGCCCACAGAGGCCGAAATCCTAGACTACGTAATGCAGTGGAAACTCCGTCGTCGCCCGCCTCTAAACCCCAGCGACGTGGCCCTAGCTATTCGGAGGTTGAATGTTCTTGGGTGGATTGAGGCCACACCGACCGACGCGCTACTCCTCCCTGAAGAAGCGATGATCGCCTAGTCTGCGTAACGGGGAAATCGAAACTACAACGTTGCGCTCTTCACCGCGATCAGCTTCTTGATCTTCTCCACGAACTCCGCCGTATCCATGTCTTCGGTCTTTTCTTTGCCGCGGGTGCGGACGTTTACTTTGTTGGCTTCGGATTCTTTGTCCCCCACCACCAGCAGAAACGGAACTTTCTGCATGGCGTGTTCGCGGATTTTGGCGTTCATCTTTTCGTTGCGGGAATCTACTTCCACGCGCACGCCTGCGGCCCGCAGTTGCGACGCCACTTTTTCCGCGTACTCGGTGTGGCGCTCGGCGATTGGGATCATCGCTACCTGCACTGGCGATAGCCAGACCGGAAACGCTCCGGCGTAGTGTTCGATGAGCACGCCGAAGAAGCGCTCGACCGATCCGTAGAGTGCGCGATGGACCATCACCGGCTGCTTGCGGCTGCCGTCTTCGGCTACGTATTCGAGATCGAAGCGCTGCGGCAAGTTGAAGTCGAACTGCACGGTCGAGAGCTGCCACAGGCGTCCGATGGCATCGACTAGTTTAATGTCGATCTTCGGTCCATAAAACGCCGCTTCTCCGGGCATGGTCTTGTATTCGATGTTCAGTTTCTTCAGCGCGTTTTCGAGCGAGTGGTTGGCCAGGTTCCACTGGTCTTCCGTGCCGAGGAAACTCTTCTTGTCGTTCGGATCCCAGGTGGAAAGCTCGGTCTGGAACTGGTCGAAGCCGAAAGCCTTCAGCACGGCGAGCGCGAACTCCAGGCAGCCAACGATTTCGTTTTCAATCTGATCGGGCGTGCAGAAGATGTGCGCGTCGTCCTGAGTGAAGCCGCGGACGCGCAGCAGCCCATGCATCACTCCGGAACGCTCGTAGCGATAGACCGTGCCAAGTTCGCCCAGCCGCACCGGCAGATCGCGATACGATTTCAGCGAATCTTTGTAGATCAGGATGTGGCCCGGGCAGTTCATGGGCTTGAGGCGATATTCGGCGTCGTCGAGCTCCATGGCGTCGAACATGTTCTGCGAATAGTATCCCTCGTGTCCCGAGGTGTAGAACAACTGGCGGCGCGCCACGTGCGGCGTGACCACGAGCGCATAGCCGCGGCGCAGGTACTCTTCGCGCATCCAGTCTTCCATCTCCTTGCGGATGATGCCGCCCTTCGGATGCCAGAAGATCAGGCCCGGCCCGGCAAGTTCCTGGATCGAGAACAGGTCGAGCTGTTTGCCCAGCACGCGATGGTCGCGCTTCTTGGCTTCTTCGAGGCCGTTCAGGTAAGCGTCAAGATCCTTCTTCGAGAAAAACGACGTCCCGTAGATGCGCTGCAGTTGCGGATTCTTTTCGTCTCCCAGCCAGTAGGCGCCGGCGATGTTGAGCAGCTTGAAAGCCTTGATCTTGCCCGTCGAGGGCACGTGGGGACCGCGGCAAAAGTCCTGGAACTTGCCGGTCTTGTAAACTGAGATTTTTTCATCGGGCTTGGTGAATTGCTCGATGAAGTGGCACTTCATGAAGTCGCCTTCGCCCTTGAATTTCTCGAGACCTTCTTTGCGCAGCAGAAACTCGCGAGCGTAGGGCAGGTTTTGCCGGACGAGCTCCTGCATTTTCTTTTCGATCTTCTCGAGATCTTCGGGCGTGAACGCAGTCGGACGATAGAAGTCGTAGAAGAACCCGTTCTCAGTCGCCGGACCGTGGCCGAGCTTGGTCTCAGGAAATAGTTCGAGCACAGCCGCAGCAAGCAGGTGCGCGGAGGAATGCCGATAGACCTCGAGCGCCTCAGGGTCCTTCTCGGTGAGGATGCGCAAGTCGGTGTCGCTGTCCAACGGTCGGGTGAGGTCGATCAGGTTACCGTTAGCTTTGGCGGCGAGAGCGGCGTCGGCTAGGCGTGGGCTGATGGACTTGGCAACGTCGAGCGCCGTGGTGCCCTTTGGAACTTCCTTAGTGCTGCCGTCAGGGAACTTTAGATGAATGCTATCCGACATGGAGATAGACGAAGCCCTTGTATTCTGCTGAATCGCCTAAGTTTACCATTTGCTCGCGTAGGGGCGGACGCACTCGTCCGCCGTACGGGCCAAGCCCGGCACCTTTCCGATGTCAGCGGGCGTGACTGTCCTCGTGGGTGTTCTTCTATCCGGTTCTGGGCGCGGAATGCAGAGCGTCGATTGCAGACTTCACCTTGGCCGACACCTCTTCCGTATCGCGCACGGTTAACCCGGCTGTGGATACAGGTTCGCCAACCCGCATCTCCAGCGGCTGGCACTTGATGTGGTAGGTGTTCATCGGCAGCAGGTCGAAGGTGTCGACGAGCGCAATCGGGACAATATCGGCCTGCGCCTTAATCGCCAGAAAGAATGCGCCGGGCAGAAAAGGCTGAATCTTTCCATCCGGCGTACGGCCGCCCTCGGGAAAGATTACCAGCGGCATGCCGCTGCGCAGGCTCCGCAGCGCTGACTTGATGGCGCCGATCGAAACCGCCGGGTTCTGCTGGTTGATGCAGACTTGCCCCGAGCGCTGCAGATGCCAGCCGATGAATGGATACGAAAGCAATTCACTCTTGAAAATGATGCGGAATTGAAACGGCAAATATACGTACAGGATGGGAATGTCGAGCGCCGATGCATGGGTGACCGCATACACGCGGGGCTTGGAATTGTCGATCTTGTCTTCATCGAGATTCATGCCCGTGACTTTCACCGGCGACAGGATCGTCTTCATGATGAGCCACGACCAGAAGCGGGCAAGATTGTGCTGAATGCGTCCGTCGCGCTCGAAGAGCGAGCAGATCAGCGAAAGTGTGCCCAGAACGATGGTGTAGATCCAGATCAGCGGGGCAAGAATGAAATACGAGCGCAGACGGCTGAGCCAACCGTGGCGGTTGACGGGGCGAGCGACCGGTCGCTCCTCGGACCACGTAGGAATATCCGCCCCCGGCTGCTTATCCGAGCCCAGCTCGGCTCGCTCTTTTTCCGGCTCCGCAGTTGTGGCGGTTTTGTTCAAGGTTTCTAGTTCCGTACATTAGATGCGGACGCCAAGCATTCGCATCGCCTCTCCCACAATGTAAATCGAACCGGTAACGACCACCAGGCCGCGCGGTCCAGCACTCTTTTGTCCGGCAAGCTTCCGGGCTAGTTCCAGGGCCCTCGATACATCCTCGGCCTCTTGAAGATCTGTGCCCGCCGCCACCCGCGCCGCTGCCTGCCGAATCTCATCCGGCCTCGCCGAGCGCGGGTTGTTGGCCTGAGTTACGATCACGTTCCCAGCGATCGGAAACAGAATTTCAGTAATCTCCTGCATCGCCTTGTCCCGCATCACGCCAAACACCATCGTGATCTCGCGACCGGCTCCCAATTCTTGATAAGCCGCCGAAAGCGTTGACCGCAACGCCCAGGCCCCGGCAGGATTATGCGCCACATCGAGTACATACTCAGGATCGTCTCCCACGGACGGCACCACCTGGAAGCGCCCCAGCCATCGCGTCTCGCGGACGCCTCGGGTGATCGTCTCCGACGTGATGCGAACATCTCCCTGGTGGTGCAATTCCTCCGCCGCCGCGATCGCCAGCGCCAGGTTGCGGAGTTGGTGACGCCCCACCAGAGGTGACTCGACCATGATTTCCTTGCCTAGGACCGCAAGCGAATATCGCTGTCGCGCATTGCTCGAAGCGGCTTGCTGGGTACTAGGTACTAGGTACTGATCACTTCCCGGCGACACCGGCGGCACATACGTGACGGCATTTACCGCATGAGCTCCCGCATCTAAAATTGCGTTTCCAATCACGTCGTTGGCTTCGGGCAATTGCGGCAGCGTAACCACAACCCCGCCCGGACGGATGATTCCAGCTTTTTCGCGAGCAATCTCAGTCACAGTTTCGCCCAGATACTTTTGATGATCGAGCGATATGTCGGTGATGATGCTGAGGCGCGGCTCGACTACGTTGGTCGCATCCAGACGCCCGCCCATGCCGACCTCGAGCACAACCATGTCGGGCCGGCTGCGCGCGAAATACTCAAAGGCCATCGCGGTCAGCATCTCAAAGAAGCTGGGATGCCACGGCAGATCGCCTTCTTCAACCAGCCGCTCGGCGGTGCGGTCGACTACGTCATGGAGCATGGCAAAATCGCCGTCGCCGATGGGCTCGCCATTGAGGCGAATTCGCTCGTTAATGCGAACCAGGTGCGGCGACGTGTAAAGCCCTGTTTTCAGCCCGGAAGCCAGCAGGATAGATGCCAGAGTTGCAGCCGTCGACCCCTTGCCGTTGGTGCCCGCGACCAGCACGGTTGGAAAGCGATTCTCCGGATGCCCCAGTGCCGTCAGCAACACGCGCATGTGCGTCAGATCGAACTTGTGCGACGGCGTCTGCGCCAACTCGTGGCCCAACGCGTACATCTGCGCGACTGCGGTTTCGTAGGACATCGGTCGCTGGTCGCTGGTCGTTAGTCGTTCGGGCACTCGGGGCAAAATCGCCCCCGGTCGTGACGTCCGATGTGTTCAGGGTAGCAAGTTCGGCGGCAGCTTTCGACTGCTTCTCATCAGAATGAGGCTGGCGGAGGTCAAAGTGCGCTCCAACAACCCTGAGCAGGAATCTCACCGCCGGGCCGCTGAGGAAGTGCTTTTTGCTAACGACGAACAACCAACGACCAGCGACTGTCCTTATGCCGCCTGCGCCATAAAATCCAGTGCCCGCGCGATGTACGGTTTCAAGTCCTTGCGCCTGACCACGGCATCTAGCATTCCGTGTTCCAGCAAAAATTCGGAACGCTGAAAACCTGGCGGCAGCTTCTGGCGGATCGTCTGCTCAATCACTCGCGGCCCGGCGAAGCCAATCAGCGCGCCCGGTTCGGCGATATTGAGATCGCCCAACATGGCAAACGACGCAGTTACACCGCCCGTCGTGGGATCGGTCAAAACCGAAATATAAGGAACCCGCGCCGCGTCCAAGCGCGCCAGCGCAGCAGAGATTTTTGCCATCTGCATCAGGCTGATCACGCCTTCCATCATGCGCGCGCCGCCCGAGGCCGAAACGATGATAATCGGCGTCCGCGTTTCAATCGCCTTCTCGATTGCCCGCGTAATGGCTTCGCCCATCACGCCTCCCATGCTCCCGCCGATGAACGAATACTCCATCGAGCTCACGATTACCGGCCGGCCGTTCAGTTTGCCTCGGGCATTGATGATCGCGTCTTTCAGCCCTGTGTCGGTCTTCGCCTGCTTCAGCCGTGAGGAGTAGGCTTTCAAGTCCACAAACTTCAATGGGTCGGTAGAGGCAAGATTGCTGTCGAAAACCTCATATTGGTTGTCGTCGAGAAGCTGTGCCAGGCGGGCGCGGGCGTCGATGCGGAAATGCTTGTCGCACTTCGGGCAGACGTTGAGATTGTCTTCCAGATCCTTCTTCCAGATAATCTGCCGGCAGCCGTCACACTTCACCCACAGACCTTCGGTGCGCACCCTCTTCTCGCCTGAAGTGTCCAACTCGCCGGATTGTCGTTTAAACCATGCCATAAGAAGCAGCTGCCAGTTGCCAGCTACCAGTTTTCAGTAAGAGCAGATTCTACCGGCAGCTGGTCGCTGGCAACCGGCAACTAGTATTCAATTCCTCTCTGCGCCATCACGCCTTTTTCGTAGGCATGCTTTACCTGGCGCATTTCCGTCACCGTGTCGGCCAGCTCGACAATTGTCGGATGCGCATTCCTTCCGGTCAAGATCACATGCACCATCTCTGGCTTTTGCTTCAGAGACTCAGCCACCTTCGCCGGGTCCAGCATACCGTAGCTGATGGCGTAATTGATTTCATCCAGCACTACCAGGTCCCATTCGCCGGACCGGATCGCTTTCTCGGCCTCCGCCCACGCCTCCTCCACCATCCGCACATCTTCAGGATCTGGCTTCTCCGCGCCGACTTTCACAAAGCCGCGTCCCATTTGCTTCAGGATGAACTTGTCGCCGAAAGCCTTGACCGCATCGAGTTCCCCGTAGTGCCACGAGCCCTTCAGAAATTGCAGCATCAGGACGCGCATCCCCTGCCCGACAGCCCGCAGCGCCGTCCCCATGGCTGCGGTGGTCTTGCCCTTGCCCGGACCGGTATTCACGATGATGAGACCACGGCGCAGATCCGACATACGGAAGATCCGACATGAGATCGAATTTTTGATTGTACGCGGACAGGGATGTACGTGCCATACGCACGAACACGAAAGCGGACGGTTTTGGTTCCCGTCCGCCTTGAGTTAAACGGGGAATAGATCCTTAATAACCTTAAGGCATTTCGACGACTCGTTGCAGCTGAGGCTGACCTTTGCTATTGGCCGCCCGCGAATCCTCGGCGTCCAGCAAGCGCACTGCGACCCGCAAAGCGTCCATCTCTTTGCGGACCCGCATCAGCTCTTGCTCCTTCATTCGTAATACGTCGTACGGGTTTTTCATTTGGGGAAGGGCCTCGCCAACAAATTCAGACTGGTTTCGCCTGTCAAGAAATACACTAAGCCAGTCTCGCGCCGCTGTGAAGCTGCCAGAAGTGCATCGGGGCTGGGAATCGAGTCTTGCGAAGAAGGGGGCTGACTGGCCGCTGCCCCGTTACCATGAAGTTAATGTCCTAAATGATAAGGATGATGCTTAAGAATGGTGAAAGCACGGTAAAGCTGCTCCACCAGAACTACCCGAGCCAGTTCGTGGGGCAGCGTCATTTTAGCGAGGGACAAGGTAAACGCGGCTTGGCGCCGGGCTTCGTCGGTGAAACCGTCGCTGCCGCCAATCGCAAATAGCAGCGGGATCGCGTTCACCTGCTCGCGCTCCAGAAACTCGGCCAGTTCTTCGGATGAAAGCTGCTTCCCTCGCGCATCGAGAAGCACCAGCTTGTGCCGCTCTTTACTCTGCTGCCGGTTCCGCCGCCCGTCGCCGCTAGCTAGCGATAAGATTGCGTCTTCGTCCTTCAACGCCAGGCCCGCAACCTCGGCATAGCGCGAGATCCGTTTCAAATACTCGTCAGTAAGAGCTTCGATTGCCGGCTCTTTCGTCTTCCCGATCCAGGCAACTTTAATCTTCACAGTGCTTCAGGCTTTTCCCGACGCCAAAACCACATCGGCGCCGAACCGGATCTCATTCCCCACGCGGTAGCGCTCGATCGCCGCCTTTGCCTCCGCGCCGATCGCCGGCCACTGTTCTGCCCGCACCCGCTCCAGCATCGGTCGAAACGGAGCCGCCACCGTGCAGGCATACTCGAAAACTTCTTCCGCGTCTCCTGGCCAGGTCCAGGCCAAATTTCGCGTTGACTCGTCTACCTTGTGAAATCCCGCAGCGCCGAGTACCTCGGCCAGAGATCCCGCGGCTGAGAATCGAAAAGGATCGGCCCCTCCCGGCAGAAACATGCTTCCGCCCACATGCCGATGCACAATCTTCATGGTGGTTTGCCAATAGGGTTGCTCTATCGGACCCCAGGCGGCAAAGCAGGCACGAGATTCCGGCTTCAACACGCGGCGCAGTTCCCTCAGAGCTCGTTGGGCGTCGCTGAAAAACATCACCCCAAAGCGGCACGTGGCGAGGTCAAAGCTCTGGTCGTCAAACGGCATCTGGTGCGCGTCGGCCTGCTGCGTCGTCAAGTTCAAGAGTGACTTGTTCCGGGCGCGCTCGGCAGCAATGTCGAGCAATTCGGAACTCTGGTCCACCGCCGTGACCGAACCCCGGGGACCGACGCGCTGTGCCAAACTGATTCCCGGCTCGCCAGTGCCGCTGGCTAGGTCGAGAACACGCATGCCCGGCAACGGGCGCGAGTATTCGACCAAAGCTTCCGTCACCGCCTTGCCCATCGCCGCCGATTTCGCCTTCCACTTCTCCGCGGCCAACAACCGAAAAGATGAACCCCACGGCGCTGAATTCGGATCCGACACTTCAGGCCTTCCTTTTTCGTGTCTTCTTCGGCGCCGCGGACGCGGTTTTGGCAGACATGGATTTGGTGTTCTTGCGTTTGCCAGTCGGCGCCCGCCGCGCCTTCGGTTTCGCCAGCAATTCCTCCGGATCCAGCCGCTTCGCCGACTTCCACAGCCGTTCCAGATCGTAAAACTTGCGCGCTTTTTCGGAAAAGATATGGACCACGAAGTCCACGTAGTCGAGTAGCACCCACTCCGCCTGTTTGTAGCCCTCGGAGTGCGTCACGCGCAGGCCCAGAGCCTCGAGCCGCTCGTCCACCGCATCGGAAATCGACTGGATCTGGCGAGGATTGGTCCCGCTGCACATCACAAAATAGTCGGTGAAGGCTCCCGAATCTTTTTCCAGTGCGAGAATCGTCACATCTTCAGCTTGTTTGTCTTGGCAGGCGAGAATGGCTTCACTTAACTGGCGTCTGAGGTCATCCTTTTTCTTCATACGGGCTCATTGATTGTAACCCGCTCCGCGGTGGAGACGCGGCTTGTCGCGTCTTAGCCTCTATACAGTTCGTGCTTCCGTACATAATCCGCGACGCGCGGGTCCAACCATCGTGCCAGCGGCTTGCCCTGCGCAGCCGCCGCTCGAATCGCAGTCGCGGAGACACTCTGATGAACTCCCTCCAGCAAGTGCAGTGTGACGCCTGGAAGAACCAGGTCGCCCTTTGCTGGCTGCTTATGAAACGGACGAGTGACCGCAACCGGAGGCCGCAAATCTTCCGGCAATGACTCGGCCACGTCCCGCAATGAAAATCCGGGACGGCTGGCCACGATGAAATCGCATTCCGCCAGAAGCGCGCGCGCCTCACGCCATTTCGCGACGTCGCGGAAGGCGTCGATCCCGCTCAGAAAAAAAAGCCGGTCCGACTTCTTGAGGGTTTGTTTCAGACGCCGAACCGTGTCGATCGAATAATTCACGCCACCCGATGCAGGGTCAGCCCCGGCCGCCTCCAGCAGAGACGGCACGAATCCCCGTTCGTCCTGTGTTGCCAGCGTCACCATGGCATAACGATGGATGAACGCCGTGAGCGGATGCTTCTGTTTGTGCGGAGGAACATTCGCCGGCACAAACAGCACCTGCCGCAGAGAGTAGCGGCTGGCGGCCGCCTGGGCCAGTGCCACGTGTCCGCGATGGATAGGGTCGAAGCTGCCGCCGAAGAGCCCGATATTCATTTGGATATGCCCTGCCCGATGTTTGCTGCGATGCCCCGTTAGTTTCGTCGTTTACGGGCCGTTGTTGCAAGTCGTGTGGCAAGTCGTTGTTGCAAGTCCTTAGTTCACGCTCGCCTTTTTGTACCAGCGCGTTTTGCGAAAGCGCTGACTGAGATTACGCTGTGGACAAAGCTCTTTTCTCTCGACGTCGCTCCCGGGTTGTACTTGGCAGGTGTACCTCTGGCCACTGTGCCGCCAGGAAAATGCGGCTGGACTAGCGTAACTCGCCCTGCCCGCGGTCTGCGCATAGCATGGGACCATGCGAATGAAACTCCCCTTCATCCGCAGCTTGGCGGTAGCTCCGGCACGGGCTCCTATTTTGCGCTACGGAGTCGCTCTCCTCAGCGCGGTCCTGGCACTGATCCCAACATTGTTTTTCTCCGATATCGCGGAGAGCCGCCTCGTCGTGTTCGCCGTCGCCGTGATGGTCAGTGCCTGGTACGGAGGATGGAAGCCCGGACTCGCCGCCACCTCCTTTGCGCTCACCGTCAGCGCCTACTACTCGCTCGCTGGAGAACTGACTCCCGGCGAATATCGCAAGGCAATCGCGCACCTCGCCATGTTCTTCGCCGTGGCCCTGCTGATCTGCTGGTTCAATGCCGCCCTCCGGGCTACGCAGGAGAGCCTGAACCGTTCCGAGAGTAATTTTCGCTCGCTGGTGATGAACGCGCCCTACGGTATCTGCCGCTGCGATGCCCTCGGAATCCTGCACGACGCGAACCCCGCGCTGGTGGCTATGTTTGGTTATGACAGCGCCGCTCAGCTCACCGGCAGACATCTCGGCAGCCTGTACGCCGATGCCCAGCAATGGTTTCAAACCGCCGACTATTTTCACGAGCGAAAAGAATTCAATAACCTCACCACCGAGTGCGTCCGCAAGGATGGCTCGGCCATCGTGGCGCGCATTTCTGGACGCACCATTCCGAACGGCAAAGACGAAGGCAGCTTTGAGATTTTCATGGAAGACGTTACCGAAACCCGCACCCTGGAACTGCAATTTCGTCAGGCGCAAAAGATGGAAGCCATCGGCCGTCTTGCCGGCGGCATCGCTCATGACTTCAACAATCTGCTGATGGTGATCTCCGGCTACTCCGAGTTTCTACTCGAGCGCCTCGGACCCGATCCCCGCCTGCGCGGGCCGGCGCAGGAAATCTCTAATGCCACAGAGCGTGCCACTTCCCTCACCCGGCAATTGTTGGCCTTCAGCCGCAAGCAGATGCTTGCCCCCAAAGTGCTCGACCTAAACGACGTGGTAAACGAAAACCTGAAAATGCTTACCCGCATGATCGGCGAAGATATCGATCTGGTCATGGTTCCAGGGCCCGTGCTCGGCGCCGTCCGCGCCGATCCGGGACAGATCGACCAGGTGATCATGAATCTTGCTGTCAATGCCCGCGACGCCATGCCGCAGGGCGGCAAGCTGACCATCGAGACCGCCAACGTCACTCTCGACGAAAACTTCGCGCGTACTCACGCCCCGCTCACCGCCGGCGACTATGTCATGCTCGCCATCAGCGACACCGGCGTCGGAATGGACAATGAAACCCAATCGCGCATCTTCGAGCCTTTCTTCACCACCAAGGGCGCCAAGGGCACCGGCCTCGGCCTCTCTACGGTGTACGGCATCGTAAAACAGAGCGGCGGCTTTATCTTCGTCGACAGCCAGCCGCAGCGCGGCACCGCTTTCCGTGCCTATTTCCCCCGAGTCGATGGCGGAGAGGACGCCGCCGCCGCGCAGGACTCTCTCGGCCTTCCCCGTGCCGACCGTGGGCATGAGACCATCCTTCTCGTCGAAGATGAAACCAATCTCCGCCGGCTGGCCCGCCAGTATCTGGAAACGCAGGGCTATACGATCCTGGAAGCCGAAGACGGCGCCGCCGCTCTGCAAATCGTCGACGGCCACCAGGGTGCTATCGACCTCCTGCTCACCGATGTCATTATGCCCGGGATGAATGGCCGCGAGTTGGCCGCGCACATCACCAAGCTGGTCCCAGCGCTCCGGGTGCTCTACATGTCGGGTTACGCCGAGAATGCGGTTGGTCACGACGGCACGCTCGATGCCGGCATTAACCTGCTCCAAAAACCATTCAGCCTTCCCGCTCTGAAAGACCGCGTGCGGGAGGTGCTGGATTCCGAACCCATCCCCCTGGAGGTCGTTATGTCGTCCCGCACCGGCTCAAGCGTTCTTGAAAAGAAGGTTCCACCGTTCCGAGCTCGCCGCTTCAATCTCCACCTGCCCCTGCGTTATCGTCCCCTCGGAGAAAAGAGCTGGCGCCCGGGCACCACTGAGAACATTAGCCGCTCCGGGTTGCTCTTCCAGGCGCAGGAGTTGCTCCATCCGAACGCGCAAGTGGAGATCAGCCTCGTACTCCCCGCGGAAATTGCCGGCCTGGCCGCCACCGAGGTCATCTGTCGCGGAGAAGTGGTCCGCTCCATCGAAGCGCAAAGACAGGGTCAAGGACAGGGTGTGACCCCCGCCTTGGCCGCGAAGATTCTCCAATACCACTTCCAGCATGGCGCGCGCGTCGGCGAAGCCTAAGGGACAAGCATAGTTTGTGGAGAGACGGGCGTCCTCGCCCGTCCAAGCCAAGCGCGGCTCGGCAGCGCCACCTGTCGCGGTCATTATTCTACGGTTACTTTCGATACCCGGCTCGCTTTGGACAACGCACCCCGGGGCTGTTACATTGCGGCCAGTACCATTGCGTCACTCCGTGAGGCGAGCTATGTCCCTGGTCGTGAAACTGGAAGACGATCTCGGCGAACGCAGCGAGTGGGTTATGCTGCATGGGGTGGTTCCCGCCACCAGCCATGAGGATTTCCTGCTGCTCAGCGGCATTGATCCGTTCGGCAAAACTGTTTTCAATCACCTGCAGATGGAAGCCTTCCTCAAGGAATGGGATCGCGCGAAAGATCGTGTGCGTGACGACAGTCAGTTGGAGGCTTGGGAAAAGGTGAAGCACATGGCCGAGACCTGTCGCCACGACCGCGACCTGTATCTGCGCTTCGTCGGCAACTAACTCGGCACTCAATGCGGACCTACCGGCCGCGGATAACCTCGGCTTGGAGTCACTTCGGACAGCGCTCCCAGAGCCTCGCGAAACAGCACTTCAAAACTCTGCGGACTCTTGCCCCCCCGCGCCGCTAGCAGCGCCTTATCCGCGGCGGCGCGCTGATAGCCAAGATTGATCAGTGCCGAAATAACATCCTCCTCTACCGGGCTCGCCGGCGAAGCGCTCGCTTCGGACGCTCCCGTCGCCGCTGGCAGCTTGTCGCGCAGCTCCAGCACCATGCGTTCCGCCGTCTTCTTGCCGATTCCGGGAATGCGTGTGAGCCGTGCCAAGTCGCCTCCGCGAATCGCTCCCATCATCTCGTCGGCCGGCATCCCGCTCAGGATCTTGATCGCCAGCGTCGGACCAATCCCGCTGACCGTCAGCAGTTTCTCAAAAAGCTGCTTCTCGGCAAGCCGCAGAAATCCATACAAGCTGAACGCATCCTCGCGAACATGGGTGTGAATATGGAGCGCGACTTCAGCGCCTGCCGCTGGCATTTCCGTGAACGTCGGCACGCTGATGGCAACGTCATAGCCGACCCCATGGGTCTCCACGATGGCCTGGTTCGGATGTTTCGCCAGCAGTGTTCCACGAAGATGCGCAATCATCGAACGTATTGTACGGTAGTTGGCGCAGGAACAACCCGCGTAGTGACAGCCGCCCTCGGCTGTCCAGCGGGCGCAGCCCGCCAGCTCTCCACGGTCGCGCGAATTAAACTGCACTTTTCCATCACCTTCCACAGGAAGTTTCTCTGCTCCACAGTTTTTACACAACGAAACCGCAGTTTGCCGTTGCGTTAATCGTCTCGCTCCCGCAAAGTGCTTGCATTCAAAAGCGTGAGATGTTCTGAATCTGGTCCGACAAAGGTTCAGCGTTGCCGGTGATTTTCGAGAGTGAGTCACCGGGGGAAGTTCGGCGCATGTCCAGTGCGCCGATGCCCGGGCTTTGCGGCCTCCAAAGAAATCCTTCTTCCAGGGAGGATGGAAACGCCGGATCCTGGCCCTGAAGCGCAAGCTTCAGGGCGAGCATTGATGCAAAGCACTTTTCGGAGTGCGGTTGCGCGATGATCTTTCGCCCCGGCGAAAGACGGCAGTCAGAACGTCCGCGATAACAATGCGGCTTGGGTGGCTGGCCCAAGCCGCATTTGTTTTTTTGTCGACTCGGGCCGATTTCTGTTTAACAATTCGCTGTCACAGTTCCAGCGTGACTCCGAAGCGCTCTCCGAAAGACCGTAGGACGAAATCAAAATGAAAATCGCAAACGTGATGGTGGTTGTCCTGGTAGCTCTTGGCATAGCTCTCATCTCGGTTCCCTCCATAGCCCAGGCGCCCGTCGAGTGGCAAGACAATCTAGCCAACCACCTCACCGGATCCTGGAAGGTAGAAGGAGGGATAGTTGGTCGTGAGGCCCATCACGAAGTCGACGCCGAGTGGGTGCTGAATAACCAGTTCCTCCGCATCCACGAAAAAACGGCCGCAACCGCACCCGCCTCCGAGAAGCGCTACGAAGCGATCTGGTTCCTCGGCTACGACGCAGTCAGCGATCGCTACGTGCTCCATCTGCTCGACATCTTCGGCGGACGCTTCTCGGAAACACTCGGCTATGGCACACGCAGCGGCAACGAGCTTCGTTTCGTCTTCGAGTACCCCGACGGCCCCTTCCACACCACCTTCCGTTGGTCTCCCGAAAATACGACTTGGCAGTGGCTCATGGAGCAAAAAGATAAAGATGGCAAGTGGACCACGTTCGCCGATCTCAAACTCACACCGGCGCTGAAGTGAGAGTGGACCGTGCTGATGAAATTGGTGGCGTTTTCCTCCGTGCTCAACAGGAGTTCTTTGTCTTTCACACCTTTCCCACAGCAATCCGGCTTTGCCATTTCCCATCGGCCCCTTCAACCCTCATAATCTCTATGGGATCCGTTCGCCAACGATGACTTCGACCTCCTCTGACAACTTCAAAGAGACCCTCAAGCAGCAGGCCGATATCGTCCGCATTGTCGGCGACTACGTCAAGCTGAAGAAGGCTGGGGCCCAGAATTTCTCCGGCCTGTGTCCCTTCCATGCCGAGAAGACGCCTTCGTTTTCCGTGCATGCTACGCGGCAGTTTTATCACTGCTTCGGCTGCGGAGAGTCGGGGGACGTCTTCACCTTTATCCAGAAGGTCGAGAACATCACCTTCCCGGAAGCCGTCCGCCTGATCGCGCAGAAGCTCGGCGTACCGATGCCCAAGCTCACCTTCTCCAGTCCGGCGGAGGCGCGCGACGCACAGTTGCGCATGGCGCTGCTCGACGTGCATGTGCGCGCCGCCGCCTTTTTTCAGGATTGTCTCCGGCGCCCCGAAGGCGCGAACGCCCGAGAGTATCTGAAGAGTCGTGGCCTCGATGCGGAAACGATTTCACGCTTCCGCATCGGATACGCACCCGATTCCGGATTCCTGCTGCGAGACGCGCTGCGCCGCGAATTCGATGAAGAGCTGTTGCGGGAGAGTGGGCTTTTCTCGTGGAAAGAAAGCTCTCGGGAAGCAAACACTGCGAACCGAGAACTGAGAACTGAGAACTCCGAAGCGAACGACGAACAGCGAACCGCGAACAGCGCGACCTTCGAGCCAGAAGCCAGCAGCCAGCAGCCCCCCGCCATCTACTCCAAATTCCGCAACCGAGTGATCTTCCCCATCTGCAATGACCAGGGCAAAGTGATCGCCTTCACCGGACGCACCCTGTCGACCGATGAAAAAGCCGGCCCGAAGTATCTGAACTCGCCGGAAACGCCGATTTACTCGAAGTCGCGCGTTCTTTTCAATCTCGACAACGCGAAAGAAGCGATCCGCAAGCTCGATTACTCGATTCTGGTCGAAGGCCAGATGGACTGCATTTCCGTATACGCCGCCGGCTTCCACAACGTGATCGCCAGCTCGGGCACGGCCTTCACCGAACTGCAGGCAAAGTTGCTCGGCCGCTTCTCGAAAAATGTTCTCGTCAACTTCGACCCCGACACTGCCGGAGCCCGCGCCACCGAGCGCACTCTCGGCCTGCTGGTCGAAGAAGAATTCAACATCAGGGTGCTGACCCTTGAGACCGGATTCGATCCCGACCTCTTCATTCGCCGCAAAGGCAAGGACGCTTACGGCGCGGCGCTCAAGCACTCGCAGAAGTATTTTGACTATCTGATCGATCGTGCGCGTGCCATGTTTCCTGTGCGCAACCCGGAGAACAAGGTCAAGGCCGTTAACCATCTTCTGCCGCACATTCAACGGGTGCCAAGCCGCATCGTGCGCGATGAACTGGCGCTGGAAATTTCGCAAAAGCTGGGGATAGATTCCGCCGTGCTGCGCCAGGAATTAAAACACGCCGCTACCACGCGCTCCGCGACGCAGGTTAAAGCCACGGCTGAGGCGCAAGTCACCGGCGCGGAACGCGTCCTGATCCGGGCCCTGGCCTCGGCCACGCAGATGCAATCCGGCCTAACCCGGAGTTCCGCGAGAGAAGGAACGGACGAGGAATTCGATCCCGCCCGTCAGGCGCAATATGCGCTGCAATCGGAGCGTCTGTATGAAGGGCTGGCCTCGCAATCGTTAATGGAAACCCTGCTCCAGGCCGGAACCGAGACGGCCGACGTTCTAGCGCTGCCCAAGACGGAAGAAGACCGCCGCCTTTTGGCTTCGATCCTGATGCACGAGGAGGAAGAACTAACTCCCGAAACCGTAGAAGGCGCGGTGCGTGCTTTGCGCCGGATCTACCTTGATCGGCGAGGTGGGGAGGCGCATCGGGCGGTGGAGCGTCCGGGAATCTCTAAGGAGGAAAAATACGCTCTTTTGCAGGAAAGAGTCCGCTTGAAACTAGCCAAGAGGGATCCGAGCGGAGCCGAGGCCGATAACAAGGCATCGTGAAAGTGCTGGTGGAGCGCCGGGCGTCCCGCCCGGCCACCGCGAACTTTGAGGGCTGGGAGCGAAATGGCTTGGAACGAAACCGCCTCCAACACCATCTAAAGAATTAGCGGAAAAAGAGTTACGGGCGGCTGAGGGCAATAGGCGAGCTGGCGCAAATTTATACCTGCGCCGGCAGGAACACTAGTCGGCGTGCTATACTCTTAAAGTTTGTGCGCTTTGCGCACAACTCCGTTACAACTCCCACCGCTGAAGAGATGATGGCGTCTCGCTTACCGGCGAACGTCCTGAGGATAATCTAGCTTGGCACTTGATGACAAGTACGACGACATAAAAAAGCTGATCGACGCAGGCAAAGAGAAGGGATATCTGACCTATGATCAGGTCAACGACCTTATCCCGCACGATGTGCACTCTCCTGAAGACCTGGAAGATCTGCTAACCACGATCGGGACCCAGGGAATCGATGTACTCGAAAGCTCGAAAGGGCCGACGACCGATCTGGAAAAAAAATTCGAAGAAGTGGATGAGGCTTCCGAGGATGTCGAACTCGACCTAACCCCCGGAGCTCTGGAAAAAACCAATGACCCCGTCCGCATGTATCTCCGCGAGATGGGGACTGTTCCCCTGCTCACGCGCGAAGGCGAAGTTGAAATCGCTAAAAGAATCGAGCGGGGGCAAAACCGCGTTCTTAAGGCGCTGTCGCGCTCGCCGATTGTGATTCGTGAACTCCTCGCTTTGGGTGAGGATCTTGAAAAGGGTGTCCGCTCCATCAAAGAGCTGGTCACGTTCGACGAAGAGGAAATCACAGAAGAGATCGTCGAGAAGCGCCTGAAAGAATTTCTCGCCAAGATCAACACGCTCGACAAGCTTTACAAAAAGGTTGCGCCGCTCCAGGAAAAGCTGGCGGCGGTGAACGTAAAGAAGCGGCCGCGCGACTACCGCCGGTACCGTTTTAACCTGACGCATGCCATTGTGCGAACGTCGATCGCAGTGCGGAATCTGGGTTTCACCAACAACGAACGCAAACGCCTGATCGACCGCGTGAACCGCACCGTCGATGGGATGCGCTCGCTCGACCGCCAGATCCAGAACCTGGAAAAGCGGGCCGAGGCGACGCGCAGTGAAGAGCAAAAAAAGGAATACAAGAAGCAATCGCGCGCGGTCCGCGGAGAGCTGGAAAAGCTGGAAGCGGAAGCGGGCCTGTTGTTCCAGGAGCTCAAGCGCACGCAGCGCGAGATCATCCAGGGCGACATGGACGCCGAGCACGCCAAGCGCGAGCTCATCGAAGCCAACTTGCGTCTGGTGGTCTCGATTGCGAAGAAGTACACCAATCGCGGCTTACAGTTCCTCGACCTGATTCAGGAAGGCAACATCGGCCTGATGAAGGCCGTCGACAAATTCGAATACCGCCGCGGCTATAAGTTCTCGACTTATGCCACGTGGTGGATTCGGCAGGCAATCACCCGAGCCATCGCCGATCAGGCACGTACGATTCGCATCCCCGTGCACATGATCGAAACCATCAACAAGCTGATCCGCACATCGCGGCAGCTGGTGCAGGAACTGGGACGCGAACCAACCTCGGAAGAAATCGCCAAGCGGATGGATATTCCGGTGGCGAAGGTCCGCAAAGTCCTGAAGATTGCGCAGGAGCCGATCTCGCTCGAAACGCCGATAGGCGAAGAGGAAGATTCGCACCTCGGCGACTTCATCGAAGACCGCGCGGTAGTTTCGCCGGCCGAAGCGGTGATCAACGTCAACCTCAAAGACCAGACTTCGCAGGTGCTGCGCACCCTGACCCCGCGTGAAGAAAAGGTCATCAAGATGCGCTTCGGCCTGGAAGATGGCTCAGAGCACACGCTAGAAGAAGTGGGTCAGTCGTTCGCAGTAACTCGCGAACGAATCCGCCAAATCGAAGCCAAAGCATTAAGAAAGCTGCGCCATCCATCGCGCTCGCGGAAACTGCGAGCGTTCATGGACGGAGTAAGAGACTAGGGCAGAAGTTAGAGGTCAGATTGCAGAGGTGGGGCGCGAGGGATCGCGCCCTTTTTGCTTACGTCTCCGTTGCCACCTTCTAATCTAAGGGCGCGCCGGGCCTTCGTTCACCTTGGCTTCGGCGGCCGCGGGAGCGGGTCCGGCCGCGGCTGGGGTTCCTGCCGGGGCTCCGGCTGCTCCGGCTCCGGAAGCGGTGCTGGCCAACCCTTGCAGCGAGCATGCATGTTCGCCTCCTGACTCAGTAGAGACAAGTAAGTTAGCACGTTCAACAAACTTCTGATAGTTGTGCATGGCGAAGACGGTTAGTCTCCACTCCAAAAGCAGGAACCCTGCTCCGGAACTGAGACCGAGAACGCAGGAGGCGTGTGCACCGCGCAGCCAACCGAGGTACATCGGACACAGCGCGATACAGATTCCTCCGTAGAATTGGTGATAGCGAAAGTGCTCGTCGACTAAGACTCGAAAGTGGAGCATTTTGTCTCCGGTCCCGAGTCGCGCAAAGAAGTTTTCGGCGTACTTAGCGTCGCCACATAGCAGAGTCTCGAAGACCCACGAACGGATTGCGTTGACCACGAGACCCACGGTTAGTGCGGTCAAGACAAATAACAGCGAGGGGCCGAGCAACGCCTCAGGGTTCGCCCCCGGTTTAAGCAGCAAATAATCGTGTACACCCGTCGACCAGTAACCCAGACCGTACAAGGCGACAATGCCCGGAAGGAGAAATGCAATCAAGTAGCCGAAGGATGTGGAGGTAACGTCCTTCATTTCGATCGGATTGGATCCGTCCTCTCCCAGATAACCCGCCTGCGCGAAGCAAGTTTAGCACCCACTGGCCCTAAGCGTATGGCACTAAGCCGCTCGGGCTATAACGTCGAAAAGTCGCCGAGCAGCTCCAGGCCTGGCGCCATGCGCGAAACCATGATCAGCAAGGACTCACCCGCGCCGAAACGGATTCCGCACCCGCACGCTCCCATACAACCGTCCATGTTCGAAGTCCTCGGAAACGATCTCCTCCAGACCGTAGTGTTCCGCGTAGGCCCACAAGTGCGCATCGAACCAGGAAAGCTGGTATGCCGCCGCGCCCAGGAGTGCAGAACGAACAATCGCGGCGTTCGGATAAAGGATGGGGAACTGCGTCATGAGCTCTTCCACTTCGTGGCGCGCTTCGTCCAAGGATAGCAGGGGATCAGACCCGACTCTTGTGCGTGTCACTGCAGACACAAACTCGATCAGCGCTTGGTGGGGAATTCGGGCGGAGTCATCTCTGAGTCCCCGATGCAGAACATCACGAGCAATTCGCTGCTTCTCCGGATAACGGGCATCAAAACGGTAGACAAGCACATTTGTATCAACGAGGAAGGCCACGATCGTAAAGGTCCTCTCTCGTCCAACCGCGGTTTGAGGGTTGGGCTCCGAGCGCATGCTTCTTGCGGAATGCAGCGTTTCGCTTTTCCTGGCGGGCCGTCGCCTGCTCAAAAAGTCGGAGCCGTTGCTGGAGCGTGGCAGCGTCCGCTCTCCGGGATGCGGACCGCGACCGTTTTACGACCCGTATCGTCTCCCCTGCCGGTACCCAGTCCAGTTCATCTCCGGGACGAATCTTGTACTGATCGGCAATCGCCTTCGGAAGGGTCAGCTGCAGTTTGCTCGTAACTTTGGCCACGATAAGAAGTATAGCAAGGATTACATCCTTGTTCAATCCTTGTCGAAGTGCCGACGGCCTCACCCTGCTAGAATCGACCTATCCTCATGGAAGCCGCTCGCATCCGCAATTTCGCGATCATCGCGCACATCGACCACGGAAAATCCACGCTCGCCGACCGCCTGCTGGAGCTCACCGGGTCACTAGCCATGCGTGAAATGCAGGAGCAGGTCCTCGACTCCATGGACCTGGAGCGTGAGCGCGGCATCACCATCAAGGCCCACGCCGTCCGCATGTTATACCCCGCCCAGGACGGCCAGACTTATCAGCTCAATCTGATCGATACTCCCGGGCATGTGGATTTTTCCTACGAAGTTTCGCGCTCGCTCGCTGCCTGCGAAGGCGCGCTGCTGGTGGTCGATGCGTCGCAAGGCGTAGAAGCGCAAACGCTGGCGAACTCCTACCTCGCAATCAATCACGGCCTCGAAATTATTCCGGTGATCAACAAGATTGACTTGCAGAGCGCCGACATTCCCCGCACCAAGGAAATGATCGAGAGCGCAGTCGGCCTTGATGCCTCCGATGCCTTGCTGATCAGCGCGAAGACTGGGCAGGGTGTGCCCGATGTGCTCGAGGCTATTGTAAAGCGCGTTCCGCCGCCGAAAGGCGCGCCAGAAAGGCATCTTCAGGCGTTGTTGTTCGATTCCTGGTTCGATCCTTATCGCGGTGTCGTCGTCCTGGCGCGCGTCTTCGAGGGCACGTTGCGCAAAGGGCAGAAGATCCGCCTATGGTCGAACGGGCACGTCTACGAGGTGGAAACCCTGGGCACCCTCACGCCGAAACCGGTGGAGGTTGATGAACTGGTGGCTGGCGAAGTGGGATTCATTATCGCGAATATCAAGAACGTCGCCGATACGAAGATCGGCGACACCATCACCGACGATGACCGGCCGTCGCTCCAGGCGTTGCCGGGGTTTGAAGAAATCAAGCCCATGGTTTTTGCCGGCCTGTACACGGTGGACGCGCACGAACACACGCAGCTGCGCGAGGCGCTCGAAAAATTGAAGCTGAACGATTCCTCATTCTTCTTCGAGCCGGAAAGTTCAGTGGCACTCGGATTCGGCTTCCGCTGCGGCTTTCTGGGCCTGTTGCACATGGAAATCATCCAGGAGCGTCTGGAACGCGAATACAATCTCGACCTGATCACCACCGCGCCCGGCGTGCGCTACCAGATCACCAAGACCGACGGAGAAGTAATCGAAGTGGATAACCCTTCGCGCTGGCCCGATGTTAGTGAGATCGCGAAAGTGGAAGAGCCCGTGATTCTCGCAGTGATTCTGACCAACGAAGAATATGTCGGCGGCATTCTGAAGTTGGTCGAGGAGAAGCGCGGGAAGCAGAAGAGTTTTGAATATGTCAGCTCCTCGCGCGTGATGCTGCAATACGAGCTGCCACTGAATGAAATCGTGCTCGATTTTTACGACCGCCTGAAGTCCGTGTCCCGCGGCTACGCTTCGCTCGACTATCATCTCTCCGGCAACTGGGTATCGCCGATGGCTAAGCTCGACATCATGGTCGCGGGCGAGCCGGTCGATGCGCTATCGACCATCATTCATCGCGACTTTGCCTACGAGCGCGGACGGGCGCTGGCCGCGAAGATGAAACAACTGATCCCGCGCCAGATGTTTGAGGTCGCGATTCAGGCTGCGATTGGGGCCAAGATCATTGCCCGCGAGACCGTGCCCGCCATCCGCAAGAACGTGCTGGCCAAGTGCTACGGCGGCGATATCACCCGCAAGCGCAAGCTGCTGGAAAAACAGAAGGAAGGCAAGAAGCGGATGAAGCGCATCGGCCGCGTGGATATTCCGCAGGAAGCTTTTCTAGCGGTACTCAAGGTCGGCGAGGGCAGCAGCTAACTGCTTCAGCAACCGGGCATCCACCAAGCTCATCTCACTACAGCGCCGTTCGGAGGCTGGCATGTCACGAATAAGGATGATTATTGCATTACTAGCATGTTGCGTTACAGCAGCATTCGCACAAAATAGCGCTGCTCCGCAATCGCCGAATCAACCCTCCCAAGCTCAGCCCGCTCCCCCGCAGCCGATCCACGTTTCGAGCGAAGTAATGCTGGGACTCGTCGAGCACAAAACCATGCCCGTATATCCCGATGAGGCGATGAGAAAAGGAATCCAAGGCGACGCGATCTTCAAGGTTCAACTCGACGAGACTGGGAAGATTGTTTCGCGCGTGCTCGTGGCAGGCGATCCCTTGCTCGTAGCTGCCAGTGTCGATGCACTGCGAAACACGCGCTTCCGCCCCTATGTGCTCAATGGGACCCCCGTCAGCGTCGATAGCCAGTTGGGATTTCATTTCTCGGTAGAGAAAACCGCTGACGGGATTACTGGGCACGTGGAGTGTCTAAACTCGATTCCCGATCCTCCGGCGTCGTAAAGGTTTTGCGAATCTAATGTCCTATCCTGCTTGCCAACTCCATGCGAAATTTTTGAGTCGTATTCGGGTCGCTTCGAGTCCCATACAGGACAAGGAGAAAACCAATGCCCGAGAAGTCTTCCGCGACCGCTCTACTAGATGAAACCCAGTCGGCATCCCAGAAAACCTATCCCGCCAAAGCGTTCGCGGCTCAAAGCGCAACCTCAGGCTTAGCGCCCGGCAAGATCCAGCGTCGCACTCCGCGGCGGCAGGATATCCAAATCGAGATTCTGTACTGCGGGGTCTGCCATTCAGATTTGCACCAGGTCCGCAACGAATGGGAAGGTACCAACCCCACGGTTTATCCCTGTGTCCCGGGACACGAAATCGTTGGCCGCGTCGTGAAGGCCGGCAGCGCCGTCAGGAAATTCAAGGAAGGCGATATCGCAGCCGTCGGCTGCATGGTCGATTCCTGTGGCGTGTGCGCCAGTTGCCGCGCGGGAGATGAGCAGTTTTGCGAAAACATGGCCACCTTCACCTACAACTCCGAAGACAAGCAACTTGGAGGCGTCACCTACGGCGGCTACTCGGAGAGCATCGTTGTCACTGAGGCCTTTGCGCTGAAGGTACCCAAACAGACTCGATCTCGCTGCGACGGCTCCTCTGCTCTGTGCCGGCATCACGACGTACTCGCCGTTGCGCCACTGGAATGTGAAGAAAGGGCAGAAAGTGGGCATCGTGGGACTAGGCGGCCTCGGCCACATGGGATTGAAATTCGCCCATGCCTTCGGAGCCAACGTAGTATTGTTCACGACCTCTCCCAATAAAACGCAAGACGCGCTGCGGCTCGGCGCCGACGAAGTCGTGATCTCGAAGAATGAGGCGGAGATGCAAAAACATCTAGCCAGCTTCGATTTCATCCTCGACACCGTATCCGCCGCGCACGACCTCAATGCCTACATCGCCCTGCTGAAGCGGGATGGAACGCTCACGATCGTGGGAGCGCCTCCAACGCCGGCGCCGATTCTAGGCTTCGGCCTGATTTTCAAGCGGCGACAGCTTGCCGGCTCCCTGATCGGCGGCATTCGGCAGACGCAGGAGATGCTGGATTTCTGCGCCGAACACGCTATCACCTCCGACATCGAGCTGATCCAGATACAGCAGATCAACGAAGCTTACGAACGTCTGCTGAAAAGCGATGTGAAGTATCGCTTCGTAATCGATATGGCATCGCTAGAGTAACAAAGCAAACCCTGCACGTCCCACGCACCTAGCAAGGGTATGGCTTCGGCTGAAGCTATGCCCTTCCAACGCCACCTAATTAACTCTTTCTAGCGTATGCCGGCATGAACCAGATCGTGCCCGGGCGTCTCCTCGTAAGCATGTTCCCCGTGGATGGATTCATCCAAGCCAATCGCCTCGCTCAATTCGTCCACTTTTACCGGCGTGAACCCGTCGATGATTCGCAACATCGCGTAGGTGAACACAAAGGCCCATACCGACGCGAAAGTCACAGCCACGACTTGTTTCAGCAGGAACGTCGGATCGCCGTAGAGCAATCCGTTCGCCCCTGCGGGATTGAATTGCTTATTGGCGAAGATTCCCAGCATGACGATGCCAAGAAAGCCGCCGACACCGTGCACGCCCCAAACATCAAGCGCATCATCCCATTGCAGTTTGTTTTTCATCTCCACCGCGTAGTAGCAAACCACTCCCGAAACTATGCCGATGATGACCGCGGTGGTGGGAGAAACATACCCCGCCGCGGGAGTGACAGTCGCGAGCCCTGCAACGGCTCCGGTGAGCAGTCCAAGGAGCTTAGGCTTTTTTTCGTTGAGCCAGGCCACAAACAACCAAGCGATAGCCGCGAACGAGGCTGCCACATCGGTGTTGAGAAACGCAGTCGCAGTCACCGCATCGACGCGCATTTCACTGCCCGCATTAAAGCCGTACCATCCAAACCAAAGCAGGCCCGTCCCCAAAGCCACCAGCGGAATGCTGTGCGGCCCGCGGTCCGCCGTGTGCCGCTTCCCCACATACAGCACGGAAGCCAAAGCCGCGACGCCCGCGATGTTATGCACCACGATGCCGCCGGCAAAATCGAGCACTCCCCACTTCTGTAGAAAGCCTCCGCCCCAAACCATGTGCACAAACGGGAAATAAACAAAGGTCAGCCAAGCAGTTAGGAACAGCATGTAAGCCTTGAAGGTGACCCGGTTGGTAAACGCTCCCGAGATGAGCGCGGGAGTGATGATGGCGAACATCATCTGATACGCAATGAACACAAATGCCGGGATCGTGTCATTCGGCGACGGGCTGGTGAGATCGACGCCGCGCAGAAATGCGTTATGAAAATTGCCGATGACCCCATGCCAGTCGCCGCTGAAACACAGCGAATAGCCGTATAAATACCAGATCACCGTCGTCCAGCCCATCGAGACAAAGCTCTGAATCATGATGGCGAGCACGTTCTTGCGTCCCACCAGACCGCCATAAAAAAATGCGAGACCGGGTGTCATCAGCATGACCAGGCTGGTGCATAGAATCATGAAGCCGGTATTACCCGTATCGAGATGTAGCATAGAGGTTCTCCAAGAGAAAAAGGTTAGAAGACATAAGAGAGTCTGCGGTCCGAATCAAGGAACCCATGACCACTAAACATGACCGCTAAAGAGGTGAAAAAGAGGAACTCGCGCATACCGCAAGACTGGAGGCGATAAGGCGCCAGCGCTCTCCGGCACCACGCTGACTCAGACCAGGAGGACATCCAGCCTCCTCCTTTCTGTAAAAGGGTATGTTTTGGCGAACACCAACGCCATGAGGTACGTCACGGCTAGTTGTGACCCAAGCCGCTGCTCCCCCCCTGCTTCAGGATGAGCGTGGTTTGGTGCAAACCCCAGTTATTCCGCACCTATGGGCAGGCCTTGCGGTGAGGTTTACCCGCGTATCAGCCGCTGCTGATGCGGGCTACAGCCATTCGGCTAATGTGCAAATCTCACATTTTGTGACGAAAGTGCTGATTCGCAAGCGGTTCTGCCCATTTCGGTCCATACCACAGTTAACCAACTTAAAAACATAGCTTTAGGAAGACCGAGACGGCATCGCAATCTCCCCACCAGCCTGTCGCTGCCGCTGGATCCCGAGGGCAGGCCCTATCATCCACAAACTTTTCCACAGGGTGAAAGGTGTCTCAGGGTCGAATTTCTGCCGTCCCAGTAGTCTTCCGGAGCTACCTAATTCGGAGCCCATTCGCCCGGTTCGCTATTGCCTTCCACCAGGTTCGCGAAGCGCGTGGAATTGTGCAGGAACGCGAGATTGAACTTGCCGATGGGCCCGTTGCGCTGTTTGGCGATGATGATCTCCGCGCGGCCCTTCAGGTCGGGATCGTCCTGCTTATAAATCTCTTCGCGGAAGATGAACATGACCACATCGGCGTCCTGCTCAATCGACCCCGACTCGCGCAGATCGGAGAGCTGCGGCCGGTGGTCTCCGCCCCGGCTCTCAGGAGCGCGGCTGAGCTGCGACAAGGCGACGACGGGTACGCCGAGTTCTTTGGCAATAGCCTTCAGCCCACGCGAGATGGAAGACACTTCCTGCGTCCGATTCTCAAAGCGCTTGCTGCCCCCAGACATAAGCTGCAAGTAGTCGACGACCAGCAGGTCGAGCCGTCCTTGCGACTGCTTCAGCCGGCGAGCCTTGGCGCGCATTTCGCTCAGGGAAATGCCGGGCGTATCGTCGATGAACAAAAAAGCGTTCGAGAGTTCCTCCATGGCGCGCACGATTTTCTTCATGTCGTCGCCCCAGAGCGAGCCGGTACGCATCTTGTGCGCGTCCACAATGGCGCGCGAGCAGAGCAGGCGCTGCAGCAGGGCCTCACTCGACATTTCGAGCGAGAAGATGCCGACGACTTTGCCGTCGTCGATGGCGGCGTTCTCCGCGATATTCATGGCAAACGAAGTTTTGCCCATGGAGGGCCGCGCGGCCAGAATCACCAGGTCGGATTTCTGCAGCCCGCTGGTCAACTCGTCCAACTCGGTGTAGTGCGTGGCCAGTCCCGTGATGCGCTGGCCGCGTTGGAGCAAAGCATCGACGGATCCAAAAGAGTTGCGGACAATCTCCTTGATCCCCTGAAAGCCCTTGCCAATGCGCTTCTCGGAAAGCGCGAAAACAGCGGCCTCGGCCTCGTTAAGAATTTCGTCGGCAGGCTCGGCCTGCTCGCTGGCCTTGGCGATGGCCGCATTCGAGACGCCGATCAGCCCGCGCAGAATGGCCTTGTCCCGGACGATGCGAACATAGTGATCAATCGAAGGCCGGTCAGGTACGCCGTCGAGCAGACCGGAGATGTAGCCAACATCACCGACCGCCTGCAGATCTTTCTTCTGCTCCAGTTCTTCGACCAGCGTGATGATGTCAATAGGCCGCGAAGATTCGGCCAACTCCATCATCCGCGAATAAATGCGCCGGTGCGAGTCGATGGAAAAGTCTTCCGGCTTAAGATGCTCAGCCGCATCGTTGAAAGCGTGATTGTCGAGCAGGATGGCCCCAAGAATGGAGCGCTCGGCTTCAATATTAGCCGGCAAACGTCCGACGCTGGTTTCCAAGGTAGCCACGATGTTGAGCTGAGTGCGTTGCATCGTAAATCTTTTCTGCCTGTGGACGTATGAGGAGCACAGCAGCAAAACCGGGACAAAAATAAAATATCTTGGCCCGGGTCAGACCCGTGCAGCTCCGCGTCACACGTAGGGACAGACGCCCTCGGGAGCCTGCCCTGAGCGAAGTCGAAGGGTCCAGCCGAGCGAACCGGGGCCCCCGACAAGCCCGGTTTTGGCTCGATGGGGTGGAGAAGCTCGTCACTGCCTGCGCCGCAGTATGTCACAGGGAGAACAAAAAGCAAATGGTTTTGGCGAGTCTAGACGAGCCCCGCCTGCCAATCGCTTTGCCTCGGCCCCACCGCCGCTAGCGCGCGCCCCGGCCTGGCCTCCGATGACTTTCGTTACCACGAGGGCAAGTGGTCTCTACCTGCACTCTGTAACTGTCTGTCACACTTGAGCGAGCAATTCTTTTCGGGACTGCCCCGAGGCGCGTCGAAACCGCGTGGTCGAATATCCTGATACAAAATGAGTCACCCATGAGCACTGGAGTAATGCCGGCCCAAGTAAGAATTCCTCCCCCAGAGGCCGGGGCGGAACGAGCGGAAGAATCAGCAGTCGCAAATCGCGGCCACAGGTGGTATTTCTCCTTCTTCTTTATTTCCGGATTTTGCAGCATTCTCTACGAGCTGATCTGGCTTCGCCTCGCCATGGCGCAATTCGGGGTCACCACGGCTATGGTGTCGATCGTGCTCTCGAGTTTCATGGCAGGATTGGGGCTGGGCTCGTGGGCAGCGGGGCACTTTGTGCGCAAGTACGCACGGCGTCTCACGTCTCCGCCGTTGCAGGTTTACGCCATTGCCGAGTTGTTCATTGGCTGTTCCGCCGTCGTTGTGCCAGCGGAATTCATGGTTGGCCGCCTCGTGCTGGAGCACGTGGGGAGCGGGCTGTCGCTGTCTTCATCTGGCTACTATGTTACTGCCGGAGTATGGGCGGCGTGCAGTCTAATTCCGTGGTGCGCTTGCATGGGGGCTACGATTCCGCTAGGCATGTTTGCCCTCCGTAGCGAGACGGGACTTGAGTCGCGACGCTCATTCAGCTTTTTTTATCTTGCGAATGTGCTCGGAGCTGTTGCAGGTGCATTGATTCCCTTGCTGTTGATCGAGGTTTTCGGTTTCACCGGCACGCTGCGCGTTGGAATGTTGCTCAATCTTGCGACCTGCGGCGCTGCCTTTGCGCTCGCCAGCAAGCAGATGCCGCAAGCAGGCAGCAACCACGAACAGGAGGACACTGCCAACGCCGCCCCCGCTTGGCCTAAGATGCTGGGAAGCAGCACGGTCTGGTTACTGTTCGCCACCGGACTCACCAGCATGGGGATGGAGGTGGCCTGGACGCGGCAGTACACCCTCTATGTCGGGACCTTCGTCTATTCTTTCGCAACCATTCTGGCGGTTTACCTGGCCGCGACATTCATTGGATCCAGCATCTACCGGGTCTGGAGCCGGCGGCACAGTCACGAGGGATCTCTGATATGGCTGTTCGTCTGGCTGGTTTCTCTAATTCCACTGCTGACCGCCGACCCGCGCCTGCACATGTCTTCGTGGCTGCGCGTGCCGCTGGGCATCGCGGCGTTCAGCGGACTTCTGGGATTTCTGACTCCGAAGCTGGTAGACCGTTTCTCGGAAGGCGACCCCCACCGAGCGGGAGTTGGGTACGCGGTGAATGTCGCTGGCTGTGTCCTGGGCCCGCTGCTTGCGGGTTTTATCTTGTTGCCACATCTTGATGAGCGATTCGCACTGGTGATGCTGGCGCTGCCTTGGTTGCTGGTTGCTTTATCGTTCATATTGTCCGGACAGACGGGACCGGCGCCACGTCTCACGGCGCAGCGGGCAATCGCGTCCGGGTTGATTCTATTTGCGTCGTTAGGTTTAATCTTCCTGACACAGAGCTATCTGCAACGCTTTCCGAAGTCGCAGGTACGTCGCGACAGCACGGCCACCGTGGTCGCATCTGGCGAGGGAACGGACAAGCGGCTTTGGGTTAACGGCGTGAATATGACCATTCTTACTCCCGCCACCAAAATGATGGCCTCCATGCCCCTCGCGTTCCTGGATCGTCCGCCCCAGAATGCCCTGGTCATCTGTTTCGGCATGGGCACCACGCATCGTTCAATGTTGTCCTGGGGAATCGACTCCACGGCGGTGGACCTCGTTCCCAGCGTTCCCGCACTTTTCTGGTACTTCCACGCGGACGGCCCGGAGCTGCTGAAATCGCCGCGCTCACACGTCGTTGTTGATGATGGCCGGCGTTTTCTTGAGCGCACAACTGGACAGTACGATGTGATCGTCATCGATCCGCCCCCGCCCATTCAAGCAGCTGGCACAAGTCTGCTGTACTCGCGCGAGTTCTATTCCGCCGCCCAGAAACGCTTGCGGCCGGACGGCATCCTGCAGCAATGGTTTCCCGGCGCGGATTTGGTGACGACCGTCGCGATTGCGCGCGCGCTGAAGGAATCGTTCCCCTTCGTTCGGGTCTTTCGTTCAATCGACGCCAAGGGCCTACACTACCTTGCTAGCCGCCAGCCCATCCCGGATCGGTCCGCAGCTGACTTGGCAAAACGCATGCCGGCGAGTGCAGCTGCCGACATGGTGGAATGGGGACCGTTCCCGACTGCCGAACAGCAGTTTGCGGCGGTCCTGGAGAAGGAAATTCCTATTGACTGGCTGGTCTCCATGAATAGGGATACGCCCGCCATGGAGGACGACCGCCCAGTCAACGAATACTACCTGCTGCGCGACGGGTGGCTGCACTAACCTTCCGCGGTGGCATCGGTGCCCCAGGGCCTGCCCTGAGCTTGTCGAACGGTTCGCGCCCGTTCTTTGGGCGCTAACCTGGGCCGGGCACCGGGTAGACCACGTCTCGCGGGGTTCGAGACGTGCGGGTGCAGGCGGACTAACACCGGTCTGGCAAGTGATCGCATAATCGGACGGTCGTCCTCTCTTTCAGGAATGCAGCTCTTTCAGTCGATCGCCGACAGTCTTCAGTATCTCGCGTGAAAATTTCTCGTCCGGCACAGCGCGCGCCAACACAACCGCTCCGACCATCGCGCTAAACGCGAAGGTTGCTTGCGATCGTGCCGCGTCCTTATCTTCGCCCCCAATCAGATCTGCGATCCACTGCATGCTCTTCCGGATCTGCTCCGCCACCAGGGCACGCGCTCGCTCTCCGCTGCGCGCGATCTCTCCCGCCAAGGCACTGACGGCGCATCCAAAGCCGGGATTGTTGCAGTGAGTCTCGCTCAAGTACGAATCGACTAGCCTTTCGTAGGTCACTGCTGAACCGCCCGCCGCCTCAGCCTCCATTCGACGCCTCCAGCTCCCTAATGCCGAGCCGACCGCCTCGGCCACCAGGTCGTCCCGTGAGCCGAAGTGTTTGTAGAAGCCACCCACGGTGACACCCGCTTCCTTCATGATTTCCGCGATTCCGATCCCCGCAAGTCCCTTTTCGCGGAATCTCTTCGCGGCAATGGCAACAATGCGCTCATGAGTATTCCCTTTTTCAGCCTTCGAATGGCCCATTGACCACCCCCCTAAAAAAAACCTGCAACCAAATCAGGATTATGAATTTAATCCTGTATGTGGATTATAACAATAATCCAGACTAAAACGCAAGGAGGCCACAATAAAATCGCACACACTACGCACCCTTCATTTCGCAACCGTCAACCTCAGCCTGACACTCGCGCTGTTGCTAGCGCTCGCAGTGTCCTTTTCCATTCCCGCCCACGCCCAGAGCGGCACTTGGCAGGTGGACGCAGAACATTCCATCGCGCGCCTGTCCCTAGGACGTGGTTCGCAATCAGCCGATGTCGGTGTTGCTCGTGTCAGCGGAAGCGTGGTCTTCGACTCGAACGATCCTGCCGATCCGGCGTTTGACCTTAACATCGCGTCAGATAAGAACTTGGGCCCGAACTCCTCGCAGATCGGCTTTAAGTCAAAGCGGTCCGCAATCACAAACGACGGGGAGCTAGCAGTCATCGGTGACTTGTCCGTCAGCCGGATTGAGCGCAGCGTGACTGCGGATCCAAACGAAGGATATGGCGGCCCAGAGTATGGCGACCCGGTTGTCCGCACCGATACTCATGAAGTCACCCTGGTCTTCCCGCGCATGAGCCTGCCCGAAGCGCAGAACGGAGCCATAGAGCTCTCGACTTCGATCACGATCAACCGTGAGGGCTTCCCCCAGTTGCTGACCTCATTGGAATCGGGCAACTGGCCGAGCACTGTGGTTGAGGACGAAAACTGCACCAACCCATCGACAGCCAGTGAGGACTATTCCGGCCCAATCTGCACCGGAACGGCGATTACGACTGCGACCGGTGAGCAGACGGCGACAGGCGTCGGCGAGGCCTATTCCGGCTTCCAACCTGCCGTTGTTCCTGACGGCAGCCAGGCAACCATAGCCCTGGACCTCAAGCTGACGCAGATCACGCCCGCGCCCGCTGCGGTTTTCGGAGCTGCGGAATCAGCCGGACATTGAACCCGAGCAACCACGGAGGGATCCTGGAGAATAACCGGCTCCCTCCGCATCGGGGGCAGAAAGTTCTTGACATCCGACCCACTTTAGTACCACAATAGTAAACTAAGTTGGGGCAGTTTCGAGGAACGTTTCGTCGAAAAGACGACGTTCATCGAAGCTGCCCCAAAGCCATTTTGAGCGCTGTTTGAGGAGCTAAGTCATTATTCCTGAATATTTTGCATATAAGCCATTTAAACCCAAAGATTTAGCGGGAATTTTTGGCTAACTGTATGATTCCAAAAGATCAGGAAATAAAAAATTTCGGGGCCTGCTAGCATATTAATACAGTAGTAAACATTCAAAGAATCAGCCAACGAGCCCATTAGACTCTCAATTCCACCACCGTGGCTCCGCCACCACCTTCGTTGATAGGGGGCTCTGTAACCGACTCCACGTGCGGATGTTTCTGCAGATACTGCCGCAAGGCCTTGCGGAGAATCCCCATGCCGCTCCCGTGGACGATGCGCACCCGCGGCATGCCGGCCAGAAATGCGCGGTCGACGAATTTTTCGACTTCGCTGGTGGCTTCGTCGACGGTGCGGCCGATGACGTTGATTTCGGTGGGCATGTTGAGGCTGCCCGATTCGTTTTGCAGCGAGACGCTGATGCCGCGGGCGCGAGCGGCTTGTACCGGCGACTCGGAGGCGCGCATTTGCACTTCGGCGATGTCTTCGCGAGCGATGCGCATTTTCATCGAGCCGATCTCGACATCGAAGTGATTCTCGCCAATCTTCTTTTTGACGACGGCGGAGCGGCCCATTGATTTGAGCTTAACCGTGTCGCCCTCGGAGACGTGCTTCACCAGGCTGGGTTGGGCGTTTGGGTCTCCGCGATCGGCGCCGGTCGAATGCGCGACTATGGTGGCATCGAACTGCTCGCGAAATTCGCGGCGCATTTTGGCGATGCGGCGTTCGGCGTCTTTCGATAGTTTCTGCGCGGCGGCGCGGTCCTGCACGGCATTCACCGTCTCGCGCGCGTGGTATTCGAAGTCGCGGAACAGAGCTTCGAGTTTGTTTTCCATCTCGCGAATTTTGGCCTGCTGCTCCTTGCGGCCTTCGGTGGCCAGTTGCGACTTCTCGCGCTCCAGTTCCTGCTCGCGACCTTGCATTCGAGAGCGCTCTTTTTCAAGATCGCGAAGGTCGGCATGCAGGCGGTCGAGGAAGCGCGCGACATCTTGAGTTTGCGAGCCCAAACGCGAGCGAGCCGAAGTGATGATGGCGGGATTCAATCCAAGCCGCTGTGCGATGTTGATTCCGGAAGATGCGCCGGGAACGCCAATCTTGAGCTCGTATGTCGGTTGCAGCGTGGCTTCGTCGAAGCCTACTGAGGCGTTGATCGCTCCCGCCGTATTCGCGCCATAGACTTTGAGGGAAGTGTGATGGGTTGAGATCACACTCATGCACCCGACTTTACGGAAGTGCTCAGCGATGGCAACCGCCAGCGCAGCGCCTTCCTCGGGATCGGTCGCAGAACCGAGTTCGTCGAGCAGCACCAGCGAATTCGCCGTCGCAGTGCGCGAGATGAAGTCGATATTCGTGACGTGCGCCGAAAAGGTCGAGAGATTCTGCTCGATCGATTGATAGTCGCCGATGTCGGCCAGAATCGCGTCGAAGACCGGCATCTCGGCGCGGTCCGCCGGAACGGGCATTCCAGACTGCGCCATCAGCGCGAGCAGGCCAAGCGTCTTCAGCGAGACGGTCTTGCCGCCGGTGTTGGGGCCAGTAATGACGAGTTGTCGGCGCTCGACTTCAAGTTCGATGGTGATGGGAACAATCTTCCCGTTCTTGAGTTTCAAATTGCGTTCGAGAAGCGGATGGCGAGCGCGGTGAAGAATCAGGCGAGCATCGCTCGACATTCCAGACAAGCTCACCGCCGCGCAGTTGTAATCTTCAGCGAAGCGGGCCTTCGCGAACTGAAGTTCAAGTTCGGCGAGGATGTCGCCGGCGGCCAGGATTGCGTCCGCGTTTTCGCCGATCTGGCGCGTCATCTCCAACAGGACGCGATGAATCTCGGCCATTTCTTCATCGAGCAGGCGCACGAGTTCGTTGTTCTGCTCGATGGTTTCGAGCGGCTCGACAAAGACGGTCTGGCCGCTGGAGCTGGCGCCGTGAACTACGCCCTGGACACGGCGTTTCTGCTCGACTTTCACCGGGATCACGAAACGCTCTCCGCGGATGGTGATCAGTTCGTCCTGGACGCTGCCGCCTTCGGCTAGTTTCCGCAGGTAGCCGCGCAGCGAGTCCTGAATCTGACGCTTCTGCTTTTCGATCTCACGGCGAATGCGGCTGAGCTCAGGGGAAGCGCGGTCGTCGAGCGTGCCGTCGGGCAGAATCTTGTTGTGGAACGCGCGCAGGAAGCCGGTGAAGTCCTGGATGCCCCTGGAAAGCGCCGACACGGCGGCCCAATCGGAGCGCATTGCAGCCGGAGGTTGACGCACGATTTCGCGCCACTCGGCTGCTCGGTCGGCAATGAGAACAACGTCACGGATCTCGCTGGTTTCGAGAGCGGCCCCGGCAATGCGGGATTTCTCGATCAGCTTTTTGACTTCGGGCAGGCCGGCGAATTCAAAGCGTCCGCCGACACGGCGATACTCCCGGATTTCCGTGGTCAGCTGCTGCTGGGTTTCAATCCACGGGCGATCGAGTGAAGGCAGAAGTTCCGCGATGCGGCGTTTCCCCAAAGGCGAAGAGGAGTAGCCGGCGAGCAATTCGCGCAAGGTCTCGAATTCGAGCAGGCGCGAACTGGTGTGGGTCATGGGATTGGGCACGAAGGGCATGTGTCTTGATGTTACAACGCAGGCAGAGTTCCGCGGGGAGGGATGATTCGGGACGGGCGGCAGTGTAGAATCGAGAGCGCCGGTTAGCGCCATGTGACTGCCGGCGGACGGCCCCGTAGCTCAATTGGATAGAGCATCAGACTTCGGATCTGAGGGTTGGGGGTTCGACTCCCTCCGGGGTCGCCATTCCGAAAAGCCGATTTGCGATCGCTCCAAACGTTCATGAAATAGCCCCCCAGATCATGATCCTCACCTGCACTCTGGTTACTTGCTAGCGGCTTGGTTTCGCGCTGCAATTACACTTGCGGAGCAAATTTATGGGACGTGTTCTCGGATTTGTAGGCACGATCATTACGATGGCGATCGGCATGTACATCTACTCTGTGCAGATCAAGACGCTGACTCCGGGTGCTGGGAGCGGCAATCCGGAAGAAGTTGCCACCATCGTGGGCGTGAAAAACGACCTGATCGGCATCGCTAATGCCGAGCGCGTATATCAGGCGTCGCAAGGGAAGTATGCTTCGCTGGATGAACTGATTTCCGGCAACTGCATCACCATTAAGGGCGAGCGCCCTCCGTACATTTACGATGTCGAAATCAATTCGGGCGGCTTTCGCGCGACTGCCACTCGCACTACGAAGGGTGCTCCGGCCCAACTCTGGATCACCGAGGACATGCAAGTTCAAGCGTCCGACTGAAAGTCTTTCCTGCCAGTAATCTAAGTTCTTCTACAGAGAATGCAGCTTCGTAATCGGAGGGTTCAGGTTTTCTTCCAGTCCGTCAGGGACATGAGTTCGTCCATGATTTCCTGCAATCTTTGCAGTCGACGTTCCTGGTCGGATGCTCCGATCATCTTTTTGCCGCCTTGCAGGTACAGGCGGTTCGCTTCACTGATCTCTGCGATCTCTTCTCGCAGCTTCGCAACGCGCTCTTTGACGGACTGCGGCATAAGGATAAGCTAGCAGAGCATTTCACATCGTGGGGTCGTTTTTTAACGGCGTTGACACCTTTTCCACGAGGCGATCTACCCCCGACATCGGCTAAGGGCGCGTCTATGCGACCAATGGCGTCCTTCTTTATGGAGACCGTTTGCTCCTAAACCCCGCGCGGCGATAGTTCTCTGTATTATTGTCTTATGTTCACCGATTTCACCGCCACGGACCGCTGGAGCAAGAAGCATGTACACTGCCTCTACCAGGCCCTGATAGTGGCCATCGCCACTCGCCACGCCGACGCGGTGGACATCAAGTTCCTGGTGGACGGACGCCCGGTTTGGGTTGCCCTGCCGCATCCGGCCTGGGTTGAATACAGGAAGCGCACCGGGAAGCTGATCACGGACTCCCTGGCGAAGGAAATCGCCGGCCATTTTCTGAAAACGGCGCTGGAATCGGGTGAAGGCTTAGGTCGCGAAATGTATTCCCTGACCATCGATGAGACCCTTAAGCACCTGGAAGGCGTCGTGGCGGAGGTCGAGCCCCCGGTCGCTGCTGCCGCCCGCTAGCTGGAAAGAGCCGTCGAAATGAGGGACAATGTTAACCCTAGTCCTTTTGGCGCGGACAGAACCTTTTGCGTCGCCTCGCCTATTTGCCCGCGGCTGCCGTTTTCATGGGCGGAATCAGATCGTGTGGTTTGCTGTTTAAGGAGCGCGTTCGTATGTCCAGCCTAACCTCCGATATAGAAACCGTTACTGACAAGAAGATCGACAAGAAGGCCGAAACGAAGCATAAGCGGCTGACCGCCTGGGTGGAGGAAGTTGCACAGCTCTGCAAGCCCGACCAAGTGCATTGGTGTGACGGTTCGCACGAGGAGTATCAGGCGATGCTGCGACTGATGGTGCTAACGGGCACTGCCATCCGGCTGGCTGAGGACAAACGGCCGAACAGCATCCTGGTGCGATCGAGTGCGGGCGACGTGGCTCGCGTTGAAGACCGCACTTTCATCTGTTCGCGGACCCTGGAGGATGCCGGCCCCACCAACAATTGGTCAGATCCGGCGAAGATGAAGCAGAAGCTGCAAGGGTTGTTCGCGGGTGCGATGACGGGGCGGACTATGTATGTCATCCCCTACAGCATGGGACCGATTGGGTCGCCGATAGCGAATATTGGCGTCGAGGTTACCGACTCGCCATACGTTGTGGCCAGCATGCACATCATGGCGCGGGTTGGCACTCGTGTGCTCGAGGTGCTGGGAAGCGATGGTGACTTTGTGCGCGGCCTGCACTCGGTCGGCGCTCCGTTGGCTGCGAATCAGGCGGATTCGACGTGGCCTAACAATGCGCAGGAAAAATACATTAGCCATTTCCCGGAGACGCGTGAAGTGTGGTCCTACGGTTCCGGCTACGGTGGCAACGCGCTCCTGGGCAAAAAGTGTCACGCGCTACGCATTGCTTCGGTGCAAGCCCGCGACGAAGGCTGGATGGCGGAGCACATGCTCATCCTCAAGATGACCAGCCCCAAGGGTCAGGTCAAATACATAACCGGCGCGTTCCCTTCGGCCTGCGGCAAGACCAATCTTGCGATGTTGATCCCGACTATCCCGGGGTGGAAAGTTGAAACCATCGGCGACGACATTGCCTGGATGAAGTTCGGCACCGATGGCCGACTCTGTGCGATCAACCCGGAGTACGGGTTCTTCGGCGTGGCCCCCGGAACGAGCATGAAGTCGAATCCGAATGCCATGCTCACCGCGACGAAGAATTCCATCTTCACCAATTGCGCGATGACTACCGACGGCGACATATGGTGGGAACAGATGACCAGCGAGAAGCCCGCGGAATTGATCGACTGGCTGCGACGGCCCTGGACTCCGGCTTCTCCTCGCAAAGCAGCCCACCCCAACGCGCGCTTTACCGTTCCGGCAAGCCAGTGCCCGGTGATTGCGCCGGAGTGGGAAGATCCAAAAGGTGTGCCGATCGACGCTATTCTTTTCGGCGGACGTCGAGCGGGCGTTGTCCCGCTGGTGACCGAGTCCTTCAATTGGCAGCACGGGACGTTTCTGGGCGCGATTGTCAGCAGCGAAACAACTGCGGCCGCTGCCGGCAAAGTCGGCGAGCTTCGCCGTGACCCGATGGCCATGCTTCCGTTCTGCGGCTACAACATGGGCGATTACTTTGCACACTTTCTCAAGATCGGCAAGAGGCCGGGGGCAAAGCTGCCCAAGATTTTTTACGTAAACTGGTTTCGCACTGACGGGAATGGCAAATTCCTATGGCCCGGATACGGTGAGAACAGCCGTGTGTTGAAATGGATCTTCGAACGCTGCGACAGCAAAGTGCATGCTGTGGATACACCAATAGGCAGGCTTCCCGAGCCTGCGGATCTGGATACCAAGGGGCTTGACCTTCCTGCGGCTGATATCGCCAAGTTGCTCAGCGTGGACTTGGAGGGCTGGCATGCCGAGATCCCATTGATCCGGGAGCACTTCGCTAGATTCGGCAGCCATCTTCCGGAGGGTCTGAACCGGGAAGTCGGGGAACTGGAAGACCGGCTCTGGAAAGCAAAGAAATAGATCTTATCCGCCGAGCTGCGGTCGTTTTCTACGCTTCAATCAACCTCTGTGCTTAAATCAAGGCATGTTCGCCCAGAAAGTCAAAGTGGAATACCGGCACGAAGGGCGGCTCCAACCCTGTCCGTTGAAATGGCTCGACAGTTTCAGCATGCGCAACTTCACGAACGCGTCGGTTTTTGACGATACGCTGCCCGTGGCAGACGGGTGGCTGGAAATTGGAGCGCATGTCCCGCTCGATCAGTTGCGGGACGCGATGGAAGACTGGTTTCGCCGCAAGAGCTACCTGCCCAAAAACGCGAGGCTGGTGCTGACCCTGAGCTAGAGACGAGGCCGAGCTGCGCTCGGCTTGGGCAGCCGGGGGCGGCTGTCCCTACGCAAGCTTGGACGGGCGAGGCTGCCTGTCTCTCCACCGCCTGACTCTAGCTTCACGGTTAGGTTACGCCGCCCAGACTGGAGGCTCTTTCCATCTTAAGCAGGCGGGCAAATAAACGGACGATCATGCCGTCGAAACGGGTGCCGCTCATTTTCCCTAGTTCTGCAAGCGCTTGCTCGTCGGTCTTGGGAGGAGCGAAAGAGCGATCGGCTGTCATGTTCACGTAGGCATCTGCTACGGCGACGATGCGGCCATAAAGCGGTATATTCTCGCCCTTGAGTCCGCGAGGATAGCCGCTACCGTCGAAAGCCTCGTGATGGGATTCGATGGCCTGGGCCACTTGCTCGATTGCAGGAATCGCCCGCAACACTTCCCCTCCTACTCGCGGGTGGGTCTTAATCACCGCGAATTCATCTTCCGTAAGAGCACCGGGCTTGTTCAGGATTCGCTCTGGGATGAACAGCTTGCCCACGTCGTGTACCCTCCCCGCGAAGGTGATGTCTTCCACCTCTTGCGACGAGAGGTTAAGTCCGCGCGCGATAATCCCGGCATAGTGCCCGCACTGCTCGCCATGTCCGGCAGCGTTGTGCTCCCTGAGTTCGGCCGCGCGCGACAAGGCTTCGAGGGCCTCCTTCATCGCCCTCTGATTCGTACCATCCTCACCGCCGCACAGTTTGCGGAGCGTGGCGACCAGTTCTTCAACGTGCTCGGGTCCGTCATGCTCGCGCTGAAGAAATCCTTCAATGTAACCGGAGACAAGCTGCCGCTGTACTGCGGAACCTTCGCCGAACGCATTTGAAGTGGAAACCTGGTTACCTCCTGCGTGTTTGGCCACGTACATACCGGCATCGGCCACGCGAATCAGGTCCTCCATGGAAAACCCGTGAACGGGGAAACTGGCGACGCCAAAACTGCCGGTGATATGGTGCTCTTCGAGCATCGGGTCGGTGGCCAGCCACAGCCGTAATCTCTCCGCCAGCACCTGCGCCTGCTCGATGCCGGTTTCGGGCATCAAGATGATGAATTCGTCTCCGCCGTAGCGAGCAACCACGTTCGATTGGCGGCACTTCTGTTCGAGCAGCCGGCCGACGCGAGCCAGCACCAGATCCCCTTCCAGATGGCCGAGCGAATCGTTTACCTCTTTGAATTTATCCAGGTCGATGAGCACCACTGAGAACGGCCTGCCGGAGCGGGACGCGCGCTTCCACTCCGAGCTGAGCGCCTCCCAGAAAAAGCGTCTCGTCTTGATGCCAGTCAAGCCATCGGTGATCGATTGCTGCTGCAGCTTTTGGAAGACGAAGGAGTTGTGCAACGCCGTTGCCAGGAGATCGGCCAGGGTATTTAGGATCAGAACATCCTGGGGCGCGAATGCATTTTCATCCCGGCTCTCCACGTTGAGCACACCGAGAAGCGTCTCGCCGTAACTGATCGGCAGGCACAGCACGGCCCGCGATTCCGGCAACACGCCCGCGAGCTGACCCGCGCCGGCGTTTTGCACCAGTGCGCTGACCCCGGTGCGCGCAACCTTTCCTAGAACTCCACTGCCCAGCGCGATCCGGCGGCCGAGCGTTTGCGATGCCGTTCCCGCCTCAGCTTTGATCTCGATGTCCTTGGTGGCATAGTCCATGATGCCTATGCCGATGTGATCGTAGCGGAAATTCTTCTGGATTTCGCGCACGATGTTGGCCATCATCTGCTCGGCGTCTTCGCTCGAGATCGCCATTTTCGAAATGCTGTTCAGAAACGCTAGATGCCGGGCGCGGCGCTGCTCCTCGGTAAAAAGGCGCGCATTCTCGATTGCTACTCCCAGCTGACCGGCAGCGGTTTGCATGACCTCCAGATCTCTTGCCTGGAACTGCGATTCCCGCTCCGTACTCAGCGCCGCCATCACTCCCACGGGTTTGCCGCCTAGAAAAATGGGCACGGCGCAGAACGACTGGGCTGGCCGCGGAGGCACGAAATCGATTCCCAGTTTTGACCGCATCTGTTCAAGATCGGACTCGATCAATAGCGGCTCACCCGTCCTGAGGATGTATTCAGTCAATCCATTGCTGACCGGGCACAAACGCTTGGGAAGAATAATGCCGCCTTCGATCTCCAGCTCGAAATGAATCTCGTCTTCTTCCTGAAACGCGATGTAGAAATTGCTGGTGTCGAAAATCTGGCCCAGCTCGACCTGCACTGTGCGCAGCACTTCGTCCTGGTTGAGATGAGAACTGATGGCCTGCCCAATCTCGGTGAGCAGTTCGTATTCCTTGGTTCGCCGCTGCGCTTCGTGCATCACCACATAGTTTTCCAGGGTGAGCGCGATCTGCAGTGCCAGGCCAATCAGCAACCGCAGATTTGAGGAACCGAACATCCGCCGTTCCGCATGTGGAAAAAGGAGGACACCGAAGTTGTGCTCCCGCGTCTGTAGGCTCACTGCCATCAGGTCGGTGATTCCCTCCGCCAGCAGAGTCTGCTTGCAGGCCTCGAACTTTCCTCCGGAAAGCGCCGGCAAAGGCTCTTCCAGTTCGGCGAGAGCTCTGAAGGTGACTACTCCACCGCGCCGGTAGGCAAGCTCGGCAATGTAATCCCCGGCTCGCGTTTTTTGCAACTTTTCCAGAAACTCCGCTGAAAAGCCTTTCTGTACCGAGGGCACGGTGCCGCGCCACTGCTGGGAAACAAAAAAGACGGCGCGACGCGAAGGCAGGGGCGCCACTAACCTCTCCACAAAGGTCTGCAAGCTGGGCACCAGGTCGGATGCCAAGAGCAAGCGGCGCGGATCGACGCCCAAGGTCGAGAACGCCAACGCGTTTTCCTGGACCGCATTGCGTTCGTTTTCAAAGAGCACCATCACCATCGCGATGGCCAGCAACATCTGCGGGATCGGCCCGAGGAAACCTCCCAGATGTCCCCCAACATCGAGGAAGGGTTGACGGAGCTGCCCGACGCCCATGAGCGCGGCCCAGAGCGCCAGCGAAAACGCCAGCGTCCAGAACGCCACGGAATTCCTGCGAAAGGCGTAGCGGTAAAAGTGGAACGAGCAATAGAGCAGGGTCGCCGCCAGCCCAACTTCCAGGCGCAAATAGATCGGCACCGGAGTCGCACTCTCGCTGAATACCCCGCCGGCGATGTGAGCTCGCAAGCTCACGTACGCCAACAGGATTCCCGTCACCGCCAGGGCAACGTCATACCATTTCAATCGGAAAGGTTCTTTCATTAACCGGGTCGAGACGAAGATGCAAATCGCCATGCCCACTAGCATCAGCGAACTCACAAAGAACAGTAACGCGGAATCACCATGGAAGTATTCCACGGCCTTCAGCGCGTAGTGCAGCGTGTATGCCGCCCAGGCCAGTTGCCACGCGCGAAAATAGCTGTGACGGTTCTGCTCGTGAAGGTAGGTAAAGACCAGAAACACAAGCAGAGCCACGGCCCCGGGAATCAACACCAGACCTGTGGCGACGCTATACATGGATTAACGCTTTCTTATCACTATCGCTCGTAATTGGGGCCAGGATGGAACTCCGATCGGCCTTATCCTGTCACACCAGACAGATCGAAACAACAGGTGTCTTCCGGCAAGTTCCGTCGTGGGCACGGCGTGTTCAGAAGTATCTTCTTATCAGATGCCATGCCGCTATAGCGATTTTCTCCTGAAAAGTTACCTTCGTAACCGTTAGTAACCCGTTGTCTCTTGTCGGGGGTGCCCGAAGTCTAGAGCCGAGACCCCAATCCCGCTATACTCAAAAGTCATGCTTCGCGTTCGATTCGCGCCGTCTCCCACCGGTTTTCTTCACGTCGGCAGTGCCCGCACCTTTATTTTCAACTGGCTCTACGCCCGTCGCAATAGCGGAACCATGGTGCTGCGCCTCGATGATACCGATGTCGAGCGCAACACCGACGCTTCCATAAACTCGATTTTTGACGGTCTGCGCTGGCTCGATCTCAGTTGGGACGAGGAATACAAGCAATCCGAGCGCCTGGCCCTGCACCGCCAGATCGCCGACGCCCTATTTCAGAAGGGGCTAACTTACCGTGACTTTACCGCCGCCCACACCGGTGACAGCGAAAAATCCGGTGCCAATCAAACCTGGCTCTTCAATCCCGGCATGCGCGAACTTTCCCACGCTGAGAGCGACCGCCGAGCCGCTGCCGGAGAGTCTTTTGCCCTCCGCTTCCGGGTTCCGCGTGGCATCGGCGAGCAAGTTCGCTTCACTGACGCGGTCTACGGCGAGCAAATCAAATCCGCCGACGACATCGAAGACTTCGCGTTGCTTCGTTCCGACGGCATGCCCACCTACCACCTCGCCTCGTGCGCGGACGACATCGATCTGCGTATCAGCCACATCATCCGCGGGCAGGACCATCTCTCGAACACTTACAAACACGTGCTCATTTTCGAAGGCGCGGGCGCCAAGCTGCCGCAGTTCGCGCATCTTCCCCTGCTTGTCGCCCCCGACGGATCGAAGCTCTCCAAGCGCCGCCACGGTCCGGTGGTCAGCGTCACCACCTACCGCGACGCTGGATTCCTTCCCGAGGCCTTCATCAACTTTTTATGCCTGCTGGGCTGGTCGCCAAAAGACGATCGCGAAAAGATGACGCGCCAGGAACTCACCGACGCGTTCTCCCTCGAAGGTATCAATCGCGCTAACGCGGTCATTAACTTCAAAGAGCCAGCCGCCACCCCCGACGAAACCTTCGACCCCAAAGCCATCTGGCTGAACGCCGAACACATCCGCGGGCTTTCGATCGACGAGCTCAGCGCACGTCTGCTTCCCATTGTTCACGGCGCCGGATTCCCAATTGCGCCGGAGAAGATGCGCGCCATCACGCCGCTGATCCGTGAGCGCATCAAGCTGCTGCGCGATGTTCTCACGGCCGCCGACTTCTTCTTTGTGGACCAGCTCCAGCCGTACAACACAGCCGAGCTTATCCCGCAGAAGGGTGACGCCGCCATGGCGCTCAGAGTCCTGACCCATGCTCGAGAAGTTCTGGCGCAAACTGAATTTAAACACGATCCGTTGGACCAGATTCTTCGCTCCGCAGCCCAGCAACTAGGACTCAAAGCGGGACAGATGTTTCAACCGATCCGGGTAGCCGTCTGCGGACGCAAGAACGCCCCGCCGCTGTTTGAGACCCTCCAGGTTCTCGGACGGGAAACTACGTTGGTACGAATCGATCAGGCGATTGAGAAGCTCAATATGACGGAAGTTGCCATTCACGAGGCTGGACATGCAATTATGTTTGACGCCCTTGGCGTCCAGATCGAGTTCGCCACAGTTGCTGCAGGTTGTAATGGAGAAGAGGCTTTGTTTGAAGGGTGCGTGAAGATAAATAATGAGGCACATGATGTGTCTGACATCATCCCGGCAATTCTCGCCGGTCCAGGCGCGAGCTTCTTCATCGCCGGAGTTTGTGATGATGCAGACACGAGAAAGAGATACCGTTCCGACCACAACGAACTCAAGCGAATTCATGGAGAACAGAAGAATGCGGGCACGTACGAAGTCTTCTTGTTTCATATGCAGAAATTACTAGACGGGTGGATGAAAATGTGGCTAATTGATCACAAGACCGTTATCCTCCGATTTGCGGAACTTCTACAGGCATCCCAGAAACTGCAAGGCGAGGAGCTACGGCAAGCGCTCGATTTAGCCTGGAAATCAACAAAGCCAGACGTTCAAAACTTTCGAAAGGAAGTGCAGGATGCTCTAAGGCAGGCTCTGGAATTGTGACATAACTTCGAAAAAGCAAAATGCGCTTCCGAGCCAGTCCGGAAGGAATTCTACTTACGTTAGCGCCGATTGGGCCATGTGAAGTGGTTCAGACACTGTTAATGCTGTTCCTGAAACTGTCCCGCTTTCAGCCGGGCGTCCGCGGCTTCCTTCTTCATTCCCTTGGCTTCGTAGACTTCGGCCAGCAGATTTTCGTTGTCGGCATCGTCCGCGGTTTGCCGCTGCTTCAACAGCGATGCGATGGCATCGTCGTAGTGCGCGAGCCGGGCCTGCATGACGCCTATGTTGTAATACACGCCCTGATAGCCGGAGTCGAGCGCCCCCACGCGTTTGTATTCTTCGAGCGCTTCGAGATTCCGATGCTGATCCGAGAAGGCGTCTGCCAGTCCGGCGTGTCCATCGGCGCTGTTGGGGTCGATCTTGAGCAATTGAGCAAACGTGTCCTGGGCTTTTGCGGGCAGCTTCTGCTCCAGATAAATCAGCCCGAGCCGGTAATACGCGTCTTCGTTGCGCGGATTCAGCGCGATCACGCGCCGCATTTCCACCGCCGCATTCTCGAAGTCGCGCTTCGTAATGTAGGCATGCGCCAAAGCCGCGTGGGCGGGCGCGAAGTCGGGCCGCAGCCTTACGGATTTCTGCAGCTCCGCAATTCCTTCGTCCGTCTTTCCCTGACCCAGAAGTCCGACCCCGTTTTGTCCATGAAGCATGTAGGCATGGGACCGCTGCAGCCACATCACGCCACCCGCCACGAGCAGAGCTCCAACCAGCAGCACCGCGATCCGCCGCAAGAAGTCGTCATGTCCCGGAGCGACCTTTGCGATGAGCGCGCCGAGCAGCAGCCCCATGAGCAGACCGCCGATGTGCGCCGCGTTGTCGATGTGAGAGATCACCGCACCAAAGAAGAGGTTGTATCCGACAAATACCACAACACTGCGCAGCGTTCCCCTGAGGGCGGCGCGGGGAAGCGAAAACTCACCCAGATAAAATGATGCGATCAGAGCCCCTGCAATCCCGAAAATTGCGCCCGACGCGCCGACGCTCAGGATGGCGGGATTCCAGATCAGGCTTGTGAGGCTCGCCGCTAATCCAGCGAGCAGGTAGACCGCGGAAAATGTCCAGTGGCCATAGACCGATTCCGCTAGTCTGCCAAGGTCCCACAGACACCACATGTTGAACGCGATGTGCAGCAAGCCGCCGTGAATGAAAACGCATGTCAGCAGCCGCCACCACTGCCCACTGACGGTAAGCGGCCCAAAATTGGCTCCCCAGCGCACGAGATCCTGACCTGCAGGATTGTCGAACATCGAAACGCCCGACAGAAGCATGGCCATAAACACTGCCACATTAATGCCGAAAATGACCTGCGTGACCGCCATCGAACTGGACTGCTGCCGCGACCATGGCGCAGGTTCGACTCGTTGGATGGGGGAATCCTCGCCTCGCTGTGCAGCTTCGTTTTGCACGCACCACTGACAAAGCTTCTTGCCGAAGCTGAGGGCTGGAAGCTGACGACCGCATTGAACGCAATTTGCCATCTAAACGCAGATTATCACGTGGGTTACTTGGCCGCGGGTGGGGCTGCACGGTAGCGGCCAGCGCCCGCGAATTCGCTCTTCCCATATAAAATACAAGGAATATGAGCGTAAACGAAGGCGGCGCCAATTCGCCGTCCGAGCTCCGCCCCTCGAACTTTATCCGCGACCAGATCATCAAGGACCTGGAGACGAAGAAATACGACGGTCAGGTGCAAACCCGCTTTCCACCCGAGCCCAACGGCTACCTGCACATCGGCCACGCCAAGTCTATCTGTCTGAACTTCGGCCTAGCCGACGAGTTTGGCGGCAAGACTAATCTGCGCTTCGACGATACCAACCCGGAGAAAGAAGAGCAGGAGTATGTGGACTCCATCATGAAGGATGTCCGCTGGTTGGGTTTCGAGTGGGATGGTCTCTACTATGCTTCCGACTACTTCGATCAGTTGTACGAGTGGGCAATCAAGCTCATCAATGAAGGCAAAGCGTATGTCGACGATCTGAGCGCGGAAGAAATTCGCAAGCATCGCGGCACGCTCACTGAGCCCGGCAAGGAGAGTCCGCATCGCAACCGCGGGGTGAAGGAGAATCTCGACCTTTTTGAGCGCATGCGCAAAGGCGAGTTTCCTGATGGATCGCGTGTGTTGCGCGCCAAGATTGACATGGCGTCGCCGAACCTGAACATGCGTGATCCAGTTATGTACCGCATCCTGCGCGCCGAGCATCACCGCACCGGCAACAAGTGGTGCATCTATCCCATGTACGACTACGCGCACGGTCAGTCCGATTCCATCGAACACGTGACCCATTCCATCTGCACCCTCGAATTTGAAGATCATCGCCCGCTTTACAACTGGTTCATCCAGCAACTCGGCATTTTCCCGTCCCAGCAAATGGAGTTCGATCGCCTCAGCCTTACCTACACGCTGCTCAGCAAGCGCAAGCTGCTCACTCTGGTGCAGGAAAAACGCGTCACGGGTTGGGACGATCCGCGTATGCCCACGCTCTCCGGCATACGGCGTCGCGGCTACACACCGGAGGCAATCCGCAATTTTTGCGCGGCGATCGGAGTTTCGAAGACCAATGGCACACTTGAACTTACAATGCTCGAACACTTTGTCCGTGAAGACCTGAATAGGCGCGCGCCGCGTGTGATGGCTGTGCTGCGGCCATTGAAAGTCGTAATCGACAACTACCCTGAAGGTCAGGTTGAGGAAGTCGATGCGGTCAATAATCCTGAGGACGAAGGCGCCGGGAAGCGGAAAGTTCCATTTTCCAAAGTCTTATACATCGAGCAGGATGATTTCCGCGAGGACCCGCCCAAGCAGTATTACCGCCTGTCGCCGGGGCGCGAGGTGCGGCTCCGTTACGGCTACTTCATTACCGCGAAAACGGTGGTGAAGAACGACAGGGGAGAACTGGTTGAGGTGCACTGTACGTATGACCCGGCCACGCGCGGTGGGAACGCCCCGGATGGACGCAAGGTGAAATCGACCATCCACTGGGTCTCGCCTGCACATGCCATCGACGCCGAAGTACGTATTTACGACAAGCTTTTTGCTAAGGAAGACCCGAATCAGGTTGGAGAGGGCCAGGAGTTCACTGCGAACTTGAATCCGAATTCGCTCGAAGTGATCGTGCAGGCCAAGCTGGAGCCATCGCTGGCGAATGCGCCGATCGAGGGCCGCTATCAGTTCGAACGCCTGGGGTATTTCTGTGTGGACCCGGATTCGAGGCCAGGAAGTCCTGTGTTCAACCGCACCGTGGCGCTAAAAGATACTTGGGCGAAGATCGAGAAGAAATCGGTCGCATAAACCGACAAGAGAAATCGTCCTTAATGAGTAAGTGTCTGCTGTAGGTTGCACAATTACTTCCAAGGTCCCCCGGTGTGAACCATCCACAGATCAGTGTCTGGAGAACTGATGACCTCGAAAGGCATCCAGAAATAACCCCGCTGTCCCCAACCATCGCCCCAACTATTCTGGATGAGCACCAACTGTTTCAAGAAGTCATAGCCGAGACACAGGACCTCGTGGCCACCCTGTTGCTCTTCACCCGGTTTCGGAATCGGCATAATACCGGTGTCCGCCACCTTTTGCGACATGAACGACTGATAGACTACGAACCCGACCAGAACGGGCCACGGCGAGGGGTCGGCCAGGCAATTGAGGAAGTCAGTCAAAGTTCCGATGCGGTGATAGGCGCCGGTCTTGTACTTGAGCGCATTCTGCGCTTGCTCCGCCGTCGGTGCGGTGAGCTTACCCGCAACATAGGGATACAGCGACGCTTCGCAGCAACCTTTCGAAGTGAGCACCTTGCAACCGGTGCGGGGCATCGCGCCCTCGTCTTCCGGGAAGGAGCCATCAGCGATCAGCTCCTCGACGTACAGGCACTGCGGGCTCAGGATCGGCGAGGTCTTCTCATACATCCGTGCAATCCACTCGCGCGCGGACGAAAAGGCATGTCCGGTGCAGCTGCCTTCCTCGCCCTGATCCTTGATCGGGCCGCCCCATTTCCGCAGGTCAACGTGTTGCAGAACCGGTCGCGCCTGCTGGGAAGCCCCATATATTCGATCCCGCACATCATGAACGTCGCGGAGCGCGCCGAATTTGCGAGTAATTGTCATTGGAGTCCTAGAGTTTTGACGAAAGTAACGACGCGCACGAACACCGAGTGCCGGTGAAGTTTAAGTTTCTGGGTGACTGTGTCCACGGCTGGGTTGCCTGTCGGCATCGCCATAACGCCGTTGTAGCGATTGACAAATGTGGTAAGGCTATAAGGCGGCACGCTGCGAAACGATTTGGCAACCGAAGCGCTCTGGCATGAGGGTATCACCGATTCAATCGCCACCACGGTTCCACCCACTAGGCCCGCGAGCAATGTAATTTTCGTCTGCGTGTTCTGGTCGCTGACCTGGGCCACCTGCAATACCAAGGCCTGATCGGCCTGATAGGCGCTAACTGCAGCCTCCAACTGCGAGCATACGCCAGGAGCTGCCAGCGAAGAAGCGATGGCTAAGTCGCCGGCCAGCGTCTTGATCACCGTAGCGTCGGCATTAATCTTCGCTATTAGGTTGCTGTTCACCGGCTGGCCATTAGCCACGGCGACGATTTGCAATATATTGGTCAACGCCGGCGCCGCCGCTGCCAGAATGGAATCGAGCGTCGACACCCAAGCGGTCGAACACGCGGTGCAGAATATTGCAAGTGACAGCGTAACGACAAGAGCTCTCCCCATAAGTGATCTCCTCTACTGTGTTCTTGGAAATTCGGTTACTTGGCCGAGTTGACTCCGGCATACGGTGAAGGCAGCCAATGCGCCACAATGACGGCCAGTGGCGCAAAAATCGCCGCCGCTGTGGCATGGTTCATCCAGAATGCGGCAATCGCCGGCGTGGTGGCGTTTGCCAGTGTGGTAAGCAGTAGAACAACAGTGGGAAGATAGACAGCGTACTTTTTCAAAATAGTATCTCCTTGTAATGGCATTTACATTGAAGACGATTGGGATAGTGGCGTGTAGTGAGTTATGCCCTGATGCCGACCTCATAAGCCGTTCTTGGCGAACGCTTCGTCAAAGCCTCACGACGGGATAACATTCCCTCTTGCGCCAGGCCGATGTGGACCCATCCGTACTCCAGAATGAGTTGGTCGTATTCGATATCAGACTTGAGGATGGCCAGTGCCACATCGTATGGAGTTCCGAACTCGGGGCAAACGAAGTCGCACGCCAACCCGAAGCAGTGAGCGCTAGTCGCTACGCCGCCCACTGCCTCGTTAGCTTGTGGCGACCGATAGCCACTGTGAACCAAGATGGCCCTGCCCCCAAGCAGCGTTCTAATTCCTTCCATAACCGCAGCGACAAGGACCAGATTCCTAACTACAATCGGGCGCGGAGCGTTGTCCAGTCCGCACCGCGCTGCTACTTCGGAGAAAGAAAGCTCCTCCAACGTAAAATGCTCTGAGATTTTCATGTGATTCGTTTCAGTGTTGGTTTCCGAGATTTACTGCAAACACATCCCCACGCTGATTGTGTGGGCCCACGTCCTGCCACACGATACCGTTCGGGCAACTTGCCGAATATGGTAGCGACGGGTTGATGACATCTGGGTTCACGTTGGGATCAGAACTGTCGCAGACCGTATCCCCAGCCGACGTAGTGAGGTTGACCGTAGCCCCGGAGGTCCCGCCCGTCTGAAGCGTGGGAGCAAAAAGAGTTACTTGCCCACTGCTCTGGAAACTGGCAATCGTTGTGTAGAGTGGAGTCGTGCCTGCTGCATTTCCGGCACCTGAGACAGAAATTGCTTCGCCGACCTGGGTGGACGTAAAGGGGTCGCTCGTAGAGGTAAGAACAGTCGACCCGGCGCTCATCGCACCGTTTGTTGCCAGTTTTGTCACTCCCGGCGGGATTGTGTTTGCAAAGCACGAGACTGTTCCGCATACCGGCTGACCTCCAACGAGGTCTGAACTGGGTCCGGAAGTTCCAACGCCGTTGACAGCGATCACCTGGAATACGTCGTCGATCAGGGCGCTTCCGCTAGTGCCTTCGATGGGATTGCTGAGGTTTCCTACGGCGTAGGGCGTAAGCTGCTGCCAAGGTAACCCGCAAAAGCTTGTCGGCGAAGCTGGCACGGGCGTAACCGGTAGTTGACCGAAAAATCCGTTCGAGTTGACAACAGGTACCGAACCGTCCGTAGAACCATTCTGGCAGTCCCAGTCACTCGACCAGAACAACCAGTTCGCGTCTTGCGAATATTGGCTGATCTGGAATTGAGTGGAAAACGTGGAGCTAGTGCCAGTCGCGAAGGTATGGGTGAATTGCCAAACATTACCCACGCTCGTCGATGGAAGTGTGTACGCCGCTGGAGGAGCGTACCCTGTCGGATAAGTGGGAGACGTTTGATAACATGTCTCCATGTTCTGCCATGTGTTAAACGCCGGACCTAGCGTTGCGTAGTTGTAAGACGTGCCGCATGCTGGGTAAGTGTCTGTACCTGGATCACCCACCCAACTGAGGTGAGAGTCGAGTATTTCCGACAAGTTGCAGTCCGGATTTTGGATCGTGGTCCCTGAGGTGACATAGCACCCTGGTGGAATCGTTTGCGGAGTTGATTGGCTCGCCAGAGGATTCAGATAAACGCTGAAAGGGGGCGAGTAGCCTACACCGGGCGCAAACCCTCCCACCCCATTATTGCCCTGCGCATTGTTAGCGTTATAGACGCCAAGGAATACACCAGAGGTGTATCCCCACCCGGAGCTGTTGAATGCCACCATCTTGTTTGTGCCGATGGCCCAGTGATTCATACCCGCGAACGTAAACTGAAAAGACTTAACACTGTCAAAGTTGGCGGTGGTTGTTTGCCATAGCCCAAAGTGCGAGAGAGAGGTGCAAGCCGGGTAAACATCGGCCTGATTGGTGAAAACCGCGTATAGTCCGTTGGCGCTCAGCTTGAGGTTGTGGACGTAGAACGGGCACGCTTGTCCTGTGCCGAGAGGGTTGGAAAATGCAGTCAGCGTCCCTACTGTAGTTGCGGTCCTCGGGCACGCGTAGCCTGAATCTGAACTGCATGACCAGTCCGTCCATATCCCGGTCAATGTGTTCAGCAGGTGATAGACGTCGCTAACTGCGTCATACTCCAGTCCCCACGCTCCCGACCCTTGATCTGCGGTGTACTTTGAATAAGTCGGTGCGAGTCCGTAGGAGTTAGTGGAGATCGCAATCCCGTACTTGGATGCGTAGCCACCATAGGCTGTATCCGCACTGATTCCTCCAATCGCACTCCACAGCTGCCCCCCATTGGCGATCGGGTAACTTGGCCCTACGTTCGTCCAGACAATTCCATTGCTATCGCTCACGGTGGACGACATGATATCCGGATGACCCATCAGCGCAACTGTAGCCGATGTCGTTACGGTGTGGAGTGCGGTCGTTGCAAGAGTTACTTGCCCTGCATTCTGGTAGGTTAGGATCGTGGTATAAAGCGGCGCCGTCCCGGCACTGTTGCCGGCTCCCGAGACCGAGATTGCCTGCCCTACTTGCGAAGCAGTGAACGGATTGTTCGAAGAAGTTAGTACCACCGCTCCGGAGGTAATCGACCCATCTGTTGCGAGTGTCGAGGGTGTGTCTACCCATTGGAACGCGGAGCCGGCGGATGTTCCGGCCGCGCCGGTGTTCTGGTAAACGAACTGAGCAGTACTGTTTGTGCCACGCCACTGCAAAGTCGATGGAGCAGCTTCTTTAACGATATCGTTCTTGCAAGGCGAACCACTAGAGAATGATGTCGCGAGCGTTCCGTTCGTGGTGCCTCCCGCAATTGCGCGGTACATACACGTTCCCGCGCCCCCCGGAACAATGATGTCTCCAGGGTTATACGATGTGGAAGGGGTGTACGCTAGGTACTCCGCGCTGCTCGATCCGGGGACGTTCAGCACATGCGTGACATATGTACCGTATGCATAGAAAGTATTCGGGGTCCAGTTCGGTGCGTTCGAGCCTAGCGGCATCCCGTACTGGAAATCGACCAGCGGCGAACCGACAGTGTAGGACCCTGTCGCCGGATTGATCACGTAGGGAGTCACCGTGGTGGGGGTGGTAATGTCGTACGAGTCGTTGCCAAATGTGTAGAGCACTGTCGGGTCAGTCAAAGAGAAACTGATTGAGCCGAAGTCGTTAACGGGACAGTTGCTGGTACATGACCCGCCTGATAACTGTCCAGTGGTAATAAAGATTCCGGATGACGGAGGGGCTCCACTCCAACCGCCCGATGGAGTGCCACAATGCCCCTGATTCGGACCGCTCGTGTTAAACACGCAAATCAAGCCAGCAGAGTTTTGGTCCACACGTACCAAACTCGTGTCGGTATTAGTTAGCGTATACACGCCCGACCCCCCCATCCCGGCTGTGAAATTTGGGTTGGTTCTTCCGTAAGCACTAACGGAATCCGTAATACGGGTGATCGGGCTCAGGAATGCCGAATTGCTGAACGTCGTTCCGTCGAAATTCGTATGCCCCAGGTACGACGTGTCATAGGCCGTGGCGTTGTTATTTACTGCTCCACCGAAGTTCGGCACCGTCCCCCACGGGATAAGGTCGGCTCCCGTGTAGGCGCAAAAGTTGGGTGCTGCGCAACTGCCGTTGCTCGAGGCAACGTATGTAGCAGATCCTGACTGTAACTCGGGTCCGGAGTATGCCGCTTGCCCAAAAGCTGGGAGGCAAGAAAATACAACAGCCAAGAACCTTTTCATCGCTCTTTCCTCCATAAGAAAACCGCAACCCCCGCTGAGCCAAGGGCGGGCCTTTTTGCACAACGCGCGGGTCCGCGCAGGCCCGTGCGCTCTGCTCCTGCAGTCGCTCCGCGCTTCGCTATAATGTCTTTTGCTCTTCCCCCGCCATTTGCGCAGGGCTTTACGGAAAGGGAACTATGCCGACTGACGTGGTCATGCCCCAGATGGGTGAATCAATTTTCGAAGGAACCATCACCAAGTGGCTGAAAAGGCCCGGTGACAAAGTCCAGCGCGATGAACCTCTGTTCGAGATTTCCACCGACAAGGTCGACGCCGAAATCCCCGCTCCTGCCAGCGGGATCCTTCAGGAAATCAAGGTCTCAGAAGGCAACACTGTTCAAGTCAACACCATTGTCGGTGTGATTGGTGACGGCGACGGCGCTTCCGCGTCCGCCAAGGCCGCGGTGCCTGCACCCGCTGCTGCCGCTCCGACGTCCGCTAGGAAGGAAGCACCGGCTCCGCCGCCCGCGCCCCCCGCCAGTGCTCGCGAGGACGAAGAAGGCTCGGACGTCCGCTCTTCCCCGCTCGTCCGCAAGCTCGCCCGCGAGCACAATGTGGACCTCACGAGAGTCAGTGGCACCGGTACCGGTGGCCGCGTCACCAAGCAGGACGTTATCGATTTCGTGGAGCGCCGCACCGCTGCTCCAGTTGCAGCCCCCGCACCGCGTCAAGCCTCCGCCCCTTCGCCCGCTGTCATTCCGGGCGACCTCGTACCCATGTCCCAAATGCGTAAGATCATCGCGCAACGAATGATCGAATCGCGCCGCACCAGTGCTCACGTCCACTCCATGTTCGAGGTGGACATGACACGCATCGTCAATTTGCGCAACAAGCTCAAGAACAGCTTCGAGCAGCGCTACGGTGCGCGGCTCACTTTTATGCCGTTCTTTGTGCGCGCTGCCATCATCGCCCTGCAGCAATATCCGATGGTCAACAGCTCGCTCGAAGGCGACAGCATCCGCTACCACAAGCACGTCAACGCTGGCATCGCCGTCGCGCTCGATTGGGGGCTCATTGTGCCCGTTCTCAAGAACGCCGACGAGCTTAATTTTCTCGGACTGCAGCGCGGCATCACAGACCTCGGCAATCGCGCCCGTTCGAAGAAGCTCATGCCGACTGACGCAGAAGGCGCAACCTTCACCATCACCAACCCCGGCCAGTTTGGTGCAGTCTTCGGCTTACCTATCATCAACCAGCCGAACGTGGCTATCATGGGCGTCGGCGGTATCACCAAACAGCCCCTGGTGATTACGGACAAAGACGGTGCCGATTCCATCGCCATCCGTTCCGTCGTTCACTTAACGCTTGGCTACGACCATCGCATCATCGACGGCGCCCTGGCAGACCAGTTCATGTTGGCCGTAAAGAAGGCTCTGGAAGGCTGGAGTGAAGAAGTCGGCTAGCCAAGATTCTAACCTTGCAACTTCTTGTGTTCATGCGGCGTCAAACTAATGGCGTTTCCCCAAGAAGTAACGGTCCGTCCTCTGAGCGTTCGAGGAAATATCGAGCCACGTCATCGCGCAGGCCAGGCTTGTTTCCCGTCCAGCGCCACAATCCCTGATAATCTCGTGCGATATCGGTTGCGGGATTGAAATCCCACTTCTGCGGCAGCGCCCAGCGCTCGCCATACGCGCGCAGCGCTTTGCTGCCGTGAAAAGCGTGAGTGGCGAAGTTGTCGATGCACCCCATCGGGGAGCGGCCTTCGATGCGGTTCAGTTTCGCCGCGCGCGCCTGCCAATTCAGCACCGATTGCACGTAAGGCTCCGTGCATCGCTTCATTTCCGAGGCGACGTTGGTCGCTTGCACCAACCCGAAGGCCATATGCCAGTCGGCGCTGCCCAAAACGCAGGTATCCAACATCCCGCCCACCGTATCGAAAGCATCCCGGCGCCACGACCACGCGCCTCCGGTCGCTCCGGGCGCATGACCGAAGGGGAAAACTGTGGAGGGTTCGAGCCCGGCGTAGTAAGTATCGGCTCCGGCGCGCCCAGCTCGCCGGGAACGGGAAATCAAGAATTCGCTTTGATGCAGATAATTCCATGCAAAACTAGCGCTCACGCGGTAAGGGCGATGACCGACGTGGCTGGTCGCGGTTTCACCTGTGAGGTCGGCATAGGTGCCGAACAGTTGAACAAAGCTGTGGTGCTGGAGCATGTGAATTGCCTCCAGCGCCCAGTCATGTCGCGTGAAGTGGAAGTCGCCGTCCACGTATCCGCCGTACTCCCAGTCTGCTGGGAAGCGCCGTACACCCTCGTTGATAGCGCATTCCTTAATCCAGAGGGTTGAGTCGGTCCGCAGTTGGAGATCGAGAGGGTTGTCGGCACTGGTCATTTCGTGTGCCCGATCTCCGAAAGCAACCTCAACGACGTGCAGCACGACGTTCGAACTGGTTTCCATGTGAAACCGAAAATCGTGAAAAGCTTCTCGTCTGCGCTGCCAACGGTACGGGTTCGAATATACCGAAACGATGTGCAGCTTCTGAGTCTCGGAATACTCCACGAACTCGCGATGAACGTTCGCGTGCTTGAAAATCACAACCCATCTCCTCTCGATCTCATACCGCCCGCCAACTTTGCTAGAGCGTGTTTCTTGATCGGTCGTTTGACCGTCAGGCCATCGAGCGATCTGAGGCCCCTGATTTTCGATGAGCAGATCGTCCGATGACCCGATTTCTGTAATTTATTATTTCCAGAAGTGCAACACGACCTGCACGAGTACAACTACAAATCCGACCATCGAAGCATAGGCTGCGGCTTTTCCCGATTGTTCCCCTCGCACAATTTCCAGGCTCTTCACCCGATCCGACAAGGCAGCGCTCTCACGTTCATACATGTCACGCGGAAGATAGCCCACGCGCTCCTGGTTGATTTGCGCGCGGAAATTGTTCATCTCTTCCAGGCGGCGCTCAAGATCTACATCCGCCTTTTGGATCTTGTGATCTCCGGCCTCATGCCGCAGGTCGTCCATGCGGGCGTGCGCATCGAGCGCGGCATCGCGGCGCCGGAACTCAGCCTCCGTCAACTTCCGCTCGGCTTCGAGGGTTCGATCAATAAACTGAACCAAGGGCAACGGAACAAACGAAGTTGGACGCGTATTGTTCTCGCTCATTTGTTGCATCGTTTCTTGTTTCAAGGCTTGGATGTTTCATAACGGATAATCAACGTGCAAAGCCGCCGAATACCGCGAATACTTCGGCGGCCCGCTGCCGTCATAGCTCCTCAAGAAGTAGGTTTGTGCCCGCGCATACCGTGTTAGCGTGAAGCTTTCGTTTGTGAAACGTCCCACCAGGTTGCCGTTGTAACCGACCCCCCATCCCTCATCCGAATACCGCACTTCGCTGATCGTTGTGAGTGCCGGCCCTTGCGCGTGCAATTCGGCGGACAGAGCCAACGTGATCAGCACCGCCAGCGCCAGGGAAATCGCCGCCATCGGAAAAGACTTGTCATTCACCGCGAACCATCTGGGCATCTCTTGTTTTCTCCTCGTCAGCGCAAGCGACCCCAATTTGGGCCAATAAGAAAGCCGCTCTGCTGAGCGGCGCGCCTTTCTCATACTTCCTCCCAACACAGTTCCGATTGTTAATCTGAATTTCGTGGTTCGCTCTCAACTCGCGACTCCAGGAATCGCCGCACGCTTTCTACATACACGTCCGCAAAGTCGACCACCGGCCTTCGCGTCTCGATCAGCACCATGGCCGCTTCCATCTCCCACTCCATCGCACATAATACCGCCAGTGTCATCATCGGAGCGCGATGTACCCCCGCGGCGCAATGAACGTAAAGCCGCGCCTCCGGGTCGTCCAGCGCTTCAAGCGCAAAATCAACGCCGCGTTTCAATAGTTCCGGGGCCTTCGGCAAGAAATCGTCGTCGGTGGGATTCCACAGTACGCGGATCCCGTGCGCCTCCGCGAGTGGTTGGTCATCGAACTCGATCTGCATGTTGAGCACGTGGGTCACACCGGCTTGCGCCAGTTCTGCCATGTTCCGCGCGTTCCAGATCCCGCCGCCCAGCGCAACTCGTTCCGTGATCCAGGTCATATCCATGCAGCGTTCCGGTCGCCTTCCAGTTCCAATCCGCAATCTTCGTTTTAGGATTATTCTGATTCTACGTCACCTTCCCCTTAGCCCCTCCCTGGCGGGAGACTCTTCATACTGGCGGGAGACTCTTCATACAACCCCAGCTTCTCGATCGGCAACTTTAAACAAAAAAAGGGCGCGATCGTCGCGCCCTTCAGAGTTTTCTATTTTCTCGACTCTTAAGTTTAGGATATCAAATCAAAGGGGGGTGTACCGCCAATTTTTCGATATTTATTTTTGCCTTTGTTTGAGTGACTTACGTCGAAATTGTAATTTTTACCCTCTTGACAACTTTTTCCCCCCTCCCCGCCGTAGGCAATTTCTCCATCAAACCACCCGCGAGCAGTATCCGCGAGAGTTGGTCGAGCGTATCTTGCAGAAACCGCTCGACCGTTCTCTGGGTACACCCGAGCAGCTGCGCGACCTCGGGTATGGTGTATTCCTCCAAGACATTCATCGCCAATAGCTTCTTTTCGAGTGCGTTCAGCTTCTCGATCGCCTGCTGCATGTCTGCTACAAAGATCACGACGTCCTCGAAGTTTTTCATTGTGTACGATGTGACCCGTGACCGGAAGAACTCCCGTCCCAGCAGCGACGGTAGCCTCCCCACTTCGACCGACGCCCGGGCATACCGGCGCAGCAATGCCACCGTGCGCCTGCGGTAGGGCCAGAGCTCCATCTCCGTCTCGCCAAACAGCACTGACGGCGGCGGTTCCTCCTGACCCATCAGACTCCATCCTTGTGCTCTCGTCGTTTGTGCGCTGGTCATGCCCACACCGCCATCGCTGCCACACCCTCCAGGTACTCAATCCGGGCCGGGTTCTGAAAACCTTCTCTTTGAACTTCTTTTCCTCGCGTGCACGCCTTGTGGCGGGAACGCGCCCTTTGGGGCGCCGCCTCCCCACGGTTTGGCATCGCTTCTAAACGCACATGGCAACTGGAGCAATACACTCCGTCCGTTCCTCGCGGGCGCAGCCACAATCCACCGCACCGTTCGCAATACTTCAGTTCGACTTGGATTTCTTCACCTTCCATCCTGCCTATGAAGTTCATGATTGCCTCTTTTCCATTAAATGAAAACACTCGAAACAAAAAGCCCTGGTACCGATTTCTCGGCCCAGGGCTCGTTTATCTTACGATGACCTGTTGTGCTATTTAGTTAGAAATGAGCGGGTTAGTGCAGCCTCGCGGCCCCCGCTGCTTCCGGTTTTCGGAAGTAACCCTCCTCGTAGCCGGACTTGAGCACTTGCCCGTTCTGCACAATGACGCTCAAACGCCCGTTGAAGTGAATCACCTGCAACAATCGCTGCATGGCGGCCGATAACACTTCCGCCGACCGCACCTTCCGGCGGAACTCCCCGAAGCTTCTTTCCTCGTTTTCATGCGATTGTACTTCTATCATGGCTAACTACCTTTCTTACAGTGTAAGTACACTTTTACGACATATAATCCCGTGATTTTATAGCTCAAGAATGAGTAAGTCAAGCACTTTATTTCGTTATAGATGTTGTAGTTATGTTGGCAATAGCAATCAGCTATTGCCGCGTGTTATACTCCGCCGATGAAATTCCGCATGCTTCAAGAAAATCTCCGGCAGACCATTTTGGAACGCATTGCCGCGGGGGGTCTCACCGGCTTGCGTCTGGCGGAACAGACTGGCTTCAAGCAAGCCCACATCTCCAACTTCCTCAACCGCAAGCGCGGACTCAGCCTGCAAGGTATGGACAAAGTTTTGAGCGTACAGCATCTTTCCGTGCTGGATCTCATCGAACCCGACGAAGTCAACAAGCGCGCGTCGATTCTCCCGCCAAGCGAAGACGAATTCGACAACGTGGTGGTCGCCGATTCGCGCATTGCGGCCTCCGAAGCGCTGATTATGAGCATGCACGTCAAGGACATCCTGAAATTCAAGAAGAGCTTCCTGAAGCGCTTGAAGGAGGAAGTGGATGGCGATCGCAGCGACTGGGAGCGCTTTGTGATCATCAAGACGGATGCGAAAGAAGGTATGAGCATGTATCCCCGCACGACGCCTGGCGCCATCCTGCTGCTCGACCGCCACTATAATTCCTTGACTCCCTACCGCAAAGGCGAAAATAATATGTACGCAGTGCGTAAAGATGGGGCTTGCACGATTAAGTATGTCGAAGCTACCGATAACTATCTAATTCTGCGTCCGCACAACACCGCCTACCCGATTGAGGTAATTACCCTGGATGATGGAGAGAAGCCCGGTGACCACATTGTGGGTCGAGTGTGCTACGTGGAAAGTGAAACGTAGAGTGTAATGGCAAAAGGGTTAGTAACTAAGTGGGATACTAATGGGACCGTACTAACGTGGATATGTACTGGCGGATGCTCCTGCCACATTGAAACTACGTTCTTAGCAGATCACTCAGCGTGCGGAGTGTTCTGGCGCCACGTCGGCGGCTACGAAATGTTGCAGGCCGCTGTGCTGCCAGCTTTCAAGATGACGCATCGCGCATCCATCTCCGCTGTTTTCGCGAAATTCGCAGAGAGGGCTTTTGCCTGAGGCGCTGGGCACTGGAAACTCTGGCGGTGGTGGCGATGACGCGGCATCTGGGAGGATTTCTCAGCAGGGTGAATCACAACGCCGTACCTGGTTATTTTTGCTAGAACTTCTCTAACCAAAGACCCATACTTACGTCTGACTACCTGGATCAACCTGTGTCCAGGTCTCGGTGAGATTAATCTCAGAGAGCAATTTTGCATTTAAGACCCTATGAACTGGAAAATCCTTGCTTTTCTTCTGGCGGTGCTTGCTGCCGCTGTGCCTGCCTGTGCCCAACACTCCACCGCCGAGCCGGTGCTCGACGTTTCCGCCATGGATAGAGCTGTCGACCCATGCGCGGACTTCTACACCTATTCCTGCGGCGGGTGGATCAAGAAGAACCCAATTCCGCCAGACCAGTCGAGCTGGGGTACGTACGGGAAACTAGAGGACGAGAATCGCGCGCAGCTGAAAACGATTTTGGAAGAAGCGGCGAAGGCGAGCGGTATGCGTGATGCGGTCACTCGAAAGATTGGCGACTACTACGCGTCGTGCATGGATGAGGCAGCCATTGAGGATCTGGGAGCCAAGCCGCTGTTGCCGGAACTGGACCGCATCGCGAGTCTGAAGTCGAAGCAGGACCTGGCGGAATATGTTGCAACTGCAAAGTTCCCGCCTTCGCTCTACGGCGGCGGCGTGCTGTTCACGTTTCGATCCAATCAGGACTTCAAGGACTCGACGCAGGTGATCGCCGAGGCCGATCAGGGCGGACTCGGCCTGCCAGATCGTGATTACTATTTGAAGGACGACCCCAAGTCCGAAGAGCTGCGCAAGGCTTACGTGGCACATGTCGCAAGAATGTTCGAACTCGTGGGAGATAGGCCGTCCGATGCGGCGGCGGAAGCAGTGACAGTGATGCGCATTGAGACCGCCCTTGCCAAAGGCCAGATGACCCGCGTCGAACGGCGCGACCCGCCCAAGCTCTATCACAGGATGAGCGTAGAGGGACTACAAAAGCTGTCGCCGGCGTTTGGCTGGAACACATATTTCACGAAAACCGGTGTGGGATCGCTGGCCGCGCTGAACGTGGTGACTCCCGACTATTTTCACCTCATGAGTGAAGAGATCGAAAAAGAAAGCCTGGCGGACTGGAAAGCTTATCTGCGTTGGCATGCGGCGCACGAGGCGGCCGCCGACCTTTCCGCCTCGTTCGTGAAAGAGAATTTTAGCTTCTACGGCAAGACGCTGCGGGGACGGGAAGAACTTCCGCCCCGCTGGAAGCGCTGCACAAACGACGTGGATGACGATCTGGGAGAAGCGCTGGGACAAGCGTACGTGGCGAAGTATTTCAGTCCGGGGGCGAAACAGGCCGCGCTGAAGATGGTGCAAGAAATCGAAACGGCGATGCAACGCGAGATTCAGGCGCTGCCGTGGATGGGAGCAGCGACGAAGGAGCAGGCGCTCACCAAGCTACACGCAATCGCGAACAAGATCGGCTATCCCGACACATGGCGCGACTACAGCTCACTGGAAATTGTTCGCGGAGACGAAATCGGGAACTCGGAACGCGCGTCCTGGTTTGAGTTTCATCGCTGGCTCGCGAAAATCGGCAAGCCGGTCGACCGCAAGGAGTGGGGCATGACCCCGCCCACCGTCAATGCATATTACGATCCGCAGAAAAACGACATCAATTTTCCGGCAGGAGTGCTGCAGCCGCCGCTGTTCAGCCCGCTGTCGGACGCCGCGCCGAACTATGGAGACACCGGCTCCACCATGGGCCACGAACTGACCCATGCATTTGACGACGAGGGCAGCCAGTTCGATGCTCAGGGCAATTTGCGTAACTGGTGGACTGATGCCGACCGCAAAGAGTTTGAGCAGCGCGCGCAATGCGTGGTGGATCAATATTCCGGATACACGATCATCGACGACATCAAGATCAACGGCAAACTCACAAACGGTGAGGATCTGGCGGATCTCGGCGGCACGCTGTTGGCTTATCTGGCGTGGAAGGAAGACACGAAGAATCAAAAGTTCGAGCTGCTGGATGGGCTTTCGCCAGAGCAGCGCTTCTTCGTCGCCTACGGGCAAGGCTGGTGCACGAACGAACGCGACGAGAATAAACGCCTGCGGGCAACGGTGGATCCACATTCGCCGGAGAAGTATCGGGCGAATGGCGTCGTCTCAAACATGAAAGAATTTCAGGCAGCGTTCCACTGCAAGCCAGGGCAGCCAATGGTCCGGGAGAACGCTTGCCGCGTGTGGTAGACCAGCAGGCACGTATTACAGGTGCGGTGCTGGCCTCGTGTCGGTCGCTTTTGGCGATACCGCAAATCCTCGAAGTATCCGCCCTTGAGGGACCGTGGACCCTCACCTTAGCCGCGCTCAAACGCATGTTTTTCTTCCAACTTCTGACGGGCTGCAGCCATCTCAGACTCGAAGCGGTCTTTCCGATCCATAAGCGCGGGAAGTGCCGTGGCGTAACGCCGGGCCATGGTGAAAAGTCCCTGCTGCGCAAGCCCGGCGGCGATTTCGGCGATGTGATCGGTAGTGGTATCGAGGTAGAGCGCCTCGGTCTGGTCGCCCAGCCACACATCTCCGCCGACAAGACGCGTCTGCCAATGCACTTTGCGCTCGATCATGCGTGCAATCTCTTCGTCGCTGGCCTTGCCGAAAACCCACCGCTTGAGTTTGAAGTTGTAGTGGCGGCTGGAGAAGGGCAGCGGCACCAGCTTGCCGGATTTCACGAATTCCGTCTGCTTGTGGTCAACCTCCTTGCGCAGAGCGTTGATCACGGGACCTTCTGTGTCTTTTGGTTCGAGCGATGGCAGCACTTCCCGCAGCGTAGCGGAAAGATTCACGGCCACAAGCGCCCGCAGGCCTCCGGAGTTTTCCAATGTGATCACCGTGTGCAGCACGTCAAAGTCCGCGCCGGACGTGGCGTGGCAGAAGGGCCATTCGAGCTGGAAACTCAGCGGAAGACCGGTGCGGGTTACGTAGATGGTCTTCGATATGGAGGTTTGGCTCGGGGTGCTCATGGTCGATTCTTTAAGCTGATCCTCGCCTAGTTGATCCTTGCGAAACCTGGTAAGAATTTATTCTAACCTCCGAGATTTGATTGGACACTACCTCAGACGAGCCAACTGGTAAAGGTTCCATAGCGCAGAGGCACCCAACAATCCGCATAGACCAGCCGCGACGAGCAAGTTTAGCCGTGTCTCCAGCAGATCGGCGAACACTCCACTGACAAAGACAAAAAGGAACACGATCATGGTCAGATCGAACCCTTGTCCGGGAAAAGTGGGAGCGCCCACCGCCAGAATAACCAACACTGCCGCGATCAGGAGCGGCGCTGTGTTGCCGAAGTAGCGGGTGCGCTTCCAACCGAAATAAGCGATCAGCGCCACGGGCAGGGCGAGTATCAGCGGGGGGCTATCGACGAAGATCGTTTGCACAGCGTTGCGATATGAGACCGACATCCCAAACGCCGCGGGTTCGAAGTCGATCCAGCGCGCGTGCAGCATCCCACGCCAGAACAGCGCAGGTTCAAAAAAGTAGGCGGCAAACAACAGGACCACGGCGACCGCGATCGCTGTGATCCAGATAACAAGCACGGAACGCGGCCGGACTGGCGCGACCCAGAACATCAGTGGCAAGATCACCAGCACCAGCACGCCCAGCGAGAACTGGTTGCCCGTTGCCAGTGCCAAAGACAGCCCCAGAAGCAGAATGCGTCGCCAGTTCCAGAACACAACTTCACGCGGAGCATAGAGCGTGTGCGCCACGGCGATAGCGGTGAAGACGGTTCCGAACGCTCCCCAAACTGCGCCCATTTCGCCTAGATTCTGCGCTCCAGCCACGTTGACGATCATGGCGGGAGAAGAGCAGTAGAGTGCGAGCGCGATGTATCCTCCCGCATTGCCGTAGAGACGGCGTGCCACGTACCAGAGCGAAGCTCCGAGCATGACGCCGAAGAACAGATACGGTGACGCAGCTACGAACGGCACAAACGATTCCGGCAGCCACAAACTGGGGCGTACCAGAAGCGGCGCGGCGGCGACCAAGTAATAAAGCGGCGAGCGGTCCTGATCGTAACCGTCGTGAACGCGGAGATGGCCGGCGCGGCCCGCGGAAGGAACACCAGTGACGGCTTCCGAGCGCAACGACTCGGGGGTTCCCGCGATTGGGCCGCCTTTCCACTGCTCGAGGCCTTGGTAGATGCGCAGGGCTTCGTCGGAGTGCAGGTCGGAGTCCGGGACCGAAGCCTGCAGCGTTTGCACGCGGACCAGCCAGACGCACTGCAAAAGATAGACGAGCAGCAGCGCCGCCGCGGCAAATTGCGGGGCGCGGAAAGCATCGGAATGAATAAATCGCCGCAACATTGACGCAACAGAGCGCGACCGAGTGTTTTACCATGTCCGGGACGATGATGGATAACAAACCATTGTCCCCTTCTTCCGCGGAGCCGGAACCGACAGTGCCGATGGACGACGCAAAGCCGATTGCGTCTTCCGTGTCACCTGCGTCTTTACCCTCGTCTCTGCCGTCGTCTCTATCGTCATCTTTGTCAACGACGGGCGCTCGCCGCGAGTCTCCGCTGCGGGCTGTTTTTATCGGTCCGGAGGGCATTTACACTGGCACGCGCTGGTTGATTTACCTGGCGATGGCGTTTGTCGTCTTCCAAGTGGAAGGCTGGTTGATGGTGTCGCTGCGCTCGCATGTGAGCGTCCTCTGGTGGCGCATGATGATCGAGGGCAGCATGATGCTGGCCGCGATCTTGCCTGGCTTTGTTATGGCCCGCATTGAGGACTGTCCTTTTGGCGACTTTGGGCTTCCGGCGCGGCGCGCCTTCGGACGAAACTTCTGGATGGGAGCGCTTTGGGGGATCGTGGCGCTGAGCGTCCTGATGCTGGCGTTGCGCTTGGCGGGCGCGTTTGAGTTCGGGTGGCTGGCTCTGCACGGTGCGCGCATCTGGAAATTTGCCGCATATTATGCGGTGCTTTTTCTGCTCACGGGATTCTTTGAAGATTTCCTGTTGCGCGGCTACTCGCAGTGGGTGCTTTCTCGAGGAATGAATTTTTGGCCGGCGGCGGCGCTGCTGTCGTTTGCGTTCGGTTACATACACAACGGCAATCCGGGTGAAGATATGACAGGCCTGGTAGCGACGGGTTTGATCGGCTTTTTCTTGTGCTTCACGCTGCGGCGGACGGGCGATTTGTGGTGGGCCATCGGCTTCCACATGGCGTGGGATTGGGGCGAGAGCTATCTTTACTCCGTTCCCGACAGCGGGACGCTTTTGCCTGGGCACCTGCTCAATTCCAGCTTGCACGGTCCTGCTTGGCTGACGGGTGGCTCGGTTGGGCCGGAGGGAAGCTACCTTGTTTTCGTCGTGATCGGGGCGCTTTGGGTCTTGTTTGACCGGGCTTATCCGGAGGTGAAGTATGGCTTAAGTACCCCCCTCCCCCCTCCCCCCCTGTTTCTCGCTAAAGTATTCAATCTAAATTACTTAATTCCAAAATATTCAAGAATAAGGACTTAGCGGGATTGATCTCCATTTTTCCCCGGAATTTGATAGAAATCGGACCTGCTTATCGCGTCAATTTTCGCGATTATCTTCGATTGTCAAAGAACAATTATCAAGGAGCGTCTACGAGACAGGCGCACCTCAGGGCTGGCCTATCAGGAAACATTCTCGCATCGAGCGAGTTAGGGAGTATGTGATGGTGCGCACTGGCTGATTGTGATGAAAAAGTCAGGCGTCAGATTTCCGGGAGTGGAAGGGCTCGCGGCATCCCACGTCTCGAAAACCGCGAGACGTGGGGCAGCCGGCTCTTGCGTTGCGCTATCCGAAGTGGTGGCCGCCGAGCTTTGCTCGGCTTGGACGGGCGAGGACGCCCGTCCCCACACAAGCAGACTCAAGATCACATCAACGGCGGCGGGCGAGGGCGCCCGCCCCACACGGTAGCAGCGCCTTCGCCTTGCTTATGGTGATCGCGTTGTTGCCGGCGAGACGCCGGCGCTACCTTAGATGTCCAGGTTTTTTACGTCTAGGGCGTTGTCTTCTATGAATTTTCTTCTCGACTCTACGTCTTCGCCCATTAGGGTGGTGAAGATGGTTTCGCACTCGGCTATGTCTTCTAGCCTTACTTGCAGGAGGGTGCGGCGCTCGGGGTCCATCGTGGTTTCCCAGAGCTGCTCGGCGGTCATTTCTCCGAGGCCTTTGTAGCGCTGGACGATGTACTCTTTGCGGCCTTCGTTCAGGACGTAATCGAAGAGTTCGCGGGCGGTGTTCTTCTCTACGATCTCGGGCTCTTTTGCTCTTCCTTTGAGCGCCTGCGGCTTGCCGGATTTCTTCGCTGCTTTCTCGGCTTCTTCAGTCTCAGCGGCGCTTAGACTTTCTTCTTCTTCCTCTTCGTTGTTTTGTTCCTCACTCTTGTCTTCTGCTTTGGCTGCCGATTTTGCGGGTCTTGGCACGCTTTCGACCACGAAGGGCGGCTCCAGATACTGTTCGATCTGCTTGAACTTTACGATGAGCTGGCGGCATTCGGGAGTTGAGGCTAGCTCCCAATTGATGATGTGCTCGGCGCCTTGCGCGTTCACGAATATCACTGCCCAGAGATTATGTTCTTCGTCGAAGCGCGTTTCTACGCTTTTCAGCTTCAAGTCTTTTTGCAGGCGCTTTAGTTCTTTTTCCAGTTTCTCGATTTTCTTGGGCGGAGTGTTCTTGTCGCCTTCGAAGTCGGCGCGCTTGGCCAGGTCGAGCTTGGGCAGCAGGGCGGTGATCTTCTCTTCGCGTATGCGTTTGTTGAGCTTGTCCTGAAATCCCAGATACTCGTTCAGCACGGTGATGAACTTGGTCAGGGCCGCGCCTTCGAGCTTGGCTGCGCCTTCTCCGTAGCGGATGATCAGGCCTTCGGAGGCTCGCTTTACCATTACCTTTACGAACTCGTGCTCGTTTTTTATGTACTGGTGGCTCTTGCCTTTTTTGATGCCGAAGAGCGGCGGCTGGGCTATGTAGACGTTGCTGCGTTTGATCAGCTCCTGCATGTGACGGAAGAAGAAGGTCAGGAGCAGTGTGCGGATGTGCGAGCCGTCCACATCGGCGTCGGTCATCAGGATGATTTTGCCGTAGCGGACTTTGGTCGGATCGAAATCTTCTTTGGAGATGCCGGTGCCTAGCGCGGTGATCATGGCGCGGATTTCTTCGTGGGCGAGCATTTTGTCGTAGCGGGCTTTTTCTACGTTCAGAATTTTTCCCTTTAGTGGGAGGATCGCCTGGAAGCGGCGGTCGCGGCCTTGTTTGGCGGTGCCGCCTGCGGATTCTCCTTCTACCAGAAAAAGTTCGCAGCGGTTGGGATCGCGCTCGGAGCAGTCGGCTAGTTTGCCGGGTAAACCTCCGCCGTCTAGCGCGCCTTTGCGGCGGGTCAGATCTCTGGCTTTGCGGGCGGCTTCTCTGGCTCGGGCGGCGTCTATCGCTTTGTTGATGATTTTGCGGGCTACGGCGGTGTTTTGCTCGAAGAATGCTCCCAGCTTTTCGTTGACTACGGCCTGCACTATGCCGGCTATGTCGGAATTCAGCTTGCCTTTGGTCTGGCCTTCGAACTGGGGCTGCGGCAGCTTTACGCTGATTACGGCTACCAGGCCTTCGCGGACGTCGTCTCCAGTTAGATTTTCTTTTACGTCTTTGAAGAGGCCCATCTGCTGTCCGGCGTAGTTGATGGTGCGGGTCAGCGAGGTGCGGAAGCCGGAGAGATGCGTGCCGCCGTCGACGGTATTGATGTTGTTGGCGAAGCTGAAGACGGATTCGGAGTAGGCGTCGTTATACTGGAGGCCGATTTCGATGTGCACGTCGTCTTTGTCGGCTTCCATGTAGATCGGTTTGTCGTGCAGAACGGACTTACCGCGGTTTAGGTGCTTGATGAATTCGGCTATGCCGCCGTTGTACTTGAACTCAACACGCTTGGCTTCGCCGGTCTTTGAGTCGGTTTGGCGCTCGTCGGTTAGCGTGATAACCAGGCCTTTGTTCAGGAACGCCAGTTCGCGCAGGCGCTGGGAGAGCGTATCGAAGTTGTATTCGACGGTGGTGGTGAAAATCGATTTGTCGGGGACGAAATGAACCTTGGTGCCTGTCTTGATCTTGGCGGCACCGGTCTTTCTTAGCTTGCTGGTGGGCTCGCCTTTGGAGTAGGTCTGCTCCCAGGTGAAACCGTCGCGCCAGATTTCCAGCTCCAGCTCTTCGCTTAGGGCGTTGACGCAGCTCACGCCTACGCCGTGCAGGCCTCCGGAAACCTTGTAGGAGTTGCTGTCGAACTTGCCGCCGGCGTGCAGCGTGGTCATGACGACCTGTGCGGCGGGAATTTTTTCTCCGTCAATGTCCATGTTGTCGACGGGAATGCCGCGTCCGTTGTCGACTACGGTGATCGAGTTGTCGAGATGGATGGTGACTTCGATCTTGTCGGCGTGGCCGGCCAGGGCTTCGTCTACTGAGTTGTCTACTACTTCGTAGACTAAGTGATGGAGGCCTAACTCGCCGGTCGAGCCTATGTACATAGCGGGACGCTTGCGAACGGCTTCCATGCCGCCGAGAACTTTGATGGAGTCGGCGGTGTAGTCTCCGTTGCTGGTGCCGTTCCTGTTTTTCGCGTCGCTGATCTTCGCGTCGATGTTCTTGCCATCGACGTTCTTGCTGTCAACGAGTTCGGCTTGCAATTCTTTCGTGGCCATTCTTCTCCGTGTTTCTAGCTGGAGGGACAAATCCTGGACTGCCGGAGCGACCTCAACTTATTGAATTTCCTGCTATTTAGCGATCACCAGAGCTTAAGCTATTTTAACACAAAGGGCGCTCATTTTGAGCTCGGAATCGAGACCGTAAACCGCGTTTTTTGATGGTCTTAGGGACGGGGTTTTAGCGGTGCTGGCTAGACTCGTCTCTATGGGAAAGCAGACGCGCTTTCAGATCGGACGGGCGGAGACGCTCGTCGCTCCACGAAGTCTAGTGAGGGGACGGCTTTGCGACGGCGAAATGGAGGCCGTCCATCAGACCGTCGAGTTCATCTTCGCTGCCGGCGATGAAGGTAAACGAGACGATCTGTCCCTTTGCGAGCAGGACGAGCGTGCACTGGCGCATGGTGAGTTTATCGTTGGTCGTCTTAGCTTCGGTTGTCTTAACTTCGAGCGGCTTGATGAAATCGACACGCAGCAGTGGCCGCGATTCAACCTCCAGCGCATACGGTTCGCCATCAGCTTTGAAGCCTTTGGCGGTCGCGAGCTCGGTAAGCGGGCCGAGGTAGTCTTCGGCCTTCTTGAGTCCGGGATAGGACGCGGCGCTCTCGGAGGCGATCACGACGGCGGAGTTGACGGTGTCTCCGGTGGCTTCGGGCGGACGCTCGAAGACGGCGAGCAGGACCGCTGATTTGCCGGCCTCATTTCCTTCTTGCATTTCTTGGGTGCGATTTACCCAGCCGTAGGGGATTTGATAGCGGAACCCGAAAGTGGTGTTGCGGTAGAGTTGGGCGTCTTCGGCGTGCGGGGTGGGCTTGGTGGTTTGCGTGGCGGTTGGCGGGGCTTTGCTTTGCGTTTGCGCTGTGAGGCTTAGACACACTGCAAAGACTGCAAGCGCAGCCGGGCGGTAATGGGTGCGTACCTGGATCACGTAAATCAAGTTTACATGCTCCGGATCGCGCCAAAGGGTAGGCGGATCGTCTTGCTACTCCTGCTCGCTACTCAATGAACATGCAATCTCCGTAGGAGTAGAAACGGTATCCTGCCTGGATGGCGTGCTGGTAAGCGGTCATTACGAATTCTTTTCCGCCCAGCGCGCAGACCAGCATCAGCAGGGTGGATTGCGGCAGATGAAAGTTCGTCAGCAGCGCATCTACGATACAAAAGCGATAGCCGGGATAGATAAATGCGTCCGCCTCGCCTCGCCCGGCTTCTGCGCGATTTCCGCTGGCGCGTTCCGCAGCACGCTGCGCGGCATACTCTAGTGTGCGGACAGTGGTTGTGCCCACGGCTACGACGCGCCGATTCTGGGCTTTCGCTTGATTGATCGCCCGCGCGGCCTCCTCTGAAATCTCGTACCACTCGCGATGCAGTTTGTGATCTTCAACCTTTTCTACTCGTACCGGCTGAAAGGTGCCGAGCCCGACGTGCAACGTGATTTCGGCAATTTCAATCCCATGTGCACGAATCTGTTGCAGGATCTCCGTGGTGAAGTGCAGTCCGGCGGTCGGTGCTGCTACCGATCTTGCCATCGACCCCCGCGCCTGGGCGTACACGGTCTGGTAGCGGTCGCGGTCCATTGCCCGATCGTCGCGCTCGATATAAGGGGGAAGCGGCACGTGTCCGATGCGCTCGATGCGGGCGAAGAAATCGGAGACTGGGGCGAAACGGATGCGGCGCTCGCCAAAACTGCCCCGACCGACGACTTCGGCTACGATCTCGGTTTCCAGTTCGGGTGGGGCGCCTTCGGTGGGGCCGCTAAAGTAGAGTTTTTCTCCAATTCCGATCTTACGACCGGGGCGTACCAGGCACTCCCACTCATTCGGATCGTCCGTCATCTGGCGTGTGAGCAGAACTTCGATCCGTCCGCGCAGAAAATCTTTTGCCGCGGGATTGTGCGAACTTAGGGGCTGGGCCCGCTGTCCGCTCCGGTGGCCGTAGAGCCGCGCCGGGAACACGCGCGTATTGTTCAGGACCAGCAGGTCGTCTGCGCGCAATAAATCAGGAAATTCGTGAAAACTGCGATCTTGCCAAGTCCCCGGCTGCCGATTCAGATGCAGCAGGCGCGATGCGGCGCGGTCCGCCAACGGCTCCTGCGCAATGCGTTCGGGAGGCAGTTCATAGTGGAAGTCCGAAACGAGCATCGAGAAGATTATAGGGTTCGGGGGCAGGTTCCAAGCCGCCGCCTCCGGGAATGCGGCCCCTTCTATTTACATTTTTTGACGTGCTAATGGTTGTAAGGTTTCCGAGGCGTGCGGTAACATGGCCGCGCAGGGTTTCAATGGCCAGGAATCTTCAATGGCTAAGATCTTCAATGTCTAAGATCAATGATCGTCGGCATCGTCTCGAGATCGTGCAGTTCGGCCGCATGCTGCACGAAAATGGTTTTGTTGCCGCCACCGACGGGAACCTTTCGGTACGACTCGACAAAACACATCTGCTGGTGACTCCCACCTGCATCAGCAAGGGCAGGATGCGGGCTTCCGACATGGTGATTGTGGACATGGACGGGGAACGGCTCGCTGGGAAGCGCAGAGTTTCGAGCGAGATCGGCATGCACCTGCTGATTTATCGCCTGCGCCCCGATGTGCATGGCATCGTCCACGCGCACCCGCCGACCGCCACCGGGTTTGCCGCTTCCGGTTACGATCTGAATCGGCCGCTGGTGTGCGAGGTTGTGGTCGGGTTGGGCTCGATCCCGCTGGCCCGCTACGGCACCCCGGGCACGCCAGAACTGACCGATGCGCTCGAGCCCCTGATTCCGCACCATGACGCCATTCTGATGGCGAATCACGGAGTTGTGACGTTTGGGTCCTCGCTTGAGAGTGCCTACATGAAAATGGAAACCGTGGAGCACTTCGCGAAGATCGCGCTGGTCACGCACCTGCTTGGCAATGAGCAACCGCTTGGTGAAAAAGAAGTGGAGAAACTCCACGAGGTACGCCACCGCTACAATGGCGCAGGATCCCCCGCTGCGCCGCGCAGGCCAGTTGCGGCGGATAATCTTCAATCCGGCGATCTCCACTCGGGCGACGCTCCGCAAGAGACGGCCGGCAGCCGGCGGTAGACTTACTCCCCTCCGATGCGAAATCTTAGGCCCGCGCGAAAGTTGGCCGTTAGCGCTGGATATCCCACCACTTCGTTGTAATGAGCGTTGAGCGCGTTCCCCACATCCGCGTAGGCTGTAATTCGCGAATTGATCGCGTACCATCCGCCGAGATCGACACGTGCGTAGCCGGCGGCGTGGTTGACGTGGGCGTCGACGAAATCGGAATCGGGGCGTCGGCCCACGAAGCTTCCTCCCAGGTTCGCGCCCCAGCGCGTCCCCAGATAGTTGAGGAGCGTTGTGCCCGAATGCTTGGGGCGACGGAGCAACGGATTTCCCGTCTCATACAGAGGAGTTCCACAGGCATCGTCGGCGCAGTAAGGAGATTGCAGATATTCGGTTGAGGTATAGGTATATGCCGTGTTCAGCGACAATCTGTTCCGGACCCTCCCCTGCAGCTCAAACTCGGCGCCCTGAGCGAAGGATTCTTGCACATTGAAAAACTGCCCCAAGGTGCCAGGCGGGTTGCCTGCATAGGTTACCGTATTGGTCCCGTATTCAATCTGATCGTGGAAGAGATTATTGAAGTAGGTCGCATTCAGCGCCCAACGGCCCGCCAGTAAACTCTGCTGGAAGGCGGCTTCGAATGCCCGCGTGCGCACGGGCAAAAGGCCGGGGTTGGGGACGTAGCCCGACCCAAGACTAGCAAAGGTCTCCTGAAAATCGGGTTCCATGAACGCCGTGGCATAAGAAAAACGCAAGCGCGTTCCAGAGAAGAACTCTCCGCCCCGCAGTGCCAGCAGGGTCAGCGCGACTCTGGGCACTCCCGTATTGCCGAACGTGCTGCTATGAACGAAGCGCCCGCCCGCAATGACGGAAAGCCTGCCCAGCGTAAGCTGCTGTTGCAGGTATGCATCCTGGTCGAGGCGCGTGCCATTGGTTTCCGAGAAAAAGGTGGGGTAATCAAATAATGCGTTTTCGTTTTCGATGCGATATCCGAAGGTCGAGTGGGCCTGGATTTGGCCAGAGCTCCGCTCCGAGTAATCGCCCTGATATTCGAATGCCGTGTGGTTGACGTGCTCGTCGTAGAGCGCGGCAAAGTTGTAGGTATTGCCATCGGGGCTGTTGTCGGTATAGCGGTAAAAGTAATCGGAAGCAAGGAAGCGATGTTGCCAGCCCGAGGGAGCGGCGACGGTGAGTTCGACGCTTCCAAGCAGAGTGTTGGCGTGTGCGTCCCCAACTGTTAGTGGCGGAACGAGCGCATCGCCGTTGAAATCCCACGCCCCCGGAAGGCCTACAGAACTGTTGGAATGGCGTACACGCACGCGCACAGACGCCTCATCGCTCAGAGCCGCGCCGACATTCGCGCCGGCCAGCGAATCCGAGTAGGCGTTGTTCACGCCCTGGCCGTTGGTGTTGAACTGGTCGCCAAAGAAGTTGTAGTCGAAGCGTCCGTGAGCGCCGGCCAGAGACAGGTAACCGTTGGCCGATCCGAAATTTCCTCCGTCGGCGCCGAAGCGGAGCTCGGGAACCGGAGTGTTTCCGGTGCGCGTCCATACCTGCACTACGCTGGTCATGGCATCGGAACCGTATAAGGTGCTCTGGGCGCCACGCGCGAATTCCAGGCGATCCGCTTGCCCCAGGGGAAGCGTGCCGAAATCGAATGTCTCGCCAGGTTCACTGAGGTAGACCCCATCGACAATCACTTTGTTGTAAGTAGACTCGCCGCCGCGAACAAACAGTGAGGAAAGTCCACCGCGCTGACCGTAAGTATTCACGACTGCGCCGGGCAGGAAGCGTACGGCGTCGTCTGCACCTACCGGCTGCATTAGTTCCAACTGCTCGCTGCTCAAAGCGTCGACGTCGGCGCCCGCCGCCTGGCTTGGGACCGGAGTACGGGTCGCGGTCACGACCACGGTTTCCGCCGCCGTCGCCAGACGGAGCTTGATGGTGATGACTTCGGCAGCCGGGGAAAGGTCCACCTTTTCTATCGCGAAGCCGGGAGCCAACACCTGGACACGATAAGCACCTGATGCCGTCTCGCGAAAAATCACGAAGCCTTCGGCGGACGTGCTTTGCACGGCCGCGGGTTTGCCAAGCTTGAGCAATTGAACCTGCGCGCCAGCGACGGCGGCGTCCTGGGGATCGACAACCCGGATTTTGATTTCGGCGGAAGCGATAGATACCAGACAGAGGGCCAACAGAAAAAACACAGCAGCGAATACACGGGAACAGCGCATACACGTCTCCTTTGTCACGCGAAAGGGTTGTGTGGGCGGTTCACGCCGGTCTCCTGGCTTTGCGAGTCAGGATGTGAGCTTTCGCTTCAGCATCCGGTTGCTACAACCGGCCTTCCCAGGTTGTCCTTTTCAGATATCCCAGTGGCCGGTTGCGTTGTCCTCGCTTACAGTTGCGCGGCAGCGCGGGATTTGCACCCGCTTCCCATAGGGCGGCGTTTCGCCGGCCTACGATCATGCGCGAACCTAATTTTGAGAAAGAGCAAAAACAGCAGCCCAGCAAATCTACCGGGCAGCGCGATACAAAGTCAAACGCTTGTGGGTGGCCGGGCGGGGACGCCGCGGCTCTCCGGTTGCTAGTTCTTAATGATGGGAAACGCCGCCGATCCGACTTGCGCAACGTGCTCCTCGGCGAAGCGGGTGACGCGTTCGAGCGCAGCCTGCAGCTGCCGGTAAAACTCCGCCATCTGCACATCTTCCGATGCGGCGGGAACCTGCACTTTCGCGCTGAAGCGCACCAGCGCTTTCGAAAATGGTTTCGGGATCATCAGCGCATCCCACGTATGCAGCACCCAGGCATCGCTGAGCGCCACATAGAACGCCGCCATCGGTACCGCGCTAGCGCGCGACAAAAGCACCGGGCCCGGCTTGGCCACATATTTCGGGCCGCGCGGTCCGTCAATCGTAAACGCAACCGGGGTGCCCCGCTCCAGCCGGTTTTTCAAGCCCAGCAAAGCTTGCACGCCCCCTCGGCTGCTCGATCCTCGCACCGCGACGAAGCCAAGTTTTTCTATAGTCCGAGCGATATATTCCCCGTCGAAGCTCCGGCTTACCATCACCGCGATTCCGGTCTTTCTCCATAACCAGGCGCTGGCGAAAACGGCGCGATGCCAGAATGAGTAGATCACCGGTTTCTCGAAAGTCGCGTCCGGCGGCGTCGGCGGCTCTTCCCACGATATCGAATAGCGGAGAGTGGGACCAATCAGCGCGATGGCGAGATAGCTCGCCCAACTGATGAGCCACAAAAGAACTCGTTGTCGCACCGAGAAGTGTCGCGTTTCTGAGACCGAGGGCGGTTCCGGCTCGACAGCGGCGGAAGAAGAACTCACGCGGATATTGTAGCCGGGTCTGGAGGGTTTAACTGAAGGCCAATAGCCGATGGCGGCCGTTTAGGTTTCCAGATAGGCCGCAATCCACTCTTTCAAACGTTGCCGGCGCTCGTCGGCAGGGTCAAAACGGATCCCGAAGCTCCTGTTGTTCTTCCTCCACGTGACCTGGCCGCGTACCCAGACGCGCGGCAAGGTCAGTAAAGAAAACGACACTTCCACTAGGGTTCCGAGTTCAGGTACGTGATGGCCTCTGAGCGACATCCCCCCGGAGCTGATCTCCTGGCTGGTCGCTGTCATACTGCTACCCTCGGCCATGACGATCCCAACCTCGGTCATGACCGGGATGCGGACGTAGCGGTGGAATTCGTGCAGCACCAACATTCTCGTCGAGCGCACCAGCTTCATTGCCGCCGACCGCTCCAAGGGTTCGTGAAATATTGCGTTGATGCACAACTTCGAATAACGCATGGCGTCCTGCGCGGTCCCGCCCAGCCCGAAAATGACGATCCGGCTATTGGAAGCCGACGCTCGCGCCAGTTCGATGATGCTGCCGGCGGTTTCATCCAGGGACAGAACACAGGCCTCAAACTTCTCGCGTTGCAGCCGATCTGCGTGTGCGCGCTCGATGGAAACGGTTTCGATTCCAAACTGACGGAAACAGTCCGTGATGAGATGAGCAGACGCCGCGGACAAGTCAAATAGCGCAACGCGCGCGGCAGTCTTTCGATGGACAAGAACGGGGGCGAGGACGGCGCGAGTCGAAGTAGGCATGAGTCCCAGGGCGTGAACTCCTCCAAAAGCCCATTCTGACGGGCATTTCCACGGTTGCATAGGTTTCGAAAGGGCTTAGCCCCTGTCCGAAAGGGCCATTACGGAGGTTGTACCTCAATCGGTTGCGCCTGCTCCCTTCGTTTGTGTCAGGTAAGATGTGGGCATCCTTAACAATGTAGACGCAGTTGGAAAATGATTACAGTCAACGACATCCAGTCGGCCTTGCGCCGCATTCGCAGCTCCATCTACCTTTCGCCTTGCGCGCGTTCGGAGACGTTCTCTGAGTCCACCGGCAACCAGGTCTATTTGAAGCTTGACAATCTGCAGCGAACCGGCGCTTTCAAAGAGCGCGGCGCGTTGAACAAGCTGCTCTCGCTCAGCACGGAGGAACGTGCCCAAGGGGTGATCGCGGCCTCGGCGGGAAATCACGCTCAGGGCGTGGCCTACCACGCTGGCAAACTCGGCATCCGCGCCCAGATTTGCATGCCCCTGACCACGCCTCTCATCAAGGTCTCGGCGACGCGCGGCTACGGCGCGGATGTGGTTCTGCACGGCGCCAACTACGATGAAGCTTACGAAGAGGCCGTCGGACGCAGCCAGGCCGAGCATCTCACCTTTGTGCATGCCTTCGATGACGACGCCGTCATCGCCGGACAAGGAACGATTGGCTTGGAGCTCATCCAGCAACATCCGGAGCTCGAAGCCGTGGTGGTTCCAATCGGCGGTGGGGGGCTGATTGGCGGCATCGCCTGCGCCGTGAAGGAGGCGAATCCCAAGATTCAAGTTTTCGGGGTTCAGCCCTCGCGCCTGCCGTCGATGAAAGTCGCGGTCGCCGAAGGCAAGCCCGTGACGCTCATGGCGGCTTCCACCATCGCCGATGGCATTGCTGTGCGACGCGCTGGCGACCGCACCCTGCCGCTGGTCCAGAAGTATGTGGACGATATCGTTACGGTCGAAGAAGAAGAGATCGCCAACGCTATCCTGCTGCTGCTGGAGCGCGAAAAAACTCTGGCCGAAGGCGCGGGGGCAGCCGCTATCGCCGCTTTGGTTAACCGCAAGCTGCCCTTGGTGGGGAGGAAAGTTGCCGTGCTCGTGTGCGGCGGAAACATCGACGTCACGCTGCTCTCACGCATCATCGAGCGCGGTCTGGTCAAAGACGGACGTCTGGTGCGCCTGCGCGTTCACCTGCCCGATTATCCCGGCGCGCTCAATCGCCTCACATCAATTCTGGCGCAGCATCGCGCCAATATCGTCGAGACTGACTACGACCGCGCCTACCACGGCGTAGGGTTGGGTGAGACCGCGATTGAAATCACGATGGAGACCCGCGGCCCCGACCACATCGCCGAAATCATCTCGGCGCTGGGCGCAGCGGGCTACACGCAGGAACGGGTACTGTAAATCTTCACCGCCAAGACGCCGAGGACGCAGAGAAAAAATAAATACACACGGTATACTCAATAGTTTGTCGCAGGGCATCTATGAGTGAGCTGACAATCGCGCCGCGGGTCTCCATCGATGAACTGGTCCGGGAACTTCACGCGTTTCCCGCATCGGCCTTCGATACGACGAAAGAGATACTTTCATTGCTTCGGAGGATGCCGGTCGAAAGCGCAAGTCTCGCGCCTTACTTAAGCTGGAACCGGCAGCATTACACGCGCAACCTGATCGACAAGACGGATCTTTACGAATTGATCGCCATCTGCTGGGAGGTTGGACAGAGCAGTTCGGTGCACAATCATCGCGACCAGAATTGCTGGATGGCGGCGCCGGTGGGCAGGCTGCTGATCGAGAATTTTCAGGTCGGATTTCAGGACATCGAGGCCGGAAAATGCCGTTTGCTCGCATCTAACACGGTGGAATTGACGGCGGCCAATCCGTGCGCGGTCGATCCCCGGGAGCCGGTGCATCGAGTGGTGAATCCACGGGAAGCCGAGCAGCGTGCAGTGACCTTGCACGTCTATTCGCGGCCTTTTGACACCTGCGTCGTCTATTCGCCGGAGTTGGGAACATGCGGGGATATCCGGCTTCACTACAATACGATTTTCGGAAAACCAGTGACTCAATAGCCAGTTGCCAGCGCCCGGTAGCCAGTGTCTTGATGGAGGACGTGTGGGCGCACTGCATCTTAAGGAGGAATCGTGAGGAAATACCTGGGAGTTTTGGCCGGCGTGGCTGCGCTGTGTGTAATGTCGTGGGCGCAGGCTCCAACTCCAGCCCCAGCTCAAACTCCAGCGCCGGCGCAAGCGCCAGCCCCCCAGCCGGCTGAGATTCCGACTCCTCCAGGCAACCCGGCGCCTGCGCCCCAGTACCCGCGCTTCGAATTCTTTGGCGGGGGTACATACGCCGAGGCCGGTCTTTTCAACGCTGGACACTGGGCCGGCCTCTACGGTTGGGACTCTTCTTTGAGCCTGAACGCCACCCATTGGCTGGGCTTCGTAGTGGAGGGTGGCCAATACTTCGGAACCTCGAAGATTCCGACAGGCACGCCGGCGCCATTCCCGCCGTGCACACCCTTTTGCCCGGGCACTTATCCCACGTTCAGCGTGGCGACGCGGGAATACAACTTTCTTTTTGGCGCTCAATTTTCCCGCCGCAGGGGAGGACGGTGGACCCCGTTCGGCGAACTCATGTACGGACATCAGGGCACTCGCGGCCAAGCGGCTGCCGTCGGGACTGAGTTCACAGAAGTCGGCACTGGCCGGGCGCTGTTGGCCGGGGGCGGCGTCGATCGCAAAATCAATCAGCGTTTCGCATTGCGGTTCAAGGCCGATTACTTGCAGACGGGCACCGCGTTTCCGCTTCAACCCAAGCAGAAGCAGGACAACTTCCGCTTATCGGTAGGCTTCGTCATCCGCAGTGTGCACAAAAAGAAACGCACGCTCGAAGACGAGACCCAAACCGAGCCGTAAGACCGCAGATCGCCAAAGACTAGCGGCTATCGACCGCATCACGAGCGGCGCAGTAAATCGCCCAGCGGCTTAGTCTTGGCCCGCAGTTCGTCGGCGAGATCGCCGCCTTTTTCGACCACTTCCTCGAAACGGTCTTTCGCTTCCTCGGTCCAGTCGGAGGCCGTTCCCAGGGCTTCGTCATAGGAGCGCCGAAGGTCTTTCCGCAGTTGCCGCCCGGTCTTCGGAGCAAGCAAAAGACCCAGGGCGGCGCCGACGCCAAGCCCGATCAGTAGAAACGTGATTGCTGTGCCGGCCGTACCGTCAGAGCTCTCGTATTTCCCAATGCGCATGATGAAACCTCCTGATCAACTCTATTCTAGACCCGAATACTGAATTGGTAATTCTCAAATCTCTAATTGGGTAATTTGAAGCTCTGCGTCATGAGTTACCAAATTGCCAATTACAGATTCCCCCCGGCCCGGTTTCCACAACCCACTCCGCCTGTGTAAAATGAAGCGTTGATCCCAAGTGCGGCGGACGCCCCGGCGACCTCCACTCCAGCAGGCCAAGAGCGGGCCCGCTGGTGCCCCGGACCTGCCCCGCTCCCCAGAATTCCTAGCAGAGTGAAGGAGATGTAAACGAGCAATGTCGATACCAGCGACCCAACTCCGTCCCGGCATGATAATCAAGCACAACAATGACTTGCATTCTGTGTTCAGCGTCGAGCACCGCACGCCGGGCAACCTGCGCGCCTTCATCCAGGCAAAGCTCCGCAACCTCCGCACCGGCGCCATGTTCGAGCACCGTTTCCGCTCTCCCGACCCGATCGAGAAGGTCAACGTGGATGAGGTCAACATGGAGTTTCTCTATAGCGACGGCGACGACTACTACTTCATGAACACCGAAAACTACGAGCAAACTCATCTGACCCGCGAAACGCTCGGCGACGCAGTGGATTACCTGACGTCGAACCTGCAGATCAAGGTGGAGTTTTTCGATGGCAAGGCCGTGGGCATCGAGTTGCCGCAGACCGTCGTGTTGACGGTGATGGAAGTCGAACCCGGCCTGAAGAGCGCAACCGCATCGAGCGTGACCAAGCCAGCGAAGACCGAAACCGGCTTGATCGTGCAGGTGCCGCCGTTCATCAACGAAGGCGAGAAAATTAAGGTGGACACGGCAGAAGGGACATATCTGTCGCGGGCCCAATAAGGTCAGAGGTTCACGATCAGATTGCAGGGGTAAGAGCCTTTGGCTTTGGTTTTCACCTCTGCAATCTGACCTCTGACTTCTTCAATCGAACGATGGCTTCCACAAACGGCCAATCTCGGGCCCACGCTCGCCGTTTTCTCGTGCGCGGACGTGTCCAAGGCGTCGGTTTCCGCTGGTTTGTCGAGCGCGAGGCGCACATCCTGCAGATTACCGGATGGGTCCGCAACAATCACGATGGCAGCGTCGAAGTCCTGGCCATGGGAACGCGCGAGCAGTTGGCCGGATTGCGATCGCGTCTGCGGGAAGGGCCGCGCGCGGCGCGAGTGGATGACGTAGAGGAATCCGAGGCCGAGCCGGTCGCAGGACTCAATTCATTTCAAATTCGAGGAGCCTAACCTTAAAATGCAAACCAGGATGTCGACCCAGATGCCGATCAAGCCAGTAGATTGCGACCGATTGAAGAAGCTGATCCGGGAGGTGCCCGACTTCCCGAAACCAGGCATCCTGTTCTACGACATCACCACGCTGCTCAAGGACAAGCTTGGCTTCGCGCGCCTGATTGACGCGTTCTCGGAAAACTATATTGGCAATGAGAAAGAGATTGACCTGGTGCTCGGCATAGAGGCGCGCGGATTCATCTTCGGCCCAGCGCTCGCCTACCGGTTGAATGCTGGATTCGTCCCTGTCCGCAAGCCGGGGAAGCTGCCCGCCGAAACGGCGAAGGTCAGCTACGATCTCGAATACGGCAGCAACGCGCTGGAGGTTCACAAAGACGCCATCGGAAAAGGTCAGCGCGTTCTGATCGTGGACGATCTTCTGGCCACCGGCGGAACGGCCGTCGCAACCGCGGAACTGGCCAGTGGGCTGGGCGCGCAGATTGCTGGACTGGCATTTGTGGTCGAGCTCGATTTTCTGAAGGGCCGCGAGAAGCTGGCGAAGTACGACGTGTTCTCGCTGCTGCACTATGATCGCTAATGCCGATTGGCAATGCCGGTAAGTGACGCTATGGAGGCCATCGGGTGCGCGCTGGCAAAATTCTCCTGGCCTGCGGTCTTATTTCGCCAGCTTACTTCGCCAGCTCACTTCACCAGGCGTTCGACCGCCCTGAATAGACCTCTCCAAATCGCCAGGCTGATAGCTAGCGACGCGGCATAGGAGAAGATCACAGTCCAGTTCCAATGAAGATGTTTTTCCGGTTCGCGGGTCCACATGGGAGAGGGCTCCTCGTTGTGCCGATTTTTGAAGCAATCATGTGACCGTTTGTTCTCCTCCGCAAGTAATTGAAAAGATTCCCTGAATTTCGACGGCCACTCTTAAAGGTGGGTGAAATCGCCCCGCGCCCTGGAAACTTACGCTAGCCGTTCATGGTGGTAATCTAAGGGCTTCAGTGAATGACGCATGCTCGCAGTCTCGAGTTCGATACCGCCTTCGTTGCAGCGCACAGTCAAACTTTTCCTGATCCTGACCTCGACACTGGGGGGTGCCAGAGGAACCGCCGTTGATTCCAGCCCGCTCCCACCTTCCATCACTACCGCGCCTCTGTCGTGCGACCAGGTCGTGAACAATCTTGTCCGCAAAGATGAGGAGCGGGCGCAGGCTCTGCGCCATTACGAATCCACCCGCGTTTATCGCCTTTCCTATCGAGGATTCCCGGGCAATCGCGAGGCTGAAATGACCGTGGCGGCGACCTATGACAGTCCTTCGACCAAGAACTTTAAGGTCATCTCGCAAAAAGGATCGAAGCTGATCATCGACCGCGTTTTCCAACGGTTGCTGGAAAGCGAAAAAGAAGCCGCCGAGCCGGGAATGCACGCCCGCACGCTGCTGAACCGCAGCAACTACGACTTCGCGCTGATCGGCTACGAGAGCTCGGGCGTCAATTCCTCGGACGTTAGTTCCTCGGATCGGGGCAGCCAATACGTGCTCGCCGTCTTTCCGAAAGCGAAAAGCAAGTACGTCTATCGCGGCAAAGTGTGGGTCGATGGAACCGATTTTGCGGTCACACGCATTGACGCTGAGCCGGCCCAGAATCCTTCATTCTGGACGAAGAAAAGCGAAATTCATCACCAGTACATGAAGGTGCAGAATTTCTGGCTTCCCCAGCGCAACGAGTCGGTAAGCTACATCCGCCTCGGCGGGCGCGCCACGCTGACGATTGAATACGGCAACTACCGCGTGACCGATTCGCGGCAATTGAAGAACGCCACAAAGGGGTCGCCTTCCGACGCGGGCGCCCGCTAGTTCGCCTTCATCAACTCGCATTCATACCCGGCGCGCAGTAGTACAATCCCGCCATGGATAGCCTGATCCAGCCGAGCGTAAACCCAACGACAGAGAGGGAAGAGTCCAGCCTGCGTCCGATTCTCATCGGGATCGTCATCGTAGGGGTGGTGGTCGGCGTTCTCGCACTGATTTTCCGCGCCGAGGAAAAGAAACCTGCCGTGCCTCCAGCTTATGCCGCGAACCTGAAATTCTCGGACCTGAAGACCAGCGCGGCGCAGAATTTTGTTGGCGCAACCGTCAGCTATATCGATGGCGTCATTACCAACACTGGCGATAAAACCGTCATCCACGCGGTGGTGCAGGTCACGTTCAAAGACGACATGGGGCAGATGGCGCAGCGCGAAGAACTTCCCCTGCGCGTTCTGCGCACCGGCGGAGCGTACGACGAAGCAGTGGATTTCAACCTTTCACCGCTCGCGCCTGGCGAGAGCAAACCTTTCCGCCTGACCTTTGAGAACATCTCGGCGCAGTGGAATCATGCCTATCCCGATCTGCAGATCACCCAGGTGAGCGCGAAGTAAGGTCAGAGGTTAGAAGTCAGATTGACCTCTAACCTCGGACCTCTGCAATGGTCTCCTCCGCTACAATGTCTTCGTGTCTGAGGTAAAACCATTCCGGCTTACGGAGTCCGTGAAAGCTGCGGGTTGAGCGTCCAAGCTGAGTCCGGCGGCGCTGGACACGGTGCTTGGGAAATTAGCCCGGCAACAGGACCCGAATGTGCTGGTCGGCTTCGATCACGCCGACGACGCCGGCGTGTATCTGCTTACACCCGAGACGGCGCTGGTGCAGACGGTGGATTTTTTTACGCCTATCGTCGACGATCCCTACACCTTCGGCCAGATCGCCGCGACCAACGCGCTCAGCGATGTCTATGCCATGGGCGGAAAGCCGCTGACTTCGCTGGCGCTTGTCTGTTTTCCCGAGAAAGGGGATCTCGAAATTCTGGAGCGCATTCTGGCCGGCGGCTTGTCGAAGATGATCGAGGCGGGATGCACGGTGGTCGGCGGTCACAGCATCCGCGATGAAGAAATGAAGTTCGGCTATTCGGTCACTGGAGTGATTCATCCCCAACGCGTGCTGGCGAATCAAGGCGCGCAGCCAGGCGATAAGCTGCTATTCACGAAGTCGCTTGGCACAGGAGTGATTTCGACGGCGATCAAAAAAGGCGTAGCGAAACAGGAGTGGATCGACGCCGCCGTGAAGTCGATGACCACATTGAATAGGGCAGCGGCCGAAGTAATCCTCAACGGCCATGCCACAGCCGACGACCAACGACCAACGACTAACGACGCCTTTGCTGTCCATGCTCTAACCGACGTTACCGGCTTCGGCCTGATCGGCCATGCCCGCGAAATGGCGCTGGCCTCGGACGTTAGCCTTGTTTTCCACTCCGCCAAGATTGCTGTGCTCGAAGGCGCGCTCGATTGCATCCACGCCGGCTACATCCCGGGCGGCCTCAAAGCGAATCGCGACTTTGCCGAATGCATGGTGGGCTATGACCCGTCAGTGCCCGATGACATCCGCACGCTGCTCTTCGATCCGCAAACTGCTGGCGGATTGTTGATCGCGGTCGCGGCCGATGATTCTGGAGATCTCACACGAGCCCTTCAAGCTGCCGGGGTTCCCGCCGTCGAAATCGGCCAGGTCATACCGCGCACGAAACCTTTAATCCGAGTCACTTCTTGATTGGTGCGTTTCCCCGCTAGCCGGCGTTGATCAGTCCCCAGATGTGGGCCAGATGATGGTCATCGTGCTCCGCCACAAAGTACAAATGGTCCACCAACCGCATGGGTGTTTTCATCCGCGGATGGAGGAGGGCGCGGGCAACAACTGCGGGGGCGATCTTCTCAACTTGGCTCACCAGTTGTGAGCGCGCGCTTCGGAATTCGGTCAGGATCTCGTCGATCGAGCGCCGGTTGTGCTGCGCTTCGGAGGTCTTGCGATTGCTCAGGTCAGCCACGGTAAGCTGTGATGCTTGACTGAAATAGTCTTCGACCCGCGCCATCCATAGAGGTTCGAGGTCGAGCAAGTGCCCGGCATGTTCCTGGGCCGACCACTTTTCGTCTGGTTTCCTCACGAGGACGTCGCGATGAACGCCGCGGACGATTTCTTCCAGCCGCGCCGGCGTGCCTCGCAAACGCGCGCACAGGTTGGGATGCTGCTCCACCGGAAACGTGAAGTCGAACTTTCGTTCAAACCAGATCGGCGGTCGATTCATGGCTGCAGGCGAATCAAAATTATGTCTTTTTTACAAGATGCCAAAGCGAGCGGAACGACGCAATTGGTGGAACACCTCCGGGCCGTCGGAACCGAATCTGGCTGAAAAAAAATTGTGTTTCCTCTCTTTTAAAATCAAAGAGTTAGGCAAAAATTGCGGCCAAATCTTTGTATTTAAAGGATTTATTTGTAAAATATTACGGAATAAGGACTTAGCCAACATCCTGTTGGTGCTTGTGCACCCCCACCCCCCCCATTTTTTGTTAAAATATTGGTTCTAAAAGAGTTAATTCAAAATATTCATAACAAAGGAGTTAGTTGCGGGCTGGCTTGGGCTCGGCTTTAGAATCAGGGGCTTACGAATCACTGGTCGCGCAAAATATTCATTTCACAGAACTTATGGTCAAGCACGGTCTACGCTCTGAGAATGAGCGCCTGATTCAATGATAACTTTTGATCTATGTTTCTATTATATCGGGTAGTGGGTCTTTATCTTTTCCACAGGCACCGAATTAGCGCCGGAGCCAAAAGCTACTTTGATAACAGTAGTTGACGATTGAAAAAACCGACAGTACAAGCCCGACGAGTATTCCAACGCAAAAGGAAACACAGGCCGACGGACCCCAAGCTCGAATACACGCCAGCCATAGCACGTAAAATCCGATGTGCAGTGACAACACAGCCCAAGATGAATTTATCCATGGCCAGAAAATCTTGCGGCTGGGGAACAGTTCCGGGATTGCGTTATGTGCTGCGATACCGCTCAGGGTTCCTCTCACTTCGACCACCCACATGACCGCAGTAACGAAGAGAGCGCCCAGCGCTATCCACCATCGACTCAGAGGAAACTCCATGACTCCCGCACCCGCCGCGCTCATGGCGGCCATGAACAGCGTCAACTGCTTAAAACGCATGTCGCCGAAAAAACGAAAATTCTCGGCCAATTGCGACAGCTTAGTGTCCTCATTCATCTGTTGCTAACTTGCCTGCTCTCCGAGTGCCTTCAGGATAAGCGCCTTGTCCGTTTGCACGCCGATATTGTGATTCTCTGGCAGCAGGTTGCACAGTTCCTCGACGCTCCAAACGTGGTCGCAAATGCCAGCTTCCATTGCGGGGGTGACGCGCAAACTCGAATGCACACGGCAGAAGTTGTAGTACATAAACCAGAGCGCCACAGCCGCCGCGTGATTCTCGATCTTCTTGGAGAAAGCATTGGTCAGACGAGTGAAGCGCCGAATACTCATTCTCATCGAAAGGTTCTGCCGCTCAACAAACGAAGTCGAAACGTGCTTGGGGTCTGGATTCCCGCTGACAACCTTCATGTCGCAGCCGATGCACGTTGCCGGAGAATACCGCGTCTCGTTCTCATTCGCAGCGCCGTAAATCTTCTGTAACTGCGCGTAGTCAATGTCAGCCCCGAACGCATCTTCGACCGCTTCCAAGTACGCTTTGTGACCGTCCGTCGTGATCTGCACGCGGTTACGAATCCGTCTCGCGCAGTCGCGCATGAACTCTTTTGCCCATCCCAGATCACGTCCACCGACTAGATAGCTCACGCAGAGTTTCGTATCCGCGTCGAGTGCGGTCCACGTCCACACATCGCCCCATCCGATTGCCTTTTTCTCCGGGCGTGTGTTCTTCGCCTTGGAGCCTACGTATTGCCAAATCTCGTCGCACTGGAGACGGCGCACGCGGAGATTGCGGACGTTGCTGTCATGGTAGGCCGCGCAAGCATCGGCCAAATCAAGCAGGAGCTTTATGACGGTGTTCTTGGAAACGCCCGTCAGACGCACCGTCGAGCGGATTGAATTTCCCTCGACTAAAGCCGCGACAACTCGCTTTTTCTGCTCCATTGTTAGCCGTTTCATATACTGACCTATATGCTTGAGCGTGTACGATGTCAAGTAAAATCATCATTTGACGCGGCTAAGTTCAGTTTTTGATGTAGTTCTGTGGCTCCCGCCCGCGATTCCGGTCATGGTAAGGCCGAACAGTAGTTGTTCTAGCTCCGCTGTTGGTAGAGCTAGCTCTTCCGCAATTCGCCCCCTGGTAATCCCATCGTCCCAAAGTGAACTCAATACAGCTTTGAGCACAACCGATGACTCGTGCGGCACAGGATTCGGCTCCCGATCCTTCCCGCGCTTAGAAATCTCGATGTACAGCCCACGGAATTGCCAATCGCTCACTAGTCCTAGGGCATGGAGCCGATAAGCAAGCGCGGCAACCGAAACCCCCCATACTCGCTTTAGCCTGACGAGATTGGCATAGGTTGGGAACTTGGGCGCTTTCGGATGCACACTACCCCTCGGTAGCAGGAACGCAGAAGCAAACAAATTTGCTTCTTTCTCCGCTTCAATGCCACGCGGAGGCCCGTGTCTGTGAAGGACCAAGTGTCCTAGTTCGTGTGCTGCGTCGAAACGGCTGTGTTCCGCCGTTTTGTTCGTGTTCAAGAAAATAAACGGGACATTGCCCTTCCACATCGAGTAGGCATCGACTTGCCTCGCATCGACGGCCAAGGAATATACGCGAACGCCCCTTGATTCTAGGAGGTGAACCATATTCCTGATTGATCGAGTGCCAAGCTGCCATTCTCGCCGCACAAACTCCGCAGCCGCCTCTGGGTCGGGTTCGCGGCCAAGTTCTCGGCCAAGATCGGGAATGTCGGCAACAGGCAACCCGAATTTCTTATCTAGCCAGAAATTGAAATGCAATCCCAGAGTGGCCTGACTTAGCGCCATATCCCGTTGCGCTGCCGTCATCGTTTTCATTGAACGAAAACTGCCGGTATCAATACTTGGCTCGTCAAGATCGTCGCCCATGAAAAATTCGCGCGGGAAATCTGTTACGCGCACTATTTGGGCAATGGCATCTTCCGTAGGCTTCTTTTTCCCGGCCTCCCAAGCCTCGACGGACTTCCGATCCACCCCCACTTTTTTGGCGAATGCCAGCTTGCTCAAACCCTTGCGCTTCCGGGCAACGGCAAGGCGTGTCCGGTTAAACGCGCTACGATCAACGCTTTCTGATCTCAACGGTAATTTCAGGAGATTGGCCCCCATCGTCGTTTCCGGTGTGTGGATTTTCTGGATTGTCAGTATCCCCATAACCATCGAACGGGATGGGAGGAAATATGATACGGTCACCCCATCTGTCGATGTAGCCATCTTCGGACATCTCTAGGGGGCGCGACAATTCACTACGAAGTTCCCCCCTCTCAAAGTCCCGATGTGTTAGGAAAATCCAGAGCGTGCGGCCTAGCCTTTCGGATGCTTCCATTACCGCAGCAGGGTTTTCCATGAAGGCAAATTGCGTCTGCTGTTCTAAATTCACTTCCACAGCCTCAGCAGTAACACGCCCTTTAGGGGACCGGGTAGATGGAGTCTCGTCGGTTCCAGTCTTCTCGTCTCCAGAAAGCGCGGTGATTGCTATCGTGCCAGCATCATTCACGACAAGAGGCTGGTTCCGCTCATTGATCGCCGTCCAAGCAGGAACCAGTTGATCTCTTAGCGAGCGGTTCCCACCGGCCCATCCTGCTATCGGCGGAAATATCGGCGGGTCGTGTTCGGTACATGAGAAGTAGTCCGCAAGGTGTACTCTCCCGGCTGTTTCAAAAATCTCAGTGGTTAAACCCATCGCCGCAAGACGTTCCGCATCGCTTCGCGGCTCTCTACCCGGAAATGCTGAGTTCATCTGTGCTCCCTTCATGGAATTGAAAAGTTCCCAAAATCCTACCACAAATGCGGTAGGAAAAAGGGAACTTTTTTATTTCCATCTGGCGGAGGCAGCTTTTTTTGCAATAGCCCTTCGTTTTGCCGGAGATAATTTTTTGGCCCTAGAGCGACCGCCTTTGCGTCCGCCCATGCTTCCGAGCGCAACGGCGTGAGGATTGCGGGTATCTGGTTCGGGCTGTGGGAGTGGCGTGCCGTCCATCTGCTCCCCGATGGCTTGTTCGACAATAGCGCGGCCCACTTCCATGAAGTCGCGCTTCGGGCTTGAGCGTTTCGGCATGGTTCCATGATGCCACGGATTCACTAGCAATGCATCACCTGTGGAAAAGATACGAACCCACTACCCAATTCCGACCTGGCGGACCGACAACTTCTCGGATTTTATTTTCCCAACGAATTCATCGGCTTACCGGGAAAATGGTCGGAACAGGGGCTTGACAAGATTTAGGCCGTGCCATTATGTTTCGGCGCGGTCAGGTGCCGCGCGCTTTTTCGCCCATGCGCCTTAGGAAACTGGGGACGTGGACCACGGCTCGCCCTACCGTGCCGCTCCCGATGTCCTGGGTGCCGTCGTGGGCGCGGACGCGCATGATATAGAAGCGGCCGTCAAACGATTCCAGTTCCGCCTCGGCGTGAATTCGCATTCCGATTCCGCTGGCGGCGCGGTGTTCGACGTGGATCGAGATGCCCACCGTGATTTCTCCCTTATCGCAAAACGGTTGCAGCGCGTCGAAACAGGCGGTTTCCATCAGCCGAATCATATCGGGAGTCGAATACACGGGTGGCAATTTAGGATGATGGGCGGAGAGTGTGTGCCTTAACTCGACGGTTTCAGCCGCTTCGCCGCGCACGCCGATGGGGATGGGTCGGGCCATGAGATGGCAGAGGAAATAGAGACTAGTACTGTGACCTCTTGATAAGTCGTACTATGGGCGACGGGCGTCTCGCCTGTTGCAGTGTGGCGGCCGGGCGGGGACGCCCGGCGCTCCACCGGCAACTTCAGCGGCGAACCGCTGCGCCACTCCCTTCCCAAAACCATTTATGAGACGAGTTGACGAGTTTTAGGCTGCCACCTGTTCGGTCCTACGCGTCTCGAAGCCGTCCAGCATGCGCCATAACGCTTTGGCGGCGTTCTCGGCGGCAGCCAACGCTTTTTCGGCCGTCTCCGGATTGGCCTTGACCCGTTTCTCGAGCTGTTCACGCCACACCTGCGCGTGAGGCAGGTTGGCAAAGGCGTGCAGAGTGAAATAGCCGCGCGTCGTCTCATCGGCGCCGTAGAGTTCGCGCAGGACGCGATCTTTTTCCTGTGCCAGGCGCGGCACCTGCGATTCGTAGGCATAGAAAGCCGCCAGCGCCTCCTCTGGAGTTCCTTCGCTGGCGACGCGGTGGAACCAGGAGATGAGCTTGCGAACTTCCGCAAGCGGCCGCCGTTTCGGAATACGGCTTCCGCCGACGCCTTGGACAAAGTCAAGCCACAGTTCGGAGTGCGATCGGTCCGGCTCGCCGAAGGAATCTTCGCCGCCCTTCTCATCGGTCATGTTGGCGAGAACGGCGCGGCGCAACTCGCCTTCTTCCAGCCGGACGCCGAGTTGCGCCAGATAACCGGGGAAGGCTTCCACGTGCGGGTAGTAATCCTCGGCGTAGTTGCGCAGATCGTCGCGGGTCAGTTCGCCCGCCGACCAGGCTTTGTAATAGGGATGACCGAGCAAATTGTAGGGATGAATGCGTTCTTCGAGCAGAGACACAAATACGTTCGTTTCCATAATTGGCCTTTCCATGATTTACTGCGGTAACCTTTAACCATCAACTATACGGTCGGGACGGGCGGAGTACAAGAGCGCCTTCCGATTCCAGGCGGATTGCGGCAACAGAAAGAAAATACGCAACTTAGCATAGATTCAATAGAGCTTGCTGGGAAGTTTTCGACGCGGTCGCGTTCCTTACTATGGGGCGCGGTCCCGTTCTTTCCGGCGCGCTTGGTTTGGAAGAAAGCGCGGCCTAGATTTGCCGCGTGAGACTTTCTTCCGGCCGGATCGTGCCCGCCTGCCACGCCATTGTGCGCTGGGTCACATCGTTCCTGTTCGCTGAGACGGCAAAATGACGAAAAACGGAGGGCAGAACAATGCAGGGGAACGAAAAGGTCATTGAGCAGTTGAACTCGGCTCTAAGCGCGGAATTGACTGCGATAGTGCAGTACATGACGCAGTCGGAGATGTGCCAGAACTGGGGTTACAAGCGGCTGGGCGAGCGCACGAAGGTGCGGGCCATCGAGGAGATGAAGCACGCCGAAGGACTGATTGAGCGCATTATCTTCCTGGACAGCATACCCACTGTCGAAGTTGGATTGAAGCCTCAACTCGGCAGCAAGGTGCAAGAGCAAATGGAGATTAACCTTAAAGACGAGCACGATGCCGTGCGCCAATACAACCAGGCCGTGCAGGTTTGCGTCGAGGCAAAGGACGACGGCTCAAGGGCTTTGTTCGAGCGCATGATTCAGGACGAAGACCGGCACGTGGACTACTTGGAAGCTCAGCTGCATTCCATCAAGGAAATGGGTATTGCCAATTACCTGGCGCAGCAGTTGTAGGGCAGCGAATAACCTTTTTGTCGTTTTGTTGTTTCGACGGCATCGCGTTCTTTTCACGACCACTTTCTTGGCGGTGGGAAATGCGGTAGCGTATCATCGTGGCGCGGAACTGGATCGATCCCATCCTGGCCGCGGCAATCGTCGTCGTGAGAATCGTCGTCGTGAAAATCGTCGTAGCGAAAATCGTGGCGACAATCGCTGCGACAATCGCTGCGAGCGCTGGGGCTGGGGTTGATCCCCATGGGGGGACGCTCTGTGTCTGACTCGGCCTCCACATTACACGCGGGCGATGTCGTCGGCAACTACAAGATTCTTGGCTTGGCTGGAGCCGGAGGCATGGGCGTGGTGTATCGCGCGCTCGATATAAAGCTGGAGCGCACGGTCGCGCTGAAGTTCCTTCCCGAGCACATAGTTTCAAGCCGCGACGACAAAGAGCGGTTTCTGCGCGAAGCGCGCTTCGCTTCTTCGCTCGACCATCCCAACATCGGCGTGATCCACGGATTGGAGGAAACCAGAGATGGACGCTCCTTCATCGTGATGGCGTATTACGCGGGGGAAACGCTGGCGGGGAAGATGCGGCGCGGGCCGCTTCCTCTGCCGGAAGCAGTGGACATCGCCATCCAGATGGGGGAGGGGCTGGCGGCAGCTCATGCGGGCACGGTGGTGCATCGCGACATCAAGCCTTCGAATGTCATCCTGACGCAGAGCGGCGTGGCGAAGATCGTGGACTTCGGGCTGGCGCGGCTGGCGTCGACGGGCAGCACGCAGAGCATGAGTACGGCGGGCACGGTCGGCTACATGTCGCCGGAACAGACGGTCGGCAAGTTCGTGGACCAGCGGACCGATATATGGTCGCTGGGAATCGTTCTGGTGGAGATGGTGACGGGGAAGAATCCCTTTTCGCGGGAGACGCCGGCGGCGACAATTTATGCGATCCTGAACGACGCGCCGCTGCCGATGGAGGAGATCCCGCTCGATCTGCTGCGCGTGATTTACCAGGCGCTGTCGAAAGAGCCGGAGACGCGCTATCAGAACTGCCGCGAGTTGGTGGCCGATTTGAAAGACGTCCGCAGCCGGCTCGAGCCCGAGGCAACGGCGGTGGAAACGGCCGGCCAGCCGGGTTCCCGGCCATCGGCATCGCGGCACGCGTCATCCCGGCCGTCATCCTCCAGGCCATCGGCTTCAACCGCCTCGGCACTGCGGAAACAGATTGAACAAGCGTCGCGCCCAATCTGGGGCTCGCCGGCTGCGCCGGTGTCGAGGTGGAATCGCTGGCTGGCCGTGGCAGGCGTTGCGGTAGTTGTGCTGGCAGTGCTCTCGTTTCTGCCGCCGGTTCGCGACCGCGTGTCGGGGTGGTTTGGCCGTCAGGAAGAGCACATTGCGGTGCTGCCGTTTGAAAATGTGGGGAATGATCCGGCGAACGAGCCGGTTTCCGCCGGGCTGATGGACAACCTGACCAGCCGCCTGTCGAACCTCGATGTCGGCAAGCAGTCACTATGGGTGGTTCCGGCGAGCGAAGTGCGGCGGCAAAAGATTACCGATCCGGCGTCGGCGCTGCGTCAACTGGGAGCGACGGTTGCGGTCGAAGGAAGTCTGCAGCGCGACGGGCAGACGATCCACCTCACGGTGAATCTGGTGAAGACGAAGAACCTGCGGCAGATCGGTTCGGTTACGCTGGAAGACCGGGCGGGAGACTTCTCGTCGCTGGAAGATGAGGCGGTGACACGCATCGCCAAGCTTATGCGCATTGAGGTGACGCCTGAGATGCTGCGAGCTGGCGGGGGCGCGGTCAATGCCGGCGCCTACGAGTTGTACCTGAAGGCGCTCGGCTACACGCAGCGCTACGATAAGGCGGGGAATCTCGACCTGGCCATCTCGGCGCTCGACAATGCGGTGAAGGCGGATCCGCGATTCGCCTTGGGGTTCGCTCAACTTGGCGAAGCCTACCGCCTGAAATACCGGCTGGACAAAGACAAGAAGTGGATCGATGAAGCGCTGGCGAATTGCCAAAAAGCGCAGCAACTGGACGATCGCCTGCCCATGGTCTATGTGACCCTGGGGAAAATCCACAGCTACACGGGGAATTACGAACTCGCCATGCAGGAGAGCCAGCGTGCGCTGCAACTCGACCCGCGCAACGCGGATGCGATTATTAGCCTGGCCAGGTCCTACGAAAGCGCGGGACGGGTCGCCGATGCGGAGGCTGCCTATCGAAAGGCCATCGCGCTCCGTCCCGATTCGTGGGACGGATATAACCAGCTTGCTGGGTTCTTGAACGACCACCGGCGCTATGATGAGGCGGTGGCGCAGTATCGCCACGCCATCGAACTCACTCCCGACAATTCGGCGCTTTATCTCAATCTAGGCGCGGTCTACTCCGACATGGGAGACAAGCATTACGCGGAGGCGGAGCAGATGCTGCGGAAATCGATCGCCCTTGAGCCCACCTATCCCGCTTACGCCAATCTTGGGTATCTCTACCTCCAAGAACAGAAGTTCACCGAAGCCGCCGCCGCGACTGAGAAAGCCCTGCAACTGAACGACAAGGACTACGTTGTCTGGGGCAACCTTGCGGCTGCCTATGCAGGGCTCAAAGACAAAGAGAAGGAAGACCAGGCGCTCGACCGTGAGATCCCCCTACTCGAACAGGCGACCCTTGACAACCCGCGCGACGCGATGGCGCAGGCCACCCTGGGACTGCTCTATGCCAAGAAAAAGTTGCGCGAAAAGGCCATTTCTCGCATACAATCGGCGCTCGCGCTTTCGCCCGACGATTCAAACGTTCTGGCAACCGTCGGCGAAGCCTATGAAGACCTGGGCGATCGCGCTCAGGCGTTGCTGTACATCGAAAAAAGTCTGCAGAAAGGCTATGACCTTGAGGACCTGAAGAATACTCCGGACCTGCAAGGATTGCTCTCGGATCCTAGTTTCAGGCCGAGCGGGCCGAGCGGTAAGTAAGCAAATTCAATTTGGAAAAGGAGTCAGCCATGGCCGCACGTGTTATTCCGTTTGAAGATAGTGCTTCAGCGAAGGGCATCAGCATCACGGCTACCGATGCCGACCCGGAGGGTTGCATCCTCACGACGCTGCAGAACGCCGTCACCTTCACCAACAATTCCGGATACACGATCCAGATCGCGTTTAACCCCACGGGTATTTTCACGAACATAACTCTACCGGACCCTAACACTGGGAGCAATGTCAATACTCAGCCGGCGCCCACCAATGCAAGTGTGAACTATAGCGTAACCGTGAACCTACCCGCCGGGCCACAAGTAAACGGGCCCTATGCCATCCAGACGGGGACCGGCTACATGGTTGTCACGGTTAGCGGCAGCGGGGATAACCTGAAAAACGTTCCTGACCCGGTGGCGATCCCTGTCGGCGGCAATCTGATGATGTATACCAGCAGCAACAACGTATACCCGGTGTCTTGGACCGGGACCGATGGCGACCCGTTTACCACCCCACTAACGACAGTGGACAATGCGTCCCACACGGACGACCCGCAAGATGGCACCGGGGACTTCCCCTACCAAGTGGGGCAGCCCAGCCCGAACAACATCCCAGGCGCGGGCACGGTAATCGTCAGGGGGACATAGCGGGGTGCGGCGCTGACCTTGGGGGAATGGTTGGCGATGGAATCTGAAGGCCTAGGTTTCGAAAGGTGAGCGGAGAGTGCTACGATCTCTGCACTGAGAGTGGAGTTGTGTCTGAGATTATCCCCTAACGCTGATCGCCTAATGACAAATGACCTGGATTCGCACCATTCCTTTCGCGGAAGCTGACGACGAACTGCGACAGGCGATGGAAGCGCAGAAGGCCCTTTATCCGCAGGAGTATGCAGTTCCGATTCATCCCGCGGAAGGCGGCGGCTCGCAGGGCGTTCCCTCGCAAATCGTGGCCTCGCACTCCTTGATTCCGCAGGCGCTACGCCATGCTTTCTCGACCTTCGGCGCGCTCATGTCGCCCGACCTGCCGCTGCAGCGGCGTCATCACGAGATGATTGCCGCCATGGTCTCGGTGACCAACCGGTGCGTCTATTGAATCGAGTCTCACGCAGAGTTTCTGCGTCGCGTCACGCTGGATAGGGAACTGGTCGAAGCGCTGGAACGCGATTACACCACCGCTCCAATAACGCCGCAGGAGCGTGTGATGATCGATTACGTCGTGAAACTCACCAAGGACGCGACCAAGGTTCGGAAAGACGATCACGAGAAATTACGGGCAGCGGGCTTCGACGATCGGGCCATCCTGCAGATCACGCTGATCGCATCCTGGTTCAACTACATTAACCGCGTGGCCGACGCGCTCGGGGTGGGGCGGGAATAGAGACTTCACTTTTCGGAGAACACCGTTTCCTCCGGCGCGTCCGTATAGCTCTCGAAGAAGACTTTGTAGCCGTCCGGGTCCGACATGGACGTGACCCACATTCCGTTGCCGACGAAAGGTCTCTCAGCTTTGATTCCGCGTGAGGCGACTTCACGGTAGATCGCCAGCGCGTCCTCACAGATGAAGTAGATCGACACGCCTACCCCGAGCACCTTTCCTTCGCTCATCAGGCGTTCGCGCTTCTCCTTTCGAAACTCCTGCAGCATTAAAGCGGCAGCCCCATACTGAAGCCAGCACCACTGGAGCTTGCCCTGGTCGATCCATTTTTGGGTCATCTCGAAGCCTAAGCCGTCGACATAAAAGCGCAGGGACTCCTCGATGTTCGAGACCATGAAAAACGGTACGGCCTGTTTGACGTTTGTTTCGACCTTCGTTGCGGTATTCATGGAAGTCGCTCTCCTAAGGATGTTTCTGCCACTCATTCGTTGGCTACACGGCGATGCGATTTCACTACCAGGCAGCGGGCAAAGATCGCCGAAACCTGCGGAATCTCCTCTTCATTTAGCCGAATCGCGCTGCCCAGCTTCTTCAATGCCGCGTTCAGAGCGGCGGGCTGTGTTCCGGTCAGTTCCGTGAGTTGCTGCCACTCGCGCGCGACTGGAATGCGTTCGTCGGTCTCGGCGTCTTCGCAAAACTGATCGGCCGCTTCCGGAGGAGTTCCGTACTCGTCGGCGACATCTTCGTGGAAGTAGCCGCGCAGAAAAGTATGCAGCGCGGGAAAGTTGGCGGTGGTGATTTCCGGTTTCGGGTTCATCAGCGGCACTCCGGATAAGAAGTCAAAACGTAGTAGTCGTTGGGCCCGGAGTATTTTAGTACGACTAGCGCGTGCGCGCACGGATGAGACTGGTACTCGCCACGATTGATGGTGCGGCCAATCGGAGCCTCGCTGTCGTAGTCGAGCACCAGGTTGGGATGTCCACCGGAGCGGCTGAGCCAGCGCTGGATCCGGTCCTGCGATTGCGCGATGGCCGCGCCCACGGCATGCTCAGCGGTCGAGCGGTCGGTATAGGTCGACGCGCCGGTAATGCCGGGTTCATGTTCCAGACGCTCGCGCAGTTGCTCCTCGGTCTGTCCCACATGCTTACGCAGAATGTGGCCACCGGCGGCCTCGTCCTGACTGAGGTCGCGCACGGGACGAGTTGCCGCGTGGGTCTCAGCGCGCGCTCCAATCGCTGAACCCGCCGCCGAACTTGCGCCATTCGTGGTAGCGGGCGGCTGACACGAGATCAGGCCACACATCGCCAGTACGGCAACGATGCGAACGATAACGGCACGAACTGGAAAAACCCTCGTCATTCGACCCCAGACTCCGCCCAAGCGGGGTTAGTCCTGTAAAGTTCTGGGAATTGTGCTACTAAACAAGGTGTGCGGGCAAGTCTGCTGGATTCATTGGGCGACTTCGAGCGTTGCGCTAGCGATTGCGCTTACGTGTTTCCGCGAGGCTACCGGCATGAGCGGTGGAGCTACCAGCGCGTCGCCGGAAGTGCGTATCAGTTTGCGCGCGAACTGGAGGCGCGCAACATCGCGAAGGGCGATGCGGTGCTGTTGTGGAGTCCCAACTGTGCCGAGTGGGTCGCGGCGTTCCTCGGATGCGCGCTTTGCGGAGTCATTGCCGTTCCGGTCGACGATGCGGCCAGTCCCGATTTCGCGCGGCGGATCAGTGCGCAGGTGCGAACGAAGCTGGTGTTGTGTCCGCGCGAACGCGCTGCATTTTTTGAAAAGGCCGAAGACATCCCCGCGGGAAAGATAGTAACAATCGACCCCGCCGATCTGGCGGTGGCTGTCGCGGAACATTCGTCGCAACGCTTCCGTCCCGCGCCGATTCAGCCTTCCGATGCGCTCGAAATTGTGTTCACTTCGGGCACCACGGCTGAGCCCAAGGGTGTGGTGCTTACCCACGCCAACGTGGTTGGCAACCTCGTCCCGATCGAAACCGAAATTAAAAAATATCTGAAGTACGAACGGCTGGTACATCCGATTCGCTTCTTGAACTTGTTGCCGCTGAGCCACGTCTTCGGACAATTCCTGGGAATTTTTCTTCCTCCGCTGCTTGGGGGCACGGTCGTGTTCGAAAACACATTCAATCCAAGGGAGGTCATGGCAACGATTCGCCGGGAACGCATTTCCGTGCTGGTAGCTGTTCCGCGCATGATTGAATCGCTCAAGCAGAAGATTGAACGCGATATGGAAGACGCCGGCGTCCGCGAGAATTTTGCCGCGCGCTACGCCGCAGCGGCAAACCAGCACTTCCTGCGCCGCTGGTGGACCTTCCGCGACCTGCGCCGCCAGTTTGGATGGAAGTTCTGGGCCATGATCAGCGGGGGCGCCGCTCTCGATCGCGAGACTGAAGAATTCTGGCATCGCCTGGGATACGCCGTGGTCCAGGGATACGGACTGACCGAAACCACTTCGCTGATCAGCTTGAACCATCCCTTCCACACCAGCCGTGGCTCCATCGGCAAGGTTCTGCCGGGACGCGAAATCAAGCTGGCGGACGATGGAGAGATTCTGGTGCGCGGCAGCGGCGTCGCCAGCGGCTATTGGAACGGGCGCGAATTGCAACCGGTCGCAAGCGACGAAGGCTGGTACCGCACCGGCGACCTGGGCGCGCTCGATGAGCAAGGCAATCTTTTTTTTAAGGGACGCAAGAAAGAAGTGATCGTTACGTCCGCGGGCATGAAGGTTTATCCCGAGGATCTGGAAGCGGCCTTGCGAGGTCAGAAAGAGGTGCGCGACTGCGTGGTCGTCGGGCTCGAGCGCGGCGGAAATGCCGAGCCATGTGCCGTGCTGATTCTGCGCGATGCTCAGGCCGTTGATGTGAAGACAATCGTGCAGCGCGCCAATGAAACGCTGGCCGAATATCAGCACATGCGTGCCTGGTTTGTCTGGCCCGAAGAAGATTTCCCCCGGAGTGCTACGCAGAAGCCGCGCCGCAACGTGATTCGAGACGCGGTCGAGGCGGCCCTCCGCGGACAAGCGGTCGCGAGCGCAGCCAGTCTGTTGTCCGAACTGTTGACGCGAATCACCGGCCGCAGGATTCAAAACATGCAGAACCTGACGCCGGATGCGAATCTCGAAAGCGGCTTGGGGCTGAGCTCCCTCGAACGCGTTGAACTGCTTGGTGCGCTCGAAGACCGCTACCAGGTTGACCTGAGCGAAACGAAGTTTGCGAATGCCGCGACCGTTGGCGATCTGGAAAAACTGTTGCAGGGTGAACGAAGCGGTCGGCGCGATGTGCGTGATCCCGAGTTTCAGCGCCGAGAGTTTCATCATCCGGCCTTTCACTATCCATTGTGGGCCCTGCGCTGGCCGACCACTTGGCTGCGACTGGCGTCGCACTATCTGCTGGCGCGCCCGGCGATGTTTCTTCTGGGATGGCCGCGCGTTACCGGGCGCGAGAACCTGCGCGGCGTTCGCGGGCCGCTGTTGGTTGTCTCGAACCATGTTGCCGATGTCGACGTCGGCTTCATCCAGACGGCGCTTCCCGCGCGCATACGCCACAAACTTGCGACGGCCACCGGCGGCGAGGCGCTGGAACTGCTGCGCTCGCCTGGTCCGGGTCGCGCATGGTTCTTGCCAATCTACGACCGCGTGCAGTGGGTGCTCGGCGTGGCTCTGCTGAACCTGTTCCCGCTGCCGCGACGGTCCGGCTTTCGCAAGAGCTTTACCTATGCCGGAGAGGCCGTCGATCGCGGCTACAGCGTGCTTGTCTTTCCGGAGGGAAAGCACACCGAAGATGGCAAGCTACTTCCGTTTCGCACCGGTGTCGGATTGCTTGCCAACAATCTGCGCATTCCGATTGTTCCGATGCGGATCGATGGTTTGTTCGAAATCAAGAAGGCCGGCAAGAAATTTGCTGCGCCCGGAAAGATTCAAGTGCGCATCGGCAAGCCCATCCAATTCGCGCCGGAAACCGACCCTGAGGAAATCGCTCGGAGACTGCAAGAAGCGGTTAAGAACCTTTAGATGAAATTCGCCTGTACGGCTTGGTATGAGGAGGGCTGCTCGTCCCCAGAAATACAAAAGGCCGGGCGATTGAGCCCGGCGCTTCTTACTGAGAAACTGTCGATTGCTGAGTTGAGCTAGATCAGTTTCCCGTTAAACTCGTTTCATCTCGAACGTATTAGTCGCTTCTATCGTATAACCGCTCGTGTTTATTCTTGCGCGGAAACTCACATCACCAAGGCTAGGCCTTCAAGTTCGCGCTCCAGCACCGGCAGCGAACAGCCCGCCATTTCCACACGCCCGGCGGCGTCGATCGCAGCGGTCTGCGAAACGCCGTAGCCCCGCCCCGCCAAAAAAACCTGCAGCAGTTCCGCTGCTTCGCGGGAATCCACCATGCCGCCCTGGATCAGGTCGTTTCGCAGGGCGCACAGCTCAGTCACCGTAAATCTTTCTTTCATGGCCATTCTCACCCCTCGACCTCCCTACCGTTGCTCATTTAGATTCATCGGCAACCGGATTCGTTACATGCAATCCTAGTGCCGTAACTTTCGTACACCGTCAAGTACGGCATCCCGACCCCTTAAGTTCTTAGAACCCAAGATTTTGCAAAAGGTTGCGAGGTTATTATCGGCAGGCGAGGGGGAAACATAACAGCGGCAACCGTTTCAGGATGGGCACAAGAATGACACTAAATGTCGTTTCGGGGCGCGAGAAACCCAACTTTTGTCGGGGCCCGGTCGGCGCCGGCTTCAGGGCGCGTCATTTCAGGCCGCGTCGATTCAGGCTGGTCAAATTCAGGACGGGTCAATGGTCGCGGCGTCCACCAGCATGATGGGGATGTCGTCATGAATGGGGTAAACACGGCGGCATTGGCCGCATTTCAGACTTTGTCCGTTCGTGTTCAGGACTACCGGCTTCTTGCAAACCGGGCAGACCAGCATGGCGAGGAGATCCTGGGAAATCATAGAGACATCATTGTAATGCCGCACGATGGAATGCTGCATGACGCAGAGTGCAGGAATCTTCAAAGGCATTCTCTTCAACACGGCGGGTACAGGGAACGCAGGGGAGTGCGATGCGATAGAATCGGCTTTCAATTCACTGTACGCCGCAGCGAGGTTCGATGGGCGCTAAGATTCTCGACGGTGTCAAGATAGCGGGTGAAATCCGCGCGGAAGTTACTGCCCAGGCGAAAGCGCTGGCCTCGTCGGGCGTGCGGCCTGGGCTTGCCGTGGTGCTGGTCGGGCACAATCCCGCATCGGAGGTTTACGTTCGTGGCAAGGTGAAGAGCTCGCAGGAAGTTGGCCTCTACAGCGAACAGCATACGCCCCTGGAAAGCGCGACCACCGAGGACCTGGTTGCGTTGATCGCCGAGCTCAACCGCCGCGACGAAATCGACGGTATCCTGGTGCAGTTGCCGCTGCCCGCGCACGTCGATGCCAAGAAAGTTCTGCTGGCGGTCGATCCTGCGAAAGATGTAGACGGATTCCATCCTATGAACGTGGGCTATCTTTCCACGCAACGTCCGGGCCTGGTGCCTTGCACGCCGGCCGGCGTCATGGAAATTCTGAGGCGCAGCGCGATTCCGGTCGCCGGGCAGGAAGCTGTGGTCGTCGGACGCAGCGACATTGTGGGCAAGCCCGTAGCCATGCTGCTGCTCAATCAAAACGCCACCGTTACCGTCTGCCACTCGAAGACGCGCGATCTGCCCGGAGTTTGCCGGCGCGCCGACATCCTGGTGGCGGCGATTGGCCGTGCCGGCATGGTCACGCGCGACTATGTGAAGCCCGGAGCCACCGTGATCGATGTCGGCATCAACCGGATCACGGACCGGAAGGAATTCGACCGCCTCTTTGCCGGAAACAAGGCCGGAAACAAAAAGCGCGAAGAGAATTTTCTGGCCAAAGGCTCAACCCTGGTTGGCGACGTCCACCCTGAGGTAGCTGAAATTGCTGGCGCCATCACGCCGGTGCCGGGAGGCGTCGGGCCGCTGACCATTGCCATGCTGATGGCCAATACGGTCAAGGCTGCCGCACTGCGGCGCGGGGTCAGACATCCCGAGTTGAGCCGGGCGTAGTTGCCTGGATAGTCGAACCTACGTCGGGGCGAATGACGAACAGCGAACGACGAACGACCAACGACCGACGACCGACGACGGCATTCACCGTGAGCACCCATTGCTAAAACTCGGTCTCACCGGCGGCATCGCGAGCGGCAAATCCGTCGTCGGGGAGATGTTTGTCAGACTCGGAGCGCACCTGACCCAGGCCGATGGGGTCGCGCACGCACTCATGAAGCCTGGCCAGGCGGTCTACGAGGAAGTGGTCCGCCGCTTTGGCCGCGAGATCCTGAATGCGGACGGAAGCGTCAACCGTTCCCGGCTGGCCGCGGCCGCCTTCGGCGGTCCCGGCTGCGCGCCGCGCGTGCAGGAGCTGAACGAAATTGTCCATCCCGCGGTGATCGCATACGAAAACCAGTGGATGCAAGAAATCGGCCGGCGCGATCCGAACGCCATCGTCATCGTCGAAGCTGCGCTGATCCTCGAAGCGGGCGCTGGCGGCCGGTTTGACCGTTTGATCGTCGTCACCTGCCATCCCGAACAGCGCATTCTGCGTTTCGCTCACCGCCTGGGAATTTCGGAAGACGCTGCCCGCGCCGAGGTGACTCGCCGCATGGCGGCGCAGATTCCAGACGAAGAAAAAATCAAAGCTGCCGATTATGTAATTGATAACTCTGGCTCGCTCGATGCGACCGAGCAGCAGGTGCAACGGGTGTTCGACGAACTGCGTCCGGAAACTGGGAAGCTTTCCTAGTAGTCTCTGCGGCGCGGCATGACCAGCCACTGCAACACCGAACTCACGATGCTCAGCAGAATGGCGCCGACAAACGCCGCGAAGAAGTTTCGCACGTAGAATCCGTTGACCAACGCAGCCGCCAGTTCCAGCATGAGCGCGTTGATCACGAACCAGAACAGGCCGAGCGTCACGATTGTCAGCGGGAAGGTGAGAATCTTGAGCAGCAGGCCGATGGTTGCGTTAATCAGCCCGATGACCGCGGCCGCGATCAGCGCCGCCTTCGGCCCGCTGACGCTTATGCCCGGCACGAGATGGGCGACGATCCATACGGCCAGAGCGCTTAGAATCCAATGGAGCAGAAGACGCACGATGAGCCTCCTTCGAGAATGACGGGACACAGAGTGATTGGACACTATACACCGTGAGACCGCCCCAGAAAACTAACGCCGCCCGCCTGCTTGATCAGATGGGAATCCACTATGAGCTGCGAGAGTATGAGGTGGATCCCGACGACCTGGCCGCGGAAACGGTTGCCGCCAAGATCGGTTTGCCGCCGGAGCAGGTTTTCAAGACGCTGGTCGCGCGCGGCGATCGCAGTAAAGACCGCAGCAAGAACAAAGACCGCAACGGAATCTGCATGGCGGTCATCCCCGGAAATCAGGAACTCAACCTGAAGGCGCTGGCGGCTGCGGCCGGAGAAAGAAAAGTTCAACTTGTCCCGGTGAAAGAACTGCAGGCGCTCACCGGCTACATTCGCGGCGGAGTGACCGCGCTGGGCGCGAAGCGCGACTTTCCCGTGTACGTGGACGAAACCATCGAGCTGTTCGACGTTGTTTCCATCTCGGCAGGCATTCGCGGATTGCAGATTCTGATCGCGCCAGGCGACTATCTGCGCGCAACCAAGGGGACGATCGCAGCGCTCGCAGAGCCTAAGAAACGCTAGGACCGTTGCCGTGCGATGATCCATTCGTTGGAGCGACGGGCGCCTCGCCCGTCCAGCGGTGCGGCGGCCGGGCGGGACGCCCGGCTCTCCACGGGCACGCGGTTGCAGCGCCGGTATTAGACTGATTAAGCTTTCAATACGTAGCCGAGGAACCCATGCCCACTGCCACGCGCATCAATCCGCTTTCGTTCCTGACCGATCAACTCGACGAACTCAAAGCCAAAGGCACGCACTTCAATCTGCGCGTGCTCGAAGACGAGCAGGCCCCGGTCTGTACCTTCGACGGCAAGCGAGTCATCAACCTCGCCTCGAACAATTATCTCGGCTTTACGACGCATCCCAAACTGCGCGAAGCGGCGCTTGCAGCTACGCGCAAGTATGGAGTCGGATCGGGCGCCGTTCGCACCATCGCGGGCACCATGAAGATCCACATGGAGCTGGAAGAGAAGATCGCGCGCTTCAAAAACGTCGAGGCTTGCGTGGTCTTCCAGTCGGGATTCACCGCGAACGCGGGAACGGTTTCGGCGTTTCTGGGCAAGGACGATTTCATTATCTCCGATGAACTCAATCACGCTTCGATCATCGATGGCTGCCGTCTTTCACGGGCGAAGATTCTCGTCTTCCGTCACAAAGATGTCGCTCACGCCGAGGAGCAACTGGCCAGCGTGAAAAACGAGCCGGGTAGGAAGCTGTTGATCTCCGACGGAGTGTTCTCGATGGATGGCGATATCGGCCAGCTGCCCGGGCTGTGCGACGCGGCCGAGAAATACGGCGCGATCATGATGGTTGACGACGCGCACGCTTCCGGCGTGCTCGGGCGCCAAGGACGCGGCACGATCGATCACTTTTCAGTGCACGGGCGTGTTGACATTCAGGTTGGCACGCTGTCGAAAGCGATCGGCGCTCTCGGCGGTTACGTCTGCGGTACGCGCGATTTGATCGATTTTCTTTATCACCGGGCGCGGCCATTCTTATTTTCGACGTCGCATCCGCCGTCGGTCGCGGCGACTTGCATTGCCGCTTTCGACGTTCTCGAAACTGAGCCGCAGTGGATGGAGCAACTCTGGGCGAACACTCGCTTCTGGAAGAAAGAACTTGGCCTGCTCGGCTTCAACATCGGAGGACAAACAACTCCCGCTAGCGAAACGCCGATCACGCCGATCATTATTGGCGAGGGACGGCTGACCATGGATTTTTCCCGCGAATTATTCAAGGAAGGCGTGCTCGGTACCGGCATCGCCTTTCCCACCGTCCCCGAAGGCAAAGCGCGCGTGCGAACCATCATGACCGCCACGCACACGAAAGAAGAAATGCAGCGGGCGCTCGAAGTGCTGGAGCGGGTGGGGAAGAAGATGGGGATTGTCGGATAAAGCTCTTGTGGGGACGGTCGTTTCGCCCGTCCAGCCGGGCGGGGACGCCCGGCTCTCCATTAATTCATTAATGTCCCGCCGGCGCGTCTTCCACTATCGCGTGCACTAACTCATCAATCGCGTCGGTTACCCGCTTGGCGGGAAGATTGAAGTTGTTGGAAAGAATCGAAAAGACCACCGCTTGTCCGGTATTTGTGGTCGCGTATCCGGAGAGCGTCTTCACGCCGCTGAGCGAGCCGGTTTTGGCTAGGATGCGGTTTTGCAAGCGCGGAGAGGTGAGGCGTTCGGTGAGTGAGCCGTCCACGCCAGCGATCGGGAAGGTCGATTTATAGTCGGCTCCCCAGGACTGCGTCGAGCAATAACGCAGTAACTCGACAATGGCGTTGGGAGTTACTAAGTTCTGGCGTGAAAGTCCGGAGCCGTCGTAGAAAACGTACTGGTCGCTGACGATTCCTGCCTGGTTCAGAAATCCGCGGAGAACTTCGAGGCCACCTTCAATTGTTCCGCCGTTGCCGCGTTCACGTCCCAGGAGGCGCAGCAGGATTTCGGCGTGCAGGTTCTGGCTGACTTTGTTGATTACGCGGAGATCCTGCAGCAGGGGCTTGGATTCGTAACTGGCGAGCGTGATGGGCTGATCGGTTTTCAGCGGACGCGATTGGCCGCCGTTGTCTTTGTCATTGTCTTTATCGTTCACTCTGCCACCGCGCGCCGGTGCGAGGGTGGTCACGCTGAAAGTCGAAAGGGTGGCTAGTTCGGTGTGACGGGTGCGCTGCTTTCCGTAGATAACTATGCCACGTTTCTCCAGTAACTGACGGAAGAGCCCGGCGGCGAATTCGGCGGGATCTTCGATGGCTAGCGCTTCGTTGGCGCCGGCGTCATCGAGCGGCATGTTACCCCAGAGCGTGAGCACGGTCGAGCCGGGTTCGCGGTTGACGAAGAACTTGCGTCCGGTGCCGGCGGGAGTGGTGATAATGCGATTGTCGATGCGGTAATACTCGGCAAAAGGTTTAACGCTGACGAAGGCTTTTTCGCCGGGGCGGTCGGCGGGCAGAATGTTGACGAAGACGACGTTGTCATTGATGGTGAGCGCGGAGACGGGAGCGCCGTCAGCCCAGACCAGATCGTCCTGGCTCCAACCTTCCCCGTAACGCTCGAAGGCGAAGTAGGAGTCGTCGGCCACGATGTCGCCGTCGATGAATTTCACGCCTTTTTGCACGAGCGCGTCGGCCAGCGTTTCGAGGGCTTGAATGGGATCGTCGTTGCGCTGGGTTTTGAGATCGTAGGGGAGTTCGCGTCCGGAGAGATTCGGATCGCCGTGGCCGACCAGGACGAGATCTCCGTTGAGGCGGCCGTAGCGGTCGAGTGTGCCGGTGGTCTCGACGGTGGTGCGGAACTTGTAGTCGGGACCGATCAGCGCGAGCGCCGCGGCCGTAGTGAAAAGCTTGGTGTTCGAAGCCGGCGTGAAGAGCTTGTCGGCATTCAGCGAGTACAACGTCTTGCCGGCCGTTTGGCCGGACGACAGTGAAACGATTTCGATTCCCCAGAAGCCGCGGGCAAGATCGGGTGCGCTGAGCACACCGGCAATGCGATCGGGCAACGGTTTAACGGGTGCGGCCAGCAGTGTCGCGACCAACAGAAGGACGATGGGGACGACACGTGCAACTGATCGCTGGCGAGGCATGGGTGATTGTAACACCCGGAAGAAATGGGCTTGTTCCGGCACCGCGATCCCGTGATTGTTGCCTGCCAATTCGACGATTGCTGGACGGGCGAGACGCCCGTCGCTCCACTAGAATAGCTGCAACATGCGGGCGATTTTTCAGTGGAACGTGGGTTCTCGCGTCCTTGAGTTAGGGCGGCGCACTTTGATTATGGGCGTCATGAATGTAACTCCCGACTCGTTTTCCGACGGGGGACTCTACATCGATGCCGGGAAGGCCGTGGCCCGGGCGGAGCAATTACTGGACGAGGGCGCGATCATCATCGACGTGGGTGGAGAGTCGACGCGGCCGGGGGTATCGGAACCACTATCGGAAGAAGAAGAGCGCAGGCGCGTGCTGCCCGTGATCCGTGATTTAAAGAGGCGACGGCCGGACGCGGTGGTCAGCGTCGACACTTACAAAGCTAGCGTGGCGCGGGCGGCGGTGGATGTGGGGGCGGAGGTAGTGAACGATGTGAGCGGGTTCCGGTGGGATCCGAAGATGGCGAAAACGCTGGCTGAACTCAAAGTGGGAGCGGTGCTGATGCATACGCGCGGGCGGCCAGTAGAGTGGCCATCGCTGCCACCGATTGGCGATCCGGTGCTGATTGTGAAGCGGGATTTGCGCCAGTGGGCGGAGGCGGCGACCCTGGCGGGGATCAAGCGCGATCACCTGGTGCTCGATCCGGGGTTCGGGTTCGGCAAGCGCTTCGAGGAAAATTATCCGCTGCTGGCGCACTTCGGCGAGTTGCAGGGGATGGGGTTTCCGCTGCTGGCAGGAGTGTCGCGGAAATCATTTATCGGGCGGATGCTGGCGGGCGCTTCTAAGGATGGGGGTAAGGATGGCGGCAGGGATAAAGACGCGGAGGTTGGTGAGCGGCTTTATGGGACGTTGGCGGCGGAAACGGTTTTGATCCTGAAGGGGGCGCACATCATAAGGACGCACGATGTGCGATTTGCCGTGCAAGCGGCACGCGTGGCGGATGCGGTGGTGGCGAGTGGGGGATAGAGGGAATCACAGCTTCAGGCGCGGGCGGCTTCGGCGAGGGGGACGGCGACTTTGAGCGCGGGGAGCCGGATCTCAAATGCGGCTCCGCCCTCGGGGCGGTTGTAGCAGGTGATTTGTCCCTTGTGATCCTGGACTACTCCGTAGGTGGCGCTGAGTCCGAGACCGGTGCCTTTACCTACCGGTTTGGTGGTGTAGAAAGGATCGAAGACGCGCTCGGGATCGCGCAGGCCGGGTCCGGAGTCGGCGAACTGGATAATCACCTCGTCATCTTGCCGCCAGAGGCAGACCTCGAGGGTGCCGCTGCCGGCCTCCTGCAAGGCGTCTACAGCGTTCTCGACGATCTGAAGAAAAGCCTGCAAGAGCTGGTTGGGGTTGCCGAGCACGCGAGGCAGAGGATCTCTGCTCTCCACGGTCAATACGATCTTCTTGTTTTCGAGCTTGAATCCTTCCATTTGGACGGCGCGCTGCAAAAGAGGCTTCAGGTCGAGAGGATTTTTTTCTCCCGGAGTCTGCTGCGCGAAGCTGAGCAGATCGTTGACCAGTTCGCGCGTGCGCCGGGCCTGCTGGCCGATTTTCTGCGCGTTGGAGAGTTGCTCGCGGTTGAGGTTGCTGCTGGCGGCCATTCGTTCGGAGTTGCTCAGAATGGCCGAGAGCGGGAACTCCAGTTCGCTGGCGGCGAGCGCGACCAGCTCTCCGAGCGAAGCCAGCTTGGCCTGTTGAACCGCTCTTCCCTGCAGCCGCTGCAGGTTGTCGAAGCTGTTGCGCGAGTGCTGGAGCAACTGCAGAAGCTTCTGGTCGAGCAGATGTTGTTTCAGGAAGACGACAAAAGCCAGAAGGGCGACGCCGCCCATGGCCACCGCAAAGCGGATCTGGCGCAGGTAAGGCTGGTCGTGGCTCAGGAACAGTGCCCAATATCCCATGATTGGCAAAGAGAGCAGGGCGAGCTGCGCAAGTTGAGGAGCGACCGGGCGAGTGGCCCATGTGGTCGAAGACATGGTTTGGATATCTCGCAGGCAGCGCCGCCCGGTGATGGCGGCCCAAAGGAACCCCAGCGCAGAAGTGAGGAACGGGAGGTCGTAGAGTCCACCGGTCTTGTAGGTACCGCGCGCGATGGCGGCATTTATCATTTCCGAAGAGAATGTGTAGAGGACAGCGGCAATAAAGATGTTGCGATAGAGTTCGCGCCAGGGTCCGGAACTAGTGAAGAATGCGGAGGCTGAGACGGCAACGAATATCAACCCTTCAAGGAGATACAGGAGATCCCAGCGCGGGTTGTACACCGCAACGTTGGTGATGATGTATTCATCGGGAAAAACGAAGAAGGCGTAGACCACGATCCACCACAACAGCAGGATAAGGACATTCAGGGTGCTGGGGAGCATTCCCTCGCGCTCATCGGCCTGATGAGGGCGTATGACCACCGCCGCCATGATGGGGACAACATGCAGGAACAGGATGATATCTCCCTGGAAGGGGTCGGGCAGCGGCTTGCGAATCACGACTTCGAACCACACCCAGCATGCCTGGTTGAAGGCCCACATCGCCATGCCCGTCGCCACCAGACTCCAAAACAGACGCGTGTGTCCACGGCTGTCGAAAGCGTTTCCGAGGGAGACGACGAAGACAGCCACGATCACCAGCAGCGGGACCAGGTCTCCCATAGCCACGCGAAATGAGGGTGTGGGAAACACTGCCGGAGCCAGGGCAAAGGCCAGCAGCAGACCCACTCCGCAGAGGAGCGACGAGATATTGAGCCGAGACACCACTGGCATCATATGACGTCCGCGACGGGATGTTTAGATCACGGGCTGGTTACCAGAGGTTACTGCGGTAACGCTTGCGCGTGACTAGGAGGGTCTTGGGTGACGACGGCCTGAAGGCAAGACAAAAGCAACAAAAAGATGGGCGTGGGCGTGCTTGGAATTGCACCTGACGGCAAGGGTTGATTAGAATCGTGGGCGGTCCCCTGCTGGAATCCAGCCGATTTGAGGAGGCGCGATGCGAACCACCCCCCGGGTCTTTGAATTGGGATTGGGATTGTTCGCTGCTTCTCTGTTTTGCATTTCCGCAACCTTCGCTCAGACCAATCCACCACCGCCCGACCCTCACGAGATGGTGACGCGTGACCCGCGCACACTCACTAAGCCAGCGGATCGCTCTGCCGCACTCGATCTTCTGGATCGCGCTCGAAAAAACTTCAATCTGCATGACATCCCCACTCCCTACACGCTCAAAGTTTTGTTTGAAACCAACGGCGCAGCGCAGATGGAGGGCGAGTGGACGATGGATGAAGTATCGGATGGAGCGTCCCATTGGCGCTGGACCGCGCAGTTGCAGGATTCGCAAGTGATTCGTATTGGCGCTGACGGCCGCGTCTACGGCACGAATCTCTCCGAACCGGTTCCCATGCGAGTGCAGTTGGTCCGTTCGGCTCTGCATTGGCCGATCACGCGGAACGCGGGCGCGTCCGCGATTCGCGCAGCGGATGTCGAGCGCGATGGCAAGACGATGTCGTGCCTGCTGCTAAGCGCTTCGATCCCGCCGAATCCCGCGCCGCGCTCGTGGGTCGAGAGGGAATATTGCATCGATCCGGCTACGGGCCGCTTGCAGATGTCGTCCGAAGCGCCAGGGATTTACGCGGTCTACGACTACAGCGGCGCCGCGCCATTTCGCGGCCACACTCTCCCGCGCGAAATCACCATATTCGAAGATGGCCGGCCCGCGGTGCAGGTGCGCGTGGAAAGCTTCGAGGACGCTCCCAACCTTGATCCGAATCTCTTCAAGCCGGCGCCGGAAATGGCGGACGCGGGCGAATCGTTCACGCTGGCATCGCCCAGTCGGTTTCCGATGCGCGTCGATCCTTCCGATGGGCCGACCTCACCCTTCTTCCAGCCTGTAATCGTGCACGCGATTCTGGATGCGCAGGATGGCCACCCGCTGGATGCGGAGACGCTGCAGAATTCCGATCGGGACCTGAGCCGCGCAGCGCTGGATCTGGTGAGCAGCACGTCATTTCCGCCCTCGGGATTTCAGCAGGAAGCTTTTATCAACGTGCAGTTTCATATGCCTGCGGCGAAACTGGACGGCCCGCCGATATTCCACTCTTCCGTGCGTTGGGTGATTTGGGGTCGCCGAAGCAAAGTTGCGCCTATAAAACGGCCCCCTCGCCCCGGGAACTAGGAGCTTTTTGCCCGCTAGTTCTTCTTCGACTTTCCCTTCGCTTCGGTGCTGCCCGGCACCTCGCCCAAAAAGTGCTGCACTTTGGCGACGACGCTGAACTGTTTGGCGGCGCGCGCGACCGTCAGCTTGCGATCCTGGCCGGGAGCGCCTTCGAGCAGAGACCAAACCTGTCCCAGGGTAAAGTCGGCAACGGGGTTGTCATTGACGGCGACGAGACGATCGCCGACTTGAACGTCAGGGACTGATGGTTTGCCGTCGAAATCGGCGACACCGGCGATGGTGAAGCCGGTGTCGCCCTCTGGGTGAAGGATGAGACCGACGACGTCGAAGTCGGGGAACCTGACGGTGCGGCCGATATCGAAATAGACGGTCGAGTGGACGTGGTCGAGGCCGATGCGGTAGTTCAGCAGCGCCTCCGAGGTGAGCAGACCTGCGGTGGGGATGCCGGGCCGCGCTTCGATGCGGCGCATCCGATCATTGGGAAGATCCTTGGGAAGCTCAGCCACAGCTACATCGGTGAGAAAAAGCGGACCGTATTGCACTCGGTCGACGCGCATTAGCTTCCATTTTGGTTCACCCGGTTCTCCGGTGTTACACGGGCCGACGGCTCCCGTCATGTGTGGCCAGTCGGGGTGGGCGCTGGAGAGCCTGTCAAACAATTCTCCTGAAAGAAAGCTGGTAGAAGAGCCAAGGTCGAGCCCAAGATCGTAGGTCTTGTTTTCAATCTTGCTGGGAATCTGGATGAGTCCGTTGCTGGCGTTGACGAGCATCTTGCTCTGCACGCCGTTGAATTTCAAGCTGCCGGGCAGGCCGATGGTGAACTTGCGGTCGGGAAAATCGATGAGCACGTCGTAGTTGCGCAGGACGGACGAGGGGATATTGATCTCGGCGCTCATGCCGGGCGCGAGCGCTGCCGTCAAGGCTGGGATTTTTATCTCTCTGATCGGGTTCAGTGAAATTTTCATTCCGCCAATCACAATTTCGAGCGCGACGACCTGCGATGGCGGCGTTCCTGAGCAGATTTGGCCATCGCAACTGACACTGAGTCCCATCAAATTAGCGAGGCGCCGGTTCATGTAGAGATCGGGATTGCCATTATCGACCCAGCCGCGGACGCGCTCGGTCGAGCCGTTGGGAAGCCGGAGGTCTACGTCGATCACGACTCGCCCCTGGTCGAGCGTAATGGGAACGGTCACGGACGGCGGCGCGCCTTTCGATGCGTTTTGTGCGACGGTTGTGCCCAGGATGAGGATAGGGACCGCAAGGCCAGCCGGGAATCGCATGGAGAGATTGTAGCCGGTCGAAAGATTTAGGTTTCGTGATGCCCTCGAAGTATGTTTGAGCAGAGGCGCCTACGATGTGATCGAGGTCGCAACGATCCGTGATCGAGTTGGTGGTGGTTCCCGCGGCAACTGCTAGAATTGGCGTGTCATGGCATTCCCCGCTAACCGCCTGCGCCGTTTGCGGCGCACTGAAACGCTGCGTACCCTGGTCCGCGAGACCCGGCTTACGCCAGAATGTCTGGTGCATCCACTGTTCATTTGCCCTGGGACAGGAATCCGGAAAGAAGTGCGCTCCATGCCAGGCGTCTTCAACCTTTCGGTGGACGAGGCTGTTAAGGAAGTACGCGCGACGCGCGCCCTGGGAGTGTTGTCGGTCATTTTGTTCGGGCTGCCGGAGAAAAAGGATGAGGTCGCCACGGGCGCCTGGGCCGAGGATGGCATCGTGCAAAGGGCGGCGCGCGCGATCAAAAGCGAGGTGCGCGACGTTGTGCTGATGGGGGATGTTTGCTTGTGCGAGTACATGTCGCATGGGCATTGCGGCATAGTGAAAGTGAACGAGAAGGTTGAACCGCAATCGCTGGGCGCAGCCGCGGCGGCGCCACCGGCTACTACGGAATACGAGATCGTGAATGACGCCAGCCTTGAGTTGCTGGCGCGGACATCAGTTTCGCTGGCGCGGGCGGGCGTCGACGTCATCGCGCCGTCGGACATGATGGATGGACGGATTGGGGCGATTCGCCGGGCGCTCGACCAGGCTGGCTTCGAAAATACTCCGATTCTTTCCTATGCGGCCAAGTTCGCTTCCGGTTTCTACGGGCCGTTCCGGGAGGCGGCGGATTCCGCGCCGCAGTTTGGGGACCGCCGTTCCTACCAGATGGACCCGGCGAACATACGCGAGGCGATGCGGGAGATCGAGCTGGACATTGCAGAGGGTGCGGACATGATCATGGTGAAGCCGGCGATGCCGTACCTGGATGTGATTGCCGCCGCCCGGGGCCGTTTCGATCTGCCGTTGGCGGCGTATCAGGTATCGGGCGAATACGCCATGATCGAGGCGGCGGCCAGGAACCAATGGATCGACCGGGAGCGCGTGATGATGGAGTCGCTGCTCTGTATCCGGCGCGCCGGGGCGAGCATTATTCTGACTTACTACGCCCAGGAAGCGGCGAAGCTGCTGGCCTAGTCCGCACCGGCAAATCGTTTCATTGCCTTGGGCTATCGCCGCGGACCATCACCTCGAATTATCGCCTCGAAACGAAGCCGCATACGCACCTATTTTTTCATTAACTTATCACGGCAAAAGTGACAGGACTGTTGTAAAATCCGCCCAACTTGGAGTGGATACGTGGCGCGCTACGCCCAGCTGTCGTCGTCAGAATTGGTAAGAGCGTGCGCTGGCTCGAAAGACGAGGAGGCGTGGGTAGAGTTCATCCGCCGCTTTCAGGTGGTGATCGCCGCTGCGGTTTTGAGGACCGCCCGCCGCTGGGGGGAACCGTCACGTCAACAATTGGACGACCTGGTCCAGGAAACCTACCTGAAGCTCTGCGAGAACGACAGCAGTTTACTACGGTCGTTCCAGCCGCAGTGCGAGCGTTCCATTTATGGATTCCTGAAGGTGGTGGCGGCCAATGTCGTCCATGATCGGTTCAAATCTGCCCTGGCAGCCAAGCGGGGCGCAGCCCAAACGCAAGCCATCAGCGAGCCCGTCCAAATTGACCCGAAAACGGCTGCCGAGGGCAGCTTTGACGCCGTGAGCCAGCGTCTTCAGCTCGAGCGGATTGACAGGATCCTGACGCAGGTTACGGCAGGCAAGGATCAGGAAAGAAAGCGCACGATCTTTTGGCTTCGTCACCGGCAAGGTCTTACAGCCAGCGAGATTGCAGCCATTCGATCGATTGGACTGACCACCGAGGGGGTAGAAAGCATGCTTATGCGCCTCGCGGATATGATTCGCGGTCACGTTTCAGATTCAAACCCACACCGTGAAGTGAAGGTTTTGACCGGGCAAAATCGTTCTAAGAGGTTGGGGAGTTAGTTTTGGAAGGAAATCCCAACGAACATATCGGAACCGCTGAAATGGCGAGACTTCTCGAGGAATCTCGCGGGCGTGCGGAATCTGTGGAGGCGAATGTGCACCCTCATCTCGCCACTTGTCCGACCTGTCGCGAGCAATTTGAGGGGCTGGTGTTGGTGGATCGCCAACTGGCGGGCCTGGGACGGGCTGAGTCTCGGCAGCCCCAGGGCGATTGTCCCAACCGGGATCTGTGGCACGAGATTGCCGGTGGCCTGACACCGCCCGGCGAGACGCTTGCCCACGTCGAACATGCCGGCCGCTGTGATCATTGTGGTCCGCTGCTGCGCGAGGCAGTCGCCGAATTAGCCGCGCTGAACGGGGAATTAACCGAGGCGGAGCGCAAGCATATCGCGAGCCTCGAGAGCGCGAGTGCGGAGTGGCAGCAGAGATTGGCCAAGCGAATTACCGGGACGCCGCATTCGCCGGATCGAAAACCTACGCCTTGGTGGCGGTGGCTAAGCGTCCCGCGTAAGGCGATGGCCGGAGCATTCCTGCTGGCCGTGGTTGCCGTGGGATCCTGGGTCGTTGTTCAATGGAACCCGGTTCATCGGTACCGCGTTTATCGAAACCAGCCAGCCACCGCCCAGCGGCTCCTGGCCCGCGCATACACGCAGCAGCGTACCCTGGAGCTCAGGATCGCGGGCGCTGACTATGCGCCTCTGCGCGTGTCGCGCGGACCGGCAGCCTCCTTCACCAGCCGTCCACCGGCCCTTCTGAAAGCGGAGGCGCTGATTGCCAGCCAACTGGGCTCCCATCCCTCCGATCCCTCCTGGCTACAGGCGCAGGCGCAGGCGGACGTGCTGGAAGACAAATACGACGCGGCCGTGGAAGCTTTGCGTCACGCCCTGGAGTTGGAGCCGCATTCGCCCGCGCTCCTGATTGATCTTGCCACCGCTTACTCCCAGCGCGCCCAGTCGGAAGACCGCAAGGAAGATTTCGGCGCCGCATATGAGTACCTGAGCCAGGCCTTGAAGGTGCAGCCCGACGATCCGGTCGCGCTCTTTAATCGCGCCATCGTCGCGGAACATCTGTTCCTTTATCGGCAGGCGCTCGATGACTGGGACCATTACCTGCGCGTGGATGCGAGCTCGCAGTGGGCAGAAGAAGCCCGCGACAAGGCCAATGCCGTGCGGGAAAAGTTGAAAGAGCATCAGAGCCAGGCGACGCCACTGCTGTCTCCGACACAAGTTGCCGCCATAGCCAGCGGCGCGAGTCCCCCTTCCGAAGTCGACCAACGTATCGTCGATCAGCGCATCGAGGAGTATCTGCACGAAGCCGTCCGCTCCTGGTTGCCCCAGGCTTTTCCCGAAGCCAGAGCGAATGCGGATCCGAGCGCCGTGCAGACGCTTTTTTTTTTGGCGGACCTGACCACTCGGCAACACGGCGATCGCTGGCTGGCTGATCTTCTGAGCGGTTCGTCGGCCCCACATTTTCCGCAAGCCGTAAACGCGCTCGCCCACGCCGTCAAAGCCAATGACGTTGGCGACTATGACGTCTCCCGCCAACAGGCGGATCTCGCCGAACAATTGTTTCGCGCCTCGGGCAATACCGCGGGCGTGCTGCGCGCGGAATTCGAAGAAACTTACGCAGCGCAGATGACGAGACGAAGCGAAGACTGCCGCCGCCGGTCAATAGCTGCTGGAGCGGAATCTAGGCATTACTCGTACCCTTGGCTGCAGATTCAGCTCAAATTGGAGGAGAACGTCTGCTCAGCACTAATGGGCGATCTCGGCACGAGCGAACAAGCCGCACGTCGCGCTCAGGACCGCGCGGAGCAGGCTCGTTACAGCACCCTTTACTTGCGAGCCCTGGGCTTTGTTGCGAACGGTAAGTTCCTGACAGGTGACCCTTTGGACGGCTGGAAGCTCGTCTGCGCCGGCCTGAAACGCTACTGGTCAGAGCAATTCCCTGCCATGCCAGGCTACAACCTGTACAGCCACGCGGCTTTGGCTGCGGATTCTGCGGGTCAGGCAAATCTGCAGCTGGCAATCTGGCGCGAGGCCGTAGCATTAATTGACTCCGACGAAAGGCTGCTATGGCGCGCCATGGCTCACAGTTTCATGGCGGATGCAGCGACGGCAGCCGGTTTGCCTCAACTCGCCGAACAACAATATGCCGAAGCTTCCCGGCTTTTTGCGGCCGCCCCGCGCACTCAGGCCAGTCGCGACGATGCCCTTGAGGCCGGAATCCGGGTCGCTCGTCTGGAAACGCATCAGGGTCGATCCGACGATGCCATCGCCCGCCTGACCGAGATACAAGACCAGATTCGTGCGCTTACGAACAACTATCTTGTGCAGATTTTCTATTCGACCTTGGGCGAAGTACAGCTCCGCAGCTACCATGCAGCGGAGGCCGAGCAGGCTTTCCGCCCAGCGCTGCGCTTGGCCGAGAAAAACCTGGGGTCCCTAACTTCCGATGCCAGCCGAATGAGCTGGAGCAAGGACGCAGCTCCGGTATACCTGGGACTCGCCGAGGCCGAACTGCTTCAGGGACGTGAACAGGAGGCGCTCGACGTGTTTGAGTGGTATCTGGGCGCTCCGCAGCGCGTCGGCATCCGCGATCCTGCCACACCACAAGCGCTGCCCGATTCGTCCCTCTTACCGGCTCGACTTCCTCTTCTCTCCCACCAGACGGTACTGGCTTACGGATTGCTGCCAGATGGTCTAGCTATCTGGGTCTACGACAACCGTGGCGTAAGCGCGAAGTGGATTCCGCAATCGCCTCAGGAACTGCAGGATCTGGCAACCAGTTTTTATGCCCAGTGTTCCGATCCCAGTTCAGAGCAGAGCGCGTTGCGCCGAGGCGGTCAGGCTTTGTATTCCATGCTCATCGCTCCGGTCGAGCAGATGTCGGAACAACGTCTGGACTCGAAGCGCACTTTGGTCATCGAGACGGAAGGGTTTCTGGCCCGCCTTCCCTTCGAGGCGCTGGTGGACGCAAGCGGACACTACCTGATCGAGCGTGGGCCTATCGTCCACTCGCCGGGGCCGTACGCGGAAACGCGCATGCATCCTGAGACTGCAATTTCGTCCCACTCGCCCGCTCTGATTGTCGGCAGCTCGGCTTCTTGGCCAGATGCCGGTCTGTTTCCCGATCCGAGCGTTCCCGCTGGTGCCGACGCGGTTGCCAGTGGCTTTCATTACCCGGTTGTGCTCAAAGGCACGGAGGCAACGCTCGGTGCGGTTCGCAGCGCGCTGCCGGCGGCGTCGGTTTTTCATTTTGCGGGACACGCCATCGCCACCTTCGACCATGCGGGATTGATGTTGGACGGAAGAGACACGCGGACTGGCGCCCCGGTGCTTCTGGACGCCCCCGTTTTGCGTCATCTCAATTTGCCGAACACGCAGTTGGCGGTCCTGGCGGCGTGCAGCACCGACTCCGGAGAAGGAAGCTCGCGCGGATTCGACAGCTTGGCCGAAGCCCTCCAGACTTCTGGCGTACCGCACGTGGTCGCCAGTCGCTGGGCGGTGGATTCTGTCGAAGCCAATGCATATGTGAGTTATTTTTATCGCTCGTTACTTTCCGGCCAGGCCGTCTCTGACGCGACCCGCTTGGCATCGCAAACAATGTTGTCGAACCCGCGCACATCGCATCCCTACTACTGGTCGGCATTTGCAGCGTACGGACAGCCCTAATCCCTAAACAGGAGACACCATGAAAATCCGACGCCACCTACCCATAATCCCAGCGGGGCTCGCCAGCGCTGTTCTGGCAGCTCTCGTTCTCGCTGCGTGTAGTCAGTCCCAACCGCCTGCCCCCGCCGCTGCGTCTGAGGCCAAGGCAGCCCCGACCAAAGACGTCTTCGTGATGTTCGAGGGTCCGTGGGCCATCGCTCCCGATCCCAAAGACGCCAACAACATCCTGCTGCTCGCTCCGAAAACCAAGCACCACCGCGATCTCTATGTGACGGCCTCGAACTATTCGCCGTTGGCCGCGGGAATTTACGACCTGTCCTTCCCCGGTCACGTGGGTCCGGGGGCGGGAACTTCCGATCCCGCCATTCTTCGGGCCAAGATCGACCCCCAGAATGCGCAACGTGTGCTGGATAGCAAGGGAGTCCGGTATGCCATTCGCCTTCCTAAGCCGGAGGCGTATTTGCCCTCCCATCGGCACCGCAGCCGCGCGGGATCCACTTATCCGCCCGATGTGTCCACCGAAATGGATTACGCAACCGCGTTTTCGCTGCGCTATAGCGTCGGCACCCTGAGCGGATTCTCTTTAGCCGGCAGTCCGGATACCGGAACCTTCAATCCGCTGCTGCTCCAGGTAGATACTCCGGCAATTCGTTTTGTGATCGAGCCTACCGAGGGGGACGATGTTTGCAATACCCATTCGCGGCAAGCCTTCCACGACCTGGTGCAGTTGGTAGGGCTGACGTTGTATGTGGATTTCCCGGAGAACCCGAGCAATTGCCACGACAAGGACCCGCAGGTTCCGCACGGAAGCAAGGCGCACGCAAGTTCGGCGTCGCCGGTGGAACGCATTACCGCGCTGCTAACCGGGAATTTGGCCGATCTTCAGACAGCGGATATAACCGCCACTGAGCTGCCTCTTCGCTATCTCAGGTTCATCGGCGAAAGCAGTATCGCCCGAAGAATTGCGCAACGTCTGGGGATCGCGCTCTACCTCTTCAGTGTGTCAGGGTCAGATTGCGGAGCGCCGGGCATCAACGGCGGCGGCTAGACCCGGGAAAGGCTGATTTCGGGGCGGAAAGCACAAACTACTTTCCGCCTCCCTCGTTCTGTGATAAAGTTCCGCCCACACCTCGCGGAAAGCAAGCCGACTCCGCACACGGGACGGGGAAGAAGCCTAGTTCGCGTGACCCAACCCTTCTCCGCCGAAGGGCACGTACAACAAGGTGGCAGTTGCGTCGAACGCGAAGCCAACCGCGATCTGCGCGATAGTCGTTAGTCGTTCGCGACGCATGTTTGCTGACGATGTTTGCAACGACCAACGACTCTCCACCAACGAAAAGACTACAATAACGCCGTGAACGCTTCCGTTCCGCCGAAGCCGGTCGCTGACAAAGAGCATCAGGGCAACAAGCATCAGCACCGTCATTCCATCTACGCTGCCGAGGCCACCGGATTGCTTCTCATGGCGGTTGTGCTACTTATTCTCACGGTTATCCGCTACTGGCGAGACATCCCGTGGAGCGCGCGCTGACGTTGCCGACGCTGTCGAGGTTGCAGAAGTTGGAGCGCGAGCCGCTGGTCGCAGTCGTGCTTGGCCCCACGGCAAGCGGGAAGACGGCACTGGCGCTCGCGATTGCGCGGCGCTTCGGCGGTGAAATCGTCAACTGCGACTCGGTTGCGATGTACCGCGAATTTGAAATCGGGACGGCCAAACCCAGTGCGGCGGAGCGCGCGGAAGTTCCGCATCATTTGATCGATTGCGTCGATCCGCTCGCCGACGTCAGCGCGGGAGAGTATGCGCGGCAGGCACGCCAGGCTTTGCGCGAGATAGTTCTGCGTGAAAGCGGGCAGGGCAGACACTTGCCTATCGTCAGCGGAGGCACCGGACTCTATCTTCGCGCTTTGCTCGAAGGGCTCTTCTCTGGCCCGCGGCGCTCCGAAGAGCTCCGCAAGAAACTGCGCGCTCGCGCTGATGAACGCGGGACCGCGCACTTGCATCGCATCCTGCGTCGGCTCGACGCTTCGGCAGCGAGCCGCATTCACGCCCATGACGTTCCCAAGGTGATCCGGGCGATCGAGGTGTGCCTGGCCTCGCGCCGGCCCTTTCGCCGGACTATGACCGAACTTTGGCAGCAGGGACGCGAGTCACTGCAAGGCTTTCGCATTTTGCGTCTCGGACTCAATCCGGAACGCGATGCTCTTTATGCCCGCATCAACCAGCGGGCCGCGAAGATGTTTGACGAGGGACTGATCGCCGAGACGGAAAAGCTGCTGGCAAGATATGGCGAACAGGCGCGCCCGCTCGCGTCGTTGGGATACAAGCAGGCGATGCAGTTCTTGCGCGGCGAAGTGGATCTGGAGTCGGCGCTCGCCGCCGCGCAGCAGGCGCATCGTAACTATGCCAAGCGCCAGATGACATGGTTCCGGCAAGAACCGAATGTGCGTTGGCTGACCGGGTTTGGCGATGACGCGGCCATCCAGGCGGAAGGCATTGCAGCTGTCGCACGGGAAATTTGAGAGAGTCCGTTAGCGGTTACTCAACTTTTGCTATTGTCAATACGCATGTTCCGAAATCTGCTACTGATCGCGTTCCTGATAGCGGCGTCCTGCTTTGCTACTGCTAAAGACAAGAGCAAAGAGCGCTTTCAGCGGCTTGGTCCCATCCATATCGACAAAGCCGGCAAGAAGTGGGTCGACAAGGCGTTGCGCAAGATGTCGCCCGAAGACAAAGTCGGCCAACTTTTCGGGATCAGGGTGAACGCGCAATTTCTGAATGACGCCGACCCTGTCTGGATTCAACTGCGCGACCAAGTCGGCAAATATCACATCGGATCGCTGGTGATGAGCGTTCCGATAGATGGCCCCATCCTGCTCAGGAGCCAGTCCTATGTTGCCGCCGAGCTGCTCAACCGGCTGCAGATATCATCCAAGATGCCTCTTCTGGTCGCGGCAGATTTCGAGCGCGGCGTGTCTATGCGACTGAATGGCACCACGGTTTTTCCTCATGCGATGGCCTTTGCGGCTGCCGGCAAAACGGAAAATGCCGAAGCCTTTGGACGCATCAGCGCGCTCGAGGCGAGGGCCATTGGAGTGCATTGGAATTTCTTTCCCGATGCCGATGTGAATTCCAATCCTGCGAATCCTATCATCAACACGCGTTCGTTCGGAGAGGATCCGAAGCAGGTAGGCGATTTCGTGGCGGCGTATATTCGAGGCGCTCACGAAGGCGGGATGCTGGTTACGGCCAAACATTTTCCCGGACACGGCGATACCGGAACCGATTCTCATCTCGGCCTCGCCCAAGTCACTGGCGACCGCGCCCGACTCGACGCGGTTGAGCTGCCACCGTTCCGGCGGGCGATTGAGGAGGGCGTGGATGCCGTGATGGTGGCGCACGTAACCGTGCCCGCTCTCGATCCCGATCCCAACCGCGTGGCCACAACTTCAAAGGCGATTGTGGACGGACTGCTCAAAGAAGACATGGGGTTCAAAGGAATCGTCGTGACCGACGCGCTCGACATGGCTGGGTTGACGCGGCTGTACGCGAACGATATCGGCCGGGCAGCGGTGGAATCCTTCGAGGCTGGCAATGACGTACTGATCATGCCGGCCGATCTCGACGCCAGCTACCGCTCGATGTTGCAGGCGGTGCAAAGCGGCGAGATTAGCCGCCAGCGGCTCGATCAATCCGTGCGTAAGATTCTGGAAGTGAAGGCTTCTCTCGGTTTGAACAAGGCGCGGCTGGCGGACCTTAGTCAACTCTCCAACGAGATTGCGAAACCGGAGAATGTGGCCGTCGGCCAGCGCATTGCCGACGAAGCCATTACCCTAGTCCGCGACAACGGGAAAGCGATCCCACTGCAGTCTTTTGGAGGAACTCCGCAGGCCGCGCTTCCGTATCAATCATTGACAGAGGTGAGCAATCGTCTCGTGGTCGTGATTTTTTCCGACGATCTGCGCACTGACCCCGGACGCATGCTCGAACGTCAGATTCTAGCCCGTGTACCTGATGCCCGCGTGATCTACGTCGATGCACGCTCGGCCGCCGGCATGAAGGCGCCGGTTGTCGAAGCGGTGGAAGCGGCGGAGCACGTGATCGCCGCAGTGTACGTAGTCCCGACTGCTGGGAAGGCCATGCGTGACGCCGGGGGAGGTTTGAAAAATACGGTTGCCATGGACGACGCTACGGGATCGTTGCTCAACGCAATCCTCGATCGCGCCGCGAGCCGCACCGTTGTACTCTCCATGGGCAATCCCTATGTGGTGCAGGATTTCCCCGCAATCCAGAATTATGTGTGCGCGTTCTCCAATGCAACCGTGTCGGAAACAGCAGCCGTGAAAGCGATCTTCGGCGAGATCCCGATCCACGGTCATCTTCCGGTTACGATTCCGGGCATCGCAGCCCGAGGCGACGGTCTCGAACGCCCCGCACGGCCAATCTCAGCTCGACCCAGCTCAGGAGGTTCCTCTCATGTTCAGCATTAGAATGTTCAGCCGTAAGATATTCAACCGTAGCTTTGTTGCAAAACTGTCCCTGGGCGCGTTGTTGGCCGCCCTGTGTGTGCTTCCCGCTTGTAGCATCAATACGAACGACAAAGGCAAGGACGGCGAGAAGCAAGTTGATATCAAATCTCCCGTTGGCGATCTGCACGTCAGTGAGCAAGCCGATATTCGCGACGCCGGCCTGACACTCTATCCCGGCGCCAAGCCGGCTCCGAAAGAGGACAACGACGACAAGAAGAGCGCCAACGTAAATCTTTCGCTGCCGGGATTCTCGTTGAAAGTGGTGGCAGCGGAGTTCACCTCCGACGATGCTCCCGACAAGATCATCGCCTACTACGACAAAGAGCTGCACAAATATGGCAAGCCCATCCAGTGCCACGGCGGCTGGAATGGAGGCCATGCAAACTACGACAATAATAAGGATGAACTGTCCAAGCCGGTGTCGTGTGGAAATGACAGCGGAGAGGCGGTGGAGTTGAAGGTAGGAACCGAGGGAAACCAGCATATCGTCTCCGTTAAGCCGAACAGCCACGGCTCCCGTTTTGCGCTGGTTTATGTGCGCATGCACACGGGCAAGGACGACACAATTTGATCAAAAGCATTGAGTCATTGAGCGATTGAATCATTGAGTCATTAGGCGAGCGAGCGGGGAAAGACGTTCCAATGACTCAGTGACTAAATCATTCAATGATTCAATGATCTTCGCCTTGCCTTGCTCTCCTGGTTCGTTGTGCGCTAGCTTCAATGACGTGGAGCACCCTTGCCAACAGTGTGGGACTGCGGTCGAGGATGGCCGGCCGTTTTGTCCGCAATGCCACGCTCCTCAAATCCACGTGCAGGTTGGGCTTTCGGAGGCTGGGCTTGTCGCCGGCTCGAATTCCGCGCCGGACGCGTTTTCTCCGGAGATTCCCGTAGAGACGAGGCTCACCTCGTCCCCGCCGCGGCAAGGCTTTTCCGGAAGGACGATGGACCGGGGCACCGCCGTCCGGGCCGCGCTCATGGCCGGCGTGCTCGGCGTTTTCATTCAGATGATCCCGCTGCTCGGGATCGTGCTGACCGGGGCACTGGCTGTCTTTTTCTACCGCCGAGAAAATGGATTCGTACTCCCTCCCACGCTCGGATCGCGTCTCGGGGGAGCGGCGGGAGTGGCCGCCTTCGCCATCAACGCTGTGTTGATCACGATTCGGATTTTTGTTTTTCATGCCCAGCAGGAATACATCGATTTCCTTACGCGATTTGCGCACACGGTCGGAGCTAACGCGGCCGACCCTGACTTTCAAGCCGGCATCCGCAGCCTGTTTACTCCGTCGGGGCTGGCGATTACCTTTTTGTTTGGGATGATTATTGCCGCCGTGCTCGCTTCCGTTGGCGGGGCGCTGGCCTCGGTGTTTCTGCGGCCTCGCAACCCCCGGGCGTAATTCAACCGCAATCGACGCGGGTTTCGAGCTCGGCCTTGCTCTCACCTGTTCCGCACGCGTATGATGCAGCGTTTATGAATTCACGCGCATCGGGGCGTCCCGTCGAGGTCCGTGAGAAAGCGCAGTTGATGTCGGCATCCGAGGTGGAGCGAACCTTGATCCGGCTGGCGCATGAGATTCTCGAGAAGAACAATGGCGTCGAAGATCTGGCGCTGGTCGGCATCCGGCGTCGCGGAGTTCCGCTGGCGGAGCGGTTGGCGAGAATTATTCAGCGCATCGAAAAAAAGCCGGTGCTGCTGGGCACGCTCGACATTACCCTCTATCGCGACGATCTTTCTACGGACGATCTTTCCACCCTCGACTCCAAGCCCGTAGTGCGGAAGAGCGAGATGGAAATTCCCATCACCGGCAAGTCGGTAGTGCTGGTTGACGACGTGCTCTATACCGGCCGCACCACCCGCGCCGCTATGGACGCGCTGTTCCGCTCGGGCCGTCCCCGGCGCTTGCAGCTGTGCGTATTGATCGATCGCGGCCATCGCGAGTTGCCGATTGAGGCCGCGTTCGTTGGGCGAACCGTGCAAACCACGGAAAATCAGATCATTGAGGTCAAACTTCGCGAGGTCGATGACGCGGAGAAAGTGCTGCTCATGGAAAAGCAGGTCAATTTGTAATTTGCGATTTGTGATTTGTAATTGAAAACCCTGGACCCGCATCGTGCGCTCTTAAATTACAAATTACAAATTGGAAATTACAAATCACCTATGAATCCAGCGCGAGGTTCCCTGCTCGGTATCGAGCACCTGGAAGCAGCCGAGATCCTGCGACTCCTGAAGTTTGCCCGGCGCATGAATCCGGACAAGCCGCGGCCCTTCCTCAAGGGGAAGCGGGTGCTGCTGCTTTTTTACGAAGCTTCCACCCGCACGCGGAGCTCGTTTGAAATCGCTGCCAAGTCAATGGGCGCTCACACCGTCCTCATCCAGTCCGCCGGTTCGAGTATTGAAAAGGGCGAATCACTGCTCGACACGGGGTACACGGTGCGCGCCGTTGGCGCTGACATCATCGTTATTCGCCATCCCAATGCCGGCGCGCCTTACGTGATGGCGCAGCACATCGACGTGCCCATCATTAACGCAGGAGACGGACTGCACGAACATCCTTCGCAGGCACTGCTCGATGCTTACACCATTCTGCGCAACAAGAAAACATTCAAAGGTTTACAGATCGCGATTGTCGGCGACATCTTCCACAGTCGCGTGGCGCGGTCGGCATGCCACCTGTTAAGCAAATTCGGGGTGAAGATTATTCTCTGTGGCCCGCCAGAACTGGTGCCCGATATTGCGACGACCCTCGCGCCCGGCGTGCGTGTGACCCGTCACATAGAAGACGCTTTGCGCGGCACCGATGTGGTTATGCTGCTGCGTGTGCAGAAAGAGCGCCTCTCCGGAATGAAGATCGACCTGCCGGAATACATCGCACGCTATCAAATGAACCCGGCCCGGTTAAAGATGGCGAAGAGGGATGCCATGGTGATGCATCCCGGCCCAATCATTCGTGGCTTGGAACTGACGAGCGAAATTGCCGACGGCGCCCAGGCGCGCATCCTGGAGGAGGTGCGCAACGGCGTGCCCACGCGCATGGCGATTCTGGCGCGGGCGATGGGGAAGATGCGATGAGCCTGGAAAAGAATCGAACCAGTCTGCGGAACACCAATCTGCGGAACAGCAGTCTGCTGATCCACGGCGGCCACCTCATCGATCCGGCGGCGCGCATCGACGCGCCCATGGACGTTCTGCTGAAAGATGGTCGCGTCGCCGAAGTTGCTCCTCCCAACAAAATCAAGAGCGGCGCGGACGAGAAGTTCGATGCCCGCGGGCTCATTGTGGCGCCGGGCTTCATCGATCTGCACGTGCACTTGCGAGAGCCCGGCCAGACGCACAAAGAAACGATTGCGACGGGAACGGCCGCCGCTGCGGCGGGCGGCTTTACTTCTGTCTGCACCATGCCCAACACGGTTCCGGTAGTCGATTCGGTGGAGTGGATCGAGTGGCTTCGTCAGCCCGAACGCGGCGCGGTCGTGAATGTGTTTGCCATTGCTGCCGCAACCCGATCGAGCAAGGGCGCCACGCTAACCGATTTCCGCGCGCTGCACAGCGCTGGTGCGCTCGCAGTCACCGACGATGGCAAGCCTATTCTCGATGACAACGTTATGCGCGAGGCTCTGGTTCTGGGTGGAGAGCTGAATTTCCCGGTCGTGCAACACGCCGAAGACACTCGGATGACCGAAAACTGCTCGATGCACGCAGGCGCTCGTTCTTTCCGTCTCGGGCTGCGCGGCATGACGGCGGCCGCCGAAGCCTCGATCGTCGAGCGTGACGTGCAGCTCGCGATGCATATTCCCAATGCCCGCCTGCACGTTGCACATCTTTCGACGGCGGACGCGCTGAAGAGTGTGCGCCGCGGCAAACGCGCCAAGGCGCGCGTCACTTTTGAAGTTACGCCCCACCATTTCACGCTGACTGACGAGGACATGCGCGACTACGACAGCAATTACAAGATGAATCCCCCGCTGCGCTCGGCCTCCGATCGCGAAGCCCTTCTGGTCGCGCTCGCCGATGGCACGGTGGACGCCATCGCTACCGATCACGCTCCGCACGCCGCTCACGAAAAAGAAATGGAATTCGAGCGCGCCACGTTCGGCATCACGGGGCTTGAGACTGCGCTTGCGCTGGCGATCACGCGGCTGCATCGCGACAAGCGCATCCCGCTTGCCCGCATCGTGGAACTCTTCACCGCCGGTCCGGCTCGCTGTTTCGATCTGCGCGGCCGCGGTTCGCTGGTCCGCGGCTCGATCGCCGACGTCACTGTTTTCGACCCGAAAAAGAAGTGGACCTTCGACGTCGCCAAGTCGCGCTCGAAATCGAGGAATACGCCTTTCGATGGATGGCAGCTCACTGGAAAAGTAGTCGCGACTATTGTTGGCGGGAAGATCGCGTATTCCGCTTAAGTCCGATTCCGATGCTACAATCTTCCGCCATGAAGCGCGCACTGTTCCTTTTTCTGCTGATTCCTTTCCTGGCGGCGCAGACAACGACTGAAGTCGAAATTACCGCAGAACCCTCACACCACCTGGCCGTTGAAAACGAGTACATTCGCGCCTTCAAGGTCGAAGTCGCGCCCCATGCTTCGACGCTCATGCACCGCCATCGCCACGACTATATCTTTGTCACGCTCGGCGATGCTCATGTCTCTAACCAAGTCGAAGGCAAGGCGCCTGTGGACCTCAAGCTCGCCGACGGTGACACCCGGTTTGCGGCAGGAAACTTTGCCCACATCGCCAGGAATCTTTCAGACCAGCCTTTTCGCAATGTGACGATTGAGTTGATGCAGGATGAAAAATTGCGGCAGACGCCATCCCACTGGCCGGAGGAAAGTGGCGAGCGGGCCTTTCCGGGCGGCCGCAGCAAAATTCTCTTTGTGAAAGATGGAGTGCGCGTGTCCGAAGTCAATCTTGAACCGGGCGCGGTCGTGCCCAGTCACCATCACGACGGTCCGCATCTGCTGGTCGCGGTCACCGATCTCGATGTGCGCAGCGACGTCGAAGGAATGGGCCCGATGCCCGGAAGATTCAAGGCCGGCGATGTCAAATGGTTGCCGGGAGGCTACACTCACACCTTAACGAATATGGGGCAGAATCCGGCGAGATTTGTGACGGTGGAATTTTGAGTGGGGACGCTGAGCGCGTCCAAACAACAGCGAAGCCGCCCTACGCGCTCTTGAGCAATGGATTGCCCGGAGAAACCAAACCGACACGGTGCAGCTTAGCCGCGATGCGGTCTTTGTCAGTGGAAGCGGAAGCAGCCGCGAGGCGCTTGCGCAGCTTGGCGATTTTTGCGGCGCGGGTACGGCGCCGACGAATTTCCGGACGACGGCTGGGTGCGGACATAAAGTTCTCCTTGAGAATCAAAATACGGGCAGTGCCGTGAACTCGTGCCGAACTTCAATTATAGGGTTGATCGGCACCGCTGGCAAAGACATGGCGATCGGACATGGCGATCACTTCGGTCGATAACCGCTGAAAACCGGCAGGCGAGGATACTTGGCCAAATCTCCGGTTCACTTCCTAAATGGATTTTCGCTTGCCACTTTGTCAAGCCTGTGCCGAGCTTTGGGGATACCGCCACGGCCGGAAATAAATTCTCCGACTGCCAGCTTACAAAATTCATTTCTTGAACAATTGAAGAAAGCGCAGGCTTGTGGCAGCCGGACTTGCAGCGCAATCAACGTGAGGTGACCAAAAGTCAGGACGCTCGATAGCATCCGTGGTTCGGGTTACATTCGTAATTCGGTGTAGGACCGGCGCTCGTTTTAGACTGAGCAGGTAAGAACGGGTTGTTGTGGATGAACAATACACCAGACCGGGGGGCGTTGCTCAAGACAAATGAACAAACAGAAAGGTTTTTCACTGATCGAATTGCTGATCGTTGTGGCGATCATCCTGATTATCGCCGCGATCGCTATCCCTAACCTGCTTCGCGCGCGCATTTCGGCCAACGAGTCGGCCGCGGTGGGGGCGCTTCGCACATTGAATACGGCGCAGATTTCATACAACTCCACCTATGGGACGGCGGGGTTTGCACATCCCATGTCTTATCTCGCGGGGACGACCTGTGCCACGATTGCGCCCACATCGACCGGCGCTTGCTTGATCGATTCGGTTTTGGGAAACGGCACCAAGAGCGGCTATGTGTTCTCGCTGACAAACACAAGCGGCACTCCGGCCGGGAGCTATAACTTTATTGCTTCGCCGGTGAGTCCGAACCAGACGGGCGTGCGCTACTTCTGCTCGTTCGCGGATGCGGTCGTGCGCTCCAGTTCAGCCTCGCTTTCAAGCTGCGACGGCACTGTAAGCCCGCTGCAGTAGTTTAGGCTGTTCCAGAATTCTGGGGAACACCGTGGGAAACCATTGAGCGGCACACGCCGTTCATGGGAGAAGTCCGAAATCGGGTTTGCTCGCTAGTGGCTGTTGAGTCTGGCCTCGAATCGCAAAACAAAACGGAATGTCCTAGTTTACGGTAGTAATCTAGTACATTCCGAAACAAAATACTTTGTGGCAGCCGGACCTGTAAGCCGAATTCTGTCTGCCGTTGCCGGCAGGACGGTCATTCCTCTGGGCCACGCATTACTGCGGGGCTCAAGCGACCTACCCGGAGGTTGTGGCGCACCGAGCCGGCACGCGTGCCCGGCGAAACCCGAAGGTTTGCCAGGAAATCCCTCCCTATTTGGTCTTGCTCCGTGTGGGGTTTGCCCTGCCCGCCGCATTACTGCGACGGCGGTGCGCTCTTACCGCACCTTTTCACCCTTACCTGAGCCTTGCGGCCCGGGCGGTATGTTTTCTGTGGCACTTTCCGTCGAACGGTCCCGCCTGTACAAGCGCGGGTGCCCTCCCGGACGTTATCCGGCACACTGCTCTGCGGAGTTCGGACTTTCCTCCCGTCTCGCGGCCACCCCAGCACGCCAAAAGCGGGCGCGCCGGGGACCCCGGTGCGACGAGCGACCGTCCGGTCCGGCTGCCAACAGGTTCATTATAGTGCAGCCTGAATAGTACAGGTGGTCGACGCGTTCTCTCAATCCACCTCTTTGGGTGCGAGAAGGAACGTATACATCAGCAGGGCCACGCCGACCAACAATGGAATCAGTCCGGCGAGATAAACGGGTTCGTCGCGCACCAGCCCGCGCAGAAGCGCCACGACACCGATGCCGACGACGGCGGTGATCAATCCGCCTAGTTTCATGCCTTCGAGGCGGCGTTTTGTAACGCTCTTATTCTGCTCACGCAGCAGTTCGATCGCGGCCTTGGCGCCCTCGCCTGAGCTCTCCGCGATTTTTTTCAGCGTTTCGCTTCTGTAGTATTCTTCTCTCTCTTTTCGGCGCGAATCGGACCATACGGCGACGGACAGAAAAGAGAATAGGGCAATACTTCCTACAACCGGTATCGCGATTGCTACAACCGCAACGCTGTTGCCATCCACATCGAATGCCATGGTCAGCTCCTTGAAGTTCTTCTGCTTTCGTCAGGCTGCTTTCGATCGGTAGGACCAGCCTCCCGCAGTTCCGGTTGCATTTTCTTCGTCCCGAATGAATTTTTGAAATAATGCAACCGTCCGCAGATTCGCCGTGTCCTACCGTTGAGGCAAATCCAGAGTGAGGATGAACGCGAGCGCCACCGACGATCAGACCGATGTCGAAAGAGTCCTGGCGGGCGACGTTTCCGCCTTCGAAGGAATTGTCCGGCGCTGGCAGGGGCCACTGATCAACCTGGCCTACCGATTCTGCCATGATCGTGGCCGCGCCGAAGAGTTGGCGCAAGAAGCCTTTCTTCGTGCCTACCGGGCGCTCGGCCAGTGGCGCAAAGATGCGGTCTTTTCTACCTGGCTCTTCGCGCTGGCGACGAATCTCTACCGTTCGGAACTGCGTCGCATCCCGGCGCGGACGGTGTCGCTTGAAGACATTGCCGAACCTCCGGACGCGCGCGCCTCTGACGGAGGCATCGAAGAGCATGACCGCAACTTAGCGGTGCGGCGTGCGATCCTCGTTCTGCCAGCGAAGTATCGCGAGGCACTAATTCTTTTTTACTTTCACGACATGGACGTCACTACCGCGGCGCAGAGCCTCGGCGTGCCTGAGGGTACGGTCAAGGCGAGATTATCTCGCGGACGGGAAATCCTGCGCAGTAAGCTGCCGCAACTGTTGGCTGTGCCGCGCCTGAAGGAGGCCTAATGAGACGCTTGATTGAAAACGAGGAGATCGATCGCATTCTTTCCCGAGAAGATGAAATCCTCCCGTCGTCGGGCTTCGCCCTCTCTGTCATGGATGCAGTTCGGCGCGAGGCCGCAGCCCCGCCGCCGATTCCGTTTCCCTGGAAGCGCGCTCTACCCGGCTTAGTGGCTGGGGGATTGGTGCTCGCATTAGTTCTGATTGCAGTGGTTGTGGCCATTCTGCAGGCGGGTAAAGCAACCGCTACGCAGTCTTCCATGTCCCTGCCGTTCGGAATGCTGCCCTTTTTCCACGGAGGCATCCAGTCCGCGGCGATCTGGACCGTGCTCGCACTGCTGGCGGCACTCGTTTCCGTGAAACTTTCGATGCGCCTTGCTTCCGGCAGGGCATGAGGCGGCTGCCGCGCTCCAATCCATTCCTCACATAACACGCGCGCCATGTGAATGCGCCGGTGCGAGCCCTCAGGTCGCAGAATTCCGGCGCCCGGCTGTTAAACTGATAACCGAGCGCGGGGCATGGGGCAAGACGTTGATGCCCCAAGACCCGAGACCTAACACCTCTGACCTGAGCCCATGAACATCACCGAGGCGATCAAGATCGCATTCTTGTCGTTGTGGGCGAACAAACTGCGCTCCGCGCTCACCTTACTCGGTGTGGTCATCGGCGTTGCCGCCGTAATTGCCGTGGTCACGTTCGTTAACGGCATCAATGGCTACGTGGCGACGAAGATTTTCAATCTGGGCGCCGATGTTTTCATCGTCTTCAAGAATTCGCCCGCCGTCACCAACATCGATAAATTCCTCGAGGGCGAAAAGCGCAAGGACCTCACCATGGAGGACTACGAGGCCGTCCTCGAAGCTTGCAAGCACTGCGAATGGGTGGGAGCCTCGCTGCGCGACGATAGCGGACACGTTAAGTACGGCGAGCAGTCCATCAGCGATACCACCGTCCGCGGCTTGACGCCCTCGATGTTGCCGATTCTCGATATCGATCTCACCGCCGGGCGCATGATCAACGACATCGATGTGCGGAATAATTCCGCCGTCGTCGTCGTCGGGCCGGACATTGTGGATAACCTGATGCCCGGTATGGATCCCATCGACAAAGAGATCCGTGTCGACGGCTGGGTCTATCGTGTCGTGGGCGTCGGCAAGCGCAAAGGCAAGACGCTTGGCCAAAGTATGGACAACTATGCGCTCACGCCGATCAGCGCCTATCAGAAACAGCATGGTACCCATGAAAGTGTTCGCATCTCGGGCAAGGCCGCTTCGAGCGGCGCCGGGTTCGATGAAGCGATGGACGAAACCCGCGCCGTCCTGCGCGCCCGCCGCCACGTCCACCCCGGCGATGAAGACAACTTCGACATCGAGACCAACGACAGCCTGCTGAGCATCTGGTCGGACTTCAGCGGCACGTTCTTTTACGCCATGATCGGAATCGCCGCCATCTCGCTGGTAGTGGGCGGCATCGTGATCATGAACATCATGCTGGTTTCGGTGACGGAACGGACTCGGGAGATCGGCATCCGCAAGGCCATGGGCGCGCGCCGCAGTGACATTCTGCTACAGTTTTTGATCGAATCCGTCACTCTGGCCCTGCTCGGTGGCGCCATTGGCGTGCTGTTCGGCATCGTCATTGCCAAGGGCGTAACCCTTGCCGTCGGCATGCCCTCGGTGATCAAACTCTGGGCAGTGGGAGCGGGAGTTTTTGTGGCGGCGAGTGTTGGTATTTTTTTCGGCGTGTATCCGGCGCGCCGTGCGGCCGTACTGGATCCAATCACGGCCCTGCGCTTTGAAACGTAGGGAGTTTCTTGATTTGTCATCCCGAGCGACCGGGGTCCCCAGCCGGCCGCACTTGCCGGATGGGGTGGGGGAGCGCTGGATCTGCAGTTGTCTCGCAGCACTCTGCGTCTCGGCGGTGAAAAGGCTCTGACCCAATGCTAGTCAAAGGCGAATTCGGCGAAGGCCTGAACATGGCGATCGACACCATCCGCAGCAACAAAATGCGCTCGTCGCTGACCGTGCTGGGCATCGTGATTGGGGTGGCTGTCGTCATCGGGATTTCGTCGATTGTGCGCGGTCTGAACGACAACGTTAGCCAGGTCATCACCAGCCTGGGCTCCAATATTATTTTCGCGTTTCACATGGAGCCCTTCAGCTTCGGACGTCCGACGGAAGAGATGCGCACCCGCAAAGAGCTGACCTTCGACGACGCCATGGCGATGCAGGATCTGCCGCACGTGAAAGCGGTTTCCGTCGCTGTGCAATATGTCCACCCGGAACTTGGCACCGGCACCTACTCTGTCAAATATAAAGATCGTAAGGCCAAGCAGACCATTCTGGAAGGCGACACCAGCTCCTACAAAGATGTGATTGACGTCGCGTTGGACTCGGGGCGCTGGTTCAGCGATATCGATGAAGAGCGACGGGCCCCGGTGATCGTCATCGGCCACGATACTGCGAAGGAACTTTTTCCGAGTGAGCTTCCGTTGGGCAAAGAGCTGGACATTGAAGGCCAGTTGTTCACTGTGATCGGTGTGATGAAGATCCAAAAGAGTGTGTTTGGGGGAGGGAAGAATCCGGATGACAACAAAGTTTCGTTCCCACTCACCACGTTCCGCAAGCTGCATCCCGAATTGAAGCAATACTGGATCAGCGTCAAGGCCACCTCGCACGCGGACATGCCCAAGGCCATGGATGAAATGCGCGAGCTGCTGCGCCGCCGCCGGAAGGTCCCGGTCGATAAGCCGGACAACTTCGCCATCTTCACGCAAGACTCGATTTCCGACGTGTGGAATCAAATCACGAGCATGATCTTCATTTTCATGTTTGCGGTCTCAAGTGTCGGCTTGATCGTCGGCGGCGTGGGCGTAATGAACATCATGCTGGTGTCGGTGACCGAGCGCACCCGCGAAATCGGAGTGCGCAAAGCCATTGGCGCCCGCAAGCGCGACATCCTCATGCAATTCACGCTCGAAGCCGTCATGCTTACAGCCGTCGGCGGAGTGATCGGCCTCTTGCTGGGCGCGCTCATCACCGCCATCGTCCCGGTCGCATTTCCATCGCTTCCGGCTACCATGTCGGTGGACTGGTCGATATTTGCCTTCGTCGCCTCGGCCGCCGTGGGACTGGTCTTCGGCATCTATCCCGCGTGGAAAGCGGCCAACCTCGATCCAATCGAGTCGTTGCGCTACGAATAATATGAGGTTGATCCTTTAAACAGTTTTGGGAAGGCAAGGGTTCTCCGGCTGCCGAAAACGTTGTGAGAGACGGCGCTTGCCCCGTCTGGGCCACACCTGAATTATGTTGGAGCAAGAGCGGCAAGGGCACGGCTTCAGAGCCTGCGGAAAAACTCGGTGTTGCACTTGATTTTGGGTGGCGCAGCGGTTCACCGCTGCGATAATGGGCTTATTTTTCATCGCCGGCTTTAGCCGCTGAGGCCGTGCCGCCCCAGCCAATAAAGACGGGGCTTTAGCCCCTGAGGGCCCCCGGCAGTTTATTCTTTCAATTCTTGATGAATAGCTCCATGTTCTTGATCCCGTCATCAACACCTAGAGCACTGCTCGAAGCTGCGACCATAATCGGAACCGTCTGCTGTCTCTTCTTCTATTTCCTGTCCGCGCTCGGCCTGGCCAGTTTCCTCAGCGACAGGCGTAAGAAGCTCAGGCAGACTCGGCTGCCCGAAAGCCAGCTCCCCCAGTTACCATCCTCAAGCCCTTGAAAGGTGTCGATCCCAAAATCTGGGAGAGCTTTTGCAGTCACTGTGAGCAGGACTATCCCGAATTTCAAATTCAAATGATTTTCGGCGTCAGCGATCCCAGCGATCCCGCTGTCGAGGTGGTGCGTGAGCTCCAGGCAAAATATCCGAACCTTCCGATTGACTTGGTCGTGTGCAATCGCGTTCTCGGAGCAAATATCAAAGTCAGCAACCTAGCGCAGATGTTGCCCGCGGCGCGCCACGAACTCCTGTTGGTGAGCGATAGCGACATTCGGGTGCCTGCGAATCATATGCGTGAGGTAATTGCGCCGCTGGCGGACGATTCTGTAGGACTGGTGACTTGTCTCTACCGCGGCGTTGCCAGCCCGACCCTAGGCTCGCGCCTCGAGGCATTGGGCATCGGCACCGACTTTGTGCCCGGCGTTCTGAGCGCCAGGTTCCTCGAAAAAGGATTGCACTTCGGATTAGGTTCAACGCTGGCGTTTCGGCGCCGCGACCTCGAAGCCATTGGCGGCTTCGAAGCGTTGCTCGACTACCTCGCCGACGACTATGAATTGGGCCGGCGCATCGCCGCCACGGGGAAGCGAGTCGAACTCAGCGCCGCGACGGTCACCACATTCCTGCCTGCCTACACAGTGCGGGAGTTCTTGCGCCATCAACTGCGCTGGTCGCGCACGATTCGCGATGCCCGCCGCTGGGGATACACCGGGTTGCTTTTCACCTTCGGCCTGCCTTGGGCATTGGTGACGCTGCTGGCGGCTCGCGGGGCTGCTTGGGCATGGATACTATTCGCGCTGACGTTCGTCGTGCGATTGGGCGTTGGACTTGTCTCTGCCGCGATCGTCCTCCACGACCGTCAGTTACTCCGCAATATTTGCTTGCTGCCACTGCGAGACCTGATCGCGCCCTTCATTTGGACAGCAAGTTTCATGGGCAACCGAATCCACTGGCGAGGCGATGTCTTCGATCTGAAAGACGGACGCCTGATTGCCGTGAAGTGACTATCATGCAGCCTGCCCCATCGGCTGGTTTGAAAAAATAATCTTGCCCCCGCTCCGCGCGAGTACATACCTCGTCAATCCCCGTAACGCCGGCGGATCGTCCTCTTCAGCCCACAGAAACACGCGGTGCGGCCCATGCCACATTTCCACAAACGAAGCCTGCGTCTCGAAAACCCGCGGCGCTCCCGGAAACTGCGTACCGTACCACATGTTTCCGCCGGGCGCGCGCAAACTGTGCAGCGGAATCCCGGTGTAGAAATTCAGCGAGGACGCATTTTCATACAGCCCTATCACCACGATCTGGTCGCCCGGCCGGTACTGCTCGCGAATCGCCAGCGCCAGGTCCTTCGACGAAAGAATTGGAGAAAAAATCCCGAACGCAATCCGCACGCATGTCAGCAGAACCACCATCATCGCTGCCAGCGCTACATTGCCCGCTCCGGCGCGCCCGCGACGTCGCAGAACAAAGTTGGCGAGGGTGCCCAGCAGAAACGCGAGTGAAAAACCGAACAACGGCACGCGGAATGCCCCCATCGCCTGCGGGGTTAGATCGAGAAAGTGTCCAAATGAGAGCGCGTAGTCCTGCGGATGTTTTCGCAGCAAGTCCGACAGATCTGCACCTGGAGTCGGCGCCTTCGAAAAGAAAAGCAAGGCAAAACCGGCCACTGCGACAACAACGCCGACCGCCAGCAAGACAGCCGACGAAATCCGCCCGGCGCGCCGTTCGCGGCTATCCGCAGCGGCTGCTCTCTCCCGTTGCAGCCATCCGCCCACCAGCAATGCCATCCCCGGAATCGCCGGGATGGTGTAGTACTCCTGCCGCGTCGAAAGGCTGAAGAAACCCACGATCACCAGGTTCCACAGGAAAAACAATAAATATGCGCGCTGGCGGCGCGTCATCTGCGCGCGGAATGCCGGGGTCCCCGACGGGCCCGGTTTTGGCCCGTTGGGGTGGAAGTCGCGCCACCGGCGCGGCACTTCCTGCAGCGACTGGGGAAGAAACACGGTCCACGGCAGCAGCCACAAAACCAGCAACGCCCAGAACAGCAGCAGCGGAACCGTATCGTAATCGCGCGGCACGCGCCGGTTCAGAAAACGCAGGATGTGCTCGTTGACGAAATAGAACCACAGAAATCCCCGCACGTGGCCCTGCGCCGGATTTCGCAGCGCTGCCAGAATGTGCCACGGTGCCGCTATCGCGAGGAACACCAGTGTGCTCGAAACCAGACGCAGCTTGAGCAAGTGCCGCAAATTTCCCGTTAGTAGCAGATAGAGCCCAATCGCTCCTGCAGGAAACGCCAGGCCAATCAGTCCCTTGGTGAGCACGTTGAGCGCGCACACTGCCGCCAGTCCCCAACAGGTCCAGCGCGCCGGCTTCGTTTGCCCGAGTTTCGTTTGCTCCAGCGATACCAGAAAAAGCCAGAACGTCAGGGTCAGCCAAAGGCCCACCGCCACGTCGGGAATCAAAAAGCGCGTAAAGAGAAACGGCCCGAGTGCGGTCGCGAGTACCAGCCCTGAATCGAATCCCCCTTCGTTGCCCAACGCCCAACGTCCCAATCCGTAGGTGGAGAGAATCATCGCCAGCACGCCCAACATGAGCGGAAAGCGGGTGCTCCACTCGCTGACCCCGAAGAGGGTGTAGCTTGTCGCCACGCCCCAATACATCAGCGGAGCTTTTTCCAGATAGCGCACGCCGTTCGCGTACAGCGTCACCCAGTCGTGCCGCTGCACCATCTCCTTCGCTGCCTCGGCATGCACCGTGTCGGCATCGTCGAGCAAGGCAGGCCGGGAGAGTCCGGCCATGTAGATGACGGCCCACAGCCCGATCAACGCCAGCACGCAAATCCGCCAGTCTGCAAGCAACCGGTTCGGACGGGGCGTTATCGGACGTGTCATTGCCGGCTGGATCGTGCGGTTAATTGTCGGCGGTTCGAGATGGCGCGCGGCGCTGGGATTCATCGCGGAATTTCTCATTATACGGGAGTGAGAACGCCCTCAGTCCGCCGCGACTCCACGGGGAACGCGGTCGCCCGCCACTTCGCGGTAGATCTCCAGGATCCTCGACACGGACGTGGTCCAGGAAAATCGCTGTGCTTGCTCATAGCCGCGTTGCTTCATCTGCGCACGCAGCGCCGGATCAAGCAGGGCCCGCTGCAAACCTCGCCGGATCTCAAACACGTTTTCCGGATTCACCAGCAGCGCCGCGTTCCCCGTTACTTCCGGCAGGCTCGAAGTGTTCGAGGTGACCACCGGAGTTCCGTGGGCCATCGCCTCGAGTGGCGGCAATCCAAATCCCTCGTAGAGCGATGGAAACACAAAAATCTTGGCGACGTCATAGAAAATGCGCAGCACTTCAATGGGCACAAATCCCAGAAAACGGACGTCGTTCTGCACCCCGCTGCGCACCACCGTGCGCCGCAGCCGCGGATGGCTCGAAAGATCGTCGCCGATGATGATCAGCTTCAAATCTGGAAACTGCTGCTCCTTCTGCAGTTCGCTCTTCAGCGCCGAAAACGCCTCGATGATGCGCACCACATTTTTGTGCGGCCGAATCGCGCCCGCATACAAAATAAACGGATAGTTCACCAGATAGCGCTGGGCAATCAGTTCGCGATCCGCTTCGGTCGAATGGCCGCGCAGAAAGCGTTCGTCGATCGCGTTGTACACAACTTCGATGCGGTCGTTTGGAATAGCCAGCAGCTTTTCGATTTCGTTCTTGGTGAATTGCGACACCGCGATCACGCGCGCCGCTTTACGCAGCACCCGTCGCGTCAAGTAAAAGTGCAGGCTGCGCCGCAAACTGGAAGCGTTGCGCGACCCATACATGTGCTCCAGCAAGTCGTGCACAGTAAGGACATAAGGGCAAGCGAGGCCGCGCGGAATCCAGAACATGTGCGGAATGTGAACCACGTCGCACCCCAGGCGCTGCACGATTGCCCGGAACGCAAGGTTCCCCTTCAGCGTGTCATCGGCTCCGTCCAGCGCCACAGCGTGGAAGTTCGGCGGCAGCGCGTCGCATTCCGCCACCTTCGCCGGCGATCCCACGAGGAAGTACTTGCTGTCGCGGTCCAGGCGCGCCAGCGTGCGGACTACATTCCGTATGTACGTGCCAACCCCGAATTCCGTCATGCGACGGATGTCGATGGCTACTTTCACAGCCTGAATTTAAACATAGAGGGACACGGGAACACAGGGAATTCGGGTAGTGGGTCAGTCTCGTTTCCACAGCCTCCAGCAAACCGTCATGAGGTAGGTCGACGCGAGGCCGACGGCGAGAGCAGCTACGACTGGCGTAAAGAAAGCCAACCAAATATTGTTTCCGACAAAGCGCGGGGGATTGTTCCATAGATAACGGAATGGTCCAAGGGCGATCATCGAACCTGGAAAGGCAAAGAGCGGCTCTATGACTGGCTTAGCCAACTCGCTCCACCTCTCTCGGTGCTTTCAATAAGCCCGGCAGGTTCTAGTTTCCGATATTGTGTTGTGCTGCGCACCACAAAATGCAGCCTGTGGAAATCAGACGAACTCACTGCCGGAATTCGCCTTAAGCTTTGTCATACCGAGCGAAGCGAGGGATGACAGATGACAATTGACGAGGACATTCTACGCCCTCGCTTCCGCCTGCGCCCGCGCCCGCCGCTCGGCATACAGCGGAAACTCCTCCGCCATCCCCAGCACCTGCTTGCGAATTTTCGCCAGCACCGCGGCGTCCGTCCGATGATCGAGCGCTTCGGCGATCCAGTGCGAAATCTGCCGCATTTCCGCTTCTTTCATGCCGCGCGTAGTCACCGCCGGCGAACCAATGCGAATCCCGCTAGGCTTCATCGGAGGATTCGTATCAAACGGAATCGCATTCTTGTTAACCGTAATGCCAGCCTCGCCCAGAGCCTTCTCCGCCTCACTCCCCAGCATGCCCTTCGCGAACACATCCACCAGCATAAGGTGCGTGTCCGTTCCACCGGAGACGATGCGATATCCGTCGGCCGCCAGCGTCTCGGCCATCACCTTTGCGTTGGCCACGATCTGCCGCGCATAGTCGCGGAAGCTCGGCTGCGCGGCCTCAAAGAAGCACACCGCCTTGGCCGCAATAATGTGCACCAGCGGCCCTCCCTGCATTCCGGGGAAGACCGTCTTATCGATCGGCGCCGCAAATTCCTGCTTGCTTAGAATCATCCCCGCGCGCGGCCCGCGCAGCGTCTTGTGCGTGGTCGAAGTCACAATCTGCGCGTGCGGCACCGGCGATGGATGCGCTCCGCCCGCCACCAGCCCCGCGAAGTGTGCCATATCGACCAGATAAATCGCGCCAACTTTGTCTGCAATCTGGCGCATGCGGGCAAAATCAATGATCCGCGGATACGCGCTGCCGCCGCCAATAATCAGCTTCGGACGCTCCGCCATGGCGATCTTTTCCAGGTCGTCGTAATCGATCGTCTCCGTTTCCCTGGTCACGCCGTACGGAACGATCTTGTAAGTCTTCCCCGAAAAATTCAGCGGATGCCCATGCGTGAGGTGCCCGCCATGAGCCAGATTCAATCCAAGAATCGTGTCGCCCGGCTGCAGCACCGCCGCGTAAGCGGCTTGATTGGCCTGCGATCCCGAGTGCGGCTGCACGTTGGCATGTTCGGCGCCAAAAAGTTTCTTGACCCGTTCGCGCGCCAGATTCTCGACCACGTCGGTAAACTCGCATCCGCCGTAATACCGCTTGCCGGGATACCCCTCCGCATACTTGTTAGTGAACACGGAACCGGCGGCTTCAAGCACAGCCTCGCTGACAAAGTTTTCCGAAGCGATCAGTTCCAGCCCTTCATGCTGGCGGCGAACTTCATTGTCGATAGCGTTGGAGATTTCCGGATCGACTTCGTAGAGAGGGCGGGACATCGATAATGCGAGATTTTTCATGATTGTGTACCAGAGTTGTGTTGTACTTTTCTATTTTACTTGGTGCGGACGGTTTTGTCGGGCTGGCGCTGCGCGATGGAGTGTTAATTCGTCCGGAATCCCTGTAAGCATTTGGCATGGCAGGAAGTGTCTGATCTTTGTCATTGCTGCCACTGCCCCGCGGACGGTACCATCCTCTCGTGCGACACCGATCACTATCCATGTCAAATTCGAATGCGGGTCCGAAGAAGATTGTTTTTCTCGCCGCTCCTGACACACAGATCGTCGATGTAGCCGGGCCATTTCAAGTTTTTGTACGGGCCGGAGAGTCGTTCTCGCGGCAGCACCCGTCGGCCGGGTGTCCTTACGAGGTCGTTTTAGCGAGCACCAATTCCAGCCGAATGATTCGAACCAATTGTGGACTGTCCCTTCAGGCACACCAGACCTACCGGTCTTTGCCTCCGCGTGAAAACATCGACACGCTGTTGGTGGCGGGAGGATCGGGGCTTGATGAGGCGGCTCGCGACAAGCAACTGCTGCGGTGGTTGCGCTCCAGATCAGCCAGCGCGCGGCGATTTGGCTCGATCTGCACCGGTGCATTTCTGCTTGCAGCGGCGGGATTGCTCGACGGGAAAACAGCGACTACCCACTGGAAATGGGCAAGCGAGTTGTCGACTCGATGTAAGCAAACAAAGATCGATCCTGATCCGATCTTTGTGCGCGACGGCAAGCTCTATACTAGCGCCGGAATCACTGCGGGAATGGATCTCGCCCTGGCGTTGGTGGAAGAGGATCTGGGAGCGCCAATCGCGGTCGGGGTTGCACGAGAGATGGTTCTCTATCTACGACGGCCGGGAGGACAGTCGCAATTCAGTGCGGCGCTCACGCTGCAATCTTCCGATCGCTGGCCGGTTGCCGACCTGCAAGCCTGGATTCTGGAAAACCTATCGGGCAATCTCTCGGTGGAAGGGATTGCCCAGCGCTGCGGCATGAGTCCGCGAAATTTCGCTCGGGTCTTTGTGCGAGAAACGGGGACGACTCCTCATAAGTTCATTGAACGGGTCCGCGTGGAGGCGGTGCGGCGGAGGCTGGAAGAAAGGGATGACTCGCTGGAGCGGATCGCGACAGATTGCGGATTTGGCGGGCCCGACTCATTGCGAAGAAGTTTCTTACGGGTGTTGCATGTGTCGCCGAGGGACTACGCCTCGAGGTTCTCGCACGATAGGGGAGCGGAGTAATGCGCGCTTCGCCCCTGCGCTGGCATTGGCTCATCCTTGTCATACTGCTGCCCAGACTCGTCTTCGGGCAAACGAGTTCGAAACTTCCTGCGGAACTAGAGCGAATGAAAGCCGCCACCGGCGGGCAGAAGTGGGATGCGATAACGCTGATTGCCGGAGAGGGCGAGAAGACCAGTTTTGGGCTCACGGGAAAATTTCACATCGTCGAAGAACCGGGGACCGGTTTCTTCGAGGCCCGGGCGAATTACGGTTTATTCGGCAATGGCGAGGGATTCGATCGCCTGGGGCGCTGGCGACAGGACAACTCCGGCGGGATACATCCTCTCGACTCTGACGAGGCGAATGAGGTCGCGGTGAGCGAATCGTATTTGGCTGGTCGCGCTTATTTCTTTCCCGAGAGAGTGCCTGCGACATTTCGGTCGCTCGACGCAATCGCCGAGGGGAGTCGTCGCTTTTGTCGGATGGTCGCTACGCCGGCGCATGGACGCGCAATCACCTTGTGGATCGATCTATCGACGAACCTGCTAGATCGGGCGGTGATGGGAGTTTCAATCGGCACCAAGACGCTGCGCTATGGCGATTATCGTCTCGTGGAGTCGATAATGCTGCCTTTTCATATAGCGGTGGAAAATAGCGATGAGAACGAAACGGGTCTGGCGACGATTCGTGCTTATCGGATCAGCACCGTAGCCGTGACGCAAGAACTGACTCGACCTGTTACTCCGACCTCGGACGTGGCAATGGCGGGCAACATCAAAACGAGCATTGCCAAAGCTTATCTCGACGCAACTACGGGGTTTTTCATCGTTGAGGCGAGCATTGACGGTAAAGGGCCATACCCTTTTATTCTCGATACCGGCGGACACAACATTCTGACGCCGCAAATGGTGCGAGAACTCGGGCTGACGACGGCGGGAAAGGGTTTCAGTACGGGCGCGGGCGAGGGGACTACCGCTACTGAATTCACCAAGGTCCAAAAGGTCGCCATCGGCTCCGCGAGCCTGTCCGAGCAGCCGTTCACCGTGCTGCACATCGACCTCGGGATGGCGCATGACGGAAATCGGCAAGTGCCGGCGGCCGGTATTCTTGGTCTCGAACTCTTTGAACGCTTCGCGATAACTTTGGACATCAAAGGCAAGAGCGTCACGCTAGCACCGCTTGCGGAGTTCAATCACAGCGGAGCGGCCGACCCAATCCCGATTCGGTTTACCAGTGACATGCCTCTTACTCGGGCTAGACTCGACGATCATGCGGGCTGGTTCGGACTGGATACGGGCAACAACGTCGGTTTGATCGTTTTCCGGGCCTGGGCGGAGTCGAACGGATTGGCTGCCGGTTATTCCACCGGGAGGAAAATGGATTCCACTTCGGTTGGTGGAAGCCTGGAGCTACGGCCCGCCAAGGCAAAGAGCTTTCAGCTTGGAGGCAGAGAACTTGGACCTCTCAACATCCTGCTCGCGCCAGAGAACGGGGGCACGCTTTCGGCGCGCTCAGAGGCGGGAAACTTCGGTTGCGCCCTCCTTTCTCATTTCAGAGTGACGTTTGACTATCGGGCCGAAGCGATGTATTTGGACGCACCAGCCGCCGCGCACTAGATTTCAACAGAGTATCTGGAAGGAGCAAGAAAGAGCAAAAAGCAGGCTCCTGAGGTTTAGTCGCGCGTGGCCCACATTTCGGCTCGCGAGAAAGCACACAGATACTTGACGCTGGCAGAGTAACAACCGGGGTGCCTCACGTCTCGCGCTTTTCGAGACGTGGGTTTACCGACTGCATGGCGGCGAATTCCTCACCAGCGCCATCTTTCATCACATCCCGCCTGTGATCGCCATCCTAGACACCATACTCGCCAGGCTCGAAAATACGACTTGATCGCCCAAGGCAAATCTGCGTCCTTCTCCAAAGACGGGCTTTAGATGCCAACGAGCAGGGGCTTATAATCGACGCTCTTTGACAACAAAAATGACAACCTTGGGCGGCTTCACCGGCTCAAAATTCAGCCAAAAACAGCATTCGTGACCGCTAAATCCTTATTTCTGAATACTTTGAATGTAAGTAATTGATTTATAATAACTTACACGAAATAAGGGGGGAGGGGGGTACCCCTGATATTTTCCGCCGAACAGGGCCATAAAACTAATCGAACGCCGTGCGCAGAAAGCTAACCAGCTGCCAACCATCCATGTATTTATACGGAGTCTCGCCCATGGTGTAATGCCCGCAGGGCAGCGCGACGACTTTGTGATCGAGATTGTGCTTCTCGAATTCTTCGACCACCTGCTCGGAAAATTCCGGCAGAAACGTCATGTCGTACCTCGCATAGATAATGAGCGAGCGCCGCGGCCAGCGCGAAAACTTGTCGAAGTAGACCATAGGACTAACGGCGCGCCACACCTGCCGCAGATCCTCCAGATCGATGGCCGTTTCCAGTCCCTCGCGGATGTGACGCGTGGATTGGCCGTGCCACACCACGTCGGCAAAGTAAGTCGAGGCGTGATTGAACGCAGCCACCTGAATACGCGGATCATGCGCGGTGGCGATAAACGCATAGCACGATCCGAGGCTGGTGCCGACGATGGCGAGCCGGTTGTAACCCTGCGCTTCCAGCCAGTCGAGACAGCAGCGCGTGTCGATTACGCCCTGGCGCACCGAATCGAGCGTGCGTCCAATGTTGGCGGAAACGGCATAGTCGGCGCGGTCGATCTCCGCCGGACGGCGAATGTCGTGATAAGGCATGCTCAGCCGCAGCACCGCAATGCCCATCCAGTTCATCACGCGACAGAGGCTGGTGTAGTGGAGCGCGTCTGAATTCCAGTGTGGCAAGAGAACCACGGCGCGGCGTCCGCGAGCCGGAAACCAGCGCGCGTTTACCAGATTGTTTTCGGGGAAAGGCGTTACGACCGGCGAGGTGAAGCGCAGAAACTCGGCATGGGTGCCGCGAACTTTTTTTTCGAGGCGCGGGTCGGGCACCTCGCGCGTGCTGAAGACTTGAACCTCGCGGCGCTCCAGACGGAAATCCGACGGCTTCTGGTAAGAGTAAAAATCGTCGCTCGCCCGAACGATGCGATCGTTGAAGCGCGAGAAGTATTCCAACAGCTCGCGTGAGCTCTGTCCAGAAGGACCACCGTTGCGCCCGGGCCAGTTGTGTGTCCAATCGAGGCCCCAGTCCAGCGGACGCACCACGCGGTTATTGTCCACCGACGTGAGCCGTGTCTCCCAGTCGTACATCCATTGGGCGTAGCGCGAGGGCATTTCTCATCTACAAATATAACAACGGAGCTTGGATTGGCGACTTAGGTCAGTTTAACGGCGGGATTCAGCACTCAGCAGTCACCACTCAGCATTCAAAAGTCCCCGCCGCGCAGCCCCTAAAGGGAGTCTGAGTCGGAAGGCTGCGGCATAGCCAAAGCGATACCCTGATACGAAGTCTGGTGGCTGAATGTTGAGTGCTGACTGCTGATGGCTCAGAGGTAGACGCGCGGCACTCTCTGCGACAGGCCGCACAGAATCTCGTAAGGCACGCTCTCGCACCAACGCGCCAGTTCCACGGCATCGACGCTGTTGCCATTGTCCCGCCCGATCAAGATGACTTCATCTCCCACCGCGACGCTGCGAATGTGGCTGACGTCCACGATCGTCAGGTCCATCGACACGCGTCCGACAACTGGCGCGTATTGGCCGCCTACGATCACCCGCGCGCGATTCGAAAGCAGCCGCGGATAACCGTCCGCGTAGCCGACGGGCAGCACCGCGATGCGGCTCTGCGCTTTGGTCACGAAGGTCCCCATGTAGCCGATTGCTTGTCCGGCTGCGACTTCTTTCACCGTCAGCACTCGCGTCTTCCACGAAAGCACAGGACGCAGCGGTAACGGAGCGACCGCCGCGGGCTCGCCGGCACGCGTGAAGGCCAGCGAATATCCATAGAGGGCGATTCCCGGACGCACCATCGTTTTCCACGTGTCGGGCCGCGCGGTCATGGCGGCGGAATTTCCCATGTGAACCAGCGCAGGACGGAGCCCGTAATTCCGCAGGACTGCGAGTCCCTCTTCGAAGCACTTCATCTGGCGCACCGCGTTTTCGTCGTCCAGCACTTCGGCCGACGCGAAATGCGTGCTCACTCCTTCGAGACTCAAGTGCTGGCACGCAGACAACATTTCACACAAACGCGGCAGCGCATCCTTCGACGCTCCCAGGCGGTGCATGCCCGTGTCGATCTTCAGATGCACGGGCAAACGATGTGATGGGAGATCGCCCTGCCGTTTTCGTGCAGCTCGTTCGAGCGTCTCGATGTGCCACGGTTCCCAGATTGTAGGGGTGAGATTCTGAGCGACGATGCCATCCTCTTCGCCCTTCCAGATCCCGGTCATCAGCAGGATGCGAGCCGTGACGCCGGCGCCTCGCAGCGCGAGGCCTTCCGCGGCGTCGGTCACTCCCAGCCACTCGGCGCCTTCGGATTCAAGCGCGAGCGCGCACTCCACCGCGCCATGGCCGTAACCATCCGCTTTAACCACCGCGCAGATGGCGACATCTTGGCCGACGTGCTTCTCTACCGCGTGAAAATTTTCTCCGAGCGCAGCCAGGGAAACTTCTGCCCAAGTCCGGCCGTCGAGAATCAGCGAGCGGCGATCGGGCAATTTCGACAAATCGGGACGCGGCGCGTTCACTAGCCGATTATAGTGACCACACGCCCGGCGCTGTTAGCTGCCGATGGTAACTGCTGATGTCGACTCCCCACGTCAATTCCCCGATAACACGAAGTTCACCGTGATTTCGGTCTCCACTTCGATGGGCTCGTTGTTCAGCCGATAAGGCCGATAACGCCATTGCCGGACCGCTTCAATCGCAGCTGTGGCCAGCATCGGATGTCCGCGGACCACGACCAGATTTTCGATTGTCCCCGCCTTGCTAATGATCGCCCGCAACTCGACCGCGCCCTGAACGCGCGCCAGGCGCGCGAGCGGCGGATAGCTCGGCTGCACGCGATAGATCAGGTTGCCTTCCGCCCAGTGCGAGATCTTGAGCGGATGTGTGGGCGCAGAAGCTGGCGGTGGAACAACATCAACCGCGATGCCGATCAAGCCGGGTATTCCGCGTCGACTCGTGCCGATTCCTCCATCCACGCCGACGTCGTCCAGGTCGGGCGCCGATCCAATCTGCGGTTCGTTCAGGTTCACGATGGTAGTTGGAATCGTCGTCGGCTGCAGCAGGCGTCCTCCGCTGATGTTCGACGAATGAATCGGACGCTGTCCGCTCGGTGGGGGCGCAGGTGCTGGCGGGGGCGTGAGCATCGGCGATTCATCGAGCCACTGCAGCTCGGGTGGTTCCTGAATTGTGAGCAACCGGATTGCGAGCAGCAGGCTCAGTCCAAAGGCCTGCATGGTGAAGGATGCGACCGTAGTCCATCCGCGACGGGCAGACTGGTCCCAGTTGCTTTCGAGTGCGCTGAACATATTTCCAGACATCGTGTGTTCTTCGGAACGGGCCCGTCATCCCTACAGACACCTGCGGCTTGCAATTTGATCCTGAGCGATGGAGGGACGGGGCGTCTGCCGGTTCGCCGGGCGAGGACGCCCGGCTCTCCATTACGCCCGGCCCTCCACAAACAAAAAAGACCGCGTCGGCACGCGGTCTCTAGAAAAAGTTGGAACCGAAATTACAAGAGCGGTGTGGCTACTGTTTCGGCGGAGTGGTTGCCGGAGGCTTACTCGCGGGCGCAGCAGGTTTAGTGGCGGGAGTGGTTGCCGGCCTCGTGGACTTTTGAGCGGTGCCCGCCGGGGGCGCCGGTACGCCCGATTGAACGTTGTAGGCTTCGACGATCGGTTGCGTGATGTCAACGGCCGGTCCGTACCAGATGACCGGGCCGCGCGGCCACTGTTGCGACGTATCCAGGATCATGCCGTAGCCGTTATCGCCCGCGTACTTCACAATGAGCGGAGCCATCTTGGTCAGAATTTTATTTCCGATCTCGCCCTGCTGGCCTTGAAAGTCTTCCTGCGCGTCCTGCTGCGCGCGGTCAAAACTCTTCTGCTTCGACTCGATCTGCTTTACCAGCTTGTCTCGCGATTCGTCATTCAATTTGTCCTGCTGGGCATTGAGCTGCTTCTTGAGGCTGTCGATTTCGTCGGCCAACCCCTTCAGTTCGTTCTGCTTGGGTTCAAACTTCTTGCTGAGCGCTTCGAAATCGCGCCGTCCTTCATTGGAGGCGAAGATAGCCTGTTCGATGTTGATGGTGCCGACTTTGGTGCCCGTAGCCTTGGCCGTCGCCGCCGCAGCAGCGGAAGGCGAATCGGGTGGAGTGGCAGCCGTGGGAGTCCCGGCAGCCGGTTTGGCTTGCGCCAGAGCGAAGAGGGAGAGGCCGAACACGACGGCCACAGTGACACGTGCAAACTTGCTGGTGGTTAACATGCCAATCATTGGATCTCTGAACTCCTTCGGATTTTTCGGAAATGCTGGAAGTCCCAGCTTGCTGGGCTCATCGAAATACCGATCGCAACCCGAGCCTATCAGCCATCAGATCCGGAATATGACCTGAAACACAGAGCTGAAACCGCCGCCAGCGCGCTAGGCACTTACGAAGCCCGGCTCTCTTCACGCACAAACCACAAGCGTGGTGATCAGGGTGTGGACGCTCTGCATTATACGGAGCGCACCGGAACAGCGTCAAACGGATATCTCGCAGCTCTTGTTAGTTCGATGCGGCCAAGCGATCAGTCGTTCGTCGCCAGCGATCGGCAGTCGGTGCTTCCCGCTCGCTCACGCCGACAGCCTGGTACAAAATACATCCATGAACTGCCTCAATTCAGCTTTCGAAGATACCTGACGAGATTGTCGACATCTTCTTCGCGTAAACGCTGATCGAAAGCAGGCATCGTGCCCCGGCCCTCGATGATTGTGGTGCGGATTTGCGCGGCGGTCGCTGGGGCGCCACTCGGGAGCGATCCTCGACGAAACAGTCCGTGCAGGTTTGGCGGTTGCTTGTGCAAGTCCGGTTGCGGACTCTCGTGACATTCGGCGCAGTTATTGTCATACAGCCATTCACCTTCGAGCTCGGCGTTGCTCGGCTGTGTGCTCGCTTGCACGCTCGCCGCCTGCTTTTTTTCGCAAGCCTGCAGCGTGAATGCCGCCAGCACACCGAAAAGCAGCAATAGTTTACGAACCATCACTTCTCCTTCTACCCAGTGGCCTTGGCGGCGTGCTGCAGGTTCTCCATCAGCTCCGTCCAAGTCCAATTCGTGGACCAGAACTTGGCCACTGTCCCATCGGGCGCAATCAACGCGATGCTCATAGTGTGGGATATTTGGTTATCTTGTTCCTCGTATTCAAGACCGAATGCTTTGGCAAGGCGGCTTAGGTCTGTTGGATTGGTGGAAGCGAAGTCCCAGTGGGAAAAACCACTCTCGTCGCCGTCCAGATAGGCGAGGCCATACTTGCGCAGAACCGCGGGAGTGTCGTATTTCGGGTCGAAGCTGATGGTCAACAAGTGGGTTTTGCCGTAGTCCTTCGGATTCTTCTTGAGTTCATTGTGAATGTGTGCAAATTGGCTGCTCAGGCGCGGACAGAAATTCGGCATGGGGCAGCGCGTGTAGATGAACGTGACTAGCACCGCCTTGCCGGCGAAATCCGAAAAGTGAATCTTGCGGCCGTCCTGGTTGACAAGAGCGAAATCGGGAACTCGTTCTCCGGGCATGAGCATCTGCGGCGCAGTCGGCGGCTTTACCTGGCTACGCCCAGATTCATCGGTGATGCGCACGTCCGCCAGCCAATAGTCGCTTCGGTCGCTGCCAACGACCACTTCTGCGGCGATCTTGTCGCCGGGTTGAACTTCCCTGAGGATTGCCGGGTCTTTTACTCGGTACGGCATCGTCATCGCTTCCATGAATCCGGGAATGTCTCCATGATTCACCGTAATCTCATTGCTGGCTGCGTCTTTAGCGATTACCTGCCCCTGCAGCGGATACCTCCGGGTGCGGTTGCAGCCTACGGACGCCATTAGTAACAGCGCGACCAACATGGGTACAAAACTGGATCTCGTTAGTCTCATCCTTAATTCAGCTCTCTTCCTCAGTGCTCTGTGGCGATGACGCTTAATAGATGACGCTTAATACTTGAAGCGGAAGCGAAACTCCCCATAAATTTGCCGGGGATCGTTCCAGTGAAATCCGCCAAACGTCAGACTGTTATCCAGTTGCACGCGCCGGTTTGCCACATTCAGCGCGGTCACCGAAACCGTGTATTTCTCGGCGAAGCTTTTCCCGAGAGCAAGGTCAAACGTAGTGTGGCTAGGCAGATAGGGTCCGGGATATTGCGCCTGCGGCGTCCCATACAACCCATTCGTGAAGCCCGAACCGTAGTAGATATTCGTCGAGGCATAGGTCTGCCAGGGCAAACTAGTGTTGTAGCCGAAGTTCAAAGTGTTTCTTTGATCGTGGTCTACCGGTGCAAGTCCGGGCGGTATATCGAGTCCGCATGACGGCATCGGGGGGTAAGTGGGGCAGATCAAGCCTCCAGTGATCGGCGAGGTGGCCCGTGCGATTTGGTTGGCATAGGCGAGGTGAAACCGGCCGCGATGCCAGAGGTTCGGCGACCGCAGAGTGAGTTCCCAACCTTGAATCAACGCGAAATCCCACGTGATGGGCCAGAAGATGTTCGATTCTCCAATATTGTTGTGATCCAGCCAATTGTGGGCGAAGGTTTGATACGTATCAGCGTCCAGGGTCCAACCGCGATACGGAATCATGACACCGTATTGCCATTCCCGGTCGCGCTCGCCGTACAGAGGAGCGAACCCAAAACCCTGGCCCGTTCCTATGTTTTGCAATTGGTTGGTGGCGGTTGCGAGTGGCGGGGCCTGATAGTAGTAGCCGTAGAAGCCCCGAAACACCCAGTTCAGCCGCGGAACTCTTATTGCAACGCCAAAGCGAGGATCGGCTGTGTTCTCGGAGACTGACGTGTCGTTGAACTCGGTTGCTCGAAGGCCGGCGATCAAAGTCAACCATGGGGTTACTTTGAACTTATCGTTGATAAATTCGGCCACGACGCCTCCGTTTACGCCGATGGAGGACGGGGCGAAATTTGGAGTGCCGTCGGTGTAGTCGTTGAAGAAGTAGTTGTATTGGTGCTGGAAAAATCCATACACGCCGGCTTGAAGATCGTTCTTCCAGAAGTTTGCGCTCACCGCTGCCTGCATGCCTGCGTAGTTGGCGGTCTGCGTGACGGTTGAAATGACGGGATAGTCGTTGGGGCCGCCTTGGTAGTCCGCGCCGTTGTAGTGATAAAAGGGAGAGACCGTAATCAGCGTATTGGGATTGATGGTGTGCACCCATGAGAAGGTTACGTAGCCATCGGGCTCACGCTCGGCATCGTGCAGGCCGAAACTCGGATAGATAGAATTTCCGACCGAGTTGGGATTCGGATCAATCGGAATCTGGTAGTAATCCCGCCGCAACTGCGCAACCAGCCGAAATTGATTCTTGGGATCCGGATTGAAGATAAACGAAGCGAAGCCTCCGAAGCCGTTCGAAGCATCGTTGACCACTTGCCCGATGGGAGTCTGCAGTCCGTATTGACTGCGATCTCCGTTCAGGCTGGCATAGTAGGCAAAGCGTTGCGTGTGACCTCCGCAACTGATCTGGTCGTTCGTTTGATAGAAGTTGCCGGCAGTGATGACCAGATCGCATTCGTTATAACGTTCAAAACCGGTTCGCGGCACGACGTTGAATTCTCCGTAAGTGCGGTCTCCATAGTCGGCGTCGTAGCTGCCTCGCTGAACTTCCAGATAATCGATGTCTTTCGGGTCGATTTGCGGCCCCAGATTGTTGGCGATGTTCGTGTTGGGGATGGGGACGCCGTCAATCAGCCATTCGACCTGGTGGCCTCCTCGCATGTGCAGCATATCGTGCGTCACATAGGCTGCCGGCACGTAATCTGTGATCATCTCCATGCCGTTGGTGCGGTCGGCGCCGGGGGTTTCCTGGATGTCGATGCGGTTCACCGTCGTCGTCGGCGTGACGCTGTCCGTCGTCGCCTCCACTGGAGTTTCCGAGACAAAGACCGTTTGCTTCCCGCCTGCGATCGTCAGCTCAAAATGCAACACCGGGCTAGTGTCCGATTGCACAATCACATCTTGATGCATTTCCCGGAAGCCTTTCGACGAGACTGTGACCGTGTAATTTCCGATCGGTACCGAACTGAATTCGAATCCTCCGCTGTCGCGGGAAGCCTGGGACTGGGTCCAGTCCGAGTTTTGCGCCTTTAGCGTAACCTGTGCGCTCGGAATCGGACGGTGCTGAGGATCATGAACGACGCCGCGAACGGAGCCGAAGATTGTGGCAAATGCCGGGGCGGCGAGCAGCAAAGCGGTGAACGCTAGCAGCTTGAGGCGAGTCATGGTTTGTCCTTTTCAGATGTCGATCCCTCGGCGATTCGGGAGAGTCGACTTTCGGCACCGCCTTCACGGCAGCCGAACCATTCCGGTTTCGTGTAAGGGCATCGCATCGGCAATGCCGCAAAGTCCGTCGAAATCGGGCGCCCCTTTTTAGGGGGCTGGGGACGCGCAACTCTGGAAGAGTTTGCCAGGGTCGCTAGTTTTCAGGGTTCGCCAACGAAGCTAGCTGCGAGGAGGGGCGCGGGCGGAATCGTGTCCAGAGATATGGCTTGATTGGGGGAACGCACTTTGTGACGGTGGCGCGGGTTCGATCAGCAGACTTAAAAGTGAGAGCAGACTGGAAGCCGGCTGCGCCCACTCGGAGGTAGTAGCTCCGCAGCAGCAATGGTTCTTGCAGCAATTCTCGTCAGTAGCTTGAAATGAGGTCTCGGATGATTGGACTTGCGACGACGCGGGCCGGGGTGATTTCGACTGTGCCATCGCATGATGGCATGGCATTTCCGGCTGCGCCGCAGGCGTGGGCATAGATGCGGACATCGGTCGCCGCACACAGTGCATGTCTCCCGCCTGGGCAGCACAAGCCATGGTCAACGGCCCGAAGGACGAGACGAGCATGACCAGCACCAGGAATCTAGCAGTCCAGCGAGAAAGTCCCCACATTTGCCGACAGCATAGCAGAAAACCAGTTCTGAGTTCCCAGTTCTCAGAAAAACACCGCCGCTGAGAACTGGGAACTGGGAACTGATTTACCATTTCTCCGTGCATCGGCTGACTGAGCAGCTGTTGAAGATAATTCGCAAGCAGAGGTCGATTCGGGCGGGAGACCGCTTGGCGGTTGCGGTTTCCGGCGGGGCGGATTCGGTGGCGTTGCTCTGCCTTCTGCTGGAGTTGCGATCCGAGTTAGGGGTTGTGCTGTCGGTCGCGCATGTCAATCACAAGCTGCGCGGCGAAGAGTCGGACGAGGACGAGCGCTTTGTCGCGAAGTTGGCTCAGTGGCACGGACTCGAACTTCATGCCTGCGAGGCTACGGTTGGCGGGAGACAGATTTCGGAAATCCGTTCGGAAAACGGTTCTGAAATCCGTTCCGGTATCGAAGCGGCCGCGCGCGAGCTGCGCTACGGTTTCTTTCGCCAACTGGCGCGCGAGGGCGCGGCGGCGAAGATTGCCACGGCGCACACCCTCGACGATCAGGCGGAGACGGTGCTGCTGCGCCTCTTTCGCGGTACCGGCATTCGGGGACTATCGGGCATTCATCCGCGGATCGTGTTTGAGGAGCAGGGACATGTGTTCGGCGAGTTGGTGCGGCCACTGCTGGGCTTTCGCCGCGCTGCACTGCAGGAATTTCTGCGCGAACACGGCCAGAGCTGGCGGGAGGATTCGTCAAATCAGGATATTGCTTTCCTTCGCAATCGCGTCCGGCATCGGTTGCTGCCCATGATCGCGGAAGAATTTGGCGAGTCCGCGATCGAACACATGGCTGAGCTGGCGGAAATCGCGCGGGCCGAGGAGGAGCATTGGGAGTCTGGGCATGCGGAAATCATAGCGCGGGACGGTGGTGCTGGCGGGCCGCGTCAAGCCGCGCCTCTGCCCCTGGGGCCGCTGCTGGCGCTTCCGCTGGCGGCGCAGCGGCGCCTGGTGCGCGCATGGCTGGAATCAAATGCAGCCGATTCGGGTATTTCGTTCCGGCTAATCGAGGGGGCGTTGGAACTGGCGCGTGGAGTAGCAGGCAGAAAACTGGAACTGCCGGGCGGGCGGGACTTTCCCCGACGGAATCTTCGCCGTGGACGGCGGGAACTTTTGCTGGAGTCGGAACCCGTGAGTGGCCTGGGCAAAGCTGGGAATCAACAACTCGCAGATTATGAATACGCCTTAACGGTACCGGGCGCGGTGGAAGTTCCGGAGCTGGGCGCTTGCATCGAAGCTCGGGTGGTGGATGCGCGTAGTGTTCCAGAGCAAGAGCGCGGGCAGTTGCTGGATCTGGAACGCACGCCGAAGAAAGTTCTGATCCGCAACTGGCGGCCGGGAGATCGTTACTGGCCCGCACATACGGCGGCCCCCAGGAAAGTAAAAGATCTGTTGAGCGACCGGCATGTGACCGGTGTAGAGAAGAAGCTCTGGCCGGTTGCGGTCGCGGAAGGCTGCGGGCTTGTCTGGATGCGCGGATTTGCGGTTCCGGCGGCTTTCCAGGAGCCGGGTGGGGCCGCGCAAGCGATTTGGATTCGAGAATTGCGGGCATGATGTAACATGCCATGGTTAGAATTACACGCTTCAGAGTTACAAGTTCAGATAATAGGCTGGAGGCGCCACTTCCGCTATGAATGCTTTTCCAAATGCCGGGTTGCGTCAGGTCATCTCGGCCGACCAGATTCAGAAAAGAGTCCGCGAACTGGGACGGCAGATTTCCGACGACTATCGCGGCCAGATCGTGATCGCGCTGGGGATTCTGGAAAACAGTTTTCTGTTTATGGCCGATCTGGTGCGGGCGGTCGATGTCCCCGTAATCTGCGCCTTTATCAAGCCTAGTTATAGGCGGAGCAAACAGGGCGAATCCCCGCTGTTGGAGATTTTGTTCAGCCACGAACTGGCGATTGCCGGCAAGCATGTGCTGCTGGTCGAGGGGCTGGTGCACTCGGGCGTGACCACCGAGTTCTTGATGAGCGACCTGCGCGGGCGGGGCGCAGCCTCGGTGAAGCTGGCGACGCTGCTGGACCGGCAGTCGGCGCGCCGGGTGCCGCTACAGCCCGACTATTTCGGATTTCTCGTGGATGACGCGTTTCTGTGCGGCTATGGATTGGGGAATCCGGAGCAGACCGGGCGGAACTTGCCTTATCTGGCGGCGGCTACGTAGAGCGGGATCGATATGAACAAGGCTCCCCTGATTCTTCTTGGGGCTCTGTGGTTTTTCATGATCCGCCAAATGCAGAGCCGGCGTTCGGGGAGCGATGGACCACCGACTTATATGCCCTCTCAGGAATCCAAACCTCGTTTTGGCGCGTGACTTATGTACCCTGCCTTTACCTCTCCGTTTTCTTCGGAAAAGGTCTAAAATGAGAGGGTGGTCTTTTCCCAGTCGAATTTCCGCGTCTGGCATCTAATATAGGCGAAGAGGCGGCGTCTTTTTGGGCGGGGATGGGGCCTCATTAATAAGAGGAGTTTTAGGTGAATTCTACGATCAAGACGATAGCTTTCTGGGCGATCATTGCGGTTTCGGCCATCCTGCTCTGGCAGGTGGTGAAAACCGGCAGCAATGCGCAGAAAGAAAAAGAAATCGGCTTTTCTGAATTCCTGTCGGATGTGGACCAGGGCAATGTTCACGACGTGATGTTCATCGGCCAGGAAGTGCGCGGGAAGTTCAAGAATCCCGACTCGCCATTCCATACGATTGTGCCTGCGAACTATCCCGATATGTACAAGAAGCTGACGGAAAAAGGTGTTCCGTACAGTTTCAAGGACATCAGCAACGGCACCTGGCCGAGCTGGATTCTGAATCTGGCTCCGCTGGTTCTGCTCGGCGCGCTTTGGTTCTTCATGATCCGCCAGATGCAGACCGGAGGCAACAAGGCGCTGTCGTTCGGCAAGAGCCGGGCGCGTCTGCTCTCCATGCAACAGAAAAAGATTACGTTCAAAGACGTGGCCGGCGTGGATGAGGCGAAAGAGGAACTGCGCGAGATCATCGAGTTCCTGCGCGAGGCGCAGAAGTTCCAGAAACTTGGCGGACGCATTCCGAAGGGTGTGCTGCTGGTTGGACCTCCGGGAACGGGCAAGACCTTGCTGGCACGCGCGGTTGCGGGCGAAGCCAATGTTCCGTTTTTCTCTATCTCCGGCTCGGACTTTGTGGAAATGTTCGTAGGCGTGGGCGCGAGCCGCGTGCGCGACCTGTTCGAACAGGGCAAAAAGAACGCGCCCTGCATCATTTTCATCGATGAAATTGACGCCGTCGGACGCCACCGCGGCGCAGGCCTAGGCGGTGGACATGACGAGCGCGAGCAGACTTTAAACCAATTGCTGGTGGAAATGGATGGCTTCGAATCGAACGAAGGCGTCATCTTGATGGCGGCGACCAACCGTCCGGATGTGCTCGATCCAGCACTGTTGCGCCCGGGGCGTTTCGACCGGCGCGTGGTGGTGAATCGTCCCGATGTTCGCGGACGCGAAGAAATTCTGCGCGTGCACACCCGCAAGATTCCTCTAGCCGATGATGTGGATTTGTCCGTGCTTGCCCGCGGCACACCGGGATTTTCCGGCGCTGACCTGGCCAACATGGTGAACGAAGCGGCATTGGCGGCAGCGCGGCAGAACCGTAAGGCTGTGCTGATGTATGACTTCGAAGTCGCGAAAGATAAAGTACTGATGGGCGTGGAGCGCAAATCGCTTCTGCTCTCCGACGAAGAGAAGAAGAACACTGCGTACCACGAGGCCGGGCACGCGCTGGTAGCGGCCAAACTGCCGCACTCCGATCCGGTGCACAAGGTTACGATCATTCCGCGCGGCATGGCACTCGGTTTGACCATGCAGTTGCCAACCGACGATCGCCACAACTACTACAAGAATTATCTCGACACGCAGATCGCCATCCTGATGGGTGGGCGAATTGCGGAAGAGCTTTTCCTGAATCAGATGTCAACGGGCGCGGGCAACGACATTGAGCGGGCCACGGAACTGGCGCGCAAGATGGTTTGCGAGTGGGGCATGAGCGATCTGGGGCCGCTGACTTTCGGCAAGAAAGAAGAGCAGATTTTTCTGGGACGCGAGATCGCGCAACACCGCGACTACAGCGAAGCTACCGCCATCCAGATTGACGAAGAAGTCAGGAAGATGGTGAGCACGGGTTACTCGACGGCGAAGGGAATCCTCTCGGAGAATCGCGAAACGCTGGTCAAGATCGCGCAGGCGCTGATCGAACGCGAAGTGCTGGACGCCTCGGAGATCAAGTTACTGGTCGATGGACAAGACCTGCCGCCGCTCAAACCGCTGCCGGCCAAGACCGACGACGGCGTGCAACAGGTGATCAAACCGGACCGAGTTCCAGCCAAAAGCGGCGAGCGTCCAGCGACGGCGTAAGAGCATAGGGCGGCGTGATGGACGTCCTCGCTTGTGCAAAAGCTGAGCGCAGATCGGCAGTTGCCGGCGGTCACGACTATTGTGGATTCGCGCTAGTTCCGCCGTGCGTGTTTCGCGGAACAAATTCGATCACGGTGATGCCGTCGAAAGTACCCAGCACGTGAAATTTGTGAGTGGTCGAATTCAGGTTTTCCAGCCAGTCCAGAGTGGGATACGACTTCTTGTAAGCGAGTGCGAGGAATCGCGTGCCGTTTGCTCGTTGTGAGGAAAAACGCCTGCCGATAAGTTGGGCCTGTTCATTCAATGCCCGGGGCATTGGAACGACGGTGGCACGGACTTTATAGTAGCTCAAGGGTGCGAACAGCACGCTTTCGCTAGCCGGTCCACTGGGCATGCTCCAAAAGTCCGCTTCCGGCAGGTCGCTGCAGATCACGAGGGAAGAGCCATCCCGAGCGGCGTTAGCATCAGCAACCTCTAGTGCATTCTTCCAGGAATAGCGATGACTGCTGGCCGTCGGCGAAGTGTAGTTCTGGTACGCGCTCCAGGTCACGACTGCAGCGCAACCCAAAACGCGAAGAAGCCGAGAATCAATCAGGGTAAAAATCCACGCCCAACACAAAGCGACGCCCGGAACTGCGACGAGTTCAAAGCGGTCGACAAAAATATGGAGCGGTGTGGTCACCGAGACCCCGTACAGGATCACAGTCGGAACCAGCGCCAATGTCACACACATTATGAATTGCCGGACTTTCTGGCTATCAGGTTTTGAGAGCTTGCGTGTTAACGCTGCGACAAGGACCACTCCTACAAAAACAAATGGGACAACGCCGGGGAAAATCGCTTGCAGGAAATCTGTGAATTCAGGCACGCCGGCAAAAACATGCGTGTTTCTCGTCTGGTGCAGGTACCAGAGCCTCGACAGCAAAGGAACCATGAGCAGCGCGAAACAACCCACGGCCACACCGAGTTGTCGCATTTCCGTAAATGGCGAACGCCACTGGTCACTGAAGTAAGCATCAATGAAGTAAGCAACCACAAAAGCAGCAACAATGCAGCCGAACAAATAATGAAAATAGAAGATGCCGGCGGACGTGATGCCCAACAGCGCAGCATAAGAAACCTGCTTTGTCTTCGACCAGCGTATGAAACTGAAGATCGCTAGGTTGGTGGTCAGCAGGGCGAAGGCGTAAGGACGGACGTCGATGGCGGCAAACACAACCCGGTCGTCGACGATGAACACCATAGCCGCGACCAGAGCTGCGTCCCGGGCAAACAACTCCCTCGCGCAGCGGTAGAAAACGTAGGTGGCGGCGAACATGGCGAGGATCGAAGGAATCCTCAGCACAACTTCCCTGCCGCCGAAGACGGTGTTCGTGGTCCACAGTATGTAGTAATAGGCGGGAAAGGAGTTAACTTCCACGGATCTCGCCCAGATCTGCCGGAAGCCGCCAGAAATGGTCCAATACGAGACGGTTTCATCCAGCCACAGGGGCGCTCGGACCGCCAGAAACCAGATCGATAGGGCAACAGGAACGGCCAAAGCATAGACGAAAAGGCCAAGCCGCCCGTAGTCCGATCGACGACTAGACTGTGCTTCCACCCTGACCTCCCTGGGTTGCCGCGGTCCCGCCCGATTCGCTTTCAAAGTCATGCGCCTCGGCCGTTTTCGGCAAGACACCGTACACAGCGAGCACCACAATTAGCGGATCGATTTGACGACGGGAGTACACCTCGACGTGGGTGATATAGTAAATCGCCCGGAATAAAGAAAAGCACCATCGCGAACAGAACCGCGACAGAAGGATTCTGGCGCCACACGCGGCGCAGGCCGATGAGCATCATGAGCGTCAGCGCGGTACAGAAAAACATTCGGAGGATCGAGGGGTTCCTCGGCCAGATAACGTTTGTCAAAGCTCCAGAATCCCGTCCAGATGTAGACGAAGCGGCGCACGGTGACAACCGCAAACCACCTGGGATGAGTGCGAATGAATTCGAACCCCCCCAGCCGGGCGCCAGCGAGTTTGGAGTGGGCGGCCGAGTTGGCCGCCTCTGTTTTTTGCGTTAGGTTTTTCGCTGGCGACTGACCACGGTTTGGCATCACCCCGACCACCGCCAAAATCACGAGGAACGGGTCAATCGGCCGCCGATAATAAACTTCCGGACTCGTGATGTAATAAATCAAAGGAAACGAAAAGAGCACAAGCGCATAGGGTAAAGCCCCGGACCAATCCGCCCGCCACGCGCGCCGCAGGCCGAGAAGAGCGAGAACGGTGAGCGTAGAGCAGAACAAAATGTTAGGCGGATCGAGCGGCTCTTCGGCCAGATACTCGCGGTCCAGGCTCCAGTAACCCGTCCACAAATAGACCGCCCGCCGAATCGTGGCCCATGCATACCACCCGGGATGGGCCCGAATGAACTCGAATGCCTGCTGCTTTTTCTTGTCAAAATAGGCGAGCTCTCCCAGCTGCTTGAATTCATTCCATTCCTGCGGATTGTGCCAGGGCCCAACCTCATAGGGCGCCCAGTGCGCAGTGGTCCCTTTGGTGCCGAGCCGCAAAACGATCCCCATGTTGTCGCGGAAGGGAACGAAGCGATGGAAGACTTTGTAGTTGCGGACGAACCACGGCGAAACCACCGCAATAAATGCGATGGCGGCAATGACATGAACGCCAAACCAGCGCTGGCCGCGGCGATGGCGCCGATAGATGACCCATCCGGCGAGAAACGGCAGCACCGAAAGCAGCGCCGGGCTGGTCAGGGCCGCCACTCCCCAGAGCAGGCCCCAGAGCAGGCCGAAGACAATCCAAGCTTTCCCATGTGATCCTCTGTGCCCTCTGTGGTAATGCTTTTCTTCGTTCTCGAGATTCAGTGTCATCAGGAAAAGCGCGCAAAGCAGCAGAGTAGCCAGCCAAGTCTCCCAGATGCGTTCGACCGGAAAATAAATCGCATAGGGACAGAACGCCCACGCCCAGCCCGACCATTTCGCGACCCGCTCTCCAAAACTGACGCGAGCGATCAGGAAGACGAGAACGCAGGTGAGCGCCGACATCAAGGCATTCAGCGAAAGCAGCACGACCGCCGAGGTCTTAGTGTAAGTACCGAACAATTTGAAAACACCGGCCACCAGATAGGGATAAACCGGAGTCATCCAGGCGGTCGGGCCGGTATCCTCGAACAATGGATTGCTGAAACCGCGCCCCTGAACGATGGAACGGGCGATCCTGCCGGCTTCGTATCCGAAATGCCAGTGATCGCGCCGCGGTTCGAGTTGCTCCGGCAGCAGGAAAACCATGACGATCAGGCGAATCGCCAGCGCTACCAGGACCATGGAAATCAGGAACGATGTACAGCGTGCCGGTCTGGACGATGCGGGAGATGCGCTCGGGTTGGAGCAGAGTGATAACGGCGACATTTCTTGGCTTGCGCTTGATCATAAGGCCTGGCGGTGGTGCTGACAATCTGCGACCCTTGGCGTGCGATACTGCTGGCGCTCGCGCTGGCCCGATGGTGTAGCATTCTGCCGAGAATCGCAGATCGCAACACAACTCATTCGCAACCATGTTGAAACTCGGTTCTGAGTTCTAGTCGCAAACATGCAAAACTCAACACCGCCTGCGGTTGGTCCTCGTGCAAAGTTTGCGGCTTGCCTCAACAGCAAATGGTGTATGGTCCTGGTCGCGCTAGCTATCCGGCTGGCCGTGGCCGGGTTTCTTTACCCCGATCAGATGGACCCGAGTCGAAATCACTGGCACTTTGCCTTTGAAAACGGCAAGATCGCTTACTCCATTGTGCAGGGCCACGGATTTGGCAGCCCACTCTTTGAAAACACTGGACCTACCGCCTGGATGACCCCGGTTTATCCCTACCTGATCGCGGGTGTCTTCGTGATCTTCGGAACCTACGGTAAGGCATCCGCGTTGGTATTGCTCTCTCTGCAGGCGTTGATCTCCGCCTTGACCTGCATGCCGGTGTTTTTCGTGGCGCGCAAGACTTTCGGTGAGCGCGTAGCGTTGTTCTCGGGATGGGCCTGGGCGCTTTTTCCCCTGGGAATTTATTGGCCGGCAGAGCGCATCTGGCCGACCTGGCTGGCGACGCTGCTGCTTACGATATTGTTCCTGATGACGTTGCATTTTGAGCGCCCGGCCGGCTGGCGTGCGTGGATCGGATACGGACTGCTTTGGGGATTCACTGCGCTTACCGAGCCTATCTGTCTTACTGTCCTGCCGACTATGCTCGGTTGGGTCGGTTTTCGCTTATACCAGCAGAAAGAACGCTGGTTCATGCCACTCACCGTGGCCTCGCTCACCATCATCCTTTCTGTGAGTCCCTGGTTCATTCGCAACTATGAGGTATTCCACCGCTTCATTCCTTTTCGGGACGGGATGGGATTGGAGCTACTCATCGGCAACAACGGCGATACTTCCTACTGGGCCGGGGCCTCTCTGGGTTCGGCCTTGAAAGAGAAGATTGGTCCATGGCACAACGACGCGGAGTGGCAGCGCTTCAAGCAAATTGGCGAGTTGGCCTATATGGCGGAGTGCCAACAAAAGGCCTTCGCCTTCATTCGCGCGAACCCGCGTTGGTTCGCCATTGTCACCGTGCGGCGCTTCGTCTTTGTCTGGACCCATTTTTGGAGCTTCAGCCACTACTACCTGCAGCAGGAGCCGGACGACCCCATCAATGTTGTCTTCAGCACAATCTTTACGCTGTTGACGCTGATAGGCCTCCGTCGCGCGTATCGGGTAAATAAGCCGGTCGCGGCTCTCTACGCTCTTGTGTTCTTGTTTTTTCCCGGAGTGTTCTATTTCACACACGTCGAAGTGTACTTTCGCCGCCAAATCGATCCCTTGATGCTGGTGCTGGCGGTCTACGGGGTAATGGGTTTCATGCCGACCCTTCGCAGTCTGAAAGTTGGGGATTTCCACGGTCGCTTCCGGCTTGGGACCCGGTAACGGCTTGCGGCCCGCTCCAACTGCTCGTAGCATCTGAACAGAAGCATGGATACGGCTGCTGCCACAACCAGACGAACGCACCTTGCACTCGACGAGATTTTCGCCTTTGCCGTTGACAAGCAGTACCTTCTGGATCCGGTCGAAAGCCTGCGTACGAATAATTGAGCAAGGGAAACGAACAGGCAGCTTCAGTTCTCCTCCGGCATCGGATGCCGCGCCTGATCGGCATCGGGAACCAGTTGCTGATATGTGGCCCGGGGTACGTGCGAATCCCAGTGGCCCGCTGTCTTCGCGAAGCCGACGATGCCGAAGAAAAGCGCCACAATCCCCGCCGCTATTGCCCACGTCGGCAACCTCGCAGGCTGGGACGCGAGCGCCGGAACTCTTGGCAGGGACAGGCTGAGCGCACCTTTTGCAGGACAGACCGCAACACATTCGAGACACCCGGTGCACTCCGCCGATTTGATCGTCACCAGCATGTCGACGGGCAGCGCCGAGGGACAGGCCTTGGCGCACTTAGCGCAATCAATGCAGGTCTCCGGATTCCGGCGGATGCGCGCTGGGCTGAAGAACGACGTGATTCCGAGCAGCGCCCCGTACGGGCACAAGTAGCGGCACCAGAAATTCTGGACAAAGAGCGACGCGACTACCAGCGCGCCCAGCGTGATTGCGCCCGTCTGTCCGATGTGGCGGAAGAAGTTCAGCATTTTCACGTCGGCGATCACGCCGTAAGGACTGTTCATGAAAGCGGCGAGTTCATCCGCCGCCATTGAAGTGACGGCCCACACGAAGAAGCCGAGCAGCAGATATTTCAGCCCGCGCAGTCCGATATCGAGCCAGCGGGGCAGGTGAAAATTGCGCCGAAAGAGTTTTTGACCCGCGCGCCAAAGGTATTCCGAAATCGTTCCCACCGGGCACAGCCAACTGCAGAATGCCTTGCGGAACAGAAACGACATCGCCAGAAATGCGATCAGCAGAAACAGGCTCGCCGGGTGCAGTGCTGGAACATGATGCGTGAGCGTAAGGTATCTCAGGTTCATCAGGCCAGCGATTGGCAGCCAGCCTTCCACGCCCGCCGGGCGTTGCACGGAGGTTGATGCACCGCCCGGCTCAAATTGACGAACCCAGAAATAGAAGGTGCCCCCGATCCAGACGTTGAGCAGCAGGAACGCGGCTTGGAAGCTGCGGCGCGTGATCTGCGAATGGTCGCGCTCGACGCGGCGGATAAGGGTCTTTTTTGGTTTGGCGGACGGTTTCGGCCGCGGCCCAACCCGCGCCGAAAGCAGAGGTGACGAAATCCTTATTGGCGAAATCCCGGAACGAATTTCACCTTTAGTTTCTCCTTGAATTTCAGGATAAGTTTGCGCTGCCATTTTGCTTCTCTTGCCAGTTCAGGGTAGATGGCCTGTTATCCGAAGGATGTGACTTTTGTCACGGGTATTTCTGTTTTCTTCCCGCCCCTCGCTCCTCGCGCCCAACCCGTGATACATCTTGTACTTGGGCCTGCAAACCGCAATCTTTCTGTTTTTCGCTGGCGCGCTTGGCGGCGCGCTTAACGCCGTCGCTGGGGGTGGCAGTTTCATTGCCTTCCCGGCGCTATTGTTCAGCGGAGTCGCTCCCATCGCGGCCAATGCTACCAATACGGTGGCGCTCTGGGTGGGAACGACGGCCAGCGGTGGAGCGTATCGCAAGCATCTCGACCTTTCGCGCCGGGTCATGATTCCGCTGGCCGTCACCAGCGTGATCGGATCTGTCGCCGGCGCCTACCTTTTACTGCACACGCCCGCGCAAACCTTCCTCCGCGTTTTGCCCTGGCTGATGCTGGGAGCGACCCTGCTGTTTATGTTTGGCAAACACTTGACGAGCGGCTCCGTAGGCTCCATCGCCCGGGATGCCTCCACACAGGCTCTGGCGATCGCCGCATTCTTTGAGTTGGTCGTTGCCGTCTATGGTGGCTACTTTGGTGGCGGGATTGGGATTCTGAATCTCGCTATGCTGGCCGCGCTCGGCATGACCGACATTCACGCCATGAATGCCTTGAAAGTCGTACTCGGCGGGATTATCAATGGCATCGCCGTTGCGACCTTCATCGTGGCCCATGCCGTTGCCTGGAAGCAGGGCAGCGTCATGATCGTGGGCGCGGTGCTCGGGGGATATTTCGGGGCGCATTATGCGCAGAAGCTTCCGGGCGCATGGATCCGGGCTTTCGTCATCGCGGTGGGGACCGGAATGACAGCGTACTTTTTCTGGAAGGGCTACCGCTGACTGTCTCCGATCACGGACAAACTTGTGGTGCGGTCTCAGCCGCGCCAAATAGAAACAGGAAGCCACGTCTCTGCGGAAAAGCAGCCAAAACCGCCGTTTGTCTTTCGTAATCTGCCCTGCCGCCGCTACCTGATGCAAAATCGAGCGAGAATGCCCCCCACCGTCATCATGCAGAAAAGGCAACGGGGCCCGCGCGTCAAACTCGGCGGGTCCATCCTTGCCCTGGTGCTGCTCGAAAACGGGCGTCAGATTCGCGGCCGCATCAGTCAGCTTTCCGGCAACGGGGGGCTGCTCTCGCTCGAACACCCGCTCGACGAGGGCATCTGCGTAACAGTCCTGTGTCACCTCGGCTGCACTAGCATCCGCTGCCACGCGCAAATGTTGTTTCCCATGTGGGCAACCCAGGGATGCCTGCAGCCTTTCCGCTTCTTGGATTTGCCCGAAGCCGGTCGCGCCAGTTTGAACCGAGAGCTGGAAAACCTGGTTCGGCTTGGCGCGCCTGAGGAAGAAGAAGAGGGCGAGTAAGAAGCCCGGCCCAAAGGGGACCTGATTGGGGTGAATTAGGACATCGCTAAAGCGATGCCCTGATACGAACCGGACTTCCCGGCAGCCTGGAACGAGTGGCGCAATACTCCAGTCTGCGGAACGCAACCTCGGAGTTGGCACTCATTTCCCGGCCGCCGCTGTAATCTGCTCCAGCGAGTATTTCTGCAACTCTCCAATCCGCTGCAGCGTGATATCCGGCTGGGGATACTTCGCCAGCTGCGCCGCATCTAGGGCGTAGTGTCCCTGGCGCGGAAACACGGTCGTCACCCGCGCGCCCCAGTACTTCTTGATGGCCGCCAGAATCCGCACTTTGTCGTCCACCATTACATAGTGCGTTGCCGGATACTTCGCTTCCGCGTCGTCCAGTTCCAGTTCCTTGTGGATATAGATCAGGACATTGCCTTTGAAAATCTCATACAGGCCTGAGCGGTCGATCTTGCGCGGCTGAAAAACCACGTCGCCGTCGCTCAGGATCGCAGCCTGCCCTAAACGCTGCGCATACGCTACAGCATCCAGCGACTCTGGAAAGAGCCGATTGGCAAACGGGTAATTGATCATGAAGTGCGAGACGGCCAGCAGCTTCGGATCGCGCGGCCGTTCGATGCGATAGCGCTGCAGCGCGCCCAGATAGTCCGCGTATCCTAGTTCGACGCGCAACTCCTCGAAGATTTCCCAGTAGCGCCCGGCGCTGGACTCGCCCACTTTGTTGATCAGGTACCGCTTCAGATCGTCCGACACGCGATCATTATCGAGCAGCGTATTGTCCACATCGAAAAAGAACACGGTGGCCGGGTTGGCGTTAGCGCGATTCAAATGATTTCCAGAACGATCTTCAGAACACGATCTTCAGAGTAAAGAGTGGTCTTAATCATGCCAGAAATACCGCCAACGGCGCAGCGTGCCATGGCAGGAATTCTGCGTTTCTACGTTTGACCCCCTTCCGAGGGCGCGAAAATTGCGGCTGCCACGGGGGACTTGTCAGGGGCCATTTCTTGTAGTACAAAGGCGGCGGCGAAACAGCCAACGAACCAGCCGAGGCGGAGTATTGTGACTCTGCCTCACAAACCGGGCGAATCCGTTCTCGCCTCTCCCAGGAGCCAGCCTTTGTGCAACACATCGACCCAGCCGTCATCAATCGCTTCGACACTCGCTCCGGCCGGCCTTGTGAGTTTTGCCGGGAACTCGACCCGCAATTTCCCCATCGCCGCCCCCTCGACCAGATGGTGGCGAGCAGCCGCAAAGCCAGTGCCTCCGCGCATTTGACCGAGGACGGATACGTCCGCCACCGGATGCTCGAACTGCGCCGGCTCACATCCCGAATGCCACTTACCGCAGCGTAACCAGCGGGCTTTTTTGCGCCAGAGCGAATTTCCCACGCAACTTTCGCGGCGGCGGTGAGTTCTAATAGGGTAGGCCCCAGTTGGTGTACCCTGAGGCGGGGGGCTTCCCATGCTGACCGGTATGCGATCCCGTTTCCTGCTTTCCTTCTTGTTGGTGTTCTCCGTAGCCTCCTGTTTGCCGGTTCAAGCTCAGATTAACGGCGTGCCTCCCTCGGTCACTTCAATGGGTTTCGGTGGGAGATTTATTAACGGTATTCCGCCCAGCGTGACGTCTCTCGGTCCCAATGGCTACGGCAGCCTTCCCTTTTTGGGCGGCTGTTGTACCAACCTATTCTTGCCGGCGAACCCGCATCCGCCGCTCTTCTCCGGGCACCACCACCGCGGGCGCAAGGACAAGGATCACGACTTTTTCGCCGTCGGGGAACCGGTCTACGTTCCATACGCGGTTCCCTACGTCGAAGACGCTGACGACGATGACTCGCCTGACGCCGACTACGCCCCGGCTCCTGGCGAGCGAAACGCGGATCCCCCGACCAAACGCGGCGTGGGCCGCGAGTCGGCGGTGAATGCGAATCTTGCTGGCAAGCCAGCTTCAGGTGGACCAGAAGAGCCTGTGGCTGCCCAGCCCTCGACCGTGCTGGTTTTCAAAGATGGCCACCAGTCCGACGTGCGGAACTACGCCATCGTGGGCGATACTCTGTTTGACTTCACCGCAGGCCGTACCCGCAAGATCCTGCTCGCCGACCTCGATCTCCCCGCCACCCAGAAAGCCAACGACGACCGTGGCGTGGACTTCCAGATTCCCGACAGCACGACCCCGTAATTACTTCTCAACCGCAAGGGACACTGAGGAACACAGGGAAAACCTTGATTTCCTGTGCCCCCTCTGGTAATTCCTCCAGGCATTTCCCGCTTGACACCGCCCTTTCGCAAATGGATACTTATGCATTGAATTGCATTTTTATTCATGTCGAAAACAGCGCGTCACCAAGCGATTCTCGACCTGCTCGACCAAGGCCCTGTCGAAAGCCAGGACTCGCTCCAGCAGCGTCTTGAGCGCAAGGGTTTCGACGTTGGCCAGGCGACGCTCTCCCGCGACATCCACGAACTGAAATTGGTCAAAGGCCCCGAGGGCTATCGGCGGGTGGACGAGAGCTTTGCAGCGGAGGGCGTTTTGCCCTCGGTCATGCACTTGGCGCGCCAGTTTGTGGTCGAAATCCGCCAGGCACAGAACCTGCTGGTGGTGAAGACCACGGTGGGCAGCGCGCAGCCCGTCGCTGCAGCACTCGACGCGTCGCACTGGACTGAGGTCGTCGGCACAATTGCCGGCGACGACACCGTGCTGGTTATCGCTAAGGACAAAAAACAAGCGCGAGCCCTCGCTCGACGGATTCGCGAGCTCTCGTAAAGCCAGCCCCGGAACGGGCGTCTGATTTAGGGACTTACGGCATTGCTAAGAGTGATGCCCTGATACGAAATGTTCTTGGAAATGGAGTGTTGCGAAACGCTAATGAGAACCGAAACCACGACCCTGATTAACCCGCCAACGACAAAGATGAACCCGTCGAACCTGCTGCCGGAACCGGTCGCGCCGCGCGATCTGGTCTCGATCCACGACCTCGCCCCCGCCGAGATTCTCACGCTCTTCAACCTGACCTCCATGCTCAAACAGCGGCCTGCGGATTTCCGCGGCCTTCTCTCCGGCAAGCAGATGGTCATGTTCTTCGAAAAGCCATCCCTGCGCACCCGCCTTACCTTCGAAGCCGGCATGGACAGCCTCGGCGGCAGCACATTCTTCGTTGACCAGACGGCCAGCCGTCTCAATGCGCGCGAGTCGCTCTACGACATCGCCCACAACCTCGAACGCTGGATCGACATCATCGTGCTGCGCACCTTCAGCCATGCGGTTGTCGAAGAGATGGCCACCTATGCCAGCGTTCCGGTCATCAACGCGCTCAGCGAGCTCGAACATCCCTGCCAGGCGCTCGCCGACTTCTTCACCCTGCAGGAGCATTTCGGCGACCTCAAGAAACTTCATTTTGCCTACGTTGGCGATGGCAACAACATGGCGCACTCGCTGCTGCTGGCGGGCGCTTCGGTGGGCGCGAAAGTTTCGATTGCTACGCCGGAGCGTTACGGGCTCAATCCCGTGATCGTTACCATGGCGAAGGCGATTGCGGACGAGACTAAGGCTTCGCTTCGCATCCTGAGCGACCCACGCAAAGCGGTTGCCGGAGCCGATGCCGTTTATACTGACGCGTGGGCGAGCATGGGACACGAACAGGAATCCGAAGAGCGCGCCGCAATTTTCACCCCGTTCCAAGTGAACGCCGCTCTCATGCAACTCGCCAAGCCCAATGCGTTATTCATGCATTGTCTGCCTGCGCATCGCGGCTGTGAAGTGACCGACCAGGTGATCGACTCGGTGAACTCGGTCGTCTTCGATCAGGCAGAAAATCGTCTGCACATTCAGAAAGCCATTCTGGTATGGCTGTTGGGCGGCGGGGTGGGCCGCTTCCCGTCGAGGAGCGTACATGCCCATGCCTAAGACCATGTCAACCAATATGACGCCAGAAAAAATTGTTCTCGCCTACTCCGGCGGGCTCGACACTTCCATCATCATCCCCTGGCTCAAGGAAAACTATGCCTACGAAGTAATCGCCATGGTCGCCGACGTGGGTCAGGGAGATGACGTTGAGGCAGTGGTTAATAAGGCCTACAAGACCGGAGCCAGCAAGGTTGTTGTCGAGGATCTGCGCGAAGAGTTCCTGACTGGCTATGTCTGGCCCGCGCTGAAAGCGGGCGCAGTGTACGAAAATAAATATCTGCTCGGCACGTCACTCGCGCGGCCGGTAATCGCAAAACATCAGGTCGAAGTCGCGTTGCGCGAGGGAGCAACGGCTGTCAGCCACGGATGCACGGGCAAAGGCAACGACCAGGTCCGCTTCGAGATGGCATACCAGGCGCTAGCTCCCGAGCTGAAGGTTGTGGCGCCGTGGCGCGAGTGGGATCTGAAGTCGCGCGAAGAATGTCTCGACTACGCCGAGAAACGCGGCATTCCCGTCGCCGCCAGCCGCGCCAAGATTCACAGCCGCGATCGCAACCTCTGGCACCTCAGCCACGAAGGCGGAGAGCTGGAAGATGCCGGCAACGTACCCTTCGCGAGCACTTGGCAGATGACGAAATCGCCGCAAGAAGCTCCCGACAAAGAAGAGCAGGTCGAAATCGGATTCGAAAAAGGTGTGCCCGTTTCGGTGGGCGGCCAAACTCTCGATCCCGTCTCGCTAGTCGAGCTGCTGAACGAAATCGGCGGACGCAACGCGGTTGGACGCATCGATCTGGTCGAGAACCGCTTTGTCGGCATCAAGTCGCGTGGGTGCTATGAAACTCCCGGAGGCACGCTGCTGCACGCTGCCCATGGCGAACTGGAAGCCCTGTGCCTCGATCGCGACCTGCTGCACTTCAAGCAGCACGTCGCGCTCAAGTACGCCGAACTGGTTTACTTCGGCCTGTGGTTTACGCCGTTGCGCGAAGCCCTCGACGCCTTCGTTGAAACCACGCAACAGAATCTGACCGGCGCGGTCACGCTGTCGCTCTATAAAGGTAACGTCAGCATCGTCAGCCGCAAGTCTGATTACTCGCAGTACCGCACCGACCTCTCCTCCTTCACCATGGGCGCAAGTTATGATCAGAAAGACGCCGAAGGCTTCATCCGCATCCTGGGATTGCCCTCGCGTTGCCGCGCCCAGACGCAAGGCGTCCATGCGCATGACGTTCATACGCCAGGCAAGGTAGAGGTTCCGCAATGAAGATGTGGTCCGGCCGCTTTCGGCAGCCGCTTGACCCCGAATTTGAAAAATGGCAGCGGTCGTTTCCCTACGATCAACGACTGCTGCCCTACGAACTCGCCGCCAGCCGCGCCCACGCCAACGCGCTTGAACACGCCGGAGTGCTTTCTTCCGAAGAGCTTTCTGAAATCGTGAAAGCCCTGGCAGAAATCGGCCGCCGCGCCGAGTCCTCGCCAGATTTTCTCAACGATCCGGAAGCCGAAGATGTTCATCACTTCGTCGAAAAACAACTGGCCGCGCTGATCGGCGCCACCGCCTATAAATTGCACACCGGACGCAGCCGCAATGAGCAGATCGCGACCGACCTCCGCCTCTTCGTGCGTCAAAGCATCGACACTCTGCAAAACCTGATCGCCGATTGGATCGAAGCAATCCTCGCCCGCGCTGAAGCAGCGGGAAGCACCTCTTTAGCCATGCCGGCTTATACGCACCTGCAGCCGGCGGAACCTGTCTTAGTCGCGCATTGGTTGCTCGCTTATGTCGAGATGTTTCTTCGCGACGCCTCGCGTCTCGCCGACTGCCGCAAGCACGCGAACCTTTGTCCGCTGGGATCGGGCGCGGTTGCGGGAGCGACGCTCACTTTAAATCGTCAAGCGATGGCCGCAGAGCTGGGTTTTGATGGCCCAACGGCGAACAGCATTGATGCCACAAGCGACCGCGACTTCGCCATCGAATTCGTCAACGCGCTTTCGTTGCTCGCGCTCCACCTCAGTCGCTGGGCTGAAGAGATGATCTTGTTCTCGACGCCTGCATACGGCTTTGTCGAGTTGCCTGAGCCCTATTCAACCGGCAGCAGCGCCATGCCGCAGAAAAAAAATCCCGACTTGCTGGAGCTGGTTCGCGGCAAGGCCGCTCGCGTCATGGGATGCGCCACCACGCTGCAAACCTTGATCAAGGGACTGCCCCTCGCCTACAACAAAGACCTGCAGGAAACGCAAGAGCCCCTGTTCGACGCCTCCGACACGGTCATCGGCATGTTGCCGCTCGTGACTGGATTCATGAATACCGTCAAATTCAACGACGCCAAGATGAATCAGGCGGCGCAATCGGGCTTCATGAACGCGTGGGCCGCAGCCGCATATCTGGTTGAACGCGGAGTGCCCTCGCGCCTCGCCCACGAAGCGGTCGGCAAGGCTGTGCAGCTGGCCGTGGAGCGCGGATGCGAATTGCAAAAACTGCCGCTCACCGATCTGCAAGCGATCCACGCCAGTTTCGACGCGGGTTTCCATTCCTGCCTCGGGCTTACGGAGGTGCTCGCGCTGCACGACGTCCCTGGAGGCACCGCGCCGCGTCACGTCAAGCGCGCGCTGCAGAATGCGCGCGAGCGTGTCAGTTCGCTGCGCTCGCAGGAAACGCTCGCGGCTCGCTGAGTAGTGGCTGGGGGCCGCCCGGCTCTCTACAGCAAGCTTGAATCGGCAGCCTTAACAATCGGCCGTAACGCTAGAACTGAAGCACATCCACTTCCGCACTATAAGTGGGAGATGGGCCCCATGGGCTTCCTGTGGTGTTATAGGTTCTGAATTCCAAGGGACTATTGCTGCCGACGAAAACAGGAGAAACGCAGCTGGCCGGGACTCCAGAGGGGCCGGCAGCCAGAGCCGTCGCACAGGGAACGGCCGTTTGATTTGTCCAATAAACCTGTATGCCTTCGCTGACCGTTCCGTCATTTGCCCGTTCCGTTACATCGCTCAACAGAAGAACATTTGAGCCAGCGCTGCCGGCACTGAAGAGGGTTTGCCAATTCGGGTAGCTGGCACTGGTCCAATCGAGCAGATTTGCTTCATAGTCGCCGAACGGGCCCGAGCCTTTGGCCGGTTCTCCGAAGACAATGACCGCATACCACGTAGTGTCGCCCGGGTAGGTGTGAATCCAGACTTTGGTGCCTCCGGCGATTCTCACTGGAACAACCGCCGATGTTCCGACTGGCACTTGCAGAGAGTTGTAGCCGTTTTCGTCCGTCCAATTCAGGTAGGGTACGTCGGCCCCCACATAGCCGGTGGAATACCCAACCAGCAGCGCACTGGTGCTGCCAGACGGTTTGTAAACGGGAAGCGCGTAAACGCGGTCATGGTTAGGCAGCGCACCAGTTATCTCAGACAGACCACCTTGGCCTTGTGCGCCGTTCGGCCAAAAACCCAATCCGGAGACGTAGAGCGAGTAAAGGTAACGGTTGTTATCGCCGTCAGTTTCAACCGTGGGCATTGTGTTGGCATGGACTCTGAGCGTCGCGAGCAGAGATACGTAGCAATTCCCCGCTCCTAGTCCTCCATCAACTCCGAGGCTGGCAGGTCCGACGCGTCCTTGCTGGGATCGTGCAGCTCCATTTTCATCAATCCAGCGCAACGTGGGCACCACTTCACAATTAACCGTTGATTCATAGACGCTGATCAGATAGCTGGCGTCTCCCACCGGAGCCAGCATAATGGCAGTGGCAGGCAGGTTGGCGACTTGATTGAAGAAATTCTGGCGTATTTCAGTAACCGATGCGCTCACGCTACCACAAACCATCAGCAAGAATGCTGACTGCAACAGTCCAAGATGCTTCATGGGTAAATCCTTTCGGGATCAGTGTCATCCCATGAAACGACGATAGCGGTATGGTCCCCATGTCGCACAGCCCACGAAAATAGGTAAGCCGTTGGTAGCCCGTCAGGAAACCAGGGAGCGCGGAAATTCGCACGGGAGTTGGCGAGCCGCTCGGGTCAGAGGTTCAAAGAATGATTCAGTCTGCCACTCACACCGCTGTCGGCGCGGGATGCGTGATTTCAACCACGATGCGCGGTGTATGCAGAAGCGTGTTGTGAATCAGGCAATGATGGGCCGCGGTCTCGACTCCAACCCGATGTTGCTCGGTTAGCGCCGCCGGCGTTTCGACTTCAATGCGAAAGTTATCGATGCGCGCGGGGTCCTTGAGCTTGTCGGCGGTTACCCGGACGCGCGTGCCTTCCGTTGCCAGCTTGTGTTTGCGCAGATATTGCGCCGCGTAGAAACCGACGCACGAACCCAACGAAGCGAGCAGGAGCTCCGGCGGTGTCATGCCTTCGTCGTGACCGCCATTCTCGGGCGGCTGGTCGCTCACGATGACATGCTGACGCGCCTTGATTTCAAACTGTAATGCTCCAAGATGTTCCACGGTGATTTCCATAAGAGCCTCCAAACCTGTCGACAATCTATTAAGATCACCTCAACCAACAACTACTTCAAAGCTTGACGAGTGAGGGCAGCGTCGAGGTGATTCCTCACCAGATCGCGAGCCCGGTGCAGCCGCGATTTCATGGCGGCGCGGGAGATCCCCAGTCTCTTGGCGACTTCGTCGCCCCGCAGATCCTCGACATCGCATAACTCATAGACCGGGCGGTAGAGCGCGGGCAACTCTCCCATGGCTTCATTCAGCAGTTGCTTCATCTCTTGGCGTGCCAGTTGTACGTCCGGAGGAGCCTCGGTGCCGGGAACCTCGCGGCCTTCGTCCTCCAACATGGAAAGCTGCAAAAGCGGGAGCAAGGATTCGCGCTCCTTCAATTGCCAACAGACACGTTTCGCGATCTGCGCGAGCCAGGCACGAAAGGCTGCCGACTCCCGCAATTGATCGAGATGGCGGTAGGCCTTGAGTAAGGCTTCGATTAGTACGTCTTCGGCATCTTCGCGGTTGCCGCACACGCGGATCATCTGGCGATAGACGGCGTCCTTGTGCTGCCGGGCTAATGCGTCGAAGTCCACGCTTCCATTGTGGCATTGCTCGGTCTCAAACGCATGACAGACGGTCACGGGCAAGTCCGAGTTTGCTCCGCATTTGGACCGGCAATTCTGCATTGACTCCGACTGTTCCATGGCATTTTTTCCAGGATGATGCCCATCGCGCAGATGTCGGTGAGTCCAGCGAAGCTTAGGCCCAAACCGACGAATCCGCAGAGAAAAACCCAGAGCGGATTTGCGGTGAGCGCCAGAACAGCGCCGGCCAGCACCAACACGCCCGCGCCCAGACGGACTTGACGTTCAAGGGACCAGCGCGTCTTCACACTGGCTACTACGGGGAGACCGGCTTCGATCCATGCCCTTGTGCCGCCCTCGAGAATCGAAATCTGCCGCTGGCAGGGCTCGAGCAGGCCGGCGGTCATGTGCGCGCGTTTGCCGGATTGGCAGATAAGGACGATGGGGAGATCGCGGTTGAGATCGTCGAGGCGAGCTTCGATCTGATCCATCGGAATGTTGACCGTTCCGGGAATGTGGCCGGAAGCGAATTCGGAGCCAGAACGCACGTCCACTAGCAGGGCCTGTGGGGATGACTGATTTCGCACTTGAGCGACGGTTACGGTGGAATTCAAATTTCCTCCTACACAGGGAGAGCGATGGTTTTCGCAAAAGGATTCAGAGGGCGGGGAAGCATTTAAAGGCTTGCCCAACTCCTCTACTCTCATTGACTTGCCCGCTTTGATCACGTAAGATTCGCGCACTGTGATCGGCCAAACTCTCTCGCACTACCGCATTTTAGAAAAGCTCGGCGGCGGCGGTATGGGCGTGGTGTACAAAGCTGAGGACGTCAAGCTGCACCGCTTCGTCGCGCTCAAGTTCCTTCCCTCTGAGGTCGCCCGCGACCCGCAGGCGCTCAGCCGCTTTCAGCGGGAGGCGCAGGCGGCATCGGCGCTGAACCATCCCAACATCTGCACGATTTACGAAATTGATGAGCAGAATGGCGAGGCTTTCATCGCCATGGAATTCTTGGACGGCGTGACGTTGAAGCACTCGATTATGGGCCGTCCCCTCGAGTTGGACACCCTGTTATCGCTAGCCATCGAAGTGGCCGATGGGCTGGATGCGGCGCACGCCCAAGGTATTCTCCACCGCGACATCAAGCCGGCAAACATTTTCGTCACCAAGCGCGGACACGCCAAGATTCTCGACTTCGGCTTGGCGAAGATGACCGGACCGGGCGCCATGGCGAGCGATGCAACCAGGACAGGCTCGGCTGATCTTAACCTGACCAGCCCCGGTTCGGCGCTAGGGACGGTGGCCTACATGTCGCCCGAGCAGGCGCGCGCCAAGGAACTGGATGCGCGCAGCGATCTGTTCTCCTTTGGCTGTGTTCTTTATGAAATGGCAACGGGCGCAATTCCTTTTCGTGGGGAAAGTACCGCTGAGACTTTCGATTCCATCCTCAACCGGCCGCCAGCCGCGCCCGCGCGTTTGAATCCAGACTTGCCGGTAGATCTGGAGCGCATTATCAGCAAGGCGCTCGAAAAAGATCGCAACCTGCGCTACCAGCACGCGGCCGACATGCGCGCCGACCTGCAGCGCCTGAAGCGGGATACGGACACGGGGCGGACGGCAGCGGCCAGTTCGGGGACCGTGCCGATAGCGCACGATTCGGCGTCGCGCCTGGCGGCCGCGCCAGCACAGTCCGCATCATCCGCTTCTATTTCTGGCGCGAGCATTTCTGGCGCAACCACAGCCGCTCCTTCTGGCACGGCCGCGCGGGCTTCCTCCGGAACCGTATCGCCGGCTCAGGAAGCCACCGTGGTGGGCACAAAGGAACCGTCTGGCAAGAAACCATGGGGAAAGATCGCGGCAGTCGCGGCCGTTCTGGTTGCCGCGCTAATCGGCGGCGGGCTTTATCTGCGCTCGCACCAAGCCGGGGCGTTGACCACCCAAGACACAATTCTTATTGCCGACTTCGTCAACACCACTGGCGACAACGTATTCGACGGCACATTGAAGAAGGCCCTGGCGGTCGATCTCGAGCAGTCGCCGTACCTGAAGGTCTTGTCCGAAGGCAAAGTTCAGCAAACGCTAGGACTGATGGGAAAGCCCTCCGACACGCGCCTGACGCCGGAAATCGCCCGCGAGATCTGCCAGCGCAGCGGCGTCAAGGCACTCATCACCGGTTCGATTGCCAGCGTGGGCAACCAATACATGGTGACCCTGGCAGCCATCAACGCCGCCAGCAACGACACCCTGGGGGAAGTTCAGGACCGCGCCCAGAGCAAAGACCAAGTACTCAAAGCTGTCGATTCGACCGCCAGCCAAATGCGCCAGAAGCTGGGCGAATCGCTGGCTTCGATCCAGAAGTTCGACAAGCCCCTCGAGCAGGCCACGACCTCGTCGCTCGAGGCCCTGAAGAGCTACAGCGTCGGCGACCAGAAGCACTCCCTCGGCGATGATCTGAATGCCGCTCCTTTCTATAAGCGCGCCATCGAACTGGATCCGAACTTTGCCATGGCCTATGCGCGCCTCGCCGTGGTCTATAGCAACTTTGGACAGATGAACGTCTCCACACCCTATCTCGATAAGGCGTTTGAGTTGAAAGACCGCGCCAGCGAGCCGGAACGACTTTACATCACCGCCCACTATTACGCCGATAACGGACAACTGGAAAAAGGCATCGCCGCCTACGAACTTTACAAGCAAACTTACCCACGGGAAATTACTCCCTACGTAAACCTGGGTGTCACTTATTACGTGCTCGGCGAGTTTGATAAAGCGTTAGCCAACGCGCAGGACGCTATGCGCGTCGATCCGGACGAGTCCCGTGGCTACGGTACTGCGGCCACGGCCTATCAAGGTCTGAATCGTCCCGAGGAAGCCAAGGCCGTACTCCTGGCGGGATTACAACGTAACCCTGGCTTTGCCTTTTTGCATGACAGTCTGGCGAATATTGCTTATGCCCAGGGCGATCTTGCCGAGATGGAGAAGCAGGAAACCTTTCTCCACGATCAGCCCGACCTGGACATGAATCTCAATAGCCGCCATGGAGACATTGCTGCCTCCCACGGCCAGATTCAGAAAGCAAAGGAATTCTACGAAAAGGGACGCCAGACCGCGCAGCGCTTGCGACTGAAGGACTCGGAAGCGTTTTACCTGGGTGCCGAGGCATACGCGCTCGCCCTGTTCGGAGATTCACGGCAGGCCATCGAAGCCTGCAATGCGGCGGTGGCGCTCACTCCGAGCTTCAACGCAAAGGGTTATGTCGCCCAGGTCCTCGCGTTTGCGGGCGAGAACAAAAAAGCGCTCGACCTAGCCTCGCAGGAGGCGCACGAACGTCCCGACGACACCATGATCCAGGCGGTGTATGGCCCGGTTAAGCAAGCCACAGTCGCGCTCAACACCGGCGACGCCAAAAAAGCTCTCGAGCTCTTGAAGCCGGCCTTGTCCTACGACAAAGCCACGACGGTTTCTCTCTATATCCGTGGCATGGCCTATCTGAAGACAGGAGACGGAGCAGACGCCGCCGCGGAATTCCAGAAAATTCTGGCGCTCTCCAGTTATGCTCCCACCGACCTCCTCATGCCCTTCGCGCGACTGGGTCTGGCCCGTGCATATGCCTTGCAGGGCGACTCCGCAAAAGCGAAATCGGCGTATCAGGATGTTCTCGGCTTCTGGAAAGACGCCGACCCCGGCCTTCCCACGGTGGCGCAAGTCAAGGCTGAATACGCCAAGCTGCAGTAGCAGCCCGGGCCATCCCCTGCCGACTATTGCACGGTTCGCCCGCAGCGCAAAAACTCTTTACTGTCGCTGAGATGTTTTCCCGCCGAGCCTTCCTTAGGCCGCGATGCATCTAACAAAGCTAGTCTCTTAACGGAGTATTGCCCTGATTCTTAGCCGGGTTCTTTTCTTCGCGCTCTTTCTTTTAGCCATCTACGCCGTCCAGCGTTTCTGGTTCATGCGGGCGTGGACGTGGATTGCTGCGTTCTCGAATGGCGACTGGCGTTTCGGTCTTCATGCCGGACTGATCGCCCTGGCCGCTGCTCTGCTGGCGACACTGCTTGATCCGCTGCTTGGGCATGGGATCTCACGCCTCAGTTTTGGCAGCTTCAATTTCGGTAAGACGCTCACCACCGTTGCCCGCCTCTGGCTGGTCGCTTCATTCTTTGGATTCCTGGCGATTGAATCGGTGGGAGCGATCGAGTGGGTCACCAATATTGCCGCCCGGCTCCTGCCTCATTCTGGAACGGTGGCGGGTGGGTTCAGTCCCTCGCGGCGGACTTTTTTTCGATATGCTGCCGCTCTGGCTGGAGGGTTTCCATTTCTTGCCGCTACCTATGGATTTGCCGCCGGACGCTTGCGCTACAAGATCGAGCGCGTCGATGTGCCGGTCGCCAATCTTCCTCCGGAACTGGATGGGCTGCGCATCGCTCAGCTTAGCGATATCCACATCGGCGACTATATGCCGCCGCGCGAGATTGCTCGCGCCGTTGCTATGGCGAACGAACTGCAGCCCGACATTTCTTTCATTACCGGCGACTTCGTCTCAAGCGTCGGCGATCCGCTGGACGCCTGCATTACTGAGTTGAGCCGCCTGCGCGCCCCGCTGGGCGTTTGGGGATGCAATGGCAACCACGAAATTTATGCGGGAGTGGAAGATGACGCGGAACGCCTCTTCCGCGAAAAGGGAATGCGGCTGCTGCGCGCCTCGTCCGCGGTGGTTGAGCATAATGGCGGACGCTTTAATCTGCTGGGCGTTGACTATCAGCGCGACCACATGGTGAGCGGCGAGCGCACGGGCCCGATGCTGCGGGAGATCGAGCACTTGATCCGGCGCGACATGCCGAACGTTCTGCTGTCACACAATCCGAATTCGTTTCACCGCGCGGCCGAACTTGGGATCGAGCTGAGCCTGGCCGGGCACACACATGGCGGGCAGGTGAAGTTTGAGATTGTCGATCATAGCGTCAGTCCGGCTCGACTGATCTCGCCGTTTGTCGCGGGGCTTTATAGGCTGCCAATGTCAGATGGTCACGCTGGCGCTGCCTCCGCCGGCGGCTTGCAGAAGGCCGCGCTCTATGTGAATCGCGGCTTGGGAACTTTCGGTTTTCCGGTGCGGATTGGCGTGCCGCCGGAGATCACGCTGCTGACGCTGCGCAGAGCCTAGCCGGGCACTGGTTCCCTCAGCGGCTGAAACCGTCAAGAATTTATGGCCTGGATCGGCGATAAAACCGCTGCGCCACCCAAAATCAAACCCGATGCAGAGCCTGAAATGCCAATGGTCTCCCAGACCGTCGGCCGCCCCAAACGTGTTATAATTGTTGAGTAAATCCTGCCAGATAATGCCTGTAGATGCAAGAACTTAGGGGCATTCGTGGTGGGCCAAGGCGGGCGCAACTGAGCTCCGCCTGGACGGGTGTGACGACCGTCCCTCCACAATCCTTACCGAGAACTGAGAACTGACTTTCATGGCTGACGATCAGAATCCTGAACTTCCTCTTACTCCTCCTGGAGGCGACGGACAATCTCCGGGCGCTCTCAACCTGCAGCCCGTCAATATTGAAGAGGAGATGAAGCGGTCGTATCTCGACTATTCATTGTCGGTGATCATCGGCCGCGCTTTGCCTGACGTCCGCGACGGACTGAAGCCGGTGCATCGCCGCATTCTTTACACCATGCAGCAGATGGGCCTCGCTCCGGGACGAGCTACGCGCAAGTGCGCTCGCATCGTCGGCGAAGTCATGGGCAAGTACCATCCGCATGGAAACCTGGCTGTGTACGATGCGTTGGTGCGGCTGGCGCAGCCTTTTGCCATGCGTGCTCCGCTGGTCGATGGGCAGGGCAACTTTGGATCGGTCGATGGCGATCCTCCAGCAGCGGATCGATATACCGAAGCTCGATTGACTCGCGTCTCTACTGCCCTGCTTGAGGATCTGGATAAGGAAGCGGTCGATTTTTATCCGAACTATGACGGCACCGAAACGCAGCCTGCGGTTCTGCCGGCGCGCTTTCCTAACTTGCTAGTTAATGGGTCGGACGGCATTGCCGTGGGCATGGCTACCAAGATTCCTCCGCATAACCTAACCGAGATTGTCGATGCCACGATTACGCTGGTGAATAATCCCACCGCGCAGTTGCCGGAGATTCTGAAATTCGTGCAGGGACCGGACTTTCCTACAGCGGCTATCATTCACGGGCGCGCTGGAATTTTTGAGGCTTACCGAACCGGCCGCGGCCGTTTCATGATGCGGGCGCGTGCTGCCATCGAGAACATTTCCAAGGAAAAGCAGGCAATCATCGTTACCGAGATTCCTTATCAGGTGAATAAGGCTCGTCTGATTGAGCGCATGGCGGACCTTGTCAACGACAAGACGATTGACGATATTTCCGACATTCGCGACGAAAGCGATCGGGACGGGATGCGTATTGTGATTGAGCTCAAGCGCGGCGCCGAACCGCAGATCGTGCTCAACCAGCTGTTCAAGCACACCTCGATGCAGGAAGGCTTCAGCATGATTCTGCTGGCCGTGGTCAACGGGCAGCCGAAGGAAATGGGGCTGATCCAGGCGATCAAACACTTCATCGACCATCGCGTCGATGTGGTGCGGCGGCGGACGGCGTATTTGCTGGCCAAGGCGCGCGATCGCGAGCATATTCTGGAAGGCTACCTCAACGCACTTGATCACCTGGATAACGTGATCGCTATTATTCGCGGGAGTGCCAACCGGGCTGACGCTCGGGAGAATTTGGTCGCGTATTTTGGCGGCAAGAAGATCGACATCAACACCACGGGGCGCGCTCCTAAGCTTGATCCTGAGAAACCTTTTACGGCTAAGCAGTCCGACGCCATCCTTGAACTGCAACTGCACCGGCTGACCAAGCTTTCGATCGACGAAATTGCGAACGAGTTGAAATCGGTGCGCGAGGCGATTGCCGAGTACGAATCGATCCTCGCTTCTGAAGCTAAGCTGCGCAAGGTCATCATTAAGGAACTGGAAGAGGTCAAGAAGCTTTATGGCGACGCGCGGCGCACCGTGATCGAAGACGAAGCCGCGGAGATCATGCTGGAAGACCTGATCGCCGACGAGCAGGTTGCGGTTACGGTCAGCCATTCCGGCTACATGAAGCGCACGCCGATCTCGACCTACCGCATGCAGCGGCGCGGCGGCACCGGGCGCACCGGCATGAAGACGCGCGACGAGGATTTTGTCGAGCATCTGTTCATCGCATCGACCCACGCCTACATCTTGATTTTCACGAACACCGGACGCGTCTACTGGCTGAAGGTGTATGAGATTCCCGACATCGCCGCTGCCGGCAAGGGCAAGCACGTCGGCAATCTGGTTGGTCTGCAGCCGGGAGAAACGGTGCGCACCATGCTCGCGGTGCGCGATTTGGAAGAGGAAGGCAGGTACGTTTTCTTTGTCACGCACAATGGCACGGTAAAGAAGACCGAGGTGAAAGACTTCTCGCACGTGATGTCGCGCGGCATCATTGCCATCAATATCGAACCGGGAGACGAACTGGTTGCGGCTTCGCTGACTGATGGCAACCAGATCGTGTTCCTCGCATCGCATGACGGGCAAGCGATTCGGTTCGATGAAAACGATGTGCGTCCGATGGGACGCAACGCCACCGGCGTACGCGGCATGAATCTGGCCGAGAAAGATTACATCGTCGGCATGGCGACCACGACCAAGCCGGAGGCGCAGTCGGCCGTGAAAGAGGGCGAGGTCGCTGCCGATGTTGCGGACCTGGTTCCGGAAAAAGGCTCGCTCATTCTTTCCGTCACCGAGAACGGGTATGGGAAGCGGACTCCCGCCGACGAGTATCGGCTCACCAACCGCGGCGGCAAGGGTGTGATCAACGTCAAGACCACGGCGCGCAACGGCAAAGTGGTTGGCATTTCGCAAGTGACTGAGAAGTCGGAGGTTATGCTGATCTCGCAGTATGGGAAGATCATCCGGATTGAATCGAAGTTTATTCGCGAGTCGGGGCGGTCGGCACAGGGCGTACGGCTGCTGAACGTTGAGCCGGGAGACCGGGTTGCGGCGGCGGTGGTGATTCCTCCGGAAGAGCCGAATGGGAATGGGACGCTGATTCAATAGGTTAGGTCTCGGTTGTACGTACAATGTTTCACGTGAAACATTTTGTCGTGGTAAAATTGTATGTACACGTGCATAAGTACAATGGCGGGCCCGGCACCGGGTAGATTTTTCTGCCGCGCGGGGCTGGGTTGCAAGTCATTGATAATGCTCGGTGTCGCGTGTGGTTATTCAGACACAGTAGAGTAATGTTTACGCTGTAATTGTTACGTAGGCCGTTGGCCGGTGCCCACCGTTTGGCCGCGAACCACGGCGACCCGGTTCAGCGGCAAAATGGCGGAATCCGGATGGAACCAAACGGGAGTTTTTGTCGTATCCAAAACAATTGCGGACGGCCCATGAAGACTCTGAAAGTATCTTTGATCGCTTCTTTGATTGGAACTGCGGTTGGGTTGGGGGCATGGGTGTTCGGCCTCGGGCGAATGATGTGGCCCGCTCATCCTCAAATGGCCAGCTTTCTGCTGACCATCGCTACGACCATCGTGATTCAGATTGCCTGGCCTCGGGTGACTGAAACGAACTGAGAGTTGTTGGTGAAAACCAGTGAATCAAAACGTTTGATGAGGTCCAGTTCCTTCCGCCGCCGCATTACGGCAGTCACTTCTAAATAACTCCCCTTTCGATTACTGTTAATCTTAGTGGTACTGTCCCTCCCCGTGTGTGCCCGCGCGGTTGCAGGCTGTTGGTTAGCGAGCGTTTGTGCATAACGTTGTGACTAACATCGACATCGCAAAAACTGAACCGCCCGCGTACCTGGAACTTCTGAGCCGGCCGATTCGTGAGCTGGGGCTTACGCTTGCTGGGTCGCCGGTGGAGCGGTTTGTCGAACAGCTTTATCGGGAGCTGGAGGCCAAGGGGCTGACGAAATTTCGCCCGGTTTGTTATTTGACCGACGAGTGGGGATGTCCGTCGGGCGAGCCGATTATCGGAATTCCGTTTTATCTGGCTCATGCGGCTTTGGCGCAGTTGGAGAAAGAGACGCACGATCTTGAGGATGCTCGCGAAATCATGATGTATCTGCGGCATGAGGCGGGACATGCTTTTACCTATGCTTACAAGCTGCACAATTCCGCCGAGTGGAAGCAGATCTTTGGGCCGTTCCGGCGTCCGTATCGCGAAAACTACCGGCCGACGCCTTTTTCGCGCGACTATGTGCGGCATTTGCCGGGGTGGTATGCGCAGAAGCATCCGGATGAAGATTTTGCCGAAACGTTTGCGGTGTGGCTGACGCCGCGCTCGAACTGGCGCAAGCGGTATCGCGGCTGGCGGGCGATGGAGAAGCTGCAATACCTGAACCGGCTGGCACGCAAGTTGGGGAAGAGCGATCCGGCGCGGCGGCGGGGACAGACCGATATTACGGTCGATGACATGGAAACGACGGTCGCAGAGTTCTATCATTTTCAGCAGGCTGGGCGCGAGGAGGTTGCGGTCACCGAACTCGCGCCGGATACGGATCTGCGCGACATCTTTCCGGTATCGAAGCGGCGAAAGGCGGCGCTGCCGGCGCACGAATTTCTGCATCAGCACCGCAAGGCGGTGATTGATAAGGTTGCGCAGTGGACGGGGGCGCAGCGTCCGCTGATCATGACTTTGATAGACACGATTGAAAAACGCGCCGGCGAACTTGACCTGCGCGCCGACAAAACGCGCAGCGCGGAACATCTGGCGGAGGTCACGGCGTATGTCACCGCGCTGGTCATGACTTATGTGACGAAAGGAAAATTTATTCAGCCGTAAGAACCAGGTCTCAGGTCTTAGGTGTTCAGGTCTCAGGGAAACCGGGCGACGGAATCCGATGGCCAAGGTCTTCCTTAGAGCTGACACCTAAGCCCGAGACCTCGAGGTTGCCGGGCGGGGACGCCTGGCGCTCCACCAGCGGTTTCCGAGGAGAACAGATGATTGGGGCAAAATTGAAAATCGCGCTGTTGTACGACCTGTGGAACGAAGATCCGGCGGCGGCGGCGGCCAAGGAAGATGAAGTTCCCGCGCGCAAGCGGCACAAGAAAGTCAAGAAAGTGAAGAAGGAAAAGACCGATCGCGAGGAAATCTTCGAAGCGCTCGAGAAACTGGGACACGAGCCTTCTTATTTCGAACTGGATGGGCGACCGTCGTCTCTGCACTCGCTCTCGCGCTGCGATGCCGACCTGATCTTCAATTTGACCGAGTCTTTCGACGGCGACGACACCAAGGAAATGAACGTGGTCGCTTATGTCGACCTGCTGGGATTGCGCTACACGGGCGCGGGGCCGCACGCCATTTTCATGTCCCAGGACAAAGCGATTGCCAAGAAGATTTTTGCCTTCCATGGCATCAAGACTCCTTTCTTTGCGACTGCCTATCGCGGGCGCATTGAACATGCGCACGACATTTCATTTCCGCTGATCGTCAAACCGTCGTGGGAGGATGGATCGATCGGCATCGATGCCGGCTCAGTTGTGAAGAACGTCAAGGAGATGATGGAGCGGGTCGAGTACATCCAGGATGAATTCGACTCGCCGGCTCTGATTGAGGAATATATCGAGGGACGCGAAATTTACGCGGGAATTCTGGGCAGCTACGAACGGGCGCAGGTCTTGCCGCTGGTTGAGCTCGATCTGTCGCGCTTGCCCGAAGGCACTCCGAAAATTGCCAGCTACGACGTGAAGTTCGAGAAGAATACCGAAGCTTATAAGCTGACGAAATCGCAAATCGCCGAAAATCTGGACGAAGCGACGATGAAGTGTTTGTCCGATACGGCGCTGGCGGCATATCGAGCTTTGAAGCTGCGCGATTATGGACGCATCGACATGCGGCTGGCTCCGAATGGCGACGTCTATGTTATCGAGGCGAATCCGAATCCGTGGCTGGCGAGCCGGCAGGAATTTGCCATGGCGGCGAAGGCTTCGGGACTCTCCTACACGGAGATGATCGGCGCTATTGTCGATTTGGCGATGAGCCGCTATCTGAATGCGAACCTGGTGAACGCGGTGGCGATGCACTAGGAAGTAAGAACTAATCCTGTTCGCTCTCGCCTTGCCCGTAGCAAGACTCCGTCATTTTGACCAGACGCCAGACAGCTTCTAAACTCAGTGGGCTAAACTCATAAAGCTGAACTCATAAAGAATGAGCGTGTTTTGTCTCATACACGGATCGACACAGAGCCCCTCGGGATTTGATCTGCTGGTACGCGAATTGGAGTCTCTGGGCCACCAAGTAATTTGTCCCGATCTGCCGGTGGACAAGGCTGAGGCGAGCGGTACGTATTATGCGGAGGCGGTTGCGGCAGCGCTTCGGCAATCGGCCGCTCTGCCGATTGCGGTTGCTCATTCAGTGAGTGGATTGTTTCTGCCGCTCGTGGCCAAACAGAGGCCGGTGGCGCGCCTGGTGTTCCTCGGGGCCACGATTCCGCAAGTCGGCAAGAGCGCTCTCGAACAGCTACAGGCTAACCCTGACATGGTCTGGCCTGACTGGGTTGGAAAAGACCCTACCAAGGATCCACAGGTGGCCATGAAGTTTTTGTTTCATGACTGCGCCCCTGACGTGGCGCGATGGGCCTTGTCAACACTTCGGTTGATGTATGCGCGTGGAGCTCTGACGGAAATCTGTCCATTAGACGCGTGGCCCGATGTGCCATCATCCTACGTTCTGTGCCGGCTGGATCGGACGCTGAACCCGAATTGGTGGCGGGGAGCTTGCCGCGAGCGGCTGGGTTCGGATCCGATTGAGATCGATTCCGGACACTGTCCGCACGTCTCGCGGCCGGCGGAATTGGCGGGATTGCTCTCGAGAATAGCCAAGCTGCCGTAACGCGCCAAATGCGAGGTGGGGGAGCTGCAATCTGCGACTTCCCACGTCTCGAAAACCGCGAGACATGGGGCACCCAGGTGGGACGGGGCAGAGCCCCGTCACCACACGAGCTTTTTTTCTAGAACATATTCCAGAGGTACTGGTTGTAGACCTCGTGGTGGAACTGCACTTCGGAGGGCTTGACGATCGTGCCCAATAGGCGCGGGCAGCGGTCGGCCGATGCCTGCTTCAGGTCGGCGTAGCGGCCTTTCACGTCTGCGCCGAGGAGTTTGGTTGTCCAATCGGCTTTGCGGAAGTTGTCGATCGCGGTGTAGATGTTGTCGGGCAAGTAGCGTTCGGCCGAACGGAGGTTCTTGATCTTGGCCGTCTCGCCTTCCAATCCGGTCCTGAAAATGGAGTACATGACCAGATAGGGATTGGCGTCGGGAGCGACGGCGCGCACTTCGGTGCGCATGCTGCGCTCGTTGCCGATGGGAATGCGGATCATGGCGCCACGGTCCACGGCCGATGCTTTGAGCTGGTTGGGCGCCTCGAAGTGCGGATCGAGGCGGCGGTAGGCGTTGACGCTGGAATTGAACACCAGGCAGAGGTCGTTGCCGTGGGTGAGAACGCGGTCCATGAACTCATATCCGAACTTGCTGAGCTTTTCTTCGCCCTTGGGATCCCAGAACAGGTTTTTGCCGTTTTTGCTGACCGAGACGTTGGTGTGCATGCCGCTGCCGTTGACGCCTACCACCGGCTTCGGCAGGAAGCAGGCGGTCAAGCCCATATTGCGGGCTACCTGGCGGCAAATCAGCTTGTAGAGTTGGATGTGGTCGGCGGCGGCGACCGCTTCGGCGTAGCCGTAGTTGATTTCGAACTGTGAGGGCGCGACTTCGGGATGATCCTTTTCGTTCTGGAATCCCATGGATCGCTGCACTTCCGCGGTCGTATCGATGAAGGTGCGCAGCGGATCGCCAGGCAACGAGTGATAATAGCCGCCTGTGTTCACGTATTCAAACTTGCCGGTCTCGTGGTAGGTGCGCTCGGCGTCCGGCTGCTGGAACAGGAAGCCTTCGATCTCATTGGCAGCGTTCATTGTGTAGCCGTGCTTTTTGTGCAACCCGTCGCCAAACAGCTTCAGCATGCTGCGGATGTCGGCGGTGTAGGGCTCGCCGTTTTTGTCGATGACCTCGCCAAAGACGAGCACTTTGCCCGGCCCGAAGACATCGGCGGGCCCCCAGTAAAATGCAGGCCAGTCAATGCCTAAACGCAGATCGCTCTCGCGCTGCGCGGTGAAGCCGCGAATCGACGAACCGTCGAAGGTCAGGTTGTCGTAGCTCTTGAGCAGGAATTTCTTGTCATAGTCGAGCATGTGCAGACGGCCTTCCAGGTCGCTGAACAGCACGGTCACGGCCTTGATGCGCGATTCGTCAGTCAGGTACTTCAGCCGCTCTTCCTGAACCTTGTGCAGGGCCACGCGGTCCAGGCGCTGCTTCTTCGCTTTCAGGTTCATCTCTTCCAGTTCGTCGTAGGGGATGGTTAGAAAATTCCGCAGTTCAGTTGACATGCCTCTCCTTAGTTTCGGGCGCAGCCCGGGAATTCCGACTAAATGACCGGGGAACTAGATAGGCTATCGCGTCGGGCGCGACGAGACAAATAGAAATCGGTTATGGGAATGATTAGGTTTTTCAATTTGCATCAGGAAAGGTGCAGAACAGGCTTCTGGCTGCTGGCCACTGGCTTCTGGCAAGCGCTTTCGGTTCTCGAGCTCGGCCTCGGCGGCAAACTCTGGATCTTTTTCGTGAAATAATCAGATCCGAGGAATTGCACTTGAGTTGTGCGATCTGTGAGGAACGCAAAGAGAAACGGTTTTGCCCGGCGGTGCATGGGAAGATTTGTCCGCAGTGCTGTGGCGAGCAGCGGGAGGTGACGCTGGATTGTCCGAGCAACTGTCCTTATCTTTTGCAGGCACGACAGCAGGCACGACAGCAGGCGCGGGAGCACACGACCGCGCACTCTTACCATGAACGGTCGGGGGATCGCGAAGCTCTGTTTCCCGAGGTCGAAATCCCCGAGCAGTTTCTTTACGAGCGTGAGGAACTGATTCTCGGGCTCAGCTTCGCACTGGCAAAGAGCGCCCGCGCCGACCGCTCACTCGACGGTCGTTCGCCTACGGACCGCGACCTGATTGCGGCTTTGAGTTCGCTCGCGAAGAGCTACCAGACGCTGGTGAATTCGAGCCTCATTTATGAGCCGCCCACAACCAATATTGCCCACCAGAACATCGCGCGCGAAGTTGAGACCATGGTCCGGGAATTTCGCGAAGCCGAGGAAAAACAGCTTGGTTACAATCGGCTGCGGGATTCCGACGTGCTGAAGGCGCTGGTGTTCTTGTTGCGCATGGGCCTGAGCCGAGCCTCCGGCAGGCCGAAATCGCGGGCGTTCGTGGATTTCCTCTTTGCGCAGTTTCCCGAGAAACAGTCAGCGATCGCCGGGCCGGAAGATGCAGGGAGCCGGATCGTCATTCCGTAATGTGTGTCCTCTGTGGTTAGAGAAAAATCTTTACCACAGGGATCACGGGGCACAGGGGAAGGATTTGCCGGCATCGACCGAATCAGGCTTCAGAGTCTCCTGACCCTCTGCCCGTCTGCCAGCTCCGCCAGGAGTTCGCGCGCGGTTTTTCCGAGTTTGGGGTGGCGCGCCTCGGGCGCGATCTCGGCCAGGGGTTCCAGAACAAAGCGGCGCTGCTGCATGGCCGGATGCGGAATTTTCAGGCCGGGCTCTTCGACCACGCGATCGCCGAACAGCAGCAGGTCGATATCAATGTTGCGCGGACCTTTTTCGCGCATGCGAAGACGGCCCATCGCTGCTTCGATCTGCAACGCCAGCTGGAGCAGTTCGCGCGGCGTCTTCCCGGTTTCAATCGCCACGACGCAATTCAGAAACCAGGGCTGGTCGGGAACGTCGACCGGTTGGGTCTCATACAATGCGGAGACGGCCAGCAACCGTCCGCCTGCGTCCAATTGCGCAAGCGCCGCGCGCAGGTTGGCCGCACGGTCTCCCAGATTTGATCCCAAAGATAGATAAGAGATTTCGCTCACTGAACCAGTTTCGCGGGGAAGGGGGTGGGAATCCAGCAAAAAGTGACGCGAAGAGGCATCATCTCTTGGTTCCGTGGGGAGACGACCGCGGCAATTGAACGGGTGTGCGGGAGAACTGGGTCGTCCCTCCGGAGTCTGTGTGGCAGCTATTCTTTCGCGCCTTCGGGGCTGCGTCACATCCCGCTTCGTACCCCACGGCTAACGCGGCGGGCTGCATTCTTGCGCCGCTTCGCAGCTATTCATGGAGGCGTACTCCACTTTCGCCGTCAGTGCCGCCGATTCCAAGCGGTGATGGAGGGTTCCTACAGCCCGGTACCAAGGTCACTTTCGTAGTCTCTCGAGTGCCGCTAATATCGAAAATGCCATGAATCTGGACTCTCTTCTCATCAGCCGGGACGCTACTTTGATGGCCGTGCTGCGTCCGGCACTGGAGAAGATCTCGGTCAATGTCGAGGCTTGCGCAGAGGTACGGGCGGGCAACGAGCTAATGGCGAAGCGCAAGTTTGATGCGGTCATCATCGACTGCGACGACTTGCAGAACGGGGTTGATCTGCTGAAAGCCCTCCGCCAAACGCAAAGTAATTCCCGGGCGGTGGCGTTTGCGGTGGTGAATGGGAAAACGACCACGCAGGAGGCATTCGCGTCCGGAGCCAATTTCGTTCTGCAGAAACCGCTCACCCCGCTGCACGCCTCGCGCTGTTTTAATGCGGCGCTCAATTTTATGGTACGGGAACGGCGCCGCTACTTCCGCCATCCGATGGAAATGCCGCTGCGAATCAGTCTGCCGAACAACCAGGAAATAACCGCCACGGCGACGAACCTGAGCGAGGGCGGGATGGCCATCCGCACCATGGGCAAATTGCCCAAGGATGCACAGGCGCAGTTTCGCTTCACGCTTCCCAATACAAACGTTTCGCTCGAACTGAAAGCCCAAGTCGCCTGGGCTGACGGAACCGGCCACGTCGGTATCCGCTTTATCGAAGTTCCGCAGAGTTCACAATATGAGCTGGAGAAATGGCTGACCGACCGCATGCAAAACGAAATGCCCGCACGACTGCAAGGCTACCTCGCACTTCGCTAACCGAATTGCCGCGCGAATGCGCCGCTTCCCGAAGAAATCAGGCCCACCCGGCATCCAGCTTGTAACTTTGCGCCCTGCTCCGGCTGTGGCACAGTAGCTAGACGCGGCTTGGGGCATCCAGATTGCCGCGCCTTAACATGCTTCCACTGGAAGAAAGAATCGCCAGAACGCAGCGCTTGCTGCGCCGCCTGGAAGAGGACCAGCCCTACTTGCACGTGCGCTTGTCCGCGCTCGGCGCCGAGCATCGGCAGAGCGCCAATGCTTTCGCCGAACGCGTGCGCGCCGAAGCAGAAGCTGAACTGGAGCGCCTGCTGGCGGAGCGCGCGTTGCCGTATGAGTGGAACGTTCCCCAGCCCGCCGACTGAAATGCCCCAGCTTTCAGGTGTTAGCTCTTTGGTCTCAGGAGAACAGCGTAAGCCGCTGTCTCCCTCAGCGGCTAAAAGCCCGCGTCTTTATTGTTTATTGGCTCGGAATGGCACGGCTGAAGAGGCTGCGGAAAAAGTCGGCTTCGCCCTTGATTTTGGGTGGCGCAGCGGTTTACCGCTGCGATAACTGGCTTATTTTCATGGACGGCTTTAGCCGCTGAGGTCACATTTTCCGGCAGAGAAGAGTTTTTCCGCAACCTGTGAAGCCGCGCCCTACCCAAAACCGATTTATGAATAGCTTCTAGACGCTAAGACTGGCGGCGGACGCGAGCGCCGGAACCGCGGTTTCCTCTTCCAGCGCGGTTTCTTCCCAATAGGAGCGGTCGCGCAGAATGCGCGACACGAGCGCGGTATGCATGGCGTGGCCGGCGCGGTCGGCGACCACCGAACCCAATATCTGTTTTCCAATCAAGGCCAGGTCGCCGATCAGGTCCAGAACTTTGTGGCGGACGAATTCGTCGCGAAAACGCAACGGCGGGTTCAGCACCTCGTCGCGGTTCATCACGATGGCATTTTCGGTTGACGCTCCCCGGATCAATCCCTGCTGCCGCATGGCATCGGCTTCATGCAGAAATCCAAAAGTGCGCGCCGGGGCAATCTCCTTAAGATAGCTGCCATTGGTCAGCCGCACACAGAAGCTTTGCTTGCCGATGAGCGGGTGGGGAAAGTTGATGGAATACGAAACCGAGTAGGCGTCTGCCGGATAGACGGCAATAAATTTATCGCCCTCGCGCAACTCGACGTCGCGCACGATGCGGAGATAAGTGCGTGCCTTGCGCTGCTTGCGAATGCCAGCCTTCTGAATCATTTCGACAAAGGGACGGGCGCTGCCGTCCAGAATTGGCAGTTCGAGATTGTCGAGTTCGACGATGGCGTTGTCGATGCCAACGCCGATAAACGCCGAGAGCAGGTGCTCGGTGGTGGAGATGAGCACGCCCTTCTTCATCAAGCTGGTGGCGTAACTGACGCGGGCGACGTTGCGTCCGCTAGCTTCGATGGCAAAGCCGTCGAGGTCGGTGCGGTGGAAGACGATTCCCGCTCCGGCAGGCGCGGGGAGAATCCGCAGGCTGACCGGGGCGCCGCTGTGCAGACCCACTCCGGCGCAGGTCACAGCAGCACGAATTGTTTGCTCGTGTGTCAACGGGGGACGGCTTAAGTCTTTTGCTGTGTATTAGCTTACAGCGATCGGCGAACTTTCGTATGTGGCAAAAAAACCACACTTCGTGGTTCGTTCCACTGTGGGAACGGTTAACTTGTTCAGGCAGTTACAGATGTTGGGGGGTAACAAGGGGGGAACTGACCTTGTTTTGCCGGTTGGCGGCGGCTTTCGCTGGTAGCTTCCTCGATAAAGAATGCTCGGGTTTAGAAGCGCTATGTCACCATAGAAGAGCCTTTATGTCCGGCCATGCGCACCTTCGCCAGATTGGGCCTTCATGTAGGAGCGCAAAATGGCGTTAATGCGGGTCTGGTAGCCGCTGCCTTTCTTCTTGAGCCATTCCACAACATCATGGTCAACGCGGATCGTCAGGCGGTCCTTTGGTTCCGGCATGGCGAGCGTGGCTTTCTTCCAAAACGATTTACCCAGCTTGGGGATATCGGAGTAGTCGATGTCCTCATCACGCATGCCCCGCAAGCGTCTAAAGTCAGTCTGGCCCTTTCCCGGCGTCTTTGAGCCGGTTCGCGTACTCTTGCCTTTCATTGCGATTTGCCCTCCTTGCAGAAATAATTCGCCGCCCTGAGCGAAGCTTTCGTATGTACATTATGTACATATACTTTTTGGATTGTCAAGCCGTTCCGCACAAACCGGGGGCCTTTATCCGGACCGAATCATCGCAGCGGCGAGGCACCGAATAAATCAACAGATCACCGTTTCTTCAAGGGCACCGTGGGGTCGTAGGTCACCGCCGCTTCGAACATGGAATCGGGCAGCTTCAGGTTATAGCTGGCGACGTTGATGAAGCGCTGTTGCGAAGTCTCTCCGTTGAAATAACGGGTAATGGAGTGGGGCGTCCAGATCCCCTGCACCAGTTTGTAACTGTCGTAAATCTCGTCTTCCACGTTTTTCTGCTTGTCCTTCGGATCGCGCCACGAATAACTGATCTTGACCGGATAGTGAGTATTCTGATCCAGGAAAACACTCACTGAGTCGTTCTGGCTGTTGAGGAGTGTGACCCCCTCGGTCACCTTCCCATCCACTACCGCGGTGCCATCATAGAAAAGGGCCACGTTCGGATCGCGCATCCATTTGCGGAACACCCATTCGAGCGAATGCTGGCGGCGGCGCAGGTAGTTCTCCAAATCGAGCTTGTCCTGCGCGGCCGTTCCTTTGTAGCTGATCTCGTAGCCTTTGTCGCCATTGTGAATCAGGACAACGTCGACCTTGTTCGACTTGATGCCGCCGATGTCAATTGCCCCAGGGATGATATGAACGTCTTTCAAGCGGAGGACTTCGAAACGGTCCCGGTCCGGATACTCGACATAGTATCTGTAGGGAATGCCGGTGCTCTCAGTGCGTCCGTGATGGAGCGGATAGTAGCGGCCTTCCTCACAGCGGTTTTCATAGGCGAGGTAAGGTTGCCCGCCCAGCGCTTCGATTGTCTTGTCCAGAACCGCCCGCGCCTGGCGGGCGTTGTCGGAGTCGTTCAGGTTGATGGCAGGCGCAGGAGTTGGCGCGGTTTGGGCCGCGCCCAGAACGCACAGCAGGAAAACAATAAGCAAGCGGATCATGATTCTATTTAGTTTAGAAGCACCCAGAATGATTTTAGCTGTACCGCGAAACGCATGGGGACGGCCGTCCACGGGCCGTCCGGCAGCGCCCAGCACTTGAAGATTAAAATCTCGACAAACTGAAGTTCACTATAACCTGCGTTTCGACGTTCACCGGTTCAGCATTGAGAAGGTATGGCTTGTACTTCCATTGCTTGACCGCTTCAATGGCGGCTGGGGCAAGCATGGGATGGCCTGAGACGAGAGTGAGGTTCTCGACGTTTCCGTTTTTATCGATCTCGGCCAGCAGAACAACCTGCCCTTGAACGCCGGCCTGCTCGGCCTCAAAGGGATATTGCGGCTGAATTTTCTTAATCAAAAGACCGACCGCAACTCCAGACGAAACGCGGACCCGCTGCGGAATTGCAATCTTGGGAACCGCAGGCGATACAGCATCGCCCATGGCGCACGTGGGGTTGATCTCATTTTGCTGGAATGAAACCGCCCGAAGGGAATTCGCAGCTTCGTCCAGTTCCTCGGGCGATGCAGCAGCCAGAGTCTCGCCGATGAAGTAGCCGCGAAACTCCGTATAGACGTATGCGAAGTACAACGAGGTGTTGTCGCTCATAGGGGCCTTATAGTCTGAACGAAAAAAACGCCTGCCACCATAGTCGACAGCGAAAGTATATCGAACCAATTCGCGCTTTTCCGTCGGGGAGTTGATTTGCGCGCGTACTGCAATGGTAACAAACTCCTGCGGACCGCCGATGTGACCGGCCGAATCCAAGGCGCTGAGAATAATTCTGCCGGGAAGCTTTCCTTGCTGGTGGAGAAACAGCAGGACGAGGCTCTTGTCGGAACGATGCCGGGCCTTGCCGCCGGCAGTGACGGCGTCATTGACTTCCCATCCGGCGGGTATTTGAAACGAGAAGCCGAAACACTCGTTGGAGTAGACGCCGTTCGCGATGGTTCCGTTCTCGAACTTCAGCGTGTTCGAAGAATCATTGCCGGGCTGCTGCGCAGAAGCGAGAGTTGCGGCGAGAAGCCCCACCCCAACAACGCAAAACCACTGACGCTTCATAAGCCCTCCCTACCCCACCAGCACGGCTCCGCCATTCACGTTGAAAACTTCGCCGGTGATAAATCCAGCATAAGGCGTGCACAAGAACAAAATCGGCCCCGCGATCTCTTCCGGCGTTCCCACGCGCCCCAGCGGGATGGTGCAAAAGACTTTTTCGCGCGTCGGCGGATCGTTCAGCGCTGCTGCCGACATATCCGTCGCCACCCACCCGGGCGCGACGCAATTGACGTGGATGCGGTCGGGCGCCAGTTCCGTCGATAGTCCTTTCACCATGCTGACCAGCGCGCCTTTCGAGGCCGCATAGTCGCAGTGGAAAGCTTCGCCGCGCTGTCCGGCTGTCGAGCTGACCAGTACGATGTGGCCGCCGCGCGGCTTCTTCGTCTTCATTTGTCCCACCGAATGCTTGATGAGCGCGAAGACGCTGTCCAGATTCACGGCAATCGTGCGATGCCATTGTTCATCGGACATGCGATCGACGGGCACATCCTCCGGCGGCCAGATGCCGTGATTTGCGACCAGAATGTCGAGGCGTCCGAAGGCCGAGGTGGCGGAGGATACCAGTTTCTGCGCTGCCTGGGTGGTCGAAAGATCGCACTGCACCGCGCGGCAGTTTTCCGCGCCACATTCGCGCACCAGATGCTCGGCTTGCGCTTTCGCCGCTTGATAATTGAAAACAACTCTTGCGCCCGCCGCCACAAACAATCGCACCGTTGCCGCGCCAATACCGCGCGATCCGCCGGTGATGAGAGCCACTTTGTTGTCGAGAGTCAGATTCATAGGGCATACAAGTATCGCACGCCAAATGGCGATATTGGACTCGGACGCCGTGGGTTCCGACAGGCGGAGAAATTTATCGGTGCAAAAAGAATTACCTCAGGCGCTAAAGCGCGGACACGTTCTCAGAGATTTGCGGCACGACTAAAGCCGCGCCCTTCCCTTTCGTTGAGGTTCATTCCTTCAGTTCGCTATTGAGAAGGCTTCAGGGAAAAATTTTTGAGGCCCGTGTCGTACATTGCACCGTAGTCCAGGTACTGCGCAACGGGGTTGTCCAGATAATGGATTTCGACTTTGTCAACTTCTCCATTCTTGCCAAAGCTGGCGGTCAAGCGAGCATTCATCCCGGCAAAATATGTGGGCAGATTGAGCTTCTTATAACGTGCCAGCACCTGATCGCGCAGCGCCGGATTGAAATGGACGCCGTACTTGTCGACCAGCGTCTTGATAGCGTCGTAGTCGCCCTCCGCCTTGATGCGCATGAGTTCGGCCAGCAGCATGCCTACGCCCTGGCGCATTTTTTGATAGTCAGCGACGCGAACGTAGGCTTTGCCGTCGCGCGTGAATTGTTCGATCGAGCCGGGAACCTTGTCGGCGATATAGTGGGCGATCAACTGGCGGTCGCGCGCGTGGTCTTCTTCAATCGTGTCGCCGTGCGGGATGCGACGGAGTTGGGTCAACGCCACTAAAGCCGCGGTGTCGTACATGGCCTTGGCCACTTCTTCCTGGTTTGAGATCAGGCCGAGTTCTTTCAGCTTGGGATCCCACGCGTTCCACAGCGCCATCAAGTCGGCGCGGCCTTCCTCGAGCGTGGAGAAATACTCCTTCAAGAAAGGCTGTGCGCCGCCGCTGACACGCTCGCTCAACTTGCCCGACCCGTGCCCGATGACTTCGTGCAAGGCGGTCATCAGACTGCCCGCTTCGGTGCCATACTTCGCGTTGCGCTCGATCTCGGCGGGGCCGGCGGCAAACTCCGCGATGGCCGTCCTCCCGGTGGCCTCGTCCAGGGCGCGGTCGCTCCCGGTAAACAGAAAATTCTTCGAGCCGTATTTTTCGTGGATTTCGTTTTCGTTCGGCAGATTATCGCCAATCGTAGTTATGCTGAAATCGCCAGTTTCGATCAGGGTTTCGACCGCTTTCACTACCGGAGGTTTGAACGACGTCAGCTTATACTTTGGGTCCCAAGGAGCCTTCTGTTCAAAATACCCGGCATTTCCCGCCAGCTCTTTCATGGCGGTGGAGAGCAGCTTATCGGTGATGGTGACAAAACTCTGCGAGCTTCCTTTCGCGCCGCGGGCGTCGCGATAAACCTCGATGAAGCCGTTGTCAAAGTCCACGGTCGCGTCGTTCTGCACCCACGCCGTGCCAAATGCAACCCACTCTGCGTACTCTCCGGTTTGGTAGTAGCCAATAAGATGGCCGATCGCCTCGGCCTGCGCGGGTTCGGCATAAGCGCGCGCTTTCTCGAAGCAGTCGTTGGCTTTTTTCAGAAATGTTGCATAAAGTCCGGGAGGAACTTTGCCGTCGGGCGTGCCGGCGCGGTAGACGAGTTCGGTAAGTTTGCCGTCCGCGCCTTTGACCACCCGCGAATTCAGCGGATACTTTTCTTGAAATCCCTCCAGATCGGCCAGACTCACGCCCGGATAAAAAGTGTTCGAACTGGCTTGGACCGTGTCTTTTCCGCCGACCGGGCTTTTGGCGGTAGTCATCGGTTCAAACGCGGGATCAAAAAGCGAAGCCCGCAACGACTCCAGTTGCCGTGTTATATCGGCTGGTTTCTTCAGTGGCGGGAGATCGGCGTACGCCGTTCGAAAAGCTCCGTTTTGTTGCGCAATCAGTGCGGCTTTCTGCAACTGCTCAAACGTAAAGGACGGCAGAAATTTCTGCGATGTCAACTCGTTGTGATTGCCACGATTGGCCCAGAAGAGTTTCGCAAAGTCGGCAATCTTCGCAAGCGCGGCCGGGTCGATTCCCTGCGGATGCGCCATGATCTCTTCCAACAAACGTTTCTCTTGCAGACCGTAGGCGGACAGTTGGTCATAAATGATAGGGTCGATGGCAATCGAAGCCTGCGTCAGCCAGTACGCCAATGCCTGCTGCCGCGGCGTCAGCGCCTGAAAGCTGGGGGCGCGCAGTTGAATGAACGCCGTGTCGCCGACGCGCTCGACCAGGACGTTGCTGGGTTTGTCCTGTTGGCACAGCGCCGGGGTGGCGGCGAGCATGATTAGCAAGAGCAAATGCGAAATGAACAGTGCGGAATTCAGCGGCTTCAAGAAATGGCCTCCTGGCGACTCGGTCCGAACCGGACCAAACTCCGCAGGCTACCACAAAGCGGTCGCTTTTACGGCTCGTCGTCTTGATCATTGATGGCGTGTCTATCGGGCAGCATACGCTGATGCAGGATGCGAGAAACCAAAATACCCCCACGCTCCTGGTGGTAAAACACGACGTGCTTGCCATGCTCCAGACGGCGCAACCCAGGGCGGACCTCATCAAAGGGTCGTCCTAACGCGGGATTGTCGGCAAGCCTCTGGCAACAAACTTCGAGCTCGCCGATATAACGGGCGGCTTGAATTTGGCCCCATGTGTGAAGGGTGTAATCGCCGATGCGCGGCAAGTCTTCCTCGGCGCGGCGAGAAAATCGAAACGCGGCCACGGTCAGCGCGACGATGCGGGAAGCTTCAGAGCCTTGCGGACACGCCCAAAGACGTTGCCCGCAGCAATGCCGCTGGCGTCGCCTTCGTCAATAGCTATTCGAAGCACAGCAAGCTTCGCTTCGTATTGCTGCTCCTCGCGCTCCAAAGTCCGTAATCCGGCGCGCACCACCTCACTGGCGTTTTCGTAACGCCCGCTCTTAACCTTTTTGGCGACGAAGTGGTCAAGCTCGTCGGTCAAATTGACGTTACGGGTGGGCATGGGTGGCGCCTTTCTATGGATCGCATTTCGATTCGGATCATAGCACGATTGGCAGGGATTGCCAATGTCAAGTTTATGGGCTTTCGCACCCCTGTTCCGCCTCGGGCTGTGTCCGTCCTGGCCAACTGACCGATGCTGACCAAACTGAACCGGCCGACTGCCGCCCCCGGCAGCCCTGTCGCTCCCACATGCTAGAATCGTTATTGTGATGCTTCGAACCGATGCTTCCTGACATCGACAAATTATTGGAGCTGCAGGTGGCGGACAAGGAAATCCGCAGGCTGCAGGACGAAGTTGCCGCGCTCCCGAAACGCGTGGCAGTGATTGAGCAAAAACTGGCCGGGACCAAGGCGCATCTGGAAAAAGTGCGGGTCGCCGCCAAGGGCGACGAGGCCAACCGCAAGAAGTTCGAAGCCAATATCAAAGATCTGCAAGGCAAGATTTCCAAGTATCGCGACCAGTCTCTCGACGTTAAGACCAACGAACAATACAAAGCATTGCTGCACGAGATCCAGTTTGCCGAGCAGGAGGTCCGGCTCAACGAGGACCGCATCCTGGAGGTGATGGTCAACGCCGACGCGCGCGAAAAAGAAGTGAAAGCGGCGGAGGCCGAGCTCAAAGCGGAGACGGCCGAGATCGAGAAAGAAAAGGAAGAAGCGCGCAAAGTTACCGCCGAAGACCAAAAGAAGCTCTCCGAGTGGAACGCCAAGCGCGATACCCTGCGCCATGGGATTTCCGAGGATATTCTTCGTCATTATGAGCGCGTGGCCAAGTTGCGCGGCAGCGGTCTGGCGGAAGTCCGCGATCACAAATGCATGGGCTGCCAAGTGATGTTGCGGCCGCAGACCTACAACGAAGTCAGAAGCGCCGAGAGGGTAATGGTCTGCGAGTCGTGCCAGAGAATTTTTCACTACAATCCCGCGAATGAAGCGATGCCGGAGCAGGAAGTCGTGACCGTTACCGGGAGGAAACGCCCGCGCCCCAAGGCGGATGCTCCGCAGGCATGGTTCTACCGTCCGGATTATGCCGAGGAAGGTGAAGTGCTGCTGGTATTCACCAATAGCGACAGCAGTTCGACGCGGCGCATCTACGAAATGCACACCGGACGCCAGTTCGGCGATGTGCTGGTGCGCGAAGGAAATTATCGCCAGGCGTTTCCCGAGGACCTGACCGATGCCGCCCTGCGACTCAACGGGCATTGGGAAGAAAAAGAAATCGACGAATGGGGTTCCGAGATTCCCTCCAATGTTCTCGATCTTCTGCAGAAAGATCTGTTGGCCATCCGGCGCGAGCACCGAGCGACCCACAAGGACCATTCCCCTTCTGCGGCGGAACAGACCGCTGCCCATTAAGGTCAATGGAATCGAGTGAATGGACCCACCGGGACGGGGCCCTTCGGCTCCGCTCAGGACAGGCTCCGCCCCGTCACCACACAATCTTCCCGCAGCGAAAACTGATTCTCTGCCTGCTGCTGGTTTTGGCGACGATTGCACTCTATAACCCGGTCACGCGCGCTCCGTTTCTCAATTTTGACGACGTCGTATATGTCACCGATAATCCCCAGGTTCGTGCCGGACTCACCTGGCACACCCTCGTTTGGGCTTTTCATACTTCGGAAGCGGCGAACTGGCACCCGATCACCTGGCTCTCGCATGCGCTCGATTGCCAGATTTTCGGCTTGAACCCGGAGGGCCCCCATATCATCAACGTCCTTCTCCATGCGGCGAATGTGGTGCTTCTGTTCCTGATTCTGGAGAGTGCTACGGGCCTGGCTTGGCGCAGTCTCGGAGTGGCTGTGCTCTTCGCTCTGCATCCCATTAATGTGGAGTCGGTGGCGTGGATCGCGGAGCGGAAAAACGTTCTCAGCATGTTTTTCTTCTTGGTCGCATTGGCGGCCTATGGCTGGTACACGCGCCGGCCCGGTGTCGGACGCTACCTGGCCGTTACGGCTGCCTACGCCTTGGGCCTGATGACCAAGCCGCAGGTGATTACTTTCCCATTCGCTCTTCTGCTGCTGGATTACTGGCCGTTGTGTCGTCTCGAGCGATCGTCTTTCGGGAAGTTGATTGGGGAGAAAGTACCTTGGTTTGCGCTGTCGGCCGCGAGCGCGGCCATCACCTTGAAGGTGCAGGCGCGTGCGACTCAGGTGAAGCTCTCGCCCTGGATACATCTGGGGAATGCGGCGATCTCCTATGTCAAATATCTTGAAAAAGCTTTCTGGCCGGTCAATCTGGCGCCTGTCTATCCGCATCCAGAGCTTTCGATCAGCCTTCCGACTGCGGCGCTGTGCGCATTCTTGATCGTTGCCCTCACGACTCTTGCGGTGATTTTTCGGCGGAATCGCCCTTTTTTTGTGGGATGGTTCTGGTTCCTGGGAACGATGGTACCGATGATCGGACTGGTTCAAGTTGGTGTTCAGGCCATGGCCGACCGCTACGCTTACATCCCGTTGCTGGGAATTTTCGTAATTGTCTGCTGGGGCGCGACAGATTTGATAAACATTTGGCATGTACCCACGGCGGTGTCGGTGGTTGGCACTGCGGCCATCTTGGTGACGATGGGGTTCGCGTTGCATCGGCAGGTGAGTCTTTGGAGCGACAATGTCACGCTCTGGACCCACACTCTGGCGATCACCGAGGGAAACTACATCGCCGAAGATGGCCTGGCGACTGCGTTGATTGCCCAAGGCAGGATGGAGGAAGCCCTGCCACACCTGCAGCGGGCACGATTCCTCCGGCCCGACGACCCAATGGCCACGCTCAATATCGCAAGCTACGAGCAGATTCACGGCAACTATCAGGCCGCTCTCGATGGCTATGCGAGAGTACCTCGATTCACAAAAATTCCCTACTTGGTGGCGATGGCGCGAGTCAACAGCGGGTATGCGCACTGGTCGCTGAAACAATATGACGAGGCAAAACAAGACTTCGAAGCGACACTGCGCGAGCAGCCCGGAAACGCGATGGCCTATCGCGGGCTTGGCTTGGTGGCCCAGAGAGTTGGAGACATCGCCCAGGCTGCGAAGGATTATGAACGCTCGGTCGAGCTGCAGCCCACGTCCATCGGTTATCTGCTTCTTGCCCAGGCCCTCGAGATCGGCGGACAGGCGGAAGCGGCCCGCGCCGCGCAGTCCCAAGCTGCCCGCATGACTGGCGACCTTACTGGCGACATCGCGACCATGAAGCAGCTCTTGGCAGACTAGCGCCGTCGGTCGAAATTACGTCGGCCCAAATTACGTCGATCAGATTCATGGCACGTGCTGCACCATGTCCCGTACTGGCGCTGGAGCGGAGGGTTAGGTTCAATAAAATCCATGGATTCGACGGAGCCGAATCGGGAGCAGCGCGCGGCTGAGTCTCACATTTTCCAATCCCCGCAAAAACGGAGACTGATCAGCTGCCTTTTGCTTGTTCTGGCGACGCTCGCACTCTACAGCCCGGTTACCCGCGCTCCCTTTCTCAATTACGACGACGCCGCACACGTCACGGACAATCTTCATGTTCGTTCAGGACTTACTTGGAACACCGTGGTTTGGGCTTTTCAGACGTCGGAAACCTCGGACTGGCACCCGATCACCTGGCTGTCGCATGCTCTCGATTGCCAGCTCTTCGGCTTGAACCCGGCGGGGCCGCATACCATCAACGTGCTTCTCCACGCGGCCAACGTTGTGCTCCTGTTCTTGATTCTCGAGAGCGCTACGGGCTTGGCTGGGCGCAGCCTGGTAGTGGCCGCGCTCTTCGCTCTGCATCCACTCAATGTTGAGTCGGTGGCCTGGATTTCGGAACGCAAGAATGTTCTCAGCATGTTCTTCTTTCTCGTCGCATTGGCGGCCTATGGCTGGTATGTGCGCCAGCCCGGCGTCGGACGCTACCTGGCCGTCACCATTGCCTATGCTTTCGGCCTGATGAGCAAGGCGCAGGTGATTACGTTTCCGTTTGTTCTGCTGCTGCTGGATTACTGGCCGCTGTGTCGTATCGGGCAACGTCTGGCGCGACCGGATGGAGCTGGGGGCCCGCTGGCAATCGCACCCGTCCGCGGCCCCACTGTCTGGAAGCTGATTTGGGAGAAGGTGCCATGGTTCGCGCTCTCGGCCGTGAGCGCGGTCATCACCATCAAGGTGGAGGCGAACGCAACCCAGGCTAAGCTTCCGCTCTGGATACACCTGGGAAACGCGGCCATCTCCTATGTAAGGTATCTCGAAAAAGCTTTCTGGCCGGTCAATCTGGCGGTCGTGTATCCGCATCCCGAGTCTCGGATCAGCATCACCGCGGCTGCGTTTTCCGCATGCGCAATTGTCGCTCTCACGATTCTGGCCGCGATCTTTCGGCAGCGCCGCGTTTTCTTTGTCGGCTGGTTCTGGTTCCTGGGAACGCTGGTGCCAATGATCGGACTGGTTCAGATTAGCGTTCACGCCATGGCCGACCGCTATGCCTATATCCCGTTGCTGGGAATTTTCGTAATTGTCTGCTGGGGTGCGGCGGATTTGCTGGAAAGTTGGCATGTTCCGGCAGCGGTGTCCGCGGCCGCTACTGTGGCCATCCTGCTGACGCTGGGAATTGCGCTGCATCGGCAAGTGAGTTTCTGGGGCGACAATGTCACCCTGTGGACCCACACTCTGGCGATCACCGAGGGAAACTACACTGCCGAAGATAACCTGGCGACCGCGTTAATCGCCCTCGGCAGGATCGAAGAAGCCATGCCGCACCTGCAGCGGGCACGATTGTTGCGGCCCGATGACGCCCTGGCCACGCTCAATATCGCAACCTACGAGCAGATGCGCGGCAACTATCGGGCCGCGCTCGAGGACTATGCCAGAGTCATGCAATTCACCAAGGAGCCTTCTTTTTTAGAGACGGCCCGAGTCAACAGCGGTTATGCGCTTTACTCGCTGAAAGAATATGACAGCGCGAAACGCGACTTCGAAGCAGGTGTGAAGCAGCAGCCGTGGAATTCTCCTGCCTATCGCGGACTTGGCCTGGTGGCGCAAAGGGCGGGCGACATCGCCGGTGCGGTTACGAATTACGAACGCTCGGTCGAGCTTCAGCCGTCGCCCGTCGGCTATTTGCTTCTTGCCCAGGCCCTCGAACTCGCCGGACAGGCAGATGCGGCCCGCGCGGCGCAGTCCCAGGCCGTCCGCATGACTCCTGATCTTACCGACGATATCGCCACTGTGAAGCAGCTATTGGCAAACTAGCAATGGACAATAAAAGGCCGATTCTGCGGTAAGATTGCCCGCATGAGGTGATTGATGGCCCCCCAAGACATGATCTCTCAGAATCGCGGCTTCAGAATTCCATCCGCATCCAGGCGTTCGTTTCTCAGCCTCTCTGCCGCCGCATCGGCCGCATTGGCGTTGCGCATCGTCACCGAACCGATGCTCGCTCACGCTCGCGTGCACAACTTTCCGAAAGATGCGATCCGGATCGACGCCAACGAAAACCCGCTCGGGCCGTGTGCTTCGGCGCGCGATGCAGCGGCCGCCATTATCCCGCAGGGTGGGCGTTATTCCGACTGGCTGACCGACGATCTGGTGAAGATGTTTGCGGAGATGGAAGGGCTGAAGCCGGAACAGGTTCGCGTCTATCCCGGATCGAGCGAACCTCTGCATCACACGGTGGCCGCTTTCACTTCTGCGCAGCGCAGCTACGTCACCGCCGATCCGGGATACGAAGCCGGAATGTTCGCTGCCAGTGCGATCCGTGCAAGAGTGGTGAAAGTCCCGCTGACGAAAAGCTACGCCCATGATGTGAAGGCGATGCTGGCCGCCGCTCCCGACGCGGGTGTGTTTTATGTCTGTACCCCCAACAATCCTACGGGCACGCTCACCAGTCATTCCGATATCGAATACCTGGTCGAAAACAAGCCGAAAGGCTCGGTCGTGCTGGTGGATGAAGCCTATATTCATTTTGCCGACGCAGTTTCGGTGATGGACCTGGTGAAAGCCGGCAAAGACGTGATCCTGCTGCGCACCTTCTCAAAAATTTACGGCATGGCGGGCCTGCGCTGCGGAGCCGTATTCGCCCGCCCCGACCTGCTGGAGAAAATCGAAAACTACGGGGGATGGAATCCCATGCCGATCACCGCGCTGGTAGCCGCGTCCGCCAGCCTGAAAGATGCGCAACTGGTGCCCGAGCGCAAGCGCATCAACGCCACGATCCGCAGCCAGGTTTTCGCCTGGCTCGACCGCAACCGGTACTCCTACGTTCCATCCGAGGCGAACTTCTTCATGCTCGACACGAAACGTCCGGCGAAGGCGGCGATCGAGGCCATGGCCAAGCAAAAGGTATTTATAGGACGCATCTGGCCGGTGATGCCGACCTACACGCGCATCACGATAGGCACCGCTGCTGAAATGGAACAGTTCCAGTTCGCGTGGCAGAAGGTGATGTCGGGCGCGGTGACGGCCAGTGTCGGAGCGATTCCGTGTTCTGGCAAACGAAATCTAGATGGGATCGTGATCCGCGCTTAAGGGCTCGTGTGGGGACGGGGCTCGACCCGTCCAGGTGGGGCAGAGCCCCGCCTCCACGCATCTCCTGTCGCTACGCGATAACATCTGTCCATGCCGAAAAAGCGTCCCGACTCCGCCAAACACGCGGAGCCTTCTGTGAAGCTATCCCCTCGAGGTGCCGCCCGCCTGCAAGCCCGCCACCCCTGGGTTTACCGCTCCGATGTCACCGAAGCGAAGGATGTTCCACCAGGCGCCGTCGTGCGCGTCCGCGATGAGCGCGGAAAATTCCTAGGCACTGCCCTCTATAGTTCGTCGTCGCAGATCGCGATCCGCATGATCTCGCACGGCTCGGTCGCCGATCTGCCCGCCCTGATCGCCGAACGCATTCACGCGGCCATCGCCTACCGGAAGGAACTTGTCTCCAACACCGACGCGTATCGCATCGTCTTCAGCGAAGCCGATTTTCTCCCTGGCCTCATTGTCGATCGCTATAACGACGTAATCACGCTGCAAATCCTGACCCAAGCCATGGACGCTGCTCCCGTGCGCGAAGCCGTCCTGCAAACGTTACGCGAAGAACTGCAACCGGCGGGAATCGTAGAGCGTGTAGATCCGCGCATTAGAGAACTGGAGCAATTACCCGCGCGGCCATCAGGACTGCTCTGGGGAGAGAAAAGTTCGACCGTCGTCAGTATGAACGGCAGTATGAACGGCAGTATGAACGGCTGCATGAACGGCGGGGAGATGAACTACGTTCGCTTCCACTACGACGGCCTCGAAGGCCAGAAAACAGGAGCTTTCCTCGATCAGCGGGAAAACTATGCCGCGGCGGCACAGTACGGGCACGGCGAGGCTCTCGACGCTTTCTGCTACCAGGGAGGCTTTGCCTTGCACCTCGCTGTGCACCCCGCCGCGAAGTGTTCAAGCGTCACCGGAGTCGACAGCTCGCGTCCGGCGCTCGAAATGGCGGAAAAGAACGCCACTCTAAATGGCCGCGAACTGGAGTGGATCGAGGGCAACGCTTTCGATCTCTTAAGAGACTACGCCGCGGCTGGCCGGCGCTACGACACCATCGTTCTCGATCCGCCAGCGTTTGCCAAGAGCAAGCGCGACCTGGAAAAGGCCCTCGGTGGCTACAAGGAACTCAACCTGCGGGCCATGAAGATGCTGCGTCCCGGAGGGATTCTGGTCACCTGCTCGTGCTCCTTCCACGTCAGCGCTGCGGACTTCCTAGGAGTGGTCGCCAACGCCGCCCAAGACGCCCACAAATCCCTGCGTGTGGTCGAGAATCGTGGAGCGGCAAGAGACCATCCAATACTGCTGAACGTACCTGAAACCAGCTACCTCAAGTGCCTGATATTGAGCGTAAGCAACTGAAAAATAAAACGATAATATACTTGACAACGAAACGCTAAGATTTTATGCTTTGTTCACACTAATTATGAACCTGGGGGCTTCCGAAAGCTCCCCGAATGAAACTCAAGTAGGAGGATTTAAGTCATGACTTTGCTTACCCGTTACGAACCTTTCCGTGAGTTCGCTACCATCCAGGACCGCATGAACCGCATGTTTCGCGATTTCTATGCGCCGGAAGGCCGCGAGGATGCCCTCACCAACACCGCGTTTGCTCCGCCGGTCGACGTTTACGAAGACGAGCACAACGTGACCTTGAAGATCGAAGTGCCCGGCATCGATGAGAAGGACATCGACGTCCGCATCGAGAACAACACGCTGACCGTGCACGGCGAGCGTAAGTTCGAGAAGGAAGAGAAAGAAGAGAACTACCGGCGCGTGGAGCGGCAGTACGGCAGCTTCACCCGCACCTTCACGCTCCCGAGCACAGTCAACCATGACAACGTTCAGGCCGACTATGACAAGGGCGTACTGAAGATCAAGCTGGAGAAGAAGGCCGAAGCCAAGCCGAAGCAGATCAAGGTGAACGTAGGCAGCCACAAGACGCTGGAAGGCAAAGAGCCCAAGAGCGCCAGCAAGGCCGCATAATAGTTCGTGGAGCGACGGGCGTCTCGCCCGTCCCAAGCAAAGCTCGGCAGTTGTAAACTCAGCGGGAGGCGAGAATGTAGGCGCCTCCCGTTTCATTTGTAATTTCGTAATCGGGTAGTCTCGTAATTTGAAAGGCGGGCGGAAAGCAAACTACCAAGTCACCCGATTACAAAACCAGGGAGTCAAACATGCCCATCCGTTGGGACAAATTCACCGTCAAAGCGCAGGAAGCCGTCCAGCGCGCAAACGAACTCGCCTCCGAGCACGGCAATCCCGAACTCGTTCCGGCACATCTGCTGGCCGCGCTGGTTGAGGACCGCGAAGGCATCGTCGCGCCTGTGCTGGAAAAAATCGGTATCGGGCCGCAGGCCGTGCTCAGCGACCTTTACAAGGAAATTGAGAAGTTGCCCAAAGTTTCGGGCAGCGGCGCCCAGCAGCCCACTATGTCACCGCAGGTCAATCAGCTTCTGGAGAAGTCCTTCAAGGAAGCCGACACCTTCAAAGACGAATACGTCTCGACCGAGCACATGCTGCTGGCGATCACCAGCTTTAGGGGTGACAGAAAAACGCCCGATCCGGCGCAGGAGTTGCTGGCGCGGCACGGCGCGACCCACGATGCCATCCTGAAAGCCCTTACCGCTGTCCGAGGATCGCAGCGCATCACCGATCAGAATCCCGAAGCGAAGTATCAGGCGCTGGAGCGTTACGCCCGCGACCTGACCGAGCAGGCACGCCGCGGCAAGCTCGATCCGGTCATCGGACGCGATGAGGAAATTCGTCGCGTGGTGCAGGTGCTTTCGCGGCGCACCAAGAATAATCCGGTGCTGATCGGCGAACCCGGAGTCGGCAAGACCGCCATCGTCGAAGGCCTCGCGCAGCGCATTATCTCGGGCGACGTGCCTGAAGTTCTGAAAAACAAGCGTGTTGTCGCGCTCGATCTCGGAGCCATGTTGGCGGGCGCGAAATATCGTGGCGAATTCGAGGATCGCTTGAAGGCCGTCCTGAAAGAAATCGAAGATTCGCAGGCAAAGATCATCCTCTTCATCGACGAGTTGCATACGCTGGTCGGCGCTGGCGCGGCCGAAGGAAGCGTCGACGCCTCGAATATGCTGAAGCCGGCGCTGGCTCGCGGAGAGTTGCGCGCCATCGGCGCCACCACGCTTAACGAATATCGCAAATACATCGAAAAGGACGCTGCGCTCGAACGCCGCTTTCAGATCGTGTTCGTAGGCGAGCCGAACGTCGAGGACACCATCGCCATCCTGCGCGGGTTGAAGGAAAAGTACGAAGTGCATCATGGGGTGCGCATCAAAGATTCGGCCATTGTCGCGGCTGCGACGCTATCGCATCGCTACATTTCCGACCGTTTCCTGCCCGACAAGGCGATCGACCTGATTGACGAGGCAGCTTCCTCGCTGCGTATACAGATCGATTCCATGCCAACCGAAATCGATCAGCTGGAACGACGGGCCACGCAGCTGGAAATCGAGAAGCAGGCGCTGAAGAAAGAAGACGACGCGAATTCCAAAGAGCGCCTCGCCCATGTCGAGAAGGAACTGGCCGGCATTCGTGAAAAGTCGAACGCGCTCAAGGCGAAGTGGAAGCAGGAAAAAGACGTCATTGCGCGCGCCCGCGCTTTGAAAGAGAAGCTCGAGCAGCTCAAGATCGAAGAAGCCGCCGAGGAACGCAAAGGAAATCTGGAACGCGTAGCGCAGATCCGCTATGGTCTCATCCGCCAGACCGAAGAAGAATTAAGTAAAGTCACCGCCCAGATCGACGGCAAGGCCGGGCATCGCATGTTGAAAGAAGAAGTGGACGAGGAAGACGTTGCGCGCATTGTTTCCAAGTGGACGGGCATTCCCGTCTCGAAGATGCTCGAGGGCGAAGTCAAGAAGCTCATCAACATGGAAGACCGGCTGCGCTTGCGCGTCATCGGACAGGACGAGGCGCTGGAACGCGTGGCCAACGCCATTCGCCGTTCGCGCGCTGGGCTGAGCGATCCGAAGCGGCCGATTGGGTCGTTCATTTTCCTCGGGCCAACCGGTGTCGGCAAAACCGAACTCGCTCGCGCGCTTGCCGAATTTCTTTTCGACGACGAGCGCGCCATGGTACGCATCGATATGTCCGAATACATGGAGAAGCACGCCGTGTCGCGTCTGATTGGCGCGCCCCCGGGATACGTCGGCTACGAGGAAGGCGGACAGCTCACTGAGCAGGTGCGGCGGCATCCTTACGCGGTCGTGCTTTTCGACGAAATCGAAAAGGCGCATCCGGATGTGTTCAACATCCTGCTGCAGATCATGGACGACGGCCGCCTCACTGACGGCAAGGGACGCCATGTGGACTTCAAGAACACGGTCATCATCATGACCTCGAATCTGGGCTCGGCGTACCTACAGTCGGAGAACATTCGCACCGCCGATGCTTTCGAACGCGCCTCGAAACAGGTGCTGGACACGCTGCATGGGCATTTCAAACCCGAGTTCCTGAATCGCGTGGACGACATCATCATCTTCCGCCCGCTCGGCAAGGAACAGCTGGTGAAGATCGTCGAGCTGCGGCTAGAAGACCTGCGCCGGCTGCTCGCCGACCGCAAGATTTCGTTGGAGCTGACCGATGCCGCGAAAGAACTGCTCTTCACCGAGGGTTACGATCCAAATTTCGGAGCGCGTCCGCTGAAGCGAGCCATCCAGAAGCTGGTGCAGGATCCGCTGGCGCTCAAAATTTTGGACGGCGAAGTCCTGCACGGCGACCACGTGATCGTCGACGCCGATAAGAAAGCGGGCAAGATGACGTTCAAGGTCAGCGAGCGGGTGGGGGAAAAAGTGGCGGCGAAGAAGTAACGGTCGTGTGGTGGGCCTGTTTGGCGACGGGCTCTTTGTCCCCACACAACCTTATTCTGACGCAAGAATCTCTCCCCGGTACGATCAGTGTTACGCGTTACGCTGCGCGAGGGAAGAGCTCTTTGTCTGAAGATACAAAACTGCATGATCTGCTGCAGGAACTGCTTCGACGCGGGGGTAGTGACCTGCTTCTGGTTCATGGCGTTGCAGCTTCGATTCGCATAAACGGAGAGGTCGAAAAGATTGGAGACGCTCCGCTCGATGGCTCGGAGATCGAATCTCTGGTGCAGCCGGTGTTGACGCCCGTGGGCTCGGCTCAGTATCGCGACTCACAGATTGCCGATTGTTCTTATCGAATTTCCGGGCTGGGACGATTTCGCATTAACCTGCATCGCGAACGCGGTCACGCTGCGGCTACGATCCGCGCGCTGCCGATGAAAGTGCCGTTGCTTGGTGAGCTGGGGCTTCCGTCTGAGGTGGGCAATCTGGCCGGTCTTCGCCGCGGGCTGGTGCTGATTGGAGGTGCCGCCGGCGCTGGGAAATCCACGACTCTCGCGGCGCTGGTCAACGAGATCAACCAGCGCGATGCGCGCCATATCGTGACCATCGAAGATCCGGTCGAGTATGAGCACGCGCACGTGCGCAGCGTCATCGAGCAAGTCGAAGTCGGAACCGACGCGCCCGATTTTCCTACAGCTCTTCGGGCTGCGTTGCGCCAGGCGCCGGACGTGCTCGTCATCGGCGAAATGCGGGATCAGGAGAGCATGGCGATTGCCGTTTCTGCCGCCGAGACCGGGCATCTGGTGCTCTCGACCTTGCACACCACCGACGTGGCTTCTGCAATCTCTCGTATTTCTGATTCGTTCCCGGTGCAACGGCAGGCCACGATTCGGCAGGAGCTGGCGATGGCGGTTTCCGCCGTGTTGACGCAGACTTTGCTGCCGAGCCGCAAGGGCGGCCGCATTCCAGCGGTTGAGCTCCTGATGATCGGATACGGGGCGCGGCAGCATATTCGCCACAACGCACTGCAACACCTGAATCAGGAGATTACGATGACCAAAGCTAAGGGGTCGATCGCCATGGAAGAGTCGCTGTCACGGCTGGTGAGGGACGGGCACCTGGATCGCGAGGAAGCCCTCGAATTTGCAGCGCATCCGGACGAGTTGAAGAGCCGGCTTCGAGGAATAGCGTAATGAACCGAGCTAAATGCTGCAGTTCACGCTGCGAAGCGCATCTTTATAAGCTTCGCGCGCTTCCGTGACTTTTGCGTGCGCGTTCCCAGTGTTCCATGGCGACCATTGAATGAATCGGGGAGTGGCTAAGGCTTCTTCGGCGCGAATGGTGTCAACCCATTCATCCACAGCTTTTTTGTAGACAAGACACAACTCATCAAGATCTTCTTTGCTCGTAACCTGTTGCTCATAACCAGCGGAGGTTACTGCCACGGCGCAGCATGGTCTCAAAAAATGAATGAATTTAACGGAAAATTAATGCAAGAAGGGAATACTGCGCGCGGGCGCTCCATCCGACGGTTGTGCATCTTCTAGGAAAAATACAGCGATAGCGATAAGGATCCGCGATGATGGTCGTCAGAGCGGGAGACGTTTGGATACCTTCTTGAGCGACTTCGCCCGCTTCGAAACCTCCGCCGCTTTCTTAGCTCGTAGTTTCGAGGTTCGCCGCCCTTCTGGAATTTTCCCGATTCTAGGATCGCCTGCCAGAACGAGTTCGCAGGCGCGCAGCGCAGCTTCCTCGAAATCGTCGGAATCGGCTGGAAGAACCTGCCAGCCCGTCACCTTCTTCCCCAATACCTTGATGGATCGCATATTGGGGAAGTCTCGCCGCAGACTTTGATGGTGCTCTTCGGTGGTGGCGAGCCACACGCCGTTGTCCGCGCTCTGGCCAGGCTTGTCGCGAGTGATGAGGACGATCTTGTCCCGATCGTAGATCGCAAGGCAGCCGAACATGTTGCGAGTTCGGGGCGACAGTGGAGCGATCGCGTCGAGCACGAATTCATGAGGCACGCGCTTGCGGGGCTTGCCGGCGAGAAGAGTATCGTCCAGCAGGAGGCGAGTCGGATTGCTTCGGGACTTCAACATACGACGAAACGCGTTGCTTCTACTTCCGACAGATAGACTCTACATCAATGATGGGTGCATGGCGAGTGCTGGCGAGTCGTCAGCAATCAGAAAATGTTTTGCTCTTGAAGTTCGGCAAGGAGTTCGAAAGGATTTCGAAACGAGCGGACACTTGCCGTTTTTGTATCCGAGGTTGTAAGGTTCTCGGCTTGGACTCAATTCTCATTCGTTTCGCCTAGGGGGATGGAATGAAACTTGGCCGCGGTCTGTTTGCGTTTGTTTTTTTGCTGTCCTGTCTCAGTCCCTCATGGGCGCAAGCCGCGCCTGCTCCTGCTGCAAAGACCGTCGTGATTCGCGCTGGCCATTTGCTTGATGTGAAAACCGGCAAGACGCTTTCGAACCAAACCATCGTGATCCAGGGAGAGAAGATCGCAAGCGTCGGCGCCGACACGCAAGCTCCCGCGGGAGCGCAGATCATCGATTTGGCGAACGCCACAGTACTCCCCGGACTGATCGACGCGCACACCCACCTTACGATGACGACTAACTTCGGCTATTCGCGCCTGGCGATTTCAGTGCCACGCGAAGCGCTGACCGGGGCGCGTAATGCACGCGTCACGCTCGACGCCGGTTTTACAACCGTCCGCAACGTGGGCGCTAGCGGATTCAGCGACGTTGCCTTGCGCGATGCCATTAACGCGGGCGACGTCCCCGGACCGCGCATGCTGGTCAGCGGGCCGGCTCTAAGCATTACGGGCGGACATGCAGACAATAACCTGCTGCCGTTTGAATATCACGCCACCACCGACGGCGTCGCCGATGGCGTGGATGGCGTGCGCCACATGGTGCGGCAGAACATCAAGTATGGCGCGGATTTGATCAAGTTCATGGCCTCGGGTGGAGTGCTCTCAAAGGGCGACAATCCGCAGGCGTCGCAATACACGCTGGAGGAGATGAAAGCCATTGTAGAGGAGGCGCATCGGCTGGGACGAAAGGTCGCGGCGCACGCGCATGGAGCGCAGGCGATTCTGTGGGCGTCGGAGGCGGGCGTGGATTCGATCGAGCACGGGTCTTACATCGACGACGCGGCCATTACCGCGATGAAAAAGAATGGAACTTATCTCGTGCCGACGCTATATCTCTCCGACTGGTTTCTTGCCAATGCGGAACGAATCGGCACGCCACCCGACTTGATTGCCAAAGGACGCGAGGTGATGCCCGCCGCGCGCAAGAATGTCGCACGCGCCTTTGCCGCGGGAGTGAAAGTTGGCTTTGGCACCGATGCCGCGGTGTATCCGCACGGGCTCAACGCGCATGAATTCGCGGTTATGGTGAAGCTGGGACTGACGCCGTTGCAGGCGATCCAGGCGTCCACCATTAACGACGCCGACCTGCTCGGCTGGTCTGACAAGATCGGGACGATTGAGCCGGGGAAGTGGGCTGACATTATCGCTGTCGATGGCGATCCGCTGGCCGATGTCACTACTCTCGAACGAGTGAAGTTTGTGATGAAGGGTGGCGAGGTGGTTAAGAATCAGTACGCGAAATGAGGTCAGAAGTTAGAGGTCAGATTGCAGAGGTTAGAAACTATTGCAGAGGTGGGCATGGTGGTATCTTTGCCATCTGACCTCTGCAATTCCTTATAGAATCCTCCGCAGTGCCTTTTCAACTCCAGATTGAAGCCACCCGCGGCTCCGCCCGCGCCGGCAAACTTATAACTCCTCATGGAGAAGTCGACACCCCGGTGTTCATGCCGGTCGGAACGCTGGCTTCGGTCAAGGGTGTCTCGCAGGATGTGCTGGAAGAACTTGGCGTCCGGATTCTGCTTGCCAATACCTATCATCTTTACCTGCGCCCCGGAGTCGAGACCGTTCGACAGATGGGCGGCCTGCATCGGTTCATGTCGTGGGATCGAGCCATCCTCACCGACTCTGGCGGCTTTCAGGTTTTTAGTCTGAACGATCTGCGGAAGGTCAGCGAAGAAGGAGTGGCGTTCCGCTCGCACCTCGACGGGTCGGCTCATTTTCTCGGCCCAGAAAACGCCATGGAGATGCAGATCGGGCTGGGTGCTGACATCATCATGGCCTTTGACGAATGCACTGAGTATCCCGCCGATGCCGAGCGCGTACGAGACTCGATGGAACTGACCTTGCGCTGGGCCGAGCGCTGCAAAAATTATTTTGAAGCGAATAAGTACGAGGTGCCGTGGGGCGGCGGCAGGGCTCGCGTAGGGACGGCCGCCCCCGGAGCCTGCCCTGAGCGAAGTCGAATGGGTCCAGCGGAGCGAAGCTCCGCAGCGTCGGTAGCGAGTGTTCTCTCGCCAGGACGGCCGAGGGCGCCCGTCCCTACGCGAGCGGATCAGACCCAGGCATTATTCGGCATCGTGCAGGGTGGGATGAATCCCGAGCTGCGCCGCGAATCGGCTGAGCGCACCATTGACATCGGCTTCCCTGGATATGCCATCGGGGGGTTGAGCGTGGGCGAACCACGCGAGCTTACTCGCGACGTCGTCTTATCCACGCTTCAGCATCTTCCCTCCAACCAGCCGCGTTATCTGATGGGGGTCGGCACTCCTGAGGAGATTGCCGAGTATGCCCAGTCGGGCATTGACATGATGGATTGCGTGCTTCCCACGCGCGCCGCGCGGCATGGATTGCTGTTTACCTCCGAAGGAAAAGTGTCGATCAAGCAGGCCCGGTACGCGCAGGACGAAAGCGCGCTCGATCCCGCCTGCGACTGTCGCGTCTGCCGGCGCTATTCACGCGCCTACTTGCGCCATCTTTACGCCTCGAACGAACTACTGGCACAGGTTTTGAATACCGTGCACAACCTGCACTATTACCTGGCCACCATGCGGACCGTCCGCGCCTGGATTCGGGCAGGCCGCACGCTCACCGCCGACGGTCCCCAACTGTAAATTCGATGTGTCGACCTTGACACCTAGCGGGCCGTCCGGCATTCTATTTAACTTGGGGATACGGTCCGTTTCTTTCTGTGCCGATCTTCGTTCCGATCTGGTTCCGATCTGGTTCCGAGCGGAATCGGACGGGGCATCGCCGGTTCTAGCCTGCAAGCTATGGTCTCCGGCCTTAGGAGAAAACAATTCCCGCAGTTTAAGACCCGCAGTTCTTAAGAGAAGAACGTTAAGCGGTGAAAGCGGCAAATTTGTGCCGAGTTCCGCTCGGCCGGCCCGAAACGGAGCGCTTCCGGCGGCCGCGGTTAATCGGATATTTCGTTACAGAGGATAGACTTGGCGGTGGGAATCATCTTATCTGGTATGCAAGACGGATTGGCGCTGTGGTTGCAGCTTCCCGGTGGCACCAGTCTGCTCGGGCTGGCGCCCCTGCTGTTCATTTTTGCCATTTTTTACTTTCTGCTCATCATGCCGCAGCAGCGGAAGCAGAAAAAATGGCAGGCCATGCTGGGCGAATTAAAGAACGGAGACAAGGTCGTAACCAGCGGCGGCCTGCGCGGGACGATCATCAGTCTCAAGGACGATGCGCTGACCTTGCGCGTGCCGCCTGACAATCTGAAGCTCGAAATCAGCCGGGCATCGGTGGTATCGGTGACATCGGCCGAAGAAGGGAAGTCGTAGATAGCTGCTAGCTTCGAGCTACGGGCTTCGAGCAATCGTTTCCAGAGGTTGCTTTTGGTTCATAGCTGGCAGCTCGAAGCGCTTTGGGCGTTCGACGAGTTTTCATGAATAAGAACCTTACTTGGAAGTTGGTGGTTATCGTTGGAATCCTGCTGGTCTTCCTGGCAGGCATTTTCGGCATTCCGAAAGAATGGTCGGGCAGAGGCATGTTGGCGTCCATCGCCGACCGCATTCATTTGGGACTCGATCTGCGTGGCGGCACGCACTTGATATTGCAGGTGCAGGTCAACGACGCGGTCAACGTCGACTCCGACAACGCGGTTGCGCGCCTCCAGGAAGACTTCCGCACCCACAAGATCAATTACGCCGATATCACCAAGCCCGATCCGGTGAACCATCCCGAAATGATCGTAGTCAAAGGCGTTCCTCCGGACCAGACCAGCGATTTCAAGAGCATTATTGCCGACCGGCTGCCGGAATATGACGCCACCTCGGGCGCGGAAAATTCCTGGACCATTTCGATGAAGGCCCAGAACCTCGCCGATTTGAAAAACCGCGCCGTCGCCCAGGCCATTGAGACCATCCGCAATCGCATCGACCAGCTCGGCGTGAGCGAACCAGTGATTCAGGAGCACGGGCTTGGCCAGTACCAGATTCTTGTCCAACTTCCGGGCGTGGACGATCCAGCGCGCGTGAAGGAGATCATGCAGTCGACGGCGATGCTTGAAATCAAGCAATCGCTGGGCGGGCCCTATTCGAGCGAGGCCGAGGCCTACCAAGAGAACGGTGGCAAGTTGCCTCCGGACGCCGTCCTGATGCAAGGCAAGAGCATCGGCTCCCGCAACGCCGAAGGCGGCGAAGCCTGGTACATAATCTCTCGTGCCTCGGCCGTGACCGGTCGCGATCTTCGGGACGCGCAACCGACTAGCGACGAAAATGGCCAGCCTGCGGTGAAGTTTATTCTTAGCGGGGAGGGTGGGCGCAAGTTCTACGCCTTCACTTCGGCCCATGTCGGCGACAAGCTGGCGGTCGTTCTTGACAACAAAGTGCAGGAAGTGGCGGTCATCAAAGACGCCATTCGGGACAACGGCATTATTAACGGCCGGTTTACCGACCAGGAGACTCGCGACCTTTCGATGACGCTGCGTTCCGGCGCTCTGCCCGCCGGCATCAAGTATCTCGAAGAGCGCACCGTCGGGCCCTCGCTCGGCGCCGACTCGATTCGTTCCGGCGTTCGCGCCGCCATCGCCGGCATGCTCGCCGTCCTTATTTTCATGTTGGTCTATTACCGTTGGGCGGGCGTGAATGCCGATATCGCGCTCATCCTGAACCTGGTCATCCTGCTTGGCTTCATGGGCTACTTTGGAGCGGTGCTGACGTTGCCGGGTATTGCCGGAGTCATCCTGACGGTTGGTATGGGTGTGGATTCGAACGTGCTGATTTTTGAGCGCATCCGCGAAGAACTGAGGAACGGAAAGACGCCGCCCTCGGCGGTGGAGCAGGGCTTCAGCCATGCCTGGATCACGATCGTCGATACCCACGTCACTACGATCGTTTCCGCCGCGATTCTGTTCATCTTTGGAACAGGCCCGGTCAAGGGTTTTGCCACGACCCTGGTCTTTGGCTTAGCCGCCAATCTGTTTACGGCGGTGTTTGTATCGCGCGTGATTTTTGATTGGGTTTTAAGCCGCAAGCAGCGCGGCGAAGCACTGAGTATCTAGATAACGCGGTTCGTCTTTCGCTGTTCGCGAAAACCGCGTGCTCGGCGAACAGCGAACGACGAATAGCGGACAGCCGATTTTGAAGGGATCGTACGCAGCGTGGAATTCTTTAGAGACACAAGCATCGATTTTCTCGGGAAAAAGTGGTACTTCCTCACCTTCTCCCTGATCTTCAGCGTAGCCGGAGTGCTTTCCATGGCGTTCTGGCATCACATCCCGCTGGGCGTCGACTTCCGCGGCGGCACGCTGGTCTATGTGAAGTACGCTCATACTCCCGATCCCTCCGCCATCCACAGTGAGATTGAGCGGGCCGGACTGAAGAACGCCCGCGTTCAACGCTACGGACAAGCCTCCAACAACGAAGTGCTGATTGCTCTCGACATTCAGGAGACCAGCGAACAGGCTCTCGACAAGGGCAAAATCCAGATCATTCAGGCGCTCGAAAGCCACGCCACCGAGGGCAAGCAGGATCTTAACAACTCCAGCTCCCTGACCATCGCGAACTATCTCTTGGAGAAAGACCCGCTTCACCTCGGCTCCGGCCCCGATGCCAACCCGCGCTATTTTGCCATTGCTCAGGCCATTGTTGACTACCGCGACAAGACGAAAAGCGGCGTGCTCGGCTCCATCGACGAGCTAAAGGGCGTGGCCGATCGCGCCGTCGTCGCCTCGCTCCAGGACAGCTTCTTCGTCTCCGATTTTGGCATTCGCAACGTCGAGATCGTCGGCCCGCAAGTGGGACAGCAGCTCCGCAAGCAAGCCATCCTGGCGACTCTTTATTCGCTGGGCGGGATGCTGATTTACCTGGGGTTCCGCTTCGAATGGATCTACGGTGTGGCCGCCGTATTGACCGTCTTCCACGACACACTGATCACGGTGGGCGCCTTTTCCCTGTTGGACAGGGAAATATCGCTGACCGTGATCGCCGCCATCCTGACCCTGATCGGATACTCCAATAACGACACCATCGTCGTCTTTGACCGCATCCGGGAGAATGTCAAGCTGCTCCGGCGGGATAAGCTCTCCGACATCGTCAACCGAAGTATTAATCAGACTTTAAGCCGAACTATCTTGACAGCGGGCCTAACTTTCCTTACCGTGCTTGCGCTGTTCCTTTTTGGCGGCGAGGTGTTGCATAATTTCAGCCTCGCACTGGTCATCGGCATCCTGATCGGGACCTATTCGTCAATCGCCATTGCCGCCCCGATTCTGGTCGCCTACCAGGATTGGCGTAGCGGGCGGGGCAAGAAGCCGATTGCCATGCCACTGCGGGCGGGCAGCGGTCCGGCCCAGTCCAAGGAAAAAGTTAAGGTCTGAATTTCGAGCGATTTGGCGTAGAATCTTGATCTGCCCGCAGAGGCAGGGGCAAAGGGCCCCCAAAAGCGGGAGCAAAGAGGTCACGGGCGGTGTCTAAGTTCTCGTACGGTCTGTTGTAGGAGGAGCCTATGTTTGAAGACAGCCTGATTGAATCAGGGAATAAGCTCAAGACCAGGCGGTTGAGCACCACGATTCTGTCCTTCTTGCTGCAGGTCGGGCTCATCTGCATCCTGATTCTGATCCCTCTGATCTATACCGACGCGTTGCCCAAGACGCAGCTGATGACCTTTCTGGTAGCGCCCCCGCCCCCGCCACCCCCCCCGCCCCCACCGGCTGCGGCCGTTAAGGTGGTGAAAATTCAGAGCGAAATTATCAATGGCCAGCTGCGCACCCCCACCAAGATTCCGAACAAAGTGCAGATGATCAAGGAAGATGAAGCGCCCCCGGATTTGGGTGCTGGCGTCCCGGGCGGTGTCCCGGGCGGTATACCCGGAGGATCTGCTGGGGGCGTGATGGGTGGTATCCTCAGTGCGGGCAACGTCAATATCCCGAAAGTCGCGACCCCGCAGCGCATCCGCGTGTCGTCAGGCGTGTCGACCGGTCTTTTGATCAAGAAGGTTACGCCCAATTATCCCCCGCTGGCTAAACAGGCCCGCATTCAGGGGCACGTCCTGCTGCAGGCGGAAATCAGCAAAGAAGGGACGATTCAGAACCTGCAGTTGATTAGCGGGCACCCCATGCTGGCGCCGGCGGCCATTGAAGCGGTGAAGCAGTGGCGTTATAAGCCATACTTACTTAATGGCGAGCCGGTCGCGGTGGAGACCCAGGTGGATGTGATCTTCAGCTTGTCCGGAGGCTAGACTCTCCGCGCCGGCTGGTGCCGGTTAAGTTTGTGCCGGTTTAGAGTTAAAGTTTGTGGCAGTTTCAGGCCTTCCCCGTCCTACCTTTTCCCGAGACGGGCCAAGGGTGGTTTCGACCACCCCCGGGGCGACTCTGCCCACTTTGGTATTCTTGCATCAAATGATTCTGAACGATTCTGATCACGGGCGTGCGGAAGAAACCCGGGATTCGTATCAGGGCACGCTTTGCGATGACGTACGTCCGAGTACCAGGCACGCCCCTTACGGCTGGGCATCGGAAATTGGCTGTTTGCGCGGCATCGCTGTTCGGGGATGCGCAAGAGAGTCTGAACGCAAAAAGTTTGAACAAGCGCTTGGAAGCGATTTAGAAACAGTTCTGAGGAGGAAAGCAACTCATGGTAGTGAACTTGGCAGCAATCGCGCTCTGTAATTTCCATCTTTTCGCCACCTGGCTCTTTCAGGAGGGTGCACCTGGGTGGGACCCGATTTCGCTCTGGAAGCAGATGGGTATTCTGGCGAAAGTCGTGGTCATTATTCTCTTCATCATGTCGGGGTGGTCGATCGGCGTGATGATTGACCGTTGGATGGCTTTCAACGCCGCCCGCAATCAGTCCCGCTCGTTCGCTCCCGCGGTTGCCGGAGCCCTGCGCGAAGGTAAGATTGACGAGGCGATCAAAGTCGCCGAACGCAACAAGAAGAGTCACCTGGCCAAAGTGGTCACCGCGGGCTTGATGGAATTTAAGGCCCACCAGGATAGCCCGGGCGAAATTCCTGGCGAGACCATTGAAGCGTCGAAGCGCGCACTGGAACGTACCGAAGCCATCGTGCACGCCGAACTGAAGCGCGGCTTGGGTGGTCTGGCGACGATCGGTTCGACAGCCCCCTTCGTGGGACTGTTCGGAACGGTGGTCGGCATTCTTAACGCCTTCAACGGTATCGCCAAGGAAAAGGCAACCGGATTGGCTGCCGTCGCGGGCGGCATTTCCGAGGCGCTCGTCACGACCGCCGTCGGCTTGTTCGTGGCGATTCCGGCCGTCATGATGTTTAACTATCTGACCGGCCGCGTGGAAGCGTTCGACGTGGAGATGGATAACTCCTCGAGCGAACTGATCGATTACTTCCTGAAGCGCCGGAGCATGCGCCGGTCCTAAGTCATAAGGCCGCGGGTGCACCCATGAGTTGCTGCGATGGAGGGACGGGCGTCTCGCCCGTCCAGCCGGGCGGGGACGCCCGGCTCTCCACCAGGCAAATCTTGGGGCGCGCCAAGTACAAGCGTACGCAGGAGACAGAATTCCATGCCATTAGCAAAGAGAGACGAAGGGTCCAAGGTCAGTTCCGACATCAACGTCACGCCGATGGTGGACGTGATGCTCGTGCTGCTCATCATCTTCATGGTGGTCACGCCCATGTTGCAACATGGCGTCCCCGTGGACATGGCCAAGGTCAACAATCCCATCGATATGCACGACGCCGACAAGGAAGACGCGCTGCTCGTGGCCATCAATCGCGATGACCGGGTCTTCTTCGGAAACGATCAGGTCAAGCCGGAGGATCTGACGCAGAAGATCAAGGACAAGTTGGCGAACCGGACTGACAAGAGGGTCTTTCTCAAGGCCGACGCCCGCGCGAAGTTCGGCTGGGTGGTCGAAGTCGTTGACGATGTTCGCGCCGCCGGCGTGGACCAACTCGGTCTTTTAACGGATCAAAAGAGGTCCGGAAGCATGGCTCCGCCTCCGGGCGCCATTCCACCGACGCCGACACCAACGGGCGGACAATAGCACGCAATGGCAATAGAGCAGTAGCAATACAGGAGATTGATTATGAGTATGGCAGTCGGCTCCAAAGGGGGCCAGAACGCGAACATGAACGTCACGCCGCTGATTGACGTGTTGCTGGTGCTGCTGATTATTTTCATGGTGATTACGCCGCTGACCCCTAAGGGCTTGGAGGCCTTGGTACCCCAGCCTCCGCCCAAGGATCAGAAACAGCCGCCGCCCACTCCCGATCGCACGATCGTGGTGCAGTTGATCGACCACGGCGCTGGCAATCCTCCGGGACTCAAGATCAATCAGGACGAGGCTACCTGGGAAACTCTGCAGGGCCGCTTGGAAGACATTTTCAAAACGCGCGCCGAGAAGGTCATGTTCGTGAAGGGCGATGACAACGTACCCTTCGCCGACGTCGCCAGCGTCATTGATATCGCGCATTCGGCCGGTGTCGACAAGGTCGGCTTGATCACAGCCAAAATCGAAGCAGGCGGCTAGAATCGTTTTACAGTGGAGGGACGGGCGTCTCGCTCGTCCGCCGGGCGGGGACGCCCGGCTCTCCACCTCAGTTCTTACACTCCGCAGCAAGGGAGATTCATAAAGCAATGAAAACGACTCGAAGACTCCTGGTGGTTTTCGCGGCCGCACTGGCGTTGCTCGCCAGCACTGGCTGCAACAAGCTAAAGGCTCGGGACCACCTCAACAAGGGTGTGCAGGCTTACAAGAACTCCAAGTTCGAGCAAGCGATCGACCACTTCCAGCAAGCTGTCGCCCTCGACCCGTCCCTCATCAATGCCCGCCTGTATCTGGCCACTGCCTTTGCCCAGCAATATATTCCGGGCGCCGATACGCCCGACAACAACCGTTACGGCGAGCAGGCGATTGATCAGTACAAACAAGTGTTGCAGGTCGATCCCAAGAACATCAACAGCATCAAGGGCATTGCCTACCTCTATCTGCAGATGAAGAAATTCGACCTGGCCAAGGAATACTACAAGAAAGCTTCCCAGGTTGATCCCAACGATCCCGAGCCGTATTACTCGGTGGCCGTCATCGATTGGACGCAGACCTATGTCCCGCGTCAGGAAGAGCGCGCCAAGCTCGGCATGAAGCCCGATGACTCTCTGCCAGCCAAGGACAAGAAGGTCTGTGCAATGTTGAAGGAGAAAAATACCCCCGACGTGCAGGAAGGTATCGACAACCTGAACAAGGCGCTACAGCTTCGTCCCGACTACGACGATGCCATGGCGTATATGAACCTGATGTATCGGGAACGCGCCGATATCCAGTGCGATGATCCGGCCGCCCACGCTGCCGACCTGAAGACGGCCGATGAGTGGGTCGACAAAACCATGGCTACCAAGAAAGCCAAAGCCGAAAAACAGCCCGGCGGAGCCATCGTCATGGATCAGAACAAGTAGGTATCTTGCTCATGTGGGGACGGGCTTGGCCCCCGTCCCAGTCGAGCGCAGCCCGGCCTAGCCTCCAGCGCTCTTACTACTTGAAATCACAACCGCAAGTGATTTGCGTCACGCACATCCCCATTCCCACAGGTAAAATCGGTTGCGAACAGCGTTCCACTGACACGTTAGCGAAATGTTCAAGAAGATTCTGATTGCCAATCGCGGAGAGATCGCGGTGCGCATCATTCGCGCCTGCCGCGAAATGGGCATTGCTACTGTCGCTGTCTATTCCGACGTCGATCGCGCTGCACTCCATGTCCGCAAGTCCGACGAAGCTTACCCCATCGGCCCCGCTCCAGCGGCCGAGTCTTATCTTCGGATGGACAAGATCCTCGACGTAGCCAAACGCTCCGGTGCTGAGGCCATCCATCCCGGCTACGGCTTCCTCTCGGAAAACGCGAAGTTCGCCCAGGCATGCGCCGATGCCGGCGTGAAATTCATCGGGCCAACTCCGCACTCCATGAAAATGATGGGCTCGAAAACCAGCGCTCGCCAGCAAATGGAGAAGGCTGGCGTGCCCTTTGTTCCTGGAACCTCGCACGGCCTCGCCTCTCCCGAAGAAGGCGAAGAGGTCGCCGACCGCATTGGCTATCCCGTGATGCTGAAAGCCGCGGCCGGCGGAGGTGGCAAAGGCATGCGCCTGGTGCACACCCGTCAGGAGCTTCGTTCCGCCCTCGAATCCGCCCAGAGCGAGGCGCAGCGTTCTTTCGGCGACAGCGAGGTCTATATCGAAAAAGCGATCGTCAACCCGCGCCACATTGAAATGCAGGTGCTGGCTGACGAGCACGGCCATACCGTCTGGCTCGGCGAGCGCGAGTGTTCCATCCAGCGCCGCCACCAGAAAGTTCTCGAGGAAGCGCCCTCGCCGATTGTCGATCCCGACATGCGCCGCCGCATGGGCGAAGTTGCCGTCAAGGTCGCGCAGGCCGCCAACTACACCAATGCCGGCACCGTCGAGTTCCTGGTCGATCAGCAAAAGAATTTCTATTTCCTGGAAATGAACACGCGTCTGCAGGTGGAACATCCGGTCACCGAGTTGACCACCGGACTCGATCTCGTGCACCTGCAGATCCAGATCGCGAGCGGTGAGAAGTTGCCTTTCATTCAGTCCGACGTGCTGATTCGCGGGCACGCCATCGAGTGCCGCATCTACGCCGAAGATCCCGACAACAATTATTTCCCCAGCCCCGGCAAGATCACGGTGCTGCTCCAGCCCTCGGGGCCGGGGATCCGCCGCGATAGTGGCATGTACGAAGGCTGGAACGTGCCCATGGATTACGATCCGCTGCTCGCCAAGCTGGTAGGTTACGCAACCGATCGGCGGCAGGCCATCATGCGCCTCGAGCGCGCTCTCTACGAATATTTCGTGGCCGGCATCAAGACCAATATTTCGCTATTCCTGCGCATCCTCGGCGATGCCGACTTCCAGGCTGGAAAGCTCGATACCGGATACCTCGATCGCCTGCTCGCAAAGGCCAACCCGGCCGTAGCCTCGCTCGCCCCGAAGCCTAATGTCAAAGCGATGGAGACGATAGCCGCCATAGGCGCCGGAATGTTTGCCGCACTCGACCCCGCCTCGCCCTTCAACAAGAATGGCGACACTGGTGGCACAAGTTCCAGTGGGCCGGCAACGGTCGTCTCAAAGTGGAAACAGCAGGGTCGTTCGGAAGGGCTGCGCTGATCTTATGGTTTATGAAATCATCGTAGGAGGTAAACCCCACCGGCTCGAACTCGAAAAAGCCGCCGAGGGATGGGAGTGCCGCTTGGACGGCCAGCCGATCCATGTCGACGCGTTAATCCCGCGGCGTGACGTCTTGTCGCTGTTGGTCGATGGGCACTCCTACGAAATTAAGCGCGAGCAGACGGCCACCGATCTCCACATCTGGGTAGGCAGTGCCCGCTTCGCGGTCGAGTTGCGCGATCCGCGCTCCCTGCGCTCGCGCCAGAAAGCTGGCGGAGACGAAAAAGGTCCCGTAAAAATCCTGGCCCCGATGCCCGGTCGAGTCGTCCGGTTGCTGGTGGCTGAAAATTCCGAAGTCGAAGCCGGCCAAGGCATCGTCGTAGTCGAAGCTATGAAAATGCAAAACGAAATCAAGTCGCCAAAAAAAGGATTCGTGAAAAAAATATCGGCGACCCCAGGCGCAGCCGTAAACCCCGGCGATGTGTTGGCCATCGTGGAATGACTAAGCTGGTGGAGAGACGGGCGTCCTCGCCCGTCCAGCCGGGCGCAGCTTGGCTTCAACTCTGAGGCCGCAATCAGACGTCCGTAGGCCACATCCCGGCAGCCCAAAGCGCCACAGCCCCAGCACCTACGTCATCTCAAACCTGTCTCTCGCAGCGCGTACCATGAATTAAAGCCCCGGAATTGAAGCCAACAACGGCGGAGACCTTTTTCATGAAATTCCAGCGCATCGTCAGTTTCGCAACCCTGGCCATCTCGATCGTCACGCTCGTCCTTGTCTTAAAGCGTCCCGCGCCTGTTGCGCCTACGCTCCCGCCAGCTGCGACTGCCGCCAATGCACAGTCCTTCCAGGAAAAAGTGAACCAACTCGCGCAGCCTCGGACGCCCGGAGAAGGGGAGAGCGAAGTCCGCATGAATTCCGGCGAATTGTCGGCGGCGCTCGCTCAAGCTGCCGGACTGCTACCCGCCGCAGCGCCGGCGAATGTTTCCTCCGGCTCTCCATCGGCTTCTTCCCCCGCGAGCCCCGCCATGGAGTTCCCCGGCGCGGTTCCCAATATCAAGGATTATCAGGTCTCCATGGATGGAGACATCGTCCGCGGCCAATTTCTGACGCAGATCGCCGGCAAGGACGTTTATCTTACTCTCGCCGGACACCTCGGCTCCAAAGATGGTTACGCCACCTTCGATGCCACCGAGGTCAAGGTCGGCGATCTCTCAGTGCCCGCATCGCTGGTCAACGAGGTATTGCAGAAAAAACTGGCAGAGCAACGCGATCAGCTCAAGCTCCCCAACAACGTGAAAGACATCAAAGTAGAAAACGGCGAGCTGGTGTTCGTCGAAAAATAGCGGCCACAGCCACGAGCTTCGAGCCGCGAGCAAGCAGAGGTTTGGGGATTGCTCACACCTCGTTTGCCCTCCAACACAGAATTAGCCCCACGGTCATCCGGCAGAAAATGCCGGGCACCTACGAAATCATCCGCCTGTAAAGCAAAATTTGCCCCTCGCGCTACACCATGGTTTCCTTCCAACAGAGTTTTCTAATCTCCATCTAATCTCGTTCTAATCACATCCGTTTCAAATCGACCGTATGACGACCTTTCCGATCCCGCTCAAGTATGCTGACCACATCCTGGTGGCCAGCCCCAGTACCGTCGTTCGTCAGCGCGTCCTCGAAAGTCTACGTTCCCCTGTCCGCCGCTTCGAACAAGCCACTGGAGGAGCCGAAGCTCTGGGCCATTTGGAGAGTGGCTTCTGGCAGGTGCTTTTTCTCGATCGCCGCTTGCCCGACCTCGACGCCGAGGAACTCAGCCATACGGTCCGCAAGCGTTTTCCCGGAATCAAAGTTGTGCTGCTCGATCCGGATAGCGATGCCGAACCCACCGCGCTCCAAGAGAAAGAGAACTTGCTGCCGGAAGTGCGGCCCGCCATAGATCTCTCCACCAGACCCGAAGGGTCGGACGCCCTCCTTCGACTTCGCTCAGGACCCGCCCCAGCCGAGCGAAGCTCGGCGATGGACGACGCTGAAGACAAGTTTCTGCCCGCAGCTCCCTTCGTCCACTCCATTCTCGCGGATCCCTTGCCCGGAATGATCGGCAATTCGAGCGTCATGCAACCCGTCTATCGTCTGGCGCGCCTGCTGGCGCCGCGCAACACCACGGTGCTCATCACCGGCCCAACCGGTTGCGGCAAGGAAATCGTCGCGCGCGCTATTCATCATCTAAGCCCTCGCGCGGCGCGCACTTTCGCGGTCGTAAATTGTGCCGCTATTCCCGAGACCCTGCTTGAAGCCGAACTCTTCGGATACGCCCGCGGCGCTTTCACCGGAGCCATGCAATCCTATGCCGGAAGAATCCAGGCGGCGCAGGGAGGCACCCTCTTCCTCGACGAAATCGGCGAAATGCCGTTGAGCCTCCAGCCCAAGCTGCTCCGATTTCTGGAGCAGAAAGAACTGCAGCGCCTGGGCAGCACCGAAGTCGTGCGCGTCGATGCCCGCGTCGTTTCCGCCACCAACGCGCACCTGTTGAGCCTTGTCCGCGAGGGAAAATTCCGCGAAGACTTGTATTACCGTCTGTGCGGCTTCCCCATCGAAATTCCGCCGTTGCGCGAGCGCCCCGAAGATATTGCGCAACTGGCCGCGCACTTTCTCGAAAAATATGCCTCGCGCCTGCCCGCCCCGCAATTGTCCCATCAAACACTGCAGTTGCTGAAAACCCAGCCGTGGAATGGGAACATTCGCGAACTGCAGAACGCGATCGAACGCGCCTTGATCCTCTCCGAAGATCAACCGCTGATTCGTCCCGAACATCTGTTGCTCGCCGATGACAGCTTTCGCAACCCGCGCTAAAACCTGCCGGCCGAGCAATAGGTCGCCTTCATCCGTACCCGGCATAAGCGGGTTCTAAGGCAATTTATGCCGGGCTGGCATCGCCGTTGCAATGCGAAGTTCATGTCCACCAATTTTCCGGCCCAGCGAGATCCGGCGCGCGACCCCGAACATCCCCTGGCCCGCGCCTTTGCTTCGTTACGGAAAGATCGGAGAGTGGATCGAGAAACTCGGCTTTGCCACCGAACAGGAAGTTACCTCCGCCCTCGCGCTGCAATGGGGATGTCCTGTCGCCTCTTCCTTCGATCCCTCCACCATCCACTCTCCCGGCGACATTCCTCTTTCCATCCTCGAAGCCTTTCAGATGCTGCCCCTCAACTACGCGGCCTCGAACAATACCCTCTACCTCGCCTTCGGAGAGCGTGTCGACCACGCCGCTCTCTACGCCATCGAAAAAGTTCTCGACTGCCGCACCCAGCCCTGCGTTGCCGGTCGCAAAAGCATCGCCCGCCAACTTGACCTCATGCGCCAGCTCCCACGTCCCAACCACGTAGAATTCGGACCCATGAACGACCTCGCCGAAATGGGACGCATCGCCTCCAGCTACACCGCTCGGTTGACTCCCGAACAAGTCCGCCTGAGCCGCATCGGCCGCTTCATCTGGCTCCGTCTCGATGTCCGAGTTCGTATGGGGACGGGCGCCCTCGCCCGTCCAGCCGCGCGGCGCTCGGCGCCACGCTCCATCCCCACCAACCTCGTCTTCCGCCTGTCCACGAATCCAGCCCCGGAGGGGCGATCCAATTTAGCCCAGCGCTTCAGCGCTGGGAAAGTGGAAGAGATGATTCAAGTCCCGTAGGGACGACCAAGCTCTCGCGCACACTCTTTAGCAGATTTGCTGAAAAGGTTTAAAACGCCGTCGGGATTAATGATTTGCCCGCAGTCCTGAACGATGGCAACGCGTTTGACGCGAATATCACCGCTCTTGCGGTTCACTTCCACGTCCGCGACTGCGCCCACGTAGGTACGTGCCAGTTCATACTTTACATAGGTAACTCCGCGGCCGGCGGCGATATCGCCGCTGGCAGACTTTGTCGAGGTCCGTCCCTTCCACTGCGCCAAGTGCAACAGTCGCTTCAACAACTCCGTGCCGCGCGGATCGTTGGCAAGGTAACGCAGCCGGAACTCGAAGGGATCGGCGCCCGCCGCGACCGCGAGCTCGTCGAGAAACGCCTCATTGCAAAAGGTGTTCTGCATGCGCCCAGGGGCGCGAATCCAGGAGGGGCGAAACGGAGTCTCGGCCAGGCGGTGAGCGACGGTTCGGACGTTGGGAAAAACGTAGGGAATTGCCGAGTTGTTAATAATGTTACCGGGGAACATTCCCTTCTCAAAAGGCAAGCCGGCCGCCTCTGCTGCCAGCAGCCTGACATTGCCGCCACCACCCTCCGGCACGTAGAGTTGCGAATACCACGCGACCACCTGGCCGTTGGCGTCGAGTCCTGCCTGAAGGTCCATCAACGTGGGCGGTCCTTTAGGATCCCAGCCGTTTTCCTCTTCGCGCATCCACTGTACGCGCACCGGCCGTCCCACGGCGCGCGCGAGCAGGGCGGCATCGGCAGCCGCGTCCTCACTGCCGTTGCGGCCATAGCAACCCGGGCCTTCCAGGTAGACGACGTGTACCTCGGTCTCTTTCATGGAAAGCATAGCCGCCAGCTGCAGGCGCAAATCATGCGGAGCTTGAGTGGACGACCAGCACGTAAGCTTGCCGTCTTTGAAATCCGCCACCGCGCACGATGGACCCATCGAGGCGTGAGAGTTGATGGCGAAATTGTAGGTTGCGCTGATGCGCTTGGCAGCCTGCGCCAGTGCTTGCTCCACGTTGCCCACGTTGCTGGTCACATCGTCTTTGTTGACCTTGGTGGCGCGCACATATTCCCAAAGCTTGCTCTGCTCGGGCAGGCCGTCCCAAGCCGACCAGCTTGCCTTGAGTTTCTGCCCTGCCCGGATCGCGCTCCATTCGCTCTCGGCAACCACCGCGAGAAAATTATTCTGACGCACCACCTTCACTACACCTGGGATGCCGTGGATCGAAGTCTCATCCACGCTCTGCAAAGTGGCCCCGATGGCCGGCGGCCGCACCACGCGCGCGTGCACCATTCCCGGCAGTTTGAAATCCTGCATGTAGGTGAATTGCCCTGTCATTTTTGGCGGGATGTCATACCGCGGAATTGGCCGCCCCACGATCTTGTAGTTCGCCGGATCCTTGAGCGGCGCCTGCTTATCGAGCTTCAGAGAAAAGTTCTTGCCGCCGATCAGCTCCGCATACGTCACCGGTTTGCCGCCGCCGCGCGGCCGCACCGCGCCTTCCTCGACGATCAGATCGCCTACGGGCACACCCAGACGTTTTCCTGCTTCCTGCAGCAATCCTTGCCGGGCCGTCGCAGCAGCCTGGCGAATCTGTACGCCACCGGCCTGGATGCTAAGGCTGCCCCACGTCTTCCCCTGCGCGGGTGTGAGTGCCGTATCGCCCTCGACCAGGCCAACGCTTGCCAGCGGCACGTCCAACTCTTCGGCCACGATTTGCGTCAAGGCTGTGCTTACACCGGTACCGAGTTCTACCTTGCCGGAGTAGAGTGTCACGCGCCCACTGGAGTCGATGGCGAGAAAGGCATCGACCTCGTCCAGTGCCACAGTCTTGGCTGGAGTTGTGTTCTCGGCAACCGCCGTTCTAAATAAGGATGGCAGGGAAAAACTTACAATAAGGATGCCAGTGCCTTGCAAGAACTCGCGACGACTTGGTTTGCCCGATGGCATTCGGCGTCTTCAAGCACCCGCGGCCGCTCTTTTGACGGCGCGCACGATGCGCAAGTGGGTGCCGCAACGGCATAAGTTGTTAGCCAGCGCCTGCTTGATCTGAGCTTTGCTTGCCTTCTTGTTGTGCGCGAGAAAAGCCGCTGCTTCCATGATCATGCCGTTGATGCAGTACCCGCACTGTGAGGCTTGCTCGGCGATGAAGGCTTGCTGTATGACAGCCAGTTTCCCGGACGAGCCCAGCCCTTCCAGGGTTACGATCTTCTTCTTGCCCACGCTTGCGATCGGCGTCACGCACGAGCGCACCGCATTGCCGTCAATGTGCACGGTGCAGGCCCCGCATTGTCCCAACCCACAGCCAAAGCGCGGCCCATGCAATCCGAGGTTGTTGCGCAAGGCGTACAGGAGTGGCATGTCGGGATCGTCGACCGTCACTCGCATTAGCTTGCCGTTGACGTGGAGGGAAATAGGCTTAGTCGCCATTGCGCAGTTGAACGCAAAAACGGCAACAATTGTATACCCGTTCCTTCCAACCCGCGACGGTTCAGGAATGATTTTCGCCAACATCCGATGTGGCAAGGAAACGGATCGGGGCGGCCCAGAAGGCACGATGGGCGAAGTCGAGGGGCCAACGCGGGAAGAAAAAGTAGGAAAACGACAGAGCAATCGCGATCACTTCCCATAAGCCGACTTGATCGGCATAGGGGCGGCGTCACCCGCCGACCCCTGCCACACCACTGTGCGTACGGGTCCGTGCACGGCGGTTCGAGTTGGCTGCGCTAGCATTCATCGATCGACGTTGGAAGTCCGAGCGATGTGAAGTGAGCATTGGAAAGCCCCACAGAGAGGGCTTTGGCCCGGGCCAGATACCAGGGGCCGAGTCCATTTTTTCGCAGTGTTGAGAGCGAGCGAGATGGATGTACACTGGTTGCCGCTTTTGAAGTCAAAAAGTGAGATTCGTGCTCAGATAGTCTGCGGAGCCAATCCCGACCCGCTTCATTGTCGGTTGAAGAGCCGGAACATGCCCGGTGTCGAGTTGTGCGTCGCCAATGCCGATTCCCGGAGCCAAACCACATGCTTAACCTGAAGATCAAACAACTGCCGTGCAAGAACGAAGCCGACTTTTTCCCAAAGGTTCAATCGCATTTTTTATTGTCATGCTGGTGACAGACGATTCCATGACTGGTTGGCGGTTCGGATAACTTCAGGTTGGCCGACAACTCGCCCAGAACCTCATCTTTACGCTTCCTAGAACCCCGTTCGTGCAGGTATCGTATCAAGTCACGCTCCTCTCGAAGGGAGGATGGGATGCGTTTTCAAAGACGCCAACTGCTTCGGACCTTGTCATTTGCTTTCGGGTCGAGCTTCGTCTGGAATCGCAACCAACTCGGCATCGCGGCGCAGACAGCTATACAGCCAAAGGTCTCCCCTCCCCTGCGGGGGCCGCTGTTCGTGATGGGATCGCTGGAGGAACGGAAATGGAAAAAGTGACGGGTATTGGAGGATTCTTCTTTCGGGCCAAAGATCCGAAAACGTTGGGGCTTTGGTACGAGCAACACCTGGGGATTTTGCCCATACCAACGACCTACGGGAAACCCGGGTGGCAGCAAGAGGCAGGACCAACCGCTTTCGCTCCTTTCAAAGAGACGACTGACTATTTTGGGGATTCCCAGAAGGTCTGGATGTTGAACTTTAGAGTCCGGGATCTCGACAAAATGGCGGCCCAGCTACAAGCTGCGGGAATCGCGGTCAAGATTGACCCGCAGGCTTATCCCAACGGCCGGTTCGCCCGCCTGCATGACCCTGAGGGAAATCCGATCGAATTGTGGCAACCTAAGGTTCCAGACACCAAAGGCTAGGTTGCAAAACAGCGGCTGAGTACGAGTTCCAAAGCGCTGCGTGATCGGCAGATTGCCGCGGTGTCGTGTCGCGCTGGAGACGGGAATGCATTCGCCGTGGGTGAGCCGGCGGCTGAGTGAGTTGGGGCATGAAGCAGATCGTGGCGCATGCGCGCAACGTTCGGCGAAAACGTTGTCAAGCCCCCATTCCGACGATTTTCCGCGTAAGCTAATGAATCGGTGAGGAAAATAAATCCGCAAAGCTTGTCGTGGCAGGCAGTCGAAACTGATATAATAAAAATAAGAAGGAAAAGGGTGCAGATCATTCCTGCACCCTTTTCTAATTGGCGCACGAAAGGCAAGCTCTCGCCAGGTTTGGACTTCTGAACTCTGCAACCTATAACTTAAGTCCTTATTCCGGAATATTTTGCGAATAAGTCCTTTAAACCCAAAGATTTGGCGGCAATTTTTGTCTAAGCCTATGATTCCAATAGATCGAAAAACAAAAAAAGTTTGAGGCCGGTTGTCGACTTCGAAGTCTAAGTATCTCTAACTCTTTATTTATGAATATTTTGCGAGCAAGTCCTTATTATTGAATATTTTAGCTAAAATAGGGGGGGAGGGGGTACCGAGTCCTGCGTTACACCCGCGAGGGCCAAACGACCAACGATGAACGACCAACGAACGCCACTACAACGTCCGCTTAAACAACGGCACCGCCGCCAGCGTCACCATCGCAAAAATGTTCAGATAAATCATTTCCGAAACAATCGGCCCCAGCCTCGTTTCCTCCGCATTTCGGGCTCGATAATCGCCCTCATCCGGTTCATGGCCGTAACCCCGGACTCTGCGGCATCACGAACGCGTATGCCTTCACCAGCTCATCGCGCAACTGCCGCCCCGTGTAGTGGACAAACACATCGTCCAACGTCGTGTTCTGCACCGTCAGCGTTTTCAGCCCCACTCCCGCCACAACCGCCATCTCCACCAGATCCGTCGTCGTTCCCGACCCATTCGCCGTCAGCACCCGGAACATCCCCGCGCTCTGGTTCTGCACCGACGTTACTCCCGGCAATCCCCGCAGCCGCTCCTCCCAATCGTCCGGCGGATGCTCAAAGTGAGCCTCAATCACGTTCGATCCCGGCACGCTCGCCTTCAACGCCTCCGGAGTATCTAAAGCCACCAGCTTCCCGTGATCCACAATCGCAATCCGGTTGCACAGCCGGTCGGCTTCGTCCATGTAATGCGTGGTAATCAGTATCGTCAGTTGGCGCTTGGCCTTGATGTGGGTCAGCATCTCCCACACCGCTACGCGGGACACCGGATCGAGCCCAGTAGTAGGCTCGTCCAGAAAAAAAATCTTTGGACTATGTACCAGCCCGCGCGCAATCTCCAACCGCCGCCGCATGCCGCCCGATAAAGTCTTCGTCTGCGCATTCCGCCACTTGGTAAGGTCCACGGTCTCGAGCAATTCCGCAATCGCCTCCTTGCGCCGCTTCGCTGGAACGTCATACAGCTTCGCATAAATATTCAGGTTCTCTTCCACCGTCAAATCCAGATCGCTGGTCAGTGCCTGCGGAATCACTCCGATCGCCCGCCGCACCGCTTCCGGATCCGATGCCACATCATGTCCCGCCACCCGCGCCGCGCCTGCCGAGATCGGAATCAGCGTCGTCATCATCCGGATCAAAGTCGATTTCCCCGCCCCATTCGGTCCCAGCAAACCAAAGATTTCCCCCTCCTTCACCGCAAAGGAGACGTCGTCCACGGCCGTGAAGTCGCCATAGTGCTTCACGATACGATCCACTTCAATCGTATTCGGAGCGTCGGCTGCTATTTCGCTTTTGCTGAACTCAGAAGCCGAAACGGGCGCGCCATTCGTCTTATTCACATCCGCATTCATAGCTTTCCCGCTGCCTCCGCGCTTCGCGGTGCCGCCCCCTTCACCTGCTCGGGGGACACCAGCACTTCCGCCGTCATTCCCGGCACATACGCTCCCTTCGGATTCTCCAGCCGCACCTTTAAAGCAATCGTCCGAATATCACGCTTGCGGCGTCCGACATCCCGCTGCGTAGCAAAATCCGCTTCCGCCGCCTTATAAAAAACTTTCCCCGGAATCACCGTGCCCCCTGGCAGCCGCACCCGCAGCTTATCCCCCAGTCCAATATGATCGGCGTCCGTCTCCGGAATTGCCGCGAACACCCACGTGTCGCTGAAATCCACCACCGTAACGATGGCCTGCCCCGCGTTCACCACTTCGCCCTCGCGCGCCGCCCGCACGAGCACCGTCCCCGTCACCGGCGAATAAATTTTCGTATATCCCAGCCGCACTTCCGCTTCTTTCAACTGTGCGACGGCGTTCTCCAGTTGCGCTCGCGTCGATGCCACCGTACTCTGTGCCGCCGTCGCCTGCTTCGTGCGCGCAATCGCCGAAGTCAGATCCGCCTGCGCCGCCGTCACCTGGTCCTTCAGCGACTGCACGCTCGCCTCTTGCGCCTTCAGATTCATCTCCGCTTGCACGCGGTCCTGATCGGATGCCACGCCCGCCTGCGCCAGTCCAATCGTTCGCCGGCTGTCGCTCTCCACGCGCGTCAAAGTAGCTTCCGCCTGCGCCAGTTGCGCCCGTGCCGATTGCAACTTCGCCTGCGAGTTCGATACGTCACTCGACGTCGATCCCTTCGTCGATTGCCGCTTGTACTCGTTCGCGCTCACCTGCGACCGCAAACTTGCAATCGTTGCCGCCGCCGCACGCTCCTCCGCCTCCAGTTCCGCTGGATCCAGCAACGCAATCAGGTCACCTTGCTTTACCTGCGTTCCTTCTTCCACCAACAGCTTCAGAATCCGTCCCTGAATCTGCGGGCTCACTACAATCTGGTTAGCGTCCACCGTCCCCACCAGAACCAGATCCTTCCCGCCAGGAGTGGAAAAAAAATAGTACCCCGCAGCAATCGTAAGAATGATCGCCAAAACAATCAGGAATTTATTCCGAGCGCTCATAAATCTCCTAGCAGGTTAGCTTTCAGCTCTCAGCTTGTCGATTTCGGCTGTCGCCCGAGCAAAGAAGCGAAGGGGGCAAAACCCAAAACTGAGAGCTGACAGCTGAGAGCTAAGAAACAAACAGCGCGGCCGAAATAAAATCCAGCACAAACGCCCGCCGCTCCCTTATTCGTCCCTTCGACAACGGATCCACCTTCAGCAGCGTCTTCATTACGGGCGCCGCGGCAAAATAAAACACAATCACCGCCGCCACCGAGGGCAGAAAATCCATCGGATTCACCGCTCGGAATTCCCCCGCCTTAATTCCCTCCCGTAACACATCGACCAGCTTTTCGAAAATTGGACGAAAATATTCCCGTGCAATGCGCTGCATAGGAGCGCTACCTTTCGCACCCGATCGCATCCACTCCGCCTGCACCACGCGGGGAAACTGTGGATTCTCTGCGATGTAATCGAAATATGCTGCCAGATATTCCAGCATTTTCTGGCGCGGAGGCAGTTTGCTTTCAAGCACCGGCATCACCTGTGCCCGCAGCCCGCTGAACACCTGATCCAGAACCGCTTCGTACAGAGAATCCTTGTCCTTGAAGTAGTAGTAAAGCAGCGCCTTGTTGACGTGCGCCGCCCGCGCGATCGCATCCGTACGAGCCCCCGCGATGCCAAGCTCGGCAAATTCCGCGACCGCTGCCTTCAGGATCGAAGCTCGGCTCTCCTCCGGCCTCCCCCGCGTTCCCAGCCGAGGCCCGTTCGTGGAGGAGCGCGCGACTCGGCCGCGCAGACCCGCAGATGTCTTCATATAATTAACCAGTTAGTTAGATGGTAGCACATTGGGCCGGAATAAGCCAAAACTGCGGAGGAGTCAAGCGATGTTAGGCCAAAATCAGCCAATTCCACAGGCGCATGACCACAACAAATGGAGAACAAGAGACGGCGACTACCCTCAACCTAAAAGCCGCGGGCCGAAATTTCTACCGAGTCTCCTACCCCAACCCGCCCGCGATCGAAGGCACCAGCAGCACCTCATCGCCGTCCTCGAAAGAATACGAAGCGCCTCCCAGAAAGCGAATATCTTCCTCGTTCACATAGATATTCAGGAACCGCCGGATCTCCCCCGCTTCATCCCGCAAATGAGGTTTCAAGTCCGGGAACTGCGAGTCGAGCTCCGACAACAGCTCGCCGAGATTCGCAACCGAGCAAACGACGTGCGGTGTCCCAGCGGTAAGCCGCCGCAAAGCTGTAGGAATTTGAACTGTGATGCTCATAGAAAAAGCCTCCTGGGCAGAAATGCCCGAACAAAAATGCATCATACCGTCGTTGGTCGATGGTCGTTCGTCGTTGGCAAACCAGACCAACTACTAAACGGCCGCAAGCGATTGCGCCCCGCGAACGACCAACGACTGACGGCCACTAACCAACGACCACAGCCGACGCCGATGCTGCCGTCTCCGGAAAGGAATCCGGCAGGCGCCCCGCCTTCGTCGCCAGATAGGCCTCGAACTCGGCAAGCTTCGGAGCGATCGGAGTTTCGGCTTGATACTTGTCCGCCAGCACGTCGGTGGTCTTGAGTCCGTTGCCAGTAATGCAGAGCACGGTCGTTTCATCGGGAAGAATGCGGTCCTGCTGGATCAGCTTGCGCGCGGTTCCAACCGTCACACCGCCTGCGGTCTCGGTGAAGATGCCTTCGCTTTCGGCGAGCAGCTGAATGCCACTGACAAGTTCGTGATCCGAAATGTCTTCCGCCCATCCACCACTTTTGGTGATGGCCTTCAACGCATAATGTCCGTCGGCCGGATTGCCGATCGCGAGCGAGCGCGCAATCGTCTTCGGACGCTGCGGTTCAATCTCGCTGCTGTACTGCTTGATCGCGGTTGAAATCGGCGAGCACCCAGTCGCTTGCGCGCCAAAAAACTTTACCGGTTTCGGATCGACCAGTCCCAGGAGAATCAGTTCATCAAACGCTTTCTTAATTTTCGTGATCAGCGATCCGCCCGCCATCGGCACCACGATGTTATCGGGCAAGCGCCAGCCCAGTTGTTCGGCGATTTCATAGCCCACCGTCTTCGAGCCTTCGGCGTAATACGGACGAAGATTGACGTTCACGAATCCCCAGCCGCGTTTGCCCGACAGATGCCCGTCGGCGATCTGCGAGCACAGGCGATTCACATGATCGTAGCTGCCGTTGATGCGCACCAGTTCCGCGCCAAACACCTGCGTGCCCAAAATCTTTGCAGGCTCCAGGTCCGAAGGAATGAAAATCCACACCTTCAGGCCTTCGCGAGCCGCTTGCGCCGCCACCGCGTTGGCGAGATTGCCCGTCGAAGAGCAAGCCACGGTATCGAACCCAAAGGTGCGAGCATTCGCCAAAGCAACTGCTACCACGCGGTCTTTGAAGCTCAAAGTGGGCAGACAGACGGAGTCATTCTTGACGAGCAGCCGCCGCGATCCAATCTTTTCGCCCAGCCGCGGAGCGCTCACCAGGGGCGTGTATCCCACCGGCAGCGACGGCTGAAATTCCGCCGGCAGCGGCAGCAGCTCGCGATAGCGCCATATGTTCGGCGCGCGTGAGGCGATCAGGTCGCGCGAAATGCGCGAGCGCAGCGCATCGTAATCGTAGGTAATTTCGAGCGGCGAGAAACAATCTTCGCAGATACTACGCGGCTGGTTGCCCCAGGTCTTGCCGCATTCGCGGCAGCGGAGGTGGTAGGTGCTCGTCTCCATCTTGCAACTTCTTTCCGTGACTGCGGGACGAGCCGGGTAAAAGTACCCATTTACGACAAAACCCCTTTTCCGGATTGGAAAAGAGGCTCGGGTGCGATCAAAATCGCTTAACCCCGAATCTCATGGTCCCCGTTGCCGGGCGAGAGTTGGCACCTGACAGTCGGGATGTATGATCCCGATCCGGTTGCCGTGGCGTCCTAGGGCTCGTCCCTCAGCCACTCTGCATGAAATTCAAGTCCGCTCGATGAAGAGCAAACTTGAGCAAGAGCTTACAACCGACCGATTGGTCTGTCAAGGGCGATTTCTACGCGCGTCTAGACAATCGCCCGAACCTCTGTTGCTCGCTTAAATAGCCTTGAGCGCGGGCTTCCGCGGAAAGCACACGGATTCAAACCAGCGGCTGATATAAACCTGGGCGTGGGCTTCGCCGCAGAAGTGGCGGGCGGTTGGGCTCATCGCGGCAGTAAAATCCCACTTGATGACCGCGAGCTTCTGATCTCCGCACTCGATCACAAACCAATGGATCGGATTCTCACTAGTGGTCCCGCAGATCTCGCATTGGAATTCTTTCAGACTCGACATGGCTTCTCCGGTGAGCCGTAGTTCGGCAAAGTTCGGCAGAAGTTAGTATAGCGGCAACCTGATTATAGGAAAGCCACGTCAGAAAAGATCGTTGAGGAATCGATTCTGAGATTCTACCAACTGCACGGCTTTCATTGACTTGCCCGTTTCGCAGACGTAAGATTCGCGCCAGTGATCGGCCAAAGCACGATCTGCCAAAGCACGATCTGCCAAAGCATGATCGGCCAAAGCACGATCGCCCAGACCATTGTCGGTCAACCATGCCCGGCCCGACCATCTCGCACTACCGCATCGTCGAGAAACTCGGCGGCGGAGGCATGGGTGTTGTCTACAAGGCCGAAGACATCAACCTGCATCGCTTCGTAGCCTTGAAGTTCCTCCCCGATCAGATTGCAAAAGATCCGCAAGCGCTGGCCCGCTTTCAACGCGAAGCGCAGGCCGCTTCTGCCTTGAACCATCCCAACATCTGCACCATCTACGAAATTGACAACCAGCACGGTGAAGCCTTCATCGCCATGGAGTTTCTGGACGGCCTGACCCTCAAACATCGCATAGCCGGCAGACCGCTGGAGACTGATATAGTCCTGTCACTGGCCATCGAGATCGCCGACGCGCTCGACGCCGCACACGCCGAAGGCATAGTTCATCGCGACATCAAGCCCGCCAACATCTTTGTGACCAAACGCGGACACGCCAAGATTCTAGACTTCGGCCTGGCCAAGCTCTCCATAAAACCAGGCAGCGCCGCCCCAAGCGCCCTGAGCGCCCTCACCGTTGAATCCGAAGAACATCTCACCAATCCCGGCAGCGCTCTGGGAACGGTCGCCTATATGTCGCCCGAGCAAGCGCGCGCCAAGGAACTCGATACGCGCAGCGATCTGTTCTCCTTCGGAGCCGTCCTCTACGAGATGTCCACCGGCCAGCTGCCCTTCCGTGGAGAGAGTTCCGCAGTGATCTTCAAAGCCATTCTCGACGCCACTCCCACGCCGGTCGTGCGGCTGAATCCCGACGTGCCGCCCAAACTGGAAGACATCATCAACAAAGCGCTGGAGAAAGATCGTAATCTCCGCTATCAGCACGCCTCAGAAATGCGCACCGACCTCCAACGCCTGAAGCGAGACACCGAGACGGGAAGAGCCATAGCAGCAAGCTCCGGCACAGTCCCGATAGCAAGGGAAAGCAGCGCGCCGCCATCACCAGCATCCACCCCCTCGGCGCCATCAATCACAGATCGCGAAGTCAAAGATAGTGGAGAGACGGGCGTCCCCGCCCGTCCAAGCCGAGCCTATTTCGGAAAAAAGCTCGGCGGTTACCTCGCCGCGGCAATCCTGTTAGCTGCCGCGCTCGCGGGTGGGTTTTACTATCGCTCCCATCAGCCAAGCAAGCGCCTAACCGAGAAAGACACCATCGTTCTTGCCGATTTCACCAACACCACGGGCGATCCGGTCTTCGACGGTACGCTGCGGCAGGGGCTGTCGGCACAACTGGAGCAGTCGCCGTTTCTGAGTTTGCTTTCTGACGAACGCATCGCGCAAACGCTGGCTCTGATGGCGCAGCCTAAAGATGCCAGGCTTACACGCGAGTTGGCCCACGAAGTCTGCCAGCGCACGGCCAGCGCCGCCACGATCGAAGGCTCGATTTCCAGTCTGGGCAGCCAGTATGTCGTGGGGCTAAAGGCGGTGAACTGCCGCAGCGGCGATATGCTGGCGAACGAGCAGGCCACGGCCAGCGGCAAGGAGCAGGTGCTGAAAGCGCTGGGCGAGGCGGCGACGAAAATGCGCGAGAAGCTGGGCGAATCGCTGGCCTCCGTGCAGAAGTATGATGCGCCAGCGGAGAATGTGACCACACCATCGCTTGAGGCGCTGCAGGCTTACAGCCTGGGCTACCAGGCAATGGAGAGAAGCGATTACGCTGCCGCCGTTCCTTTGTTCCAGCGGGCCTCCCTCCTGGACCCCAACTTTGCCATGGCATACGCGCGGCTGGGAGGGAGCTACAGCGACCTGGGCGAAACCACCCGTGCCGCCGAGAATATTCGCAAGGCATACGAGCTGCGCGAACGGGTGAGTGAGCGCGAAAAGTTTTACATCGCCTCTTTCTATGAAGATTTAGCCACCGGGAACCTGGAGGCAGCACGCAAGACCTATGAATTGTGGGCGCAGACCTACCCGCGCGACGACATTCCGCCCAGGGAACTAGGGATCATCTACAGCACTCTTGGCGATTACGATAAGGCCCTCTCTTGGGCACAGGAGACGGTGAAGCTCGATCCTGGAAGTGGGACCGACTACGGGAATCTCGTCAACTCGTACGTGCAGGTCAATCGTCTGGACGAAGCCAGAGCCACGGCACAGGAGGCGCAAGCCCACAATCTGGATAATCCACAGATTCACCTCATCCTTTACGGCATTGATTTCCTCCAGCACGATGCGGCAGGAATGGAGCGTGAGGCAGCTGGACTGATGGGAAAACCCGGATTCGAAGACACTATTCTCGGCCTCAAATCCGACACTGCCGCGTATGGCGGGCAGTTTGCCAAAGCGCGGGAGCTGACACGGCGCGCGTCCGACTCGGCCCAACGCGCAGATGAGAAAGAGTCGGCGGCGGACTACGAGGCGGAAGCTGCAGTGCGTGAGGCGCTGGTGGGCAACATGAGCCAGGCAAAGCACCAGGCCCAGGCGGCGCTCGCTCTCTCGACCGGCAGAGATGTTGAAGCGGTGTCCGCGATTGCGCTGGGTCTGGCGGCTGACGCCCCTCAAGCCACGCGGCTGGCCGCCGACCTAGCCAAGCGCTTCCCCGAAGACACGATCGTACAGTTCGACTACCTGCCCATCATCCACGCGGCCGCTGCTCTCCAAAGCGGCAGCGCCAACAAGGCACTCGAAGCGCTCGCCCCGGCGGCGCCCTATGAACTCGGGTCGATCCTCTTCTGGTTCTCTCTCTACCCCGTTTATCTGCGTGGCGAGGCTTATCTGGCGGCACACCAAGGCAGCGCTGCCGCCGAGTTCCAGAAGATTCTCGACCACGCCTGCGTGGTGGAGAACGAGCCCATCGGCGCACTGGCGCACTTGGGACTGGCCCGTGCCTACGCCCTCTCGGGCGACACCGTCAAAGCGAAGAGCGCATACCAAGACTTCTTAGGACTCTGGAAAGACGCCGACCCCGACATCCCCATCCTGAAGCAAGCCAAAGCAGAATACGCAAAGCTGCAATAACCAGTGTGGCGCGGGCGCCCTCGCCCGCGAAAAGCCGAAGCCCAGAATTGAAGCTGGGTGCCCCATCCTAACGTCGTGCTTTTCGACGTTAGGGTGGGATTCCACCGGCGCGTGAAGCCTGGGATTTTCACTTTTTTCATCACACCCAAGTTGTGAAGGACATCACAGACTTCCAATCGCCCGTCGTCGACAATGGAGAGGTGTCACCGCCAACCCAGACCGCCCTCGAAGCCACCCCAGTCCCACAATGTCAGCGCAATGAGCAGGCGAAAATGCGGCCTAAGTCCTTATTCCGGAATATTTTACAATTAAGTCCTTGCCCTTCAATACTTTGCGCAAAATCGGGGGGGGGGGGGGGGGGTAGTAAAACCTAGGATACTACCTTAAGAGTAATCCATATAATACCTTGAGAGGAAACAGACAAAAATACAGAAAGTCAATAGCCGCGCGGGGCATCGAGAGTTACTTACTCTATATCGGCGACTTAGTTGGCGTCCGTCGCCTATTTTTTGGCGGCCGCCTCGAGCTTGCGCAACGCCGCCATGGTGGCCGCAGAGGGGTCTTTGCGATTGCTGTTTTTGGGCCGTCGTTTGGTCTTGGTGGTGTAATGATTTTGCGCCACGTTGTCTCCTGCTTTGATTGGCGGTTGGGGACGCTGCCCTGATTCGTGTCAGTAAAAGGAGCGTTGTTACGCCGAAATGTTGCGCCGAAATTCCTTGTTCACCATCATAGTACAGACATACGGTACAGACATACATGCGGATGAATTGTCGGGAAGCGCTGCATGGCCCGGGGAGCGACGGGCGTCCCGCCCGTCACGCTTGCGTCCGGGGCAGCATCGAGGCCGGGCGAGGACGCCCGGCGCTCCACCGGCTCGCACCTCAGCGGCTGTACTGGTTTCGCTTCTTATCTTCGTGCCGCTCGATGCCCAACCGGATCAGCCGGTCAATCAAATCTGGATACGCCACTCCGGACGCCGCCCACATCTTCGGATACATGCTGATCGCGGTAAAGCCGGGCATGGTGTTGATCTCGTTGACGAAAATCTTTCGCGATTTGGGGTCCATCAGAAAGTCGACGCGCGCCAGGCCCGTGCAATCGACCGCTTGAAAGGCCGCGATGGCAAGCTTCTGTACGGTTTTCATTTCCCCTTTCGTGATTTTCGCAGGGATCACCGCTTCGGAGCCTTCGACCAGATACTTCGCGTCGTAGTCGTAGAACTCCTTGCAGGGAATGATTTCTCCTGCAATCGACGCCTGTGGATTGTCGTTGCCCAGTACCGCGCACTCGATCTCGCGCGCCTTGTTCTTATTTCCGCCGACGCCTTCTTCGATCACGATCTTGCGGTCGAACTTTGCGGCTTCTGCGATTGCGGGACCGAGCTCCTTGCCATCGTGCGCCTTCGAGATGCCCACCGACGATCCCAGGTTCGCCGGCTTCACAAAGACGGGATACTTAAGCTTGCTCTCCACCAGTTTCTGCACCTTCTTCGGCTCGCGTTCGAACTCGGCGCGCAACACGGTCACGTGTTTCACGATGGGCAATCCCGCCGCGCGAAACAGGGACTTCATGATGTCTTTGTCCATGCCCGCGGAAGAGCCGAGGACGCCGGCGCCGACGTAGGCGATGTCGGCCAGTTCGAGCAGCCCCTGAATCGTTCCGTCCTCGCCGAAGGTTCCATGGAGCACGGGAAAGATGACATCCACGTTAATGGCTCGATCGGCGGCGCGCCGCAGATTGGCGTCGGTCTGGAACGGCGCCAGTCCAGCCTCGCGTCGCGCCGGTTCCGGTGGAACCACCACCGACTCGCCTACCGCCAGCAGCGCCGCCCCCGGAGTAGCATCCGGATTGCCCGCTCGCAACTGTGTCTGTGTGGAGTGGGCGCCCTCGCCCGCGTCGCCTTTCAGCAAACGTTCGGCGTGTTCGGCAGTGAGCCAGCGGCCGTCTTTTGTGATGCCGATGGGAACCACTTCGTATTTCGTTTTATCAATCGCATTCAAAACCGACGCCGCCGACAGCAACGACACTTCGTGCTCGCCACTGCGTCCGCCAAAAAGGATGCCGACTCGAAGCTTTGTTGTCGCCATGACACTTCAGTCTGGCGCGCGGGCTGTTCCGCGTCAATCGCAGCTTTGGTTCCATTCAGGCACTTACAGAGCTGCTGGCATTTGAAGAGCGGAAACCACAGAGAGCACAGAGGAACACAGGGAACGATCACAGCGTAATGGCTTCCATGCGCGCCTCAGTGACCTTGTGGTTAAGACAGGGCACGACCACACCAAATCGTCTATTCCCGGGTTCGCAGCGCCATCGATGTGTCCACCGGTTGATGCGACGAGTCATTGAGCCGATCGTCGATATGCTTCTGGATGCGATCCCATTCCGAGCGCAGCGTCATTTCTTTGATGGCGAACTTGGATTCTTTGCGGGCGTCATCGACGCGCACCGCCAATTCTTTGTTCAGGAGACGGAAATCGATCACTTCCGCCAGCGGCACCAATTGATTCGACGACTTGCCCACAATGAGGAACACGACCTTGTCGGTCACCAGCGTGTATTCGGGGCAGCTTTCATCGACCGCAGCGGCTTGTGGCGGGCCGAATTGGTTCATGAAGCCTCGGTGCATTAGCCCGCAGTCGCCCATGCGCATGCGAACCACGGTTCCATGTTGATAGCTACCAAGTGGCGCGGCGCAAGCCACCGGAATGCTCGTCCCTATCAGTATCAGCTCAAGCGCCAACTGCAATGTGGATTTCATAAGTCTCCCATCAGCGGTTTCCAATCAGTGACCGCTGGGTTCGTAGTCGTAACCGCTTCGACTATGGAATGTGAGGTTGAGGTTGTGAGTTGGCAACAGACGAAGCGAATGAAAGCCAGCCTCGTGGCTGGGCAGATCGTAAGTCACTACATAGGAGGCGCGCAGATCCTCAAGCACAGCGTTGAGCACAGCGAGGGCGCCGTCTTGCCGGGAGGAGACCAGGGAAAGAGGGAAATAGCGCCCACCCGTAGCCTCCGAAACCCGCCGCAAGAAACTACTGCCCGGGGATTGGTTCGACGACTGATTCCCCGATCTCCCCATATCAACGGAATAGATCAGCGCGCCCTGGTCCAGCACCGCTTGCAGGGCTTCGCTTGCAGAATGCAGGCTGATGGTGTCGTAGCCGTCGGAGAACAGGATCAGGACGGGCCGTGCGTCGCTGCGGCCGCCGCTGCGGCGATGTTGCGAGATGAATTCGGCGGCGAATATAAGGGTATCGAACAGCGGCGTTGTGCCGCCGCTCTTCACCGCCAGAAGTTTGCTCATTGAGTCCGAAGCACGGCAACCGCTCGAGCAGAGGACCGCGGGCCGCAAACTGCCAGACGTTCCTCCAGCTGTCCCGCCAGACGTCCCTCCAAAAAACAGCACGGAGATGTTGTCATCCGGGATCGACTGCTCGCGCTCAACCAGTTGCAGCACGTCGCTTATGGCAACTCGAAGGCGCGGCGCGGCCGACTCGCTCATGTCAACCAGCGCAACCACATCGAGCGAGGTCTCATCCGAATGTGTGAAGCTCCGGAAATTGCGCACCACCCGTTCGTTATCGACCACCGCAAAGTCCGACTTGGTCAACATTGCAAGCGCATGATTGCTTTCGTCGGTGGCGAAGAATGTAACCCGAACTTCAGAGACGGTGGTGCGATAGGTGGCCAGGCTTGAGGAATCGTGCGCATCTTCGGGAGATGCTTGGGCCAGCAGCTGGGCAACCGAACCGTATGTCAAGACCAGAGCAAGGAGTACTGACCGAATTTGCCAATGCGCGAACATTGCAGTCCATCAGCTCCATCGGCGAACGACGGAACACTCCCCAATTACTGTGGTTACCCTTGGAGGTGACCAGAAGGTGTTAACGCTCGCGCACGCCCAAGCGAGCAATTCACGATCGCTCTTCTGATGACGCGGACTCAGTTCTGGTTGGCGCAAAAAAAGAAAAGCGAAACGGTTGAACGGCTTCGCTAGTCTTCGACTGAAAAGGGGAGGGGTGGCCTTGTCAGGCTGACGTAACAAGTAATCAAAAGATGGTGCGTGGCCAGACGTTCGGCAGTTCCGGTCGAAGGTGGACACGAAGACTTTGCCTGGCGCACGCCGGCGAAGCAGGTCCTTCAATTGGTTCAATATGTGAATCGAGACGAGCTTTGCTTGACACCGTGATGAAACGGGTGTGAAATTGTCGGGACTTCAAAGGCCGGTGCCCGGCGCTCCCCCATGGCACTCGGACCGAGAAGCTCTCGTCGACGAAATCCATGAGCGGGATCGAAAGCTGAAATGCCGAACACTGGATTGCCAAACACTGGATTGCCGGATAGCAGAGCTGAAATCTGTTCAGTCTCCGCGTCCTTACCGCTGGTGGATTTATGAGGAAAGAGCTTCGTATCCCACAGGAGTGGCTATGAATTCGAGCAACCGAGGAAAGAACATCCTGCCGAAATGGTCCGTATTGCTGGCTCTTCTCATCGTAACCGCACTCGCTTCGGCGCAAAATAAGAAGCCGAGCGCGCCGGCGCCAAAAGCCGCTCCCAGCAAGCCGGCTGCGAGCGCGCCGCACGCGGCCCCGGCTCAGCACGCCGGCGGCACTGCCCAGCGGCCGGGAGCACCGAGCGGCGCCAACAACCACGCCAACACGGGCACTCGACCGGGTGGTAACACTGCCAACACTCGGCCCGGCGGCAGCACAGGCGCTCGATCGGGCGGTAACACTGCCAACACTCGGCCCGGCGGCAACACAGGCGCTCGACCGGGCGGCAATACTGCCAATACTCGACCCGGTGGGAGCACGAACGCTCGACCGGGCGGCAGTACTGCCAATACCCGACCCGGCGGCAACACAGGCGCTCGACCGGGCGGCAACACAGCCAATAATCGGCCAGGCGGGAACGCTGCCGCCAGCCGCCGTACGCCCGCAGGTTCGACAACCCGTACCACCAGGAGCGGTGCCAGCGTCTCCGTCCGCAAGAATGGCCAGGTTCGCTCAATCCACACCAAGAGCGGGATGACGATCAATCACGGGATGCACGGCGGGCGGCAAGTCACGAGCATGCACAACGGACGCACGGTGGTGGGTTACGGGAGACACGGCGGATACAGCCAACGCGCCTACTTCAACCGTGGCGGCAGGTCCTATTACCAGCGCACCTACTTCAGGGGCGGACATTACTACGCGTATGGTTATCGCGGCTACGGCTGGGGCGGCCGTTCTTATTACGGCTACGCTCCCCCCTATTACTGGGGTCCCGGATACTACGGATGGGCCTACAATCCATGGCCCGCACCGGTTTACTGGGGCGTCGGAGCTTGGGGATGGGGCGCGGCACCGTGGTATGGCTTCTATGGTCCTTACTTCGCGCCGTACCCAGTGTATCCGATGGCGGCATTCTGGCTGACGGATTATTTGATTGCGGCGAACCTGCAAGCTGCCTATGCGGCGCAACAGGAGGCGGCTGCCGACCAAGGCGGCAACAACGGCGAAGTCATTCCACCGGCGATTCGAAATGCGTCGGCGGATGAAATCGCTGCGTTGTGGTCGACCGATCCACTGGTTGCCGCAAAGCTCCAGGCCACCTATGGCGCCTACATGTTGGGCGGCGGGGCACCTCCGGCAAGTGGCTCTACCCAACTCAGTCCTGACGTGAAGCAGGCGATCACCGACGAGATGAAGTACGAGATCGCGGCGGAAAAGGCTGCGGCCGCGGCTGGCCAGAATGCTCCCGCTCCGAGCGGGGACCAGGCGCCACCGGCGCTCGATCCCAAGATACGCATCTTCGTGGTCTCTAGCGATGAGGATCTGACCACGTCGGATGGCGTGGAATGCGCGCTAACTGCCGGCGACGTGATCTACCGTGTCACCGACCAACCGGATAGTGACAACATGGTCGACGTTACGGTAAAGAGCAGCAAGAAAGATGAGTGTGCCGTCGGCGTTACCGTCGGCGTATCCGTGGACGATATCCAGGAGATGCACAATCAACTGCGGATCACGATGGATGCCGGGCTTAAGGAGTTGTCCGAAAAGCAGGGAAAGAACGGCCTGCCGCCCGCTCCCGACACCAAAACGCAGCCTGGTGAAGTCCCAGCGCCTACGGCAGACACGAGCGTAAGCAGCGATTTGGCGCAGCAGCAAAAGGATGCCGACGCGGCGGAGGCGGAAGCCAAGCAGCCGCAGTAAAGCGGGCGGGCGAGTGGTGAATGGTTGGAGCCGGGAGCATCGTGCAAGAAAAGGCGATGCCTTCCGCAAGCGAGAGAACGACAGACGACGCTCCCGCCCGTTGGGATGGGGAGCGGCAGCTGATAGGAGGAAGGTTGCAATGCGGCAGAAACTCGAGATGGGCGTCCTGGTTGTTGTTTTGATTCTGGTCGGGATCACACCCCGCTTGGTGGTGGCGCAAGATGCTCCCACAATTTCGCTGGAAGATCAGCTCAAGGCGCAATATACGCTGGTGAAGATGGGTGCTGATTCCGGCGGAGCTGCCGTGGTGGAGCAGGGCACCATCCTGGTCGTCAAAAAGGGCGGTATTCTCGGTGTGCCCTATTCCGACCAAAGCATCTTCGCCACCAAGTACCAGGATGGGGCGGTTCATTCTCCCAATCCCATGGCGTCAAAGGCCCTCGGCTTCGGCTTGGGAAAATTAGGGAGGCCGGCGCCCACTACCCAGTTTTTCCAAGTGAACACAAAAGTATATCCTGCCAAGATCGCCGTCAATTTGGCGAAGGACCAAGTCGTCATCGGCATTGTCGACTGCGATTCCTGTAACAACGTCAGCCCGACTACGTTCTACAAAGCCGACGTGGTTTTCCAGTTTTCCAAAGGAACGCTAGCGAGTGACAGCCCGTCACAAGTGGAAGACACCATCGCCGGACTGCTCGCGTTCGATGATAGCGCGGGCGATCAAGGTGGCGGACAGCAGGGCGGCAACAACGGCGATCAGCAAGGGGGCAACCAGGGTGGAGGACAAGCGCAACCACCACAACAACAACAAGCCCCCCCGCCTCCCCAGCAAATTGAGAAGGGGCAAACCCCCGACCAAGTGGTCGCCGCGATCGGCCAGCCGGACAAAATCGTCAATCTTGGTGCCAAGCAGATTTATGTCTACAAGGACATTAAGGTAACGTTTATTAACGGAAAAGTGGCCGATGTGCAGTGAGCGGAAGCTTCGCTGAATCCTGTAGGGATGGGTGCTCCTGCCCGGGCGGCGGTGGCCGGATTGGCAACTGCAGAGAAACCAAAGACGTCCCAGCCCTGGAAGGCCACCCTCGCGGGCATTTGCTAACGTTCCAGAGAAATCTCGATTTGCCTTCTGATGGGATGAGGCCTCGGATCACTGCACCTGGTAAGGGCGGCGTCTTCACATTCGCGCTCGATTGTTTCCACTGGATTGTCTAGATTGCCCGACACTATCTTTCCGTCCGCCAGACTAACTTTTATTTCGACATCGAATGTTTCCTTGCCCACACCTGCCAGATATTTTCCGTTCTTGGTTCTCCGCACCTGAACCCAGTTGTTAGCCGTATCGGCTACCGGTTTGCGCATCCAGTCTGCCGGCAGCCTGATTTCAGGCTTCTCGGGCGGAACATGACGGACAACCAATGTGGCCGTGTTGTCAGACCGGTTGACGTCCTGGAGCGTGAGATCAAAATCGATTGCGTCTTCGCCAATCAGGACGTCGGTGCCATCCGCCCACGAGTTAGCGGCGCTACGCTTGAAATAGAAGTGATCTCCGGGATGAGCGAGCTTGCCTGTCCGTACGGCTAGCCGCAAATCGACATAGAAGTTCATGAAATCAGTGATGGGGCCGATGAGCCTGGAGTCAACCTGGCTGAGGTTGGGGAACGCGGAATTGTGATTGCGATCGAGCGTAAGCTGCTGGCGAAAATCCAGACTTGCCGGGGAAAGAGCGGCTTTCTGATTGTCGGAGATCAAATTTGACCAGCGATACTGCTCAAAGTAAGTTCCAGCGGAGTCTTTTTTTACGATTCCGTCAGCCTGAACTTCATAGTGCCAGTCCTCGTTGATGCCTTTCATGTGGTAGGTCAACTTCTCCCCTTCGCGATAACGCCGGCGCAACAGACTGCTATCAGCGGGGAGAGATTGCGCGACCAGCAGGCAAGAGCCAACGCAAAAGATCAAAGCCAGCGTTTTAACCATGCTCTTGCCCCTGGTCTTTTTCGACCTTTTTCGCAGCCTCTTAAAGGATCTTTTTTCCAAACGCAGACAGTGCCAACTCAACCGCCAAATCAGCGGTCTGGTTGTGCTCGTCGATGACCGGATTCACTTCCACAATTTCGAAGCTCAGCATGCGTCCGTGGTCGGAGATGATTTCCATGGCGAGGTGCGCTTCGCGATAAGTGGCGCCGCCCCAGACCGGAGTGCCGACGCCGGGCGCGTCTTCGGGATCGATCCAATCCATGTCGAGCGAAACGTGATAGCCGGCAGTGCCGCGTCCGGCCATGCGGAGCGCTTCCTCCATCACGGCGCGCATGCCGCGTTCGTCGATATCGCGCATGGTGAAGACCTCGACCCCGGATTTGCGAATATTTTCTTTTTCGAAGTTATCAACGTCGCGGATACCGATGAGCACGCAATTTTCCGGCTGCACTTTCGGGGAGAAGTCGTAGATCTTTCCAAGCTCGACGGGAGGAAGGCCCATGATCGCGGCGAGCGGCATGCCATGCACGTTGCCACTGGGCGACGAATCAGGCGTGTTCATGTCGGTGTGCGCGTCAATCCAGAGAAGACCGATTTTCTGGTTCTTGCGGCGGTAGAATTCCGCCACGCCTGATACCGTACCCGCCGCGACGGAGTGATCGCCACCGAGAATTAGAGGAACTTTGCCGGCTTCAAGCGTCTTCAACACCAGGTCGGCGCTCTTGGTGCAGGTGGCGGTAATTTCCTTAAGGTATTTGGAATTGGCCGCGCCTTCTTTTTTCTGTTCGGGGATGGCGACAGAAATATTGCCCGCATCTTCGACGATATGCCCGATAGCTTCGAGGCGCGCTTCGAGTCCGGCAACGCGGACGGCGGAAGGACCCATGTCAACGCCGCGCCGCGATTGGCCAAGGTCAAGCGGAACGCCGATCACGCGAATCTGGCGCGGAGTGATGTTGCTGTAGGTTGTGCTGCGTTGTGGCATAGAGACAGTTCTCAGTTCTCGGTTCTCAGTTCACCCGGTTCGCATTGTCTTACTGAGAACTGAGAACTGGGAACCGAGAACTTGACTACGGGTACAGCCGATGCAACATGCGCGGGAAGGGAATGGTCTCACGCACGTGCTCTAATCCGCAGATCCAGGCTACGGCTCGCTCGATGCCCATGCCGAAACCGGAGTGGGGAACGCTGCCATACTTGCGGAGATCAAGATACCACTTGAAGGCTTCTTCGGGCAGATTGTGCTGGTGAATGCGCTGCAAGAGCAGGTCGTGCGAGGCCATACGCTGCGATCCGCCGATGATTTCGCCGTAGCCTTCGGGAGCTAACACGTCGACGCACAGAGCAAGCTCGGAGCGCTGGGGATCGGGCTCCATGTAGAACGCCTTCACGCCGGCCGGGTAGCGATGGACCATAACGGGCCGGTCGTACAGCGATGAAAGATAGGTTTCGTCGGGCGAGCCCAGGTCTCCGCCCCACACGAATCTGTTGTCGAGCTTGCCTTGTGCGTGGCCTTCCTGCAATTTCGTGACGGCTTCGTCGTAGGTGATGCGCGGGAAGGGCGCATCAATTTTCTCCAGCTTCGTTACGTCACGACCAATGGTTTGCAGGTCGACGCGGCGGCGATCGAGGCAGCGTTTGACTATGAAAGTCAGCAAGCCTTCGGCCAGTTCCATCAGGTCGTCGAGCGTGCCGTAGGCGATTTCAGGTTCCACCATCCAGAATTCGGTGAGGTGGCGGCGGGTCTTCGATTTTTCCGCGCGGAAGGTTGGACCGAATGAATACACCTTGCCGAGCGCCATCGCGGTCGCTTCAATGTAGAGCTGACCGGATTGTGTGAGATAGGCCTGTTCTTCGAAGTAGTCCACGGGAAAAAGCGTGGAGGTTCCTTCGCAGGCGGCGGGCGTTAGGATGGGCGGGTCGGTTAGGGTGAATCCGTTGCTGTCGAAGAAATCGCGGGCGGCGCGAATGATTTCGGCGCGCACGCGCAGGATGGAAGCCTGGCGCTGGGAGCGCAGCCAAAGATGGCGGTGTTCCATCAAGAAATCGACGCCGTGTTCTTTCGGACTGATGGGATAGGGATCGGTTTCGGACACGCGCTGCACGACCTGGACGTTCGAGACATCGAGTTCATAGCCGCCGGGGGCGCGCTTATCGCCGCGGACTTTGCCTTCGACGATGACGCTCGATTCCTGGGTGAGGCCTTTGATGGCGTCGAACAGTTCGGGCGGGACGGCGTTCTTCGGAACGACCCCTTGAATGATGCCGGAGCCGTCGCGAAATTGGGGGAAAAGAAGCTTGCCGCTTTCGCGAAGGTTGTAGAGCCAGCCGCGGATGGTGACGGACTGGCCTTCGTGCTTGCCTATTTCCGCGATGGTGCTGATGGGTGCTGGCATAAGTCAAAACCTTGAACCACAGGGGGCACAGAGGTGCACAGGAAAAACCAATTACAGAGTTCTGTGTACTCAGCGGTTGATTTCTTACGAATCTTCCAGCTTCTGGAAGGTTGCGATCACCTCTTCGCCGGGGCTCTTTTTTTCTTCGCCCTCGATTTCGAGCAACAGGGGCGGCTTTTGGGGTGCCGTGCGCAGCAATTCCATAGTCTGTTTCCAGTCGACCGATCCGTTGCCCGGCCAGAGGTGCGAGTCTTTGTCTTTGTTGTTGTCGTGCACGTGGGTCGAGCAGATGTGGTTCTTTAATGTGGCGAAGCCTTCGGGAATGCCGCCCATCATGTGCGCATGGCCGCAATCGAAGCAGACGCCGATGTCGTCGAAGTGCATGGTTTTGATGAACTCGACGAGGCGATCGGGCGTGGAAAGTTCGTTGGGAATATTTTCAATGAGCACTCTGACGCCCAGCGGCTTGGCGAAGGCACGCAGGTGCTCGACGCAGGTCATGGCCGCTTCGAATTTCTTTTCGTCGAAGGCGTCGTTGGGGTTGCCAATGTGCTGGACCAGAAAGCGGAACGGGATGTGCTCGGCAATCTCGAGTGCGCGCTTGATCTCGTCCATGGCATCGATGCGGTGGGCTCGGTCGGTAGAGGCGATGTTTACGGGCGGCGAGCCGGTGCGTCCCCACTCGTAGTCGGAGTACAAAGGCGCGTGCACGGAATTGAGTGGAATGCCAGTGGAGCGGAACCACTCGGCAATCTCGCGGACATGCTGCTTGCGATTGGCGTAGTCGAAGTGCTGGCGGGCGGCGAAAATTTCGATCGACTGGGCTCCCGCCTTGACGAGCTCGTCGAGCAAGCCCGGATGGAGGCGTTCCTTTACATAGACGTACGTCGATACTGCCCTCAGCATCAGTAACCTACCGCCTTCCCGTTGTTGCGTCCGTCGCTGGCGCCGAGGCGCTCGCCGGTTTTCGGGTCAATCAGGATGCACTCGCCATCTCCCCAGTTTCCCCAGGAATAATCAATTTTCACTTTGTGTCCTTTGGAACGCAGAAGATTCATTGTATCGGGAGAGAGGCGGTCTTCGACGAGAATCTCGTCGGGGAGCCACTGATGATGAAACCTGGGCGCGTTGACGGCTTCCTGAATATCGAGGGAGAAATCGACAACACCGATCAGAATGTTGGCAACAATTGTGATGATCCTGGGTCCGCCGGGCGAGCCGAGAACCAGGAAGAGCTTGCCATCTTTGAGCACAATGGTTGGCGTCATGGCAGAGAGCGGGCGCTTGCCGGGACCGATGGCGTTGGCCGGTCCCTGGATCAGTCCGTAAGCATTGGGGACGCCTTGCTTGGCGGCGAAGTCGTCCATTTCGTCGTTGAGCAGGAAGCCCAACCCTTCGGCGGTAACGCGGGAGCCGAATGCGTCATTGAGGGTCGTGGTTACGGAAACAGCGTTGCCCTCGGCATCGACGACGGAATAGTGAGTGGTGTTTCGCCGTTCGCGAATGTTGCTGGAGTGCGACTGGGCCACGCGCTCGAGTTCGCCGAAAGACGGGCGCTTCAGTTCCTTACTTGGAGTTGCAAGGTTAAGGTCGATGGAGTCGCGCCATGCGGCGGCGTATTTCTTGTCGATGAGCTGCGCGACGGGAACTTTGGCATAGTCGGGATCGCCCAGGAAGTCGGTGCGATCATAGAAGGCGCGGCGGAACGCTTCGGCCTCCAGGTGAATGGCATCTGCGGACCGATTGCCGAATTTCGCGAGGTCGAAGCCTTCGAGGATGTTGAGAATCTCGATGAGCGCTATTCCGCCGGAAGATGGTGGCGGAGCGCTGATGATGTCGTAGCCGCGATAGGTGCCGCGAATGGGCTCGCGTTCTTTCACTTCGTAGGCGGCGAGATCCTCGGCGGTGACCAGGCCTCCGCCTTTGTGAATGGCTGCCGCTACTTCACGAGCCATGGCGCCATGGTAGAACTCGTCGGGATCCTTGGCGAGGCGTTCGAGAGTGCGGGCGAGTTCAGGCTGCTTGAATAGTTCGCCGGGCTGATAGTAATTTCCGTTGCGCAAAAAAATGCGTTTGGATTCTGGAAACTCGGCGAGGTGCTCATCTTCTTTCAGATCCTGCGTGTCTTCGTAGGCGAGCGGGAAGCCATCGCGGGCCAGCTTTATTGCGGGAGCAATTACTTTTTCTATCGACAGCTTGCCGTATTGCTTTTCCGCGTAGATGAGACCAGCCACAGTTCCGGGGACGCCTATGGATCTGTATCCGACAACACTGGAGTTTGTGCTGGATTCTGGGATGACGTTGCCTTGAGCGTCAAGATACATGTCTTCGGTGGCCGCGGCGGGCGCTTTTTCGCGGAAGTCGATGAAGTGAGTTTTCCCGTTGGCGTTGCGGAGAAGGAGGAAACCGCCTCCGCCGAGATTTCCGGCCTGAGGATAGACGACGGCGAGCGCGAAGCCGGTGGCAACAGCGGCATCAATGGCATTACCGCCAGATCGCAACATCTCGATGCCGGCGCGAGACGCGAGTTCGTGGACGCTGGCGACAATGGCGTGGGGAGCGTGCGTCGGCCGCAGCGGTGCGGCCGCGATGGTCGAGGCAATTAGAGCGCACAGGGTGCAGAGGATCAGAAGATTACGTTGAATGCGCATGGATTGGACGGCGAAGTACGAGGCTAGCCTAGCGGGTTGCGGGGAGTCAAACTGGGTTTCGCCGCTGAGACGCAAGGAGCGCTGAGAAAACACTGGAGACTAAGGCTTAGCCACAGGGGGCCACAGAGACGCACAGGGGAAATCCGCCTACTTTTTGTGGTGTTTGCTCGGTGCTTTCTTGCGCACGGCCTTCCTTGGCGCTTTGGCGGCGACCAAGTCGTACGACTGGCGAATAAGGGCTTTGAGTTCGCTGGAGGGCAGCACATTGGAGTTGGCAAGCATCACCCACTTGTAGCGTCCGACGTAGGGCGCGGGCGAGATGCCTTCGGTCTCGAGGAGCTCGTGGAAGGTTTCGGGCGCGCATTTGAGAGTTAGGCGCGGGAAGCGACCGTCCGAGAGGACCATGCCGGTAAAGATCTTGCCGCGGACTTTGAAGCGCAAATCGTCGCCCCAGGGCATGTCTTCGGTCACGTCGGGAAAGGAGAGGCAGAGTTTGCGGATCCAGTCGACGTCGGGCATGAGACGGCCTTGGTGCGAGATCTAGTAACGGACAAGAGCGAAGTCAGACTCTATCTCGTAGAAGATTCGGCCCTGCTCATCTCTTCTCTTTCGTGTTGAAACCAGAACGCCCAAACATAGGAGAAAACAATGCCTGCGAAGACTACCAATCGCGCCAGGACCGACTCTAGCTGCATCGTCTACCTCATCGGAAAAATGCAACTGCACGCGGGCAAGAGTGCCCGCTCCACACACGCTACACCTGGTCTCGGGCTTCGCCCAGCACCACACTGACTTCCATCTGTTTCTTTCCGCGGAAGATGGTTACTTTCACGGTGTCTCCGGCGCGGTGCTTGTTCATAATCTGGGCGAGGATTTGTTGGCTCTCGATTTTTTCTCCGTCGATGGCGACGATCAAATCTCCACCGATCATGATGGGAATGTTGCCGAGGTAGGCGCGTTCGGAGCCGCCGCGCAGGCCGGCGCGGTCGGCGGAGCCTCCGGGAACGGCTTGAACAATGAGCAGTCCGTAGTCGGCGGCTAGACCGAGTTCGTCGGCGATTTCGGAATCGATGGGGATGGTGCGGACGCCGAGCGCGGGACGGCGCACGCGTCCTAGCGTGACTAGATCGTTGACCACGGCCTTGGCGGTGTTGATGGGGATGGCGAAGCCGATGCCGGCGCTTTGTCCGACGCTGGAGGCGATCATGGTGTTAATGCCGATAACTTGGCCATGCCAGTTGAGCAGCGGCCCGCCGGAGTTGCCAGGATTGATGGCGGCGTCGGTCTGAATGGCTTCGTCGATGACCAGGCCGTCGGGCTCCTGCACTTGGCGGATGGAACTGACGATGCCGCGGGTGAGGGTTCCGGCGAGGCCAAAGGGATTGCCGATAGCATAGACTTTCTGGCCGACTTGCAGATTGGTCGAGTCGCCGAGCGTCATCGGCTGCAGGTCGGGGGCTTTGATCTGGACGATTGCCAGGTCATGAGACTTGTCGGTGCCGACAATGGTGGCCTTATATTTCTTGCGGTTGTGGAGCGTGACTTCGACTTGGCGCGCATCAGCGATGACGTGATAGTTGGTGAGGATGTGTCCCTCTTTGTCGATAACGAAGCCGGAGCCTTGGCCCTCCTGCGGGACCAGGCCGTAGAAAAAGTCGAAGGTCATTACGCGCGAGGTGATGTTGACTACCGATGCGATGTTCTTGCGGTAGACGTTGATGTTGTTCTGCTCTTCGGAGTCAAGCGCTTCGCTGCCGGCGGCTTCGGAGATTTCAACGTGCTGCGGACGGCTGATCCAGTTGGCGGGATGGAGACGGCCATTGCGATAGGTGGTGAAGTAGAAGAAGGTGGACGCCAGAACTATTGCGAAGACAAGAGTGCGGAAGAATCTCATCGTGGTTAATCCTTGAAAACCTGCAGTTTGAATTCTAGCTAAAAAGGCTTTTTACCGCAGAGGGCACGGAGGGCGCAGAGAAAATTCTTAACCACAAGGGCGCTGGGGAACACAGGGGAGTACAGAAAACCTCACCGTGTTCTGTGTTCTCCGCGGTTCAGCGGTTTGGTTTGCCCCAGCCGCCTCCGCCGGGGGTTTCGACTCGCACTCTTTCCCCGGAACGCAGGCGGACGCTGGTCTTGCCGGGAATTTCTTCTTCAGTGCCATCGCGCCGGATGATCAGGGTGCGACCCGGAGCGCCGTCGGCTCCGCCAGCCAGGCCGTAGGGGCCGCGGGAACGGCGGTCGGCGAGCAGAGTGACCTGGGCATCGGTCAAGACTTCGATTTCACGGACTATTCCGTCGCCACCGGCGTGCAGGCCCGTACCTCCGCTGTTGGAGCGAAAAGAATACTGCCGGAGGCGAATCGGATAGGCGTATTCGAGGGCCTCGGCGGGGGTGTTGAGGGAGTTGGTCATGTGGGTGTGGACGCCGGAGACTCCGTCTTTGGTCGAGCGCGCGCCCATGCCACCGGCGATGGTTTCGTAATAGGCAAAGGGCTCGCCGTTGCGGGGATCGATGCCGCCGATGGTGAGGTTGTTCATGGTACCGGAAGCAGCGGCGGGGATGCGGTCGGGAATCGCCTGCGCCAGTGCCTTCAACAGGACGTCGACAATTCGCTGGGAGGTCTCAACGTTGCCGCCAGCGACGGCGGCGGGAGGGTTGGCGTTGACTATCGTTCCTTTGGGAGCGATCACGCGAATGGGACGCATCAGGCCGCTGGTGGCGGGCACATCTTCGTGCAGCAGGCAACGGAAGACATAGAAGCAGGCCGAGTAAGTGATCGCCTCGACCGCATTGATCGCGCACTGGACTTGCGGGTCGCTGCCGGTGAAGTCGACGGTGACGTTGGCGGGTGACTTCCTCCTAGCAGACGCAGCAAGCCGCGTCTCTACGGCGGAAGATTTCTTTGCGGATGACGCCTTGACATGTATGGTTACGTCGATGCGCACAGGTTTGTCTTCGATCCCATCGTCATCGAGAAAGTCTTCGGCGTGGTAGCGGCCGGGGGGGATGGTGCGCAGAAAAGCGCGCATCATTTGTTCGGAATAGACGAGCAGATCGGCGGCGGCGCGTTTAGTGCGGGCGATTCCGTAGCGGTCGCAGATTTCATGAAGGCGCTGGGCGCCGGTCTGGCAGGCCGCGATCTGAGCTCCGAGATCGCCTTCGCGTTCTTCAGGTGTGCGGACGTTGTTGAGCAGGAGCGCCAATACATCAGCGACGAGTTCCCCGCCACGCATGATTTTGACGGGCGGGATGCGCAGGCCTTCCTGGTAGATTTCGCGGCACGGGCCCATGGAGCCGGGGTAAGTTCCCCCGACATCGGCGTGATGCGCGCGGCTGGCGACGTAGAAGTCGGGTGATGTGTGGGGCGGGTGCCCTCGTCCGCCGCTTTTCGCCTCCTTCACATACACCGGCATCACCAGTGTGATGTCGGGCAGGTGCGTGCCGCCGCGGAAGGGGTCGTTGAGCATGACCAAGTCGCCGGGTTCGAGAACGCACTGTTCCACAGCGGCCGCGACCGACATGGGCATCGAGCCCAGGTGCACCGGCATGTGATCGCCCATGGCGATGACCTGGCCTGCGGAATCGAAGACGGCGCAGGAGTAGTCGCGGCGCTCTTTGATGTTGGGAGAGAAGGAAGTGCTGCGGAGCGCGGCTCCCATTTCCTCAGCAATGGAGTGGTAGATGTTTTTGAAAACTTCGAGCTCAACGGGGTCGCGCATTGCGTGACGAGTGTACGTCAAGTCAGGGCGATTGTGACACTCCACCGGTGCACGCCTTGCTCCGCGAAACCGCGGCATCATCTGGAACACCGCTGCGCGACGCACTGCGAAAACGCACGCCGCAAAAGCTACGATATGGCTCCTGATTATCGCGATGGTCAGAGGGAACTCCCCATCAGGGTTTTCCAGAAAAGGCGTAAACTTGCATCGTTACGCTGATTCTGCGGAAAGAACCGCCGCAGACCGCTTTTTCTGAAATTCAGAGAATAAGGACGTGTTATGAGCATGAACATGAAGAATGCTGCAATCGCAGCGTTAGTCCTCTTCTGCTCAGCTTTCGTGCTGGTTAGCAAAGCGCTGGCCGCTAATCCTCCTACCAACGCTGACGAACTCGTCGCCCAACATTTGGATTCGATTGCAAGCCCCACAGTTCGAGCTGGGTTTAAGACTCGCGTGGCCCAGGGGCCTGTACGCTACACGATCCTAGTCGGTGGCGCCGGCATCGTGGACGGGAAGGCGGTCCTGGTTTCCGACGGCATGAAACTTCAATTCATGATGAAACTGCCGAACAACCTATACCGCGGAGAACAGTTTATCTTCGATGGCAAGAAAGATGGGATTGCCTTCTCTGGTGCTCAGCAAACACGTTCCGCTCTGGGGAATTTTGTGTTCGTGCAAGATGCAGTAATTAGAGAAGGCCTCATAGGTGGTGCGCTCACCACGGCGTGGCCCCTTTTGAACCTGGACGAGCGCAAGGCCAAACTGAGTTTTGACGGCCTTAAGAAAATGGATGGCCAGGAACTTTACGAGCTTCGTTATCACCCTCACAGAAACACTGATTTGGAGATCAACCTCTATTTCGACCCGCAAACCTACCGCCACGTGGAAACGATCTATAGCTACAGTGTCTCAGAGGGCCTGACCCTAGGAGGAGAAAAGGCTGCGGCCCGGCAGTTCCCAAACCGTTATCGCCTGACGGAGAAATTCAGCGACTTTAAGACCGTGGATAGCGTTACCTTGCCGACTCAGGACGATATCCAGTTTTCGCAGGAACTCCAAAATGGTCGTACTACGCTGTGGGACTGGGATATCAAGGGGCTCGACGTATCGAATAATATTGGGGTTGATGCGCGGAATTTTGAAGTAAAGTGAAATCAGGGTCGCAGCATTTCTATCCCGAGAAGTCCGAAGGCGAACCGCGGCCGCCATGTCCTGAGGCGTCGGTGCTAAACTCGTCTAATTATGGCTGAAGGGCGTTCGCGGATTTGGGTCTGGTTTCTGGTGGGCGGCGGGCTGTTTTTTCTGTTCGTGGTCGGCGTGTTTACGCTGGTGTATTTGAGTTTTGGCGGCAGCGATGAAGAAGCGTTTTCCGGCTTCGGGCCCAAAATTGGCGTGGTTGAGCTTGATGGCGTAATTTTCTCTCCCAAGCAGATCGTCCCCCAGCTTAAGAAGTTTGCCGATGACGATTCGGTCAAGGCCATCGTCATTCATGTGAATTCGCCCGGAGGCGGCGTGGCCGCTTCGGAGGAAATCTACCGCGAAGTGAAGCGGATCCGGGACGAAAAGAAAAAACGCATCGTGGCTTCGATTGAGACCGTGGGCGCGAGCGGCGCGTATTACGTGGCGTCGGCCACCAACAAGATTTATGCGGACAAGGGCAGCGTGGTGGGATCGATCGGGGTGATTGCCGAGTGGGTGAATTACGGCGAGCTTCTGCGCTGGGCGAAACTGAACGCGATCACGATGAAGGCTGGGGAATTCAAGGACACGGGGAGCCCGACGCGCGAAATGACTCCGGCGGAACGCGAGTACATGCAGGGTTTAATCGACGACATGCACACGCAGTTCATACAGGCAGTGGCCGATGGGAGACATGCGAAGGAAGCCGACATCCGCGCCATCGCGAACGGAAAGGTCTGGACCGGCGAGCAAGCGGCTTCGCTGAAACTGGTGGATCAGATCGCAGATTTCGAAGGCGCGGTCACGGATACGGCGCGGGCTGTGAATATCTCCGGCGAACCGAATCTAGTCTGGCCCCCGAAAGAGAAACGGTCGGGACTGGATCTGCTGTTTGGCGATGTTTCCGATTATTTGCCGACGCGGGAGAAGCTACTTGAGCAGCAGGTCGGTTTTTACTATCTTTGGAAATAGCTAGTTCTCAGTTTTCGGTTCTCAGTTCTCAGTAAAGACACAAAAGCCCTTTCTGAGAACTGGGAACGGGGGGACTGAGAACTGTACTTGCACAGAACCCCTTAAATTTGAGAAGGTTATAAGCGGACGCAGTGCAGCGTCGGGGGGCGGCAAAGCCCTCGGGCACGAAACCGTTCAAGTGAACCGACGCCAAGGGAGCATAGAGGCATATGACAAAAGCTGACCTGATCGAAGAAGTTTCCCGTCTGGCGGAGTTAACGCGCAAAGACAGCGAAGTGATTGTGGATACGATCTTTGACAGCGTGGTGCGTTCGCTGCGGGTGGGCGACAAAATCGAAATACGAGGGTTTGGCAGCTTCCGCACGCGCCAGCGCAAGCCGCGCGTGGGCCGGAACCCCAAGACGGGGGACCGCGTGGAAGTTCCAGCGAAGAAGATTCCGTTCTTCAAGCCCAGCAAGGAATTAAAAGATCTGGTGAACAACAGCGCGACATCGGAAGTTGCTCCTACTACGCCGCCCGCTGCGCCAGTTCCCCCTGCACCACCCAACACGCACTAGATGGGCTGCGACGGCAGGCGCGGGGTATGCGTCGCGTGCATGGGTCCCGTTAACTCGGCCGTCATCTCGAAATGCCCGACTCGGTACTAATCGAGCCACTCCGTCAGCGTTTCTTCGGGAGAGACCATGTCCCAGCCACCGATTCCGAGGCCACTGGTTCTCATTGCTACACCGTGCTTTGGCGGCATGGTTTCGCAGGGTTACATGTTATCGGTGATACGCCTCATGAGCTATGCGAAGTCCGCATTCGACGTGTCACTATCGTTGCTCGGCTATGATGCGCTAATTTCGCGAGCGCGCAGCACTCTGGTCGCTGCCTTTTTGGACAATCCCGCGGCCACCCATCTGCTCTTCGTCGATGCCGATATCGGTTTCGAGCCCCAGCAGGTGGAGCGGTTGCTCAGATTTGATAAGGACTTTACCGGGGCTGTGTATCCGCTCAAGTCAATCGATTGGGATTTCATCCCGCAACGTTGCGTCGAGCGTGGCGAAAGCGTACAAGAGGCTGCCCTGTCCTATGTGGGAACCTTTTGTCCGGAGGCGGAACGTAAGCAGGAGGGGGATTTCGTCACGGGAATTTACGGCGGCGGCGGTTTTCAGCTGATTCGCCGCAGCGCGTTGGAGCGGATGATTGCCGCTTATCCCGAAACTCATTTCAGCCGCGTGCATAGCCTGCCTATGTCAGGCTCGCGGAGCCAGACCCCGCAGAGTTCAAACCTCTATGCGCTCTTCGATTGCATTATCGACCCCGAGTCTGGCGCCTATCTGAGTGAGGATTATTCGTTTTGTCTGCGCTGGCGGAAGATCGGCGGCGAGATTTGGCTTGATGCCGCGAGCAAACTAACGCACTCGGGTCCGTATGAATTCGTTGGTAACCACGCCTCCCGCTTCCACGGAACGACAGCAGCGACGGGATCGACGCCGAAGTCGCGATAGTTCCCCACGGATTTCCGGGCACGAGGTGACGCGCCGGGTCGTTTGATCCACGGGTGAATCTATTGCGCGCATTGGCACGAGACTTGCTCTCCTCATTGGGACTTAACGGCAACTAATGTTCCAACAGAAGCATGCCGATTGACGTGGGACGAACCGTTCCACTTGGAGGAGATAACAATGTCAGTTTCCGGCATTTCCAGCACCAGTCTCTATAACAACCAGAGCGTTGAGAACAATTTTCAGCAGTTTCAACAAGTGTTCCAGCAACTGGGCAAGGATCTACAGTCGGGAAATCTTTCTGCGGCCCAAGCGGCTTTTGCGACCTTACAGCAGCTGCAACCGCAGAGCAATGCGACTTCTTCCGCATCCTCGCACAGCAACAACCCCATCGCCCAAGCATTTAGCCAGCTTTCGACGGATCTTCAATCCGGCAACCTGTCCGCTGCCCAGCAGGACTACACGACGATTGAACAGGCATTTCAGACTCAAGCCGCGCAGAGTCAAGCAACTGGAGGGCACCATCATCATCACGGTGGCAGCAGCAACGGCGCAAGCGAGATCAGTCAGTTACTTGACCAACTGGGCACGGCGCTGCAATCTGGCGACCTCTCGACCGCCCAGAGCACACTTACCACATTGCAGCAGGATTTCCAGCAATTGACTCAAAGCACCGGCCAGACGTCGTCACAGTCCGGTTCGAATAGCGTCTCCGTGACTGCCTAATATGACGGCTTAATATGGCGGCCTAAACGCCTGGGTAACTGCCCGTGATAGGCCCGGCACGTGTTCGTGTGGCGATGACGGGGGAGAGATGGTCAAGTTCCAGGCCAGAGTGCAGGCAAACGACGCCATCTTCCTGCATTCGGGCTGGCGCGCTGCGAGCACCTACGTATGGGCGAAGTTTCGGCGACGTTCCGATACCTCCTGTTACTTCGAGCCACTCAATGAACATCTCTTCGCTTTGACGGCAGAAATTGTTGATCGTTTTGTCCCCTGGTCCTTTGCCAATCATCCACCGCTCGAAGCGCCCTACCTGGAAGAGTTTCGTCCCCTGATCGTTCGGAATGGCGGTGGCGGCATACCAGGTTTCCCCGCCCATCTGACCTTTGGGAGATACTGCGCCGCGAGCGACGACTCATTGCCTGAGCTGGAAGCCTACTTGGCCGATTTGGCGAGGCTTGCCACGCGCCTGGGACACCGTCCGGTATACGGCTTTGTGCGCACGGATATGAGGGTCGGATGGTTCCGCGCCAGAATGCCGGGCACGCATATCTTTATCCGTCGCGAGCCGCGCCGGCAGTTTTTGTCGATGTTGCGCCAAGCCGTGCAGGGCAATGCCTATTTCCTGCAACGCGGCACGGTCATTCTCCGCCACAATATGGAAGAGCCTGCCTTTGCGCCGCTGCTGGCAGCCATTAAATTGCCAGCATTGCTCGATTCGTCCGGGCTGCGCGAGGCCTTCCGGGGCAAGCTCGTGGACGAGACAGTTTTGCGCCAGCTTTACTTCATCTTCTATTTTATGTGGCTTCTAGCGAGACGGCTCGGCGAGCCGCAATGCCATCTGGTTATCGACATCGACCGCCTCAGCCTGGACGACTCTTATCGCCGCGAGATCGAAAGTCATCTTGGCGATCTGGTTGGCATAGCGATCTCATTCGCCGACTGCCGGGTCGAGCGTTATGATGAGAATCTCAGTTGGAGCGCTGCCCAATTCGAAGCTCTCGAACGAGAGATTGAAACTCTGACGAGCCGAGGATCACCAGTATCGTGACTCCGTGACGAGTCAAACGGTGGAGGAACGGGCGTCTTGCCAGCCTGCCCTGTTTTGCCGAAGCCCCGAGCGAAGCCGAGGGGGAAGTCGAAGGGTTCAGCCGGGCGCGGAGCCCGGCTCTCCACCGGCAAAGTCGTGCGGTGAATGTGTAAGATATGGAAGCGGGGGGCCCATAGCTCAACGGTTAGAGCAGCAGACTCATAATCTGTTGGTTCCTGGTTCGAATCCAGGTGGGCCCACCAGGATTGTCCACTAAGCCCCTCAAACCCTCAACCCATGGGCAAACTGAAGTAAAAAACCGACCCGTGCCCCAATTGGCTGGTGACACCAAGCTGCCCGCCGTGAGCTTCGACGATGGCTTTGCAGATTGCCAGTCCCATGCCGGTTCCGTGGACTTGCACGCGCTGGTTTCGTCCGCGATAGAATTTCTCAAAAACGAGAGATTGTTCAAAATCGTCAATGCCGGGCCCGCGATCGGCAATGTTGATGGTGAGCATCTGGCCCTTAGCTTCCGCCGTGATGCGGATCGGAGCACCGGCGGGCGAATACTTGGCGGCATTCTCGATCAAGTGCACCAGGACTTCCTTGACGTGAGCGGAGTCCATGCGCGCGTTGGGAAGGCCGGCGGGAATTCTGACCTCCACGGGATGCTGGACCAGGAGTTGCTTCAATTCGTCGAGCGCTTCCTCGACCACTGGGCCGACGGGCGCGGATACGAAACGGAATTCCACTTTGTTGGCATCCAACTGCGCCATCTCGGCGGCTTCTCCGATGAGCCGGTTCAGCCGATCGCTTTCTTCGTTGATGATGGTCAGCAGTTCCTGTCTTTCCTCTGGCGAATGGTTCGGGCTGCCGAGCAGCGACGTCACGGAAGCTTTGATGGCGGTGAGCGGACTGCGAAACTCATGCGTGACCGAATCGAGCAGGACGGAGCGCAGTTGCTCGCTTTCGCGGGCAGCCTCGGCGCGGCTGAGTTTTTCGACGGCGCCCGCGCGCTCGATGGAGATGGCCACCAGGCTGCCGATGGCCTCCAGAGTTTGTCGCGAGAGCATCGACCCGGAAACGCCCATGCCGCCCACAACGCGCGTGCCCATGCGTAGCGGCATGAATGCCAGTTGATGGACAGAGTCGAATCGTGGTTCGCCGCGCACGCAAGTCAATTGAAGATCGCGAGATTCCAGTCCGTCGATGGTCGGACCGGAGCGATAAATGTCGCCACGGCTGGAAAGCGAAATCGCCGCTGACCTTATGCCGAACGACTCCACGATGTAGCGCGGGATCAGGTTCAACAGTTCGGCCGGATTGTCGCTCGAAAGCAGCAGCTGGCTAAAAGCGTAGAGGCGTTCCAGTTCCTGTCGCCGCTCGATGGCCGAGCGCGCCTCCCGCCGCACGCGTTCTGACAATTGGCTGACCGCCAACGCGGTGACCAGGCAGGCGAAAAGTGCAATCCAGTTCTGCGGGTCGGCGATGGCAAGGGTGCCGAGTGGAGGCAGAAAAAAATAATCAAGAGCAACGGTGGCAACCACCGCCATAAAAACGGCTTGCCGCAAGCCCCAGAAAGCGGAGACTCCGAGGGCACCCAGCACAAAGGCGAGCGCGACGGTAGTCGGATTCAAATGGAGCCACCGGCCGACGAGAGCAATTCCGGTGACGGACAGCCCCGCGATCAAGTAGCCGGTCCCGGGTCTGGCGATGACTTTCACGAGGCGATTGTATGACAAAGACGAGGTTTCAAGGTTTCAAAGTTTCAAGGTTTTGAGGACATGGGCAGTGGCGAGTGCCTGCTGTAGCTTGAGACCTTGAAGCATGAAACTTTGAAACCTTTTTCTCCACACATCGACAAAGTCGGATGTCTCAACGACAATAATCGCGATGCCCAAGACCCCCGACCAGTGGCTGGAGGAATGTTCGCCGACCAAGAAGCGTGGCAGGTTCAAGCTCTTTCTTGGATATGCTCCCGGCGTGGGCAAAACCCACACCATGCTGACCGAGGCGATCCGGCGGCACACCCGCGGCGAAGATGTGGTGATTGGAGTTGTGGAAACCCACGGGCGGAAAACGGTGGCGGACCTGGTCACGAACCTGGAAGTGGTGCCACGCAAGGCAATCGAGTACAAGGGCGCGCTCTTCGAAGAAATGGACGTGGACGCTATTCTCGCGCGCAAGCCCTGCGTCGTACTGGTGGACGAACTGGCGCACACCAATATCGAAGGCAGCAAGCATCGCAAGCGCTATGAAGACGTGCTCGAGTTGCTGGATGCGGGGATCGACGTTCTCTCCACCATGAACATTCAGCATCTGGAGAGCGTGACCCCAACGGTGCAGGGAGTCACCGGGATCCAGGTGCGGGAAACGGTTCCGGACTGGGTGCTGCAAAGAGTCAACGAAGTGGTGATGATCGACCTGACTCCGGAGGCGCTGCAGAACCGGATGCGGCGCGGCGATGTCTATCCCCAGGAACGCGTGGGCCGGGCCCTGGGAAATTTTTTCCGCGAGACGAACCTGATCGCTCTGCGAGAGCTGGCGTTGCGCCAGGTCGCGCAACAGGTGGATCAAAGCCTCGAACAGCATCGCGGAGAGGAAGAGAAAGACCGGGGAGCGGTTGCCATCCGCGAACGCATTGCGGTGTGCATCAGCTCGAACCCGGCGGCGCAGTATCTGATTGCGCGCGGCGCCCGCATGGCCCAGGCTATGAACGCCGAGCTCTTTGTCGTCTATATCGACCTCGGGCAGGATGCCAGCGAAATCAATCAACGGACCTTGGCCGCGAACGTACGCTTCGCAGAAAACGTTGGAGCATCGGTCGTGCGGCTCAGTGGGAAGAGCGTGGCCTCGGCGGTCGCGGAATTCGTCAACGAGAAGCACATCACCCAGGTTGTTTTCGGCCGCTCCGCGACCCGCGGCTGGAAACGATATTTCTATCTTTCCGCGATCCATCAATTTTTGCGCGACGCCCCAGCCGTCGATGTGCACATCGTGACCCAGGAACCGGGATGATTGGGAACCGGGATGATAGGCCTGTTGGAGCATGAACGTTGGAGCATAAACACATTCTGGTCGTGGACGACGAATCCCAAATCACGCGGGTGCTGCGGACCGCTCTGTCCAGTCACGGATATGACATTCGCGTCGCCAACGACGGCGAGACCGCACTGGAGATCATGAAAGATTGGTCGCCGGATCTGGTCATCACCGACCTGTCGATGCCTAACATGGATGGACTGGAGTTGTGTCGGCGGCTGCGGACCAAGACGCAAATTCCGATCATCGTGCTCTCGGTGCGTGGTGAGGAGCGAACCAAGGTCCAGGCTCTCGATGCCGGCGCCGACGACTACGTGACCAAGCCCTTCGGTATGGAGGAGCTTTTGGCGCGCGTCCGCGCCAATCTTCGCCGTGCGCGGAAGGAAGCGTCGGAACTGGAGCCGATCGAAACCGGCGACTTCAAGATCGATCCTGGAGCCCGCAGCGTTTTTGTAAAGGACCGCGCGGTCCACCTCACACCGAAGGAATTTGATTTGCTCGCGTATTTCGCCTGCCACGTCGGCAAAGTGGTGACCCATCGCGCCTTGCTAGGCGCGGTCTGGGGTGGTGAAAGCACGGAACAGGTCGAATACCTTCGCGTGTTCGTTGCACAACTCCGCAAGAAGCTCGAGCCCTTGCCCAATTCTCCGCGCTATATTGTGACTGACCCGTGGGTGGGTTATCGCTTCGAGCCCGGAGAGTGATCGGTTAAGGTGAAGTTGGCTGTCGGCTCTTCTTGGTTTCGGATAGGGTCGCCCCTTTGCTCTAATCTCGGCTCCGAAAGCTATGGCTGCGAGATCGCCGTGAAGGTCTCCAGCGCGGCCTGGCGAGCGCGCAACTTTCTCATCTCCTCTACGCTGAGCTTTTCGGCGCTACCTGCTACTGTCCGCGTTCCTTGCGCGACGAGTATCCGGCGGAACTCTGGATCGGGCGTCGAGGCGGCGATGTCACCGAGGGCTCGCAGCAACCGCAAGCTGACGGCCACGTCCGTCTTTGCATACATGCGGATCTGCTCCAAGGCGGCCTCCAGCAGGCGTTCGAACTGGATCCATCCAAGGCTGGCGCGAACGATACCCGGCGGATCGTAGAGCAGATCCTCCGGCGGCTCTCGGGACGCGAACCGGATCAGAATGCGGCTCAACTGATCGATGCAGTTGATGGCGGTGGTGGGGTCGTTGACGGCGGGCGAGATCGCCTTCAACGCCACATCGACAATCTGCAGGACGCCAAACTCCACGTCCTGCTGCAAGGTTCTGGTCGGGCCGAAGTCGAACACGGCCAGCAACTCAGCCGTTCCTTCGGGAGACAGACGGCTCCCCTTGGAAACCGTCATGATGGAGGCGGCAATGCCCGCCAGAATGACCTGGGCGACTTGCGGGTCGGCGTGCGAGGGGAATAGGACAGTGGGCACCCAGGCGCTGGTGACCGGAAATTCCAAAAAGCCGCCACGCAGGTTATACATAGCGTGGCGAAACATCAGGGTCAGGTTCTTCCGCATGGCTCTATCGGTTCAGTGTAGTGGGTCAGACCTTCGCGTACAAAGAAAACAGGGGAGACTGGCATGTTCCGCCCAACTGGAAGTGCGTTCCTTCGTTGAACTAACGGGGAGGATTCGTCCACGCGATTTACTTCCACCGCTGCGGTTTCGATCCGGTGCCCGAAGCTGCTAGATCGCCGCGGGAAGCGCCTTTTTCTTTATGATTTCTTTACGAACTGCTTACCTCACTTTTATGAGAAAACCTGTCTAATCGCGATGTCTGAAGACACCTGTCAGTTTGTCCCTGTTCGCTCGGGCCAAGTTAGCTCGCGCTTGAAGGAGGTTGTGTGCAAGACCTGATCTTTGTCGTGGTCACGATAGTGTTCTTCGCGCTATCGCTTGGTTATGTGCAATTCTGCGATCGAATTCACTGAAGAAATCGCCTGAGGCAAATCCATTATGAATGCTGAATCGATCACCATGCTGATTGTAAGCGCAGGGTTGATGGTCTACCTGCTCTATGCGTTGCTGAAACCGGAGAAATTCTGAAATGACAACCAATGGCTGGATGCAGATCTTGGTATTTCTGGCTCTGATTCTGGCGATCACCAAGCCGCTCGGCGTGTTCATGGCAAGAGTGTTCAGCCGCGAGCGAACGTTTCTTGACCCCGTGCTGCGTCCGGTAGAACGCCTGCTCTATAAGGTAACAGGCGTGGATGAAGAGCACGAGATGCGGTGGACGGAATACGCTTTCACCATGCTGCTGTTCAGCGGCGCCACCATGCTGCTGCTTTATTTGATCGAGCGGGTTCAGCAGTTCCTGCCGTTGAATCCGCAGAAGTTCGTGGCAGTCGCTCAGGCACTGGCTTTTAACACCGCCGCGTCTTTCACTACCAACACCAATTGGCAGAACTATTCGGGCGAGTCCACCATGAGTTATCTCACGCAGATGGCTGGCCTGGCCTACCACAATTTCGCTTCGGCGGCAGTGGGGATTGCGCTGGCGATCGCATTCGTTCGCGGCATCGCACGCAGAGAAAAAGAGACCATTGGAAATTTCTGGGTCGATATGACGCGCTCCACCCTCTGGGTGCTCCTGCCGGCGTGCATCGTCTACGCCCTGCTGCTCGTTTCGCAGGGAGCCGTGCAAAACCTCAGGCCGTATGACACCGCGAAGCTGATCGAACCGCAACAGGTCCAGAAGACTGGGGCGGACGGCAAGCCCATGGTTGGGCCCGATGGCAAGCCGGTGATGGACACCATAACCGACCAGACGATTGCGCAAGGGCCGGTTGCTTCGCAAGAGGCGATCAAGATGCTGGGAACGAATGGCGGCGGATTTTTCGGCGCCAACAGCGCCCATCCTTTCGAGAATCCCACCCCACTTAGTAACTTCCTTCAGATGCTTTCTATCTTCGCGATTCCGGCAGGTCTTACTTACACGCTGGGCCGTATGACCGGGTCGCAGCGTCACGGATGGGCGGTCTGGGCGACGATGGCGGTTCTGTTTTTGTGCGGAGTTACGACAGCTTATTGGGCCGAGGCCCGAGGCAATCCGCTGCTGCATGGAGTCGACCAGCGCGCCACCGCGATGCAGCCGGGCGGCAACATGGAAGGCAAGGAAGTGCGCTTTGGCATCGCCAATTCCGCGCTGTTCACCACCGTCACCACCGATGCGAGTTGTGGCGCCATCAACGGCCAACATGGTTCGTTCACTCCGCTGGGCGGAATGGTGCCGCTAGTCAACATCATGCTCAGCGAGACCGTTTTCGGAGGAGTGGGTGCGGGCCTGTACGGAATCCTCATTTACGTGGTGCTGTCGGTGTTCATTGCCGGGCTCATGGTCGGGCGAACGCCGGAGTATCTGGGCAAGAAGATTGAAGCCTACGACGTGAAGATGGCCATGCTGGTCACGCTGGTTTTCCCGCTGATTATCCTGGTGCTGACGGGCATTTCATCGGTCGAGGGATTTGGCACATCGAGCATCAGCAATCCGGGCCCACACGGCCTGACCCAGATTCTCTACGCTTTCACGTCTCAGGCAGGGAACAACGGCTCCGCATTCGGCGGCTTGAACGGTAACACGCTTTGGTACAACACCTCGGGCGCGTTCACCATGCTGGTGGGGCGATTCTTCATGATCATTCCCATGCTGGCGATTGCCGGCAACTTGGCGAAGAAAAAAACAGTTCCCGCTTCAGCGGGTACGTTCCCAGTGACTACGCCTCTGTTCACCGTTCTGCTGGTGTCGGTGATTTTGATCGTGGGAGCGCTCACATTTTTCCCGGCTCTTAGTTTGGGACCCGTGCTTGAACACCTGCTGATGATGGCAGGGAAAACTTTCTGAGATAGGACTTCCTGAGGCAGGGCTTTCTGAGGTAGAAGATGGCAGAAAAGAAAAGCAAGAGTTTGTGGGATGCAAAAATCATCCGGCGCGCGCTGGTCGACGCCGTGGTCAAACTCGATCCTCACACCATGATGAAGAATCCGGTCATGTTCGTGGTCGAGGTGGGCAGCGTAGTGACGACCTTGCTGTTATTCCGCGAGAAACAGAGCTTCGCCTTCAATCTGCAGATTACGCTCTGGCTTTGGTTCACGGTGCTGTTCGCGAATTTCGCGGAAGCCATGGCCGAGGGCCGCGGTAAAGCGCAAGCGGACACGCTGCGCAAAGCCAGGTCTGAAACCGAGGCCCGGCGCCTGCTGCCGAGCGGGGAGACAGAAACAGTGCCGAGCGCGAAGCTGCGTTCCGGTGACGTCGTGATGGTGACTGCGGGCGAACTCGTCCCGGGCGATGGCGAAGTCATCGAAGGCGTTGCCTCGGTCGACGAGTCTGCGATTACAGGGGAATCCGCGCCGGTGATCCGCGAAGCCGGAGGAGACCGGTCGGCGGTCACTGGCGGCACGCGTGTGCTGTCCGACGTGATCAAAGTTCGCATCACCTCGAATCCGGGAGAAACCTTCCTCGACAGAATGATTGCTCTGGTCGAGGGCGCGGAGCGGCAAAAAACTCCGAACGAGATCGCGCTCAACATTCTGCTGGCGGGCTTGACCATCATTTTCCTGTTGGCTGTGGTTACGCTGCAACCTTTCGCGATTTACTCGGGATCGCCGCAAACGGTATTCGTGCTCGTCTCGCTGTTAGTCTGCCTGATCCCGACCACCATCGGCGGTCTGCTTTCCGCGATTGGCATTGCCGGTATGGATCGCCTGGTGCAGCACAACGTGCTGGCCATGTCTGGCCGCGCCGTGGAAGCGGCTGGGGACGTGAACACCCTACTACTCGATAAAACGGGAACGATCACCCTCGGGAACCGCCAAGCAGCGGAGTTCATTCCTGCGCCTGGAATTACCGCGGCCGAAATGGCCGATGCCGCTCAACTCGCTTCGCTCGCCGACGAAACTCCCGAAGGCCGGTCGATTGTGGTGCTGGCAAAGGAGCGCTACAGCCTGCGCGGCCGCGAACTGGCTTCACACGAAGCGGTGTTCGTCCCCTTCACCGCGCAAACCCGCATGTCGGGCGTGAACCTGGATGGCCGCGAGATTCGCAAAGGCGCGGTCGATGCCATTACCAAATATCTGCACCAGTTTGGCACATCGTTGCCGCGCGAGATTCAGGCGAGCGTCGAGCAAATTGCGCGCTCGGGAGGAACTCCGCTGGTGGTCGCGGAGAATCAGCGGGCGCTGGGTGTGATCTATCTGAAAGACATCGTCAAAGGCGGCATGCGCGAGCGCTTCAATCAACTGCGCGCCATGGGAATCAAGACGGTCATGATCACCGGCGACAATCCGCTGACGGCGGCGGCGATCGCGCGCGAGGCCGGCGTGGACGATTTTCTGGCGGAGGCGACTCCGAAAGAAAAAATGGATCTGATTCGTCGTGAGCAGGGTGACGGCAAGCTCGTAGCCATGACCGGAGACGGCACCAATGATGCGCCCGCGCTGGCTCAAGCCGATGTGGGTGTGGCCATGAATACCGGCACACAAGCGGCCAAGGAAGCCGGAAACATGGTGGATCTCGATTCCAATCCGACCAAACTCATCGAGGTGGTGGCCATCGGCAAACAGTTGCTGATGACACGTGGTGCACTCACCACATTCTCGATTGCGAATGATGTGGCCAAATATTTCGCGATCATTCCGGCCATGTTTGCCGGAACATTTCCGGTGCTGAATGCGCTGAACATCATGCGGCTGCAAACGCCGCAGTCCGCAATACTTTCCGCCGTTATTTTTAACGCGCTCATCATCGTTGCCCTGATTCCGCTGGCACTGCGAGGGGTCGCGTACAAGCCGATGAGCGCCGAATCTCTGCTGCGCCAGAACCTGCTGGTGTATGGATTTGGCGGACTGGTAGTCCCGTTCATCGGCATTAAGCTGATTGACACGTTTATCACTGGCATCAAGCTGGTGTAGGGAAGAGTTGTTATCGAGAAGATCGAATCGAGAAGACCCATGAAGAAAAATCTGATCACAGCCGTACTCATGACGATCGCGACCACGGTCCTGTTGGGAATTTTGTATCCCCTGCTAGTAACCGGACTCGCGCAGCTGACATTCCCCAAGCAGGCCAACGGCCAGCTGATCAGGGGGAAAGACGGAGTGGTCGTTGGCTCTAGGATCATCGGGCAGCCATTTTCGGGGTCGGGCTACTTTCATTCGCGCCCATCCGCCGCCGGCGCCGCCGGCTACGATGCCAGCGCATCCGGCGGTTCGAATCTGGGCCCGACCAACGCGCAGTTGATTGCCCGCGTCAATGGAGACGTTGCCAAGCTGCAAGCGGAGAATCCCGGCACTCCCATCCCCGTCGATTTGGTGACGACATCGGGGTCGGGACTGGATCCGGATATCTCGCCGGCGGCTGCCCAGTTCCAGATTCGGCGCGTAGCGTCGGAACGCAAGATTCCGGAAGCGGAAGTCGCACGCCTGGTCGCCGAGAACACCGAGAACCGGCAATGGGGATTTCTGGGCGAGCCGCGCGTGAACGTACTCGAATTGAATCTTGCGCTCGATGCGCGCTACGGGCGAGTTCACTAGATCTTCGTGCTCCAGCCGAGCCTTGAGTGACACTACAATAGCTTCGTGAAGAATCTCGGCATCCTGCTTTCCGGACGCGGCTCGAATTTTGTGGCCATCGCCGACAGCATTGCATCTGGCCGGATACCCAATGCCCGCATTGCCGTCGTGATTTCGAACCGCGCCGATGCTCCCGGCATGGAAATCGCCCGCCAGCGAGGCCTCAACGCATTCGTCATTTCGTCGAAAGGTAAGGTCCGCGAGGAGCACGACCGCGAAGTTGTGGCCGCGCTTCTGGACAACAAAGTCGATCTCGTCTGCCTCGCCGGTTACATGCGCCTGCTCTCGCCCTGGTTCGTGCAGCAGTTTCCCGCAAAGATTCTCAACATACACCCGTCCTTGCTGCCTGCATTTCCCGGCCTCGAAGCGCAGCAGCAGGCCTTCGCCTATGGTGTAAGAGTGTCAGGCTGCACCGTGCACCTGGTGGATGAGGAACTCGATCACGGCGCCATCATCGTGCAGAAAACCGTGCCCGTGCTCGACTCCGATGACGAGCACACGCTCGCCGCGCGCATCCTTGAGCAGGAACACATCGCCTACAGCGAAGCGATCAATATTGTGCTGGAAGGAAAATTTGCGATCGTCGGCAGGCGGCTGGTGAGAGGCGAGAGGTCAGAGGTCAGATTGCAGAAGTAAGAATCCACGATTCATGACGCACGGGTTTTCACCTCTGCAATCTGACCTCTCACCTCTCCACTCTTACATAATGAGTTCGTTCGTCCTTCGCGCGATGGGATGCTGCATTACCTCAAGCTCGTTCTTTACCAAGTTCAGTCCGTACACGCACTGTTCAAACCTATGCGAGAGTTGCGCGAACAGCGGCGCCACCTTGGCGTATTCAAAATGCTCAAACTTGGAGACGATGTAGTAGCTTTCTTTCCCGGCTTTCACCCAATCCACGAAATTCTCGACCCGCTGGCGGCGCAGGCGATAGTGGTTGATGCTCTCCGGAAACATGCCGGCATAGAACAGCGTAAAGTCGCCGATGTGCTTCCGGACCTGCCGTTCGCGGTCGAACGACGGCGCCGGGCCGTAGATCGGGTCCGACTCGATCAGCATCTCGCCCACATCGTTCAACGGCTTCCCCGACGTATTGCGAATTTTCAACAACTGCTCGGCATCGCAAAACTCCGACAGCAGATGTGCGACATAGTTCACGATTTGTGGATCGCGAATTCCGATCTCTTCGGCATAATGACGACCGACCAGTTCAAGAAACAACTGTTGCAGCGGATGCGTCTCCGGAATTTCCATGGCCCCACTTCCCCCTAAACCGCCTTATGGTTCCTATCGGAACAGAACCTTGTGCGGATTAGATACCGTGAATCCCGATCTAACACAAGTACCCGTTCGAGCCACTGCTTTAGTTAGAAGCCCGCGCCGGGCGAGGAGTTTCAGTGGTATTGCTGGCAGTCAAAGCAGGCGGCTGCTAATGCTGCATCGCGGGATCGAAAAACATGATTTACTGAATCTATTTACATGATTCACCGACCCTATCTGCATGGCTCACCGAATCTATTTACGCGATGAGGCACTAAAGCGGAGGCGCAGTGGAGCGAATCAACATTTCAAGCGGAACACCTTGGGAGCCGATTGTCGGTTACTCTCGTGCGGTTCGTGTAGGCGCGCATGTCCACGTTGCGGGTACAACCGCAACTGGAGCCGACGGCAAAATCGTCGCGGGCGATGCTTATGCGCAGGCGGTTCAGATCCTCAAGAACATTGAACGCGCGTTGGACAGGGCCGGAGCTTCACTGAAAGATGTCGTCCGCACTCGCGTGTTTCTCACCAACATTGCGGATTGGGAAATAGTAGGAAAAGCCCACGGAGAGTTTTTCCGCGACATTCGTCCCGCGAGCACCATGATGGCGGTCACCGCCCTGGTTTCTCCCCAGATGCTGCTGGAAATCGAAGCGGAAGCAATCGTCCCCGATGCAGAATAAATGAAATGGCGGAAGCCGCAGCGAGAGCCGGGCTTCCGCCCTGCTTTGCCTTGAGCTGCCAGCGTGATCCGCTAACGGCGGCCTTTTTTGCGGGCAACTTTTTTCTTTGCCGCTTTCTTCGCTGGCCTCTTCGCTTTCTTCTTAGCTGGTTTTGCCTTTTTCTTTGCGGCTGGCTTCTTTGCGGCTTTCTTCGCTGCTTTCTTCTTCTTGACTGGCGCTTTCTTGGGCGGCGCCTTCTTCTTCGGAGGCCCGCTCTCGCCGCCACCCTCTGGAATCACAGGCGCAGGTTCTTGCGCCGGTGGCGGCATGTGAATCTCGTCGTCTTCCTCTACGAGTACGGGCTCTTCTTCCTCTTCCTCCTCTTCTTCCATGTCCTCTTCCAGCGATTCGCCGTAGGCGCCGCTGTCGCTGTACTCATCCGTCTCATCGTCCCGACCGTAGAGCGTCGGATCATTGAAGCGCATATCTCCTCCTGAAAATTGGAATTAGGACAACTCGCTGCGAAACTGCGCATGCTTCAAGCTTAATGGCGCGCGATTATAGCACGGACAGTTTCACGGGGCAGTATCGTGCATTCTCTCCCGATTTGCGAGGAAAATTATGAGGACGAAGAAAACTCAGGCAATTCATGGCGAAAAAAAAGCGAAACTAAGTCGAAACTCACGATTGTGCATTTGACGCAGCAAGCCGAAACCGCCACAATAGAGCGCCGTGACAGGGTTGAGCAATGAGTAACGGGATTGACTGCTTTCCGTAGGCAGTCGATAGTGTGGTGCGGAGGGGACGGGAGTCGAACCCGTAAGACCCGGAGAGAGTCAGCGGATTTTGAGTCCGCTGGGCTTGACCGATGCCCAACCCCTCCGTACTGCCTGACAGGAATCAGGTAGGGGGTTGAGACAGCGACGGCTTTCAGCCCTTCCTCGGGTAAGTCACCGCACGGGAGTCTAGCAGAGTTGCTACAATCAATCGCTGTGCGCTGTTGTGGATAAAATGTGATGGCGAAGAAAAAGAAAAGCCTGAAAGTGGACCGCTCTCAATTCGAGGGAATCGTCAAAAACCTGCTCGCGGCAAAGCCGCTCAAGCGTGAAGACGTGAAGGTCGGCAAGAAGAAACCGGAGAAGTTAATCCCGCCTCAACAGTGATTCGTCTTCATAGAGAAGCTGCCCGAGAATATTTTTCATGGATTCAGGGATGGAATAGGTTTGTTCGCCACTTCCGTATTTTTCTTCACATTTAACGATTGTTGGAGCACATGCTCTGTAAGCCCGAAGCGCATCTTGCAAGCCCACATTGAGTGGAAGCAGCGGAGCAGGGTTAGAGCCAGGCCCATAGTAGGTAAGGGGTCCATGCGTTAGGAGATGACGAAGGACCGCCACGGCAATTCCCATCCGACCGCCGAATCCTAACAACAGTCTCTTGGCTTCGTCATAATGATGAATCTCTGCTGCCGTAAGGGATGGCTTTTCTTTCAGTAGCTGCAAAGCTTTGTCTTGTTGTTCAAGTTCTGCGTAGAGAAGATGTTGAGATCGGACAAATTGATAGAACAGGAAAACGATGGCATATGCGATATACGGTCCAGTTGTCGCTAAAATCGCCAACTGCCAATTGTCTTTCGGAGTGAGACGAAAACGAATTTGCAAAGCAAGCGTTGTTATAGCCAGTAAAATGACGAGCACTTGTTGTTTGCCCCAACGCCATGTCTCTTGTCCGACACGGGCCCAAACTGTGCGATAATAGCTCTGTGACAAGAGCTTCCTTTCTGGCCCCGACTGCGAATCGGGGCTTTTCTTTGCATCAAAACTGCGTTCTAAAACTCTTTGATCTCGTCCTCGATACGTTTCAGTTTCCTATTCGCCTCCATGAGTTCAGAAGTTTTCTCGAAGAATCCTGGCTTGGCTAGTTCGCGTTGTAAATCGTTCAAATGATCGATCAGCAATCGGCCATCGGCGGCCTTGCTGTGAGGATCGCGTAGCCAATGACCTATGACGTGTTCCATGTTTACAAGTGTTTGGGAATACTCTTCACACCAAGTGCGTAGGGTTGCCACTTCCGAGCGCAGTTGTTTTGCTAAATCTCGCGCATGTCCTTGCGCAATATACTTTTCCTCATTCGTCATTTTGGCCTCACAAACGGCGTGAAAGCATTCTCTTCAACCAGTTTCGCATAGGGCAAGTTTCCGGCCAGCGCCATCCGCCGCACGGTCATGCCGAACAGATCAGCCGCTTTCCGATTGTTGAAGCGGAATGAGAACTCGTTCAAGTAGCGTTGCAAGTGCTTTAACGAAACCTTGTGGAAGGCACCCGTCAGGCCGCGCTTGAATAGCGAGAACGCCGATTCTACGGTGTTCGTGTGAACGTCCCCGCGCACGTAGATTCTGTCTCTGTGTCGGATCGTCTCATGCCTCGATCCGTGGATTTTTGCGCCGATCATGGCCGCAGGGTAGGCTTGCCATTCGTCGGTGATCACCATTTTGACACTCGGGTCAATGTGCTCTCTGATCTGCTCGCCCAGATTTTGCACGTTAGGGCTTTCGATGTGGATCAGCCGCAGATCGCCGCCGCGCTCCCTGATTCCCATCACCACTTCCTTGTTCTTTATTTTGCCCTTGAATCCGCGCTGCTTGCCTCCGATATAGGTTTCGTCCACTTCGACCGTGCCCTTAAACTTCGGCGGGTTCGCTTCGACCATCGCCTTGCGGATGCGGTGCGCCAGATACCACGCGGTGCGATACTGCACCCCGAGAGCGCGGGCCAACTGGTTAGCGGAGATTCCCTTTTTAGATTCGGTAATCAGCGCAATGGCGAGGAACCATTTGCTGAGGGCGAGGTGGGTGTCATGGTAGACGGTGCCCGTGGTGGCGGTGAACTGGAAGCGGCATTCGTTGCATTGGTAGAGTTCGCGGTCGGGGCTGCGCTTGCCGGTTTTCTTGCTGAGCTTGCCCTTGGCGGTGATCCGCGTTATCCGCAGCGATTCACAGGATAGACACTTGACTCCCTCCGGCCAGCGCATATGCTCTAGGAAGATGAGGCACTTTTCTTCGGTGTTCAGTTCCTTGTAAATGTCTAAGAGGTTCATGGCTGCGCTCCAATGCAGCCATCGTCTCATAGAACTAGTGATGTGTCAAGTGCATAATCGTCTCGAAACTAAAGAATGATGCCGTTTATTCGTAGGCCAGCGCGTCGATCGGATCCTTCTGCGCCGCCTTGAACGCCGGATACAGCGCGCCGGCAATCGCGCCCGCCACCGCAATCAGGGTTGCGCGCAACATCCAACCACCATCCACAATCACCTGCAGCAGCGGGAACTTGTGCGCCAGCGCCGCCCGGGCCACCAGACTCACCACGATGCCCAGCACGATGCCGCCGAGAGCCAGCAGCACCGTCTCCCGCAGCACCACATTTACGATGTACAGCTTGGACGCTCCCATCGACTTCAGAATGCCGATTTCGCGCGTCCGCTCCATCACCGCCGTGTACATGGCCTGGAAAATAACGATGAATCCGATCGCCACCGAAATTCCGACCACCACGTCAATAAAGGTCGAAAGCATAGGGATGTTTCCGGCGCTTATCGCCGCCAGGTAGGAGGCCATCGAGTTGACAACCTTCCGCTCCATACCCGGTACGTGTTTGATCTCATCGACCACTTCGTCCGCATTTGCCGGGTTGTCCAGCTTCAGATAGAAGATGGTTGCCTTGTCTTTGGCGCCGATCAGGTCTTGCAAGGTAGCAATCGGAACGAATTTTCGAGCGCCCTTGCCTCGTTCCACGATCCCGCAGATGCGAAACTTGTTGTTCAGAATTTCGATCGTGTCCCCCACCTTGGCGTGCTTGGACTTGGCAAAAAGATCATCGACCAGCACGTCGTAGGGCCCTTGAAACGGACCACCCTCCAGGTAGCGGAATCCCTCCGACAAGCTCTCATAGCTTGGCAAGTCGATGCCCGCGATGATCTCGAGCGTGCCCGCCGAACTGACTTGCGTGACCACCGGGGCAACCCTCTCCACGTGGGGCAACTTGGCCAGCACGTCTCCGATCTTGATATTCATGGGCGCGCCCGTCAGCCCGGCGATGAACGAGGAACCCGCGGGCAGCACGATCACATCCGCCCCGATGCCAGCATTCCGGTTGCGCTGGTCCTGGAGCATCCCGAGCGAGAGGCCAACGATCAGCAGGATCAGCGTGACTTCAAGCGCTACCGCCACAATGCTGATCAGCGACCGCACCGGTCGATGCACCAAATTGCCGACGATCATTCGATTCATCATGCGCTTTTGAGCGTTTGGCCCTCGCCCCCTCATGGGGCGTCTGATTGGAACGCTTCAGGGCGCCAGAACTGCTTTATGAGATCCGGCATTACCTGCTCTGGATCTCCGGCGCCTTCGCGGTGCTGGAATTGGGCTGATTGAGGTTTACCACGTCCGCCCCAGCTGGCTGTTCCAGCGCAAACTGATCGTCGGTCAGCGCTTTGTTGATTTCCAGTTTGACCATGCTCAGGGTGATGTCGTAATTCTCCCGCGGACGCTCGATCTCAATCGTGCTTGGGAAGGTAGTGCCCGCGAAGTCTTTATAATTCTGGTAATGGGCGTCGGTCGAAACACTTCCCTGTTGGTCATAGATCCTTTGCCGATGTGGCAGCAGGTCGGTTCGGCTGAACTCGATCCGGCGCGATAGATACCAGCCTTGCGGGCCCTTCCGAATGACCGCCAGCTCGTAATTCGGCTGCTCGACCCGATGCTTCTTCGCATCCAGGACGATTTCATAGCCATTTTCAAGCACCGCAATCTCGTCCCCGCCGATTTCCGGCATCAGCAGCGCGTCATAAATGTACTGCGGCCGCATATTCTCCAACCGCTTGTCGGGCTGGTAGTTGTCGGAATTGTTCGAGCCCACGACAAATTTGTTCCGGGGAGGGATCCAGAGCTTAAAGTCCTTCCCGTCGCTCACCATGTCGAAGGCCGTATTCCGCACCACCGGCATCAGGCCCTTCATGCGCAGCATGGCCGGTTTGCGCGCCAGCACGTAGCCGCGAATCTCCTTGTAATCGGTGATCCGGCCATTTTTTGGGTCTCCAGCCGAGGCGTCGATATCTACCGTGGCCTGGATGGACTGAATCGCGGTGGCCTGCGTGTTGACATATTCGATTAGCTGCTGCTGGGTCGCGGTCTTGAGCGGCCGGTTGGAAAACTGACGCTCCAGAGCACGCGTCCGGAAAAGACACCCGCTCAGCGGAAACGTGGCCGCCGAAAGAAATAAAAGTAAAAACAGGCGCAGATGAGGGCGATACATTCCTATGCCAGTATCCAGGAAGACTTTTGTCGTATTTGGTATCTAACTAGTATAAGGCAGCGGAGGGTTCAGCGCTTAGCAGTCGTGGTGCAAGCGCGGGTTCGTATCAGGGTACGCTTCCAAGGGCGGGGGAAAACCAAGGGAGAAAGGAATCTCTCTACGGACTATTACCTGAGGCCAAGCGCATGGCGATAAGCAGCCACGTTCCGATTGTGTTCTTCGAGACTGCGGGCGAAGCGATGGTGTCCGTTACCATCGCTAACAAAATAAAGGAATTTCGTGTTGCCGGGGTGCAAAGCCGCTTCTAGGGCGCTCCTTCCCGGATTGCCAATCGGCCCCGGTGGCAACCCCGGGAAACGGTAGGTGTTATAGGGCGAGTTCACCGCCAAGTCGGCGTGATGGAGGCTCCCCTGGTACGTGCCCGCCAGCAACTCGGCGTAGATCACGCTTGGATCGGCGTCGAGCGCCATTCTTTGCGCCATCCGGTTGTAGTAAACGCTAGCCACAAGCGGCCGTTCCTCAGGGTCGGCGGTTTCTTTCTCGACGATCGAGGCCATGGTCACGACTTTGGGTACATCTGATTTTACCCCGGAATTCAATCCGATCTGCTGCGCCACCTGCCGGAACTGATGGACCATCGCGGCCGCCATTTCCTCCAGGCTCTGGGTTCGCGTGAACTGGTAGGTGTTGGGGAAGAGATAGCCCTCGAGCGACTTGGCATCCGGCGCCAGATCCGAGATTAGCTGGGTCTGGGTCTCGGCAACCTGCAGAAAATCAGCCGCCGACCCAAGCCCCGCGTCCTCCACCGCCTTGGCGATGTCGAATATCGTGTAGCCCTCGGGAATCGTGACCACGTGGAAGTAAATATCGCCGCGCGCGATCCGGTTGTAAACCTGGGGAAGAGTCGCCTCGCGTTCGAAAAGATATTCGCCCGCCTTGAGCGATCGTTTATGATGCAACAGGTGCCAGAACCAGAAAGCACGTTCGCTGCGGATTACTCCAGCCTTTTTCAGCTCCACAGCGATTCGGCGTGTCGAATAGCCGGGGCGCAAAAGCAGAGAGGTACTGGCTGGGGGTGTCAGCGGGGCATAGACCTGCCACGCCGCCCAGCCGCCGACAGCTAGCGCTAGAAGCAAAAACAATGTGATCAGCTTGCGCATGGTTCCGGTTTAGATGTTCTCTTATATAGAGTGCTGAAACCTAGAGTGCAACAAAAGGGCGCTGCCAGGGAAGCTTTCCAGAGTTCAGGGCCCTCAAGAGCGCTGTCACCCCAGATATCCTGGAAAAATTGTCTTGCAAACAACGAATGGGTCCTACAGTAAACACGGTAGAGATGAGAACGAAACATAAAAAAAAACGCGTGCCTGCCTCCACTCGACGTTCTAAGATAGAGAATACCTTCCCTAGGGGGGACAACCTTAACCAGTAACGCTGTATTGGAGACTGAAGGAGGTCCCCATGAAGTTGAACGAAAGCATAACGACCTATGACATTGCCGAGGCTCTACAGGGCGAGAACGGCAAGTTTGAAGTAACCAGCCCGACTGGAGAACGCTATTTCGTTACCTGCCAACCCGGACACTCAATTAGCAGCATCGAGTGGGCTGGCAGTGAACCGAATCTTCAGCCCTTCCTGGTGCGCAAGGTAGCGCAGCCTGTGACCTCGGAGGGACGCACCAAGAGATCCGCGGTCGCCTAACGTGGGCGATCCCTAACACCGAAGCCCGGCTGCTCTGGCCGGGCTTTTGAATTTTCTGCGCATTTTCCGCGATACGTTTTCCGCTACTCTCCCAGCCAATCCGCGTACGGCTTCATCGACTCGACGTGGTCGAACACAATCTTCATCGCGCCCGTGATCGGAATGGCGAGCACCAGGCCGATTGCTCCCCAGACCGCTCCCCAGAACAGCAGCGCGATCGTCACCGCCAGCGGATTAATTTTCAGACGGCTCCCCAACAGCTTCGGATAGAGAACATTCAGCGCGAAAAGATGCATTCCGACCACGCAGAGCGCTACCACCAGCAGGCTTCCGGCCTCCAGTTGTCCTAGGCCGACCAGGATCGGCGGAATCATCGCCAGCACCACTCCGAGGTACGGAACCAGGCTCAGGAATCCGCTGAGAAACCCGACGAAGTAGAAGAACGGAACGTGCAGCAACCCGAAAATGGCCACACTGACGGCCGAAATCAGCAGTCCGATCAGCAGGTTTCCGACAATGAAACTCTGCAACATCTTCCCAATAAGCCCCAGCGTCACGAACGCCGTGTGCCGGTGATGCAAGGGAAACAGCATCACGGTAGCTGAACGCGCGTGGCTCTGCCACGTCAGCAGAAAGTAGGCCAGAAACGGGATGAACGACGCGGCCAGAAGGATATCGGTCAGAGTGCCGGCGCCGTGGGTAAGCGTCTCGGACCAACTCTGCACCTGCCGTACCGGTACAACATTCGTGTCCTCCGGGCCGACCACCTCGCCCGTCTTCTCGAGCTTTTCCGCCTGCTGCTGGTAGGGCTGCAGGATGGAGCGTATCTTCTGCGAATACTTTGGGAGGTTGTCGGCGAAAATGAGGGCCTGGTTGTACGAAGCAGCAGTGACGCCATAGAGCACCACGAGCAACACGACCACACTGATCAGCGCCGCCATGGCCCTTGGAACGTGCAAGTACTCCAGCGCCTGCACCACCGGAGAGAGCATAAAGCTCAGCAGAATGGCAAAGAAGAGCACAGCCAGCACCGATTCGCCGTAATACGCGAACATAACGATCAGGCCGATGCCCAGCAGCGTCAGCGACCAGTGATGCCCGTTTTGCGTTTCCGTGATCCTCATATCCCGTTTGCTCAACCCCCCAGCGACGACGACTGGCCAACAATTCTGCCTTACTACCGCCGGAATTGCACCACCGGAATTCGGAATTGCGGAAGCATTTGTGCTCCCCCATCTACAATTGAGCGATGCACGTGCCTGCGACACCCGGCCATCGCCGCATCATGGCTCTCGATGTCGGCTCAAAAAGGATCGGAGTCGCCGTCTCCGACCCGCTCGGTCTCACCGCGCAGGGTTTGGATACGATCCAGCGTCAGAATAAGCGTCGCGATCTGGAGGCACTGGGACAAGTGCTGGCGAAGTACGAGGTCCGGGAGATTGTGGTCGGCCTGCCCCTGCGCCTAAGCGGTGCGGAAGGAACGCAATCGGAAAAGATGCGCCGTTTCGCCGACGATCTGCGCGCTCACCTCGGCGTGACTGTCCATCTATGGGACGAGCGCTGGACCTCAACCGAAGCCAACCGCCTGCTGCGAGAAACCGATCTGTCGATCAAGAAGCGGGCGCAAGCCGTCGACCGGATGGCCGCGGTGTTGATTCTTCAATCCTGGATGGAAGCCCACCCCTCCCGCTAAGGTTGCTGTAGAGACGGGGCTTGCCCGCCGAGCGATCAGGAAGCAAGTTCAGAAATTTCGGGGAAGCGCAGATTACACTTCGTCAGCGCCTTGGTTAGCGCCTGTTCAATCAGGCTCTCCTCGCAGTTCCGCGAGATGGCGATTTCACTGACCAGCAAATACCGGGCGCGTTCCAGCATCTTCTTTTCGCGGAAGGAGAGCGATTTGGCCTGGGCGAGGATCAGCAGGCTCTTCAGCACCGCCGCCACGTCCGAGAGCGACCCGGTGCGCATGCGATCGGAATTCTCCTTGAATCGGTCTTTCCAGTCCACCGCGTTGATGCATTCGCCCGAGGAGAGGTAATCCACAATCTTCTCCACCTCGCCATTCCGCACCAACGGACGCATCCCAACGCTGTTGACGTTGGCAAACGGCACCATCACCTTCAGACTGCTGGCCGGGATTTTCAGCAGGTAGAATTTCTCAATCGTTGTTCCCATGCTCCGGCTGCTGATCTGTTCTATGATTCCGACGCCGTGGTTGGGGTAAACGACCTTATCGCCGATGTGGAAAACGCGGTCGCCGTTCATGGAGGGGCCCTCGCCCGAGGGTGCTGGAACTGTTTCTAGTCTAGCCGACCGCCGCTCACAAGGCAATCGAGAAGCTCGGGGTCCGCTGTCCCGGTTAAGTCATTCCGGTTTAATAGGTTGGCCGGGGGCGTTAGCTGGTAAATCGCAAACCCCGATGCCGCCTTCCCATTCGACGAGGGTTATAATGCCCAAAGCAATGACGGACGAGATCAAGAAGAAGCTTCGGGACGAACTGAACACGCTGGAGCGTGAACTGGCCCACGATATACCCAGGGAGCTCAAAAAAGCTGTTGCCATGGGCGACCTCAGCGAGAATGCCGAGTATCACATGGCCAAGCAGCGCCAGGAGTATCTGAAAGCGCGCGTCCGCCAACTGGGCAAGCGCCTCGCCGACCTGTCGCTGATCAACATGAACAATATCCCTAAGGATAAAGTTGGCCTCGGCTCGACCGTGACGATTTACGACGGCACCAAGAATGAGGAAATGGAATACCAGCTCGTGACCAGCGAAGAGTCCGACGTGGCCGCCGGCAAAATTTCAACCACCTCGCCGATCGGACGCGCCCTGCTGAATAAAAAAGTTGGCGACACTGCCGTAGTGGTCACTCCCGGCGGAAGCCGCGAAATGGAAATCCTGAAGCTCTCGACCATCCACGATATCGCCGAAGCCAAGCTGGAAGCGGAACTGGAAGCGGAGCCGGAACGGGAAACGGAATGAGCGGCAACATTATGAGGGGCGCGATTATGGGTTGGATTGTATGAGTTGGACCAGCGGAGTCGGTCGCGCCTGCGGCGTTCTGCTCGACGCCATCGTCCGCCTGCTCGCTCTCGCGCGCATCAATCCCAACCTCCTGACCGTGATGGGACTGGTGGTCAATACGTATGCTGCGTTTTTGTTTGGATACGCCAACGGCGACAACCAGCGCCGCATGTTTTTCTACGCTGGCCTCGTCATCATCGGATCGGGATTCTTCGACCTGGTGGATGGCCGCGTCGCCCGCGCCTCGAATCAGGTCACCCGCTTCGGAGGGTTTTTTGATTCCATCGTCGACCGCTACAGCGATGCCTCCCTGTTCCTGGGATTGATGGTTTTTTACGGCCGTGGCAGCCGCTTCTTCTACATCGTGCTGGCTGCTCTTGCCATGATCAGCGCCATCATGGTGAGCTATGCTCGCGCCCGCGCCGAGTCGCTGATCGGCACCTGCCGCGTCGGCTTCATGGAACGCCCCGAACGTTTAGTGCTGCTGATCATCGGCGCTGTCTTCAACGAAATGGCTCCCGTGCTATGGGTGATCGCCGTGCTTTCGACCATCACCGTAATCCATCGCGTCATCTACACCTGGCAACGCACGACCGAATTGGACGCTCCCGCGCGAGCCGCCTGAACGCCAAGCTAAGCACCGGACTAAAAATGGAGCGACGGGCGTCCCCGCCCGTCCACCACACGAATCGAATCCGAAAACGCTCCCCGATATTCTTGCTAATATCCTTGTCGACATTGATTGCGTGAGGAGGCTCGTCCTTTGACCTGGTCGCGCGCACATTGGATCGTGGGATCGTTGACGCTGCTCATGTTCCCCCTCACGGGCCAATACATGCTGCACACCGCTGCAGTTCCGAGTCTAGACAGCATCCCTCGCCTGATCTTCCGTTCGCGCCATCTCTTTCTTCTGCTGGCTGCGGTCGCCAACCTAGCGTTGTCCAATAGCCAGCCGTATCACCGCGCTCAGCGCGTAGCGTCTGTTCTGATTATGGTTTCACCCCTATTCTTGATCGCAGCCTTTTTCATCGATCCCACGAGAGGTCTCCACAGCAGCACCATTTTTCGCCTCGCGATATACAGCCTGTTTGCAGCGGGCGTGCTGCTGGCGATCGTCAACCGGCCTCGAAGAGAAGGAACTTCTTCTTCCCGGATGCTAGACTAGACGCCGAAATTTATCGTGGAGCCTGAGCTTGCCAACCAATCCTGTTCTGGTCGTTCACGGCGGCGCCTGGGCCATTCCCGACGATATGGTCGACGCTCACCTGAACGGTGTGCGCAATGCCGCCGCGGCTGGATGGCGCGCGCTGGAATGCGGCGGCTCGGCTCTTGACGCGGTCGAGGAAGCCGTGGTCGTTCTTGAAGACGACGAGACCTTCGATGCCGGTCGCGGCAGTTTCCTGAACCGCGACGGTAAGGTGCAACTCGACGCGTTCATCATGGACGGCGCAACCCTGCGCGGCGGCGGCGTTGGTTGCGTCGAACGCCTGCGCAACCCGGTGCGCGCCGCCCGCAAAATTCTCAGCGACAGCTCGCACGTTTATTTTGTTGCCGAAGGCGCCGAGCGCTTTGCCGCCGAGCACGGCATCACTCTCTGCCACAACGAGGATCTCGTCATTCCAAGGGAAGTCGAGCGCTTGCGCGAGTATCAGGCGCAGGACTCAACCCATGGCAACGACCTCTTTGCACCCGCCATTTCGCACGATACCGTCGGAGCCGTCGCGCTCGATCACAATGGCAATATCGCGGCTTCGACCTCAACTGGCGGCACGCTCAATAAGGATCCCGGCCGCCTCGGCGACTCTTCACTGATCGGCTGCGGTTGCTATGCCGACAATCTCAGCGCCGCTGCTTCCACCACCGGATGGGGCGAACCCATCATGAAGTTGGTGCTCGCGAAATGGGCGGCGGATCGCGTCGAATCCGGCAGTTTGCCCGAGTGGGTGGCCAGCGAAGCGATGAACTATCTGAAGCAGCGCCTCAACGGCCACGGCGGCATCATTCTGCTCGATGCTCAGGGCCGCTTCGGCATCGCCCACAACACCCCGCGCATGGCCTGGGCGCTCCGTGCGGTAAAAAAACAGGACGCCGGAATTACACGCAACAGTTGAACTTTTCACACATCCATAATTCACCCGTAACATTTCTCATCCACCCGTAACATTCCTCGTTTATTAATTCGGTACTTCCACCTCTTGATTTTTTGCACGTAGTCACACCGTCTCGGCTTGGCGCTTTCAACCCAAACAACCTTAATTTTGGAGGATCACCGTATGAAGATCACGAGTTTTCTTCGCGGGGCCGTTTTCGCGGCGCTTCTGGCCGTGACCAGCTTCGCGTTCGCGCAGATTCTACCGACCGGTGCAACCATTACACCGACCGCAGCCCCGGGCTCGGTGTTTGTGCCTTTGACAACTTCCTTGCCGGACTTCCCGGTTTATACGCCGGATGGCGCCGAGACCACGGCCATTAGCCCGGACGGCAAAACGCTGCTGATCCTGACCAGCGGCTACAACCTGATGGTGAACGCAAGCGGCAACTATTCCGGCCCAGATTCCGGCGAGTTTGTTTTCGTTTATGACATCTCCACGCCCAGTACGCCGATGGAAGTGCAAGTAGTACAGCTGTTGAATTTTGACGAAACCTTCGACGGGATCGTGTGGGCCCCGAATGGTTCCGCATTCTACGTGGGCGGCGGAGGCAACGACAATGTGCACACCTTCACGCTGCAAGGCGGTCTGTGGGCGCAATCCGGCACACCGATCAACCTCCATCATTACTGCGATCTGATGTGCGAGGAGACCGAAACCGGTCCGACGGCAGCTATCCTCGGCATCACCGCCGATGGCAAAACCCTCTTCGTGGCTAACCACGAAACTGACTCTATCACCTCGGTTGACCTCGTCCATGGCGTGGTTCTCCAGGAATACGATCTCCGTCCCGGCATCATCAATCCCGCCCAAACTGGCGTTCCGGGCGGAGAGTTTCCCTACGGAATCGCCGTCGCAGGCAGCAGCACTCCAGGTAACGGCACTGTCTACGTCTCCAGCGTTCGCGACCGCGAGATCGACGTGCTGAGTTTCATCGGTGGCGTTCTCACCCTCACCAACCGCATTCCAGTCGCCGGCAACCCGGAAAGAATGATTCTCAATGCCGCCCAGACCAAGCTGTTCGTGGTGGCGGCGAACTCCGACGAGTTGATCATCATTGACACGGCGTCGAACACGGTGCTGAGCGAGGTCAATGCCAGCGCGCCAGTCGATGCTCTCGGCAATGGCAAATACGTGCCCAAGGGCAGTAATCCAAACAGCGTCACTCTTTCGCCCGACGAGAGCACTGCCTACGTCACCAACGGTGGCACTAACGCGGTCGCGGTCATCAGCCTTACGGGGAAGAAACCGATCGTCACCGGATTGATCCCCACTGGCTGGTATCCCAATTCTGTCAGCATCAGCCCCCATGGCTCCACTCTGTACGTAGTGAACGGCAAGAGTGTAGAAACTCCAAATCCGGAGAACTGCCGCTACATCAATAACGACCCCGGCGGCGGTTTCGGCTCAGCCTGTCAAACTGTATTTTCACAGGATGGTGCCGGCAACCAGTATGCGTGGCAAAACGAGTACTCGGGTTTCCTGACGCTGCCGGTTCCCAGTGCCACTCAGCTGGCGACGCTTACCGGCCAGGTCGCGCAAAACAACGGCTTCAACTTCCAGTTGAGCGCGAACGACATTGCGACCATGACGTTCCTGCAACAGCACATTCAACACGTCATCTACATCGTGAAAGAGAATCGCACCTTCGACCAGATCCTCGGTGACCTGACCAACGGAGCCAACGCGGATCCCGCCTACACCCAGTTCCCAGCCTCAGTCACGCCGAACTTTCACAACCTTGCCAACAACTTTGCGACCTTCGACAACTTCGACGACAGCTCGATGGTTAGCATGGACGGCTGGCAGTGGTCCACGGCGGCGCGCTCTCTCGATATCAACGAGAAGTGCGTTAAAGTCAACTACGGAAAAGGCGGATGCCAGTACGATAGCGAAGGCACGGCCCGCAACGTTAACGTTGCGATAACTGGCCTCGCCGCTCGCGAGGTTGAGCAACCGATCTATCCGGACGATCCAAACCTACTACCCGGAAACGCCAACGAAGTCGAAGCTGACGGTCCCACTGGCGAAGAAGGTGCGGGCTATATTTGGGATGCCGCGCTCAAGGCTCATCTCACCGTTCGCGACTATGGCTTCTACACCGATCTGGGCGCGTTGGATGTACGTGAAGAGTTAGGCGAACTCAGTCCCACTCTCGCCTATCCTTGCTCCACGAAGCCTCCGACCCAGGTTGAGTGGCCGGCGAAGAAGGAACTGCTTAAACTCAGCGATCTCTGCTTCTGGCCCTTCGATCAGAGCTACCCCGACTTCTTCCGCTACGCCGAATGGGCGCGGGAATTCGACCAGCAGGTTAAGCACAATACATTCCCCAATCTGGTCTTGCTGCGATATGATCATGACCACTTCGGCAATTTCAGCACCGCTAGCTTCGGTGTGAACACGCCGGAACTTCAGATGGCCGACGACGACTACGCCGTAGGACTGACGGTCGATAAGGTCGCCCACAGCCCCTACGCGGGCAACACCCTCATCTTCGTGATTGAAGACGATCCCCAGGATGGCGCCGATCACGTCAGCGGCGACCGCAGTCTTGCCTTCATCGTCGGACCTTATGTGAAGCAGGGTGCGGTCGTCTCCACTTTCTATACCACCGTCAGCATGGTCAAGACGATCGAACAGGTCCTGGGCTTGCCTCCACTGAACGTGCATGACGCGGGTGTTCCGCCGATGACGGACGCCTTCAACATCGCGCAAGCGGGCTGGACCTATTCCGCGATCCCGTCCAACTACCTCTACGGCACTTCGCTTCCGATACTCAACAAATACGTTCAGAACCCGGACGCAATACCGCATCCCACGCACGCCGCAGCCTGGTGGGCGGCGCAAACCACGGGCATGGACTTCAGCAAGGAGGACCGGATCCCGACGGAGAAATTCAACCGGATCCTCTGGAATGGCATGATGGGCGGCAAACCCTATCCCGCGTTGAAGCCCCGCAGGACTGTGTCCGAGATAAAGGAGGCCAGCAAGAACGGCTCAGAATAAGCAGAGAGCGCAATCTAATAAGCATCCCGGCTGTCCCTTTAAAAGAAGGGACAGCCGGGAGTTTATTAAAGGCTATTGAGATTTCTTAAAAGGCCTGCGCCTATCCGATTAGGGGATCGCGCCCGAAGACGAGAAACATTGAATTCCAATGGCTCACAGAATTAAGCGAATCACAGTTGCCTCCAGCAGTAGATGCAGAAACGTACTATCGTCGATAGTAGGTTTTTTCTTAAAGCATTAATGTATGCGTGACGCGCCATTAACAACGCGCGATTATTGTCCTGTGTTTTGACTAGAACGGCACATGAATCAGTGTGTCAAGGATAATAAAATTATGGAGCTCAGTGAATGCCCTCGCCCTTTGTTTTTCACACACGCCCTTGAAACCATCCTTCGATCAGGTGTGAAAATTTCCGTGGCCAATCGGCTGGCGGTCTGCATGGTTTGGGTTGCCGTGGCGAGCTGCGCACTGTCGACTGCCCAGAATGTCGTATTGACCGGCGCGCTCGGTGGACGTGTCACCGATCCCAGCGGAGCGGCAGTGCCGGGAGCATCGGTTGTAGTTCGAAATCTCGCAACCGGCGTGGAGCAAACTTCTGAGACAAACCATGCTGGACTTTACCGATTTCCGGCAGTGATGCCGGGCTCATATTCCATTACCGCCAATCTCAAGGGGTTTCGCGAGGTCGAGGCTCTCGTCCGTGTACTGGTAGGCAATACCACTTCGCAGGACATCAGGCTGCAGGTGGGAGCCGGTTCTGACACGGTTAAAGTAATCGGGGCGACACCACTGCTGCGGCCGGAGGAATCCTCCGCCACCACCGTGCTGGAGCGGTCGCTGATTGAAGAATTGCCGCGCAACGGACGCCGCTACACCGACTTCGCGACCCTGGCACCGAATACCAGCTACGACGGCGATACCGGCCTCGTCAGCATTGCCGGCCAGCAGGGCGGTGAGGACTCGGGATACGCCAATGGAAATGGCTCCAATGCTTTCACCGTGGATGGAACCAACGCCACCAGCAACTACTTCGCCGACATTCTAGGCCGTTACCGCATCCCCTACCTCTATGGCGAGGACGCCATCGAGGAGTTTCAAGTCTCGCTCAGCCCATACTCGGCCATCTATGGAGGCGGAGCCGGCTTCGTCAACGCCGTGACCCGGTCGGGAAGCAACGCATTCCACGGCAGCGCTTTCTATTACAACCGGAACTCCGCGACCGGAGCCAACGACGCCCTCGATAAAGCCAGCGGCTTCCCTAGGCCAGAAGATGCTTTGCAGCAATTTGGCGCGGGACTGGGCGGGCCGATCCTGCCAAACCGTTTATGGTTCTTCGTGGATTATGAGCAGCAACTGCGGAACAATCCGATTCCGGTCATCAATTCGGCGTTGGCAACGACGCCGGCGAACTTGGCATCTTTTCTCGCTGCTAATTTTGATCTTCCGGCCGGAACCGCGCTGCCTCCGCCGAATGGTCCCTTGCCCGTTCCGGGCAGCGACACCGCGCCTGACCCGGCCAATCCGGTGTACCTGCAGCAAGTCTCGAACACGCTGAACGCGCTGAACTCCAATCTCGGCACCAAAGCCAGACTGCGCAACGATCTCGTGATTACGCCGCGCCTTGACTATCAGGCCAGTTCCCGCGATGGCCTGTTCCTCAGCTTCAATCTGAACCGCTTCAACTCGCCCGGAGGCGTCATCACCGACCCTACCGTAGGAAATTATGGAACGCAAACCCTGGCAAACGCCTACGTGCATGCCTTCCAGGCCAGCCTGGGTTGGACGCACACCTTCTCCCCCAACCTGCTGAACGAATTTCACGCTGGCACCTCGCAAGACAACCAGATCTCGACGCCGACCGGTTTGGCTCCAAACATCCCTACCTTGATTCTCGATAGTCCGGCCGCTTTCATTCTCGGCAACGCTCCTTTCTCGGTGGGAAGGGTTTTTGAAAGGCAGTACTCTCTGGCCGACCGAGTCGATTACGTGATTGGCAAGCACACGTTGCAATTCGGTTTCGATATGAGCCGTGCCTGGGACGCGGACAACAATGATGGCGGCGCGGACCCGAACGCCGCCGTCCAGTTCGGTTCGTTCTTGGGAAGCTATGAATTCTCAAACCTGGAGGCCTTTGCGCTGGGCCAATACAACGTCTTCAGTCAAACTTCCGGGAAGCCGACTTTTTCTTTTTCCGTTCCATATTACGGATTCTACGTACAGGACACCTTCCGCGCGTTGCCGAAGCTGACCCTCGGAATGGGCGTGCGCGAGGACTTCCAGGTTTACCCGCAGCCCATGGAAAATCCCGCCTTCCCGCTCACTGGGCAGTATCCGAACCAGTTTCGGCGCCTGGCGCCGCGCTTCGGATTTGCCTGGCAGCCCGAATCGAAAACGGTAGTGCGCGGAGGCTTCGGCCAGTTCTACACCAACATGAACGGCCTGAACTATCGCAACTCGGTGGTCTCGAACGGACTGGCGTCCCAGCAGTCGTCTGCAAGCGTAAGCTACAACTCTGCTCTTGCGCCGAACCAACAGCTGCCAGCGTTCCCGACCATCCTAGCCGCGAATTCCCCGCTGTTTTCGGCCTCTCCCGACATTTCTCTGATCTCCCCGCAGTTTCGCGTGCCCTATATTTTGCAGGCGAGCTTGCAGATTGAGCGCGAGATTTTCGAGAACACAACGCTAACCCTCGGCACCATGTGGAATCACGGCGTGCATCTGCTTTCCGGCAGCGCCTACGACTTAAACCTGAATCCGTTGCAAGGCACGACGACGTTTGTGGTGTGTCCTCCCGGCACACCGGCAACTGCCCAGTCCTGCAGTGGGAAAACGATCATCCTGCCGAACATGGACAACGGCCTGCTCACCGAAGGCCGTATCAACCCCAACCTGGGCCAGATCAACGAACTGATTAGCCCCGGACAAAACCACTACAACTCTTTCTTCGTGCAGTTGCAGCGCCGCATGTCGCAGGGTCTTTCCTTGCAATTTTCCTACACCTTCGCCAAAAGCATGATGCTCGATGGCATGGATTTCAACAACCAGTTCGACTTCGGCAATACACATGCTCCTTCACTCCTGGATCAGCGGCACCGTATAGCTTTGGCCGACGTCTACCGGCCAGGGCTGGAGCGACTGGCCCGTTCCGACAGCGGCCGCGCCCTGCTCTCGGGCTGGAGGCTGAGCAGTGTCATGGAGTTCTCTTCCGGCCGTCCCTACGCGGCATTGCTGGGTCCAGCCTGTTGCAACGCCGGAGATGACAACCTGAACGACACCGCCTTTAACCAGGACACTGCGAACACCGCCGCCGGTATTAATGGCGCCGGCCCCACGCCAGGCATTGGCCTGAATTCGTTCTATGGTCCGTGGCTGGAGAGGATCGACCTGGGACTGGCCCGCAGTTTTGAGGTCAAGGAAGGCAAGGAGCTGGAGTTCCAGGTGCAGGCGTTCAACCTGTTCAACCATGCCAACTACTACGTGCAGAATGGCAACGGGATCAATCAACTGCAATACAACCCCATCGGGACCACCTGTGGTGACGGAGTATCGCTCAACCAGACCTGCTATCTGGTGCCCAACTCGGGCCCCGGCAATTTCGGAACCCTCCAGGAGATCAGCCCCAACGGCCTTCCACGCGTCTTGCAGTTTTCCGCCAGATTCACCTTCTAGCAGCCTGCTGAAAAGGAGGCAGTGTCTGAAATGTGCCTGCCTTCACTTTCACAACGGGCTGCTGCATCGAATTTCACTGAGAAAGGGGGCTGAAAGCTGAGAAAGTGGACCCTGTAAAAATTACGGTGTAATAATCACACGCTGTGACTGCTTAGCCACCGCTCAAGACTGCCCCAATTGCGCAGTCTCACGGGGTGCAATAACCCGTTTCGCATGTTCAACATAGCTGCTGATGTACTGACATACTTGTACGAACAGTATTATCTTCACAATGTTTCACGTGAAACACTTCGACGTTTTGCAGTCCCTGGAACCTGCCACCTGCCCCTACAACTCCACATGCGCCCGCAAGCTTGGCACCACCACCGGCCCCCGGTCGCGGTTGTAACCCGGATTATTGATGTGCTGCACTCCGGGAGCTATGTAGATTCCGCGCCAAACGTGCGCCGTGTAATACGACTCGACGATGTTCTCTCGCCCGTAGCGCAGGCCTCCATCGCCCAGCAGAAAGCCAAGTCCGCCATCGGCCAGATACACCTGATGGTCCTTCTTGATCCCGTTCGACACGAAGGCAATGCCGGCGCGATCCTGCTTGCGATGCCATAGTGCCCCATTCACCCCGACCCCCTGGTTGAACGTCGAATCAATCTCCGTGTAGGCGAATGATTCGGTTTTTCCGTTGTCCCATCCCCAACGGGCATACGCCGTCACGTAGTGTGCAAGATTCTGTTCCAGGTTCACGCCGAAACCGTATTTGCGCGTTACGTGCCAAGGGTGATTTGTGATCTCCGGCACCGTCTCCGGCGTCGGGGACGAATGATCCAGAAACTGCTGATTCGCAATCCGGTAGATGCCCATGTTGGCGTAGTTCGTATAAGCGAGCAGCCGCACCACGCCGGATTTTTTCGGCGAAACGCCGTGGCGCAGCTCGTACTCCCAATTTTCCGCATGCACCTGCCACGGCCGCCACACCAAATCAATTCCATTCGCCACCTTCGGCATCAGCCCTTCGGCGAAGCGGAAACCCCAGTTGCGATCCTCGTAGTCCGCCACCACGCCTACCGTATAACCGCGCGTATCCGCGGCGTAGTCCCAGGCGCCGTTGTTGTCCACCGACCAGTTGCTGAATTGAAAATGCGTATCAGATCCCACCGAATTCACATCAAAGAAATCCGGCAGGCTGAACTTGCCGAAGCGAATTTCCAGACGCCGCCGCGGTAACTCATCGAAAAGCGATAGAAAACCGCGCTGGTTCTCAATCTTGTCTTTGCTCAATGCGAACACCTTATGGATCATGCCGCGCCCCAGATACGGCGCTTTGCTCAACAGCGGATTACGCACGATGTCCAGATCCGTATTTCCGGCCAGGCCCAAGCCGGTGCTGAGCGCCACACCGCCCGCTTCTTCGATGTCGACAAGAAATTCGGTGGAATTGTTGAGCCGCACGCCGGTGTAGAGGGTCATGACGCGCGAAGTGGCTTTCTCATAGTCTGGACTGAGACTGTGCGGCCCGCTGTAGTCGGCGTGAAAGTCGGGATGAGTCTGGAAGATGAAGTTCGTCTGCCCGGAGAGCCAGAATCGGGTGTTCGTGAAATGCGGAAACATCGCTTCGGTATCGGCAATGGCATCGTTAGGCGGGCTGGGTGGATCGTTCACTTCCGGCGCGGCGGGAGCGGCAGTTTGAGTGGAACTGGAGGCGGCTTGCGATTGCGCCCAACACGCGGGAGGGGTGGCGGCCAGCACGAAAGCGAGCGCCACTGCCAAGCCCGGCGCGGCGGCGCGACGTCCCCCGGCCCGGTTCATCATGAGGCCATCCATAATGAAAATGAATTTCAATTTCAATATCATGAGAACAAACTAACTGGCGGGCGCCGCATCCAGCCACGCCTCCATCACCTGTCATTGTGATTACAATCACAATGATTACACTCACGCTGGCAACTATGGTTCACTAGTATCCGCCTGCTCGGTTAAAAGAGCGTTACAGCTGCGTCCTAGGCTAGACGGTCGGCTCTCATGCCAGAGGTATTCGCCCCCGTTTCTTCGTTCCTGCAATCTGTGCGGTTCACGCAAAAGGTTATACCATAGGGGAGTACACTACCTAGAGGACGTGAATAATGCATACAGTCGAAGAAAAACCCAAGCTCATCCTCCGGATCAAACGGATTAAAGGCCAGATCGCCGCCATCGAGCGCGCGCTCGAAGCAGACGAAGATTGCTCCGATGTGCTGCAGTTGATCACGGCCGCGCGCGGTGCCATGAATGGATTGATGGCGGAGCTGCTCGAAGGTCACATTCGCTTTCACGTGGTCAACCCCCAGCAACTGAATTCCGAGCAGGCTCTCGCGACCGACGAACTGATTGAAATTGTGCGCTCGTACCTGAAGTGACCGCCGAAGGTAAGGTGCAGAAACAAAAAAGGACAGCCCGGAGCCCCCCAAGGCCGTCCTGATAAACCCTCCCGGTTAGAAGGGCAACTGGTATCAAGGTAGCCGCGCGAGATTGCAGGAGTATTGCTATTTCGTGAAAGTCCGATGAATTCGATTGATTGCGCCAAACGGTCCTGGCAGCCGTTTCAGGCACGAATTCCCTGCTCCGGTATTGCAAGTCGACGTGTTGCTGCCCTGCCTGCCGCCTACACTCCGCTGGTATATTGATCGGAGTATCCGTGGTTCCGACCAAGCGACCAATGCTACCGATGCTATGGAGAAAATGATGGCCCGCAAGACTGAGCAATCCCGCAAGCTGCAGAAACGCGCCGAACAGTTGATTCCCGGAGGCGTGAACTCCCCGGTGCGCGCTTTCGGCAGCGTGGGGGGCGACCCGCTGTACATCATACGGGGCCAGAGTTCGCACATTTGGGACGCGGACGGCAACGAATATGTGGATTACATCGGTTCGTGGGGTCCGCTTATCCTCGGGCACGCCGCGCCCATAGTCATCGAGGCCGTGATTGCGGCGGCGCGCAACGGCACCAGCTTTGGGGCTTCCACTCCCGCCGAAGCGGATCTCGCCGAGTTGGTAATTTCCGCTTTTCCGCACATGCAAAAGGTTCGCTTCGTAAGTTCGGGCACCGAGGCGACCATGTCGGCCATCCGACTGGCGCGTGCGTACACGAAACGCAAATACATTGTGAAATTCGAAGGCTGCTATCACGGACACGCCGATGCGCTGCTGGTGAAGGCCGGCTCCGGAGTTGCTACGCTGGGCATTCCGGGCTCGGCGGGCGTTCCGGAGGAATTCGCGCAGTTCACGCTTGCGCTGTCCTATAACGACACCAACGCGATCGAGCGTGCTTTCGAGAAGTTCAAGCATCAGATTGCCTGTGTCATTGTCGAGCCGGTCGTCGGCAATATGGGATGCGTGCCGCCCGCGCGCGGATACCTGGAAGCTCTGCGCGCCGTTACCGCACGCGATAAGGCGCTGCTGATCTTCGACGAGGTCATGACCGGATTCCGGCTGGCCTATGGCGGAGCGCAGGAACTCTATGCCATTCAGCCCGATCTCACCACCATGGGCAAAATCATCGGCGGAGGTTTGCCCGTGGGCGCTTACGGTGGAGCAAGCGAAATCATGGATCTAGTTGCTCCGCTCGGTCCCGTGTATCAGGCCGGAACGTTATCCGGCAATCCTCTGGCAATGGCTGCCGGTTACGCCACGCTCAGTTACCTGCGCGATCATAAAGATGTCTACTCGAAACTCGACCAACTCGCTGGCGAAGTGGTCGCGGGAGTTGCGGCCGCAGCGAAGGATGCCGGTGTGGCCATGTGCCACAATCGCGTCGGCTCGATGTTCACGTGGTTCTTCGCGAAGGGTCCGGTCACCGACTGGACTTCCGCCGCTAAGTCCGATACCGAAGCCTTCGGGCGTTTCTTCCGGGCGATGCTCGAGAACGGAATCTATCTGCCACCGTCGCAGTTCGAAGCGGCGTTCCTGAGCGCTGCGCATACTGAACGCGACGTGCAGCAAACGATCGCGGCAGCGAAGCAGGCCTTCGCAGCGGTGCATGCGTAGAACAAGCTGTCAGCTCTCAGTTTTCGGCTCTCAGTAAAACGAGCGCGGCCTTTGATGGCCTAACCGACGGCTGATAGCCGATGGTTAACAGCCTTCAACTCTTCCACAGTGACAAATTCGTATCCCTCATTCTTGTAACGACGGATAAGATTCTCCGTCGCTATTACGGTCTGCGCGCGGTTTGCACCCATGGCGCGATATCCGCCATCGTGCAGCAGAATTAGGTCTCCGCCGCGCATCTGGCGTGCGACTTTCTTCTCAATCACGGCCGCGGGCGGCGCGTTCCAGTCGTAGCCAGTTACGTTCCACATCACCGTTTGCAGTTTGAGTTCGCGCGCGATCTTGAGCGTCGCAGGTCGCCTTCCTCCAAACGGCGGACGAAATAGATTCGAATGTTCGCCGATCGCGTCCTGCAAAGCCTGATGGCAATCGACAAGCTGCGTGCGCGTCTCGGCTGCCGATTCGAAAATGAGCAACGGGTGCGTATGCGTGTGATTGCCGAGGACATGTCCCGCCTGCGCAACCGCGCGCACCATATCAGGGCGCTGCTGCACGTAGTGTCCGATCATGAAGAACGTGGCTTGCACATTGTGCTTCGCCAGCACCTCGAGCAGCTTCAGCGTGTGCGGATCGTTTGGCCCGTCATCGTAGGTCAGGGCAATTTGCTTGCTTCCTCGGATTCCTGCGGCAAATGTTCGTCCGTACCATTGGCCCGTCGGCGACATGGTCTGGTACGCTGCGGCAGAAGCGGCGGCAGCGGCCGCGAGTCCAATTAGGGCGGGGAACATGAGCAGATTGTATCTGGTCTCGTCGTTCGCTATTCGCTGTTCGTCGTTCGCAACTCTGGTTCGCGATTGTGGGCCATAGGCGAAAAGCGAACAGCGAATGACGATACGCAAAAGACCAACGACCCTTTGACCGACGACTCTTCCTGTTAACTTTTCTCACATTGCGTCCCGGCGCGAAGCAATATATTCTGCTGAGCAGTTCCCACGACAATCGACATTCGATAACCCATGGCCAAGCTTTTCGAGCTTCCCCGTTACATTGCGGTCGAAGGTCCCATACGCGTTGGAAAGAGCACGCTGGCGCGGGTTCTCGGAGAGCGCCTGGCCGCGCAGCGCGTCGTCGAACCGGAAGACAATCCATTTCTGAAAGCGTTCTACGAAGGCGAGCCGGGCGCAGGCTTCCAGACGCAGTTGGCATTTCTGATTCGCCGCTTCGAGCAGCTGCGCGGGCTCGATCTGGGACCGCGGTCGAATAAGACCGTCGTTTCCGATTACATTTTTGAAAAAGACAAACTTTTTGCCTGCCTCAACCTCAACGATCACGAACTCGATACCTACAATCGCTACTTCAATTATTTTCGCGAACAACTTCCCACGCCCGACCTGGTGATCTATCTGCAGGCCACGCCGGAAGTGCTGAAGAAGCGGCTGAAGAAAAAGAACGCGGCCAGCGAAAAGGCCATCAGCGAGGATTACCTGATGGAAGTGGTGAAGGCCTACGAACACTTTTTCTTTCATTACACGCAATCCGACCTGCTGATCGTGAATACCTCGGAGATCGACTTTGTCGATCGCAACGAGGATCTGCAGGAGCTGCTGAAAAAAGTCTCCGCGCCGATCAAGGGGACGCAGTATTTTCTGCCGCTGGGGAGCACGGAAGCGGCGAGCGCGTAAAAGAGGGTCTCAGGTCTTTGATGTGAGGTCTCAGGAAATTCAACAGCCTGGCTTTACTGAAATCGGTCGTTGGCTCCCCTTAGTCGGTTATGGGTTTTGTACCCCCCCCTCCCCCCCAATTTCCGCTAAAATATTCAGGAATAAGGACTTAATCGCAAAATATTCGGAAATAGAGAGTTAGCTCTATTTTTGGCCCAAAATTCCCGTTTTGGGGCGGTTTTTGAGGATGTGACGATCGATTTCTGCCTCCTCAAGTTCTTATCAAAGAGCTAATAACGGATTGGGCCCCTCAGCTTTCACCGTGCCGTCTCTGGAGACGCGCTCACTTTTGCCTTCATTTTCGCCGCAAGGTCGGTTGGAGGTCTGTGATGGGGCACACAGCCTGGATGTGATGAAAAAGGTGCGAGGGCCAGATTGCAGGCGTTCGATGTAGGTGCTTGCGCGACTTGCGAAATGTTATTACAATTGTAATAACACTAGGAGGGGCGCATGGTTGAACTCAAGATTCGCAAGTTTGGCAACTCGCTGGGCGTGGTTCTGCCGAAAGAAGTGATCGACCGCTTGCAGACCAGCGACGGGGAGCGGCTTTTTCTTATTGAGTCGGGGGACGGCGATTACCGGCTTACGCCCTATGATCCCGCATTCGAGAAGAAAATGGCGAAGGCGGAAGAAATCATGGGCCGCTATCGCAACACGTTGCACGCTCTTTCCAAGTAAAGAAACAAGGTGAAAAAGAAAGAACCACTCTGGATCGAAGAGCGCGACGTGCTCGCGATCCACGACCGACTCTTGGCGCTCCACGGCGGCGCCACGGGGTTGCGTGACCGCGGCCTTCTGCAGTCCGCGCTTGCGCGTCCCAGACAGCACAATGCCTATGCCAAAGCGCCGGACATTATCGAAATGGCGGCCCTGTACACGGCGGGCATCGTCCGCAACCATCCTTTTGTGGATGGGAATAAGCGCACGGGGTTTGTGATTGGCGTTCTCTTTCTTGAGCTTCATGGCTTCGAGTTCAAGGCCGGCGAGGTGGATGCCACCCGAGCTGTCATGGCTTTGGCGGCGGGAAAGCTTGATGAGGCTGGTTACACCGCGTGGCTGCGGGAGAATGCTGGGCGAAAGCGTGGCCGATGAGTCGTTAGAAAAGCGCTTCTTCACGTCCTCGGCCTCAGGTAGAAACCGAGCCCCAAAGACCCGATTGCTGCGTTCTGAATCTGTTTACTGGCCATCACCGACGCCTATCGACGGACGATCCTTTTGCAGCTATAATGCCCGCAGCGTCACCTAACGACGCGTACAGGCTCTATCCGCCTGGTTTGCGGAGGGGCACTGGAGGACACTGTGAGTCTCACGCCTATCGGTGGGCATTGCCCCAGCCGTAAAATCACCACTGCTACTCTCCGCGAAAAGAAATTTCACCACGAACCCATCACCTGCCTGACTGCCTACGACTACCCGACCGCGCGACTGGTGGACGAGGCCGGCATCGACATTGCTCTGGTCGGCGACTCGCTGGCCATGGCCATGCTTGGGTACGAGAACACGCTTTCGGTCACGGTTGACGAGATGCTGCACCACGTTAAGGCGGTGCGGCGCGGCGTGAAGGAGGCGCTACTCATCGCCGACATGCCCTACGGGTCGTATCAGGTTGACCCCAAGGACGCGATTCAGAACGCCGCGCGCTTTGTGAAAGAAGGCGGCGCCGAGGCGGTCAAGATGGAAGGCGGCGAAAAACGCGTGGACATGATCCGCCGCGTGATCGACGCCGAGATTCCGGTCGCCGGGCACATAGGCCTCATGCCGCAATCGGTCAACATCATGGGCGGCTATAAGGTTCAGGGCAAGACGCTCAATGACATCGAGCAACTGATGCGCGATGCCGTGGCACTTGATCGCGCTGGCGTGGCCTGCATTTATCTGGAGGGCATTCCGCGCGAGGTCGCGGCCATGATTGCCGCCGAGATCGAAACGCCGACCATCGGCATTGGCGCCGGCCCCGATTGTGACGGCCAGGTGCTCGTTTTCCATGACCTGGTCAACCTGACGTTTGGGCAACCGGCAAAATTCGTTCGCCGCTACGGAGACGCGGCCGCGCTGATCACGCAGTCCGTGCTGGCCTTCAAAGCCGACGTCGTTTCGCATCAGTTCCCGAACGACAGCGAGAGCTACCACCTGCCGAAAGAGACGCAGGCGGCACTCGAAACGGTACTCCACCGCAAGGAGGCCATGCGGCGATAATGGCGGGCGGAGAAACGTGGTGCCAACTGTGGTGCGAAAATTTGCCCGAAACTTTCCGCGAAGCTGGGTGAGAACGATCGTCACCTTCATTCTGCTGGGGGCTTTGGAGGGATGCTCAAAATCCCCGCAGACTTCGTCGGCGGAAACCCAGACCACGGAAACGCGGCAGCCGACCGGGCTCGAGTCCATTCCTCCGCCGGACCCCTCGAAATATCCGCCGCTCATCAATATGAGTGGCTGGAAAAACCCGTACCTGGTGGTTCGCGAGGATGGGATCGGCTTCGTCGATCTTTCCAATCGCGAGATACACATTCTGAAGCCGGAAGAAATCCCGGCGGAGTTGGTCTCGCTTCCATCGAGCGCATGGCCGTACGGCCGCGTGGTGCTGGTTGCCGAAGCCGTTCCTAAAAATCCATCGGATCAGACGAAGGCAGAACTACGCAAGAACCGCGCGCTGCTGCTGGGGACGCTCAAAGAACTGGACGTTCAATATCGCGAGGCGCCCTGAGAGTTTCAGTCGGGCGGCGCACGGTCAGAGACTTGCGACATCGCCGAAGAGGCTGCGGAAAAACTCTTTCCAGCCGGAGAGTTGGACCTCAGCGGCTAAAGCCGTCGATGAAAATGAACCATATCGCAGCGGTAAACCGCTGCGCCACCCCAAATCGGTGCAACGCCAAGTTTTTCCGCAGCCTGTGAAGCGATGCTCCATACGAAACTTGGGGCGCCGAATCTCTGAATGATGAAGATATGTGCCACCATTGCCGAAGCCCGCGCGGCCTGCCGCGACGCGCGTCAGAACCGCCGGCGCCTTGGGCTGGTTCCGACTATGGGCGCTCTGCATGAAGGCCACCTGTCGCTGGTTCGCGCCGCGAAGGCGCAGTGCGACGCGGTTGCCGTTTCCATTTTCGTGAACCCTACGCAATTCGGCCCGACCGAAGATTTGTCGAAATATCCGCGGCAGTTCGACCAGGACTGCCGGCTGCTGGAGAAAGAAGGTGTCGAGATTTTATTCGCACCGCCGGTCGAAGAGATATATCCGCAGGGCGAAGTCACATGGGTACTGGTCGAAGGCCTGAGCGAAAAGCTCGACGGACGCTCGCGCCCCGGCCATTTCCGCGGCGTGACCACGATTGTCGCGAAGCTGTTTCACATCGTCGAACCCGAGGTTGCGTTCTTCGGACAGAAAGACGCCGCGCAGCTGGCCGTGATCCGGCGCATGGTGCGAGACTTGAATCTGCCGGTAGAAATTGTGGCCTGCCCGATCGTACGCGAAGCCGATGGCCTGGCCATGAGCTCGCGCAACGCGTACTTGAATCGAGAAGAGCGCGTCCGGGCGCTGGTGCTGCAACGGGCGCTACAGGAAGCTCGGCAGAAATTCGACGCCGGAGAGAGAAGCGCCGCGAAGCTGATCTCCGCCGCCAATGGAGTCCTGGCGCGCGAGCCGCAGGTGCGGTTGGATTATTTTGAGGTCGTCGATCCGGAGACGCTTGAGCCCGTGGAGGGGATTTCACAAAGGACGCTGGTTGCGATTGCGGCCTACGTCGGTTCTACTCGGCTGATCGATAATCTGGTTCTGAGTCCATGAACCGGATAGCGGACGAGCAATCGGGCTCCCAACCTCAGGCAAAGCCATACCTGCGCCCGGAGACAAATCGGTTCCCCGCGATGAAGTAACGGAGCGGCTGCTCGGCCGATTTCACGATCCCGATGCGTGGTGTGACCATTACGCGTTGCACCCGGTAGCCGTCCTCGACAATGCGGAGGTCGGAGCGGGGGCTTACCAGGCTTTTCCCGTTGTCGCGCTCGCGGGTGATTTGCAGGGCGTCGGACAAGCGGCCTGGGCCGGAGGAAATTTTCTTGAGTAGAGAGATCTTCTTGCGATCCGGTTCTTCCGGTATCGTGGATCCGGAATTGCGGTGTCCGCCGCAGACTGCCGAGCTGCGCTCGACTTGGACGGGCGAGGGCGCCCGTCCCCACACGATCTCTATTCCTCGCGCCTTTGCCATCTGCTTGATGCCTGCCAAGGGCTCTAGAGCACGAAGCAGCACGCATCCGGGCACGCCGTCGGGCAAGCAGGACACATTCAGGCAGTAGTGATTGCCGTAGATGAAGTAGACGTAGGCGTGACCGGGAGGACCGAAGAGAACGGAATTACGCGCCGTCCGTCCGGCCGCCGCGTGCGCGGCCGCATCGTTTTGGCCGAGGTAGGCTTCGGTTTCGACGATACGGCCGGCCAGGATTCCGCGAGGCGTTTTGCGGACCAGTAAGGTCCCCAGGAGCGAGCGCGCCACCCGCCGCGGATCGCGATTGAAGAACTCGGTTTTCAGCAAAGTGACGCAGCCGAGCGACGTCATGCCACGCCGCGAATTAATTCCTGCTGTCATCTTGAGCGAAGCGAAAGAGCCACGGCATTCGCGCCGCCAAATACATAGGTCCTTTGCTTCGCTCAGGATGACAGCTTGGTTCATGTTGTGGGCACTTCACCTGCGTCACTTAGGCGCTCTTCAGGTACCTCAGAACTTCGTCGGCGTGCCCTTCGGCTTTCACGTTGTTGAAGATGTGTTTGATCTTGCCGTCGGGGCCAATCACGAACGTCGTTCGCGCGATGCCTTTTACTTTCTTGCCGTACATATTCTTTTCTTTGATCACGCCGAACAGGTTCGCGATCTTTTTCTCCGCATCGGCCAGCAGCGGGAAAGGCAAACTGAATTTATTCTGGAATTTCTTCTGCGAGGCCGCGGTATCGGCCGAAATACCGAGCAGCACCACGCCGGTCTTCTTGATGGCTGAATAGCTGTCGCGAAAGCCGCAGGCTTCCTTGGTGCATCCGGGCGTATCGGCCTTGGGATAAAAATAAAGCACTACGGTCTTGCCGCGAAAGTCCTTTAAGGCAACCTCTTTGCCGTTCTCGTCCGTCGTACTAAAGTCTGGGGATTTATCATTAACTTGCATATGGAATTATCTCCTCGCCGGTCGGTGTTGCAACGCAAGTTATATCGCAACGGGCTGTTCGCCGTCATCTGGGCGGGGTTGATCGGGCTTGGCAGTCCATGGCTTGTGGCCCAGGGTCCGCTCACGCAGTACGGGCGCAAGGCGGCGGTCGATAAGGGGCCGCGCGCCCTGGCGTTGATCCAGCTTTCGGCCAAGGGCAACTCACCCCAGGGAAACAAAGGGCGCCTTATTCCCATAGTCATCATGATGGACGGAAAGTTTTACGACGCGGGCGCATACAAAGCCGACCCCGTTCCCATGGCGCTCGACTTCGATACCGTCTATGAAGCTTTTCGCAGCGGGGTGTCGCAGGGCCTGTTCACGATTACGCAACCGGGACAACTCAAACACGCCTGGATCGCCGAGGGCACGTGGCTTCCAGCGGGAGCGAAGGCTCCTGAGAAACACAAGAAGTACGCGACGCCCGTGATCGATAACGAAGACAAGGGCGGGCCACCCGTACTTCACCGCCGAGTCGAAAAGACCGACACCGATAGCGGCTCCGAGAGCAAGGACAAAGACAAAGACAAGACTAAAGATCAGCAGAAGCCCGCGACTCCTTCGGCGTCGCCGACTACCGCGCCGCCCGCCAGCGCGCCGACTTCGCCGGAAACCACGAAGCCGCCGACAGCAGCGGAGTCAGCGAAGGCGTCCGCGCCTAGTTCTGCGTCAGATGAGAACATCACCGATCCGAATCGGCCGAGGCTGCGACGCGGGAAGCCGGACTCAAGCGCGCACCGCGAACCGTTTACGACGTTCGATCCTCTGACGGATGCAGGGCCGTCGGGCACAGCCTCAGCGGGGGCAGGGAAGGCCGATGCAACTGCGAAGGATTCCGCCGCGTCTTTGCCGCAGATCGTCACCATCCCGGCGATTTCCGATGCCGGCGGGCCCGACCCGCGCCCATACACTTACGATGTGAAGCCGGCGGAAGAAGCCATCTATCGCAACAAGATGCTCGATCTGGCCGCGACGCAGCTTCTTGCTCGTGCAAGTGCTGCGAGCAGTGCTGCGGCGAAAGAGGCTACGCCCAAAAAAGCATCCGCGAGCAAAGCCGCCGGCAAGTCTGCCGTCAAGTCGCCTAAGCCTGCCTTCGACGATGTGAGCTTGCGCATCTTTGACCTCTCCAGTTCGAACGAGCCGGTGCTGGTGCTCTCGGCGAAGACGCACTCGCCTGCTGCCAGCGCCAGCGGAAATGTCGAAGAACCACAGGAGATCACGCTGATCGCCCGCACCAACCTCGAAGGCGAGTTGCGAAAGCTATTTTTCTCACAGACGGATTCACGACATCTCGACATGACTCCGCGCCTGGAACTGATCGATGCCGTCGATGCCGATGGCGATGGCCGCGGCGAATTGCTGTTCCGGCGGACCTTCGACGATGGCAGCGCCTACGCCATCTACCGCGTCACCGCCGACGGGCTCTGGCCGCTGTTTGAGGGGACGCCGTAAAGGGAGGTCTTAGGTGTCAGGTCTCAGGTTTCGCCGTGAGCTTAGTTTCCTGAGACGCGACACGTAAGGCCTGTTTCTGTGGCTACTCGTCGCCAATTTCTGGAATTGCTGGCCGCGGCTGCGGTTGCGCCATGGCTGGTCCGCGCTGCTGCAGCGACGTCATCGGAAATCCGTTTCCCCAAAGATTTCTATTGGGGCGCCGCCACGTCCGCGTTTCAGGTCGAGGGCGCATGGAACGAGGACGGCAAGGGCGAATCCATTTGGGACCGTTTCGCGCACACTCCGGGCAAGATCAAGGACGGCTCGAACGGTGACGTCACCTGCGATCACTATCATCGCTATCGCGAAGATGTTGCGCTGATGCGCGCGCTGAACCTCAACAGCTACCGGTTTTCCGTGGCGTCGACACGCATCCAGGCGGAAGGCGCGGGCAAGCCGAATCCCAAGGGGCTGGATTTTTACAGCCGGTTGGTGGACGAGCTGCTCGGAGCCCGCATTCGGCCGATGCTCACGCTCTATCATTGGGATCTTCCGCAAAAGCTCGAGGATGCGGGCGGCTGGACCAATCGCGATCTCGCCGCGCGCTTCGCCGACTATGCGGAAATCATGGCTCGCGCTCTGGGAGACCGGGTGCAAGACTGGTGCCTGCTCAATGAGCCGGGCGTTTCTCAGCAAGGGATATCTGGATGGCATACACGCACCGGGACGGCGCAGCATTCTCGATTTTCTGCGGGGCACGCATGTCGCGAATCTGGCGCAGGGCGCGGGATTCCGGGCAGTAAAAGCGGTACACCCCAAGGCCCTCGTGGGCAGCGCCTTCAGCATGTCGCCGTGCGAACCCGTCACCGATTCCGAAGCAGACCGGACGGCCGCCGAACATGCGCACCGCATCGTCAATACCTGGTTTCTCGAACCCGCTCTGCGCGGGCGCTATCCCTCGGCATTTTCTTTTTCTCCGTCGGTGTTCATGAAGGTCCAGAAGGACGACATGGACCTGGTGCGCGCACCGCTCGATTTCATCGGCATCAATCTGTACTACCGGACGATGGTCTCGGCGCCCTCGCTCGGCGAACGTCTTACAGATGCGCGTTTTCTGTTGTTGCCGGCGCGGATGATGGGCGGGCAGAAGGGTCCGCAGACCGGCAATGGCTGGGAGGTCTGGCCGCGGTCCATGTACGACATGGTGATGCGAATAACTCGCGATTACGATCGCCCGATTCTCGAAATCACGGAGAACGGCTGCTGCTACAACGATGCTCCGGGCGCGGATGGGAAGATTAACGACGCGCGCCGCGTTGCATATCATCGGCAATATCTTGCTGAGCTGGCGCGCGCCATTGGCGCTGGCGCCAACGTCCGTGGTTACCATGCCTGGAGCCTGATGGATAATTTCGAGTGGGCTGAGGGATTCAGCCAGCGCTTTGGGCTGGCGTATGTGGATTTCAAGACGCAGAAGCGGACGATTAAGGCGTCGGGGGCATGGTATGGGAAGTCGGAGTTCAGAGGTTAGATTGCGGTTCGTAGAGGCACGCTTTGGTTCCGCTCGGGCAAGCTCCAGATCCGTCCCTTTCCGAAAAACCTTGCTGGGTGCTTCGCGAAAACATTTGTGAAATCAGTTGCCTGGGGCCACGAGGAATTTCCACTTGCCAGACGGTACTACTCTGGTTACTATGCACAGCATCTTTTATTGACATTTTCGGTAGTGGCTTTTCGTCAGTAACGCAACTATGAATATCGGCGAGACCATCCGCAATTTCCGGCTCCAGCGGAGCATGTCACAGGGCGACATTGAAAAGCGCACCGGCCTGTTGCGCTGCTACCTTTCCCGGGTTGAGAACGGGCACACGATCCCATCGCTGGACACGCTCGCCAAAATCGCCGGAGCCATGGATTTGGCCCTGTCGCAATTCTTTTCCGAAGGCCACAGCAACGGCCATAAAGGGCTGCCGCAGCTCTCCGACGATGAAGTCCGCTTTCTGAGCCAGATGCGCCGCTATTCGGCGAATCTCAACGACAGCGACCGAAAGCTGGTGCTGGCGATGGTGAAGAAGATGGCGTCGAGCTCGAAGTAAAGCAGCTCTCGGCTCTCAGCTGTCGGCTCTCAGTAAACCCATTTTCCCCTGTGCCTGCGTGGGCAACCCCGGCGCAGTGGTTCATTTGCCCAGAACCGGTTGCTGACCGCTGGTCTCATGGCACGTTCGTACCATCCCTGCCGTGTCCGGCGGGAATCTCGCCATCCCCATGCTGGTAACGCTACGCTATTGGCTGGAGGATATCTGTGACTACCGATGAGGAACTGGATCTGCTCGATCAGCAATTGCGGCGGCTGAAGATCGAATACGACATTTTCTTTAGCAACCCGACCAAACGGCCGCCCAGCGATGTCGAGTGGAAGGTCGTCTCGTTGATTCGCAAGTTCAGCGATGGCACGCGGATGAGTTTCCCGCAGCGCTTCCGGTACAACGAAATGGCGCAGCGCTACGCGGTCTACAGCGACTTGTGGCGCAAGAAGATGCGGATTCGCGAGGAGGGCTATCGCCGGCCGCAGGATGCTCTGCTTTCGGTACAAGGCGTGCGCGTGGACGAAGAGCGCGCAGAGGCGCATCGTCCGGTGTATGGCCTCAGCCATGCCGGCGAAACTGTGGACGCCGAGACGCCGGGTGACCGGCCGTTTTCGGTGCAGTGCTCGGGGGAGGCGGCCGAGCGTGCGCAAATTGAGTATCTCTACAAAGTGCTGACCGAAGCCAAGCGAAAATCGGGCGAGAAAATTTCTGGCGACTTCCGTTCTTTTGCGGCGTTCGTCGAGAAAAAGACCAGCCAGCTTCGCAAGGAGCGTGGCTGCGATACGGTGGTGTTGACGGTTGAGGTGCAGGACGGACGGGTGAAGCTTAGAGCCAAGGCGAAGGCCTAGAGGCAGTTCTCAGTTCTCAGTTCTCAGTTCTCAGTTCTCAGTTCTCAGTTCTCAGTTCTCAGTTCTCAGTTCTCAACTTCCTAAGATCGGCGTCGTTGGTTTTGGTTGCTTCCTTCTGCTTGTTTTTTTAGGCCGGAACGGACTTGCAGAGTCTCGGGCCTCGAAAACTGAGAACTCTCGACGCAAGCTGCTAAAATCTCCCTTCATTCTTCACTCTTCACTCCGAGGGATTCATGTCTAAGATCCAGCGCGCCATTCTTAGTGTCACCGACAAATCCGGATTGGTAGATTTTGCCCGCAAACTTGCTGGGTTGGGCGTGGAACTGGTTTCGACAGGAGGTACGGCTAAGCTGCTGCGGGATTCTGGTATCGCTGTGAAAGACATTTCCGAGCTGACGGGGTTCCCTGAAATGCTGGATGGGCGGGTCAAGACGCTGCATCCGAAGGTGCATGGCGGCATCCTGCATCGTCGCGACGATAGCGGCCATCGGGCGGCGGTGGCCGAGCATGGGATCCCGGCCATCGATATGGTGGTGGTGAATTTGTACGCCTTCGAAAAGACTGCCGCCCAGCCGGGTGTGCGTTTTGAAGAGTTAATTGAGAACATCGATATCGGCGGGCCTTCGATGATTCGTTCGGCGGCGAAGAATTTTCAGGACGTCGCGATCGTGACTTCGCCCGCCGATTACGGTGTGATCGGCGAGGAGATGGCGCGCTCAGGCGGCGCGTTGTCCAGGGAAACGAAGTGGCGGCTGGCGCAGAAGGCGTTTGCTACGACTGCGGCTTACGATTCGGCAATCGCTTCGACCTTGGAGCGCGTGGGCGGCGACTTGGCATTGCAGGTTGCAGAAGGCTTTCCGCAAAATCTGCGGCTGTCTTTTCGGAAGGTAATGGACCTGCGCTATGGAGAGAATCCGCATCAGAAGGCTGCGATGTATGCGGACGGTTCGGGGGCGGGCGTGGCGCACGCACGTCAGGTGCAGGGCAAAGAACTTTCTTATAACAACATTGTCGACCTGCAAGCGGCCTGGGATCTGGCGCAGGAATTTGACGAACCGGTCTGCGCCATTATCAAACACACAAATCCCTGCGGAACCGCGACCGGCAAGACGCTGGCCGAGGCTTACGTGCGAGCGCTCGAATGCGATCCGGTATCGGCGTTCGGCGGAGTGATCGGAGTGAACCGCGAGGTGGATGCGGCGGCCGCTGGCGAGATGGCCAAGCTGTTTCTTGAAGTGATCGCCGCTCCCGCGTTCGATGAAGGCGCGAAAGCGGCGTTTGCCGCGAAGAAGAATCTGCGGCTGGTCGAGGTCCCTCCTGGCCAGCCGCACTGGGTTCTGAAAAATATCTCCGGAGGCATGCTTGTCCAGGATGCCGATCTGCATACGCTGGCCGAGGCCGACCTGAAAGTTGTTACCAAGCGCGCGCCGACGCCGGAAGAAAAACGGGCGTTGCTTTTTGCGTGGAAGGTTTGCAAGCATGTGAAGTCGAACGCCATTCTCTACGCCCGCGATGGTCAAACGGTGGGCGTCGGCGCGGGGCAGATGAGCCGCGTCGATTCGTGCAAGTTGGGCGCCATGAAGGCACAGTTGCCGTTGAAGGGTACGGTGGCCGCGTCGGATGCCTTCTTTCCGTTTCCGGACGGCATTGAGGAAATCGCCAAGGCGGGAGCGACCGCCATTATCCAGCCGGGAGGGTCGGTGCGCGACCAGGAGGGCATTGAAGCCGCTGACCGGCTGGGGCTGGCCATGGTTTTTACCGGGGTAAGGCATTTCCGGCATTAGAAGCCGTGAGCCGAATAGGTAAACTGCCGAGGCCCTCAGGGGCTAAAGCCCACTTCTTTAGGGCCTGAGTGGCACGGCTGAACAGGCTGCGGAAAAAGTGCCTTTCCGCATCGCAATCTCACCTCAGCGGCTAAAGCCGCCTCTGAAAAAGAAGCCATTTATCGCAGCGGTAAACCGCTGCGCCACCCAAAATCAAAGGCAATTCGAGTTTTTCCGCAGCATGTGAAGCCGTGGCCTTCCCAAGAACGAATTGTGCGGTAGGTTGTAGCCTTTACTCTTCTTGACATTAGCCGCCCGAAGCCCATGTACTCCCGGCTTTTGATCGACACTGCGCTTTCTCCCCACTGAAAGGCCCGCCGAATGTAGAATAAGGGAATCCGGATGGCCGCGGATCAGCATCCAATCGTTGAGCATCAAAACGAGTGTGTGGGCTGCAATTTGCAGTTGCAGGATTTTTCATGAAAAGAGCGGTTTGCATTGTCGGTGTCGTTCTTATGGGGTCTCTTTTATTGGCCCAAAATTTACCAGCCCAGGGCCTACTGGCTCAGGATCAGCCCGCTCGCGAAGCGGATTCCCCGGTTGCGGCTGGCTCCCAGTCCGCCAGCAAGGGCAAGACGCCTGACCGCGCGGCTGCCTATTACCACTTTGCTCTCGCGCATATGTACGAGGAACAAGTGGCGACATACGGCCGCAGCGAGTTGGCGAACAAGGCGATTGAGGAATACCGCGCCGCCATTGATGCGGACCCGACCTCCGCGTACTTGACCTCCGGCCTCGCCGAACTTTATGCCAAGACCGGGCGCATTCGCGATGCGGTGGTCGAGGCGCAGGACATCATCAAGCGCAATCCCAATAATCTTGAAGCCCGGCGCTTGCTCGGAAGGATCTATCTGCGGTCGCTGGGCGACATGCAGGCGGGCAACGGTTCGGAGAGCGTGCTTAAGCTGGCGATCGAGCAGTATGAGCAGATCGTCCGCCTGCAACCCGACAGCATGGACGACCACTTGCTACTCGGTCGTCTGTTTCGCTTGAACAACGATCTGCAAAAAGCGGAGAGCGAGTTCAAGATCGCGGTGAAGCTGCAGCCGGATTCCGAAGAAGCCGTTACCACGCTGGCCTATCTTTACAACGAACTAGGCGACACGACTCGCGCCGCTCAGGTGCTCAGTTCGGTACCGAATCCGGAGCGCTCGGCCAAGCTCTATTCGGCGCTCGGTTACACCTACGAACAGCAAAAGCAATACAAGGAAGCTATTGAGGCGTACCGGCACGCGATTGAACTGGATCGCGACAATCTGGACGCCATTCGCGGCCTGGCTCAGAACCTGCTGAACGACGGCCAGGCCGATGCCGCGCTCGAACAATACAAAGTGATCGCGGACGCGAATCCGGAAGATGCGCAAACGTATGTTCGCATTGCGGAAATCTACCGCAAGCAGGGCAAGTACGATCCCGCGCTCGACAATCTGAAAAAAGCCGAGTCCATGGTGCAGGACTCGGTCGAAGTTCCCTACAACATTGCCGCCATCTATCAGGCGCAGGGCCGCTACGACGAAGCCGTTCCGATCATGAAAGACCTGCTGAAGAAATCGGAGAAGCCGGACGGCAAGTACTCGAACGGCGAGAAGAGCAACCGGGCGGTGTTTTTGGAGAGGCTGGGCGCGATCTACCGCGACCAGGGGAACAACCAGGCCGCCAACCAGACCTTCCGCGAGATCATCGCGCTGGGCGGCGACGACAACATCGAGCGCGGTTATCAGGAGATCATCGATACGTGGCGCGAAGCCAGGGAATGGCAGAAGGCTCTCGAGACCGCCAAAGAAGCGGTGCAGAAGCTGCCGAGTCCCCAACTGAAGATGGTGCTGGCGGCGCAACAGGCGGATATGGGCGACGCCGACAAGGCGCTCAAAGACGTCCGGGCGCTGTTGAAGGGCGACGCCGACTCCAATAACGAAGATCGCGAGGTTTACATCACCCTGGCGCAGATGAACACGCGGCTGCGCCGGTTCAGCGATGCCGAGCAAGCACTCGACAAGGCCGAGCAGCTATCGAAAAAGTCGGAAGACAAGGAGTACGTCTGGTTTCTCCGCGGCGCCAATTTTGAGCGCGCGAAGCGTTACGCCGAAGCGGAAGAGCAGTTCAAGAAGGTGCTGGCCAGCGATCCGGAGCATGCTTCGGCGCTGAATTACCTGGGCTATATGCTGGCCGATCAGAACATGAAGCTCGACGAAGCGCTGGGATACATCAAGCGCGCCGTGGATCTCGATCCTACTAACGGCGCCTATCTCGATTCTCTCGGCTGGGCGTACTTCCGCCTGGGAAAATATGAGTTGGCGGAGGACAATCTGCTAAAAGCTTCGCAGAGGATCAATACCGATCCCACGGTCCACGACCATCTTGGCGACCTCTATCAGAAGACCGGACGCCTGAAGCTAGCTGCGACCAACTGGGAGCGAGCACTCACCGAGTGGAACCGCACCATCGCGGCGGAGGTCGATCCGGCAGACCAGGCGCGGGTGCAGAAGAAGCTCGACTCCGCGAAGATGAAACTGGCCAAGGAAGAGAGCACGAAGCAGTAGCGTCTGGGTTCCGGGACGTCACGGCATCGCTGAACAGGTTGCAAGAAAAGGCGTTTTCGAGTGAGAACCCTGCCCTCAGCGGCTAAAGCCGTATTCAAGACAATGCTGTTATCGCAGCGTGAACCGCTGCGCCACCCAAAATCAACAGCAAGATCGACTTTCCCGCAAACTGTGAAGCGATGCCCTGATACGAGCCTAACTGGTCGCGCCTGATACGAACCCAACTCCTGCTGCCCTGATACGAAACGTGAACGCTGCTAAACTCTGATCATGCTCGCCGACTATGCGGTGCGCGTAGAAGATTCTCTTGGACGCCGCCATCCCGAGCCGCCGCATCCTTATCGCAACGATTTTCAACGCGACCGCGATCGCGTCGTCCACTCTCGCGCCTTTCGCCGCCTGGAGGCGAAGACGCAGGTTTTCACGCGCCGTTACTCCGACCACTTCCGCAACCGGCTTACGCACACCATCGAAGTGGCGCAGATCTCGCGCACCATCGCCGCGCAACTTGGACTGAACACCGATCTGGTGGAGGCGCTCGCCCTGGCGCACGACCTCGGGCATCCTCCCTTTGGCCACTCCGGAGAAAAAGCGCTCGACGCGGCCATGCGCCAGCACGGGTTCTCATTCGATCACAACCTGCACGCGCTGCGCATTGTCGAAGACTTCGAACTGCGCTACGCTGCGTTTCGCGGACTGAACCTTACCTTCGAAGTCCGCGAGGGCATCATCAAGCACTCGCACGACTACGATGCCGAGGAACATCCTGAACTCGCCGAATATTTGCTCGATCAGCGTCCGCCGCTCGAAGCGCAGCTCATCGACCTTACGGACGAGATTGCCTATAGCACCGCGGACGTAGACGATGGCTACGAAGCCCGGTTGCTCACGGTCGAGCAGATTGCGGACAGCGTGGATCTGTTCAAACGCCATTACGGCGAGGCCAAAAGCCGCTACCAGGATGCTGCCGAGAAGCTGGTCTTCAACGAGGCGTTGAAGAGTATTTTTGACGCGTTCGTCGGAGACCTGATTACGAACACGGAGCAACGTGTGAAATCCGCAGGCGTGCATTCTCTTGAAGATGTCCGCCGCCACAACGAGCGGCTTGCCGCCTTCAGCTTGCCCGTCGAAGAAGAGCGCCGCCGGCTGAAAGAATTCCTCTACGAAAATCTGTACTACAGCCCGGCGCTGGCGGCAGAGAAAGAAGACGCCGAGCGCATCACCGGAGAACTCTTTGCCCATTGGATGGAAGAACCGGAGGACCTACCCCGCACCTACCGCGAAAAAGCCGCGCAGGAGCCGCTGGCGCGCGTCATCTGCGACTACATCGCGGGCATGACTGATCCGTTTATTTACCAGCAGTATGAGAAATATTGCGGAGAGTAGATTCATGACGGCCTTAAGTCCCGAATGCTAAAATCGGCGGGCTCGTTGGCTAGCGAGAAAAGAGGCGTATGGCAAATTCATTTGGAACAGATATTTTGATTCAGGCCGAAGACCCAATGAAGGCCGCCGAGTTCTATGTTAAGGAACTTGGCTTTGAGATTACGGATAAGAATCCAAGAATGATCGGCCTCCACGGGGAAAACATCAATCTGTTTATTGAGCCTGGCCCTGCTCTTGGGCCGGTATTGGAGGTTACCGTCAAGAACGTCAAGGAAGCCAAAGCGAGGCTCCAGAAAAAGGGTTGCCAGGTGATCAAGGACGAGCCCAATTTTCCGAGAGTTTATATCAAGGATCCAAATGGGCTGATTTACAATCTGACGGAGTGACGAGCCTGCGGGCGCATACCGCGCTGTGCCAAAATGCCAACCGGCAGGAATTGGGTACTCACTTCCCCCAAGTCACCCGGTAAATCACGCCGCCAGCGTCGTCGCTCAGGTACATCGCCCCATCGCCGCCGAATACAATTCCCACCGGACGACCCATCCACCGGCCTCTTTGCTTTTCGCCCGGCGCCAACCATCCGGTGATGAAATCTTCCGCGCCGCCTTGAGGCTGGCCTTTGTCGTCGAGCTTTACACGCACGACTTTGTAGCCGGTCGGAACGCTGCGATTCCACGATCCATGAAATGCGACGAAGATGTTGTTCCGGTACTCGGCGGGAAAGTCCGAACCTTCATAGAACGCGAGCCCCAGCGGAGCGGAGTGCGCCTGCATCTGAACCTTGGGCTCCATGACATTCCTGCAGTGATCTTCAGTTCCAGTTCCGGGCTTGTTGAAGTTGGAATCGGGCACGCGGTCGCCATAGCAGTAAGGCCAGCCGGCATCGCCGCCATCTTTGCCTAGATCGTAGATTGTTTCCGGCGGCAGATCGTCGCCCAGCCAGTCGCGGCCGTTCACTGTGACCCAGACTGTATCTGTATTCGGATTCACAGCCATGCCGACAGCATTGCGCAGGCCTTTTGCGAAGATTTTCTGGCCGCTGCCATCCGGATTGAATTCCATCACGGCCGCTCGCCGCGGATCTTTTTCAATGCAGACGTTGCAACTTGATCCGGCGGAGACGTACATCTTGCCGCCGTGAAAGACGAGGCTGCGGGTCGAGTGCCCGCCACCGGTCGGAAGATTGGCGAGCGATTTCGGGTTGGATGCTCTTAGGTTAGCTTCGTCCCAGTCGTAGCGGCGAACCTGGTCGTTCTCGGCGACGTAGAGCTTGCCTTCGTAAAACGCGAGCCCGTGGGGCTCGTTCAGCCGATCGAGAACAGTCACCTCACGCTCGGCCTTGCCCGCGTGTTTCGGGTCGGGAAGCGCGACCACCTTGCCCTCGCCCGATTCGCTCACCAGCAGCGTGCCGCCCGGGCTGAAGATCATCATGCGAGCGCCGTCCACGTTATCGGCGAAAACCGCAATGTGGAATCCCGGCGGCGCTTGCAGTTGCGCGAGATCGAAGCGAGTTTTCTCGGCGTAAGCAAAATTGCTGTGAACGAGGAGTGCCAGAACCAGAAGTGCCAACAGAAAAGGAAGCAGCGCAAACGATGGTCGTGGGATATTTAATTGTCGCATACTTTAGTGGGATGAGCCCACGGCCGGCTTCGTTCAATTTTTTTGAATGATTACGGGAGACATCCTATGCACGCAGTTTTTATATCGGTTCCAGCCAAAATTACCGCCAAGGGCGGTGCGCTGCAGGGGAACAATGAAGTACAATATATATGAAAATAAAGCACTTGCATTCCAGGTCTGGTCTTTGGGCATTTGGCACGCAACCTGTTTATAGAAAATGCAGGCCGGTGATCGGGCCTGGCATTCTGAGGCAAGCTTTTTAGGGCATCCGTGGCGTCGGCGTTTGCTTTCCGAAAGTTTGAGGGATCTGTTATTGAAACGACGCAATCAACAAATAAAATCGCGCCGGAAGGCGTCCGGAGTGGCCCCCCACTCCCACTTTGGAGGAAATCTAAAATGAAAAACCGCACCATTTTCGCTCTGCTGCTGGCCGTAGTATTGGCTGTGCCAGTTCTTGCGCAAGACAATTCCGCCCCCCAAGATCAGCCCGCGTCCGCTCAGCCTTCGTCGACTCAGTCTTCGTCCACTCAGTCCGCGGCCCAGCCGGCCACCAAGGCCGACAGCGCTACCGGCAAGAATCCCTTGCAGCCGGACACTCGCGAAGGTTTCTGGGGTCGAGTGAATCCGTTCGCGCGCAAGAAATATGTTGCGCGGCAGACTCAGCCGATCCGCGACCGTGTCAACGAACTCGATGAACTGACAGCCGCCAACTCCAAGGCAATCAAAGACACGGATGCGCGCGCGCAGCAGGGAATCCAGCTTGCTTCGGCCAAGGCCAGCGAAGCCGATCAACATGCTATCGACGCCGGCAACAGGGCACAGGCCGCACAGGACACAGCGCAACAAGCGCATACTCGTCTGAACACGGTCGAGCAGGTAGTCACCAACATTGATCAATACCAGCCCACGATTCAGACCGAAATTCTTTTTAAACCTGGACAGACGGTACTGAGCCAGAACGCCAAAACTGCTCTCGATGAAATGGCCACTCCCCTGAAGGACCAGCATGGCTATGTGGTCGAGGTGCAGGGCTTCTCCTCCGGTCATGGACAGGTGGCGATCTCCAACTCGCAGAAGATGGCCGAGTCGGTTGTCCGCTATCTGGTGTTGAACCACGACATACCGGTCTACCGGATTTACCTCGTTGGCATGGGGAACGCACCGGTACCGGCTGCGGCCTCCGCGGGGGAAACGAAGCCGAAGCGCATCACGGGTGGCCGGGTTGAGATCAGCCTCCTGAAGAACAATCTGGAGCAACTTTCTTCGACCAGCACGACGCCGACCCAGGATCAACAGCAGCAGAAGTAACAGTACGCCCTCCCCTGGAAGGCCTCCCGTGAAAGCGGGAGGCTTTTTTGTGGAAAGCGGGTCTCCTCGCTTTGACGGGGCACAGCCCTGTCCCCACGCTCTCAAGCCGAACATCATGCTATCCTGCAACGCGTCATGGAAACTCTGTTCTATGTCCGCACGTCTTCACCCGTCGGTCCACTCTTTCTCGCTGCCTCCGCGAAAGGCTTGGTGCGGCTCGAATTCGAAGGCCGCGTGCAGAGATTAAATCCCAGCACGACTCAATTGCGGGAGTTCGAACCGGCGCTCGCGCTCTATCTCCGCGAACTCGACGAATATTTCGCGGGTGAGCGTCACGAGTTTTCGTTCCCGCTCGATCTTCGGGGAACGGAGTTCCAACTTGCGTGCTGGCGCGCACTGCGGGCAATTCCATACGGCGAGACCCGCAGCTATCGCGACATCGCTGAAGCCATTGGCCACCCGCATGCCTACCGTGCCGTCGGCATGTCGAACAATCGGAATCCAGTCGCCATCGTCGTGCCTTGTCACCGGGTGATCGCATCGAGCGGCTCGCTCTGCGGTTATGGCGGCGGTCTTGACATCAAACGCAAGCTGCTCGAGCTTGAGCAGGCGAATGCTGGCCAAGCGAACGACCGTCGTCATCGTCATCCTTGTCTTCCGTTCCGAATCGGAGCATAATCTCGGGCACGTGTGGGAGGGGTCCCATGCTGCCGCGTGTCGAGTACAGCGTGACGGTCCCGGTGTCGGTGGACGCGGCGTTCAAGGCTTTTCTGGATCTGGAACGCTTGCTCCATCGCGGAATTTACGACGAAGCCTCATGGGTTGAGGGCGCACCCTGGCAAGTTGGCAGCCGCTTGCGCTATGCCGTCGCTAAGCCCGTCCAATGCACTATTTCAGCCGTTGTGAGCTCCATCAGTCCGCCCCGCGCGGTTAGCCTGCTTAACCACGCTCTGGGCGTTACCGCCGAACAGAACGTTTCCTTTGGCCCCGATCTCAAAGGCGGCACACGCGTTCGCATGACGTTGGACCTCATCGGTAAATCGTCCGAGTTGCCGGAAAGCGACCTCCACAAAGCTGTCATCTTTCTCGTCAAGGATGCGCTCGATACTGTGGCCGCCCTCTGCCAGCGGCGTGCCTCGTCTGCCTCCGGCTAGGTCTGCAGTTGCTGCTGGAGAGCCGGGTGTCCCCGCCCGGCCATTCTATGCTGGGCGGGCGAGACGCCGGTCGCTCCACCGACCACTCTCGTGGTCACGACGTTCCTGTACACTAGCCGCCATTGTGAACGTCCCCGGCACATCGATCGCTCCCACGGTCCGCAAGGCCAGCCTTTTCTACCTGGTGTTCGTCATGTTTTCCTACACCACCGGAGGCCCTTTCGGACTCGAAGCGATGATTACCACCAGCGGCCCGGGCATGAGTCTGCTCTATCTCCTGTTCATCCCAATGTTCTTGTGCATCCCGGTCTCGCTTGTAACCGCTGAACTCACCACCGCCATGCCTGTAGAAGGCGGCTTCTATCGCTGGAGCCGCGCCGCCTTCGGAGATTTCTGGGGATTCCTTGCGGGATGGTGGAACTGGTCCGCCTCATTCCTTCTCGGCGGTTCCTACGCCGTGCTGTTCACGGATTACCTGACTTTCTACTTTCCCGGGATCGCCGGCTGGAAGCATTGGCTGGTTTCTTCAGCGCTCATCGCCTTCATCACCTGGATCAATATTCGAGGTATTCAGATGGTCGGCAAAGCCGCCACTATTTTCGAGTTATTTATGTTTATTCCCGTGATCGCCATGATCATTCTGGGCCTCGCTAAGTGGCATCACAATCCGTTCGTGCCGCTGGTCCCGCCGAACCAACCCTTTTCCAAAGTATTCGGAGTGGGTCTAGCCCTGGCCATTTGGCTCTACTCCGGGTACGAGCAACTCTCCAGCGTGGCCGGAGATGTCGAGAACCCGCAGCGCAGCTATCCGCGAGCGCTCGCCCTGGTCATTCCACTTTCCATCGTGACGTACTTTCTGCCGCCATTCGCCGGGCTGGCCGCGCTTGGTAACTGGCAACAGTGGACAGACGGTTACTTCTCCACCGCCGCGCTGCTCATCGGCGGCCCGTGGCTTGGAAATCTGATGACGATCGCCGCCATGGTGGGCAACGTCGCGCTGCTCAACAGCACCATGCTCACGGCTACGCCCATGCCCTTCACGCTCGCCGAAGACGGATATCTGCCGCCGTTTCTCACGCGCCGGCATCCGCGTTACGGCACGCCCTGGATCGCGATCCTAATCTCCGCCGCGATCTACGCCTCGCTGGCGCTGCACTCGCTCGGCGAATTGATCAGCATCTATGTCTGGCTGCGCGCCGCCACCACCGTGCTGACCGTCCTTTCCGCCTGGGGACTGCGCCGCAAACGCCCCGATTTGCCGCGAGCCTTCCGCATCCCCGGCGGCAATCTCGGACTGATCTACGTAATCGCCATGCCGCTCGTCATGACCTACGTAGCTCTGCGCTACAGCGATCCCATTGCCCTGCGCTGGGGCCCGTGGGCTTTGGCCGCGGGCCCAGTTGTTTATTTTGTGGTGAAATGGTTTGCAAAGCGTGCTACACAAGAGGCGCGTTAGGTCGTATCGGGGTGCTTGCTTTTTGGCGATGCCGTGAGCATCAAAGCATTGCGCCTCCAGGCGCTGTGATATGCGTGAGCCATTGCGGTTGAGCGAAGATCGTGCACCTATCACCATCCGCGAACTCAGCCACAAGATTCGCAACCGCGAACTCTCTCCCGTCGAACTCACCCACGATTGTCTCGATCGCATCGAAAAGCTCAACCCGACGCTCAACGCCTTCATCACGGTCACCGCCGAATCTGCTCTTGACCGAGCCCGTCATGCCGAGTGGGAAATTTATCACGGAACTTATCTCGGCCCCCTTCACGGCATTCCCATCGGGATCAAAGACATCATCGATGTCGCTGGGGTCCGCACCACGGCCGCCAGCGCGCAGTTCAGCACTCCGCACAAAGATCGCGTTCCCACCGAAGACGCGCAGGTCGTCCGCCGCCTGCGCTGCGGAGGCGCAATCATTCTCGGCAAGCAGAACCTCCACGAGTTCGCCTACGGCGGCAGTTCGATGATCAGTTGTTTCGGAGAGGTCCACAATCCATGGGATCCGACGCGCATTGCGGGAGGCTCTTCGGGAGGCTCCGCCGCCAGCGTCGCTGCTGGCCTGGGATTCGCCGCCGTCGGCACCGACACGGCTGGTTCCATCCGTCTGCCCGCTGCCTACTGCGGTATCGTCGGAGTCAAGCCGACCTACGGCCGCGTCAGCACCCGCGGAGTCGTGCCGTTGTCGTCGTCTTACGATCACGTCGGCCCGCTCACCAACTCGGTTTATGACGCGGCTCTGATGCTGCAGGTGCTGTCGGACTACGACTCAGCGAATCCTTGCGCTGACAAACCGGCGCCGAGTCTCGTCTCCGCGTTCGACGACCCTCCACCGACCTTGCGCGTCGGTGTGCCACGGGCGTTTTTCTTCGACGATCTTCATCCTGAGATTGCCGACGCCATCGAAAAAGCGATTCAGGTCTTCGCCGGGCTGCCGGCCGAGATTCGCGACGTCAAACTCGAAGTTCCGACCGACCGGACGCTGGCGAACGCCGAAGCCTATGCGTATCACAAGGAATTCGTAGAGCGCTCACCAGAGCTTTACCAGCCCGGTACGCTGGCGCGCATCCAGTCCGGGGCCAAAATCTCCGCACATGACGCTCTGCGTGCCAGCCGTGAACTGCAGGCGAGCCGTCATGCCATCAACGAAGTTTTCGATGAAGTGGACGTGCTGCTAACGCCCACCGTTCCGATTCCGCCGCCCAAGATCGCCGACCTTCACGAGCATCCCGAACAACTGCGTCCGCAAGAAATGATCATGCTCAGAAACACGCGCCCCTTCAATGTCTGGGGGATTCCCACGGTTTCGGTTCCCTGCGGATTCACAAAAGACGGCCTGCCGATCGGCCTGCAATTAGCCGCCGCTCCCTGGCGGGGGATCGTTTTGCTGCAGGCGGCACAAGCTTATGAGCAGGCGACGGAGTGGCACGAGATGAGGCCGGAGCCGCTCCGAACCACGTAGGTCGAGGACGCGGCAGACCGAACAATCGTAGCGTGAGCAGTGTCACTGTATTCAAACCCTGTAGCCTGTCACCCTGAGCGAAGGTGGCCGTTCACGAAGTGAATGGCCACCGCAGTCGAAGGGCCCCTACTCCCTCCTATGACTAAAGAGCGAAGGACGTACTGTACGTACATTATGGGCAGCCTGTCAGGAACTCTCTACATCGGCATGACGGGCAACCTGCGCAAACGTGTCTTTGAGCACAAATCCCACCGTATGGAAGGATTCACGGACAAGCATCAGGTCGAGCGTCTGTTATACCGAGAGTCCTTCGACGAGGCTCAGAAGGCGATCAACCGCGAAAAGCAACTCAAGGGCTGGAGACGATCGAAGAAAATTGCGCTGATCGAAGCAATGAATCTGCATTGGCTGGACTTGGCGCGGGAGTGGTTCCCATGGATGACAGATTCGAGAGGGAGTAGGGGTCCTTCGACTCCGCAGACGGATTCGCGTTCGCGAATCCGTCCGCTGCGCTCAGGATGACAGATTTATTGAGTAGGATTGACATATCAGGAACGAGTCGTCACCCCAATCGCTTACCGTCGAAGATAACGCGAATTTTCTTCATTTTTCGCCCTACGCGCAGCACAAGTTCCCGGCTGATAGGGACCCACACTACCACCGCGCCCTGGTGGATTTTATCGCCATCAATACTAACGGCCCCCTGCTTTATCATTCCCGCGGCCTCGGTATTCGAGGCCGCAAGCCCGGACGAGCGAACCAACTTGTCTATCCGAACCAGTTCCGTTTCCATTGGTGGATATTTTGGTGGATTTATTCCTCCAATGACGCTGACTGCGCCACTTCCACGTTCGGTGGGCATCACATCTGACCAACGGATCTCAACAAAATCCAGATTCTCCGGCACTTGGTCTTTCTGAAACTGCCTCGCCCAATCCTCCGCAGTCTTCGCCGCCGCTTCCGTAGAATGAAAATCCGCCACAATGGACCGCGCCAATTCTTTCTTCAACGCCATCGGATGTGCCCTCCCGCTCGCGGCATCAGCCTTCATTGCAGCGATCTGCTCCATTCGCACATCCGTTAGCAGCTCGTAATAGCGCCACATCATCTCATCCGAAATCGACATCACTTTGCCGTACATCTCCAGCGGAGGCTCGTGAATTCCAATCGCGTTGCCCAACGACTTCGACATTTTGTTCACGCCGTCGAGACCTTCGAGAATCGGGGTGGTCAGGACCACCTGCGACTCCTGCCCGTAGGCTCGCTGCAGTTCGCGCCCTACCAGCAGATTGAACTTCTGGTCGGTCCCGCCCAGCTCCACATCCGCTTCGAGCGCAACGGAGTCGTATCCCTGCGCCAGCGGATACAGCAGCTCATGCATGGCAATCGGCTTCTCGTCGTGAAAACGCTTGTGGAAGTCCTCGCGCTCGAGCATCTGCGAGACTGTGTACTTCGCGGTCAAACGGATGAAATCCTCTGCCGAGAACTTTGAGAACCAGCGACTGTTGAAGTCGACCACCGTTTTCTTTGGGCTCAGAATTTTGAAGACCTGTGCCTTGTAGGTCTCGGCGTTCTCCGCAATCTGCTCTTGCGACAGCGGAGGCCGTGTTGCCGAGCGCCCCGTCGGATCGCCGATCATGCCGGTGAAATCTCCGATGAGGAAGATGACAGTGTGTCCGAGATCCTGAAAATGTTTTAGCTTGCGCAGCAGCACCGTGTGCCCCAGGTGCAGATCGGGAGCGGTTGGATCAAAGCCCGCCTTCACGCGAAGAGGCTTGCCCGAAGCGAGCGAGCGTTCGAGCTTCGAGCGCAGTTCGGATTCTTTGACGATCTCCGCCGCGCCCTTCTTGAGGTATGCCAGTTGTTCGTCAACCGGTGGAAAGTTGGCCATGTCGTAGTGATTATAACGATCCGTTGCGTTTGCGAAGGCCCGTGCAGGAGCGACACCTTTGACAAAATTCTAGAAAGAGGGGAATTCTAAGTCTGGCGCCGATAGAAGCTCAGCGCCGCGTCTCCCTGCAACAGCTTTCGATAGCGCCGCAAGTCCCCAGACGCCTCTCCCGGATCAAATCTTTTCTGATGCTCCGCGATCACTACGCTCAGCTCGCCCAACAGTTTCGATTGAGCTAAAGCAGCCAGCGTCTTTGCGTACTCGTCCTGCAGCGAGTAGGGTGGATCGAGAAAAACGAAATCGGCAACGGTGCCCACTGCCTCCAATTGCCGCAAGGCTTTTCCGGCTTCCGCCTTCGCGATCTTGAACCCACGCCCAATCCCCAATGACTTCAGATTCCTGGCAATCAAATCCGCCGCTGCTCGGGACGACTCGACGAAGTACACCATCTGCGCGCCGCGGCTCAGCGCCTCAATGCCTACTGCGCCTGTTCCCGCGTACAAATCGAGCCACGTCGATTCCGCCAGGGCAGCCGGATCGCCCGCGCAAAGCACGTTGAACAGCGTCTCGCGCAACCGGTCCGCCGTTGGCCGGATTTCGAGGCCAGGCAACGACCGCAGCGTCCGGCGCCGGTACTGTCCCGCAATCACTCTCATAGGTTCGTGCTCATGCAGCTCGGGAGTCGGAGATCGAGAGTCCTTTCGACCCAGCCCTTCCGATTTGCCTTTTCGCATCTCGGTGGCGTTAATCGGAGTCTAAGTAGATAGAATACTGGTAGGCATGACGATGCGCAGTTGGTCCATACCGCTCGGACGTCTCTTCGGAATCGAAATTCGCATTCATCTGACCTTTCTGTTTCTGCTCGTCTTTGTGTTGAGCACCGAAGGTGCTACACAGGATGCCAGCGCCGCCTTGCGGGTATTCGCTCTGGTTGGCATCGTTTTCGGCAGCGTGGTGCTGCACGAATTAGGTCACGCGCTGGTGGCCCGCGGTTCGGGCATTCCGGCGAAGGGTATCATTCTGTTGCCGATCGGTGGAATCACCATTCTCGACGAAGCGCACGCCATCCCCGACCCGATCAACGCCTGGAAGCGTGACATCCGCATCGCTGTAGCCGGACCGCTGGTGAATCTTTTCATCGCCGGTTTATCCGCACTCATGCTGCTCGCGGCCATACCAGGCTTTTCGCTGACCGCGAGGCCGCTCCTTCATTCGAGCGCCCTTTTGCGGAGTATCGTCTGGTCGAATCTTTACCTCGGATTGTTCAATCTGCTGCCCGCGTATCCGATGGATGGCGGGCGCGTTTTGCGCGCACTGTTTTCGCGCCGCGTCGACATGGTGCAAGCGACCCAGCGCGCCGTCCGCATCGGCCATGTTTTCTCCATCATGTTCATGATGGTCGGAATGCTGATGAGCAACTGGTGGCTGGTAATGATCGGGTTCTTCCTTTTCGTGGGCGCGCAACTCGAAGAGCGCTCGGCAGTATTTCAATCCGTGCTGCAAAGCGTCCGACTGGAAGAGGTCATGCTCACCGACTTCGTCACGCTCTCGCCTGCCGACACGCTGGAGGACGCGCTCGACAAGGCCGTACACACCCTGCAGGACGATTTTCCGGTGGTGCGCGGCGTCGATATGGCCGGAGTCATTTCCCGACAAAAAATTCTCGAGACCCTTCGCGCCGAGGGCAACGGTTACGTGCAAGCGGTCATGAATCCCAAGTTCGACGTGGCCGCCAGGCAGGAGTCGCTCGCCTCCGCCTTCCGCAAGCTCTCCGCTCGCAATCTCAGCATCATCCCCATCGTCGACGGGCAGGATCTGGTCGGAATTGTCACGCTGCAGAACCTGATGCACTCCATGTCGTTGCTCGCCGAAAGCCGCAAACTGCGCCGGCAAGCGCTCGACTCCTAGGAATTTGTAGTGAGTTCAAAATTCATAGGTCCTTCGCTTCGCTCAAGATGACAGGGCGGATTTAGGTTGCGAATTGATTGCCTTCGCGTAAACTTCCTGTGCCGCGCGCACCGCGCATCCGAAACTAACTGCCTTCCCCGTAGCTTCGGCGATTACATTTTCGAGAGCGGCCAGTACTCCCACCGTATCGAGATAATCGTAATAGCCGATGTGAGCGATGCGGAAAAGCTGCCCCTTCATCTCCGCCTGTCCGTTGGCCACGACCGCACCAAACTGCTCGCGAAAGCGTTTGCAAATGGCTGTGGAATCGGTGCCAACCGGCGCAGCGACGGCGGTGAGCGCGGCGGCTGGAGAACTCGGCGCGAATAATTTCAATCCCAGCGCTTCGACGCCGGCACGAGTCATCGCCGCGCACAGTTCTGCGTTGGCGATTAGCGCGTCGCGTCCCGCCCCCAGGCTTCCGTCTCCTAACTGGCGGACATAATCGAGCGCTGCCGCCATCCCCGCGAATAACGCGGTCGCGGGCGTGTATGCCGTCTCCGCTTTGGCCGCCGATTTTCTCTCCTTGCGCAGATCGAAGTAATATCGCGGAGACTTCGCCCGCTCCATGCGTCGCCACGCCCGCTCGCTGATGGCGCCATAGGCCAATCCCGGCGGGATCATTAGAGCCTTCTGCGAGCCGCCAATGATGATGTCGATTCCCCAAGCGTCCACTTCGAGATGAGTTGTGCCCAGCCCGGTGATGGCGTCGACAATCAGTAAGGTGTCAGGCAGAGCGCGGACCAGCTTTGCGATTGCTTCGACGTCATGGCGCACGCCCGTGGAACTTTCGGTCGCCTGCATATAAACGCAGCGGATCTCGGGCGCCAGCTTGCGGCGCACTTCGTCGAGTGAAAATGTTTCGCCATAGGGAGCGGTTATCGTTTCGACGGAGCAGCCAAATGCCTTGGCCAGCGAAGTCCAGCGCTCGCCGAATTTTCCGGCGGATAACACCAGCACCCGATCGCCGGGCGAAGTCAGGTTCGAGACTGAGGCTTCCATGAAACCCGTGCCCGACGAGGTCAGCACGAGCACGTCGTTCTTTGTGCCGATGAACTCCTTCACGTCGGCCAGCACGCGCGTGAACAGGGCGCGGAAGTCGGCAGTGCGATGGTGCGCGCCGTAGGAAGCCATCGCGGTCTGGGCTTGCGGGAGCAATGGCGTTGGTCCGGGAGTGAAGAGCCTGTTTTTCTTGAGCATGGGAACCAGAATATTCGAAAGCCTCTGGTTCGGGAAGGAAAGGTCAGAGGTTAGAAGTCGGATTGCAGAAGTAAGAGCATTCGCTGTGTATGGTTTTACCTCTGCAATCTAACCTCCGACCTCTATAATTCTCCCATGCCCCTGATCGACCAGATTCAGAAAGACATCGTCGCGGCCATGAAGGCTCGCGAAGAGCAGCGGCTCTCTACCCTGCGCATGGTCAAGACGGCGCTCAAGAACCGCGAGATCGACAAGATGGCGCCGCTTGACGACAAGGAATCGCAGCAAGTGCTCTCCACGCTGATCAAGCAGCGCAAGGACTCGGTCGAGCAGTTCACCAAGGGCGGACGCCAGGAGATGGCCGACAAGGAAGCCGCCGAAATCAAGCTGATCGAAACCTATCTGCCCAAGGCCGCCGGGGAAGAAGAAATCGTGGCTGGAGTGCGGGCGGCGATTCTCGAGATGACCGGCCCGCTGACGATGAAGGACATGGGCGCGGTGATGAAGGCGGCGATGGCGCGGTTTGGCGCGGCGGGGATGCGGGTGGATGGGAAGGTGGTTAGCGAGGCGGTGAAGAAGGAGTTGGCGGGGAAGTAGAGGTTAAGCGACGTCGGGGCGTCCGAGACTACGTGGTCTGTGGCGCTACTTGGCTTTCTGCCACTCCCGGTACGCTTCGCTCTTCCCGATTCCGCGCTCTTTGGCTACTTTTTTCAGGGCGGCTTTTTCGTCTGCTTTCTCTTCGGCCATGATTTCACGCACACGTTGGGCTATGCTCACAGTTGAGCTCTCAGCCTGTCAGCTCTCGGCTCTCAGCCTTGGCAATCAGCAGCGTGATTTCCCCTTTCACTTCTCCGCGGGCTTTGATTTGTTTAAGAATTTCTCCAGCGCGACCGCGCAAAAACTCTTCATGCAGCTTCGTTACTTCGCGTGCGACCACCACGTGCCGGTCGGTCCCGAGAACTTCAACTACATCCGCCAGCGTCTTCAGCAGGCGGTGAGGAGCTTCGTAGAACACCTGCGTGCGCGGAGAGTCTTTCACGCTTTCCAGCAGCTTGCGGCGCTGCCCAGACTTCGCTGGGAGAAATCCGCTGAAGCGGAAGGAATCGGTGGGCAGGCCGCTCGCGGCCAGCGCTGCGAGAAACGCCGACGGTCCGGGAATCGGCACCACCGGCACGTGATGGCGAATGGCGAGCGCGATGAGGCGGAATCCGGGGTCGGAGATGCCGGGCATGCCGGCGTCGGTGACGAGAGCGATCTTGGCGCCGCCTTCGAGGTCGACGACCAGTTCAGCGGCCTTGGTCATCTCGTTGTGCTCATGATAGCTCACCAGTCGCGTCTGGATACCGTAATGGCTGAGGAGCTTCAGGGTCTGGCGGGTGTCTTCGCAGGCGATCAGGTCGACTTCTTTGAGCACGCGCAGGGCGCGCAGGGTGATGTCTTCGAGATTACCGATGGGCGTAGCGACGAGGTAGAGCGATGGCCCTCCAAGGGCGGTCTCCCGCTCCGAGTTTTCGTCAATCTGTGACCTTTTGTGCATAAGGGGAAGTCTAGCAAGGAACCTGCGCTCTCGCTCGAACCAACTCCGGAACTACGCGGAATACTTTCAAATTCGCCTTTTCTTCGCTTCGTGCTAAACTGAACAAAACGGATGTGACAGCCAACACTTCACGCTCCAGCCCGCGGGTGTAGGCTCAGATTCCAGATTCATACACAGGAGCAGCCATTATGGCCGAAGAGCGTAGCCGAGCAGACGAGCGCAATAACGAGCGGGTCAAGGCAATTGATCTAGCCTTCGCGCAAATTGAAAAGCAATTTGGCAAGGGTTCCATCATGCGGCTGGGATCGAAGGAAGCCATTGTCCCGATCGCGGTAATTTCGACGGGCGCGATTTCGTTCGATGCCGCGCTGGGCGTGGGTGGAGTGCCGCGCGGGAGGGTCGTTGAAATCTTCGGCCCGGAGTCTTCCGGCAAAACGACGATTGCCCTGCAGGTGATCGCCGAGGCGCAAAGGGCGGGTGGAATGGCGGCGTTCGTCGATGCCGAGCACGCGCTCGATCCGGGTTATGCCAAGAAGCTGGGTGTGGACGTCGACAACCTGCTGGTCTCACAACCCGACTATGGCGAGCAGGCGCTGGAAATTACGGAGGCGCTGGTGCGCTCGAATGCAATTGACGTGCTAGTGGTGGATTCGGTGGCGGCGCTTGTTCCGAAGGCTGAACTTGACGGTGAAATGGGCGACAGCCACATGGGCCTGCAGGCGCGCCTGATGTCGCAGGCGCTGCGCAAACTGACGGGGACGGTTGCCAAGTCGCGCACGTGTCTGATTTTCATCAACCAGATTCGCGAAAAAATTGGCGTCATGTTCGGCAATCCGGAAACCACGACAGGCGGACGGGCGCTGAAGTTCTATTCGTCGGTGCGCATTGATATCCGGCGCATTGCGGCCATCAAAGAGGGAGACGTGGTTACGGGCTCGCGCACCCGCGTTAAAGTCGTGAAGAACAAAGTGGCAGCGCCGTTCCGTGAAGCCGAGTTCGACATTCTTTATGGCGAAGGTATCTCGCGCGAAGGCGACCTGCTTGATCTCGCGGTCAACGGCAATATCCTGGAGAAGTCGGGATCGTGGTTCAGCTATAAAGGCGAACGCATCGGGCAGGGACGCGAGAACGCGCGTGCGTTCCTGAAAGAAAATAAAGATACGATGGCGAAGCTGGATGCCGAAGTGCGCAAAGCGCTGGGATTGACCCCGGCGGCGGCGACTCCAGTTCCGGCTGCGGTTCCGGCGCAAGCTACCGGTACCCAGGGACGCGTCACGACGATGCCGACAGCAACGGAAGCGGGGAAGGTGCCGGCGGCGAGACGGTAGCTTCGAGCACAGATGTTTAATCGATGGCGAAACAGGCGTCTCGCCCGTCTGCCCGGAGGGGACGCCCGGCTCTCCATCATCCGCCTGAGTCACCCTCCGATTGCCATCCCCGCCAGCCCCGCATACAATCCTCCTTTCTTAGACGTTTCTTCGACCGAGGGCCCCTGTGAAGCGCATTAAAGCCATTTATCCTGGATCTTTCGACCCTCCCACCAACGGCCATCTGGACTTGATCGAGCGCGGCAGCAAGATTTTCGACGAGTTGGTCGTTGCCATTCTTCGGAATCCCGAGAAAGACCCGCTGTTCAGCGTGGCCGACCGGCGCAAGATGCTGGAGGTGATGACCGCGGGCTTTGACAACGTCTCGGTCGACACTTTCGAGGGCCTTACGGTGGACTACGCGTTGCGGGTTGAGGCGAAAGCTATCCTGCGCGGCATTCGCGCCATCAGCGACTACGAGTACGAACTGCAGATGGCGCTGATGAATCGCAAACTCCATCCTGGCATGGAGACGGTGTTCATGATGCCCGCCGACAAGTATTCATACCTGAGCTCGCGTCTGGTGCGCGAAGTCGCGCAGCTTGGCGGATCCATCGAATGCCTGGTGCCCGACCTTGTCGAGCAGAAGCTTCGTGAGAAAATGGACGTAGCTCACAAATTTGCGAACGGCGTGGAGCCCTCGGGCAAAGCGCCTTCCGAAAGCAAGAGCAAGTCCCGAAAAAAGAAAGCATCGTCTAAATGAGCACCGTAACGACTCCCGTCACTCACCCCGTCCGCCTGACGGAACGCATCAACCGCATTGAGGCATCGGCTACTTTGGCGGTGGTGGCTGAGGCCGAAAAGCTGCGCCAGCAAGGTATTGATGTCGTGGATTTCGGCGCCGGCGAGCCCCACTTCACGACCCCGCAACACATCAAAGATGCCGCCATTGCCGCGATCCAGGCGAATTTTTCGAAGTACACGCCCGTCGGTGGCACCGCCGAGCTGAAGGACGCCATCGTGCACCGTCATGCCGTGGATTTCGACTCCGATTACCGGCGTGAAGAAGCCGCGGCTTCGGTGGGCGGCAAGCACGCGTTGTTCAATGTCATTTCCGTGCTCGTAGACCATGGCGATGAGGTCATTCTTCCCGTCCCCTACTGGGTCTCGTTCAAGGACATGGTGCGCTATGCCGGCGGCACCTGCGTGCTGCTGCACAGTGACGAATCGCAGGGCTTTCGCGTCACCGCCGACATGGTGGCGCAACTGGTGACGCCGAAGACCAAGCTGATTATTCTGAATTCACCCTCCAATCCTTCCGGAGCCGTGATCAGCCCAGAAGACATGACCGCAGTCGTCCGGCTGGCCCACCAGCGCGGCATCTGGGTAATTTCCGACGAGTGTTACGTTTATCTGAATTACAGCGGCAAGCGCTTCTCGGTAGGTTCGCTGCGCGAGTGCCGCGACCGCTTTCTGGTGGTCGGGTCGCTTTCGAAGACTTATGCCATGACCGGATGGCGTCTCGGCTTCACGCTTGGTCCGGCGCCCATCATCACGGCCGTTCAGAAGCTGCAGAGCCAGTCCACTTCGAACCCGACTTCGATCGTGCAGAAAGCGGCGGTTGCGGCGCTCAAAGGCCCGCAACAATGCGTGGAAGACATGCGCGTGGAGTACGTCAAGCTGCGCGATCACGTGGTTAAAGGACTGCGCTCCATCCCCGGCGTGCAATGCACGCTGCCGGAAGGCGCGTTCTATGCCTACCCCAATGTTTCGGAATTCTTTGGGCGTAGCGGGGTGAATTCGGCCTCCGATATCGCCGGCAAACTTCTACGCGAGGTGCACGTCGCCACCGTTCCAGGGGAAGGCTTTGGCACGAAGGAGCACATCCGCGTCTCCTATGCCACTTCGATAGCCGAACTCAACCGTGGACTGGAGCGCATGCGAAAGTTCTTTGGCGGGCTGTAGATTTGCTGCCGCACTTTGTAGGACAAAATGTTTAACCCAGACCCGAAGCGACCATTGAACCGCGTCATTTTCATCGCCCTTGGGGTAACTGCGATTGGGCTCGGTCTCGCTCCGCTCCGACACGGTAATCTCTTCTATCAGAATTGGTGGGGCGGAATGGTTTTCGGACCATTGGCGATTTTGTTTGGGGTTTTGTTCATAGTGTGCGCGATATTCAAACCCGACATTTTCAAAGCTTGAGATGGGACAGTTCCGTAATGCGGGCAATTCCAAGCGCCCGTGTCTTTGATTTAGGCTTCTAACTGCGCTCGTTCTCATGGCCCAACTCTACCCACTCCTGATGTCGCCTGCCTTCGACCCGCGCCCCTGGGGCACGCTCGATCTTTCCGCGATCTATCCGAATCACAAATTCAATGAACGCATCGGAGAAGCCTGGCTCACGGGCGACAACTGCGTGGTTGCGAACGGCCCGCTGGCGAAACGATCGCTCGCGGACCTGAGCAAAGAATTCGGCTCCGAACTTGTGGGCACGACCGCGCGCGACCCACAGCGTTTTCCGCTGCTGCTGAAGTTTCTGTTTCCCGAGGAAAAACTTTCTGTCCAAGTGCACCCCGACGACGAAACCGCGCAACGCTTCGGCGAGCCCTGGGGAAAAACCGAGTGCTGGTACGTGGCCCATGCCAAGCCCGGATCGCAGATTGCGCTCGGACTGAAGTCCGGCGTCACGCGTGCTCAATTCGAGCAAGCCATTCATGACAAGAGCGCCGAAGAACTGCTCAACTGGATCAACATCTACCAGGGCGAGATGATTTACATGGCCGGCGGCACGGTGCATACGATTGGACCGGGGGCCGTACTGCTAGAGACGCAGCAACAGTCCGATACCACATATCGTCTCTACGACTACGGACGTCCGCGCCCGCTGCATCTGGAGCGCGGCCTCGCCTCGGTCAAGGAGCGCACCGGCTCCGGCAAAGTGATCCGCCCCGCACCCGTCGCTATTAACGGCGGCAAGAACCGGCGTTCGTCAATGATCGCGGCGCCCTACTTTACGGTGGACCTGTTTGAATTGAAAGAGCCGCAGGATTTCGGAACGGCCGAGTGCGAGAAAAACGATCCGGGCAAGACTTCCGCGCAAATTTTGGTCGCGGTCGAAGGCTGCGGAGTTGTCGAGGCGCAGGGCCGCGATCCGGTGACACTGGCCAAAGGCGACGCGGTCGTGATTCCCGCCACGCTGCAAAGTTTCACGGTTCGCCCGCAGTGGCAGTTGGAGTTCTTGAAAGCCAGCGTGCCCAGCGGGACCGTTTCTCATCCCGGGGTCCGGTTGTGATGCAAAAGCCTTAACCACAGGGAGCACAGAGGTGCACAGGGGAAGGCATAAAATTATGGCGACCGGCTTGCCCCTGTGGTCCCTGTGAAGATTTTGCCGCCCGACGCGCAGATGTTAGGCTTCTACGACAGTGAAGACGAATTCGCATTTCTATCCTGTAATTCTGGCCGGCGGCCGCGGCACGCGCTTCTGGCCGCTGAGCCGCAAGCGCCGCGCCAAGCAACTGCTCGCGCTTGACGGCAAGCAGACCATGATCCAGCAGACGGTCGCGCGTCTCGCACCCATAGCCGCGTCGAGCCGCTTCTGGATCATCACTAATGACGATCTACGCCCCGTCATCCTTCGTCAGCTTCCGAAACTTCCGCCGAAGCAGATTATCGCTGAGCCCGCCGGACGCAACACCGCTGCCGCCATTGGCCTGGCGGCATTTCTCTTGCTTCGTCACGATCCGGATGCGGTGCTCGGTCTGTTTCCCTCCGATCACGTCATCGCCGACCCCACGGAATATCGCGCCACTCTCAGCCGGGGTATCGAGATCGCCGCCGCGGGAGAAAACATCGTTGTGCTCGGCATCCGCCCGACTCGCGCCGAAACCGGCTACGGATATATCGAGGCCGGTGCTCCAGATCATGAGGGCTCGTTGCGCGTCCGCCGCTTCACCGAAAAGCCGGGTCTGGCCACCGCAAAGCAGTTTCTTGACGCGGGCAATTACTTCTGGAACAGCGGCATGTTTCTCTGGCGCGCCGACACGCTCGCCAATGCCCTGCGCGAGCATCTGCCCAAGACCGCACCGCTCCTCGAAGAAATCGCCGTTGCCTATGGCACGCGCAAGTTCGCGGGCATCTTTCGCAGGCTCTACCCGAAATGTGAAAACATCAGCATCGACTATGCGGTCCTCGAACCTCGCTCAGCCAAGGGAGAAGCCCAGGCCCGCATCTTCTGTCTGCCCTCCGATTTTGGATGGAACGACCTGGGCTCCTGGACCGCGCTGCACGAGCACCACGTGGCGAAGGCGAAACCGGGCGACGGGAGGCTGGTTTCGGCGTCTGGCAGCTTTGCGTTGAATGCGAAGAATAACTACGTTCACGTTCCAGGCAAGTTTGTGGCTCTGGTCGGCGTGAGCAACCTGGTGATCGTCGAAACCGATGACGCGCTGCTCGTCACCGCGCTCGACCAGTCCCAGGATGTCGGCAAAGTGGTGAAGCATCTGGATGAGAAGAAGCTGAAGAAACTGATCTGAGAATCGTTCGCTATTCGCTGCTCGCAAATGCAGATCCCTCGCTTTGCTCGGGATGACAAACCAAAAGGGTGCCGCGAACAGCCAACAGCGAACGACCCGCGACTAACGACCTTACGAACTATGACTCAAATCAAATTCGGTACAGACGGCTGGCGCGGCCTTATCGCCGACGATTTCACTTTCGACAACGTGCGCCGCGTCGCGGGCGCCATCGCCGGCTACGTCCTCAAGCATGAAGATCCCATGCACGGGATAGTTATCGGCTATGACACGCGTTTCCTGTCCGACCTCGCTGCTCGTGCCGTCGCTCAAGTCATCGCTGCCGCGGGAATTCCCGTGCGGCTCGCCAATGACTATGTGCCCACGCCGGCGGTCTCCTACAACGTGAAAAAACTAGGCACCGCGGGCGGAGTGATGGTTACCTCAAGCCACAATCCGTGGAACTGGAATGGGGTGAAGTTCAAAGCCAAGTTTGGCGGCTCGGCCACGCCCGCGATCATGAAGTCCATCGAAGACGAGCTAGAGCAAATGCAGAGCTGCTGTGACCAAGGGCAGCTGCCGAGCTTCGCTCGGCTTGGGCCCTTCGACTTCGCTCAGGGCAGGCTCGCGGGAGCGCCCGACCCGACACGAGCGTGGGCACCCGCAATAATCGAAGAGGTGGATCTGAAGCCTGCCTATGTCGAAGCCGTTTCCCAGTTCGCGGATCTCGATCTCATCCGGCGCGCGAATTTCAAGTTTGCCATCGATTCCATGTACGGATCCGGTCGCGGGGTTCTTCCGAAAATATTTGACGCGCACGGCATTCGTTACATAGCGATCCGTCAGGAAGTGAACCCGCTATTCCCGGGCATTAACCCCGAACCGATCCTGCCGCACGTCGCGCTGTTGCAGGAAACCGTAGTGAAAAAAAAATGCCACGCTGGCCTGGTCACTGACGGCGATGCCGATCGTATCGGCGCCGTGGCTGAAGACGGCAGCTTCGTCGATTCGCACAAGTGCATGTGCGTTCTATTGAATTGGTTGCTGGTGTACAAAAAGTGGCCGGGTGATGTGGTGCGCGCTTTCAACACCACCGGCATGATGGACCGCATCGCCGCTAAGTACGGACGCAAGCTGCAAGAGACCTCGATCGGCTTCAAGTACATTGCCGATCTGATGATGGACCATGAAATTCTGATCGGGGGAGAAGAATCGGGCGGCATCGGCTACGGCCGTTTTCTTCCGGAACGCGATGGCATTCTCAACGCGCTCCTGCTGGCGAATGTCATGGCGGAAGAAGGCAAGCCGCTCGGCCAACTGGTTGCCGATCTGCAGCGTGAATTTGGTGCGCATTACTACGGCCGCCGCGATCTGCACATTTTAGATGAGATCAAAAACGGCGCTATCCGCCGAGCAGCCGATCCGAAGACGACGCGGCTCGGCGCTTATTCCATTCTGCGCAAGGAGAATCGTGACGGCGTGAAGTTCTACCTCGACGCTCCCAAGCACGGCAACGGCGCCGACGCCTGGGTATTGTTCCGCGCCTCCGGGACCGAACCAATGCTGCGGTGCTATGTTGAAGCGGCCACGCCCGATCTGGTCGAAGAGATTCTTAAAGCCGGCGAACGATTCGTGCGGCTGGACTAACCCGAAATGGAAAGCCAAGGGCCAACAGCCAAAGGCCGAGAGCCGAGGGAGACTTTCGCTCTCTAGTCAGCCTCGGAACGCGATAGGATAATGACAATCTCAGGATAATGGCCACCACGGAAACCACACCGGTTCTCGCCGATTCTCCGGAATCGCGCCGCTACAACCGCATGAAGCGGTGGCTGGGCGTCGCCGATTTCGCGATCGGGTTCGCTTTGCTCGTCGTGCTGCTGGCTACGGGATGGACAGGAACCCTCCGCGATCTAGCGGAGCGGGGCGCTGCGCAGAATTATTCGTTCGCCGTTTTCCTCTACGTCCTGATGCTGATGCTGATCAGCAAAGTGCTCGGGACTCCACTTGACTATTACGGCTTCCGCCTCGAGCACCGCTACAACCTTTCCAACCAGAGATTCCGCTCCTGGCTGTGGGACGAATTCAAAGGTCTGCTGATCGGCCTGGTCATGGCCACTATCGTGGTCGAACTGCTCTACCTGCTCATGCGCCAGACGCCGCAGCACTGGTGGTTGATCGCTTGGGCCGTCTTCCTTGGACTCTTTGTCATGCTCGCGCAACTTGCGCCAGTCGTGCTTTTTCCGATTTTTTATAAATTCGAACCGCTCGAAAACGACGAACTCAAGCGCCGACTGATCGTTCTCAGCGAGCGCGCCGGCACACGCGTGCGCGGCGTCTATAAGTGGCATCTTTCCGAGAAGAGCAAGAAGGCCAACGCCGCGCTCACCGGACTGGGCGCAACCCGCCGCATCATTCTCGCCGACACCTTGCTGGACAACTATTCCGACGACGAAATCGAAGCCGTACTCGCGCACGAACTTGGGCATCACGTGCACCGGCACATCCTGAAGAGCATTTTCGTGCAAGCGGGAATCACGCTCTTCGGCTTCTGGTTGGCCAACGAAGTTCTACGCTACGCGGTGGAGCGCCGAAATATGTTTGAGACCATGCACGATTTCGCCAATATGCCGTTGCTGATTCTGGTTTCGACCATACTCTCGTTCGTGCTAATGCCTGCGCTCAACGCCTACTCGCGCTTCAACGAGCGGCAGGCCGACCGCTATTGCTTCGAGTCCGTGGATAGTGTCGCCCCCTTCATTTCGTCGATGAATAAGTTGGCCGAACAGAATCTCGCTGAAAAAACGCCGTCCCGTTGGGTCGAATGGCTTTTGCACTCGCATCCGGCGATCACAAAGCGAGTCGCCGCCGCTGAAGCCTGGGCGAAGTCGTCGCACTGACACGCGCGAAAAACCAACACCCCACCACGAAAGGCGCGGAGTCACGGAGAACTCCCTTCTCCATTTTTCTTCCGTGACGCCGCGCTTCCGTAGTGGGTGTTGATTTCTTCAGCTCCGCAGAATCTTCTCCACCCGCCGCACATCTTCTTCCGTGTCGACGCCCACGGTGTCGAACGGCGTTTCTGCCACGTAGATGGGAACTCCGTTTTCGAGAAAGCGTAACTGCTCCAAGCGCTCGCTGCGCTCGAGCGATGACTCCGGCCAGCGCACGAACTTCGCCAGCGCGTCTTTGCGATGTCCGTAGATTCCGAGGTGCTTGTAGTATCGGGGATGCACACTGTCGCGATCGAAGGGAATCGTGGCGCGAGAAAAGTAGAGGGCGCGGCCAGCGGCATCTGTCACCACCTTCACGGCGCCTGGGTTGTTGATGTCGACGCCGGCCGCTAACGTTTTCAGTGTGCCTACTTCGACCTCGGGTGGCCACATGACTTCGATCAATTTGGCGATGTGCTCGGGGCGAGTTAGCGGTTCATCGCCTTGGACATCGATATAGATATCGGCAGGAATGAGCGTGGAGATCTCGTGGGTGCGCTCCGTGCCTGAGCGATGACTCGGTGAGGTCATGCGCACGCCAAAACCGCGCCCCTGACAGAACTGGAAAATTTCGTCGGAGTCGGTAGCCACCACGACTTCGTCGAGTTGCGGGCAGCGGCGCACGGCCTGGTAAGTAAGCGCCAGCAGAGGCTCGCCCGCGACCTCGCGCAGCATCTTGCGAGGCAGGCGCGTCGAAGCCAGGCGCGCCGGAATCACAGCGATGACTTTCATGCGCTCAGTTTCGCATGGAGCCAGGCGGTTTGACACGACATTCCATTGACACTCTATTCCGCGGACTCTTAAAATGCAGTAGGGACGCGTCCACCCGCGTTTGCGGGATTCTGTGCCCATTTCCGGACTGTCCCTGGTTTCCTTCCGCGTATTTCCGGATTGGCGGTGTAGCTCAGGTGGTTAGAGCGACGGTCTCATAATCCGTAGGTCGTTGGTTCGAGTCCAACCGCCGCCACCAGATCCAGGATTTCTTTTGCGGGTGCAGTCTTTGTGGATGTGTTCGTGTGTAGAATCCGACGCTAAACCCAGTTCTACTCAAAGCTGTGGGTTTCCGAGAAGATGTGCTCGGGAGTTTCTGCGGGATATGGTCGTGGCAATCGGCAACCGGCAACAATGGCCAGGCTGATCGCAGGGCTTGGCCCGAGTTAAAATCACGTGCCGGCATTCTTGCTTGGGGGCTCAATGTTCACAACAATGTGGGGAAGATCTACGGGACAAATCGACAAGATGAAGTAGAGCCGGATTCGCCCCGTGGTGCTGGTGTGAGCGCCGCTAGCTCGGAAGATCAAATTCGAGGAGATCGAACGAAAATTGATGGTGGAATCGATGGCAGGGAAATACGACTGCGTGCGCACCAGCTTCACGTTGATTTCTTCATTCCCTTTCCGCTTTCCAGCGTTCAGCCCTATCGCTTTGTTGCGGGGCCTCATCCTCTCCTCTTTACTGGCCTCGGCATTTGCCCAAGGCGGCCCGCCCTACTACACCAACGATCCGGGCACCCCCGGCCACCTCAATTGGGAAGTCAATCTTGGCTACATGCCCTTCTTCTACAGCAATCATTCGGTCTCGCACACGCCCGACCTCGACATCAATTTCGGGGTTGGCGATCGCATTCAGCTCACCTACGAAAATGCCTGGTTGCGCGTCCAAAATCCCTCTTCCGAGACCAAGTTTGGTCTGGGTCAATCCAATCTCGGCGTCAAGTGGAGGTTCTACGACGCCGGGGAATCCGGCCTCAACATCTCGATCTTCCCCCAAGCCTTCCTGAACAATCCCAACGACGCGGTCCGACGCGGCATCACACCTGCCAGCCAGGCTTTCCTCATGCCTGTCGAATTCTCCAGAAAATTTGGCCCCGTCGGTGTGGATTACGAAATCGGCTATCAGTTTGCCCATAAAGGACCGAACGGCTGGCTCACCGGCCTGGTGCTCGGCCACGATTTCACTTCAAAATTCGAAATGGACATGGAGTTCTATGCCCAAGGCACCTTCCATCCATCCGAGGACCAGCCCACGATTGGCGTGGGCGCTCGCTACAAAATCCATCGCCCGGTGATCCTTCTCCTCATGACCGGACGCGCCCTTGAACCCACCCGTCCCAATCAGTCCTACTTCGTCGGTTATTTCGGGCTTCAATTCCTATTGCCCCCAAGATCCTACAAATCAGATTGACCCTCCCTCTAAGTAGCGCCTGCGGCACCCGAATCTCTGTCTGATCCACCCCGGGCTACCTGCCGATCCCGCTGATGTTGATCGGGTGGCCAGATTGTTGCCGCGCAAGGGATGCCGTGTCAACCGAGCGCCGGGGGAAACCTCTTCAGCCTGAAGTCACTCTGAGAAAAACGAAAGCGCCCCGGACTCATCGAGTCGTGGGGCGCTATCGTTGGGCAGCCCTCCCCCGAAGTCTGCTCAAATCCAACTTAAGCTCTGTCCCAAACTTCGGGAATAGCTCGTGCGTGCCAGGTGGCGGCACTGCCAGGCCACTCACTCGCAGATGTGACTTGCATCACCGAGCTGGAAGGATTCGTGGGTAGTGCGTAATGGTTTGGCCGGCTATTTAATAGCAAATGTAGTGGCAAATCTCGCGTACGTGAAACGTGCAAGTCAATGAAAGCTGTGAAGTTGGCGACATCTCCAAAGAGCTGTTGGCAAAGTGTTGCCATTTCACCGATTGACCGGGTCGTGAGTGCAAACGCCTAGCTAGATCAAGCATCAAAGTTCGGAGAGTGGGATTCAACAAGCGAGAGAAGGCCATGCTGTGATTGGCAGCGAGGGAGTGTGCTGCAACCGGCGCTTCGGTTTCGGCGCAGGAGGCACGGGAATGGATCACCTTTGGTTATCTGGATGCGAAGTGCGGGACAGGATAAAGTTAAGTTATTCATGGCGCTCCAATTCAGGTCTGGACTCATAGTTTTTGCGTTTGTCGCTCTGGGTTGGACGTTGTCCTGCTTGGGACAGGCCCCTCAGCAGACGCCCGTGCCTAATTCGGAACATAGCCCGGAAAATAGTCCGGAACAGCGGGGGACGGCCTCAGCCGGCGAGCAACTGCCCGGTCAGGCATTGTCCGGCCAGGGATTATCCGGAAGCATCGGCGGAACGGTTGCTGATCAAAGTGGAGCGGTCGTCGCCGGAGCCAGGGTGCGGCTTGTCCGCGAAGATCAATCCCTAAACCAAGAGGTGCTATCGGATGCCGATGGGCAATTCTCCTTTGCCAACATCGCTCCCGGACCTTTCCAGCTCACCATTACGGCGGCGGGCTTCGCCACGCAAACATTCTCTGGAATCCTGGATCCGGGGGAGATCGACACGGTTCCGCAGATTGCGTTGGCAGTTGCTACCGATATCTCTCAGGTGCAGGTCAGCCTCACACAGAACGAAGTGGCAGAAGAGCAGATCAAGATTGAAGAGAAGCAGCGTGTGCTCGGCGTCCTCCCGAATTTCTATGTCAGCTACATCCCCAATGCAGCTCCCCTTACGCCGAAGCAGAAGTTCAAGCTTGCCTTGAGGACGGTGGTGGATCCATTCACCTTCGTATTCGTGGGGGGGTTTGCGGGAGTTGAGCAGGCGCAAGATCACTTCGCCGAATATGGGCAAGGCGCGCAAGGTTATGGAAAGCGCTTCGGCGCCGGCTATGCCGACACAATTACGGGCACATTCATCGGAGCCGCCATACTGCCATCGCTTCTGAAACAAGATCCGCGTTACTTCTACAAGGGAAGCGGCAGCAAGACTTCGCGGTTTCTGTATGCGATTGCGAATTCAGTGATCTGCAAGGGCGACAACGGACACTGGCAGGCAAATTACTCGAATATCCTCGGAAGCCTTGCGGCAGGCGGTATCTCGAATCTCTACTATCCCCCGCAAGATCGCAATGGAGCGGGGTTAACCTTCGCAAACGCGGCGATCGGGATTGGCACAACTGCCGTCGCTAATCTGTTTCAAGAATTTGTCATCCGGAAGTTGACACCGAAAGTTCCTAACAAAGCTTCTAACAATACCGTGAATTAGTTCGCAACCGACGACTCTAGAACGTGCGCATTAGCGCCAACTGCCGATGCGGGGAGCCGGACCGGGGAGCGGATTTCGAGGCAGCCATACGTTCGTCTGCCGGATCATATACCGGATCGAGCTGCTTGAAACCCGGCGCGCTCATCAATTGTGCAAACACACCGAGGCCGCACTAGAATGCTTTAAGAGACAGCAGAGCGCCTTCGGGGGACTGGTGGATCTCTGCAGCGCGATTCAAAGCGTGTTGTTCGTGGTCATTGTTGCCGCCCTGGTGGAGCCCCTGGGCGGCTACATGGAGCGGGTCTTTTCCAGGGAACGGACCGCATTTGATCGTTACTGGGAGCATTGATCGGCGCCTTGCTGCTCGTCTGGCAGGGCGTTCCAATGAACTTCCGCCCTTATGCGGTCGCCACCACCGTCGAGGGTGCCCCAGCAGGTCATACCGCAGGGTCCAGTGGCCGCACTGGAGATCATCAAGAATCTCGGGGCTCAACGCGAATGGGGCTCATCCATATGAGAACCCCACGCCGCTTACAAACTTCCTAGAAATGCTCACGATCATGCTCCTGCCTGCAGCATTGACTAACACATTCGGCAGGATGGTTAGTCAGCCCCGACAAGGACGGCTCTTCTACCGGGTAATGGTGCTTCTCTTCGTCTGCGGACTGGTCTTCGTCCATCACTTCGAAGCACATCACTTTGAACACCGAGGCGACTCTCACGTCGTGGGTGTGAACTTCCAGAATAGTGGCGTCCAGTCTGGCGGGAGCGTCTCTGGCGGGAACATAGAAGGGAAGGAAGTACGCTTCGGCATCGGGGGTTCGACTCTTACGGCTGTGGTTACATCCAACACGGCCGCGGGATCCTATAACTCCATGCACGACAGCTACACCTCGCTCGTACCCCAGCGTGGTATTCCACCATCGCGGATTGGAAGAGAGCCTGAGACTCTGGAGCGAAAGATGACACTACAAGGGAGGGTAAAAAGCTGACCTCAGGCGCTAAAGCGCCGACACATTTTCAACGACTTTAAGGGCACGAGTAAAGAGGGTGCGGAAAAACTCCTTCAGCGGAGAGGTGGACCCCGGCGGCTAAAGCCGTCGTTGAGACGAGGCCACTATCGCAGCGGTAAACCGCTGCGCCACCCAAAATCAAGTGCAAAACCGAGTTCTTTCCGCAAGCTGTAAAGCCGTGCCCTTCCCAATCAGGCTACGGGGAGAGCCCGCGCTCGGGTTTGGCGCGAGTACCGGTGCTATCCTAAATCAGGCTCTTGAACGCAAAAGCCGTAACCTCTTCATGACCGATCCAAAGACGTCCAATTCGGGCATGTCCGAAACCAACGTGTTGAATTCTGATACTCCCGAATCCACGCCCGCCAGCGAGCCCATGGAATCTTTCAAAGAAATCTTCTCCGAGTACGAGCAGACCCATTCCCGCAAGAAGGCAGGCGGTCAGGGTCGCGAAGGCACGGTGATTGCCGTGACTGTCGACTCCGTCGTTCTCGATATCGGATTCAAAACCGAAGGCGTTCTCCCGCTTACCGCGTTTCCCGCCGACAAGCCGCCGAAGCCCGGCGACAAAGTGCAGGTCACCGTCAAGGGCCGCGATCCCGAAGGCTACTACGAACTGACCCGCGGCAAGGTCGAGCGTCCCACCGACTGGGCGTCGCTGGAAAAAGCTTTCGTCGAGAAGTCAACGATCGTCGGCACCGTGACGGGAGTGGTCAAGGGTGGATTGAGCGTCGACATCGGAGTCCGCGCCTTCATGCCCGCTTCGCGCAGCGGAACAAAAGACGCCGGCGAATTGGAAAAGCTGGTCGAACAGGAAATCCGCTGCCGCATCATCAAGCTCGACGTGGATGAGGAAGACGTGGTGGTCGATCGCCGCGCCATCGCTGAAGACGAAGAACGTGCTGGGAAAGAACGCCGCTACTCCGAACTCAAAGAGGGCGACACCGTACAGGGCGAGGTCCGCAGCCTTACCGATTACGGAGCCTTCGTCGATATCGGTGGCGCGGACGCTCTGCTGCACGTCGGCGAAATTTCATGGCGTCGTGTCAACACCTTCTGACGTGCTCTCCGTGGGCCAGCAGATCGAAGCCGTAATCATCAAGATCGATTCCGACAAGCGACGCATCGCGATCAGTATGAAGCAACTGCAGCCGCATCCGTGGGACGCCGTCGCCGAAAAATACAAGGCAGGCGAACGTGTGCGTGGCGCGGTTACACGGCTCACCGATTACGGCGCGTTTGTGGAACTCGAACCTGGCATTGAAGGTTTGATACACATTTCCGAAATGTCATGGGGCAAGCGAGTGCGAACGGCGGCGGATGTAGTGAAGCCGGGCGAGACGGTTGAAGCCGTGATTCTCGGAGTTAGCGCCGCAGAACGCCGCATCTCCCTTGGCCTGAAGCAGGCGCTGGGCGATCCGTGGGCCGGGGCTGCACAAAGATTTGCGCCGGGCAGGGTGATCGAAGGCCCGGTAACCAACCTGACGAAGTTCGGTGCGTTCGTACAACTCACCGAGGGCGTTGAGGGGATGATCCACATCAGTGAGATCAGCGCGGAGAAGCGCATCAATCACCCGCAAGAAGTGCTGAAGGCCGGTCAAGTGGTCAAAGCGCAGGTGCTTGCGCTCGACCCAGATAAACGGCTCATACGCCTCAGCATGAAACAGCTGGTCCCAACTGGCCTGGATGAATACCTAGCCGAACATAAAGAAGGCGATATCGTCACCGGCCGCATGACGGAGATTTCCGAAGGACGCGCCCGCGTGGAACTTGGTGAAGGCGTGGTGGCGGCATGCCGTATTCCTGCGGAAGGATCGAGGAAAGAAGACAAGCCCGCTGAAGCGACGCCTTCGTCCTTATCCAAGCCCGATCTGTCGTCGCTAGGTTCGATGCTGCAGGCACGTTGGAAAAAGGGCGCTCCCGCCGGCGAGGCCAAGCCGGAATCGCTGCGGGCAGGTCAGCTCCGCAAGTTTCGGATCGCAAGCCTCGACCTAGCCACAAAGAGAATTGAATTGGAGTTGGAGTAATCCCGAACTGCGCCAGAGCGGACACTTTCCACAAGATTGTCATCCCGAGCGAAGCGAGGGATGTGCAGTGTTTTAGATCCCTCCCCTTCGACTTCGCTCAGGGTCGGGGTGACAAGAATTATGGAATGAGGGTTGATGAGCGAGCTGCCGTCGACTAACTGCCCGAGTTAGCCATCATAAGCGCGAACAATGCAGGCAGATAGATGATCGTCGCCTGCAGCAAGCGACGTGCCGGCGGTTTGGACGCCGCAGTCTGTCGCCGGCAGTTGCGGATACGCCATTCCCATAGAAACGCGGAGCAGCGCCGCGCCCATCAGGATGGCCCCAACCAGATACACGCGACCCGCCATCCCCAGCGCGACCGGCATAATGCTCACGGGAATCAAGGCCGCGGAATAGGCCAGAATCCGCCACACCGTGGATTTTCCATCGGAATCCACCACCGGCAACATGCGAATGTCGCCTTGCGCATAATCCTCGCGATAAAGCCATGCGATCGAAAGAAAATGCGGAAACTGCCACACGAACATGATGGCAAAAAGAATCAGAGTCTCAATTTCCAGCTTTCCACGCACCGCCGTCCAACCCAGCACCACCGGCATCGCTCCCGGAAACGCGCCCACGAATGTGCACAGTGGAGATACTTTCTTCAGGGGAGTGTATACCGCCAGATACACCAGCGCGGTCAAGAACACTAACAATCCGGTGAGTAAGTTGGCATACATCGCCAGATAAACGGAACCGCCCATCGTGAGCGCCAGTCCTACTACAGCCGCGTGGGCCTTGGTCATGCGCCCCGAAGGCAAGGGGCGAAGCGCAGTACGCCGCATGCGCCCATCAACATTCGATTCGAGCACTTCATTCAGCGCCGCCGTTCCGCTTGAAACCAGCGCAACACCCAGCAAGGCGTGAAACAAGCCCAGCGACCACGACGGCACGCCCATCCGGTGCGCACCAAAGAAGTAGCCGCACCACGCTGTAAGGACGATCAGAGTCGTAATGCGCGCCTTCGTGAGTTCAGCGTAATCGCGCAGCAGAGAGACGAAATCTTGCAACATGGACCCCACACTCACCAGTTTGCTCCCTTTTCCCCTGAAACCTTGAAACTTTGAAGCTGGCTCGTTAAAGACAGCATTGGTATCGCGCCATCCGTTCAATGTCAAGCTAAAACTAAAACCGGCTACAGCCCCATGCTAACGATGCTCGCAGTAAACGCAGTCCTTGGCAACTGGCGACGCCAAGTCAGTGACCGCCCGGAGAGCTCGAGAGCGCGAATGTCTCCGGTGGATCAAAATAGCAGTGATGCCAAAGGGCGGCGTCGGTGAACTTGCCCGCCTTCCATTGCTGAATCGTGGGGAGCGTGGCGGCGATCATGCCGCCGTCGACCGAATCGAAGATCAACACCACCCCAGCGAGCTCCTGCGATTTTGCCGCCAGTTCTGCGTAGTTTTTGTCGAGCAAAGACTTGGCGAACTCCAGCTTGGCTTGCGCGCCGCTGTTCTTCTCGTCTTCCTGGATCTTTTGCACCGAGATGATTTTTACGTTTCTGCCGCGCAACGCCTCCCAGTCTCCCGGGAAGGGCGCCGTTTCCTCGCGCGTCACCTGAAACAGATCGGCCGCAACTGGCGCCGCTTTCGTGCCCGCCAACGGAACGTCGGATATGCCCACGGGCATCTCCAGGCTGGTGCGCCAGATCCATCCCCGCGACAAGCCGGAAATCCGCACATGAACCCAGTCCGCATTGAAATCCAACATCTCAAATTCATCGTGCGCACTCGCCAGAAACAAGGTCTTGGCACTCAAACTGGGAGAGGCGACTACCGGCGTTCCTGTTTTCTTGATCGCCACCAGATTTTTCGGATGCGCCTGGTTTTTGAGAACTTCCTCCAGACTCGCGGCCTCCGCCTGCAAGCTGGCTTGATCAGCTCTGCTTTGCGAATTTTTCGTCTCCGCCGGTTGACCAGATAAGCCCTGTTGCAACGAAGAGGAGAACGTATGCCCGGTTTCCGGCAACCGGGGCATCGGCGCCGAGATGGTAGGTTCCACGGCGCCCTGGTCAGCAACTCCTTTTTCCGCGATTGTCGGCTGCTTAGCCGCCGGTGGAACGATCGCCCGAAGTCTGTCGCCGGAACTCGCGGTGGAACTCACGGCCGAACTCCTTGCATTAGAGCTGCTCGCCAGCAGATCGGTTAATTGGTCGAGGAGGTCGGACTCGAGCCGGCCATTCGAAGTCAAGAGTTTGTATCCCGAACGAGAGGGAGTTGAATCCGCGTACCAAGCCGTCACCTTGGTGTTCACCCGCACCACCGCTCCACCCGACGCAGTCGAACTCACCTGCACGGAGGATTCGTAGTAAGCGCGCTGGTAGCGGCTCAAAGGGTGCTCGCCCAGCACGGCGAATCCTTCCAGCACCGGCAGCCGTCCGCGCATGGCGGGTTGCAACTCCTTCAGTGCTCTTTCCACCGTGCTTTTCGACTGGCGGTAGGTACGCTCGTACGGCCCTGCTTGCGGACCGGCTTGCGCCCTGCCGCTCAGCACCTCGGCCGTGAGGAGCATGACCAGAAGAAACGCTCCACGCGTCATGGCAACTGCTCCAGTTGGTCGCGTTGAAGCCATCCGTGCTGTCCGTCGTGGGTCTCGACCCCGTACCAGTAGGGGGTTGAAATCTGAATCAGAACTTCGTCGCCAGGCTCCAGAGGTTTCAGCGTGCTGGCGCTGTGGAACGGAGCGGACTTGAGCGGAGCTCCGGGCTTTTTGACCAGCCGCTCCACTTGACGGCGCAGGTTGGCGACGTGTTGCTCGAGCGATTCAGCGGGCTGGTCATCCGCGGTTGCCGCCACCTGGCTCGTGCTCTCGCCATTTGTGTTTTCGCTGGACGTCTCCGGCGGCGGAGTGCTGAGCAGAACTGTGTCACTGCCCAGGCCGAAGTTTTCCTTCGCCAAGCGTTCCTGTTTCGCTTGCAAAGCCTCGGCGTTTTCCTTTTTCATCAACTCGACTGCGTCTAGGCGTTCGCGGATGTCCTTGTACTCGCTGCTCTCCACCGAGCCGTTCGAGGGATGCACCGTGTGCCGAAAATCCTCGACAAACACAGCGTCAATGCGCAGCACCGTATTTTCGAAGCCTTGTACCTGCACCACATAGCGCACGGCCAGCGTCCCCAGATCGCCGCTGTCTTTGAAATTTCGCGGATCGAGCGCGTGTACCTTCACCTTGTAGAAAACCTTGCCGCCCTCGGTCCATGCCGGAAAAACCGGCGTCGACGTGGCCCCAGCCGCTCCCACGACGTACTCGTCCTTGTTGTATTCCTTGGTTCCCCGGATCAGCGTGTTCTGCGCCACGTCTTCCACTACCTGCGCCACTTCGGGCTCTGCCAGCGGAATATTGACGATCAAGCCCTCGCCATATGAAAGAACATTTTTTTCGCGGCCGTACGAGGGGATTGCCACCGCGGTGAGCAGAAGAAATACTGCGGTTGCCCCCAGATAAAGACTAGCTGTTCGATGAAACGTAACCCTATGAAACACAGCCCAACCATTCAGTCCCTTACGGCGAAAATTCTTGGCCCACATCACAACCGGCTCCGGTACCCCTGTTGCAAGAGTCTCATACGCTCGGTTCATTGCTGTCAACTCGAACAAGTCAGGCACGTGCGCTTTGTACTCCATCGCACACAATGAGAGCGGCAGGTAAAAAATATGAAAAAAATTCTTGCAACCCCCTTGCACTTCGTTGGCAGCGGTAGTAGTATCCGACGGCTGTGGGGTGGTTGGACCACTTAACCGCAAACTTACTGGGTCGGATGCAGAAGCTGCTGAGCCGCAGTTTTTTCGCTCAGCCACTGCCTGCGTGCTCGTTTGCGCGTAAGTGGGAATTCCGTTTTGCAGAAAATCTGTGACGTTCGTCTGAGGAGTGCAGCATGCGTATGTGGGCGCAGTCTCATCTCTGTCAGAAGCCGCAGCGGGTATGTTCCGTCCTCGCCGCTGCTTTCGCGTTAATTTTTCTGATCCTGAGCAGCCAGTCGGCGAGCGCGTTACCCGCCTTCGCCAGGAAGTATGGGCTGCGCTGCTCGGCCTGCCACGAGTCCTGGCCCGCCTTGAACAACTTCGGACTGAAATTTCGAGACAATGGCTACCAGTTGATGAATGATCGAGATTCTCCCATCTGGCAGAATCCCGGCTACTGGCCGGTCACTTTCCGCATCACGCCGATCTGGCATCGGGTGAGCAGCCTTAACCAAGTCGACACCTATACGCCGGGAAATCCCATTCCCACCGGTTCGACGGTGCAACGCATCTCGTCGTCCGGTTTTGACCTGAGCGGGCTCGACTTCCATACCGGCGGAACTCTGGAGAAGAACATCTCCTTCTACGTGTTACCGTCGTCCGACCCAACGGCGTCGTTTCATTTTGAGACTGCCATGGCACGCGTCGATAACATCGGGAACAGCCCGTGGTTGAACATCAAGATGGGTAAGTTCGAACTCAACAACCTGCTTTCTGAAAAGCGCATCCTTACGCTGACCGGTAACGGCGGGGTTTATCAGACTTACCACTTCAGTCCGGTAGGAGACGGGAACGTCTTTGGGCAAATGGGCGACAACCAGCTTGGCCTGGAATACCTGGGACACTCGCTGGATGATCGGACGCGTATTTCCGCCGCCCTGATCAGTTCGCAGGATGGCAACGTGGGCCTGATTAACGGAGCCAATTCGTATAGCGGGTTCTTCACCTTCGACCAAGGCGTCGATTTCGGCAAGCTTGGCGTAAGCCGTTTCGGAGCCTACGCCTTTGTGGGTGAGGCGGCGACGTACTATCCGACCTCTGGCCAGGTGCCAATCCCTGGTGCCGGTATTGGCAACAAGGGATTCAGTCGCGTCGGGTTTACGGGGCAGTTCTATTTCGGGCCTCACTTCGACGTGAACCTGGTGACACAGCACGGTGAAGATAACGCATGGTTCGGGCAAGGCTACGGCACTGCGATAAATCCTGATGGGAACGGAGGTGCCACTTGCACGAGTCCCCCGCCCAACTCGAGTTGCCCTCCGAACAACATCCCGGGGGTATCGGTTCTTCCCGCGGGATCGCGGTCGCCCACCTGGAACGGCTACACCGTCGAAGCTCGCTACGTTTACAGTCCTCAACTGATCTTCCTCGGCCGGTTTGAGGCGGAACGAATGTCGCAGCAAGCAACTCCGGGAACTCCGTTGAGCCTCGGAAATATTACCAACTATGTAATCGGCTACCGCTACAACCCGTTTATGACTAGCCGCGCCGGCTTTGCCTATCACGGCGAATTCAACTTGTTCCACCAGGACGGTACCGGCCCGACTAACTCGGCCGGAAATGCCACCAACATCAACACCAGCGAATTGCTCTTCGGACTTGACTTCGACTTCTAAAGAGAGGGATGACAATGCATAGAAACTTACTCAAGTGGTCGCTGTTGTTGAGCGCGGTTGTCGCTCTCTGTCTGTCTACTGCCTCGTACGCGCAACTCACCACGAATCAGCAGCAAGACTGGTTAAATTCTCCGGCGGCGTCCAGCCACGTCGGCGACATGACCGGAGACGCCAAGGCTGCTGCAAGGCCCTATCGCCGCTACTGCGTAGGCTGTCACGGTGAACTGGGAGATGGCAACGGGGAGAACGCAGTGTGGTTTACTACCCCTATGTACGCCCAGCCGCGCAATTTCCAGTTGGCGATTTTCAAGTGCCGCTCCACGCCAACCGGCACTTTGCCTACCGACCAGGATCTCTTCGATACGATTGGCCGGGGGATGGACCGCTCGAATATGCCTCAGTGGAACCCGTTGTCAAAGCAGGAGCGAGTGGACCTGGTTGCGTGGATTAAGCACTTTTCGCCGCGTTGGCAGACGGAGAAGGCCGGCACTCCCATTCAAATTCCTCCCGAGCCGGAAATCACGCCAGAGCGGGTCAAGGCCGGGCAAGCAGTGTTCGCCAAGATGCAGTGCTACAAGTGCCACGGCGTGCAAGGTATGGCCAATGGCCCCTCGGCCTCTACGCTTACCGACGATCTCAATCAGCCCATTTCGGCATTCAACTTCACCGATGGTTCCCGACCGAAGTGCGGAACCACTGACGTTGATATCTACAGGATCTTTATGACCGGTTTAGATGGCACGCCCATGCCGTCGTTTGCCGACAACATTAAACCGGAGGAGGCATGGGACTTAGTGTTCTATCTGCGCTCACTGCAGCCCCACAACGCCTACAACGCCAAAGAGAGGGAGATTTCCCGTCAACTGGGGTTGAAACCTGTGAATCCAAATGCCCCAGCGCAGTGATCGGAAGGATAATCCTTCCGCACTACTCGAAATTAGGAGAAAAACCATGAAGCAGCAGCGCAACCGTGGGTTGCCCGTGATTCTAGCCACTCTAGTGTTGGTCAGTCTTGGAGCGTTGGTGATTAGCCAAAACGCGAACGCAGCCGGTGACGGCAAAATTGGCGGCACTGTCAAACTCGACGGAACGGCCCCGCACATGCGAGGCATCGACATGTCAAAGGACCCTTTCTGTGTGAAGGCACACGCGAACGACCTCGCCCATTCTGAGAATGTCGTGGTCGGCAATGGGGGCGGTTTGGAGAATGTTGTTCTCTATATCTCCGAAGGTTTGAGCGCCAGCGAGCTCAGCGCGAAACCCACCCAAATCCCAGTATTTGACCAGAAGGGATGTATGTACACTCCCCACGTATTGGCGATGGACGTGGGCCAGGAATTCAAAGTGGAGACCAGCGATCAGACGGCCCACAATATTCACCCGGAACCGAATCCTCTGACCGGCAATATTCCGTGGAATCAGTCGCAACCGCCCGGAGCTCCTCCTGTTACTAAGAGCTGGAAAGCCCCGGAGATGATCCACGTGAAGTGCAATATCCACCCGTGGATGAGTGGCTGGTTCGCCGTGGTCAAAGGGCCCTACGCCACCACTGACGACAATGGTAACTACACCATCCAGAATGTACCTGCTGGAAACTACACGGTGACGGCGTGGCAGGAAACCTTGGGTACTCAGACGCAGAAGGTGACGGTCGCGGCGGGCGCAGCGGCCAAGGCTGACTTCACCTTTAAGTCGAAGTAAGAGATACGGTGTGCTTCAAGTTACCGGTGGCAAAGTAATGGATAGGTCAGAACCAGCGCCCCGCTAGCAATGTGGATATTGACTCGAGAGGTCTTACTACTCGGCGCACAGTTTTGCGCCAGAAAGAGACGAGTAAGCGCACATCTCGTGCCCTGCTTGGCGCGCAAAAGGTTATCGGTAGGCGAGCTTGAACGCCAAGTCAGGGCTGGGGACAGGGGGGCATATGGAAACTGCAATCGGAGTATTCACCTCGCGGGATAACGCAGAGCAGGCGGTCAAGGAATTACGGCAACGTGCTGTGCCGGAGGAATCCATCGTCTTCCTGACTCGCTCCGAGAGCGAAGCCAAGAGTCTCGCAAAAGAGTTCGGTGCGTATGTCGGGGGGTTCGTTGGGGGGGCTGCCGGGATGACCACCGGAGTGGTGGCTGCCTCGCTGCTTCTCCCTGGGATCGGGACAGTATTTGCATTGGGATTCGGCGCTGCCGCTTTGCTAGGGGTTGCGGGTGCAGGCGCGGGCTCCGCCGTCGGATCGGCGGCAACGCGCGAAGCGGACACGCCCCAACCGACAGCGGTTGAAAAGTCCCCTGAGGACGTCGCGTTTTTCCGCGAAGTACTCAAAGAAGGGCGTTCCTTGATTGTGGTTCGGACCGAGTCCAAGGAACTTGCGAATGTAGCGTGCGCCGTTCTTGACCGGCTGGGAATCGGAATGGAAGGACGCACCCCCGTCAAGATGCAAACCGCCATCCGGCAGGTGGGTGGAGTAACCATCATTAACATCACCGGAAGAATTACGGTGGGCGAGGGAAATGTCATTCTCCGCGAGCTTGTTCGGGATCTGGCGGAAAAAGGCAGGAAAGCCATCGTGCTGAACATGGGTGAAGTTCATTACATAGACAGTTCAGGAGTCGGGGAATTGGTCAAGGCCCACACCACCATTCGCAACCAGGGTGGGCAATTGAAACTCGCCAATCTGAACAAGCGAGTGCATGATCTGCTCCAACTGACACGGCTGTCCACCGTTTTCGATATTCACAAGGATGAGACGAGCGCGATCGCATCCTGTTCCGGTCCATCACAAGCGTTGGCTTAGCGCATCAGTTTGCACAATTACTCCGGGGACAGAATCATGAAGCCCGGGCGAAAACCAGTTAAGGCGAGGGCATCATGGCGAAATTCTTTGCGGTCACCATCATCGTTATCGCGATCCTTTCGGCGATTCCCATCCTGCGGCACACCTGGGATGCGCCCGAGGACATCTCCACGCATGGCGCTCTGATCGATGAACAGATGTCGGAGACCATGGCCGAAGCCGGGATCTCTTTTCTCGCGGCGCAGTTCATCCTGGCTATTTTCATCTGGAAGTTCGCTGACCGTGGCCCCGAGGCAAAAATTACGAATTTTCCCGGCGGCGCCAAGGCTTTGGTGATTGCTGCCTTGCTGCTGGTAGGCGCAGAAGTTTTGGCCCTCGGAGTCTTCGGGGTGAAGGCATGGGCCAACGTATATCTCACTCCGCCGGCAGCCAATGCCATGCCCATCCAGGTCCAAGCCGGACAGTTCGCTTTCTATTTCCGCTATCCCGGCCCGGATGGAACCTTCGGCCCACTTCACCCCGAGCTTATTAATGAAAGCACGCAGAATTACTTCGGTCTCGACCTCGACCACGATCAGGATTCCAAAGACGACATCGTGACCGCCGAGATGGCGATACCGGTGAACAAGGAAATCCACCTGCTCATGCATTCAAAGGATCTTGGCCATTCTTTCTATGTACGGGAGCTGCGCGTGCAGCAGGATTTTGTTCCCGGGCTGGATGTTTCGCTGCACTTCACGGCCACCAAGATCGGCAAGTACGAAATTGTCTGCACCCAGCTTTGTGGCCTGGGACACTACAACATGAAGGCATACCTTGAGGTAATGTCCCAGCAAGACTTCGATGACTGGCTGAAGAAGGAAGCGGCAATGCAGTAGCTTTTCCCGTCGGGCAATCACGCCCGCGTCGATTGAGACAATTGTTCTGAGGTGAGGATATGCACGATGTAGCAGCGCACGCGGTGCACCACGCTCCAACCAGCTTCATTCGGAAGTACGTCTTCAGTCTCGACCATAAGGTAATCGGCAAACAGTATTATGGAATGGCCCTCATCGCAGCTATTGTCGGGATGCTGCTTTCCTGGATGATGCGCATCCACCTGGCCTGGACTAACGCCGCGATCCCCGGCCTGCAATTGCTCTCGAAGACCGGCGCTCCTGGCGGAGTCATGACGCCCGAGTACTACCTGCAATTGATGACCATGCATGGCACCATCATGGTCTTTTTCGTGCTCACGACCGCGCCCTTTGCAGCCTTCGGTAATTTCTTTCTTCCGATCCAGGTCGGCGCCGAAGATATGCCCTTCCCGCGTTTCAACATGATGTCGTTTTGGGTCACGTTCACGGGCTTCATTGTGCTGATGGCTTCGTTCTTCGTGGCCGATGGCCCGACTCTCGGTGGCTGGACCCAATATGCACCGCTCAACGCCGTGGGTGCTATCTCAGGCCCGGGCCAGGGAACCGGAGTGATCCTTTGGATGGCCTCGATTGCCTTGTTTTGTGTTGGCCAGTTGCTGGGCTCCTTGAACTTCATCCCCACCACACTCGATCTGCGGACCAAAGGCATGAGCCTCATGCGTCTGCCCCTCACCGCCTGGGCGTGGTTCATTACCTCGTGCATGGGCCTCACAGCATTCGCGGTGTTAATGCCGGCCTGTATTCTCGTTATCCTGGACCACGTCGCCGGCACCAGCTTTTTCGTGCCCTCCGGTCTGGTCGTCAGCGACCAATTGGTACCCCACTCCGGAGGCTCGACCCTCCTCTGGCAGCACCTGTTCTGGTTCTTTGGACATCCCGAGGTCTACATCGCCATCGTGCCCGGCCTCGGCATCGTCTCCCACATCCTGATTACCAACATGCGCAAGCAGATGCTCAGCCAGAGGGTACTGATCTACTGCATGGGAGCCCTTGCCGTCCTCAGTTACATGGTTTATGGGCATCACATGTTTGTCAGCGGGATGAATCCCTATTCCTCGCTCGCGTTCTCTTTTCCCACGCTGGTCATAACCATCCCGGCTACCATCGTAGTGCTGATCTGGACCTTTAGCTTGTTTGGTTCCAAACTGCGTATCAATTCCGCATCTTTGTTTGCGCTAGGCTTTATTTCGATGTTCGTCAGCGGTGGCGTGAGCGGTTTCTTCCTGGCTCAGCCTTCCATCGATATCATGCTCCATGCCACCTACTTCGTAGTCGGCCATTTCCATATGGTGATGGCGGTCGCGGCCATGTTTGGCATCTTTGCCGGAACTTACTTCTGGGCTCCCAAGATGTTCGGACGAATGATGAACGAGACTCTGGGAAAAATTCATTTCTGGCTGACCTTCGTGGGCGCCTATTGCATCTTTATGCCATTCCATTACCTGGGAATGGCCGGCAATGTGCGCCGCTACTCAATATTCGTGGATGACTACCTGCAGCCGCTGATTCCGGTGCACCGTTTCATCACCGTCGCTGCTCTCTTGACCGGCGCAGCCCAGTTGATTTTTCTCTACAACCTGATTCACACTCGGTTCTGGGGCAAGCCCGCGCCAGACAATCCCTGGGAGGCCACTTCGCTGGAGTGGAGCACGCCCACACCGCCACCGTGGGACAATTTTGGCGGTAAGCTTCCGGTGGTTTACCACGATCCCTATCAATACGGCGTGCAGAGTTCGGTTGGTGACTACGTCATGCAGGCTTCGCCGGAGCAAGTCAAGACGGAGCACGAAGAGAAGTAACTCGCGAGAAGTAACTCGCGAGAACTAACTAGCGAAGAGCCGAACACCTGAAGAGGAGTTTAGTGCTTTATGGCGACTACGGTACATGAACCGCCAAAAATCGAGTCACGCCGTTTGCCGGATCAAAGACACTCCGGCAACGGCGGGTGGCGGAACTTGGTTCCCGCGGACGGTGACTTGCGTGTGACGCAGGACTATTCGCCCCCGCCGTCTTCGAGTGCCATTTGGGTGGTGCTTTTCGCCATTACGATGATGTTTGCGGCGTTTACCAGCGCTCTATTCGTTCGCAAAGGTTCATCGCTGGACTGGCGGACCTTCACGCTGCCATCCATCCTCTACTTCAACACTCTTCTGCTCCTTGCCAGCAGCGCTACCCTGGAAGTCGCGCGTCGCCGCGTGGCCACTTTCATGGGCGGTCTGAAAGATCAGGTTGAGAGCCCGGCGCGCTGGCTCTACATAACCTTGTTTCTGGGCCTGTTTTTTGTGGCTGGTCAGTACGCAGCGTGGTCGCGGTTGCGCGCCGAGGGGCTCTATCTAGCCACAAATCCAAGCAGTTCTTTTTTCTATGTGCTGACCGCCACACATGCGCTGCACGTCCTGGGCGGGCTGGGTGGCCTGATCTATGTCATTCGCAAGCTAAGTAAGTCGGTCTTGCACCGAAGCCAGTTAGTTGCGACAGCGCGTTACTGGCATTTTATGGGCATTCTTTGGCTGTACCTGCTTTTATTGCTTTGGATGAAACTTTAGCAGACTCAATTAGGAGGTGCCGTGAGCCAAGCGGATTTGACCATAGAGGGACACTCGACAGGCCTTACTGTAGGACCGGCATTTTCGTTTCCTACAAAGAAGCTGGCGATATGGTTGTTCATTATCGCGGACACCATGACTTTTGCCGCGTGCTTGGTGGCCTATGGATTCCTGCGCAATGGAACTGCCAACTGGCCGAGGCCGTTCCACAGCATCACCAATGTCGCGCTGATGACCTTCATTCTTCTGACCAGCAGCTTGACCATGCTGACCGGACTGCGCTCAGCGCGGTCGGGCGACAAAGCCAGTGCCTTCCGCTGGATCATCATTACGGCAGCTTTGGGTATCGCTTTCGCCCTGCTGCATGTTCGTGAATGGCTGGAGCTCATCGACCAGGGTATGACGCTCTTTAAGAATCCTTGGGGAACCGGACTGTTCGGGGCATCGTTCTTCAGCATTACCGGCTTGCACCTCACGCACGTTACTTGTGGCGTAATCGCTTTAATCGCTGTGGGTGTGCGCTACAAGGGCGGCCGCTACAATGCCGATGATGTCGAGGTTTTGGGCCTTTACTGGCACTTCGTGGATCTGGTTTGGATGTTCGTCGTACCGTTGGTCTACCTTTTGAATCTCGCGCACTAGATCAAGAAGCTTGGGAGCAGATTGCTATGACAACAGCGCAGGCACACAAGAGTGATGGAATCGGGAAGGACATTGTCGTCTACATTTGCCTGCTAGCTTTGGCAGGCCTGCAATTCGTCATTGCCTATCAGAACCTTGACGGTGCCCAAATGTTCACGCGCATGCTGGCGGTCGCCATCGTCGAGGCGGGGCTGGCAGGTATGTTCTTCATGCATCTTTGGTCAGAAAAGCGCGGCTTTCTGATATTTGTCGCCATCTTTACAATTTTTGTCCTGCTGGTGATGCAATTTGGGTGGACCGACAGCTTCCGAATGCTGGTCGGTGCGCCATTTTCGAAATGACTAATGGCAAACCGCTAGAAACTGGTACGGGAAAGGCGCGTGTGAGAGAGATGTTAAGACGAAAGATTGGGGTCGAGAGACCGTTCCTGCTGATTGGTATTGCGCTCATTGCACTGGCGATGCTCGGCGCCCCGCTCCGCGCCTTTTCCCAGAGTTGCGCGCTCTGCTATACGCAGGCCGCTTCCTCCGGTGCTCGAATGATTCAGGCCTTGCGCAGTGGGATTTTGATTCTTATCGTCCCTCCCACGCTCGCATCCATCGGCATGATTTTTGTCGTGTGTCGCAAACGTAATCAGATCAGACAGGCCGATGACGCGCCTGATTCCGGCCGCGATTGGTAGTTGTTCAAGGACAGTTTCCGGGTGCAGCGTAGCCGGCAAACCGTGCCTTGATCCAACTAATCTGGTCCGCGACCGACGCTCCCATCACCCCGCTGGCGTCGAGATCCGGATACTTCAAAAAAAGGATTCGGCTTCCTTGCTTACACATGCGGGCCACAGTCCTTCCCGACATTTCCGCCGGTATAAAACGGTCCGCCTCGCCGCTGATCACGAGCAACGGGCCGCGAGTCCGTTTTTGACCGGGAGTATTCCTGCTGAAAAATTCCTTCACGAACTGATTGTTCTCCCACCCCGATTTGAGCATTTCGTTGGCGAACTCCGGTTCTGCTTCTTCTCCACAGGTTTGCGCGACACTCTGGTACGCAGGAAGCGCCTTGTCTTGCAGCATGTCGCTGACTTGGAACTCCGGATAAAGCGCTTTCACTGTGGATGCCAGAACCAGCAGCATCCGATTGGGAGAACCCTGCGCGAAGTGCTGGTAAGCCTCCTGCGCATCAGCCAGGCCAGACGTGGCGACACTGCCGAGATAATTAGGATCGTGTATGTCGCTCTCCGCCACGGCCACGGCTGCCATACCACCCTGGAAAGGTCCCAAAGCGATCCACTTAGTCCCGATCTCTTTCACCGCCACGCGCGCCGCCGCGACCGAATAGATGACGTCCAACGCGTTGGACTGCATATCCAGCAGCGGCTTGCCGGAATCGACCCCCCATCCGGAATAGTCGGTCGCCACCACCGCATACCCTAGATTGGCGTACATCGCGAGGACCGGCCCGACGCCGAGATTTTTCATCAGCGAGGGCGCGCACCGTCGCGCTGCTCCTCTGAAGTCGTGCGCCCAGGCAATCACCGGCCATCCGCTTGCCGGAGGCTTGCCATCCGGAATCAGCACTACGGCCGAGACGGCCACGTCTTCTCCGTTCGCGGTACGGGAATGGTAAAGAATCCGCAGTGCAGACAACTCATACGCAAGGTTGTATTCGTCGATCGCCTCCGAGCGTATCAGTTCTCCAGGGTTGCCCGGAGGTAGCGGATGTGGCGTGTCATAAAAGCGTGTCAGCGGCAGCGTGTTTGTTGGCCGGAATCCTTTGGTAGGCGTTGCAGTCTGAGCTTGGGACTCTGAATTGCCAGACAGACCGGCGAAAACCAGAGAAACGGCAATGCCCGCCGTCAGAAGCATTCGGAGATTGCGACTTGATGACCGGAACCAGCGCGACTCTGTCATGTGGCCAGTAAGGATGGTACCACCTTAAGATTCCGAGAAACCACAGCCGCGCCATTTAGTTCTTATCTTCCTCCAGGGGCTGCATTGGCTTGATGGTCATGTCTTATAAGAAGCGCAGCCGGTCCGGCGAGTAAGGTAACTCCGGACGTAAGGCTGACCCGGGTCCGACGGCTGGTGACGGCCGGTCACTGATTCCTGTCGGAGGCTCTTCCCAAGAGTGTAACCGCCTTTAGGCTTGAAATCCTTGCCCAGAGCTGGATTTCATCAGAAATGGGAATTTTGTACCATCTAACTAGCCTTTTCTCGCAGGAACTGTCTTGATGTTCAACTTATAGGTGATAAAATCGCGCAATGGCAAAAACACTGATTCAATCCGTAGTCAAACAACTCCAACACGAACGTGCGCGCCTCGAGGATGAACTCCAGCGCGTCACCGCTGCCCTAACTACCTTCGGCAAAGTCTTCCTGCACGGGAGCAAACGTGGACCAGCCCTAATTCGCAAAAAGCGAACGATTTCGGCTGCAGGACGCAAGAGAATCGCAGCCGCGCAGAGAGCAAGGTGGGCAAGGGTTAGGGCAGGCAAGAAGTAGTTCTGTAGAGACGGGGCTTGCCCCGTCTCTGCGTGTCGCACCCAAATGCTGGGTTCGGTCCAAGACGCGAGCGGCGTTTCTACGGAAATCGGATAGCCTTGAGCCAACCCGGGGAGCGTCAGATCGCGACATCCCTCACGACTGCCCCCACAAACCGTGCAAACTCCAGAACGTCCTCCTCCGTCGTGTCGAACGAGCACATCCACCGCACCACCGACTTTTCTTCGATCCACACATAGAAGAAGTACCGCTCCTGTATATTCTGAATCGCGTCGCGAGGAATTTGCGCGAAAACGCCGTTCGCCTCAACGGGAAACACAATCTTGATGCGCGGTATTTTCCGGATTTCCTCTTCCAACAGTCGTGCCATCCGGTTCGCCTGTTCCGCATTGCGCCGCCAAAGGTCGTTGGTCAAAAGGGCTGCCATCTGCGCCGACATGTAGCGCATCTTCGATGCCAACTGCATTCCCTGCTTGCGCACAAACAAGAAATCCTCGGCCAGTTCCGGACGAAAGAAAACCACCGCCTCCACGCCCATCAATCCGTTCTTCGTTCCGCCAAACGAAAGCACATCCACTCCCAAATCACGCGTTGCCTGCCGCATTGTCAGCTTCTGCGTCGCCACCGCATTTGAGATTCGCGCCCCGTCCATGTGTAAGAACATCTTCTGATCGTGGGCGAACTGCGCCAGGGCCTCGATTTCCGCCGGGTCGTAAACAGTCCCCATCTCGGTCGCTTGCGTAATCGAAATCACCCGCGGCTGCACATGATGTTGGTCCCCGATTCCGTGATACGCATTGGCCACCGTTTCCACCGTCAGCTTCCCGTCCGGTGCCGCCAGCGGTATCAGCTTGCAGCCCGTGAACTTTTCCGGCGCGCCACATTCATCTGTATAGATATGAGACAGCTCTGGACACAGCACCGCATGAAACGGCCGCGTGAGTGCCTGCAAACTCAGGACATTTGCCGCCGTCCCATTGAAAACGAAGAAGACCGCCACCTCAGCCCCAAAGTGTTCCCGGAATTTTTCCACCGCCAATTCCGTGAGTGGATCTTCCCCATAGCCCGCCGCGGGGCCATCGTTAGCGCGTCGTATCGCCTCCAGCACCTCGGGATGCACCGACGCATTGTTGTCACTGGCAAAACTCCGGTTCGGCTTCATGAGAAGACAATTTAGCAGAAGCGAAAATTGTTCGGAGCTTCCCACCCTTACCAGGAATCTATATTCTTTGGTCTAATTGAGATTCTGCTATGGCAACTAGTCTTGCATCTGGCGGCAGGGCGACGCAGCGCAACATTCCTGCACCGCTGATCGACGATGCGCGCCGGCACGTCTATGAAGCTGCTATACGGACTCCGCTGGTGCGGCTCAACTACGACGGCCCAGCCGACATTTATCTGAAGTTGGAGTGCCTGCAACCCATCGGTTCCTTCAAGATTCGGGGAGCATATAACGCTGTCCGGCTTCTGCCAGAAGAAGAGCGGCGGCGCGGCGTTTGGACCGTCAGCGCGGGCAACGCCGCCCAGGGAGCGGCGCTCGCGGCGCGCAAGGCAGGTGTGCCCTGCAAGATACTTATGATCGACGCGGCTCCAGCGGCCAAGTTCGATGCGGTACGCCGTCTCGGCGGAGAGGTCGTAAAGGCCTCATACGACCAGTGCTGGCAGGCGCTGGCCGACCGCGCGCATCCCGCGATGACCGGCGCGTTTATCCATCCGTTCGAAGATGACGCGTTTATTGCGGGCAATGCCTCGGCAGGGCTGGAAATCCTGGAGGACCTGCCCGACGTGGATTGCGTGGTGGCGGGCTTTGGCGGCGGAGGCTTATCGTGCGGTATCGCCGCCGCCTTGAAAGCGCGCGGACACAAGGCGAAGGTGTTTGCGGCAGAGCCGGAGACGGCGGCTCCGCTGGCGCGGTCGCTGGCCGCGGGATCGCCTCAGAGTTTTCCCGACTGGAAGGCGAGTTTTGTAGACGGCTGCGGAGGCAAGTCGGTCTTTCCCCGCATGTGGGACCTGGCGCATCATCTGCTCGCCGGGTCCATTGTTTGCACGCTCGAGCAGACCCGCAGGGCCATGCGCGTTGTGGCAGAACGTAATCACGTGATCAGTGAAGGCGCAGGCGCCTGTGCTGTAGCGGCTGGCCTCAGCGGCAAATGCGGCTCTGGAAAGATTGTGTGCGTCGTCAGCGGCGGCAATATTGACCTGGCGACATTTTCGGAGTTAGTGACTCGCTCGGACATAACGTGAAAAGCCGTCCGGACGCTGGGACTACTTTGTCCCTGAACTGAGAAATTTCATCAAGAGCAACCACTATGTCTAGAATCTTTGCACGAGCGTCCCTTCTGATTCTGCCCGGTGCGCTTCTTTTCACCACCGCTTGCGGAAACAGCAAGGCTGCCAAAGCCGACGCCCCGCAGGCCATGCCGGTCAAAGTGCAGACGGCGAAGGCCCAGAAAGTCGACGATATCACCGAGTACGTAGCCACCTTGAAATCGCGAGACTCCGCTGTGGTCATGCCGCAGGTTGAAGGCATCATTACTCAAATCTACGTCCACTCCGGCGAGCACGTCGCCTCTGGCGCTCCCATGATGCAGATCGACCCCGCCAAGCAGCAGGCCACGGTCAAGAGCCAAGAGGACGCCCGCGCCGCTCAGATCGCCCAAGTTACATGGGCCAAGCAGAATTACGATCGCGTCAGCGGTCTTGCCAATGCCGGCGTAGTCAGTAAACAGGATCTCGACCAGGCGCGCGCGACCCTCGACGCCGCCCAGGCGCAACTGCACTCGCTTGATGCTCAAGTCAGCGAGCAGCAGGTGCAGTTGCACTACTACCAGGTGGTGGCGCCGCGCACCGGAATCGTCGGGGATGTACCCGTCCGCGTTGGCGACCGCGTCCTCACCACCACCACGCTCACCACCGTTGATCGTCCCGGTAGCCTCGAAGCGTACATTTACGTTCCCATCGAAAAATCTGGCCAGCTCAAGATGAATCTTCCCGTCCAGATTGTTGACGGTTCCGGAAACTCGCTTGCGGGCAGCCGGGTCACGTTCATCTCGCCACAGGTGGACAACTCGACACAGACCGTGCTGGTCAAAGCGCAGATCGCAAACTCGAACGACAGCCTGCGCACCGCCCAATTCATCCGCGCTCGTATAGTGTGGGGCAGCCAGGAGAAGCCGGTGGTTCCGGTCGTGGCCGTGTCGCGAATCGGTGGCGTTTATTTCGCCTTCGTCGCGGAGTCCGATCAGAAGGGTGGATACGTAGTCCACCAAAAGCCGCTCCAGATCGGCCAAATCGTCGGCAACGACTATGTCGTTCTCGACGGTGTAAAACCGGGAGACAAGGTGGTCGTCTCCGGCACCCAGTTTCTAATCGATGGCGTACCCGTAGTCCCGCAGGAAAGCAGCAGCTAGGAAAAGTTCAAAAAATCTCCTTGAAACCAATTCTCGCCAATAGCGACAAGCGCTAAAGACCGAGAACTGGGAACCGAGAACTGAGAACTGCTTCTGATGGTCGACTTCTTTATTCATCGCCCGGTATTCTCTACTGTCTGCGCCTTGATGATTATTCTCGCGGGCGCCGTCTGCGTTCCGACGCTGCCCATCGCGCAATTTCCCAACCTCGCGCCTCCGCAGGTCGCCGTCACCGCCACTTATACCGGGGCCAGTTCCCAGACCGTCGAATCCGCGGTTACCACGCCCCTTGAGCAGCAGATCAACGGCGCCGAGGGCATGAAGTACATCACCTCCTCCAGCACCAACAATGGCGTCAGCACCATCACCGCCACGTTCGACATCACTCGCGATCCCGATCTCGCCTCGGTCGACATCCAGAACCGCGTCAACACTGCGCAAGGACGTCTCCCCAATGCGGTCAAGCAAGTCGGAGTTACGGTCGCCAAGACTTCGGAGAATTTCGTCTTCGGCGCCGGCGTGTTCTCGCCCGATGGTCGCTACTCCACGCTCTTCATGAGCAACTACTTGGATGTCTACGTCCGCGACAACCTGAAGCGTGTTCCGGGCGTGGCCGACGTCCAAATCTTCGGCGAGCGCAAGTACTCCATGCGCCTGTGGCTCGATCCGGTGCGCATGGCCGGACGCGGTCTTACCGCTGACGATGTGGTCAGCGCTCTCCAGGAGCAAAATGTTGAGGTCGCCGCCGGACAAGTCGGTTCCCAGCCTTCCATCCCCGGTCAGCAGTTCCAGATCAGTGTGCGCGCGGTTGGCCGTCTTTCGGAATCCACCCAGTTCGATAACATCATCCTCAAGAGCAATGTGGATGGCACGCTCGTCCGCCTGCGGGACATCGGTCATGCCGAGCTCGGCGCCGAAGACTACAGCGAGACCTTAGATTACAACGGACACGATGCGGTGGGCCTCGGCGTTACCCAACTCTCCACCGCCAATGCACTAGATGTTCACCGCAAGTGCCTGGCTGAACTCGCGCGCCTTTCGAAACGATTTCCGCCGGGCATGAAATATGAGGTCGCCTTCGATACCACGGACGCGGTCGGCGAATCCATCCGTGATGTCGTCTCGACTCTGGGATCGGCCATCTTCCTCGTCATCCTTGTCATCTTCGTTTTTCTCGAAGACTGGCGCTCCACCGTCATTCCTGCAGTCACCATCCCAGTGTCGCTCATCGGCACGTTCGCTTTCGTCAAGCTGCTTGGCTTCTCCATCAATACGCTGACGCTGTTCGGCATCACGCTCGCCACCGGACTTGTGGTCGATGACGCCATCGTGGTCATCGAAAACATCGAGCGCCATCTGCAGGAAGGCGAGTTGAATCCCGTCAAAGCCTCGTCCGACGCCATGAAGGAAGTCACCGGAGCGGTCATCGCCACCTCGCTGGTGCTGGTTGCCGTCTTCGTGCCGGTCGCCTTCTTTCCCGGCACAACCGGCATTCTGTTCCGCCAGTTCGCGCTGACGATCGCCTTTTCGATCACGATCTCCGCGTTTAACGCGCTGACTCTTACGCCCGCGCTGTCTGCGCTTTTGCTCGGTCGCGAGCACGGCGAAAAGAATTGGTTCTTCAAACGCGTCGACCGCGTGCTGGCCGCGGTTAACAATGGCTACGTTCGCGCCCTCCGCGCTTTTCTCCGTTTCGAAGTCGTCGCCCTGATCCTGTTTGCCGCCGGACTCGGTCTCGCGTACTTCGTCTTCCGGCAAGTGCCCCAGGGCTTCGTCCCCAACGAAGATCAGGGATATCTCATCGTGGCCATCCAGGCGCCCACCGGAGCATCGCTCGAATACACGCGGAAGATTGGCGAACAGGTGACGGCCATCACCAAAAATTTCCCTGAGGTCCTGGGCACCTTCGCCGTCTCCGGTTTCAGCTTCGGAGGCAACTCGCCCAATGCTGGACTCACTTTCCTGACCCTCCAGCCGTACGCGAAGCGCAAGGGCCACGACCACACCGCGGCCGCGATTCTCAATCGACTGCGCCCCCGATTGTTCGGAATTTCGGGTGCGATTGTCATCGCTTTCGAACCGCCCGCGGTGCAAGGCCTCGGCCAGTTCGGCGGATTCCAATTCGAACTCCAGGATCAAGGCAATCACACTCTTCAGGATCTCGACAAAGTCACCCACGACCTCGTTCGCGCCGGTTTTGGGCGAAAAGATCTCGCTGGACTCTTCACCACCTACACGGCGAGCGATCCACAGTTTGTCGTTATCATCGATCGTGAAAAAGCCAAGAGCCTGCACATCCCGCTCAGCCAGATCACCGACACGCTCAGCGTCTACATGGGTTCGGCCTACATCAACGATTTCGATTTCAATAACCGTTCTTATCGCGTTTACGTACAGGCCGAAAAACAATTCCGCTCGCACCCGCAGGACATCAAGCAGTACTATGTGCGCTCCGATTCCGGTGCCATGGTTCCGCTGGAGAATCTGGTCAGCATCAGCCAGAACGTCGCGCCCCAGGTCATCAGTCACTACAACCTTTTCCGTTCGGCGGAAATCGACGGCTCCGCTGCCCTCGGCTTCAGCTCCGGACAGGCCATCGACGCCATGCAACAGATCTCGGCGAAGCTTCTGCCTCAGGGCTACACCTACGAATGGTCGGGGATTTCGCTCGAAGAGTTGGCCTCGGGATCGACCACGCTCATCCTGTTCGGTCTAGGAACGCTGGTCGTCTATTTGACGCTCTCCGCGCAGTACGAAAGCTTCGTACTGCCTTTCATTATTCTGCTCGCTGTGCCCATGGCGTTGCTCGGTGCGCTTTCCGCTCAATGGATCCGCGGCCAGCAGAACGATGTCTACTGCCAGGTGGGACTCGTCATGCTGGTAGGCCTGGCGTCCAAGAATGCCATCCTGATCGTGGAATTCGCCGAGCAGTTGCGCGAACGCGGCATGACCATTCTCGACGCGGCCGTCGAAGCCGCCCGCATTCGCTTGCGCCCGATTCTCATGACCTCCTGTGCCTTTATCCTCGGCGTCGTTCCTCTGGTTACCGCCAGCGGCGCCGGAGAAAACGGTCGCCACTCCGTAGGCACCACGGTCTTCGGCGGCATGATCATGAGCACAATCCTTAACCTGTTTTTTATTCCCGTGCTCTATCTCTTGATCGAAGGCTTCCGAGAGCGCCGGCGCAAACCTCAAGCAGCCTGATCTGGTGGAGGGACGGCCGTCCTCGGCCGTCCCAGCCGAGCGCAGCTCGGCAGTCGTCTGGGTGTTGCCAGCAACTTTGGATTCACTTTAGAGTATGCCGGCAGGCGGCCAGTCCGGGCACAAAGAAAAAGTAACTTCTCTGCTCTTTCCGGCGTCACAAAGCTGTGTCTCACGGGCTCTCACCAAAAGAAATCTTGTGTGAGGTAAAACAAATGAAAAAGTCACTGCTTGCAATTCGTGCTCTCCCGCTGATTCTCTCAATAACGATTTTCTCGATGGCGGCCCTCGCCAGTCCCGCCATCCAGGACAACCAACCAACTGGTGCACTCGATCGAAAGAGTCTCGATCGCATTTACAAGGAGGTCCGTCACGAGCTAGTGATGCTCCCGTACTACGGCGTGTTCGACAACCTCGCCTACAAGGTCGACCCCGACGGTACCGTGACCCTGCTCGGCCAGGTCTCGCCGGTCAGGGGTCCCACTCTTAAATCCGACGCTGAAAACGTTGTCAAGCGTATTGAAGGTGTTACGAAAGTGGACAACAAGATCGAGGTTCTGCCTCTCTCTCCCCTGGACGACGAGATCCGCCGCGCTGCCTACCGCGCCATCTATGGCAACGAAGTTCTAAACCAATACCAGCTACGTGCCGTTCCCCCCATTCACATCATCGTCAAGAATGGAAACATCACGCTCGAGGGCGTAGTCGCCCGCGCGATGGACAAGCAAATCGCCGGCATGCAGGCCAACAGCGTCCACGGCGCATTTTCAGTGACCAACAACCTGGTGGTCGAAGAAGAGGAAAAGAAGGGCGACAAGAAAAAGTAATTTCGCAAGCTAGCCGGTGGCCAGAGCAACTCTGGGTTCGCGCTATGCAGGTTGGGTGTGCGCTTCAGCAATTCGCAATCTGAAGCTTGCAATCTACAATCTTCATCTATGCTCCAAATCGCCGCTCCCGGCGAAATCGACCGCGCCGCCCAACTTCTGCGCGCCGGCCGGCTCGTCGCCTTCCCCACTGAAACTGTTTACGGTCTTGGCGCTAATGCCCTCGATGCTGAAGCGGCAGCCCGGATCTACGCCGTTAAACGCAGACCCAGTACCAGCCCCCTCATCGTCCACGTAGCCTCGATCGAAATGGCGCAGTCGCTGGTTGCCAACTGGCCAGAAATCGCTGAGCGCCTGACCCGCCGATTCTGGCCCGGCCCGCTGACCCTGGTACTGGAAAAGCAATCCGTCATTCCTGACATCGTCACCGCCAATCTCCCCACGGTTGGTCTGCGCATGCCCGGGCATCCCGTCGCGCTCGCCCTCATCCGTGCTGCCGGTGTTCCACTCGCTGCACCCAGCGCCAACCGCTTCACCGAACTTTCTCCGACGACCGCTGAGCACGTCCGCCGGAGCCTGGGTTCTGACGTGGACTTCATACTCGACGGCGGACCCTGTCAGGTCGGCATCGAATCCACCGTGCTCTCGCTTGCCGAGCCTGGATTGAACACACCTAGATTGACCAAACAGAGACCGGTCCTGCTTCGTCTGGGTGGAATCTCGCGGACGGAACTGGAAGCGATAGTCGGACCAGTCGCCTCTGCGCACGAAGTCCAGGCCGAAGCCCATCCCGCGCCCGGAATGCATCCGCGCCACTACAGCCCCCGCACCCCTTTGTATATAGCGACCAATGGAAAAGTCCCGGATCAGGGCCAGGGAGTTTACCTGCGGCACCAGCATCCACCGAGCCGCACCAACATCATTATCCACCAGATGCCGCAATCGGTCATCGCCTACGCAGCCGCGCTGTACCAAGCTCTTCACCGGGCGGACGCTGGTAATTTCAGCTGGATCGCGGTAGACCTCCCGCCCACCACTCCCGAGTGGGAAGCGATCCATGACCGTCTCCGACGCGCCGCCACGGAGGATATCTGAGCCAAGGGAGGGATCGATGTATTTGACTTCGCTATGCAGGAGATTCTTCGCTTGGCTCAGAACGACAACCCGAACTCATGTCGCGAATTAACGAAACAGCACACTACAGCAACCCGAACACCACAAGGCTGTTGTTCGTTCCCACATACACTTTGCCATGCGCCACGACCAGATTCGCAAAGTGAGGAAGAGCGGGCAGCAGATCGCGCCCATCGGGAGCCTGGCTGCTGCCGTATAGTCTCAGGAGCGTAAGCGCGTCATACGCACACAGATATGTGCCGTTGAGCTGCCACAGAACGCCTTCCGTCTTTCCATTGGCAGAGAGCACCGGCGAATGTCCGTTCGCCACCTTCTTCGATTGCGCGAATGGCGTTTGTGCCAGGACCCCTTCCGATAGCGCCAGTGCCGCGATCGGCGCCGCGACCCCCGACGTATAGATTGTGTTGTTCCAATAGACCATTGCTCCGGGCTCGGGAGAGAATGCCGCCAATTCTTCCACGATCTGCGTGTCCCCCTTGGTGCACGTAGCGCAGAAGTGCCCCAGATTGTCACGGTTCAGAACGTAGATTGTGCCTTCCTTTCCCACTGCGAGGGCTAGATGTGGATATTTGCCCGGCTGATTCGGCAACACCAGCACCGGCTCGCTCATATCCAGATCGTTCTCGTCCAGATACGTCTCATTGAAAGGTGTGAACCAGTCTGCCAACTTCAGCTCGCTGCCCGACTGCGAGAGCTTGAATACCGACTGTCCGAAATTCATGCCCGCCGCGAATGGTCCATCCGCTGTCGCTCCATAGATGTTGCCTTTGCTGTCGGATGAAAGTCCTCCACCCCTCATCCAGACAGCCGCTGCCGACTCTCCCGGTTCGTCGTCAAACGCGCCTACCGGTTGCAGCGTCGAAGCCTTGTAAGCCACTACCCACCCCTGCTCCTTGCCGCTGCGGCACCCGTTCGATCCAATGGCAATGTAGACGTTGCCGTTCTCCAGCAGCAACGCTGGGCGGTTGACCTGCATCGCGGGCTCGAAAATGTAGTTCGTCCCGTGATGCTCGTAACTCGCCGTAATCACGATGGGGCTGCCCGCTTTCTCCACTCCGGTCGCAACATCCAGCGCGTGCAAACGATGCACAAACGTCGAATTCTCGTAGGTCTTCGCCACGACATAGAGCGTCCCTGCTGCGGGATCGATCACCGGCGTGGAAACAATTCCCACCTCTGTCCATTGCGTGGTTGCCCCGCATCCCTGCAGCGCGATCGGGACCGGAATCGCGCCATCGATCAGGAAACTGGTGTGCCACAGCGGGCTCGCATTGCTCCCCGTCGCGCTATCCGCGTCAAATGCATAAACGCTGTCATGCATGGTCGCTACATACACAACGTCGTGCACGCCATTGCCCGGAATCGTGACTCCCGGCAGATAAAGCGCTTGCGCAATTACTAACCCATCCACGGGCTGCGTGAAAAGCTTTCCAAACTGGTTGAAATTCACATTAAGCGGAGTCAGTATCGTTTCGTTCGGATTCGCTCCGGAACGCGCGTTGTCGTAGTGCCACGTCGTTACTGCCACCTGCGCATCGCCGATTGTCGCTCCGGCAATAACAAAAAGCAGAACTTTCACCACGATTGCGCGCGCACGCAAAATTACAGCAATCATAGGCACTCCCGGAAGTTTCAATTGAAACCAACGATCTCTGAAAACGCCTTACAGGCTCAGACTGCGCGACAGATGGGCATCCGCGGCTAGGCGCAACCTGACTATCACAAAGGATACCGGCGAATTCTCGAAGAGGTCAAACTCAATTAGGCCTTTTTCCGTTGAAGATGCAAGTCATTGCAACACATCTGTAACTTCATGCAGTCCTGCAATTAAAACTTCGCAATCTTAATCTGATCGAATCTCGCTGCGCCCACTCGTTCAGAGGTTACTTCTGTTACTTGGGTTCCCCCGGATAACACGTTGTAATTCTCTAGGATTGTAATTTTCGAATGGAGAACTAGTGCGTCTTCGATCAAGTTCGAAGATTTGGGCATGGGCCGTTGTCTGCCTGGTCGCCGCGCAGATGGTCGCGTCCATGCTCCTCCCGAAGTCCTATCGGCTCACTGCGATCACTGATTGGATCAGCTTCGTCCTCATGGCCTCCGCCTCCCTCGCCTTTGCCAGGAACGCCTTCAGCGCCAACCGCCGGCAACGCCTGGTCTGGGTGCTGCTGAGCGGCGGCTATGCCATCGAAGCCGGCAGCCAGATTTTGTGGATGCACTGGGAGTTGGTGGTCAAGCAAACGCCCGCCATGAGTCTGGGCGACGCGGGGATTTATCTCGCCTGGACGGCCCTCATTCTGGCCTTTGCGCTGCGGCCGCATGTGGAGCTGACCCAGCAACATCAGCGCCTGGGAACGCTTGATCTGTTCGTACTTTTGTTGTGGGGTCTGTACCTCTACCTGTTTCTCGTCATCCCATGGCAGTACCTGGCCCCCGAGCCCCAGTCCTATGGCCCAGCCTACAAGTTTCTTGCCCTGGCCCAGGACTTGATTTTGCTTGCCATCGTTCTCCACGGCTGGCTCCGCAGTTCCGGCCGATGGCGGTATTTCTATGCGCTGCTCACGGCCATCGTCGCCTTCGACACCGTCATGGAATACGTTGTGGATACGCTCTCCGAGACCGGTGCCTTCGTTACCGGCAGTTGGTACGATGCCACGACGGCGGCCTGTCTCGCGGGCATGACGCTTGCTGCCCTGATGGCGCATCGTCTGGAACCCTTATCGGAAATCGGCGATCCCGACAGCGAGCGATACTGGCGGTGGGCTTCGCGTCTGGCCGCACCCGTTACCATGATTCTGCCCCTGCTGGCGGCATGGTCGTTTTTCGATCGCAACCTGCCCAGTTCGGTCTGGAAGTTCCGGGTTGTGTTGTCGCTCGCCGCGGTTGTGGTCTTCGCTTTTGTCGGCATTGTGAAACAAGGCCGCCTCGAAAAGGAACTGGCCAATGCCAATCATGAGTTGCTCGACGCTTCACTGACCGACCTGCTCACCGGCATTCGTAACCGGCGCTACTTCGCCAACACCATCGAGGCCGACGTGCAGCAGCAGCTGCGCTCGTTTACGAGCAGTCCATCCCCCGACCTTCGCAATCGCGATCTTGTCTTTTATCTGATCGATATCGACCACTTCAAGAAGGTCAACGACCAGTTCGGGCACAAGATTGGAGATCACGTTCTGGTCGAGGTCGTCCGTCGCATCAACTCTGCCGCCCGCCTCACCGATGTGTTGATCCGCTGGGGTGGGGAGGAATTTCTGCTTCTCTCGCGCTGCACCGATCGTAAAGAAGCGCACACCCTCGCCAAGCGCGTTCTCGGTTCGGTCGGATCCAGGCCTTTTCGCGTAGAAGGCGGCAAGCACGATCTGCGCGTCACCTGTTCCATCGGTTGGGCGGTTTTTCCCTGGACGGAGATCAACCCGAAGCTCGTGTCTCATGACCAGGTACTGGTGTTAGCCGACTATGCGCTCTACCAGGCCAAGGGTTCGGGAAGAAATCGGGCAGTGGGTCTCCTGCCTGAGGGGGAAACTGTTCGCGGCGGAACCGTCGCCCCCACCATCTACATCAACGGAATTCCAGCCTCGCCTGTAACCACCCTCGGCCCGCACATCGAGGAGGCCTCCGGGCCTAGCCAAACCACAACGCCTGACAAAGCGGCCGCCGCGTCCACCACCAACTGATTTATCCCTCGGTCTTACGCAATGCGCCCTGCGCCGCCCTCTGTAGGTAGGCTCTTTGCCGCAATCTAACCGCCCTAGCCCGGCACCCGCACCCGAATCGTCTGCGGAACCGCGCGCAGCTTCGCCAGCAACTGCTCATCGCAAGGCCGATTGATATCGTAAATCGCATATCCCAGCGGCCCGCGAGTATCCAACACGTGCCGCTCAATGTTGATCCCGCGATCCGCCAAAATGTCGTTAATCCCCCGCAAGATTCCCGGCACATTGTGGTGCATGTGTGTCATCCGGTGAGATCCCGGCTCATAATCCAGATGACACTGGGGCAGGTTCACGCTCAGTAGCGAGTTCCCGCTCTTGAAGTAATCGATCATCCGCGCCGAAACAAACTGGCCGATATTCTGCTGCGCCTCCTCCGTGCTGCCGCCGATATGGGGCGTCAAAATCACATTCGGCAGCCCTTTTAGCGGACTTGAAAACGCGCCTCCACTCTCCGGTTCCTGTGGGAACACGTCTATGGCCGCTCCTGCCAGCTTTCCGCTCTTCAAATGCCGGGCCAGCGCCTCATGATCCACCACAAACCCGCGGCTCAAATTAATCAGGCACGCGCCATCCTTCATTGCGCGGATCTCGTCTTCCCCAAACAAATCCTGGTTCTGCGCCTTGCCATCCACATGCAGAGTGATCACGTCGGCAGTTTCCAGCAATTCGCGAAAGCTCACCGGGCGGGCATTTCCGCGAGCCAGCACATGCGCCACATCGTGGAACACCACCCGCATGCCCAGCGCCTCGGCCAGATCGGATACTTGCGAGCCGATCTTTCCATAGCCCACAATTCCCAGCGTAAGCCCGCGCACTTCGTGCGATCCCGCCGAAGATTTATTCCACACTCCGCTATGCAGCCGCGTGCTCGCCTCAAACGTCCGCCGCATCAGCAGGATGATCTCCCCCATCGCCAGTTCGGCTACCGACCGGCTGTTCGAGTGCGGATCGTTAAACACCGCAATCCCCCGCTCGCTCGAGGCCGCGCGGTCGATCTTGTCCACGCCAATGCAGAACGCTCCCACCGAAACCAGTTCCGGAGCCGAATCCAACACCGCCGAAGTAATGCGCGTCTTCGAACGCACGCCTAGAATCGAAGTCCCGCCCACCTTCTGGATCAGTTCGCGCTCGTCAAGCGCTCCCTTAAGCGAAGTGACCTCAAACCCCGCCTCTTCAAACTGCGAAGCCGCCACCCCGCTGATGTTCTCCAGCAATAAAACCTTCAAAGACCCTCCCAGACCGTACAAACTTTGTCGCTGGAGTGACGGGCGTCCCGCGTGGCCGCGCCAGCTGCGTGTCACTCCACCACGAATTATATAGGTGAGTTTATCGAGAAACTTCCTGCCCAGATCAGCGGCCCATCAGCGTCGATTGGCTGGCCACGCACTGCCAGATCCCATTCCCATAGATCCATGTGTCCGTGAAGCGCCCGCGCCGCAGATAAGCTTTACCTTTATCGACGCCTTTTTCGCGATAGGTCCCAGTCACCACAGCCGTCGCACCATACATGTACACCGTGGTAGATTCATTCACAATCTGCTCGGGATGAAGCGACGGCCGCCGCACACTCTCCAGAAATTGTTCCTTATTTTGAATGCTGCCGTCGTAGTCGATATAAACCAGTTTGCTGCCCAGCAATTCATCGAGCGCCCTCACGTCCTTTCTTTCTTCCGCCAGGTTCCATGCATTTTCCAGCGCGATGATCTTGCTCTTCTCCGCATCCGCACTATTCTGTCCGCTCGCAGCCGCAGAAACTGCCAGCACTAAACACAACATGGTCATCGCTTTCATTAAGAAAACTCCTTTCGCCGTGGGGGGCGCCACTTTGCATGCCTGCGTCGAAGCAGACAGTGTAAACCAACACTTTCATTGCGGAACCGGACCCGCATCGAGGGGATGGGTTGCATTCCGCCTGGACATAGGTGAAATCGACTGGGACGAAGTCTCCGAGCTCGTGAGAGGCAGCTGCCAGCTCATCGTACCCAAGCGTCTAGCCGCGCTAGTTGACGATGAGGACTGAACCGCGCTGAAGTGTTACAAATATAAGGGACCGCCGGACAACCAGGCCCGCTCCGTATGAATCTTTCAACCGCACCCCGTCATCTTTAAGACTTTGGAGGAAACGAAAATGGCACAAGCTGTGGAGGAAATGAAGAAAATGGCGCATGAACTACCCCCGCTGCCGTACGATTACACGGCGCTCGAACCCACCATCGATGAAAAGACGATGCACCTGCATCACGACATGCATCACGGAGCCTACGTCAAGAACCTGAACGCGGCGCTCGACAAGCATCCCGAACTGCACAAGAAAAGCGCGGAGGATCTGCTCCGCGACCTCAACGCCATCCCTGAGGACATCCGAAACGCCGTCCGCAACAATGGCGGAGGCCACGTCAACCACACCATGTTCTGGAAGATCATGAAGCCGCGCGGCGGAGGCGACCCCACCGGCCCCATTGCCGAAGTGATCAAGAAGACTTTCGGTAACTTCAAGACTTTTCAGGAAAAATTCAACGCCGCCGGTGCAGGCCAGTTCGGCAGCGGATGGGTCTGGCTGGCAGGAGACTCAAAAGGAGAAGTGAGAATCCTCTCCACCCCCAACCAGGACAATCCCATTTCGCAGGGCCTCCATCCCATCTTCGGAAACGACGTTTGGGAGCACGCGTACTATCTCAAATACAACAACCGCCGCCCCGAATACTTGCAAGCCTGGTGGCAGGTAGTCAACTGGGAAGAAATCAACAAGCGCTACCAGTCATCAATGAAGAAGTAGTCGAATCGCTCGTGTGGGGACGGGCGCCTCGCCCGTCCAATTGTAAAATTGTCATCCCGAGCGAAGCGAGGGATCTGCAGTTCGCCGCAAGATGCAGATCCCTCGCTTCGCTCGGGATGACAAAGTCTGGCGAATTGCATTTTTCGCCGCCGCTAATAAACCCCCAAATCCCGCGCCGACACCCAGTTCCCCGAATACTCCTTCCTAATCTGCTCCACCAAATCCGACTCCGGCAATCTCTCCAACACCTGGTGATACACCACCAGCAACTTAGGACGCGCCCGCCGCGCAATCTCCCCCAATTCCGCCGGAGAAGTGTGAAACGTCCGAAAATATTCCTTCCAATGCGCATCATTCAACTCGTTGCCGTGAGGATTAAACACCTCATGCAGCAATACATCGCACCCATCGCACGCCTTCACCACTTCATCCGTGGGCGAAGTGTCGCCTGAAATCACAATCTTCCGATCGCCAGTCTCGAACTTGTACCCATAAGCTTCCTTCCATATTCCATGCTTAACCGGAAACGCGGTGACCGTAACGTTCTCGTCGCGATAAACCATTCCCGGCTGAATCTCATGTACATTGACCTTGTACCCGGTAGCATTAGCCTGCTCCAGTCCACGCCGCCGAATCCGCACATCTTCCGTCCAAGCTTTCTCGATGTGCGAAGTCATGTTCTTCAAACCACGCGGTCCATAAGCCTCCAGCGCCTCTTTTCGCCCCAGTACCCAAGGCGAAAAAATCAGGTCGGGATAACCCAGCGTGTGATCCGAATGCAGATGCGTTATAAAAACAATCTTCAATTCGCTAGCCTTAAGAGACGCAATCCCATTCTTCTCTGCCGCCGCTGCCCGCCGTACGACTCCCGGACCGCAGTCGATCAAGTACGCCCGATCATTCACCACCACCGCCACCGCAGGCCCCCACCGCTCCGGATCCGCACTAGGAGTCCCCGTTCCCAGCACCACTACGCGAGTGGGCGAAGCGGCATGGTCGTCGGCAAAACAATCCTCAGCAAACCCGCCCGCACAAGAAGCAATCGCCGCCGCAACCAATACAAGAAGGAATTTCTTCACCCGAAGCCTCCCAGCCCGCGATTCCGGCTCGCCACTTCTGCCATCTGCCATCTGCCCGCCTTGACACTCACCCCTATACTCACTAAACTGCTTGTCCACCACGGCTTTTAGCCGCGCAGACCACTTCTGGCCCAGCAAACACTTGGAGGCTCCCGTGACCACTTCGCAGTTCTCGAAATTCGCCGCCACCCTCGCATCGCTGCTCGTGTTGTTATCCGCTGTCGCCGCCGCGCAATTCAAGATCGGTTCCGGCAATACCGCCTTCGCCGATCCGCCCGTGCCGCGTCCGCACACCACGCCCTGTAAAGTCGATCTTTTCAGCCAATACAAATTCGACAATTTCAATCCCCAAAGCTTCACCTACACCCCGCCCGCCGACTGTCCCGGCCCCTGGGCCAAAGTCGTCCTGGAAGTCAACCTCTCCATCACCAAAGGGATCCAATATGATCGCACCGCCAATATCTGGATCGGCCCCGTCAACATCTACTTTGGCACCACTGCCGAAGATCAGCCCAACGAGGGCCGCAGTTGGCACGTCGAGCGCGATCTCACCAACTACAGTTCCATCTTCACCGTTGCCCAGGACGGCACCGTCGATCTCGGTAATCTGGTGAACTCCATGTATACCGGCGTTCTCCACGGCTCCGTCGACGTCCTTTTCTATCCGCTGGCGCCGAATGAGCTCCCGCCCAGCACCGCCGACCAAGTCATTGGCTTCTCAGCCGGACCCACCGGCGGCACCGTCGGCCTCAACAACGGCACCAGCCTCCTCGAACAGACTCTAACCTTCCCGACCAACATCGAGAGCCTATTCCTCGACGTTTTCGCGCAAAGCCAGTCCAACGACGAATTCTGGTATGCCTGCGTCCCCAACAATGTTGCCACCGAACTCGAAAGCTGCCCCGGCACCGCCTTCCGCGAAGGTGAAATAACCATCGACGGAACGCCCGCCGGCGTCGCCCCCATCTATCCCTGGATCTTCACCGGAGGAATCGATCCCTTCCTGTGGATTCCGATCCCCGGCGTACAGACTCTGAACTTCCATCCGTATCAGGTTAACCTCACACCCTTCGCCGCCATTCTCGACGACGGCCAGCCTCACACCATCGCCCTCAGCGTCTTCAATGCCGACAGCTACTTCTCCGCCACGGCTATACTCCGGCTCTATCTCGATAAGAATGCCACTCAGATCACCGGAGGTGTCACCACAAATACGCTGGCCGTCCCCGTGCCCAACGTATTTGAGAATATTAGTGTCGCGAAAAATGGCAACATCCAGGGCGCCGTCAACACCAAGTCAAGCCATAACTTCCAGATCAGCGGGTATGCCAACACCTCCCACGGCCTCGTCACCACCACGGTCGCTCAAGAGATCAATTTCGCCAATCTGCAGTATTTCAAGCTAACCGACATTGAATACGAGCAGAACATCAACCAGACCAGCACCCTCCATTCGATCGTGACGACCTCGGACGCCAGCGGCAATACCGTCTACAACGTGAACCACGACTGGCCTCTGCTGCTGAACATCACCATCCTGGTTGCGCCCGACGGCACCGAAACTCAAACCACAACCAGCAACCAGTACTTCGAAGAAGACGAGGCGGCGAGGCACAATGGACAGTCCATCAACTCCGCCCTGGCCCAAAACCGCGTGACCACTACTGACACCCTCAACTTCAATTCCAGCGGAGGTTTCACCGGCAACTCCAACCAGTCCAGCGCGCAAAACTATTTCGGCACCAACTCCACCGGATACTGCTACAGCCGCGACCTCACCGCCGCTGCCAATGTCCTGACATCCATCACCAACGGCGTAGGCTGCAACTGAAGCGAGCAGCACCCAGTACCCAGAAACGCCGAAACTGGCAACTGGGTACTGGGTTCTAGCAATTGTTCTTAACCTGTGCGCGCCTTGTGCAAAATCCGCTACTCCGGCCCGGAAAACGCCAGCGCGATATTTTACCTGTCCCTCAAACCTCGCCGCTCGTGCGCCAACCGCAATTACCCTCGACCCAAGCTTCATCAGGATTCATCGCATCGAGTTTAGAAACGAGAATTCCACCGTTGCACCATTCTTATGGAATTGACCCATCTTCTTTCTGCGGGTACAGTCGCTCCACTTGAAACAAGTATTTGCTGAGCGGCAACCGTGCTAAACGCGAAAACTGAAAGCCAGAAACCCAACCCTCCCCCGAGGGAGTGAAATAAAGCTATGAAGATTGAAAGCCAATGGACCGTTTACCGCACCCGTTTCCTGGTGCGCGCTCGTCAACTCACCGAACCGCTGGTCTTTACCGACGCTCTCGGCCGCGAACAATCCGGCCGCCCGGGCGACTATCTCGTCGAGTCTTCTGACGGCATAAGAAGGATAACCAGCCAAGCCCTCTTCGAAGACATCTACGTGTCTCTTGCACACACTCAGCACCAAACCGATGGAGCGCCGGGCGCCCTCGCCCGGCCCATAACCCGCGTTGTACCAGAAGACCGCAACCGTGCCACCGCATGAGGCCAGGTTTCAAGGTTTCCGAGTTCCAGGAGCGCGATCAGACTTTGAAACCCTGGAACCTTGAAGCTTTTGAAACCTGGCTTCAATTTTCTCAACTCGATACCCTTAACACTTTCGGGCTACAAGATGTTGCGTTTCCCTCTTGACAGATACCATATACGGGAGTACGTTAAGCATCCCAGAGCAGTTTTGCAGACCTCCTAAATGCTTTAAGGAGGCTACGACAGTAAACACAGGGGCGAGACTCAAAGTTGAGGTGACTTCGCGTCTCCCCCTTCCAGGGAAACCATCCCTCCAGAGTGGATGGCAAAAAGCTGATGGAAACAAGCGGTGACTACCCCCGGTCTGGCTCTGTCAGGCATCCCCTCGGGGGGATTCATCAGGGAATTAGGTTTGGCGGCGGATTTAGCCCGCCGAGGTGAGAATTTCGCGGCTGAAGCTGCTCCCCGACCGGTTCAGCTTCCGCCGCACCATTAGGAGCCCCCGATGGAAGATTTGAAAGAACTCGTTGCCGCATCCTTTGCCCGTCATGGCATCCAATGCCCAGTCGGCGGATCTCAGTTGGCTCGACCAGCCCAAACGAAGCCAGCCCAGGCGATCCGTCCCGCTGAGCCAACCCTCACCACTGCGCTCCCAGAGCATAATTACAAAGGAAGCTCGCAAGAAATTTGTCCATAGAAACGGGATTTGTCCCGTCTCCGAACCTTCTCAGCCTGCAGAAGACTCAGGCGTTGTATTAGGGTTCGCTTTAGCCGTGCCGAAGGTTCTGGACGGTTGGTTGTAGCTTTGAGACCTTGAAACCATGCAACTTTGGACCCTGTTGTTCTAGATCAACCGCTCTTTGCCATCATCTAACTTAGGAGAAGGAAATGCCCGAAGTGAGCGACCAAGTCAAAACTCAAACCACCGCCGGCAATACCGCCGTCAATAAGAAGACAAAGGCCCAAGGCCTCACCTTCCGCCGTTTTTTCACCAAATCCGGTGTCTCCCCTTACTCCGAAGTCGAGTGGGAACTCCGCAACGCTCAGATCACTGACTCCCAGGGAGGCCTGATCTTCGAGCAGAAGAATGTCGAGGTCCCCAAGGATTGGTCGATGACCGCGACCAACATAGTGGCCTCGAAGTATCTTCATGGAAAGATCGGCACCGATGAACGCGAAACCGGCGTGCGCCAACTCGTAGTCCGAGTGGCCGAAACCATTCGCGATTGGGGCATGAAAGACGGATACTTCGGCTCCTCCGAAGACGCCGCCACCTTCCACGACGAACTGGTCCACCTGCTCATCCGCCAGTTCGCGGCCTTCAATTCGCCGGTCTGGTTCAACGTAGGTTGTGAGCGAGTCGAGCCCAAGTCCGACGCCACCAACTGGCACTGGAACGCAGCCACGCAGCAAGTGGAATTCGGCGTCACCGGATACACGCGCCCGCAGTGCTCCGCCTGCTTCATCAACTCAGTGAAAGACTCGCTCGATTCCATCCTCACTCTGGCCAAGACCGAAGGCATGCTCTTCAAGTGGGGATCGGGAACCGGCACCAATCTTTCCCCGCTGCGTTCCTCCACCGAAGTTCTAAGCGGCGGCGGCACCGCCAGTGGTCCGCTCAGTTTCATGAAAGGCTTCGACGCTTTTGCCGGAGTTATCAAGTCCGGAGGCAAGACCCGCCGCGCCGCCAAGATGGTAATCCTGAACATCGACCATCCCGACATAGTCGACTTCATCGAGTGCAAGAGCAAAGAGGAAGCCAAAGCCCACGCCCTGGTCGCGCAAGGATACGACGGATCGCATCCCGATTCCGACGCTTACAGCTCCATCTTCTTCCAGAACGCCAACAACTCCGTCCGCGTTACCGACGATTTCATGGTAGCCGTAATGCGCGACACCGATTTCTCTACCCGTGCCATCGTGGACGGCCGAGTAGTCAAGACCTACCCGGCCAAAGAGTTGCTCCAGAGAATTTCCGAAGCCACCTGGCATTGCGGAGATCCCGGCATGCAGTATGACACCACCGTCAACCGCTGGCACACGTCGAAAAATACGGCGCGCATCAACGCCTCGAACCCCTGCAGCGAATACATGTTCCTCGACGACTCAGCCTGCAACCTGGCCAGCCTGAACCTGCTGAAGTTCGCGCCCAACGGCGCCTTCGACGTGGAAGCCTACCGGCAAGCCGTGGACGTAGTAATCACCGCGCAGGAAATTCTGGTGGACAACGCCGGCTACCCCACCGAAATCATCGGCAAAAACTCGCACGACTATCGCCCGCTAGGTCTCGGCTACGCGAACCTGGGCGCGCTCTTGATGGCCGCCGGACTCCCCTACGATTCCGAGGCCGGAAGAGATTATGCCGCCTGCCTAACCGCCATAATGTGCGGCGAAGCCTATCTCCAATCCTCACGCATCGCCGAACAATGCGAACCTCTAACTCCCATAACCGACACAGTACGAACTCGCCTCGGAGTAACTAGCGCGGAAAACATGCCCGGAGCAGCCTGCCCCGGCTGGTACATAAACCGCGAGCCGTTCCTGGACGTTATAAGAATGCACCGGGCCAGCGTGAACAATATAAGTAAGAACAACGTTCCAACTTCTCTCTACGAGGCCTCAAAGCAATGCTGGGACGAAGCCCTGGCCCACGGAGAAAAGTACGGCTATCGCAACTCCCAGGTAACCGTCCTGGCCCCGACCGGAACCATCGGCTTCATGATGGATTGCGACACCACCGGCATCGAGCCCGACCTGGCGCTAATCAAGTACAAGAAACTGGTCGGCGGCGGCATGATTAAAATCGTGAACAACACCGTCCCCGGCGCGCTCTTCAAACTCGGCTACACCCACGAGCAGACCGATGCCATCGTGAGTTACATCGACGCCACCGGCACCATCGAAGGCGCGCCGCACGTGAAAGACGAGCACCTGGCCGTGTTCGATTGCTCATTCAAGCCGGCCAAGGGTACGCGTTCCATTCACTACATGGGACATCTGAAGATGATGGCCGCCGCTCAGCCCTTCATTTCCGGAGCGATCTCGAAGACCGTCAACCTGCCCAACGCAGCCACAGTTGAAGATATTTCAGAAGCCTATATCCAGGCGTGGAAGTTGGGCCTGAAGGCGGTTGCGGTGTATCGCGATGGATGCAAGCAGTCGCAACCGCTCTCTGCCGCCGGAACCAAGACGGCCCAGAGCGGCCCCGGTGGAGCGACGGGCGTCTCGCCCGTCCAAGTTGAAGACGACAACCTCGACGCTCCGCCGCGCGCCGTCCGTCACAAGCTGAAAGAAGAGCGCATGTCGGTGACGCACAAGTTCAACATCGCAGGACACGAGGGCTACATCATCGTCGGCCTCTATCCCGACGGCGAACCGGGCGAGATCTTCATCAAGATGGCAAAAGAGGGCTCGACCGTATCGGGCTTAATGGACAGCTTTGCTCTGGCCGTTTCCATCTCGCTGCAGCATGGCGTGCCGCTGAAACTTCTCTGCGAGAAGTTCGCGCACACGCGCTTTGAGCCCAGCGGATGGTCGAGCAATCCCGACATCGGTTTTGCCAAGTCGATCATGGACTACATTTTCCGCTGGCTGCAAATGCGCTTCCTCAGCGGACAACAGCAGTTCCTGTTCGAGAGCCTCCGCCCAAAGCCGCAGGGCGAGGTAGGGGGGGCGTCCTCGCCCGCCGGAGACGCGATCAGCGATCTCAACGGCTCCGCTGGTCCCAGACCCGGCAGCATCCACGCCGCCGACGCCCTAGCCGGAATGATCGACATGGGAGACGCTCCCAGTTGCCACGTCTGCGGCTCCATCATGGTCCGCAACGGCAGTTGCTACAAGTGCATGAGCTGCGGGAGCACGAGCGGGTGCAGCTGAGTGAGTTCGTGTGGGGACGGGCATCTCGCCCGTCCAAGCGGAGAGCCCTGTGCTGGGTATGAAAAGAATGGCCCTTTAGCGGTGCTGGCACATGCATTTCAAGATTGTCGGCCCTATCGCAAACGTGGAGTCGATTGCCGCTGGCACCGCCCTCCGCGAGCGTAAGCGCCTGTGGAAGGCTTACGGGAAGGGACGCTGGAGGAAGTTGAAAGGCGCGGCTGAAGTGGAATTTCACGATGGTACGATATGCCATGCCGAAATCCATTGGTACGAAGCCCACGGCATCGGAGCGAAGGAATATAAGATCAAGCGCATCCTCGACTGATGAAAAAAAGACCGATATGAAAAACGAAGCACACTATGTCATCTGCGTCGGCAACAAGGGCTATGCTGCCTCTTTGGAATTGCGCAAGATTTATCAAGTCCTTCCAGACAAGGCAGGCGTGAAACATCATCAGATTCGGGTCATCGACGAGTCCGGCGAAGATTACTTATACCCGGAGGAATACTTCGTGCCCGTCCGGCTGCCGCAGGCTGTCGAGCGCGCGCTTCGCAGAGCAACTGCGTGATCTGCGGCTCCATCATGGTGCGCAACGGCAGTTGTTACAAGCGCATGAGCTGCGGGAGCACCAGCGGCTGCAGCTGATCGTGTGGCGCGGGCGCCCTCGCCCGCGGCCTTTGACTTTGATCTTGCTTTTGACTCGCTTGTGGATTAGAAGCTCGCTCGTCCCAGCAGATCGAAGCCGCGAGAGATTTAGGGAAGGGCACGGCTTCAGCCGTGCCAAAACAAAAACCAAACTTCGACGGTTCTGGCCGCTGAGGTGAATAGCATCAAAACGATCTATGGATAACTAGCACGAGGAGGTAGATAATTGTCTCGCCTGAGGGGGCTACGGGGATATCCGTGGCCCTTTTTCAATTTGGGTAACGATCCCGACTCGAGTTAACACTTTACGATGCTGAGGGAGCTGCTGTGAAAAACAAACAAGACTACAAGGTCAGACTCAAGATTGGCGACGCCGAGGTGGAGGTAGAAGGCGCGGAGAGCGGAGTGGTGAAGATCGTCGAGGCGCTGTCGGAAGTCATCCGTGGCGCCCGGAGGACGGCTGTGCCCACGGTGAGCGCCGGTCCCGCGCCGGTCGTGCAGCCGTCGGCCAGAACTGGGCCGACGGATATCCGTTCATTTTTTGCTGAGAAGCAGCCGTCGAGCGACATAGAAGCTGCCGCAACAGCCGCATACTACTACCGATATTTGGCACCCGAGAGCGATCGCCGGGAGGGCATCGATTCGGCCTCGTTGCAGGAAGCGTTTAGGCTTGCTAAGAGACCTCTTCCTGCGAAGACCTACTTCACCTTGATGAATGCGAAAAATGCCGGATATTTGGATTCTGCTGGAGAGGGCGGACAATTTCGCCTGAACCCGGTTGGGTACAACTTGGTTGAACACACTTTGGGTCCCTCACAGGAAAAGAAGAGAAAGATGGCTAAACGGCGCCACAAAGCTCCGAGGAAGTAACAGGCTAAGCCGTCCATGTGGGCACCAATTCCCTTGGCACAGCCATGAACCCGTCCGAATTTCTCGACGTACTGGAGCGCCTCCACATTAGGCTGACCGCCGAAACGGCAAGAACCATCTGCCGACCTGCGGAACGCAAGAACATCCGTTCGGTCGTTGGTGCTTGGTTTTCTGGCTATCGGCCCGCGTTTGTCCTGATCGTCGGAGAGGAGCAACACGTCCTCACAATTGATGAGAGGATGCAAACGTTACTGAAGCTAGCATCCGGCGAGAACGCCCGCCGTACCGTGATTCGATGCGTCTGCACAACAATACACCACTTCAAAGAACACCTGCTGGTTCCGCTGAGCCGCGCTTATTGGTCGCAGGCTCCCCAACGCTCGCCCGCCGGATTCGACGAGGAAACTGAGCGACGGTTGCGACGGCTGGACGCAGACCTGGCCGACGGCTATAGGCAGGCGGTCTTGGATATTGAAGACGGGGGTCGGCTGAGCTATCGGGGTCCCGCGGCAGAGCTACGGGAGATGCTCACAAGCGTCCTTCATATTCTGGCACCGAACCCAGAGGTCCAGTCAACCGATTGGTACCGAGAGGCGCGACGCTCCGGAGCGCGCACGGAAACAACGCCGACACGAGCCGAGCGCACAAAATTTATCCTGCGAAGTAGGGCGAAAGGGACCGCGGTCACTGAGGCTGCAGAATCCTACATGAGCTCCGTAGAGGAGAGGCTCGCAAACGTTATCAATGCAACTTATAAGCGCGGTAGCGCGGCCACCCATGGCGGCGCCGAGCGGGGTGAACTGGTACAGCTGCTTCCATATATTAATGCGCTAATGCGCGAACTCCTGCCATCCTCTTAAGCGGCCTTAGTGTCACTGGGCGCACCACCTTTCGCGCCTTTCGAAAGGCGGGACTCCACAGCCGCCGATGGCGAGGCATCCAATCCTCACGATTCGGCTCTCTTTTCATCACAAATCATCACAAACGGCCCCGCGTCTCTGGCAGACGAACCCCATTCCCAAAGTGGGAATTCCGCCAGCCTTCGCAAGCCATTCTTCCGCAATAGTTGTTGACTTCCAGCGCGCAGCGCTGCAATAGTAGAAGTTGATTGGGGCAGTTTCGAGGAGTGTCCGTCGAAAGCCGACGCACCCCGAAACTGCCCCAAACTATTTTCCGAGGCCTTTGCCAAGCTAAGTTGAGGCGTTTAGCGGGCGTGAGCGGAGCCGGGGTGGAGGAGCGGGAGCCCGCTGCCGAAATCCTGAGCGAACCGGGGTCCCCAGCGCCCGTTTTTTGGCGCGATGGGGTGGAGAAGCGAACGGATCTCGTAACTCCTTATTCCGGAATATTTTGCGAAATGGCCCTTTAGACTCAAAGATTTGGAAGGAATTTCCTCCTAAACCAATGATTCTTAAAGGCCACGTTAATGGTTTTTTTCGAGCGATTGGAGGACTAGACCTGCGGAGAAGCGGGAAAGTAAGACTAAGTCCTTATTCCTGAATATTTTGCAAGTAACTCCTTATTTTTGAATATTTTGCAGAAATAGGGGGGGAGGGGGTACCGGCGCTGACGAAGCTGACGCCTCATTCCTCTTTGGCTACGCCGTCATCTTCCCAGTGGTGGCCGCAGGAATCGCAGGTCCATTGGAATTTTTCGGAAGAATCATCTGCTGCGATGGCCGGCTCGGAGGCTCGGGCCTCGATGGTTCGACCGTCGAACGTCCGTCCTTCAAGGACTACTTCGGTGGAATGGCATTTGGGACAGCGGATTGGAAGCTCGTCGACTTCTTGCTCTTTTGGAGTCGGATCGTCCTCAGGGTCGTAGTTCTGCATTGCCGGCATAGCCCAGGGCATACCTATCTGCATGATTTGCACGCTGACCCCGTTGGAGAAATTTGAGGTCACCTTGTCCACGCCGGTCGCTTTCTCTTTTCCCATGAAAAATGGAATCCCCGCCTCATCAAGAATCGCCTGTACCTTGAGCGCGTCGCGGAGGCTCCATACGGTGCAGAGATCGACCAATTTGCGTTCTTCGTCGTATTGGTCTTCGTCAGCCGACGAATCGGAGCCGGGAAGATCGTCACTGGCCGAATCGCAGTTCGCAGATTCGTGCTCGAAGAAAGTCGGCGGCTTAAACGGCGACGCCTTAAACTGCGACGGAGCAGATGGCTTCTCGGTCTCTACTTCAACCTTGAGCCCGCGCGATCGAACCTCGTTGGCAAGAGCTTGTTGGGCAAAGGGCGTCAATTCGGAGCTTTGCGGGATGAGGACGAGAAGTTCTTCGTCGCTCATCTGCCGATAGCGCTCGGCGATACGCAGAAATTCTCCGGCTGGATCGAGAGTGTCCATAGCCGTCGGAATGATATACCGAACTTTGAGCTGCGCCCACCCTATGATTCCGATTTGATCGGCTCATCTTATATGACGTGGAGCGGGGTGCGGAGTTATTTCCGGCAGGGGGAATCGTCGTCAGAAAATTCTCAGACCACTTCGGTGTTTTCGTTCACGAATTTCTTGTTGGCCTCGTCGCTGCCTGCAAGTTCGAAGGAATTCGTAATCGTCGCCGTTCCCCTTTCGACGCTTGTGATCATATAAGAGCAGCCGAACCAGTGCGCTTCGGCAAGGTCGGTGGGCGACCATTGCGCGGGATGGTCGGGATGAGAGTGGTAAAAGCCGACGATATCCTCGCTGCGCTCGCGGCCTTCGCGCTGAATGCGGATGAGTTCCCTGGGATCGATGTTATAGCGGTTGTGGGGAGAATCGGCGCGTGTGTTGCCGCAGCGGGCGATGCGCAAGACGGTCTTTATTCCTGCGCCGTTGTCCTCGAAGCGCCCGAGCAGCACGCCACAGCACTCGTGGGGATAGGTCTGTTCTCCGTGTTGACGAAGAGAGGCGTAGGCGGATTGGGAGACCTTGAGCATCAAAAATCATTTCACCACGGAGGCACAGAGTCACGGAGAAAATCAAAAAGAGGTCCTTCTCCGTGACTCGGTGCCTCCGCGGTGAACTTGATCTTAGCCCTCGTGCCAAAACTTTTCGCTCAGATACTTTTCGCCCGAGTCGCAGAGGATAGTGACGATGGTGGCATGCTGATCTATTCTAAGATTCTCGACGACTTGCAAGCTGCCAACCACGGCGGCGGCGGAGGAGACTCCGACAAGCAGTCCTTGCTCGCGCGCCAGGCGCCGGGCCATGGCGTGCGCGTCTTCGGTTACGATCTCCAGATTCTGGTCGGCGAGCGACGCATCGTAAATGCGCGGCACGATCGACGCGGGTAAATACTTCGCGCCTTCGATGCCGTGGAAAGCCGAGTCCGGTTGCAGCGAGATGCAGCGGATGTGCGGATTCAACTCTTTCAAACGCCGCGTGGTGCCGACGAAGGTTCCGGTGGTGCCGAGCATGGCGACGAAGTGGGTGATACGTCCTTCGGTTTGTTGCCAGATTTCGTTCGCGGTGGTTTCGTAGTGCGCGCGCCAATTCGCGTCGTTCGAATACTGATCGGCATAGAAGTAAAGATCGGGATGGCGCTCGGCGAACTGGCGCGCGAGTTTGAGAGCGCCGTCGGAGCCTTCAGCGGCGTCGGTGTAGATGATATTTGCGCCGTATGCCTGTAGAATGCGCTTTCGCTCGGGCGAAACATTTTCAGGCACGCAGAGTGTGACGGGAAATCCGAGAGCGGCGCCGAGCATGGCGTAGGCGATGCCGGTGTTACCGCTGGTGGAATCGAGCAGAATTTTTCCAGGAGTGAGTTTGCCGGAGCGACGCGCTTCGGTCACAATGCCGGCGGCAGCGCGATCTTTGACGGATCCACCGGGGTTGCGCCATTCGGCCTTGCCCCAAAGTTTTACGCTGGGGAGATCACGAGTGAGCGCGTCGAGCGACAACAGGGGCGTGTTGCCGATTTGAGCGAGCACAGCTTCTCCCTTTAGGCCAAACGCGGCTTTTGCCTCGGAAGGCAAATGCGATGACACGGAGTTGGAGGCTGCTTGTCTCATGGCGCGTAATGCCCTTGTGACTACGGTAACGTGCCCGCAATCATAAAAAGGTATATCTATACTAGCGTTACAGCATTACAAGGTCATTAGATTCGCGGTAGATAACTTTGGTTCCATATTCGTGAAAGCCGCATCTAACGTGATGCAGAGAGAAACGAGAATTGAGTTTATAAAATGGCAGCGAAAGTCGAACAACGAACCTACGAAGACGCGGTCGCATGGCTGCGCGATCATGGCTTTGACCTGATTGAAGCACCGGGCACGCAGACTCGCGTGTTCCTGAAGAAGTACAACTGCTCGGCGGCGATCCAGAAAACGGACGACGGCGGCGTGAAAATTTTCGCGTATCCGGGATACATGATCGGCAGCGAGATTTCGAAGCTGGTCAATCGCGGCTATCAGCAGTTTCTGAAGACAACGAAGACCGAAGTACCGGCCACCGCCGACCACCTGAAAGCGCTGCAGCAGTTCTCCGAAGAACTGAAAGAAGCGCTGGGAATACCGAGCCTCTACAACGAATCGCTCGGAACGGTGAGCGAATCGTACCAGTATGATCGCATTAAGGACCGCGACCAGCCCGAGGTCGAACGTCCGAAGCGGCCGTGGGAGACGGTGAAGGTGAAGGTGGTAGCGGCCGCGAAAAAGGGCCGAGCATAGCTGGGGCTCTCCCTCGGTGCTGGCAGTTCTCTGCTTTGGCCGTCTCTATCTTGCAGCGAACTGCAGATCCTTCGCTTCGCTCGGGATGACAAAATCGAAATCCTAGCGGCCTCTATCCATAGCCTCGTTCGCCAACCGATCCGCAATCCGGTTGTGTTCCCGCAAAGCGTGTCGAATTTCGAAGTGCTCAAGACGCCGCACCAACTTTTGCGCCTCGTCATACAGCTTGCGCAATTCAGGATGACGCACCTTGTAAATGCCTTTCATCTGCCGCACCATGAGCTCGGAATCGCTGATCACCTTGAGTGCCTTGATCTGGTGCTCGGCAGCGTAGCGCAGCGCCGCGAGTAGCCCCTGATACTCGGCGTAGTTATTGGTCCGGTGCCCAAGGTATTCGCTAAGTTCGGCGACCGGGTGCCCGGAGGCATCCTGAATGGCGACACCGTAACCCGCAGGCCCAGGATTGCCGCGAGCTCCGCCATCGATGTAGGCAGTGTGCGAGGCAGGCACGGCTTTTGGCACGGAGAAAAGATTGCCGGATCCGGAGGAGCGCGGAGACATAGAGCGAGTTTACAACGTGAGCGGGCTTCGAAAGCAGGCGGTCGTCATCCTGGCGCACTCTTCTCAAGCCTTTGCATGCCCCGTCCAAGCTCCGCTTGAGCGGGGATGTTCGTGAGGACGCTCGTCGCCGCTGACTCTACTGCTTGTTCGAGTAACGCGGTTGTCTAGTGGTGATCGTGGTCCCCGTGACTGTGCCGCCAAGTCCAGTATTCTTTCTGTTCTTCCGGAGGCAGCTTGCGAAAGTCGCGATTGGGATCGCGGTGGTTTTCGCGGGCCCACTGATTGTAGTAGACCACTTCGTCGTGGTTCCAGACGTGGTAGTCGCTGTAGTAGGGGTCATAGACCCGGTAGTAATGATGCTCCGCGCAAGCCGTGCCCAATACGGAAGACGCCAAGGCGGCGGCCAGAAAAAGTGAACTGACAAGACGAGGTCTGCTGTCCATTTCTACGGTCCTCCTCTAGTGTCAACTTCCAACATTAGATGCTGGAAATACGTCGACAGTTTTATGCGGCCACCGGTTGAAACGGACTAATGCAATCAAGCTTTCACTGGCACTCGGTGGTTAGGGCGGGCACGCTGTAAAAGACATTTCGCTTGACAGTATCTTCCGAGGTTACATTTGCGATTCCTAAGGGAGCGTGGAAAATGGTGTTGCGCTCGACTGTAGAATCTTGAGAACAGTTCAAATCAATAGCCGCGATACTACTCCGAACGATGGAATTCGAGTTAACGACAGCACCTGCGCCTATCCCACTAACCGCGATACCGGTGCCGTTATTTGATAAGCTATTGTTAACAATAATGTCCGGACCTCCCTCGTTACTGCCCGAAAGGATTCCTACATTCGCGCCGATGATCGTATTCTCCCAGGCAGTCATGCAACAGTAGAAATTCTCAAGTTGAAGGCCAGTTCCGCCGGCCAAAACGATGGTGTTGTGCGCTGCTAGACCATCAGTAGCGAAATATCCGACTCCTGCTTGTACGCTGGGGCTTGCGGATGCGACCAAGCTGGAAGCGACATTTACCAGAAAACCGGTTGATCCGGGGGATCCCGCAAGGATGCCGGTGTCATCAAAATGATGAATGCTACTATTCCGGATGTTCACCGTGTCGACGACGGTAGGACCGCCAATTAGCCAAATTCCGACTCCACAGCCACCCGGGTTTTGGTTGCGCACCTCCACATTGTCTAAAGAACCGGAGGCGTTATCATAATAAATTCCGGCGAGGAGACTTGTAGAGCAGTCAAAACCAGAATCGGCTCCATCCACAACGAAATTAGCGATATCCACTGTGCTGACCACGAATTCACTTATATATGCAACAGAAAGCTGCGCGGGATTTCCCACCAAGCCGCCCCTGGGCACAGTGATTACCGGATTACCGCCCGTTCCGTCGTTCACACCTCTTAATGTCAGCGACTGCGTAATGGTGACCTGCTCCGGGTAAGTGCCGGGACAGACGAGCACGGTGGAATTCGGCGCCACGGCGGCAACCGCTGCGGAGATGGTCGAATAGCTGACCAGATGAGGCCGACAATTGCCGACCGCCACGGTCTGAGCAGAGGAGGTTTGGGCAGCTAAAACTACACAAATGGCGACGCAGAAGAGAAGTGACGAAGTTTTCACGGAAGGCTCTCCTAAGCCAGGGTCGCTAATCGAAAAGGTAAAGTTTCACAACTTGCCAGCCGCGCCAGGGGAGGGATGCATCACCTATTGCGACCGTGGGGGAGCCGCCGCGAAATCGGGTTGACAGTAACCGAAAGAATGGCGCTTGTCAATGCCACTAATTTGGTTCGTTTTCATCTTCCTGTGGCGAGCCGCGTAGCCAGACGCTGGGGCAAATTGGCAGCCAGGATTTTCTCCTGAGCCACGCGCAAGTTGTAAGGCACGCGATAGAAAGTCGCGATCCAGGCGTTAGAGTCGAACATGGCAAACGCGGCGCGCCAGTCGCCATCGCGGGGCTGCCCGACGGAGCCGGGGTTGATGAGATAGCGGCAGTCCTTGCGCAGCGGCCAGTCGGAGGACTCGGGCTGGCCCACCGTGCGATATGCGGGACGGTAGCTCTCGCTGATTTCGCCCGTGAGCACGAAGCCGCCTTGCAGGTGCGTGTGTCCAAAGAACGTGACCGGCACGGCATTGGTGATCAGCGGTTCGATGGCGTCGCGGGCACTGACCATGTATTCGTCTTCGTCGAGCGCCGAGCCGTGGACGAACTGAACACCGGGGAGTTCTTCGAGATGGATCGGACCCTGGGGGAGCGCGCGCAGCCATTCGAGATTTTCGGGCGTGAGTTGGTCGCGCGTCCAGAGCGTGGCCAGGCCGGCGACGGGATTGAATTCCTCGAGGTTCATGAGGCCGGCGACCGCCTTGTCGTGATTGCCGCGGACAAAAATCTTTCCGAGAGATTGCGCTTTGGCAATGACCTCGTTGGGATTGCCGCCATAGCCCACCGTGTCTCCAAGATTGATGACGAGGTCGTGCGCGGGCGCGGCCGCCAGGCAGGCGTCCAGCGCTTCGAGGTTGCTATGAATGTCGCTGAGAACAAGGATGCGCACAGAGGGAGGATTATAGCTTCTCTCGAGTGGAAACGACGAGGGCGGGGCATCCGATTTCCCGTAGAGATTCGATCCTTTATGAGATGCGCGGCGGATTTACGACCGGGCAGCGAGCCCAGTGTCCGGAGCTGACTTCGACAAGGGAAGGAAGCTCGGCAGCACAGGCCGCAACCCGGTGCGGGCATCGTGGTTCGAAGGGGCATCCCGGAGGAAGTTGAGCGATCGAGGGGACGGTGCCTTCGATGGTCGCGAGCGGAAGCGTGCGGTCGGTCGCGAGCGTAGGAATGGCGCGCAGCAGGCCTTGTGTATAAGGATGAGCGGCCGCGCGAAAAATATCGGCTTTGGCGCCGAGTTCAACCAAGTTGCCGGCGTACATCACGGCGACGCGATCGGCAACGTGCGAGACGACCGCGAGATCGTGCGAAATGAACAGCATCGCCAATCCGAATTTGTAGCGTAAGTCGTTCAGCAGGTCGAGAATTTGCTGCTGGATGGTGACATCGAGCGCGGTGGTGGGCTCGTCGGCAATCAGCAGTTGCGGACGATTGACGATGGCCATGGCGATCATGACGCGCTGGCGCATGCCTCCAGAGAGCTGATGCGGATAGCTGCGGGCGCGCTCGTCGGGTTCGGGGATGGCAACGTCGCGCATGCCCTCGACCGCTCGGCGCCAGGCTTCGGATTTGGAGACGCGGTGGTGCGCGAGGACGGCTTCCGCGATCTGCTCGCCGACACGCATGACCGGGTTGAGGGCAGTCATGGGCTCCTGGAAGATCATGGCGATGTGCGAGCCGCGAAGTTGGCGCAACTGATCGGAGGGCAGGGTGGTCAGATGCGTGGGGAGGCCGTCGTTGCCGTCGTTCTTCTGCAAGCCATTCTGGAAAACGATATCGCCCCTGACCATGGCGGCCGGCGGAAGCAAGCCCATAATCGCAAGCGAGGTGATAGATTTTCCCGAGCCAGATTCGCCGACCAAGCCAAGCACTTCTCCCGCTGCGATGGAAAATGAGAGGCCGCGCACCGCTGCGGGTCCAACTGCCCTTGCCGGATGAGGGGATGAAAGCGCCTGCCCGGCACGAGATTGCCGGAACTCGATGGTCAAATCGCGAACGTCAAGCAGCGGACCCACGAAGGCTATAGTACCAGCGCCGAGACTACTTCTTTGGCCGCGATTCCGGCGGCACCATTCCGGCAACGCGGTAATAAACAACCAGTTGCCCGTAATGCTCCCCGGAATGCTCGATCAGTCCCCACGCCATATCGGAGACTCGCGTCTGCTGATTCTGGAACGGATCGACAATCAAATCGTTCATCCCTTTATCGCCTTTTTGCTTGATCGCCGCCGCGCCGTCGGCAAATGCTTTCTTCACAAACTCAACCACTGCGGCCTTCGTTTTGTACTGCTCGCGCTTCGGATCTTCTTCGGCTGGCGGTTTCAGTCCCATCGCCGGGTTGGTGAAAAAATAATTCCCATTGGCCACGTGCAACAGTTGCTCGGCAAAACTCCGTTCCGCAGGCACCGGCTTGAAATCGTACTTGTCCTCGGGAAAATCCTCCGCCATGGCAATCAACTTCCGCCCGATATAGTTCCAGTACTCGAGCAATGCCTGCGACGGCCCCACCGCCGGCTTCGGCGGCGCGTTGTTCTTCATCGTGTCCTGCGCGCCCGCGAGCGTTGCGAGAATTTCAACCGCAAGAACTGCGCCAATCATTCGCTTCTTCATTTCGCTAATCCCTCCAATAATCGTTCTTAGTCCAGTCCAGCTTAGTCCAGCCCAGCTTATTCCAGTCCAGCTTTGCCCAGCATTTCGAGAAACTGTTTCTGCGTCCGCATATCGATCGATTGCGCCACCAGCTTTCCTTCCCGGTCGTAAACAAAACTCTTCGGAATCCCTTCCACCACAAACATCTCATTCACCTTGCGCCGGGGATCGAGCAACACGGGAAACGAAATCTTGCGCTCGCGGATAAACGGTTCGACCTTAGCTGCTTCTTCATCGGAAATGCCCAGCACCACCAGCCCCTTCGAGCCGAAGCGCCCGTAGAGCGTCTCCAGATCGGGCATCTCTTTCCGGCACGGCGGACACCACGTCGCCCAGAAATTCACCAGCACCACTTTGCCGCGCAGCTCCGAAAATGTCCAGGTCTTGCCGGAAAGGTCTTTCAGCGCAAACTCCGGATGCTCCCGCTTGCGATCATCTGCCTCAAGCCGCGCCATTGCCGCGCGAAACTGTTCGTTATCCAGCGTAGCGTCGACATGTTCGTAACGCACCAGCGAGGCCAACTCAATATATGGATATGCCGGTGCACGTGTGGCGCGGGCGCCCCCGCCCGCGTCGGACTCCTTCGCCTCCGCCCACGGCAGGGGCCGCTCGCGCAACGTTTCGGCCAGCGTTGTCGCTACTTCTTGCAGGGTGTCATGTCCGAAATCGCCTTCGGTGGAAAGTCCCGCCAAACCGACCGCGAGCCGCAGCTTGTTCTCGGTTGCAGGCAGCTTCCGGATCTTCAGGGCGAGATCCTTAGTAGTCCCCGCCCGGACGTCATCGGCGAGGTCGCGCAGTCCATGGATCTGGTCGGCGAGCGGCTTCTCGCCCGCGCTCCACACAACTTCCTTTTTTTGCTCTGAGGCGAGCTGTAGTGCGAAGCTGAGAACGGCGACCAACACGCAGGAAAGTTTGATCCTACGAAACAAAAGCTGGGTTGACATGGCCCACCAAGCTTAACAATAAAGGGCCTACCGCACCAACAAGCGATCTGGTTGGCCACTGTACGGCCGAAGGCGGCCGTCGCTCCATTTCCGCTTGCATCTTTGGCAAGTACCATAGCATCTTTATCTACATGCCCCAGATCCAGATTCCGTCTCCGCTGCGCCAATACTCGGGGAAACAGGCCTCGGTCGATGTCCCTGGAAAAACCGTGGGCGAGGCCCTGGCTGGCTTGGTCTCGCGGCATCCCGACCTGAAGCGCCATCTTTACACCGACGACGGCAAGCTGCGCGCGTTTGTCAACGTTTACGTCAATGACGAGGACATGCGCTACCTGCAGAAAGAAGCCACCGCGCTTAAGGACGGTGATACCATTTCGATTGTGCCGTCGATTGCCGGCGGCTGAGTTAACCTATGGCTACGCTTTCCGATATCAAACCCACCGAAACCCAACCCGAAGCCGTTTTGAGCAACGATGAAATCCTGCGCTACTCGCGCCATCTGATCATGCCCGAGGTGGGCATGCAAGGGCAACAGAAGCTGAAGGCAGCGAGAGTCCTGTGCATCGGAGCGGGCGGACTCGGTTCGCCGCTCGCACTCTACCTGACCGCCGCGGGAGTCGGTACGCTCGGCATTGTGGACTTTGACGTCGTGGACTACACCAACCTTCAGCGCCAGATCATCCACACGACCGCCGATGTCGGCCGCAGGAAGCTCGATTCCGCCGCAGACAAGCTGAAAGCAATCAATCCGTTCCTCAATCTGCGGACGTTCGATACGAAACTGACGAGCGCCAACGCGCTGGAGTTGTTTCGCGAGTTCGACATCGTTGCCGACGGCACCGACAATTTTCCTACGCGCTACCTGGTCAACGACGCCTGCGTGCTTTCGGGCAAGCCCAATGTTTACGGCTCTATTTTTCGGTTTGAAGGGCAGGCCAGTGTGTTCGCAACCGAAGAGGGACCATGCTATCGCTGTCTCTATCCCGAGCCACCACCGCCGGGGCTGGTGCCCTCGTGCGCCGAAGGCGGAGTGCTCGGCATTTTGCCCGGGCTGATTGGAGTGATTCAGGCGACCGAGACCATCAAGCTGATTCTGGGGCAAGGCGATTCCCTTGCGGGACGATTGCTGCTGGTCGATGCGCTGGGCATGAAGTTCCGCGACCTGAAGCTGCGCAAGAATCCCGATTGCCCCGTCTGCGGCACGCGCCGGACGATCACTAAACTGATTGACTACGATCAGTTCTGCGGAATCCGCGGTGAAGAAGCGCCCATATATGGCGGCGACTTACCGGTGATTTCGGTGGAAGAATTGAAAAAGAAGCTTGACGCCAAGGCCGACATTTTTATTCTCGACGTGCGTGAGCCGCACGAATACCAGATCTGTAACCTCAAGGGATATCTCATTCCGCTTGGCGATCTGCCGAAGCGCGTAAGTGAACTCGACTCTAGCCGGGAGATCGTGGCTCATTGTAAGATGGGCGGACGCAGCGCGAAGGCCGTAGCATTCCTGAAACAAGCCGGCTTTACCAAAGTGCATAACTTGACCGGTGGAATTACGGCGTGGGCGGAGCGGATTGATCCTAAGATGCCTAAGTACTGAGAAGCGTCAGAATCAGATTAGCGTTGACATTGTTTCTGCATGGACGATAATGGCTGGTTCGCACATTGTCGGTTGCGAACGGGGGTTCTTAGGTGCAGAAATGTTATTCTTTATTTCTCGTAGTGCTGCTTTTGGCTCAGTTGTTGGTGGGCCAGAGCGCTAATCCACAATCTAACCCTGTCCTTTCTGAGCAGCCAAGCGCTCAACCTGCGGCCCCGCAGCAGACGGCTGAGACCTCGAACTTCATATCCGCCAAGGGGTTTGTGCTGGAAGACGCAACTCCGGTGAAGCTGCGCATCAACCGTACGGTTTCGTCGGGTGATGCGAAAGCCGGCGATACGGTGGACTTTGAAGTCCTTCAGGACGTCAGCGTGAACGGCACCCTCGTCATTCCCAAAGGTGGCTTGGCTTATGCGACCGTTACTGAGGCTCAAGCGAAGCGCCGGATGGGTCGAGCCGGGAAGCTCGATATTAATATCGATTATGTGAAATTAGTGACCGGGGACAAAGCCGCATTGCGCGCCGTAAAAGAGGTACAAGGAGGCAGCCATACGGTAGGCATGACTGCGGGGATCGTGGCGACGAGCCTGGTGTTCTTTCCGGCCGCACCATTTTTCTTATTCATGCACGGAAAGGATATTTCGATTCCTAAAGGAACCGAGATCACCGCTTATGTCAACGGAGACATGAAACTCGATCTTGCGAAATTCCAGCCCGCGATGCCTGCGCCCCAGCAGGATCTTAATGCTAGAAACCCTGATCAGAATACCAGTTCTGTCTCCGCTAAGTTGCAGATCGAGTCGACCCCCTCGGGGGCGGACATCGAGGTCGATGGCAGTTTTGTTGGCAACACTCCCTCCGACGTTCAGGTCGCGGAGGGCGATCACACAATTGTCGTCAAGAAATCAGGATTCAAAAACTGGGAACGATCGCTGAAATCCAGCGCTGGGAGTAACGTGCATCTCGGCGCCGATCTTGAAAAGGTTGACAATCCTTAGAGGTTGAGGGAAAAATCGTTTCTGAGTGAGACCCTGCCCTCAGTGGCTGAAGCCTTGTTCAAAACAATCCAGTTGCCGCAGCGGTGAACCGCTGCGCCACCCAAATCAAGTGCGGAGCCGAATTGTTTCTCCAGAATGTTGACGCATTGCTGCGACGCGTTGTCCGCACGATTTGACCTTAGATCGAACAAAACAGATAAGGGAGCACCGAAGTGCTCCCAAGCTTGCGTTCTTTCCAGGAGTTAGTCAGTCACTTGGTTGAGCTTCCGCTCATTTCGGCTTTTTCGGTAGCGCCGATGGCTAGTACGTACTTCTTACCAGCGAAGCGTAGTTCGGAAACGGTTGCCTTGCCGCTGGCGTGGTCAACCACTGCAGAGTCATAGTCGTACGCTTTGTCGAGGGTGACCACTCTTGCCGAAGCCTTCGCGACTTCCTTCTTGCCCTGCATGAAGCTTACTTCGACGTTCGATCCCGTACCGTCCCAGCGCAGCTGATAGTCACCGGGGGCGAGTTGCTGACCGCTGACTTCGACGGCCTCCCGCACCTGCAGCGAACCCTTGTTACTTGCGAAAGCACTCGATGCGAGCAGCACGGCCAGCCCGAGCACAACAGTCTTTGCCACATGCGTCAGTTTCATTTGCTCCTTCGCTTTCTGCCCGGTTCCGGCCGGGATGTCAGGGGCGGCTGGTGGTTGCTCGAGGACGCTCGACTAAGTGCTTGCCTTTTCCGTGCGAAGTCCTACAATACGCGTGTCAGGGTGACGCATAAAGACGCGGGCCTCAGACTCGTTCTTCTTGCCGGACCCGGCGCACCCAGGGCCGCCAAACCATGCGTGCGCCAGTCCTGTCACCCTGCAAATTCTCTTAAGTGGATCGTTTGTTTCGTCCACCTCACGTTGGTTCGCTACAGGATACGAATCTCGGTTTGAGTAAGTTCCCGATTTCTTTTTTGTCGAACCACGTGCACTGTTATGGCACTTTTGCTGCCAGAGCAGAAATCTTGCAAAATCATGCATTGCGAATGTGATCCATGCTTAACCAGCGCCGTCATTTGTACGCTTTCATACATCACTGTCCGAAAATGAACGGAAAGTAAGTGTAGGTGCGCTTGCGACCGAATTGTACTCGTCGCGTGAGCTTGTGAATGGACGGCCACTGCTCGCTACGCTCCTCGCGAAAGATTTTCTCGTCAAGCATCTTAGCCAACATGCCTATTGGACGCGTGGGCGCATGCTGCGTTAGCAGAGCACGTGGTGGAGTAACAGAGGGGAGATGTTTTGTTTGGAGTTCCGCTCTGGAGAGAACTGCAGATCCCTCACTTCGTGAGGGATGACAAAACTATAGAGTACTAACCGATCTTCAAAACAATTTTGCCGTAATTCTTGCCTTCCTGCATCAGCGTGTAGGCCTCACGTGCCTGCTCCAGCGGAAACACTTTTCCGATCACGGGATGGAGCTTGCCGGCTGCCAGCCATTCGGAAAGCTGTTTCCACGCGGATTCCATGAGCGGACGATTCGCGCTCAGATATGAAAGCCAGAGTCCGTGGACGCTGGCGCCTTTGGCGTAGAGAAGGCGGGTATCGAGTTGCGGAGTTTCGCCGGTAGCGGCGCCGTAGACGATGACGCGTCCGAAATCGCGCACGCATTTGACACTTTTTGCAACGTGCTCACCGCCGAGCATTTCGAAAACAGCGTCGACACCTTCACCGCGCGTGAGATCCTTGATCGCTTCGGCATAATCGCGCCGCTTGTAGTTGATGCCGTGTTGCAGGCCGAGTTCGCGCACGCGGGCCAGCTTGTCTTCAGAAGAAGAGGTGCCATACATCTCGATGCCGAGAATCTTTCCGATTTGCACGGCGGCGGTGCCGACTCCTCCGGCCACGGCGTGAATCAAGACGCGGGTACCGGGCTGGTCGTTGGATCGGCTGGCCAAACCGGCCTTCCAGTAGGCGAAGTAGGCGGTGAAGAAATTCACGGGGAAAGCGGCGGCCTGCTCGGCGGTCCAATTTTCAGGGATGGGCCAGACAAGGTTGCGGTGCGCCACGGTTCTTTCGGCGAAGGCAGCCCACTGCGTGTAGCCCATCACGCGGCGTCCGCTGGCGCCGTTACTGGTAACTTCGCACCCGGCGAATTCGCGCCCGGCGGTGAGCGGTGGTTTGGGCGTGCCGGCGTATCCGCCGTGCGTGGTCATCAAATCGGCGAAGTTGAGGCCGCCCGCTTCGACCTTTACCAGGATCTGCTCCGGCGCGGGATGCGCGTCGGGAACCTGCTGCAATTCGAGAACTTCCGGGCCGCCGAAACGAGTGATGACGAGGGCTTTCATGCGGAAAGTTTAACAGGCTTGGGGTGGCGAGGCCGGGCGGGACGTCCGGCTTTCCACCAGCAACTGTTTCGCAGAACGCTGGTTCGGCATCTATAATGGTGATCGAGTTTCCGATCCCCGCGGCCTGAGAATTTTAATGGCGGCGGGGACGAGGGTCGCGCTGGTGGGATTGGCGCGATTCGAGGGTGCGGAGGGAAACGTGCGCGCCTCCCGTGTTGGAAAGGAAACGCTCGCCGGGGTTGTGCCCGCCTGCTTGTTTCCTTTGGTTCAATAATCAGCATTTAGCCGGACCGTTTGTCTTTGCGCGAAGGCGAAATGCTGAGTGCCAAGTGCTAAATGCCGCTGACCGATAATTTCGGGCGTTCGATTCACGACCTGCGGATCTCGATTACCGATCGCTGCAACTACAGGTGTGTGTACTGCCGGACGGGGACCAACGGCGCGGCGTATGCGGAACTTCCATTCGATGATTATCTGAGGGTGGCGCGGATACTGGTCGGGCTCGGGATTACGAAGATCCGTCTGACCGGCGGCGAGCCGCTGCTGCGGAAAGGCATTGTTGAGTTTGTGCGCGATCTCGCGAAGCTGCGCACCTTGGACGGCGCGAAGCCTGAGATTGCTCTGACGACGAACGGGCATCTGCTGGCCGAGATCGCTCGGCCGCTGAAGGACGCAGGGCTCGACCGCGTTACGGTCAGCATGGATGCGGTGGATCCGGAGCGATTTGCGCGCATCACGCGTGTGCCGAATGGATATGAGAGCGTGCTGGCGGGAGTTCGCGCAGCGCGGTGGGCTAGGCTCGATCCGGTGAAAATCAATTGCGTGCTGCTGCGCGGCTTCAATGAAGATCAGATCATTCCGTTCGGGATGTTCGCGCGGGAGGAGCACGTGGTGGTGCGCTTCATCGAGTTCATGCCGCTCGAAGAGGACCGCGTTTGGACACCGGAAATTGTGGTTAGGCTCGATGAGATCGTCTCTCGCATGGCGGAGTATCTGCCGCTGCAAGAGATTGCGCATGAACGGAGCGAAACAGCGCGGCGCTATCGCTTCTCCGATGGCGTGGGCGAAATTGGGATTATCGCGCCGGTCTCGCATCCGTTCTGCGGGCACTGCAGCCGAATTCGCATCACCTCGGACGGCAAGCTGCGCACATGTTTATTTTCCGTGTGGGATCACGATCTGCATGAGCTCATGCGCCGAGGCGCCACCGACGAGAAGCTGACTGAATTCATTGTGAAAGTGGTGGAGAAGAAAGAAGAGCGGCACCACATCGGGGAACCAGGATTTGTGCCAGCGTCGCGGACGATGGTGCATATCGGGGGGTAAGTAGTTGTTGGTCGCTCGTCGCTAGGCACGGCGCTTCAGTGCCGAGACGCGAAGTGCGCTGAGGATTGCCAGACGCTGTCAGTAGAAGGAGTCGTACTTAGTAACTACCCAGCCTGAATCTTTCTTTTCTTCGGTTACCGAGAAGAGGTCTTTGTAAGTTGCATCCTTGCTCGGGGTGCTATAGCGACGGCCTTTGAAATGGAGAATCACGAGCGGCGGCGCGTCTTCCCATTCCACCAGGTTCCACGAAATCAGCGGGTGCTGGGCTTCGGAGGTGCAGAGGAAGTCGGCTCGCTTCTTGCGGTAGTCCCTTTCCCATTGGGCGAGCAGGGTGCGGCAATTGCCGTCGCGCAGCGCCGAGATAAAGCTGTTGGCGGTGCGTTCGATGGTGCGATCGCGAAACGGATTCATGGTGATGCTGACCGGCATCTGGGTAAGCGGGTCGCGTTCCTCGGAGCGCGACAGAACCGGCGGCTGGTTGCTGAGCCAGTAGAGGTAGCCGAGGAATACCAGCACCAGCAGGGCAGCGGAGCCCACGGCGATGGCGAGATGGGCGCGTGAAAACGGCATCAGGAGAAGTTTGGGGGATGGGCGAAATTACGGCAAGGTTACTTCCGATACTTCGGCCCTGCTGGTTTGTGTTTTCCATACTGGCGGCGTATAGTTAGGGTTGAATACTGTTGTGTCGTAGTGTCAGGATTGTCGGAGCACACCAGTGGGCGAAAGCCCACTTTTTAGTTTGTGCTGGGACTGGTGCAGCGACTTGTACGCAAATTGCTGACAACATGGCTCTTGATCTGGATAGGGTCCGGCAGATTGCCGAGCGGGTGGCAGGCTCGAGCGGGCTGGAAGTAGTTGAGGTGGAGGTTTGCGGGGCGGGCAAGCACCGCATGCTGCGCGTTTTTATTGATCGGCCGGGAGCGGTGCCGGCGCCGGATCGTCCGGACGGCGTCACGCACGAGGATTGCTCGAAGTTCAGCCGCGAGTTCGGGACGATTGTCGACGTTGAAGATGCGGTGCCTGGCGGATCGTATGTTCTGGAGGTTTCGTCTCCGGGATTGGATCGCAAGCTGACGAAAGCGGCGGATTTTGAGCGCTTCCGCGGACATCGCTTGAAGTTGACGACGCGTGAGCCGATGAACAACAACCGGCATTTTGAAGGGAAGCTGGAGAGCTTCGAAAATGGAAAGCTGCTGTTGGATTTAAGCGCGACGCACAAGAAGAAGATGCGCCCGAAAGAAGGCGCAGCGACGAAGGTTGAGATTGAGTTAGGCAACGTAGAGAAGGCGAATCTGGTACCCGAGATCTAGTTGCCGGTTGCCAGTATCCAGTTGCCAGTTGGCGACTGCGACTGGCTGATGGCGTCGCTCAAACACGAAAGTGTTGTCAGGCGAGGTCTAGAACTGGCAACTGAGAACTGATTTATATGGCTAGTGAGCTTTACAACATCATCGAAGGGGTCAGCCGGGAAAAGGGCATCGATCCGCAGATTGTAGTGAGCGCGGTCGAGGACGCCATCGTCGTGGCGACGCGCAAGTATTACAAGACGCAGGAGAACTTGCGCGCAGTGCTCGACAAAGACAGCGGCAAGATCAATGCCTATGCGGTGAAGTCGATCGTCGAGACTCCGGAGCAGGTGGAAGATCCGAATCTGCAGGTGACGGTGGAGCAGGCGCGGAAGCTGGATCCGAGCGCGGAAGCGGGCGGAGAACTGCTGATCCCGAAAGTGACGGAAGGAATTCTGGGGCGGATTGCGGCACAACTGGCGAAGCAAGTCATATTTCAAAAGGTGCGCGAGGCGGAACGCGACACGGTTTACAACGAATACATCGGGCACGTGAACGAGATCGTGAATGCAACCGTGAAGCGGCTCGAGGGTCCGGATGTGATTCTCGATATCGGCAAGGCCGAAGCGCGCATGGGACGCAAGGAGCAGTCGCGGTTGGAATCGTTTGCGGTGGGCGAACGGATTCGCGTAGTGATCGTGCGCGTGGAAAAAGCGGTGAAAGGTCCGGGCGTGATTGCTTCGCGCTCCGCTCCGGAGTTAGTCCAGCACCTGTTTCAGACGGAAGTGCCGGAGATTTATGACGGCACGGTGGTGATCCGCGCGATTGCGCGGGAAGCGGGCGAGCGCACCAAGATCGCGGTGATGTCCAAGGACAAGGACGTCGATGCGGTCGGCGCCTGCGTGGGTATGAAGGGGATGCGGGTGCAGTCGATCATTCGCGAGTTGCGCGGAGAAAAGATCGACATCATCGAGTATCACGAGGATCCGGTTACCTTCGCAGAAAAAGCGCTGCAGCCGGCGAAAGTTAGCCGGGTAACGATTGTCGATGCAGCGGACAAGCATCTGGAAGTAGTGGTTGACGACACACAGCTCTCGCTGGCCATCGGGAAGAAGGGGCAGAACGTGCGGCTGGCGGCGAAACTGCTGGGCTGGAAGATCGACATCAAGAGCGAAGAAGAAAAGCGCCAGGAAGTGGAACAGCAGATGTCGGCGCTGGTCACGCAGACCGTAACTCCGTTGGAAAATGTTACTGGGCTTGGCGAGGGGCTGGTCGAGAAACTGAAGGCGGCGGGCGTGAATACGGTGGAATCGCTGGCCGATATGACGCCAGAACAACTGGAAGCGATTGAAGGCATTGGCCCGAAAACGGTGGAAAAAATCAGTATTGCGGTCAATAATTATTTCGCCAGTCTGGATGGCGGTGAGGCAGTAGCCGCCGCGGAACCGGAGAACACCGACGCAGCCGCCACCGAAGCGGTCGTCCTCGATGCGGGAGTCAGCGAGGAATCGCTGGCAGAAGGGTCGGTTGAAGCGGATGCATTGGCCGCGGAAGCTGAGCCTGCGGAAGAAGCCTCGCCAGCAGATGAAAGCGCTGGTCTTGCGTCAGAAGAGCCGGCGATTGTAGAAACCGCGACCGAAGAAGCCGCGACTGAAGAAGCCCCGAAAGACAAGCAGAGCTGAAATGGGAGTGGCGAGTTCGGACTTGCATCCGAACCAAACGCGCGGGGTTCGTCACCCGGTGGTGAGATGGAACAAGGATTTTACGAGGTTAGATATGCACGCTTAGATACACGCGATTAGCAGGACAGAAGAGGAAACGAGAGCGGATGAGTAAGATTCGAATCAACGATCTGGCCCGTGAGTTGGAAGTCAAGAGCAAGGAAATTCTTGACGTGCTGACCACGGTGGGCGTCACGGAGAAAAAAACACACTCCAGTTCTCTAGAGGATCATGAAGCGGAACTGGTGCGGAAGCATCTCCACGGCCGCTCCGATGCATCGCCCGGTTCGGCGAAGCCTTCTCCGCGCGCCGCTTACGGCGAAGAAGAGATCAAGACCAAGATCGACCTCTCGCATATTTCGCGACCTGGAGACGTGCTGCGCGCCATCACGCAGCAAAAGGCAGCGGTTGAGCCTCCTGCGGCGCGTGCGGCGGTCAAGCCCACGGCTGCAAAGCCAACGGTAGAAGCTCCAGCGCCAGTGGCGCCGACGAAGCCAAAGCCGGCAAAATCGGCGACTGAAGCGCCTGCTCCCGCTACTGCGCCGCCGGCTCCGAGAATCGTCACACCCGCTTCGGTAGCGGCCACCTACCGACCGCCGTCGGTGGTGGTGATTCCGCCCAAAGCTCCTACGACTCCATCCGCCGCGCCCCCACTGGCCGGTTCCACAAGTGCCGCTCCACCGGCGATCGCCGTTCCGCCGCGCCCCACGACTCCGGCAGCAACGGCAGGAAGCGCGCCGCCCGCGACGCAACTTCCCTCGAATGCCGCACAGATGCAGAGTGCGACGCCTGCGAAGTCAGCGGCTCCGATTGCGCCGCCGCCGCGAATGATCATGCCGCAGACCGGCCCGCGCCCGGTATACAAGGCGCCGCTGACTGCGCCGGGAGAACCGACGGCGGGAATGCCTCCACGGTCGGCGCCAGGGCGTCCGGTGCCGGGACAGCCAATTTTCCAGCGCACGGCACGGCCGCAAGCGCCGGGAGCACCGCGACCGCCGCTTCGTCCGGGGGAACGGCGGCCGATGCATCCGACGCGCGTGGCGCCGGCGGGAGCGCGTCCGCTGGGTGTTGGTCCGGGAGCGGGGATTGCACCGCCTGGACCTTCGCGTCCGGGAGCTCGTCCGGGAGCTCCGTCGCGGCGACCGGGACAACGGTATGTGCCGCGAGGGGTGAAGGAAGGCCCGATGAAGGGCTACACTCCGCCGCCGCGCATGATCATCAGCAACGAGCCCGCGCCGATCACGCGGAACATCACGATCACGGAAGGAATCTCGGTGAAGGATCTGGCCGAGAAGCTCGGCATTCGCGCCAAGGACTTAATTGCGCGGCTGGTGGTTCGGGGCGTGTTCGCCACCATCAATCAAACGCTCGATGCGGAATTGGCGAGTGAAATGGCGCGCTTCTTCGGGGCGGATACGGAAGTGATCACCTTCGAAGAACAGGCGGCGAAGGATACAACCGCAGCCACCGAGAGCAGCGAGGAAGGCGCGGAAGCGGTGCCGCGTCCGCCGGTGGTCACGATCATGGGCCACGTGGACCACGGCAAAACGACCCTGCTCGATTCGATCCGCTCGACCAACGTAGCTGGAGGCGAAGCGGGCGGCATCACGCAGCATATCGGCGCTTACAAGGTTTCAATTACGGATAAGGCGTCTCCTGCCTACGGGCGCGAGATCGTGTTTCTGGATACGCCTGGTCACGAGGCGTTCACGCGCATGCGTTCGCGGGGCGCGAAGGCGACAGACATTGTGGTGCTGGTGACCGCGGCCGACGATGGTGTAATGCCGCAGACGATTGAAGCCATCGACCACGCGCACGCGGCTGAAGTTCCCATCATCGTGGCGGTCAACAAAATCGATAAGCCGGGCGCGCTTCCCGAGCGGGTCAAGAAACAATTGGCGGATCGTGGGCTGGTGCCGGAAGAGTGGGGCGGCAAGACGGTGTTCGTCGATGTTTCCGCCAAGCAGAAGACGAATCTCAATCTTCTGATGGAAATGATTTTGCTGACGGCGGACTTGCAGGAATTGAAGGCGACTCCGGGACGCGCGGCGAGCGGGTTGGTGCTGGAAGCGAAACTGGATCGCGGACGCGGTCCGGTGGGGACGATCCTGGTGCAGAACGGCACGCTGCACGCGGGCGACAACTTCGTAGTCGGGAACGTGTACGGAAAAGTCCGGGCCATGTTCGACGATCGCGGGAAGTCGCTGAAGGAAGCTCCGCCTTCTACGCCAGTGGAAATCATCGGGCTCGAAGGGCTGCCGCAGGCGGGCGATCAGTTTGTGGTGGTCACCGACCGCGAGAAGGCGCGCGATATTTCCGAATACCGCGAGCAGAAGGCGCGCGAAGCCCAGCTTGCCAAGAGTTCACGCGTATCGCTTGAAGGCTTGGCCGAGCAGATGAAGACTGCGGGCATGAAGGAACTGAACGTCATTCTGAAGGCCGACGTGCAGGGATCGGTCGAAGTGCTGGGCGATTTGCTGGGACGGCTCTCGAACGACAAAGTGCGGCTGAAGTTGCTGCGCTCGGGCATTGGCGCGATCACCGAAACGGATGTGCTGCTCGCTTCCGCGTCGAATGCCATCATTATTGGATTCAACGTGCGTCCGGAGCGCAAGGCGCAGGAGCTTGCCGATCAGGAGAAAGTCGACATACGGTTGCACTCGATCATTTACGAACTGCAGGACGAGATCAAGCGCGCCATGACTGGGCTGCTCGAACCGACGATCAAAGAGACTTACCAAGGACGCGCCGATGTGCTGGAGACCTTCCGCATTCCGAAGGTGGGGACGATTGCCGGTTGCCGCGTGACCGATGGTCTGATCAAGCGCGATTCCGAGGTACGGCTGCTGCGCGATAACGTGGTCGTGTTCAAAGGGAAGGTCGGTTCGCTGCGGCGGTTTAAGGACGACGCTTCGCAAGTTACCAGCGGCATGGAGTGCGGCATCTCGATTTCGAACTACGGCGACATTAAGACGGGCGACGTGATTGAGGCGTTTGTTACGGAACGGATCGCGGCGGAAGCGATTAAGTAAGTTAGTTCTTGGAGCGCCGGGCGTCCCCGCCCGGCTCCGCGCTGGCATCCTGCTGGACGGGCGGGACGCCCGTCGCTCCATTGCCTGCTGGACGGGCCCGTCGCCCCATTGGATGATTCATCACTAGTTACATGTGATCTCGCTCCTAGCTCTCAACCTAGAGCGGTGCTAAACCTGCCTGTGTGTACTCTTATGAATACCGCCGCCGGTTGCCTCATTTCCAGCCGGACTTCAAGATCATATTCGTCACTTTCTGTAGTTACCTCCGCTGGATCCTACCTCCTGACGCGAGAACGATTGTTGTAGATACTTGCGTCGCAGGAAATGGCCTGAAGTTTGATCTCTACGGGTTAGTCGTGATGCCGGATCACGTGCACCTTGCCCTTGTCCCGGCGTGTGCTCCGCGGGGACCGATTCCGATTGCAGAGACCATGCAGGCTATCAAAGGCGCCTCGGCGCATCGCATCAACAAACTTTTGAACCGCAGAGGGAAGGTCTGGCAAGAGGAATCGTTTGACCGCGCGTTGAGGAAAGAAGAACAATTCAGCGAGAAGTTCTACTACATGCTCGAGAATCCGGTGCGGGCGGGCCTGGTTAGCAATCCTCTGGACTATCCGTGGATATGGCGGCGTACATCGCCGCTGGGTGTCCGGGTCGGTTCCTGAGGCTAATCGTTCCCGCTTCGACGCTGCGGGCATTCCTATGGCCGGGCGAGGACGCCCGGCGCTCCATCGTAAAGTGCGGCGCTATGCTTTTCTCCAGTTCGCGGGATTATTCTGCTCGCTCGTTTCCTTCGGGCTAATCGTTCCCGCTTCGACGCTGCGGGCATTCCTATGGCCGGGCGAGGACGCCCGGCGCTCCATCGTAAAGTGCGGTGCTATGCTTTTCTCCAGTTCGCGGGATTATTCTGCTCGCTCGTTTCCTTCGGGCTAATCGTTCCCGCTTCGACGCTGCGGGCATTCCTATGGCCGGGCGAGGACGCCCGGCGCTCCATCGGAAAGTGCGGCGCTACGCTTTTCTCCAGTTCGCTGGATTATTCTGCTCGTTGGTTTCCTTCGGATCATTTTCCTCACCTTTTTTCTCACTTTTGTCCTGACTTTTGTCTTCGTTCAGGCGAGCGAGATTCGAGGACGCTATCTGCATGGCGTAGAGAAGGACTCCAGCTTTTTTCGCGTCGAGGCGGCGGTGCAGCAGGTGTTCGCAGACTTGCGCGACTCCCCACTGGATCGAAGCGGCGTCTTCAAGAACGGGAAGGAAGAAGGGACTGGCGGGGAACGCCGCGGAGGTGCTGACGTCGACCTGGACCGGGCTGCAGCGGTCGTGGAAGTAGCAAAATTTTTGATCGCGCAGGGCGGGCGATCCGCAGCGCTCTCCGTTCATTTTTATATGCTGGCAGCGTTCGGCTGGGGGAATTGGCATGATGGCTCCTTAATCAGTTCTCAGGTCTCGGTTGTTTGGTTCTCGGTTCTTAGTTCTCAGTAAGGGTGGTGGCGCTTTTTCTGGCGGTACCCCCTCCCCCCTATTTTGGCTAAAATATTCAAAAATAAGAACTTACTTTCAAAATATTCATAAATAAGGAGTTAGATGTACTTCGTCTTCGAAGTCGCGTACCGGGGCTCAAATTTTTTATTTCTCGATCTATTGGAATCATAGGTTTAGGCAAAAATCTCCGCCAAATCTTTGGGTTTAAAGGACTTATTCGTAAAATATTCAGGAATAAGGACTTAGCTGCTTCGAGCGGTCGCTTATTCGGGTGGCGCAGGCGAAATGCATGGGTGCTTCCCCTTCGGCTCCGCTCATGGTCAGGATGACAAATCCAAACGAGAGCCGAACGAAAAAGGGTGCGGGAACGATCCGCACCCTTTTTCTTGTCTATAGTTCTATTATATCAATTCCGACCTGCCTACCCCGCCAACTTTTCCGACTTTATTTTCGTAGGCAATTCATCGACTTACGCGGAAAATCGTCAAAAGAGGGGCTTGACAAGATTTCCCCAAAATCGAGAGATCTATCGCCAAGCTCGGCTGGCGCGGAGTTTCTTCGCGGGAAGTAAAAATGGCGGGACGGGCGAGACGCCCGTCGCTCCATCGTATGATTCATGGGGTAGAAGAAAGGGCGCGGCGTTGGAGCCGCGCCCTTGTTTATTTGGGCGATCCGATAGAGCCTACTTGCGTCGCGCGGCTAAGCGTGACCGGACTGCTGAGCGCAAGACGGCCGGGCGAGCGAGCGAAATGCGCGACTGCGCCACTGACCCAGACGGCACACTCTGCAGTTGGATTATCCCAGCCCCGATCTGATTGCTGTCGGTTTCAAGGAGAAGGATCGTATCGCTGCTCACGGGGTAGAAGTTGAAGTTGACATAGGCGGTGCCGTTGGCCGTGGTGGTGACTGTGCCAGTGCCGGAGCCATTGACAGAGTATTGGCCAGCCAAGGCTTGGGTGGTCTCGGAGATGTTACCGCTGCCACCGTCATCGTTGATGTCAACAGCTCCGCTGAAAGTGCCGCTGGTTGTGAGGAACTGAGCGATATCGTTTTCCTCAAATCCAGTAGTGTTAAAGGCGCTGAGATTCAATCCGTAATTTTGCGAAGCGGCGATTGTCTGACCGGGTGTCTGAGTCAGAGCGACGCCTAGAGTAACGTTTAGTGTATCCGCTTCCAGCATCAGAAGTCCGCCGCTGGAGGGATAGACGACCCAGGTGCTGGCGGGGTTGAAGCCACTGAGAGAAACCACTGCGCGGCCACCGACCGGACCGGCAGTGACGGCCGTGCTGGTGAATGCCACTCCCGGAAAAAGTGTGCCGTTGCTGTTGACATCCTCGGAGCCGCTAAAGGTCGTTCCGTCATAGGTCATAACGCCGGCGTCTGCGATGACAGAGAAGGCGCCGCCGAACATTGTGAATGCCATGGGGCCGGTTGGGATGGAAGCGGCGGGCTGAGAGAATACGTCGCCAGAAAGGAAGTCGGTATTGTCTGTTTCAATGACCTTGAAGTGCGCGGCGTCAATCGGGTAGAAGTCAAAGGATTGCGAGCTGGAGGTAAGAGTGATTGTTCCGGGAGCACTCCCTGAACCCACGATTGCGGTACCCGCGACGGAAAGATCGGAAATTAGGCTGCCGTTGTCGTTGAAGTCCTGAACACCGGTGCCGGTGGTGATGTTGCCGCTTTGATCGAGCGTGAACGCCCCCACCGAGGCGAATGGATTGCCTCCGCCGTCAAAACCGCCAAGAGTGAATGCGTATGGACCTGCAAGCTGACTCTGACCGGTGAGCGCAGTCTGCAAGTCGAGGGTGCCACTGCCGGTGCCATTTCCGTCGAATTCGGTGACCAGTCCGTGCGAGGTCGAGGTCAGGACGAAGTCCAGAACGAAGGTTCCCGCTGCGGTTGTCAGGCCGACCTGTCCGCGTCCGTCGCTGTTAACGAAGTAGGAACCGCCGGTGATCGGCTCGTTGGTAGCCAGCGGGCCCTCTGGGTCGATGACATCCATCGCGCCGCCGCTGGTGATAGCGCCCTTTCCGTTGGCGGCGAAGGCGCCCGCCATGTTTATGGGGGCTCCCACGGCGGAATCTACGCCTGACGACGAAAACACGTAGGTGCCGGTGAGGCTTGCGTTGGTGAAGCCGACAGTGTTGAGCTTGGGCCCACTGCTGCTACTGCCGCAGGCTGCCATCAAAAGGATGCTGGATATCGCCGCCAGAGCCATGAACAGGCGTCCGGCACACTTGGAGCAGGCATGGGGATTCATAAGACACTCCTGTCTTTCTTCTTAGGATGCCATAACCCGGATTGTTAAAGAAGGTTTCGGTGTAAAAATTTGTCACGAGCGGTTAAGAGGCCGCGGAGACTGGGCAGAACCGTCCTCACACGAAACGGAGTTTCGGGGCAGTGCCTTAACAGGCTGCGGAGAAACCAGTCGAAGGGCGAAAAGCACACCTCAGGCGCTAAAGCGCGGCACATTTTCGATGACTGGCGGCACGAGTAAAGGGGGTGCTGAAGACTCTTTCCAGGCGGGGAGTGTGGCCTCAGCGGCTAAAGCCGTCGATTAAAGTAGGCGGTTATCGCAGCGGTAAACCGCTCCACCCCAGCACGCCAAAACCGGGCGTTCTGGGGGCCCCGGCGCTTGCGCCACCCAAAAGCAAGTGCAACCCCGAGTTTTTCCGCAGCCTTTAAACTTGCCCCTTTCCCGTTCGTGCTCGAATCAGAGTTTTTCAGCAAACTGTTAAGCCTTGGTGGCTTCAAACCTTGGTGACTTCAGCCTGGGTCGGGGCTGGGGAGGGTATGGCGGGACGCTTACGCTTTGCGGAGGCTTTTTCGGATACCCAGACTCCGACGCGGTAGAGCAGCAGGATAGCTAACACGATGCCGTACTCGATGGGCTTGCGGTGATCGGCCTTCACCAGCCAGGTGTAGTGGACGACTCCCAAGATCGCAGTTAGGTAGATGAGGCGGTGCAGGCGCTGCCAGTTTTTGCCGCCGAGGCGGCGAATCGACCATGCGGTCGAGGTCAGGGCCAGGGGAATCATGAGAACGAAGGCGGAGAAGCCTACGGTGATGAAGCGGCGCTTGGAGATGTCTTTCAACATTTCGTGGACGTCGAAGAATTTGTCGAGCCAGATGTAGGTGAGAAAGTGCAAGGTTCCATAAAAGAAGGCGAACAGTCCGATCATGCGGCGGGTGCCGATCAGCCAGTATTGATGGGTGATGCGGCGGAGAGGCGTGACGGAGAGAGTGGTGAGAACAAGGATGAGCGTCCAGTCGCCGGTCGAATGGGTGATGACTTCGATGGGATTGGCGCCGAGGGCGTCGTGGAGGGCTTTCCAGACGAGGCGGCCTAGCGGGATTAGGGCGGCCAGGAAGAGCGCGATTTTGGTGAGGCGGAGTTTCATTTGTAATTCTGTACTCGAGTTAAATGCACAACCTGTCGCGGATCGGGAGTTGCCTTGGCTGCGGGCAACTGCCGAGCTGCGCTCGGCTGGACGGGCGAGGACGCCCGTCTCTCCACTAACAATTCCTATCGGCTGGACGGGCGAGGACGCCCGTCTCTCCACTAACAATTCCTATCGGCTGGACGGGCGAGGACGCCCGTCTCTCCACTAACAATTCCTATCGGCTGGACGGGCGAGGACGCCCGTCTCTCCACTAACAATTCCTAGAAGTTCTTTCTCAGGTCCATGCCGGCGTAGAGGCTCGCCACCTGGTCGTAACCATTGAACAGCAGGGTTGGACGCTTGAAAAATTCACCCAGGCGGCGTTCTTTGGCTTGGCTCCAGCGCGGATGATCGACGTTCGGATTCACGTTCGAATAGAAACCGTATTCGTTGGGGGCATATTGTTGCCAGGTGTTCAGGGGCTGGCCGCCAGTGAAGCGGATGCGGACGATCGACTTGGCGCTTTTGAAGCCGTACTTCCATGGAATGACGATGCGAAGCGGGGCGCCGTCCTGATTCGGGAGCACTTCGCCGTACATGCCGAAACAGAGCAGGGCGAGCGGATGCATGGCCTCGTCCATGCGCAGTCCCTCGACATAAGGCCAACGCAATACGTTGGTGCGCTGGCCGGGCATTTGTTTGGGATCGTACAAGGTGGTGAACTCGACATACTTGGCTTTGGGCAGGGGGTCGGCGCGCTTGATTAGTTCGCTCAGGGAAAATCCGACCCAGGGCACGACGATCGACCAGCCCTCGACGCAGCGATGGCGGTAGATGCGCTCTTCGGGCGCAGCCATTTTTATGATTGCGTCGACGTCGAGCACCTGCTTTTTCTTGACTTCGCCGTCGATGGTCACCGTCCAGGGACGGGTCCTGAAATTCTTTGCCAGCTCGGCCGGCTCATATTTGTCGCTGGAGAATTCGTAGAAATTGTTGTAGTTGGTGACGTCCTTGTAGGGCGTTTCTTTTTCCGTGGTGCTGAAAGGGCTTTTCTGGAGGCCGTCAATTTTGGCGTTGGCTTGAGCGGTGAGCGACGGATCGACAAGACCGCGGAAGGCGACACCGGTGACGACGGTGGCGCCGGCGATGGCTGCGCCGGCGAGAAAGTTGCGCCGGTTCAGATAGGTTGACTGGGGAGTAACTTCAGACGACGGAATTTCGGCCGGTTTCTTGATCAGCATGGATCACCACACATGGCTCACCCCGATATTACTTAACGAAGTACGCTTGGCGGAGGACTCGGATTTGTTTGATGCCGAACGCGCTACATCATTGTTTATCACCAGTATAGGACGCGGCGGCGGGTCAAAAGTTGCAAGCTGGCAGACAACATCGACTTTTTCCGCAACCTTTGAGACGATGCCCTGATACGAAGCCTGCGGGTCGGGCGGGGACGCCCGGCTCCCCACTTGCAACTCAGTTCGAGGCTGATTTTGCGATGGACTGTTGATCGGGCGTGGAGGCGGACCGGGCGTGCAGGACTTCGCGGACTTTCTTGGCAAGATTCTGCAGCGTGAAGGGCTTCTGCAGGAACGCGGAAGTGGGGCCGAGCGCGCCCTGGGTGACGACGGCATCTTCTGTGTAGCCGGAAAGATAGAGCACGCTGATGCCGGGCCGCAGCGTGAGCAGCTTCTTGGCCAGTTCGCGGCCGCCGATGCCGGGCATGACCACGTCGGTGATGAGGATATCGATGTGTTCTTTGAAGTCCTCGGCGATTTGCAGACCGGACTCGCCATTTTCGGCTTCGAGAACCTTGTAGCCGCGCGAGGTGAGGGTTAGACGCACCAGTTCGCGCACGGATTCCTCGTCCTCCACCAGCAAGACGGTTTCGCAGCCGCCCGCTTCGTTCTGCTGGGACTTGACCGGGCTTTGCTCTTCGGCGGACTCCTCCACGCGCGGCAGATAAACGTAGAAGGTTGTGCCGGCTCCGAGTTCGCTTTGCGCGAACACGTATCCATTGCTCTGCTTGACGATGCCGTACACGGTGGAGAGGCCGAGGCCGGTGCCTTTCCCTTTTTCCTTGGTGGTGAAGAAGGGTTCGAAGATGCGAGACTGGGTTTCTTTGTCCATGCCGTGGCCGGTGTCCGAAACCGAGATCACGGCATAACGTCCGGGCTGGATAAAACGATGTTCGCTGAAGCTTTGGCGGACAGTAACGTCTGAGCTCTGCAAGGTGAGCTTGCCGCCTTCGGGCATGGCGTCTTTCGCGTTGACGACCAGGTTCATGATGACCTGCGCGAGTTGGCCGGCGTCGGCGCGGGTGCGTCCGGCGCCGGGTGAGAGTTGCGTGACCAATTCGATGTTTTCGCCGATCAGGGGCCGCAGCATGCGCTCCATGTCGCCGATGACTTTGTTGACGTCAATGACCTTGAGTTCGAGGAGCTGCTTTCGGCTGAAGGCCAGCAACTGGCGGGTGAGAGTAGCGGCGCGGCCGGCAGCCTGCTGGATGGACTGGACCTTATGGTGCATTTCGCCGCCCGCTTCCAACTGTTCGAGCAACACCTCGGTGTAACCGTTAATCACCATCAGCAGGTTGTTGAAGTCGTGGGCGACGCCGCCGGCGAGGCGGCCGACGGCCTCCATTTTTTGCGCCTGGCGAAACTGCTCTTCCAGCTGACGCCGGTCGGTGATATCTTCGGCGATCAGCTCCAATACTTCTTCGGGTTCATCGCTGCCGACGGCAGCACAGCCACTAAGCCGCACGACGATGAGGCGGCCGTCTTTGCGTCTCCACTGCACTTCCACGCCATTCAGGCTTCCGGTGCGGCGATAATCCTCGGCCAGCCGGTCCAACTCTTCGGGATTGGCGAAGACTTCGCGTCGCGCGTTCAGCTGGAGAAGCTCTTCGACCGATTCATGCCCGAGCATGGTGATGAGTGCCGGGTTCACGTCCAGGAACTTTCCGCTGAGGGTGCAGCGGCAAATGCCGAAGGCCGCGCTCAAGATCAGCGAGCGGGAGCGTGCTTCGGAGCGGCGAAGCGCCTCTTCATTGCGCTTATGCTCGATGGCCGCGGCCAACTGCTGCGAGACAAACTTCAGAATCTCGCGGTCGCGCTCTCCGAAGCGGGCGTTCTGGTTGTAGCTCTGGACGACCACGACCCCAATGCATGTCGAGGCGCTCTTCAGCGGGACCCCCAGCCAGTCGACTGATGGAGCGCCGATCAATTCCACTTCGCCACGCCGCACCAGGTCCTCAAAAACTGACGGTATGGCCAGCAGGGGCTCGCCGGATCGGAGGACGTATTCGGTCAGACCGCGGCCCAAGGGCTTGGGAGTGGGAGTGGGGTCTTGTTCATCGACGAAGTAGGGAAAGCTCAACAGCTGAGATTGCGGATCGTAGAGGGCGATGTAGAAGTTGCGCGCATTCATCAACTGGCCCACGATGTTGTGAATGGCGGTGAAAAACTGCTGCAAATCTTCCGCCGACTGGCTGCGCGCCGCGATGGCATACAGGGCCGCGTTCAGCTCTTCGGCGCGCTTCTGCTCGGTGATGTCGCGATAGCTGGCGTACGCTCCAACCCTTTTGCCGTTGATGGTCACGGGCGAGGTTGAGAGCAGCACCTCGACCAGCGTGCCGTCTTTTCTCTGGCGCCGGGTTTCGAGTGACAGCTTGCTTTGAGTCTTGATGCACTCTGTGATCCAGGCGGTCTCCGCGTAGCGATCGGGCGGCACGATCAGTTGGTCGAGCCGTTTTCCTGCGGCCTCAGCCGCGGTAAAGCCGAACAGGCGGATGAACTCCCCGTTGATGCGCAAAATACGACGCTCGGCGTCGACAATACTGATCGCTTCCGGCGCGTTTTCGATGATCTGTTCGAAATAGGCTTTCTCCACCGTGAGCGGGACTTCGGCGGCATTGCCGTTCGTGGGCGGAGTGGCCGGGGCAGGGTCGGAAATGGGATCGGAGGTGGGAGTCGGGATTGGCGTCGCGCCGTGCTCAAGAGCATCCGGCCGCGCCTTCACCGGCGGCAATTCGGTCGAATTTGCCGGGGCGATTTTCTCACCCATACAGTCCTTTCCCCGTGTGCAATTACGCTAGTGCGATGGTAAGCGGGCCGCGTTATCGGTCGTTAGTTACGGCGGTAATGGAGGATTCAAATTGGGAAAGCAGATCCGCAATCTCTCAAGCGGTATTGGCCAGCACTACGCAAAGTTGGCGCACTAACAGCCTCTGCTCATCGGTCATAACCAAGAACTCGAATCCGCAGTGCAGCCCTTTGCAATAACGCACCACGGCTCGCAGCTTCATGAGGTGCGGCGGGAGCGGGATCGGAAACTCCAGGGAAACGACTTCTCCGCTCTGCAACTCGCCGCTGAGGGTCGCCCCGATGCCATCCTGGCTGAGCTCGCTGGTTCGGCCCCAATATGCGATCGTCTGGCCTTCGCGAAACACCGACGCTTGGATGCGCACGTCAAAACGATAACGGGTGTAACGCCGCAGCCGCTGGCAAGCTTTGGCGGTGGTTTGTGAGTGGAGGCTCAAGCGAGCTTCCTCATCTCGGATCTCCGTTGTGTACTGTTCAATTTGCCATTGTGCTTGAGGGCGAGGCAGTCCTCAACGGCATCAAAGTCCATGTACCAAAGATAACGCGCATTGCAGCATGGGGATGCGTGGTTTGGGCGGAGAAGTTGGCAGTGAGTGTGATCGGGGATTTTACGCCAACTGAGGTCTGGCATCGTCGAGCGTAGGGCTGAAACTGACTGGCAACCAGACGTTAGGCGGCAACAGCCGTTCTCGCAACTTTGCGCCGTCTCTTCGCCCCTCCATCGCGGACCGCGCATTTACTGCGAAGGGAATATGAGCGTAATGGCGATGTTACAACAGTTACAAAGAATGGATGTTTCTGAGTGGAACACCGTACTTGAGAAATCGAGAGTCTTGGCCACTATCGCGGAATTGCGGCTCTCGCCAGCCGCTTCGGGGTCAGCGAAGACGGAACTCCATTTGAATTTTGGCCGTAGCGGGAACCGGTTTGCCCTCGCTTGTCGCGGGTTTGAACGTCCACCTCTTTAGTGCCTTGATTGCTTCTTCGTCGAGTCCGCAACCCAAGACCTTCATGACGCGAATATCGTGAGCACGACCATCGGTGCCCACGATGGTCCAGAGGAGCACGATTCCTTCCAGGTTGTGGTTTCGCGCTTCCGCAGTGTATTCCGGGTCGACCTTACGTGTGACGACTGGCGGCTTTTCGATGCAGGGAGGGGGGTTCTTGCTACCGCAGGGTTTCAGCGATGGGGATGAATCGGGGGAGGAAATGGCCTTATCCTGCGCGGATGCGAACCTTGTCTCTGCACCGAGGCAGCACAGAACCACGACAAAACCAATGAGCAGCACAATTCGAATCGGACTTCGCATTTTGAAGCCTTCGGCGATGGCTCCCTCGAACTCTACGCCCAGATGAAGCGACAGACAAGGAGACGCGGGATAGGGTAGTGTCCTAATTTGAATGGGTGCGGACCTGAGTCCTATCTTGCGTGGGGTACGAATAGCGACAGCCCCAAGAGGACTGCACCGACCACAATCAGAAGAGCCCCGACCTGAACGCTATTTTCACTGCCCTCGGTACGGAACCGTGTGTAAATGCCTACCAAAGCGAGCCCGGCAACAATCAGAACTGTTCCCATGACCGCGGGTAAATCGTTGATCGTCATTGCTTCCTCCTCGCTTCGATCACGTTGCCATACCTTCGTGGCTCCCCCTCGAACTACGGCCGCGCAGAGTCGAGTTCCCGAACAAACTTTGCAGCATACCACAGCCAATAAACATGTCCTTAGAGATAAAAAGCATGATCCTAGGCATCACCGAATTTGGGCTAAAGAAGCTGATAGACGACGGGCGGCCCGCGCTCGACCCAAATTCAAATTAGGACACTACTCGGGATAGCTGTCGTTATCAGGCGTTCTCGCAACTTTGCGCCGTCTCTTCGCCCCTCCATCGCGGACCGCGCATTTACTGCGAAGGGAATATGAGCGCTAACGCGATTTTGCAACAGTAGGGCAAAGTGCGTGGGTCCCTCGGGTGTTCAATTCGGCGCGAAGTCCTTGTACCAGCCCGTAAAGCGGACACGGATCATCCAGAAGACCATCAACACCAGTGCGGACAATTGAGGAATAAACAAGAGGATTAGCGGAACATGTACTGTTTTCGGGAGGAGCCGTGGTAATCCGTTGGTGAACGCTGAACCCGCCGCGAAAGCGAGCCCTAAACACATACGCCAAAGATGCCGCCCAATGCGTCGCGCACCCGTAACGCCCCCGGCCCGGACTAACATAGCATCTCCGATTGCCGCCATGGCGACGATGAACGTGAAGCTGTATATCGCGACGCGGACAGGGCCTTCGAGAGGAGTGGCGCTTTTGAAAGAAGGCTCTAAGCCGGTGGCTAACTGTAAGCTCAGAACCGCAAAGGGCAAGCAGAGGCACAGAACGACAAGCAGCGCAATCTTCTCCGATAAGCCGACTGACCGCTCTTTACGTCGAACCGTCAGCCACCCCGTCGCCACAAGGTAGATGGTCAACGTGCCGATGAACAGATTCGGAATCTGCTCAGGTATTGCTACAGCCAGGTAGTCCGCGAAGACCGCCATAACAAGCATGGATATGAAAAAGACAGTTCCCGCTACGCGGTGTACGCCCGCACCTTTGCGGGACGACATAGCAACGATCCCCGCAAACAGCGCGATTGTTCCTGCAATGACGTGAAGAAAGAGAGCCAGCTTTGTCACCGCAGGGCCTCCTTCAGGGCCATACGTCGCCGGGGTTGGCTTTGTTCCGTCGAAGTCAAAAAGGGCTGCGGCGGTAGATGGAAAGCGCTCTTGCATGGCCGGTTGCGTAGTCTAACCCGATTCGGGCTGTGTCACCGGCTATTCGGAAGTCAACTGTTGTAAGCACGTTTGCACTCAGAAGACTGCGGTTGGTGCAATCGCTCGTAATGCCGAGTAAAGACGCGTGACAGATCGGCTTGTAGCATCTAACATCGTTATTGACGCTGGGGTCGTCTGAATTCTTATGTCTTACCGCTCTAATGCTGCCGAAGCCTGGTATCCCGATTCGCAGTCCATGGCGGCGCAGCAGGAGATTCCACTGGATTTGCTTCCGCCGGCAAGTTTGACCCAACCGCTCTGGAGGTCGCTGGTTGGCAATCTGCGCGATAGCTTCGCGCCGGAGAAGTTGCCACCGCTCCAGCTTACTTCACGGCCGGTGAATGTCGGCCTGGCGCTTGGGGAGCGTCTGCGCCTGCCCTGGTTTCGCACCGTGTTCACCAACATCGGGGACGTGATTTCGCCGGAAACGCTGCCGCCGCTGGAACTTGAATCTCGGCCCATCGATGTCGGTGAACTCATCACCGATCAGCTCAGCCACTTCTGGTGGGGCTCGTTGCTGCGGAATCTGGCTGATCGCGTCGCGCCGGAAACGCAGCCGGCCCTTAACCTGACTGCCAAGCCGATTCTGGACATCATTCCGAAGTCGTGGATCCTGCTGCCGTTGTGGTCGGAAGTCGTTGACACGCCGAAGGTGTTTTATCCCGACAAGCCGAAGCCGGCCGACGCTGCCCGGCCAGTGAATCTGCAACCGGTGTTGCCGGCGGAGAAGCGGGAGGCGCTGGTTGAAGCTCTGGTGAAGGAACCTACAGCCGCTGAGCTGCTGCGCGACATACGCCGGTCGCGCATTCGCCGGCGAATCTGGATCGGGCTGGCCACGGCGCAGGTTCTCTTTTTAGCTTGGGAGCCTATCGTTAGTTTCGTTCGCCGTATATTTTGAAGGCGTAGAGTCCGCTTAGAGAGCGCGTCCCTCAGGGACTAAAGCCCCATTTATAAAAGGCCTAGTCGGCACGGCTAAAGCCGTGCCCTTCCCAAAGCCAATTTATGAAACACGCTTTGTTGAAGGCATAGCTGGTTTTGGTGACTGCCGGGCGAGGACGCCCGGCGCTCCACAAAAACAACTTACTGGCGCAGGCCCATCCAGCCTTCGGCAATGACCATGGAGTTTCCGGGGTTGCGTGAATCGTACTTCACCGAGGTTGGCAGGCCGAGACGGCAGGAGTGCAGGTTGATCCACTGCCGAAGGTAGGTGACGTCCTGTGAGGCCTCATAGGAAACGCCGGCCACGTCATACTGGTAAATCAGCATAGTGGCTGGCCGGTTTAGGGCATTCGTGATCTCCTGGACGTCAATCACCGTGCCATCGGTGATGCGCCCGACCGTATTCAGCCAGGTGCGGCGTTCGCGCTCAATGTCATCTGCGGTCTTGGGCTTGCGGCGGAGCACAGAATAGCCGGCGAGGGCCAAGCCGATCACGCTCAGAGCAAATATGTAGAGACGAAAAGAAATCACGGGCAAACGGAACCTGAGCCTTTCGAAACTGCCTTCAGCATAAGCTGTAACCTCTCCGACCGCCAAGGGCACTAAGGTGCGAAATCATGTACCACGCTGTGGACAAGAACTGCTGCCCGGTGTTGCCATGCGTGGTTTTGGATGGCGCGTTCGCAATCGCGTGAGAACTCCGGTTCGGATCGGCATCGGTTTGGCGAACGTCGGAAGTTTCCTCCTGCAATTATTTGACAAGAAAGTGACAGTTTGTTGACAACTCGGCGGGAGCAGCGGTCTACGATCCGCCGAGACGGCAGCGCGGTTTTCAGACGGGACGGATGATTGTCCCTGGAACCGGCCCAGAGGAGCGAAGTTCCGCAGTCGGCGGTAAAACGGCTCCAAATCGCCTGGGTTGTTAATTTAATCGCTATATTTCAACAACAATCCTGGTGAGGCGCTCTCAACTCCACGGCTCTCATTGACTTGCGGAGTTCGCCCACGTAAGATTTGCCCCTAATGATCGGCCAAACCATCTCGCACTACCGCATTGTTGAGATGCTCGGTGGCGGCGGGATGGGTGTCGTCTACCGGGCCGAGGACACCAAACTGGGGCGTTTCGTCGCCCTGAAATTCCTGCCCGAAGATCTGGCCAAGGATCGCCAGGCCCTCGATCGCTTTCAGCGTGAAGCGCGGGCCGCCTCGGCCCTGAACCATCCGAACATCTGCACCATCCACGAGATTAACGAGGGAAACGGCCAGGCTTTCATCGTCATGGAGTTCCTCGAAGGGCAGACCCTGAAACACCGCATTGGTGGCCGCGCGATGGATACGGAAACCCTTCTGAGCCTGGCGATTGAAATTGCCGACGCCCTGGATGCCGCACATTCCAAAGGAATCATTCATCGCGATATCAAGCCGGCGAACATTTTCGTGACCAAACGCGGGCAGGCCAAGTTGCTCGACTTCGGTCTGGCCAAGCTGGCGCCGGAAAACCGTCGGGGCAGTTCGGACTCCGCGCTCTTAACGGCTACCGACGGGGCCATGATGACCACTCCCGGTTCCACGATTGGAACCGTGGCCTACATGTCACCGGAGCAGGTTCGCGCCGAGGAACTTGACCCGCGGACTGATTTGTTCGCGTTCGGATCGGTGCTCTACGAAATGGCCACCGGATCCCTGGCGTTCCCCGGAAATAGCAGTGGCGTGATCTCCGAGGCCATTTTGAACCGCACTCCGCCGCCTCCGACGATCGCGAATCCAGCCCTGCCTCCCAAGCTGGAGGAACTGATTTTCAAGGCACTCGAGAAGGAACGGGATCTGCGCTATCAGACCGCCGCCGAGCTGCGCGGAGACTTGAAGCGCATCAAGCGCGCTCTCGACACCTCACGCGTGCGAGCTGGGAGTGCCTCCGCCGCCGCACCTGGGATGTCTCCAACTTCGGCCTCTGCGGCTCCGGTGTCGCGAAAGCCCGTGGTGGTCACGGCATTAGCCGCTGCGGCCATCGCCATGATCGCCGGCCTTGCCATTGGAAAGTCTTTGTTGCAACGCCCGGTGCAGGCATCACTACCGATCTATCATCCACTCACCTTCCGCCGCGGCATGGTTCACGCTGCCCGCTTTGCTCCTGACGGCAAAACCATCATCTATAGTGCTGCGTGGGAAGGTAAATCTCTGCAGTTGTTTACCACGCGGCCGGAAAGCCCTGAGTCGCATGATTTAGAGCCAGCCGGAGCCGACGTACTGGCTGTCTCCTCGTCGGGAGAAATGGCGCTTTCTCTGGGCAGCCGTCCGGTCGCCCAGTTCCTCTATTCCGGCACACTTGCGCGCGTGCCTTTGGTCGGCGGCGCTCCGCGCGAGATCATGGAGAATGTCGAGTGGGCAGATTGGTCTCCGGATGGGAGTACTCTCGCGATTGTGCGGCAGGAACAAGGGCGTCACCGCCTCGAGTTTCCTCCGGGCAAGGTGCTCTACCAGGCCGATGGATGGATCGGTCATATTCGTATTTCCCAGAAAGCAGACACCATTGCCTTTATTGACCACCCCCAATTGGGTGACGATGGCGGGGCGGTTGCCGTGGTTGATCTGAATGGAAAAACGACCACTCTTTGTACGGGCTGGGACAGTATTCAGGGAATCGCATGGTCGCCCGGCGGCGATGAGATCTGGTTTACCGCCACGCGAACCGGTGGCGACCGCTCCCTCTATGCCGTCAACCTCGCGGGCGCCGTCCGGCTGCTTGCGCGCGTTCCCGGTGAATTGACCCTACTCGATGTTGGCCGGGATGGGAGTGTGCTCTTGACCCGGGGCAACGACCGCGCCGGAATGATCGGGCTGGCCCCCGGCGAGGCTAAAGAACGCGACCTGTCCTGGCTCGACTGGTCCGTGCCCGGCGATTTGTCCGCCGACGGCCGCACCGTCCTTTTTGGGGAGACCGGGGAGGGTGGAGGACCAAAGTACGCGGTCTACCTGCGCAAAACCGATGGTTCGCCGGCCATTCGTCTTAGCGAGGGAATCGGGGTTGCATTATCGCCTGACGGGCGCTGGGCGCTCGCGCGACCCAATGTCACTCCGTCAACGCTCGTCCTGCTGCCGACCGGGGTCGGTGAAGCCAAGCCCCTCACCCACGATTCGATCAATCACCTCTGGGCGCGGTGGCTTCCCGACGGAAAACGACTGGTGTACTCGGGCAATGAGGCGGGACACGGATTTCGTCTTTATCTAGAGTCTCCCGGAGAAGGCAAGCCGCGCCCGATCAGCCCGGAAGGCGTGAACCCGTGGGTTGTGATCTCCCCGAAGGGCGACTTTGCTGCCAGCGTCGGTCCGAATCACAAAGTTTACCTTTATCCCGTCGGTGGTGGCGAACCCGTGCCCGTCTCCGGCAGCGAGCTCGATGAGGCGCCAACCGGCTTCTCCGCCGATGGCCGATTCCTTTACCTCTTTCGTTTTGGAGAGATTCCAGCCCGAGTGTTTGAGCTCGAGTTGTCGACCGGGAAAAGAAAGTTATGGAAGCAACTGGTGCCTGCTGATGCGGCCGGAATCGACACCATTCGGGGAATAACAATAACCCCGGACGCCAAGGCTTATGTGTACGGCTATATCCGAACCCTCTCAGATCTCTATCTCGTCGAAGGGTTGAAGTGACGGCGATTGCATTTTCTACATCTGTTCGAGCACTGCGACAGCACAGGAAGTGTTGTTATCAGACGATTACGCTCAGAACCCGGTTGTAAGCGATATGGGGTGTTACACCAGTCGGCTCAACGTTCCAGAGGCAACAGGTAGGTGGAGTTGCTCTTGAATGCGCTGCCAAAGACTTGCCTATCTGCTTCGCGCATATCCCAAGCGATGACCGAGGCCGGCGTGATCTCGATGGTCACATCATCCCACGATGCGAACACTGGACCAACTCGGGGGTCCGCGAGTGCGGCGGCGCTCAGATATTTGGCGTGCACCCGCCCATTCCATTTTCGTGACGGTTCGCCCGTCAAGATCTGTGCAGTGCCTACGATGTTTATGCCGCATGCTGCTGCGGGGTCGCGGGAGTCGATCATTAACGAGATCTTGGGGGTGGACTGCAGATTTCGAGCCTTGCGGGTGCGCATGGACGTGGCTATATAAATATGCGCACCATCAAACCAGTACCACACCGCAACCATGTGGGTGGAACCGTCGGGGTTCTTCGTTGCGAGCGACGCGATGTAACGGCCTTCCAACAATTGCCGAACCAGAGAATCCGAAAGAGAAGCCATAGCAGGAAGCCCCCACTAAACCCCGAGCCACGTCAATGTCTCCCAGAGCGAATCCACAGAGGCATTGATCGTCGCGAACCAAAATCTTATCTGCACGGGGCAATTTTGAAAACACGCGATTACACTCGGAGCCCAAAGATTCGTTCTAAGCACGCCGCCGATAGTAAATATTGAACTCGAATCCCGGATTCGGGGGAAAGATTTCGGCGATCTTGCGCAGGCGTTCGGCCATCGGAGCGGGCGCCAGCAACGGATAGTCGCGCTCGCGTAGTTCGGAGTAATCGACATCTAGATAAAGCGAGAGCAGGTAGATTGAAATCGCGTCCGAGAAGCTGGCGGCGAGATACTCGTTTTTATATTTCTCCGCGTCGGGACCGTGGGCGGTGGCGAACTTGCGGGATTCCCATGCGTCGAGCGAAGTTTCACCGCGTACTCCGGACTCTACTTGCTGCCAGGCCAGGTCGGCGAAATTCTGCGCCACGCCCGCGCGTTCGACCAGCTCATGGCCGACGTTGATGTAGAACTCGAACGCCACCGAAAATTTATCGTCCATCAAGCGGGTCGAGATGAAGACGCACTCCGCATTGCCCAGATTCAAGTTGCGATGGCAAACGGCGTTGTCACTGAGCGCAACGTCGTAGCGGTCGGCAATCACCGTCTGCTCGCCCTGAGTCACGGTGAGCGGCACGAAATAATAAGCCTTGCGGGTGAGCGCTGCGGCCACCGACACCGGCACCGCGGCAATCATGCGGTCGAGATCGTTGTCGGCAATGGTGGTCTCGCCCGAGCGGGCATAGCAGATGCCATTCGGCGCCTGTGAAACCGGGCTGTTTTGCACGATCTCCGCGGGGCTGCGGACGATCGCGGAGGCGGCTTGCGACATGAGGGTATTGTAGCGTATGGGCGCACTTGGGACGGTCGGCTCAGGGAGTCGCGACGGCTTGGACCGATGGTGTAGTTTAGAAGCATGGGCAAAGCGAGTTCGGACGGGCCGCGCTGGATCGGAATTCCGGCGCGCGTGTTCGCGATGACGTTTCTTTTGACGCTGCTGTCGTTCGCGATTGCGCTGCTGCTGAGCATTCTGGGGACAGTCGTGTATTCGGTCGTGAAGCACGTCGCGCCCAACATGGCGTTTGGGTACCGGCACATCGCGTTTCCCTTCGCCATCACTGTGGGTGCCATCGTGCTGGTGCTGTCGCTGGTGATGGAAATTCGGCACTACCGGCAGCGGAAGACGCTGGCGGGGATTGAGCGGGTTAGTTGAACTAATACGGTGTGGAGTGACGGGCGTCTCGCCCGTCTGCCCTGTACGTCTGCAGTGTGGTGGCCGGGCGGGGACGCCCGGCGCTCCACCGGCAAGTTTCGGTGAGTAAAGGAAGAATGGACGACTTGAAAACGGCCGCGCCGCGTATCGCCATTCCCGTGCCGCATTCTGGGGATACCGAGAACGACCGCGAGTATGCTGCGCGCGCGCTGCCGCAGTATGAAGCGGCGGTACGCGGAGCGGGCGGAGAGCCGGTGCGCATCGAACTGGACCAGACACCGGATCAGGTGTTGGGGCAGATTGAGCGCTGCGACGCCGTTTTGCTTCCTGGCAGCCGGGCGGATGTCGATCCGCGGAAGTACGGCGCGGATCGCCACGAGAAAACGGCGCCCGCTGACCACAAACGAGACATGGTGGACGGGTTGTTGCTGCAGGACGCCTATAACAAGCGCAAGCCGGTTCTGGGAATCTGCTACGGACTGCAGTCGTTGAATGTGTACCGGGCGGGAACGCTGGTGCAGCACATTGAGTCGGCGGTGAACCATAGCGTGGGACGGACGGTTGTGAAAGCGCATACCGTAAAAATCGAGCCGGAATCGCGGCTGGTGGAAATTGTGGGCGCGAGCGAGAAGCTGGCGGTGAATTCTTCGCATCACCAATCCGCGGACGCAGTGGGGGATGGCTTGCGAGTAGTGGCGCGTTCCGCTGAAGACGGAATCATTGAAGCTCTGGAAGGAACCGATCCCGGACATTTTGTGCTGGCGGTGCAGTGGCATCCGGAGCGGAGCGTGAACGATGGACCGGAGGTGGCGGAGTCGGCGCGGGCGATTTTCAGGGCGTTTGTCGAGTCGGCGCGGGCGAAGGGGGCGGAGTTGGCGACGGCTAGTGGAGCGCCGGGCGTCCCCGCCCGGCCACGACGCTGCTGAGGCTTTCGAAGGACGGGCGAGGACGCCCGTCACTCCATTAACTCTAGTTGCGTTTCAGCAGGACCGCGACATGCGCAATTGCGGCGTTGTCGGTTCCCATGCCTTCCGGGGTTTTTGCTTTGATCCCTATACAGTCGGCGGGAATTCCGCACAGCTCGGCGAGGTGTTTGCGAATCACGTCCGCATGTGGGCCAATCTTTGGAGCGGCGAGGATCAGGGTGGAGTCCAGGTTTACGAGTTCGTAGCCTGCGTTTTTGACGCGCTGTAACGCCTCGCGCAGAAACACGGCGGAGTCGGCGTTTTTCCACTGCGGATCGGACGGCGAAAACAGCTCTCCGATGTCGGGGCCGGCTATGGCGCCTAGCAGCGCGTCGGTGATGGCGTGCAGCAGGACGTCGCCATCGGAATGGCCTCCGAGACCTTTATCGTGCGGCAGAGTCACGCCGCCGATTTTAAGCGGAATGCCGGGCTTGAATTCGTGTGAGTCCCAACCGTAGCCGATGCGCATTTCTGGTTTCAAGCGTTGATCCGGTCAGCCCCTAAAGGGGCGTCTGATTTTCGAACTTAGTGCGGAAAGTATCTCCAGCGCCGACGGCTCACCTCAGCGGCTAAAGCTGCGTCCGAAAATAAGCAGGTTATCGCAGCGGTAAACCGCTGCGCCACCCAAAAGCAAGTGCAACATCCACTTTTTCCGCAAGCTGTAACGCGACGCCTGATACGGAATAGAAGGGCTCGATATCAGGCTTCAGTTTGCAGATAGAACTCGGCCAGCTCCATGTCGGCCGGTGTCGTGATCTTAATATTGCGCGGCGAACCCATGACGACGACGACAGGAAGGCCCGCGCGCTCGATCAGTGAAGCCTCGTCGGTGCCGAGGAACCCATCGGCAACGGCCTCATCAAAGGCTTTCTTCAGGATGGAGTAACGAAAACCCTGCGGAGTCTGCGCCATGACGATGCTGGCGCGCGGGATGGTGGCTTTGATGAGCGCGCCGTCCGCGGTTCGTTCCACCTGTTTCACCGTATCGACGGCTGGCCAGCCCGCGATGGCGGCTCCATGCTGGTGGGCGGCCTCGATCACATGGGCAATGATTTCGGGCGTGACGAACGGGCGAACGGCATCATGCACCAGGACGATATCCTCCGGATCGGCTGGGGTGCAGGCCAGGGCGCTGGCCACTGAGTCCTGCCGATGCACGCCGCCCTCGACCATCTGCAGGCGCTTGCTGAGGATTTCCGGGTACTGTTTCTCAACCTGGGTGCGAAAGCCGGCGATTTCGTCCTTGCGCAGGGCGACAATGATTTCGTAGATGGCGGGGGTGGCGGCGAATTTGCGCAGCGTGTGGACAAGAATGGGCACGCCGCCCAGTTCCTTGAACTGTTTGCTGGGCGCTTTCTTCTTGGACTTTGCGGCCGAGGGCGGAGCCATGCGCGTGCCTAGTCCGGCCGCCGGAACAATGACAAACACCTTCATAGGGGCGATTAGTATAGTACAGGCGCTGGGATTGGGTCGAACGTGTGGCAGTGTTCAGCCCCTAAAGGGGCGTTCGATTTCGAGGAATTTGCGGCATCGCGCGGAAAAAGTGCTCTCTGCGCCGGAGTGTCACCTCAGCGGCTAAAGCCGGGCTTGAAAATAAGCCAGTTATCGCAGCGGTAAACCGCTGCGCCACCCAAAAGCAAGTGTGACATCTGGTGCCCTTCCCGAAACCATTTTTTGTGAAATAGAGTCTAGTCAACGGCCCGGTCGACTACCGCCGGGGTGGGCTTTTTTGCAGGGTCGGAGGGCGGTCCATTGGTTCCCGTCGCCGGAGGCACGGCTACCGGCGCAAGCGACACCTTGGAGTCGTGGCGGCCTGCCGCGCGCTCATCCCACTTACCGAAGATCATCTTGCCGGCGGTGGTCTGCAGGACCGAGGTTACCGAGATGTCGATGGTCTTGCCGATCATCTTGCGCGCGTTATCGATGACCACCATGGTGCCGTCATCGAGATAGGCAACGCCCTGGTTGTACTCTTTTCCTTCCTTCAGGATGAATACTCGCATCACTTCGCCGGGCAGAACGATGGGCTTGAGTGAGTTGGCCAGTTCGTTGATGTTGAGCACGGCCACACCCTGCAACTGGGCAACTTTGTTGAGATTGAAATCGTTGGTGATGATTTTGCCCTCATAAAGCTTGGCCAGTTCAATGAGCTTCAGGTCGACTTCGCGGATGCTGGGGAAGTCGTCTTCCACGATCTGGATCTGGACGGAAGCAGTTTTCTGGAGACGCTGCAGGATGTCGAGGCCGCGGCGGCCACGATTGCGTTTCAGCGAGTCGGCGGAATCGGCCACCAGTTGTAATTCGCGGAGCACGAACTGCGGGATGACAATCAGGCCATCGAGGAAACCGGTCTCGGCGATGTCGGCGATGCGACCGTCAATAATGACGCTGGTGTCGAGGATCTTGTAACTCTTCTTGCCCGATCTTTCGCCGCCGAAAATTCCGCCGAGAGCGGCCAGATTCAGCAGGTCGCCCTTGTTGGAGCCGACCGCCAATCCCACGTACGCCATGATCAACATGACCATGATCTGCAGGAAACTTTGCAAGGGGCCGGGAGGGACACTGCTGCGAATGACGAGAGCGAAAAGATAGGCGCCGACGATCCCGAGCACGCTGCCGATGGCGGCGCCAATCAGACGCTTCAGGCTCATCACGCGCAACCGCCACTCGAACACGATGATAGCGACGCCGATCAATAGGCCAACGGCGGCATCCAAGTGTGACGGCAGGTTAAACGGACGGATAAAAAAGCAGATAAGACCGACAATGAGGACAAACAGAAAGCGTATAAGTAACACGTCCACGAGTAAGTACCTCTCTCGGGGAAGGCGCCGCTCAAGCGAATCCCGCCCCCGCCAGTCGCCAGGGACGAAATAATATTAGGATCCCCTGCGCCAGCGTTCTATTCACGGAGCGGTATGAGAGAATGTGCCCCGCGCCCGGTCATAGCCGGTTGCTCAAAAAGGAACGGGAGAAGTATATACCCGGTCGAGAAGCGGAGCCAGTGTTCCCCGGAAGCCTTTAGCTGCTGGCCTTTAGCGTTACATCCCATCGTAATTCGGGCCGCCGCCGCCTTCGGGCGGAACCCAGGTAATGATCTGGTAGGGGTCCTGAATGTCGCAGGTTTTGCAGTGCACGCAGTTGGCGGGATTGAGACTGATGCGCCTGGCGTTGGGCGCGGAGGGGTCGTCGACCATCTCGTAGACGTTCGCGGGACAGAAATTCTGGCACGGGCTGCCGAACTCTTTCACGCAACGGTCATTGCAGATGTTGGTGTCTTGAATAAGCAAGTGCGCCGGCTGATCTTCTTCGTGCTTGGTACCGGAATAATAGAGGTCGGTGAGTTTGTCGAAAGTGAGCTGGCCATCGCCCTTGGCGGGGCCAAGCATGTGCGCTTCCGGGCCTCCGGTGGCGGGTAGCTGGGCCAGCGGCTCCAGGTTTTCGTACCCGGCGTGCGATGGCACGCGGTTGCGGAGACCGCCCGGGAAAATGTCTTGCAACACGGTGTTGAACATGCCGGCGTACATGCCATTCTTGAATCCCTGATGGAAGTTGCGCACCGGCCAGAGCTCATCGTGGATCCAGCTGGTTTCGACGCGCCGCTGGAACTTGCCGAGGGTTGCGGCCGAAGAATCGGATTTCACGAGCGCTTCGAAGGCTGTTTCGGCCGCCAGCATACCGCTCTTGATCGCGAGATGAATCCCTTTCAAGCGCGCGGAATTCAGGAAGCCGGCGGAGTCGCCAATGATCATCCATCCATCGCCGCCGAGTGGCGGCAGCGACCACCATCCGCCGTAGGGAAGCGACTTGGCGCCGTAGCGGATCATCTTGCCGCCGGCGAGCAACCGGGCGACAAAAGGATGCCGTTTGAACGCTTGCAGCACGTGCTGCGGATCGAGGCGCGGGTCATGATAATCGAGCCCGGTCACGAAGCCGAGCGAGACGGTGTTGTCTTTTGAGCTGTTGCCTGTCGAACCACTGCCGTTCGAACCATAGATCCACGCGCCGCCGTATTCCTTTGCGGTCAGCGGATATCCCATGGTGTAGATGACTTCGCCCGCTTCAATGCGGCCTGACGGTACTTCCCACAGTTCTTTTACTCCTACGCCATAAGTCTGCGGGTTACGGTCTTTCATCAAGTCGAACTTCTGGATGAGTTGCTTGGTGAGCGATCCGCGGGTACCTTCGGCGAGCACGACAACCTTCGCTTTCACGTCGTATCCGGGCTCGAAATTTGACTTCGGCTGGTTCTGTTTGTCGACGCCCTTGTCGTCGGTGCGTACGCCGGTGACTCGGTCGCCGTCTGGATCACGGTCAAAGAGCAGTTCCGATCCGGCGAAGCCGGTGAAAATCGTGATTCCCGCTTCTTCGACTTTGCCGGCCAGCCATTTCACAAAGCGGTTGATCGAGATCACGTAATTGCCGTGATCCTGTAGCGCTGGAGGGGTAAGGGGAAGCTGGTAATGGCCGTTGCGCGTAAGGAAGTAAACGGCATCCTTGTGGACCACCGCGTCGAGCGGGGCTTCGCTTTCGAATCCGGGCAGGAGTTCTTTCATGGAGCGCGGATCAAGGAGGGCGCCGGAAAGACAGTGCTGTCCGGCTTCGCGGGCTTTTTCGAGCACGTAGATATTTTCTTTGCTGAGCAAGGCTTCGGGATGGCGCGTATTGTGGTCGTCGATCAATTGCGAAAGGCGCAGCGCGCAGGCCATGCCGGCGGGGCCACCACCGACGATAACAACATCGGCGGGCATTTCGGGATGCTCGACGTTGGGAAGGGGTTTGCGGAAAATCAGGGTCATGGTGTGCGGCCTAGAAACCGATCATTGTACGACGATCGCTTGCGGTCTGCTCGCCTTACCATTTCTTGAAAATTACCGCGACGGCGCAGACGATCATGGCAAAGCCTACATAGTAGTTCCACTTCAGCGGTTGATGAAAATAAAGGAACGAAAAGACCGAGAATACGGTTAGGGTGATGACCTCCTGAATCGTCTTCAACTGCGCGATTGTGAACTCATACGAGCCAACGCGATTGGCGGGTACCTGGAAACAGTATTCCGCAAAGGCGATGAGCCAGCTTATGACGATCACTTTGAACAGCGGCGCGTGACGATACTTGAGATGGCCATACCAGGCGACGGTCATAAAAATGTTGGAGAGGGTGAGGAGGAGGATTGTGGTCATGCGGATATGTTGCCTGATATCGGGCCCCGGTTGCACTGCGGGGCCGGTGGAACGACGGGCGTCTCGCCTGTCCAGTTGTGTGGCGGCCGGGCGGGGACGCCCGGCTCTCCACCATCAAGTGCGCCGGGTTTCTGCGATCGCCTCGCGAATGGCCGGCAATGCTACATCCATCTGGTGGGGTGTTCCGACAGTGATTCGGATACATCCTTCGCAGCCTGGGTTGGCGGATGAATCGCGGACTAGAATGCCGTGCCGCTGCATCGACTCCACGAATGTTTTCACTTTTGCGCCTACTCGCGCCAGAACGAAGTTGGTCTGACTTGGCCAGGCGCGTAGGCCGAGTTCGTTGAACAACTGTGACAGCCGCTCGCGGCCCTGCTTCACCTGCGCGACGTGATTGCTGACGAATGCCTGGTCGGCCAGCGCCTCTTGGAGGCAGGCGAGGGCCACGGAATTCACATTGAAGGGCAAGCTGAAACGCCGCAGGTAGCCGATCTGCTCGGCCGCACCGATCAGCACGCCCATGCGCAGACCCGCGAGCCCGTAGGCTTTGGAAAACGTGCGCGTGATGAACAGGTTCGGATAGTGCTCCAGGTCGGGGATTAGCGTCTGGCCGCAAAACTCGAAGTAGGCTTCGTCGATCAGCACCGCCGCATCGGGCGCCGCTTCCGCAATGTTCAACAAGTCCGCGCGCGAAGCCGCCAGGCCGGTGGGATTGTTGGGATTCGCAATCGCGATCACCCTAGTGCGCGGCGAAATGCGGGCTCGCAAGTCGGCCACGGGAAGCGCCAAGCTTTCTCCCGACGGCAAACGCACCACTTGCGCCCCCAGCGCCTCGCCCAGCATGGGATACATCACGAATGTGGGGTCGGCAAACAGCAGTTCGTCGCCTGCGCCAAGATAACCTGTAAAGAGCAGCGACAGCGCTTCATCCACGCCATTGGTAAGCAACACCTGCTCGGGCGGGAGGTCGAGGAAATTCGCAACCAACAACTCGCCGACCTCGCGCTGCGGATACAGCGACATGTCTGCCGCCGAGAGCGAGCGCAGCCGCGCCAGCACGCGCGGCGAGCATCCGGCCATGCTCTCGTTGAGATCGAGACTCAGCCCGGCGCGGCTCAGGATGGGCGACTCGTAGGGACTCAGGCCGGCAATCAATTCCCGCGGCTTCAGCATGGGTCGCGCGTAAATGGAATGCGCCTAAACATGACGCGATGAGTTTACTTCATGAATTCACGGCCGCGCAGCTTCTACCAATCATTTATCGCGATTGCAGCAATCTGAGTCGTTACGGTGAATGCGTGGGGTCGATAGACGACGGCCGCGACGATGGAGGATAATCTCACGATGGAGGATAATTCTAATGAACGGGTTTAAGATCCTTGCATTGGCTGCTGTTGCCGGACTCTGCTTCGCGGTGACTACTCCCACAATACAGGCTCAGGTAGGCGTCGAGATCGGGGTTGCGCCTGTGTGTCCCTATGGGTACTACGATGTCCCGCCGTATGAGTGCGCCCCCTATGGGTACTATGGCCCGGAATGGTTTGTAGGCGGCGTCTTCATTGGGGCGGGCCCGTGGTTTCACGGCCCAGCCAATTTCCATGGCCACGTAAATAACCGTTTCCATCCTGAGCACGGCTATACCGGCCCAAGGCCAGCCCGTGGCGCTCAGCCCGAGCCGGGAAAGCGTCTCGATAAGATTGCCCACTTCAAAGCAAACGAAGTGCGTGATGGACGCGGCCACGTAGTCGGCAAACGCTAATTGATACCAGCCGGGCGCCCACTCGTTCGTCCTTTGCGAATGAGTGGGTGCTGACCGCTCCTGGCTCCCAATCACCAACTACAAATCTTCGGTCGTTTCATCTCGCTGCTTGACTAGGTGCTGAAGAAGATCAAGGGTTATCACGCCTCGCATATTTCACCGCGGCAAAGATTACCGTGCAAATCGCGAAATCCACCAGCAGGCCCCAGTCTTCTCTGAAAAGCCGGTGCCGTGCCACGGCAGGCAAACGGGGCATGAGCAGATAATAGATGGCGTTGCCGGCGAGCACGGCCACGAGCGCGTCGAAGAGATTCTTCATCGTTCTTCTTGTTGGGGTTCTGCCCACGCCTGCCTCCGCTCCTCCACCCATGGCGCCAAAAACGGGCGCGATGGGGACCCTGGCTGCTAACATCGCTTAAGATGCTGGAACCGTCCACTCCAGTGCAATACGTAAAAGGCATTGGCCCGCGCCTGGCCGAGGTGCTGGCCGCCAAGGGCATTGCAACCGTTGACGACCTGCTGCACTACCTGCCCTTCCGCTACGAAGACCGGCTGAACCCGCGGTCAGTGGCGGAACTGCGCGCCGGCGAGATGGCGACGGTGATCGCCGAAGTCCGCAACTCAGGACTGTTTCGCACGCGCCGCATGCCCATCTTTCAACTCACGGTCGGCCAGGGCCGTACCCGGCTGAAGTGTATCTGGTTTAACGCGGCATATCTTCAGGACCGCTTTCAAGCGGGACAGATGGTGGCGCTCTATGGCAAGGTCGATGAGGATCGCGATGGTGAACTGCAAATTGTTCAGCCGCAATTCGAGATTCTTGGCGATATTTACGAAGAGGGCGGCGCCGACGAGGCTGAAAAGAAGGCAGCCGCCTCGCTCGAGATCGGACGCATTGTTCCGATCTACGAATCGACCGGCCAGGGCAAACTTACGCCGCGCTGGTTCCGGCGCATTATCCGAGGGGCGCTCGAAAGTTTGAATGCTAATCTTCCCGATCCAATTCCTGCCGCGGTGCGCGCGCACCTGAGCCTGGTGTCGCCACGCGAAGCATTGTGGAAGGTGCATTGGCCGGATGCGGGAGAAAGTTTTGCCGATCTGCAAGCGTCACGCACGGCAGCGCACATCCGACTGATTTTTGATGAGCTCTTTTTCATCGAGCTTGGTCTGGAACTCAAACGGCGGGAGCAGAAGACGCAGACTGGAATCGCCTTTCAGCTGAATGACGGCGTTCGCGAGGCGATCAAGAAGATATTGCCGTTTCATCCGACGGCGGCGCAGAAGCGGGTGCTGAAAGAAATCGCCAACGACATGCAGACGCCAAGCCCCATGCGGCGTCTGCTGCAGGGCGACGTCGGGTCGGGCAAAACAATCGTGGCCTTCCAGGCGGCGATCATCGCCATTGAAAACGGCTACCAGGTGGCGCTGATGGCGCCTACGGAAATTCTGGCACAGCAGCATTATTTTTCTGCGCGCCAGATTCTGGAACGGGCCGGATATCGTATCGTGCTGCTGACCGGTTCGCTCGAACAAGACCGCAAACGCGACATTCGCCGTCACATTGCGCAAGGCAGCGCGCAACTTGTTATCGGAACGCACGCGCTGATTCAGGATCGGGTTGAATTCGAGAAACTGGGACTTGTCGTCGTTGACGAGCAACACCGGTTCGGCGTGATGCAGCGGCTGAAGCTGATGAAGAAGTCTGACGACGCTCGAGTGGGGACGGGGCTCCGCTCCGTGCCGGGCGGGGACGCCCGGCGCTCCACTGACGCCGACCCTGAGCCCGATGTGTTGGTGATGACGGCTACGCCTATTCCGCGGACGCTTGCGCTCACTCTTTACGGCGATCTTGACGTCTCGGTGCTTGACGAGCTTCCGCCGGGACGCACCCCGGTGGTCACCCGCTCGGTGCCTGATGAGCGCGCGCCCGAAGTCTGGGATTTTGTCCGCAAACAGATTAGCGCGGGACATCAGGCTTATGTGGTTTATCCGGTGATCGAGGAGAACGAAGAACGGGAACTGAAGGCGGCCGAGCAGATGCACCGGCAGTTGCGCGAGAAGATTTTCCCCGATCTGCATGTCGGTTTGCTGCATGGGCGTCTGGATGCCGATGAAAAAGAGCACGTCATGCGCGAATTTCAGCAGGGCAAGATCGAAATTCTTGTCGCGACGACGGTGATTGAAGTCGGTGTCGATGTTCCGAACGCGACTGTGATGGTGATTGAGCACGCCGACCGCTTCGGACTGGCTCAGCTCCACCAGTTGCGCGGACGCATCGGCCGCGGCGCGGCGAAGTCTTATTGCGTGCTTATGCGCGGCGGGAAAGTTTCGGAAGAAGGCGAACGCCGTCTCGACGCGATGGTGCGCTCGAATGACGGTTTCCAAATCGCGGAACTTGATCTTGAACTGCGCGGCCCGGGCGAATTTTTTGGAACGAAGCAGGCGGGCATTCCCAGCTTCCGCGTGGCGAATATTATCCGCGACCGGCAACTGCTGGAAGCGGCTAAACGCGAGGCTGCGTTTGTGATCTCCGGGCCGAATGCTGAGATATCAAAGGACGAAATCGAGCGGGCGCTTCGGGAGATGCGGTCGAGGTGGGCACTTAGTTATGGGCTGGTGGAGGTGGGGTAGGGCTCACATAAAGAAGCCAGTTTGGGTGTTAGAAGTGCAATAGCGATCTTACGCGAACTGACGAAGAGCCTACTTCTTTGGGTTAGCGAGGGTATTGAGAAGAGGGATGAAGACTGTCTTCCTCACCCATCGGCAGCCGAACGGAGGATCGTTGCCTTCCGGAGGCAAGGCGGGTATCGATTTTGGGAGATGAATGTAGTCAGTACAGACTCTCACGCCGTAGTCGCATTTCTGAGCGATCTCCCTTCCATCAAAGACACAGGCATAGGAACTTTCCATTGACGAGTAACCTTCGTTGAAAACCTCCGAATATCGAATTGTTCCGTAGCTGGCGGTTGCGGTTATTTTAGGAGTGATCGACTTCGTCACGTTACGGAGAAAAAGAACATATTCCCACCCGAGTTTCTCTCCAACAAAAGGGCCGAAATAGACAATCGTTCCGGGTTCCACCCCCTTGAAACTCTGGATCACCTCGCCTTTATAAACGGCGTGGTCGTAGTTCTCCGTGTCCCCGGAAACAATTCTTACCAGGGCGACGATATCAGCCTCTTTGAAAAGATCGCTGATCTTGTAGACGCCCGGTTCAGTGATTGTCACTACCTGCGACTGAGCTGAGGCCAGTGCCGACATCATAACAGCAAGAAACGAAATAACCATTCGCAATGCTCTCATTGCAACTCCTAATGTTCTGAGAATGATAACTGTTGTTAACGGGCCATTGCACAACCGACACCCACCCGGCTCCATCCAGACCGCTTCTGCTATCATCGCGGCAGGGCCGGGAAAACCGGCTGATTAACCCTTCATCAGGAGTTTTTATCATGGAAATGGCCGCTCTTCCTCTAGGCTCCCGCCGCAATGAAGACATCGCGCTTGACCTTATGAAATTTATCGCCATGACTACCAGCTATGGCAAGACCACTGGGGCCGGAGTCGGCTTTCAGGGTACCGGAGCGGCTGACAAGCCCGAGGAGTATGCCGCCCATCTGCTGGAACTCTATGGCCGTTGCCTGCAGTCGGTAGGTGGGAAGTAAGCTGGACGTCTTGACGCGCGGTTTGGAGTGAATCCAGGGGCTGCACGGGCGTCTTGCGAGCTTGCCCGGATTGAAGTTGAGGTTGTCAGCCGGGCGAGGACGCCCGGCTCTCCATCTGCAGTAACGATCTCCGTTTGCACCAATCGTTCTCCCTTCTATAGAATCGTGGGTTTGCTGCACTTTGTCTGAAGCCGCAAGCAGAATCCCCGCAGGAGTCCATTAGAGGCATTACCGGTTCGTGAATCGCGAACGATCTGCGACAAATGACTAACGATTGTCGACCAACGACAATTTTGGAATCATTATGAAAATTCATGAGTATCAGGCCAAAGGAATTCTGAAGAAGTATGGCGTGGCCGTGCCGAACGGCACGATGGCGACTACGCGCGAAGAGGCTGAGGCGGCGGCGAAGGAGATTCTTGGCTCCGGCGCTTCGGGAGTGGTGGTGAAGGCGCAGATCCATGCCGGAGGACGCGGCAAGGGCGGCGGCGTGAAGATTGCCAGGTCGGTGGAAGAGGCGGGCGAACTCGCCGGCAAGATGCTGGGCATGAAACTGGTGACGCATCAGACGGGGCCGGAAGGGCGCATTGTGCATCGGCTGCTGATCGAAGAGACGCTGCCGATCGAGAAGGAACTTTATCTTGGCATTCTGGTGGATCGCGGCGAGGGCAAGCCGGTATTCATGGCCTCGGCGGCGGGCGGCATGGATATTGAGCAAGTCGCGGCCGAGCGGCCGGAGGCGATCCTGAAACAGTATATCGATCCGGGTATGGGGCTGGAGCCGTTCCAGGCGCGCAAGATTGCATTTTCGCTGGGGCTGAAGGCAGAGCAGATCAATTCTGCAGTGAAGTTCCTGACCAGCCTTTATCGCGCGTTTCTGGAGTCGGACGCATCGCTGGTGGAGATCAATCCTTTCATCAGTTGCACGGACGGCCGGCTGTTCGCGCTCGATGCCAAGTTGACGTTTGACGATAACGCGCTCTTCCGGCATCCTGACCTGCGCGAACTGCGCGACATTACGGAAGAGGATCCGCTGGAAGTGGAAGCTTCGAAGTACAACCTCAACTACATCAAGCTCGATGGCAGCGTGGGCTGCATGGTGAATGGCGCGGGCCTGGCCATGGCCACTATGGACATCATCAAGTACGCGGGCGGCATGCCGGCGAATTTTCTGGATGTGGGCGGCGGCGCAAATGCGGAGCAGGTGGCGCATGCCTTTGAAATTCTGCTCAGCGACAAGAATGTGCGCGCCGTGCTGATTAATATTTTTGGAGGCATTCTGCGGGTGGACACACTGGCCGCCGGGGTGGTCGAAGCGGCGAAGAAAACGAATCTTCAACTGCCGGTGGTGCTGCGCCTGGAAGGCACGAATGTTCAGGAAGGCAAGAAAATCCTGATGGAATCGGGGCTGAACTTTGTTGTGGCCGAGACCATGAAGGATGCAGCCGAGAAGGTTGTGGCGGCGGCGCGGGGGGTGTAAAGGTCTCAAGCAGTGCGCGGGCAGGATGCCCGCGCGACAGCCGGCGAGGACGCCGGCGCTACCGAACGGCAAATAGCGATTTTTTTCGAAGGTGAGCAATTATGGCAATCCTGGCTGACAAAAGAACGCGATTGATTGTGCAAGGTCTGACGGGCCGCGAAGGCACCTTCCACGCGAAGGCTTGCGCGGCTTACGGCACGCAGATTGTGGGCGGCGTTACTCCCGGCAAGGGCGGGACGACACACGAGGGCTGGCCGATCTTTAATACCGTTCAGGAAGCGGCGGACAAGACGGGCGCGAATGCCACGGTGATTTTTGTGCCGCCGCCATACGCGGCCGACGCGATTATGGAAGCGGCCGATGCTGAGATCGAACTGATTGTCTGCATCACCGAGGGCATTCCGACGCTGGACATGGTGCGCGCCTGGGAGTTTCTGCAGAATCGGCGCTCCCGCCTGATCGGGCCGAACTGTCCGGGCATCATCTCGCCGGGCAAATGCAAGATCGGAATCATGCCGGGGGCGATCCACAAAGAGGGCAGTGTCGGGATCGTGTCGCGCTCCGGGACGCTGACTTATGAGGCGGTGCATCAACTTACTCAACGCGGAATCGGACAGTCGACCGCGATCGGCATAGGCGGCGATCCGATTATCGGCACGAATTTTATCGACGCGCTCGATCTGTTTAACCGCGATCCGCAGACCGAAGCTGTGGTCATGATCGGGGAAATTGGCGGCAACGCGGAGGAGACGGCGGCGGAGTTCATCAGGACGCACATGAAGAAGCCGGTGGTGGGGTTCATCGCCGGACAAACAGCGCCTCCGGGACGGCGTATGGGCCACGCCGGCGCAATAATCTCTGGCGGCAAGGGCACGGCGGCCGAAAAGATTGCGGCTATGGAAAAGGCTGGGTTGAAGGTGGCCAAATCGCCGGCGGATATCGGCGAGACGCTCGCGTCCGCGCTGGGAGTGAAGGTGTAGTTGTGGAGAGACGGGCGTTCCCCGCCCGTCCCCCGGTACCCTAGCGGACGGGCGAGGACGCCCGTCTCTCCATTGGCTGCGTCATTCGAGGCACGACAACAGAATTTATGAAGACACTGCAGCGCACACTGACCATCATCAAGCCCGACGCGGTGAAGAAGAACGCGGTCGGAGATATCATCGAGCAGTTCGAGAAAAATGGCTTTCACATTCTGGCCATGAAGATGTTGGAGATCTCGCAGCATCAGGCGGAGCAGTTCTACGCCGTCCATGCGAGCCGGCCGTTTTACAGTTCGCTGACCAGGTTCATGTCGAGTGGGCCGATCGTGGTGCTGGCGCTGGAGAAAGAGAACGCCATCGCCGATTTGCGCAAGCTGATGGGCGCGACTAACCCGGCCAGCGCCGAAGAGGGCACCATCCGTAAGAAATGGGCCACTAACATTGAGCACAATGCGATTCACGGCTCCGACGCGGATGAGACGGCCCGTTTCGAATTGAGTTTCTTTTTCGCGGGTTACGAATTGGCGCAATAAAAGCAGTTCTCGGTTCCCAGTTCCCCAGTTCTCAGCACGATCGATTTGAGGGCGGGTTTTTCTGAGAACTGGGAACTGAGAACTGAGAACTTTATGCCTTTGGTTCAAGTCACGATGCTCCAAGGCCGCACGGCCGATCAGAAGCGGAAGATTGCGCAGCGCATTACCGACACGATGGTGGAAGAAGCGGGGGCACGCCGCGAAGCCATCGTTGTGGCTTTTCTGGAAGTGTCGAAGGAAAGCTATGCCGCTGGTGGCGTGTTGATGGTGGACAAGCAGTGAGAACTCCCCAGCTATCCTAGCGGTTCGAACAAGTGTCCTTCGGTGCGGTCTGCAATTTTGGTCAAATCTTTTTTTGCCATCTGCAGAAAATGGGGAGCGGCACGATGCGCTTCCAGGGCAGCATCGTCCTTGTATTGTTCGTAAATGAAGAACCGGCGCGGATCGGTCTTGTGCTTGTGCACCTGATACATCAGGCAGCCCGGCTCTTTGCGCGATTCGGCTGTGAGTTTTTCGAAGACTGCGGCCACTTCGGACTCGCGTCCGACTTTTGCCATCCAGGTTACGGCCAACACCACCATCCATCGCTCCATTCTCTTGCCAGGCCAGACTCGCCTGCTCGTCGTAATCGCCGCCCCTAAAGGGGCATTGGACTTCACGAGCTTGCGGCATCAGCGAAAGCGAAGTCCTTGATACGAAACTACCGATACGGGCCCTGCTGACAGAACCCTCAACCTTTTAGCGGCTGGCCAGTCCCAACGCGCTTACGAACTCACGAACCAAAATCGTCTGCTCGCGATCCGGACCGGTGGAGATCATTCCCACCTGCGCTCCGGTTTCTTTTTCAATGAAGGCCATGTATTCGCGAGCGGCCTTGGGCAGTCCTTCGATTGTACGGATGTCTTGCGTTGGACTGGCCCAGCCCGGCATATTGCGGTAGATGCATTCGATTTTCTCATAACCGCAAGCCTGCGCCGGAACCTCGTCAGTTTCCTTGCCCTCCACCTTATACCCCACGCAAACTGGAATTTCTGTCAGGTGGTCGAGCACATCCAACTTAGTAACCACTAACCAGGAGATTCCATTAATCATGCCAGCGTAGCGGAGTAGAGGCAAATCGAGCCAACCGGTGCGGCGGGGACGTCCGGTGACGGCGCCGAATTCGTTGCCGCGCTGGCGCAGGTCTTCGCCTTGCGCGCCGAGGAGTTCGCTGGGGAATGGGCCGCCGCCGACGCGCGTGCAATAGGCTTTGGTGATGCCGATGACCGTGTCTATCGATGTGGGCGGCACGCCGGTTCCGGTGGCGGCGCCACCGGAGGTCGCGCTCGAAGAGGTGACGAACGGATAGGTGCCGTGATCAATGTCGAGCATCGTGCCTTGCGCGCCTTCGAAGACGATCGACTTGCCTTCGGCGAGAGCGCGGTTCAGCAGAAGCGCCGTGTCGCGCACAAAGGGAGCAATCTGCTCAGCCGCGTCGGCGTATTCGCGGAACATTTTGTCGGCATCGAGCGGCTCGGAGTTAAAGAGCGCGTGCGCGATCGTGTTCTTTTCGCGGCATGCGTTCTCGATGTGGGTGCGGAGCAATGGGGTGTCGAGCAGGTCGGCGACGCGCAATCCGCGGCGTCCCATTTTGTCTTCGTATGTCGGGCCGATGCCACGCGACGTGGTTCCGATTTTGACGCGACCGGGAGCGTTTTCCGAGCCCAGCTCCATCATGCGATGGTAGGGAAGAATGACCTGGGCGCGGTTCGAAACGAAAAGATTGCCATCCACTTTCACGCCCGCGGCGCGCAGGGACGCGACTTCTTTGAGGAAGGCCAACGGATCGATCACTACGCCGTTGCCGACGACGCTGGTGCACTCGGGCCGCAGAATGCCGCCGGGCACGAGCTGCAGAATGAATTTTTTTTCGTCGATGATGACGGTGTGTCCGGCGTTGTGGCCGCCGGCGTAGCGCGCCACGACCGAAAAAGTCTGAGTGAGTACATCGACGATCTTACCCTTGCCCTCGTCGCCCCATTGGGCTCCGACAATGACCGCAGTTCTACCTCTGCTCTTTTTGCCGCTCAATGCCAATACAAACTCCACTTGGAATTCTTCGCGACGGTGACGCCGCGCCCGGGGTCGCACACACTGATTGCGCCGTGCTGCTGTATAGACTGGAAATCTGGGAAGATCGGCGTGCTTGGTGTGTACCCTTTAGCATACCGAATCCGGCTGTGGAGGAGCAAACCGGAATTCACGGGTCCTTGGAAATTAAGAGATGACGCGAAGGTTAGCAGCGACCTTCGACGAACGCCGCGATTAACGGATTCTCAGTCGATTTCAACAGAGCCCTGTGCTATTTCCGGTTTGCCCGTCATCCGCTGAGAACTGCGCCTTTGAAGCGCCAGCGATCGGTTTCTTAACGATCGCCGCGAGTGAGTCGCTTCGGGTCTGACACGTCACGTATACGCCCTTTCTCAACGTCGGCGAGCACCACGTGAAGCCACTTTCGGTCGAGCCGGTGCTGAAGGTCAAGGTGTTTAAGCAGATGAAGCCCCTCTGTCGCGGGAGTTGACCCGAGTTGCTTCCGAACCTCGGCAATTTTTCGAATCGCCTCCGTTTCTCGCGAGATCCTGGTTCGCAGCAGGTCTGCGATCAAAGGCAGGTTGCCGAATTGCAGAAAAAGCATCGGACCGTAGAGCGTTTCGGCAACCGATCCCTCGGCGGCGAGTTGCTCGTTCAGAAGTTGCTGAAATCGGCGCTTGCCGCTGGCCGAGATCCCATAAACGGTGCGCACGCCACCACGGGCTACGCGCTCCCGTCGGACCGCGACGATGAACTTGTTTTTCTCGAGTTGTCGTGTCGCGTAGTACAAGGTACCCACGTCTACGTCCGTATAGCACTCCACCATAGCGTTTCTCAGGCGGCGCTTGATTTCATAAGGGTGGAAATTGCCTCTGTGCAGGACGCCAAGAATTAGTAGTTCAGCCTTCATAGTTGGAGTATACTACTTTAATCAAACTATCACAGGAGGAGGTTTTATGAAACGCTCGATTTTCTCATTGCTTGCCGGGCTCGCGCTGTGGGCGGCGGTCGCCACGCTACTCAACCGTGGGCTGCGTGCCGGCCTTGCAGGTTATGCTTTGGCCGAACCAACATTGAACTTCACTCTCAGCATGAAGGTCGCACGCCTCATTCTTGGCGCTCTCGCGTCGCTTTCCGCTGGTGCGGCAGTGGGCCTGATAGCACCGTCGAGGAAGAGCCTGCCGTGGGTACTCGGCGCGATTATCCTCGCGCCCTTCATTCCAGCCCACGTTCACCTCTGGGCGAAGTTCCCAGTCTGGTATCACCTCGTTTTCTTAGGAACCCTGGTGCCGCTTGTGGTGATCGGCGCAGCGCTTACTCGGAGCCGCTCTCGTAAAAGTGCGACTGAGCCCGGATGGGAGATTTCCGTCGATAACAGGCCCCGACTGACATGATCGATAGCACTTATTTGCCGGCACGAGCACCGCGAGTTTCGCCCAATCGTCTATCCTCATAAGATGCCCGAACTCCCCGAGGTCGAAACCATCGCGCGAAGTCTCAGCAAACGCATCGCCGGAGACGCCATCGAATCAGTCTGGATCGGTTCGCGAAAGCAACCGCTAAAGTCTCCGGCTGGACTGATCGCCGCGACGTTGGAAGGCAAGCGTATCTTGAGGGTGCATCGTGCGGGCAAGCACATCGTGTTGGATTTGGAACAGCGGTCGCCGTCATCTAAGGCATCAGCTGTAAAGAATCGAAAAAAAACCTCTCAGACGGCGCAGTGGATCGTCCATCTCGGCATGACTGGGCGCATGGTGGTGTGCGAACCTGCGACGGAAGTCGCAAAGCACACTCACCTGATCGCGAAGCTGGCTTCAGGGCGTGAATTGCGGTTTATCGATCCGCGGATGTTTGGCAAGCTCAGCGTTCATCTTCAATCCAAATCCGAACCCGGCAGCTTCGATCCCGGCGGCGTGGAACCACTGGAGGTGAGCGAGGAGCGGTTCGTCGCGCTTTTTCGCGGGCGCAAGACTCCGATCAAGAGCGCGCTTCTGAATCAAAAGTTGCTGCGTGGAGTGGGCAACATTTATGCCGACGAGTCGCTGTTTCGCGCTGGTATTCGTCCGCGCCGGCGAGCGGCGACGATCACGCGGGAGCAACTGGGCAAGCTGCACCGAACGGTGCGGGAGGTACTGCGCGAGGCGATCGCGCTCGGCGGATCTTCGATTTCCGATTACGTGGACGCCGATGGGGAAGAGGGATTGTTCCAGCTCCAGCACCGAGTTTATGGCCGAGAAGGGGAGCCGTGCCTGGTGTGCGGGATGACAATCCGTCGCGTCGTCCTGTCCGGACGCAGCAGTCACTACTGCTCAAAGTGCCAGAAATAGCCCTAATAGAACGATTTAATATTGACGGAATGACGCCCGCACGGTAAAAAGGAAAGGCTAACCGGCTCCCTCGAACGGACTACCGAGTCAATTCATCATGAATAAATTTGCCATTGGTGTGGACCTTGGCGGCACGAACTTGCGCATCGCAGCGGTGGATGAGCAAGGCAAGCTGGTCGAGAAGGTTACGCTCGGCACCAAGGTTTCCCTGGGACGCGATCACGTCATCGGCGATATGTGCGACGCCATTCAGCGCATGTCGGAGAAATTCAAAGACTCCGCGCCACTGCTCGGGATCGGCATTGGCGTGCCTGGCATTATCGACATGCAGACTGGCCTGTTGCGCGAATCGCCCAACCTGCCGGGCTGGGCGGACTATCCGGTGCGCGCCGAAATTGAGCGGCGGCTGAAGACCATTGTAATTCTGGAAAACGATGCCAATGTCGCGGCGCTTGGCGAAAAGTGGCTGGGCGCAGCCAAGGATTTTTCCGACGTGGCGATGTTGACCCTAGGTACCGGTGTTGGCGGCGGACTGGTGCTGGGCGGCGCGATCTGGCGCGGCGCGAACGGCATGGCCGGAGAGTTTGGGCACACGACGGTTGAACCGGAGGGCCAACTTTGCGGGTGCGGGAATCGCGGATGCCTGGAGCAATACGCGTCGGCGACGGCGGTGGTCCGGATGGCGCGGGAAACGATCGCAAACAATGGCCGGTCGCCGTTAGCACGCGCTGCAGATTCCGATCCGGAGTTCAGCGCGAAGTCGATTTACAATCTCGCGATTCAGGGCGATGAAGATGCGCGCCGCATTTTCCGGTACGTGGGACGGTGTTTAGGCATCGTGCTGTCGGCGATGGTCAATTCCTTGAACCTGCCGATTTACGTGATCGGCGGTGGCGTCTCGAGTGCATGGGAGGCTTTTTCACCCTCGATCTTCGAGGAGTTGCGGCGGCGTTCCATCGTGTATGCCGCTACCGCGCCGCACGATCCATCGGCCAGTAACCAGGGAGCATCGGCGCGCGTGGAAGCTGGGCCGGGACACAAGACCATCATTACTCGCGCACTGCTGGGGAGCGATGCCGGCTTGTATGGCGCCGCCCGGCTGCCCATGATTGCGGAAGCAAAGGGTTAGGGCGACTAACTTGCCGGTGGAGCGCCGGGCGTCCTCGCCCGGCTGGACCGTCCCTCCACTGTGTGACTTATCGCGCGGCCACGCTTCGCAACTTTCGATCCCGAGGCAGCGGTTTTCAGCTTGGCTACTTCCAGCAGAGTAAGGTTGCGCCAATCCCCCGGCGGCACGTCGAGCGCGAGGGGACCGTACTGCACGCGCCGGATTTTCTCCACGTGGTGCCCCACTTCTTCAAACATTTTTCGGACCTGGCGGTTGCGGCCTTCAATAATCGTTACTTCGAGCCAGGGGTTATCGCCTTCGCGGATCAGGCGAATCTTTGCCGGAGCCGTGCGCACGCGGCGGCCACCTTTTTCGGCGATAGAAACCCCGCGGCGAAGCTTGTCGAGTTTTGCTTCGTCGGGCTGGCCGGCGACTTTCACGACGTAAGTCTTGGGCACATTCGAGGACGCTTTCATCAGAGCGTTAGCCAGCGTGCCATCGTTGGTCATCAGCAGCAGGCCTTCGCTGGCCCAGTCCAGACGCCCGACGGGATACACGCGCCCTTTCACCTTCTGCCCTTTCACGTTTTGAATAAGGTCCATTACGGTGGGGCGCTTTTTCTCATCGCTGACCGTGGTCACATATCCTTTGGGTTTGTTGAGCACGACATAGGTGTAACGCTCGGGGCCATGCAACAGTTTGCCATCTACCCGGATGTGGTCTTGTTCGGGATCGGCTTTGGTGCCGAGCTCGGTGACCACCTGACCGTTGACCACGACGCGGCCGGAGACGATCAATTCTTCGGATTTGCGACGGGATGCGATTCCGGCAGCAGCGATGATTTTTTGCAGACGCTCAGCTGGCATAGCTACTCCGGCTTGGTGCTTGCTGGCGTTTCAATTTCTTCAGCAATTTGAGCAGTGCCTTCTGATTCGCCGGAATCGTCCTCTACAGCCGACGGCGAACCCGAAGGCTCTTCTGCGGGCGCACCCTCACCGGGAAGCAGATCGCTCTGGAACGACTCCGCCAGCAGTTTCTCGAATTCCTCCATGCTGGGCAGTTCGTTGATGTCCTTCAGACCGAAGCGCAGCAGAAACTCTTTACTGGTTTTATAAAGAATCGGTCGGCCGATTACCGCCTTTCTGCCCGCAGTTGTGATCAGTCTGCGGTCGAGCAGGGTGGCGATGACTCCGCCGGCATCGACGCCGCGGATTTCGCTGATCTCGGGCACGGTGACCGGCTGTTTGTAGGCGATGACGGCCAGAGTTTCGAGAGCCGGGAGTGACAGCCGGAAGGGCGGTTTCAGGCTTTTTGCGAAAGCGCGCACCACGTCGTGCTGCTCGGGCTTGGTGGACATGCGGTATCCGCCGGCGACCTGGCGGATTTCGATTCCGTGGTTCGAGCCGGAATACTCCGCGATGAGTTCTTCGAGTGTGGCGCGGATGCGCGACTTGATTTCCGCCGGATCGATTCCCGGAGTTTTCGCCAGCAACGACTCCTTCACCAGCGAAAAAATCTGTTCGAGGGAAATGGGCGTTTCCGCAGCGTAGATGATGGCTTCGAGTTGAGGTTTGAGACTCATAAAATCAGTTGCCAGCTACCAGTTGCCAGTTGCCAGTAAAACCAGCGCGAATGCCACTGGCAACTGGCTACTGGCAACTGCTTTTCACTTCCAATCATCGCGCACTGCGGCCTGTTCGGTCATGACCTCTTCGAAGTGCGAATGCTTACGCACCAGCACTTCGCCGAAGACGTGGTCCTGCCGCACCTGGATCGCCTGCAAGCGGACCAGTTCAGTTGCCAGCTACCAGTTGCCAGTTGCCAGTAAAACCACCGCGAATGCCACTGGCAACCGGCTACTGGCAACTGCTTTTCACTTCCAATCATCGCGCACTGCGGCCTGTTCGGTCATGACCTCTTCGAAGTGCGAATGCTTACGCACCAGCACTTCGCCGAAGACGCGGTCCTGCCGCACCTGGATCGCCTGCAAGCGGACCAGTTCGAGCAATGCCAGAAACATGCAGACCAGCGCCGCTCGCGTCGGCACATTGCGGAGCATCTGCTTCAATTGAATCGGACGATCTTCGAGCGAAAGCCGGCGATGCAGGTACTGGATCATCTGGCCGACGGTTACGGTGTCTTCGTCCACTTCCAGGATTGGCCGGGAGCGCGCCCGGTCCAGAATCTGCCGGAAGGTTTTGACCAGGTCGATGACGTCGGCGGCGAGTTCGGGTTCGGTGCCCTCGGCGTCCATGAACTCGCGGATCGCTGGATTGCTCAGCACCGCGTCTTCAATCTGCTGTTTCTGCAAAAGCATTTGCGCCGCGGATTTGAACTTCTCGTGCTCGAGCAGGCGGTTGACGAGTTCGTTGCGCGGGTCATCCTGCGTGTCGGGGGGAGCGAGTGGATCGCGCGGCAACAACATCTTCGACTTGATATGAATCAGCACCGCCGCCATGTAGATGAACTCGGAAGCGACGTTCACGTCGAGTTCGCGGATGCGTTCGACATACTTGAGATACTGCGCCGTGATCTTGGCGATGGGGATGTCGTAGATATTGATGTCCTGCTTGCGGATCAGGTCGAGCAACAGGTCGAGCGGGCCTTCGTAGATTTCGCCGAGCGCGATAGCGAAGGGAAAATCGCTGCCATCGTCTTTACCGGACTTGGCCGCGGCGGTTTCGCTCGCAGCAGACTTGCTCTCAGCGGAAACGAGCGTTGGCGAGCCGTGTCCAGAAGCCTCGACCCGCGTCGGTCCCGATATTGGTTGAGACAAATCTGTCACTTCGTAGAACCTTTGGCCGGCTCGTCGTTCGGACTATAGTCCAGGCCCATCGCCTTGCGGACTTCGTCCATCGTGGCGCCCGCAATATCGCGGGCGCGGGCCGAACCCGCCTCCAGAATATCCCAGGCGAGGCGCGGATTGTCCTCGTATTTTTTCCGGCGTTCCTGCATGGGGTTGAGGATCTTTACCAGGGCATCGGCAACCCAGCTCTTGCATTCGATGCAGCCGATTCCGGCGGACCGGCAGCCTTCGTATACTTTCGTGATCGTTTCCTTGTCGCTGAATATTTTGTGCAGGTCGCCCACCGGGCACGCATCGGGATCGCCAGGATCGCTGCGCCGCACACGACGCGGATCGGTGACCATCGTCTTCAGTTTTTGCCGCACCACGGTTTCGGGATCGGTGAGCAGGACAGCGTTGTCGTAGGACTTCGACATCTTGCGGCCGTCAGTGCCCGGCAGGCGGGGAGCGGGCGTGAGCAACGCCTGCGGTTCGGGAAAAACGGTTCTGGGAAAAATGTAATCGGTATCCGCTGTAATTTCCGTCCCACTGGAAATGAGAAAGTCTCTTTGAGACTGCGTCAAGCGGTGGGTGTCAGTCACTATCGGATGCGCGTACGTGTAGAACGCATTGAACCGGCGCGCGATCTCACGCGTCAATTCCACGTGGGCCACCTGGTCCTCGCCGACCGGAACGACGTCCGCCTTATAGATCAAAATATCCGCCGCTTGCAAGACGGGATAACCGAGAAACCCGTATGTGCCCAGGTCTTTTTCCTTGATGTTTTCCCTTTGCTCTTTGTACGTCGGGACGCGTTCCAGCCATCCGAGAGGAGTGATCATCGAAAGCAGCAGGTGCAATTCCGCATGCACCGGCACATGCGACTGAATGAACATCACGCACTTCTCGGGATCAAGCCCGGCGGCCAGCCAATCGAGCAGTACGTCGACCAGGTTTTCTTTCAGATTTGATGGGTCCGCATAATCGGTGGTCAGGGCGTGCCAGTCGACGATCACGAAAAAACAGTCATACTGGTCCTGCATGCGGACCCAGTTCTCAAGCGCACCTACGTAGTTTCCCAGGTGCAGTTTGCCGGTCGGGCGCATCCCGCTCAGCACGCGTTTCTTCGAAGGAGTTGTCATTCAGAATTTGCCCAAGATGGCGAGGTAGAAGTCTCGCACCGGCCGGATTAGACTCCAGAGCAACCCCCCGCCCAGATATACCAGTGCCAGCAAAGCAAAGATACCGATGCGGTCGTAAACCATTCGCACCGGATCCGACAGGAAATGCCGCAGCACGTGGCTGCCGTCGAGCGGCGGGACGGGGATCAGGTTGAAGACCGCCAGTACGATATTGATGACCATGAACGCATAGAGCAGCATAGCGATGGGTGTCAACGGGGAATCGGAAACGGCGCCGTCGAAGCCATGCGTCAATCCCGTGACCAGGGTATGTCCGGGGGCTGATGAGAGCGAGATGACTCCCAGCAGCAGGAGCGCCCCAGTGGCGACAATGAAATTGCTGACTGGACCGGCCACCGAGACCAGAATGTCGTCCATCACGGGATGGCGAAAATTTCGTGGGTCCACCGGCGTCGGCTTGGCCCAACCGAGCAATGGGATGCCGCTGAGGGCCGCTACCAGCGGCAGTATGATCGTGCCAAACAAATCGATATGGCGAATCGGATTCAGCGAGACCCGTCCCAACATGCGAGCCGTCGGATCGCCGCAGCGCGACGCAGTCCAGGCATGGGCGGACTCATGCACGCTGATCGCAAACAGGAACGCGATCATCTGATAAAGGATCTCAACGGTTCGCGGCGTCATTGGTGAACCCCTGATTCTAACAAAGGCTGAAAATTACAGAGGTCAGAAGTCAGATTGCAGAAGTAAAGCCGAGAGTTATGGCGGATCTAAAGAAAGTCTATTGCCCGGCGCGCACCGGTGAGACGACCAGGGGGCTGGCGGCGCGATTCTTGCTATCGCCCTTGTCGTGCTGGTAGAGCAGCGAGAGCGCGCCCTCGGCGGAGGTGGTTGCGCCCGCGAGTTCCGCGGCTAATCCTTGATAGGAGCGGCCGAGTTCGTGATTTCCCTGCGAGGCCACCGGGCTGCCTTTGTCAATCGCCGGTCCGATGACCTGGAAGTTGTTGGGCACTTTCCAGAGCACCTTGCAGTTGGTGGCTTTCTCCACGTCCTCGTCGGTGAAGCCGGGAATCTTCTTATAACGGTTGAGCACGATCCGCAGGCGATCGCGGCCCGCTCCTTCTTGCAGAAAGGCATGAATCCGGCCAGCGCTCCAAAGTGAAACGACGTCGGTCTGCGTGACCAGCAGCACGGCGTTCGAGAGGTCGCAGATCATTTGCATCGTGCCGTCCATCCGGCCGGAGCAATCGAGCACGACGAAGTGATACTGGCCCACCAGCAAGTCGAAAAGGCGAGCCAGTTCCGATCCGGTCGGGACAGCGCTGTGCGGTTGTTGCGCGCCGGCCAGCAGATGAAGGCCATTGCGATAGGGCGTCATCAGGCCATCGAGCAGCGAACCGTCCATGCGATGCAAGTTCTGCAAAGCATCGATGATCGTGAATTGAGGCCGCAGATTCAGTTGCAGAGCAGTGTGGCCAATCGGAGCGAAATCCACCAGCACCACACGCCCGTGAGTTTCCTGCAACGCGACGGCGGTATTCACGGCGGTGGTGGTGGCGCCGGCTCCGCCCTTGGCGTTCAGGAAAGTGAAGACGCGGGCCTTGCTGGAACTGCGCTGCGCCCGGCTCAGGGTGGTCGAGAAGCGCGTGAAGGCTTCGATCAAAGCCTCGCGGCTGGCGGTGTGGTCCAGAAACTCACGCGCGCCGGCTCGCATCGCCGAAACAATATTGTTGGGCTGATTCATTTCGCCCACGGCAAAAATTGTGACGTCGGGAGTGTTGGCATGGATCAGCTCAATGGTGCGGATGGCACGCTGCGGAGCGTGCGGGTCGATATCCACCAGGACGACCTCGGCGCGCTGATCCTGCAATTGACGCAGAACGGCATCGCTCGGTCCCGTAGGGAACCCGACATGGCTCAATACGGTTCGCGCCAGATTCGTGCTCTCCACCCGGCTGTGCAGTACGACGGATTGTTCGCGGTCCTCAGTCAGGAGGGCGACGGCGATCCCGGGCATGACTCGATTCTCAGTGTTCATTGCCATGCTACGAACTTCCAACGTCCAGGCCAAATGACCTTCGTAATCGAAGGAACGGACCACAGACGAAGCGGCAGGCCGCCAACGGGTCAATTGGGGAAAATGCCCGTCAGCTGCTGGGTTAGCTAATTGTAAGGCAAAGACCGGCGCTTGAAAAGACGAGCATAGTGTCTGAAAACAAAGGACCAGAAAGGAACGCCTTAGCGAGGCGCCGGGCCGGAAGCCGCGCCGGCGGCGCTGGCGGCCGAAACTCGCACGAATTGCAGGATGGGCTCGTCGGAGGGCAAGTAGTGGTAGGAATCGAGTTGTACGGCGATCCCGCTCCGCTGGCCGGCCGGGGAAGCCGAGGTGCGCAACACCCGTCCACGACAGCGAACCGGCATGCTTTCCGCCAAAGTGATTTCCGATAGCATGGTAAAAGTCAATTCCACGACCGCCCCTTCCGGCAGCGTCGTTTCGGCGTAAAAGAATATTCCACGGCCGCTCAAGTTTTGAATGAATCCGGGCACCGTGCGTCCCTCGAAATGAACCGCCAATGGTTGGTGCACTTCGAAACGTTGTGCGCCTCGTCGTTCCAGACGATTAGGATCTGTGCTCATCGTTCATCCATCCCGGATCCGACTCTCGTGGTCGGAGGACCTTACTCTATCGCGGACCGAACCGGCGGGGAAGTTGCAAGTAGGTCACCTGGCCGAGCTGTGGAAATCTATATGGGAGTAAACAGCCATCGACCCGGCAGCGGACTGCATCACCCTCCGGCTCCTCGCCACATCTTTCCGCCGCTTGTCCTCATCTCTTGCCGTCACAGCGAAGATGTGAAAAAGTTCTAGAAGAGTGCCTGAGGAGCAAAATTCCGCCATAGCTGAAGAAACGGACGTGAAAACCGCGCGCCTGCCGCGATGGGCCACCACTCTGCGCGCCTTGCGCCACCGCAATTTCCAGCTCTTCTTCGGCGGACAACTGATTTCTCTCGTCGGCACCTGGATGCAGACCGTGGCCCAAGCGTGGCTCGTCTACAGATTGACGAATTCTGCCCTTTTGCTGGGGAGTGTCGGCTTTGCCAGTCAGTTTCCGGTCTTTCTCGTTGCTCCTTTCGGAGGAATCACCGCCGATCGCGTCAATCGCCAGCGACTGGTGATCGCCACTCAGACCGCTTCCTTGATCCTTGCCGGAATTCTGGCAGCGCTCACGTTAACCGGACGCGTGCATGTGTGGCACATCTTTGTGCTCGCGGGCCTGCTCGGAGTGGTGAACGCTTTCGATATCCCCGCACGGCAATCCTTCCTGGTCGACATGGTCGGCAAAGAGGACTTGATGAATGCCATCGCGCTGAATTCCTCGATGTTCAATGGCGCGCGCGTCATCGGTCCGGCTATAGCCGGAATCCTGGTGGCGAGAATCGGCGAAGGCTGGTGCTTTGCCGCCAATTCATTGAGCTACATCGCCGTGATCGTCGGACTGTTGCTGATGCGCGTGCACTGCGCTCCGCGCTCGAGCAAGCATTCGCCGATCGAAGACATTATCGACGGTTTCCGCTGGGTCAACCGGACGAAGGTCATTCGCGCGCTGCTTCTGCTGCTTGGCCTGGTGAGCCTGGTTGGCATGCCCTACACCGTGCTGATGCCGATCTTCGCCGATAAAATTCTGCACGGCGGCGCGCGCGGCCTCGGCATTCTGATGGGTGCCACCGGCGTAGGCGCTCTGTTCGGAGCCCTGACCCTCGCCGCGAAAACCGGAGTGCACGGCCTCGGGCGGTGGGTGGCATTCGCCTGCGGAAGCTTCGGCGTCAGCCTATTTCTTTTTTCGTTCTCGACTCACTTCTGGTTGTCAGTCGCGCTTCTGTTGCCCGCCGGTTATTCGATGATGCTGCAGATGGCCTGTTCGAACACGCTGGTCCAGACCATGGTCCCCGACCACCTGCGCGGCCGCGTCATGTCCGTTTATTCGATGATGTTCATGGGCATGGCCCCTTTTGGAGCTTTCTTCGGAGGAGCGCTAGCCCACCGCATAGGCGCGCCCATCACGGTTGCCGTGGGAGGTGTAGCGTGCGTCATCGGCGCAATCTGGTTCGGACGCGCCCTCCCCACAATGCGTATCGAAGCCCGCCGCCTGATCATCGCCCAAGGCCTAGCCGGAGGCGAACCCGAACAGGAACTGAATGCGCAACCGGTGGAAGAGTAGGGCGGAGATCTCATTTCATTGATGCCCCCGCTGGGGAAGAAAAAACTAGAGCGGCGAGGGCCGGGGCAGATCGGAATTGGACGTATCGAACAAGACCTTCCACGTAGCGTCCGCCTGTTTTTTCCACACCATTAGATACTTTCCTTTATCAGAGATAGTCTTGCCCGATGCGTCCTTGAAACTCATTTCGTATGTGCCGCTCGTATAACCAAGGTCGCCCGAGCGCGCGATACCGGCTTTGTTCGGATGCCACGTGATCTTGTAATCCTGCAGCGCAAACCCACTCGCAATGAATTTCGCAATGGCATCCTTCCCACTCAAAATGGGTTTGTTCGGCACCAACATGGAGCCTTGCTCGTCGAAGAACGCCACCGATTTGGCGATATCTTTCGTCTGATAGACTCTCAGCCACGCCGCGTCAGCAGCCCGAACGGCATCTAGTGCCTTGCTGCTCAATCTCATATTGTTTCCTTTTGTTTCCTTCGCTCGCGACCGTATTTTCATTCCACCGGAGCAGGAGTCTATCATTTTCTCGTCGTCACTCAATTGACCAACGTCCGCTGTCGCAGAAACTCTCGCACAACATCAGCCGCGTCGCGATGTTCTCCATCGACTGCATAATTCAGCCGCCGCATATCTTCGTCGGAGATCGCTCCCGCCAGCTCGCCGAGCGCCACTCCTACTTCGGGATGGTTCTTCAGCATTTCGCCGCGCATGATCGCCACGGCTTCGTATGGCGGAAAGTAATGATGGTCATCCTCCAGGACAAACAGATCCAGCGCCTGAATCAAGCCGTCGGTGTTGTTCCCGGCAATGATGTCTACTTGATGCTCTTTAAGAGCCCGCGTAATCAGCCCGAGATCCATAATGCGCGGCGCCAACATGAATCGCAGGCCGTAGCTTGCTACCAAGCCCTTGTAGCCATCTGGACGCTCCATGAATTCATATCCGAAACCGGCGCGCCACTGCGGCGCGAAGGCAGCGGCTTGGGACAGCGTCTTCAAGTGCAGCCGCCGTGCGTCCTCACTGCGGATCACCATGGCGAAAGAGTCGTCAAATCCGAGAGGAGGACCGACGCTGAGTCCGAACTTTCTTTCGTAGTCCTGCTTCACGTGTCGATAAACGTCCTGCTTGTCGCCGCTTGGTTGCTGTTTGAGAACCGCCGTCAGCGCCGTGCCCGTGTATTCCGGGTATACGTCGATTCGGCCGGCGAGGATCGCCTGCTGGCAGATGAATGTGCCAGCCAGATAGAAACGGCGCTCTACAGGCAGGTGCGTTCGCGCTTCGATGACTTGAGCGAACAGCTCTCCGAGGATGAGCTGCTCGGTGAAGTTCTTGGACCCGACCACAATCCGATCCGCATGCCGTTTGCAACCCGCGATCGGAAGAAGAAGCAGGCAGATCAGCAGTGTATAAACAAGTTGTTTCCGGCGAACGCAAATGGAAGCTATGGTCAATGACGCCCTGTCAATAGAGTTTTCTATGACTTCAAACGCAGCGACCCTAGTCGCCGCTCCAGCCTTCCGAGAACGAAGTCGGCCAGGAGCGCCAGTAGCGCTGCCGGAATGGCTCCCGCCAAAATCACCTGGTTGTTGACCATGGCCAGTCCGCGAAAAATAAATTCTCCCAGTCCGCCCGCGCCAATCGCCGCTGCGATTGTCGCCAGTCCGATGGAGAGTACGGTTGCGATTCGCACTCCAGCCACAATGACTCCCGAAGCCAGCGGCAACTCCACCTGAAAAAGTAATTGCCGGTCGGTCAATCCCATAGCGCGTCCCGCCTCGACCACGGCCGGATCGACACTGCGAATGCCCGCGTAGGTGTTGCGAATCAGCGGCAAGAGCGCATAGAGCGCAAGCGCGAGGATCGCAAGCCGGCCGGCGCGCTCGCCGATCCATGGCGCAGGAAGAAGAAAGCCGAACAGCGCCAAGCTGGGGATGGTCTGGATTATGTTTGCGCTACCCAACACCGGCTTGCTGAGTTGCGGAACGCGCGTGATCAGGATACCTAGCGGAATCCCGACCAGCGCCGCGAGCAGCGTAGCCACACCTGCCAGCGTAATGTGCTCCAGTGTAAGGTCGAGCACTTGCTGGCGATTCGCCATCATGAACTGCAAGAAATTCATGCCCATCACCTCGCGATCACTTTGTGCCTAAATCTGGATCCGGCAATCCGGATTCTGACAATCCAGATTCTGACAATCCAGATTCTGACAATCCAGATTCTGACAAACCAGAGAACGCCTCCACATAGGCTCGCACGAGTGGGTCCTGAGAACGCGAAAACTCCGCCACTGGCAGGTCCACAATCAGACGGCCTTCTTCCATCAGCGCAATGCGATCCGCCAGCAGCAAGGCCTCCCGGAGATCGTGGGTAACAAAGATCACTGCCTTCTGCATCCGTTGCTGCAGGGTGCGAAATTCTTTCTGCATCTCCGATCTGGTGATCGGATCGAGCGCGCCGAAAGCCTCGTCAAGAATCAGAATGGGCGGATCCGCAGCCAGCGCCCGCGCCACGCCGACTCGTTGCCGCTGACCTCCGGAGAGTTGGCTAGGATAACGTGACGCCAGTTCCACATTCAGCCCGACCGTGGCCAGCAACTCGCGTACGCGCTCTTCTACGCGTGCCCGCGGCCAGTTCTCAATCCGCGGCACCAGCGCTATGTTGCGCTCCACCGTGAAGTGCGGAAACAAACCGCCGTCCTGAATGACATACCCGATACTTCGCCGTAACCGGATCGGGTCCCACTCCACGGTTCGGCGGCCGTTCACCCGCACGTCGCCCGCAGTCGGCAAGAGCAGCCGGTTGATCAATTTTAAAGTTGTTGTTTTCCCAGAGCCGCTTCTCCCCAGCAGCACCAGCGTTTCACCCTGCTTGACGGAGAGCACCAAATCCTGAAGTAGCGGGCATCCGTTCAGATGGAAGGAAGCATGATCAAACTCGATGGACGGTCCGGTGGTGGGCAGAGCACTCATGTCATAAATGGAGCGACGGGCATCCCCGCCCGTCTGGCTTGCACCCTCTAGAGAATAGAAGCCGGGCGGGTACGTCCGGCGCTCCAAAAGCTCTACTGGGTAACCGTTCCCGTCTTATACGCGCCGTCTGGCAGTCCCGTGATCCGTATTCCGCCGTGACCTTTGTGGCGGATGTTGAGGCCGATCAGCAGCGCGGTGATCTGCTCAACAATGCGCGCATTCTCGAGCTTGCCGCCATCGATCGCCCGCACGCGCGCGATCTTCGTCGCGAGCTCCATGGCGACTTGCGAGGCATCGGGATCGTCGCTGCACACGATCACGTCGCAATCCAGGCTTTCGTCTCCGTTAAGCAAGTCCGCCGAGAGATTCTGAAATGCTGCAGCGACTGAAACACCCTTGGGAACAATCTCCGCTGTCTGTTGCGCGGCCGAGCCTTGCCACACGCCGATGGTGCGGCTGGCGCGTCCGCCCACGCTCGCGGCCAGTGGCACGGTGGCATCAATCAGAATGCTGCCTGGACGAATCGCAGGTTTCAACTGCTTCAGCAGCGCAGCCTGCCCTTCGAAAGGTACGGTGAGCACCAGCAGATCGCTGGCGGCGCAGGCTGCCGAATTTTCCAGCCCGGAAACTTGAACATTTGTGCCTGCGTGTTTGCAAATCGTCTCTGCCGTTTGCTGTGCCCGGTTAGCGTCGCGCGAGCCGATGATGACAGTTTCCCCCGCGCGTGCCCAACGTAGCGCCAGGCCCATGCCAGCGGGGCCGGTGCCTCCGATGATGGCAATGGCCCGGCTCATGCGGGCTTTCATGCGAACTCCGGGGACAGCGCACCTTCCAGAGAAGCGTCGGAAGAAACCGATTCCACGGGGAGCTTGATCTTCATCCGCGAATACTTTGTGTTGCGCTCTGCCGGAATGCGCCCGATTTCCAGAATCAGAGCTTGGAAATCTTCCGGACTCGTGTATTGTCCTGCGGTTGCTCCGGCCTCGCGCGAAATATTTTCTTCCATCAGCGTCCCGCCGTAGTCGTTGGCGCCGGCGTGCAGGCAAAGCTGCGAAAGTTTACGGTTCAGCTTAACCCAAGAGACCTGAATGTTATGAATCGAGCCAGCGAGCAGGATTCTGGCGAGCGCATGAATCTTAAGGTGTTCGGCGAGCGTCGGTCCCGAGCGCGCCAGTCCCTGCTGGAATAAAAGCGTGTTCTGGTGCACAAAGCCAAGAGGCACGAACTCGGTGAAGCCGCCGGTTTCAGACTGAATCTGGCGGAACAACGACAACTGCCGCACCCAGTGGTCGGGTGTTTCCATGTGCCCGTACATCAGCGTCGAAGTGCTTGGGATTCCGCACTTGTGCGCCGTGCGGATCACCTCTTGCCATTGTGCTGACGAGAGTTTGTTACGCGAAAGCACATGCCGCACGTCGTCATCGAGAATCTCGGCCGCCGTGCCTGGCAGCGTGTCCAGTCCGTTATCGCGCAACATCATCAGATAGTCGCGCAACGTCATGCCAGTCAGTTCCACGCCGTAAACAATTTCCATCGGAGAAAACGCGTGGATGTGCATACACTGCACTGCATTTTTCACAGCGCGCAGAATGTCGCGGTAATAAAAAGGAGGCAGACCATGTGGCAGACCGCCCTGAATGCAGACTTCGGTAGCGCCCAGTTCCCACGCTTCTTTACTCTTGCGCCCCATATCTTCGAGCGAATGAAAGTAGGAGTCGGCCTCCCGCGGTCCACGGCTGAACGCGCAAAACTTGCATCCCACAAAACAGATGTTCGTGAAATTGAGATTGCGGTTGACCACGTAGCTGACGATGTTGCCGACCAAGTCGCGCCGAAGCGTATCTGCTGCCACAAGCAGCGCGAGTAAGTCGGCACCATTGCAGTGTGCCCCGTCGCAGTTGGCAAGGGCGTAGCGCTCCTCGTCACTTAGACATGCTCCGTCCTGCGCTTCCAGCACGCGTTGCAGGGCGCCACGAATCGCGACTGAGGCGCTTGGCGCAATCTCGTCCCAGGTCAGCGCGGGAAATTGCTCAAGTACTGAAGCCGGTGAGGCCATAACATTCTCCTGTCGAGCTTCTACCAAGCTCCTATCGAAAGAGGTCGTTGTGCGCGGGCCGGATCAATTCCCGCGCCCCACCGCGTCCTCGGCGGTTTTCGCGGCGGTCTTCACGGCAATAAGAATAGCCTCGAATAATGCACGCGGGAGTGTCTGACAGCTTGCCGCAAACCAGTCCCGCCGCACAAGCCAGTTCGTCGGCGACCGCGTCAACGGTCGCGTGCAGCGAGTAGCCGTGCGGATCGCGACGTCCGCGATAATCGGCCAGAGGCCGCATGCCCGCGACGCCAATCGCCACTTCCGTCAAGCCTTCCCGCCACGGACGTCCGAAACTGTCGCTGATGATGACCGCGATTTCGATCCCCAGCTGCTTCTTCAACTCCCGCCGCAACCTCGCGGCGGAAAGATCCGAATCCACCGGCAGCAACACCGCGTGCCGCCCACCATCGACGTTCGACACATCCACACCACTGTTGGCGCAAACGAACCCATGCTTGGTTTCGGTGATCAGCACACCGCGCTTCCGCCGCACGATTCGCCGACTCTCGCGCAACGCCAACTCACTGACGCGCGCGTCGATTCCGTACCGCCGAGCCCAATTCCGCGACGCCTTCGAGGGCCGGATCTCATCGAGCGCGACCAGCGCGCCTTCCGCCTTCGAAACAACTTTGTGCTTCACCACCAGGATGTCGCCATTCTTAAAGCGCAGCCCCAAGCTTCGCATCGCCGTTAGCAACTTCGCGCACAGCGCTTCTCCGGCATGGATTTCTCCCCTGACGGCGACCGGAAGAATGCGAATTTCCCCGGTCGCGCGTTTACTTATGCGGGACGCCATCTTCGACCTGATTCCGGCTGCTGAGGTTCCAACCTCGCACCAGCTTCTGCGATCGCCTTCCTCCGCGGGCAGCCGCAAGTTCGAGGAGATCCTCGGGACGATCGACATCCCGCGCAATCCCGGGAAGTTCCAGCACAACACACGGCAAACCGGTTGCCTTGGCCGCAGCCAAGTGAGGCAAGAAGCTGTCGTTGCCGAAGCGAAGCGGGAATAAATCACCCGGAGATCGCCAGGCCGCATTCGTGCCGCGCCCCGCCGCGTCCGGCACCAGCACCGCCCCACCCGCAGGCGCGCTGTCGACGATCTTCTGCAGCTCCGTGCTGTCGATCAAAGGAATATCCGCCGGGATCACCAAAGTGTTCGCCGCTCCCCGATCTCGGCATACCCTCGTCGCCATTTCGATGGCGCTGGTCTCTCCCGAGTTGTCGTCGGCGAAAGTCTCAAAATCGAAACGCGCCGCCAAATCGCGCGCAAACGAATCACTGGTTACCACCGCAACGACAGGCCGATTTTGCCAGCGCGCCAGCGCTTGCAGCACGTCCTCGCACATCGCCAGCGCCAGCGCGAAGCGTTCTTCCGGGCTCAAGACAGCAGACAGCCGCTGCTTGGCGTCGACGAGGTTTTTCACCGGAACCAAAATCATGCTTGCTCCAACGCGGTTTTAGCGGACGGCCCTAGCGCCGTCGCCTCCAGCACGCTCTTTGCTAGCGCGATTCTATCTTCATACTTGCGCATGATGGTCGGGGTGCAATGCACACGCAAGCCGGTCTTGCGCAACTCTTCGGCGGCCGTCGCGTCCTCGGAATCGACCACCAGCAGATCGAGGAAGTCACGGTAGAAGTGGGCAACGCCGGCAATTGAAACTGCGAAGCCTTGCGCCGCCATGAGTGTCGCTGCGGGCCCGGTGACTGCGGCTCCTCCCACAATCGGGCTAATGGCCACAGTGAAGGCGCGGCTTTCGCGTAACGCTTCGCGAATTCCCGGCACGGCGAGAATCGGCGCGATGCTGGTTACCGGATTGCTCGGCGCGAGTAACACGAGATCCGCCGAGCGGATGGCGTCTATCACTCCGGGCGCTGGTTCTGCGTCCGAGGCGCCGGCGAACCGAACCGACTCCACAGGATCCTGATACCAGCGCTGGACAAAGTATTCTTCAAAGCTCAGATCTCCTGCCGGGGTCAAAACCCTCGTCTCCGTGCGCGAGTTGCTCATGGGCAGGATGCGCGCCTTGATTCCAAACCTGGTCGCAATTTCGGACGTGGCTTCACTGAGCGTCTTGCCATCGGCCAGCAGCTTGGACCGAAAAATGTGCGTGGCCAGATCGCGGTCGCCGGCGTGAAACCACGTCGGTTGTCCTAATTGCCTCATGGCTTGCAGGCAAAAGAATGTGTCGCCCCTCACGCCCCAGCCGCGCTCCTGGCTCAGTTTGCCCGCCAGCATGTAGGTGATGGAATCCAAATCGGGTGAAACGTACAAGCCCCACCACAACATGTCGTCGCCGGTATTCACAATAATTGTCAGTTCTTCCGGACGAACGATTTGCCGGAGTCCATCCACGAACTTGGCGCCGCCCGTGCCGCCGGTCAGAACTGTGATCATGCCGCCCCCCGAGCATATCCTTTAGCGTCTGCGGCCGAGATCAGCCGTTGCGCCAGCAAATCGCCGTGTGTCCCTGCCTGCTCTGCGAACTCTGGATAAACCGGCAACCTCTGGCGCAATTCAAATCCCTTTGCCTCGGTCCGCTGCCGCAATTCTTCCAGATGCGGCCACGGCTTTTCTGGATTGATAAAATCCGGCGTCAGGGGCGAGACTCCACCCCAGTCATTGATGCCGCCATCGATCAGATCGGCATAGTGCGGGTCGGAAAGATTCGGCGGTGCTTGAATATTTATTTTCGGCATCAAAAGGCGCGTCACGGCCAGCGTGCGCAGCATTTCCTCGCGGTCCGGTTCGGGCCAATGCGCCATCGGCGTGCCACCCTTGGCACGGAAGTTTTGCACGATCACTTCCTGAATGTGACCATACCTCTCGTGTAAGTCACGGATCGCGATCAGCGCATCTACGCGCTCTTCCAGCGTCTCGCCGATTCCAATCAGAATTCCCGTGGTAAAAGGAATCTTCCGCCGCCCCGCATCTTCAATTACACGAAGTCGCTTCGCCGGTTCTTTGTCGGGAGCATTGTCATGAGCGGCGTTTGTCGCGAGTAGCCGCGTACTGGTCGTTTCAAGCATGAGGCCCATGCTGGGAGCAACGCGGGAGAGCCTATCCAGCCATTCCGCGCTCATCAACCCGGGATTGGGATGCGGCAGCAGGCTCGATTCGCGCAGCACCTTCGCACACATCGCTTCCAGATAGTGGAGAGTGGATTTGTATCCCAAACGACGCAGGGTATCGCGCATCTGAGGAAAAAGCAGCTCTGGCTTGTCTCCCAAGCTGAATAACGCTTCGCTGCATCCCATGCGTTCGGCCGCGTGCACCACTTCCATCACCTCATCCGGTGTCATAGTGTGGGCACCAGGCTCGCCGGGATCGCGCCGGAATGTGCAGTAGCCGCAGTAGTCGCGACAAAGATTTGTCAGGGGAAGAAATACTTTGCGGGAATAGGTGATGACTCCAGGTTTGAATTTCGCGCGCACAAGTTGGGCTGCTAAAAGCAAAGAAGGCAGCGCCTCGTCACTGGTGCGCAGCAGCCGACAAGCCGCTTCACGAGAAACCGGCTCCGCGCCGGCGTCAGCCAACGCAGCAGCCGTCGCGTGAAGCGCATCTGGAGAAAAGGTAGCCATGGGTTCTTTACTTCGAAACTTGTCTCATTCGAATCCGCCCAAAATTCTGTCCTGCGCTGGCAACGATCTTACTGGCATCTTACTGGCAACGATAATAGCGGACTGGCGAGTCTCTGTCCCGTCGCGAGTTCGGGGAACTCTTCCGTACCCCCAAAACAGACCGTTAGGGGGCCGCTTCCGACCCCGCAACTGTGGTAGCGTGTTCATTTGCTTTGCGGTGCGTTGGTTTGCTCGTCCGGCGATTCAGCGCAAATTGATTCCGGACGACACAATCGGAGCGAAGTGACTCAGAGCTCGGAACACGGCCATTCAATGGGCCCGGGGTGTTGTATGAGCCTTACCGCTAGCGATTTCCGCAAGGCCATGGGGTGTTTCGCAACCGGGGTCACGGTCATCACAGTCGATCAGGACGGCGAAGTCCACGGCATGACGGCGAACGCTTTCACCTCGGTCTCGCTCGACCCGGTGCTGGTTCTGGTTTGTGTTGATCACCGGGCGCGGACACACGCTCATCTGCACGCCCGCAAGCGATTCGGAGTGAACGTGCTGCGCAACGATCAGCAGACCATCTCGGAATACTACGCACGCTCGGCGGAGACCCATCAGCACCCGGAAGCTGCGGGCGCCCGCTTCGATCGCACCGCGCAAGGCACGCCCGTGCTGCAAGGAGCTCTGGCGTACCTCGAGTGCCGGTTGCACTCGACGCAGGCCGTGGGCGACCATACCATCTTCATCGCGGAAGTGGAAGAGGTTGTGGTCCGGGACGGGGAACCGCTGTTATATTTTCGCAGCCAGTATCGTGACATAGAAGCACTGCGAGACTCATGTGGCAGACAAAAAGGGAAAGACTGAACCGCAATGTATCCGCGAGCATTTCACTATCATCGAGCGGGGTCACTGCAAGAAGCGGTAACCATGCTCGGCCAGCTCGGCGAGGGCGCGAAGTTTCTCGCCGGCGGGCAGAGTCTGATTCCGCTGCTCAAACTTCGCTTCGCCAATCCCGAGCACCTGGTGGACTTGAACTTCATTTCGGGCGCTTCCTTTATAAAGGAAGACTCAGGTGCGCTTCATTTCGGAGCAATGACCCGCCACGCCGAAATCGAACACTCCACGCTTGCGACGAAGATTCCGCTCCTGCACGACTGTGCCGCAGGCATTGCCGATGTGCAAGTGCGAAACCGCGGTACCATCGGCGGATCGATTGCGGAAGCCGATCCAAGTGGCGATTGGGCCAACGCCTTGATCACTCTCGACACCACGGTTCACTGCCTCGGGGCGGCCGGCGCGCGTACCGTCCGCCTGAGGGACTTCATCAAAGACGCTTTCACAACCGCGCTGGCTCACGACGAACTTGTAACCGAAATTGAAGTGAAGATTCCGCCGAAGGGCAGCGGCGGCGCCTATCTAGCATTCAAGCGGAGCGCTCCCGTGTATCCAAGCGCCAGTGCTGCCGTGCAGCTGACTTTGGCGGGCGACGTCTGCCAGGAAGCAGCTATTGCCTTGGGCTGCGTCGGATTGACGCCGATCCGCGCGACCGAAGCTGAAGCCGCGCTTCGCGGAAAAATCCTGAACGACAAGACGATTTCGACCGCCGCCGAAGCCGCCCGCGCTGCCGCCGATCCTCAGCCTGACATGCGGGGATCCGCCGAATACAAGCGCCAACTCGTCGTAGCTCTGGTGAAGCGTGCCATTCAGACCGCCGCGCGCCGTGCTCGGGGAGAACAAGTGGAAGAGGCTCATCTCTATGCCTGAAAACATGCCCGGAACCGCGGCCGTGGAAAAAGTTGCAGTCAACATCAATATTAGTGTCAACGGCAAGTCCTATGCGCGGCAGGTTGAGCCCCGCATGTTGCTGGTGGAGTTCCTGCGCGAGGCTTGCGATCTGACCGGCACGCACGTCGGTTGCGACACAACGTACTGCGGCGCTTGCACCGTGCTGATGAACGGCCTGGCGGTGAAGTCCTGCACGATATTTGCGGTGCAGGCGGACGGGTCGGAGATCACTACCGTCGAGGGGCTCGAAAAAGACGGCAAGCTTCATCCCATCCAAAAAGCTTTCGGCGATTCGTATGGACTGCAGTGCGGATACTGCACGCCCGGCCTGATGCTCTCCACACATCAACTGCTTTCCGAGAATCCTGAGCCGAGCGAGAAAGAAATTCGCAAAGCGATCGCTGGCAACACTTGCCGCTGCACCGGATATATGAACATCTTTAAGGCCATCGAACTTGCAGGCCGAAACATGAAGGGAGCCTGAGGTGGCCATCAAGTTTTCCGGCGAATTCGAGGTCAAGAAGAACCCCGAGGAGGTTTACGACTTCCTCACCGACCCCAATCGATTTGCGTCGCTGCTTCCGGATTTCCAAAATTTGATAGTGCAGGATGCGACCCATTTCACCCTCAAGGTGAAGGTGGGCATTTCCTACATTAAGGGCAGCGCAGACGTGAAGATCGAACTGGCGGAGGCCGACCGTCCGCGCCGCGCGCAATATACAGGACACGGAGCCGTCGCTGGAGGGAGTGTCACTGTGGTCGCCGCGTTTGATTTGCTTCCGGTTGCGAACAGCGTTGCAGAAGGGATCGTGGTCGAAACCGTAATCGGGACCAAAGTGAACTGGCAGGGGGAGGCCCAGATCTTCGGACGCCTGGCGTCCGCCGCTGGCGGCATGCTGGAACCGCTGGGCAAGAAGCAGATCCAAAAATTGATAGACGGGCTGCAGGCGGCGTTAGGATAGCTCGTGTGGCGCGGGCGCCCGGTGCGCGAAATGTCTGCGGAGAATGAAAGTTCGCGCGTGAAATGGCGGAAGAAAACGTGGCTGACGAAAAAAAGAACGGTAGCGGAGGCTGGGTAGGCGCCTCACTTCCCCGCAAAGAAGAGGACCGTCTATTGCGCGGCAGGGGCAAGTTTGCCGACGACATCAAGCTTCGCGAAATGCTCTATCTTCACTTTGTGCGCTCTCCCTATGCACATGCTCGCATCCTCAGCGTCGACACCTCCGCGGCCGAGGCGCTGCCCGGCGTAATCTGCGCGATTACGGGCAGGGAAGTGGTCGCGCAAACTCAGCCCTTCATCGAAATCGGTCCAGACCAGGCGCAGAAAATTCGCGATTACCCCATGGCCGTGGGCAAAGCCGTTTACCAGGGTGAGCCGGTTGCCGCCGTGGTCGCGGAATCGCCGAGCCTAGCGGACGATGCGGCTGAACTCGTTCAGGTCGAGTACGAACCGCTCGAGCCTGTCGTCGACGCCGAACAGGCTCTCACCGATCACAGCGTTCTCCACGAAGAAGCCGGCACGAACCGAGTTTGGAACGGCGTGTGGGAATATGGCGACGTGGAACGGGCCTTCAAGGAAGCGGCGTATGTAGTCGACATCGACCGCTTACATTTCCATCGGTTTTCGTCGACTCCGCTCGAAAACAACGTCGTGATCGCCGAGTGGAACCCCAAAGACGACCGCGTCAACTATTGGTGCAATAACTCGTTTCCGTCATTCGCGATCCAGTTCCTGGCCGCGCATCTTAACATTCATATCGATAAGATCCGGTGTCAGACGTTCGACATCGGAGGCAGCTTCGGCATCAAAATCACGAGTTACCCGCAGATGGCGGTCTGCGCTCTCGCTTCGAAAAAGGCCGGAGGACGGCCCATCAAGTGGGTCGAAACCCGCTCCGAGCACATGGTTTCGAGCGCCCACGGCAACGAGCGTACCTTCCGCAACACGCGCGTTGCCCTCGACAAGAACGGCGTTGTCACCGCCATCGACTCGCACCACATCGACGACTGCGGCGCCTACCCGCGCTACGAGCCGCTGGGCTGCGTGATCTGGTCACAGGTTTTCTGTGGGGTGTATCGTTTCAAGAATGCCCGCATCGATTTCTGGCAGGCGGTCACCAACAAATGTCCCGTCGGCCCCAATCGCGGATACTCTCGCATGCAGCACCTCTGGTTCTTGGAACGCGTCGTCGATATCTGCGCTTACGAACTCGGTATCGCGTCCGACGAAATGCGCCTGCGCAACTACATTCGCCCGGAAGAATTTCCCTACACCACGCCCAACGGCTGCGTTTATGACTCCGGCGATTATCCGAGGATGCTCGAAGTCGCGAAAGAACTCATCGGCTGGGACGACTGGAAGAAGAAGCAAGCCGAGGCGCGCAAGGAAAAAGACGGTCGCATGCTCGGGATTGGTATCGGCACCACGCTTGATTCCGGAACCAATAACTTCGGCCAGTCGCAGATCATCAATCCCTACGCGCCTTTCTCTGGCAACTCGCAGGGCGCGAACTGTAAACTCGATATCTACGGCGAAGTAGTCGTGTCGGTTGGATCGTGTCCGCAAGGCCAGGGACACGAAACTACCTCGGCTCAAGTCGTCGCCGACGTCCTCAATATTCATCCCGACCTCATCACCGTGCGAACTGGCTTCGACACTGAGCGCAACGTCCATACCGGCTTTTCTGGAACCTACGCCAGCCAATTTGCGGTTTCCGGATTGTCGGCGGTTCACGGGGCCGCGCAAAAACTTAAGACTGAAATGAAGCGCCTGGCCGCCTTTGCGCTCGAAACCAAGGAAGACGATCTCGAATTCGGAGTCGGCCAGCAGGGGCCCGAGATCAAGGCAAACAGCAGCGGGAAATCCATCAACTACTGGGGCCTAGCGAACATCGTGAACGTGAATAGCGCCGTGCTGCCGCCCGAACTGTATGATGTCACGCTCAACTGCCGCTACGTATGGCGCGCGCCGTTCAAGCTTCCGGACACGAAGGCAAAATACGGCAGCCTCACGTTGACCTATGCTTCGCAATTGCATATTGCTGTTGTCGAAGTGGATGGCGAAACTTTTGTTCCGAAGATTCTCGACTACGTGGCCGTCGACGATTGCGGTACGGTCATCAATCCAGCGATCGTCGAAGGCCAGGTCTATGGCGCGACCGCGCACGGCATCGGCGCGGCCCTGATGGAAACCTGTGTCTATGACGCCGTCGGCAATATGCTGACCGGGACCTTTAGCGATTACACGCCGATCACATCCATGAATATTCCGAAGATCAAGTATGGTCACACGACAACGCCTTCGCCGCACAGCTACAACGGCGCCAAAGGCATGGGTGAAGGAGGTGCGGCTCCGGTACACACGATTTCAGCGGCGCTGCAGGACGCGCTATTTTCGCAAGGTATCTTTATCAATGATTCCTTCAACAACGCCGACAGCATCTTCCGCGCGCTCAAGCGTCACGAGGGCGGACAGCTCGCCGAGTTAGTAAAGTTGGAGAAGCGGATTTAAGACGCGATGAAGAGAGTTTGCATCATCGGGTGCGGCGCGATCGGTTCGCTCTACGCAGCGCATCTGGCGCGCGTCGCAGAAGTGTGGGCCTTCGTTCGCAGGGAAGATCATGCGGCCGAACTCAACCGCGGCGGCCTGCGCGTCAGCGGAACCCACAATTTCGTTGTCCCGTTAAGAGCGACGACCAGCGCTGGAGAGTTGCCGGACTGCGATCTCGGCATCGTCGCGACGAAAGCGACGCAGGTCAAAGAATCATTTCGCCTGGTGGGCCGCCACTTCGATAAGGGAGCCGTACTCTCCGCCCAGAACGGAATCGGCAGCGAGGAAATCATCGCCACGCTGACGCGCGGCTACATCATCCGTGCCACCACTTTCATGAGCGGCACACGCCACAGCGACACACACGTGCAGTATGAACTCGACACTCCAACCTGGATCGGCCCCTTCGAGCCTACCGGCACGCCATTCTCCGTAGTTAAAGAAACCGCCGAGCTCATCGTCGCCGCCGGGCTCAAGGCCGAGGCGCTAGAAGACGCGCGGCCTGCGCAGTGGTCCAAGCTGATTTTTAATTCGTCGGTGAATAGCGTGTCCGCGCTAACGGGCCTGCCGCACTCGCCGCACTTTTCAGATGAAGGGAAATTCTCCGACCTCGGCCATCTGCTGCACGCCTTGATCGACGAAGGCAAGCGAGTGGCCGAGGCGGCCGGTGTTCGGCTGCACGAAGATCCATGGGAGATGAACCGAGTCGGCGCCATGACTAATCACCCGCCCTCCATGCTTAGCGATGTCCGTCACCGGTTGACGACCGAAATTGATTTTCTCTCTGGCGCCATCGCTCGCGAAGCCGATCGCGTCGGTGTCCCAGCGCCGCTGCACACCGCCGTGTACCGGCTCATCAAGGGCAAGGAAGCAGCGTGGAATTTTCAGGACGAAAATAAACCCGTAACCGTGCATTGAGATTGCGATGTGAGAGTGCTATGGTTTGGCCCGCAGACAACACAAAACTCGATCGCGTCCGTGCCCTGATGAAAGATCAGGATCTCTCGGCCTTGGTCTGTCGCGCGCCTGACAACGTTCTCTATCTCACCAACTACTGGTGCATGAAGGGATATGACGCCGTCGTCTTTCCGTGCGATGGCAAGCCCACGCTGATTGCGCTCGAGCCGCAGCAGGCCGACGCCGAGCGTAATTCATGGACAAAAGACATTCTCTACTTCAAGGGCTACGACGAGCGCGATTCGCGCCCACCGCAGTTCCGCGCCTGGGACCGAGTCTACGAAGTGCTTAAGCAACACGGCCTGACAGACAGAGTTGCCGTTGAACTCAACATGGGTACGCAGTCTGCCGACCGCATGGTGGGCGAGCCGACGACCTTCATGTTGTCCTATTTTGAATCGTTCAGGAAGTTTTGTGGCGAGGTTGTGGACGCCACGCCGCTTCTGAACGAAGCCCGCTCCGTCAAGACCGATCAGGAAGTCGAGCGCATGCGTTTAGCCAACGAGCTCGCGGCCCTCGCGATGGATTACACTCGCGAGCACATACGCCCCGGCATGAAAGAGAGCGAAGTAGGCGCCATGTATGAAGGTTTCGTGCACGGAATCGGCGTTGGCTACAAGAGCAAAGTCGAGATGGCGCGCGCTTTCACGCTGGTGTGGTCGGGCCAGGGAATCGCCACGTTCACCGCCACCGGCGATCGACCGATTCAGAAAGACGAGCCAACGCTGTTCGAAATCTGGGTCTGTGCCGACGGCTATTGGACCGACCTCACCAAGAATGCCTGCCCCGGCGAATTAAAGCCTGAGTATCACAAGCTGCTCGATCTTCTGCTTGAAATTTTCAACGGCGCCGTTTCTTTCGCGCGGGCTGGCGCCAGCTTCCCCGAACTCGACAAGCTGATTCGCGCCCGCATTGCCGAAGGTGGATATCCCGGACAGCCCTCCCACCCCGTCTGCCACGGCGTCGGGGCCCGCGCCCACGAATGGCCCTATGCGCACCAAGCCGGCACCGGCACGATAAAAAAGGGAATGGTGCTGGCGATCGAGCCGGGCATTTACTGGCCCGGCGGCGGAGGCCTGCGTCTGGAAGACAATTTTCTGATCACCGAATCTGGCAACGAAAAAATGTGCACCGACCCGGACGATTTCCGTCTGGCAAAACGTCATTGAAGAATGAGAGCAGAAGATTGAGAACCGAGAACTGAGAACCGGAACTGAGAACTCAATAGTGTCCAGCGCAACCACAAACTCGAAGCAAGCTCTCGACTCCAAACTGGCCGACCGTATCCTCGCCGAAGTCCGCGAAGACGAGATCGTCTCCATGTCCACTGACGTGATCAACATCCCCAGTCCGACCGGCGAAGAGCTGCAGATGGCACAGTACATGCAATCCGCGCTACAGAAAATCGGGCTCGATGTTACTTGGCAGGAAGTCGAAGAAGGCCGCGCCAACGTCGTCGGCCGTTGGAAAGGCACAGGCGGAGGCAGGAACCTGATGTTCAACGGCCACATGGATACCTCCAACACTGGCTGCGAGGAATTTCTCACGGGCATCGGCTACAAGCCCCATGCCGTGGTTAGAGACGGCTTCATCTACGGCCTCGGCATCTACAACATGAAGGGCGCGCTTGTCTGCTATACCAACGCCGTGAAAGCGTTGCAGCGCGCCGGCGTGCGCCTGAAAGGCGATGTCGTCATTGCCGCCGTGGCCGGCGAAATTGAAAAAGCGCAGTGGGGCAATTTTAAAGGCAAAGAGTATCGCGGTTACGGATACGGCACGCACTATCTCGTGAATCACGGCGTGCTGCCCGACATGTGTATTCTCGGCGAGCCCACCGACATGCGTGTGGTTCTCGAACACTTCGGCTCCATGTGGGTGCGCATCTCGTGTACGGGCATTTATGTGCACACTGCCTTCTGCGAGGGCCGCGAGGAAATGAATTCCATCCGCCGCATGGTCGAACTGATGCCGCCCATCCTGAAATGGATTGAACGATGGGAGAAGAAGTCGAGTTACGGTGGCAAGAAGGCGATCGTGAACCTCGGCGGCATCCGCGGCGGCCAAGCCTGGCGCGCCAGCCGCACTCCGGAAAAAACTGACTTATTCCTTGACGTGCGCGTTCCGCCCACCATTCCCATGGCCGCGTCGCGTCGCGACATTCAGCGCCTCTTCTTCCTGCTGGAAAGAGCGCATCCTGACTGGGGGCTTGAATTTGAAACCTACGTTTCGGTCCCCGGCGCACGCATCAGCGAAGGGCATGAAATGATCCGCGCCATCGATCGTAATCACAAGCGCATTATCGGCAAAACACCGGAGCGGGAAGTCGTCACCTGGTGCTCCGATGCGAGCGTGCTCAGCCGTTACGGAATCGAAACCGTCAATTACGGCCCCTCCAGCGGCCCGCGCGACCAAGAGGGAGAAAAGGTTCGTATTCAAACACTAGTGGACATCACAAAGATTTACGCACTAACCGCCGCCGAATTATGTGGTGTGAGTAGCCGCTGAGGACCATCTTGCCAAGTCAGAAAGAAATCAATCGCCGCTATAAGAACATCCGCGCGCGCATGAAGACCGGCGGACTGGACGCTCTCATCGTCTGCGGCAATCAATACGCCGGATTCGAGGGCGCGGTCTTCTACACCTCCGGATTCGAAATCGTTCATCGCTGCGTCTACGTTATGCTCCCGCTTGATGACGAACCCACGCTCGTCTTTCCGCGTGAAGCTCGCTGGATCGGCGACAAAACGAAACCTTGGGTGAAGGATCAGGTCTGGCCCGACCTTCCCGGCAAGTGGCTGCGCGACCGCGCCGTCGAGCGCAAATGGAAACGCATCGGCACTTTTGGCATGAACTTCGTGATGGCCGTTCGCGACTACCGCGAGCTCGCACGAGGCCCGTTTGAACTCGTGCCGTTTGATCAGGAATTCGACATGGCGCGCGCCGTGAAAAGCGAAGAAGAACTCGTCGAAGTCCGCGACGCCATGGACATCGTCATCGACGGCTTCTGGGCGCTGATTGCCGGCTATAAGGCCGGCAAAACCGAAGCCGAAATCATGGCGCCCGCAGTCGAGCGTTTCTTCGCGCGCGGCGCTGGTTCTCGCATGATGAACATTCTGCTCTCGGGTGAGCACGGAGAGGCCAACGCTTACTTCAAAGTTCCCGGTCATCGCAAAGTTTCGGGCGACGATCTTCTTCTTTATTCGCTTGAAGTCACCGGGGCGGGCGGCTACTGGGTTGAGTTCTCTCGTGCCCTGATTCATGGCAAGCCGAGCCCGACCACGCAAAAGATGGCCGACGCGTATCCGCATGCGATGGAATCAGCCCGCAAATTGATGCGTCACGGCGAACTCGCTTCCACTGTGCATCGCACGGTCGCCGACATATTCGCGAAGCATGGTTTTGCGCTCGGACATCTTTCCGGCCATAGCATCGGCATGACGATGCTCGAATATCCCGCGATCGGCGCGAAGAGCGACGTACCGCTTGAAGAGAACATGATTGTTTCCCTGCATCCGCAGGTTGTCGATCAGGAAGGCAAGGTCTGCCTCTATACGCAGGACACGTATCGAATCGGCAAAACCGAAGGCGAGTGCCTGGCGGATGTGCCGTGGAAATTCTTTAACGGCGGGGAAACGCGGGAGAACGTGAAGCGAGGTTAGAGGTAAGAGGTCAGATTGCAGAGTCGATTCAAGCGACACTGTTCTTCACCTCTGCAATCTGACCTCTGACCTCTAAGTTCTGGGTCTGGAGCTCTAGCTTGTTGAAAGTTTGCATCCTCGGTTGCGGCGCAGTCGGCAGCCTCTTCGCCGCGCATCTCGCCCAAAAAGGCGAGGCTGAGATCTGGGCCTATGACGTCTGGAAGGATCACGTCGAGGCCATCCGCAATCGCGGTCTGCGCATTTCCGGTGCAGCCGATTTTACTGCGAAATTGAATGCCACCAGCGACCCCAACGAACTTCCACGCTGCGATTATGGCATCGTCGCCACCAAAGCCATTCACACTCGTGACGCCATCGCGCAAGTCGCTCGCGTGTTCGACGAGAACAGCGCGGTCTGTTCGGTCCAAAACGGCGTCGGCAACGAAGAGATCATCGCGGAGCACGTGAAGCACGTCATACGCGGTACGACGTTTCCTGCTGGACATCCTATCGCTCCAGGCCACATCGGTTTCGACATCAGAGGCGACACTTGGATTGGCCCCTTCGAGCCGACGAACACGCCGATGTCCAAAGTCGAAGAACTGGCGGGCCTGATCACGCGCTCGGGCCTGAATGTTATCGCATTGAAAGATGCGCGCGGTGCGCAGTGGACCAAGCTGATCTTCAACGCTGCCACCAACGCCGTCGGAGCGCTCACGTTGCTGCATCACGGCGCTGCCGCGCGCTTCGGGCCGACCAGTCAGCTATTCAACGATCTGATCGCCGAAGGCGAGGCCGTCGCACAGGCTCTCGGCATCGAACTGCACGGCGATCCGCGTGTCCTGGTGCAAAAAGGAGCGAATGCACCAGGCAAGCACCGCGCCTCGATGTTGCAGGACGTTCTCGCCAAGCGTCAGACCGAAGTCGACTTCATGAACGGCGCAGTCGTGGAATGGGGCGAGAAAACTGGCATCTCTACGCCGCTGAACAAAGCTGTCTGGGAACTGGTAAAAGGCTTGGAGCACAGCTGGAGCGAACCGGAGTAATGAGCATTCCATTCAATATCGGAGTCCTGCAACTTAGCATGGAGCCTGTCCTTGAAACCTTGGCCATGGCCAAGGCCTGTGAAGACGCGGGGTTTGATACGTTTTGGATTGCCGAAGCGTATCCTTGGTGGCGTAAACATTCTTTTGAGGCGCGCTCTTCGACCGCGATTCTCGCTGTTATCGCCAGCCAAACCAAACGCATTCAGCTTGGATGGGGAATTATTTCTCCCTACACGCGACATCCCGTCGAGATTGCGATGGAGGCGCGCGTCATGCAGGATCTTGCCGGTGACCGCTTTCTTCTCGGCCTCGGCGCGTCGAAGATCTTCATGAAAGAAATCGGCGAAGGAAAAGGCGAGAAAGTTGGACCTGCTACTGTGATGCGGGAAAGCATCGAGATTATCCGTGGTGTACTTAAGGGCGAGAAGTTTGACTATCGGGGCAAGGTCTTCTCTGCCAGCGTTCCGCCGCTCAAGCCGGACGCGCATACTTCCCGCAAAATTCCTTCGGTGTATATCGCAGGAACTGGACCTGCGATGCAGAAGCTGGGCGGTTCGCTTGGCGATGGACTGCTCACGGCGTCAATCACTACTCCAGCATTCGTGCGCTACTCGAAGAAGAATATGGAAGAAGGCGCAGCGAAAGCGGGTCGAGACGCTTCGAAGCTGATCCTGGGATGCGTGATCGTCGGGAGCATCGGGCGCGATTCGAAAAAAGGAAAAGAAGGCGCGCGCGAGCAAGCTGCCATGTACCTTGCCAACAAAGTTCAGAACATCAAAGGCTCAGCGGATGTGTTGCTGGAATCCGCGGACATTACTTTCGCAGAGCTGCAGCCTGTGGCTGACGCCATGGAAAAAGGCGGCCGCAAAGCTGCTGTTCAGGCTGTGAGCGATGAACTGCTGCGAAAAGTCTGTCCCATCGCTGGCACGCCTGACGAGTGCATTCAAAAAATCGAAGAATACCGCGCCGCTGGCTGCACTCACATCATGCTAGAAATCTGGGGCGACGATCGTGTGGGACAGGCGACACTGTTTGGCGATGAAGTTCTGCCACACTTTACAAAGTAGCGAGAATTGAAGAGGTCAGAGGTTAGATTGCAGAAGTTAAAAACCAAAGACCGCGGTTTTTCACCTCTACAATCTAACCTCCGACTTCTGACCTTATTTTCCCATCACCAACTTTGCGATCGTTGCCAGCTGCATGTTCGACGTGCCTTCGTAGATTTTTCCGATCTTCGAATCTCGCCAATATTTTTCGACGGGATAATCCTTTGTAAAGCCGTATCCACCGTAGATTTCGATGGCGAGCGACGTCACACGCTCGGCTACTTGCGAGGTGAACAGCTTGGTCATGGCGGCTTCTTTCACAAAATTTACGCCGGCGTCTTTCATGCGGGCAGCGTTATAGACCGTCAAGCGCGCCGCTTCGATTTCGGTTGCCATCTGCGCGATCTGGAACTGGATTCCCTGAAACTCCGAAATCGGTTTGCCGAACTGCGTGCGCTCCTGCGCGTATTTGGCGGCGTATTCCCAGGCGCCGCGGGCTACGCCGAGCATCTGCGCGCCGATTCCGATGCGGCCTTCGTTCAGCGTCTCGATGGCAATTTTGTAGCCTTTGCCAACTTCGCCGAGCACGTTCTCCGCGGGCACGCGGCAATCTTCCAGAATCAGTTCGCAGGTTGACGACGCGCGAATCCCCAGCTTGTCTTCTTTCTTGCCGACGGTGAATCCGGGGAAGTTTTTTTCGATCAGAAACGCCGTGATCCCCTTGTATCCCTTCGACGCATCGACGGTGGCAAACAGAATGAACAATCCAGCCTCTTTGCCATTCGTGATCCAGAGCTTGCGTCCGTTGAGAACGAAGTCGTTGCCTTTGAGATCGGCTTTGGTTTGCAGCGCGAACGCGTCCGATCCCGATCCGGCTTCGCTCAACGCGTAGGCACCGACTGTGTCCGCCGCCAGCTTGGGTAAGTAGCGCTTTTTCTGGTCTGCATTGGCCCAGCGCAGAATCGCATTCGCTACCAGCGTGTTCTGCACGTCGACGATTACGCCGGCAGAAGCGTCGGCCCGCGAAAGTTCTTCGACAGCCAGGATCGCTTCAAAAAACTTGCCGCCCGCTCCGCCGTACTGCTCGGGGATCTCGACGCCCATCAGACCTAGTTGAAAGAACTGGTCGATCAGGCTGTGATCGAACACTGCCTTTTCGTCCATTTCTTTGGCCAGCGGACGAACCTTGTCCTCGGCGAACTGGCGCACGTTATCGCGAAACAGAATCTCGTCTTCAGTAAGAGTGGTGAGGGGGGTGGGATTTGCTAGCTGTAGAGTTTCCGGCATGGAAGCACCTCTTTATAGGAGACGCGGCTTGCCGCGTCTGGGCAGGATGGCGAACCGGAAATTGTAACAGCAGAAGACGGCGGGATTGCGACCGGGCGGTTGGTTCGGTTGTGTTGAGGCGTTTCATTTCTTCCGCAACTTCGGGGGCTCTCGCGCGGTTCTTCTGCCATTTACTTTGAAGACAATAACCAGTTTCTTATGCCCCCCCCAAAATATTGATTTCACATGACTTACTTGTAAAATATTCCGGAATATGGACTTAAGCTCGATTTTCGGCCTAAATTCCCGTTTTGGGGCGGTTTGGTGGAGGATTGCCGCTTCTCCGCTGTGGTGCGCTATGACCCACTGAACGCCTCTGTTTATCAAAGAGTACTGGCTATCCGGCTTTGCCGGTCAGAGGTTATGGTTGCATCGGGCAGGTGGGCAGGCTGTGATGGCGCTCACCGGCTGATTGTGATGAAAGATCCCGGCGGGTTACACGGTCGGAACAAAACTCCAAGATGGAGGCGGCGTGGAATCCCAGGTCTCGAAAAGCGCGAGACCTGGGGCACCCGGCCTTCGTTATGTTTAGCTTTCATAGTCGATAGTCCACGTCCGGCATTCCTTCACTTCAGCTCATCTATGAATCTATCTAGGGTCTGGATTCGCTCGTTCATACCGCTTTAGACGGGACGGAGATTGACGAGCCGTTTTAGGGTTTCGCGGGCGAGGGCGCCCGCGCCACACCGGCTAAGAGCCCAAGGGGTTCAATGCCGTGGAATCCCACCCTTGCGCAGAGAACGCGCAAGGATTGCACCCTCGGGCACGGTTCGGTTCGAAGAAATCAAAGTCGAAGGCAAGAGCAATGGCAAAATCAAGAGCAAAGGCAGCGGACAGGAGTGTCCGCTCTACACTTACTTTGGCATCAGTTCGGCCACGGTCAGCTGATCGGCTTGGCGTAGTTCGGGGAATAGCCACGCCCAGGTGGCGATCACTAACAGGGTTCCTACTCCTCCGAGGACTACGGCGGGGACGGTGCCTAGCCATTGGGCGGTTAGTCCGGACTCGAACTCGCCTAGCTCGTTGGATACTCCGATGAAGAGCATGTCTACGGCGCTGACTCGGCCTCGCATTTCGTCGGGGGTGGCTACCTGGACGAGGGTGGCGCGGATGATCACGCTTACCATGTCAGCGGCGCCGGTCAGAAAGAGCGCGACTAGCGAGAGGATCAGGCTGTGCGAGAGTCCGAAGGCGATGGTCATCACACCGAAGGCGGCTACGGCGATCAGCATGGTCAGGCCGGCGCGGCGGCGGATGGGGCGGTGAGCCACTGCGATTGCCATCAGGGCGGCGCCTACTCCGGGGGCGCTGCGGAGCAGGCCTAGTCCCCAGGGGCCGGTGTGCAGAATTTCTCGGGCATAGACGGGCAACAAGGCTACCGCTCCGCCTAACAGGACGGCGAACATGTCTAGCGAAATTGAACCTAGGATCAGCTTCTTCTTCCAGATGAAATGAAAACCCGCTAACACGGTGCGCAGGCTTATGGGCTCTTTTTTGGTTATTTTTCCGGTGAGCGCTTTTTCTGGCGATGCGGGCTGCGGGTGGATGCGCAGGGTGAGGAGGGTAGATAGGATGGAGACCGCGACGGCGATGGCATAGACGGCGTCGGGGCCGCGAAAGAGGGCGTAGGCGATTCCTCCGATGGCGGGGCCGGCGATGGTCGCGATCTGAAAGGTGCTGGAATTCCAGGCGACCGCGTTTGCGAAATGCTCTTCGGGAACTAGCTGCGGCAGGATGGCGCGGCTTACGGGAAAGCTGAAACTGCGGCAGACACCGACCAATACCAGAACGACATAGATCAAGTGAACCGACTGCGGGGCGCGCCAACTGATGGCGAGCAGCAGCGCTGAGCAGAGACCGTACCCCGCATAGCAACTCGTCAGCAGCTTGCGGCGGTCGAGGAGATCGGCGGCGTGTCCGGCGAAGAGGAAGAGGACGAAGCCGGGGGCGAATTGGGCTAGGCCGACGTATCCGAGATCGAGCGGGCGCTTGGTGATTTCGTAGACTTGCCAGCCGACGGCTACGGATTGCATCTCGATCGCGACGACGATGAGGAAGCGCGCGAGCGTGTAGGAGACGAAGTTGGGATAGGTGAAGGCGACCCGTCCGGCCAGGCGAGGGTCTTGGGAGGTGAGCATTCGTTATTACTCTGCCACAAAAATAGCTCTCAGCTCTCAGCAAGATCTTTTGACGTCAGCTTTTCAGTTCTGCCGGTCTACCTTCGGTTGATTAAGGAGGCTACGTAGCCGGCGCCGAATCCGTTATCGATGTTTACTACGCTGACGTTGGAGGCGCAGGAGTTCATCATTCCCAGCAACGCGGCCAGGCCTTCGAAGGCTGCGCCGTAACCTACGCTGGTGGGAACGGCAATCACAGGGACGCCTACCAAGCCGCCTACTACGCTAGGAAGAGCGCCTTCCATGCCGGCGCAGACTATGATCACGCGGGCTTTGGCTAGGGCTCCGCGATGGGCCAGGAGGCGGTGGATGCCGGCGGCTCCTACGTCGTAAATGTGCTGAACGTCGTTGCCCATCAGTTCGGCGGTGACGACTGCTTCTTCGGCGACTGGGATGTCGCTGGTTCCAGCGGACACGACGACGATCACGCCTTTGCCGTGCTTTTTGTGGTCATGCTTGAGCACGATGGCGCGGGCTAGTGGACGAAACTCTGCTCGTGGGATGGCGGCAGCTACGGCGGCGTATTGATCTTCGGTTGCGCGGGTGGCGAGCACGTTGCCGCCGTGGGCAGCCAGGCGTTGGAAGATTTCGGCTACCTGGTTGGGCGTTTTGCCTTGGGCGAAGATTACCTCGGGCATGCCCTGGCGAAGGGCGCGATGGTGGTCGAGCTTGGCGAAGCCGAGGTCTTCGAAGGGTAGGTGACGGAGGCGCTCGACGGCTTCGTCGGGGGAGAGCTTGCCCTGGCGAATCTGGGCGAAGAGTTTTTTCAGCGTCTCGGCGTTCATGGATGGCAGACGACATTGTAGATGGTGGCGGGTGGTTGCAGGGTTCGGGGAGAGCTTTAACCACATGGAGCACGGGGGAACACAGGGGAAAGCAGGCTGCGGGGCGCTGACGCGACATAAAATCGAATGCTTTCAGTTACTTACGTAGATTACTCCAGTGGTTCTATGCCCTTCGGAGAGATTGCCCCGGTTCCCGGCGCGCCCTATACTGGCGGTACTCTGGTTCTGGATTCTCTGGGCAGGTGCTTGGGTAGGTAGGCCGGCGAAGAAGAAGTGTGTCTTTTGGCCGCGCTTTTTATGGCCGCGCTTCTTTTGGCTTGACCCGAACCCTTATGCTTAGACGCCTGCAAATCGCGTTGATGGCCAGCTTAACCGCGATCTCCTTTCTTTCCACGGTGTTTTCGACGCCGCCGGCGGGGGCGCAAGCGAGCGAGCAGGTGGGCGCTATTGCTTCGACTACCGACGAATCCGGCCGCAAGATCTATGTCAATGGGGATACGCCTTCAGCGGCTCCGAGGAGGGAGGGTGCAGCGCCGGCGCGATCTCGGCTGATGTATTGGAGCGTGACCGAACATCGCTTCAAGCCGGTTCCTACGAGCGGAGCGGTGATGCGGGCGGCGCGCTCGGCCGCTTCGGAAGTCAACAGCTATCTCGACAGCCGAGCGCAGACCCATCAGACTCTTAACCGCGCCTTTACCCAGCAGGATATCGATGCGGCAATTGACGCGGCGGCGGCGCGGCACAACGTGGATCCGAGCCTGGTGCGGTCGGTGGTTAAGGTAGAATCGAATTTCAATCCCAATGCGGTGTCGCGCAAAGGCGCCATGGGGCTGATGCAGTTGATGCCTTCGACGGCGCGTTCGCTCAATGTTTCCAATCCGTTTGACCCGGCGCAGAACGTGGATGCGGGGGTGCGGCATCTAAGGCAACTATTGGACAGCTACGGCGGCAACGTCCGCCTGAGTCTGGCCGCGTATAACGCTGGATCGGGAGCGGTGGCGCGGAGCGCGGGGGTTCCGCATTTCAGGGAAACGCAGGACTACGTGCGCCGGATTACGAACCTGTATAACGGCGGCAGCGAAGCGGGATCGTACGTAGTGGGCAGCGCGTCGCATGATCCAGTTCACGTGCAGCGCGACGCTCGTGGGGTGCTGTACATCAGCAATACCGAGTAAGCGCGTCTCGCGTGGTAGCGGTGTTTTTCGATTTTTGAAGGATTTCGAGTGGCGTGCCGCAACTTCGCGAGGCAAGTTGGGTTGTCATTCTGAGCGTGGTGGCGCCGGGAGCAACTCCATAGGTCCTTCCCCCTCGACTGCGCTCGGGGTCAGGATGACAACGCTGTATCGATGAAGACGCTGGATTTTGTAGCCGGTGGTTTATAGCAGGAAGTTTAGTGAAGACCCAGGCTTCTACGACCCTAACTCGAGGCGGCTGCGCCTTTCGCCTTGGCGCAGCGCTTTTGCTGGCGCTGCTGCCGCTGGGTTCCGCTTCGGCCCGCGTCCACCACAATGATGCCTGGGCTCGTCAGCAGTTCGCCAAGGCGGAGCGCATGCGGGAGGCTCTCAACGGCCGTCCCGCGGGAGAGCGCACTCGCCACGAATATCAGCGTGTGATCGACTCGTACCGCAGCGTTTACTTTGGCTCTCCGACATCGTCGAAGGCGGACCCGAGCGTGGTGGCGACCGCGGAACTTATGGTCGAGATGGGGCGGCGCTTTGACGATAACAAGATTCTGCGCGGCGCGGTCGAACAGTACCGCTTCCTGCGCAGGGAATATCCCGGCAGCAAATACCGTTTCGACGCGCTGTTCACGATCGGCGAGATCTACAAGGACGATCTGAACGATCCGGAAGAGGCGCGCACGACGTTCGAGATCTTTTTGCGTCGCTATCCGCACAACCGCTTGGCCGACGATGCTCGCGCTGCGGTGAAAGAAATTGATGCCGAGGCGGACGCGATGGAGCGCTCGGCGCAGAAGGCGGCGCGCAAGCAGCGGGGTTCTGGCGGCAGTGGCGGTAATGTCAATGCCGGCGCCAATGTGAGTACCAGCGCTGACGACGCGGCCGAATCCGCGGATGCGGCGAGCGCCCGCCGCAACGCCTTGCCGCGCGTCACCGGGGTTCGCCACTGGTCCACGCCCGACTACACACGCGTCGCCATTGACGTCGAGCAGGAGGTGAAGTTCGGTTCGCAGCGCATCTCGAATCCCGACCGAATTTTCTTCGACCTGCGCGATACCCGGCTGGCTTCGACGCTGGTGGGCAAGACGTTCGACGTGGATGACGGCTTCCTGAAGACAATTCGGGTTGCCGAATTTCAGCCGGGACGCACGCGGATTGTGCTGGAAGTGGACGATCTGGCGAGCTACGACGCGTTCCTGCTGCCGGACCCGTACCGTCTCATCATTGATGTTCACGGCAAGGATATTCATGACAAGGGGAACCGAGCCAAGGCAACGGCGAACATAGCCATGGCGGCATCTCCGGAATCGGACGACGATTCCACCGAACCGTCGGCGTCGGGCGGAAACTCGAAATCTGTCCGGAAAGTCCAGCAAGAATTCTCCAAGGAAGCGGCTGGCTCTTCAAAATCGGGGCTCGTCGAAACGGACTTACCTGCCGAAGATGCCAGCGTGGATTCCAAGGCGCCCGCCTCCGCGAATCCGGCGAGTGGCAATGGAGTGATTAAGACCACGGTTGCGGTCAAAGGATCGAACCACAGAATTCCTAAGACGATCGTGGAGGCGGAGCAAAGTTCGAACGAAAGTTCGAACGACGGTCCGAACGAAAGTCTGAACGACAGTCTGAACGACAGAGCTTCGGCGACGGTGGCCACGTTGGAGCACGAAAAGATCCGCCCCGAAGCGACTGTGGGCGCCGACGAGGCGAAGGCGGCGAAATCGAATCCATCGGTTTCATCATCATCGTCTTCTTCTTTGCCCCAGAAAAAGTCTCGATATGCCGCACCGGCGGCCGCTCCTGACGCTGCAGATCTTCTTGACACTCCTGCATCCCGCGAAGCGCGTCCTACGGCGGCTGGCGACCGGTCATTGACGCGCGCACTGGGCCTGAAGATCGGCAAGATTGTGATTGACGCCGGTCACGGGGGCCATGATACCGGCACGATTGGTCCGAATGGATTGATGGAGAAGGACGTGGTGCTCGACGTGGCCAAGCGCCTCGGCCGCTTGCTCGAATCGCGGCTCGGCGCCGAGGTGATTTACACGCGCCGGGACGACACTTTCATTCCGCTCGAAACCCGCACCGCAATTGCGAACCGGGCGCGGGCCGATTTGTTCATCTCGATCCACGCCAACTCGAGCCGCGATTCGGACGCGCGCGGCGTGGAAACCTACTACCTGAATTTCACTTCATCGCCGGAAGCGCTGGAAGTTGCGGCGCGCGAAAACGCGGTGTCGGAGAAGTCGATCCACGAGCTGCAGGACCTGGTGAAGAAGATTGCGCTGAAAGACAAAATCGATGAATCGCGCGAGTTCGCGGGCGATGTGCAGGAATCGCTTTACGGAGGGCTGGGCTTGAACAATGCCGGCATCCGCAATCGCGGGATCAAGAAGGCGCCGTTTATTGTGCTGATCGGCGCGAACATGCCTTCGATTCTGGCGGAGATTTCGTTCGTGTCGAATCCCACTGACGAGCGCAAGATGGAAACTTCAGAGCACCGGCAGCGGATTGCCGAGTCGCTTTACCGGGGCGTGTCCAAATATGTCAACGGCTTGAGCGGGGTGAAGGTGGCTAGCAAGATCGACAAAGGCGAAGGGCAGTGACGGGGCGGCCTGGTGCTTCACATCCGCCCTTGTACTAACAATTCTCAGTTGGTGTAATCGCCTGCTAACGGCAAACGTCTAACTCGCCTATTGTCTGGAAATGAAATACTATCCCAGCAATGCAGATTCAGGACCTCGTTAAACTTTACCAGGCAAAGAGCGACGATGAACTTATGCGGTTGGCCGCTGCCCCGGAACAGCTCACTTCTGAGGCACGACTCGCCCTCCAAAGCGAATTGTCGAGACGCCAAATTGGCATCGCAGAGGATCCCGGGGCCTCCCAAAACGTTGGGGAACGGCATGATGCTGGCCACGTAACCGCGAGCGAAAGATTGCAAGGGGGTCAACGGCAAGGCGTAGGCGATTTTGTGACTGAGGTTCTTCGTACCTATCACAGTCATTTCTGGTTGTTCTTCAAAATCACTGCTCCCGCTGTAATTATCAGCACAATTGCCATTGTCACAGGTCGTAATGAGGGACGGGAGCTTGCACGCCATCTCCCGCGGGGATTTGAACTGCTCGCGCACCGAACCGAGATTCTTGAGATCTGGCTCGCCAACCTTTCAGCATATCTCGTTAGTTGGGTGGCTTTTTCATTTGCGTTTGGCGCCATTTGCATCGCCGTGGAAGAAACCGCAGCCGGATTTACGCCGTCAGCGCGGCACTCTCTTCTGAACGTTCGCGAACGGTTGGGCCCTTTTTTACGTCTAAGTCTGTTGCTCTTCGTTCTGGTGCTGGTGGCCGAAGCTGCTTCTGGGCTTTCGGCGACAGGTGCGTTCTGGGCGTTGCGTCAATGGCACGTGCACCTTTCTCGTTTTCTGATTGCCGCAATTTCATATGGGGTTGCGAGCCTGGCGCTTCTCGTTCTGTCACGGTTGTCGTTAGCAGTACCGGCCGTTATTTTGGATGATTGCAGAGTTGGGCAAGCGATGTTTCGTAGCGATGAGCTAACTCAGGGAAAGTGGCTGACACTTGCGGCGCTCTTGGCGAAGTCCGTAATCGGCGGCTATGTTGCAGCCATGTGCCCGTTCTGGCTGGCATCTTTTGTTCGCGTGACCGCGCCATTTCCTGCTTGGCTCCCGTGGATTCTAACCGTGGCGTCGGTAATTGGCGTTACCGTGGTCGAGCCCACTATGTTTGTAGGCTTCGCCTTGCTCTACTTGAAGATGTCGGCGCTGGGCTCCGCTCCGAGTAAAGTCCTGACCGGTCAATTGGCGTAACATCCCGATTACACTCACGACCTCGACGTACAGGGCTTTCGAGGTGGAAACTTTCTTGTGCTGCCGGTAGTCTAATCGAGTAGCACAGGTGCGCCTTTTCTCGAATGAAATTCCTGCGACAGCTCTTGGTTCTCTTCACCTCTTTTCTTTTCTGCATTGAGGTCTTCGCTGCCGACTCGCCCAAGGCGGTCCCTGTTTCTCAGAGCTCAGCTTCTTCAGCGGCAGCTTCTGCGACCGCAGTTCTTCCCACTGAGTTTGCCGGGTGGCAGATGAAGGGCGCGGTTTCGAGGAGTGACGATCCCGCCGCTGCCGATGCAGCGAATGCGCCTGTGCTCACGGAGTACGGCTTCCAGCGTTTGGAGAAGGCGGCCTACACGCGCGATGACGGCCGCAATCTGACGATCAAAGCCGCCGTGTTTGCCGATACCAGCGGCGCTTATGGCGCCTTCACCTATTACTACTCTGAAGAGATGGGCCAGGAAACCATTGGCGCACAGGCGGCTTTTCTGAATAACCGTGTGCTGTTCTATCAGGGGAATGTGCTGGTGGACGCGATGTTCGACAGAATGAGCGTGATGTCGGCATCGCAAATGCGGCAACTGGCCGGGCTTTTGCCGCTACCTGCCGACAATAAGAACAAACCGCCTTCGCTTCCCACCCGTCTCCCGACGGGGACCGACAGGAATCTGGAGAAGAACACGACGAAGTACATTCTGGGTCCGGTTGCGCTTGATCGAGTGGGATCGCCACTGCCCTCTGCGATGGTGGATTTCAAGTCGGGCGCGGAAGTCGTCATGGGCAAGTATGCGGCGAACGCGGGCGATGCCACGCTGATGCTCATCGAATATCCGACGCCGCAGATTGCCGCCGAACGACTGCGCCAGATTGACGCCTCGCATCAAGTTACACAGCAGCAGCCGGGAGTCGCGCCGATTCTTGATGTCGGCCCGTTCTTCGATATGCGCACCGGCCCGATCATAGTGATCGCGGCCGGACCGCTCTCCAAAAGTGAAGCGCGATCGCTGATGTCGTCGATCAGCTACGAGGCCGACGTCACGTGGAACGAAAACACCTACGTGAGCAAGAAAGATAATCTGGCAAATTTTCTGTTCAACGCGATTGTGCTTTGCGGAATTGTGGTCGGCTTGGCGCTGGTCGCGGGGATCGCTTTTGGTGGGTTGCGACTGCTGGTGAAGCGGTTTTTTCCCGACTCCGTGTTTGACCGCCGGGAGGCGATGGAAATCATCGCGCTGCACCTGGAAGAGGACCGGCGGCCGGTGCCCCGGGAGCGGTAAGTAACTCAATCGAATGTCGTTAGCATCGAAAAGAAGGGATTTCGTCCCATTTTGGCCCGGTTTGGCGACTTGTGGACACGTCGTGTAAGTTGTTGAAAATAAGACTATTTAAGTCATAAATTTTGCTTGACACTGCGCTTTTGAGGCTCATAAGATTCCGGCAGAAAGTTCTGATGGATGAAACCTCCGTTGGAACTATTCTCCCTTGAAAGAAAAGGCCGCCCAAGTTGCCGGGTGGCCTTTTCGTTTGAGAGGCAGTTGTCAGTTCTCAGTTGTCAGTTCTCAGTGAACGAACAATGGGAGCAGGGTTTTACTGAGAACCAAGAACTGAGAACCGAGAACTGGCTTCTGAACTGTGGAGTGCTGTCGTGCGTACAATACAGTGAGTCTCGAAAGGAGAACCGAATGTTCTGCGATCAATGTGGTACGCCGTTGCAGGCGGGAGAGCCACGCTGCGGGCGCTGCGGCAAAACCGTGCTCGGACTCACCGAACTGCGGCGCAGCCGGGTGCGCGACCATGTCCGGCTGGTGGGCATTCTCTGGATGGCGTACTCCTCTTTGTATGTCGTCGCGGGAGTGGGGGCGCTGGTGGTGGCGCAAACAATTCTGAGCGGGACGTTCCACATCCATGGCGGTCCACCGCCTGAGGTCACGGTGTGGCTGCGTCCTCTTGCTAGCTGTTTCGGATGGTTGATTCTGGTGATCGCCGCGACCGGGTTTTTTACCGGGTGGGGCTTGCTGCGGCGGGAGGGGTGGGCGCGAACGGTTGCCCTCGTGGTCGGATTCCTGGCGCTGCTGCGCATCCCGCTGGGTACAGCCCTCGGCATCTACACGCTCTGGGTGCTGTTGCCCTCGCAATCCGACGATGAGTACAAGGCGTTGGCGCAGGCCGCTTAGCGTGGCGGCGCAACTATTGTCCCTCACAAGCCGACGAGATAAAAAGCCTCTGAAATAGGACGCCCGAGGCAAAACGCTTGCGCGCGCGTAGCGTTACGTTCGGGCACCGGACTGATTGCAGGAATCGCAGACAGGTCTTAGAATCGAAACACGGGAATCGAAAGCAGGCCGACGTAGCTCAGTTGGTAGAGCAGCCGATTCGTAATCGGCAGGTCATCGGTTCAAGTCCGATCGTCGGCTCCATTCAGAAGCTTGCGTTATTGTCTCAGAAGCTTACGGATTGTCTTTTCAGAAGCCTACGGGATTAGTTCGGCGACCAGTGTTAGACATTCGCTGTACAAGCCGTTCTTTCTTGCAGTAGTCATGGCGTTCGTCGTGACTTGGGTTGCCGATTGTGGCGTCTAATCCCAAATCTAACGGCGGCCGGGAATACGGCTGCTCCCCAGATCGAGAACAGAAGCAGGTACACATCTTGCAGGGAAATGCCGATCTGCTCAAGGGACCAGCGAACAACGAAAGCGCCTGTGATTCAGAACAGAATGTCGGCTCCTGTCCCGAATCCGTCGTCTCCCGAGATTTTGCCGGCGGCCCAACCCGCCAGCCCTGCGGCCATTAGCCAAATGGCATAAAACATACGAACCTCGACAAACTCAAGCAGCAGTGCCGGGGGCCCGGACATTCTCCTGCAGGATTCCTTTCAGGTAGCAATCCGAATGGACGGCCTTGCCATTCTCATCAACACAAAGATCTTCTCGCAGCGAGATTCGCTTCTCGCAGATCGAACAGCATATTTCCGGCTGCCAGTTCTCCATGAGATCACCGTGAAGTGCCGGAGAAAATTCCCAATTCACACGACATTCTCACGCCAGGTGAATGTTTGTATGCCCGCTAGCGCACAGTTTGGCCGCTCACCTTGCAGCCCTTGGAAATCCCACGGACAGGGCGGTGTTTTATACGGACGTTTTATTCTGAGAGTTGGCGCACGGTGCGCTGAAGCCGCGTCCGGCGTTGTGAGGTTTAGCGAGAGGCTCGAACCAGCGGATGGTCTCCGCGCTCAACGTCGAGTCTTTTCAGACTGGCGAGCAGATGGTCTGTGAGCTCATCGGATTTTGAGAGCACTTCCCTGATACCGACGACCGGAGCGTATCTTAAGAGTTGCTCGCTGGTATGGAGCGTAACCATCAGCATGGCGGTGTTGGGGGCAACCCGATTGATCCGGCCTGCGGCCTCTAGACCGTCCATGACTGGCATCTGGAAATCCAAAATCACCACATCGGGATGCAGTTCTCCGACTTTTTCGACTGCCACCTTGCCGTTCTCTGCCTCGCCGCAAACTTGCCAATCCGGGGTTTGTTCTATGCAAGACCGGACGGCATGGCGAACGAGGGGGCTGTCGTCAACGATGAGAATAGTGCCCGGCATGCAGCCCCCTTTTTCCCTTGACAGGCTGCTGACCGTGTCGCGTCGTGCGTTCGACGGAAGGCGACTAGGAAGGGATGTCTCAACCATACCCTTTGAGGTGGCGTAGTAAATACAGCATAAACTGTACGCTAGCGCACATTGAACCGTCTGGTGGGTCAAAAAACACCTTATTTTCAAATTTCCAACGCGCGCACCCGATTAAGGAGTAAGCTTAAGGCGTCTCTTCTAGCATCCTTCCGGCGCGCCCAGTCTGGGTGACGGTCCCCTGCAAAAATCAGACAAGCATTTCCATGGTCCCAGGAGACCGTATGGCAAACAAGCTCCGTCCGCCTACAAAGTTCTCTCCGCCACCCACCGCCGATGGCAACGGCAACCATATCCACAACGAGATACTGCTTGGCCTGCCGCTGAGGGAATTGGAACGGGTGTTGCCGGCGCTGGAATTTGTCCGATTAAATACTCACCACGTGTTGCATGAGACTGGCGACACTCTGCACTCTGCTTATTTCTGCGACACCGGCTTGATTTCGATTCTGTGCGTCTTTCCCGATGGCAAAAGCGTAGAAGTGGGTTTGGTGGGCAAGGAAGGTTTTATCGGTGTGCCCCTAGTGGCGGGCTTTCGTACCGCGGCTAGCCGGGCGATAGCGCAAATCGATGCTACGGCCTTCCGTGTGGATGGCGAAACACTGAGCGAAATTCTGCGGCAGTGCCCTCACTTGGAACGGCGGCTACAGCAATTTTCGCAAATGATGGCCATGCAGGTTACCCAGATTGCAGCTTGCAATCGGCTGCATGAGGTGGATGAGAGACTGGCGCGATGGTTGTTGATGAGCGCCGATCGCGTGGGATCGAATTCGCTGCCGTTGACGCAGGAATTCCTGGCTCAGATGCTGGGCACTCGTCGCTCTAGCGTCACGGTATCTGCTGGAATCTTGCAGAGAGCGGGACTGATTACCCATACCCGTGGGGACGTAAAAATTGTTGACCGGAAAAAGCTAGAAGAAGCAGCCTGCGAATGCTACGGAATCATGCAGCGGCAGGCTAAGGAATGGGAGGGTCATTCGGCCTAGCGGTTCTTTACTTCAAGGCACATTCATAAGATCGCCAGCATACGGTAATCCGCACCTTCATTTCATCCGTTCATGGCTGCGGCCGCGCCGTTCTTGAAGGGCTCGCGCTCGGCGCAGATCTTCAGCCATTGTCCGAGGAAGTCGAGAAGTTCGTCGGGGGGCTTCAGCCACAATTGTGCGGCCGTCCGGCGCCGGGTTGGACGAACCAGCATGCTGATACCGCGGCCCCGCATCGCTCGGAAGGCGGATTCGTCGGTAGCGTCGTCGCCGAGGTAGGCCACCGGTGTGTCCGGCATGATTTCATTCAGAAAGGTCCGAACCGCCACTCCCTTGTCGGCCTCGGGGGCACGAATCTCAAGCCCGCCGTCGAATTCCAACAGGTCAAGTCCGCTGTATTCCGCAATGCGCCCCCAGCCGAGAGTAACGCGGGCGCGAAGATCCTCCGCTTCGTTTTTGCGCAGTCCCCGCCAATGGACGGCGACGCTTCCGCACTTGAATTCCGCGGCGTGGCGCAGTTGCTGATAGCCGAGCCAGCGGTCGGCATCCCCCAAGCCATCGAGCGTTCGCTCATCGAGGCGCGGCATCTCCATGCTCCCGTCTGTCTGCAGACGCTGCAACCCATGGACTCCCCAAACTTCGGGACGGGGGTGAATATTGAGGAGCGGAAGCACGTCTGTCGCATCTCGCCCGGAGATGATCACCACTCGCGTCCGGCCGTTACGCACGATTTCCTGCAGGATGAGAGCGACTCCGGGATACGGGTACGCCTGGTCGCGCTTAGCGTGGAAGGGCGCCAGCGTTCCGTCGTAATCAAGCAGCAGCGCCGCCTGAGGCGCCTGGGCAACGGTTTGTAGAAACGGCGTGAGCTGCGATTGCACTTCTGGCCTCAACGCATTGCTCCTTTTCTTTAGTCTTTATCTTTCCGTCTTTTTTGCCGCTCGCGAACCGCGGAATCACGCTATGGACGCGCTGGCGCGAAATTTCTCCCGCGTGTCCTGAGGTGCGTCCAAGCGAACCTCACACAGTTCGGTGATCAGGTTTCCGGCCCAGCGGTATATGTTGTGCTCCTTGATGACCTTGCGCATACGGTGCATGCGCAATTGCTTGTCCTCCGGCTCCATCTCTAAAGCGGCACGGATGGCGTCGGCGGTCTGATCGATATCGTAAGGATTGACCAGCAGGGCGTCGCGCAGTTCGCGCGCCGCTCCGGTGAACTGGCTGAGGATGAGCACGCCCCGCTCATCCCGGCGCGCAGCCAAAAATTCCTTGGCTACGAGATTCATTCCATCGTGCAGCGAAGTCACCAGGCAGAGATCGGCGGCGCGGTAATAGGGCTCGATCTCCTGATGGCTGTGCTGGCGCTTGAGAAGCACGATGGGCTTCCACTTTCCGCCCTGAAAGCGCCAATTGATGCGCTCCGCTTCGGCCTCCACTTCCGCGAACAAATCGTGATAGCGCTTGATGTGGGTACGGCTGGGCGCTCCGATCTGCACGAAGGTGAATTTTCCCTGATAGCTGGGATATTTTTCGAGGAAGCGCTCGATCGCCAAGAAGCGCTCCAGAATTCCCTTGGTGTAGTCGACGCGATCGACGCCAATCCCCATGAAGGTTGCCTCTACGCCGAAACTTCGCATCAGCGCTGAGCGCTCGAGGTAGTTGAAGCCGTGATTGTTATTTTCGGAGGCATCGTCGTCGGTGAAGGCAACACTGATTGGGAAAGGCCGGACGATGGTGCGGTGGTCCTGGCGCAATACGGAAAAGTGCTCCCGGTCCACACGCGACTCGACCACGCGGTCAACGGTCTCGAGAAAGTTGTTGCAGTGCGACTGAATGTGAAATCCGATCAAGTCGGCGCCAAGCAAACCATCCACCAACTCGCGCTGCCAGGGGCAAATGCCAAAGGCCTCCGGATTGGGCCACGGAATGTGCCAGAAGATCGCCACACGCGCATCCGGCCGTTTTTCTTTGATCAGCCGCGGCAGTAGGGCGAAGTGATAGTCCTGGACCAGCACCACGGGCTTCGCGACATTTTCGATTTCCTCGAGCACGGCGGCCATGAACTTGCGGTTGACATCCTGGTAGTACTGCCAGTCGTTAGCCCGAAAGAGCGGGCGGGTGTGCGCGATGTGGCAAAGCGGCCAGAGCCCTTCATTGGCAAAGCCATAGTAATAACCTTCCTCTTCCTGTTTGGTTAGCCACACGCGACGCAAACTGTAGCGGGGATCCTCGGGGGGAACGCGCAGCCGGTCGGCGGCATCGACGACTTCGGTGTCGGCATTGCCGCTGCCGTGTGCGATCCACGTGCCATCGCATGCGTTCAGCACGGGTTCGAGCGCGGTGACCAGGCCGCTCGGCGGAACGACCACGTCGAGCGCCTTCCCGTTTCGCTGATGCATGTAGGGCTCACGATTCGAGACGACAAACAGGTGGCCGTCTTCCAGGCGCGCGCGAAGCTGTACCGAGAGACGATCCGCTGTCCACATGGATTCCCCCGCCTCGCGCAGGCGGGCCTCATTTTCGGCTGCGTTGCGGGCGTGGCTGAGGCTCTCAGCCATGGTGGCAACCTCGCGCGCCAGCGGCCGGAACATATCGAGGTCGGGCACTTCATGGCGGAAAGAAATCTTTCCGGTGCGGAGGGCGCGAATCCACAGCGCCGCGCGTGCAATCGGGCCGGCGATGCTCCAGCGGACAATCAGCAAGGTAATCAGGACGATGAGGAAGACCTGAGCCAGCACACGGAAAAATGTTTGACGCCAGGCGAGAAGAATCTGTGCCCGGATGTAGCTCGCGTCATGCACCACGGCCAGACCGCCCAACACTTCATCTTCATTCTGGCGGCGAATCGGCAATGCAAGAATGTGAACCGGCATACTTCCCAGCCGAAGGAAAGAACTCTCTTCGCGACCCTGCGTGATCGCCTGCGTCACGGGCGGCGGACTCACGGTGAGTGTTCTTTTGAGTTCCGGCGTTATCGCTACCAGTGCGCCCTGCCGATCGTAGATGGCGACGCCCAGCATGTGCTCCCGGTTTCCGAAGCGCTGCACAAGCAGTTGCAGTTCTCTGTCCGAGCCTGCATGGCTTGAGTCTGCATTCCAGACCCGTTCGACGTTGCCGGCGAGACTTTCACCGAACAGCTCGGCGCGACGCTCCAGATCACTGCGCAGAGCGCGCTTTTCGCCCAACACCTCGTAGTAGGAAAAGCCGGACGAAACCAGCGTGATGCCGAGAATAAGAGAAACAATGAGGCGAACACTCAACAATCGCATGCATAGTCCTTCGGCTCGGGATTTTGACGCGACCGCGCTCAGATAGGTTGTTTGTCAGTTAGAACTAGATACCCAACCCTTGACATGATAAGGGAAAAAGAGGTGGTTATGCACTGCCCCTTTCCCGCACAGGCACCCTCGTTGCAGTCGGCCATCTTAAGGAAAATCACGCTGCTGGCTCGATCGCGCTGACGCGAATCGTGCCGGTGGAGGCATCCAGAACTCCGGTTACCTTCACGCTCTTGTTCAGGAAGGCCTGGGCCTTTTGCTGGTCGTCGAGCTGATACGTGGTCTTGCTGTCGACATCCGAAAGGACAAATTTGTCCCCGGATTTCGTGATCTTTCCGCTGAACGTCGTCGCCGAAGCCGCGTTCTGATCGCCAGGCTGCATCGGCTGCTGTTGAGTTGCCGGGTTGCGCGAAGGGTCGGGAGCACTTTGCGCGAACATTGGCTGGGTTGCGAAACACAAAACGACAGTCAACGCCATCGCCGGCAACATCATGGGCCAAGCGAATTGTGACGTCTTCATCGCAGTCTCCTTGGGGAAGGGGATTTGGACCTGCGACTGGGGATGCAAGTGCGCTGCCAATGGAGGAAACATGCCCTAAGTTGTTGATAAAACTGATGGTTTGATGGACTGAGAGAATTTGCACAGTGCAAGGATGACCGGTGTGAAGAAAATTGTTCCGCCGACGGTTTTCGGGGGAATTTGTGGGATGACCATTCCTTTAACACTCCAACCGCAGGGGTTACGCACGAAATCTGCCAGCCAGGGAAAAGCGGCCGGTGACTCGTCGGAAAAGGTTTAGATGGCGCGCGGTTGCTATTTGCCGGTGTAAAGGTCCGGGAAATCTTGCCGAAGGTGAGCCACCTTTGGCGCGTCGTTGTAAACGATGTAGGGATTGTCGGGATGATGGGTGGCGTAGTCCTGGTGGTAGGCCTCGGCGGGATAAAAGGCTTTCAATGGGACTACTTGCGTCACAATCGGACGGGTAAAGACTTTGGCTTTCTCGAGTTGCGCGATGTACGCTTCGGCGATTCGTTTTTGCTCGTCGCTGGCATAGAAGATCGACGAACGATACTGAGTGCCGGTGTCGGGTCCCTGCCGGTTTAACTGCGTGGGATCGTGCGCGACGGAGAAGAAGACGCGAAGAAGCTGGCCGTAGGTGATCTGCGAGGGGTCGTAGGTAATCTTCACCGATTCCGCGTGGCCGGTGTCACCGTTGCTTACCAATTCGTATTCCGCCGTGCTGGCTGCGCCTCCGGAGTAGCCCGACGTGGCGCTGATCACGCCCTTCACGTGCTGGAAGACGGCCTGAATGCCCCAGAAGCAGCCCCCGGCGACAACGGCGGTTTGCTCGGACTTGACCGCCGCTAGCGCCGCATCCACGGCAGGGCTGGGGATGTTGGCAGCCGGCCGGTCTCCGGCGTTGCAGGCGATCACGCCGCCGAGGGTCACCATCAGAAGCACAGCGGATACACGCGCGGGAAAACTGGACATAACGATCTCCTTCAAAGGCCTGGTAGTTGATTTCGAGCGCCTGTTTAATAGAGTCGGCAGCCGGAGAAGAGTTACCGATCTTGTTTGTGGAGCGCCGGGCGTCCGCGCCCGGCCGGGATAAGGCCGGGACCAAGCGGGGACGGGCGAAACGGCCGTCGCTTCATTGTTCATCGCTCTTTCATTGTTCATCGTTCTATCGTGTGGCTCATCACGCGGTCGCCAGGTATTTCTTCAGGCAGCGCACGCAGGGTGTGTAACCCTCCCGCGATGCCTCGGCGGCGGTGATCGTGCGCAGCTTGTCTCTTTCGTGGATGAATGCGCATCCAGCGAGGTGAAATAATTTCCCATCTTCCGCAACCACTACCATCATGTCCGGGGGGACACCGGTGCCGAGTTGCGCATGTTCGGAACGCAGTTCAGGGCCACGCGCGGAGGAGCGGGCCAGTTCCCAGGTCCCGACGACCAGGACTGCCGCCGCGGCTGCGACCATCCATCCCAAGAAGCTCCTGCGGCTACTCGGCATATTCTGGTCTAGTCTCCGGTGCAGACGCTGGCTGAATCCGAGAGGAACTTCGAGCATGCGCTCGTCGCCATACAACTGGATCACGTTGCGCGTTCCGTGCACCACGGCGGTGCAATGCTTGCACCCGCGGACGTGCTCCTCGATGGCAACGCGCAAAGTGGGATCGACGTCGCCGTCGAGATAGTTTGAAACTTCGCGCCACACTTCTTCGCAGTTGACTACCATGGCTTGGTCCCCTTTACGAAAGACAATTTGCCGGTCATGCTCCATAGGCCGCCGAGGCCGGGTGCGAGCAGATCGCGCAGCATGAGCCGTGCCCGGAGCGAACGAGTCTTGACCGACGCGGTGGAGATGCCGAGGGCCTTGGCGGTTTGCTCGATGCTGAGGTGCTGCATGTCGCGCAAGACGAAAACTTCGCGATAGATTTGCCCCAACTCGGCCAGCGCCGCGGCGAGCTTTTGCCGAATCTCGTTGCGCTCCAGGGTTTCCGAGGGAATCTCGCGCCAGTCGGCGAAGTCGCGAGGGACGTAGTTGCCCTCCTCGTCCTGCCGGTCGGCGATCGGTTCCATAATGTCGGCGTGTGCTTTCCTTCTTCGCATACGCGCCTCGTTGACGGTGATCTGGATGAGCCAGGTGCTAAAACGCGCTTCCGCGCGGAATTGGCGGATGTGTCTAAAAGCCTTTAAGATCGCCTCCTGGGCCGCGTCTTCGGCGTCGGCTTCATTGCGTAGAATGGCGAAGGCGGCGGCGTACACACGGCGTTCGTAGGGGCGGATCAACTCATAAAAAAGCTCGTGCTCGCCGTCGCGGACACGCCGGATCAGCATGGCTTCGTTGAATTGACGTTGGGCTGGATGTTCCAGCGAAACTGCTGTTTCCGGCATCGCTCCTCGCCGCGCGACTGAGGTCAACGTTACTCGACACTATTATGCCCGACAACTTGCGCCGTTGATGGAGCGACGGGCGTCTCGCCCGTCCAACAGTGAGGCGGCCGGGCGGGGACGCCCGGCTCTCCACCGGCAAACTTATGATCCTGGCAGCGAATGTGATTCGCCAGCGCGAGCTAAGTTTCGGACTACATAAGAACGACTGGGTGCAACCCAGAGCGGACTGGCACTTTCGTGGCATTTCATCCCTGGTTCTCCACAGCCTTCCACCTTGTTGCCACTTGCATTCCAGTACACAAGTTCCGATAATCATTAACGAAAGTATAACGCCGTGTATCGCTACAGCCGCGCCGACTTGCTACGCATTCTTCGGCTCGCTCCTCGCCAGCTTCAAACCTGGGAGAAGGCGGGACTGGTGACGGCGAGCGCAGATTATTCTTTTTTCGATCTGGTGCAGGTCAAGAAAGTGCGCGACCTGTGCGCGCAGCGCGTTCGTCCGGCCGTCATCCGGCAATCGCTCGAGGCCATGCAGAAACAGGTTGCCGGCATGGAGAATCCGCTGCTCGAGGCGAGTGCGTACCAGAGCGGACACCGCATTGCTTTCCGGCATCAGGGTCGGCTGCTGGAGCCGATTGCGGGGCAGTTCATGTTCGATTTTTCGTCCGAAGAGAGTAGAGTTGTGACCAGCCCGCCGCGAAACGGACCGGAACTGGTGGTTACCGATGTTGCCGACTTGTTTGCGCGCGGGATCATGTTCGAAGAAGATCCCTCGACGCAGAGCGAGGCGATCGCAACCTATTTGAAGGTTCTCGAAATGGATCCCATTCACGCCGCCGCGCACATCAATCTGGGCACGCTATATTACAACCGTCAGGAATACGCGCTCGCCGAAAGGCACTACCGTTCGGCGATTGAGATCGATCCGCGCTATGCGCTCGCGTATTTCGATTTGGGCAACGTGCTCGACGAGACGGGACGCGTCGAGGAAGCCATCAATACCTATAAGATCGCGATTCAGCTTGCGCCCACTTACGCGGACGCGCACTACAATATCGCGCTGGCCTATGAGAAGATACGCGAACCCCGCAAAGCGCTGCAACACTGGCGCGCCTACGTGAAGCTCGACACCACCGGGCCCTGGACCGTCCACGCCAAACATCAGATCCAGCGCATTCTGCAGGGCGACAGCCTGAAGCTGGTGCACTCCCGCAAGGCGACCTAGGCGTGGACAGCCGGTTGCGGCAGTTCCCCGCTCGATGCGCTGAAGCCATCCGTCAGCGTGAAATAGCCGATTTCAGGTGCATGATGGCTTGCATGACGGACGCAGAGGTACTGCCGAATTCACTGTGTGCGCCGAGCGCCACTTCGTCGGCGACCTTCTCGCCTCTGTCGGCGCGGTTCACGATTTCGGCGGCGGCCTTATGGAATCGCGCATGCTCTGCCTTCAGCGAGCTGAATTCTTTGAGACTGGAAAATTTGGCCCCTTCGCCGGCAATCCATTTTCCAAGATCGCATTTGTTGTCCGGGGCAATATCGGCCCACTTGAGAGAGCCGTCCGGTTTTTGCACATATGAGGAAAGTTTCCTCTTCCAATCCGAGTGCAAAGAAATCGCTTGGTCGAAATTCATTGTGTAGCCTCCCGGCGGCATTGGCCTGGCAAAGTAAGGCCGGATAGATTTGATTCCGCCTTTCTCTTGCAACAGCGGCGGGTGATCCAGAAACATTAGGCCAGTTCTTCCGCCGGGCAAAAGACTGAAGCTGGTGCACTCCCGTAAAGCGAACTGAAATCTCTCCAAGGTCTGAGCTTTTGACTTTAGCTGAATGCTCAAAGGCCAAGAGCTAGCGCTACTCCCGAGTTATACTCAGATGTCACCTCTCAGATGCAGGAGACCACAGATGAAGCTCTATCGGCGGATGTTGATGCTGACTCTCGCGACTGCGTTGGTTGCAAGCAGCGCGGTCTGCTTCAGCCAGGCGGTTAAGAAAGAGAAAGACATTTACAACGAAAAGGCCGACGCGCAGGCCGAAATCAAAGAGGCTCTGGCGAAGGCGGCGGCGGAGCACAAGCGCGTCATTATCGTGTTTGGAGCGAACTGGTGCTATGACTGCCACGTGCTAGATAAGGCCTTTCATCGTTCGGACCTGGCGCCAATCCTAGCCGCCAACTATGAAGTTGTGCACGTGGATATTGGCAAGGGAGAGAAGAACCAGGATCTGATGACTAAGTACGAGGTTCCGATGAAGCGCGGCATTCCCGGGCTGGCCGTGCTCAATCCCGATGGGAAGCTGGTCTATAGCCAGAAAAACGGGGAATTCGAAAATGCGCGAGCGCTTGCCCCGGAAGACTTCCTGGCATTCCTGAACAAGTGGAAACCCGGAGCGCAGAGCCAGTGAGAGTTTGAATCATCCGAAGTGCACGACAAAAAAAGGGCGCGGCTGGTGCCGCGCCCACAAACCACCAGGAGTGAATCCCCACAAATTGATCCTTCTCAACGCTCAACTAAATAGATGCCCGGCGGATTGAGAGGGTTGTGCCTGCCGGGTGCTTTTACAAACTATTACAAGAGTTCGACCAATGTTTGCCGAGGTTTGACAAATACTTGTCATGACGACTAATCTCGCAGCCATGCCTCGTGGTTTGCAAGCAAAAGGTCTGCAAGCGGAACTCAAGCAAAGAGTCCCATTCACGAGCCGGGAACAGGAAGCTTATCTTTCTCTGTTGCGGACGGCCGATGCGCTCGAGACGCGGGTTGAGGCATGGCTCAAAAAGTTCGGACTCACCGGCACGCAGTACAACGCGCTGCGCATCTTGCGCGGGGCCGGACCCGAGGGCTTGCCGTGCCGCGAGATCGGCGAGCGCATGATCACGCACGATCCGGACATTACGCGTCTTCTCAATCGACTGGAAGATCGCGGCTTGGTCGAGCGCACTCGCGCGAAGCACGATCGCCGCGTCATCTACGGAAAAATCACCCCTGCCGGACTGAAGCTTCTGCGGGAAATGGATGGACCCATCGAGAAGCACGGACGCGAAATGCTTCGCCACGTCGGGCAGAAAAAACTTAAGCGGTTGGTTGACTTGCTGGGGTTGGTGAGGGGCGGGAAGGCTTTTCAGCGCTGAGTAAAGAACCTTCACCGCTACTTCTTCCTTTTTGCCTTTTTCTTGAACGATGCCGCATTCTTCTCAACGGCAGCCTTGTTCGGAAACACCCTTGCAAAAATCTTGTCGACGTTCTGCAATTGCCGCTTCAGGTCGAAGGCGAGCTCGATTTTTGCCTTCGGCACTCGTCCGCGAATTTCAGGGTCATTCACGATCAGCTCGTGGAAATCGAGATTCTCCTTCCAGGCGCGCATCGCATGACTCTGCACCAGGCGATAGGCATCCTCGCGGGAAACGCCGCTTTCGACCAGGTCAAGCAACAATTGTCCGCTGAAGACCAGGCCGTGCGTGCTCTCAAGGTTCGCCTTCATGCGCTCGGGATAGACGAACATGGTCTCAATCAAGGTCGCCGTCTTGTTCAGCATGTAGTCGGCGAGCGTGGTCGAATCGGGAATGATGATGCGTTCGGCGGAGGAGTGCGAAATATCGCGCTCGTGCCAGAGTGCCACGTTCTCGAAACCGGCCTGCGCGTTCGAGCGCACCACGCGGGCTAGTCCGCTGATCTGTTCGCTGGTGACGGGATTGCGTTTGTGCGGCATGGCCGAAGAGCCTTTCTGCTTTTCGCTGAAGTATTCTTCGGCCTCGCGTACCTCGGTGCGCTGCAGGTGGCGGATCTCGGTGGCGATCTTGTCGAGCGTGGACGCGATCGTCGCCAGCGTGGCGAGGTAGTGGGCATGGCGGTCGCGCTGAATCACCTGCGACGACACCGCGGCGGCTTTCAATCCCAGGCGGGCGCACATCTTCTCTTCGAGTTCGGGAGTGAGATGGGCAAACGTTCCTACCGCGCCTGAAAACTTGCCCACACGCAAATCTTCGGCGGCGGCTTGGAAGCGCGCGATGTTGCGCCGCGTCTCCGAATACCAGTTGGCAATCTTGAAGCCAAAAGTGATGGGCTCGGCGTGGATGCCGTGGGTGCGCCCGATCATCGGCGTATCCTTGAACTCCCATGCGCGGCGTTCGAGCGCTTCGGCGAGACGTTCCAAGTCGCCGGCGATCAGCGACGAAGCCTGCTGGATGAGCAACGCCTGCGCCGTATCGACCACATCGTTCGAAGTCAGGGCATAGTGGAACCAGCGGGCGTGCGGGCCGACGATCTCGGCGACGGCCGTGGTGAAGGCAATGACGTCGTGTTTGACCTCGGCTTCGATTTGGAAGATGCGGTCGACGTTAAAGTCGGCGCGCGCATGGATTGCTTTGGCGGCATCTTTCGGCACGATGCCGGCGGCGGCGAGCGTTTCGGTCGCGGCCACTTCGACCGCCAGCCAGGTGCGGAAGCGGTTTTCGTCGCTCCAAATGCGAGCCATTTCGGGCCGGGTGTAGCGTGGGATCACGGAGATTTCTCCTGAGGGGGAACTGGGGATTGTAAATCAGGAAGGCGAGTGCGCGCAGCGCGAAGCGCGACCGAAACGTGCGGCGCCTCTGGAGAGCCAAGTGCCCGGCTGGACGGGCGAGACGCCCGTCGCTCCACTAACCGATTAACCTACTCCACCGTGTGCTTCGCGGTGTAGCCTTCCCGGGCATAAACGATATACTTCACGTCCTTGCCCTTCTGGTCGTGAACCTTGAGCGGGCCGCCCTCCGGCGCCTGCAGTTCGACTTTTAACTTGCGGTAGGTACCGTCGAGCTTGGCGTTGGTGGGGTGGTAGCTGATGGTGTACTGGTTGCGGATGTCAGATGCGATTTGCTGGAAATCCTCCGGCAATTCGCCTTGGAACCGCGGGAAGTAGGCGCGGCCGCCGGTCAAGCGAGCGAAGGTATTGAGTTGATTATCGTTTTGCGCCCAAGCGACGTCCCTCATCCCACTCGATAATCCGACTCCGCCGTACGCGTCTACATATTCCCGATACTGCCACCCGATGCTTATGGGATAGATTGTCACATCTTTAGTGGACTTTACCTTCTTTATCGTCTGATCAAGGGTCAGCTTGCTGAAGGTGTCGGCTCCGGAAGAGACCAGGATGATGTATTTCTTACCTTCGATGCGATCGATCCGGTCGATAGTGTCGAAGAGCGCGTCGAACAGATTGCGTTCGCTGAACCCCGGGACGCGAAGCATATTGAGCGCGCCTATGATTGCACGTTTATCCTGTGTAAAATCGACCAGGATCTGCGGCTTCATGTCGTAGGAAACCACGGCAACATAGTCGTCTTTTTTCAGGCCGCCCGCGAAGGTGTAGGCAGCGTTCAGCGCGTCATACATATAGTAATATTGCCGCAATTCTCGAAACATGGGAGAGGACGCGAATTCGATCAAAAGGACTGCGGTCATCGGAGCCTGGCTCTGGTTGAAAGTCGCGATCTGCTGGGGCTGGCCATCTTCCATGATCTTGAAGTTTTCCTTCTTCAGCCCCGGGATGGTCTGGCCATCCTTGGTGGTCACCAGTACATCGAGGTTCACAACCGGCACGTTCACCGTGATCGAGTAGTCGGGCATGTTCTCAATTTTTTTCGGTTTTTCGGGGGCCGGAGGCGGCGGTTCTTCCTTCTTCTTGGGGATCACGTAGGGACCGACGTCGTTCTGCGGCCCTCCGGCTTCGGGCGGGGCCTCCTGCTGGTTAGGGTTCGCTGGGGGCTGCGAATTGTCCTGGGCCTGCACCCCGACAGTCGCGGCAACCATCCAGAGAAGAACAAACGCCAGTAGAGTCAAATGCTTACGGGAAGCTAACGGGGCACGGCTTAAACCGCCAAGAACACTACAAATCATGGGGAATCCTCGGAAACTCCTGTGCTAGTATAGATGCAAGAACTCTGCGGTTGGGATATTTTGCGGGTCTCGAAGAAACGCCGCCTCCCCTGGCAAAACTTTCTGATAGCACGCGGGGTCTAAGCAAGTAAAGGTCATTTCTGACCTCCGGGGTCTGTCATGGGAAACGCCACTCGTCCACTCGCCGTCCTTTTGTTTCTGCTGTTCGCCGTCGGAGTTCATGCGCAACAGAGAGTTATTGCCGACGACCGGCCATCGCCGGCCGCCATTCTTCCTGCTGTCGCCTCTCCGGCGATCATGCCACTCGATCAGATCCACGAAGGCATGAAAGGCACGGCGCTTACGGTGTTTCAAGGCGTGAAACCGGAGTCGATGGACGTAGAAGTTCTGGGCGTAATGCACAACGCGAATGGTCCCAAGGGCGACATCATCCTGGTCCGTCTGCGCGGTACCAAGCCTGAATATACCGGCGTAGTGGCTGGCATGAGCGGAAGCCCGGTTTATTTCGATGGCAAGCTGGCCGGGGCGCTTGCCTTCCGTATCGGCGAATTCTCGAAGGAGCCGATCGCGGGGGTCACGCCGATCGAGGAGATGCTGGAGATCAATGCGCTCGATCGTCGTCCGTCCCCGGCGCCGCTGCGCGACACCGTTGCGGGCGTCAATTCAAAACAGAGCGGGACCACACAAACCGCGAGCCCGGGCGAAGGAGCGACCCTTCCGGCCCAGAATTACAATTACCTGAAGCCCATCGAAACGCCTCTTGTGTTCAACGGATTTTCCGACGAGACCTTGGAACGCTATGGGTCGCAATTCGCGGCGGCCGGCATCGTTCCGGTGATGGGTATTGGCTCGGCGAGTGACCGCAAGCAGCCCGAGCCGATCGAGGCCGGATCGGCCGTTAGCGCCGTGCTGGTTCGTGGCGATATGGATGTTGCGGCCACATGTACTGTGACTTATGTGGATCCACAACACTTGCTTGCCTGCGGACATCCGCTTTTGCAGCTTGGCGAAGTGGACCTGCCGATGACGAAGGCCAGGGTGCTGGCGACGCTGCCTTCGCCGATGAATGCGTTCAAGATTGTCAACACCACCGAGACGGTCGGTGCGTTCGTGCAGGATCGCCAGGCCGGCATTATGGGTGTGCCGGGCCGGGAGTCGAAGATGATTCCGGTGACTGTGGCTATGCACGCCGAAGGAGAACATGGAGCGGCGACCAAGGAGTTCCATTACGAGATTCTTAATAACGCGCGTTTGAGCCCATTGGCGATGATGGCCACCGTCTTCAACGCGCTGCACAGCACCAACGAATACGGCGAGGATATTACTTACCGGATGAATGGCGTGCTCAGCGTGAAGGGATATCCCGACGTCACGCTGCGGAACATGTTTGCCCCGCAAGACAACGGACAGCCCGCCGCGGCTTTGGCTGCGGCCACCATCGGCGACCGTTTTGGACGCATCTATACCAATTCCTTCGACACTCCCGACGTTGAGGGCGTGAAGCTTGCTTTCGATCTCGTCCGCGAACGCCGTTCCGCACGCTTGGAAGCTGCGCGCACCGATATGACCGAAGCTCGCCCCGGCGACCAGATTATGGTTGAGACCGTGATTCGCCCATATCGTGGCGAACGGCTGGTGCGCCAGATTCCCATACGGATTCCGACCTCTACTTCAAAGGGAACACTGCGCATCCTGGTCAGCGATGGAGATACGCTCGACCGCTTGCACCGCGGGACGCCGATGATGAACCGTGGCCTGGGATTGGCGCCGACGATTGCATTGCTGAACAAAGAGCGCGCCAATGATCGCGTGTATGTTTCGCTGATCGGGTCCGACCCTGAAGCCATGGTGGCCGACAAAGTGATGCCGACGCTGCCGCTCTCCGTAATGAACGTTATGGACAACATGCGCGGCACGCAGGACATGGTCGTGCTCGGCGAATCGTCGGTCAGCGAAGCTTCCACCGACTCGCTCGACTATGTCGTCTCCGGCGCGCAAATGCTGACGATTAACATCAAGTAATAGCTCCGGCGGCAGTTTGTTTGTGGGCAACAGTTCGCGGGCGAGGGACGCCCGCGCCACACGAGCCTGCACGGCGCCTCCCTTACAATAGAGGTATGACTTTGGCTCGCAAGACGCTCGCTCTACTAACAGCACTTGTTCTTTTCATCTTCGCGTTTTCCGCACTCGTCCTCGCCGAGGGCACTCGCACCTGGGAGCAATCCAAGTTCGACGAGCTAACCAAAGGCACTGCCAGCGGCATCGCCCTGCGCAGCGAGGGCGGCCTCGAACTCGCGCCGGCCTTCAAAGCGCTCGCCACTACCCCGTCGACCTACATCTGGTCGATTGCATCCGATTCCGCGGGCAACATCTATGCCGCCGCGGGATCTCCGGCCCGCGTCTATCGCATCACGCCGGAGGGTCAAAGCACGACGATCTTCGAGCCGCAGGAATTGCAGGTGCAGGCGCTGGTCGTTGATAAGAACGATAAGAACGGCATCGTGTACGCTGCGACTGCGCCCGACGGCAAGGTTTATCGTCTTGAACCCAACAAGGGCGCCGCCAAGGCCGGCGTGAAGGCCGATGGGAAGACATCATGGAGCGCTACACCCTACTTCGATCCTGGTTCCAAGTACATCTGGGACATGGTTCTCGACCGTGCCGGCGCGCTGTATGTCGCCACCGGCGATCATGGCGAAATCTACAAGGTCAGCGCCAAAGGCGAGCACGGGCTGTTCTTCAAGAGCGATGAGGTTCACATTCGCGTGCTCGCACTCGATCCCAAAGGAAATCTGATTGCTGGCTCCGATGGCAGCGGACTTGTGTATCGCATCGCGCCGAATGGCGAGGCGTTCGTTCTCTACAGCGCTCCCAAGAGAGAAATTACCGCGCTCGCCATCGACGGGGCCGGCAATGTCTACGCCGCTGCTGCGGGAGAAAAGCACGCCGGAGCCACGACACCGGGAACGGGCATAACGCTCGCACCAGCGCAGAACCCACCCGCACCCGGCGGCAATATTGCCGGCACCGCAGCTCCCGCCGCGCCTATGGCGCCCTTTCCCGCTCCCGGAGCCGGCGCTACCGGCGGCTCGGAGATTTACCGCATCGCGCCCGATGGCGCGCCGTCACGCTTGTGGACCTCCCACGAAGATCTTGTCTACGCTCTCGGGTTCGATCAAAAGGGACGCCTGCTCGCGGGCACCGGCAATCGCGGTCACATTTTTGCCATCAACGACGTGGACGATTTCACCGATCTGATCAAAGCCAGCGCCACGCAAATCACCGCCTTCGCGGCCGCGCCCGGCGGAGGGCTCTATGCCTCCGGCAGTAACCTGGGGAAGATTTTTGTCCTTGGTCCTGGCCCCGAGTCGGAAGGCACGTACGAAAGCGATGTCTTCGACGCGCGCATCTTTTCCCTGTGGGGGCGGACCAGCGTTCGCACTGCCGGTAATGTCGAGCTCTATGCGCGCAGCGGCAACGTCGATAATCCCGACCGCAACTGGAGTCCGTGGACGCGGATTAATTTCGCCCTTGCCGACGGCGCCGAACTCAACGTTCCGCCGGCGCGTTTCGTGCAGTGGAAGTCCGTGCTCCACGCGGGCAATCCCGCTCCGCGCGTTGACGACGTCCTGCTGAACTATTTGCCGAAAAACGTGGCCCCCGAAATCGACGAAATCGACGTGCAGCCGGGATACCACTATCAGCCGATTCCGCATGTGACCGGCAGCGAGCCGCCTGCTCCCGGCCAGCCGCGCTTCGATCCTCCTCCGCCCGCCGTGCGCGACCGCGACTCGATCGGCGTTCGCTGGCAGGCGCATGACGACAACGACGATCAGCTCGTCTACACCGTCTACTACCGCGGCGACGGCGAATCGCGCTGGCTACTGCTGAAGAACAATCTCTCCGATCGCTACTATTCTTTCGACGCCAGTCTTCTGCCCGACGGGGGCTACACCGTGAAGGTTGTTGCCTCTGATGCGCCCTCGCATTCGCCCGGAGAAGCGCTCTATGCCGAGCGCGTCAGTGCACGCTTCGAGGTCGATAACACTGCTCCGGTCATCGACAAGCTGACCGCCACTATTGATCGAAATCTCGATGACAAGCAGATCGGAAAGCAGATCGGCGCGCAAATTCATGTCCGCTTCCGCGCCAGCGATTCGTTTTCGGCGATCAAGCGGGCGGAGTATTCGCTCGATGGCGGCGACTGGCAGTTCGTCGAGCCGGTCGGCCAATTGTCTGATTCGAAAACGGAAGACTACGACTTTCGCGTGGCCGTGCCACCGGCAGAACCTGCGCCGCCTCCGATGGTCGAGAGCATCGGGAATGACCATGTGGTTGTGGTTCGCGCGTATGACCGGTTCGACAATCTTGCCACGGCAAAAACCGTGATTCGGGGGAAATAGAATTCCGGCTCGTTGTGAATCGTAGTCCGGTTAAAGGCAAAACCGCGCAGCGGGCGGTTGTCGCTACTGCGACCTTGGCCGGGCGGGACGCCCGGCTCTCACTCCCCAGTCTACTGCTGCGCGAAAATAATGGACGCATTCGTATTCGTCTTGTCCTCATCCATCATCAGAAAATCTTTTATCGTGCAAAGAAGGCCTTGGCCGGCACAACCTGAAGTGTCAAGAACGTAGATCACGTAGTTCTCGGGCGACGGAGGAGGCGGAGCAGTCAGCGTGAGTGTGGCCGTACCCACGAAGCTGAGCGTGTAACTGCCATTCACCGTTTGGAGCGGCGGTGAGTAGGGTGGGTACTGCGTTCCCTTGACGTCATTGGGGCTTCCACTTCCTGGGTATGTCAGGAGCAGGTTGGCCGCAATCGATTCGACTGCGGAGCTGCCGCTGACAGTGGTCGCTGCGGCATACGTACCCGGCAGCTCCGAGTTAGCGAAAGTTCCGCTCCCTTGCCCTTGCGGATTCATCGTTCCGGTCATCACGGATACACTGGATTGATCGAGGAGGAATCCGCGATTCTGTCCACTGGCGTAAAGGATGAACGGGAGCGGTGCTGCGACCGGGCTCGCAGTGGGATTGCCCAGCATGTTGAAGGTATAACGTCCGTTGGTGCCACTGGCCGCGTAGGTGTAATTGTTCGTGCCCGTGCTGGGCGGGAATTGGATGCCGGAGAGGATCACGCCGTCGTTGTTCTGATCAAATTGACCCGAGAAGTTCCCGTTGCCATCTGTCGTGCCCAGCGTCAGAGAGACATTCGTCGTCCCAGGGACAATCGCCCCATTCGTCCCCGTCCCGCTCCCGGTCAGAGCGGACACGGAAATGCCTTTGAAGGCGGCTTTGTTATAGGTCTGGGTCGAATCCTGGAGTACCATCGTTCCGGCAACGGCAGGGTGCGTGTTGTCGACGCCGCTGGTGGAAATGGCATAGAAAGTCAGCGGATTCGCCTTACTGGCCGTTCCCGACGAAATAAAGAAATCGTAATTCATATCCACCGGGCCCGAGTTTAGAGCCATGTGCCACAACCCACTGACGGTCTGGTCGGCAGAGTAAGTGCCTGTAACACTGCACGGCGACGCGCCGCAAATATTGGTGCCGTTGTCGTTCGTATCCATCTGGCCGCTTACTATTAGTCCGCTGCCATTCATCGGCAAAATTCCGACAAACCCAACGCAGTCACCAAAGGAGTCCACACCGGTGAAACCGAACGCGTAAGTCTGGTTGCCTTTGAGAAGGCTTGGGTTGGATGAGATTTGCGCGATGCCGGAGCCGGTGCCATGGCTATCAGATTCGATCATCTTCAGGTCGCCGGCGCCGTTGAGAACGACCTGGTATTGATTCGGATAGACTCCCGTGGGCAAAGTAAGCGTTAGCTTGCCCGCGTTGTTCGAGTTGTTCGGATCGGACGAGGTGGGGGTGTAGGAACCGCCCGTTATCTGGATTGGTTGCGGGGACGGACCGTTCGCGGTCAGTACATCTTCCACGCCCGAGGTGATCGTTCCATTCGACGCCGCGGTGAACGTTCCAACCACGGCTGTGGCGTTGTTGCTGGTGTCATATCCGGAAAAGCGGAATGCGTACGTGCCGCTTACACGGGATGCGACCAGGGAGGCTGTGGCGGCCGTGCAGCTCTTGGGGTTGTTCGAGCAGAAGTTCGGATCGAGAGTCGAAGCCGCCGATATCTGAAGACAATTGCCAGTGCAGCTGTCCTGCGGCCCGTACGTGTAGGAGGCTACACCGGGCGAAGACACATTCGGGGCCGGACTAAAGTTCGCGCTCGCGCACTGCACTCCGTTCGCCGTGCAGCTCCAGTAAAAGGTTTGGGGCGCATCGTCAGGGACGGCTACGGCGGTGAATTGCTGAGTCAGACCGCTGCCCACGCTCAGCGTCGTTGGCGCTACGTCGGCGGTGACGTCAACGATGGTCAACGCCAGCGGGCCCGTTATGGAGGTGTCGGACACCAATGTTGCTGTGACTGTCGGCTGCGAACCTGCCGCTGGGACCGTAGTCGGGGCCACGTACATCGCGGTTGCAGGGGTTGTCGGCGGCGTGACTGGCGTGAGCGTCCCCGCGCCGCTCAGGCTCCAGGTAACGGCTGTATTCGTCGAGTTCATTACCGTGGCAGTAAGTACCACAGACTGGGTCGGGTAGATCGCGCTAGGGTTAACGCCGTTGGGGGTAGTAACGTCAATGGTGACTGGAGGGGGGACAACGCCGTTGCCACCCTTTGCGCAGCCGCCGGCCAACGCCAGGCTGAGCAAAGCCATCGCAAACAGATTTTTTTTTATCATGATCAGATCTCTTGAATTAGTTCTGGACCAATTCTATTTTTTTTTTGAACCTGCCGGCCGGGAATCCGTTGCCCGAAAACATGGCCCGAAGAAACGCTTTATAGCTGAGACTTATCAAGTCTAAGAGCAGCCATAAGCCAATCCGTTATTCAAGTCAGCAAGTTACAATGTACCTGAAATCAAGGCACTTTGTCTGTGCGGCAAGAAGTTCTCGGTTGAAGCGGATCGGTTCTCGACTGAGAATGGGAACTGATTCTTCATTGCGCGACGGCAGTCTCCAAAGCCGCTCGCTTTGCCGTTTCCATCAGCGGACGCAACTCGGCGGCGGCGATCCCCAGCGTGCCCCCGGAGAAGCCGTCAATGTAGGCGGAGTTGATGCCTACGACTTCGCCGCGCAAATTCAGTACGGGCCCGCCACTGCCTCCCCGTGCCGTAGGAGCGTCATAGATGAGCTTGTCGCCGGTGACATCGCCGATGTGGCCAAACGTCGCCGAAGGCCGGATCAGCGATAACGCCGCCAGTTCGCCGGCCGTGTCGGCGTCATCCGGATGCGACGAAAGCCGCTCGTACACGACCGCCGGCGATTTTGCCACCATGCCCGTCACTCCCATCGGATAAGCCAGCACGCTCACGGAATCGCCTACATGGGGCGGCGTCTGGGACAGGATCAAGGGGCGAAGTTGTTTGGTAAAGGGGGTGGCTTCGAAGCGCAGCACGGCCAGATCGCCGTGGCTGGCGACGACCGCGGTCTCGAGGTTCACCGGAAGCGGTGAGCCTGGAAAATACGCCACCAGTTTTTCCAGCACTGGCGATCCACCTTGCCGCAATGCCACAGCGACTTCGCGGTCGCCGTACCAGGGCTCGGCCACGTGACGATTGGTGGCCAAGAGGCCCGGTGCCACTACGAACCCTGTTCCTGCCACGCGGGCGCGAAACCCTTGCGCGCGGCCGGATACGTGATAAATCCCATAGATGTAAGCCACCGAGTCCCGGGCATCGTCTACTACAGCGGACGAAAACGACTGTTGCCGTTGCAGATCCGCCACCTGACTTGAGAGTTGGTGCACCTGCTGCTGCAGACCGGCAGTTTCGGGGGGAGCGTAGTAGTGGGCCATGATGCCGGCGCCCACGAGCGCGAGCACTCCCAGCAGACCCTGGGCAAACCGCTGCCAGGTCTCAACCACTTCGCTTTCCTCATGGTCGGAATGGAGATGATCGGAATTGAGCATGCGCCGTCAGGCCCGGCAAGGAGGGAGAATTCCGGGTAGCAGTACTATCCTGACGCATTCGGGGCGAGGCGTGTAGGGTACAGAAGTCGGGTGGGAGCGGGGCGAAGGTAACAGGAACTGGTCGAGTCAGACCCGTTCCAGCTCGTGCAAGGTCCGTTCATTCTTGACGTTGCCGGTGTTCAGCGTCGAGGCAGGTTCAAAGAGCAGGATCCAGCATTCTTCTTCCGCTACCGGACGGTGCTCCACTCCGCGCGGGACCACAATGAACTCGCCCTCTTCGATCCATTCGTGCCGGTCGCGAAACTCCATGCGGAAGCGGCCTTTGACCACCAGAAACATTTCGTCTTCCTTCTCATGATGGTGAAATACAAACTCGCCTTTGAGCTTATCGAGCTTCACATATTGGCCATTGAGCTCGGCGGCGATGTAGGGCTTCCAGTATTCGGTGATCTTGGCAAATTTTTGGGCGATGTTGATTTTGGACATGGGGTCCTTGAGGTTGCGTAATAGTACGCTCCGTAATGGATGTCACTTCACGTTCACGGGTCGCAGGAAAGTTGGCTGACAGCTGAAAAGTCTGCCGAGCTTCGCTCGGCTTGGACCCTTCGACTTCGCTCAGGGCAGGCTCACGGGGGCGGCTGTCCCTACGCAAACAAAACAGCCGCCAGCTTTTCGCTGACGGCTGGAACGCCGATTTGTGAAATCCTGACGGCCCCCTAGAATCCGGTCGCCGCGCCTGGGTGTCCACCGCGCAGCATCGTCCGCACACCGCGTTGGCTGTTTACACGAGTAGTTGTGCTCCAGTCCACCTCGTCTGTGCTGATCACGCCGCTGCCGCCGCTGGCTAGTTCGTAGCTGATGCGGCCGTCCTGATAGGTGTAATTGCCGACCTCCAGAACCATGCCTGACTTCAGCACGAACACTGGCACTCCGGGGGCCGCGCTTCCGGCTGCGCCCTTAGTGACATAGCTGGCGTAGATAAACTGCGGAGCGTCCTGAGCTATCGGCTGCTCACTGGAGGTGACGCTGGCTCCGATGCTTACGTTGCGTACCGTTAGTTGAGGAATGGAGCCGTTGTCCCGCGGCACGGCGCTCGCGCCCTGGTACGAGTCTTGCTGGTACGAGCCTTGGTAATAGGAGTCGTTCTCCATCCGCGGACGGCCAAAGAAATGCCAATCGGGGCCATTGGTGGCCGAGACCTGCGGGATTTGCACGTCATCCATCAGGCGCAGCTCGAGCATGCTTTCGCCTTTGAGCGTGGGACGGGGACCGCGTGCTGGAAGCATGATGATCTTCCATGGCCAGAGTGGCGGAATCATCCATTCGACGATGTCGCGCCGAGCGTGGCCTTTGCCGCGGATGTCTCCGTCCTTATCGACCTTGTAGCCGCGGGTTGCGATCACCTTTGCGTCGAGCGGCATGTCGCCGTTGGGCAGTCCGATACGATCGAAGACCAGCTTCATGTAGCCCTTGCCCCAGAAGTGGCCTGGGTCCTGGGCCGATTCCAGATGGCCAACGAGGTAGCTTCCGCGGGGAAATGTCTGCTGGCCGAATTCCGTCACCGAGTGCAGATGACAGAGCACGGGATCGCCGATGGCAACGGTCGCCGAAGAAAAGTTTGGTTCATTCATGGTGCACTTGAGAAGGGTACCGGCGGGCAGGACGGTCTCCCGCGCACTGGCACTCGTGGTTAGGCCTAAGACGGTCAAGCTGAGAATGGTTAACAGCAGAAGGGACACTGGCAGAACTGCACTTGAGCTGGACTTCATGACGCACCTCGGTTTCACGCCCCGGAATTTTTACTGCGTATTCCCAAGCTACCGCGTTGAGCCAGCCCCGATTGAATGGAGTTAAACATACTTGAGACTTGCGGTCAATCGACATGGAGGAGAAAAATGTGTCTTTGCGGCCACAGAGTGAGAGGCGAGGGCTGTGCGGGAGACTCTATGGTTTTTTGCCCCCCCCATTTGCCGCAAAGTATTCAAAAATAATGACTTACTTCCAAAATATTCCAAAATTAAGGAGTTACTGATCTTTCTTCGACTCCGCTTGGGGGAGGTGTTTGACACCGGACACTGCCCCATCCGGCCGTCATTTTGGCATTGGGCGTGGTGGCTGGTGGTGATGAAAAGTCTCTGAGGTCCAGCGCCCAAAGCCCACTAGAGAATCGCAAAAGCCCGCACCGGAAACGTTCCGAAACCCTTCACCTTCACTGGCACGGCGAAGAATCTGAAATCGACCTGCGGCAGCGCTTTGAGGTTCGTCATGTGCTCCACGATCGGGATTTCATTTTGCAGAAGGATGCTATGGACCGGGCGCCGCAAGTCCTGGACGTCGTCGATGTTGTGAGAGTCGATGCCGACGAGAGCTGCCCCGCTGTCAGCCAGAAACCGCGCTGCGTCCTCGGTTAGGAACGGATGCCCTTCGAAATAGTGCTGCGTGTTCCAGTGCCGCGACCATCCTGTTTCGACCAGCACGGCTTTGCCCGCCAGATTCCTTCCGCGCGGAAAGCATGAAATATCGATCGCCTGCTTGTGCTGGGCCGGTATTTTGATCGCGGGGAGGTTGGCGAGTATTTGCAGTTCCAGTTGCGACAAGTCCTTACCATCGGCATAGCGGTGAAAGGGAGAGTCGAGGTAGGTCCCGGTATTCGCCACCATCTCAATCTTGCCGATCTGAAACTCGGTTCCGGGCGCATAATGCTTCCGCGACGCCTCGCGGCTCAGGTAGTCACAGATGATTGGGGCGGGAAGGCCTTTGTAGGTGACTAGGCCGTGTTCGACGGTGTGACTTAGGTCGAGCAGAATCTGTTTGCCGCTCCCAGCCATGGATTCAACATTGTGCCATACCCTGAATTTAGCGCCGATGGGATTAGCAGCTTTGGAGCTTCGATGGTGGGACCGCCTTCCAAAATAACCCAATCGCTTGGGAATATGCTATTGTCACGTAACAATGCTTTGCGAGGCATGGGAGAGGATTCATGGTTCGGGCTAAGGGTGTGCGGGTTGACGATTTCGAGGCGGCAAAGGAACGGGCACGGAAACTGCGGGAGAGTTTTCCCCGGGCCGTCTCCGCGCATTACGACCGGGCGAGCGGACGCGTTGTGATTGAGCTTAGCTCCAAGATCGCGGTGAGCTTTCGGCCGGACGACGCGCAGGGACTGGAGCATGCGAAGGCCGCGGACCTAGCGGAGATTGAGCTGAGCCCATCGGGTTTCGGCATTCATTTTCCACGGCTGGATGCGGATCTTTACGTGCCGGCGCTGCTGGAAGGATTTTTGGGATCGCGGAAATGGATGGCGGCTCGAATGGGCGAAGCTGGCGGGAGGTCACGCAGCAAGGCCAAGAAGGCGGCGGCTCGGGTGAATGGGTTGAAGGGCGGGAGGCCGCGGCGGAAGGAAGTTACGGCGCGGGCGATTTAGCGGCTGGGAGCCGGAGAGCCCGCACATTCGCAAGAGGCGTTAGTGTGTTGATTGGATAAGACCACCCGGATGTTATGCCGCTTGAGCCATAAGGGGCGCCCAACGAGAGTCACTGTCAACGATTCGGAGTTCCAGCGGATCAATCAGCTTCTTCAGAACCTGCAAGTTTTGAGGGTCAGTGTCCACGTCTGGAATCCAAATTTTCAATGGAAGCTGTTCGTGATGGGCCAATTCACGTATCCACCTAATCAGACGCTTACCGTACCCATTCCGCCGAAATCTTGGACGAACAAAAAGTTCCTCGACCTCTAAAGCTTCGACCCGCTCGATTGCGAACGCCCACGCGATGCGCTCATCGTCGGGATCAATAAATTCCCGACAATGAAACATTCCGCCTGCATGGTCGCGTAACCCCCAGTCGCCACGCTTGAAACCTAGTGGCTCTTTTGGAGTATCGTCCCTCGCGCCGATGAAATCCCAAACCCAAGCTTCCCAGCATGTAGCCTCAAATGTTTCATATCCAATCGTTCCAAATCCACCATCGCCCCAATCCGCGCCCCATGAGTTCTGAAACTTAAACTCACCTCTTGAATCGTCGTATCCCACCAGCAGAACAGTGTGATTGCCAAGAGAAATATCGTCCGACGCGGGCGCGGGAATACTGCCGCTTGGCGCGTCTCGCCATTTGTCTGTGATCTCAAAACTGGCCAGAACGGGAAAAGGCCTGACGTTTGCCATTACTTTCTTGCAGTCGTCTAACGTTCGCACGCGCTGATACCGACCCGCCCGAAACTTCTTTGCCTCTGAATCCACATTCGGCGGTTCCGGTGGTGGCCATTGGCCGCCAGACTTAGGCCATAATTCTTCCGGTAGGGAGCCCCAACCAAATCCAATCCTTAAAGCAGTGATCGGCCACACTCCGGTACCGGGTTCACCGGGAAATGTGCCCTCAAGCTGACGGCCACGGACGAAGCCGTACATGGTGCTAATGCGGGATGGGAAGAATACAGTTTTCATTGCGCTTCAATTGCCCTAATTAGGAGATACGGGAATGCTCAAGTGTACCGGATGGAAACGCTGCGCTCGGCTTGGGCGGGCGAGACGTCCGTCCCCACTCAAGCAAAAGCCGCCAGCTTTCGCTGACGGCTTAAAACCTGCCGAGCTGCGCTCGGCTTGGACGGGCGGGGACGCCCGTCCCTCCACTTGCCTAGCTTTCGTACAGGAGCACGCCTTCGGCTTTCTCGGCGTCTACCGGGCGGTAGTACAGCTTGTTGTCTTCCAGGAAGACCTCGATGAAGGCTGGCCTGGTGGTGATCGTGCCTTGAATCAGAGCTTCCGACAGCGGGTCTTCGATGTACTTTTGCAAGGCGCGGCGCAGTGGACGCGCTCCGTAGCTGCGGTCGGTCAGCGTCTGGTTCAGAATCCAACGCTTCGCTTCGTCGGCCACGGTTACGGTGATCGAACGCTGGGCGAGATTCTGGTTCAACTGGCTGACCATGAGCTCGAGAATCTGGATCAGGTCCTGCTCGCTCAGCGCCAGGAACAGGATGACCTCATCCACACGGTTGAGGAATTCGGGATTGAAGGTGCGCTTGACCTCGCCCTTTACCAGGTCTTCGACTTTCTCGGAAACCATTTCGTCCTTCGTTGACTGGAAGCCGAGACCTTCGCGCTTCATCAGGTGGCGCGCGCCGATGTTTGAGGTCATGATCAGGATGGCGTTCTTGAAGTCGACGGTGTTGCCGAGGCCGTCAGTTAACTGGCCGTCTTCAAAGACCTGCAACAGGATGTTGAAGACATCGGGGTGCGCCTTCTCGATTTCGTCCAGCAGAACGACAGAATATGGTGCGCGCTTGACGCGTTCTGTCAGTTGGCCCCCCTCTTCATAGCCAACGTATCCCGGAGGCGAACCGATCAGTTTCGAGACGGAGTGCTTTTCCATGAACTCGGACATATCGAAACGGACTAGAGCCTTTTCGCTGCCGAACATGAACTGGGCGAGGGTGCGCGCTACTTCGGTTTTGCCTACGCCGGTCGGTCCGAGGAACAGGAACGAGCCGATGGGGCGGTTCGGGCTCTTCAGGCCGGCGCGCGAACGGCGGATGGCGCGGGCGAGAGCGCTGATGGCTTTGTCTTGCGAGATGATACGTTTGTGCAACTCTTCTTCTATGCGCAGCAGCTTCTGGGTTTCTTCTTCTTTGATCGAGGTGATGGGGACGCCGGTCCAGCGCGATACCACGTCCTCGATGTCCTCCCGACCGACTACACCGGTGGAGGATTCATCGAGGTGGTATTTTTCGCGAAGGGTGCGCAGGTTCTCGCGCTCCTTGCGTTCTTCGTCCGAGTAGAAGCGCGCCTTCTCGAACTCGTGGTTCGCGATGGCGTTCTCCATACGGTGGACGATGAACTTGATGCGCTTTTGGACTTCGGTCAATTCTTCGGGCAGCGTGGTCTGGCGCAGCTTCACGCGCGCGCCGGCCTCGTCGATCAGGTCGATGGCCTTATCCGGCAAAAAGCGGTCCGGGATGTAGCGATTGGAATGCGACACCGAGAAGTTGATGGCGTCGTCGGTGTAGGTGACGGCGTGGAATTTTTCGTAGCGCTCTTTGATTCCGAAAAGAATCTTGACCGCGTCGGTTTCGGTCGGCGGCGGGACTTTCACGGCCTGGAAGCGGCGCTCGAGCGAGCGGTCCTTTTCGATCGACTTGCGGTATTCGGCGGGCGTGGTCGCGCCGATGCACTGAATCTCGCCGCGCGACAGGGCGGGCTTAAGGATGTTGGCGGCGTCGAGCGAGCCTTCGGCGCTTCCTGCGCCTACGAGCGTGTGCAGCTCGTCGATGAAGATGATGGAATTTTGCGACTCCATCAGCTCTTTCATGATGGTCTTGAGGCGCTCTTCGAATTGGCCGCGATACTTGGTGCCGGCGACGATCAGAGAAAGATCGAGGGCGAGAATGCGTTTGTCGGCCAGGAATGAAGGAACCTCGCCGTCGGCGATGCGCTGCGCCAGGCCTTCCACGATGGCGGTCTTGCCTACGCCGGGCTCGCCGATGAGCACGGGATTATTTTTCGTGCGGCGGCATAGAATCTGCACGACGCGCTCGACTTCGTTGTCGCGTCCGACCAGCGGATCGAGCTGGCTATCCATGGCGGACTGGGTCAGGTCGCGGGAAAACTCACTCAATAAAGAGGATTCACGTTGTCCGCGTTGTGGCTGCGCTTTTTCCTGGCTGGTACGGGCCAGCTCTTCGCGGATGGTGGAAAGACGCAATCCGCGCTCGTGCAAAATCTCAGCGGCAAAACACTTTTCTTCGCGCAACAATCCGAGCAGCAGGTGCTCGGTTCCGATGTGTTTGTGCGAAAGGCGTTCGGCCTCTTCCGCGGCATAGGCCAGTACGCGCTTGCATTCGTTGCTCAGGGGAAGATCGACCGAGGTGGAGACTTTTTCGCGGATGGTGGTGTGGCCTTCGATCTGTTTGCGGATGGACTCGACCGAGGCATGAGAGCGCAGGAAACGATTGGTCAGGGCCTTGTCTTCCCGCAACAGTCCGAGCAGCAGGTGCTCGGTCTCAATATAAGGAGAACCGAACTGGCTGGCCTCATACCTCGCAAAAAAGATGACGCGCCTGGCTTTCTCTGTATAGCGTTCGAACATAAACCATTTCCCCCCGAGTTTATGCGGAAAGCCCCGGCCTCCGCCAAACCCCAGCCCCTACCACTCTTTATTATGCATTCTTATCGCCTAATCACCCAAGCGATATCCACCTTGTAGTTACCCGCAGAGTGCCCACTTTCGGTTACCTGCGATTGGTCAACTTTAGTTCCGCTTTCGATTCTGCCTTTCATCACGCCGGAAGAGACTCGGGCGCGACTTCCTCTATTTTGCCTCGATCCAAGCGCAAAACCCTATGGCACCTCCGTGCAAACGCGAGGTTGTGGGTGGCTATCAAAGAGGTCAACTGGTGCTCGCGGTGCAATCGCGCGACCAATTCAAAAACCAGTTCCCCGGTGCGCCCGTCGAGATCGCCGGTAGGCTCATCAGCCAGCAGGACTTGGGGCTGGGTGATGAGCGCGCGTGCCAGCGCCAGCCGCTGCTGCTCGCCGCCGGAAAGCTCGCCTGACCGATGATGCCCGCGCTCGGCCAGTCCGACCTCGCGCAACCACCGCGAAGCTTCCTGTTCCGCTGCGGGTACGGCTTGCCCGCGCGTCAGCAGGGGCATGGCGACATTCTCCAAAGCGGTGAACTCTGGCAACAGATAATGGAATTGCCACACGTAGCCGATTTGGCGGTTACGAAACTCGGCGGCGTCATCCTCAGAGAGTGAATTCACCTTGAAGTTTGCGCAGTATACGGCACCCGCCGAAGGACGATCAAGCGCCGCGAGGATGTGCAATAAGGTGCTCTTTCCAGCACCCGATTGGCCGACGATGGCCAGCATCGTTCCCTTCTGGACCTGGAAAGACAGATTCTCAAAGAGCACGAGTTCGTCTTCGCCTGAGCGAAAGACCTTACTTAACCCTTCGACCCTCAGCAGAGGGTCTTGAGTCATTGGATGCAAACTCCCCCTCCTAAGTACCAAGGCCGCCTTCGGCCGAAACCTGAGAAGACGGTCTTTGCTCCATTAGAGCGTGCTCCATTAGAGCATGATCCATTAGAGCACGATCCGTTCGAGCATGAGGAAGAACAGTCCGTTCCCGCAATTCCATTTTCGGGAACGAGCTATGCAAAAGACTGTATACCTCCTGAAAACAAATGCAATGTGACCGCGGTCACAGGATGGAGGGCCGGGAACGTCTGAGCAGCCCTACTCGTACCTTAGCGCCTCCGCCGGCAAAATCCGCGCGGCTGACCAGGACGGGTAAATGGTTGCGATAAACGAAATTCCGATGGAAACTAGCGCCACGATAACTCCATCCAACAGCCGCGGCGCGAACGGTACGTAGTCGATCGAATAGACTTCGGGCGAGAGCGAAATAAAGTGATAGTGTCCGCCCGCCCACGAGATGGCGTAGCCGAGCACGAGGCCAATCGCCGTCCCAATTATGCCGATCAGTACGCCCTGCGCGATGAAGACGCGGCGGATTTGCGCCTTCTTTGTGCCCAGGGACATGAGGACGGCGATATCTTTCGTCTTCTCCATGACCATCATGATCAGCGAGATCAGAATGTTGAGCGCGGCCACGAACACGATCAGGCCGATGGTGATGAAGGTTACGACGCGCTCCAGTCGCAGCGCGCGGAACAGAGGCTTGTTCTGTTCCATCCAACTGGTGGCCATGAAGCCGTGGCTTCCAGAAGACAGATCGGCGGCCTGTTCGAGCGAGCGCGCCACGTCGGGCGCGAGATAAATATCGTCGAGCTTGAATTGGATGACCGAGATCACATCGCCCAACCCAAACAACTGCTGCGCGTCAGAAAGCCTGATGAACGCCCAGGAGGAATCGTAGTCGAAGAATCCGGAGTTGAAGATTCCCGCAACGCGAAAACGAATGTACTTCGGCACCATGCCGAACGGAGTCAGCTCGCCTTGCGGAGAAGTCACCAGGACCACCGACCCCACGGTCGCACCCAGCTCTTCGGCCATGTCTATACCGAGAATAATGGGAGGCATCGCGGCGACGCGCTGCTGCACGCCGGTAAGATCATCGGGAGATTCTGCGGGTGTAGTGCTTGTGTGGGAACCTGGCTCCGCCCCGCCCGAGCCGGGTCGAAGACCCGGCGCCACGCTTGTCTCCTCCAGCGCCGCCGATCCGAGCGTAACCGAGTTCAGCAGATCGCTGACCTTCCGCTCGTACTGCGGCAGCATGCCCTTCAGCACCGCGCCGCGTGCCCGCGGGCCACGCGAGATCAGCACCTGCTCGTAAATCGCGGGAGCGGCAGCGACGACATGGGGCTGCTTTGATAGCTTCTCAAGCAGCGGACGCCAATCGCGTATGCCGTCGCTCTCGACCCGCAGCAGACTGATGTGTGCAGTCGAGCCCAGCAGCCGCGCTTGCAGATCCTGCCGGAAACCGTTATTGATGGCCAACGCGACGATCAGCGAAGCCACTCCCGCCGCCACTCCCAAGATAGAGATACCTGTGATGACGCCGATGAACGCCTGGCGGCGTTTGGCACGAAGATAGCGAGTTGCGACGAACAGTTCGAAGCGCATGGGAAGCAGCTGTCAGCTTTCAGTTACTGCGGATTATAGCTGGCGTTGCGAGAACACTCTTGGCAGAATCGCCGGAACGGCACTGCGATAAGCGCGGTAGGAGCCGCCAAACCTATTCTCCAACTCCTCATCCTCCATCCGGATCATCACTGCTCCCATGACCACTGCGAGCGCCGTCAGTACCCAGCACACCGCGAGGCCGGACCCGGTGCTCCATGCCAGCATCTCGCAGAGATGGGCCAGGTACACCGGATGCCGCACTCGCGCCCGGATTCCACCCGTCACCAGCCGCTGCTCGCGCATCCGGCCGTCAACCTCGGGCAGCCCGCCGAGTTGTTTCGCGCTGAAATTCTTTCCCGACTGCGAATACAGATAGAGCCCCCAGGCAAACAGCAATATCGCTGCGACCCACACCCAGTGCGCTTCATACAACAAGATGCCCCGCCAAGGCCAAGTGATCAGCGCGACCACAATCCACATTGCCATCCACGCAGGGAGCAGCACGGGGTACGGCGAGCGATGCCGCGCGCGCCACCGCTCCGCAAAAGGATGAACCATGAACCAGAATGCGGGGATGGTCGAATACACGACGCAGGCCAGCCATGTGATGAGTTCGACATAATTCCGCACGCAGCGGATTTTAGCAGGCGACCGTTCTCCCAGCGGCTGAAGCCGCCATTGGTAGCAAGCCAATGATCGCAGCGGTAAACCGCTGCGCCACCCAAAACCAAACGCGGCACAAGTGCGCTTACCGGCAACTGGCAACTGACCACTGGCAACTGGTTCCTGCTATTCTTCTCCCTCATGTCCCCCATCCTGACCAGTATGCTGCTGGGGCTGACGGCGGCGGGCGCGAACGTGTTCGGCGGCGCCATCATCGTTCATAAGCATTGGGAACACTCGTACCTGCGCTACTTCGTCGCGCTGGGTGCGGGGTTCATGCTGGCGACGGCGCTGGTGGAGATGGTGCCGGAGAGCATCCATCTGCGTGGCCCGTATGCCGGCTTTCTGATTCTCGGCGGATACCTGCTTGTCCACTTCTTTGAGCATACCGTTACCTCGCATTTCCACTTTGGAGAAGAGACTCACGCCGACCAGTTCGTTCATGCTCATAAGGGATATTCGGTTCTGATCGGATTGCTGATTCACACGTTTTTCGATGGCATCGCGATCGCTTCGGGATTTCTCGTTTCCCCGGCGCTCGGCTGGATCATCTTCGTAGCGGTTTTTCTGCACAAGATTCCGGAGGGATTCACCATCTCGTCAGTGATGCTGGCCAGCGGCCGCAGCCGCGCGTTTGCCTGGGGAGCGTCCATGCTGCTGGGAATAGCAACCGTGGCGGGAGTGATGACGATGGCCGTCTTCCGCCACGAGGTAGGCTTCGGGCTGCCGCTATCGGCTGGCGTTACGATCTATGTAGCTGCTTCGGATTTGATCCCCGAAGTGAATAAAGAACCCGGGGTGAAGATGGCGTTACTTGTTTTTGTTGGAGCGGCTTGCATGTTTTTGCTGGATCGATTTTTCCATGTGCACTAACGGTACCCAGTATTACCGCCGAGACGCCGAGGGCGCCGAGGAGAGCGTGATTGGTTTTCTTTGCGCCCTCTGCGTCTCGGGGGTAGAACCGGGAACGGTCTTATCCACTGTGCCTAATGTGCATCACGTCCCCATCTTGGACAATATAATCCTTGCCCTCCAGCCGCAGTGTACCTTTTGCGCGGGCGTTCGCTTCCGAACCCGCCTCCAGTAGCTGGTCCCACCGAATTGTTTCTGCCCGGATGAAGTGTTTTTCCAGATCGGAGTGAATCGCGCCCGCGCCGTTCTGCGCCCGCGTATGCAGCGGAATCGTCCAGGCTCGGCATTCATCTTCTCCGGCGGTGAAGAATGAGATCAGGCCTAGCAGGTGATAGCTCTTGCGGATCAGGCGCGAGAGGCCGCTTTCCGTCAGTCCGTAGCTGCCTAGGAATTCGGCGGCGTCTTCGTCGGTCATCTCGGCTAGTTCGGCTTCCACTTTGCCGCAGATGGCGCTGGCTCCGGCATTGGGACGCGCGGCCACTTCGGTCAGGTCATATTTCGCTACCGCGGCTTCGAGGTCTTTGCCGAGTTCGGTGCTCTCGCCTATGTTGAGGACGTAGAGCATCGGCTTCTCGCTCAGAAACATGAAGCCTCTAATGCGCTTCTTGTCCTCGGGCGTCATTTCCATTTCGCGCAAGGGCTTTTCGGTTTCGAGATGGGCTTTGGCTTTGATCAGCAGCTCGTTTTCTTTTTCGAGTTCCGGCGTTTTCATTTTCTTTAAGTCTTTTTCCAGGCGCTCCAGCCGCTTTTCGATCTGGCCGAGATCGCTGACCATGAGATCGAACTCTACGTTCTTGATGTCGCGCAGCGGATCGATGGGGCCGACGTGCGGAATGGCATCGTTTTCAAAGGCGCGGAGAACGTGGATGAGCGCGTCCACCTGGCGCAGATGGCCGATGTAGGCGGTCTCTTTCAGCGCGTCCTGGCCGATGGCGCCTACGTCCACGTACTCGACCGAAGCGTGCGTCAGCTTCTTTGGCTTGTAGAGGGCGGCCAGTTTGTCGAGGCGCTCGTCGGGGACTTTGGCTACTCCGATGTGCGCCTCGCGCGGGTTCGAAAATGCGTGCTCGGAAAGATTTGCTTTGGTCAGAATGCGAAATAAAGACGTCTTGCCGACCTGCGGCAGACCGATGATGCCAGTTTTCATGGTCGGTTCTCAGTTCCCGGTTCTCAGTTCTAAGTCTTCGTGCGATAAGAAGAATAAATCATCGTGCTCGATACGCATACGCACGTGGAATGCGTGGCGCGAGGCGGGCGTGCTACCCTCGACGCAATGCAGTCCGATGTAACAAGCGCCCGCAGCCGACTACGTCGCTGTTTTGTACTTCGCTATCTTGCCGTGGCGCTGGCTGCTTGCATGGTTTGCGCCGTCTGCGCATCAGCTCAACCCTCGGCGCAGATTCGTTTCCGCTTGCAGGCGCGTGTAGTTGTCGAAGGCCGGCTAAAGTCGTTTTCAGACAGGAACAGCGAACGTGAAGAGCTGATCCGGAAATGGTTTGCCGAGTCCGGATGCAAGGGCGCGAATCTTTCCGAGCAAAGACTCGACCGCAAACTTCCTCCGAACGTCATTTGCGTTCTGCCGGGCGAAACGCAGGAAGTCATTGTGGTCGGCGCGCATACCGATAAGGTCGACAGCTTTGGCGACGGCGTGGTCGACAACTGGACGGGAGCCGTGCTGTTGCCCACGCTGTTGTATAGCCTGCGCGCGCATCCGCGTCATCACACGCTGATTTTCATCGGATTCTCGGGCGAGGAAAAGGGGTTGGCCGGATCGCGCTATTACCTGGATCATCTCACCAGCGAACAGCGCGCGCGCGTCGAGGGCATGGTGAATTTCGATAGTTTGGGCCTCGGTCCGACTGAAGTTTGGGCCTCGCACGCCGACAAAACGCTGCTTGACGCGTTAGCTGCGGTTGCCTTCGCCAGTAAGCTGCCTGCGACCGTAATGAACGTGCCCAACGGCGCCAGCGCCGATTCTGAATCGTTTGCTCGCTACCACATTCCGCGCATCACTTTGCACTCGGTTACACAATCGACCTGGTCGATTCTGCATTCGCCGCGCGACAACGTGGCCGCTATTAAGATGAACGATTACTACGACAGCTAGAAGCTGATCGCCGAGTATCTGGTGTATCTCGATGACACGCTGAAACCGGCGGCTGCGCAGTCAGTCGGAGCGACGCGGTAGGAGCACGCAGCACATTTTCCAGGGTGTTGCGTGCGGCCCTCAGGGGCTGAAGCCCTCCTCTTTATGGCCGTGAGCGGCACGGCTGAAGCCGTGCCCTTCCCAAACCCAAGCCGGAACCATTTATGAGACCGGTCCTCGCTTCCGTTATCGGCCGCTCACCGGAATGTTTGCGCGGTTGTGTACAAGGCCACCAACCCCAGCAGAAGCACGGCCTCTTCGAACTTTTCCGACCACACATGCAGACGGTCGAATTCCCGGCGCAGTGGATTGTCGAGAGGCACGTTATCGATCACGCCAACCTCGGCGCGAAGGGCGTGCATTTTCGGAGAAACGGCAAACTGCGAGATCACTGTGAGCAGGAGCATCAGCACGATCAGAAGGTGCCGCGCCGCCAGCGGCCGCGCATTGCCGGTGGCCATCCGGCTGTAAAGCATGGACGAGGTCAGAAAAACAAACCCGGAGACAATCGCCATGTAGTGGAGTAAATCGAGCGAGCGTCCCACGACCGATCCGGCCATGTGGCGGGTGGGCAGAAGTCCGGGCGTAAAGGCAGTGGGAGCTTCGACGAATGCGAGAAAAATCAGGCCGCCGAGCCAGACCACTAGCGACAAGAGCATCAGGAAGCGGAGAAATGACATGAGCGGAATTATAGAACCCGTTACGCCGTTGGTCAGGCTGAGTCGGGGCAAGCCCCGTCTCTACACCGGCACCGGCACGCTCTCTACGATCTCGCGGAGAACTTGTTCGGCTTGCTCTGATTTTTTCAGGGTGGACGTGTAGAGCGCACCTACTACTACGCGGTGGGCGAAGACGGAGACGACGAGGGGTTTGAAATCTTCGGGCGTGCAGTAATCGCGGCCTTCGAGGAAGGCCATGGCTTGGGCGGCGCGGTAGAGCATCTGCGAGCCTCGGGGAGATACTCCGAGGGAAAGGTACTCGGACTCGCGCGTCTTGCTGACTATATTCAGCAAGTAACTGATTAGCGATTCGTCCACGTGGACCTGGGCTACGGCTTGTTGGATTTCAACTACGTCGGCGGCGTTGAGCGCAGGGCGCAGGTTTTCTAGTTGGGCGGCGCCGGCTTCGGCGCGGAGGATCTCGCGCTCGGCGTTGCCTTCGGGATATCCCATGCGAACTCGCATCAGGAAGCGATCGAGTTGCGACTCGGGCAGGGGATAGGTGCCGTGATGCTCGATGGGATTCTGGGTGGCGAGAACCAGGAACGGCTGCGGCAGCGGATAAGAGTGCGCGTCAATGGTGACCTGGCCCTCGTTCATGGCCTCGAGCAGGGCGGACTGCGTCTTCGGAGTGGTGCGGTTGATTTCGTCGGCTAAGAGGACGTTGGCGAAGACCGGTCCGCGTTTGAACTCGAATTTCTGCTCGATGGCGGAGTAGATCGAGATGCCGAGCACGTCGGAGGGCAACATGTCGCTGGTGAACTGGATGCGCTGAAACGAGCAGTCAATCGCGCGGGCCAGCGCCTGGCCGAGCGTGGTCTTGCCTACGCCGGGGACGCCTTCGATCAGGAGGTGGCCTTTGGCGAAAATCGAAACCAAGGCTAGGCGGAGGACTTCGTCTTTGCCGCGGATGACACGGCGGAGACTGTTTTCTAGTTCCGCGGCGCGGCGCGCGGTTGCTACCAGAGCTTCGGGAGCCATTTTGCCGATTCTACTATGTGGGTGGTATCGGGGGCAGTTACGCCGGTCATAGACCAGCGCTCAGTCAGCAGCTGTCGTGCTTCGCTCGACTGGACGGCCGAGAGTGGCCGTCCCTACGTGTTTACTGAAAGAATTCTGCAGATCGCCCGGTCAACCGCTCGATTCTTTTTGCGGTTGGCGGATGGGTTGAGAACAAGCTGCCGAAACTCATCCCACCTAAGAACGGCGCAATGATGAAGAGATGTGCGGTCGATGGGCTCGCTATGAGTGGGCGTTGTTTGGAGTAAGCGTCGATCTTTGCCAGGGCACTCGCCAAAGCGTAGGGATTGCCGGTCCAGTGGGCTCCGGTGTCGTCAGCTCCGTATTCGCGGGAGCGCGAAACGGCTAACTGGATCAGCATGGCCGCGAAAGGGGCGAGGATGATCATGGCAATGGCCGCGATGCCACCGCCTCCGCCGCGATCGTCGCGTTCGCCTCTCATACCGCCAAAAATCATTCCCCACTTGGCGATTGAGGCGAGCCAGGTGATGGCGCCGGCTAGCGTGGCCGCGATCGAACTGATCAGGATGTCGCGATTGCGCACGTGGCCGAGTTCATGGGCGATGACGCCTTCCAGTTCTTCGTCGTTGAGCAGTCCGAGGATGCCCTGAGTTACGGCTACGGAGGCGTGGTTCGGATTGCGTCCGGTGGCGAAGGCGTTGGGCGAGTCGGTCGGGATGAGGTAGACCTTGGGCATCGGCAGGCTAACTTTTTGCGCCAGGCGCTCAACGATGTTGTAGACGCGCGGCAGATCTTCGCGGGTGACGGGTTGGGCGCGGTAGGTGGCGAGCGCGATCTTGTCAGAAAAAAAGTAGGCTACGAAATTCATGACGGCGGCGAATGCCAGCGCCATCAGCATGCCGTTCTGGCCTCCGAAAGCGCGGCCCGCCAGCATGAGCAGCAGCGTCATGGCGGTGAGCAGGAGAGTGGTTTTAAATATGTTGCTCATAATGAGTGCCTCGGGTTATTCCGTGGCTCGATTCTATTAGATGTCAGAGACGGCGGTTCGGCTCAAGGGGCAGTTCTCAGTTCCCGGTTCTCAGTTCTCAGCCAAAACCGCGCTCGCGATCATCCCTGCTGCCGCTTCAGTGCCCGGTCTAGGGTTTGGTCGAGGGCGGCTTTGGTTTTTTCGTAATCCGCGGGCGTGATCTTGCCTTGCTTTCGTTCCACCTCGAGTTGGAAGATTTCTTCTTTCAGCGCATCGAGCAGCATTGACGATTTTGCGGCCGGGCTCGTCGCTACGTTGGCGCTTGTCGCCGCGGTTGATACCGTTGGGCGGACGGCTGCGCTGTGGGCGCTCGACGCCGAGCCAAGCTTCGCTGGAGATGTCGCTGCGGCTGATGTTACGGGCTGCCGCTTCGTGACCACCCATCCGCCGATGGCGAGCAGTACGGCGAATCCGAAGAGGATGGGCCAGCGATATTTCTGCAAAGCATCGGGCGCATCGATGGGAGCGCCGAGTCCGCCGCCGGGACGATTGTCACTAGAACGATTGTCGCGGCTTTGAGATTGCGATTGCTGATCCTGCTGCTGGGCTGCGCCCGAGGCGGTTTCTCCCGGCGACTCGGTGATGACTCCGTTGCCTCGCAGCGTGAAGCCTAGCGGCTGGCCGGGCTTGGTCTGCTGCGCGACTTCTACGTTACTGTCGCCCTGCGTGGGGTCTTGCATGGACTGGTAGCTGGGCGCATTCGCGGCCTGGAACTGCATCGCCTTCGGAAGAACGATGACGAGGTGCGCGGCGGGATAGAGCGGCTTGGGATCGATCTTGATCTCGCCCGAGTAGGGCAGAGTGAATTCCACCTGGAACTGCGTTTCTCCGGGACGGAGCGGGAAGTTGATGGCGTAGCGGTTCTTCTCGGACGTTTTTTCGGGATCTGGCACGGCATCCGCGCTGATGGGCTGGCCGTTTGGGGCGCGGGCTTGCAGTTGTTCGACCTTTGCCCCAGCGGGCAGATAGAACTCGAAGTTGTGATCGTTCATCTGTGTCTTCGCGGGAGACGATGCGTTATTGACGACGAACAGGCGCACGCCTTGCATGGTTCCGCTGTCGGCCTGGAAGCGGATTACGTCGGCGGTAACGCTGATCCCGTTGACTTTGGGCGCGACGTCATAGACCTGCACGTCGGCTGTGGTAACGCCGGGAGGCGCCATCTGATGATAGTTGACTCCCTGATGAACGGCGCGAATGAGGTGCGGGCCGGGAACGATGATTTTGAAGCTGAATTTCCCGGCGCTGTCGGCTTTGGTGCTGCCGCCTACGTCCATACCGTTGGCTAGGTTGATGAGGATGACTTCGTTGCCTGCGGCGGGCTTGTTGGTAGTGCCGTTGGTGACGGTGCCGGTTAGGGTTTGGGCGGCGGCGGCTAGGGTTAGCGCGAGGATGGCGGCTGGTGATGCGAGCTTTGTGAATTTGGTCAAAACAACTCCTTAACGTTGCGAAACGGAACAGCTTTCAGAAGCGGATATCCTTTAACTGAGACAGCAACTCCATTTTCTTATCCAACAGGGCCAAGCTGGCTAGATGGTACTCAACTACTCCGCCGCCTGAAACGGGCTTTTCGATTCCGACTTTCACATACAATGTCTGGCCATCATCCGACAGCGAGACGAGCGTCGAAATCCAGGATCGCAGGTGGGGGGCTGCAATGATCAAAGCGTCCTTTGCAGTGCAGACTGTGAGCTCTTTGGTTTTGAGATTGAACAGGTACACGCCATCCGGGTTGCCGCCGCCGCCCGCCCACTTCATGGAATTGAAAATGACGATCGGCTGCTTCTCGCATGTAACCGGGGACTCGTATGACACGTCGTCGGCTGGATTGCCAACTGGCTCGTAGCCTGCCGCGTCCTTGTGACGCGCAAACAATCGACTCATCGGTAGATGCCCCGTGTCCTTGCGCGCCATCTCGATGACGACGTTCTCGCTGGCCGCGTTGTAGATCAGGTTCTTCCATCGGTATCCGGCGGGAATGCCCGGCGACTTCGCTTGAGCGAGTTCGCGGGTTGGCTCTTCCTGTATTTCGCTCCTAACACTCTCTAATGAGACGCCGTGTTCGCGAAGCAGGCGAGCAGCGTAGCAATCTCTCTCCAGCAACATACCAGCCAGAAGGTGTTCCGTTCCGATGTGCTTATGTCCCAAGCGGTCCGCTTCGTCCGCGGCGTAACGCAGGATGCTCCTGCACTCATTGCTGATCGGGAGGTCCACCGACGTCGGAATCTTCTTACCGACCGTGGCGTGTTTTTCCACCTCTTTGCGCAGATCGTCGACAGTAAAGGAGGGTCCAGAAAGTATTCTTCCTGACAGAGCCTTGCTCTCGCGTAGGAGGCCTAGCAGCAGATGCTCCGACTCGATGTACGGCGACCCGAATTGGCCGGCCTCGTAGCGCGCGAAGAAGATTACGCGGCGAGCCTTCTCTGTGTAACGCTCAAACACAACTGTGCTCCACTTAGATTCGCTGGTTTCTGCCTAGCCGATAAAAAAGGGCGATTAAACCACCTACCCCGCGGCCTGCTCCAGTCGCGCGATCTCGGCCATAATCGCGGCCGCTTCTTGGAGCAAGTTCCGCATTCTACTTCTGCGCGCTAATCGCGTGCTCCAGCGTCAGACGAATAAACCGTTGATAGGGGAGACCGGCGCGGGCGGCACGCTTGCGAACCGCGTCGTAAAGCTCCTCGGACAAACGAAGATTGATGGACTTGTCTTTGCGCTTGATCTCGAAACGGACCAGCTGCGCTCCGGAAAGATCGTAGTGCGAGAGGTCGGCGCGGTCGACGAAGGCTGCAGCGGCACGGTCGCTTTTAAAGGCCGGGATTTTCTTTTTCGAAGGCATCAATCTCCTTTTTGTGCATTTAGCGGGCGCTTATGGGCCGGATCTGAAGGTCTTCGCTCTTGCCTTTCCGCCGAAGCGTGAAAACGATGAATACGCCGCGACCTTTGTCCGTCCGGCCGACGGCGCGAAAGCGATTCTCCCGCTGCGAGTGGGCCGCGTCGGGAAGAATGGCCAGCGGACGCTCAAAAAGACCTTCAATGACGGCGACAAAGGCCATGCTTTTCACATTTTGCTCGGTTGCCTCTATCCCAGTCGAAGCCATGCGCCTGCAAAATCATCGTAGCAGATCAGGTATGCAATTGTATAGGCATAATCACGCCGGGTATGAAGCCGCCTGCTCCAGCCGCGCGATCTCGGCCATGATCGCGGCCGCTTCCTCTTCGAGCGAGGCGCGCATGGATTGATAGTCCGCGTCGGGGACTTTGCCGGCTTTGTATTCGAAATTCAGATCGCGCAGGTTCTCGTAGACTGCTTCCTTGCGCTCGCGAAGATAGCCGAGGCGGGTTTTTTCTTCTCCGGCGTAGACTTCGCCGGGGAAGAAGAAAACGTAGTAGAGACAGGCGAGGGTGACGACGGCACAGACAAAGAGGGTCATTGGGCGCGGCCTCCCTCGGGGGCTAAAGCCCCGGATTCTGGGTAACGGTAACGGCCCGGCTGAAGCAGGGCCCTTTCAAAGCTCCTGGACCTGAAACCCGTTGCCGATCGCGGCTTTTCGCGGGCGGGGGCGCCCGCGCCACACTGGCCATGATTGACCATCATAGGTCGGTCTCCTTACGGGCTTTCCGGCGGAACTCTTCTAGTTCGCTGCCGCGCGGGATGGTGATGCCGTCGGCCAGGGCCGGTTCGGGGCGGTCTTTCCAGGAGCGCACGATATGAACCGCGAAGGCGATGCCGAGCGCTAAGACGACGAAGGGCATGATCCAGGCCACGCGGTTGAAGCCGGTGGCGGTGGGCGCGGCGATTACGGTCGGTCCGTATTCTTGTACGAAGCCTTGCAGGATTAGGTCGTCGTTGTCGCCCCGGTCGAGCGCGGCTTGCAGTTGGTTGCGCATCTTGTCGGAGGACTGGCAGCCGACGTGATTGCATTCGAGCAGGATCTGGCCGCATCCGCAGGTGCACATCATGCGATGGCCCAGGTCTTTGAAGCGGGCGGAATCGTCTCCGGCGCCCAGGAAGACGAAGACGGCGGCGGTGAGGATGAGGGCGTGGAGTATTCGGCGGGCAGCCTTTTGGGGCATCAGACTGAATTGTGAGTGGGCCGGTTGGCCCTCAGCGGCTAAAGCCGCAGTTGAAAATTCTGCGCGCATCGCAGCGCTGAGGCGCTGCGCCACCCAAAACCGAAATCTGGCCACTGGCTGTAAGAGGTTCATCAGTCACCTGCTCCCACGTGCGCCGGAGTGCGAGCGGGCACAGGCGCTGCAACCTGGACCGCGGCGGCGTTCGGCACGAGTGCGGTGATAGTGCCGAAGACCATGATGATCAGGCCGATCCAGATCCATGGAACCAGCGGATTCAAGTGCGCTTTAATGATCGGACGGCCGGTGGTTTCGTTCTTGCCTTCATATACCAGATAGACGTCAGTGACCAGAAACAAGTCTTCGCGAAAACTGGGGTAGATGCGGGGCAGGGTCTGCGGCTGTCCGCTGGCCTTGTAGAAGCGGCGCTCGGGATACATGGTCGTAATCTGTTTGCCGCCGCGAAACACGTTGATGATGGCCCACTCGTTGGCGTAGTTGGGATTGTCGTCCTGGGTATAGGACTGGCAGACCAGAGTGTAGGGGCCGATGTTGATTTTGTCACCGAAGCCCATTTCTTTTTCTACTTCTTTGTTGAAAGGCGTCCCGAGAATTCCGATCACGACCAGGGCCACGCCGAAGTGGACGATGTAGCCGCCGTAGCGGCGAGTGTTTCGGTGGTAGAGGTGAACCATGGCGGAGAAGAGGTTTTGCTGGCTCTTGCCGGCGATGACCCGGCCTCCGCGGACGAACTCGGAAATGACGGTGAAGATCACCAGCGCCGCGAGAATCGCGGCCATGGTGGCGTAGAAGTAGGAGGGGTCTTCCCAGGGACGTATGCCGAACAGGATCATCATGCCGCCGACGGCGACGGAGCCAATCGCGGGAAAGAGGAAATTGCGCTTCAGGCTTTCGATCGAAGTCTTACGCCAGGCGAGCAGCGGTCCGACGGCGGTGAGCAGCAGGAGCAGCAAGGCGACCGGAATGGCTACGCGATTGAAAAAAGGCGGCCCGACCGTGACCTTGTGCCCCTGAACGAATTCCGACAAGATCGGAAAAAACGTGCCCCACAGTATGGTGAAGCAGACTACGAGCAAGAGCAGATTGTTGAAGAGGAAACTGGATTCGCGCGAAACCAGCGACTCCAACTTGTGCTCGCTCTTGAGATGCGACCGGTTCGCGATCAGGAAAAAAGTGCAGACCGCGAGGGTCAACCCGATGAAGACCAGGAACCAGGTGCCGATCGAGGATTGCGCGAAAGCATGCACCGAACTGATCACGCCCGAACGCGTGAGAAATGTCCCGAGCATCGAGAGCAGGAAGGTCGCAAAGATGAGCGACATATTCCAGACTTTCAACATGCCGCGTTTTTCCTGCATCATGACGGAATGCAGAAACGCTGTGCCGGTGAGCCAGGGCATGAGCGAGGCATTTTCCACCGGATCCCATCCCCAATAGCCGCCCCATCCGAGGACAGCGTAAGCCCAGTGAGCGCCGAGGAAAACGCCGATGGTGAGGAAGCACCAGGTCACCATGGTCCAGCGGCGCGTGATGTGAATCCATTTTTCACCGGGGTACTTCATGATGAGCGCGCCCAGCGCGAAGGCGAAGGGGACGGTGAAGCCTACGTATCCCAGGTACAGCATGGGCGGGTGGATGACCATCTCGGGATACTGCAGAAGAGGATTCAGCCCGTTGCCATCGGCGGGGAGCGATCCCTGCATGATGGCGAACGGATGCGCGGCAAAATTCAGAATCAGCAAAAAGAAGACCTGCACCGAGGCGATGATCACCGAAGCGTAGGCGAACAGCCGCTGATCGGTTTTGTAGCGCAAGCGGAGAACGAATCCGTAGCCGGCGAGGAGCAGCGACCAGAACAGCAGCGACCCTTCCTGACCCGACCACAGCACAGCGAACTTGTAGGCGGCGGGCAAGTCGCGGTTACTGTGATGAAAGAGGTACGCGATGGAGAAGTCGTCGTTGAACGCGGCTACGACGAGCACGATGCTCGCCAGCAGCACGGCGGCGAAAGTGGCGATTCCGGCGCGGCGTGCGGTCTCGCCGAGGCGGGCCGAAGCGGCACTCCGACTGAATAATGACAAAAAGCCTGCAAGAAAAGAGTACGCACTCAGGCCGAGCGCCAACAGGAGCGCAAAGCTTCCAATCTGAGACATCTAAGGAACCCCACAGTATCTATACACATTTTTTCAGAGATGCGGGTGGTATGCAATCCGCCGGGTGACGGCTCGTGTGCAGACGAGCGCTTCCGCCCGTCTATGCCGGGCGAAACCCGGCAGACGACTTACCGTGACTTCTCCAGCGGGTAGCCTCTTTGGCGCCAATCGCGGATTCCGCCATCCATGGAAATGACGTTGGTGTATCCCATTTTCTGCAGATTGTCGGCGGCAAGCGCGGAGCGGAAGCCGCCACCACAATAGAGTACGAGCTCAGTTTGCAGATCGGGATACTTTGCCTCAATGTCGCGCTCGATGACGCCCTTGCCTAGGTGGACGGCCCCTGGCAAGTGGTCGGCATCGAATTCGCGGTCCTCGCGGACGTCGACAAGAACGATTTTCTCGCCGCGATCGAGCCGGGCCTTGACTTCGTCAACGTTGGTTTCGCGAACGCGCTGCTTGGCGTCGTCGACAATCTTCAGAAAGCGGGGTGGATGTTGATGAGCCATAGGATTTTGTAATGTTCTAATTTTGCAATTTCGTAATTTGAAAGCAACTCACCCCAGATTTGGCCTGCGGCTCAAACGTGGAAGTATTGCCAGGGTCTAGATTACCAAATTACCAAATTGCAAAATTACTAAATTTCCGCGAGCATGTATTTTGCGATTTTGTAATCCATGACGCTCATCATTCGCCAATCTCGCATTCACTCCTATGGCTGCTACACTACGCGGCCGATTCGCAAAGGAACGCTGATTGTGGAATACGTGGGCGAGCATCTCACTTACGAACAGGCCGAGGATCTTTACGACGACTTTCCGAACACCTATCTGTTCGGCTTAGAGGGTGGCAAACGCATCATTGACGGCTACGGGGTGGCCGCGTTCGTCAATCATTCCTGCAAGCCGAACTGCGAGACCGATCAGATTCGCGGCAAGATGTGGATCATCGCGCTGCGCGACATCGAGGCTGGAGAAGAACTGACCTACGACTACAACCTCTACGATGGCGAGGATGAAGCTCCGTGTTTATGCGGGGCGAAGCGCTGCCGGGGAAGTCTGTATTCGGCAACTCACCTGCGCAAACTCACGAAGAAGCGCGCGGCTGCGGCTGCGGCCTCTGCTGCCTCGTAACAAGCGCAACATTTTCCGATGCTACAATCATGTCATTCTGATCGTCGTTGCGATCGTTGCTGCGATCATTGTTGCGATCATTGTTGCGAATCGCTGTTGTGACCGCATTCGCGACTCTGGAGTCAGGGCTTGAACCGCGCTTCCGCCGGCCTCGAAACCGTCATCGCCAAAGCTCTTCATCGCGCGCCGGCGGGCGAAACCCCGCTGCTGGCCTGGCCCGTCGCGTGCGGCAGCGCGGTTGCCGACCGGACCCGAGCGCTCAGTTTTGCCGATGGAATCCTGCGAGTGGAAGTCGCCGACGGGGGATGGCAGCGGGAACTAGCCAATCTCGCGCCGCGTTATTTGGCCTTGATCAACAAGTATTCCGCGACTGCGGTGAAGCGGATTGAATTCGTGGTGAAGATGTGAAAGTGAAAGCGTGAAAGTTACCGACAAAGACGTTGCCTACGTGGCGGATTTGGCCAACCTCGAGTTGACCGAGGAAGAGCGCGCTCGCATGCTGCGCGATTTGAACTCCATTCTTGAATATGTCGAGCGGCTCAGCGAACTGGAGACCGGCAAAGTTGCGCCCATGGCTCAGGTCTCAGACCGCTACGGCGTGGACGAGTCACGGCAGGGAAGCGACCGCTTCGCCTACGCCATCCGCGAGGATGTGAAGGACGGTCTTCGGGAATCTCTGCCTCATGACGTTGCTGTGAAGAATGCTCCGGACACCGATGGGACGTTTTTTGAAGTGCCGAAAGTGATTGAGAGATAGCGATTAAAATGGGTGGGATTCGAATTGACGATTGACGACGTCCGCAGCGCGATCGCAGGGCGGCAGACGACTGCGGCCGCTCTGGCTCACGATTTCTACACGCGCATTCAGAAAGAAGACTCCGAGATTGGCGCGTTCCTGACGCTTTGCGAGGAGCGCGCGCTGGCACAGGCCTCGCGAATCGACCGGATGGCCGCGGAGGGCAAACCTTTGCCGCCGCTGGCGGGAGTTCCGGTCGCGATCAAGGACGTTATGGTGACGAGTGGCGTGCGTACGACCGCCGGATCGAAAATTCTCGAAACTTTTATTCCGCCTTATGACTGCACGGCGGTGGCTCGGCTGGAGGCGGCGGGGGCGGTGATTCTGGGCAAGCTCAATTGCGATGAGTTTGCCATGGGCTCGTCCACGGAGAACTCGGCGTATCACCCGGTGCACAATCCGCGCGATAAGAGCCGCGTGCCGGGGGGATCGTCGGGTGGGTCGGCGGCGGCGGTGGCCGCGGAGATGGCGGTGGCGACGCTCGGCTCCGATACCGGCGGATCGATTCGCCAGCCGGCGTCGTTTTGCGGTGTGGTCGGTTTGAAGCCGACCTACGGGCGCGTGTCGCGCTATGGGCTGATCGCTTTTGCATCGTCGCTCGATCACATTGGGCCGTTCGCTAAGACGGTGAAGGAAGTCGCGCTGGTGCTGCGCACGATTGCGGGCCGCGATCCCATGGATTCGACTTCCGCCGAAGTGCCTGTGCCCGATTATGTGGCGGAACTCGAGAAACCGGTGAAAGGCTTGAAGGTCGGCGTCGCTAAAGAATATTTCGGAGCGGGGCTTGATCCCGAAGTTCGCGCGGCGGTTGAGGCAGCGATCCAGAAACTGGCTGAGCTCGGATGCGAAGTTATGCCCGTGAGTTTGCCGCATACCGAATATGCGATTCCGACTTATTACATTGTGGCCACAGCGGAGGCGTCGGCGAACTTGGCGCGCTACGACGGCGTGCGCTACGGCTTCCGAGCCAAGGCGAATACGCTTTCCGAAATGTACCGGCTAAGCCGCGACGGCGGATTCGGCATGGAAGTCAAGCGCCGCATCATGCTCGGCACTTACGCGTTGAGCGCGGGTTACTATGATGCTTATTATTTGAAGGCGCAGAAAGTGCGCACGCTGCTTACTCGCGACTTCGATGAGGCGTTCAAGAAAGTGGATGTGATCGCCGCGCCGACTTGTCCCACTCCTGCTTTCAAGTTAGGTGAGAAGGTGAATGATCCGCTGGCCATGTATCTCGCCGATATCTACACCGTAACTGCGAATCTGGCGGGCATTCCCGGAATTTCAGTTCCTTGCGGAGAGAATCACGAGAAGCTGCCGATTGGGTTGCAGTTGTTTGCTCGGCACTTCGACGAGGCGATTCTGCTGCGAGTGGCGCATGCGTATGAGTATACTTGCGGGTATCTCCGGTAGGGCTGGGACAGGAGGAGAGTCGTGGCTCTTGCAACCAAGTTTGTTCGCCAGTTGAATAAGGTAATGAAGCGCCGTACCGACGCAATAAGACGCATCGTGGTCCCTAGCCAGGGGGCGCCGGCGAAGATGAATAGGAAGATTCGGGACAGATATCGCGTTAGCCTGCTAGATCTTGCTTCGCAGATACTTGTGCGGGGAAAGGCAAGAAAGGAATTCGAGGGGCTTGTTCACCCCAGACGACTCCGTTCTATTTCAGGCCGCGGCATCCAGAACCGCTTCGACGGACTCTACAACTGGGCGCAGAAAAATCTGCGCGGGCCCATCATCTATTCATTCTGGAAGGATGGAGGATGCCTCTACGTTGGTAAGGGAGGGAGCTACAGACGCCTGAGGGGTTACCAAGGCGCTCATCTCCTGATGGTGGCTGACAGCTTGAAGGTATGGCAGGTCAAGTCACGAAACAAGCTCCCAAGCGCCGAATGTTTGGCTGTGCATCTCTTTAAGCCCACGAAAAACACCAACAAGCCTGCTAAGGTGAAGTGGGGCAGAAAGTGTCCTATTTGCAGACGTCACGATGAGCTTAAAGGCGACCTTGACTCCTTGCTCAGGCTCAAAGCCTGAGCGGTGGATCTGGAAACACGAGCCTTCACTCAGGTTCGTAGTAGCGTTCCCCCGCGCAGGCGCGACATAGGATTCTCCCATCCCGCACAACTTCGCGGCGGAAGTTGATTCCTTCTCCGCACTCGGCGCAGACTATGCGGTCGCCTTTGTATCCGGGGAATTCTTCGGAGGGGAGTTCGACTTTTACCCACTGCTTCGTGAATAAGTCGTCTTCCGGCATTTCGCGATAGGCGAGCATCTGCTGCTGGTTCTTGCTTTCAATTTCGGGATGCATCGAGCGCGCCAGCGCCTTGGACGATTCTTTGGCGGCGATGCGGATGGCTTTCCCGGTGCTTACGTCTTTTATTCCCAGATCGACGAAGGTCGCGGCCATCTTGCCCCAGTCGCGAAATTTCAGGGCGCGCTTGCCGAGACGGCATCCGGTGACCAGGGATATGGCGTCGGTGGCGCAGCGGTCGATTTCGACGAACGTTACTAGGCGCTTGCGATCCTTACTGCGAGGGTCTTCGATGCCGAGCTTCTCCAGCCCTAGCATGGCCAGGCGCACGCCGAGTACCTGGCCGGCGCAGAGATGGCCGTGGGCCTGTTCGGCTTCGCGAAGATAATCGTCGAGAGAGAGCATTTTGTAATTTGGTAATTTTGCAATTTGGTAATTTTAAAACTCGCGATTCCGGGCCAGCTGACGCTTCGGTTTTTGAAATTACAAAATTACCAAATTACCCAATTACAAAATTGTGCTTCACTTTCTTCTCCAGCGTACTCCATCTTTCGTATTCTCGACGATGATTCCGGCATTAGTCAGTTCGGCGCGTAGTGCGTCGGAGGCTTTGAAATTTCGCGCTTTTCTTGCGGCTTCCATTCCGGCCAGCTTTCGATTGACTTGTTCGTCGGTGAGTTGCGCGGAGCCGGCGATCTCCAACAACTCGGGGCTGATCTCTTTCTCGCGGCCTTCGGCTCGGGCCCAGTCTAGGATCGCTTTCATCTTAGGCTGGTCGTCGTCTTTCAGGACGCCGAATATTTCGTCGAACTTGTCGAGAGCACCGAGCAACAGCTTTACGTCCTCCTGGCGGAAGTTGTTCTGGCAAGCTTTGTTCTGGCCGACTTCGGCGGCATCGAGAGCGGTGTTGGCTTTACGCAACATGTCGAACATCGCAGCCTGCGCTTCGGCGGTATTCAAATCGTCGTCGAGCGCGCTCTTCATTTGCGCGATAGTTTCGGCTGCCAGTTGCGCCATTTGCTGAGTTGCGCCGGCGGGAAACTGCGTGCTTGTCAGGCGAAAACGGAAGTTGCGCAATTTTTCTACGGAACTGGCTGCCGACTTCAGGCCATCGAAGGTGAAGTTCAACTGATTGCGATAGGGCACCTGCGTCAGCAGCCAGCGGATCGACGACGGCTTGTGGCCGCGCAGGACCAAGTCCCGGATGGTGAAGAAATTTCCGAGACTTTTTGACATCTTCTGGCCTTCAACCAGCAGGAATCGCGCATGAAACCAATAGCGGGCGAACTGCTTTCCGGTGAACGACTCCGACTGCGCGATTTCGTTCTCGTGATGGGGAAAGATCAAATCTTCACCGCCGGCGTGCAAATCAAAACTTGGGCCTAGTTGTTCCATCGACATCACCGAGCATTCGATGTGCCAGCCCGGACGCCCCGGCCCGATCGATGTTTCCCATGAGGCTTCGCCCGGCTTCGGAGCCTTCCAGAGGGCGAAGTCGCGGGCGCTGTCCTTATAGTAATTGTCGACGTCTACGCGCGCGCCATCGGTCATGCCGGCGAAGTCTTTTTTCGAAAGCTTGCCGTACTCGGGGAATTTCGCTATGCGGAAATAGTACGAACCGTCGTCAGTGCGATACGCGAAGCCTTTCTTCACCAGTTCGGCAATGAAGCTGGCCATCTCATTGATGTGCTCGGTCGCGCGCACCAGGGTCGGTTGCTCGATGCTTAACGTTGCCGAATCTTCCAGAAAAGCCTTGGTGAACTTGGCGGTGTACTGCTGCACGGTGACGCCGTCGCGCGCGGAGTTGTGAATGATCCTGTCGTCGACGTCGGTGATGTTCATGACGTAGCGGACTTCGTATCCGCTCTGGCGCAGGAAACGATAGAGAAGATCGACGGCGATGAATGTGCGAAAATTGCCGATGTGGCCGTAGTCGTAGACGGTCGGTCCGCAGGCATACATGCGCACGCGGTTTCCGTCTATCGGATGGAAGTCTTCGATCTTCCCGGAAAGAGTGTTATAGAGGCGAAGTGCCATGGATCGGTTCGCGAGCGGAGTGCGAATCTTTCATTCTAGGGTTGCGCGAGAAAAGGGGTCAAATAGGGTGTCTTGCCGGTGGTGGCTTAGTTGGAAAAGGAGGCGAGCCAAGCGTGCAATTGCTGCCGGCAAAAAGCAGGTCCTTCCCCTTCGGCAAGCTCAGGGTCAGGATGACAATTCTCTATTATGACAAGCAAACTGAGCCACTACGGTCTTGCCGACATATCGAATTCGCCGGTCAAGCTGCTACAATCGGCAATCGATGCCGAGGGTATCTCGAACCCAGATCCTCTCGTTTGTTGTGTTGATGCTGTTCCTTGCCTTTCCGTCCTCCGGCGGCGCTTACTCCGTACTTTCTCACGAGGCCATCATTGACGCGGTCTGGAGCACGCATATCCGGCCGCTGCTTCAGAGACGGTTTCCCGACGCCACTCCCGACGAACTGCGCAAAGCCCATGCCTACGCTTACGGAGGAGCGATCATCCAGGACATGGGATATTATCCCTACGGCAGCAAGTTCTTCAGCGACCTCACGCACTACGTCCGCAGCGGCGATTTCATTGAAGCTTTGCTGCGCAATGCGCAAGATATTAACGAGTACGCCTTTGCCATCGGCTCAATGTCTCACTACTCCGCAGATAACGACGGCCACCGTCTGGCCGTCAATCGCGCGGTCCCTTTGCTCTACCCCGAGTTGAAAAAGAAATACGGCGACGTGGTGACCTACGAAGATCGCCCGCTCGCTCATGTGAAGACGGAGTTCGCCTTCGACGTTCTGGAAGTGGCGAAAGAGCGTTACGCCCCCGATGCCTACCACGATTTCATAGGATTCGAGGTTGCCCAACCGCTCCTGGACAGAGCGTTCGAGGCAACCTACGGACTGGAACTGGGCAAGGTTCTGGAACATGAAAGCAAAGCGATCGGCTCGTATCGTCACGACGTGAGCAAAGTCATCCCCGAAGCGACCAAGGTTGCGTGGCAGATCAAACAGAGTGACATCCAGAGAGATTTGCCGGGAATGACCCGCAAGCGGTTTCTCTATAACCTGTCGCGCTCCAGTTATGAAAAAGGTTGGGGCAAGGACTACCAGCGGCCGAGCGTCGGTGACAAGGTTTTGGCTTTTCTGTTCCGCCTGATCCCGAAGATCGGGCCCCTGAAGGTCCTGACCTTCCGTACACCAACGCCCGAAGCCGAAAAGATGTTCGAAGCCAGCTTCAACGCCGCACTTGACCGCTATCGCGGTCTTCTCACCAACCTCGGAAGCGGAGCAGTGGAACTCCCGAATGACAATTTCGATGTTGGCGCGCGCACCGCGCCTGGCGAATATCACCTAAGTGACGATACTTACGCGGAGCTTCTTCATCGCCTGGCGGAGCAGAACTTCTCCGGCATGACGCCTGAATTGCGGGCCGAGATCGAGCGTTTCTACGCCGACCCGGCCTCTCCGAACGCATCCAAGCGCAACCCGCGTCGCTGGTCCCGCATCCAGAGCGAACTTGACCGACTGAAATCTGCCCCGGCTCCTTCATCTGCGGCGAATAAGTATTGTGCGCATTGCCCTTAAGGTTGGCAGAGAGAAGAAAACGAAGGGCACTACGGTTCTTGTTTCTTCACGCCATTTCACGGAAAGCGGCCACTCGCCCTCGATCGCTTAAGGTTTGAGTGGAGTCGCCGGGGCGTGTGCATGCAGCCGGTGCTGCACCACGAATGCGTAGTGCACGGCGGAGACGATGGTGAGGATAAAGGTGGCGCGCAGGAAGGTGACGCTCGCAATCCAAACCCAGCGTAGGGGCTCGACGAGCAGCAGCAGCACGAAGAAGATTGCGGCTACTTGCGCGAAGGTGTTGGCTTTGCCGAAGATGCTGGGGCGAAAATCGCGCAGGCCGGCAATCATGAACAGGACGCCGCTGATGAGCAGGATAGAGACGTCGCGGCTGAAGACCAGGATCGTGTATTTCCAGGGAATCATTCGCTCGATCGAGAGCACAAGAAACATAGTGCTCATCAGCAGCTTGTCGGCGATCGGATCGAGATACTGGCCGAGCACGGTTTGCTGATGGAGCGTGCGCGCGAGGAGGCCGTCGAGGCCGTCGCTCATTCCGGCAAGAATGAACAGCGCCAGCGCCCATTTGAAATCGTGCTTGACCAGATTGATGACGATGAAGGGCAGGAAAATCATCCGCAGCAGCGTGAGCTGATTGGGCGCGGTGAGGATCTGCCGGAGGCTCACCGCAGCTTTTCTCCGCCATGTTCGCCTCGGGAATCTCGTCCCGCGTTCCCGAGAAATTCGCTCACCAGAAGCGGGGCGGGATCCTGTCCGGTCTTCTGGGCGAAGCGCTGGGCGAGCGAGAGGATGTCTCCTTCGGGAAGATCCAGTTCCATACGCTCCACGCGGTGCATAGGAAAGAAGACGACGCCGGCGGTGAAGGGTTCGCCATTTTTGATCTGTGAGGCCAGATCGTCGAAAGAGGCGACATCGACACCGCGCAAGCTGAGGCCCTCGCCAGAAAGATGGAGAATCGCGCCCCAGAATTTTTCGCGCGGGTTGGTCAACGTCGCGATCACGAGCGCACCGGGACGGAAGGGGCTGACGGCTTGTGGTTCCTGATAAAAGCTGGTGCTGGGCACCATGCGATTGTCGTCTGTGAGCGATGGAAATTGCAACCGGAACCTTACTACGACCGCAACCTGCGGGATGCACCACCATCTCGACTCACATTAAAATTGTCATCCTGAGCGCAAGAATTGTCATCCTGAGCGCAGCACGGACTTCACGAAGTGAAGTCCACGCGGAGTCGAAGGACCCCTACTCCCTTATCCAAAGCCGCGTCAGAGCAGAAACCGGGAGAGTGGAAGTGGAGCAGCTTTCGCCACTATTCTTTACGAGAAATCGGAATCGTCGAGATCGCAGAAGCAGCCGGACGCGCCCGCCTTTACGTTTCCGGGCAGACACGCACGCGGAAATCTGTATAAGACCATACCTCTGTTGCCACCTTTGCGGCCCGTGCGATTTCCCGAAGGCACCGCTCCTCTGCGGGGTCGCCTGTGATGAAGATGTCACAATAGGGGAGATAGACCGACATGAGTTGGTCGTTGCGCCCAGCGTTATATATCGGCTCCCCGCTCGGCCTCTGAGTGCAACCACGGTCGTACGCGGTCATTGCATATGCGTAAACCAGCGCCCTGAAAGGAGGGCAGCTATTGACAAACTTTCCAGACTCTTCTTCACCTAGTTCAACCTTTTGGTCGACACTCAAGCAACCCGTTTCTTGGTCATAGGATAAGGCACGCTGGTACAGATTTGTTGCGACGGCCAGAAGTCCGCCATTTTGCTCTTGGTGCTCAATCCAGTCTTTCCATGTCCCCAAGCCCCCCGCCCCCCGCCTGAAACCGGCCTTGAAATCTTTTTTACTGTTTTTTTGATTTTCCAATTGACTCGTTGCTAGTCGTTCGTCGTCAAGTATTGTGCTCGCGCATATTTGCTCCTCATCCGCGCGAATCCGCCAGGGAACATTGGACCAGTCAAATGTTATCGGGTCCCCGTGATGACATTTCGCAAGCCTGCTGATGAGCCAATGAGGAGGGGATATGCAGCAGCCATTGTTCAGCAATTTGCGGCAGACTTCATAAAGATCCTTGCGCCTTGAAAACTCTGGCGTGGCGTAGATTTCGCCGGTTGCCAACTCGGGGAGTCGAAGTTCATAACCGGATTGGATTGCGGCGATGCGCAAATCGCGATTGCCATCGTCTGCAAGATGATTCAGCGCGCTGGTATCGAATGCGAGAATTGGTTTGCCCTTCATGCTTCTGACCTGCCCAAGGCGGACTAAATGCGGGACAGACGGGACGTTCCCTATTTTCGTGCGCCTAAAGGCTCGACGTAGGGATCTGGAAACGTCCCGTCCGTCAGAGTTCCCCTCAGCTCCCGAAGCCAACCATTTCGCCATTACCGCTTGTAACTTATTCGCTTCCTAGCCGGGCTCTTCCTCTTCTTCTTGGAGCTTGTCTGCTGATAGTCGCCCCGAACAACGAGTGCCTTGCCAAGACGCTTGCGGCCGACACGCTTGCGGCCATTCTTGAAATCATCGTTCGATCTCTCGCCGTCTACCATCAGGCTGCCACAGACTACGCATGCCCTGCTGCGGCGCAGGTAAACAAACGTGTATTTGACAGGTTTCTTATAGGCCTCGCATCTAGGATTGGCGCAGTGAATCGTTATCACCATCTTTCTCTTCCTCTTCTCCAATTGTAGGCCTTTCGCTTTTTGTGCGCCAGCATGTCGCGGCAGCGAGCGGGCAGTACAATGTTCCCATGATTGGACGTCGCACTCGTGGAGAAAAGCCATGAAGGGTTTGCCTCTATTGCTAATTGCTGCGCTTACCCTCTCTGCCTGCAATCACGCGCCTGACAACTCTGCTTATGCCCCCTCTGCCAATCATGCGATTTCGAAGAAACTGCTGGAAGTGACGGTCGGAGGCAAAAAGGGGTGGATCGATAGGACAGGGAAAATTATCGTCAATCCACAATACGACTCGGTTTTTGACTTTTCCGAAGGACTTGCGTTGGTCTGTGTAGGACCATGCGACCAAGACCACTTTCAAGGCTACCGTTACACGAAAGGTCTGGAAACTGAGGCACTCGAACAGACATTCAAATATGGATACGTGGACGAGGCGGGGAAAATGGTCATCAACCCCATGTTTGAATCTGCTGAAATCTTTAGCGAGGGGCTGGCGGGAGTTTGTATCGGACATGGTTGCTATTACAGTCGTCCCTCCGACAAGCCGAAAGAAGAGGGGAAGTGGGGCTTTATCGACAAGACCGGAGCGATGGCCATTCCGCCTCAGTTCACATACGTCAGCACATTCCACGAGGGACTCGCCGCAGTATCAGTCGGCGGCAAATGGGGGTATATCGACAAGACCGGAAGGTTTGTGATCAACCCGCAATTCGATTCGGCATCGGAATTCGAGAACGGCCTCGCTCAGGTCGGGCTGAAGGCCGCAAAAGCCGGCTCAGTACCGCAGAATCCGCAAATTGATCCCGGGACCGGGGAGCGTATCGTGTCCGAGCCCGCGGGGTGGGAACTCGTCGACAAGTATCAGCACGGCTATATCGGCCGGGACGGAAAGTACATCTGGCAACCGTCGAACTAACCCGCCCGGTGCCCCAGGTTCGCGCCCGCTCTTTGGGCGCTAACGTGGGTGGAAGGCACTTTGCGAAGAGCCGAATTCCACACTGCAAGAACCGCTGCCTTCCTCCTAACTTTTTTCATCACATTTTTCTCGTACGCTTATCACAGACTTGCACCACAATCGTTGCGAAGATACCTCGACAGTACACCATCGAGAACTGCGCCAGTCTCCAGAGACGAACGCGTTTCCGGCCTCAAACTTTTCACCTGCTCTTTGACAACATATGGCCCCGGTCAGCACCCCCGCAAGTGCACGCCAAACAGCAAAATTAAACGCTAAGTCCAATCTTTTGAATACTTTGCCTCTAACTATTTTGCTATCATCGACTTAACTCATTTTGGGGGGAGGGGGGTACCCCCCACAAATTTCTGATTTCTCACCCGCCCGTTGGCCCACATCCCGGTTGGCCCACATCGCTGCGCGTGGAGACGAGCGTGGAGAAGAAATAACCGGAGGCGAGCCACTTTCGCGCTTTTCCGAATATCCTATCCGGGGTTGCCTTCGCTCTTCGCCGCTTTCAGATCGATCCCTACCTGCTCGGCCTTCTTGTAAAGATGCGACCGCTCCAGTCCCAGCGCGCGCGCCGTGTTCGAGATCTGGTGGTGATTGCGTTTCAACTCCGCCAGGATGGTTTGTTTCTCGAAAGCGCGCACGCGGTCGGCTAGCGGGCCGGCTGAGGCTGACTCGGGCGCGCCAACCGAAGTGGGTAGCGCCAGCGCCACGGTTTCAGAGGTGACTTCATCGGAGGTTGTCAGCAGCATCAAGCGCTCGACCGCGTTTCTGAGTTCGCGGACATTGCCCAGCCACGGTTGCTCCTGCAGCGCAGCCATCGCGTCTGCGGTGAAGCGCATGGGCTTCCATCCGTTGGTGGCGCTCACCTGAGCAGCAAAGTGCTCGATCAGCGCCGGGACGTCTTCGCGGCGTTCGCGCAACGGGGGCAGGCGCAGGGGGAAGACGAACACGCGGTGAAATAAATCCTGCCGGAATTTGCCGTCGCGGACTTGCGCTTCGAGATCGCGGTGCGTGGCGACGACGACTCGCACATCGACGGCGATGGCGCGTTCGCCGCCAATGCGCTCGACCTCTCCTTCTTCGAGCACGCGCAACAGCTTGGCTTGCATGGTGAGTGGCATGTCGCCGATTTCGTCGAGGAAAATGGTGCCGTGCTGGGCCTGCTCGAACTTGCCGAGATGGCGGCCGGCAGCGCCGGTGAACGATCCTTTTTCGTGGCCGAACAATTCGGATTCAATCAGCTCCGCCGGAACCGCGGCGCAGTTCAGGGTGACGAACGGAGCGCCCGCTCGCGGACTGCGCTCATGCACTGTACGCGCCACCAGTTCTTTTCCTGTGCCGGTCTCGCCGAGAATGCAGACGCGCGTTTCGCTGGCGGCGACGCGTTCCACTTGCGCCATTACCCGTCGCATGGTCTCACCCTTCCAAACGATCTCGTGTTTGCCGAGGCGGCGCTCCAGGTCACGATTCTCACGTTCGAGTCGGCCTAGCTTCAGCGAGTTTTCCACGGTGAGCAGCAGTTTTTCTGTGGAGATTGGCTTTTCCAGGAAGTCAAGCGCTCCGAGCCGGGTCGCTTTCACGGCCATCTCGATATGGGCCTGGCCCGACATCATGACGACGGGAGTTGGCACGCCTTGCGCCTTGAGTTCTTCGAGAAGCGCGAGGCCATCTTTGCCGGGCATGACCACGTCGGAAAGGATCAAATCGAAGGATTGCGACTTGGCCAGTTCCAGAGCCTTGTTCGCGTTGTCGCAGACGGCGGCTTCATGGCCTTCCAGACGAAACGCCCGCGACAGTGAAGCCAGCGTGTTGGCCTCGTCATCTACGATCAGCAAGTGCGCCTTTTGCGCCACGGTTTTCTCCTGTTCAAGAAACTCGGATCAGTTCGTTCACGCATAGCGATGGGGCGATGAAACGACGGGCGCTCCCGACGAAACATGCAGCATCGTGGCCGGGCGACGACGCCCGGCGCTCCACTAAGAGCATTAAGACCATGGCAACTCGATACGGAACGTTGTTCCTTTTTCTTTTGTACTTTCGACGGAAATCTTGCCGCCGTGATCGCTTACCACCGACTGCACAATCGCGAGGCCAAGTCCAGTCCCATGCTGCTTGGTCGTGTAATAAGGAGTGAACAGTCGTCCACATTCTTCCCGCGTCAGACCGGAGCCGGTGTCGGAGACGGAAAGCTCAATCCGATTGCCCAGGCTTTCGGTGCGAATCGCCAGCTCTCCGCCTTGCGGCATGGCGTCGATTGCATTGAGCACCAGATTTTGCAAGGCACGATGCAGCAGATCGGGATCGGCGGAAATTTCGGGCAACGCCTCGGCGAGCTCGGTACGCACCACGATCCGATTCTTCTCTTTATCGCTATCTCGCAATTGCGCATGAAAGACGCGCAGCACCGAGCGCACAACATCGTTTACCTGGGTTGGCCGGCGCTGGGGCTGCGGCATCTTGGAGAATTCGCTGAAGCGGCCGATGATGGTTTTCAGATTGTCAATTTCCGCCAGCAGGGTCGCCGTCCCTTCGTGAAAAACTTCCTCGAACATCTCGGGCGACTTCTGTTTCGCGCGCATCAGATTCTCGACCGTCACCTGCAAGGGGAAAAGAGGATTCTTCAATTCGTGCGCCAGGCGCCGCGCCAGTTCGCGCCATGCAGCCACGCGCTCGGCTTGCAGAGTGCGGTCCTTTTGTTGCACAAGATCTTCCGTCATGCGGTTGAACGACGCCGCCAGTTCGCCCAGTTCGTCGCTCGATTCCACCTCGACCTTGGCGCCGAGATCGCCAAGGGCGACCCGACGCGCAGCCTCAGCCAGCGAGACGACCGGGCGTGTGACGCGGGCCGCGAACCATACGCTGGCCAGCACGGCCACCAGAATTCCGATACCCCCGACTAGCATGGCGGTGGAAATGACCCGCCTTTGCAATTCGATCAGCGGACGCCGCGAACTGCCAACGAGCAGGATGCCCATCAGCTGCTGACTCGCTCCGCTCTGGTTTGCCACGCTCTGATTCGTTTGGTTGAGATTTGGCCCGGTCAGCGGGATGGCGTGAAAGACTTCAGCGTCAGCGGCGTCAGAAGTCCAATGGATCACGTCCTGAGATTCCTGCAGTGTGTCGCGCACGTGTGCGACCAGCGGAGCCATCTGGTCGACGCCCGCAGCCGGTCCGTTCAAGTCGAGCAACGATTTTGGATTCCATTTTGCATCCAGGTTTTGATAAAGCAGTACGCGCGTCCCGGCGGGAATGTCGAGCGTTGAGAGGAAGCCCTGGTCGAGCCGTTCGCCGCCAATCACGTATAGGGGTTGCTCTCCGACGCGGGTGACTCGCACGGCAAACAAGCCGAGGGTCGCGCCATCCTGCAGTTCTTCGCGTTTCAGGAATGCTCCGGCCGGGAGAGCGGCCCCGGGAGCCGTTGCCTGGGCAATGGGGGCTTGGCCGATCGCCGCTTGTGCAATCTGTGCCTGGGGGATCGCGGCTTCGGGATATCCGAATTTCGCCTGCCACTGCGCGGAGGAGAGGATCGTGCCCCGACTGTCCACGAGCTCTAGGAAGTCGAGTTGCTGCTGACCCGCGAGTGTGCGTGCTTCGCTTACGTACTCGCCTGAGTCCGTGGCGCCACGGTTTATGTCTAGCGCGATGCGCTGCACGGGCTCGCTTGCGGCAATGGACTCGACTTTGCGTTCAACCTCCGACCCTCGCCGCTGGAACTCCGATCGAAACTGAGCCGCGACCGCATTCGCGCGGTCCTGATCGGCCTGTTCGAACGAGCGGCGGATGGTGCTGTACACCGATGCCGAAATAACCGCCACGCAGAGCAGCACCGTCGCCGCAAACAACAGAAGAAGCTTTTTGCGGAAGCTCATCGCGAGTCGGCCTCAGGCTGCGGACCATAGGATCGTGGATCGGCGAGATGCGAGTCCGCAAAGCGCTGATCGGCCAACCAAAGATCGGCCAAGGAAGACCCGCCGTCGCTCCACGTTCCCAGTCGATCCGGCGCCCAGCCGCGCACTCGTGCGCTCGCCTCACTCGCCACTGGCAGATGGAAAAGCGGAATGACGGTATACCGATCGAGCAAACTGCGCTCGGCCTGATACAGATCGTCCAAAGAACGATTGTCCAGAAAATGATCGTCCAGAAAATGATTGTCCAAAGAGTTGCCTCGAGGCGCCGGGAGTGCAGGCTGCGGCAATCCCAGTTGCCGCGCCGCTTCGGCTAGCGAGGTGGCGGGATCGGGACTCGGCAGCACGACGCGCGTCAGGCGGACGTCCTCCGGTCCCGACAACGATACTTGCACCGTGATACCAACTTCGCGCGCGTTGAGTGCGATGCGTTCGGCGATCAGTTGGGCTTGCGGGTCCCGCGGATCGTAGCTCAGAGTGAGCGCCGGTTGCCGCGAGTCCGCGAGTACGGCCCGGGCGCGTTGCGGATTCGCCTGCGAAGAAAAAACTGCGGTGTAACCAGTCATCCAGTTGGGAAGTATGCTGGCCGCGGGTTCTCCCGCGCCTTTGAGCAGCACGGACTGGATGGGCTTGCGATCAATGGCGAGGGCCAGTGCTTCTCGAAGGCGAGCGTCCTGCGCCTTTGAGTTTGCAGCGAAAACCAGTGCCAGCAGCTCCACGGGCAACGACAATGACGACGATGACGATGTGCTGTGCCGCGCCGATCCGTTGGCCGCCTCCGGCGGCGCTTCGATTATGTCGTTCTTGTTCAGTTCGAGCGCGATGGCCTGGTCGCGCAGCGACTTGCCGAGTTCGATCTCGACCGCATCCACAAAAGGACGCCCCGCCCAGCTCTCTTCACTCGCGGCGAGCTTGAGTAGCTTTCCCGGCTGCCATTCGGCGACGAGGAACGGGCCGGTGCCGATGGGAATTCGATTGTCCTTAATATTGCGCTTGAGCAGGAGATTGCGCGGCAGTGCGAGTTCGGCGAGCAGCGATGGCAGCGGCGTCTCACTATCAACATCAATCGACACCGAATCCGCCGAGGCACGCACATTCCAACCGGGATGGAGTGGGCCGAGAATCTGTGCGATAGCTGCGGGTGATGCCGTACTGCCGTCGTGAAACTTCACTCCGCGGCGCAGCGTGAATTGCCAATGACGGGCGCTCGGGTCACTCTGCCAGGCCACGGCCAGCGATGGTTGCGGACGGTCTTGGGCATCGAGTTTTATGAGAGTGTCGCCGATCAGAGAGAGCGTACGCGCCATGTCCCAGTAGTCGGCGGGCGGGGCGTTTGCGGAAAGGTCGAGGGCGTCCGGTGCGGACTGCAGCATGACGCGCAAAGTTCCGCCGTAGTGCGGACGGGTCGCCGCAGTCGTGGTCGGTGACGCGATCGTGCCCGCGATTACTGACATGATCATTGCCACACACAGCAGGTTACGGTGGATCCAAAGTTGCCGTGATCGCCGGCAACTGCCAAGCGTTGCTCGGCCTGGACGGGCGAGGGCGCCCGTCCCCACACGAGCCGGGCTAATTGCCGCAAGAAATCGATACGCGATACGCCTCATACCATCCCGTGTCTTTTCGTCTTACGATTGCCGCTGCTTGGTTGCCGTTGCTTTCCGGCCACAGCGCGACGATTCGACCGTCGAACTCTAGCGCTGCACTGACAGTGACTGGATCACGATCGGGAATCTCAACCGCGCGCAGGTCGTCGCGCTCCGCATCGCCACCCTCCGACACGAGCAGCTGTGTTCCCGTGCCGCAAGTGGAGTGAACCGCGGCCAGATCGCTGCCCCACTTTGATTTTGCGCCGCGGATTTCCTGGTCCGTTATCCCATCGACAAGATGCAGCGATCCATCCACGGCGGCAAACGCCCAAAGCGTGTAATTCGGTCGGGCAAGCGCGGCCGCCGAATAGAACGACGGAACATTGGAAACCTTTCCGATGCCGGGTGAGAGTGCTCCCGTGAAGAAGTTGCGCGAGGACGCGAAGAAAGCGCGGGGGCCACTGTCCTCCGGCGTCAGGGGCCACGGGGCATCACGAGATAGATCGTTGGTATCGTTGCATGTGAGCGTAAGCGGCGCTACAGCGCTCGATCGGCAGAACGTTCCGGGCAAGTACACGTCGAACAGGTGGTCGCGGCGCAGCAGCAAGCGTCCGCGCGGATCGCGGGGAAAGGCGCGCGAGTGAGCGATGGGCAACGAAGCTTCGAGTTCCCATCGTCCTATAGAAGTACCGATAGAATTCCCGGCCGGATTCGCTCCCTGACGACGATGGATCGCAACCGCGCCGTCATCGAGCACCAGCAGGCGAGATCCGCCCGGCATTTCGACGAGGGCGACGTCGAGCATCGGTTGTTCTTGCGCGAGCAGAAGAGTTGATTTCAGAACGATCGGCAGCGCGGGGGCAAATGAGGCCCCGTTTGGCGATCGCGGCAACGCGACAATGGCGACTTTCTTCTCATCGGACCCGATCGCAATCGCGGCTGTCCAAACGTATTCGCGCAGGCTCTCGGAGAGAACGACCTCGACTGTTCCCATCGCTTGCTCGGTTTTGGCGGTGTGCACGCCTTCGACATACAACTCGGCTTCGAGTGCGCTGCGCACTTCGCGAACGGATTTATCGTCGAGCGACGAGCGGTTGGCGACCTCGAGTGCGAAGGCGCCGGGCCCGGAGGCTGCGGCGATTTTGTGGGCCAGTTGACGGGCGGTGTCTCCCAGGCTAGAGGCGGACAAATAAGATGGAAGAAAAACCGTCGCGAGTAAGAACGAAGTCAGCCAAGCTAGCCGCAGACCGCTGGGCGTTCGAGTGGACTCTCGCGCTTCCATGTGTGGAATGCGGTGATTATAGCGCGTGCTGGATTGTGGCTTGTTCATAAGGAAGTTCTCAGTTCCTAATTCTCAGAAAAAGGCAAGTCCCCAGTACCCAGTTCGGAGCTGAGCCACGCTTAGAATTCTTCTGAGAACTGAGAACTGGGAACTGGGAACTGGGTTTTATTGTTTTCCCTCCGACGATTCCACATCTTCCGCCTGGCTTACGTGGTTCGCAGCGCCCATACCGCGCAGGACGTCGTTGGTGAAGAAAAATTTTCCGTCTGCGGGGACCATCATGATCTGCAATTTGTCGGAGAGGCGCTCGGCGACGATTTTGTTGATGAGCAGCGGGTTCTGCTTCAGGATCGCGCTCTCGCTGGTCATGCGCTCGGCGTCGGCAGCGGCGGTCAAACGGATGCGTTCTGCTTCGGCCTGTGCCAGAAGCTTCCGGCGCTCCATCTCTGCTTTGCTGTCGATGAGCTTGGCTTCGCCGGCGGCCTCCGCATTCTTGACGGTCGCTTCTTTGCGCGCTTCGGCTTCGAGCTTTGATTGCTCAATCTGTTTCTGTTTCAGCGGCAGTGTGTACTGCATGGCATCGGACTCGCCCTTGGCTTGCAGCACGCGGACAGCAGCCTGTCCTTCAGCCTGTTTCACTTCTTGTACCTTGTTTGCTTCGGCGTCGGCTTCGGCGATCTTCACTTGCTTCTGGTGGATCTCGGTCTCAACGCCCATGCGGTCGTTCTCTTGTTCCTTGAGCAGCAGAGACTCCAGGCCCTTGGCATATTCCTCCGGAAGCTCGATATCGCGCAGCATGACTTCTTTCACGACGATGCCGTCGGCGGCCAGCCGTTTGCGAATCATTTCGGCGGAGCGCTGACGAACTTCTTCGCGCTTGGCGGAGAACACTTCGCGCACCGTGTAGCCCGGCACCAGTTCACGCCACGCGGTGGCAACGACGGGCGGCACGAGTTCTTTTTCCAGCGGCTGTGGCAGATTGGCTTCAATGTAGTCGAGGCGTTTGGGATCAATCTGGTAACGCACGGTGATGGCGAGGCCGAGGGTGAGTCCTTCCTTAGCTTGGACGTGCAGGGCCTGCACGCGCGGCGCTTCGCCTTTCGCCACGCCTTTGGCCAGCGAATCTTCGCCGATGCCGGTGGTGAATAATTGGTCGCGCGTGTTGAACAGTTCGACGCGCTCGACCAGCGGCACAACGAAGTGCACGCCGGGATAGAGAGTTCCGGCCAGCGTGCCTTTGGTCTGGCTCACGCGGACGCCCGCCATTCCGCTGGGGACGATCACAATGCCGGCCGAAATCAGCAGCGGAGCCCAGGCCAGCATCACGAGCGCAACCGAGGTGCGCCAACGCATCGCTGGAGCGGGACCGGGCGCGCCGACCTCGAGATCCGGATGCAGACGTCTCCGCTGCCAGGCGATCAACAGGTAAGCGTCGTAGGAGAGAATTCCGGCGGCAATCACGAACATCGTGATTCCCGCATAGAACAGCAAATACTTCAGTAGCAGCATGGTGGCGCTCCTTTTAATTCCTTGGCGCGTGTTCAGAAACGGTTTTGGGAACTTCCGCGCGGCGGGCAAACGCCACGCGGACAATTTGTCCGAAGATGAGTTCTTCGATCAGCAGAGACGCGGCCAGCGAGAAGGTTAGGCCGCCGATGATTACCAGGCCTTGCAGTATCGTTTCCATGATTCGCCTCCGTGCTCTCGGAGAAAGAAAAAGCAAGCGGGGAGCCAGAGCTGGCTGATTGAAAGCAATAAAGTTAGGATCGCGGCTATTCTGGATGGCGTGTCTTGAGCAACGCGGGTGTGTCGGGCGTGACACGGGGTTGGGTCGAGGGTGAATGGTTCAAATCGTTGGTCTGCCCGGGAGCACCGAGCGACTGACGACCAACGATCGACGACAAAGCGAAGCCTTTGAAACTTACTCCCTCCATCCGCATCCCATCTTGTGCTAAGGTCCGCTCTCTGGAAGGTCACCATGGTCACTCGACTCGAAGACAAGGACCTGAAACGGCAAAGTCGCCGTCAACTGCTCAAACTGGCGCCCATTGCTGCGTTGGGCGTGTTCGCGTTCCCCAAGGTGAGCGACCGGCTGGTCGCGGCCGGAGTTCGTTTCAGCGATTGGGCGTCGGGTGTCACGTTTCGTTTGCATCATCTTGCCCCAACGTTTTCGAATGCCGACGTTGTGCCCTTTGCGAAGTTTCCCTACAACTACTACGACGTAGTCGACCCCGGAGTCGATCTGGAGAAGTGGACGCTGTCGGTCGAAGGCGACGTGCGGCATCCGGGGGAATACACGCTGGCGCAGATTCAGGCGCTACCGAAGATCAGCCAGAATACCCGGCATATCTGCGTGGAAGGCTGGGATGTTATCGGCTCGTTCGGCGGCGCGCGCATCTCCGACTTCCTCGCGCTGGTGGGAGCGAACACCGGCGCCCGCTTTCTAGAGGTCGAGTGCGCGGACGATTATTACGAGTCGATTGACATGGCTTCGGCGCTGCATCCGCAGTCGCTGCTCTGTTACGAGATGTACGGGCAGCCTCTCGATCGCGGACATGGCGCACCGCTGCGTCTGCAGATGCCAACCAAGCTCGGATACAAGCAGGCCAAGTACCTGGACACCATCCGCGTGACCAATGTTCTGAAGCCCGGCAAGACCGGCTATTGGGAAGACCAGGGCTATAGCTGGTTCGGAGGACTGTGATGCCGAACGAAGAAGAGCACAACGAAGAGCGGAACCTGGAGCGGAACCCGGGGCAGAACGAAGAGAAGAAAGATACCGCTCCACAGGCGGAACCGATGCCGAGTGCTGAGCCCGGGCCCGTTGAAGCAACCGTGGCGAAGCTGGAGATGGTTGCCGCCGAGCCTGAGCCTGCGGCGACAACAGAAGAGCCTGAGCTGGTTCGGGTGGCCTACGAGCATCCCCTGGCTATTCGGGTTACTCACTGGGTCAATGCCATCAGCCTGTTCGTGATGGTGACCAGCGGGCTGCGAATTTTCCGCGCCTTCCCCAGCTTTGGCCCAAAGATTCCAGAAAAAGTTCTGCTCGATATACCGAATTCGCTCACGCTCGGCGGATGGCTGGGCGGGGCCTTGCAATGGCACTTCACGTTCATGTGGTTCTTTGCCGCGAGCGGCGTAGTGTACCTGGCCTATCAGGTCGTCAGCGGCCACTACCGCACGATGCTCTTCACGCCCCGTGACATTCCCGGCATGTGGCCGATGGCGCGATACTATTTTTTCTTCGGTCGCAAGCCCCCGGCGACGGGTCAGTACAATCCGCTGCAGAAACTGGCGTACACATCCACGATCGGGTTTGGCGTGCTGTCGCTGCTTACCGGGATCGTCCTGTACAAGCCGGCGCAGTTTTCGTGGCTGGCGTTTCTATTCGGCGGGTTTCATCTGACGCGCCTGTGGCATTTTGCGGCGATGTGCGGATTTCTTGCGTTTATTCCAGGACACCTGATCATGGTCCTGCTGCACGGATGGTCAAATTTCTACTCCATGCTTTCCGGATGGAAACGCGAGCCTGAGTATCAGGAGTAGCAAAACAGGTGTCAGGTATTAGGTCTCAGCTCTCAGAAAAAACGTTTCGTCCGGCTCCCCTAGACCTGAGTCCTAACACCTGAAACCTGTCCTACCTACACGGCTGCGAGCAATGGGAAAGCGAAGAAGTGTGCGGAATATCTCGTCCCGCGTGGGATGCCTCAGACCCGCAGCAGTTCCCAGCCCAAGGTGATTCCGTTCGAGATGTAATCCCGCGTGGAGCCTTCGCCGATGTGCATGGCCAACATTCCAGCAAAGGAGCGGGGGCTGGACTGGAATACATGCATGGTGCGTTGCCGCAAATGGCGGTGTCTGGCCAAGAACAGCATCATACGAGCCATCAGGGCGGGGCGGCGGATCAGCTTGCGATGACCCTTTTGATAGCGAGCGAGGTCTCCGTTCGCCAGGCAATGGCCCAGCAACGTAGCTTGCCGAAAGGCGAGGCAGAGGCCCTCTCCGGTGATGGCATCCAACCCGCCCGAGGCGTCGCCCACCAGCGCCGCGTGGCCACGATAGACGCGCCGCAATCTTCGGGTGACGGTGATGGCGCCCCGTTCGTTGGAAGCGAGTTCCGCATTTTCGAGGCGGGCACAAAGTTCGGGAAATTCCCGGAGCGCGTCTTCATTCTGCAGCCGCAACTTCTGGCTGGACGAGATCAGCGCCACACAAACTTCTTCGGGGCCGACGGGCGTGACGTAGACCTGGCAGTGACGACCCCAGTAGAGTTCCATGAAGTTGGTCCAAGGCGCGACGCGGTAGTGACGCCGAAATGCGAAGCGCAGACTCTTTTCCCGGGTTACGCCCAAGGTTGCGTCCAAGGGTGCATCCAACCCGTGCCGATCCAGCTTTGCCCAGCGGCGGACGCGGGAGCTGGCTCCGTCGGCGCCCACCACCCAACGCGCGCGTACCAATTCTCCAGCCACCAGCGCGCCTTCCGGATGAAGCCCGGTTACCGCCGCCTGCCACATCATGTGAACGCCGCTTGCCGCCGCATGATCCACCATGATGCGATGCAGATGCGTGCGCCGGATTCCATACGCGGCGCCGCGGGGAAAGTTAGCTTCGGCTTTTGTGCCGTCGCTGACGAAACGAATGCCACGGAATGGATACGCTTCGCTCTCGGGAATCGTGATGCCGAGATTGCGCAGAGCTTCGACTCCGTCCGGCATGAGTCCCTCGCCGCAGGGCTTGTCGATCGGCGGAACTGCGCCATCCGCCACCACCACGCTCAAACCGTGACAGCGCGCCGCGATGGCCGTCGCCAGACCGGCAGGTCCGCCGCCGGCTACGAATAAGTCCCAAGGTTTGGAAAGATGAAAATCCACAAATCTCTTAGGCGATGAAGTTGTGATGCGCGATTTCTCGGTGGCGCCTCCTACCATTCCAGCAAAACGAATTCCGAGCAGAACCCGGGACCCATCGCGGCCAGCAAGCCAAGCGTGCCTGGCTCAGGGCGGCGATTCTTCATGACTTCTTCCAGCACCACGAGCACCGAGGCGGACGACAAATTGCCAGTCCTGCGCAAGCATTGCCAGGAAACATCGAGTTCGCCATTCTGCAAGCCGAGCGCCTCGGCGGTTGCTTCAAGAATTTTTGGCCCGCCCGTATGCAGCACCCAGCTGCCGATGTCGGCGCGAGTCAATCCGCGCTCGGCAAGAAAATCGTCGAGATCGTGCGCGAGATTTTTTCGAACCAGATTCGGTATTTCGCGAGAGAGAACTATGCGAAAGCCTTTTTCCGATACGTCCCAGCCCATCATCTCTTCGGTGTTGGGATAGAACACGGAGCGGGTCGCAAGGATTCTGGGGCCGGAGAGGCCGCAACCGGCGCCGGCCACGATCACCGCAGCCGCGCCATCGCCGAACAGTCCGGAGGAAATCAGGTTAGCCATCGAGAGATCTTCGCGCTGCAGCGTGAGCGAGCAGAGTTCGACCGACAGCACCAGCGCGACCTGATCCGGATAAGCGCGCACATAATCGGCCGCGCGCGAAATGGCCGCCGCGCCTGCCACACAGCCCAGGCCGAAAATCGGAACGCGGCGCACACTTCTGCACAGCCCCATCCGGTTGATCAGCAGCGCGTCGATCGATGGACTGCTAATGCCGGTCACCGAAGTAAAAAAGAAGGCACTCAGATTCCGGCCATGCAAACCCGCGCCGGCCAGCGCGCCGCTAATCGCTTTTTCCCCCAACTCCTTGGCGGTGCGAATCCAGTGACGGTTGGCCTCGCCCCAGGTTTTCATCTTCAGATATTCTTCTTTGGGGAGGGAGAGGAATCGTCCGTCGACGCCCACGTGTCGATGCAAACGCCGCAGCACGTGCGGATTTTCGATCTGATCGCCCCAGTATTCCTGCAGCGCCGCCAGCAACATCTCCTGGGAGTAGTAATGCTGGGGAAACGCGCTCGCCGCGCTGACAATTCGCATGGTTGTTCCCGTCTTCGGCCAACTGGCCAATCTGGCTGCCGAGAGTATCAGAAATTGTATGCCGATTAAAGGAACTTGGCTGCCGGTGGTAAAGTTAAATTTGTAAAAAGTTAGTAAAAACAGGACTAACCATGAAATTCATCGTCGGACTGATACTCGGCCTCGTTATCGTGCCCTTCGGAGCGTATCTGTATTTCACCGGAGGCGCGGCTCCCGTTGCCACTACCGACTCCGATATGCCCTTCGAAACTTTTTTCGCGCACAAGGCTTTGGATGCGCGCATCGCGAAGGACATGCCAAAGAATGTTCCGATCCAGCCGACCGAAGCCAACTACCTGGCCGGCGCCGAGCTTTACAAGCAGCATTGCGCCGTTTGCCACGGCTTGCCGCTGACCCCGAGGACGGCGATTGCAGCCGGCATGTATCCGCGGCCGCCCCTGCTGTTCGAGGGCAAAGGCGTAACCGACGATCAGCCGGGCGAAAGCTACTGGAAGATCTTCAACGGCATCCGCCTGTCCGGCATGCCCGGCTTCAGCAAGTCGCTTTCTGAAACGCAGTTGTGGCAAATCGCGCTGCTGGTAGCCAATGCCGACAAGTTGCCCGCCTCGGCAAAAACGGTGCTGGTCACGCCAATCGGGGCGGGCACGCCAGCGGCAAGCGTACCGCCAGCGACGAGCGCACCGGCCTTTCCTAGCGCCGTGCCGAGTCCGGCGCCGCCGAAATGAGACGGATGAAGCACCCGAGGAATTCGTCGCTCCTTGAGCGAAGCTTCTGAGCGCTAACTCCCAGGTCCCGTCTCGCGCTATCGTGTAGGCATGGCGTTTGGCCGTCCCAGAAAACTCTTCACCGAAGCGGAGCTTTACGACTACGCCGTGGGTGCGCTGGCGCGCCGCATGCGCTCGGTCGCGGAACTGAAGCGCCTGCTGCGCAACCGCGTGGCAGCCGATACAGAAATCGGCAAGACTCTGGTGGAACTGATAGTGGTTCGACTGAAAGATCAGGGCTACCTGAACGACGCCAAATACGCGGCGGCCTTTTCGTCCTATCGCCGCGACAACGAGAAATTTGGACGCAGGCGCGTCGTCAACGACCTGAAGGCGAAAGGAGTACACGGCGACGTCATCGAGAAAGCGGTTTCATCCGTCTATGACGATGTGAAAGAGGAAACCCTCGCGCGCGACTATCTTCGCCGCAAACGCCTGCAGAAGCCTAAAGACAAGGATCAGAAGCAGGCAGCCCGCATCTTCCGCAACCTGGCGCGCGCCGGATTCGGGTCGAAAACCATCTTCACCATTCTGAAAAAATGGGACGTGGACGAAGAGACTCTCACTGAACTAGAGAACGAGACTTCCGAGGCGTAAACCTGGCTCCTCCTGGTTGCGCCAATCCCCTGACTCTGATAGAACTTTGCATCTAACGATATCCGCAATTTCTTTGGAGGAACTATGAAAATGAAGCTCTCTCTAATGATCGCAGCCGCGCTGCTGGCCCTGACTGCGTTCTCCTATGGCCAGGCCGGAACCGACATGAAGAAAGCCGCCGACGATACCGGCAAAGCCACCGACACAGCCGCGAAGAAAACGGCGCATGCCACCAAGACCGCCGCCAAGGACACTGGCAAAGGCACTGAAACCGCCGCCAAGGACACCGGCAAGGCCACCAAGACTGTCGCCAAGGACACCGGCAAAGGTACTGAGACCGCGGCCAAGGATACCGGCAAGGGCGTGAAGAAAGGCGCCAAGGCGGTCGGCAAAGGCGTGAAAAAAGGCGCCGAAAAAACTGAAGACGTAGCGAAGTAGTGTGACGTGTCAGTGGAGAGACGGGCGTTCCCGCCCGTCATTCTTTTGCTTCTAAGCGTGGGGACGGGCGACTCGCCCGTCCTGCTGCTTCGCCCCATGCAGCGACGGGAGCCGGAGCCCGCGGGTCCTCATCGCTACCTTCCCGTCTAGTTTCTGCAGATCGAGCCGAACAGCCCCAGCCGAACCGTGGTTATCATTTAGAATTTAGTCTTTAGAACTGAACCCCCATGTTCACTGGCTCCGAAATTCGCCGCAAGTTTCTGGACTTCTTCATTCAGAAGGGACACCGCGAGGTGCACTCCTCGTCGCTCGTCCCGGCGAACGATCCGACGCTGCTCTTTACCAACGCCGGGATGAACCAGTTCAAGGATGTTTTCCTCGGCCTCGAAAAGCGCGACTACAACCGGGCCACGACTTCGCAAAAATGCGTGCGCGCCGGCGGCAAGCACAACGATCTGGAAAACGTCGGCTTCACCAATCGTCATCACACATTTTTCGAGATGCTGGGAAATTTTTCGTTTGGCGATTACTTCAAGAAAGACGCCATCGCCTACGCCTGGGAGCTGATCACCTCGCCGGAGTGGTTTGGGATTGAAAAAGAGAAGCTCTACGCCACGATCTTCAAGGGCGAAAACGGAGTTCCGCGCGATGCCGAAGCTTACGATTTGTGGCTCGGGCAAGGTGTGCCGAAGGATCGCATCTTCGAATTTGGCACGAAAGATAATTTCTGGCAGATGGGCGATACCGGTCCCTGCGGCCCTTGCAGCGAGATTCACTACGACATGGGAGTGGCGGCCAGCGATCAGGGCCACACAGACTGCAAGTTCGGCTGCGATTGCGGGAGGTATGTCGAACTGTGGAATCTGGTTTTCATGCAGTTTGATCGTGATGCCTCGGGAAAGCTGACGCCGCTGCCGAAGCCGTCGATTGATACGGGCATGGGACTGGAGCGCACGGCGGCGGTATTGCAGGGCGTGATTTCGAATTACGAAACCGATTTGTTTACGCCGCTGATCAAGCGGGCGGCAGAGCTGACAGGAACGTCTCTCAAGAAGGAACTCGACAAAGAAGCGCATACGAAATCGGCTGCTTCTCTGCGAGTGATTGCCGACCACTCGCGTGCCGCGACATTCTTGATATCCGACGGCGTGATTCCGTCGAACGAAGGCCGCGGCTACGTGCTGCGTAAAATCATCCGGCGCGCGATTACCCACGGACGCTTGCTTGGGCAGACGAAGCCGTTCTTGCACCACGTGGTCTTCGCAGTGCGCGATCTGATGCAGGATGCATATCCGGAATTGAAGGAGACAGCAGATCGGGTGTCGAACGCGGTGCTGGCTGAAGAGACGCGGTTTGCGCACACGCTCGACTTGGGTTTGAAGAGACTGGAAGAAGAACTGGAGGCAGCCATCGACCTGAGTTCCACACTCGGGACTGCGACTGCATCAGAGGTGATCCGACTTTCTGGCGCCGCCGCTTTCAAGCTCTACGACACCTTTGGCATGCCGCTCGACTTCATGCAGGACGCGGCCCGCGATCAAGGTATCGCTTTCGATCAGGAGGGTTTCGATCACGCGATGCAGGAGCAGCGGGAACGCGCCCGCGCCTCCTGGAAAGGCGCAGCCAAGCAGACGGCCAATCCTGCTTACCAGCAGCTTCCTAGATCCGAATTCGAAGGCTACCGCCAGACTCGCTCTGACAACTGCGAAGTCCTAGCAATTACCAAGGGCGGCCAAGGCACGCAGGAACTCAAGCCCGGCGACAAAGGCGAAATCATCCTCGACCACACCCCCTTCTACGCCGAAGCCGGAGGCCAGGTCGGCGACCGCGGATGGTTCTACTCCGACGACCACAATACTGTCGTCGCTGAAGTGACCGGATGCTTCTACCCCGTTCAGGGCGTGCGCGCGCATCAGGTGGTTGCCAAGCAGCCAATTCGCGTTGGGCAGAAAGTCGATGCTGTTGTCGATACTACGATTCGCGAAGCCACCAAGCGCAATCACACGGCCACGCATCTGCTCCACGCGGGGCTGCGCGAAGTTTTGGGCAAACACGTGAAGCAGGCGGGGTCGCTGGTCGCTCCCAACCATCTGCGCTTCGATTTTTCGCACTTCACTGGCGTCGATGACGAAGAGTTGCAGGACATCGAAGACATCATCAACAAAGAAGTTCTGCGTAACGAAAAAGTAGAGATTGTCGAAAATGTCCCGATTGATGTGGCCGTCAACGAGTATCACGCGATGGCGCTGTTCGGCGAGAAATATGGCGACAAGGTGCGCGTGATCAAGATCGGCGATTTTTCTACAGAGCTTTGCGGTGGCACGCACACCGGCGCTACCGGCGAGATTGGGCTGATCAAAATTTTGAAAGAAGGAAGCGTGTCATCGGGCGTGCGGCGCATCGAGGCCGTGACCGGAGAAGGCTCGCTGCGCCACTTCCGCAAAGATCACGAACTCGAAGGCGTGGTTGCGAGCCTTGTTGGTCCTACCCTTGCGCACAAAGCGCGCAAGGATGGGGCACCCTCGTCCGATGAAGGCGCGGCTTCTCCGGCCGAGGCCTTGAAACTGGAACTCGAGAAGAAAGACGCCGAGATTAAACGGTTAGCACGCGAACTCGATCAGGCGCGGATGAAGTCGGCATCGTCGAGCGCGGCCAACATCAGCGAAAAAGTCAGAGAAGTTCGCGGCGTCAAAGTGCTGACCCATCGCGTGGATAATCTGGAGCGCGCGCAGATGCGTACGCTGGTCGATCAGCTACGCGACAGGCTGGGCTCCGCCGTAGTTGTGCTGGGCTCGGCATCGAATGGCAACGTATCGCTGATCGTCGGTGTCACCAAAGACCTCACCAGCCGCATTCAGGCGGGAAAAGTCATCGGTCCGGTGGCGCAGAAAGTCGGCGGCAAAGGCGGCGGGCGTCCGGACCTCGCCGAAGCGGGCGGCAAAGACGCAACCGCGCTGGATGCGGCGCTGGGCGAGGCATACCGTGTCGTGGAGTCGCTGTTAGAGTAGATTCCGGGGGAGCCGTTCGGGGACCGCTATGGACGATCGCATACGGTTTATCGAGCACCGAGGCAAGAAGATTCTACTGGCCGATTTTTCTCACGCCAATGCGCACGAGATGCAGCTTCTGCTCGAGTATGTGCGGGTTACCGTGGCGCAGCACGGGCACGAGTCGATCGTCACGCTCGCCGATTACACCGGCTCCACAGTAGATCACGCGGTTGCTACCAAGCTTAAAGAGGTGCTGACGCTCGACCGTCCGTTTGTGAAGAAGACGGCATGGGTCGGCACGGAGAGTATCCCACACGCGTTCATGGAAAACTTCCACTCCTTTTCCCAGCGCGAGATTGTGACCTTCAAAACGCGGGAAGAGGCGATGGACTGGCTGGTGGGGGAGTAGTTCCCAGTTCCCGGTTCTCAGTTCTCAGTGATTCGCTCCGGATTGGTTTTTCCGAGAACTGAGTGACCCTCAGCTTCTCCACCTCAACGTCACCGGTCCGCTCATCGGATGCTTAAACTCGCCGCCATTCTTCTTCATCTCCAGCATGGCGTTCTTCAAGCCGAAATACCACTTTGCAGGCCGGTCGGCGTCGTCGATCAGCATGAGATGCGGGTTGTGTTTCAGGCCCTCGGACTGAAGTTCCATGGTGCGGCGATCTTGCTCCACGAATTTTGCAAAAACGAATTTCAGCAACTGCGGGCCGAAGGGAATCCAGCGAAATAAATTCCAGGCGGCTACTACGTCGATGCGGCACTGGTTGCGTGTGATGGGAGTGACCGTAGTCAGGCTCGAAAACCAGTATTTGCCGGCGCGAATAATTTCCGAGCGCAGGTTGGGGAGGACGAAATCGATGGTTGTGGTAATCGAATCGGCGTCGGCGTAGAGGCGCAGAAGTTTGTAGGGCGCGCTGTTGGAACTGGGCGTGTGCGCGCTCATGCGAAATCCGTAGGGGATAGGTTCGAAGTTCTTCTGTTTCTCATGAATCGATTTTTGCGTGCGCCACCACCATGCCTGATGAACGAACGGGCCGTGCGCGGGGTCCATCAGGCCGATGATGCCGTGATCGACGGAGCATGGCAGGTCGGCGGTGAGATAGGCGAGCTTGTAATGCTCGCTGAACTTCGGAATCTCGGGCGCGGCAATCGGCGCGGGGGCGGGCTTCGAGAATCCGGCGCCGGCCGGGCCGGGATCGGGAATAAAAACCCAGATGAAATCGTCGCGTTCCTCACAGGGATAACTGCCGGCGTAGATGCGGTCGATCTTCAGCGTTTGCTCGGGGACGAGCGAGGGGATCAGCTTGCACTGGCCGGAGTGGGCGTCGAACCTCCAGCCGTGATAGGAGCATTCGATTTGTTGGCCGTCGAATTGTCCGCAGGAAAGCGGCATACCGCGATGCGGGCATGCGTCGCGCAGGGCGAAGGTTTTGCCTTGACGGTCACGTCCAACGACGAGGGGTTGTTCCAGCAACATAGTTTTGGCAAGCTGTCCGCGGCGGAGTCGATTTGCCGGAAGCGCGCGGTACCAGAAACCGAACAGCATGAGCGCGTCGGGCGTCTGGGACTGCAGCGGGCCAAAATCAGGCCCGCCGGGGGCCCCGGTCTGGGACTGGAGTGGAAAGTCGTCTGGCATTGGACAGGTGAGGATACCGCAGCGGCCGCAAAATCAAAACCTGTAACCGCGAGAACGGCGAGCGCGCCGAGAGAGACATAGGAAACCCAAAGCCTGAACCACAGAGGACACGGAGAAACACAGGGGAAGTCAGAGCATAAAACCGCGGAGCAGAAGGATCTATACTCGCTGTCCGGAACGCAGGCGCGTTCCCAACTGGACGTATGCTTCGCGAGCTACTCCAGGCTCTTCGATGTGGGTGAGGAAGAGCCTGCGCAGTGCGGCGGTTGTCAGTCGTCCTTCAAGGTAGGCGTCGTAGAGATCGTTTCCGGCGAGATATCCGAGTTGCTCGACGACGTATTCGTACTTACGTCCAGTGAAGTCCGGAGCGGGCGCGAAAGACTCGAGACCAAACATGTGACGGTGTTGGGTCAGAAAGTCGAGAGCTTCGACGGCTTCGGCGAACGGAAGCGAAGTCTGCAGTTCTAGATCCTCGCGAGTCACGTCGAACGAGTCCGCTATGTCGGTATCGCGAAGGGCGGGACGCGCCGGGTACAGGATGCGCGATCCGAAAAAGGCGAGCGCGTGTTCGAAGACAGCCATGTAGAACGCGTCGTCATTGTCTAATGACTCAGCGCCTGGTGCCGGTGCGACGGCCCTGCCGTTGCAAAGATTCGGCAAGCCACGACAGGCCTGATGAAGGAAGCGGGTGGCGTCCTCGGCGGAGGAGGTCATGCGGAACTGGCGCACGTAGATGGCGTTGATCGGTGTGAGGTAGACGCTACCGCGCTCGCGAACCTGGCGAAGCAGGGATCGACGGTGTTCGGCAGTGAATCCTTTGCGGGATAACAAGCGGCGCAGGAGCGCGTCAGAACTGCGCGAATGCACTTCAGGCATGAGGTCCACCAGCAGCCTGGGCTGCGTGGTGTTGTGCGGCGAGTACTGATTGATGCCGAGAAAGCGCACCAGGCTGGCGATTAGATTATAGAGCGTGGGGCCGAGGTCGGGCGCGCTGTGGTCTTTAGCATTGCGTCCCCAGCGGTCGAGGCAGAGGCGGTAATGCTCGTACTTTTCTAATGGTGTTGCGTTGAAGACGCAGAAAACCTTTTCGCGGACGTCTTTGCGGACCTGGACGGCTTCGACGCGATCATGAGCTTCTCCGGCGGCGCGCCAGTAGAGGGCATCGACGTTTTGCAGAACGGTGAGCATAGGTTCCGCGGGAAGCTGCCGCTGCAGCACGGCTGGCAGGTGTTGGGGCGCCAGATGCGACTCGCCGAAAAGGACGAGGATGAGCGCGTCGGGATGGCGTTGGCGAATCTCAGCAATCTTGTCGGCGGCGTGGCGGTCGCGAGCTCCGATCTTGCGCAGATCTTCGCGAGGCATGCAATCGAGCCCGTAGATGGACGCGCCGTGGTCTCGGGCGGCGGAGAGCAGTTCGTAAAATGGAGTCCAGTCGTATCCCCAGTCGAGTTCGAAACGAATGCGCTGGTGCAATTCGGCTTCGTCAATCTCGTCTCGAAACCATTCGTCGAGAATGTGCTGGTCGCGCGAAAAAATGGTTTCCACGCCCAGCACTACCGGGCGGCGATGGCGCCGTAGATCGCAAAGGAGTGAGGCCAGATAGCGCTGCGAGTTGGGCAGGGCGTGGTAGTCGCCGACCAAAACGATTCCGGCTTTGGCGACTTCGCGGCGCACGTCGCCCGCGGCGAGAACCTTTTCGTAGGAGCGGTAGGCGTCGCGAAAATCGCGAAGATACTTGCGTCCGGAGGCGGGATCGATGGCGCGAATCTCACGCTCAACGCTGGCGATGGCGTGGAGTTGGGCGGCACTGCGCCGCGATCGTAAGATGCCGGTGGTTGCCATAACTCGTCGTTCGCTGTTCGTCCTTCGCTACTTTCCTGACAAGTCAAAGACGAAGCACCGATTTTTCCAGCTGCCAGAGCCGCCTTGACTTGCCTTTCCCGCGTCCCTATCCTCAGCTTTCGAGGCCGCGACTTGGATGCCGCGACTTCGATGACCCATGGAGCGCTAACTTTGTCTCTTCCTGCGCCGGAAAACCTGACTGTTGCCACGACCGGAGCCAGCGGGTCGTTATTTCTGAAACACTTTCTACTGGCCGTCGAACGCGATCCTCGGGTGAAGACGGTAAACTTCATCGCTTCCGATAGCGGCCTGCGCGTTATGGCCGAGGAGCTCGGTGTCGAAGGCCGTTCTGAGCTTCTGCTTCAAATCATCGGCGCGCCTTCGACAAAGATTCAGCAGCAGTCCAATAGCGATATCGGGGCAAACGTGGCCAGCGGGTCGTATCCTTCAGACGCGATGGTCGTAATCCCGTGCAGCGTTGGCACGCTGGGGCGCGTTGCCAACGGCACCGCTTCGCGCCTGATCGAGCGTGCCGCCGATGTCACTCTTAAGGAGCGGCGGCCGCTCGTGCTGTGTGTTCGCGAGACGCCGCTCAACAAAATTCACATCCGCAACATGGCGCTGGCAGCGGACGCGGGAGCGACGATCTTCCCGCTGGTCCCAACCTTCTATAACCATCCGTCGAGCGCCGATGCCATGGCCCACGAATTCGCCAACCGCGTGCTGGCGCATATAGGACTGGCCCAACCAGATGCATACCGGTGGAAGGGCTGAAGCTAGTTCTCAGTTCCCTGTTCTCAGTTCTCAGAAAAACCTTCGTTCGGAGGCTGTGGAGGTTTTACTGAGAACTTTTCGAAAGAACGATGACTCGGGGGACTTGGGGGGAAGCCTTTCCTGCTTTGCAGGGGTGTTTTCAGTCTAGGGAACGGGCAGTAACGAAGGTAGGTATCTGGCGGGCATGTACTGCGAGTGCCCTAGTGGGTTTTTCTGAGAACTGAGAACCGGGAACTGAGAACTTGTCTACGTGAAGTTCTGCCGGTTGGGGCGGTTCTTCTTGGTGATGCTGCCGACGGTCTGATACCACGCCACCACCCAGGGAACGACCAGGGAAAATATCAGGCGCGCGCCAAGCGTTTGCAGCGGAGCTTCTCGGAGATCGGTCCAGTCCAACCGGAAGGCAAAATAGATTTCGAGCGCCAGCACGCACAACAGCGGAATTGGCGAGTAGACCAGAGCGAGAGCCGCAAGAATTTCAGCGAGGCAGCGAGCTACATTTCGCCACAGGCGGGCCGAGCGTCCGCCCAAAACGCCGTCGGTTACGGAATAGCTGACCATTTGCCGCAAAGCCGAGCGAAAAGTGTGGCGCGGCTGGTAAGCCGCCTTGGCGTGTTCCGGGAAAGAGGGAGTCACCAGCTGACGTACTTTGGAGTCGAATACGGTGTCTTCTCCGAGGAAGACGGTCTCGGGGAACCCGCCCACCCGTTGCCAGAGATCCTTGCGAAAGGCCATGGAGCGGGCGGTGCAGGACTTGGTAGCTGCGCCGGGGTTTAACTTGACTCCGAAGAAGGGCGCGGAAGCAATGTCCCAGACGGTGGCGTTAGTTGGGTCTAGATACGATCCGCCGACAGCATAAGGGGAGTCTCCGTCAGAAATCGGGGCCGTGAGGTTGGCGAGCCAGTCGGGGTGGTAGGTGCAGCCGGCGTCGGCGCAAGCAACGACATCAGAGGAGGCCGCCGCGATTCCAACGTTGCGGCCGCGTGCGATCGGCCCCGGGGAACGTTGCAGGCTGCAACTTTCATCGCGGATAGGAACCAGGGTCGAATATTTCGACCGGGCGGCTTGCAGGCGCTCCCAGGTTCCGTCCGTGGAACCGCCATCGACGATGATGACTTCGGCGGGAGCGAGAGTCTGCTGCATCAGACTCTCGAACAGGGCGTCGATGTCATCGACTTCGTTGAGGACGGTGGAAACCACGCTCACGGATGGCATGTTGAGTGGAACCAGTGTACCCGCGAAAATCAGTTCTCAGTTCCCAGTTGTCAGTTCTCAGTGAAAACCGCCCGGTCGTTCCTGAGAACTGGGAACTGAGAACTAAGAACTAAGAACTGAGAACTGAGAACTATTGCTTCTTCCGGCACACCCCATCCGTGCCGTTGACGCGGGCCCGCCTTTTTCTGTACTCTGCGTCTACACCGGAAAGGAGGTGGTCGGATGACAAGTTCTGAAAGTCACAGTAGAAGTACCAGACCAGGTGAGGTGGCTGAGTCTTAGGGCGGTTGCTCTAAGCGGAGTTCTCGAGGAACCTTTGGTCGGGGGAATCGGGGACATTCTCTCGCAAACCATCCGTGAGTATGGGCTGATTGATAAAGTCTGATCCGCCGGACACAAGCTGTGCCCGGCACCGGAGCGCCGGGGTCCCCGGCACGCGTGATTTTCGCGTGACGGGGTGGTCGAGCGAGGGGCCACGAGAGTGACCACCTCAGTCAATCCCAAACAGTCCACCGGGCAGCCCGCAGGCTGAAAAGCTTGCGGGCTGTTCTTATTTCAGGTGTTAGGTCTACAGGGCTCAGGAAAAGCAAAAAGCACTTTTCCTTCTGGGGGCCGCTCAACCGGGCTGCCAAGAAATTTGGGTCTCGGCGAATCCCACCAACGTTCGTTGAATCTAAGAGAGCATTCGGTGCGCAAGCCATGCAAACGCTGACGATCGAATGGTTCCTGGAATATCTCGACAAAGTTCACCAACGGACCACGCGGGTTGTGCAATGCATCCCACCGGACAAACTGGAGTGGTCGTATCGCGAAGGCAAATTCACCCTCGGAGATTTGGTTCGCCACATTGCTGCCGTCGAACGCTACATGTTCGCGGAAACCATTCAGGGGCAGCCCAGCCGATACGCCGGTTGCGGACGAGAGTTGGCCGATGGCTATGAAGAAGTGATGTCCTTCCGGGAGACGCTTCATACCCAGACGGTGGAGATTCTTTCCCGCCTTGGCGATGAAGGACTGACGGGAAAGTGCAAAACTCCCGATGGGCCGAAGATTACCATCTGGAAATGGTTGCGCCTGATGACGGAACATGAGATCCATCATCGCGGGCAGATTTATTTGTATTTAGCCATGTTGGAGATCCCGACCCCGCCGCTTTATGGACTTACATCCGAGGAGCTCCGACTGCGCAGTGTCGGAGTTTAATCGACGTTATTAAGAACCCACACAAAAAACTGGCGGATTGCGGTAGTCTATACCACCCGCAACCGGCCGTCGGTTGTGAAATCCGGGATGTCGGTGGTTTCCTCAGAGCTGACACCTAAAACCTGAGACCTGCCCTATGGATGACAAGCACTACCGCGCCCGTATCACCAAGCGCACCGATTTTGCGCCCGATCTGTGGATGATCCGCATCGATCCTGGGGCGAAGTTAAGCTTTACTCCGGGCCAATACGCCACGCTCGGCATTGAACACGACGCGCGGCGACTGGAGCGTCCCTACTCGATTGTTTCTTCTCCCTACGAAAAAGAGTGGAATTCTTTTTTGAACTGGTGCCGCAGGGCGAGACCACGCCGCCGCTGTATGACATGCAACTGGGCGATGAAGTTCTGGTGCGCAAAGTCGCGAAGGGGCTCTTCACACTCGACACCGCGCAACCGGAACGCACGAGCCACTTGATGGTAAGCACTGTGACCGGAGTTGCACCCTTTGTCAGTTATGTGCGAACGCTGTTCAAGGACTGGAAAGAAGGAAAGTTTGCGGGCAACCATAAATTATTTCTGCTGAACGGCGCGAGCCGGTCGTGGGAGTTCGGTTATCGCGAGGAACTGGAAAACTTTGCGAAACAAGCGCCGTGGTTTCGCTGTGTTTTCACGGTAAGCCGTCCGTGGGAGGACGAGAGTTGGAACGGGGAGGTCGGACGCGTAGACGAACTGATTCGCAAGTACGCCGACCAGTGGGGATGCACCGGGGCAAATAGCATCGCGTATCTGTGCGGGCATCCGGAGATGGTCGAGCACGGCAAGGGCATTCTGAAGCGGATCGGTTTCAACCGAGAGAACTTAAAAGAAGAAGTGTATTGGGTGCCCGCCAAATGATTTGGTGTAGACGGGGCTTGCCCCGTCTCCTTCGGACGCGGCAGAAGACGCGGCATGACGCGTCTCTACCGGAAATCAGCGCTCGTTGTCGCGAAGCGGCCTCGCCTTACTTTGTCCCGACGGCATCGAGTTTGGCATCGTTGATGGCGTAGGCGGTGCCATCACTGCCGATCACCGTCGGAGTATAGGCTTCGCCGATGCCGGTGGAAAGCTTGATCCTCTCCGTAAACGAGTTTGACGGCAGGTCCCAGCGGTAGAGTTTGCCGTCTTCGCTGTTGGCGAGAATTGATTTCGTGAACGGATCGACCGCGGCCGTGTTGATGCACCATTCCCTGACCGCTCCCGGATACTGCGGAAATTCCGGATCGGGCGTGACCCCCAGAATGGTGATGACTTCATTCATGACCAGCACGCTGGGGATGATAGGGTCATTCTCGGTGGCATTCGGATCGAGAATGGCAATTCGATTATGCCCATCTCCAGTGCCGATACCCGCATAGTTGTTGTATTTCGTCATGAGCAGGTAAGTCGATTTTCCGGTATAACTCGGGACCAGCGAGGCAGGAACGATGGAGGCCGTGTCGTCCCAGCCAAAGCTGCCGGGAATCTTGGTCTGCGACAGATCGCTGTTGAAGTGCAGCAGCCAGCCGCGGTCGTTGTGCTCGGGAAAAGGATTTTCGAGAACGCCGAAATAGACATCGCCATCGGGCCCGACGGTCGGTGTGGCGGAACTGCCGCTGTAGAGCCAAGAGTCCATCCCCGAAGCCGGATCAATCAAGAGTACGCGATTCACCATCGCAAGCGTCGTGCTGTTCAGCGCCAGCAGGTAGCCATAGCTGCCGTTGTCGACGGCGACGTACAAAAGGCTGCCGTCCGGCGAGAGCGCGGGCGCGCAACTGATGGCGACTTGCGAAATGGAGGGGTCGCCGCTGGCGGTGGCGGCTGAGACCCACGTTCCTGTTCCGTTCGCAGCAATGCGGGCTATGCCGCTTTGCAGGTTGAGCGGAGTGGGGCCGTTCGCCAGGAATCCGAAGTACAGGTTGCCGTTGGCGTCGGTGGTCAGCGGCGTGTCGATCTGCACGTTCTCCTTGTAGGCCGTGGGATCCTTCTGGAAATTCTTTACGCCGTAAAAATAAAGTCGAGTGACGGTCCCCGTGGCTTGATCGGGATTCTGCCGCACCAGCACCCGGCCGGCGATATCGGGAATGAAAAGCTGATTGCCCGAAATGGTCGGCCCCAAACCGGGGACGAAGTCTGCCTCCGGCGCCTGCCAGCCAGTGCTTTGCGTCCAGAGCCGCTCGCCGGTGGCGCCGTTATGGGCCTCGACGTGAAAGCCGTTCGTACCCGTCTTCACCGGAACGATCGCCGTATTCGCCGCCGTGACCAACGGTGAGCCGTAATGGATGTAAATCGTACCCTGCGGCGGATGCAGGTCCACGGGCACATGCCAGTGAATCGCGTCGAGCGCTTGAGACTGGACGGTGGAAAGCGCGGTGTGCTGCTCGTCATGCGAGTGCGTCAGCCAGCCTTGAGCGGCGGCATTTGGCGTCAGCATCGCGGCACAGGCGGCCATCCAAAGCATGAACATCGCAGAAATCCGTCGAGATGGTGCAGTTTTGATCGGGTGCTTCATTGCTATACCCTCGGGTTGCAGCCATGGGCGCTGGAATTGACTTCCTACGAGGGTAGCAGGGTAGCAGTTTATCCTCTCAGAGTTGTCAACAATAAGTAAAAAAGCGCTGGATTTTTTGGCTGGACGGGCGAGACGCCCGTCGCCCCATTCCTATTTCACTCTTGTTCGGCGGGGGCGAAGAGAACTAGGACCTCGAGCTCATCCTGGATGTCGTAGAAGCGATGCTCCAGTTCAGCTTCGACGAAAATGACTGATCCAGGCCGCACCTCGGCGTCCTCGGAGCCGATTTGCATGCGGGCACGTCCTCGGACGACGTAGTACATTTCATCTTCGCGGTGTGGTTTCTGAGGATCGGTCGCGCCTTTTGGCAGCACGTAAACGCCGGCGCTCATGGCGGGGACGCGGAGAAATTCGAGGTAGAGCTTGTTCTTTTCGGCGCGCTGGCGGGAGAGATCCTCGACGTGGAAGAAGTGGGTCATAAGAAACAGCTCTCAGTTTCCGGTTCTCAGCTCTCTGTGGGGCACAGGTTGCCACGTCTTTACGGGTGTTCCTGAGAACCGAGAACTGAGAACTGGAACCTAAGAACTAGCCGACAGCTCCACGAAAGAATATATCCGTGTACTGCTGCACCAGCGCGTCTCCGGTCAGCGGGCCGTCGGGCTTGTACCACTGATAAATCCAGTTGATCATGCCGACCAGGGCAAAGGCGGCTGCGCGCGGCGTGACCGGCAATGCGGAATTACGCTTGCGCTGGACCTCGGCAATGAGGTTCTCGACGAAGACCAGGTAGTCCTTCTTGCGTGCGTTGATCTTGCGGCGCAGGGCGGGCGGCAGCGGATGATTCTCGTGCAGCATGACCGTAATCTCACGGTCTTCAGGACTGAGCACAACTTGAATGTGCAGCCGGATCAGCGTGCGCAGCCGCTCTTCGACTCCCTCGATGCGGCGCGCCACCTTGATGACCCGTTCCTCAGTAATCTCCATGGCGTGCGACATGATGTGGAACAGGATTTCGTCCTTCGACTGGAAGTGGTGGTAGAGACCGCCCTTGGAGAGTTTGAGCGCGGCAGCGACATCGTTCATGGAAGTGGCATCGTATCCGCGCTGTTGAAACAGGCGGGCGGCGGTGCGCAGAATCTCCTGGCGGGGTTCCTGACGGATTTCCTGGCGGAGTTCCTGACGACGTCCGATGGCGGCTTCGCGAAGCATCACCACAGATGGTATCGCGGAATGGGGCTTCGGGTCATTGAATCATTGGGCGATTGAGGTATTGAATCATTGTTTCAATGACTCAATGATTCACTGTCAGATTTCGAATTGATTAACGGCGGGGACGAACTGCCGACGACGGGCCAACTCTAGATCTTCTGTTTGCGACCGCCAACAGCTCTGCCCGGGACCTTGGAGTTGCTCGATGGCGCGTTGCCGGACGGGATTGCTCTCCGTCCGCCGTCAATCGCGGTAATGTTGTTGCCTGCATCGGCCGGGGAACCTGTTCCAGCGCTTAGCCGCAGAACCGGCCGGCGGATTTCCTCGGACGCCACGATCTGTTGAACCTTGCGCAGATGAGCTTGTACTGCGACCTCGATCGCCGCCGACGAATGCGTGTCCCGCTGACTGAGCAAGTAGTGGGCGAGCACGGCCTCGTGGAGATCGCTAGAATGGCCGCCATGTAAGCGTCCGTATTCAAAAGCCTCAAACCGGACTTCCTGCAAGCTGTCCCTGCACGTGCGATCAGGAATACTGCGCGCATGTGCGTGCATTCGCTGAATGCGCGCCAAAGCGCGGTCGATGACGCGAGCGAGTTCGGCGCCGAATTCCAGCGCGCGGCCTTTGAGCAGGCGTTGCTTCGCTTTTTCCGCAGAAAACCAGGTGGGTTTTCGATTCGCCTCCTGCGGCGGTTCGAGCCGAGTTACTTCGCAGAGGTGGGCAGCGACGGCAAGCTCTGGCTCGGACATTGGGACAGAAGATCGGGCAGAGGACCGAGCGGAAGGCCGCGTGTTCTTCTTCGTACCGAGAGTGTCACGCTTGCGACGGATGTAACGGGCGAAGGGGATTTCCTCCATCCGGCCATGAACGCCAGCCTCTTCAATAGCCTCGAGGGCGGCGGATTGGGCTTGCGTGAGGCCAGCTTCGACGCCGCCTTTGGGGAAAATCCAGCGTCCGCCGCGGGTTTGAACCAGCAGGAATTCGATGCCGCCTTTGCCCATGCGATAACAAACGGCGGCGACCTGCTGCCGTTCTTTTGAAAGCTCTTTCAAAAGCTCCTTCGGAAGCCGCGACGCTCGCAAGAGCTTTACTGATGGATCAACACCCATGGCAGTAGAGTGCGCGATGCGATCCGCTTCTGCCTAGAGCAAACATGGTTCCGGCGCTGGTTTGGGTGCAGGTTCCGGCGGGGGCGGGAATCCTTCTACATACTTGCGCCATCGGCAGCGCCTTGGAGACAGTATCGTGAAGACTATTGCCAACCCATCGGAGAACCGGACTTTTGGACAATTTGTACTGTCTTCGCTGTAATCGGGAACTCGAGGCCGGACAAAAATCGGTCGCAGTCTACCTGTTCGCGCAGACGGTGGGAGTTAAGCCGCGCCAGAAATCCGCGGCGCAGCGCATCTGTTTCTGTCCGCAGTGCTCGGTTTCACTGGCCATGGGTCCGGCGCCGGAAGGCGCGCTCAACCTCGCTGCCTGGCAAATGATCCGCGACATTGTCGGCGCGGACCCGGCGCTGACTGAGGCCGCATGGGAAAGCCTGCATGGAATTGAAGAAGGCTTGCTTCCAGCGACCGGAACCGGTGGCGGCGCACACCCAGCGCGCACTGGATCGTACCTCGAGTTTTGAACCTTCACTCGAACCGGCGGTGGTCTAGAATAGACACCGAGGAATCCAGGATTGACACCGGGAGGTTGAGCTGGGTAGCATCCCATAAACCGACCGTTCGGTCGGTTTGCTTTCAAGCATGATCCAGTATTCCCGCCGACATCTTTTCTAACAGACATGTCGATCTAACTAACGATTAAGGAGTTTCCAATGGCCACAGTCTTTTATCAAAACGATGCCAATCCTTCCGCTCTGCAGGGCAAGACCATCGCCGTGTTTGGCTACGGCTCGCAGGGACACGCGCAGGCGCAGAACCTGCGTGACAGCGGATACGACGTCATCATCGGACTCGATCCCGAGCGCGGCTCGGCCACGCAGGCGCGCGCCGATGGAATGAGCGTGCTCGCTCCAGCCGAAGCCGCCAAGCGCGCCGACTGGATACAGATTCTCACGCCGGACGAGACTCAGGCCGATTTCTACGAGTCGGCCATCAAGCCGAATCTGCGCAAAGGGAAGATCCTCGGCTTCTCGCACGGCTTCTCAATTCACTTCAAGACGATCAAGCCGCCGAAAGATGTGGATGTGGTCATGATTGCGCCGAAGGGCCCCGGCCATTTGGTACGGCGCGTGTATTCGCAGGGCGGCGGCGTGCCCTCGTTGCTTGCCATCCATCAGGATGCAAGCGGACGCGCGCATGAATTCGCGCTCTGCTATGCGCACGGCATCGGTTCGACGCGCGCCGGTGTACTGCAGACGACCTTCAGAGAAGAAACCGAAAGCGACCTTTTCGGTGAGCAGGCCGTGCTCTGCGGGGGTCTGACTTCGCTGATGCAGAAAGGTTTTGAGACGCTGGTGGCCGCCGGTTACGCTCCTGAGATCGCCTACTTCGAGTGCGTGCACGAGGTGAAGCTGATCGTCGATCTCATCTACGAAGGCGGATTGAGCCGCATGCGCTATTCGATCTCAAATACGGCGGAGTACGGCGATCTGACCCGCGGCGAAATGGTCGTGGGAGATCAAACGCGCAAAGCGATGAAAAAAGTGCTGAAGCAAATCCAGAACGGCAAATTCGCCAAGGAATGGATTGCAGAGAACAAGCAGGGCGGCCAGAACTTTGCCAAGCTGCGCGAGGCAGCGAAGCAGCACCCGATCGAAAAGATAGGCGAGCAACTGCGGGCCATGATGTCGTGGCTGCCGTCGGACAAGAAGAAGGCAGCCGAAGCCAAGCCGGCGGCGCCGAAAGTGGTGAATGCGTAATATTGGAGCGCCGGGCGTCCGCGCCCGGCCACCTGACTGCAGGACGGGCGAGACGCCCGTCCCTCCATCGTTTCAGCTACACTGTCCGCATCACTCGCATGGACATGGACCTCAAACATCGCAGTCGCCATATCACCGACGGGCGCGACCAGGCTCCGGCGCGCGCCATGTACAAAGCCATCGGCTTCACCGATGACGACCTAGCCAAGCCCCTCATTGCCGTCGCCAACACCTGGATCGAGACCATGCCGTGCAACTTCCACTTGCGCCGCCTTTCGGCCAAGGTGAAAGAAGGCGTGCGCGCAGCGGGCGGCACGCCCATGGAGTTCAACACCATCGCCATCTCCGACGGCGAAACCATGGGCACCGAGGGCATGAAAGCGTCGCTCGTGAGCCGCGAGGTGATTGCCGACTCGATCGAACTCGTCTGCCGCGGACAACTTTTCGACGCAGTGGTCTGCATTGTAGGCTGCGACAAGACAATCCCCGCAGCGGCCATGGCGCTGGCGCGTATGAACCTCCCCGGCCTGGTGCTTTACGGCGGAACGATAGCCGCCGGCAAGTACAAAGGCAAAGACGTCACGATTCAGGATGTGTTCGAGGCCGTCGGCGCGAATGCGGCCGGCAAGATGAGCGAGGCGGATCTGCTGGCGCTCGAGAACGTGGCGTGCCCAGGCGCGGGCGCATGCGGCGGCCAGTACACGGCGAACACGATGAGTACAGTAATGGAGCTGATCGGCCTCTCACCGATGGGATTCAACGGCATTCCAGCCATGGATCCGCGCAAGGACGAAGTAGCCTTCCGCTGCGGTGAGGTGGTCATGAACCTGCTGAAGCAAGGGATTCGTCCGAGCGATATTCTGACCCACGCAGCATTCGAAAATGCGATCGCCGGCGTAGCCACGACGGGCGGCTCGACCAACGCCGTGCTCCACCTGCTCGCAATCTCGCGAGAAATGGGATTGCCGCTGGACATCGACGATTTTCAGCGCGTTAGTGAACGCACGCCCCTGCTGGCGGATCTGAAGCCCGCGGGAAAATACGTAGCAGCCGACGTAGACGCAGCCGGCGGCATTCCCGTCATTGCCAAGCGGCTGCTCGATGGCAAGCATGTAAACGGTTCGGCGATGACCGTAACGGGAAAGACATTTGCCGAGGAAGCGAACGCAGCGCAAGAAACTCCTGGACAGACGGTGATCGCCCCGCTGAGTAAGCCACTGAAGACGACCGGTGGCCTGGTCATCTTAAAAGGCAACCTCGCCCCCGGCGGCGGCGTAGTGAAGATGACCGGCCACGAACGGCAGTCACAAACCGGTCCGGCGCGCATCTTCGAGTCCGAAGAAGCAGCGATGCAGGCGGTGACCAGCAAGCAGATCAAAGCCGGAGACGTGGTCGTGATCCGCTATGAAGGTCCAAAGGGCGGACCGGGCATGCGCGAAATGCTAAGCGTGACCGCTGCGATTGTAGGCGAAGGTTTGGGTGAGAGCGTAGCGCTGATCACGGACGGAAGGTTCAGCGGCGCAACCCGCGGCCTGATGGTCGGCCATGTTGCGCCAGAAGCTGCGCTGGGCGGCCCGATTGCCGCGATCCGCGAGGGCGACCGCATTACCATCGACACCAAAGTCCGGAGGCTGGAGCTGGAAATTTCCGACGCCGAGATTGCGCGACGGCTGGCGGAATGGAAGGCCCCGGCGGCGAAGTACAAAACCGGAGTCTTCGCAAAGTACGCGGCGCTGGTGAGGTCGGCGGCGGAGGGCGCCATTACCACGCCCGCCCACCAGAGTCAGTCCAAACCTTAAACGCCCAGCCCTAACTCCCGGCCCTAGCCTGCTGCGTTCACGGCGGCGGGTGTCAGGTGTACGTACAATGTTTCACGTGAAACACTTTGTCGTGGTATATTTGTACGTATATAATCGTACGTAAAACGACCGTGTAATAAATACGTGCGCCATCCAATCGCGCTGCCGGGGTTGCAAGTCATTGATAATGCTCACACGTCGGTGTGGTTAAACAGCCACAGGCGGGTATTTGTTACGCTGTAATTATTACAGGGGTCCTTATTTAGTGGATGCGTCTCATGGGGGACGTGGGTGTGGAATCCCACCCCTTCGGCTTCCCCCTCGGCTTCGCTCGGGACTTCGGCAAAACAGGGCAGACTCTTGGGCCTGGGTCCTGAACCTCTCTGGCAAAGCCACGCGGTGCTCCGGCACCGGCCAGGATGACTACGCTCTTGACGCCGCCTTCACTCTTACCGAGGGGACCCTCTATAACCAAGCCAGTTTCGCGACCAGATTAGCCATGACGCTGGCTTGAGGCAATTGATCGAGCTATGATGTCCAACAGGGCTCGGGCCGCTGCTGACCGCAAGGACGTGGCGGAATTGCTGCGCCAGCACGGCGGCTGGGAATAAGCCATTTGGAAACCAAGCAATCGCCCTTGGCAACCAGCCAGTCAGAGCGACCATGAACACGCACTCTTTCGTTAACCGATTCTGCCACCTTCCAATTCCGTTTGCCGCGCTTGCGCTGCTCGCGTGGGCCATGAGCAGTCTTGCCTTCTGCGGCGAGATTCATGACGCGTGCAGGAATGGCGACCTGGCGAAGGTGCAGGCGCTGCTGAAAGGCAATCCTGATCTGGTTTTCAGCAGGGATAACAAGTACGGCGCCACGCCGTTGTTGTGGGCTGCGGCTATGGGCCGCCAGGACGTGGTGGAATTGCTGCTGGCCAATAAAGCCGATGTCAATGCCAAAGATACGGTTAATGGCAACTCGCCTTTACAAGAGGCGGTGAATGGGGGTCACATGGCCGTGGCCGAATTGCTGCTCGCCAGCAAGGCCGATGTCAAGGCCACGAACCGCCGAGGCTGGACGGCCCTACATACGGCGGTTGATCGCGGCCATAAGGACGCGGTGGAATTGCTGCTGGCCAACAAGTCCGATGTCAAGGCCCGGGACATCGACGGCAATACGCCTTTGCACCAGGCAGCGTTTGGGGGCTTCAAAGACGTAGTGGAGTTGCTACTGGCCAACAAAGCCGATGTCAATGCCAAGTCCCTCCGCGGTTATACACCTCTGCACCAGGCGGCCGCTTTTGGCCACAGGGACGTGGCGGAAATACTGCTGGCAAACGGGGCCGAGGTTAATGCGAAGGCCGGCGATGGCTTTACGCCGTTACACGCAGCGGCGGAATTCGGCCACAAGGACGTCGCGGAATTGCTGCTGGCCCACAAGGCCGATGTTAATGCTAGAGACGTCGATGGTAATACACCCTTGCACCAGGCAGCGGGGTCGGGCTACAAGGACGTAGCGGAGTTGCTGCTGGTCAACAAAGCCGACGTCAATGCCAAGTCCAATCGCGGTTATACGCCGTTGCACATGGCGGCGGTTTTTGGCCACAGGGGCACGGCGGAACTGCTGCTTGCCAACAGGGCCGAGGCTGATGCCAGGGGCACCGACGGCGATACACCTTTGCATCTGGCGGCGCGTGAGGGCCACAAGGACGTGGCGGAATTGCTGGTGGCCAACAAGGCCGATGTCAATGCCAAGGCCCTCGGCGGATATACGCCTTTGCATATGGCGGCGGGTTTTGGCCACAAGGACGTGGCGGAGCTGCTGCTGGCCAACGGGGCTCAGTTGAATGCCAAGGGCGATGACGGCTTTACACCTTTGCACACCGCAGCGGTGGGGGGCTACAAGGACGTCGTGGAATTGTTGCTGGCTAACAAGGCGGATCTCAATGCCCAGGACAACCGCGGCTTTACGCCTTTGCACCTGGCGGCGCGTGAGGGCCACAAGGACGTCGTGGAATTGCTGCTGGCCAACCAGGCCGATGTCAATGCCAAGACCCTCGGCGGTTATACTCCTTTGCATATGGCGGCGGGCGCGGGCCACGACGACGTGGCGGAACTGCTGCGTCAGCACGGCGGTCACGAATAGGGTAGAGGGGAGCCTGGTAGTGACGGGCGGCGCATTTTGAGCGAATGGTGCTGAAATAGGATGTTGGCTCTGCGATGTAGAAATCGTGCGAACTGTCTCATGACTGCCGGGCTTCGTTGCGGTGGTTTGCTCTTGTTGGCTGTTCTTTCGGCGGTTGCTCAGACGGCGGCCGCTCAAGCGGCACTAGCTCAGACCCAGCCCGCGAAAACGCAAAGCAGTCCTGTTCCGGTTCCGGGGAAGTTCGTTGATGCCACGGAGAAGTTGGGAATCCATTTCGTGCAGCAAGCCTCTCCGACTTCGAAAAAATATCTTTTGGAAACCATGGGCTCCGGGGTGGCGTTGTTTGACTATGACAACGATGGCCGCCTGGACATCTTCTTCACGAACGGCGCCCGCATTGACGATCCCATGCCGTTTGGCGCCATGCCCAGGAAGGATGGGCCGCAGTACTGGAACCGCCTATATCACCAGAAGCCTGACGGGACATTCGAAGATGTGACGGAAAAGGCCGGTCTGGCGGGCATTGGCTATTCGACTGGCGTTGCCGTCGGGGATTACGACAACGACGGCTACGACGACCTTTACGTCACCGGCTACGGTCATAACACGCTCTACCACAACAACGGGGATGGCACGTTCACCGACGTGACGGAGAGGGCGGGGGTGGGCGGATCGGGCTGGTCGACCAGCGCCGCCTGGGTGGATTACGACAACGACGGCCTGCTCGATCTCGTGGTCGCCCGCTACCTGGAGTGGGACTTTCAGGACGTCTACTGCGCCACGAATCGGGAAGCGGATGGCCCTCGTGGCTACTGCGCTCCCGGCCTTTTCAAACCGGTTATGCCCCTGGTCTACCACAACGAAGGCAACGGCAAGTTCACGGAAGTTGCCGCGAAAGTGGGAATGATCCCCGGCAAGGGACTGGGAGTTGCCGTGGCGGACTATGACCGGGATGGCTGGATGGACATTCTCATTGCCAACGATTCCATAGCCGAGTATCTGTACCACAACCTTGGTAATGGCACATTCGAAGAGGTCGGGTTTCCTGCGGGCGTGGCGTTGACCGACAGCGGCACGCCCATGTCGGGCATGGGAGTGGATTTCGAAGACTACAACAATGACGGTTGGCCGGACATAGTCATCACCGACCTCGCGGGTCAGACATACGCCCTCGATACCAACGCCAAGAACGGCACCTTCGAAAGCTCCGTTACCACCGCGGGCATCGGCCCTATGACGGTAGAACACTCGGGATGGGGCGTCCACTTCCTCGACTACGATAACGACGGCTGGAAGGATCTGTTTATCGCCCAGTCCCATGTGATGGATACGATCGAGCTTACGCACCCGCATTTGCGGTATCGCGAACCGCCGCTGCTGGCGAGAAATGAACAAGGCAAGAGGTTTGTGGACGTTTCCGCGCAATCGGGAGATATCTTTCAGGAGAAATGGGTCGCCCGCGGTTTGGCCATTGGAGACCTGAATAATGACGGGAAGGTGGACGTGGTAGTAGCGTCCAACAACGGTCCGGCCCGGGTTCTGATGAACCAGATGCCCACTTCGAATCACTGGATCACCCTGAAACTAACCGGGGTGAAGAGCAATCGCGATGGCATCGGGGCGCACGTCAAGATTCAAACCGCCGCTGGCGCTCAGTATGCGACGGTGACGACTGCGGGAAGCTACCAATCGTCGAGCGATTCGCGCGTTCATTTTGGATTGGGGCCGGAAACGAGCGTCAGCAAAATCGAGATTCGCTGGCCCAGCGGGATTGTGCAGACTCTAAGCGCCGTCAAAGCCGATCAGATTATGAACGTGAAGGAAACTGACCCGGTGAAAAAATAGCCGGGGTTGGTTCCTATTAGCTAGAAGCCATCTAGCCATCTCATAATGAACCGAAGATGTAAACTGTCCGGGCCCCAGGGGCTAAAGCCCGCGTCTTTATTGGCTCTGGGTGGCCCGGCTGAAGCCGGGCTCTACCCAAACCGATTTATGAGATAGCTGATAGGTTCTAGTTAATATCTTTAGAGTTGAAAAGAAAAAAATACACTCGCTATAGCGCCTGAGGCTTGCACTTGGTTAGACTGCTCTTCAACTTACGAAGGAGCAAACCATGTCCAAGTTGATTGTTCGTTTCCTTGCCATCCTGGGGGCTCTCGGGCTGATCGGAATGGCCATCGTGCTGGTGTTCGTGATCGGCTGGAAGGGCAAAGTTCCAGCGAAGACGATTCTCGAAGCTAATTTCGAGCAGACCTTCATGGAGGACGTGCCGGATACGCCGGCGGCGCAGTTGACGTTGACTGAAAAACAGACGCTGCGCGACGTGGTCGATGCCATCGATCGCGGGGCTAGCGACGATCGCGTTGTCGGCATGATTGCCAGGATCGGCGCGGCTCCGATGGGCATGGCGCAGACCCAGGAAATTCGCGATGCCGTCCTGAGATTTCGCGCGCACAAGAAATTTGCGGTTGCTTACTCGGAAACTTTTGGCGAGTTTGGTCCGGGCAACGGCGCTTATTACCTGGCGACGGCGTTTGACCACATCTATCTGCAGCCCTCGGGCGACGTCGGACTGACGGGCATCATCATGGAGTCGCCATTCATCAAGGGGACGCTCGCCAAGCTGGGCATGACCTTTCATGGCGATCACCGCTACGAATATAAGAACGCGCTCAACTTCTACACCGAGACCAAGTACACCGGTCCACACAAAGAAGCGATGACCGCGATCATGACTTCATGGTTCAACCAAATCAAGGATGGTATCTGCCAGGCGCGGCAGATCGCACCGGAGAAATTTCAGGCCGTGGTGGATGCGGGACCGTATCTGGGCAAAGAAGCAGTCGCCGCGCAGCTGGTGGATGCGGTGAAGTATCGCGACGAGGTTTACAAGGACGTAAAGAGCCAGGCGGGCGACGGAGCGGAGCTCCTTTATCTGGATAAATATCTAAGCCGTGCCGGGCGTCCGCACGACCACGGGAAGACGGTGGCGTTGGTGTTCGGCGTCGGCGACGTTACCCGCGGCAAGAGCGATTACGATCCCGTCGAGGGCAGCCAGAATATGGGCTCGGACACCGTGGCAGGCGCGATTCGAGCAGCGGCGGAAGACAAGGATGTGAAGGCGATCCTGTTTCGCGTGGATAGTCCGGGCGGTTCGTATGTCGCCTCCGATGCCATCTGGCGGGAGGTGGGGCGTGCGCGGCAGGCGGGCAAGCCGGTGATTGTTTCGATGGGAAATCTGGCGGGGTCAGGCGGATACTTTGTGGCTATGGCGGCTGACAAAATCGTAGCCCAGCCGGGAACTATCACGGCCTCAATCGGAGTGCTGGGCGGAAAGATGCTGACCAGCGGGCTGTGGGACAAAGTTGGACTGTCATGGGATGAAGTGCATGACGGTGAAAATGCCACTATGTTCACGGGAACGCACGATTACACGCCCGCGGAGTGGGGACGGTTCCAGACGTGGCTCGACCGCGTGTATGTGGATTTCACCAGCAAGGTTGCCGACGGGCGCAAGCTGCCCAAGGAAAAAGTGCTGGAGATTGCGAAGGGGCGGATCTGGTCAGGCCAGGATGCGAAGAACCTTGGCTTAGTGGATGAGCTCGGCGGCTACGACGCGGCGCTGAAATTGACCAAGAAAGCCATCGGAGTTTCTGAAAGCGACGACGTCAAGATCGTGGTCTATCCTCGTTCTAAGACTTTTTTGCAGAGCTTGATCGAGCGCCGCGGCGCGGATAACAGCGAGAAAGAAGCCGTTGGACAAGCGCTGGCGCGAATTCTGCAAGTGGTGCAGCCAGTGGCGCGTGAGCTGGATGCGGTGGGGATCAAGAGGGACGATGGGGAGCAGGATGATGTGCTGCGGATGAATGCAGTACCGAATAGTCGGTAGCCAGAAGTTCTCAGTTCCCGGTTCTCAGTTCTCAGTGCAAGACCGCCAGTTTGCGTAGACGCTGCTGGATTGAAATGAAGGACCGGCTGGAGGACACAATGAACTTTAAGGGCTTCAAGAAGAGGGAGTTTCCTGTACGTCGCTCCGTCGTATACATCCTCTTTGTCGTTCACGGGAATGGCCAGGAGATTCCCATTTACGTCGGGCAGACAAATTCGATGGATGAGCGAATAGGGGACTATCTGCGCTCACAACGCAGCCTGAACCCGCAAGGCGACGCCGTGTTCGGCCGCTTCAATCCCACCAACTTCAAGGTCGGTTTCGCCGTTTGGTATTTCCAAGAGAAGGGTTGCCGCGTCTTCTTACGGTATAGGGCCACAGAGGATCCTAAGCGCGAAGAAAGGCAATGGCTTGCGACCTTCTATCGATACCCCTTGCTAAACGACCTGTTGCTGGACGAACTGAAGGACCTCAACGACGACAAAATGAACCGGACGCCCTTGAGGCAAGGGGAAGTCCTATCACGGGAGAAGGCCAGGATCATCGAGTATCTGGAAAGAATAATAAAGGGCTGCGGATAGCATCAGAACTGAGAACTTACGACTGGGAACTGAGAACTAGACTCCGAGCTTCTTCACTTCATCGTTGTAATACTTGCGGTAGAGGATCGACCATTCCTCGGAGCCCTCGATGATGGTGCGACGCTGACTTTCGATCTTCTGGCGCGCGGCCTGGTCAATGCGGGCCTCCTGCATGAGGAGTTCTTCGAGAATCTTGCGGACTTCGAGGCGGATGGTGTTGCGGTCTTCGATGAATTCGACTTCATCCATGTCGGCCACGGCGTCGGTGATAACGTGGGCGAGTTTGTTGGCTTTGTCGCGGCTCAAGCGCACGGCAGGGAAATCCTCGGTTTCAAAACTAAAGAACAGCCTTGTATTTTTTTACCAGCTCGGTCTTCACTTTGCGGAACATTTCCTGGTAATTGGCGCCGCTTTTCTGCATTTCTTCCGAGTAGGCCTCGAGGATGACGCGCACCTCATCGTTGATGCGGTCTTCAAGCGCCAGTTCCTCAAGCAGCGCGGCGTGCACCTTCTCGTTAAGAGCAGGCATTGCCTTGGTCTCAATTAGGCCGCTCGCCACCAGTTTTTTGGAAACTTCGCGGGCCAGATAGCCCACATATTCTCTAGAAAAGAGCATGATTAAAGCGCTTTTTGGCGAATAGAAAGTTTAACACAGGCGAGCCAGTCGTTGGTCGCTGGTCGTTAGTCGTTCGCAAGCCGTCCCAACTCGCATCGACGAAGGCTTCGCAGAAAGGGTTTGCCAACGACTAACGACGACCGACCAACGACCGTCTTCGGCAGTGGCGGCTGACTGGCGTAAGCCTTACAATAAATACGATTCCATGTCCCCAAATACAGACGACCTTACCGGCATGAAAGACGATATGACGGCCTTCATTGAAGGTCTGGGCATGCGCCGTTTCTTTGGCTATGTCGAGTGCGAAGAGGTTCCCAGCGTGCTTTGGGACTCGGCGCAAAATCCGGACGGCTGGAAGGATTTCGTGGAGCTGGCCAAGTCCACGGGCGCGCCCTTCCTGACCATGCATTCCTGGGCGCTCGACCGCGAAGAGTTGGACCGCTTGTCGCAATTGCTCGCCGACGGCAATTACAGCAGCGAAGAAGATTTGGAAGAGAGCCGCTGGCTGAAGAGCTACATCGGCAAGACCGGCTTTGTGCAACTGGGATGGGCGTACCAGGGATGTGTCTTCGTCTACGAAGCGGGCACCGAATGGTACGAACATTATCAACACCTGCGCGAACTAGCGGATGATGCCGGCGGATTTATGATCGATGAGCCGGACCAGGACGAAGAGCGGTAAGGGCTGGGGGAGAAACTCGTTCCCACGCAGAGAGTGTGACCTCGGCGGCTAAAGCCGTCGATGAAAATGGGCCAGTTATCGCAGCGGTAAACCGCTGCGCCACCCAAAATCAAATGCAACACTGAGTTTTTCCGCAGCCTGCTGGAATCGAGTGAGAGTGGCTTCCCCTATGCCGACTCAATCACTTTGATTTCGGTTGCAATCTCAGCAGCGAGTTCTTTGGCGCTGGCGGGGAATCGTTTTCGCGCGGCCTCCGGAAACTTGGCGAGAATCTCGGCGTAACTGCGCGAGGACGCACAGCCGATTATCCCGAAGCCGAGTACATCCGCCAGCGCGCAACTTTGCGGGACTAATGAAGCTGCACCCGGCAAATGTGCTTCCGGGTCGTGATGGCACGCAGCGATTCCGAGGAATGGCTCGGGAAGGTTCCAAGCGGTTACCAGCGAGCGTCCGGCCTGGCAGTGATCGATTCCGCACAACTCTTGTTCAACCTGGAGAAGATCCTGGGGCTGATCTGCCGCGCGCTCGACCACGCGGGCGTAGGGCTCGGGCATCGCCATGGCCAAAGCCACTCTGCCGATGTCATGGAGAATCCCTGCCGTGTGGGCGAAATCATTGTCCAGGAAGCTCCACTTGGCGCTCTGCTCGGCGATGATTGCGCAGGCGACGCTGTGACGCCAGCAGGCCCGCATTAGCGGTGTGAACGAGTCTTCTAAATAAGCTTTCAGGCCCACGGTGATGACCACGCTTCGCAAGCGCCGGAAGCCGAGCAGCATTGATGCTTGCAGCACGCTGGTGACATTCTTAGAAAAGGCCACCAGCGGAGAATTGGCGATCCTGAGAACCGCAATCGAAAACGCGGGATCGGAGCGGATCAGATTGCAGAGTTCAAGCAGGGACGTGTCGGTGCCCGACATCAGGTTGAGCGCTTTCAGTGCGAGAGCCGGGAAGGGTGGAATGCTGTCCGGATCCCACCGCAGTTTCATCGGCTCCGCCACTTTGGATGTGTCCGTTGCCTGAGTCATCGAATTTCCCCGATCCGAATGTTTCGCGCTCCATTGCCGCAAGCGCGTGCGGCCTGCCGGGGGCAGGGACTCCAGGTGCTCCCTGAGTTATGGCTATCGGCAATCCAGCTGTATTTCATGAATGACTGTCTTGTGAATGGCTGTGGAGAACCGGCTTCTGTCGACGCGGCGCAACTGCTAATCTGGTTCCTTCCCGGAAGCTGCGCATGCGATGGATTTCTAGTCCGCTGAAGTCTCCTAAGGCCAAGCTTCTCGCAGCGGCGCTACAGGACTCCAAGCTGAAAATCTCTGCTTCTGCTTTGCCGGTGCTTGCCGATCTGCTTGTCGGCCGTGGGATCGAAGAACCGGAGGAGGCGGCTCGTTTCCTCTTGCCTGCGCTTGACGATCTGCACGACCCGTTGCGGATGAGTGGAATGAAGGCCGCGCTTGATCGGCTGGAAGCGGCGTTAGAGCGCAAAGAGAAAGTTTTGATTTACGGCGACTATGACGTGGACGGCACCACGGCCATCGTCATTCTCAAGACCGCCATCGAGCTTTGCGGCGGAGCGGCTGACTTTCATGTGCCGCACCGCATCCGCGAAGGCTATGGCATGCGCGACGAGGTGATCGAGCGCGCTGCTGCCGAGGGCGTGCGGCTGATCATCAGCGTGGATACCGGCATCCGGGCGTTCGCTGCCGCCGAAACGGCGCGGCATAAGGGAGTGGACCTTATCGTTACCGACCATCACTTGCCGGGGATAGACGGCGTGCCGCGCGCGTTGGCTATAGTTAATCCGAACCAGGAGGGATGCGATTATCCCTGCAAGCATCTGTGCGGCGCGGGCGTGGCGTTCAAGCTGGCCCAGGGATTGATGCAGCGGAGGCTGGATGCGAAACATCAGTCGCGTCTCCTGATGTCGTTCATGAAAGTTGTGGCCATCGCGACCATCGCCGATGCCGTCCCATTGCTGGGCGAGAATCGCGTCTTCGCCAAGCTGGGATTGCAGGGGCTGCGTCGTCCGGTGAACGTCGGTCTGAAGGCGCTTCTCGAAGTAGCAAAACTCGGCGACGGGCGGGCGCTGACCGCGACCGAAGTCGCCTTCCGTGTCGCGCCTCGCTTGAACGCTGCCGGACGCATGGATGTGGCTCGCGACGTAGTGGATCTTTTCAACGAGAAAGACATCGAGCGCGCCCGCAAGATTGCCGGCCGTCTTGACCAGTTGAACGCCGAGCGTCAGGAAGAAGAGCGACGCATCATGGACAACATCGAGCGCCGTCTGGAAGAAGAGCCGGCGCTGCGCGAAGCGTATTGCGTGGTGCTGGATGGCGAAGGCTGGCATCGCGGCGTGATTGGCATCACGGCGTCACGGGTGGTGGAACGCCACGGTCGTCCAACGCTGGTCATCTCGCATGAGGGTGACGAAGCGCACGGCTCGGGACGGTCGATCCCGGCGTTCCATCTGTTGCGTGCGATTGAATCGTGCCACGAGCTATTTTCCCGCTACGGAGGACACGCGCACGCGGTTGGCTTTGCGCTGCCCAGCGCCAACGTAGAGAAACTGCGCCAGCATTTGGATGGCTATGCGCGCGCCCGGCTCACTCCCGCCGATTTCGAGCCGCAGCTAGAGTTTGATCGAGAGCTGCCGCTCGCAGAAGTCACGCCTGAACTTTACCAGGCGCTGCTGTTGCTGGAACCTTTTGGGATGGAGAATCGGGAGCCGGTTTTCGCTGCGCGGGCGGTGCGGCTGATGGCCCCGCCGCAGGCGGTGAAAGACAAGCATGTGCGGCTGCGAGTGGCGCCCGCCGTCAATGTCTCGGTTGCGATCTCGGCCGCAGCAGCGCAAAACTTCACTCCCCGCTGCCATCCGGACGCGGCGGCGATTCCGAAACGAGATGAGCGTGTGGAGACGGGGCTTCGCCCCGTTCTGGCGGGGCCCTTCGACTCCGCTCAGGACAGGCTTCGCCCCGCCGCCACACAACAACCATCTGCCACACAATCGTCATCATCTTGGCGCGAAAATATCGCATTCAAAGCGATGGGCTGGGGACTCAAGGAGTCCTGCGACCGGTTGCAGTTGCTCGCCGGAGACCGTCTCGACATCGCTTACTCACTCGGCATGAACGACCATCCGGAATTCGGCGGGTTGGAGCTGACGTTGCGAGACGTGGTGCGCGCCCGGTGAGAGAGGCTGGGTGGCGGGCTACCTTGAATTTTAATTGCTTTACCGCCAGATGGCGATCAATGCGACGTGGCTGTGAATTCGTGACCACAGAAGCGGCAAACTGAGGCTGCTGCCTTCACCTGCTCTGCACACTTCGGACAGGTTTTTTCTGCAACGGCTATTGCGTATTCAGGTGTTGGCGGAAATGCGCGAAACTCATACGTGACAGATAACGTCCCTTCAGGTTTAACAATAAGCATGTAGATAAAAACCAAGATGCCGATGAGAATAACGCAGAGTAGAAGGGCCAGCAGGAATGCACCGCACCCATACGATCCGGGAGCCCAACTTTGCGATATCGGGAAATAGCCTTGAGCGGCCAGTCTTGCTGCATCAGCTTGATAATCCGCCATGGCGACGGATTGGCTTCCCCTATACGTTCTAACGATGACTGGGCCACTCACTTCGTTTGCCCCTTTCGGCGGCAATTGTTTCACTGGGGCGTTTTCTGTGCAATGTAAACTATGCAGCCACAGCGTTTGTCTCGTAAGACTCCCATAGGGCAGAACTGTGGAGAATTCATAGTAGCCCACTACCGGGCAGTGCCCTCCTTTGACAAGAAGCCGATCCATCTTTATAGTGCCGGGGCATGAACGGAACTTTCTTCTGCAACAAGTGTGGCGCGCAGAACGCCGCCGGCGCTCAGTTTTGTAGTCGCTGTGGAACGCCCACGAGCCCGACACCTGGCGCTGCACCGACAGCAGTTTCAGGTTCGTCCTACTCACCTCCAGCGGCTTCGTATCAGGCGGTTGCGCCGGTGGCGGGAGTTCGCTACGGAGGGTTCTGGATTCGGGTAGTCGCCTTCATTATTGACACCATCATCGTGCGGGTTGTGGTGGCTCCCGTGGGCATGATTTTCGGTGTCTCGGGCTGGCAGGGGGAATGATGACCGGTTTTCCCCATGCCGGGCTTGCTCTGTTGGGAGGTGGCGTGACCCTCATCTTGGTGCTTTTCGGTTCCTGGTTGTACGAGGCTTTTATGGAAAGTTCGTCGTACCAGGCGACGCTGGGCAAGATGATCTTTGGGATGAAAGTTACCGATCTCAATGGCAACCGGATCTCATTCGAACGCGCGACGGGAAGGCATTTTGCGAAGTGGCTTTCTGGGCTGGTCCTGTGCGTCGGCTACATCATGGTCGGGTTGACGGAGCGCAAACAGGGACTGCACGATCTGCTGGCCGGGACGCTGGTGCGGCGGGGATAGAGAGTTCGTGAGAACCGGGTCGTCCCTCCGGAACTTCCGCTATTTTCCCATCCTACCCCCAGCGCTGAAGCGCGGGGCTAAAACTGGCTCGGCCCTCCGGGGCTCGACCCCTACCATACGCGTTACACTAGCCTGTGATGGCCTCTTCGGTTTCACGGCTGCGCCGGTGGCTTGCCTTGGGCGCGATTTTGATGGTGGCTACGGTCGCGGGGATGTATTTCTACGCGCAATGGAGTCTGCGCAGGGCCGTCCATATAGTTCCGGCGAAACTCGGCCTGGATATTCAGCAGACCGCTGAGGGCTTTTCGATTTCCAAGTCGGAACAGGGCCGCACCCAATTCACGGTGAGCGCTTCCAAGGCGGTTCAGTTCAAGGAGGGCGGACGAGCGGATCTGCACAACGTCAAAATCGTCATCTATGGCAAGGATGCCAGCCGCTTCGACCGGATTGTCGGCGATGACTTCGAGTACGATCCCACGTCGGGCAATGTAAGCGCCAAGGGGCGGGTGCTAATCGATCTGGAAGCGAATCCCGAGGGTATGCGGCATTTGGACCAGTCGCCTCCCGAGCGGATGAAAGAACCAATTCATCTTGAAACCAACGGTCTCATTTTCAACAAGAATACGGGGGACGCTTCCGCTACCGGCAAGGTGGTGTTCCAGACGCCGCAGGCATCCGGCTCCGCAGTGGGCGTTAAATATGTGGCAAAAACGGGCACGATGAACCTGCTGTCGGCGGTCGCGATGACGGTCAACCGGCCACAGCCGGTGCATCTGAACGCAGATCGCGGCGTGATTACGAAGCAGCCTCATCAGGTCTTTCTCACCTCGGTGCACATGAGCCGGGAACAGCAGGAAGCGCGGTCCGATCAGGCAACGTTCTTCCTGCGAGAGGACAACACGGTCGACCACATTCTTGCCGAGGGCGATGTGGAGACGGAACTTCATGGCCGGTCATCTTCCAACCCGAAAACGTCGAACTCGAAAACCTCCAACTCGGAAACGCACGAGCGTTCCGACCGCGCCGAACTGTTCTTGACCGGTACGAGGAACCTACTCACCACCGCCATTCTCACGGGCAGTGTGCAACTAACGAACCAGGGAACGCAGAACCAGGGAGTGGAGAACCAGGGTGCGCAGAACCAGGGAGTGCAGAACCAGGGTGCGCAGCCGGCTGAGGCTTTCGCCGGACGGGTGACGCTGCACTTTGCCGGTGAACAGATACTAAAGACGGTTCATGCCGAAGACGGCGTGCGATTGTCGCAGAAAAACAGTCAGAGCGGCACTTTAGTCGCGGCATCGTCAACGCCGGGCAAGGAAGGCGCGCAATCTCAAAATCGAGCTCAAGACATCGAGATGACCGCTCCGGTGATGGACTTCATCGTGAAAGACGGACGGCTGCTCGAGCGTGCCGAGACCAGCGGACCGCCGCGGATTGTGATCACGCAGCCGGGCGCGAATCAGAAGACGGTGGTTACCGCCGCCAAGTTCACGGCGAAGTTCACGGAGAAGAATCGCATATCCACGCTGCATGGAGAGCCGGACGCGAAGATCGTCAGTGGCTTGATCGATCCGAAAAAGGGCGATGCGAGCAAGGCAGGCGCGACTAAGGTTGGATCGAGTAGTGCCGGTGCGCCGGGTCAGACTGATCGAATTCAGTCCGATCGAGTATCGACCAGCCAGATGCTGGATGTCATCTTTCTGCCCGAGGGCGGCGTCCAGTCGATAACACAGACAGGTGGGCTTGCCTACGTCGATGGCACGCAAAAGGCGTGGGCACAGCGGGGAGAGTACACGACCGCCGATCAAATGCTGGTGCTGAGCGGATCGCCTCGCGTGGTGGACGGCGGCATGACGACGACGGCACAGATTATTCGCATGAACCGGGCGACCGGCGACGCCATGGCCGAGGGAAGTGTCAAGAGCACATACTCCGATTTAAAGCCGCAACCGAATGGCGCCATGCTCGCCTCCTCCGATCCCATCCACGTGACCAGCCGCAACATGACGGCACATCGTTCATTGACGATTGCGGTGTACACCGGCGATGCCCGTTTGTGGCAGGACGCGAACGTGGTGGAGGCTCCGACGCTGCAATTTGATCGCGATCATCGATCGCTTGTGGCGCAGGGAACATCGACGCAGCCGGTCTCGACCGTGCTGGTGCAGGTGGACAAGGATGGTAAGGTAACTCCAGTTCGCATCACCTCCGCGCGTTTGAATTACGCCGATGTGGAGCGGCGAATTTTTCTGGATAGCGGTGTAACTGCGAAGGGCGCCGACGCGACGATGACGGGACAGCAGATGACGGTGTTTCTGGTGCCGCGGAGCCAGTCGGAAGCAGGAGCGAGCCCGGCGATGCCCGGGCAAGTGGATCGAATCATCGCCGAAGGCAAGGTTGTCGTCACGCAGCCGACGCGGCATGCGACCGGTGACCGGTTGTTGTACACGGCAGCCGACGACAAGTTCGTCCTGACCGGCGGACCTCCTAGCATTTTTGATGCCGAACGGGGCAAAACTACGGGCGATTCGTTGACTTTCTACAGACACGATGATAGGGTGCTCGTGGAAGGAAGGGGAACGTCCCCGGCAGTAACTCGGACGCAAGTGGCACGATAAATGCATACGCTGGCCACCGACGGAATTGGCAAGTCCTACCGTGGCCGACGCGTAGTCAATGGGGTTAGCCTTCAGGTTCTGCAGGGCGAGGTCGTGGGCCTGTTGGGACCGAACGGCGCCGGAAAAACCACCTCCTTCTATGCCATCGTAGGTCTGGTTCCTCCCGACACAGGCAGGGTGTTGTACGACGATGAAGATATCACTAGCGTTCCCATGTACTTACGGGCGCGCCAGTACGGCATCAGCTACCTCCCTCAGGAAGCTTCGGTTTTTCGGAAACTGACGGTCGAGGAGAACATCCTGGCCGTGCTCGAAGTCCAGCCGATTTCCTGGCATGAACGGCGGGAAAAGGCAGAGAAGCTGATTGACCAGCTTGGACTGGAGCATATCCGTCAGAATCGCGGCTATGCATTATCGGGCGGGGAGCGGCGGAGGGTGGAAATCGCGCGGTCGCTCTGCATCAGCCCCACGTTTATTTTGCTCGACGAGCCATTCTCGGGAATCGACCCGATTGCGGTTTTGGATTTGCAGAAAATAATTTCCGATCTGCGGGCCAGCGGCATTGGAATTTTGATCACCGACCACAACGTCCGTGAAACGCTATCGGTGACGGATCGAGCATACATCATTAACGAGGGACGCATCTTCCGCTCCGGTACGCCGGAGGAGTTGGGTAGCGATCCAGAAGTGCGCCGAGTTTATTTGGGGGAAAGCTTCTCATTGGTGTGAAGAACCAGCAGCCAGTTGCCAGCTCCCAGTTGCCAGTGAGAGTCAGGTTTGCTGGCAACCGGTAACTGGCAACCGGCAACTGAATTCAAGTTACCAAGGCGTGGGCACACTGACCTTTCGTGCCCACCCGATCTGCCTTGGTGCATGAGAAGCTAATTTTTCCACACCCCGATGCAGAAACCATCAAAGGCGCCGGGGTTAACTGAGAACTGAGAACCGAGAACTGAGAACTTTTTGTAGGGAGAAATGGTGCTTCTTCAGCACAAACTGAACGTCAAGTTGTCCCAGCGGCAGATTCTGACGCCGGGTCTCGTGCAAATGGTCTCCGTGCTCGCGCTGAACAAGCTCGAGCTCAAGGACATGATCAATGCCGAGATGGTGGAGAACCCGGTGCTGGAAGAACTGGAAGATGCTGTCCCGTTGCTCGATGATGTGGGACGCCAGGAGGAAGAACGCGACCGGCTAGCCGCCAAGGCGACGACCACGGAAGAGGGTCCCCCGACCATTGCGGATGAGAAGAAGGATCCTTTCGAAGAGATCGATTTTGGCTCGTTCTTCCAGGATTATCTGGATCCCGGTTATCGCAGCTCGGGAGAAATGGAACAGATCGAGAAGCCATCGTTCGAGAACTTCCTTTCAAAGCCCGGGAATTTGAGCGACCACCTGCTATGGCAACTGGGCGCAATTTCTGTGCGGCCGCCGGTGCACCAGGCCGCCGAGCTGATTATTGGAAATCTGAATGAAGAAGGCTACCTGATAGCGAACGACGAAGAACTGCTCGGAACCGCTCCCGTCGCTGCTCCCGATGCAGATGTGGAAGTGGCGGCCAAGATCATTGGTGAAGCGGAGGCGCTTGGGCTTGCAGTCGCTGGCGAGAAACCGGAACCCTCCAGCCCCGATACGTCCGACCCCGGGACCTCTTCTCTCGCGCCGGAGGATTTTGCCGCAGAAGACGCCAGCCTTTCGGAGTTGACGGCGGAGGACACTGAAACCGAGTCTTCTGTTGAGCCGGAAGTGGCGACCAGTGGCGGGCCAGATGCTCTAGCAGGTGTTGAGACGGAGAGAACGGCCGAATCGCTCGCTGCGGCGAGCCAGGGAAGCACAGCCACGGGAACAGCTACCGCGCCCGCCCGGATTCCTTCCGTGGATTTCACTGTTGCCGATCTGCATGAGGCGTTGGAGGTTGTGCGCCAGTTCGATCCGCAGGGCATCGCCTGTCGCGATCTGCGCGAATGCCTGCTCTATCAGTTGCGCTACCATCTGGAACAGTTGCATCTGCACCTTAACGGCAATGCTCTGACCGAGCAAGTGGTGAGAGACGCGATTGCTGTCGTCGATCAGCATCTGAAAGCGGTGACGCTGAAGCAATTCAAGGAGATTGCACGCGCCATCGGGCGTCCGGTGGAGGCAGTGCAAGCGGCGCTCGATTACGTGCGCACGCTCGATCCCCGGCCGGGCTTGCGTTACAACAAAGTTCCCGCCCGTCTGATTGAGCCCGATGTGGCGTTTGTGAAGCATGGCGACGACTGGCTGGTCATCATGAATGACGAAGACCTGCCGCAGCTGCGCTTGAATCCTGCGTACAAGCGCCTGCTGACCCGCGACGGGAATGACCGCGAAACGCGTAACTACGTCAAAGATCGCTACAAGTCCGCCATCCAGCTGATCAAGAACATCGAACAGCGCAAACAGACGATCAGCAAGGTCTGCTACTCGATCGTGGCGCGCCAGCAGGATTTTCTCGAGCGTGGAATCGATCAGCTGAAGCCGATGATGATCAAAGAAGTGGCGGAAGAGATCGGCGTGCATCCTTCTACCGTCAGCCGCGCGGTCGCCAATAAGTACGTTCATACGCCTCAGGGCGTGTTTGAATTGCGGTATTTCTTCTCCGAGAGCGTGCAGGGGCCAGAAGGCGGCAGCACTTCGCTGCTGATCCTGAAACGGCGCGTCAAGAAGCTGATCGAAGAAGAAGATCCCAGCCGGCCTCTGACCGATGAACAGATCACGCGCATTCTGCAATCGCAAGGCATCCGGGTCACCCGCCGAACCGTCGCGAAATACCGAGAAGATATGAAGATTCCCAGCACGCACCAAAGAAGAGTAAAAAAGTGAAGTCGGAAGTAAGAAGTCAAATTAAAGAAGTCAAGCCCGACTCGCTTGACCTCTTCAATTTGACTTCTTACTTCTGACTTTTTCGCATCCCGACTCCCACCTCACTGGAGAGTGCAATGAACGTGGAATATACCGCGAGGAAATACAAAATTACTCCTATCATCCGCAAGGAAGTTGAAACCGGCCTTAACAAGATCCGCAAAATTCTAGGCGACCGATTCGAAACCAAGGTGATTCTGACCGTCGAAAAGCGGCGCCACAAAGTTGAAATCACGATTGACCCGCCCAACGGTCCGATTGTGGGGCTGGCCCAGACCGACGACATGCTCTCGGCCATCAATGAAGCTCTCGACCACCTGCAAAAGCAGGCGCTCAAACATAAAACAAAGTGGCTGAGCAAGAAGCGCAAGGCAGTCAAGAAGTTTGACGGCCACTCACTCGGAGACAACCTGGAGGCAGCTCTCGGACTGACGGAAAATGCCTCCGTTTCCGTTCTCGTCCATAAATTTCCCTCGGTGGCGCGGACCACCGAAGTGCATCTGGTACATTCCAAGGACTCGGTAGCGCTTCGTCCGATGACCTTGGAAGAGGCGATCAAAGAAGCGCACTTTCGCGACAAAGATGTTTTCGTATTCCGCGACCCCAAGGGCACATTGATGGTGCTGCACCGGACCCGGGACGGCAAGATGGAGTTGATCGAAGCGCCGTAGGGCGATTGCAGAGGTTAGAGGTCAGATTGCAGAGGTGAAAATCACTTGCGCATTGGCCTTTTACCTCTGCAATCTGACCTCTAACCTCTGACCTTGTTTTTCACACGCCGCTGGTTGCCTCCTGGGCCCACTGCACCGCCTGCCACCAGGTCGAGGCGACTTCCTCATCGGTCAGTTTTAATTGTTTGGCGAGCGCGCTCGAGTGGGTCCACTCCCCGAATTCCTGAGCCAGCATGAGTTGGTACAGAGGCTGGAGGCTGCTTTTCTGGCCGAGCAGGGCGGCCTTGACTTCGCGTTCCACGGGCAGTTGTTCCAGGAGCACTTCCGTGCTGATCTCGAGGATGGCATTCATGATGGAGAGCAGCCCCATCAGGAACAGATCGGAGTTCGCGTGCAGCCGCTTGGAGAGGAGTTCGCAAAAGCGGGCGCGGGCCAGTCCCATCAGCACCAGTTCGCTGCATTTCTGCTCAGCCGCACCTACGGTGACGACGAGCCGGATCCAACGCCGCATTTCGCGTTCTCCCAGAACGGCGATGGCGTGGCGGATCGACTTGACTTCGAGGGCAAGTCCAAAAATCGGTGAATTCAGGTAGCGGAGCAAGCGGTAAGAAATCGAGGCTTCCTGTTTGAGCATCTTCTCAAGTTCACGCAGGTCGATTTCTGTGCGCGAGACCATTTCGAGCATCCGTACATAGTGCAAGCGGCTGGCCGGAACTTCGCGGCCAATGACGATTTCAGGCCGACAGAAGAAGTATCCCTGGAAATAGACGAAGCCCATGTCTCGGGCCTGCTGAAACTCGTTGGGCGTTTCCAGCTTTTCAGCCAGCAGTTTGCACTTGGCGGACCTGAACCGGCGCATCATGCCAGCCCGTTCCTCCGGCCGGGTCGCCCGGATGTCGACTTTAATGATGTCGGCAAACTCACAAAGCGGTATGCGCGGGTCGTTGGGTGCGAAGTCATCGAGGGCGATGAGATAGCCCGCCTCTTTCAGTCGCTTGCAGGCAGCGATGACCCGGTCTTCGGGCTCAACCGTCTCCAGAATCTCGGCCACGGTCTGGTTGGGAGGCAGCAGCGTAATCAGATCTTTGAACAGGACCTCACGGGTACAATTCACGAACGCGCGGCGGTTATCGCAAAGCGTGTTGATGCCGAAAAGCAGGGAGCTATCGAGTGTGGAGCGGGCCGCAAGTTCCGGATCGGCGTTGAAATACTCTTCGGTGCCATTTCGAAAAAGAAGCTCATATCCGAACACATGCTGCGAGCGATCTAAGACTGGTTGTCGGGCAACAAAGCGCTGTCCCGGCAAGGCAAGCGATTTCACGGCAGAAGTTTTCTCTTTGGCAGGCGCCGGTTTCACACTTCTTGTTATCGGCGCAGGCGTGACATAACTTCAGGCCAAACGCCCGGGACAGCGCATGCTTCCGATCGGCCCGATACGGAATTCCACGTTTGCACGGTGAGGGAAGGCCCGCAGCCGAATTCCGTCTGACTTAAGTAATATCCCCGATGTGGAAAACTTTGGGCACTCCCCCTTGCGCTGGCGGCGGTTTCATGAGTAACATCAAAGTGTTCCCAATGGCCATGCTTCCAGGCTGGCCGTTCGCGCCAACACAACTCCAGGCGCCCAGATTAAAGATAGTTTGAACATCGTTCTCGAATAGTATCCACGCCGATGTGGGGTTTGGTCTGCCGGTAGCCGATGTATTGTGAGCCACGCGTTGTGCCACACGTTCAACGTGCCGACCGCAGGGAAGACGAAACAATCGGGCCTGTGATCCAGGCCAGGGATTAACTTCAGAGACTAACAAGAGAAAAATATGAATGCAGGACCCGGACATTCCTCCGCAGGAGGAGGGAAACACAGACGGCGCCGTGGACGGCGTCCGCCGAGACGAGGCGCGGGTGGTCCGATGGGCCGCGTGCGCCAGGATCAGCAGGGAATCTTTACCGCTCCCATGGATCACAGCTATCGCGCCAATATGGGCATGGATAATGGCAACGGCAACAAAGGAGCGCGACGGCCGGGTTTCTCCGCGTCGTATCCGGTGGCCGAGCCTGAGCCTCTGCCTGCTCCACGAGAAGATGCGGCTTCGCGCGTCTTTGCGTTCGTCGAGGACCTGTTCTTCCTGAGCAAGATTCAGGCCACCGGCCTCAAGATGAACGTGAAGGTGGAGTTCGTGAAGAGCGAAAAGGACCTCACCGACCGCATGAAGAGCAACGGCGAAGAGAAGCCCTCCCTGATCATCTTCGACCTGAATAATGCCAACGCCAAGCCTTTGACGCTCATCCCGAAATTGAAAAGCAAGCTCAAAAAGGGAACGTCGATCATTGGATTTCTCTCGCACGTGCAGGGCGACTTGAAGCAGAAGGCGCACGAGGTGGGCTGTGACATGGTGCTGCCGCGTTCGGCGTTTTCGCAGAATTTGCCGCAGTTGCTGCGCCGCCATGGTGCCGTCGAGCCCGACGCCGGCGCCGCCGATTAAGCCTGGGGCCGCGATAAAGCTAAGCTCGCTCCTAAAAAGGGAAGGGCGCGAGTTTTACTCCCGCCAAGTTCCTGAAATTTTCTCGCGCTTTGGCGCCCGAGGTGCGCAGCCGCATCCAAGTTAGCTGAGCCTGATACAATTTCGCCGTGTTCCCTCACAAAATTCTGATCCTGACGGCCATGGCTATGGCTGCGTCAGCGTTCGCCCAGCAGCCGCCGGTTTCCGCCCAGCAACCTCCGGTAAAAGTGAACGTCATCAATGTGTGCGCGCCTTCGGCCGACGAGCAGAAGGAGATATACGCAACGCTCAGCAAGGTGCCGGGCAATCCGGCGTTCAGCAAGGATTACGAGGTCTCGCGCGGGCATTCCACACTCGACCCGAGCACACCCATCCCGGGCATGCAACCCTTGCCGCCGGGTGCGGTTTCGGCGGCTGACTATGTCCGGGTTCGCCGCGAGTTCCCCGCCGCCACCCTGTTCAGCAACGTCCAATACTCGTTCAGCGTGGATTCGACGAATATGGTGGAGACGTTGGTACTGCGGGTGCGCGATCCCAAAGATCTGAAAGATGTGATCGAGATTTCGATCGAGGATAGCGCTTCCGCGGTGGCTTCAGCGGCCGCGATGTTATCGACCAGCACGCCGGTTTCGCGCGTCAAACTGGAGCGCTTTGGAAAGTCGTCGGTGGCGCTGTCGCGGTGCACGGGAGGCGAAGGGCATCCGGCGACGGATCAGAGCGCGTACGAGCCGATCTTTCGCGCCGCTTCTTCGATCATGGAGCGTTATCGCGACGCTCTGGGCGCCCGCAAAATGGTGCCCCAGGAATTGGCTCGCCTGGGGGCGGGAATTTCAGCCAAGTGAGCGCCGTCGGCAAGAAGAATCCATAGTACCGTGATCGCGTTATGAATCATACGGTGGAGGGACGGGCGTCTCGCGAGCCTGCCCTGAGCCAGTCGAAGGGTCCAGCCGGGCGGGGACGCCCGGCGCTCCACCAAGCGAGCTGAAGCGAAATCTATTTTTCTGAATCTATCTACTAACGGTGTTCGCACCACTATGGACATACGCAATGTCGTAATAATGGGCTCCGGATGCGCCGGTCACACCGCCGCTCTATACGCCGCCCGCGCCAACCTGAAACCGCTCGTGATCGAAGGCCATGAACCGGGCGGACAATTAGGGTTGACCACGCTGGTGGAAAACTTTCCCGGTTTTCCCGAAGGCATCCAGGGGCCGGAACTAATCGAGAACATGCGCGAGCAAGCGATGCGCTTTGGCGCTGACTATCGCATGGGACACGTAGGCAAAGCCGATTTGAGCAAGCATCCGTTTGAATTGAGCGTCGGCAAAGAGACCATTCACACGCGCACGCTCATCATCGCCAGCGGAGCATCCGCGCGCTGGCTCGGCCTGCCGAACGAGCACGCGCTCATCGGCCACGGGGTCTCTTCCTGCGCCACCTGCGATGGGTTCTTTTTTTCGGGCAAGGAAATCGCGGTGATCGGCGGCGGCGACTCGGCCATGGAAGAAGCGATATTTTTGACGCGCTTCGCGAGCAAGGTGACGCTCATCCATCGGCGCGAGCAATTTCGCGCATCGAAAATTATGCTGGATCGCGCCCGCTCCAATCCCAAGATCGAGTTTCTTACCAACACCGTTGTCGACGACGTTCTCGATGTCGGCAAAAAAGAAGTCACCGCTCTGCGTTTGCGCAATCTGAAGAGCGGCGAAAGCTGGGAATTTCCGACGAGCGCAATGTTTCTCGGGATCGGCCACATCCCCAACGCCAAAATATTCGAAGGCCAGCTCGAAACCGATGCTGATGGGTATCTGGTGACGCACAAGAACGTACTCACGAAAGTGCCAGGCGTATTCGCCTGCGGTGACGTGCAGGACCGCCGCTATCGCCAAGCCATCACCGCCGCTGGTTCCGGCTGCATGGCCGCGTACGAAGTGGAAAAATTTCTGGAAGAGGAAGGGCACTGACCCGGTTGGATGCCGCGGGGCTTGGAGCACTTTCGGCTTCTGATGACGGCGATGCGGGTATTGCATGCGCAGCTACTGATGGGCTCTTGTCTTGATGCGCTTGGCCCATTCGTCATCGCCCACAAGCTGAAGGAAGTTTTGCAGCACGATCGCTTTAGTCTCTTCGGCGGACCATCCTCGTAATTCAGCAAGCTTCTGTACGACTGAAATGATGATCGAGGGCATTCCAGGGGTCCCAGTCAGCCAACCATACCCGCCGGGGTTGTCGGTTTCCGTCAACAGTAAAGACGAGGGGACTGATTTGGCGATCTCCTGGATAGCAGCGCTGAAGAGAACCTCCACGCCAACGGTGAAATACACACCCTTCTCGGCCAAGGAGTGAAGTTGCTGGATCCGTCCCGAGTACCAGTGGATAATCGCCCGATTGGCCCCCAACTCTCCCAGGATGCGGTCGACGTCCGCCTCTGCTCCCTTCGAGTGGATGTTCAATATCTTTTTCTGAGAAATGCCTTGCTTGACGAAGAACAGAAACACGTCTCGCTGGAGAGCATGATTCTCAGGTTCAGCAATGAAGTGATAGTCGAGTCCAATCTCTCCCACCATTGGGGAAGCATCGATCAGAGGTTGAAGAGTTTCGAGCTGCGAGTGAAACGTGGGAGCGTTCCAAGGATGCACTCCGAAGGTGCTCAGAACCCACGCGGTCCGTTCGTCGATTTCCTTGCTCTTCGCATACCCCTCCGGGTCCATCGAGACGCTGATGGTGAAGATTTCATGTTGCTCGATCTCCTCGATGACCTGCGGCAGCTGTAAATCGTATTTGTCCAAGTGAGCATGCGCATCGATATACATGCTCGTTTTATGGCACATAATCTGTCGTGAAGCCACATCAATCTAGTCATCCGGCCCACTTAGCATCTGGGCGACGCGAGTGGTAGCATGTGCCTGTTACCGCGTTTTGCCTGCCTCACGGCGAGCGCACCCATGGTCTATCTGGAAGCACCTCCAAATCCTCAGCTTCGTCCGTGGGTTCGATCCCTGTGGTACTGCCGGGCACCACAGTTCTCCCACCGCCACGAACGGGTTTTGCCCAATGGCTGCGTGCAGGTCATCCTCAATCTGTCTCGCAACTCTCTCACCGACTGCGGAGAGGATGGGAAGGCAAACCGGCGCCTTCCACGAGCCATTATCGTAGGTACGAGAGCACGACATGAGGTAATTGATACGGCGGACTTGGAAGAGGTTGTCGGGATTCTGATCCAGCCGGGAGGTTTTGCCGGGCTGTTCCGCGAGCGCGCCGACCTGTTTTTTGATCGCTCTGTCGGTTTGGAAGAGGTTTGGCCTGGCACCTCTCTCACGAACAGGCTGTGCGAGGTTCCGACGCCCGTCGAGAAGCTGAGGACTCTCGAAGTTTTCCTGACCAAACGTCTTGGCCTTCATCCGGGCACAAGGCGTTCTGAAATGGTCGATGAGGCGATGCATCTTTTCCGAGAAAAGAGTCTTCGCGTTGCCGAGTGCGCCCGATCGGTAGGTGTAAGCGAGCGGCGACTCTCACAAGTGTTTCGAGAACATGTCGGAATCGCCCCCATAATGTGGTGCCGGATTCGCCGCTTTCAGGCTGCCGTGCGAGCTCTGCACAACGGAGTCGACGTGCCCTGGGCGGAGTTGGCGCTCGGCTGTGGATACTACGACCAATCGCATTTTGCCAATGATTTCCGTGCGTTTTCCGGTCTCAACCCCACCACCTATTCCTCGCTCCGCGGACGCTGGCAAAATCACGTGCCCATTCTCTAGTTCCGAATTTAGTTCCGGATTTTCCAAGCCTAACGGCGCCTTCGGTGGCAGAATGACGGACATGACAACCTTAGCGAAGAACTGTAAATCAACCGTAATCCCCGGGCTCCGCTATCGAAATGCTTTGGCAATGATCGAATGGCTGTGCCGGGCCTTTGGGTTTGAGAAGCAGGCCGTTTATGCCGGTCCTGACGGCGTGGTGATGCATTCCCAGCTGACTTTTGGCAACGGTATGATCATGGTTGGCTCGGTCATCAATGGGACGCCGGCGTCGAAACTACTGAAGCAACCGGATGAGATCGGTGACGCAGAGACACAAGCTCCTTATCTTGTCGTATCCGACATCGATGCGATCTATGCCAGCGCGAAGATGGCCGGCGCCAAGATGGTGCTCGATCTGGAAGAGAAAGACTATGGCGGCAAGGTATTCTCCTGCAGCGATCCCGAGGGACACGTTTGGCATGTCGGAACCCACGATCCTTGGGAATCAAGACAGGGAGAATCACAACAGCCGTGAAGCGCGCAACCGTTGACGTGTGATTCAAGCTCTCGCCCGGTATCCTTTTCGTCCGGCAAAATGACTACGGCTCGTGGCATGATTTCCAAGCTGCTGCGGCGATTGTGCCCGACTGAGGTGCAAACAGGGTGGAGCAATGAATTAAGATGAAGTGCAGGGCTGACGAATGTCCTGATCGCACACATTCGCGCTCACACTACATCAACACCTTTTTCCTTGCTGGCGCAGGCAGCGTTTCACAGACCGTGCGCAGCACCAGTCGCGGCGCGTTCTTCCGGATCTTCATCAAGTGCGGCATGGTACGCTTCGCATCGGCTTTGGCCGTTTCGCGCAATAGCCAGCCCAATCCCTTCTGCACCATGTCGTCGTGGTCCTGCAGCAACTGATTCGAAAGGCGCACGATCTCTGCAAAGAACCGCTGCTCGCGCGCTCCCCGGATCAGCGCCACACACGCCGCCCGCCGCCGCCAGGGATTCGGCGACTTCGCCCAAACAAAAACTTCCCGGCAACGCGCAGGATCGGCGGCTACCATCGGCGCCAGCAGATAATGCGCCAGTGCGTCATGATCGGACCAACTCGAAACGCGGTCGAGCCAGGAGTCGAAGAGCCGAAATTCACGGTCGCCAAAGTTCTTCGTCTGGTTTTCGAGCAGGAAAACAGCCATCACCTTCTCTTCCAGAACCGGGCCGGAGAAAAGATTGTCGGCGACCTGCACCACAAAATCCATGCCCCGTTCGCGCGCTATGCTGCGCCGGAAGCGCACCGCAAATTTTCTTAGTTCGGCCGTGTACCAGCCGCGCGACTTTATGACTTCCTTGAAAAAATGTTGGACGTCTTCGGAATGCGGCGCCGACCCGCCATCCTTCAGCACGCGCCGGATGTGATCGGCAATGTAATGGGGAGTGATTTTGGGATTGGACATCTTCTCCTCTGTGAGCAACCAGCGTATCCACCTTTCAATTTGCGTACGGTTGCTCATAATAAAAGGAGAGCCAAGCGAAATGCTGTGATACAGCGTCACAGCGATCTGTGACTGAATGCCACCTACTTTGCCGGAGACGTGCCGCCCGTCCGCAAAGTCCTGTCATAAATCCAAAGCAGCGCCGCCGTGGCCACGCCCACGCCTGCAACCGCCCACCAAATGCGCTCCGGCTGATGGGTCACCTCGCCGAAGTGATGGATGAGCATGCCGCCAAACTTTCCGGCGATCAGCGAGCCAATGCCGATGGGCAGAAACGCAAAACCCATGTATGTGCCCTGCTGTCCCGGAGGCGCAAGGCGGGAAACATATTCGTAATACCGTGGAGACTGCGTAATTTCGCCGATTGAAACCGCAAACAACGTAAGAATCGCCATCGGAACCGTCGGGCGCACGATGAGAATCATCCACGCCAGCCCCGAGATCAGCGTGCCCAAAGTGATTGCCCGGAACGCCGGTATCTTCTGTGAGAGCAGACTGACCACCATTTGCAATGAGATGACGGTCAGCGGTCCGGTTACGAGAATCAGTTCGGTATCTGTCTTCGGATTGATGTAATCGTGAATGTACAACGGCAGGATGATGAATTCCTGCCAGTAGACAATCCAGTATCCGGAAAAAATCAGGAGAAACAGCATGAAGCGCGGGTTGGAGAGCACAGTCCCAAAGTTTTTCGCGGCTTGCAGCAGGCTCACCGACGGCTCATCCGCGCGGCGCGGCTCTTTAAAGAACAGCAGCACCGCGAAGAACATCGCAAACACGCTGAGGGCGGCCACGCGGAATACGTTCTCCACGCTCATGTGCCGGTGCACCCAGGAAGCGACGTAAGGTCCAGCCGCGCCGCCAATATTCACTAGTGTGTAGTAGATGGAGTAGCCGATGGAACGGACATTTTCCTTAGAAGCTCGCGCCGTAGTGCCGACCACGCAGGGCTTTACCAGCGCGACACCAAGCGCCGGCAGCATGAGCAGGAAAGTGACCAGCACGACCAGCGGCACCGCGCCGCGCACCGGAGCGAACCATGGAGAGCCGATCGACCCGATCAGAAAGTAAGAGCAACTCAGGATCAGATAGGCCAGTGACAAAGACCGCCGAAAGCCTAGCCGGTCGGCGAGGGTTCCACCGAACGCGGCTAGAAACCACACCAGCCCTCCGAAGAGCCCGGTCAAGCTGCTGGCGCGCTCGACTCCAAAGTTGAGCGTCTCGTGCAGATAGCGCGCCAGCGAAGCGAATGCGGCGTAATAGGAAAGCCGCTCAAATAGTTCGCTGATGTTCGCGACCCAGAAGGGCCGTTCGAAGCCGGTGCGGATCTCGTCGAAGCGTTCGGAAAGGGTCAAACATTGCTCCTGATGCATTAATGTGTGGCGCGGGCGCCCTGCCCGCGACTCAATACCCTAGCCGGTCTCGCACTTGTTGCACCGACAACCCCGCCACCCGGATGACTTTATTCCGGCTGCCCTGGCCGGCTGCAATAGTAACGGAGGAACGCGGAACCTTCAAAAGCTTCGCGAGGAATTCGATGCAGGCGTCGTTGGCCTTGCCGTCGACTGGAGGGGCGGTAAGGGCGAGTTTCAGCGCGTCGCCAACTTCGCCGGTGATCGCATTCTTCTTCGCGCGCGGGCGGACCTTGACTGCGAACGTTGTTCCTGCGTTTGAGTCGCGAACTGGGATCATGTGCCGGGCGTCAGTGATGCGTCTTCCATAAGGTTTTCAGAACTATGAATAGAACTAAAGCGATCCCCACGACAATGTAGATCAGAAAATCTCGGACGCGATGTCCACCGGCTGAAGCTGAACCAAATCCAAAAGCTTGGCCGACCATGACCAGGATGTAGTGATCCTCATGTTTAAGCGCGTCGAGCGCATCTTTCCAATCTTGTTCCCGGCTTGGGGATGATCGGCGGTCCCGGTCGCGGGCGTTCTTCAGAAGCGCCGCGATTTTTGCTTCGTACTCGTCGCTGTCGTAGTCACGTTCGAACTCAGCATTGATTTCGTAGATGTTGGGCAGCGAAGGATGCGCTTCGGTAAAATAAAGCATCTTCTTCTCGACTTCGGAGAGGTTGGCCTGCTCAACCTTAGCCTCCTCGATGACCTTCGATATAAGGAACTGCTTAGCGCCGGTAGCTTCCATCTGTTTTTCCTCTATGTACCTCTGTGCCCCCTGTGGTTAAGCTTTTGCTCTCTCCCCGAAAATCGCCGTGCCCACGCGCACGCAAGTCGCTCCCTCTTCAATCGCGACTTCGAAATCGTGCGACATGCCCATGGAAAGAACAGCGGTGCCGATTTGCGGCAGAGCGCGCGCGGCAATGCGGTCGCGGATCTGACGAAGTTGGCGGAAATAGGTTCGCGAGCCCTCCAGATCTTCTGTGTACGGCGGGACGGTCATCAAGCCGCGAATTTTCAGATTCCCCCATGACGGCGCGCCTTGCAGAATCCGCTGTAGTTCGTCAGAGTCGGGCGCGACTCCACTCTTGGCCTTCTCGCCGCCGACGTTGATTTCGACCAGAACGGATAATGTCTTACCCGTGCTTTCCGCGGACGCATTCAGCTTTTCCGCCAGCCGCACCGAGTCACCGGAATCGACCGCGTCAAACAGTTCCACAGCTTTTGCTGCTTTATTCGTCTGTAGATGTCCGATCAAGTGCCATTCAACGTCCCGCAAGTCACGCAAAGTATTCGCCTTCCCGGCAAACTCCTGCACTCTGTTCTCGCCGAAAACGCGCAGCCCGGCAGCGTACGCTTCACGGATGCATTCGACCGGAAAAGTCTTGCTCACGCCCATCAATGTGATTTCGTCCGAGTTGCGGCCGGAGCGGCGGGCCGCTGCCGCGATCCGCTCCCGCACTCGGGCAATATTTTCTGCAATCGACATTCTTAGGTTGCTTACATGATCGTGGTGGGGCCGAGCTGTGCTCGGCTTGGACCCTTCGACCTCGCTCAGGGCAGGCTCGCGAGGCGCCCGTCCCCACACGAGCAAGATCCCTCGCTACGCTCGGGATGACGGCTCCCGCTCCCCACCCCATCGCGCGAAAAGCGCGCGCTGGGGACCCCGGCTTCGCTCACGCCGCGCAAGCGCCGTCACATAATCGCCGTCGGCGGGGCCGGGTCCTCGGGCCTGCCGGCGTTGGCCAGCGGAACTCGGATCATCACAATCGCCAGCACCGCGAGTGCGCCTAGCGCCAGAAAAAATGGCGGGGTCCACTTGAACAGGGTTACGTCGTGGCCGGAGCCGACCAAGCCGGCGATGACCAGGCCGCACAGTGCCTCGCCCGCGATCAAGCCCGAGGCCGTCAGGACACCCGCGTTTTCCACGCGCGCCTTCTGCGCATCGTTCAGGCCACGACGATCGCGCAACTTGTCGGTGAGCCAGCGAATCACGCCGCCGGTGAAGATGGCGAAAGTCGTGCCTAACGGCAGATACATGCCGACCGCGAAGAGCATTACGCTCTTTACTTCGATCATGATCATCGCCAGTCCCAGCAGGATGCCGACGATTACGAGCGGCCATGCCATATCACCGCCTACGATTCCTTTGGAGAGCATGGCCATTAGTCCGGCCTGTGGGGCAGGGAGCGATGGGCTGCCGAAGGTGTACGCCTTGGCAAGAACCGCGATCGGGAAAAATAGCACGAGCGACGCCACGACGATTCCGAGAATATCTCCGATCTGCATCTTCGAGGGCGTGCCGCCGAGGATGTGTCCGACTTTTAGATCCTGCAGCATCTCTCCGGCGACCGCCGACGAGACGCACACTACGGCCGCTACTCCGAGCACGGCGGCGACTCCGCCGGTGCCAGAGACTCCCAATGCGACCATCAGCAGCGCGGCAATCACCAGGGTGCAAAGTGTGAGTCCCGACACAGGATTGTTTGACGATCCGATCATCCCCACCAGGTTGCCGGAAACCGCGGCGAAGAAGAATCCGACGACGATCATGACGCCGGCGGCAACCAGGGACCCGGTCCAGATCGTCGAAGTAGAGAGCGCGCCCGCGCCGCTGATAAAGAAGTGATAAAGCAAAATCATGGCTACGAATACCACGACGATCCCGGCGAAGACGGCTTTGGCGGGGAGGTCGCGCTCGGTGCGGTTGGTGGCGGCGTGCACAGCCGCCGATTTTTTCAGATCGGAGACAGCGCGGCCCATGCCCAGGGCCAACTGCTTGCGCATCTTGAAAAGCGTATAGGAAGCGCCCACGAGCATGCCGCCGACCGCGATTGGCCGCACGATCGAAAAGTAGATGGCCTGCGCCAAGAGAGGCCAAGCTATGGATTGTCCCTGGGGCATCGAAGCTTGGATGTACGGACCCAAGGTGAAGGTTAGGAGTGGGACGAGCAGGCCCCATGCCAGCAAGCCACCAGCGAAATTCAGAGCGGCGAGTCGTGGTCCAATGATGTATCCCACGCCGAGATAAGCAGGACTAATGTCGGGTGCGGTTAAGAGGGTGGCACCACCAGTAATCGTTGTGGCCACGTTGGGATTCGTGCTGGTGCGGAGCAGTAACTTCTTTCCGAGGTCGCTGATCTTGATGGGGAAAGTGTTGTAGGGATTGAAAACATTGATTTGTCCCAGCAGAAACATGAACGCTCCGAAGCCCATGTTGGCGAAGAGAATCTTCGCCGCTTTCGATCCCTGCTGGCCTGCCTTGTGAATCTCGGAGGCGGCCACAGACTCGGGAAACGGGAGTTCGGGATCCTCCACCATCACCCGCCGCAGGAGAGTCACGAAGAGGATGCCGAGTGTGCCGCCGATCATCATCAACGCAACTGATTTCCAGTATTCGGGTGTGCGTACACTCGGGGCCAGTGTCGGCCAGAGGCCGGCCATAACAAAGGCCGGGATGGTGAATATGGCGCCCGCCGCCACCGATTCGCCGATCGAGCCCACGGTTCGCGCGATGTTCTCTTCGAGCAGTGAGCCTTTCATCAGGCGCAAAAGAGCCATACCGATGACGGCCGCCGGATAGGTCGCGGCAATGGTCATCCCGGCTTTGAGACCGAGGTAGGCGTTGGCAGATCCCAGCAGGGCGGTTAGGAACAGCCCGATCAATACGGCCCGGAAGGTAAACTCTTTCATCTCCATCGATTCCGGAACGTACGGACGATGTTTGCGGGGAGCTTCAGTATTGGCCGCAGGAGCGCTCATGGGGTCCTCGTGGTCACCAGGGATTTCATTGCCGATTAAGAGTAGCAGCGACGGCGCACCTTATCATGCCGAAAGGCTGGTTTACAAGTGCGGTGCCTCTCAGGAATAGTCTGAGCGGAGACGGTGTCCTTTTTCCGCTCTCCGCAAATTCTTGCGAAAACCTTAATCGGCAACGTTGTGTTTTAAACAGGGTTACAATACTCCGATCCAGGAGATATTTCGTGACTCCCCTCGACCAGCCCTCTTGGAGCCGTTTTTTCGAGGAATTCCACTGCCGGGAATGTGGTGGACGGGAAGCATACCACTCGCGTCCTCGTGGTTTCTTTGAAAAACATGTGCTTCCGTTGATGTTGTTGCAGGCAGTCCGCTGTGATCGTTGCTATCACCGGAGTTATGTCTTGCGCACGATTCCGTGTGTTCGTACGGGCTCAACCCGAGAGCAAGCGGTCACAGAGTCAAGCGCCAGATCGTCCGACGTCCGATAGCCGCGTTGCATAGGGCGTGCGCCACAGCTATACTGACTGGGTGTAGCCCGGCATAGCATCATTGGCTTACCGGTTGCGGGAGGTCGTCTTCAGCAGTACTGGGTTTCGAATACGGGCTGCCCAGGGCCAAGCGGCGGACCATGAACTGTCGGACCTTGGGTTGGCGCATCATAGCTTGGCCGATCATGGGTTGGCCAAGCATGGCTTCGCTGGCTTTGCCAGGCCCGCGGCTGCGACTTTATTCTTCACTTTTTTCCCCGCCGATTGCCGTATCTGTGGTTCCCCACTGATCAGAGTTTCCCGACTCCCCGTTTGTGAAAGCTGTTTGATTGCTCTTCGACCGCTGCGGGGGTCGTACTGCAGCGTTTGCGGTGAAGCCTTACACATCCCAGGCTGCACCGGAGCCGGGGAATCGCGATGCCTGCTTTGTCAGCGCACCGATCCTCCTTTTGAGCGCGCAGTCGCCTATGGCAGCTATGAGGGTGAATTGCGCGACTTGATCCATGTGCTCAAGTTCCAGCAGGTTCGTCCCGCGGCCGCTGTTCTGGGGCGCATGGTGGCGGAGACAATGGCCAATCTCGAAAAGGCAATGCCGGTGGGGACAATTGCGGTGGTTCCCGTACCCCTGCATAAGCGCAAGCGGGCCCAGCGCGGATTCAACCAGGCAGAGATGATTGCGCGAACGGCGCTGAAGCAGTCTGTCTCGTCCCCAGAGACTTAAGAAAAGATTTGCTCTGTGCACCGGAGTCCTGTTGCGCCGCCGCGAGACCGGAAGCCAGATCGGCCTGACTCGCCATCAACGGCGCGAGAACTTGCGGGGCGCCTTTTCGGTGAGCGATCCAACACGAATATTGAACCGCGACGTCTTACTGCTCGATGATGTTTATACCACGGGGACCACGGCGTCCGAGTGCGCGCGAGTTCTTCTCCGCGCAGGAGCGGCGCGGGTGTGGGTGGCGACCGTGGCTCGCACTTTGAAAATTTCCGATGTCATCTCGTTCGCGGGAGAAGAGTTCTCAGGTCCCGGTTCTCAGTTCTCAATGAACCCGCCCGGCTGTACTGAGAACCGAGAACTGAGAACCTGAAACTGAGAACCTGAACTGACTTTATGTCGTTGCGATTGCACAATTTCGGTGGCGGCATCCGGTCGCACCTTCCCGCGTCGATGCTCGCTTCCGGCATGCACCAGGAAGGGGATGGCCACGCTCTGCATCAGCCCGTACTGGTGCTGAACGCCTCTTATGAGCCGATCAACGTTTGCGCCGCCCGCCGCGCCATCGTGCTCGTGCTGAAGGGCGTCGCTATGACCGAAGAAGAAAACGGACACTTCTTGCACGCCGCCCGCGTGGCTGTGCGCGTGCCCTCGGTCATCCGCCTGCTGGAGTATCGCCGCATCCCGCACCAGTCGCGCGCCCTGTCGCGCAAAAACATCCTGCTGCGCGACCGCAACACCTGCCAGTATTGCAGCACCACGCTGCCTTCCGGCGAACTGACGCTCGACCACGTCATTCCACGCTCGCGCGGCGGTCTCTCAACCTGGGAGAACCTCGTCGCCTGCTGTCATCCCTGCAACCGCCGCAAAGGAAACCAGCTTCCTCACGAAGCCAACATGAGACCCGCGCGCGAGCCGCGCTCCTTCAATCTCCACACCAGCCGCCACATCATGCGTTTGATGGGGCACTCGGACGATAAGTGGAGGAAGTATCTGTTCTACTGAAACCTTGAAACCTAGCCCTACTGCGGCTTAGGCGGCTCAGCAGGCTTCTGATTCGGCTCCGCCTTCTGCACTTCCTTCCCTTCGTAAATGATCCGCGATTTTGACCCGAAGCGTTTGTAGTTCGTGTATTTGATGATCTCGCGGATCTTTACTCCGCCCATGGAAAACTGCAGCGTATCCTCGGCGCGCGTATAGGTGGGAAACCAGTACTGGCCGTCAATCTGTTCGCGCCAGGTGGTGAACTTCGGGAACAGATTCTCCTGGCCCTTCTTCTTCCGGATATCAGGTACCGTCTTGCCGTAAGTTTCGACGATTTGAAAGTCGTGGTCGTCCACCCAGATTCGCCCCTGGAAATAGCGCTTCTTGCCGACGATCTGCTTGGGGGCAATATCGAAAACGTAGGTGTTCAGTTCGTCCTGCTTCTGCTGGCCGACATACAGGATGTCGTACTCTCCAATTTCATCCGAAGTTAGCACGAACGGGAGTCGATTCTCGATGTCGTCAAAATCTTCCTCGGTCATCTGGATGCGTTGCAGTGTGGGCTGGGGCGCGAAGACTACGTTCTTGATCTTGCGTCCCTTGTCGTCGAAGGTTACGTCGAACACCTCCTGGTAGCTGCCGTCCGGGGTGTCGCCATCGAGCGTCATGACCTTGACATCCTGCCGGTATGTGTACTGGTCACGTGCCTCCTTGAATTCTTTCTCCTTGGTGGCGAAGCGCTTGATGATCTCCTCGACTGTGATCCCCTTGGGCTCCGACTTGTCGAGCGGGCCTTCTTGCGCGCGCGCAGCCTGAGGCATGACCACGGCGACCAAGATGAAAGCCAGCAGGACGCTAAACAAAGAGGCCAGAGAAAACCACGGGAGCGTTAAGAAGACAGGTCGGGACCGGAATCTCATAGACCCTATTCTAACGAAAAAGAGTACGGAAAAGTTAACAGCAGCCCCCACCCCCAGAGCCGCCGTGCATACGGCTCGTCGCAGGGGGTGGAAGACTGCAGTTCTGCCTATTTCATTCGATGCGGCAGCCGGCCGAAGGTTTGCAGGATTTACTTTTCTTTACCTTTGCCCGCATTCGGCATGGCCTTGGCCATGCCCCACTCCACCACTCCTGGAAACAACTGGTAAAGCTTGATGACGGGAATCATGGTCCAGGGGACGACGACCTCACGCCTCTTCTTGCGATATCCGCGATAGGCCGCTCGCGCCACTCGTTCGGCCGTGATGCCGCGCACGGATTGCGGCCGGACGGTGCCCCGCCGGTTGGCGACCACGTGCGCGCCGAAATCGGTGTCGACATAGCCGGGACAAACGGTAAGCACGTTGATGTTGTCGCGCTTCAATTCAAGCCGCGCACCTTTGCCGATGGCGTTTACGGCAAATTTGCTGGCGGAGTAAATCGCCATGAACGGCACCGGAATGTGTCCGGCGACGCTCGAGATGTTGACGATAGACCCGCCGCCTGCTTCGCGCATGGCGGACGCCACCGCCTGCATGCAGGCGATGGTGGCGAAGAAATTGGTTTCGAACAATTCGCGGTAGGACGGCGAGGTCATTTCGGCAACCGAGTCGCGGATGCCCACGCCCGCATTATTAACCCACACATCCACGCGATCAAAGTGATGCAGCGTGAGGGCCAGCGCGCGCTCGATATCCTCGCGATTGCGAACATCGCAGGCCAGGGCGAGCGTGCGGTCGGTGTGGCCGACGCGATGGCGAGCGGCCTCGGCGCGGCTGGCATCACGCGAAAGCAACACCACGTTGGCCCCTGCGTCGGCGAAAACTTTGGCAATGGCTTCTCCAATTCCCATGGAAGCCCCGGTCACAACCACAACTTTCCCGTCCATTTCCATGGCGACTCTTGTATCGCGTGGAAAGCGGCAAGTCAATGCACACGTAGGGGCGGACGCATTCGTCCGCCCAGCGGAGCGAAGCTCCGCGGTCGTTAGCCAAGTCAAAGAGGCGGCGGCCTGCGCTTGCCGTGCCCGGACGAATGCGTCCGGGCCTACGTGACTTTCTAATGGCGTAAAATTATCCGCACTGGAGACGCCGTGAGTTCGCTGTTGCCTCTCTTTCCGCTCGAACTGGTGCTGCTGCCGGGCGTCCCGTTGCCGCTGCATATCTTCGAGCCGAGGTATAAGGAAATGATCGCGGAGTGCCTGGAGCAGAAAAAGCCGTTCGGCGTAGTGCGGGCGTCTTCCGAGGGAGTCGCCGACATCGGCTGCACCGCCGAGATCATGTCCGTCACCAAGAGGTATGACGATGGGCGCATGGACATCCTGACACGTGGTGCCGAGCGCTTTGAGGTGATCGAGGTCAACGAAGATCGATCATTCTTGCAGGCCGAAATTTCAGTGGTGCAGGACGAAGGTGAACCTGGCAAGCCGGCGGCCGATATGGTGACGCAGGCCGTGCGCTTGCACGCCGAGATCGCGAAGCTGGCTGGGGCAGAGCCTTCTGGGCCCGATGAACATGCCGGCAATCTTTCCTTTTTACTGGCGGGATCGCTTCCGCTCGATCTCGACTTCAAGCAGAGCCTGCTCTCGACTCTGTCGGAAGCAAAGCGTCTGGAAGCAGTGGTCGGCTATCTAGAGGCCATTCTGCCCGGGTTGCGGCGGGCGGCCAAAGCGCGGTGGAATTGACCACGGCTGTCAGCTCTCAGCTATCAGTAAACGGTCAGTTTCCGAGTAGCAGACCATCCGGGAGCTATCTCGCGTGGTGACTCGAATCGCGAAGCCAAAATGGGTAACTCCTAACGATAGCGCGTTTATCGTGACTATAAACCGGCCAGGGCCAAGCCTTCGAGCCGCCGGCTTTACTTTCACTTTTTGGGGTTCTCTTCTATGTCTTTGTAGATGACATGCCCTTCGTGCTCGCACGCTTTCATTTGTTCTGGCGAGAGAGGCGTCACTTTTTCGTTTGGCAGTACAGAGTCGCAACGCATGTAATTCTCAAAACCGGGCGCTGAAAACACGAAGACCACGCTGGCGGTGTCGGTTCCCGCGTTCTTCACGTTTACCCAGGTGAGCGCGGGAATGAAAACAGTTCCTCCTGCGTGCACATCGCGTTCCTGGCCTCCCACATGAGCGTGAACGGTCCCTTTCACGATATACAGAATCTCATCCTGCCCGAGGTGCTTGTGCATCGGAAATTCGTCTCCGGGATGCATATCCTCAGTGCCCATAACAAGGTGCTGAGAACTATTGTTTTTGGGGCTGACCTTCAGGATGAAGTCGCCAGGAGGAGGCTCACGCCAAATCCGGCGCTCACCCTCATCTTTTTCGAGGAGGAGAGGTTTTGCAACGGTTTGGGACGTGGTTGCGGAACTGGATTGTGCTGATCGAGTTTGAAAGGCGCAAACCACGACGAGCATTCCAGCTATTGTCGCAAGCCTTGTCCTACCTGAATTTGAGTTCATCGCACAGCTCCTTCCGTGGTGGCGCAACCTGATCGTATCACTCCGATAGTTCACCTTCGCATTTAGACCCACACCGCGGGCGGCTAACTCCTGGTAAGTCGAGTACTCGTCGAAGTGACCTGCGACAGCCGCTGTACCGATACGTCGTGGATTTGGGCCCGAGTGACAGGCAAACCAAGAAACCGATCCAACGCCCAGTTTCCCGGCTGAATTGGTTTTGTGCTGCGAGCTGAAAGCTGCCAGCTCTCCCCGGCGGTATAATCCGCATAAGGCTGTTTTCTTTTGGGGGTTCCACCATGAGTTTCGCCCGGACTCTTGGCGAATTGCGCCAGAGTCCTTTCACTGAGGCGCGTCTCCGTACACGGCATGTCAAAGATGAGTTGCGCGAGAATCTGATGACGCGTCTGCGCGAGGGCGGTCTGATATTTCCGGGCATCGTTGGCTACGACGACACGGTGGTGCCGCAGATCGTGAACGCGATTCTCTCGCGGCACAATTTTATTCTCCTCGGGCTGCGCGGACAGGCGAAGAGCCGCATTCTACGCGCGCTCACTGCGCTGCTTGATCCGGAGATGCCTTATATCGCCGGCTGCGAGATCCACGATAATCCCTACGCCCCGATCTGCCGGCGCTGCCGCGAACTGATTGCGCAAGAAGGAGAAGCCACACCCATCTCCTGGCTGACGCCCGACCACCGTTACGTCGAGAAGCTAGCTACGCCCGATGTCACCATCGCGGACCTCATAGGCGATATCGATCCCATCAAGGCGGCGCGCGGCGGCCACGAACTATCCAGCGAGTTCACCGTGCATTATGGTCTGCTGCCGCGCGCCAATCGCGGAATCTTTGCCATAAACGAGTTGCCCGATCTCGCCGGCAAAATCCAGGTCGGCCTCTTCAACATCATGCAGGAAGGCGACGTGCAGATTAAGGGATACCCGATCCGGTTGCCGCTCGATGTCGCGATCGTGTTCAGCGCGAATCCTGAGGACTATACCGCGCGCGGAAAGATTATTACGCCGCTGAAGGACCGCATCGGCTCGGAGATTCGAACGCACTATCCGGCGACGGTGGAAGAAGGCATTGCGATTACCGCGCAGGAAGCGTGGCTCGATCGCGAAAGTGATCGCGAAAACGACCGCTCCCGCCTGCATATCCCGAAGTACGTTCAGGAAGTGATTGAACGGATCGCCTTCGCGGCGCGCGACGACAAAAAGATCGACAAGCGCTCCGGCGTGAGCCAGCGGCTGCCCATCTCGGCGATCGAGAACGTGGTATCGAATGCCGAGCGGCGCGCGCTGACGCATAACGAAAAATTGATCGTGCCGCGGATCAGCGACATCTATGCGGCGCTGACGGCGATTACGGGCAAGCTGGAACTGGAGTACGAAGGTGAAATGAAGGGCGCGGATTATGTAAGCCGCGAACTGATCCGCACCGCGGTCGCGAAGGCGTTTGATAGCTACCTGCACGGCGTCAATTTGAGTCAGGTAGTGCAGTGGTTCGATCTGGGCGGCGAGATTCAGCTCAGCGACAATGCTGCGGCGCAGGAGGTGCTAGAAGGCTTGAAACAGATTCAGGGATTGATGGAAAAACTAGGCAAGCTGAACGTCGGACCGAAAGACAGCCCGGAAATGCAGGTATCAGCGGCCGAGTTTGTCCTCGAGGGCCTGCATGCGTACAAGAAGATTGGGCGCAACGAGGAGCGCGTGTTCACCGCGGGCGAGAAGCCGCCGAAGAAGCAGGAGCGGGTGTTTGAGCCGGACGATTCGGAGTTTGGAAGGAAGAGAGGATTTAACTAGGGGCGAGAACGGTTGTTGGTCGTTCGTCGTTGGTCGTTCGAGGACTCGACTAGGGTTAGGTTTCGATGTCCCACATAGAAGCGAAAGCAAAAAGGGCGTATGACGAACCGCGAACGACCAACGACTAGCGACCAACCACGAACGACCAACGACGACTTCCATGAAACGCATTCGCTACAGCAAATATGTTCCCGACCCCGCCGGTGAGATGAGCATAGAAGACCTGCTCAGCGCGCTCTCCGACTACTTTCTGCAGAGCGGATTCAACGACAATTTCTGGTACGAACTACCCGAAGGTGAGCAAACTCTCGACGAATTGAAACGCGCCCTTGAGCAGGCGCTGCTCAAGGGCGAGATGTTTGACGAAGAAATGCGCGACCGGCTGCAACAGATGCAGATGGAGGGCGAACTTGAGGAGCTGATCGAGAAGCTGATTGAGCGCATGCAGCAGGAAGACTATATTTCGATCGATCGACCTCATGATCCCGCCAGGCAGTCAAGCGTGGGAGGACGGGTCGGCGACGCGCAACAGCAGGCGAGGTTCGAGATTACCGACAAGAGCCTCGACTTTCTGGGTTTCAAAGCGCTGCGCGATCTGCTCGGGTCGCTCGGCAAGTCGAGCTTCGGACGTCATGACACGCGCGACATGGCCACCGGCATCGAAGCGAGCGGAGCTTCGAAGCAGTATGAATTTGGCGATACGCTGAATCTCGATATCACGGCGACGCTTTCGTCGGCCATTCATCGCGAAGGGCTCGGCCTTCCTCTGAACCTCGAATACAACGATTTGCAGGTGCATCAGTGCGAGTACCAGTCATCGTGCGCGACGGTGCTAATGCTCGACTGTTCGCACTCGATGATTCTGTATGGCGAAGACCGCTTCACTCCGGCGAAGAAAGTTGCGATGGCTCTGTCGCAGCTGATTCGGACGCAATATCCCGGCGACTCGTTGTCGCTGGTCCTATTTCACGATTCTGCGGAAGAGGTTCCGCTCTCGCAACTGGCGCGCGTGAAGGTTGGGCCATACTACACGAACACCCGCGAAGGTTTGCGCATGGCGCAACGCATCCTGCAGCGCCAGCGCAAGGACATGAAGCAGATCGTCATGATCACCGACGGCAAGCCGTCGGCACTGACGCTCGAAGACGGACGCATTTACAAGAACGCGTTCGGCCTCGATCCGCTGGTAGTCAGTCAGACGCTCGAAGAAGTTTCGAAGTGCAAACGGGCAGGCGTGCTGATCAATACCTTCATGCTCGCGTCAGACTATGGACTGGTACAGTTCGTCCAAAAAGTCACGCAGATGTGCCGGGGCAAAGCCTACTTCACGACGCCCTATACGCTCGGGCAGTACTTGCTGATGGATTACATGTCGCGCAAGACGAAGACGATTCACTAACACGCTGAAGTTATACGGAGGGACGGGTGTCTCGCGAGCCTGCCCTGAGCGAAGTCGAAGGTCCAGCCGGGAGGGGACGCCCGGCTCTCCGCCAGCAAGCCGGATTACAGAAGTAACACCTTGTCTGCCAGTCCGGGCTCATCTTAGGTGTAAAATCGCTGCAAGTTCTTCCGTTCGGAGACATTATGAAACGAATTGCTTTCATGCTGCTGGTTGCCTTGAGTTTTGTATGCGCAGTGCCAGTGCAAGCGCAACGCATGACTCCCGAACAGAACGCGCGCCAGTCCCGGAAGGCGGCCAAGAAGCAGCAGAAATTTCTAAACAAGGCAAACAAGAAACAACGCAAAGCAATGAAGAAATACGAGAAGGCGCAACGGAAGGCGACCAGGAAGGCGAACAAGCAGTTGAAACAGCGCCGCGGGTAACCCTCCGCGTTTCGTAACGATTCATCACAAAACCACAGTGACCACCCGCACAGCCCCCTAACCCGTAACGCGCTACGCTGATTCCACTCCCCGGGCCACTCTCGGTCCCGTTCGCTCCAGAAAGAGACTCGCTATGCGTGCGTCAAGACACGTGTCGGTCGTTGCTCTTGCCTTTCTGTCGAGCTTTGTGGCCGCGCAACCATCGGATCAAGCAGTTGCTAAGCGCGTTCTCGGTCCGCAATGGAAGCAGCTCTCACGCCAGGCCGGAATGATATTCGCCGGTACCGTGCTCTCTGTAGTGCCGCAGACTGTGACAACCCAGACTGCAACAACCGAGATTGCAGTAACCGATCGCGTAATTCCTGGCACGGCCCCGGCAGTGCAATTGACTTTTCGCGTGGACCGGGCGATTGCCGGAGTCGAGCGCGGACAAGTTCTCACTATTCACGAGTGGGCGGGCGCATGGGCCATGCAGCGCCCGATGCGCAAGGGCCAGCATATTTTGATCTTCTTATATCCGCCAAGCCGCCTGGGCTTTACCAGTCCAGTGGGCGGATCGATGGGCCAGGTTGCTCTCGATCCGAGCGGCGAGAACGTGTCTGAGCATGCGCAGCAGCCTGCCGCACTAGTCGTTCCACGAAGTGAATCGACCCCACGCCCACTTGCGCCAGCCGTTAGCGGAAGCGTCAGCAACGGAAGCGTCAGCGTCGTTCAACTGGAGCGCGCGATCCGCAGCGCCAGAAATAAAGAGGAGTAAGCTATGCGCTGGCGAATTCTGTCGGTTGCCGGTCTTTTTATTTGCAGTGCTGTTGCTAGCCGCGCCGGTGGCCCGGCTTTTGTTGCCGGCTCCGGCTACGCTCCCGGAGTCGAGGGCCAGGCGCTGGTCTGGGCGAATGCCTCGGTGCAGTACTTTACCGACCAGGGGAACCTGAGCCCAATCCTATCCGGCACTCAAGCCGATTCTTTCGTTGCCACCGCCTTCACTGCATGGACCACCAATTCCGCGACCCTGACCGCGTCGCAGGGCGGCCATCTCGCCGAGGACGTGAACGGCAGCAACATCGTGGTCACCAACGGAGTGATCACCGCGCCCGCTGACATTACCTCGACAGCCACAGGCACTCCGCTTGGAATCGTTTATGACTACGACGGAACGGTCACCGATGCACTGCTGGGTGAAGGCGCCGGAGACTTGGCCGATTGTTTCACCAACGCCGTCTACGGCGGACCCGATAACTTCAGCACGGCCGGCAACATCGTGCACGCGCTGGTGGTGATCAACGGAATCTGCGCCGCCACCAGCGCGCAACTCCCCGACGTGCAATACCGCTTGGTGCGCGTGCTGGGCCGGATTGTTGGTCTAGGATGGTCGCAGGCAAACCTGAACGTGCAGACGCAGGAACCCCCGCCAACGAGCGCGGATTTTGCGGGATTTCCCGTAATGCACTTTACCGATTCGATTTCGTGCGTGCCCATCAGCGTCTGCTATCCCAACGCGTTCGTCCCCAAAATGGATGACATCGACGCGCTCGCCCGGCTTTATCCCGCCAGCGCGAGCCAGCAACCGGCCGGCAGAGTTTACGGCAGCGTGTACTTCACCGACGCATCCGGGAATGCCGTGCAGCCGATGCAGGGCGTCAACGTGGTGGCTCGGCTGATGGTCTCGAACCAGCCCTCGCGGCAGTACGTTGTGACTTCCGTGTCCGGATTCTCGTTTTGCGGCAACGCCGGCAACATTATCGATGGATACGTGGACGGGAATGGTCTCCCTTATAACCGGTGGGGTTCCAATGATCCCTCGCTCGAAGGTTTTTACGATCTGGGCCAACTGCCGATTCCGACCGGACAAACCATCGCCGAGTACCAGCTAAGTGTCGAGGCGCTGGGCCCGAACTGGTCCATGGGTGTCGAACCCTATGCTCCCACGCAAGTGGCGCTGTCGGGCTCGTTCGCTCCGGTTGTGGTCACCGTATCGAATGGATCAAATGCAGCGCGGGACATCCTGATGTTGCAGAGTGAGATCGCGCAAACGCACCCCGGCAGCGGCTCGACTTATGCGAGTCCCGCGCCGCTTCCGGCGGGCGGAAGCTGGGGATCGTGGATCTCCGGTTATGGCAGCGTCGATTATTTCCAGTTCACCGCGCAGGCGAACCGCACCGCCTCGGTATCGGTGACCGCGCTCGATGAAACGGGCCAGCCAACCGAAACCAAACTGTTGCCGGTAATCGGGATCTGGCAATTGAGCGACGAGAGCGGCGATCCAGCGCCCGCTTCAACCCCCTCGGCATTCAACACGCCGACCTGGGGTCTAACCCGCGTGGACGCGCAGTTCGGCGCAACCGAAGCGTTTCGCGTAGGCGTGGCCGACTTCCGCGGCGACGGCCGTCCCGACTACTACTACCAAGCGCGCCTGTTGTATTCGGATACGGTCACGCCAGCGCGCCTCAGCGTAGCTGGTGGCGTGACCACTCTCAACGGCATCGGGTTCAATCCGGGACTACAGGTGACCGCTGCCGGCAACAACGCCAGCACGCTTTCTGCGTCGGCGAGCCAGATCCAGGTGGCCATGCCCGCCGCTGCGCAGGACGGGACGGCGACGATCCAGGTCACCGATCCAGTAAGCGGCGGTTTTTCCCAAATGATCGGCGCGCTGACCTATGGCGCAGCGGCCACCGATCGACTGCTCCTGCTGCAAGGCGGAGAGCCGTCAACGCCTGTGGGGTCGGCAGCCGCCAATGCCATCCGCGTGCGCGCGGTGGCCGCCGATGGAGTGACTCCCGTCGGCGGAGCGACCCTGGCATGGAGCGCGACCAACGGCACGCAGCTCTCCGTGTGCAGCGCTGCCAAGTCCTGTTCGGTGCTCAGCGATGAAGCAGGAGAATCTTCCAGCCTTGTGACTCCCACCGCGACCGGACAGAGCACAATTACCATCGCTCTGGCGCCAGCCGTGTACTCGCCCCCGCAGTCGCAGCAGGCGACCGTGGTCGGAACCTCAACCACGCTAGACCTGGCTGCCGTGACGCCGATGCGCTGGGTTGGGCAGGGCGCGACCATCGCCCTTCCACTCACCGTCGCAGCACTCGACCTCGGAGTGCCCAAGGCGAACGTAGCGGTCAATTTCAAAGTCACCACGGGCACGGCTGCGCTTTCGGCGGGCAGCGCGACCACCAACGCGTCAGGACTCGCCACCATCACCGCGCAGCTCACGAATCAAAGCGCTGATGTGCAGGTGAGCGCCTGCGTCGCTCCAAACAATTCGCCCTGCCAGACATTTACTATGTTCTCCACCGCGCCGTCCTTGTGGACGCTAGAGACGGTGAGTGGATCGTCGCAGGTTGTGTCGGCCGGCCAGGCATTTCAGCCACTTGTGATGCGAGTGACCGACGGATCGCTGGCCGCAAATCCAGTGCTGGGAGTGAACGTCACCTTCGCGACCACGCTGGCGCGGATGCCGTTCAGCCCGGACCCCAGTCCAGGCTCCAGTCCAGACAAACGAGCCCAGCCCGGTGCCGGCTCCTTAGCCGGGGCAAACGGACTGCCAATTCTTCTCGGCTCGTCGCAGGCGCAGGTAGTAACCACGCAGGACGGCCTAGCTTCCATCGTCCCTTCTGCCGGTAACGCAGGCCCGTGCGATCTGTTCATCGCCGTAAGTGCGGGCGCCTCGACCGCGCAGTTTCAGATGGAGAACCTGGCGACGATTGTCCCGATGTTGCCGGGCCTGCCGAAAAGCGGCTGGCCTAATGCCCCATTAGCGCCGCGCGCCCCGGAGCTCAACTGACAGTGGCCGGTTCCCCAGGCGTTGAAAAGAAAACGGTGTTCACAGTCTCGCGCTTTTCCAGACTTCGAACGCCGACTACCTTTTCGTCCACTGATCGACCCAGTCGTTGACCGTCTTGTACCAAAGCTGCGAATTCTGCGGCTTCAGCACCCAGTGGCCTTCGTCGGGGAAGTAGAGCATCTTGGACGGCACGCCCATGATTTGCAGCGTGGTGAAAAGCTGGAGGCCTTCGCTGAGATCGAGACGGTAGTCGAGCTGCCCGTGGATGACCAGCGTTGGCGTCTTGAAATCCTTAGCCCAATTGCGCGGATTCCACTTCTCATACAGCTCTGGGTTGGTGTAAGGCGTACCCTTGAACTCCCAGTTATTGAACCAGAGTTCTTCGGTAGTTCCCCAGGCGGAGTAAGTGTTAAACATGCCGTCGTGCGTGACGATGCACTTGAAGCGGTCGGTATGGCCGAGCACCCAGTTGGCCATGTATCCGCCATAGCTCGCGCCCAGCGCGCACTCCCGGTTTTTATCGATGAACGGATAAGTCTTCTCGGCTTTGTCGAGGCCCTTCATCAGGTCTTCAAACGGAGCGCCGCCCCAGTCGCCGTTGATCTCGTCAATAAATTTCTGCCCGTATCCTGGCGAGCCATGGAAATTGATCATCACGACGACGTATCCACTGGCCGCAAAAAGTTCGTCGTTCCAGCGATAGCTCCAGAGGTTGCCCATCGGGACCTCAGGTCCGCCGTGGATGATGAACTTTACGGGATAGTCTTTGTTCGGATCGGTGTTCGGCGGCCTGACGAGGAACCCTTGAACTTGGTCGCCGAACGCGCCGGGAAACCAGAAATTTTCTAGCGGGGACATCGCGACTCGGGACAAAACTGCAGCGTTGAGGTCGGCGACTTTCTCGCTATTTCCGGTTACACCGGCGAGCTCATACTTGCGGATCTGATTAGGGTATCTAACCGACATTTGCGTGAACAAGAGAACTTTGCCGCCGGCGACCATGGCGAGATCATCCGCGTAGCCATCGATATGCAGTGCGACTCGCCCGTGTCCCGTGTCGGCTTGAACTTGATATATCGGCGCATCGCCCATGCTCTCGGCGACGAAGTAAAGCATTGACGAATCCGGCGCCCACGTAAACGTGCCGACCCACCGATCAAGGGCGTCCGCCAGACTCTTTTTCTCGTCCGTCTTCCGGTCGTACAGCATCAACCGGAAGCGGTCGCTTTCGTATCCCGGACGCTGCTGGGCGCGGTAGGCGATCCACTTGCCATCGGGCGAATAGAGCGGGGTCGAGTCGCTGGCGGGATTGTCGGCGGTGATGTTCTTCGTCTTGGCCAGCACTTCGGCAGGCGTGGCGTTAGCAGGCCAATTCACCGGAACGATCCAGAGATCGTTGTTGGTGGACGTGGCTTCGACCTTGTCGTGGTTTGAGGTGTAGCAAATCTCCTGCCCGTCGGGCGAAAAGGTGTAGTTGTCCTGACCGCCAAGCGAGAAAGGAGGAGCGTCGTAGTCGCCGGGCGTGAGGTCGAGAGGGGGCTTATAGATCAGACCGGCAACGGCCTTCGGATAAACCTCGGGAGGAGCTTCAACGATGAAGATGTGGCTGCGCTTGCCTGCCTTGTATGCATTCCAGTGCCGGTAGAGCAGGCGATCGAAAACCAGCGCCTTGACCTTCGAATCTTCCCCCTCCTTCACTTTTTTCGCGTTGCAGGCCGCCTCTGACTCAGCAGCGCCGTCGCATTCCGGATAGACATCCGAGGTGAAGAGAATGTACTTGCCATCCGGTGACCAGAGTTCGCCGCCGGCTTCAGTCGCAAACGAGGTCAGTTTGTGCACGCCGGTGACTGCGCCTTTTGTGCCGTCAAAATTGGCGGTCCAGATCTGCGATCCGCCTATCTTCGTCGAGATGAAGGCGAAGCGCTTACCGTCTGGCGCCCAGCGTGGGCGATCGCCGTCCTGATCGGCGATGATCTCTCGTTCTTGTCCGCCCGCCAGGGGCACGACCCAGATGTGCGATGTCTTTTTGTTCGCCGCCAGATCCACATCGACTGCGGCGAACAGCACCCACTTCCCGTCGGGCGAAGGCACGGGCTCAGCGACGCGCTTCAGCTTCATCATGTCTTCGAAAGTGAAGGGGTGCTTGGCTTGAGAAAAAGCGGGGACAGAGAAAAGGATAACGAAAAGAAAAGCAAGACGGCGCATGGCGTGCCTCCGTGGAACAGGAGAGTGTAGCACTGAGGTCAGAGGTTAGAGGTCAGATTGCAGAGGTAAAAGCTTGCAGTGCGCTCTTTGCGTTCAGAGTTGGTTCACCTCTGCAATCTGACCTCTTACCTCTGCAATCATCCCAGTTCTTCCAGCATAGCCGTCATCTCTGATTGGGCGTGCGCGTTACCGGTACGGCGTGCGGAGGAGATGCCATCCACCAGCCATCGCTTTGCCTCATCGGCGCGGCTTGCGGTGGCTAGCGTTTGAGCGGCCATGAAGTATGCGGGCGTGTAGTCTGGATTCTTCTCGATTAGGGTTCTAAATTCCTGAAGTGCCTGCTCGATTTGCCCAGTCTTCGAGTACTCCATGGCCAGCCCATAGCGCGCAAACGAGTCCTCGGGATTGGCAGCGAGGATTTCGCTCAGCATGGCAATGCGATCCATAGGATAAGGTCTCAGTGGTCAGGCTCAGGTCCCAGCTAAGAGCCTAGAGCCGGAAGCCGATGGCTGAGAGCTCGAACTGATTCTCCCATTCATATCACGCTCCGCGTTACAATGGCTGTTCTCTGAGAGATCAATTTGGCGTGCCCATTCTTTGTGCCGCGGGAAATTGTGAACGATGGGTCCTGGCCGCATCCTTCGCGTCTGCCCCTGGGAGCGGGATGGACGGGAAACTGTCGCGCCTCGGGCCAGGAACTGCCGGCATCCGATGCCCACATAAGGGAATTCTGCAACCTTGGATACGCTATTGCCTGTCCGCATCTTCCGCAGCGCCGTGACTGGGATGCAGTCCGTTTTTCGGTTGCCCGCGCTAGCCAGGAGCAGGTGACAGTTTGCTTTGTCTGCGAGTTAGGCCACGCTCCGCTGGAACATGGTGAATTGATCTTCGATTTGGCAGGTGAGGTTTGGCTCAGCCCCCACGCCGACCCGCGTGTGCTCAGACTCGCAACCTGCTATCTCCAGGCATATCGCGCCCGGCGGAGCGCTGTTCTGATCTGAGCTACAAGTCTGGAGCGACGAGCGGACGATCGACGAACTGACAGTATGAACGACGACGACAGAACGAAGCTAACCCGGCCCCGGCCAGTGCGCGAATCGATCTCGGAAATGGCTGAGATCGTGCTGCCGAACGATGCCAATCCGCTGAACGCGCTGCTGGGCGGACGTCTCATGCACTGGATCGACCTTGCCGGCGCCATGGCCGCCCACCGCCATTCGCGCACCTACGTGGTGACGGCTTCTATCGATCATCTGGATTTTCTGGTGCCCGTAAGTGTCGGAGATTTCGTAATTCTGCGCTCGTCGGTCAATCGCGTCTTCCACACTTCGATGGAGGTGGGCGTGAAAGTCTGGGTAGAGAATTTTCGCGCCGAACAGAACCATCATGTCAGCTCCGCTTATCTGACTTTTGTCGCCATAGATGCTGCCGGAAATAAGATGGCGGTGCCGCCCGTCGTCCCCGAAACCGAAGATGAAAAGCGCCGCTACGATGGCGCCGCGCGCCGCCGGGAGATTCGCCGCGCGGAATCGGCGCGCAGAAAGAAGGACCGGAGTTAGATGCCATTGCTTTGAACTAATCGAGAAGCTATGTCGCATTACTGATAAGCTGAAGAGCTCAACCTGAGACTTGGCAACTGAGACGGTACTTATGGACAGCGCACTCTTGGTTCATCGCCTGCACTTTGCCTTCACCGCCACGTTTCACTATCTCTTTCCGCAACTCACCATGGGTCTCGCCCTGCTGATTGTCGTGCTCAAGACGATCAGCTTGCGGCGGAACGATCCCGTGTACCACGAGGCGGCCCGCTTCTGGGGAAAGATTTTTGGCATCAATTTCGCATTAGGTGTTGTGACCGGCATTCCGATGGAATTCCAGTTCGGCACTAACTGGTCGCACTTTTCGCGATTCGCGGGCGGCGTGATTGGCCAGACGCTGGCCATGGAAGGCATGTTCGCCTTCTTCCTCGAATCGGCATTCCTGGGATTATTTCTCTACGGAGAAAAGCGGTTGAGTCCGAAAGCACACTGGCTATCGGCGGTCGCAGTCTTTGTGGGTTCGTGGTTATCGGGTTACTTCATCATCGCCACCGACGCTTTCATGCAACATCCCGTGGGCTATTTCACGGCTGCAGACGGAAGTTTGCAGCTGGCGAGCTTCTGGGACTTCGTGCTGAATCCCTGGGCGGGATGGCAATACGCGCACAACATGAGTGGAGCGGCAATCACGGGCGCGTTCATCATGACGTCCGTGGGCGCGTTCTATCTGCTCTCAGGCAAGTGGACCGCGCACGCCCGTATTTTTGTGAAGGCTGGCGTGATCGCCGGTTGCTTGTTCAGCGTGCTGCAGATTTTTCCGACGGGCGATCGGCAAGGCAAGATGGTCACCGACCTGCAACCCGTGACTCTGGCGGCAATGGAAGGATTATTTCAGGGGCAGCCCGCAGCCCCGTTGGTCATCGTAGGTCAGCCTGACGAACAGCGGGGCAGGATCGATAACCCGCTTCAAGTTCCGGGAATGTTGAGCATGCTGACTTACCGGCGCTGGAATGCCCACGTGCGCGGACTCGATGCGTTCCCCAAACAAGACTGGCCGGGTAACATTCCATTGCTCTATTACAGCTATCACATCATGGTTGGTCTGGGGACGTTCTTCATCGCGGTCATGGTAATCGCATTGCTTCTGCTGTGGCGTGGCATACTCTTTGACGCCCGATGGATGCTGTGGATACTGATGCTGGCTGCGCCTTTTCCTTATATCGCCAATACCGCCGGATGGATGACCGCCGAGCTCGGCCGCCAGCCGTGGCTGGTCTATGGGCTGATGCGCACCGAGAACGGTTTCTCCACCGCCGTTTCCGCCGGCAATGGCATGTTTACTCTTTTGGGGTTCATGGGCATCTACATGGTGCTGGGCATTCTGTTTCTGTTCCTGATCCGGCGGGAAATTGAGCACGGTCCTGTGGCCGGGCACGAACCGGTGTCTAATCTCCCTGCAGTGACGGCGGCAAGTTAGCGGAGGCAAGGTACACATGGCGAGTCTGTGGTTTTGGATTGTCGCAGCGATGGTCACGACCTATGTCGTGCTCGACGGATTCGATCTCGGTGCCGGTGCGATTTATTTGTTAGCGGCCAAGACTAACGATGAACGACGCCGCGTGCTGCGCGCCATCGGTCCGGTCTGGGATGGGAACGAAGTCTGGTTGCTCGCTGCCGGTGGCACGCTCTATTTTGCGTTTCCTCAACTCTACGCATCGAGCTTCAGCGGGTTTTACCTTCCGCTGACGATTGTGCTGTGGCTGCTCATTCTGCGCGGCATTGGTATCGAATTCCGCGCTCACATCGAAAACCCAGTGTGGCAGGACTTCTTCGACGCGATCTTCAGCATCTCCAGCATTCTGCTGGCAGTGTTTTTTGGGGCGGCGCTCGGCAATGTGGTGCGTGGAGTTCCGCTGGATGCAACCGGCTATTTCTTTGAGCCGCTCTGGACCAACTTCAAACTCGGCCGGCAGACGGGCATCCTGGATTGGTACACGGTACTCGTCGGCGTGATGGCGCTGGTGACCTTGACCGCGCATGGCTCTTACTACGTAGCCCTCAAGACCGATCAGGATCTTGGCCAACGCGCCCGCGGCTTGGCCTTGCTTTGCTGGCCGGTGCAGTTTTTTCTTACCTTCAGCGCCTTGGTTGCGACTTATTTCATTCGACCCGAAATCATGGCGAATTATGGCAAGCACACGGTCGGGATACTGGTTCCGATCGTCGTTGTCAGCAGCCTGGCGGTGATGCTCTGGGCCAATCCCAAGGGCAAAGAAAAACTCGCATTCGTGGCCTCCAGCCTGTATATCGCCTTCATGCTGGTGGGCGCGGCGTTCGCGCTCTATCCCGTCGTGCTGCCCGCCCGCGACCACCAATACGACCTTACCATCTACAACACTGCGGCCGGCAGCCACGGCCTGAGTGTTGGCTTCGTTTGGTGGACGTTTGGCGCGGTGCTGGCGGTCGGGTATTTTACGTTCGTCTACCGCATGTTTCGCGGTAAAGTGCAGCTGGGAGAAGGACACTACTGAGATCCAGTTCCCAGTTCTCTGTTCTCAAGTGTGAACCTCTGGGATTAGATACCGAGAACTGAGAACCGGGAACTGAGAACTGTTTTTCCTCCCGTATAATCAAACAATGAGCGCTCATTCCCATCATCCCGGCCAGCAACAGCCCAGCCCACAACCTTTACCGGGCGTCAATGCCATCATCGCCGTTGGTTCCGGCAAGGGTGGAGTCGGCAAGACCACACTCGCCGTCAACCTGGCGATCGCCCTCAGTAAGATGGGCCACAAAGTAGGCTTGCTCGACGGCGACGTTTACGGGCCGAACGTCCCGCTCATGCTTGGCACCAACGAGCAGCCCAAAGTGATGGGCGAGGGCCAGATCGCGCCCATCAACTCGCATGGGCTCAAGGTGATTTCGGTCGGCTTCCTCAATCCTGGAGACAAGCCGCTCATCTGGCGCGGTCCGATGCTGCATTCGATCATGAAACAGTTTCTGGGATCGGTGCAGTGGGGACTGCTTGATTATCTTGTCATCGACCTGCCTCCGGGAACCGGCGACGTGGCGCTCTCGCTGATTCAGACTGTCCCATTGACCGGCGCCATCGTTGTCTCTACGCCGTCCGACGTTGCGCTGCAGGATGCGCGCAAGGCGATCGAGATGTTCCGCCAGATGAAGGTGGATATCGTTGGCATGGTCGAAAACATGAGTTACTTTGTTTGTCCGCATTGCCAGCATCAAGTCGACATATTCTCGCGCGGCGGCGCGGAAAAGACGGCGAAGCAATTCGACATCGCTTTCCTCGGAGGCATCGAGCTCGATCCCGAGATTCGTAAATCGGGCGACGGCGGAGTTCCGGCCGTGCTCCAGGGAGAAGACTCGCCTCATGCGAGGTCGCTGTTCGCGTTTGCCCGCAATGTGGTCGCGCGAGTGGAAGAGATCAAAGCCAGCAGTTCGGAAAGCGTGATCCAGATTCAGTAGGGTTCTGCGGTTTGCCCCGTGAAACCCTGCGTCCTCTGTGGTAAAGAATTTTTTTCAACCACAGAGGGCGCAGAGTTTCACGGGGAAAATCACGAGCCTCGATTTACCGCTGTGCTTTCTGGGCTCCAAATCGCGACAGCCGGAACACCGAGTCCGCGGATTCATCCTTCAACACCAGCCGCGCCACCATCTCTCCGAGCGCGGGACCATGCTTGAATCCGTGGCCCGACCCGCCTCCAACAATCCATACATTCGCGCTCGCCGGATGCCGATCGACGATGAAATTGTGGTCGTTGGTATTTTCGTACTGGCAGACGCGCGTCTCGACGAGCGGCGCATCTTTCATTCCAGGGAAACGATAGGCTAGATAGCGGCGCGCTGCAGCGAGGCTTCCTTCACTTACCAACCGCTGGCCTGAGGTTGGATCGAACTCCGGGCCGCGCGTGTCGTCCGCAATTTTGAAACCACGTCCTTGATTGCCGGGGATTCCGTAGATGAAGCGGTCGCTGTGGTCGGCCCACACTGGCACATTGCCTTCGTTGTAGCGGGGATCGCCCGCGGGCGTGCCGAAGAAGAAGACATCTTGCTTGGTCGAAATAAAATGCGGCCCGACGGTTTGCGGAAACAATCTTCCGAGCCATGGACCACAGGCGAAGATGTAGCGGTCGGCGAAGATGCTTGATCCATCGGACATGGGCAGTGCCTTCCACTGACCGTTTTCGAGATCCTGCGCTGCTGCGGCTGCCTGGCGATACTCTCCGCCTTCGGCGACGAACTGATCGACCACCGCTTGCGTCGATGTGCGCGCCAGCAAGTATCCGCTTTGGGGTTCGTAGATGGCCCACTCGACGTCCTCGAAACTGATTTGCGGCCAGCGGCGCGTGAGCTCTTTCACTTCAAGCTGCTCGAACGGGATTCCGGCATCTTTCAGGAACGGTATCGAGCCACGTTCGAATGTGCCGTCAGTCTTGGCTTCGGCCATCCACAGCACTCCGATGGGGAAAAAGAATTTCCGCTTCCATTGGGCTTCGTGCTGCTTCCAGAGATCGAGGGCGCGCGCCGCCAGGTTCGTGTAAGGCTGATCGGGCCCGTACGCGCCGCGGATGATCCGCGTCTCACCTCCCGACGAAGCTCGCGAATTTCCCGGACCCCAAGCATCGAGCAGCGTGACTTGCGCTCCGCCGCGAAGAAGATAAAGGGCGGTCCATCCGCCGAAGGCGCCTGCGCCGATTACTGCGATGTGAGGTTTGGGGGTCATGCTCGCGTGGCGATGCCCGGAAGTATATCGCGACGGCTTTGTGGCTTGCGTCCTGATGGTTGGCGCACACACCCACATATTCGCAAAGGACGCGAATGTGTGGGGCACCGGCCTCAAAGCTCATCCACGGGCGGTGTATGTGCTGTATCACACTCCTTTGCGGGAGCGGGTTTTCGGCGAGAGCGCAGTTTTTGTCAGAGTCGGCGGGACTGAGCAGTGCTCCATTTACTCCGCAGAAAAGGCTGTTTACTCTTACGGTATTATATAGTCTTTAATGCCCCCCCGATTTCCTGCAAAATATTGAATTTAAATGACTTACTTGTAAAATATTCCGGAGTATGGACTTAGGCTCGATTTTCGGCTTAAATTCCCGCTTTGGGACGGTTTGGGGGAGGATTGCCGCTTCTTCACTTTGCGGGTCTCTTCCCCGCTGAAACGCTCTGTTTATCAAAGAGTAACTGGCTCCGGCTTTGCCGGCCGGACGTGATTGTCGCATTGCGCGGCTTGGGTGTCGGTGATGGCGCTCACCGGCGGATGGTGATGAAAAATGGCGTGGTAAATCGTAGGAGGTAAATCTTAAGAGGGAACAGGGTGGTTCTGTCCAGAGTTTTGCCGAGGTCGGGAGCCCACCCGCTTGTCTGGGGCACCCGGCACCCGACTAGGGATCTGCCGATTTGTGGGCCGCGGTGAGCAATCTTGCACAGCATAGCCAGTCCGGACGTGTCATCTTCAATATGGTGAGTGAAGGAAAGAGAGAAAAACTGGATCGCTATATGGAACGCACTTTTGGTGAATTCCGCAACGATGTTCGTAGACGGCTCTTGAGAATCGCTCGGGCCCTGTCGAAGCGATTTGCGTCACTAACGCCCCCGGCACGCGGTTTTGCATCGCAAAGGATGTGCCCGTTTTGCGGGTTAATCACGCCTCGGACCCAATCGTCATGTCTGGAGTGCGGAAAGTCGCTCGCTCCGGCAAGATAGACAACTTTCCCAGGGTACGCGTTTTTTGCTACTCGATATGCGCGAAGGAGATCAAACATGCTTTGGACAATTTTCGTAGTGCTGCTGATTTTGTGGCTTCTCGGTTTCAGCCTGCACATCGCTGGCGGTCTGATTCACTTGCTATTGGTAGTGGCGCTGGTGATGCTGGTCATTAACCTGGTTAGCGGCCGGCGGGTCGCGTAAAAGCGGCGCTGCCAAACTAGTCGTGCAGAACAACACTGAGCAGTGAACTGTGCACTTGCAAGCCGCCCTCCGGGCCGCCCGAGTAATTCACAAAGCCCAGTTTCCTGAACCGGTTCATAAAAAAGCTGACTCGCGAGCGTGTGGTTCCGACCATCTCGGCCAGGCTTTCCTGACTGATTTTGGGGACCACCGTCTCCGGTGCGCCCTCCTTGCCAAAATGAGCCAGCAGAAGAAGAACTCGAGCCAGGCGCTTTTCGCTGGAGTTAAACAACTGATCCACCAGATCCTCTTCGTAGCGGACATTCCGCGCCAGTAAATAGGCCACGAACAGCTCGGAGAATGCCGGATCACGGTGCAGTGCGTCCATCATCGCTTTCTTGTCGATGCGCTGAATTTCACAATCCGTCATGGCCGCGGCAGATCCCATGCGCAGAGCCTGACCTGCCAGCGCACCTTCGCCAAAGAAATATCCGGCACCGAGCATGCCAAGGGTCGCTTCTCGACCAGTGGCGGAGACGACGGTGAGTTTTACTTTGCCTTTTTGGATATAGAAGACCGCGTCCGCCGCATCCCCCTGGGCGAAGACCGCCTGCTTATTGGCGAAAGTCAGGTTCTTCCTCCCCTCGCCAATGGTGTCGAGGAAGGCGTTGGGATCGAACTTGCCGCTCGTGTTCGCGACCCCGGGAGAAACCATTGGCTGTAATTCTAGGCCTAATTGATGGCTTTTCCAACAAGTTGTGCTACCGCGCGGCCGACTCTGACCTGCCCCCCATATTTAGTCCAAGGATAATGGGACTTTCTCCGGTTTTTGGTTCTCCAACACAGCCTTCGTAACTACCCTCTGGCAGCCGTCGAGGCGGTGGGAAAGTGGGAAACGCGGAGCGTTTTCCAAGCGGGCCCCGCCCGCGTCTTTTCCACCGCCCGTCGCCGCCCACGAGTTCGCGAACTCCTCCGGGGTGAGATACCCGAGCGCCGAGTGCGGCCGCACCTGATTGTAGTCGCACCGCCAAGTCTCGATCTTCTCCCGCGCATCGGCCAGATCGAGAAACCAGTTCTCGTTGAGACACTCGTCGCGGAACTTGCCGTTGAAGCTCTCGATGAAGCCGTTCTCCATGGGCCGTCCGGGGGTGATGAAGTGCAGTTGCACCTGGTTCTCGTAAGCCCATTGATCGACCACCTGACTGGTAAACTCGGTCCCGTTGTCGATCACGATCGCCTCCGGCTTGCGGCCTCTTCGTTTCAGTTCTTCCAGCACCCGCACCACGCGCGGACCCGGCAACGAGGTGTCCACCTCGATGCGCGGCGCGTAGCGCGTGAAGCCGTCCATCAGGTTCAGAGTTCGGAACTTGCGCCCACTGGCGAACGCATCCTGGGTGAAGTCCATGGTCCAGACTTCGTCGGGGCGCACCGGAAGCTTCAGGGGCACGCGTGCGGCCGTCGTCGGCATCCTCCGCCGTCCTCGCTTCCGCCGCAGTCCCAGCTTCTCCTCCACGTACAGTCGGTACACTCGTTTATGGTTCACCGCGAAGCCCTCGCGTTGCAGCAGGATCTTCAGCCGCCGGTAGCCGAACCGTCGCCGGGTCGCCGCCAACTCGCGCAGCCGCTCCCGCAAACCCGGATCTTCGACCCTGCGCCGCCGATACCGGCAGGTCGCCCGATGTAGCTTCACTAGCCCGCAGGCGCGTCGCTCCGAAACCGCGGCTTCCGAGCGCATCATTGCCACCGCCTGCCTCTGCATCTGCGGGCCTACCACTTTTTTGTGACCACCGCCTGCAATGCTCGTTTGTCCAGCAGCAGTTCGGCCACGGCGTGCTTCAGTTGCCGGTTTTCCTCCTCCAGTTGCCGCAGTCGCCGCGCCTCGCTCACTTCCATCCCGCCGTACTTCGCCTTCCAGCGGTACAGGCTCCCGCGTGTGATCCCGTGCCGCCGGCACAGCTCGTCGGGTGCTGTCCCAGCCTCCGACTCCTTCAGGATGGCGATGATCTGTTCTTCGTTGAATCGACTCTTGCGCACGACTCCTCCTCTCTGGCCCAGAGCGGGCCATCGTACATGGAGAAGTCACATTTCCGCTGGACTAATTTTCGGGGGGCAGGTCAACTCCCTTTGGTCTTGAGTTCCTGAAAATCAACTATTTTGCGCGATATTGCGAAAATGAATGGACAATCTCCGTATGTGAGCTATGTTGCTCAGACGCGAAAGTCCACACCTGTCATTGTGAGTGTACTGAGTGTGTAGACAGAGCCGCGAAAGCTGATTCGCAGCTTTGATTCTGGGTCGTGACGAGTGGGTGCCCCGGTCAAGTCAAGGGGAGCGGCCAACATCCAGTCAATCGGCATTCTTTCATCCGTGTGTACGCCGCGAAACCTCGTGGCAAAACACGATTCGACCCTAAAAAGTCTCGCAACGCAAAATCAGGGCAACGCCTCCAGGCGGATGGGAGGCGTCAGTCCACGAAACAAGGAAGGTTGACAACATGCCTTTAATTCAACTGCTAGAAGTTCTCATCGTGGTGGGTGTGCTCCTGTGGCTAGTGAATCGCTTCATTCCCATGCAGGCGTCTATCAAGTCAATTTTGAACGGCGTCGTAGTCATTGCTGTGGTTCTGTGGATCCTGAATGTTTTTGGACTCTTCCACTCGCTTTCCCGTATCCACGTTGGAACCTGAAGACCTGAAGAATACCGGACAGGGAAACGGCCCAAACTCCTCCGGCCTGACAGCAGAACCGGAGAGCTGAACTTCTCGTGTCGGGCGCAGCAAACTTGTGCCAAGGCAACCGTACTCAACGATCAATAGTACTCAACGATCAATAATGGAGGCAACACTTATGAACCTAGTTGGTTTTATCAGCACAGCAGTTCTGTCTTTGACCCTCGTAGCTGCGGCTCCGACGTTCGCACAGGAGCAGCACGAGCAGCAGGAAGAACAGAAAGCCAAGCCTGCCCAGGAAGAGAAAAAAGCGCAACCAGAGAAGTCCGTAAAGCAAGAGGAAAAACCGGCGGTGCAACCAGAAAAGAACAGCAAGCAGGGGGAGAAGAGCGCGCCGCAGGAAGAAAAGACTACCAAGCAGCAAGAGAAAAACGCTCAACAGCAAGACAAGAACACTAAGAACGAAGAGAAAAACGCGCAGCAGCAAGAAAAAAATACCAAGCAGGGAGAGAAAAACGCGCAACAACAGCACAACGCACCGCAGGCTAATCCTGGACAGCAGGCGCGGAGCGCCGGTGGCAACGGCGGTGGACGCATTCCCGAAGCCAGTTTCCGGGCCCATTTTGGACGGCAACACACGTTTCGCGTAACCCAGGCCGACTACAGTAATCGCCGCTTCCAATACGGTGGCTATTGGTTTGGATTCGCTGACCCGTGGCCAAGCAACTGGCTCTACACACAAGACGTTTTTGTTGTCGAAATTGACGGCGTGTATTACCTGTGCAACGCGATGTATCCGGGCGTTAACATTACGCTGAGCTTCACACTATAGCGGCTCATCCGTTGCCGCCTGAAGACGCAACCCGCTCTAACTGTTATCAGTGCGGGCCCACTCCGTGGGCTCGCGCCATTCCTTTTCCGCCGCCCAGGCCTAACCCAGACCTATCCTTGACACCCTCTCCATCCCTCCCTAGAATTCCATTAGGCAGTGGCAGAATCCTAATCTAAGCCACTGCATCTAAAGTATTTAGAGGGGCGGTTTCGCTCCTGGATTTGGGTGATATGCCAGCAGGGCCAGCGGGCGGACGGGAACGGGAAATCCTGACCGCTATCGTCGAAACATTTATTGCCAGCGGAGAGCCGGTGGGGTCGCGCACGCTGGCGCGCGCCAGCCGCGAAGGGCTGAGTGCGGCTACGATCCGCAACGTGATGGCTGATCTGGCCGATGCTGGATTTCTGGAGCAGCCTCATGCTTCGGCAGGACGCGTGCCTACGGCGGAGGCTTATCGTTATTATGTCGAGCAGCTGAGTGGCGAGGCCCATCTTTCGCACGAGAATCAGAGCATTATTCAGGACACTCTGACCGGGGTTACGGACGTGGCGGAGTTCATGGAGCGGACTTCGCATGTGCTCTCGCTGATCTCGCACAGTGTTGGGGTCACGGTGGCTACGAGCGGTCCGCGGAATGCGCTGGAGCACGTTTACTTCTCGCATTTGAGCGATCAGAAAGTGCTGGCGGTAGTGGTCACGCGGTCGGGGGTGGTGCGCGATCGCGTGCTGCGGCTGGATATTCCGCAATCGGATCTCGACTTGGCCGCGCGCTACATCAATGAAAATTTTCGCGGCTGGACTATGGGCGACATGCGTGCCGAGTTGGAGCGCCGGCTCGAACAGGAGCGCAGTGAGTACGACCGGCTGATGAAATCGATCGAGCAGCTCTACCGGCAGGGGGCGCTGGCTTCGGCGGACGACACGCAGACGGTGTTCGTGGAAGGAGCGGCGAATCTCGTAATGAATAACGTTACGGGCCAGGAAGATCGCCAGCGCCTGCAGGACATGCTGCGGACACTTGAGGAAAAGGAAAAAGTTGTGAAGCTGCTGAGCGCTTATCTCGACACGCGGCAGGAAGCGGTGCGCGTGGTGATCGGGCTGGACGAGGCTTTGCCTGCTTCGAACCTGCAGAATTTCGTCCTGATTGGAGCGCCGGCTCGCGTTGGCGGAGAGGTGATGGGATCGCTGGCGGTGATTGGACCTACGCGGCTGGATTATCAACACACCATGTCGGCGGTGTCTTACATCGCGCGGCTGTTTGACAAACTTTTGAACGAATCGGAGTGATGCAGCACTATGGGTAAGGGAAACGGAAAAACCGACACGAACCTTGATCTGGAGCACGAGCTTCCGGCTGCGGAAGGCGGAGACGAAGCTGCGTCTGGGCCGGTCGCGGCCAAGCCCGCGGAGGTTGGTGCGGCGACGGAGACAGAAAAGTTTAAGGCCGAGCGCGACGCGCTGCTTGATCGTCTGGCCCGTCTGCAGGCGGAGTTTGATAATGCCCGCAAGCGCGCAGTGCGCGACCAGCAGGAATTCCGCGAATACGCGGCGGCCGATGTCATCAAGAATATTCTGCCGATCCTGGACAGTTTTGAGCGCGCGCTCAGAGCTGGCGGCGGCTCCAGCGACTTCCGCAGCGGCATTGAGCTTATCTACCGTCAATTGCAGGATGCGCTGCAGAAAATTGGAGTGCAGCCGATTGTTTCGGTGGGGCAGATGTTCGATCCGCGGGTTCATGAAGCTATTGAGATGGTGGATACGACCGAGGTGCCGGATCATCAGGTCGTCGACGAACTGCAGCGCGGCTACAGGTATAAGGAGCGGCTGCTGCGTCCCGCGATGGTGCGAGTCGCCCGGAATAGCCGCGGGTAGCACGATTTGCATTTGCTCAATTTGATTTGCCCGATTTAAGAGTGGGGGAGTTTCTGGCCGCGAACACAAAACGTGATTATTACGAGGTGCTGGGTGTCACCCGGACTGCCACCGACGTTGAGATCAAGAGCGCTTACCGCAAGCTCGCGATGACGTATCATCCCGACCGCAATCCAAACAATCCTGACGCGGAAGACAAGTTCAAGGAGATCACCGAAGCATACGCAATTCTTGCCGATAGCGAGAAGCGGTCTTTGTACGACCGCTTCGGGCACGCTGGGGTGGGCGGCACCGCCGCAGGCCCGGCCGGATTCGATCCCGCCATCTTCCAGGATTTCGGCGACATCTTTGGCGACATTTTCGGTTTTGGCGACATGTTCGGTCAGGGCAGCCGCCGTCGCAGCCGCGCCCAGCGCGGAGCCGACCTTCGCGAAGACTTGCATCTCGAATTCGATGAAGCCGTGTTCGGCGCCGAGAAGCAAGTGAATGTCCGCCGCAATGAGACCTGCGACGCCTGCCGCGGAACCGGCGCCGCGCCCGGTAAAGCCCCGGTCAGTTGCCGGGCGTGCAATGGACGCGGTCAGGTGCGGTATCAGCAGGGCTTCTTCAGCATTGCTCGAACCTGTCCAACCTGCCAGGGAGCGGGCAGCGTAATCACCGATCCGTGCGCGAAGTGCAGAGGCGAAGGCCGGCTGTTGCGCGAGCGCGTGGTCGAAGCCAAAGTGCCCGCCGGAGTGGAGGACGGCACGAGAATTCGTTTCTCCGGCCTGGGCGAAGCGGGCGCGTTCGGCGGGCCAGCCGGCGACCTATATATTGTGCTGCACGTCAAAGAGCACGCCTTCTTCGAGCGCGAGGGTAACGATCTGCACTGCGTGGTTCCGATTTCGTTTCCGCAAGCCGCCCTGGGCACCGAGATTGTGGTTTCGACGCTGGAGGGAGAACACAAGCTGAAAATTCCGGAAGGCACGCAGTCGGGCACTTCCTTTCGCATCCGCAACAAGGGAGTGCCGGTACTCAATGGGCACGGCAAAGGCGATCTTTACGTCGAGGTGCGGATACAAACTCCCGGAAAGCTGAATAAGCGCCAGCGCGAACTGCTGACCGAACTGGGGGAACTGTCTCCGGTGGAAAACAAGCCGCAGCACCGGTCGCTGCTGGGACGCGTGAAGGACATGTTTGTTTAGGGCAGTTGCCAGTTGCCGGTTCCCAGTTGCCAGTTCTCGGACCTAAACTCCTTGCCCTTATCGTTGCATGAACAAGCTTCTACCGGGAACTGGCAACTGGCAGCTGAACTCATGACGCGCCGCCGCTGGATCGCCGACGAGGTTACTGGAAACACGGCCGCTTTGGTGGGCGAACATGCTGCTCATCTTGTCCGCGTCTTGCGCGCTGAAGTGGGGCAGGAGTTTGACATCGCTACAGGGACCGAGGTTCGCCTAGGAACCATTGTCTCGGTCTCCGATGATCGAGTTGAGTTGGCGCTTGGCCTGGCGCGAGAGGTGACAGCGACTCCAAAGATCACGCTGGCGCTTGCTATCTTCAAGTTCGACCGCATGGAGTGGGCGATCGAGAAATGCACGGAGATCGGGGTCGCTCGCATCGTTCCCGTCATTGCCCGCCGGAGCGATGCTCATCTGGCTGCTGCCGCCGTGAAGCGTTGCGAACGCTGGGAGCGCATTGTTCGTCAGGCGAGCGAACAGTCGCGACGTGAGACGCCACCTGAGATTGCAATTCCGGTCAAGTTGAAGGATCTTGAGAGCGTATTGCCGGCGGGCGAACTGACCCGCGTTGTCCTTGCTGAGTCGGAACAGGACACCGGACTGCGAGAGATTCTGCACACGAGGTTAGGCGAGGTGGCGCTCGCCGTCGGGCCGGAGGGCGGATGGACCGATGAGGAACTCGCTTGGTTTCGCGAAGCGGGGTGGGTCGCGGCCTCGCTCGGCGATACAATCCTTCGAGCCGAAACGGCGGCGATTGTCGCTACCGTGCTCGCGCTGGAAGCGCTGCGGTGAGGTGCTAGCGGGGTGATGAAAAGATCGAATGCCCATTAGCCGGCCCCTAAAGGGGCGTCTGATTTCGACTTTCGGCATCGCCAAAGCGATGCCCTGATACGAACCCCAAGTTTTTCCGCAGTCTGCTACAGCCTTCCACAGCTTGAGACCTTCCACAACCTGCTCTGGTATTCTCCGGCTAGTGACCTCTCACGTGACTACGACTGTCTCATCTGCGACGAGGATTGTTCCCGATGAACGCCAGCTGCAGGCTATCGGACACGTTCATGGCCCGATGCTGGTGATTGCGGGCGCCGGTACCGGGAAGACTACCGTCCTCACCCAGCGGGTGGCTCATCTTATTCGTGAAGGTCACGCCCGTCCTGACGAGGTTGTCGCACTCACCTATACCGACAATTCCGCCTCGGAAATGCTGGGCCGCGTCCGCGAGGAATTGAAGGGCACCGCCATTGACGGACTGCAGGCCTGCACATTTCATGCGTGGTGTAACGGGCTTCTGCAGCGCCGCGGCGCTGGTTTTGGCGTGCTCGACGAAAAGGATCTCTGGGTGTACTTGCGCCGCCGGATTCGCGATCTGCGTCTCAAGCACTTTGTGCGCGCTGCCAATGTCGGCCAGTTCCTCGACAGCCTGCTTGATTTCATGCGCCGGTGCCAGGATGAACTCGTCGGCCCCAACGACTACGCCCGCTACGTCGAGCGCCTTGAACGCGGCGAAGTCCGTTTGCCTCGCGTGGCCAAAACAAAACATCAAGGAGAGTTGGAGAAAACGGAGATTGTCGAGCGTTGCCAGGAGATTGCTCGCGTCTTCGACACCGTGGAGAAGATGCTCCTGAGAGAAAACCTGGGCACCTTCGGCCACATGATTACCCGCGCCCATCGGTTGCTGAAGGACGATCCCGACTTACTTGAAGAGGAAAGGAAGCGCACTCGCTTCCTGCTGGTGGATGAATTCCAGGACGCGAACTTTGCCCAAGTCGAAATTCTCGCGCTGCTTGCCGGATCAGCGGCGAACGTTTTTGCGGTGGGCGATCCGGATCAGGCGATCTACCAGTTCCGCGGGGCTTCGAGCGAAGCGTTCACGCTGTTCGTAAGGAAATTCCCCGCGTCGCGCGTCGTCGCCCTGGAAAAGAATCGACGCTCGCTTTCGCCGATTCTGCGTTGCGCTTTTGGCATTGTGAATGAAAACCCGCCCGTTTTCCCACAAACATTCTCGCAAAAAGGAAATTCAATTTCTTATCAGCGGACGCCTCTGGAATCGCTGCGCGACGAGGAAGCGAAGCAAAAGGGTAACGCCGCGCCTGCGCCGCTGGTCGAAATTGTGACTTGGGGAGACAAGGACGTCGAGGCCGCCGACCTCGCCTATCGGATACAGAAGAAGCATAGGGAGCAGCGCTGCAAGTGGAGCGATTTTGCGGTGCTCTACCGGCAGCATAACAATCGCGATGAACTGGTCCATGAACTTGCCGAACGAGGCATTCCATTCTCCATTGAAGGTCTGGACGTCCTCGACACACCCGAAGTTCGCGACTTGGTTGCGTGCCTGACTGCTGCCGTTTCTCCGAACGATGCCGCGAGCTTGTTTCGCGTGGCCGCGCTGCCGCAGTTCGGCATTAACCCGGTGGAATTGCGGGCGGCGATGAGGGCAGTGCGGCGGCAGGAACTCGATCTACGTATGGTGTTGGGCAAACTTGCAGGCGGTCCCACGGTGCTTGAAAGCGTGGAGGCAATGCACCTGGCGGTAAAGAAGGACGGGGTTCGGGCTTACGATGCGGCGAACGCTGTGGTCCGGCATTTCGGCCTGCACCGGTCGGACTTGGTGCCCGCGTTCCTGAAGTTCGTGGAAAAGTGGCAAGGGAAACTGATCGCCGAGACCGGAAGTCCGTCTGAATTCCTTGAGTACCTGGATTATTTTGTGCAGGCGAGTGGAAAAATTGAACTGCCCCGCAGCCCGGGCGATGCGGTACAGCTATTGACCGCGCACTCCGCGAAGGGGCTTGAGTATCGGCACGTTGCTATCATCCGCGGGTCGTCAACCTCGTTCCCATGTTCGTTCCATGAACCGCTCATTGCTTTCCCGGCGGAGCTGCGAACGTCGCGTGCGTCTTCTTCGGACGGGCATGCAACTGACGATAAGACGCTGCACGAGGAAGAAGAGCGGCGACTTTTCTACGTGGCCATGACGCGCGCCAAGGACACGCTTGCGATCTACGCGAACCAGGGCAAGAGCACGAAGAACGACCCGCGGCCGACAAAATTCCTGCGCGAGTTTATGGTCAGCCCTGTCTACAGGAAGTTCTGGTCCACGCGCTCGGCCGCGGCCGTGCAGGATGCGTTGTTTGCGGAAGAGGAGCAGAGAATCGCACTAGAGCAATCGAATGTGGCCGTGTGGCTGATGATGCCACCGTCAGCGGGTATCGCGAGCGGCCTGAGCGCGTCGTCCATCGAAACCTACGAAAAATGCCCGCTCCGCTTCAAACTCGAAAGGGAGTGGAACCTGCCGCGTGACGTGCCCGCAGCGCTGCACTACGGAGCGGCCATGCACCGGGTGCTGCACACCTTCTACGATGCACAACGCTATCGGCGCGAGATAGGCGACGACGAATTGATCGAACAGTTTCGGGCTGATCTGGCCGCCGCGGGCATTGCCGATCGCTATCAGTATGAGCTTTATCTGCGGCAGGGAATGGAGCAGTTGCGGCAGTTCTTCGAGTGCGCGCGAAGTGCGCCGCTGCCCGAGGTCGTCGGGACAGAATGCGGATTTGAGTTGCAAGTAGGCCCGGCAAAGTTGACAGGACGCGTGGATCGCATGGATCGCACCGGCCCGGACACGGTTGCCATCGTGGACTACAAAACCGGCAAGCCACAGTCACAAGAGGATGCCGACGAGAGTCTGCAACTTTCCCTGTATGCGCTCGCAGCCAGGGATGCTTGGCGAAAACACGCTGGCCGCCTGATCCTCCATAACCTTGAAACCAACACCCCGGTGTTTACGACGCGAACCGACGCTGAGTTGGAAGAAGCAAAATTGCGCGTGCTAAAAGCGGCAAACGGAATTGCGCAGGGGAAGTTCGCACCGAAGGTCGGTTATCAATGCCGGTTGTGTCCGTATCGCAATCTTTGTCCCGCGACTGAGAAGATGGTGGTGGCTCCGCAGAAAAAACCGGGGCTTCGCGTCAACTAGAAGTGGAGCGACGGGCGTCTCGCCCGGCGCTCCATCGTTAAGTTTGAGAATGCCCGCAAAAAACTTTGGGGACGCTCATCGCGTCCCCTTTGTCGTTGCCTGTTGCAGGTTCTTAGTGCTTTTTGCTGCTTTTCTTCTTGGCTTTCTTTTTGGTTGCCATGGATCTATTCTCCCTTTCCATTGTTCATGGAATTTCGCAACGGTGTTTTGTTGCAACTGTTTGAATGTATAGAGTCAACGCAGAACGAAGTCAAGAGAAAAATGATCGAAGCGGGCGCATGCAATGCTGTACCAAAGTCACCTGCGCGACTCGCGCGCGAAAAAATCGCGTGACGTGATGGCTCACTCTCAATCTTCTTCGGTCACGCTGAAGCAAAAGCGTACGGGCTTGCGTCGCGATAGCGCTTTTCGAATTCTTCGCGGGTGCAGAGGGTTTTGAGGTCGGTGATGCGGTCCACGGCAAGGATGCCGTCGAGATGGTCGATTTCGTGTTGCAGGAGTTCGGAGAGATTGCGGTCGTCGCCGGCGTGGAATTCGTGGCGTTCACCCGCGAGGTTCTCATAGCGAACGGCGATCTCGCGATGCCGTTCGACCTGCATGAAGATCGACAGGAAGCTGAGGCAGGCGTCCCAAACAATAATCTTTTCTTCGCTGCGCTCCATGATTTCTGGGTTCACCAGCGGCCAGGGTTGCTCTCCTGGCAATTGCAGGAAAATAACGCGTTGGCGTACACCGAGTTGGGGAGCAGCGATGCCGCGTCCGTAGCCGGTGGTCGAGCGCCAGTGGGCAAGCGTGTCGGCGAGATCTCTCACCAGCGCAGCGACTTCGGGAGCGGAGGGGTCTTCAACCGGCAGCGCGACTTCGCGCAGTTGTGGGTCGCCGAGTTGGATGATGCGGCGGAGGGGCATAGTTTGTAGTCAATTCATCTGCCAGTTCTTAGTTCAGATTCGCCTTGTTAAGTTTTGCGAAGCGCTCCCGAAGGCACCAATCCTATCAATACAGATTACCACCTAGCAGGATGCTGGCTTGGTCAGCAGGTAGGACGGATGCTTCAGACCCGTAGGAGGGTAGAATTCCTCGTGCGTGAAGCGAAAACCGAGTTTCTCGATCAACCGCCGTGAAGCTGCATTCGCTGGATGATGCCCTGCGAAGAGACCTTTGGCCCCAAGGGTGTCGAAGGCGAAGGCGATAACGGCGCGTCCAGCTTCTTGAGCCAAACCCTGTCCCCAGTTCTCGGATCGCAAGTGAACTCCCATCTCGAAAACCTGTTCGTCATATTTGTAGGGCCGCAATCCGGCGCAGCCAGCGAACTGGTTATTCTGGAGCAAGAAGATGGGCCAGTATTGGACCCTGTAGACAAGCATCAACTCGATTTCTCGGTTGAGCCGTACCCTCACTTCATCTGGTGTAAAGGGGCCACCGATCAAGCAAGACACGTTAGGGTCACCCCAAAGCTCCATGGCCAAAGGCAGGTCATTTTCGCACCAATGGCTGAATGCGAGACGATCCGTCATCACAAAGTTACGCACGAGGCCAGCTCACTTTACGCGTCCGATCCCGCGGTCGCGTGCCAGTTCCTACGTGCATCTATATTTTTATTTCCATCGAACACGCGGACAATTCTCAGTCGGTGTAATCCTGATCTTTCATCTTCTAGCCCGCCGCTGGAGCCGACTCCGCAGCCGTCACCGGCAGCGTGAGCGTGAATACGGCGCCTCCATCCGGAGCCGTTGCTGCTTCGATGTTGCCTCCGTGCTCGCGGAGCACAGTTTTGCAGATGCTAAGCCCCAGCCCGGTTCCACGCCCCGGCCGCTTAGTGGTGAAGAAGGGATCGAAAATGTGCGCCAGATTTTCAGGTGCGATTCCCGGACCGTCATCCTGAAACATAATCCATACCGAGTCGGGGTTGCGTCCGATGCGCACGCGAATCGTCCCCTTCTCGCGGTTTTCCCGGATCGCCTGCTCCGCGTTCAACAGGAGATTCAAAAACACCTGCATCAGCTGATTGGGATCGGCCACCACCGCAGGTATCGCCGGCTCAGGCAGAAAATCCACCGTGACGTTGCTCTTGCGCAGCGGATAAGCCTGCATCTGCACGGTGCGCTGCACCAGTTCATTGAGATTGACCTGGCTGCGTCCGGGAGCCGGCGGCCTCGCGAAGTATTGCAAGTTCTGCACGATTTCAGCGGCGCGGCGCGCTTGCTGGTGCAGAATGCCGATTTGTTTGCGGGCGCCTTCATTCGTATCGCCTTCCTGCAGCAGTTCGGCCATGCCCAGAATGCTGGTCAGGGGATTATTGAGTTCGTGGGCGAAGCCGCCGATCATTTGCCCCATGGCCGCGAGACGTTCGCTCTGAATAATCTGCTGCTCCAGCTTTTTCTCCATGGTCACGTCGCGGACGGAGATGATCACGCCGGCGGGCTTGCCTTCGGCATCCAGCAGTGGACTGGCCATGCCGAGCATGGTGCGCCAACCGCCGTCGCGGTGCCGGGAACCGTATTCGCACGAGGTCCGCGCACTCTCACCGGTGGCGACGGTGCGGTAGAGTGCGGCCAGTTCCGGTGAAGTGTTCTCGGCATCATCGACACTCTTGCCCATGAGGTGCTCCGGCCCGTAGCCGAGGAGCTCAGCGATGCGCGCGCTTACGAACGTGTACTGCCCCTTCAAATCGAGCACCAGAATCAGATCGGGGAAGCTTTCCAGCAAGTGCCGGCGGAACTCTTCCTGGTGGCGCAACTGCTGCTCCAGAGCGCGTTTCTCGGTGACGTCCACCAGCGTGCCGTGATAACGGATAACCCGTCCCGCTTCCATCACGCCGCTCGAGGTATCGACACACACCGCGACTCCGCCATCTTTTCTTCGCAGCCGGAGCTCCCGCGTGCGCGTGCGGCCGCTTTGGCTTCCCCCGCGTCCCAGAACCGGATCGCCGCCAGCATCGACATTCAGCTGGTCCGGCGACAGGTTTAGCAGCTCTTCTTTAGTGTCGTATCCCAAAATCGAAACGAGGGCAGGATTCACCTCGAGCAGCTTGCCTTCTGGATTGCTGATGTACACGCCTTCCTGCAGAGATTCGAACAACTGCGTGAAGCGCTGTTCCTTCTCCCGATGGCCGGTAATGTCGCGCGCCAGCACGCTTGCTCCCGCCACATCGTCGCCCTTGACGATGGCGTTGACCATGCAGTCGTAGTAACGCCGCCGGGAGTCTTTCTTAAGTTGGACCTCAACCACTCCCGACCAGTTCCGTTTCTCCAGAAACCGTTCGAGGGTTCCGGACGCCTCCGCGTGGAGAGGAGCACCCAGGAATTCCTCTAGCTTGTGACCAACCAACGCGGAATAGGGAACGTCGAGAACCTCGGTGGTTCGCCGGTTCACCGTCCGCAGAGTGCCATCGAGTGAGATGGCGAGCGCCACGTCGTCCAGAGAATCGATCAGTTCCTTGAAGTTGCGCTGCGAACGCATGATCAACTGGCCTAACTGATCCAGTTGCTCTTCGGAGGGTGCGACTCCCACCTTGTTCTGAAAGCCCTTCAGAATCTGTTTGAGCTCGGAAACCTCACGCTTGCGCCCGAAGGCATAGGCGGCAAATAAGACGGCGAGCGCGAAGAGTCCGGCGGGAATTGCCCACAGCCGGTAAGGCAGATCTTTCAGTTCTTGCCACGATAACGCCGCGACCGCCGCGGCAAATAAAACGAGCAGGCCAAGCGCCCATCGCCACAACTGACTCTCTTCGCGCTCCAGTTCGTTGGACGCCGAATCGGGCCGGTTTGAAGTGGGACCTTCGTCGAGCATTGGGGGACTCGGCCGGCGGAAAAATGATTTCCGCAGATTGACTCTAGCGTAGCACCGAAAACGCCGGTTCAAGTCAGAACGTTCTCGCACGTTCCATCACGGTAACCGGGTGACGCCCATCACAGCGGTCCGGTTTGGCGCCGACTATGATGTTGGCAAGGATCTCCCATCCGCGTTGTCTCCTTCGTGTGCTTAATGGTATCCCTATGCTCTATAAAACCCTGAGTGCGGCCGTTTACGGCATTGACGCCAACATCATTGAGGTGGAAGTGGATGTGTCGGGCGTCAAAATGACGGAAGACCACTTTCATACCGTCGGCCTGCCCGATGCTGCCGTCCGCGAAAGCCGCGATCGGGTGCGCTCGGCGCTTAAGAATTGCGGCTACGACATTCCTCCCACGCAGATCACCATCAATCTGGCCCCTGCCGACATCCGCAAAGAAGGTTCCGGCTTCGATTTGCCCATGGCCCTCGGCATCCTCGGCGCATACGGCGGTTTGAATAAAAAGGAGATCCCCGACGCGCTCTTTGTCGGAGAGCTCTCACTCGATGGCAGCATCCGCGGAGTCCGTGGCGCTTTGCCCATTGCGATCGAGGCGCGTCGAACCAAGGTGAAACGCCTGATCGTGCCCGACGTCAACGCTCGCGAAGCTGCCATGGTCGGCGGGGTTGAGGTCTATCCCGTCAAATCCCTGCTCGACGTGATTCATTACATCAATTCCGGCAACGGTGTTTCCCGTCTGCAGGTTGACACCGAACAACTGCTTAGCCAGGCGCAGCACTTCCATGTGGATTTCAAAGACGTTCGCGGCCAGCAAACCGCCAAGCGTGCCCTGGAAGTCGCCTGCGCTGGCGGTCACAACATTCTTATGATCGGGCCCCCGGGATCCGGAAAAACAATGCTGGCGAAACGGATGCCGACCATCCTGCCCCCTTTTACGTTCGAGGAAGCGCTTGAGACCACCAAGATTCACAGCGTGGCGGGAGTGCTCGACGCGCGCGCCGGACTGGTCGGCCTGCGTCCTTTCCGCGCCCCTCATCACACCATCTCGGACGCGGGTCTGATCGGAGGCGGCGCAATCCCCCGGCCGGGCGAAGTTTCGCTCGCTCACAATGGCGTTCTGTTCCTCGACGAGCTCCCCGAATTTCCGCGCAACGTTCTGGAAGTCATGCGCCAGCCACTCGAAGACGGTACCGTCTGCATCGCGCGCGCCGCCATGTCGCTGACTTTCCCGGCGCGCTTCATGCTTGCCGCCGCCATGAATCCCTGCCCCTGCGGATTTCACAATGACCGCACCCGCGAATGCCACTGCACGCAGCCCATGATCCAGCGCTACATTTCTAAGATTTCGGGGCCATTGCTTGATCGCATCGACATTCACATCGACGTACCGGCGGTGAACTACAAGGAAATGCGCAGCAGTGCGGAGCCGGAAGGTTCAGGCAAGATCCTCGATCGCGTGATCCGCGCCCGGGAGATTCAGCTGACGCGGTTTTCTTCCGGGGGCCAAAAGCTCTACTGCAACGCCCAACTGCCGCCGCAGTCGATTCGCAAATTCTGTGAGCTTTCTGCTGATTGTGAGCGCTTGCTGGAACGCGCCATGGCTCAGCAAGGACTCAGCGCCCGCGCCCATGACCGCATTCTGAAAGTCGCACGCACGATTGCCGACCTGGATGGGATTCCGCAGCTTGAGCCGAAACACATTGCCGAAGCGATTCAGTATCGAACGCTGGATCGCACGTTCTGGGCGTGAGCGCGCATGGGTGGAGGAGCTGAATCGTTGAGTCATTGAATTATCGAAAACATTAAGGCCCGTGAGCCTTTGACTCTCAATGATTCAATACCCCAGTGACTCAATGATCCGATAGGTTGCTTCAGTCAGCTGCCGCGCCGCTAGTTGGACTGCCCGCGATCTTCTCCGCCTGCTTAAGACGCAGAGCCCGGTTCGAAGGCAAGCCAGCGTCGCGGATCTTATAAAGCAGGGCGCGATAGCTGATGCCCAGCGTGCGGGCTGCCTGCTTACGATTCCAGTGGTGCTGTTGCAGCACCTTCAGGATGACCTTGCGCTCCAGTTCGCGGACGCATTGGCGCGTCATCTTCTTCAGAGAAATCGGTCCGTCCAGCGAGATCTCGGAATTGAAAAAGTCTGGCTCGCGCGCCACCAAGTCGGCGGTGATCACTTCCTCATGGCCCAGGATCACGTAGCGCTTGATCAGGTTTTCCAGTTCGCGAATATTTCCCGGCCAGTGGTATTTCTGCAGCACCGCCAGCACTTCATTCGAGAGCGGCCGCGCCCGGCAGTTGAACTTGCGGTTGTAGTATTCGAGGAAGTAGCTGCACAAGCCTTCAATGTCGCCACGGCGTTCCCGCAACGTTGGCATGCGCAGATTCACCACGTTGATGCGGTAGTAAAGATCCTGGCGAAAAGTTCCCGATTCGATCTCCGCTTCCAGGTTACGGTTGGTCGCGCAGACCACCCGCACCTCGACCTTCTTGTCTTCCTGGGCGCCGATCCGGCAGAACTGCCCATCCTGCAAGAGCTGCAGAAGCTTCGATTGCAACGAGGGGTCAAGCTCGGAAATTTCATCCAGAAACAAGGTGCCGCGGTGGGCCAATTCAACCCGTCCTGGCTTCGAGCCGAAGGCGCCCGTAAAGGCTCCTTTCTCGTAGCCGAACAGTTCGCTTTCCAGCAGCGTCCCGGGAATGGCCGGACAGTTCACCTTGACATAGGGCCCGATCTTCCACGGAGAGAGCCCATGGATGAGCCGCGCAATGATGTCCTTCCCGGTACCGCTTTCGCCGGTGATCAGGACCGGAACGTTGGCGGCGGCGACTCTGGCCAGCCGCGAGCGAACCGCTTGCATGGCCTCAGAGTGGCCAAAAATGATGTTGTCAGGGGGAACCTCGGCGAGCGATTGCGCCAGAGAACTTACCGAAAGTGTTGTCATCAGACGTTACCCCTTGGCGGTGAGTGTTCACCCGCATGCACTAAAAGTGCATCCGAAGCACCAAACTGGAGGAGAAGGCAGAGCGAGTTGGAACTTTTCCTAAAACGCTCACCTTATGAATGGCTTAGTGAGATCATACGCTCAGAGGAAGAACCTAGGTCATGACCCAAAAGTGCTAGTCGGAGACAGGCTGGGGAAGAGAAAAATATTTCACACCGCGGTACCGATTTTCCTCAAATGCCTGCCCGAAACCGCCGCCGCGTCGGTGTTCAGGGGGCGGGCGAACTTCAAACCCACAAGATGGTACTCATCCAGGTGCCCGACCCACACCGCCTTTGCTTGCATGATCCGCGAAGAGGCCTTCAATCCGTCGGTGGGCCCGATGGGAGCGCTCGGAATCTCCAGTGAAACCAAGGCTGATTTAGGCAAAGAACGGCGAACTGCCACCAGTGCACCCCCGGCCGAGATGTTGATGGCCGTGGCAAATTCCAAGCAATCCTTGCCACTTCCGTCGCGAGTGCGGATGAAAATCGGAATTGCCAGCTGCAACCGCGCCCACTTGCGTTCTTCCTTCTTAGATAAGCTACGAGGCACGTGTAAAGTCCATCAATCAGAGGTATTAGCACCCTTAAGACCGCACCTTATGGGCCAAACTTCGAACACGGCCCAGGAATGCCTGACAACCAACCCAAACCTCGCCACGGACAGGCAGATTAGCCGAGTAGCTCGATCAGCCCGGGATTCCATAATGACTACAGGTCAGGCCAACAAAGTGCAACGTTTTTCGCTTCGGTACCGGTTTAGGGGTTGTTTCCAATTGACAGCCCGGTGCACGTGACATACGATCAGTGTTATCCCCACGTTTGAACGGTAGTAGAATTCCCTCCCCAACACTGAGCGTTATTGGTTCTCATGGCTTCGACGCCCAACAAAAGTCAAGGCGTTGCCCCCACGGAGGTTGCGCAAGATGGCCCGCCGTTAATGACCGCGGACCAGGCTGGCGCGCCCGGTTCGGCGGAGGACATGGCGCGCGATCTCGAACAACTGCGCGATCGTTTTCGCAAGACCACGAACGCACTGGCGTCTGCCGCCCACGATCTCAAGACGCCCCTGGCGATCCTCAATGGCTACATCGAACTGTTGCAGAGTCAGAAACTCGGACCGCTTAATGACCGCCAGCGCGAAGTGATGGGCGACATGTATTCCAGCGGACAGCGCTTGCAGCAATTTATCCAGGACTTTCTGACCTTTAGCGTGCTCGAAATCGGCGAACTGCGCATGCAGTACGTGGAAGGGGACATGAACGCCTGCCTCTCTGAAGTTTGCGGGCACTGGTCAGGACGGTTTCAGGAGCGCGGTCTTGCCCTGTATTTCCTGGCTAACGACAAACTGACGCCGTTTGAATTCGATGCACCCAAGATCCAGCGCGTGATTTCCAATCTTCTCGAGAACGCGTGCAAGTACACACCGCAGGGCGGCACCGTCTGGCTGCATGCCGAACCTCATATGTGGGAACGTCGCGGCGCGAGCAACTCGCCAGTCAACGGAGATCGCCGCCGCCAATCCACGACCGTGCCCAACGCCGTCAAAATAAGCGTGGCCGATACTGGCCCAGGAATTCGGCCGGAGTTTCACCTGGAAATCTTCGATGATTTTTTCCGCCTGCCGGGCAGCGAATCGGCCGAGGGCATGGGCTTGGGACTTGCCATTGCCCGCCGCTTGCTGCAGGGGATGAGTGGCAAAATCTGGGTGGAAAGCGAACCAGGCGCAGGCAGCAAGTTTTCTTTTCTTATTCCCTTAAAACCAATTCTGAGCGATCCTGAACGAGGCGCTAAATGAGCCACGCCGCCAACATCTTGCTGGTGGATGACGAACCGGGAATGTTGCGCTACATCCGCACCTTGCTGGAAGTAGATGAGCACAAAGTCCAAACCGCCAGCACCGGTGAGGAAGCGGTCGAGCGCGTCCAGAAAGGACTGCATCCCGATCTGGTGTTGCTCGATCTGCTTATGCCCGGCATCGACGGCTTGCAGACGCTCGAACAACTCCGCCACCTCAAGCCCGGATTAAAGGTCGTCATGCTCTCCTGCGTGAATGACACGCGCAAAGTCGTGCAGGCCATGCGCCTCGGCGCGATCGATTATCTGACCAAGCCGTTCCAGAAAGCCGAACTCGACACGGTCATTGGACAGTGCGTCGGCACGGCTAAAGGGGAGAGTTATGCGGGCGACATCGAAGAACTTTGCGACGACGTGTTCTTCGTCGCGGCCAGCCCGGCGATGAAAAAGATTCGCTCGCAGGCGGCGCTCGTAGCCAACGTCGACATCCCCGTCCTGCTGCTCGGTGAGAGCGGCACGGGCAAGGAAGTGCTCGCCCGCCTGATCCACAAGCTTTCCCCGCGCGCCCACCGCACCTTCCTCAAAGTGAATTGCGCGGCAGTGCCCGCCGACTTGCTGGAAAGCGAACTGTTCGGATACGAAGCGGGAGCCTTTACCGGCGCCAACCACGCCAAGCCCGGAAAATTCGAACTGTGTAACAAGGGCACGATCCTGCTCGATGAAATAGGCGAAATGCCGCCGCTTTTGCAAGCCAAGCTGCTGCACGTGCTCCAAGATCAAACGTTCTCCCGCCTGGGTAGCCGTACGCTGGTTAAGGTTGACGTTCGCATCCTGGCCGCTACCAACATCGACATTCCCGAAGCGCTTGCCAGCAAGCGTCTGCGCGAGGATCTCTATTACCGCCTGAACGCTTTCACTATGTCGCTGCCGCCGCTACGCGAGCGCAAAGAAGAAATCCCGATCCTGCTCAAGCATTTCATGTCGCGCATGTCGGAGTCCTACGCGCGTTCTCCGTTGCCGCTTTCGGGGCCGTTGATGGAGGCGTGTCTGCGGCATTCCTGGCCGGGCAACTTGCGCGAACTGAGCAACTTCATCAAGCGCTACCTGGTTCTCGGAGACGAGACGCTCGCCGCATCCGAACTGCAGCCCAAGCCCGATGGGGGTGGAGGAATGCACGCCGACGTAGCGGGCAGAAGCGCCGCCGCAGCGGCGGAGTCCGGAGGCGGCCTGAAGTCGCTGTCGCGCAACGCCAAAGACGAAGCCGAGGCCGAAGCCATCGCCCGCGCTCTGGAACAGACGAACTGGAATCGCAAGCAAGCCGCAGCGCTGCTGAAGATCAGCTACAAAGCGTTGCTCTATAAAATCCGCCAGTACGGCATAGCGCAAAGCCGCAGCACTCACCGCTTATCCGCAGGCGCGTAAAATCAGTTGCCGGTTGCCAGTACCCCGTTGCCAGTTTACCCGTCATGGGGTGTCTACGCAGAGCTGCTCGTCAACTCTGCATCGTTTCGCTATCTGGGATCATAGGCAGTGGTAACTCGCTGCTGGCAACTGCGTACTGGCAACTGATTTTTGGTGCGGATAAGAGGACTCGAACCTCCACGACCTTGCGATCACTAGGACCTGAACCTAGCGCGTCTGCCAGTTCCGCCATATCCGCATAAAGAAAAAATCGGCAGGGCCGCCGCTACGGGCGACTACACTAATATCTACTGGCTGGCGTCGGGCTGTCAAACAAGCGCAAAGCGCCAGACCGCGGCCAAGACCATGGCAGATGCTTCCGATAAAATCCCGCGAGAGCTCGCGAAAGAACTCCGCGCGCTGGCGCACGATCTCAGCAATTCGCTCGAAACCATCGTGCAAGCCACGTATCTGATCTCGCAGGCCGGGCCGCCCGAGAACACACGCCGCTGGGTTGAACTACTCGATCAGGCCTCGCAGGAAGCGGTACGGATCAATCAAAAGCTGCGCCAGATCCTGCGCTCGCAGAGCTGACAATCTCTATTTCACGAATTGTCATCCTGAACGAAGCGAAGGACCTATGAATATGACCGCGCCCCGATGCATAGGTCTTTCGCTTCGCCCAGGATCACAGTCTAGATTTGTGCCACGAACTTACGACGCGCTCCTAACCCAGCTTCGCGTCCATCGTAATCTTCGCGTTGAGCACCTTCGACACCGGGCATCCCGCTTTTGCGTTTTGTGCCGCCGTGTTGAAGGCCTCCGCGCTCGCACCGGGCACCTTGGCGACCACATCCAGATGCACTGCGGTGATGGTCCAGCCCGCATCGAGCTTATCCATGGTGAGCGTTGCGGCCGTACTGATGCTCTCCGGCGTCAGGTTCGCGCCTCCCAATTGCGCCGACAGCGCCATCGAAAAGCACGCCGCATGCGCCGCCGCAATCAGCTCTTCCGGATTCGTCCCCGGAGTATTTTCAAACCGCGTCGTAAACGAATACGGCGTATTCGAAAGAACGCCGCTGGTGGACGAAACCGTCCCTTTTCCATCCTTAAGACCGCCCTTCCAAACTGCGCTCGCTTTCCGTTGCATGCCAATCTCCTGATGTGAGGATCGAAGTCTTGGCCTATTGTAGAAGGTCGCGGAGGAAATCGCGCGAGGACCGTGCTTAACCTCAGTAAAAGTCGGAGCAGCTCAAATAGAAGCCGCATTTCTTACAAACCACTTTGCATCGGTGTCCGCGCAACTCGGTCGAGCAGTTAGGACAGATTGAGCACGCATCCTGCCTCAGATTTGCGGGCGCAGCCGCTTTCTCAACCGCCCCTGGCGCAATCCCCGAACCGGACGAGAACGCGGTCGAATCAGGCGTCGAACTCATGTCCGCTGTTGTAGCACAAATCCGGTCGCAAAAAAATAGGAACGCTATTCGCTGTTGGCGAGGATTGCTCCAGGATCGCGGTGCAAAAAGCAAACGACGAACAGCGAACGACACTTCTAGACAAACCTGGGCGAAGGCTCTACTGTGGGGTGGCCGGGCGCGGTACCCAAGTGGTAAGGGAGAGGTCTGCAAAACCTTTATACGTCGGTTCGATTCCGACCCGCGCCTCCAGCTTTTCCCTGACAAATCAGTCCACAGGTGCCAGTTTTTCCAGAAGCTTCATCTATAATGGCGCGCACGGATGGCCCTTACCACTGGCACGAAACTCGGTCCTTACGAAATCATCGCTCCGCTGGGAGCAGGCGGCATGGGCGAGGTTTATCGCGCGCGCGATACGCGGCTCGGCCGTGAAGTCGCGCTGAAGGTGCTGCCGGAATCCTTTTCGCGCGATGCCGACCGGCTGCGCCGTTTTGAGCAAGAGGCGCGCGCGGTGGCGGCGCTCAATCATCCCAACATCCTCGCCATCCACGATATTGGGGAGCAAGGCGGCTCACCCTTCATTGTTTCTGAACTTCTGGAGGGCACGAGCCTCCGCGCAGAGCTCGAGAACGGCGCGCTATCGCCGCGCAAGGCGTCCGATTATGCGGAGCAGATTGCGCAGGGACTGGCGGCGGCCCACGACAAGAACATCATCCATCGCGATTTGAAGCCGGAGAACGTCTTTATCACCCGTGAAGGCCGGGTGAAGATTCTCGATTTCGGACTGGCCAAGCTGGCGCCGATTTCCCGTGCAGCAAGGGGTGAATCGGCTCAATCTGAAGGCCTGACGCTGACCAGCTCGCCGACGGAAGCCGGCATGGTCATGGGTACGGCGGGCTACATGGCGCCGGAGCAGGTACGCGGCGCGGCAGTCGATTCCCGCACCGACATTTTTGCTTTTGGGGCAGTGCTGTACGAAATGATTTCCGGACAGCGCGCCTTCCGTCGCGACACTGCGGCCGAAACCATGACCGCGATTCTGAAAGACGATCCGCCGGAACTTAGCGAGATGAGTCATCCAGTCTCGCCGGGACTGGAGCGCATCGTGCGCCGCTGCCTGGAGAAGCGGCCGGAGCAGCGCTTCCAATCCGCAAAAGACCTTGCTTTCGCACTGGAAGCTTTGAGCGGCACGACTTCGAGGACGGCGGCGAACGCCGCAATCGCAGGCAGTGCCGGGAAGCCGCGCTGGCCGGTGTTCGTCGCCGCGGCCGCAGTCCTTGGCCTCGCCTTGGGAGCGGTTATCGCCTGGTTCTTGCGACCTGCGCCGGCGGCGCCGCCGACGTTCACCCGGGTGTCGTACCATCGCGGCGAGGTCATTCGGGGCCGATTTGCGCCGGATACGAAAACTGTCTTCTACAGCGCCAAGTTCGACGCAAAGTTCGGCGGAGGAGCACCCGACACTTACAGTATTCGTGAGGACTATCCGGCGTCAACACCGGTGGGTCTGAACGGCGCTTTGCTGCTGGCAATCTCACACCAGGGTCAGATGGCAGTCCTGATGCGGCCGGCATATTTCGCCCACTATGAATGGTTCGGTACGCTGGCCACTTCTCCTTTGGGCGGCAGTGCGCCTCGCGAGCTGTTGGAGCATGTTGTCGATGCCGACTGGGCGCCAGACGGAAACGAACTTGCCATCATCGACCGCGCCAACGATAAGTGGCGCTTGCAATATCCCATTGGAAAGGTGCTGCTCGAAGGCGAAGGCTGGATGAGCGATATGCGAGTTTCTCCGGACGGAAAACAGGTGGCGCTATTTCGTCACCCCCCGAATCCGGATGATCGTGGCGATCTTGTGCTGGTGGACCGATCCGGACAGTTGCGAACCATATCGAGCGGATGGGAATCCCTGGAGGGCTTGGCGTGGGCGCCGTCGGGAAAAGAGATATGGTTCTCAGCCGCGCTATCAGGGGAGCAGTGGTGCATCCATGCCGTCACCTTGTCGGGCAAGCAAAGGACCGTGTATTGCGGCACGGCGCCGACGCGCATCCTCGACATCGCGGCGTCGGGTCGAGCCCTGGTTTCGACCGAAGAAGCCCGCGGAACGATGACGATGGTGGAGCACGGATCCAATCAGGAACGTGACCTCAGTTGGCTCTCCTACAGTTGGGGTCCGCGGCTGTCCCGGGATGGAAGCGAAGTGTTGTTCACAGACTTATCCGAACAGTCAGGCAACGACTACTCAGTGTATGTGCGCAAGAACGACGGCTCTCCCGCGGTTCGCCTCACCGGAGGCGGATATGCCACCGACATCACTCCCGATGGAAAATGGGCGCTGGTAGTGCTCCCCGACGATCCCGAACAGCGCCTCCAGATTGTACCGGTAGGACCGGGTCAGGCCCGCGTGTTGCACTGGGACGGGATGCAGCCGCGATGGGCACAATGGTTCCCCGATGGACACCGGATTCTGATGATCGCCAACCAGCCCGGCCAGCCGGTGGCTGTCTACCTCACCGATGTGGATGGCTCGACACCAAAACAATTGTCTCCGGGAGACGCTCCGTGGGGAGCGGTTGCGCCGGACGAACAATCGGTCATTACTTTTCAGAAGGCCTTCGTCGTCCGCTCCATTTCGGACGGTAGTTCCAAGCCGATCCCAGGTATTCAGGCTGAGGAGTTTCCGATCGCGTGGGCGGACTCGAAACATGTATTTGCGCAGGCAACAACCGCTGCCGGCCTCGACATTTATAACGTCGACGTAGAGTCCGGCCGGCGGGAGCTGTGGCAAACTATAACGCCGAAAGACGCAACGGGTCTGAGGCCCATGAATACACCAACCGCTATTACGCCCGATGGCCGGTGGATGGCGTTTGGTTACCGCACACAGCTCGGGCAGCTTTACCGCAGCGACACGCTGAAGTAAGTGTTCGTCGAATTCTCTCGCAGTATCTCGCCTACATTGGTCGATTGTTTATCCGATTATCCGTATCATGTCATTCGGATCACGTCAGAAGTTTGCCGCCGCTGCCGCAGTGGTGGGGTGCAACACGACAAGCTGATCTATGTTCGTCATCTTCAAAACGTCTTCGACATGTGCGGTGGCTGCTGCAACTCGCAACTCGCCTCCCGCCTTCTTCATTTTGCCGGCAGACATTACGATGATCCCAATCCCAGTGCTGTCGACGTTGGTCACGCCGGCCAGGTCAAAGATAACTTTTTTCCGCCCCTCACCCACCAGGCTCTCGACCGCCCATTCCAGTTGCTTGCTCTCCCGGCCAAGCGTGATTCTTCCCGTGATTTCCAGGACAACAATTTCAGGTTGCACGTGCTTGGTCTGAATCTCCAGCATAATCCAAGCTCCTTTCCCATCTTTGAACTGAAGGACTGCTCTTACCGGAAACCGCTGAACATGACGACATCCGTATCGTTGTAGCGAGCGCGGGTGACGGCAAATTTCTTGCCATCCCGTGACCATGCATAGGCGCTCACAAGAGCTGGCTCAGAGTCGAAGTGGGTCAACTGCACAGGTGCGCCGCCAGCCAGCGGTTGCATGTACACATTCTGCGTATTCCCTGTCGTATTGTGCACGTAAGTGAGGGCGTGCCCATCGGGCGTCCACCCGAGCCGGTAGCGATCGTAGGTCGAAGGAGCGTCGATCTCCTGCACCGGTGCGCCGCCTTCCAGCTTCTGAACCACGAATTTCGACTTTGCACCCGCACCTTGTCCATCTGTCCTGCCGTATGCGACCAACGAGCCATCGGGAGAAACGATAGGCCAGGCATCGCTTTGGGGAGCCAGTTCCACGGGCGTGCCGCCTTCGATCGAGAGTTTGAAAATGTGGGCCATGCCATCGCTAGCGAGGAAGCCCTGGTAAACCAACCATTTTCCGTCGGGCGTGCAGGAAGCTCCATATTCCCACTTTCCTGATGTGAGTTGCTTTAACTCGCCGCTGGCCGTATTCAGCCGCCACAAATGAGCGGCGTTGTCTTCCTTCATGATCGCACGATGACCATCCCGCGTGGGCCGCAGGGCGCTGGCGGGAGCGCAAATCCAGTGTTCTCCAGCAGGCGGACCCGGTTCGCCCCGTCAGCGTCGGTCACGTAGCTGTGAGACGCGGCATCCGTTTGAATGAGTTTGCCCGCAGGTGTCCAGGCAAGCGAATAGCCGGTTGCTTGTTCAGTCGAGATGGAAGTCAGCTTCCAATCAGTTTTGTCATTCAACACTGCTGGAGAATCGCCGACGTAAATTGTTGCCTGGGGACGACTCTGGGTGGTGACGAACGACTTGCCGTCACCCGTAACGCTGAGCGCGCCGTACTGGCTCAAATCGTTGGTGATCTTGAATGGCTCCCCTGCCGGGTATGGCTGAAACCAGATCTGCGGGCGTAGCCCCGTCGATTTTTCCTGGCCGATGAAGAACATCCCGGAAGCATCGGGCAGCCAAGTTACTGTTCCAAGCAGCATGGGAGACAGAAAACTCTTCACGAACTTGCCCTCCGGAGTAAGCACCAGAATGGATGAAGCCGCGTTCGTTTCCAGTTCCAATGCGCCGATAGTGATGAGGTCGGCGGAAGCCGACCAGGACGGATCGGTGGTGAGTCCCTTGGCGGGGGTTTCGCGACGGTAGATGACTTTTTCGTCGCTACCATCCGCATTCGCAACCAGCAACTGATATTCGCCTTTATCTTGAATCGTGCGCCGATACGCCATGCGCTTGCCATCGGGTGAGAATGCCACCCCGCTGGCTACGTCACTCACGATCTGCCGCGACGCCCCACCCAGTGCCGGCACAACATAGAGATTCGTGTTGTTGCTGTTCGTCGGGTCGCCATGCGTGTAGTAAAGATAATTGCCGTCCGGTGTGAAGGTCGCTCCGTAGCCAAAAAAACCGGTCTGCGGCGGCACGACCGTGACCTCGCTGCCGGTGATCACCTGCTTCACACGGAGGCTGCGTTCGCCTTCGCGTCTCCCATAAGCTACCAATCTGCCATCGGACGAGATGGTGGCAATCCCGATGCACTGTCCGTGTTCAGTAAGTGGCCGGATGCTGATGTTGCGAGTATCAATCGCCGGTGCGTTCCGGCCCATAAGCTTGTAAACGCCGAATGCCGCGGCGACTACCAGCGCCAAAACCAACACAGCGGCGCCGATCAGAGCGCCCTTGTGCCGCCGGGCTTCGGCGACTAGCACAGAACTGGACGATGTTGTGCCGACAGCCGAAGGCGCGGCAACCGCTGGCCCGGCGGCTGAAGCCCCCGGATGAACCGAAGCAGAAGAGCCGTCCGACGCCTCCGCGGCCACCCTGCCCGATTCCGTCTCGCGCTTCAACCGCTTCAGGTCGGCGCACATGTCAGACGCGTGCTGATAACGCAAATCCCGATCCTTCTCCAGCGCCTTGAAAATAATTCGTTCGAGCTCAACCGGAACTTCCGGATTCAGGCGCACTGGAGCGGTTGGCGCCTTATGCAGGATGGCGTCGTAAATGTCGCCCGAACCTTGGCCGTGGAACGGAACCGTGCCCGTCACCATTTCGTAGAGCACTGCGCCGAACGAGAACAGGTCGGTGCGCGCGTCCAAGTCCTTGCCTCGCACCTGCTCCGGCGACATATAAGCAACCGTGCCGAGCGTAGTGCCCGGACTGGTAAGGTGGTCTTCGCTCGGTAGCGTTTCTTCGGCGGTTGCTCCCGACGGTTCGGCAATCCTGCTGCTGCGCACGGTCAGCTTGGCCAGTCCGAAGTCCAAAATCTTGGCATGGCCACGCTTGGTCACGAAAAGATTCGTCGGTTTGATGTCGCGATGGACAATTTGCTCAGCGTGGGCGGCATCCAGAGCGTCGGCGATGTCGATGGCGAGCGACAGCACGGTCTCAGTCTCCAGCGGTCTCGCCCCAATGCGATGCTTCAACGTCGTCCCGTCGAGAAACTCCATGGCGATGAAGGCCTGACCGTCCTGCTCGCCAATGTCATAAATCGTGCAGATGTTGGGGTGATTCAGCGCCGATGCCGCCCGGGCTTCGCGCTGAAAACGGGCGAGCGCCTGTGGGTCTCGGGCAACGTCTTCGGGCAAGAACTTGAGCGCAACAAAACGATGCAGCCGTGTGTCCTCGGCCTTGTAGACGACACCCATGCCACCGCCGCCCAATTTATCGATGATCCGGTAGTGCGAGATGGTTTGACCGATCACGAATAGGCCTCGCGGACAGGGCCCACTGTACGAGCGACCATATTAGGGGGCGGGCTGCGCCAAGTCAATGAAGTGCCGGACAAATAGCCCCGATTGGTCCCCTCACCCGCACTCCACTTCTTCATCCACCGGCAACACCGAACGCAAACTGCACGAGTCCGCACCAGGGCTTGCTTCAGCACCAGCACTGGACATATATAATGGCCCGACGCATGGCCCTTACCTCCGGCACAAAACTGGGACCCTATGAGATCCTCGCTCCGCTAGGCGCTGGCGGCATGGGAGAAGTCTATCGCGCGAGGGATACGCGCCTGGGGCGCGATGTCGCGCTGAAGATTCTCCCCGAATCTTTCGCCCGCGAACCGGATCGCCTGCATCGCTTTGAGCAAGAGGCACGAGCGGTGGCGGCGCTAAACCATCCCAACATTCTCGCGGTGTTTGATATCGGTCAGCAGAATGGCTCGCCGTTTCTGGTCTCCGAGCTTCTGGAGGGCGAAAGCCTGCGCGCGGCGCTGGACCGTGGCGTGCTGCCCCAGCGTAAGACGATCGAATACGGAGTTCAGATCGCGCATGGGCTGGCAGCGGCGCACGAAAAGGGAATCGTCCACCGCGACCTGAAGCCAGAGAACATTTTCGTCACGAAAGACGGGCGCATCAAGATACTGGATTTTGGATTGGCGAAACTGGCGCAACCGCCGGGGTCGGACGAAGTCACCCTCACCAGTCCGAATACAGCGGTCGGCATGGTCTTGGGCACGGCGAGCTACATGGCGCCGGAACAGGTACGCGGCGAGGCCGCCGATCCGCGCACCGACATCTTCGCGTTCGGCGCTGTGCTTTATGAGATGCTCTCGGGCATACGCCCCTTTGGCCGCAACACCGCGGCCGAAACCATGACTGCGGTTCTGAAGGACGACCCGCCCGAGTTGTCCACTCCGCCGTCCGATCCCGCTCGTCCCGTTTCTCCTGCGCTGGAGCGCATTGTACGGCGCTGCCTGGAGAAGAACCCGGAGCAGCGCTTCCAGTCGGCGCGAGATCTGTCTTTCGCTCTGAGCGCGCTCTCTGGAAGCGAGGCGAGCGGCATGGCGCGCGCCGTCGCAGCGCCTCGCCGAATGCCGCTCCGGCTCTGGCTTTCCGTAGCGCTGACGCTGGTGGCTGTTGCCGCGGTGACGTGGTGGATTGCGCGGCGTCCGGCGCCGATGACGCGCATGCAGTTCGCTTTGGCGGTTCCCGATGAAATGAGCATCAGCCACATGGCATTGTCGCGTGACGGCTCCATGCTGGTGTTCGTGTCACCGGAAGAAAACTCCGCCTTGCCCATGCTCTACGTGCAACGCGTCGGCTCGTCCAGCGTCACGTTGCTGCCGGGCACGCAGGGCGCAAGCTATCCCTTCTGGTCGCCCGACGGCGCCTACGTCGCGTTCTTCGCCAACGGCAAACTGGAGAAAGTGGCCATCGCGGGTGGTACTCCGCAGGCGCTCGTCTCCGCTCCCGCAGGACGCGGCGGCAGTTGGGGCAGCCAGGGTGTAATCATCTTTGCCCCGGACGCCCAAGGTCCGATGCAACGAATCAATGCGGATGGCACGGGGATGGCGCCAGTCACAGAGATCAAGCCGGGTGAAGAGTCTCACCGCTGGCCGCTTTTTCTTCCCGATGGCGACCATTTCCTGATGTGGGTTGGCAGATTCGGAAATCTGAAGGATGATCGCGTCAGCGGCATCTACCTGAGTTCTCTTGCCAGCAAGGAGAAAAAACTTGTTGTCCTCTGCGAATCGAGCTTCGGCTACGACGCCCACAATTTGTTTTATGCGGACATGCAAAGACAGTTGGTGAGCGTTGCCTTTGATCCAACTGCCGGCACGGCTTCCGGAAGCACAACCGTGATTGCGAATGTAGTCGGATACCAACCCTCGACGATTTGGACGGCGCTGACGGTGGCGCAGAATGGAACAGTCATTTACAACACCGGTGTCGGGGCAGCCCAGTCCGCGCTTACCTGGGTCGATCGATCGGGCAAAGAACTTGGCCGGATCGGCGATCCCGCGATCATGGCTAACCCCACTCTTTCTCCCGACGGCACCCGCCTCGCTGTCGATATTAGCGACCAGAAGGCGAATAACGTAGACATCTGGATCGAAAGCACGACCGGAGCCAGCAATTCGCGGTTCACCTTCGACCCCGCGGAAGAGGTGGTGGGTGTCTGGTCGCGGGATGGAAGAGTGGTGGCCTACCGCACTGATGACAATGGCTCGAGTCTGTGCCTTAAGCCAGCGTCTGGCCTGGAGCGGGAGAAGAAGAGAATCACCACGCCCCCTTCCTCCATGGACGACTTTATTCCTAATTCGTGGTCCCTAGACGATCGGCAGATTCTGTTCACTCGCCAGGGCGCGTCCGGCGCACATCTGGAGTTGCTGCCCGTTGCTAGCGGAGAGCCAACCCGCCTGCTGAGCGGCAAGAGCAACGAAAAAAATGGTCAGATTTCTCCCGATGGAAGATGGGTGGCTTACGCCTCCGATGAATCCGGCGCGTGGGAGATTTACGTTACGTCGTTCCCGGGCGCACAGGGAAAATGGCAGGTATCGCGCGGCGGCGGAACCGAGCCACGCTGGCGCGGGGACGGCAAGGAAATTTTCTATATCGCTCCCAGCGGCATGTTGATGGCGGTACCGGTCAACGGCGAAAGCATTTTTGCGACCGGGACACCCGCGCCTCTGTTCCAGATTCACGGCCGTGCTCCGATTTCCAGCACCGACGTTTTTACCTATGACGCGGCCAAAGACGGGAAGCGCTTTCTGGTGAACCGTTACGTCAAGCCTGAACACGTCCCGCCGTTGACCATCTTGCTGCAGGCAGCTTCCGGCAGTTCGTCCTTCTAGGGCAACAAATTATTTGAAAGATCATTCTTCTAGCGATCGTAAAGGGTAACCAAGCTTCGAAGCCTCGCGCTCAACTCGCCGCTCAATGCGCCCGGACGATAACGCCATTTCCAGTTTCCGCTGACCTTGCCGGGAAGATTCATGCGCGCCTCGCTGCCCAGACCAAGCACATCCTGCAACGGGACAATCGCAACATCGGCAACCGACGCCAACACCGCCCGGATCATTACCCAGTTAATCTCAGAATCATCGTGGAAGTTGAGATACGCGCGAGCGAAGTCGCGCTCTTTGCGGACATCGTCGGGAGTGCGCATGCTGTCGCCGGCGCCCGAACTCGACCACCAGCCCACCGTCGTGTCGTTGTCGTGCCCGCCGGTGTAGGCGACCAGATCGCGGCTGTAATTATGCGGACGAAACGATGGACCCTGCGGATCGGTGCCGAACGCAAATTGCAAAAGACTCATGCCGGGCAGGCCGAACTGCTGCCGCAACTTCTCCACTGGCGGAGTGATCACGCCCAGATTTTCTGCCACGATCGGCAGCTCGCCAAATGCGTTCTGCAGGGCCAACAGGAAGTCTTCTCCCGGTCCTTTGACCCAGCGCCCGTTTATGGCGGTGGTCTCATTGGCGGGAACCTCCCAGTAAGATTCAAAGCCGCGGAAGTGATCGAGGCGCACCATATCGAAAAGCGCAAGCGAGGCTCGAAAGCGCTCAATCCACCACTCGTATCCGCTGGTCGCCAGCACATCCCAGCGATAAATAGGATTCCCCCAAAGCTGTCCGGTGGCGCTGAAATAATCCGGCGGCACACCGGAGACCACGGTGGGGCGCCCCTGATCGTCGAGATAGAACAGATCCGGATGAGCCCAAACGTCCGCGCTGTCGTGGGCAACATAAATCGGGACGTCACCCATGAAACCGATGCCGCGCTGCTGGCAATAGGACTTCAGATGTTCCCACTGCTGGAAGAATTCGAATTGCCAATACTTGTAAGCTTCTAGTTCCCGCGCAAGCTTCTTCGACCACTCGTTCACCGCCTGCGCGTCTCGCTTGCGAATCTGGGCGTCCCATGAGGTCCACATCGTTCCGCGGTGCGCATCTTTGCAGGCCATGAAGAGCGCGTATTCGTCGAGCCATGGACTGGCGCTTTCGCAAAAACGATCGAACGCAGTGCGGTCGGCGCGAGAAGCGTCTGCGAAGAAAACCTGCGCTGCCCGGCCCAAGGCCGCCATCTTGAATTTGATCACCGGCCCATAGTCGACGAAGTCTTCGGGAAACGGCGCCGCCTGCGCTAGTTCCGATTCCTCAAGCAGGCCCTGATCGCGCAGGCGCTCAAGACTGAGCAACATCGGGTTGCCGGCAAAAGCAGAGAAGCACTGGTACGGGGAATCGCCGTATCCGGTGGGATTCAGCGGCAGCACTTGCCACAACTTCTGTCCGGCGGCCGAGAGGAAGTCGGCGAATTCGTAGGCGCAGGGCCCTAGATCACCAATGCCGCAGCGGCCGGGAAGAGAAGTGAAGTGCAGCAGAATCCCACTACATCGCGGAAATTTCACTCCGCTACAATACATGACGAGCGGGTAGTGGGTTAGGTTGAATTTGTTTTGAAAGGGCACGGCTTCAGCCGTGCCGTAACCAGGCGCGTTATGATCAGGTGTAACGGACCTGAAAAAACGGAGACTTGCAAATGAAAACAAAATTCCTGCTGACGGCAGCTTTTATTCTGGTGACCATGTTTGCGTCGTTCGCCGCCGCTTCAGACGATCAAGGTTCCAACGATCAAAGTTCAAAAGATCAAAATTCGTGGCAGCGCGACCTGCTCGCTTGGCGCGCTCAGCGGGCAACCAACCTCCAAGCTCCGGAAGGCTGGCTTTCTTTGATCGCCCTCGGATGGCTGAAGGAAGGGGACAACAGCTTCGGGTCCGCCGACGACTGCCGCGTTCAGATTGCGGGAAAGGGGCCGGCTCATATCGCGGTCGTGCGCTGGGACAAAGACAAAGGTGAGCTCCGCTTGCTGCCTCCGGCCGGAGGCTTCCCGAAGGACTTGATGCTCGATGGTCAGCCCGCGAAGGAGCAGGCTCTGCTTGCCGACGATGCCGACAAACCCTCGAAGCTGACCATCGGCACGCTCACCATCGTCGTGATCCATCGCGACGACCAATTCGGCCTGCGCGTCAAAGATCTGCAAGCTCCCACCCGCGTGAACTTCCACGGATTGCGCTGGTATGAGCCGAATGCCGCCTATCGCGTACACGCTCGCTGGATTCCGTACAGCCCTCCCAAGGTGCTCGACATTCCGACCGTTCTCGGCACCACGACTCATCTCCCGGCGCCCGGCGTCGCCGAATTTACTTTGGATGGGCAGGTTTTACGGCTCGAGCCCGTGCTCGAAGATCCGCAATCGACCGACCTGTTCTTTATTCTTCGTGACGCGACCAGCAAGACCACGACGTACGGCGCCGGACGCTTTCTCTATACCGAACTGCCCGACCATGGCGTAACTCAGCCCGGCGAGGTCTGGCTTGACTTCAATCGACTGGTGAACCCGCCCTGCGCCTTCACCGCCTATGCGACGTGTCCATTGCCTCCGCCGCAGAATCGTCTCAACGTCCCAATACCGGCAGGCGAGCAGCGCTACCACGATTGACGGAATCAGTGAAATTGTGCGATGGAGCGACGGGCGTCCTCGCCCGTCCTTGGCGAAATCGCGGTGGCCACGCGTGGGCGCCCGGCTCTTCATCGATTCTTATCGGGAAAATTGTGGATAATATCTCTTCGAGAAGCCGGCGAGCAGCGCTACCACGATTGACGGAATCAGTGAAATCGTGCGATGGAGCGACGGGCGTCCTCGCCCGTCCTTGACGAAATCGCGGTGGCCACGCGTGGGCGCCCGGCTCTTCATCGATTCTTATCGGGGAAATCGTGGATAATATCTCTTCGAGAAGCACAGTCTAATTTGTTTCAGCCTGGGAGTCCTGCGTGAGATGGGTCCTGATCCTGCTCGCCGTAGCCGGTATCGTCGCTTCTTCGCTCGCCTTGCGCGAACATTACCGCACCGACCCCTCGCCTTGCAGCATCAATGACCGCTGGGACTGCGGCATCGTCAATCACAGCCCCTACGCGATGCTCTACGGAGTTCCCGTGGCCGTAATCGGCATCGCCGGATATCTGCTGCTCGGCGTGCTCGCCTTCAGGAAAGCCTACCGCGCGATGCTGGTGGCCGCGCTTGGCGGCCTGGCCTTTGCCCTCTACCTCGCACACATCGAGTCCGCGGTGCTGGGCGTGTGGTGCATCTACTGTGTCATATCGCTCGGGGTAATTTCACTGGTCAGCCTACTGGTCTTGGCCACGGTGATAGTCGGCTTGATAAGCCGGCCGCAAAGGACGGCCTAGCAAAAGACCGCCTGATGGATGCCCAACATCGCGTACCCTGCCAAAGTCTGTTTCGCCTGGTGCCGCGTTCCGCGCAACGAGGGTGGAAAATCCCCAATTCTGTGTCAACCCCCCGTTTCCACGATTTTCTCGCCAAGTCGATGAATTGGCAGGAAAAATAAAGTTGGAAATCTTGGCGGGGCGGGTAGGTCAAACTTGATATAATGGAACTATAGATAAGAGAAGGGTGCGGATCCATTCCCGCACCCTTTTCCATTTTGGCCAGAAACGAAGAAACTCCTTATTCCGGAATATTTTAGCCATAAGTCCTGTAAACTCAAAGATTTGCAGAGAATTTTCCGCCAACTCTATGATTCTATTAGACCACCAACTAATTTTTTTTCGCTGAGCACCGAGCTGCTGAGAGCTGTTACATCTGATTCCTGCTCTCCCTGACCAAATCAAAGGCCGATAAAAACCCCCTCCTGGTGATTCCTCAGTCCGCTCCGCTCACTGCGTTCAACGGGGCGGATTCTGAGAAATCCTGAAACGTACGAAAGTGCGCGTATTACCGCACGCCCTCGTTTTGCAGCGCGGTGATTGTGAGTGTAATTGTCAGAGACGGGATTTATCACCAACTGATTCGAGACGTCTAACCAGAGACCGCGACTGGTGTTCACGCCCGGACAGCAATTCTCGATTTTGGGCAGAACCCCAGTGGAAAAATCATATTATTGAGCGGCTTTCCTGGCGAAAATAAACCAACCACATCCGAGGAGGGTTTGGTAGAGGACGTGCTCGACGTGTAGCAAGTAATTTTGCGCGTGGAGAGATCCATGGAAATGTCATTTCATCACTTGCGCTTTGGCTTGCGCACCTTGGTGCGGACCCCGGGATTTTCTTTGATTGTGATTCTGGTCATGGCCCTTGGCATTGGCGCAACTGTGGCTATGTTCACCGTGGTGCATTCGGTGCTGATGAACCCGTTGCCGTTTCACGAGCAGGAACGACTGGTTCGTATCTACGAGGCTGACTCCCACGATCCGACACACAATCACATCGCCGTCTCCGGTCTTGATTTTCTCGACTGGCGTCAGCAGCAACAGAGCTTCGAGCAAATGGCGATTGCCTATAACTGGAGCAGCTACAACCTCTCCGGTGCTGGCGGGCACCTTCCCGAACACGTAATGGCGCTCACGGCAACCTGGAACATGTTTCACTTGCTAGGAGTAGAGCCCGCGCTTGGAAGGTTCTTCGACGCTGACGACGACCGACCGCAAGCCGATGCGGCTGTCGTCCTGAGCTGGGGTTTGTGGAAGCGCCGCTATGGCGGCGACACTAAGATTCTGGGTCAGACCCTCCGGCTCGACGCGAAGCCGTACACGGTGATCGGCGTTTTGCCTGCGGGGTTCGATTTTCCCGATCCCACGGTGCAGCTATGGACGCCGTTCTTTCACGAAACTCAGCCGCAGTGGATTCAATCGCACGGTGCCCATAATTTTCAAGTTTTCGCGCGTCTGAAGCCGGGTGTTACCGTAGCGCAGGCGCAGGCTGAGACGAGCGCAATTCAAGCCGGAATTCACAAGCGGTTTCCCGACAACAATTTTGTCCTCAACGCGACTCACGTCGTGCCGCTGCTTGAGTCGCGCGTAGGGCATATCCAACCGGCCCTTCTCATGCTCCTCGCTGCTACAGGATGCCTGTTGCTGATTGGCTGCCTGAACGTTGCGAACCTGCTGGTAGCACGCTCAGCTGCGCGGCGCAGGGAGGCGGCGATTCGCACGGCTCTGGGCGGCGGCCGCTGGCGGCTGGTCCAGGAGCAACTTGTGGAGAGCGTGCTGCTGTGTGTTGCAGGCGGCACGCTGGGGTTGCTGTTGGCGTCTATGTCGATTCACTGGCTGGTAAGCGCGCGTCCGGACATCCCGCGTGCGGAGGGCATTCATCTGGACAGTGTTGCTGTTTTGGCTGGAGTTGGAATCATGCTTTTCTGCGGACTGCTCGCAGGGTTGATTCCGGTTCTGGCTCTCAGGGAAAGACAGATCCTCGGCCCCTTGCAGGACTCGACTCGCTCGCAACGCAGTGGACATGCCAGCGCTCGGGTAAGACGCATATTACTTTCGCTCGAAGTGGCGCTGACCGTGGTTCTGCTGGTAGGCGCGAGCCTGCTGCTGAAGAGCTACCAGCATCTTCGGTCGGTCAATCTCGGCTGTCGTACACATCATGTACTGACGATGGGCGTCAGTTTGCCCGATGCCACTTATATGACACCGATGGCGCGGACAAATTTCTATGACGATTTGCTCCAGCGCGTGCGCGCATTGCCGGGGATAAACGGCGTCGCATTAACGGATGACTTGCCGGGAGACGGGGACCCCCCGGACCATGCATTCTTCATCCCGGAAAATCCACCGCTTGCGCAGGGTCAGTCTCTCGCCGCCAATGTTTTGAGCGTCGATCCCGGCTTCTTCCGGACCATGCAGATTCCGTTGATGAAGGGCCGATTCTTTCAGCCGAATGAGCGGCTGGGGCACAGCCAATTTGCCATAGTGAGTCAATCGTTCGTGAGTAAATTCTTCCCCAACGCTGATCCGATTGGGAAACACGTTAATGATGACAATTTCGCTGCGCCGCACAACTTCGAAATCATTGGTGTGGTCGCGGACGTGCGCGGAACGCTAGCCTCTGACACTGAGCCCACATTCTACGTGCCGCTGTTTCGCGGAGAGGAAAACAGTGCTTCCCTCGCTGCTGTCACGGGACCCGATCCGCTGAGCTTTGCATTACCCATCCAGAAGATCATTGCCGATATGGACCCGAACCTTGCCGTTAGTGACATTCTCACGATGGACCAGATCCTTGGCAGGAACACTTTGGATGCAGGTTTTGAGACGACGCTCCTGGTGGTCTTCGCCGCTGTATCCCTGTTGCTCGCTGCGGTGGGTTTGTTTGGGGTGCTCTCGTATCTGGTGGGGCAACGACAGGGGGAGATTGGGATTCGGCTGGCTTTGGGGGCGCAGCGGAAGCAGGTTCTTCACTTGATGCTGTTGGACGGGCTGCGCCCAGCAGTGGTCGGGTTGGTTCTCGGATTGATGACCAGTGCGGCAACCACCCGGCTGATTCGTTCACTGTTGTATGGCATGACGCCTCTTGATCCCGCTGCGTTTATGCTGGCAGCGGTGCTTTTGCTCGCGGTTGCGGTGGTTGCGTGCCTGCTCCCGGCGTGGCATGCAGCGCAGCTTGATCCGATGCAGGCGCTGCGGACGGAGTAGGTTGCTCTCCCGACTCTGAACGATGCAGTGTGAGTGCTTCTAAGGTCAACTGTCGCAAACGGGATATTACGACAGCAACCGCATAGTTTCCGGTTTGCCGACCACTCGCCCGGAATGCGGCGAACGTGAAGCCCAACGCCACGAGCTCACTTTATGCCGCGGCTTCCAATGCTTGACCCTTTGCTCTCTCCTAACGTGCCGAGCAAAGCGTGGCGAATTCGGCGATGCCGAGAACGACGGCGTAGGTGGCGAACAGAAAAGCGCCATAGCGGCCGCCAGATGCCTCCTGAATTTTCGGCATGAATGTTCCCAGGTTACAGAGCACGACCGCTTCTCCGACCATTCCGGGTATGGCGAGAAGGAGCATGGCGACGGCCCAGTTGGACGGGGCGATGTGACGCCAGCGGAGAATGAGGATGCAGAACGCAGCGGAGATGATGGGAGAAATTGCAAAGCTTACCCAGTATCGTGCCGGTGTCGTCTCTAAAACGCCGTGACCGGCGTACGCGTAGTAGATGGTCCCCAAAATCCAGAGGGTGAGGCCGAACGAAAGCAGCAGCATGCATTCTTGCATCTTCATACAGGCTCCTCACGTGCTAGGATGAACCACGCGGTACGTTGCTATGTACCGCGTGGTACACCAAATGTACCACACGGTACATCGGGAGACAAGATGCGCCGTCGCAAAAAGCCGGATTTAGCCGTGCTGCTCGATCGGTGCCTGGCGGCATTCGTCGAAGCGGGAACCCTCGACTTAAGCCTCGACCAATTGGCGCGCAAAGCCGGGAGCAGCAAGCGCATGCTGGTTCATTATTTCGGTGGGCGCGAGAACATCGAGGAGCAGGCGATTACGCGCCTCGAAAACCGGTTGCGCGCGCAATTTGTTCCCGAGGCATTTCCGCCGGGAGCGACAGTGCAGGCAGTTGTGAGTGCTCTCTGGGACCGCACGACTGCTCCTCAATCGAGAGGCGTGCTCTTGCTGGTGATGGATCTGTCCAAGCGCGCCTGGTCGGGTTCGAAACGCGCGAGGCTGTTTTATGCCGAGCAGCAAAGGCTGTGGATCGAGCTCCTCATGAGGTATTTGCCCGATCGTCCGACCGTCGAAGAAGTGCTGCAGGCGTTCCAGGGAGCGGTTCTGGCGTTCTTGGTCACTGGAGATCGCGAGCCGGGAAGGCGAGCGGTCATGCGCATCCTCGAAAACCAAGAGAGGGTGCGGTCGCGCGCCTGACCGCAAGTCTTGCTGGATCCTGTCCAGTTGACCGGCTACTTGGAAGTTAATGTCGCAATCAGGGATATTTCACCAACAATGCCGGAGGGGCCTCGCGTACGAGGCTGGCGAGCAGCTCAGGTGACTTGGCGCATTGACGAAATGCTTCGAGGGACTATCCTTCACTAGTCCTGAAAACCGGAGTCCTGATGAAAGCTATTGTTTATCACCGCTATGGTTCACCTGATGTTCTCAAGTGTGAAGAAATTGAAAAGCCGGCCGTTGGCGACGATGAAGTCCTGATAAAAGTTCGCGCGGCCTCTGTCAATCCACTAGACTGGCGCTTGTTGAGGGGCGTGCCGCGCATCTTTCGCATACTGTTCCGGCTGCACGAACCAAGCAACTCACACCCCGGGCGACCCGGACGTGATGTGGCCGGCCAGGTGGAAGCGGTTGGCAGGAACGTAACCCGGTTCAAGCCAGGCGACGAGGTGTTCGGCTCATGCCGAGGGGCCTTTGCTGAGTATGCGTGCACTTCCGAATCGGCATTGGTCGTGAAGCCCGATAACGTGACGTTCGAGCAAGCGGCTTCTGTACCTGTGGCGGCACTCACCGCGTTGCAGGGTCTTCGGGACAAGGGACGGATTCAGCCGGGGCAGAAGGTCCTGATTAACGGTGCGGCGGGAGGCGTGGGTACGTTCGCCGTGCAGATCGCCAAGTCGTTCGGCGCAGAGGTGACCGGCGTATGCAATACCAGGAATGTGGACCTGGTCCGATCCATCGGCGCGGATCGCGTCATTGATTACACCCAAGAGGATTTCACTAAAAGTGGGCAACGTTACGACCTGATTCTCGACAACGTAGGGAACCATTCATTGTCAGCGTGCAGGCGCATCTTAAATCCCAATGGCATATGCGTCATCGCCGGAGCACCCAAAGAACCCGGGATCTTTCTGACCCGTTTTATCACAACGCCTGTGTTGTCACGATTCGTGAGCCAGATGTTTGTCATGTTTATAGCGAAAATGAACAAAGAGGATCTGACCATCCTGCACGATCTCATGAAGGCCGGAAAGGTAACACCGGTCATCGATCGGCATTACAAGTTGACTGAGGTCCCTGAGGCTATCCGGTATCTGGAAACAGGACACGCTCGCGCAAAAGTCGTAATCACTTTGGAATAATGACAAAACCTCGCAACGCGCTACATGAACGTAGCGGCAATTTCTCACGGGACCTGTGATAACTGTCGCAACCAGGCATTTGCACTCAAAATCCCGATACCCACCGTGTTGCAGGCGGGCCTTCCCCGAGGCCCGCGATCTTGAACTGCGAGCTGACAGCTGAAAGCTGAGAGCTGAAAGCTGAAAGCTGAAAGCTGAAAGCTTTATTCATAACGCAGACTCTCAATCGGATCCAGTCGCGCCGCCCGAATTGCCGGCACCATTCCACTCAACACGCCGACTACGCTGAGAATGATCGTCGCCACGGCGAGGCTGCTGAGGTTGATATGCAAATGGATGTCGCCGGCCTGCAGGTTGTCGCCAAAAGCGCTCATCAACGGCAGCGCGCCCACGCCCCACGAGATCAGGTAAGCGATCCCGATCCCGGCTGCTCCTCCGGCAAAAGTGATCGCCAGTGCTTCCGCGAGAAACTGAAACAGGATGTGGCCCTTTTGCGCGCCCAGCGCCTTCTCCACGCCGATCTCGCGGGTTCGCTGCTGCACCGAAACCAGCATGATGTTCATCAGCCCGATGCCGCCAATTCCCAGCGTCAGCGCGCCGATGAAAGCCAGCAGCACCTTGAGAGCAGTGGTCACAGTTGTGAACTCGTCGTAGTCCTGCTTGAAATCGGCGATGAACACGGCGCGGCGGTCATCCGGGCGGAAGTTGTGATGCCCGGCGAGTACGCTGCGCACCACGCGCGCGAGTTGCTGATGATCCTGACCCTCGTAGTCCATGAAAATCCCGGTGATGTACTGCGTGTCGTAGAGATCGCCCATCGCGCTGAAAGGGATTGCGATCAGCGTGTTGTCGTTATTGTCGCCGCCCTGCACTTTGTGCTGATAAATGCCGATTACCTGAAAGCTCACACCGTTGATCCGGATGCTCTGTCCCAGGGCTTGCTCGCCCGAGAACAGTCTCCGCTTCGCCTCGTCTCCGATCACCGCCACGCGGGCATGTTCCAGCAGATCCTGCTCGCTCAGCCCGCGGCCGGTGGCAACGTTGAAGCCGCGAATGCGCTCGTAAACCGGATAAACGCCGGTGAGGAAAAGATTGGTGAAGGTGCGAGTGTCGTGCTGGATGGTCACGTTCTGCTTGTCGAAAATCGGAGTGACCCCTTTCACCATCGGCACTTCGTTGCGGACGTACTCGACGTCCTCCAGTTTCAGCCGAACTTCGCTGCCCGCCTTCGCACCACCCGCCTGCAGCGACGTGCGTCCCGGAAACGCTCCGATCACGTCGGTCCCCCATGAGCTGAAAATCAGGTTGATGGCGCGCTCGAATCCCGAGCCGAAGGCCAGCAGGATGACCACGGTCGCAATCCCCCAAGCCATTCCCAGCATGGTAAGAGTCGTGCGGCGGCGATCGTGCTTCATCGCGCCATAAGCTTCTTTCAACAGATCGTTGGTCATGACGTGTTCCTTGTCAGTGGAGAGCCGGGCTTCCCCGCCCGGCCGCCACCAAAATGGAGAGTCGAGACGCCCGTCGCTCCACTAGCTACTCTTGTCGCAAAGCCTCCACCGGTTCCAGCATCGCCGCTTTGCGCGCCGGATAAAGTCCGGACGTTATGCCCGCCAGCGCCAGTGACAACACCGCGCCGATCGCCGATACCGGCACGATTCGCGGCGTATCGAAGCCCTGCGGCAGTTGCACTCCCGAGAGTAAGTGAATGACGAGCATGGCCGCGCCAACTCCGATCGCGCCGCTGAGCAGCGTCAGGAATGCGCCCTCAAGAAAAAACTGGAACAAAATGTTGCGGTTGGTCGCGCCCACGGCTTTGCGCAATCCGATCTCGCGCGTGCGTTCCGTCACGGCCACCAGCATGATGTTCACAATGCCAATCGCGCCCAGCGCCAGCGTCACCAGGCCCACGCCGCCCAGGAACCAGTCCATGGCCGTAAAGATCTTGCCCATGGTCTTCTGGTTCTTGACCGTGTCCCATTCTTCCCAGATATCGGTCCCCTTCGAATCGAATCCGCCGTGGTTGCGGGCTACGATCCGGTGCAACTCATCCTTGGCGGTTTCGTTCTCGTCAAAGCTGCGCGGCTGATAGTTGATGAACGAAATCGCGTTGCCCTCTTGCGAGTTATCGCCAGTCAGCGGAAACAACTCGCGCATGGTGTTGAACGGAACAAAAATTCGAATGTTGGTCGCGTTTTGCTCCTCTTGTCCGATCTTCGAGAGTACGCCGATCACCTGAAAACGAACGCCATTGAGCAGGATGGTGCTGCCGACCGCGGGACGTCCCGGAAACATGTTGCGCGTCATCTCCGAGCCCAGCAGGCACACCCGCCGCCGCTGCTCGTCGTCATCGTCATTGATCCAGCGTCCAACGGCCAGCGGGATCGTCCGCACCTGGCTGTAAATCGGCGGCACGCCTGAGACTTGGCCGTTGGTGCTGGTGTAATCGCTGACCGCGCGGATGTCGTCGCGCGCAATCACCGGCGCAATGTGGATTGCGAGCTTCGATTCGTTCTTGATGGCGAGGTAGTCGTCATAGGTGAGGTTGAACCACTTCATCGAGTTGAAACTGCCCTCGACCGCCGGCGCGCGCCCGCCGAAAAAGAAGATGATGTTCTTGCCGAAGGTTTCCAGTTGCTTGCGATTGCCGTTGCGGAAGCCTTCGCCCACTCCGGCCAGCAGCAGCAGCGAACCTACACCCCAGGCGATCCCAAACATGGTGAGGAAGGACCGCAGCTTATGCGCCCAGAGAGTTTGGAGGGTCTGCGCGAAAGTGTCCAGCAGCATGCGCATGTCGCCACCTCGAGGTCAGAACGGAGAGTAAAGTCTGCAAACGCCAACCAGCCCGCCACTCTTAATTGGACTCTCGGAACGGGCAAGCGTTAGCACGCAATTCGTTTGATTTGAGAGGAAGCCGCCGAGGTTGTACCGGGATAAATTTTGTGGGGCGTGCAGTTGACACTTAACACCTAAGCTTGTTTAGACTGTTTCTCGCGCTTTTCGTTCGCACCCAGTTTCCACGCTACCTGCCGCATCATTCCCAACAAGACCTCCGCATCATCCGGGTTCAACTTCATTCGCCGGACCAAGCGCCGCAACTTTTCTTCAGCCGCAGCTGCGCGTGGATTCACATATCCACTGTCGCGGAGAACTTCAAGCAGCACCTGTGTCAGCCGCTCCAGTTCACCTGAAGTGGCGGAGGTCTTTTCCTTTTTCCCAGGCGCGGTCTTTGCTTCCGCTGTTTTCCGTCCCCGTACCAGTTCGTACAGGCAGACCGCGACCGCCTGCCCCAGGTTCATCGAACCGTGCTCTTCCCGCGTCGGAATCCGCATCATCCAATGGCAGTGGCTCATTTCTTCATTCGCCAGCCCATACCGTTCCGAGCCGAACAGCAATGCCACTGGTCCCGTCTTCAGTTCCCGCTTTATCGCCCGCCCGCCCTCATCCAGCCGCCGCAAACGATGCTGCAATTCCCGTCGCCTCGCGGCTGTCGTTCCCACCACCAGCTGGCAGTCCGCAACTGCCTCAGCCACGTTTTCATACTGTTCCGCCTTCGCCAGCAATCCCGACGCGCCCACCGCCGACCGCGCCTCCCGGAATGCCACCTCGTAGGGATTCACCACCCGCAATCGCCGGACCCCAAAATTACTCATGGCCCGCGCCGCCGCCCCAATATTCAGCGGATTCCGCGCTGCCACGAGCACTACACGGAGATTATCGAGATCGCTAGACACAATTCGAAACTCAAATTCGAAACCCAGATTCGAGATCGAGATTCCCAAAACAGTCATTCTACGGCCGTCCGTGGCGTATCCCCACTCCCGCCTGCTCCTGCGACTTCCACCCTTGCGGGGCATCCAATAAACAGTGCTAGGATAGAAGTCCCGCCCGGCGGAGACCGCAAGGTCTGCCCTGCGGGAACCGAGAAATCTGGAGGATGAATGGCAAGCAACGCCACCGTCGAAGTCACCGACGCGAATTTCGATTCCGATGTGTTGAAGTCCGACAAGCCCGTGCTGGTCGATTTCTGGGCCGCCTGGTGCGGTCCCTGCCGCGCGATCGCTCCGATCGTCGAAGAGCTGGCGGGCGAGTATCAGGGTAAAGTCAAGGTCGGCAAAATGGACGTCGACCGCAATGGCGCCACGCCCATGCGCTACAAAGTCACGGGCATCCCCACCTTGCTGGTCTTCAAGAACGGACAGGTCGTGGAACAGCTAGTCGGCTACCGCTCCAAGGACGACATTCAGAAAGCCCTGAATCGCCACCTGGGCTAGAAGCAGTTGCCAGTTGCCAGTACCCAGTTGCCAGTCCTGAAATTAAGAGTCTGTTCGGTTTTGCCTTTACTGGCAACCGGCAACTGGATACTGGCAACTGCAGTTCAGTACTTCCGCAGCACGCCAATCACCCGTCCCTGAATCTCGACCGACGCCGCGGGCACAATGATGGGCGTCATGGCCGCGTTCGAAGGCTGCAGACGAATGTTCTCTCCCTCGCGAAAAAACCGCTTCAGCGTCGCGTCGTTCGATTCGATCAGCGCCACCACAATATCGCCGTTGTGCGCGGTTTTCGTCTTCTCGACCAGCACGAAGTCGCCATCGAGAATGGCTTCGTCCTGCATGGATTCGCCGCGCACTTCGAGCACGAACACGTCCTTCGAGCGCACGAAATCTGCCAGCGAAATTGTTTCGCTGTGCTCGACCGCCTCAATTGGACGACCCGCCGCAATCCTGCCCACCAGCGGCAGCACCACCGCCGTATTCACCGCCATCGACTGCTTCAACTTCCCCCGCGGAGGCAGCAGATCAATCGAACGGCTGCGGTTGTAGTCCCGCGTCAGCAGCCCTTTTTTCTCCAGATTGGTGACGTGCTTGTGCACCGTGGCCAAAGAGTTCAGCCCCATGCCCACTTTGATCTCTTCAAACGAAGGGGAGTAGCCATTCTCCGCCACAAAGCGCGAAATGAAGTCATACAGCTCGCGCTGACGCCGAGTGATCGCCATGCCCGCAGCATAGGCGAATGCATGGCGAATGTCAACCGCGAGCAGCGATTAGAACAAGAATTGCAAACACGATAAGGCATGGCTGGAATCTCGCAGGAAGAGAAGTGTGCTTACGCCAGGGTACGTCAACGAGTGCTATCGGGATTTTTCGCCAGTCATCAGTTTTCCACGGGCATTGTCCCTTTAACAAACCGAGCAAGAACTTGCGGCATTCAGTCAACTTTTAGAATCGGTTTTGCAGTGGTTGCCCACAGATCGAGCGTCTTAAAGAGTTCCGTTCCGCACTGAGAATCGCTACTTGAATCACAGAGCATTGGGTTCATGGAAGACCCGTCTAGGGCCGTATGACATTCAATCGGGCCAACACACTTTGCGAGTCCATAGGCACTCGCGACCGCTACAGTGTCATTGCGTTCCATGCAGGCCATCTGCACAAATACGACCTTGTCATTCTTGCCTTCATCGTGTAGCTCCTCAGTCAACCTATACCTATGTGATGTGGTTAGCGCGTCTTTAAATGACGACAACAGCGCTGCAGACAGTTTGCCGTCACATTTCGCCTTGATGAATATGGGGATGAGGATGATAGGTTTCGAGTCGGGTTTTGAGTCTGCTTGCGCGTTGGCGGCTTGCGGGTGGTCTTTGGTTTGAGTCTGTTGTTGTTGATCCTGCGGGACGCTTGGTAAGGAGTTTAATGAAGCTGTCTGCGTGGCCGGATGCGCCTCTTCCCAATTGCGAATGCGTCCCTGCACATCTGCAAGCTGAGCTGCTGTGAGCAGTGCTTCGGCTTTGTCGCGATGGTCCTTCACGAATCCCTGTTCGAGGGATATCGCAGCAAGCGCTATCCAGAAATAGGCTTGTGCGTTGTCCTTTTGTACGCCTATACCATCGTGATAAGCCAGACCGAGATTATATTGAGCCTTCGCGAGGCCTTGTTCGGCAGCCTTCAGCCACCACCGGGCGGCCTCGGCGGTATCCTTTTCGACTCCGTTTCCTAAGTTGTAGGCTTGTCCTAGGTTGTATTGAGCCGCCGCGTAGCCTTGGTCGGCTGCTTTGCGATACCAACGCAAAGCTTCGGCGATGTCCTTTGCGACTCCTGTGCCAGAGTAATACGCAGCTCCAAGCCAGAACTGACCGCCAGCATTGCCCTGTTCAGCGGACTTGCGCAGCCACTTGACTCCCTCTGCCTCGTCCTTCGGGACTCCCGTGCCCTGGACATAAAACATTCCTAGGCTGAATTGGGAAGCCGCGTTGCCATTTTCTGCAGCCTTGGTGTGCCATCGCAGACTTTCAGCAGTATCTTTCGGAACACCTATTCCTAAGCCATACGCCGTCCCGAGATTGCCTTCAGCCGTTACGTCGCCTTGCTCGGCGGCCTTCTTCCACCAGCGCACGGCTGCGGCTTCGTCTTGTGGAACACCCTGCCCACCCAAGTGATAAAGCGCTGCAAGGTCCGACTGGGCCTGTACACTGCCTTGATCGGCAGCTTTGGTGTACCAACGCACAGCTTCTACGTCGTCTTTTGGAACACCCTGTCCCAAGTGATAAAGGAGTGCAAGGCCGCGCTGACCTTCTGCATTGCCCTGATCGGCGGCTTTCGTGTACCAGCGGACGGCAGCCGCGTAGTTCTTCGGAACGCCCGCTCCAAGTTGATAAGCAACTCCAAGGTTGATCTGCGCCGCAACATCGCCATGCTCTGCAGCCTTTTCCCACCAGCGCACGGCTTCTGCCTCGTCCTTCGCGACCCCTTCACCTAGGTGATACGCCTTGGCAAGGGCCAATTGTGCTTGTGCGTCACCGTCCTCAGCCTTGCTCTCGAGTTCGGTGATACTTTGCGCGTACCCGAAGGGCAGTATCGCGAACAAACAGAAAACGGAGCACAACAAGATAAGCCACCGAGCAGTGTGTGTAGGGGTCCCTGTTTTCATGCACAGCAGCTTACTCTTGAATTTGCAACACTTCCAGAGTCGACTACCGTTAACAGGCATTAGCACTCAAAACCCGAATCCTCCGCCGAGCACCTAACCAGAATAAGGCGTGTCCCTAATTCGGCTTCGCAGTGAAGATCAGAAAGTAATCCATGCCGTCGGCCTTCACGAAATCCTGCGAGTCGCGTAGTTCGTATCCGGCTTGGGCAGCTTCGCGAACGACCACGTCTTTACTCACGCCATGATTTTCTCCGTTGCCATTGCGATCAATGATGCCAATCTTGGCTCCTGGTTTAAGCGATGCGCGAAGATTTCTGAGCAGCACAACCGGATGCGCTACCTCGTGGTAGGTCTTGAGCAGCAGCACGGCGTCGATACTGTCGGCTGGAAGTTGTGGATCGTCGGGTTTGCTGAGGATCGTTTTTATGTTCTGGAGTCGCTCCTTTTTCGCGCGCTCGTCGATGTAATGAATCGCCTCCGGGTTGATGTCGACAGCATAAACCGTGCCCGACCTTGTGACGCGGCGAGCGGCGCGCACCGTGAACCAGCCCGATCCGGCGCCGATGTCGGCAACGTTTTTGCCGGGCTCAATGCCAAGCATGTCCATGACGCGGTTGATCTGCAGACGCTCATCGCGCCCTGAGGTGTCGAAAATGGAGAGATCGCCAGTGTAAGGGGTGCTGGTCTTGCGCTGTGCCGATGGTGCTGCGGAACTGCTCTGGGCTCGAAGCGGTGCCGGCCGCGACAGACCTGCCAACAACAGGCAGATCGGCCCGATCCATCCGAGGACTTTCCTAAAAGACTTCCAGTTCATGGTTTCATCGCGCTGGGTGCCCACCACTCATCGCACACTTTGCGATGAGCCTAGCACACCACGTCAAACTCACGCATAGCAGTGGGCTAAGATTCCTAGGATCGATTCAGGGCCGACCCCGTCGGCGAGCCCTCACCGTTCCAGCCGAAGCAGCAACTTGCGACTGCGAGCCTTCATCGCGGGCGTTCCGGTCCGAGTAGCCTCGCGCAGAATCTCTATCACTCCAGGCCGAATGCCTGGGTCATCCTGAGCCAAGTCAGCCAGTCCCTGAAGAGCGAAGGTTTTAACAATGGAACTACGGTCTTCCAAGTAATTATGCAAAGACGAGATCGCATAGTGCCGTTCTTTGGGCGTCAACACCAGCCGTGGCGCCATGACCGCCAAGTGCCATCGCAGTTCTTGTTGCTTGGCCTCGGCCATCAGGCCGAGCAATTCTTTCTTGTAGGGCTGAAGAAGTTCGTGGTTCTTCCGCGTGACCTTCTCAGCCGCATCCGCTGCCCGCATTCGCACCAGCGGATCTTCCGACCACAGGCCCGCAATCAGCTCAGGAAAAAGCTCTGGTGCTTTGCCGACCATTGCCGCCACTTGGTTGGAGCGGCCGATCATTCGCCGATCTCCGCCTCGCAACAGTGCAAGAATGTGTTTTGGAGGCATTGCATCTCACTCCGCCGTGAGACTCAATCGAAGAACAAGTAACAAAAACCACGCCCACTTCCCAACCAGCCATTGACAGCTCTGCTAGAATACTAAGTAGGCACAAAGCCACAAACCACCGAGATCCTTGACAACTTACTCCGGGCGTTAACAGCGGCCAAAAACCGACTAACCATCGAAAGTTAGTCACTAACTCCTATATTTTGAAGATTTTGCCTCTAACTCCCATTCGCTCAAGACTTTGGCGGGAGTCGCGCGCTAAAGTCTTGATTCTAATATACCGAGGGGGAGGGGGGAGGGGGTACCTGCCAGGTGCGAGTTCAAAGATGGAACTCAGCTTGGAATGCTGACTCACTGCGCCGTAACTCCCTTCAAAAACGCATAATAAAAATCCATGCCCCGGGCAAACGACTCGACTCCAGTCCGCTCGTCTTTTCCATGCGCCCGTATATCGTCCCGGTCATACTCTTCGCCCGACACGCAATAAGTCGGCATTCCGGCTGCATTCGTGTACACGCCATCCGACGCGCCTGTGCTCATATTAGGAAGCACTGGAATCCCCGGCCACATTTGCGCCACGACCTTGTCCAGCGGATCGAATACTTCCCTCCGCGGAGCCGGCGGCACGTAACTATGGCGGTCGGAGCCGTGATCCATCAGCACGCCAGTGTTTTCGCGGAACTGCACTTTTATTTTCGGATCGGCCACAACTTTTTCGAGCGTGAGCTGAATCTCCTCCAGCGCGTGTCCGGGCTCGATGCGGCAGTTAATGTTTGCCTGCGCCATCTGCGGCAGCGCGTTGTTGGCATGGCCTCCACTCAACCGCGTTGCCACGCAGGTTGTGTGCAAGGTCGAGTTGTCGAGCGGATCCTTCGACAGCCGCGCCACAGCCTGCATGTCCGGAGGATTCTTCAGCATCGCCTTTAGGTCGGCCGCCCGCTGCGGTGTCGACATTGTCATCTGTCGTTCGTAATACGCTCTGGTAATGGGGTTCAGCTCAAACGGAAACTGGTAGTGTTGGATCCGCGTCAGCGCATTCGCCAGTGCGTAGATCGCGTTCTCGGGCCGGGGCAGCGAGCTGTGTCCGCCGGGATTGGTCGCCGTCAGCACGAAATCGCCGTAGAGCTTTTCGGTGGCATTCACTTCCATCATCACAGGCTTGCCGTGATCGGCCAGCACGCCGCCGCCATCGTGGTTGAGCACAAACTCGGCATCGATCAGTTCGCGATGATTCTTGATCAGCCAGTCCACGCCATTCGAGGTGCCGCCTTCTTCGTCCGCCGTCATCGCGAGAATAATGTCGCGGCTGGGCACGTATCCTTCTTTCTTCATGCGGATCAGCGTGGCCGACATAATTGCGTCGCCATCCTTCATATCGCTGGTGCCGCGGCCGTAGTAATATCCGTCCTTCTCGATGAACTCAAACGGATCCGTCGTCCAGTCTTCGCGACGCGCCTCCACCACGTCGAGATGCCCGATCAGCAGCACCGGTTTGTGTTTGCCCGATCCATGTAGACGCACCACCACATTCTTCTTACGGTCATTTGGGCCCAGCACCTGAATGTCGTCCTCCGGAAATCCGGCATCGCGAAAGCGCTGCGCCATTGCTTCCGCGGCCGCGGTTACGCTGCCTACCGAGTCCGTCGTGTTGATTTCGATCAGTTGCTTGAAAATGTCGACCGCCAGCCGCCGCGTGGCGTCGTCTGCTGCCGTTGTTTGTTGCGCCTGCAGCGAGACTGTAGATAGGAGACAAAAGAGGACCAGCCACCACGTTCGAGATCCCATGTCCATCCTCCAGAAATATTCCGCAAAGAAGTTCGCCACTATGCTGAGGCTGAAAGCTAACAGATTCGTTCGGCAAAACCAAGCTTGGCTCGGGCAAACGTAACCTGAGATTTAAGTTGCAATGTCGAACGCCGGACGCTACCTTCGCCAATACAAATGCCGAGCGTGCATGACAATCGCCTGCATGACGATCGTACGAGAATCGCGACCGCCCGACTGGCGTTGCTCTTTTGCGTGTTTTTCCTGATCGCATGCGGCCTAGGCTATCCAATCCTCAACCGATTCGACCCGCGCCAGACTCCGGGGCTTTCCGACGTCAAAACCTACGCGGCGCTCGTAACCGGAGCAGCCGTCGTTAACGCTGAAGACATGCGCTTCCGCCGCTTCCGCGTGCTGGTCCCGTGGCTCGCTAGGCCTTTCTACCGGCTCGCGCGAGGACGAGTGGCAACCTGGGATCCGGTGATGTTCGGACTTCTCGTTTCCGACTCTCTGTTCGTCGCCGGAACCGCCCTTCTCATTGTCGTCCTCGGGAACCGTAAGCTGGGCAGTTCCGCGGTAGGACTGGTTGGCGCTTTGCTTTACTTGGTCAATTTTGCTGTCCCGAATCTTCGCTTGGTTGGGTTGGTGGACGCCGGCGAAGGCTTCTTCCTTCTTGCCCTGCTCTGGTGCTTGTCGGAGTTTGAGCTCTGGGCCTTGCCGGCGATCGCCGTCGCAGGAGCGCTAACGAAAGAATCTTTCATCCCCTTCAACATCGTGTTCACATCCGCCTGGTGGCTCTCAACCCGGCTGGATCGCAATCCTGATCGCAATCGTTTAGATGGCAATCATGTATCGAGCGCAACCTGGATCCTGAGCAGCTGGCTGCTGAGTCTCGGCGCGATGATCGGCCTGCAATGGTCGATCACAGGGACGTATATAAGTCCGCTGCAGTTTCTCGCACTTCATCGCGGTGGCGGATACCACTTCGCTGCCTCGCTGCACGATCGAAATCTCTGGTACATCTTTTTGTGGTTGTTGCCCACGGCAATCCCAAACCTGAATAGCCTTCCAAAATCGTGGCTCATTCCGGTCGGGGCGACCTGCGTCATGGCTTTTGTGCTGGATGCGTATTTTGGGGGCGCGCCAGGGACCGTCGGCAGAGCGTTCTTTAGTATCGCCGGTCCAGTGCTCAGCCTGTCGTCTGCGTTACTGTTGCTGCGGATCTCCAACTAGCGTCAAGATTTTTGGGGCTCGCCGTCCACAGGTTGGCGCCCGGCTCGGAGGCCGCGACGGTACTTTACTCTATATTTCCACCAGACACTCCCACCAGTTCCCGCTCGTGGCGGGCGTTCCACAGCGGCGCGAGAATGCTCGACTTCAAAACCTCCGACTCAGCTCTAACCCAGTTTTCCAGCTCGAGTCCTTCGACCTGTCCGCGCTCATCGTAAAGCTGGCGCGCGCGCAGCCGTATTTTTCTCTCCAGCAATTCCAGCATCAGTTTCTGCCGTTCACGAGTTCTGGTCACGCTATCCACTGCTTACACCCCCACAAGTCATAGGCTTACAGATAGTATAAGCGGCAACTATTAAAGGGTCGTGAACGGGAAGGTTACCAAAGGGATGTCCCACATGCGGCCCCTGAAGGAACGTCTGACCTGAAAAGCTTGGGCATCGCTAAAGCGATGCCCTGTTACGAAGCTGCGGCCACTTTGCTAGTGTGCTGCCTCCACCACCAGCACCACGAACGAATCCGGCTCCACTTTTCTCTCCTGCCGAGTGCCTGTCACGTTTGCCGTCACGGTGAAGAGCTGATGCGTCTGGGCATCGACGGCCATGGTGCGCGCTCCCTTTTGAGTTGTCACCGTCTGCGCCACGGTGAACTTGTCGGGCCCATCTTCCTTAATCACGGTGATCGTGCCGTCTCCCGCCGACGCGAACGCCAGGCCTCGATCGGCATCGAACCCAGCCGCATCGCATCCCTCGCCGATGGCAAGACTCGCGACCACTTTTCCGCTGTCCGCATCTACCACCACCATCTTCTTATTTCCGCCACAGCCGGCAAACAGACGCCGGTTTTTCCGGTCGAGCGCGAGGCCGGTTGGCTCTTCGCAGTCCGCCAGTTTCCACCGCGACTTCACCGCGAGCTTCAAAGGATCGAACGCCACGAGCTCCGACGTGTCTTCAATATTCACAAACACCGTGCCCTTTTCGTCGGTCGCGGCAAATTCGGGCTTCCCGCCCAGTTCGATCTTGCCCACGACCTCGCCCTTGGACGCATCCACGGCTGTGCTGTCATGGCTTTTTGCATTAAAAGTAAACACGCGCTTTGAAGACGGATCATAGAGAATCGCGTCGGGTCCGTTGCCTACCTTGATCTTTTTCTCGACCGCCAGCGATTTCAGGTCGAACACGCTGACCGTATCTTCGCGGCCGTTGCTGGTGAAACCGCGCCCGATCTCCGAATCCAGCGTTATGCCATGCACTCCTATCGTCTCCGGAATCTCGCCTACCTGCTTGCCCGACTCGGTATCAATCACCATCACCCGCGTAGCTCGCGCGATGAACAAACGATGCCCATTGCTGTCCGCAGTCAGGTAATCCCATCCGCCATCGCCGCCCAGTTTCCACGTCTTTACGACCTTGTAGTCGGCACCGGCCGACACTGCAGCCAATGCCATGATGGTTGCCAGCAACATCAAAGAGAGTCGTACGCACGTTCGCATCTTCATATCTGTCACTTTATCTTAAATTTAAAAAGAATGATTCCCTTGAGGCGCGCCGCAAGCTGCCGAGCCCAGCGAAAAGGGCGTTTCAGCGGCCCAGTATGGCCAGTCCAAGGGCTATCCACAAATGTGCAAACAGTTGCCCCTACCCCCTGCAAAGCCCCGTAAGCCGCCATTTTAGCCCGCCAAAGTTTGGTACCGGGCTTGCTCCTACTCTGCCTGGAGGAGCACGCATCCGCGCGGTTTTGGCGCCGGCGATCCCTCGGTTTCTCCTCAGACTGGAGACCCTGTTATGAAAAAGATCCTGTTTGTGTTCTGCCTGCTTTTCGCCACCACGGCATTTGCGCAGAATTACGCTGGCTTTAACACTCTCAACTCTCAACCGCCGATCTATGAGACTCCGAGTCATCCGGAACACGCAGGCTATGCGCCCATGGCGCCGGAACAGAACGTGCTTGGCTCCATGGGTTACAGCTCCGCCCAGGGAGAAAGGCCGGCATCGGATTTTCCGCAGGCAGAGGCCGTTTCTCTCGGCGCCGCTGCCCGCGAACTCAAGAAGCAGCACGCCCAGGTGAAAAAGTCCCGGGTCGTTTGGGTAAACCAGTGAATGTGTAGCGCGGACATTCTTGTTCGCACAATCGAGCGGCGATCGGTTGAGATGTTGTAGGTAAGACACAAAGCTTTATGGTCAGTACCAGTTTTCTGGGACAGAGGGAACCTTCGGGTTCCCTTTTTGGTCTTCTAGAGGAACGGAGAGCGTGTGGTTCAAATTGCCATCCGATCCCTCGATAAAAAGAAATGTTACCCTAATAAGAAATTCAAATGACCGTCCTGGAATTCACCGCCGTCGTCGCGACCGTCTCCTTCGTCGCGGGACTTCTCGGATCGCTGACTGGCCTCGGTGGTGGGGTCGTTCTGGTGCCCTTGCTAACCCTCCTATTCCGCGTGGACATTCGCTATGCGATTGGAGCCTCGCTGGTATCCGTGATCGCGACCTCCTCGGGTGCCGCAGCCGCGTATGTGAAAGAAGGATTCTCCAACATTCGCATCGGCATGTTCCTGGAAATCGCCACCACGTCGGGCGCGTTGCTCGGAGCTTTCCTGGCCACGCGGATTCCGACCAGCGCCCTGGCGATCATCTTCGGCGCCATGTTGCTCTACTCGGCGTTTCTTTCCCGCAAGCCGCGCCCGCTGGACCAACGCAACCTGCCCCCAGATGCGCTCGCCACCCGTCTGCGGATGAACGGCAGTTTCCCCGACCTGGAAGGCCCGCGCAGTTACAACGTGCAGCACGTCCCGACCGGCTTCAGCCTCATGTTCGGCGCGGGCGCGCTTTCCGGACTGCTCGGCATCGGCTCGGGAGCGGTTAAAGTACTCGCCATGGATCAGGCCATGCGGATCCCCTTCAAAGTTTCCACCACAACCAGCAACTTCATGATCGGGGTGACTGCGGCCGCCAGCGCCGGTGTCTACCTCAGCCGCGGATACGTTGATCCCGGCCTCGCCATGCCTGTCATGCTGGGAGTCCTGGCCGGCTCATTGCTCGGCAGCCGCGTCCTGGTCAAAGCTGAGACCAAATCGCTCCGCCTCGTATTTAGCGTGGTGATTCTGGTTCTTGGCCTGCAAATGCTCTACAAGGGATTGTGGGGGAAAATTTGAAGCCTGCCGTCCAGGCGCCAGAGCGCCAGCCCCATACGTTCCAACCCCAGACGTGGAGAGATCGCCGCATGGAACTCATCCTCGGCAACCTTCTTCGCTCCGGAGTCTTGCTCTCGGCGGCTGTCGTCCTTTGGGGAGGGTGCATCTACCTCTTCCGCCACGCGCACGAGCCCGCCAATTACAGGGTGTTTCTCGGCGAGCCTTCCGAATTCCGCACCATCCCCGGAGTCGTCCGAAGCGTAATGAATGGCCGCGGTCGAGGTTTAATCCAACTCGGACTGCTCCTCCTCATCGCCACGCCGATAGCCCGCGTAACCCTCTCGGTCGTGGGATTCGCCATCGAACGCGATCGCATGTACGTGGCCTTCACCCTGATTGTGCTCGCCATCCTGCTCTATAGCCTCTTTGGTTCCAGCCTCGGCGTGTAAGTCCGCCGCATGTTCCTAGCGCGGCCAAAGCCAGCCGAAGGTGCCGGCGGTCAGTAGGCCATAGACGAGGCCGTCGATAACTTCCTTGATCGTCGTCCCCCACATCTGACCTTTCCAAATACCGTTGCTCAGGTGTCCCAGGCCATAGGCCATGAACGCGGCGGTCCCGGCGACGCGAAAGACCACCAGATAGTTTGCGCCAAACATAACTGTGTGTCCGGTGAGGTAGGCTACGAAGAATCCGATCAAGAGGCAATAAACAAACCACTGGATCATGAATTTCGGCATCGCGGCGGTCCGCTGGGAACAATGGTCATGAACCCGACCGGTCCCTGCTTTTGCTTTTCGATTAGGGCCGGCGACTTCATGTCCTTATGGGTACAGAAGGGGAAGATATAGAGACCCCGCTTGATAGCGGCGGCGCGCAGCACGGAGAGGATCTTGTCCTCGTCGGGAAGTTGACGGTAGTCGCTGCTATGATAGGGCAGCAGCATGTGCATGATGGAACTGGCGACAAAGACGATGACTGCCGACAGCAGGATGGGCAACCAAAGAGCAGCGAGAGCAACCATATGCAGCCCCCTTAAGGCGCAAAGGACTAATGCCAGGACTTCGCACGCGAGGCTACGACAGCGAAGAGGTTGCGGTCAAGAGAGGTGATTGCGGTCGTAGATTTGAGAGCCTGTCAGGGCCAGTCCTGTGATCCCCTGTTACAATCGCAAAACCGCAGTCAGTGGGCGCTTAACTCAGCGGTAGAGTGCCATCCTCACACTTCTTCCCTATCCAACACCTTCAACAACTTAACTAGACTATTGGGGACTGCCAAGTACCTGATAGTACGGGTACCCGAATGTTATGACCGACACATCAGATTGCGGAAGGCTATCGGAGCAACATCATCGGTTTCGGGTGGACCAACGTTGTCTTCCTGGAACTCCTCAGCGAATTGCCGGAGCGCTCGGTAAACCGGCTAAACGGAGAATCGTCGTCTGGTTCGCAGTAGTGGTGATCCGTCGGCCCAGGGCGTCAGGCGGCGTTTGTTTCGGTGGTTGTCGTCAACTTAACGCAACTCTTCAACATCTGGAGCATGCGCAACGCATTGTCCAGTGCCCTTATCTCGTGCACATTGTCGCCAGGCGCTTCGAATAGCAAACGTGTGCGTGCCACGATTTCGGACTCAGCGCGAGCGATGAGTGCCGGAACCTTGGTAATGTCGTCCTGGAACAGGGCGGCCGTGTAGCAGTCCCTCCAAGCTGCGTCTGAGGAGCGAGGTGCGGGCATCATGATAGTCTCCGGAAGAAGCGATTCACTGACCTGAACAAAACAAGTAAGGCAATGATGTACCCGAAATCGTCATCTTGAAATACGGCGGTTCCCGTATAACTTTCTTGTCAACAGAAAATGGTGGGTTTTGCGAGGAACTCTCCTTCGATGCGGAGCGGGGGCAGTAGGCTAGATAGGGTTCCAACCAATTGGCTGGAGGCCTAAGCACGCCGCTCGAGAATTGGCACCCGGATGCGTAACAGCCGCTTTCTGTCGAATATCGTAGCGGTTTGCAGAGCCCAAAATTCACATTGCTCTTTAGACAGCCATACCGTCAGGGATCCCGCGATCTACTGCAAACACCTGACTGCGAAAGTTCTTAAGCCTTCATCATAGACGAGATTTTCCGGAACCGAGTTGATGGATCCTAACCGGTGGTCGAATTCAGAAATGGAAGAACTTACATGCGCCCTCGCTGCCCAGTACGTGCCAGAATGCGAAAAGTCTTGGCCGTGCAATGAAATAAAATGAAATAGAAGTTTGGCAAGATCTGTGCTTAGGGTCATGTTGCCGGGGTATTCGGCGTAGTCGTAGCAGTCGAACGTTCTCGGAATGCATGAGTCGCGCTGTCGCTTTTTCAGCAGGAAGAGTGTGAGCACACTCCGAATTCTAATCGCGGACGATCACGAAGTGGCGCGGAAAGGTATCCGCGCGTTGCTCGAAGCTCGCCAAGAGTGGGAGATTTGTGGCGAGGCGAAAGACGGACGCGAAGCGGTTGAATACGCTAAGCAGATGAAGCCAGACGTCGTCTTGCTCGATATCGGTATGCCAAACCTGAACGGGCTCGATGCCGCGCGTCAGATCCGCACCGCATTGCCGGAAACGCGCATCTTGATCCTGACTATGCACGATTCCGAACAAGTTGTGCGGGAGGTGCTGGCGGTTGGAGCGGGGGGATTCCTGCTCAAGTCTGACGCGGGCAGTGATCTGGTCGCGGCAGTGGAAGCATTACAGCACCGGAGGACGTTCTTTACCACGAGGGTAGCGCAGCTGGTGGTGGAGGGGTACTTGCACTCAAACAACGATAACGATAACGATTGTCCCGGCCGGCCGATTCTGACGCCCCGGGAACGAGAAGTGATTCAGCTTCTGGCAGAGGGAAAAACCACCAAAGAAGTCGCTGTGGCTCTCAACCTCAGTGTCAAAACGGCGGAAACGCACCGAACCAACCTCATGCGTAAGCTTGACCTGCATTCGGTCGCCGATTTGACCATCTATGCAGTACGGAACAATATCGTCCAGGTCTATTAAGTAGCAGGGATTGTTCTATGTAGGCTCCATCTCCCGTCGCGAGCCAAGCTTGCTAAAGCTCCTAACCAAGGAGTAGTCTCGGATCGAAATTGCTGTGGAAAACTCTCAAAAAAAGAATCTAGCATGGCCGAGCAGCAAAGTTTCTGGAGGGTGGCGAGAGCGCCTCGTCGCCCTTCGGAACGTGCCCGCTGTTCTCAAGATCGTGTGGGACTCTGGCCCGGCGGTGGTAGTGCTTGGACTGGCTGCTCGCCTGCTCGCATCGCTCCTGCCGGTTGCGTTGTTATGGATCACGAAGCTGATTATCGATCGCATTGTTCAGGCCGTCTCGACACATCATCCGGTGGACACGCGGTTTTGGTATCTGGTAGCAGCAGAATTTTCCCTGGCTGTACTAACCAGCATTCTCAGTCGAGCGATCGACTACTCCGATTCCTTGCTGGCTGACAAATACACGCGTCACGTCAGCATTCAAGTCATGAAGCAGGCGGCCGGACTGGATCTGATGGCCTATGAGGATCCGGTTTTTTACGACCGTCTGGAGCGGGCAAGAGTGCAGGCCACCGACCGGTTGGGCATGATTCAAGCTATTGGACGGTTGGTGCAGCAGGCTATTACCACGCTGACTTTGTCAGTCTCCATCATGGTGTTCTCTCCCTGGCTGATGCTCCTGCTGGTGGTTTGTGTGGTTCCGGCATTTCTCGGCGAGAGTCATTTTGCCTTCCTGGGTTACGCCAAGAATTTCCGCCAGACGCCGATCAGGAGACAACTCGATTACTTGCGAGTGCTAGGTGGAAGCAAGGAAGCCGCGAAGGAGTTGAAGCTCTTCGGACTGAAAGATTTTTTGGTCGCACGCTTCACACGTTTGTCGGACGAGATCTACCAGGAGAACGTAGCCTTGTCCCGGCGGAAGCTGATCGCGGGTTCGTTGTTGTCGGTGATCGGGACCATGGGCTACTACTCCGCCTATGTATTCGTCATCTGGCGCACGGTCAGCGGCGCCCTGACCATTGGTACGTTGACGTTTCTCGCGGGTGCGATCTTGCAGGCCAGCAGCAACATTCAACAGATTTTTTCGACTCTTGCAGGCATCGCCGACCAGGCGCTTTTCCTCACTGATTTACTGGCCTTCTTTGCCATGCGGCCGACGATTCGCTCCAAACCAAATGCATTGCCTGCGCCTCGACCAATGGTGCGTGGATTTGAGTTTCGTAATGTATCCTTCCGCTATCCCGGAAACTCACGCCTGATTCTTCACCGCCTGAACTTTCAGTTGCGCCCAGGACAGCGGGTGGCGCTGATTGGCGAAAACGGGCAGGGCAAAACCACCATCGTAAAGTTGATTACCCGGCTATACGACCCCTCCGAAGGACAGATCCTGCTTGATGGCGTCGATCTTCGCGAGTACGAACTGGAAGATCTTCATCGTGAAATGGGTGTTATCTTTCAGGACTTCGTGCGCTATGAAATGACCGCCAGGGAAAATATTGCGGTAGGCCGCGTCGAGGAAATCAATAATCTCGAACTCCTCGAGGCCGCAGCGCAAAAGAGCATGGCGGCTGACATTGTCGGACGCCTGTCCCAGGGCTACGAACAAATGCTGGGCCGGCGATTCGACCAAGGCGTGGACCTCTCCGGAGGCGAGTGGCAAAAAGTCGCATTGGCACGCGCCTATTTGCGCGACGCGCAACTCCTGATTCTCGACGAGCCCACCGCCGCACTCGACGCGCGCAGTGAATTCGAAGTTTTTCGCCGCTTTTCCGAACTCACCGCCGGCAAGACCGCGCTTTTTATTTCGCACCGGTTCTCAACCGTGCGTATGGCCGACCGCATCGTAGTCCTCGACAACGGCAGCATTATCGAAGACGGGAGTCACGACCAACTGGCGAGCCTTGGAGGCCGCTACGCTGAAATGTTTGAGATGCAGGCCTCCAGCTATCGTTAGGAAGCATACAAGATGCCAGAGAAAACTCATCCGGAACTCGCCAGTGTAGAAGCCGAAGACCCGCGCCCACCTGCGAAGAAAATGGCCTCGGACACTGACACTAACACTGACACTGGCACTTTGCGTTTACGCGCCCAAGAACTGGCCCGCAGCCTGGCCTGGATACCGGGTCAGCCGGCATCACGCCCGTTTCGGAGTCGTTGCCGAACTCTGTCGCATGCACTCAAACCATTGTTGGCAGCGCTTGAATCTCCGCCCCCGAAAACTGTGTCGGACGATTTCCGCTGGCTCTATGACAATCTCCGCCTGGTGGAGACGGAACTGGAGGATGTACAGGAGACTTTGAAGCTGCCCGATAAGATTCCTCAGGTTCGTGCTCCCGACGGAGCCGTCCTTCCCAGAATAGCGGCAATGGCTGATGACTTTCTCGTCGGCGTCGCGTTTCAGTTTGCAGGATCGAGCTTCACTGCTTACGTTCAGGCGTTTCAGGAAGTCACGGTCCTCAAAATGGTAGAGCTTTGGCGGCTCGCCCCTGTCCTCAAACTGGTTTTGCTCGAACGGATTGCGGCGCGGGGCCGTCGTCTGCTTGATGATCCAGCCGGATTGCACGGCGTCGACATCCTTGTCCGCAGTCTTCGGGATGTTGCACAAACCTGCTGGAAAGACGTCATCGAGCCGCTGATTTTATTCGACCACATCTTGCGGGAAGATCCCGCGGCAGCGTATCCCCGAATGGATTATGACAGCCGCGAGCTGTACCGGAAAGAGCTGGTAAAGATTGCAGACCATTCTGACTGCACCGAGATGGAGGTTGCGAGCGAGGCGCTTGCCCTTGCACGTCAAGCCCAGAAGCAACCGGACCCGCGTGTGACTCTGCGCGCCTCGCATGTCGGCTCTTATTTGCTGGCGGAAGGCACCTCGTCGCTGAAGCAGAGAGTGGGCTTCCGTGCTCCGATTGCCGAGCGCCTGCCGTCTTTCTTGCGCGCCCACCCGGATGAGATTTACCTGCCCGCAATCGCCGCGGTCACCTTCGCGATCATGGCGGTAGTTGTACTATTGTTGACCGAGCCGCATTGTTCGCTTTGGCTCATTCTGCTCGCCGCGCTAGCCATTTTGTTGCCCAGTTCGCAGAGCGCTGCCCAAATCATCAATCACCTAATTACGCTGCTGCTGCCCGCGGAAATTCTGCCAAAGCTGGACTTTTCGGAAGGCCTTCCAGCGGATTGCGTCACCCTGGTATCTGTCCCAACCGTGCTCTTAACTGAAAAACAGGTCCACAAACTGGTAGAGGATCTGGAAGTTCGCTTCCTGGGGAACCAGGATCCAAATCTCCATTTCGCACTGCTCACCGATCTCCCCGATTCCGCGGCGGAACCGCGGGAAAACAACCCTCTCGTGGACCTCTCTTCAGGTCTCATCCACAGGTTAAACGAGAAGTATGCGGGACAAGGGAATGGATCTTTTCTGTTGTTGCATCGGCGCCGCATCTACAACCCGCGCGAAAAACTCTGGATCGGTTGGGAGCGCAAGCGGGGCAAATTGATGGATCTGAATAACCTGCTGCGCGGGCAGTGTGACAGCTTTAGCGTTAAGGTGGGCAATCTCTCGATCCTGCCCAGGGTTCGTTTCGTGATTACCCTGGATTCCGACACGGAACTGCCGCGTGGATCGGCCCATCGGATGGTGGGCGCATTGGCGCATCCTTTGAATCAAGCACTTCTGGATCCTGAGAGGAGCATCGTGGTTGCCGGCTATGGCATTCTGCAACCTCGAGTTGGGGTTAGCGTTCAAAGTACGGCGCGTTCGAGGCTGGCGAGCATTTACTCAGGGCAGACGGGCTTCGACATCTACACCCGCGCTGTCTCCGATGTGTATCAGGACCTATACGGTGAGGGCAGCTTTGTCGGGAAAGGCATCTACGAAGTGGAAACGCTGCACCGTGTTCTTGATCGCCGCTTCCCCCGCAATGCTTTGCTGAGTCACGACCTGATCGAAGGCGCCTATGCGCGTGCGGGCCTCGTCAGCGACATCGAGCTGATTGAGGATTATCCTTCGCACTACAGTGCGCACAATCGGCGAAAACATCGTTGGTTGAGAGGCGACTGGCAGATTACAGCATGGCTGCGTCCCCAGGTTTGGGACGAGTTGGGGCGGCAGGTTCCCAATCCCATCTCGGCGATTTCCCAGTGGAAGATTCTCGATAACCTGCGGCGCAGTTTAGTAGAGCCCGCGACGTTCCTTCTGTTTTTGCTGGGTTGGCTCTGGCTGCCGGGCCGTCCACTGCTTTGGACTCTCGCGACTATTGCCATTCTAGTCTTGCCTGCATGCTGTCAGTTCGTGTTCAACCTGGCGCACGCGGCGGCTGTGAGAAAACAAGTCATCGCCCTTGATGCGGCGAATGCCTTCTTTGACGCAATTGTCACTGACGGTTTGACGCTCGTGTTTCTGGCGCACCAGACCCTGCTGTCCATCGATGCAGTAGTGCGAACCATGGTGCGTCGTCTGATTACTCGCCAGCGCCTGTTGCAATGGGAAACGGCAGCCCAAGCCGAGTTGGCAGGCTGCAAACGCACCGTGCTCGACATCTACCTTGACTGTACCCCCTTGCTCGCGCTCGGATTATTTGTGTTGGTACGGTTTGTAAACCGCTCCGCTCTTCCTGCAGCGCTGCCCATCCTTTTATTGTGGGCTTGCAGCAAGCCCATCTCACTGTGGTTGAACCTGCCCTCTCGAGCTCCGCGCAAACAACCATCAGAGAAAGATCAGCAGTTCCTTCGTCTGGCCGCGCTTCGCATCTGGCGATACTTCGCGGAGTTCAGCAACGAGGAACACCATTGGCTGATTCCCGACAACGTGCAGGAGGAACCGGCCAATATCGCAGCCCGTATTTCCCCGACTAATCTCGGCTTTCTTTTCAATGCGCGCCAGGTTGCCTGCCAGTTCGGCTATCTCACCGTGCCGGAATTCACTGAGCAGACCCTCCGCACCTTGTCTACCGTGTTCCAACTGCAACGATATCGAGGCCACCTGTTCAACTGGTATGACACGCGAACGCTTGCCCCACTCGGGCCGCCTGTCGTCTCCAGCGTTGATAGTGGCAACTTGCTGGCGTCGCTCTGGACTCTGCGGCAAGGATGTCTGGAATTGCTGGACCGGCCTCTGCTGCCGGCCGAATTGCCGAATGGCTACCTGGATCACCTTCGCCTCCTAACCAAAGTCCGTGCCTTACCGCGTCGACGGTTGGCAGCAATGTGCCGAGAGCTCAAAAGACAAAATGGACTGCAGTTCCTCCTGAGCATCCCCGATTCGGTTCTCAATACCTTCGGGCAACCTGAATTCCAGCAGCATCACGTTCAGCAGCCATCCTCCAGTGCAAAGCGTGCAGCGGACGCCCGCTGGTTTAGCGCGCAAGCGGTAGAGCGAGTCCAGAGCGTCAAGCGAGCCGCACGAAACTACGCTCCCTGGCTCCTTCCCGAGTTTTCCGCATTACAGTCCACCCTAAAGGATGATCCCGCGCTTCGTCCGGAATACCAATCTGCTGGCCCGGTACTCCAAGCCATGCCGGGCTTCATTGATCGTCTCGCGGTGCGGTTGCAGGCTGCCCTTGATCCGATTGGCGTTTCGGGCCCCGGAGATTCGAGCCGTGGAGATTCGAACCGTCCCAGAGAACAGTGCACCCTTTACCGCCAGCTCCTATCCTTGCTGCCGGAGGCGCGTTCCAACGTGGGGCGCCTCATAGCGGATCTCAGGAAAACTGCTGACCAGGCAGGTACGATTGCCAGCGAAATGGATTTCGGATTTCTTTTGGACCGGGGGAGGCGGCTGCTCTCCGTCGGTTTTGACGTCGAAACCCAGCACCTCCATGCCGCATGTTATGACCTGTTGGCGACAGAATCTCGCATTGCTGTTTTTACCGCGATCGCCAAAAACGATATTCCCCAAGAGATCTGGTTCCTGATGGGTCGGCCCCACGCTCTCGATCAGGGAAGGGATGTGCTGCTCTCATGGACGGGCACCATGTTTGAGTACTTGATGCCAGCCCTCTGGATGCGCATCTATCCGAACACACTCTTGCAGCGGTCCCTAGCCGCGGCAGTGCAGTCGCAACAGGCTTACGTTGCAGGCCGACGCATTCCCTGGGGAATCTCCGAGTCCGCTTATTTCAGAATGGATGAGGCCGGCAATTACCAGTACTACGCGTTCGGTGTCCCGCCGCTTGCCCTGCGCAGACTCGACCAGGACGCTCCCGTCATCTCGCCCTATTCAAGTTTTCTGGCGCTGCACGTCGATCCCTCAGCCGCACTGCGGAACTTGCATAACATGCGCGGCAAGCGATGGCAGGGAGCTTACGGGTTCTATGAGGCGATAGACTTTGATCCCGCACGCTGCCGCTCCTGGCTCCGCCGTCACGAACCGGTGCGTTGTTGGATGGCTCATCACCAGGGCATGAGCCTGCTCTCCATTGCCAACTTTTTGGAAGATGACGTGGTGCAACGCTGGTTTCACAGTCATCCGCGAGTCCAGGCGACAGAATTGCTGTTGCAAGAGAAGCCGGCTGCTCATCCACGTCCAATGCGCAGAGGCAAGACCAGGGCAGCATGAGGCCATCGGATCGAGGGAATGTTGAGCCCGGGGTGACGGGAACGCCAAGGCGGAATTGCAGCATCATCGGCCTCGCCGTTCTCTTGCTGTGCTCGCGGAATATGCCCAGGATCAACGCTCAAGGCGCTCCCACACCGGAGATCATCGTCATCGATGCCGGCGCGCCCGCGCATCCCTTCCCACATTTTTGGGAGCAGATGTTTGGTTCAGGGCGCGCCATACTGGCCTTGCGTGACAGTTATCGGCGTGACTTACGTGCTGTGAAGCAAATCACCGGCTTCACGTACGTGCGCTTCCACGCCATTTTCGACGATGAAGTTGGTGTCTATCACGAAGACCGCCAGGGACACTCCGTCTATAACTTCTCCTACGTCGACCAGATCTACGATGGCTTGCTTGCGAATGGTGTGCGCCCTTTTGTTGAAATCAGCTTTATGCCCAACCAACTCGCAGCCAGACATATCCTGCACAGCTTCTGGTACAAACCCAATATTTCCCCACCAAAAGATTGGAACCACTGGGATGGCCTAATCGCGGCGTTCACTGAGCATCTGGTCGACCGCTACGGCATTGATGAGGTTGCGCAATGGTATTTCGAAGTGTGGAATGAGCCTAACCTCGATTTTTGGGCCGGAGAGCCCAAGCAGGCCAGCTACTGGGATCTGTACGACCACACCGCGCTCGCCATCAAATCGATCAGTCCGCGATTGCGGGTCGGTGGCCCCGCGACCGCGCAAGCGGCGTGGGTTGGCGCCTTCATCCGTCATTGCGCCGGGAAAAGAATCCCGCTTGACTTCGCCTCCACCCATGCCTATGCCAACGATCTCGCACAGGATGTTTTCGGTTCGCAAACTGACATTCCTCGCGATCAGATGGTCTGCCGGGCGGTCAAGAAAGTTCACGACCAGATCACAAACTCCAGCATGCCAACTCTGCCCCTGATCTGGAGCGAGTTCAACGCCAGCTTCAAGACTGAACCTGAGGTTACAGATTCCATCTATATGGGTCCCTGGCTAGCCGACACGATACATCAATGCGACGGTCTGGTGGACATCATGTCGTACTGGACATTTTCGGATGTGTTCGAAGAGCAGGGAGTAGTGAAAACACCGTTCTATGGCGGCTACGGACTAATAGCGGAGGATGGCATTCCCAAACCCGCATTCAACGCCTTTCGGCTGCTGCATCAGCTCGGCGATCAGCGCATTCAACTCGATTCCGATTTCGCGCTGCTCACGCGCAGGCAGGATGGAACGTTAGTGCTGGCGCTCTGGAACTACGCTTCGCCCGCGCAAACCGGTTCCCCAAGAGCTGTCACGGTACAGCTCAAAGGCACAAATGCGAGGCAAGCCTTCATCGCCCGCGTGGACCGCGATCACGGAGATTTTCACTCCGCCTATGAAAAGATGGGCGCTCCGCGTTATCCGACCCAGACCCAGATCCAGGCACTGCGTGAGGCTGCAGAACTTCCGGCTCCGGAATCCCAGCCAATAGAGAACGGCGCCCTTACCTTGACTTTGCCGGAGCATGGTTTAGCGGTCATCGAGTTGAAGTAGCTGAGTCGAAGTATCAGTAGCTACCTGAGGGCGAGTACTTCTTGAAGCCAGCGCGATCCATGCCGCGTTGCGCCTCCGGGTTTTTCATGAAGGTATCCCAGACAAAACCAGTGCGTGCATTTTCCGCCATCAGCATAGTGATTCCAACATCAATTCCAACCACATCATGGTCATACCAATTCTTGAGCGGGTTGAAGGCATTGACAAATCCATACCGGCTCGATGCTTGACCATAATGATCTTTGATATTTCTGAGGACGCGCATTACGGGCTGTGGAAGAAATGGCAGGGAGCCTGCTGGCGCACTGGGGACAACCGTTCCATCAATCGGCCCCATAGCCGGTGGACCTCCCCAAATCACGTAGCCCTGGTCTGAATCGGAGGCGGTAATACCCCACAGATCTTCGCTGTAATCGGGAAACTGTTTGGCCAGTTCCACGCAGAAAAGACGGTGGGCTTCCGTCGCCAACTTCGAGTTCTGAAAGTAATCGGCGTATTTGTCGCGTTTTCTGCGAAAATCAAACCAGGCTTGGGAATACTGATGCACAAACAAAGGAGCGAAGGAACCGATGTATCGAATACCGTCATATTCGAAGATGGTCCGTTTCCAGGCGTTCCATGCTTCTGCCGGCAGGGGATGGGAAAGGGATCCCAATCCCAGGAGATACATCATCATCATCTCACTGTAGTAGTCCCAGCGATAGGGGAGAAAGCCGACTTCGGGTGTCCAACCGTGCGGCAACAGCGATGTGTCCTCCGACAACCAGGACCAATCCACCCGATTGAATATCTCATAGGCCAGAAAACTGATTTCGGAATACTCCTCGAAGTGTTGCCGGCAGGTGAGGACTCCGCAAAGCAGAATCGCCGTGTCGATGGAAGAAACTTCCGAATCCCACGTTCTCTCGCCGGTGTTGACGTCGGCGAAGTGGTAGAAGAATCCTCGATGCGTGGGCATTTTCTTCGCGAGGAAGCTGAGAGTAATAAAAGCTCGTTCGCGCGCATCGGCAAAGGAAACGAATCCGCGTTTTTGTCCGATGCAAAGAGCAGTCAGCCCAAACCCCGTTGCCGCGATGCTGGCGACGACGGTGGTGTCACTCCCACGCACGTTGCATCGATCCTTGACCAATCCGGTTTGCGGGCTAGTTTGTTCCCAAAAGTACTTGAAGTTCAGCTTCTCCAGTTCCTCGAGAAACTGATCATCGGCTGGCGAAAGAGCGCCTGAGGCCGTGGCAGGTTGTGGACCATGGCGCTTGTCTTCCGCTCCCGCGGAAAACAACTTCGAAGCATTCGACAATCCCCACATGCTCAGGCCCGCGAGCTGTAACAGGAGGTCTCGCCGCGAGACGCGGTTCGTGCACAGGCTGATCTTTTCGTTCTCATCCATCGGTTTCAAATTTAGATGCTCCCGCATTGGGGAGTGAACCGCAAAGTCTAGGGATTGGGGGCCTTGCCGTCCGTCTGAACGACAACCTGCATCCAAAAGGGAGCGTCATAGAGTGTTACCCAGGGTCATCCCATGAGTACCGGAAACATGAGAACCGCAAAAAAAATTGCTCTCTTCGTCATTCCAATTCTGGGGATTTCTGCTACGGTCTTGACCATTGTGCTCCTGCATCGTCGCCCCATCACCCTGAGAGGCGCGGTCTTGAGACAGGATAGCGACGCCAGAAAGCAGTTGCCGATTGCCGATGTTGAGATCACCGCGATCAATGATTTAGGAACTGGGAATACCCTGTCTAATTCTTCAGGTTTCTTCAAAATCACGCTGCCCAAAGGACTCAAACGGCGACAGCCCGTCACGCTGCAATTCCGCCATAAGGATTATCAACCGCTGCAATGGAACGACTTTGTTGGCGACCAGCTTTACATTGCTCGTATGGTGCCCATCCGCCAGGAAACCAATGCCGAGCCTCATCATCCCGAGGTAGCGGTTTCCAATCCTCGCGTAAGGTATTCGGTCAAGGCTACAACCGAGGCGGACGTAGGCAGCTCAGTCAAGACCTTCGAAGTCACCAACACCGGAAACCAACTTTGCCACAAACGCTTTCCGTGTTCGCCCGACGGCAAATGGAAGGCTACGATCGGATCCATGTCTCTCGACGCCGGGGAGAGGAATCAGTTCCTCAACGCCAGAGCCTCTTGCATCGCCGGCCCCTGCCCCTTCACCAGGATCGAACGGGAAGTTCTTTCCGCGGACCGCCGCTATTTCAGCGTGTCCGTGCGCAATTGGTCGGACACCGCCACTTTCTTGTTGGAGGCCGAAGTCGTGCACCCCATGGTCAGTGACATGGTGCGGGATTCTTATCCGGTGATTTTTGGGCGAGCCTTGAATTTCAGCCTGCCCCCGGCGGCGGAGGGCCCGAGCATCGAAGCGGAAATCGATGGAGAAGCCATCGTCTTCCCCCTGGGACCAAGTCTTTTGTTGAGCTGGGCAGATTGCCATGTTGGAGTGGACAAGGATCAATCCACAACCTATCGCTGCGAACTGAAACCGGGGTACCAGTTCCGGTGAGGCCGGGTGCTGAAAGTGATAACTAGATTATGTTCCCGAGCATTTTCACCCTGGGTCTGGCTGGACTCGGTCCTTTGTCCGGAGATGGTTCCGGAATTCTCAACATGGCGATCGTAGGAGGAGCGGTAGTACCGCTGGCACAAGGCTATATTGCCGACCGAATCGGCATTCACCACGCGTTTTTCTTGCCAGTCATCTGCTATCTTTACATCCTTTACTACGTACTACTACTACGTACTACGCCTTAGCCGGCCCTCAACCAAACAGCCAGCGAATTCGGCCCGCTTGACCGCAAGGTCCACCCTCTGCATCTCGCGCCACACGACATACAACTAACCGCGCACCGAGGCTAGCCCTGCCAAACATGTTTCCCGCAGGGGCAGTGAACGGTATCGGTAGGCTGTCGCTTGGTCAGTTGCTGTTTGCAGACCGGGCAAGGTTTGGTCATTACGTAGGTCATAATCTGGGCTCCTCGTAAGCCACCAGTCCCCTTACCGTGCACGCCGCGTGCCAGTTGCCTGACGCCTCTTGAAGCCTCGGCTGTCAAGTGCCAGAGTAGGGCGCTGGGTATCCGGGTACGACAGCAGCAATAGGCTATGGCTCATTGAGTTGCGCGTGAGACCCCCGCCCCATGTGAGCCCGCTCGTAGTATTCCGGCAGACGGTATTTGGAGGCCTGCTAGGGGGTCTCTCCCATTCTTCCGTAAGGTGAATCCCCCTCTGCGTTTCCCAGAGATACAGTATTTTCTATAGCGCAGATTTTCCCAGTCCCCGCGCCGAAACTCCCCAGTCTCACGCCAGGAGGGACATGACCCTCTACTACAGCCACAGCCGACGCAATGCGAAACGTGCAGCGCAAGAGAAGGTGCTCCAGCGTTTGGTGCCTGCTGCAATTGAAATGCGGGAGCCGCCGACGATTCGGTAGTGGCTGAATTTGCCTTGTATTGGCGTCTATCTTGGCATCATAATTGCCTTCAAATGAAACCGATGATAGCACTATTGCTCATTTGTCTAGCGACTGCAATTCTTGCGTGGGCACGCCCAAATACGATCAAGTGCCCGATAGATGGGCGCGATATGCTTTTTGACCACCAAGTAGGCACGGGGCAAGATGCTGTGTGCTGGTACTCGCACATAGCTTGTCCGGTTGATCCTAAGGATATTGGGAGCGGATGCGGGAAGCACCAAGCCTACGTTAGTTGCGGCGAGCAATAGAAAAGCCCGGAGTGATGATCCGGGCCTTTCTGAAATCGCGGTCAGCGTGACCTGTAGTTCAACGGTACAGGTGAGTGCTGTGGCGCGTCAAATTAATTCATCTTGTTTCTCTCCGTTTTTGCACGGCTTCTTGTCGTCCGCTCTGAAAGCTCAATCGCTTCAAGAATTTTCTCTATTCTGTGGGCGCATCTTACGAGAGTTTCAACGGCAGTTTCCTCGACGCCCTGCCGTTTTAAGCGCCTCCGCAGTTCTGCTTGAATCCGTCGCAAGGATAAACCCTGCTCTTGCAGCATTGATCTCAAAATCTGGTTCTCTCGTGAATATGCTTTCTTTACCTCAAAAAAATCGAAGGCCATCTTTCCTAAATCGGCAGAATCATGCATTTGGCGAGCCTCTTCTGGACGATCTTGTACGTTTGTGGTGCTTCGTTGACCGGATTAGCTCAACAGGGCTTGCAAAGGCCATATCTCAGTTGCAAGTCCAGCAGCCATCGCAGGCGTTACTCGCAAGGATGAATGCACGCGACAAAAATTATAGTGCGCGAAGTGCAAAGCACAAGCCGCTTTCAGGTGCCGTAGCTTCTTCGAGAAAGCGTTCGTCAAGCGCGTAAAGCGCCTCATGCACATCCTCATGGTGAGGTTCTGCCGTTCAACGTGCGATGTGCAGATGCGGTCATGATCGGGATCGCCATTTCGTACCTTGGAGATAACCTCGACGATTGGGCATGGGGAGTATTTTGCGTCTGTGTCGTGCTGCCCATACTGACCGTACAGCTTGATTAGCTGCGCGAAGTCAATCTCCGATCCGAAGGCTCCCTCGACTTGACGGGTGTAGAAAACATACCCATCGGTTGTTAGCTGAATCCGCGTCGAAACGCGCTCGGCCAATTCATTGAGGAAGTACCAGGTCGTTTCCTCATTGCGCTTTCCGACTGTGTAGACCGGCACCAGCTTGGTTTCTGCGTCCATTGCCACGAAAACCCACTGACTGCCCATCTCAGGGGAATCATCCTTGCGGATGCGTTTGTCTTTCTTCCCGACGTAGCACCAGATTTCATCGGCCTGCACGTATTGGCAGCGCAGGTTCCGCATACTGGCATTCATGATCTCAGCACAGCGGTCGCCAGTTCGCAGTAGCAGCGATGCGATAGTGTTCCGGTCAACGTCGGTCATGCGGCTGATCGAGCGGATGGAATTGCCTTCAACAAGAGCGGAGATTACGGCGAGTTTCTTTTCAACAGAGAGTGTGTACATTTCGGCTCCTCAATTCCCGCTTGACGGGAGGTTGAGGCAAGCCGATAATCTGGAATCGAGAGGCCATGATTCCGGCTTGCCGGGTTGTGGTTTCAGGGCCGTTAGAGATTCGCGTCTCTAGCGGCTCTTGTTATTTGCGCTTGTCATTTGGTGGCGGCGGCATCTTGCTCCCTTCATCGTTTCACCGAAACGAATCTTTCGCGCCCTCGCGTTCTCGCCTTGAATTTGTCGGGATGTGTCACTACCGCCGATTCAATAGCTCCGCGAGTGACTTTCTTCTCAAATTGCTCTAAGACGTGCTGAAGCTCGTAAAGCTGAATCTCGCCTGTATGCTCCAACACTGCGAGCATAGCTTCCCAGAGCGCCAGTTCCGACACTTTGACGATGTACGAGTCAAAGCCGCCCTCTTCATCCTCTGCCCGAATGTTTTGCAGATGAGCGGGAATGAGCGAGGCGGTACGGCGCAAACGGTACGACTTGGCTTTCTTCTCTTCCTCTAAATCGAGGAATCGAAGGTACTCAGGTCTGAGTTTCGTTTGCTCGGTTTCGATTGCTTTGAGGCCATCGAAATCGGCCTTCGCCTGTTGCGATAAAGCCTTTGCGACCTGGGCTGCTTTAATCACATCCTCATTACAGCAGACTGACGATAGATTGGCAAGTGTTATTCTATCGTCACTATAACGTGCTCCTGTATTCATTAGTCTTCTCCTTTTCGCTTGTTTGAGCGTTTACCGCTGTGGAAATCTTCTCAGTTCAAATTCAGCCACTACCGACGATTCAGTGAAGTGTCCGTGGAGAGGGGACTTTTGTATAATGATAAATTTACCGCAGTCAGTGGGCGCTTAACTCAGCGGTAGAGTGCCATCCTCACACGGTGGAAGTCGTAGGTTCAAATCCTACAGCGCCCACCATCAACATGTGTTTTACTGCTCAGCCGCCTAGGAGCTGTTGTTTTCTTGCGGTCAAATGCGCCGCCCGACGACCCGGGAGGACGATCCTCATCAGGCCGCATCTACCCTCGTTCCATCGGCGACTGCGCATGGAGCCGGCAAACCCTTAACCGAAAGAGGATATAGCCTGTTGTTGGTCCTCAAAGATATCGAACAGGTTCAGCAGGCCGATCATTTTCAAGGTCTGGACGACAAACTTCGAAGGACTGAGCAGCCCGATTGATCCGCCCAAGTGCTCGGCGGAAGTCAGGTTTTTGACTAACAAACCGAGCCCACTGGAATCGATCATGGGAACCTCGCTCAAGTCCAGCACAATGTGGGTATTACCGCTTCCCATCAGGTCATCAAAGTTCCCCGGAGGCGGTCCACTGAGTTGCCCAGATTCAGCTTGCCGCGCAACTTGACTACCTTCACTTGGCCCCGACTGCTAACTTCAATGTCCACCGTGTCACCTCGATGGTCGGAAACGATCCAAATCAAGCAGGTGAGGGTGGGTTGACACCCCCCGACCCTCTGCGCTCAACTCAAAAGCCGCCGGCTTCGGGACCTTAACGATAGATGACAGATCCTATTCCAGCGTCACGGCTTTAACCAGGTTGCGCGGACGATCCACATCGAGGCCCCGCTTAAAGGCGACATAATAAGCAAACAACTGCAGAGGAACGATCTCAAGAATCGGCGACAGCAGCTCCGGCGCCTGGGGAATAAAGATGGTGTGATCCGCTAACTGCGATACGCTTGTATCTCCTTCCGTCGCCAGCACGATCAATGTCGCACCTTGCTTTTTGAACCCTTCCATGTTGCTAACGTTCTTGTTATGGCGCACTACGGAGCTGGGATCGTTGCCGTCACAGGTTGCGATCATGACCAGCGGCAAGCGGAAATCAATCAGCGCGTTCGGCCCGTGTTTCGCTTCTCCGGTGGGATAGCCTTCCGCGTGAATGTAGGAAACTTCCTTGAGCTTGAGAGCTCCATCCATTGCAATCGGGTAGTGAATGGCGCGGCCGAGAAACATGAAATCGTCCACGCGATAGTAGAGCTCGGCCAGATTCTCCACTTGATCGGCGGCTGCCAAGATCGTTTCCATCTTTTGAGGCAGCGCGAGAAGTTCGCCGATGTAGTGCTGGGCCAGAGCCTTCGAAACCTTTTCCTTGATTTCGCCAAGGTACAGTGCAAAGAGAAACAAACACGCCATCTGCGCCGTGAACGCCTTAGTCGAGGCGATGCTGATCTCCGGACCAGCGTGTGTGTAGATGAAACCATCGGCTTCGCGTGCGATCGTCGATCCTTCGACATTCGAAATTGCAATAGTGCGCGATCCCTTCTGCCGTGCCTCGCGCTGCGCTGCGGTCGTGTCGGCGGTTTCTCCCGACTGGGTAATAAAGATGCTGAGTTCGCCCCGCCCAATCATCGGATTGCGGTATTCGAACTCGCTCGCGTAGTCCACATCGACCGGCATACCGGCCAGTTCCTGCATCATGTACTGGCCCGTCATCCCCGCATGACGGCTGGTTCCCGAAGCCACGATGTTAATCCGGCGCAGCGCGCGCAGTTCCTCGCGTGCGATATGGACTTCGTCCAGGCGAACCAGTCCCTCGGCCAGCGAGACACGAGGTTCAATGGTTCGGCGCAGGGCATGGGGCTGCTCAAAAATCTCTCGAATCAGACGATGCGGAAATTTGCGGGACTCCGCCATTGCTCTCCTTGATCCTCATTCTTCGTAACCATCGCGCCCCAAATCATTCAAGCAAAAGCCAGCATAAAAACGTTTTAATAGCTGCTACGAAGGCGACTATGCGCAAGATTGTAGCAGTTTTTGCCTTCCCCCCGTTTTCGATCCGAAGACGTGTCTCCACAAGCAATGCACAACAAACTCGATACCGTCCCTAGCGTTCGCAGCGCTGCTCCAGGATCTTGTCGTCTTCTGATCCCACCTGCTACTCTCGCTATTCACGCAAGCAATGAAAATCACAAGATGGATCGCTCTCGCCTGCCTCGCCTGTTTGCCCCTCGCTTCTCACGCTCAGGTCAATGATGCCGTCCGCGCGCTCAAAGTTCTGCCGGCTCCGAAAGAGGCTCGCATGGAAGAAGGCAAGATGGCGATCAAGCCCTCGACCGCCATACTCATCAGCAATTCTGAAGACCGAACTGCGGCCGAGATGTTGCAAAAGGAGATTCAAGACCGCACCGGTATGAAGCTGTCGATCAAAGCGGTGGCCGGCTCGCCGAAGACGACGGGGCACATTTTGCTTGGCCGCCTGACCGACCGCGGGTTGCGATCCTATCTCGAAACGCGGGGAGTGAAAGCCGGAGACGAACTTGGCAACCATGACCTTGACAGACACGACCTTGACAAACCTGAACTTGAGAAGCAGGGCTATGTGATCCGTGCGACCGGCTCCCGAGTGCTGGTGGCTGCGCGTACCGCACAAGGCCTGTTCTACGGCGTGCAAACGCTTCGCCAGTTGCTGCACACGGAAGGCCCTGGAAGAAAGAGGCTTGCGGTTCCGGCCGTGGTTATCCGCGACTGGCCGAGCATGGAATGGCGCGGCGTGAGCGACGACATCAGCCGCGGTCCCATCCCTACGCTCGACTATTTGAAGATGCAGATCCGCACATTGGCCGAGTACAAGATTAACCTCGTCGGGTTCAACATGGAGCATATCTTCGACTTCCAGACTCAGCCGCTCGTCCCGCCTAAAGAAGCGGCGTTAGCTCCCGCGGAGATCAAAACGCTGGTCGACTACGCCAGCAAGTACTACATCACCCTCCTGCCCGAGCAGCAGGCCTTTGGGCATCTTCATCAATTTCTGAAATATGAAATCTATTCCGATCTTGCCGAAACGCCTCACGGTCACGTACTCACTCCCACCAATCCTAAGACCTACGATTTCATTCGCCAGATTTACGGTGAGGTCGTTCCATTGTTTCCCGGCCCGTTCTTCCACATCGGCGCCGACGAAACCGTCGAGCTTGGCCTCGGCCAGACCAAAACTCTGGCTTCCCAGGAAGGCCTCGGCCGGGTTTATCTCGAACACCTCCAAAAAGTCTTCGAGATCATGCAGCCGTATCGCAAGCAAATCATGTTCTGGGGCGATATCGCAGTCAAGTATCCCGAAATGATTAAGATCCTTCCGAAGGATATGATCGCCGTCCCCTGGGACTACGACCCCAAGCCCAGCTACGAAAACATCATTACGCCATACACCAACGCCGGGCTACGCGTTGTGGTCGCACCCGGTGCAGGCAACTGGGGCGTGATCTGGCCTAACCTCGAAAGCGCGTTCATGAACATCCGAAACTTTGTTCGTGACGGCCAGAAGCATGAGGCTATCGGTGCCCTCAACACCACTTGGAATGATGACGGTGAATCTCTACTCGACATGACCTGGCCCGCCCTGATCTTTGGCGCAGCCGCCAGTTGGCAGCCCGGCGAATCCAGCATCGATGATTTCAAAAACAGCTATGACTGGGCCTTCTACCGCAATAATGATGACGATAGAACTTTTGCTGAAGCGATGGAGAATCTCGATCGCTCTCACACGCTTCTCGCCGGAGTGAAAGTGGACAATGCGAGCCATGAGATATTCTGGTCCGATCCTTTCAGCGAAGCCGGCGCCAACATGGCCGCCAAAGCACTGCCCGTTATCCACGATCTGCGTATCAGCGCTGAACGCGCCGCTGAATCGCTCTTGCGCAATCGAGGTAAGGCCCACCTCCATGCGGAAACCCTCGACGACATGCTCTTCGCCGCCTGGCATCTGGACACCCTGGGCTTGAAGATCCAGTTCACATCCGAAATCAGCCGCTTTTACTGGGACGCTTATCAGAATCAGACTGACAAGACTCGTGTGCAAAACGACATGGACGAAATTGTCGACATCAACGGGCGGTTAGAGAGCCTGCGCGATTCGATCACGCAGACGCGCAAGATGTACGCGGAAGGCTGGGCGCGCGAGAACCATCCTTACTGGCTGGACAACGTTCTGGTTCGCTATGACAATCTGGCGTTGGAGGTGCAGGCGAAGATCGTCGCCGTCCAGGCTGCCCAACGTCAGTATTGGACCACCAGGACGCTGCCTGCTCCTGAGCAGTTGGGCTTTTTCTTGAAATAGTAATTCGTCGCGATCACTCGTTACGGATAGTTGGCCGACATCTGCTGGATGAGCGACCGCTCGTCGCTTATAATTTAATCGTTTTAATAGACTATTTTTGCACTTGGAGGCGTTCGCGTGAAGATTCCGGCCACCGTTCTTACCCTCGTCTCGATTTTCAGTTTCTTCGCCGCGGCCCAAACCATCACTGTTGACGTCTCGCACTCCGTCAACCACTTCGTCCCCGCCGAAACTCTGGGAGCCGGCGTTGACCGCATTCCCGCCGAGGCCATCGATAAAGATCTGCTTCCACCCTCTCTGCAGGCAACGCTTTCCTCGGGATGGCAGACGGTATCTTACCGCCAGAATACCGAACTGGCTGTCGAGGCCTGGCACTGGAACCCCCAGGGAAACTGGAGCGATCCCGCGGGCAAAGGCTATTTCACGGGTGCGGCGGTTCCCACTGAAAGCATTCGCTATTCCTACGGATATGCACTTCCCCGTCGCGGCTTCACCCGCAACGACGGTACGGAAGACGCCGGGTACTCTCGCCTCACCGACGGTGACCTCAACACCTTCTGGAAGAGCAATCCTTATCTCACCCAACGTTTCACCGGCGAAAGCGACGCCCTTCATCCGCAATGGGTCGTCCTCGATCTGGCGCAGCCGCAGCCCGTTGATAGCATTCGCATCGCGTGGGGCGAGCCCTATGCCACTCACTACGTCATCCAATATTGGACCGGCGACGATCCCATTAAATCGCCCACCCGTGGAGTCTGGGAGACCTTCCAGATGGGGAGCGTCAGCACCGGCAAGGGCCGCACCGAGACGGTTCGCCTCGGCACAGTTCCCATCGATGTGCGTTTCGTTCGCATCTGGATGACCGAGTCTTCCAACACCTGCGATGCCGACGGCCCCCGGGATCCTCACAATGACCCCCGCAACTGCGTGGGCTACTCCATCCGCGAACTCTACCTCGGAACCACTACCGCAGACGGCGAATTCCACGACTCCTTGCGCCACACGGCCGATCAAGAGCAGACGACTACCTATTGCTCTTCCGTCGACCCTTGGCATTCGGCCTCGGATCTTGGATCCACTCGTCAGGCCCAGGTCGGCTTTGACCTTTTCTTCACCAGCGGTGTCACCCGCGGCTTGCCCGCGATGGTGCCGGTCGCGCTGCTCTACGACACTCCCGACAATGCGGTTGCCGAGATCGCCTACCTGGAGCACCGCCACTATCCGATCTCCTACGTCGAGATGGGCGAGGAGGCCGACGGACAGTACATGCTCCCCGAGGATTACGCCGCGCTCTATGTGCAATGGGCGAGTGCGCTTCATCGCCTGGATCCGGCGCTCAAACTTGGCGGGCCTTCTTTTCAGGGCGTCAACAAGGACATCGAAGTCTGGCCCGACGCCAGCGGCCGAGTCTCCTGGACCGCGCGTTTCCTCGACTATCTTAAGCAGCACGGCCGCATAAAGGATCTCGCCTTTTTTTCGTTCGAGCACTATCCCTACGATCCCTGCAAAACTCCGTGGGGCGTTCTCTATGACGAGCCCGGACTCATCCGCCACATCATCCAGGTGTGGCATGAGGATGGCGTGCCCGCCGACATGCCGATGTTCGTTACCGAGGGGAATCTTTCCTGGGCGGCCAGCGAAACCTATCAGGACATTTTTTCCGGCCTCTGGCTGGCGGACTACATCGGATCGCTGCTCGACGCGGGAGGCAAGGCCGTTTATTACTTCCACTATTTGCCCTTGCAAATGGAGCCCGGCTGCAATCACTCTCCGGGCACTTTCGGTATGTTCACGGTTGATGCTTCCTACAACATTCAGCAGCCCTTGGCGCAATTCTTTGTCGCTCAACTCATTAACTTGGACTGGACGCAGTCCGGCGGCAGAGAGCATCAGGTCTATTCGGCGAAGTCCGATATCGAAGACGGCGCCGGCCGCGAACTTGTCACTGCGTACGCCCTGAAGCGTCCCGATGGCGAATGGTCGCTGCTCGTCGTCAATCGCGATCAGCAGAACTCGCACCGTGTTCGCATCGCGTTTCGTGGGGCGGCCGATTCGGCCGCAAGCTTTGCCGGCCCAATTGAGATCGCGATCTTTGGCAGTGCTCAGTACAACTGGAATCCCCCGCGGACGCGCTTCATGGCACATGCTGAAATAGCTGCTGCGCCCACGGTTGTCGCCTACACGAATGGCACCGCGGATCCCGACGGGCCTATCTTGCGCTCGCAACAAAACGGGACCAAGGAGACGCTTTACGATTTGCCGGCATCGTCAGTCGTGGTCATCCGCGGAAATATTGCAACGCGCTAGTTACGCTCCTATTCGTCCGCGGGCAGATCGAAGTTGACCAGGTCTCCGCGGAAACCGCGTGTCTTCCAGGCGCCGAAGGCGATGCCCACTGCCATCCAGATGGTGCCGGCAATCTTGGCGGGAGTGCTGAGACTCAGCCATAACGACAAGCAGATCAGGAAGCCGAGGACAGGTGGCAGGATAAACGACAGTGTCCATTTTCTCTCACGGACAACATAGCGCATGAGAGCGGCAGCGTTCACGCCCATGAAGGCAATGAGCGCGCCGAAATTGAGCATCTCGGCGCCGAGACCATAGCTCATCACGAACGCGCCGATCAGCGCGATTGCGCCCACAAACAGCACGTTATTCCGCGGTACGCGATGCTTCGCGTCCACTATTCCGAAAAAAGACTTCGGAAGCGCGTTGCTTCTCCCCATACCGTAAAGCAGGCGGGCAGCGCCGATCTGCGCGCCCATGCCCGATCCGAAGTTGGCGACCAGCAGGGTGAATCCGATAATGCCGAACATCGGCTTCCAGGCGCGGCCGGCAACGTGAACGAAGGCCGTGTCGACATCTGGAAAAGGCTGCGATGCGGGCCAGATCAACTGCGCGGCATAGACCTCAACGGCAGATAGAATACCAATCACGAGGCAGGTCAGTACCGTGGCCAGCAGAATATTGCGGCGCGGATTTTCCGCTTCTTCCGAGAGCGTCGAGATGCCGTCGAAACCGATGTAGGTGAGCACTGCGATCGACGTTCCACTGAGCACGGCCTTGGTGTTCCACAGCTTTGGATCGTAAAAGGGACGGGTATAGAAGCCTGCGCCATCGTGCGGATGTCCGAAGATGTAGCGCGCCGCAAGCACAAAGAAAATTGCAATCACCACGCCCATTCCAGCCGCCAGCGCCGAGTTCACGCGAGCCGAAGTCTTCACTCCCTGAACGTTCAGCAGCGTAAACACCAACGCAAAGAACACAGCCCACACCCAGTACGGCACGCCGGGAGCAAACACGTGCGCCTGCTGGCTGCACCAGATCGTGCATATGATCGGATTGAGCATGTAATCCATCACCATGCTCCAGCCGGTGACGTAACCGAGCGCGGGATTGATTTCCTGGCCGACGTAAGTAAACGCCGAGCCGGCGCTGGGATAAGCGCGAGCCATGCGCCCATAGCTGATGGCTGTAAACAGCATCGCCACCATGGCGATCAGGATGGTCGTAACCACGTGCCCACGTCCGCGGTCGCTGAGTACTCCGAACACCGACATGGGCGCCACCGGCTGGATCACGATGACGCCGTACAGAATCAGATCCCAAAGCGTGAGCGAGCGCCGCAGGCGAAGTGCGTCAGCGGGCGGGTTGGCAGTAGAACTCATTCATGTCCTCAAAGAGCAAAACCCAGACGATTCTTGCCAAGGTTTCGTGAAAACTTATGAACTCAACATGGCCGTTTGTGACCGGGAGCTCAGAATGCGAGTGACTCGGGCGCGGGCAATGCGACCGTCTCCTTAATTCCCTGCCCTTCGACGATGGTGTAGATTTTGTCCGCGGCCACGTCTTTGAAACTTTCCCTGTTGCCGGTTGGCCAGCGCACTTCCACCAAATCAATTCTTGCCGCCGATCCCAGACCAAAATGAAGCCGCAAATCGTTCTGCGAAAGATAACTGCCACCACCACGCACTTCGTCGAACTGCGTCATTCCTCCGGCATGAATGGTGACGCGCGCTCCGATCGCGGCACGGTTGCTTTTTGTTCCAAGCAGATGGAAGAGCACGCGATGGTTCCGGATTTTATTGGTGTTGAGAAGCAGCGACGGCGGCTCGCCGACGTTGAGCACAACGATGTCGACATTGCCGTTGTTGGCGATGTCGCCGAAAGCGGCGCCCCGCCGCGATTTTAGCGGCATGTCGGCTAGCCCAGCCGCCTTCGACACTTCTTCGAACGTTCCGTTGCGCAGGTTGCGATGCAACAGCATCGGCTCGGCATAGGCGGCGCTTCCTTTCACGGCGTCCATTTGCGGATAAACGTGCCCGTTAGCCACGAACAGATCGAGCCAGCCATCATTGTCCATGTCGAAAAACGTCGTGCCCCATCCAACCAGCGGCAAGCTGGCCTGCCCGAGATATGATGACATGGCGACCTCCTCGAATCCCTGCGCCCCCAAATTGCGATAAAGCGTGTTGGGCTGATCGGCAAATTCGGTGATGAACATCGAGAGGCGGCCGCTATGGTCGTAGTCGCCCCAAGTCACGCCCATGGAGCCGAGTGCGCGCCCGTCCCCGTTCAGCGCAATGCCGGCGACCATGGCCTCGTCGGTGAACGTACCGTCGTGATTGTTGTGGTAGAGATGATTGGGAGTCGCGTCATCGGCGACGAACAGATCGGGCCAGCCGTCGTTGTCGTAGTCGCCCCAAGTCGCACCCAGTCCATAGTATTTTTCCGGATCGTCAACCCCAGCTTTCTTTGAGACTTCTTCGAATGTGCCGTCGCCGCGGTTGTGGTACAGCAAATCGCTCTCGCCCTCCATACCCCACGGTCCGCACTGCACCGGCGCTCCTTTGAACTGGCAGAACTTGGTCGACCCGAAAGCGGGCAGGTCGTTCATGTCGACGTGAACATATCGGGCGACGAACAAATCGACGTTGCCGTCGCAGTCGTAGTCTGCCCAGGCTGCGCCCGTAGAGAAGCCGCCTCCACGCACTCCAGCCTTGTCTGTCACATCTTCGAAAGTGCAATTGCCTTTGTTGCGATAAAGCGCGTTGCCGCCGTAGCCGGTGACGAAGAGATCGAGGTTGCCATCGTTGTCGTAGTCGGCGACGGCCACGCCCATACCCCAACCTCTACGCGTAAGTCCAGCCTTCTCCGTGATGTCGGTGAACTTCAGGTCTGCATCCTGATGCCAGAGTGTGACGAGAAGATCGCCACCCTGCTTATAGCGTTCGACGGTCGAGCCGTTCACCATCACGATATCGAGTTTGCCGTCATTGTCGCAGTCAAACAGACCCACGCCACCGCTCATGGATTCGATGACGTAGTATTTCTCGCGTGACGAGATGTGGGAGGCGGTCAGGCCAGCCTGGGCTGCGATGTCGCGAAAGATGGGAACGGGTGTGGTGAGTTTGGACGCCGACGATTTTTTCTCCATGCGAGCAGGTGGAATTTTCGCGGCAGGCCCCATCGGGCCTTGCGACGGGGCTTGGGCCGAAAGCAAGCCGGTGAAGGCGATCGACAAAATCGTAATCCGGCCAGCCCACATGCAGATCGATTGTAGCGCGCCGTGGTTTTTCAGCGCACGGCGCAAGTGGGACCCATCTTCAACTCTCGATCTCGAAAAGGGTTCCACTAAAAGAAAAACTTCAACGCTAGCTGGAGAATGCGCGCCTCGTGTGCGGATCCTGGACGGAGAAAGCCGGGTGTCAGCCCGGTGCTCGACACGCAGGCAGGATCGCCCGCCGAGTTATTAGCTCCGTAGCAGCCAATCTCGCTGTTGGCATTCCCCTGTCCGGAGTTGTCGCCAGCCGATCCCCCATCACCGCCCAGCCAGCTATATTCCGTGTGATTGAATACGTTGAAGGCTTCTGTCCGGAATTCAAAGTACTTGCTCTCCGTGATGGCAAAGCGCTTGATCAAGGCCATATCGAAGTTGGTCCGCCAGGGGTTGGTCAAAATGTTTCTCCCGGCGTCGCCGAAAGTGAGGCCTTGGGGCGCCACAAACGCGGCAGGATTATAGAGCAGAGGCCCAAAACCAGGGGATGGAGTATTCTGGACGCCCGCTCTTGGGCTACCGACAAGATCAGGGTGGGATCCAGCCGTCAGGCCACCAAGGTTATCTATTTGAGAGAAATTGTTACCCACTCCGGCATTGTCGCCGGGCGCGATGTAGGTGGCCCCGGGGGCGCCATTGCCTTCGTTGTAAACGCTGAAGGGAGTGCCGCTTTGCAGGAGAGTGATGCCCGACCACTGCCAGCCCCCCAAGAGCCTATGCGCCAAGCCGCCCCCCTTGAAAAATGGCAAATCGTACACATAAGCGAGGCTAATGGTGTGCCTTTGATCAAAGTTAGAGTTTGCACGAAAGGTATTGAGCGCATAGGAGTCGATTAAGCCGGCATCGTTGGCGGAGGAGGAATCGTCAATCGAGTGGCTGTAAGTGTAGGCCAGATTCAGTTGGAGTCCGCCGATACTACGCCGCACCGAGGCCTCAAGCGCGTTGTAGTTGGAGGACCCAGTCTGATCCTTGCGCCCGATACTGCCATATCCAGCATAAGGGCGGAATGCATTTGGACTTCCGCCACAGGCCACGAACAGGTTAACAGCCGCGCCCGAGGGCGGGCCTCCGCTCACTCCGGCGGTGTAGGGAACGGGCGTTCCATAGGATGTCATAGCGTTCATCGGAACGCCGTACGCATCGACTGCGTCGGTGCCATTGCTTATGTTGTTGCAGTCGCTCGCCGCGATAACCTGGCCCGGCGCGTAAGGATTCCCGCCGGGTTGAAGTGCAGCCGGCACGATCTGGTTCAGTTCGTAGGCGCGGGTCAAATGAACGCCCGTGCTGCCAACGTAAGAAAGCGTGGCCACGGTGCCCTTCGCAATATCGTGCTGAATATCGAAGTGCCATTCCTGCGTATAGGGCCAAGTGGCTTTGTTCGGAATCGATCCCACGATGATTGGAGGCGAGCCGGCACTGAGCAGGCTGGGAGTGACGCTGCCATAGCCGGACAGATTGCCTGACGTGTTGTTACTGACGGTCGTGGTCTGGGTCCTGTTGTCGTAGGGCTCGAGCAGGTCTGTGTTGGACTCGTTGCCGTTCATGTGCTCGTAGAAGATGCCGTAGCCGCCGCGGATGGCCCACTTCCCGTCCCCGAACGGATCAAAGGCAAAACCTAAACGAGGCGCGGGGTTCCACCAATGGTTAGTCATGCAGCCTTTGGGAACGCCGACCGTAACACCGCACTGCACCCAGCCGTTATAGGGAGCGGTGGGGGTGGGAGTAAAACCAGACTCACTTCCGGGAGCGTTTCCGGTGGCGTTGCCGGTAGCCGGATCCGTGCCGCTGGCCCCCGCAACGTAGCCAGCCGGATTGAAATTAAAGGCCAGGTTATTCAACTCGCGATAGGTGCCATAGAAGCTGAAACGCAACCCCAAATTTAGCGTCAGGCGCTTGGTGGCATGCCAATCGTCCTGGAAATACGGTTCGTAAATCTTGTAAAAGTTATGCATCTTGAGCTGCAATTGTTGCTGGGTAAAGCTGGTTATATTTCCCAGAAGCAAATCGGCGTAGGCGTTGCCCGTAGAATTTTGGCCGCCATTGCCGGAATTATCAAAAGCTAATATGCCGTTCGCGCCCGTCGGCGGCTGCGGGAGTTCGTTCTTATGGGCATCGACAAAGGAAAAACCGAACTGCAGGTTATGGGTACCGACGATCTTGGTAACATTGTCGCGTAAACCGACAGTGGGATTCGAATTGATGGGGCCCTCTGGAACATAGCCGGGATCTTCAGCGAAATTATATTGTCCATCTAAAAGGCTTATGCCGGGCACTTCCGGGGCGTTAAAACCAAAGCCATTGTCATAAAGGCCGAGGTTGCCAAAAGCAGTCCCGCGCTGCCAGGGGCCGCTCAGGGTCGTCGAAATGTGATCAGCCGTATAGCTGGCGACGAACTCGTTGAGCAGCGTGGGAGATACGGTGGCCGTGATCCGCGCCACCATGCTGATGCCGGGAATCTTTAACCCTGTCTGAATCGTGGGGAAGCTGACACCGTCGGTCCACAAAGGCGTCGGATACTGTTGCAGCCACGAATCGTGAATGTAGTGGAAGCTGGCGCGGACTTTCTCGGTGATGTTGTGGTCGATCCTGAACAATTCCTGTCTCCAGTGCGTGGGGAGCGTGGGAGCCGCGTACCACTGGTCCTGGAGACCGTCTGAAGATACACCGTTCGGCGCGGGAATTAGCGCGGTCAGCGCGGTGGCAATCGCGGGGTTGGGGACGGGCACTTCATTTCCGACAAAATACTGGCCCACGTCACCCGGGCTCTTGCCTGTGTGCTGGGCGACGCCATTGATAAACGCGGGAACGGTTGGGCACTCAAGACCGGCAGCGCACTGATCACTGAAATTCGCGAATCCGCTAGTGATAGTACGGTCTTGCACGGTTGGGACGAAGGTCTGGGAAAAGGCGTTCGCCGGAATCAGGTCGCGGCGCCATTCTTCCGAGTAGAAGAAAAATGTCTTTTGCTTGCTGGTGTTGTAGTGGCCGGGAATATACACCGGGCCGCCGATGGTGAAGCCAAAGTCGTTCTTCTTATAGGCCGGAACCGAACTTAAGGGAAATTGCGTTGCGTTGAAGTCGTCGTTGCGCACAAACTCGTACAAGTCACCGTGGAATTGACTGGTGCCGGACTTAGTCTCGACTTCGATCGTGCCGGAACCGTTCTTGCCATATTGCGCGCCGTAGTCGGAAGTCAGGACCTTGAACTCCGCGATGGCATCGATGCTGGGATAGACGTTGATCGTGGTGTTGCTCCCATTGTCCAGCATGTCGCCGCCATCCAGTTCGAAATTGTTGTATTCCGTGCGGCCACCGTTGACGCTGAATGCCACTGTAGTCGCGCCCTCGCCGCCTTCGTCCGTACCCGATTGATTCGTGACGCCTGGGGACAGCCCAACCAGCGAGGTAAAGTCGCGGCCATTCAGTTCAAGCTGGGTGATTTCCTTGCCGCTGACCACGTTGCCCAAATCGGAGGACTGGGTTTCGACTTGGGCAACCGACGTGCCTTCCACCGTCACCACCGTACTGGCGGCGCCGACTTGAAGGGTCACGTCGACGCGAGCCTTCCGCGCAACATCCAGAACAACGCCCTTGGCCAGGTATTTCTTGAAACCTTCTGCCGTGACCGTCATGTTGTACAAACTGGGGGCCGGCAATGCGGGGACTGAGTATTCGCCATCGGAATTGGTGACGGTGGTGCGGTTGATGCCGTGTTCCGCATTGTCGACCATGACCTGTGCGCTGGCGATGCTGGCGCCGGTGGAGTCGCGAACCGTTCCCGTCAAAGAGGCTGTGTCCTGGGCGTGCACGAATGCCGCCGAAAGCATGAACACCCCTACTGCCATACCACCTAGCAGACGAACTTTCATAATCCAACTCCTCGGATTCGACACAGAGCAAATGCCAGACGCCTTCGGGCAAGACGCTCTTGCCAGAGAATCTGGGCCCCCACTCAGAACTGGGTCGGCCGGGCCCCACGCGCTCAATCCTCCCGGCGCCACCAGCGTTCATCTCCAAAAACCGTCAAATGCCTTTATTAAAACGTATCAATACTGCTTCACGTGTCTCTCCCTGTCAAGAGAAAATCTGCGCGTTGTGCCCAGGGTGGCTATTTTACGCTGCGGGTGGAATCACGCACGATCAGCTCCGGAACTACTCTGCGGTGAATGGTGCGGATCGGTTTCTTCTCGAGAGTGGCGTTGATGGCCTCGAGCACAATGGTCGCAGCGGCCGTTCCCATAACTTCCATGGGCTGGCGCACGGTGGTCAGCGCGGGAGAATAGATGGCAGCGGGGGAAACGTCGTCAAAACCCACCACCGAGCATTGCTCGGGGACGCGGATGCCTGCTTTGGCGAGTGCACGAATGGCGCCGAAAGCGGTCATGTCGTCAAAGGCCATCAGCGCGGTGAAGGGGCGGCGCCGGTGCAGCAATTCCTCAGTCAGCTTATAGCCGTGTTCGAAACTGGAGAATGGGTCGCCCGACTCGGGCAGATCCACAACCAGGCGCGCATCAAGCGGCAGGTCGTGTTCGCGGGCCAGCGCGCGGACTCCCTGCCAGCGGGGTTCGGTGTCCGAGAGTTGGCGTGGGCCGCGGATGAAGGCGATCTTGCGATGGCCGAGCGAATAGAGATGTTCGAGAGCGGCGCGCGCGCCCAGATTATTGTCGACGATAACTGAGCTGATATTGTCATTTTTCAATTCGCGCCCCACAATCGCGGTGGGAATGTTGTTCTTCTCGAGATCGACAAGGACGTTGATGTCCACGAACAACCAATTCGCCAGAACGACGAGTCCTTCGATTCTGCGGTCCAGCAGCATTTCGAGATAGCGCTCGAAACGGCTGCGCTCGTTGTGAACGTCGGTAAGGATGGGGAGGAACGACGACTGGTAAAGGGTATTCTCGATGCCACGCAGCACGAGGGTGCAGTAGGGGTCGGTCATGTCAAAAACCATGACGCCGACGGTGTGGCTGCGCCGTCCACGCAGCGAGCGCGCAAACAAGTTGGGACGATAGCCGAGATGCGAGGCGGCGCGCTGGATGCGTTCTTTGGTAGTGTCGGGAATGTAACGTGCCAGCGGCGCGTTGTTCAGCACGATGGAAACGGTGGCCGAAGAAAATCCGCTGCGCTCGGCGACGTCGCGGATAGTGACCGCCGCCGGCTGCGACCGCTTGCGGGAGGGCCCGGCGACTGACGCCCGGCGGGATTTCGCCAATGAGGCATTTCGCGTAGGCTTCGAATCAGCGGGTTCCATGGGCTCCTTGAATTCAGGCCTCTTGCTGGCGGACACTACAGGACGATGAAACGAGTGTCAAGCATCCACGCGCTTCTCGCTGTTCACTTGCTACTCCTTCTTTCAAGTAGTTTAGGCGCGCAGAGCGCGGCGCCGGCGAAAACCGGGACCGGAGAGGCGCCGGCGGCGCGCAATCCGCAGAAGCTGTTTGAAGCTGGAACAGCCGCGCTGCATGCCGGCCAGCTGGATGAAGCCGAGCACGAGTTCCGGCAGGTGCTGGCGATCAACCCGGGCGTGGCCGGGGCCTACGCCAATCTCGGTGTGATTTACATGCGTCGCAAGCAGTGGACGCAGGCTCTCGAAATGCTGCACAAGGCCGAGAAGCTCTCGCCGGATATGGCGGGAATCCGGCTGAATATCGGCCTGGTTTACTACCGCCAGAGAAACTTCCTGGCAGCAATCGAGCCCTTCGAGTCGGTCGTGCGGCAAATGCCGGGGTCTTACCAGGCAAGATATCTTCTCGGCTTTTGCTACTTTTTCAATAGTCGCTGGGCAGATACGGTCGCGATGCTTGAACCGCTCTGGGAACAGGTATCGGCTACAGACCAGCTTAACTATCTTTATGTGCTGGGCAGAGCGGCCGAAATCTCTAAGAACACGGCCCTCGAAGAGAAAGCCTACGCGCGCATGGCCGAGGTCGGGCAGGGCGCGCCGGAATTTCGCATGATCATCGGTAAGGCTCATCTGAATCGCGGAGAGTATGACGACGCGGTGAAGGAACTGAAAGCAGCGGCGCAGGCCGATCCGAAGCTGCCCCTGGTGCACTATTACCTGGGCATGACTTACGTCCGCCAGCAGGACTATGAGCGTGCCCGCGCGGAATTTCAAAAAGACCTTGCCCTGGAGCCCGACGCCGCCTTCACGTACGAACAGTTGGGAAAGGTCGAATCCACACTGCAAAACGAGCGAGAAGCGGCGAAGGACTTTGGCCTCGCGGTAAAGCTCGACCCGCTGCTAGTGGAATCGCGCATGGGGCTGGCTAAGATCGCAGAACGAAAGAGAGAGTATCCCGCGGCGCTTGCACAACTGGATGAAATCATCCGCCTCGACAAGAACAACACTCCCTCTCGCTATCTTCGCGGACAAGTTTTGCTGCGCATGGGCCACGAAAAAGAAGGCCGCGAGGAACTAGCAGTGGCCACCAAGATGATGAATGACCTACGGGCTACGCGGCACAAGGAACTCGAGGGCGAGACGGTGCCAAGCCCGGAACTGGCGCGGGAGCCGAAGTAAAAATCGAGTCGAAGGCGGATCGAAAGGCGGGGGTTGGAAGGCAACATGGCTTCCTCTTCCTCCTTGCCGCGGGAAAACCTGTATTAAATGCGTTTAATACAGAGCTAGATATTGCTCCTTATGGTTCTGGAGTGTCAAGGGCAGATATAGGACTCACATCGAAAGCAGAGTGGTCCCATCCACGAGAAGCAACCCGGTACTTCTTGCACGAACCCGAAAATTCTTCCTGCTAGGAGATTCGACGCGGGTGAGAAAAACGTCTTTTCGTCAATGACTTACAGCTTTTGGCAATCGTGCTGCTCTATTCCCTGGGGGCGGGAAGAAAGGAACTACAGTGGAACATGGAAAACCGCACTCGCTGGCATGCGCTCTTATTCTGGCGTTGATTTCGTTCCTCGCGGGTCGTCTCGACGCCCAAGGAAACCAGGTGCTGGGAGAAATTCAGTTTGAAGCCAAGACGAACGTGGACAAAACCTCCGGCGTCTGGGTTGACGGTCAGTACGTCGGCTATGTGAAAGAACTCAAGGGATCGAAGCAGGTTCTGCTCTTGCCGGGTGAACACGCAATCACTGTGCGCCAGAATGGGTGCCGGGATTTTGCCCGGACGGTTGTTCTCCAGCCGGGGCAAACGCAAATCATTCGTGTGACTATGGACAAGGCCGCCACCGGGCCGATGCCTCCCGACGCTGAACTGGCCACAATTCGGATCAATGTGAACCCTTCCAGGGCTGCAGTATTTGTGGACGACCGCTTTGTTGGCCACGCATCGGAGTTTGGAGGCTTAGGAAAATCCATGCTGTTAGTTCCGGGGACGCACCGGATCCGGATCGCACTTCCAGGCTATGAGACCTTCGAGAGCGATATCAACCCCCTGCCAAAGCAAAAGGTGGAAGTGAAGACCGATCTGGTCAAAAGCGACGTTCCGGTAGCCGAGCCATTACTGAAAGGCGAGGAGAGCACGCCGCCGACTTCTAAGGGGGAGTGACGCGGGAAGCCCACCCCACTAAAGATGAAGACCACTGCACTAACGCTTGACTAAGTGCTGCGGCTTTCGCCGGGTCGTGGATGTTAACGGCAGGCAGCCCTACGGAGCCTCTGATCATCAAATTGAAGATGCATGCTTTCGGAAAACCGTTTGCTGCGCAGGCCCGAAGCGCCGGGAAACTTGGGAGGCTATGCGCCTTTCTGCTCTTTTGCCTCTCCAGCATTCCGCGAGCGCAAGCTGCAGCGACGCTGCTTCTGGAAGAGCCCTATAGTTACGATGGCGCTTTTGCCGGAACTGGCCACGCGGCTGTGTATCTGAGCAATGTTTGCTCTGCGTCCCCGGTAATCCTGCGTCCGTGTGCCGAGGGCGAATCGGGCGTGGTCCTGAGCCGGTATGACGGTATTGCGGGATACGATTGGATTGCCATCCCTCTCATTCCCTACTTGTATGCGGTGGACCGGCGGGAGGCGATTCCGCTGTTCGCCGACGCAAAGCTGGTTGCTTTCCTCAGAGATCAATACCGTCGCGATTATTTGGAATCGCTGGCTCCGGATCGCCCCGATGGCGGAATACCCGAGGGAAACTGGTATGAATTGGTCGGGTCATCTTATGACCGGACTACTTATGGATTCGAAATTGAAACTAACCCGGAACAAGACGCGCTGCTGATCAGCCGATTCAATAGCCAGCCAAACCGCGAGCGTTACAACTTCGTAAAGAGGAACTGCGCCGATTTTGTGCGCGAGGTGATCGATTTTTATTACCCGCACGCGTTGCATCGCAGTGTGATTGGCGATCTCGGGGTGACGACGCCCAAACAGATCGCAAAAATGATGGCCAAATACAGCCATCACCATCCGGAGTTACAGAGCTCAGTTTTCATTCTGCCGCAGGTTCCGGGATCAGTCCGGCGCAGCAAGCCCATCCATGGAGTCTTGGAATCGGTGATGGCGGCCAAAAAATACATGCTGCCCCTGGTGGTACTGCATCCTTACATTGGCGGTGGCGTGCTGGTGGAGTATTTTGGCCATAGACGCTTTGACCCGTCAAGAAACGCCCTTATTCTGGATTCGCACAACCAGTTAGATTCGCCCATGACCCGCGATCAGCGGCTCGCTTTTCAAAGTCGATTGGACGAACTAAGCAAAACCGCTTCGATTGATTCCTTAAACGAACAAAAAACCAACGAATTGAAAGCCTGGGAGCATTTGCAAGCAAGCGCTACACCCGGAATCGATACTGCCGGGCAACCTGCCCTGCGGTTGCGCGTGGGGGACGATTTGTCTCAAGTCGGCCTTTCGCGATCCAACATCTTGAGCGTTTCTGATTCGTCGGAATTTGCCACGAGACTTGTGGAGGCACGGCTCCGCGAGGAATTGCGAACCACCATGGCGCGCAAGACTTCTCCCCGAGACGTGGAAGAAGATCTGGCGCTGCTCCAGTACCTGCTCTCGCTTAAGCCGAAAGAAGTTGCCATCACGCCCTCCTCCACGAATGACAGCCGCGCTCAAACCAAAGCCGGCTTGCAGTAGCCTTCCTCTTTGCTGGCTCCGGTTTCTACAGTAGGCAAAGGTTACGGATTCACATTCATCATTGGTGTTGCGGGGGTAGTCTCGACTGGATCAGGGTTTCCACTTGCGCCCAAACCTTGGGATCGCACTCAATTTCGGTGTGTGACTTCATGAAGAGACGGTCGTACCAGGGGTACTGCTTGCAGTCAATCGGATTCGCCTGGTAATCGGAGCGGAAATTTCCGATGATGTGCGTGCGTGACGGATCGGCGGCGCGGATCTGGGGTTCGCCGTGGAGAAAGCCATTCAGTTGATAGAAATTTGCGGCCTCGGCCACGTTGGCGGGAATGTCCTTATCGTTCTCGCCGGGCTTGGAGACGCTATCTACCTGAACGGTGAGCAACACCGGAATGCCTTCTTTTCCCAATTCCCGAGCCAGCATAACCGCTTCCGAAGCGCCCCAACTGTGTCCGTACAAGATGATGCGGGCATTCCGCTTTTCTTCGGCCGATAACGTGCCGTCGTGATTGGTGTCGACCAAGCGCATGATCTCCGCGTGAGCTTCTTCTCTGCGACGATTTTCAAGAACCTCTGCGTATACCCCTGACGGGTAGTTCTGGCGGAGATGAGCGGCGACTTGAACCGCGCTGTGGACCGAGGCATCGTGCCTGACGAATCCACCGACAAAACCGATGACAATGACGGGCGCCGTCGTAACCGCGGCGGGAACACTGATTGGGGGTGTTGTTCCTGCGTGAGCGGCGGCAGAGATAAGGCAAAGAGCAAACGAAAGACGACGGATTGAGGCGTGGATAGAGCGGTTCACAATCTAATCAATGATAACAACAACTGAGAGTTGAATACGAGCGAACAGGAGCCGGTTATTGTGTGGATCGCAGTCTGTTGGTCACAGGATCAGCGCGGCGCGATACTAACGACTTAGCGACTGCCCAGTTTCACCCTGCATAGTGAAATGCTAAGATTTCCGGCATGCCACTCCGCAGCAAACTGAAGAAAGTCGCGCATGCGGCGGGAAAGCACGCGACGCAGAAAGCTCGCGGGCGTAAGGGTGAGCCGCATGCGGCGGCGGAACTGGTCATCATTACCGGCATGAGCGGGTCGGGCAAGGCCTCGGCGCTGAAGGCCTTCGAAGATCTTGGCTATTACTGCGTAGACAACTTGCCGGTGGAGCTGATTCCGCGCTTTGCCGAACTGGCGCTGCAGTCGGGAGAGATTCCGCGGACGGCGCTGGTGGTGGATGTGCGCGAAGGCTCGCAACTGGAGAAGCTGCCCGCGATTCTGAAGTCGGTGAAGCGGATGATACCGACGAAAGTGATTTATCTGGAAGCGAGTGACTCTGCTTTGCTGCGGCGCTATAGCGAGACGCGGCGGCCCCATCCGCTGGGGACGGGCACGACAGTGCGGGCATCGCTCGGGGCCGAACGGCGGCATCTGCGGGCGATTCGCGCCATTGCCGACCTGGTCATCGACACCTCGAAGTTTAATGTTCACGAACTGCGGGCGCACTTGACCGATCGCTTCAAACAGCAGTCGGGGAGCCAGCAGACTATTCTGGTCTCGTGCGTGAGTTTCGGATACAAGCGCGGCTTGCCGGACGATGCCGACCTGGTGTTTGATGTGCGCTTTCTGCCCAATCCTCACTTCGTGCCGGAGTTTCGCGCCCTGACGGGGCGGCATCCTCGGGTCGCAAAATACATCCGGTCCTTTCCGCAGACGCAGGAGTTCATTAACCGCATCTCCGAACTGCTGATCTATCTGCTGCCGCACTATATCCGCGAGGGCAAGAGCTACCTGACTATCAGCTTCGGATGCACGGGCGGACAGCACCGCTCGGTGATGATTGCCGAGGATGTAAGCAAGCGGCTGCAGAAAGCGGGATACAAAGTAAAGGTCGTGCATCGGGACAGCCCGAGGTAGATGCCGCATGACAGGCTTCCGGTAACTACGGTTACGCCTGTGGAGGTGCGGCAAGCCGCGTCGCTACGGAAATCACATGTAGAATGAGCCTTACACGCATGGCAACCTCCACAATGGCGAGTACGAAGAGCGCAGGAACACCGGCAAAGCTTTGTCCGCCCCGTCCGATTAGCCGCCTGCTGCGCTACGTTTTGCCTTACTGGTGGCAGGTTCTGGCTTCGGTGACTCTGATGGCGCTCGTGGGGTTGCTCGATGCGGGCCGGGTTCTGCTCATCGGCCCGATTTTTGATCGCGTATTGAATCCCGGCTCCCAGACAAAAACTATCCAGCTATTCAGGCTGCCGGGCACCGAGCGCTTTCTTAACCTCCAACAACTGGTTCCGTCGCATTTTCAGAATCCATGGACGGTAGTCGCCTTTGCGCTGGTGGGCGCCACAGTATTGAAGGGGATTTTCGACTACGCCGGAACGTACCTTGTGAACTACGCGGGGTTTGGGATGATTACCGACCTGCGGGACGATTTGTATAACGCCATCCTGCGGAGTTCGGCGGCGTTTTTTGCCAAGCACACTACGGGCACGCTGCTTTCGACGATGGTCAACGACATCGAGCGAGTGCAATACGCCATGTCGGGAGTGCTGGCGGAGTTTCTGCAACAGTTTTTCACTCTGATCTTCACGGCGGTGGTGGTGGTTTTGCTGGGAGGAAAGCTGGCGTGGGTGCTGCTGCTGTTCGTTCCCGTGATTTTGTACTCGTCGAGAAAAATCGGCCGGCAAGTCCGCAGCACAACGCGGGGCGGACAGGACAAGCTGGCCGAGATCCAGAACATTCTGCACGAAACGATTACAGGGAACCGGATCGTCAAGGCGTTTGGCATGGAGAACTGGGAGGTGGAACGCTTCCGCGCCGCCGCCCGGCGCCTATTCCGAGCGAATCTTCGCTTGGTTGCGGCGTTTGCGATCAGCTCTCCGCTGATGGACATTCTGGGCTCGATTGCCATTGCGCTCCTGCTGCTGATGGGCCGCGACCAGATCAACCGGCATGTTTTTACAGCGGGAACTTTTCTGGCCTTCATTGTCGCGGTGTTCAAGCTTTACGACCCGGTGCGCAAGTTCGCGCTCTTCAACAACAATTTCCAGCAGGCAGTGGGGGCCTCGTCGGAAATTTTCCGCTTCATGGACATCGAAGACGAAGTGCAGGAGAAGCCGAGAGCGAAGCGAATGGGGAAGTTTGCGCGCTCGATCCGGTTTGCGGACGTGTCTTTCTCTTATGACAATGTCGAGGATTCGCCGGTCGTGCTGCATGGCATCAATCTCGAGGTGAAGGCGGGCGAGGTGCTGGCGGTGGTGGGCTCGAGCGGCGCGGGCAAGAGCACGCTGGTGCACCTGATTCCGCGCTTCTTTGACGTCAGCGGCGGGCGGATTCTGGTTGACGACAGCGATGTGCGGGATGTGACGCTGGAGTCGCTGCGATCGCAGATTGGGATTGTCACGCAGGACACGGTGCTGTTCAACGATACGGTGCGGAACAATATTGCCTACGGCCAGCCGCATGTGTCGCAGAAGCGGGTGGAAGAAGCGGCGCGGGCGGCGCGAGCGCATGAATTCATTTGCGGTCTTCCGGAAGCGTACAACACGATGATCGGGGAGCGGGGAGTCCGGCTTTCGGGCGGGGAGCGGCAGCGGATCGCAATTGCCCGGGCGATCCTGAAGAACGCGCCGATTCTGATTCTGGATGAGGCGACGTCCGCGCTCGACAGTGAGTCAGAGTCGCTGGTGCAGTCGGCGCTGCAAAATCTGATGAGCGGGCGTACTGTGTTTGTCATTGCGCACCGGCTCTCAACGGTGCGGCGCGCAGATCGTATTGTGGTGCTCGAAAACGGCACCATCAGCGACATTGGCGCGCATGAAGAGCTGATGCAAAAATTGGGCACATACCGGCGACTTTACGAATTGCAGTTTGCTGAAGCGGATACGCCCAAGGTGGTGTCAAGGTAGTGAAGTAAGAAGGTTTCAAAGTTTCAAGGTTGCAAGGTTTCAAAGTAAAGCGTCCGCGGTTGAGCAACGAAGATCGACCGCGCTTCCCCACCTTGAAACTTTGAAACACTGAAACCTTGAAACCTGGAGTTTTATGCCACTTCGCTCGATGACGGGATTCGCGCAGGTCAAAGGGCAGGTCAACACCCAGTTGGGGTTTGCGCTATCGCTCAAATCGGTGAACCATCGTTTTCTCGATCTGCACTTCCGGCTGCCGAACGATACCGACGCGTTAGAGATGAAGCTTCGCCGGGTTCTGAAAGAGAAAATGGCTCGCGGTCACGTGGAGGTGATCCTGAACCTGGATCGCTCGGGGACGAACGGGGTTGCACTCAACCGGCAACTGATTGCCGGTTATGTGGAGGCCTTTCGGGCGGCAGCCGATGAGTTTGGGGTTGAGGGTGAGCCCGATCTAAACGCGGTTCTGAGAATCCCGGGTGCGATGGATGCGGGAGCCGAGAGATCGGGAGACGCACTGGAGACGGCGGTGATGGCGCAAGTGGAAGAAGCGCTTACCCGTTTGAATGAGATGCGCGAAGAAGAAGGCCGGAGCATCAGCACCGAGTTGCGCGCGCGCATGGCGAGTCTGGAAAAAGCGGCGGCGGGAGTGGAAACCCATCGCAGCACCATTCTGCGCAGCTACTCGGAACGCCTGCAGTCGCGCATGCAGGAATTGCTCGGCGCGCAAGTGGATAAAGAACGCATCCTGCAGGAAGTGGCGGTGCTGGTCGATCGCAGCGACATCCAGGAAGAACTGGTCCGGCTGAATGCGCACGTGAAGCAATTTTTCAGTTTGCTCGATCAGGGTGGCGAAGTGGGCAAGAAGATGGACTTCTTGCTGCAGGAAATGAACCGCGAGGCGAACACGCTGCTTTCGAAAACCTCCGGCTTGGCGGGCGAGGCCTTGAAGATTACCGAGATGGGCCTGCTGATGAAATCGGAGATCGAAAAATCGCGGGAGCAAGTGCAGAACGTGGAATGAGCATTGTTTACATTGTTTCCGCACCATCAGGTTCGGGCAAATCGACGCTGGTGAACGAACTGTTTAAGATGGTTGATCGCCTGGACTTCTCGATCTCCTACACCACGCGCCCCCCGCGCGGGAGCGAACAGAACGGCAAGGAATATTTCTTCGTTTCCCGGGAAACATTTGAAGCCATGATCGCGGCCAATGAGTTTTTGGAGCACGCGACGGTCTTCGGAAACTATTACGGCACGGCGCGCCGCTTTCTGCGTGAGGCCGAAGCACGCGGAAACGACCTGCTGTTGGACATCGATGTGCAGGGAGCAGGTAAAATCAAGGCGAAGATCCCGGACGCAGTCAGCATCTTCATTCTTCCGCCGGATCGGGAGAAGCTGGAGTGGCGGCTGCGGACCCGGGGCCTGGATTCGGAAGAGGTAATCCGTCGCCGGTTGGACACGGCCCGACGAGAGATTGAGAATTACTCGAAATACGACTATATATTAGTAAACAACGTGCTTGAGCAATCTGCCGACCAGCTGAAGGACATCGTACTGTCGGTTCGATTACAGCGAAGCAGGGTTGAACTTTCCGGTGAGGAAAAGCGGCGAGTGGAAGCGGCGCAAGCTTGCCGACTGGAAGAGTCACGCGAGCGAGTGCAGCCGATTCTGGCATCTTTTCGCAGGCAGTGAAGGGCATGTGAAGTTTTGGGGGAGAGAGTATGAAGCTGGTAGAAGGTTTCGACAGTAACTACCGTTACATTCTGGTCGCGGCGCGGCGGGCACGGCAACTGCAAGGTGGCGCACCGCCGGTGATCGATACCGGATCGCGCAAACCCTGCCGCATCGCGCAGGATGAAATCAAGGCGGGCAAGGTGAAATGGCTGATTCCGGAGATTCCGAAATTGCCGGTTGTGGCCGCCAGCGAAACACTGGACAAGGTGTTTCTCGAAGACGCATAGACATGAATCGCCGGTGCCTGCATAAGGGCCGGCGATGTGTTTTTGTGCCGTCAACATGCGGAGTTTACATCTCCTGCCTGGTGGCGGCATCAATTCTGTAGACGGGGCTGGATTTTGAGGCCGTGGCCGCCGTTTTCCTCCTATGAAAATTGCGCTGGGCGTGTCCGGAGGGATTGCAGCTTATAAGGCGGCGGAGATCGTGCGCCTTCTGCAAGACCGCGGCATTCACGTGCAAATCGTGATGACGGCTGCGGCTCAGGAATTCGTTCGTCCCCTGACCTTCGCCGCGCTCTCCGGAGAAAAAGTGATCACCGGCATGTTCGGCTCGGGGTCCAGCTCCGAAGACGCGCAGCCGAATATCGAATCGGCGATCGAACATATTGCCGTTGCGCAGGCAATTGATGCGCTGCTGGTGGCGCCGGCCACAGCCGATCTGCTGGCGCGCTTCGCGCAGGGCATTGCCAACGATTTTCTCAGCACGCTTTATCTTGCGACCACCGCTCCGGTGGTAGTGGCTCCGGCGATGAACGTCAACATGTGGAATCACCCGGCCACGCAGGCGAATCTGGAAGTCCTGCGTAAGCGCGGCGTGCGCATTGTGGAGCCAGGCGAGGGTTATCTCGCGTGCGGGATGACCGGCGCGGGACGGCTGGCGGAGAACGAGACGATTGTGGCAGCGGTCATGGAAACGCTTGGCGCCGCGCAGGATCTCGCGGGCGAAACGGTGCTGGTGACGGCGGGGCCGACGCGGGAGAAGATCGATCCGGTGCGATATTTGACGAACCGGTCGAGCGGGCGCATGGGGTACGCGATTGCCGAAGCGGCGCTGCGTCGCGGAGCGCGTGTGCTGCTGGTGAGCGGGCCGACGGAGATTGCCGCTCCGGGCGCGGCCGAACTGACGCCGGTGCAGACTGCGGAAGAGATGCTGGCGGCGGTTTTGAAATTGCTGCCCGACTGTACCGTGGTGATCAAAACGGCGGCCGTGGCGGATTTCCGGCCGAAAGCGGCGGCGGCGCAGAAAATCAAGCGCAAGGGCGAGATGACGCTCGAACTGGAACCGACCGCGGATATTCTGGCGGAGGTAGCACGCCGCAAGACTTCCCAGGTCGTCGTGGGATTTGCGGCTGAGACAGAAAACGTTCTGGAAAACGCGCGCAAGAAGCTGGCGTCGAAGTCGCTCGATGCAATCGTTGTAAACGACGTTTCCCACGATGGCGTTGGATTTGATTCCGAGCGTAACGCGGTCACGATCATCTCGCAGAGCGATGTGGTCGCGGTTCCCGAAACCTCGAAATGGGAAGTTGCGCACCGCGTCCTGGACCAGGTAGTGAAGCTGCGGAAACGCCGCGGCACGGTTGTCCGATAGTTGTCGGTTAGGAGATTTTCGTGAACATCTATTTGTGCGGGACCTTTGCCCTGGCGTTGTCCACTCTGGTTGCCTCGCAGCAGTCATCCGTTCCGGTAAAACCCGTTTCGGTAGAAGAAGAGCCGCATCATCATCTGGTGCTGAAAAATGATTCCGTCATGGTCTTGCGGGTGGAGCTTCTGCCGGGCGAAAGCACGCTGTTTCACACCCACTTGCATGACCGCGTGGCGGTTGATTTGTCGGACACCACTATCACTCTTCAAAAGCTTGGCCAGCCAGAAAGCGCGCCAGAGGCGACGAAGCCTGGAGGCGTCGCGGCTTCGGAGTCCAATGGACCTTACACCCACCTCGTGCATAACGCCGGCAACACCGTTTTTGAAGTGCTCGATGTGGAGCTGCTTCAGCGGCCGACGAAGCCGTCTGGTCCGGCTGCGGGGAAGGTGGAAGCGGAGAATCCAAGCGCGCGCGTTTATAAGTGGACACTGGCGCCGGGAGCTTCGTCGGCAATGCATACTCACGAGCGTCCCTACCTGATTATTTCGGCTACGCCGCTGGTGCTGAAGATGACGGATCCAGAGGGGAAGTCGTTTACGCACGAAGTGAAAGCGGGGGACGTTCATTGGGTCGATGCCAAGGTCACGCACTCGCTGTCGAACGAAGGCACGACTGTGGGGCAGATTGTCGAGATTGAGTTGAAGTAGTTTTGCAAAGAACAGATTCGACCTCTCGCTTTCGCGGGCGAGGGCCGCTTCGGCTGCGCTCAGGCCAGGTCCGTGCCACACAGTTTGTTATCCTTATCCCGCAATGCCCCGCACTCTTGACCCTGAACTTCGCCGCGCCCTTGCAGCGCGCATCCGCTACTACAACGAAATGGGCATCTACGACTTTTACCGCAGGCCTCTGTCGGAACTCGAGGGGTTATTTGCGGCGACGATTGCGGTGGACGAAGCAGAATCAGCGGCTTCGACAAATCAGCCAGAATCGGGAGAAGAGATGAGTCCACGAAAGGCCGCGGCAGTCGCGATGCCGATTGCGATCCCGGGTGAAGAGAATATTTTTGCCGCAATTACACTGAAGCCCGAGCAGAGCGTGAGCGATCCGGTGAAGGCGCTGAAGATCATCCGCGAAGACCTGGGCGACTGCACGCGCTGCGTGCTCCACAAGCAGGGACGGAAGCAGATTGTGTTCGGCGTTGGCAATCCGAGGGCGGAGTTGATGTTTGTGGGCGAGGGCCCTGGCGCCGATGAAGATGCGCAGGGCGAGCCCTTCGTGGGGCGCGCCGGGCAACTGCTCAACAACATGATCAAAGCCATGGGGATTTCCCGCGAGCAGGTATACATCGCGAATATCGTGAAGTGCCGTCCGCCGGGCAATCGCACGCCGGAGCGCGAGGAGTGCGCAACCTGCTCCCCATTTCTGATGCGGCAGATCGCGGTGGTGAAACCGAAGGTGATCGTGGCGCTCGGAGCCGTGGCGGCGAAGACGCTGCTGGCGATGAACGCCTCGATGATGCAACTGCGCGGGCGCTTTTACGACTTCCGGCCGGCGGGAACTCGTAATAACGACCGGAGCAACGATCCGAACTGGGACAGATGCAAGCTGGCGGTTACCTACCATCCAGCGTTTCTGCTGCGCGATCCGCGGCAAAAGGGCGAAGCGTGGAAGGACTTGCAGATGGTGATGAAGGAGTTGGGGATGAAGCCGCCAAGAGCCGGTCGTTAGTCGCTCGTCGTTGGCTATTCGTCTTCGATGACGTCCGCGATCGTCTGCCAATCCGGCGCTCGTCCTACCACGCGAGAGCATAAAACCATGAGACACCGCACGACCGGATCACGGTCGACTCGGGTGTTAGCATTTTCTCTTGCCGGCGAGACGCCGGCGCTACCCTGCATGCCCTTCTTCTGCGACGTCGCTCTTGCCGTGCCCCTTGACATGGTGTTCACCTATGCCATCCCTCCGGGGATGGAGCCGGTGGTCGGCGGACGCGTGCTGGTGCCTTTCCGGCAGCAACGGCTGTCGGGCATTGTGGTTGAGCTGCATGATCGTCCGCCAGAGGTTACGACGAAAAAAGTTCTTGAAGCGCTTGATCCCTCGCCGGTTCTCGATGAACAACTGCTGAAACTTGGGAAGTGGATTGCCGATTACTATCTTGCGCCGGTCGGCGAAGTGTTTCGCACCATGCTGCCACTGGCGGCGGAGTTCAAACGGACGATCGCGTACCGCATCACCGATGAGGGGCGGCTGGCGCTGCATCTGGCGGGGATGTCGGGATCTCCAGCGCGGTCGAAGCGGACACCGGAACAACAGTTGGCTGAATTCGGCGCGCTCGATTATCTGGCGGAACGGGAGAGTGTGCGCGAAGAAAGATTGCGCGGGGTGGGGCGGGTTTCGAAAGCGCTGCTGAATGGGATGGTGCGGAAGAAGTGGATTGCGCGTGAGGATGTATCGGCGGCGCGGGATGCGGCGCGCTTGGTAAAGGTCGCGGTGTTGCTGTCTGCGGGGGCTTCGCCTCCGCTGGATCCTTCGACTTCGCTCAGGGCAGGCCCGCGAGGCGCCCGTCCCCACACGGGCACAGCCAAAAAGCTGAATGAAAATCAGCGGACTCTGATTGAGACGCTGGCTGCTTCTGGTGGGCGGGTGCCAGTCGAGGCTTTGCGCGGGTTGGATGTGCCGCGCACTACGCTCGGCACTTTGGTGCGGCGTGGGTTGATTGAGTTGGTGGATGAGCCGCCGGACTTCGCGGTCTCGAAAATCAAGCCGCGGCAGTCTCCGTTTGAGTTCGAGTTCAGCGCGGCGCAGAAAGAAGCGCTGGCGAAGATTGGCGAGGCCGTGGGGTCGCGCAAGTTTGGCGGCCTGTTGCTGCACGGCATTACGGGATCGGGAAAGACGGCGGTGTATCTCGCCTGTATGCGCGAGGTGTTGGACCAGGCGCGGTCGTCGATTTTGCTGGTTCCTGAGATTGGCCTGACGCCGGCGGTGGCGGCCGATCTGCACCAGGTATTCGGCGATGAAGTTGCAATTTTGCATTCGGGGCTGTCGGATGCGGAGCGGGCGGAGCAGTGGCATCGCATACGGCGCGGCGAGGCGCGAGTGGTGGCGGGAACTCGGTCGGCGGTGTTCGCGCCGGTCAGCGACCTGGCGCTCGTCATTGTCGACGAGGAGCAGGACTCGTCTTACAAGCAGGAAGAGACGCCACGCTATCACGCGCGTGATGTAGCGGTAATGCGGGCGAAGATGGCGGGAGCGGTCGTCGTGCTGGGCTCGGCCACGCCTTCGCTGGAGTCTTACTATAACGCCAAGAAAAACAAGTACGCACTGGTGGAGTTGCCGGACCGCGTCGAGCAGCGTCCGTTGCCGGAAGTCGAAATTGTTGACATGCGACAAGAGTTTCAGGAGACGGGGCAAGAACAAGTAATCTCACGCAAGCTGGCGGAGGAAATCCGCGAGCGGCTGGAAAAAAAAGAGCAGGTCATGGTGCTGCTCAACCGACGCGGGTATTCTCCGGTGGTGCTGTGCCGCGCGTGCGGCAAGACGCTGCAGTGCAAAAACTGCGCCGTCTCCATGACTCACCACAAGCGCGAGCGCAAGATGGAATGCCATTATTGCGGGCATGTCGAGCACATCCCCGACAAGTGTGTGCATTGCGGCAGCGAGTATGTTTACTTTGTTGGGACGGGATCGGAGAAGCTGGAAGAGCTGCTGCACGGCATGTTTCCGCAGGCGCGGATCGGGCGGTTGGATCGCGATACAGTGCGCGGGCGCGAAGATTTTGAGCATGCGCTGAATGCGTTGAATGAAGGCGCGCTCGACATGCTGGTGGGGACGCAGATGATCGCCAAGGGCCACGACATCCACGGCGTGACTTTGGTCGGCGTGGTTGGCGCGGACATGGCGCTGGGGCTGCCGGATTTTCGCGCGGCGGAGAGAACTTTTCAGCTGCTCACGCAAGTCGCTGGGCGCGCGGGACGTGGGCAATTTCCGGGGAAGGTTGTGCTGCAGACTTACTTTCAGGATCACTACGCGGTGCAGTTTGCGGCGCGGCATGATTTTGCCGGATTCTACGAAAAGGAACTGCAATTCCGAGCCTGGATGCACTATCCGCCGTACAGCGCGATTGCGAATGTGCTGATTCGCAGCGAAAAGCTGGATGAGGCGCTGACTTGGTCGGGCGAACTCGGGCGCTGGTTTGAAAAAACGCGGCGCGAAGGTATTCGCGTGCTTGGACCGGCAGCGGCGCCGATCATGCGGCTGAAGCGCGATTATCGTTATCATTTCATTTTGAAGTCTCCCAGCCGCGAGAAGATGAACGCACTTTTGCGGGCGATGCTGGCGGAAGCGGCGGCGCGGAAGATTCCGCGCACGCAGGTGATCGTGGATGTGGATGCGGTGTGGCTGATGTAGGGTGTCGTTGGCCGCTAGTCGTTTGGCCGCTGGTCGCTGGTCATTGGCGAATCCTTTTCTCCGCGAAGCGGTTACTTGCGCTGCAGCAGGTGGCGAACGCCTTCGCGGAGGAATTGCACTGCCTGAATGCCCTCATCGTGCATGGCCGGCCATTTCTCGCGGCCGGAAGCGCCGGTGATGGGCGCCGGCGTGAAAGCCAGCGCTAACATCGCGATTGCGAGGACCGCCAACCACTTTCGCGCAGTGGAAATTCCGGAACGATTCGGAATCGGGGGGTGATGGCTGGTTAGCCACAGCACCACTGTCCAAAGCAGCCAGCCGATCCAGCAGTATTTGGCAAGCGGGATGAGCGCGAATACGACGGCTAGGGAAACCCAGCGGTGCAATCTTGGAGACACCGAAAACAGAATGTGCCCGCCATCGAGTTGGCCGCCTGGCAGCAGGTTCAGCGCCGTAGCGAACATTCCTACCCACCCAGCGACTGCGATCGGATGCAAGGACAGCGATGTTAACGGCTCGTCGACACGCAGGAGATAAGCTGCAAGATGAAAAGCCAGAGAAAATCCCGGTTGATCGTCGAGTGGCGCGCCGTTGAACGCCAGCGGATGGGACAATGAAAGTCCCATTAGAACCGCAGCGCAGGAGGGGATAAAGCCCGCAATCGGACCCGCAATCCCGATATCGAACAATGCAGTGCGAGTGGGGATGGGGCCCTTGATGCGGATGAAAGCTCCGAGCGTTCCGATCAAACTTGGAAACGGAATAAAGAATGGCGGCGTCGCATACACGCGATAATGACGGGCGTACAGGTAATGTCCCATCTCGTGGGCGAGCAGTATGAACATCAGGGTGAGTGAAAAGGGAAGCCCTAGCAGCAGCCTTGCCGGAGCCTGCCACATCCACTCCATGGGGAATAAAGGAATGCTGTCATCGTTGAACGAGAAAGCCGGTTGGTGAGCCGCGAAATTGGCGTAGATGCGCGCACCCACCACCAGCGTGCTCAGGAAGGTCGCGGCGAGAAGCAGAATGTGCAGCCACCAGCGCGGGCGCGGCGGAGGGATGACCCAGACGGATGGCTGGGGCTGCTCGTCCCATTCGAGGGTGGTCGGAAAAGGGGATGCGGGTTCGGACATACGGTGTCGGGCCTGATTTAAATGTACCTCAGTGCGGCCCGTGTGCGGAGCAGTCCGCGTCGGTAGTCCGGGAAACGAGCCGGCGGGACGCCGGCGCTACGCTTCTTTAGTCAATGGATTGCAGTTCCTTGCCAGGCTTGAAGCGGACGGCCTTGCCCGGAGGAATGGAAACTTCGGCGCCGGTGCGCGGATTCCGCCCAATGCCGGTCTTGCGCGGACGCACATTGAACACGCCGAAACCGCGCAGTTCAATGCGGTCGCCGGTGGCCAGCGCCTTCTTCATGCTCTCGAAGACGGTTTCGACGGCCAGCTCCGCCTTGGTCTTGGTGATCCCGGTGCGATTGACCACTTCATTGATGATATCGAGCTTAATCACGGGTTTCCCCCGTCTCTCGCGGATTGGTATTCCTCAAGTTATTGATGCTAAGGGAGATAGGGCGGATTGTCAACCGGGGGAACGTTAGCGGATTGGTTCGCTGACAAATTCGTGCATCTAGGCTGTGGCCAGGTTTAGTGCTTGACCCGATATGCTACTGCTGCTGCACGACTCGGGCCGCTTGAATTGCTTGCTGAGAGCAAGTCCCTGTTGCTGATATGAAGAGCCAATAGACAGGCCGTAGATTCTGTCGGGCAGGCCCGCCATCCGGTAGTAAAGCAGTCTCCCTACCAACTGATCGTGTTCAAGAAGTACCGGCATCTCATGCGCTCTTACCTCTAATACAGCTTTAGTGCCTGGGATTTCTCCGCTGGATCCGTATCCAAAGCCCGGGTCGAAGAACCCCGCATAGTGGACGCGGAATTCCCCCATGGCTGGATCATACGGCACCATTTCCGCCGCATATTCGGGCGGGACACGCACCGTCCGTTTCGACGCCAAGATATAAAAACTGTCAGGGTCGAGAACGATTCGACCCTTGGAGGGCCTCTCTATCGTGTCCCAGAAATCGTCGACTGAATAGTGATTCACTCTATCTAGTTCTATCGGCGGCGTGTGCTTCTTGGCCTTGTAAGCGACGATCGAAGTCCCATTCCCTTCCAAATCGACGGTGATTGGCCAACCTCCGTTTATGGATGCGTCTCCGGTCCCGCTCTCTTCATCATCCTGAATCACCAAGCTTCCTTTCGCAAGTTCCCTGAGTTTTGTGTCGCCGGCGGGTGCGGGGTTACCACGAATCAAACGGAGCTGATTTAGCCTCATACCGGCCTTGACGGCAATTGGGAAGGTACGTGAGACGATTTCAACGTAGAGAGCACCGGAGTAGTTTCGCCGCACTCGGTCGAACTCCGATCCGTACTCAGTAATGAGCCGTGTAAAAATGTCCAAGCGCCCCGTGGTGCTCTTGGGGTTTGCGATACCCTGCACGTCAGGCGGAAGAGTTATGCTCTCCATCAGTGGAACGACGTACACCTTCCCTGGCTCGAGAAGGACGGGCACGTCTTCACTGAGGGCAACTTTGTTTACAAGTAGATCGGGCGCAGTTGCCTTGTGTAGCAGCGTCGATGACCTGCCAGGCAAGAAGCTCGCCCGCAGACGGAATGCCTCCCGGCCCAGCCGCAGATCAATGCTGGCGGGCTGTATTTGCGCATCTCGGATTTCCTGCGATGCACTGATCTTGCCCAGATCTCTGAACTCTTGCAGCTCTTGAGATGTCAGAATGCCTTTGCCGAACTCATGGTGAACAATAGGCAATAGTGAATTCACGTTTTACAGACCTTTCGCTGCCAGATTCTCAAGATTTGCGATGCCGTCCCGCAAGGGCGGCCACCTTTTGTGCTCGCTCAACTATCTCGGCGCGGTAATACTCGCCATAGCAGTCGAGACTGCAAAACCCACCCTCGCTCTTTTTGCCGCTTCCGACGCGCTTACCTGCGGGGATCTTCTTGCCGCAGTTTGGGCAAATATTATTATCCCAGAGTTCAAGGAGATAGCTCTGCTCCGATTCCGCCATCGCCGCCTCGGCGCGCGCGCTCGTTCTCTAGTGTCTTTTTCGTCTCCTCAAGGGTCTCAGGCAACGGGTCCCCGGTATGAAACAGGTAACCCGCGCGTTGCAGATACCATTCTAACGTGTCGACGGCTCGCTCGAAGCCGGCGGATACTTCGACGTACACGGGTACCACGAAGACGCTAGGCAATTGTCGCGGCTCCTCCAAACTGCAGTTTGGCTGGTTTGATTTACTGAAATAATTGTCAGGCGCGATTCGTTGGGATCACTTTATCCGCGAGAGGCTACCGCGTCAATGTGTACACCTGTGAAAAACGTGGCACTATTGACAGAAATTGTTCAGATCCTCAGCATCAAGATTGTCTCAGAAATCTTGCCTACTTCCTTGCCTTCTTGAGCATGTACAATCACCGGGAGCCTGTGGCCATCCGTCAAAGAACAGCCCTGCTTCTCGTCAGCTTTTTGCTACTACTCGGCACCCTGGCCCTTTACTACCCCGCGCTGCACAACGGATTCGTCAACTACGACGATCCCGCCTACGTGACATCCAACTGGCACGTTCAGCAGGGGTTCGCGTTATCCAACCTAAAGTGGGCTTTCATTTCGACTGCAGAAGCCAATTGGCATCCGCTGACGTGGATTTCGCACATGCTCGATGTGCAGTTGTTCGGGCTGCGACCGGCGGGACATCACGCTCAGAGCGTTCTGTGGCATGCCGTCAACGTGGTGTTGCTGTTCCTGCTGCTGGCGAAGGCGACCGGATTCGTGCGGCGTAGCGCGCTGGTGGCGGGGCTGTTTGCCGTCCATCCGCTGAACGTGGAGTCGGTGGCGTGGGTGGCAGAGCGCAAAACCGTTCTCTGCACTTTCTTCTTCCTTCTGGCTTTGGGCGCCTATGGCTGGTACGCGAAGATGCCGCGGGCGAGCCGTTATCTGCTGGTCGCGCTGCTGTTTGCTCTAGGGCTGATGGCGAAGCCCATGGCGATCACGCTCCCGTTGGCGTTGCTGCTGCTCGATTTCTGGCCGCTGCAGCGGTTTCCGGAGACGCCACTTTCTAAGCTTGTTCTCGAAAAAATTCCCCTGCTTGCACTATCAGCGGCCAGCGCGGCGATCACGCTCTATGCACAGCGCGCGGGAGGCGCCGTCGGCTCGACCGTGCTACTGCCGCTGTCGATGCGCGTGAAGAATGCGATTTACTCCTACCTCATTTATATGGAGAAGGCGGTATGGCCTTCGCGGCTAGCGGTGTTTTATCCTCATCCCGAGGGCTTGCTTGCGCTCTGGAAAGTGATGGTTGCATCGGTAGTGCTGGCTGCGGTCACGGCAGTGTTTTGGCACTTCCAAGATCGCCGCTATTTGCTGGTGGGCTGGTTGTGGTTTTTGGGGACACTGGCGCCAGTGATCGGCATTGTCCAGGTTGGGCGCCAGGCATGGGCGGACCGGTACGCGTATCTCCCTCTTTGGGGATTGTTCGTGATTGGGGTCTGGCTGGCCTCGGAAGCCGCCACGCGCTTTTCGCTGAGCCGGGCAGCGCAGATGGCGATTGCAGTGGCCGTGTTGCTGGGGTATGCCGTGACGTCGCACATCCAGATTGAATACTGGCGGGACAGCTACACCCTGTTTGCCCACGCGCTTCAAGTGACGGACGCGAATCCAATCGCCGAGGGGAATCTGGGATCGGCATTGATGGAAATGGGACGCCCGGATTTGGCCGTATCACACCTGGAGCGCGCCCTCCAGTTGATGCCCACGTTCGCGACCGCGCACTATAACCTGGGCACGCTGCTACAGCGAAAGAATGAACTGGATCAGGCGCAGCGCGAATATCAACTCGCGCTGCAGTACGCATCGGACGAGCGGGAAGCCGCGCAGGCGCACAACAATCTGGGCGTGCTGTTCAATCAACTGGGGCGGCGGGACGTGGCCGTAGCGGAGTTCACGCAAGCCATTGTGCTGAATCCGCACGAGCAAAATAGTTTGGTCGGCCGGGGTTTGATCGAACACGAACAGGGCAAACTCGACGCTGCTTTGCAGGATTTTACCCGGGCCGGACAAGTTACGCCCTCGCCGCTGGCCTTCTATTGGCAAGGCCGTGTTCTGGAAGAAAAAGGACAACCCTCAGCCGCCGCTGAGGCTTATCGAGCCGCCCTGAAGTTGGCGCCCGACTTCGGCGACACGCAGGTGAGATTGGAAAACGTTGAGAAAGCGGTGAAGTGAGGTCCGGAACCCTGTGTCCGGAAATCCCGCGGCTGATAGCCTACTTCTTCTCGTTCTCGCCTTCTTTGAACATGTACTTGATGGCGGGCTTGTAAATCATCAGGTTGGCGACGCCGGCGCGGTTCAGTTTAATGCAATTCTTGTCATACCACTCGATGTAGCCGTGGACTTCCTCGCCGTCGCGTAACACGATGACCATGGGTGTCTTGCTCTGCATCTGCTTTTGATAATAAAAATTCTCGGCGTTGGTCTGCTCGGTGGGCGCGGTCTTCTTGGCCGGCGCGCCCGCGGAACGGTCGCGCTCTCTGTCCCGATCTCTGTCTCTATCTCTATCCCTGCGTTCGGCGGGCGGGTGGTTGTGGCCGTGATTATTGTGCGCATGGTCGGGGCGGTTGAGGGTCGGACGGATCAGCTTGCGATTCGCGAAGCTTTCCTGATCCGTGGATGGTTCGGCTGGTATGGAGTCGAGCGTATCTTTCAAATCGCACCACCTGCGCGCCGGGCGGCAGAATATGCCACAACACTCGAGCCTGAATTGTGGGTCCAGAGGTGTGAACTGAGGGTTACGGTATCACAGCGGGCAGGGGATGACAATATTTGTGGGGTGTCTTTTGTGCAACCGTTTAAACGGTGCCGCCGACAATACGGTTTGTACGGCCAGGATATCTTTCGGTTTAAGAAATGCGTTCCAGCGCGGTTGCGAAGGCATCGAGCGAGAGCGAGCGCAGCAGGTTGCGGCGCAGCCCGCGCTCCACTTCGCCGAGAGCTTCCGCGGCGCGCTGCACCCAGACGAAGTCAGTGGATTCAGACATCTTCTTGAGTTCGCCCATGATGTCCGTATTGCGGACCAGTTGCGCTGCGCCGGATTGCAGGAACATCAGATCTTCGAGCAAGGCATAGAGAGTGCGGAGAAGGTTTTCGATTTTCTCGCGGCCTTCAGCGCCGGACCGGTAACTCTCGGTAGTTTTGAACAGCTCGGTATGATCGCCGCTGCCCAGCGCGGATTTCAATATGACCAGGGCGTGGCTGCGAGCGGCAACGTACCTTTCGAGATCGAAGGATAATGCGCGTCCGAAGGCGCCTTCGCTGAGGCGGGCCACCAGCGCTCGCTGCCGGGCATTCCAATCGGGACGAAGCTGGGCAAGCCGGCTCTCGATCTCGGAGCAGGGAAGCGCGCTCAAATTAAAGGTCATAGACCGGGAACGAATCGTGGGCAGCAATTCGCCGGGGTTTTCGGCAAGCAGAAAAATGCTGGCGAACTCGGGCGGCTCTTCCAGAATCTTGAGGAGCGAGTTGGCTGCCTCTTTCATGAAGGCCGAACTGGTGAAGATGTACACGCGTTCGCGAGCTTCCGCGGGCCGATAGTAGATGGTCTCAATCACGTGCCGAACCTGGTCCACCTTGATCATCAATTGCGGTGGATCGGGCGGGATGATGAGCACGTCGGGGTGAGTCTGGACGAAAAGCCGGGTTTCTTTCTTGTCCGTGTCGCGCAGATTTTCGCGAGCCTCGACAGCTTCGGCGAAGCGGGAGTCGAGGTCTGCAGACTGCGCGATGCGCGTGCAGTTCGAGCAGCGTCCACAGAAGTCGGGCAGTCCGTCGGTGCCTTTGGCGCCCACGATGGACGGCTGGTCCAGACAGTTCAGGGCGCGGGCGAGCATAAGAGCCAGCGTGTACTTGCCGGATCCGCGGGCACCCGAAAGAATGACGGCGTGCGGAAAGCGGTTGCGCGCCAGCATCTCGCGCAGGCGATGGATGGTTTCCGGGTTGCCGGCAAAATCAGAAAAAGGCATGAAAAGTAACCGGTGCCGCGATCCAATTTGCTGGTGGAGTGCCGGGCGTCCCCGCCCGGCAGGACGGGCGAGACGCCCATCCCTCCACTAGACTTCCAACTTTTTTCGCACCAGTTCCATGATAACCGCATGTGTTTCGCTGGGCGTGCCTCGGGCGTCTATGACATGCACGCGCTGCGGCTCGCGGGCGGCGATAGCGAGGTACGCGTTGCGGACGCGTCCGAAAAAAGCTCGATTTTCCTGCTCGAACCGGTTCTCATCTCTTTCCGAGCCTTTTTCCGACCGCGCACCTTTGTGTTTTCGATTGCGGCGCCGGGCGCGCTCGACGCTGAAAGCCACCTCATTGTCTAGTAAGACGGTCAGGTCGGGTTGCAGATTGCCGCAAAGGACTTCGTGCATCTGCAGCACCGGCTTCGAGCCCAGCTTGCGGCCTCCACCCTGGTAAGCCTCGGTCGAATCGGTGAAGCGATCGCAGAGAACGATGCGTCCTTCGGCGAGAGCCGGCAGAATGACCTCGTGAATGTGCTGGGCGCGGGAAGCGAACATGAGCGCCATTTCAGTCAGGGGATTAACTCCCGCGGTGGCGGAGTGCAGCAGTACCTCACGAATCCTTTCGCCCGTGGCGGTGCCGCCCGGTTCGCGGGTCACGGTTACAGAGATGCCGTGGGCGCGCAGCGAACGCGCCAGCTTCTCGACTTGCGTACTCTTGCCGCTGCCATCGAGACCCTCGAAAGTGATGAATTTTCCACGCGCGGCCACGCCGGAGATGATAGCAGGCGAACAGGCTCTGAGTGCCTGTGGACAACGGCGGCGGCGAGCCATTCCGGCAGACTGATATATTCAGACTGAGGTATTAGCGTACGGTTTTGTTTGCAACGCCGTGGGGCAAATCGAAAATCTGGAGGCGAAATGGGAATGGGCTCGCGTTCGGGGAGCAGGTATTTTCTTTATCTCGTAATTGTTCTGTTGTCATCGTTCTCAGTTTTTGGGGTGAGCGCTCCGACCGTCGCGCTCTCTGTAGATGCTTCGGAAGCGCCGCGCAAGATCTTCCACGCGCAACTGCGCATTCCGGCTAAGCCAGGGACACTCACTCTTTACTATCCGAAATGGATTCCCGGCGAGCACGGGCCAACCGGTCCGATCACCGACTTGACGGGCCTGAAGTTTACCGCCAGCGGAAAGACGCTGAAATGGCGGCGCGATCTGCTCGATGGTTTTACTTTTCACGTGGAAGTTCCGCCGGGCGAGAACGAAGTCGTTGCGAATCTCGACTATGCTTCTCCCGCGTCGTTTGAGCCCGGCTACAGCGCCGGGATGGCCGCGACGGAAAAGTTGTACATTGTCAACTGGAACACGCTGCTGCTCTATCCCGCAGGGTACGGCTCTGATCAACTTACGTATAGCGCAAGCCTCCGGCTGCCCGCGGGATGGAAGTTTGGGACGTCGCTCCATGTTTCCGATCAGGCGGGAAGCGACATTCATTTTGCGCCCGTTTCGCTGACCATGCTGGTTGATGGTCCGGTCATCACGGGCGAGTACCTGAAAGTGGTGCCACTAACGCCGCCTGGCGAAAATCCTCCCGCGGAACTGGATGTTGCGGCCGACAGTACCGCCGCGCTGGATGCTCCGGAAGAAGTCTGGGAACACTACCGGAATCTAGTAAAGCAGGCGGGAATTCTGTTTGGCGCACGGCACTACACCGACTACCACTTCCTCCTGACCTTGAGCGATCATGTCGCGCATTTCGGATTGGAGCATCACGAATCAAACGACAGCCGGGTGGACGAGCGGTCGCTGATTGAAGAGAACGGACGGAAACTGACTGCTGGGCTTCTGCCGCACGAGTATGTGCATTCGTGGAACGGGAAGTACCGGCGTCCGGCCGATCTGGCGACACCCGATTACGAACAGCCGATGCAGACTGACCTGCTGTGGGTGTATGAGGGCCTGACGTCCTACTTGGGAGACATGCTCGCCGCCCGCAGCGGCGAGCGGACGCCCTCATTGGCTCGGGATGCGCTGGCGCAAATGGCGGCGGATCTGGATCATCGTTCCGGCCGCGTCTGGCGCAATTTGCAGGATACGGCCGACGGCGTTCCCACCATGCAGGACGCTCCCCGCGGGTGGCAAGATTACCGCCGCCCGCTCGATTATTACGACGAGGACGTGCTCAATTGGCTGTGGGCCGACGTGATCATCCGTCAGCAAAGCAAGGGCAAGAAATCTTTGGACGATTTCTGCAAACTGTTTCATGGCGGGTCAAGCGGTCCGCCCATGGTAAAGACCTACACCTTCGACGACATTGTGAACGCGCTGAACCAGGTCGTTCCCTATGACTGGCCCGGGTTCTGGACGGAGCGTCTCTCCAATCACGGCCCGGGCGCCCCGCTCGGCGGAATCGAAGGAAGCGGATGGAAATTGGTGTACGACGAATACCCTTCGGAACTGGATCGCGCGGGAGATCGTGACGAAAAAACGATTGACGCGCATTACTCGCTAGGACTGTTGGCCGGGAGCGATGGCATGATTCGGGATACGGTCGAGGGGATGATTGCCGCCCAGGCCGGGATCGGGCCGGGGATGAAGATTGTCGCGGTGAACGGCCGCAGCTTTTCCGCGGATGCCTGGCACGACGCCATTCGAGCCGCGAACACCAGTCCGTCGCCGATTGAGCTGATCGTCGAAAACACGGATTACTTCCGCGTAGTGAAGCTCGATTATCACAGCGGCGAGAAGTATCCACACCTGACGCGGGACGAGTCGAAGCCGGATCTGCTGACAGAAATTTATCGGGCGAAGTAAAGGCAGGCTCTGTGGATTTTGTCATTCCGAGCGGAGCGAGGGATCTGAAGTTTGCCGCAAGATGCCGATCCCTCGCTTCGCTCGGGATGACAATTTCATTTATAGATCAGCCCTCTAACATTGCCGCGGGTGTCTGTTCCTCACTCGCAACATCTTCGTCAGCGGATTCTTCCAGCATAAAGCTCAAAACTTCCTGCGGAATCGGCGCGTTCCACACCGGCGAAAACGATTGTCGGTGTAGTGGCGACGGGCCGTGCTCGCGCAGGGCCGCAAGGTGGTGCAGCGTGCAGTATCCCTTGTTCGATACCAGGCCGTACATGGGAAAGACCGGATCCCAGGCGGAGATCATGCGGTCACGTTCGACTTTCGCGAGGATGGAGGCGGCGGCGATGGAAGCGGAGAGCGCATCGCCATGAATGATCGCCTGTTGGGGGAGCTCGGAATCGAGTCTCACCGCATCCACGAGAAGATAGCTCGCCGCCGGCGCCAGTTGCTGAACCGCATGCAGCATGGCGAGGCGCGAGGCCTGGTAGATATTGATCTGATCGATGCGCGCGGAATCCACGGCGGCAACTGCCCAGGCGATGCACCGCTGGCGAATGCAGACAGCGAGTTCTTCGCGGCGCTCGGCCGGGAGCAGCTTGGAATCACGCAGGCCGCGAATGCGGCGGGCAGGGTCAAGAATGACTGCCGCAGCCACGACCGGGCCAAATAGCGATCCGCGGCCGACTTCATCGACTCCGGCAACGTGCTCTGCGCCCGCGGCCCAGGCTCGCTTTTCGAAATTAAGAGTGCAGCGCAATTTCTTCAACAGCCGTAATTTGGCAGCGGAGGCAGAGACGTCGGCTGCTTTCGGGCGCTTCGATGTGGATGCTGACTTGGACACGGAATCTGCTCAGCATCTTCGCCGAAGCAGTGGTGAGAAGCAAGAGCAGATGTTCGACGACTGTGTGGCAGCGGGGCTTCGCCTCGCTTGGACGGGGCGAAGCCCCGTCCCCACACGAAAGCCTGAAGGCAGAAAAGTAACCTCTGCTTACTGCTGTTCAACTTCTTTCAGCCGCGCGGCCTTGCCCTTGAGTCCGCGCAGGTAGTACAGCTTGGCACGACGGACTTTGGCGGAGCGCACCACGTCAATCTTGTCGATGACCTTGGAATCGATGGGGAAGATACGCTCCACGCCCTGGCCGAAGCTGATCTTGCGGACCGTAAAACTCGGTTGCGCGCCGCGCGTCCGGGAAATGACGACGCCTTCGAACGCTTGCAGGCGCTCTTTTTCACCTTCTCGGATCTTGACCGACACCTTGATGGTATCGCCGGGACCAAACTTCGGGATGTCGGTGCGGCGCGACTTGGCCAACAATTTTTCGATAATCGGATTGCGCATAAAGTTTCCTTCCTGATTCTTGCCGCTAATCTCTAGTAGAGACGGGGCTTGCCCCGTCTCCGTCAGTGCCCTGGGCCTGCTTGATCTGGTCCAGCCTGATAACTTCGAGCAATTCCTTGTCTTCCGCGGTCAACGCAACTCGCTCCAGCAAATCGGGGCGGTTGCGTAGCGTTTTTGCCAACGCCGTTTTGCGGCGCCAGCTGCGAATCTGGTCGTGGTTGCCATTCACCAGCACTTCCGGCACCGCCATGCCGCGAAAATCCGCGGGACGCGTGTAGTGCGGATAATCAAGCAATCCGCCGGAAACGCACGTCGAACTCGGGCCGGAATCAAGGGTGGCGCGGGCGCCCTCACCCGCGAACACTTCCTCCGTGAACGACTCCTGCCGCGTCGAAGCGCTGTTGCCAACCGCGCCCGGGATCAGCCGTGTGACTGTATCCACAATTACCGCCGCGCCCAGCTCGCCACCACTCAGCACGTAGTCGCCAATCGAAACTTCGCGATCTGCTAGGTGCTCGCTGATGCGTTCGTCGACGCCTTCGTAACGGCCGCAGATGAGGACGATCCGGCCCATCGCCGTCTGACTCAGCGCCGAAAGTTCCGCCGCCAGTGTCTGGTCGAACCTGCGGCCCTGTGCGGAGAGCAGAATTACCGACTGCTTTGCGCCCGGGCTTAAGCGCAGTTCGCGCGACGCCACGCCGCCCAGCGACTCCAAACATTCAAAGATCGGTTCCGGCTTCAGGACCATTCCTTCGCCGCCGCCGAACGGGCGGTCATCCACGGTGCGGTGCTTGTCTTTCGTGAAAGCCCGCAGATCGTGAATGTTAATTTCCACCAGGCCCGTTTCCCGCGCCCGGCGGACGATTCCGTAATCCAGTGGTCCGCGAAAAAAGTCGGGAAAGATCGTGAGAATGTCGATCTTCATTTGCGGAACCCGGTCGTTGGTCGTTCGTCGTTGGTCGCTCGCGAATTCGAATGCATTCGGTTTTGCGAACGACGAACGACCAACGACTAACGACCTTTTTCTTTCTCCTCTTTCGCCAGTGGCGCGTTTACTTCGAGCAAGCCCTCCGGCAACTTCATCCGGACCTGCTTCCGCTCCAGATCCAGCTTCTCCAGATACGCCTCGGCGAAGGGAATCTCGTACGGAAGCTTCGCAACTTGTTCTTGCTCTTTACTTCGAACCACCAGCAGCGGAGCTTCTCCTGCGCCGAACTGTACGTCTTCTATTTCACCGATCTTGCGCTGGCCATCGAACACCGTGCAACCGATCAGGTCGCTCAGATACGTCCGGCCCGGCTCCAACTCAGCGCGTTCACTGCGCGGAAGTTGAAGCTCTGCGCCCACCAGTGGCTCGGCATCGGATATCGTCTCGATGCCCTGAAGCTTCAGCACCAGAAAACTCTTATGCGGCCACAGATCCTCCACCGCTACTTCGCGGCGCTGGCCGTCTGTCGCGAGCGCCCATAGCCGCATGTCTTGCCGGAAGCGGTCCGGAACATCGGTGTGCAATTCGACCGCTACTTCGCCGCGGCGTCCCTGCGTCTTGATGACGACCGCCAAGGTAATCCATTCGCCGCTTGCTTCCGCTCCCGCGATTTGATGCTCCCTGCTGGCAGGTACCTACTCAATGATCTCCAGCGCGTACCGCTTATCCAGCTTCGATCCCGCCGCGCTCAGCACGTTGCGCAAGGCGCGGGCCACACGGCCTGAGCGTCCAATAATTTTACCCAGGTCGGCCTCGGCCACCTCGAGCTCGATGACGGTTTCGTCTCCATCCTCGTACTCATCAACAAAAACTTCTCCCTTGGCTTCGACAATCGCCTTGGCGATGTATTCAATCATGGCGCGTGGGCTGGCGCTGGGTTCGATCATTATTGATGACTGCTCCTAAGTGGGCGAGTGTAGGAACTAAGCGACCGCGGCCGGCGTGGGGAGAGCAAGCAGTTTCCTGACGCGGTCCGAACATTGGGCGCCTTTTGAAACCCAGTGCTCAATACGCTCCCGTTTCAAATCACAAGTGGCCGGATTGGTGCGCGGATTGTATGTGCCCACTACTTCCACCGGGCGGCCATTGCGAGCCCGCTCCTTCTCAATCACCACCACTCGGTAATACGGTTGTTTGCGCGCGCCAAAGCGCGCCAGTCGGATCATTAACACAGACTTCAGTATCCTTTGCCCGGAAGAGTCCGGCGGGGTAAAACAAACGAAGTAAAGACAAACCATTATTATGCCGAAGCTTAGCGGTTTTCGCAAATGGGCCGGTGGGTGGCTAATGGCCCATTTGTCTTCCCAGTTTTCGCGCCACCCGCTTCGCAGCCCTCAAGGATATAATGTGGCATTTCGCTGGCTTGGATACCAGCTGCATCGGAGGCCCATTGCTGCTGTCACTCGACACTCGCGAGGTTGGACGCGTCACCATCGTGCACTGCAACGGACGAATTGTTGCCGGCAGCGAGAGCGATTCTCTGCGCGCACACGTTGCCTGGCTGTTGCGCGACCGCCGCTCTATCGTTCTGCACCTGGGCGAGGTCGGATTCATTGACAGCAGCGGCCTTGGCACCATGGTCCGCGCCCTCACCACCACCCGCCAGGCCCATGGAGATCTGAAGCTCTGTAACGTGCCGGAATTCGTGCGCAAGGTTTTGGAGATGTCGCGCCTGACGACAGTGTTCGATACCCATGAATCGGAGGAGAAGGCAGTCGCAGCCTTCTACCGCCCAGGAGCCCGTGCCGAAACACATGTTTCCACCGGCCGCAGCGTTCTGTGCCTCGACTCCAATGCCGACGTGCTCGCCTACCTGCGCGAACTGCTGCGCCGCGCCGGATATGACGTCCAGAGCAGCAGCCGCGTGGCCGATGCTCTGCTCCTGATGCGCGTCACGCATTTCGATCTTCTCCTGGTTGGCCCCGACATGACCCCTGCCTCGACCTCTTCGCCAGCCTTCCGCGACGCGTGCGCCAGGCTCCCGGTGCTTGAACTGGGCAGTGAGTTTTCCACCAGCCATGCCGGTGAAGCCGCTGCGGGATTGCTGGAAACAGTCGCGGCTCGGCTCAACTCGAAGACGGCATGACGCGGAACGTCGAGCCTACAATGAAAAACGCCGGGAATCGGATTCCGATTCCCGGCGTTTGTTTTTAAGGCTGACGCTATATCTTGCCATCTCTATTTCTTGGGGCTGAACTTGTACGCGGTCTTGGGGTGTGCAGGTCCTGCACCAGGGAGCACGCACGAGGTGGCGTCATTGGCGACTGGGAACGGCACCGTGTAGTAGGTCTCGGTGCCGTAGGTGTTGCCGCCGGCGCCGGCCCAGTCATCGAGAATGCCGGCGCATGCACTTTCCAGGATGGTGTTTCCGGTTGCGGTGTTGTTCTCGCCGGTGGCGGGGCCTGAGTAGTAAACGCTGCAGGAATCGTCAAAATGCACGCCGGATTGAGCGCTATTGTAGATAGTGTTTTTTGTGACCGTATTCCCGTTGGTGCAGACATCGATGGCATCGTATGTCGACGTGCCGAAGATCTTGTTGGTGGTAACGGTAACGCCGTCGCCGTACTCGCTCGCGCCATAAGCAAAATCGGTCTCCAAGCCGATGGGAAGCTGGCTGTTGCCGAGCACGTTGCTGGTGACCGTGATTCCGCTACTTTCGGCGGTGTCGTAGAGCAAGATGTCGGCCGACGCCGCAACCGTCGGATCTCCATAGATATTGTCGATCACAGTATTGAGGGAAATCTGTCCAGTGGCGCCATAGCCAAGTTGAATGCCGTTCTGAGCCGCGCCCCCGCTCGGAACCACGCCCGCTCCCTGGATATAACTCCCCGTGGCGGTCAGCTTCGTGCCGGGATCATTTCCCGTGATTCCGTTCTTGTTGTAATTGTGAACGGAACTAGTTTCGACCGTCACGGTGGACGTAAAACCTGTTGCGGTCTGCACGAAGATACCTTCGCCAATCTGACAACCACTCGGAACGCCGGCCGGTATTTGGTTGCGCACCGCGACGTGATCAACTGTTCCCGAGGCATTCTGGAACAGGATGCCGTGCAAATCAGGCGAGCAGCCGCTGATCTGGTTCCCCGTACCGTCCACCGTGAGATTAGTGATCGAGACCGGGCCGGCTGTATTCTGCACCAAAATCTGGGCCGCGATGGGATTGCCCGTGTCTACATCAACCGTGTTGGCGACCACGCCGGTTGTAGGAGGCACAATCACGGCGGCATTCTGAGACCCCCCTTTAACCCCTATGAGAGTGAGGCTCTGGCTGATGACCACCTGCTCGGTGTAGGTGCCAGGGCAAACATCGATTACGGCATACGTCGCCCCCTTGACCGCAGCTAAAGCCTGATTAATGGTCTTGACCCAGGCATAGTGGCCGACGCAGTTATATGTAGGGCCAACTACGACATAGGTATCGCTTGAAAAGGCTCGGCTGCTGAGCGCTATAAGCACCAACAAAACGAGACAAGAAAATTTGCAACAACGTTCGGATCGCATAGGTGTTCCTCCATGGTGGTTATTCGCGCCTGATTGCTTAGGGGGGAGTTGTCGCGCAAATATAAGGCAGGGGCGGCCTAAAGGCAAGAGAATGTTTTTCCACAGACCGACTTCAGAGCGGGGTAGTATGCGGGAACGCCTCGTCCGAAAGGAGCGAAACTAGGACGGACTTCTCTTGTGGAGGAAGATGTCAGGCGCGAACGTAAGATATTCACTTCCGAAAGGATGGGCACATGATGTTAGGAAGGACGACTTCGGCCTTCACCCTGCTGCGTACGTTGTCATTCTAAGAGAATCCCCTGTCAAGTCGGACAGATGATCTTGCGGCGTTTCACTTGCTCCATGCACGCAGCCGCGGTACCCATCGGCGGACGTTCCTGTAGTATTCTTCATACTCCGCGCCGAATATCTTTCGCAGGTGCGGTTCCTCGTATAGCAGAACGAACAAATTTGTGCCCAGCACCGCCACGCACGCCACTGTGACTGCGGCCAGGTTAGCCCGTCCGAAGACCACCCACAGCCCCACCCAGCCGACGAAGAACCCAAGGTACATCGGGTTTCGCACGTAGCGATAGAACCCCACCACGACCAGCCTCGTCGGCGGAACTACCGGCGCCGGCGTTCCGTGTCCCGTCCATCCGAAGTCCCACACGCACCGCAGTGCCACCGCGAAGCCAAGCACCGAGGGCACAGCCGCAAGCCAGCGCCATCTCGCTGCCCCTCCCATGTCAACGCGAAAGCCCAGCCAGACTGGCAACAACCAGAACCACAGCGCGAGGAATGCAGCACCCACGGCCAGGGAAGCGACTGTTGTCAGCCACTCCGTGCCACGATCTGGACCTTCCCCGGTTCCAGTCTGTCCGCTCGTCATGAACGCCTCAAGCCAATGCAGGCTTCCTGAGCCGCCCACGTCAGGTAGCTAGAAACTGGCGATCACCACATTGGGCCCAGATGGCAGCATGAATCTTATGCCGCGCTGCTGGTTGGCTTGTATGGTGGCAAACGCGTCGATCGCAGAGAGCGGGATGCGCTTTGTCCAGTAGCCATCTTGCCAGTAGTTGCCGTGGGCGTAGATTACGCCGTCCGCAATGGCATAATCGGAGATCTCCTCGTGATGGCCGTCCAGATAGACCAGGACTGCGGGCGGGACTGGACCAGCCTGCAATTGTGTGCGTTCCTTGTGTGTGGAGGACTGTTTGGCGGACAAGGATGGTTTCGTCATCGTCATCGCGGGCTCCGCATAATCGGGATGCGCGGAGATTGCACCTTCATCTGTGCCTTTGGTGCCGCCGAATCGCACATACCGATCGCCCTGCCACTCGATCACCAAGGGTGCCGGCCTGATTTTTCGCGGAGAATCGTCAGCGGAGGCCGGCTGCACTACCACAATTTGAGGAGGAGGAGCGTCTTCAACTAAGTACGGCGCGTTGGGATCGTAGTCCGAATCGAGAAATGGCCACCCGGCAAAAATTCCTGGGGCGAACCGGCGCATTCCATGATGCCGGCCAACCCCTCGCGCAAAACCGGCATGAGCGACGGAAACCGGCCGGCCTACGCCGCGCATTTGTGCGGTTGCGAACGGCACAGATACTGCCACCGCCAGCAGCGCGATGCTCAACCGCCGGATCATTATCAGCCGGATTTCCCTTCTTGGACTCGAAAACGGCTCTATTTTACACCCGCGTCGTCCGCTCGCGGCGTGTGGAACAATTTTCGTTTGCAGCGCCGGAACATTCGTCATGAACACATCCAAACGCCGATGAGTGAGTCTGCAGAGGCGGCGCGCATATCTACGCGTGAGATCTTGCTGCCGCTACCAACGCCTGTCCCAGGCTCAAGCCGCCGTCGCCGGATGGTACTTCCTTCTGCGTGAACACCTCAAATCCGGCATCGGATAGCCGTGCATCAAGCCGCTGCGACAGGTAAACATTGTGAAAGGTCCCGCCACTCAGGCAAACCCGGTTAAGAGCGGTTTTCTCTCGCAGGAGCGTGGCCAGCTCGACGAACCCCTCAACCAGACCGTTATGAAAACGCCGGCTGATCGCCGCGACAGGAAGGTTGTGGCCGAGATCGTCGAGCAGCGCTTCAAACAGCGGGCGAGCGCTGATGATCCAGTGTTCGTCTTCCGGCACAAGCTTCATCGGATAAGCAACGTCTTCCTCTGACGATGCAATCTCCGACGATTCCACGCCTGACGATGCCATCGCCATTTCCAGTTCGATTGCAGCCTGGGCCTCGTAATTGACCTGCTGACGGATTCCAACTAACGCGGCCACGGCATCGAACAGACGCCCGCAACTGGAAGTGAGCGGCGAATTCACGCCCTGTTCGATCACGCGCAGGAGCAGCTCAACCTTCGGCCGATTGAGCTGGCGCACGAACGGAATATCCAATTTCAGAAAATCGCGTCCGAAATAATGTGCCAAGTAGCTAACCGCCATCCGCCAGGGCTCACGGATCGCTGCCGAGCCGCCGGGCAAAGGCACATACTCGAAATGAGCGGCGCGCTCGAAATTTTCATAGCCGGCGATAAGCGCTTCTCCGCCCCAAATATTTCCGTCGGTGCCGTAGCCCGTTCCATCCAGGGCGAATCCAATCACGCGGCCTTCAAGATGATTCTCCGCCATACAGCTGGCAATGTGGGCGTGGTGGTGCTGCACGCCAACCAGCTTCACCCCATGCTGTTGCAGCGCCCATTTGGTGGAGAAGTAGTCGGGATGAAGGTCGTAGGCGACGATCTCCGGCCGGATTTCAAGAATCCGCTCCAGATGCTCGATGGCTTCATGGAAGAAACGGTAGCTTTCGACGTTTTCCAAGTCTCCGACGTGCTGGCTCAGGAAAGCGTGCTTTCCTTTGGTGAGGCAGATGGTGTTCTTCAGTTCGCCTCCGACGGCCAGCACCGACGGCTGATCGTCCTTGAGAAAAACCGGTACCGGAACAAAACCGCGAGAACGCCGCAACTGCCGGGTGACGCCGCCTGCAACCCGTACCACCGAATCATCGCAGCGCAGAAGGATGTCGCGGTTATGCACGAGGAAATAGTCGGCGAGACCGTTCAGCCGGTTGATTGCTTCCCGATTGTCAATGGCGATCGGCTCCTCGCTCAGGTTGCCGCTGGTCATCACCAGAGCCTTGAACCTTCCCTCGGTGAGCAGCAGGTAATGAAGCGGCGTATACGGCAGAAAGATTCCCAAGTAGCGGTTGAAGGGCGCCACCTCGTCGGGAATCATGCTGGGCTTTTTTTTCGGAAGCAGAACGATAGGCCGTTGGATCGACTGCATTACCGTGGCAGCCGCGCCGTCTAATCTGCAGATTTCCCTGGCAGCCAGCAGATCCGGAACCATCACGGCGAACGGCTTCTCGACCCGGCGCTTCCGCTGACGCAGCAAAGCGACCGCCGCGGAGTTTGTCGCATCTACGGCCAGATGAAATCCGCCCAGTCCTTTTATAGCCACCACCAGTCCGGCATGCAGTCCGGAGACCGCTTCGACGATGGGATCGCGGCATTCAATTTTCCGCCCAGACTTATCCCAGAGTTCCACCCGAGGTCCGCACTCCCAGCAGGCATTGGGCTGGGCGTGAAAGCGGCGGTCGAGCGGATTCTCGTATTCTGCGAGACAAGCAGGGCACATGGGAAACACCGCCATCGACGTGCTCGGCCGATCGTAAGGAATGTCGCGAATAATAGTGAAGCGCGGCCCGCAGTTGGTGCAATTAATAAAGGGATAGCGATAACGCCGATCATTCGGGTCGAACACTTCACGCAGGCAGTCCGGACATATCGCAACGTCCGGCGAAATCAGCGTGCGAACTTCTTCTCCCTCGTGGCTATGAACAATGCAGAAGTCCTGATCGCCGCCGATCTGCAGAGCAACGCACGGGAGTTCATTTACGGTGAAGCCGGTAATCCGCGCCAGGGGCGGCGCTTCGGCGGGCAGGTGCTCAACGAAATCCTGCACGGTTTCCGCCGGTCCTTGTATTTCGATGGTGACTCCAGCGGACGTATTGCGAATCGTGCCGCGAAGGTGCCGGCCGGTAGCGAGACGATAGACGTAGGGCCGGAACCCGACTCCCTGCACAATGCCGGAAACTTCGATCTGGCGCCGCACCTCCATAGCCGGCCCCCTACATCGTCAGCTTGCCGTCTGCTGCACCAGCGGTTTGTTTGCTCTGCGTCTCTCTCCCAGCCACATCATCCATTCGTGCAAACCGTTGCGGGTCAGGCAAGACACCTTCACAATCTCCATCCCGGGATGAACCTTGCGGGCATTTTCCACCGCCGCCCCAATGTCAAACGGGACGTAGGGAAGCAGATCGATTTTGCTCATCACCAATAAATCGGATTTGAAAAATATCGACGGATATTTCAGCGGCTTGTCTTCGCCTTCGGTGACGCTCAACACCACGACCTTGGCCGCTTCGCCCAGATCATAACTGGAGGGACAAACCAGGTTGCCCACGTTTTCGATCAACAAAAGATCGAGGTCTTCAAGTTTCCAATCCGCCAGGTGACGTTCGATCATGCGAGCATCCAGGTGGCAAGTACCGCCGGTCGTGATTTGCTTTACCGGAAAGTGAAATCTCTTCAGCCGGTTCGCATCGTTGTCCGTCTGAATATCGCCCGTCAGTACAGCGACGCGATCACCTGGCGGCAGGGCTTCCAGGGTGCGCTCCAGAAGACTGGTCTTGCCGGAACCGGGAGAACTGATAATGTTCAGGCACAAAACGCCGTGCTCCTGAAAGCGGGCGCGCAACTCAGCCGCGATGCGATCGTTCTCACTGAGTACTTTTCGCTCCAACGGAACTCGATCCATATTCTTCAACCTCCAGATAGGCCAACTCCAACTCATCTCCGCTGATGCATTTGGTTTCCAGGCTCGCGCATTGCGGACAGCGCGAATCGTAATCGCGCACGATGAACTCGCGTCCGCAGACTTGACAACGATGGCGGCGGGGACAGACTTCGATCCCCAGCTCAAGTGACTCCAGATCGGTCTCGTGAATGATCGCTTCAAAACAGAAGCGCAAAGCATCCTGATCGATGGCTGCCATTTCGCCAATCCGAACGCCGACTTTGCACGGATACGTTCCCGGATGAAGGCCCATCTCGGTCCTGACCGCTTCCAGCACCGAATTCGCGATTCCCATCTCGTGCATAATCCCCGAATCTCATGTAGCGCCGGCGTCCCGCCGGCCCAATGGGAACGAACCCCAAACCGTATGATCTATCACGCGGTCATAGCGTTAGCAGATGCGCGGCAACTGATCGCCTGCCAGCATGTCCACAATACGGGTCGTGCCGAGCGGCGTTCGCATCGTAACCAGGCCCGGGTTCTCTTTCTTTACCGTGCCAATGATCTGTGCTTCCGTTCCCAGGGGATGAAGCTTCATCGCCTGCAGCACCGTGCTGGCGGCCTCGGGCGCGACGATCGCGATCAGCTTGCCCTCGTTGGCCACATATAAAGGATCCAGCCCTAGGAGTTCGCACGCACCGCGAACTTCCTCGTGGATGGGAAGGGAACTCTCTTCTAATTCGATCCCAACCCGCGATCGCTCCGCGATTTCGTTCAGCGTGCTGGAGACACCGCCCCGCGTCGGGTCGCGCATGCAGCGGATATCGCGACTTACGCCAAGCATCGCGGCCACCAGCGTGTGCAACGCCGCGCTGTCGCTTTGGATCTGAGTCTCGAATTCCAGCCCCTCGCGTTGCGCCAGAATCGCGATGCCGTGATCGCCGATCGAACCGCTCAGGAGCACCTTGTCTCCGGGGCGGGCGCGGTCGGCCGAAAGATCGACTCCTTCTGGGACAAGTCCAATTCCCGTCGTGTTGATGAACAGCCCGTCGCCCTTGCCTTTCTCGACCACCTTGGTATCGCCAGTGACTACGTGCACGCCCCCTTCCGCGGCCGCCTGGCGCAGCGAATTCACCACCAGCCGGAGTTCATCCATCGAGAAGCCTTCTTCGATAATGAAGGCGGCGCTCAAAAACAGAGGCGTTGCGCCGCCCATCGCCAAATCGTTTATTGTGCCGTGAACCGCAAGGGAGCCGATGTCCCCGCCGGGAAAAAACCGCGGCTTTACCACAAAGGAATCGGTAGTAATGGCGAGACGCTGGCCATTCACATTCACGATTGCCTGGTCATCCAGACGCGCCAGTACTGGATTCTGGAATGCAGGCAGGAAGATGTCGCGAATCAACTCGGCGCTCAACTTGCCCCCGCTGCCGTGCCCCAGCAGAATTGTGTCTTTAGCCGGGAGCGGCGTCGGGCAACTGAGTTCGAAGTTTATTTCGACGCCGGTCTTGGTTGACACGCTTTCTCCTAACTCGCGACCGCGTGACGGCGATAATGATAGTAGGCCGCGCATGCCCCTTCACTCGAGACCATGGGCGCCCCCAATGGATTTTCCGGCGTGCATCGCATACCGAACGCGGGACAATCGGTCGGCTTCTTTAGTCCCTGCAAAACCTGGGCGCTGATGCACTCGGCGGGCTCGTCTACGGTAATTTCGCCCAAATCAAAGACTCGGTCGGCGTCAAAGGCAGCATATTCCTGGCGCAAGCGCAATCCACTCTGCGGGATCGGCCCGATGCCGCGCCACTTCTGGTCTGCGATTTCAAACACCTCGGCCACGAGCTGCTGTGCCGGCAAGTTTCCCTGGTAGCTCACCGATCGCACATACTGGTTTTGCAGCCGCGCCTCTCCTGCTTCGAGTTGGCGCACCAGCATGAGGATTGCTTCCAAAATGTCTACCGGTTCGAATCCCCCAACCACAATCGGTACGCGAAAATCACGGACCAGGCTCTCATATTCCGTACACCCCATCACCGTGCACACATGTCCAGGTGCAATGAAGCCCTGCACCCGGTTGGTCTGAGAGACCATCAGGGCCCGGATCGCCGGCGGGACCAGCACATGCGACACCAGCATGGAAAAGTTAGTGAGACCCTCACGCTTGGCTTGCCATGCGGCCATCGCATTCGCGGGAGCGGTGGTCTCGAAACCAATCGCCAGGAACACGACCCTGCGATCGGGATTCGCGCGGGCAATCTTCACAGCTTCAGTCGGGGAATAGGCGATGCGAACGTCCGCACTCTGGGCTTTGGCCCGAAACAGATCCGAACGCGACCCAGGCACTCGCAGCATGTCTCCGTAGGAAACCAGGATGACGTCTGGCCGCAAGGCTAACGCGATCGCTTTGTCCACGGTTTCGAGCGGCGTGACGCAGACTGGACAGCCTGGGCCATGGACGAGTTCGATATCGCGCGGCAACAGCTCGTCGATGCCGTAGCGCATGATGGTGTGGGTCTGGCCGCCACAGATCTCCATCAGCACCCAGGGTCGGGTTGTGCGCTGGCGAATCTCAGCCGCCAACGCCCGTGCAATGCGATGGTCACGGTATTCGTCAAGATACTTCATACAATGAAACCCCGCACTGAAACCCGCCGCAAAAGCCGCAGGCATGACTCTAACCAGAGCCGAACCACCTATCGGTGATAAAGATCACAGCTTGACGTGATTCCGAACCATGTCCTGAGCCAGATCCGGAAGAGGGTGCCAGCGAAAATTGAACTTCAAAGGTCGTTTCGGGGTCGTTTCAAAGACAGCCGCGCGAGTCCTTGGCGTGCCGGCAAAATTACTGTTCCACTGGCGGCAGCTCCGCTTCCAGCATCCCCATCTCTTCCAGAAGCTTGTAGGTGCGCTCAGCTTCCATCGAGTCCACGCGGCTTATGGCGAAGCCAACATGAACCATCACATAGTCGCCCAGTCCAGCCTCAGGGACAAAGTTCAGGGATACCTGGCGCACAATCCCGCCGAACTGCACGCGGCCCGCCCGCAACTCACCCAATTCTTGGATTTCGAGGATTTTGCCTGGTATGGCAAGGCACACAGCAATTCTCCGTAGCAAGTACAACACTGTCCTTACCGCGATTCTGTGACGAGCGGCACACCCCGGTGTGACCCGGTGCACAACTAGCGCCGGCAAGTCGAGCAGTATCCGCCAATTTCGAGCCGCGCCACGATGATGTGGAAGTGGCAATCCCGATCTAACTGCTTCTTCAAGGACTCGAACGGTTCGGCACACTCCGAGGGTCCGGCGCCCCGTTCGCCTGCTAAGCTCTTTTCTGCGTGAATCAGAAATACGACGTCATCGTTCTGGGAGCCGGTGCTGCCGGACTGATGTGCGCCATCGAAGCTGGCAAGCGGGGCCGGCGCGTTCTGGTACTTGAACGCGCGGATCGAATCGGCAAGAAGATCCTGATCTCCGGCGGCGGCCGCTGTAATTTCACCAACCTGCACACCAGCCCAGAGAATTTTATTTCGGCCAACCCGCACTTCGCTAAGTCGGCGCTCGCTCGCTATACTCCGGCCGATTTCATTCGCCTCGTCGAAACATATCGCATTCCCTATCACGAGAAGAAGCTAGGCCAGTTGTTTTGCGATCGAGCGGCGAGCGACATTATCGCGATGCTGGAGCAGGAATGCCGCTGCGCTGGAGTAGAAATTCGGTGCAACACGAAAGTGAACCAGGTACAAGTGAACGAGGTACATGAGGAAGTACATAAAGAAGATCAGTTCACCCTTCAAGCCGAGGATGCCAGTTTCGCCGTGCCCCGTCTGGTGGTCGCCACCGGAGGTTTATCCATCGCCAAAATCGGCGCCACCTCATTTGGTTACGATCTGGCCCGGCAATTCGGACTGAAGATCCAGCCCCCACGTGCCGCCCTGGTACCGCTCATCTTCAACGAACGGGACCGCAAGCAGTGGTGCGATCTGGCAGGAGTCTCCACCGAGGTAGTTGCTTCCATTCGCGGCCCGAAGCAGACGCTTCGGACCTTTAGGGATAATATGCTTTTCACTCATCAAGGCATTAGCGGGCCAGCGATTCTCCAGATCTCTTCTTACTGGGATGGCAAGGGGACGATTCATCTCGACCTTGCGCCTGACCGCAATCTCGCCGCCGATTTGCGAACACGTGGCCGTCGCGACCAGTCGAGTTGGAAATTGCTGCTGAGAGAGGTTCTGCCTCGCCGCTTCGCAGATCGCTGGTTCGAAACCTATTCTTTGGCCCGCAACTCCGATGGCGCCTTCGCTGACGCCGAACATCAACTGCATGCGTGGGAAATCAAGCCGGAGGGAACCGCGGGTTACGAAAAAGCGGAAGTCACCGCGGGTGGCGTCGATACCGGCGAGCTTTCCGCCAAAACGATGGAATCAAAAAAGGTGCCAGGTCTTTTTTTCATCGGAGAGGTGGTCGACGTCACCGGCCAGCTTGGCGGCTTTAACTTCCAGTGGGCGTGGGCGTCGGGATTTTGCGCAGGTCAGGCGGCGTGAGAGGATTTCAGCGCGGATAATGCGGGCGTTCCACGCGGTTTTACCAAGTCTCCGGTTAGATCTCCGCGCCTTCCTGCATGAAGGGCATGCGGGAGAGAATTTCCGCGGCTTGCTCCAGTTGCTTCAGGTCTGCATTGGTGAAGTCAGCGCCCGCCCCCGAAGCATCCAACCCTTTGCGCGAAACCTGCACCACTCCCATCACGTTGCCCCCGAAGTTCGCCACGGGTACAGACATGATTTTCTGAATCGGCATTTGTCCCTGGCTCCGATCGTCCTCGTCGGCCTCGGCCCCGAGTTTGACCGCTTCAAACAGGCTGGCATGTTTTACCTTCATGAAGGTATTTGACAAAAATGGAGAGCGAGTCGCTGCCGTCCGCGCTGCCACCGCCGAACCGGTAAGCGGCAGTACGCCCGCCGATCGCAGTTCCGGCGGAAATATAAATCGCAGACTGCGTTTTTCTAACCTGAGCAGTGCCACTTCGCTGCGGCGCACCCGCAGAACTTGAGCTAGCTTAAGACAAACGCGGTCTGAGCTCGGTGATTCCGAAAGCATGCTCTCCAATTCGCCCAGGCTGGTCTTGGCGGCCTGGGCGGCGGAACCCTGATTGCCCGTGGACATATTTGTGGCCATCGTCGTTATTCATCCATCCTGCGGGCGTCGGCGCTTCTCGACAAGTTACCAGAGTACTTTTGCTGCCTTCCGGCAAGTCCAATAGGTATCTTTTATTGTACGAAGAAGAAAAATCGCGGCACAAATCCACAGGCGTTCGCGTTATATTAGAAAGAATCATTCGTCGCAAATAGTCGGATAGCGGCTATCGGAGTATGCGTATGTCGCTTATTCATTATGTAGAACCATTGCTGGAGTTGGGTATCTGTAAGGAGTACCGTATGGCTCGTAAAACAACTGGAAACACCACTCGCAGTAAAAAAGCCGAAGTCCCCGTTCCGCCTGACGCGGTGCAGGTTGCGCCGGAATTTCAAACGGAAGTTCGCAAGGACTCTGGCAAGAATGGGAAGCCGGCCAACCTCGTTTCTGACAACCTTCCCAGCGCCGTTCCGGTCAATCTTGAGGAAGAGATTCGCCGTCGCGCCTATGAGCTCTACCTGCAGCGCCGAGCGACTGCAGGCGGCGAGAACGGCAACCAGAACCAGGATTGGCTAGTTGCGGAGAACGAGATCCTTTCACGCTACGACAGATTGGCACGTCACACGACGGCGTAGATCGGGACGGCGGTCATCGAGCGCTCCGGTAAGAAGCGGCTTTGCCTTGTCGTGGGCCGCCTGCGCATCCCTGCTGCGACTGTTATATGTCGGTCCTTTGCTCGGCATGTCGGCTCAGAAACCAGCAGGGAGGATCTCCGGCGTGTGGGAAAAGGCTGTGCACGCAGGTCTTCTGCACCGGTGGATCAAAAATGAACTCGCTCTTCCCGTCTTTATGCAGCACCGTGCTGTAGTGTTCGACGGTTACGCTGCCAAAGGGCTGGCGCTTCGTTGCCAGACGATATCGAAACACGCAAGAGTCCGCACTATACACGATTGCCAGTAGGCCCACCCCAGCCAAGAACGATCTAAGAGCGATCCCCCGGAACCATGGGCCGGACTTGTTGCCTTCGACCGCAGTCACGGGCCGAATTATACCCGTCCGCGAACCGGCCCGGAGAGCGAAGTCTTGACAATTCTTCACAAGTAACTCTGCCCGCTTTGCCCCTCCCGCGCGTCAAATGGATAGCGGAATAGATGATAAGATTCAGCAGAAAGCCACAAATGAGACCTGATGTCCTCATCGATTTGGGGAGTGCAAGTGACGGAACAACGACCGGACTCAACTGATTCCAAAACATCCGAGCAGCACACAACCGAAGATTCAACCATTCGCAAGAGCCGCTGGTGGCTCTGGCTGATCGTCGCAGTGCTTATACTTGCCGGCATTGCTTTTTGGGAACGCCGCGGGGCCGACTCCGCGGCAAAGGCCGGCGGAGACGCGGCCTCGCGCCCCGTGATGGTGACGACGGCCACAGCACACCAAGGCGACATTGGGATTTATTTGAACGCCTTGGGCACGGTGACGCCCGTTTATACCGTCACGGTGTTCAGCCGGGTGCAAGGCGAGATTACGCAGGTCTACTATCGCGAAGGGCAAATGGTTCGGAAGGGCGACCCGCTCATCGAAATCGATCCGCGCCCTTATCAGGCGGCCTTAACCCAAGTCGAAGGGCAATTGGCGCACGATCAGGCGGTGTTGACGGAAGCCAAAATCGATTTGGAACGCTATAAGCAAGCCTTAGATCGCAATGCCATCGCCAAGCAGCAATTTGACGATCAACAGCAGGTCGTGCTGCAAGATGAAGGCACAGTGAAAAACGACGAGGGCCAGCTCGCGAATGCCAAGGTCAATCTGGTCTACACGCATATCACCGCACCCATAGCCGGGCGTGTCGGACTGCGGCTGGTCGATCCCGGAAACATCGTGCAGGCCAATAGCACCACTGCCCTGGTGGTGATTACCCAGCTTCGGCCCATCACCGTGATTTTCAGCATCGCCGAAGATTCCCTCTCCCAGGTTCAACAGCAATTGCGCAAGGGAAAGAAACTGCCAGTGGATGCTTACGACCGTGAAGCAAGCACGAAACTTGCATCCGGCACGCTCCTGACCCTCGACAATGTCATTGACCCAACCACGGGAACTTTGAAATTCAAAGCCATCTTTGACAACTCAAACAACGCTCTGTTCCCCAGCCAGTTTGTCAATGTCAAGCTACTCGTCGACACGCAACACAATGTGACTTTGATTCCTACTCCCGCGATTCAACGCAACGCCCAAGGCGCCTTCGTCTACGTGATAAAAAGCGACCAGACCGCTTCCATACGGACAATCACGACCGGCACCACGGATGGCTTGGTGACCGCCGTCCAAGGTCTTCAACCCGAGGAAGTGGTTGCGGTGAATGGCTTCGACAAGCTTCTGGACGGGGCGAAAGTTACCATTCGCACGCCTGCGAAAGGCAGCGCCGGAGCTTCCGGCCAGCAGCCTCAAACCGGCCAGAACAACCAATCCGCTCCGGGAGCCTCAAATGGAGGCACCGCCAGCGGCAAAAACGGAGCCTCGCAGCAGTGAGTCCCTCTCGTCCATTTATCTTACGACCGGTAGCGACGTCGCTACTGATGGCAGCCATCTTGCTCGCTGGCTTCGTTGCCTATCTCCAGCTGCCGGTTTCGGCCCTGCCCGAGGTCGACTACCCTACCATCCAGGTGGTCACGTTCTATCCCGGCGCCAGTCCTGACGTGATGGCCTCGGCCGTAACCGCGCCGCTGGAGCGCCAGTTCGGTCAGGTCCCAGGCCTCAACCAGATGACGTCCACGAGTTCCGACGGGAGCTCCATCATTGTTTTGCAGTTTTCCCTCGAGCTGAACATCGACGTCGCCGAACAGGAAGTGCAAGCCGCCATCAACGCCGCCCAGACCTATCTGCCTTCCGATCTACCCGTCCCGCCGATCTATAGCAAAACCAATCCGGCAGACACGCCGATTCTCACCTTGGCGCTTTCTTCCAAATCCCTTCCCCTGTCGCAGGTCGAAGATCTCGCCGATACTCGCTTCGCGCAAAAAATCTCTCAGCTCCCCGGCGTGGGACTGGTCAGCATCAGTGGCGGCCAAAAGCCGGCCGTCCGTGTGCGCGCGAATCCCACCGCGCTTTCCTCGTACGGCATCAACCTCGAGGATGTGCGCACCGCCCTGCAGCAAACCAGCCTCGACCAGGCGAAGGGCAATTTCGACGGCCCCCAACAGGACTACCAGATTCAATCGAACGACCAACTGCTCACCGCCTCGGATTTTGCGCAAGTCGTCATCGCCTACCACAACGGGTCGCCCGTAACACTCTCGGATGTGGCTACGGTTGACAATGACGTGGAAAACAATCGCCAGGCGGCCTGGATGAACGAGACTCCCGCGGTCATCGTCAACATTCAGCGCCAGCCTGCCGCGAACATCATTCAGGTGGTCGACCGCATTAAGAAACTGCTCCCCCTCCTGAAGAGCAATCTCCCGGCCGCCATTCAAGTGGATATACTGACCGACCGCACCACTACCATCCGGGCTTCCGTCAAAGACGTCGGGTTTGAACTCATGCTCACCTGGGCGCTGGTGGTCATGGTCATTTTTCTTTTCTTGCGCAATCTTTCCGCCACCACCATCCCCAGCGTTGCCGTTCCTCTCTCCATCGTGGGCACGTTCGGAGTGATGTATCTCGCGGGCTTCAGCTTAAACAACCTCACGCTGATGGCCCTGACGATTTCGACCGGCTTCGTTGTCGACGATGCCATCGTGATGATCGAAAACATCAGTCGCTTCCTCGAAGAGGGAGATCGGCCGCTGGAAGCGGCGCTCAAAGGCTCGGAGCAGATCGGTTTCACCATCGTATCGCTTACCATCTCCCTGATCGCGGTGCTGATTCCCCTGCTCTTCATGGGCGACATCGTCGGCCGGCTTTTCCGCGAGTTTGCCATTACCTTGAGCGTGACCATCCTCGTCTCCGCGGTGGTTTCGCTGACCCTCACGCCCATGATGTGCTCGCGCATATTGAAGAGCACGCACGGGCGAAAGCAGAGCCGTTTCTACGTGGCTTCCGAGAAGGCATTCGAAAGCATCATTGCTTTCTACGGAAGAACTTTGAAGTGGGTGTTGAAGCGCCAAACCGCCACTCTGCTGGTTGCCGCAGGCACGCTGGTGCTCACGGTCATTCTTTACATCATCGTTCCCAAAGGTTTCTTCCCGGTGCAGGACACCGGCATCATTCAGGGCATTTCGGAAGCCGGGCAATCTATTTCTTTCCCCGCCATGGCGGAAAAGCAGCAGGAACTCTCCCATTTGATCTTGCAAGATCCTGCGGTTGAGAGTCTTTCTTCCTTTATCGGCGTCGACGGTACCAACACGACCTTGAACAGCGGACGCATCCAAATCAACTTGAAGCCCCTGGAAGAGCGCAAACTCAACGCCTCGGATGTCATCCGGCGTCTGCAGCCAAAACTCGAAAAGATCGATGGCATCACGCTCTACATGCAGCCGGTGCAGGATCTTACCGTCGAAGATCGCGTCAGCCGCACCCAATACCAGTACACCCTCGAAGATCCCAATCTGAGCGAGCTGAATTACTGGACGGCCAAGCTGATGGCCAAACTGCAGACCATTCCGGAACTTCGCGACCTGGCCACGGATCAGCAAACTTCAGGTCTTGCCGCCTCGCTCACCATCGACCGCGTCACCGCTTCGCGCATGGGCATCACGCCGCAAGCGATCGACCAGCTGCTTTACGACGCCTTTGGGCAGCGGCAGGTTTCGACGCTCTATACGCAGCTAAACCAGTACCACATCGTACTTGAGACGCAGCCGGACTTTCAGAAGAACCCCTCGAGATTGCAGGACATCTATGTTCGTTCTGCGTTGGCGCCGACGGCGCTTACCACCGGCTCTTCCAACGCCCAGACCATCACCGCAACCACAGCTTCCGGCAACTCCGCCTCCACGGCCGCGCCGAGTCCCTCGGCTTCGCCGAACACGGCTACCAGTTCGGGTTCCGCCAATCCCAGCGCCGTAACCTCGGTGAATGGCGCCGCCATTCCCCTCGCCGCCATCACACGGCTCGAAACCAAGAGCAGCCCCCTGTCCGTCAATCACCAGGGACAATTTCCCGTCGTCACCATCTCCTTCAATCTGGCGCCCAACGCTTCGCTGGGTGAAGCCACCGAAGCCATCGACAAGGCCCAGCAGGAAATTGGCATGCCGCTCAGCGTACAGAGCGCGTTTCAGGGCACCGCCGCATCGTTTCAAGCTTCCCTGTCGAACGAGCCCCTCTTGATTCTCGCGGCCCTGATCACCGTTTATATCGTGCTCGGCGTTCTCTATGAGAGCTACATACACCCCATCACCATTTTGTCGACCCTACCCTCGGCCGGGGTGGGTGCAATTCTGGCCTTGTTGATTTGCGGCCAGGAACTCAGCGTGGTCGCCCTCATCGGAATCATCCTGCTGATCGGTATCGTCAAGAAGAACGGGATTATGATGATCGACTTCGCGCTGGAGGCGGAGCGTAAAGAGGGCAAGAAGCCGGAGGAAGCGATTTATGAAGCGTGCCTCCTGCGTTTCCGTCCCATCATGATGACCACCATGGCCGCGTTGCTGGGCGGCTTGCCGCTCGCCCTCGGCACTGGAATTGGCGCGGAGCTTCGTCGCCCTTTGGGCATCTCGATGGTAGGCGGCTTGCTCTTGAGTCAGGTACTTACGCTTTACACGACTCCTGTCATTTACATCTTCTTCGATCAGCTTGCGCACCGCTTCGCTTCGCGCCATGCGTCTGATTCCGGACCGGAGGCTGTCCCAGCGGATTAATGCGGACTAATTCACGATGAGTCTCTCTTCTCCATTTATTCGAAGGCCGGTGGCCACCACTCTCCTGACGGCGGCTATTGCACTGGCAGGCGCTGTGGCCTTTCGGGAGTTGCCGGTCTCACCGCTTCCGCAAGTCGATTTCCCCACCATTTCGGTGGGCGCCAGCTTGCCGGGAGCGAGTCCGGAGATCATGGCCTCCTCCATCGCTACTCCCTTGGAACGCCAATTCGGGAGGATTGCCGGCATCACTGAAATGACTTCGTCCAGTAATCTCGGCACCACCAGCGTCACGCTGCAGTTTGATTTGAACCGGGATATCAATGGGGCCGCGCGCGACGTTCAGGCTGCGATCAATGCCGCCCGCAGTTACTTGCCCGCCAATCTTCCCGCCAATCCCACTTATCGCAAAGTCAATCCTGCGGATTCTCCGATCATGATCGTGGCGCTTACCTCACCTGTGTACGACCGCGGAGCCTTGTACGACGCGGCCTCCACCATCATGCAGCAGCGTCTCTCTCAGATTCAGGGGGTCGGGCAGGTGAGCGTTGGCGGCAGTTCGCTGCCCGGAGTGCGGGTGGACGTGAATCCGACGCAACTCAACAGTTACGGCCTTGGCTTGCAGGATGTTGCTTCCATGCTGAGCCGGCAGAATGCCAACAGCCCCAAAGGCCAGATCAATGATGGCACCACCAGCGCGGACATCCTAACCAACGACCAGCTTCTGAAGGCGGTGAACTACATGCCGCTGGTGGTCGGCTACCACAATGGCGCCGCTGTCAAGTTGTCCGATGTGGCGAACGTCACGGACTCCACCGAAAACATACGCGCGGCCGGCTTCGTCAACGGCAAACCCTCCGTCCTCATTATTATTTACCGTCAGCCGGGCGCCAACATCATCGATACCGTAGACCGCATCCGCGCCGCGCTTCCCGCACTGAGGGCCTCGGTCCCTTCCGCCATCGATACGCGAATTGTGATGGACCGGACCCAAACCATTCGCGCTTCTGTTCACGACGTCGAGCGCAGCCTTATCGTCTCGATTACCCTGGTGATTTTGGTAGTGTTCCTCTTCCTGCGAAGCGTTCGCGCCACCTTCATTCCCGCCGTTGCTGTCCCCGTTTCCCTAATCGGCACGTTTGGCGTGATGTATCTGTGTCACTACAGCATCGACAATCTCTCCCTCATGGCGCTCACCATTTCGACGGGCTTTGTGGTGGACGATGCGATTGTGGTCATCGAAAATATTACCCGCTATCTCGAACAGGGCATGGCGCCCATGCAAGCGGCGCTCAAGGGCGCCAGAGAAATTGGGTTTACCGTACTGTCCATCAGCGTCTCTCTCATTGCCGTGTTCATTCCTATTCTGATGATGGGTGGCATCGTCGGCCGGCTGTTCCGGGAATTCTCTGTGACCCTCTCAGTAGCGATCACGGTCTCCCTCGGCATTTCTCTGACCACGACCCCGATGATGTGTTCGCGCCTGCTTCGGCATATTCGAGACGAGCAGCACGGCAAAGCGTACCGCGCCAGCGAGCGCGCCTTCAATGCAATCCTGCGCCTCTACGAGAGCAGCTTGGGCTGGGTTCTGGAACATTCCCGCCTTACGCTGGCCGTTCTCCTCCTCACCATCGCGCTCAACTGCTACCTTTTTTGGATCGTCCCCAAAGGATACTTTCCGCAGCAGGATAACGGCATCATTTTCGGCGGGATCCAGGGCTCGCAGGACATTTCTTTTCAAGCCATGCAGAAGGCTACGGAGCGCATCGTCGACGTCGTCAAAACGGACAGAGCCGTCGACAATGCCATGGCGTTCACGGGCGGCGGCGGCGCCACCAATAGCGGCTTCATCTTCATGGGTCTGAAACCTTTTGATCAACGCCACGCAACCTCCAGCCAAGTGATTGACCGCCTGCGTCCCAAGCTGCTTGCAGTCGCGGGCGCCAACACCTTTGTGCAGGCCGCACAGGATCTTCGCATCGGCGGACGGGGAAGCAGCGCGCAATATCAGTACACGATTCAGAGCGACAATTTGCAGGACCTTGTGAAGTGGGGCCCGGTGCTCTTGCAACAGATGCGGAAATTGCGCATGCTCACCGACGTCAACACCGACCAACAGAACAGCGGTCTTCAGGCCATGCTGAACTATGACCGGCCTACGGCATCGCGCCTCGGCATTACGCCGCAGATGCTCGACAATTCTCTCTACGAAGCCTTTGGGCAAGCCCAGGTTTCGACCATGTATACCGCCATCAATCAGTACCACGTCGTGATGGAAGTCGAACCGAAGTTCTGGCAGTCGCCGGTGAACTTGAAGGACGTGTATATCCGGGCGGCGCAAGGGAAAGTCGTTCCGCTCAGCACCGTGGCACATTACGAGCCGACCACTGCTCCGCTGTCAGTGAACCACCAGGGTCAATATCCCTCGGTCACCATTTCTTTCAACCTCGCCCCAGGGGTTGCTCTCAGCGACGCTTCCAGGGCTATCGTAACGCTGGAGCAGAAAATTGGCATGCCCAACACGATTACCGGCATGTTCTCCGGTACCCTCCAAGCTTTCGAAGCTTCCAAGGCGACTCTGCCTCTCCTGATCGTCACCGCTCTCATGGCTGTCTACATCGTCTTGGGCATTCTCTACGAGAGTTTCATTCATCCGCTCACGATTATTTCCACGCTTCCCTCGGCGGGAGTCGGCGCTGTGCTTGCCCTCATGATTTTTCACAAGGACCTTAGCATTATCGCGATAATCGGCGTCATTCTGTTGATCGGTATCGTCAAGAAGAACGCCATTCTGATGATCGACTTTGCGCTTGCTGCCGAACGCATCGACGGCAAGAGCCCGCGGGATGCCATTTTCCAGGCTTGCATCCTGCGCTTTCGCCCCATCCTGATGACCACCATGGCTGCCATGTTTGGCGCTTTGCCTCTGGCCCTCGGCACAGGACCGGGTTCGGAACTACGCAATCCTCTCGGTATCACCATTATCGGCGGTCTGATTCTGAGCCAGATGCTCACGCTCTATACCACGCCAGTCGTTTATCTTTCACTGGACCGCTTGAGAGTCAAATGGCTGCGCGCTCACGGAAAGCTCGAAGGACCAAGACAAATCGAGTCCTTCGGATGACAAGTTCTATGAGCCACGCGAACTCAGAAACAATGGAGAGCCGGGCGTCCTCGCCCGGCCAGACGGGTGGGGCGCCCGTCGCTCCACTCCACAACATGGCTACAGCAGGGAGTCCGAGACACCGATGAAGACAACGAACAAAATACGCGCGGCAGCCGCGCTTCTCTCCGGCGGGATCCTCGTCTTCCTTCTGGGCTGCGTTGTCGGTCCGAAATATAAGCGCGCCACGGTAGATACGCCGGGGACGTTCAAAGAGGTCACGCCCGACGATCTCAAGAAAATGGACGGCTGGAAAGTCGCACAACCGCAGGATAGTGCCCTCCATGGCAAGTGGTGGGAGATTTTCGGCGACCCGCAGTTGAACGCGCTCGAAGAACAAATTAGCATTTCCAATCAAAGCGTCGCCGCTGCCTTTGCCAACTTCATGGCGGCGCGTGCCTTGGTGCGGGAGGCTCGCGCACAATATTTCCCAACTGCCAGCGTGGGCCCAAGCATCGTTCGCCAGCACCAACCCAGTTCATCGGGCATTGCGCCTAGCGCAGCTTCCGGGGCGACCTTCACCGAATATTCTCTACCCTTCGACGCTTCCTGGACCCCCGACTTGTGGGGCCGCGTGCGCAACACCGTTCGCGCCAACGTCGCAAACGCCCAAGCCACTGCCGCCGACCTCGAAAATACCCGCCTGACGGCGCAAGCGGAACTAGCGGTCGATTACTTCCAACTGCGCGGGCAGGACGCTCTCAAACAACTGCTGGATGCCACCGTGGTGGCTTATGCCGAGTCCCTGAAACTGACGCGGGCGCTCTATGAAACAGGTATCGACTCCGACGAATCCGTAGCGCAAGCCGAAACTCAACTGGAAACCACTCAGGCGCTAGACACCAATATTGGCATTCTGCGGGCTCAGTACGAGCATGCGATGGCACTCCTGGTCGGTAAACCTGCCTCTTCCTTCTCGATCGCGGTTGAGCCCTTGAAAACCCCACCGCCAGCCATTCCGTTTGGCGTTCCATCGCAACTTCTGGAGCGCCGCCCAGACGTTGCCGGGAACGAGCGCCTGATGGCTCAAGCCAATGCGCAAATCGGCGTCGCAAGAGCTGCCTATTTTCCAACCCTGACTCTTAGCGCTTCTTTCGGACTGGAAAGCACGAGCGCGTCCAGTTGGTTCACCTGGCCAAGCCGCCTCTGGTCCGTCGGCCCGTCGATATCCGAGTTGATTTACGATGGCGGTTTGCGTCGTGCCACCGTCGAACAGTATCGCGCGCAATATGATCAGACGGTCGCCAACTATCGCAACACGGTCCTCACTGCCTTTCAACAAGTCGAGGATAATCTTTCCGGCCTGCGCATTCTTTCCCAGGAAATTCAGGAACAAGACATCGCGATCCAGTCCGCCCAGCGCAGCCTGAAGCTGGCCACAGACCGCTACCGCCTCGGCATCGACCCCTACCTCAACGTCATTACGGCCGAGACCGCACTCTTTAGCAATCAGCAGACAGCGGTGAACCTGCGTATCGAGCAAATCGTGGACAGCGTGCAATTGATCGAGGCACTTGGCGGGGGTTGGGATTCCTCCACGCTTCCCACTTCGCAGCAGATTATTTCGCGACAGACGCAGGTTGCACCGGCTACTGTGGCTCAACCTCCCACGAGCCAGCCACCAGCCTCATCGAACCCCTAATCGGTCGGGTGGAGTTACTGCTGCACCGCCTGAACCAGCGCCGGCCTCACCTGTTCGCGCTGAATTTCGGAAGCGTCCCACGAGCCGCCCAGAGCCTTCACCAGATAAACGGAAGTGGTCATCTGCTGACCAAGTAGCTGCGTTGCCAGGCGCTCGTTGCTCAGCAGCGTGGATTGCGCAGTAATCACATCGAGGTAGGTAGTAACCCCGCCGACATAACGGTCATTGGCGAGCGCGAGGGCGCGGCGCGAGTCGGTGACTGCCGCCTGCTGCGTCTTCATGGCTTGGTCAAGCAGGGCCAGACCAGAGAGCCCATCCTCGACCTGTTGAAATGCCTCGAGCACCGATTCGCGATAATTAGCGACCGATTCGTCATAAGTGGCGCGGCTCGCCGCCAGGTTGGCGCGATTGCGTCCGCCATTAAAAATCGGCTGCAGCAGATCACCGCCCAGCGACCAGAAGGCGCTGGGAGCGTTGACCAGCGTGGCAATATCGCGACTCTCCCAACCGCCGCCTCCGCTCAACGTGATATGCGGATAAAACGCCGTCATGGCGATGCCAACTTGCGCATTTTCGAACGCCATCTGGCGTTCCTGGGTCGCGATGTCGGGGCGGCGCTCGAGAATCTCCGAGGGAACTCCGGTGGGAATCGCGGGAGGCGTGGCGTTAAACGGCGCCTCTGCCACGCTGAAAGCGGACGCGGACTTCCCTACCAGCACGGCGATGGCATGTTCGTATTGCGCGCGCTGCTGCAACACGAGTTGAAGCTGCGTCGCCGTTGAATCCAGCAACGCGGCCTGCTGAGCGACTTCCAATCCATTCGCGACTCCGCCCTCGTGACGGTAGTTGACCAGATCCATTCCCTTTTGCTGAATTTCGACCGACTCGCGTACGACTCCCGCTTCACGGTCGCTCTCGCGCAAGTTGAAATAATCGGCGGCGAGTTCGGCGGTCATCACCAGGCGAACATTTTCCAGGTCGGCCGCACTGCCTTGCAATGAAGCGTTGGCCGCTTCGAGATTGCGGCGCACGCGTCCGAATAAATCCAGTTCGTAGCTGGCGGAAAATGGGACGGTAAATTCGTTCTCCGTATCGACCTTGACGGTCTGAACTGTGCCGCCCTCAAGCGGCCGGTTGCCGGAGAGGCGCGTTCGCTGCCCACTGGGATCGGCGCTGAGCACGGGAAAGTATGCCGAGGATGCGATCCGCGCCTGGGCACGCGCCTGCATCAGGCGGTCCTGCGCCGCTGCCAGCGACTGGTTGGCCTGCAGCAGTTCCTGCTCCAACTGGTCGAGCTCTGCGTCGTGAAATATCTGCCACCACGCGCCCTTGGGAATTGCATCCTTCGGAGCGGCAGTTTGCCACGGCCCTTCGCCTTTCCACGTGTCGGGAACTTGCGCGACGGGGCGTTTATACCGCGGTCCGACGGTGCAGCCCAGAGTGGACAGCAACGTACAGCTAGCAAGCAACGCGGCCAGCAAACCCGGATTGATAACTGGTGGAAAGCGCTTCACGAATGCGCGTCTCCTGCGGTCGGCTTGGCGACGTGCACTTGCTGCCCTTCCTCGAGTGAATCGGATGGATTGATGATGATCTGATCGCTGACGTCAATCCCGCCCAGAATTTCCAGCGTGGCGCCGAAGTCGCGTCCAATGGTGATCGGCCGCAAATGGACTTTGCCGTCCTTGTCAACCACCGCAACCTGCGCTCCCTCGGCCCGGAACAGCATCGCGTTTACCGGAACCGTAACCCGTGGAACTGAAGTCCCGGCCGCAAAATGCACTTGGCCGAAAGAACCGGGCAGCAGCTTCCCATCCTTATTCGGGACATCCACTTCCGTATTCAGCGTGCGTGTCGCAAGATCGATGGCCTCCGCGGTGCGAGCCACGGTTCCTATAAATTTCTGGCCGGGAAATTCCTGCAGCGTAACGTTCGCCTTCATCCCCACTCTGATGTTCGGCGCATACGCCTGTGGCACACTCACGTAAACGCGAAGCGGGTCAACGCGCGCGATATCGAACAGCTCTTTGCCCGCCGCCTGCGCCCCCGAATTGATGAGCGCCCCTGGATCGACATTGCGCCGGGTCAGCACGCCAGAAAACGGAGCGTATACGTTCTTGAAAGACTCGAGTTCTTCGAGGCGGCGAACATTCGCGTCCGCGGCCGCAAGGTTGGCCAGCGCCTGCTCGTAACCGCTTGCCTGCTGATCGGCTTCCTGCTGCGAAACCGAATCGGTCTTGCGCAGATTCGCCCAACGATCGGCGGAGATCTTCGCCAAGCCCAACGCTGCCTTGATCTGTTCGCGGTTGGCTTTAGCCTGAGATAGTTCCTGATCGACTTCGGGGGTATCGATCGCCGCCAGCAGTTCTCCCTTCTCCACCTTGCTCCCAATGTCTTTGTACCAGCGTAAGAGGTAGCCGTTGGTGCGGGCAAAAATCGGGGACTCGATAAAGGCCTGCAGATTTCCAGGCAGTACCAGTTCATCGTTTCCGGGTTGAACTTGCGGCTGCACGACCGCAACCGTTGGAACCGAGACGGCTTCGGTTTCTTTCGCCAGCGCGTCGGTCTCTCTCTTCCGATTCAGAAAGGTAACTACGCCAGCCGTGATCAAGACCAGCAGCACGGCGCCAATCAGAATCTTTCCGCGGCGCACCGGATTGGAACCCGGATCGGAAGCCCGATAAGTATCGGGACGCACGGCTTCCGTCTCGTTCTGGTCGGTCGTTACCGGCGGCGGTTGTACTGGCATGATGGCGTTCTCCAAAATTCTCTCTGCTTCTGCTCTTTCCTGCTTCTGCTTCCCTGCTTTTACCGCGTTTCTATTTCTGTTCCGACTGCTCTCGTGCCTCGCGGCGGCCGTGAATCATCGTAAACACGCAGGGCACGAAAAATAATGTGGCGACGGTTGCAAAGAGCAAACCGCCAATCACGGCCCGGCCCAGCGGTGCGTTTTGTTCGCCGCCTTCTCCCAAGCCCAACGCCATGGGCACCATGCCGATAATCATAGCGAGAGCCGTCATAATGACCGGGCGTATGCGGGTGTGGCCCGCTTCGAGCGCCGCTTGCCGCGCTGGCGCTCCCGCATTCATGCGGTCGCGAGAGAACGAGACCAGCAGAATCGAATTCGCGGTTGCCACTCCCATACACATAACCGCGCCCGTTAGCGACGGCACGCTGAGCGTGGTACGCGTAATCAGCAGGAACCAGCAGATTCCCGCCAGCGCGCCCGGCAACGCAGTAATAATGATAAAAGGATCGAGCCACGACTGAAAGTTGACTACGATCAGCAAATAGACGAGCACGATCGCGCCCAGCAAGCCCACGCCCAGTCCGAAGAACGAGGACTCCATGGTCTGGACCTGTCCTCGAACCACTATGCTCGTTCCGCGCGGCAGATGATCCTGAAATGGTCTGAGCGCCTTCATGATGTCCGACGCCACGCCGCCCAGATCGCGTCCCTGCGCGCTGGCGTACACGTCCATGACGGGCTGTATGTTGTAGTGGTTGACCACGGCCGGACGCGTCACCGGCGACAGTTGAACCAGATTGCCGATCACCTGCGGAGCTGTCTCGGAACTCGCGCCGGTCACCGGCGTGTTCATCAAATCCTGCAGCGATGTCATGTGATACTGCGGCGTCTGGACGGCAATGTTATAACTCACACCGTTCTTGCGATTCAGCCAGAAGTTGGGAGCCGTCTGGAAGCTTCCACTCAAGCTGACCAGCACGCTCTGCGCCACTTCCTGGGCGTTCAGTCCGACCTGATTGATGCGCGTGCGGTCCATGTCGAGGTAGAGCGTGGGCAAACTCATCAACTGTTGCACATGTACGTCGGCGGCGCCGGGAATCTGGCGCAGCCGATTCGCGATTCTCTGCGCGATGTCGTAATTTCCTCGCATATCGGCGCCCACTACCTGAATATCGACCGGCGCCGGCAATCCAAAATTGAGAATTTGCGACACGATATCAGCGGGCTGAAAGAAAAACTCGACGCCCGGAAACCGCGCTGGCAACTCCCGGCGCAACCGGCGCACGTACTGCGCCGTGGGATGATGGTGTTCCGGATTCAGCGAAATCAGAACCTCTGCATCACTCGTCCCAATCACCCCAGAACTGCTGTAGGAGGTGTTGATGCCCGAGTAGGGGAGGCCGATGTTGTCTAGTATCGTCTGCAGTTCTTCCTTCGGAATCTCGCTGCGCAGCACTCGCTCCACTTCATCGCACAAACGCGCGGTCTCTTCCACGCGCAGGCCGGGCCGGGCCCGAAAGTGCAGACGAATCAGGCCCGCATCCACTTGCGGAAAGAAGTCCCGCCCCAGAAACAACACCAGCCCTAGCGACAGAAAACAGAAAGCCGCAAAGCCGACGGAAAACAATTTCCGGTGTTCGAGCGTGGTTTCCAGCAGTTGCCGATAGCCGTCGCGGAACCTTTCGAACCAGCGCTCGAATCCGCGCTGGTATTTCGCGAGGAAGTTTGTCGGCTCGAGGGCACGGTGCTCATGCCCGCGCATGATAAACATCACCATCGTTGGGATCAGGGTTCGCGACAGCAGATACGACGCTAGCATGGCAAAAGAAACGGCTTCGGCCAGCGGCACAAAAAGAAACTTCGCGACCCCGGTCAGAAAGAACATCGGCACAAACACGATGCAGATGCTCAGCGTCGATACGAACGCGGGCACGGCGACCTGTTGCGCGCCATCGAGGATGGCCTTCTTCATCTCCTTGCCCATGGCCAGATTGCGCTCGATGTTTTCGATCTCCACGGTGGCGTCATCCACCAGGATGCCGACCGCGAGCGCCAGTCCTCCCAGGGTCATGATGTTGATGGTCTCGCCCAGCGCGCTCAGCAGAATTACAGAGACGAAAATGGACAAAGGAATCGAGACCGCAATGATCAATGTCGGACGCCAATCGCCCAGGAAAACCAGGATCATGACGGCGGTAAGACAGGCGGCGATTATGCCTTCCCGCAAGACTCCTTGAATCGACGCGCGCACGAAAAGCGACTGGTCAAACAGAGCCTTGATGCTGAGTTGGGGCGCGAGGTCGCGTGGCAGATACTTCGACGGGTCTCGCAACATTGCCTTTACGCCATCGACGACAGTCAGCGTGGAAGCTCCGCCCAGCTTATAGATCGACATGAGCACGCCGCGCGTGCCGTCCTGGCGCACGATGTTGGTTTGCACCGCAAATCCGTCGCGCACGTGGGCCACATCGCGCAGGTAAAGCGTGGACGAGTTTGTGGTCTTCACCGGGAGATCGTTGAGCTGCGCGATGGTGTCGGGCGCGCCGTTCATCTCCACGTTGTACTCGGTGGGCCCAATCTTGGTCGTACCCGCCGGCAGAATCAAGTTCTGCGCCGACACTGCATTGACGATGTCGGCCGGCGCCAAACCATAGGCCTGGAGCTTGGCGGAATCGAGGTCTACCACCACCTCGCGCGGCCTGCCGCCGTAAGGCCAGGGAGTGGCCGCGCCTTGCACCGTGGTCAGCTGTGTCCGCAAAAAATTGTTCCCCAGATCGAACAACTGCTGTTCCGGCAGCGTCTTGCTGCTCAAGCCCAGTTGCACAATCGGCGTCGTGGATGCCGAATAGGTAATGACCAGCGGCGGGGTCGTTCCTGGAGGCAGTCCGCGCAGGATGGTCTGGCACATCGCCGTCACCTGGGTCACCGCCATGGAAATGTTGACACCCGGCCGGAAGAAGACCTTGATCACGGCCTTGCCGTATAGCGACGTCGATTCCTGATGCTCGATGTCGTTGACCGTCACCGTGAATCCGCGCTCGGAGTTGCTCACGATCCGGTCCGCCATCTCACTCGGCGACATGCCGTCAAAGCTCCACACCACGCTGACCACGGGAATGTTGATGTCAGGGAAAATGTCGACCGGAGTGCGCAGGATAGTGATGGGCGTAAGAATTATGATGAGCAGTGCCATCACCACAAACGTGTAAGGACGGCGAAGCGCTAATGCGACTATCCACATAAGATCAACGAAAACCCTTAGTGCTGAACCCCAATACGGGCGAAACCGTTCCGCCAAATCGGCAGGCGGCACACCGGCCTGCGCGCTTCCTGTGCAAATTAAGATTCAAAACAGTACGTTTCGGATTTAAATTATAATAGACTTTAGTCATGGCTCAAAATCATATTCGGCGGGCTGGCCACCGGAACGAAAGTAACGGAGCCAACGGGAGCGACGGAACGAACGGAAAGCGCCCTCCTGGCCGGCCACGCAGCGAGGAATCGCGTCAGTCGATCCTGCGCAGCACCCTGAAACTGCTCAAACAACCCGGTGGGTTCCCGGAGCTGAGCATTGAAGCCATTGCCGCCGACGCCAATGTGGGCAAGACAACTGTCTACCGTTGGTGGCCGACCAAGGCCGCCCTGGTCGCCGACGCTTTTTTCGCCAGCGCCGAAGACGAACTCCAGTTTCCGAATACCGGCTCGGTGCAACGCGATATGAGCCTGCAGATGCGGAGGGTGATTCGCATCTTTCGATCCGATCGCGGCAAGGTCGTAGCGGCATTGCTCGCCGGGGGTCAATCCGACCCGGAGTTGCTCGAAGCTTTTCGGGAAAGATTCTTGTGGCCAAAACGCAGGCAGGCCTATCAAACTCTGCAACGCGGCATTGACCGCGGTGAACTGCCCGCTGACAGCGACCTCGACCTCATCCTCGATTCACTCTACGGTCCGATCTACATGCGCTTTCTGATCCGCCACGACAAACTCGACGAAAGCTTTGCCGGCGAACTCTGCGGGTTGGTATTGCAGGGGCTGACAAGACGAGCGCAGCACTGAAACGAACCGGAACCCGGTGATCCTGTTCGTGAGGCCGGATCGACTTTTGGCCGTCGGAAAAATCGCCATCATGGCGCCCAGTGACCCAGACCGGCAGATTCTCAACGAGCGCTAGCGCCTGTTCTCGCCATTTGTTCCTGATTCCGCCATCTGCGACGGTGTGTCCTGCTCCAAACACGTTGGAATCGCAACCAGAACGCCGGAGGCGGCGAGATAGCGGTCGAAAAAAATCCGTCATATCAGTTCAGACCGCGGTCACAGGGTCAATGCGTGTAATCGCCTGATAACAGCAACTATCCGCATCCAGCTGTTATACTGGCTCCAAAATTCCGGTTGGAGGTGTTCTTTGCGAATCCACGTTTTGCGGATTTTGGCGTTCTTGCTGGTGTGTGTGGCGGCAGTTCCCTGCCGAGCACAGGATAAAGTGACGATCCTCTATGATGCGTTCGGGGAATCGAAGGAACTGACGAAGGATTGGGGATATTCCGCTTTGGTGGAGCACAACGGAAAGCGAATTTTGTTCGATACGGGGAACGATGCCGCGATTTTTGAACACAACGTGAAGGCGCTGGGCGTAGACCTGACGAAACTGGATTTTGTGGTGATCTCGCATTGGCACGCAGACCACACGACGGGGCTGAGATATGTACTGAAGGTGAATCCGAACGTTACTGTGTATGCGCCCGCGGATGGGGCGAATGGATTTGGCGGAGCGCCGATTCCGGCGACGTTTTTGCGGGCAGATGAGAGCTTGCCCGCGAAGATGCGGTATTTCGGGGGAACGGAGCCGGAACATTTCACACTGGGCAAGCTGTATGACACAGGGAATTTTGTGTTGGTGAATCAGTTGACGGAAGTATCGCCGGGGATTTTCTTGGTGCGAACAGTTTCGCAGAAGAAAGAGACACTGGGGCTGCCGGAATTGACGCTGGCGATCAAGAGACCGAATGGATTGCTGCTGGTGGACGGATGCTCGCACGCGGGGATTGAAGCGATTCTGGAAGCGGCAAGCGCGGTGGAACCGAGGACGGAAGTTGTGTTTGGGGGATTGCACCTAGTGACAACGCCGGTGGAAGAGATTGATGCGCTGGTGGAGAACTTAAAGACGAAGTGGAAGGTGCAGAGCATTGCGCCGGGACATTGCACAGGCGAGCTGGCGTTTGCGCGATTGAAGAAGGCGTATGGGGAGAACTATTTGTATGCGGGGTTAGGGACGAAGATTGAGCAGTGAGAACGGTGCGCATCCTGGAATGGGGCAGGCTGACGAAACATCGTAATTACGCTCACTGAGGGGTTTTGAGCGTAATCGGCTGGTATCGCCAGTTACGATGCCGCAAGACCCGGCGGCGGCCAAAATGAACATCCCGGTTGACAGTGGTGACGGCGAAGCGTAGGTTTGCGCGAGACTTCAACCGGCCTTCCCGCACTCCTAACACCGCAGTTTAGAATCTATGAGGTCACCATGAAGCGTGTTGGAATTTCCCTCATCCTGCTTACGCTTATCGTTCCGCTGGGGCTTGCTTCCACAGCGTGGGCCGGCGACAAGGAAGATGTTGCGGCTGCCGCTGCGAAGTGGGCCGACGCCTTCAGTGCCGAAACTCCTGATCGGGTACTCGCGCTCTACGATCGCGAGGCGGTACTCTGGGGAACCTTATCTCCTAAGCGCCGCGACAACCCTGAAGCCATTCGAGACTACATGGTCAACGCCTTCAAAGCCCTGCCTGATCACAAAGTTTCGTTTGGCGACCAGTTGATTCGGGTCTACGGCGATATGGCGATCAATAGCGGCTATTACACGTTTACCTACAATAAGGACGGGGAGAGTAAAAGCCTGCCTGCGCGGTACAGCTTTGTCTACGCAAAGCTCAACGGGCAGTGGATGATCGTCGATCACCACTCATCCGCAATGCCCGCGCCCCCCAAGTAGACGAGTCAGCGCTTTGTAGATGCACTCCGGTATCCATCGGCCACGGCATTGTTCCCGGATGGCTGTCGTTGAATCGCGATAGCACTCATTGACCTGTGCGGGGGTTTTGAAGCGAAATCGCCTGTTCTCGCCATTTGTCCACTGATTCCGCTGTCTGCGACGGTGTGTCCTGCTCCAAACACGTTGGAATCGCAACTAGAACGCCGGTGATCACTCGCTGATGATGCGGTCAGCCCATTCAACTAATGAGACGTAATCCGCAGGGCCGCCCCATTTGGCTCCCCAGTTGGTCAAGTCTGTTTCCGTGACCCCACGGGCCCGGGAGCAGGCTCCTCAAGCGAAGACGGGGATCCGCTTGGCGACAATTTTCGCCATTGTCTCGGTCAGCGGCGGCCAGCCTACGGGTTTCACCGAATCCACGGTTACTTTGCGCATCAAGTAGGTCGCGTCGGCGGTCAGGAAGATCTGCACGTCATGACCGGCGTCGGACAACAGAAGCCCGTGGGAAAAGACAAACGACGCCCGTGTGGGATCATCTGTTCCCCAAGAACTTCTCATGAGAATATGTAGCTTTTTCGCTGGTGCTGACGGCTGCTGAGCCTGGACTTGCGCGGGTGAAATAGTCGCGGCACCAGCAGCGAGTGCTGCAGCTAATTGCGCGGATTTTTCAAGGAATTTGCGACGACTTGCCATATCCCACCTCCACACCGCGCGGCATTATACCTGTTTAATGGAGGGTAGTTGTCGATCCCGATAGCGCTCATAACCCCAGAATCGATCCAGCGTTTTACCAACCGTTAGCCACGGGCGCACGTTTCGCACCGCTGAATTACACGAAAACGAGTTCTTTCCCAAACCCGCTTTTGGGATCGCATCCCTAACCCATTTGCCCGCCAACACTTACCGTTCGACCCCAAAATCGTCCCAATCCCTGATCGCCCTTGCGCGAACCAGCCGCAGCGGTTAAAATTAAAATGCGACCGAAATAGTCGGCATTGTACCCGACCACAAAGGTCGGCATTTGACGCCATGCTAAAGCTGACAAAAAAAGCGGATTACGGCCTCATGGCCATGAAGCATCTGGCCGAGCACGCCGACCAGGGCGCGTGCAGCGCCAAAGATGTAGCTGAGGCGTACGGCATCCCGCAGGAAGCGCTGGCGAAGATTCTGCAAAGGCTGGCGAAGGTCGGTTTGGTGCGGTCGCAGCATGGCATGAACGGCGGTTACACGCTGACGCGCGATCCGAAAATGATTTCTGCGTTCGAAGTGATTAAGGCGATTGACGGGCCACTATTCATTACCTCGTGCGTGACCGTGCGCGGGGAATGCGGTCAGAGCGATCGCTGCACGATTCGCGAGCCGCTGCGCAAAGTGAATGCAAGCATCGAGCAGGTGCTGAAGAACATCAAAATTTCGCAGATGAAGGAAGAGCCAGAAGTCATTCAGGTCAATAGGCAGGAGATCAAGAAGCCGGTGGAGTTGGTAACGATTTCATAGCCGGAAGTTTGCGTAAGAAATCGAGTTTCGTGTCAGGGCATCGCTTTAGCGATGCCGCAAGCGGTGAAAATAAATGCCCTTCAGGGGCTGCGTAGGAGCAAGGTAATCATGAGCACGAAGATGGCGACCCCAACCAGTCAGGACATCGGACAGCACAAGGCTCCCAATGGGATCAAGCTGCCCATTTATATGGACAATCACGCGACCACACCCATGGACCCGCGCGTTCTCGAAGAAATGCTGCCCTACTTCATGGAGAAGTTCGGCAACGCCGCCAGCCGCAATCACCCGTTTGGATGGGTGGCGGAAGAAGCGGTCGAGTTGTCGCGCGACCGTATTGCCAAGCTGATCGGCGCGACCGCGAAGGAAATCATCTTCACTTCCGGCGCCACCGAAAGCGACAATCTCGCCATCAAAGGCGTAGCGGAAATGTACCGCGAGAAGGGTAACCACATCATCACCGCGGTCACCGAACACAAGGCAGTGCTCGACACCTGCAAGCATCTGGAGAAACTCGGCTTTCGCGTGACCTATCTGCCGGTCCAAAAAGACGGTCTGGTTGACCTCGACGACCTGAAGCGCGCCATCGACGATAAGACGATTCTGGTCACGATCATGGCGGCCAACAACGAGATCGGCGTACTCCAACCGATCGCCGAGATCGGCAAGCTATGCCGCGAGCGCGGCGTGGTCTTCCACACCGACGCAGTCCAGGCGATCGGCAAGGTGCCGATAGACGTGAACAAGATGAACATCGACGTCGCGTCCATCACCGGACACAAGCTCTACGGGCCGAAAGGCGCGGGCGCGCTCTATGTGCGCCGCAAGAATCCGCGCGTGCAGTTGGTGCCGCTGATTGATGGCGGCGGGCACGAGCGCGGCATGCGTTCCGGAACGCTCAATGTTCCCGGCATCGCCGGCCTCGGCAAAGCGTGCGCCCTGGCGCAGGAAGAGATGCCGCAGGAATCCTGTAAACTGGCCGGCCTGCGCAACCGGCTGCGAGACAGCATCATGAGCCGGCTCGACGAGGTCTACATCAACGGCTCGATGGAGCATCGCCTGCCCGGCAACCTGAATATCAGCTTTGCCTATGTGGAAGGCGAGTCGCTGCTGATGGGCATCAACGATATCGCGGTTTCGAGCGGTTCGGCCTGCACCTCGGCGACGCTGGAACCATCTTATGTATTAAAGGCGCTCGGTACCGGCGACGATCTGGCGCACAGCTCGATTCGCTTCGGCATCGGTCGCTTCAACACTGAAGCCGAGATCGATTACGTAGCCGACCGCGTAGTTGAGACAGTACTGCGTCTGCGCGAACTCTCGCCACTCTATGAAATGGCGAAAGAAGGCGTGGACTTAAAGAGTGTAAAGTGGGCGGCAGAAGCACATTAGTGTAGCGCGGGCGCCCTCGCCCGCGAAGGAGCGCTGCTTGGGTGGCGGCTAGAAGTATCAATGTGGGGTTTCTAAAAAAGGTAGAAAGGGGTGAAAGATGTCATACAGCGATAAAGTAATCGACCACTACAACAATCCACGTAACGTCGGCTCCATGGACAAGAAGGACGCTGATGTAGGCACCGGCTTGGTCGGCGCGCCCGAGTGCGGCGACGTGATGAAGCTGCAAATCAAGGTCAACCCGCAGACCAACATCATCGAAGACGCCAAGTTCAAAACCTTCGGCTGCGGCTCGGCGATTGCGTCGTCTTCGCTGGCGACCGAGTGGGTCAAGGGCAAGACCGTTGACGAGGCTCTCGCAATCAAGAACACCGAGATCGTGAAGGAATTGGCCTTGCCACCGGTGAAAATTCACTGTTCGGTGCTGGCCGAGGACGCAATAAGAGCAGCCATCGGCGACTGGAAGAAAAAGCAGCAGGCCGCAAAGCCCGCAGAAATGCAGGCGGCGCAGTAAATCAGGATCTTGTAGGTTTTGGGAAGGGCACGGCTTCAGCCGTGCCGCTCAGAACCGAAAAGATGTGGGCTTTAGCCCCTGAGGTTGAACAGCTTAATGGATCAAGCCGTCAAAGACGAAGCTGTCAAACCTGCCGCCCCCACGGCTCCGGCCAAGGGCATCCAGGTGACCGACAACGCGTTGAAGAAGATTCGCTCCGCCATGGTGAAAGAAAACGTTTCGCCGGAGCAGGGCGGCCTTCGTCTGGGCGTGCAGGGCGGCGGATGCTCGGGCCTGACTTACAACATACGGTTCGATACGCAACCGCGCGAGCGTGACCGCGTGTTTCAGTTCGGAGATGTGCGGGTCTTTGTGGACCCGAAGTCCTTCATCTATCTGCACGGCATGACGCTCGATTACCAGGAAACCCTGATGCAGCAGGGCTTCGTGTTCGTGAACCCGAACTCGACCAAATCCTGCGGCTGCGGAAGCTCTTTCTCGTAACTGGACGTGAAGTGGAGAGACGGGCGTCTCGCCCGTCCAGAGGGCGGGCCGCGCGCTCGCCTTAAATTTTATATGGCAAACATAGAATCCAAGTCGTCAGGATCATTGATCATTCCCGGACAAGCGCCCGGAGAGGCAACCCCCAGTTGCTGGTCGTGCGGCACCATGCGCGCTATGCACTTCTGCAGTTCGTGCGGCAAAGTGCAGCCACCGGTGCCGGTGGACTATTTCACCTTCTTTGGATTCCCGCGCAAGCTCAACCTCGATACCGCTGCGCTGGAAAAAGAGTTTTACGTGCTAAGTCGACGGCTACATCCTGACCTGTTTGCGCAGGCGAACACCGAGGAACGAGCCTGGAGTTTGGAGCAAAGTTCCATGCTCAACGACGCGTACCGCACGCTGAAAGATCCGATCAAACGCACCGAGTACCTGTTGCGCCTCGAAGGCGTCGAACTGGAAGAGCAATCGAAACAAGCGACCGAAAAGGCTCGTGCCTCCGGTGAATTGAAGAAACAGGTCGTCCCCCCCGATCTTTTGGAGGAAGTCTTCGAACTCAACCTGCATCTGGAAGAATTGCGAGTCCAGAAAAAGATGGGTGAAGACGACCCCGCTTTACTCGAGGAAATCGGCAAGGCCAAGCTTTCGCTGGAAGAAAAATTCGAAGCGCTGTTCAACGAGCTCAAGACCGAGTGGAACAACTGGGACAAATCCGTGGACGGTGGAACCGAAGCCGACCGGAGGAATATCCTCGACACAATGCTGGATGTGCTGAACCGCAGAAATTATGTCCGCAACCTCGTAAGGGACGTGAATGAGGCAATGGAATAATCGGTAACTTGTGATTTGTAATTTGCAATTTAAGAACAACATCGTTTCGCAATCGCAAATTACAAATTAGAAATTGCAAATTACAAATGTCTTCTGACCACATCGTCGGCATCGATCTTGGCACCACGAATTCGCTCGTGGCCTACATGCAGGGAGATTCCCCGGTCGTCATTCCCGGAGAAGACGGGCTGAACCTTGTGCCCTCGGTGGTCGCGCTCGACGAGAACAATCAGGTTGTAGTCGGCAATGCCGCCCGCCGGTATCTGATCGAAACGCCGGAGCGCGCTGTTTACTCGATCAAGCGCCTGATGGGGCGCGGCGTGGAAGATATACAGGACGAGCTGAAGCTGTTCCCCTTCCGGTTGGCGGAAGATCTTCAGCCGGGAGAGGTTCTGCGCATCAAGATCGGTGAGCGGACCTACACCCCGCCTGAGATTTCCGCTCTGGTGCTGCGCCAACTGAAGCGCAATGCCGAGCGCTTTTTCGGAGCGCCCGTCACCCAGGCGGTCATCACCGTCCCCGCATACTTCAATGACGCGCAACGCCAGGCGACGAAAGATGCGGGCCGCATCGCCGGCCTGAATGTTTTGCGGCTGGTCAACGAACCCACGGCAGCATCGCTCGCCTACGGCCTGGACAAGAAGAAGAACGGCATCATCGTGGTTTACGATCTGGGCGGCGGCACCTTCGACATTTCGATTCTCAAGTTGCACGATGGAATATTCGAGGTGATAGCCACCAACGGCGACACGCACCTCGGCGGAGACGACATCGACAATCTGCTGATCGCCATCGCGCTCGACGACATTCGCGGCGACCTCGGGATCGATCTCCGGCGCGACGCTCGGCGCAGCGGCGAAGCCGTGCAACGCATCCGCCAGGCAGTAATTGAAGCCAAAATTGCACTTTCCTCGCAGCCCACGGCAAAACTCGACGTCGATCTGCCCGGTGGAAAAAAGTATCAACGCGAGATTTCGCTCGAAATGTTCGAGCAGACGATCCAACCGATCATTGATCGCACCGTCGGGCCGTGCAAACAGGCGCTCAAGGACGCAGCACTGAAGCCCGAGCAAATCGACGAGGTCGTGCTGGTCGGGGGCTCGACGCGCATTCCAAAGGTGCGGCGTTTGGTGCAGGATTTGTTTGGACGCATGCCGCACACGGATTTGAATCCCGACGAAGTAGTAGCGTTGGGCGCGGCCGTGCAGGCAAATATTCTCGGCGGCGCCTCCGAAATTACGAAAGAGATGCTGTTGCTCGATGTCACCCCGCTGTCTCTGGGAATTGAAGTGGCCGGCGGCGTCACCGATAAAATCATCCTGCGCAACTCGACTATCCCGGCCTCGGCAACGCAGTACTACACCACTCAGGTGGATGGCCAGACCAACATCGCAATTCATGTTTTGCAAGGCGAACGCGAACTGGCGCGCGATTGCCGGTCGCTGGCGCGCTTCGATCTGAAGGGCGTTCCGCCCATGCCCGCCGGCATGCCGCGCATAGAAGTAAAATTTCTCATCGACGCCAACGGCATTTTGCGCGTTTCGGCGCGCGAGCAGCGCAGCGGACAAGAAGCCGAAATCGACGTCCAGCCCAGCTACGGCCTCACCGACGAACAGGTCGAGAACATGCTGCTCGAATCCTTCGACTACGCCGAAGAGGATTTTCGCCAGCGGCAGGTCATCGAAGCGCGGCGTGAGGCGGATACGATCCTGACGGCGCTTGCCAAAGGAAGAAAGAATCATGCCTGGCAAGAGCTCTCGACCGAAGAACGCCGCAATGTCGAAACGCTGGAGAATGCCTTGGTCGCCGTGAAAGACGGCGATGACTATCACGCGATCCGCGCGGCCATCGACGCGCTGAACCAGGCCACCATGCATTTAGCGGAATTAATGATGGATTCGGCTGTCTCGACCGCGCTTAAGGGAAAGGCCATGGACGAGACCGATATCGAGGAAGGCCCACAGGCCGGCCATCCAGTGGCGAAGGCGGATTTCGAGTAGGCCGTTTGCAGAAGACGCTTTGAAAGGGCACGGCTTCAGCCGTGCCGCGAGATACCATTTTTCTAGCGGCTTTAGCCGCTGAGGTTACGATCAGGAGCGATGATGTCTGAAGAGAAAATACACGGAACAGGAACAACCACAATGGATGCTCCCCCCGCCGAAAATAACGAAAACACGGTTGAAGTCACCTTTCTTCCCGAAGGCAAAACGGTGACCTTCGAACACGGCAAGCTGCCGTATAAAGACCATGGCAAGGAAGAGTCGCTGCTCGATGTGGCGTTGAACTTCGGCATCCATCTCGATCATGCCTGCGGAGGAAACTGCGCCTGCACCACCTGCCACGTCTGGGTGAAAGAAGGCGCCGACCTGATCTCGGAAATGGAAGACGACGAAGCCGACAAGCTCGACATGGCCGCCGACCTTCAGCTAAACTCGCGCCTTGGATGCCAGACCGTGATCAAGAAGCCGGGCAAACTAGTAGTGGAAATCCCGGCCTGGAACCGCAATTACGTTTCCGAAGAGCATTAAGAACCCGCTGTTCGCTATTGGTCGCTCGCTGTTTGGCTTTGCCTGCGGATGAACGATAGCGAAGTTGACCAAGCGAATAGCGAACGACGAGAGCGGAGTTTACCATGCCAAAAGAACTCACCTGGAGCGATTCTGACGATATCGGAATTCTGCTCTCTGAAATCCATCCGCAACTGGACCCCCTCGCGGTGCGTTTCACCGACCTGCACAAGTATGTGATCGCGCTCCCCGGCTTCAAAGACGATCCAGCAAAGTCGAATGAAGCCAAGCTGGAAGCAATCCAGATGGCATGGCACGCGGAGGTTCTCGACCGAACCCAAGGATAACGCCATCGTCCAGCAGGCGGCCTGCCTACGTCCCACTCGTTGCCGTCACTGAGTGAAATCGCCTGATTTCGTAAATTGACGCGATCGTACTCTTCTTTCCTTAAGGGCGTGCGAATCCGAGGGGCAACTCTCACAGCCGGGAGTGATTCAAATCACTGACAAAGTACCCGCAAAGGCCTAATGTTTTATCGCGTTTGGGCTACCCATTAAGGATGGAAATCTCATTGGTCCGCATCCTCCTTGCGGAGGATTTTCTCCCATTTCGGCATTTTATCCGTTCGACACTGAGCCAGAGGCCCAACTTGCAGGTCGTCTGCGAGGTGTGCGACGGCCAGGAAGCGGTTCAAAAGGCGGTAGAGCTTAAACCGGATTTGATTCTCCTCGACATCGGACTCCACACATTGAACGGTATCGAGGCCGCTCGACAAATTCGCAAATTCGCCCCAGAATCGAAAATAGTCTTCGTGAGTCAGGAATCTTCCGCGGACGTAGTGCAAGAAGCCCTTAGTTTGGGAGCGTGCGCCTACGTTGTGAAGAGCCATGCCCAAAGCGACCTGTTGGCTGCCGTGGACGCAGTTCTTGAGGGCAGGCAGTTTCTCAGGGGTGGATTGTCAGGTTAGCACTTCACTGACGCAATGTAGACAGCCAGCAGCTACGATGCTGCCGCAGACGGACCAACCCTATCCCTTAGCACGCACAATTCGGTTTCGGGAATTGAAAATTCCGTGAAGCCACAACCAATACAGACCACGACTTTCGGATATAAAAAAACATGAGGCGTGCTCAGTCCGGGTAGATGGATGGCGATCTCGGTGGGGAACGTATTCTGGTTGTCGGATGTGCACACTCTGCAAGACATGACGCACTCCTGCCACCACCTTCTCACTCATGGGGAGGGATTGGATGTGACGACGACTACAGCGCTGTGTGACACAAGCGCGTGATGACCGACGCACTATGTGGCCCCGGTGCAAATTGGCGAAACATCGCGACAACACTCACTACCAGGGAACAGCCTAACGCACGCCCGCCGTACTCGGAGCCGCATCCTCCACGCTAGCCTCGCGCAAAAACTTAGCCGCCTCCTCCGGTGGTGTGGGATTGATGTAGAATCCCGTTCCCCACTCGAATCCTGCCGTCTTGGTCAGCTTCGGCATGAATTCAATATGCCAGTGGTAATACTCGTTGGTCGGGTCCTGCGCCGGCGATGTGTGTACCACCAGGTTGTACGGCGGATTGTCGAGCACACGGTCCGCTTTCATCAGCAGCAGCTTGAGCGCTTTCGCAAGATTTTCGAACATCTGCGACGACGAGTTCTCGAAGGCGGATTCGTGCCGCTTGGGAAGGAGCCAGGTTTCAAACGGGAACCGCGGAGCATACGGGGCGAGAGTCAGAAAATCTTCGTTCTCAGCTACCACCCGGATGCCGTTCTCGATTTCCTGCCGGATGGCGTCGCAGAAGACACAACGCTCTTTGTAGATGTAATACTGCTTGGCTCCCTGCAGTTCCTCAACCACGTAAATGGGCACAATCGGCAATGCGATCAGCTGCGAGTGAGAATGTTCCAGCGAGGCGCCGGCGGCTTCTCCGTGGTTCTTGAACAGCAGAATGTATTTGAAGCGCCGGTCCTTCTTGAGATCGAGAATGCGGTCCCGGAACGCCCACAGAACGTCTTCGATCCTTTTCGCTGCAAGCGAGGCCAGAGTGGCGTTGTGGTCGGGCGTTTCGATAACGACTTCGTGCGCGCCGATGCCATTCATCTTGTCAAACATGCCCTCGGCTTGCTTATTCAAACTGCCTTCGATGCCGAGTGCCGGGAACTTGTTCGGAACCACGCGGATCGTCCAACCCGGACTGTCTTTTTGAGGAGAATTGCCGTTGGTGCTGGGCCGGTACGCCAGAATCTCGGGCGGAGTCTTGTTTTCGTTGCCATAGCAGAAGGGGCAGAATCCGCCCTTGATCTTCACCGGTTCGCGCACAAAGTCGGTAGGCCGCTTGGCGCGGTCCGTGGAAATAATCACCCAACGGCCCACGATGGGGTCTTTTCTTAGCTCGGGCACGTACTAAGTCCTTTCAGGAGGAGTTCGCAAAGCCCCGATTGTACGACACAGGGAACGCATTTTGAAACAGCTCGAATGAGGGTTGGCTGTATCCGCGCTCATAGTATACGGCGAGCACGTCAAACCGCCACTGGCACAAAGGGGGCATGTGGCGTAGGAAGTCGCGGGCAACTCTCGACAACTCCCGTTGTTTATCGCGATCAACCGCAGCCTCGGCAGGCTTGAGGTCACGCTTCGTTCGAGTTTTCACCTCGATAAAACACAGGACGTCCCGCTCCCAGCCGATCAGATCCAGTTCGCCGTGATGATGCGGGGAGCGGTAGTTGCGCGCGATGATCGTATAGCCCCGCCGGCGAAGGTAGAAATAAGCGTCCTCCTCACCGCGCCGGCCGGTACGCTGGTGGGCGGGCGCGTCCTCCGGCGAAAGCGTTCTGGAGGCCAGCCAGTCCAGCGCGCGAAGGGTGGCTTGCGTCAAGCGTCCGGCAAACATCGGAACTCCACCTTCACCCTAGCTTGGACTCACCACACCTTATGTGATGCTCATCACCGCGCATCCGGTACAATTCGCCAACTTGCGTGCTTTGCGAAACGCACCCAGCTTGCTCACCAAGTATCGCCGCCTCGTCTAGGAGGCCAGGCGCCGAACTGGCGGCGCAGTAAGGCAATCTGGCCGGCGTGATAACTGTTATGCGCCGCAATTTGCCACAGAATGGCATGCACGGTGGATTCACGACGCGACTGCGCCGGCCCCAGGCACTGAACCTTCCGCGCCAACTCCGCCGCGTCCGATTCCGCGAGCCGCGCAACTCGGGCCAACAAATCGGTGAAGCGGCGAGTCGCAACCTGCCACCGCTCATCGGCCAAGCGTCTATCCAAACTTGGATTCGGATGCGCCGGCCAGCTTTCGATCGCTTGCTCCGGGTAAGGTCGATTCTCTCCCGCGACTTTGCCAAGATCGTAGTCCATCCAGTAATTCATGTGCTCTGCGATCTGCCAGATGGAATGCGGATAATCCGCGCCAGTCTGTGCGGCCAGCTCCGCCGAAATGTCTTCGACGCAAGCGACCGGATCCACGTGGGCGCCTTTGCCGTACACGAGTGCGCACAATATGTTGTCGCCCATACGTTCCATCCTTTCTCCCAGAGCGGAGAATTTTGTAGATCCGGGCTTGTCTCGTCTAAGATTGCTGAAACGCGGCAAGCCGCGTCTCTACGTGAAGGAAATCGTGTCCCCCACGTGAATCGTGCCTGCTGTCAAAATCTGCGCCCGCAATCCCCCGCGATGCAGCAAGCCCTTGATCACTGTCTTCCCCGTCACCTTCTGCAAGTGATCGCAGGGCTCACACAAGCGGATGCCGCGAATGCGCACATCACCGATGGCAAACTCCTTGTCCACCAGATGATTCAGCGGCACATTGCGAGTCACGATGTTGCGGCGAGCATCGCCGGTGGCAAGCTCAATATGATAGTCCCGCTGCAGCGCCTCAATCGCCTCTGCCTCAATCAGCGTCAGTTCGCGATCCGGCGTCGGCTTGTAGAACGTGCCCAGCTTCAGCGCGTATCGGTCGCCCTCAAGCCCCGCGCCCGGAATCGCCGCCGCCTGACCAACCGATTGCGGCGGTCCCTGGGCAGCGGATGCGATATGAATCGATTCCACAGTCCCGTTCCACATCACGCACCTCCAGCAATTACGCCTTCTCGACCATCGCGATCGACTCTTCCAGCGCGTCCATGGCAATGTCGGCTTCGTCCTTGGTAACGATGAGTGGCGGCGCAATGCGAATCGTGCTCGGACCGCAGCCCAAAAACAGAATGCCGCGCTCGAATGCCCCCTCCACGATCCGATCGCGCTCAACATTGCCATACTCGCGCGTCGTCTGGTCTTTCACGATCTCGACGCCGATCATCAGCCCACGTCCCCGGACGTCCCCGACGATCCTGTGCTTCTTCGGCCATTCGGCCACGCGTTTCAGCATGTGGTCGCCAACCTCCTGCGAGTTCCTGAGCAGCCCCTCTTTTTCGATCACGTCGAGCGTGGCCAGCGCCGCGGCAATGCAGACCGGGTTGCCGCCGAAAGTCGACGCGTGCGAACCGGGGATCCAGTCCATGATCTCGGCCTTGCTCATGGTGATCCCGAGCGGCATCCCTGAGGCAATGCCCTTCGCGATGCAAACGATGTCGGGATGCACACCCGTGTGTTCAACCGCCCACCATTTGCCCGTGCGGCCGACGCCCGTCTGCACTTCGTCCATCACCAGCAGGATGCCGTGCCTATCGCAGATGCGCCGCAGTTCCTGCATGAAGATCGTCGGCGCAACGACGTATCCGCCCTCACCCTGGATCGGCTCAACAAATATAGCCGCGACTTCTTCCGGAGCGAGAACGGTCTTAAACAGTTTGTCCTCGATGTAGCGCGCGCAGCCCAGCGCGAATTTCTCCGCATCTTGCGGACCCACACAGCCCCGATACACATCGGGATAGCGAACATGCGTAACTCCCGGCACCAGCGGCGAAAAACGCCGCCTCTGCTGCGGCTTCGAAGCCGTCAGCGACAGCGCGCCCATAGTCCGACCGTGGAAAGCGCCGAGGAAGGCAATCACCTGCTGCCGCTTGGTGTGATAGCGTGCCAGCTTCAAAGCGCCTTCAATGGCTTCGGCCCCCGAGTTTCCGTAATAAATCTTGTGTGGCCCCGGCATCGGCGCGATCTTGGAAAGCCGTTCGGCCAACGTCACCAGCGCCTCGTAGTAGAAGTCGGTGCCCGACATGTGGATCAGCTCACCCGCCTGCCTCTGAATCGCAGCCACCACGTCCGGATGGCAGTGTCCGGTCGAGGTCACGGCAATCCCGGCGGAAAAATCGAAGAACTCGTTGCCATCCACATCTTCGACCACAATGCCGCGGCCGCGCTTGGCAACCATCGGGTAAGAGCGCGTGTACGAAGGCGAAACGTATTTCTCATCGCCCGCGAGAATGCGCTTCGCATTAGGGCCCGGAAGCGCAGTCCTGAGCTTGGGGCCGGCAGTCGATGTCTCGGCATTCAGTGTTTTGGTAGTCATGGAATCCTCCAGAGCAGTTCTCAGTTCCCAAGCCGAAGTTGAGCGATGGGTGCCCCATCCTAACGTCGCGCCTTTTGCGACGTTAGGGTGGGATTCCCCAGTCGCCGAAGCCAAAAGCACGCACCTGACACAGAAGAGAAGGAGAGATTAGTCGCTGCCAAAGAGATTGGCGCGAACATGTGAAGGCAGCACCGAAAGATACCGTCGGGGACAAGCCCGTCCCTCGATCCAGCAAGTCTGGAGAGGCGAAATGTAGCCGTTCGAGCGCATAGCAGCTACCAACAGTATATCCCCTGTTTGATCGCGGCGTAACCCCCAAAGGCACACCCTAAAGGCCACGTCCTGTGCTTGTGTGGGGACGGGCATCTCGCCCGTCCGGCCGAGCAAAGCTCGGCAAACCGCTAGGTCGAGATCGCGGTCGTATTCTATTCTGGCTGGAAGACAAAATGATCGCCGAGCAGGAAATTCAACAGCGAACAAGCGGCGATCGCCACACAATTCGACGCGACATAGTTGAACTTCAGTTTGCCGACCAGCAGCCGCATCAACAAAAGGTTCCCGACAATCGAAACCGCTCCGTTGCTGGCATTGAACTTCGCCAACCTGATCAAGGAATGAACCGGCCGCACGGCTGGCCGGTCGGCCCAGGTGAAGCGCTCATGCCACAAAAAGTTGTGGATCACCGCGATCTCAACCGCCAGCCCCGTAGCCAGCAGATAATCTAACCTTAGCCAGGATCGAAAAAAGGCCAGCGCTGCCAATTGCACGACGATGCCAATGCCACCAACCGTGTTGAACTTCAACCAGCGAAAAAAGGTCCGCCGCCGCTCCTTTTGATTACCCGAAGAGCGGGAACCGGGAACCGGAGGAGAACTGCTCATCGAATTCTCTCTTCCCGGTAAAGCCTGATCGTGTTCTTCAGGGTGGCAACAACCAGCATCAGCACCATCCCAGCCAATCCGATCGCGCCGCCAATATCGAACAACCGGTAACGCCCGTGAATCACCCATGCCCACCGGAACAGCGCAAGGTTGCCAACGATCAGCAGAACGCGCAACTCGGTCGGCCCGAAGTGCCACATGGAAAGATGAAACTCACCAAGCGTATATGTCGCCAGATACGACTGCACCGAAAGCAAAAGAAACGCAATCACCAATCCAATCGCAATCGCCGGATGCATATAGCCGGAAAAAGCCAGCCCACCCATCATTGCCACGGCGCCGATGGAATCGATCATGTGGTCCACGTAAAAGCCATAGCGCGGCCTTTGCTGCTGGCGGACGCGCGCTAAGGTTCCATCCAGGCTGTCGCCGAACCAATTCACCACCAGACAAAAAATCGCCGCCAGCAGCATTCGGCGATCTCGGCTCGCGAGCGCATAGCAGACCCCAGTCGCGATTTGGGCGGCAAAACCGAGCAGAGTCAGATGGTCGGAATTCACCCAACCGGGCATGCGCTCGGCCATCCAGATGAGAGCCCGCTTCTCGGCGGCAGCCAGGAAACTTCCATGGACGCGCGTCGCCTGCCGGAAGTTAGGGCCATCTTGCGGGGTAGCAGGATCGCTCACCGGGGGATTATAACGTGTGGACGCGAGCAACCCCGCCCTTGTATTGCCGCGACCTCAAGAGTCAATTGCCATTCCCGATTCCGCACCACCAATAGCTGTCCCGCGAACCGCCAGATGCGTTAATCTGCAAACGATGCGTCTGCTCCGCTTCTTCCGCCCATCACACCAGCACACCGCCCTTTCGGCGACGCTGCTGCTGATGACCGCCGTCACGCTCTCACGCGTAATTGGATACATCCGCGAGGCCTACATCGCTTACGCTTTCGGCGCCGGACAGCAGACCGATGCCTACGTCGCCGCCTTCACCCTGCCCGACTGGCTCAACTACATCGTTGCCGGCGGCACCGCCTCAATCACATTCATCTCCATCTATACCCGGTTTCTCGCGGAAAAGCGGGAGCACGACGCGCAGAGAACTTTCTCCATCATCATTACCGTGATGACCACCGTGCTCGCCGCCGGCACCATCCTGGCCGAGATCTTCACCCCGCAATTCGCCGGTTGGATGTTCCGCGGCTTCACGCCCCAGCAGATGCAGCTCTGCGTTCATCTCACCCGCATCCTCCTGCCCGCGCAGATCTTCTTTTATGTTGGCGGAGTCGTTTCGGCGGTCTTGCTCTCGCACCGTCTATTCCTGTTGCCCGCATTCGGTCCGCTCATCTACAACGTGTTCATCATCGCCGGTGGAGTCATCGCCGGGCGCCAGATGGGAATCGCGTCCCTGGCCTTCGGCGCCCTCGCCGGCAGCATCGCCGGACCATTTCTGATCAATGCGCTGGGAGCTGCCAAAATCGGCACCGGATACCGCCCCTCGTTCGATGTGAAGAATCCCGCCTTCCGCGAATGGGTGCGCCTCTCCATCCCGCTGATGCTGGGCGTTTCGCTGGTCACCGCTGACGATTGGATCCTCCGCTACTTCGCCTCGAGCGGAATCGGCGACATCGCCCGGCTGAACTATGCCAAGCGTCTCTTTGCCGTTCCCATCGCCATCCTCGGACAAGCCACCGGCCAGGCGTCGCTCCCATTCTTCTCGCGCCTTTTCGGAGAAAAAAAGTTCGCGGAATTCGCCGCCACCGTGAATGCTTCGGTCTATCGCATCACGGCTGCGTCGCTGCTAATCACCGGATGGATGATGGCGGTCGCCATCCCTCTCATCGACCTCGTCTATCGCCGCGGCCGCTTCACTTTCGCGGATACCCAATCGACGGCCCTCTACTTTTTCTGGTTTTCACTCTCACTGGCTTTGTGGTCCAGTCAGGCGCTCTATGCCCGCGCGTTTTACGCCTCCGGCAATACCCTGACGCCGATGATCGCAACCACTATCATCACTCTCGCTTCTCTGCCGATGTATGCGCTGTTTTTTCGGACGCTGTCGGTCACCGGACTGGCAATCGCATCCGACGTCGGCATCGCCGCCAACGCAGTAGCCATCGCCGCGCTCCTGCATATTCGTGGCATGGTGCCGTTCGGCGGATTGCACTGGAAGGAATTAGGCAAGTCCGCCCTCGTAGGCATCATTTCCGGCGGATTGAGTTATGAGGTTATGCGCACCATCGCGCTCGATGGCAGCCGCCGTGCCGATCTCCTCGCCCTCGCGCTCGGCTCGGTAACCTGGGCTGCGGCCGTAGCCGCAGGCCTGTGGTTGTTGCGTTCGGAATTGCCCGCAGATCTCCGCCGGAAAAAATCGGCTGCATTCCCCCGCGTAGCCGAAGGCCAAGCCGCGGAAACCATGGCCACCGGCAAAGAGCCGTAAGAGTGCGAGTGCTAGTGTGGGGACGGACGCCCTCGCTAGTCCGCCCTGAACGGAGTCGAAGGGTCCAAGCCGGGCCCAGTTCGGCAGCTGACTGTGGTCATATCAACAGCGGACTCGCTTCGACTTCAACGCCGCCCTAAGCAAAGGACAAAACAAACGGGCCCCATGCAGGGCCCGTCTCCCAACTATCTTGACGCCTATTAGCGAATAGCGAACGACGCTTCTACGCTCTTGCCGACATCACCGGTTCCGGCGTCGCGCTCGAAACGGTCTTCGCCACTTCTTCCGGCTTCGAGGCTCCTGCCGATCCCACTTTGCGAATGTCGATGCCGCCCTTGAAGAACGCGCCATCTTCAATCGAGATGCGCGCCGCCACCACATCACCGGTCAAAGACCCGTCACTGCGGATATCCACGCGATCGCTCGCGGTCAGGTTGCCCCGCACCTTGCCCAGTACCACAATTTCCCGCGCGCTGATGTTGGCCGCGACCACTCCATTGCGCCCAATCGTCACGCGATTGCCCGAGAGGTTGATCGATCCCTCTACCCGCCCGTCAATATACAAAGATTCGGAACCGGTCACTTCACCTTTAATCACCAGCGACTTGCCAATCGTGGCTTGGTCCGAAGCGGTGGTCGTAACCGGACGCGGCACAGCGGCAGGCTCAATCGTGAGGGGCGCTGTCGTCGCCGTAGACGTGCTCGGACGCTCCGGCTCCGCCGGCCGGCCAGGTGTCGCAGGTTGATTCGTGGGCTTCCACATTGTCGTCGAAATCCTTTCCTCTTATTAAATTAAGGGATTCTGAATCACCGCCGCATTTCGGGGGCCAAAACGAATTGTACTCCTCACCTAAGCCTACGCCCTGTGGAAATCCAGCATTTCTTATTGATTTCCAGAGTTCCCCGCATGGTTCCCCCTAAACTACCGCACCGCCGGTCGTGCCTCTCATCGTGTAAGCCCTGCCCTGCCTGCGGTAATTCTTCTATCGCGATAATATGGAGCCGTGGGGCACCATCAATCCCTCTGCCACCCCGACGAGGAATCCATGCCGTTGACCGACACGACGTCCACCGCGACGACTTCAACCGCCACCGCCTACCTCCGGCCCCAGCCCGGAGAATACTCTCCCTACTACGACCGCTACATCTCCCTGGTCGCCGGCAACGATGTTTTTGCCGCGCTCACCGCGCTCGAAGACCAGCGCCGCCAGATGCTTCTCCTGCTCTCCGGACGCACCGAAGCCGATGGCGATCTCCGCTATGCGCCTGAAAAGTGGAGCGTGAAAGAAGTTCTCGGCCACCTCAACGATAGCGAGCGCATTCTGAGCTACCGCGCCCTGCGCATTGCGCGCGGCGACCAGACTCCCATCGAAGGCTTCGAGCAGGACGACTATGTCCGCAATGCCCCCTTCGCGCACCGTCCGCTAGCCGATTTGATCGAGGACTACATCGCTGTCCGACGCGCCACGATCTCGTTGTTTCGCAATCTCGATGAGGCCGCCTGGACCCGCTGCGGCGTGGCCAACAAAAACGAGGTGACAGTACGCGCCCTGGCCTACATCATCGCCGGCCACGACCTGCATCATCGGAGAATTCTCGAAGAGAAATACCTGAAATAGGAATTTTGCAATTTGGTAATCGGGTAATTTTGCAATTTTAAACTTGGCCCGAAAAGGCTTTTCAGATTACAAAATCACCAAATTGCAAAATTACAAAATGAAACTCGTCGGCCGCCTGACCATGCATCGCGACGGTTTCGGCTTCGTGATCCCCGAAGCCGCTTCGCTCGATGACAGTCTCAAGGCCCGCCTCGCTGGCGATGTCTTCGTTCCTCCGCCGGCCATCGGATCCTCCATGCACGGCGACCGCGTCCTGGTAGAAGTCTCCGCCATCCGCACCGATGGACGTGCCGAAGGCCGCATCCTTCGCTCCCTCTCTCGCGCGCATCTCACCGTGGTCGGTATCTTCCACTACGGGCACCGTCACAACTACGTCAAGCCCATCGACGAAAAAGTGACGCAGGAAATCGTAATCCCGCCAGGGATGGAGAACCCCAACGTAGCGCCGCCGTCCTCGGCGGCTGTCGCGGGGGTGTCTCGCCCCCGCCGCCGGAAAATCGCGGAATCATTCGCGGAAGATCTGCAACGGCGCCCGCATTCGGGCCGGCGGGACGCCGGCGCTACCTCCCGCGACCGCGTAATCGGCAACCAAACCGCAGTCCACATCGACCGCATGGATATGGATAAGGACCTGGACGGCGTGGTGGTCGACGTAGAGATCACCGACTGGCCCAGCGCCACGCAAAATCCGCGCGGCCGCGTCATCGAAATTCTCGGCGAAGAAAACGACTTCGGAGTCGACGTCGAGATCATGATCCGCAAATTCCACCTGCCCCACCGCTTCCCTCCCGAAGCGATCGAAGAAGCGCAAGCCATCCAGTCTGAAAACGAAAACGCAATCCCCGCCGAAGCGCTGCGCCATCGCCGCGACTACCGCGAACTCCCCATCGTCACCATCGACGGCGAAACCGCGCGCGATTTCGACGATGCCGTCCACGTCCGCCAACTGGAAAACGGCAACTACGAACTGCAAGTCCACATCGCCGACGTAGCCCAATACGTGACGCCGAACTCGCCGCTTGATCGGGAAGCCCGTCTGCGCGGCACCAGCGTCTACTTCCCCGACCGCGCCGTCCCCATGCTGCCGCTAGAACTCTCAACCGACATTTGCAGCCTGCGCCCGCAGGTCGACCGCTTAGTGCTCTCCTGCACCATGGAAATCGACCACCAAGGCGAGATCGCCAACTATCAAATCAACGAAGGCGTGATCCGTTCGGCCAACCGCATGACGTACACAGCAGTGAACGCCGTCATCGAAGGCGACCCCCAAGAGAGAATAGAAGCCCGCCGCGAATATGCCACTCAAATCGACCACTTCGAACGCATGCGCGATTTAGCGATGATCCTCAACCGCAAACGCAAACGCCGAGGATCGATCGACTTCGATCTCCCCGAGCCCGTCATCGAATTCGACGAATTCGGCATGATGAAGAGCATCACGCGCTCGGAGCGCAACATAGCCCACCGCCTCATCGAGGAATTCATGCTATCAGCCAACGAGTCGGTGGCCCACTATCTCGAAAATAAACGCATAGCCTCTCTCTACCGCATCCACGAAAAGCCCGACGCCAAACGCGTCTACGACTTCGAAGTAATCGCCGCCACTTTCGGATATTCGCTAGGAGTAGGCGCATTGCCCATTCAGCGCGTGCAACTAAAAGCCGACCGCCGCGAAGCCCGCGGCACCGGCAAGCGTGTCCGCGAGATAGAAGTCCCCAAAGAAATCCACATCACCCCGCGCATGTATCAGAAACTCACAGATAAGATCGCCGGCAAGCCGGAAGAAAGAATCCTGAGTTTCCTGATGCTGCGCTCTCTCAAGCAGGCCCGTTACTCCCAAGAAAATCGCGGACACTTCGCCCTGGCCGCCACCACCTACACCCATTTCACCTCGCCCATCCGCCGCTATCCCGACCTGATCGTGCACCGCATCCTGAAAGAGGTGCTGCGCGACTCGGCAGAAAAAACAGACGGCACCGTCCCGGTAGGAACTTCGCTCTCTCTACAAAATTGTCATCCTGAGCGAAGCGAAGGACCTGCTTTTCGCCCGCACCAAGACGAACCAACACAAGAAAACGACCGGGAAGGGCACGACTTCAGTCGTGCCGATAGCTACGCAAAAAAGAAAGGGGCTTCAGCCCCTGAGGGCCCGCCGCCATCGCCGTGGTCCAAGCGCCGAGACCGCGAAGCCCATCAGCAGGCCCTAGAACCTCTAGCCGGTCCAATCCCGTTAGAAGAGCTCCACAACATAGCCGAGGAATCCAGCCAATCCGAACGCCGCGCCGACGAAGCCGAACGCGGCCTCATGGAATGGAAGAAAGTGAAATTCATGGAACGCCGCATCGGAGAAGACTTCGACGGCCTGATCATCAGCGTCACCAAATTCGGCTTCTTCGTAGAACTAACCGATCTCTTCGTCGAAGGCCTCGTCCCCCTAAACACGCTAACCGATGGCGATAAGAACGACCGCTACACCTACCACGAAAACACCCGCCAGATCATAGGCCAGCGCTCCCGCAAAACCTACAGCCTGGGAGATCGCGTGCGCGTGCTGGTGGATCGCATCGATCCGGTAGAAAAAAAGATTCAGTTCGCCGTCTTTGAAGACCAGCCAAAAGCGCCCGCGAAAAAGCGGCGTTAGTGGAGAGCCGGGCGTCCCCGCCCGGCAGACGGGCGGAATGCCCGCGCTCCATCGACGCATGGGTCTGACTGTAGAATTGAAATGTACCGGGGAGCAAATACCATGCCCACTCCAAGCGAACCGAATCCCAAGCAAGATCCCACCCAGGCCGCAGAGCACGTGGCCAGTGCTCACAAGATTCTGAAGGAACTGCAAAAGAAGGTCGGAAATCATCCCGAACTCGGCGAGGCCATCACCAAACTGGAGATGGCGCTCAGCACCTTGGCGGTAAAGACTGGCGGTCTGCTGTAACGGCGAGCACACTAGATCGGCCACTGAGAACTGAGAACCGGGAACTGAGAACTAGAACCTATCTCATAAATGACCCGCACTGGCAGTTTAGTTGCCTTAGTCTCCCTCGCATTCAAAGTAATTTCCACCCTCCAGTTGTTCGATACCGAACAGAAATTAAAGACGTTGCGTCCGTCGCAATGCTAGTACAATATTCTTGTTGCTTTTCACACCCTTCCGCCGCGCCCCACTGGGCGACGGTTCCCTGCGAAAACTGACGAAACGTCGCGCAAGGAGCCGGGAACGGCTACTTCTCCCAGACACCCCTATCCGGCTTGATGCGAGACCGAAGATGCATTTCTCTTTTGAAAGGTATCTGCCCCCATTTGGCAAGGTCGAGCGGCCCCTCGATGCCGAAGAGAGGAACGAGCATGAAAGCCGACTATGTTTGGGAAGGATTGTACGAAGCTGCCATCCTCGAAACTGACGATGGAAAGCTGCGGCAGCGCATTCAGGCAGCAAAGGGCGCAATTGACCTGCGACTTCACCAAATGCAGCTAGACCATGGAGGTACGCCCGAAGAACGGCAGGCTATCACGGATGCGCTCTCTGGTTTAAATGTACTACTGGGAGAGTTAAAAAGACGCTCTCACGATGCGGGTTCGAGCAATGCTTGAATGTCGGCAACCAGACCTGCGGGTTCAGACTTCGACACTAAGGCACTGACGCCCGCAGACAAGGCTTCCCGTTTTAGATGAGCGGTCGAGAAGCTGGTGAACATCACCAACGCCACAGACGGTAAGAGGCGTTTGAGTTCACGGGCCGCCTCAAGGCCATTCATCACGGGCATCGAAAGGTCGAGGACCACCAAATCCGGCTTTAATTGTTGTGCCTTCTCTATAGCCTCTCGCCCATCGGCTGCCTCGCCGCACACTTCCCAGCCACGTTGCCGTTCCAAAGTTTGACGCAGGGTCTTACGCACGACAGGACTGTCGTCCACGATCACGATAAGGATGCACTTCGGCACTGACGCCTTTCATTGGCGCGGCAAAACACTCCCAAAAGGTCCGAGTTTACACTTGTAACGGCGGCGTACGGGTTCGTCAATACGGTGAACCGGGTATCGTGCTGAGCAACTCGGTCGGATAGTTAGCCGACCCAAAGACCATTGAAAGAGAGTTGTTTGCCCGTTTGCGTAGTTGTGCTTCCACGTCCGGTTCTTAGGTTTGGCTTCCGCCAGCTATTTTCACGGTTATCACAGCCGAGCCATTTATTGAGATAGCTTGTAGATTCACCCCGACCTGCTAAAATCCTCCGTCACTACTCTTGGCGCCTGCCTAGGAAGTCAGCTCGATGTCCACCAGTTTGAATCCCAGCACTCCAACCCCACGCACCCGCATACTGCGCGAACCACAGCGCGCCGTCTACGACCGCGACACCGTCAACCAGATCCTCGACGAAGCCTTTCTCTGCCACGTCGGCTTCGTCGCCGACAGACAGCCCTACGTCATCCCCACCTCCTACGGACGCGACGGAGATGTGCTCTACATCCACGGATCAGTCGCCAGCCGCATGTTGCGTAATCTCGATCAAGGTGTCCCCGTCTGCATTACGGTCACACTGCTCGATGGATTGGTCCTAGCCCGCTCCGTTTTCAATCACTCGATGAACTACCGCTCGGTGGTAATTCTAGGCACGGCAACGCTGGTTGACGATCCGGCAGAAAAACTCGCGGCCCTGCGCGCGCTGAGCGAGCACATCATCCCCCATCGCTGGGACGACGCCCGCCAGCCCAACGAAAAAGAGTTGAAGGCAACCTCAGTCCTGCGCCTTCCAATCAATGAATTTTCCGCCAAGGTCCGAGTAGGCCCGCCCATAGACGATGAAGAAGATTACGAGTTCCCAACCTGGGCCGGAGTGATACCGCTAGAGATGCAGGCAGGCGCTGCGATTCGTGACGACCGCTGCCGGCAAGAACTGCCTACATACCTGAAGAACTACTCGCGTAAGAAAAAACAGTAGCCCGGTAATGCTCGTGTAGGGCGGACGCCCTCGTCCGCCTAGCCGGACGAAGTCCGGCACAAGCGGCACCCGCGCCCCTACGCTGAGGCTCCCGTTCACGGCAACAGCAGCAACTTCCCCGTAGTCTTCCGTCCCTCAAGATCCCGATGCGCCTGCTGCGCCTCGGCCAGCGGATACACATGTTCAATCCGCAGCTTGAGTTTGCCGTCGCGAATCATGCCGAACACCGCTCCCGCCCGCGCCTGCAACTCCTGCGGAGTAGCAACGTAATTCCCTAACGAAGGCCGAGTCAGAAAGATCGATCCTTTTTGTGTAAGCACCAGAGGATCTATCGGCGCGACCGCCCCGCTCGATCCTCCAAACAGCACCATCATCCCGCGCGGACGCAGCACATTCAGCCCCTTGTCGAACGTCGTCTTCCCCACCGAGTCATACACCACATCCACGCCTTTGCCGCCGGGGCTTTTTTCGCCGATCAACCGCTTCGTCTCCGCCTCAAAATCCGCCTGCGTATAAAGAATGACGTCGTCCGCTCCCGCCGCGCGCGCCAGCTTGGCTTTTTCCTCGGTCGAAACCGTAGCAATCACACGCGCCCCGATGTTGTGCGCCATCTGCACCAGCAGCAACCCCACTCCGCCGGCCGCCGCATGAATCAGCGCCGTCTCGCCTTTCTTCAGCGGATAAGTGTCATAAGCCAGATAGTGCGCCGTCATCCCCTGCAGCATCGCGGCCCCAGCCTCGCGCTCTCCTACTCCTGCCGGAATCTTCACCAGGCGGTCGGCCGGCACCGCAGCATATTCGGCATAGCTCCCGAGCGTCATGGTGTACGCCACACGGTCGCCGACCGCCACCTCACGCACGTCCGAGCCAACCGCCGAAACCACGCCCGCCGCTTCCTGCCCGAGCACCAACGGCAGCGGAGCCTTATACCGCCCTTCGCGGTTATAGACGTCAATAAAGTTGACGCCCGCCGCCTGTATCTTCACGACCGCTTCGTTCGCCTTCGGCTGCGGAACCGGCAAGTCCACCAGTTCCATCACTTCCGGCCCGCCCGTTTGCTTGATCTGTATGGCTCTCATAAGCCCCTTCGATGATTCCCGACGACAAAAGACTCGGCGAGAGACTCGTTGCCTTCCCCCGCCAACCTGAGGTAATATGCCCAGCCGGTCCCCAAAGTAACATGAACGGGTCTTCTGTAGCGTTGACCCAACGAATTTTGCGATAGTACCATCTCATACTGAAAGGTGCTCGGTTGCGTCCGGAGGCGGTTGCTGTAACTTTTTGAAAATATGAGGATTTCTTCTCACCCGTACCTGACGATCCTGCTCTCCGCCGCAATGACAGCGACTTTGGCGGCGACCCTCGCCTGCCAGAGTGCCCAAAAAGCCTCCTTCATGCCTCCCACTCAGGCTCAGGCCCCGGCCCTGGTCGCTGCCGGCAGCCCGCCGGATCCGCGCCAGCAGAAGCCCGCCATCGCTGACCCGCAATCGAAACCGCAGGTCCCGCAAGCCCTCCAGCCCGATCCCGTGGCCGACCTGATCGCCCGCGTCGAAAAGGAATATCAGTCGGGCCAGGACAACTATCAAGCCGGACACCTCGAAGCCGCCAAGCAGAATTTTGACTCCGCCTTCAACCAGCTCCTGGGCAGCGGATTCGACCTCCAATCCGACAACCGCCTAGAGCAGGAACTAGACCGCATTCTCGATGGCGTCAATGGCCTCGAGCTCGCCGCCCTGCAGCAGGGCGACGGCTTCGCCGAGCAAAAGTCGGAACCCGCGCCCATCGACGAAGCCAACGAGCTCACCCCCACAGTCGACGCAAACGTCAAGGCGAAGGCCGAAGCCGAAATCAAATCCACGCACTCCGATCTGCCCCTGATGATGACCGATCAGGTCGCCGGCTACATCAATTACTTCTCCAACCGCGGACGTGGCACCGTCGAGCGCGCCCTAGCCCGCTCCGGCCGCTACGAAGACATGATCCGCCGCACCCTGCAAGAAGAAGGCGTCCCGCAAGACCTCATCTACCTGGCCCAAGCCGAATCCGGATTCCACCCCCTAGCCGTTTCCCGAGCCGGCGCCCGCGGCATGTGGCAATTCATGGGCAGCCGAGCCAAGGGTTACGGTCTAGAACGCAGCTGGTGGGTCGACGACCGCCAGGATCCCGAGAAAGCCACCCGCGCCGCCGCCCACCATCTCAAAGACCTCTACAACGAATTCGGAGACTGGTACCTGGCCATGGCCGCCTACAACTCCGGCCCCGGCACCGTCCAGAGCGCGGTCAAGCGCACCGGCTACGCCGATTTCTGGGAACTCTACCGCCGCAACGCGCTGCCCAAAGAAACCCGCAACTACGTCCCCATCATCCTCGCCGTCACCATCATGGCCAAAAATCCCGCCCAATACGGACTGGATTCCGTGGCCAAGGAAACGCCCGTTCCCTACGACACCGTTAATATCGACTATCCCATCGATCTCCGCCTGGCCGCCGAGTGCGTGGACGCGACCGCCCAGGACTTGCTCGACCTCAACCCCAGCCTGCTCCGCATGACCACGCCGAAATTTGCGGATAAACACGAGGCCTTCGAGCTCCACCTGCCCGCCGGAACCGCCACCAAGTTTCAAAACGCCGTAGCCTCGATTCCCACCGACAAGCGTGTCTGGTGGCGCTATCACAAAGTACAAGCCGGAGAAACCCTGGCCTCCATAGCCCGCACCTACCACACGAATCCCAAAGCCATCGCCGAAGCCAATGACCTGAACGACGGCTTCAACAATGGAGCGGTCGCCCCCGAAAGCCGTCTAATCATTCCCATCGCCCCCGGCAAGCAGGCCAACACCAGCACCTACGCCCGCGCCACCACGCACTACAAGATACGCAAAGGCGATACGGTCGAGTCGGTAGCCCAGAATTTCGGAGTCTCCGCCAAAATGGTTCGCAGTTGGAACCGCCTCAAAGGCAGCAGCCTCGCCGGAAGAAGAGTCTTGTATCTCCACCTGCCGGTTACTCCAAGACCAGGCGAAACCCAGCTAGCCAGCAAGCGTCCCAGCAAATCAAAACACCCCACCGGAACCCAAACCGCGTCATTAAATGGAAAGCCCAGCACCGTAGTCCGACACAAAGTCAAGCGCGGCGAAACCTTGTACTCGATAGCCAACTCCTACAACACCACCGTGACCGCTCTCAAGCACGACAACCGCAACATCGCCGCCCTGCACCCCGGCATGATTTTGATAGTTCACAATCCCCGCTAAAGTTCAAATTAAAACCTGTCATCCTGAGCGGAGTTTGTCGCGCGCAAAGCGCGTGACAAACGGAGTCGAAGGACCCTGCGTTTCCGCGGACGCCGGGGGTGCCCCACGTCCTCGCGGTTTTCGAGACGTGGGATTCCACGCCGCCGGTGCCCCACCTTCGTGCCGTTCGAAAGAGCCTGCCCTGAGCGAAGCCGAAGGGTGGGATTCCACGCCGCCGCGCGCTTAGGGGTTTGATTTCGGATCGAAGGGATGCACCCCGACCCAACCATCCCCAAAATGTTCTTTGCATCGTCAGTCAAGACTGGTAGATAATGATCCCGACCGAGGGGGCCATGGGGAAACCCATGGCCCTTTTTTTGTCTCAAGTGCGCCGGCGAAAGGTCGGGCCACTCCCGGCCTAGGTCCTTAATGTTGGTGGTATTTATGGAACTTATTTTGCTCAAACTTGGCCTAGCCCTGCTAGTTGCCAACTGCGTCCTCCTCATCGTCCTAATTGTCCGACGAGATTCCGGTCAATCCATCAGCACGCTGCTGGCGAACTTACGGGATGGGCAGGCGGACCAAGAACGGCTATTCCGCGATGAGCTCGGGCGAAGCCGCTTGGAGAGCGCCACAATTGCGCGTGAACACAGGCAGGAAATAAATACTTCGTTTCAGTCCCTGTCCGACGCGGTACGGGGCCAGATGGCGGAACTCGGCCAATCGCACACCACAAAACTGGATAGTTTTTCAGGGCAGATCGGGAACATCGCCGAGGAAATGGGCCGGAAACTCGATTCGAGCCGTGAGACCGTTGACGAAGTGTTGAGGTCTGTTGCCGTCGATACCAGGAAGCTGCAAACAGAGTTTCGGACAGAGATCACAAATGCGTTTGCCGCACTGGCGCAAACCCTGGACAGCAGGGCCGCCCAGGGAATGAGGGACCAGAAAGCCCAATCGGAGTCCACATCATCGGCTCTGACTCACGCGCTTGCCGTGTCGAGCAAGAGTAACTCCGACGCCATTGAGCAACTCCGAGCTGCGGTGGGGACCGAGCTCCTCGCCATCCAGAGCGATAATTCCACCAAGCTTGAATTGATCAGGAACAACGTTGAGCGAAAGCTGTCGGAGGCAACAACAAACCTCACAAGCTCGATCGACGCTCTGTCCCGAAGGACTACGGAGGCAGTGGAGAGTCTGAAGGGCAGTGTCGACCTCAGATTGGCTTCTATTCAGAACGACAACAGCTTGAAACTGGAGGAAATGCGAAGGACGGTAGACGAAAAGCTGCAGTCGACCCTGGAGCAGCGGTTGGGAGAGAGCTTTCGCATCGTCAGCGAGCGTTTGGAACAGGTGCACGCGGGACTCGGCGAAATGAGGACGCTCGCGTCGGGCGTCGGCGACCTGAAAAAAGTTCTAATGAACATCCGGGCGCGCGGAAACTGGGGCGAGGTGCAAGTGGGTACCTTGCTGGAACAGATGCTCACCCCGGATCAATATTCGACGAACGTACGGCCAAATCCCGACTCGAACGAGCGGGTGGAGTACGCGATCAAGCTTCCAGGCAAGGACTCTGCGGGAGACCCTGTGTGGCTTCCGATCGATTCGAAGTTTCCTCACCAGGACTACGAGCGGCTTATCGCGTCAGCCGAGAGCGGCGATGCCGAAGGCGTTATCGCGCACGCGACAGCGCTAGAGGAAAATGTGTGTGCAGAAGCAAAGAAAATACGTGAGAAGTACGTCAATCCGCCCCACACGACGGACTTCGCAATTCTCTTTCTTCCGACAGAAGGTCTTTTCGCAGAGATTTTGCGCCGCCCGGGCATTGTAGATCGAACTCTGCGCGAACGGATCGTTTTAGCCGGTCCCACAACATTAGCGGCATTACTAAGCAGCCTGCAAATGGGATTTCGATCGGTCGCGATTGAGAAGCGCTCGGCCGAGGTCTGGGAGGTACTCGGGGCTGTAAAAACCGAATTCAGCAAGTTCGGCAATGCACTGGCAACCGTCGAAAAGAAACTACACGAAGCCAGTAATAAGCTCGGTGACGTTCGTACCCGCTCCCGGGTGCTTACCCGGAAGCTGAGAGATGTGCAGGATCTGCCCGGCGCGGATTCGGAACGACTTCTTCAGCTGGGCTCGGTATCAATCGCAGCCGTAGTCGACGAGGAGGCGCAAGGTCCGGAAGATGTAGATGGCGGGGCCACAAATGTGCATCCCGGATGAAGAGAACACAGATCCCAAGCAGAAAGGGCCACGGTCGGGCGGCTCGCCCTCAGCTATTTCTGCCCACAATTTCATTAGAATTCATCGTACACTTCGCATGCCTCCGGCAATGGCCGCTGGCGTCGTATATCGGCTGTTGAGCGTAGAAACCTCAGGAGCCCTCCGGGAAGGGTATGAGTCGCGGAGGGCGGAAAGAGCGGTAGCGTGATGACCACCGAGCAAGACATGATACTGCGGCGACTAAGATCCCGCATCAAGCAAAAACTGGAGATAGATGAATATGGCGGTGAGGTTTTCACCGAGAACCAAGGAGTCACCGTGAAAATCGGCCTTGATGCGGGAATCGAGGTGCCTTCCCTTCGCAGCTACGACGACCCTTTCGAGGCAGCGGTTGACGCGGGTAGACTCTTTAGACTTCAGCAAGAACGAGATGATGAAAACCCAGAACGTGCCGAAGAATTCAAAACGGGACACTTCAATCCGCGTTGGGACCCGCGTACACGACGTTGCATCGGCAATCGAAAATGTCCACGATGCAAGCATTAGTTGAAAGTAGCCGGGTACCCCAATCCTAACGTCGTGCTTTTCGGCGTTAGGTGGGATTCCACCGCCGCGTGAAGCTTGGGATTTTCTTTTTTTTCATCACACCCAAACCGTGAGAGCCATCCCAGACCCCCAGCCCCGCTCGATCAACAACGTTCCCAGCTTAGGCCACGGAATCACTCTAAACCCCTGCGCTGCGCCCCATGCCAGATCGTGCTGATAATAACTCGCCGCCCATGAACCCGATACAAAACGATGTACGGAGTGCTTGCGGTGATGAGTTCCCGGATTCCAGGCTCCGCCCCGACCCGGCCCAGAAGGGGATGATTTCTTAGAGCTTCGACCATGGCGACAATCCGCACCGCAAGCCGTTCCGCTGCCTCCGGTCTGTCACGAGCTACATAGGCGCGAATTTCCCGCAAACGAGTTCGTGCCAATGCAGACCAGACAATCTCTACCGGCACAGCGCCTCGTCATCGTGTGCCTTGCCGCAGGCGCACTTCGGTACCGGCAGCTCGCGATCGGTTCCCCAGGACAGGAGCCACGCCTTCATGTCCTCGTTCTTCACGTAGTGTCCCGATTCCACCTGCCGGTCCGCCTGTCGGACCTCGGCCAGCATTCTTTCCTGATCGGAAACGTAAACCTCCACCGCGTCCGCAATCAGAAAATTCGAACTGCGCCCCGAGGCCTTCGCCAACCGCGCCAGCCGTTTCTTGGTTTCCGGTTTCAGCCGGATGCTAAGGGTTGCGCTCCGTGTGTTTGCCATGAACACACTTTAGCACGGTGGATGCGGTTGCCGGGCAGCCCCATCCTAACGTCGTGCTTTTCGACGTTAGAGCCCGCCCTGAGCGAAGCCGAAGGGGTGGGATTCCACCGCCGCGTGAAGCTTGGGACTCTCCCGGAACTAGAGGAACGTTGAATTCCCATTGTTGCACTGCGCACCAACTTTTCATCACCACCAAGCCCGAAATGAATTGACTTAAGGCCCATCGTGCGCGACGATAATATTCTGATTGGGGCAGTTCGAGGCGCGTCCGTGAATCAAAGACGGACCTCGAAGCTGCCCCAAAACCATTTTCAGCGCTCTTTGACAACCTAAGTTGAGGCGATTAGCGGGCGTGAGCGAAGCCGGGGCCCCCGGCACGCGTTCTGTGCGTGGCGGGGTAGAGAAGCGGGAGCCCGCTGCCGAAATCCTGAGCGAACCGGGGTCCCCATTGCGCCCGCTTTTGGCGCGATGGGGTGGAGGAGCGAACGGATCTCGTAAGTCCTTATTCTGGAATATTTTACCAGCAACTCCTTTAAACTCAAAGATTTGAAAGCAATTTTTCTCCAAATCTATGATTCTAAAGGATCGGCATATTGATTTTTTTTGGACACCCTGCCAGAGTAAATTGGGGAAGTAAAGCTAAGTCCTTATTCCGGAATATTTTACAGGTAAGTCCTTATTCTTGAATATTTTACGCAAAAATGGGGGGGAGGGGGTACCCACCCCAATCAGCTGCCGAAGTTATTTTCGGAGACCGCGCCGATTTCGTAGTGGGACTGAAGACTGAAGACTGAAGGCTGAGAACCGGGAACTGAGAACTTGCCGTTCCTCACCCCATCAGCAATCCGCCGTTTACGTTTAGCACATGCCCCGTGATGTAAGACGCATCGTCCGATGCTAGAAAGCAGACCGCGCTGGCAACGTCTTCCGGAGAGCCGACTCGCCCCAGTGGAATCGTCTTCACCGCACTCTGCCTGAATTCTTCGCTGAGCGCAGCCGTCATGCTGGTGTCGATGAATCCGGGAGCGACCGCGTTGCACGTGATGTTGCGCGACGCTACCTCGCGAGCCATCGCCAGAGTCAGCCCGATCAGTCCGGCTTTCGACGCGGCATAATTCGTTTGGCCTGCCTGACCGATCTGGCCGAAGACGCTGGTGATGTTGATGATTCGTCCCCAGCGCTGCTTGAGCATTGATCCGATTACCTGCTGGATGCACAAATACGCGGAGGTCAGGTTCGTGTTCAGCACTGCGTCCCAGTCGGCGCGCTTCATGCGCATTACGAGTTGGTCGCGCGTGATACCGGCGTTATTTACCAGGATGTCGATCTTGCCGAATTGCCCGAGCGCCGACTTGATTCCGGATTTCACCTGCTCTTCGTCGGCCACGTCGATGACGAACGGCGCGGCCTTGCCGCCCGCGGCGGCGATCTCGGCTACCAATTCGTCTAGTTTCTGCCGATTGCGCGCGGCTGCGGCTACGCTTGCGCCCTCTCGCGCCAAGGCCAGCGCGCAGGCATGACCGATGCCTTGCGATGCTCCGGTGACCAGCGCTACTCGGCCTTCGAGTTTCATGCGTGCTCCTTCTTAAGATTAGGAACCAAGCTTAAGAGCCGAACTTGGGAACGGAGGATTATAACGTCGAAGGAGGGAACTGGTGGGCGAAGGAATTTAACCACCGAGGACACAGCGAACACAGAGGAAAGCTAGCTCGCTTGCGTCGCAGCCTGCGCCAGCGTCGCTGGCCCAAGAATCTTTTCAATTTTCTCGAGCAGCGTGCGCCGCGAATAGGGTTTCGCCAGAAAATAGGTGCGTGACTCGGGCGCTTCGGTCTCGTATTCGGCGTTGCCGTAACCGGACGTTACCAGCACCACAACCTCCGGTGATCGCTCACGCAGATCTTGCCCCAGTTGCTGGCCCGATCGTCCCGGAAGGACCATGTCGGTCATCACCAGATCGATTCTCTGCTGGCACTCTTCATACGCGTGCATGGCATCACGCGCATCCTCGGCGGACAGGACCTCAAAGCCCGCATGCTCGAGAATGCTGCAAGTCGCTTCGCGGACGAAAGGTTCGTCCTCGACGAGAAGAATCGTGCGGCGGCGCGGCCGGTCGTTTTGCTTCGCGGTTGCGTAGGGCTGAAGAGTCATAACATGCTCCAATTCGCAATTCCTCTTCAGCAATAGCATAACCACGCCGCTTGGCTCTCGGCACCAAGGTCTCTGCCATTTGAGAATATGTTTGAAATCTACTTCGGTGCGCTCAGAATCGTCTGCCTGGGATCGAGCACAATCTTCCGTACATCGCTCGGCGCGGTCAGCCGAAAGGCTGTCTCCGCGCCATCGGCCAGCACTTCGCCGAGAAAAACCAGCGGGCTTCCCGCCGTCGTGGCATACACCGGAACCGCCGTCACCAGATCGAAGGGTACGTCCTTTTGTACGATCACACCTGTAACCGTGGTCACGCCAGCTTTCTCGGTGATGCGAATTTCGCGTGCTTCGAGCTCCGGTATAGCAGTCCCTTTGATCCAACCTTCCAAAAACCAGTCCAGCTTGCGACGATTCTCGTACCAAAGTGGGCGCGGCAGTTCCTCTTCGAAAACCTGCACCAGTTCTTCGGTGCTCATGCTCTTTCCCGCATACCGATCTCTGGCTTTCCGCAATGCGCGGAAGAACGGCTCGTCTGCGATCGTCGCCGGATTCGCCCGCCCTTTCCGAGAACGGGATGCCATTTCGGAATCGCGCAACATCATGCGCAGCATGTGAAACAGCCACGTCCCGCGTTCGTAGCTGATCGCGTCGTAGCCCTCGGGAAAATGCGACGACTCGAGGCGCTGTCCGAGCGTCACAGGCCCCGCGTCGCGCAGCGGTTCTCCATCTTTGTTCTTACTCAGAAGATCGCGGCGGTACTTTTCGAGAACCTGCCGGAATTGCGCCGGCTTCTGCTGCTCCAGCAACATCAGCGAGGCGTAGTTCGCCAGACCCTCGGCCATCCACTGATCCCGATAACTCTTCCACAGCACCAGATCGCCCCACCATTGATGCGCCGTCTCGTGCACCAAGACCTGGCTGTCAAGCTCGCGGGTTACTGGATCGAGACGCAGATCGGACTGCTCTTGCGGACTGAGAAACGCGAAGCTCGAGAGGAACACCAGCCCGGGCCATCCCTGGCTCAAATCACCCGGCATCTGCGTCAGCGCCAGCGAACGATACGGATACGGCCCAAACCACTGGGAGAAACTAGCAATCGCCTTGGCCGCCTTGTCAGCCACCGCCTGCACGTCGTGCGCCGGCGACGGAGGCGGAGGAGTCACCACGATCGGCCCCATCGATCTTGATCGTTGCGGAGGAGCACCGGGAAAAGTCGGCTGCTCGATCACCTCTGGCTGCGCCTTCGGAAAAGACTTCTCCACTCCCTTCGTGCCGTACGCTTCCACAAGGATGTTGCCGGCCTTGGCCTCCGCCCGAACGTATTTGCCCAAGTTGAACCCCGCCACCGGAATCGGCCGCTCCGACGTCCAGCGCGAAACCCTTTCCGCCCCTGCGTTCTCGTTGGTTTCCGCTTCGTCGCCGCCAGCGTGTGAGATTTGTTTGCCCGTCGCCACCAGCGTCCAGTTCGCCGGGTAGTGAAACTCCATCTCGAACTGCGCCGGGCTCAACCCGAAGTTCGGATACCATGTGCCGCGCTCGCCTACATATAGCAATCCGCTCCCCGCCTCCGACAACACCTCGCCCGCATAGGTGAAGCGCAGCTTCAATTCCTTGCCGGCCGCGAGCGGAGCAGGGAACACCACGGCCACCAGATCGTTCCCTTTGCGCCGCAACTGCGTTCCTTCGATCGCCGGATTCTGGACGAAATCCACCGAGTGTCCATCCGCCTGGACCGCATCGACTTTCAGATAACGGGACAACTCAAACAGCAGCGTTCTTTCTCCCCCGCCGCGAATCCGAACGTCCACTTCCGTCGATGCTCGCAACATAGTCGGAGGCTGCACCGCCGCCCGAATCCGGAAGCCCGTGATCGAGACATCATTGGCTAGAGAGGCCCTGGCCGGGCTGCCAGCCCCACGAGGCGCAAACGAAGTCCAGATATCGAAGAAAAGGATGCCGTCCTTCACCCGCGGTTGTCCCGCCCACAATGGTTCGGCGCCGGCCGCATCCCAGAACACCTCGAAACCACCCAACTTTTTGCCTAGCAAATGAGCGTGCAGCAGCGGCGGAAATTTGCGATTCGGCTCATTCCCACCCGATGCCGGAAGAAAATGACTGAAGTCCAGCAACAAGCGCAGGGCGTCAAATTCCGCCAGACCGCGGCTCGTCTCGTCCCAATTCTTTATGAATTCCGAGCCCTCCGGCTCGGGTCTTAGAAACGGCTGCAAGACTGCGGCTGTGTCGTCGTTGAAGCGCAGATATCCTGAGGTGAACTGCTCTTCGAGAATCGCCATCCCTGTGAACAGCGTGAGCGATCCGCGTTCCGCCCGGTCCGGCGGCCGCAGCCGTATCTCGCCCTCACCCTCGAAGAACGCTCCCGTAATCCGCCCGCAAATGTCTTCCGTAAACGCCAGCGTGCCGTCGTCGAAATCAAGATGGAGACTGGGCCGGTCAATCGAGGCGTCACGAACGTGGTACACGCGTTGTGGATCGAGTCCCACGGAGCGTATGCGCGCGTAGAGATCGCTCGTCGTTTGCGGACACTGGAGGCCCCGATCTGCCGCCTGCGCGCACGTCACAGGCAGCAGCAAACAAGCCAATCCGATCATCCGCAGCGACCAAACCAGCCCGGGCTTCATAAACAGTTCTCAGTTAAACAGTTCTCAGTTCTCAGAAAAACCCAGGGACGATCCGATTCCCACTGAGAACTGGGAGCTGAGCACTTCTTAGCAATTGTTTCGTTGTCCGGCGGCGAACCGGCCCAGGTCCAGCACCTTGGTCACCTTCCGACCCTTCTGCGCGGTTGCTAGAATCAGCCGAGTGCGAGCCCTGGTCCTCATTCTAGTGCTTATTGCAGCGCTTCCCGCGCCCGCCGACGTCATTTATCTCAAGAACGGACGCACCATCTGGGCCGACCAGGTCCGCGAAAATAAAGACCGCGTCGAATACGATGTCGGCGAAGACACCTACGCCATCCCGAAATCCACCGTCGAGCGCATCGAGGCTGGCGGAGGCGTACCCGTTCGCGCTGGAGCATCCGCCGGAGTATCGGTGAATGCGCCTGACATCACCCCGCCCGCGCCCTCGTTCAACCATGAAGCCGACGTAGCCGAAAAAGTCATCCGCGACGGCAAGGTGGATACCGATGCACTCGCCAGCATCGCGCAAACGGGCAATCCCGAACTCGCTGCCACCGCATACTTCCTTGCCGGCAAGCACGAATCCGATCACGGCAACTTCCCGCAGGCCAAGCGCTACTACGAATCCGCGCTCCGTTTCCAGCCGGACAATTCCACTTTGCTGATCTACTACTCCGCCACGCTGATGCGCACCGGCCAAGCCGCCGAAGCCCTGCCCTACGCGCAACACGCCGCCAACATCGCTCCCGACTCGCCCGATGCCGTTGCCATGCTGGGCTTCGTGCAATTCGCCAGCGATCATACGCCCGATGCCATTCGCTCCTGGAAGAAGTCGCTAGCGCTGCGTCCCGATGCCACGGTCAGCCAGTACCTCGCCCGCGCCGTTCGCGAATCCAGCGCCGAAGCCGATTTTTCGCGACGCGAAAGCAGCCACTTCAATCTTCATTTTGAAGGAAAAGATACCTCCGAGACCTTCCGCCGCGACCTGCTCGCAACCCTCGACTCGGAGTACGACGACCTGGTGCGCGATCTCGGCTATTCGCCCGGCAACAACATCGCTGTCACTCTTTACACGCAGCAGGCCTTCTTCGATGTGACCCGCGCGCCTTCCTGGAGCGGCGCCATCAACGATGGCAAGCTGCGCATCCCGATCAGCGGTGTCCAGAGGGTCACTCCCGATTTAGCTCGAGTGCTGAAACATGAACTAACTCACTCTTTCGTCGCGCAGATGTCCGGCGACCGCTGCCCCACATGGCTCAACGAAGGCATCGCGCAGATCGAAGAAGGGAAGTCATCCGCCTCCAACGGGCGCCAACTCGCGCAACTGTTCGCCGCTGGCAATGAGATCCCCTTCAACATGCTCGAAGGCAGCTTTATAAGCTTCTCCGCTCCCGAAGCTATCGTCGCCTACGCCGAATCCCTGGCTGCCACCGAATACATTCGCGACGCGTATGGCATGAGCGAAATCGCGCATATCCTGGAACGCCTCTCGCAAGGCAGCTCCACTGAAGCCGCTCTGCGTGCCACCATCCACTCCGACTACCGCCAACTCCAGCAAGAGATGACAAGCAAGTTAAAAGAAAGATATGGCGACTAAATCGTGGGGGAACGACCCGGCGGCGCAATCTTTGTTGTCTAGATTGTTGCCAGTAAGCGCTTTAGAATCATAGATTGCGAAGGTAGTCGCCGCGCAAATCACAGCTCCTCCCAATCAACCCAGCGGCTAGCACTTCCCGCTCATTGCCCGGCCCCCAACTTTGTGTTAATTTCGCGCGTCATGGCGGGTCTACTCTCCAAACTCGGATTCGGCTCAACCACGGAAGAACTGGCTGAGATTGTTCAGGGCGACTCGCCGACGCTCCAGGGCGCTGACTTGGCGGTCGCATATTTTTCCTCGCGCGCTGGAGGCGATCTCCATGATTTTCTGCGCGTCAGCTCGCACCGTTTTCTCTTCGGATTGCTCGACGTGGCCGGCAAGCGCGAAACCAGCCGTCCCGTACTGCAAGCCGCGCAAGCTTGTTTCCGCTCGTCCGCCGAACAGCTCTTCTCCGCCGCCGAGCTGAACGAATCGGACGCCATGATCGAACTCTCCCGCCGTCTGAATCTCGAGATCATGCGCGCTGCCGGAGGCGTGCGCAGTTGCCCCGCCTTCGCCGGCTGCTACAACGAGGAATTGGGCACGGTTTGCTACGTGAACGCAGGCCACACGCCCGCCCTGCTGCTCGATCAGTCGAGCGTCGTTGAATTGCCAGCAACCGGCCTGCCGCTCGGACTATTTTCGCTGGCCCCCACCGACGCCCGCATCGTCGGCCTCGGACCAAAGGGTTCGCTGGCGGTGGTTTCCCGTGGAGTGGTGGAGGCGGAGTCGAAAAACGCTGAGTTTGGTCTGGAGGGAGTCAAGAGTGTCATGCAGGCGGGGCCTTCATCGGCTAAAGATCTTTCCCAGAACATCCTTCAAAGCGTCCAGGAGTTCATGCACATGGTTCCAAGGCACAACGACGTGACCGCCCTGACGCTGACGCGCGGAAATTAGCCAGACATCCTCCCGAGAAACCCGCCCGCCCAATTGGCCGGCATGCTGCTCGCGGCGTAAAATAGAAAAACAATTTCCCCTCGGGTTTAGCCCAGGTTGCAAGAGAGCCCTAATGAAGAAGACCAGACTTTCCCTGTGGTTGGCGGTTGGGTACGCATTGTTGCTACCATCTCTTTCGCCCGCCGATACCGTGGTCGAAGAGATCATTGCGCGGGTGAACAACGAAATCGTCACACGTTCGGAATACATCCGCAGCCGCGACCAGCTCAAGCAGGAAGTTCAGCAGCAGGATCCCGCCAACGCCGACCGCATTTTTGGCGAAAAGCAACGCGACGTTCTGCGCGATCTGATTGACCAGCAACTCCTGCTGCAAAAAGGCAAAGACCTCGGCATCACCGGCGACACCGAACTGATCAAGCGCCTCGATGAGATGCGCAAGCAGATGAACCTCGAAACCATGGAAGACCTGGAGAAAGCGGCGGAGGCGCAGGGCGCTTCTTATGAAGAGTTCAAGCAGAACCTGCGCAACCAGATCATCACGCAGCGTGTGATTGGGCAGGAAGTGGGTCAGAAACTGTCCATGAACAAGGATGAGGAGAAGAAATTCTACGAGCAGCATCGCGCCGAGATGGAGCAGCCTGAGCAGGTTCGTCTGAGCGAAATTCTGATTGCGCCCAAAACACCCGCCAAACCGGTTCCCAGCGCAGACGCAAAGCCCGACCCGCCCACGGGGGCGGAAACGGAAGCAGCGCTGGACGCCGCCAAGGCTAAAGCGCAGGATTTGCTCGACCAGATTCACAAGGGCGGGAAGTTTGACGATCTGGCGAAAAAATATTCCGATGGACCTTCCGCTAAAGACGGCGGCGACCTCAGTTATTTCAAACGTGGCACGCTCTCGAAAGAGCTCGAGGATAGGGTCTTTGCGCTGAAGCCCGGTGAGGTTACGGATGTGATTCGTACCAAGCAGGGTTACGTGATCCTGGAGGCGACGGAGCATCAGATGGCAGGCATTCCCACCCTGAAAGAAGTCGAGCCGCGCATCCAGGATGCGTTATACATGCAAAAACTGCAGCCGGCGTTGCGGACTTATCTGACCACGCTGCGCGAAGAGGCTTTTATTGACATCAAGAATGGGTACATCGATACGGGCGCAAGCGCAAAGCAAACCAAGCCGGTCGAGACCACGGCCAAAGAAGATAAGGCGAAGAAACTGAAAAAGAAGAAGAAGCTCGGCGTGTTTTAGGCTAGTCTGAGCTGTGCTCGCGGCGGGCATATCCCGGCCAAGGCTGGCGCCTGCAACCACGCGCGGAACCGATTTCGCGGAGGCTCATGAAAGAGTTTTTTATCTCCGACTGTCCCTACCAGGAAAACAAGATCATCACCTCCATCTTCGTGGTGGCATCGAAGCAGGTGAAGGCCAAGAAAAGTGGCGAGCCTTACCTCGCCCTGATCCTGGCGGATCGCACCGGTCAGATCGAAGCCAAGATGTGGGACAACGTCGAAGAATTTATCGACGCCTTCGAGCAGGACGACTTTCTCAAGATCAAAGGGCTCGTCAACAAATACAAGAATCGTTTTCAGCTCACGATTCACAAACTGCGGCGCATGGAAGAAGGCGATGTCGATTTCACCGACTATCTGCCCAAGACCAAGAAGGACATCGGCGAACTGTGGAGAACGCTGACCGAGTTTGTCGCCACGTTCCAGAATCCGCATCTCAAGTCGCTGGTCGAACTGTTCATGGCGGATGCGGAGATTGCCGAGCGTTACCGCAACGCCCCGGCGGCCAAGGCCCTTCATCATGCCTATATCGGCGGACTGCTCGATCACGTGGTATCGCTGTTTCGCTCCTGCGATTTCATATGCCGGAACTATCCTCAGGTCAACCGCGACTTGCTACTAACGGGAGCGTTCCTGCATGACATCGGCAAGATTCAGGAGCTGACCTACAACCGGGCGTTTTCCTATACAACGCGCGGCCAGCTGCTCGGGCACATGATCATCGAACTGGAGATGCTGCAGGCAAAGCTCGCAAAGCTGCCTGATTTCCCCCCGGAACTGAAAACTCTGCTTGAACATTTGATCATCAGCCATCACGGGCAGTACGAGTTCGGATCACCCAAACTGCCGATGTTCCCCGAAGCGCTTATGCTGCATTATCTCGACGATTTAGATTCCAAGATGGAAGCGATGCGCGCCCATTTCGACCGCGAGGCTGAACTCGAAGGTCCGTGGACCAGCTATAACGCGTCGCTGGGGCGTCCCCTGCTCGATTCGCGGAAATTTATGCAGGGCGAGAAGGTGCCGGCGGCGAAAACTATTGCGGAAGATTCTAGCGCGCCACCGGCCGCGCCTGCCCCGCCGGAGAGTCCAACTTCCGCCACGCCAACACTTGACCTGTTCACCGAACAGAAAGCATAGGGTAGAGCGGTGCCTGGACCTCGATCGTCCCGTTGCGTTTGCTTGGCTTACCGCGTTTCTATTAGAGTTTTGACCTCGCCAATTTGATTCCGGAGGTGAATATCATGCCTTCTCGTGCGCTGTTTGTAGTGTCCATTCTCTTCTTTTTTGCGCTGGTGGCCTGCTCGAGCAAGCCAGCCGACACGGCTTCCAGTTCTTCCGGCCAGAACATGGCGGCGCCGTCGAACACTGGCGGTGGAAATACGACGAGCCCGTCCGGCGCACCGGCGACAGCCGCGCAGACACCAGCGCCGCCGCCAGTGCTCGTGCCTGCGGGCACAACCTTGACCGTAAGGCTGGGAAATGCGGTGGGATCGAAGCTGAGCGCGCCAGGTGATTCTTTCAGCGCGACGCTGGCTTCCGACCTCACTGTGGACGGTAATACCGTGATTCCGAGGGGCGCGTCGGCCCGCGGTACGGTTGTTGACGCGAAGCCCCTAGGCAGGTTTAAGGGCGGCGCTTTATTGGAAGTCAGGCTGACCTCCATTACGGTAAACGGGACCGAGCAGAAGATTGAAACCTCCGCCGTCGAACGGACCGAGAAGGGCAAAGGCAAGCGGACGGCCGTGCTGGCAGGCGGTGGAACCGCGCTCGGCGCGATCGTCGGCGGCTTGGCCGGTGGGGGCAAGGGCGCAGCGATCGGTGTGCTTGCTGGTGGTGGGGCAGGCGCGGGCGGAGCCGCATTTACCGGCAACAAAGAGATAGTTTTTCCCGCCGAGTCCGCGCTGAGCTTTAGGCTCAAAGCTCCGCTCGAAGTGACGGCAGCAAAGTAAACAGTGGTTCGTCGTTGGTCGTTAGTCGTTGGCCCTAGCAGGGAACTGCGAACGACAAACGACCAGCGACTAACGACCACATTCTATGGATTTCTCACGTTTCACCACCATCAGCTTTGATTGCTACGGCACTCTGATTGATTGGGAGTCGGGGATTCTGCCTGTCCTGCGCACACTGCTCGGGAACCACGGCCAAAGTCTGCCCGACGCTGCCCTTCTTGAGCTCTACGGAGAATTTGAGGCAGAGGCGGAAAGTGGCCCGTACCAAAGCTACCGCGATGTGCTGCAAGCGGTGGTGCGGGCGTTTGCAGATCGCTTTCACTTCGAGGCCAGTTCTGCCGAAATCCGTTCGCTGCACGAATCCGTTCATGCGTGGCCGCCTTTCCCGGACACAGTGCATGCGCTGCACGAGCTTCAGAAGCGTTACAAGCTGGTCGTGATTTCAAACATTGACGACGATCTATTTGGCGAGACGCGACAGCAGCTGGGCGTGGAATTCGATGGCGTGATCACAGCGGAGCAGGCGAGAAGCTATAAGCCTTCCATCAATAATTTTCAGATCGCCTTATGCACGCTTGCGCTATCTCCTGACCGGCTGCTGCACGCCGCGCAGAGCGTCTACCACGACGTCGTGCCGGCACGATCGCTGGGCATCTCGACGGTGTGGGTGAACCGGAAGTCGGCTCGCCCTGGGATTGGTGCCGTGCGAGCCTCGACGGCGCTCGCCTCCGAGAAACGAGCGGACCTCGAGGTTCCCGATCTTGCCAGCCTCGCCGCGGCAGCTCTGAAAAGTGCGCAAGGCTGACGCCTTGCCGTTACGTCATTGGGACCGGAAGCGGAAGAATCTTCTTCTGTATCGCGACCGTGACCAGTTGGGCCTTGTTGTGAATATCGAGTTTGCGCATCAAGTTGAATTTGTGGGCTTCCACCGTCTTGACGCTGACTCCCAGAACCGCCGCTACTTTCTTCGCGGTATTGCCTTGAGCGAGCAGCTTCATCACTTCGCGTTCGCGCAGAGTCAGCGTGCTTCTTCGTAACGGGACCCGCACGGCCTGCTTCCGCAGGATTGCGTCGTCTTCCAGTTGCGTTTGGATCTGCGGACTCAATGACCGCTCACCGGAGTGCACTTCGCGCAGCGCGCGCAACAAAAGCGGGGCGGGAGTGTCTTTCAGCAGGTACCCACTGGCCCCCGAGCGCAGGGCTTGCTGCACATACTCCCGATCCTCGTGCATGGTCAGATACACGATGCGTGTGCCGGTGCAGTGTTCTTCGATGAGGTGTCCAGCTTCAAACGACGACATACCGGGCATGCTGATATCGAGCAGCACCAGGTCGGGGCGGTGCTCCAGCACCAACTTGAGCGCCTGGGCAGCATCGCCCGCTTCGCCCACCACGGCAAAGTCGGGAGCGTCTTCCAGCATACGGCGCACGCCGTAGCGCAACATCTCGTGATCGTCGGCAATCACGCAACGGATGAGCTCGGCAACTTTCGAATGAAACGGACCAGCCTTGGTGGTCAACATGAAAAATCCTCGCGTCCAGTGACGAAGTGGCGCGATACGCCGGAAAACCGCGGGGGGCGTCCAACGACTTCTGTTACAAACTGCTATTTTATTGTACCTGCACGAGGCCTTCGGCGCGAAAATCGAATAGAGCCGAACTTTTCCGCTTCATTTACAATGCCTCTTCCACATGCTGCGCTACTTCACCTCCGGAGAATCCCATGGCGAGGCCCTGGTTGCGTTTCTTTCCGGGTTGCCCGCAGGGCTGGCCGTCGATCGGGCATTTGTGGACCGCGAACTCTGGCGACGCCAGCAGGGCTATGGCCGCGGCGGGCGCATGAAGATCGAAACCGACCGGGCGCACTTTCTTTCGGGCGTGCATCACGGCAAGACGATCGGCTCGCCAATCGCGCTAATGCTCGAAAATCGCGACTGGCAGAATTGGAAAGAGGCGCTGCCGGTGGAAACGGGTGATCCGCAGAAGCACAAGCGCGTGGCGTCGCCGCGCCCAGGCCATGCCGATCTTGCTGGAGCTTTGAAATACGATTTCACGGAGGCGCGCTATGTTCTGGAACGCGCCTCGGCCCGGGAATCGGCGGCGCGGGTGGCGATTGGCGCGCTCGCCAAACTGCTGCTGCGCGAGTTGGGTGTGGAAGTTCTGAGCCATGTGATTGCGGTGGGCGGGGTTTCGATTGCGGATCGCGAAATCCCCTGGGAGCAAATCGAGCCGCTGGCACGCAAGAACGAAGTGCTGCTTGCGTGTGCCGACGCCGATGCCGAGCAGCGCATGAAGGAAGAAGTCGATAAGGTTCTCCGCACGGGCGATTCGGTGGGTGGAGTGTTTGAGGTGGTGGCGCACAGTGTTCCGCCCGGCCTGGGCAGCTACGTGCAATGGGATGAGCGGCTGGATGCTTTGCTGGCGGCGGCGGTCATGTCGTTGCAGGCGGTGAAGGCGGTCGAAATTGGAAGCGGGATTCAGGCAGCGCATTCCCCCGGGTCGGCCGTGCATGACGAAATCGGTTATCAGAGCAATACCGGATTTGCGGGCTTCACGCGCACACGCAACAACGCTGGCGGTCTTGAGGGTGGTGTCTCCAACGGCCAGGAGATTCGGGTTCGCGGCTATCTGAAACCGATTTCCACCCTGCGGCGTCCACTGCAATCGGTGGATTTCGCGACGCGCGAGCCCGTGAAGGCGGCGTACGAGCGCTCCGATGTGTGCGTGGTACCGGCCGCCGGTGTTGCCGGTGAGGCGATGGTTGCGCTGACGCTGGCGCGCTGTGCGCTCGAGAAATTCGGCGGTGACTCGATGAAAGAAACGAAACGAAATTTTCAAGGCTATCTGGAACAGCTGAAGAACTATTAGTCCGAAATCCTAAAATGATTTACCCAATTGTGAAGTTCGGCGATCCGGTCCTGGAAAAACCTGCAGCCGAGGTGACCACCTTCGACGATGGAATCAAGCAACTTGTGGAAGACATGTTCGAGTCGATGTACGCGGCTCGCGGCGTCGGTTTGGCAGCTCCGCAGATCGGCATTTCGAAACGAATCGCCATTGTAGATGTGACCTTCAAGGAAGACCCTGCCGCCAAGCTGGTGCTGATCAATCCGGTAATCGTCAGCAAGGAGGGCCGCCAGCGCAGCAGCGAAGGCTGCCTGAGCATCCCCGAATTTCGGGAGGACGTCACGCGCGCCAAAACCGTCACTGTGCGCGCACAGGATCTGAAGGGCAAATTCTTCGAGCGCACCGGAGAGGACCTGCTGGCGCGGGCCTTCCTGCATGAGACCGATCATTTGAACGGCAAACTGTACATCTCACATATCAGCGCGCTGAAGCGCGACCTCATCAAGCGGAAGATCAAGAAGATGGTGAAGGCGGGAGAGTGGTAGAAATTAGGTCTCAGGTGACAGGTCTTACGTCTCATGAAACGGTGCGCGGCGTCACGGAAAGAGATCATGCCCTTGAGGAACGCTTCTCGCGGCTCTGACCTTAGCGCATCACGAATCTCCACAGCACAACAGCAACAAAAACAACTATTCCGACCGCGTAAGCCCAACCCCGTCCCTTTTGGAACCTTTCGTGATCTATCATTGAGCCACCTCTCAAGGCTGAACTTACTATGCCATAGATGCGGACGCTAAGGCGAGGTTGTAATGCAAAAATCTGAGAACTGAGACCTATGATCCTGGTTTTCTGCGGCACACCTCAATTCGCGGTCCCAACTCTCGAAAAGCTGGTCGAGGCCGGTCATTCCGTGCCGCTGGTGGTGACGCAGCCTGATCGCCCTCGCGGTCGCGGGATGGAAGTGGCCGTCTCTCCGGTCAAAGATACGGCAACCCGCCTGGGCATTGCCGTTCTGCAGCCCGCTACCATCAAGAACGCCGAATTCCGCGACCAGTTAGCGGCGATTGGGCCGGACGCGAGCATTGACGCGATCATTGTTGTCGGCTATGGCCGCATCATTCCGCAGTGGATGATCGAACTTCCCCGACTTGGAAATTTGAACCTGCATGCGTCTTTGCTGCCAAAGTATCGCGGCGCGGCGCCGATCCAGTGGGCGATTGCCAACGGTGAATCCGTCACCGGGGTAACAACTATGCGCATCGATGCCGGGCTCGACACCGGTGACATACTCATGCAGCGCGAAATTTCGATTGGCTCGCAAGATACAGCCGAGACGCTGAGCCCGAAGCTGGCGACGATCGGAGCGGATCTGATGGTGGAGACCCTGCGCGGACTCGAGAACGGGCAAGTCCGCCCGACTCCGCAGGATCATTCGCAAGCCACGCTCGCCCCGATTCTGAAGAAAGAGGATGGCCGCATGGACTTCGCTCGGAGTGCGAACGACCTGTTCAATCGTCTGCGCGGTTTTCAGCCGTGGCCCGGGGCGTTCACGATTTTCAAGGGCAAGACACTGCAGGTACACCGCGCTCAACCCGTACAACATGTGGTCAGGTTGACGCCCGCAGAAATCGCAGTGGAGGGAACGCGTCTGCTCGTTGGTTGCGGCAGGAACAAAGACAAAAACGCCGGCACGACGCTGGAATTGATCGAAGTTCAACTTGAGGGCAAGCGCCGCATGACCGCGCAAGAATTCATCAACGGCTACCGGCCCAAATCCGGCGACTATTTGGGACGGTAGGCTGCGATGGCTGTTTCTCCCGCTCGGTCTTCTCTCGCTCGAACTGCGGCTTTCGAAATCCTTCTGCGGATTGAGAGCGAAAAATCCTACGCCGCCGAACTGCTCCATTCCGCCTGGCTCTCGAAACTCTCCTCGCGTGATCACGGGCTCGCCACCGAATTGGTAATGGGGGTTCTCCGCTGGCAGTCCCTGCTCGATCAGCGGCTGGCCGCTGCATCCTCGCAGAAACTCGATCGGCTGGATGGCGAAGTTCTGGCCGCATTACGCCTCGGCGTATATCAATTGCATTTTCTCTCCAGAGTTCCGGCCCGCGCCGCAATCTTCGAAAGTGTGGAGCTCGTCAAGGCGGCACGCAAGCGCTCGGCGGTTTCGTTCGTGAATGCGGTTCTCCGGAAAATTACCACCGCGGGCAGGGAAGACTTCTTTGCGGAAATCGGCAAATCGCCCGACGCGATCACGCTCGCTCAGAACGCTGCGCATCCTTCATGGCTGGTGGAACGCTGGACCGAGCACTATGGACTGGAGACATCGCGGCAGATCTGCGCCCACGATCAGACAGTGCCCACCGCAGCTATTCACATTCACGACAATCAATCTAAAGACGTAACCGTCGATGCCGAACTTGCCGGGACCGGCATGCTGCTCGATCCGGGCCGCCTGCTGTCGGCTGCACGACGCGTTCTTGCGGGAGACGTAACAGCAACGCGCGCCTACCAGGAAGGCCGCATCTCGATTCAGGATGAAGCTTCGCAACTGGTCGCGTTGTTGATCGGCCGGGGCCGGACGATCCTTGATTGTTGTGCCGCCCCCGGCAACAAGTCCGGCTTGCTCGCCCGGCGCAACCCCGACGCAAAAGTGTGCGCCACCGAGTTGCATCCGCACCGCGCACGGCTGCTGCGGAACCTCAATCGCTTGTCAAACCTTTACGTGATCGTGGCGGACGCGCGTCATTTGCCCTTTTCCTCCGCATTTGATCGCATCCTCGCCGACGTTCCTTGTTCCGGCACGGGTACTCTGGCCCGCAACCCGGAGATCAAGTGGCGGCTCAAGGTCGAAGACCTGTACGATCTTCAGTCGCGGCAGGTGGCCATCCTGAAGTCCGCGCTTCGCCATCTTGCCATTGGCGGGCGGCTCGTTTATTCCACGTGTTCGCTGGAGCGCGAGGAAAACGAAGCGGTGGTGGAAGCTGCCCTCGAGGACATGGCGCAATTCAGGATTGTCGATTTCAGGGGAGAGTTAGCGCAACTGCGGCAGTCTGGAGAGATGTGCTGGCAGGATATCGCGTCGCTTGTCGACGGTCCCTACCTGAGGACAATTCCCGGCGTGCATCCTTGCGATGGCTTTTTCGCCGCAATGATCGAACTGAGATGATCGAGCGGAAATGAGCGAATGAAGATAAGCTAGCGGACCTCGAAATTCACCGCGCTGCCCGCTTCGATTCTTTGTCCGGGCGCCGGAGTCTGAGTAACGATCATGCTTGCCGCGCCGGGCTCAGAGACCGCAGACGGCGCAACCGGAACCGCTTGCGGCTCACCAGGCGGCGGTGCCGATACCGGCGGGAGCACGCTAACCTTGCCGACCTTTATGTTGGCATCCTGCAGCGCCAGCATTGCGCTGCCAAGCGGTTGACCGGTGAGGTTCGGCATCACATAGGTCGTCGGCTCGGGACCGTCGCTGATAAGCAGACTGATCTTTGGCGCCGACACGCCGCTGGCGTTCGCGGGCGGGCTTTGCGATATCACTTGGTCGGGAGGCGCGTCCGGCAAACTGACGTGCGCCACCGAACCCAGACTGATCCCGCGCCGGCGTATATTCAACTCCGCGACCCGCTCGCTGCTTCCCGTTACGTCGGGAATCGCCACCCGCTGCGGCCCCAGACTTTGCGCCACCCGGATCGACCAGCCTCGCCGCACCTTGGTTCCCGGGGGCGGCATCTGCGTCATGATTTTTCCTTCGGGAATGTCAGCGCTATAGAACTGCCGCTCGACCACCACTTGCAGACCCGACGCTGCGCCTGCACGCTCGGCTTCGAACGGACTCATGCCCACCAATTTCGGGATGGTCACCTCGCGCCCGTGGATGGCAAGCCGCATGGCCGTGAGCGCCGAAATCAGCGCCACCGTCATCAGGACAAGAGCCAAGAGCAGCATGCGGAAAAACTGTCGCATTGCTGCCGATTATAGTCTCTCGGTGTCTTGTAGAGACGCGGCTTGCCCCGTCTCCCGACGCGTACTCACTGTCAATTCTTATTTGGGCTCGAAGTTGGACTCGATTGCGAGCTCGAAGGCGATAGTGCGGCCTGCGTCTTCTGTTGTCCTACCCATTCGTGAATGCGCGTGCTCAGCACATCCATGGGCATCGCGCCACCCGAAAGAATTTCATCGTGGAAGGCTCGCAAGTCGAATTTGTCGCCCAGTTGGTCTTTCGCGTACTGGCGGAGCTTCAAAATTTCAAGCTGTCCGATTTTATAGCCGAGCGCCTGCGCCGGCCATGCCATGTAGCGGTCGGTCTCGCTCTGAACCGAGACTTCGTCGATGGAAGAGTGAGCGTGAAAATAGTCGACTACCTGTTGCCGCGTCCAGTGCTTGTAGTGGAAGCCGGTGTCGACGACTAGGCGAATCGCCCGCAGCATGTCATCCTGCAGATGACCATAGTAGCTGTAAGGATCCTGGTAGAACCCGACTTCCTTGCCCAGTCTTTCCGAGTACAGCGCCCATCCTTCGGTGTAGGCCGTATAGAATTCGTGCTGGCGAAACAGCGGCAGCTCGGGCAACTCTTGCGCAATAGAAATCTGCATGTGATGTCCGGGCACGCCTTCGTGGTACGCCGTTGTCTCGATATCCAGCACGGTGCGCTTGGCGAAGTCGCCCGTGTTCACCATGATGTGGCCCGGCCGCGAACCATCCGGAGTGCCGTCCACGTAGCTAGCGTCTGACGCTTCTTTCTCGCGGAATTCTTCGACCGGCATTACCTCGAGCTTGGCCTTGGGCAGCCTTCCAAACATTTCCGGCAGCCGCGCGTACATCTGATTTTCATACTTGCGGTACAAGTCGAGGATTTCCTCTCGCGAATGCGCATGGAGTTTCGGATCCGCATCGACGGCAGCTTTGAAGCTCTTCATGTCTTTGTAGCCGAGTTGGTTCACCACCGCGAGCATGCGGCCTTCGATCTCTTTCACCTGTTCCAGCCCGAGTTGATGGATCTCTTCGGGCGACAGATTCGTGGTCGTACTTTCTTTTACGCGGAACGCATACCAGGCGTTGCCGTCCGGCAGAGACCAGGCGCCCGGCTCCGCTCTCCCTTTCGGCGCATACTCGTCGCGGACAAACGCCGTGAACTTGACGTAGGCTGGGATCACGGAATCCTTGACTGCAGCCAAACCCGCTTCGCGCAGCCGCTTGCGATCGGCCTCGGAGATGGCATCGGGAAACTTGTCAAAAGGATGCGTGAACGGGCTTTGATCTGCAGGTGTGGTGGCGATTCCGTTCGCCTGGGTCACAACTTTCTCCAGCAGAATCTTGGGCTGTATCAGTCCCTCGGCCATGCCTTTGCGCATCTGCGCGATGGTCTGGTCGAACAAAACCGGAAGCAGCTTGAGCCGCGTAATGTAGTCTTCGTAGTCCTTCACGCTCTCGAACGAAAGAATGCTGACCAGTTGCGGCGCGTCAATGTGAATTCCGCTCTCCTGGCTCACCGGCATCTCCCACGGCTTGAAGCGCGCGCCTTCCAGACCCATTTTCAGGTCTCGAACCATGAGCTGCTTGTTCAGCGCTTCCTGCTCGGGAAAGCCGGTTGTATCAATCGCTTCGAAGCGGGCGAGGAAGCGACGGGTCTGTTCCAGATTGTCGTCAATGGCTTGCTGAGAGAAGTCGTCGAGCTTGTCGTTGTAGCGCTTGTCGCCCAGAATCGAGGCGTAGATGGGGCTGGTGCGCATCGTGTATTCCCACTGCTCGTGCAGCAGGTCGTTCAGCGCTTTGCGGCGCGCTTCCAGATCGGCAGGTGGATTGGCGGCGGCCACAGAGGCCGGAATGAGCATGGCAACGGCTAGCAGGCAGATCAATAATCGCATTGGAACTCCAGAAGAGAATTTAGTTGGCGTCGAAGCAACTACCCCACAGACGTTTAGGTTCTGTTAGACGAATACGCAAGCGAATGGTCATCAGTTCCCCAAGAATCATTTGCCCGCATGCATACGCGCCCGCCTTAATCCGGCAGTTACGCCTTGGCGTACTGCGCGCCCGTATCCGGCAGCGTCCATTGCGGTTACAGTCGCCGCCGCAATTCCGCCGGGAGTGGCCGCCTCCTCCAGTAGCGATTCCAGCGAAACTTTGCCATCGCGCCAGGAGATGATGCCATCCGCCAGCGCATGCGCGCCCGCCCGCAGCGCTGTCTTTCGATCAAGTCCCGCGGCTTGCGCGGCTCGCGCCAGCGTCGCCAGCGCGTGATAGCCATGACTGCACGAGAACGTCACGGTGAACGCATCGAGCTTGCTTTCCGCGATTTCAACGACCTGGCCGAGACTGGCAAAAAAACCGTGGACGCGTTCTCGATCCGCCCGCGGTAGAGTCCGTGGAAAGGTTACCGCCGTAAGGCCGCGCCCACTGCGGCACGCCGGACTCGGCATGGCTCGGGCCCATTTTACGGGAGGACCGCCAAACTTGCTCAGCGCTCGCAGGGGAACACCTGCAGCAAGACTGATTGCAAGCCGTGCATACTTCATTTTTCCAACCGAAAGAAGAAGCTCGCGAACCGACCTCGGACGAACTGCGACGATCAGCACGTCCGCCTTCATGATCGCATGATTCAGATCGGGCTCGACAACAACCGCGTATCGCTTTTTCAAGTCACGCAGCTTCGCCGGATTGCGATCATGTACGAGCAGGCGGTGCTTAGTCTTTCCCAGGCGTAGCCCCGCCAGCAGTGCCGACGTAATCCGTCCTCCGCCGAGGAAGACGACTGTGCTCATGCTATCTCCGCACAGACTTCGTCAGCGGTTGTCAAAAGGGTCGCTACATCCTGCATGGTATGTGCGGTCGAAATGATCCAGTGCAATCCGTTCGAAGGTGTCATGTAGATGCCGCGATCGAGCAGACTGTGAATGAATCGCGAGTACTTTGCCGTATCCACGTACTGGCAGTAGTCGCGATAGTCATGGATCGTGTCGCGGCTGGTGAAGTAAATCTGAAACATGGGGCCGAAACCCTGCACAATCGTGTCAATCTTTCTTCGCCGAAAAATATCGCGCAGGCCGGCGATGGCGGCATCGCCGATCTCATAGATCTGCTTGTAAGCCGCGCCTGCGAGCAGATCGAGGTTTGTGGCGATCACACGCATGGTGAGCCGGTGGCCGTTGAAGGTGCCATAGTGCAACACCATGCCGCTGCCCCAGCGCATCCGGTCTAGAATCGCGCGCGGTCCCGCCACAGCGCCCACGGGGAATCCCGCTCCCAGAGCCTTGCCAAAGGTGCTGAGATCCGGCTTCAGGCCGTAATACTGCTGACATCCACCGGGTGCGTAGCGGAATCCAGTCACAACTTCATCCAGAATAAAGAGCGCGCCGAACTGATGCGCCAGATCGCAGACACTTTGCAAATAACCATCGCGTGGCAGGATGCAACCCATGTTCGCCATAATTGGCTCGGTGATCACGGCTGCCATTTCTCGCCCGTGCCGGCGCAGAATATTTTCAAGCGCTTCCACATCGTTCCACGGCGCCACCACAACATCATCAAACACTGATGCCGGAATGCCCTCGGAATCCGGAAGTCGAGTGGGATTCTCTCGCGACCCTAGTTGCTCGGCAGGATGGCTGTGTCCGTTCAAACAATAAGCGTCATACCAGCCGTGGTAGTGCCCCTCGAATTTGAGGAACTTTGTTCGTCCGGTGTGCGCTCGGGCCAAGCGCAAGGCCAGCATCGTAGCTTCAGTGCCGCTGTTGGTGAAGCGCACCGCTTCTGCGGACGGCACCATGCGCAGAAAACGCTCGGCGGCCTCTGTCTCCGCCGGAGTGGCCGCTGCGAAATGCGAGCCTTCGGCCATCGTTCGCGATACCACCTCAACAATTTTCGGATGCGCATGTCCCTGAATCAGCGCGCCAAACGACATCATGAAATCGACGTACTCGTTCCCGTCGAGGTCCCAGACGTGCGATCCGCGACCACGCTCCAGCACTACCGGCCCTGGCGAGTACACGGTCGCGCCGCGCGACGGCGAGTTCACGCCTTCGATCAGCGACTGCTGTGCGTGCTCGTACCAGTCACGCGACCGCTCGCGCTGATTCGTCTTCGTCGTGATTCTTGTGGTCATTTTTGCGGCCATTGAAAATTCGATTCGATGAAAGTCGACTCGATGAAATTCAGAGCGAGCCTGCCAGCCCTCCGCCATCAACGATCAGTGCAGTTCCCGTGACAAACGAAGACGCATCACTTGCCAGATACAACGCGGCCTGCGCGATTTCTTCCGCGGTTCCTACGCGGCCCAGCGGGCGCTTTGCCGATTCGGCATGAAAGCGGCTGTTCTCTTCTCCCAGTTGCAGCGCTTCTTCGCGCAGCATGCCGGTGTCGGTGTCACCGGGGCAGATACAATTCACGCGAATCTTCTGTGGTCCGTGGTCGATCGCCATCGCCTTCGTCAGCAGCACGACGGCGCCCTTCGAAGCACAGTAAACCGCAGCCTTCGCGCCGCCAGCCAGTCCCCATCCCGAAGCGGTGTTAATGATCGTTCCGCCACTCGCTTTCTGCAGGTGCGGAATCACTTCGCGCGACAGCAAAAAGATGGACTTCACGTTCACCGCCATCACCCGGTCCCAGTCCTCTTCGCTGAGATCGAGAACCGTCGCTCGCCGAATGATGCCGGCGTTGTTGAACAGGATGTCAATTCGGCCGAACTCGTGGATTGCACGCGCGACCAGTCGCTGGCAATCGGCGGCCCGCGTCACGTCCATGGGCTCGAAAAAAGCGTGCCCGCCTGATTGGGCAATCTCGTCGGCGACACGCTGGCCCGCATCCGCATTCACGTCGGCCAAAGCAATCGCCGCTCCTTCGCGCGCGAACAGCACTGCCGTTGCGCGTCCTATGCCCGATGCTCCGCCCGTAATCACGGCAACTTTTCCCGAAAGCTGCATCGCTTAGCGGCTGGCCAGCCCTCCCGTAATCTCGGCACCATCAATCGTATACACGTGACCCGTGATGTACTGGGCGTCGTCGGATGCGAGAAATGCAAACAGCGCTGCGATCTCTTCCGGGTGGGCGTGGCGGCGCAAGGGCAGCTTGGCATTCAGCGCGGCGAACATCTCGTCGGTGTATTCGGCACGCTGCATCGGAGTCATCACATATCCCGGCGCGACAGCGCACACACGAATCTTCGGCGCAAGTTCCAGCGCCATGCTCTTTGTCAGTTCGATCACGCCCGCCTTGGTCGCGTTGTAGTCGGCGTAATAAGGCTGTCCGACCAGTCCGTTGGTTGACGCCGTTTGCAGAATCACGCCACCGCCGCGTTCCACCATGTGACGTGCGGCCGTCTGCGCAACGTAGAATACTCCGGTCAGATTTACGGCCATCACTTTGTCCCACTCTTCCGGCGTGATGTCGAGAAAGTTGTGACGGATGCTGATGCCAGCGTTATTTACGAGCACATCCACGCCGCCCATAATGCGAATCGCCTCGGCAAAGGCCGCCTGCACTTGCTGCAAGTCCGAGACATCGGCATCGAGCACCCCCGTGAGATTGGGTAATTCGCGCTGGATCCTCCTCCGCCCAACCGAGTCGCGGTCGAGCACGCACACGACAGATCCTTCTTCAAGAAACCGCGCCGCCGTGGCCGCTCCTATGCCACTGGCCCCGCCGGTGATCAGGACTCGCTTTGCTTTCAGCCCGCGCACTCGCGCCTCCACAAGAAAATAAAATCGGGCAGATCAGGATACCTGTCTGCCCGCGATCCCGCCATCGTCATGAAGTCTAGCGTCAGCTAACCTGCCACACCGTATCTAGCACCGTCCCATCCACCCATTTCACCACCGCACACGGACGATCGCCCAACTTTAGCCGCGCCGGCTTGCCACAAATTTTCTCGACTTCCGCCTTGATGTCCTGAATCGGACGAACCGGCAGCTTCGATCCCATTACCGCGTGGAGCAGGTCCGTACGTCGCGGATTGATCGCAATGCCGCGCTCGGTCACGACCACGTCAATCATCTCGCCCGGCCCCGTCATCGTCGTGACCTCGTCCACGATGACGGGAATGCGATCGCGGAACGACGGCAGCGCAAGAATCGTACATCCGGCAAACAGGCAGTTCTGCCATCCGCCAATGCCGTGCAGCAAGCGCCCGTCGGAGTGCGTCACCACGTTAGCGTTGAAGTTCACGTCAACTTCGGTCGCGCCCAATACCACGGCATCCACCAGCGAGGCGAAGTTTCCCTTGCCGTGGTAGTTGTAGGAAGTGAACGGCGAAGTGGCCACGTGCCGCGGATCGTTCGCAATCGACTTCACGCCATCGAGATCAAATGTCTGCCCATCGAGGATGTAATCGGTCAGCCCTTCCTGCAGCAGCTCAACCAGAAATTTCGTGGACCCACCGCGAACGAAGCGCGCCTTCACTCCATCCTCTTTCATCATCTGTTTCAGATACTCGACGAAGGCCAGCGCGATTCCTCCCGCTCCTGCCTGAAACGAAAATCCGTTCCTCATGATTCCCGTTGCCCGCAGAAACTGCGCCACCAGTTCCGCAATCCGAAGCCGGTCGGGAGAACGCGTAATCTGCGTCGTGCCGGAAACAATCTTCGCCGGATCGCCAATCGATTCCACTTCCACCACAAAGTCCACGTTGTTGCCCTGAATCTGCCAGGGCACGCAAGGGAAGGGCACCAGATTATCGGTGACCACAATCACTCGGTCAGCGTAGGTCGAATCCGCCAGCGCAAAGCCGAGAGATCCACAAGCCGACTTGCCATGCGACCCATCCGCGTTGCCGAACAAATCAGCAGTCGGCGCCGCAATCACCGCGACATCAATGTGAACTTCTCCATCTTGAATCGCCTGGTAGCGGCCGCCATGCGAGCGCAGCACGCCCATGCCGCGCATCTTGCCTTGCGTGCAGTAATCGCCCAGCGGCCCGTTCATTGAACCTTCGATGTGATGGATCACGCCTTTTTCCATCAATTCGATCGCGCTCCGCTGCGAAGGAAACGACGCGCTCGGGAACCACATCAGATCTTTGACGCCGATCCTCGATGCCGCCTCCAGCGCCATCAGCGCCACTTGATCGCCGTCGCGCAAATGATGATGGTTTGAGATCACCATCCCATCGCGCAGCCCGCACTGGCGCAGCGCGGTCTCCAGATCGGCCACGCGCTTATCGCCGGTATCTGGATAATCTTTATTTGAGCAGATGACGGGCGCCGCCTTCCGTCCGCGCGGCTGATATTTTCCCGTGCCCAGAAACGGAGTTTGCGGCTTGCCGTTCACCATCGTCGGCACCGCACGCCCTGCCGCGTTATGCGCCAGTTCTACTCTTTGATTCGCATTCACACTCACACTCACGAAATCACTCCCATTGCCCTCGCCCGCTCCACCAGCTTCAACGCCCGCTGCACCACCGGCGGATCGATCATCTTCGAACCCAGGCTCACCACGGCCAATCCCTTGCTCTGCGCTTCGTCAAAAGCGGCCACCACTTTGCGCGCTTTCTCGATTTCGATCGCCGTCGGTTGAAACGCTTCGTGGATCACGCGAATCTGCCCGGGATGAATGCATCCCATACCTTCAAATCCCGCGGCCCGTGAGGCTTCTGCCCATTGGCGCAGACCATCCAAGTCGCCGATATCGCTGAACACCGAGTCAATCGCCTGCACTCGCGCCGCGTGCGCCGCATTCACTACGCGCGAACGCGCATATTGCGATTCACGTCCCTCCACGGTCTTCACCACGCCCAGATCGGCGGTGTAATCCTCAAGCCCAATCGTCAGCGCTGCAACGTTTTCGCTAGCCGTTGCCACGGCAAATGCATTCTCGATCCCCAGCGCCGATTCCAGAATCGGCATGATCCAGATCGGCCGGAGAATTCCTTTGCGCGCCTTGATCTCGCCGATCATGCGATCCACTTCCCTCACTTGCTCGGGCTCCTCGACCTTCGGAACCAGAATCAGATCCGGACTCTCGCCCACCACCATTGCCAGATCTTCGAGCCCCAGCGGCAACTGGTTGATACGCACCATGCGCTCGCACGAGCCGAAATCGACTGCCCGCAACGTATTTCGCACCAGGACGCGAGCGGCATCTTTTTCTCCGCGATGCACTGAATCTTCCAAATCGAGAATCACGGCATCGGGCGCGTGCAATGAGGCATTGATGTAGTACTTCGGTTCAGAACCGGGCAGATACAGGCGCGATCGACGCAGCCGGTCCTTTTGCGATGGCTCGGGCGGCCGATGCGGTTCTGGCAGCGAGCGTTTGCCAAGCGCAATCCCGGCACGCCTGACCGCGGCCTCGATGCGAGCCGCGATAACAAAAGGCAGAGCGCCTTCATCATGAATCGCAACCCGCGCGTGCTTCACTCCCAGTTCGCCCAGAACCTCTCGCGTCTGCTCCAGGATCGCCGAGCCGTAATAAGGCGCAACCCGCGACTCCAGCGAGATCTCGACCCCGCCGCTGTCCCGCGCTTCAAAGGCGACGTGCACGTCCGACTGAACCTCTGCGCCCCAATGGCCCGCTTCGGCTGAACGTGGGGGCGTAGTCTCGACTACGCTGCTCATAATCTCCTCGAAATCCTCAACTCGCGGCCTGTTTCAGTTTCTCCAAAATTGCGTCCGTCATCTGCACCGTCGAAGCCGCACCCTGCGTGATCGCTTGGGGCCCGCCCGTAAAGCGCATCATATCGTATGTTCGGACCTTGCCTTCACGCACCACATCCGCAATCGCTCTGCGGATGCGATTAGCCTTCTGCTCTTCGTCAACATGATCGAGCATCATCGCCGCCGAAAGAATCATCGCAATCGGATTCACGATGGGCGGATTCAGCTCGGCATACTTCGGCGCAGACCCGTGTGTCGGCTCGAATACCGCCACGTCGTCCCCAATGTTGCCGGATGCCGCGAATCCCAGCCCACCCACCAACCCCGCGAACGCGTCCGAAAGAATGTCGCCAAACAGATTCGAGGCTACGATTACGTTGTACTCCTCCGGATTTTTGTTCAGCCACATCAGTTGCGCATCAATGTTCGTCGACCAGAGCGCAATTCCCGGATAATTCTTCGCAACTTCTTTTGCCACTTCTTCCATCATGCCTGAAGTCTCGCGCACTACATTCGGCTTCTCGCAAATCGTCACCCCCTTGAACCCGCGCTTCTTGGCATATTCGAAGGCCGCAGTCACGATGCGCTGGGCCGCCTTGCGAGTGATAATGCGGCAACTCACCGCGATCTCCGGTCCAGGCACGCGGGCAAACGCTTTAAAGCGAGGATGGCTGTTCAAGGCAGCGCGCACGTTCTCCGGAGGATTCGTCCACTCGACGCCGGCGTACATGCCTTCTGTTCCTTGCCGAAACACGGTGGTATCGATCTTCGGCTCGTCGTACCCGCCATCTGTTTTCTTGCGAATGTAATTCAGCGGATTGCCGGTGAAACCGACACACGGCCGCATGCAAATATCCAGATTGAACTTCTGCCGCATGGTCACGATCGGCGAGTAATAAACGTATCCCTTCCCCTGCAATTCTGGTCTAAGCTCCGCCTGTGCCGCCTTGTTAGGCTTCGAAGTAATCGCGCCAAATAAGCCCAACTTATGCTTGGTTAGTAACTCGATCGTCCGGTCGGGCAACGCGTTGCCGCGCGCACACCAGCAGTCCCATCCAATATCGGCATGAATGTACTCGGCGTCAAAGCCAACGGCTTCTAGAACTCGCAATGATTCGGGAAGAACATGATTTCCGATGCCATCTCCCGGCATGGTTATGATTGTGTTTTTCGCCACGAGTGCTCCTTAAGGATCAAAATCAACCGCAGAGACGCAGAGGAAAAGCTCGTCATTCAGTAGTTCTTACGATAATAATCAACGCTGATTTTCCGCGACCCGACTTGTGAGCAGACCAGCAGTTAGCTAGTTCTCCAATCGCGGCGGGCTTATTGTCAGCCAACTTACGGAAGAGTTTCGTCTTCGCTTCACGCACCAGCTTCCTAAGAGCAGCTTGGGGCGACGGCGCCGTTTCTTGGCGAATGTAGAGTTTTCCGCGACATTTGAGGATCAACGGGAATCTTGCCAATCGTGCCTCCGCGCACTCGGCGATCTCCGCGGTTGAGGCTTCAAGCCAGGGCCAACCGCTTCGCCACCAGATTCTCCACTCCGCCCGCAATTACCAGCGACTGCGGCACGCTGCCCAGGGCCGGAAAAGTAAACTTCTCCCCGCGCCACGAGATCGTGCTGGAAGTAAAGTCAATATCAATGTCGCCCCCCGGAATAATCGTCTTCTCCTTGGCCGCAATCTCCACGGCAAACTGCTCGCGCACCCGCGCCACCAATTCCGGCACCTCGATGCACAAAAAACCATTGTTAAACGCATTCCGCAAATAGGTCTGCGAGAAGCTGGCCGCAATCACAAGCGGAATCCCTTTCGCCTTAAGACACGTAACCGCCTGTTCGCGGCTCGACCCCGTGCCAAAGTTGAACTGGCTGACGACGACGTCACCCGCATTCGTGCGCGCGGCGAACTGTGGATCGTAATTCTCCATCACCACCTTCGCCATCATTTCTGGAGTTATGTCGTCGCGATAGGTGTAGTCCTTGCCGTAAATCGCGTCAGTATTGACGTTATCCTGTGGCATGAACACCAACCGCCCGCGCACACGCTGCGGAAAGCCCGTCAAGATTTCGACCTTCTCGGCCCCGCCCGCCGACGATGCGAATCCGACATAAGCGCGTTGCGCCGCGCGATGCGCGAATTCATGCGGCCCTCGAATATAGCCGGCAACGGCCGACGATGCGACGACTTCCGGGCTCGCCAGGTAGCATTTCGCATCACGCGACCCCATGCGGCCCTTGAAGTTTCGATTCGTCGCCGATATCCCAACCTCGCCTGCCTCTAGCAATCCCACACCCAGCCCAATACACGGGCCACAGCCCGACGGCAGCGGCTGTGCGCCCGCATCCATCAGAGTCTGCCAGATACCCCGCCGCTCCGCTTCTTCCTGCACCCACTTGCTGGCTGCGCTCAAGTAGAACTTCACACCCGCGGCAACTTTCTGACCTTCGAGCACCTTTGCCGCCGCCGCCAGATCTTCCAATCGCGAATTCACGCACGAAATCAGGTACGCCTTCTGAATCGCAACCTTGTTCTTCTCAATTTCAGCGAGCGACTGCATCGCCTGCACCGTATCGGGCCCCGACACGTGCGGCGTTACTTGCCCAAGATCGAGCGTAATCCGCGCCGCATAGAGCGCGTCCGTATCCGGCGCCGGAGGATTCTTCTCCCAGTTGGCAATGTCTTCTTGTGAAAACCGCTCCACGCTCATCGCCTTGAGCCGCTGGTGAACACCGCACAAATACTTAATCGTGACCTCGTCCACCGGAAACCAACCCACCAGCGGGCCCCACTCCGTTGTCATATTCGAAATCGAAAGCCGCGCATCCATCGAAAGCGACGCGACTCCCGGCCCCGTGAACTCGACCGCCGCGTTCAGGCATTCGTCGTGGCTATAGAGCCCGCACAGTGTGATGATGACGTCCTTACCGGTGACGCCGTCAGGCAACTTGCCTTCAAGCACGACCTGAATCGACCGCGGAATCTGCCACCAGAATTCGCCCGTGGCCCAGACCGCGGCCGCATCCGTGCGAACGATCGGCGTTCCAATCGCGCCCAACGCGCCATACATATTCGAATGCGAATCCGATGCCACCACGAACGCCCCAGGAACCACATACCCGCGTTCGACCATGATCTGGTGCCCAATGCCCGACCCCGCCGGATAGAAATCCACGCCCTGCTCTTTCGCGAACGCTTCAATCGCACGGTATTTCTTCAGGTTCGTCTCGTCCTGATTCTGGATGTCATGATCGAGTGCGAACGTGAGCTGCTGCGCGTCTCTCACCTTCTTTGCGCCGATACCTTTGAACTTGCTCATGACCGCGGACGTGTTGTCATGTGTCATGCAGCGGTGCGGACGAATCGAGAGAAAATCCCCCGTCCGAAGCGGACGCGCCGGCCCTTCGGTCATGTGTTTCTGTGCGATTTTTTCAACAATCGTCTGACCCATGATGAACTCCATTACCGCCCTTTTCGTGCTCTATCACTTCGTAGTCGAAATACCCGGTCGGCTCGCCTCTCCGCCGCCGATAGAAGTAGACCAGGGCCGCGGGTAACTCAATGACTGCAATTGCCAGGCACATCGCGCTCATCGATAACAGTGCGGATTCAATCCCGTGCCCGGATCGATACCGTATCACTTCAGACCACACACCCATGCAGCCAACAACCGCCAGCACAAACCCTGCCGCAAACGACAACGCCCACTGAAGCGGAGTGCGAAACTTTACATGTTCGTAGTTATAAAGCCAGACGCTCCTTCGCGTCGGCAGCCTGAGGACGCGTCGTGATTGTTTTCCTGCTGTCGATTCAGTCACGTGTCAACTCGAACCCCAGATACATCATCTGCCCAATGTGATGATGCAGGTGGGTCGCACACGATAGGACCATCCCAAATCGGTCACGCGCGTCCGCACCGACTGCCGCGTATTCCTTCGACCAGTCTTCCGCCGACTGACTGTCGATCGCGCCGAGTACCATCTCAATCGCCTGATCGAATTTCTCCAAAACTACTGCCTTGGACGGGCGCGTCACGTCCGAAAACTCCAGCGGACGATCGCGCACATAACCCGTGCCCGCGATCTGCGCTCCGATGTAGTAATTCAAGTTGCCCGTGAGATGCATTACGAGGTGGCCAAAGCTGTTGCCGAATGCGAACGGCTTGGCCCAAAACTGCTCATTGGTCAGCGGCGCTGCCAGTTCGTGAACCTCGCCGGCAAGCCTCCTGTAGCGCGCCGTCAAATCCGATCCAATCGTCGATTTTAGATCCGTCATAGGTTGCCCCTGATTCGTAAAAACTTTCGCCGAGAAGCCGGACTACGTTCGTCCCTACGTAATTCCACATTACCGACGCTTTTTGCTTGCCTTCTTAACTGCTTTCGGCCTCGCAGCCTTCGCCTTGCCATGTCCCGCTTTCTTCTTCACATCCGCCTTCATCAGCGCCATTAGCTTCGAAACGGACTCGCACTTCTCCAGGCTCCTAATCGCCTCAATCAGCTTGTCTTGCGCCTTCGCCGAAAGCACGCCCTCCGCCAGCGCCCGGAATTTCTCCTCGATTTCCGCATCGCTCAGCGGATTTCGCGGATCACCCTTCGGATAGTCGAGCTGCTTCGATAATGTCCGCCCGGCGGTGGTCGTGATGTTCACAATCACCCGCTGCAGCGCCGGGAAAACCTTCTCGATCTCGGGATCGGCCACAACTTCTACTTTCTTCAGTTGCGCGCGAATCGTCGGGTCCATGATCTTTTTCATCTCGAATTGTGCCGGGGTCACTTGCCGATCCACCAGCGCCGCGGCGATCACGTAGGGTAGGGAATGATCCGCCGTCTCTTTGGTATGCGGATCGTATTTGCTCGGGTCGGAAAGAATGTCCGCCGCGCGGGCCAACGACCGGACTTGAATCTTCTCCACTTGATCCGGGTGCAGGTCGTTGCCCTTGACCAAGTCAATCACCGCTGAAATCGGGGCGTGCGTCAGCGCCTCCGTCGGAAAAAATTTCATTCCGCAGTGCGTGATACGCCACGACTCACTGAGTCCGTCGGTCAACAGGTTCTGTTTCCACTCCGGACCGAAGCAGTGCACCAATCCTTCCTTGCCGTCGATCACGTGCTCGGGACCGCTGTAGCCTTTCTCGGCCAAGAGTGCCGCTAGAACGCCGCTTTGCGTCGCCATGGGATCGACGGTATTCTTCATCATGGTCAGCTTGCCCGCAGTCACCGCGCCCATCGTGCAATGCCGCGACGCGGAAATTCCGATGGCATGTTGAATTTGCTCCCAACTCAGATGCAGCGCACGTCCCGCCACGATGGGCGAGACAAAGGCTGTTAGCGTCGCATGATGCCAGCCGCGCTCGCGGATGCCCGGGAACGCCGCCTCGCACAAGCGCATTTCGAACTCGTGGCCGAGCACTAATCCAACGATCAATTCCTTGCCATCGCTTTTGGCGCGCTCACAGCACGCCATCGCCGCCGGAAAAATATCGGAGGGATGCGATGGATCCTGCTTCCAGTAAATGTCGTTGTAATCCATGCAGCGGATCATCAGAGCATTCGCCAGCGACGCGGAAACCGCGTCCATCTTCTGGCCCGTGCCGATCACGGTCGCCGGACCGCGCCCGGCAACCTCCTTCAGCACTTCGAGCGCAATGATCACGTCATGCTGCTGATATCCGCCGAGCGCGCAACCCACCGAATCGAGCAGAAAGCGTTTGGCCTGGTACACCGCGTCCTGCGAGAACTGCTTGTATTCCAGCCCCGCCGCCCAGCGGGACATAGTCGCTGTGATCGTTTCTTTGGTGGAAGTTTGTGTTGTCGACAACAACATCTCCTCTATGAATCGCTGGCTGTCCGTTCTCAGCTGTTAGTAAAACCTGAGACCTGAAACCTTACTTGACTTTCACATTCTTCGGATTCTTGAACGGCAGAAACGCCATGAAATCGGCGTGATGCACAATGAACGCTTCGGTCGTGCGCTTCACCAGATCGCCTTCGGCCGCATGCGCGGCGATGATGTGGCACACTGCGTCCGGCACGCCGCACTCCATCGCCAGCGCGACTCCGGTAAACGGATGCCGCAATGCTTCTCCACGCTCACTTTGCCGGCTCTTCCCATCAGGACCGAGCTCATATTCCAACAACTTACCGACGTCCGCCAGGATCGCACCGGCAATCACTACGTCCGCGTTGATCGGCAGCGCTCGACCCATGAAGTCCGTCATCGCTTTCGCGCTGTCGCGCGCGATATGCACCACGCAGCGCTTGTGCTCCATGAACGTGATCGGACAATTCGGAACCAGCAGAGTAAAAGGAATCTGATTCAGGTCGTCAGGCCTCAGCGGACTGCGCTCGAGCGCCTTGATCCAGGTTTGCGTCACTTGTTCCCGAAGCTTGGAATCGCCGATCCACTGAATTTCCGGCCACAGTCTTTCGACCGCCTCCCGCATGGGCAGGACCTCCCTTACAAGACTCACTAGATTATCGGAGTCCATGAGGATGCGTCGAGGGGACGCCGCCAACAGTCAGCGATACACGCGAATTGAAATTGATGGATGAAAGAGAGACGCAGCAAGCCGCATCTCTACGGAGACTACTTGCCGGGTGCGCTTCCCGCAGACGATTCCTTGTCGATCGGCAGCAACTCAATCGCGCACCCCGAACCGCCGCAGCTCAACAGACCCCGGCGAACGATCTTAACCGACGACACATCCGGAAATCTCACGGGAAAGTCCTTCTCGCGAAGTTGTTCGGCTGCCGAGCGAAGGGTTTCGTCGCCGTCAACAAACTCGGCGCGCTCCGGACGCGGCGAACTATCAAACACGAGGTTGAACCGCGCAGAGACTGGCTTGCTTGTGATAACGCCGAGCTTCACCGTCCGTGACTGCACCAACTCCGCCGGCGCCTGTGTGAGATCTTTCTCCGCCGCGCTCGCATCGCCCGCGATCTTCACTAGGCGCGCCCGCGAGTCCTGCACTTCATTAGTGCTTCCGCCCGCCGCCACGGCCAGCGCATACATATGACGTGCCTTCTCGGGTTGACCTTGTTTTTCGAGCACCTGCCCCAACCGATTAGCAACTGTCCCCGACTGGCTCAAGAGCCACGCCGACGTTAGAAACTGCATCGCCGCCAGATTTTCGCTGCGCTGGAATTTCGCCCATCCCATCCGCGCCCACGCCAGCGCCACCAGCCGCATCGACGAAAACGCCGAGGGTCCCAGCCGGTCCAACTCGCCAGAGTCGAACTGTCCTCCAATGTCGTACAGCACCTGCTGCGCGTCGTTCTCGGTCTGCGTCGGATCAATGTCGTTTTTCAGCGCCGACGCAAAGATATCCTGACCCGAATCCGCACCCGCACTGCCGGTCAATCCCTTCATCAACTCTTGCGCTTTTGCGTTCTCTCCCAACCGGCCGTAGACCTGCGCCAGCGCCATCTTCGTTTCCGGATCATCCGGAGGAAGCGCGGCGGCTGCTTCCAGTTCCTTGCGCGCATCGGCATCGCGCCCCAGCTGCGCCAGCAGCAAGCCGAGATTTTTGAGCGTCATTTTTTCGTACGGAGCCATCTCCAGTTGCTTGCGGTAAGCCGCGATCGCCTCGTCGGTCTTACCCGTTTGCTGCAGCTCCATCGCCAGCTCGCCGTTCGCGTGCTTGTGATTCGGATCGACCTCAATCTGTTTGCGAAACGCCGCGATCGCCTCCGCGTGATTGTTGGCTCCGGCGTAGGCAAGTCCCAGGTCGTACCACCCGTCTTTCAGACTTGGATTCGCCATACTCGGATTCGCCAGGTTCGCATCCGCGTCCATTGCGCGCTTCAGCAAGTCGATCGCCGTGCGATAATCCTTGCTCTGCAATGCTTTGACTCCGGCTTTATGCAGTTCCGCGGGACTCCCTTCCATCTTCGAAGCTGTCTGCGTTCCTTGCCCCGACGGGGTCAGGATCGTGGCCGACAAAAGCTCGTCTTGATCGCTTTGCGCGGCATTGCGGAACGATTCGTAATCCGCGCGCCGCGCCGCCGCCAGCTCGTTCACCTTCACAGCAAGCTTGCGTTCGCCTTCCAGAATTCCCTTGCTCAGCGAGTACGTCGATGAATATTCGCCATAGTCTCGCGACATTTTCACCGCGGTCGGCGTGCGCACCGTGTAATTGGAGGGAATCTGCAAGCGGACCCGGTAGTCCATTTCACCCGCGGGGCCGATGTTCAAAGGCTCCGTGGCCTTGGTCGACGCTCGAATTGCAGGCACCCCGAGCAGCGGAATCGGACGAAAATTCACGCTCGCCGATGGCACTACAAAATACCGGTCCTGATGCAGGTGATACTTCAAATGAAAAGGCTTGCTCGTGTCCTCGATGGGATCCAGCTGAACGTCATCGACGTCACCCGGCAAACCCCAATTCTCGGAGAGGGACTTCACAAAGTCCTTCCACTGCGCCTGCGAGACTCTTCGAAAGCCCGCGCGCATCGGCCAGTCGCGGTCTCCCTGGGCGGTGACCTCAAGCGTCGCATCGAGCGCGCCGAACTCGCTGAACTTGCCGTCGAGTGTGAAGTGCAGCCAGGTCTTGATCGGCGAATCCGCCGGCGTCCTCTGCAAGCCTCCCTCGCTGTCCTCCGACGCCAGAACTGCTTGCTTGTTTCGCAGTTGGTAAAGAATCAGCCCAAAGGGAGTCACTTCAGGAGTTGTATCCAGCCAGGTCAGGCCCGTTCCCGTCCCCAATCGAGCCGCCGTGATCACGTGATCGAACTGCGCCGGGGAGGGAACGTCGGCATCCAATTTGCGCGAACTGTCGATCAGCACCGGATAACTCTGAATCCCCTCCGCCCGCAGAAGTGCGGAAAACAATGTGTGCTTGTCCTTACAGTCGCCGTAACCATTCTGCAGAACCTCCGAGGCCGAGTGCGGCTGATACCGCCCGACTCCGAGCGAGATGCTCACGTAACGCACGTTGCGCGCCACAAAATCGTAGAGTCGCCGCGCCTTCTCGGTGGGCGTGTCTGCTCCCTTGGTGAGCTCGTCGGCTTTTTTTCGCACGCTGTCGTCCACCGTCATGCGCTCGCCCTGCAGCTTTGCGTACCATTGCGCGACTTGCTTCCAGTCAGTGAACGTCGTCAACTGCACATCGGGCCCGGTTTCCTCGTCCGCCTCATCTTTATCTTTATCGCGTTCTGGCTGGATGTCTTTCACCACCCAGGTATAGACGCGCCGGTCTCCAGTCTCTTGAATCTCCGGCTTGCGCGTGGGCGTCTTGAGCTTCAGGTCGCGCGCCTTTGGCACATCGATCTCCAGCCGGTCCTCGTTGACCGCAACTCCTTTCGGAAATGTGTATTCGTACCAGAAGTTTCCTGCCGCGAGCGGTGTGAGAACCCGCGTCACCGTGCGGTATTCCAACGTGTCCCCGGGCTGCAGCGCAGCCACGGAAACATGCCGCTGCCGGTAGTCGCTGTACATGGGAGCTTCTTTCAGCACGTCGGGAGCGAAATCCTGTGCCGTCGATTCCTGCGTTACCACCACCTGCCCATCCGGCTTACGCACGCGGACATACTCGACGTTCAATTTTTCGGTCGCCGATGAATATCCGAAAACCAGTTGGCCGAATTCTTCCACGCCCGCCTGGCTCTGAATCCGAACCACGGCCTCGGTCTCGCTCACTTCGGTTCCATCGTTCTCAAAGTGGACACGATTCAAAATTCGATCGAAGACCGCCGCCTCTTCGGCGTTATTCGCTTTCTGCTTGGGTGAAGCCGGAGCCTGCGCGAGACCGTCCATGCTCATCGAGCAGACGAGCGAGCAGACCAGTAAAAAGCCGAACACCACGTGCGACACACGATAAGACATATTGCAGTTCTTTTACGCTGTGCTCAGCGTAAAATCAAACGAAGCGAGATGAATCTCACCTACATTGCTCGGCTCGTTGCGATCCTGATTTGTTTCTCCAGTTCGCTCGCCGCGCAGATTCCCCCGCTGGCCGTGGTGGACGAACCTCTGCCTACGATCGAAGCGGGCGTAGAATTCCACGTTCTTCTCCATGCCAGCGGCGGCGCTCCGCCCTACGTTTGGAGCGTAGCCAGTGGCGATCTTCCCGAAGGAATCACCCTCACCTCGGAAGGACTCCTGGGTGGACGCCCCAGAACGGCGGGAGATTTCGCGGTGACCTTGAAAGTCGAAGACTCCGGCCATCCCGCACACATCATTAATAAAGAACTCCGGGTCGTGGTCACGGCTACTCTGTCGCTCGAATGGCTTCAATCCCCCAAGGTCCACGACAGCCGGATTGACGGCTCCGTCATAGTCTCCAATGGCACCCATGACACCTTCGATCTGACGGTAATCATCGTGGCCGTCGCCGACAATGGCCGGGCAACCGCAATCGGCTACGAGCATTTCCCGCTTAAGGCGGGATCCACCAACGTTGACATTTCCTTTGGCAGCGCGCTGCCTAACGGCGCCTATGTGGTCCACGTCGATGCCATCGCCGAAATCCCCAAACGCCGAGTCATCCTTCGCCAGCGACTTCAAACACCTCAGGCTTTGCAGGTCATACAAGGACCATAGCGGTTGGCCCCGCCCATTGCCGGGTACTCTGGTCACTTGCCGTCTCTGTGCCATCCTGAATATCTTGAGGCAGTTGCACCAGATCGTGTGCGTGGTGTATCCTCCGAAAAAACTCGCAATCTGCTATGGAGCTTTTTCTTAATCTCTGCTGGTTGTCCCTGCTGGTGCCTGCCTATCTGTTGTGGCGGCAACGAACGTCCTCGACCGGTTCGGATAATCCACCAAAGAGTCCGGCGGCGCGACCGCTTGTCTTCGTCTGTGCTCTAGGTTGCGTGCTCGTTCTGCTGTTCCCAGTGATCTCGGCCAGCGACGACTTGCACGCCATGCGCGCCGAGATGGAAGAATCCTCGCCCGGCAAACGTGGTGTCTGCCAGGCGGTGGTGGAAAAGGCTTCTGTATGGCACAGCCGCTGGCAGAATCTGCCCGCCGTTGTCGCCACCAGGGCCTCGCTCGGACTCATCGGCGAAGGCTGGCTGGAACCTTTAACCGTTCCTCTTTCGGTGCCTGGGGCTCCCTCGATTCTGCGCGCCAGCCGCGCTCCTCCATGTTCCCTCCTTGCATAGCTCGCTAAAATCCCTGATCCGTTGCATTCAAGAATTGACGGCAAGCGTTCCTCATTTTTACGAAATTCTTACGAGGGAACCCACATACTCATGGGGTCCGCGTCCACCAGACGCCGGACGCCCGCAGAGACAATAGGCCACATTTCAACCCAGCCTTCGGAAAATCCGAGAGGCTCCGACGGAGTTACTGGATGCGCATAAAAATCCAGCGATGTTTTTGGCGTCTTTTCGCTCTGGCGCTGGGAGCTGCCACGGCTTCGTTTGCACAGCAGCCAACGCAGCCGGCCCAAATACTGACCTGGGAGAACGTGAAAGACCGCTTCGAAATGAACAACCCGACGCTGCTGGCGGACAAGCTGAGTATTGACGAATCAAAGGCTGAGGAGATCACGGCGTTTCTGCGTCCCAATCCAGGTTTCACTCTGACGGCGGATGGGACTCAAATCGCCCCAAATAAAGGCGTCTGGGAGCCGTTCGCGGGCACTTTTGAGACGCCTGCCATTAGTTATCTGCACGAACGGCGGCACAAGCGGGAGCTACGCCTGGAGAGTGCAAAGAAGGGGACTCTGATTGCCGAGTCCAGTCACGCCGACCTGGAGAGAACTCTGCTCTTCAGCTTGCGCGGCGCATTTGTCGCAACTCTGCAGGCGAAAGCGGTGCTCCAGCTGGCCAAAGACAACCTGATCTACTACGACCACGTGCTCGATATCAGCAGGACCCGCTTTAGTGCTGGCGACATCGCGCAAATCGATCTCGACCGGCTGGAACTGCAACGTGTGCAATATGAATCGGATTTGCAGGCTGCCAAGGTGAACCTGGCGACCGCAAAGATCCAGCTGCTCACGCTCCTGAACTCCCGAAGTCCCGTAGATCGGTTTGACGTAGCCGGGCCCTACGATTTCAGCGACCAACTCATGCCCCGCGATGAGTTCCGGAAGATTGCCATGGACACGCGGCCGGACCTGAAGGCAGCCGTCGAAGCCGTGGACAAGGCCCAAACCGATCACAAACTCGCGGTTGCCAACGGCTCAACCGATCCGACCTTGAGCGCGTGGTATACGCACAATGCCTCTACTAATAACCCGTTTGCCACAAATACAGTTGGCGTCGGTGTCAGCATCCCATTGCGCATCTTCGACCGCAATCAGGGGGAGAAGCTGCGCACTAAACTCGATATCACGCGCAATGAAAGATTGCGCGACGCCGCCGAAGCACAAGTGCTCAGTGACGTCGACTCCAGCTATGCCACGGTCGACAGCAACCTGGTTCTACTGCGGCCTTACAAGGCCAAGTACCTGCAGCAATCGGTCCGGGTACGGGACACGATTACGTTTTCCTACCAGCACGGCGGCGCATCGCTGCTGGATTTCCTGAACGCACAGGCGGAGTACCGCAGCGTGCAATTGAACTACGTGAACTTGGTCGGTTCCTACTTGACGGCCGCAGCCCAGTTGAATATGGCGGTGGGCCGGGAGGTGATCCAATGAAAACGAGATTCGCCAGCCTAATGCTGGTGGCAACTCTTTGCTTGCTGTTGAGCTTGCTCGTTGGTTGCGGCGAAACCAAAGCCGACCCGAAGGCCGAGGCGCCGCCTCCGGCAACAGTTGAGCCTGACCTTGATGCCAGCAATTTCAAGGTGGACCACCCCGACCAATTCCCGTTGGTGACGGCAATTGAGCATAAGGCGGCGCCTGCGCTGAATGTCACCGGCGTGGTGCAGCCCGATATCGCGCGCGCTGTGCCCGTGATCTCGCTGGCCGCAGGTCGAGTCGTGGAAATTAAGGCCAGGCTCGGCGACACCGTGAAGAAGGGCCAGTTGTTGCTGCGAGTGCAGAGCAACGATGTTTCCGGAGCTTACCAGGTGTATCGCAAGGCCGAGAACGATGAGCGCTTGGCGCGCATACAACTCGAACGGGCGCAGATTCTTTACGACAAGGGCGCGATCGCCAAGAGTGCTCTCGAACAAGCCGACGACACAGAACAGGACGCCAAAGCAGATCTGGATGCTGCCACCGAACAGTTGCGGCTTCTCGGCATTGACAAGAATCATCCATCGGGGATCGTCGACATCGTCGCGCCCATATCGGGCGTGATCACCGACCAGCAAGTTACCAACGCGTCGGGGGTTCAAGGATTGGGCTCCCCGAATCCCTACACCATTTCCGATCTTTCTTATGTCTGGATCGTCTGCGACGTTTACGAAAACGATCTCGACGCAGCGCACGTCGGCGAATATGCGGATATCCACCTGAACGCCTACCCCAACAAGGTCTTCAAAGGCCGCATCGATAACATCTTGCCCGTTCTCGATCCCAATATCCGCACTGCGAAAGTTCGGCTCGAAGTCCCGAACCCCGGAATGATGCGCGTGGGCATGTTTGTCACCGCGACCTTCTACGGAAAGCAACCCGAGACGCGGGCTGCAGTTCCCGCCACCGCCATTCTGCACCTGCATGATCGCGAGTGGGTTTATACGCCAGTTCCGAAGAGCCAAGGGCGTTTCAAACGCCTGGAGGTCGTCACCGGAAACATGCTTCCCGGCAACCTGCAAGAAGTGGTTTCCGGTATCAAACCCGGAGATCAAGTGGTTTCGAATGCTTTGGTGCTGCAAAACACGTTGGAGCAATAATCGGAGCAATGGATGATTCGCCGCGTCGTTGATTTTGCTCTTAACAACCGCCTGCTGGTATTGGCTTTTGCGCTGATACTCTTCGCCGGCGGCATCGTCGCATTCCGTGACCTTCCCATTGAGGCCTATCCCGACGTAGCCGACAACTACGTGGAGATCATCACGCAATGGCCCGGGATTTCGGCGGAACAAATCGAACAACAGGTCACAATTCCGCTCGAAATCGTCATGAACGGCATTCCGCATGTCGTGCATCTGCGTTCGTTCTCGCTCTTCGGGCTCTCCGACCTGAAGCTGATTTTCGACGAAGAATCGGACAACGCCTGGAACCGGGAGCGGGTTCTGGAGCGACTGAGCCAAGTCACGCTGCCGCCGAACGTGGTGCCACAAATGGGCACGGACTGGAGCCCGGTCGGCCAGATTTACTTCTTTACCCTGCACAGCACCAATCCGGCCTATGACCCGATGGAGCTGAAGTCCATTGAAGACTGGGTCATCGAAAAGAATTTTAAAGCTGTGCCGAACATTGTCGATGTCGCAAGTTTCGGCGGCCCCACGCGCGAATACCAGGTTCGTGTTGACCCGAACAAACTCGTCTCTTACGGCCTGAGCCTGGCTCAGGTCGAGCAGCAACTCACCAACAATAACGTCAACGCCGGCGGCAGTTTCATCCAGGAAGGTTTGCAGCAGATTAACGTCCGTTCCGTCGGATTGGTTGACCGTGCTCAGGACATCGAACGCACGGTGATCATGACTAAGAATGGCACGCCGCTCCGGGTCAAGGACATTGCGGTCGTTTCTCAAGGTCCAAAGATTCGCCTCGGCCAGTTTGCCAGAGCCATTCACCACGAGGATGGGAAGATCGTCGATAACGACGATGTCGTGTCAGGCATCGTCTTGTTGCGGAAAGGTGCGGTGGCCGAGAAAGCCCTGCAAGGCATCCACGACAAGGTGGAAGAACTGAACAACCAGATTTTGCCTCCAGGCGTGAAGATTGTGCCCTTTATCGATCGCAGCGATCTGGTTCACTTCACCAGTCACACGGTGCTTCATAACCTTACCGAAGGAATGATCCTGGTATCGATCATCCTGTTCTTATTTCTCGGCAATGTCCGGGGCGCCTTCATCGTTGCGGCGACCATCCCATTTTCGCTGTTGTTTGCGTCCATCTGTTTGGACTTGCGGCAGATTCCCGCCAACCTCCTGTCTCTCGGCGCGCTGGATTTTGGCATGGTGGTCGATGGCGCGGTGGTGATGATCGAAAACATCGTGCGCCACTTAGGCCGCCAGAACGGAGTCAAGACAGCGCGCGAAAAAATCAGCGATGCCTCGCACGAAGTACAGCGGCCGGTATTCTATGCCATCGCCATTATCATTACCGCTTATCTGCCGATCTTCACACTGCAGCGCGTTGAAGGCCGGCTTTTTCATCCCATGGCCTGGACCGTAGCCTTTGCGCTGCTCGGGGCATTACTGTTCTCGATTGTGATCGCACCCGTGTTGGCCAGTTTCGCATTCGCCAAGGGAGCGACAGAATGGCGCAACCCGATCATGCAATTCCTGACGGAGCACTATCGCACGGCGATACGGTGGGCCATTCGCCGGCGTGTGCTCACGATTGGTGTGGGGGTGCTGGGGCTTTTCATAGCACTTTATCTCGCCTTCGGCGGCGTTATCGGTTCCGAATTTCTGCCCCACCTGGATGAAGGTGCGCTCTGGGTACGTGGCACGCTGGCGCCCAGCACTGGGCCGGACGAGGGGATCCGGGTAATGAACCAGGCCCGAATCGTGCTTTGCTCTTTTCCCGAGGTCCCGCAATGTACCAGCCAAACCGGACGGCCGGATGACGGCACGGATACAACCAGCTTTTTCAATACCGAGTACTTCGTCGATCTTAAGCCCAAAGAGCAGTGGCGGCCTGTCTTCCACGAAAACAAAGACGAGCTTATTGCGGCCATGAATCGCGAACTCAACAAAATTCCCGGCGTCGTCTGGGGTTTTTCTCAACCCATCGAAGACAACATGGAGGAGGCGGTCAGTGGCGTGAAGGGAGAGCTTGCCACCAAGGTCTACGGCGATGACTTGAAACTATTGGAAGAAAAAAGCGACCAGATCGTCGGCATCATGCGCGGTGTCAAGGGGATCGAAGACCTCGGAGTCTTTCATGTGCTCGGCCAGCCCAACCTCAACGTAACCGTGGACCGCGATGCGGCCGCTCGTTACCAGATCAACGTCGCCGATGTGCAGGATGCGATTCAAACCGCAGTCGGTGGGAACGCGCTCACCCAGGTTCTCAAGGGCGAGGCCCGATACGACCTTACGCTGCGCTATCTTCCGAAGTACCGCGATACTCAGCAAGCGATCGAGAATATTCGTCTGCTATCGCCTTCCGGAGAACGGGTGTCGCTCGCACAACTCTGCAAGATCGAAGAAAGGGACGGAGGGTCCGAAATTTATCGCGAAGGCAATCAGCGTTACGTTGCCATCAAGTATAGTGTCCGGGGTCGTGACCTAGGCGGCGCCGTAGAAGAGTCGATGAAGAAAGTCAACGATCAGGTCAAACTGCCGCCCGGATACCACATCGACTGGGAAGGAGAATACGAGAGCCAGAAGAGGGCGGACGAGCGGCTGCTCATCGTGCTCCCCATCACGGTCCTGGTCATCTTCGTTCTCCTTTACACGATGTTTAAATCGTTCAAATGGGCGCTGCTGATTCTGGCGAACGTTGCCATGGCCCGCTTCGGCGGTCTCCTCGCTCTTGTAGTAACTGGCACGAATTTCAGTGTTTCCTCCGGCGTGGGCTTTCTGGCGTTGTTCGGCGTGTCCGTGCAGACCGGAGTCATCATGGTGGAGTACATCAACCAGCTTCGAGCGCGGCGCTATACCATCGAGGACGCTGCGGTTGAGGGGGCCGTGTTGAGATTGCGGCCCATCATGATGACCATGCTGGTGGCAACTTTAGGACTACTACCGGCTGCCCTCTCACACGCTATCGGTTCCGACTCTCAGCGTCCCTTTGCAATTGTCATTGTGGGCGGTTTGATTGCCGACTTAGTGATGAGCATCTTTCTTTTGCCAACTCTATATGTGTGGTTCGCGGGCGAACGCGACGTACTGCCCGCGACCGAAGAAGGGTTCGAGGTGGGCGAGCACGTGGATTAGCAGACTAAGGAAGAGATCAAGCTTCGCTACGAAAAGAGGTTGCATATCGGGGTACCGCTTTGATGCTGCCCTGACTTTTCAAGATCACGCTCCCTGCTTGGGCCCTTTCTTGCTTTTTGCGCGTGCTTCCACTAGATTTCATATTTCCCCACTCTGATGAGCGGGCAAGCGGCAAACTTGCCTCCAGGAGTAGTCGGTATGAAGCGCAGTTATATAGGGCTCGCCTTAGGCGCGCTGGTGGCGGTAGGAGCAGCGTTGAGCCTGCCGAGTTGCGGGCACGACCAGAAGCTGGTGAGTCTTACGATCACACCCCCAACATTTACTTTTCTGGAGCCGTACTCCCCCCCGCCTGCTACCAACGTCATGGAGCAGTACACAGTGGTCGGCACGTATATCCATCCCCCGGCGACGAAGGACGTCACTAGTCAGGCGACCTGGAAGATCGATGATGGCGTGGTTACGATGTCGACCCCCGGCTTGTTCACTCCGGCGCCGGACTACTGCGGCGGCGGGAACATCTCGGCAACCGTTCCTGAGGGCACCGGCGGTTCGTCTAACATTCTGATTGCTTATGCGACCGTAACCGTAGACAATGCCGCGATTGCAACTTGCCCGGGAGGCAACACGGAAGCCACGCTGAGCGTGCAGATCTCGCCAAACGGCGGTGGAACGGTAAACAGCTCGACATACGGTATCAGTTGCCCCGCCAATTGCATCGCCGTCGTCCCGGTGGGGGCTTCGGTTGCGCTCACGGCCACGCCGGCTCCGAATTACACTTTCTTGGATTGGGTTGGCTCGTGTTCTTCGCTGCAGTTAAACGTCTGTGTCGTCACCGTGCCCGTCGGCGGAACCGCGTTGGTTGCGACGTTCCAACCACAATGAAGGCGCGGACCACTCTGTCGTTATTCCTCCGTTAGCAGCTTGCCCAGCGTAGCCTTGTGCCGCTCCGGCTTCGTCTTCTTCGCCGGGACCAGCCGCGAAGGTTTGGGACTGCCAACGCGTTCGCGGGCCATTTCGCGGACGACCTTGGCGGCGGAGAAGATTTTTTTCTTACGCTTGCGTGGCATGGTTGTAATCCTCGCATCTTCGCACATTCGATCCGCAAAAGTGCAATAATCTGAGCTTGGCGTGAAATGCCAACCCTTCGCCAGAACGCGAAGGTTGAGCGCCGCGTTAGCCTAATGCCGAGAGCCTAATTAATTTTATGGATGAGCGCGATTTTTTCGACGAACGGTCTGATAAAAAGCCGGCAAATTTAAGCTGTCCGCATTGCCATCAGTCGGCGGAGTATGAGATCCAGTGGCTGGTGCGCATGAAGAAGAAGAATCTCCCGCCGCGCGCCGACGATCGCGACCGCGCGAAATTCGCCAAAGCGCAGTCTTACATGCTGCGTCGCGACGACATGATGATGTGCAAGAACCTGCGCTGCCGCAAGCGCTTCGAGATTACGGGCGTGCAGAGCGTCGCTTTTCTGCAGGATGGCCTGCCGGCCGGTGGTCGTTGACCGTTGAGTTCCGCCCGTCGCAATCGGACCGGCGTGCACTCAATATGTCGACGACATTCTCATCGGGCACTTAGGTCTCCGCAAGTATTTTCTTGGCCCGCTTTTCACAATTCTGCTTCTGAACTTTAAGTTGTTATCGCTCTCCGGGGTTTCCTCTAAGGTCCCATGCCGTACAGAGAATTTTCCGCCAGAATGTAAAATTTTCAGGCGGCGGAAGTCATGGAATTCCCACCGTTTTTTGCAAGTCGCTGACCCTGCCCGAGATATCGCCGAGCAGAACCCGGTTGGCAGAGTGGTTGCACTCCTCCTCCACATGAGTCCCAGGCTCACAGGAGGTTCTATGGATATGGCAATCAAGACGAAAGTGTTAGCGCCGTTTCTCGCTCTGGCGATGCTGTTCTCGGTCGGCACACTTGTCTGCGCACAGGCCATGCCGCCAACGCCGATGCCGCCCGGCCCGCCGACTCCGATGCCGCGTCAGAGCGACAACATTACTCCTCAAGAAGTGGCCGACATGGACCGCTTCCTCGACGACCATCCGGAGATCGCCGAACAGCTCCGCAAGGATCCTTCGCTGATCGACAACCACAAATGGGTCGCGGATCATCGGGCGCTGCAGGAATACCTGCAGGAGCACCCCAGAGTCGCCGATGCGTTCCGCGCGCACCCGGACGCCTTCATGCGGGGTGAGGACCGCTATGATCAGAGAGAGGGCTACCGCAACATTACGCCCCGCGACTTGGCCGACATGGACCGGTTCCTGGACAGCCATCCAGAAATCGCCGAACAACTCCGCAAGGATCCTTCGCTGATCGACAACCGCAGATGGGTCGCGGATCATCCGGCGCTGCAGGAGTATCTGCAGAAGCACCCCGAAGTCGCCGATGCGTTCCGCGAGCATCCGGACGCTTTCATGCGAGACGAGGACCGATACGACCGGCAGGAGGGCAATCACGATCGTGATGCTCGAATCAACGTCGACGAACGCAACCGCGGGGAACTGACCAGCTTTGGCCAATTCCTTGGCGGTCACGCAAGCGTCGCGGCAGAGACTCTCCAGCGATCCGTCACTGGCTACCAACAAGGAGTACCTGGCGAGCCATCCGGAACTGGATGAATACCTGAAAGCTCATCCTGCAATGAGCCAACAGCTGGCGGCGAACCCGCAAGCGGTCATGAGCTCGAACTGGGTGCAGCAAGGCGGCTTCAGCGCAAAGCCTGTTGGACCCACGCCGAAACCGAAATCTACCCCACCAGACCAATAGGGATTGACAGGTGAGGCGCACAGAATGAGAGGCAGAGGTGGAGGTGAAGGACAGAAATCCCCACATGAAAGGCCGTCCTTCACCTCTGCAACCTTTCCGTGCGGGATGTCTAAAAGCGGAAATGAAGTGCAAATATCCTTAGGGAGGTCCTATGAAGGTCGAGAGATCGCTCATCGCTGTGCTCTCGCTGATCCTGGCTGTTTCCTCGATCGCGGCGGGCAAGCAAAAGAAAGGTCAACGAGGCATGTTAGAGAGCATGCAATCCGTTCCTTGCGGCGCCAAAGAAAGAGGCCTGACCGGCCTGGGGAGCGCGGTCGCAGCCCTTGGGGTCGAGCACGTGAACTCGCATGAACAGTTGTGCCCGCAGTACTTGCTTCGAACCGACGAAATGGACTACCACATTCGTCCTTTGGATACGAAGCATCCCGTCGTTCTTCCCGTAGGCCATGAAGCTGAATTTAGGGTTAAGAAGGATCGTTTGTTCCTGAGGGTGGTTGACGGAGATAAGAAAACGACAGCTTATCAGGTCGTTGCGATGCAACCTGCGAACTCCGAAAGTAAGGTGAATGACACAGCGTACCATCTCCCTGGTCAGCCCGTGGAATCTCGCCCGCCGACCAACTCAGGCGTCAATGCTCCTGCCAACGACGGCAACAAAGTTGTTGACCCCGCAGCCGACCATCCTCCCCAGCCGTGAGGAGCTGCGGGTAGGCACATCCCGTCGGAGTAGGCTCTTCCAGGCGCGGACAGAATGTCCGCGCTTGATTCATTTGTTGTTGCGCTCGCTCGTCGGTTGTCCCACCCCATTCGCTGCCCCGTCCATTCGTTTATACTAGCCAGTTTGATCTGCACTACTTGAAGGCGTGATGGATGGGAGTTGATCCGTGAAGATTCTGGTTTGCATGAAGCAGGTGCCGCAGAAAGACGCTCCGCTGAAGTTGAATGAGGCGGGGACTTGGATTCGCGAGGACGTTTCCTACGAAGTGAACGAGCCGGACGCGTTCGCACTGGAAGAGGCGTTGCGGCAGAAAGAAAAGCACACCGGCGAGGTGGTGGTAATCACCGCCGGCCCGGCGCGGGCGATGCAGGTGTTGCGCGAGGCGCTGGCCAAGGGCGCGGACCGGGCCATCCACCTCGAGGACGATGCTTTTGTCGGGCTCGATGCCTACAACACGGCACGAGCCATCGCGGCGGCCGTCAAGGACGAGAAATTCGACCTGATCTTCACCGGCTTGCAATCGGACGATTACGGATATGCGCAGACCGGCGTGATTCTGGCGCAGATTCTTGGCTTGCCGCACGCGACCATCATTATGCAGATTGAAAAAAATGACGCCGGCATCCGCGTCAAGCGGGAGCTGGAAGCGGGATTCTTCCAATTCGTCGACATGCCTTTGCCCGCGGTGCTGACCATCCAGTCGGGCATTAACAAGCTGCGCTATGCGACGCTGATTGGGATCAAGCAGGCCAAAACAAAGCCGCTGCGCAAGATAACCCTGGCGGAAGTGCAGTCGTCGTTAGGCGGAAACATGGGCGGAAATTTGCAGAAGATCGAAAAGCTCTACGTGCCGCAGAAGTCAAAAAACACCGAGTTTCTGGAAGGCCCTCCGGCGGAAGTGGCAAAGAAGCTGGTGGAAAAGCTGAAGAATGAAATACGAGTAATTTGAAAAAACCAGTTCTCAGTTCTCGGTTCTCAGTTCTCCGTCTTGGGAACTTGGGCTTTTTCTGAGAACTAAAAACTGGGAACTGAGAACTCACTCTATGGTCACAATTCTAGTAGTCGTCGAACAGCGTGAAGGAAAACTGAACCGCGTCTCGTGGGAGACGATTGCCGCCGGACAGGCGATTGCCGCTCAAACTGGATGGACGCTGGAAGCCGCGGTGATTGGCTCTGGTGTGGCTGCCATCGCAGGAGAGGTAGCAGCGAAAAAGCTCGCGAAAGTGTATGACATCGAATCGGCGAGTCTCGAGCCCTACACCCCGGACGCATTCGCCTATGCGTTGCAGGCGTTCTTGGAAAAGCATCCCGCAAAGCTGGTGTTGATGCCGCATACCTACCAGGTACGCGATTTCGTGCCCAAGCTGGCGACAGCCTTGCAAACCACGGCCATCAGCGACGCGATCGGATACAGGTATGAAGGCGGCAAGCTGGTGTTCACGCGGCAAATGTTTCAGGGAAAGTTTGTGGCCGACGTGAGTTTTTCCGGCGCGGGGCCTTGCTTTGTCACGTTTCAAAACGGCTCATTCCGTGCCGATAAAGTCGAAGCGGGCGCAACAACGACGTCGGCGCCGGTTGAAACCGTCAACGTCGAAGTTCCGGAAGGCGTCGTGCGCAATAAGCCGCAGGAAGTTTTCAAGGAAGCCAAGCAGGCGGTCGATCTGACGCAGGCCGAGGTTATTGTCTCGGTAGGTCGCGGCATCAAGGAGCAGAAGAATATTGAAATGGCGAAGCAGTTGGCGGACGCGCTCGGCGGCGAGCTCGCTGCCTCCCGCCCCATCTGCGACAACGGATGGCTGCCCATGGACCGGCAGATCGGATCGTCGGGTCAAACAGTCGCCCCGAAACTGTATCTGGCGCTCGGAATCTCCGGGGCGATCCAGCACATCGTCGGTATGAAGGGTTCCAGGAGCATCGTGGCGATCAACAAAGATTCCGAAGCGCCAATTTTTGAGATCGCGGATTTTGCGGTAGTGGGGAATCTGTTCGACATCGTCCCGCCGCTGATTGAAGAAGTGAAGAAGGCGAAGGCATAGAGGGCAGAGGTTTTACTTCCAGGGTTTCAAGCGAAGGACGCTCTGTGCGGGCCCTCCCTCAGACATTCATTCAGACGAGCAACCGTCCCACGGACAAGAGTGTCCGCGCCACACAAATATTTCCTGAAAAAATATTTCTAGATTACTCGCCCGGCGTAAGCCCGCCAACTTGCGCCACTGTCAGCCGCAGATATTTGTAGGGATTCACGGGCACGTCGTTGATGCGGACTTCGTAGTGGAGATGGGGGCCGGTGGAGCGTCCGCTCGTGCCCACGAAACCTATGGTGTCGCCGCGGTGCACGTATTGTCCGGCGGTAACGGCGAAGTTGGAAAGGTGGCCGTAGCGGGTCGAAATGCCGTGTTCGTGGTCAACCATGATGGCGCGACCGTAGCCGCCCAGGTAGTCGGCGAAAGTAACTGTGCCATCGGCCGGTGCGATCACCGGCGAACCTTCGCTGGCGGAGATGTCAATACCGGAGTGGAAGGCGCCTTCTCCGTTAAAGGGATCGATGCGCTCGCCGAAAGAAGCGGTGACCTGGCCTTCGACCGGCCATAGGTTCGGAGCCGAGTTGGCCCGGATCCAGTCGGCCGTGGTCGAGTTCTTGGTCAGCCCGAGCGAGATGCCGACGCTCGCTGCACCTGTTAGCGCCGTATGTTTCAGCGCGAAAAGCTGGTCGAGCGACGAGTGTACCTGCGCTTCCTGAATCTGCTCGGTCGAGGCGGCTACCATCGCCGGATCGGACTTGAGGCCATAAAGCGCAGAAACCTCGCTGGCCAGCGAGCCCAGAGAAGCCACCTGAATGTCACGTTCCTTGGCCACCTGTTCCAGACGCGAATAGCGGTCCTTGAGCTGGGCTTGCTCAGTGCGGAGCTGGTTATAGTGTTCAACTTTCGCCAGCATCCGCGTATAGGAGCTGGCGATGCCCGTCAGGCACAGCACGCCGATAGCCGCCCCCGCTACAAGAACATACAGATAATGAACGGGAATGGAGATCTTGCGAAGCTGTCCGGCTTCGTCGCGAGCTACAAAAAATATGTAGAAACGTTTACGCAATATCCTACTTCCGGCAATAGATTTTGCTTCGGAATCCGGCCGGAGCGGAACAGTCATGCTCGGGCTCGGAATCCTGATTCCACCAGCCGCCTTAGATGCAGGCTGGCCAATCCCAAACTACGGAACCAGGCAAGCCGAAATCCAGTTTGGCTGCAACCAATTCAAGCTGCAGTACTTGGTTCGGCAAAGGTATCTGTTAACGGCGAGTTAAACGGTAACAAACCTGATTCCCCCTGTCAACCTCGCTATGCCCATTTGATTGGTTACCAAGGCAGCGTAATTTTCGCTGCCCAACCGGCCAGATTACCGTAGTAAGCAACACATCGCCCACCCGCTGCTAGCGCAGGCACCCAAGGCGTTTGAAGCAGCGGTATAGTGTTCGGCATGCCGCCGATCGAAAAAATGCCCGAAAGAATAAGTGAGAAGAAGCTGATCACGCGGATCCGGCGCCTTGCCCTTGGAGGGCCGTCAGTGGTCACTGGCATTGGCGATGATTGCGCGGTGCTGAGCATTCCTCCGCGGCACGATTTGCTGGTCACGACCGACTTCACCATCGAGAACGTGCACTTCCGGCGAGATTGGCACTGTCCAGAACTGGTCGGGAGGCGCTGCCTGACGCGTGGGCTGAGCGACATCGCGGCCATGGGCGGCGAGCCGCGAGCGGCATTCTTATCGCTGGCCGTCGCCGACGATGTCCCGCAGAGGTGGGTGGACCGCTTCCTGAAGGGACTGTTGGATCTGGCGAAAGAGTTCAAGGTTCCGCTAGCCGGCGGCGACACCGCGCAATCGCCAGTGGGGATCCAGGCGGATATCGTGGTCGTGGGTTCGGTGCCAAAGGGAAAGGCGGTGCTGCGGTCGGGGGCGAAGCCGGGTGAGCACATCTACGTTACGGGAGAGTTGGGCGGCGCTGCGGCGGCTCTGGCTCGGCTCACGAAATCGCAGCCGATCGGAGCGGAGTATTTCAAATACCTTCGTCCGCAAGCGCGGGTTGCCGTGGGGCAATGGCTGCGCAAACGCGGATTGGCTTCGGCCATGATTGACTTGAGTGACGGCCTTTCCACCGACCTCGAACACATCTGCCAGGAAAGCCGCGTGGGCGCGGAGATCGAAGCCGAGGCGATTCCGCGGGCGCAGGTGGGGCGAGGCAAAAAAGAGCGAGGGAAAAAGAGACTGGGGAAAAAGCCTGTCGCGCTCGAGTTGGCCTTGCACGGCGGCGACGATTACGAACTGTTGTTTACGTCCACTGGGGCGATCCCATCGCAGGTCGCGGGAGTTCGAGTGACGCGGATCGGGCGAACTGTGCGAGCTGCAGGCATGCGGCTGATCGGAGCGGATGGAAAGCGGCAGCCGCTCCAGGCTGCGGGCTGGGAGCACTTCGGGCGGAATTTGTAATTTTGCAATCTCAGTTCGCGTGACTCAGAGCCAGAGATTCTTAACCACAGAGGACCCTTCGACTTCGCTCAGGGCAGGCTCCGAGAAACACTGGGCAAACCTCTTTCGTTTCTCCTCCGTGAACCCTGTGGCCTCTGTGGTTCAAGCTTTTCTTGCTCTCCCTCCACCACACCGGGAGGTGACTTTCGTTACCTGCCCTTGGTCCCATCGAGCGACTACAGTAGGCCCATGAGAAAAATTCCCCTACTTCTCGCTTTTAGCGTCGCGATCCTGATTCCAGCTTTCGGGCAAGAATCAGCGCACGGACCGGCTCCCGCTCACAAGATCGACAACGCGTTCGTGCAACAGCAGTTTGGCGACCAGTTCACGATGTTGCCCGACGTCGCGCCCGCATTCGGCGATCTGGACGGCGACGGCGTGGAGGATGTGGTGATCGCGGCGCGTTGTAAGAATCCGATGCTCGATCAAGGGGAACACAATTACACGGTGATCGATCCCTACTACGATTATTTTGGCTATGGCGATCCCAAGCTGACGACCACGTTCAGTGAGGGCGATCCGGCGCGGCGCGGCCTGGCGATGCTGATCATTCATGGCGCGGGGCCGAACGCCTGGCGCTCAGCGACTCCGAAAGCGAAGTTCGTGATTGTGAATTTACCGTATCGCACGCTCTCGGTTAGAAAATTCAAGCTGAGAAAGAAAACGATCGAAGCCGTATACGTTGAAGAAGCGGGCGACTTGGGAGATAGCTCTGCCCTGTTCTTCGACGGCAAGAAGTTCCGCTACGTGCCCATGGGCGGAGACATGCAGTAGGCATCGGGCGTCAGTTCTCAGTTCTCAGTCAAGATCAATCCTGCTTAGGGACGGACGCTCTTCGTGAGCCTGGTGTCTGCACAGCTGGTCAAATGCGTCAACTTCCGGGGCCGTCATTTTTCGCCTGTTTACTAGTTTAATATGGGTACCCCCACCCCCCACCCCCCTCCCCCCTGGTCAGTGAAATCATGGGGTTAGGCAGAAATTCCCGCCAGATCTTTGGGTTTAAAGGACTTGCGGGTAAAGTCTTCCGGAACCAATGATTTAGCGGCGTATTTGCTGCGTTTGGTTGTCAAAGAGCTTCCCAAAATGGGATCGTGGCGGCTTCTGTGGTCGCCTTGCGAGACAGGCACAGTTCTCGACCGCTCCGATCTTGTAGTCATTATCGCGCACGGCGGGTTGGATGTCTGTGATGGGGTGCACATCTCGTTTGTGATGAAAAAGGTCTGGGTCGGCTTGCGTCATCCCACGTGTCGGGACTCGCCTAGGGTTACGCAGCGCCATATTTCTTGCAATAGAAGCACCTGTCGAAGCGGGTCACCTGCACAGCGCCAGTCCGTGCGACACGGACGCAGCAGTCCAATTCCCAGACGTCTTTCCAGCTTAAGTGCCTGCCATTTAGAACAAGCCGCTGCTCTGCCTTGTGCATTGAGCAGCGCTGAGATTCAAGCGCGCTTGGCAGAATTACGAGCCCGTGCAAGTCGTGGCACTGTAGCCTCATGGTCTGGCGCAAGTACCGATTTATTTCTTTGATGAAGTCGTCGCCGTTAGACGTGACGATTATCCATTTACGGTCTGATGCGACCTCGACGATTTCACGGTCGCTAGCGCTGGGGCTTAGTCCTGCTCGTTTCAGAGTGATGGTGCGCCGCTTTGGAAAAAATTCGGCAGCCTTTTCGTAGTTGTTATCGAAGATGAATCTATAGTCAGTCACTAGGACACGCTGGCCTCCGAGCCTTCTGTTTTCATATCGCGGAGTAAGTTGTCAAATCCCTTCGCGTAAGAGTCGTGGTTCTTCCAGTCGCTGAAGTCGGGGATGTAGTATTCGCGAATTTCGACCGCCAAATCCTTCCCTTCGTCGGCGTCGAAGAGCTCCCAGTCCCGAATCGCCTCAAAGGAAACCAGGCGGACGGGAAACAGCACGCGCTTGTTCTCAGTGCGCTCCCGCTTGCGAGCTTTTCTGATTTCCGTTCTCACCCATTCGCTGTTCATGCTGTTCGGCGACAGGATCAGGAGCAGCTTTTCATGAGCTCGTATGGCTACGTCGATCTGTTCATGGATCTTCTTTCCGGCTTGTATGTCGTGTGGCGCGAACCAGCAGCGGACGCCTTTGTTCTGCAAATCGGCGTGCAAGCGGTCGGCGAATTCCTGATCTTTGGTGGAATAGCTGATGAAGCAGGAAAAGAACTCGGCGGCTTTCCCTGCGAGGCCCAGCATCTGCCGAATAAAGTTTTCGGGAACGCCAGCTCCGCGCAGGAATGCCAGCGGAATCTTGCCGTGGGAGCGGTAGACAGTGTCGATGCCGATCGTCGATGGGGCAATGTGGCGCACGGTTTCTAGGCCCTTCGCCTCGCTCAGGTCGTTGTCTCCGAAAGTCGTCCAGCCAATGGACGCCCCGGAGAGGTCGGCCGCGTAGAGGTTTGCCCCGTAGAGATTCGCGCTTCTTAGCATGGCTCCGGTGAGGTCGGCTCCGCGGAGATCCGCGTCGAAGAGATCTGCCTCAGCGACGATCGCGTCGCAGAGGTCCGCCTCCTCGAGGTTCGCCACGCGCAGGTCGGCATGATGTAGGTTCGCGTCGCTCAGGTCTGCCTGTTTAAGTTCCGCCCCGTAGAGGTTCGCCCTCTACAAGTCCGCCCCTCCGAGGTCCGCGCTGTGAAGTTCAGCGCCGCGAAGATGCGGGACTATTTCGGGGTTTGCCTTTCTCCAGGCATTCCAAGCCTCTACACCTTCCTTGAGTTTTGCGAAATGTTCACGGTTCGCCATGGCGCAAGCCTTTCATTGGCGCTCATCATAAACCATCGGGCCATCGGGTCATCGGGCGATCTAAACCTCGCGGGACCGATGTGAGAACTCCCTGACGCGTTGCGGATGAGTGAGGAGGGTGTAGGGGTCTTTCGACTGCGCAGTTGCTTCGCTTCGCGGGGCAGCTACTTCGCTCAAGATGACAAACCATTTTAAAGAGGGCCACAAGCAGGTCCTTCACTTCGCTCAAGATGACAGATCTGGGATAGCGATGATTGGCGAGGGGCGTGAATTGCCATTCGACCCAGCTTTTCCTCCAAATAATGCGGTGCATTGTGCATCGGGCCGGTTGCTGTGGTGAAATAGAAGGTACATCAAGATGGCAACCCGGTCAGCGGCATTGCGCCGCAAACTTAAAGCGATTGAGCGGAACGCTCATGGATTGTGGCAAATCCTGAAGGCGCTGGTGTCTACCGACCATCCTTTGCTGGCGCATCTGATTCCGATACGGCGCTGCAATCTGGCTTGCACTTACTGCAACGAGTTCGACGATTTTTCTAAGCCGGTGCCTGTCGAGCAGATGTTGCGGCGCGTGGATCTGCTGGGCGACCTTGGTACTTCCGTGATTACCATCAGCGGCGGCGAGCCGATGCTGCATCCACAACTGGATGACATTATTCACCGCATGCGGCAACGCCGGATCGTGTCGGGGCTGATCACCAACGGTTATCTGCTGACCGCGGATCGCATACAGCGGCTGAGCCGCGCGGGGCTGGAGTGGCTGCAGATTTCGATTGATAACGTCAATCCCGACGAAGTCTCCAAGAAAAGCCTGAAGGTGCTTGACCGCAAGCTGCAACTGCTGGCCGAGCACGCGGAATTTCACGTGAATATCAATTCGGTGGTGGGCAGCGGAGTTAGCCATCCGCAGGACGCACTTACCATCGGCAAACGCGCGCTGGAGTTGGGATTCAGCTCGACGATTGGAATCATTCACGATGGCACGGGACAGTTGCAGCCGTTGAACGACGAAGAACGGCGCGTGTATCACGAGATGAAGAACCTCGAAAAACGCAGCTTCACGCGCGTCAATGCGTTTCAGGACAACATCGCGCTGGGGCGTCCCAATCAGTGGCGCTGTCGCGCGGGAGCGCGTTATCTATATATTTGCGAGGACGGGCTGGTGCATTACTGCTCGCAGCAGCGCGGGTATCCGGCGATTCCGCTGGAGAAATATACGATTTCCGATATGCGCCGCGAGTTCCATACGGAGAAGCCGTGCGCTCCGCATTGCACGGTATCGTGCGTGCACCAGGTATCGGTGCTGGATGCATGGCGCGCGCCACAATGGCCGGCGACGGCGTCTGAGCCGGCGAGCGGACTGGTGCATATTGAGTAGGGCAGTTGCCAGTTGGCAGTTCTCAAAATATTTGGGCCGCGGCAGTTCCCGCTACATTGATCCGCCTTCAAAATTTGAAGCATTAGACTTGGGGGAATTCGCCATTCAGCTCTAGGGGGTTGCCGAGAACTGGCAACTGGCAACTGCCCTTAGAACGTTGTGGCCACGGTGAAGCGGAAGGTCTTTCTTGGTTCCAGCAGAGTGAATCTCGATCCGAGGGTTGAAAGCGTGGTCGCGTACGTGTAGGCTCCGGCGCCATTGTTCGGGAACATGTTGAGGGTAATGGGCACGGGCGGCATGGCGCTGCCATCCAGGCGGAGCGCGTTGTAGGCATAGTAAATGCGGAAGGGCGCATTGACGACCGGGAGCATGGTCTGCAATTCGAGGCCGGTGGACATGCGCACCACCCAGTTGGTGCCGGGAACCGGTTTGAGATTTGGCGAGAAGGTTGAGGGGCTGAGTCTTTGCCCGCCGCTGCAGGCGTATGCCGAATTCAGTTGCGGACAGCCGTACAGAGTGCTTAACAGCGTGTCGTACTGGAAGGGGTTGATCTGCAACTGTGAGGTACGGAGAATCGGATCGGTGCCCATGTCGACAAAGGGCGCGAGGGCGACGGGGCCGGCAATGGTGATGCGGTATTCAAGGTTGCCATTCATACTGAGGTCGCCGCCCGGAGTCACCAGTTGCTGGAAGGGGACCGGGATATTCCAGCAGTTACCGACGCATGCTCCCGTAGAGCTGGTCGAGACTGGAAACCGGGGATTGGCGGGAACGAACGTTCCATCGGGGTTCCGGAGGGCGACGGTCTGGGCGCTGGGCAGATAGGCAATGGGAGAAATGGTGCGGATGTCAAAACCGCGGATATCGTTCTCGCCGCCCAGGTAAGCACGTTCAAAGGGCGGGGCAACGACGCCGGCAAACCCCGTGATAAACGAAGCCTGAAGGTTGTAACCGAGGGCATTGCGGCGCTTTTGCATTGGGAAAAACTGTTTGTACTGGATGATGGGCCGGACGGTGTGCACGGTGCCGCCCAGGCCAGCGAACTCTCCGCCGATGAACAGGCTCTTGCCGTGGTGGGGAGCGTAGGCGGCATCCAGCGTATTGAGAGTGAAGCTGGGAGTGATCTTGCTGGTGATGATGCCGTTCAGCGCGTTGGGACCGGAGATACCGCTAAAGTTGATATTTTCGAACAACAGCTTGGAGGCATTGCTGACGGCAACCAGCGAAGAACGATCGAAGGAGTAGCTGATGCCAACCCGCTTGAAGGAACGGCGCCCGCGCAGCGGATAGCTTAAACTCAGGCTGAAGCCGGTACTGGACTGCGAGTAGTCCTGCAGGTTCTGCAGGTAGGCTGACGGCAGGTTCAGATTCTGTCCAGTTAGAATGGCATACTGTCGAGCCTGGTTATAGCTGGTCTTGCGCAGGTAGACGTTGAAGCCGGCCTGCATGGGCCGGTCAAACAAGTAGGGCTCGGTGAATCCGAACACCACGTCGCGCTGGTAGTTGCCAAGGCTGGCCTGCACGGAGAGCGTCTCGCCCAGCCCAAGAAAGTTGTTGGTGCTGTAGTTGATGCCGACAAAGGCGCCGGCCAGGCCGCTGACGCCGCCTTGCAGTCCGATGCTGTTCTTGCCTTTTTCGTGCACCTTCAGGGTGAGATCGACCGTGCCGGCTTTTTCGTCGAGGTGGCGTTCGGTGGTATTGGGATCGTCGGGCTTGAGCTGGTCGAAATAGCCGAGTTGGTTCAGACGCATCAGGCTCAGTTCCCAGAAACGCGAGTTGTAGATCTGGCCCTCTTCCAGCGCGATTTCGCGGCGGATGACTTTGTCGCGCGTGGTGGTGTTGCCCTGGAACTCGATGCGGCGTACGTAGAACTGCTTGCCTTCGTCCACGTCGATTTCCAGATTCACGATCTTCTTTTCGTCGTCGAATTTGGTGTCGGGAACGGAAGTGAAGTTAATGTAGCCGGCCTCGCCGTAGGCTTTGCGCAGGTTCTCGAGTCCCTTGGCGACTTTTTCGCGGCTGAAGATGTCGCCATCCTTCATCGGGAAAAGGCTGCGCAGGGCGGCGACGTTCGAAATGGCTTTGTTGTGCTTGAAGGTGATCGTGCCGAGGCGGTAGCGATCGCCCTCCTCGATAGGCATGGTGATATCGACCGCTTTCCCCAGTCCTGACTGGAGCAAGGGGATGTGGAAGCCTGTGTGTCCGGTGTCGTGAATCTCGGTCTTAGGATCGTCGACCAGCACCTTGAAGTAGCCGCGGTTTTGGAACTCGGCGCGGACGCGCTCGGTATCTTCTTCAAGCTTGGTCGCGTCGTAGGTTTTGGCGAAGAGGTTTTCAAGGAAGATGGAGTGTGGGATGCCAATGGGCTTGAGGTTCTTCATGGCCGCACGCAACGTGCGGTCGTTGATGTGTTTGTTGCCCCGGAAACGGATACGTCCAACTTTGACTTTGGGCCCTTCCTTGACTACGAAAGTGACGGCAACGGCGTTGGGCGGGATGTCGCGCTTCTCGGTGCGGATGGTGGCGAACTGACGCCCGTGCTCGGAGAGCAACTCCTTCAGAACAACTTCCGCCTTCTTGACCTTCGTGGGATCGTACTGGCTCTCCACTGAGAGTCCGACCTTGCGCTCCTTGAACCGGTCGAGTACGTCGCTGGTGGAGACGGCATTCAGGCCGACGTAATTGATCTCGCGGATGGTCGGCCGCTCTTTGAGGTAGATGTGGAGGATCCAACCCTTGGGGCTCTGTTCGCGCTCAAAGCGGATGTCCTCAAAATAGCCGGTGTTCCAAAGGGCGTTAAAGTCGCGTTCGATGGCAGCGGTGTCGTAGACGTCGCCAACCTTGCTGAAGATGCGGGCCTTAACCGTATCGGCAGGAATGCGGCGGTTGCCGTGGATAACGATGCCGACGATGAGGTCTTGCTGGCCGACAACCGGGGCCACGAGGAGCAGAAGGGCGAGCAAAACGAGGACACGATTCCAGACAAAGCTGTGCTTCCAACCTCTTGTAGTGGAAGAAGATGGAGACCATGACGGGTCTCTCTGCGGGCCCATGTCGTGGCCGAGTCGCGGGGCCCACACAGGGATGGCATGATGGCGGCGATGAATCGCAACTACCTCGAAAAACTAGAGTTAGGAAAACGGTAATTATACGGTAGAGAGTGAGAACCGTCCAAGGCGGAGAAAATCGCTCCTGCCTTTTAGCTCCTGGCTTCTAGCTGCAAGCCAAGGGGAAAAAGCCGTCGGCGCTTTCTTCCTTGAATTCTTGTCGAAAAGTCACGCCCGAAAAGGTTCCACCTCAACAGAGACGGAATAGAACGTCGCCGCGTTGCCCATGTCAGTAAGTTTTTCTGAGGTTAGCACATTGATATTGCGACCGCCGGGACTGAATCGCGCCCAATCGAGCCGGGCGGCCACCACTCCCGGAGGCACCGAGCCATCCACGCGAGCTTGGAGCACAATCTCACCGCGCTGGTTGAAGGCGCGAACACGGTCGCCATGGCGGACGCCGCGCGCCTCGGCATCGGTCGGATGCATTTCGAGATCCCCGATCCAAGGTTCCATCGCGCGGACGGATGGTACGTTGGCGAATGACGTGTTGAGATGGTTGTCAGACTTGCGGGCGAGAAGTTCGAGCGGGAAGCCTCCGGCTTTCGATCCAATTCCATGGCGCGATTCTCCGGGCGGGGTGAAGGCGACGACGGGATCGAGCCCCTGACGCTTCAGAGTTTCGCTGTAGAACTCGGCTTTACCGCTGGGTGTCGGGAAGTTGCCTTGGGCAAAGGGGAGAAATGGCGCGGCATCCGCGCCCACATTTCCATCCTCGTTGAAATTCAGGCGGATGCGATGCTCGTTCTCCAACCGATCACGGGTGATCCCTTTTAGCCATGGGTTGGGCGAATCTAGGGCGCGGTCGATCATGGAATCCACCGTTTCGCGAAAACATTCGTCCTCAAAACCCATGCGCTGCGCAAGCGCGCGGAACATTTCGACATTGGACTGGCATTCGCCGACCGGATCCATCGCCTGATTGGAAACCTGGAGGTAATAGTGTCCGTAAGCGGTCTGCAGATCTTTGTGCTCGAAAAATGTGGTCGCGGGGAGCACGATGTCGGCGTAGTCGGTCGTGTCGGTAAAGAACTGCTCGTGGACTACGGTGAAAAGGTCGGGGCGCTTTAATCCGCGAATCACTTCGTTGTGGTTGGGGCAAACCGCTGCGGGATTCGAGTTGTACACAAACAGCGCCTGGATGGGTGGCGCCATCGTTGCTGAGTTCAGCACGCTGCCGAGTTGCACCATGTTGACGATACGGGCGGGGCGTCCCAGGGCTTTCTGCATCAACTCGGGCATTTCCAGCGCTTCCTTGTTCAAACCGTAAGACCCGCTGAGCGAGAGCTGCAGTCCGCCACCGAGTTCTTTCCACGATCCGATCAAACAGGGCAGCATGGTGACCGCCCGCATCGACATGCCTCCGCGCTCGGAGCGCTGGATGCCGTAGTTGACGCGGATCACAGACGGGCGCTCGGTGGCGTACTCGCGCGCAAGTTTGCGAATGTCGCCGGCGGCTATGCCGGTCCACTGGGCAACTTTTTCGGGCGGATATTCCTCGGCGCGAGCCTTCAGGTCTTCGAACCCCATGGTGTAGCGCGAAACGTAGTCGGCGTCGAAGAGATTTTCGTTGATGATGACGTGCATCATGCCAAGAGCGAGAGCCGCATCGGTGCCGGGATTGATCGGCAGATACCAGTCGGCCAACTTCGCCGTGCGAGTACGGTATGGATCGATGACTACAAGCTTCGCGCCCTTGCGGCGAGCTTCTTCGATGAAGGGCCAGAGGTGAACGTTGTTGCCGTGAATATTCGAGCCCCACGCGATAATGTAACGCGAATGCGCAAACTGTTCGGGCTCGGTTCCGAGCTTGATGCCGATCACCGACTTCAGGCCTTCTTCCCCGGCAGTGGAGCAGATGCTGCGCTCCAGTTGCGAGGCGCCCAAGCGATGGAAGAAACGGCGATCCATGCAAGCGCCGTTGAGCGCGCCGAGCGTGCCTCCGTAAGAGTAGGGCAGGATGGATTCGGGGCCGTATTCGGCAACGATCCGGCGCAAGCGATGGGTAATTTCGTCGAGAGCCTCGTCCCAGGAGATGCGCTGGAAAGCGTCACACGGCGCGGCTGCGGTGTGGCCGGGCGAGGACGCCCGGCGCTCCACAATCTTCGACAATGGAGAGACGGGCGTCCCCGCCCGTCCTTCCCGCCGGGACGCCGCCCCTTTCGCCTTCACGCGCCGCATGGGGTAAAGCACCCGATCCGGCGAGTACACGCGGTCCAGATACTTCGCAACCTTGGCGCAAAGGAATCCACGGGTAACGGGGTGCTCGGGATCGCCCTGAATTCTGGTGGCGCGACCGTCTTCGATGGTGATCAGGACGCCGCAGGCATCAGGGCAGTCATGCGGGCAAGCGGCGTGGACGACGCGCTTCATTCACAGATTATATAAGGTCAAAACAGTTGCCAGTTGCCAGCTATCAGTTGCCAGTTCCCAAACCTAGGTTCTTCTGGCAACTGGTAGCTGGCAACTACTTGAACTCCAGCACTTCTTTTTCTTTCGCCTTGCTCATCTCTTCCATCTTCTTAATTTCGTCGTCGGTGAGCTTCTGAATTTCGTCGAGCGCACGTTTCTCGTCGTCTTCGGTAATTTTCTTGTCTTTCAGCCCCTTCTTGATGGCCTCGTTGCCGTCGCGGCGGATGTTGCGCACCGCCGTGCGATGCTCTTCGAGAATCCGGTGCAGGTGCTTGACCATATCCTTGCGGCGCTCTTCGGTGAGCGCGGGCACGGGCACCCGCACCAGCTTGCCGTCGTTCATCGGGTTGAGGCCAAGATCGGCGCTGCGAATGGCTTTTTCGATCGCCCCAAGCTGTGACGGATCGAACGGCTGCACCGTGATCATTTGAGGCTCGGGGGCGTGGATCTGGGCGATCTGGTTGAGCGGCATCTGCGAACCGTAGTAGTCGACCGAAACCGTGTCGAGCATGTGAACGTTCGCGCGCCCGGTGCGCGTGGCGGCCATTTCTCGGCGGAAGTCTTCCACAGCTTTATCCATCCGCGTCTTGAGTTGGGCGAAAACTTCTTTCAGGGCAGGATGAGCCATCTCTCTCAGCTCCCAAATGTAGCGATAACAGAACGGTGCATTATAAACCCAGTTGTCTGTTGCCAGCCGCCAGCTGCCGGTAAACCGGAATTCGGTTTGATCTTTACTGGCAACTGGAAACCGGCAACCGGCAACTGATTTTAAGCGCTGACCAGCGACCCGATCTTCTCCCCGAGGACGACGCGGCGGATATTGCCACGCTGGTTCAGGTTGAAAACGATGATGGGCAGATTGTTGTCCTTGCACAAAGAGATGGCGGTCGAATCCATAACCTTTAGGCCCAGCTTCAGCACGTCCATGTAGGTGAGCTGCGAAAACTTCTTGGCATCCTTCACTGTCATCGGGTCGGCGTCGTAGATGCCATCCACCTTGGTGGCTTTGAGGATGGCGTCGGCCTTGATTTCCATGGCGCGCAGCGAGGCGGCCGTATCGGTCGAGAAATACGGGTTGCCGGTGCCTCCGGCGAAAATGACAACACGTCCTTTTTCAAGATGCCGGATAGCACGGCGCCGGATGAAAGGCTCGGCAACCTGGTTCATCTCAATGGCCGTTTGCACGCGGGTGAACACGTTCTGTTTTTCGAGGGCGTCTTGCAAGGCAAGCGCGTTGATGACCGTGGCCAGCATGCCCATGTGATCGGCGGAGACGCGATCCATGTTTCTGGCCTGGTCGGCGACTCCGCGGAAGAAATTGCCGCCGCCTACGACGATGGCCATCTGGATGTCGAGATTGTGTACATCGGCCAGTTCAGCGGCGATTTCATGAATACGGGCGGTGTCGACGCCGAAGCCTTGCGTGGCGGCTAGGGCTTCGCCGGAGATTTTCAGCAAGATGCGCTTGAAGATGGGAGAGGCCATGAAGAAAGCAGATCCTTCCCCTTCGGCTATGCTCAGCGTCAGGATGACAATCGGCTACAAGGAAGCATAAATCAAAAAGGGGCGCTACAGCGCCCCTGAATTATTCGGCTGCTACTTGGCAACCGGAGCAGACGCCGCGCCGCCCTCGTCGGGCTGGTTGTCTGGCTTTGTGCTGACGAAGGCCACGGTAGCCGTTGCATCGCCAACTTTGAACCGGGCAAAACGCCGCACCGCGATATTCTCGCCGAGCTTGCCCACCTTGGCGGCAATCAACTGGGAGATGCTGATGGTCTGGTCCTTAATGAAGGGCTGCTCGAGCAGGCAGACCTCTTCGTAGAACTTTTCCATTTTGCCGGCCACGATCTTTTCGACCACGGCAGGGGGCTTGCCGGTGGCAGCGGCCTGCGCGCGATAAATATCTTTCTCGCGCTCGAAGGCTTCCGGCGTAACGTCTTCCTTCCGGACAAACTTCGGATCGCTCGCCGCAATGTGCATGGCGATGTCGTGCACTAGCTCTTTGAAGTCGTCGGTGCGCGCCACGAAATCGCTTTCGCAATTGACCTCGACCAGCACCCCAATCTTGCCGCCAGCGTGAATGTAGTGGGCCACCGAGCCTTCGCTGGTTACGCGCGCGGCTTTCTGTTGAGCCACCGCCGTACCGCGTTTGCGAAGGATGACAATCGCTTTCTCGATGTCGCCGTTGGCTTCGGTCAAGGCCTTCTTGCAATCCATCATCGGCGCTCCGGTTTTATCGCGGAGCTCCTTTACTTGTGCAGCGGAAATATTTGCCATAGTAGTGCTCATTCGTAATTCTTCCTTCAATTGAAACTTGCTGCTACAAAACTCGACCCGCGCACAGTCGAACTGCGCGGGTCAGATAGGTGCTTGCTGGTAGCCAGCAGCTCGAAGCCAATAGCCGATGCTAGAACCGGCGCGTCTCAGCCTGCAGTTCGTCGACATCTTCCGTGGCGGCTGTGGGACGCTTGCGCGTGCCCTTGCCCAGCACGTCTTCCATGCGGATCTCTTCGCCTTCGGGGCCGGTGCCGTCGGTGCCCGGGGCAGCAACAGGTTCACCTTCCGAGGCAACGCCAGAAAAAAGATGATCTTCGGCGCCTCCGGCTTCGGCAATCGGTTCAGGCGCGGCCACTGCTTGAATGTCGGCCATCGCCTTGTCGTCGCGGGCATGCACGCCCTCGGCAATCGACTCCGATATCTTCGAGGTAAACAGCCGGATTGCCCGCAGCGCATCGTCATTGCCCGGGATCACGTAGTCCACTTCGCTCGGGTCGCAGTTCGTGTCAACCACGGCGACCACCGGAATGCCCAGCTTGCGCGATTCGCGCACCGCGATCTGCTCCTTATTCGAATCGATGACGAAGATTGCATCCGGCAAGCGCGTCATGTTCTTGATGCCGGCGAGATTGGCCTGCAGGTGCTTGCGCTCGCGCTCGAGCTTGATCACTTCCTTCTTCGGAAGCAGATCGTAACGGCCATCGGTGGCCATTTCGTCGAGTTCTTTGAGCCGCTTCACGGATTTCTGTACGGTGACCCAGTTGGTCAGCAGGCCACCCAGCCAGCGCTGGTTCACGTAGAACATCGAGCAGCGCTGCGCCTCTTCGGCAATTGCGTCCTGCGCCTGGCGCTTGGTGCCCACGAAGAGGATGATTCTGCCCTCGGCGGCCAGGTCCTGCACAAATTTCGACGCTTCCTTGAACATCTTCAGCGTCTTTTGCAGATCGATAATGTAGATACCATTGCGCTCACCAAAGATGTATTCCTTCATCTTCGGGTTCCACCGCTTGGTCTGATGCCCGAAGTGAACGCCTGCTTCGAGTAACTCCTTCATCGTAATGTTTGCCAATCAACCTCCTCAGTTGGTCTGCATCCGGGGTGAGTCAGTTGTCACCCGCCAGTTGCCGGTTGCCAGTAAAACCTTACTGGAAACTGGCTGCTGGCAACCGGCAACTGCATTTCCGGATTGCCATTCCCGTCCACCCCGCCTCAGGGAGGTGGGGGGATGAATTGAACACCCTAAGACCAGTCGTTCGTCGATAGTCGTTGGCGAACGACCATCGACTAACGACCATCGACTATCTCTTGCTGAACTGGAAGCGCTTTCTTGCGCCCTTTTGTCCATACTTCTTGCGCTCTTTGGCACGCGGATCGCGAGTCACCATGCCCTCGGCCTTGAGCTTCTTGCGCAGTTCGGCGTTGAACTCCATCAGTGCGCGCGTAATACCCAGGCGCACCGCATCGGCTTGTCCAGCGACCCCGCCGCCGCACACGTTGGCCAGAACGTTGAACGTAGCCGCGCTATCGGTGGAGACCAGCGGCGACTTCGCGGCGATCCGCTGCGACGGCGTCACAAAATATTCTTCGAAGCCTTTGCCGTTGACCTTAAACTCGCCGCTTCCAGGACGAAGAAAAACGCGCGCGATCGCCGCCTTGCGGCGTCCGGTTCCGTAATATTGAACTGTTTCTGCCATGGTTAGCTTCGAGCCGCGAGCTTCGAGCTTCGAGCACCCGCGGGCGCGAAGAATGAAGCGTTTGGCTTATCAACCTTTCCAGAAAATCTCAAATCCATTTTGCTCACTCGCAGCCCGAGGCTCGCAGCTCGCAGCTTCCTCACGCAAATACCTTCGCTTCCGGTTTCTGCGCCTGATGCGGATGCTTGTCGCCGCGGTAAACCTTCAGCTTGGTAAACATCTGCTTGCCCAGTTTGTTCTTGGGAAGCATCCGCGACACGGCATCTTCGATCACGAGCTCCGGCTTGCGGACCATGCGCTTCTTCATCTCTTCCGAGCGCAGACCGCCGGGATAACCCGTATAGCGTTGATAAAGCTTCTGATCCGCCTTCATGCCGGTGATCTTGATTTTCTCGGCATTAATAATGACCACGTGATCTCCGGTATCGATAAACGGCGTGTACCTGGGACTCTCTTTGCCCATCAGAATGCGGGCCACGCGCGAGGCCAGACGCCCGAGCGGAAGCCCGGTTGCATCCACCACAAACCACTTACGCGCAATATCTCCCTCTTTAGGGAAATAGGTTGACATCGGAATCTCCCAGAAACTAAAGAACGTTATGAAGACCGCTGAGTGCCCCATTAATCCACGCAGAAGGCGCGCTAGGTATTCCAGGCGGGCAGCCGCAGGACTTCCAAAGATCTTTAGGATAGCCCAGCGCGGAACCGCTTGTCAACGAAGTATGCTCGCAAGTCCTGTGCTCTTAAGAGAGTACCTTGGTTACCCTCTGGGCATCCGCGGATAGCGGAAACACTCGACCGCGTGGTCGTTGACCATGCCGGTGGCCTGCATGAAGGCGTAGCAGATAGTCGAGCCGACGAAATTGAAGCCGCGTTTTTTCAGATCCTTGCTCATCGCGTCGGATTGAGACGTGCGCGCTAGAACTCTCTTGCCCAGCCGCCATGTGTTCACCAGCGGTTTGTCTCCGACGAACTGCCAGATGTAGCGATCAAACGACCCAAACTCCTTCTGCACCGCCAGAAATGCTTTGGCGTTTCGTATCGCCGAGGCGATTTTCAGCCGGTTGCGGACGATGCCCTCATCGCGCAGCAACCGCTGCGTCTTTCGCGTGTCGTAGCGAGCGATTTTCTGCGGATCGAAGCCATCGAAGGCCGCGCGATAATTTTCGCGCTTCCGTAGAATCGTGTCCCAGCTGAGGCCGGCTTGCGCGCCCTCCAGAATCAGGAACTCGAACAGAACGCGGTCGTCGTGTTGCGGGACGCCCCATTCGCGGTCGTGGTAGAGAATCGAGAGATCGTTGCTGGCCCAGGTGCAGCGAATAATATTCTTATTTTTCTTGGGTGCCTTCATCTGGAGTTCGACGCTTCACGCCGCTCGCTTGCCGGTGAGAGCGCCGTCAATCTCGCGCAACTCCTCGACTGAGAATTTCAGGTTCTTCAGTGCGGCCACGTTGTCGTCCACCTGCGACACTTTGCTCGTGCCCACGAGCGCGCTGGTGACGTGCGGATCGCGCAGTACCCACGCGACCGCCATTTCCGCCAGCGTCTGCCCACGCTGCTTGGCGATTTCATTCAGCGCCCGAACCTTGGCGAGAGTCGCTTCGCCGATGTCTGTCTTCTTCAGAAAGGAATCGCGTGCGGCGCGCGAGTCGCTGGGAATGCCGTGCAGGTAGCGATCCGACAACAGTCCCTGCGCCAGCGGGCTGAAGACGATCGCTCCCACGCCTTCTTTTTCCAGCACATCGAACAATCCCTGCTCCGGGTCGCGCACGAACATCGAATACTTCGGCTGATGGATCAGGCAGGGCGTTCCGAGATCGCGCAGAATCTTTACCGCTACGGCTGTCTGCTTGGCGTTGTAAGCGGAGATGCCGGCGTAGAGCGCGCGTCCCGAACGCACCGCCGTATCGAGCGCGCCAAGAGATTCTTCCATCGGCGTGTCGGGATCGGGCCGGTGATGATAGAAAATGTCGACGTAGGCAAGGCCCATACGCTCCAGGCTCTGATCGAGGCTCGCTAGCATATATTTGCGCGAGCCCAGATTCCCGTAGGGCCCCGGCCACATATCCCAGCCCGCTTTGGTGGAAATGATCAGCTCGTCGCGGTAGGGAAGGAAGTCTTTTTTCAGGATCTGCCCGAAAGTTTCTTCCGCTGATCCGTACGGAGGCCCGTAGTTGTTGGCGAGATCGAAATGGGTGATGCCGAGATCGAAGGCGCGGCGCAGCATGGCGCGGGAATTTTCGAAGTTATCGACCCCGCCGAAGTTATGCCACAGTCCGAGCGAGACGGCAGGAAGTTGGATGCCACTGCGTCCTGAGCGGCGATATTGCATGGAGTCGTAGCGCTTGTCATCGGCGACGTACATGGTCTCTCTCCCTCGGCGCGTGAAAGGCGCGACCTACCTCGATCGCGGCGCGAAACCGCTGCGCCACCCAAAACCGCTCGCAAGACGGCAATCATTCTACGAGATCAGTCGTATTTTTCGTATCGGATCGAAGTTCGGTCCCAGCCCAGACTCTTCAGCAACTCGCGGTTCGCTTTGATCATCCTGTCGAGACCGCAGATGTAGGCGTACATGTCGTTGCGAGTTCCGACGATTTCGGAAAGATGCTCCTGCACATATCCGCGCAGTCCTTTCCACTCCGCAGCAGCGCGGCTCAACGTGGGCAGAAAATGAAAGTTGGCGTGGTCCGCGGCGAGACGCTCAAACTCCTCGCGATAATAGATGTCCTGCGCGCGGCGCGCGCCGAAGAGTAGCCAGAACTGGTGTCCCTGATGACGCTCTTCCTCCGCCAGCAGCCAATGCAGCATGGAACGGAACGGCGCAATCCCGGTTCCAGTGGCGATAAAAACGGTGTCGCGCAACGGCGGGCGCAGGATGAAATCGCCGAACGGTCCCTGAAACGCTATCTTCGCACCTTCGTCAAGACTGCAGAGATAGTTCGACATGAAGCCATCCTGCACGCGATTCAGGCAGAAGGCAAAGTGCCCGTTTTCGGATGGCGCCGACGCAATCGAATAGGCACGCGTCATCTCCTCGCCATCGGGAGTGGTGGCCTTCACCGAGAGCCATTGCCCCGGAACAAAACCGAAACGAGGAACGCCGTTTACTTCGAGTTCGAGGTGCTTGGTAAACTCGGAAAGCGAGACGGAGCGCAGCAGCCGTGCGTCGAAAGTTTTGAACTGAGCCATCTTCTGTATAGATGATTTTGGAGAGCCACCGGACGCTTCGATTCGCATGTACCCGCACCATTGAATCTGACTTTCGAGGAACAGAAAGGAACAGAAAAATGGGACACCGCATTTGCCCCTGGTGGCTGGGCTATCTACTGGCCAGTCCGTTGCGCCGCCTGTTACAGGACCCGGCCGCGATCGTCAAGCCTTATGTCGGGGAAGGAATGACCGTCCTCGAACCAGGGCCCGGCATGGGATTCTTCACGTTAGAGATGGCTCGCCGTGTGGGTGCGAGCGGACGAGTGGTCGCGGTCGATATTCAGCCGCGCATGATCGCCGGACTAAAACGCCGGCTGGCGAAAGCCGGACTGCTCGACCGCACCGATGCGCGCCTGGCTGCATCCGATTCCCTGGGCTTGCAGGACCTGCAGGGCAAAGTCGATTTTGTACTCGCGATGGCGGTCGTGCACGAGATGCCGAGTTCGAGCCGTTTCTTCGCCGAGGTTGCGGCAGCCATGAAACCAGGGGCAACGGTCTTGTTGGCGGAACCGTCCGGCCACGTGAAAAAGGACGCGTTCGAAGCCGAACTGAACGATGCCGCTGCGGCAGGTCTCGAAGTGACGGATCGCCCCGCAATTCCCCGTAGTCAGGCTGCGCTGCTGAAAAGGACCTCACTTCCCGGCGAGCGCGCGAAGTGGGGCGCCCCGGTTGTTTCGTAACAAGGGCAGCCCGCTTCCAGTCGAGAGTATGACCATGGTATAATGACCATGCTCATAACAGGAGCGGGTATGAAAACGATGGCGGCGGGTTCGTTTAAGGCACATTGTCTAGCGGTGATGGACGAGGTTCAGGCCAAGCGAGAAGCGATTGTCATCACCAAGCACGGCAAGCCGGTGGTGAAACTGGTCCCCGCCGACAAAGACGCGGGCGACATTTACGGCTTTCTTGCGGGCAAGGGTGCGATGGTTGGCGACGCCGTCTCGCCCGCGATTTCCAGCGGAGAATGGGGCGAGCTGAAGTGATTCTCCTGGATACGCATGTTGTGGTCTGGCTGGCATTCGATCAAGATCGCCTGTCGAAAAAAGCGCGGGCGGCGATCGATGATGCACGCCAGAACGGAGATGGTCTCGCCATTTGCGACATCACGCTTCTGGAACTGGCAGCACTTTTCCGGAAGCGTCGCATGCGTCTTGAAATCAGTCTCGAATCCTTTCTCGATGAAGTCGAGGCCCGGTTCGTCGTGTTGCCGATCAGCGGCCGGGCGTGTGCGCGCTCGCTAGCACTTCCAGCGGCGTATCCGAAGGATGCGGCGGATCGTATTATTGGAGCGACCGCGCTGGTCGAGGGGTTGTCTTTGCTCACTGCGGACCGCGAGATCCGCCAGGCGCACGCGGTGCGAACAATTTGGTGAATTCTTACTCCACGGTGACCGACTTGGCCAGATTTCTTGGCTGATCCACGTCGCAGCCGCGGCGCACGCCGATGTGATAGGCCAGCAGTTGCAGCGGGACTATCTCGAGAATCGCCGACAGTTCATCCGGCGCGGGCGGAACGAAGAGCACGTGATCGGCTTCCTCCGCGATCTCTTTGTCACCCGTGGTCGCTAGCGCGATGACTATGCCGGAACGCGCTTTTACTTCTTTCAGGTTCGACATCGTTTTTTCGTAACGCACCATCGATTGCGGGCTGTTCACGTCGCGCGTCGCAATGATGACCACGGGGAGATTTTCGTCAATCAGCGCATTCGGGCCGTGCTTCATCTCGCCCGCCGGATAACCTTCGGCGTGAATGTAGGAAATTTCCTTGAGCTTGAGCGCGCCTTCAAGGGCGATGGGATAGTGAATGCCGCGTCCTAAGAAAAGGAAATCCTGCGCGCGCACATAAGTCTTCGCCAGTTCGTCGCAAGCCTCATCGTGAGTGAGAATCTGCTCCAGCTTGCCGGGGATGTGGGTCAACTCCTGCACCGCAGCTTTGGCTTGTTCGGGTGTCATGGTGCCGCGCACCTGCGCCAGATACAACGCGAATAAATAAAGAGCGGTCAGTTGTCCGGTGAAAGCCTTGGTCGATGCCACGCCAATTTCCGGACCGGCGTGCGTGTAAACGGTCCCTACGGCTTCGCGCGTGATCATAGAGCCGACAACGTTGCAGATGGCGAGTGTCTTCGAGCCCTTGGCCTTGGCTTCACGCTGGGCTGCGATAGTGTCGGCGGTTTCGCCGGATTGCGAAATCAGCAACGTCATCATGTCCGGCCCCAGAATCGGATCTCGATAGCGCCATTCGCTGGCGTAATCGACCTCGACCGGAACGCGGGCCAGGTTTTCAATCATGAACTTGCCGGCTAGTCCGGCATGCCAACTGGTGCCACAGGCGGCAATGTTGATTTTCTTCAGCGCTTTGAACTCGACTTCGCTGACCTGCATCTCGTCGAGAAAAATGGCGCCGGTATCCTGCGAGACGCGGCCGAGGGTGGTGTCGCGGACGGTGCGCGGCTGCTCATAAATTTCCTTGAGCATGAAGTGCTTGAAACCACCCTTCTCCGCCATGATCGGATCCCAGGTGATGCGCTGCGCTTTCCGCTCCAGTGGCTGGCCGTCGAAATCGGTGACCTTCACCCCGTCTTGCGTGATCACGGCCAGATCGCCATCGGCCAGAAAAAAAAGATCGCGGGTGTGATCGAGGAGTGCGGGCACGTCGGAGGCGACAAAATATTCGTCCTTGCCCAGGCCGATGACGACGGGTGGTCCGTTGCGCGCCGCGACAATCTTGCTCGGATCGTCAACTGCGATTACCACCAGCGCGAACACGCCGGTGAGTTCCTTCACCGCTTTGCGCACGGCTTCTTCGAGTTCCAAGGACGGCCGATGACCGTTACCGGTCGGCAGGTAATGCTTCTCGATCAGGTGCGCGATGATTTCCGTGTCGGTTTCGGTGGTGAATTTATGTCCTTCAGCGGTTAACTTCTTTTTGAGCGAGAGATAGTTCTCGACAATGCCGTTGTGCACCACCACGATTCGACCGCTGCAGTCCCGATGAGGATGGGCGTTTTCTTCGGTGGGGCGGCCATGCGTGGCCCAGCGCGTGTGTCCGATGCCGTAGGTACCATCAAGCGGTTTCAGCCGGATCACTTCTTCCAGATTGCGAAGCTTGCCTTCGGCCCGCCGGATCTGTAGGCCCGCGCCGTTTCCGGCCACCGCGATTCCGGCCGAGTCGTAGCCGCGATACTCCAGCTTTCTAAGGCCCTCTATAATGACGGGGACGACCTGCTTCTTACCCACATATCCAACAATGCCGCACATTGGTTAATTTGGCTCCTGGTTAATTGGCTCCTTGACGAATCGTTCGGCGGGGGACCAGTGATGGTTCGGGACCTAGTCTTCAAGGGAGAAACGAAACTCTTCAATGACAGGGTTCGTCAGAACTTCGCGTGCGATCCGCTCTACTTCCGCTTGCGCCTCATCTTTTGAAACGCCGCCGTTGAGAGTAATTTCGAAATACTTTCCTTGCCGTACATCGTGCAAGTTCTTGTAGCCGATTTTCGTAAGAGCGCCGTGGATGGTTTTGCCCTGCGGATCCAGAACGCTCTTCTTCAATGACACGTAGACGTAGGCTTTCATCAACTCATCGATTATACGTCAGCTGGCATTGGGCGGGACCGTGGTTTTCGTTATAGGGGGTATGCAGTCGGGCCACTCACTTTCGTTACACGAGCCGGTAAGCTATCCAAGAGATGATAGTTGCCGGTCCAGTTCCGCTATGGACTGCTCCAGCATTTGGCGGTGACGAGAGTTGCTGGCTGCCTGCAGTTGTTGCCAGAGGCGTTCCCGGGAAAGAAGCAGACCCTCGCGTTTACGGTTACGTTGCTGCTCGTTGGGCGAGAGCGGTGCGCGAGCGGTCTTCCGCTGCGCTGACCGTTCCTCTTGCTGTTGCTCGACGGACTTACTCTCCCAGCCGCGTGCCATCGGAAAAATCTTACCGCAAACTGTATGGAGGGTAGGAAAAAACTGCTTGCCTGCGCCCCTGAGACGGAGTAACGTCCAACTGGGCCATCTTTTGGGTTAAGACAATCTAGCTGGTAATTCAAAGGTCGATTCCGCGCTTCCCCAATCGGCGAAGGAGATCCTCGTGGAGATCTCTGCAAGCGGGGCGTTGACTGGTTCCTATGACTACGGCGAGGTGGCGCGATCAATACTGATCGCCATCGCCGCCTCCTATGCTGCACTCGATCTTGCGGGGCGCGTAACCGCCGCAAAAAGCCGGGCCCGCGCTCTCTGGCTGGCCTGTGGCGCCATCGCGATGGGTATTGGCATCTGGGAGATGCACTTCAAGGGGATGCTGGCCTTCCACTTGCCTGTGCCCGTCGAATATCACTGGCCGACAGTTCTGGCCTCACTCTTGGTGGCCATCTTGGCCTCCGCGGTCGCGCTGTATGTGGCGAGCCGCCAGAAGATGGGCTGGGTTGAGGCTTTGACCGGCAGTGTCGTTATGGGTGCGGGCATCGCCGGCATGCACTACATCGGCATGGCCGCTATGAGATTGCCGGCCACGACCCGGTATTCTCCCATTCTGGTGACGTGCTCCCTCCTGCTCGCAATCTTGTTTTCTCTAATTGCGCTGCTAATGGCATTCGATCTCCGTGAGGAGACCAGATGGAGTGTTCCGCGGAGGCTGGGCAGCGCCATGGTGATGGGAGTTGCTGTCTCCGCCATGCACTACACGGGCATGGCTGCCGCAAGTTTCATCCCTGCCCCGTCTCCGGGCCTTTCCTACGCTGTGAGTATCTCCCCCCTTGCCAACAACGGAATTGCCATTGTGACTTTGATCGTGATTCTGGCCGCCATGGTGACATCGTCCGTGGACAGGTGGGCGGCCTTCGAAGCGCAGCGGCTCAACCAAGAACTGGAGCGCCGTGTTCTCGAAAGAACCAGCCAACTGACAGCCGTCAACGAGGAGCTTGCGAAAACTGAAGAAAGATTTCGGAAGCTGGTGGAGGCACTCCCCGACGCGCTGTACGTTCATAGCGAAAACAAAATTGTTTTTGTCAATCCCTTCGGCATGAGATTGCTGGGCGCGCAGCAGCCAGAGCAACTCGTCGGTAAAGGCATCTTGGAGATTGTTCATCCCGACTACCGGGACTTCATAAGGCAGCGAATCCAACATTGTTACCAGACAGGAACAGCGTCTTCCCCAATGGAGTGCGCTCTGGTCGCGCTCGACGGGTCGTTCGTAGAGGTCGAGTCGGCGGGGATTCCTATTACCTGGAAAGGGTCTCCGGCTATTGAGGTGGTCGCGCGCGACATCAGGGAGCGCAAACGCTCGGAGGCAAGGCTGCGGGAATACGAAGAAGCCGTCGAGGGCCTGGAAGAGATGATCTGTGTGGTTGACCGGGAATACCGCTACGTGCTCGCGAATCGCGCGTTCCTGAACTATCGCGGCATGGAGAGAGAAGAACTCGTGGGGCGTTTAGTCCCAGAATTACTGGACCCGGGCGTGTTCGAGACGGTTATCAAGGGAAAATTCGATGAGTGTTTCCAGGGCAAGGTCGTAAATCACGAGCTCACATATAACTACCCTCACCTCGGCGACAGGGATTTACTCATCTCGTACTTTCCCATCGAAGGTCCCAATGGTGTCGACCGGGTAGCCTGCATTTTGCAGGACGTCACAGAGCGGAACCGGGCGGAGCGGACTGTTCAAGAATGGCAGAAACGCCTGGAATTAGCAGCAAAAGCCGGGCTGCGGATCGGGTTGTGGGATTGGGACCTGACTGCCAACACGGTGATTTGGTCCGACGAAACCTACCGCCAGTGGGGATACACGCGGGACATGTTTTCCGGCCGGGTCGAAGATGTGGTCACAAGGATTCACCCCGACGACTTGCCCAGGGTCGAGGAAGCCATCCGCAAGGTGCTGGCGGGCGGGCCAGAATACGCCGCGCAGTATCGAGTTGTGCTACCGGATGGAACTACGTGCTGGATCGATGCCTACGGCGTCCTTGTCCGTGACGGGACGACCCACATGATTGGGATTGGAATCGATATTACCGACCTAAAGAAAACTGAACAGTCTCTTCAGGAAGCAAAGATGGAACTGGCCCGTGTCAGTCGAATCGTGACCATGGGTGAATTGACGGCATCTATTGCGCACGAGATCAACCAGCCTCTTGCGGCGGTGGCCACGAATGCAAGTGCCTCGCTGCACTGGCTCGCTGCGCAGCCGCCCAATCTGGACGAAGCGCGCCAGGCTATGGTCAACGCCATGACGGAAGCGAGTCGGGCTAGCGGCGTGATCGAGAGACTTCGAACCCTGCTGAAGAAGGTGCCACCTCAACTGCGGCCAGTGGATGTGAATGAAGTCATCGTAGATGTGTTGACCCTAGCCCACAGGGAGCTCATAACAGGCGGCGTTGCCATCCACACTCAGCTGGCGGCTGATCTTCCCACCGTGCTCGGAGACCGGATCCAATTGCAACAGGTAATGCTGAACCTGATCATGAACGCCATTGACGCCATGCTTATGATCAAGGACCGTCCCAGGACGCTCCTCATTAAGTCAGTGAAGGACGCGGAGGATGTGCGGATCGAAGTGCATGATTCCGGGAAGGGAATCGATCCGGAGCATGCATCCCGTATCTTCGATTCCTTCTTTACCACCAAGCAAGAGGGGATTGGAATGGGACTGTCGATTAGCCGTTCCATTGTTGAAGCTCATGGCGGCCGCTTGCGGGCTACGCCCGGGTCTTCACACGGAGCAGTTTTTCAAATGATCCTGCCCAAGGCAGCGTAACGCATGACTGAACCGCAATCCATCGTGTTCGTCGTCGATGACGATGCATCGATCCGCAGTGCACTCAGCAGCCTGATCCGCTCGGTGGGCTTACACGTCGAACTCTTCGGCTCGGCGCAGGAGTTTCTGCAAGCGAAGCGTCCGAAGGTACCCAGTTGTCTGATCCTCGATGTCAGGCTGCGGGGAATCAGCGGGCTTGATCTTCAGCGCGAGCTGGCTGAGGCCAACATCCACATTCCGATCATCTTTATCACGGGCCACGGCGATATTCCGATGTCGGTGCGGGCCATGAAGGCGGGAGCGGTCGAGTTTCTCCCCAAGCCGTACCGTCCTCAAGATCTGCTGGATGCGATTCAAAACGCCCTGGAGAAGGATCGGGCCAGACGCGAACAAGAGGCGGAAATCGCAGTCTTGCGGGAACGCTTCGAATCGCTGAGCCCACGTGAGCACGAAGTTGTCAAAATGGTTGTCTCTGGCATGCTCAACAAGCAGATTGCGGCTGAGCTTGGAACCGCCGAGAACACGGTAAAAGTTCATCGCAGCCGTGCGATGGGAAAAATGCAGGCACAATCTCTAGCCGACCTGGTTAGGATGATTGAAAGACTCGAATCTCCGCTCAAGAAAGTCTCGTAAACTAAAGATCTACAGGCGTTCTTCTTTCTGTTACATCGCACCTACTAAGGACCAATAGTATTTGTCTGTCATTAGGTCATAACTTGAATCTAGATTCCCACTTCGGCAATAGGATTACCCACGGTCGTCGATGGCCAGCCATTTCGTAAGGCAACGCAATGCGACTGCCCGTCGGCCATTTGTAGGGACAACTTTCGTACGCTGGTCGAGGACAACCGCGTGCCATTTCAGGAATCCTAGTTCGAAATTTCTGGATGGCACTAAGAAAGAAACTTGCGTGTAACTCGGAGACGGAGTAGGAATGAATTTTCCCGGATGGCACAAAGCCGGGAAAAAGGTGTCGCAGAACCTGAGGAAGCTCCCCGACCGGGAGGATGAGATTGGTTCCCAATTAGAGGAACCGACACCTGCGACCCTCCACTATTGAACTACAGCTTGGCGAGCTGCGATGACCTCCAGTTCCTGCTCAAGTGCCCGACGTATTGCACTCGACAAGGTGCAGGAGGTGTGCATGTCAGCAAACGGGGTCGCATTCGAGGGATACTCCTCGCCTGAACGCGATCGCTACCGGCTGCTACTCGAGATCACCGATATGGTAGCGCGAGCCGAGAGCCTGCCCGACGCATTCAAAGAAGTCGCCCCTCCGGTGCTGGCCTTGACGGGAGGTGAATTGCTGGGCCTTTCCCTGTATGACGCGCGCCGCGATTGCATGCTGACTCATTATTGGAAAAGAAATCAGGAGAGTGGAGAGTTCGACCCTTTCCCCGTGGACGGAGCAGCGAGCGGCTGGGCCTGGAAACATCAGAAGCCGGTCGCCATTCCCGACACCGAGCGCGAACAGCGTTTCCCCGATTGCACGCCGGTGTTGCTCAATCACGGCGTCCGATCGTACACCGTTCTTCCCCTGAGCACGCCCTCAGCACATTTTGGAGCACTGGGCTTGGGCATGAGCGTCCCGGACGAGATATTGAAGGGCGAGGACGTCGAATTCCTCTCTCGCGTCGCGCTGATGGGAGCGTTTGCGCTGGAGAAGGAAAAAGCCAACCGCGCCCTTGACGAACAGCAGAGTCTGGTCGCGATTAGCCGTGAACTGAGTGTCAATCTGGAGTTGGAAAAGTTGTTGCCGGTCATTCTTTCCAGCCTTCGGAGCATCGCGCGCTACGAACGGGCGCTTCTGACGCTGCTAGACGAGGCGGGCAAGAATGTGCATCGGTATGGAGATGCTCTGGAATGGGAGCCCAATCTCAACCACGGAGATAAGGTTCCGCTCGAGCAATCGCTTTCCGCGCGGGCGATCCAGACACGAGACGTCACATTTTTCACCGCCGACGATTTGCGGCACATGAACGATCCCTTGGCGAAGACCATGTATGAAGCCGGGATTCGGTCGGTTTGCAACGTGCCCCTGATCGCGGGCAATCAGGTTTGGGGAACACTTAACCCGAGCAGCATGATCGAGAATGCTTTTGGTTCGTCGGAAGTCGAGTACATGCAGCAAGTGGCAAATCAGATCGCGGCTGCGCTGCACAATGCCCATGCCTATCGGGAGATCGCACAGCTTAAAGAACGCCTTGCCCAGGAAAAGCGTTATTTGGAGCATGAAATCCGGAGCGCGAACCGGACCGACGATATCGTCGGCACCAGCCCAGCCCTGAAACGTGTGCTGGAGTACGCTGCCATCGTCGCTGAAACCGAGGCCACTGTCCTCATAACCGGCGAAACCGGGACTGGCAAAGAGCGCATCGCCCGCATGATTCACAGCATGAGTCGGCGCAAGGACCGCAACTTCATCAAGGTGAACTGTGCCGCCATTCCCACGGGACTGCTGGAAAGCGAACTGTTCGGCCACGAAAAGGGAGCGTTTACCGGAGCAGTGAGCCAGAAATTTGGCCGGCTGGAATTAGCCGATAAGGGTACTTTGTTGCTGGACGAGATTGGAGAAATTTCTTTAGAGTTGCAGCCCAAGCTGCTGCGCGTTCTGCAGGACCAGGAGTTCGAGCGCCTGGGAGGCACGAAGACGATCCATGTGGACGTGCGGCTGATTGCCGCCACCAATCGCGATCTGCTTCGTGCGGTCGAAGAAAAGGAATTCCGCGGCGATTTGTTCTACCGTTTGCACGTATTTCCCCTGCATCTTCCCGCCTTGCGCGAGCGTCGCGAGGACATCCCCAAGCTGATTCGCTATTTCGTCGAAAAGTCCGCGGCCCGGCTGCACAAACGGATCGAGATCATTCCCGATGAGGCCGTCCATGCCATGATGAACTGGATGTGGCCGGGAAACATCCGCGAGCTGGAGAATTTTATCGAGCGCTCGGTGATCCTTTCGGAAGGCAACCGTTTGAGCCCGCCTCTGGCCGAGTTGCGCGAAGAAGTTTCCCGTCAGCCAGCGGATTCCGAGCTTACGCTGCGCGACAGAGAACGCGAACACATCATCGAAATTCTGCGCCAGACCCGGGGCGCCCTCTCGGGTCCGTCAGGCGCGGCCGCCCGGCTTGGCCTGAAGCGCACCACCCTGCAGTACAAGATGCAGCGGCTGGGAATCTCACGCACGGATTATCTGCGCTAGGGATCTGACTGCCGAAATGTCGGCAGCCGGGCCAGTGTTTTGGCATCTTTTCCGGCGTGCTATTTTTCGAGCCATCCTTAAGCACTTGAACTACATGCACTTAGTCCATGTCGAGCCTGTGGCCGCCGATGTGCACTGTATTCGCTTGGCGCTTCTCCGGATCCCGAGCGCCAGATTCCGCAAGCCAGGTTTCTTTGACCAGTAGGTGTCTGTTATGGGTGTGCCCCGGCGCTTCGCGATTCCGAAGGACTGCCTGAGTTGTACCCTGAGGCAGAACTGCGACTTCTGCAATCTGCCTCAGCCTCTGATGAATGGGTTCAATGGGTTGGGACACCTGACCCTGTATCCCGCCAACGCCACTTTGCTGGCGGAAGGTCAAATTCCGCGAGGCATCTACATCGCCTGTTCCGGCCGCGCCAAGCTCTGGGTCCAAGCGCGCGACGGCAAGACCATCATCCTGAAAATTGCTGGAGACCGCCAGGTGCTGGGGCTGAGCTCGGTCGTCTCCGGGCGGGCCTCTCCGATAACGGTCACCACCATTGAGCTTTGCCAGATCAAATTCGTCGAACGCGAAAGCTTCCTGCGCATGATCGAGCACGACAGCTACGCCGCGCTGGCGTGCGCTACCATGCTCGCCCGCGAGGTCACGACCTCGTTTGACGATGTATACGATCTGTTGCTCGCCCGCAGTTCGACGGAGAAGCTCGCCCGCTTGCTGCTCTCCTGGGTCTCAGACGAGCCCCGCAACCGGGAGCTCCGTGTAGCCACGGAATTCACGCACGAAGAAATTGCTCAAATGATTGGATCGTCGCGAGAAACGGTGACCCGTTTATTGAGTGATATGAAACGGAAAGACTTAATTCGGCTTGAGGGTGCGACGCTGGTGATTCCCAACCGCATCGCCTTGCAAGCCATTGCAGCCTGAGGAGATCCCTCCCCCGGGGCGGACGAAGCGGTGTCCACGTCCGCCCTTTTTTGAGTTCCCATTTCTCAGTTCTCAGTAAACTGATCCCCGGCGCTCATCGCCGAGAGTCTGTCCTAACGGTTTTCACTGGGAACTGGGAACTGGGAACTGTCTTTACAGGTTGAACAGTTCCCGCAGGCGGCGAGTCTGCGCGCGGCTCACCGGAATCTCCGTCTGTTTCTTGTCGTCCATGCGCAGTTGGTAGGAGCTCTTGAACCAGGGTACGACTTCGCGAATGTGATGGATGTTGACCAGAAACGACCGGTGTGCCCGCCAGAATGAATTGTGATCGAGATTGTCGAAAAGCTCCTCCAGCGTGCGGCAGTTCGACTGGCCTTCCATGCCCGCATGGCCACTGGTGGCTACACTGATTACGCCATCCTCGATGGTGGCGTAGCAGATATCCTTGGGGTCCGTTAGGAACAACCTTCCCGCGGCCTTAATCAGAATCTTCGCCGTCTGCGGCTTCTGCGATTCCAACATCCGCACCAGGGTCTCGAATTTTTCTTCCGGCCCGGCGCCCGCTTCAATCTTCGCCCGCGCGCGCTCGATGGACTGGGCCACGCGCTTCTTATCGAAAGGCTTCAGGATGTAATCGACCGCGTTCACCTCGAATGCCCTCACCGCGTATTGATCGAAGGCGGTCGCGAAGACAATCTTGGGCAGAGGAACCTTGCGGTCGAGCAGCTTCTTAATGACGCCGAAACCGTCCAGGCCCGGCATCTGAACGTCGAGAAACACCAGGTCGGGGTTGTGTTCGCGAATCAGGCTGACGGCCTCCAGGCCGTTCTTGCCCTGCGCGACTACGTTGACGTCGCCCGCGTTCTTGAGCAAGTAGGCCAGTTCGTCGCGCGCCAGTTGTTCGTCGTCGACGATGACCGCGGAGAGCGGCATAGGGTTTCGAGCCGAGCCGGTGAAACTAGATGTTGCAGCGGCGATTGCCATATCCTTATTTGTAAGTATAGCGACCGTGGCAGGCAAGCCGCCAGTCGTGTTCCTTATAAAGAATTTTCGATCGCCAGCGCCATGCCCATGCCGCCGCTGACGCAGAGCGTGGCCAAGCCGCGGCGGGCTTTTCGTTTCAGCTCTGCACGCGGGGTAAACTACTCAACGTGAACATTCTCTACGGAATCAATACAGTTACCGAGGCGCTCAAGGCGCGCGGGCGTAACTTCGAGTGGGTTGCAGTCGCCAAGGAACGCAACGATATTCGCCTGAAGCGCGTGATCGACGAGTGCCGTAAGATCGGCATCCCAGTGCGCGTTCTGTCGCGCGTGGAGCTTGACGAGATTGCCGGCAACGCCGCGCATCAAGGATTGGTGGCCGCGACTTCGGCCAAACAATATAGCGATCTCGATGACATTGTGGCATCGCGTCGCGGCGAACGTTCGCTCATCGTCGTGCTGGATGGAGTCGAGGATCCGCACAATCTGGGAGCGATCCTGCGGACCGCCGACGCTGCCGGAGCCGATGGCGTGGTGATTCCCGAACGACGGTCCGCTGCGGTTACAGGCGCGGTGGCAAAAGTTTCGGCGGGAGCGAGTGAGCATCTTCCGGTTGCGAAAGTCACGAACATATCGCGCGCGCTCGAAGAGTTGAAGGAAAAGGATCTCTGGGTCGTTGGATTAGACGAGCGCGGCGAACAAACCTACGATGCGGTTGACTACAAGATGCACTGCGCCATCGTGCTCGGCGCCGAAGGCAAGGGACTGCACGATCTGGTGCGCAAACACTGCGATTTCCTGGTATCGATTCCGATGCTGGGGAAAGTGCCGTCGCTGAACGTATCGGTCGCGGCGGGCGTGGTGCTGTATGAAGTCGTGCGGCAGAGACGGCTGGGCGCATCGAAGTAATCATGAGACTGATCATCACGAGACCGGTTTGTTGCCTTGGTCTGCTTTGCAGTCTGATTGTGCCCGCGACAGCGATTGACCGGGAAGCTTTCACCGTCACTAAGTACGACCTGGAAGTGCGCCTTGAACCCGAGCAGCAAAGGCTTGGCGCGCGCGGCAAGATCACGCTCCGCAACGATTCCGGTCAACCCGAGAAGGTGGTTGCGCTCCAGATCTCGTCTTCTCTCAATTGGCGTTCGATTCGAGTGGACGGCAAGACCGTCCAATTTGTTTCGCAGCCATACATGTCTGACATCGATCACACGGGCGCTCTTTCGGAAGCCATCGTTACGCTGCCCGTCGAAATCAAGCCGAAGGATTCCGTGGAGCTCGAAATCGGCTACGAGGGTGTGATTCCGCTGGATGCAACGCGGCTGATTCGGGTCGGAGTGCCGGAAGGAATCGCCAAGCATTCAAGTTGGGACCAGATCGGTCCATCGTTCACGGCGGTGCGGGGCGCGGGGTATGTGGCGTGGTATCCGATTACGACCGAGTCCGCGGATTTCTCGGAAGGGAACAGCCTGTTTGAAGTTGTCGATCGATGGAAGGCGCGGGCAGCGGGGAGCGAATTCAAAGCCAGGGTCACAATGTCTCGCGAAAATGGTGAGGACCGCCCTTTGATGATCTGCTCACCCGGCTTGGGGATCAATGAGAGGACTAACGAGCGGATTAGCCGCGTGCAGCCGGTCTCGGCGCAATGCTCATGGACGCAGCTGGGCACAGTTACACCGACATTCGCGATGGCCAACTATCAGGACCAGTCAAAGCCGCCTTTCTATTTATTCAGTTTTCCGGGGCACGAGGCGGGCGCCTCCACATATTCCAATGCGCTCGAGCCAGCGGCAAAGTTTGTAAGTGGATGGTTTGGTCAGCCGACAGCGCCCATTGCTATCGCCGACTTTGCCGACCCGAATTCCGCTCCGTTTGAGAGCGGCACGTTGTTGATGGCGTCGATGGCCGCGGAAGATTCGAAGCTCGCCGGCATCAACCTGGTTCACGAACTGGTGCATTCCGCATTGCCATCGTCGCGACCCTGGGTGTACGAAGGTCTGGCTCACTTTGCCGAGGCGATGTATCGGCAAGAGCAAGGTGGACGTCAGGTAGCGCTCGATTTTCTTGGATTGCACCGGGCGGCGTTTCTCGATTCGGAAAAGGAAGTAGCGGCTGCCCTGCAGAAGAGCGTTGGGGAAAAGAACATTGGGGAGAAAAGCGCTGGCCAACCGCTGGCCGCCACATTCGATGAAACGTACTATCGAAGCAAAGCTGCGTATGTGTGGTGGATGCTGCGCGACATGGTTGGCGACGATGCCCTGAAGCAGGCCATTGGCAAATATCGGGCCGACAACGACAAAGATCCAAAATACGTGGAACAGTTGATCGAATCCGCTGCCAAGCGCGACCTCGGCTGGTTCTTCGACGACTGGGTGTATCGGGATCGCGGTCTGCCCGATTTCCGCGTGCAGTCGGTCCACCCATGGAGGACTGAAAAAGGCGTGCAGATGATTACCGTGACGCTGGAAAATCTTGGCGCCGCTGGGGCGGAGGTCCCATTCACGATATCGTTTGAAGGCGGCGAGATCACGAAGCGGATTGAAGTGCGCGCTAAGAGCACAGCGACTACGCGAGTCGAATTGCCCGGAACGGCGAGCGAGAGCAAGATTAGTGAGATCAGAGTTAACGACGGCAGTGTTCCGGAAAGCGACCTGACGAACAATGTGTTTAAGATCGACGCGCAGCAGAAGTGAGCTGCAATTTTGGAGGAGGACGTTTGCCCTACATTCAATTTCTCGGCGCTGCCGGAACCGTGACTGGATCGAAGCACCTGATCAACACCACTTACGATGCGAGCGGCAAACAGGGATTTCAGGTTCTGATCGACTGCGGACTTTTCCAGGGACAGAAGGAATGGCGAGAACGCAACTGGCACGACACTCCGGTTCCGGCGCGCGAAATTGATGCGGTCATTCTGACGCATGCGCATCTCGATCACTGCGGCTGGATTCCACGCCTGGTGAAAGAAGGCTTCCGCGGGCCGATCTACGCCACGCAGCCGACCATCGATCTGTGCTCGGTCGTGTTGCCCGACTCCGGACACCTGCAGGAAGAAGACGCCGCCTTCTACAACAAAAGGAAAGTGTCGAAGCACGATCCGGCGCTGCCGTTGTACACGCTCGAAGAAGCACAGGATTGCCTGAAGTACTTCAAGCCCGTCGCGGTCGAACAAACCACGCAATTGAGTCCCGAACTTGCGTTCCGCTTCGTGCGTGCCGCGCACATTCTGGGTTCCTGCATGGCGGAAATCACGCTGCAAACGAACGGCCGGAGCCGCCGGCTGCTCTTTACCGGCGACATTGGCCGGGTGCGCGACAGCGAGGTTGCGCCCGGCAAGGTGGTGCACTCCGGACCGCAGGAAAACGAGACCGCCGACGTGCTGGTCATGGAGTCCACTTACGGCAACCGGCAGCATCCCGACACTGATCCTCGACCCGAACTCGCCCGCCTGATTCGTGAAACCGCGCAACGCGGCGGCAGCGTCATCGTTCCGGCGTTTGCCGTGGAGCGGACGCAGAAGTTTCTTTTCATTCTGAAAAGATTGATGGAGACCGGACAAATTCCGCGCTTGCCAGTGTATTGCGACAGCCCGATGGCGATTAAAGCCATCGAAATCTTCATGAAGTACTCGGCGGAGTACACGCCGCAGGCTGCCGATTTGATCAAGAACTACGGCTCGCCGATTGATTGGCCGGGCTTCACGTTTGCGCTAACCGGCGAGCAGTCGAAGAAGATCAACGAGAGCCACTATCCCTCAATCATCATTTCATCGAGTGGGATGGTAACTGGCGGCCGGATCCTGCATCACCTGGCACAGCGCCTGCCCGACCCGAAAAACCTGGTGATTTTTATCGGCTTCCAGGCGCCGGGCACGCGCGGCGCCACCATCAAGAACGGAGCACCCGAAGTAAAGATCTTCGGCGAGTTCGTGCCCATCCGCGCGCAGGTCGCGGCACTCGAACAGTTCAGCGATCATGCCGATCCGCCAGAGTTGTTGAAGTGGCTGCGGACGTTCAAAAATCAACCGGGCTCGACCTACCTTGTCCACGGCGAGCCCCGCGCTGCGTCGCAACTGCGCGACCGGATGAAGAAAGAGTTGGGATGGAATGTGCAGGTGGCGGAGTATATGGAGAGGGTTGAGGTGAAGTAATCTTATGGCTTGACACCCCAGCGACGAATTTTCGGTGAGTATTGCCTATGACGGAAGCAGATTTGAAAAAACACCTCGATGCAGCGGAGAAAAGTCCGAAAGAAATTGCGGCGGCCGTCTCCGGTTTGTCGGAAAAAGTTCTACGTTACAAGCCTTCCCCCGAAAAATGGTGCGTGCTGGAAATCCTCGGCCATTTGGCGGATGTCGAGATCGTTTACGGATATCGTCTGCGGCAGATGCTTGCGGATACTGAGCCACTCATCGCCCCTCTTGATCAGGACGCATGGGCTCGCAATCTGAATTACCTGGATTCGCCTCCTTCCGAGTTAGTCGCGTTTTACGGGTTGGGCCGGCATCACAACTTGCGTTTGCTGCGCAGTCTGAAGGCATCCGATCTCTCCAAGTCAGCCTTTCATCCGGAATTGCAGCGGGAGATGACCGTTGCGGACCTAGTCGCGAGGATGGGCGGGCACGGTGCCGCACACCTGCAGCAGATTGAACGGTTGAAAGCTGCGGCGAGCAAGAAGTAGATGCGACCGGCGGTATTAAGCTGGGCTCTGCGCGTGGTCTGCTGTGAAGGCGATGAGCGCTTTCAAATTTGTGAGGGCCGCGCCGGAATCGATCGCCTTCGCCGCCAGCGGCACCGCATCGCGCAGATGATCGGCCCGTCCGGCCGCAACCAGAGCCGCGGCGGCGTTGAGCAGCACCACGTCGCGGCGCGCGGATTTCTTCCCGGCCAATATCTCGCGGATCAGCTTGGCGTTGAGAGCGGCGTCTCCGCCGGAGATGTCCTCTAGTGTCGCTCTCTGCAAACCGAATTCTTCCGGCGAGACTTCGTAGCTGTGCACCTGGCCTTCACGGACTTCTCCAACGCGCGTGGGGCCAGTGATCGTGATTTCGTCCAGGCCGTCGCTTCCATGGACGACGAGCGCGCGATGCAAACCCAACATGCTGAGCGCCTCGGCAAGTTTTTCGACAAGATCCGCAGAATAGACACCCACCACCTGGCAGGTAGCGCGCGCCGGATTTGTCAGCGGACCGAGCAGGTTGAAGACCGTGCGCAGGCGCAATTCACGGCGAGCGGTCTGCACGTGTTTCATCGCCGAGTGCATTGCCGGGGCGAAAAGAAACGCGATCCCTACTTGTTCCAGGCAGGCCGCGATCTGCGTGGCCGGCAACTGGATGTTCACGCCCAGCGCTTCCATCACGTCGGCGGAGCCGCACTTCGAAGTCACGCTGCGATTGCCATGCTTGGCCACGCGCACACCCGCTCCGGCAACCACGAAGGCCGTAGCCGTCGAGATGTTGAATGTGCCGCTGGCATCGCCGCCGGTGCCGCAGGTATCGACGAGTGCGTCGCGCCCCGTGCCGCTCGCATCGAGAACGGAGTTGGCGTGCAGCTGAAGTGGAACGGCAGCGGCGCGGATGGCTTCGGCAAATCCGACGATTTCTTCGACCGTCTCGCCCTTCATGTGCAACGCCACCAGCAGCGCCGCAATCTGCGCGTCGGAGCATTGGCCGGTGAGCACTTCGGTCATCACCGTGTGCGCCTCTTCGCGGGAGAGCGACTGACGATGACTCGCGATGCGGTGGAGGGCGTCGAGGATCACAAGATCCAAGCTACAGGAGAGCCGAGACTACTTTCAAACTGGATTTCCGTTACTGCAGTCGTAAAGCGGGGCAGGCCTATATCGGGCGCATGCCCCGCTGCCCGTTTTCTCGATGACGCGGTAAAACGAGATGGTATGGCCGAGCGCGTCTGTCACTACTTGCCCACGTGTTTCGGAGAAGCTTTCCTCAGGGTCGCCAGCAGCTCCTGCGCCGAGGCCGGAGGCGCCACTTTTCCTTCGCGCACGATTTCCTTCGCGCTCAGTTCTTTCCCGTAGAGGGCCTTGTTGGCTCCGTCGTCGGAGCGCAGCGTCGAACCCTCCAGCGACACTCCCGCAAACAATCCCTGGGCTCTGGAATACGACAGAATTTCTGCTTTCATGACGACATCGGTGGCCGCGGCAGCGTCGCGTCCCACCGGACCGGCCGCAACCGATGCGTCCCCGCCCAGCTTCACCTTGCTCGACATCACCGAATTTGCGCCCGCGTCATTCATTATCAGCAGCACGAAGTCGGTGGCCTGCGCTCCAATTTGGAAACCGAAACTTCCAGCTTCCAGCGCAAACATCGCCGGTGCGCTCCACGAGCCCGAAAAATCACGTCCCCTGCGGCACGTGATCAGTCCGCGCCCGTAGCTGCCGCCCACAACAAACGCCGCCTTCTTTACCGACGGAAAGATCACGAGGCAATACGACTTATTCAGCAGATCCTTCGGAATCCCATCCGGCATGCCGAGAATCTCCTTGAGTACGGTCGCGGATTGGTTGATCCGCTCGTCTACCTTCTCTTCTTTTTTGTCTTCGGCCACCACCGGCAGCACGCAGACCAGCATGAGGACTACCACGAACATTCTGTTCTTCATAAACGCTCCTTCTGAACAACGGTTCGAGAGATAGATTGAACGCTAAATGCGGACGATGGTTCGGACAACTGTTTGAGCAATAGTTCTGATAGTTCGACTGACTGCCTACTTCTTCTCCGCCTGCGGGGACGCCAAATCCTGCGGGAAACTTTTTAGCACAACCTCGCTCGATCGGGAAGTAGTTTTCTTCGCTTCATCTGTGCTGTTCTGGACGACGGTCCCCTTGAGCAAGTAATACGCTTCGTCTCCCCGGCTCTTGCCCTCGCCCCGCTCGACCGTCCCCCGAAATTCGAACGATACGCCCTGCACGGTCTCGGTGGTAAACGTAAGTCGATTGCCATCAAGCTTACCCGACTTAAAAAAGTGATCCAGAAACCCGCCATTGCCTTGCGAGTCGGCGTAGCGCGAAACAAAGCCAATGACGTGACCCTGGTCTTCCACGGTGACCTGCACAAACTCGCCGTCGCGCAAGAAACTATACATGCCGGAGTAATCCGTTCCGGGCGTTGCCGGGCTCTGTCGATCATTATTCCGTCGATCGTTATTCTGTTGATCGAGGTTCGCTTGCCCGCCAGCAGACATTAAAGCAAGAAGGACAAAGCACGCAAGTGGCAGCGTACGGAGACGGTTGGTGTAGATCGGCATGCTCACCTCGGAACAGTCAGTATAACGGTCGTGATAGGGACGCGAGTAGAACGCGACACCCACCCGGCAAGCCCTCGAGGTACTATAATCTTGAAACAGACTAGCCGTCCGTGGCGAGCCGGTGAAACGCCTCGGATCCCGCCTTCCGGGGGCGCCGTCGTGGGAGTTGGCTAAAGGGTGACTTGGAACGAGATGGAATCCCCGGAGCAAAAACTGTTGAGACTTCTGGTGGAACGCGATCCTGCGAGTCCGGAATTCATGATCGAACTTCGCACAGCGCTTCGCCCGATACTCCGCCGGGCGGAGTTCGAGGACGACCGCGAATTCGACATGTGGCGCGATGTCTTCGTCCAGCAAAAGCTGCCCTGGGGACGCTTCCTGCAATCCGCGTTGTTGCACACGGCAGCGGTTGCCCTCATATGGACGATTTCGTTCGCGTGGATTCGACACCAAAGAATTCTGGATCGCCCCCTGTTTGACCGGTCGTCGCTGGTAACCTATACGCCGGAAGAATATTTGCCCCCGCTCGACACCGGCGCATCCGAAATGCCAAAGGCGCAAGTGGGAGATCCCGTTTACGCCAAGCAGCCGATTCTTTCGGTTCCTCCTGAAGCGGACAACCGCTCCCAAACCATCGTCGTGCCGCCCGACATCAAGCTCAATCACGACGTCCCCTTGCCTAATATTGTAGCCACGGGCGCCATCGTGCCGGCGGTTCCACTGGATGCGACTCGGGCCTCGTCCCGAATCGTCGCTCCCGAGACGCAGGTCATCGCGCCTGCGCCGGACGTGCAGTTTACTCGCGACCGCGTGGTTCAAGCGGCGCTGAAATCGGACGTCATTGCGCCGCCTCCGGAGTTAACGCCATCACCCAAAGGACGTGTCGGGCTCGTGAACATTGGTCCGAGTGAAGTGGTGTCGCCGGCTCCACAACTCACCTTGGCTGAACAGCACTTGCTGGCGGCGCGCGGCGGACGTCTGCCAGGTGGTGGCGCCGAGCCGGTGGGCCCTCCTCCGAGCGTGGCGGCATCGGGCAATGCCAGCGCCAGCGGACGGCTGGTCGCATTGGGCATTCATCCCGTCGCGCCTACTGGTCCCGTGCCTGTCCCCGGGGGCAATCGCCGGGGAACATTTGCCGCGACTCCAAGAGGAAAACCAGGCGCTTCGGGAACCCCCGATTGGGCAGGATCGAAATCGGCAGCGAAGAGCGCGGGCGGGCGTGGAGACGGCAGCGGCGGCTTCAACGCCCGGACGAACGGTGCTCTGCCCCCCGGCCTCCACGTCGGTGCAGCCGGCGCGGACGACGCACGCGAGATGGCCAGCCTCTCCACACCGGCAGCTGGGGGCGCCCGGTCGAGCGCGCGCCCAGCGTCTCCGGTTTCCGACGATAAGATGACCGATCTGGACCGCAAAGTTTTTGGCGGCAAGCGTGTCTATGGGCGCACGCTGAACATGCCGAATCTGAATTCCTCAACCGGCAGCTGGGTAATAAAGTTTGCGGAACTCGACGTCGGGCGGAAAGACGGGGAACTGCTGGAGCCGGTTGCCACGGAAAAATCGGACCCGGGCTATCCCCTGGAGTTGATTCGCGCCAACGTGCACGGCATGGTCACGCTTTATGCGGTCATTCGCTCCGATGGGAAAGTGGGCGACATTCGCGTCCTCAACAGCCCGGACGAACGTCTGGATGCCTATGCCACGAGCGCACTGGCCCGCTGGAAATTCGTGCCCGGGGAAAGAGCGGGGAAACCAGTGGCGCTCGAAGCTGTGGTGGAGATTCCCTTCAGGGTTCGGCGCAGTTTCTGAAGGGACGCGATCGAAATTGCTGGTGGAGAGCCGGGCGTCCCCGCCCGGCCACGCAGCCGCTGGACGGGCGAGACGCCCGTCGCTCCACCAGATCCTCCGATTTCTAACGCCGAGCCGACGCGGATTTTTCTCCCGGCAAGGCGGCGTACACCGCGGGATTGGCGCAGACTTCGTAATAGCAGCAGTCGGTCCAGCGCAAGATGGATAAATCGCGGACATCGACCTGGGCGATGCGGTTCCTGCGGATGGCAATCTTGCGAAATACTCCATTGGCGATGGGCACGGTCGCCACGAAAATCTGCCGTTGCTCGTCGATCCATGGGCTATTAAACCCAGATTCGCTGGCATCCGGCGTCCACGGCGACAGCGAGATTTCCTGCTGCAGTTTGCGAAAGGCCGCTTCGCTCAGGCAGATTCCACCCACGTTGTAGTTAAGACGCATCTCATCCGCTCCGGGATCAGAGCTCGCGTCATTTCCCTTGCCTCCGTTATTACCGTTATTACCGCCGCTTCCGATCTGCACCGAGTACACCTGGAAAACTCCGGCGTCGGGTGCGACTTTCTTGCGGACGCGCTTGCTGCACGAGGAGAGACGGTCGCTCTCATTAATAGCGTCGGAAATCATGATGCGGTGCTCGCCATCCATCAGATAGAGCGGCGCCGAATCCTGGTAGGCAATGCCCAGGCCGACCTCCATCTGCGGCAGCCCGGAGCGTTCCAGAAGCTCGTTGTACTCGCGCAGCAAGCTCACAATCTCCCACGCCAAAACGCAGGTGCGGCCGACGCTGAGCATGGCCTCGCCTTCGCGCTCGAGCACAGCCACGATGATGGCATCGCCTTCCAGAAAGACTTTGGTGGCGCCATATTTTGTCAGCAGCTTATTGATCGGATCGTAGAAATTAAGGCTGAAATACGAGGCGGCGTTCATGCCTTTTTCCATCAGCGAGCGGGTGAGACGCGAAGAGTCGCGCACGTCCGCCTTTAGGATCACGTGGTGAACCACTCGATCTTCGGCCGGCTTCTGCTCTTCGGGAGGCAGGAACTCGTAGAGCATGCCGTTGAGTGTGGAGAGTTTGCGGACTTTCTCGTCGCTCACCAGGTTAATACTGTCGAACCCGGAGCTCAGGGCTTCCAGACCGCGCAGGTCGCGGTGATAGCAAAAGAGGTCGTGCAAAAGACGCGCGGCAAAACGGCCGCGCTCCGAGCCACGGCAGGAGGCTACGCGTCCGATGGCGGCAAAGAGCCGGTCGGAATGAAGACGGCTTTCGGCAATTATTTTTTCGACGCGCTCCGATTCTTCGCGGAAGATCAACGCCCCCTTGACCTGCTGCGGGTTCACCCGCGGTGCATACTCGGCGAGCAGGGGAACGGCCTCATACGAAGCAACCACGTGCTCGAGAACGCCCTCGCGCTGCAGCATCCGGGTCCAGATCTCGAGACGGTCTTTCCGGTTGCGGTCCTCAGGCGTCAAGTCTTCGCCGTTGCCCGTGCCCACCAGTGCGGCGGCGTTTTCAGGAACATTAAATGCCTGCTCCAGATGCTCATCTTCAACCGCTTCTCCGTATCCCAGTTCGCGCAGAAAATCCAAAGCGAGCTGGCGGAGAATCGGGAAGCGATCGGGATCCCGGTCGAAGTTGCCGAACATATAATAATGCTCGGCGCAAAGATAATCGTCGCGTCCATCTTCGGTAAGAATCAGCGGATTCAGGAACAGCCGATAGCAGTCGGCGGGCAACACGCCAAGCAGCGAGCGGCGAGTGCGCGCCAGCGTCTCTTTTTCGATCGCGCGCAGCAGACGAAACATCTCTTGCCCGGCGCGGCGCAAGATGATCTTCTTGCGCACCTGGAAAGAGGAGACAAGCTCCTGCGTCTGCACCATTTTCGCTTGTCGCAAGCCCTCGAGCGACTTCGACTTCGCCCGGCACTGTTCCAGAATCCTGGAAAACTGCGTCTGCAGTTCGGCGCGTATGAATTTGAGCACGGCCAGGCGCCCAAGCAAGTCGACCGACGGATTTTCCTCCGCCTTGGCGCGATTCAGGATCGCCAAATGAATCGAGATCAGCAAAGTCTTCAGGTCGGTGGGGCCGGGCTTGCGCAATTTGGTGGTGCCCTCAGTCGCGCCTATGAATTTGCTTTGGGTCGCGGCGGGAACCTCCATTTCAAACAGCGACTCCACCTCGCCGAAGCGGCAGATGTAACGCGCCAGATGGAAACTCAAATCCGAGGTGATGCGCGAACTGAGAAAGACGTCGTACCGGAGATTGTCGACGCCCAGTTGCAAATCGCTGAACGACAGTGTCACACGCTGGTATCGAAGATCGGGCCGGCTGAGCGGTTCAGTATTACGCAACCGGAAAACAGGGAGCTTGGGCATTGAATCTGGTCTCGTACGCAGCTTGCAAATTGCTGAAAGTGCACAACTAAGCAGCAGACTAACACGTCGGTAGGACGAGTCGAAAGTTACGCTGGTGTAGGTGCCGAAGCAGTGCCAGCTGGGTTGACAAGCTTGCTACCGGGAACTGTTATCCCGAGCGGAGGCGAGCCATAGGCAAAGCCAATGGCTCGACGGTTCTCAGCTCTCGGTGGGCGCCGAAGGATTTTTCTGAGAACTGAGAACCGGGAATCGAGAACTGCCGTTTTTGTCCCGCGACCGCGGGATCAGTTCTTGGAGCTTCAACCAGCGCGAAAGTCGGAAACGTCTTCGCCGGGCTGAAAGATTGGCGGAATCGTAGCCTGCTGCACAGCAGCGAGCTTGCGATTGATGTCCTCCACTTCCTGTTTGACCCATCCAACGCTGCTGATTTCGATCTTGCCGTCTTGTCCGATCAAGAACAAAGTGGGGACGTTGGTCAGGCCATAAGCATTCGAGACGGCATAGCCGTTCGGATCGTCGAGCAGAGTAGGGAAGGTAAAGCCGTACTCCTTCAGAAAAGCGATGGTGTCGCGCTGATCGTTTTGCGAGATGCCCACGACCGTGATTTTCTTGTCGCCGTGTGCTTTGTGAATGCGCTCGAGGAAGGGGAACGTGTATTGGCAGACGGGACAGGAAACCTTGAAGAAGGCCGCGAGCACCGGTCCCTGTTTGAGAGCGGATTGCAATGAGAATTTGCCGCCCTCTTTTCCATCGGCTCTCCCATCAACGACGGCGGGCAAGGAAAAGTCAGACGCTTTGGTTCCGGCCGGCAATGCAGCCATATCCTTCGGACCTCCGAACAGACGATCGAGCCACTTCATAAAAGAAATGCCTCACAGCTTTAGATGATGCCGCCCGCCTTCAGGATTTTCCGCGTCAACCCCGTGATTGGGATCTGCGGGATGCGATCAACCGCAATCCATTTGCCCTTCGCGGCAGACCGACCCTTTAGCCGCGGCGTATTCCGTAACGCCGTATTCCGTAGCACATGAACAGTGTAGTCGGTAATGGTGATGGAATGGCGAAACGTGCGCCAGTGCGCTGCAGCTGGCACCGGGCGCGGAGGCTCAGACGATTGAGGCAGTTCCCACATGCCCGGCATGAGCGAGGCTTTCTTTGGGCGCTGGACCAGCCGGATTTTGCTGCGGCGCTCTCCATCGCTATCGCCGTTGCTCCGCTCAAGCACACACCAGATTTCCTTCTTTTGCTGGCGCGAAGGCGCCGCGGCGCGCGGAACCTCTCCCCGAGTAGCGCACCATTGCCGAACCGGGCAGACCAGGCAGCGGGGCTCGCGCGGCACGCACACAGTTGCACCGAGTTCCATCATGGCCTGATTGAAATCTCCGGGCCGGACGTTATCCAGAAGCGCTTGCGCATGTTGCCAGGTCTGCGGCGTATTTAAATTGATGCCAATCAATCTTTGCAACACACGCTCGACATTGCCATCGACAACAGCTGCGGCTTCGGCAAACGCGATGCTGGCAATGGCTGCAGCGGTGTAGCGTCCGATGCCAGGCAGTGCGAGCAAGGCCTCGAAATTCCGCGGAAACCGGCCATCGTGCTTCTGCACGAGATCTTTAGCGCACCGATGCAACATGCGCGCCCGCCGATAGTAGCCCAGACCGCTCCACGCCGCGAGCACAGCATTCTCAGAGGCTGCGGCCAGCGCCTGCACATTCGGGAATCGTTTAAGGAAAATCCGGTAGTGGTCAAGCACGGCGGCCACGCGCGTCTGCTGCAGCATGATTTCGCTGAGCCAGATGCGGTAGGGATCGCGAGTTTCGCGCCATGGAAGATCGCGGCGATGCTGGTCGTACCAGCGGAGCAGAGCCCGACGAAAGGGGTCTCCGTCGTTGCCGCTCGCTGCAGACGCGGCAAGCCGGGTTTCTACGGCAATGGGTTTGGAGGCGCGCATTCTTATTGGCTAACGCTGTGCGCGATCGCGATCCACCCTGCTTTCTGCTGCTGCCACACGGTCATCATGTGCTGCGGCGCCGAGGGGAGCGGTTGCGAGCCGCCCGTCCCATTCGAGGCGACACCATTCAGAGTGATGGTGTAGGTCACGACGATGGTGTTTCCGTTCAACTCGGTCTTCAGATCGCCGAGCGCGTAGTCCTTTAACTGCCACTGGCGATATTGCTCAAGCGTGGCCGAGCGATCAAGCGTTCCGGCAGGAGTTACGCCTGAGTAATTCGATGCGAGAGCTCGCTCTACCTCGACCCAGTTCGCAGTTTGCACATCTTTCCAGAACACGCGCTCCAGTCCCTCGCCTCCGGTCGCTTCGGACAAGGCGCGCGCCGGATGTTCCCCGTAAAAGGTGCAAGCGGGCGCGAAAGCCAGGATGAAGATCGGCACCAACATTGCTGCGAACATCAAAGAAAGCGGCGACAATTCGACGGCTATCCTCGGACGCATGGCGTGATTGTATCCTGACCCGGCTTCTGTGGGGACGGGGCAGACCCTGCCCTGAGTGGAGCCGAAGGGCTCCGTCCAAGCGGGGTGCAGCCCCACTTCCACACAAAGCCGATTGACCGCCGGGAGAAGGCCCGCGATAATGAGAAAGCCTGGTAACCGCAACTCGCGTGAACATTAACCCGCACCGGCAGGATGGGTATGACAGAATTCGACCGCAAGGTGGAAGAGGCTTCCGCGCGCATCAATCGCTCGGTAACGAATATCGCCGAAACTCTGGAAAAAGAGACGGCGGAACTGGTGACGTATCTGAACGACGAGGTTGTACCGGCGGTGCGAACCCATTCCTCGAAAGCGCTGCGAACGGCGGCGGGAAAGCTCTCCGAGTTCGCGGAGTATCTGGAGACGCACCGCAAGAATTCTTGAACTGTTCGCCTTCCGGGTTCTCGCCCAAGCGCCAAACGGCGCCGTATCCGCGGCCATGTCTCGTATTTCTTATCTGGCTGGGGACGGCGCTTCTGAGCGGCTGCGGACATAAATATACGCCAGCGCCGGTTCCCCCCGCGCCCTCGCTTCCAACGGAAAAACCAGCCGGAACTGCGCCGCCCGCGGAAACGACCGGCGCAAACCAAGAGATCGAAGTTCCCGCCGACACGCAACCGATCTTCGAAGAAACCGGGATGGCCAGTTGGTACGGCACTCCGTATCACAATCGCCGCGGATCGAACGGCGAAACCTACAACATGAACGCGATGACAGCGGCACATCTTACTTTGCCGCTGGGCTCGATCGTGCGCATCACGAATTTAAGAACCGGACATTCGGCGTTAGTGCGGATCACCGATCGCGGACCTTTCGTGCCGGGACGCATCGTCGATCTTTCGCTAGCCGCCGCCAAGGCTCTGGATGTGTACTTACCCGGCACTGCCAAAGTTCGGCTCGAGGTGCTGCAAACGCCCGCACCTCTCGATACCGGTGGACGCTGGGCGGTCCAAATCGGCTCCTTCACCGGACAGAAGCCGGCGGCTGAATTAGCCGAACACCTGCAAAGGCGTTACCAGACGGCCAAAGTCGTGAAGTTTGTTAGTCCCGTCGGCGACTGGTGGGTGCGGGTGCGAGTGCTGGACGACGACCGCCAGCGTGCTACAACACTGGCTCAGGAAACAGAGACAACCGAGGGATCGGTATTCCTGGTCCGGCTCGACTGAAAACACGATTCTTTACAAACCGCTGTTAGTTAGAGTGATATTGTTTCCTCCAGAGATATAAAGAACTTATCTCCGTGGTGACTTGCCGGGTGATCGTAATTCCAGGCAAGAGGAGACCTCACTTATGGCGGATTGTCTATTCTGCCGGATTATTCGCGGCGAAGTGCCATCCAGGAAAGTCTACGAAGACGAGCACACGTATGCCTTTGAAGATTTGAACCCACAAGGCCCCACCCACGTGCTGGTCATCCCGAAGAAACATATTGCTGGGTTGAAGGAAGCCAAGACAGACGACGCCGACTTGGTGGGACGCTGCCACCTGGCGGCCGCTCACATCGCCCGCGAGCGATCGATCGAAGATGGCTACCGCACGGTGCTGAATGTGGGTCCGCGCGCGGGGCAATCGGTTTTTCATCTGCACGTGCATCTGATCGGTGGGCGTACGCTGCAGTGGCCCCCGGGATAGAAAGTTCTCAGTTTCCGGTTCTCAGTTCTCAGAAAAATCTCCGGGCTCACTGAGAACTGAGAACCGAGAACCGAGAGCTCGGGCACCCGGTCACCTCTTCTGACTCACAATCCCTGCCGCACATCCTCTGGCTTACAATCGTGAGATGGCAAACCTGACATTGGTGTATGGTCTGCGTCTGCTGCCTTCCGACGAGGTAGTGGAGGTCGGCGCGGCCACAATCAAACTCAAAAATGGGCGGGATGCGCACGTCACCATGCACGTTCTCGAGGGCGGCAAAGACGAGATCGAGAAACAGCTCAAGACTAGTCTGGCGGCCTTCTTCGACTTCTATCCTGAGATATGACAGCAGGCGCGACGTCCTATAACCGGGCGGCAAATCGGGTAACTGGATGAGACTGATCTCTCTAGAACTCGAGAGCAAACTGCGCGAAAAGAAGCTCTGGCCGCAGAGTTGGGTCGCGTGGGCGGCGCTTTACGTGCTGGCGCTCGATCTGCTTCTGTTCGCGGTGCGGTGGCTGACCGGGCGCGCAAGTCCGGCAACGTCGGCGAGCCTCGAGGGCTGGGTGACTTTTCTCAGCATGCTGGCGATTGTGTTGTTCGCGCTTGCTGGGTTCCGCTGGCTTCGTTCGCAACTGCTGTGGCGGCTGCGAAACCGGTTGATCGTAACGTATGTCTTTATTGGCGTGATTCCGGTTTTCCTGCTGGTGATGATTTCGCTGATTACCCTCTATCTTCTTGCCGGGCAGTTTGCCAGTTTTGTCGTAACTTCCGACATCGCCACTCACTTGCGCAGCATGGAGGCAGCTAACCGCGCCATCGCCCATCACCTGGCGACGCAAATCTCTGACGGTGCAAAGCTGAATGCCGAAATCCTCGGCCGAACAAGGCCGCGTCGTCCGGAATGGTCGCGTCGGCAGGTGTGCGCGTGGTACCGGAACCAGCCGCAGCCGTACTGCTCGGGGCCGGAGGGTGTGACTGGGTTTGATTCTCCTTCATTTATAACCGAAGACTTCCGCGACATCGTCAGCGACCACGGCAGACTCTATCTTCGGACGGCGACCGTGCTCACGGCGGAACCGGAATCCTTGCGCGTGATCTTGAGTGAGCCTCTCGACAAAGACTTTGTCGAGCAGATCGCAGGCGACCTCGGCCGGATCGGGGTTTATGTTGCCGAGAGTCCGACCGCGAACGCGCCGCCACAGCAGACCGGCTCGAAACCCCTTCTGACGTTCAATGACACGAAGCAGCAGCGCGAGCAAACCTTCTCTTCCGGAACGATTCCGCCGGCGAGCGGCGCTTTCGATCGCGAGGTCCGTTTCCCGATCCCGCTGCAAGTCGTGGATTGGGCCACGGGAGAACGGCGGCGCGCGGGAGCGCTTGCCGAGGTCGAGACGCGGCCATCGGTGCTCTATGCGAGGCTCTTTGCCGCGCTGGGAGATTACGCCAAGGGCGTGGAATATATTTTGTCTTCGATTCTGATTGTGTTCGCCATCATCGTGCTGCTGGCGCTGTTTGTTGGAACCAAGCTGACGCGCAGCATCACGTCCGCGGTGGACCAACTCTACGAAGCGACCAAGCACGTCAATCGGGCCGATTTCAGCCACCGCATCGCGGTGAAGTCGAGCGATCAGCTGGCGACACTGGCCAACTCTTTCAACTTGATGACCGCGTCGATCGAGAAGCTGGTTCAGGAACAGAAAGAAAAGCAGCGCCTGGAAGGCGAATTGGCGATTGCCCAGGAAGTGCAGGCGCAGCTCTATCCCAAGTTGATCACGCAACTGGAAACCCTGGAAGTGCATGGCTTCTGCCGTCCGGCGCGGACGGTGAGCGGGGACTACTACGATTTTCTCGCGCTGAATTCCGACAAGTTGATGCTGGCGGTCGGCGACATCAGCGGCAAAGGAATTTCCGCGGCGTTGCTGATGGCGACGATCCACTCGGCGGTGCGCGCCTACAGCATCGAAGACGTCCCGGCACTGCGCGAACCAGTTGCCGTAGCTGCGGGCGGCTCGGGGCTGATACTGGCTTCTGAGTCGAGGGCGAAGGATACCTCTCCAGCAACGCTGCTGGCGCTGCTGAATCATCAGCTCTACGAAAGCACTCCGGCGGCAAAGTACGCGACTTTGTTTTTGGGAATCTATGACGGAGCGACGCGCCGTTTCACCTACGCGAACGGCGGTCACCTGCCGCCGATCCTGATTTCCGAAGACGGGTCTTCCCAGTTGCTGAGCTGCGGCGGAACTGTGGTCGGCTTATTCGATAACTTGAGTTTTCCGGAAGCTACCGTGCAACTCTGCCCTGGCGACGTGTTGGTGACCTATACCGACGGAGTGACCGAGCCGGAAAATGATTACGGCGAATTCGGCGAGGAGCGGCTCATCGAACTTGTACGTGAGAATCGCCATCTCCCGCTCCAGCGCATCACGGAGATCGTGGCCTCCGCTGTGGCCGATTGGATCGGCGATAACGAGCAGCCCGACGACGTAACCCTGGTTCTGGCAAGAGCGCGGTAGGTAAACAAACGTCGCGCCCTCGCGGAAATCTTGTCAACCCCCAATTTCGACAATTTTCCCGCTAAGTCGATGAAGAAGCTAGGAGAATAAAGTCTGCGAACTTGTCGGGATAGCACTCTGAAATTGATATAATAAGAACAGAGCCAAAATCTAGATGAAAAAGGGTGCGGGATAACTCCCCACCCTTTTTCACTGGGACGAACAAATAACCCCATCTGGGGTTAAGTCCTTATTTCGGAATATTTTACGTATAAGTCATTTAAACTCAAAGATTTGGCGACAATTTTTCACTAAACCTATGATTCCACTAGATCGGGAAATAAAAAAATTTGGAGGCCGGTGGGCGACCTCGAAGACAAGTACATCTAACTCCTTATTTATGAATATTTTGAAAGTAAGTACTTATTCTTCAATATTTTAGCCAAAATAGGGGGGAGGGGGTACCAGCCATCGACCCACGGCCGCGTAAAGCGGAGTCGAAAGGCACCGCCTGGAAAGCGGACATATCACTTGCTATCCCGATCGTACATTATCATTCGCTAACGTCCAGCCGTGCACCCGGACTGTTCAAATTCTGGATGGCGAGGTATCCTTCGGCTTCCTAAATGGCAGCCAAACTTACTGAAGATCTAATTACTCGGATCGCGCAGGTTACGAATAAGCGCGCCCGTATTGTTTTGGACGCAATCGCTCAAAAGGGAAGCATCACAACTGAGCAGTTGCAAAAGTTGGGCTACGAACATGCGCCGCGCGCCGCACGGGACGTGCGCGAACTTGGTTTTACGCTCGTCACCACAATGGTCAAGAACGCCAACGGGAAGCGCATGGCTGAGTACTCCTTGGCTTTAAATGTCGAGGCTGGAAAAACAGGCAGGCTTCAGTTACCCAAGAAGGAACGCGACGCGATTATCACTGCTGCTGGCGGAAAATGCCAACTATGCGGGGCCACACACGACCTCCAAGTTGACCATCGCGTGCCATATCAAGTCGCTGGCGAGTCGCTTAAGGGAAGTGCGAAACCTTATATGGTGCTGGACGGAACCTGCAACCGACGCAAGTCGTGGATTTGTGAACATTGCCCGAACCTAATGAAGTACAAGAAAGTGGACACTTGTAAAAATTGCTATTGGGCCAACCCGGAACAGCACTCCCATGTTGCTATGGAAGAATTGCGCCGTGTCGATTTGACATTCAGCGGGAAAGAAACGAAGGCCTTCGACAAGTTTCGTAAGCGGTGCCAGCAGCAAGGCGATTCTGTATCCGACGGGTTAAAGGAGCTGGTGGCCGAATCAGGAAAATAGAGCCGCCTGCGATTCAAACGCCTTGAGTTGGGCTTGGGCGGGTGTGCTCGGCGTGCGCAATGCTGCGGACAAATAGACTGATTCAACTGTCACATGATCGCGGCCGCTCAGCGTGGCTTGACTTGAGCGCCCCGTTTCCAGCAGGAGTTGATGCGCGCCTAAATCTGCCGGTAGTGGTTTGCCATAAGTTTTGCCACCGCAGCGTCCGTCATAGCTCAGGATGTATTGAACGGATTTCTGGTTGAGAGTTTCCAGAATGCCTATCATCTCGCCGCGTTGCACGCCTTGAATGTAGCGCCGGTCGCGCGTATTGCTGACGCCCTGATACGGAGGATCCATGTAAATAAGGTCGCGATTGTTGGCCATACTTAATACTTCTCGAAAGTCGCCACAAATGACCTGTGTTCGCCCGTGAAGCAGACGATGTGCGGCGTGGATCTCCTCGTCCATTGTGTCGGGCCGCATACCCTGCCGCCGCTTGTCCGGCGATTGATTGAACTCGCCTCTCGTGCTGAATCGAACGGCATTTTTTACGCATCGGGCCAACAGGTAAAGGAGTTTGGCTGGGTCTTGGTCCTTGTTGAATTCCGCACGGATTTGGTTGAACCGTTTGCTCGGATCGGTCTTACCCTGCTGCGATTCCCAAAGGCTGCGGTAATCTCCGCTCAACTTCTTTGGGTTATCGACCACGGTGCGCCAAATGTCCGTAAGGGGTCTGAGGACATCGGCAATCACGTACTCAGCAAACAGGTTTTTTTGGGCGGCTGCCAGTGTGATCGCTGCGGAACCGGCGAACGGTTCAATTAGCCGCGTGAAATCGCCTTTCCGAATGAATGAAAGGATTGCGGGCGCAAGCAGCCGTTTGCTACCTTGGTACGGAATCGGGTGTGGACATTGGAACCGCATTTATTGGTTTATCTGGAACGAAGTATAGCGTGCCCCGCTGGGGGATTCCCACTATCAAATGGACGTAGCAGCAGACATTAGGGTGTAGGCCACATCAATGTCGCACCGTCTCTACTTGAGCTTTCCGCATAATGAAAAACACGGGAAGGATCGCTCCCTCCCGTGTCATTTTTTTCTTGCGAAATACAATTCTTATCTACACCAGTCCCTGATCCAGCATCGAGTTCGCGACCTTCAAAAAGCCCGCGATATTGGCGCCGTTCACCAGGTTGCCGGGTGTGCCGTATTTCTCGGCCGTTTCGTAGCAGTTCTTGTGGATGGCGATCATGATCTTGTGCAAACGATCATCGACTTCCTCGCGGGTCCAGGACATGCGCATGCTGTTCTGCGCCATCTCCAGTCCGGAGGTGGCAACGCCGCCGGCATTGGCGGCCTTGGCCGGTCCGTAGAGGATTTTGGCGTCGAGGAACATACGGGTGGCTTCGAGGGTGCTGGGCATGTTCGCTCCCTCGCTGACGACCTTCACGCCATTCTTGATGAGATTAGCCGCGTCTTTCGCGTTGATCTCATTCTGAGTGGCGCTCGGGAACGCGCAGTCGGCTTTGATGGCCCACAGCCAGCTGTGGTCTAGCTTCTTGTCGGTGGCGCTGTAGATGGCCTTCTTGAATTTTTCGGTGTACTCCTTGATGCGGCCGCGGCGGTTATTCTTCAGCTCCATGACGAAAGCGAGTTTGTCACGGTCGATGCCGTCGGCGTCGTAGATGGCTCCGTCGGAGTCGGACAAGGTAACCGGCTTCGCACCCAGATCGAGCAGCTTCTCGACCGTATACTGCGAAACGTTGCCGCTGCCGGAGACCAGACATACTTTGCCCTGCAGCGTGTCTTTGCGGCTCTTCAGCATTTCCTGTGCGAAGTACACGCAGCCGTAGCCGGTGGCCTCGGGACGAATCAACGAACCGCCCCAGGCCAGACCCTTGCCGGTAAGAACGCCGCTAAATTCATTGCGCAGCCGCTTGTATTGGCCAAACAGGAAGCCGATTTCGCGTCCGCCCACGCCGATGTCGCCGGCGGGAACGTCGGTGTCGGGGCCGATGTGGCGGCAGAGTTCGGTCATGAAGCTCTGGCAGAAGCGCATGACTTCGTTATCGCTCTTGCCCTTGGGATCGAAATCTGAACCGCCCTTGCCGCCGCCCATAGGCAGCGTGGTGAGCGAATTCTTGAAGACTTGTTCGAACGCCAGGAATTTCAGAATGCCGAGGTTCACCGAGGCATGAAAGCGCAGTCCGCCCTTGTAGGGGCCAATGGCGCTGTTCATCTCGATGCGGAAGCCGCGATTGACCTGCACTTTTCCCTGGTCGTCGAACCAGGGAACACGGAACATAAGGACTCGTTCGGGCTCGGTAATACGTTCCAGGATTTTGGCTTCGCGATACTCCGGGTGGCGTTCCAACACGGGCCGCAAGGACTCGAACACTTCGAGAACAGCCTGGTGGAATTCTGGTTCGGCCGGGTTCTTGGCTTTGACGAGGTTAAGAATTTGATTGGTGTAGTCCGCCGCAGCAGTACCCTTGGGCGGTTCCATGACATGACTCATAAGACTTGCCTCCGAATTTTATGGGTTAGAACGGATTGTGAAAATAAGGACGTCACTGGAATTGCAACTATAGTGATTGGATGCCGGGAGGAGAGGCTCTGCCGTGATGGGCATCACCGCATTTCGTGATGGTTCCGCGTAAAGCTGTGTGCGTAGGACACCGTGCGCAGGACACTGAAAACCCGAGGAAGTGTCCATTAGCGCATCAATAAGGTTATCTCCCGCGGGCAGGTTTTACAACCGTAACTTTGGCGGTTACCTGCTGGCCTTTTTCCATGCCTCCGACGATGACCAGGCCGCGGCGCGTGACCAGCAAGCCGCGATGATCCATTGTGGGCTCGGGAGCGTCTTGGTCGATCGTTTCCCATTCCTCGGTATAGACGTTAAACGCGAACGTCACCGGGGACGGCTCGGCAGGCCGGCCGTCATAGCCGATTCCGTCGTAGTTGTAGGGAGTGTCGGTTCCGCCAGAAAAATAAATTCTGCCTCCCCTTTTTTCCAGCGGTCCGGCACCCGCCGCGATGCGATAGCGCGCGTTGCCCGGATGTGGCGGAAGTTTCGTCCAGGTAATTTTCGTGATGTCGCCTTTCCTGGGAATTGTACCCATCCAGCAATCGCTGGACGCGAGGTACTTGGGACCCAGGCCGCCGCGGTTCTTGGCGGCGCCATCGACATAAACAATGGTGTCGCCGAGGATGCCGCCCGCATGACCGAACACGGGCCAGGGAATCGGTGTAGCCTGCATCCAGATATCTTTGTCGGTGTCATACACCTGCACGTCGCGGACGGCGTCGCCCTTTCCTCCATCGGCCGACGATGACCATCCGCCGATGAGAAAAATGTAACGGTCGCGATACAGACCGACAACCGCGTCATCGACGGGCACGGGGATGTCTTTGCCGCGATAATAACGGTTTTCAACCGGGACGAAGACATTCAGGTCCGACACGGTAGTCTCTCCGCCCTGCGCGTCCACGACGTAGCCTCCGAAGATGAAGACTTGATCGTGGAGCGCGACCGCGGAGGCCGCCAGACGCCCGGCCACGCCCGGTACAGGACGTTTTTCTGTCCACTTGCCGCTGCCCGGATCCATTTCGTAGGCGCTGGTGGTGATTGCATCCCATGTTTTTTTCGGGCCGATGCCCATGAAGGAAAAAATCTTGGGTCCGCCTTCGTCATGCGAAATGGCAACCGCATTATTCGAAACCGGCGACGGGAGCGGGCTGAGCTTGGGTTCGTCGGCAGCCCAAAGGCAGGCCACCAGAAAAAAGTAGAGCAACGCCGGGAGGAGCTTGACCGATGCTGATTTCATTGTCGAAATGATAGCAGCCGCAGGGAAGGTCTCAGATGTCAGGTCTTAAGTCTCGGGTTTGACAGGGCTGTCTTTCCTGAGACCTAACACCTTAGGACCTGAGGCCTGAGTGGCGATACCCATTTCATTTTGTTCTTATTCCAAACTGTGGAACTTTTGTCACATGCGGCGCAAAAAGAAGACCACGCTGTGAATCAACGTGGCCTGAACCAACAAAAGCAAAACAGTTACTTGATGGTCCTAGTCAGGGTCGGCCTAGATCCACCAACAGCAGGGGCGCTGGGCGAACCCTGCGTCGGCTTCTTGTTGCCAGCCGCGCCCGGGATCGACGCAGACAGGTAGCCGTAGTTCGCGATGAACTCAAGGCCGCTGAAGCCAACGTAGCCAACCCAGCCATAATGCCGCAGAAGCTTGCTGGGTGTGGTTTGGGTGATTACTAACCACTGATCGCCAGTGTAGCTTTCAGATTCGGCGTCGTAAACGTTGTCAGCATATGCATAGGCAGGGCCGGTGAGAACCGGTGTGCCGTCAGCAGGGGTGATGGAAACCTTCACACCTTCAATCGTAGCATTGATTGGTAAGCCGCACGTAGTCAATACATCTGTTCCCTGCATGTAGAAGTTGTTGCTCCCGCCCCACTGGATCTGTTCGTAGTCGCAATCGAGTGTCAGGTCGCCAGGCGTGGCGAAGCCTAGGGTGGCAGAACCCTGGGCGAACGCCGCGCTACAGCCGAGAACGAAAAGAGTGATTACCGCCAAGCTTTTCGGTTTCATGGAGTTTCCTCCTTATCCAAAAACGGCTGCTATTGTCCTCCCAATCCCAGCTCACGTCAATGTGCAACAGTTTTCATCCATCCCTACTCTGGGGACGCCCATCAATTTCTGCTGGTGACGTAAATTCGGTTGTGTGCTTTGTAAACGTGCAAAGCGTGGACCGAATCATCTACTCCATCTTCCCAGAGATTCAACCTGGAATGGAAAACCCCTCTCGTTATTTACACAAGCAGCTTGACGTCACCAAAGCACGAGCCGTCACTGCGAAAACCCGGCAATCCGCGTATGATTTTTGGTGCTCGGCCAGTCGAGCACCGAATCCTGAGTACTGCATGTTGCCATTCAAACTCGTCTACAGCGACGACTACTATCTACCCATCGGCTCCCACGTTTTTCCCGCTGAAAAATACAGGTGCATTTATGATCGGCTGCTTGCGTCCGGGATTGCCGAGCCTTCCGATTTTGTCACTCCTCATCCGGCCACCGACCAGGACGTGCTGCTGGTGCACACTCCGCAGTACGTCGAGAAATTGAAGACGGGTACGCTCAGCGCGCTCGAAGAGTTAGAGCTCGAAGTCCCGTACTCACCGGAGTTAGTGCGCGCCTTTTGGCTCGCCGCAGGCGGTTCCGTGCTGGCCGCCGAACATGCCCTCGACGACGGCGTGGCGATCAGCCTTGGCGGAGGATTCCATCACGCTTTCCCTGGTCACGGCGAAGGCTTCTGCATGATCAATGACGTGGCCGTTGCCATCCGCTGTCTGCAGCGTGACCGCATGATTCGCACCGCCATGACCGTCGATTGCGACGTCCATCAAGGCAATGGCACGGCCGTGATTTTTGCTGGCGCGCGTGTCCCCGGCGATCCGCCCACGACGTTTGCTTCTGTGCTCAATCCGGCGCACCTGGCCCCGCCCGGGACGAGGCCGCGCAGCAGCCATGCCGAAGACGTCTTCACCATCTCGCTCCATCAGCTGAACAACTACCCGGCGGTCAAGCCTGCTTCGTCGCTCGACCTGAATTTGCCCGACGGGATCGCCGACGGCGAGTATCTCGCGTGCCTCGGCGACGCGCTCAGCATGGGATTGAGCAAGCTCAAGCCGGACCTCATCTGTTACCTCGCCGGAGCCGATCCTTATCGCGAAGATCAGCTCGGCGGTTTGTCGTTGACGATTGAGGGATTGAGGGCACGAGATGCTCTCGTGTTCCAAATCGCCAAGACCGAGCGCATCCCCGTGATGGTCACACTCGCCGGCGGCTACGCCCTGAAGGTCGAGGACACAGTTACGATACACTGCAACACGGTGGTGGCCGCGAAAGAAGTGTTCGGCGGATAGGACGCAATTTCGTCCTTTCGTGACGCTACGCCTGTTCTTCCTCCGTGCCCCTGTGTCCTCCGTGGTGATGACCTTAGCCGCCTGCCACGAGAGGTCGAAGCGCAAAGATATACTCGAAGCTATGGACGTCGCCCCTTCTCAGTTTCCACACCGCGAGTTGTATAACATTCTGATCAGCGCCGTGGCGCCGCGGCCGATCGCGTGGGTCTCAAGCCTCAGCGCTTCCGGACAACCCAACTTGGCGCCCTTTTCGTTTTTCAATGCCGTGTGCGCCAAGCCTCCGCTGTTGGCGTTTGCGCCGGGAATGCGTCCGCCAAGAAAATCAGAGGCGGCCGCAGATGAGGCGGAAGGACATCCCGGAGTTCATACCAAAGACACGCTGCGGAACATCGGCGAGACCAGAGAATTCGTGATCAACGTGGTCACCTTCGAGCTGGCTGAGGCCATGAACTTGACGAGCGGAGAATATGACAGGACCATCAATGAATTCGAATTGGCACAGGTCGCTTCGGCGCCATCAAAAGTTGTGCGGCCAGGGCGGGTGGCGGAGTCTCCCGTCAGCTTCGAATGCAAGCTGCATCAGATTCTCGACTTCAATCCCGGGCCCGAGGGCGGCAGCCTGGTAATTGGTGAAATCGTCTCGGTTCACATCAACGAGCAGCACATAAAAGAAGGCCGCATCGATCGGAACTCGCTTGATCTGATCGGACGCATGGGCGGCACGCAGTACACGCGAACCCAGCAGCGCTTTGAAATGGTGCGGCCGAAGGTGGAGTGAGAGGCGCCGTTGCTGGCTGTTAAAATAAAGCATTGCCCTTATGTTCGAGAATCTCCAGGAAAAACTTCAGCGTGCCTTTAAGTCTCTCCGCGGACAAGCCGTCCTCACCGAAGAGAACATCTCCGAGGCGCTGAAACAGATTCGTCTGGCGCTGCTTGAGGCTGACGTCAACTTCAAAGTTGTCAAAGAACTCATCGACCGCATTCAGGCCAAGGCTGTCGGGCAGGAAGTGCTGACCGCGCTCTCGCCGGGCGAGCAGGTTATTAAGATCGTCCGCGACGAACTGGTCGCGACCCTGGGCAAAGATACGGCTAAATTAAAGTTCGCCTCGCAGCCTCCGACTGTCGTGCTTATGGCGGGGCTGCAGGGCTCCGGCAAGACCACGACCTCCGGCAAACTTGCCAACTGGCTGAAGAATGGCGGACACCGGCCGCTGCTGGTCTCGGTCGACGTTTATCGGCCAGCTGCTCGCGAGCAACTCAAAGTCGTCGCGGCGGCGATCAAGGCCAACCTTTATGAAGGCGAGGTCAGCGAGGCGAATACGGCGACCGTCGAGCGGCTTGCCAAGGAAGCGCGCCGCGAAGCGATCAACACTGGCTCCGACGTGCTCATCGTCGACACTGCCGGCCGTCTCCACATCGACGACCAGCTTATGGAGGAGATGCAGTCGCTCAAGCGGCTGCTCAATCCGCAGGAAATTTTATTTGTCGCCGATTCTATGACTGGACAGGACGCTGTCAGATCGGCCGACGAATTTCATAAGAAGCTCACGCTCACCGGCGTCGTGCTTACCAAAATGGATGGCGATGCTCGCGGCGGCGCGGCGCTTTCAATTCGCCAGGTCACCGGGCAGCCGATCAAGTTCATTGGCATCGGTGAAAAATACGACGCGCTTGAGCCTTTCCATCCCGACCGCATTGTGTCGCGCATTCTTGGCATGGGCGACATTCTCTCGCTCATCGAAAAAGCCGAGTCGCAGATCGACAAGAAGAAAGCCACCGAACTGGCCAGCAAAGCTCTCAGCGGAGACGGCTTCTCGCTGGAAGATTTCCGCGACCAGTTGCGGCAGGTTCGCAAGATGGGATCGCTGCAAAGTCTCATGGGCATGTTGCCCAGCGTCGGCGCGTTTTCCGGCCTGCAGAAAGCCGCCGACAAGGTTGACGAAAAGCAGATCAACCGCGTCGAGGCCATCATCAACTCCATGACCGGATACGAGCGCAACCATCACGAAGCCATCAACGGCAGCCGCCGCAAACGCATCGCCCGCGGCTCCGGCACCAGCGTGCAGGAAGTCAATAACCTGCTCCGCCAGTATGCCCAGATGAAGAAGATGTTCAAGCAGATGGGCAAGCCGAGTTTCGCGCGGAGGATGGCGGGGATGAAGCTTCCGGGGATGTAGCTGGTCGTCGGTGCGCCAGCCGGTGGGAACCCAGTTCACTAATACGAGCGTAAATGCGAGAAGTGTTTCACGTGAAACATTGTACTTGTATTGATGTTCGTATAATTATATACGTACATAATGACTCAAATGAAACGACGCAAACGAGTTGCGAGGCGGGCGAGAGCAGCGCGAAAAGTGGCCAAAATCGAGGCGTCGGCGGGGTCGAGACGGCGTCCGCGGTACCTGCCGGCGGAGTGGGAAGGGATGTACAAGCCGGTGAAGAAGCCGGTGACGCTGCGGCTGGACGCCGACGTGCTGGCGTGGTTCCAACGCGGCGGGCGGGGCTACCAGACGCGAATCAACCAGGCTCTGCGGAAGGTGATGAGCGAGGAAAGAAGGAAGGCGCGGAAGTGAGGGGTTGTAAGTCTTTGATAATGCTCAACGCCATTCTGCCTTCGCTATTACTCTCTCGTTTTGCGTCGGGTTGAGTCCGCCCTACCCCCTAGTTCTCGGTATATTAGAATCATCAAGTTAGCGCGTGGTTCCCGCTAAAGTATTGACGGTTATGGACTTATATGCAAAGTATTCAGGCATAACCGATGCGCGTTTGCACCAACGAGTTTGCGGGCATGAGGGGGTCTCCGTCGCATCCATTGTACTTCAAGTGAATTACAGCAGGGAGATGTTTTCGAAGTCGGCTCACAGGGCGTGGAATCCCAGGTCTCAAAAAGGGCGAGACCTGGGGCACCCCCAGTTTTGCCTCTGTCAACAGTTCAAGGACCGCTTGCGCCGGAGATGCGCCCGCCAAGACTTAAGAACAACTGGACACTATTCTCGCGCGGAGATGTCGGCCACCTGCCAATCCTGACCTTGGGATTACTTCAGAGTTGCCCGTGATTCGGTACTCAACACTCCGGAATAGCACTAATGCGTCGCGAAGAGGACACCTATCCCGCCGCCTTTGCTAATCAGTTGCTTGCCTGCGCTGGCCAAGTCCACGCATACCAGACGATAAGTAATGTCAGAGTGATTTCAATCAACCCGAAAACGATATAGAAGTGCCAACCGCCCTTAGTCGCCAGAATCATTATCACGCTGTATACCGCACCGAAAATGATGTTCAGCCACCGATTAACTCGCGCAGGCAGCACGAGTGAGAGAAACGGCATTAGGCTCGGAACCACCATAGCACTAGCCATTCCCAGCAAGGTTGCCTGGGAGATAGCACCGAAAGGCATCCTTCCCGCGATCACTTCTTGCAATTTCCCCGGCTGGTACAGCTCGAAATAGTCTCCATAGATGTAAAAGAACATGACCGAAGACCACAACGCGAAGAGTTTGAGCCGCACGTGGACCCTGACGTCCTCAAGTGCCATGGTTGTTCCTCTTGTCTGTTATCAGATCCGCTAGTCTCGCTGCATCTTTCTCTTTCCCTTGCTTTATGCCTTGCGGCCGAGTGCCGGATGGTTCTTCGTTTCTACCTCATTGGCCGCGTTCAGTGCAATGTGTGAGGGAAAATACTGCCGTGCCGGACGGATCGTCGGCAATGAGGAAGTTATCCAGAAAATTGTCCCAGCAAGACTCGACACTTCTGAAGAGTTCAAGATGCTTAAGTTAGCGTTGCGAATAAGGAATTATTTAGCCTGGTCGGGCCGAGCTTTGCTCGGCTTGGACGGGCGAGGACACCCGTCCCTCCACAGGAGAGACCGCAACTTCTTCACTTCGAGAGGCATCTAAAACTTGACAATGGTTCGCTCAGGTTATAGCATGGCCCAGAGCGTAATCATCATCGCATTGATTATACGGCACTTATATGGAATGGAGGATGCGTTATGGGAAAGATTATTGGAATTGACTTGGGCACTACCAACTCCTGCGTGGCGGTTATGGAGGGTGGCGAGCCGAAAGTTATACCGAATGAAGAAGGTGGGCGGACCACGCCTTCAGTCGTTGGATTCACCAAGACCGGGGAACGGCTGGTGGGGCAGGTCGCTAAGCGGCAGGCCATCACCAATCCTGAGAATACCGTTTACTCGATCAAGCGCTTCATGGGACGGCGCTTTGACGAGGTGAGCGAAGAGATGAAGATGGTGCCGTTCAAGGTCGAGCGGGACGGCGACCATGTGGCCGTCATGGCGCAGGGGAAGAAGTTCACTCCGCCCGAGATCTCCGCGATGATTCTGCAGAAGCTGAAGAAGGCGGCGGAAGACTACCTGGGCGAGAAAGTTACTGAGGCGGTCATTACCGTGCCCGCCTATTTTAATGATGCGCAGCGGCAGGCTACAAAGGATGCGGGCAAGATCGCCGGGCTCGACGTGAAGCGAATCATCAATGAGCCGACGGCGGCGGCGCTCGCTTACGGGCTCGACAAGGGCAAGGACGAGACCATCGCGGTGTATGACTTTGGCGGCGGGACGTTCGATATTTCGATCCTTGAAGTGGGCGAAGGCGTGATCGAGGTGAAGGCCACTAATGGCGACACGCACCTGGGCGGCGACAACATCGATCAGCGGCTGGTGGATTGGCTGATTGACGAGTTCAAGAAGGATGAAGGGCTTGACCTGCGCGGCAAGGGGAATGAGATGGCTTTGCAGCGTCTGCGCGACGCGGCGGAGCGGGCGAAGATCGAGCTTTCGACCACGATGGAGCACGAGATCAATCTGCCGTTTATTACGGCGGATGCTTCGGGGCCGAAGCACCTGGTCAAGAAGCTGACGCGGGCCAAGCTGGAAACCATGGTCGAGGACATCATTCAGAAGTCAGTCGGCCCGTGCAAGCAATGCATGAAGGATGCGGGCGTCGATGCTTCGAAGATCAATGAGGTTGTGCTGGTCGGCGGACAGACTCGTATGCCGCGCATTCAGGCGATCGTGAAGGAGCTGTTTGGACGCGAGGGGCACAAGGGCGTGAATCCGGATGAAGTCGTGGCGGTCGGCGCGGCGATTCAGGGCGGTGTGCTCAAGGGCGAGGTGAAAGACCTGCTGCTCCTGGACGTCACTCCTTTGACTTTGTCGATCGAGACTTTGGGCGGCGTGGCTACGCCGATGATTCCGCGGAACACTACAATTCCGACTAAGAAGACGGAGACGTTTTCTACGGCGGCCGATAGTCAGACTTCGGTGGAGGTGCATGTGCTGCAGGGGGAACGGCCTCTGGCGGCGCAGAACCGGACTTTGGGCAAATTCCATTTGACAGGATTGCCGCCGGCGCCTCGGGGCATTCCGCAGATTGAAGTGACGTTTGACATTGACGCTAACGGCATCCTGAACGTGACCGCGAAGGATATGGCCACGGGCAAGGATCAGAAAATCACGATTACTTCGTCTTCGGGCTTGTCGAAGGAAGAGGTTGAACGCATGGCTAAGGAAGCGGACGCGCACTCGGCGGAAGACAAGACCCGGCGCGAAGAGATCGAGGCCAAGAATCAGCTTGACTCGATGGTTTACAACATCGAGAAGATGCTGAAGGAGCATGGCGACAAGATCTCGGGCACGGAGCGCGGGGACGTGGAGAATGCGTTGGCGGACGCGAAGAAGGCCATTGAAAGCGGCGACAGGTCGCAGATGGATTCGGCGCGCGAGCGGCTGACCACGGCATCGCACAAGCTGGCGGAGCAGATGTACAAGGCTACGCAGGCGGCTCCTGGGGCGGCACCGGGTGCTGGGCCGACTGATGGGCAAGCGGCGGCCTCGGGGGGTGACGGCGCGGGCAAGAAGAAAGACGAAGGCGTGATCGACGCCGAGTACGTAGATGTTGAAGACAAGAAGTAAGCGGCTTCTAGCTTTCTAGCTACTGGCTTGGGGGCGCGTTGGAGCGCCCCCATTTGCATCACAGTTTAGGAGTTGCCAGGAAAGAGGAAAGTGAATTGAGATTCGAAGTCAATGGACAGATGTTTTTTGTGAACTTCGTTCCGGAAGAGGGACGCTGGTACTGCTACGCGCCAACCGCGACGGGAGTGCAGCGGATTCCCGTGTCGATGGATGCCGCTCCGTTTGAGGCATTCACGGTGACGGTGGATGAGCAGGCGAAGGAGATTGTGAATTAAGTTTGTGAGGTAGAGGTCCCTTCGGCTTCGCTCAGGGCAGGCTCTTCGACTCCGCGCGGCCCTTGGCTTTGCAGAGGGCCGGCCGTGCTACGCTCAGGATGACACGGCGTAAGATGACGGAGAAGGACAAGCTGAAAGCTGACCCTGACAGCTAACCATGGCCACCCAAACCAAAGATTATTACGGCGTTCTTGGCGTAAAGAAGTCTGCCTCCACTGACGACATTCGCAAGGCTTTTCGCAAGCTGGCTCGTAAGTATCATCCTGACGTTAATCCTGGCGACAAGGCTGCGGAAGAAAAGTTTAAGACTCTTTCTGAGGCCAACGACGTCCTGAGCGATGCCAAGAAGCGGAAGATTTACGATCAGCTCGGGTTCTACTCGGACAATATTGACCCGACTACGGCCGAGGCCTACGCACGCGGCGGGGGACAGCCTGGAACCGGCCCCGGCGACTTTTCTGGAGGCTTCCCCGGAGGCTATCGCTCCGGCGGACCCAGCAACGTTGATTTCGGCGGTTTTGACTTTTCCGATTTGTTCGAGGGCGGGCGCGCTGGGGGGCGCAAGAGTTCGTCGGGAGGGAGCGGCGGATTCCGCGATATTTTCTCCAGCATCTTTACCGGCGGCGGACGGGGTGAGGCGACCGAGGCAGGCCCGGAGCCGGGCAGCGATCTTGAATACCAAGTCAACGTGCCTTTTTGGACGGCGATCCGCGGCGGGGTGATGAAGCTCAACATCGCGCGGCGCGATGTCTGCGGGAACTGCCACGGTAATGGCTACCTGGAAGCTTCGGGACAATGTCCGCAGTGTCATGGCAAGGGGACGATTGAGCAGACGGGCGGGCGCATGAAGTTCAATGTTACTTGTCCGCGCTGCCATGGGACGGGCAAGAATATTTCGACCTGCCCGGTGTGCCATGGCGAAGGGAGCGTCGAGCGCACCGATCCGCTGGAGATCCGCATCAAGGCCGGAACGCGCGACGGGCAGCGCATTCGGATCGCGGGCAAAGGCAACGCGGGGCTGCGGGGAGGCGGGGTCGGCGATCTTTACGTCATCATCCGCATCGGCGAGCACCCACTGTTCCGGCGCGAAGGCGACGACATCCACATTACGGTGCCGGTGACTGCGGTCGAAGCGGCGCTGGGGGCGAAGATTGAAGTGCCGACCATTGATGGGCGGAGCGTGCTGAAGATTCCTCCGGGGACGCAGTCGGGGCAGAAGCTGAGGCTGCGCGAAAAGGGCGTGCCGTCGGCAACCAAAGATGGAGTGCGCGGCGACGAGATCGTGGAAGTGAAGATTACAGTCCCGATGCCCCGCGACGAGAAGACGAAAGAGTTGTTGCGGGAGCTTGCTAAACTCAATCCGGAAGACCCACGGGCTGAGTTGTGGGCGAAGGTCTAGCCCCGCCCATAAGAGGCACCGTATTGGCTACTGGCGGACAGGCACTCCCACCTTACTCGGATCGTCCATCGGGTTCACATAATTAAACTGCAGTGGCGACATTCCATGGACCTGCACCACCGCTTCTCCGGAGGCCATGGCATAGTGGTGCATATCGGGATCAAGATAGGCAAAGCTGCCCGCCGGGAAAGTCATCATCTTAGATTCGTCGAACTTGTCGCCCATGCCGACTTTGAAGTTGCCGGAAATCACGGTCACATTTTCCCGCTTGGGATGCCAGTGCGGCGCGATCTTGTATCCGTCAGGCATCTTGAGGCGGATGGTAAAGTCGCCCGAACTCGCGGTTGGATCTCCCTCAATTACGGCTAACTGCGCACCCGGAGCGACGAAAGGCGGCGGCGGTCCGAACTTGATCTGATCGGGCGTAAACACATTCTGATGTGAGCCCGGTTGAGCGAGCAACACACTCGCAGAAACACATAGAATTCCGAGCATGATTTTCCTCATCGCCGATTCCTCCTATGTTCGATTCGACAGCTGAGTGCCCCGCGCAGATTTATACAGCAAATCACTGAGAATGGCCATCCGATGCCTGTGGCTGCTTCCTGGCCGGGCGACTTTCGTCCACCGTTACGTCCGTACGAGCACGCTCGCTTACAAAAATTCGCAAAATAACTCAAAAAATCCTTGCATCTGTTGAAATTTGCCGTAATCTCACACATGCGAACTAACTTCGCCGAAAATGCCCGGGAATCGCTGTTCACCCTGGGAGCCGCGTAAAGAAAGTCAAGGGAGACGCGGTGGTGAGAGTGAGTCGCCTGAGGAGGAAGCCATAGAAATTGGCAACAGCTACCCGAACCGCTAGCATCTCGCCTAGCTTTACTCCTGCCGCCGTTCCCCGGAAAAAGTCTATCCGCCTCACGCTTTGGCCTTTGGTCGCCGCGACCTTCTTTATGGTTTCGGGTGGAACTTATGGGACCGAAGACATCGTGCACGGCGCCGGATACGGCAAAGCGATTCTCATCCTGCTGCTCACCCCGCTGCTTTGGAGCCTGCCGACCGCGTTCATGATCGGCGAGCTTTCCAGCGCGCTGCCCTTTGAAGGCGGTTACTACGCCTGGGTGCGGCGCGCTATGGGAAGTTTCTGGGGATTTCAGGAGGCCTGGCTGTCGCTGGTAGCTTCCATTTTCGATATGGCGATTTATCCCACGCTGTTTGTCGCCTATCTCACCCGCATGTTTCCCTGGTTCCAGGAGAACCATCGCGGCGTGGCCGTCGCGCTGGGCGTGGTGATCGTCTGCGCTGCCCTCAATATTATGGGCGTGAAGGTCGTCTCGACGACCTCGCTGTGGTTGTTTTTTGCCCTGTCGGCGCCGTTTGCAGCCATTTTTGTGCTGGCGCCGTTCAAGATTCACGCGCTGGCGAATGCGGTTACCAAGCCGACTACTTCTAACGTCGACATTCTCGGCGGGCTGCTCATCTGCATGTGGAACTACATGGGATGGGACAACGCCTCGACCATTGCCACCGAAGTCGAACGGCCGCAGCGAACTTATCCTCGCGCCATGCTGGTCGCGGTCGCCATCGTCTGCATTACCTACGTGCTTCCGTTTGCCGCCATGTGGATCACCGGCCTTCCGGCGAGCGCGTGGGAAACGGGCGCGTGGGCCGACATCGCCCAGTTGATGGGCGGACCGGTGCTTCGAATCGCGCTGGTGGCGGGCGGCATGATGAGCGGCTTTGGCATGTTCAATGCGTTGGTCATGAGCTACTCGCGGCTGCCGTTGGCCATGGCGCAGGATGGCATGCTGCCGAAAGTCTTTGGCACGCTGCATCCGAAATCGCGCGCGCCCTGGGTCGCGATTCTGGTGCTGGCGATCGGGTGGGGTCTGGCTTTGAATCTCGGCTTCGAACGGCTGGTCACGCTCGACATCATGATCTATGGCGCCAGCCTAACGCTTGAATTTGTGGCCTTGATCTTTTTGCGCATTCGCGAGCCCGAATTGAAGCGGCCGTTCCGCGTGCCGGGCGGCCTCTTTGGAGCGATTGCCGTCGGTATTCCTCCAGTCTTGCTGCTGGGATTTGCCATCATCCGCAGCGAACATGAAGTTGTGCTCGGCATGAGCTCGTTCTGGTTTGGAGCGATCCTGATCGGGGCGGGCGTCGCTGCTTACCTGATCAACCATGCGCTGAAGCCGGCGGGCTGGGCGGCACCGGAGCCGAAGCCGGAGATGGCGGCGTAGAATACCCGCTGAATCGTTTTGCCATAGAGACGGGATTGATCCCGTCTCTTTTTTGCAACTGAGCGGCAGTGCTGGCAAAAGGCTTTCACCACGGGGTACACGGAGTAACACGGGGGATTACGGAAGTGGCTCTCTTGCGTGGAAATACTTGACGCTGGAGAGTGGCAGCGCGAGCATTGGTCTGTGTTTGAGACTCCGCCGCCGACTTTGCCTCAGAAAATCGGGATCATCCTTTGGGGAGTCACAGTTGGTGCTTGCGTGGCTCTGGGCACATCCGCCCTGCGTGCTTGCTCGGGATTGCGGTTACGGAGTTTGCCATATCCACTCAATGGATCCACCTCGGAGAGTATCAGCCCTGGCTCCCGATCATCGGACTGGAATATGGATTCTTTCTTGCAATCATTCTTGGCGTGATCGTCTGCCTAAAGGTGGTCAAGTCTCGCTTGCACGGATCGCCAACTCGATGAGAGCCTCATCTCACCACTAACATGCAGTCCCTTCTTCGACGCTCTCGGCGTCTCGGCGGTGAAACACCACGCCGCAAGGTAGAATGTTATACACAAAATGCAGACAAAGTGGTGTATATTATACGCATGGGCAGAACCAATATTGTGATCGATGAGAGCCTGATCCGGAAGGCGCGTAAACTGACCCGGCTCCGCACCAAACGGCAGATCGTCGACCGGGCACTTGATCTGCTGGTGCGTTCCGAGAGCCGCAAGGGAATCCTGAAGTATTACGGAAGCGGCATCTGGCAAGGCGATTTGAAGACCTCACGGAGAAATCGAGTGTGATCCTGGTCGACAGCTCGGCCTGGGTCGATTTCTTTCGTCCGTCACCGGGCCGTGGAGGAGCTGAACTGCGGCGGATGATTGAGGAGAGTGAGCCTTTCGCTCTGACCGGAATCGTCGTCGCCGAGGTTTTGCAGGGTTTGACGCGGGATGCCGGCGTGATTGAGCGCTTCCTGGCACAGTGGGACATGCTGGAACCCAGGGGCTTTGACACCTACCGGAGCGCAGCCGCGATTTACCGCGCTGGACGAGGAAAAGGCATCACGTCCAGCACAATTGATACCCTCATCGCAGCCATTGCGCTGGAAAACGGCGCCAGCGTTTTTACGCTCGATCGGGACTTTGTGCGAATTGCGCGTATGACGGGTCTGGAACTGTACTCGAAGATATGACCAAGCGTAAATCCAAGGGCGCGTACATGATCTCGGCGGTGGCTGAGATGTATGAGATTCATCCGCAGACTCTGCGCCTTTATGAGCGCGAGGGGCTGCTCAAGCCTAGCCGCACCGAGGGCAACACCCGGCTTTACACAGATGAAGATTTGCAGCGGCTGGAGTTCATCTTGTCGCTGGCGCGCGATCTGGGCGTCAACATCAGCGGGATCGCCATCATTCTGCAGATGCGCGAGCGCATGGAAGAAATGCAGCGCCAGATCCAGGAGTTCGTGCAGTACATCCAGCACGAGGTGCTGACGCGGGCCTCAGCCGCCGCCGATCCGTCGAAAGGCGCGATCGTTCCTTTGCGGCGTCCGCTTGTTCCGGCTGTGGATTCTTCGCGTCGCAAGGATTCCTCCAAGTAGCTCGGTTGACCGGGGGAGTTTTCTCTGTGTTCCTGTGGCTACTCGTTGAGACGTCTTTTAACCACGGGGGACACAGGGTGCACGGAGGAATTCCACAGGGGCTTGCCAAATTCACCGAAATTTCATCTCCGTGCAACCCATCACATGCCAGATGCGACTAACGTGTAGCCATGAAGCCCGAAAATCCAATCGCTATACCAGGCGCTTCGATGGCACGCGTGTCCTCGGCAACCGGCAAGAAAATTGAGAAGAAGCTCCAGTTGACTCTGGAAGGCGGGCATTCCGGGAGCGCCGTGGTGCTGCACTGTCAGGGCCGGATCATCTTCCGCAGCGAGGCTCGGGCGCTCTCGTCCATCGTGGGCGAGGTGCTGCCTTCGGCGCACCGCATGGTGGTGGATTTGGCGGGAATCGATGCTGTGGACAGCGGCGGCTTGGGCGAACTGGTGCTGACGCACATGTGGGCGGAAGCGGCTGGATACACGCTGAAGTTTGCCAGCCCCAGGAAATCGGTTGGACACCTTTTCGAAATCACGAACCTGGTATCGGTTTTCGATGTCTACGCCAGCGTTCCGGAGGCGATGGCAGCGATGTTTCAGGAAGAAATACGGCCGGTATAGCGGGCTATGGAATGGCATCTCCCGGGTAGCAGTGTCACCGCAGCGGCTGAAGCCGATTCTGGGAACAAGCAACTTATCGCAGCGGTGAACCGCTGCGCCACCCAAATTCAGGTGCAACGCGGGGTTCTTCTGCAGACTGTCAGGGGCTAGTTTTCGCGCTGGAAGCGATAGCGTCCACCTCTATCTTTTGCAACCTGCTCGGCCACTTTCAAGAACGCTCTCCCGGCGTGCGACAGGCCAGACTCCTGGCGGTAGACCAGGCGCAGCTTGCGCTGAAAATGCAGATCGCGCACCTTAACGCAAAGCAGGTCACCGCGGATGATTTCATTTTCCACGCTCATCTCCGGCACCAGCGCCACTCCCTTCCCCATGCACACGAAACGCTTGATGGCTTGCAGGGTGGGCAGTTCAACGTCCATGTGTAAGGGAGTCTTGTGACGGCGGAAGGACTCGATCACCAAATCACGATAAGGAGAGGCGACGATGTGGGCCACGAACGACTCCGCGCCCAGTTGCCGAATGCTGACTTCGCCCGCTGAAGCCAGCGGATGACCGGGAGGAACAATCAGTACCAGTTCGTCCATATAAACCACCGTCGAGCGCAACTGTGGCTCCTGGGGATCGTAAGAGAGTATCCCGAGTTCAACATTGTGCTTAAGCAGATCGTCGGGAATTTGACTGCCCAGCGAGCGCCGCACCGTGATTTTGATGGTGGGATGCAGGCTGCGAAACTCGCCGAGCACCGGCAACAGGTAGAGCGCAGTAAATTCATTGGCGGCAATCACCAGCTTTCCCTTCTGCAATTCGCGCATTTCCACCAGCGCCGTCTGCGCGTCCTGGCGCAGGTTGAGCAACTTCTCGGCATACTCCTGCAAAACACGTCCGGCATCGGTGAGTACGCCCTCGCGGGAAGACCGGTCGAAGAGCGGCTCGCCGATCTCCAATTCAAGTTTGTGGATCGTCTGGCTGACCGCCGATTGGGTGCGAAACAGCTTTTCGGCCGCCCGGGAAAACCGGCGTTCGCGAGCCACGGTGAGGAAGACCTCTAGTTGAGATAGGTCCATGGGGATCAGTTCTCAGTTCTCAGGTTCAAGGTCCGGATCTCGGGCGCGGGGGAGCATGATACCTGAAACCTACGCCCTGACACCTTTTATCAATCATGGATATTGCATAAGCCAGCCTAATAGTATCACTAGGACTAATGCTGTTGTTACTATAATAACCTTTTCTTTCGACCCAATCCGCCGCTAGAGTGTAAGTCAACTAGATTTCCCGGAGGGACGGAATTCATGGATCGGCCGCGCATCACCATCTTCGACACCACGCTTCGTGACGGCGAGCAGTCGCCGGGCTGCAGCATGAATGTGCAGGAAAAGCTGCGCCTGGCCCAGCAACTCGACCGCCTTGGGGTGGACGTGATCGAGGCTGGGTTCCCGATCGCCTCCGATGGCGACTTTGAAGCCGTACAGCGGATCGCCGCCTCGGTGCGGCGTCCCATCGTGGCCGGCCTGGCTCGTGCTTGTGCCGGGGACGTGGACCGCGCCTGGCAGGCGTTGCAGGGAGCCGCGCACCCGCGCATCCACGTTTTTCTGGCAACCTCCGACATTCATCTGAAGTACAAGCTGCGCATCACCCGTGAACGTTGCCTGGAGCAGGCTCGCGAAGCGGTTCGGCACGCGAAGTCGCTCTGCGCCGACGTGGAATTCTCCCCCGAAGATGCTACCCGAACCGATGTCGCGTTTCTCTGCCAGGTGGTCGAAGCGGTGATCGCAGCCGGGGCCACTACGGTCAATATTCCCGATACCGTGGGCTACAGCATGCCTGAGGAATACGGCCAACTCATCCGGACGCTGCATGAGAAGGTTGCCGGTATCGAAACAGTAACGATCTCCACGCACTGCCATAACGACCTCGGACTGGCGGTCGCGAACTCGCTCGCCGGAGTGCAGCAGGGCGCGCGCCAGGTGGAGTGCACCATCAACGGCATTGGTGAGCGCGCCGGCAATGCGTCTCTGGAAGAAATCGTCATGGCCATGCGGGTGCGGCCCGACTGCTATCCTTACGAGACCGCGGTTGCCAGCGAACACCTCTACCCTTCCAGCCAGATGCTGGCGGAGATCACACGGGTTCCGGTGCAGCCGAACAAAGCGATCACTGGGCGCAATGCGTTTGCGCACGAGGCCGGAATTCATCAGGATGGGATGCTGAAGAATCCGCTGACCTACGAAATTATGACGCCGCAGTCGGTGGGCGTGCCCGATTCACGGCTGGTGCTGGGCAAGCACTCCGGCCGGCACGCGCTGGCTCTGCGGTGCGAACAACTGGGACACCATTTTGAGCGCCGCGAACTCGATGAAATCTATCGCAAGTTTGTGGTTCTGGCCGACCGCATCAAGAAGGTCCAGGACAGCCATTTGCTCGAACTGATTCAGGACGTGGTGAGCGGCACCGTCAGCCATGGCGATGGGGTTGGCAGCCAGGGCAGGAAGTTTCCGCCTGCGGCGGTCGCTTTGCCTTTTCCGCGTGCGGCTGCCGCCGCGGCGAATGCCGGGGAGTCACAGCCGGCACACGTATCCGGCAGCGCCGGGCAGGCGACAGTATCGATTCCTTTCGCGGATCATCACGGCGAACAGGAAGATTATCTTTGGGGCGTCTAAACCAGGGGCGTCTGAACCAGGGCGTCTAACCGGGGACGGGGAGCATGTAGCTGGAGCGGTAGCAACCAAGCCCAATCGGAAGTGCACAACCGCTAGCGGGTCGGCGCCTGCTCATATATCATATCCGCTCGTTGGTCGCTGTACGCTGCAACTTCACACGAGGAAACTAACCTTTTCGGGAAAAGGTGATTTTGGTCACGTGCGCGAGTGATTTGGGACGCTGCAAGTCTCCAGAACTGGCAACATAATCCCATTAAATTGGCCGTTTCTTCGATTATTTTGGAAACGGCGCGAGGCCGTTATGCAACTCCGAGTCACTTCCCTACCCGGAGACGGAATCGGTCCTGAAGTTACGTCCCAAGCCATTTGTGTGCTGGAAGAAGTGGCCAGCGACTTTGGCCACGATTTCGAACTCGACGAAAAAGAAATCGGCGGAGTGGCTCTGGAAAAGTTCGGTAATCCTTTGCCGGAGTCGACCATTCAGGCCTGTCTCGCTTCACAAGCCGTGCTGCTCGGGGCAGTCGGCAGTCCCGCGTTCGACCACAATCCTCGCGAGCTTCGCCCCGAAGCCGGACTGTTGCGCCTGCGCCAGGAACTAGGAGCTTTCGCCAATCTCCGTCCTGCGGTTTTCTATCCGGCGCTGGCGGCCTGCTCGCCTCTGCGCGAAGAGATCGTCAAAGGAACCGACATTCTCATCGTGCGCGAACTGCTGGGTGGATTGTATTTCGGGCGGCCTCGTTTTATCGAAGGCGACCCGGGGAAGCGCCATGCGACCAACACCATGCGCTACTGTGAGCCGCAGATCGAGTGCGTCGCCCGCGTCGCATTTGAACTCGCTCGCACCCGCCGCCGGCGGCTGCTCTCCATCGACAAGTCGAATGTTCTGGAGTGTTCGCGTCTCTGGCGCGAAGTCGTCACTGGCATCGGCCGCGATTTTTCCGATGTCCAGCTCTCCCATATGTATGTGGACTCGGCCGCGATGTCGCTCGTCCTGAAGCCGGCCGAGTTCGACGTCATCCTGACCGAAAACATGTTTGGCGACATCCTGTCCGATCAGGTGGGCGGGATCGTAGGCTCGCTCGGCCTGCTGGCTTCGGCCAGTATCGGAGGCCCGGTCGGTCTCTACGAACCGGTTCATGGATCGGCCCCCGACATTGCAGGTCAGGGCGTAGCCAATCCGCTAGGCGCCATCCTCTCGGTAGCCCTGATGCTGCGCCATACCTTTCATCTGCCCAAAGAAGCGGAGTGCGTGGAGGCGGGCGTCATCTCAACGTTGAAGGGAGGCTTCCGCACCCGCGATCTGGCGCGCCCCGGTGAGCGCACTGTCTCGACTGAAGAAATGGGCGCGCAGATTGCCGAATTCGTGCGGCTGGCGGCAAACGCTAGCGATCATGCTGCCTCTTAGGAATTAGTTCAGGAACTCGTTCGATTTTCAACTTGACCCGGAGCGCAGTTGCGGGGAGAAGCCAAAATCTTTATCACAGGGAGCACAGAAGAACACAGGGGAAACCCTGCGAGCCCTAGAGTGGTGACTTCTTCTTACAATTTCTCCTGAGAAGGAACCGCGCCGGCAGCGTATTCTCCGGTCATCGCGTACCACCGGATCCGCAAAACTTCCACAAACATGCGCAAGCCGTCGCGGAGAGGATGCAGCCGCGTTCCCTCGCTGTGCGCCCACACCACCGGGACCTCTTCCACGCGCAATCCCGCGCGGCGGGCGAGAAACAGAATTTCTGGATCGAAGCTCCAGCGTTCAATTCTTTGCAAAGGGAAAATGCGTTGTGCGGCCTCTCGCCGGAAAGCTTTGAATCCACATTGCGTGTCCGCGAAACCCAAGCCCAGGATCATTCGCAACACCAGATTAAAGATCCGTCCAAACGCCTGCCGGTACAGTGGCTGCCGCTCGGTCTGCAGTTCCACCTGCAGCCAGCGCGACCCGATTGCGATGTCGGCGCCTCCGTCAATCGCATCGAACAGTTTCTGCGCCTCGGTTATCGGCGATGAAAGATCGGCATCCGTGAACAGGCAAATATCGCCGCGCGCATGCAGCATCCCGTTGCGCACGCTGTAGCCTTTGCCGCGGTTGCCGGGGTTTTCGAGCAGCAGAACCTGCGGATGCGACTTGCCGTATTCCCGCACGATTTGCGCCGTATCGTCGGTCGAGCCGTCGTTGACAACCAGAATTTCAGCGTCCCAATTTTGTTCCTGGGTGCAGCGGAGAAGCGCATGCAGCGTCGGCCGGATGCGTACGCTCTCGTTATAGGCGGGAATGACGATGGAGTAAGTCAAAGTCATTGAATCATTGAACGATTGGGGCAGCGAGTCAATGACTTAATGATGCAATGACTCAATGATTCAGGCCACTTGGCGGCGCTTGTCGAGCATGCCGAAAAACTCCGACACCAATTCTTCATCCCAGAGTCCGCTTCGCGCCTCGGCGCGCATGGTTACCACGGCCTGCTCGTGGCCAAGCGCCGGCTTATACGGACGCGCCGTGCGCAATGCATCGTAGATATCCACCACCTGCAGAATGCGCGGCAGAAGCGGAATCTCGCTCGCCCGCAGTCCATCAGGATAGCCGCTTCCGTCCGAGTGCTCGTGATGATTCCGGATGATCGGAAGCACCAGCCGCAACGACTTCAACGGACGGCAAATCTTCTCGCCCGTCACCGGATGCTGCTTCATGATCTTCCACTCCGCCGGCGTCAGATCGCTCCCCTTCTTCAGAATCTCATCGGGCACAGCGATCTTTCCCAGGTCGTGCAGGTAGCCGCCACGGCTGAGAGCGACAATGCTTTCTTCATCCACCCCTAGAAAGCGACCCAGATCCGTGGCGTTGCGCGCCAAACGCTCACAGTGGCCTTCGGTGTAAGGATCGCGGGCCTCCACGCTTAGCCCTAATGTGCATAGCACTGAATCCGCGGTCTCAAGTTCATCGGTGAATTCCTTCAACTTGAGCAACGAATGCACACGCGCGAATAATTCCTCGGAATAGATCGGCTTGGTCAGAAAATCGTCGGCTCCCGCTTCGATTCCCTTCAGACGGTCTTCCTGAGCGCTCAGGCCGGTGATCATTACAATCGGAATCAGCCGCGTCCTGGAATTCTCTTTGAGTTCGTGGCAGAGCTCGTAGCCGGTTTTGCCGGGCATGATCACGTCGAGCAAAATCAGGTCCGGAGCCGCGCGCCGGATTTCCGCCTCCGCGGCGGCCGCGTTCTGCACCGCAACCGTGGGATAGCCACGGCTTTCGAGCAGTTCCTTCAGCAGCGCCGCATTCACCACATTGTCGTCAACCACCAGAATCGACTGCTTGCGGCGCCCAGCCAGGAGATCTCCCATACCAGCATAAGAGTTTAGCTGCTGGGAAAGGGTTGTCCGGCGCGATCGTGGCGGGAAACTCATCCCTTCACTTTGCTTAATTTGCTGCGATATTGCAAGCACACCAGCAAGAGAAGAATGTGCGGATCAGCTATTTCCCGAAATTTGGGCAGTTTCACTCCCGATATGCCGCCTATGACCTTCGCGGCGTGCAGCCCTGAAAGCAAGCGCGCCGAAAATCATCAGGCCGGCAGCGGAGACCAAGCGGCTGCGCACACATGTCGGTCCAGGACACGGGACCACGTGGATCAACACTCCGATAAGAAGCGTCGCACCGGCTACTAAGGTCGCCGTACCGCCAATCCACAGCGGAGGCTTGGGCGAAATGTGTCGCAAGAGCAGAAAGAACGCAGCTCCAGAAGTTACCAGACCACTGATTAGCCAGAGGGCAGCGCCCAGAGCAAGAGGAGGTTGAAGGGACGACCATTCCCGGGCGAACTGGAACCCGGAGTAGAAGGTGAAGCACCCGATAAAAAACATCACGATTGCCACGCGAAGAATACCGCGGGCCGGATTGTGAGTCGCATGTTCCACTTAAGCGCTGCCTGTCATTAGGTTCTTCCGGACGATCAAAGCTTGAATCTTATCTATAACACCAGGCTTTCGCTGTCGGTGATTTCCATCACAATCGGTTGTAATGCGGGCTACCAGGACTCTGATTCGCGGTGCCGCTAGGGTGCCCACCGGGCCGAGAGACAGCACCGCCACAAAACCGAACATTTTCCCTGTTCAATCGTCATTGCAAGGCTTTCCGCGCCTATGCCAGTCTTTCCATCATGCCGCGGAAATTCTCATTCATATTGATATTCGTCATGCTTTGCTTCGCATGGAGCGATTGCGCTGCTGTGCCGAAACCGCATGTCATCGCTTTTGGAAAATGGATCTCCGCCAAATGGCCCAACGCAACCGGACAGAAGCTGCTCGACTTGAAAGTGCGTCCGTTGTTTGTCGATACGCGACTCAGGGAATACACCACCGGAACTCCGCATGAGCTGACCGACCGCCTGTTTGTGGTCCGGCGCGCTTTTCGAGTGAACGATGCGCTGCCTACTGAGAGCGCCGCCGCCCCGCGCTGGCAGTGGCAACGCGGTGGCTGGCTGCTGGTTGACCGCCTCACCGGACGCGTCTCTCAGCTCAACCTGCCCGAGTTCGATCCCTTCTATTCGACCGCGAGCTGGTATCGCGATTACATCGCGTATTGCGGCGTCTCCGAAGACGGCAAGAAACTTTACGTCATCGTCGCCCAGGTGGGACGCCGCAAGCCGATCCTGAAAAAAGACGCGGGCGAACCCGCCGGAGGCGACGATCCCGACTCGGAGTGTGTGCCTCCTGTGTGGGAGCGGACTCCGCTGCGAGTTACGTTTCAGCCGGACGACGAGCAGAAGCTCGTGTTCTCTATTCGAGGGCGCGTGGTTGACGTGGTTAATGACGCCGAAGAACCGGAAGAATAATCAAGGCTCGTGGAGAGTCGGGCGTCCTCGCCCGTCCGCGCAAGAGAGGGTATCAAACAAAATCCCAAGCGGGATACTACCGTGGAATCCCACCCTTGACAAAGGACGTTAAGGATGGGCACCCAGCTGAGAACTAATCTCCCGCAGCCTCAACTGCTGGAATTTCTTCCGCCACCCTCCGAGTTGAGACTTTCGCACTGGTCACCAGCACTACCGAAGCGACGATGATGGCGCTGCCCATCAGAATGTAGCGGTCGATGCGCTCGTGCAGAACGAGCCATCCCAGAAACACGGCGACCACGGGATTGACGTAAGCGTAGGTAGAAACCTTCGAAGTTGGAACGTGCTGCAGCAGCCAGATGTAGGCGGTGTAGCCGATCCAGGAACCGCACACTACCAGGTACAGGATCGCGGCCACTCCGCGGAGGGTCCAGGTCACGTTGGACGAACTCTCGTACGATCTCTCAACGAACAATGCAAACAGCAGATTCGCAATCCCGGCGAAAATCACCTGCCACGCGATGGCGCTGACGGGATCGGCAGCCGCGGTCTGCCACTTTTTCGAGAGCACCGAACCGAGCGCCCAACTGAACGAGCCGAATTGCAATGCCAGCGACCACCAGAGTTCGCGATGGCCGAGGGAATTGGAGTGTTGGAGATCGGGCCAGATGAGCACGACCACGCCGGCGATCCCGATCACAAGCCCGATTTTTCCGCGCCGCGAGATGTGATGGTCACCCAGCAACAGGCTATCGAGCACCAGAAACCAGAGCGGCGTGACCGCAACCAGCAGCGCCGCCAGGCCGGTGGGAACGATCCGCTCCGCGTAAGACAGGGTGAGATTGCCGCCCATCAATAGCAGAATGCCGACGGCCGCCAGATGGCTGAGCTGGCGCGCCGAAAAACGAATGCGGCGTCCGGTGAGCGCGCAGTAAGCGAGCATCACCGTGCCCGCTACCAGAAAGCGCGAGGCACACACGACAGCCGGAGGAATATGCTCGACTGCGATGCCAATGCCCAGATAAGTGGAACCCCAGAAGACATAAACCAGCCCGAAGGCAACAATGATCTTCCATCGGCTCGCGGACGCAGCAGTGGTCATGGGATGGGTGCGGGAAAAATTTAGAATATCAGACTGGAACTCTCCCATGATTCTGGAAAGGGAGCGATTCAAAACGGCGTACACATTTTCTCAGCGCCTCGGGCAAAAGCAGGTCCTTCACTTCGTTCAGGATGACAAAATTTGAGGAGAGCAGCCGCGCCAGTCTCAATCAGCGTGCTGGCGTTCGACCGACCAGATCTGCGATGGGTCTTTCTCGAGCGGGTAGAGATGTACCATCCAGTTGAATACGATGGGATGAAACTCGCCGCCTGCGGCATCACACTCCGCCTTCGTGGTGATTGAGCCCCGCAGGCCGAACTTCGGATTCGGAGCCAACGTGTCTTGCTTGCCCTCTGGCGCCTTGCAGAAATTCACGTGCTCATGCCACTGCGCGATGCTGAGTGGAATGCGCTGGTTCAAGTCGTCTTCGGTGAAACGCTTGGGAGCCGTGTACATCAGGCCCACCAACCGGTAACCGTCGCCACTTTTCTCATAGAGCAGCGAGGTTGGATGCTCGGGATTGAATTGGAACGCCGCTTCGAATGCGTAGCTGTAATTGGTGAAGTGATACTGCTTCTGCGGCACCTCTGGATGGAAAATTTTGAAGCCCTCGTTGAGCGCGACATGGTAGTCCTTGTACTTTTCCATCACAACGCGCGCCGTTTCCACGATGTGCTGGGCCTTCTCGGCATCTCCCGGTTGCAAAGTGCGGAGCGCGGTCATCTTCATGTGCGGACCCGTGTCCATGTGATGACCTTCCATGGAATGCATGGCATGCATGCTCGCGTCCGAGTCTTCTCCAGAATCTTGGGCTGACATTTGCGACATGTCGTGTCCCGGCATGTTCATGCCCTTCATGTCTGGTGGTGAATTTTGCTGTGCGAAGCAGAGCGTCCCGGTGAGGCAAAGCAGAGTCAACAGAGTTTTCATACGGGTCCCCAAAATTCGATATGTCGATTGTACTAACCCTGACCCAGCGTCGTAGTTGCGGGCAACGGCGAATTCGGACGAGATATTACGCCGGTAACCGCAGCAGGGGCGCCTTTCATTAAATTATTGCGAAACAAAATCTGGTGAACTTAGACGCAGTCTGTTAAGCTGCCGACCACATTCCCATCTCGGCGAGGATCTTGCCGGCCGCCTCGGCACCGGAGCGAACGCAGTCGGGGACACCGATGCCGTTATAACCGTTGCCGGCAAGCGCCAGACCCGGCAGCTTCTGGCGGAGGGATTCGATGCGCTGCAAGAGTTCGAGGTGGCCGACCGAATACTGCGCCATGGCGGACTTCCATTTGTAGACGCGCGCAAACAGGGGTTCGGCATCCAGGGCGATAATCTGCCGCAGTTCGTCGCGAACGATTTGCAGAATTTCGTCTTCGCTTGATTGCAGGACCTCTTCGTCGCGCGCGCCGCCTAGAAAGCAGCGGACGAGGGCACGATTTTCCGGCGCACGGTGTGGAAACTTGTTGTGGACGAAGGTAGCCGCGAGCATACGGCGGCCGGCGCTGCGCGGCACCAGAAATCCGAAGCCGGGTGGAAGCAAGCGGCGCACTTTTTCGTCGTAACCGAGCGTGACCGTCACCGAAGAGCTGTACTGGATCTCACTCAGATCTCGAGACAGGTTCTCATCCGCAGCGTCCAGCAGCGCCGCAGCGGCATGGGTCGGGGTGGCGACGACCACCGCGTCGAAGTGGTCGGTCTTGTATCCGGCACAAACGGTCCAGCCGTTATCCTGCCGGATCACCGACAGCACGGGCGAAGACGTCTTGAGTGCTTTCGCATCCAGACGCACAGCTAAGGCATCGACCATCTGCTGCATGCCGTCTCTAAGCGAAGTGAACAGCGGTCGCGTTGGGACGTTCGCTGGCGCACGCATCTTCTTACGGGCTTTGAGCATGGCGCGGCCCAGGCTGCCGTGTTTCGATTCCATGTCGGCGAAGCGAGGCAACACGGCACGCACGCTGAGCTGCGAAGCTTCTCCACCGTAGACTCCGGAGAGCAGCGGATCGGCAAGCAGGTCAACCATCTCGGGACCGTAGTGGCGTGCGACCATCTGGGCAACGGTTTCGTCCTTGGAAGCCTTGAGCGGCGGATGGAACCATTCCGCAGCCATACGGATTTTTGTGCGCCAGGAAAAAAGCGGCGAGAAAACGGTGGGCATGATCTTGGTGGGCACCATGAACATGAGTCCATCGGGCATCTCCACCAGCTTGCCCTTGGCTACGATGTAGGTCTTGCGTTCGGAGTCGTTGGAGCCGATGAGTTGGTCGCCCAACCCGATCTTGGTGCAGAGATCGGCAGCCCAGGGCTTCTCGGTGAGAAACGAATCGGGTCCGGCTTCGACCAGGCAGCCGTCGACATGATCGGTGACGAGCACACCACCCAGGCGGGAGCTGGACTCGAACAAGGCGTATTCGACGGGGGTGCCAGAGCGGCGCTTTTCGTCGATCGTGTACGCGGCCGAGAGGCCGGAGATTCCGCCGCCGATAATGGCAATGCGTTTCATTAGTTAGCTCTCAGCTCTCAGTTCTCAGCTCTCAGCTAAGTGCCTAGCGCTTTGGCGCGGGTGTTCACCACTTCCGCCAGGGCTGCCGTCAATGTCTTTGAGCCGTTCAACGACTCGGCCCGCCACAGGCGCATGCCTTCTTTTTCCGCGAAGTGTTTGAAGGCGATGTCGATATCGTAAAGCACTTCCACGTGATCGCAGAGAAATCCGATGGGATGCAGGAAGACACCGCGATGGCCCTTCGCCTTAAGAGTCCTGATCGTGTCCTCTACCGTGGGTCCGATCCATGGGTTGGCTGAGCCGGCGCCACCGGACAAGCCCTGGCTCTGGAAGGCGAAGTTCCAGTCCTCGGCATCCAGGTTCGCCTCTTGCGCTACCAACTGGGCCGTTTCCTTGGCTTGTCTCTCGTAGGGATCGCCTTCGGTGATGGTACGCTGCGGGACGCTGTGCGCGGTGAAGATCACGGGCAGTTTCCCTCTATTTTCGGCGCAGGCCTTCTCCCAGCCCGCGCGCAGTCTTTCGGCAAACGCTTTGATGAGCAGGGGCTGATCGTGCCACTCGTCGACGAAATCCATCTTGAAAGGAAGGTTGCCGTCGCCGATGACGGCGCTGCGGTAGAGTCCGACGCTGGTGCGTGAGTTCTGCGGAGCGAGGCAGATGGCGATGACGCGCTCGTATTGTTGGGTCGTAATAGATTTCACGGCATCGCCGATGAAAGGTTTCCAATTGCGCATGCCGACGAAGACCGGCATGTGCAACGACCGCGAAAGTTGATCGGCTTGCAATAGAGTCCAGCAGGCAAGCGGCGAAAAGCCGATTAGGGAGTAGCGATGGCGGATCTCTTCGACCACAGCTGACGGCAGCGGGCGTCCGCCGGTGACGTAATTTAAGAACTCGGGAATCTGGTCGGGATTCTCGGGGCTGCCGTGGGCTAGGAGAAGGACGGCGGTGTTCGCGGGCGATGTGGGAAACGAACTCACCCGATTCGCGCAATAGCACTGGCTGCCGGAGCCCAGCGGGCAAGGTGTCATTTTCGACTCTATCTCCATCTTAGCGATTCACCACTGGACGAAGGCCAGTCACCTGCATCTTGCGGCGAACTGCAGATCCCTCGCTCCCCACCCCATCCGGCAAATGCGGCCGGCTGGGGACCCTGGTCGCTCGGGGTGACAATTCATAAACATGGACCATCAACAAAGTGGACCATCAACGCTTGCTTTTAACCGCCGCCTTGAAATCGGCCGAGTGCTCGCGGATGAAAGCGCAGAGCGCTTTCACGTTCTCCACCGGGGTTTCGGGAAGAATGCCGTGGCCGAGATTGAAGATGTGTCCTGGGCGTCCGGCGGCTCGGCGCAGAATGTCTTCGGCTCGCGATTTGAGTTCCTTCCAATCGGCGAAGAGCAGCACGGGATCGAGATTGCCCTGCACCGCGCCCTTGAGATCGAGACTCTTCCATCCGGTATCGAGCGGAATGCGCCAGTCTAGGCCGACCACCTCGGCTCCGGTTTCCTGCATTGAGGGCAGAAGAGTCGCGCTGTCTGTACCGAAGCAGATGACGGGTGCGCCGGTCTTTTGCAGGCGTCTTACCAGGTCGGTCACATGTGGCAGAACATAACGGCGATAATCTTCGACGCTCAGGCACCCGACCCAACTGTCGAAAATCTGGATTATGTCGGCGCCGGCGCGCACCTGCTCGGCGGAATACTCGGCGGTCACCGCGACCAGCTTCCTCATCAGTTCGTTCCACGTGGCGGGCGCGGAGTACATCATCTTCTTGGTGAAAATATAGTTGCGCGAGCCTCCGCCTTCGATCATGTAGCTGGCGAGCGTAAAGGGCGCACCGCAGAAACCGATGACGGGGAGTTTGTCGCCGAAGTGCTTGCACACCGACTTCACCGCTTCAGAAACATAGCCGAGGTCGGCGGTGCGATCGGTGCGGAGATGGGCGACGTCTTCGGCGGAGCGCACCGGCTTTTCGATTTTCGGACCCTCGCCGGCGGCGAAGTGAAAGGGCAGTCCCATGACTTCGAGCGGAAGAAGAAGATCGGCAAAGATGATGGCCGCATCGACCTTGAGGATCTCGGCCGCTTCAATGGTGACCTGGGCCGCGATTTCCGGCTTCTTGCAGATTTCGATCAGGGAATATTGCTTGCGGACGGCGCGGTACTCAGGCATGTAGCGTCCGGCTTGACGCATGAACCAGACTGGAGTGCGTTCGGTGGGCTGAGCCTTGGCGGCGCTAATAAAGAGGGAGTTTGGGGCCGACATGAATCCTTTAATTTAGCATTTTCGAGCGAACTGTGGCCGGATTGAAAGAGCAAATGGTTGCCGCAAGCCGTTCCCGAGACGGCGATCTATTTTGTAGCGGCAGCGCTTGGAAAGCCTATAATCTGCCCTATCTATAATCTGCTCCATCCATGGCCCTGACCCCTGGCACGAAGCTCGGACCCTACGAAATTGTCGCGCCGCTCGGCGCGGGCGGAATGGGCGAGGTTTATCAGGCGCGTGATATGCGATTGGAGCGTGCGGTCGCCATCAAGATTCTTCCCTCGCATCTCTCCGACGATGTGACACGCCGTCAGCGCTTCGAGCGCGAGGCCAAAGCCGTCTCCAGCCTGAATCATCCGCACATCTGCACGCTGTACGACATCGGCCGTCAAGACGGCGTTGACTTCATTGTCATGGAATACGTAGAGGGCGTAACGCTCGGGGCGCGGCTGGAAAAAGGGCCGCTGCCAACGGCGGAGGTGCTGGAGTACGGAATCCAGCTGGCCAGCGCGCTCGACAAGGCGCACCGCAACGGCGTCACGCATCGCGACCTCAAGCCCGGCAATATCATGCTGACGAAATCCGGCGCCAAACTGCTCGATTTCGGCCTGGCGAAAGCGGCGCCACCGCTGGCCACGGGAGCAACGCTGACCCAAGCTGCGGCGCAAGCCAGTCCAGTCACCCGCGAGGGCGCGGTAGTCGGGACTGTCCCCTACATGTCGCCGGAGCAGGTGGAAGGAAGAGAAGTGGACGCGCGCAGCGACATCTTCTCGTTGGGCGCTGTGCTGTATGAAATGGTGACCGGGGGGCGGGCGTTTCAGGGGCAGAGCGATTTCAGCGTGGCCTCGGCCATCCTGGTGAAAGACCCGGAGCCGATCAGTGCAGTGCAACCTCTGACGCCGCCGGCGCTGGAACGCACCATCCGGGTTTGTCTGGCGAAGGATCCGGACGCGCGCTGGCAGTCGGCGGGCGATCTATGCAAGGAACTGCGATGGATCGCGGAGGGCGGCTCGCAGACAGGAGTGCCGATTGTGGCCGCGGCGCGGAGGGCCATCCGCCCCCGTGGCGCTTGGCTCGCATGGGTGCTCGCCGCTGTGTTTGCCGGGGTTGCGGTGGCCGCACTGCTGTTCGCATTACGTTCCGGGCGTGGGTCCGAGCCGCTTGCCTTCCGCCAACTGAACTTCCGGCGTGAGGCCGTTTTCCAGGCCGCGTTCGCCGGCAAAGAGACCGTCTTATACAGTGCCGCGACCTGGGGCAATACGCCCCAGATCTTCATGGTGCGGTCCGATTATCCCGAGCCGAAACCCCTCGGCCCGCCCGGCATGCAACTGCTCGCAGTCTCATCCAAGGGTGAACTCGCCGTTCTCATTGGCGCAAAGTACGTTTGGTATCGGCTCTTCACCGGCACGCTGGCGCGCATGCCTCTGGACGGCGGCGCGCCGCGGGAGATCCAGGAGGGAGTGCGGCAAGCTGACTGGTCGCCAGACGGCTCGCAACTCGCCATCATCCGCGAGGTCGGGGGCAAGGATCGGCTCGAGTACCCAATCGGCAAAGTGCTCCGCGAGGTCAGCGGCTACATGAGCGATGTTCGTGTCTCTCCCAAGGGAGATCGGATCGCCTACTTTGAGCATCCGCGGAAGTGGGATGACCGCGGCTCCGTCAACATCACCGACCTTGCCGGAAACAACTTCGTGCTTTCGGATGGCTACTGGAGCGAACGGGGGCTCGCCTGGTCGCCGAACGGCGAGGAGATTTTGTTTTCCGCGAGCCTCAGTGGCGGCAGCTTTACCGTTTACGCCGTAACGCTGTCCGGTAGGAAGCGCATCGCCGACCAGTCGCCTGGCGGGCTTACGATCCAGGACGTAGCACGCGACGGACGGTGGCTCGCGACTCGCTTGGACTACCGCTATGCAGCGATGGTCCATACTGCCGGCGACGCTGAAGATCGAGATCTCTCGTGGCTCAATACATCGCATGCGCGCGCTCTCTCCCAGGACGGGCGCACGCTTCTCTTCGCCGAGACCGGGCTCGGAAGCAACTACGCCGTGTGCCTGCGGAATACCGATGACTCGCCCGTGGTGCGTCTCGGGGAAGGGTGGCCGGCAGACCTGTCGGCCGACGGCAAGTTGGCGCTCGCCGTGGTCCAATCCCGTCCGCCCCAGCTTGTGATCTATCCCACCGGGGCCGGCGAGACACAGCAGCTCAAACGGGGCGAGATCGAGAACTACGTGACCGCTCAGTGGTTCCGGGACGGCAAGAGAGTGCTCATCAACGGCAACGAGCCGGGAAAGAGTACTCGCTTCTATGTTCAGGAGATCGGTGTTCAGGAGATCGGTGTGCAGGAGATCGGTATGCAGGAGATCGGTATGCAGGAGATCGGTATGCAGAAAACCGGCGGAGGCGAGCCGCGACCGGTGACACCAGAAGGCACTCGCGACGGGTGGCTGTCCGCGGACGGGAAACTCGTTCTGGCGCGGGGACACGAAGGGAAATACTCCATCTACCCGATCGCTGGTGGAGAGCCGCGGCCCGTGTCGGGGCTCACCGACGCGGACATCCTTGCCCAGTGGAGTACAGACGGCAAGTCAGTGCTGGTCTATCGCCGCGCCGAGATTCCCTGCCGCCTCGAGCGCGTCGACCTCGCGACCGGACACCGGACGCTATTCAAGGAGTTCGCTCCGGCCGATCGCACAGGACTCCTGTCCATGCGAGAGATCTTCGTCACCGACGACATGCGGTCGTACGCTTACACCGCCTATTACCAGGTGTCGAGCCTGTTCGTATCCGAGGGCAGGCAATGATAATGATAATGACGTGAGCATCCGGCATCCGACGACATTTACGGCTGGCAAATCTTCCACTATCCGATAATGTCCGGTTCGCCCGTGATCCAGGCACAATCCGCAGTCGCAGGTTCATTACTTGCGCCCGTGGTGCGTTGCAGGTGCCAGTGTGACGAAGTAAGCGATGAACAACCGCGACATCCAGGCGGCTTGGAAGTATCACGATGGCACGAAGCACTCCTACTGGAGTATTCGTAACAATCCTCACTTCCTGGACTGGGCGAATCGGCCACTTCCTTTCAAAATCTATCCGACGCTAGCGCCGCTCCCGCTGCCGCGGGACGTGCCGCAAACAGGGGTGTCCGCGCTCCCCGCGATTTCAGAGCCCTTGCCCTCGGCGCGGGTGGATTCGGTCCCTGATCTTCAGGATCTGGCGCGCATCCTTTATTTCTCGGCGGGGATTACCAAACAGCGCGCATATCAGGGCGGTGAAATCTACTTTCGCGCCGCAGCCTGCACCGGAGCTCTCTATGAGATCGAGCTGTACGTCGTTACCAGCGATCTCAAGGGCCTGGATGCCGGGGTGTATCACTTCAATCCAGCGGATGTGTCGCTACGGGTTCTGCGGAAGGGTGATTTTCGCCGGAATTTGGTTCAGGCGACGGCGATGGAACCCGCGGTGGCTCTCGCGCCTGCGACGATCATCTGCACTGGAACGTACTGGCGGAACGCCTGGAAGTACCAGGCGCGCACGTATCGCCATTTCGGTTGGGACAACGGCACTCTGCTGGCGAATATGCTGGCCGTTTCTGCAGCTTCGGGGCTGCCGGCCGAGATCGTGCTCGGGTTCGTGGATGCCGAGGTGAACCGCCTGCTTGATCTCGATACCCGGCGTGAGGTTTCCTGTTGCCTTGTGCCGATCGGGCGCACATCGGAGAGTTCGCTGCCAGACCCGAGAGAGGTCCCGGCGCTCGGCCTGGAGACGATCCCGCTTTCGCAGCGTGAGGTTGTGTATCCCGCCATGCTTGAGATGCACGAGGCGTCTTCGCTTCAGTCCGAGGAGGAGGTCGCTCGCTGGCGCGGGAAGCACCCGGCCTTCCCATCTTCCGCTCCGGCAGGCCAGGCAGTTCGACTTCAGCGACAGCCGGAAGAAGAACAACCGAAGGACACGATCGAGCAGGTGATCCTGCGCCGCGGCTCTACCCGAACGTTCGATCAGATGGCATCCATTTCACTGGCACAACTCTCAACCATTCTCGACTCTGCCACGCGAGGTCTTCCAGCTGACTTTCTTGAGACAGCCGGAATGCAGCTCAGCGATCTTTATCTGATCGTGCATTCGGTGCAGGGGCTCAAGCCGGGCGCTTACTTCTTCCATCGTAAGCGGAACACCCTGGAGCTTTTGAAAGAAGGGGAATTCCGCGGCGAGGCCTACCATCTTGGGCTGGAGCAGCAATTGCCGGCGGACGCCTGCGTGAATATTTTCTTTCTCGCCGATTTAAACCGCATCTTGGAGCGCTACGGGAACCGCGGCTACCGGACCGTCCAGCTGGAGGCGGGCGCAATCGGCGGCAGGATGTACCTGGCTGCGTATGCCGAGCGCCTGGGTGCGACCGGGCTGACCTTCTTCGACGACGATGTGATTCACTTCTTCTCGCCGCACGCGAAAGACAAGAGTGCCATCTTCCTGCTCGCGATTGGCAAGCCGCTAAGGCGCAGTTTCTGAGGACGGCCTCCTTGGTCGCTGATCACGTTGGTAACTTGGTTTCGCCTCGCGAACGAACGTAATCTGTAGTCAATGCCTCCGGGAGTACAGCGTTACAAGCGCACAAAGATGGTGCTGCCCTTGCTGGTCTGGCCCGACGATGAGAATGGTCAGAACGCCGAGCCTCAACTTGCCCATACGGTAGACATCAGCCCCATCGGGGGACGGTTGGGGGGGTTACGCAATCCGCTGCAGACCGGTCAAACCATCATGCTACAGCGGGGCCAAAACAGATCTCAGTTTCGCGTGGTTTGGACCAGGCAACTCGGTCCCGGCGAGATTCAGGCGGGCATTGAGTCGGTGGCGTGCGAAACAAAAGTCTGGGGGGTCGATCTTCCCGGCCAACTTACGTTTCCTGGCAGTTCCCATACGAGAGATAATCTTGCAGCCTCCTTGGCGGGCACGAATCAAGAGCCTCTCCAACCCCGCTCAATCCCTCCTCATGTGGCGCAACGCATGAATCCGCGGATGCGCTGGATTGCCGTTGCCGCCAGTCTGCTACTGGCAGTTTCTCTGCTGGTCTTCGTCGGGCATTGGATTCTAAGTTACTCGGAACGAGCTGCGACCATTCCCCTGCCAGCATCGGCTCCCGCGGCGGTTGTGCCCGTCGCTTCAAATAGCCCAAGATCTTACGGCAATGTCAGGGTAACTTTCTCCAAGGAAGAAGCCGACCCCAGCTCAAATCGCTTGCAAGTGGCGGAAGCGCCACCGGGCCCTGTGATCTATCCTGCTGCGCCTGACAGCAATCTGGCCGGCGAAGTCGACATGAAAATTGTGATCGCAACCGATGGCCGGGTGAAAGAAATTCACGTATTGAGTGGCAATCGGATTTTAGCCGAGGCCGCGGTTCAGGCCGTCAGGTTTTGGCATTACGCTCATCATGAATTGAAGGGCGAATCTGTCGAAGCTGAAACCAGGGTCACCATCAGATTCCATGGGCAGGACGCTGTTTCCATCAGTTTTCCGTCCCCTGTCAGCAACAACGCGCGCGCTGAATCGCCCGCCGCAGTCGGCGGAATACACCACGTCATAACTTCCGGGAAGAGCAGGGCCGGCGAGTCGCCCGTCGTCGGACAACCAGCAGCATTCCCGTCGTAAGCTCCCGCGAGACCTGGGCGCCCGGTTGTGAGTGTGACTATGAAGCTGCCGCTTGCTCCGTGGAAACCACAGAGGTGATCAAAGGTATCGCCTTCGTTCTCAAGTAAGCATCGACGCTCACGGCTGTCTTTCGGCCTTCGGCGATCGCCCACACAACCAACGACTGGCCGCGCCGCATGTCACCCGCCGCGAAAACTCCCTGCACCGATGACATATGGTTCTGATCGGTGGCCACGTTGCCGCGCGGATCGAGTTTCACCCCCAACTGGTCGAGCATTCCATTCCGAACCGGTCCCACAAAGCCCATCGCGATCAGGACGAGATCCGCTTCCATCGTAAATTCAGTGCCGGGAATGGGCTCGAATTTTGGCGGCGGTCCGACCCGCACGGCATGCAACTGCTGCACGCGGCGGGCGTTGTTGCCGGTGAATTTCGTGGTCGCTATGCTCCAGTCGCGGACGCCACCTTCTTCGTGTGCGCCTTCAGTTCGCAGTTGCATCGGCCAGAGCGGCCAGGGCGTGAGCGGCGAGCGGTCGTCTGGTTGCTTCGGCATAATTTCGAACTGGTGCACGGAGAGAGGCTTTTGCCGATGGCAGGTGCCGAGGCAGTCGGCTCCCGTATCGCCGCCTCCGATAATGACCACGCGCTTGCCGGTCGTCAAAATTTCTGTTTCTGGCTGGATAGTGTCGCCTAGATTGCGGCGGTTCTGCTGCGGCAGGTACTCCATTGCGAAATGGATTCCTTTCAGTTCGCGGCCGGGGACATTCAGATCGCGCGGGTGCTCGGCTCCGCCGGCGAGCACAATCGCATCGAACCTGTGCCGCAGGTCATCGATCGCAACATTCTTGCCCACTTCGGCGCCGGTAACGAATTTAACATCCTCGGCAGACATCTGTTCCAGGCGGCGATCGACGATGTGCTTCTCAAGTTTGAATTCCGGGATGCCATAACGCAGCAGGCCACCAATGCGGTCCGCTTTTTCGTAGACCGTGACGGAGTGTCCGGCACGGCACAACTGCTGGGCCGCGGCCAATCCCGCAGGCCCCGAACCCACAATCGCGACTTTTTTCCCGGTGTGAATTTTGGGCGGCTCGGGATGGATCCAACCTTCGCGAAACCCGCGCTCCACGATGTTTTTCTCAATTTGCTTGATCGTGACCGCAGGCTGATTGATCCCCAGCACACAAGATGCTTCGCATGGCGCAGGACAAATCCGGCCAGTGAATTCGGGAAAGTTGTTGGTAGCATGCAATTGCCGCACCGCTTCTTTCCAACGCCCGTGATAAACGAGATCGTTCCAATCGGGAATCAGATTGTTGACAGGACATCCCGTCTGGCAAAAGGGTACGCCACAATCCATGCAGCGCGCACCCTGGGTGCGAAGCTTCTCTTCCGGAAAATCAAGATAGATCTCGAACCAATCGTTGACGCGCTGCGTAACCGGACGTCGCGGGGCCAGTTCGCGCGTGTATTCGAGAAATCCCGTGTCCTTACCCATGTTGCACCTGCTCGAGCGGAGACGGGACGGCCAGCGGCGGACTCGGGATATAAGGCTGGCGCCTGCGGCTCACTCCGAGGACTCGCTTGTGCTCGTGAGGAAAGACTTTGATAAATCGCAACAGCGCCTCAGACCAGTTGTCGAGAATCCAAGCGGCACGCGGGCTGCCGGTCAGTTCGAGATGCCGCGCCACGAGATCTCTTACAAGTTCCGCTTCCACGAGCTCGCCATCCTGCGTTTCCATAACTGACTCAAGATCAACCGATTCCAGATTGCATCGTTTTTCGGTGAAGTCTCCGCGCTCATCGAAAACGTAGGCCACGCCGCCGCTCATGCCCGCGGCAAAATTTCTGCCACACGCTCCGAGCACCAGGACCAAGCCCTTGGTCATGTATTCGCAGCCGTGGTCGCCGACTCCCTCGACCACCGCGGTCGCTCCGGAGTTGCGCACGGCAAAGCGCTCGCCCGCGACCCCGTTAAAAAAAGCTTCGCCGCTGGTTGCGCCGTAGAGGGCAACGTTGCCAATCAGAATATTCTTTTCGGGAGCGAAACTCGACCGGCGCGGCGGATAGACGATCAAACGTCCTCCGGAGAGCCCCTTGCCTACATAATCGTTGGCTTCGCCTTCGAGTGTGAGGGTCACTCCCGTGGCCAGGAACGCGCCCAGGCTCTGGCCCGCCGATCCGTCGAGGTGAATCCGGATCGTATCGTCGGGCAGGCCCGTGGATCCGTGACGGCGGGCAATCGCTCCGCTCAGCATGGTTCCGACGGAACGGTGAATATTGCGCACTGGCAGTTTGATCTCAACCGGCGTCAGAGTTTCGAGCGCAGCCTGCGATTCGGCAAGAAGCTTATGATCAAGTGCCTGTTCCAAGCCATGGTCCTGGGCCTGCACGCAGTGGCGGGCCACACGCGCCGGCATGGACGGATCATGGAGAATGGTCGACAAATCCAGGCCTCGTCCCTTCCAGTGATTTACGGCCGGATGCGCGTCGAGCATGTCGACGCGGCCGATCATCTCGTCCATGCGGCGGAAGCCCAGGTCGGCCATGTATTCCCGCACCTGCTCTGCCAGAAAGAAGAAGAAATTGATCACGTGTTCGGGCTGCCCTTGAAAACGCTGGCGCAGCACGGGGTCCTGCGTGGCGATGCCAACCGAGCAGGTGTTGAGATGGCATTTGCGCATCATGACGCAGCCCATCGCAATCAACGGTGTGGTAGCGAAACCGAATTCTTCGGCGCCGAGGAATGCGGCGATCACGACGTCACGGCCGGTCTGCAGTTTGCCATCGGTCTGCACGCGGATTCGGCTGCGCAGATCGTTTAACAAAAGCACCTGCTGCGTCTCGGCTAAGCCAAGCTCCCAGGGAATGCCGGCGTGCTTAATCGAGCTCAACGGCGAAGCTCCCGTGCCTCCGCTGTCGCCACTGATCAGGACCACATCCGCGTGAGCCTTGGCAACACCCGCTGCCACCGTGCCCACTCCGACTTCCGCCACTAACTTCACCGCGATGCGGGCTTGCGGATTCACATTCTTCAAATCGTAGATCAGTTGTGCCAGATCTTCGATCGAATAGATATCGTGGTGGGGCGGCGGCGAGATCAAACCTACTCCAGGGATGGAGTGTCGCAGGCGTGCAATTACCTCGTCAACTTTGTGCCCTGGAAGTTGCCCGCCTTCACCGGGTTTCGCGCCCTGCGCCATCTTGATCTGTAACTCGTCCGCATTAACGAGGTAGTTCGCAGTAACTCCAAAACGCGCCGAGGCGACCTGCTTCACGGCGCTGCGCCGCAGGTCTCCGTTCGCATCCGGCTTGAAGCGTTCCTCGTCTTCGCCACCTTCGCCGGTATTGGACCTCCCCCCGATGCGGTTCATGGCGATGGCCAGAGTCTCGTGCGCTTCTTTGCTGATCGAGCCGAATGACATGGCTCCCGTTGTGAAGCGCTTCACGATTTCTTTGGCTGGTTCTACTTCTTCGATCGGAACTGGCTTGGCACTTTTCTTCAACTTCATCAAACTGCGCAGCGTAGCCAGGTTGCTGCTCTGGTTGTCAATGAGGTCCGTGTATTCCTGAAAGGTCTGGAAGCTATCCTGCCGCACGGCCTGCTGCAGTTTGCTGATGGTCAGCGGGTTCAGCAAATGATACTCGCCGTTGACTCGCTGGTGGTAAGTTCCGCCGACAGCGAGTTCGGTCTCAGACTCAGTCAGGGGACGGAATGCGTGCTCGTGCTTCAACTGCGCTTCGCGTGCGAGAACCTCGAGGCCGACACCATCCAAGCGCGATGCCGTGCCCGCGAAATAGGAATCCATCAGTTCTTTGTTCAGCCCGATGGCTTCGAAAACCTGCGCTCCTTGGTAACTCTGCAATGTCGAGATACCCATTTTGGCGAAGGTCTTGAGTAAACCCTTATTCACCGATTTGATGAAGTGCTTCACGGCAAGTTCGGGAGTTACTCCGTCAGATAACTCGCCGCGCCGGGCCAGGCTTTCGACGCTCTCCAATGCCAGATACGGATTGATGGCGCTCGCCCCATAGCCACTGAGCAACGCAAAGTGCATCACCTCGCGAGGTTCGCCCGACTCCGTAATCAGAGCGACCTGGGTTCGCGTCTCCTCCTGGACCAGCAAGTTATGCACGGCGGCCAGCGTCAACAGGCTGGGGATGGGAGCGAAATCCTTGTTCACACCGCGATCGGAAAGAATCAGCAGCGTGTAGCCGGCTTTTCCGGCGAGCGAAGCGCGCTGGCACAACTCTTCGAGCGCGCGCTTCAATCCCGCCTCTCCTTCGCTGGCACGGAACAGCGCGGGCAGCGTGATCGCGAGCAGATCCCCGGTTGAGACCCGGCGCAGTTTCTCCAGTTCGAGGTTGGTCAGAAGTGGGTGGGCGAGCTTCAGCATGTGACAGTTCTCGGGATTTTCCGAGAGAATGTTGCGCTCGCTGCCGATGTAGCTGATGAGCGACATCACGATCTCTTCGCGAATCGGGTCAATGGGGGGATTGGTGACCTGTGCGAAAAGCTGCTTGAAATAGTTGAACAGCGACTGGGGCCGGTCCGAGAGACAAGCGAGCGGCGTATCGGTCCCCATGGAGCCAACCGGCTCCTCGCCCTTTGAAGCCATGGGGCCGAGGATCATGCGCAGATCTTCATCGCTGTAACCAAACGCACGCTGCCGGCGAAGCAGGGTTTCCGCATCGGGGTGGTGCATGCGCGATGGCTTCGGCAATTGATCGATGGTGATCTGATTGTCCTTAAGCCACTGCGCATACGGCTGCCGCGAAGCCAGCCGTTGCTTGATTTCCTTGTCGGGGACGATGCGGCCTTCGACCGTATCGACCAGGAACATCTTTCCTGGCTGCAGGCGGCCTTTCATCTTCACCTGTTCGGGTTCGATGTCGAGCACCCCTGCTTCGGAGGCCATGATGACGTGCTCATCGTGAGTGACCACGTAGCGTCCAGGACGCAATCCATTGCGATCAAGGATCGCACCGATGACTCGTCCGTCGGTGAACGCTATCGCCGCCGGCCCATCCCACGGTTCCATCAGGCACGCGTGATATTCGTAGAAGGCGCGCTTCTCCGGCTTCATGTGGGAATTTCCGGCCCAGGCTTCCGGAATCAGCATGGCCATCGCGTGCGGCAGGCTGCGCCCCGCCTGGAACAGGAGTTCCACGGCGTTGTCGAAGTTTGCGGAGTCGCTGCCATCGGGCGCAATGATGGGATGCAGCTTCTGCAGATCGTCGCCAAACAAGGGAGACTGCAGCAACGACTGGCGCGCGTGCATCCAGTTGACGTTGCCCTTGAGCGTGTTGATCTCGCCATTGTGCGCGATATAGCGATAGGGATGCGCACGTTGCCAACTCGGAAAGGTGTTCGTCGAGAAGCGCTGGTGCACCAGGCACAACGCGCTGGTCACATCGGGATCGGAAAGCTCGCCGTAGAAATTGGTGATCTGTGGGGCGAGCAGGAGACCTTTGTAAACAATAGTGCGGCAAGAGAGCGAAGGGATGTGGAACATCGCCGCATCCTCGATGCCGGACGCTAACATCTCACTCTCAGCGCGCTTGCGCACCACGTAAAGCTTCCGCTCAAAGGCGTCTTCATCGGTGAACGCGCCACAACCTATAAAGATTTGTTGGATGTAGGGCTGCGAGGCTCGCGCTACGCGGCCAATTGCGGAAGCGAAGACAGGCGTATCCCGCCAGCCCAACACCGTCAATCCCTCCTCGCCCACAACGCGCTCCAGGATTCCCTCGCACTGCAAGCGCTCATGTTTCTCCACCGGCAAAAATGTCATGCCTACGCCGTAAGCGCCGGGCTTAGGCAGTGCGAAACCCAGCTTGCCGCTCTCCCTTACAAAGAACTGGTGTGGAATCTGAAGAAGAATGCCGGCGCCATCGCCGGTCTCGGGATCGCATCCGCAGGCCCCGCGGTGCGTCAGGTTGAGCAGTACCTGAATTCCCTTGCATATGATTTCGTGGCTCCTGTGGCCGCGAACGTTGGCGACGAATCCGATCCCGCAGGCGTCGTGCTCTTGTGCAGGATGGTATAGGCCCTGGGCGGGTGGAGGGCCATTCGTTTTTTGTCGACGCACCGTCATGGACATCATCCGCAGCGTACTCCGCCGCTTCCCGATCAGTTGTTCTTGAGTTGGGACTTTGCCCGCCAAGGCAACCGGGGGTATCGCACACCTCGGCTCAGGAACACAGCTCTGCAACCTATTAGTTACCGTCATTGCGGCCGGAAAGTACAATTCGGAATTTCGATACAAAGGATGAAAATTTCCGAAGTTCTTTCCGGACTTTGCGGTTTCAGGGCGAGTTCAGCCTAATTCCCCACGAGACCTGCGGCGTCCGCTATAATCCCCGCATCGACGGCAATGGATTTCGATCAGCTCACTACGTTTCTGGAAGTTGCCAAACAGGGCAGCTTTTCGCGCGCGGGAGAGAAGGTTTTCCGTTCCCAATCGGCGGTCAGCGCCCAAATCCGCCAGTTGGAGCAGGAGTATGGCGACCGGCTCCTCGACCGCTCGGGCAAGACGGTAAAACTGACGCCAGCCGGACAAGTGCTCTATGACTATGCGGAGCGGCTGAAACGACTGCGCGAGGAATCGCTGACCGCAGTCGCGGACCACAGCGGCACGCCTCGCGGCACGCTTCGCGTCGGCGCCAACGAGGCTACCTGCCTGTACGTTCTGCCGGAGGTATTTGCGGAATACTACCGGCTCTACCCGACGGTACAGATCAACATTTACCGGAACTTCAGCTACAAGATCTCGGAAAAGCTGGAGAACGGGTCCATCGAAGTGGGTTTTCTGACGTTGCCCATCCAGTCGAATAGCCTGGAAATCCAGCCCATCTTCCGCGACAAGCTGATGCTGATGGTGAGCCCGAGAAATCCCCTGGCCAAGCACAAAACGGCAGCGGTCCGCGATATCGTCAAACATCCCGTGCTGCTCCCAAAAACGGGCCACACCCGCAGGCTCATGGACAAGCTGTTCCGGCCACACCGCGACGAACTGCAAGTGCGAATGGAACTGCCCAGCATCGGTATGATCAAGAGCTTTGTGGCCGCCGACCTCGGAGTGTCTATCATCAGCGCGTCGTTTGCCCGTGATGAAGCGGCGTCCGGCAGGGTCAAGCTGATTGATCTGGAGGATGTGGAACTCTTCCGCGAACTGGGACTAGCCTACCGCCGCGACCGAACACTTTCCTGCGCCACCACTGCATTTATCGATGTCTTACGCCAGGTGGCCACGCCAGCCAAAAGGGCGTAAGTCATGGCCATCGTTGTCGCTGCGTGCATCCGGACGACGAGCTTCCGCGTAAAAGGCACTGCATCAAAGTGGGCGAGTCGCTGTCCCGGGAAGCACTGGCCTTCTCCTACACACGCTCTCGAATTATTGCGCCCCATGCCGGTTGTAATTCGGATATTCGGGCTTATGCGGTTCCGGCGCCGGGTGCTTCGCCAGTTCGTCCAGCGCCAGACTCACGGCTTTTTCAAGCTGCGGATCGTGACCCTCGCTGACCGGCTTCGGTTCCATGTCCACCTCGTAATCCGGCTGCACACCGTGGTTCTCCACATCCCATTGACCTTGCGGATTGAAGAATCCAAAGCTGGGTGAGGTGACGTGACCGCCGTCCATCAGGACCGGAATTCCACCGATTCCGACCAGTCCTCCCCACGTGCGCTTGCCGACCAGTGGGCCCAGCTGCGCTTCACGGAAGTACCACGGCATCGCGTCGCCGCCGGAGCCGGAGAATTCATTGGTGATCATCACCTTTGGTCCGAGGATCGAGGCCTGCGGAGTGCGGTAGATCGCTCCGTAGCGCGGCGCCCACCAGCTCATCAGCGTGCGCTGCATCGCGTGGATGATGTAGTCCGCCGCCTGCCCGCCGCTGTTGAAGCGCTCGTCAATAACGGCTCCCTGCTTGTCGAGCTGCGCGAAATAGTAGCGGTTGAAGTTCGTCAGACCGCCCAGCGCTGTGTCCGGCAGATACACGTAGGCCAGCTTTCCGCCGCTCAGCTCCCGCACCTTGCGCCGGTTTGCCTCGATCCACGCCAGATTGCGCAGACCGAGATCGTCGGCGATCGGCGTCACCGTAATCTCATGCGCATCTTTGCCGCTCGCGTCGGTGGCGATTTTCAGCACCACCTGCGTTCCCGCCGTACTTTCCAGCAGACGCTGAATGTCATCGGAACCGCTCAGGTCCTTTCCGCCGATGGCAAGGATGAAATCTCCTTCTTTCACTTTCACTCCCGGCTCCGCCAGTGGCGCGTGCGCCCGCGGATTCCAATGCTCGCCGGTATAGATTCGTTCGATCCGGTACCGTCCGTTGACGATTTTGTAGTCGGCGCCGAGCAGACCACCCCGCACTTGATGCGGGCGGGGAATTGTTCCTCCATTGCCGCGCAGATGGCCGATCGAGAAATCGCCGAGCATCTCCTGGAAAAGATAATTCAGATCGCTGCGCGAGCCGACCTCGTCGAGATACGGCCTGTACTTCGCTTCTTCCGCAAACGTGTCCACGCCGTGATAGTGCGGATCGTAGAAGAAGCTGCGCTCGATCTGCCATATCTCGTGAAACATCTGTTTCCACTCGGCGCGCGGATCCACGCGGACTTCCATCTTCGACAGGTCGAGTTTCCCTTCGCCGGGTTTGGCGGGTGCATCGGCGGGAACGATAACAAAGGTCGGCACTGGACCGTTGGCCGCCGGCGGGCCTTCCGACTCGTCATGTTGTGCCATCTCCAGCAGCATCTTCTCGCCGTCGAAGGAAAGATCGAATCCCGCGATGTGATCGGCCAGCTTCTCCGATTTCTTCGTCTTCAGCACGAAACGGGTCAGCGTCTGGCCGCGCTCTGCCTGGAATCTTCCCCCACCTTCAAGCAGATAAAGGATGCCTTCCTTGCCCGCCGCCAGACCTGTATAACCGGCTGGAGGCAGCGGCAGCGCGGCGGCGCGATCCTCCAGATGTTCGAGATCGATCTTCACCGGCTTCGGCTTCTCGGGCTTTTCCGATTTCTCCTGCTTGCCTGCCTCATCCGATTTCTTTGCCGCGTCGGACTCGTCTTTATCGGCGTGCTCATCGCCGGAGTCCCTCTTGTCCTTTGCGTCCTTATCCTTGTTCTTATCCTTATCCCTATCCTTATCTTTGTCTTTTTCCCTGTCCTTATCCCTTGCGCCGGGCGCCTTCTCGTCTTCGCTTTGCGGCGCAACGGGAGAAACCGTATCCGCCGCCAGCGCCAGCCCGTACACGCTGCGCGTTACATTAAAGGCGTCGCTGCTCATGTCCAGCCCGCTCGTGGACGTGCCATAATTCGTGCTTTCCGTGAAGTAGAGATACTGCCCGCCGCGGTCGAACGCGGGGAAGCGAACATCGCTCATGCCATCGGTGATCTGCGCGCTCTTGCCCGACGCGACCGAGTACAGGAATAGCGCATGGAACCGGTTCGAGACCGTCTGCGTGTAGGCGAGCCACTTTGAGTCTGGCGACCACGCCGTGTCGTCGTCTCCGTCGTTGACCACGGCCTTGTCGATGACCGTCGCCTTGCCCGTCACTGTGTCCAGCAGCCAGATCTCCATTTTGTTGTCGTGGAAGGCGATCAACTTTGAGTCGGGCGACCATACCGGATGGAAATAATACGTCGCGTCGTTCGCCAGCGGAAACTTCTTCACGTCGCCCGCGCCCGTCTGCTTGCTGATGTGCAGCGCATACTGGCCCGACTCGTCCGAGAGATACGCAATGCTCTGTCCATCCGGCGACCACGCCGGCTCGCGCTCCATCACACCCGGAGTACCGGTAATATCCCGTGTCGTGCTTTCTTTAGCGGGAACGGTGAAGATGTCGCCATGCGCCTCAAACACCGCGCGCACCCCGGTGGGCGAGATGCCATAGTTCTCAATCTCGCGATCGGCCGGTGAAATGCGTGCGCGCACTTCCGGCAGGTCTGCGCTCACATCCACGTTGATCGGGTGTGTCCGGCCGCTCGCCGTGTCGTACAGAAAGAGTTCGCCGAACCGGTCATAAACGATGCCACCCGGCCCCGCGTTCGCCGAACGAATATCCGCGCCGTCGTTCTTCACTACTTCGGTTACAGATTTCGTCGCCGGGTCAAAGCGAAACAGCGATATTGGCCCATTGCGGTCGGAAAGAAAATAAACTTGCTTGTCCACCCAGACCGGATTGAAGTCATTCGACCGTTCACGCGGGACCTTCACCACGTCCAGCGTCGCCATGTCGGCAATCCATACCGAGCTTGCCAATCCGCCGCGGTAGTTTCTCCAGGCAACATAGGTGGAGTAGTTGAACGGCGATGCACCGCCCACGGGCGAGTAGGCAAAGTACTTTCCGTCCGACGAAAACTTGCCGGAGAAGGCCATGGGCAGCGGCAGCGCGGTAGGGAGCCCGCCGTTCAGGGGAACCTTGAACAGCTTCGTATACCGCGGGCTGCTACTTTCGCGGTTCGACCGGAAGATCACATACTTTCCATCCGGTGTCCATCCGACGGCAGAATCCGCTGCCGGATGATAGGTGAGGCGCTTCGGAACTCCGCCAATCGTCGGAACGACAAAGACATCTGTATTGCCGTCGTATTCGCCCGTGAAGGCGATCATGCTGCCATCGGGCGAGAAGACAGGATCGGTCTCAATTCCGGTACCTGTCGTCAGGCGAGAGGCGTGGCCACCATTACGGTCCACGGTCCACAAATCGCCAGCGTAAGAAAAGACAATCAAGTTGCCGTTGAACGCCGGCCGCTGCAGCAAAGGGTGCGAAGGCTGAGCGGTGGCGACGAGTGGACAAAGCGCGGCAAAAATCACGGCAAAAAGCGGGCGAATCAGACTCATTTTCTTTTGCTCCGTATTGTGGCGCCGACAGACGACCATTCGCGTAAGTCAGTCCTATGTGGCCGAGATAGCAAGTGTTGAGTTGGTAGCGCTACCGGGAATCGAACCCGGGTTTGAAGATTGAGAATCTTCTAATCCAGATGGCACTACCTCCTCAATATTCCGCTAAGTATCTAACTTCAAATCACCTCGCTCCAGCCAAGAGACACGCAGGTCTGTCCCGTAACACAGTCATGTAATGGCTATTAATGGTGATGCGTGGCTGTAAAAGTCACATTTTAGTCACATCGGGATAGAGTTGCAATCTGACGAACAGCTACCGAGCAATGAACTCGGCCCGTGTCCTAACGCGTGCGTTGGCGGCTCCGCCGCCCCGGACCACCGCGTATTCGGGAGCGGTACAACGCTGCTCTCCGGGCAGGCAGTAGGCGGCATTGGCGCCTGTCTCCGGCTGAATCTTGCCTCCGAGAGCTGGCACGTCGCGCTCATACATGTACCACGTCTCGGTTGCCATGTGGACGGTCTTCGAGAACTTGTGATACCAGGTCGCAGAAGATCTTTGTCTCCCCGGGGAACTAACTCCGACCACGTCTGAATTGGGCCGAATTTTGAATTCGAGTTGCGACTATTGAAAGCTTTCAGTTCTCTTGCGCATTTGCCTTCGAGGTACTTCCCGGGTGGCAAATAGCCATCAGCATCCAGCGAAGCAGGCACCTGGCGCAATTGATCATTCGATACCTTGGCAGGACTGTCAGAGACCACCTTTTGCCACAGCGTACCTGCACGAATAACAAAAGCTTGACCTAGTCTTGGTTTGCGACCGGGTTTTCTGATCTTCCCACTAGCGGCTGGTTCAACGACCGATCTATTGCTTGCATTTGCTTCGACGTCTTCTCCGCCTGGAGCTTGCCGGCTCACTTCAGCAACTCCATCTAACTTGGGACGGTAGAGCGAAGAAGGAAAACCCGTGTGATTCGGACCCCAGAGAACTCGGATGCGATCGCTTCTGTTCGGGCTCGGAGTACAGGTACGATTCCGTGCGCGAAGACGGCTCGCACAATTGATCACGCAACAGACCAGCCATCTCGGACGTAATTTGTTTCCACGTGACTTCTTCTGCTAACAGGGAAAGACACAGGGAATTTCCTATTCTTGGGGCCAAAATTACCACGCCAGCGCTTAGATTGCACTTCTGAAGTCGTTAGTTCGTATCTCGGAAAGGGAATTGAATTGTTGATGACTCTCTTATTGGCTCATCTCGCAGGCTCAGGCTCAAGCGTGCGCACCAGCCACGGAATAATCACTTCTTTGAAGATGCGCGGATCGGGCCACACACCGACTTGCCGCCCGAGATGACCGCCCTGCGGATTGATCCAGGCAGTCTTTGGCACGTCGCCTTTGTCGAGGAGCAGGTAGATGTCGGAGATCGGCACCTGCGTATCTTTTACTCCGGCGAGAATAAGCATGGGCGCCATCGGCTGGCCGAGCAGTCCTTGTTTGACGAGGGACATTTTCGGCAACACTGCGGCCATTTCATCGACGGTGTGCACGTTGTCGAAAATCGCCATCAGCGCCGGGACCTGATCGAAAAGATATTCGCGGTTGCCGATCAAGGAATTCATCAGAAAATCGTTTTGAAAGAACCTATCGGTAGGCGGTGACTGCGCGCTCGCTCCCCGCAGGCGGGCGTGCTCTACGATGGCCATCTTCGTCGCCCAATATGCGCCCCAACTCACACCGTGCATGGCGACGCGGTTTTTGTCGATGTCGGGCCGGGTGGCAATGTAATCGAGCACGCGCGAGAGCACACGCTCGGCATTTTCACTGACTTTAATTGGATTTTGCCCGGTGCCGGGGCCATCCACGGCGAGAAAGCCGATGCCGAACGGCAGGATCGCGCTGAAGCTCTCGGACAAATCTTCCTTGCGGCTGTCCAGTCCATTCACGGCGAGAACGAGCGGCACCGGCCCGTTCGTATTCTTCGGCAGGCGCAGGTAGCCGATGATTTCCTTTCCTTCAAACGGAATCCTCACAATTTCGAGCGGTGGATTCCAGAAGCTGGCGTGGGCCAGAAATGCCTCGATCGCCTTTTCATACGAGCGCTGCTTGCCGGGAGATGCGGGGATGGGCCAGCGTCCGAAGGAATAGAGCCGCCAGGCGCGAATGTAATCGGCATTCGCTTTCGTGGGATCGATTTTCTCCAACGACTTGGCCTCGTTCATGTAGCGATCGGCCACTGCGATGAACGCCGCTGCCCATTCGTCTTTATCGCGAGTATGGATGGAATTGAAGGCTTCCTTGATGTCGCCGGGATCGAGGCCGATGAGGGGATACTGTCCCACTTCGGCGCGGTGGATAGCTTCAGTCTTGATCTCGTCGATGGTGCGCTCGGCGCGCTGCTGCGAAAACGCAGGAACGGCCAGAAGGATCAGAGTCAGGTTGGTTGCTAAGGATAAGACCAATAACGTGGTCGATTCCGTGAGTTGATGGCGAAGCCTTAATAAGGTTGGCACAACTTAAATTCCTTTCCAGTTACAAAAAGATGGGGCCGGAGGGACGTCCGACCCCGAGTTATGAAGCGTGGGCAATCAGAAGGAAAGCTTCAGGCCCAGTTGAACCGAGCGGGGGCCTCCCGAACCCACGGCCGGGTTGGCGGCCGCTATATCGGGAGTGGCGCAAGCGCAGCCGAAGGGCCGAACTGAAGGATCGTTGAACCCAAAGCCATTCTGTCCTCCGTAAGGATTGGCTAGGTTGGGATGGTTGAAGATGTTGAAGAACTCAGCGCGGAACTGCGCGTGCACGCGTTCTGTGAAGTGCCAGTTCTTGGCCACGGAAAAATCCACGTCGCGGAAACCGAGGTCGGGGAATATATTGCGACCCATGTTGCCAAATTGTCCGAGCGCCGGAGGGATCATGACGGAATCCCCCTCGGCGTAGCAACCAAAGAGGTTGAGAGCGGTGCTTGCAGGCCCGGCGGTATTTCCCCCGTCAAGCGCCAATGCTTGCGTATTGCATTCCGCGTCGCTGGTCGGGTTTCCCTGAACGTGATTGCCGGGAAAGTAGGGAATCCCAGACGCCGACGGCTTGAAATCGCTTGGATTGCCGAAGAAGTTCCAGCGGATGGGGGTATTTGCTGGAGGACTGACGGGCAGCGGACCTATGCCAGCGGCATCGGTTCCCTCATCCATCGCGCCCCAATATTGCGGGCTTTGCAAAGTAACGATCGAGTTGAGTTCCCAACCTTCCAGGGCCTGGGCATAGCCCTTCTTGCCGGGGATGGCGTAAGTGACGGAAAGCGTGAAGCGCTGGCGAACATCGAAGTCGCTGTTGGCGTATTCCGCGCCCGGATTGTGCGCGTTCTGCGGCAGTCCCGAGCCGTAACCGAAATCCCAGTTCGCGCCCACGTCGTCGAGAGCATGCGACCAAGTGTAACCAGCGACCATCGAGAGCCCGTGATAGTTGCGCGAGTTTAGTGTGACTTGCAGGCCGTTGTAATTCGAACGGTAAACATTGCCCATCTGAAAGATATTGCTCAGATATGGGAATTTGGTAGCGAAGGGCTCAGCTGCCGTCTCGGCGCCTCCGTTTGAAACGCAATTGACAGGATCGGTGTACCCGGCGGCCACACACAGGGCAATGGCCGACGCTGACCAGCCCGATCCTACGGGCGGCTGATTAATGTCGCGAATGCCGGTTAGATTGTCACCGTGGTTGCCGACGTACGCCAGCTCCAACGTAAGGTTCGGGGTAAAGGCGTGCTGCACGCTGAGGGTCCAGTTCCAGACGTAGGGCGTGGTCAGGTTGCGGTCCACGGTCATGATGGGGCAGGGATTTGGCGGAGTGCAGTCGAGTGTGGTGTTGAAGACCGGTGTATTGTCCCAGGTCAGGTTATTCGGGGGGTTGTTCAAAAAATTCTTGGTGAGGACGTTTCCCGTTTGGATCGTGCCGCCGGGGTCGATCGGGGCGCCTGAGTAGAGACCTCCCGTGGGAACACTGCCCGGGCCAAAGGCGTTGTTGAAGGCGATGAACGACTGCCAGTTCACGGTTTCATAAACCAGACCGCCGCCGCCGCGGATCACCGTCCGTCCCGTACCAAATACGTCCCAGGCAAATCCGAAGCGCGGCGCGAAGTTCTTGTGGTCGGGGTTATAGAGGCTTGGGATCCGATTGGTCCCGGTGTTCACCTGCACTAAGCCGACGTTCGGGTCGAAGTTACCCAGGAGGTTGTGCTCTTCCTGCAGGACAGTGCTGAACTCATAGCGCACGCCAAAGTTCAGCGTCAGATTTCTGGTGGCTCGCCAATCATCCTGGATAAATGCCCCGTATGCCCAGTTATGAAGATGCAGGGTCGGATTTCCTACTTCCAGGGTGCTCTTGAAGGGCAGCCCGGCAAAGAAGTCCTCGAGTGGGGTCGAAGCCCCACTTAGAACGCCGCCGAGAAAGTTAATGCTGCCACGCGCGTTGCCGTATGCGGCGTTGGTGACATTGTCGTAATGCAAATCGCCACCGAACTTGAGGGAATGTTTGCCGGCAGTGTAAGACACATGATCGACGAATTGCGTAATGGAATCGGGTCCCTGGAACTTGGGCCACTTGAAGCCGCCCAGGGTGGTGAAATAGCCGCCGAAACCGATGCGCGGCAAACCGCCAGTAAATGGACCGGAGAGGCCGCTCTCGTCGAGCCCGTAGCTCGAACCAGGCGTATTGAGATCGCCCGGCAGCGTTGGCTGGTACAAACGGTTATATCCGACGCGCGCTTCGTTGACCCAGCGCGGGCTGGGAGTCCAGGTCCAGCTCCCGCCCACCACTTGGGCGCGAGTGTGAATATCCGAGCGCCACCTGTTCTGCAGTTCGGAAAAATCCTCGACCGTTCCAGTATTGTTTCCGAAAAAATACATTCCGCTCAGCCGCTGATTTTGGGTCAGGTTGAAGTCGACTTTGCCAATCGCATTGTAGACAGTGACGTCGTTGGGGAATCCGTTCGCGATATTGATGTTGGGATTATTGTTGGTGGGAAAGCCGGTTCCGTTACAAGTGACCGTGCCGCCGGAAAGTGCGCACCCGGCGATGTTCAAGGCGGCTGGACTAACTACGATTCCGGCCGCCACCGCGGCCGGAGATGTTAAGTCTGCGATCACATTCGGAATACTGTCCGCGCAATCGCCGGTTGAGCCAAAGACGCATGCCTGGCTTGCCGAGGTCTGCGTCATCGAGACCATCGAGGGGCTGGTGACGCCGCCGTAGGAATTTCCCACGTCATAGATCTGCCCTTCATAGGCTCCAAAGAAAAAGGCCTTGTCTTTGATAATCGGGCCGCCGACGCTGCCGCCGTACTGCTCCAGCGTTCTTTGGAGTTTTCCGTTCGGGACTGTGTTGAAGTAATTCCGCGCGTCAAACACGTCGCCATCGCGTCCAAAGGCGAAGGCGGTGCCATGGATGCTGTTGGTGCCGGACTTGAGGCCCACGTTCACCACCGCTCCGGGTTTCCAGCCGAATTCGGCCGGTGGAAGTTCTTCCACGTTGAATTCCTGAATGGAGTCGATGGGGAGAATCGTCGCCGAATCGCCAGCAATGCCGGCGCCGTTGATGATGGCTTGTCCGGAATAGGGCTCGCTGTTAAACAAGCCCTCGACAAAGTAGGCGTTGTCTTCGGCGCGCAATCCGTTTGTGCTTGTGGTGGAGAATCCGCCGCCGGGATAGCGCATGACGCCGGGACGAAGCTGGAGGAGGTTCTCATAGTTGCGGCCGTTTAGGGGCAGATCATTGATCTCCGCATTGCTCAAGGTGCCGCCCAAAGTGGCGGAGGTGGTATCGATCAGCGGGACTTCGTCGGTGACAACCACCGTTTCAGAAACTTGTCCGGTGGGGAGCGAGATGTCGACGCGCACATCTTTCGCGACTTCCACTCCGATGTTTACACGCTCCACAGTTTTGAAACCCTTTGCTTCCACGCGAACTTTGTAGACTCCGGGCTGCAATTCCGGGGCGGCGTAGATTCCGGAGGCATCGGTGGATAAGATTCTAGAGCTGCCGCGCTGAACATCGTTGATGACTACCGTAGCCCCAGCCACACCGGCGCCGGACTGATCGCTGACGGTCCCCAGGATGCGGCCCGTTGTGGTTTGGGAAAGCATGGGAACAGAGACGGCGAGCACCAGGCAGACGATGCTTAAAATCCGAATGCCATTTGACGGAGAATGCATCACAACCTCCAAATCCTCAAAGAGATGGAAGAATTTTTGGTCGCACATCTCGCGGCCGGTTTCCAATCTGGATATTTCCGGTTTCCAATCTGGATATTTAAAGATAGTGCGATTTGAAGGTATAGCCTTGACGTGGGCTACCCGTCAAGTAGTATTGTGGTCCGACCACAAACAGTTGGCCGCCAGAGAGCCGCTGGTTGGATTGGACAAGTTAAGCCGTGGCTATCAAACTAGTGGCTGTCAAACTCAGGGGAACCCAGCATGACAATCGCGACCACGAATCCAGCGACTGGCGAAGTCGTGAAGAGTTTCGAGCCTCTTACCGGGACGCAAATTGAGCAGAAGTTGCAACGGGCCGCTTCTGCATTTCGAGCCCATCGACGGACTTCGTTTGCGGAACGCGCGAGCAAGATGATGCGCGCGGCCGAGATTTTGGAAAAAGAAAAGGACGAGTGTGCCCATTTGATGACGCTCGAAATGGGCAAGCCTCTGAAGGCCGCCGTAGCCGAGGCACTGAAGTCCGCAACCGGGTGCCGCTACTATGCGCAAAACGCCGAGAAATTTCTGGCGGACCAAATTGTGGAAACTGGAGCGAAGCGCAGCTTCATCCTTTATCTGCCGCTGACCGGCGGCCATCCTCTGGATGGCGCCGGAAATTTCTACGCCCCCGCGGTGCTCACCGACATGCCGAAGGATTCGCCAGCGTACAACGAAGAACTCTTTGGTCCGGTGGCCTCAATTTTTCGTGTGAAGGATGTGGACCAAGCCATCCAGATCGCCAACGACAGCCGCTTCGGGCTAGGCGCCAGCGCCTGGACCAACGATCCGACGGAAACCGAAAGATTCATCAACGAGCTAGATGTCGGCATGGTTTCCCTGAACAAGATGGTTGCCTCCGATCCGCGCCTGCCTTTCGGCGGCGTAAAGTTCTCAGGCCACGGGCGTGAACTCGCCGAGCACGGAATCCGCGAGTTTGTAAACATCAAGACGGTTTGGATCCAATAGTAGTCCAGAATGCTTGCTTAGTGAGGTATAGGACCTTATAGCGTATGCGTTCATCTCTAACCGGGGTGAAGGAGGGACCAATGACAAACGAAGTGGTGGATTCCCCAGAGACCAAACCGATGTACCGGGCAGTGAAGACGTCCCGCCTATACCAACAGATTGTGCAGCAGGTGGAAGATTCTATCCTTAAAGGCCAACTCAAGCCCGGGGACCAGTTGCCGGCGGAGCGCGATCTTGCCCAGAGTTTCGGGGTCAGCCGCACCGCGGTTCGAGAGGCAGTGAAGACCTTGCGTGAAAAGGGCTTGGTCGAAGCCTATTCCGGGCGCGGTACCTTTGTGACGGATGGGACTTCACAGGCGATTCGGCAGTCGCTCGATCTAATGATCCGCATCAACCAGCATGAAGGGTCGGCGAACCTAGCCGAGTTACGGTTAGTGCTGGAGCCGGACATTGCCGCCTTGGCTGCTCCAAGAATTGAGGAACAGCTGCTGAGCACCATGCGTGAAGCAGTCGCGGTCATGGATCGCACCTTGCATGACCCCGCCTCCTATATAGAGGCGGATCTGGATTTTCATTTAGCGCTGGCAGAAGCGGTCGGGAACCCTCTGATTCTCTCGCTTCTGGACTCCATTGTCGGTCTCTTGCGCGAGCAACGCAGCCGCATTTTCAATGTGGAGGGAGGACCGCAGCGAGGGCAGTTCCATCATAAGCGAATTCTGGCGGCCATCGAGCAGTGCGATCCGGAAGCGGCGCGAGAAGCGATGCGCGCTCATCTCAAGCAGGTGCTGGCGGATTCGTCTTCGTTGGGAAAGAAGTAGTGCGCACTCCAGTTGGCACTTCAAGCGGAAAAGCATAAGCGAAGGGATTTGTAATGGCAAAGCTTGGATTCATCGGTCTCGGTGTGATGGGCGGCAATATGGTTGCTCGCCTGCTCGAAAAAGGGCACACCGTGACCGGCTACAACCGGACCCGCTCCAAGGCGCAGTGGTTGATGGACAAGGGGATGAAGTTCGCGGAGTCTCCAAAGGCTGTGGCGGCCGCGTCGGATGTGACATTCACGATGGTGACGAACGCCGCCGCGCTGGCAGCGGTGACCGACGGGCCCGAGGGATTGGTCGCTGGCATCAGCGCTGGCAAGTTCCACATTGACATGAGCACGGTAAGCCCCGAAGTGAGCCGAGCCCTCGCTGCGAAGGTTCGTGAGAAAGGCGCTGACATGATTGACGCGCCGGTTTCCGGCAGCGTCATCACACTGCAGCAAGGCAAACTTTCAGTGATGGTCGGAGGCCGCAAGTCGACTTTTGAACAATTGAAGCCGTTGCTGCTCGATATAGGGCCCAAGGTGACTCATGTCGGAGATAACGGCGTGGCGCTATCGATGAAGATCGCATTGAATCTGCAGTTGGCCGTGCAGATGCTGGCCTTTTCTGAAGGCGTGCTGCTGGCGGAAAAGAGCGGGATTCCGCGTGAAGTCGCGGTCGACGTTATGGTTCACAGCGCAATTGCCTCGCCCATGATTCAATACCGCGGCCCGTTCGTGCTGCAGCAACCGGAAGAAGCGTGGTTCGACGTCAACATGATGCAGAAAGACATGCTCCTGGCGATGGAGTTGGGCCGCAAGCTGGATGTTCCCGTTCCCGCCACTGCGGTCAGCAACGAGTTCCTGACCGCCGCACGCGGCATGGGTTGGGAGAAGCTGGACTTCGCTGTCATGTTCGATGTTTTGGCGCGCATGTCAGGAGTTCAAAAATGACGACCGCCACACAAACGAGAGAAGCTTCCGAAAAAATCGATTTGTGGCTCCGGATGTACCGGCAGATGGTCGCCATCCGCCAATTTGAAGCGCAGGTCAACGAACTTTACACGCGGGCGTTAATGCCCGGCCTGGCGCATCTTTACATCGGTGAGGAGGCGGTCGCCGTTGGCGTGTGTGAAGCGCTCGAGCGAACCGACTACATCACCAGCACGCATCGCGGTCATGGACATTGTTTGGCGAAAGGCGCCTCCCCCGATCAAATGTTCGCCGAACTGCTGGGAAAGAAGGCCGGGTACTGCAAGGGCAAAGGCGGTTCTATGCACATTGCGGACCCGGCGACCGGCAACCTGGGAGCAAATGCGATCGTGTGCGGCAGCGCCGGCATTGCGACTGGAGCAGCGTTTTCGGCGCGGCGGCTTGGTAACGGCCGGGTGTCGGTATGTTTCTTCGGAGAAGGCGCGCTTGGCCAGGGTGTGCTCTACGAAGTGATGAACCTCGCCCAACTTTTCAAACTTCCGGTGATCTACGTCTGCGAGAACAATCTTTATACCGAATACACGCACTATTCGGAAACGACCGCGGGCGAAATCCTGGCGCGGCCTGCCGCCTTCGATATTGAATCGGTTAGCGTGGATGGGCAAAATGTGCGCGCCGTGAATGAGTTCGCGCGGCTGTTAGTAGACCGCGCGCGGCGAGGCGGCGGGCCCGGGTTTCTGCTTTGCAATACCTATCGCTACCACGGCCATCACGTCGGGGATATTAATCGCGAGTACTACCGTTCGAAGCAGGAGGAACAAGCCTGGAAGACCGATCGGGACCCGATCATTAACTTTGGAAGGGTGTTGATCGAGCAGAAACTCACCGACCAAGCCACACTCGATGCCATACAAAGCGAAATCGAGAGTCAGATGAAGAAAGCCGTCGAGTTCGCCATCGCGGCACCGTACCCGACCGTCGACGAAGTGGAACAGGACGTGTATGCCTGAGACCCGTCTTCACGCGGAAAACGCTCGTGAGCTGACATTCGCGCAGGCAATCCGCGAGGCGCTGGCCGAAGAGATGCGGCGCGACCCGAACGTTTGCATTATCGGCGAGGACGTGGCGGAGGCGGGCACTCCGTTCAAAGTTCTCTCGGGCTTGTTGGAGGAATTCGGCAAAGACCGTGTGCTCGACACGCCAATTTCAGAAGCAGGCTTCACCGGGCTTGCGGTGGGCGCAGCTATGACCGGTATGCGTCCGGTGGTTGACATCATGTTCGGCGACTTCATTACGTTGACCATGGACCAGATGGTGAACCAAGCCGCCAAAATCCATTACATGTCGGGCGGAAAGTGGCGAGTGCCGATGGTGATGCGCACCACGATGGGCGCGACGCGCCGCTCTGCCGCACAACACTCGCAGTCGTTGCATGCGTGGTTCTGCCACGTTCCGGGGTTAAAGGTGGTTCTGCCTTCGACACCCTATGACGCCAAAGGGCTGCTGAAGGCGGCGATTCGCGACGAAAATCCAGTGGTCTTCTTCGAAGACAAGATGATGTACAAGCTTAAAGGCTCGGTGCCCGCGGACGACTACACCGTCCCGCTGGGCGTCGCGGATGTGAAGCGGAGGGGCGAGGATATTACGCTGGTCGCGACCAGCAGTATGGTGCAAGTGGCATTGGGTGCAGCGACACTGCTGGAGGAAATCGGAATCAGCGCAGAAGTGGTCGATCCGCGCACCATGTGGCCGCTCGACGAAAAAACTCTGATTGAATCGGCGAAGAAAACGTCGCGGGCGATCGTTCTCGACGAAGGCTACGAACGCTATGGCGTCACCGCCGAACTTGCGTCGGTGATTGCCACCGGCGCATTCTACGGTCTGGACGCTCCGGTTAAACGCATGGGTGCGATGCATGTTCCGATTCCGTTCTCGCCGCCTTTGGAAGATGTAACTGTGCCGACCGAGCAAACCGTGTTTGAGGCCGCCCGCGCACTGTGCGGCCGGTAGTGAGAGGTCAGAGGTCAGATCGCAGAGATAGAAACATCGTTCCACATAGGTTTTTACCTCTTCAATCTGACCTTTCACTTCTGACCTCTTCAGCAAAGGAGAGATTTATGGCTCTGCCCACATACGGAACGATGGCGGTGGACTGGGAAAACCGGGTTAACTTCGATCGCCTGCGCCGCGAACGCCTGGCGCGCGCCAAGGATCTTCTTGTCAAGTCTGAGATGGGTGCGCTTTTGTGCTTCGACATGAACAATGTCCGCTACCTGACCGCGACGCACATCGGTACCTGGGCGCAGGACAAAGCGAATCGCTTCACACTGCTTCCGCAAAATGACGAGCCGATCTTGTGGGATTTTGGGTCGGCGGCCAAGCACCACCAATTGCATTGTCCGTGGCTCGGAGAACGCTCGCGTGCCGGAATCTCCATGTTGCGCGGCGCTATAACGCCGGAGATGGGGCGAGCGGAAGATGTGGCAAAGAAGATTCGCATCGAACTCGAAATGCGCGGCCTGCACAAAGAACCGTTGGGCATCGACATCATCGAATTGCCGGTTTTGTTCGCTCTGCAGAAAGAAGGAATCAAAGTCGTCGATGGCCAGGCGCTCATGTCGGAAGCGCGGCTCATCAAGACTCGTGATGAGATCACGTTGCTTAATACATCCGCCATGATGGTTGACGCTGCCTACGACGAACTCTATCGCGCGATGAAGCCAGGCATGAGCGAAAACCAAGCGGTGGGTCTGGTGAGCAAGGTGCTCTACGATCTCGGTTCCGAGTACGTGGAAGCCGTGAATGCAATCTCGGGTGAGCGCTGCAATCCGCATCCGCACGTTTTTTCCGACCGCGTGTTGCGTCCGGGAGACCCCGTGTATTACGACATACTCCATTCCTATATGGGCTACCGCACCTGCTACTACCGCTGTTTCACCATCGGATACGCATCGCACGCGATGAATGATGCATATAAGAGGTGCAGGGAATACCTCGACGCGGCGATTGAACTCGTGCGCCCGGGGCGGACCACGGCCGAGATCGCCTCCGTGTGGCCGAAAGCACAGGAATTCGGCTTCCCGAACGAGGAAGCCTGCTTTGCGCTGCAATACGGACACGGTATTGGCCTCGCGATCTGGGAAAAGCCAGTGATCAGCCGCCTTGTGTCGCTGGAACATTCCTGCGAAATCAAGCCGGGCATGGTGTTCGCGCTCGAAACTTTCTGGCCCTCGACCGACGGCTGGAGCGCCGCCCGCATCGAAGAGGAAATTGTTGTCACCGAGACAGGCCACGAAGTCATCACGCGCTTTCCGGCCGAGGAACTCCTGGTTGCCGGCAGACACTACTTCACGGTGGATGGTCCGCTTCCCGCAATCCGAGAGACAGAATCGAAACCGGGCACGCGCGTGCGCGAGATGATCGAAGCAAGCTCCCGGCAGGAGCGAGTTAGCGTGGCGACTGAAAAGTGTTCCCGTAGGGAGACGCGGCTTGCCACGTCTCACTAGTCTTTGTGGAGGGACGGGCGTCTCGCCGGTCCAGCCGGGCGGGGACGCCCGGCTCTCCACCAACAAAATTGGATCGAGAACAGAGTCATCTTTATGGCGATCAGTGTGGTTATGCCCGCGCTTGAAATGGCTCAGGAGACTGGCAAGCTCGTTTCATGGCTTAAGAAGGAAGGCGAGTCAGTCGCCAAAGGCGAGCCACTGCTGGAGATCGAAACCGACAAGGCAGTGATGGAGATCGAATCACCCGGCGATGGGGTTCTTGCCGGTGTCAAGGTCCAGGCTGGGACGGAAGTACCGGTTGGCCGAACCATCGCTTGGATTGTTCGTCCAGGTGAAGCGGCTCCGCCGGACGAAATCGCTAAAGAATCGGGAAGAAAAACGTCAGCAGTTGTGGCTCCGGCGGCTTCAACTGGGGCATACGCAAATCAGTTAGCTACGGCGCAATCGGAAACCCGGCCCGTTAAGATTTCTCCGAAAGCGCGGCGTCTAGCCAGCGAACGCGGCGTCGATCTTACTCAAGTCCGCGGATCAGGCCCGGGCGGAGAAATCCTTGCTTCCGACATTATTACTGCTGCGGAATCCAAAACCAACGTGACTCTCGATGGCGTTCATGGCGGCAGTTCCATTTCCAGGCTGATGGCGGAGCGGACTACGCAGAGCTGGACGACGGTTCCGCATTTCTTCGTGGTCCGCGAGGTGGATGCCGGAGCGCTGACCGAGGCGCGGCAAAAACTCAGTCCGGAGATTGAAAAAGCACACGCCGTGAAAGTCACGCACACCGATCTGCTAGTAGCACTGATCGCACGCGTTCTCCGGAAGCACTCTCGTGTAAACGCAAGCTGGACTGGGGAAGGCGTTCGCGTCCATGAGAAGATCAACATTGGACTAGCGATGGCAGTGGACGATGGCGTGGTAGCGCCGGTAATTCAGAATGCCGATAGGGCCGGGCTGGGCGAGATCGCGGTGCAGCGACTCGAACTAACAGAACGGGCACGTGGCGGCAAATTGCGTCCGGGCGATCTCGCGGGGGGAACTTTCACGATCAGCAATCTCGGCATGTTTGGAGTCGATGCCTTCACTGCGATCATCATTCCACCTCAAGCCGCGATTCTTGCGGTCGGAAGGATTGCCGACCGAGTCGTGCCCGTTGATGGACGTCCTGGCGTCCGACCCATGATGACCTTGACGCTCTCGAGTGATCATCGCGTAGTGGATGGTGCGCGGGCTGCGGAGTTTCTGCGAGACTTAGTCGCGGCTATCGGCAATCCGCTGCAATATTTCAACGACCCCGGAGCTGTAGATTAGTGCGATGACGGACTGGATGACGCACCTTAAGGCGGTTAAAGCCGAAGACCTTGCCCATGATGCGGCGCTGTTCTCGAAGGCCGTGGTCATTCGGCCCAGAGGCACCTGCTTGCCGCTGGATCCAGACCGTGCGAACGCCGAAGAGCTTCGCCCAAATCGTCGGGGCGGTTGATTGTGGTCCACCGGACTCTATAGCTCTACGCGGCTCCTGACGACTTTGCAGCAAGGAAGGCGAGCAGATCGTGGATGCTGATGCCGGAGTCGAGCAACGAAATCATCTCCTCCGGGGTCACACCCACCTCTTGCCCGAACCGCACGAGCTTCTCGACAGTTTGTTCCAGCAGGTGCGGGTCAATTTCATCGAAATCTGTGGACTGGCTGCTGTCTGTGAATTGTGAAGAGTGCGGCGTTGCCATGCGAAATCTCCGAGCCGTCTGAGGCGGAAATTTCGTTCCGATTGTCTGGATTAAGGGGGATATACCGCTGATCCCTGCCGCGTGCAACGGTCATCCGGCGTCGTGAAGGGAGTATATTTTCATTTCCAACAAAGGTTCGCCTCTATGCGCGTGCTCGTAGTCGGTGCAGGAATCATTGGCTCGATCTATGGGCTGGGCGCTTGCCGAAAGTGGACATGGAGTCGTTCACCTTGTCCGGCCTGGCAGAGCCTCCGCTTTGCGCGACGGTCTGCACACGGTTGACCGGTTGAGTCCGCAACTGGCATCAACGCGGCGGGGTGGTCTAAGGAAGAATCCAAGCCGGTAGTTGTAGGCTCGCAGAGTCTTCTCGCTCTTGCCTTGCTGGTCTTTGCCTTGAAAGAGCTGTAGCTCGGCGAACCACTGGTACACAGCGTCTGTAATTTTCGTCCGACCAGCGTCGTCTTGGTCTTGAACGACTGGGATATTTGCGTCGAGAGCTTCGAAGTACGTCTCCTTCCGGTCTCGGGCGGCTATTGCCTCATCAAGGTCATCGCCAACGTGTTCCCAACTACGGGTACCGTTTGCGAGCGAGTATCGCAGGAAATAGGGACCGGTTAGATCGGCTGGGCGGCGCCCACGTCCGAGATTGATCTTCCGATAGCGCCGGGATTTGCCTTTGCCGACCTGGCGATAGAGTGTGACTGCCATCTTGCCTCCAGTGCTTAACACCGCGCGGAGGCAAATGATCGGAATTTGGTAGTCAGTTGGTAGTCACGTACTGTAAATAGCAGAAATCAAAGGACTGGCGGAGAGGGAGGGATTCGAACCCTCGATATAGGTGTTAGCCCGTATAACGGTTTAGCAAATGAATCGTTCTCGCCGCCCTCACTCGTCTTCAAGCACTTACAGTCGGAACCGATGCCTCCAAGTCGGGCTCAGAGCCTATCATTCGGCAGTTATTGTGCTCCACTTTGTGCTCCAGACTGGACTTGCCGAAGCCATAGTCCGGACTCCAGGAAGTGCGAATTCCACCACGCGGCGCCGGCCATCGCATAAGAGATTGCGCCTATGGCCGAGGGGAATATGCAACAAGGTATAGTGCCGCGATTTCTTCCTCTGTGAAGTACGGGTAGGCAGGCATTACGTCTCCCCCTGTCACTTTCATCGTGCTGCAGGAGCCGTATTGCACCTGATGAACGACGCCGCTGAGAGAGTGATCTCTGGGAATGCTGGCCAGCGACGGGAGGATCCCACGCGTCATGGTCGCGTGCCCGCTACCAGGACCGGTCGCATCGTGACAGACATGGCAGGTCCCCCTCACGATGTGCTCGCCGACGCGGGCCGCAGACTCGGGGACCAGAAGACCATCGCGTTTTGTGGCCGGGACCGACGCCAGCTTCTCCAGATAGCCGAACAAGGCTTCCACCTCATCGGCGCGCAGGTACTCGAACGACGGCATGTTCTTTCCGCCGTGTTGAAAGCGGTCTCGCAGAGAGGCTTCCGCCAGTTCCGTCACTTGTTGGATCACGTCATCATCCACGTCGAGTCCTCTCGCTTCCATGCGCTTTCGCGCCATTGCTGGGGAAGTTCCTTGCACCGGGCCAAGCACCGAGTTGATTTCTGGCTTTGCCCCTTGCCCATCGGGCCCATGACACGCCTGGCAATTCCAGCGGTAAAGATCAGCTCCCGATACTGCGAATTCTTCATTCAGGATTGCCGCAGCCTGTTCCGGACCGGAGCGGAACGTTGACAGGAAGCGTTGAATGACTGAGTTCAAGTTGGCGGGCCCAGGATCTCCGCTGGACGGTTGCGGGTTCCCGTGCGGGTCAACGGGAAGGGCCCCGGTTCCTCCCATCTGTCCCATGCGAGTTTGTGAGACCGTGAGCCCGAGATGTTTCAGCCAGCTAGGCCCTTGGCCGGAGGGAATGGGATACTCACGGGATCTTACTTCCGAGACGGGTATGATCGCGGGTTGCTGCGCAACCCTTTGTTCCTTGTTGGCTGGTAGGTTCTGTGCCGAAGCCGAAACCAGTGACCCAGCCACAGCCAAGATTGCCGCGACTCCGAAAGCAGAAAATATCCGTTTCATGGCGTACCCCTCAGTGGATCCGAAAATTGGACTGCGAGCCTTGGTGAACATTAAGCACCTTCTACGGCTGGCGCTGTCTTGATCTGACCCACAGCGCTTCTTGGGAGAACTTGCGCATCTTCCACAAGATGAGATATCCAAAAGCATAGATAAACGCCACCCACATCGTGCCGTAAAACAACAGGAACGGAGCAGCAATGTACGGAGTGGCGTAGGGCGTGATCAGCACCCCGGCCCTGGGCAGCGAGGGCGCCGGGCGGACGCCGAAATCGACGGTGACATTGAAGGTTGCCGGAGCGTACTCCTCGTCGCCGCGGAAGACGACCTGTACGGGATAAGTGCCGTAGCGATGGTCCTTGATGACCAGTTGTGCTTTGCCATCCGCCAGGGTGGGACGGCTGCCGAAGGCCAGAGTGCCGAGTCCGGTCCTGGCCGAGAACTCCACGGGCTTGAAACTGATGGGCGCGCCGCTGGAGTCGCGCAAGGTGGCGATGACGGCAACCGGCGACGACGGTTTCAAGTCGTCTTCAGCGGAGCGGTCGGGGGACGTTTCCAGAGGGAAGAGCCGTCCGGCGTACATGAAGACGCGTGCGCGCGAGAGAAGAGGAGTACTGTCGTCGGCAGACTCGCGGCTTGCTTGTGCCGCCGGGACGGTTTTCCATTCCACGGTAATCGCGGTTGGCTTCGGCGTTTTGGGCTTGGCCGGGCCGGCGGCGTTCGCCGATCTGCCACACAGCAACAGCGCCAAGATGGCCAGAATTGGAAACACGGTGCCTGGTTTCCACCAGCGCGAAGGCACTGACTCGTCGGGTAGTTCGGACACGGCAATCTCCTCTGGCTGTTCACGCGTCTCCCAGATCGAGACGATGGGGAACAGCTTGACCATCAAGGTGTAGATCAGGGCAAAGCCTGCGACCGCAGCCGCAGTAATGGACCACTCCACCCAGGTGGGATGGTAATGAGTCCACTCCCAGGGCAACCTCTGTCCCGAGGGTAGATAGGGGCTGCGGAGGGTGGGAACAATGATGATGTAGCGTTTGGCCCAGGCGCCCACAATCACCATCGCCGAAGAGAGCACCACGCCGGGGATGGTGTAGTGATGATAGCGTTTAAGGCCGAGCACGGCGATCATGAGTGCGGCCGGAATGAACACGCACAAGCTCTGCGCGACCCAGAACAACACGGCATAGTCGCCGACGAAGAGCCGTTGCATCAGCAGGCGCTCGCTTCCCTCCAGCTTGTAGCCTGCAGTTAGGTATTCATTAATGTTGAAGTACAGGTACATAAGCGAGAATGCCAGCAGGAGCAGGCCGAGTTTGCGGAAGTGCAACTCTTCGACATAGTCGTGCAGGTGGAAGACGCGCCGCAGCACGTACATGGAGAAGATCACGCCCGCCGTTCCGGAGTAGATGGCGCCGATCACAAAATAGGGACCGAAGATGCTGCTGTTCCATCCTGGGCGGAGGGTCATCGCGAAGATCCACGAGACCACCGTGTGTACGGAGACCGCTAGCGGGATGATGAAGATGGCCATGAAAGAAATGGCTTTCTCCAGCAAGGACTTCTGCTGCGGGGTTCCGATCCAGCCGATGGCAAGCGTACTGTAGAGGCGGCGGCGCCAGGAAGCGAGCCGGGGTTGCTCGGCTAGGAACGCCAGATCCGGGATCATGGGGATATAGAAATACAGGATGCAGCCGGTCAGGTACGTGCTTACACCCAGGACATCCCAGATGATGGGCGACTGGATACGGCCGTAGCGGAAGAGGTTCAGCATGCGATCGGGCCGTCCCATGTCAATCATGACCATGGGGCCGCCGATGCAGAGGGCAAACACGGTAATGCCCTCGGCCATGCGCGTGATCGGCGTTCGCCATTCGGTATCGGTAACGCGTAGGATCGCCGAGATCAGAGTGCCGGCGTGGCTGATGCCGATGAAGAAAACGAAATTGGTAATGTACAGTCCCCAGGATATCTGGTCGCGCATGCCGGTAACGATGAGCCCGTCCCGCAGTTGCTGGATGTAGGCGTACAGTCCCCACAGGAGTACGACGATCAGGAATCCCACCCAGGCATAGAACCGCCAGGTGGTTTCAAGCACAGAACGCAAGAGGTTCTGCTCACGAGCTTCCATGCTCACCTCTCAGTGCGCCATTCCCGGCATTGTGGTTTGGGCAGTTTCGGTTTGCGCCTTCTCGTCCGGAGCCGGATACTTGCGGCTGGCGGGAGGCAGATAGTAAACGCTTGGTTCCGTTCCCAGTTCTTCCATCAGCCGAAAACTGGCTCCACGCTTGGCGATCTTGGTGAACTGGATGGTCTCGCCTTTGCCGTTGGTCACCGCATCATCCAATTTGTCCCCGAAATAGATCGCACCCATCTTGCAGCTTCCGGCACAGGCAGGAAGCTTGCCCATCCGGAGGTGCTCGGGGCAGAAAATGCATTTTTCCACTGTGCCTTTGCGGTGGGGGTAGTTGTATTCCACGTTGTAGGGGCGGGCGAGTTCCTCGGACGTGTGGGGTGGCTCTCCCCAGTTGAACGAGCGCGCGGAATAAGGGCATTGAGCGATGCAATTGCGGCAGCCGATGCAGCGATCGTCATCCTGGATGACAACGCCGTCGGTGCGTTTGTAGGTAGCGCCCACCGGGCAGCCGCGCACGCACGGCGGGTTGTCGCACTGCATGCAGGGACGAGGCAGAAAGTAAGGCCCGGCTGCCTCGTTGTCGGTGACTTCAAAAACCTTGATCCATTCCTGCATGGGTGGGACGAAGTGCATCGCAGTGCAAGCTCTAGTGCAGTCGCGGCAGCCGTCGCACTTGGCCAAGTCTATGACCATCACCCATTTCTGGTTGCCGGGAGCGAGCGACCGGGAAGGAAGCACCTCGTGGAACACCTTGGATACGCTCGCCCTCCAGGCCACTCCCACCGCCACGGCGGCTCCTGTCCCCCGCGCCAAGAACTGCACGAAACCACGCCGCGTTATTGCCATGGCTCACTCCACGAAATTTCGCGTTTGCTCACGGTACGACGACCAGCCTCATCTTCATGTCGTCGTGGCCTTGGCCGCACTTGACCGTGCACTCCACGACGTAACTGCCCGGCTCCGCGGGCGCCACCAGGGTGAAGTCCTGCGTGCCTTCCTTTAGGCGCAGGTCCCAACCCTGGTCCTTGAGTGCATTGACAGTGAAGGTATGGATGGTGCCATCTTTGTCCCACTCGGTGCTTTTGATGGCGGTGATCCGCAGGTGCACTACCTCATTGACCTTCAAGGTGATCACCGGGAGCTTCTGGCCCGGGATTTTGTACAGGTTATCCTTGTCCGCGATCACCGTGATCAGCCGCGGTGGGCCGCCAGCGACGGCGAACGGGGACAAGATGCCCAGCATGAACGCAAACAGGACTGCCAGCAGAATTCGATTTGTTCTTAACAAGACCCACCTCTCCTTCATTTCAGTCCGCCTAGCATAGTGCAATCTGGAACCCAGTCCGATGCCGGGAACGTCTACTTTGGCCTTGCCGGCGCTAAGTGCCTGCAAACTCGGACCGGGATGACGTTAGCGGGGCGGAATCCGGGGCGAACCGAGATGAGCTTGTGCAAATCGCTGCCGCGACGCTGCTGGAGCGATCGGACAGTTTGTGTCCGATACTCTGACATCTCAGTGGTGTTCTTCCGGGGGTGAGTTCAGGAAGGCGAGCAAATCGCCGACATCGCTTTCAACCAAGGTGGGCCAGCCAACGCCCACCGAGCGAGTTTGCGCATACATCCGCTGGCCGTGGCCCCAGAGCGCAACCGCCAGATTGATGGAATTGTAAGTACGTCCGCGGAGCCCGGGCGCGCGCGCGGTCCCTTCGGCGTTTTCACCATGACAGCGGCTGCAACCTCGCCACCTGAACACGCTGGCTCCAACATGCGGCGAGCCGGCGGGATCGACGTAACGAAGGCTGTAAAGGAACGCAAAAACATCGGTCATCTCCTGGGCTGAGAGCTGCGGGCGCACGATGCCTTGCCGCGCCATTGCCCGCTCCATTTGCGGCGAATGGCTGACCATGGCGCCGCCCAGTTCGGTAAAGGTCTCGGGCAAGGGGCGCTCAGGCCCAAGGCTTGGTCCCTCCAACTGGTCGGCCGCGCGAATGGAGTGACATCCGGTGCATGACTTTCGCTGAAACACCTGCCATCCGCGCGCGGGATCGCCATGTGGAACCGGGTCGTGCGGGCGCTTTTGCCGCACGAACGCGTACAGGTCCCGCAGCTCATGACCTTGAAATTGCGGCCATGCAATGCCTTCGCGTTCGGCGGCCTGACGCATGCCCGAGGCGTGATTCCAAAGGGCTTCGGTCCACTCCATGGGCCCGGTTAGATCGCTTGCCGCCGACAGGTCGGGCCCAATTTTCCCGCCCTTCCCGTCCACGGCATGGCAACGTATGCAGCCCTTGCTGGTAAAGAGCTCGTGCCCGTGCGCCGCATCACCCGGTTCATCCACGTGGCGGGACATATAAAGGTAGGCGAGCAATTGGGCGACGTCGTTGTAACTGAGCGTGGGAGAGGAAACCCCGTCGGCGCGCATGCGTTCCCACATTCGGGGTGCGTGATTCCACATGGCCGTGACGAGCTGGGGCAGGCTCGATTGGGCGGGCTTTTTTTGGCCGAGGTCGGGCCCCACTTTGCCGCCCTCGCCATTTACCGAGTGGCATCGAACGCAGCCTTTGTCGCGGAACACCACGCTGCCTTGTTGCGGACTGCCCTCCAGAAAAGCGGACCAGCGTTCGCGCGCCCGCCGGCCTTGGGTGACGATGGCTCCGGTGAAGGCAAGGACAGCGACCGCAGCCAGGAGCGTCCATACCATCAAGGGAAGTGGCAGGCGCCCATCGGAACCCTGGCTAGGTGACACGGTCGGTCTCCGGCTGGAAACTCCCGCAATCGCCTGGCCACAGTTGGCGGCCAACGGATTTGGAAACTCTGATCATCGCAGCATTTAGTGGTGCGGTGGTGAAGAGCGGCTGGCCCGGAACTGTCGTATGCCGCGGTACATGTCAGAAAATCGGACAGTTTCTGGGCCGCGCTACGTTTCGGTACGATACTCCTTTAACTTCCGATAAAGTGTGTCGCGAGAGATGCCCAGCAGGGCCGCGGCCTTGCTCCGGTTCCCTTCAGCGAGCCGGAGTGCCCGCTCGATTGCCATCCGCTCCAGCGGTTCAATCGCCAATGTCTGCTCGACACCCTTGGCGGCCGGCAGGTCTGCCAGTCCAGCCGGATCGAGTAGAGGCCGCAGATCTTTTTCTGTGATGATCTGCGGATCATCGTGCGACAGCGCGGCGAGGCTTTCGAGCAGATTCTCCAGTTCGCGGACGTTGCCCGGGAACGAGTACTTCAACAGCAATTCCACGGCCCCACGGTGGAGGGCGATCGGACGCTCGTGACGTTGTTCGAGCTTCTGCAACGAGTGTTGAGTCAATACCAGAACGTCCTCCGGTCGCGTGCGCAAGGGAGGGATCTCGATGACAACCGTGGCGATTCGAAAATAAAAATCCTGGCGAAGCCGATCGCCGCGAAGCTCGGCGTTGGTGTGATTGGTAGCGGCGACGATGCGGACGTCCACGGGAATCGCCCGAGTGCCGCCCACTGGCCGCACCTCTTTGTCTTGCAGCACGCGCAACAACTTCGCCTGAATTTCTTTCGGCATTTCGCCGACCTCGTCCAGGAAGAGTGTCCCACGTGCCGCGGAAGCAAAGATGCCTACCCCGTCCGAGAATGCGCCGGTGAAAGCGCCCCGGCGATAGCCAAACAGTTCGCTCTCGACCAGCTCTCTGGGCAATGCAGCGCAATTCACCGGAACGAACTGGTTCGCCGCGCGGCCACTGGCGGCATGAATGGCGCGCGCCAGCAGTTCTTTCCCGGTGCCGGTCTCTCCCAAGAGAAGGACCGGCGAATCAGACTCCGCGACGGTTCGTGCCTTTTCCACGACCCGCTGCATCGCTGGCGACACGTACACGAGGGAGTCGAAGGAGGGGCAGTAGCGATGCAGATTGCTCTCCAGTTGCGAGACGCGGCTTCGCAGCCGGAATACCTCCAGGATTCGTCCCACCTTCTTCTTCACCGCATCGGGCTCCAGCGGCTTGGTCACATAATCTTCGGCGCCGCGCTTGATGGCCTCAACCGCAGTTTCAATGGTGCCAAAGCCGGTCATGATCATCACCGGCAGATCGGGATTGTGGCGCCGCAACTGCTCCATCAGCGAAATTCCGTCCATCGCGGGCATCATCAAATCCAAGAGCGCCAGACAAATGTCGGGGTTTTTCTGCTGGACAGCAAGGGCTTGTTTGCCATCGTGGGCGGTTTCGACCTGGTATCCTTCTTCCACCAGGAACTCCTTCAGTGTCCGGGTAAGGCTGGGATCGTCGTCAACCACTAGCACCGTGCACTTTGTGGCCGCTTCGCTCATACCAGGACCTTCTCTAGTGCCGCCGCTTTCGGCGCGAGTGGCAACTCGATTCGCACCACCGTTCCCTGGTTCGACGCGCTGTCGATACGAATGGAGCCTTCATGTTCCTGCACGATCGTTGCGGCAATCGACAGCCCCAACCCCGTGCCTTTGCCCACTGGCTTGGTGGTGAAAAACGGCTCAAAAATGTGCGGCAAGTTTGCTGGCTCAATACCGCAGCCGTCGTCTTCAATGGAGATGTGAATGCGGTCGTCTGCCGGGTGGCAGCGAACCGTAATATGTCCCTTGCGCGGGACGGCATCCAGGGCGTTAGTGATAAGGATCAGGAACAAAGCCTCAATCTGGTTCCGATCCGCCATAACCGCAGACCCGTTCGCCGCATCCATGTCGAGCGTCAGATGGATCTGCTTCGCAACCAGTTGCGGGCTCAAGAAACTTAAGACCGAATCAAGCGTGTCCTTGATAGCTTCCACACGCCGCGTAAGTTGTGGCCGGCGGCTGAAGTCCAACAATCGGCGAACAAACTGTTGGCAGTAACGAATGCTGCCCTCCAGATCGCCAAGATCGACATCCACGCTCGCGTTCTGGGCATGCTTGCGGGCGAGCTGTACGCGCAGAAGCATGGAGGCCAGCGGCGTATTCAGGTGGTGCGCCGTACCTGCCGCCATCTGGCCCATGGTGGTCAGTTTCTCAACCTGCAGCAATGTTTGCCGCAGACGGATGCGTTCCCGGATATCAGTGCTCACCTCCAGGAAGTAACGTCCGGGCTCTTCTTCGTGGTAGGGAAGCACGTTGGATTGCACATCAACCAGAGTGCCCTGCTTGGTGCAATGGCGGGTCTCGACATCCTTAACCGGCTTGCCTTGGGAGGCTTGCACGAGAAACGCTTGCATTTCGCTTTGCTTTTCGGCGGGGATGGTGGGTAGCTTGTTCCCCAGCACTTCAGCGCGAGTGTACCCGTACAGGTCCTCAGCGGCGGTATTCCATTCCACGACAATGAGGTCGGAGTCGAAAAGTGCGATGGCCGCAGGAGAGCAATTGAGAATTCCCCGGTAGCGCGCCCGCGACCGCCGGAGCTGCCGCTCGCTGGCACGGCGCGCCCGCAACACGAACCAGGCGGCCCAGAAGGCCAGCAGTAGCGAAGAGACCACACCGCGGCTAACGTACAGGTAGTGAAGAGTGAGGTAATCAACATCGCGGAAGAAATGGGATTCCAGTAATTCCCAGACGGCGAACACAAATCCGATAATGCTGATGCTCGAAAGCGCCAGCGTGGCCCAGAACCACCGCCGCTCGGGAAAATCGTCGCTCATGGTCCACCGCGTCGCGGCAGCCTCAGGTTCCCCATCCGATGGCTGAAATCGTATCCGGGACAAACACCCTTCGCTGTGATTTCCATCACATGGAGCCGGTTTTTACGTCATCACCGTTGTCGAAGTTCGAATAGTGATGGAACGGTCCACCATCATCCATGCAAGGGAAACCGTTTCAGCACGGTGGCCGTTCCCCCAGTCTATTCGTGAGAGCCGGACAGTCCCCGCCGGGCTAACGGGCGAGACGCCCATCGGTCCACTGTTTCCCTACTTGCCCAGCGCGAAGTCCGCCTTGCTGTCGCCCGCCACGGCGACTGGCTTGGACTGGTTCTTGGCGCCTTCATGCCACGCGGTTACGGTGTAGCTGCCGTCGGGAACATTCTCGATCTTGTAAACACCCGACTTATCCGTGATAGCGAAGTATGGGGTAGGCGACACGATCACATAGCCTGACATCTCCGGGTGCACATTGCACAGCAGCGGCACTGCACCGGGATTGTCGAACTTGAACGGACGTTTCTCGCCTTTCGGCCAGGTGCCGAGGTTGTGGGTGAGCTTCTTGTTGCCGCCAACGGAAGGCCAAAACACGTTGTGGGCGACAGTGTCGCTATTGAGGAATTGCACCGTCGTGCCGACCTGCACAACTGTATCGCGAGTTTTACTCATTGACCTCGGTACGGGGGTTTTGAGTTCTCGACGTGGTGTAGGTTCCGTTGAGGCACTGGCCATTAATGCAATTAAGCCGTCGGCCAGCGTCCCGCGCCAACTTAAGTAGTCGTGGCCGCCCGCAGGACCTCTGCTTCGTCGGAAGCGACTACAGCTTCGAGGAGCCGCTCCGTTGTAGCTCGAGAAGGATACGTATTCCCCGATAGAAATTCTCCTTACTGTAAGTCAACTCCCAGCGCTTCAACAATGTTCTCAGCTCCTTACTCGCATCCTTTATAGCAGTTCGTGCCCGCGGTCGATTTTTTCTTAAATCCACTAGACGGTGAAGTGACTGGACAATCTCCGGCTCTATTCGCTTGCGCGATGGAGACGAAGCTGTTAGCCGTGACTGAGATTGCGCGCACGCCAACCAGCAAGCACGCTCCGAAATTGGTCAATTACGGTTGGCAGCGGCTTCGCGACGTTCTTTTGCTCATGCTCGATACCGGAATGCGACCGGCAGAAGTCTTTCGTATGCGGTGGGAGCATGTGAAATGGGAGCGGGAGCTAATTTTCGTACCGCGGAGCAAATCGCGCAAGTCGTCAGGGCGGCATTGCTGGCGCGTAAAACCGACGCGAACGAGGGCTGGGTATTTCCATCTGCTCGTGCCGAGTCGGGACATTTGGAAACTGTGCAGAAGCAATTCGCGAACGGGCCAAACGAATTGCTGGTCTGCCTGAACCAGTCGTGTTGTACCGTGCTCGTCATCGCTTCTCTACCGATGCGATGGAGGGCACGGGCAATCTGATAGCGGTCATGGATGCGATGGGGCACGAGAAAATCGATACCACGCGACGCTATAACCATCCAGGGACCAAGCAGATCCGCGACGCGATTGAGAGAAGGAATCAGTTGGTGCAGTAGGAAAGTCACATTTTTAGTCACACCGTTTTAGGCGACTGTGTTACGGGATGGCGCAAGTGATTGATAGCAGAAAAGTTGATTTGGTAGCGCTACCGGGAATCGAACCCGGGTTTGAAGATTGAGAATCTTCCGTCCTAACCCCTAGACGATAGCGCCACTCGGGTGGATGCGATGAAAACCGATTATAACAAAGCTTGTCCGAAGCAAACTGGGCGCTGGGTCTCATGGTTTTCGAGACCCGGGATCGGCCGCAAAGTATTGTAAGTCTTCAGGTTGCACTTCTGGCTCATGATTCGGACCGACCGCCTTGACAAAAGCACGCCGGGGAGCGATACTTTTAATTTGCGAACAAAAAGCGAAAATAGCAGATTTCGCCCGAGCTATTCTGCGCGTTCCCTGACAATTGCGAGATAAGTATGTCTGCCTCACCGGTTTTTTCATCGGCGGCCACGGGCCACCCTTTTATTTTTTCTCCGCAGTCTTCTCCGCGCTCGATCACGGAAAAAACCGCAAAGAAGACCGCGGAGATTTTGTCCCACGTGGGCGCAATCCCAAAGCTGGCCGCGGTCGTTCCCGCTTCGCGCCTCGAGGTGCGCCCGGCGCCGGAAATGGTTTCGAGCGGCATTCCGCAACTGGATTTGCTGACCGGCGGCCTCGCTCGCGGATGCCTCACGGAAATCTGCGGCACGGCCTCATCGGGAAGGACCAGCGTATTGCTTTTCGCGCTGGCCCGCGCCACTCAGCGAGGAGAAGTTTGTGCGCTGGTGGATGCAAGCGATGCCTTCGATCCGGCATCAGCGGCGGCTGCGGGCATGGAGATGAGCCGTCTGCTGTGGGTGCGATGCGGGAAAGCAGTTCCCGGTTCCCAGTTCTCAGTTCTCAGTCCATTGCCGAAGCACAATTTTGGAAATTCGCGGAAATTCAACAAAGCACGCCGCGTTTCGGAATCGCGGCTGGAGCAAGTGCTGAAAGTCACCGACCTGCTGCTGCAGAGCAATGGTTTTGGAATGATTGCTCTCGATCTCGGCGATGTTCCGGCGCAGAGCGCGCGGCGAATTCCTTTGGCCTCGTGGTTCCGCTTCCGCCGCGCGGTTGAGCACACGCCCACGGCGCTGCTGGTTTTGGAACAGCAGCCGATTGCAGGGAGTTGCTCGTCGGTGCTGGTTAGAGTCTCCGCGGTCAGCGCGAAAAGGCTCTCAGTCTGTCAGCTCTCAGCTGTCAGGAAATCAACTGGCGCACTCGGAACTTTTTGATCAATTCGAGATCACCGCCGAGTTGTTGCACTCGCGGTTGGAAAGGAAGTTGGAACGCAAGCCGGTGCAATCGACGGCAAGTTTCAAGAGTCGAGCCGCATGGGCGGGATAGTCATTTCAGTTCTCGGTTCCCAGTTATCAGTAAAGGCTGATCCATTGAATGATTGGGGTACCAGGGTTCGAGTCTGAGAACTGAGAACTGGGAACTGAGAACTTCTTTTGGTGTTTCATGTTTGCCTGCATCTTCATCCCCGATTTTTCCGCGCAAGCGATCATTCGCTTTGAGCCCGAATTGCGCGCCCGCCCGGCCGCGGTGCTCAACGGACGGACTCCGCTGGAAAAAGTGGTAGCGCTCAACGAAAGGGCGCGGCAATCGGGCGTGGAGATAGGCGCGACCAAGTCGCAACTCGAAACATGGGAGAACCTGGTGCTGCGCGTGCGCTCCGAGTCGCAGGAGATGTCTGCACACGCTGCGCTGCTCGATTGTGCGCAATCGTTTTCTCCGGAAGTGGAAGACACCTCGCCCGGCACCGTGCTTCTGAACCTTGCCGGGCTCGAACCGTTGCTAGGTCCGCCGCCCAAGATTGCCCGCGATTTGGCACGGCGTGTCTCTCACTTGGGACTGGAAGCAAACATTGCCGTGGCCTCAAATCCGGATGCTGCTTTGCTCGCGGCCCGCGGTTTTCCTGGCGTGACCGTGATTCCCGAAGGTCGTGAAGCGGAGCGTTTGGGAGATCTGCCGGTGGATGTGTTGCTGGAAAGTTTTTCTTCCAGTTTTTCTTTCGATGTAGAGGAGGCCGCACGCTGGGTCGAAACATTCGATCGCTGGGGCATTCGCAATCTGCGGGCGCTGGCGGCTCTTCCCGAAGTTCCGGTCAGCGAGCGCCTGGGGCAGCAGGGGATCCGTCTGCAAAAGCTGGCGCGGGGCGCGGCGTTGCGCAGCTTGCGGGTGCTGGAGCCGCGGCTGATTTTTGCTGAGAGTGTGGAACTGGAATATCCCATCGCGTTGCTGGAGCCGCTGGCGTTCTTGCTGAACCATATGTTGGAGCAAGTGTGTGCGCGATTGCGAGCGCGAGCGCTGGCGGCGCAGGAACTGCATCTGACTCTGGAACTTGTGGCGACGCAGCCGGACGGCTGCGCATCGTCTACACGGACTTTTACTCGCACGCTGCGGCTGCCGACGCCCATGCTGGACGCGAAAGTGTTTCTTAAATTATTGCAGCTTGATTTGCAGGCGCATCCGCCGGGCGCGCCCATCGTGAAAGTTTATTTGTCCGCCGATCCAGCGCGTCCACGAGCATTGCAGAGTGGATTGTTTCAGCCGGTTTTTCCTGAGCCCGAAAAACTGGAGCTGACGCTGGCGGGCATTGCAAGCATTGTGGGCAAGGGGAGAGTGGGGTCGGTGGAATTACTGGATACGCATCGCGAAGGCACGTTTGCGGTGCGGCACTTCGCGCCCGCAGAACCCGAAGTGGGGCATGAAGTAAAGCAATCTGAAAATCGACAAAAAACTAAAGATATGTGCATGCCAAACAATGAAAGCGCCTGCGAGCTCAAAGAAAAGCTCGCGGAAAATGAACAGGAAAATGCAAAAGAAAAAATGAGTGCCGTGATCGCTCTGCGCCTATTTCGTCCGCCGCTCGGCGCGAGCGTTACTTTGCGCGAAGCAAAGCCGGTGCGGATGCGATGCCTCGAGCGCGAGGACATCTCCGGCGAAATCGTCTGGAGCGCCGGCCCCTGGCGCTCTTCCAGCGACTGGTCGGAACAGGAAGGCTGGTCGCGCGAGGAGTGGGACATCGCCGTGCCCGCCGAGAGCAGTTGCCAGTTGCCAGTGTCCAGTTGCCAGTCTAATGGAAGAGAGCCGACAACTGGCGACTGGCAACCGGCAACTGGGCTCGTGTTGTATCGCTTAGTGCAGGACAAGCTAAGTGGAAACTGGTTTGTAGAAGGAATGTACGACTAAGGCTGTTGTTGCCTGTTCCCAGTCAAACCGACTGGCAACTGGAAGCTGGCAACTGGCAACTGATGTACATCGAACTCCATTCCCGCTCCGCGTTCAGCTTCCTCGAAGGAGCTTCGACTCCCGAGGAACTGGTCGCGATGTGCGCGAACCTGGAAATGCCGACAATGGCATTGCTCGATCGGGATGGAGTGTACGGCTCGCCGCGCTTCCATCTCGCCGCAAAAAAAGCATGGATTAAGGCACATATTGGGGCAGAAGTAACGTGTGTTGCAGTTTCATCACGGAGACATCCTTCAGGCTGTGGTGAATTTCGACTTCCGCTTCTGGTGGCTTCGCGCGCTGGATATCAAAATCTTTGCCGCCTGATTACAAGAATGAAACTGCGCGTTGGGCGCAAAGAAGGAGCCCACGCGTCTGACATCGATTTTATTGAACATGCCGAAGGTTTGATTTGTCTGACCGGTGGAGAAGAAGGGCCGCTGGCTATGGCGCTTGCGCAAGGTGGACCGCAAGCGGCGTTCGCAGCGGTGAAGCGCCTGACGGAGATTTTTGGCAAGTCGACTTTTAACCAACCCAATGTTTATGTCGAATTGCAACGGCATTTTCATCGCGAGGAAGAATACCGAAATCGAGTTGCGATCGAGATCGCCGAAGCTTTGCAACTGCCGCTACTCGCGACCAATGGCGTGAACTATGCGACGCCTCGGGAGCGCGAGTTGGCGGATGCATTCACCGCGCTGCAGCACCATCGCACGCTGGCCACTGCCGGCCGTCTGCTGGCGCGCAATGCGGAGCGCTATCTCAAATCTCCCGCGGAAATGCGAGCGCTTTTTGCGGATGTTCCGCAGGCCATCGCAAATACGGTTGAACTTTCCTCGCGGCTTGAATTCACGCTGAACGATTTGGGATACGAGTTCCCGCGTTATCCCGTGCCGGAGCGAGAGACGATGATGTCGTTTCTGCGGGAACGCACTCGCGAAGGATGGCAGAACCGGTATGGGCGAGCGGATGCGGAGTTGAAGAAGCGCGCCCGGCGGCAGATAGAACGCGAACTGAACCTAATTGAACACCTAAAACTTGCTGGATATTTCCTGATTGTCTGGGATCTGGTGCGCTTCTGCCGAGAACAAAAAATTCTGGTGCAGGGGCGCGGATCGGCCGCCAATAGCGCGGTTTGCTACTCGCTTGGCATCACGGCGGTGGATCCGATCGGCATGGAATTGCTGTTTGAACGATTTCTTTCCGAGGAACGGGGTGAGTGGCCTGACATCGATCTCGATTTGCCGAGCGGTGACGAGCGCGAGCGCGTTATCCAGTACGTTTATCAGCGTTATGGACAGCGCGGAGCGGCTATGACCGCCAACGTGATCACCTATCGCAATCGCATGGCCGCGCGTGAAATGGGCAAGGCAATGGGATTCGATCCGGACACGCTGAAGCGAATTTCCGCGGCAGTGGCAACCTGGGAATTCAAAGACGAGAACGATGCGCTCGACCACCGCTTGCGCGATGCCGGACTCGATCTTACGCATCCGCGAATTCGCAAATATTTTGAGTTGTGTCTGGCGGCGCAAGATCTGCCGCGGCATCTGGGGCAGCACTCGGGCGGCATGGTGATCTGTGAGGGGCGTCTCGATTCCGTCGTGCCGCTGGAGCCCGCTTCCATGCCGGGCCGCGTGGTCGTGCAGTGGGACAAAGAAGACTGCGCCGACATGGGCATCATCAAAGTCGATCTGTTGGGCCTCGGCATGATGGCAGCGCTGAAAGATTCTCTGGAACTGATTCGCGATCACTATCACGAAGAAGTGGATTTGGCGCATCTTCCGCCGGACGATCCGATCGTCTATTCCACGCTGCAAAAAGCCGATACGGTGGGGATGTTCCAGGTCGAGAGCCGGGCGCAGATGGCATGCCTGCCGCGCCTGAAGCCACAGAAATTTTACGACATCGTGGTGCAAGTGGCGATCATACGGCCGGGGCCGATCGTGGGGAATATGGTCAATCCATTTCTCAAGCGGCGGCAGGGCCGAGAGGCGATCACGTATCCGCATCCGTCGCTCGAAACGGTGCTCGCGCGCACGCTGGGCGTTCCGCTGTTTCAGGAGCAGTTGCTGCGTATGGCCATGATCACCGCCAACTTCACGGGCGGCGAAGCGGAAGAGTTGCGTCGCGCCATGGGCTTCAAACGTTCCGAGGCGAGAATGAAAGTGATCGAAGAAAAGCTGCGCGCCGGCATGACCCGCAACGGAATCCTCGGTGAGACGCAGGAACAGATCATTCAGTCGATTACTTCATTTGCGCTTTATGGATTTCCGGAATCTCATGCCGCCAGTTTTGCCCTGATTGCGTATGCCAGCGCTTATTTGAAATGCCATTACCTGGCCGCATTCACGGCGGCGCTGCTGAATAATCAGCCGATGGGCTTTTACCATCCCGCAACGATTGTGAAAGATGCACAACGGCACGGATTGAAAGTGCTGCCGATGGATGTGACGCGGACGGATTGGAAATGCACTTTGGAGCCGTCAGCTGTCAGCCATCAGCCGTCAGTGCGGCTCGGTTTGAAATATGCGCGCGGATTGCGCGAGGCGGCGGGGCAGGCGCTGGTTCGGGAGCGTAGTCTGGCGCCGTTTGCTTCGATTCAAGATCTGGCTCGTCGCGTCCCCGAGTTGCGGAAGGATGAGTTGACGACGCTGGCGGAGACTGGGGCGCTAGATGCAGTGGCCGGTTGCCAGTCGCCAGTTGCCAGTAAGACTCATCGTCGCGATGCGCTTTGGCAGGTGGAGCGGGCGGTGCGCTGGTCGGGGCCGTTGCTGAATGAGTCGCCGGAAATTGATGGAGCCTCGCCGCTTGTGCCCATGACGGATGAAGAGCGGCTGGTGGCGGATTTTCGCGCTACCGGGTTGACGGTCGGTCCTCATCCCATGCAGTACCGGCGGGCAGAGATGGAAAGGAGGGGAATTTATCGCGCTTCCGATCTGGCGCACCTGCCAAATGGACGCCGCTTACGCATCGGCGGATGCGTGATTGCCCGCCAGCGCCCGGGGACGGCCAAGGGAATGATGTTCATGAGCCTGGAAGATGAAACGGGGATCGCCAATGCGATCTTCTCTCCCGATCTGCTGCAGAAGAATCGGGTGTTGCTGATATCCGAGCGCTTTCTGATGATCGAGGGAATTCTGCAGCATCAGGACAACGTGATTCACATCCGGGCGGAAAAAGTTTCGCCGCTGCGGGTTACGCAGGCGGAGACGGTGTCTCACGATTTTCATTGAAGCCGATGTGCAGGCCATCCTACGCGGTTGAAAGCTTCCTGGCATTGTGGCGCAGGGAGCGGCCCTCGGACAAGCCGTAGAGTTCCTCGGCTAGATTCTTGGCGTGATCGCCGATGCGCTCGAGCGCCTGGGCGGCGAGAAGGATGTCGAAGTTCTTTTGTCCGCTTGGACTGTTGGGCTCGGCTAGATGTCTGTGAAACAGCGAATGGCACAGCCGGTCCACTTCCGGATCAGATCGCAGAACGGTCTGCGCGTATGACACGTCACGCTTCAGGAACCCCTGATGCACCTCCTCCAGCATTTCGTAAAGCCGAGAAGCCATTTCCACGAGCTGACGGGAGTCTGCCGCCGGTAATTTCTCGCGACGCGATTGCAGATGCATTACTGCGCTGTAAGCGAGGTCGCCGATACGTTCGAGATCGGTGATGAACTTTAAGCACGCCAGCAGTTCACGCGCCTTGGCTTCCCCTACACGCGTGATGGCTTCGGGCAGTTGCTCGTCAATCTTGCGCTCGATCTGGTCGAGTTCTTTTTCGCAATCTTTGATCGCGAGAAAGGCTAGGCGCGAACCGTCCTTGAGGAAGTCCCTGGCGTTGAAGACCGCGTCGCGGGCAATTAGACAGCCCCGCACGACCAGCGACGTCAACTCATCTTCGGCCAAGTCTCCCGTGCGCGTTTCAGCGGGACGGATGCGTGCTTCCTTGGTTCGCCGTGTCGGAGTCGAGCGGCGCTTCGGTCGTAAAGCCGGAAACGGTTGTTTCTGGACCATAGCGAAGTCACGCAAGTCGAGACAAGCCAGTAACTGTAAGAAGCTAGCATATAACCGGAATGTGAAAGGAATGTAAATGCCCGGTGCTGGGAATGCGGCGAGCGGCTCAGGATGGTCGTCGATTTCTTCAACTACTTTCTTTTCAGCGCAGCGGCTTGCTCTTCGGTTCGCTCGGCATCGCGCTCTCGGCCGAGTCCGCGATAGGCTCGCGCCAGCAAACGCAAGGCCACGGCATTGTGCGGATCCGATTTCGTGAACGCTTCCAGATCGGGCAATGCACCGGCAAAATCGGATAGTTGAATTTGCGCTTCGGCTAGACCAAGGCGGCCGTCACTGTTGTTTGAATCTACCAGCAGCGCTGCCTCGAACTGGTCTTCCGCGTTCTTGGCGTCTTTGAGTTGCAAGTAAACCTGCCCGAGCAGCAGCCGCGCGGTCATTTGGCCGGGCGCGAGCTTCAGGCTCGATTCGAGCGCATCCCGCGCCCCGGCCCAATCGCCGGATTTCTCCGCTGCCTCGCCCCGTTCAAAAGCAGCGGTGGAATCATCGGGACGCAGTTCACAAGCCCGCTTCAAGTGAGCAGCGGCTTTGGCGAAATCTCCGGCAGCGAGTTCGAGCTCGCCGAGTTGTCGGAGCGCGGTCGGCGAGCTCGGGTCGAGCTGCAGCGCTTTTTCCAGGAACCCGCGCGCGTCACTCGAGCGATTATCGTCGCTGGCCAACATGGCGTTGTGGAGCAAGTTCTGAACTTCTATCTTGTCTTTAGGATCCGGCAAAGTTTCTGCGGGCTTGGCGGAAGCGCTCGGCGGCGGGAGCTTGGCTTTCCACTTCGCCATTTCGGCCTGCATGCTCTGCACCTTTGAGCTGTCGGAAGCATAGAGATTTTTCAACTCCTTCGGATCGGCATGCAAGTCGTAGAGTTCGGGCCGGGGAGCTTCGATCAGCTTGCTGTTGTCGGTGCGCAAGGCGCGCAGAGGGGCCCATCCCCAGCGGAGGGGATAGTCGGTCTCGCCGAAGAGGGCGCGATTCGACGGCGCTGACCCATTTTTAGTTTGATCGATCAGGGGAAGCAGCGACTCGCCGTTCAGTTCTGCCGGTACAGATATGCCCGTCGCCGAAAGAATGGTGGGAAGGATGTCGGTGGTACGCACCTCGGCGTCGATGACGGTACCGTGATGAGCGGCTCCCGATGTTTTCAGAATAAGCGGAATGTGCAGCGTCGAGTCGTAGAGAAACAGGCCGTGAGTGTCTTCGCCGTGCTCACCCAAGCCTTCGCCGTGATCGCCGGTGACCACGATGATGGCGTTGTCGTAGACGCCAGCCTTTTTCAGAAACGCAATCCAATGAGCCACGGCGGAATCGGCGTAGGCAATTTCGCCGTCGTACAGATGGTCTTTATATTTCTCCGAAAACGGGGGCGGTGGCTCGTAGGGGTCGTGCGGATCGAACAGGTGCACCCACACGAAATGCGGTCCAGTCCTGTGTTTGTCGAACCAACTTTCGGCGTGCTCGACGACTTCCATGCCGCGGCGCTCGACGCGGCCCCAGCGCTCTTTCGTTTCAGTCTTGGCGGGAAAGTTATCGTAGAAATCGAAGCCGCGATCGAGGCCGGGAGCGAGCGTGTTGCTGTCGAGAATCACGGCTCCGATGAAAGCTGCGGTTTGATAGCCGTGCCTCTTCAGCAGTTCCGCGGCGGTCACATGCTGCGGTGAGAGAGGGACTCCAAAATCGGTGACCCCGTGCACGCTGGGCAGCAGGCCGGTCATGATCGTGATATGCGAGGTGTTGGTGATCGGGCTATGAGTGAAGGCTTGCGTGAAGCGGATACCATCGGCGGCGAGCGCATCGAGTGCGGGAGTTTCAACCTGCTTGTATCCGTAGCAGCCGACATGATCGGCGCGCAGCGTGTCGATGGTGATGAGGAAGACGTCGGGGAAAGAGCTGCGGGGAGCTGAAGTCTGCGCCCAGGAGGCAGTTCCGAGCAGCGTCATTCCCGCAAATACATAGGCGAGGATGATTCCGAGAAAAATGACCGACCGTCTCATAAAGGCTCAGCCTATCACAGTGCGTCCTGGAGCCGTTGTCGGCGTGATAGAGAATGAAAAACGGGGGGCCTGTTTCGGCTCTCCGGAAGGCAGGTTATACTTCTCGCCCAGGAATCGCAGCGCGTCTCGTCGAAGGGAGTTTCCATGCGCGTCAATGATTTTCTGAGGATGTTTGCCTATGATCACTGGGCGAATCGCGAATCTCTCGCCGCGATGCGCGCCGCCGGGTCTGTTTCCGCGGACATGGTCGGGCGCATGGCTCACATTCTTTCGGCGCAGAAGCTCTGGCTCGAACGTATCCTGCAGCAGCGCCAGAGCATGCCGGTATGGCCAACTGCAACGATTGAGGATTGCGTGGCGCTGGCCGGCGAGATGTCGGCGGCATGGCAAAGTTATCTTACGCGGCTGGGAAATCAGTTCGCGCCTGGCTCGCTAGACGACAAGGTCGAATACCGTAACAGCAAGGGCGAACCCTGGTCCAGCCGGGCGGACGACATATTGACGCACGTACTTTTTCACTCGGCGTATCATCGCGGGCAGATCGCTTTGCAGATGCGCGCCTCGGGCATGGAGCCCGCGCATACCGATTTCATACACGCGGTGCGCCAGGGATTCGTGGAGCAGGAGTAGAGCAAAGAATAACGATGGATCGTGGAACGATATGGCGCGTCTGGTTGCCCTTGGTCATGGGCCTGTGGGCTCTCGGCTTTCTATATCGGTCCGGACCGGGGCCGCACGGGCTGGCGCGCTCGATCGGCCTGCTGCTTGGTTTGTTCGGCCTCGCGGGCGTGATCCTCGCCCGCTGCACGCTGGGCCGGTCATTCTCCATCGTTCCGAAGGCGACGGCGCTCGTCACCAGCGGCATCTACTCGCGCATCCGCAATCCCATTTACGTCTGCGGCGAGATTTTTCTGATCGGCGTGGTTCTCATGGTATGGCGGCCCGCACTGCTGATTATTCTGCTGGTGCTGATTCCCGTGCAGATCATCCGCGCGCGCCGCGAAGCCGCCGTCCTCGAAGCAAAGTTCGGAGAAGCCTATCGCGACTACCGCAAGCGCACCTGGTTCTGAGGTCTCAGTAAATGGATGGAGCAGAAATGGTGACGTCAAGCTGCTTGTGTAAATAACGAGAGGGTGCGGGTTTTCCATTCCAGGTTGAATCTCTGGGAAGATGGAGTAGATGATTCGGTCCACGCTTTGCACGTTTACAAAGCACACCATGGGCCGGGTTCGACGCCGCACTTCCACGAAGCAGCGCTCGATAACATTGGTGGTGCGCAGTTTCCGCCATAGATGCCGGGAAAAGCGAACACCGACAGCAGTTCGGGAAGATCGCGCTCCAGGCGGCGCACCATCGGCCCATAGTCTGGCAGCCAGCGCGCCCGGAAGCGGCGAAACGCGGCCTCGGCGTGGGCGCGGCTCTCGGCCAAGTAAATCGCCTGCGCGCCGATCTTCACCTCCGCGTAGTCGCGCCGCCGCACTCTCTCCAGAATGTTGCGCATCTTGTGCACCCCAACAGCACTGATGCCGTACCCGCGGATAGACGGTGGGAATGGCCGCCGCCAGTCCGGCACAACCGTCGGGGACGATCAGGCCGAGCTGCTGGCCTTCCAGTCCGCGCCGGTAGAGATCCTGGAGCAGGCCCTCCCAGTCGGATTGGCTCTCGCCCTGGCTGCGCAAAAAAGCCAGCAGGTGACGCGTGCCATCGCGCCGCACCCCGTAGGCCACCAGCCTCTGCACCCGCTGGCGCCCCGCCGGACGCCGCACCCGCAGGCTCACTCCGTCTAAGAACAGATAAGCATTGTCGTCGCTCAACCGCGCCTGATGAAACTGGCGCACCGCATGGTCGAGATCGCGGGTCAGCTGCGAGACCGTCTGCGAGACCGTCTGCGCACTCACCACTTCGCCGGTCAGCGTGGCCACCACCCGTCCCACCTGCCGCGTCGAGATGCCGCGCAAAAACGCCTCCCGGATCAGCAGGGCGACCTCGGACGCACGCCGCTGAAACGGTTCCAGCGCGTGCGGCAGAAAACTTTTTCCCCGCGTGCGCGCGATGCGCAGCCGGATTCGTACCCAGCCGGGTCACGAAATCCCGCTCGTAGTAGCCGTTGTGGTAGGGCTGCCGCCGGCTGCGCCGCCGCTCATAGGCTTCCCGCACCGCGTAGCGGTCCCGCTCCCGCCTCGAATCCTCTTCCAACAGACGCTTCCACGCCAGCTTGGTTTCGCCCTACACATCGCCCCAGAAACTTTCCTTCATCTCCGCCCAAAAATGTTGGTAATGCTCCGTGATTGGGATTATCTTCGCCATCGGGTGTAGGTCTCCTTTTCGGAAAGGCTTTAGCTCGTCAGGCCAAAGCCAACTTACACCCTCTCGCCTTTACACAACCGAATTTACGTCACCTCGTGCTTTCCCCTGCGTCCCCGGTGGCGAACAATTCCTTAGCTGCTAAACTTGGCTCATTGCCTCCCAAGAAGAAATCGCCGCCGCAAGTGAGTGCCGCGCCTGCGCCTTCGTCCGGCTCGGCTGACGCCAAGGGCCGGATTTTCCTGATCGATACCATGTCGTTCATCTTTCGCGCCTATCATGCGATGGCGCGGCAACGACCGATGTCAACCAAGACAGGGGTCCCGACGGCGGCGACATATGTTTTCGTCAACATGTTGCGCAAGCTGCAGGACGATTTTTCGCCCGAGTATCTGGCGGCGGTGTTCGACGTGGGCGCGCCCACCATCCGCAATCAACAGGCGGAGGCGATCACGACGATTCGCAAGTTTGACATCAAGACGCAGACATTCAAAGAAGAGCAGTATGGCGGCTACAAGGCGAACCGCGCCGAGATGCCCGGGGACCTGGTGCAGCAGATTCCCTATATTCGGCGGGCATTGGAGGCATATCGCATCCCAATTCTGCAGCTCGAAGGTTATGAAGCCGACGATGTGATCGGAACGCTGGCGAGGAAGGCGGCGGCGGAATCGCATCCCGTGTTTGTGGTGTCGAGCGACAAAGACATGCTGCAATTGGTGAACGACAAAGTGCAAGTGCTGAATCCGCCGAAGGACAACCTGATTTGCGACGCGGCGAAGGTTGAGGAACTTCTTGGGGTGCCACCGTCGAAGGTGGTGGATGTGATGGCGCTGCGCGGCGACTCGGTGGACAACATTCCGGGTGCACCCGGGATCGGCGACAAGGGGTCGGTGGAGCTGATTCAGCGTTTTGGCAGTGTGGAGCGGGCGTTGGATCATGCTGCTGAGGTGGAGAAGAAGACGTATCGGGAGTCGCTCCAGAATAATCGCGACAACATCCTCTACAGCAAACACCTGGTGACGATCGACACCGACGTGGAAGTCGAGTTGGATGTTGCCGCGATGAAAGCAGGCGAACCGGATGTTGAATCGTTGCGCGGGTTGTTCGCAGAGCTCGAATTCACCTCATTGCTGAAAGAACTGCTTCCCGTAGTCGAAGTGAAGGAGGGAGACTACCGGGAGATCAAGTCAAAGGCTGAGTTCGAAGAGTACTTGAGAGGTTTGGGCGACAACGCGACGCTCGCGCTGGCGATTCCGACGGAACACACCGAGAGCCTTTACGCCGAAAGCGTTGCAGAAGAAAACGAGCCGCAGCCGGCACAATCGGGGCTTCTCGATTTGCAGCCTGCGGATGCCGTGGATCAGAGTGCCGGCATACAGCGCATTGCCGTCTCGAATGCCCCGGGGACCGGCGTGATGGTCGTGCTGGAAGACAGGGCGCTAGGCGATCGAGTGAGAGACATGCTCGAAAATGCCGCTGTGCCGAAGACGATTCACGATTTCAAGTCTGCGCTCCACCATTTCTCCGAGCATTTTCCCGAGCATGGCATTGTGCTGGTCGGGGTGCAGCATGATCCGATGCTGTATTCCTACTTGCTTGATCCGACGTACTCATCACATTCGTTGCCGGACGTTGCGCTGCGCAGATTCAATCTTAAGTTGAGCGGCAACCTGGCGGAAGCGGCGGATGTAACGGGCAGGCTGGCGAGCGCGCTCCGCAAGGAAGTCGACGACCAGGGATTGACATCGGTGTACGAGGAGATCGATGCGCCGCTCGTGCCCGTGCTGGCGCGCATGGAGGACGCGGGAGTAAAGATTGGTTTGACGGCGCTCGAAAAGATGTCGGGGAAGTTGCAGCGCGAGGCCGAAGCCAAGGCGCGAGACATCTATGATCGCTGCGGCATGGAGTTCAACATCAATTCGCCAAAGCAACTGGGCGATGTGCTGTTCAACAAGCTGGCGCTGCCGATGCCGGTGAAATACGGGAAAGGAAAAAAGATTTCCACGGCGGTCGATGTGCTGGAAGGACTGGCGGCCGATCACGAAGTTCCGCGGCTGGTGCTGGAGTACCGGCAACTAACCAAGTTGAAGTCGACTTATGTGGACGCATTGCCTGCGCTGATTCGCAGCCACAGCGGCCGCGTGCATACGACTTTTGGGCAGACGGGAACTGCGACGGGAAGGCTGTCTTCGGCGAATCCGAATCTGCAGAATATCCCGATTCGCACGGAACTCGGGCGCGAGATTCGCGCAGCCTTTATCGCTGAGCCGGGACACGTACTGCTGGCGGCGGATTATTCGCAGATCGAATTGCGGCTGCTGGCGCATTTGTCGAAAGATAAGTTGCTGGTTGAGGCGTTTCGACGCGGGGATGACATTCACACGCTGACTGCGTCGCAGGTGTTTGGCGTGCCGCCGCTGATGGTTACGCCCGACCACCGGCGGCAGGCGAAGGTGGTGAACTTCGGGATCGTCTACGGTTTGTCGCCGTTTGGGCTGTCGCAGCAACTGGGCATTGAGCCGGGCGAGGCCAGGAAATTCATCGAGGCCTATTTCGAAAAATATGCGGGAGTGCGCGCATTCATCGATGCCACGCTGGAGCAGACGCGCCGCGATCAGAGAGTGAAGACGCTGTTCGGGCGCATTCGTCCGATTCCCGATATCAACAGCAAGAATGCCACCCAGCGCGGGTTTGCGGAGCGCACAGCGGTGAACACTCCGCTGCAGGGAACGGCCGCCGACCTGATCAAGCTGGCGATGATCCGGATTGATGAGGAGATCCGGAAGCGCGGGCTGAAGTCGCGGATGACCTTGCAGGTACACGATGAACTCGTGTTCGAGGTGCCCGAGAGTGAAGTGGACGCAATGAAGCCGCTGGTGCGGGAAAACATGGAGGAAGCGCATGCGCTCGCAGTCCCGCTGCTGGTAGAAATTGGAGTAGGGCCAAACTGGCGGGACATGGAGTAGACAAAGGCATCGAGAAAGTAAATGATGAAGTCGGATGCTGAGGAAAACTATTCCAGCATTTCCGATATACTTGATCGAACGCGTCTCGCAAGCGCCGCTTTCGTCGTCGATTCCAGCCGCATGACAAGGGCTTTCGATCCTGCGGAGGCAGTCCGATGAGTGCAGCTACAGCGCCGGCGTTCGAAAGAAGGCCGCGGCGTTTTTCTCCCCGGCAACCCATCAACGTACCTGTGGACTTGATCGCATTGCGATCCGGAGTTCCCGAGAATTTGCCCGGGCGCTGCACCGACATCAGCGAAGTCGGTGTGGGTGCGGTGGTGGCCGGAGAAATGGCGACGGGCCAACACGTGGCGGTCGAACTGCGGCTTCCGAATGTTGGCGTGCCGGTCCGGGCGCGTGCTCTCGTCCGTTACCAGTCGCGGCTTCGCTGTGGGCTTGAGTTTGTGGGGCTGTCGGCGGAGCAGCGCGATATGATCCGGTATTGGATTTACCGCTCTGCTGCACAGCCGATGGTCCCGGCGATTGTCAAGGATGAGAAGGGCGGAGCGGCAAAGGCGGAAGCGCCCGTCGTGGTCGCGGAATTTGCTGTGCCGACAAAGCACAGAATTCGCATCGGGCGGCGTGGATTGGTTGTGCTGATCGCCTGCATGCTCGCTTTGGCCGGTATCGGATGGTGGCAGTGGCAAAGATCCTGGAGCGACCTGGAGAACCGACTGCTGGTTGGGGAGGAAGGGTTCCGAGTCCCTTCCGAAACAATGGAGAAGCGGATTGAAACGAAGGTGGAGCCGGTTTATCCAGAGGCTGCGCGAACAGCCGGACTAGAGGGCTTGGTGGTGCTGGATGCGGTCATTGCATCGGATGGCAGCGTGAAACGCTTGCGGTCTGTGTCCGGACCTGATGTGCTGGTGCAGGCGGCCACCGAGGCAGTGCGGTCCTGGAAATTCGAGCCGTATCTGTTCAGCGGCAAAGCGGTTGAGGTTGAAACCACGATCACAGTCGAGTTCCGGCTGCACTGACGGGGCGCTATTCGAATTTCTCAGCCTGCTCGAACGGCACACCACGCTGGTCTTTTTCAGAAACGAGCGGTTCGCCGTCGAGTTGCCACTCGATATTCAACCCAGGATCGTTCCACGCCACCGTGCGTTCATGCTCGGGCGCATAAAAGTCTGTGGTCTTGTATAGGACGTGAGCGGTCGAAGACACGACTCGGAAGCCGTGAGCAAATCCCGGCGGAACCCATAAAATGCGTTTGTTCTCCCCGGAAAGTTCGAAGGATTCCCATTTGCCAAGGGTGGGAGAAGTGCGGCGGAGGTCGAGCGCGACGTCTAGAATCTCGCCGGTTATGGCGCGCACCAGTTTTCCCTGGGGCTGGCGAATCTGGTAGTGCAAGCCGCGGACGACATTCTTTTCGGAATAGGAATGATTGTCTTGTACGAAGGGCTCGGGAATGCCGAGCTCAGCAAACGTGCGCTGGTTGTAGCTTTCCAGAAAGAAGCCGCGGTCGTCACCGAATACACGAGGTTCGAGGAGCAAAAGCCCGGGGAGGCTGGTAGCGATTTTTTTCATCGGCAGATTCTCATGAATCGGCGGGTCTCATCAATTAGAAGACCCGTTCCCTCAGCAATTGCAGCAGGTAAGCGCCGTATCCATTGTTACGCATCGGCTGTGCCAGGGCTTCCAGTTGCGCGGCGGTGATGTAGCCGGAGCGATAGGCGATTTCCTCGGGGCAAGCGACCATGAGGCCCTGCCGTTTCTCCAGCGTCTGAATAAATAGAGAAGCTTCCATCAAAGCTTCATGCGTGCCCGTGTCGAGCCAGGCCGTGCCCCGGCCCATCACGCAGACGTTGAGTTGATTGCGCTCGAGATAGACGCGGTTGACGTCGGTGATTTCAAGTTCGCCGCGGTTTGAAGGCTTGAGGCTCGCGGCAATTTCGACGACCTGCCGATCGTAAAAATAAAGTCCAGTGACCGCGTAGCGGGATTTCGGCTGCTTTGGTTTCTCTTCAATGCTGAGCGCCTTTGGCGTCTTTCCATGCGGATCGAACTCGACGACGCCGTAGCGCTCGGGGTCATTGACTGGGTAGGCAAAAACGCGAGCACCTTTGCGCTGGAGCGTGGCGTCGCGCAATTCTTTGACCAGGTCGTGTCCGTAAAAGATGTTGTCGCCGAGCACGAGCGCGCAAGCGCTGGAGCCAATAAATTCCCTGCCGATCAGAAAAGCCTGGGCAATGCCTTCGGGCTTCCGTTGCAGCGCGTACTGGAAATTGACGCCGTAGCGGGAACCATCGCCGAGCAAGTGCTGAAAGCGGGGCAGATCCTCGGGGGTTGAGATGAGCAGAATGTCGCGGATGCCGGCCAGCATCAGCGTAGAGAGCGGGTAGTACACCATGGGCTTGTCGTACACCGGCAGCAGGCTCTTGGGAAGCACGTGGGTGACGGGATAGAGGCGCGTGCCCGATCCTCCCGCCAGAATGATGCCTTTGTAATTCGGTGGGGCTTGCGCTGTTCTGGTCATGTTGAGTTTCAGTCTCAGCTTTCCGTGTCAGGACTCGATAGCGTAATGTTTCGCCATCCATTGACGATAGCTGCCGCTGGTGACATCGCGAACCCACGCTTCGTGTTCAAGATACCAGAGGACGGTTTTGCGGATGCCGCTTTCAAATGTCTCGAGCGGCTGCCAGTTCAGTTCGCGCTCGATTTTGTCCGTGTCCATTGCGTAGCGGCGGTCGTGGCCGGGGCGATCTTTAACGAACGTGACGAGCTTACTGTGGGGAACGACGGGGTCGTTCGGGCGCAGTTCGTCGAGCAGTTGGCAAATGGCTCCGACAATCTCCAGGTTCTTTTTTTCGCTTCTCCCGCCGATGTTGTAGGTTTCTCCCGCGCGGCCGTGGGAGAGCACAGCGCGGATGGCGCGGCAGTGATCCTCGACGTAGAGCCAGTCGCGAACATTTTCGCCGTCGCCATACACCGGGAGCGGCTTGCCGGCGCGGGCGTTCAGGATCATGAGCGGGATCAGTTTTTCTGGAAATTGATAGGGTCCGTAATTGTTGGAGCAGTTGGTGGTCAGAACGGGAAAGCCATAGGTATGGTGATAGGCGCGAACCAGATGATCGGAAGCCGCCTTGGACGCGGAGTACGGGCTGTTGGGCGCGTAAGGCGTGGTCTCGCTAAAAGCCGGGTCATTCGGGCCGAGCGATCCGTAGACCTCATCGGTGGAGACGTGCAGAAAGCGGAATGACGCGCGATCGGGTTCTGCAAGCGCCGACCAGTAGGCTCGCCCTTCTTCGAGCAGGCTGAATGTGCCGTTGACGTTGGTGCGGACGAAATCGTCGGGGCCGTGGATGGAGCGGTCGACGTGGCTCTCAGCGGCGAAGTGAACGATGGCGCGCGGTTGTTCAAGCCGCAACAAGTCGCGCAACAGCTCGCGATCGACAATATCGCCCTGCCTAAAGCGATAGCGCGCATGGCCCTCGACGGCCCGCAAGTTGTTGAGATTGCCCGCATATGTCAGCTTGTCGAGATTCAGGACGCGTGCCCGTTCCGAGGCAATCCATTGGAGAGTGAAGTTCGAGCCAATGAAGCCCGCGCCACCGGTGACCAGGATCAGATCTTCCATGCTAGATGACAGCATCGTGCGAGATGCCGCGTTCCGATTCTAATCATAATCACAGCCGTGCGCGAAGTCGTGCAGGTTCGGGGGCTATCTGGCTCAGGAGGACGGGGCTCGATTCAGCGGCGATGCCGACACTGCAGAAGTGGGAATCCGAATCTGGTCACTGGTCTTTTGCTCGCGAGTTCCGTGCTTGCTTGCGCTCCAGCCCAACACGCCGTAATAGGTCGATTCGATCGAACGGGCGATGGTGGGCCAGAGATACTGGCTCTGTATCCGTTCGCGTTCCCGGTGTGCGGCCTGGCGGCGAAGTTCGGGGCTGTGCACGAGCAAGTGGAGCATGCGCTCAAGATCCGTCTGGTCGCCGCGGCGGAAGGTGAAGCCGGCGTCCTCGACCACTTCATTATTTTCCGGAATATCGCTGGCCAGCACGCAGACACCGGCCGCCATGGCATCGAGCAGCGCTAAAGACAGGCCCTCAATTTCAGACGGAAGCACGAACAGAGCGGCATTGGAAAGAAGCTCTTCGAGATTGCTTCCGGAGACCCAGGGAAGGAAGCGGATGTGGTCGGATTCGTGGCGGCGCAGACTCTTGACGTAGGCGTCGGAGTGACTTGATCCTCCGGCGAGCACCAGTTTCATGTCCGTCTTGAGGTTTTCGAAAGCATTGATCAGAAGACGGCAGTTTTTTTCTGGTGAAAACCTGCCCAAGAAAAGGACGTAATTGTCCGGGAGAAGATTCCACTCGACCAGTTGCCGCGGGAGGCGCTTGGGCGCCAGCGTAGCTCCGTTTGGGATGTAGATGGTATCGCGGTTGTACTTTTGGCGGTAGTGTTGCTGCAGGGTGCGGGAGACGACCATGGTGGCATCGGGCGCGGAAACGGCGGCCGCTTCTCCCCAGCGCAGTACGCGTGCCGCGATCCGGCCCCACTTGCCGCGCTGCCAGTCGAGACCTTGCACGGTGACGACGGTCTTCTTGCCGATAAGCCGCGGAAGAAACGAAAACAACGCCGGCCCCAGGCAGTGGTAATGGACGACATCGTAGTCCGACATCATGGCATGTGCCGTGCTTAGCAAAGTGTGGACGAACGTTTCCAGGTGCTTGGAGCGGATGGTCGGCAACCTTCGCACACGCATACCGTTGTGCCTGCTTGTTGGAATGGGAGGAGTGAAATAATTGCGGCAATAGACCGTGACGTCGTGCCCTAGACGCGCAAGCTCGTGGCCGACCTGCTCATAATAGGATTCGATACCGCTGTACTTGGAGAGCACGCCCCGGCCCCCGATGAACGCGACGCGGACGCCCCGCTGTGGTCTGGGAGGTTCCGGTGCGGTAGGAAATGAAAGAAACTTCTTGGCGGATGTTAGGCGGTAGTAGAGCTCGAGCAGCTTCTCCATGTGTTGATCGGGATCGTGTTTTGCTTTCACGCGACTGCGAGCGGCAGCGCCCATCTTCTCGATCAGGTCGGGACGGTCGAACAGAAATCCAATGGAATGAGCGAGTTGGTCGCGGTCTCCGTCGGAATAAAGGAGGCCGGTGACGCCATGTTGGACGAGTTCGCGGCGCGAACCCAGATCGGAGGCAATGACCGGCCGTCCCCAGGCATAGGATTCCAGGATGGATTTTCCCAAGGTCTCGTAGGCGTGGGACGGAAACACGGAGAAGCTGCAACCGGCAATTAGTTTCTGGAGTTTCTCGCCATGAACCGTGCCGGCAAACAGGACTTGGTGCAAATTCAATTCTTTCGCCAGCGATTCCAGCCGGGAGCGCTCGGGACCGTCTCCCGCGATCACGATAGGGATGTGTGGCAGCTGCACCATGGCGCGCAAGAGCTCATAGGCGCCTTTCTCTGGAGAGAGCCGGCCGAAGTAGAGCAAGTATCCTTCATCGCCAGTGAGTTGGTCCTCGCCGGCCAGAGTCTGGAAGTGGGTTAGCACTGCGATGCGCTGGGCAGGGAGACCACCGGAGATCAACTTGTTGCGCACGAATTCGCTGGGAGCGAGGAACAGATCCACGCAGCGTTCGTAAGTTCGCAACCATTTGTGTAGGTAGGCTTCGGCGGCGAGAACCGCCGCGCTGGAACGTGGGCCGGTGTAGCAGCCTTTCGTGACGACATTGTAGAAGGCGCCGTTCTTGCAGTGTTCTTGGCAGGCGCGGCCATCGGCTACAAAATTATAAGTTGGGCACAAAATCTTGAAATCGTTCAGGTGGTAGAGCACGGGGATCCCCTGCTGCTTGAGTTCCCAAAGAATCGAGGGCGACAAGTGGTGGTAGATTCCGCGAACGTGCGCCAGATCGGGCGAAAAATCGGCCAGGCAGCTGCGCATGGCGCGCCGGGCCGATGGTGAATAGATGGCGTGCGCCGCCATTTTAACCTTCTTCAGGAAACTGGCGTTTGGATCCTTGAAGTCGATATTCGGAATGCGGTAGCAGCGGCCCGCGAAAGCGGGGGTGCAACCGTGGTCCATGCTAAACAATGCGGTTTCGTGGCCGCGCTGATCCATCCGGTGGATGAGGTCGAAGAGGTAAGCTTCGGTTCCGCTAAACTGATAATCGTACTTGTTGCAATAGAGGATGCGCATGGTCACCGTCCGATTGTTCAATGCGGGCCAAGAACTGCTCCGCGAAAGCGTGTAGATTACGCTGGCGATTATAGGAAGCGGCGATGCTGGCCGCGGCCGCATGCTGGATTCCGGCTAGGGAATCTTTGTTGGCCTGAATCCAACTGACGGCGCTGACGAAATCGGGCAAAGAGCCAGGTTGGTAGAGAAAGCCAGTGCGCTGGTGCTCGACCAGTTCGGGAATCCCAGTGATGGCCGGGGCCAGCACCAGTTTTTCATGTGCCATAGCCTCCATCAGGACCACGGGGATTCCTTCGCTCTTGCTGGTCATGACGACCAGGTCGGCGTAGCGGTAATAGCCGGGCAGGTCGGTGCGCGGCACTTGACCGATGAGATAAACACGCCCTTGAAGCCCCGACGTCATAATCTGGCGTTCGAGAGCCGCGCGCTCCGGTCCCTCGCCGACGATCCAGCACGTAAAATCGAGACCTTGGCTCCTAAGTACGGCGCAGGCCTGGATGAGGAAGCGATGGTCCTTCACGCGATGCAGGCGGCCGACGGAGAGGAGACAGAAGCGACGATGGCTTTCCTCGGTTGCTGCTACGACGGCGGGTGCGAGCCACGGGAGCACGCGATCGACCCCTAGACGCTGCACGATGATTTTCTCCGAGGGCGTGGAAGGGTAGTTGCGGAGAATGTGTTGGCGGTTGAAATCGGAGACGGTCACACAGAACTGGCATGCGCGCAGCTTGGCGGAGAGCAGATCCGCGCGCCACAGCAGATCGGACCCGTGCAGGGTAAAGCTGAAGCCGATGCCGAGCAGGCGAGCGGCAGCTAAAGCCATCCATGATGCGAAGTATCCGTGGTGAGCGTGGATGTGGTCGACGTCGAGTGGCGCTAGTTGTTCTGCCAGCGCGGCACCCATCACCGTGTGGCCCAGCGCGCGAATGCGTCGGGCCGGGGAGGCGCCAGGCTCCCACAACAAGGGACGCAACAATTGCCAGAGGTTGTGACGATCAGAAGCGAGCCGGTGCACCGCGCTCACCAGCTCCTGGTCTGAGAGCGGCTGAAAAAAGCGAGTCTCTTTCCAGAACGCGCGTTCCGTCAAGCTGAGATCATTGGGCGAGACACGTTTGCCGCTGTAGCAGATCACTTGCGCCCCGCGTCGGCGCAGTTCAATGATTTCATCCATTACATAAGGTTCGAGGGCGGAAGGAAACTCGTTAGCGATGTAGGCGATACTGGTCATGCGATGCACTTCTCGGATGTGCACAGCATTCCCGCAACGGTGAACATGAGTCCAATGACAAACTGGTACGCCATGTCGACGAAGAAGGCATTGAATAGATAGACGCTGAGCAAGATAGGCCAGACCTTGCGCAGGCACGCGACGGGGCCGGACTCACCGGGCGGGCCGTGCCAGGATAGGCGGAAGAGGTTATAGAAAAGAATGCCGTACAGGGCCAATCCGGGCACACCGAACTCAACCAATAAGGCGAGGTACGTGTTGTGCACGTAAAAGGTGCGGAGGTGGTAGCCCTCCATGCGGCGAGCAAGTTCGGTGTACATACCACCCACGGCCCAGCCGGTGAATGGCCGTTCCTGGAACATCGACCAGCCGGCCTGGTAAACGGCCAGGCGTGCGTCTACCGGAACCACGTTCTCCGGTACGGTCCCAAAGCGCGGCCTTCATCGAATGGTTGCTGAGGCTGATTGCCAAGCCGGCCAGGAAGCCCGCGATTGCCAGCACGGCGCACACCGTTTGTAGACGGCGCTCGATCAGGCGGAATCCGAGCGCGACGGTGGAGACGGCGAACGAGATCCAAACGGCGCGCGTCATGGTGGCGAGCACGGCCAGGGGCAGGACCATCCATAGCAACCAGACGACGGTTTTGCGCTTTTGCGAAAGCGCAAAGGCAAGAATCCCAAGGATGTTCAACGAGACGCCGTTGGCCACTGCCTGGAGAAATGGGCCGCGAGCGCGGTCTGGATGAAAACCCAGGCTCTCATCAAGAATGAAACGCGGAAAGATGAGGGAGCGGGCGTCCACGAGGAAGGCAATAGCGATGAATATGAGGTAGGCGAGCGCACAGATGGCGAAGATTTCGAAATGTTTTCGTGGCGATGCCCCTCGGAAGACCAGCACAGCGATGTGAAATAGCGCAAAGGGGACGATGTACTTGCTGGCGATAATGCTCCAGGTTTCGGCATCGAACGGCTCCCGAAGCGCTCGGAACACGGCGAGCGCCAGAAGACCGAGCATGGGCAAACTGAGTCTGGCAAAAAATGGGATCTCATCGCGCAGCGCCATCGTACGCAGAGCAACGAAGAAGACCAGGATGCCGAACGCGATTCGGTCGGCATAATAAGAGAAAAGGTCCGGCGGCCGGAACAGGAAAACAGTCATCGCGGCCAGGTAAAGGATGGAGGGAAAAGCCAATCCCAGGTGCAGGGGACGGAGCAGCAGACCGGCAACGTGCCAAAGCGGGTTTTCATCACTGTCCCGGGTTAAAACTAGGGCGCGGCTGGTCGTTGTTAGTGTACCCATGGCGACGGTCAGGCTCCTTCCGGCGCGAACAGCACGCGAATTGTGTTTGCGAGGATGCGCAGGTCCAAGCGCAGACTCCAGTTCTCGATGTAAGTGAGATCAAGGTGCATGTTGAGTTCGAATGACGGACAGTTGCGCGCCGTGATCTGCCACAGACCAGTAATGCCTGGTTTCACGTCCAGACGCCGGAACTGGTGAAGTTCGTAATGGTTGACCTCGTCAACCGGATGCGGTCGCGGTCCAACCAGGCTCATCTCCCCGCGCAGCACATTCCAGAGCTGAGGGAGTTCGTCCAGGCTATAGCGGCGGATCACACGTCCGATGCGAGTGACTCTGGGGTCGTCGTCGATTTTGAAAATGGGGCCTTGTCGCTGGTTGCGGGCACGCAAGTCTTCCTTGAGCTGTGCGGCATCTGTGACCATGGAGCGAAACTTGTAGCAATGGAAGCGGCGGCCTTTGGCGCCGGTGCGTTCCGCGGAGAAGAAGACCGGACCGGGCGAGTCCAGCCGGATGAGCAGGGCCAGGATCGCCATGAGGGGACTGGTCAACACCAGACCGAACGTCGCACCTGCCACATCCAGCAAACGCTTCAAAAATAGCGCGGCGCTAGGTAATGGCTCGCGATGAAGGGTGACGACTGGCACTTCCCCGATGCGATCGATGCCTGAGTCGGGCCATGGACCCGGGGGCAGATCGGGAACGGCACGAATGTCCAGGTGGTTACGGAACGCGGCCTCGGCGGCTTCTCGCGTCTGGACGGGCTGACCGGGGAGGGCGAGGATGACCTCATCAATGAACTCGGCGCGAGCCAGCCAGTCCAGGTCTGCGATTCGCCCCAAGACCACCGGGGAAAGAGGTTGGTTGTCATCCACGAAGCCGCAGACAGTTGCGCGGTGGAGAGAATCATTGCGCAGTGCCTGGGCGATAGAGCGAGCGACCGGCCCCCCGCCAATGATCAGGATCTTGCGCGCTTCTGTTTCGCGTCGCCGCCGCTTCCATGCAACCTGGCGCAACCGGCGTGCTAGCACGAGGCCGGTCAGGCTGCTGGCAAATATCACGAAGGCGGCGAGAGGGCGCATTCGGTCCCACGCAGCGATGAAGACCAGTCCGATCGCGAACAGGGTTGACCTCGCCAGTGCTGGGACGATTCCTGCTGGAGACGGATCCCCGGCGTGTTTGTAGAGACCCTCAAGCAAGCCGAAGAGCGTCACCAAAACGGCAAAGATCGGCAGGCAGGGCCAAGGTAGGCTCCAGGCCGGAGAGAACAGCGACAACGCGCCGCACACTATCACCAGAACAATTAAGTCGGCTGCCAACAATTCACAGAGCGTGAATCGATCAACGGCAAATTGGGGTAGTTGGGGATGAGTTACCGGTTGCGCTGGCGCGGGTCTGGCAGTGGTTTCATCGATCGCGTTTAGTGGATGTGTGGGGGTGGCATGGGCCGTCGTTGTCCCAACTCTGGGACGCGGCATTGCTGACGTCCCGAGAATCATACGAGCGTACTGCGAGGGCAAATCTTTGGGCCCGGTGTCCCAGTGTCGGTTTGTGGCTAATTCGCCCATAAGATTACAGGCTCCGATACAGGCCCTGCGGCACAGGAAAACGGCGATCCGCAAGAACGGTCCCGAGCAGAGGGACTCGTGCTTTGCTCAGCTGATCCTTGATTTGAGTGGCGACGAGGCGCCTTGTTTTGTTGGCGGTCAACACCAGTACCAAGCCGTCGCAGGTCTGAGCAATGCTTGCCGTGAGCCAGGAGACTGGAGCACACCACAAAATGGAAAAGTCGAACTCCGTCGTCAGTTCACGAAGCCGCGAAAAGTTCTGATCGGTGATCCGCTGCCCGTGGGCGTCCGGCAGCCAACTTTGGCGAGGGGCCAACCAGAGACGTGGTGCGATCGGCCAGGCCGTCTCCGCCCGCGGGGGGGACGGAATCTGTAGATGGACTTGCAGGGGGACCGAATCCGAGTGGGCGTCGATCAAACCGACGTCGTACCTCTCTTCCGCAGCCAGAGCCTTGGCAACCTCGAGGCATAGTGTCGCAGTCACAGCCGATCCTTCGACCGGGGAAAATCCGACGTGACGCACCGGTCCCGATTCATGCCGGAAGAAAAGTTGCTGCACCAGCGCATGGATCTGCTCGCTGGGAACCGAGGCCACCAGAGAAACTGTTTTGCGCTGGGCTTGCTCACGAATCGGAGTTACGCGCGGCTGCTCAGCCTTGGTTGGCGTTTCGGCAAGAAGCTCATGGAGAGTAATCATTGGACCACCACCTTGACCCGGCCGTTCCGGGAAATAGAAGGCATCGCGGCATCACCTGTAGGCAGCCAGGCCAGCACTGGTACCTCCAACAGGCCGTAAGCTTCGTCGGGAGTGCGAATCGTCGGGTCGAAGTACTCCGTCGTAAAGGCGATGCCGACGCTGAACGCCAGGGCCAGTCCGAAAGCGAGCAGGAGATAAAGAAACACCGAATGCTGGGGCAGGGCGGGGGCCACGGGCGGCTCCACGATGGCTACATTGAGCATGCGACGCTCGTCGAGCGCATCGCCGATACGCGCCTCCTCGCGCTTGTGGAGGTAGAGCAGGTAGTTGTCTTCCTCGGCCTTGGCGGTGCGCAACAGATCCTGCTGATCCACGGAGTCGGATTGCAACTGCTGGGCAAACGCGCGCAGCGATGCAACCTGGCCTGAAGCGGCGGATTGCCGTGCCCGCAAACCGTCCCGCTGCACCTGAGCCTTCTCCATTTCCATACGGGCCCACTCGTAGTTGGGATCCTTGTCGGTGGTTTCATCGCGCACCGGGGTGAGTGCCTCGGCGGCAATCGACGCGCGAGTTTCCGCGATTTCCTGTTCAACTTCCTGCACCAGCCGGTAGGACGGCTCGTAGCGGGTGAGAAGCTCGGTGCGTTTGAGTTGGAGCTCGAGCAAGTGCGTTTTCATCTTTTCGAGAACCTCCGGGTTATCGGCCCAGCGCTTAAGGGTGACCGAGCGGGAGGGAAACGACTTGAGCTGTTCGCGCAACGACGAAATGCGGCGCTCGGTCTCGACGCGATCCTGATCGACCTGGCGGTATCCCGCGTCCGCTTCGCCCAACTTCTGCAGCGCGATATCGCGTTCTAGCGCCGCTGAAACCACTCCCCGAGCACGAGTGAAGTGCACGAGTTCGGCTTCGGATTCATGCAGTCTCTTTTCATAGGCAGCGGTTTGCTGGTCGAAGAACTGGATCTCCCCCGGGGGCCGCTGGAGATTTGTGTGCCGTTGCACGTAGAGGGTGGAAAGCGCTGAGAGTATGCGAGCGGCTCGTTCCGGATTCGTGTCCTCGTAGCTGACCTGGATAAGGTTCGACTTCTTCAGAGCTTCGACATCCAAACGTCGCGCCAGCTTGCGAACGGCATGTTCGATCTCGGCTGGGCGCTCGAGATCCGGGGTGTCCGCAGGAACGAGTCGCGCCATTTTGACAACTTGCTTGAGTAGATCTTCGTCGCGCAGAAGCTCGACTTCGGAATTGAGTTCTTCCTCGGTAATGTCGGACCGGGTGAAATCCATGGCGCTCGGGGGCTCGGAAGAGACCAGTGGATCAAAGCGGCCCCGGCGCAGCAGAACCTTGAAGTGCGATTCATATCGCGCCGAAAAGACCACAAAGAGCATCGTCGCCGCCAACACCAACCCAAAAGCAACAGCTACCCGGCGCGGTCGCCGGAACAGCGTGGCCGCGACTTCACGGGGCGTGGGGGCGCGAGGCGTGAATGAAAGAGAGGTGCGCGAGTTTCCGGTCAGTTCGGCTGACATGGGTCATACAGCGAGCGATCAGACCCGGCGAGATTTTAGGGAATCGGCCAGATTTTGGGGACGCAAAGTAACGCTGCCACTCCTTTCTGCTAATTACTGCAATGGGTTCATGTACCAGCCCATGGAGTTGGTCGGAACATACTTCCGGATCTTTGAAATCCGGCTCTGCGGCACAAAGATAAAGTCCCCGGGCTGCAGGTGGAGATCCTCGTGAAGATCGCGGGAATCCAGCATCTTCTTCAGGTCAAGGACGTGAGATTCGGCGACGTAGGCGGAAATCCGACGAAACAGAACAACCTGCGAATGACGGGCTTGCTGCGTGAAGCCGCCGGCAATCGCCACGGCTTCGTTTACCGTCAGATCCCCTCGCAACTCATATTTTCCGGGACGCGCCACCTCGCCCGAAGCGAGGAAGTAGGGCTTGTCAAAATCCTTTAAGGTCACGGTGACCTCGGGCTCGTGCAGAAAGCCGCGGTACGCATAGGCAACCGCCTGCTGCATCTGGGGGACCGTGAGTCCTTCCGCTAATAGTGTGCCCGCACCTTTCAATGCCACAAAGCCATCCGGCTGCACCGTCAAGGTCTGATTAAAGTCGGGAGAGAAAGTGAAGCTTATGTCTACGGTGTCCGATTTTGAAAGCCGATAAAGCGGGTGGCGTTCCCCTCCGAATGCAGGATCTCCCACGCCACCCGCCTTTTCGGGCTGTGCGATCACTCCGTTGCTGGAACTGCCCGTGCCGGCCTGGCCCCGGTTCTGCGAGCTCTCCGCCGCCGCGATCTTGCCGGTTGGCGGAGCAGTTCCAGGTGCCGAAGCAGGCGACAGTGCAGTCACCTGAGCAGAAGTGATCAAGGCTGGCTGCAGGATGAGCATGCCCGCAGCTCCCAAAACAACGTGTTTAGCAAATACATTCATCTCCTGTACTCTCACCGTTGCTCAGAACGGCGAACTGAACAGCTCGGGCGTTTGAGCTGTTTGCACGAAGGTATCGTTGCGCCCCGAGCACAACAAGACTTGGAAAGTACTGTCCACTGCGGTACAGGGCTCGTTCCGGCGATCGGAAAGGTGATGAAAATCAGCAGATGGACTGCCGGACTGGTTTTCTGGAACCGAGCGCGCAAGGCGTGGTAGCCGTTTATCGCGAATGTTGTGCACAAGAGTAGCCCTTCGAAAGTAGACATGGAGGGAAAATTCATCACCAACGCGGTGTGATGGGGCCTACATCCGGTCCCTGCGCTTTTGGGCATGATGGTGAGGTGAAAACCGTTCATCTCGCGAAGCAGTCCACGGGAACCCGGCTGGCCGTAACGGAGGCAGTGCACGTCGTGGTCGCCGATTCAAGTCCCATTCAATCTCAACTTTTGACGCGGGCTTTGAAAAGTCGGCGGGACTTTCAGGTTTCCGCGGTCGCTCTGGAGACATCTGCTCTCGACCACTTCCTGCAATCAAATCACGCCGATGTGGCATTGGTTGCGGGGAACCACCTGCCGGATTTGGCCCTGTTGCGCTGGTTGCGCGTTTCTTATCCGAAGATTGCTCCCGTGCTGCTGGCCGAGAACGATGACCGCGAACTGGTGGTGAATGCTTTGCGGGCGGGCGCGAAGGGCATTTTTCTTTTCACCCACACTCCCTTTTCGATGCTCTGCAAGTGCATCCACTGCGTCTTTCGGGGACAAGTTTGGATTAACAGCCAGCAGATGAATTACGTGCTCGATGCTTTGTCGGAGGTGCCCACGCTGCGTGTCGTCAACTCCAATGGGAGATCCCTGTTGACGCCTCGTGAAGAACAGGTGGTGGCGCTCGTAGCCGACGGCTTGACCAACCGCGGAGTCGCCGCCGAACTGGGACTCAGCGAACACACGATCAAGAAATATCTCCTGCGCATCTTCGACAAGGTTGGGACTTCGAGCCGTGTGGAACTGGTTCTCTATGCCATGTCGCACGGCCAGAATCGCCCGGCGGAATGGATGCCGAGCAACGCCTGAGCGCAGAACGAAAGGCCGACGGATACAATGGCACTATGCGGAAAAGCCAGGAGGTCGTTGGGTGACGAGTTCCGGGTCCCAGTCCCAAGTCGCACGCCGATGGACGGTGATTGCTTCGGGTCTGCTCCTTCTAGCCTTGGCGCTGGTCGTGATCTATACCGGGCCGCAAGCTTTTTTCAGTCCGGTAGCGTTGGTTGTGGTGTCCGCGATCGGCCTGGCCGCGCTGCTGCTTCAGGTTCGTTTTCGTCGGGACCTTCCGAACATTTATTCTCCCCTCTGGCTTAACGTCCTGGGCATTCTCTGTGCCATGGTCTCGTTGTTCGCGGATTACCTCCGCATGTCGGGCCGAATGCTGGACTTGGTGGCGTTTGCCGCCGTGTTCTGCTTCGGCATCAGCGGATCGCTCATCCTCCACGCCCTCAGGCGCCGGGTGCGAACACCGCAACCGACCGAGACCGAGTAGCCATGATTTTGCGTGGTGCAGCTGTTCACCGCTGCGATCCCTGGCTTGTTTTCAGTGCCAGGTATAGCCCCTGACGACTACGTCGCGTGACAAGTTTTTCAGCAATCTGTTTAGCCCCTGAAGGCTCCCAGCAGCCAACAGGGAGTCACCCATTTACAATTCCATGATGCGCGTCACGTTATTCGGAGCCTCGGGTTTGCTCGGACAGGAACTGGTTCGGGAACTGAGCGGCGAGCAATTGACCGCGCTGTCTTCGAGAGATGCCGACCTTCGAGACCAGGCGCGCGTCCGCGATGTAATTCACGATTCCCGTCCCCAGTGGATCATATTGTCCGCTGCCTACACCGACGTGGATGGCTGCGAGTCCAACCGCGACCTGGCCTTCGCGGTGAACTGCGACGGCGCTGTCAATGTGGCCGAGGCTGCCCGCGAAGCCGGATCGCGCTTGTTGTTCCTGAGCACGGACTACGTTTTTGATGGCAGCAAAGGGTCGCCCTACCAAACCACTGACGCCCGAAATCCCACCAGTGTTTATGGCGAGAGTAAAGCCCGGGCGGAGGAGCGGTTGCTTGAGATCCTGCCCGAAGTCTGCATCGCCCGGACCTCGTGGCTGTTCGGGCACGGAGGCAAGTGTTTTCCCGCGACGATTCTGAAGCTCGCTTCAACCCGTCCTGAGATTTCGGTGGTGAACGATCAGCGTGGCAGTCCAACTTTCACGCACGACCTCGCAGCCGTTCTCGTCGAACTTTGCCATGTGTCCGCTCGCGGCATCGTGCACGTCACCAATTCCGGCAACTGCACGTGGTACGAGTTTGCCACCGAAATCGTACGCCTCTCAGGGATGCCGACCACAGTCAAACCGGTGACTACAGCTGAATTCCCACGTCCAGCGCGACGCCCCGCCTACTCCGTTCTGTCGCCTGACAGCCTGCACACTTACAACCTCCACATGCCACCCTGGCAGGACGCGTTGCGGCGCTATCTCGCGAGCGCTCTCCCTGGTTCTGTTTCGGTCGTCCCTTAGCGCCGACGCCTTCATCGATGGAAACCCTGCCGATGGCGGGCGCTGGCTCGTTTCCAAGTTGCGGACCACTCGCCGGGAATCTCTGTTCCGCGGCTATACGGATGAGAGTGACCTAACGTGCACAATAATATATCGGTGTACGATATACTTATCTTATGACGATGCCGATGAACCGCAACGACGAGTTGGGAGATTTCACAACCACGTGGCGAGTCGTTCCCATTTCCTTGCTGGCCCTGGTGATTGGTGTGGTCTGCGCATTTGTGGCGCTTGCGTTGCTCCGTTTAATCGGCTTATTTACCAATCTTTTCTATTTTGGCCGGTGGAACACCGCGTTGGTTTCGCCGGTGGGTAACCATCTTGGGGTATACAGTGTTTTCGTTCCCATTGTTGGCGCGCTAATCATCGGTTTCATGGCGAGGTACGGCTCCGAGCGGATCCGGGGCCACGGCATACCCGAGGCGATTGAGTCCATTCTGCTGAACGGCAGCCGGATTGAACCGAAAGTTGCGCTTCTCAAACCGCTCTCTTCGGCCATCTCGATCGGCTCCGGCGGTCCGTTCGGCGCGGAAGGTCCGATCATCATGACGGGCGGGGCGGTGGGCTCGATGATCGCCCAACTGTTTCATCTAACCAGCGCGGAGCGCAAAACGCTGCTCGTGGCCGGGGCTGCTGGCGGGATGTCCGCCACCTTTGCGTCTCCGGTGGCTGCGGTGCTGCTGGCCGTCGAGTTGCTGCTTTTCGAGTGGAAACCGCGCAGCCTGATTCCGGTGGCACTAGCCAGTGCGATGGCTGCGGTGGTTCGCAGATATATCTTGGGATTCGGGCCGCTGTTTCCCGTACCGGTTCACCCATTATTCATCGGGCCAACTGGACTACTAGGATGCGCCATAGTCGGTCTTCTGGCTGGGGCCCTGTCGGCCCTGCTGACCCTATCGGTGTACGCGGCTGAAGATGCGTTCCAGCGCTTGAAGATCCACTGGATGTGGTGGCCCGCGATAGGCGGCCTCGCCATCGGCTTGGGCGGTCTGGTTTTCCCGCAAGCCCTGGGCGTCGGTTACGACACGATTGGCGCGTTGCTGCAGGGCAGTGTCACCACAAAAGTAATTCTCGGAGTCTTGCTGGTCAAATGGTTTATCTGGGCGGTATCGCTCGGCTCCGGCACATCGGGCGGCGTTCTCGCGCCGCTGCTGATGATGGGCGGCGCACTGGGCGGCATCGAAGCCATGTTTCTTCCCAACGAAGGCGCCGGTTTCTGGCCGCTAATCAGCATGGGCGCCATCCTTGGCGGCACCATGCGGTCTCCGTTTACCAGTATTGTTTTTGCTTTTGAGCTAACGCACGACACAAATGTGTTCTTGCCTTTGCTGGTAGGTAGCTTCATCGCTCACGGTTTCACGGTCCTGACCCTGCGCCGGTCCATTTTGACCGAAAAGGTTGCCCGGCGCGGCTACCACCTAAGCCGCGAGTATGCCGTCGATCCGCTGGAAATTCTTTTTGTACGCGAAGTGATGCGAACGAAGGTTGCGGTATTGCCAGCCGCGAGTACGCTGGGCGATATATGGCACTCCTTGCGGGTGGATCACCGCCAGGAGCAGCGCTTACTGCCCGTCGTCAATACACAAGGACAGCTGGTCGGAGTGGTAACGCGCGGGGATATAACGCAGCAGATGGAGCAGAACGGGGATGCAGCCCGAGGATGGCCGATCGGTGAATTGGTGCGAACCAGCGCGGTTGAGGCCTACCCGGACGAGCCGCTGCGTGTGGTCGTATATCGCATGGTTGAAAAGGGTTGCACGCGAATGCCGGTGCTGGAGCGTGACACGAGAAAATTCCTAGGCCTGGTCTCGCTCAATGACTTGCTGAAGGCGCGCTCGCGGCACTTGGAAGAAGAAAGCCGCCGGGAGCGAAGTCTGAAATTTAGATTGCTTCCTCCAAAGAGACAGAATTCCGACGGAACGCAACCTTCTGAAGTACTGTGACGGCTCCTATCCTGCCCGAGCTAGGCACGGTCGAGGAGGAGGGTTGAAAAACCATCCGCCGTCCTGTGGGACGGCCAGGCCGCCGGAAGTACGCCGCTGAAAAATCGTTTCACACAAGGTTGCGAAAATGCGAGAGCAGCGTACAATGATCCGTTTTCCAGGTCGGGAAAGAAAATCAATTCTATTTGTGTGACCCAGGAGGTCAACTATGAAAAGAATCGCAGGGGCGACGCTCGCCCTGTTTTTTTTGCTGCCTGTAGGAATATCCGTGATCGCTGCCGCCCAGGACAAGTCCATGGGACACATGCCGCCCAAGGTCTTGGTGGTCGGGCGCGAGTATACCAAGCCTGGGAAGTCCGGCACCCTACATGAAAAGACCGAAAGCGCGTTCGTCCAGGCCATGTCGCGTGCGAAATGGCCAACCCATTATCTGGCTGTCGAATCTCTTTCGGGCAAAAATCGTGCGCTCTTCTTCACTGGCTATGATTCGTTTGAAGCGTGGGAAAAAGATACGCTCGCAACCCAGAAAAATACTACGTTGTCGTCTGCCCTTGACCGCGCCTGGGCGGCAGATGGCGATCTCTTGAGCGAGACCGACGGCGGGGTGCTTGCATTCCGCGAGGAATACAGCTTCCGTCCCGAAGTAGACATAGCCCACATGCGCTATTTCGAAATCTCGGCCTGGCAGGTCAAGCATGGTCATGACAAGGATTGGGACGAAATCGTAAAGCTGGTAATCGAAGCTTACAAGAAAATCCCGGACGCACATTGGTCGGCGTATTCGGCAGTGTATGGATTGCCGGACAACACCTACATCATCTTCAACCCAATGAAGTCGCTGGCAGAGGTTGACAAGAGCCTGATGGAGAACAAAGACTTTGAAGCGGCGATGGGCGAAGAAGGTATGAAGAAACTCGCCGAGTTGTCCGCCAGGGCGATCGAGTCAAGCCAGACGAACCTATTCGCAATTAATCCGCGCATGAGCTATCCGTCCGACGATTGGGTCAAGGCAGACCCGGACTTCTGGAAGCCAAAAGCTGCCGCCGCTCACGAGGCCATGAAGAAACCGGCCGAGAAGCCGGCTGAAAGTCATTAAGATTCGCCTTAGTAGACGCCGAGCCCGCTCTTCGATTGCCCGAGGGCGGGTTTTCTTTTTGGCTAGATGCTCGTTCCCGCTGTCCAATCGCTGCGGTCGTGATTTATCCTTACCTCTCTTCGAGGACTAATCGTGAACAAGCGACTCTTCTGGATTCTGCTCGCCTCGCTCTTTGTTTTGCTTTTTCCTTTCGCGCTTTCCGCCCAGCAGTATGACCCGTCCATGTACCAAGAGCTCCATTGGCGCATGATCGGCCCGTTTCGCGGCGGCCGCACGGTGGCGATTTCCGGCGTTCCGGGCCAGCCGAATGTGTTCTACATGGCGCCGAACAACGGAGGAGTTTGGAAAACCACCGACTTCGGCCGCACCTGGAATCCGATTTTCGATGATCAACCAAACGACGCTCAACCTTCCGGTTCGATCGGAGCCCTCGCCGTGGCGCCGTCCGATCCGAACACGATCTATGTCGGAAGCGGTGAAGGCTTGCGCCGGCCCGATCTTTCGGTCGGAGACGGTGTCTATAAGTCGACCGACGCCGGCCGCACCTGGCAGCATCTCGGATTGCGCGATGCGCGACAAATCGCATCCATCATCGTCGATCCCAAGGATTCCAATCGCCTCTTCGTCGCAGCCCAAGGACATCCCTACGGTCCAAACGCCGAGCGCGGTGTCTTCCGCTCGTTCGACGGCGGTCAGACCTTCCAGAAAGTTCTTTACAAAGACGAGAACGTCGGCGGTATGGACCTCGCTTTCGATCCCCGAAACTCGCAGGTAATCTTTGCCAGCATGTGGGCCTCGCGCCGTCCGCCGTGGACTACCGGAGGTGGCTACGACGGTCCCGGCAGTGGGCTCTACAAATCGACCGATGGCGGCGACCATTGGCGGCAACTCACCAAAGGATTGCCTGGCGAAGCCGAAGGTATTGGTCGCATCGGCCCTGCTGTCTCTCCGAGCGATCCTGATCGCATGTATGCGTGGGTCAACGCCAAAAAGGGCAGCGGCATTTACCGTTCTGACGATGCTGGCGAGAGCTGGCAGCTTGTCAACGACGAAGAACGCATTTATGGGCGCGGCGACGACTTCGGCTGCGTGCGCGTCGATCCGCGAAATAAGGATGTGATTTATGTGGCCAACACTTCGACCTATCGGTCGACCGATGCCGGCAAGAATTTCACCGCCATCAAGGGCGCTCCTGGCGGCGACGACTACCATACGATCTGGATCAATCCCGAAGTCCCCGACATTAGCGCCCTTGCCGTGGATCAGGGTGCGACCATCAGCGTGAATGGCGGCCAGACTTGGAGCTCGTGGTACAACCAGCCTACGGCGCAGTTTTATCACGTCATCACTGACAACGAGTTTCCTTATTGGGTCTATGGCGGACAGCAGGAAAGCGGCTCGATCGGCACGGCCAGTCGCAGCGACTTTGGCGAAATCACGTTTCGCGACTGGACGACGGTTGGAGTTGAAGAATACGGTTACGTCGCGCCCGATCCGCTGCATCCCAATCTGATTTACGGCGGCAAGGCTACGGTGTTCGACCGCAATACGGGCCAGACGAGGGACGTCTCGCCGGTGGTTCTGCGCACTGGGCAGTATCGTTTCAATCGCACCGCGCCGCTGATCTTCTCGCCTGCAGATCCGCACGTGCTCTATCTCGGCTCGAATGTCCTTTTTGCAACGCGCGACGGCGGCAACAGTTGGCAGATCATAAGCCCTGACCTGACGCGTCAAGATCCGGGCTCTCCCGCGACTCTCGGGCCCTTTGTCGAGGACGATCCGGCGAAGGGCAAGCACCGCGGCGTGATCTATGCGATTGCTCCATCGCCGAAAGACGCAAACCTGATCTGGGCCGGAACCGACGATGGCCTGATTCACGTGACTCGCGATGGCGGCAAGAACTGGCAGAATGTCACGCCTCCCGAACTGACACCTTGGAGCAAGCTGGCGCAGATGGATGCGTCCCATTTCGATATCCCAACTGCCTACGCAGCGGTGAACCGTTTCCGCCTCGATGACCTGCATCCTTATATCTATCGCACGCACGACGGCGGAAAATCGTGGCAGAAGATCGTCAGCGGTCTGCCCGACAACGAGCCTGTCAACACAGTTCGCGAAGATCCCGAGCGCAAAGGAATGCTGTTCGCTGGTACCGAACGCAGCGTCTATGTCTCCTGGGATGATGGCGATCATTGGCAGTCGCTGAAAATGAATCTGCCGCCGACTTCGATTCGCGATCTCGTCGTGCATCATGACGATGTAGTCGTAGGAACTCACGGGCGGTCGTTTTGGATCTTGGATAACATCACGCCGTTGCGGCAGTTCAGCCCCGAATTTACAAGCGCTCCGGCGCATCTTTTCGCGCCACAGCTTACCTATCGCGTGCGCCGCAACAATAACACCGACACTCCGTTGCCGCCCGAAGAACCCGCCGGACAGAATCCTCCCGATGGCGCGATGATCGACTATTGGCTGAAAACGGCAACTTCGTCTCCGGTCACGGTGGAAATTTTCGATGCGTCAGCGGGAAAACTCGTGCGCCGTTTTTCAAGTGCCGACAAGCCCGAAGTGGTAAACGCGAAAAAGTTCAACGTTCCCATGTACTGGGTGCGCCCAGCGCGAACGCTGTCAGCCGGGGCCGGCATGCATCGTCTTGTATGGGACTTGACTTATCCCGCCCCTGACGTGTTGACACGCGACTACCCGATTTCCGCCATCTACCACGACACGCCACTGTATCCGCTCGGCGCCACTGTGCTGCCTGGACAGTACAAAATAGTGCTCAGCGTTGGCGGCCAAAGCTACACGCGGACGCTCGACATTCGCATGGATCCGCGGGTAAAGACATCGCCCGAAGATCTGCGCCGTCAATTCGAGCTCGACCGCAAGATTGCCGGCGCGCTTCACGAGGACTACGAAACGCTGCAACAGGTGCGCAGCTTGCGATCGCAGTTGAAAGCGCTCGCGGGCGCTCCAGATGCGATCAAGAAGACGGCTGCTGCATTGGAAGCGAAAGCCGCGGCCATCGAGGGCAAAGCAGGCGGTTACGGCACGCGCTACCTGAGCACGCCCGAAGGCCGCAGCCTGGCGCGCCTGAACAGCGGCTTCGGCATGCTCATCAGCGCTCTCGATACCGCCGACGCTGCGCCGACGACGCAGCAAGCCGCGATGTTCGGAGAGCTGGATAAAGCTCTCGACGAGCAGTTGGCAGCGTGGGGCCAACTCAAGTCAAAAGATATTGCGGCGCTGAACGAACAGCTGAAGAAAGCGGGATTGCCTCCGATCGATTTGCGCAAGCCGGTTGCGGGCGCGGTTGATGCGGCCGAGACCACGTCGCAGGACCGGGACAAAGACGTGGAATTAAGTGTGGGGGCGGACACTCCCTTCGGCTTCTCCGTTGGCTGCGCTCAGGGATTCGGCGAAACCGGGCAGGCTCTGCACGCGAAATCGCCTGTCCCGTGCCATTCCTGCCTAAAATATTTATTTTCGGACCCGGTTTTCCTGTTGTGTCCACATACCTCCACAGGCTGCAAGGGTGCATAATGCGCGTGCTTGGCACTGCGACGTTTCATCGTCTGCACATTTAGGGGGTTCATGAAATCAACAGGTCTGGCGAGAAAATTGTGGCGAAGCGAGGAGGGACAGGACATCGCCGAGTATGCGGTGATGCTGGCGGTGATCCTGGTGATCGTCATTGGAACCGTCCGTTTGATCGGCGGGAATGCGAATAATGTGTTCTCCTCGGTTGCCAGCGCCGTTTCACAATAGCGAATCTGTGTGGTGCGGGCGCCTCGCCCGCGAAAAGCGACGCCAGGAAGATTGCGTCCGTTCTTTGTTGAGTGGGCCCGGCGATCGGGGTTTGTACCCCCAGCCCCCCCACGATTTCCGATAAAATATAGAATATAAAGGACTTAGTTCCAAAATATTCAGGAATAAGGACTTAGCTCGACTTTCCCACTTTGGGTGCGGCTTGTTTACTCCCAAGGTACTATCCGGCGTCACCTAGAATTTTTTTAATATCCCTTCCTTTAGAATCATAGATTTGGCGGGAAATTCCTTTCAAATCTTTGAGTTTAAAGGAGTTATACGTAAAATATTCCGGAATAAGGAGTTAGCTTGTTTGGCTTACTCGCAGGATTTTGACAGGGGGCTTGACAGCTGACTGCCTCAACTTCGTGTTTTCAAAGAGCGCCGACTAGTGGGGCTGGGGCAGATTCGAGGAGCGTCTTGGTGACGGGCACACCTCGGGCCTGACACAACAGGTCGACTCCATTGTCGCCGACGGGCAGCTGGAGGTCTGTGATGGTGCTCACTGTGCGTTTGTGATGAAAAAAGTCAAAGGCCCCGCCCTTCGCTTCGCGATAGGACGGCCAGCCGCCCGTGAAAATCACGAGCGTAGCAGGCCGAACTGCTTCAAGAGCTTGAGCTGCTTCTCTAACTTGTCGGGATCGCTGCTGGAATCGACAGTAAGGTTGACGCGCACATCGGCACTAGGAACGGCGCTGCTCTGATCGCGCGGTTGTCCGCCGCCCTTGTTCGCATCTGGCGACTTAATCTCCGATTCTTCTGCTTTGTGCTCTCGCTCTGGTTCCTCGACCTGCCCCTCAAATTCTTCGTCGTCCTGTCCGTTCGCAGCGGGAGCAGGAGCGGCGGTCGTAGTCGCAGCCACGGCACTGACATTTATCAACTGGACATTCTCACCACTTGGCGTTCCAAGGCCGGCGGTGATCGCTGAATCGAAAAAGAGCTGCGCGCACTCGTCTGCGGACGTGGGATGGACTTCCAGTTCCTTCGCACGCTTTGCTATCTGTGCCCTCGACACTGTGTCGCCGTGGAATGTGTCAAAAATTCTGTTGAACAGCTTCGACGCCAGAACCGCGCGCTGGAGTAGCGCTGAACGCTCGTCGGGCAGCGCCGCATCAATGTCCTTAGCCAGCTGTGACGCTTCGTATGCCTTAGCATCTCCCTGCATGAGCCCGAACTGCTTGAGCGCGGAAGCACGAACCTTGCCCTCCGGACCTGAGTTCCCGAACACGCCAGGAAGAATTTCGTCCTCCGGCTGAGAGGCGACGTGCGTCTTTGCTACTAGCTTCTTTCCATATTCGAGCGCTTTTTGCAGATTGATCTTAGGAAATAAGGTCCCGCCCTTGCGACCGCCCTTTGGTGTCTTCTTCTTTTCTGGTTTAGTCGGTTCCGCCATCGGTCACCACCTCACGGGCCTTAATCGATCGAAGCAAGTCCGCCAGCCCGTCTTCATAGGAATGAGAGAAGTCTGCATAACGCTTGTCGTTGATCGTGTCCGGCATCGCCGCGTCATCAAGCTTGATCGGAAGGATGGTTACCTTGCGGCGTTCGATCTCGTGCACGACGGCGCTGTTGAGTTCCTTTTTGACCCACGCCGAACTTACGGAGTTCTTGCTGACGACGATGAGGAAGAAGTCGGACTCAGCGAGACCTTGCGCAATCTTTTCCGGGATCGAGTCACCAACAAGGATGTTCTGCTCGTCGATCCACACCTTCACGCCGCTCGCAACCAGGTCAGCCGCGAGTTTGCGTACGAACGGCTTATCCTTCGAGCTGTGTGAGATGAAGGCGACGCGCTCGTGCGCGTGCTCAACGTGCCGGACTTCCTTCGCCGCGACCGCGTCATTGACGAGCTCTTCCACCCGAACACCGAGGTCGAGCGCTTTTTCGGCGTTCGCCCACGAGACTAGTGGCGCGATGGCACTCTTTTCATAGTTCAGCTCACCGGCAACGGTGGACGCTTTCCGCATCGCGTCCTCCAAGTTGTTGCCGAGGCCCATGAACTGCCTGATGCTGCGGATCAGCGGATGCTTCAGCAGCGCCTCACGCACCACTTTTCGTTTTTCATCCAGCGTGCCCTTGTAGGGATAAGGCTGCGCGAGCACGTAGGTGTCATCGTCGGGCGCCTGCACAAGCCCGATGAGGCGCGCGTTCTTGAGAATCTTGCCGGTTGTACGGGGATCGATGTTAGCGTACTGTGCGATTGCTTTCGTGCCTGGCGAGTCGAGCGCCGCGACCGCTTCGAGCACCTCGAAAAGCGGGTTTATCTTCACTGGCTCGAAGCGCAGTACGGGTTTCTTGTTGTTAGTGGCGCGCTGCTTAGACACTGCGGAAGCATTATCCGCCTACTTACATCGCATAGCAAGGTTGTGCCTGAGTGGGGCGGTTCTGCTGCTGAATGAGAAATTCGGGGACAAACGGAACGTTTCCCGATGACTAGTTCGAATCGCAACCCAGAGAGAAGCGCAGAGCAGCACACACCTCATTCATTCGTGCGGAACTAAGCTGGGCCACACGTTTCCCCAGGCGCTGTTGCGACACCGTCACTGCATTGTGCAGGTTCACCGCGCACGGGGACTTCATGCCGTCCTCCTCATTCAGAACGACTTCCGATGGTACGCCGCGAATTGTGGCAGTGACAGGCGCAACCGTCACTTTAGATAAATACGCGATGGCGCTGTTGCGGGTGAGCACGAGGGCCGGTCGTTTCTTGTCGGGCGCGGCAAACTTCGCTGACGTCGGAAATTGAAACCACTGACCTGGGCGTGTTACTTGCTTCGGCGTAGGAGTCGAGGGGTGCAGGGGTCCTTCGCTTCGCTCAGGATGACAAATCTGGAGGGGTTACTCGGCACAGGGAGGGTTCGATGGGGACGGGCGAGGACGCCCGTCGCTCCACCAGCGTTCGAGTTACACCGGAAATTCTCGCCGCACAAACTCCATCGCGGCCTCACGTGACGCGAGTCGGCCTTCTAGTTGGGCGTCCTCGACTGCTGTCAGCACCTCTCTGAATCTTGGGCCGGGCTCATATCCTGCTTCGATCAAATCTTGGCCAGTAATGAGCGGAGTTGGACGAATCGCCTCGGGCGGCATCGAACGCAACTGCTCGTGCGAGTACTCATACGCGTCGAGTTGGCCGTGGCTGGAGAGGCAGTCGATGCGATGCAACTCCAGATGCTCGTCGAAGGCGGGCAGGCGCAGAAACTTCTTTAGCGTGGATTGGTTCATGCGTTGCACTTGGCCGAAGCGCATGTGGTTGTCTACGAGCGCCAGGATCTGATCGGTTTCGTCGTTCGAGAAGCGCAAACGGCGGCAGATTTCGGCGGCCATTTTCATTCCTACTTCTACGTGGCCATCGAAGCGGATGCGGTCGGGGGCTACGCGGAAAGTGGGCGGCTTGCCTACGTCGTGCAGCAGAGCTCCCCAGGCTAGCGTCTTTGAGCTGCCGGTTGGCAATTTCTCGAGCAGAAGCAGCGTGTGCACGAACACGTCGCCCTCGGGATGAAACTGCGGCGGTTGCTCCACTCCCTTCATGGCGGAGATTTCGGGCAGGACTTCTGGCAGGAGACCGGTCGTATCGAGTAATTCAAACGCGCGGCGGGCGCGTCCTTCGGTGAGCATCTTGGTTAGTTCTTCGCGGACACGTTCGCAGGAAACCTGGTGAACTTTGGGTGCTAACCTTTGGATCGCCGCCATGGTTGCTGGATCGATCTGGTATTCGAAGCGCGCTGCGAAACGCACGGCTCTCATCATGCGCAGTTTGTCTTCGGTGAAACGGCGGTTGGGATCGCCGATGGCACGGACGATTCCGGCCTTCAGATCGTCGCGACCGCCGACAAAATCCAAAATCTCGTTGGTGGCCGGATCGAGCATCATGCCGTTGATGGTGAAATCGCGGCGCTGCACGTCTTCACGGGGGTCTTTAGTGAAGCGAACCTGGTCGGGATGGCGGCCATCGGAGTAGCCTACGTCGGAGCGGAAAGTTGCGACTTCGACGGCGTTGCTGCGGTCGGCTGGACGGGCGAGGACGCCCGTCGCTCCACTGGCGGAGGCGGGTGTCGCTACATTGGCTTCTGGGACTAGCACGACTCCGAATTGCTCGCCTACGGCGAAGGTTTTCGGGAAGATTTGCATGACCTGCTGCGGGGTCGCGTCGGTGGCCACGTCGAAGTCGGCGGGCTCGCGGCTGAGAAGGAGATCGCGGACGCAGCCTCCGGCGAGGTAGGCCTGGTGTCCGCGTTCGCGCAGGGTGCGGACGATTTTGGCGGCGTGTTGTTTGGCGGCAGACATCGGTAGTTTAGTTGGTCGTCACGTAAACTGGAAAGCTAGAGGCCGCGAGCTGCGAGCTTCGAGCTTGAAACTCATTATGCCTGACGCGCACATACTCGGCATTGAGACCTCCTGCGATGAGACGGGGGCGGCAGTGGTGCGCTCGGAGCAGATTTTGTCGAGCCAAGTTTTGTCGAGCCAGGTTTTGTCGAGCCAAGTTTTGTCGAACCAAGTTTTGTCGAACCAAGTTTTGTCGAACATTGTGGCCTCGCAGATCGCCACGCACCAGCCTTATGGCGGAGTGGTTCCGGAGCTGGCCTCGCGCGAGCACTTGCGCGCTTTGGTTCCGGTGGTGCGCCAGGCGCTGGCCGAGGCGGGACAGAGTTATCAGTCCGTCGATGCTATTGCGGTCACGCAAGGGCCGGGACTAGCGGGCGCCTTGCTCGTTGGCATCAGTTACGCCAAGGCGCTGGCTTTTGCGCTGGAGAAGCCGCTGATTGCCGTCAACCATCTGGAGGGACACATCCACGCCGTGTTGCTGGAGCAGCGGCAGAGGATAGATGGCGAGCTGCATTTTCCGGTGCTGGCTTTGGTTGTCTCCGGCGGCCACACGCATCTTTATCTGGCGCAGGTGCAGGAAAATCTATGGACTTATCGGAACATCGGGCACACTCGCGACGATGCGGCTGGGGAGGCGTTCGATAAAGTGGCGAAGCTGCTGGGACTGGGGTATCCGGGAGGACCGATCATCGACCGGCTTGCGCCGCACGGCGATGCGCTGGCGGTCAAATTTCAGATTGCGCAGATCAAGCATCGCGACCGGCGCGATCATAAACGACTTCAGAGCGAAGAGAATGGGCGGCACTTTGATTTTTCGTACAGTGGGATCAAGACGGCGGTCTTGCGTTACGTCGAGACCGAGAACATGAAGCCTGCGATCGAGGCTCGGCGGCGGGCGCTTGCGGGCGTTGACGAGCCGAAGTTCGAAGACATTCTCAGGCTCTGCGACCGGCAAATCCTCAACCTGGTGGCTTCTTTCCAGCGGTCGATGGTTAATGATTTGGTCGCAAAGACGCTGGCTGCGGCGCGCGAATACGACGTTCAGACTCTTTTTGTAAGCGGCGGCGTGGCCGCGAACCGGGAATTGCGGGTGACGTTCGAACGCGAGGCGGGGATGCAGGGGCTTCCGGTTTTCTTTCCATCGCGCGCGCTTTCGACGGACAATGCGGCCATGATTGCGGCCGCGGCTTTTCCGAAATTTCTGCGCGGCGAATTTGTGGCTATGGATTTTTCAGCGGAGGCGGGGATGGCGCTGCGGTGAAGATCAGTTCTTAGGCACGCTGAAGCTCTGGGGTTAATTGCGGTCGTCTCTCTGGACTCCGATTTGCTCTTGCTATCGAATTGAAACATTTCCCAGCTACAATGGTTCGCGTGAAACCAACGATTTTTGTAGTGGAAGACGACCCGGACATTTCGCGGCTGGTTCGCCATCATCTGGAAGGGGCGAGCTTCAACGTGCGACTTTACTCGACCGGCAATCTGGTGGTGGCCGATGCCGAAAGGCAGCGTCCGGCGCTGTTTCTGCTGGACATCATGGTGCCGGGAAAAGACGGTCTGGAACTTTGCCGCCAGATTCGGCAGTCGGTGTCGCTGGCTTCGGTCCCGGTGATTTTTCTGACCGCCAAGAGCGGCGAGGCGGATCGCGTTTTGGGGTTGGAGTTGGGCGCTGACGACTATATCCCCAAGCCTTTCAGCCCGCGCGAACTGGTGGCTCGGGTCAAGGCGGTGCTGCGACGTTTTGAGCGGCCGCTGCCGCCGTTGCCGACCAAGATTGACGAAATCCACATTGATCCGGGCGCGATGACCTTGACGGTTCGCGGGAAGCAGGTGCCGACCACGGCCACCGAATTCCGACTGCTCGACCATTTCATGCGGCACGCCGGGCGCGTTTTCACTCGCGACCAGTTGCTCGATTCGGTGTGGCGCGACACGGCGTACGTTACGCCGCGCTCGGTGGACGTTTATGTGCGACGCATCCGTGAAAAGATTGAGCCCGATCCGGAGAACCCGCGTTACTTGAAGACGGTACGAGGGGCTGGATACCGCTTTGAGGTTACGCGGTGAGAAGTCGCATCTTCGTTAAGTTGATGTTTGTTTTTCTGCTGGTGATTGGGGTAACGGCGATCACCTTGCAGTTGACCGTGCACAAGGTCTGGGAACGGACGCTGCGCGAGCAGATCGAGCGCAATCTCAAACAAAAAACCTTGCTGTTCGCCTATCGAGTGGAGGCGGACCGGCAGCACTCCCTCGCTGATATTACCGCCCAGGAAGGCCAGGCGGCGGGAGCCCGCGCCACGGTTATCGATCCGACCGGCAAGGTGCTGGCCGATTCGGAAACCGATCCGAGCACGATGGAGAACCAGTCGTATCGCCGGGAGTTTGTTTCCGCTCTTGGCGGTAAACTGGGCGTGGACGAACGCAGCAGTCAAGCTCTCGGCGTTCCTTTCTTATTTGTGGCGGCGCCGGTTTCCGGGGGAGCGGTGCGCCTGGCGTATCCGTTGCCGGAGATGGAAATTACGGACCGGCCGCTGGCCGTCGCCCTGTTCTGGGGGTCGCTGGCCGGGTTCGTTTTCGCGATGATGGTGGCGGCGGCCGCTTCCCAATATCTGGGCCGGCGCCTGCGGCGGATCGTGAATTTTGCCGAGCGCGTGGCGGCTGGGGATCTGACGGCCAGAATCGCGTCCACTTCGACGGACGAGATCGGACAGGTCGCGGCGGCGCTCGACAAGACGACGCGCGGAGTGGAAGAGAGTTACGCACGCCTGCAAACCAGCCAGCGCGAGCTGGAAACGCTTCTCAACAGCATGCAGGACGCTGTGATTGCTGTCGATATCGATGGACGCGTGCAGTGGGCCAATAAAAGCATGGACCGTCTGCTGCTGCGTGCGCCCCGACTGAATGCGCCTTTGATCGACAGCGTCCGCGACCCGGATTTTCTGGCCGCGATTCAGGAAGCGGCGCGCGACCAGGTCGTCACATCCGCGCGTTCGAACACGATTGTTGCAGGCCGCACTTTCGATGTGACGGCTGCGCCCATGCCTGGGGGCGGGGCGGTCGCCGTGCTCCGCGATCTCACCGAGACCGAGCGCATGGAAAAGAGCCGGCGCGATTTCATCGCCAACGTCTCCCACGAGTTGCGCACGCCGCTGACTTCCATCCAGGGATACACCGAGACGCTGCTCGATGGTCCCCTGGTGGACAATCACCTGCGCGAGTTCCTGGAAATCATTCGCAAGAACGCGGCTCGCATGTCTCGCCTGACGGAGGACTTGCTCACTTTGGCTCGCGTCGAATCGGGAGAGCAGAGGTTCGACATGCAGCGGGTCAGCGCGGAAGAACTGCTGCAGGATGCTTTGGAAAGTTTCCGCGAAGTAGCGCGTTCCTATGAAGTCGAACTGGTGATTGAAAACTCAGTGCCCGCTGCCCATGTGAATGCGGATCGCGAGGCCATTCATCAGATTTTTTCCAACCTGATTGAGAATGCGCTGAAGTACGCGGCTTCGGGAAAGAAAGTCGTTCTCGGAGCGCGCGCGGCAGAGAACGGCATCGAATTCTACGTGCGAGACTTCGGACCCGGCATTTCCTCCGAGCATCTGCCCCGTCTTTTCGAGCGTTTTTACCGAGTCGATAAAGCGCGCTCGCGGGAGTCGGGGGGAACCGGGCTGGGACTTGCGATTGCAAAGCATATAGTTTTCGCGCACAAAGGAACGATTCGCGCCGAGAGCGAGCTCAACCACGGATCGAGCTTTTTGTTTGTCTTGACTGCCTCGGAGGGGGATTCGGCATAGTGTGGTCTCCGCCGGCCAGCATTTGTCCCGTTCACTTCAGGGAGTTGACGGAGTCGGGGGTGTAGAGAACCGCCGTGCATCCGGAGATACTCGAGCACATCAGAATGGCGCGCCGGACGAGGCGGGCGGAACTGCCCTCGGGAAAAGCGACCTGAAAATCGGACTTCGTCAGCGCCTCAACGGCGGACTTGAGTTTTTCCGATCCGCTGACGAACTTTACATCTTCGACCTTCGGCCCGGGGCCGAAGAGCAGAAAGAATTCCGCGGTTGCCGACCCGGGAACCAGGCGTTTGAGTTTGACGCTGCGCAACTCGCTTAGCTCGCTGCCGCTCGGATCGCCACGGAGCACGTCTGTTGCCTTAGGGGCTTTCGCGCCGGTCAAGTGTTCCAGATGCTCTCGGGCCTCGTCCCACGAGCCACCATGCACCTCAGGTATGGCCAAGGCCAGGCGATACATGTGGGCCGCTTTTTCTGTCTTCTTTTCCTGCTCGTAAACTTGCCCGAGGTGGTCGGCTTCCACTACGCCCTGCGACAACAGCCATGCCGCACGCAAGTAGTCTTCCGCTTGATCCACATGGCCCAAACGAAATTGAACCCATCCCAGGGTGTCCCAGAACATAGCGATTTTCCGCGTGCACGCCAGATCTTTGGGGTTAAGGTTTGAAAGCGCGATGTCAACGGATTCCTTTTCCTGCCGGGTTACTGCCTGCTGCGCATATCCTAGGGCTTGGGCGAGGTTGACGTTAGCCTCGGCAAGATAGTAGGCAACATCGTTCAGCGTCCCCGCACTGGAATCTGCTTCGACAACTTTTTGTAGAATGGCTGTGCCGCGTTCGACCTGTCCACTTCGGAGGCAAGCGGTACCCAGACGAGTCTGCGCGGCCGGGGAATTGTCGATCTTCGCGGCGGTTTCGAGGTAGGGCACAGCCTCCATGTAGCGCTTTTGCTGCACGAGCAACGTACCCAGTGCGGAGTTCGAATCGGGATCGTTGGGTGCGATCTTCAAAGCCTCGCGCCAGGCATCCGCCTCCGCATCGGTGCGACGCAAAGTCTTAAGCACGTAAGCATACATCTTGCGGGCAATTACCTCTTTGGGATCGGAATTGATAGCCTTGTGCACCGCGTCGAGAGCCGAATCGCTTTGCCGGTATGTCATGTAAGCTATCGTCAGCTCAAGCCAAGCCCGCGTAAACTTTGGATCCACTTCAAGTGCATGTTTGAGTGCGTCGACAACCGCTGAACGGTCATCCTGGCTCATGGCGCTATGGGCATCGCGTTCCAGTCGATTCGCTTCGGCAGAAGTGCTCGCGGGCAGGCTCCAAATGCTGGTCAGGAATGGGTTAACAGGGCCGTACACCGCAGCGTTGGGGACGCTCGCCGCGTTGGACGACACCGTCTGCACGTATTGGTTTATATCGTTCTGTATGTTCTTGATGAAATTCCTGTAGTCGTCGAGCTCGCCGACTGGAACTTCATGCAGCTTAGTCAGCAAGCGGCGTCTGGCGATCAGCACACCTTGATCCTGGGAATAGGAGGCATGGTATTCCGCGAAGTCGTATTTCAGGTCGACATTTGATGGCGTTTGAGGCTTGTAGCCCTGGGGGAGCTCGATCTTGGAATCGGCAATGGTATCCGTGGGAGCACCAAACCAAATAGGATATTTCGCATCCTCTCTGGCTGGCGGCATGTAAAACGGCAGTCCTGGAACGGTAAATTGGTGGTTGCTCCAGTCGGGATAATCCTTGCGATTGTAGGAATAAGAAAAATGAAAAGGCTCAATGGTTGCTTCGGGCGTGCTCGCGCTGACATCGTTCACGGTACCGGCGTAGCCCAGCCCGAAGGAGATTTGTTGCACCAAGTCTTTCCACTGGGGCTGCGCGACAAGGCGAAAGGCGGTGCGGATCGGTACCTCGGAATCGCCTCGAATTGTGTCTTCAACTTTTGCTTCGAGCGTGCCGTCGTTGCTGAGCTTACCCTCGATTTTGAAAGCTTGATGGTTGGGGAAAGGCGGATCGGCGGGCGTGGTCACCAGCTGTATCGATTCCTCTCCCGCCATAACTAATGCCGGCTTGTCGCGCAGAGGCGGGGCTATATAACCAAAGGGCGCAACCTCGGGCGTGGTATCGAGCCAGATGGCTCCTTTGTCTTTGCCCTGCGGCAGATAGCCAATGACGTGGTCGAATTGCGCCGGCGACGGAACGTCCGGATCGACTTTCCAGCTAGAATTGACGAGCGCCGGATAGAGGGTGATCCCTGAAACCTGGAGCAAAGCCGCCAGCAGGGTGTGTTTGTCCTTGCAGTCACCGTAATTATTGGCGAGAACGTCCTCGGCGGGGTGGGGCTGATATCGTCCGATGCCGAACGCGATTCCTATGTAGCGATATTGCGTGCTCACGAAGCTGTAGAGGGCTTGCAGTTTGGCTCCATCATCGGTCATGCCCTTAGTGAGTTCTGCCGTCTTGGCGCGGATAGCAGGGGTGGGCTCGATCCGGTCTTTTTGGAGATTCCAGTACCAGCGGCCCACCTCTTCCCAGCTTTGGAAGCTGCTGAGTTGAACGTCCGGCGGGGGAAGAAGGCCGCGTGCCGACTCGGTTTGCTTTTCTTGATCACTTCCAGGCTCCGTGGCGCTTTGCAGCTTGGAGTAAGTCCAGGTGTAGACGCGGGAACCGGACACCGTGGTTACGGTCTGGGTGGCTTGCGGTCCCTTTAGCTTGACGGCGCGTTCGGCGGGCACCTTAACTTCCACGCGTTCATCGAGCACGACGCCATCATGGTGAAAACTGTATTGGAACCAGAATTGCCCCGGGATCAACGGCTTGGTAGTACGCCAGTGCACCGCGTATTCGAGAATGTCGCCTTTGCCCAGCCCCCTGACCGCGACATGTTTTTCCCGCTGATCGCTGTAGAAGGGAGCATTGCGGGTGATTTCCGCATCCAAGTCCTGTACGTTGTCTGGTGGTGTAAGCACAGTGGTGCCGTCGGCCTTGTGGACGCGCACGTAATCGATCTCCACCGTTTGCGTTGCAGACTGAAACGGAAAGCTCAGCAGACCCCACTCTTTCACCCCGGTGTCGGTTTGCACACGTACGCGGCTGGTCTGCTCACGAGTAAAGTTGCCGTCGTTGTCGAAGGCAATCTTAGTCGACATCTGTTTAATGACCGCGGCCTCCTGAGAATAGTCTTCCTTGGCAGGAGCGTGAGGCGGTGGAGCTTGCGCGTGGCCGGCCAGTGATACCCCTAGCACAACGGTAAGAGAAAGGGCGCACCGACGAGTCATAGCTTGCCTGTATTTATCGTTGGTGCGCGCGAAAAAGGCAAGCACGAAGATCGTTTACTTCCGAGACCTGGAATTGCGGTTGGGGTTAGAAAGCCGCCACTCCTAAAGTACTCCCACCGCAGTAGTGCGGCGCCTGAATTTGCGGCTATTGGGAAGCTGGGCCGTTCTTATCTGACATTTCATTCCGCGGCAACGAGAAATTCACCCGTTTGTAACCTGCCTCTTTACCGCGCCAATTATGCTTTTGATGGGAGTGTGTGTCACACTCTGGATTGGTGCCGCTCGCGTCCCCTAGAGCGGATCCGGCATCCAAAGTAAGGGGACGGTTTTACCTATGAGCACAGCCAGCGTGAAAACGCCTTCGCCTGACCCCTCGTACTCCGTTCTGGTGCAGAGGACGGTGGAAGCGTGCGAACTGGCCCGCGAGGCGGCGGCGATCGCGGCCGAGGGAATTGCTACTGGATCCATGTCCCGCCTGGATGCCATCCGGCAGTGCGAAAAAGAACTTGATGCCATTGACCTGGAAGTGGACTCCGGTGTGACCGCGAACATCACCCGTGTCCCGGAGGCGGAGACCGGGCAACTGCTCGCCTGCATGAAAGTCATGATCGGACTGGAGCGTATCGGTGATCTGCTTCTGAGCTTTGCCACCAGCGCGCAAGCGGCCAGGGGCCATCTTGACTCGCAGGATGCTCGCGAATTGACTCAGATGGCCACGGTTCTGGAGAAAATGCTGGCCGATGTCGGCCAGTCTTTTTCCCAGAAGGATGTCAAGAAAGCCATCGACGTGCTTCGTGCCGATGCCGAAATGGACCGGCTGCGCAACATCATATTCCTGCGCCATATCGAGAATCCGGAGAACGTGGCGCACCACTCCAGCCTGCAGATTATCTTCATGACGCAGTCTCTGGAACGCGCGGGCGACCACGCCAAGAACCTGGCCGAAGAAGTTTGCCACTTTGTCAGCGGACGCAGCATCCGCCACCTGCTCATGGCCTACGACAAACCAAAAGAACAGATGTTTATCGAGTGGCTGCGGCACAAAGACGAAAAATCGCAGTAAGTCAGGCATCGCCTCCAGGTCTTGACAGCAGGAGTCTTCAAGGCGAGACTCGGTTCATCTCTTTTCGGTGTAGTCTTTATCGATTATTGATAGCCGAGAAGTAACTTGGACAGAGACTTCATGCCTGGATCCGTCGAGCCCGAAGATCGAATCCCGCCTGTGAACGCTGGGGGCGCGATTACAGAAACTGGCCAGATCTCGGTGGCTGGCGCGGCGGCTGCGATGGCCAGTGCCAGCCGCTCGCTGGCGGAAACGGAATTGGAGTCCGCACTCCAGTTGTTAGTGGAACGCGCGCAGTACATCACCGGCGCAACCGGAACTGCCCTCGCTCTGCCCCAGGGTGAGGAGATGGTTTGCCGCGCCAGCGCAGGTTCTTCAGCGCCGGCAGTTGGAGCACGCCTGCAGGTTCGCTCTGGATTGACCGGCGAAAGCATTGCTCGCCGGCAGTTGCTGCGCTGCAACAACGCGGAAACCGACCCGCGCGTGAATCTGGAAGCTTGCCGGGCGCTGGGCATTGCGTCGATTGTCGTTCTGCCGCTGCTGCGGCAGAACGGCGAAGTGCGCTGCCTGTTCGAGCTCTTTTCGGATCATGCCTACGCTTTCGAGGAGCGCGATCTGATCGCACTCGAACGGATGGCGGATCTCACCTTGACGGCGCTCGATTTGGCCGAGCAGCACAAGAACTCCGCGCCCGCGCCAGTGCTCGAGCGGAAACCGGACGAGCCCGTCGAATCTCCCGCGGCAAGCCGTGCGCGACCGACGCCCGCGATTCCGATTAACATTCCCCCTGAACCAGAGTTCGTCAACCCAGAGTTCGTCAACCCAGAGTTGGTCAACCCAGAGTTGGCTAACCCAGAGTTGGTTAACCCAGAGTCCTCTGAACCCTCGGTGTCTCCCGCCGAGTTGTCCGTAAATCAGGAGCCAGCGCCCGCTTCCGTCCCTGAGGCCATGCTCCGCGTGCAAAAATGCGCTTCCTGCGGATTCCCCGTTTCCGAGGGGAGAACGCTCTGCCTCGATTGTGAGAAGAAAGATATCGAGAAGAAGGATTTCGAGAAGAAGCAGCGCGAGCGGGAGCAGGGCCAGATCGAACAGAGTCAGATCGAACAGCAGAAGACCGAACAGCGCGAGCAGGATCAGGATACAGCGTCTACTTCCGCGGCCGACTCCGCAGCGCCCATGCCGGAGGAATCCGCGCCTGCCTTCCTTACGAACTATGCGCCCCGGCAAGAATCGTGGATGGCGAACCACGTCAATCTGCTCGCCATCGTCGTGCTGATTCTTGGCATCCTGGTCGCTGTCGTGGTATTTCGGTAGCCCTCAATAACAATTCATGCACCGCGAGCGCGTTTTCCTTGACAAAGCGCCGACGGAACCAATACTCTGCGCTTAATCGCTTGTTCCAACACAAAGGTGCCCAAGCATGAAAAATGTGTACGAAGTTCTACGCCAGAAGGAACTTGAATTGACCAGACTGGAAAAAGAGGTTGAGGCCTTGCGCGTCGCCGCCCCGCTGCTTTCGGAAGAAAAAGAGCAACTGGCGGAAGCGCCCAAGCCGACCTTGACGGCTGCCCCGCAACAACCGGTCCGGATTCCGCCGGTGGTTGCCGCCCAGGGTGCACCCGCTCCGGCGCGCGTAGCGGGGTGGGAAGAGGCTGCTAAACGCTGGCCGTGAGCCAGTTTGTTCGCCCGTGATTGAAACGGCCCCGATGAACAGCTCCTTCGGAGAACTTACGGCATCGCCAAGAGCGATGCCCTGATACGAGGCATATTCAGTCCTGCGTGAAGGCCAGTGCCAACAGCGTCTTCTGCTCGACCTCGTGCGCTTTGGCCGAACCGGTGGCCGGGCTCGCGCTCCCGGAACGTTTCACCGAATGCACGGGCCGGTCATCTACGATGTGCTTCAAGCGCGGCAGCATATAGGAAAGCGCGCCCATGTTGGCCGGCTCTTCCTGCACCCACACGATATCTCGCGCTGTCCCATGACGCTCCAGTTCTGCCGTCAGTTCCGCTTCGGGGAAGGGATACATCTGCTCGAGGAAGACGATCGCAAAGCTCAAGTCTTTGCGCTTCTGCCGTTCCGTGCGAAGTTCGTGTCCGATTTTCCCGGTGCAGAGCAGAATGCGTTTGGCGTCCTGCGCTTCCGTGTCCGGGATCACCGGCAGAAACTTCTGATGCGTCAGATCCTCGAGCGGAGACAAGGCATCCGGATGGCGCAACATGCTCTTCGGCGTGAACACTATCAGCGGCTTCCTCCACTTGCGGAGCGCCTGCCGGCGCAGCAGGTGGAAATACTGCCCGGCATTCGAGGGCTGACAAATCTGGATATTGTCCCGCGCCGCCAGTTGTAAGAATCGCTCGATGCGCGCACTTGAATGCTCCGGGCCCTGCCCTTCGTAGCCGTGGGGCAGCAACAGCACCAGTCCTGAGAGCAGGTTCCACTTGTCTTCGCCCGCGCACACAAACTGGTCGATGACCGCCTGCGCCACGTTGGCAAAATCGCCAAACTGCGCTTCCCAGAGAACCAGCGCCTCGGGATAATCGCGGCTGTAGCCGTATTCAAATCCCATTACGCCCGCTTCCGAAAGGGGCGAGTTGTAGATGTCGCACGCCGCCTGGCCGGGGGCAATGTGGCGCAGCGGAACATATTCTGTTTCATCCTGGACGTCCAGCAGCACCGAGTGCCGCTGGTTGAACGTTGCGCGCCGCGAATCCTGCCCGCTCAGGCGCACGGGAATTCCTTTCTTCACCAGGCTCGCAAAGGCCAGCGCCTCAGCCATGCCGTAGTCGACAGGCTTCTTGCCGGTTCCCATCTCCTGCCGCTGCTCCAGCAACTTCTTCACCTTGGGATGGATGTGGAAACGCTCTGGATACGTGGTCAAACGCTCGGTGAGTTCCTCCAACTCTTCGCGCGTGATGCCGGTGGGCTGCTCGTAATCCGGCTTGTAGCGCCCCCCAAAATAATCGTCCCAGTACTTTGGCAGATCGCGCATGAGCGGTTTTTTGGTGACTAGCGTCGCACTCTTCTGCGCGGCCTCATACTCGTTCTTGACCGCAGCCGCCCGCTCCGCGATGTTTTCGATGCCGATCTGTTTGGCGTAAATCTGATACAGCGGCGGATGCTCTTTGATGGCCTTATACATCAGCGGCTGCGTTACCGTGGGATCGTCCACCTCGCTGTGCCCATGGCGACGGTAGCCGATCAAATCCACGATCACGTCGGTGCCGAATTTGTAGCGGTACTCGGTGGCGATGCGCGCAATCCGCATCACCGCATCCACGTCTTCGCCATTCACGTGAAAGATCGGAATCGCCTGGCGCCGCGCCAGTTGCGCCGAGAAGCGCGAGGAATGTTCTTCGCCGGCGTTGGTCGTGAAGCCGATCAGGTTGTTGACGATGACGTGGATTGTCCCGCCTACCGTGTAGCCGGCCAAGTCGGCATAATTCAGCGTCTCTGCCGTGATGCCTTGGCCCGCGAACGCGGCGTCGCCGTGCACCAGCAGCGGCAGATATTTTGCCGTGCCGCCTTCACCGGCGCGGTCCTGCTTGGCGCGAGTGCGTCCCACCGTCACTGGATCGACCGCTTCCAGGTGGCTGGGATTGGACGCGAGGTGGATATGAATCTTCTTGCCGCTCCTCGTGACGTACTCACCAGTCGCGCCCATGTGGTACTTCACGTCGCCCGATCCCAGTACGCTGCGTGGGTCCACATCCTCAAATTCCGCAAACACCTGCTCCGCCGGGCGATTGGCCACGTGGATGATGACGTTCAGCCGGCCGCGATGGCTCATGCCCATCACCAGTTCCACGGCACCGCGCTCGCCGGCTACGTCCAGAACCTGATCCACCGCAGGCAACAAGGACGTGCCGCCTTCGAGTGAGAAGCGTTTGTTGCCCAAATAGCGCTGCTGTAGCGTTTGTTCAAACAGGTCAGCGCGCACCAGCAGATCCAGCGCGCGGTCTTTATCCGTGTCAACCGCAGTGGGCTCAGCTTCGATGCGGGCTTCGATCCGGTCCTGAATCCAGCGCCGCCGCTCGGGGTCGGCGATGTGCATGAACTCCACGCCCACGCTTCCGCAATAGACGCGCCGCGCTTTCAGCGCCCACTCATTGTCGATCTCCAGGTCGGGATGCGGTTGTGGAGGCAGCAGGCCGAGCGGGTTGAGTTCGGCCTCCAAGTATCCGAATTGTCGGAACAGGCCAAAGACGCGTTCACGTTCGTTGTTTTGAATGATGGCAGAGGGCGCGCCACCGCTGCTCGTCCGAGTTGAAGTAGGCATATAAGTCTTCTATAGGATAACGGATGCCTCCTCTCGCGTGGCCGATTCAGCCGGAAGATCCCGCAACGGAGCGACGGGCGTCTCGCTCGTCCAGCGGTGTGGCGGGCGGGGACGCCCGACTCTCCATCGGCGAGCGCTGTGCTGGCGATCACAGCAAGATGCGCTCGTCGCGATTATTCTGAACACGAGGAATAATCCCATGACCCTTCGTCCCGACGCGGCCAAGCCCGGAACCCCTGTCATTCTCGGCATCCCATTCGACGCAAATTCTTCCTGGTTACGGGGCCCGGCTGGGGCTCCACCCATCATCCGTGTGTCTTTCAATTCCATTTCATCGAACTTATGGACAGAAACCGGCGTCGACCTGAGCCCCCGGGGCACTTACAGCGATGCTGGCGATTTAAACTTTACTTTTGACGAGCCGTTCACCGCGATTGAAAACAGAATCGGCGAACTGTTGGACCGGAACTTGCGTCCGGTCTGCCTGGGTGGCGACCACTCCATTACTCTGCCGATCGTCCGCGCCTTCGGCCAGCGCATTCCCGGGCTGACCATCCTCCACTTCGATGCCCACCCCGATCTCTACGACGAACTTGAGGGGAACCGGCTTTCGCATGCTTGCCCATTTGCCCGAATCATGGAAGAGGGCGCAGCCAAGCGCTTGATTCAGACTGGCATTCGGACGATGACGGGACATCAGCGCGAGCAAGCCCAGAAATTCGGCGTCGAGGTCATCGAAATGCGTCATCTGCCCGCACTCGACCGCATGAAAGTCGATGGCCCGGTCTACATTTCCTTCGACATGGACGCGCTCGATCCCGCCTTTGCTCCCGGCATTTCGCATCGCGAACCCGGAGGCATGTCGGTGAGAAAAGCGATCGCGCACCTACATGCCATCACAGGGAAAATCGCCGGCGCCGACATTGTGGAATATAATCCCGCGCAGGATCATACCCAAATCACCGCCGCGGTCGCCGCCAAGTTGCTCAAAGAGATCCTGGGCAAGATGATTTTGAATTAACGGGCTGCAGATTGCTGCACGAGCGATACCTCTTAATAATTGTCATCCCGCGAAGCCAGGGATCTGCACTTTGCGGCGAACTGCAGATCCCTCCACTTCGGCTACGCTCAGGGTCGGGATGACAAGACTTGAATTGGGATGACAAAATCTAAACTTTGAGGTGCACACATGGCCAGCGGAATGATTGATGTGTCCAGTAGCTACTCCGTGCCTGAAACTCTGGCGCGGCTGCAGTCGATCCTCAAAGAGAAAGCCGTGACGGTGTTTGCCCTTATCGACCATAGCGGTGAAGCGGAGAAGGTCGGCCTCAAGATGCGCCCGACGCAGTTGCTGATCTTCGGCAGTCCGAAGGGTGGCACGCCGTTGATGGTTGCCGCTCCCAGGCTGGCCATCGACCTTCCGTTGAAAGCCCTCGCCTGGCAGGACGAGCAGGGCCAGGTATGGCTCTCCTACAATTCACCGGAATACCTGCAGCAGCGGCACGGTTTTCCCGCCGATCTCCTGAAAAATATCGCCGGAATTCCTGCGTTGATTCATAAGGCTGTGGAATAATAGCGGGCTGCTAGACTTGCCTGTTCGAGCATGCCCGAGAATCCCAACCCCAATCGCGCGCGCGATCACCTGGCCAACGAACGCACCTTTCTAGCGTGGGTGCGAACCGGGGTCGCGACCATCGTCTTCGGATTCGCCATTGGACGCTTCTCGATCGCACTGCGCGAATTCATGAAGATGCAGGGGTACAACTCCACAACCCCCGGCCTAACAACCTGGCTGGGCATCATTTCGACAGTCGGCGGAGTGGTGCTGATTCTTGCCGGTCTCAGGCGCTACCGGGAGACCAGGGTGCAGCTTGATTCGAACACCTTCGAGCCGGCCGGATTCGTGATCGACCTCGTATCCTACTTGCTCGGCCTCTTCGGACTGGTGCTGGCAGGCTATCTCGCCTACATCGCGATATTTAACAGATGATCGTCTGACGGTAAGCGTCGATCAGGTGGAGTGTCGATCAGGTGAGGTGTTTCTCAGGTGAACCATGGCGAATGAAGAAGAGAAGGAAGCCGCTGGCCGAGCCGCCGCTGAACTGGTACGTGACGGCGACATTGTTGGATTAGGCACGGGCTCAACCGCGTACTTCACCGTGGTGGCTCTGGGCGAGCGTGTGAAAGCGGGATTGAAAGTCATCGGGATCCCAACGTCCGTTCAAACTGCCGACCTGGCGCGCGCCGTCGGTATTCGCCTGACCACGCTCGACGAACATCCCCAAATCGACATTGCCATCGATGGCGCCGACGAAATCGATCCGCAGTTGCGCTTGATCAAAGGCGGCGGTGGGGCGCTGCTGCGCGAGAAGGTTGTCGCTTCGGCGTCTAGGAAGATGGTCGTGGTCGCGGACTCTAGAAAGATTGTTCCTGTGCTTGGCAAATTTCCGTTGCCGGTCGAGGTAATTGCGTTTGCGCGAACCGTGGTCGAGAAGAAGATCGCGGCGCTTGGCGGTTCGCCCAAATTGCGTGTGAAGCCCGACGGCAGTCCTTACGTTACGGACAATGGCAATCAGATTCTCGATTGCAGCTTCGGTAAGATCGCGGATCCTCCGGCGCTGGCGCTAGCTCTGAGCAACACTCCTGGCATAGTCGAACACGGCCTGTTCATAGGGCTGGCGAGCGTGGCACTGGTAGGACGCGGAGACCAGGTGGAGGAACTGTCCTCCTAGCACTGCACTGTCGGGCTTCGCCCGACTGGACCGCGGGGGGCGGCTGTCCCTACATGATGTGCTTTCGTCCGTTCAATCTACAATTTCCCGCAGCGCCCCGAGCAGCCTTTCCACTTCCTCCATTGTGTTGTAGTGCACCAGGCCGATGCGCAGAAATCCTCCCAGGCGCTCGACGTCCAACTGTTCGGTCAGGTTCAGGGCGTAGTAGTTTCCGTCCCAGGTAAAGAGGCCGCGGTCGCCTAGCTTCGTTGCCATTTCCAGCGGCGTGTGGCCTTGGATGCGAACTGCGAAGGTTGCGCAACGCTTGTCGAAACGCTGAGGGCCGCTGACGCCGTAGAGCTTCAATCCCGGGATCGCTAGGAGATCGGCGATCATCTTCTCGGTCATCTTTCGTTCGTGCCGATGAATCGCTTCGTGGGCGGCGAGGATCGCGGCGCGCCGGGTGGTGGCCGTAGGCTTCGCGCGGCGACCTACTTCTTCCCAGTAATCCACGCAGGCCTTGATTCCCGCGATGCATTCGTGGTTCAGCGTCCCCCATTCCCAGCAGTTGGGAATGTTATCGGTGTTGGGACGGACTTTATACGGACACAGCCTCTTCAAGTGCTCGCGCTTGCCGTAGAGCACGCCCATGTGCGGACCGAAGAATTTGTAAGTCGAGCAGACCAGGAAATCGCAGTCGAGCGCGCGCACGTCGATCGGACCGTGGGGAGCGTAGTGGACGGCATCGATGTAACTCAGCGCTCCCGCTTGCCGCGCCAGGCGCACCACTTCGACGACATCGTTGATCGTGCCCACCGCATTCGACGCATAGCCGACCGCAACCAGCCGCGTGCGATCGCTAATTTTTGCAGCCAAGTCGAGCATGTCCAGGGTGCAATCGTCTTCGTTGAATCTCACCGTGCGGATGATCACGCCTTTTTCTTCCAGCGCTTTCCACGGCGAAAAATTCGCATCGTGGTCGAGCAGCGTGAGCACGATCTCGTCACCAGGCCCGAGTTCCCGCTCGAGCGCGCGGCTCATGGCGAAAGTCAGCGTGGTCATGTTGGGGCCGAAGATGATTTCATCGGCGTCGCAATTCAGAAAATCGGCCATCGCCGACCGCGCTTCCGCGATCATGCGGTCGGTGCTGCGGCTGGTGTGGTACGCGCCGCCACTGTTGGCATTGTTGCGCGAGAGATAATCCGCGATCGCGTCGATCACTCGCTGCGGAACTTGCGTGCCGCCCGGCCCATCGAGAAAAGCTGCTGGTTGCTGGTTTACGAATTGCGCGAGAGCTGGGAACTGCGAGCGAACCCAAGCGAGGTCGAGGATAATGGAGGATGAGGGAGAAGCCTGCTGAGCCATTGGCATAGCAGACATTCTAATTCGGGCGCGCGCCGCGTCGGCCGGGAACTTTCGTTCGTGGTGGTTTAGTGCGCGGGTGAAACCGGCCGCGGTTACGCGGAGGGTTGGGGAGGATTGGGTTGCCTCCCCTTTCCCTTGTTGGCGGCATCCAACCGGATTCGCGTGACTCGTGCTGTTTCCTGGACCAAATCGTCGGTGGCGCGAGTTCCATCTCCTGCCATCACAGAACCTGCGGCGAGGGCGAAGCGCAAGGCGTCCGCCTGGTCCTCAAAATCCAAAATGACTTGTCCCGACATAGCTACTTCTCCCTGGGTCTGGCTTCGCAGGGCCTGCCATGGAGTAAGCGCAGACGCATCTGGAAGATCAAATTAAGACGCTGGTGGCGCTGCGACCAACGACTGCCGACGATGGCTCCAATTCCAGTTCCGATAATTGTCGGAGAATGCCAGGGCGCGTGATAGTGCTTTTGTTGGTTCTCGCCCCCAAAGCTGTTCATCGGTTGGGTTCGGAGAGTGCCGATCCCAGCTTCAAGCGGTGCGATCCTAATTTCTAAATTATTATGGCACAGTAGCTTACGGAGGCACGCCAATTCAATCGACCAGTCACGTGGAAACAACCAGGAGCCTGGACGGCGTATCCCGGAAGGTATACGGGAGGGATCATTTTTCGGGAACCGCGTTTCCGTAGATGACCATCTAAGGATAGAATCGTCTAAGAACAACACCTCTGCAAATGGGGATAGCGTGCTAACGGTTTCGGCAAATCGGGGCGCAGTCGTCAGGGCTGTGTGTGTGCTCTGTGTAGCCTTGGTGTGCGTGATGGGGACTATACAGGCGTCCCACTCGCATTCCGACGACTCGGCCACATCCCACCACACCTGCACAATTTGCGCTACCGCTCACGCCGGACTGAGTACCGCACCGGTTGTGTCCGCGCCGGTTTTGGCTACAGCAACGCTGGCGAGTTTTGCTGCAGAAGTTTCCCCAATCTTCCGTCCCGTCACCACGCAGTTTATTCGTCCCCCACCTGTACCTGCGCTCTGATCCCGCGCCCAATCCAGTAAGTATCCCCAAAGGACTGCGATCTTCGATTCGTGATCAGACTTGGATCTGTGATCGGACTCGCTCCAGCAGCGTTTATTGGAGGAATCATGCATTTGTCTTACAAGAGTTGTCTGGCTGCGACTATTGTGGCCGCGGCTGTGGCGTTGAGTGTTGGGACTGCGAAGGCGCAATCGGGCGGAAGTTCGGGATCGATCAATGGTACCGTGTTGGACCCTACGGGCGCGGTGGTTCCGAATGCAAGGGTCGAGATTCATCAAGCGGTCAGTGGCTATGACCGAACGACCATTACCGATGGTAAGGGGAATTTCAGTTTTCCGAATGTGCCGTTCAATCCGTACCACATGACGGTTACGGCCGCAGGATTCGCTCAATACGCGCAGGATGTGGAGACCCGGTCGGTAGTGCCGGTCAGTGTCAAGATCAGTCTTCAAGTATCTGGTTCTTCCACCACGGTCACAGTCGAGTCTGCGGGAGATCTGGTGGAGAACGATCCCACCTTCCACTCCGACATTGACAAGAACTTGTTTGACAAGCTTCCCCTGGAGAGCCAATCGTCGTCCCTGAGTTCGCTGGTTACTCTCTCCACGCCTGGAATCGCTGCCGACTCCAACGGCCTCTACCACGGGCTGGGGGACCATGCGGAAAATTCGATCGTCACCGACGACCAGCCCAATACCGACCAGCACAGCAAAGTCTTTTCCAACCAGCTTTCGCTCGATGCGATCCAATCCATGGAAGTGATTTCCGGCGCACCACCAGCGGAGTATGGAGGCAAGACCAGCGTGGTGATTGTGGCGACCACACGCTCGGGCCAGGGAATCACCACGCCCCATGGGAGCGTGAGCACTTCCTACGGGTCCTTTGGCACTAGCAACGTGGCAGCCGATCTCGCTTACGGCGGTAAGAAGTGGGGAAACTTCATCTCCGTGGGCGGATTGAACAGCGGCCGCTTCCTGGATCCACCTGAATTCGCGGTAATCCACGACAAGGGCAACGAAGAGAACGTTTTCGACCGCGTGGACTACCAACTCTCAAACTCCGACTCCATTCACCTGAACATCAGTTACAGCCGGAGCTGGTTTCAGACGCCGAATTCGTTGGACTCACAAAACGCGACGCCCTGGAGCGGATTGAACACGGTTCTTCCGGTGGAAGAGAATTATGGGGGCGTAGTTCCCATCGGTACTTCGACCGGGTTTACCCCTGGTATCACGGTCGGGCCGAACGATCAACGCTCCAAGATTGGGACCTTTAACATCGCCCCTTCGTGGACGCGGGTGGTGAATACGAATTCCGTGTTCACTTTGGGCGGGTACGTGCGCCGGGATGACTTCAACTACTATCCGAGTAGCGATGCTTTCGCGGATCTGGGACCGCCGAGTCTGCAGAGACAGTCGGTGGGCCAGAATCGGACGCTTACCAATGCGGGAATTCGATCTGATTTCTCCTACGTCAAAGGCATCAACCAAATCAAGGCCGGAGTCACTTACGAGCAGACATTTCTGCGTGAGAACGACACTGTGGGAATCGTCGATCCCATCTACAACGCACCGTGCCTGACTCTATCCACGGCAGCGGATCCCAACATTCCTGTGCCGGGTTTCACCGATCCGTCGCAATGTGCCGGCTTCGGTTACCAGGCAAACATTGCTTCCAACTCGGCCGGCACCGCGTTTTACCCTAATTTCAATCCGCTGCTGGGCTGCTATGACCTGACCCGGCCGAATCCGTCTCCCAACGACAACTGTCCGGCGGGATCCGGCGGCACGCCCTACACCTTCAATGGGCGCACCGATGTGAAGGAGATGGCCTTGTTTGTTCGCGACGTGATCACGGTGAAAAACTGGTCTTTGAACCTGGGTTTGCGCGGCGATCTCTACAACGGGATCTCGATTGCGCGGCAAGCCGAGCCTCGTCTTGGGATCGCATACAACGTGAAGAAGACCAACACGATTCTCCGCGTTTCTTACGCGCGCACCCTGGAGTCTCCCTTCAATGAAAATCTGGTACTTTCCAGCACCGGATGCAGCAATGCTGTCTTATCTCCGCTTCTTCTTTGTTCGCCGGGAGTGAGCGGGATACTGAGTCCCGGCTTTCGCAATGAATTCCATGCCGGCTTCGAGCAGGCCTTCGGGCGGTACCTGGTCTTTTCCGGTGAGTGGATCACAAAGTACACGCACAACGGCTACGATTTCAGCGTGCTCGGCGACACTCCGATCACTTTCCCCATTGAGTGGCACAACTCGAAAATTCCCGGATATGCGGGCCGCGTGAGCGTGCCGAACTTCCATGGCTTTACAGCCCTCATGGTCTTCTCCAGCGTGGCGGCGCGCTTCTTCCCGCCGCAGATTGGCGGCGCGGGCGCGACCGTGGGAGCGCCGGGGGCTCCCTTCCGTATTGACCACGACGAGAAGTTCAACCAGACGACCCACTTTCAATATCAGCCCTGGAAGCTTGGCCCATGGTTCGGCTTCAACTGGCGGTATGACAGTGGCCTGGTGGCCGGCAACGCACCGTGTTATGGGGTCAATGCGAACAATGATTGCCCGCAGACAACCACAATCGGCGGCCAGCCAGCCGTTCTGTTGCAAGACATTTTCGGAAACGCTCTGAGCGCCGATCAGGAGTATGAGGCGGGATTCACCTGCAACGGCGTCCGCGCGACCCCGACTGCGCCGATCCCGTCGGGGACATGCCTGGCATCACAGTTCACATCCAATCTGGTCCAAATTCCGGGGATCAATGCCGAGAATGACGACCACAATCCACCGCGCATCGCATCGCGTAACCTGTTCGATGTTTCGGTGGGCCACGACAACCTGTTCAAAGGCGATCGTTACAAATGGAGTCTCACGCTCACCGCCATCAACCTGACCAACAAAACGGCGCTGTATAACTTTCTTTCGACCTTCAGCGGCACGCACTATGTGACCCCGCGGGCACTGACGGCTCAGATCGGGTTCCACTTTTAAGGGATGTCCTTCCCCTGGGTGAGGGCAGTGCGGTTTCGGCCGTGCTGCCCTTGCTTTATCGGTGGCGTGGGCGATCACGATGCAGAAACTGGCGTCGATGGTTCCCGCGCCTTTTCCGATTTCCTTCCGACAAACTCGACGACTCCCCGATCGCGCACTGGCCGCTCCTGGTGATACAGAACGTGCAGTTCTGGAACCAGCGATGGCAGTTCATCGCGGTTCAATGGAACGGCGCCGACGGTGGCTGATTTGCCGTCCGCGTGCCAGCGCAGGCTCATTTTGGAGAGGAGCAGACCTCCCGGCTTCAATGCGGAAGCTATTTTGGGGAGAAGACTGCGGTCCAGGTGATAGAACAACACGACCAGATCAAAGCGTATCAATTCAAATTTGTATTCGGCGGCGTCTCCGACGAAAAGGTCTACTTTAACGTTGAGGTCGAGGGCGGATTGACTCAGCTTGGCAATCGCCACATCTGAAACGTCTACGACGGTGACCTGCCAGCCTCGGCTTGCCAGCCAGAGGGCATGTCTCCCTAGTCCACCGGCCAAATCGATGGCCACGCCGGCATTGGGGAACGATGGATCCACAAACTTTTCATAGGCCGCGAGGAAGAACGGGTCCGGTTCGGTGAGCGAAGGCAGGCCTTGCTTGTATTTGAGGTCCCAACGCTCCCGTTGTTCCTCGCCGCTCATTTTCAATCCGCGTCTTAAATCAACGTCCAACGGAGGCCGCGTCCCTACTGCAGTTTCGCGTACTCGGCTTTGGCTTCGTGGAGGAGGGGGACGTCGGGGTCGGCGTCTTTCCAGGCGGCGAGAAAGTTTTGATATGCGATGCGCGCCTTGGGGACGTCACTCTGTTTCTGAAACAGCCGTCCCAACTGCAGTTGAGCGACGGCGTATATCAGATCAGGGCCGTTGTAGGACTTCATGTCCAGAACCTTCTGAAGATCCTGCTGCGCTTCGGTGTAGCGTCCAGCCTGCTCGTAGGCCAGGCCGCGAGCGTAAAAGACACCGGGATTGGCGCGAGCGTAGAGGGCGGCTGTATTCAGGAAGTCAATAGCCTTGGCCGAGTCGGCCTTGGAGGGATTTGCCGGACGCAGAGCGGCGATCGCGCGAATCATGGGGATGGTCACGTTGATTGCCATGGTATCGTTCGGATGGGTATGCTCGATTTCGTCGGCCAAGGCGACCGCTTTCTGATCCTGGCGCAATATGGCGAACGTCGTGGCCACACTCCCCATTACAGCAAGAGTTTGAGATAACCGGAGCGCCTCGTTGGCTTCGCTGATGGCTTCGACGCGATTGCCCACCAATGCCTCGAATACGGCCAGCCCCGCTTGCACATCGGCTCGACCATGCAGGTGAAGGCGATCGAGCGCCTCTTCGGCTTGGCGTGCAAACTCCCGTGCTTGGCGTACTTGCCCACGGGCGCTGGCGAGGCCGTCGCGGAATCCGAGAACAGCCAACCCTCCGTCGGCGGTCGCGGAGGCACTTTGCAGTTCCTTCTCCATGTCGGCGTCTTTGCCTTCGGCCCAATCCAAATTAGCCAGCACCACGCGTAAGGCCGGATTGGATCCCTTGAGCTGGAATAAGGCGTTGAGGGTGGCGCGCTCTTCCTCAACCCGGTTCAGTCCGCCATAAGCGACCGCGACATTGTAATAGGCGCTCGTCATGTCGGGGTCGATCTCCATGGCGTGCTTTGCGTTCTCCAAAGCGTTGTCGAATTGCCCGAGCTCGTTATAGATACTCGCCAGATTGTTGAAGGGGGTGGAATCCCGCGGGTAAGTCTGACGATAGAGTTCATAGGCGGTAATGCCTTTGTCGAGTTGGCCGCTGTCAGAATAATAATGAGACATGATGTAGAGCTTCTCGCGCTCGCTGGCGCGGTCGCGCAGCTCGAAGGCCTTTTGCCGGTTTTGCTCCGACAACTCAGTCTGTCCAAGGTTGTTGTAGATCGCGCCCAGGCGGGCGTACGCCATGGCGAAGTTGGGATCAAGCTCGATGGCCCGCTGGTAGTCGGGAATGGCGCCCAGTTCGTCGCTCATATTGTGCTTGACGTCGCCCAGGCTCAACGCCTTCAGCGCGTCGAGCGACGACGTGGTGGCCATGGAGAGAGACATGTCGTATTTCTGCACCATGGACAACGACTCGCCGAGTTGTCGGCGCAGTTTGGTGGCGGCGCCGTGCAGCGCATTGAGCACGTCTTCTTTTCGGTCGGCCTGAGCCTGCTGGCGTCCGAGCGAATCGCCGGAAGAAGCGTTGGTCGCTTCCAGAGTGACGACGTACTGGCCTCCGACGTTGTCAATGCTGCCGTTCAGCATCGCCTTAATGCCGTCGCGCTGGCAGATTTCGCGGCCGACGTCGGTGGTGATGCGGTCGCCGGGGCTGCGACCCATGAACTGCAATGTCTGGCGGATCTTCTGCTCGGGAAAGACGTTCAGATACGGCGATTGCCCCAGATCGACGGCCAGCGCCTTCTTGAGTGTGCCATCGAAGACGGGGTCGGCGGTGGTGTTGACGAAATCGGTAATCAGGATCGAATCCTTTTCGGTGAGCGCGTGGCCGCGCTTGAGAAACACGAACCCAATGCCAGCGGCGACCAGCGCGACGATCAAAGCCGGGATCAGCCACAGGGGCAACTTGCGAACTGGCGCGTGAGCTTTTTGGACCGAAGAGCTGGACGTAGCCGCGGCCAGTATCGTGCCCGATTCCGAATCGCGTTTGAGCCGCTTCAAATCGGAGCGCACATCGGCCGCGCTCTGGTAGCGCAGGTCGCGGTCTTTTTCCAGCAGCTTGTTCAGGATCTCTTCGAAGTGTTGCGGCAAGTCGGGGTTCAGACGCAGCGGAGATGCCGGCGGCCGATTCAGAATTGCGTCGAAGATCACGGCGGAAGTGTCTCCGTGAAAAGCCATCGCACCGGTGGCCATCTCATAGAGTACGGCGCCAAAAGAGAACAGGTCGGTGCGGGCGTCGAGATCTTTGCCGCGCGCCTGCTCTGGAGACATGTACGCCACGGTCCCGACGGTCGATCCGGGGCTGGTCAGGAACGGCTCGTCCACGGTCGCGGCGGAACTTATGGTGGCAGCAGACTGGAGGGAGGGCGCGGTAGTGCGCTTGGCCAATCCGAAATCGAGAATCTTGGCCTGGTTGCGGCTGGTCACGAAAATGTTGGCGGGCTTGATGTCGCGATGGATGATTCCCTTGGCATGCGCGGCGTCGAGCGCGTCGGCGATCTGCGTGCCGAGATTGAGCAATTGCTCAAGTTCCATGGGCTGACCGTGGATTAGGCTCTTGAGCGTTTTGCCTTCCAGCAGCTCCATGGCGATGAAGTGGCGTCCGCCGTCCTCGCCAATCTCGTAGATGGTGCAGATATTCGGGTGGTTCAGAGCTGAGGCCGCGCGCGCTTCCCGCTGAAAACGGTCGAGCGCAAGTGGATCTTTTTCCGTCTCCGGAGGCAGGAACTTGAGCGCGACATGGCGACCCAGGTTGACGTCCTCGGCCTCGTACACCACGCCCATGCCTCCGCCGCCCACCTGCGAGAGGACACGGTAGTGCGAGACCGTCTGGCCGATCATACTGTGGCCGATCATGCCGGGGAACACTCCTGGGAGAGAGTCATTTATGTTAGGCCCGGCGGTTACGGCAAGTCAAACCTGCCGCCTGTTCCGACTATACGAAGCGGCGGCATGCCAAGTTCACAGGGGTGCAGAAGCGACGGTTGGCACTGTATTTTCTGTGGCTTAGAGCTGAGCTTCCGCTATTACTGGGGCGAAACATTGCCAGAAAGTCACTGCCTCCGGTTACGGAAGTTTAGCCCTAAATACCCGAACGCTTTCCTGCCCATACGGTGCCTGTTATCAATGGGTATTCCGGTCATATTGCCCCAGGGGAACTGCAACCAGGCTCTCCGGGGCAGGAGTTCGCAGAGATGAAAACCCGCCCGCAATCCTGGAGGGAAATCGGGGCGCCGGCCCGTTCTTTCATTGCCGTAGTCGTGCTCTGCGGAATCAGCGTCTTGACCTATTCGGTCCTGCACGGCAAGAGCGAAAATCCGATCAAATTTTTCTGCTATCTGGTGGCCGCTCTGACGGCCTCGCGGCTCAAGGTGAACCTGCCCGGCATTACCGGGACAATGTCGGTGAACTTCCTGTTTCTACTGCTCGGCGTGGTAGAACTTGGCTTGCCGGAAACCATGGCGATGGGATGCGCGGCGGTAGTGGTGCAGTGCTTCGACCGCGATCGCCCGATTCCGATTCAAGTCGCCTTCAACGTCTGCTCGACCGCGCTGGCCATCGCGGTGACTTTCGTCTCCTATCGCTTTTCCATGACGCGTAGCGCAGTGAGTAACCCCTCGACGGCGCTATTTCTGGCGGCATGCGTTTACTTCGTGGCCAATACGCTTCCGGTGGCGGTTGTCATCTCGCTGACTGAGCGCCGGTCGCTACGTAAGATCTGGGCCGAGTGCTACTTCTGGAGCTTCCCGTACTACCTCGTGGGTGCGGGTGTGGTCGGCATGATGGCCTGGCTGCACGGCTTTACCGACTGGGAGACGTCGTTGTTGACGCTGCCGGTGGTGTACCTTATCTACCGTTCTTACCGCCTCTACCTCGGCAAACTGTCAGACGAGAAACGGCACGTGGAAGAGATGGCCGATTTGCATATGCGCACGATCGAGGCGCTCGCGCTCGCCATCGAGGCCAAGGATCAAACGACTCACGATCACTTGCAGCGAGTTCGCGTTTACGCCGTCGAGGTAGCCAAGGAACTTACCGTCGCCCCGGAGGAAATGGAGGCCTTGCAGGCCGCCGCCTTGCTGCACGACATCGGCAAACTGGCGATTCCCGAGCACATCATCTCGAAACCGGGCCGACTGACGCCAGAAGAATTCGAGAAAATGAAGATCCATCCGCTGGTGGGAGCGGAAATCCTGGAACGGGTGCAATTTCCATACCCGGTCGTGCCCATCGTACGGTCCCATCACGAAAAGTACGACGGGACCGGCTATCCGCTGGGGTTGAAGGGGAACCAGATTCCAATCGGCGCCCGCATCCTGGCGGCGGTCGATTTTCTGGACGCGCTGGCTTCGGACCGGCAATATCGGCGTGCGCTGCCCCTGAATGAAGCGATGGCGCGCGTTGTAGATGAATCGGGAAAGGCCTTTGATCCGGAAGTAGTGAAGGTGCTTGAGCGAAGATACGTGGATCTGGAGCATCTGGTCCACCAACGCACTCAAAACCTGGGAAAGCAGAGACTATCCACGGAGGTCAAGGGCCAGGACGCGAACGTTGAGCCGTCCATACAGCCGGCGGCCGGTTTCGAAGCGCAAGGGCGGGGGCAATCGCCGGAGGGCAGTTTTCTGAGTTCGATTGCGGCGGCGCGTCAAGAAGCGCAGACTCTGTTTGAGCTCAGCCAGGATCTGGGGGCTTCGCTCAGCCTGGGCGAAACGCTCTCGGTGTTCGCAGTGAAGCTGCGCCGGGCAATGCCTTACGATGCGATTGCCATCTACGTCCGCCAAGGCAATGAGCTGGTGCCAGAGTATGTGAACGGCGACAACTTCCGGCTGTTTGCTTCGCTGCGCATTCCGATTGGACAGGGCCTCTCGGGTTGGGTGGCACAGAACCTCAAACCGATTCTTAATGGCAATCCTTCGGTCGAGCCCGGTTATCTGAATGATGCTTCAAAGTACAGCACACTAAACTCAGCGCTCGCCGTTCCGCTCGAAGGTTTGCAGGGAGTGGTCGGCGTGGTCGCTTTGTACCAGGCCGAAAAAGACTTCTTTACCTCCGACCACCTGCGCATTCTGCTGGCGGTAAGTTCCAAGATGGCACTGGCTATCGAGAACGCGATGAAGTACGAACAGGCGGAAAGTTCGGCGGTTACGGATTTCCTCACCGGCCTTCCCAATGCGCGCTCGCTGTTCCTGCAACTCGACCGGGAAATGGCGCGCTGCAAACGCGACAACAATACGCTGACGGTGATGGTCGCCGACATGGACGGCTTCAAGCAGATCAACGACCGCTTTGGGCACCTGGAAGGAAACCGTGTGCTCCAGTTGTTTGCGCACTCCCTGAAGGAGACCAGCCGTGAGTACGATTATGTCGCGCGTATGGGCGGCGACGAATTCGTGGTCATCGCTCCCGGCCTTACGCCGGAAGCTTCGGCGCGCAAAGCGGAGCAGATGCGAGAACTGGCTCAGCAAGCTGGAAGGGACATCTGCAACGAGGACATTCTATCGCTCAGCGTCGGCAAGGCTGTGTATCCCGAAGACGGGATGGACGCGGAGAAGATCCTTTCGCAAGCCGACAAACGCATGTATCTGCAGAAGCAGAGTCAATCGACACGCCACAACCACCGTCTGTATCCGCGCGTGCGGGGACGGCTCACTACGGAAATCTCCGGAGACGGCACAGAACGGGCAACGCTCTGCATCGTTACCAACCTGAGCCTCGGCGGTTGCTATGTTGAAACGCGCAGCCTCCTGATGCCTGGATCCCAGTTGAAACTCACATTCTTGCATGATCATACGGAAATTGTAGTTGAAAGCGAAGTCGTGCGGATGGACATGGGCATGGGGGCCGCGCTGAAGTTCAAGGAAGCGTCGCATGAGATCCGCGGCTCCTTGCAGCGCATCCTGGAGCAGCTGGCCAGCGCGGAAGCAGCCGTAGATTTAAGACGCGGCCAAGCTGCCGCCGGGCACGTCCCGTAATCGGCATTACGGCATCAGGCGGATACAGCTATGGGCCGAATCTGTATCAGCGGTGCGCTCTTGCCTGAAGTGGTGCGTGGTTTTGACAGCCCCTGTTTCAGCATATTCGCCGTCGGCACACCGGTCCGGTAGAACGATTTTTCGCAATCCGCGGTGGATGGGCCACGCATACTTCCCTCCATATAGGCCAAGCCCGGACAGCGCGTGCAACTGCTGACGTGCGAGCACGACGAGCAGACGGTCAAGTCTTTGGCTTGGATGGAGCGAACTTCCTTCATCTGCGGAGAAAAATTCCAGATATCCAGGAATTTCTGCTGTCGAATATTTCCCGTGGGAAGTGGAAACTGCACACAGGGAAAGACGTCGCCATAGGGCGAAATGTAGCAGAAAGAATGCCCCGCGCTGCACGAGTAACCTTCAAGGTCTTCCTCCGAAGGCGGTTTGGGAGGAGCGCAGAATTCTTCCTGGTTGCCGACCAACGCCGGATTTTGAAAAACCTCCGTGAGTTCTTCTCCCGGAATACGCAGCGAGAGAACGGAAGTATCGCCGTCCATCATGGGCGTGATCGTCGGATCAAGCGTGTAATGAACGCCGAGTTCAGCGGCCAGTTTTTGCACACCAAGATGATCGGACGAATTCGCGGTCATGAGCACATTGGCGATGGTCACCCGCAGCCCTTGCTCGCGCAAGAAGCGAATGGCTTTGATGGTGCGCTCGAACGAGTGCGGCAGCTTGGTGATGGCGTCGTGAACTTCGGGACGATGCGAGTAGACGCTGATCTGGATGGTGTCGACGCCCAGTTCGCGGATTCTGCGCGCTTCCTCTTCGTGAATCATCACCGCGTTGGTTTTAATTTTGACGTTGAACATCAGACGCCGGGCATATTCGACGAGCTCGAAGAAGTCGCGGCGCAGGAAAACTTCTCCGCCGCTGAAGGTGAGAAAGAAAACACCCGCCTCGGCCATTTGATCGAGCGCGTCCTTGATTTCGGCGGTCGTCATCTCGCCGTGGTCGTCGTGATCGAGATAACAATGTACGCAGCGCTCGTTGCAGCGATACGTGACATCCATGTGCACGGCAATGGGCACGCCCAGATTGAATGCTCTCTGGCCTACTTCGCTCATCAGGCTCATCAGGGCGCCTCCGAAGCCAGAGGTTGATTGGAAACGAGAAGAATTCCGTGGCTGGAAAGCTCGGCGACGAACTGTTCGGCGTCTGCCTGGGCTTGCTCCGGATCAACGTCAAACTGCTCGCAGATCTGGTCGCGGACAATTTCGCGCAAGGGAGTGTGACCATCGGCAGCTTGGAAGATGGCGGTCGCGACCTCATTGAGAGTGAAGAACGTAGAATCGGCCGAGTTCATGACGATCATTTCGCCTGCCAGTGCACGCGCGGCAATGGCGGAACTGCGCGCCACATAGATGCAATTGTCAGACATGCTCTGGCACTCCCGGGAAGTTGCGTGCGCAGTTACGTTCGAACTTGCGCCCGAAATTTCGCCCGAAATTTCGCACTAGGTCCCACACCCTGGCATCAGGATAAAACGTCAGGCGGCGAATGGGAACCCTGGCGGCAAAATCGCAAGCGGTGGAGAGCAGCTTTTCCACCAGGCCCTTATCCTCGGCGAAAAAAAGAACATTGCGCATCAACCTCCGCACCGCCTCCGCGGATGATAACTCGTCGATACGGTTTTCCTGACCCTTCTCCAGAAAAAACAGAGCGGCGACCGGGGCGGTGCAGTTTTCGCCGGCCCGGGCTAGTTCTCCGGCGAACGGAGTGCCGAAAGCCGCGTACCCGCCGGCGCCCGGCCGCAGGTAAGAAATTTCGTCGGTAAGCAGGGTGACGTCCGCTGGCGCCAGCCGTGTCATCGTAGTTTTGCCTGCGCCCGATACGCCCGAAAAAAGATAGGCCCGGCCGTCACAAATCGCACTGGCGGCGTGCAGGAGGAAACCGCCGCGCTCGGCAAGAATCAGGCTATGCAAAATGCGCAGCACGGAATCGAGAGCATACGGGTTGGCGTTTTGCCGCACCCTGCCGCGTCCAGTGCGCGGGTCCCAGCGTGCATCGAAATCTCCGCGCTCGATGAGCCACTCCGCACCATCGCGTTGGACTCGAACGTCGTCATCGGATGCCGGTCCCGTGCGGGTGACATCAAACTCAAGCTCACACTCAGGACGCGAAGAACTCAGAAACCCGTCATAGCGCTGGCGCAGCAGATCGAGAAAGCCCTCGTCGGAGGTGGACAGAGCAATCGGGATCCGTCCAATTTCGACACACGCGACTTTTCGGGATGCGGCCATCATACAGATTCCGAGTTTCGAAATTCGTTTCGAAACTCGCCCGCCGATGCCTTGCGCTGGCTGCGAAGTGTCAGAGCAAGACGCCGTGCCGCACCAGAATGACAAAACAGCATTCCCAGCGCGCGCGACAGAGCGGCCGAAGAGACGCCTCGCCTTGCGTCAACGCGGCGCACGAGCTTGCCCAGTAGCGCTTCGGGAGGGTACTGAGGATCACAGCCAGGCATGGAATCGCCGCGCAGCCGGAAGCCGTTCGGAGTACAAGGAGCGATGAGGCGATGTAAAAAGAGGCGGCCTTCGCGCCGAGCGAGCACGATCTCTCCCGGCCGGACGTCTTCGATCGAACAGCTTGCGATCTCGACCACATCGCCCGGCCAAAGTGCGGGAAGCATACTTTCCCCGTGAACCCGCAGACGCACGGCCTGACGCGCGCGCTGAGGCGAACCAGTGCCGCGACCCAAAGCCTCCGCCAGCAAGGCTGATCCTTCCGCGCTCCAACTCGACCGCGGCGTACTCGCGGTGTCTTCCTTCGTCAGGAAGTTTTTCGTGAGAACTGACATTGGGCACTTGTCGAGCCGAGCTTGCCGCAAGAGAGAGCGAGCGTCTCGAAAACGCGTTCGTAGCGAAATGCCGGTTTCTGGTAGACCTTCTTCTCTTTACTCGCGTGGCCCGGTTGCTGCCGCTTCTCGCGAGGAGCTCGATCTTCGGTCATAGTTGGTCAAGCCGCTGTCTGACAAAAAGCTGGCTTATCCCCCCAGTGTGATTAGAGTAAAGGAAGTGTACTACACTGCTTTCCCCGGTGCCAATATCAGTTAGTCGCAATGCGAAAAAGCGCATCAAAATCCTCAATAAAATGAAAGCGTTCCATCCCGCCGCGCGCGCCGCAAACTCAGCGACAGGCCAGCCAACGCGAGCGGTAGCAGGACCAAACCAAACCCCGCCAGCGCGGCCAGGGTCGGAGCCATCGCCGCGATCGACTGTCCCTCCAGCAGCGCACGCCGCATTCCGTCGATGGCGTAAGTAAGAGGAACGGCGCGCGCGAGAAGTTCGAGCGGGCGCGGCAGGCTTTGAATCGGAAACATGGTTCCGCTTAGAAACCAGACTCCCGAACCGAGCAGCCACAGCAGAGCCGAACCTTTCTGAAATGCAACCTGAAGCGTGGCGGCGGCGATTCCCAGTGCTAGGGCGATCACCAGAGAAAAAATCAACACTGCCGCGCACGATAAGAAGTTGGCGTGGACCGATGCCTGGAAAACTGCCACGCCCGCAAAGAAATAGACCACAAGATTGACCAAATTTCCGGCAAACGCGGATATGGAACTGAGGATGACAAGCTCAGCCGGGGCGGTAGATGTCGTCATCAGCATCTCCAGTGTTCCCGTCTGCTGCGCTTCCTGCACTGCGCTCAGAAAGGCTTGCGCGCTCATGACGAAAAAAGTGTAGATGCCAGTGCCCACCATAAGAAACGGGAAATACTCGACCCCGCCCGGTCGAAAGCCGGGTCCGATGGCGCGGGACAGAAAATAAAAGGCCGCCAGTTCCGTGAACACTCCAACCAGGGTGACGACGAAACCGCTGCGATGGCGGATGGCCGTGAGCACATCGCGCCGCAGGATGGCGTGGAGTTTGTCCAGAGTTGAGGAAATTTGTAATTTGTAATTTGTAATCTGTAATTTCAAATCTGGGATCTCCGAGCATTAATTGCCAACGCAATTGCAAATTACAAATTACCTATTACAAATTGTTTCATCGATCTCGCCCGTCATGCGGAAGTAGAAAGAGCGCAGCGCCTCAGCGCTTTCGCCGTCGCTCACAGGGCGGTCTGCGAGTAACTCGCCGCGATGCAAGAGCAGCAGGCGGTCCGCGATGGCAGCCGCCTCAGCAAAGTTGTGAGTGGCGAGCAGAACCGTGGTTTGCTGCCCGGCCAGAGCACGGATCGCAGCCCAGAAGTGCGCCGTGTTGGCGGCGTCGAGGCTGCGCGTCGGCTCGTCGAGCAATAGGACGCTTGGACGCTTGACCAGAGCGCGCGCGATCCCCAGCCGCTGGTACATGCCACTGGAGAACTTCATGACCAGCGTGTCGGCTTGCTCTTCGAGGCCGGTAGCGCGGAGAACTTCTTTGATCCTCTGCGCGCGTTCGCTGCGCGAAACTTCGTCGAGGGCGGCAAAGAATTCAAGGTTTTCACGAGCCGAGAGACGAGGGAAGAACGAGCGCTCCGTGGCGACCGCGATGCCGACTTGCCGCCGGACTTTACCAGCATTGCGTCGCGCATCGAAGCCGTCCACGGACACCGATCCGGCATCGGGCAGGAGCATGGTCGAGATCAGCTTGAGCGCCGTCGTCTTTCCGCTGCCGTTCGGGCCGAGCAACACTAAGACCTCCGCGCCGGCTGCCGAAAAAGAAACGTCTTTCAAAGCAATGGTTTCGCCGCCCCGCTCCTGTCCCAGCCAATTGAACAGCGCTGGACGATGGCGAAATATCTTGCGAACGGATTCAAAGACTACTCGGTCCATGAAAGTTCAAGCGAATCTGCGAACGTGCTCCGAAGACTCTGTATTATAGTGGCGATTCGCGTTCGTATTGATTCTGGGGCGGCCGACGTCTCGCGGTTTTCGAGACATTGGCCGCCGCACATGCTCTGACATTCACGCGCCTTCAAACGCTGGAACTTCCATGACCGAAGTTGTGCATCAGTTTTCCGCGTCCAGCACCGGGCCGCAAATGGAGGATGAATTCGAGCTCCTGAGCGAATTGGCCGGAGCGGATCTGCCTCCGGAGCGCATCCAGCGTATTGCGAATTGGAATCTCTCTGTCGTCGACTGGAGTGACTTCGTTCACCTGGCAGAGCACCATGGAGTTCTCCCGCTCGCGGCGCGGAACCTGATCGAAGACGCTTGCGGTCTTCCGCCGGAAATCGAGCATTCGCTGCGATCCGCCTACGAGGCGAACCTGCGGCGCAGCTTATGGTTCACCGCCGAACTGGCGCGCATCGTGCAGCACTTCGAACACAGACAGCTGCGCGCGGTACCGTACAAAGGCCCTGTGCTGGCGCAATTGCTTTACGGCGATCTCGGTCTCCGAAGTTTTTCGGACCTCGACTTCCTGGTTTCTCCCGCGGACTTCGAGCGAGCGAAGCGAGCTCTTGCTGAAATCGGCTACCGCCCTGCGACGGATCTTACCCCAGCCGTCGAGCGATTATGGCTGCGGACAGGCTACGAGCGCGCGTTTGACAGCGCAGCGGGAAAGCACATGGTTGAATTACAGTGGGCGTTGCTGCCGTACTTTTATGGCGTCAATTTGCGCGTCGAGCATCTGCTGGCGCGTGCCGGCCGAACCATTGTCGGCGGATGCGAAGTGCCATGCTTGTCTCCCGAGGATTCACTGCTGGTGCTGTGCCTGCACGCCGCCAAGCATCTATGGACGCGACTGCTCTGGCTATCGGATATTGCGGAGACGTTGCGAACACAAACCATCGATTACTCGCTGGTGTTCTCCCGCGCAACCGCCCTGGGAATTGGCCGCATTCTAGGTATCAGTTTCTGGCTGGTGAAGCATGTGCTTCATTCGGAACTCTCCAGGCCTGCCGAGGAAATGGTCACTTCCGATCCTTTTGTACCCGCACTCGGCAGTGAATTCGCCGGGCGTCTGAGTCGCGGTGCGACCTATGATTTCGAATCCACGGAATACTTCCGGCTGATGCTGAGACTGCGCGAGCGGCCCGGCGACCGCTGGCGATATTTGTGGCGACTGGTCTGGACGCCGGGCGTGGGTGATGTTTCTGCGGTGCGATTGCCGGAACCGCTTTTTCCTCTTTATAGAATCGTGCGGATTTGTCGATTGACGCGGAAACTGTTGGTGAAGAGAAAGTCGATCTCGTGACAAAATCGGCGCGCCACGCCGGTTCCTTAATGCAATTCACCGTCACCCGGCGCGACGTCCGGAGTGTCGACTCTCTTCTGCGCAACGGCCGGGTTGGCGGGTATGGGCGCCGGCTGGAATTCGCCTGGGTCTTTGCCGGCCAGCGCGACGTTCATAAACTGCATCCAGATTGGCAGAGCGGCGCGGGCTCCGGTCTCTCTCTCGCCAAGTGATTTTTTCTCGTCGTAGCCAATCCACACTCCGCAGGTGAGTGACGGGGAAAAGCCCACGAACCAGGCGTCGGTGAAATCGTTGGTCGTTCCTGTCTTGCCGGCTAGCGGATAGGGCATTTTGGCGGCGGCGACCGCGGTGCCATGGAGCACCACTTCCCGCAGCATCGATGTCATAATGCGCGCGGTGCGCGAACTGACGACGTCCTTGATGTCGGAGAAATCTTCTTCCAGAATGCGGCCGTCGTAGTCCGTTACCTTGGTGATATAGCGCGGGGCAACACGTACTCCATCGTTCGGAAACACGCTGAAGGCGGAGGTCTGCTCAAGCGGCGTAACTTCGGCCGAGCCCAGTGCCACCGGAAGATACGCGGGAATACTTGAGGTAATGCCAAAGCGGTGCGCGTAGTCGATCACTGTCTTAATGCCGATGCGGTCGGCAAGCTTAAGGGCGGGAATGTTTCTGGACTGCGCCAGGGCGCGACGCAGCGTGATGGTGCCTTCAAATTTATTGTCGTAGTTGTGCGGCGAATAGGAACCGGACACAGTTTGAAAGGTTACCGGCGCGTCCAAAATGGTGTCGTCGGGGCTGCCGCCTTCGTCGATCACGGCGGTATAGACGTATGGCTTGAAAGACGATCCGACCTGGCGCAGAGCTTGCGTGGCACGGTTGAACTTGGAAAGATTGAAGTCGCGGCCCCCAACCATGGCCTTGATCTCTCCGGTCGCGTTGTCGATAGCGACGAGCGCTCCTTCGGCGCCTGAATCCTGCTCCAGGCTGACGCGCGCTTTTCCGCCCGCGTCGAGCGCCAGCACTTTGATGTAGACGATGTCGCCCCTATGAAGAATGTCGGCCAACTTGAGCTTCGTCTTCATCCAGGCCAGATCGGCCTGGGTAAGCGTGGCCGTGTGCTGCCCGAAGCGCACTTCGGCCGTTCCTGGCGAGACTTGTGTGACCAGCGCGTGCATATATCCGTTCACTTCGGGTTCTTCATCCCAATCCGGATCTTCGTATTTGCCGAGCTCTTGGCCATCAGCAATTACATTCTGAAGTTTGCCGCGCCAGCCATGCCGGCGCTCGTAGGCGGCGAGGCCGTCGAGCAGCGCCTGACGCGCGGTCTTCTGCAAATCCATGTCGAGCGAGGTGTAAACCCGCAGTCCACCTTCGTGAACCTGGTCGCTGCCATACTTCGCTTCCAGGTAACGCCGGATTTCCTCCACATAATGCGGAGCCAGCGAATTCGGATCTTTCTGCAAATCGAGCACGATTGGCTTGCTCTTCGCATCGGCCGCCTGTGCCGCGGTGATCTTGGCGTCCTCAAGCATGGCATTGAGCACCAGGTTGCGCCGCTTGAGCGCGCGTTCCACGTGGTTGATCGGCGAGTAATATTGCGGCGCTTTGGGAAGTCCCGCGAGCAGCGCGGCTTCTTCCAGTTTCAGTTGTTTGGCTGGTTTGCTGAAATAGTATTCCGAGGCGGCCTCAAAGCCGTAGGCGCCGTGGCCGAGGAATATCTGGTTGGCGTAGAGCGTGAAGATCTGTGGCTTGGTGAACCGGCGCTCGATCTGGATGGCAAGCAGCGCCTCCTGCACCTTGCGATAGAACGAGCGATCGGGAGAGAGAAACAGATTGCGGGCGAGCTGCATGGTGAGGGTGGAAGCGCCCTGGACTTTGCCGCCGGATTCAATATCGCGATACGCCGCGCCGACAATGCGCCAGATGTTGATGCCCGAGTGCCGGTAGAAATCCTTATCTTCGATCGAGACCAGCGCGTTGCGGAGAACCTCCGGATAATCGTCATAGGTAGCGATGACGCGGCGCTGCAGCGCGAACGTGCCGATGACCCGCCCCTGTCCGTCATAGAGTTCGGTGACCGAACTCGGACGATAACGTTCCAGTTCCTCGACCTGCGGCAGGTCCGTCGAATAAACCAGCAGCAGCCCAGTGGCCGCGCCCACCGCGGCAGAGAGCAGGACAAGCAACCCGAACAGGACGCGTCCGACTAACTTCCGTCCGCCAATCTCGATAGTCGGAAGATGTTGATAGATGAGTCTCAAAGGCCAAGTTTCAAGGTTTCAGAGTTTCAACGTTTCAATGTTAACGCAAGGGCCAAGTTTCAGAGTTTCAAGGTCTCAATGTTGCCGGAAGGATCAGGTATTGCGCTCAAGTCCTTGAGCAAAACAAAAATCGCCCGCCAAGGCGAGCGATTGGGAACTTTGAAACCTTGAAACTTCGAAACCTAGTCTTCTTATCCCTTCGATTCCCTGTTCTTCAAGACTTCCAACGCCTTATTAAGTTGATCATCCTGCTGGTTCTTCGGCTTCACTTCTTTCTTCTCGTCGGGAGCCGCCGGCTGATCTTCGTCGGGTAATCCACCGTCATCTTCGAGACTATCTGCAACCAGGACATTCGGGGTGACGGCCGCATCCTGAATAGCCTTTCCGCTCGGCGAGTAGTACTTCGCGACCGAAAGAATCAGGGCGGAGTTGTCCGGCATCTCGATCAGCTTTTGCACCGAGCCGTCGCCGAAGGTCTTGTCTCCGATTACGTCTCCACGGGCGTTCTCAAGGATCGCCGCCGCCACAATCTCGGCTGGGCCCGCAGTGCCACGATTCACCAGCACCGCTACCGGCAGCTTGGTGATATCCTTCGCGGGATCCGCGTTAAAGGCCTGCCGCGGATATTTTTGCCCCTGCAGATAGGTGATAGTGCCGTGGTCAAGAAAAAGATTAGCCGTAGCGACGCCTTCAGACTCCACGCCACCGGCCGAATTGCGGAGATCGAGCACAAGCTTCTTTGCTCCCTGCCCCAGTAGGTCGCGAATCTTGCCCGCGATCTCTTGCGACTTGCCTTCAGGGAACGCGTCTACCTGAATATAGCCGACGTTATCCGCAAGCATTTTTTCGCTAACCGGCGGGATAGCGATCATGTCGCGCGTGATTACAATCTTCTGCGGCTCCGCTCGCCGTGGCCGCACCACCGCCACGGTAATCGTGGATCCGACCTCGCCGGACAAAAGGCTGCGAATCTCAGCCAGCGACATGTCGTGCGTGTTCTTGCCCTCGATCGACTCGATGATGTCGGAGTTCTCCACTCCGGCCTTGTCCGCGGGCCCTCCGGGAATCACCGCGACCACGGCCGCGTATCCGAAACGCTTGGAGACGGTGGCGCCGATATCCGCCTTACCGTCGGTCTTCATCGTCTTGTAGTGCTTGTATTCTTCCGGCGACAGGTAGCTGGAATTGGCGTCGAGAGACTCCAGCAAACCGTGCAGGGCACCCTCGGTGACGCCAGCGATGTTGGGCTCCTCAACATATTCGAGGCGTATGCGGGACAGTACTTCGCTGTATACCGACAACTGCCGATACGCGCCATCATTCGAAGAAGCGCGGACGTTGACAAAGCCGCCCACGATCGTGAACAGCAGAATAGCCAGCGAACTGGCAATAACGGTGACCTTCAACTTCGTCGACATAATTTTGGTCTTCGCTCTTTGCTCTCTAGATTGGTGATTTGGGCTTTTCCCGAGCAACTGTTGCTCCATTATAAACTGTTTGATGCACAGGTCAGAGAGCCAGGTTCCAGGGCAGTGTCGTGGGTAACCGTAAGTAAGGAAGGAAGCCTATAGAGTTGCGGTATCCCCACCGTGTTTACGTGCGGCGACTGGTTTGCGCGGCTGTTCGCTGTCTATTAGAATCATGGACTTAGCCGTCCGTCCCTGCACGTTCCCCAACGAAATGCTCTTATTTTTCCAGCAGGGCGGCTATCTCCTCATGCCCTTTTTCTCTAGCTACCATGGCTGGGGTTTTGCCTTCATCGTTGGCTAGTTTGGGATCGGCGTGGTGTTTGAGCAATAGCTCGACCATGGGGCGATCTCCGTTCTGGGCGGCGGCGTGAATCGGGACCCAGCCTCCTTGCTGGCGGGCGTTGGCGGGGGCTCCGTGTTCGAGCAGAAGGCGGGCCGCTTCCAGGTTGCGAGTGGAGGCAGCGGAGTGCAGCGGCATGACCTGCATCGGATTCGCAGCCACAGCGTCGACCGCCGCTCCACTTTGGATCAGCAGGCGGGCGGCTTCGGGTTGGCCGAAAAAACAGGCGAAGTGCAAGGCGGTGAAACCGTCTTTAGAACGGGAGTCAATCGAGCGGGAGTTGATGGCGGAAGCGTCGCGACTGCCCTCTTCGCGAATGCACTCCTTTACGCGCTCGATACGGCCGAGTGAAGCGGCTTCGAAAATGTCGAGTGCCTTTTTCTTGCTCGCGAACAGATCCGTCAGGTCGCGACGGCCGCGATAGATGGAATGCATGAGCAAGCTGACACCGTTCGCGCCCCTCGCCTCGGAAGCGGCGGGGTCTTGTTCGAGAAGTCGCCGGAGCCCGTCGGCATCGCCTGCCTGCAAGAGCTCGAAGGCACGCTGGGAGTTTTCCATGGGCGCATCCTCCCCTGAATAATTAGCACTGCTAACTAATTGTAGAGTTCCGGTTCGGATTGTCAAGGAAAATGTTAGCCATGCTAAGCGTTTGCAATGCTAAGCTGTGTCGTATGCGGCACTCGAAGGAGCCATTCCGGTTGGAAGTGGCAGATCGCCTGCACTCGGCTGCGATTCATCTTCTGCGCCACGCCCGCAAACAGGACGTTTTGGCCCGGCAGGGTCCGGCTCGGCTGTCCGCACTTTCCGTCCTGGTGTTCGGCGGCCCGATGGCGCTCGGGCAACTGGCAGTTGCCGAGCAAGTGAAAGCTCCCACCATGAGCCGCATCGTGGCGGGATTGAAGCGCTTCGGGCTGGCCAAAATTGAGACCGATTCGAAAGATGCGCGGCGGATTCGGGTGACGGCAACGGCCAAAGGGGAACGCTTGCTGCAGCAGGCAAGGGCGCGGAGAGTTCGGCTTGTGGCCGAGACGCTCAGCGGCCTGAGGGAGCCGGAAATGGACACGCTGCTTAAGGCGGCGGAACTGATGGAGCGAGCCGTGCGGCAGACCGCACGGAGAAAATAGGTCGTTCTCCCATTGCTAAGTTTGGTTGGCTACGGGATTGAGCAACTGGCCGATGCCTTTGATCGAAACTTCTATGGCATCGCCGGCGACGACTGGCCCGACGCCCTTGGGCGTGCCGGTGGCGATCAGGTCGCCGGGCTCGAGCGTCATGACCTGCGAAATGTAACGGATGACAACGTCGAGCGGAAAGATAAAATCTCGCGTATTGCCCGATTGCCGTACCTCGCCATTTACCCGGGTTTCGACCTGGACGCCCGCCCATGGATCGAGGCCGTCGGCGACGAGGGGCCCGACCGGGCAAAAGGTATCGAAACCTTTGGCGCGTGTCCACTGGCCGTCCTTGTTCTGTAGATCTCGGGCCGTGAAATCATTGACGCAGGTGTAGCCGAGGATGTAGGGGCGAACGTCATCGCTGCCGGCAAGAAGGTGGCAGCGCCGGCCAATCACGACTCCCAGCTCGCCCTCGTAGTCGGTGCGCGCCGATGCTTTGGGCCGAAGAATCGTTCCACCCGGCGGCAGCAGGGCCGAGGTCGCCTTGAGAAATAGCAGCGGCTCCAGCGGAACGTCGTGGCCGAGTTCGGCGGCATGTTCGCGATAGTTGCGGCCGACGCAGACAATTTTCGAAGGCTCGACCGGCGGCAGCAGCGATGCCTGTGCGAGCGGGATGCGGTCAATGCGGCGGGTGGGAAGACCCGCGCCATCACTATCCTGCGGAGGCTGGAGGAGCAGGTGAGTGATTTCGTCGTTACCCGCGACGGACTCGACCAGGCCGTAGTAGGCGGTACCGTTGAACTCGAACCGGCAGTATTTCATCAGAGCAATATCTAAACACAATTTCTAAACATACGGGGCAGAAAGATCACGAAGGCGAAGCGATCCATGCATGGCGCCGCGCAAACCCAGAGGTCCGTCGCTTCGCTCAGGATGACACCGCACATTGGGGTCGCGAACGCAAGGAAGGCGATGCTATGGGACGGGTTCGCTGGTTTCCTCGGAGCGCCGACTTTCGTTCCCACGCACGTCCACGGCGGAAACTGAGTAGGTATAGGTCTTACCGGAGGCGACCGCGCTATCGCGATACGACGGCGATCTCACCAGTTCGGAATTCAGCTTGACTGTCTGCCCGACCGCGGCGCCATTCGTCTCGGATCGGTAGACGTTGTATCCGGCGAGATCGGCATTCGTGACCGGCGCCCAGATGAGATCGATAAATGGTTTTTGTCCCTCGCCCGAGTATGCCGCCTGCAACCCGGCGGGTACGGACGGTGGAAAGACATCATGAGCGACCACGCGCACGGGCGCGGTGTCGTCTCCCTCAACCTGCACTTCGCTATCGGGCCGTTTGACGATGCTCACGGCGGCGATGCGGTAGAGGTAGGTCCTTTCCCATTCGAAGCTGGAGTCAGTGAAATGTTCGGGGCCAGACTCGCCCACGGGGACTTCACCGGCAATCGCGTCTTTGCCGGAGGTTTCGTCGCGCCGATAGATTCGATAACGCAGTTGAACGCCTGGGGAGTTAGCGGAGAGGTTAGCACGGATGTTCTGTGGTTCGCCTGCGCTTGTCCAGGTGAGCACTACGCCATCGCCGGTCAGTTCGGCGGCCAAGTCGCCCGGCGGAGGCAGGGTCATAACGGCGGGTACGTGCACTCGATTCGATAATCCCGCGCCACGGGCATTGCGGTTCAAGACTTCCACGGCATATGTAACTTCGGAAGACGGGCCTTGCTGTTGCATGGCCGAAGGCAGCGTGTCGGTGTAGGTCTGCGGAGCGGGGTGCTGGGATTCGGACTTCTTCGCCGTGCCACGAGAGGATTTCGGCTTCTGGGGGACGGCGGATGGTGTGGGCAACATGGCGGCAGGATTTCCGCACGCGGTGATTTCAGGATCGAGGCTACGGCAGACAAGAGTCGGACCGAGATACCGCACACTCTGGCGATCGGTGGTGAGCGTGGGCTCGCTCCAGTTCAGTGTGACGCGATTGCCCTTGCGGCTGGCGCGCAGATCGGTCGGCGGCTTGGGGAGTTCGAGCGACGGCGGCAGCGGCGGACCGGTCTGAGCGCAACTGGCCAGAAGCAGGCAGAGCGCGGCGGGCGCGAGGAGATGGGCGGGATGGGCTCTCATGCTCCCAATCACAGGGACAGTAGGAAGCAGTCTTCCTATAGGATGTACCGCGACAGATCCTGGTCTTTCACGATCTCACTCAGCATCTTCTGCACATAGGCCGAATCGACCACGAACTGCTGGCCTTTCTTTTCAGGCGCCTCGAAGCTGATTTCGTCAAGCACTCTTTCCATGATCGTGTGCAGACGTCGGGCGCCTATGTTTTCCGTGCCTTCATTCACGCGGAAGGCGAAGCGCGCTACCTCTTCGAGCGCGTCGGGCGTGAACTCAAGTTTTACGCCTTCGGTTTCGAGCAGCGCGATGTATTGCCGGGTCAGCGAAGACTTCGGTTCGGTCAGGATGCGGACGAAGTCTTCCATGGTGAGCGACTGCAATTCCACGCGGATAGGGAACCGGCCCTGCAGTTCGGGAATCAGGTCGCTTGGTTTCGAAACGTGGAACGCGCCCGCTGCTACGAACAGGATGTGATCGGTGCGGACCATGCCGTAGCGCGTGTTTACTGTCGTGCCTTCGACAATAGGCAGGATATCGCGCTGCACTCCTTCGCGCGAGACGTCCGGGCCATGGCCGCTCTCACGGCCAGCAATCTTGTCGATTTCGTCGAGGAAGATGATGCCGGTGTTTTCCACGCGGTCGATGGCGGCGCGCGTGACCTGCTCCATGTCGATCAGACGCTGCTCTTCTTCCTGAATCAGATATTCGAAGGCCTCGTTTACCTTCATCTTCCGCTTCTTGGTGCGCTGGCCGAAGATGTTGGGCAACATGTCCTTGATGTTGACGTCCATCTCTTCAACGCCCTGGTTGGAAATGATTTCGAAGGACGGGAAATTGCGCTCGCGGGTTTCGATTTCGACGGTGCGGTCGTCGAGTTTGCCTTCGCGCAACTGCTGACGCAGTTTCTCGCGGGTGCGGCTGGAGGATTCGGCCAGGCTGGTGCCGCCGTCGATGACCACGCCTCCCGAACTGGAATCCGCCGAACGGGGTGAAGTCGGGGGCAGAAGAATGTCGAGCAGGCGTTCTTCGGCATTCAGTTCCGCTTTATCCGCAACGTCTTCGAGTTTCTCTTCGCGGATCATTTCGATGGCGATCTCAACCAGGTCGCGAATCATGGATTCGACATCGCGGCCCACATAGCCGACTTCGGTGAACTTTGAAGCCTCGACCTTCAAAAACGGTGAGTTGGCCAGCTTGGCGAGACGGCGCGCGATTTCGGTTTTGCCCACGCCCGTGGGGCCGATCATGATGATGTTCTTGGGAATAACTTCTTCGGCCATTTCTGGTCCGAGCTTCTGCCGGCGCATGCGGTTGCGCAGGGCAATGGCCACAGCGCGCTTCGCGTCCTTCTGTCCGACAACGTACTTGTCAAGCTCAGTGACAATTTCGCGCGGCGTCAATTCGTCGAGCGTGACTTGTTCTTCTTCGGCAGTTCCGGGTAAGTAGATGGCCATAAATGGTCGTTCGCTCTTCACTATTCGTCGTTCGCACTTCGCGGCATCCGTCGGCTTCTGGGACGCGAACAGCGAATAGCGAACGACGAACAGCGACTACAATTCCTCGATCGTTACCTTGTCATTGGTATAGATGCACATCCGGCCGGCGATCTTCATTGCTTCTTCGGCTATTTCTCGCGGCGAGAGCTTGGTGTGATCGGCCAGGGCCTGCGCTGCTGCCTGGGCAAACGGGCCGCCGGAGCCGATGGCAGCAATGCCGGTGTCGGGCTCGATCACATCTCCCTGGCCGCTCAGCAGGAACGTAGCTTCTTTATCCGTGACCAGCAAGAGGGCTTCGAGATGGCGCAAAAACTTGTCGGTGCGCCAGTCTTTTGCGAGTTCAACAGCGGCGCGGCCGATGTTGCCATGATACTGCTCAAGTTTCGCCTCGAAACGGCTGAACAAAGTGAACGCATCGGCGGTCGAGCCGGCAAATCCGGCTAGGATTTTGTCCTGGTAGAGGCGGCGAATTTTCTTCGCTCCGTGCTTGATTACGGATTCGCCTAGGGTGACTTGGCCGTCGCCGGCCATGACGACTTTATTGTCGCGGCGGACGCAGAGGACGGTGGTGGAGCGGATTCGGCGGGGGGCCAGATCGTGGTCGGCTGCTACTGAGCTGCTTTTCTTCATGGGCGCAATCTCTTATTATACAGTCATTCGTCGGTTGTTCCGGCAGTGGAAACATGCGATATAAGACTGTCTTCGTTCTTGGTGCTGGCTTCTCCTACCACGCCGGCATTCCCCTGGTGCAACAGCTGAGGACCGAAATACTCAACTGCATCGACCGTATCAAGGACCGCGATCTCATCATTAATCCTTTCTTTCTGCCGATGTTGCCAGAGTATCCCCGAGGCAAGTTCTGGGCCGGTTTCGAGTTCGTTGATCGCGGGCAGGGGATTGAGGAACTCCTTGTCGACCTTCGTGGGGCCGTGGACAAATGCCCCGTTGCCCTCCAAGCCTTGAATATCCTGCGTCGCGTTTGTACGCGGCTCCTCTGGGAAAAACATCACGGGCTCAGGTTTCGGCTACCAGATATCTATTCTGGGTTTGCCCACCGGGTTGCCTCGTCGATCGGCGTGATTTCTTTTAATTGGGATCTCGTTTGCGAAACCGCCCTGGAAACGATAGGACGCGCTTTTGGCTACGCTCCAGATTCCCGAATTCCAATTATTAAGCCGCACGGATCGATTAACTGGACAAATCATCTTCAGCCAAAGCCAGGGCGCCTGATTGAAAATCCCCCCGGCATGTGCCCCATTGCAGATGGAATGACGACCGCTTGGGACCAAGGCGCTCCCTTTGATGATCCCCTTCTTCCCTACGATGCGGACGATCTTAGGCACATGATTTTCCCAGGCGACCCAGAAATGGCAAGCTTGGATGGTGAGGAAGCTCGAAAGGACGCTGAAAGGCTCTGGGAAGCGGTGGCCGCCCTCATCCTCAGAGCTGAGGAAGTTGTGTTCATTGGCTATTCCCTTCCTGCTTACGATCAGTTTGCCAAAGAGCTCTTTCAATGCGCTTGCCACGACAAGAAGATCATAGTGTGCAATCCTAGTCCAAGCGTGATCGAAGCGTTCGAGCAGGCTTTTTCAGGTGAAAACATTCAATCGATGCCCTTGAAATTCGAGGAATCCGTTTTCAGCCAGTCCCCGACACACGTCCTGACGGCCTGATGCGGCTTGGGTAGGCGGGCCGACCGTCGCTCCATCCTCAACGTTGTAAGATCCATCTAGCGCAGTGGGAGCCATTCTCTTTGTCGTTTCTGGACGATCTAAATCCGCAACAACGCGAGGCGGTCGAGACTACCGAGGGGCCGGTGCTTATTCTGGCCGGGGCGGGCAGTGGGAAGACTCGCGTCATCACGTTTCGGATTGCTTATCTGATCGAGAAGATGGGCGTGATGCCGGAGTCGATCCTGGCCATGACTTTCACCAACAAGGCCGCATCCGAGATGGCTGAGCGCGTGGAAAAGCTGGTCGGCGGGCTTAGCATTGCCAAGCCGGTGATTTCTACTTTTCACTCTTTTTGCGTGCGGGTGCTGCGGCGCGACATTGAGGCTTTGCGGATTCCTTCTACCGTGCCCGGACAGCCGCCGATCGGGCTTACGAAGAATTTCGTTATCTACGACGAGACTGATCAGCAGCAAGTCGTCAAGGGCGTCATGCGGCGGCTGGGGCTGGACGACAAGCAACTGACGCCGCGCAACGTGCTATCGCGGATTTCCTGGGCCAAGAATCACATGCTCGATCCACAGGAAATTTATCTGCAATCGGGCGATCCGAAGACCGAAAAGATCGCGCACATTTTTGAGGAGTATCGCAAGGAGCTGCGCAAAGCGAATGCGATGGACTTCGACGATCTGTTGCTTGAAGCCATGCGGCTGCTCAAGTCGGTAGCGGCGGTGCGCGAATACTACAACCGGCGATTCCAGTACTTGTTGGTCGATGAATATCAGGACACGAACCGTCCGCAGTATGAACTGATGCGGTTGCTGGCGGGGGGCGGGCACAATGTTTGCGCGGTGGGCGACGAGGATCAGTCGATCTATTCGTGGCGCGGAGCCGACATTCGCAACATTCTGGAGTTTGAGCGCGACTTTCCGGAAGCGAAGATCGTGCGGCTGGAGGAGAACTATCGCTCGACGCAGAATATCCTGGGCGCGGCGTCAGCGGTGGTCGGAAACAACGTCCGGCGCAAGGGCAAGAACCTGTGGACGTCGCGACAGGGTGGGGCGAAGATCGGATACTACGAGGCTCCGGACGGCGAGAACGAGGCGCTGTTTGCGGCCGATACCATCAATCGCTACGTGCGCGCGGCAGGCGAAAGCGGCGAGACGGCACGCGCGGCCGTGCTTTATCGGACGAACTCGCAATCGCGTCTGTTCGAAGAGGCGATGCGGCGCTACCAGTTGAAGTATCACGTGGTGGGCGGTTTCTCGTTCTATGAGCGGGCTGAGATCAAAGATATGATCTCGTATTTGAAGGTCATCCAGAATCCGGATGATTCGGTTTCACTGCTGCGCGTGATCAACACGCCGGTGCGCGGGATTGGCAAGACGACAATCGAAATGCTGGAACGGCTCGCGCTAGAGACGGGATTGTCGATGTGGGGCGCACTGGGCGAAGCGATTAAGCGGCAGTTGTTGCCTGCGCGAGGAGTGGCAGCGCTGAAAAGTTTCCGCGAGTTGATTGAGGACGGACAGGCGATGCTGGCGGGAACGTTTGTGGAGCGGGTGGAGGAGAGTAGCGCCGGCGTCTCGCCGGCAGGTGTGGGGACGGGCGTCTCGCAAGCCTGCCCTGAGCTCCGTCGAAGGGTCCAGGCCGAGCGAAGCTCGGCAGCTTTGCCGACACGGGAACAGGAGACTATCGGCGATACCGATTTCGATCCTGGCAACTTCAGCTTTGATTTCGCGGCTGGCGGTTCCGCGGATGAGGAGACGGGCGACGGCTCTCGTCGTTCCATCGATGAAGTGACTGATGAGGCTGTCGACGGCTTTCGCGCTCCGGGCGCGGCGGCGAATACTGCCGAGATTCTAAAATTTCTGATCGACCGCACCGGATACATCAAACAACTTGAAGAGGAAGACACGCCCGAAGCCTACTCGCGCATCGAGAACTTGCGCGAATTGGTAAATGCGGCCATGGACTCGCGCGACCGCGGGGAGACGCTCGATCAATTTCTCGATCACGCGGCACTGGTCAGCGATGCCGATCAGTACGACGAGCATGCGCAGATCACGCTGATGACGCTGCACGCGGCCAAGGGACTGGAGTTTCCGCTGGTGGTTCTCGCCGGAATGGAAGAAGGCTTGTTTCCGCACTCGCGCACCATGCTGGAGCCGGATTCGATCGAAGAAGAACGGCGGCTCTGCTACGTCGGCATGACGCGCGCCATGGACACGCTGATTTTATCGCGCGCCGTTTATCGGCGGCGGTATGGAACGGACATGCCAGAAGCTAGCGTGCCGTCGCGATTTCTGGGAGAAGTTCCGCCGCAGTTGGTCGAAGAACTGGGCGGCTCGCGGCGGAGCACGCGCCCTCAAAGAGACTATGGAGCGACGGGCGTCCCCGCCCGTCCAGCGGGTCCCTTCGACTCCGCTCAGGGCAGGCTCCGGCCCGCAGCCGCCGAAAGCACGCACTATTCTTACGAAGACGAAGACCAGAGCGCTGCCTGGAATCCAGCGCGGGTCAAGCCAAAAACGCCGACTTCGCTGGCGAACTATAACTCCATCGGCAACATCGCCGAATTTTTTGCCTCTCGCGGCAAGAAATTCAATGTCCCGAAAATGTTGCCCGAAGAGCCCAGGGGCAGACGTGGATTCCGTCCCGGGCAGAAGGTCAAGCATCCGAAATACGGGGAAGGCACAGTGTATCAGCGCGAAGGAGATGGGGAAGCCGCCAAGATTACGGTACAATTCCCTCGCTTCGGTTTGAAGAAGTTAGTCGAGAAGTACGCGCAGTTGGAGAAAGCGTAAGCGGGCCGAAAGTCCAGTCGGGGGTAGGAACTGCAGATCCCTCCTCTTCGGCTACGCTCAGGGTCGAGGTGACAAGTACGTAAGAAGTTCGAAACAAAACTACAAAAAAGAGAGAAGAGAAGCGCACTGATGGCAAATACGAAGACGTTGAGCAAAGAAGAGCGTAAGAAAACCAAGCGAGCCGCCCGCAAGAAGATCAAAGCGGAAAAGCCGAGGAAGCCCCGCGATTACGCGCGCGGATCGAAAAAGCGCAAAGTGAAAAAGCTGGCGCGCGGTCAGGCGAAACGGTAAAGTTCGCCTGAGCAACAAGCATCGCCGGGCATGGGTTTCCACCCGTGCCCGACTCCGGCTGTTAGGAGACAAAACAACTCTTGTCGCAATTATCTACGGAACCCGCAGCCGAGGTCGTTCGCACCTCTAGCACTCAGGCCTTCTGTTGCAAGTCCATCGACAAACTCATCTCTGAAGCGGAAGACCCCGCGCACCGGCTCAGTAAAACGCTGGGGCCGTGGTCGCTGACGGCACTCGGCATCGGCGCGATCATCGGCTCGGGAATCTTCGTGCTTACGGGAACGGCAGCGGCTGGAGAATATTTCCAGGCGCCGTCCATCCTGCACGCGCAGGCGCTCGACCTGATCGTAAATTTCCTGCGCACCGGCAGCACGGCCGGAGCGCTCATGCACGGCCGTCCGCCCGCCGGGCCTTCTATTGCCATTTCGTTTTTTCTTGTTGCGGTCGCTTGCAGTTTTGCCGGATTGTGCTACGCCGAGTTGGCGTCGATGATTCCCATCGCCGGCAGCGCCTACACCTACTCGTACGCGACGCTCGGCGAAATCTTTGCCTGGATCATCGGCTGGGACCTGATCCTTGAATATGCGGTCAGCAACGTAGCGGTTGCGGTGGGCTTTGCCGGTTACACGAAAGCGCAACTGGCGGCGTTTGGTCTCAGCTTGCCCGGCAAGTGGGCAAGTCCCGTCTGGGCCTCGGGACAGTGGACGGGCGCTTACTTCAACCTGCCGGGCTTTTTGATTGTGTTTATTCTCACGCTGTTACTGGTGCGCGGGGTGAAGGAATCGGCCGAGACGAACAACATTATGGTCGCGATTAAGATCGGCGCGATCCTGACCTTTTTGGTTGTGGGTGGAATGCTGGTGAAGCCCGCAAATTGGACGCCTTTTGCACCATCTGGATTTGCCGGGATCGTCACTGGCGGGGCCATCGTTTTCTTTACTTATATCGGATTCGATTCGGTCTCAACCGCGGCGGAGGAATCGCGCAATCCTCAAAAAGATTTGCCCTTCGGCATTATCGCGTCGCTGATCGTCTGCACTCTGCTCTATGTCGGCGTCGCCGTCGTACTGCTCGGCATGATGAAGTACACGACTTTCGTTTCCGGAGAAGCGGCCGAAGCTCCGGTCGCCTACGCGCTGAAGTATCTGGGAGCGCATGTGTTCTTCCGGTCGGTGATCGTAATCGGAGCGCTGACGGGGATGATCTCTTCGTTGCTGGTGTTTCAGTACGGGCAGGCGCGTATCTGGTACGCCATGTCTCGCGACGGCTTGCTGCCGAAGTTGTTTTCTGCGGTGCACCCGAAATATAAGACGCCGCACTGGTCAACTTGGATCGCCTGCTTCGCAGTGGGCATCCCCGCCGGGCTGGTAGATATTGGGGATGCCGCCGATCTCGCCAACATTGGGACGCTGTTTGCTTTCGTGCTGGTTTCGCTGGGGGTCATTTTGCTTCGACGCAATCAGCCCGAGCGCAAGCGTGCGTTCCGCGTGCCATTTGTACCGTGGTTCCCACTGATCTCGATAATTCTGTGCGGTGGACTGATGTTCGGGCTTACGCTGATTACCTGGCTGCGCTTTGTGATTTGGCTGGCACTGGGACTGCTGATTTACATCTTCTACAGCCGACATCATAGTGAATTTTGCAAAGAGAAGAAACTTGGCTGATCGGCATCGAGCCATCGCGTGATCTGATTTTGATTTTGAAGTTGATCGTCCAACGACCCAATGGTCAGATGACCCGATCCTCGCATCGTCCAATCCTTTAGAATCACAACATGCCTTCGGAGCCGTCCGGTTTCGTCCTTTCTCTTCCCAAGGCCGAGCTTCATCTGCATCTCGAAGGCTCGATCGAGCCATGCACCCTGCTCGAACTGCGGCAGCATCACGCGATGGAAGGGGCCTCGCTCGCCGAAGTCGAGGAACTCTACAACTACAAAGACTTCACGGGTTTCCTCGCGGCGTTCAAGGACGTGACCGGACACCTGCGCACACCGGAAGACTACGAGTTGATCACTTACCGGCTGATGGAGCGGCTGAAAGCGCAGAACATTCTTCATGCGGAGGTGAGTGTTTCGACCGGCGTTTGCCTCTGGCGCAAGCAGGATTTCCCCACGATTTTCGAGGGGCTGGAACGCGGCCGCCAGCGCGGAGAAAAAGACTTTGGCATTTCGCTGTTGTGGATATTCGATGCCATCCGGCAGTTCGGCGCCGAGAAAGCCCAGAGCGTGCTCGATCTCGCCATCCAGTTTCGGGATCGCAACGTGGTTGCCTTCGGCATTGGCGGCGACGAGCGTGCCGGTCCGCCGGAGTGGTTCGCGGGAGTTTACTCGTGCGCCGCCGAGCACGGTCTTCATCTCACCGGGCATGCGGGTGAAAGCGCCGGGCCGGAATCGATTTGGGGCGCGCTGAACCTCAAAACGGAACGCATCGGCCATGGCCTCACCGCTGGGCAGGATCCGGAATTGATTGAAGAATTGGCCGAGCGCCAGATTCCAATTGAAATCTGCGTGACCAGCAATCTGCGGACAGGCTGCTGCGCCGAACTCGCGCAACATCCGGTGCGCCGCTACTTCGACCAAGGCCTGATGCTCACTCTCAACTCCGACGATCCTGCCATGTTTCGAACATCGCTCGTCGAGGAATACGCGCTCGCGCAGGAGGCGTTTGGCTTCACCGACGAACATCTGCGAGAGTTGGCGCGCAATTCGTTTGAGGCGTCTTTTCTGCCGCCCGAAAAGAAAATCGAGTTTCTGAATCTGTTTGACGCCGCTACCTTGCGGGCGTGAGAGACGATGCTCGACCAACGACGATCCGCCATCACACCGTCCTGTGTCAGTCGTCACACTTCGGATTTCGCGCTCGCCTATAATAATTCCCCTATGAAACTCGAAGAGAAGATTGCCGAACTGAAAAAACGTGACCAGATGGCCCAGGAAGGCGGCGGCGCGCAGCGGCGCGAGCGCCAGCACAAAGAGGGCAAGATGTCGGCGCGCGAGCGGGTGGAATTCTTGCTCGACGAGGGCACCTTCGAAGAAACCGACAAGCTGGTCACGCATCGCTGCCACGACTTCGGCATGGCCGAGCAGAAATACTACGGCGATGGTTTCATCACCGGCTACGGACGCGTGGAAGGGCGGCTGGTCTTTGTTTTCGCGCAGGATTTCACCGTCTTCGGCGGTTCGCTCTCCGAGGCGAACGCCGGGAAGATCGTCAAGATTATGGACCTGGCGGCCAAGATGGGCGCTCCGCTCATCGGACTGAACGATTCGGGGGGCGCTCGCATTCAGGAGGGCGTGATGTCGCTGGCCGGCTACGCCGACATTTTTTTGCGCAACACACTTTATAGCGGAGTGGTGCCGCAAATCTCGGCCATCATGGGCCCGTGCGCCGGCGGCGCCGTATATTCGCCTGCGATTACCGACTTCATTCTCATGGTGGACCAGACTTCGTACATGTTCATCACCGGTCCGGACGTGATCAAGCTGGTGACACACGAAGAGGTCACCAAAGACCAGCTCGGCGGAGCGCGCACGCACAACGAAACGTCTGGAGTTGCGCACTTCATGTGCCGCGACGATGCTGAGTGTTTGTCGATGATCCGCGAGCTTTTGAGCTTTATTCCATCGAACAATCTGGAAGATCCGCCGCGCAAGCCCTGCACCGACCCGATCGATCGTCTGGACGAGAAGCTTGACAAGCTTGTTCCCGATGAATCGAACGTGCCGTATGACATGAAAGACGTGATTCACACGGTGGTCGACGATGGCTATTTTTTTGAAGTTCACGAGCACTATGCCAAGAACATCGTCGTGGGATTTGCGCGTTTCAACGGAAAGCCGGTCGGGGTCGTGGCCAATCAGCCCGCCATGCTTGCCGGCACGCTCGATATCAATGCATCGGTGAAGGGCGCGCGCTTCGTGCGCTTTTGCGATTGCTTCAATGTTCCGCTGGTGACGTTTGAAGACGTGCCCGGCTTTTTGCCCGGTACCAACCAGGAATACGGCGGAATCATAAAGCACGGCGCCAAGCTGCTGTTTGCGTTTGCGGAAGCGACCGTCCCCAAAGTGACCGTGATCACCCGCAAAGCTTACGGCGGAGCGTATTGCGTCATGGCTTCAAAGCACATCCGCGCGGACGTGAACTACGCCTGGCCGAGCGCCGAAATCGCGGTGATGGGGCCGGAAGGCGCAGTGGATATCGTCTACAAACGAGAGCTGGACGGCGCGGACAATCGCGAAGCGGTTCGCCAACAAAAGATCGAAGAATTCCGCGATCGTTTGGCGAATCCCTACGTGGCGGCTGATCGCGGATTCGTGGATGCCGTTATCCAACCGCGCGAGACACGCAAGAAGCTAATTCAGGCGCTGGAGATGCTGGAGACCAAACGCGACAAAAACCCGCCTAAGAAGCATGGGAATATTCCGCTCTAGATAGCTCTCAGCTGTCAGCTCTCGGCTCTCCGCTGTCAGTAGAAGGACTTGACCCGAGCGACTGGGTACCCCACTGATCTAGTTAGATCGGTGCATCGGTTTTGTTGTCGCTTTCCTTTACGCTTGCCCTAGAATGGGCGTGCCACGTATGGGGAGAGGGGCGTCTTTCGCATGACCACGGGGTCGTCCGGCCAGGACTTAGCCGTCGGCATCAATCTGGGCCACTACCGTATCGCCGAGAAGATCGGCGCCGGCGGCATGGGAGAAGTGTATCGCGCCCATGACGAACATCTGGACCGCGACGTCGCCATCAAGGTTCTTCCTGCTGGCATGCTGAGCGATCAATCCGCACGCAGGCACTTTCGCAAAGAAGCGCTGGCTCTCTCCAAGCTGAACCATCCCGGCATCGCAACCATTTATGACTTCGACACGCAGGATCGGATGGACTTTCTGGTGATGGAATACATTCCCGGGATCACGCTGAACCGGAAAGTGGCCGGGCGGCCGTTGGCAGAAAAGGAGGTCATCGCGCTGGGTACGCAGCTGGCCGAAGGGCTGGCTGCGGCGCATGCCGAGGGGGTGGTGCATCGCGACCTGAAGCCGGGGAACCTGGTGGTGACGGGGGACGGACGGCTCAAGATACTGGACTTCGGGTTGGCAAAGCTGCGGCTTCCGATTATCCCGGGTGCCGTGACGGAGAGTGTTACCGATTCGCAGGCAACGGCCGGAACTCTGCCCTATATGGCGCCAGAGCAGTTGCTGGGCGAGGAGGTGGACGCTCGGACGGATATTCATGCGGCCGGTGCGGTGTTGTACGAGATGGCGACCGGGAAGCGACCCTTCGGCAAGCTGGACCACGCTCAGCTGATCGCCGCGATCTTGCGGCAAGCGCCAGTGCCGCCCGCGCAGCTCAACTCCCAAGTGTCGGCGGAGTTGGAACGGCTCATCGGCAAATGCCTGGAAAAGGACCCGGAGAACCGCTACCAATCGGCGAAGGAACTGGCGGTGGATTTGCGGCGGCTGGGCGCGCCGAGCACGGTCACGGCTTCCTGGCGAGTGGTCAAGAGGCCCCGGTCAAGGGTGGGCAGGAAGGTTCTGCTGGGCCTTACCGGAGTGTTGACGATAGCGGCGCTGCTGCTCGGGTTCAACCTGAAAGGATGGCGACAGCGGCTGTTTGGAATGGAGGCTGGGGCGCGGATTCACTCGCTGGCAGTGCTGCCGCTGGTCAACCTCTCGGGCGATCCGCAGCAGGAGTACTTCGCCGACGGCATGACCGAGGAGCTGATTACGGACCTTTCGAAAATTGGGTCGCTGAAAGTGATATCGCGGACGTCGGTGATGCAGTACAAGGACGCGAAGAAGCCGCTGCCGCAGATCGGACGCGAACTGGGGGTGGAAGGGGTGATCGAAGGCTCGGTGCAGCGGGTGGGCGACCGGATCCGAATCTCCGCGCAGTTGATTTACGCGCCCGGCGACACGCACCTATGGGCGGAAAGCTATGATCGTGACCTGCACGACGTGCTGAAGTTGCAGGGAGAGGTTGCGCAGGTGATCGCAAATGAGGTAAACGCCAAGGTGACGCCCAAGGAGCAGGCGCGCTTGGCCGACAACCGGCGCATCGACCCGGAAGCACACCAGGCCTACCTCCAGGGCCGCTACTATTGGAACAAGCGCACGGAAGAAAGCATCCGGAAGGCAATTAGCTATTTTCAGCAGGCGATCGACAAGGACCCGAATTACGCTCTAGCGTATACGGGGCTGGCGAACTCGTACGTGGTACTGGGCACATACAGCAGCGTGCCCTGGCAGGAGACTTACCGGCAGGCAGAAGCGGCGGCCACGAAAGCACTGGAGATTGACGACAACCTGGCCGAGGCCCATGCCGCGTTGGCGGTGACCCGGGCCGGCGAGCGGTGGGACCTGGGGGGCGCGCTGACGGAGTTTGCGCGTGCCATCCAGTTGGACCCGAACTATGCGACCGGCCACCAATGGTATGCCGAATATTTGATCTGCCTGGGCGACTCCGACAAAGCGATTGCCGAGATTCGGCGGGCGCACGAGCTGGACCCACTCTCGCTGGTAATTAATTCGAGTTACGGGTACATCCTGTTCCAGGCGCGCCGTTATGACGACGCGGTGACTCAAGCGCAGAAGACGCTGGAACTGGATCCGAACTTCTATCTCGGCCATCAACTTCTGGCAGACGTTTACGAACAGCGGGGCATGTTCGAGGCAGCCATCGCTGAGCACCAGAAGGCAGGGACGCTGGCCGGCGAGACCACCAAGGAGGCTGAGCGGCGAGCGCTGCTCCTCAAGAGCGCTTACGAAAAGAACGGCGCAAAGGCTTACTGGCAGGAACGACTGCAACTGGCAATAAAGGATGCGAAGCAATCGAAAGATCTGCCTTATACTCTCACCGATTCATCTCCGTATCGGCTTGCGGTCTTGAATGCGTGGGCGGGACAGAATGAAGCGGCGATTGGTCTGCTGCAAAAGGCCTTCGATGAACGCGATTACGGTCTTTACTTGCTGAAGACCGTGCCGGCATTGGATGGGCTGCGCTCAGACCCGCGCGTGGTAAGTTTGATGTTGCGAATTGGCGTCACACCAAACCGATAAACGGGAGAAAGGAGAAGCAACATGGCGCTCAGAGGTCCTGGCAAGAAGAAGTCCGTTCCCACGAAGAAGACCACAGCCAAAAAGCCAACGGCCAAGAAGACGACGAAGAAGAAGTAGTCGTCGCAGTAGGGGGAGATTTTCAGAAGCTGGGACCGCATCCGTTCCCGCCGGGGCAGCGGAGGAAGGAGAAGTGTGGGAGGGAACAGGAGTTGGCATCGTCGATGTGCCTGCGCCCGTTTCGGGGGCGCGTGCGCACCTGCTTCACCCAGAAGTTATTCGAGCCCTTGCGCAGAGAGCAGACTGGTGGCCAGCCAGGCGAGATTGGTTCGGCTCACCAGGGACCTGGTGGGAGAGAGGGAGCGCAGCGATCGTGCTAGATAACGGCGGGCGATGCGAGTGCATTGCGCGATGGCCCCGACGTTCTGAATGACCTGTACGGCCCGGCGTAGCTCTGAGGGGGTGGGTTTGCCACCGGTCAAGAACTGCTTCAGGAATTTGCGTTCTTCGCCGCTGCTCAAGCGGAGAGCAAGAAGGATGGGCAACTTGAGCCGGGCATTCTTGAGGTCGGCGGCGAAGTTCTTACCTGTTTCCCGGGGATTGCCAATCACGTCGACAATGTCATCGGTAATGAACAGCGCCATGCCGTAGTTGTAGCCGTAGGCAGCGAGGGCCCGGACCTCGGGCTCCGGTTTGCCTGCTAACAGCGCGCCGCCGCGGGCGAGATTCGACATGAAATATCCAACTCCCAGCCCAATGACACGGTAATACTCGGAAAGGGCAAGGCTGGTCCTCGCACTGTAGTAAAGGTCCAAATACTGGCAGAGGTAGAGATCGCGGAGCATTTCGTTCAGGATTTTCATCACCAGGCAGGGATGCTTGAATCGGCCACGGTCCAGCTCAGAGCCAAATGTCCTGAAGGCGATGGACTGCATGAGTTCGGTGGCGACGATAGCGTAGTTAATGTTGTATTGGCGGTGGAAGGCCGGGCGTCCGTAGCGCAGAGTGCCGCCATCGAGAATGTCGTCGGCGATGACGGTAGATGATTGCAGCAGATGAACGGCGGCGGTCAGCTTATTGATGGTTGCGCCATCCTTCTCCGTCCTGCAGAAGGCATACGAAAACAAGAAAGGGTAGTCGGAAGGCGCAGGCCGCCGCAGGGCGAACAGCATCATTTGGCGCAGGTGCCGGTCGCGCGGACTGAGGTTGTCAAGCACCAGCTTTCTAGAGAGAGACTCAACTTCCCGAAATTGAGCGCGAAAGCTTAGCTCGCAATTGTCCAAACCGACCTCGATGAGCGGCGCTGCCGTCGCCTAGCATGAAGCTGTGGAGGGTCCGCGACGGCAATAGGTTTGATTGTAAGGCTTGGACGGGCGGGGACGCCGGTCTCTCCACAATCCGATGGCAAAAATAGAGAGTCCCGAGGTGGTGTTGGACTCATTCCTCTCGGCCAGTAGCTCGCGTTTAGACCCTTGCTGACCTTTTCCTACAACTCCCTTGCGGGTTCATTGCAGGCCGATCTTTGCTCGGGCTCCGGGCTCACCGCCAACCGGATAAATCAGTCCAACGCCTCGGGACTCTATCCTGCCTTCGACAGAGGCTCCTGTTCTCCTCGACCAGCGCTTAGCTATAGACCCTTGCTCGCCCTCCCAAACCCACCTCGCGGTTGTCTGAGTGACTACGCTTGAGCCCCGGACGCTGCACCAACCGGAAAAACTTCAGAACGTGTCAAAGAACGATTATGTTTTTACCACCCCTGTTTATTACGTCAATGAAATTCATGCGTCTCTAACTGCTTATTCATCAATTGAGTGCAGCTCATGCACAGCGGGGTGACACGGGAATTGTGCAATTGCGGCGCCGGACTCTGAAAATCCCCAGCATCCATGCGGTTAGTCGCGGTTTCTCCGCGGCAAATCCGCCTTTCGCCCGGGAATCACGTAAGACTGTGACTGTGCAAATCGGCACTTGACGCGCATGAATACTGCCTTTCCACGATTCGTCTCCGGTTCTCACGCGGATACTTATGTCCTCCGAGTGCATTGTCTACAATTTCAATGTGAATGGAACGGGCGCTTAACTATGAACCAAGACCTGTTTACTCGCGCCGAATCCGCGGCGGCATTTGTGCTTTCGCAGACTGGGCTGCGCCCGCAGATCGGGCTTGTCCTTGGCTCGGGCCTCGGGTCCTTTGCCGACGACCTCAGCCACGCCGTTCGCATTCGATATGGCCATATTCCGACATTTCCGCGTTCGACCGCGGTTGGACATGCCGGACAACTAGTCATTGGCAAGTCGGGTGACGTTCCCGTTGCGGTGATGCAGGGACGGGTGCATCTGTATGAAGGCTACACGGCCGCAGAGGTCGCCTTTCCGACGCGCGTGCTGGGGCGAGCCGGGGTACGCGCCTTGATTCTCACCAACGCCGCTGGCGGCATTAACGTCGAGTACGGACAGGGCGCGCTGGTCATCCTGCGCGATCACATTAACCTTCAAGGACAGAATCCGCTGACGGGCGCGAATGACGAACGGTTTGGCCCGCGGTTTCCGGACATGAGTTATACCTATGCCAAGCGCTATCGCGAGCTGGCGTTGGAGGAGGCCAGGAAGCTTTCGATTCCGCCGCGTGAAGGTGTCTACGCGGCGCTGGCTGGGCCGAGTTATGAGACTCCGGCGGAGATTCGATATCTGCGCACGATCGGCGCCGACCTGGTGGGCATGTCAACCGTGCCGGAAGCAATCGTGGCGCGGCACATGGGGATGAATGTCCTGGCGATTTCGTGCGTGACGAATATGGCTGCGGGAATTCTCGATCAAGCGTTAGTCCACGAGGAAGTGCTGGAAGTGGGACGACGTGTGATGGGGCAGTTTATCGCGCTGCTGCGGGCGGTGCTGCCGCGGATTGCCGAGGAATTGCGGACATCGGGCTAAGAGGCCGGGCGTCGGCCTTGACCTTGCGGCTTCACTTAGGGCGGACGGGCCAGAGCCCGTCGCCACACGAACATCGACGGGTTCAGCGGCTTTTGCGCGGAATGAACACTGGTTTCGGCGGGTCGATGTTGTACGCAGCCGCGAAGTTTGCCTGGTTAAGCGCAAAGCTGGCCCGTCCGCGTGAATCGATGTAGAGCAGCGGCTGTTTCAGCGGGACATCGCTGAAGGTTCTGACGAAGGGCATCTCGAATTCGCGGCCGGCAATGGTGACTTTTAATTTGTCGCCGCTCCGATGGCCTAGCTTCAGAAAATCTTCGGCGCTGATGTTCGTGATCAGGTTGCCGAATGGGCCATCCAGGGCGATTACCTCTCCGGTCAGGCCTCTCTCGTCTGTGCCTGCGGGTTTCAGATCGAGGCGGACCAGTTCCTTGACTGCGGGTCCGACCTGGGTCCAGTCGTCGCCGCGCGCTAGGTGCGCGCCTACCGGAGAGAAAATATCGCGGCCATGGAAGGTGGAGGAGATTTTGGCGCCTACCATCCAATCGGGGTTAGTGATCTCGCGGATACTTTCGATGCCATCGCGGTCCTCGACCATCGTCATGAGGCCGTTGTCGGGCAGGACGAAGAATTGGCCGCGCTTTGATTTCACGACCACAGCTTTGCGCGAACTGCCCACGCCGGGATCGATCACCACGACGAATACTGTGCCGGCAGGGAAATAGGGCGTGGCGCCGAACAGGAAGCGAGCGCCATCGCGAATTGAAAAAGCGGTCACCTGATGCGTGAGATCGACGATTCGGAGGTTGGGCGTGATGCCGTACATGACGCCCTTGCAGAGCGCCACCGAGTCGTCGACGAGGCCGAAATCCGTCATGAAAACGATGGTGGGCGGTGGTTGCGCGGCAGACTGCTGCGCCCGAAGAGGGCTCGCCACCAAAAACAATAAGACGCACCACAAACAGAAGATTCGCGCCGATTTTTCCGCCGTGATCAATGTTATGGGCATGGGCTCAAGCTCTCCGAAAAGACTTCCAGTTTACTCGAGTAGAAAGCGGGCGATAGAAAAGAAAATACGATGCGCCATCATTTCACTTTCGGCATCTATAATCGGGGCGGCAACAAATCAATACAGGAGACAGCCAGCGATGTCCAACGTGATTCCTGAAAAGTATGTCGACCTCTTCCAGAAGCGCGCTTTCGCCAATCTAGGCACGCTCATGCCGGACGGACGGCCGCAGGTTACACCCGTGTGGTGCGACTTCGACGGTCAACACGTCATTTTCAACTCGGCCAAGGGACGCCAGAAAGATCGCAACGTGCGACGCGATCCGCGGGTGGCGCTGGCCATCGTCGATCCCGACAATCCCTATCGCTATCTCGAGATCCGCGGCAGCGTGGTTGAGATCACCGAAGACGGCGCCCCCGCACACATCGACAAAATGGCGAAGAAGTACTTGGGGGTCGACAAGTACCCGTACGGGCAGCCGGGAGAGGTTCGCGTGCTTTACAAAATCCGGCCGGAGCACACCACCGTGATGGGGTAGACGGTAACGTCTCGTGTGGCGCTGACACTCCCTTCGACTTGGCTCAGTGGCTTTGTTTGCGGATCTTATTCTCGATTCATGTTTCTGGAAGGTGCTTCGGCCGGACGCGTGCGAGGGCGTCCGCGCCCCACAACCCTTTTTCTCCGATAACCTTTCTGTACCGAGCGAGTCCAACTTCCAATGGAACTTCGCAGGCTTGTTTTCCGTATTGGAGGACAAGACTCGAACTCTAGGTCTGTTTTCGCAGGAGGGGTTTATGGAAGTTGGAAAGAATAACGGCGATGGCTTGCGCGCGATCGATGCACAAGCCAATAGCATTCCAGCGCAGCAGGTGGTGAAGGCAGCGCACGAAGAACTCCTCCAACTCATGCGGCAGCGGGCTGAGATCATGAAGCGCATTGGCACGGTGAAGCAGACCATCGCTGGATTGGCGAATATTTTCGGCGATCAGGTGCTCGGCGACGACTTGTTGGAACTGATCGACCGCAAGCCCAATGGGCGCCAGCCCGGCTTCACCAAGGCGTGCCGAAGGGTGCTCATGGAAGTGCGGCGTCCGCTTGGAGCCCGCGAAGTTTGCGTGGAACTGGAACGAAATGCGCCGGCAATCCTGGCGCGGCACAAGGACCCGCTGGCTTCGGTCACGACCGTTTTGAATCGTCTGGTGGATTATGGCGAGGCCCGCAGCCTTAACAACGAGCGCGGGCGGCGGGTGTGGGAGTGGATCAGCGACAGCGAGCCGGCGGGCGCGATCGCTTCCAGGAGAACGGCCTGATCACGGCCCGCAGCGGCCGAAGCCGCGTTCAGGACCATGCAGTTACCGCAGCGCTGAAGCACTGCGCCACCCAAATCAAGTACAACATTGAGCTGTTTCCGCGCGCTACGCCGGCAAAAGCCGTCCTTTTTCCAGGTGCCGGGTTACGTGCGCGTACTGGGCTGCGTGCGGATCGTGCGTCACCATTACGATCGTCTTTTGAAAACCTTCATTCAGCCGCTTCAAAATCTCGAGAATTTCAGTCGCCGAATTACTGTCGAGGTCGCCGGTCGGTTCGTCGGCCAGGATCAGCGTGGGATCGCTGACGATGGCGCGGGCGATGGCCACACGCTGCTCCTGTCCACCGGATAGCTGCTTGGGGAGGTGATCGACGCGATCCTCAAGTCCTACAAGCTTGAGCGCGGTCATCACGTGATCGCGGCGCTGTTGCGGGGTCATCTTCGTCAGCAAGAGCGGCAACTCGACATTCTCAAATGCCGTCAGCACTGGGATCAGATTGAAAGTCTGAAAAACATAGCCGACGTGAGTGTTGCGCCACTTGGCCGACTGCCCATCGTTCAGGCGAAAAACATTTTCGCCGATGACCAGCAGTTCGCCGGAGCTGGGGCGGTCTATGGCTGCGATCATGTTCAGCAAAGTTGTCTTGCCCGATCCGGAAGGTCCCATCAACGCCAGAAACTCGCCGCTGGCGATGTCGAGGGAGACGTTGTCGAGCGCGGTCACCTGGAAAGCGTCGCGCTTGAAAATCTTGCTCACGCCACGGGCCTGGACGACCTTGCTGCCCACCGCCGGTTGTGTGGTTGGAGTTGTTATTGCGTTCATGATTGTCCCTTGATACGAATCTTTTGCCCGTCCTGCAAATCCGGCGGCCCCGCCGTGATTACGCTTTCGCCTCCTACGAGCGAATCCACCAGATAGCCTCCCGAACGCTGGCTTTGAACGTGAACATTGCGGCGGAGAGCTTTGCCGTTGAAAGCCAGCAGCACAAACTTCGTCCCGTCCTTGTCGCGCAATGCGGCGGTGGGAATAAAAACATACGTCTGTTTCGTGCCCGCGTTCTTATTGTCGCTGGCCTTTGCCTTGAACTGCACGCTGGCATTCATTTCCGGTCGCAAGTAGGAATCGGGTTGCAGAATCTGAACCTTGACCTGGACCGTCGCTTTCTGGCGATTTGCTTCCGGCGACATTTCCGCGATCTCGCCTTTGTAGGAGCGATCTTTGAACGCATCCAGGGTAACGATGCCCTCCTGCTTGGGAGAGAGTTTGGCGAAGTCGTCCTGCGCGATATCGAGCTCGACCTGAATGTCGTTCAGATCCGCCAGCGCCACTACCGACCCGCGCGGGCCGCCTTCGGCGCCGCTGGCGAATTGCGCTGTGACCAGTTCACCCTTCTCGGCGGTGCGTTCCAGTATCGTGCCGCTGACGGGCGCACGAATCACCGTGGCATCGAGTTGAGATTTGGCGTAGGCCATCTGCCCTTCGGCTTGCAGCAGGTCGCCGCGGGCGCGCTCAATCTCTTCGGATCGTGGCCCGAGCTGCATCAGCTTAAAAGCCCGCTCCAGCGAATTCATTCTTTGCTGCGAAGCTTCGTACTTGCCGGTGGCGTCGTCCAGGCTCTGCTTGGAGGCTACTCCCTGCGCAAACAGATCGCGCGTGCGGTCGAGATTGAGATTGTCATTGATCGCCGTTGCCTTCGCCTCGGATAGATTGTGATCCGCCTGCTCAATCTCCTCCGGGCGCGATCCGTGTTCATTTTCTAGCAGTCGCGCCTTGGCGCTCTCCACCGCGCCCCGAGCCTGTTCGTACTGGGCGCGGAATTCCTGGTCCTCGAGGCGCACTAGAACTTGTCCTTCTTTTACCTTGTCGCCTTTTTCCACGCCGATCCAGGCCACGCGGCCCGTGACCTTCGAGTTCACGCTGATTTTGTGATGGGCGACAATGTATCCGCTGGCCGAAAGCACGGTGCTGCCCGCGATGTCACTGCCTTCGGCCGTTGCCCGCGCGACTTCCACTTCCGGTGTCTCCGAAGCCAGAGCGCGGTAGGCCAATGCGACGATCCCCAGCAGGACGACCAGGACGATTCCGCCCAGGATGAAACGTCGCGACCACGCGGGCGGTTCTCCGCCTCCAGCGCGCAGCGAATGATCGATGCGCAGGCCCCTCAGGTCGTCGTGCTTAGTATCCATGGGTCCCAGGTCCGTTGGCATTGATGAAGGGATGCTCCTGGTTTTTATCTTGATGCAAATCTAAGTCGCCAATAATTGTACAAACTATCTATGAATAAAGAGTGAATTAGGCGCGCAGCGAGGTCAGAATATCCTGCCGCGCCGCATGCCAGGCGGGCGCGAAGCCTCCCAGTAAGCCCATGATCATCGCAAAGCCGACCGCTGCCACCGCAACTTCCCAAGTCAGGTGCAGGCTGAAAACCGTTTCGCTGAAAGTGAGCGAGTTGCCGATGCCAGTGCTCATGCCGTTAAAAGGCAAGATCAAGACGATCCCGACAAACGCCCCCAGCAGCGAAAGCAACAACGCTTCAATCACGAACGAGGTGAGAATGCTGGGCCGGGAGAATCCTATGATCCTCAAGGTTGCGATCTCGCGCGAGCGATAGGCTACCGCCGCGTACATTGTGTTCATGGCGGCGAAACTGGAACCGATCGCCATGATGATCGCCACGAACGTGCCGATAAATTTGATCGCTCCCCCAGAACTGGTTTGCTTCTCGTAATATTCGGTTTCGAGCGTGCCCTCGAGTTTCAGCCTTTGATCGTCGCTGACGCGGTGTTTCAGGGCGTCCGCCGCTACGGGATCGGTGGCGCGCAGATAGACGGAAGCGTAGGCTCCCTGGCGGTCGAAGTCGGCGGCGATCTGGTTGACATCACCCCAGATTTCCGAGTCATAGGCGGTGCCGCCGGAATCGAAGACGCCAACGACTTTCCACTGTCCCTTGGCAAAGTCGAGTGTGTCGCCGACGTTCGCGCCGGAAAAACGATTGTGAATGGAGTTCCCGACGACCACTTCGCGTTGTCCGGGGGTAAACCAGCGGCCTTCAATCAGTTTCAACTTAGGCGTGCCCTTGGAGTCCTTTGTATCCAAGCGCAAGGCAACCCCTGCTGGCATCAGGCCACGAACCGACACGTTGACTTCGCCAGTTCCATCTTTGCGCGGCAGCACCACTACGACCACCCATTCGCCGGAGGCGAGCGGCTCACCCTGGGCATCGGTCTTAATGCCAGGCAGCGTCTTCAGCGTTGGGAAAAGATCGGCGTCGAAGCCTCCGGAAAGTTCGGCCGTGGAGCCTTTGCGCATGACCAGCACGTTGATTGGATCGCCGCTGGTGGTGAATGCCTTCTGTAGACCGGCTAGCAGCGCCATCAGGAAAACGGCCGTGGTTACGGTGAGCGCGATGCCCAGAGCCGTCATGATAGTGAGCCCCTTGCGGAGCTTCAGATTGCGGATGTTATAGCTGATCGGAATCGCCATGGTGTTCTTTTGTTAGCAGACTGAGGTGAAGCTCCAGCACTTGAAATCAGCGCCTAAAGGCGCTCGCATAACTCAGCACTTACGATATGCCTGAAGCCATACCCTGATACAGAACGCTAACCGATGTAGCGTAAGCCCTCCACAATATCTAATCTTGCCGCATGATAGGCCGGCAAGAGCGCGCTTAGCAATCCCACCATCCCCGCCACTAAGATGGCGAGCAGCAATGTGGGGGGCGTCACCTTCATCCCGGAAAGAAACAGATTCATCCCGGGCGCGTGCGACATTGCCGAGACCAGCACCAGCGCCAGCAGGCAGCCGAGCGCGCCGCCGGTCAAAGCCACGAGCACCGCTTCACCAATATAAAGCCTCAAGATCGACTGCCGGGTGAATCCGAGCGTCTTCAGAACCGCGACTTCGCGCGTGCGTTCGCGGATCGACATGGCCATGGTCGTGGCCGAGACCAGCAGCGTCGCAAACACGACCGCGAAGCTGATGCTCAGAATAAATGCTTTCACGTTTCCGATGCTATTGATAAAGCTCAGCTGGAACGCCTTTTCACTCTCGGTTTTTGTAGGCTCCGGGGAATTGCGGAACATGGCATCCACCGCGGAGGCCACCGTGGACACGCTGTTCGGAGAATCGGCGAGGATGTCGAACATGCCTGCTTTCCCCTTGGCGAAAGAGACTGCTTCTTCCACGTACTTCTGATTGAAGTAAATCGATTCGGTGGTTTCCGGCGCCGTATAGATGCCGCGAATCGTGAGCTCAAGATCCACGGGATAGATGGTGCCCTTGATCACGATGCGATCGCCCAGCTTCCAGCCATATTTCTTGGCGAGTTGATCGTCGACGATGGCGCCGGCGCGATCGCGCTGCCAGGCCAGCAATTGATCCGGGGGGATCTTGAAGTCCGTGAAGATCTCGAGGATTTCCTCCGGGTCGGTGCCGAACTGGGCGAAGAAATTCTCTGGTTTCTCATCTTTGTAGATGCCGCCAAACCAGCTGGTGGGGGCAACGGCCACCACGCCGGGAATGGTGCGGATCTTTTCCCGGTAAAACAACGGCAAGGATTCGGTGAGCGAGACACGGTGGCGGGTGATCAAGCGCTGCGCCGACTTGGCGCTGAAGGTGTCGATATAGAAGGCGCGCCAGATGGTCATCATCAGGGTCAGCAACAGGAGCGAAAACGTAATACTCAGTACGGTCAGGAGGCTGCGCCGCTTGTTACGAAACGCGCTTTTGGTCACGAAGCGGGTTAAGGTCATGCGACTCCGGCAAGCCCACCAATTTGGCAGGAAAATTCCCTGAGAGAGAGAACGAGCTCCATTACGCTAACCTTGAGGATAAAGCAGTGGTTGCGGTATGGACAACGGGGGTTGGTCTTTATTTTTCGAGCAGTACTTTCGTAACTCTCCTTCGGATAGCTGACGGCGGTATTCTAGGTTCAATTCTCCCCCTGTTTTGGACCAACTCCACGGTAAGGGCGTAGTGCGGCTTATCACCGCGAGGACGAATTGTAATGGCGACGATGTTTGGCCGGTTCGATATCCAGAGCGAGCTTTCCAAATCAGACACTGCCTTGATTTATAAGGCGATGGACATGAAAACCGACCAGGTCGTGGCGCTCAAGACGCAGAGTCTCGGGCCGCTGGGCGACCGCGCCAACGCGTTTGTGAAGACGCTGATCGCCGAAGGCGAGAGCGCAAGCGATCTGGTCAGCCAGAACATTGTGGTTCTCTACGGCGCAGGTGAAATCGACGGCCAGTTTTGCGCGGCGATGGAGTACATCCATGGCAACAGCATTGCCACCATGCTGGCGCGCAAAGAGGGCTTCTCCCTCTGGGATCTCCTCGACATAACCCGCCAGGTTGGCGCCGGCTTGGAGCACGCTGCCTCGGAGGGTGTGGCGCACTGTTCGCTGGAGCCCGCCAAGATCATGGTGCAGTGGGACGGCATGGTCAAGATCCTCGGTTATGGCATCTCCTACATGAGCCTGATTGAGGTGGAATCGGGAAAAGGATTGGGCCGGCTGATGCCGTATTGTTCTCCGGAACAGATTCGGGGAGAAGCCATCGACCTGCGTTCGAACATGTTTACTTTAGGGACGATTCTCTATGAGATGGTGGCCAGCCGGAAGGCGTTCGATGCCGCCGACCCGGTTGCGCTGGTAAGTCAGATCGAAAATGAGCTGCCCCCCAGCCCGGCTACGCTGAATGCCAAGATACATCCGGGTGTAAGCGCGCTGATTATGAAAGCGCTCGCGAAAGATCCCGCGGAGCGTTATCAGAACGCACGCGAACTGGTGGATGACCTGGAGAAGTGCAAGGAAAATGGCAAGAAATCCGCCACGGATATCAGGAAGTCCGACCCGGTACCGAAGGGCGCCGTGAGTCGCGCAGAGCGTGCGGCGGCGGCCAGCAAGTTTGTCACGGCAGCCTCGAGCGCGGCCCAGACTGAGATTTCCGCGGCCTCCGTTCCACGCGCCCCATCCGTTTCGTCCAGGCCGGCTACTCCTAGGTCAGTTGCGCCCAAGCCAGTTTATCCAGCCGAAACCAGAGCTGCTGCGGCAGCTGCGGGCACGACTGCCGGGACGGGCGACACGCGCGTATCCAAGATTAGTTCGGCGATTAACCCGGCTGAAAACTTTCAGGCGAAATCCGATGCGGCGTCTAATTCGAACTCGGGGGCGCGACTCATCAGCGACTTTGAAATAAGCGCTTCCGAGTCTCTGGCTGCAGGCGGCGGGGTTTTGTCGGCGGCGGTGGAGCAAGAAAACCAGCGGCATGCACCGCGCATGGCCGTCGATCCATTGATGTCCAATTCAGTGGTGTCCGATCCAGTGATATCCGATCCAGTGATGTCCGATCCGTTGATGTCCGAGCCAGCGGCGGCCTCGTCCGGCACAAGTTTCTCCGATCTCGCGGAGATGCCTCCGCTCAAGGAACCCGTTTTTGTGCCGCCAATTCCCGAGCCGGCCCGTCTCCTGGCGCCGGCGTCTCCGAAAAAGGAGGAGAAACCAAGACTCCAGCCGCGGGAAGTCGCGGAAAAGGCGATCAAGGAAATCTCTACCATTCCGCCACGGCTGATGCTCTATTCAATCCTAGGGGCGGTTGGACTGATTTTGGTGATTGCGATTGCGGTCTTTTTTCATGTTCACTCGGAAGACGACGGTGCCACCGCCGCTCCGCAGGCGACGAAAGCGGTGAGGTCCAACTCGGCTTCATCCTCAGCCCAGCCGGTTGCCCAGACTCCGGCGCCGCCGCGAATGGAGAAGCCGGTTCCACCTCCCGTGGAAGCTGCACCGAGGCTTACCGTGCGCCAAGTCGAAAAGCGCGCCTCGAATAACCGGCGCATGCCCGCTCCAGCCCCGGCGCCGGTCTTGATCCCCGGCGAAGCGCTGATCGACTCCAGTCCGCAAGGGGCGCAGTTTCAGGTTGACGGAAAAAGCGATCCGTCCTGGGTTACACCGTTTACTGTGACGGGCCTAAGCCCCGGCAAGCACATCATATCTGCGAACAAGTCCGGCTACTCGTCCGATATACGTTCGGTCGATGTTGCTGCCGCCGGCAAATCGTCTCTCCTGTTTCATTTGTCGCCAATGAATGCTTTGGTGGTGGTGAACAGCACCCCGCCCGGCGCCCAGGTCATCATCGACGGCAGGCCGACCGGACGCGTGACCCCGGCCCAGTTCTCCGTGGAAAAAGGAAGTCACACTGTTCTCTTGCGTAAGCAAGGATACCTTGACGAGACCGTCACTGCCGATCTCGGTCCGGCTCAGAATTTCCAGTATGCGCCCGCGCTCAGGCCGCTGGGCAATACTGAAGACATGCGGACAGTCGGCAAGTTCAACCGGCTGTTTGGACGCGGCGGAGAGAGCGCGGCTGGCATGGGTTCCATCATCATTCGCACCATGCCGAGAGGCGCACAGGTGGCCATCAACCAGCAGCTCCTGGATAAGATCTCGCCAGTCACCGTGGTTGTGGGACCGGGAAACTACATCGTGGACATCACAATGACCGGTTTCAAGCCGGTCCACAAAATCGTCAGCGTCGAAAAAGGCAACAGGACGCCAATCGACGAAATTCTTGAGCGGCAATAAGCTGCGATTCGGCGAGCCTCCGGTGGGGCTTCAGCGGTCGGGCGCAGGCATTCTGTTCGGCTTTCTCCCGAAAACTCAAATGCAACGTGCCGCATAGCTGATAGCGCGAATATTAAATCAGGAGTGGACTACCGGTCGACCCTCGAGAGGTGTAGTCTTGCACTATCGGTTCCCTGTCACCTGTCAGTTAGAGCCGTTACCTGAACCACAGCCCGTGGTTCCGGGTGGATGCAGGATAGTCCCGATGCAAGAGAGGGTGACATTGTGTCGTCGCAGCCCACGCCGGCTAGGTTGAGTCCCGATTTGTTGCAGGCTCTTCACGGACTCAAATCGGTTCAGCGTTTCCCTAAAGGCGCCACGCTGATTCAGCAGGATTCCGCAGCGAGAGGTGTTTACGTGATTGAGAGGGGCGAGGTTCGTGTCCTGCTGCCCACCGCTCAGAACCAAAGACAACTTCTGGAAGTGGTCGGTCCTGGAACCATGCTCGGGCTGAGCGAGAACCTGACTGGGGAGAACTACCGGATCACCGCGGAGGCGGGGGACGAAACGACGGCGGTTTTCATTCCGCGCGAGGAGTTTCTTAAGTTTCTGCGGGAGCACTGCGATTTCTGCATGCAGGTAATGCGATTGTTGAGCGAACAGCTGCACGGACTCTACGGCAAATTCCGCAGCATCAGCGCTCATCCGGGACGGCCTCGACACCGGGCTCTGGACGAGCAGTTGAACTAGAACAAGTCTGAAGTCTTAGGTGTCAGGTCTCAGGAAATCCAAGTCACTCAGAGATGACACCTGAGACCTACGAGATCTGCCTAGTCTGCTTTGAAGTTGACGGTGATCTGCGTCTGGATCTCGACGGGCTCGCCATCGAGGTAGTAGGGCTTATATCTCCACTGGCGGACAGCTTCCAGCGCGGCGTGAGCAAGAATGGGATCTCCGCTGAGCACCTTCAGATTGGTAACGTTGCCCTCTTTGTTGATGGTAGCTTCGATCTGCACCGCGCCTTGGGCGTGCATCGCGAGCGCGGCCTGCGGATACTTTGGCTGTACCCGCTTGATCAAAAGTCCTTGCGACACACCTTGAGAAATTTTTGTGGTTGCCAGCGAAGGTTTGGGAAGCGTTGACGCCGCCGCAGACATCAGGCCGTTTAAGGCGCTATCGTTTGCGGACGCAACGGCGAGCGGGCTAGGAAGCGGAGGCGCAGAATCCTGGGATTGGGCCTGCGTTTTGGTTCCCGCATTCGCTTTTACAAGTAACGGGGTTGAATCGGGTTTCTTTGTTCCCAGCCCAGGATTAAGCCCGATCTGAATTACCGGAGGGTTGCCAGCGCCGGGCGACGGCATATTGGGCAATGTTGCGGCACCCTTTTTGGGAGCTGAGGTTTGGGTTGCGGAACTTGCGCGGTTGGGTGTGCCGGGCGAAGGCGCCACGGTCGGAGAGGATATGGGGGCCGGAGCAGGAGCGGGCGGCGCTGAATCCTGGAGAGAACTTACGGGCTGCGGAGCCGGGGTGCCTGTGCCGGATTTTCCAGGCTTTCCATAACTAAGGTAGAGCGCTGCGATAGCGAGGACAATCGCAGCGGCGATAAGGATTTTCTTGCTGCCGCCCAAGCCGCCGGAATCTGCTTCTTCGCTCACTGCAGAAAAAGAGAAGCTATCGGTAGCCGACACAGAACTTGGCGGGGGAGCGGCGTCATCCGCCGGATTGGCGGGCTCCCATTCCACCTGCTTGTTGTCTTCCTTGTTCTCTCTTGCTGGCGGAACCGTCACTTCTTTTGCCCGAGCCGGTGCGGCGCCTGATCTAGGAAAAGTGAAAGCGGAGCTGATACTTTGGGCTGACAGGGGCGCGGAGACGATTTTCGCTGGCGCATCCTGAGTGGCCGCCGGCAGTGGAGTTTCAAATTCGCCAGGCTCGGGATGGCTTGGCGGTGGAGCAATCTCTGCCTCGCCTCGCCTCACCCAGGGAGACGAACTGCCGGCGGACACTGGCGCTGCGCTGGCAGGCATGGTGGGACCTGCCCCGGTGGTGGCGCTGCCGCCTGCCGCGTCGGAATTTTTCCGCAGGAGTCCTCGCGCGACCCGAAGCGTTCCTTTGGCCTGCTCAACGTTGATCGGCTTGGTGAGCACGAGGTTGGCGCCAATGCGGTAAGCCTTGGCTACGCCCGCCTGTCCCTCGACCAAAGCGATGGCCAGCGAGCTGTAATTGGAACTGGAATTTCTTGCGCTCTTGAAGAGCAGGGAGGCGTTCTGTTCGTCATCGCAGTCCACGACGATGGCGTCGTAATGCTGGGACATCAACCTCTTGACCGCGCCAAATGGTTCATGTGTCGGCTCAACCGTAAAGTCCAGTTCGGTGAAGACCTGGCTTGCGATGCGAGCCAGTTTTTCATCGGGAGAGAAAAGTAAAGCTTGGTAACCCATGATGAGGCCATCCTAGGTAATGCAGTGGGTACCAGCAAGTTACGTGGGTAATTGAACTGCTGGTCGATGGTCGTTTGTCGTGATCGTTCGCAGCTGGCCGGATCGCCAACGCCCGCGCTCGACTAACGACTAACGGACATTCTGGCCCTCGTCCGCGGTTATGGCCGCCGAAAGTCGACGATCACGACGGTCTGGAAAGACTGAGCCTTTCCGTCGCGGATATATGGCCGATAGCGCCACTGCTTGACGGCATTGATGGCGGCGGCGGCCAGGGTCGCGTTTCCTTCTACCAGTCGCACGCCCACAACCTTGCCGTTCTCATCGACGACTTCCTTCAGAACAACCGTCCCTCCCGTTGCCCCGGAGCGCGCTTCGACGGGGTATTTCGGCGGAACGCTTTGAGCCAGGCGTTTTTCCGCACCCTCGGAAGAGAGAATGATGGCGCTGCTTTCTCCGGGCAGGGGGGTGTCGAGCGGAGTCACGACACTGTCTTTTGCGAGGGCGCTGGGCTGGTTGACCTCAGGCTTGGCGACACGAGCAGATGCGTTCGTGGCGCCGGAAAGTGCCGGCGCAACCCCTGCGCCTGGGGTCGCCGGCTGCTCGACTGGGGCAGACGCAGCCGAGGACGCTGTTGCCGTTGGACCTGTCGCTGAACTCGTTACAGAACCTGCTGCGGAACCTTGGCTTGTCGCTGCCAGCACCGGAGTTGCAGACGGAGCCGCGTGAGTCGAAGGTTTTGCGGAAACTGTTGCCGAAGTCGACGGCAGCGCCATTCCGGCCACAACCAGCAAACGATCAATCTGCGGTTGAGCGATGGCTCGGAACCCGGGCTGATAAGTCCATGCGGCATAGAAGCCGCCAGCGGCCAGCGCGAGCATTAGTAGAGCGGCGAGCAGACCACGTGTTTTCTTTCGGCCTTGCTGGTAAGACGAATAGACTGGGACGCCCACTTTGGCTGCTGGTTGAGTCGGCGCTGATTGGCCTGGGTCCGCGATTTCCTGTTGCGATTTGGCCAGTTGCGATTCCTCCAGTTCCGTTCTCTCCAGTTCGGCAAGTACCGGATCGTCGGAAGGTTTTAGTGGAGGCTTGGGTTCGGAATTTGCCGAAGCAGCCGGAGCCGGAGATGACTCTGACAAAGAGGCCGCTGCGGACTGCGGCGTCAACTCGGGACTTACTGGTGAGGCATCAATTTCATCTTCTACAGCGGAGTGCATCTCCGCCGAAAGCGCTGGCGCTGTGAGCGTTGCGGCGGCAGCGTCTGGAACGGAGGTGGGATCGAACCCGGGAGCGGGTTCCGCAAAGCTTGTCGTTTGCGAAGAAGCGGCTGCCGCGGATGCCGCCATCGCGCTTTCTTCGGTTACGCCTTCCGTGGTCATGACGGCGCTGGCCGTGGCGCTCTCAGGCTGCGCGGGAGCGCTGTCGCTGGTCTGAACGTCTTTCCGCACACGGCTGACGGCGGTGCGAATGGTGCTCCGGGCTTGGTCTTTCGCGACCGGCTTGGTCAGAATCAGTTCCGCGCCCAGGCGAAAAGCAGTGGGCAGACCGGCGCGGCCATCGACGATAGCGATCGGGACCGGGCTGTTGCCGTTTTTTCCGCGGCGGCAAACGTCAAAGATCAGCTTGGCTGCCGGAAGATTTTCGCAATCGACCAACACCAGGTCGAAGCTGTGCGAATTGAGTTTTTGAGCAGCGGATACTCCGTCCAGGGGACGCTCGCAAGTCACTGACATTTCTTCCAAGACGCCGGTAATTGCGCTGACAGCCTGGTCATCTGGCGACAACAGCAGTGCATGAGGCATGGCTCTCCCATGCTAGGAAGCGCCGTCGAAAGCCGCAAGTTACCGGGGTAAGCGGGCGAGCTCTTTTGCCTTCAGGGAAGCCGCTGGTTTCCTCCGCTGGCCGACTCGGGCGGAGGATAGACGATTGAACCGCGGAAGGCCGACTTGTCGGCAGGCGCAAAATCGGGGAAGGGCAGCTTGTGCTGGTCGCGCCATTGCTGGACCTGCTGCTCGGCAGACTGCGGTTTTCTGCTGGTCGAGGCCGGAATCGCGCGACAAGTATAGGGCCTGCGACGGGAAGGCGAAGCCGCTACCCGATTTCTCGACGATCTCCATTATGCGCAGCAACAGGTCTTCGCGAATCGCGGCGAACTCGTTGGCGTCGCGGGTGAGCACGTAGCAGAAGATCTCAAGGCGCAAGGCGCTGTTGTCGAAATTGGCGAAGCGGATGCTCGCGCTGTCGCTTTCGACTTTCGGGTGCTCGTATAACATGCGGCGAACCTCTGCCAGCAGATAGCGCAGTTGGTCCGCCGAGGTCTCACATCGGATCGCAAGCACAGGATTGAAGAGAATTTTGTCGCGACGGGTGAAATTTTCGATGCTCATAGTGGCGAGGGTGCCATTCGGGATGGAAAGCTCGGTGCGTGCGTCGGTGCGGACGCGAGTAGAGCGCAAGCTGATGTCTTCTACGGTTCCGGTGCGATCGCCGAAACGGCAGTAGTCACCGACGCGGATGACTTCGTCGGCCAGGACGGAAACTCCACCGAAGAGATTTTCGAGCGTCTTCTGGGCGGCAAATGCAATGGCCAGGCCGCCGATGCCGAGGCCGGCGAGAACGGTGGTCAGGTGGAAGCCCAGGATGCCGAGAGTGGAGAGGACGGCGACAACCACTACCAATGCCGTTAGCAGCCGCTCGCCCAATACGATCAGGGTTCCAGTGCCGATGCGGCCTCCGCTGATGGCATGGATGCGCAGGCGCTGCATGGTGACGCCGACAACGCGCAGCAGAAACCAGAAGAAGCCGATGCTGATGAGAACGCCAATGATCCGGTGGTAATAAAGACGTGGCAGCAACGGCAGGCCGAGGTAGGCGCCTATCACGCTATGAGCCAGCGCACTGAATGAGACCAGCAGCGGCTTAGACATGCGGCTGTAAGAATGCAGGTTGGGCCGATTTCTGAACTTGAGCCACAGCCGGTGCGGAATGGCTAACAACAAGACCACGGCCCAGCCGATCACGAGCGCTAATGGAATTGCGGCGAGTAGCGCCAGCCATTGCCAGAGCGGCATTCCGAGAGGCGCGTTTCGTACCAGGCTTTGTGGAAGTTTGTTTTCGATCAGGTGCGCCTCAACGTTGTCATACAGCTCCGGGACTTTGCTGAGCGTGTCTGCGGAAAAGAGCCAGATTTTCCCAGCGTTCGGATCCGTGACCCGAACCAGGACAACGGGGACATCCGCGTCGCGGGTGGAAAAAGCTCCGATGGTTTGCTGATCGGAGGTGCCGTAATCCGGATTGCCCTCGGGACGCGTGCTGATCTGCCGCAAGCTGCCCACGAAGGCGCTGTCCATCAGCACTTTGAGCTTGCCGGCCATGTCGGGTCCCTGCGACTGGCGGCGCGCGGCGCTCATTTGCAGGTAATCGGCCGCAGTTCTTTCATTTCCGTCTTGCGCGGTTTGCAGGAATCCAAGCACGGTCCCCGAGGGCGTGTTGCGTCCCAGCGGATCGGCCGATGCGGAAGCCGCCGCCTGAGGCTGGGTGGCAGGCTTCAGCAAGCTGGGCACGGACTGGGCCGCGAGCGGCGCTGGCATCAGGCCGAGAACGAAAGCGCAAACGATTAGAGCAAGCGCCAGTTTTTTCATTGCAACCTTGTCTACTCCGACGGCAAACAGTAGCGCCGGCATCCTGCCGGCTGTCCCGAAAGCGTCTCGCTTTCGGCGCGGCGAGCGAGAGCCTGCCCTGAGCGAAGCCGAAGGGACGCTCGCCGGACTGCCACCGAACGGCGGCGCTACCTCTTGGGACGATAGATGTCGGTGGCCTGTCCGTAGAAGACTTCCGCCGATTCCATCATCGTCTCCGATAAAGTTGGGTGCGGATGGATGGTCATGCCGACATCGGCCGCCAGTGCGCACATTTCAATGGCCAGCACGCCTTCGGCGATCAGTTCGCCCGCGCCCGCGCCCACAATTCCGACACCGAGCACGCGCTCGGTCTTTGGATCGATGAGCAGCTTCGTGAGACCTTCGGGCCGATCGAGCGTGACGGCGCGGCCCGAAGCGCCCCACGGAAATTTAGCTACGGCGATCTCGCGTCCTTGTTCTTTGGCTTGAGTTTCCGTCAGGCCAGCCCAGGCGATCTCAGGATCGGTGAACACGACCGCGGGTATCGCGCTCGGCTCGAAAGCGACTTTGTGGCCGGCGATGGCTTCTACCGCGGTGCGGCCCTCATGCATTGCCTTGTGGGCGAGCATCGGCTCGCCGGCGACGTCGCCGATGGCGTAGATTGTCGGTTCGGCGGTCTGGCGCTGCTCGTTGATTTCGATGAATCCTTTCTGATTGACCTTAACTTTCGTTTTATCCAGGCCGGGGATCTCGGAATTCGGCCGGCGTCCCACCGACATCAGCACGCGGTCGAATACCTGTTCTTTTTCTTTTACTGCCTGACCTTCGAACGTCACACGAATGCCCGTCTTTTCGTCCTTTAGCGATTTGACCGTGGTATTCAGCAGGATCGTGGCGAAAAGCTTTTCCAAACGCTTGTGCAAGGGCAACACCAGGTCGCGGTCGGCACCCGGGAGCAAGCCGGGCATCATTTCCACGCAGGTCACCTTGGTGCCGAGCGTGGCGTACACCGATCCCAGTTCCAATCCGATGTAGCCGCCGCCGATGACGAGCAGGGTTTTCGGAACGTCGGGCAAGTCGAGAGCGCCGGTCGAATCCATGAGGCGCGGGCTGTCGAGCTTGAGGCTTGGCACCACGGTCGGACGCGATCCGGTGGCGATGATGATGCGGTCGAAGGTCAGGTTCTCTTCGCCGCCAGCGGCGGTCTTCGTAACTTTTAGCGACGTCGAATTCACGAATGCGGCTTTGCCCTGCACAAACTGTACCGAGCGCATCTTGGATATCTGTCCAAGTCCGCCGGTCAGCTTCTTGACTACGCCTTCTTTCCATCCGCGAAGCTTGTTCAGGTCAACTTTGGGCGCTCCGAATTCGATGCCCCAGTTCTTGGCCTGTTCGGCTTCTTCGAGCAGCTTAGCCACATGCAACAGAGCCTTCGAGGGAATGCAGCCGCGATACAGGCAGACGCCGCCGGGGTTCATTTCCGGGTCGATCAGCGTAACTTTCATGCCCAGGTCGGCAGCCAGAAATGCGGCGGCGTAGCCGCCGGGACCACCGCCGATTACTGCCACACGGAGATTTGAAGTGTTCGACATTTGTATCTCTGTCCTCTTAAGGATGTCAGCGTGGTTTGCGGCGGACAAAGTCATTACCCCTGCACCGACAGCAAGAACGGCTGCTCAAACGCTTCCGCAATCCACCGCAAAAACCTTGCCGCGTCGGCGCCATCGATCAACCGGTGATCGTACGAGAGCGAGAGCGGAAGAATCAAGCGCGGCTCGAATTTGTTGTTCACCCACTCCGGCTCCATGCGCGAACGCGAGAGGCCAAGAATCGCGACTTCCGGATGATTCACTATGGGAGAGAACCCAGTACCGCCGATTCCGCCGAGATTGGTGATAGTAAATGTGCCGCCTTCCAGCTCCTCGGGCGTGAGCTTGCGGTCGCGCGCTTTCTTCGAAAGCTGCGTCAACTCCGCTGCCAGCTCGACGATATTTTTCTTATCAACGTCACGAATCACCGGCACCAGCAATCCGCGATCGGTGTCCACGGCAACGCCGATATTGATGTACTGCTTATAGATGATTTCTTCCTTCCCCATATCAATCGAGGCATTGAACTGCGGGAACACCTTCAGGGCTGAGGCGCAGACTTTCAGCGCAATCGCGGTGACCGTCATCTTGCCGCCAGCTTCTTCCGCCCGTGGCGCGAAGCGGGCGCGCAACTGCTCGAGCTCGGTGATATCGGCGCGATCCTGCTGGGTGACATGCGGAATTGTGTTCCACGCCTGGCGAAGGTGTTCGGCGGTTTTGCGTCGCACTCCGCGCATGGAAACGCGTTCGGTCTTGCCCCACTTCGCGAAGTCGGGCAACTCGGGCTCAACGAAGGTTCCGCGCGGAGTTTGTGCCGCGGCGGCTGCCGCCAGCAACGCCTGCTTGGCGGCCAGCTTCACGTCATCTTCACCAATGCGGCCGCCTGGCCCCGTGCCTGCGACACCGCGAATATTCACGCCAATTTCACGCGCCAAACGACGCACGTGCGGAGCCGCAGGTATGGGATCGCGGTCGGTGCCGGCAACCTTACCGAGTTGCACGGGCATGCTGAACGCCGGCGCCGGGGCTTGCGGTTGATCCGGGGGCAGCGCCTGTTCTTCAGTTTTGCCCTCGGCGCGCATGGCCAGCTGGAATGCGAGCCGCGCCGCTTGCTGTCCGGAGATGTGTTCCACCGGCTGGTGCCTGCGAACAGGTTCGGCCTGGGCAATTACCCCGCCCTCCAGCGTAAAGATGACCTCTCCAACCTTGACCTTCTGACCTTCTTTTACCTTAATCTCGCGCACTACGCCGCTGATCGTGGAAGGAACTTCGACCACGGCTTTGTCGGTTTCGAGTTCCATGACTGGCTGGCCTTCGGAAACGCGCGCGCCCGGCGAAATCATCAACCGCACCAGATCGCCAGAGTCGATGTTTTCTCCCAGTTCCGGCAGCTTGAACTCGCCGGCCGTGGCGGACGAAGGCGCGGGCGTCGCTCGGCGCTCGGGCTGAGGCGCGGCCGTGGAAGCGGGTTTTGCCGGGGTCGCGGAGACTGGGGCCGCGAGAACTGCGCTGGGTTGCGCGGCTGGGTTTTCCAATTTCGAAACAGGCTTTGTTCCAGTTCCATTTTCGACGGTGAAGATGACTTGCCCCACGCGCAGCTTGTCGCCTTCTTTTACGCGGATTTCCCCGATGGTGCCGGTTACCGACGACGGCACTTCCACAACCGCCTTGTTGGTCTCGAGCTCCATCACCGGCTCGCCTTCGGCGATTTCGGCGCCGGGCTTGATCATCAAGCGGACCAGGTCGCCGCTCTCGATATTTTCGCCCAGTTCAGGCAGCTTAAATTCCGTCGCCATTCTTTCTTTGTCCTTCTTGCTCTCGTGTTCTGGTATCGACATTTACCAGTGGAGAGCCGCGCGTCCCCGCCCGGCCACCACTCTGCTGGACGGGCGAGACGCCGGTCGCTCTATTCAGCTGATGGCCGGGTTGCGTTTTTCCGGATCGATTCCTAGATCGCGGATAGCTTTCTCCAGAAGTTTCGTGCTGACCGCGTCGCTATCCTTTTTTTCTCCGGACTTTTCGCCGGCCAGCGCATGCAGCGTGGCGAGCACAATATGCTTGGCGTCCACTTCGAAAAAGTCTCGCAGGGAGGCGCGGTTCTCGCTGCGTCCGAAACCGTCCGTGCCGAGCGATAGCAGCTTGCCCGGAACCCACTGCGCGATAATCTCCGGCAGGACCTTCATGTAGTCCGATGCCGCAATAAAAGGGCCGGGGCCGGACGCACCCTTCAGTGCCTGGGTAACATACGGCACCTTTGCTTTCTGCGTAGGGTGCAGCATGTTCCAGCGGGCGCAGTCGTTCGCTTCACGATACAGCTGCTTGTAACTGGTTACGCTCCACACGTCCGCCGCGACGCCGTAATCGTTCTCCAAAATCGTCTGCGCCTTTAGCACCTCAAACATGATGGTTCCGCTCCCCAGCAACTGCGCGCGCCGCTTTGCGTTCTTCTTTTCGGAAGTTCGGTAGCGGTATAAACCTTTGAGGATTCCCTCGCGAATGCCCGGCTGGTTGGGCATTTCGGGCATCGGCAGCGGCTCGTTGGTGACCGTCAAGTAATAAAAGATGGATTCGCCATCGACATACATGCGCTTGATGCCGTCCTGAATAATGACGGCGATCTCATAGGCGAAGGCCGGATCATAAGCCAGCAGGTTCGGCACCGCTAGCGCCAGCACGTGGCTGTGCCCATCCTGATGCTGCAGGCCCTCGCCTGCCAACGTCGTTCTTCCCGCCGTGCCTCCGATGAGGAAACCGCGGCAACGCATGTCCGCCGCGGCCCAGATCAGGTCGCCGATGCGTTGAAATCCGAACATCGAGTAATAAATAAAGAAGGGAATCGTGTTGATGCCATGGTTTGCATACGCGGTACCGGCGGCGATGAATGAGCACATCGATCCCGCTTCGGTAATGCCTTCTTCCAGAATCTGTCCGTTCTTCGCCTCCTTGTAATAAAGGAGCGTATCCATATCGACCGGTTCATAGAGCTGACCGACGCTCGAATAGATACCGACCTGGCGGAAGAGCGCCTCCATGCCGAAAGTGCGGGCTTCATCCGGAACCACGGGCACGATGAATTTTCCTACTTCAGGATCGCGCAGCAATTTGGAGAGCATGCGCACGAAGACCATGGTGGTGGAGGCGTCGCGGCCCTCCGTGCCTTTATAGAACTCTTCAAACAGCGCTTCGGAAACCGGCTTCAGGGGCGTGGCGCGCGCCTTCCGCACTGGCATGTAGCCGCCCAGTTGCTTCCGGCGCTCCTGCATGTACTTGACTTCCGGGCTGTCGTCGGCGGGACGATAAAAGGGCGCGTCGTGAAGCTCGCCATCCGGAACCGGAATGCCGAAGCGCGAGCGGAAAATCTGCAACTCATCGTCATTCAGCTTTTTCTGCTGGTGGGTAATGTTCTTGCCTTCACCCGCTTCGCCGAGTCCATAGCCCTTGATAGTCTTGGCGAGAATGATGGTCGGCGATCCTGTGTGGTCAACCGCTGCCTTGTACGCGGCGTGCACTTTGATCGGGTCGTGACCGCCGAGCCGCATGCGGGCGAGTTGCTCGTCCGAAAGATGCTCCACCATCTTCAGCAGCCGCGGATCCGTGCCGAAAAAATTCTGCCGGAAATAAGCGCCGCTCTCGACAAAATATTTCTGATACTGACCGTCGGTGATCTCGCCCATGCGCCGGACGAGCAAGCCGTCGCGATCCCTCTGAATGAGCGGATCCCAATCGCCGCCCCAGATCAGCTTGATCACATTCCATCCCGCGCCACGGAAAATCGCTTCCAGTTCCTGAATGATCTTGCCGTTTCCGCGTACCGGTCCGTCGAGACGCTGCAGGTTGCAGTTGACGACGAAAATCAAGTTGTCGAGCCGCTCGCGCGACGCCAGCGTAATTGAGCCGAGTGCCTCCGGTTCATCCATTTCGCCGTCGCCAATGAACGCCCAGACTTTGCCCCCGGTCGAAGTTTTCAGCCCGCGATTTTCCAGATACCTGATGAAGCGCGCGTGATAGATCGCCTGAATCGGGCCGAGTCCCATCGACACGGTAGGAAATTCCCAGAAGTCGGGCATGAGCCAGGGATGCGGATAGGACGAGAGTCCTCCGCCTGGTTTCAACTCCCGCCGGAAGTTTTCCAATTTCTCTTTAGGGATGCGGCCCTCAAGATAAGCGCGGGCATACATTCCGGGCGCGGCGTGTCCCTGGAAATAGACAACATCGCGGTCGCCGGATTCAGTGGCGGCCTGAAAAAAGTGATTGAACGCGACTTCGTAGAGCGTAGCCGCCGAAGCAAATGTAGAGATGTGTCCGCCGATGCCCTCCTGAATCTTGTTGGCGCGGACGACCATGGCCATAGCGTTCCAGCGCACCAGGCTCTTGATGCGGCGCTCCATCTCCTGACTGCCGGGGAACGGCGGCTGCTGCCGCGAAGGAATCGTATTCTGGTAGGGGGTTGTCGCCGAAAACGGCAGGTTGATCCCAGCCTCGCGCCGGGCATGAAGCGCCAGTTGCTGCAAAAGCCGCCCCGCGCGCTCCGGTCCGCCGTGCGACAGCACATAATCGAGCGAGTCCAGCCACTCCCGCGTTTCCAGGACTTCAATTCCGTTCGTCTTCGTCTGCTGCGTTTGCTGTACCTGCTGCGTCTGTTGCTCGAGCGTCTCAGCCACACTGCCCCCACGAATGTTGCGATGCTCCCATCATAAAGAATTGAGAGGAATTTTGCTGGAGTGTGCGTGTCGCGTAGTGGGTCAGTTTGAATTTGCCGTGAAAGGGCACGGCTTCAGAGCCTGCGGAAAAACTCGAACTCCTCCATGAACGGGGAGGGCGCGAGTTTAGAGCCTGCGGAAAAACTCGGTTTTGCACTTGACTTTGGGTGGCGCAGCGGTTTACCGCTGCGATAACCGGCCTATTTTCATCGACGGCTTTAGCCGCTGAGGTAACACTTTCCGCTTGGAAAGAGTTTTTCCGCAGCCACTTTTACTCGTGCCGTGATCCCGCCCGAAGGAGTCTTGCCGTCCTCTCAAACTCACGCGGCAATCCGCTCCGACAGTAGAAGGCAAGCACGTCTCGGCAGTATGATGTTTTCGGCTCTCGATGCGCCCCACGCCGATCATCATCGGGCTCCTGTTGGCGGCTGCCGCCATTGTCTATTTAGGACTGCTGCTAGGGCTGTCGGGCGATTGGCGCTGGGTGGAGGGCTGGATCTTCGGTGTCTGGTTTGTTTCCTTCGCTTCCGCCGTTCTCTTGTGGCTTCGCTCCAGGGACCCTGCGCTGTTGGCCGAGCGCTTCCGCATGCCCGGCACCGGCGGTGAATCGCGCTCCGATGTTGCTATCGTCGTCGGGTTAAAAGTGTGTTGGCTGGCTTTTTTCATTGTGCCGGCGCTGGATGTGCGCTTCGGCTGGACACGCCGTCTGCCGCTGTGGTGCGAAGTATGCGGAGGCATCCTGCTCCTCGGGGGTAGTTTCCCGTTCTTCCGCGCGTTCACCGATAACACCTTTGCGTCGCAACTGGTGCGCATTCAGACCGAGCGCGGCCAGCACGTCATTGATACCGGCGTCTACGGCTTTGTTCGCCACCCCATGTATCTTGGGGCAAGTCTAGTGTTCATTGGTGGCGCGTTGCTGCTCGGCTCCATTCCCGGCCTTCTCTTAGCCCTCGCGTTGATCGGGCTGCTGGTTGTGCGCATCTTTGGCGAGGAGAAGCTGTTGGCACGCGATCTGGAGGGCTACAAGGAATATCTCCAGAAGGTGCGTTACCGGTTACTACCACACGTCTGGTGATCACCCCGTCAACGGATCTCCGCTCGCGATCAGGCAGGTGTTGGCAATATCCGACTCACCGGGAGGATCGTCGGCTAACCTCACCTTGGGATTACTTGCAGCCCAATGGCATCCCAGAATACCGAGGGCACTGAGATAGCTGAGCGGGGAGTTGCGGGGGGCTTCTCTCGGCAGAGATTTCACTTCGTGAAGTCCCTGCTCCGTTCAGGATGAAACTTCGATAGAAGAAGATAGAGGGCCCAATAACGATGGTTGCGCTGAAGTGAAAGTCCGGGTGCGGCGGCTGAAGGTTGACTAAAGAAAAATGGCTGGCAGCGCATGCTGCCAGCCGTTGAAAAGTCTCTCTGTCTCGAGTTCCTTAGCGGTGTCCACCACCGTGACCTCCACCACCATGACCTCCGCCACCGTGGAAGCCGCCGCCTCCGCCACCGTGGAAGCCGCCGCCATGGAAGCCACCTCCGCCTCCTCGGCCAAAGCCGCCATGGCCATAGCTACTACCGCGGCCAAAGCCGCCATGGGCAAAGCCACCGCGTCCGTAGCCTCCGTATCCGTAGCCACCGCGTCCGTAACCCCAGGCTCCTCGGCCATAGCCGCCGTAGCCCCAGCCTCCGCCCCAGCCCCAACCATACCAGGGGCCGGCGCCGATAAACACTCCGCCGTTAAACCACTGCGGACCGTAGTAGCCGTAGGGTGCGCAGGCATACGGATAATAATCGTAGTACCCGTACTCGCACGCCGGCGGCCCGTCAACGTAGCCCGGTCCTACTCCGATGGCAACTCCTACTTGCGCCTGCGCGAAGGCAAGCGGCACCATCAGGACTGCCAGCAACGCTAAATATCTCAGGTAACGCATATGGACCTCCTTTTCCCAGGTCCGCCGAAACTTTGACCGGATCCAGAAACTTTCTAGTGACTGTGGTCTTCGTGGTTGCCTTTTTGCTCACCAACCATGGACCAGGTCTCTACCTACTTGGAACACAGAAGGGCAAGAAAAGTTGCAAGAAGAGGGGTGGCTGATTTCAACCATCCTGGTTAAATTCAACCACTTACAGCGGTGGAGCGGCGTGAGGGTGGGGAAGTGCTTGGGTCGTATAGAGAACCGCTTGCGTATTCAGACCGAGCGCGGCCAGCATGTTCATTGACCCGGGCGTCTACGGCTTTGTGCGCCACCCCATGTATCTTGGGGCAAGTCTAGTGTTCATTGGCGGCGCGTTGCTGCTCGGCTCCATTCCCGGCCTTCTCTTGGGCCTCGCCCTGGTCGGGCTGCTCGTTGTGCGCATCTTTGGCGAGGAGAAGCTGTTGGCGCGCGATCTGGAGGGCTACAAGGAATATCTCCAGAAGGTGCGTTACCGGTTGCTACCACACGTCTGGTGATCACCTCGCCAACGGATCTCCGCTCGCGACCAGGCAGGTGTTGGCAATATCCGACTCACTGGGAGGATCGTCGGCAATCCTTTCCAGGTTTGCCCGTGACACGATCGGAATCATCGAAACTGCGCGATATGCTGCCTAACGGACCTGTGCGTCAGCGGCCCGGCCTGCCACACAAAATGGAGGCCAAGTTGCGATGCGACTGCCACGCGGGGGCAGTCTGCAGGTGCTAGTCGGGCGGCGCTGACCACACACCAGTCGGCAATGTCGTTGACCGCATTTTTGGCCGGGCTAGCGGAAGTTCGTCTCTGCGGGCGCGCGACTCGAGGGAAGACTCGATTGCTCCGGAAAGCCTCTCGATATGAGCCATACCGCTAGAATCAACTGAATCAACCCGAGCGGCGCGAGCATCGGGAATACGACGCCGTGGCCGAACAGCGGCATCGCGACTCCTGTTACCTGCAGCGAGGCGGCCACCAGACCCATGCCGGCGAGGACACGCGGGACGAATGCGATCCGGTACAGCAGGGCGTAGAACACGAAAATCGTGCAACCGTCGAGCATCCGGGCCATGAAGTGCGGCCAGTTTCGTGCCGCGGCCGCAATGACTCGGATCGCCTCGAGCTGTCCGCGCTCCGCTGCACTCGCCTTCGCATATGCCTCGCTCAGGGAGACCATCGACATGACCGCTGCATTCTCGACTACCGCCACCGCGAGGACAACCACGGCCAGCGCGGCAAACCAGAGCGTCATCGTTCGGCTGCGTTGGTAGAAGAGCGGCAAGGCCGTAACCGCGATGCCTACCCACAACGCCTCTTCGATCAGCCCGAGGAGCGCGGCAAAGCCGATTTGACGCGAATAGTGAGCGGCATTCACGAGGAAGCCGGGCTCGCCGAACAGCGGCGCCTCCAAGACGAAGTTCACCATCACTCCGCAAAGCATCTGAATAACGATCACGACACCGATGATCCGACCGGCGCGACTCTGAGCTCCCATGCCGGGCCTCTCTTGAAAAGAAACGACGCGCGCTCGCCTTCGCCGCCGGACTCTTGTTTAAGCTGACCTAGACAAAACCGATCCTCGTCGCCCTAAGACGAAGCCGCCAGCGGCGGCCATCGAGATGATCATAACGCTTCACTTCGACGAAGTCATCGCAATCAGGTCGCCTGCGGGAGGGTCCGGAAAGGGGACTGCGGGTCGCGCCAAGGAGATGGTTTTCAGAATGGGCGGCAGAGGGATTATCGCCGATAAGCCAGTTCGCTCCCGCCCGGATAGTCGGCAATCCGGAAACCATCCAGAAACGGGTTTCCCGAAGATTCATCCCGTCCCCGGGCCTTCAGTTAGCCCTTATGGGCTGTACCCAGGCTTGTGGGCGGGGATTGCGACGACTGGTTTTTTCCCTTGACACGCCGCGATACAATAGAACTAGCAGTCAAATCTGCATTCGCTCTTTGACAACCGAAAGCAACCGCCGCAGACGCGAAGCGGAGGAAGGGTGAAGCAAGGCGTGGGCGCGAGCCATCTCGACCCAGCCGATCGCGAAGGGCGACAGAGCGACCCCATCAGCTAAGTTGTTTATCCTTAATACTTTACAAATAAAGTATCTGTAACCAATACTTTGCGAGGGTGAGTAGGTCGAGCACGCACTCTAAGTCCTTATTCCGGAATATTTTACGAATAAGTCCTTTAAACTCAAAGATTTTGCGGGAATTTTGGTAATGGGCTAAAAGTGTGTTGCTTGACAAACGGCGATACAATTGCCGTGAGATGACTGAAACCGAAAAGCATCAACTGAGGGGCGAAGTAGTTCGGGACTTCCAAGAAGCCGTCGATAACCTGAAGGCCCTAATCGAAAAGGGTAAACGCGCCAGCGAATCCCTGATCGACCTTGCAACATGGGTCCGGCGTTCGTGCAGCACGGATCACAAATTTGACCCCGCACGGGACTTCTGGTCAAAGGATCATCACGCCAACGTCATAAAGAATGAAACGAGATACCGTGAAGTAATGAACTATGACGATCTGATTACGCTTGTCGATCACATTGTCTCAGTACAAAAGCGCGTAGATGAATTGCGCGAACGAAAGCAAACTCTGGGTTGCGATTAAGGTTCATCATCTACACTGCTGGCAAGATGTTCGGGCGGGGCTTGCTCACGGATCGCTTCCTCCAGACTCTCAATCGCCGCTCTAACCGCAAAGAGACCGTCTGCGATGTTTCCGAGACGCACAGCGCCGAATACGAAAAACGGCAGAGCGAGAGCAATCAGAACTTGCAGCCAGAAAGACACGGAGAGCACCTCCACTTGACAATGTGTGATTAAATCACAAACAGCATTGGCTCCGACCGTGAATCGGAGCCAATGAGAATCGTCGCGTCCTTCTCAAGCCGCGTCTGGGATGAATTATGCCACAGACCGGCTCTCAAAGCGATACTTGTACAATTCGATGGACAGCAATTGAAGTTCTTCCAACAGAAAACGGACTTCCAGTAGTAGTCCTTCCAGAGCCTAATCCAGAAACTCGATATTTTCGGGAGCACAGTTTATTGGTTCTTTGCATTCAAGGCAGGGAACAATCTTGGTTTGCCAACCTCGGGAAATCAGTCTTCGTCGAAACTCTCCGATGGCAACGGCGTCACTTGGTTCAACCGTCCCTAGTCTCAAAAATCCTCTACATTTTGGGCAAGTACATCCAAAGGGCCGTTCTCTTAGCATATCGAATTTACCTTTCACATTTTAGTTCGCTTGCAGAAGCTCAGCAATCGACCACGGATGATCGGTTAAACCAGCCGCCATCGCAGGCGTAGCTCTCAAGGTCTGATGGACGCGTACGAAGTTGTAAAAAGCAACGTACAACGTAACGGCAGCTTGTAAGTTGGATAGTTTCTTGCTGAAAGCATTGGTCAATCGCGTGAGGCGACGAAGATGCATTCTTACAGACAAGTTGGCTCGCTCGATGTGAGAAGTGGAGATACGGCGCACGTCCGGTCTGCCAATTTTGACGTGTGGGACCGCTCCGATAACCTGACCGCCGCCGTACCAGCCATCGGTATTGATCCGGCCATAGATTTTGTGAAGCTGCCCGAAATCGACGTTTTGGCCGAAGTGCTCGCGCATTGCCCCCACATAGGCGTTATATTGATCGGACGTGACCTGATAGCGGCCATCTGTGCGCTTCCGAAGATCGCAAACGAAGGCGTGAGCGTTAATACCATTGCGAGAACCGATGTGATGGCTGATAAGCAGCTTCGTTTCGGAATCAATTGCCAGCCAGATCATCGTGCTGCCCCATTCTTCGGGATCGCCTTCGTTCAGGTTCGGCTCCCGCGTGTGAACGAACCCCCACATCTCATCAAGTTGTACAAATCGCGGAAAGATGTTCTGGACTTTGGCGTTCGATACCTGGCGAGCCTTCTCCGATGCCGTGAGCATCAGCGAAAGAATCGTGTGTTTGTGAAGCCCCGTAAATCGGGAGATCGCCCGCACGCTCATACCTTCAAGCATGAGCGTCAGAACCTTCGCCGCAGTCTCAGGGTCGGTATAGTGCGTTCCGAGTTTCGGAGCGGGAGTGGAAAATGTAGCGCGGCAAGATTCGCAGCGCCAGCGTTGAATGCGGCGTTTACCGTAGTAACCGAACTTTCGGCAGGATTGGTGCTGGCATCTGATGCATGTCATGGCTTTTCTCCGCTTGACTGTTTTGCGGAGTCGAGCCACAATGAGTTTGGGTCTAGTTCGTGGCTAACCCCGCGTTCTGGATTAGCCCCGACAGCGGCTCGAACCGATGCCGGGGCGCTTATTTACTACTCAGCTACTTGGTGGCGGTCGGCTCATGATCGTTCACCTCGCTTTCTGAAACGCTCTGCGCTCGTGACGCGGGGCGTTTCGTATTTGAGTACAAAGTCATTGGCGCGGCGGACGCGGAGCGTTGCTGACAGCGGTAACACGAATGCCGCGCGGCCCTTTCTTCCAGTTATACATATCTCTCCCGTTGAGATTGCCCGCCGCTTGCAATTCTCCCTTTTCATGCAGCCGCTTGATTACAGTGTGGATGGAAGCGAGCAAATTACCCCACCGACCCGCATAGCCCATTTTTTCCATTTGTTCACGAACATCATGGGCGGACATATCGCGATCTGCTGTTCTGAATGCCATGCGGATCGCATCGGTCAAGCCGAGAGCATCTTCTTCAACAAACTCAGATTCACCGCACAAACGTTGCAAAGCCGAGATGGTTTGTCTGAGTTCGACAATCGCCTTTTCTGCCTTCTCAGCGCAATCCTGAGCCTTACCCAAAATCTCAACCTGTTCAGCGAGATCAGCTTTGGCTTGTTTCAATGCGTGCTTATAGGTATCTGTGGTCATATCGCGCCTAGGAGAAGTATATGCCTGTTACGAAGAATGTCAATGAAAATGTGACACGCAATGTTACAAAATGGGAGGAAGCTCTCCGAGACGCAGAGCAAGGGCTTGAAAACGCCCAGCGTATCGTAGCTTCTTGGAAAGCAACGATTCAAACTTGCCGAAAGAGGGTTGCAGAAAGCGCCCGATGGCCTGCTGAGCGAGCAACACGCAATTAGCCCACTACCGGAATTTTCTCCTAAATCAATGATTCTAAAAGACCGAGTATAATTTTTTTTTCGGCCGGACAGTCGCGACACAACGAGCCGTACCCCATCTTCCCGAGCTAACTCAAACGCGCTCAATACTTTGCCTTTAAGTCCATTCCATTCAATACTTTGAGTGGAAATCATCGCTAAGTCGATGATTCTAATATACCGAGGTATAGGGGGGTGGGGGGGTACCAAATTTTCCCTGAGAGCTGACAGACTGTTATCCGGAGCATTCCAGGCCGCCGACAAAAGTCCGCAGCACTTCACCCTCCTGGTTGAGGACCACGAAGTCCGCGTCGGTACCTGCCGCGAGAACACCTTTATTCGCGATTCCCGCCACCCGCGCCGGATTTTGGCTGGCGGCCGCGACGGCTTGAGCAAGACTCCATTCCGCGAAACGCGCCAGATTGCGAACCGCACGATCCATGGTCAAAACGCTTCCGGCCAGCTTGCCGTTCGCCTTGCATTGGCCGTCGCGAACGTCCACTTCGATAGACCCAAGCCGGTAACGCCCGTTGGGCATGCCGGTCGCCGAAATAGCATCCGTGATGAGCACAGTTTGCTCCGGGCCTTTCGCTGTGGCAAAGAGTTTCACGATCGCCGGATCAAGATGCACGCCGTCGGCGATGATATCCGCACTCATGCGACGATCCGTGAGCACCGCACCCAAAATACCTGGATTGCGATGGTCCAGCGGACGCATGGCGTTGAAAGTGTGCGTCGCATGACGCGCTCCCGCCGCGATCCCGCCTTCGGCCGCCGCAAGATCGGCGTCGGAATGTCCCATGCTCACGCAAACGCCACGCCGCGCAGCTTCCGCAATGACTTCGGGCGCGCCTTCCAATTCGGGGGCAATCGTCATCATGCGAATGCGGCCGCGCGCCGCCTGCCAGAACTGCTCGAACAAAGTGAGCTTCGGAGCCAGCAAATTTTCCGGCGGATGTGCGCCGCGCCGCGCATGGCTGATGAATGGCCCCTCGAGATGAATTCCGAGCGCGGAGGCGCGATTCTTGGCATCCACATTCTGTCTTTCGAGATGGGGTTCGCGCGCTTCGATCGCGTCCGCCAGCCGTTCAAGCGCCCGCAAGGTTACATCCATCGGAGCGCTGACGGTGGTTGGGAAATAGCTCGTGACCCCATGCCGCGCGAGCAACTGTTCGATCGCCGGAAGCGCCTCGGCGGTATCGTCCATGACGTCATAGCCCGCGCTGCCGTGAAGGTGAAGATCGACGTAGCCCGGCGCCATCACGCCATCGCCAAAGTCGCACACAGAAGCTCCGGCGGGAGCCTGGCGGCTGCTCCGACAGGAAATTTCGAGGACGCGTCCCTGCTCGACGAGCACGAGAGGATGCTCGACGGCGTGCGTCGGAGTCAACAACCTTGCAGCGGTAAAAACCAGCATACCAACGTTGCAATAGTGGTAGTAAGACGATGCAGTGAGACGACTATGACAAAGATTGTAGCAGCCTATGCGCGCCCGCCGGCAGGCGACGCCGGGACGCTCGTCATCACGCTGGTTCACGACAGAACCGTGCATCGTGAGCGAGCCGGTCGTCCGACGGCAGAATGCTATACTGTGTGAGTTCGAGTCGCCATGTCGTTCTCGTGGTGGACAGTCACCCAGTTATCAGTCGGGGAGTGGCTCAGCCTGGTAGAGCACCTGGTTCGGGACCAGGGGGTCGGAGGTTCAAATCCTCTCTCCCCGACCAATTCTACATGTCTTGCCCGTGCAAGGATCAAATCAAACGGCTTTCTGTAGATCGGCCATAGACTTACGCCTTCCGTAGCGTAGTTCAAAAGGACCGGTTGGAGCAGTTGCCCTGCTCCGCTGAATTTCTTTTGCACGCGCATAGCATAGCCTGACGTTTCAGGACCCATATAATTGGGTTATGGCCGAACTCGATCATGCTGCAATGCTAGCGGTAGCATTGGCGGAAGCTCGCAAAGGGCTAGCTGAGGGCGGTATCCCTATCGGAGCTGCGATCTTTGATGCCGAGGGCAGACTTGTTGGCTCGGGTCACAATCGTCGCGTGCAGAACGGGGACCCTTCTATGCATGGGGAGACCGATGCCTTCCGCAATGCGGGACGCCAGCGCAGCTACCGCAACTTGACTATGGTTACTACGCTGGCCCCATGCTGGTATTGCAGCGGACTTGTCCGGCAGTTTGGTTTCGGTTCGCTGGTGGTCGGAGAGAGCCGCACTTTTCAGGGGGGCATCGAGTGGCTCCGCACGCTTGGGGTGCGAATCATTGATCTCGATTCGTCGGAGTGCGCCTTGTTGTTGGGCGAATACATCCGCCGAAGTCCCGAGGTGTGGAACGAGGACATTGGAGAAGGGTGACGGTTGATATTGCTGCCGGTAGGAAAAAACATTTGATGAACCTTGATAAAGAGTTATTTCAAAGTCTGCCCAAAGTCCTTTTGCATGAACATCTGGATGGTGTGCTGCGGCCACGAACTGTGGTTGAGTTGGCAAGAGACGCGGGATACGGAGAATTGCCGATCGACGATCCCCAGGAATTGGCGCAGTGGTTTCATCGCGGCGCGAATCAGGGAAGCCTCGCCAAATACCTGGAGGGCTTCAAGCACACCATCGCGGTGATGCAAACGGAGGAGGCTCTCGAACGCGCGGCCTATGAACAGGCCGAGGATCTGAGCAAAGATGGCGTGGTTTACTTTGAAACTCGCTTCGCGCCAATCTTCCACACGCAGAAAGGATTGACCCACCAACAGGCGGTCTCGGCCGTCTTGAAAGGACTGGAACGGGGCAGCAAAGATTTTGGAGTCGCTTCGGGATTGATTATCTGCGCCATGCGCAACATGGACGTCTCGCTTGAAATGGCGGAACTGGCCGTCGATTTTCGCGCGCGCGGCGTTGTCGGCTTCGATCTTGCCGGAGAAGAAGGCGGTTATCCTCCGAAGAAACACGTCGCGGCTTTTCACTACATTCAGCGGGAGAATTTCAACATTACGATTCACGCCGGAGAAGGCTATGGGAAAGAATCGATTTGGCAGGCGATTCAGTACTGCGGGGCACATCGGATCGGACACGGAACGCGGCTGATCGACGACATCGCGGTCGTCGATGGCAAGGCGGTGAACTTGGGCGACCTTGCCCAATATGTGCTCGATAAGCGCATTCCGCTAGAAATTTGCTTGTTGAGTAACGTTCATACGGGAGCCACTCCGAGTTTGGCGGAACATCCGTTCAAGATTCTTTATCAGGAGAAATTCCGTGTCACCCTCAACACCGACAACCGATTGATGAGCAGCACCAGCATGACGCAGGAGTTCGAGGCCGCGGCGGACACCTTTGGTTTATCGCTGGACGATTTCGAGAAGATCACCATCAATGCGATGAAGAGCGCTTTTTTGCCTTACCACCAGCGCTGCGATTTCATCTATTCGATCATCAAGCCCGGTTATGCCAGGGTCCGGAAATCCGAGACCTCGCCGACTTATCCTCAGCGATGAGCGTTACCGGGAAAGTGCCGCCAGAGTCTCTGCGAGGACCAACGTTCCCCGGGCAACATCTTCCAGAGATGCATACTCGTCCGGACGATGACTGTATCCGTTGCGGCAGGGAACAAACAACATTGCGGTCGGAGCAATGCGCGACATGAAGAGCGAATCGTGGTAAGCGCGACTCACCATGGAAAGAAAATTCAAGTTGTGTTTCCTACAGGATGCAGAAAGTGCTTCAATTACGGCTGGAGCACAATCGGCCGGCGGATCCGCGTTCAACAACTCGCTATGAATTGAAACTTGCCGCTTCGCCGCGATCGCCTGAGCGGCACTCTCTATCTTCTGCATCATGCTGTCACGCCGTTTGAGACCGGTGTCGCGAATGTCGACGCTGAGGCAAACCCGGCTGGGAATGCTGTTGACCGCGCCTGGGAAAACCTCGCAGATGCCGACCGTAGCTACGCTGTCGATGGCTCCGCTGGCGTGTGCGGCATTCTCGATGGCCAAGATCAATTCGGCCGCAGCGCAGAGGGCGTCACGCCGATCCGGCATCAGAACTCCGCCCGCGTGCCCGCCTGAGCCTTCGATGGAAATACGCAGACTCGCGGGAGCTGCGATGCTGGTGACAATTCCTAGCGGAACTCGTTGGCGCTCGAGCAGAGGACCCTGCTCGATGTGCAACTCAACAAACGCCTTGTAATATGCGGCCGGCAGTTTGACTGCTTCCAGTTCTCCGCGCAGGCTCGCTCTCTCACGAACTTCGTCGAGCGATGCGCCTTCGCTGTCCTTGAACTGTCGCGCGGCCTCGAGAGAAAGAGTTCCCGAAAGCATTCGGCTGCCGATGCATCCGATCCCGAAGCGCGTTGGCTCTTCCGAAGTGAACACCAGCAGTTCGATGGAATGCGTGGGACGGAATCCGCTCCGCTGCAAGGCTCGGATCGCCTCGAGGCCTCCAAGAACCCCAACGACTCCATCGTATTTACCGGCGTTGGGAATCGCGTCGATGTGAGAACCAGTGCCGACTGCGGGAAGCGTGGGATCGGAACCGGTCCAGCGCGCGAATGTGTTTCCGATTGCATCCTGGCGCACCGCAAGAGCGGCTTCTTCACATCGGGCTCTCAGCCAAGCGCGAGCTCTCAGATCGGTGGCGGTAAAAACAACTCTCGTTACTGCGGGCGCCTCCGCGTCGGAAATCGAGGCCAGCGCTTCAATCTCAGATATCAGCCTGGGCCCATCAACTTCGATTTTCATGTTCGCATGCCCGCGAGCGGATGCCGGTTCCAATCTTTGTAGACGAGATATTTAGCGGGGACTTTTCCGATCGCTCCGAACCACTGTGGGCACCAGGGCGCCATCCAGATGAAATCTCCAGCTGTGACTGGATACCAGGAATCTCCGAGCCGGTAGATTCCTCCGCCTTCGAGCATGATGAGCCCGTGCTCCATGACATGCATTTCGACCATGCTGAGCGCCGCGCCGGGCTGGTAGACCATGGTGTTGACCGCAAAATCGAAGCTCATCTCGTCCGGCAGAAGACATTTGACCTGCAAAGCGGGATCATTCCCGAGCGGATGCGAGGCCACTTTGTCTTCGTGCGAGATGATCAAATGCGATGGTGCGGCCCCTGCCAACAATTCATACGATTTTTCAATCACAACGACGCGGCTCTTCTCGGTCGCGGTGATCCGGTGCGTCAGGGCCTCCGGCGTATAGGCATAACCGCGTGCACCGAGCTTGAATTGTTTATCCGGCGTCTCCATTTTGACCGCGCCTTCCATAACGAAAGTAAAGCGCTGCGTCCGAGTGCCGACCATTTCGCCGCCCGTCTCAAATTCCGCCGTGTACTCGGTAAATCTCGCGCCCAATGCCGGCCCTGCGTGCACAATCGCCGCGCAACCCTTCATCCCCGGCAGGGTGGTGCGCACAAATGTGTCGGGTGTCAACAAAAGATGATTCGGATGGTGGGAGCTTCGAGTGTGGCCAAGATTATGCACGTTGTGTCTTTCTTTGAAAATCGGATGAGGACGCCAACTGCTCGAGAAGGTGTGCTCCGCAATCGATTGCCTTCGCCACATCCCCAACTTCCACCGATTCTGCCGGATCGTGGGTGATGCCGCCGGGTGTACGCAGAAAAATCATAGCCGACGGAACTTTCTCCGCTAATATCATGGCGTCGTGTCCAGCCCCGCTCACCATGCGGAAGGGCTGGCACCCCGCGCTCACGATGGCTCGTTCTACTTGTCGCACGAGAAATGGATCCATCGGCACGGCCCGCTGGTCCATCAGCACATTCCATCGCACACCTAACCGGCGACGCGTGGCGATATCTTCCGCCTGCCGAGTAAAATAATCCACGGCGGAGTGCCGCGCTTCATCGTTCTGATGACGCACATCCAGACTCAATCGCGTCTCCCCGGCAATGACGTTGACCGCGCCGGGTTTGACTTGAATCGCGCCGACCGTAGCCACCAATCCGGAAATACTCTGCGCTCGGTTCTCGACTGCGCTTATCCACTCGGCGGCGGCGGCGAGGGCATCATGGCGGAGATTCATCGGTGTCGTTCCCGCATGATTGCTATGGCCCACGAACGTGAACTGCAGCCGACTTTGGCCGGCGATCGCTTCGACGACTCCCAGCGGCTGGCGTGCGTTCTCAAGTATCGGTCCTTGCTCGATGTGGAACTCCACATAGCCGAGAACGTCCTCGTGCATAGCAGCTAAAGCAATTTCCGCTGGATTCAACCCAAAATCCTCGATCGCCTTGCGTATCGAAATTCCTTCCGCATCCTGGCGGCTCAGCAGTTCTTCATCCAAGGTGCCCACGAGAGCGCGGCTGCCGATGAACGGCGTGCCGAAGCGAACGCCTTCCTCGTCCGAGAAACCGACGACTTCGAGGGCGAAAGGAAGCTTGCGGCTTCTGAAAGCACTGAGCAGTGCAAAGGCAAGAACTATTCCGAGAATACCATCGTAAGCTCCAGCGTTGGGGACGGTATCCAGATGCGACCCGATGAGCAACCGTGACGCATCAACCTCGGCTCCTGCTGCCGGATAAACTATGCGCAGATTCCCCACCGCATCCACTCTAGACGCTGCTCCAAGAGTCGCAATCCATCCGGTAATTTCCTGATGGCAATCGCGCATCGGCGGGGACAGAAACGTGCGGCGGATGCTGCTGGCATCTTCGCTGAAACTGGCGAGAGTCCGACAACGTGCAATGACCTCGCTGGCTAAGGTTTCGCTGTCGAGCATATTGTGTCGAGCAATTCCGCTGAACAATCAATTTCACGCTTAGCGACGAAAGCGCGCCTGGATGTTGCCGTGCGGCTCGTCGACCGGCACAAAAATTTCGTTCGGATTGTCCTGTCCGAAGCGCGAAAGATCTACCAGCAGGCAGTGCTTGTTCGGCATGGCCAATTCGACGTCCTCAATCTCGCCAACGTCTTCCAACACAGCTTTGCCCATGGCATAGAGCGTATGCTGCACAGACTTGCTCTCGTGTCCTGCAAACTGCGACAGTAGAATTTCGCGGACTTTTGTTCGCAAAGAATTGAACGCTACCTCAGCCCGGGTATATTTCCAATTCGCGCGTACAGCGGTGCCCAACAGCCGATCCTTTGCTGGAGGCAATGTTGTCAACGAGTCTTGAATGTAGCCCTCAAAGGCGGATCCTGATGTCTTCATGATGACCAGGTTTTCAAATCCCGCACTCACGGAAAAATCGCTCACCTGAGTTCGCGTTACTTTGGTTGTCTGGATTTCTCCACTCGTCTGAACAAATGTTGTAGGATGAGGTTTTCCGCCGCTTGGAAGATGCTCCCATGCCTTCTCAGATATGGACACCTCTGCGGCTGACACTTGAGCATTGCGACGAAGAAAAAACTCGATTAGTTCTTTGGCGAACTCCTCCATACATTCTGCGGCAGAATTTCGCGCCAGAGAATAGACCGCATTTTTCATCGTGTCGGTGGGGAGAATGTTGCTGTTGTCACCGTCTACAAAGCACGCATCGAAATCTCCCCGCAGCAACACTTCCACGCACCACTCGCGAAGGTCATGCCAGTCGGGCTTGCGCTTCACTTGGACCAGACGGACGCGTGATTTTCCATATCTGTTTTCGGCCACCGCTATCATGCTTCAGCTTCCCCGGTACGTCGTATAGCCGTTTGGGTTTAGTAGCAGCGGGATATGAAAATGCTGCTCCCCATCTCGAACCTGAAATATAATCTCCACTGACGGATACAAGCCGTCGAGTTTGCACGCTGCAAAGTAAGTCGCGGTCTCGAAACCGAGACGATAAACCCCTGGAGCCAGCGCTTCGTTCTCGGGTAGCAACTGGGCGCAGCGGCCGTCCTGATCGGTGCGTGCTGATGCCAGCAGCCACCAGTTGCCGGTCGCATCTTGCCGCTCCAAACGCACCGGCACATCCTTCGCCGGTTGCCCTTGAGTGGTGTCCAGAACGTGGGTCGAAATGCGCGTCATCCTTGAAGCCACTTTCTCAGCCGATGCTGCGTGATCTGACGTTGCTGTTCCGCTGTTTCCTGAAGTTCGGTTTGCTCATCATTTTCTAGCCGGCGCTGCAAAATGTTCAAAATCTCCGCCGGGGACTTTCCGGTTGCGCACACGATGAAAATCCGGTTGAACCGGCGTTCATATGCCCGATTCGCTTCTGCGAGAACAATCTTTAGAGCGTCGTCGGCATCCGCGATTTTGCGTTGCTCCTGCTCTGACCAGACAGCGGACTGAGGCCACGCCGCTTTCGGCGCTCTCGATTCACTAATGCGCGATTCACCAATCCGAGGATGGCTGCGAAATGCCTCGAGCCAGTCCGATTGAGACAGACTGTGCCAAATGTCATCGGACGCGGCCAGAAGGGCGACTTCGTCTGGCAGCGGCCTTCGTGCCACGATGCCATTCGCCCATGCCAGCGAGCCGCAGCACGGCAGTATCTCATTCACCGCTGTTGCAAAGGGCACAAAATTCCAGTGTGCCAACACATCACTCATGCCGACTTTCCGCGGCCACTCAGTTGCTCGAAGAATTCGACGACCAGGTTGCCCGCCACCGCCGAGCGGTATCTCGCCGTGGATCGAATGTCATCAATGGGCCAGATCGCAGCGACCGCCGTCTTTCTTGCCAGATGCCCAAGCTCTCTGTTGATAGAATTGCCCTTCACGATCCGTTCGACCTCCGTCAAACGAAGGGGAACCGGCGCGACGCTGCCCAGCGCGATGCGAACGTCTTCAATCACACCCCCAATCACGCCACCGCGAAGATGGCCCAACGCGGCAACACATACTTTCGAGATGGCTTGAGCGTTGCGAGCTCCCACTTTCCGCGCATAATGAAGATACTCCGAAAAGCCTCGCCCAAGGCAGATGGCTCGAATCAGTTCATCGGGCGCCAGCTTCATCTTCTTGTAGCCCGTGTGGAAGCCGAGGTACGGCACCCGACGTTCGCCGCGGACCGACACTAGAACCAAATCAGCCTCGTAGGCCAGCAGCGCGGGCAGAGAATCCGCAGCGGGCGATGCATTGACGATATTACCTCCCAGCGTTCCTCGATTCTGGTTAGCGATTCCGCCGGTCCAGCTAGCGGCTCTCGCCAACAGCGGGAATTCGTGCGCGATGATTTCGTGCTCACGCAGATCGGTATAAGTGCACCCCGCCCCAATCCTGACTTCGTCCGGCAAAATTTCGATGGCTCGCAGTTCCGCCAAATTCCAAATACTTACCAGCTTCTGAGCTTGGAGTTTTCCAGCCGCATATTGCACCATTACGTCGGTGCCGCCAGCGATGGGAAGCCACTGGCCCGGCTCATCCGCCAGAAGTGACACGACCGCCTGCAGTTTGTTTGGTGCAATCAGCTCATAGTCAGCCGGATTGGACCTCATGCGGGATGCCTGCGCCGGGCTGCCTGCGCCACGGCATCGAAAATCTGCATGTAACCCGTACAGCGGCAGAAATTGCCCGACAGTCCTTCGCGTATGTCGTCCAGAGTGGGCTCGGGTTTCTTGTTCAGCAGATGACAGGCGCTCAGAATCATTCCCGGAGTGCAGATGCCGCACTGCGCGCCACCGCATTCTAAAAACGCGGCCTGCAGCGCACTCAGTTCCGGACCTTCAGTGAGGCCTTCGATCGTGGTGAGATTTGCGCCCGCCGCTTGAAGAGCGGGGACAAGGCAGTCTGTTTACCAACTCGCCATTAATCAAGATGACGCAGGAACCGCACTCGCCCTCTCCGCAACCTTCCTTCGTACCGGTCAGCCCAAGTTCGTGCCGCAGAACGTCCAACAATCTTTCCATGGGATAGACGTGAACCGTTTTGGCCTTGCCATTTACCGTAAGGGAAATCTCGTGCTTGCCGCGGTTCTCGAAAGAGTCGGTCATTGTTTCCCGTCGGCTGAGACTGCTTCCGAAAGTGCCTCAAAGATATCCTCCGGCAAGAGTGGAACGGAATCGAAGTGCTTGCCGAGCGCATCTTCGATCGCGTTGACGATGGCGGGCGCTGGACCGTCCATCGGAAGTTCGCCAATTCCCTTGGCGCCGTAGGCGCCGTGGATATTGCCCATTTCTTCGAAGAATACTCGAATCTGGGGCAAGTCAGCCGAAGTCGGCATGATGTAATTTGTCATCTGACCGTTTTGCATACGTCCATTCTGCCAGACGACCTTTTCATATAAGGCAAATCCGATTCCCTGGGCTACACCGCCGACTATTTGTCCCGTTGCTAGAACGGGGTGAAGAACTCTGCCGACTTCCTGCAGGGCCACGAAGTCCTCCACTCTCGCGCTGTAGGTCGAGAGGTCCACGGCGACTTCTGCAACATAAACTGCCCAAGCAAAAGCCGCATAGGCTTCGCCTCGATATTTTTGGTCATCCCAGAAAACTCCCTTTGGAGGGTCATAGCGCGCGAACGACCGGAGTTCCCCATGCTCAGCAATATGGCATCGGCAGGCTGCACGAAATTCTTCCGGTGAGTACGTACTGCCCAGCGTGCGCCTTGCAATCAGCGTTTGTTTGATTCCTATAGCGGCTGAGCGTACGAGATTTCCAACGACCATGGCCGTTCGCGAAGCAACTGTTGGCCCGCTGTTCGGCACTTGATTCGTGTCTGGCTGCGCAATTTGAACATCTTCGTAGGGCAACCCCAGGGCTTCGGCCGCGATTTGGCAGAGCACAGTGTTGGTCCCCTGCCCGAACTCGGTGCTTGAAACCAACACGCGCACCGTACCGTCGGTACAGCCTTCGACCCCAACCACGGACGCCAGATAGCGCTCGCCCGAACCAGTGAATCCCGCGCCATGCAGAAAGGCGGCGATTCCCATTCCTTTCTTGGTTGGCCCCGCTTTGTTCGCTTGAGCGAACCGGGTTTTCTTCGCGGTGTAGTCCGAAAGTTGCAGTGCCCGGTCGAGAAGCTTTCCCAGGTCAATTTCCTCGCGAATAGTTTGCTCGGTGGTCGTGGTTTGACCCGGCCTCAGAAAATTACGGCGGCGGATCTCTGCCGGAGAGACCCCCACGGCTTGCGCGATACGATCCATGTGCCGCTCCATCGCGAACAGACTCTGCGGCGCTCCAAAGCCCCGAAAAGCCCCGTGCGGCGGAGCGTTTGTCGCCACGGTCTTCCCTCGAATCCGGATATGAGGCCAGTAATAAGGACCGCCGGCGTGGATCGTGCCACGCGAGAGAACTACAGAAGATAATGTCGCATAAGCGCCGCCATCAATCGTGAAGTCGATTTCCCCGCCCAGGATTTTGCCGTCTTTGCTCACCGCGGTGCGGTGACGCGTACGCGAAGGATGACGCTTAGTGGTTGCCGTCATGTCCTCGATGCGGTCATAAATTATTTTCACCGGCCGTCCAGACTTCATGGCCAAAAGCGCCGCGTGGCCTGCGATCATTGACGGATAATCTTCCTTGCCGCCGAAGGCGCCGCCCGTCTCCATTTGCACGACGCGCACTCCTTCCGCAGGCAAGTTGCACAATACCATCAGCGCCTTGTGCACGTAGTAAGGACATTGCAGCGAGCCCCATACCGTGATTCCTTGCTCGGCATCGAAGGACGCAATTACCCCGTTGTTTTCGATGTACAGTTGTTCCTGCGCGCCTGTGGTGTACTCGCCTTCGACGATGTAGTCGGCTTTTGCCCAGACGCTATCGACATCGCCCTTCGAGATCAAGAAAGTTTTGAATGTGTTGTCGGTTCCCCAAATCGCTTGGGAGCAGCGTTCGCTCTCTTCGATAGTGAAAATTGCCGGCAGCGGTTCATAATCGATCGAGACCGCGTCCACAGCCTTCTGCAGATGGTGCGGATCCACGTGCGCTAATAGCAGAATTGGCTCCTCAGGATGATGGACCTTTCCATCGGCCAGGCAGGGCTGGTCGTCCCCGATTAGAGCAATGCAATTCTTGCCAGGAATATCCTTCGACGTGACGGTTACAAATTCGCTCCAGTCGAACAACGGGTCAAACGAGATCTTTTTGATTACGCCGCGAGGAATCTGGCTGCGAACGGTCGCACCGTAGAGCATTCCCGGCAAGATCATGTCGTCGATGTACCGCGCTGCTCCCGTTACTTTGTCGCGGCCTTCCTTGCGTGGTACCGACTTGCCGATGATGTGCTGTGCGGTCATGCGAAACTTTCTCAATGTATGGTCTTCGCTAGCAAAGCCAGGGTCTGCATATTGCGGCGAACTGCAGATCTCTCGCTTCGCTCGGAATGACAAAGGGCCACTTAAACCTCACGCCCGTTGGCCTCTCCGCAAATTTGGCCGTCGCTGAATACGAGTTGCCCGCGGAGATACGTCGCATTCACCACCCCCCGCAGCCTTTTTCCCAAATACGGGGAGACGGGGTGACGATAATGCAGCCGATCTTCAGTCACGACGAACTCCGATTCGGGTTCGAAGATCACGAAGTCGGCATCGCATGCTTCGGCAATGCGGCCTTTGCGTGCGAAGCACCCAGCGAGTCGCGCCGGCTGCTCAGACATCCACCGGGTTAGATCGGTCAAGGTGAATCCGCGCCGGCTGGCCTCAGTCCACATTACGGGAAGCGCCACCGAAAGGCTCGAAATGCCGCCCCAGGAAGTCTTGAAGCTTCCTTCGTCGAGCCGTTTCATCGCAGGTGCACAGGGCGAGTGATCGGTGGCCACCAGATCGATGATTCCATCTTTCAGACCTTGCCACAGCCTTTCACGATTTTCGTGCGCGCGAATTGGTGGCGCGCACTTGCACAACGTGGCCCCATCTGGAATCTCTTCCGCGCAGAAATGTAAATAGTGTGGACAGGTCTCAACGCTGACTGGAAGCCCCTCCGCCCGAGCGGCGTACAACTCGGGAAGCGCTTGGCTTGCCGAGAGGTGGACAATGTGCAATCGAAACTTGTACTCACGGCAGAGCGACAGCAGCAACCGGATCGCCGCGAGCTCTGCTTCCTCCGGCCGCGATTGCAGGTAGGTCGAGTAGCGGCTCCAGTCTGCATCTCGCAGACACCTCGTGGCTTCGTCGACGGGGCCGGGAAGTTCGGCGTGGACGAGCAGAGGCAGCCCCGTCCGGGCCACATGAGGCAACGCTGCGCGAAGCTCCGGCTCGGTAACCATGGTGAAGCCATCGATTCCAGGGTGGATCAAAAAGCACTTGAAGCCTGGCACGCCCGCGGCTGCCAGTGGTTCGATATCCGACTGGTTATTGCTGACTACGCCGCCCCAGGCTAACCAATCGACCCAGCATCTCTTCTGCGCGGCCTTGCGCTTTGCAGCGAGCGCGGCGACAGCGTTGGTCGCGGGCAGACAGTTGAGAGGCATGTCAACCAGGGTCGTATAACCGCCCGCCGCGGCTGCTTGCGTTGCTGTCTCAAATCCTTCCCACTCGGTTCGCCCGGGCTCGTCGATGTGCACATGAGAATCAACCAGTCCAGGGAGAATAGCCGACTTGCCAAAGTCGTGCACCTCGGTGTTAGCGGGTACCTCGTCGACACGAACGAAGCCGGCAATTATTCCATCGCGTACCACGACCGCTCCCGGCCGGATCCCTTCCCGGGTTGCGACCCGATGCGAAACGAAAGCCTGCACGCTTTCCGTTGCTGTCGACAAAATCTATCCGCCCTCAGGCCGAGCCTATCGTGCCTTTCCGGCTTTTTCAACCTTTTCACCCCCGCGAGCTACCGCCCGCGAACCATGACCATGAACCGCGTGCCGAGGTAGTGTATCGGTTGAGAACTACCCGTGCCGAGAAAAACCTTGCGCAGTTCTCTGTTCCACTTATACTTGCTTTCTGAACCAGCGGCTGCGAAAGAGTCCATGACGACCTATTTGCGCGCAGATTCACGGGGAGCTTAGATCAGCCCGCCCTCGACGATCACGCGATGACGGAACTAACCCACATGGGCGACACTTTCATGGCTCGTGCCATTCAACTCTCGATCGAAAATGTCCGTTCCGGACGCGGCGGGCCGTTCGGGGCCGTCGTCGTGAAAGACGGCAACGTGGTCGCGGAAGGCGTAAATCAAGTTACCGCGACGAACGATCCCACCGCACACGCTGAAGTGCTGGCCATCCGGCTGGCTTGCCAGAAACTTCGCTCCTTCGAACTCCGGGGCTGTGACATCTATGCGTCCTGCGAACCGTGTCCCATGTGTTTGGGCGCAATCTACTGGGCTCGGATTGGCAAAGTCTACTTTGGCAATCTCGCCGAGGACGCTGCCAAAATCGGATTTGATGATTCTGCGATCTACTGCGAACTTACTCAGCCGCACTTGCAGCGTGAGATTCCCATGATTCAGATGATGCGCGAAGAAGCACTGGCGGCATTTCGAGCGTGGGAAGAAAACCCCGGCAAGATTCCTTATTGAATAGACGACCAAACCGCGTCCCGAGCGCCGATGAGGTGACGTAAATTCGGTTGTGTAAAGGCGAGAGGGTGTAAGTTGGCTTTGGCCTGACGAGCTAAAGCCTTTCCGAAAAGGAGACCTACACCCGATGGCGAAGATAATCCCAATCACGGAGCATTACCAACGTTTTTGGGCGGAGATGAAGGAAAGTTTTTGGGGCGATGTGTAGGGCGAGACCAAGCTGGCGTGGAAGCGTCTGTTGGAAGAGGATTCGAGGCGGGAGCGGGACCGCTACGCGGTGCGGGAAGCCTATGAGCGGCGGCGCAGCCGGCGGCAGCCCTACCACAACGGCTACTACGAGCGGGATTTCGTGACCCGGCTGGGTACGAATCCGGCTGCGCATCGCGCGCACGCGGGGAAAAAGTTTTCTGCCGCGCGCGCTGGAACCGTTTCAGCGGCATGCGTCCGAGGTCGCCCTGCTGATCCGGGAGGCGTTTTTGCGCGGCATCTCGACGCGGCAGGTGGGACGGGTGGTGGCCACGCTGACCGGCGAAGTGGTGAGTGCGCAGACGGTCTCGCAGCTGACCCGCGATCTCGACCATGCGGTGCGCCAGTTTCATCAGGCGCGGTTGAGCGACGACAATGCTTATCTGTTCTTAGACGGAGTGAGCCTGCGGGTGCGGCGTCCGGCGGGGCGCCAGCGGGTGCAGAGGCTGGTGGCCTACGGGGTGCGGCGCGATGGCACGCGTCACCTGCTGGCTTTTTTGCGCAGCCAGGGCGAGAGCCAATCCGACTGGGAGGGCCTGCTCCAGGATCTCTACCGGCGCGGACTGGAAGGCCAGCAGCTCGGCCTGATCGTCCCCGACGGTTGTGCCGGACTGGCGGCGGCCATTCCCACCGTCTATCCGCGGGTACGGCATCAGTGCTGTTGGGTGCACAAGATGCGCAACATTCTGGAGAGAGTGCGGCGGCGCGACTACGCGGAGGTGAAGATCGGCGCGCAGGCGATTTACTTGGCCGAGAGCCGCGCCCACGCCGAGGCCGCGTTTCGCCGCTTCCGGGCGCGCTGGCTGCCAGACTATGGGCCGAGGTGCGCCGCCTGGAGCGCGATCTTCCCGAACTGCTGTCGGTGTTCGCTTTTCCCGGCATCTATGGCGGAAACTGCGCACCACCAATGTTATCGAGCGCTGCTTCGTGGAAGTGCGGCGTCGAACCCGGCCCATGGTGTGCTTTGTAAACGTGCAAAGCGTGGACCGAATCATCTACTCCATCTTCCCAGAGATTCAACCTGGAATGGAAAACCCGCACCCTCTCGTTATTTACACAAGCAGCTTGACGTCACCTCGATAATTCCATTTGCATCGGCGGGCGATTCGGAGGAAAATATGCGACGCTTGTGGGTATGCAGAGTTGAGGCTGGCTATTCTCGTCTGAATTGCGGCCGCCAGTGACTAACCATGGAGATCCGGTCGCACGACATTCTTCTTGTGGGTGGCGGAGGCGCAGGTTTGCGCGCCGCTATTGCCGCCGCCGAAGTCAATCCAAAACTTAGCATTGCGGTGGTGTCGAAGGTCTATCCGATGCGCAGCCATACGGTTTCGGCCGAAGGCGGAGCCGCGGGCGTGGCCAAGCCCGACGACAGCCTCGACGATCACGCTTATGACACGATCTCTGGCGGCGACTGGATATGCGACCAGGACGCGGTCGAAGCTTTCGTCACGGAAGCGCCCCTGGAATTACTACAACTGGAGCGATGGGGCTGCCCCTGGAATCGGGAGCCGGACGGGCACATCGCAGTGCGCGCCTTTGGCGGGATGACCAACCGGCGCACCTGGTTCGCCGCCGATAAGACCGGCTTCCACATGCTGCACACCCTGTTCCAGACCGCGCTCAAATATCAGCCGATCACCCGCTATGACGAATATTTTGTTACGCGGCTGCTAGTGGATGACGGGCGAGTGCAAGGTGTGGTGGCGATTGAGATCATGTCGGGAAAAATTCAGGCCATCACCGCGAAGGCTGTGATTCTCTGTACCGGAGGCTGCGGCCGCGTTTTCCCTTTCACCACCAACGCCAACATAAAGAATGGCGACGGCATGGCGCTGGCGCAGCGCGCCGGGGCGCCTCTAAAAGATATGGAGTTCGTGCAGTACCATCCCACCGGTCTGCCGTTTACCGGCATCCTGATCACCGAGGCGGCACGGGCCGAGGGCGGCTACATGCTGAATAAGGATGGTTACCGCTATCTGCAGGATTACGACCTGGGCACTCCGCAACCGAAGCCGGTGCTGCGCTCGATGGAACTCGGGCCCCGCGACCGGCTGTCACAAGCGTTCGTAAAAGAAGATCAGAAGGGGCGCACGATCCCGACCGAATATGGCTCGGTGGTTCATTTGGACCTGCGGCATCTTGGGGAGAAGCTGATCAACGCCAAACTGCCGTTCGTGCGCGAGCTCTGCGTGAAGTATCAGAACATCGATCCAGTCAAGGAACTGATTCCGGTGCGGCCGGTGGTGCACTACATGATGGGCGGCGTGAGCACCGACATTCATGGTGCAACTCCTATGGCCGGTCTCTATGCGGCGGGCGAGGTGGCGTGCGTGAGCATCAATGGCGCCAACCGTCTGGGATCGAACTCGCTGCCAGAGTGTCTGGTGTTTGGCGCGCGCGCCGGGCGGGCGGCGGCTGAGTTCGCGGTTGGGCAGAGACAGCCGAATGGCAGCGTGCTGGCGCAGGCTACCGACGAGCTGCTGAGATTGGAACGGCAGTATCTCTTCAAGACGGCCGGCCGGGAACGCATTGCCACGCTGCGCGAAGAAATGCAAAAGACTGTCGAGAAGGGTGCCGGGATTTATCGCGCGGAGTCGTCTCTCAAGCAGGCGAGTCAGAAGCTTCACGAGCTGCAGGTGCGCTTTCAGAATGTTGGGCTCGATGACCACGGCCACACATTCAATACAGAGTTGATTTCGGCGCTCGAACTGGGCTTCATGCTCGACGTCGCGGAATCGATTGTGGAATGTGCGTTGCACCGCACTGAGTCCCGAGGAGCGCATCAGCGGACAGACTTTCCGGCGCGCGACGACGAGAAGTTTCTGGCGCATTCGCTGGTGCGGCGGAGCTCAGACGGTTTCTTGCAAGTGGACTATCTGCCGGTGAAGATAACCCGCTGGCCCCCAGGTGAGCGCAAGTACGGCGAAGGTTCGCACGCAGCAGTGCCTAAGCAAGCAAAGGTGAGTTGAATGGCTGACAAGATCGTGCTGGAGATCGCGCGCTACGCTCCGGATCGTGACCAGGCGCCTTCGTTCCAGAGCTTCGAAGTTCCGCTCCGCAAGGAATGGGTGGTGCTCGATGCGCTAAATTACATCAAGGACAAAGTGGATGGCACGCTGACTTATCGCTGGTCGTGCCGCATGGGGATTTGCGGCAGCTGCGGGATGATGGTGAACGGCGAGCCCAAGCTCACTTGCGCGACCTTCCTGAATTCGTATGGCAACAACGCCACCGTGCGAGTGGAACCGTTGCGCTATTTTCCAGTAGTGCGCGACCTGGTCACAGCGCTCAGCGATTTTCTAGTGAAGCTGCAAAGGGTGAAGCCTTGGCTGATCCGAAAAAATCAGCCACCGCTGAGCGAGGGCGAATTCCTGCAGACGCCCGAGCAGTTGGACCTGTACAAACAGTTCAGCATGTGCATCAACTGCACGCTGTGCTATGCGGCTTGCCCGGTGGTGGGGCTGGATCAGAAGTTTGTGGGGCCGGCGGCGCTGGCGCTGGCGCAGCGCTATAACCTGGACAACCGCGACCAGGGCTCGGCCGAGCGGTTGGCAACGCTGGCGCATCCGGACGGCATATGGGGGTGCACCTTCGTCGGGGAGTGCACGCGGGTTTGCCCCAAGCACGTGGATCCTGCCGGAGCAATTCAGCAGTACAAACTTACCGCCGCGCTCGATTGGGTGAAATCGTTTATATTGCCGCGCGGACACGAAGATACGCGTCAGGAGGCTGCCCATGACTGATCAAGCCATGGTTGGCCAAACCACGACTGACCAGGCGGCTCGTGCCGAATTCCATCCGCGCTGGTATCGGGAGCGCGTATCCACGTGGTGGTGGTTGGGAGAGTGGCACTATCTGAAGTTTATTTTGCGGGAGCTCAGCAGCCTTTCGGTAGCGTGGTTCGTGGTGTTGACGCTGTTCCAATTGCGGGCATTGTTGCGTGGACCGGAACACTACGCGCGCTTTGCCAACCGGCTGCAATTACCGTTGATGCTTGCGCTTAATGCGATCGCCTTCTGCTTTGTGATGTTTCACGCGATAACCTGGTTCAATCTTGCGCCGCGCGCGATGCCGGTGCGGATGGGCGGAAAGCGCGTTCCTGAATTCCTGGTTGCCGCTCCGAATTACGTGCTGTGGATTGCGGTTTCGGCATTTGTCGGCTGGTTACTATTGAGGACGCCATGATAAGAGAATCAACGGTCAAACCATCGACGAGCAGGGCATCCAATGAAGCTTTCCTGTGGCTTCTGTTCAGCGCTGGCGGAGTCGTGGCGGCGGTTCTGATCCCGATACAGCTGTTTTTGTTTGGATTGGCATTTCCGCTGGGCTGGCTTCATCAACCAAGCTACCAGCACCTGACGGCATTGCTGGGCTCCCTGTGGGTGCGGCTTTATTTGTTTGTCATGTGCTCACTGCCGCTGTTTCATTGGGCCCACCGTTTCAGGTTCACACTCTACGATGGGCTGCAGGTGAAGCATCTGAACGAAGTGATTTTTTCGTTTTGCTATGGCGGAGCGCTGCTGGGCACGGTACTGGCTGCATATCTGCTATGGAGTATCTAGCCGTGACGAACTTGAAGGTTTAGAGATTCCGCTTCACGGAGGTCAACTTGGAACTCAAATTAAAGACCATTTCGAAGGATGGTATTCCCGAAGCCATTTCCAAGGTCGAACTGTATCGGTATCTGAACGAACCGGAGGGGGCAGAATCGATCTGCCGCGACATCCTGGCGGCCGACCCGGAAAACCAGTTGGCGCTCCGATTGTTGGGATTGACGTTGACCGACCAGTTCGAGGGGCGACACCCGGATCGCTATCTCGAGGCGGAAAAGATCTTCCAGAGCCTGAAGGATCCGTATGAGCTCCACTACTATGCGGGGCTTTTGCTCGAGCGGCGGGCTAAGGCTCAAATGAAAGCAGGGGTATCGGCACATAACCTGGTTGGTTCGTTGCATGAAGCAATGCGCCGCTTCGAGGAAGCCGAGAAGATCCGTCCACCACACAACGATGACGCCATGCTGCGCTGGAACCGGTGTGTCCGACTGCTGGAGAAGCTGGGGCATGCTCCGATCGAAGAAAGGCAAGCGGGGTTCCATGACGACGACACAGCACCGATCCAGATCATGCGACGTCCAGGAGGACGGTCGGCAAAGTAGCCGAATTCTGGACACTTCTAAGTCGCGCCAAATCTGTATTTCAAGACCCTACTTCTTTTTCGCGGGCAAGTATTTCTTCGCTATAGAAGCGACCACCACGTAGTTCGGATCCACCATTTCGTTAAGGTGAATCCTCGCGACTTGCGACAGCAGTTCATAAGCATCGAGTTCCGACAAACCGTAGTCGTTGTGGATCCAGTGCACAAGTTCAGTGAAAGCGATGCGCACGGCGTCATCCAGGGGACGATACGCGCCCACGGTCATGATGGCGTCGTCGTTCTCGAACTGGGGCCAGGCGATAGTCCGGCCTTTAATCACGCTCAACTGCACGCGCGCCTTTAGCGGAACCTCGATGGCGGTACCGGCGACTTCTCCGTCACCCATAGCGGCATGGCCATCGCCGATGTAGAAACAGCCCTCCCTTGACATTTACAGGGAAGTACACGGTGTTGCCCACGCTGGCTTCGGGCGAGTCCATGTTGCCGCCGAATTCCGCGGGGACAACGGAACTGCGCGCCTCGCCATTGGCGGGCGCTACTCCGATGCAGCCGAAGAACGGATGCATCGGAATCTTCACCGAGAAATCGGAATCGAGCGCCTTGAATGTGGCCGTGTTCGCGGCGTGATCAATGTGATAGAACCAGATGCGCTCGGGCAGCGGCGGATGCAGCATGGGTGTGTAGTTGGTTTCGTTGAGAGCGCCAAATCCGGGAGCGAATGCGCCTACGCCTGTATCGCCATCGACTTCGAGATCGAGAATCTTGACGGCGAGCGTATCGCCGGGCTCCGCGCCCTCGACGAAAAATGGCCCGGCCAGCGGATTGTCGCCTTTGGACATGCTGAGCGTGTCTCCGGGCTTTCTGAGCGCGTTACCAAAACAGTCCAGCGTGTTGGTGTCGAGGATGTCGCCCGACTTCAGACGCGCCACGGGTTCGGCCGTGGCGAACAGATACTTCGCGTTGTCGATGGTGGTGGTGTAGTGGACAACGTTGCTGGCCTGCCCCTGACCCGTCTGGCCATGAAACACGGCCGGTGCCGCCAGCATCGCGCCCAGGAGAATCAAAACGCTGCTTTTCAACTCCATGCAGTTTTTTCCTATTTCTGGCCGTTCCCAATGATGCCGGGAGGACCGCGAGCGTCAAGAAGGATCTGTTTCTGCGCTGATCTAAATTCTAGATCAGCACCCGTTTCTGGGCGGATGCTCCAAGATCCACTACGATCGATTGCGTTTTTCCCTTCGCGGCGGGGTTTTTCTCAACTGATGCGCGCGCTCGAATTCGGCGGCCAGTTCTCGCGAGTCCAGGCTCTCGCGGATGTGCGCGAGGCGTTGTTCCAGCTTCTGCAGCACGCTGCTCAGGTTCTTGCGATTGGTAATGGCGATGTCGCGCCACATTGAATAAGGACTGCTGGAAATGCGGGTCATCTCGCGCAGGGCTCGTCCGCCGATGTCGAGCACGGGCGCGTCGGGACCAAATTCGTCAACCAGCCCGGCTGCCAAGGCGGTGGAGATCATCTGCGGCAGATGGCTGATCCAGGCGCAGAAGCGATCGTGATCGAAAGGATCGACGACGGCTATTTTCGCGCCCATCCTTTCCGCGCAGTGGATGAATTCTCCGCATTGTCCGGCGTGAACGTTCTGGCCGGGCAGCGGCGTGAACAGCCAGGCGGCGCCTTCGAAAAGATCGGCGTCGGCAAACTCCACGCCGGAGCTTTCTTTGCCCGCCATGGGATGCCCGGCGAGGAATCTGTGCCCGGCGTTGCGTCCGAAGGATTTCGCGGCGCGCTGGACAATCTCCGCCTTGGTGCTGCCGACGTCAGTGACGAGTGTCTTGGACGGCAATGCTGGACCAAGCCGCCCGACCAGATCCAGGATCGGGATCACGGGTGTTGCCAGTACCACCAGATCGCTGCCGCGCACGGCATCGGCGGGATTGGTGGTTCCAACCTCGATGGCGCCGCAGTCCTGGGCGCGCTCCAGAACTGGAGCGCGATCGCACCCGACGATTCGCCCGGCGAGCTGACGTTTCTTCAGGGCGAGGCCCATCGAGCCGCCGATCAGGCCGGTTCCGATGATCGTGACTTGCTTGAAGGCCATAGGATCGCTAGACGTTTGTCATCCCGAGCGGAGCGAGGGATCTGCATCTTGCAGCGAACTACAGATCCCTCGCTTTGCTCGGGATGACAAGGTCATGACGGGAAGAAGTTTACGCGATCTCGCGTCCCACCGCAGGCGCGATCATGCGGAGCTGGTCCATCAACTTGGCAAACTGTTCCGGGTAGAGCGACTGCGCGCCGTCGGAGAGCGCTTTGTCGGGCTGGTGATGAACCTCGATGAGCATGGCATCGGCGCCAGCGGCCGCGGAGGCGAGCGCCATGGGAGCCACTTTGTCGCGGCGTCCTGTGCCGTGCGACGGATCGGCGGTCATGGGGAGGTGCGAAAGTTTATGAATGATCGGGATGGCCGAAATATCCATCGTGTTGCGCGTGTAAGTTTCAAAGGTGCGGATGCCGCGCTCGCACAGAATGATTTCGTAGTTACCGCCGGCGAGCAGGTATTCGGCGGAGCACAGAAGTTCCTCGATGGTGGCGGCGATGCCGCGCTTGAGCAGCACGGGCTTGCGAACCTTGCCCAGTTCGCGCAGCAGATTGAAATTCTGCATGTTTCGCGCGCCTACCTGAAAGATATCGACGTAGGGCAACATCAGCTCGATCTGCGAAATCTCCATGACTTCGCTGATCACGAGCAGTTTGAAGTGGTCGCCCGCTTCGCGCAGCAGCTTCAAGCCGTCGAGGCCGAGCCCTTGAAATGAATACGGAGAGGAACGCGGCTTGAAGGCGCCGCCGCGGAGAATGCGCGCTCCCGCTTTGGTGATCAGTCCGGCCACCGTGAACAGTTGGTCGCGGGACTCGACGGAGCAGGGTCCAGCCATGACGACGATCTTCTTGCCACCGATTTCAATCCCGTTGGCGAATTTGACTACGGTGCCTTCGGGACGGAAATTGCGCCCGGCCAGGTGGTAGGGTGAAGTGATGCGGTGGACTTCCTGCACCCCGGGCATCATTTCGACTTCGCGGGTGTCGAAATCATGCGGAACTCCGACACCGCCGAGGACGGTCTGACGCGCTCCGGTGGAGCGGTGGACTTCAAAACCGAAGTGGACCAGTTGATCGATTACGTGCTGGATCTGGTCTTCACTGGCCGAATCTTGCATTGCGACGATCATGAGTTTCTTAGTTCTTGACCTTTGAATCGGTCTCCGCGCCGGCAACCGTCTGCGCGGAGTCGGGAACGATTTCGTGCTTCTGGATGGTGCGCATAACGTCCATGATTCGTTCGTAAATCTGCGCGAGATCGCGCTCGGTCAATGGGCCGGTGCTGCTGCGCTGCACATTGGCGATCACCGCGCGCTCGCGGTCGGGTTCGTAAATGGGCAGGCTGGTATAGCGTTTCAATCGCCCAATTTCGACGGCAGCGGCGGCGCGCTCGTTGAGCAGCGCCGCCAGTTTGCGGTCCAGGTCGTCGATTTTCTTGCGCCAGTCGGAAATGTCCATAGAATTGCGAGCCGCCAGCTACGAGCCGCGAGCTACGAGCGAACCTACAAATTCTGCCACAGTTGCGGCTTCTCGTCCGGGATTTTGTTCGACAGCGTGAACGATGGCGCTGCCGACGACTGCTCCTTCGGCGAATTTGCCTACGGCTGCGAATTGCGCCGGGGTTGAGATTCCGAAGCCGACGGCTACAGGAAGCTCGGTGAAACGACGAATGCGCTTGACGAGCGTTTTGGCGTCCGCGGTCATCTGCTGGCGCTCGCCGGTGACTCCGGTGCGGGAGATCGCGTAAATAAATCCGGTCGAAACCTGGGCGATCAATTTCAGACGCTGGTCGGTCGAGGTGGGCGCGGCTAGAAAGATGGTCGCTAGATCATTCTTCCGCGCCTCGCGCAGATACTCGGAGGATTCTTCGACCGGGAGATCGGTGATCAGGGTTCCGTCAATCCCAGCCAGGCGCGCAACCTGGCAGAACTTTGCCAGGCCCATGCGCAAGATGGGATTTAGGTAGGAGAAGATCACCAGGCCGACAGATTGCGAATACTCGCGGATTTCGGAGGCGAGCGTGAGCACGTGCTGGAGCGAAGTTCCATGTTTGAGCGCCCGCTCGCTGGCGCGCTGGATGACCGGTCCGTCGGCGAGCGGATCGCTGAAGGGGACGCCTAGCTCAATGACGCTTGCACCCGCGTCGATGGCCGCGAAGATGACCTCGCGCGTCGTGGCGAGTTCGGGGTCGCCACAGGTTACGTAGGCGACGAGGGAAGGCTTGTTTTCGAAATGAAAAGGCATGGATGTCCCGTAGAGCCTATCTCGCAGAAGGCCGTTTGATCCTTCCTCTAACAGACAACCAAAGCGACAGGACAGCAAACCATACTGTCGTATTCACGACGACGCTGATGATTGAAGCTGTACGGACATTGTCGCCGTGATCAGAAAGCGCAAGTCCACTGACAAAGCCAGGAGAAAGCGGCAGGACCAGAAGAAGCCTGATCGCGGAACCCCCATCGCTTGTTTGAAATGCCCAGGTTGCCGCACTTACGAGGGTAGCAACAATCGCGAAGAGCCCAACGCGCGCCCGTATTGATCTCATGTTGAGCCCCCAGGCTAACTCAGTTTCAGGTTCTCCCGCAGAATCCCAACGTCCTTGTCGCCACGCCCCGAAATGTTCACGATCACAACTTCTGACTTCTTCATCTTTGGCGCGCGCTTGATGACTTCGGCCACAGCGTGCGCGGATTCTAGCGCTGGAATTATGCCTTCGGTTCTCGCCAGCAGCGTGGTGGCTTCAAGCGCTTCGGCATCGCTGGCGGGAACGTATTCGGCGCGGCCGGTATCGTGGAGCATGGCGTGCTCGGGGCCGATCGACGGGTAGTCGAGACCGGCGGAGACTGAGTGCGTGGTTGCTATCTGGCCCGATTTGTCTTGCAGCACGTAGGAATAAGTTCCCTGCAGAACGCCTGGTGAGCCTCCACGAAAACGGGCTGCGTGGTCGCCCAAGGATTCGCCTCGGCCGCCGGCTTCTACTCCGATTAGTTCTACTTTTTTGTCTTTTAGAAAATCGTAGAAGATGCCGATGGAGTTCGATCCTCCGCCTACGCAGGCGATGATGGCCTTCGGAAGTTTGCCTTCGGCTTTGCGGATTTGGGCACGGGCTTCGCGTCCGATGACGCGATGGAAGTCGCGGACCATGGTGGGATAGGGATGCGCTCCGAGGACGCTGCCGAGCAGGTAATGCGTGGTGCGGACGTTGGTGACCCAGTCGCGCATGGCTTCGTTGATGGCGTCTTTGAGCGTGCGCGAACCGGAATCGACGCCGCGAACTTCGGCTCCGAGGAGCCTTATGCGGAAGACGTTGAGCTCCTGGCGGCGCATGTCTTCGGTGCCCATGTAGACCACGCACTCGAAACCGAGCAGGGCGCAGACCGTGGCTGTGGCGACGCCGTGCTGGCCAGCGCCGGTTTCCGCGATGACGCGGTGCTTGCCCATGCGTTCGACGAGCAAAGCCTGGCCGAGGCAGTTGTTGATTTTGTGCGCTCCGGTGTGGAGCAGATCCTCGCGCTTGAGATAGATTTTCGCGCCGCTAAGTTTCTCCGTCAGGCGGCGGGCGAAGAACAGCGGCGTCGGGCGTCCGGCATACGTCTTCAGCAGCTGGTCGAGACGTTGCTGGAATTTGCGATCGCGCTTTGCTTTTTCGTATTCGCGCTCCAGTTCTTCGAGCGCGGCCATCAGCGTTTCTGGAACATAGCGGCCGCCGTAAGCGCCGAAACGGCCGGCAGTAGCAGCGTTTGGCGGAGGCATATGGTTACGGGTCCTTTTGGCTGCTGACGCGGTCGCCATCGTCAGGTTGCCTCTTCCATGGCCCGCACGGCTTGGATAAAGGCGCGGACGCGTCGAGGATCTTTTTTGCCCGGTTCGCGTTCGACGCCCGACGAAACGTCCACGCCCCAGGGATGGAGAAGGTGGATCGCCTCCTGCACATTGCCGGGACGCAAGCCACCGGCAACGATCAGCTTGCTGATGCTGTTGATAATTCCGGCCCAGGGCTGCACGCGTTCCCAGTCGAAATGCTGTCCAGTACCGCCACGCTTTTCCGCGGTTGAGGAATCGAGCAGGACTCCTGAGACTACGCCGGGGCGGAAGCCGTGGGTTTCGAGAAAGAGGTCGCCGTTCTTGGCGACGTGGATTTTGTGCACTCGTTTGCCGGTGTAGGCCTCATCAGGCTCTACCACTCCGACGGCGACTGGATCCCATCCTACATTTTGTCCGACAGGCGCGTCGAAAATCTTCGCGGGATAGCTACGGAAAATCGTCGGCCGGCAAGATCCGTTCGCGAGTTGCTGGAAGAGAGCGCGGCTGAATTCAATGCTCTCGTTGCCGTGCAGTTGCACAGCCGTAAAACCTGCCTCCTTGACGATGGCGCGCACCTGATCGACGCTCTCATTGACGAAGACGCCGATTTTTTCTATTTGCCTCGGTAGCTTGGCGACGATCGAGCAGGCGGTTTCTGAAGTGACGTGGCGCGGGCTCTTCTTATAGAAGATGAAGCCCAGCGCGTTCGCGCCCGCATCGCTGGCGGCGAGCGCGTCGTCGAGGTTCGTGATCCCGCAGACCTTAATCCAAGTCATAAGGGCAGTCGTCAGCTCTCAGTTGTTAGTAAAATCCACTAGCCGCTGACTACTATTCTTGCCTCTTCCATCAACTTCGTTAGCGCTTCGCTGGGGCGCTCCGCTTTCATCAACGATTCGCCGATCAGGAACGCTTCGTAACCGGCGGATCGCAGACGAGCCAAATCGGCGCCGGATTGGATGCCGCTTTCGGCCACGCGGAAGCATGCGGCGGGGATTTTTTCCACGAGCCGGAATGCCGTTTCGAGATCGACTTCGAAGGTGCGCAGATTGCGGCTATTTACGCCGACGAGGTCACAGCCGGCGTCGAGCGCTCGTTGCAGCTCCTCCTCGTCATGAGCTTCGCATAAAACGTCGAGACTGTGAGATCGCGCGATTCCGGCCAGCGATACCAACTCTTTCTGATCGAGGGCGGCGACAATCAGCAGGATGGCGTCGGCACGGTTCGCTCTAGCTTCGACGATCTGGAATTCATCGACGATGAAATCCTTGCGCAGGCAGGGAAGGGAACTACTGGACGAGGCCTCCCGAAGATAGTCCAGTGAGCCTTGAAAGAATTCTTCGTCGGTCAACACCGACAGTGCAGCGGCGCCAGCCTGCTCGAGTTCCCGGGCGAGTTCGGATGGTCTGAAATCGGCGCGAATCAAGCCTCTTGAGGGCGAGGCTTTTTTCAGTTCGGCAATCACTGCGATTCCATCTGGCGCGACTCGGCGCAGCTGATCCCGAAATCTGCGTGGGATGTGTGCTGCGGCCGCGCTCTCCAGTGATCGGAGGTCGGAGCTTCGCCGGCTTAGGGATAGGCGCTGGCGCGTGACGGCGACAATCGAATCAAGAGAGGTAGGCATGGCCGATGGTCAATTATACGGAAGCAGCCCAAATTCCGGGTGGCCCCGCGACGCGGGCGATGCCCGCGATCGCATACCTATGGTGTGACGCTCATCATTGACCCGACTTCCGGCAAGGTGCTATAAACAGGTGCTTTGTGCCGGGCTGTGTAGTCCGACCTTGGGGCTATCGGCCGACGGCACAAGTTTTCCGACGCGGCCAAATCGGCAATCCTCATTATTTATTATGCCTGGCGGTGGAAGCGTGTTCGGAGCGTGTTGGGAACTCCGGTGGCGGCCGTACCGCGGCGGATGGAATCCTCCCGCGAGTTGTTCATGTGCCGGAGCAAGAACACACGTCGTGACCCCTGAATAGGATTCATTAGGAGGATTTTGATGCGCACTTGGAACGTCAATTTTGCGTCCGTAGGACGACGGTTTTTGAAGGGTTCCCTAACACTTACAACTTTGTTGCTTCTGACTGCCGGCTCCGCGCTGGCGCAACCCGCAGCAGAGGCGGGCGGCGAGGCTTCGCTGAAAGTTCCCGACCTGTCCACCGTTTCCTTTCTCGGCATGAATGGCCATAATCTCCTGCTGATTGGCATTGCCTTCTGTGTGTTTGGGCTGTTGTTCGGCATGACGATCTTCATGCGCCTCAAGAACCTGCCGGTTCATAAGGCGATGCTGGACGTTTCCGAGCTGATCTACGAAACCTGCAAGACCTATCTGATCACGCAGGGCAAATTCCTGATGCTGCTCTGGTCGTTCATCGCAGTGGTCATTGTGATGTATTTCGGATGGCTGGCACCAGTGCCCGACAAGCCGATCTCCACGACTCTTCCTATCATTCTTGTGTTCAGCATTATCGGGATGGCGGGCAGTTACGGGGTGGCGTGGTTCGGTATCCGCGTTAATACCTTCGCGAATTCGCGCACAGCGTTTGCATCGTTGCCGGGGAAACCGTATCCCGTGTATCAGATTCCCCTGGAAGCGGGGATGTCGATCGGCATGATGCTGATCTCGGTCGAACTGCTGATGATGCTCATCATCCTGCTCTTCATTCCGGGCGAATATTCGGGACCTTGTTTCATAGGATTCGCGATTGGCGAGTCGCTGGGCGCGGCCGCGCTGCGTATCGCGGGCGGCATTTTCACCAAGATTGCCGACATCGGCAGCGACCTGATGAAGATCGTTTTCAAGATCAAGGAAGACGATGCCCGCAACCCCGGCGTGATCGCCGACTGTACCGGTGACAACGCGGGTGATTCGGTCGGGCCTTCCGCCGACGGTTTCGAAACCTATGGCGTTACCGGCGTCGCGCTGATCACGTTCATTCTGCTGGGAGTGAAGGATCCTCGCGTGCAGGTGCAACTGCTGGTATGGATCTTCGTCATGCGTGTCGCCATGCTGGTGGCCGCGGCGGCAGCCTACTTCATCAATGGCGCAGTGGCCAAAGCAAGGTATGGCGATGCGCAAGAGATGAACTTTGAGGCGCCGCTGACTACGCTGGTCTGGCTCACTTCCCTGATTTCTGTCGGCCTCACCTACGTCATCTCATATCTGATAGTTCCGGTGCTCGGCGATCCCGCCAGCGGGGATCCCAGCCAATGGTGGAAGCTGGCGACCATTATTTCCTGCGGTACGCTGGCGGGCGCGATCATTCCGGAACTGGTGAAGGTTTTCACCTCGGTCAACTCGCGCCACGTGAACGAAGTGGTGACTTCGGCCAAAGAAGGCGGCGCATCGCTCGGCATTCTCTCCGGTTTTGTCGCGGGAAATTTTTCCGCTTATTGGCTGGGGCTTTCGATGGTCACTCTGATGTCGATTGCCTACTTCTTCAGCCAGATGGGCCTGGGCACGGCGGCCAACATGATTGCCGCGCCGGTGTTTGCCTTCGGCCTAGTTGCTTTCGGCTTCCTCGGCATGGGGCCGGTGACCATCGCGGTCGATTCCTACGGCCCGGTTACCGACAACGCGCAGTCCGTCTATGAGCTTTCGCTGATCGAGCAGGTGCCGAACGTGAAAGCGGAGATCAAGAAAGACTTCAACGTCGAAGTAAACTTTGACCGCTCTAAGGACCTGTTGGAAGAGAACGACGGCGCCGGCAATACCTTCAAGGCAACCGCCAAACCTGTACTGATTGGAACCGCCGTCGTGGGCGCAACGACGATGATTTTCTCTATCATCATGGCGCTGACCAGTGGGCTGACCACGAATGTGGATAAGCTTTCGCTGTTGCATGCTCCATTCTTTCTTGGCCTCATTACCGGCGGCGCGATGATCTACTGGTTCACGGGCGCCTCCACGCAGGCCGTGACTACGGGCGCCTATCGCGCGGTGGAGTTCATCAAAGCCAACATCAAGCTCGAGGGTTCGGAGAAAGCGTCCGTTTCCGACAGCAAGAAGGTGGTTGAAATCTGCACCAAGTACGCGCAGAAAGGCATGTTCAACATCTTTCTCGCGGTTTTCTTCGGGACGCTGACCTTCGCCTTCATCGAGCCGTTCTTCTTTATCGGGTACCTGATCTCGATTGCGATCTTCGGTCTCTACCAGGCCATCTTCATGGCCAACGCCGGAGCCGCCTGGGACAACGCCAAGAAGATCGTCGAAACCAAACTGAAGCAGAAAGGCACTGATCTGCACGCCGCCACGGTGATAGGCGACACGGTGGGCGATCCTTTCAAGGACACGTCTTCGGTCGCCATGAATCCGGTCATTAAGTTTACCACGTTGTTTGGACTGCTGGCGGTCGAACTGGCCGTCTCGCTGACCCGAGACCAGGGCACAGGGTTGACACACATCCTCGCGCTTTGCTTTTTCGCAGTTTCAGTCTTCTTTGTGTACCGGTCTTTCTATGGGATGCGAATCAGTTCGGAATGAGCGAGCCAGTTGATCGCGTAGGGACAGCCGCCCCGTCGGTTATTTCCTACGCAAGCTTCGAGAAGAAAACGCTATCCAACCCGGTTGGACTGTCATTGCCCGACTCCGGAGAAGTATTTGGAATACCAACTCGCGGCGGCTAAGTAGGACACTTTAGTGTCGCGCTGGCCGCAAAGCGTCTGGCTCCGAGGACTTCCCTGGCTACCTTAATCGTGGGCGCCCAGTTTCTGGACCTGCTCTGGCCCGTGTTTCTTTTGCTAGGTCTGGAACATGTGCGCGTAGCGCCGGGCACAACCAAGGTCCAAGCCTTGGATTTCTACGACTATCCTCTCTCGCACAGCCTCATCATGGCGGTCGGTTGGTCGCTCCTAGTCGGACTGTCCTACTACATGGTTCGGCGCTACCGTAGTGGAGCGTGGGTGGTGGGCAGTTTGGTGCTTAGTCATTGGTTTCTGGATCTTCTGGTGCATCGCCCGGATCTGCCGCTCTGGCCGGGCGGTCCGAAGTATGGACTTGGGCTCAAAGGGGCTCACTTCAAGACGAAAGTAACGAGGGCCGGCGTTTTTCGTCGAAAGAAAGGCGAGGGGCGCGCCGAGCAAGAAAGGCGATCATGCGCTCGCTTTGTCGATCCTGGCTTCGTCGATCAGCGGCAGCGGCTTTTCGAGTGACGCAGACGACTCCATCTCCAACTGCTCCCGTCCGCTGAGCGCGGAAACCTTTCCCCGATAGCTCTTCAAGTGTCGCTGCGCAGTCTCGAACGCTTCCTGCGCTTTGTTCAGATTCTTGCCGACATTTTCAAACTGGTTCTGGAAAAAGTCGAACGACTTCTGCGCCTTGGCGAGTTCGGCGCGGCTCTTCTCGAAGCGGCTGGCGACCTCGTACCACTTGTGTACCAGCGCAATGGTGTGCAGCGTCATCAGCAATGTGTTGGGCGAGACGGGAAAGACATGTTGTTCATTCATCCAGTCGCCCAATTCGCGGTTGCGGATCACTTCCATGTAAAGCGTCTCGCTCGGCAGATACATGAGTGCGATTTCAGTCGTCCCATTTTCCGGCTGGATGTACTGCTGAATGCGCTTGGCTTCCGCCTTCATCACGCGCACCAGCGCAACGCGTGCCGCTTCAATTTCGGCCTTGTCGTTGCTCTCAAACAAAGCAATCACCTGCTCACGCGGAAACTTGGCATCGATCGGCAGCTTGCGATCGGGGAAGTAGATGACCGCGTCGGCGCGTCCTCCGCCCTCACCCGTTGACGACTGCAACGCGAACATATGCGCCGGCAGGAAGTCTGCGAGCAGCCGCTCCAGGCTTGCTTCGCCGAACTGGCCTCGCAGGTGCGGAAGCTTGAGCAGGTTGTTCAGATCGTTAATCGAGTGGCCGAGCGCGCCAACTTCGCGGAGCTGTTCTTCCGCAGCCTTCAAGTGCTGCTGAACTTTTTCGAACTGCGCAAATCCTTCCTTGATGTTCTCGTCGAGTTTCTGTTGCACCTGCTCGGTAATCGCCATCAGCTTCGAGTCCACGCGATCGCGAATCGAGTCGAGGCTTTGCGCGGTCTGCTGATTCAGGCCCTGAAATTCGCTCTTAAGTTGCTGCGTGGTGAGCAGAAGAGAGCTAGTCAACTCGCTGCGGCCTTCGCTCAGGCTGCGGTGTTGTTCTTCTCTTCCCGCGGCGAGCTGCTGCTCGACCGAGCTCCGAATCTCTGAAAATCCTTGCTGGATGCGGTCTGTGACCTGCTGGCGGAGGTCCCCTTTAGTCTGCTCCAGCCGAGTGGCCATGTCGGCAGTGCTGAGACTGATCTTCTGGCCAAGGGCGGTATTGAACCTTTCGAGGTGACCGGCAACCTCCGCCTTTACATCGACTTGCGCGGCAGTCGAAACGCGGCGCAGCAGAACGGCCGAGAACCCAAGCAGGACAAGGGTTCCGACAAGCACGGTAACCAGCAGTAAGGTCTCCATGGTAAGTGGCTGAGCTGAATTCTAGAAGCTAGCGTGAGAGATGGAAAGCGGAACTTTACCGGCGACCCCCGCGCTGCAACGCCGACCCCAAAATCATGTTTCGGGCCCTGACTGTCTTACTCTTGCTGTTGGCTGCAATTTCTGCAATCTGCGGGGCACAAACGACCCCACGAGCTGTCGATACTAGCAACGAAGTTAACAACCAACCCGCAAATCCCCACTCCAACTCGGCGGCCGGATCATCCTCTGCTGAGGACTCAGCCGCCGAGAACGAACTCCTGGAATCGGCAAACAAGCGCCGTGAACTGGCGGGCGTGCCGCCCTTGCACATGGAAGAAAGCTTGCGTGAAGCGGCACGAGCCCACGCCCAGCGGATGGTCGCGAGCGGGAGTCTGAAGCATCAATTGTCGGGCGAACCCTCGTTGATGCAAAGAATTGCTCAAGTCAGTCCACTGACAATGGATCGCGCTGGCGAGAACGTTGCCTACGCACATTCTGTTTCCGACGTAAACCAAGCCCTGATGAGTTCGCCCCCGCACCGCGAGAACTTGCTCGATCGTAGATTCAATGTCGCGGGCATCGCGGCCATCTGGAGCAAGGGCAAACTGTACGTGGTGCAGGATTTCGCGCACGAGGTGTCATCATACACCGCACAGCAGAGCGGAAAATTAATTGGAGGGGCGATTGGTGAGATGCGGAAACAGGCGGGGCTTCCGGAGCTTGTCCAACTCACGCCGGCGAATCTTGATGAGGTTACCTGCATGCTGGCCAGAGAGAATCCTCCGAACGCTCACCTGCTCGCAACTGCCTACGACGATCGAAAGATTGTTACCTACACACAGAGCCGTCCGGAAATCCTGCCCCAAGCCGCGGTGCAGTTGCTGCGCGACCCGGGCATTCGACAGTTTGCGGTGGGAGCGTGCTACGCGCGGAATGCGGCGTACCCAACGGGAACATATTGGGTCGCGATTCTCCTCTACTGACTCTTTCTTGGTTGACAACGATTTATCGGAGCTCACAGCACACGGACAGGAGTGTCCGCGCCACACGAACCTGCCGCACGAGCTCTGTGCTAACCTGCGAGCATCTGGCCCGCCCGTATGGAACCTGCTCCGCGAATCCGCATCGGGACTGCCGGCTGGTCGTACAAGGACTGGGATGGAATCATGTATCCGCCGGAAGTCACGCGGAAGAAAATCCATCCCGTAGAATTTCTGGCGAGATTTTTCGACGTCATCGAAATCAACACCTCGTTTTACGGACACATACGTCCTGAGCTGGGGCGTCTGTGGTCGCACAAGGCAGCGGCCGTGAATCCGAATTTTCTCTTCACGGCGAAGCTGCACCGTTCGTTCACCCATTCTCCACTGGCGGTGATGGAGCCAACTTCGGCGGCCAGCATCCGTCCGAATGACCAGGACGAGCGGTTGGCCCGCGAGGGTCTGGACTCGCTGGCTGCGGAAGGCAAGCTGGGCGCGCTGCTCATCCAGTTCCCTGTCTCGTTCAAGAACACCAGTCTGAACCGAGAATATCTGGAGCAGTTGCTGCGGCAGTTCATCGAGTATCCGCGCGTGGTCGAAGTGCGGCACGAGAGCTGGAATAATCCGGAAACGCTTGCCGAATTCATGCATCACAACGTGGGCTTCTGCAACATCGATCAGCCGCACGTGGGGCGTTCGCTCGGGCCGACCGAACATGTCACGTCGGGCGTTGGATACGTGCGCCTGCATGGCCGCAACTACGAGCAGTGGTTCGACAGCGATAACCGCGACGACCGTTACAACTATCTGTACAAGCCCGCGGAATTGGAGAAGTGGAAAGAGAAAATAGACATCATCGCGCACCGGGCTGAGTCAACATACGTGATCGCGAACAATCACTTTCAGGCAAAAGCCGCCGTGAATGCGCTGGAGTTACGGCATCTGCTGGACGGAAGAAAAGTCCGTGCGCCGGAAACTCTCGTCAAACACTATCCTGGGCTTAGAGAGATGGTTGAGATCGAAGACGCTAGCGAGGATTGTTCGCTGCTGGGGTAAAAGGAAATCGCGCACAGGAACCGCGATCTTTTCTCGGGCAACTTTTTCCCTGCGATGAGACTTGTTTATCAAGGCACGATTGGCCCATTTTCTTCTCTAGCCTTAAGAGGCAATCCAGTACGATATTCTCTTAACAAGCAATTCCAGAACGATGAGTGATACCGTCCAGACGGCGAGCGGGAGTGGGTGGAAAACCTGGCTGTTAGGTCGCGTGGCCGAACTGCGGCAGCGTGAGGGGCAGGTTTTTCTGCTTTTGGCGCTGGTGATCGGCGCGTTGACGGGCGTGGCGGTCGTCGCCTTCATCGTGCTGACGGAACGCCTGGGAATGAGGCTGTACCCGGTGGGCGGCGCTCTGTGGCGGCGCGTATTGTATCCGGTCGTGGGCTCGCTGGGCATCGGGTACTTGCTGTATCGCTATTTTCCGAATGCGCGAGGCAGCGGTGTGCCACAAACGAAGGCCGCGTTGTTTGCGCGTGAAGGGCGCATCACACTGCGCACCGTGCTGGGCAAATTTTTCTGCACGTCGGCAACGCTTGCCAGCGGCATTCCACTGGGACGCGAAGGGCCATCGGTGCAAGTTGGCGGAGGCATCGGTTCCGTGTTCGGACGCCTCCTCGGACTGCGCACCGAACAAGTAAAGAATTTGATCCCGGTGGGAGCGGCGGCGGCTATTGCAGCCGCGTTTAATACGCCGCTGGCGGCAGTAGTGTTTGCGCTCGAGGAGATCATGGGCGATCTGCACGCGCCCGTGATGGGCGCGGTGGTGCTGGCCTCGGCGACTTCATGGATGGTCCTGCGCGTCCTTCTCGGCAATAACCCCCTCTTCAAAGTTCCGCAATATCAACTGGTTCATCCGGCGGAGTTTGCGGTGTATGCGGTGCTCGGCGTGGCCGGAGGCGTAATTTCGGCGGCCTTCGCCAAGCTCTTGCTGGGCATGCGGGATCGCTTCCTGCGCTTCCCGCAGAATACAGTCTGGTTCCAACCGGTAGCCGGCGGGTTGCTGGTCGGGGTCATGGGCTTGTTCGTACCGCAGGTGTTGGGCGTTGGTTATGGCTACGTCGGCGACGCATTGAACGGAAAGATGGCCTTCCAGTTGATGTTGCTGCTAGTGGTTCTGAAGCTTTTTGCCGTTACCGTCAGTTATGCTTCGGGCAACGCAGGCGGTATCTTCGGTCCCGCCCTGTTCATCGGTGCCATGTTGGGAGGTTCTGTGGGCACCGTGGCGCATCATTTTTTCCCAGCCTATACCGCGACGCCGGGCGCCTACGCCCTGGTCGGAATGGGCGCAGCCTTCGCCGGTATCGTCCGCGCTCCCATGACCTCGGTGCTGATAATTTTCGAGATGACGCAGGATTATGCGGTGATCGTGCCCCTGATGATTGCTAATTTGGTAAGCCTCTTCATTGCTTCGCGATTGCAGAAGGAGCCCATCTACGATGCCCTGGCAGTGCAGGATGGCATACACTTGCCTTCTGCGGAGACGCGCAAGCGATATGGTGAGCGCCAGGTGATGAGAGTCATGCAGGCCGCAAGCCAGTTGCTGTCTGCAGAGATCACGGTTCGGGAAGCTTTAGAACGGGTTCGCTCGAGTGAAGTGCGAACGTGGCTGGTGACGGATCGGCGAGGTGTAGTGGGCGTGATCAATCTTGCACGGCTCGAGCAAGAACTGGCGGAAGGTGCGGATAAAAAGGTTGGTGAGTTAGTGGATGGACTGGTTTTTCCGCATGTCCACCCCGACCAGGGGTTCGATTTGGCGCTCGAGCGCATGGGGGCGAACCAGATTGAAATCCTCCCCGTGGTGAACCGTGCCGATGTGCACAAGTTGGAAGGCGTGGTGACGCTGCGGGACGTACTGGATGCTTACGGTGTCAACCGCGCGTGATCGCAAGAATTCCGTCGCAGAATCCAAGTTGCCTCTAGCTTCATCTATGCAGCATGAATCTCGACAGCCTTTTCGCAGGAGCCCTTTCTTCGCACCAAGTGCTGGGCGCAAGCTTATCGGAGGAACGTTTGGCGCAGGGACCTTCGCCGGAGGAACCGATGCGGGCCACTGCGACCGACTCTGGAGACGTGGCCCTGCTCGACTCCTACTCGTGTTCGGTCACAGCTGCGGTTGAGCGAGTCAGTCCGTCGGTGGTGAACGTTGAAGTGCACCGTCAAGCTAACGGTCGAAGTCTTTCGGCGGAGCCGCACGAGCGCCGTGGAGGCGGCTCCGGCTTCGTATTCACGCCCGATGGTTTGATTCTCACAAATAGCCATGTCGTGCACGACGCGACCCGAATCGAGGTGACGCTAGCGGACGGCCGGCGCGCTCCAGCTCAGACTATTGGCGACGATCCTGCTACCGATCTCGCCGTCATTCGCATTGATGCTTCCGGATTGCAGGCCGTTCCCCTGGGAAATTCGCAGCGACTGCGGGCGGGTCAGATGGCGATTGCGATCGGCAATCCGTACGGATTCCAGTCCACGGTAACAGCGGGCGTGATCAGCGCGCTGGGGCGGTCGCTGCGCTCGTACTCGGGGCGCCTGATTGAGGATGTCATTCAGACCGACGCCGCCTTGAATCCAGGAAATTCCGGTGGCCCGCTGGTTGATTCGCGCGGCCAGGTGATAGGAGTGAACACGGCGACGATTCTGCCGGCACAGGGAATCTGCTTCGCGATCGGAATCAATACCGCAAAATTCGTTGCCAGCCGCTTGCTGCGCGACAGGCGGATACGCCGGAGCTCCATCGGCGTCTCAGCGCAGACGGTTCCGATTCATCGGCGGGTGGTGCGCTTCTATGGTCTAGCGCGGGAAACCGGTGTGGCCGTAGTCGGCATTGAAGACCAGAGCCCGGCACGGACGGCGGGCTTGCGCGAGGGCGACGTTATCGTGGCGCTTGATGAGAAGCCGGTGGCCGGCGTGGATGACCTGCATCGCTTGCTGACCGATGTTCAAGTCGGTTCGGGGTGCGCGTTGACGGTGATTCGCCACACGGAGAGGCTGATCCTGCCAATCTTTCCCGAAGAGGCACGGTAGAGGCCGATAACCGCGGGTGGACCCTCCTATCGCATTGCACACACTGGATTTCGTGTGTTAGCTTCGATTTCGAGAGGTCCGCTTGCGACACACGGTTCCGACTGGAATGGACCGCAAGGAAACCGACGTTTACCTGCGGCTCGATCCGGCGCGTCTTCCCCAGCATATCGCCATCATCATGGACGGAAACGGGCGCTGGGCCCGTCGCCGGCACATGCCGCGCGTTGCCGGGCATCGCGCCGGTGTCGCTGCCGTGCGATCGACGGTCGAAACCGCTGCGCGCATCAGAATTCCGGCGCTGACGCTTTACGCCTTTTCCGAGGAGAACTGGAAAAAGCGTCCGAAGACGGAAGTCGATTTCCTCATGCGTCTTTTGTGCCGCTACCTCAAGGCGGAAATCAAAACGCTCAACGAAAATAATATCCGCTTGAAGTACATCGGACGGCAGCGTGAGTTGCCCGATTCGGTGCAGCGCGAAATGGAAGAGGCGAGCGACGCGACCTCGAAAAATACCGGGATGCTGCTAACGCTGGCGCTGAATTACAGCGCGCGCAGCGAGATTGTCGACGCGTTCCGCTCACTGGCGGAGGCTGCCGCCCGGAATGGCGGCCTCGATCACATGGCCGTCGATGAGCAGGCGATCAGTGAACATCTTTATACACGGGGTCTGCCGGATCCGGACTTAGTCATTCGTACCAGCGGCGAGATGCGGCTGAGTAACTTCCTGCTCTGGCAGCTTGCCTATGCGGAGATCTACGTGACACCGACGTTGTGGCCCGATTTTCGCGGCCTTCAACTGCTCGAGGGGATTGAGGAGTATCAGAAGCGCGACCGCCGTTATGGCGGGCTGGGGCCGGATAACGGACATGCGCAGCACGCGTCACATCGGGCCCACGCTGAGGCGAAGCGTTGACTAGGCACATCGACGAGAACCTTGTCATCCCGAGCGAAGCGAGGGATCTGCAGTTGGCCGCCACCTCCTCCCAATGATCACGCGCGTCGCCACCGCCGTTGTTCTAATCCCCTTTGTTCTGCTGCTGGTACTGAAGGCGCCGCTTTATGTGCTGGCCATTGTGGCTGGAGGGGTAGGTCTTCTCGCCATCACCGAGTTCTTGAAGCTGGTGACGCATTACGCAATCCAGCCTCTTACGCGCGCGACGTACGCCTTCGTCGCGCTCTTCTTTGTATTTGTGATTGTCGCGTCTTCCAATCGCACACCTCTGGTTGAGACTACGGCCATGATCTACGGGATCGCGCTGGCAGTGTCGGTCGCGCCGTTTATGTTTTTGACGGTGAGCATGACCCGCGCCGACTTACGGAGCGGCTATCCGGCGGCTGCGGCTTCGACGTTTGCCTTCGCGTACATTGCGGTTCCGATGGCGATGCTGGTCGAGATTCGCCAGCAGCCGGCGGGCGCGATCTGGACGATCTATACGCTGCTCGCTGTTTGGGCAGGAGACATCTTCGCGTACTTCGTTGGGAAGTCGTTGGGCCGGCACCGCATGTCGCGGGAAATCAGCCCCAAGAAGACCTGGGAAGGCGCGGTGGCGTCGATTGTGGCCAGTGTGATCGTCGGCACGCTGTGGATTCAGCACGCTTCGGGGATCAGTTCCGCGCTTCTTCGAGCGGGGCTGATCGAACGCCGCGATGGCATGTTCGGCCTGGAACAGCCGCAACTTTGGCCCATCATTCTGCTGTCGGCGGCGGTCAACATCGCGGCGCAGTTGGGCGATCTGGTCGAGTCCCTCATCAAGCGCGGCGCCGGGGTAAAAGACTCGGGCACGATTCTCCCCGGCCACGGAGGCATGCTCGACCGCATCGATGCCATGCTGTTCGCAGTGCCGGTGGTGTGGGCGTACGGGGCTTGGCGGCTGTTGCAGTAGGAAGAAGAGATGCCGCCTAAGTGCCGCCGCCCCGTGCGGGATGCTTGCAGGATGGTCGACCCGACAAACATCCCGCAGTTACTGCGGGCGCGCCCGAGACGCACAGCGGTCTCCGATCATTCAACTGAGATGCGCTTTCCCGTGACGGTCCCATCTACCTCCATGAGGAAGTTGCCGGAAGGGTCATAGAAATCCAAGGCGAAGGAGCCGCTGTGCGTCTTGCCGCCGTCACCGAGAGTGAGCGTTTCACTGAGGTTGATGGTTCCCAGGAAGTTCCCGTTCGTGTCATAGCTCCACACGCGATGAGCGAGCTTGTAGGCCCCATGCGCAGCGTGCTTCCAGACGCCCAGGCAGACGCTGCCCGTTCTGGGATCAACATTCGGGTTGTGAACCTCGGTCCCACTACCATTCCAAATCTGATACGCTTCCTGGATGGTCTGGCCGCCGACGGTAAACTGGATGTGCCAAAGGCCAACCATGGACGAGCTACCAGCTGAGCCGCTCGCTTTGTCTCCGGAAGATTGGGAGTTCTGTTGCATCGGGCTGGATTGGCTGAGGGCGGCAGCTGCCGCTGCCATCGCGGACAGGTTATCGCCGCACGACGCGAATGCGCTGGCAGTAAGTCCAACTAACAGGACCATGCAAGCGGCAGACTTGACAAACTTCAGAGTTTGTATCGATTTCATAGTGATTTCTCCTTGTGAAGTGGTGCGGCCATCTAGCAACCGCGAGATCAGTTTTGGATCGCACCTCGTCGAATCGTCAGATTCGCGTCGATACTTATCGCCCAGAGTCAGGGATGCGGCAATGCAAACTGGATCACCTCTCGGACATTTTCGGAACACCGCGTAAGTCGTTCATTTCCGGTGTGCTATAGGGGATAGCGCGCTCGCCGGGACAAGTCTTGGCTCGGCTCTTGACCACCCGCCCGGTTACGCTCACAATCATCGAGTTGTATCTCCTGGGTAAGAGGCTCCTCCTCTCGGCCTTTTCGGACATGAAGATGACAACCGCACGAACCGCATTGTTCGGTCCCTATACTCTCGACCTGCGCTCCGGGGAACTGCGTAAGTTCGGGACAAAAGTGTAAATGGGTGGGCAGACCTTTCAGATCCTGCGCGTGCTACTCGAAACCCAGGGGGAGTTGGTGACCCGGGAGGAGCTTCGGGCGAAGCTCTGGGCCGGAGACACGTTTGTTGACTTCGATCATGGCCTGAACTCTGCCGTGCAACGGTTGCGGGAGTGCCTTTCCGACTCAGCGGAAAAGCCACGCTGGGTTGAAACCGTCCCTCGCCGTGGTTACCGCTTCGTAGGTCAGGTGGAATGGTCGGACCAGGGTCTCCCCTGTGCGCCGCCTTCTAAGCCCAGTGGCGGGAGCCAAGACGTAAGCCAAGACGTAAGCGCCACCGGCGAAGATCAACCTTCGGCCTGCGCGGAGCCCTCTTCCCCGCCCAGGAAGGCGAGCGGCCTCGGCAGTCGAATCATCCTGCTGGTAGCTGGAGCGCTGGTCCTGTTGCTGGTTGCTGTTCCGATTGTCAGGTGGAACCGGGATGCTCGTTCCGCTAAGCAGACCCTGCTCATCAAATCCCTGGCGGTGCTGCCTTTGGAGAATCTATCCGGCGATCCGGCGCAGGAATACTTCGCGGATGGGATGACCGACGAAGTGATTACTATGCTGGCGAAAAACACCGCTCTGCGCGTCATCTCGCGGACCTCGGTAATGCAGTACAAGGGAGTCCACCGGCCGCTGCGGGAGATCGCGCGGGAACTGGGTGTGGACGGGATTCTGGAAGGTTCGGTGGGCCGCTCCGGAAACCGGGTGCGTGTCACCGCACAATTGATCTATGCCGCCAGCGACACGCATGTATGGGCAGAAAGCTTTGATCGAGACTTGAGTGACGTGGGAGTTCTTCAGGACGAACTGGCGCAAACTATCGCGAAACAAGTCGGGGCCACAACTTCCCGTTCCCGAAACCCGCAACGGCGTATCAATCCACAGGCCCACGACGCCTACCTGTTGGGGAGGTACTACTGGTATGCGGACGACTCCAAAAAGAGCCGTACATATTTCGAGAAAGCCGTTGAGCTGCAACCGGACTATGCCGCCGCATGGGCTGGCCTTGCCGATTATTACTGCGGGAATGCGGTTATCGGGGAGTTTCCGCCTGAGGCGGCGATGCCCCAGGCGGAGGCAGCGGCCAGGAAGGCCTTGGAACTGGATGATCTCAGTGCTGAGGCCCATCTCTCAATGGCTGCGATCCAGCTCTTTTATCGATGGGACTGGGCGGCTGCCGAGCAAGAATCCGCTCGTGCCGTAGAACTGAATCCCAATGTCGCCGAGATTCACCATTTGCGTTCGTATACGCTCCGTCCTCTGAATCGCTTGGACGAAGCACTGCAGGAGCAACGGAGGGCGATGGAACTGGATCCGTTTGCGCGGCCGGACCAATTAGGTTGGGCGCTCCTTCGCGTGCGGCAGTTCGACGCCGCTCTGAACGAGGCTCGCATACGGACGGAAGTCCAGCCGAACAACGCCGATCCGCATTACGTTCTTTTCTATGCGTACTTCTACAAAGGAATGGAGAAAGAGGCGGAGGAAGAACTGGAACGTTACCTGCAACTGGCAGGCGAAAAGGATCTGCTGGCTGAGCAAGTTCAGGTCTACGGTCGGGGTGGCTTCCGAGCGGTTCTTGAGTGGAACGTGGATGTGTTGAAGCGAAAAGCCGCCAAACAATACGTCTCACCCACGGAATTCGCGGAAGCCTATGCACTCCTCGGACGTAAAGAGGAGACTATCCGCTATCTGGAGGAGAGTTACCAGAAACGCGCGCCTCGCCTCGTGTTTCTGCAAAGCGATCTGACTCTCGATTTTCTGCATTCCGATCCACGCTATCGCGCCATCGTCAACAAGATGGGCCTTTCCCCGGCGTATTGAGGATCTTGCGCCTGGCCCTTCCCGTACAATAGAAAAGTCGCCGCATGAAACGCATCGCCATCCTGGGTTCGACGGGCTCGATCGGCCGCAGCACTTTGAGTGTGGTCGAGAACTATCCCGACCGCTTCCAGGTCGCCGCATTGGCGGCCGGCAACAATGCCGAACTTGCCTTCGAACAAGCCGTGCGCTGGAAGCCCCGCATCGTTTCGTTGGCCAAGGAGCAGAATGCCGCAACCCTCCGCAGCAAGCTACGCAGCGCGGGACTCTCCGAAATTGAGGTAGTTCACGGTGCCGCCGGCACGGTTCGGGTCGCGACGCATCCCGAGGTGGATTTCGTGGTGAGCGCGATTGTGGGTGTCTCCGGCCTGGAGGCGACCTACGAAGCGGTGCGCGCGGGGAAGACGGTTGGCCTGGCTAACAAGGAATGCCTCGTCGTGGCAGGCGAACTAATTACTGCTGAGGCGCGGAAGCAGGGTAAGCCTCTGCTGCCAATCGATAGCGAGCATAATGCCATCCACCAGTGCCTGCGCGGCGGCCGCATGGATGGGAATGGCAACGAGGTGGAACGGATCTGGCTGACCGCTTCGGGCGGTCCGTTTCTGAATACTCCTAAGTTGGAGTTTGCTTCAATTACGGTGCAACAAGCGCTCAATCATCCCACTTGGAAGATGGGCAAAAGGATCACGATCGACTCTGCAACATTGATGAACAAGGGTTTCGAGGTGATCGAGGCCTGCCGCTTGTTCCATGTGCCGCCCGAGCGTGTGCAAGTCATTGTGCATCCGCAGTCTACGATCCATTCCATGGTCGAGTTTGTGGATGGCAGCATACTTGCTCAAATTTCTGTGACCGACATGCGTCTGCCCATTTTGTATGCGCTGACGTATCCGGACCGGATCGCCTCGGAGCTACGCTTCTCGATCATGGACTTGCGGCATCTGGATTTTTCCCCCCCGGATATGGCTAAATTCCCTTGTCTTCGTTTAGCTTATGAAGCGGCAGCGGCAGGAGGCGCAAAGACCATCGCACTGAACGCCGCCGATGAGGTTGCGGTGGCTGCATTTCTCGACGAGGAGATCGGATTCGAGCAGATTCCGCGGATCATCGAAGAAGTGATGGCTGCAACGCCGGCCAGCCATTTAGAATCTATACATAGGGTACTTGCGCTGGACACCGGGGCCCGCCTTCTGGCAAGAGAAATCGTAAAGCAGCGCCGCCGAAAGGGATCGCCCATCAGGGCCATTTCGTAACAGGAATTTTGGAGTATTCTGACAGATTATGCCGCAACTTTTGTCCGTCCTTCATACCATTTTCGACATGGGGATCGTGCTCGGATTCCTGATCTTGATTCATGAGTTTGGTCACTACGCTACAGCAAAATATTTCGGCGTCCGGGTGGAAGTGTTTTCCATCGGTTTCGGCAAGCGGCTGCTAGGATTCACCAAAGGCGATACCGATTATCGCATCAGCGCCATTCCGCTCGGCGGTTACGTGAAGATGTCGGGCGAAAACCCCATGGACGATCGCACCGGCGATCCCGGGGAGTTTCTTTCGCACCCGCGCTGGCAGCGCTTCATCATAGCCCTGGCCGGACCGGCTATGAACATCATGCTGGCCATTGCCTTGGTCACCGGTGTGTACATGGTGCATTACGAATACGCCGCCGTGCTCGATGAACCGACCGTTGTGGGATGGGTGAATCCCAACACTCCCGCCGAAAGGGCGGGCATCCAGATTGGTGACAAGATTGTCCGGGTGGAGGACATCAAAAATCCGGATTGGGAGCAACTGGAAGCCAGGACAATGCTCAGCCCCAATCAGCCGGTGAAATTTGGCATCGAGCGCGACGGCAAAGTCATGGAGAAGGTCCTGGTTCCGGAGCCGTTCGGGCCCAATCAGTATGGCGCCGTCGGTTGGGCGCCGAAAGAGTCCAGCGTGACTTTGACCACCGTGGAACCTGGGATGCCCGCCGACCAGGCCGGCATTAGGATCGGAGACCAGATCCTCACCGCGAACGGGCAGGATATTCCCCACGTGGCAGCGCTTATCCAGATGTTAAGCCACACCAAGGATGAGCCTCTGAAAATTGTGGTTCTCCGCAACGGCCAGAAACTGACCTTCACCGTGAAACCGATCCTCGACCCCGACGGGTCTGGGCAAGGACCTGCCTACCGAATCGGCGTCGCCAGCCGTCCCACCAAAGTTATAAAGCTGAATTTCCCAGAAGCGCTGAAACGCTCTTTGTCGGACAACAAGAACAACTCTTTCTTGATCCTGGAATTGCTGCAAAAGATGGTGCAGCACAAAGTATCGATGCGTCAGGTCGACGGTCCGATCGGAATTGGCAGGGACGTTGGCCTAGCCGCGCGCGAAGAGGGCTGGACTCCGCTACTGGGTATCACGGCCGCCATCAGTTTGAACCTGGGCATCATGAACCTGCTGCCGATTCCCATCCTGGATGGCGGCGTGATCCTGCTGCTTTTCATCGAGAGTCTCATGCAGAAAGAGATCAGCCTGCCCATCAAAGAACGCATCTATCAGGCGGCTTTTGTCTTTCTCGTGCTCTTCGCCGTGATGGTGATCTATAACGACCTGGTCAAGACCCTGCCCGGGCTCACACGAATGCCGTAAGCTAGCCGTCAGCTCTCAGTTCGGCAGTTCGCCTGTATGGTCGCGGGGGTTAGTCCGGTGACTCGAACCTCGCTAAGGCCTTCCCAAGCCCATGTACTGGAACCCCATGGCGCGGAGGCGCGACGAGTCAAGCAGATTCTTGGTGTCGATGATGATCGGCTGTTTCACCAGATGGCGAATCTTCGCGAAATCCAGCGTCCGGAACTCGGGCCAGCCAGTGGCGACGACCAGCGCATCCACTCCTTCAGCCACTCCGTAGGCTGATTCGCAGTACTTCACCATGCCGTTCAGTTGTAGCCGCGCATCCGGAATCGCCACCGGATCGTAAGCCCGCACTCGCGCTCCCCCAGCGAGCAGGTTCTGTGCCAGTTGCAGCGAAGCCGATCCTGCCACGAAGTTGGTGTTCGGCTTGAAGGCCAGCCCCAGAATGCCAACGTCTTTGTTTTGCACCGTATCGAGCGCAGCGGCCACTTTCTGCAACAGCCGGTCCGCCAGGTTCATGTTCACCTCGCGGGCGGCATTCAGAACTTTCAAGTCGACCCGGTTCTCCCTCGCCAACCCGGTCAGCGACTCCATGTCACTCTCGGCAAAGATTCCACCCATGCCGGCGCCCGGTTGCAGGCAGCGCGGCGCAATTTTCTTGTCCAGCCCCAGCGCCAGCGACAGGCTGACGGCATCGGCGTTCACGTGTTCGCACAGGCTCGCAATTTCATTGATGAACGAAATCTTCGTTGCTACAAAGGCAGTGGTCGCGGTCCTCGCCAACTCTGCTGTTTCGTAATTCGTGACCAGCACGGGAACTCCGCGCATCACCAGCGGATGAAAAATCTGCTTCACTGTGGAAACAGCTTCGCTTGAAGGTGTCCCAAGGATGATGCGGTCGGGCCAGTTGAAATCTTCGACCGCGCATCCGTTGGTAAAGAACATGGGTTGGCACACCAGCAAGCTCTTCAACCCTTTTTCTTGCAGCGTGTTTTCCAGCTCTCTCGTCGAACCGACCCGAACCGGCGTCACTATGGACAGCACCTGGAAGCGGCCAGCAGCAGCCGCCAGGCGGACCGCAAGTTCTTCCAGTCCCAGCTCCGAATCTTCAGCGAGAAAAATCACCTGTGCTTTGCGCGCCAATTCTTCCGGGTCCGCCGAATACACCAGCCGTCCCGCGCGCACGTTGCGCCGAATCACTTCCTGAAGATTTTTTTCGAAAAAAGGAATGTTGCCTTTGGCAACTTCCACGAGGCGGGTGCTATCGGGATGACAACACCAAACTGGTGTGCCGAAATCTGCGAGACAGGCGGAGATAACCGTGGCTAGGTAGCCGGATCCATAGACCCCAATTTGCATATTCTCTCTTCTGATCGAACTCGCGATCAAACCCGCAGCCTGGGAGCCCGGCGCTCGGTCTGCACCCGTTAAATCCATGGTAATCCGTCCAATGGACTTAGCAACAGGTAGAAAGGTCATGTCCCGCTGCTCAGCGAAACTGGCCGCGAATTCCGGTTTTTTAGGGGTTATTGCGGATAGTATTGGGACGTGTTTACGACTGCGTCTTGGACGACAATTGGCCGTGTCCCAGCGGCACCGCCGCCACATCCTGCCAGAAAACGCCATTCTCGCGGACGAACATCAACTCCTCCACATGGACCTGGCGCTTGCCTGGAAACTGGGCCCAGCGCTCGCGTGCGATCACTAACGCCGCGTGCGCCTGTTCGTCCAGTTCCGTTCTTAGAATCGTGAGATGCGGAATATAGGGCCAATTTTCATCGCAACTCAGCTCCCTGCCGCAGAGTTGATCGTGCAGTTCACGCATTTTATAGGCAGCCTGCCTCACCTGAATGAACACCGTCGGAGTTGTCGGCAGAAATGTTTCCACGTCTCCCAGTTCGACACTGAAGGGGACAACGCGGCCACAAGCCTCCTCCAGAAATTCCAGCGCGGCTGCTTCGGTTCCCACCAGTTCCCGCGGAGGAAGAATGGTAAGATGGGCCGGCATGTGAGCTATGGTCGGGTGAAGTTCCCGGCGCAGTTGTTCGACGAACTCGCCAACTGGATTGCGGACGTACGTCACCACCGCGTAGCGTGAACTGGGCATGACTTCCGAGGCAGATTATAGCCCCAGCGCGGCATGTACCGGCAGTCCACCTTTTGGGAGTGTCGCAAATGTCACCCGCATCCCATCATTTATAATCGAATCCAGTCGGGGCGTAGCGCAGCCTGGTAGCGCACCTGCCTTGGGCGCAGGGGGTCCGCGGTTCAAATCCGCGCGCCCCGACCAATATCCCCTGTGGAGCAGCAAATTTCGGAAGCAGCAACATCGGAAACCCCAAACTTCGGTCCGATGTGGTTAGACTGCTTGGGGCGCGGGGGGCGTAGGTTCAGATCCGCCCAATTCATTTCCGGATTGCTTTCAGCCAGTTAGACGCGTTTTGTAAATTTTGCCCCATTGCCACGATTGTTGGGCGGGGGAGGCTCTCTTTTTTTAGCGCCCGCTCCAATGCTGGTTCACGTAAGTTTTACTCGTTTACGGTCCCGCTTATAGTTAAGCGTTCACAGGCGCAAGGCAATTTTCTCGGCCGCCTCTTTTGAACTAATTACTGGATGCACTTCATGTCGACGAGGTCACTCCAGTTCGCCATCCATTGATCGAGGAGCGCGCTATCCCCTGTTTCCATCAGTTGATAACAACGATCGAGCTGGTCGGCTACCCAGCTCGACACGTAGGATAGTCCGGCGGGTGTCAGGCGTCCGTGGTCTCTGAAGCGGCGATAGACGGGAAGGGCATCGCCGTTCTTGAAGGTCTCTATCGCCATGTACATTCTCTTGCTCATCGATTCTCCACGCAAATCGTGTCCGCAATGGCAACAGCCACCGCTGGTGGAACTATGTCGTTGGTAGTTGGGGGCGATTACTGCAGAGTTTACCAGCCCACAACCTGTCCAAAATCGTTAATGCTTTGTGCGATTGCATAGTTACCGCCAGCGTACCGAGGTCCTAGATCTAGTGACGCCAGATCTTTTGCGAGCGGTGGGCGCTGTCGGTGAGAGACGGGGCAAGCCCCGTCTCTACATTTGTGTTGGGCGCACTGACGGTGACGGGCGCTGCAGTGGAGGCGGCTGGCATGGCTGCGGCCGGTTCGGCCTTGACGCCGCCTACCTCGTCGCCACGGAAGTAGCGGCCTTTAGCGGCGCGCATTTCTGGCATGGCGGTGTAGGGCTTGGAATAATCGTTATTCGCGTTCCAGAAGAGAAATCCAATGCCCCCTTTCTGCTTCGCTACTTCGATCTGAACTTCAACGTACTTCGGCGAGTAAGTTCTTGTGCGCCAGGCGAAGGCTTGCAGCCAAGGTCGGATTACGACGTTGCTGTCCTTCGTGATGAGCTTGAAACGGTCCATGGACTCGCCGATGAAATGCTCGGGCGCGTCGCCGGGGTGAGCGATGCCATCCATGCCGAAGAAGTGCGAAGGATAAATCATGGGCGAGAGCACGTCACAGTGCTTCGCCATAGCTACGATATCTTGCCCCGTGTGGGCAAGATCGACGGGACGCTGCCACGCCATTACTCCAAAGACGTCGAGCGAGAACAGGACGCCGGTGGGATGGAGCTGGGCATAGGCGCGCCGCAGGAAATCGGCGATCACTTCCGAACGCTGTTCTTTTGTTGGACGATCTGTTATTGGATGATCTGTTGTTGGATGATCTGCGGGATGGTCGGTCTGGAAGTTGAAAGCAGCATCTTTCTGGTCGCCTTCGGCTGGGAAGCGGACGTAGTCGAACTGCACTTCGTCGACTCCGGACTGGGCTACGAACTTGGCCAAAGCGATGTCATAGTCCTGTACCTTGGGATTCGACGGGTCGGTCCAGACGAGTTTGCCGTTTTCGCGCCAGGGCTGGCCGGTGCTGCGGGACCGCGCGGCAAGTTCAGGATGGGTGGTGACGAGATGTTCGTCGCGGAAGATGGCGATGCGAGCGATGGCGTGCATGTTTTCGGAATGTAGGAAGTGGATGAACTTGGGTAGGTCGGAAATGTAGTGGCGCTGTCCGCTGGCCAGCGGGTGATCGAAGGCGATGTTGACGATGCCGTCGCTATCTTTGATATCGAAGACCACCGCGTTGCCACCAACTTCGCGCCAGTGGCGGATGATACGCAGTCCATGATCGCTGCCTGCCATCACCCCGGTCAGATAAATGGCGCGGACTTCGAAATCTCTTGCAACTGGGACTGATTTCTCTACAATTGGCGATTCGAGAATGCCGGGGATTATTATCTGCTCTCCGGATTTAAGAAAGACTCCTGGGCGATTGTGATTGTCGGCGCGGATGGCTTCGGCCAGTTCGGTTGAGGTGAGGTACTTGGTCCGCTTCAGATATTTGCGGGCTACAGACGTGATGCTGTCTCCGCGCTGGGCTTGGTAAAGATCGGAGCCGGGGGGCGCAATCAGGGATGCCGTGGGTTCGGACTTCTTGGTGGTATCGGCTTTCACCTGCATCAACAGCACGGCGTGAGGGTTTTGAACTGCGGCGGCTTCCAAAGGAAGAAAAGCAAAGGTGGCAAGCGCCAGCCGCAACGTTGAGGCAACCATGCCAGCGATCGAGAGTCTGGCCGTCGAGAATTGGGACAAGGATGTTCTCCAGAGAGGAAATCTGTTTCTAGTGTGCGCTGGCAGTAACCTGGCTGCCAGTTACGTCCGGCCAAGCGGGTTATGGCTCACCAGACATGGGCGTAAGGTTGTTTGGGGGGCTGCGGTAAAGTTCCAGCAGTCTGCAAAGTATTGCTCTTGGGTAAGCTGCAGGGAACGTGCCTGACTTGACCTGGGGTGACCTGGCTGCATCTAAGCCGATGAAAAATCGGGGAATACGGCGCGTCGGCAGGATGGCTAGCGGCTTGCACAAAGGAGGGAGCGGGGCGGGGAAATTGGACGTTCCTCCCGAGTGACAAGAATGAGCAACTTAGCAGAAAACATGAAGATCCCGGAAAGGAAACAGGGGACCGAAACGATGAGAACGAACCTTGCAACCGTGCTGGATCCGAACCGCCGCAGCAACGACGCTCGCGACTTTGAGACTGCCCTGCGCCGGAAGATTGTGGGGCAGGATCAGGCGATCGAGAAGGTCGCAGAAATCTATCAGATGTTTCTGGCGGGGCTGAATGCGCCGGGCCGCCCGGTGGGGAATCTGCTGTTTCTTGGGCCGACCGGCTCCGGCAAGACGCGGGTAGTGGAAGCGGTGGCCGAGTCTTTGTTCGGTGACGCGCGGGCCTGCATCAAGATCGATTGCGCCGAGTTCCAACACTCGCACGAAATCGCGAAGTTGATCGGTTCGCCTCCGGGATATCTGGGACACCGCGAGACGCATCCGCTGCTGACGCAAGAGGCACTCAACCAGTGGCACACGGAAAAGCTGAAGCTGTCGATTCTGCTGTTCGACGAAATCGAGAAGGCTTCCGACTCGTTGTGGCAACTGCTGCTCGGTATCCTGGACAAAGCAACGCTGACGCTGGGCGATAACCGGCGCGTGGACCTTTCGAACTGCATCATCATCATGACCTCGAACCTGGGCGCTGCCGAGATGAACGGGTTGGTGGATGGCGGCTTGGGCTTTGCTCCGAAAGCGGTGCAGGTGGATAACTCGCTCGACGACAAGATTACCCGCTCGGCGGTGGATGCGGCGCGACGCAAGTTTGCACCTGAGTTCATGAACCGCATCGACAAAGTGGTGGTGTTCAAGACATTGCGTTCCGAGCACCTACAGCAGATCCTGGAAATCGAACTGGGGATGGTGCAGCAGCGGGTCCTGATGGCAGCGGGCGCCCACCAGTTCGTTTTCAACTGCACGCCGCAGGTGAAGAATTTCCTGCTTGCGGAGGGCACTGACCCAAAGTACGGGGCGCGCCACCTGAAACGGGCAATTGAACGGCACCTGGTGTTTCCCCTGGCAAACCTGGTGGCGACTGGACAGGTCAAGTTAGGAGATTTCATCCGTATCGATCTGCTCGGCGAGAGCAAACTCACTTTTGTGAAAGAAGCGGAAGGTGCGATGGTTCCTGTGCTGCTCGAGCGTTACGGAGCAGCGGCAGCCATGCCGGCAGTAGCGGCAGCCAGAGCGGTGCGTCCGGTGGCACAACGTAAGGAATTTGGCGCAGGATCACAGAACGAGAATAAGTAACTCAAGATGCTGGTAGGTGGGACACCGTGTATGCGGTGTCCCTTTTTTGTTGCAGGGTTCCTTTACGGATCGCGTCCATCGATCGAGAGCCAGCAGGAGATGCTGGCTGGATTTCTCAGGCAAGTCCCTGGAAATCCATGCTTCAAGACTCACACCGTCTTGTTCCGTTGTTTTTCCGTTGAACAGCAGGGTGGCCTAGTGGGAAGGAGGGGTGCTGGGAACGAGAGTTGGAACATCCAAGTCGCGGGGGCTGGAGTTTTTTGCAGTCGTGTCTTTTTCCGCGTACATAGCGCGGTCCGATTTGTCGAGTGCCTCATCGAGGGTCATCCCGTCTGTCCACTGGCAAAGACCGATAGAAAGAGTCAAATCGAAAGACTCCAAGTGCTCTTGGTTGTTCCAGTCCTTCAGGTGATCCTTGATTCGGTCAACGACCGTACAAGCATCTGAAGCAGAGGTGTCGGCGAGTATCACCAGAAATTCGTCGCCGCCGTAACGCACCACCGCGTCCGAACCGCGCACCGAACTCTTGAGTATAGTTGCGATCTCCGCCAGCACTAGATCTCCGGTCAAATGCCCGAACCGTGAGTTGACCTCTTTGAACCGGTCCACGTCGATCAGCATGAACGTTAGTGGGCTTTGCAAGCGACGCGCATGGCTGATAAATCGTCCAGCCATGTCTTCGAGAGAACGGCGGTTGTATACCTCAGTTAGCGGGTCCGTGAAAGACTGAAGACGCACTAGTTCGTTCTGTATGGTTGAGGAGATGAGCCTCTGCCGTGCCTTCCGCAGATCCAGACGGCGAGTGGCCAAGTAGCCGTTGAGAAGTCCCAGCAACACAAACAGGCCAATGACTAATTGCCGTGAGACGGTGATCTGAAAATAAATGTCCTCTTGCTTGAGAAAGGCGGCTGGAACAATCAGCGCGAGCAGACCGGCGGAAACCAAAACGCCCGCTAGCGACACAATGATCCACAGTTCCCAGTCGCGCCTTTCGAGCGAGGCAAGCTGCTGAGTTACTGCAGAGAAGGCATCCGGCGACTGTCCTTCCTTGCTCATCTTGTGCAAGCACTCTAAACGAGCGCCGGCATCCATACCATATTACGAAGGTACGCGGAACTAGTGACGAGAGCCAAGATAGGAAAAAGTCTTCGCCTGGATGGGAGCAAGTGCGGGCAGCGTCGCCGAATCTCCCAACGTGTGCCCACCACCTCGCGGTCGCCTGATTAGGCGCCCTTCGTGACGGAGTTCCTCGGTTCGAAACGCATGCGACTGTGTCGGCCTACCCGTGCTCTCTCAAAACGAATAGGCCGCGAGATATAGACCGATCGCGAACCCGCAGCGACCATGAATGTAGTAAACCTCTGATTTCGCGAACGCCGGGCTGACACTGACCGCCTTACTTTCGTAACTGTTCTGAGTTACTCCGCAAGCTAGAATACTTGGAGATTGCAGGAGCATAGTCAGAGCTTCGCATGAATCAGCAAACATTCCGACCGGTGAGCCTGAACAGCCCCTCTGCGATTCCCACCGAGATGAGTCGGATCGAACTTCGTGAACGTTCACTTTCCCCTGGCTTAATCTGCAGCCAGACGTTTCGTACTGGTTTGATCTCAGGGAATGGGTACGTGGGCTGGCAGCCCTTGTATTGCTTTTCGACCTATACACGATCCACCAACATTTGCAGCTCCAGCGCATTCGGCACCAACTGGCAGAGCAGGAAGCGCTTCGGCACGCGGAAGAAAAGTACCGGGCTATCTTCGAAGATGCTGTCGTTGGAATTTTTCAGATCACTCCTGGGGGCCGTCCTCTAAGCATCAATCGCGCGTTGGCACAAATGCACGGTTACAATTCTCCGGAACGACTGCTGGCGGAGGTCTCGAACATGGCACGCCAGCTGTTTGTCGACCCCGGCCGGATGGGTGAACTGCCACACGCGCTGGAAGGGAATGGTGTGGTGCGCGGCGCCGAAGTGGAAGTCTGCCGCAGAGGCCGCACTAAAAAGTGGTTGTTGGTGAATCTGCGAGCTGTGCGTGACGCCGGGGGCAACGTCGCGCTCCACGAAGGTACAGTTGAGGACATCACCGACCGCAAAGTCGCCGAGGAACGGGTCCAATACTTAGCCTACTACGATGCTCTTACCGGGCTGCCTAATCGGACCCTTCTGCAGGATCGATTGTCAAAGGCACTCGCCAGTGCTCGGCGGCAAAAGGACAGAGTTGCGCTCCTGTTCCTCGATCTCGACCGATTCAAGAACATCAACGACTCGCTCGGGCGTTCGGTCGGTGACCTTCTCCTGCAGGACGTTGGAGAACGCCTTAAGATATCTGCGCGTGAACAAGACACGGTGGCTCGGTTAGCCGGAGACGAATTCCTCATCGTGCTGACCGACGTAAAGGACATCCCCGACGTAGCCGTTGCCGCTGAGCAGTTCATGGATGCAATGACCGCTGAATTCGTGGTTCAAGGTCACCCACTAAGTGTTAGCTGCAGTCTAGGCATCAGCATTTTCCCGGAGCACGGTGTGGACGGCGAAACCCTGATCAAGAATGCCGATGCGGCCAATTCCCGCGGGCACACCATTGTGACGAGATTCAAGGATACTACTACAGCAAGCCCCTATCGACCGACGAAGTTGTCGACAAGCGGCGAGGCACCGTGGAACAAGGCCAGGGCCGAGAGCGCAAGGCGTTTGTTCACTCACTTGGTACTTGGTAATTAGCGCCCTATCTCCTTGCGCACCTTCTTCATTTCTTGCAGATCGTCTTGGCATGCTCTGGTTGAATTATGAATCACTGGCGGATTTGCGTTATCAAATCTGCCGTTTTCTTCGCTTCAGTGAGAAAGCTTCCCGAATGGCTGGTCTTGAGCCTCACCAGCATCAGCTCATGCTCGCCTTGAAGGGGCTGCCCACAAGTATTCGCCCACGAATCGGAGAGCTGGCCGAGCGGCTGCAGATTCGACATCACAGTGTGGTGGAGCTGGTAAACCGGCTCTCTGACGGTGGCTATGTCCCCGGCATCGCGGGGGTGAAGACGGCCGCGAAGTATTGCTTTCCTTGACTCCGAAGGGTGAAAGGGTGCTGAAGGAGCTTTTCTTGCACCATCGGTTAGAACTTCGCATGCGCGGGCCAGCTCGCATCGCGGCGTTGAGGCATGTGATTCACACGAGCAACAGCGGCAAAGGGATCCCAGTCCGGTCAGCTTCGCGAGCCAGGAGAGAAACCTAGGGCATGTCGGGGCCTCAAAGCACAAAGGCCATTTGAAGCCTGTGTTTCGTCACTATTGGAGCGAGGGGGCCCGAAATCATGCACTTGTGACAAAAGTCATCGTTCCGACCGAGCTGTAGCCTTATCCTCGCCTCATCTACAAAAGGGGACGAGATATGGACGAGATCACGGGAAATACCAGCATCGCGGAGATTCTGAGACGTTGCCCTAACGCAAGACGCATCTTTGACCGTCATGGGTTAAAAGGCTGTGGCGGCATGCATGGGCCCAGCGAGTCGGTCTCCTTTTTCACGGGGGTGCACCAGGGGGATTTGGAAGAGTTGCTCCGTGAGATTAACGCCGAACTGAAGAGCCCGTCAGAGCAGTCCTACGCTTATACGGAAACGTTGCAAGATTACATCTATCGGCGGTTTTTCAGAGCGGGCGTGCTCGTGGTCTTGACTGTCGGTTGTCTGTGGGGTGCGATCAACCTGTTTCAAATTGCGCTGGGGAAAAGTTTCCTTCAGTTGCGATTGTTACCCTCAGTTCATGCCCATGCCCACGCGATGGTCTTTGGCTGGGTGGGCATGTTTGTCATGGGTTTCGCCTACCAGTCGTTTCCACGATTCAAGATCACCACGCTGTGGAGGCCGGATCTGGCGAACCTCAGCTTCTGCCTGTTAGCGACCGGGATCGTAACCGGCATGGCGGCCGATATGCTCCTGCCTTCTGGCGCTTCGTTCGTGTTGGGAGGATTGTCAGGCGGTGCCGAGATCGCAGCAGTTGTGCTGTTCCTGTTGGTGCTATATCGGACAGCCCGGCAGTCCCTCGAACCACAAAGCCCCTATGAGAAGTTCATCGCCAGCTCATTATTGTGGTTCCTGCTGGGCACCATCCTGAACGCTGTCTTCCTCTTTGCCAAGGCGACGGCGCATTCACAGAATGATCTGATCACGCGCATTGCGCTGATTGATGGGCCCCTGCGCGACATTCAACTGCTCGGCTTCGCAGCTCTGATCATCGCCGGCGTAAGCCAGCGGTTTGTGCCGCAAGTATACGGACTGGAGCAGCCCGGGCGTGACCATCTCGTGCTCATCTTCTGGCTCATGAATGGTAGCCTGATTTTAGATGTGATCAGCCACGTTCTACTGTTGACAACTCGGAACCCATACTTCGCGATCAGCCTCGAACTCTCCTACCTGCTGATGCCAGTCTGGGCGGTTCTGCTGGCACGTCAAATTGGCGTGTTCAGTAAGCCATCGCAGACGGATCGTACCTTCAAGTTTATCCGTGCGGCCTATGTATGGCTTCTGATTTCTTGCGGCATGATGCCGTTGTTCCCCGTATATGGGCTGCTGACTCACCAGGTTTTCGCGCACACCTACATGGGGTCGCACCGCCACGCATTTACCGTCGGGTTCATCAGCATGATGATTTTGGGAGTTTCCTCCCGGATTGTGCCTATTCTGGCGGGTGTCGACTCCAAACAGATGAATTCTCTTTGGGTGCCTTTCATTCTTTTTAACTTTGGTTGCGCTGGCCGTGTTCTATTGCAAGTCTTAACCGATTTTGTGCCAAAGGTAGCTTATCCCTTGGTTGGATTTACCGGCTTCATCGAATTCGCCGCACTGTTGTGGTGGGGAGTGGAGTTGTGGCGCACCATGAACGTAGCGAAGGCGAGCCGCGCGAAGCTGCTGAGCGCGCCGTTTCCGCTTGCTGCACAATAGGCGGCCCGATGCGGTCCATCAATCGTTTCACCGCAGCGGTCCGATACAATAGCCACCATGCCGGAAGCTAAGCTCACATCTGGGCAGACGCTCGCGAAGGCAACGATTTTTTCGGCGTTAGCGGAAGGCGAACTGGCCTTCTTAATGCAGCGTGCTGTTCCGCGTCGCTACAGGGCGGGTGAAATCGTTTTCAGTGAGGGCGAGCCCTGCTCCGGGCTCTATGTAGTTGAGACTGGCCATGTCCGCATCTTCAAAAGTTCCGCCAACGGTCGGGAACAGGTGTTGAGCATTGATGGACCCGGTAGTTCCATCGCCGAACTCCCGGTGTTCGATGGTGGGAATTACCCGGCGTCGGTCGCCGCGCTTGACGACGTGACTCTGCTGTTTGTCCGTAAACAGGATTTTCAGGCCTTGTGTCTGGCGCACCCCGAGGTTGCACTCAAGGTCTTGCGGGTAGTTGGAGCCCGCCTCCGGCGATTGGTTGGAATCATCGAGGAACTTTCCTTTACCACCGTACGACACCGGCTTGCGTCCTTCCTGCTGCGCCTGGCTGAGAAGGAAAGCAAGCGTACGAGCGACGGGGTTGAAATCACCCTCCCGGCCAGCAATCAGGAACTCGCGTCACAGATTGGCACCGTGCGCGAACTCGTTTCCCGTAATCTTTCCCGCCTCCAGGCGGAAGGGATGCTGAAAATAGATGGACGCAGCCTGACCATCTACGACCTGAAAGCTCTAGAAGCCGAACTGCACACTGCAGAGTAATTGCTGCGCCTCTCTCCTAAGGGGGTTCTCGTTCCGGATGGGCGTGACAAAAGTCATCGGCAGCCTCCTTTATCTCCGGTAATGTCAAACCATCAAGCGTAGTCGGGGCTTGTAACCGGCTCGCAGGAGGATGCAATGACAATGAGCTTCACTACCGAAAAGACTGTACGGGAGTTGGCCCTGGAAAACCCGGCGGCCACGAGAGTGTTTGAAAAGCTGGGCATCGACTATTGCTGCGGCGGCAACAAAACGCTCGAGGAGGTCTGCCGTGCTGCGAATCTAAATACGAAGCACGTACTGGATTCCCTGGAGATGACCGAGCAGTCGGCGCGTGCCGTGCACGAAGACAACAACTGGCAGACTCGAGCTCTGGCTGACCTGATTGCGCACATCAAGAGCACTCACCACAAGTACACTCGCGAGGAGATCGCCCGTCTCGGTCCTCTCTTCGATAAAGTTTGCTGCGTGCATGGGAGGAACCACCCCGAACTTCTACAGATTCGTGGGATCTTTCAAGGTCTCACCCAGGAATTGACCACTCACCTGATGAAGGAAGAGATGGTCCTGTTTCCGTACATTGTAAGAATGGAAGAGGCGACGATCGAGAAGGAACCGATCGTGCCGGCGGCGTTCGGCACAGTGCAGAACCCGATTTCCATGATGGAGCACGAGCACGGTTCTGCCGGGAACGCATTGCGCGTCATGCGCCAGGCCAGTAACGGCTATGCCGCTCCGGCCGATGCCTGCCTTAGCTATCAGACACTATACAAGGCCTTAGCTGCTTTTGAGACTGACCTTCACCAGCACATTCATCTCGAAAACAACATTCTGTTTCCGCGCGCGGTTGCCATGGAAAAAACTCACTAACGACAGTGGATTTCATGCCCACGCTGCCACGACGAGACATCCCCAAAAGCAGCCCAGCCTGTTCAGACCCTCTACGTAGGCTTTTGCGCTGGCCTCAATTATGTCGGTAGAAGCACCGCGACCTAGGACGCGGCGGTTACCTGCGTGCCGTCCGGGCCGAGGGAGTAATCGTTAAGCCCGATGCACCGCTTTCGCCCACCGATGGAGCGCAGACAGGGTTATTACCTGCATTTCTACTCGCGCAGGGCGCCCCCGAGAGTTTACGATAGGACGCTAAAGCAGACGAGGTTAGCGAGATGGAAATTCTCGAACCGCTCGACATCACGTCCTGGTATGGGCCGTTCTGCCCAGAAATCGTGGCAAAAGCTGCGGATGCCCTCGAAACCGGCAAGTTGCTCTATGCGCCGCAGTTGCCCTTCGCACTGTCCGAGGCCGAGCGTCGTTTTCTCTCTCCGGAGTGCCTAGGCGGCAAATCGAAAAACGTGAGCTTCCGCCCCGATTCCGGCGTGTTGAAGGGTACTTGCTGCGAGGGATCCCAGCGCAACGAGTTACTCGGCATGTTACAGCGCTACTACTGTGGGGCTTTCGATTTGCTGAAGGTGCTGTGTCCAGGGTATGGCGATCATCTTAGATCCGGATTCACCAGCTTCCGTCCTGCCGAGATCGCCGGCCGAACCACATCCTGGCGGCACGATGACACTCGGCTACACGTGGACGCCTTTCCATCCCGCCCAATGCAAGGCCTGCGAATTCTACGGGTGTTCACGAATGTCAATCCGCAGATGCCTCGCGTTTGGCGGGTGGGAGAAAAGTTCGACCAGGCTGCCGCTAATTTCCTACCACGGATCAAGCCGCCTCGGCCTGGGACGGCGTCACTGCTGTACTGGCTGCGTATCACAAAGAGGCGGCGAACCGAATACGACCATTACATGCTCGGCATTCACGACCGGATGAAGGCGGACGAAGGCTATCAGTCTCAGGTTTCGCAAATGCAACTCGCCATTCCGCCCGGCACAACCTGGATTTGCTACACGGACTCGGTGTCTCACGCCGCCATGTCTGGGCAGTTTGCATTCGAGCAGACGTTCTATTTACCGGTCAGCGCCATGAAGGATCCGGAACGCTCGCCGTTGCGCGTGTTGGAACGCCTAGTGGGGCGCACGCTCGCCTAAGGACTAACTTACTCGAAGGAGTATCCCGTCCAGGCTGTCATTGGAACGGGAGGCTTTCGGAGCTACGCATATCCATACTGCTGGAAAGCCTTGGCAATTCGTGAAACCGGCTGCCGCAGGCCCATCCCGGGACTAAGGTCCGTTGTAAGTAACCCGCCAATACATCGAGTAACACTTACTAAAAGGCCATCCAATCCAAGAGATTGAGCCATATACTTCTCGCTTTTTCCGACTTACGTTTATTTTATGTATGCCGATATTAACGGGAACCAGATGAAATATCTCCTGTCGATTCTTCTGCTGGGTGGCGCCATGCAGGCACAGAGTTTCACCGCGAGCGTCCATGCGCTTCCCGACGCGCCCAGCCACCGTCCCTTTTGGACGGTCGAGAACAGAATGGATGTCGGTATGTTAGCCGGACTCATCACCGCTGACGGCATCACCACTCAGCGGGGGCTGAACCAGGGTCTGCGCGAGGTCAATCCCGTTATGCGCCCCCTCGTGACGCGTGGCGCAACCGGTGAGGCTGCCGGGTCCGCTTTGGGTTTTGGCGGGGGAGTTGGACTCGTGTACGTGTTACATCGCAGCCACCGCTACAAAGCGGAACGCATTACGATGCGGCTGATTGTCGCTGGTGAAGCTGGGTTCGTCGCCAACAACATCGTGGCGATTCGCTAATGGCCCTTGACGGGATTGGAGTCTTATCAGAGCAACGCCTTCAGGCTCTCGATCCCGGAAGTAAAAGCAGCTTCCACGTTATAATTCCATTCTGGAAGATGGGTTCTTTGATCGTTGATCATTCTGAGAATCCCCCCCGATTCCGCGAATCTTAATACCGGAGGAGTATGCATGCCGATTCAGAAGACGGACAAGATCTGGCACAACGGCAAGTTGATCGATTGGGACGACGCCACCATCCACGTGATGTCTCACGTTGTACACTACGGCTCTTCGGTGTTTGAAGGCATCCGCTGCTACTCGCTGCCGAGCGGGCCGGCGATTTTCCGTGCCACCGAGCACATGCAGCGCCTCATCGACTCCGCCCGCATTTACCGAATTGACATTCCGTTCACGCGCGATGAGATCGTGCGCGCCATGGTCGAGCTGGTGAAACGCAATGGCGTGTGGCCGTGCTATATCCGGCCGGTCGTTCTTCGCGGATATGGCGAAGCCGGCGTCAATCCCTTCAACTCCCCCACCGAAATCTATATATGCAATTACCCGTGGGGAAAATATTTGGGGGCTGACGCGAGCGAAGGTGTGGACGTTTGCATTTCTTCGTGGACGCGGATTGCGCCCAACACTCTGCCCGCGATGTCCAAGGCGGGCGCGAATTACATGAACTCGCAGCTTATCAAGATGGAAGCGATCGTCAACGGCTACGCTGAGGGGATTGCGCTGGATGTGAACGGCTACGTCAGCGAAGGCTCGGGCGAGAATCTGTTTGTTGTCCGCAATGGCGTGTTGCAGACGGCTTCACTCGGGAACTCCGTGCTCCCGGGGATCACGCGCGACTCGGTGTTGACGATTGCGCGTGACCTCGGCATCAAGATTGTGGAGCAGCAGATTCCGCGGGAATCACTTTACATTGCGGACGAAGTTTTCTTCACTGGTACAGCCGCGGAAATCACGCCCATTCGCTCGGTCGATAAAATCGCCGTGGGCAAGGGTAAGCTCGGTTCCGTGACCAAATCTCTGCAAGCGGAGTTTTACGGCATTATCCGCGGTGAAAAAGCGGACCGTTATGAATGGCTGACACCGGTTGTGGTGGGAGCGAAGCAGCCCGTGAGCGTCTAGGTATTAATTTTGTTCCGGCCGCTGGGGCTCCAACCAAAATCGGGTGCGAGTTGGCTACTTACCTGCGCCCGATGGGGTCCAAGGTGTCTTCGATTTATGGAGGGGGTTTTGACGAACCTTTTCAGGCAGCGGCCTGAAGATTCGCCTGAATCCTGTGATTCCAAACAGCCGCCCCTGCGGGGCGGTTTTTTTTTGTCGTCGGGCCTTTATGGTCGGGTCGTCTGTCGTCCAGTCTTTTGTCAAAGACGGTCCCGCCGCCAGGAGGCAATGGTGCAGTTACTTCCGTCATCTCGTGCGTGGGGGCGGTTCGAGTCATGATGGGTAGGTATCTGGAGTCCTGCCACCCATGAATATCGACGACTTGCTCCGCATCGCCATGGAGCGGCGCGCTTCTGACTTGCATTTGAAGGTCGGGAACTATCCTCATCTGCGCATTGATGGCGATCTGGTGCCATTGACCGACCAGGCGCGCGTGACTGCAGAGGACATGCTAAACATGGCTTTCAGCATGATGTCGGCGCGTCAAAAGCAAAAATTCAAAGAGACCACCGAAATCGATATGGCGTACGGCGTGGCCGGGCTGGGACGCTTCCGTGTGAACGTCTTTCAGCAGCGCGGCAACGTGGGACTGGTACTGCGCGTGATTCCGACAAAGATTCGCGCTCTCGACGAACTGTTTTTGCCGAAAGTCGTAGAGCAGATCTGCGACATGCCGCGCGGTCTGGTGCTGGTGACGGGGGTGACGGGCTCGGGTAAATCAACGACGTTGGCCGCCATGATCGACCGCATTAACTCGACTCGCGCGGAGCACGTAATCACGATCGAAGACCCCATCGAATTCCTGCATCGTGATAAGAAAGGTTACGTGAACCAGCGTGAGGTCGAAGTCGATACGCCATCGTTCTCAGCGGCGCTGCGCGCCTCTCTGCGTCAGGATCCGGATGTGATTCTGGTGGGCGAAATGCGCGATCTGGAGACGATCGCGACTGCGCTGCACGCGGCCGAAACAGGCCACATGGTTTTCTCTACGCTGCACACGTTGGACGCGGTGGAAAGCATCAACCGAATCATCGCTATTTTCCCGCCGCCCGAGCAGAAACAGATTCGGCTGCAGTTGGCGGCGGTATTGCGCGCCATTGTAAGCCAACGCCTGGTGCGCCGGTCGGACGCCGAGGGCCGAGTCCCGGCAGTCGAAGTGATGGTGACGACGGCTTACATCCGGGAATGTATTTTGGTACCCGAAAAGACGCGCGCCATTCGTGACGCGATTTCTTCCGGCACCTCGCAGTATGGCATGCAGACCTTCGACCAGTCGCTCTGGGATTTGTTCCAGGCGGGGTTGGTGAATTACGAGACTGCTCTGGAGAACGCCTCAAATTCGGATGAGTTCAAGCTGCGGATGCAGGGGATTGCATCGACCTCGGATATCTCGCGGCAATCGATGCAGTCGGCTGGCTTTGGACGCTGAGATTGGTCAGAGCTTGAGTTTGTCCTGCTGAACGCGGTTGTTTTCTGAACTTTTGTTTCCTCCTTTAGCTTGGGCGCGCTTGGGTGCGCCCTTTTTTGTGGCAGGACGTTTCGCCGCGAACTGCAAATCCCTCCCCTGCGGCTGAGCTCAGGTGGGGACGACAATTCATGAAAGATACTCTAAAGCGGCTTCGACATGCGGACGAGGTGGACAGGGATATTGGTGATTTGGTCCGCAGGGAAGGGTAAGGTGCCGCTCTCGACATATCCGAATCGCCGATAGTAGGCGGGCAGTTCCCGGCGCACATTTACGAAGGTGAGATCCATGAAGCGGCACCCCACGGAGCGGCATTGCTGCTCGGCGGCGGCAATCAGGCGCGCCCCAATTCCGGTGCGTTGGCGTCGCGGTTCGACTGCCAGTAACCCTAAGTAACCATGTTCGCCGCGCGGCTCGGTGTAAACGCAACCGGCCAGCACTGCGTCTTCGAACAGCATGAGGAATTTTCCTTTCTGAAGAAGAGCGCTGACTTTGTCGGAGTCGGTGCGATCGGCATCAATGAAGAAGCGCTCGGAGCAAAAGGCGGCATTCACCAGGCGCGCGATTGCGGGCGCGTGGGCGGGTTCGGCGGCTCGGATCTGCGGAAAGTTCGGCAACGGCTGGATTTTACGTCAGGAGCAGCGGCTGAAGGTATGGCCTGACTCAAGGGCAACCGCGAACTGTGTTTGCTTGGAAGGGAGCGGAGTCCCGTTCCCACACAGACCTAATTGGGCTTGCGGAACTTACTGTCGGCTAGATAGCGAAGCATGATGGCGTCGGTGGCGCTTTGGAACTGCTGCTCCATTTCGGGGGCTCCCACGGGGACGTCCTGGCGCAGGGTCTGGCGAAATTTCTCGCCCATCTCGGAATCGCTGGTAACGACCTGCATGTAGAACCAGAGAAAGTGGCGCATCTGGTCAAGAGCGGACTTAAGGACCTGGATGGACTCCATCTCGGGCGGATCGGCAAGGGCTTCCATGAGCTCTGGGTCGGTGGGGACCTGCATGGCAGCGCAGTTGAGTTCGCGCTGGATCACGCGCAGGTCTTCGGTAACCCGCAAAATGCGAAGATGAATCTCTTCCATGCTTTCCCGGTTCTCGCGATCCATGAAATCCTTTCCTCCCGACCAAGCTTGCCGACCGAACTCCCGACCTAACTTCCTGCACGACGCGTTTTACTAAGATCGCATCCCGGGGCAAAGGGGGAAAGATTCCCCGTGTGCATGAGCTTCGGTAATTGAAGTTACCTTAGGTCGAAAGCCGCACGGGGCAAGCGATTTCAAGCGGTCTTACGCGTCACTTCACGGGAAAGTTGCCGTCCGGCGGAACGGATTTCAGGGACACCGACGATGCGGGTACCCTGCACGGGTGATTCCACGGCCTCGACCAGAGCGAGGATCAACTGGTCAAGAGTAACCAAGCCGAGGCGCAAGGCGCCGGCGCGTGTGAACGGCAGCCACTCCCCCACTTTGTAGAAGGGCAGCAGCGCGTAAGGCCAGCGGTGCCCAGGTCCGAGCACATACCAGGGACGGAGAATGGTGGAATCTAAATGGCGTTCCTGGATCAACCTTTCGCACTCGGCGCGCACCTCGATATAGTCCTTCATCGTGGGCGCGGGATGAGCGACGCTGAGATAGATGAAGTGATGTATGCCGAGTTCGGCGCAAACATCGATGGCTTCGCGGGCGGAGACCAGATCAACGGCGCGAAACTCGGCAGCTTTCGACGAGGACGGGTGTGGGACCCCGACCAGGTGGATGAAGGTATTAGCGGGACGAATGAGTTGGCGGTAAGTGTTGGCGTCGAGCGCATCGCCGGAGACGACCTCGCATTCGGCGGGCAGCTTGGCATTCGAGCCGGGGCGAACCAACACGCGAACCCGATGTCCGCGATCGAGAAGAATGGGAATGAGGCCGGTGCCGATGTAGCCGGTTCCTCCCGTGATGAAGACACGCCGGGCGTCGGACGACTTGGGCAAGGACTTGACTCTCAGCAAGAGCCGAATATCGGAGATGGATGCAGCCACAGCGCTAGTACGCTCCTGGGGCCGTTTCGGGTGGTCGCAGGCGGAGCAGTAGTTACAGCCCGGGAACAAGTTTAATCCAACAGAGGGTCCGGGTGTGGTACAAACGGTTTCGCAATGACATCACCGCAAACTGGCCTGGTGAAGACTGGTTTGGTGCGGGCGATTGGCCGTTGGAGCCTTGCCGCACTGGCGGTGAACTCGATTATTGGTAGTGGAATCTTTGGCTTGCCGGCCACGGTGGCTGGGCTTCTCGGCAAACGCAGCGTTGTGGCGGTGATGATTGCCGGAGCTGCAATGGGTGTGATTATGGCGTGCTTTGCCGAGGTGGCCTCGCAATTTTCCGAGGCGGGCGGACCTTATCTTTACGCGCGCGTGGCGTTCGGGCGGCTGACGGGAATTCTGGTCGGCTGGATGCTATACCTGGGGCAGACGGCGGCTCCGGCGGCCAACGCGAATTTGTTTGTCATCTATCTGGCGGAATTCTGGCCTGCGGCGAAAGAACCGTGGCCGCGCTTTGTGATACTGACGTTGCTGGTTGGAATGTTGGCGCTCATCAACGCTCGGGGCGCACGGCAGGGCATGGCGGTGAGCAACGTGTTTACGGTGGCGAAGCTTTTGCCTTTGCTGATGGTGGTGTCGGCGGGAGCTGTGGTTACGATCATCCATCCGGTACCCTGGGGTGCGGCGGGACCGACGACAGCAAGCGTTTGGATGAAGGCGATGGTGCTGCTGATCTTCGCTTACGGTGGATTTGAATCTGCGATGGCGCCCATGAGTGAAGCGAAGAACCCGGGGCGGGACGCCGGTTTTGCATTGTTCGCGGCACTGATCGCCTGCACCGTGATTTATGCGCTGGTGCAGTGGGTGGTGGTGGGAGTGCTGGGGCCCGGAGCGACTTCGGACCGTCCGCTGGCCGAGGTGGCGCGTATCACGATGGGCAATCGCGGCGCAGCGCTGGTTGCGATCGGGGCACTGGTTTCGGTGTACGGTTATTTGAGCGCCAAGCTGCTCGCGATGCCGCGCGTTACGTTCGCGCTCGCGAAGGGGGGCGATCTTCCAGGGGTGTTTGCCGCAGTGAGCCCACGGTTTCACACCCCCTGGTTTTCGATTCTGTTCTATGGGGCAGCCGTGTGGGGGTTGGCGGTCATGGGGAGTTTTGCCTGGAATGTAACGCTCGCTGTGGTCGCGCGACTGTTTTACTACGCCGTGGTTTGTGCCGCGCTTATCGCCCTGCGCCGAAGGCAGCCGCTAGCCGCGGGTTTCCGGCTGCCGGGGGGGCCTGTGGTGGCCGTCCTGGGCGTCGGGATTGCTCTGGTATTGGCAACGCAGGTCGATTTGAGTAGGTCGCTGATCCTGGCGGCGACGGTGGCGGCGGCGGTTCTGAATTGGGCCTGGGCACGGAAGGCGGGAGTTGCGGAGTAGAACCAGATTCATTTTGAGGTATATAGACGTGGGCGGGGCGCGCCCGCGCCACAGGCTGGTGGAGGGCTCTTGTTAAAGTTTCAACTCGTTTGCATATTTCTTGTTACCTGCGTTGCTGGTTTTGGCCAGCGCGAACCTGTGCTCAAGCAGATTGACCTACCGCACTCCTATTACTACAGGGAAATGTATCTGCCGCAATTGACCACGGGACCGAGCGCGGCGACCTGGTCTCCGGATTCACGCAGTCTGGTGTATTCGATGGCGGGCTCGTTGTGGCGGCAGGATATTGACAGTACGATGGCGGAACAGCTTACGGCCGGACCGGGCTACGACTATCAGCCGGATTGGGCTTCGGATCAGCGGTGGGTGGTTTTTGCGCGCTACGATCAGGACGCAATCGAGTTGTGGTCGCTCGATTTACGGGATGGACGGACGCGGAAGATGACGTCTGGAGGCGCGGTGAATCTGGAGCCACGATTCTCTCCCGATGGAAAGCGGCTGGCGTTTGTGTCGACGTCCTATAAAGGACACTTTCATATCTTTGTGGGACAGTTCGAGGACGGGTTACTCAGTAATGTCCGTCAGCTTACTCGGGAGAATGTCAGTTCAATGCCTCGTTATTACTATAGCCAAGTAGATCATGAGATCAGTCCGGTGTGGACGAGGGATGGATCGGAAATTATGTTCGTCTCGAATCGTGGGCACATTCACGGCACGGGCGGATTCTGGAGGACCACGGCGGAGCCGAGCGCCGAAGCTGGCGTTCATTATCAAGAGATTCATTACGAAGAAACGAACTGGAAGGCTCGTCCGGACCTTTCGCCGGACGGGAAGCGCATGGTTTATGCGTCGTATCTGGGGCAGAGCTGGCATCAACTGTGGGTCATGCCTGCGTCGGGTGGGGATGCATTTCCGATTTCGTATGGCGCTTTTGACAACGTGAATCCGCGGTGGTCGCCGGATGGATCGAAGATTGCGTTTATCTCCAATCGAAATGGGAATACTTCGCTGTGGGTTCAGACGATTCCGGGTGGGGAGCAGACGGAGGTGGTCGCGCGCGAACGGAAATACTTAAAGCCGATGGGGCGCATTTTGCTGCGCGTACTGGATGAACTGGGAAGGCCGGTGGCGGCGCGAGTGTTCGTAACTGGCGCGGATCGACTCGCCTATGCGCCTGATAACGCATGGATGCAGGCCGACGACAGCTTTGATCGCTCGGAGCGGTCGTTTGAGGCACACTACTTCGACACTTCAGGTGTGTCGCAGATCACGGTTCCGGCTGGCGATGTCGAAGTGGATGTTATGCGTGGGTTCGAGAATCATTTTGAGCGGCGTAAAGTGGAGGTAAAAGCCGATAGCACCTCAGCGCTCACAGTCCAGATAGTGCCGCTTTTTGGCGCAGTGGACGCAATGTCGAATTGGGTGAGCGGCGATGTTCATGTGCACATGAACTATGCGGGGACGTATCGGAATACGCCGGCGCATCTGGTGGAGCAGGCGGCGGCTGAGAATTTGCAGGTCGTAGAAGATTTGGTAGTGAACAAAGAGCAACGCATTCCGGACATGTCGTATTTTTCGCCGCAACCAGATCGGGCTTCGACGGCGGATCATCTGCTGGTGTACGGGCAGGAGTTCCACACGAGTTATTGGGGGCATCTTGGATTGCTGAACCTTACGCGCAACCTTATTCTTCCGGGATATGCGGCGTATCCCAACACGGCCGCGGCAAGCCTTTATCCGGCGAACGCGAACGTTGCCGACATGGCGCATGAACAGGGAGCGCTGGTGGGATATGCGCATCCTTTTGACAGTTTTCCTGATCCAGCTAATAAAGATTCTCTTACTTCCGAGTTACCTGCGGACGTGACACTGGGCAAGGTGGATTATATCGAGGTAGTTGGGTTTTCCGATCATAAGTCCACAGCGGAAGTGTGGTACAAGCTGCTGAATTGCGGTTTTCGATTGCCCACGGCTGCGGGCACGGATTTCATGGGGAACTATGCATCGTTGCGTGGGCCAGTCGGGTTGAACCGAGTGTATGCCGAGGTGCCTGCCGGGCCTTTGAGGATTGGGCCTTGGCTCGATGCGATCAAAGCGGGGCGGACGTTTGCGACGAATGGGCCGCTGCTGCGGTTCTCATTGGGAGGGCAGGCGATTGGCGGCGAGGTGCGACTGGACAGTAAGCAAGAGGTCAAGTTTTCGGCGATAATGTCCTCCATTGTTCCTGTGGATCATCTGCAAATCGTTTGCAACGGCAAGGTAGCGCGAGAACTTATGGTGGATAGTGAACGCAGATCAGCGGAAGTTGACAGCTCAATCAAGCTTGATACGAGCGGATGGTGTATTCTGCGCGCTTTCAGCGACAAGGCGGAGTATCCGATACTCGACTTATATCCTTACGCGACGACAAGTCCAGTGTATATAAGTGTGGCTGGCGCGGCGCCGCATAATGCTACAGATGCAGCCTATTTTGTCGCGTGGATTGACCGATTGATTTCGGCGGCGCGGAGTAACACTTCGTGGAACACTAAGGTGGAGAAACAGTCGGTGCTCTCAATGCTGCAAAAAGCTAGAGAAAAGTACGCGAAGGTGGAGTAGGCCGTCACGTCAATCGCATATGCTGCCCATCACCATCCTACAATCACCAACAATTTTCCAGAGCGACGGCAAACCCATCCGCCTCGACGCCTACTTGCCGGAGACAGCTGACGGCCCCGTTCCAGCCATCATCGCGCTCGACGGCGCTGGAGGCGGCGTATCCGGGATGGAGCGCTACGCCAGCATGCTCGCAGCCCAGGGGTTCGCGGTGTACCTGCTTCATTATTTTGACCGCACCGGTGAATCTGCCGACAAGCCGACGATCGTCAAGCAGACGATCATGCGCAATTTTCCGCTGTGGATGAAAACACTCTGGGACGCAACCAGTTTTGTAGAAATGCAACCGCCAGTCGATCGCGAGCGCATCGCTCTCCTGGGCTTTTCGCTTGGAGCCTACCTCTCGCTCGCTAACTCCGCGATTGACCATCGCGTGAGAGCCGTGGTCGAGTTCTTCGGAGGCATGCCCAAGGAGATGAACTTCTTCATGAGGCGCCTCTGCCCCGTGCTCATCCTGCACGGCGAAGCCGATTCGACCGTCCCGGTCGAAGAAGCCTACCAGTTGCAGAGGTTGCTGGAGAAGAAGGGAACTCCTTACGAAATGAAAATCTATCCCGACGCAGGTCACGGGTTTGAGGACCAAACAATCTGGCGCGACGCGGGGATGAGGAGCCTGCAATTTCTGCGGAAATACCTGGCCGCGACGTAACCTTGAAAGGCTCGCGTAGTGACGGACGCATTCCATCGACTTCGCTCAGGACCCGTCCTCGAGGAACTCGCTCGGCACGGCTTTCAAATTCGAGACAGACGAAACGGAGCACTGAGCAGACGCGCGGGGAGCATTACTACGACCCAGACGAGGGCGAGGGCACCGTGGACGGCGATTCCGACCAGACGGAAGGGTAACGACAGCAGCCACACGATTGGATACAAGATCAGCGCGAGCAGCGCCACGGGCCAGCACACGACGAAGAGAAAGCACCAGAGCAGGAAGGCGATCATTGGGACACTCCTCATGAATATGATACGCAGGGTGAGGGGAAAAAGTTCGATGCGCTGCCGAGCGAACTCGGCGAGGACAGGTCCTGAGCGAAGTCGATGGAATGCGTCCGTCCCTACGTGAGCTGTGGCGCTCCCTACATCATCTTCAATTCAGAACTGATTCGAAGCGTGGCTTCGGTCGCTTTCTGTACGTCTTCGACTGTTAGGCCGGGAGCAATCTCTTCGAGCAGCAAACCTTCTGGCGTCACTCGGATGTAGGCCATCTCGGTGACGATTGTGTCCACGACCTTCACGCCGGTAAGGGGGAGCGTGCATTTCTTCAAGATCTTCGGCTGGCCATCTTTGGTCGCGTGTTCCATGGCGACGATCACGCGCCGCGCTCCGGCAACCAGGTCCATGGCGCCGCCCATGCCTTTGACCATTTTGCCCGGGATCATCCAGTTTGCCAGACTGCCGAATTCGTCGACCTCCATTGCGCCCAGCACGCTGAGGTCAATATGACCGCCGCGAATCATCGCGAAAGAATCGGCGCTCGAAAAGTAGGCGGTGCCCGCCAATTCGCTGACGGTTTCTTTGCCGGCATTGATTAGGTCGGGATCTTCCGAGCCTTCATCCGGATACGGCCCGATGCCGAGCATCCCGTTCTCGGATTGAAGAATCACGTCCATGCCCGGTGGCACATGATTGGCAATCAGCGTCGGCAACCCGATGCCGAGGTTGACGTAGAATCCGTCCCGCAATTCGCGGGCAATGCGCTTGACGACGCGTTCGCGTTTGTCGGTGTCTTTGGAGGGCTTTGCTTCTATCGGCATCGTCTAGGTCTCGGGTGCAAGGTCTCAGCAAAATCCCAATTATACTAACCACTAATCACTGCAACCGCTTTCCGAACCGTTCTCCTCTCAATCCTTCTCTCAAACAGCTCGCCCTGAAAGATTCGTTTTACGTACACGCTTGGCGTATGCACCAGGTCGGGATCGAGTTCTCCGGGTTCGACGAGGTGCTCTACTTCGGCGATGGTGATCTTGGCTGCGGTGGCCATCATGGGATTGAAATTGCGCGCGGTCTTGCGATAGACGAGATTACCCCACTTGTCACCCTTCCAGGCCTTAACGAAAGCAAAGTCAGCTTGCAGTCCGCGTTCCATTATGTAAGTCCGGCCGTCGAACTCGCGTGTTTCTTTGTCCTCGGCGACCACCGTTCCGACGCCGGTGGGGGTGAAGAATGCGGGAATGCCAGCGCCACCAGCGCGAATTCGCTCGGAGAATGTTCCTTGCGGAACGAGTTCGAGTTGTATGGTGCCGTCCAGCACCATCTGTTCGAGCAGTCTGTTTTCGCCGACGTAGGTTCCGACGTGACGCCGGATCTGGCCGTTGGCCAGAAGCAGCCCCATGCCGACGCCATCGATACCGACGTTGTTGCTGATGGTGCTGAGGTTCTTCACGCCCTTGCGGGCGAGAGCGCGGATCAGGTTCTCGGGCATCCCGCACAAACCGAATCCACCCACCATGATGGTGGCTCCGTCAAACACGTCCTGGATCGCCTCTTCGGCGCTCGCGACAACTTTGTGCATAACAAGAGAATTCTATCGGAAATTTCACCGGAGTACGTAGTTCGAAGCAACGTCTCGAAACACGGCCAACTCTTTTGACCGAGTGACCTCGTCCCAGCCCAGTTCTGAAGCCATCAAGTCGGCGACGGCGGGCGCCATTGCGAGGGCTGCACGAGCATTCAAGAACAGCGCTCGTGTGCGCCTTGCGAGCACGTCCTCCACCGTGCGAGCAACTTCATGTCGCGCCGCCCAGACCACCTCAGCCTTCACATAGGGCAGCGCCGCGTGCAGAGGTTTTCCGAGCCCCGCGTCAGTCTCGATCAGCTTGCGAATTTCGTGCGCATCCGACCCGTAGACAGCCAGCGCGCCGAATTCTTTTGCTGCCTGGTGGAAGCCGTGGATGCGCAGGTGGTGCGTCACGCATGGTTTTTCCGGCAACTGCGCGAGCGTGGCCGCCTGATCGACGCAATCCTCGGCCATGTGGCGATATGTCGTCCATTTGCCCCCGCAGACGGTGACCAGGCCGGAGCGATCGATGTGGATGACGTGATCGCGCGACAACGCCGCCGTCTTGACCACGCTGCTGGTCGCGCCTGTAGCCCCTATCAGCGGCCGGATGCCCGCGAATACGCTCAACACATCGTCGCGCCTAGGTGCTTTTGTCAGATATTGTCCGGCGGTCGCGAGGATGAATTCGATTTCCTGCTCCATGGCTACGGGCTCGAGCGTTGCGGCTGCAACAGGCGTGTCAGTGGTTCCGACGAGCGTGTGACCGTGCCACGGAATCGCGAATAACACTCGGCCATCGCTGGTGTGTGGAACCATGACGGCACTCTCGCCCTGCAGGAAACTCGATGGGAAGACCAGGTGAATGCCTTGGCTGGGGACGATCATCGGCGCCGCGGCGGGCTCCGCTTTGAGCCGAAGCAGGTCGCTGAAGGCGCCGGTGGCATTGATCACAACTTTGGCGGCGGCGCGAAATTCGTTGCCGGTTTCGACATCGCAGCCGTTGATACCATCCACAAATCCCTGAGCGTCCTTCGTCAGTCCCGTGACTTCGACGTAGTTCAGCAAGGTGGCGCCCTGCTCGAACGCAGTGGCCACCATGTGGATGAGCAGCCGGGCGTCGTCGAATTGACCGTCGTAGTACACTGCGCCACCGCGCAGGCCTTCGGTCTTTAACGTTGGCAGATGTTCGAGCGTTTCTTCTTTGGAAAGAATTCGTGAGACGCCGAAACCATACTTGCCCGCCAGCAACTGATAGAGCTTCAGTCCGAGACCGTAGAATGGGGCCTCCCACCAATCGTAGTTCGGCACGACGAACGCCAGATCGTGCACTATGTGGGGCGCGTTTTGCAGAAGCAGTCCGCGCTCCTTGAGCGCTTCCATGACGAGGCCGATGTTTCCCTGCTCCAGGTAGCGGACGCCGCCATGCGCCAGCTTGGTGCTGCGACTGGAGGTGCCTTTGCCAAAGTCGCTCTGCTCGAGCAGCAGCACATCGTAGCCGCGCGCAGCCGCGTCGATAGCGACGCCAACGCCGGTAGCGCCGCCGCCCACGATAATCATGTCCCAAGCTTTGGGATGCGCGTCGATGCGGCGCCACATGTCGTTTCGATTCATCACTGCACTCATTCAACCTGGCTCGCTCCGCGCCAAGTGCAAGAAACATTGCCTTTGTGGGAGCGGGCAGCTCATCATAACCTGCCGTAATTGGCAAGATATCGCGAAAGCGAATCGCGATGGTCAACAAATGTTAAGAGCTGAACACGTTAGCTGCGGGGCGTGTGATTGCGAATGCCCGGCCCGCAGTGTGGCACCCCCGCTGATACCGGACTCATCTTCTGCAAGAAGTGCGGTGCGACGCTGCGGTCGCCGGTTCCCCTGGGTGCAATCAAATGACCAGGATGTCAATCGTCCTCCGAGAGCCATAAGTTCGATGAAACGGACTGTCATGAACGTCGTCAAAGGTATCGCAGGAGTTGCGGCAGTGGTCTTCATATTTTGTCCACTGAGCACAGGAACGCAGATATCCTGGCCTTCGTCGGTTCTGTTGCCGTTTTCCTGATTTGTCACTCGGTGCTGACTAATCTGGACGAGAACTACATCGACGAACAGTTTAAGAATGGGTACTGGCCTCCTAAGCCGACCGATTAGAGCCCGCCTTCCGACAGGTACGTCGCCGGTGAGAAACGCACGGACGACCGCGAAGGCTGAGACCTTGTTCGCGGGCACTACTTCGATTCCACCCAGTCGAACGAGCGCGTTACCGCTTTTTTCCAAAAGCGATAAAACCGCTCGCGAGATGCGTCATCCATCGCCGGCTCCCATCGCCGATCAACGGCCCAGTGAGCGACGAGTTCGTCGGTATCTTTGAAGAAGCCGACTGCCAATCCAGCGGCATAAGCGGCGCCCAGAGCCGTGGTCTCCTTCACCATGGGACGCACCACCGGCTTCGCCAGAATGTCGGCCTGGAATTGCATTAGCAGATCGTTCACCACCATTCCCCCGTCGACGCGGAGCAAATCGAGCGTAATGCCGGAGTCCTTTGCCATAGCATCGACCACCTCGCGCACCTGGAACGCAGTCGCCTCCAGCACGGCACGGGCGATGTGGCCCTTGTTGACGAAGCGGGTCAAGCCTGCAATCACGCCGCGGGCGTCGTCCTTCCAATATGGCGCATACAGACCGGAAAATGCCGGAACGAAGTAGATGCCGCCATTGTCGCTTACGGTTCGGGCAAGTGCTTCAATGTCTGAACTCTTTTCAATAAGCCCGCTGTCGCGGAGCCATTGCACCAACGCGCCAGTAATGGCGATGCTCCCTTCCAGCGCATAGCAAGCCGGCTTCGCGCCGAACTTATATGCCAGCGTGGTCAGCAGACCGAAGTTCGAGAGCGCCGCTTTCTCGCCAGTATTCATCAGCGTGAAGCAGCCGGTGCCATAGGTGTTCTTCGCCTCTCCCTGCTGGAAGCAAGCCTGGCCGACCAGAGCGGCTTGCTGATCGCCGAGATCGCCGGCGATCGCGACTCCCGCGACGGCCGGCAGTTTCGCAGTGCCGTACACTTCGCTGCTCGAAACAATCCTCGGCAGCACCGCAATCGGGATGCCGAAGTCTTGCAAGATTTCCGGATCCCACTGCAGCGTGTTGAGGTTCATCAGTTGGGTGCGGCTGGCATTGGTCACGTCCGTTACGTGGACGCCGCCGTGCAGTCCGCCGGTGAGATGCCAGATCAGAAACGTATCGATATTACCGAACAGGAGATCGCCGGTTTCAGCCAATGCGCGCGCGCCCGCAACACTTTCGAGAATCCAGCGAATCTTGAGGCCACTGAAATATGTAGCGAGCGGAAGGCCGGTCTTGGCGCGATAGCGGTCCTGTCCGCCCCGCGCAGCGAACTCGGCTACCGCGGGAGCCACGCGCGTGTCTTGCCAGACAATCGCATTGTAGACGGGCTTTCCGCTCTTCTTGTGCCAGACCACAGTGGTTTCCCGCTGGTTGGTGATTCCGATCGTAGCCAGATCTTCCGGCCGCAGCCCGCGCGATTCCATTGCTTCCTCGATGACATCATTTGTGCGGCGCCATATTTCTTCGGGATCGTGTTCGACCCATCCCGGTTGGGGATAGATCTGCTCGTGCTCTTTTTGAGCGGTGCTCACGATGCGTCCGGAACGATCAAATACTATGAAGCGCGAGCTTGTCGTTCCCTGATCAATGGCGCCAATGTAACCTGCCATCGTTAGGTTTTCCTCTCTTGTTGCCTAGAGCTCACCCATCGGTTTCTTCTTCGCTGGCGTTTGGAGTCTGGCACTTGCGCTAGCTCGCAAGGGTAAGCACTATTGGGCGAATCCCCTATGTGCTCCGGTGCATCATGTCCCCGCAGGGACCACAAAACCAGGCTATCTCCGGGCCATGAAAGACGCAAATGATGAGAATTAAAAGAGTTAGCTGTGGCCGACTGGACGGCTAAGCTTTCTACCGTAACTCGGTATAAATTCTACTGTAACTGCCAGGTAGCACAAAGGTGGACTATAACTCAAGACCAGTTCATGGCATCTTACATAATAGATGTGAGGTTTGCGGCCCCGGCAAACCAGGAGTGTGGGGCTCCGTGAAACGTCTGGGAAAAGTCATTCGGTCTGTACAAGCTTTCGGCCGTGAGCTCTCGGGGAGGTCGAACGCGCTTGAACCGAGACGCATGCCTGCGATTGGTGTCGCTTTGGGCGGTGGTTTTGCCCGCGGCATCGCGCATATTGGGGTTCTCAAGGTCCTCGAAGAGGAAGGCATTCCGGTTCGTATGGTAGCGGGCACCAGTGTAGGCGCCCTGATGGGTGCCGCGTATTGCAGCGGGCTCACGATTGCGGAACTGGAAGAAATTGCCCACAAAGTTCGCTTCACCACCTTCGCGCGCTGGACGCTCTCGCGCTATGGCTTTGCCACGACGGATCGCATGTGCTCGTTTTTGAGGCAAATTTTGAAGGTGCATACTTTTGAAGAGTTGCGTATCCCTCTCGGTGTAACTGCCACCGACTTCAAAACCGGAGCAGGAACAGTCTTTTCCTCCGGTCCGATCATCGATCCAGTGCGGGCGAGTTGCGCTTACCCAGGCATGTTCCTACCGGTAGAGATAGGTGGCAGCTGGCTGGTGGATGGCATGCTCTCTTATCCGGTGCCGGCGCGTCCCCTGCGTGAAATGGGCGCGGAGCGCGTGCTGGCCGTGCATTTGAAAGGGCAGTGGTCAAGGACGACCGCGCCCCGGCATTTCTTTGACGTTATTGGGCAGTCATTCGCCATTGCACAGGACATGATGAGTGCGGCATGGAGAAGCGCCGCCGACCTGGTGATCGAGCCCGATGTCGCGGGTTTTGACTATGACGACTTCAAACGGGCTGGCGAATTGATCCGCGTAGGCGAACTGGCGATGCGTAGCGCGCTCCCCGAGGTGCGCAAATGGATGGAAGCCCCTGTGGCGACGGTCACCCCTCTGAAAGCACCCGCACTGGCCACCTAGAAAGTCTTCCGCGCCGACTGGCCAGCGAGTCACACCCACCTGTAACCATGAGCACTCCCGTCTGTGATCCTGCGCACAGCGATTTGGCAACCCATTCTTGTATCTAGGGAGAGCAGCATCTCTATGAATGCCTTCAAAGATGCCGGGCACCTCTTTCGACTGGCCGCGCTTTTCGTGGTCGGCGGCTTGGCTTTTCTTGGGATACGCGCGTTTCTTGTGCCGAAGAGTTTCGGACAGTATGGACACTTTCGCGGAGCTGCCCTAGCTGAGATCGCCGCCCGTCCGGTGAACTTCGCCGGCCACCAGGTTTGCGAAGAGTGCCATACGGACGTCCTGGAAAAAAAGAAGAGCGGCAGGCACGCGCACGTCAACTGCGAGGCGTGCCACGGAGCACAGGCGAAACATGCCGATGACCCGGGATCGGTCCAGCCCGCCAAACTCGACACGGCCGTGTTGTGCGTCCGCTGTCACGAGGCCAACGCCGCCAAACCGAAAGGATTTCCGCAAGTCGCTTCCGCCGACCACTCGACTGGACTACCGTGCGATACCTGTCACCAGCCGCACAGTCCAGCGATCGACATTGGCGAGACAGCCGGAGGAACAAAATGAGCATTACCCGGCGTCACATGTTGCTCCTACTGCCGGCGGCGGCCATCGCTTGGAAACACGTCCTTGCCGGGACCCCGGAAGCTTCACCCAATTACAAAATATCCGAGCACTGGTGGAGCATGCTAATCAACCTCCCCAAATGCATCGGCTGCGGAAACTGTGTGCGGGCGTGCCAGACCGAGAATGAGGTGCCCGACGGATACTTCCGCACGTGGGTGGAACGCTACCACGTGGCGGACTACGATATTGAAAATCCGCACGTGGACTCGCCCGATGGCGGCAAGAAGGGATTTCCTCCGACCAAGGAAGAAGGGGGGAAGAACTTCTTTGTGCCCAAGCTGTGCAACCATTGCGCGGATTCACCATGCACGCAGGTTTGCCCGGTGGGCGCGACGTTTATAAGCCCCGATGGCGTAGTTCTGGTAGACAAGAAATACTGCCTCGGCTGCCGGTATTGTGTGCAAGCCTGCCCCTACGGTTGCCGCTTCATCAATCCCAGCACCATGACAGCCGAGAAGTGCACTCTCTGCTATCACCGCATTACAAAGGGACTGACCACCGCTTGTTGCGAAGCATGCCCGACCGGAGCTCGCCAGTTGGCGGACTTGAAAAACCCCAGCGACCCGATTCATGAGTTCCTAAAGACTCACAGCGTTCAGGTCCTAAAACCCTACATGGCGACTCATGCCAAGGTCTTTTACAACGGTCTGGATGGTTCTGTGCGATGAGACGCGATGCGATAACGTTCGATGTGGATAAGGAGACCGTGACCGTTTATGCCTGGCGTTGAAGGCTTCATGTATCCGAACGAAATCGAGCTTCAATGGAGCGTGCTGATCGTGTTGTACCCGTTTCTCACCGGACTTGTGGCCGGCGCATTCATTCTGGCTTCGCTGGAGCGCGTTTTCCAAGTGCAGGCGGTCAAGCCCACCTACCGATTGGCGCTGCTGACGGCGCTGGCCTTCTTGCTGGTGGCACCGCTGCCGTTGCAACTGCACCTTGGACATCCGGAACGCTCGTACGAGATGTACCTGACGCCGCACAAAACGTCCGCGATGGCCATGTTCGGGTTTGTATACCTGTGGTATCTGATGGCGGTCCTGGTACTCGAAATTTGGCTCGACTACCGACGTGACATCGTGGTGCTGTCCGAATCCACCACAGGATGGAGGCGCTTGATCTACCGAATGATGACCTTAGGCTCGAGCAACATCAGTGAGCACGCACTCAAGATTGACGACCGAGTGGGCTGGCTGGTTACCGTTATCGGCATCCCTTCGGCGTTCCTGCTGCACGGTTATGTGGGGTTCATCTTTGGTTCCGTCAAAGCGAACCCGTGGTGGTCGTCGCCGCTGATGCCGGTGGTGTTTATTTTCTCTGCCATGGTTTCGGGGATCGCCACCGTGATGCTTCTTTACATGCTGTTGACGTGGGCTCGCAAAGAGACGGTCGATATGCGCTGCGTGGACACGGTAGCGCGCTACTTGTTCTACACCTTCATCCTCGATTTCAGCCTGGAAATGCTTGACCTGATTCATCGCATCTACGAGTCCGATGAATCGTTTCGCAGCCTGGATTTCATGGTCCATACCAAGCTGTACATGTCGCATATCGTGGTCCAGATCGTGCTCGGCACCCTTGCTCCCATTGCGCTTCTCGCCTTGACCCAGGTGTTGAGGCTCGGGGAAATGGCCCGCAAACGCATTTACGCCCTAGCTGGATGCCTGACCCTGGTCGGTATTTTTGCCATGCGCTGGAACGTCGTGATCGGGGGCCAGTTGTTTTCTAAGAGTTTCCTGGGATACACGACGTACAAGATGGGCCTAATCACGCGCGAAGGCCTGGTCGTGGCTATTGTGCTGACCGTTCTACCGCTCGTGATTTTGTGGGTACTGGTGAAGCTCCTGCCTCCGTGGCCGGAGAAGAATTCGGGCTCGCTTCCCGACGCCGCGCCCGCGCGCTAGATTCCGCGCGCGGGTTTCGCGCATGGTCTTCGACCAGTATTCGTTGCCAGCCTCAAAGCGAGTGGAGATTATGGACGATCTCGACGCTTTAGCACGGCTCACCGCACGCATCGAGAACCTGGAACGGCGGGTCTGCACTCTGGAACATCCCTCTGCAACATCCGCGTCTGTTCCCGCCACGGCGGCCAGTCCGGCTGCGTCTCGCTCAACCTCAACCAGGCCGATCGCCGAAGCCTTCCCGTTTGCGCAAGACGGCAGAGTGTTCCCGGTGCTGGGCAAAGCCATGCTTGGAATCGCGGGCGCCTACGTGCTCCGGGCTATAGCAGAATCGGGATCATTTCCAAAGTTGGCGGTGGTGGTTCTGGCGCTTGCCTATGCAGGGACGTGGCTGGTCTGGGCGGCGCGAGTCCAGGCCGGGGCGCATTTCGCGAGTACTGCCTACGCCACCACCGCGGCCTTGATCCTCGCCCCCATGCTCTGGGAGCTGACCTTGCGATTTGAGGTTTTGTCAACTCCGGTGACCGCTTGCGTTCTCGGCTTGTTCGTAATCGCTGCATACGCTCTGGCCTGGAAGCGGAGTCTGGCGTCGCTTGTCTGGGTGACCAATGTCGCTGCAGTCCTGACTACTCTCGCGTTATTGATCGCTACCCACGATCTGGTGCCCTTCGTTTCGGCGCTCCTGCTCATGGCACTGGCCAGCGAAGCGGCGGCGGGTTTCAACCACTGGCTTAGGGTCAGGCCGCTGATCGCAGCCGCGGCGGATCTTGCGGTCTGGATTCTGCTCTACATTTACTCCCGTCCGGAAGGCATCCCCTCGGACTACAAGAACGTCGCGACGTCGGTATCGCTGGTCCTCGGGTTCATTCTGTTCTTGATTTATGGAGCCAGCATCGTTTTCCGGACGACGCGGCTGCGCCGTAAAATCAGTGTCTTCGAGATCGCGCAGAGCGTCATTGCGTTCCTGCTCGCTGCTTTCAGCATTTTGCGCTTTGGAGCAAGCGCCGGTGCGCCGGCGTTAGGGGCGCTCTGTTTGCTGTTCTCGGCAGCAAGTTACGCGCTTGCCTATGCTCATTTCGACCGCTACCACGAAGAACGTAACTACCACGTGTATGCCACCTGGAGCGGGGCTCTTTTCCTGGCAGGTAGCTCTCTCTGCTTTCCGCGTTTGTTGCTGGCGTTGAGCTTGAGCGTGGCCGCGATCGTGGCGACGCTTTTGGGTGTGTGCGCGTCTCGCCTGTCGTTGGAATTCCACGGCTTGATGTATCTGGCTGCGGCGGCATACGCATCCGGCCTGCTGGATTATGCCAGCCGTGCCCTGGTGGGGACATTCCCAGCCGTGCCCGGATGGATTGTCTGGATCGTCGCTGCCTCGGCGATTCCGTGCTATGCGGTCGGAGGCCGGTTCCGGACAGAGCGATGGAACCAACGCTTGCTGCAAGTGCTTTCGGCGATCCTGGGGGTGGCCGCGGTGATCACGTTCATGGTTTCTTTGCTGGTTTGGCTGGCAGCAGTCGGCATGACTCCCAGCGCATCACAAGTTGCTGTCATCCGCACTCTGATCACCTGCGCAGTCGCACTCGCGCTGGCTTTCAGCGGCTCCCGTTGGCAGCGGACTGAACTGGTATGGATTGCCTATGGCACGCTGGCGTTGGTCACGGCGAAGCTGCTGTTCGAAGACTTGCAACACGGTCACCCGGGATCCACTGCCGTGTCGATCTTCCTCTACGCGATGGCTCTGATTCTCGTTCCGCGCATGGCGCACGTTGGGCGGCGAACCTGAACCACGATTGTCTGTCCGAATATGCTCGGAGGAGTCAGGCATCAGGCGACAGGGGCCGATCTTTGTCTTTGGGTCGGACTGGCCATCTTCGCACCGACTAGACCAGCCGACACAACTAAATGAGATCCGCGTCCAGTTCATCTTCATCAGTGCCACGTAATCTTTTTCGCAGGGTGCGATAAAAGCCCGAGATGTGGGCCTCAAATTCGGACAAGTTCATGTCGGCAGTGACGTGAACGCGCGGCACGGCGAATCGGTCGATCTTGGCGCCAAAGCCGCCGCCCGCATTCATGAATGCGCAGCGAAACCCCGCCTGCTCCGCCAGGCTGAGGTCTCGTCGTGTGACGGTGGCAGCATTTCCGAAGGGATACCCAAAAGCCCAGACCGTCTGCTCCAGAGCCTTTTCAAGGACAGTCCGGCTTTCGGAGATCTCCTGCCAAGCGAGGTCGTCCGGTGCCCGCGATAGAACAGGGTGGGAGAGAGAATGGGCGCCAATCGTCATTCCCGCAGCGGTCAGCTGCCGCAACCCGGCGAGATCAAGAGTAAGAAATCTGGCGGCAAGGGTCGAATCTTGGACGAATTTCTCTCTCCAACTTGCGGGAAGCCCGATCTGTTCGCGGAAACAATCCAGAAATCTGCGTTTCGATTGACCGTTAAACTGCGAAAGCCGCTGGACAAGGTTCCACCAGCACGAGTGCTTCTCATTCGGCGCGATTGGACCGATGCTGACGCCCGCTTCGGGAAGGCTGAGAGTGATGGGTTCGCTCACGTCCAGCAACATCAGGTAGAGTTCCTCATACCAGAGCATCGACGGCGTCTCATCGGCGGATGCAGTCGTGGCGAAGAAGAGGCAGGACAAGCCAAGCTCCTGCAGTATGGAAACCATTTCCGTAAGGGTATTCCGCAGCGCGTCGTCGCAGGTCAGCAAAATCGAACGCGGGGGAAGTGACAGATCTCCATCCGACCAACGCAGGAAATCTTCGGGGGTGATCACGCGGTAGCGTCTCTGCAAAAGCCGAAGTTGTCGGCGCAGCGAATCGGCGTGCACCAGGTTGCCGTCCAAAGCGGGATTTCTGACCATGTAGCCGGATGGAAACACACCGTGATAGGTCACGACTGCGGGACCAGCGCCGGCCGTGTAGCGGAGGTACCCGCTTCTCGACAGGGCGGGATAGACGATGTGCTTCAGGGCAGGACTGACGAATCTCAAGGTGCCTTTCGACGCGGTCCGCACAAATTGTAACGCACCGTTCCCAGGCTCGGCAGAATTATGGCTAGACCTTGATCTCAGCGTGTTCACGGCTCGGAACAAGGCTTAGGTCAGTAACCAGAGTCGCCGTCGATGAGCTGGAAACTCACTGGAAACGCGCCACCCAAGGCATTCGCTGGGTCATGAATCACGATGGGTTCCGTGGACTGGCACCAGTAGCCATTCCAAATCAGCGCCTGGCGCAGAATCGGAAATGTGGCGAGTGCGCGAATTCGGCAGACTTCCGGGTTGAGCTGGGCTGCCTTCGTAACCGTCGCACAGGCTGAATTCCAGTCATTCGCATCTGCTGAATTGACCACGAGATCGAGTAACCGGGCTTCCCAGTCCGCTTGTCCAATGATGAAATAGCCCATGAGCTGGCCTTGGCGCCGCAGCAGAAATCCCCGGATTTCGAGGTGAGGACATTTCAGCACATAGTTCAAGTCCGCGAGGGTTCGCCCACAAAACGTCCACGTACGCTTTGTGTCGTTCAATACAGGCTCCAGCGAATCATCGAATTGATTGACTGCAGCGAAATCCCACCCCGCACTTGTTTGCCCGCGACTGTGCGTGGGATGTGTTAGTCCGTGGAGTAGCCGAAGGATCGATCTTCGAGTGCGAGGACGCGTCCGAAATTCACGCCATGGGCGCAACCAGGCGGCGTAAGTTTGAGCTTCTCCCACATGCCGGAACCCTATTCGAGGAATCATCAAGCGTGTAGCCGGCGCGCCACCGATCACGAAAGAGGTGGGTGCAATTGCCATAAGCTTGCGATACAACACAACGCCGACCCCTGGCGCCGCGGGGTCGGCGGCCCAGTCCATCATCGTCACACTGTTTACGGTGATTCTGTCCAGCAGATGAAAAGTCACCGGGTAAATCCCGCAATGCGCGATGATCTGTCCATTTCTTTCGAGGAGGTAGCTGCGGCTGCCTTCCCAGCCATCCCTTGGATAGAGGTACTTCCATTCCAGCAATTGTGGATCGGCGTGATGGTCCGGCGGATCGAACTGATACACCCGGACGAGGAACTCGGCGAGCGCCGTGAGATCCTTATGTTGAGTGGCTCTGATTTCAGCGCTCATAGATAGAAGGATGATAGAGCAGGTCGTTCAGAAGGCTGATCGGAGTCTCTTTCCCGGACTGGGATAGTCCTCCACCGCCAACACCCGAGCTGTTTTCGCTTCGCCGCCAGTCCGGTTCTCCACTCTTGGGCTTGGGGAGAGTTTTCATTCTAGGGGTCCAGTTCTTGCAGGCTAGGTCAATTATGCCAAGGGCGTCAATGACGAGGACGGTCAAACAAACTGGAGGCAACTCGCAGTTCTTCGTTTGCAACTAAAGAATTAGTTACCTTTCGCTTGGTGAAGCGTCTAAGGTGCAAGGAGCATCCAGTGCCGCCGAGACAATCGGAAACTTTGACCGAGGCCGAACTGCGGATCATGAACGTGCTCTGGGGGATTGGATCGGGCACCGTTCAGCAAGTCCTTGATTCTATTACTGAGAAGCCTGCCTTGGCCTATAACTCGGTTTTGACTACGATCCGTGTTTTGGAAAGAAAGGGCTATTTGAAACACCTTAAGGATGGCCGAGCCCACGTGTATACGCCGCTGGTCGAGCAGAGAGATGCTACGCGCTCGGAAATCCGACATCTCGTGAGTCGCTTTTTCAAGAACTCGCACGAGCAACTGGTCTTAAACCTCCTTGAGGACCAAGGCATCGAACCGGGGGAAATTAGCCGCCTCCGGCAGATGCTGATTCAGCATGACACGCTGCACAACGATAAGGTTCAGAACGTCACCATTCGGAAGGATACGAAATGAACTGGCTTCCCGTGCAGACAGTAGCGCAGATTGCGGTCGAGCGCATTCTCAACGCGCTACCCGAAGGATTCCTGATCGCTCTGTTTGCGTGGGTGTTGTTGCGCGTGTTGCGGCGCCAAAATTCGTGCACCCGATTTGCCGTCTGGTTCCTGACGTTGCTGACCGTAGCCACGCTTCCTGTGCTGGGCGCTTTCAGCGATGGACGGGCGGTAATTGCGTCAGGGATGGCAGGGGAGAATGCGCGTCCTGCGATCACAGTACCCGCTCGATGGGCGCTTTTCGCATTTCTCGCTTGGGCTCTGGGGGCGGTTGTGGCGATGGTCCGTTTGGCGGTTGGGTTGTGGCGCTTGCGACGGCTGCGGCAGAGTTGCACGGCACTCGTCGCAACGGATCTCGACCCGGTCGTACGAAAAACGGTGGATGCAATCAGCGCGCCCAGGTCATTCTTCTTAGGCTCAATAACAATCGCCGCGTCAGAATGCGTGCGCGTCCCTGCCGTTATCGGTTTCTGGAAGCGGACCATCATTTTGCCGGAGTGGGCGTTGCGAGAACTCGTACCCGAAGATCTGAACGTCATCCTGCTGCACGAATTCGCACATTTGCGGCGTGGAGATGACTGGACCAATCTCATTCAGAAGATCGTGCGTGCTCTATTTTTCTTTCATCCCGCGGTGTGGTGGATTGAAAACCAGCTATCGGTGGAACGTGAGATGGCTTGTGACGATGCCGTGCTGGCTGAAACTGCCAACCCGCACGGATATGCCACTTGCCTGGTCTCGCTGCTGGAAAAGAGTCTGGCGCATAGTCTTTCGGAACGTTTATCGGACAAACGATGGTCAATGGCTCAGGCAGCAGTGCGTCGAGCCCGCGAGGCTTCGCTAAGGCTGGCACAGATTCTCGACAAGAACCGGCCGGTGGCTACGCGAGTCTGGAAGCCGGCGCTGGTTATGATCGGCACTTTTTCCATGGCGTCTCTCGCGGCGCTGCCGCGCGCACCTCAGTTCGTAGCGGTCGATCACGGCACGATGATAAGCAATTCCGGTCCTGTGTATTCCGCCGCGCTCAGTCAGTCTTCGCTTCAGTCTCCGTTACAAAGTGCAGCGGTAATTCCCGCAGCGTTGCGGACCGGCGGATCGTCATCGGTGGGGAACACGGCCAGAGAGACGACTGCCAAGATTGTTCATGCTCACGTCCCCGCGCAGGGTGCTGCTGGAAATCAGCTTGCTCCGGTTCGGGCGGCTGCCGCCCGAACGAATGAGGAGCCGGCGCGTGACCGAGTAATCGCGGTCAGCGCAAGTGCAAGTCAGGAAGTCGTGGAGGAATTCCAGACGCTGGTCTTTATTGAAGCCACGCGGTACGTGACGTCCGATTCGCCGGTGTGGAGCGTTCGGGTGTGGCGAGTAACGTTGGTAAGCAAAGTGCGCGAACGATTGGCGAGAGTGCCTGTGGCTAATTCGATTTAGCGTCCCAATTTTTTTTGCAACTAGCAACTACATAATTAGTTGAACAAGGAGAAGAGAAAATGAAGATGTGGCTACAAAGTTGTAAAACAGTACTGACCAGGCATCTGACAGTGGCTCTGGTTGCCGTAGTGGCTGTTGGGACAGCGGCGACGCTGAACTTTACGAAACCCGCAACCGCAGCGGCGGCTCCTGCTCCGGCCGCGGCACCGCTCGATGACAACAGTGCAGGAGCGCTGCTCACACTCGACCGTGCCATGGAAACGCTGGCGGCGCGAGTTACGCCAGCGGTGGTGAACGTCACCGTAGTATCGAAATCCAACGCGCAGCCAACCGGTATGGAGGGTATGCCCGACATGCAGCAGTTTTTTGGACCGGGCAATCCTTTTGGCCGTCAATTTGGTCGTCAGTTCAGTTTTCCGTCGCAACCTCAGGACAGAATCGAGCACGGCCTGGGCAGCGGCGTGATCATCTCCCCCGATGGATACATCGTCACCAACAACCACGTGATCGATGGAGCGGTGGATATTCGCGTCACCATGAGTAACCGCGAGGTGCTGCCAGCTAAGTTGGTGGGCGCCGATCCGTTGACGGATCTGGCGGTCATCAAGGTGAATGCAAACAATCTACCGAGCGTGCCTTGGGGTGACTCGGCGAATCTGCATCCTGGACAGACTGTGCTCGCCTTCGGCAATCCCTACGGCTTCCGCTTCACCGTGACGCGCGGCATCATCAGCGCGCTGAACCGTCCCAATCCTGACGCCAGCGACCGGCATAAGCCGGGCGAGTTCATCCAGACCGACGCTGCCATCAATCCGGGAAATTCCGGCGGAGCGCTGGTGGACGCGCGTGGCGAACTCATCGGCATCAACACCTTCCTGATTTCGAATTCGGGATCGTTCTCAGGGATGGGTTTTGCGATTCCGACCCAGATCGTCGAGCCGACCGTGGAGACTTTGATTCGCGACGGTAAAGTGACGCACGCTTTTATCGGAATCCAGATTGCCGACGTCACTCCCGACAATGCCAAGTTCTTCGATATGAAGAAAGCTGAGGGAGCACTGGTGTCAGAGGTTGAGCCGGACGCCCCCGGAGCGAAAGCGGGCCTGCGCACCGGAGACGTGATAACCGAACTCGACGGAAAGCCCGTGACCGATGCTGGACAATTGCAAATGATGGTCGGACAGAAGCGGCCGGGTGACACGATCCACCTGGGAGTGGTGCGTGACAGCAAGCCGACGACCGTTGCGGTGAAGCTCGAGGCACTGGGCGGCGAGAAGGGCACCGAGATCGCTGGCAGCGAACACGGTAAAGGCCGTTGGGGGCTGAGTCTCGCTGACTTGACTCCGGATGCCAGAAACGAAGTGGACGCGCAACCATCGGTTCATGGCGCCCTTGTTGAAGACGTCAAGCCCGGCAGCCCGGCAGATAACGCGGGCTTGCAGCGTGGGGACATCATCATGGAAGTGAACCGGCACGCCGTGAAATCCGCGTCCGATGTGGCGCAGGCTTTATCGGGTGTGCCCAACGGCCAGGATGCACTCGTGCTTGTGTGGTCAAACGGAGGCAGTACCTTCCGCGTGTTGCATCCCTCGCAGGGCTAGCGGGCGATAAGGAAAGCCCGTCGCGCGCTATGTTCCACTCGGCCTCCTGGCGGGTGGGCATAGCGCGCATTTCTTCCTCACACCCAGGAGATCCAGTTGCCGTCATCGCTCGCTGATCGGCTCCATCGACAATTCGAATTGGACTTCGTGAAGATCAGATATTAAGGTTTTAGAATCAGCCACATCAGGATCAGTGACAAATGAAGAGCAGCGGAAGCCCGAGAAAATCTGCCATCCGAAGTGCACCGTGGTAATCACCCATCCCGCGGCCAATATGGAGAAGTTGGGATTTCAGCCGATAGAATGGTCTGGGAATGGTCTTTTTTTGACCGTACCCGCTCGCGTTGCGGGAAGAGTGCTTGACCAATTGGGGGACGTAGAGAATTTATGCCTATGGAGACGGGAGTGGACGGGTCGAACGAGCTAGCTCAGGATCAAGAACACGCTGCCTGCTCTCTCGACGCCAGCTATGTGCTGACGTGGGAAGAGATTGCGAACCTGGCGGCGGAGCCCGGCAAGCCAGCCGAGACCCTGATGAACGTTGTGGCGTTAATCGCCCGACGGTTTGGCACCGATGTTTGCTCTGCCTATCTGCTGGAGCCCGACCGCGCTAATCTCGTTTTGGCAGCGACGCTTGGGTTGCGCCGGGAATGCGTCGGCAAACTTCGCATGGCAGTCAATGAAGGACTCGTCGGCCTGGTCGCGGAGCAGGTCCGCCCGGTGGCCGTCGAACAGGTCAGGACCCATCCTCGATTCAAATATTTCAGCGAAGCAGGCGAGGATGCTTACCAATCGTTCCTGGGAGTACCGCTCATCGATCGCGGTGTGCTGCAAGGCGTTCTGGTGGTTCAAACCGTGGAGGCGCGAGTCTTTCCGGAAACTGAGATTCGTCTGCTCACGGAGGCCGCGAAGCGGGTTGCGCCGGTTGTCAGCGAAGCTCGCACGCTCGACCGTTTCATTGCGCCTGTCCAGGAGCGGCTCTGGGCGCTGGCCCGCAACCTGTGGTGGAGCTGGGATAACGATGCGTCTGCCTTATTCCGCGATCTCGATCCGCTGCGCTGGAGGCAGCTCAATCACAGTCCAGTCTCGCTGCTGAACGAGTATCCTCTCGACAAACTCGAAGCACGCGCCACCGAACTCGTTCTGCACAGCCGGATCAACTACGCCTACCGCCGCCTGCGCGAGTACCAGGATGCGGAACGCACCTGGGGTGCGCGTCACGCTGGTGTGCTGCGGCCTCGTCCCGTGGCTTATTTCTCCGCAGAATTTGGCGTGCACGAGTCGCTACCGGTCTATTCCGGCGGACTTGGAGTTTTGGCCGGCGATCACATCAAGAGCGCCTCCGATCTCGGGATCCCCCTTGTCGGTGTGGGCTTGTTTTATGGCCAGGGATATTTCCGCCAGCGCCTCGATCGCGACGGCTGGCAGCATGAAGAGTACCTTGAGATCGATGTTAACCAGTTGCCGATGGAAGCGGCCATCGGGAGAAACGGCCGACCGGTTGTGGTGCAGGTCGATACCCGACATGGTGCGATTCACGCAAAAGTATGGCGCGTGAAAGTAGGTCGCTGTGATCTGTTTCTGCTCGACTCCGACGTGGAAGGCAATACTCCCGAAGACCGCGAGATGACCTCGCGTTTGTACGGGGGCGACGGTCGCGTTCGCGTGCATCAGGAACTGCTTCTGGGCGTGGGCGGCCTGCGCGCTTTGAAAGCGCTCGGCATCATACCGGGAGTTCTGCACCTGAACGAAGGACACAGCGGATTTGCCGTCCTCGAAGCGATTCGACAGCGCATGGAAGAAGAGGGCATCAGCTTCGAAAAGGCCGTGCCGCGGGTTGCCCGTGAAGTGGTCTTCACCACCCACACTCCAGTGCCTGCCGGCCATGATCGCTTCGATGCCGATCTGGTCGAAGAGCACCTCGGACCTCTCCGCGAGGCCCTCGGTCTCTCCAAGGAAGGTTTCATGGCGCTAGGCCGCGAGGATCCCCAAAGCGACGAACGTTTCTGCATGACCGTCCTCGGCCTGCGGCTTTCTCGGCGCGCCAACGCAGTTTCTTCCCTGCACGGTGAAGTCTCTCGTGCCATGTGGACGGGACTTTCCCCCGGCAAGTCGGAAGATTCGGTTCCCATCGGACACGTTACCAATGGCGTCCATGTCCCCTCCTGGTTGGCTCCGCAGATGTTTCGCCTCTACGATCGCCATCTCGGCACGGGATGGCATCTGCGCAGCAGCGAAGCCAAAATCTGGGATGGCATTGACAACGTTGACGACGGCGAGCTTTGGGAGACTCATTTCAACCTGAAGTCGCGCATGATCGAATTCGTGCGCCGCCGTGCCGTCAATCAGGCCGCGCGCCGTGACGAACCGCGCGCCGTGCTGCAGCAACTGGAACGCGTCCTCAGTCCCGATGCGCTGACCATCGGTTTTGCGCGCCGTTTTGCTACCTACAAACGCGCCAATCTGATTTTGGCCGACATCGAAAGAATCGCCAGCATGGTCAACGACCCGAAGCGCCCGGTGCAATTCGTATTTGCCGGAAAGGCCCATCCTCTCGACGAACCCGGGAAACGCGTCTTGCAACAGATTGCCCAGTTGATGCGCGACCCGCAGTTTTCCGACAAATTCGTCTTCGTCGAGGACTACGACATCAACGTGGGTCGCCATTTCGTGCAGGGCGTCGATGTCTGGCTTAACAATCCGCGGCGTCCGCTGGAAGCCTCCGGAACCAGCGGCCAGAAAGTCGTTTTGAACGGCGGCTTAAACCTCTCAGTGCTGGACGGCTGGTGGGCGGAAGCCTACGACGGCTTGAACGGCTTCGCCATCGGAAACGGACGAACTCACTCCGACATGAATGTGCATGATTCGCGCGACGGTGAGGACCTGTTGCGCGTTCTTCGCGAAGAAGTGATCCCTCTCTACTACCAGCGCGATCGCGACGGCCTGCCGCGCGGCTGGATCCAGCGTATGAAGCGCACCATCCGTACTCTGGGCTGGCGCTTCAACGCCGATCGCATGGTCATGGATTACACGCTCAAGTGCTACGTTCCGGCGGCCGGCGGCACATCGAGCGACCTCCGGCTAGAGATGTGAGACTAAGAGAAAGAGTGCGGCCTGCGCATCCGTCCGCTTGCTGGGAGGCGCGCACCGACGTGCCGCGCCATTTCGTCAGAATGAGGCAGGGGCCACTGCGTCCTCGGGATAAGCTGGCATCCCGAACTCGGGAACGTCGAGGCCTTCTTCTTCCACCTCGGGCGTCACTCGCATGCTTTTCACTTTGTTGACGCACCAGAAGACAACGTAAGTTGCGCAGAACGCCCACGCCGCAATCAAAGTTGCTCCCATGAGCTGGCACAGGAACTGCCGTGTATCGCCGTGGAGCAGGCCGGTTACTCCCTGGCCGGCATGGCCCAGGTACGACGTTGCGCCGACGCCGCTCCATCCAGCGCCATACGTGCCGTCGGCAAAGATGCCCACGCTGACGGCGCCCAGCCAGCCACAATAGCCGTGCACCGAAATCGCACCGCAAGGATCATCGACCTTGAGAACGCGGTCGTTGAACAGAACTCCGCCGCACACCAACAGGCCCGCCAGCACACCAATGATGACCGCCGAGGTTGGGGATACAAACGCGCAGGGAGCGGTGATGGCAACCAGCCCAGCCAGCATGCCGTTGCACGCCATGGTGATATCCGGTTTCCCGAACAGGAAGTACCACAAGACCATCGCTGCCGCTGATCCCGCAACCGCGGCTAGATTGGTATTCACCGCTACCACGGAAATGCGAAGGTCCGTTGCTCCGAGCGTGGAGCCGGGATTAAAGCCCATCCAGCCGAACAGTAGAATGAAGGTGCCCGTCACGACATATACGATGTTGTGCGCGGGAAAGACGCGGATCCTTCCGCCTGGTCCATATTTGCCCAGGCGTGGGCCCAGAATGATCGCAAGAGCCATGGCGCAGAAACCGCCCACCCCATGGACCACCGTGGAGCCGGCAAAGTCGACATAACCATGACCAAGATTCAACGTAGTGCCGATTTGTGACATCCAGCCGCCGCCCCACACCCAGCAACCGGAGATTGGATAAAGAATCGCGCCGATGAAAAGTTCGCACAGCAGAAACGCCCAGAAGGTGATGCGCTCACAGATGGCGCCGACGATGATGTACCCGGCAGTCTCCATGAACACGACTTCGAACAGCGTTAAACAGTTGCTGGCGCTGTCATAGGCCGGACCGGTAAGAAAAAAACCCTTCCCGCCCACGAATCCCCATTGACCGCTGCCAATCAGAAACTTGTTGAGGGTGGGGATGCCGCCCAGGTTGGTGGGCGCAGCATTGATGGCAACCGCTCCAAACTGGAATGCATATCCGACGGCATAATAGGCCAAGAAGGCGAAGACATAGGCCGCGAAATTCAGCATCATCAAGTGCGCGACATTTTTCTTTCGCACCAGTCCGCAGGTGAGGAGAGCGAAACCCGCCTGCATGAACAGGACGAGGTAACCCGTATTCAAAGTCCAGGCGAAATTGGTAGCCACGCGAACATGCCCCACGCTGTCGGCAAGCTTCACCGCGAGTGGCTCTTTCACGGCTTGCGCCTGATAGTCGTCGAATGCTTTCTTGTTCGTGGCGTAGTCTGGGGCCGCTTTATCGATGGGCTCAGGGACGACGAACGAATTGCCGGCGGCGTCCATTGCGGTAGTCTTGTCCCCAGTTGCTATGCCCGATGGGTCCGGCTTCGGGTGCTCATCCGCAAGGCAGGGCGCGGCCAGCGCAAGGAACATCCCGGCGGCGAGAAGGATGGCCAGAATAAATACGGATAACGACCGGCGTATTGGGCGCTTGTCGGGTTTCTTCGTCATGGAGTTGGCTCCTATTTCTACGTGATAGATCGTTCTTGCGGAATAATGCGGCGTGCGGAAGGGCGGTGTGAAATACGGCATCAAGTGTCTTCGCAAGTCTCCAGCTCGCGTGCTGCAATAGTTCCCCACACTAAATGCCTGTGATCGGCTGAGTCCAATAGATATTTCTTCTTGCATCCATCAGAAAACCGGCAAAAAAACCGCAGCTTCACGGACACGTAGGGTCTCGAAAAGGTCCCGAACCGCGCTTTCGACTTGACAGTTGTGCGAGACCGTTTATTATTAGATGAATATTTATGCATTGCAATGGATAAATATGCCTGAACGAGGAAAATAAGGCGATCGGGAAGGCTTGAAGTAGATTTGATGGCAGCCAAACTTAAGACCGCGGTCCTGGGCGCGACCGGCTATTCCGGCCTCGAACTCGCGCACCTTCTCGGCCGGCATCCGCGAGCTTATGCGCCCTTGCTTTTGCGGCGCAGTGCGGAAACTGCTGAGTCCGACGGGCCTGGATTGCCACAGAACGGCTTGCCGCACATTTCCGGCAACGGTAATTTGCCCGTCCCGTCGCCGGTCGAGCCGTTTTCGTGGTCTACGCTGGAGCAGCGTGGCGTGGAACTGTTATTCCTGGCCACACCGCACTCCGTTTCTCGCGAACTTGTTACCGAGGCGATGACCTGCGGACTGATGACCCGCGGGTTGCGAATCGTCGATCTGAGCGGCGCATGGCGGCTGAAACAGGAACAGCATCGCGCCGTCTATGGCTTCAAAGATGCCAACGCGCAGACCGCGGCAGAACTCACGGAGCGCGCCGTGTACGGTCTGCCCGAGCTGAAGCCGAATGCAGACCAGATCCCGTCGGCCGCGCTGGTGGCGAATCCAGGCTGCTATGCGACTTCCGTCATTCTTGCGCTGGCGCCCTTGCTCTCGGCCGACATTGTGGATTCGGATCGCGGCATTATCTCCGACTCGAAATCGGGCGTGTCCGGCGCTGGCAAGGAACCCACCGCGCGCACTCACTTTGTCTCAGTGGCCGACAATTTTTCCGCCTACTCGGTTTTCGAACATCGTCACACGGGCGAGATCCTCGAGCAATTGGCGCTCAATTCGGAACAGCTGATCTTTACCCCTCATCTTTTGCCAATTCCACGCGGGATTTTGTCCACGATTTATGTCTACCTGAAACGCGAAATGACGGCGGACGAGATTCAAAGCTGCTTAGGCGATTTTTACAAGGGCAAGCGGTGGGTGCGCGTCTTCCCCGCTGCGAGTTTGCCGGAAATCCAATTCTCCGCGCACACCAATTACTGTGACCTCGGTTTCTGCCTCGCTCGCGATGGCCGTCGGCTCGTCGTGGTTTCCTGTCTCGACAACTTGCTCAAAGGCGCAGCCGGACAAGCCGTGCAGAATATGAACCTCATGTACGGCTGGGACGAGGCGGAGGGTCTGCAATGAAAATTGTGGTCAAGATCGGCGGCGCTGCGCTGGAGGATAAAGAAACTCTCAAGAAGTGTGCGCAGGCGGTCGTGCAGCTCGCCGAAGACGGACATCAGGTCACCGTTGTGCACGGCGGTGGCAGCGCACTCACGCGCACCCTGAAGCTGCTTGGAAAGAAGAGTGACTTCGTCCATGGGCTGCGCGTGACTGACGCCGAGACGCGCGATGTTGCCCTGATGGTGCTCGCCGGTATCGTGAACAAAAGCCTGGTGGCGGCGATCGCTGCCGCTGGCTGTCCCGCTATCGGTCTTTGTGGCGGAGACGGCGGAGTCTTTCGTGCCCGCAAAAAACAGGATGCCGAACACGACTTGGGATTTGTCGGCGAAATTTGCCTTTCGGAACCGCGCTGGCTGAAGGCCATCTGGGCCGAAGGCGGCATCCCTGTGCTCTCCTCGGTTGCGCTCGGTGGTGACGGGCAGTACTACAACGTGAATGCGGACCAGATGGCCGCCGCCTGCGCCATCGCCTGCGAGGCCGATGCGCTGATTTTTCTCACGGACGTGGCCGGGGTAAAGCAAGCCGACGGTGCGGTGATGCCTCGGTTGGATACCAAGCAAGTTGCTGGACTCATTGAGGAATCCATAGTCAGCGGAGGGATGATGCCCAAACTCGAAGCATGTACGCAGGCTCTCAAGTCCGGCGTGGGGCGCGTGCGCATCCTGCCCGCTTCGCAGGTCGAGATGTTGCCGCTGTTCTATTTCACCAAGCTGGAGTGCGGCACGGAGGTGCTGAGAGCATGAGCCTAGCATCCGTCTCCCGCATGGAAATGAAGCTCTTGCTCCCCACCTACGAACGCCAGCCCATTCTGTTTGTACGCGGGCGCGGCGTGTATCTCTGGGATTCCCAGGGCAAGCGCTATCTGGATTTTCTGAGCGGAATCGGAGTTAACGCGCTCGGCCACAGACATCCTGCCATCCAGGCGACAATCAAGCGTCAGGCCGGCCGCTTGATTCATGTGTCCAATCTGTTCTTTCACGAATATCAAGCAGAACTGGCGCGGCTGCTGGCCGAAATCTCCGGGCTTGATCGCGCTTTTTTTTGCAACAGCGGCACCGAGGCCTGGGAAGGGGCGCTTAAACTTGCCCGCGCCTTCGCGCAAATGAACAATATGAACGGCCACAAGCCGAAGTCGCGCATTCTCGCCATGGATAACTCTTTCCACGGACGCACTTTTGGCGCGCTAGCCACGACCGGTCAGCCAAAATATCGAGCTCCGTTTGTTCCACTGATGCCCGGTGTGACTTTTGTCAAGTTCAACGATCTCGACGACATGCAACGAAAATTTGATTCCAGCATCTGTGCCGTGTGCATCGAGACCATTCAGGGTGAAGGCGGAATTTGTCCCGTCAGTCCGGAGTTTCTCCAACTCGCCTCGCGCTTGACCAAACAGAGCGGCGCGCTGCTAGTGCTCGACGAGATTCAATGTGGCCTCGGCCGCACCGGACGCCACTTTGCTTACCAGCACTACGGAGTGCTGCCGGACGTGGTTACTATCGCCAAGCCGCTGGCTTGCGGTTTGCCGCTCGGCGCTATCCTCACCACTGAACGGGTTGCGAGTTGTATGCATCCGGGGATGCATGGCACCACTTTCGGCGGAGGCCCACTGGCCTGCGCTGTTGCTATCGAGTTCCTGCGTGCGGAACGCAAATTGCTGAAGCATGTGCGCGCGTTGGGTGAGTACTTTAATGCCGCGCTCCAAGCGCTTGACAAGAGGCACAAGTCGATTCAGGACGTTCGCGGAGCAGGCCTGATGCAGGCGGTGGAATTGGACTCGCCCGAGCTGGCAAAGGCGGTGACCAAGCAACTGCTGCATGAGGGGATCATCATTAATCGCACGCACGAAACCGTGCTGCGTTTTCTGCCGCCTTACGTGATACAGAAGGAACACGTGGATCAGGTGGTCAAGGCCCTGGACGCGGCGTTGCACAAAAATGAAGAGCCCGCGCGCAAAAACACGGACAACAAAAAGAAAATCGCTTCGCCGCGGCGCAAGGAGCTCCATGCGCACGCGTGAAGCGGTCCTTCCCGATGCCGAGCAGGTTCATGCGCTCATCGCGGCCTATTCCGGCGATGGCACTCTGCTGCCTCGCTCGCTCGCGGAGATCTGCGAGAACGTTCGCGACTTTGTCGTCCTGGAGCATGATGGACGCATCATCGGATGCGGCGCTCTCCACCTCTATGGCGTGCACCTGGCCGAGATTCGTTCGATTACCGTCGATCCCGCGAGTCAAAGTAGCGGAGGGGGACGACGCTTGGTCAAAGCCCTTTTGGCGCAGGCGGAAAAGCACAAAGTCAGCTGCGTCTGCCTGTTTACTCGCATTCCCGAGTTTTTCTCACGCATGGGATTTACGATCGCTAATCATCAGGATCTTCCTGACAAGATCCACAAAGACTGTTATCAGTGCCCCAGGCTTTATCGCTGCGATGAAGTAGCGATGATCCGCGGAAATCTACCTACGTTTGCAATCTTGCCGCCGCCGAAGAACTGGTTGAAGATCCAGGCATGACCGCGCTGCACCGTTCTCCTGAAGAAATTCGTTTACCCTTGGGATTCTCCTTTTCCGCGGTCGCTGCCGGAATCAAAGTCAGTGGACGGCCCGACCTCGCGCTGGTGGATGTCGCCGGGGGCGCGACCGCGGCCGCGTTATTCACGAAGAACCGGGTCGTCGCCGCTCCCGTTGAAGTTGGCCGCGCGGGGTTGCTTTCGACCGGCGGGCAGGTGCGAGCCGTTGTCGTGAACTCGGGAAACGCCAACTGTGCCACCGGACGCGCCGGCATTCAAGCCTGCGAACGGGTTTGTCGCGAAGCCGGAAGGCTGTTTGGCGTTCCCGCTGCCGAGATCTTTCCTTCGTCGACTGGCATCATCGGCGTTCGACTGCCGGCGGAAAAAATCTGCGCCAAACTGCCGGAACTCGTCGTTTCAGCGCGGTCGCGCAGCCAGCAAGGCGTGCTTGCGTTCGCGCACGCGATCATGACCACCGACACCCGACCGAAGATCGCGTCCGCGCGCTTGCGAATGGACTCGAAAGACGTCACTGTGTTGGGTATTGCGAAGGGTGCCGGCATGATCCATCCGCAGCTTGCGACCATGCTGGTGTACTTGTTCACTGATGTCGGCGCGAGTGCGCGTGAACTGCAGCCGCTTCTGCGTGAAGCTTGCGACCAGTCTTTGAATTGCATGTCGATCGATGGCGACACTTCCACCAACGACACTGTGCTGCTTCTCGCGAGCGGCGCCAGCGGCGCTCGGGTGAGAGATGCTCGCACGCGAAGGAAATTGTCTGCGGCTCTGAAGGCGGTGTGCCAATCGGTCGCCGAGCAGATCGTCAGTGATGGGGAAGGCGTGCAGCACGTGATCCGGCTGTTCGTCGAACGGGCGCGCAGCAGGGAAGAGGCGTTGATGGTGGCGCGCACGGTTGCTCACTCCATGCTCGTCAAGACCGCGTGGGCTGGAGCCGATCCGAATTGGGGACGCATTCTCGCGGCCGTGGGAAGATGCGGCTTGCCCATCGATCCATCTCGCGTCCAGATTTTTATTGGTCGTCAAAAGGTATGCCGCAATGGAATCGGCTGTGCGTTCAGCGAGCGGCTAGCTCACCGCGATCTCGCTCAGCCGGTGTGCGATGTTCGGGTGCAGCTTGGGCGCGGCCAGTATGGGGTGCGATTCCTTACGACTGACTTGACCGCCGAGTATGTTCGGATCAACGCCGACTATTCCACTTAGGATAAGCGGGAGCTCACTGCCATTGTTTACTGCTTAGTTACTATATACCAGCTTTTTTTATTTCTTCCATCTATTAGAATCATCGGGTTAGGAAGAAATCCACGCCAAATCTTTGACTTTAAACAACTTATATGCAAAATCTAGACAATAAAGGAGTTAACGTTAAAACCTTTGGAAAAATGGTTCCCCTTTTAGCCCAACGATTCCTTCAAAATGTTATTAACTAGAATAACGATTAGAGCTTCTATTCGTCAAGGAAATTATGCTTTTTGAGATACCCATGTTCATGACTGCACCGCCGAGGGCTCCGCCGGAAAATGGTCGCGGGTTCAGCGGGCTAGAAGCTGAACGAAGCCTGCAATTCAATCTTTCGATTCGCCGCCGCGCTCGAGAATGGCCCCCCCGCCAGAGACACCGACTGTCCGAAATTCGGTGAGGTCAGCACGCCAATAGGCGTTCCCGCATTCACCTTGTTCAGAACGTTTCGAGCATTGACGCTGAAAGTCAGGTTATAGCGTCGACTGGATGCCGGTCCCAAGTTAAACGGGTTGCCGCCTCCGGCGCGTCCGAAACCACCCCCGCCGCCGCGCGGTCCGCCCCCGCGGGAACCACCGCCCGACGGCGCTCCGCTAGTTCCACTCACCTCCGGCCCGAAGCCGAAGCTTTTCGCGAGCCGCAGGTTCAGCGTGAACAGTGACGGGCCGGTCAGATAGTTAATGGGGATCGGAGTGTAGGGCTGCCCCTGCACCGGGATCACATAGTGGCAGGCTTGGGTAGGCGAGAGACAGATGCCCGAAACATTGGTGGCAAATGCGGGCCGGTCATTCAAAAGAGAATCGTTGCTCAAGTCGTCGTGGCCCACAGTGACGTTATAGGGTGTGCCGGAATTGAAAATCATAAAGGGGCTCAGGCGAAACCCGCGCGGCAGTCCGATTGTACCGCCCACAAACAGCCGATCCCGGAGAGCAAAGGAGGCTCGCCCGTAGTCCACGCTCAAATCGTACTGGTTGGATGGAAAGCTCGTCGTAAAGCCTGCAGCGTTTGTCGATCCTGAGCTAAAGCTGCCGATCGGATCGCTGTTGGCGTAATTCAGCGAGTAGTAACCGAATAGAGACAACTTCGCTCCTGCCCGAATGTTGAAGCTCGCTATCAACTGGTTCTGCCAGAAAACACCATCCGAAGCGTATTGGTAAATTGGGCCGTCCTTGGGGTAAGGTCGCGGTCCGGTCGAGTACGGTGTGCCAGGTAATGGGGCGTTGACATTCAACGACAGCAACTGGTGGACGCCGCGTGAATTCAGATACGTAAGCGTAGCGTTCGCGATCTTTGTAACCTGTCGCTCCATGCTAAATGCGCTCTGTATGATGTAGGGCGCGTGAAGGGTCGGATTGATCTGGTAGATGGCCGCCGTCGACGACGACGTGGGCACCGGTGGGGGGATCGTATAGGTCGGACTGTCCACGACGTACTGTTGCTCTGTGACGCCGTTAAACCGGTCCGCATTGAGCACCATATCCTGAGTGATGCGATTGTAGAATAGGCCAAACCCACCGCGCAGCACGGTTTTCGGAGCGTTCTTTCCCGCTCCGCCTAGGCCCCACGCAAAACTGAGGCGAGGCGCCAAGTCCGCATGATCGTGAATGTCGTTCTGCGTTTCAAAGCGCAGACCCCCACTCAGCGTGATGTTAGGACGCACCTTCCAGTCATCCTGCACATACAGTCCGGCGTCCACCACGGTGACCGGCACGGTGGGCACCACGCCGCTGTGCGTCGCATTGATGGAAAGCTGGATCGGGTTGGAAAGCTGCGTCTGGCTGCAACTGGCGGGACTCGGTGGGCACGAAAAGGTGTAGGTGCCGTTGAATCCTGCGCCGGACGTGTTGACCTCGTGGACTGCGCGCAGTCGCCCGCCAAATTTAAGAAAGTGATTGCCCTGCGCTATCGAGGTGTAATTCTGCAGTTCGTAATGATCCTGATGATCGATCTGGGTCCCCGAAGCGGCGCCTCCAGTCGTGTAAGCCCCCTGCACATTGATGCCTACCGCTGTGCTCAGTGGATTCTGATTGCTGTTGTCGCGCAGGTACTGAAAGCGCGTCTCATTGATAGCCTTTGTACTGAGCACTTGCGTATCGGTGATCTGCACAGTGTGCTCGGTAGACAAAGTATCGTAGCCGGCCTCGGGCAGAACTAACCCGCCGACCCCATTGTTCTCCCATGTATCACGGTAATACTGGTAGCGGACGGTTAGCGTGTTGTTGGTGCTGACTTGGTAATCGACACGTGGAGCGATGTTAGTGCGGGTACGCGGATTGGGAACGCTCTCATTCAGATCCAGCGCCGGCGCGTCTACGACGGCGATTTCGTCGATGTTGCGGCGCTGCGCGTCGAGGAAGAATGAAGCCTTCTTATTGATAGGGCCGCCGATGTTCCCCATATAGATTATGGAGTCGTATGGCACCTGCTCGGCGTCGCCGAGGAAAGGATTGCGCGTATTTAATCCCGAGTCGTTCCCCACGACCTGGAACTGCCCATGAAACTTGTCCGTGCCGGGCTTGGTGAAGATTTCTATTCGTCCGTAGCCTAGCTTGTCGTATTCAGCCGAAAACGGATTTTGATTGATGCGAATCTCGCGAATCGATGACTTCGGTGGAAGCTCTCCAGCAGTAAATCCATCGACGTAAAGCTGCCCACCATTGGGACCTGCCGAAGGTCCGGCGAGGGCCTGCAGGTCAGCCAGCAATTCGTCGGGATCGTCGGGAAGCGCTTCCAGATCCTTGCCGCTGAGCACGATCGCGCTGGCATTGTTCGCGGGGTTGACATCCAGCGTCGGTCCTTCCGCTTCCACGTTGATTTTTTCTTCTTTCACGCCGATGTCGAGCGCGATGTTGAATTGCGCAACTTGGCCAGCGGCGACATTCACATCGGTCTGCGCAAAAATGGCAAATCCCTTAGCGGTGGCGGTGACCGTGTACTTGCCAGGCGCCAGATTTCCGATTTCGTAATTGCCACTGCGGTTGGTGGTGGTCGAATGGGTTGGAACGCCGGATACGACGATTGCTACCGTGGCGTTCGCCACCACGGCACCAGAGGGGTCCGTAACCTGCCCGCGCAAAGTTCCCGTGGTCGATGACTGGACGGATGACTGCGGCTGCGGCTGCGCCGATGCGGGTATTGCCAGAGTGGTCGGCACCGCCAGAAGCAGAATCGTCAAAATCAGATTTGTCTTAATCAGATTTGTCTTAATGAGGACCGATAAATACCTCAACACGCACCTTTTCTTTCCAGGCAGATCAGAATGAATTGAAATTTGTCTACTACTGCGCGGCTTCTCCTTCTCCCCCGGGCGCGCCCAACGACCACGGCGAAAGCAGCGTGGACGCGCTGCGACTTGGCGCCGCCGTCAGTATGGCCTCCACTCCCGCCACCAGCTTGATCGCCGTAGCCGCGTCCGACTTTCCGCCCGCTGTCGCCAGGATCACAACGGCATCGCCCTTCTGCAAGTCTGCCAGCTTGAGGGCGGGCAAACGGCTCAACATGCGCTGCAAGTCTGGAGGAGCGTTCCCGCCGGGTCCGCCCTGCTGACCGCTGTTCTGCCCGCGCCCCCTGCCCTCAATCGACGCAGCACCTTGCCCGCTGCCCATATTCTGGCTTTGGCCTGGGCCGCCGCCCGGGCGATCTCCGCTCGCGCCGCCCGTGCCTTTCAAGCGCGCGGCGATGCGCTGCGCCATCTCCGGCGGTAGCCTCCACATTTGCGAGTCGGGAGACACCTTTACCACCACTGCGGTTTTGGCGATCACATCCTGCACCGTTATCGCATTGGCCGCCGTGTCGACCACCTTGATGAGTCCCTCAATATAGGGAAATGATCCGGAGACAATTTCCTCCGCACTTACTTCGCTGCCATCCGGGCTACGAGTTCCGCGCGCGCGCAACTGATCTCCCACCTTGATCTGATCGATTGGCGCCGGCTTTGCCTCGTCGAATTGCACCGAGCCGGGCGCGTAGCGGCGCAGGATCGTATCCTTGGCAATGTGGACGGCGATATTCTTGTTCGCCCCCATCCGGCCGGGTGAGATTGTGATGACACCCGTCGCAGCGTCCACCGCAGTGACGACCCCGTCCACCCCTCGCTTCTGCCAGTCCTCGAGGTCGTGTTGCTTTTTCGCTGCCACATCGGACTGCTTCATCACAATCACCGCCAGGGCGACGACGGTGTGCCCGTCGCCATTCGTCGATGCCTGGCCCCGAATCAGCACGCGATCCCCGGGCTGCAAGTCTTGCGCCTGCAGGGCGGTTGCGTTCTTCAAGTCCTTTTCTCCCGGCGGAACGCGCAGGATCTTCGTCGACCCCGTCAGCTGCGCCGTGACCTCCCCACCGGATTCCTCCGTGACCGTGATCGAATCCGGCTGAATGGTCTTGATGACGCCCACAGCCTTGGCGACTTGTGCGCTTCCCGAGTTGCTCGCTGGTTTGTCCTGGGCGTGGACTGACGCCGGCCCGGCGACGATCAGAGCGACAATCGCTGTGAGCAAGCAGGTTGCAAGAAGCCGTGTCTTTAAAAAGCACACCTTTAGGACGCAAGAGCGCGACGGCTTCTGGCGGAAAAATCGCATGATCTAACTTTAGCATCGCCAAACCCACCAAATTCGACCCTTTACGAAGTTTTACCCGGCATTGACGGTGCTTTTACAGGACGCTGGCAACTGCAACTCCATCGCCGCGCATCCAGTCGTATAACTCTTCTGATAAATGAGAAAAAGATGTTTGCTTGGATACTCACGTCCGCTGACAAATCCAGTTCCGGAAGTCAGGCCGAGCGGGTGGCCACAGGTCTGCTCTACCGGTTGAGCGTGGCTTTCCCGAGTTGGGCGGGCGCGATCCTGGCTGTGTACGCTATTTTCTTGCACCGATTTGGCGCGCTTAAGATTCTTCGATAGTCTTAGACAAAACCGACAAACGGAGGACGCACGGTGAATCAGACCCGGCCGTACAATCCCCGGCGCAGTGGAGATAAAGGCATAGAAACGATTGCGAGCCGGTCGTCTTTGGGCAGGTCGGTTGCCTATGCGCTGATCGTCTATACGCAGATCGCCGCGCTGGTCGCTCTTCCCGGAACCGGCCCGGCGATGTGGGCTCAGGATGCCGTTTCCACCATCGCCGTCGACGTCAAGGTTGTGACGTTGCCTGTCACCGTTCGCGACAAACATGGCAAGATCGTCCGCGATCTTACTAAAGACGATTTCACGCTGCAGGAAGATGGCCGGCCGCAGACCATCAAGTATTTTTCGCAGGACGCGAATCTTCCGCTCACGCTAGGGCTGCTGGTTGACACCAGCCGCAGTCAAACCAACGTCCTGGAGGCGGAGCGCAATGCGAGCCGCAGTTTTCTCGAGCAGATGCTGGTGCAGCCGCAGGACAAAGCCTTCCTCATTCATTTTGATCGGGAAGTAGAACTGCTGCAGGACTTGACCTCATCCCGTGAAAAGCTGCAAGCGGCGCTCGACTTGCTCAAGACGCCATCGGATCGCGAGCAATCCAACGATCCCAACGGCTCCGACGATTCAAGTTCGGGTTCCGGGTCGCACCATCATGGTGGCACCCAGCTTTACGACGCTGTTTACCTGGCGTCGAACGAATTAATGAAAAAGCAGCAGGGCCGCAAGGCCATAATTATCCTTTCGGACGGCGTTGACCGCGGCAGCAAGACATACCTGGAAGGCGCGATTGAGGCCGCCCAACGTGCCGACACGGTTATCTACTCCATCTATTTCGCGGAACCTCACCGCGAGGAAGGCCAAAGGCCAGGCGGAATGGGACGTGGAGGCGGCGGTTGGCCCGGCGGCGGTGGAGGCTGGCCGGGTGGTGGCGGCGGATATCCGGGCGGCGGCCGAGGCGGTCGCGGCCAGCGGCAACCGCAGGAGACACACACCGATGGTAAGAAAATTCTGGAGCGGATATCCAAAGAAACGGGTGGACGCTTCTTTGAAGTCACTAAGAAGGAAAAGGTAGGCGACATTTACGACAGCATTGTCGAGGAGCTGCGCGTCCAGTACAACATGGGCTTTACCCCCGATAAAGACAGCGCAGCCTCCGGCTATCATCACATTACTTTAGCTGTAAAGAAGAAAGACCTGACCGTACAAACCAGAGACGGATATTACGCGGATGGTACGCCGACCACGTGATGAGTCAGACAATCGACGGACAAGCGTCTCGCCCGTTCAGCCGGGCGGGGACGCCGGCGCTCCATTGGCATTGCGCAAAAGAAGAATTATTTCGCTGTGAGTTCATCGCGCAGCGCCTGTCCCAACGCCGCCTGCCGATCTGCGCTCAACTTCGCCCCACCTGAGGTCAGGTATAGAACATCAATTGCCATCTGCCCCTCGGTTTCGATGAGCGCGATTTCGATATTGCACTCATACTTTGAGACCAGCGAGCACATACGGTAAAGCAGTCCCGGACGATCCTGGGTCAGAATCTGCACCAGCGTGCTATGCGTCGAGCAGGCATCGTCGAATTCAATCTGCGTCGCGATCTTGACCTTCGTGCCGTTTGCCTTCTCCGATTTCAAGCGATCGCGCAACATGCGTTCTAGGTCGGCTTCACCTTTGATCACGGCTGCGATGCTTTTCTTTAGTCGCTCCCATTCCTGCAGATTCATCTCCAGAGTTCGAAAGCGATCGGTGAAATAGAACGTGTCCACCACCATGCCCGCGGCGTTCGAGAACGCATTCGCTTTCACGATGTTCATTCCCCACGCGGCCAGCGCCCCGGAAACCGTAGCGAACAAGTAGGGCCGGTCGGTGGTAATCAACGTCAGTTCATACCAGTGACGAACTTGCTTCAAACCTAACTGGACGCCGTCCTGCCCCAGCCGGGCGGCCATTTCGGCGTGCGCCAGAACGTCGGTCGCGCCGTGGATCCGCAGATACCGTTGCGGCAATCCCTCCAGAAAAATGTTGATCTTTTTGCCTGCCACCGGCGCCAGCGATCGCAAATGCGCAAGACTGGATCCCTTGTCGCCGGTGTGGACACGCTCATCGGCGCTGCGGCTTAAATAATTCGCGCACGCAATGTACAGTTGCCATAAGTTATCGGCCTTCCACGGCGTCATGGCCTCGGGGTTCACGGCTTTGATGTCGGCATAAGTCAGCAGACACAGCATCTTCAGGCGCTCGGGCACCCCTACTTTCTCCGCGAACGACTTCACATTTGCTGGATCGAATACGTCGCGCCGCATCGCCGCCGACATTTCCAGATGGCTCGCCACGAGATATCGCACCGTCTCGCGATCTACCGGATCGAGATCCAGCCGCTCGGTGCAGCTGTCGGTGAGTTGCAGGCTGACCTCAACGTGATTCTCGCTGGGCACGGCTTTGCCGGAATCATGCAGCAGCAACGCCAGGTACAGCAGTTCCGGCTGTTCGAGTTCACTCAACACTTCGGCAAAACGCTGGTCCCACTCCGATTTCGACTCTTTCAGACGATGCAGATTTTCGATAGCCAGAAAGGAGTGCTCATCAACGGTGTAGCGATGGTAAAAATCCCGCACCACCAGCGCCTCAATCCCTTTCAGTTCCGGCAGCAGGAGCGCCAGCAGGCGGAGCGCGTTCATGGCGCGCAGAGCGTCGGCCGCATGCGGCTGCACCAGCGTTTCCTGCAGGTAAAGCCACAACTCGGCGCCCCGCGGAGGTGTTGCCGCCAGCGCCGGCAGTGCCTGCTCGACTTTGTATTCGGTGGTAGTGCTCACCTTCAAGCCATGCTCCGCCATGAAATGAAAGAGCCGCAACAGCATTTCCGGATCGCGCAAGCCGCCGGGTTGCTGTAGAAAGATCAGTCCATCGACTACAGAGAAATCATCACTGGAGACTCGCGAGCGCCAGCCCTGGAATTGACGGTATAGCGACGACCAGGCCGCCGGAATTTCCTCCAGCAATTGGTTGCAGACCCGGTGCACGCTGCGCACGTGGCCGAAATAGACGCGCATCCAGTCCGCGGCATTCGTGATTTCCGTGTCGCTCGCCCCGATCTTCTTCGCCGCCGCTTCGTCCTGCATTTCCCAGGTGAGAGTATTGTCGTGACGCCCGTGGCGGAAGTGCAGAAAGCAACGCACGGACACTTGGAAATCGAGCGCCGCGTCGAACGCCCTCCGCGATGAAACCGGGAGCAGCGTTTTCGTGTCCGGCCATACCTTCAGCTTCTCCATCGCGGAAATCAGTGCCAGCCAGTTGGCTACGTTGTAGTCACGCAAACCGCCGGGCCCATCCTTCACGTTCGGTTCCAGATGAAAAACCGTATTGCCAAATTTGTGGTGACGCGTCCGCGTAAGCTCGGCCAGGTTCTGGATCAGGTTCTGGCAATCCCGCCCCACCAGGCGCGGAACGGCTTTCTCGCGCAGCCGTGAAAAAAGTTCTCGATCGCCCGCCAGGTACCGGCAGTCAAGCAGCGAGACGGCGAACTCGACATTGTTCGGATCCAACCGTTCGCACTCCGCCAGATTTCGCGTAGCCGGACTGAGCTTCAGACGCAGGTCCCAGAGTTCCTGCGAAAAACGCCGGATGGGATCTTTGAATTCACTCTCGGAGTTGCTCCCGGCGTGCAGAAAAAGGAGATCAATATCGGAGTGGGGGAAAAGCCAGCCGCGCCCGAATCCGCCGGTGGCCACCAGCGCGAAGTTGCTCGGGCGGTCAGAATCCGCAGTCGCGCCACCGAGGATGATTTCGTTCCAGAGCCGCTGAACAATCGAATCGACCAGCGCCGTACGCCTGGCGAGTGCCGTGCGCCCTTCGCCGGTGACGGAGAATTCCTGCTCAATGGCAGCGGATTCCCTGCTGTAAAGGTCCGATAACTCGCTGCGGACGGTGGCCCCGGTGGTCATTCGATGACAGTCTCCCCGAAGGGTTCAGCCCCTGCTCCAGCTTTATTCGGTTCTGCTCGCAAAACGCAGACAAAGGGGGATGTCGACCTTTTGCTTGTCGATCTTTTGCTGTCAATCTGTCGTTTCGAAGTTCGTGTGCCTATAGCACGCTCTCGCCACGTTCGTCGTTGCGAATCCGAATCGCTTCGTCAATGCGCGAAAGAAAAATCTTTCCGTCGCCGATTTTGCCCGTACGTGCCGCCGTGGTAATCGTCTGCACGACTTTTTCGACCATATCATCGGCCAGCACGATCTCGAGTTTCACCTTCGGGATCAAGTCCACCGTGTACTCGCGTCCCCGATAAAACTCGGTGTGTCCTTTTTGCCGGCCATGTCCTCTGGCTTCAAAAACGGTCATGCCTTCGACGCCCACTTCGTGCAAAGCGTCTTTGACCGCTTCGAGTTTAGAAACTTGAATAATCGCTTCGATCTTTGTCATGTTTATCCGTCCCGTTGATTCCTTTGCGTTTCGGTTTCTCGTCAAGCGGCCGGCTCCCAATAGTATCCCTCTTCACCGTGCTGCGAGAGATCAAGACCTTGCATCTCGTGGTCCTCTGAAACACGCAAGCCGATGGTGATATCCACCAGCTTCAGGATGACCACGGTTCCCACAATCGCCAATCCCCAAGCAATCGCTACCCCAACCAGCTGATTGAGCAGTTGGTGGGTGTTGCCTTCGATCAATCCCGAAGCCAGCGTGCTTCCTTGAGCGTTCTTAAAGATGGGATTCACTGCGCTCGAAGCGAAGACGCCCGTCAGCAGAGCTCCCAGAGTTCCACCCGCGCCGTGAACGCCGAAAGCATCGAGCGAGTCGTCGTAGCCGAACATAGACTTTACCTTGGTCACCATGAGGAAACAGCAAACGCCCGCGGCCAATCCGATGGCGACGGCCGACATGGGCGAGACAAAACCGGCCGCTGGGGTAATCGCGACCAGCCCGGCGACGGCTCCAGAGATCGCACCCAGTGCGCTGGGCTTGCCGCGCTTCCACCACTCCGCGGCGCTCCAGCCAAGGGTTGCGGCGGCGGCGCCAAAATGTGTGGCGACAAATGCGCTCGTAGCCAGCGCCCCCGCCGATAGCGCACTACCCGCGTTAAATCCAAACCATCCGACCCAGAGCAAGCAAGCCCCAGTGAAACTCAAAACCACGCTATGAGGAGGCATAGACTGCTTCGGATATCCGAGGCGAGGTCCCAGATATAGCGCACATACCAACGCCGATACCCCCGACGTAATGTGCACCACCGTGCCACCGGCGAAATCCAGACAGGGGAAGCGGCCGCCGAGAGAGGCATTCAGCAGGCCACCTTTTCCCCAGACCATGTGGGCCATGGGGGCGTACACCGCGAGCGACCACAGCACCATGAAGGCTGCCATAGCGCTGAATTTCATGCGCTCCGCGAACGCGCCTGTGATGAGGGCCGGGGTGATGATGGCGAACATCAGCTGGAATATCATGAATGTCTGGAGCGGAATGGTGGCGGCGTAATCGGGGTCGGGTTGCGGTCCCACGCCGCGGAGAAAGACGCTGTGCAAGCCGCCGATGAAGCTGTTTCCCGAAGCGAAGGCCAGACTATAGGAAACCAGGCCCCACAGCAGAGTGACGATGGCCATCAGCGCGAAGCTTTGCATCATCGTTGACAGGACGTTTTTCTTCCGCACCAACCCGCCGTAAAACAATGCCAAGCCGGGTCCGGTCATCATCAGGACCAGGGCAGAACTCATCAGCATCCAGGCGTTGTCGCCGGAGGACTTTGCGTCGGCCACCGCCTGTTCCAATTTTGCGATCCGCGCCGATTGCACATCATTCGCAGCGACAGTTCCGCCCGAAGCCTGCGCCAGCGCGCCGATCGCGAATAGACACACCATCACCAGCGTAAGACAAACCGTGGCGGAATTTTTCATTGCTCCCTTCCGATTCCTCGCCTTGCATGGGCAGCATCATAACAATAGCCGCTTAGTCGTCGTTTCCGGAAATCGAAACTATTTATGTTCGTGATTGGAAATCCTTATGTGCGCAGCTCGAGATGGAGACGGGCGTCGCGTGAGCCTGCCTGAGCTCAGCCGAAGGGTTCAGCCGGGCGGGGACGCCGCCCGGCGCTCCATCGGGGGAAGCTGCCGTCCAATTGACGCCGGAGGGCTTTCTGCGGTTGGATGGAAGCTGCGTGGCACCTGCGCCTACCATTCTCGATCCCGAGTCGCGGCGGTTTAGCCGTCTCGATGCAGCCTGGCTCACCATCTGGCTCCTCTTCCTCGCCATCCTGGCCGTGCTCCCTCCGCTATTTGAATGGCACAAGCAGTTAATTCTCCTCGCCATCGGAATTGTGCAACTGCTGGAGACAAAGATGATCTCCCACTTTCCCAAACGAGGAGTCTTTTATGTCATCCTGCTCAAGATTGTGCTGGCAACAATGCTTCTCGATCACACCAACGAAATCGGGATCAATAGCAGTTACTACCCTATTTATTATCTTCCGGTGGTCACCGCTGCACTCTATTGTGGCACGTGGCTGACGTTGCTCTGGACGCTGGTTGCCTCTGCCGCCTACTGTTCGTATCTCTATCCCGCGATGCAGGAGTACGAATTGACCCCCGAGGCGTTCGGCTACCTCGCATTGCGCATCATGTTTTTCTTTCTCGCCGCCATGGTCGTCAACCGCTTCGCGCAGCAGAGCCAGCATCAAACCCAGCTGTACCGCGACCTTGCCGAACGCCTCGCTGAAACTAATCGCCGCCTGGAGCAGGCTCAGGCGGAAGCGCGACGCTCCGAACGGCTGGCGGCGCTGGGACAGTTGTCAGCCGGGCTGGCCCATGAAATTCGCAATCCGCTTGGAGTCATCAAGGGCTCGGCCGAAATGTTGACGCAAAAATTGCAGGCCTCCGACGAGCTGGCCCGAGAGTTGGCCGGATACATCTCGACCGAAGTCAACCGGCTCAGTGCCCTCGTCACCGAGTTTCTGGACTTTGCTCGCCCGCTTCATGCCCAGCTGCATCCCGTGGACCCGATCGCCCTGCTTGATCGCGTCCTGCAAATTGTCGCCGACCGTTTTGCTGCCAAGCCAGAAGCGGGCAAGCCGGTGCGCGTCGAGCGCCACTACGCGAGCGGACTGCCGCTTGTTCCACTCGACGAAAGCTTGTGTGAGCAGGCCTTCCTCAATCTCGTGCAAAATGCGTACGAAGCCATGGAAGACCACGGCGGCACTTTGCGGGTCGAGGTTCAACTCGCTAACCATAACGATCGTGAAGGAGTGGAAGTTCACCTGGCTGATACTGGTCCTGGAGTTCCCGAGGAACTGCGCGAAGAAATTTTCAACCCCTTCGTGACCACGAAGAAAGCCGGTGTGGGACTGGGCCTCTCCATTGTTTCGAAGATCGTGGATGGTCATCATGGGTTCATCCATGTCGAGAACGCGCCGGGAGGCGGCGCCGTATTCACGCTCTTCTTTCCACTGGAAGAAACCGCCGAGCCCAAAGCCGTGCAAGCGATAAGTGGAGGATGAAGTCAACAATAGGAGCAAGAACCAAAGCGAATGGTAAACGACTAACCGCGAACGACTGTCGACTGACGACTATCGACCAACGAACACGACTGACGACCAATGCCAACCATCCTCATCATCGAAGACGAAGCCAAGATGCGCCGACTGCTTGAGCTGAACCTTGGCGACGACGGGTTCAAGACGCTTTCCGCGGGCGACGCTGAAACTGGTTTGAAGCTGCTCGCCTCCGAACCGGTTCACCTAGTTCTCACCGACCTTAAACTCCCCGGCATGAACGGACTCGAGTTTTTGCAAGCCGCTAAGCAGCAAAATCCGGCCTTGCCCATCGTGGTCATGACCGCGTTTGGCTCCGTCGAAACCGCGGTCGAGGCGATGAAAGCCGGTGCCAGCGACTACGTCCTCAAGCCGTTCTCCCTCGCCGAAATGCGGATGGTGGTGCACAAGGAGCTCGATAACTCCCGCTTGCGCGAGGAGAATCGCTCGCTTCGCGAAGCCCTCGGACAAAAGTACAGCCATCCCAACATTGTCGCGATCAGTCCCAAAATGCAGGAAGTGCTTGCTACCGTCGAACGCGTTGCGCCCACCAACTCCACCGTTCTGCTGGGCGGAGAAAGTGGAGTTGGCAAAGATCTCATTGCCCGTGCCATTCACGAAAAGTCGCGCCGCGCTTCCGGTCCCTTCATTAAGATCAACAGCAGTGCCATCCCCGAAAATCTATTGGAGAGCGAACTCTTCGGCTACGAAAAAGGAGCGTTCACCGGAGCTGCCACCAGCAAGCCGGGCAAATTCGAACTTGCCGACAAAGGCACGCTCTTCCTCGATGAAATCGGAGACGTGCCGGCCGCCATTCAGGTCAAACTTCTCCGCGTGCTGCAGGAGCGCGAGTTCGAGCGCCTGGGCGGCATGCGCACCATCAAGGTCGACGTTCGGCTTCTCGCTGCCACCAACCGCGACCTGCGCGCCGCGCTCGAAGATGGAACGTTTCGCGAAGACCTTTACTACCGGCTCAACGTGGTCCCGATCGATATCCCGCCGCTGCGCGAACACAAAGAAGATATCCCCGGATTAGCGAACCTGTTCCTGGCGCGCTTCGCAAAAGATTCCGGGAGATCGGAAAAGATCACCGGCATTTCGCCTGCGGCCATGCAGCTTCTTGTCAGTCATTATTGGCCGGGCAATGTGCGTGAACTGCAGAACGTCATCGAACGCGCCTGCGCGCTGGCGTCGGGCACTCAATTGGAGGCCGGCGACATTCAACTCGACTTGCCGCGCAACCGCAACAGCGTTGCGTCCGATCGCTTCCTCCCCGATGGCATGACGCTTGATCAGTGGGAAGACGAAATGATCCGCGAAGCTCTGAAGCGCGCCGGAGGCAACAAGTCGCAGGCGGCGCGTCTGCTTGGCCTCTCGCGCAACGCGCTGCGTTATCGCTTGTCGAAGATTGGCATCGACGACAACGAAGCGGAGTGAAGCGGGTGATCCCTTTAACAATAAACACTTTAACAATAAACACTCTTTGCGAGAGGTTAGCGATCAAGAGCCAGAGGCCGTACCTGCTCCACGAGCACTTTCCGGGTCATATCCAGTTCCGTGGCCGATGGCTCATGACCCGTGCCCGGCACCAAATAGAATTGCTTGCGCGGTGCCTTAATGCTGTCGAAATAGGCTTTGGCCAGTTCCGGCAGGGCTGTCAGATCTTCTTGACCTTGAAGAATGAATATTGGAATTCCAAAGTCCGTCCCGAGCGCTGGAAGATCGACATCCTGCAGCGGTCCGGACATTTTCATTCCCCAAAAATGCAAAAAAGAAAAATCGTCCGCCGCCTCATATTGAGCTCGCTCCTCAGGCGACGCATACTCAGGACTGAGTGTCTCGGGAACTGGCGGCGCAGTCGCCAACTTGGCCTGATATGCGCGTTCGCATTTTCGAAATACCGGCCACTTTTTAAGCGAATCCCAAGGCGGCGGGCCAATCTCCGTCAGCGCGGCGATCGCCTGCCGATCACCAGCAGCTCGCGCCAATTCCAGCACACGAGCATAGCTGGCCGACAGATTCTTACGCCAGTTCACCATTTGGGCATCGCCGACGTATGCGTAGAACAGGTCCGGTCGAGCATGCGCCATAGAAATGCCGAGAATCGACCCCCAGGAACCGCCGTAAATAACAATCTTCTTCTTGTTGAGATGTTTGGCGAGGAACTGGGCAACTTCGATGCCGTCATCCGCCATGCGCTCGACAGTCATGGTCGGCTCGATCGACGCGCCGCTTTTGCCGTAGGTTCTGCCAGCGCCACGCTGGTCCCATTGCACAAGCGTGAAGTCTTTCTCCCATCCCGCGTACATGGCATCGGCGAATGGACTCAACGCGTCCCCTGGTCCACCATGCAGAAATAGCAAGACCGGATTGTTGCGATCGTCACCCTTGATCGTGATCCATTGGTCAATGCCTCCGATCCGGACAAACATTTCTTCCTTAACCGGCTCTGGCGCGCGGACAGGTAACGCTTGTGTCCCGCCTTCTGTGAAACCGCAGGATAGGCCACACTCACGGCGAGAAGCGCTACACGCCCAATGAAAAACCACCTTGCCGGTCTCGCACTGCCACTCGACCCAGGCATCGGAGACTCTCTCCTTATGGTGATTTATAGCATGACCTCCGTCTGGGTGACCGACAAACACTCTTCAGTTCTGCGCGAACGATTTGTCGCAAGGTGGGCTGGAAGTCTCGGGCGCATGACCCGGACGTTCGCGATGGAAAACCGCGAGTCGGAAGTAAAAACCCGCCTCGGTCGGTTCGCCTGGCCGAAAACCACCACCCTGGTGGAACCGGGCCACCGGGAACGCCGGGACTTGCGACTTCTCCAAGCTGTTATGTCTATTCTAAGTTGCTAAAAATTAAACCGGTTAGATGAGTCACCGATCGTCGGCCGATGTTGGCATTCTGCCTGCATTCTCTAAGGCAGAAATTTGTGTGCCGAGCAAGGTGGAGGCATGTATGAAGTTCAAATTAATAGCGGCAATTTTGGGATTGATGATGGCGGTTCCAGGCGCCGTCACTGCACAGAATGCGGACGACCAAACGCCGGATCAGGATTCGCAAGCAACCCCGGCGCCCATGTCCCAAGGTCCCAACGACCAGGGGGGCATGGATCAAGGCTCGATGAATCCGGGTTCAATGAATCAAGGTCCGGCGCAGCCAGGGTCAAACGACACCGGTGCTGGCAACCCGACCTACAACACGCCGGCTCCGGAGGAGAAGAATGGCGTCGCTCGCATCAGTCTGATTCATGGCGACGTTTCCACACAGCGTGGGGATTCGAAGGATTGGTCCGCGGCTGCGCTGAATGCTCCCGTGCTGGCTGGCGACCGGGTTTCGACTGGCGACAAGGCGCGTACCGAACTTGAACTCGACTACGCCAACACACTCCGGCTGGCTGAGCATACGCAGGCCAATATCACGCAGCTCACGCGCTCGCAAATCCAGATTCAACTGGGACACGGGATGGCGAACTACACCGTCTACAAAGGCAGCGACGCGGACGCGGAAATCGATACTCCGAACGTTGCCATTCGCACCGAGCGGCGCGAATCCAGTTTTCGAATTCTGGTTACTGCCGACGATCACACTGAAGTTCTGGTCCGCAGAGGCGAAGTCGAAGTTACTACTCCGCAGGGCGGCACACGCGTGGGACAGAACCAGTTCATTACTATTCAGGGCGTTGGCGCCGACGAACAATACAAGATTGGCGAAGCGCCGCCCCGCGACGACTTTGACCAGTGGAACACCGATCGCGACAACATGATCCGCAACTCGGAAGCGCGTCGGCACACTAACGACTATTACGTGGGAACCGAGGATCTCGACTCCCACGGCACCTGGTCGGAAGTTCCGGATTACGGTCCGGTGTGGCGGCCAGCAGTGCCGCCGGACTGGGCTCCGTATCGCGATGGCCGCTGGGTGTATGAGCCTTATTGGGGATGGACATGGGTTTCTTATGATCCGTGGGGCTGGGCGCCATATCACTACGGGCGTTGGATGTATATCGACGGAGGTTGGGGATGGTGGCCCGGTCCGGCCTACGGATACCCGTTCTATCGTCCGATTTGGGCGCCGGCTTATGTTTCGTTCTTTGGATTTGGCCCTGGTTTCGGAATCGGATTTGGATTTGGATTCGGCTTTGGCGGGATCGGCTGGCTTCCCCTGGGACCTGGCGACTTTTTCCATCCCTGGTGGGGCCGGTGGGGTGGAGGCTTCGGCTACGCCCGTTTCGGCGAGTACAATCGCGGCGGTTTCGCTCCGCTGCGCGCCGGTTCGCGATTTTCAAACATGAACCTGGCGATGCATGACCCGAACTTCCGCGGCGCGACTTCAGTTTCGGGCAGGGATTTCGGCACGGGCCACATGAATGCGCAGGCTGTGGGTCGTGCGGCGATGCAGAACGCGCGTTTCAACACTGGAAGATTGTCCGTGAGTCCGAGCCGCGAGAGCTTCTCGGCCAGCGGGCGTCCGGCGGCTGCTTCAACGACTCGGAACGTGTCGCAGAATCAGCATTTCTTTTCGGCCCAAGGAACGAGCCGAGGCAACGCGGGTGCGACGGCGAGTGAAAGGTCGATAGGCAACGGACGCGACGCCCAGCGCTCCAACCCAAACTCCGAAAGAGGTTCGGAAGCGCGCGGCAATTCAAATACGGGATCGCCCTACAGACCCGGCAATTCGGGTGGCTCAGCGTCCGCCCGCGAAGGCGGCAGCAACGGCGGCTGGCAGAAATTTTCCCCGATGGCGCCGCGCGCATCTTCTGAGTCAGGCCGAGCGGGTGAGTCAGGCCGAGCGGGTGAGTCAGGCCGAGCGAGTGAATCGGCCGGTCGCGCATCGACGGGCGGAACAGGAGAACGCAGTCCGTACGGCTCTGCTCGCAGTTCGGGCCCAGAAGGCCGAGGCTACGGTGCAGGCGGATACGGTTCGCGCGGGTACGGTGGATACTCTCGTCCGCCACTCAACATGCGGCAGCCCATCGTCACTCCGCGTTCTTACGGCGGCGGGCGCTCGGCTCCCAGTTACGGTGGCGGGCATTCGGCGCCTAGCAGTCACGGTAGCGGATCCTCCCACGGTGGCGGTGGGTCGCACGCCGGCGGTGGTGGCGGCAGACATGGGCGGTGACATTGATATTGCGCTGGGTCATTTCCCGGCGTAGTAACGCAGCATAGCAACACTCTACCCAGCAGTGAGGCGCGCAAACTGCGCGTCCCACTGCTCTTTTGTCAGAAGCCGTTGTCGAGCGAAGACGAGAACAGGAAGGCCGATCAATCATCGGCGGAAGCGGCATCGGCGATGTTTGGCTCACGCTCGGCCCGACTATCGAGTCGTTGCAATCGAACTTTGGCCAGTCTCGGGTTCGAGTTCCCGACGAAGTTGTTGGCCCAGAACGTTCGCCACCGAATTCAAGTCCTTGGCGAGGGCGAGCCGCCACTTTTCCAGGGATTGTGGTGCGAGTTCCTCGAACTGCTGTGTGATCGACTGCACGGCTTCCTCGCCCTGGGTTTTCAGCGAAGCAGAGAAGGAGTCTTCAACCCGATTCTGAATGGTTCTCATGTGGCTGCACATCTCGTTGAGCCTGGTCTCGACTTCAGTCGAGCCGCGGGCCTGCAACTCCTTCAGGGCCAGAGCCACAGCGCTCTCGATTTGAGCTTCCGCGCCGGCGACGATTTCGCTGGCGAGCCTCTCGATGTGCACGTCAAGATCCGACTCAAGGCGGCGTACCGACTCGTTCAATGCTGCAACCCTCTGACCAAGGTCCGAAACCTCCGATTGAAGTTGGAGTGCTTTCGCGGCGGCATCGGCTTGGATCTGTTCTACCTCCCGGCGGTGTACATCGTGTGAGTCTGCAAGTTGCTCCTGTAAAGAACACAAGACCTTCTCGCCTTGTGCGTTGAGATGTGATCCCGCCTCCAATGCCTGCCGCTGCAGCTTCTCGAGGCCGGCGAGGACATGCTGTTGCGCCGTGTTGGTGAGCTCCTTTGACAATACCTCCGTTCGTTGTTCGACGGTGTGCATTTCACCGGCAAGACGGTGCCGAAACTCGGTCAGGGCTGCACTGATCTTCTGCTCGATGGCCGTTTTCGCCGATCCGAGCATCTCCGCGGACTGTTCCCGCGTCTGTTGCAGAACGCGGGTCCCAACGTCTTGCCGTAGGCGCTCCCATAGCTTCTCCTCCAACTCGGGAGGAATAGAGCCAAGCGACACCTCGAAGCGGTTGCGCTTGGCACTGACTGCCAGCTTTTCGCGGAGTTCGGTGACTTCCGCTTGCAAGGGCCGAACGAGTGTGGCAAGTATGCCCCGCAGACGATCCTCGGAGAGTTGCTCCTCGAGCTTGTCGAAAACGGCTTGCGAGGCCTGGGGAGAAGTTCGTGGTTTGTGCAGAACAGTGGAGCTAGCCGCCAGCTTTTGAGGAGGTTGTTGAGAGGCAGGCACGGGCATTTCTACTACTCGCCAATCATCGGGACAGGATTCCAATCCCCAAAAGTTGTCGGGCCGGTCGAGACGCGCACCTAGTCGGAAGCCTTGTCCGTCGGGCCCAATCGGTTGGCAGGAAACTACGAATGCCGTGGCCTGACTGCCTCCTCGGCTGTGCAGGCGCAGGGCGCTTCCAGTGTCCAACTTCAGGGGGAAGCGCAGCGCACAACCATGCGCACTGACCACCAGCGTCTCACAGATTTCGGAGAACTGGGAATTGGGCTCCATGCTGGTGACGCGGACCGGAACTTTGATCGGTACTCTCGAACTGCGCCGTAACGTGTGCACGTTGGAAACGGGCATTGTGATCCCCTGTCTGGCGAGGCCTGGATAAAAGACAGCCCTTCGAGGCTCTGCCTTAGAGTACCGCGAGGTGGTGAATGATGACCTCTCTCGGGAGTGCAGTTCCCAAAATGTTCGATCGTACAAACGTTACCCTGCCCGTTTTTCCAAAACCGCTACGTACTCTGACCGAACTCTGCTGGTACAACCGGACGGGGTACTTAGGTTTGGTGCAGGCTGCCCTGCTCGATAACCACGTTTCGCGCACGATGATCCCGTGCGCGCCTATTTCGCGCAGTGTGCATTGGACTAGACGGTGGGAAGTCCGGGAGTAGGAGGCTCGATGAGTTAGAGCGGCAGCATTGCTAACGGCTACACAGGAAAAGATATGATTTTAGATGTCATCGAGAACAAATGGCGGAAGCGTGTGTGAGTCGAACACACCGGCAACATCGAAGATGCCGCCCGCCGGTTTTGAAGACCGGGACGATCACCGGACCGCATGCGCTTCCGTAGTTCGTTGGGAACGTAACACGAACTATTTCGGCTGCGCCACCACTCGCAGATAGGGCTTGAGGGTCTTCCAGCCGCTGGGATATTTCTGCTTGGCCTGGTCTTCTGAGACCGAGGTTGGAATGATCACGTCCTGTCCCGGCTTCCAGTTCACGGGCGTGGCTACATTGTGCTTGGCAGAGAGTTGGATCGAATCCAGCGCGCGCAGCACTTCGTCGAAATTGCGGCCGCTGCTCATCGGGTAGATCAGCATCAGCTTGATCTTCTTGTCGGGACCAATCACGAATACCGTGCGCACCGTGGCATTGTCGGCCGCCGTGCGGCCTTCGCTCGAGGTTCCGGCCTCGGCGGGCAGCATGTCGTAGAGCTTCGCCACCTTGAGTTCAGGATCGCCGATCAGCGGATAAGTCACCTTGTGGCCCTGCGTCTCTTCGATATCGGCGGCCCACTTGCCGTGACTGGTGACCGGATCCACGCTCAGCCCGATGATTTTCGTGTTCCGCTTGGCGAACTCCGGTTGCAGACCCGCCATGTAGCCCAGTTCGGTGGTGCATACCGGAGTGAAATCCTTGGGGTGCGAAAACAGGATGGCCCAGCCGTTGCCGATCCACTCGTGAAAGTTGATCTTGCCCTGCGTGGTTTCGGCGGTGAAGTTGGGAGCTTCGGAATTGATGTGTAGCGACATGTTCTTTCCTCTCATGGTTTCTCACATCGATGGATGATGGCCAGTTGCGTTCAAACCCTATCACATTAGTAGAGAATAGAATATCCAGCAGCCACCGGCGCGTCAAGCAGCGGCCAAGCCAGTTTAAGCAGGCATCATCTTATCGCATCTGGCTTCGACGGTGCCTGCGTAGCCAAAATCCGGGATCGTCGAAATCTTGGAGCGCGAAATCAGGTCCAGTCATCTATCAGACATGACCACTTCGTCGCGAAAGTTCTCCATGGTGCAGGTCGACGTGTTCACGGACCGCGCCCTAACTGGCAACTCTCTGGCGGTTTTTCTCGACGGACGTGGCCTCAGCACCGAGCAGATGCAGGCTTTGGCGCGCGAAATGAATCTCTCCGAAACCACCTTCATTCTGCCGGGCGATGCCGCTGCGGAAAAGACTCGCGGCGTCCGGGTGCGCATCTTCACCGTGCAGGAAGAACTGCCTTTCGCCGGGCACCCTACGCTCGGCACCGCGTTTGTTCTGCGTGGCCAGACCGCCGCATCCGCCGACCCGGACGAAGTCCGGCTCGATTTGAACGTCGGCACCGTGCCGGTGCGCTTTACCGAAGAAGCTGCGCAGCCCGTCTTCGGAGAAATGACGCAGAAGAATCCCGAATTCGGCGCCATCCACGACGCGGGCGCCGTCGCACGTCTCACCGGTCTGACAGCCGCTGATTTCGACGATTCGGCGCCCATCCAAACTGTTTCCACCGGCGTTCCTTTTACCATGGTCGCGCTGCGCTCGCTGAAGGCGATAGAGAAGCTTCGCCTCGATCTCGACGGCGCCGCCGAATATCTCGCGCGCAGCGGCGCAAGATTCTTCTACTTTGTTTGCCGCGAAACCGTAGATCCGAAGGCCCGCCTCCACGCCCGCATGATTTTTTACAACGGAGACGATCCCGCCACCGGGTCAGCCGCCGGATGCTGCGCCGCCTGGATGGTGGCGCACGGCGTTGCCGCGAGCGACGAGCAGGTTTTGATCGAGCAGGGGCTCGAGATGCACCGTCCCAGCCGCATTTTTGTTCGCGCCACCAAACAGGATAATAAGCAGGATAACCAGGTGGTCAATGTGCGTGTCGGTGGAAATTGTGTAGAAGTTCTCCGCGGTAAAGTCACGCTCGCGAGCTAGCAGATCAAAACACTGCGACAGTTGCGGCTCTCGGACCGATGGCACAATCTTGCCAAACACCGAAGTGCCATTGGCGACCGCGCTACTTTACCAACGCCGCGATTGTGTTTAGCATTCCTCTCGCTCCCAATTCCCAAAAAGAAATCAGGTATCGAATTCAAGAAACATTTGTAACGACAGTCTCCCGGTCAGGCCAATGAAGCCCAAGAAAACGATTCTTTGTGTGGACGATAACCAACAGGCACTCTCCATCCGTAAAATCCTGCTGGAAACGCGGGGCTACCGCGTGATTGCGTGTAATAGTGGCGAAATGGCTCTCGAAGCCTTCCGCCGCGGCGGTGTTGACCTGGTGCTCACCGACCTGCTCATGCCCGGTGTGGATGGTTCGCGGCTGATCGAAGAAATCAAACGTGCGTCTCCGCAGACCCCGGCCATGCTGATCTCCGGCCACACCAAAATCTACGAACGCGAGACGCTCGCCGACGTTTTTCTGCCCAAGGGAATGTACGAACCCGCAGAACTGTTGGAACGCATTCGCCTGTTGCTGGTGCGCAAGCGCGGCCCCAAGCGGCATGCTGAACTTCACGCGCGTGGCGCGGGCGCGGAGCACGCGACCGTGGCGTGACGGCTGCCGAATTTTGCCCCCTTCGTGATATCGTTTTCACTGGATGTCGGCCTTCATCGAAGCCAGGGAACTGCGCAAAACCTACCGGGTTGGCAAAGTGGATGTGCCAGCCCTGCGCGGTGTTTCCTTCAGCGTGCAAAAAGGGGAGTTCGTTACCGTCGTGGGCCCTTCGGGCAGCGGCAAGTCGACGCTCTTTTATCTGCTCGGCGGACTGACCCGCGCCGACTCGGGAAGCGTCACCATCGACGGCGTGGATTTTGCCCGGCTTTCCGACGGCGAGCGCACCCGATTGCGCAAGAGCAAGATCGGATTTGTCTTCCAGAAATTCAATCTTCTGCCCACGCTCAGCGCGCGCTCGAATATAGAGATCGCGGTTGACATCGCCGGATTGGGTAAGCCCGATCCTGCATTCCTGAAGAAGATCACCGATATGCTCGGTATCGCCCAACGTCTGAACCATCGGCCCAACGAGCTTTCCGGCGGCGAGCAGCAGAGAGTCGCGCTGGCGCGGGCGCTCATCAATCGGCCCGCCATCGTGCTCGCCGATGAGCCCACCGGCAACCTGGATTCGAAAAGCTCGAGCGTCGTTCTCGACATGCTGCGCCAGTCGAATAAGGATTTGGGGCAGACCGTGCTTATGATTACGCACAATCCCGAGGCCGCCCAGTATGGCGACCGCATGGTCCACATGCGCGACGGCCAGATCGTAACGCAGGACGAAGACCCGCAGTGGTCGCCGCATCAACCGGCCGAACACTTGCAACCCTAGCGCATAGGTTCCGAATGGCACATCGCGACGAAATCACCAAACCGATTCTTCCCGGCAAGGGAGCGACCGACTACGAGCGCTATCTGCGTACCGACGAACTGCTCGCCCTGCAAAAGTCGCCCAAAGAACTGCTGCACAAAGACGAGATGACTTTCCTGGTCGTGCACCAGAGCTCGGAATTGCTCATGAAGGGAGCGGCGTTCGAACTCGACCGCGCTCTCGAGGCGTTGGAGCACGCCGACTATGGCAACACCACCCGCTTCATCCATCGCGCCATTCAGCTGATCGAACCTCCCATCGGCTTGCTGCACATCCTGGAGACCATTACTCCCTGCGATTACCACCTCATTCGCGCCGGCCTTGGGCATGGCAGCGGCCTCGACTCTCCCGGATTCCTTTCGCTGCTCCACATTGGCCCGCGCCTCGGCCACGCTTTTCACGAACAGCTCAGCCGCGCCGGTCTTACTGTCGGCGAGCTTTATCGCCGTCACGGAGAATTCTTCGGCCTGCACGATGTCGCCGAGCGCCTGCTCGACTTCGACGAACGCATGCAGCTGTTCCGTTTCCATCATCTCAAGCTCGCCGAACGTATCATCGGAGGCCGGGTGGTCGGCACCATGGGGACGCCGGTGGAAGTCCTGCAGCAACGAATGGAAAGCTGGCTCTACAAGGATCTCTGGGACGTGCGCAACCAGATCACGGCCACCGCCAATCAGACGGCAGTGGGAAAGCGGTATTAAGTCAGTCCGCTCAGAACAGCATCCGCGCCGTGAGCACAAGTCCGTGATTGTAGGTATGGAATTGTGTGGTTGCGATCTGCATTCCTCCACCGAAGATTAGAGCGAGGAGGTTGCCAGGATCGCGCTCCGGCTTGAACTTGCTGATCATTAATCCGGGCGTCACGAAGTTCTGCACGCGGCCTTTGCCCGCGCAAATGGTGGGCCTTCAGTTTGAGTCGGTCCTTCGCCCGCTAATCCGAATCTACTATTGATCCGGGGGAGTAAGTTCGACGAGAATGTGCCTCCAAGGGAGCGGGATTCCCCCTTTTGACTGTGCCACGCCCGTGACGCCTTAATCACAGAAAACTGTGGACCGTAGGCGTGAAAAAACAGCAAGCATTCTCTTAAGAGGATTCACCTGACGTGTGTCTGTCGGGCGTGGGGATATATCACAACAATCAAGGAGACTGAAATGAAATTGGGCGCGGCAACGTGGGTATGTCTAGTGGTCATTCTCGTGGGAGGATCAGCCTTCGGGCAGCAGTCACCACCCGCCCCCGCCGCGCCGTCGGAGCAGTTGACGGAGAAGAAAGAACCACCTCCTCCGCCCAAGCACAAACTTGGTCCGCTTGAGATTTCGATCAACTGGCGCACTCGTGCCGAAGGTTGGTACTGGTTCGAGGGCAAGACCGGAAACAGTGACTACGGCCTATGGGATTCGTTGCTGCGGGTGGGGATTGGGCAAACCGGGGACCACTTTGATTGGTTCATCGAAGGAGAACAGCCTTCCATTCTTGGATTGCCCAACGACGCCGTCGTGGCGGCTCCCCAAGGTCAACTCGGCTTGGGTGCCAATTACTACGCTGCGAACAACAATCACACCAACGTTGCCAACGGATTCGTGAAGCAGGCATTTGTGGACTTCAAACACCGCGGACCCGTCGGTTTGAAGCTGGGCCGCTTTGAATATTTCGACGGTCTTGAGGTTAAGCCCAAAGATCCGCTGCTGGCGACAGTTATTCAGACGCGCATTTCGAGCCGCCTGATTTCGAATTTCGCCTTTACTGCCGTTCAGCGCACCTTCGATGGCGTTCAACTCTCTTTGGATTCCGGGCAGAACAACTTTACCTTCTTCGGTGCGCGACCGACGCAAGGAGTCTTTCAAGTGAGGGGGATCGACGAACTGGATGTGGACACCTACTATGGCGCCTACACGCGGTCTGTAGAGACCTCGAATAGCGCGGGAGAGTTGCGCGTCTTCGCCCTGGGCTACATTGATCACCGCACAACGGTACTGAAGACCGACAATCGTTCTGCCTCGGCTCGCGCCGCCGATTTCGACAAGATTGAGATAGCGACCTGGGGCGCGGACTACGTCCACGTCTTCAACACCCCTAGTGCCGGCAACTTCGATTTTCTAGGCTGGGGCGTCGTGCAGACCGGCTCCTGGGGCACCCTCTCGCAACATGCCGGTGCGTTTGTGGGCGAGGCGGGATGGCAACCGCCCGTCAAAGTGCTCAAACCCTGGTTTAGCGTCGGCTATTCCTACGGAAGCGGCGATGGGAACCCCAATGACACGCGTCACGGCACTTTCTTTCAAATCCTTCCGACGCCGCGCCAATACGCGCGCTTCCCCTTCTATAACATGATGAATAACGAGGACTGGTACGGCACGCTGAACGTGCGGCCAACCTTGAAGCTCTTAGTGCGGAGCGAAGCGCACGCGCTGCGGCTGGCCAGCGCCGCCGATCTCTGGTACTTAGGCGGAGGCGCATTTCAGCCCAAGACGTTTGGTTATACTGGGCGCCCGAGTAATGGCTTCCGCGGCCTGGGAAACGTCTGGGATCTGAGCGCCGACTACCAACTTACAAAATCCTTTGCCACTACTTTTTATTATGGCCATGCCTGGGGCAAGAGTGTGATTGCGGAGATCTATCCGAACGATGCGAATGGGCAGCTCATCTTCCTGGAGACGAATTATCACTTCTGAAACGGCGAGGCCAGACAGAGCAGAACGCCGGTTTTCTTACCAGCTGGCAAGAACCCCTCGCTCTGTGCAGCAAATAGGGCGCGGCCGCCAGAGCCGGCCTGCCGACGATCCCTCCCACTGTTAGCGCCGGGTTTGCTCCCTCGGGAGGGGTCGTTTATACTCATGGAATTGAGCGGGAGTAACTCAGTGGTAGAGTGCGACCTTGCCAAGGTCGAAGTCGCGGGTTCAAATCCCGTCTCCCGCTCCAGTTCCTTGAAAGCCCTGCCCCGGCGAGGGCTTTTCGTTTTAGCGGGAATGTCCGGCGCGGTAGCCAAGTGGTAAGGCCGAGGTCTGCAAAACCTCTATCGTGAGTTCGATTCTCACCCGCGCCTCCAAATCTCTTCCGCCAAGTTTTTCCGAAAAAAATTGGGCGACCCGTAGGCCGCCCCGGTACTGTGCGGTGCTAACTACAGCCGCGCGCACACCGCCTTGGTCTGCGTGTACATTTCGAGAACGTCTTTACCCATCTCGCGTCCCCAACCGGACTGCTTGTAGCCGCCGAAGGGCAGGGCCGCGTCGAAGATGTTGTAGCAGTTGATCCACACCGTTCCAGCTCGCAGTGCGGCCGCCAGTCGGTGGGCCTTCGAAATGTCCTTCGTCCACACGCCCGCCGCCAAGCCGTATACCGTGTCATTGGCGCGCGGCATAAGTTCCTCCGGATCGTCGAACGGAATCGCCGCCACCACCGGCCCGAAGATTTCTTCCTGCACTACCCGCATGTTGTCTTTCGTATTCACCAGCACGGTCGGCTCGACAAAATATCCCTTGTCGCCGAGCTTCTTTCCGCCAGTCACCGCGGTCGCGCCTTCCGACAAGCCAATCTCCAGGTAGTTGCATACGCGCTGCAACTGCTCTTCGGAGACTAGCGGCCCCATCGCCGTGTCCGGTTCCAAGCCCGATCCCACGCGGATCTTCTTGGCCTTTGCCGCCACTCCTTCGACCACGCGATCGAAGACCGGGCGCTCGACGTACAGACGCGAACCGGCGCAGCAGCATTGTCCGTGATTGAAGAAAATGGCGCTGGCCGCGCCGCCAATTGCTACATCCATATCGGCGTCTTTGAAAACGACGTTGGGCGATTTGCCGCCCAGTTCGAGAGAGACTTTTTTCAGATTTCCAGTGGCCGCGTGCACAATCAGCTTGCCCACTTCCGTCGATCCAGTAAACGCAATCTTATCGACCAGATCGTGCGCTGCCAGCGCCGCACCCGCCGTCTCGCCGTATCCCGGCACAACATTGACCACGCCATCCGGGAATCCGGCTTCACAAATCAACTCGCCCAAACGCAGCGCGGAGAGCGGCGTCTGCTCGGCCGGTTTCAACACCACCGTGCATCCCGAAGCCAGCGCCGGCGCCAGCTTCCACGCCGCCATCAGCAGAGGGAAATTCCACGGGATAATCTGCCCCACCACGCCGACCGGCTCGCGGAGCGTGTAGGCGTGGTAGTTGACGCCGGGCGTATACATTACCGAGAGCGGAATGGTTGTGCCTTCGAGTTTGGTGGCCCATCCCGCCATGTAGCGGAACATATCGACGGCGAGCGGGACATCGGCGGCCCGCGCCACGGTAAGCGGCTTGCCGTTATCAAGGGTTTCTAGTGTCGCGAATTCCTCGAGATGTTCTTCCAACAGGTCGGCCAGCTTCCATACCAGCTTGCCGCGATCGGAAGCCGTCAGGCGCGACCAGGGACCGCTGTCGAATGCCTTGCGCGCTGCCTTCACGGCAGCGTCAATGTCCTGGCGATCGCCTTCCGCGACCTGTGCCAGCACTTCGCCGGTAGCCGGGTTGTAGGTTGGGAAAGTTTTACCTGACGCGGCATTCACCCACTTGCCGCCGATCAGCATTTTGCGCGGCTTGCCAATGAAGTCGCTGACGCGTGAATCAATCTGGATTGGGGAAACTGCGATGCCCATACATCCTCCTTAAAACGAGATCGAGTGAGAGAGGTTCGTTGCGGTGAAATGACCCTAAAAAATACTAGTCCGGCTGGACGCGGAAGGCAACTGCGGACAAGCTACTTGATGTCCTTCATCGCCAGGAGCGTGCCGTAATCGTGGCCGGAAGGATCGACCGCCCGCGCTACCACTCCGGCAAAAGCTTCGCGAAATTCTGGGTACTTCGCGATCAGGGCCTTGATCGCGGCCGTATTCTCCTGGAACGTGTGCGTTGTATTCGAAACATCGGCGGCCTGATACTTTGCTACCACGTCAAGATCATTGCCCACGGCCAGGGGAAAGATTTCGGTCAGATGATAGACCTTGCCGCCGGCGCTTATATCCACTGTGTTGCCATTTGCGGGCACATCGGCGGGTTGCATTGCCTGGGCCTCGTCGTAGAGTCTGTCGGTATCGAGCGTGCTCATGAAATCCACCGGAGCGGACAGGGCGATTGCCTCGCGATAATACAACCAGGCGTTGTGATTCTGTGATTTAGCCTTGAAATCGCGAGCGTGCAAGATGAACCATGCCGCATCGTGTCCTGCCGCCTGCGAGGATTTGGCGTAAAAACCTGCCAGCTTCCAGTCGCTGCCCACCTGCTGCAGGACCATAGTCAGCGTCATGGCAGCGTGGGCGCCGTTCACGTCGAGAATGGTGACGCCGTACTTGCCGGGTGGCAGATTATTCAGGACAAATACCGAGCTATCCTTGGTCTGACCCGATTTCCCAAATACTCCGCACAGAAATTCGGCGCGCGCGAGCGGTTCTATGCTATCGGTTGTCAGCAAAAAAGGCGGACGAACCGTTGCTTGCGCGCCCGTGAACGCGGACTGGTTCTCTTTGACAGCGGATTCGATGCCGGCAAAGCTGGCTGCCACCGTGGCAATGGAGTTCTGCTTCAAGGCAGCCACATCGCCTCGCGCCGACATTTCGAAGTAGCGCTTCGCCGTGCTTTCCAGCGCGGTTCGTACCGGCGCATCCATGTCGGCGGCGCTCTGGCAGGTCTGGGCTTGGGCGAAGACCGGTGCTCCCAGCAACAGTGTCCACAGCCATCGTCGGCAACGCCGTCGATTGCGCAGAGTCGGTTCCGAAGCAATACCCAAAGCGAAAGCCTCCGCTGGCATTTTACGCGTTGTCCTCGCCGAAGGTAGCCGAAATGGTTGCATCGGCGACAACTGCCATGGACCTTCCGTTATCTGGGCGCAAGAAATTAGGCGCGCCAGCGTTCTACAAGGTGGTGGTAAAATGAGTCCACAGGGTGTGTGATGGCTGCTGTAGCCGCTCGTGAAAACGCGGAAATTCCGATGCAGAGTACATGCAGATGGATCGCTTGGATGCTTTTGCTGGCATCTCCGCCCTTTCTTGCCCAGACCGTGGTTGACCCGACAGCTGCCCCCGACGCCGTGCCGACCACTACCCCACACCAGAGCTCCCATAAAGCCCCGACACAAGTCGTGCTCCCGCCGATGCCGAGCGGTCCGCTGAGTCAGCTTCCGATGGATCAGATCCCTCCGACACCCGCGAAAGTCACCTTCCAAGATGGGCTGCTGACGATCTCCGCTCAGAATTCGACTCTGGGCGAAATCTTGCGCAATGTGCGCAAGCTTACGGGTGCGTCGATTGAAATTCCTCAGGGCTCAAACGGCGCAAACGAGCGAGTGGTCACGCACCTTGGTCCGGGAGCGCCGCGGGATGTTCTGGCCGTATTGCTCAACGGCTCCTCGTTTAACTATGTGATGGTCGGTTCAAGCTCAGACCCCACCGCGGTTTCGAGCGTGATCCTTATGCCAAAGCCATCGGCGGCGGGCGAGAGCCAGAGCCCGACCCAGACCCAGACTGCTGCAAACGTCTATCAAAACAACCAGCCGCCGATGCCTCCGGGCCGCTTTCCAGGGCAGTTCAACCCGCGCTTCGCCCCGCAGCCGGGACAACCGGGAATTGCACAACCGGCCGCGGAAAACGATAGCCAAGACGAAGAACTGGTGGAAGCTACCGACGACAACGCCGACGACCCGGACCAGACTCAGCCCGGGCAACCCGCACAACCGAACGCGGCCGACGCCAACGCCCAAGTGCAGCAGCAACCGGACCCGAATCAGCCTAATGCGGGACCGAAGACTCCTGAGCAGATTCTGGAGATGCTACGTAGCAGACAGCAGCAGCCTGGGCCCTTCGTTCCTCCCCCGCAGCAGTCGCCACCGCCGCCACAGCAGTAGCCGCTTGTCTCTGGTCGCGTAACTTTGGCCTCGCAACCCTGACCTCAAGGGAAACACCATCCCGCCGGTTGCCGCTCGCATCAACACCGCTTCAGTGATGCCGATGGTCAAGCGGAAGATGGCGGGGCGCGCCTAGTCGCCGCTCGCAGGGTTTTGATGGGGTATCAATGCTGCAAGAACATTGGGCGGTCGAGAGGGGTCAACTGCGGCCAATACAACGCTTACTGCGCAATACGCGCCAAAAACTCCAAGAACTACCGTCAAGATTGCAGTGCTGCTGACTAACAAAGCCACGAAAAGTGCGTTCACGATAACGGCCCTTATTGGCAGCCACTCCGTGCATCGCGCGGCTGCAAGTATTTTACTCTATCTGCATTTGACCCCCGCCGCTGTTAACAACTAAGATACGGGAATCGGACTGCGTATCTCCACTCTCCAACATTTCCCAGGACCCGTCCACGTTACGGAAGTCCACAAAGTACTGCGTAAATGGCCATCACCCGGATTTCGGTGCGCGGCGCGCGCCAGCACAACCTGAAGAATATTGACGTCGAGATTCCTCGCAATACTTTGACGGTCATTACGGGTCTGAGCGGCTCAGGCAAATCCTCGCTTGCTTTCGATACGATTTACGCCGAAGGTCAGCGCCGTTACGTGGAAACGCTTTCCGCCTACGCCCGCCAGTTTCTCGACCAGATGGAGCGCCCCGACGTCGATTCGATCGACGGTCTCAGCCCATCGATTTCCATCGAGCAGAAAACCACCAGCCGCAGTCCGCGCTCCACCGTCGGCACCATAACCGAGATCTACGATTATCTGCGCCTGCTCTACTCTTCGATCGGTGTGCCTCATTGCCCGAATTGCGGCAAGCCCATCACCCGCCAATCTGCCGAGCAGATCGTGCAGCGCGTCATGTCGCTTACGCCGGACGACCGCGTCATGATCATGGCGCCCATCGTTCGCGGCCGCAAAGGCGAATTCAAGAAAGAAATGGAGAAGCTCGTCCAGCACGGTTTCTCTCGCGCTCGGGTCGACGGCGAACTCGTGAATCTTGAGGACGATCTCTCTCTCGACAAGCGTAAGAACCACACCATCGAAGTTGTCGTCGACCGACTGCTGGTGAAGCCTGGAATTGAACACCGCCTCGAACTCTCAGTCGGCCTCGCCATGAAACTCGGCGGCGGTCTCGTCCTGGTCGCCGTCGTCAACGGCGACGAAACGCTCTATTCCTCGCGCCTCGCCTGTCCCGACTGCGGCATTAGCGTTCCGCAACTGGAGCCGCGATCGTTCTCGTTCAATAGTTCCTATGGAGCTTGTCCCGAGTGCCACGGCCTTGGAAGTCGCTACGATCTGGATCCTGCCAAGGTCATTGTCGATTGGTCGAAGCCGATACTCGATGGCGGCCTGGGGCCGGGTTCGTCATCGCAAAATCTGATTCACGGCTTGCGGTTGGTTGCCGAAGCCTACGGGCTTGACCTGACAATGCCTTTCGACAAATTTCCCGACAAAATTCAGAACCTCTTGCTGTACGGCGAGCCGCAGCGCGGAGGCCAGCGAGAAAGTAAGACTGGTTTTCTTGGGATTCTCGGCCACCTAAAGCAGAATCTCGAAGCTTCCACTTCCGATACCTACCGCGAGTATCTGCTCGATTTCATGTCGGCCACCGAATGTGCGGTGTGCCACGGCAAGCGTCTGCGTCCAGAAAGCCTGGCGGTAAAGGTGAATGGCATGTCCATAGCCGATTTCACCAGCCTCCCGATTGCGCGAGCGCTCGACGCCGCGCGCAGGATTCAACTGACCGGCAGGGAACAGACCATTGCCGGACGTATCGCTCACGAAATCACCGAACGCCTCGAATTCCTGCACCACGTCGGACTCGGCTACCTGTCGCTCGGCCGCTCGGCCGCCACACTTTCCGGTGGAGAAGGTCAGCGCATCCGCCTCGCCACGCAGATTGGATCCAAGCTGCGCGGCGTTCTTTACGTGCTCGACGAGCCTTCCATCGGCCTGCATCATCGCGACAACGGGCGTCTGCTCGCCGCGCTCGAAAATTTGCGCGACCTCGGCAACACCGTCCTCGTCGTCGAGCACGATGAAGAGACCATCCGCCGCGCCGACTACGTAATCGACCTCGGCCCCGGCGCCGGTCGTCACGGCGGCGAGCTGGTCGCCAGCGGAACGCCCGCCGAAATCATGAACGCGCCCGCCTCTCTCACAGGCGCCTACATCGCCGGACGCCAGCGGATCGCCATGCTTCCGCAGCGCCGCAGTCCCAATGGGAACGCCATCGCAGTGCTGGGGGCGCGCGAGAACAACCTCAAAAATCTCGACGTCGTGTTTCCGCTCGGCGTGATGACGGTGGTGACCGGAGTTTCCGGCTCCGGCAAATCAACCCTTGTCAACGACATTCTGTACCGCGCGCTCGCCAAGCAGCTCTATCGTTCCCGCGAGGAACCCGGTACGCACAAAGCCATCGCTGGAGCGGAGCTGATCGACAAGGTCATTCGCATCGACCAGTCTCCCATCGGACGCACGCCGCGTTCCAATCCCGCAACCTATACTGGTATCTTCGCGGCGGTTCGCGACCTCTACGCCATGCTGCCCGAATCGCGCGAGCGCGGATACAAACCCGGACGCTTCTCCTTCAACGTTTCTGGCGGACGCTGCGAGGCTTGCCAGGGCGAAGGCCAACGCCGCATCGAAATGAATTTCTTGCCCGAAGTTTACGTGCAGTGCGAAGTCTGCGGCGGACACCGCTACAACCACGAAACGTTAGCGGTTCACTACAACGGCTATTCGATCGCCGACCTGCTCGAAATGCCGGTATCGGACGTGCTCAAGATTCTCGAAAACATCCCACAAGTCAAGCAAAAGTTGCAAACGCTGGTTGACGTTGGCCTCGGATACATTCACCTTGGTCAATCTGCCGTTACCCTCTCCGGCGGCGAAGCCCAGCGCATCAAACTCGCGCGCGAGCTCGGCAAGCGCCAGACCGGGAAAACTCTTTATCTGCTGGATGAACCGACCACGGGATTGCACTTCGACGATGTGCGAAAGTTGCTCGACGTCCTGCACCGTCTCACCGATCTCGGAAACACTGTCATCATCATCGAACACAACCTGGACGTAATCCGCAACGCCGACTGGATCCTCGATCTCGGCCCCGAAGGCGGAGAAGAAGGCGGACGCATCGTCGCCCAGGGCACGCCCGAACAAGTCGCGCGTGTGAAAAAATCCTACACGGGCCAGGCGCTGACCTCGTATTTCAATGGGTCGGCAAAGAGCGGGTCTGCAAAGAACGGCTCGGCAAAAAATGGCGCAGCAAAGAGTGTACTCGCGCCCACCGGCACAGGGGAGCTCGCGTGAACTTTTCTTCCGACGATCTCCCCGAGACTTCAATGCCAACGTCGAAGCCGGCGGACGCGTTCGTGGAGGGACGGGCGTCCTCGCCCGTCCAAGCCGAGCGCAGCTCGGCAGATACCGGCGCTCATAGTGATTCTGGATTCTCTCTAGCCGCCGAAGACGGCCAGCCTACCGAACTCGTCCCCGCTGCGCCCGCGGCCGCATGGAATGATCCGGCGTGGAACGGGTGGGACGTCGTCCGTCTGATCTTTCTCGCCATCGTTGCGCTCTTCGCGGGTGTGTTCACCGTGCTGCTCATCGCTCGCTGGCGGATTTATCCGCACGCGAGCCTGGGCGAAATCGCTCGGGTCCCGCTCGTCGTCGTCGCCGGACAAGCCCTGGCCTACCTTCTTATCCTCGCCTACATGTATGTTCTCGTTACACGCGAGCGCGGTCGTCCGGATTTCCTCGCCGCCATCCACTGGAACTGGCCTTCGAATATTGCCGTCTATGTGCTGGCGGGCTTCATCCTCTCACTCGCGTTGCAAGCTGTGGCCCATTTCCTGCCGATTCCGAGAGAGCTGCCGATCGACAGCTTTTTCCGCACGCCCGCCGAAGCCTGGGCGCTCGGCATCCTCAGCGTTACCCTCGCGCCGCTGATGGAAGAGCTTTTTTTCCGCGGCTTTCTTTATCCGGTGCTCGCCCGCCGCATCGGTTTGCCGATCGCTGTATTCGTGACCGCGCTCGGCTTTGCGGCGCTGCACGGTGCGCAATTGATGTTCTCCTGGGGACCGGTGCTCGTCATCTTTCTTGTGGGCTTGGTCCTGACCATGGTGCGCGCCAAAACAAATTCCGTCGCCGCCGGCGTCCTCATCCACATGGCCTACAACGGAACCATCACCGTAGCGATGTTCGCCGCCACCGACGGCTTCCGCCACCTGGAGAAGCTCAAGTAGCCAGTACCCGGTTGCCAGTCACGTGCCTATATCTGCTTTAACTCACTGGCAACTGGCTACCGGCAACTGGCAACTGCTGCTATCGTAGAAATTCATGTCCACGGCGCGACAAGAGCTTTTGAAACTGCTGGCGCACAAGTCATTTCGCTTGGGTGAGTTCCAGTTGTCGTCCGGGGGCACGAGCGACTACTACATCGACTGCCGCACCACCACGCTCGACGCGCGCGGCGCGCAACTGGTCGGCCAGGTCTTCCTCGATGAAATGCGCGGCCAGGGCTGGCACGCCGACGCTATCGGTGGACTTACCATGGGCGCCGACCCCATCGTCGTGGCGGTCGCCGTCATCAGCGGAACGCTGCACGGTTTCCTCGTGCGTAAGGCCGAAAAGAAGCACGGTACCGGCCAGCGCATAGAAGGCTTCCAAGAAAAAGGCGCGCGCGTGGTCATCGTGGACGATGTTTGCACTACCGGATCCTCCACCGTGCAAGCCATCGAAGCGGCCCGCGAATTTGGTTTCAAAGTCGTGGGCGTGATGTGCTTGGTCGAGCGCGAGGATGCAAAAGGCCGTCCCAATGTGGAGAAAGCCGCCACCCCAGCAAAGTTCATCTCGATTTTTACGGCAACCGATGTGCGGAAAGAGCACTTGGCAGTCAGCACCTAGCATTTCGCCGCGGACAGCGAAGGGCGAACAGCGAACGACTAACGACCTGACTCATGATTCAAACCTTAGAATGGACCGACTCCGGCGTCGTCTTCATCGATCAGACGAAACTGCCCACCGAAGAAGTCTATGTAACCTGTACCACGCACCAGCAGGTCGCCGACGTAATTTGCAACATGGTTGTCCGCGGAGCGCCCGCCATTGGCGTGGCCGCCGCCATGGGCATTGCACTGGGCGTGAAAAATTCCAAGGCCGAGAACGCTGCCGACCTAAAGAAAGATTTCGACCAGATTTGCGAAACCATTCGCCAGACGCGCCCCACCGCAGTCAACCTCTTCTGGGCGATCCGCCGCATGACGGAGAAGTTTGAATCTCTCCGCATCCGCCCCGTGGCGCAGATCCAGCAAGCGCTGGTCGAAGAAGCGCAGCGCATGCACGCCGAAGATATCGCCGCCAACCAGGCCATGGGACGCCACGGCGCAACGCTGATGCCGGCAAGCGGCGGCGTGCTAACCCACTGCAACGCTGGAGCGCTAGCAACCGCCGGCTACGGCACCGCCCTAGGCGTCATCCGCGCCGCCGTCGAGCAAGGCAAGAAGATTCACGTCTACGCTGACGAGACGCGTCCTTTTCTGCAAGGCTCACGACTAACCGCCTGGGAACTAATGAAAGACGGCATCCCCACCACCGTCATCTCCGACAACATGGCCGGAGTCATGATGCAGCAGGGAAAGATAGGAGCCATCGTAGTCGGCGCCGACCGCATAGCCGCCAACGGAGACGTAGCCAATAAAATCGGCACCTACACGGTCGCCGTCCTAGCCAAAGAACACGGCATCCCGTTCTACGTAGCCGCGCCGATCTCGACAGTAGATCTAGCCACCCCCGACGGTAGCAAAATTCCCATCGAGCAGCGCAACGCCCGAGAAGTCACGCACATCGGCGGCAAGCAAATGACGCCCGACGGAGTCGAAATCGAGAATCCTGCGTTCGACGTAACCCCCGCAAAATACGTGGCCGCCATCATCACCGAACGCGGCATTGCGCGCGCGCCGTATGAGAACTCCCTGCGCGATTTGGCTGCAGAGATTCCGAAGCACCCCTGAACCTTACGAACGCCTGTCACGGTTTAGGCCAAACCTCTGTGTGGGCTCGGAATCTGTGCAAGCCGTCAGCCGAGTAATGGAAAAAAGCCGGACAATGAGTGTTATCGGGATTTTTCGCCAACTTACGGATGCAGAGGAAGGACTACTAAAATTACTTCGTCGACTGTGCCAGGCGCGCGACCTCTGCATCCCGCAATGCGACAACGTGCGGGTCGTCAAGCAGAGCTTTGAGCGCGGAGGCTGGAACTATCATTGCGATTCCGCTGTTTCCGGGCTTGCTCGCGAGCGGCGTTTCTAACACGAGGGTGTTCTGTTCACCCTCACTATATCCGCCGCTGACCACCCCGAGGAGCCGGTAGTCCGCACCAGCCCTAATTGACCCTCCGCGCAATCCCCCCAAGTCCACGAAGGCGGGCGACCCGCTGTTTCCGTGGAAAGCGTGGACCTCGCCGAGGTAGACCTTACCTTTCTTGCCTGTCGTCGTTACAAGCTCCTCGTCGGGCATCATGGCCACTATTCCCTCCCTGAGAATCGGCTCAATCTGCTTGAGGCCCGGAACTTGGTAGAAGAATCCGCTGAAAACTAACTTCAGCCCCTCTGCGATGGACTCCTTCTTAATTACGTCTTCTGTTACAAGAAGCGAATCGGGGATGAGGCGGAGGTTGTACACGTTCAGGTCGAAGGCAGCGGGGACCAGAGCCAAGTCTACGGAATCATCTGACGGCAGTGTCCACGCCAGATTCCCAACTGAGGGAAGCTCCTTCGAGGAGCCGTCCTTCAAATTCATGCGGATGGTCACCGACTGAACCTGCATGGGATTATTTTGATCGTCCCAGCACATCGCTACGTGCCGGTTGGTGACGAGGTAGACGAAGGTACGGTTGGCGGGCAGTCGGCTGTCCGCAACGGAGACAAAGAAGCCTGTGCCTTGGGCTTGAATCGGGGTATTGCCACGTAGGCAGGTCAGAGTGATGAACGTGACCGTCTTTCTGATCTGCCTCTCGATGGGTTCAGGGGCACTGGTGGTGGTCGTCTGTGTGAGAGGCGTGGCAGGAGCATTCTGCGCGGCTATCCCAACTGGCAGCAAAGCCAAAATCAACGAAGCACAAGCGACGCGTGGCGCCTTCATAATTTCGCCCTCCTCGACAGAAGAACGGGCGGGTGTCTCCAACTTGCAGAAAATAGGGTGCCATCTGAGGTTCCTACCCGAACCCCCACTCGCTCCTTATACCCCCCGATCTTACTCCTCATGGCCACGACTTGCTGGTTGGCTGATGTAAACAGGCGATTACACGTTTTGACCGCTGGCCAATGAGCGCTATGGGCACAACCCGCGTCAGGGAATGCGCCCACAACGCTGCTGTTTTCGCCGAGAGTCAAAAAATGTCCAAAAGCCGCATCCAGCGCCGATTGGAGCCCGGAATTAGAAATCCTAAGTTGACACCAAGGCCTATAATCAAGTTAAGGTCATCATGAGGAATGGTGTACGGTGCACTGGCGAGATTCAAGTCCTGCGCCGGAGTATCGCTTGGGAAAAATCGCCCTTTCTTTTCAATGTAGTACGGGCCCTTTTTTCAGTAAGTGATTTGGAATCTATATTTTGCAAAAGTTATCCAGCGTAAACCATTGATTCTAAAGATAAACTCGTAAACTGGCTTCATGTAACCGCTTTAGAATAAATATTTTGCTAGTAACTCATTTGAAATGAATATTTTGACCAAAAATAAGGGGGGGGAGGGGGGGGTACCCCCACAGCAACACCAATCCTTCGCATTCCGATGGACTACCACTAAAACCGCCCGAAACATTCAGCCAACATCTGGTTCACCAATCTGCCTGCCGACAAAAGTTGAAAAAACCTAATGCGCGTGGTCATCGCGGGCGGAGGCACTGGCGGACACGTGATTCCAGCGCTGGCCATCGCCCAACAACTAAAAAAGCAATTCGGCGCTGAAATTCTCTTCATCGGCACCGCTCGCGGCATCGAAACGCGCCTCGTGCCGCAAGCCGGTTTTCCGCTGGAACTGATTCGGGTCGGCGCGCTGAAAAACGTCAGCCTGATGACGCGCGTGAAGACGATGTTCGACTTGCCGCGCGCGATTGCGGCTTCTTCGCGGATGCTCTCGGAGTTCGATCCCGAAGTTGTAATCGGAGTCGGAGGCTACGCTTCCGGACCAGCGATGGTGGCCGCGATTCGCCGTCGTCTTCCGACGCTTGCATTTGAACCGAACGTCGTGCCCGGATTTGCCAATCGCATGATCGCTCGCTGGGTTTCTGCAGCGGCGGTGCACTTTGAAGAGACTTGCCGGTATTTTCCTAACTGCCGGGTGACGGGCGTTCCCGTGCGCTCGGCGTTTTTTTCGATTCCTGAAAAGGCTGGCGGTACGCCCACGCTGCTGGTTTTTGGAGGCAGTCAGGGCGCGCGCGCCATCAATCAGGCAATGACAACGACCAAGTCGCTCGCCGGGCTGCGCGCGAGGATTCCGGGAATCCACATCATCCATCAGACCGGCCAGCGCGACTATGACCAGATGCTGACCGCATATCAGCGGTCGGGAATCTCCGGCGAAGTTCACAAGTTCATTGACGATATGCCTGCCACGTTCGCGCGCGCCGATTTGCTGGTCTGTCGATCTGGGGCGAGCACGGTTGGGGAGATCACGGCGGCCGGAAAGCCGGCGATTTTTGTGCCGTTCCCAGCCGCTGCCGATGACCATCAAAACGTGAACGCTCGGGCGCTGGAACGAGTGGGCGCGGCTGTGGTGGTCGAGGAAAGCAATTTGGGCGCGGCTTATCTGGTCGATACGATTGCAGCCGTGATCGGCGACGCGAGGCGTCTGCAAGGCATGTCCGCGGCGGCGAAATCGTTGGCGCACCCGAAGGCGGTGGAGGAAATCGCGGAGATGGTGGTGCAATTGGCTGGCGGTGAGCAGGGAACTGGCGGCATCCTTAATTTTAGCCCGTGAATTTATGCCCGGCGCACGCGGCGTCTCGGCGGTTAAATGGTCTATCATCAGCCTTCAGCAGCCGTCGTGGATTAAGCATGTTTGCCAAGATTCAGCGCGTTCATTTCGTAGGCATCGGTGGCATCGGCATGAGCGGGATTGCCGAGGTGCTGCTGAATCTTGGCTACCAGATTTCTGGCTCCGACTTGAAAAATTCTGCGGTCACGCAGCGGCTCGCTGCTTTGGGCGCGTCTATTTTCGAGGGACACGCTGCCGCCAACATCGCCGGCGCGGATGTTGTCGTCACCAGTTCCGCGATCTCGGTCGATAACCCCGAAGTCACCGAGGCTCGCCGGTTGCATGTGCCGGTCATTAAGCGCGCCGAGATGCTGGCCGAACTGATGCGGCTGAAATATGGCATAGCGATTGCCGGCATGCATGGGAAGACAACCACGACGTCGATGGTCGCGTCCGTGCTTGCGGCGGGCGGGCTCGATCCCACGGTCGTAGTGGGAGGGCGTGTGGACGCGATGGGCTCGAACGCTCGCCTGGGCAAGTCGCAGTACCTGGTCGCTGAGGCGGACGAAAGTGACCGGTCGTTTCTGAAGCTGTCGCCGATTCTTTCGGTGGTCACGAACATTGATCGCGAGCACATGGATTGCTACCGCGACATGCGCGACGTCCGCCGGACGTTTCTCGAATTCATGGAGCGCGTGCCGTTTTACGGCATGGTCGTCGGATGTAACGACGACTTAGTGCTGCGGCGGCTGTTGCCGCGCGTTCATCGGCGCGTGACCACGTACGGGACGAGCCGAGGGTCGGATTTCCTGATTAGCACGGCAGCGTCGCTGGTTGTTGGACAACACAGCCCGCTCATTCGCTTCCAGGTGGCCTATAAGGAGAAAGATTTCGGAGAGTTCACGCTGCACGTTCCGGGCGCGCACAACGTTCTGAACGCGACGGCAGCCATTGCGGTTGGCACTGCGCTCGACATTCCGGCTGCGACGATTCGTTCCGCTCTTGATCGCTTTCGCGGTGTGGATCGCCGGTTTCAGCTCAGAGGCAAAGCTGCCGGCGTCAGCGTGATTGACGATTACGGGCATCATCCTACGGAAATCCGGGCGACGCTGGCTGCCGCTCGGCAGTGCGGATTTCGGCGGTTGCATGTGATCTTCCAACCGCACCGCTTTACTCGCACTCGCGATCTGATGGATCAGTTCACGACCGCTTTCGCTGATGCCGACACACTTCTCCTGCTCGACATCTATCCGGCCAGCGAGAAGCCGATCGCGGGCATCACGTCGGAAGCGCTCGTCCGCCGCATTACCGGGGCAGGGAAGCGGGGAGTCTCGTACGCTTCGTCTTTTTCTGATGCTGTTGCTTCAGTTGCCGCGCTCGCGCAGCCGGGCGATATGGTTTTGACGCTCGGGGCGGGGAGCGTCTCGCAACTGGGCGCTATGATTCTGCAGAAACTGGAGAGCGCGAACCAACTTGGCACTGTCTCAATTCGCGAAAACCAGTTATAGTATTTTTGCTCAGCGGTTTTCTGTCGACAACTGACTCGAATTAGTGGCGCGGAAATCAAGTTCTACCGCGGTCCAGGAAGAATTGTACCCGCTTCCCGGCGTTTCTCAGCGCGAGGCTCCCGAGCGTGAGCCCTTCGACGATGCACGGCTTGTCGATCTGGAGGAGGAGCAGGAATCCCCGTTTCTGCGCGGACAGCGGCGCGTCTCGGTCCGGCGCGGATCCCTTCCCAAGAAGACTGCCACGCGGATGATGTGGGTTGCCCTGGCGCTCATCGTTTTTGCAATTCTCGGAGCGGCTGGCTTGGGTCTATACCGCTACGGCAAGCACTCCTGGCGTTTTCGCATTAATTCCAGCGATCAGATTGAGGTTGCCGGCGCCGAGCACGTCGCACACGCGCAAATCATGGAAGTAATGGGCGGAGATATCGGCCGCAACATTTTTTTCGTTCCGCTGGCCCAACGCAAACAGCAACTGGAGCAGATTCCGTGGGTGGAATCGGCCAGCGTGATGCGCTTCGTGCCCAATCGCCTGCGGATCGAAATTCACGAACGGACGCCGGTCGCCTTTGCTCGTATCGGCTCGCGCATTTCGCTCATCGACGCCGGAGGCACGCTGATGGAACTTGGTCCGGCGGGCAAGCACAAATATTCCTTTGCGGTGATTGCGGGCATGAATGCAAGCGAACCGCTCTCCACACGCGCGGCGCGGATGAAGAATTACAACGAACTGGTCCGCGAGCTTGATTCGAGCGGCGCCCATTACTCGCAGGAACTAAGCGAAGTGGATGTTAGCGACTCCGAGGATCTGAAGGTACTGGCCGCCGATGCCAACGGCGAAGTGCTGGTGCATCTCGGGTCGGGGAATTATCTGCAACGCTACAAGACTTATGTGACACATGTGCAGCAGTGGCGGCAACAGTTCGACAAGCTCGAATCGGTGGATCTGCGCTACGACGGCCAGATTATTGTGAATCCCGATCTCGACGGGATGGTCCGGCAGCCGGCTCTGACGCCAGCGGCGGCCAAAGCGGCGATGGCAGCGGGAGTGAAAACCGCGGCCATCGTCAACTACGAAAAATATCTACCCCATCCCGTCGCACCGAACCTGGCGAGGAAGGAGGCGAAGCCCAAACCCAAAGGCAAGGTCGGGGCAAAAACCGCAGTTCATGGCGCTGCAGCTCATCATGCTCCGGCTAAACAGGCTCCCGTTAAACCAGCGCCGGTTAAATCAGCGCCAGCAACTCAAGCCGCCTTGAAGCCGATTGCAAATACGGCGCCGGTCGCTGCCGCGAAAAATACCGCGGTGGCGCGTCCAGTTGTGTCCCCGTCGCCCGCCGCCGCTGTCACGGGACAGAAGAAACCTAGCGCAGGCATTCCGAAGGAGAATCCGCAGAACTAGCGGTCATCATTATTATGCCGAGCCACGAGCCCAACTTCATTACCACCATAGACGTAGGCAGCGCCAAAACCGCGGTCCTGGTGGCCGAAGTGAACGAAAACGGATTGCGTTATCGTGGCCACGGCATCCGCGAATCGCGCGGTCTGCGCAAGGGCGTGATTACCGAACTCGACAAGGCCGTCAGCAGCATTCAGAAAGCGGTGGAGCACGCGGAAGACGTGGCCGGAATTCCGATCGAGCATGCGGTGGTGGGGATTGCGGGCGCGCACATTCGCGGAATGAACAGCCATGGCGGCATCACCTTCGGCGCGCGGTCGCGCGAAATCGGCCGCGAAGAGATCCGCCAGGCCGTGGACAAGGCGCGAACCGTGCCCTTGCCCGGCGATCGCGAAATTCTCCATTTGCTGCCGCAGGAATTTATTCTTGACGATCAGCCGGGCGTGCAGGACCCCACGGGGATGCTGGCGACGCGCCTGGAAGTACGCGTGCACATTGTGACGGCTTCTTCGAGCGCTACACAGAATCTGGTGACCGCGGTGAACCGGGCCGGCGTTCATGTAGACGATACGATCTTCGAGCCGCTCGCCTGCGCGGATTCGGTATTGCGATCCGACGAACGCGAACTCGGCGTCTGCCTGGTCGATCTCGGCGCTGGTTCGTGCGATCTGATCGTTTTCCAGCAGGGTGCAGTCGCGCACACGGCGGTCATTCCCATTGGCGGCGACCATTTCACGAGCGATCTCTCGGTCGGCATGTGCACGGGACTGGCGGACGCGGAGACGCTCAAGAGAAACTTTGGCAACGCGGTCCCAACGCTAATCCCCGAGGGGAACGAGGTTGAGGTGCCCTCGGTCGGAGACCGGCCCTCGCGCATGATGCCCCAACGCATGGCCGGCGAGATTCTCGGGCCGCGCGCCCGCGAACTTTTCGAGTTGCTGCGCGAGAATCTGCGCCACGCAGGCGTTTTGGAGCATTGCATCGCTGGATTCGTGCTGAGCGGCGGAGCTTCGCGGCTTCCCGGCCTTCTCGACGTCGCGGAATCGGTGCTGCGGAAAGCCGCGCGTCTTGCCTGGCCTACGCCGATGGCGAAGATGCCGTCGTTCCTGGCAGAACCGGAGTTTGCGACCGGATTGGGCATGGTGTATTACGGCCATCGCGCCCGTCTCGCCCGTGGCTTGCAGGAGCCCAGTTTTGGCTCTCGCATGAAAGCTCTGTTTGCAGGGAAGGGCGCGTAAGGTCACGGCAAGAAGAATTTGCTAATGGGGTTTGGTTCTTACTGAGAACTGGCAACTGAGAACTGATTTATGAGGTGAATCATGACCAAAGACAACGGACTCCGCATCTGCTTCAACGAAGAAGCGCGCAACGATGCTCGTATCAAGGTCATCGGTGTCGGCGGCGGTGGCAACAACGCGGTCAATCGCATGATTGATTCGGGGATGGAACACATCGAATTCATCGTTGCCAACACCGACCTGCAGGCCCTGCGCATGTCGCGCGCCGCCACCAAAATTCAACTTGGTGTGAAGCTGACCAACGGCCTTGGCGCGGGCGCGAATCCCGAGATCGGCCGCAAAGGCGCGCTCGAAGATTCCGACAAAATCATCGAAGTCCTCGAAGGCGCCGACATGGTTTTCATTACGGCCGGACTCGGTGGCGGAACCGGTACCGGCGCGGCGCCAATTATCGCTTCGCTCGCCAGCGAAATGGGCGCGCTCACCGTTGCCGTCGTTACCAAGCCCTTTGCCTTTGAGGGTAAACGGCGCATGCAGCAGGCGGAGCGCGGCATTGCCGAACTCATGGAGTCGGTCGATACCACCATCGTGATCCCTAACGAAAAACTGCTCGCCGTCGCCGAGAACGCGGGCTTCTTCGAGTCCTTCCGCATCGCCGACGATATTCTTCGTCAAGGCGTCCAGGGCATTTCCGACATCATCACTATCCCCGGCATCATCAACCGCGACTTTGCCGACGTGAAAGCGATTATGGCGGGCATGGGCTACGCGGTGATGGGCACGGCGACCGCTTCCGGCGAACATCGCACGGTCGAAGCCGCGCAGCGTGCCATTGCGTCGCCTCTGCTCGAGGCAGGCGCGATTGACGGAGCGCGCGGCATCCTCATCAACATCACCGGCTCGAATTCGCTGAAGCTGGCCGAGGTACAACAAGCTTGCACGATCATCCAGGGCGCGGCTCACGAAGATGCCAACATTATTTTCGGCGCGGTGCTGGATGAGAAGATGAAAGACGCGGTGAAGATCACGGTGATCGCAACCGGTTTCAAGGAGTCCGATATGCGGCGAGACCGCCGCCAAGAACATTATGATCCAGTCATAATGTCACGCAACGTGTCGCGTCCCGTTTCCCATCAACGCGATCGTTTTGACGACCCTGAAACCGTGGCTGAGCCCGAGCCCGTCTTCGAGCCACAACCAGCCTTCGAGCCTGATCCCGCGCCCGTAGCGTTCCAGGAATCAGTGCCGGGGAATGCGTCGCATGCCGAGGTGGTTGCACTCGATGCGATCCGGTCGGCCACTCCCAACTACCAGGCGGAGGATCTGGACGTACCGGCGTTTCTGCGCAAACGTAACGAGGTGATGTAGGGAAGATTCCAGGTTTCAAAAGTTTCAGGGTTCAAAGTTAGCCCTCAACGCCCGCAGCTTTCTTGAAACCTTGAAATCTTGCACCCTCACTTCTGCAAGGTGATCCAGGCGTTGATCTTGCTTTCGAGCAGGTCGAGCGGCAGCGGGCCCTGATCGAGCACGGCGTCGTGGAAGGCGCGAAGATCGAATTTCGCTCCCAACTCCTTCTGCGCTCGCGCTCGCAGCTCGAGAATCTTCATCTGTCCCATCTTGTAGGAAAGCGCCTGCGCCGGCCACGCAATGTAGCGATCGACTTCGGTGTTGATGTTCTCATCGTCCATGGCAGTGTGTTCGTGGAAGTAGTCGACCATTTGCTGGCGCGTCCAGTGCTGGGAGTGCACGCCTGTATCTACGACCCAGCGCACGGCCCGCCAGATCTCGTTCTGCAGGCGCCCGTAGTCACTGTACGGATCCTGATAGAAGCCGACTTCTTTTCCCAGGCGCTCGGAGTAGAAGGCCCAGCCCTCCGTATAAGCATTCAGATCGAGATTGTACTTGCGGAACGGCGGCAGACCGGTGAGTTCCTGCGCGATCGAAAATTGCAGGTGATGTCCGGGGACGCCTTCGTGGTAGGCGATAGCTTCCACGTTTAGGAGCAGTCGTTTCTCCGGCGCATACTCGTTGACGTTGATGCGTCCAGGGCGCGAGCCATCTCCGGCGCCGATCGAATAATCGGCAGGGGGACTGGAGGCGCTGCGGAACGACTCCATGGGCACGACATCCAGCTTGTTCTTGGGCAGCCGTCCGAACAGTTCCGGCAGCTTCGCGTACATCTGGTCGCGATAGTGCGTGTACAGGTCAAATAGCTGTTGACCCGACTTGGCGTGCAGTTTTGGATCCTGCCGGATGTGCTCGTTGAACGATTTCAAATCGCTGAATCCCTGCGCCTTGGCGATGGTCCGCATCTGAGTTTCGATTTCCGCCACACTCCTCAGGCCCAGCTGGTGAATCTGGTCGGCAGTGAAATCGGTGGTGGTCTGGTGACGCACGGCGAAACGATAGCGCGCCTCTCCGTCGGGCAAGGCCCAGACGCCGGGATCGAGGCGGCCGTGAGGGGCATAATCCTCACGCACAAATTTGGCGAATTTCGCATAGGCGGGCGCAACCACGTTCTTTACCGCGTTTTCGATCTGATCACGTAGCGGCTTGCGATCCGCCTCGGAGATGGAGTCGGGGAACTTGCGCAGCGGTTCGGTAAAAGGACTTTTATCGAGTGGGTCGCCGGCAATCTGCTGCGCCTGTGCAGATACTTTCTCGAGCAAATACTTCGGCGGCATGCGCTGGTCGCGCAGTCCGTCACGCATGTGCCCCATGGCTTGCTCGAGCACGCGCGGGATCTGGCGCAGACGTGATAGATAGTCTTCGTAGTCCTTCACGTTGCGGAAAGGGGAATCGAATGCGAGCGACGCGTACCCGAGGTGAATGCCTCCAAACTGCGTCGCCGGCATCTCCCAGTCTTTGAATTGCGCGGCGTCGAGCGCCTCGCGCAAGCTGCGCAGCATCAGCGCGTGGTTGAGTTTTTCCTGCTCGGGAAAGCCGGTGACGTCGACGGCTTCGAAGCGCACGAGGGCCTGGCGCGTGTGTTCGATGTCGTCCGCAATTGCTTTGTCGGAGAAATCGCTCAGCCGATCGTTGTAGCGATCGTCTCCCACCTGGGTGGCGAGTTCAGGCTGGGTGCGCAGCGTGTACTCCCACTCATCGGCTAGCAGACGATTGAGTTCGGTGCGGCGCGCTTCGAGCGCTTGTTCTGCAGCCTGGGCGAAGAGAGGGACGATCAGAGCCAGCGCGAAAGAGACAATCACGAGCAATGTTCGCAAGATGTGGACCTCGGCAGAATTTGACCGCAAGTGAATGTTGTGGTCGTGATGGATTCTACCGCAGGCGCTGTGAGGGTTGTCTGCGATGACGATGTTTTTCGGCAACTGCCAATCTGCGGTCTCTCTGAGCTCTTGGCCTGCCACCAGCGTGGCTGTGCAAATTGATGCAAACTCCGACGCTTTCCAGATACCAAGCCCATTTGATTACCAAGGTGCGTGTCCCCATCTCCCAAATAACATTAAATGCAATTTATTCAGATAGTTATCCCTCAGATTCGGCCATCGACCACATTGCACTTTAAGATTGCGCAGAACCGCGTAAATCGCCTACTATCGAACAGTTGCAGGAAACGCTCGATCGGTTTGGGGATTTGGCGAGACTCTTGCATCCTAATGATCAAGCCGATAGATTTATTGGCTAAATATTGGACTCGCTAAGCGTTAGGCTGGCCGAGTACCACCGGGGATGGTGAAGTGAAGTTTAGGGCCTGGTTTCTTCGTCTTGCATTTTTCTTTGGATTGGCAATGTTGCTGGAAGCGAGTGGCATCGCAGCCAGCGTCAACCCCAGCACGCTCACGCCGCACAGGAAAGCGCACGGCGTTACGGAAAATCAGCATGCGAAAAAGCGCATGCGAACACTGGCGCGGAGCCGCGTACCGCGCTCGCACTACGCCTCCACCGCGCGTTATTCCGGCACAACGCGCCGCCATCGCTATTACGAGCGTTTCCACACCAGTTCGTTCGCATCCGATATCGCCGAAGGTGACGTGACCGCCGGCGAAGACCCGGTGGTTCGCCAGGCTGCGGTCGATGCTTTAGGCAACATGAACGGCACCGTGGTCGCGATCGAGCCGACCAGCGGACGCATCCTGGCCATGGTCAACCAGAAACTGGCGCTTTCGAGTGGAGCGCAGCCGTGCTCGACCATTAAGCTTTCCGTGGCTTTGGCTGCGCTGAGCGAAGGCGTGATCGACAAAGAGACTGAAGTTACACTCGGGCGTCGTAGCCGCATGAATCTCACCGAAGCGTTGGCACACTCGAACAACGCCTACTTCGAAGCGGTCGGGCGCAAGCTGGGCTTCGAGAAGGTGCAGTACTACGCCCACCAATTCGGACTTGGCGAACTTGCAGGCTATCACATTCCGGGCGAGCAGTCGGGCGAGTATCCGGACGAAGAGATCTCTGCCAAACTCGGGGGCGTCGGCAAGATGTGTTCTTTTGGTGAAGGCATCTCGATGACTCCGCTGCAACTGGGCGCGCTGGTGACGGCGATCTCAAACGGTGGCACACTCTACTACCTGCAACATCCGGCTAGTCCCGATGAAGTCGCCAGCTTCCAGCCCCGCGTCAAGCGCCATCTCGACATCGAGCCCCTGATCCCTGAACTCTCCGACGGCATGGCCGGAGCGGTTGCTTACGGCACCGCGCGCAGCGTGCGGCTGAACTTCAATGAGGAATGGATCTTGGGCAAGACTGGGACGTGCTCGCATGCCGGCACGCGCTTCGGATGGTTCGCTTCTTATGCCAATACCGACATCGGACGCATTGTGACGGTCGTCTTCCTGCAAGGCGGACGTCCTACGTTCGGACCAAAAGCGGCCGAGATCGCCGGACGCATGTACCGCAATCTTTACGACCACAACTTCTTTATGGCGGGTGCAGCCGGTACTTCCACTCTGGAGAGAGTCAGTCCTCCGTCCGCCTCGCAGTAATTGCCCGCGGCCTGTGCGCCGGCCGTAAAGAGGCATCGGCTTTCTGAAAATTGCGGCATCCTGAAACGATCCTTTGATACGAAACTCGACCTGCCTGTTCCTTCATTGACTATCCAGCGGTGACTAACGGCACACAGGTTTCGCGGTTCCTTCTCGCGGATGGTTCGCATCTGGTTCAGAATGATTGAATCCATGAGTTCGTCTTCCTCCGCCGCGGCACCGAAACGTCTGGAACGACCGGAAGTCTCCGCTTCCTCCCGGCTGTTTCAGTCGTCCGGGAACCGCACTCTGTTGTTGTGTCTGCTGTTGACCGCCGCCGTGCTTGTGTCCTACAACCCGGTTATTCACAACGGGTTTGTTAACTACGACGACGGCAACATCAGGGACAACTCCCATGTGCGGGCAGGCCTGACCTGGGCGACCGTGAAATGGGCCTTCACCAACGATGATTTTGCAAACTGGTATCCGCTCACCTGGCTTTCTCACGCGTTCGACTGCGAACTTTTCGGCCTGAATCCTGCCGGACCTCACTATGTGAATGTTCTGCTGCACGCGGCTAATGCTGTCCTTCTCTTTCTGCTGCTGCAGAACGCTACGGGATTCCGCTGGCGCAGCCTGATGGTCGCGGCTCTCTTTGCGCTTCATCCGATGAATGTCGAGTCCGTGGCATGGGCGTCGGAACGGAAAAACGTGTTAAGCATGCTGTTCTTTCTGTTCGCACTCTTTGCCTACACTTCGTACGCGCGCCGACCGGGGCTCCGGCGATACGCCGTGGTGGTTTTCGCGTTTGCATTAGCGCTGATGAGCAAGCCGCAGGTGATCACATTTCCATTTCTGCTTTGGCTGTGGGACTACTGGCCGCTCTGCCGGATTGGCGCTCCGGCAATGGCTGAACCGTCCGCACCAGGCGCCAACGTACACAGATTGTGGACCGGATGGCTGGTCCTGGAGAAGGTGCCACTCCTACTGCTCTCGGCGGCGAGCGCGGTGATAACGATGCACGCGCAAAAGGCCGGAGGCAGCGTCAAGACTCTTTCCCTATACAGCCTGCCCTTGCGGTTGGAGACCGCGGTGATTTCGTATGTGCGCTACCTGGGGAAGGCGCTCTGGCCGTCGAAGCTCGTGGCGCTGTATCCGCATCCCACCCAGCTCTATCCGGTCTGGCGATTAGTCGCGGCTGCCCTGCTGTTGTTGTTGATTGCAGTTTCAGTCCTGTTCGCGCGCAACCGCCGCTATCTCGCTGTGGGTTGGTTCTGGTTCTTGGGCAGTCTGGTCCCGATGATTGGCTTGGTGCAGGTCGGCGCTCAAGCAATGGCGGATCGCTATGCCTACATTCCGTTCATTGGTTTGTTTCTGATGTTGACGTGGTTGGCGGCCGACTGGGCCAAAGCGTGCACACTCCGCGCCAAGTGGCTTGCAGTGGCAGCAACTGGCTGGCTGCTGGTGCTGGGTACCCTTACTTACCGCCAAGTCGGCTACTGGCACGACATTCCGTCGTTCTGGAGCCGCACCTTGGCGCTCACTGAAAATAATTACATCGCACATGACACACTGGGAGAATATCTGGCCAGCCAGGGCCGCACCGACGAAGCGGTCGTGCATTTTCGCGCTGCACTTGCCATTCGTCCGGATGATTTGCCCGCCAACTTGAATCTTGGCACCTACGAGCATGGCCGCGGCAATCTAGCGGCGGCGATCGAACGTTATTGGATGGTGGCTCTCCACGCGGGCGACGTGGGCCTGCGCGCTACCGCTTATGGCAATCTGGGATCGGCCTATCGTCAAATGGGAGAGTTGGTGAGGGCGAGGCAGTGTTTCGAGATGGCGTTGCAGCTGGCTCCCGATCGGCCCATGGCAATGATCGGACTGGGTTTGATCGCCCAGAAGAATGGCGACTCGGCGGAGGCGGTGCGCCAGTACTCGCGCGCGATGGCGGTGCAGCCGACCGACGTAGGATTTCTGTTGCTTGGCCGCGCGTTGCAGCAGGAGGGACGCTCGGATGAAGCGAAAGCGATTCTAGAACGCGTCGCGCGCGTGTCGCCGAATCTGGCCGAGGCGCAGGCAACAGCGGATGCGCTGCTCTCCGAGAAGTAGGGCGTATTCACAAATGGCTGTTCAATCTTTCCACAGCATCATGGCAAACTCGCCACAGCTCCGGTTCGCTGGCGATAGAGCTTGATCTGTTGCCTGACAGCATCCAGCGCGCCCTCGCCCCACAGATTCGCGGGTTCGATGTCGTCGTCGGTGTCTGCGTCAAAGCCCTCGTCGGGCGGTACGAACTCATTGAACTGGTGAATGATCAGAAAGATGGGGGCGAGCTGAACTGCATAGGTCATGAACGAGTCGAGCGTTGCGTAAGCGTGATTTTCATCGAAGCGAAGGGAAGCGTCAGGACAATAGGGCGGAGAATCCTGGTTCGGACACCCCCATCCGTTCTGTCCCGCCGTAGCCATGGACGCCGTCAAGTTCTCCACTCGGGAAACGCCGTTGGTACGGACTTCGTTATAAGACGGATAGTAAGGGCATAAGGGTTCCGTACAGGACGAGTTGAGGCGGTCGACCCAGCTCCAGAAGCCATATCTCGGGTTGATCTCGACCGGGCCGTTCGGAGTGCCTTGCGTGGCCCACAGACCGGGCTGGCTGTCGAGATATCCCGCCACCATTCTGAAGGTGTATTTGCGCTCGATCTCGGGATGATTTTTCAGAAATTTTCTGATCTTGAACCATAGCGGATGGTCCGCCGGATTGGGGTCCTGCGCCGCTCCCAGGAAGATCAGTATGAGAGGCTTGCCCTCATAAATCACGTTCAGGCTAGGGTACTTGCTCATGCGCGCGCCGAAATATTCGATTTCCTTTTCGAGGGCGGTCTTGCCGTCTGTGTCCTTGTACAGGACGTTCGGGTCGCTGCCGCCCATCATCGGAATCAGTTTGAGCGGAGTTCCGAGCTCCGACCACGCGGGATAGAGATTGCCGGTATTGTCGCGGATAGTTCGATTTTCACTGCGAAACAGGGCGGTGCAGTTGGGGACGTATTTCCTGACGAACCATTCGCTGTTGAAGATGCAGGCTACGTTATTAGTGACTTCGATCAGAGCTGCATCCAGACCCATGAACTCCAGCCAGGCGACGTGTTGTTGGATGACGGCGGGATCGGCGCTGTCGTAACCGCCTCCTACCGGAATCATATCGGCGGATTGGAGCTTGGGCTTGGCCGCGGTGTCCTGAAAGGTCACAGCATTGGGGCCGAACCACGCTTCATATTCGATGACGATCACATGGCTATTTCCGCCGACGACCAGGGGATGGTTTGGATCCGCAGCCGATGAAGCGGCCAGTGCAGGCACGGTGAATGGCAGGAGCACGAAGAGCAGGCGAATGGCTCGTGCCAGGCTATAGCGACTAGTGGGATCGAGCAAAAGCATAAATGAATGAAAGCTTGCTCTTGCGGTCAGGATTTCTCGGCCAGCTTGCCAGAAAGCTTAGCGCTTCACTTCATCCTTGGCGACGACACCGTCTTTGAGATAGATGATGCGGTGGGCGTATTCGGCGATGTCGTGTTCGTGTGTCACTAGCACGATCGTATTGCCATTCGCGTGCAAGCTGTCGAACAACGCCATGATCTCTTTGCCGGTTTGTGAGTCGAGATTGCCGGTCGGTTCGTCGGCCAGGATTATGGCCGGCTTATTGACCAGAGCGCGGGCGATGGCTACGCGCTGGCGTTGTCCGCCGGAGAGTTCGTTGGGCTTGTGGCTCATGCGGTCGCCCATGCCGACCGAGGTCAGTGCGGCCTTGGCGCGCTCGGCACGCTCTTCGGCGGGAATTCCCGCATAAATCAGCGGCAGCTCCACGTTGTGCAGCGAAGTGGCACGGGCCAAAAGATTGAAGGTCTGGAAAACGAAGCCGATTTCCTTATTGCGGATGCGGGCTAGTTCGTCGTCGTCGAGTTCGCTCACCAGTTGTCCGTTGAGCCAGTATTGGCCTTTGGAAGGCGAGTCAAGACAGCCGATCAGGTTCATCAGCGTGGACTTACCGGAGCCGGACGGGCCCATGATGGCGACATACTCGTTTCGCTGTATGCGCAGGTTGATGCCGCGCAGCGCATGCACCTGTTCCGAGCCCATATCGTAGGTCTTCCACAGATCCTCGGTTGAGATCATGTAGGAATCGGGGGCGGACCAATTCGCGGGTTTAACGATTGGCAAGACCTCGGCAGTCGCCATCTTATTCTCCTTATCCGGACCGGGCTCTGGCACGCACGCTCCTATAGCCGTTCTATCTTGGACGTTCAAATCTGACAGAAGTTAGGTTTCAGTTGTCCGGTCTTAGGTCTCAGGTCTTTGAACTTGGGGTTTTCCTGAAACCTGAGACCTGACACCTTCTTTCTAACTGCTTTCTTCTTCTTTTTTCGGAGTCGAGTTATCTATTTTGACACTCGTTCCCGGTTTCAGGGTACGCAAAACCTTATAGCTGCCGGTGATCACTTCGTCACCCTCTTGCAAGCCCTTGGTGACCTCGATATCCGTCGTGCCACTGATGCCGGTATCCACCGGAACGAATTGGGCTTTCTTGCTGCGGATCACAAACACGCCCTGAATTTCTTCCTTTTGTTTCGACGCTTCCGTTGGAGCACTGGTGGCCGCTTCCACATTAGTGCCTTTGCCCACATCCTTGGGCGCGAGGTCTGCCTGGGTGCGAACGGTCAGTGCCTGAATAGGAATGCTGAGCACACTGCTGCGGGTTGCGGTCGTGATCTTGGCCGTCGAGGAAAGGCCCGGGCGCAGGTCGGGCGGCGGGTCCGTGAGCGTCACGACGACTTTGAAGTCCTTCGCTTCCTCGCTGGTCGAGGTGGCCTGGGAGGTCGCAACACCGGTCGAGCGCACGATGGCGTTGTCCCCGATTTCGCTGACGACGCCGTGAAAGACCTTGTGCGGGATGGCGTCAATCGTCACGTCTGCCGGCTGACCGAGACGCACGTTGACGATGTCGGTCTCGTCCACCTTGACCTCGGAGGTGATCACGGACATGTCGGCAATCGTCATCAGCGTGCTGCCCGGGGAATTCTGGATTCCGATGACGACCGTCTCGCCTTCACGCACGGGAAGATTGGTGATTACGCCGTCAAAGGGCGCTTCGTAGATGGTTTTTTGCAACACATCGGTAAGCCGAGTCAGGTTGGCTTGATTCTGGGTGATGTGCTTGTCCGCCGAATCTTTCTGCGCCTTGGCTTGGGCCACTTTAGCTTCGGCCTGGGCTAATCCGGCGTTGGCGGTCTCCCATGCTGCTTTCTTGACGTCGTAATCCTGTTTGGCGATGAGGGCTGCGTTATATAAACCTTGGGCGCGGTCCCAGTCGAGCTTGGCGTGAACAGCATCGGACTTGGCGCGGTTCAGGTCCGCAAACGCGGTGTTCAGAGCGGCATTGGCAGCTACGGCGTCGGTTTGCGCCGCCTGCACGGAAGCGCGAGTGGCATTGACGTCGGCAGAGGACTGCACGTTCTCGAGCTGCGCCAGCAACTGTCCCTTCTTCACGCGATCACCTTCTTTGACGTGCAGCTTGACGATCTTGCCGAAAGCATTGGCTCCGATGTTCACATAGGTCTTGGGTTTGATTTCACCGGACGCGCTAACCACCGAGGCCAGGTTCTGCTTTTGCACCCTCCCGGTTTGCACCGTCACCAGGTTTTTCCGGCTCTGGTAAACCGTGACGGCGACGATAATGCCAAGCACCAGGGCTGCGCCAACCCCGATCAATACTTTCTTCCAGGTCTTCATGATGATGAGTAAGTTCTTGCGACTCCTGCTGCGCCAGCCGCCACGTCGCGAGACGGCTCTGAATTGGCGGTTCGCCTCGTTCGCGGAGTAACCTTTCCAACCTAACTTCCCAAAATAACCGTGAGTGTTTTGCCTATAAGAACGGCGAAAACACACCCTTAGTTGCGCATGAACAGTTACGTTCAGACGAGGGGGAAAGTTCCCGAGTCCGCGAAACAGGTCTCACCCATCGGCGCTCCGGTGGGCTTACGGAGTTGAAACGTTGGGCGAAATTCATTATATCGCGCCCAAGGCGCGGAGGGTGGCTAGGCGAAGCGATCATCGCCCTGCCTAAGTTCGGCCTCAGCCCGGCCGTGGCTCGACCGCAAGACGCGGATTCTTAAGGCGTTTAGGGGAAGGGTTCCGGGCAGGAAATCTTTTCTGCGCAGACCACTTCTTCTTGCCTTGTTGTATCCAATGAACATAGAATTAGGCGACTGCCGTTCTCGTGAGGTAGGCCTTCCTATGTTCTATGCAGGTGTTCGAAATGGCTGCTCGATTGGTTTGCTGGCTGGCGTGATGGCGCTGGTTTTTCCCGCCGTTTCCCTGGCACAGGATAAAGACGCAAAGAGCTCGGATGACAATGGCGTGGCTGCCCAGGGAAGCCAGGTAGATCCCCTGAAGCGCCCGATCCCGGAAAAACAGAGGAAGGCCAACGCCAAGGCGCTCAAGATTGAGTTAAGCAAGACATATCGGAAGTGGCTGGACGAGGACGTGCGCTGGATTATCACCGACGAAGAGCGATCCGCGTTCATGCAGCTCTCGAACGACGAAGAGCGCGACCAGTTCATCGAGGCCTTCTGGCAACGCCGCGATCCCACGCCAGACACCGAAGAGAACGAGTTTAAAGAGGAGCACTACCGGCGCATCGCGTATGCCAATGAGCATTTCGCGGCCGGCATCCCCGGTTGGAAAACCGACCGCGGCCGGATTTATATCGTGTTTGGGCCGGCGGATGAGATCGAGTCCCACCCCTCGGGCGGCAGCTACGAGCGCCCCATGGAAGAAGGCGGCGGCGAGACGTCCACTTTCCCGTTCGAACAATGGCGATATCGCTACCTGGAGGGGATAGGGCAGGAAGTGATCATCGAGTTCGTCGATACCTGCATGTGCGGCGACTATCACATGACGATGGACCGCTCTGAAAAAGACGCCTTGAAGTACACCCCGAATGCCGGCCTGACTTTATACGAGCAGATGGGCATGACGCAAAAGGCGAATCGTTTCACTGGCGGCAACGGCATCGAGCAACTGGGCACCTCGCCGTTCAATAATGATTTGCAAGTGAAGGAATTCGACCGCCTGGAACAGTTTGCCAAACTCCAGGCAGCGCCCGCGGTGAAGTTCAAGGATCTGGAAGAGGTGGTCAGCCACAAGATCAGTGTCAACCTGATGCCCTTTGATGTACGAGCGGACTTCGTAAAGGTCACCAGCGACACTGTGCTGGTTCCGGTCACGATTCAGATCAAGAACCGCGACGTCACTTTCCAGAACAAAGAGGGCGTGGAGCGTGGCACCGTCAACATCTTCGGCCGCGTGACCACACTCACCGGCAAGATCGTGCAAACCTTTGAAGACACGGTGCAAGTCGATGTGCCGGTAGAACTGCTTCCGAAGACCGCCGAAAATTCTTCGGTGTACTGGAAAGCGCTGCCGCTGCGCATCAGCCAGAATCGCTACCGGCTCGACATCGTGATCAAGGACGTGAATGGAGATCGCACCGGCACTTGGAGCCATGCGATCCAGATTCCGGACTTCAGCGAGGACAAGTTGAGCAGCTCAACGCTGATCATCGCCGACCAGATGGAACCGGTGGCGGCCAAGAACGTCGGCACAGGCAACTTCGTAATCGGCACCACAAAGGTGCGTCCGCGCGTGGCGCCTTCCGACGGCAAACCCATTTCCTTCAAGCGCAATCAGAAGCTGAATTTCTGGATGCAGGTTTACAATCTCAGCGTGGACGAAAAAACGCACAAGCCTTCGGCCACGTTCGAATACAATGTGACGGACGCCAACAACAAGGCCGTCATCCATACCGTCGAGTCCACGGACACGATGGGCAATGTAGGCGACCAGGTAACGCTGCAGAAGACGCTTTCCGCCGCCAACCTGCCGCCGGGCTTGTACAAAATTGTGATTAAAGTGAACGACAACCTTTCCAAGCAGACCGTGGATCCATCGGCAACCTTCGCGGTGGAGTAAACTGCTGCCTGGTTCCCCAGAGGTGGTGAGCGAGATGTTCCGAAAGCTCGGGTTCCTCATCGTCGTTGCCGTCATCGTTACAACCCTGTCTCTTCCGGCTTGGTCCGGAGGCGCCCCCGGTGCAATCTCGGGATACGTCCGCGATGGCAGCGGCGTGCCGCAAATGGGCGCGGCAGTGGAAATACTCGACTCGGCCGCCCAGGCATTGAAGGTATTCACCGACGATCGTGGTTTCTACTCCGTCGCCAGTCTCGTGCCCGGAACCTATAGCGTCAAAGTAAGCGCGCCTTCGTTCCTCCCGTCGCTGCGCGAAAAAATCGGCGTGCGCGCGGGCGCGAAGCTCATGGTGAACGTCACGCTTACCACGCTGTTCGAAGCCATCCAGCTGGTTCCGCTGCGCAGTCCGGTGGACGACGACGACTGGAAGTGGACGCTGCGCTCGGTGGCCAATCGGCCCATCCTGCGCGTGCTTGAGGACGGCACCACCGTGGTCGCGCAAAGCGGAGAATCAGCCGCCGACCACGATTTGAGAGGTAAGGTGACCTTCCTCGCCGGATCGCCCGGGCAGGGTTTCGGTAGCCCCTCCGATATGACTGCTGGTTTTGCCGTGGAGCGTTCGTTGTTATCGAGCGGCACGCTGCGCCTGAACGGCAACGTCGGTTATGGAACCGACGGCCAGGGCATCCCGGCGGCAGTTCTCCGCACGGCCTACACCAGCCGTTTCAACGGCGTTTTCGAACCTTCGGTGGCGATTACTGCCCTTCGGCTGAGTTCGCCTGACCTGAACACCATGCCCGGCGCGACGCTGCAGGCGCTGTCGGTGACCAGTTCCGATCGCGTGGTTCTCGGCGACAGGCTGGAGATGAAGCTTGGCAGCGAATTGCAAACGATCCAGTTTATGGGGCGGGTGAACGCCTTCAAGCCCTTCGCGTCAGCCGATTTCCACATCACGCCGAACACGGTCCTGGAATATCAATATGCGAGTTCAGTCCCGCATGTGGGACTGGAGGATCGTTTGGGCAACGATCGTCCAGGCGACGATTTGGATTCGACTTCAACCGACCTCAGCGAAACCGCGCCCCGTATGAGCATAACCGGCTTTGCGCCGGCGGTGGAGCGGGCTCATCACCAGGAAGTGTCGGTCTCCCAGCGCATCGGCAAGAACAATATGCAGGTCGCGTTCTACTCCGACAGCATCGTCGATCCCGTGCTCACCGGAGTTGGCGAAATGACGCCGGGCGAAATGATGGCCGAATCCGGCGACGTGCTGCCCGATGTGTACTCGGGTACGTTCAGTTATCAGGGCAACGATTTCGCGACGCGCGGGATGCGCGTAGTTCTGCAGCGGAAGCTGTTCTCCGATCTGACTGCGACCCTCGATTATGCCTACGGTGGCGTGCTCGACCTGTCGCGCCCCGACGTCCAGCTGCAGGACGCACGCGAGTGGATTCGCGCCGAGCGCCGCCAGGCTGTGGCAACGAAGTTCAGCGGAACTGTGCCCAAGGTGAAAATGCGCTGGATCGCCTCCTATCGGTTTGCGGGCGATCGCACTTTGACGCCAGTCGACCTGTTCAATGCTTCGGCAGGACAGGCTGATCCTTATTTGAATCTCTGCATCCGGCAACCGATTCCGGCGAGCTTCCTGGCCGGGCACATGGAAGTTCTCATGGACCTGCGAAATCTTCTCGCGCAAGGCTATGTGCCCGTGATGGGTCAGGACGGGCACACCGTCTATCTGGTGCAATCGGCGCGCTCGGTGCGCGGCGGCGTGGCTTTCAGCTTCTAGAACCTGACGGCGACCGCCGCCAGTTGCTTTCGTCCTCTGCGCATGCTTCTGCTGCTGCCGAGGGACCCAGGTTCCTGCGCTGATCCCTCCCCATCACCTCTTTCTATTTTCTATGACATTCGACACTGTTCTTTCGCGCCCACTCGTTTATAATGCCGCGAATCTCAAGTAGAACCGGATTTTTTGCTCGCGGAGCGTAGGTCTGTTCCAGTCTCCGCGATAATTAAGGAGACCCGGCAATGAAGCTACGTTTCGTGGTGATTTGTATTTTCTTGATGTCGTCAATCCTCGTAGCCCAAAGCTTTCGCGGTGGAATTGTAGGTACCGTCTCCGATGTCACCGGAGCCTCCGTAGTCGGCGCGCAAGTCACCGCCACCAATACCGGCACCGGTTTGGCGCGTCAGGCCACCACCGACGGCAATGGAAACTACACCTTCACTGAATTGCCTTTAGGAACCTACTCCATCACCGTCGTCAAACAGGGCTTCCGCACTGAAACCGCGACCAATATCCAGGTCGCCGTCGAAGGCCCGCAACGCGCCAACGTCTCCCTCACGCCGGGCCGCGTTGAGGAAAGAGTTGAAGTCGAGGCCAACGTCCCGCTGGTTGAAACCAGCAGTAACACGCTCGGCGGAACAATCCAGGCCAATCAAATTGAGGATCTTCCCATCAACGGCCGCGACTACATGAAGATGCTCACCCTCGTCCCCGGCGCCGCCGCCGACACCGGTGGCGCAGCCGATTCGCCCGGCTCCTTCGGCGTTTTCTCCGTCAACGGCAATCGCGGACGCTCCAACAACTTCCTCCTCGACGGCACCGACATGAACGACGGTTTCCGCAACGACAACGCCATCAATGAAGGCGGAGTCTTCGGCATTCCCGCCACTCTCCTGCCCATCGACGCCATCCAGGAGATGGCCATCCTCAACAATACCGAAGCCGAATACGGCCGCAACTCCGGCTCTATCGTCAACATGGTTACAAAGTCCGGCACCAACGGGCTCCACGGCAGCGTGTTCGAATATCTCCGCAACAACGCGCTCGATGCCCGCAACTATTTCAACGCAGATCCTGCGCCCCAGAATGCATTCCACAACAACCAGTTCGGCGGATCTTTAGGCGGACCGATCATCAAAGACAAGACTTTCTTCTTCGTAGCTTATGAGGGCCAGCGTGAACGCGTCGGATTTCCCTCCGCCGCCACGGTTCCCAGTCAGGCTGACATCGCTGCGGCAACGGCGGCTAACGGCGGCGTCAACCCGATTATCCAAAATATCCTGAACACAAACCCCTGGGGTCCTCTTCCCGCCACCAACGAGTCCGAAGAAGTCAACGCGCCGTCCACCAATCGCCTCGACAGCATGATCGCGAAGATTGACCAACACATCGGCAAAGACGACCTGCTGACCGGCCGCTACTACTTCGGAGACAGCGATCAGAGCGCTCCCCTCGCCATTGGCGGCGGCAACGTCCTGCCCGGCAACAACACCGTGGTGCCCACGCGAGTCCAAGTCGTCTCGCTCTCCTACACCCACGTGTTCTCGCCCGCCTTCTTGGCGGAATTCCGCCTTGGATGGAACCGCTTCGCCGAAACTTTTTCCGCCGAGGACGCAAGCATCAGCCCCGCCAGCCTCGGCCTGAACACGGCCAATTCCGATTTCACGCCCCAAGACAATGGTTTGCCCATAATCAATGTTGGCGGGTTCGCCAGTTTTGGCTCCAGCAAGTCCGATCCGCGCGGACGCGTCGACAGCAATTGGCATTTCCTAAACAACTACTCCCTCAACCGCGGCTCGCACAGTTGGAAAGTCGGCTTTGAATTCCGCCGGACTTCGGTGTCGCAGTACTTCGACCTGAACCATCGCGGCATTCTGACTTTCTCCCCGACGGGTACTGACACCACAGGGCTCCGAAACTTCATCGCTGGCAACGTCTCCGGTGGTGGCAGCCAAACCATGGGCAACTCGCGCCGCAACACCTACCAGGACAGTTTCGGCATGTATCTGCAGGACAATTTCCGCCTCTCCCACCGCCTCACTCTCAACTATGGCCTGCGCTGGGACTACTATGGCATCATCGGCGAGAAGAACAACCTGTTCAGCATCCTCCCCAACTTGTATTCGGGAAGCATCGAGCAAGTGGGTGTCAGCGGCGATCCCAGCAGCCTTTACCCAAAGGATTACCACAACTTTTCGCCTCGCATCGGCCTCGCCTACGATGTTTTCGGCACCGGAAAGACAATTTTCCGTCTGGGCTACGGATTTGCCTACGACGCTTTCTCGCAGGATTTCTTCGCCGGTCAGGTCCCCTACACCTCCTCCAACGCAGGCCCCCTGTTCAACGACGTGGGTCCGAAACCGATCTCCTACGGCTCGGTCACAAATGGCTTGACGCCCGTGGCGTGTGGCTCAGGCACCATTCCGATCCCCGGAAGCAGCCTCTGCGCCGCCTCAGTCTTCGGCAACTTCAGTTTCACCGACGTATTCACTGTCGACCAGAATCTGCGGACACCTTACGTCCAGAACTACAACCTCAACGTGGAGCAGGAACTGGCGCGCAATACAGCGCTTTCCGTCGCCTATGTCGGATCGTCGGGCCGCAAGCTCTTCCGCTTCATCGATGAGAATCAAGGCCTCACCGGTCGCCTGAACCCGTCGTATGGTTATGTGCTCGACTTCCAATCGTCAGCCATTTCTAACTACAACTCGTTGCAGACCAGCCTCAAGCTGCGCGACGTGCATGGCTTCACTTCCACTGCGAATTACACCTGGAGCCATTCCATCGACACCGCCAGCGATGGCCAGGACTACGCTCCCTTCCAGTCGCAGCCGCAGAATAGCTTCAACGTCCGCGGAGACCGCGGCAACTCCGGCTTCGATCTGCGCCACCACTTCACTTGGCTCTGGGGCTACAAAATTCCGGGAGCGCCAACCATGAAGTGGCTCACCAACGGATGGGAAATGAGCGGCGTCGTTACGCTCTCCACCGGCATGCCCTTCACCCCGATGGATTACAGCGATTTCAACAACACCGGCGAGTATTATGAACGTCCCGATCTTGTCGGCAATCCCCGGGCTGGAACCAGCAGCAACCCCGCAAACTTCCTCAACCTGGCTGCGTTCGCGGCGTCCTGCACAAACCCGAACGTAGTGGCTGGAACCTGCAATAGCGGCGCTCATTTCGGCGACTCCCCGCGCAACGGCTTCTACGGCCCCCACTATCGCAACTTCGATCTCTCCTTTTTCAAAGACACGAAGATTACCGAGCGCGTTGCCGTAAAGCTCGGGGCGGATTTCTTCAACGTCTTTAACCACCCGAATTTCGGCAATCCACTTTATCCCAGCTTCAACGTCCTATGGGGCAACAACGGGGTTGCATCAAACGGACAAGGAATCGGCTTCTTACCCCTGACCGTCACCCCCGACGTCGGCGCTACAAACCCGTTCCTCGGCGGCGGAGGCCCTCGCGACATTCAGTTGTCCCTCAGGTTCAGCTTCTAGATTTGTAGGTTCTCTTCTTCCCCGGTTCCTCCCGCGACCTGAGGGAGGAGCGTTTTTCTTAAAGTCCGCTCTCCAAGTCGCGGCAAACTGGAGTCGCCCCGGAAATGGGAGCGCGCAACAACCCGAAATCAGCCGGCTAGTTGACATCACGCGCTATAATAGAAGTTGAACTACGGTCCAACGTGGCCGTATCCGTATCTGACGTTAAGTTCTTTGAAATCTGAATTTTGTGTGACCAAGTGAGCAGTAGCTCCTAATTCTGAAGGATGACTCCTTCCGAGACTCCCAGAAATTTGGAAGTAACTCCAATGTTATCAATCTATTACATATAAGTCCTTTAGAACCAATTATGTGGGGTGGCACCCGGGCTAAGCCAATGATTCTAAAGGGAAATTCCCAAAGGAAGTCACCGGTAACTCCTTTGTTTTGAGGTATTTAATTTAACTCCTTCAAAATGAGGTATTTGATAAAAAGGAGGGGTAGGGGTACCCCGCAGCATCAGCGAGCAACAGAACGATTTGTCGGCCTACCGCGTCAGTTCCACTCCGAATCAGTGGGCCAGTTTCTGACTCAGCGCACTAGGGTAAACTTCCACGCGCTTTATGGCTGAAAAAACCACCACCAGTGAGAGGCGTTCGCGCCAACGGCTGCCAGTTCGCGTCCCGGTCAAAGTGCGCCACGGCGGCAGTGAGCATCAAGCCCTGACTCGCGATCTGAGTTCATCGGGAATTTTTCTCTATTCCGAGTCAGGGATGAAAGCAGGCTCGAAACTGGAATTGGTCATCATGCTCCCACCCGGCTTGGGTTTGGGGCCCGGTGGATGGACGCTCTGCGAAGCCTCGGTCGTGCGGGTGGAGGAATCGGAGGGCAAAGGTATGGGCGTTGCCGCTACCCTGGACCGCATCGCACTCTTGCCGGAGATCGGCTGAGAGCCGGTTGATCGTATTCAACGCCCGCCCACGACAGGTTCCTCTTCTCAAATTGATCCAGGCAGCGCAAAGAAATTCTCCCCCAATATAAAAAGATTGCTTCCCATTGCCCCGTTCGTGGTGCAATAATGGCCCGCTTTCACAGCAAAGGCAAAATAGGCCGTCTTTTTGGGGTAGGACATGTGGATTGAAAAACTCACCGATGGCGTAATTCAACTGGACACGCCGATCGGGCCGAGATACGTACAGCCGAATCTTGTGCAACGCGCGTATTTGATATGGACGTTTCGAAATTTTTTCTCGCTGCCACAGCAAGTACTGCGTCCCTGGGAACGCCGCTTGATCGATCGTCTGTGGAGCGAGAACAGGTTCGTCTCCCTTTCTGCCACGGGCGCAACCGACAGACCAGTCATCGGAAGAATTGAGCAGCGCCCGGCCAAGGCCGAGGTGGTGCCAATTCGCAAACCGGTTTCCGGTTCGAATACTGCCGCGGCGGAGCAAAGGCGGGAAGCCGCCTCAGCGTAATCGCGAGACTGCTGTGCCGCAGCAGCGCAATTGCACTGCGTTCAGACCAAGTTGGTCTCAAACTCAAGTTGGCTTCAAGTTCAATTAGGGTGAGCCGTGTCGCTCGGAGGCGTTTCGTCCTCCTCGCGCTGTGAAGCTGGCTTGTGCCCAACCGGCATTTCGCCCTCCGGAGACCCCAACTCAGCATAACGCGGAAAGTTGCACGGTGATGGTTTTATGTCATGGAACAGGACTGTACTTTCAGCGCTGCTTGCCTGGGTCATTCTCTCGGCGACGCTTGCCGAAAACGCGATCGCTCAGGTTTTTGATCGTCGAAACTTGAGCCAGGATCCCAGTTGGGAATCCGTCCAGCGCCCCGTGCCCAATGTAGCAAAGCTCGGATTCAGCCGCGCAGGGGTGGATGCAAAACGGATGGTACAATAAAAATTTGTTTCTACCTTGCTGTTAGCAGCGGGCGCGTAGCTCAATTGGCAGAGCAACTGACTCTTAATTCCCGCACGAAGACGCGGCAAATTAGCTGTTAGTTGTTACAAACAAATAACTTATCAACCATCGTCCCGCACAGAGACTGTCAAAACTGCCGTTCAAAACGCTCAATGCGTTCAATGACTTACGAACATGCTCCTTTTCGTGCGACACAAAAGTCCCCACATTCGGATTCGAGCCGGAAGGCGAGGCTACGCCTGCTTTCCTTGCCCCACTCAAAGCATCCAGAAGAGCGTAAGTGCGGCTTGGCCGGCACTCGCGTCGTTCGGTCAAACTGCGAGGAGTTTCCGTACTACGAGGATCGCCGCCATGATGCCCAGCACACGCTTCCGACCTTCGTCCACGACCGCAATTACCATGTTCGCCATTTGTTCGCCATGAAGTTTTCTGCTACCATTTTCTCAAGCGACGGTCTCGGGGAGTGAGTAAATGAAAACACTAGCTGCTCGGGACACAAAACGCTAACATCCAGCGAAGGGAGACCCTCATGGCGACCATCGGCAGGCGGGAGATGCTGCTTCTGCTCATCGGGCTTGACGAAACATCCACTCAACACGGCCTCGGTGGGCTCACGCGCATTCAAAAATTGCTCTACTTGCTCGACACCGAAGAGAAAATTCATCCGACTGGAGATGGGTTCAATTTTGAGGCGTACAAAGCAGGCCCGTATTCCTCGCGCATCTACGACGATTTGGAATTTCTGGAAAATCTAAATTTCATCAAACGCTCGACGCCTTCAGGTCAGGCTGACGATTTGGGGACTGGTGCGCTCTCAACGTCGGTCGCAACCACTGATCCAGAGCAGGCAGAAGTTGACCTAACGTTTGAGGAACTGATGGGGCCTGAAGATGTAATGGCACCAGAACCCGACGAGATAGCTCCGACCGCCGACAGTTATGAAGAGACGCGATACGTTTTGACTGAAGAAGGCAAGAAGAAGATGGAAGAACTCATTAACCGGAAGGAATACAAGCCGTTTGTCGAGGGAATTCGAAAAGTCAAATCGCGTTTTGCGAAATACTCTCTCAATGATCTTCTTTACTACGTATATACTCGGCATCCAGAGATGACCACCGAGTCCGAGATAAAGGAGAAAGTGCTACGGAGGCGACCAGCGTAGTTCCAGATCTCAGTGGGCTGCTGCTCACCGTCCACGTCCCGCTGCTCGTGGGCGCAATCGCGGCTTGGTACAAGTACGGAGATCGCACAGATTTGGCAAAGAAATCCCTCGATGGCACGAAGGAAGCGTTGGATGAACTCCGCGCATATCTTGGACGCGCACTCGCCGATGCCGTAAAGCCCACCGTCCAGCGCATTATCCAGAATAGCGTCCAACTTGATGGAGCGTTGAACCTTCCGCCCGATGCCATCCTCGAAGAATTTCGCGGCGAAAATTTTCAAGATGACGTATCGTCTTTTGTTACGAGTGACCTCGATGCGATGATTTCGTACAGAATGCTGATCCATGCCCGAGATCGGTGGTCGAAGTGGGCGCAGCGGATCAGCTGGGGCGTGTACATCTTCTTGGCACTAGAATTCGTTTTCACGATCTGGTTCGGCCTCGCCAACCGTGTCTTCAATCATCCGGTATCATTGCCGATAGCGGTCTTTTCGCTTTCCGTGTCAGGAATCGTGTTCGGGTACTGCATTCTTTGTGCTGGAGTGATGCTTCGCTGTCATGACAAAATATCGACGTATCGGGACAAAGTTCTCTAAGGAATCCCAGCTTTTGAAGCCTGTTGCCAAGTTCGCACAGCAGCAGGGGTTTTGTCTGCAAGAAAACGAGTTGCCATTTTACGAATACCGCATCGACCTCTACGGGTTCTGCGCTCACAGTGACTCAACGATTGCTGTCGAGTTAAAACTGACCGACTGGCGTCGTGCCCTCGAACAGGCATTGCTGTATCAACTTTGTTCCGACTACGTGTATATTGCTATGCCAGAGCGATCCGCAGGGAAAGTAGATACAGCGGAATTGAGAAGTCAGGGAATCGGGCTAATTTCTGTACTTGAATCGGGCGGGTGTTCTTGTCTGTTGCCTGCAACCACGCATTCTGAGGTCAGGCAATTCTATCGCTCAACTCAGATAGAGTTCTTGAAGGAATTTGCTAGTGCCTGAAGCTCCAGCATCAGTTATATTGCGCCTCGGTAGTCACTCCGAAAAGGAGTACGTCGAAAAAACCATCAAGCAGTTCGATGGTGTCATGGTTGGCGCAAATCTGCTACAAGCCACGCCGGGAGCGACGGCGAGTCTTCTTTTCAAACTAAATAAACAGGCGGGGCGTCCTTACTACGTAGACCCGATGACCTATGCCTTCGGGACATACGTTGATCCTGACACTGGAAAAGTTCGTTCAGACCTAGATTGGATAAAGTCGGATCAGAAGATAAGGGGGCAGAAGGGAAAGTTCAAAAGAGACTTCAAGAGCTCGTACCGCAAGCTCGCCGACGCTTTCGGATTGCCCTTCTCCACTGCCGTGAATCGAAGCAAAGCAATCGAGCCTGCCGATTTTGCTTCCAATCAGGTTGTAGAGGATGCCTCTCGGAGTGTTCTCTCGTTTCAAGCAGACCTTCTGCGAGATGTTTTTAGGCAAGACCCTGAGACTGCGGGATTCGCAGACGAGTTGCCCACCCCAGCAGCCCTACTCGCGCCATACTTCTACATCGAACAATCACGCATAGCGGAGTGGATCGCCCTCAATCGCCGTCTCGCGCAGGCATCGACCGCAGTACGTAAAGACATCCCCATTCATGTCGTGATATGTGGGCATCGCGACCTTTTGAGTAATGATCCTCATTCCCGCACCATCATAGACGGATTGAAGGAGTGCAAGCCCGCGGGGGTTTGGTTGTGGTTCAGTCGCTTTGACGAACACGGAGCTTCGCGGCAAGAACTGATCGCGCTAAGGAAATGGGTCGAGGAGCTTTCACCAGAGATGCCCGTGTTCAATATGCACGGGAGCTACTTTAGCCTCGCTCTCAGCAAGCTGGGCATGGCAGGAGTCGCGCACGGTGTTGGATACGGAGAGCAGAAAGATGTCGTCCCAGTGATCGGGCAATCAACGCCAACCGTGCAGTATTACGTGAGGTCGCTACATCACAAGTATTCAGTCCCGCAAATTACGCGGTGTTTCACGGCTCTGGGGATTTCCACGCCGGACCATTTTTTCAAGATAATTTGCGATTGCGTCATCTGCAAGAACATCATCGGGAAAGACCTCAATGCTTTTGCTCAATTTGGTGAAATTCACTATTCTCGACCTTCGTCGAAGCGTGCTTCCCAAACCCCAGCCGCCGCGAAGCGATGCAGGTATCACTTTCTCCTGAATCGCGCACGAGAGCGTGACTTCGTCCGGGCAACCGCTCTCAAAGCAATTGCTGACAACTGTAATGCAGCAGCGGATCAATGGCGCAAGACCATCCTCGTCAATTCAATAGGTCACCTTAGAACTTGGGCTGAGGTTTTGAGCTGAGCGAACCATACCAAGCGCACGGTCGGTGCGACGGTAGACAAGATTCTCTGCCTACTTCTTGAACCTCAACCCATGAAGTCGGAGAGCGCGCTGCAAATCTGGATCGTCGGTTTGGATCGACTCTGAACCCCTTAAATTGATTTGAAACGGCTCGAACAGGGCCCAGTTCTCAATATCGTGCCCATACTTCGAGCGATAGTAGATTCCTGCCCATCCCTCGGAGAACGCGACGCGTGATACTAACTGCGTCAGTTTTCGCGGAGCTGTCATCTGCAAAACAGAAGCGTCCAAGTCATCCAAGCCAAACCTGTCCAGGTGACCTGCCAGCGCAATCCGCAGTCGGCTGACCCACTCGCTGCTACAAATGTCCGCATACTCTCCGCCCGCAGTGGCTACTCCCATGACGCGCTTCTCGACCCATCCCAATGGCACTTCCCCCAGAGGACAGTAGTCATCTTCTCCCTCAATCTCGGCCAATTCAGCCAACAGTCTGTGATCGACTCGAAATCGAGCTAGAGTTTCGAGGAAGCAACCGAGTCTCTGTGACGATGCATACACAACACGGTACATCGCTTCCGGATCGTCAAAGCGGTTACCGAAGGTTCCGTCCGGTCCCGCCGATGCCCAGTCGGTGGGAGACCAGGGATCAGGCTTCCTCCCCAATCGATAGATCACGCCGGGGACTCTCAAAAGTAACTATCCTCCGGCTAGAAATGCGCGCGCCGCGCCAAGAATCTCCGGACCCACGGCCTCAACATTCTCTTCTCGCAAGAGCCGAACCGGCACGCGATCGTTCAACTCTGGATTCAGGCCCGTAAACCAAGCCTGAACCACGCGCGGCCCTTCGTGATCGCTAATCATCTTCGCCAGTCGATAAGCAAGCCGCAGCCGTTCTTCAACACCCTTGTACGGTTCTGAACCTGCCATCCAACGCTCGACTGCTCTTGTGTCCTTCACCGAAGCGATGTAAGCCGTCAATTTCTTCCCCAGGATTGTCGTTAGCTCCGCGACGAGTTTGGAAAACTCCAGAGTTGTCGCTTCCCGATACGCCAACAAATCCGGTCGTGGAGGGGTCAATACTGCCATGTTCGAGATCTCCCTAACCTCAGTTCGAGTGTATCAAAATACCATTCAAATAGCAACGTAATTACTAGAAAATATCACAAGCCCTTAATTGGGATCTAAACCATTGAAAACAAGGTACAAAATGTCAACATTGCTACCAGGCTACCAGGCCGTGCAGCCTAGCCGTTGCCGGTCCATGCGCCTGGCGTCTTTTTTGACGAACTTCACCTAAGCCCACCTCGTCCTGTCACACTTCATCCAGTAATTTGGTATAACGCCATCTCGCAGAGGTCTGCATATGGGGAAAGTGATTTTGCTCACGGGCGCCCCCGGAACCGGAAAATCGACACTGCGTTCTGCGTTGGCAGCACGCATCGTCGGCCTCGAACACTTCGATTACGGCCAGCTGCTGCTGCGCCGTAAAGAACGGGAGGGTTCTAACGTCAGCTACGACCAACTAAGGAGCCAATCAGCATCGATCATCAGCCCGGAAGACGTGACAACGACGGACGATTGGGTTGTCTCAGAGATCGATCGGCTACCGGAAAAGCTTGCGAGCACACAAAGCGCTCACAGATAAATATGTGCGTTTACGACAGCCGATGGGAAGCGAATGAATCTCTGGAACTGGATCGCAATCAAAACGTGCGTGCTTGGGTGAAGAACGATCACATCAATTTCGAGATCACGTACTCGTTCAAAGGGATCATCCACAAGTTCAGGCCAGACTATCTTGTACGCCTAACAAACGGAAAAACGCTCATTTTGGAAGTGAAGGGACAGGATGACCAGCAAAACCAGACGAAGCGAGAGTTCCTATCCGAATGGGTCAGAGCGGTGAATGGGCACGGTGGATTCGGGGACTGGACCGCTGACGTTTCACGACATCCGAAAGACATTCTGGAGATTCTGGAGCGACACAATAAATAGCGGACTTTGATTCCTAAACTTTTTTATCACTCTACAATCACCCGCATTTAGATCTCCCGACATCTAGGTCGCTTCGCGTCTTCATTCCACTGCGCCCTCTTCCGGGTGGACGCCGCTTGGCCGCGGCTCGGACGGGCGTTTCGGACTGCGCCGGTTTCGCGCCAAACATGAACCAAAAGCGTTTGGCACTCGCCGCGCTTTCCCTCACGCCCTGCCACCCTCCTTCGCGCTCCGTTTCGTCCCTTCGCCCGTGTCGCCTTGTTTTTCCTCGCTGCCGCTCCAACTGAAAGAAAAAACAAGCCGACACCGGCAGAAGGGAAAAAACAATGAAATTAGAAGAGATCAAGAACAAAACCAACGAGGCAGTCAGCTATCTGGTCGCAGCTTTGGAGTCGGGAGAGAGTGAAGTGTTGACCCAGTATCTCAACGCGATGGCCCGGTTTCATCACTACAGCTTTGGCAACATCATGCTGATTGCTCGCCAGAAACCACAAGCAACCAACGTCGCAGGCATTCGCACTTGGAACTCGCTTGGCCGCTTCGTCAAACGAGGCGAGAAAGGCATTCTGATTCTTGCTCCGATGGTCGGCTACCGCAAACCGCACCACGATGAAGTTGCAACCGATATTCCCACTGACAATACAGCAGACGAGCGTAGGCCAGACCCGCAACTGGTTGGTTTCCGCGCCGTATACGTCTTTGACATCAGCCAGACCGAAGGCAAGGAATTGCCCACGCTGACCGAAGTGCAGGGCGAGGTGAGCGGCTACCGCGAACGGCTTGTAAAGTTCGTCGCAGCCCGAGGCGTAAACCTAAACTACTCGGAACGGATCGCACCCGCCAAAGGCTTGTCCTTTGGCGGAAAGATCACCTTGCTTTCCGGGATGCAACCTGCCGAGGAGTTTTCCACGCTGGTGCATGAGATCGCCCACGAAATGTTGCATCAGGGCGAACGTCGCACACTGACCACTAAGCCCGTACGGGAAACCGAAGCCGAGGCCGTGGCGTTTGTGGTTTGCCAGGCGGTCGGGCTGGACAACGGAACCTCCGCGCAGGACTACATCCGGCTCTGGCATGGAGACGCCAAACTTCTGCAAGAGAGTCTGGAAGTCGTTCAACACACCGCTGCCGTGATCCTTGGGGGAATCGCCCCCGAGCCGATAGCGGCTGCCGCTTAAACACCGAAACCACGGAACGTGAGCGCAACTTTGGGCGCGCAAGTCCGACGTGTGCCTACGACGGAAACTCAACAACTTCAAAACTGAAAAGGAGGAAAAGAACATGAAAAGCACAGCAATGAATGGGGAATACAGAAATATACCCATTGCCACTCTTACCGAGTCACCCACCAACCCACGCAAGCGGTTTGACGAAAAGGCTCTGGAAGAACTCGCTGCCACTTTCAAAACGCAGGGCGTGTTAGAGCCGCTCTTGGTTCGAGAACTGGAAGAACGAGCGTATCAAGTCGTCATAGGAGCACGGCGGTTACGCGCTGCCAAAATCGCCGAATTGGAGGCCGTCCCGGTTCGGGTTGTAAAGTTGACTGACGCTGAGGCCATCGAGGCCCAGGTAGTCGAAAACCTGCAACGCGAGGACATTCACCCGCTAGAAGAAGCCTTGGGTTTCCGGTCACTCTTGGAACTCAAGGACGGAACCTATACCGTGGCCAGTATCGCGGCCAGAGCGGGAAAGAGCGAAGCCTATGTGTACAGCAGGGTCAAACTCACCGACCTGACGCCGCCTGTGGCGGAAGCGTTTCTAAACGACAAAATCACGACGGGCCATGCTTTGCTGATCGCCAAGCTCCCGGCAGCGCAACAGCAGGAAGCGTTCGCGGCATCGTTCCGCAGTATGTGGACGAGTGAAGGCAACACGCAAGTGCTCATCCCCGTGCGCGAATTGGCCGCGTGGATTGAGTCGAACATCTTGTTGGAACTGGACGCAGCGCCATTCGACAAGCAAGACGAAACGCTGGTTACCGGGGCCGGGTCATGTGCCAATTGTCCGAAGCGGACTGGATTCAATAAGCTGCTTTTCAGCGACGTTCGCAAGGACTCTTGCACCGATCCGCAGTGCTTCCGGGCCAAGATTGACGCCCACGTCAGCAAGGCTTTGGAAGCCAAACCGACCTTGGTTCAGATTTCGTCAGCATGGAACAGCCGGGAAGGTGCTCCGCTTGGACGCAACCGTTACGTGGAATTGCAAATCAAGAAGGCAAGGACGAACGGCGAACGCGCCAAGCTGTCGGCGTTCCAAAAGCCTTGCGACAAGATGACCGAAGCCATCGTAACGGACGGAGGCAAGCGCGGACACATCGTCAAGGTTTGTCCCGATCCGGCTTGCCGGGTGCATCGTCCTGACGCGCCGTCTCCCGAACAGGTTGAGCGGGAGCGGGCAACGGAACGCAAGCGAGTTCAGAAGGAAAAGCTTGCGATCACTACTCGCCACCGGGTGCTGGCGACCGTTCTGCAACGGGTTTCGGCTCCGTTGAAGAAGGCCGACCTGCAAGTCATCGCTCAATACTTGGTCGCGCACCTGTCCTACAACCAAGTCCCGGCTCTGGCGAAGCGGCATAAGGTGGAAGTCAAGAAGGACTCCGATTCCGCACAAGAACTGTTGGCAAAGCAGGTCGGCACGTATGACGAGGCCGCACTTTGCAAGCTGTTTCTGGAAATCAGTCTGCTGGATTCGGCTTATCAGCGATCCACAGCAAGCCGCGACGACGTTCTCATGGACGTTGCCAAACGCTACCGCGTAGACACTGAGAAACTCCAGAAGGACTTGGCCAGGGAGTTTGCCGCAAAACGAGAGAAGGAAACAATCAAGGCGAAGTCTCGGAAGACGGCAGGCTGAGTCCATCCATTTTTGATTTCTGGCGGAGTGCTAGTATCCACTCCGCCTTTTTTATTGGATTAGAGGTGGGGCACTCGATCCGAACAGGCGTGCCAACCCGGTCGCGGTTTCAATCACCTCTGCTGTGTTGCCTGTTGTCTGGTCAACGTGCCATGCCGCAGGGCCCGGCGCTTCATTAAGAAAAAAAAGACCGGGACCAGAATTAGGACATGGATGGTCGATGTAATCATTCCGCCCACGATAGGCGCGGCGATCGGTTTCATAACATCCGACCCAATTCCCGACTCCCACAAGATCGGCGCAAGACTCAGAATCACGGCAGTCACGGTCATCAGCTTGGGACGGAGTCTCTGAACGGCGCCTTCGATGGTGGCCTGCTCCACGTCATCATCGGTCAGAGGCGTATCGATCGCGAGGCGGCTTTGCAGAGCCTCGTGCAGATAAACAACCATCACCACCCCTGTTTCCACCGCAATACCAAACAGAGCGATGTATCCCACCCACACTGCAACGCTGAAGTTGTATCCCAGGACCCATTGCAGGATGAGTCCACCCGACATGGCGTAGAGCGTCGGAAAGATCAGGACCGCCGCTTCCGCTGCGGACTTGAAGACCATGTACAGCAACAGAAAAATGACAAAGAACACAACCGGCAGAATGATTTTCAGCCGCTCTTTGGCGTGCAGTTCGAACTCGTATTCGCCCGCCCAACGATAGGTGTAGCCGGCTGGCAGTTCCAGCTTGCTGCGAAGCAGTTTGTCCGCTTGATCCACAAATCCGCCGTAGTCTTTCGTTTTGAGGTCAAGATAGACGTAGCCGGTGAGCGCGCCGTCCTCGTCGCGGATCATTGCTGGTCCGCGCGAGAAGGAGAGTCGCGCTATTTCACTGATTGGGATTTGCGCCCCTGACGAAGTGCCCACGAGAGCTCGGCCCAAATCTTCGGGACCGCCACGGAAATCGCGCTCGTAGCGAACGTTGATCGGGAAGCGCTGGCGACCTTCGACATTCTGAACAACATTCGCGCCGCCGATGGCTGACGTGATGACTCGCTGGACGTCTCCCACGGTTAACCCATACCGTGCAGCTTCAGGCCGATTTATTTCGACGTTTAAGTAAAATCCTTGCGACACGCGCTCTGCGAATACCGAACTTGTCGCGGGAATGGCGGTGAGTATCTGTTGCATTCGTGCGCCGATACCCTGAATATGAGCCAGATCGGGTCCTTGGATCTTTAGCCCAACCGGAGTTTTGATGCCTGTGAGCTCCATGTCTAGCCGGTTTCGCACCGGCATGGTCCACGTGTTGGTCAGACCGGGAAACTGGAGCTTGGCATCCATTTGCGCGATTAGCTTTTCGTAGGTCATACCAGGCCGCCACTTGTCTTGGGGCTTCAACATGATGGTTGTGTCGTACATATCGAGTGGAGCGTTGTCGGTGGCGCTGTCGGAACGGCCAACCGTGCCGAACACGCTTTCCACTTCGGGAAAGGAACGGATCATACGGTCCTGCTCCTGCATCAACGAAGTTGCCTGCTGAATGGAGATGCCCGGCAAGGCCGTTGGCATGTAGAGGGCTGATCCTTCGTACAAGGCGGGCATGAATTGGCTGCCCAGTTTGAAATACAACGGAATAGTCACCGCCAAAAAAATAAGGTTGACTGCGATCAGCAATTTCCAGTGCCGTAAGCACCAGCGCAAGACGGGCAGGTAGATGGCTTGCGTGACTCGCGCCGCCGGGTTCTGCGATTCCGGACGCAACCGGCCTCGAATGAATACCGGCATGAGGACGGGGACCAAGGTGATCGAAAGCAGCGAGGAAAAGGCCAACGCCGAGGTCTTGGTCCAGGCTAGAGGCCGGAACATCCGGCCTTCCTGTGCCTCAAGCAAGAACACGGGAAGGAACGACACAAGAATAATGATGAGTGAGTAGAACAAGGCAGGGCCGACCTGCTTCGCCGATCGCACCAAAATAGCTCTACGTTCCTGAGAACTGAGCTTCTCCGTATGCTCGCCGGCAGCAAGGCCGCTACGTTCCGCCAGGTGCTTGTACCCGTTCTCGACCATCACGATGGCGGCATCGATCAGCACCCCAATTGCCAGTGCCAGTCCGCCCAATGACATCACATTGGAACTGACGTTCAGCCAGTACATAGGGATGAAGGCCGCCAGAACAGCGATTGGCAGCGTGATAATGGGCACCAGCGCGGAACGCAGATGGAATAGGAAGGCAATGCAGACGAAGCTGACGATAATGGCTTCCAGGATCAGATCGCGCTTCAGGGTCTTGATGGACTCATTGATCAGCCATGAGCGATCGTAGCCGGTCACAATTTCCACTCCGGGAGGAAGTGACGGTGCGATCTCACGCACCTTGGCTTTCACACCACTGATCACGTCAAGCGCGTTCATGCCGAAACGCATGACCACGATGCCACCAACGGCCTCCCCTTCGCCCTGCCAATCGGCAGCCCCGCGGCGTACCTCCGGCCCGAAATCTACGCTGCCCAGATCGCGTAGCAGCACGGGTGTGCCATTCTTTGTTGCGACTGGAACGTTCTCCAAGTCTGCTACTGACTGCAGGTAGCCAAGACCTCTCACCATATACTCTGCGCCGCTCATTTCGAGGACATTGCCGCCAACTTCGTTCGTGCTGTCGCGCACGCGGTCGATTACGGTAGAGACAGGAATGCCGTACGAAAACAGCTTGTTGGGATCGAGCTTCACCTGATATTGCCGGACGTAGCCGCCGATGGTTGCAACCTCGGCCACGCCTGGGACGGTTTCGAGTTGGTAGCGGAGATACCAGTCTTGCAAGGCCCTTAAATCCGCCAGGCTCTTGGTGTGGGTGCGATCAATAACGGCGTACTCATACACCCAACCGGCTCCGGTAGCATCGGGCCCGATGGCTGGATGAACGTCGGCTGGCAAACGTCCCCCGATCTGCTGCAGGTACTCAGTCACCCGCGAACGCGCCCAGTAAAGATCGGTGCCATCTTCGAAGACGACAAAAACATACGAGTCCCCGAACATGGTCTGTGCCCGCACTGACTTTACGTGAGGTGCTGCCAACAAAGTCGTGACGATTGGATAAGTGACTTGGTCCTCGATAACATTGGGCGGCTCGCCCGGCCATTCAGTGTGAATGACCACTTGCACATCGCTGATGTCGGGAAGAGCATCCAGCGGGATGTGCCGAAGGCTCCAAACCCCCGCTACGGTAAGCAGCACAACCCCAGTAAAGACCAGAAACCGATTTTGTTCGCACCATTCAATGATTAGGGAGATCATCACATGCCTCCCGCAACGCTCACGCTGAGCTGTTTGCTGGCAATGGTCTGACCGCCGCGTTTCACTACTAGCGTGACTTGCCAGGTCCCGCCTGTTTCGAGATCGAGCGGTCCCTCGTAAACGCCATCACCCTTTTCGTGGAGCGTTGCCACGCTTCGCACAGCAGCCATGCCCATGGCTGGCATCGCTGCCATGAAGAAGGTCGCCGTCACTTCCGCGCCGCCTACTGGTTTGCCATCGGAGCCGGTGAGCTTCGCCCGAACCGTATTCGACCCCTTGTGAGGCGGTGAGGGGTCGGTGCCGAAATCGACGCTCACACGCTCGACCGGCGTGTTCATCGCCGCTGCCACTCCTGCCCCCGGTGGAGGAGGTGTGAACGATTCAATCGCTGCCTGCAGTTGCGATTCTGAATCCACAAGGAAATTGGCGGAGCTGACAATATGCTCGCCAATCTTCAGACCCGAAAGGACCACGACGTGATCATCTAGCCGCGGGCCGACCTCAATCTCACGCGGTTCGAGATAACCGTCGCCACGGTCGATAAAAGCTAGATCCCGCGTGCCGGAATGCAGGACGCCAGAAGCAGGAATGACAAGCTGACGGCCGAGAGGAACCGCAATGCTAACGTTGACATACATACCAGGCTTGAGTGCGATTCCCGGATTGTTGAAGACAAAGCGCACGGACACGGCGCGCGTCGTGGCATCAACTTGCGGCAGGACTTGATCAATCCTTCCTTTGAACGTACGGCCCGGATAGGCATCAACCGTTACTGTGGCGGGCATCCCTGGCTTCAAAGCGCCAACGTCAGTTTGAAATACGTTGGCGTTCACCCAGACCGTGGAAAGATCGGCGATGGTGTAGAGCTTCGTATCCGACTGCACGTATTGATTGGGAAGAGCGTTAAAGTCGGTGATGTAGCCAGACGCAGGGGAATCGATGCTCACGTCGTGCTGCACCGTGCCGGATTGCTCCAGTCTGGTGATCTCACTCGGCGGGACACCAAATTGGCGTAAACGGTCGGCAGCAGCTTGAAGAAGCCAATCGCTCTCGTGGGCTGCCGTCCCATGCATGTCGCTCACAAAGGACTGCTGACTTTGCTTGGCCAGTAGATACTCTTGCTCGGTGCTCACCAGCTCAGGGCTGTAGATTGTGAATACCGGCTGCCCCTTTCGTACGTACTGGTAAGTGGCATTGGCAAATACCTTTTGAATCCAACCCGGAAAGCGCGTCTGCACGTAGGCGAGCTGCCTCTGATTCATGTCCACATTGCCTGGCACACGCAGCTCGTTGCTGACATTTTGCATCTCAACCAGCGCGGTCTTCACTCCAATGGCTTGCATGCGTTGCGGAGACAGTTGCAGCGGAACAAGCGGCACAGGTGTACCAGAAGAAGAGGTAGCCTGGGTGGAGGGCTGCTCGGAAACATCAGGGCCTTTGGCCATCACAGGGCTGGAATTGTCGTTCGCCGACGAAAGGTAGCGGCGGCCCCAAATGACATACGCGAGCGCGCCGACCAACACGAAGCAAATCACCGCGCTAATCACAAAAGCTTGCTTATAAGTGCGTTCCCTCATTTTGCTGCCTCCGGTGTGTTGGGTTGTTCTGTCCTATCAATGGGCGCTCCGACCGCCAGTTCCAGATCGCCAAATCGCGTTTCGAAGTCCGCTAGTGCTTGAAAGTAAGCGAGATCGATGTCCACGACTGTCATCTGGCTATCGAGCAGATTGAGGAAGTCGGTGCGGTCATTCTCGTAAGCGATGACCGTCGAACGCAGAGTGGCCGTAGCCTGGGGCTGCAGCAAACCCTTATAAAGATCCGCGAACCTCTTCGCAGACCGCACCTGCACCAGTGCTTCCTGAATCTGACCAAAGGCCGCGTTCCGTAATGCGGCAAGCTCTGCATCTTGCTCGCTGACCTGAGCTTTGGCCTCGGAAATGCCGGCATCATGCTTGCGCCGGTTCAGCCAGGGCAGGTTGATCGAGCCTTCCACCATGTAGTTGTTGCGGTAGTTCGATCCGCTCGGCATGAGCATGTACCCTCCCGAAACTGTGAAATCGGGGTTGTAATCCTTGCTCGCCAGTGCCTGCTGTTGATGGCTCTTCTCCAAGGCGACTCGCGCCTGGGCCAAGTCAGGCCGCGACGCAAGTGCCAGTTTTTCCAGCGCTTCTGTTCCCGGCAACTGCAGCGGAATGGCGTATTCGCCGCGAACGTTGATAGGCTCGGCGGGATCGTGCCCCAGGAGGGTGTTCAGACGAGCGCGTGCGATTTCGGCGTCCTGCTCGAAGCGAATCAGGTGCTCGGCCAAACGGGTAAGTTCGACTTGTGCCTTCAGGATGTCTTGCTGAGGCACTTTGCCGACCGTGTATTTGATCCTGGCCGCCTCCACTGCCTGGTGAGCGATGGCAACGTGCCCGTCGTGGATGCGAAGCTCGTCTTGAGTGCGCAGCAGATCATAGAATGCCTTGCGCACCTGCACCTGGACATCGAGTCTTGTGGTATCGAGCGCCGCCTTCGCCTCGGCTACATCGCTTGTGGCAATGTCAGAGCGTAGCCCTCGTTTTCCGAAGCCCGGAAAAGTCTGACTCACCATGAACATGTTTTGAGCGGCGTTGTAATCCCAAGGACGGCGCAGTGGTACACCCCAGCCGCGATACATCAATGAGGGATCATCGAGGGCGCCAGCCGCGGGTAGATGGGCTTCAACCACCGCTAATCGACGAACCGCGACCTGAATCTCGGGATTGCTGAGCAGCGCCATTTGCTCGATCTCGTCGAGCGTAAAGGCAGGGCCGGATACAGTGGAATGCTGATGCTGCGGCAACAATGCATCTGCAGCGGCAAAAGGGTCTTCGGCTGCAGCGCTCAGCACGCACGCGCACACTAAGAGCAATGCGTATAGAACTCTCATAATTCTCTCCGTCAGTAGAAGCGACACTTCGGGCTTACGCCCAAAACAAGCGGGCGGACGGAGATCTGCCTAGATTCTCAGGACAGTCGTGTCAGGTAGGTATTCGGTTGGCGGATGGTGGGGAGTGCTTTTGTCAAACCAGTCCGAGCACTGTGGCGATCTTGGAACAGGAAGAGCCGCAACTATTTGTAATACCGGACCAGACTGCCGGTTGTTTGTCACAACCATTGTTGTCCCTGGTCGAACTTCTGTCTTGCAGCAAGAGTGCGACTGCGGCATGTTCGCCGAACCGCACATCTGGGCCATATGCTTGCAGCATTCGTGCTCCTCGGCTGTCATCGCTCTGCCTGGGATCATGCATGCCAACAGAGGCGCAGCAGCCCAGCAGATCAACACGAACGCAAGCGCGATGGCGGCAAAAGGTCGCATGATGTGAGTCTAGGCTGATAGTGTCTTGGCTGCAAGTGATGCCAATCACAGTGCTGAGTGACCTTGGTCTCGCGACTCCCGCCCCCGGCAGCCCTGACGACTGCCAACGCCGAGGGGGAGGTTAACCGTCAAAGTGCTTCCCTCCTGGTCTTGCGGGACCTAGTTCGCGCCGCACTAGGAGGTTTTGAAAACGAATCTGGAGAGAAACCTTTCTGGATTTCCTGGGTTCTAATCCACCAGATGCCTTGCCAGCCGCCTCAAGTGAAGTGGACTCCTACACCTGAATCCAGGCGAGCTCAGGGGCCGAATTTGGGAGGTGGCTCGTGTTCAGGGTTCGGGTCCTGGCCACCCAAGAGGAAATTGCCCTCATCGCGAAGGCCGCCCGGAAACAAGGCCTGAGTGTGTCCCAATTCGTCAGGCGCGTTGCCACGAAGCTTGGCAGGATGCTCAAGACCTCCAAGATCGAGCGGCGTAGGGCAACATCCCCCAAACAGACGAAGCCCCCGCGCCGAAAGCCGAAGTCGTCCTAATAGATAATAGATATAGGACTGTCGTATCGACTACAATCCGACAATTGTGATTGCCAAGATGCATTCTCTCCCCGTTTGCCACAGGGGAAATCGTTCTATAATCCACGCGACAGGCCAGCGCAGGAGGGGGAAATGAAGAGACCCAAGCGCAAAATGTCCCCTGGCGTCTCGCGATCCCGAAGGCCCAAGACCGGGAACAATAAGGGGATGCTGATTCTGCTCAACGAGGAAGAAAAGATGAGCATTGAGAGAGCCGCCGCAAGGGAAGGAATCAGCATGAGCCGTTTTATTGTCGAGCGCGCTTTGAACGCAGCCAAGCGCGTGCTGTCTCGGACTGCATAATAGTCAACCGCCACTAGTGGCCGTCGCTACCCGCCGACTCACTTCTCCGAGAACCGACCTGCATTGCAACCCCTTGTTTAGCTCTGTTGATGATTGCGGCCAATTGTTGAGAGGGGACATTTCTTAGCTCGGCATGGGTTCCGGATCAAATCCGCCACAGGAGATAAAATCCAAGTAAGAGAAGTGAGATACCGAGCATTGGGTCAATTAAACGTCCCAGGCGGCTGCAATCGAGTCTCTTGAGGAGACCCCCTGCTGCCGTGCCAACCAGCACAAGAGGCAGACCTGTCCCCAAGCCGTACAGAAATAGCAACAACCCGCCAAAGATGAAACTCCGCTCGTATGCAGCATAGGACAGAACCGAAGCAAGGACCGGGGTCCCGCACGGTCCAATGACGAGTGACAACAGAAGCCCGGTTCCGAATGCTCCGCCAAAGCCGGGTTGGAAACGCCTTGGAGTGAACGATGAGAATTTGATCCAACCGAGCCGATATATCCCCATGAATATGGGAATGACGGCTATAACGTACTTCACCGGGGTTCCAACCTCCGCGATCCTCCCCACATAGGCTGCTATTGAGCCGAGCGCAGCGATTGCGATTGCGATTCCCAGGACAAATGCAACCGCATTGCCGAACGATCGCCCGATGGTCTGCTGTTCCGGCATGGGACAGCAAGCCCCGGCCGCAGCGGAATACAGAGCCAAGCAGCAAGGGTTCAGCGCAGCCATAACACCGCCTGCGAAGGCGATGGGCAAGGCTAGGAGATTGCCGCCAGAAAGAGCCCGGCTGAGATTGAGGGGAACACTCATCATGTTGACTAGTGCAACTGTGCAAGCTGAGTGCGAACCGCCGTGACTGTCTGGCGATCCTCGCCTTCGAACCGCAAAACAACTTGTCCACCTCGATCAAGAATCAGCACTGTCGGAGTTGTGAGAACACGGTAACGGTGAAGCATCTCCGATTTGCTGTCAGGGCCGAGTTCCTGCACTTGAACGCCTCGCTCACGCGCTGCCCGTACCGACTGAATAATCTCCGCGCAGGCATCCGCCGAGTCAGCCTCACTCAAATCTGCGACGAGCAGGACCGTGGGGTAACCCTCCCCTCCGGCAACTGTTGCGCGCTTCGTGTGTACCTTGTAAGCGGTGATCGCGATCACGACGACCGCTACAGCTGCAATTCCTGACCACTTGACCTTCATTAGCGGCATTCCACTCGTGTACTGGTACAGCCGCAGGCACCGTTCGTCTCGGAGGAACTATCCGAAGGGATAGAAATCACAGCACCGGGTGCTGCGTCCTGCACGAACGGCTTCCCTTGCAGCAGACTTTGTTCGGCTCTTGCTAGTTCACGACCGAGATACGCGGCATGGTCAAGGCGGGTGACGAGGCCTCGTTCAATTGCCTCGGTGTACAGCGCACCTGTGGAGTTCCCTTCCATCATGCAGTCGAGCACCCCTTGATTGGTGTAGTGCTCTACCACGAGGCTCTTGGTCCGCCGCTCTGGATATATAACGAAATATCCAGCCTTATCGAGCATTAGGTGTGTGGGGTCTGTCGCACGAATTCGCTTGATCCCGCTTTCAACGGACGGATGCGCGTACGTTCCGGGATTGCGCTCGCGGATAGCCTGGATGCGCTTGATGAGGATCTCCTCGTCCCGCTCCCCAACGAACGAAACCAACTCGACTTGGTTCAGAAAGGCACGGACCTCATCTCGGCTAACATTCTTGAGGACAGGTCGCCTGCCATGTGCGCCCTTAATCCTGCCTCGATCATCGAGACCGTTGCGAAATAGGCACTCTAAAGATTGACCTGGCAGATGTCCAACCGCCTGCTGGGTGTCCTCCCCGCACAGCAGCAAGAAACGAATGTGCGGGTTCGCGAGAACATTCTTGATCGCCCGCTCGATACCGAGGTTTTCGGTGTGCATGGTGCCGACAATCGCGAGACCCTCGGGCTTGCGGTTGGCAAGACCCACAGCAAGAGCTTCGCTGTTGAGCGTGCAGACGGCTACTGGAGCGCCGTAGCGCACGACATGGAAGTCACCCGGCAGCGGTGGCCAACCTGGGCGTGCGTCCGGCTCCTCAGTAGGGCACAGATCCAGTCCAGCCCCCACCTCTGGATAGGCTTCAACGAATGCATTGGCTGCAATGGCCGGATAGCAAACTGGGCAGCCGAGGCAGTCGTATTCCTTCGGTACGAACACCGAGCGAGTCTCAGCCAAAATCGTAGCAAGCTCATTCTTGCCAGCTCCAGTTCCCGAAAGAGCTTCGACTGTCTTGTGCAGGCAGCCGCACTTGTGACACTTGGGTGCAGCGACTGCTTCTGCTAGTTGATTGCTGACGATCTTGAAGGCGGATTCCTTTTCGCCGGCCGCACTCATATCGTGACCTCTGCACGCAATACGTCGGTGGCCAACTTTCCGGCAAGTTCGCTGCGCAGCGAGTAGTAAGCCATTCGACCGTCGTTGCGATACTTCAAGAGCTTGAGGTCGCGCATTTTGCGGAGGTGGTGCGAGGCGGTTGAAATGGTGGTGCCGAGAACGTGGGCTACGTCGCAGACGCACAACTCTTCGCCATCTTGTAGCGCAATCAGAATCTTTAGCCGCGCCCTGTCGCCCAGGGCCGCAAATAAAACGCGAGCTTCTTCGAGGACCTCATCTGGAGGTAGCTTCTGTTGCAGCTTGCGGACCAGTTTTTCCTTGAAACACGGAATGGAGCACGTTTCTTCCGAAATGCTCATCGTTCATATACTCGCACGTACATGATAATAATAACATAAGTGGCGCTTAACATCTGGCGCTGATCCGCCTGATACCGCTGATTTTGCCAGTAAGCCTGGTCCAGGATCGCCCTAACTAAGCCAGCCTCACGTCGCAACAATTCTCACAATTGAGGGTTTTAGAGAAATTATAGATATATATGTACAACCAATTTGACGGTTCGCGTAGTCATATATCTAAATGGCCGGACAGTAGGCCCCGGAGGTTTGCGATGGTTGAGAGTTCAAATCCGATAACTGGCGCACCAAGAGTGCGACCAGTGAACAGGTTCCTAAAGAAGGGCGCGTTGACATTCGGCACTTGTCTAGCTCTGGCGGATGAGGTTTTCGCGCAGCAAGGCGGGGGTTCTCCCTGGACGCAGGCCGTTCAGGCCCTACAAGCGGCCTTTACTGGCCCAATCGCGACCGGGTTGGCCCTGGTTGCAATCGTTGTGGGCGGCCTGATGTTCGCCTTCGGCGAAGGCGCGGCCAAGCGAACCTTAGCCGGAGTGATCTTCGGTGTGGGTATGGCCGTGGGAGCGGTCAACTTCATGTCCTGGCTATTTCCGTAATCGAAAAGACCACTCGCTCCGCAAGGAAACAATGGAACGAAGACGCAATCCCGTATTCCGAGCGCTTAACACTCCCCTCACGCTCGTGGGACCTGATCCGCGTTGGCACCATCACCGACGAACTTGCAAATATCCTGAGAAACGCTGTCGTAAGCCGTCAAAACATTCTTATCTCAGGAGGAACTGGCACAGGCAAAACGACTCTCCTGACCATACTGGCGCAATTCATTCCCTCACACCAGCGCATTCTCATCATCGAAGACACCGCAGAAATTCAAGTCAGCGCCCCAAACCTTGTCCGCTTCGAAGCGCGAGTCGCGCAGAACGGACTTCCCGCAGTCACCATCCGTGAATTGCTGAAAGCGAGCCTCCGCCATCGTCCAGATCGAATTCTCCTCGGAGAGATTCGGGGAGCGGAAGCGTTTGACTTGTTACAGCTTCTCAACACCGGGCATTCAGGAACGCTCTCGACAGTCCACGCTAACTCCGCGCCGCAGGCCATCAACCGCTTCACAAGTTGCGTCTTGCAAAGCAACGTCGAACTGCCTTATCGCGCGATTAAAAGCAACATCGCCGACTCGCTCAACCTGCTCGTCCACATCGAACGGCGACCGGGAAGGCGATTCGTCTCCGAGGTGCTCGACATCGTCGGATACAACTCCGACGCCGACCGCTACGAACTCAAGCAACTCTTTGCACGAGGGGAGGAACAATGAAAACTCGAACACCACGTCTTCTCACCCGCTGGGCTCTCATCACTGCGTCAATCACCGCGCTACTCTTTTTGTCCGCCGCAACTGTCCGCCTCGCCTCCATCCGAAACTACCTTGTCGCATTCTCGCTTTTGTTGCTCGTCACTATGCTCGCCGTAGACCCCAGCCTCGCTCAAGAGCGCGCCACCCCCCAAAATGCAGGCATAGACGATTCACGAATCGCCACAGGTCTACTCTTCCTGCTCACCTTGGCCGTCGCCGGCTTCTCGGTAGGCCACTGCCGCCAAGGTTTCAACGCGCCTCCCCCGATCCGCTACTTGGCCCTTGCCCTATTCCTACTCAGTGGCGCGTTTCAGACTTGGGCCATGATCGTTAATCCTTTCTTTTCACCTGTTGTGCGAGTCCAGGCAGAACGAGGTCACCATCTCATCTTGACCGGCCCTTACCGAGTCATGCGGCATCCCGGCTATTGCGCCATGTGTATTGCCGTTCCAACAAGCGCATTGGCCATTGGCTCGTGGCTCGCCCTGGCACCCGCTGCCGGATTCGTAGCCGTCATCTTTCGTCGTGCCCGAGTGGAAGATGAATTTCTCGTGAGAAATCTACACGGCTACAAAAGTTATGCTGCGCGCGTTCCAAGCGGCCTTCCTTGCATAATCAAAACACGCGCGGAGATGAATTTATGAACTTCCTTACCACAAAGGAAACTGCGAGCTTGGTCCGTCGCCCCGAAAGCACTCTGCGCCGATGGCGATCCGCAGCCAAAGGTCCGCCTTGCTACAAGCTGGAAGGGCAATGGGCCTACGTCGAAGAGGAGGTGATAGAATGGATTCGCGCTAACCGAATCACTTTCTCTGTGCGGGACGAACACTTTGAAAGAGAGGCGGCGCGTGTCAGTCTATAGAAGAGGTGGCTCGCCGTTCTATCACTACGATTTTGAATGGAACGGTACGAGACACAGAGGATCGACCAAGCAGAAGACAGAACAGAAGGCAAGACTGTTTGAATCGAAGTTGATGGCCCAACTCAGGGAGGACGGGATCTTGGTACGCAAGTCCCCGACTCTGGAGGTTTTTTCTCCGGTATTTCTGAATTGGGTTAAGAACAGCCAACGAATAACGGAAAGCACCCGGAAGTATTACCGCCAAGGCTGGAATCTTTTGGCTAGCACCAAACTGAAACACATTCGCATGGATCAGATCAGGGACGAGCATGTCGAAGTGACAACCTTTTCCGCTGGACCGTCCAACGCGAACTGTGCGATCCGAACCTTGCGCAGGATGTTTGGTAGAGCCAAGGCCGACGGTTTGGTCGCAAGATTTCCCAAACTCCAACTCCGAAATGAAGCCCAGCGTTTGCTGCTTATGGACGATGCTTCTGAGGCGAAGATTCTTCCATTGCTCTCCGAAAACGCGGCCGATGTGATTGTGATTACGCGAGACAGCGGAATGCGGAACCACAGCGAAGTCTGCCGCATGAGATGGGAATACGTCAATTGGGATTGGTTCTGCTACACCAATCCAAAAGGCAAAACCGAAGCTGCGGAAAGGCCCGGAATTCCTTTGAGTGATCGGGTACTGGAAATCTTGAAACGCAGGCACCTGAAACAAGGGCTGCCAGCGCAAGGATGGGTCTTCCCGACATCCAGATCCAAGACCGGACACTTGACGACGATAAATCAAGTCTTCCGCAACGCACGAAGAAAAGCTGGACTGCCGGAAGCTCTGGTTCCTTACTGCGGGCGCCACGACTTTGGCACGACGGCAATGGCCGCCACCGGCGACCCAAAACTTGTGGGGACTCTTATGGGTCACCGCGACACCAAAACCACGATGCGCTACAACCACCCGCCCAAGGAACAGGTTGAACGCATTCGCGTAGTCCTGAATACCCGCAGGTCTACGACACAATTACGACACAATGCCACTTTTGACCAAATGGCATCTGCCGTAATTAACTGAAAACAAAGGCTTGGGCGCGTAGCTCAATTGGCAGAGCAACTGACTCTTAATCAGTAGGTTGAAGGTTCGATTCCTTCCGCGCTCACCAACCTCATCGGGAAGGATTCCAACGTTTTTCGATGAATGAACTATGCGGAGACGCCACGATGCCTAAGACCAGTCCGGCAAGCCAACCAATTGCGATACAAAGGCTACCTATCATGACCGCGGATACAAGCACAACGACAACGGACTCCATCGTGTCTGATACATCTGTCCAGCTGAGAGCGGGGCTGGTCGCCATGGTGTAGGTTCCATAGAAAAACCCGGCAACACCACCGAGTGATGCGCCGATGCGCTCGGACTTCATTATCCACTCGCCGTAAGTGGCCATAGTCGCCACCCCCTTTGTTTGCGCTTTCAGTTACCCTAATTTCAAGGCGGACGCGACCAAGAGAGTCAGAATTGCCAGAACTGCGACAGAGGCCGCAACAATACTGAGAGAATAATTACGAGTGGACTTGCGCTTCATAGCGGACCTCCTTCAGGGACGGAAGCAGGGGCCATGGTGAGAGTCATTCAGCTACGAGGGTTCCGCCCTCGATCTGCCAGGCCCAAAATACGAATCGTCACCGACAACCAACTGCTAGAGGGGCCGACGTTCAAAGCTCTCGCCTCAGGGGGTGTGCACACCTTGGGGACCTCTTCGGTTCTAACGAATCACACGAATGAGCGCGTCCTGTCAGTGACATAGGTCACACCTCGATGTGCGGTGACCATGCAGGCAGTATCTCCTTAATTATTCTTCTTCCTAGGCTGCACTACTTGCCCATCTCTTTGATAGCCGCTCTACGAAACGATGGAGGTACCCGGATCTTTCTCTCTCGTACTCGTCCACGAAGGGTGAATCGGGATCACGAGAGCAGGCCGTGCTCGCGCAGTTTCCGGTACAAATTCCGCTCGCTGATTCCGAGAATCCTGGCTGCCTTTCCGCGGTGACCTTTGCTGGCTTCGATGGCCAATCGGATGTGCGTGAGCTCCGCTTCTTCGAGCGTCGACAGCGAGGCGCCCTGTGCTGAAGGACCGGGTGACGGAGCAGGCTTCGAATTCCGCAAGGAGGCGGGGAGGTGCTCCGGTAGAACGAGCGGTCCCTCACACAGTACCAGCGCCGCTTCCACCACATGCAGGAGTTCGCGCACGTTGCCAGGCCAGGTGTGCCGACGCAGGAGTTGCAAGGCCGCTTCGCCGATCTGTTTGCTGGAGCCGAAGCGATCATTGAGCACGGTCACGAAGTGTCGGGTCAACAGGTCCACGTCAACCCCTCGGGCGCGCAGGGGCGGCACCTCCAACGTGATCGTGCTCAGGCGGTAAAACAAGTCCTCGCGGAAAAGGCCTTGCCGCACCATGGCGGGCACATCGCGATTGGTCGCGGTCAGGATCCGTACATCCACATGAATTTCCCGGGTGCTGCCCACGTGGCGGAACGTGGAGGTGTCGAGCACGCGCAGCAGCTTGGTCTGCGTCGCGGGGCTGACCTCCCCGATTTCGTCGAGGAAAATCGTGCCGCCGTTGGCGACTTCGAACAATCCGGGCTTGGCCCGGTCCGCTCCGGTAAATGCGCCACGCTCGTGGCCGAACAATTCGCTCTGAAGCAGGCTTTCTTGCAGCGCGGCGCATTCGACTACCACGAACGGGCGCGAGCCGCGGGAACTGCGCGCGTGAATCAGCTTGGCCACTCTTTCCTTTCCGGCGCCCGTCTCTCCGGTGATAAGCACGGTCGAGTCGCTGGGGGCCACTCGCTCGATAAGATTGATGAGGCGGCGGAATTCCGGGCTGTCGCCGATGAAGGAACTGGCGAGATCCGGAAGCGTCAGAACGCGATCAAGAAGATTCGCTCGCTGGCGAAGCGATCGCCGTTCGATTGCCCTTTGAATGCGAATGTGGAGTTCGTCCAGCGGGCAAGGCTTTACCACGTAATCGGAGGCGCCGATACGAATCGATTCGATGGCGGTATCGATGGAACCGTGCCCGGTCAACATGATGACCTCGACTGCCGGCGCAGCGCCTTGGATGGCCTTCAGCGTCTCAAGCCCGCCCACACCGGGCAAGCGCAGATCGAGCAAGACGACCTCGGGTTCGGCCGCTGCGATTCGCTGGATGGCCTCCTCACCCGTGCCCACCGCGTCCACTTCGTAGCCCAGACGACTCAGTTCGCCCGCCATCACCTGCCGGAATGCGGTATCGTCATCGACCAGAAGGAGGGAGGGGGGCTTCATAGTCCGTCCTTCGGACGCTCGTCCTTTGGTTGCGAACCGGGATCGATTGCCGGGATCACGACTTCGAATATAGATCCCTTTCCGGGAGCACTCTCGACCAAGATATCGCCGCCCCAACTTCGGACAGCGTTCAGCGATAAGAACAGACCGAGGCCGGTACCGCCCTGGCGCAGGCTGAAGAAAGGCTCAAAAATTTTCTGACGGTACTCCGGGGCAATCCCACAACCTTCATCGGCGACGCGAATGTGCACAGCATCGCCGCCTTCTGTGGCAATGACGACCTCGCCGCCCGGCTTCGAGGCTTGAATCGCGTTGAGCAGAAGATTGACGAGCAGGTTCTGCAACTCGGCCTCGTCCGCCCGAACGTGCAGGGTGGTGGCGAATGGCCGCACTGCGACGGCCACGGAATGGGCGCGGGCCGTCGGATTAACGAGCCTCTGGGCGGCAGCGATGGCCGCATCCAGGTCCACGATGTCGCCGGCATGCCGCTGTCCGCGCGACAGCCGCAGGAAGTGCTGGGTGATACCGCGGCACCGCAGGATCTGGTCGCGTGCGATCGTCGCATTCTCGCGGATTCTGGCCTCATCCATTTGCCCGCGCTGCCCGGGAGGAGTCTCGCGGAGGATTCCCTCCACGCACATCAGGGTCGTTGCCAGAGGAGTGTTCATCTCGTGCGAGAACCCGGAGGCCAGTACCCCGACCGACGCCAAGCGGTGGGACTCGGCCAGCTTCGCCTCGGCCGCTCGCCGCTCGGAAATGTCGCGCCAGACCTCCACTACTTGAACCAGCTGCCCCGAGGCGTCCAGAATCGGCGAAGCGTGGATTTCTTCCCAAGCCACCGTGTCGTTGCCGGTTCTGCGTTCGCAGATCCGGACCTGGCGCCCACCCGACCGCAGGCAGGCGAGTGTGGGGCAGTCGGTCAGGTTGCACGGTCCCGGTCCAAGTTCGTAGCAGCAACAGCCCAGAACCTGCTCGCGGGAGATGGAGGCTCGCTGCAGAAAGGCGTCGTTGGCCGCCACAATCTTTCGTTCCGCGTCGAGGACCACGATTCCGTCATCAATACTGTTGATCACGGTTTCCAGCCGCTCCCGCTGGGTACGTACTTCGCCGACCAGGCCTGATACCGAATCGGCCATGGCATTGAACTCGTTGGCCATCCACGCCAGCGTGTCCGAGCCTTCCGCAGGCACACGCCGTTCCAGATCGCCCTGGGAAATCAGTCGCGCTGTGGTTTCAAAACGTTGCAACCGTCGCAAGACCGACACCCGGATCACAAGAGCGATGGCCCCGACGATGAAGAAGGTCAAGGCGCCGGTGCCGGCGACCATCCAGCGCAGATCCTGCGTCATCGCGGCGCGGACCTCTCCGGCGTTGTAGTCCAGAATCAGGATGCCATTGATTTTCTGGTTGGGATCGTGGCACCGGTGGCACTGCTCGCGGTTACGAATGGGCACGACGGTCCGCAGAATCGTTCCACCCCGGGTCTCGATCACGCGGCTGGAGCCGCGGCGTTCCGGCGGATCGCGATGACAGGCCTGGCAGGTGGGAGAGTCGATGCGGAAATCATTCCCCACGGTTCCCGGCTTACTCGAGTAGCGTTCCGTGCCACTGCGGTCCAACACTACGAGTTGTTCCACACGCGACTGTTTACCAAAGCTCTCTACCATTTGCGCGATCAGGGTGCGATCATTGCCCACCATCTGGTGCTCGAGCGCGGTTCGGATCAATTCGCCCTCGGCAAGCGCACTGGTGTGTGCCGTTTCGAGAAGGCTTTGAAAGTGATGGACCGAAAAGACGTAGGCGGCGACCCCGCAGGCTACAACCACCGCTGCAGTGACACCGAGCGCGAGGCCGACCGTCATGCTGGCAAAACGCAGCTTCATCATGATGGCACAGAGATGGCGGGATCATGGCACACGCGCGGACTGCCGTCAACGACTGACGAATAGTCAGGTTCGACCTGACATTCTGGCAGTTCGGTGGTTTCCCGCAATCCACATCGTCTGAAGGAAAAGGAGTTAGGCCTCGGCCAACGCTGGCATAGCACGTGCGATAAGAAATGTCGAAGGAGGGTTTCTGCCATGGAAATGCTCTTGATGGGTTTGTGCATGACCGTATTCGGGATAGGAGTCGCAGCTCTTGCGTTTGGAGCGGCCACGCGTTCGGAGTCATCCGATTCAGCTGTGCAACCCGAGCGTCGCTTGGTCAAAGCGGTTGCCCCGGCCCGCTTTTTCTCGGACCGTGTTGCTGTGCCGCCAACTGTACCGCCAGCTATACCGACGGCGCAGGTGCCTATTGAAGTTCTGTTGCTGCAAATTGAAAACCACGTTCGCATGGAGCAGGCTGCCGCGGAGGTGTTCGTAGCATTTCCCACGCAGGCCCGGTTGTGCAGCAAGACACCGTCGCCATTTGTGAACTGAGGGAGTGGCTCATGGCACATGAACTGCTGAACGGTCTCTCGTCCGCCGAGGCCGAGCAGGTTCTGGAGCTTGGCACGAGGCTGATCGTTCCCAGCGGAACCTCGCTGTTCCGGCTGGGAGACCCAGCCGATCGCCTGTTCCTGACCGTGCGCGGTCGAATCAGGCTTACTCTGCCGATGCAGATCCGGGGCCGGGAAGAGGATATCTTCGTGGAAGAAAGATCTCCCGGTCAGACCGTGGGCTGGTCGGCCCTAATTCCGCCCTACCGGTTCACCCTCACCGCCACTGCGACGCTGCTTGAAGCGGAAGTTATTGCCCTGCCGCGGGAGGCGCTGCGCGAGTATCTCGCCGCTAATCCGACGACTGGGTACAAAATCGCGCTGAATCTGGCAGTCGTCATTGGACATCGCCTGCAAATGTTCCAGACGATGTGGGTGCGCGAGATGCAGCGTACCGTGGAAGTGCGTTCTGCTTGACCCGGGAAATCGGCCCATGAGACGATCCGGATTCCTAAGTGGTTCCTGCGGCAAGGGGCGCAGTGAATGACTGCTGACCAACTTCCCCAACCCGAAGCTACGCGCCGCCGAGTGATTGAATTCTTCCTCGGTGGCGGCCTGCTCGCCTCCTTTGCTTCTTTCATCTATCCCGTGCTCCGCTATCTTGTCCCGCCGACGGTGGTAGATCTCGGCGGGGACCAGATCGTCGCCGCCAAACTCAACGAACTGAAGCCGAATTCCGGCAAGATTTTCCGTTTCGGCAGCCGTCCCGGCCTGTTGATCATGAACAGCGACGGCACTTATCGCGCACTCTCCGCCACTTGTACCCACCTCGGTTGTACCGTACAGTATCGCAACGATCTGCGCGAGATCTGGTGCGCCTGCCACAACGGCATCTACGATCTCAATGGCCGCAACGTTTCCGGTCCTCCGCCCCGTCCGCTCGATGTGTTCGATGTCCACGTGCGCGGCGATGAGATTGTCGTCAGCCGGAAGCGGGAGGCGTGACCTTGTTCGCCGCCGTCCTCCATTGGCTTGATGAACGATTCGATTGGGACGACCTCACCGCCCCGCTGCGCCACAAGACCGTTCCCACCCATCGCCTCTCCTACTGGTATTTCCTCGGAGGCATCACCCTGTTTCTCTTCGTGATCCAGGTGCTGACCGGAATCCTGCTGCTCCTCTATTACCGTCCCGGCGCCAACGAGGCCTTCGAAAGCGTTCAGTACATCATGACCCGGGTGAGGTTTGGCTGGCTGATTCGCTCCATCCACTCCTGGTCCGCCAATCTCATGATTTTTACAGCCTTCGCGCACATGTTCAGCGTGCTCTTTCTGAAGGCTTACCGCAAACCCAGAGAACTGACCTGGGTCACCGGTGTGCTTTTTCTATTTCTTGTCATGGGATTTGGGTTCAGCGGGTATCTGCTGCCCTGGAATACGCTGGCCTTTTTTGCCACCAAGGTCGGCACCCAGATTACTGGGCAGGTTCCGATCCTCGGCAAGCCTATGATGATCTTTCTCCGAGGTGGTGAAGAGGTGACGGGAGCCACACTGACTAGGTTCTTTGGATTCCATGTCGCCGTTCTGCCCGGAATTGCAACCATACTTCTCCTGCTGCACTTGTTGCTGGTGCAACGCCTTGGCATGAGCGTTCCCCCGAAACTGGAAGTACAGTGGACGGCGAATCCGTCTGCAAGGCGAGAAATGAAGTTTTTTCCTAACTTCTTGCTGCGAGAATTGATGGCTTGGTATGTGGCTCTGGGAGTGCTGGGTGCATTAGCGGCGGTCTTCCCGTGGAACCTCGGTGTGAAGGCAGATCCTTTTGTGTCTGCCCCAGCGGGAATCAAACCCGAGTGGTATTTCCTTTTCATGTTCCAGACGCTCAAGCTCATCCCGTCCAAAGTGTGGTTCATCGACGGGGAGGTTCTGGGCGTCCTCGCTTTCGGCCTCGTCGGCTTGTTGTGGTTGCTGCTGCCCTTCTTTGAGAGTGACCAACCCTCACACATGAAACGGTGGATCACAGGGCTTTCAATCTTTGCTCTTGCGTACATTGCAAGTATGAGTGTTTATGGCCTTCTCGCGAAATAAGCTCCGGCCGTTCAGTGCGGCCCGCCATGTCGGGCTGGCTGGCTTCGTCGTGCTCGCAGCGTGCCTGGGTTATGGACAAACCACGAACTCCTGCCTAGATTGTCACTCCGCCTTGCCTGATCCCCTGGGAGTGACCCAGGAGAAATTCAGCCTGGATATACACGCACAAAAGGGTTTGACTTGCGCCAGTTGCCACGGAGGCGACCCAACCAGCGACGATCCAGACAAGGCCATGAGCCGAAAGGCAGGCTGGAAAGGTAAGATCGATCGCAAGCAGATCCCCGAGTTGTGCGGAAGTTGCCATTCAGATCCCGCCTATATTAGGCAGTTCAACCCCAGCTTGCGCACCGACCAGTTGGGCCAGTACCGCACCAGTGTGCATGGCAAGCGCTTCGCGGCTGGAGACACGAAGGTTGCAGTGTGCACGGATTGTCATAGCGTCCATGACCTAAGGGCGCCCGGCGATCCCCGCTCCACGGTGAACCCTGTCAATGTAGCGAACACGTGCGCTCGCTGCCATGCCGACGCGACTTACATGAAGGGGTATTCCATTCCCACCGATCAGTTCGCAAAGTACCGCACGAGCGTGCACCACCAGGCGCTAGCGGTGCGAGGAGATCTGACTGCGCCAACCTGTTCAACATGTCATGGAAACCATGGCGCTGTGCCGCCAGGAGTAGACAAAGTTCAGAATGTGTGTTCGAACTGTCACGCCTTCCAAGCCCAAATGTACGAAAAGAGTTCGCACAAGAAGGCCTTTGACGCAGCTTCTCTTCCAGGATGCGTCGTGTGTCATAGCAATCATGGCATCGGCCATCCATCGGACGCGTATCTTGGCACTGGTCCTAACGCCGTCTGCATGCGGTGCCATACTCCAGGTGATCGCTGCGATCAAGCGAGGGCGGAATTACTGAGTAGCTTGACTCAATTGGACGAGGCCATCAAGAGCGCAGACCACATTCTCCGTGTTGCCGAATCTTCCGGCATGGAGGTGAGCGAAGCCCGGCTGGGACAGGATCAGGCGCGGGATTCGCTGACCAAGGCTCGAGTCACGATCCATAGCTTCCGGACAGACTTGGTAGATAAGGATATTCAAGCTGGCCTGAAAATCGCCGCCCAGAACCTACAAGCTGGGAAGCAAGCCATGGTTGAGCGCAACTATCGCCGCGTGGGGCTAGGAATATCTCTCCTCGCCATCGGGATGGTGTTGGCGGGGCTTCGGCTGTACATCAAGAAGATAGAGCGTTAGATCTTTAGCTGGCTTCGGTGACTCAGGTCATGCAATAACGCTAGACATGGCTGCGGCGGCACTGCCAGCCTTTCAGACTGGCGTTAATGAGTATTTGCAATGACTTAACAGGTCTTAGGTGGCTGCATAAGTACTATAAGAGTCGTTGTTGACAGGCTTATCTTGGGCCGGATCTTGGGCAATGTGGACAGCTTTCCAGCGTGCTACCGGTTTTGCTTTTCACGCTTGACAATTCTGCACAGCTTGAACACGAAGAGGTCAGGCAGGTGCCCGCAATTCTAGTGAAGGCAGAAGGCGGTGCGCGTCTTTCCAGGGTCATACATTCTTTGCTGCACTGAAATTGACCGGCCTTGTCATGCTCCATAATTCAGCAGGCCAAGACATCGGCCGGGCTCGTAAGGCAGCAGCAATGGAGTTGTATGGCTTCTCGGGCAATCATCCTACGGGGGGCATGGGGAAAAACGGAACCCGCTGGATTTCTCCTAAAAGTTCCTGCGAAACTTCTAGTCGTAGATGAGATTTCGATCTTGCTGGTTTCAGTTCCCCGGGACTTTCCCAGGCCGATGATTTTCAATCGCGTGTCGTCGAACTTGAAATGCTGGACCAGGTAATCGCGGACAACCTTCGCGCGGGCCTCGGTCAACACACGATCCTTGTCCGTATCGCCAACTTCGGCGGTGGCGGCGACGGCGGCGAGAGGGAATTTATTCTGCTCCAGGAATTTCCCGGCCTCGTCGAACTTCTTTTCATTCTTAAGTTTTGCAGTGTTGGATTTGTCGAAAATGTCCTTGGCGTCGTAGGCAAACTCCTTGAAGGTTTGGTTCTCTACCACGTCGCACACGCTCGATGTAATCCTACAGGTTTTCCGGGCTTAGAATCAGGCATTGTCCGACTTACCGAAAGGCCGCAGTTACAGGACTATTTGCACTGAGGAGGAACGACCCATGCGCTCGCTATTTAGGCACTTCGCTCCACTTTTGCTCGCAGGCGCCCTGGCTTCTCCAATGCTCATGACCGGTTGTGCGACTCACGTGCGCTACTACGACCCTTACTACAGCGACTACCATGTGTGGGATCATCATGAGGTCGTTTACTACAATCGGTGGGAACATGATACCCACCGAGACCACCAGGATTTCAACAAGCGCAGTGACGCTGACAAGAAGGAATACTGGACTTGGCGCCACAATCAGAACGACCACCACTAACTAGATGGCCATCGCTGGGTAGCTTGCGCGCAGATTCGTGATAATCACCGCCGACTTAGCGAAGCAACTTCGATGGTCAGAGATCTGGCAGGAATTTCTCCTAATGCTCACTGGACGGACTCGCGTGGTTCAAACCTGGCTCCCCAACATTCGGTCCAGATTGAATGCGGCGCTGATCAATGCGAGATGTGTAAAGGCTTGGGGGAAATTGCCCAGCGCCTCGCCTTGGGACCCTGTCTGTTCGGAATAAAGCCCGAGATGATTGCCATAGCCCAGCACGCGTTCAAACAGCAACCTGGCGCGATCCAGCTTTTCAGGATCCGCCTGACCTGCGCGCGTCAGCGCCTCAACGAGCCAAAAGGAGCACATGTTGAAAGTGCCTTCCTCGCCCGGCAGTCCGTCAATACGGCGTTGCGGAGGATAGCGATGCACGAGGCTGTCGCTGACAAGGCCTCCATGGTGGGGACTTTCGAGGATAGCATCTATGGTGCTGAGCATCCGCGGATCGGTCGGAGCCATGAAGAAGACTAGTGGCATGATCAGAAGCGACGCGTCCAAGTCCTCACTGCCGTAGTACTGGGTAAACGCCTGGCGTTTTTCGTTCCAGCCTCGGGCCATCACTTCCTCGTAGATGCGGTCCCGCTCGCGCGTCCATTTTGCGCGATCAGCTGGAAGCGCACGCTTGTCGGCCAGCCGGATGCCGCGATCCAGGGCAACCCAGTTCATGACTTTTGAGTAGACGAAGTGCTCCTTGCGATTGCGCATTTCCCAAATACCGGCATCAGGAAGCTGCCAATTCTCGCAGATCCACTCCAGACGATTGCGGATCTTTTCCCAAACATCGTAGGACATGGGGCTGACGTACTTGTTGCATAGATAAAGCGCGTCCATGAGCTCGCCGTAGATGTCTCCCTGGAATTGCGAAATCGCCGCATTGCCGATACGGACCGGCCTCGATCCGCGATACCCTTCCCAGTGATCGAGCGTCTGCTCGGGAAGCTGGTTGTCGCCCTCGATCGTGAAGACGACTGCGCCAGACGCTTTCGGACGGGCGTGCTTGGATGCGTAATCCTTGAGCCAGCGCATGAAGGCAGCCGCTTCGTCTCTGAAACCGATGCGCAGAAATGCATAAACGGTGAAGGCGGCATCGCGCATCCAGGTGTAACGGTAATCCCAGTTGCGAGCGCCTCCGATGACTTCAGGCAGGCTCGTAGTGGGGGCGGCAATAATCGCTCCGGTGGGTTCGAACGTAAGCAGCTTTAACACTAGGGCTGATCTTTGCACCTGATCCCGCCAACGAGCGTGGTAAGTGCAGGCGGATATCCAGTCCTGCCAGAATTTCACAGTGCTCCGCAGCAACTGCTCAGCGTCCTTCTCCGACGGCGGACAGGGCACGCCTCCCTCGTCGCGGTGGTTCCTAAGAATGAAGACCTGCGATTCTCCTTCGGTCAGCACAAACTCGGCGGACACCCCGTCGTGCCCGTCATCCCTGAGGGGCACGGCGGTTGAAAGAGCTAAGGTCAAGCTGCCCGCCTTGAATATCGCCCCGTTAGCCGCAATCAGCGTGTCGTGCGTCTGTCGTCCGTAATCGAAAGCCGGACGACACGCAACCCAAATGCGCACCGCTCCCCTAACGCAGCGAACGCGGCGGTATACGTGATGGTACTCAGGCGAGTTGGAAGGTAGCCCCACAGGCATGAAGTCTTCTAGCTCGACGATTCCGTCTTTGAGCAAGAAGCGCGTCACCAAAACGTTGGTGGAAGGCCAATAAAACTGCTTGTGCCGCACGCCGTCAGCATCGGCAGAAATTTGGAACCGGCCTCCCTTTTTGTCATCCAAGATCGCCCCGAAAATGCTGGGCGAATCAAAGTGTGGGTAGCAATACCAGTCGATCGAACCGTTCATACTCACCAGTGCAACCGTGCGCATGTTGCCTATGATTCCGTAATTTTCGATAGGCTGATACGACATCGTGCTGTTCCTCCCCTAGGGCCGAAATGATTTGTTTAGGTCCCAAACCTTATCCGTATTCTTCGCAAAACTGTCAAGTTTTGCAAAGCCCGTGGACCGCGAAGACGGCTGCGTCCGATGTGAGTCGCCTTGAGAACACTTGGGTGCGCCACAGGCCTGGGCAAGAAATTGAAGCAGGCGCTTCTTATACACGCTCATTCTGCTCTCGGCCGGAGAGTGGGCGCGTTTTCTGTAGCCACTTCACACCTCACGCTAGTCTCGCGACGACGCATGGTCCAGCGAGTTCCACACGACGAGCGTCCTTCGAGCGCTGATCCATGTCGGAGCAACCCTCGGCGCAACAATTGGGACTCGATGGATTCAGGCCGCTTGTGCGTATCGTCCATCGGCGCGAGCGAGCAAAGCCATCATTTCGTCGAGCGTAGCAATATCGAAGGCTTGCATCGAGCTGACATGTTCCAGCCTGTCGCTCACAGATTGGTGGGGATTAAACAGCTTAAGTCGAATGTCGTGGTCGTGAGCCCAGCGCTGCAGAAACACGAGCATGCCTAGACCTCCGCCTTCGATGGCGGGGACTTCCGAGAGATCAAGCACAATTATTCGAGCATCTTTTTGCGAAGTGACAGCGTCGCGTAATTTGAAAGCGGCTTCGCTCCGGACAATTCTGCCTTCGCACTCGATGACCGCCATTTCACCAATATTCTCAATATTTACCCTCAGCATATTTTTCTCCCAGACTTGGCCGGTTCTTTGTGAGAGCACGAGGCGTGCCAGCGATTCGCACCCTGCATTTTGTGTAGGTTAACCGACGAAAGGAACACGAGAATCCTAATTGGCGATATTGCAATCGATGGTATGGCCAGCATCTGTAAGAATGTCCACCACGTGCAAGAAATCTGATATTCGCATGCCGGAATCCAGCAATTGAATAAAATCGTCGGCGCTGATGCCTTGACGCTGGGCGATCTCCAACACCGTAGCGATGGCGCATCCTACGAGCTCGGGGTCCGGCTCTGAGGGTGGTTTGTGCTGCCCAATATTGTTCATTACCGACTCCACCAAGCGTCTGTATTTCTCGTAAAGAGTGCCGGAAGTGCCCAAAGTGTTTGCTCAGCGCGTTCTTGAAGTCTCCCCATTGCACTTTCAAATTTCGGGCCATGCGGCTCCGTAATTCGCGAGTGCATAAAGATCGTTCTTAGTTCCCCTGCACTACACGCGCGAAAAGGAATATTGAGACCTACTGTACGACACGTTTACCTGAGCACAAATCGGGGAAACACTGTATTTACCGCCTGGCAAATCTCGTGCCTTGAGCCGCCATTGCCCCAAGCCTCGACTCCAAATCGTGCCTGACAAATCGGCCGACGAAACCGATGACGATGACTGGCGCCGTCGTAACCGCCGGGTCGGCGAAGGACAGGGTGCCCGTGGCGCGGTTCCTGCTCCGATCCCCTGGGTCGGTCCGCTGCTGTTGCCTGGTGACACTCCGCTCGGTGCTCAGCGGCGACGATTGTCGACCTGCGCTCCCTCCGCCCTGGTTGTTATTGTCTGGGTTCAAAGTCGGCGGCGCGATGATTGCCTGTATCGACATCGGCAACGTCACGTCACCTCCGTTCTTTATGACAGCATGGTCAAAGGCGATGCCAACTTGTGATTCTTTCTGCTCCCTAGTGCGGACCTGCACTTCAGTGACGTGTCCGACCACCTTTGTATCCTTGGGCACAACAAGCTCGCCATTTCCTGTTTTCAAGTCTTGCGTAACCTTAGCCTCGACTGCATCGCCGGTTTTCACTTTCTTGGCGTCGATGCCCTTGGTCAGCTGCACCGGGATAACACTGCCGGGTGCGATCCGCGGAGCGCCACTTGCCTGCTCCGAGCTTGATTGAGCAGATGGAGTCGTCGCAGGACTCTGCTGGCCCTGTGCTGTACTCCTGATTTGCGGTTGAGTTATGTCCTGTGCCAGAGAGGAGCCGCATAGCACTATCCCTGCGAAAATCCCAACCAAAAGTGTTTTCACAAAACTGCCTCCTTAACGTTTCGCGCATCCAATTCGAGGTCACTTCTATGGTCTTAGATGTATGGTGGAGCGCAAGAATGGACTTTGAACCGGACCACACAAGGTTGGGGACCGAAAGGTAAACTTTTCCTGGCGCCGGGAGCGGACATGACTGGAATGCCCAAGTCGTGTCAGCGGGTCCACGATTGGTTGCCAAGCGTGTGCCGTACTGCCTGAGCAGGTCGCCCGCACATCATTTGGGGGCTGGGCGCAGCTACGCGGCAGTCTCTTTGTCGCCCGCCTCGGGTTCATTGTCGCGCGAACCTCTGCGGTTACTCATTTCAGCCGCATGGACGGTTTGCTGATGATTCCTTAGCTCGCGCTCAGAGTCGAAGGGCTCGTCACATAGGCTACGGGTCATCGCTTTGTCTTCCATTCTCGTCCTCCTTTTAGTGTTTGGGCTCTTCGGCATGACCATTTCCTGCCCCGCCGAAGCAACCTGCGGACTCCGTCACCTAGAATCGGATCGATGAAAACCATCAGGTACATCCTGTAATGTGGTGGATACGATCGGCACTTCTTCCCCAGTCAAAGAAGCGGGCTTTGGAAACTGATCGCGTCGGGCGCGTTCATGTCTTGCTATTTCTGTTTGCTACTATTTGTTCGAAGCATGTCGATGGACGCCGAAGAGAAAGAAGCCGAAGAGGAAGAAGAAGAAGTACGGAATAATTGATACAAACAACTCCTTGCTGAACCGCTCGGAGTACAGTAAAACCTGTATACATATAGCAGTCTACCCGATAGTAAGTAGTGCCAATTCGCTGTGCAATCGCTGCGCCAACCATGTGCCGCAGCAAACTTTACCCGTTTTCTTGTCAGGATTTCACACCGTCGCGTGATTCCGAGCCCGCTAACTTCTTATTTTCCCGCACCGTGAGGTCTGGCCCCACGCTTGCGTTTCCAATTCCAGAAGAAAACCCACACTTTGAAGGTAAGGACAGTTATGAAATCACTCAATCTCCTCAGACTGCTGAGCCTGCTAGCTCTCCTCATCAGTCTGGCCGGTATTCCACTCTACGGACAGGGGCAGCAGCAAGAGCCAGCACCACAGTCCCAAACCTCGATGAGCCAGCAGTCCGCCCAGAGTCAGCCCTCGCAAATGTTTGTGGGCAAGGTTGCCAAATCCAAAGCCGGCGACCTTTTGTTGAAGTGTGACGGAGGCATGTCGTACAAACTGGACAATGCCGACCAAACCACACCATTTGTTGGAAAGAAAGTCACGGTGACCGGAACGCTGGATGCAGCGACCAACACCATCCACATCACGATCATCGAAGCCCCATCGTCCTAGAGGGAAGAAAGCAACACAACGGTGGGAAAAGGGACCCCAGAATCGGGTCCCCTTTTTTCGTCATTTGCTCCTATTTTAGAGAGATTCACGCCACAACACTCCGGCGACTTAAGAATGCGTCCTGAGCCTTGTTGTGACTTCGCGCCGATGGATCCGCTCGGCACTAACACTAGAGAATACGGAGAATGCTGTATGGACGCGGCAAGAGTAGCCGAGTTAAGACTTGTCCATAATGAAAGTGTAGAAGGGTTTCGCCGTTGGTTCTACACCAATCGGTGCAAGGCGATACGCAAGCATCGTCAACGGTCGGCGAATTGCGTATCGAGCATGTGCTAGCTTCGTCTTTCGGAGGTGTGTTGTGAGTCGAAAGACAAGCATGTTAGTGACGATAGGTTTTTTGATAGCCGCTGGCGGCACCTGTGTTCGGCCAAGGACCGCAGACTCAGCCCAGAGCGCTTCCGGCTAACGTTCTCGGACCTCAACTGATCGTGTGGTCTCAAGTGCAACAGCCGCGACCTGCGCCGCAGCCTCTCCCTGATCCACCCGAACAACAGCCGGCGCTGGAGCAGCCAGGGCAGTCCGCGAACCCGCAGACTCAGCAACAACCTGCGGCCCAGACTTTTATCGGGACGATCACGAAGGACGACAGTAAGTATGTCCTGGAGGAGTCGAGCGGCACAACTTATCAGCTCGACAACCAGGATAAGGCAAAGCAATACGAGGGCAAGCAAGTGAGAATCGTAGGCAATCTGGACGCAAACAGCAACAAGCTCCACATTGCAAGAATTCAGGAAACTTTCTTAGAGCTCGCTTCTCCGAGAAACGGCAGACTTACGGTTCGCACAAGGAGTTGCAATTACGTGGGAGGAATCGGTGAAATGATGCAAGCAACTCTCTCTGGCATCTAGGCCACTTGTGGATTGCTACGTTGTGAACTGCTCTTGATTTCAAGCGGCATTTCGATCTGAATAATGTTGTTCTTGATCGCGTACACGACCAAGTCGCGAATGGAGTGCAAACTGAGTTTTCGCATGATATTGCTGCGGTGCGTTTCCACCGTCTTCGTGCTCAGGTTCAGCAGACAGGCGGTTTCCTTGGAACTCTTCCCCTCCGCAAGAAGCTGAGTGACCTCACGCTCCCGAGCGGTCAGGCTCGGCAGGTTAGGCCGTTCGCTTGCGGAAATAGGGTACCCTTTTTCCAGGAAACCAGCGAGTACCAGATCGTTCACGCGCGGTGTGAAGAACATTCGCTTGCTCTGCAGGGCTTCAACCGCAGACACCAAATCCCGCGCCGCATCAGACTTCAACACGAAGCCGCGCGCACCGGCATCCAGGGCTTCGCGGATGACCTGATCGGCATCAGTAATTGTCAGAATAATGATTTTGAAGTTGGGGTCATGCTGCAGCATCTGCCGCGTGGTGGTAAGACCATTCAGATTCGGCATGCCAATGTCCAGGATTATGACATCGGGCTCCAGTCGTTTGGCCAATTCAAGCGCTTCGCGGCCGTCGGAAGCTTCCCCGCAGACTTCCCACCCTTCGTGTTTCTCCAGAAGCGCACATAAGCCCTTGCGCACTATCTCGTGATCATCGGCCAACAAGATACGCAATTTCATGGCAGCTCCTTCAGGTATACTTCCAACTCCAAACTGGTTAGCTAATGCCGCCTGGCCCTCAAGACGAAGAAATACTGTCTCGTCGAGCTAGCGCTACAAACACGCGATGCTGGCTCACCGCCTCTACCGCCTCCAACAGATCCCGCGCAGCGTTGGACTTCACGACATACCCTCTGGCCCCCGCATCCAATGCCTCTCGCATCATGTGTGGAGAATCATGTTGCGTAACGAACAGAATCTCAGGGCCCGGCATTTTCTGCCTGAGCAACCGGCAAGCTTCGAGACCATGCATCTTCGGCATTGTAACGTCGAGCACCACGACATCGGGTTGCAAACTGTCGGCCTTGTCTAAGGCCTCAAGTCCATCCGACGCTTCCCCCACCACTTCCCAGCCCAATTGCCCTTCTAACAGAGTCTTCAGCCCTTGCCTCACAACCGGATGATCATCGACCACAAGAATACGAATCGCCATGATCCATTTCCAGCTCTTGCCCCGGGAAGTTGATAGTGAACCAAGCACCGCCGTCGCGGGTGTATGCCTGGCTTGCCTGGAGATCCACTCATCCCCGACCATGAGTAGGAAACCCTTCCAAAGATAGCACGTATCGGCGCCAGCCCCGAATACAGAGAATCCTGTATTTTCGATGGCCGTGTTCCAAATGTCCTAGACTCTAGATGCAAATGGTATTGATCGCAGGGAAATAAGTTCTCTGGTGTAACAGGGCGTCCACAGCTTCCACAATAGAACCGACCTCGGACTTCGCGCAAGCTCCGCGAATCCCAACGCTTTGGGCGGCCGCAGCGAGCTGTTTGGAGAAATGAACCGTGACCAGAAGGATCGGAATGTCAGGAAACAGTCGCAAGATTTGCCTTGCTACCTCAAGTCCGTTCAGTTCCGGCATTTGGAAGTCGAGCAAAATGACGTCGGGGAGCATTTTTTGCACTCTCCGCAGCACCTCTCCTCCTATCCTTGCCTCGTCGCAGACTTGCCAGCCTTCCCGCCGCTCGAGGACAGTGCGAAGATAGTACCGCACCGTCGGATTATCGTCTGCCACAAGAATTCTAACCAAGCGGGAATCTCCTAATTCCAACCGGCACGGGGAATGCCGACGTGATTCTTGCGGAGAAATCGCAATCGCATCCTGATGGCATCACCCGAAAGAACGCCGTGGCCAGCCTAAGGGAGAGTTCGGCATAACGTTCGAGGTCGTTGACCGCCCTTTTTCGTGACCTTTTTCTTCGTGTTGTTTGAGCACCGTTCGAGCAGCCACCTCTTTGGCTCGGTTGCCGTAGCGTCCCGACCGCTGAGCGCTTTCCTTGATGTGCTCGTATTGGCGTTGTTCCTTCGTGCTTACGCCGCGTAGGTGCTTTTTAACTGGCATCGGAACCTCCTTCACAATGTAGCTGTTACCACCAGTCAGTAAACTCTGTCGCGGAGCATCGCGATTAGCTGGCAGCTTTGAGATCCCCGAGAGCTCCGGAAACTCTGGGGTACGACATGCTTTGGGGAATCGTATGTGACGGGAATCCGTGGAGGCTGTGCACTGCTTCCTCCGCGGTCTCGAACATTTGGAATAGACCATCGATCCGCAAAAGCCTCAGGATCACCCCCGACGCCGGCGCAACCGCAGCGAGCCTCAGATCTGCATCGCGCTCCATCGCTTCCCGCAAAAAGCGCAGCAGCATCTCGACTCCGGCACTATCCACGCACCCGACCTGGGAACAGTCCAGAACAATACGCGGATGGTCGGATTCGAGGAACTGCTGCAACTCACCGAGAAACGTTTCTGCGTCCGCGTGTCTCAATCGCCTCGGTAACTCCATCACGATTACGGGCCCGTTGGTATACATGTCATTTACCTCTTGGGATAAGATTGGTGCCCCGGCGTCATGTTGCTTTTCGTGAAATCATCGGCAATTCGTCCTTCTAGATGCGGATGTTTCCCGGCCTTAGCTACTTGCTGACTGTGCCCTAAGATACGGAGAGTTCGCACAGGCGATTGTTCCCGGGAAGAGTCGCGGCCATCTCTTTGGCTCCGTGGACGGCTTCATGCCGCCGCATGTTTTTCTTCGGAAACAACAGGTCCCGCATCTTGATCTTCGCTTTGTGGAGCTGCGACTTCGAGTTGCCGATAGAGCAGTGCAGCAGTTGGGCAATCTCGTGATGTTGATACCCTTCGACCTCATGCAGGGCAAAGATCGTCCGGCAGCCTTCGGGAAGTTCCCGGATCGCCCGACGCAGAGCAATGCGATCAATCGCACCAGTGAGGGCCGGGTCGCTCCTTCCGAGGTCGCGCCGCAGAGACGAATCGGGCGACACGGGCTGGTCAAGAGAGAGCGGGGGTGGAGATTTTCGGCGGCGAAGCTTCATCAGAACGGTGTTCACGGCCACACGGTATAGCCAGGTCGAGAACGCCGCATCGCCTCGGAAGCTGCCAATGGCGCGAAAAACCTGCAGGAATGCCTCCTGAGTTAGATCTTCGGCCTCGGCGATGTCTTTGGTCATAAGTAGACACACGGAATAGACGCGCTTCTTATGCATTTCAAACAGAGCAACAAAGGCTTGCTCGTTGCCCTGCTGCGCGCGTTGGACGAGGCTGCGTTGGGAATCGTCCCAGTTCGGTTGCTTCTCGGCAGGAACTATATTCGGGGTCGTCGCGGAAATTACGCTAGTGGCCACGTTCGTCTCTCCTTCGATCGCTTATTTACTTCCCGTCAGGATTCTGCATTCGGCTTTCGGAGAAAGACTAGAGAAATTGGGGCGCGCGGCCTATCGGGTACGTGCTGTAATTGACTACGAGCCTCGCTGTACTGTGGGGTATATTCACTTTGCGGAAGCCGAAGCACTCGGAGCAGAAAAGGAGAAGAAAGAGCCAGAAGTACAGGGTTCAATCGATCGCACGCTCACGGCTTGGACGAGCCAAGAACCACGTGGATTCATGACGCGAAAGATTCTTCTATCCTTGTTAGTCGCGCTCTCGCTGTGCCCTGCGCAGCGCTCCGTGGCTGACGCTTCCACAGAAAGCGCAGCCCAGTTCTTGAACCAGACTGTTATGTGGTATCGCCGTGTCGCAGCGGAGCGCGAAATCGCGTCCACTCCACGCGACGCGGTATTCGTAAACGACAATGCGCGGGTTGGCGACCAGATCGTGCGCCTGGCTTCCGATTTTGCGCGCAGCGAAGTCCAGGCTGGCGGAAAAGCAAGCGAGCAGTGGCCCGGAGCAATCAGCCACACCGTCGCGCTATCAGTCTCTCACCGAAATGTCTCGCAAGCTGGACGCACGAATCCAGCAGTCGCAGCCTCGCGGAAAATTCAGGATCTCGATCGGGATATTCAGGCGACCAACTCACTCGCCCAGGACTGCAAGCAGCTTCAGACTGCCTTGGTCGCCCAACTCCGGCGAATGGCCAAACAGTGCAGACCGCTCTCCGCGTGAGTCCTAGATTGGATTGCGGCCTTGAATGATCCGGATGAGCACTACGATAATCGCGAGTATAAGCAGGAGATGGACATAGGCGCCCAGCGCGTGAAAAGAAACCATCCCCAGCAGCCACAGGATCACGAGGATTACGGCAATGGTCCAAAGCATGGCTAACTCCTTTTTTCCGGAGCCAGCACCCACGTGCCTGGCACCCAGTAATAGTCATCGAAGTCGCTGATTTCCTTTGCCCCATCATCCCTCGGTTTCCCTTTGTTGCTCTGGTGCTTGCGGGTTTCGTGGATTGAGAGGCCTCGTATCAACGGCTGGCGGTCTCTACACTGCTCGGTATCGTCCGCAACTGCCCATGCTGATCTTTGGCTTGGTCCGCATATTTTTTCACCGCGATTAAGAAGGGCTCACTTGTAATGGGAGGCGGAACCTTCCCGCTCAGGATATCGCGAAACGGCACAAAACTCCCATAGAGGATCCGGGTTTCATCTTTGTCCTGTGTGATGGCGGCCCCGTTCAGGTCAATTCCGGCAAAAATGCCCCGTGCTCGGGAGTAGGTTAGGACCTCTGCCCTCATCTTCCAATCGGTATCGGCGGCGGTTTCACGTCCCACAGGACCTGCGGCTGCGGAAGCGTCGGCACCGAGTTTGAACTTGCTTGACAGCAGGTGCTGCATCCCATTGTCGTTGGTTACTATCAACACCAGGTCGGTAGCTTGGCCGCCGATTTGTAAGCCCCAACTGCCGCCGGTGACAGTGATTGGCGCCGGGGCGCTCCACATGCCGCTCTCGGTTCGGCAAGTCGCGACGCCCTTACCGTGGTTGCCTCCGAAAATAAATGCAACTTTCACCATGGAGGGAATCACGGCTACACACTTCGCGTCGTGCATTATTCCGTCGGGGATCGCTTTGTCCGGGGTCGCCATAATCTCGTTCAAAACGTTAGCAGATGCAACGATACGCTTTTCGATATCGGATTGATCCTTGTCGTCGGCAGCCCAAGCCATGCCAGCGAAGAGCAGAAGCGTAACGCTGAAAACCAGGAGACATCGAGCGAATGTACTAGTTCGTGCCATAGTCATACCTCTTCCGTGCTCAAAGTGAGCAACTCTTGATTTTTCCTGCAACTTAAACGCTAGCCTGCGGGTTTTTGTTTGTGCCATCCGGTTTTGCCTGTAAGACGGAGCTGGGAAATGCCTGAGAGTCAGTGGGGTGGCGCACCGCGTGACGGAGATCTAGCACGTCGCGCGAGAGGTTTCTTGCAATCCGATGGGTTGCGCCTCTGTAAATACAGTTTCGACGGTATTGTGACTTCGGCGCACGCCAATTATGTTGGAGTCCTCGGAACGGTGCCCCCCCTCAGCAGACGCCGGTCCGCGGGTAGATCCGGCGCCTGCCCCTCCGAGAAGTCTTTCGGCTCGGTAAGAGAAGTGGGATCAACCTGAAGCGCGATCAGCCTTGTGCATTAAGCACTGCATACCTCTCGGGACGCCACCGCCGGACCAGGAATCACGGAAGGAATCACGAGTTCAACCAGCGTGCCGGGCTGAGTATTGGTCAGCCGTAGTTCTCCACCAAATTCCTTGGCTCGCTGTTTCATCCCAGAGATGCCAATCCCAACACTATCCGGTTGTAGCTCGGCAATCTTCTTTCCGATTCCCTTGCCATCATCCCGCACGGTAATGACGGTTGCACCCTCTCTTTGAGTCAACCCAATCCAAACCTTGCGTGCCTCCGAATGCCTGAAAACATTGGTGAGTGCCTCCTGAATTATTCGGAAGACCGCAGTCTCTAACTCGAGTGTGAGCCGGGGAAAATCGCTGGGCTGGACATCGAGAAACGTTTCGATACCGCTGCGCTCCGACAATCCCTCCAGGTACCAGCGCAGCGCTGAGAGCAGACCGACTTCGTCCAACAAAGGGGGATGCAGGAGATGCGATAGGCTGCGCACCTGCTGAATCGCACGATCGATAATGTCGCTTGCCTCAATGCATGCTTGCTTGTCCGATTCGGCTGAACTCTGTTTAAAGACCCTGTCCAACACAATTTTGGCCACGGCAAGGTCCTGTCCCAGACCATCATGCAGGTCGCGCGCAATGCGCCGGCGTTCCTCATCCTGCATGGTCATCAACCGAACGGAAAGGCGCCGCAATGCCACCGTTCGCTCATCAACCATCCTTTCCAATTCAGAGGCACTGTCGCGAATCGACTGCTCGACCAGTTTGCTGTCATGGATATCGGAACAAGTACCGTACCATCGGATGACCTCTCCAATATGATCTCGGATAGGCACGGAGCGGGCGCGGAACCAGCGATAGTCTCCGTCTTTGCCCCGTAAGCGATATTCCGCTTCGTAATTCTCTCCCGATTGCACACAGTGCAGCCAACGCTCCCGGCTTCGCTCCCGGTCGTCGGGATGCAGGTAATCCCACCAGCCCATCCCAACCGCCGAGCCCGCCGCAGCGCCGGTATATTCATAAAATCGATCGCTGATGTAATCCCGGGCGCCGTCCGGCTGTCGACTGAAAATAATATCGGGAGCGGTGTGCACAATCGCGTCGAGTTCCAGGTTCTTCTGGGCCAGTTCGCGGTTGAGCCCCAGCAGGGCCTGCGCTTTTGTCTCCAATTCCTCGGTCCGCTCCGCGACGCGTCGTTCCAGTTCCTGATTCAACGTTTCCAGTTGGCGAGTTTTGCGGTGTAGTTCGGCGAATATGCTAACCTTCGCCCGCAGAAGTTCCGGCACGACCGGAACGGAAATATAGTCCACGGCTCCATGCTCATACCCTTTGAGCCGGTCCAAGTCCGTCAGGCGCACGGCTGAGATAAAGATGATCGCGGTTCTCTGAAAGCGCGGGTGCTGGCCAATCATCCTCGCCAATTCGAAGCCATCGAGCTCCGGCATGCTCACATCCATCAGCACCACGGCAACGTCGGTTTTTAGCAGATGTTCGAGGGCTTCCTTACCGGAGGTGGCTTTGATTAGATTCTCGTCCAGTTCACCAAGCATGACCTCATAGCTCAATAACTTGGCAAGTTGGTCATCCACCATGAGGATATTGACTTTTTCCTTCGTGGTCATCGGTTTTTCTCCGTCTCTTAGGGACCGGCCGGCGGCAGCTTACCACAACTCCTCGCAAGTGCGCGGAGCTACCGGTGAAGCCACATGCGAAGTGCCGAAAGTAGCTGCTCCGTATTGACCGGTTTAGCCAAGTACTCAGATGCGCCTGCTTCGAGACACTTCTCGCGATCGCCCTTCATTGCCTTTGCCGTGAGCGCAATGATTGGCAGGCGTTGAAGTGTAGACTTCTGGCGGATTGCCAGCATCGTCTCGTACCCATCCATCTCCGGCATCATGATATCCATCAGCACAATTGCCACATCCGCGGTCGATTCCAGCATCGCGATCGCTTCGCGTCCAGTGCCCGCGGTAAGAACCATCATGCCCCGCCGTTCCAGCACACTGCTGAGCGCAAAGATGTTCCGCACGTCATCGTCCACCACCAATACCTTCTTGCCCAGCAGAGCTTCATCCGAGCGATGCAGTTGATCGAGCATCCTCTGCTTCTCTGGCGGAAGGTCCGCCACCACGCGATGCAGGAACAGCGCCGTCTCATCCAACAACCGTTCCGGCGACTCCACTCCCTTGACCACCACGCTGCGCGCCAAGCTGTGCAGGCGGGAGTCTTCTTCCGGTGAGAGCACCTTCCCGGTAAAGACCACGACCGGCAAATCGCTGAGCGACGGAGTGTCACGGAAGCGCTCCAACACGTCGAAACCGGACATATCGGGCAACCGCAGATCGAGCACGACGCAGTCGAAGGTCTGCTCCTTGACGGCAGCGAGTGCCTCCGCCCCAGTGGCAACCGCCGTAATGTCAATGTCTTCATATCCGAGCAGCTCTCTGATAGTGAACTGCTCAGCTTGATTGTCCTCCACCACCAGCAATCGCTTACGCCGCGGAGCGGCATACTGCTTGATCCGCGTCAACGCCGCTTCAATTCCCTCCGGCGTGGCGGGTTTGGTCACAAATGCGAAGGCTCCGCGAGCCAACCCGTGGTGCCGGTCTTCATCCAGGGTCAACATTTGCACCGGGATGTGGCGGGTCGCCGGATCCTGCTTTAAGTGGTTGAGCACGGTCCACCCCAGCATGTCGGGCAGGAAGACGTCCAGGGACACAGCGGTCGGATGATACTCGCGGGCCAGTTCCAGCGCCTCTGCACCCCGCGTGGCCAAAAGGACCTTAAACCCTCTATCGCGAGAAAGATCGCACAGTACGCGAGCATAATGCAAATCATCTTCGACGATGAGTAAGATGGCATCTCCGGGCTCGAGATTTCTCCGGTCATCGGCGATCTGTTCGACTGGGAGTTCCGGCACGCCTACAGCGGACAGTGTAATAGGGGGAGCGGACGATAACGATTTCCTTTCTATCCCGGTAGCGCCGCCGGTGGAGGCACCTACATAAGTCTGCGGCAGATACAGAGTGAATGTGCTCCCTTTCCCAGGAGCACTGCGTAACTGGATTTCGCCCCCCAGCAGGCTGGCCAGTTCGCGGCTGATCGCTAATCCGAGGCCGGTACCGCCGAACTTGCGGCTGGTGCCGGCATCCGCCTGCTGGAACGCTTCGAAGATGATCCTCTGCTTTTCGAGAGGAATGCCAATTCCGGTATCGGAAACCTCGAATGCCACCACCGATGCCGCCTTGCCCAGAATGGGATGATCTTCGCTCCACCCACCCGTGGCCGCCGAAACCGAGAGAACGACGCCTCCCTGGTCCGTGAACTTGAAGGCGTTGGACAGCAGATTCTTGAGCACTTGTTGCAAACGCTTCGAATCCGTGACCAAGCTCCTATGCAAGTTCGGACCCGTGATCACCTCAAAGTTCAAATGCCGGTTCTCCGCTTCATGCCGGAAGGGACGCTCGACCGTGTCCAGCAGGCTGGCAAAGAAGACTTCTTCCGCTTCCACCGAAACCGTGCCCGACTCGATCTTCGACAAATCGAGAATGTCGGTAATCAGATTCAGCAGGTCCGTACCTGCGCCGTGAATGGTGCGGGCGAATTCCTCTTGCTTCGGCGTCAGGTTGCCGTCGGGATTGTCACTGAGTTGCTGGCCCAGGACCAGGATGCTGTTGAGCGGTGTGCGCAACTCATGGGACATGTTAGCCAGAAATTCGGACTTGTACTTCGAAGTCAGGGCCAGTTCCTTGGCTTTTTCCTCCAACGCACGGCGTGCCTGTTCAATTTCCTGGTTCTTACGTTCGACCTCAACGTTCTGTTCGGCAAGCTGCTGAGCTTTTTGCGCCAGTTGTTCGTTGGTTTGCTGCAGTTCCTTTTGCTGCATCTGGAGTTCGGTCGCCAGCTGTTGGGACTGCTTCAAGAGACCTTCGGTCTGCATCGTGGCTTCAATGCTGTTGAGCACAATTCCGATGCTGGCCGTCAGCTGTTCCAGAAACGCTAAATGCGAAGGCGTGAAGTTGCCCAACGAAGCCAGTTCGATCACCGCCTTGACCCGATCTTCGAACAGCACCGGCAGAACGATCACGTTTCGCGGAATGGCATGGAACAAGCCCGAGCGAATCGACACGGTGTTGGAGGGAAGATCCGTGATCAGCATCCGCCGCTTCTCAGCTGCACATTGCCCGGTCAGGCCCTCGCCAATCTTCAATCGCCGCAGGTGCCCGTCTTCCCCGTCGCCGGCAAAAGCAGCGAGCAGCACCATCTCCGCCGATTCTTCAGTTTCCATCTGATAGATCACGCCTTGCTGCGCGTTCACCAACGGGGCCAATTCCGACAACAGCAGCCGCCCGACCGTCGCGAGATCGCGCTGGCCCTGCAACATACCCGTAAAGCGCGCGAGATTCGTCTTCAGCCAGTCTTGCTCCGTGTTTCGATCGGTGGTCAGCCGCAGGTTGTCGATCATGGTGTTGATGTTGTCCTTCAGCTCGGCAACCTCACCGCTGGCCTCGACCTGAATCGATCGAGTGAGGTCGCCCTTGGTCACGGCAGTGGCGACCTCGGCGATTGCGCGTACCTGGTTCGTCAAGTTGTCGGCGAGCAGGTTCACGTTTCCCGTGAGGTCCTTCCACGTGCCTGCGGCTCCAGGCACATTGGCTTGTCCGCCGAGACGGCCTTCGACTCCAACCTCGCGGGCGACGGTCGTTACCTGGTCGGCAAACGTCGCCAGCGTCCCCGTCATGTTGTTGATGGTTTCCGCCAAGGCCGCAACTTCACCTTTGGCGTTCACGGTCAGCTTTTGTGTAAGCTCGCCGTTGGCCACCGCAGTTACGACTTTGACAATGCCGCGCACCTGCTCGGTCAGGTTCGCCGCCATCACGTTCACATTGTCCGTCAGATCCTTCCATGTGCCGGCCACGCCCGGCACCTGCGCCTGTCCGCCCAGTTTGCCCTCCGTCCCGACCTCGCGCGCCACGCGGGTTACTTCCGCGGCGAAGGCATTGAGCTGGTCCACCATCGTGTTGATGGTGTTTTTAAGCTCGAGAATTTCTCCCTTCACGTCGACGGTGATCTTGCGCGACAAATCGCCGCGGGCGACCGCTGTGGTCACCTCGGCAATGTTGCGCACCTGGGCCGTAAGGTTCCCGGCCATCGAGTTCACGGAGTCGGTCAAGTCTTTCCACGTCCCGGCTACTCCGGGCACGTTGGCTTGTCCGCCCAGCCTTCCTTCGCTGCCCACCTCGCGCGCCACGCGGGTAACTTCGCCGGCGAACGCGTTGAGCTGATCGACCATCGTGTTGATAGTTTCTTTGAGCAACAGGATTTCGCCGCTGACGTTCACCGTGATTTTCTTCGAGAGATCGCCGCTCGCGATGGCCGTCGAAACTTCGGCGATATTGCGTACCTGCCCGGTGAGGTTGCTGGCCATCGAGTTGACGGAATCCGTGAGATCCTTCCACGTACCGCCGACGCCCGGCACCTGCGCCTGCCCACCCAGCTTGCCATCGGTACCGACTTCGCGAGCTACACGCGTCACTTCCGACGCGAACGAACGCAATTGGTCCACCATGGTATTGATGGTGTCCTTGAGCTCGAGAATCTCGCCCTTCACGTCCACCGTGATTTTGCGCGACAAATCGCCGCGAGCGACAGCCGTGGCGACCTCGGCGATGTTCCGTACCTGGCCGGTAAGGTTGCTGGCCATGAAGTTGACGTTGTCCGTAAGATCTTTCCACGTGCCGGCGACGCCCGGAACCTGCGCCTGCCCGCCCAGCTTGCCTTCCGTGCCCACTTCGCGCGCCACGCGCGTCACTTCGCCCGCGAACGCGTTCAGTTGGTCCACCATCGTATTAATGGTGTTTTTCAGTTCGAGAATTTCGCCTTTCACGTCCACCGTGATCTTGCGCGATAGATCACCACGAGCTACGGCCGTCGTTACCTCGGCGATGTTGCGCACCTGACCGGTGAGGTTTCCGGCCATCGAGTTAACCGAGTCGGTGAGATCCTTCCAGGTGCCGGCCACTCCAGGCACGTTGGCCTGCCCGCCCAGCCTGCCTTCGCTGCCCACCTCGCGCGCGACCCGCGTAACTTCGCCGGCGAAACGGTTGAGCTGATCCACCATCGTGTTGAGCGTTTCTTTCAACTGCAAAATTTCTCCGCGCACGTCGACTGTGATCTTGCGAGAAAGGTCGCCGTTGGCAATGGCCGTAGCCACCTCGGCAATATTTCGCACCTGGCCCGTGAGGTTGCTGGCCATGAAGTTGACGTTGTCGGTAAGATCCTTCCACGTCCCGCCGACACCGGGCACCTGCGCTTGTCCGCCGAGCTTGCCTTCGGTTCCAACTTCGCGAGCGACACGAGTTACCTCGCCAGCGAACGCATTGAGCTGGTCGACCATCGTGTTGATCGTGTCTTTGAGTTCAAGAATTTCGCCTTTCACATCCACTGTGATCTTGCGTGATAAATCGCCACGTGCGACAGCCGTCGTCACCTCAGCGATGTTGCGCACCTGCGCCGTCAGGTTACCGGCCATGGCATTGACCGAGTCCGTGAGATCCTTCCACGTACCGGCAACACCAACCACCACAGCCTGGCCGCCGAGTTTGCCGTCCGTACCCACTTCACGAGCGACACGCGTCACTTCCGAAGCAAAGGATCGCAACTGGTCCACCATCGTATTGATGGCTTCTTTGAGCTGGAGAATCTCGCCGCGCACATCGACTGTGATCTTGCGTGAGAGATCGCCACTAGCCACTGCCGTTGCAACTTCGGCGATGTTGCGCACCTGCCCGGTCAGGTTGCTAGCCATAGAATTGACCGAGTCCGTAAGGTCCTTCCACGTGCCGGCCACGCCGGGCACGAGCGCCTGGCCGCCAAGTTTGCCATCCGTGCCGACCTCGCGCGCCACGCGCGTCACCTCGGCAGTAAACACACCGAGCTGCTGAATCATCGTGTTGACAATATTGGCCGAGCGCAGGAACTCGCCTTCCAGCGGGCGTCCGTCGACGTCCAATCGCACCGTCTGTGTCAGATTCCCCTGAGCTACGGCGGCGATAGCCCGAGTAACCTCGGCAGTTGGCCGAAGCAAGTCTTCCACCAGGGTGTTAACCGAGACCTCCATCTCACCCCACGCTCCTTTCGACTGATGAAAGCGCGTGCGCTCACGTGTCCTGCCTTCTTTACCGACAACTTGCCCAACCCGCTTCAACTCCCGAGCAATCTGCTGGTTGGCCGCGACAATCTCATTGAACGTATCAGCGATTTTTCCCGGGAGTCCGGTCCAGGAGCCGGGCAGCCGCACCGAAAACTCTCCGTCGCGCATGGTCTGGAGGCTTGCAAGGATCGCCGTTAGCTCGGAGGAAACCCCACCCGCAACATGAATGGAGCGGTCACCGTTTTTTTGGTTTGCGCCCAATTCGCCATCGGCAACTGCACTTGCATTATTCTGACTGCCTCTTTTCATGGATCCCCCGTTGCCTTGCACGTTTCCCTGTTGAGATGAAGGAGAGAACTTACCTGCTACCTGAGTTTCGGCTCTCTATCTCCAAGACACTCCCAACCAAAGTACTCGCAGCCTGACTTGAACGTCTTGGGGATGCCGAGGCACCCTGGAGGCTTTCCTAGACAGCGACATCCACATAAATTTCCGTCAACTCAGGCAAGACTGGTAGATGAACTTACGGAAATCTACCGACTAAGGGAATTCGTACCACGAAAGTTCGCATTTTGACCCTAGGGTGTTTACTGTATGGCCGATTCGTGCAGGTTTGGCGACTCGGACGTTCTACCTACCGGGCGCAGATGTAAGACCGCTGCCGAACACTAACAGCAGTCTGCAAGCCATCTCAGCGGAAGCCTCCTGAGGTCCGAGGTGGTGGCCAGGAAATGTTCCCGGCCCTCTGCACGCGCGGCGTTCTTAGGCGATCCCAAATTACAAGATCACGAAGACTGCGATGCGTACTCCGGGATGGAGCACATCGAAGATGAAGTATTCTCCATCGATGAAATCGATGTAACAGTCATCGGTGTAAGCCCATCCGACAGGCCAAGGGTCGACGATTTTGAACCAGTATCCGCCATACTGAAAGCGAGGTTGGCCTTCGACGATTTCCGGATGCCCGATGACAAAGGTGTGCTGGCGACCGAAGCTGGCGTGGAATTTGTCGTCCGGGATATGAGCGCTTTTCCCCGCCGGGCGACTGTGGCCCTGCTGAGCTTGGTCCTCCTTCTTGGCATCGGCTTTTTCCTGTTTTTCTTGCTTCGATGGCTTCGACTCGTCCTGCTTGGGAGGCTTGGCCTCCTTGTCGTGTGGAACCTCCTGGTCCGGTTTTGCTTTGGGTTCTTCTTGTTGTTGTGGTTGTGGGTCTTCCCGCGGTTCCTGCGCGCAAGCGAAAGTTGCAAAGAGCAAGAAGAGAACGGCAGTGGCATTTCGGATCTGGTTCATGGTGCTGTCTCCTTCCGACCGATTCTGGCCTTGCGGAAATCCAATAACTATCTGCAAAGCCGAAACGACTGGCGTCGATCAGATGCAGTTCTCGGTTTGGTGGATGTCACTCACGCCAGCAGCAAGCGACCGAAAACGAAGCACCGACTCTAGTGCAAAGCTTGACCGCTCGTACAGGATCTACCCTAGTTGCAGAGCCCCAGCAATTTGGTAGCGTTCGAACCCAGAGATTGATCATCGATTGTGAGGCGATGGATTTGAGCGCAGCGTTTCACGCGCGCGGGCGTCACAGGGTTTTCTTCGTGTTTCCGCAATCGAAGTGTTTCTCGCAACTCGGAACCCTGGAGACTTGATCATGGCCTTGAATAAGCCGGCTGCCTACGGTTTGTATCCCCAAGATGTTGCCTTGCGCGAAGTCATAGGTATTTTGAGTCAGGCAGGGTTCGGAAAAGAAGACATGTGCGTGATGCTGTCGCCCACACATCCCATCGCCGCGATCGTGCGCGATGCCGGTATCCTCAACGCGGAGCGCGATTCGACTGCGGTAACCGCGGGTCTGATAGGTTGGCTCTCGAAGCTCGGCGCTGTTTTGATACCCACCATTGGTTTCTTCGCCCATTCCCAGGCATTCTTCCACGCGCTGATGGCTGGCATGGATTCGCCCGCTTTGTGCGCTAACTCAAGAACTCTTGTGGCCCTTGGCTTCCCTGAGTTTGAAGCAGAGCGATTCGAGGACCAGCTTCACCACTGCGGAGCGTTGATCTATGTGTCTTGTCCGGAAAGCGCCAAGGCGAATTGGGCCATCGAATTGTTGCAACGAACTGGAGCGAGAGAAGCCGCGACCTTGGAACGAGAACTGATAGCCGTAGCCTAAGTCGAAAGGGAATAGTTTCGGCACGGGAGGATGACTGTCGAAAGCAGCCGTCCTTAGCTTTACCGAGAAATGAAAACGGGACCGCGCGCCCCCGCGCCGCACAGCAGATTCCTCCCTTCGGTCGGAATGACAAGGCTGGGCGGACTCAAGTGTCTTTGTCCGGAAACTACAGTGAGTAAGGTATCGGACGGGTCGGACATTCAGAATCTAATACGGTGTCTGAAAAATCGTCTTGCGAAAGGAACCATTATGCGCACTGTCGCTTTGCGTTTTATTTTCCGCCCAATTTTACTCGCGATTATACCCACGCTGCTCATGTTGGCGGCGCCATCGGAGTCGTTTGGAGAGATCGGCGTAGCAATTACGATTGCACCGCCTGCGCTGCCGGTCTATATGCAGCCCGTTTGTCCCGGCGAGGGGTACATCTGGACGCCGGGTTACTGGGCTTGGGGTGATGACGGTTATTTCTGGGTGCCGGGGACTTGGGTGTTGGCTCCTGAGGTTGGCTTCCTGTGGACGCCAGGATACTGGGGTTGGAGCGACAACGCCTATGTCTGGTACGCCGGCTACTGGGGACCCCAAGTTGGTTTCTATGGCGGCGTGGACTACGGGTTCGGCTACATTGGGGTCGGCTACGAGGGCGGCTACTGGCAGGGCGGCAATTTCTTCTATAACACTACGGTGAGCAACGTTAACGTCAGCGTGATTCACAACGTGTACAACAGAACCGTTGTGGACCCGCACAATCGCGTTGCCTTCAATGGCGGCAGGGGTGGCATCAGCGCTCGGCCAACGGCCGAACAGGAATCGTACGCCCATGAGCACCACGTCGCCGCTACGTCGGTTCAAGTAGAGCACGAGCGGGTAGCTCGCGCCGATCGCAGTCAATACGCATCCGTGAATCACGGCCGTCCGGCGATCGCGGCAACCGCGAAGCCAGGTGAGTTCAAGGGCGCTGGCGTGGTGGCGGCACGCAACGAACGAACGTCTGAACGGGCTTCAGAACGAACAACAAAACGGGCAGCGACGCGGGAATCGAAACCGGCGGAGGAGCGCGCGGAGAAGCCAGCAAAAACTCATGAGTCAAAGCCTGCGACTGAACGCGCGGCCAAGCCAGCGACAACGCGGGAGTCGAAACCTGCGGAGGAGCGCGCGGAGAAGCCAGCAAGAACTCATGAGTCAAAGCCTGCGACTGAACGCGCGGAGAAGTCCGCTAAAGAATCAAAACCTGCCCCCGAGCGGGCAGAGAAACCAGCCAAGACGCACGAGGCGAAGCCGGTAGCTGAGAAAGCGCCGAAGCCGGAAAAGACGCACGAGCCAAGACCCGTAGCTGAGAAAGCTCCGAAGCCGGATAAGACGCACGAGTCAAAACCTGTGGCCGAGAAAGCGCCGAAACCGGAAAAGACGCACGAGCCAAAACCTGTGGCCGAGAAAGCGCCGAAACCGGAAAAGGCGCATGAGTCGAAACCGGCAGCGGAGCACTCCGAAAAACCAGCCAAAGCACCCGAATCGAAGCCTGCGGGTGAGCACGCGGAGAAGAGGCCGCCCCGACTTTAACGCGCTGCTTCCGCAACTTGGGTCAGCGCCACGTTCCTGCACGAAATAAGCCGGAAGCTCGGGAAGACGTATCTTGGGCTGAACTTTGGGCTGAAGTCCGCTGTGAATCCCACCCCAGCGCAGCAATATGCAATTCTCGCGGTTGCGTGAGGGGGGATAATTAATGTTTGCGGGATGAAAAACATATCGAGACTTTTTTCACGGATTCGTGACACGCACGTTAGCGGCGTGGGCGTGAAGGAAATGTCTATCCCTATAAACTCGCGTCAACCGCTCTCGCGGCGAAGTAGATGTCACGCATGGACACGGTCGATCTTTCTACAAGGCTCATAACCGGCTTCGCAAAAATGACAAACAATATAGGGACCTAGGGGCTCAGGGCTCGAATGCTTGAATCGCATACGCTGGCATGCTCATGAGCCCTTGCTCATTGCCACCAATGCCAGCAACACAAGTCCGCATATCCAATTTCATCGCCGCCACAAACGTGTGCTCGTAGCCTTGCGGTTGCGTCCCCGCGAGCGCTACCGTTCAACGCCGTACGGCAAATGCTAGAAGGGGATGAAGCTAGCTGGCGCGATCGCCTCGGGACATTAATGTACGAAAACACAATCGCAGACGTGGCGTAGATCGCTATTTCCGTAATCGTCTGCACCAACAGACCAACCGGTTCCGATCCAGTAAGAGGGTGAGCGTCACACTCACGGCAGACTCCGATGCGAGCTAGCGGCACGCTGCTCGCGCATTTACTACTCTCCTTGTTGGGGATTCATAGACTTGTGGACAGTTGGAATGTCAGTCGAAAAGTCGAAAACCACTCTTACAAGCCGACTTGTCGTTACGTATCCCCTCGGTATACGCTCAGGTACTCACCAGCGACTGGATCGGTGAACCACTCGTGTGAGTGGCGTATGAAGAAGATGACCACCAATCCCGACGCTCAACGCTTCCAGAGCGGGGCGGAGAAGTACGCCGCCTATCTCGAGACGCCCGAGGGCCGGCTGCGACTCGATCTCGCCTTTGCCAATTTGCAGGAGTTTCTACCGCAGGACAGGTGGTCGTTGCACGCTCTGGATCTCGGATGTGGCACCGGCGCCCTTGCGGTGCGCTTGGCACGACTTGGCATTCACGTCATTTTGCTGGATTCGTCTCTGCCGATGCTGGATTTCTCCAGGCGTGCCGCACAGGAAGCAGGAGTCACGGAGAGGATTGCGCTGCAGCAGGGCGACGCTGCCCAACTGGCAAACTTGTTCGCTGCCGGATCGTTTGATTTAATTCTTTGCCACAATATCCTGGAATATGTCGACGACCCGGGTGCTCTGTTGCGCGGAGCAGCTCGCACGTTGCGAGATCCGGCTGGCATACTCTCAGTTCTGGTGCGTAACCAGGCAGGTGAGGTGTTGAAAGCCGCGATACATGACGGCAATCTGGCTGCGACCGAAGATAACCTCACCGCTAAGTGGGGACACGAGCCACTGTACGGAGGCAGGGTGCGGCTATTTGGGGCAGAGAGTCTGCAAGCCATGCTAGCAGCAGTATCATTCGGGGTTACCGCCAAGCGTGGTATACGAGTGATCTCAGATTATTTACCGCCAAAGGTCTCGCGAAATGATGAGTACGAACCGATTTTCGAACTGGAGCGCAAGTTGGGCAGTCGACCCGAGTTTGCCGCAATCGCCCGCTACACACATTGCCTGGCACATAACGCAGGTCCAATGATGAAGGACGGCGTATGAACAGCGTCACAGCCCAGTCTTCGTCGCCCACATCTCGCGTGATAGAGCCTGATGCCGGCATTGCGCTCGGGCTCGGACTTACCAACGAGTGCAATCTCGCCTGCGCTTTCTGCTACCGCGATCCGACTCGGGCAGATCGTCTTTCGCTTGATCAAGTGAAAGCAGTCATGGAACGGCTGCCCTTCCGCTCGGTGAATCTTGGCACTGGTGAGAATGGCATGCATCCCGACTTCAAGGCGATACTGGCCTACCTGCGAACGAAACCGGTCAAGCTCACCATCACTTCCAACGGTCATAGTGTCGCTGTTCTGGAAGACAATGAGCTCTGTGCCTTCCATGACATCGAGTTCTCCCTCGATTACGCCACGCAGGCCGAACAGGATGCACAGCGCGGGCATGGCAATTGGGCACTCATTCACAAGCAAGCAGAACGGTGCCTCAGGCTGGGTATTCCTGTAACCGTCATCGCCGTCATGATGAGGTCGAACTACTTGCGCTTAGCGGATGTGGCGCGGGTAGCTAAACAGTTTGACGCTCCTTTACGAGTGAATGTCTACCAAGCCGTGCGATCGGACTTTTATGCCCTCAGCTACGAAGAGTATTGGGAAGGGTTCCAGCGCCTTTTTGCGGAGACCGATGTAATCGCTATTGGCGAGCCGCTGGTTCGCGCAATGGTGGGGCTCCCACCGCTCCCCGGTGGTTGTGGCGTGAGCACCGTACGGGTGACACCAAGAGGCACGACACAACCCTGCGTTTATTGGCCAGGATCGGGGGAGCCGCTGTCGGATTTGATCTCGATGGGGCTCGACATTCTAGACTCCGCCCCCTTCGACCAAGCCCGCACGCTTCCCGACGCGTGCCTGCCCTGCGAGTTCCGGGACTCCTGCCACGGTGGCTGTGCGGGACGACGACGTCTGCAAGGCGCGTTGCTGAAGCCTGATTGTTACTGTCCTATTGTTCGCGGGGAACGCCGCAGCCTGCCGGTTCGCATGGCCGCCACCCGCGATCTGCCGAAGCTGAGCAGCTCCTGTACTACCGTAGTGATCGCCAGGGAGGCTATCAAGGTGCGTAACGAGCAAAGACAAAGTCGCGAGCTTTGACAGGCTCGTGGCAGGGGAAGCAGGTTTTGAGCATCGCCTCGTCGGCAGATTTGCCGTCCTTGTTGAATTGAGCGAATCCCCACCCGCCCGTCGCGGCGTACTTCTTTGAGTCCTTGACGATAAACTGAAGGTACCATTCCGGGGCGGGCCCGGGAACGAAAGATTGGTGACGGCCAAAAACTTTGTCGTTTTCCTCTGACGGAACGTAACTCCACGCTATTCGGGCAATGATCGTGCCGTCCGGGAACGGAAGTTTGCCTTCCCGGTAGGTCTTGATCGCTGTGTCGTTGCCCAGAATGGCGCGCAAATCGTTCAGGTTGCCCTCTTCGTGGGCCACGGAGATCAGCCTCCAGTCGCGGTATCCGGGGGGAATCTTGATTCCGAAAATCGGGGCGGCCTCTTCATCGGCATTTCCAGATGCGGAGGCCGAAGAGGCGACAACGCCGGCCACCGCCGCAACTGCAACCAGCAAAAAAGCGATCCGTTTCATAGCGTTCCTCCCTCCAGATTCCTGAGCGTCCCTTCGCCCCTCCACAGTCACCCGTTTGGAACAACATCGATTCCAGAAACGTGCAAGCCCACAGTCTATTTGCGCGTTCGTCTTATTTCGCTTCTTATTTCGCTTCTTATTTCGCGGCAATCCAAGTGTCTGAGCCGGTTAGCTTAACCGCGACATCCGAAATAAAGATGTGAAGAGTCTTGCCGTCGGCGGTGCCGCGATGCTCGGTTGAGATCAGCAGAGGACCTGCCTTTTTGTATCCCGTCCAGGTTGCCTTGACCAGGCTCGGCTTTTTGTCCCCGCCGTGATGGAACACGAGGTACTCAACGCGGTTGTCTTTGCCAACATAAAGGTCCCAGGTGTCGCCGGGGGTGTAGCCGCCGAGTTCTGATCCATATTTCACCGAGACCAGCGTGACTGATCCGGTTCCCGCCGGCAGTTTCTTCATGCCTTCATCGGTCACAGTGGCGCTCGTGTCCCAGTAAGCATGTAACGGGAACAGGAGCCAATAATTATCGTTGGTGAAACCGGCATCAGTTTGCTTCTTCGTGTCGTCGTTGATCTCGGAGCGCATGTAGGTAACCTTGACCGGCTTACCGTCTTTATCCACTCCTTCAAAGGTAACCTTGCCGGTCTTGGGCTCCCACTCCCACTTGCGAGCAGCTTTGAAGAGTCCGGTGATTTCCCCGTTCCAGGTGTAGCGGATCGCCTCGATTTGATTCCACGAATCGAGGCCATAGGTTTTGGCCACCTTCTCGAGAATTGGCGGGCGCGTCTGCGCCCAGCAGGTTGAAGCAAGGACCAGCAAGCCGAAAGCCAGAAGACGCATCATCGTTGCACGGCTCGGATTTGTCATGGAGTCGCTCCTCAGTGAATTGAACCGACTTCTTTTGGATGTCGAGCACAAGATTTCGGATACAGAAGAATGCATCTAGTCCGTTGAGCATGGGGTTGCCGCCGACCGCTTGAACTGGCGATACGCGATAATCGTAGCGGCGATCACCACACATCCGTATTCCAGCAGCATAATCCAGTCAGGAAGCAACCACGGACGGCCAAGCGTGCGCAAATGCCAAGCGTAGTAAGTAGGAATAATGCTGACCGTCCAGATGATGATCGGCACGGTCGAAGCCGACTGCACGAACGGCAGCAGCCAGAGAAGATACCACGGATATACGACCGGTGCACACAGAAGCGACGCTGCCATGGGCCAGGCGAATGCGTTCAGAGAAAGCTCTGGCGCCTTGCGCCTCAGCCAGATTGCTGTAAGAAAGCCGACGACCACCGCCAGCCCCGCCAGCAACTGCGGAGGCGCCACTTGCTCGAGTGCGGCAAACACGGGACCATTAAAGCGAAAACTCTGCACATAAGTACCAAGCGAGCCGATCGGAATGCGGTCGTGATTAAGAAATGGCACGTAGAGGAGTCCAACGACGGCTGCCGCCAGCACGGCGTCGCGAATGCGAACCCGCTTCCAGTAGAGAGGCAAGAGTACGACCGGCAGAAATTTCACTGCTATCGCCAGCCCAAGTGCGACGGCTGCAGTCGCCCGCCATCGGCGCACTAGCGCAGCGGCGGACACCAACAACAACAGCGTGCCAACAATGTCGATGTGACCGCTTCCTGCCACCTCAATGGCCAACAATGGGTTCCAGGCGTACGCTAGAACTATGTGCGCTTCCTGCCGGGTACAACGCAAGACATCGAGCAACACGAAAACAATCGCGAACTCGCAAACCACAAATGTTACTTTCAGTGCAAAAGTGGACTCCTGAATCGCGGTTACTGCGCGGAAAAAAAGCTGCGCTCCTGGTGGATATGGGCTCGGTAGATCCGGGTTATTCAAGTTCCGGGTTTCCGGGGTATGCAGCCGCTTTGCGGCAAGATCACTGGGAACGACAATATAAGGGTTGTAGCCGAGCCTCTGCAGGCGGCCGTCCCAAACATATCGATGAATATCATCATCGACACCCGCGGGCAGCCGAAGAAATTCAGCGTGCCACACAGCAGCCAAGACGAGCCCGAGGATGACGACGCGCTGGGGAAATCTTGGCGTAGCGAAAAACTCACGGATCGCCAAGAGGTACACGATCCCCGCAAGCGCCAAAGAGGCCATGAAGTACGGTCCACCCCTATCGCCGAAGTTGCGTGAGCAGATGGTTAGCGCCACGCACAATGTTGCGCCGAATACGTACACTCTCCACGCTGGGGTGATCTTCACAGTTCTCCAGAGCCCGTGCGTGATTGTGAGGCCACAAGCTCCCACTCTTTGAGCCACACCGCCGTGCGCGGCGCCCTTGCCGGAGCCACACGCAACTCCTCTGCCAACCGAGTCAGGTCGTCAACCACATCGATATCGTAAAAAGGAGCCACGAAACCTACGGATAGCTCAAAAGCTCGTGCGCGCGATAGGAGTCTCTCCAGCGCGCTACTCGTGCCCATTCCGTCACCTGCGAGAAGCGTAGGATGAGAAGCTTTTGCCCCCACGAGATAGTAGCCTCCGTCGTGCGTTGGGCCCACGACGACGTCATTTGCGGCCAGCGTTTCGAACGCGTCCTCCAGAACAGAACGCGGCAGGTGTGGGCTGTCGCTGTTGAAGGCAATGGTGCGTCGTCGATGGTCTTCCGCGAAATGCTCAAACACCGAAGTGAGGCCTGCGGCCAGACCTTCACCTCTCTGGGCAACTACGCTCGCTTCACTGCCTGCCAATTGCGCCAGCTCGTTTACATCCGTGTCCGGGCACATGATGGCAACTTCCACATCGATCAATGACCGCGCCAGCGCCAGCGTGTCGTGCAGCAGACAGCAATACAGATCAGTGACGGCTGCGGGAGAAAGATTGGGCGCCAGGCGGGTCTTGACCGCGCCTGGCCTTGGTGCTTTCGCCATTATTACCAGTACACGGTCACTACCTGACGAACGCATCACCGTCTCATTTGCGGATTTCATAAAATAATTTCGACGCGGATCTAGACCGGCCGTGGTGTCCCAGTTCGTCGACGCCGGAAATAATAGCGCACGATCAAGCTGAGAATGAACCAAGCGGCGCCGACTGTGCCCTTCAGCGTACCGCTGATCTTCGATTTTCCGATACGCGGGTAGTAGCTCACCGGGACTTCAACCACGCGGAATCCAGCCAAAGCGGCTTTTAGGATCATCTCAACCGCCCACCCATAGGTGGTCTGTTCCAGCGCGAGCGCGCGTAACACATCTGCGCGACCAGCGCGAAACGGGCCGAGATCGCTGATTTCTACTCTATACAAAAGCCTGATCAGGCTGGCGGCGAGACGATTCCCAAACACCTGATGCCAAGGCAACGCCGCGGCAGAACGCCTCCCCTGCAGGCGGGAACCTAGCGTGATATCCGCACGCCCCTCAGTGATTGGCGCCAAGAGAATCGGCAGTTCAGACGGCCGATCGCTGTAGTCGCCATCAAGGAATACAACCACGTCAGGGGAATTTGCCGAGGCCATACCCGTGAGGCACGCTTGCCCATAGCCGCGGCGCGGTTCCTGGATGACGTGGGCTCCCATTCTTGCTGCGATCTCGGGCGTCCCGTCATTCGAGTTGCTGTCGACCACGATGACCTCCGTCGTGAGATCGGACGGGAGGTCCGCTAAAACGCGCTCAATCGCCTGCGCTTCATTATGGGTAGGGATGATGACGGACACTCGCACGTGAACTGGCCCAATCACCACCACAGGGAAGATGGCCACCGTTGCGACAGCCACGCGTCAACGCCCCATCTCCGGCCGGCGCGTCCGATAGCGAGCCCAAGCGATGCCATCACCGGAACCAGCAGTTCCCAGATCCACGCCGTGCCCCACTCCGAGATCCAAAGGCTGCCGAGATATAGAAAAGCCACAAATGCGACTGGTCGTGTAAGCAGACCGATGATTAGCATGATGCCAAGAGAGATCTCGGTCAGGGCCTGCATAGGAGCCACCATCACGGCGTGGTTTGCTGCCAGCGCCATGACAGACTTCCATATAGCAGGCGAATGACTGTTCTTGATGTAGTAATTGATCAGGCCCGCGTAACCCGCCGGAGTGTAGAGGCCTTTTCCGAGATTCTCGAAAAAGACCGACACGAACAGCGCGCCGATCGTCAGTCGCACGATTGCCAGGCCGTTTGCGGCTTGCGGTTGGCCCATGGTGGTTACGTCTTTTCGCGGTGAGATTGCGATGGTTGTCATGGTGAACCTCGTCCAGTGGATGCTATACCAGACCGAAAAGATTCGGCAGGCTCAGCTTTTGTGTCAGCGCTGTGTGAGTACGAATTATCGCTAAAGCGCCATCCTTCGCGGTCCTGACAGGTTCGGTTGGCTGATGGTAAAATCGGGATCCATGTCCTCCGATTAAGGAGTATCTCCGTGAAGCTGCGACTCCTCTCATCGTTGCTGCTGTTCTTTCCGGCATGTCAGTTGGCCGCCCAAACCACCTCGAATCCACAGAAATTCAGCCCGCCAAGCCGCACCTTTCGCTTCAGCTACCACGTCACCGTGAAGGACATTCCCCCCGGAGCGAAGCGAGTGCGCGTCTGGATTCCGGTGCCGCAGACTGACCGGCATCAGACCGCGCGCATTCTTGCCGTCAAGGCTCCAGTGAAAACGCGGATGACGCAAGAGCCCGAGTATGGCAATCGGATGATGTATGCCGAGATCCAGAATTCTGCTGGGGGCAAAGCAGAGTTCACTCTCGAGTACAAGATCACGCGCCGCGAATACTCGCGGGGGGATTACGCGCAACTCAGGCGAACAGATCAGAAACCTGGCATTGTGTCCGCGTCGATGAACCGGATGATTGCGCCTGACAATTTGATCCCTACGAACGGAAGGATCAAGGATCTCGCGGTCGAGGTGACCGGATCCAAGAGTGGCACGGTCGCAAAGGCCAAGGCCGCCTACGACTACCTCTTCACCAATATGCGCTACGACAAGACGGGTTCAGGCTGGGGACGCGGGGACGCAGTGTGGGCCTGTGACCGCAAGCGCGGCAATTGTACAGACTTCCATTCTCCGTTCATCGGTATGCTGCGTGCTGACGGCATTCCCGCCCGCTTCGACATCGGCTTCCCTCTGCCCGAGAACAAGGACAAAGGAGATATCCCTGGTTATCACTGTTGGGCTGAGTTCTATGCGCGCAAAACCGGCTGGATTCCCGTTGACATCTCGGAGGCATGGCAGGCGAAGGAGAAGCAAGATTATTTCTTCGGCAGCGTTGACGCCAATCGCGTGCAGTTCTCCACTGGCCGCGATGTCACACTGTCTCCTAAGCAGGATGGCCCAGCGCTGAATTACTTCGTCTATCCGTATGTCGAGGTTGACGGTAAGCCGTACGAAAAATTCGACAAGCAGTTCAGTTTTGAGGAAGTAAGACTTTCTGAATGAAGCCGGGTCGCCTCGGCGACAGTAATGAGCACTACTTGGAGTATGGATCCGTAACGAGAAACACCCTTGTAGTGAGTGATCTCGGACGAGCTCAGCTTGGTCCCCGAAAAAGGCACACATCCCGCACACTACCTCGGCGTCGATGCTGGATTCATTAGGCAACTGGACAGAAAGCAGCTGATCGGCCGAAACTCAGATAGACACCTTACTGGCCAGAACATTTTCAACGATCTGACACACTATTCGTACACCTCCCCGCAGGCTACTGACTATAATTTCACTGGGCGTGCGAGGGCATTCGGGACAAAGAACATGATTCCCAGTGAGGAGACCAGCCATGTCTGTACACAAACCGTGCTTTTTCACAATGCTGGCCACGATTATTGCTTTCGTTGCGGTCGGAAGGTTAAACGTTCAGATCAAGGGATTTGATGTATCGACGCCGAATTCGCGGCCGCACGATTCGGCGCTTGCCCCCGATGGGTCGCTCTGGCGCATGGTCCCGCCGGCGAATAGGCTAGGCCGATCGGACTGGGACAAGGCATTCCGCGCGAAAAGCAAAATCCGGCCGGCCGTTTTTCTTCCGGTCCAATCCAAAAACGCCAAGGATCTGGGTGCCGGAAAGTTGCTGGTGGCGAGCCGGGGGCTCGCCGATCCGCATTTCGCTAAGACCGTGGTCCTGCTGGTTCACTGCGATGCCGAAGGTGTGGTCGGACTGATTCTCAACCGGCGCACCGATGTCCCGCTTTCACGAGTGCTTGAGGAGCTCAAGGCGGCGGAACACCGTTCAGACCCGGTCTATATCGGAGGTCCGGTAGGAACTCCAGAGATATTTGCGTTGCTCCAGTCGCCGGCGAAGGTCGAAGGAGCTCAGCACATTTTCGGTGCGGTTTACCTGATTTCCACCAAGGCCCTCTTCGAACAGACCATCTCGGCTCGACCTGACCCTAGCGGTTTTCATGTTTACCTGGGCTACGCCGGATGGACTAACGATCAACTGCGGAAGGAGGTGGAACTGGGCGCGTGGTTCATTTTTCCCGCGGATGCAGGAACGGTTTTCAATTCCGATCCGGATTCCTTGTGGCCGCAGATGATTCAGAAAACGGAGCTAAAGTTTGCCGGGAGCGGGCCTGCGGACGCAGATCGACCAAGAGCCGCGCTCGACAACTACTTCGCTAATATTCGCAGCGTGCGCGGGCCAGATAAGTAACGAGTAGTCGCCTAGTGTTTCTCAACGAATTTGCAGTGGCAATCCCACATTCTGGACGAGCGACGGACCATTGGGACGTAATCGGCGAAATTCTCTGTCGGAGGGAATCGGCTGTTTGAATGCTAAGTCCAGGAGGAGCACGTGGTGTAGAAAAAAGCTGAACTCAACGACCACGTTGATTCAGATCACAACCACGGAGGCTCCTCAAAGGACATATGTATTACATCGGACTGGATATACACAAGAAGAGCATCAGTTTCTGCGTTAAAGATGCGAGCGGACAGATTTACCAGCAAGGCAAAGTGGCAACGCGCCGAAACCTCGACGCCTGGATGAAAGCGCTTCCCTAACCTTGGACGGCGGCCATGGAAGCGACGATCTTTACCGGCTGGATCTACGCTCATCTGAAGCCGCATGCTGCAGCAGTGAAAGTAGCGCATCCCCTCATGCTGCGAGCAATTGCCTCGTCAAAAAAGAAAAATGATCGGATCGACGCGAGCAAGATCGCCGATTGCCTGCGCTGCGACTTCCTGCCCGAGTGCTACATGGACCCACTCGAGATTCGAGAGAGGCGCCGAACGCTGCGCTATCGAAGTTTGCTGGTACGACAGGTGGTGCAATTGAACACGCGCCTGGCGAGCTTGCTGATGGAAACCGGAGTGAGCTACGACAGGCAGTGACGTAGCCCCCGAAAACTGGACCGCCTAGAATGTGAGTTCTCCCAAACCCAGGAGAGGAAACCGCCATGAAGGGCACGCGACACAGCGAAGAGCAGATCATCGCAATCCTGAAGCAAGGTGAGGCAGGATTGACGACGGCGGAGTTATGCCGACAGCATGGGATCAGCGAGCAGACTTACTACCGCTGGAAGGCGAAGTACGGAGGGATGGACAGCGGCGAGGCGAAACGGCTGAAGCAACTGGAAGACGAGAATCGAAAGCTGAAGCATGTGGTGGCCGAGTTGACGCTGGATAACCGGGCGCTGAAGGACGTGTTCTCCAAAAACTGGTAGCGCCTGCGGGACTTCGGGCAGTCGTGAGCTACGTCGAGGCGCAGTACCAGATGAGTGAGCGGCACGCCTGCAGGCTGATGGGATTAGGACGATCGACGCATCGCTATCGAGCGCAGAAAACCGAGCGAGACAGCGAACTGCGAACCCGCTTGAAAGAGCTGGCGGCCAAGCGCATGCGGTTTGACTATCGGCGACTGACGGCGATGCTGCTGCGGGAAGGAATGGCGGCCAATCACAAGCGCGTGTATCGTCTGTACCGCGAGGAGGGCTTGGCGATGCGGATTCGACAGCGACGGAGGATCCGCTGGAATGACGTAGTAACTAGCCCAGCGGCGACGAGGCCGAATGAACGCTGGTCGATGGATTTTGTGACTGATTGCGTGAGCACCGGGAGAGTGATTCGGATGTTGACCATCGTGGATGATTGCACACGAGAATGTCCGGCCATCGAGGTCGATACCTCGCTGGGTGGATTACGGGTGCGCCGAGTGCTGGATCGGATGGCGAGTGAGCGAGGACTGCCGTTCTCGATAACGGGCCGGAGTTTCGCGGACGGGCGCTGGCGGCGTGGAGCGCAGAACGCGGGGTGCGGTTAGAGTTCATCCAGCCCGGCAGCCGGTGCAGAACGCCTACGTAGAAAGCTTCAACGGCCGGTTGCGGGATGAATGCTTGAATGCCAACTGGTTCACCAGTCTGAGCGACGCACGGTGCAAGATCGAAACCTGGCGGCAAGAAGGCCTTGCAAATCCAACCCTCGACAAAATGCGCCGTGTTATGTCGCTGGTCTACAGGCACAGCCAACGTTACGGGCTGATTCCTCGAAATCAGGAATCGAATCCGATGCGCTTCGTCCGTTGCAATACCACCAGCGGGTACGAAGCGATGATTCTGACCCCGGAACAAGCATACGCAGTATTACTCAACCTACGCGAGCCGGAACGTACTCTAACGCTCTTGGCCACTGGTACGGGTCTGCGTATCTCAGAGTGCCTCGGGCTGCAATGGCAAGACGTGAGTTTTGCTGGAGCCGTCATCCAGGTGCGCCGCACATGGACATGCGGCAAAGTGGGCTGGCCGAAAAGCAAAGCCTCGAAAGGCCCGGTGCCGCTGCATCCGTTGCTAGCCGAATTCATGTTTCGCTGGAAATGTAAGACGCCATATTCTCAGCCGGGGGATTGGGTGTTTCCCTCGCTCAAGCTCAAGGGCCGGCAACCGCGTGTGGCTAACATGCTGGTGGAAGATTATCTGCGGCCAGCGGCAGTGAGTGAAGGTGGGCGTTCTTTTATCGCACCGAGACGACGAAGGCAGACTGGTAGATGATGACCCACGGCGATTTGGCTTCCATTATCTGCGTCACGGCCTGGCGTCCTTTCTGGTCCGCATCAGAACTGACCCGAAAACCGTACAGACTTTGCTTCGCCACAGTGATGTTAAGTTGACCCTGCAGTCCTGCAGTGTTATACCCACAGTGTCAGCGAGGATCGCATGGCTGCGGCAGGGGCAATGCTGACTGCGATTTTCAGCCACGCCGCCTAAAGAAGCGGACTGAAAGCGGACTGAACGAGAGGCACTTCGAGTTTAAGTCCTTCACCGTCATCGTAGCCAGGAACCGAAGCGGATCTCGCCGAAAAATAGCGGACTGAAAGCGGACTGGGAGGGCAAGACGCGATTCGGCTAAGTTCTTTAGAATGATGGTGGCCAGGGACGGAGTTGAACCGCCGACGCCAGCCTTTTCAGTGCTACTTTATGCTGTAGTTTCAACAACTTAAGTGACTCCAGGTGGCCGCCGAAGTCCTTGAGAAGACGTGAGAGACATGGGAATCGTGGGTTGAGTTCGTGGGTTCAAGAACCGGCGCAGAAAACCCCGCAACCAAGCGGTTTTACCTCAACATTGGCGAACGGGTTCCTCATTATCGTTGTCATATATTACCACATTTGTGGTATGTTTATACCACATGCTTGACCTTCGCTCCAAGGCGCGCCAGCAGCTGCTGGCTTATTACTTCACAAACCCGACGGCCCGTCACCACTTGCGGGCCTTGGCGGAGCGGCTGAGCATCGATCCGTCGAACCTGTCGAAAGAGCTGGGACGCCTGGAGCGCGATGGTCTATTTCGGTCGGAGGTGATTGGCCGCCAAAAGTATTTTCAACTGAACCGGGAGTATCCGCTTTTCGATGAAGTGCGCAAGATCGTTGCAAAGACTATCGGTGCGGCGCACTTGATCGCGCAATCCCTCAAGAGAATTGAGGGAATAGACGAGGCATACTTGTTTGGTTCATTTGCAAGCAACCAGCAGGACGCTGCCAGCGATATAGACGTGCTCGTGATTGGCTCGCCGCGCGAGGAAGATTTAGTACAGGCCGTGGGAAGGCTTGAGCGGCAACTAGGGCGCGAAATCGACTACACGGTTCTAACACCGAAGGAATTCGGGTCGCGCCGCGCACGGAAGGATGCGTTTCTGGAAAACGTCTGGCACAATAAGCGTATCCGGCTGGTAGGTTCTAATGAAGAAAGTAAAGTCGCACGCGGTTGACTGGGCACAAATTGACCGTTTCCTCGCGAGCGCGGATAAGAAGCTGGCCTCGGCTCGCAAGATTCTAGCTTTCGACGAGGAGGCTTGCCTTCAGCAAGCCTACGAAGCGATGCTCAAGGCTTCCCTGGGGTTCATGTTCAGCCATGGATTCCGTGCGAGAAGTCAGCCTGGCCACCACATCGCCATCATCGATTTCGTGCGTTCGCGCATCGACAAGAAACATGCCGGTCTGCTGATCGTCTTTGACCGCCTGCGCCGGAAACGCAATATGGCCCTTTATGATGACACCGGATTTGTTTCTCATCATGACGCAGAACAGGCGCTCGAATCCGCCGGCGACTACTTGAATGTGATCCGAGCTGATATCGTTGCCCGAAGGCCTTGAGTCAGAAACGGACAAAAAAGGTCCGAACGTTTTTTTCAAGCCTCCTCACCCCGACGTCTTTCCGACGCAACGAACTTGCCAACCACCTAACGACTCTTTCGACCGTGCGCCACCTTGCGAATAGGGGTATCATGCCATCCTGCATTATCTGGGGCTTTGCCTGATCGAATCTCGTGGAGTGGTTCGATGCGAATGCGGCCGATTTCCGTATTACTCGCTTTTCTTCTGGCCATCGTCCTCCCCACAAATGAGCTGAATGCTCAAACAACAACCTCCGGTGGGTTGACCGGTGTCGTAACCGATAAGAGTGGGGCGGTTCTGCCGAGTGCAGATGTCGAGATCAAGGACACCCGCAAGGGTAACGTCCAATCCACGAGAACGGATCGAGAAGGTGTATACCGGTTCTTCTTTCTCGCTCCCTCTCCCTACACGCTGACAGTTGCGCATGAGGGCTTTCAAGAAGAGCGCCGGACGGTGAATATATTGCTCGGACCACCCGGCACTGTCAACGTCATGCTCGAAATTGCAAAAACGAGCAGTGAAGTCACGGTGACTGACGAAGCGCCGCTCATTCAAGCAGAAAATGGCGACGCTTCCACGACCATGAACCAGCAACAGATTTCCGAAGTGCCAAACCCGGGTAACGATCTCACCTACATCGCCCAAACCGCGCCCGGCGCGATCATGAATACCGAGCCGGGCGGCGTCGGAAATGTTTCGATACTGGGGATGCCTGGACCCTCCAATCAGTTCACTCTCAATGGGATGAATAACAACTTCAATTTTCTCAATGCAAACAATTCAGGCGCGCTCGGAATGATGCTGGGCCAGAATGAAGTGCAAGAAGCGAGCGTCGTCAACAACGGATACTCCGCCCAGTTTGGCGGAGCGGCCGGGTCGAATATCAACTACATAACGAAATCTGGGGGCAACGCGTTTCACGGGAATGCAGCATGGTACTGGAACGGGCGGGCGCTGAACGCAAATGACTGGATCGACAATGCGGAGGGAAATCCGCGTCCCTTCGATATTGCGAATCAGTGGGCCGGATCGATTGGCGGCCCCATTTTGAAGGACAAATTGTTCTTCTTTTTCGATACGGAAGGGATGCACTTGGTGCTGCCGCAACCAACCTATGTGACGTTGCCCAGCGCAGCGTTTGAATCGGCGACCATGGCGAACATCGATTCCGTCTTTGGGCAAACGTCTGCTTCCCACAATTTCTACAGGCAAGTCTTCGACCTGTACGACCAAACACCGGGCGCGGGCAAGGCGCTGCCGGGTAACTTTGTCGATCCCCTGGGCTGCAGCGGTTGGACGAATCCGAACGATCCAAATGATCCGAATGGGCTTGGCGTCGGCACGCCCTGCGCCGTCCACTTTTTCGAGAATCTGTACCATTCTGCTGGCGAATCGATCGTGTCGGGCCGGGTGGATTGGAACATTGGGGCGCAAGACCGACTATTCGTGCTCGCACAGTACGATCACGGGCGAGTCGCCACCTGGATCGATCCGATTAGTTCCGCTTTTGACGCATTCATTCAAGTTCCCTGGTGGCAGGGACAAGTTGAAGAAACGCATACGATAAATAGCACCGCCGCAAACCAACTCCTACTTGCCGGAACATCAATTGACATGCGTCAGAATGTTGAAGACCCCGCGAAGACGGAAGCCACTTTCCCAACGGTGTTGAGTTGGTGTAATGCCGGATGCCCGTTCACGAATTTGGGAGGGCTTGACTGGGCGAACGCACAGCTCGACGCAATAAAGGGCAACACCTACCAGATTTCCGATGACCTTATGAAGACGGAGGGCAGGCACAAATTTGGGACGGGAATTGGTTTCCTGAGGAGATCGTTGTCGGGAGGTGGCTACAATTTCAGCGGAACCGGCCAATTGTTGCCGCAGACTCTCAACGCATTCTTCTACGGAGGCACGGCACCCTCAAATCCCGAACAGGATTTTACGACGCTGATTCAAACCTTTCCCATCGTCACTTGGAACCGGCTCAACTACTACAGCCTGGGCCTGTACGTCCAAGATGAATGGCATCTGCGCTCCAATTTTTCCCTGACCATCGCGTTGCGGGGAGACCATCAATCGAATCCGGTATGCACAGCGGATTGTTTTCCGCGGATGGTGGATGATTTTTACAAAATCGATCACGATGTAAACGTGCCCTACAACCAGGTGATCCAGGCGCATGAGAAGCAAGCATTCGCGCATACGGATCGCATCGCGTGGTCACCGCGCCTGAGTTTTGCGTGGCAACCGTTGGGCGTTTCGCAGAACCTGGTGTTGCGAGGCGGAATTGGCATTTTCTACGATCCAGTGCCTGGGCTCGTTTCGGCGGCACAAAGCACAAATTTCCCGGTCGTGAATACGTACACGATCACCGGATACAACCTTGCGCCGGCCGACCCGAATAGTCTTACCAACGTCGCGAGTGCTTCCAATGCCGCGCTGATCAGCGGATTTGCAGCGGGGGACACTCTTGGGGAGCTTCAGAAAATCGATCCAACCTTCAGCCCGCCGGCGTTTTACAACGCGCCGCACACCCTGCACACTCCACAATTTCAAAAATGGAGTCTGCAAGCACAGCAAAATTTTAGAAGTTCAGTGTCGTTGACGATCGGATACTTCGGGAACCATGGCAGCCACGAATTCATCCAGGATAGCAGTGCAAATGCGCATAATTTCGGTTCCTATCCATCCGCACCGTGCGGCAGTCCGCCCGTGGCTCCCTGCTACGACACGCGCTTCGGCCAGGTACAACAATTCGCGAGTAACGCGATTTCCAATTACAACGGAATGGTGGTGTCGTTTGAAAAACAAGTGACCCACTGGGGCAGTGGAGTGCTTCAGGTCAACTACACATACGGACACGCGCTGGACGAGGTATCCAATGGCGGCCTCGCGCAATTTAATTTCGGGAGCAGTCTGTCCCCCCAGGATGGCCGGAATCTGCGAGGGAATTACGGGGCGTCAGATTACGACGCGCGCCACTCCGTGAACGGGAGTTACGTTTGGGAGGTTCCGTTCAAGCAAGTGCTCGGTCGTGGTTCGGAGGCGATAGTGAAGGGCTGGCAAGTTTCCGGGACCGTCATTGCCCGCACCGGATTCCCGTACACGGTGATCGATTATGGGGAGACCGGCAACCTGGTGGTCGACAATGTTTTCAACCCGGTCTATGCCGTGCCTGTGGGACCAATTGGACCGCAAGCATCGTGCGGCGAGGGCGCAGTCATACCGGCAGCTCCGCATCCATGCCTTCCCGCGCAGGTGCTTCCGGACGGTTCACTGAATCCCGGGGCTCTATTCGTGCAGACGGGTTGCGAGACCGGATTCAATACCGGCAATCTAGGTGCATCGGGTGTGTGCAACGGTCCGCTGGTTACCTTCGCGCAGGGACGCAACCGGTTTCGCGGGCCGGGCTACGTCACAACCGACTTGGCGATCATGAAGAGCACCCCTTTGCCCCATTGGGAAAATAGCGTGTTTGGGGTGGGTTTCCAGTTTTTCAATCTCTTCAACCATCCCAACTTTGGGTTTCCCGATAACTCCATTTCCGATACCACCTTTGGCCGCATCTTCTATCAAACACGGCCGCCCACGAGTGTGCTTGGCTCGGGGGCGAACACAAATGTCTCCGCGCGGATGATTCAGGTGAAAGCGCAGCTTAGATTCTGACAATGACAGTAGGGGCAACCCCAAACTTCTTTGGTTCGACGTGAGAAGACTCAGAAGTTCTCAATCATCCAAATGTTGCCGCTTGTGTTGAGTTGCGAAATGGCTACATGGTGGCCATCGGGCGAGGCAGCCGCTGCTTGAGGGAATCCAGAAGAAGCACTCAACAGCACTTTGCTCCGGCCCCTTAGATCAACTTGGATAAGGGTTGGGGTGTTATGCGCAAGGCCCGAAATAAGCAGCCCCTTTCCGTCAGCTGTCCAAGAAAGCCCCGCGACGGTACTCCATCCACTCGGAGGCAGCTTTTGCGCAGCGGCTCCCTTCAAAGAGAGAATCTCGATCGGGCCGTTCGCGCTCCTGGCGAGCGCCACACGCGTACCGTCCGGGGAGAGATCCCAGGAGTAATCGGCGTTAAACGGGCCATCCAGCGTCATGATTTGCGCACCGCGCCCCCGGGCAGGATCGAACGCCGTAAAGGCCAACCGCTCGTTTTCCGAAGAGCGCTCGGAGATCAGGCAGAGAGTAGCGGGCGCATTCGGGCAACTCAATCGCGCACTCCGCTGCGCGCTGAGAACAACCTGCGGTGTCCCGCCCGTGATGGGGATTCGCATGAGATCGGAAGAAACGAGCCTGCCGTTGGAGCGCCGTTCCAAGAAGAAGAGGAGCCAGCCACCGTCTGGGCTAACCCGGGGGGACCACGACCAATTTTCGAGCCCCGTAATGATCGGTTCGGACCTATCACTGTCCAGGGACTGCCTGTAAATGCCGCTCGTGTGGTTCCGGTCAGAGGCAAAAATAATTGCCTGGCTGTCGGCCGTCCATGCGACTCCGATATTCCAGTCTTCCGACAAGGTGAGGTGCCTTGGGTTTGTCATGTGCGCACCTTCGAGATCGCCGACGTAAATGGTCCCTTGACCGGAATGTCGGAAGAAGGCAACACGCTTGCCGTCAGCGCTGGCGCTGAAGTTGTCCAATTCGGTTCGGGTCCAGTTCGTCAATCGTGTTGGCTCTCCCAAGATCTTGCCGGTTTGCTGGTCGACTGGTGTCAGCCAGAAGTTGAAATCCTGGGTGCCAGGGTCCCGCAAAGACTGAAGCATGCGTCCGCCGCGCAACCACCAAGCGTCCCCCTCCTGCACGGAGGTAAATATGGTCACCGGCGTACCGCCCTGCAGATCGCGGCTTTGGACCGACGCGGAGAGGTTGTCGCCTTTTTCGCGGGTGAGAGCATAAGTCAGCCGGTCGCCATTCGGTGACCAGCGAATAGCTTCATACCGGCTATGCTCGTCGCGCTCAAAGAGCGGATGCGGCTGTTCGCCGTTGGGTCCCATCAGCCAGATTTGATTGCCGAACTGATCTGATCTTTGCCCATTCCTTGTGAAGGCAATCCAGGCGCCGTCAGGAGACACACCTTGAATGCAGCCGTCGTCACGGATTTTGCGCGGCAGCTCCCCATCCAGTCGAGACAAGACCCAGATGCCAGTACATTGCGGCGAAGTGAAACTATCGGGTTCCGGCAGGACCGTGGTATTCGCTGTGACTGCCAGCCGTACACTGTCGGGAAACCAGGCAAGGCTTACGCTTCCGGGTGGCAATTCGGTTCCAGCAGGAATGTCGGGTGGAGCGATGGAGCGCACAGCTCCCGATTTGATTTCTTTGATTTGAATCGCTCTGCGGTCCGCATAAGCCAGATATTCGCCATCGGGAGAGATCGCACCATCTTCCACGAGATTCTCACTGGAGTTGGCCGTAAGCTGCACCTGCTTGAGATCTGGTAACGGATTTGGAGAATGCTTCGGCGCCCGGTACCACAAGAACGCTCCCGTCGCCGCGAGGAGCGCAGCAGCCACGCCCACGAGCCGCCACCGCTTGCCGAATCGCTCCCGCTTGGTTTCGCTGCTCAGACTTTCCAGCGCAGCACGCATCTCCGAAGCGGTCTGGTAGCGCAATTGACGGTCTTTCTCCAATGCGCGGTTGATGACCGTTTCCAGCTTTGATGATACCCCCAGATTCAGCTCACGGAGAGGCGTAGGGCCTTGGTCCAGAATAGCTGCGTGCAGCTCAGGTATGGTATCTCCCGGGAATGCCCGTTGTCCGGCCACCATTTCGTAGAGAACGAGGCCAAACGAAAACAGGTCCGTACGCGAATCGAGATTTTCGCCGCGCACTTGTTCCGGCGACATGTAACCCGCCGTTCCCATCGCCACACCCGTGCGACTGAGGAGCCGATCAGGCGTCGCCTGCACAGACGAATCGTGCGCGGTCTGCCAGGTCTTATCGAGGCCGTTAGCAACGTGATCCAGTTCTTCGTCGGACAGGCCACCGCTTGCAAGCTTGGCCAGGCCGAAATCGAGAATCTTGGCCTGGCCTTTGTCGGTGATGAAGATATTCGCCGGCTTGATGTCGCGATGAATGATGCCGTGTCGATGTGCGGCCTGCAATCCCTCGGCGATTTGCAGAGCGAGATCCAGCACTTTTGAAATTGCCATCGACGGCTTCGCGTGAGACTTGGTGGGAAGCCAGTCGCGCAGCGTTTGCCCCTGCAAGAGCTGCATCACCAGGAACGGCTGGCCTTCATGTTCACCGAATTCGTAGATGGGGCAAATATTGGGATGTTCTAGCGCGGAAGCTGAGCGCGCTTCGCGCTCGAAACGTCCGAGCGCCGCAGGGTCTTTGGCGGAATCCTCCGGCAGGAATTTCAGCGCGACCTGGCGGCCAAGCTTGATATCCTCCGCTCGATAGACCAGGCCCATGCCTCCGCCACCAAGACCGTCCAAGATGTGGTAATGCGAGACGGTCTTGCCCACCAGCGGAAAGGTCATGGCATCAAGGCCACCGTGGACCGCCGCCTGCATTCGGTTGCCGGCACTTTCCTCACTGGCGAGCAACACTTCTACTTGCTGCCGTAACTCCGAATCGCCATCGCAGGCCTCGTCCAGCAGTGAGGTACGCTGCTCCGCTTCGCAGTCAGCTACGCGGTGAAATAACTCTTCGATCTCCGCCCAGCGTTCAGGAGTCAAACTACACCTACCCGTACTACATCTGGCTGTTAAGCCAAGCCTCGGCCAATCGCAGGTCGCGGCGCACGGTGGCACTGGAGACTTCCAGCGCCTGCGCTATCTCGTCTAGCGATAGTCCCCCGAAATAGCGAAGCTCCACGGCTTTGCACTTTCTTGGGTCGAATTTTTCAAGAGCGGTCAGGCCGACGTCGAGAGCTAGCAGGTCGTCGCAACGTTCATGCTGAAAACTCACTGCCTCTTCCAGTGGAATTTTGACGCCCGCGCGCTTCCCAGCATGCCACCGGCGAGCGTGGTCCACAAGAATCTGGCGCATTAGCCGCGCGGCGACGCCGTAAAAATGCGAGCGGTTCTCCCAGTTGGGGCTGGGTTGATCCACCATCCGCAGGTACACCTCGTGAACCAAGGCCGTGGGTTGCAGCGTGTGGCTCATCCGCTCTTTCCTTAAGTAAGCAGCTGCCAATAGCCGAAGTTCCCGATAGACAAGCGGCATGAGTTCGTCGAGAGCTTTTTGATCGCCTTTTGCCCATTCGGCCAGCAACAACGTCACTGCGTGTGTGTCAGGCATAGCTCTCGCGTTGAAAATACAGGACTTCCACAATTGGCGAGATTATATACCGCTGTCGAAGGGCAGGACCCCCATATTCCGACTTTAGGAAGCTAATCAGCAATGTAAGGTTTTGGTTCAGTTTTACGCAGGTGTAAGTAGGAAGGATTGGGGAGATTCAGTCCCCTCCCAGCCTTGTGCTTCAGGGCCATTGGTGTCCGAGCCGCGCATTGCGCTGCCCCGGAAGAATTACCAACTCCATTTCGTCAAAGGGATGACAGAAACCGAAGGAGACACACAATGAAAACGCTGTCCCGATTTTGTTGCTATGTGGTACTGGCCGCCGCGCTGGCGATCCCGAAAGTCCTTGCAGCGCAAGTCGCGCAACTACCAGGAAGCACACAACATCACCACTACAAGGTCATCGACATCGGCACGCTCGGCGGCCCTACCAGCATCGTGAACGAGGTCTTCTACGAAATCGACAATGGTACGGCCGGCGCTCGCGTGATCAGCGACCAGGGCATCGTCGCCGGACAAGCGGATACTTCCACTGCAGATCCCCTTTGTTATTTTGACGATTGCTTCTATCCCAATACCTTCCGGTGGCACAACGGCACGCTCACAAACTTAGGAGTGCTGCCCGGGGCCCAGTGGAGTTCTCCCAACTGGATCAGCGGGAACGGGCTGATTGCCGGAATCTCCGAGACTGGGCAGAACGACCCTCTGCTTGGCCTGCCAAATGGTCATGCGGTGCTGTGGCGGGACGGAGCGATCACTGACGTCGGAACCTTGCAAGGGGGCTATGAGAGCTTCGGGTGGGGCGTCAACAATCATGGACAGGTGGTCGGGTTTTCAACGAACGGGACGCCGGATCCCTACTCTTATTACTATTTCCAAATCGTTGGGTTTAGCGGCGGAACGCAGTCGCGGGCATTCCTCTGGGAGGACCAGAAAGGGATGCAAGACCTCGGTACTTTGGGCGGTCCCGACGCCTGGGCCGCGTTGGTGAATGAGCGAGGCCAGGTTGCCGGAATTTCCTACACCAGCGCCACTCCGAACTCGGACAACGGGGCCACATGCGCGGCGAATGTTCCGCCTCAGGACCCATTCGTTTGGGAGAAGAGTACCGGTATGGTCGACATTGGGTCGTTCGGCGGCACCTGCGGCGCACCCCAAGCCATGAACAACCGCGGTCAGGTGGTGGGAGGGTCCTACCTGGCTGGAAACGCTGTCGTCCACGCCTTTGAGTGGGACAAGCGTGGACATCCCCGGCTGAAGGACCTGGGCACGCTGGGAGGGGACAACTCCGTGGCTCTGTGGGTCGATGACAGCGGAGATGTGGTCGGTTACGCGGACGTTCCCAATCCTCCCAGCTGCAGCGGTTCTGGCTGCGTGCACCATGCAGTGCTGTGGAGAAACGGCGCAGCGACGGACCTGGGCAGCATCGGTACCGATCCGTGCAGCCGCGCCCTATCGATCAATGCCGGTGGGCAGATCGTCGGCTTTACCGCCGCCGTGTGCGGCGCGGTCCCCACGCACGGCTTTCTCTGGGAGAACGGCGGTCCCGCAATCGACTTGAACACGCTGGTAAGCACCGATATGGCACTGCTATTCCCCCTGTACATCAATGACCGCGGCGAGATCGGCGGCAACGGAGTGCTGCCGAACGGTGACACGCACGCGTTCCTTCTGATTCCGTGCGACGACGACCACCCGGGCGTCGAGGGCTGCGACTACGGCACGGTGGACGCGAGTGCAGCGACATTCGCCCGGCCAACGCCGCCTCCAGCCTCAGGGGATATGCCGCTTCGGTTGCGATCGCGCCGGAGCCATCGGTTTCGCTTCGCTGCATCCGCCATCGGCCGTGGAAACTAGCCGCCGCAACAAATAAGGAGGTGTGCCTTGAGATCCAGATGCTCAAACTGCTTTGGAGTACTCACAATTCTGGTTGGCTTGATGGTGCCAGCTCAGCTCGCCGCGCAGGATACTGGAGTCGGCAAACAAGGACACCATCACTACAAGCTCATCGACATGGGTACCTTGGGCGGGCCATCGAGTTATTTCGACTCACTCAATCTGACCGATGCGTTCCTCTTCCAGACCGTTTTTTACAACATTGCCCGGGTTCGCAACGCGAAGGGGATATTTGTGGGGTTTGCGGACACACCCACGCCCGATCCTTATCCCTCATTTTGCTACGTGCCCGACTGTTACGTGACTCACGCGTTCCAGTGGCGAGACGGCACAAAAACCGATCTCGGAACGTTGCCAGGGGGCAGCAGCAGCGCGGCGTTTTCTATCAATTCCGCTGGATGGATCGCCGGCAACTCTGAAAACGGAGAAACCGACCCTCTGATCTCCGGTTTGCCTGAAGTCCGGGCTGTGCTGTGGAAGGACGGGCAGATTCGCGACCTCGGGACGCTTGGTGGAAGCACCAGTTTTTCGCAGGCGATTAACGACCGCGGCCAGATTACCGGTCTCGCACTAAGCGACGTAGTCGATCCGTTCTCCTACTACTATCAGTTTCTTTATTGTCTGCCGTTCCAGATCTGCCCTCCGAATGCAACCGAGACACGCGGCTTCGTCTGGGATGAAAAGGATGGAATGCAGGACATCGGCACATTGGGCGGCCCAGACGCGTTTCCGAGCTTGATTAACCAGCGCGGGCAAGTCGCTGGGTTTTCCTACATCAATTCCATTCCCAACGAGACGACTGGTCTCCCAACCTTTCACCCGTTCCTCTGGCAGAAGGGCAAAGGCATGAAGGACCTTGGCAGCTTTGGCGGTACGCAAACCGCATCTGTCAACGGTCTCAACAATCGAGGGGAAGTGGTTGGCGGATTGTACCTGCCGGGGGACATCCAAAACCTCCCATTTATCTGGGATGGAGCAAAGCTGATCGACCCCGTAGCGCCTCCGTTTGGAGGGCCGGGCCCGGGAGAGGCTAATTGGATCAATGAAGCGGGGGAAGTCGTCGGCAATGCCAGTTTGCCCACTCCGTGCTCCGTCGGGAACGGTTACGTACAGCAAGCATTCCTGTGGAGGGATGGCGCGATCACCGATCTCGGCGGGCTGCCCAATACACCCAACTCGGGGGGCCTTTTTATCAATTCGAGGTCACAGGTTGTTGGTGCTTCGTTCTCGTGTGATTTCTCCACTTTCACTGCGTTCTTGTGGGAGCAAGGCTCGATGGTTGACTTGAATTCGCTCATCGCCCCGGATTCTCCGCTCTACCTGTATTGGGCAGGCTATATCACGGACGACGGTGAAATTGGCGCCTTCGGGAGCCTCTCCAGTGGCGACGATCATGCCGTGTTGCTTATCCCCTGCGACGAGAATCATCCTGGCGTCGAGGGCTGCGATTACAACATGGTGGATGCGAGCGCAGCTCCCTCCCAGCCGTCTGCTTCAGGGCCATTGATGCCGGGGCGACGCACTACGTTGCCCGGGACGAATCACCAGTTCCGCTTCGCCAAGAGCATGAGAAGAACCGAAGGAGGTGCACAATGAAAAGCAGATTCACATCCAGCATCTTCGGCAGAGTCAGTCATCTAGCCGTTGGCGGTTCAATCCTTGTCCTGGTAGCGGCCCTGTCGAACTGCGGGAAATCGCAGCCGCCACCACCTCCGCTCGCAATCGGTCCGTCTTCGTTGCCCAATTTGAGCACGTCGGATCCAGTCCAGCTACCGCTCGATGTTACTGGCGGGGTTTCGCCCTACAATTGGAGCGTGAGCGCAGGAACACTTCCGCATGGTCTGTCGCTGTCATTCCCATCGCCCAGCACCGCTGTGGCGGTCATCACCGGCACGCCCGACACGGCGGCTGAAAGTGTGAACTTCACGATTCACGTCAATGACTCATCGGGCGGGTCAGGCAGTCAGCCGTACACGGTATCGGTTTTGCTTGGGGGCGACAGCATGACGATTTCGCCTTCGCCTTTGAACTTCGGGCCGCAGTTGCTCACAACGTTGAGCGCGCCGCAGACGACAACAGTCACGAATGTGGTTCTCTCACCCATCGCCATCTCTACCGTGGCGATCGGCGGAGACAGCTCCGAATTTGGAGTAAACCAGACGTGCAGCAATACGACTCTGGCGGTAGGCGCCAGCTGCACGCTTTCAGCAATCTTCAACCCGGCACAGGCAGGGCCGCGCAGCGCTACGATTACCATCACAGACGACACCCAGGGAAGCCCGCATTCTCTATCCCTGAACGGCACCGGGACTGTCTCCGGGGCCAATGCCACCTTGTCGGCCACGAGTATTTCTTTTGGCAGCGTGGCGGTGGGCGACACCAGCGAGTCGCAGTCGGTCACCCTCATCAATTACGGAAGCGCGGCTCTGAATATATCGGGCATCACGGCGAGCGCCGATTTTGTCGAAACGGACAACTGCACTGCGGTGGCTCCGTTGACGAGATGCTCGATCAACGTGACTTTCAGTCCAACGTCCACAGGCACCGTGAACGGCACGCTTTCGGTGACCGACAACGGAGCAGGTAGTCCGCAGACCGTAGGTCTGATAGGCTCCGGCGTCGCTGGAAAGTGCCAGTCGAAGGGAATGGGCTGCAGCGTCGTGTTTCGTTGCTGTCCCGGGCTCCAGTGCGAGGTTACAGGCCCGACCGGCGGCGCAGTCTGCCAGTAACAGCGAAAAGAGGAGTACCATGAACTACAGATTCTTCCGTGGGCTCTGCCCCAGATCGAACAAAGGCTCCCAGCCGTCTCCGAGCCGATCGCACCAGATTGACCCCGAAGCTCCCCAGCGGGATCGTTGCCGCTAGCCACCGTTGGCAGGTCTTGAACGGACTAATACCTGAACCGATTCGCCGCGAGGATGGACGCGGACGACCTTGGAAGGATCGACGCGCGGCCTTGAACGGGCATCTTGTGGGTGCTGCGCACAGGTGTGCTCCGTGGGCGGACGTTCCGCATCGTTACCCGTCATACCAGACCTGCCATCGCCGGTTTCCAGCAGTGGGTCCCATCCGGAGTGATGAAAGGAATTCTGGAGGCGCTTGCCAAGGACCTCAAGATCCGTGGCTTGTTTGACTTGAAAGAAGCCTTCATCGATGGGAGCTTTGCCCCAGCGAAACAGGGGGCTCTAAGATCGGCAAAACAATAGTCGCAGGTAGCGAATGCGGTCTTGAGGAGCGGTCACTGGACCGTGCGTGACCCGGCAAATAAGGGTATCATGTCGTCCTGCTAGTCTCGGGCTTTGCCCGGTCGAATCTCGTGGGGTGATTCGATGCGATTGCGGCCGATATCGGTGTTGCTTGTCGCTGTTCTTCTTGTCGCGGCCTCCTCTCCACATAAGCTGAACGCTCAAACAACGACCTCCGGCGGGTTGTCCGGTGTCGTAACCGATCCGAGCCATGCGGTCGTTCCCGGTGCGGTGGTTGAAATGAAGGACACCGCCAAGGGGACGGTACAAGGTACGAAGACAGATAGTGACGGGGTATACCGCTTCTTCTTCCTGGCGCCAAGCCGATACACCTTGACCGTCACCCATGCCGGGTTCCGCAAACTGAGCCGAACCGTAAGGGTGTTGCTCGGCCCTCCTGGGACCGTGAACGTGACTCTGGAAATTGAAACCGGAAGCACAACCATAAAGGTGACGGGAGAGGCGCCGCTTCTCCAGGCCGAAAATGGCGATGTTTCGACGACGATGAACGAGACGCAGGTCAGCGAGGTGCCGAGTCCAGGGAACGACCTGACTTACGTTGCGCAGACCGCCCCGGGCGCGATCATGAATACGGAGTCTCAGGCCAGCGGCACCAGCGGGGGGAATGTTTCTATCTTGGGGATGCCCGGCACTTCCAATCTGTTCACTCTGAACGGAATGAATAACAACAACATTCAAGTGAACGCGAACAACAGCGGCGTTCTGGGCATGATGCTGGGCCAGAACGAGGTGCAAGAAGCCAGTATCGTCAGCAACGGATATTCCGCGCAATTCGGCGGGGCTGCCGGCTCGAACATCAACTTCCTGACAAAATCTGGAGGAAATAAGTTTCACGGAAATGCGGCGTATTACTGGAATGGAAGCGTGCTGAATGCCAACGACTGGCTCGACAATGAGGTGGGAAATCCGCGCCCGTTCGACATCGCGAATCAATGGGCAGGGTCGCTGGGCGGCCCGATCGTCAAAGATAAGTTGTTTTTCTTTTTTGATACCGAGGGCATGCATCTCGTCCTTCCCGCCACTACTTATGTCGTCCTGCCCAGCGCAGCATTCGAAATCGCAACCATGAAGAATATTGATTGGATCTTTGGATCGATGTCAGCTTCGCACAATTTCTACCAGCAGATTTTCAACCTCTATAACAACACGCCGGGGGCGAGCAAGGCGATCCCCGGCGCTCTTGGCGATCCACTCGGCTGCAATGGCTGGACGAACCCAAACGATCCAAACGACCCGAATGGATTAGGCACTGGCCAACCCTGCGCGGTGTATTTTTTGGAAAATCTGTCCCATCCGGCCGGCGACTCGCTGCTGTCGGGCCGAGTGGATTGGAACAGGGGGCCGAACGACCGCGTGTTTTTGCTGATGCAGTACGACCACGGCCAGCGCGCGGCCTACCTCGATCCGGTCAGTTCCGTGTTCAGTGCCTATGCCAATCAGCCTTGGTGGCAAGGTCAACTCAGCGAGACGCACACGATCAGCGCCACAGCGGCGAACCAATTCCTGCTTGCCGGGACCTACATGAACCAGACCACGAGCGTGGCCAACCCTGCGCAGACACAGGCCGTTTTTCCAACCACATTGAGTTGGAGCAACGGCCCCTTTTCTCCAGTGGGTGGGCTGGACTTCATGTATGCCTTCCCCACCGGCTCTAAAACAACTTCATATCAAATCTCTGACGACCTGGTGAAGATCCGGAGCAAGCATAAGCTCGGCTTTGGAATCAGCTTCCTGCGGACTTATTTCACTGGGAACGGTTACAACGTGACCGGCACGGGACAACTCCTTCCCCAATCCATCAACGCATTTTTCTACGGTGGAGTAGCCCCTTCGAACCCGAGCGATTTCACGACCCTTCTCCAAATCTTTCCTCTGGTAACTTGGAACCGCATTGCTTTCTATAGTCTCGGATTTTATGGACAGGAAGAGTGGCATGCCCGGTCCAATTTGACGCTGACTTTGGCGTTGCGTGCCGATCACCAATCCAATCCTGTCTGTGAAAGTCGTTGTTTCGCCCGGTTCTCAGGTCCCTTCGATTCCATCAACCATGATCCGGATCAACCATACAACCAAGCGATCCTGGTGAATCAGAAACAGGCTTTCCTGAATACGGACAACATCGTTTGGTCGCCGCGGCTCAGTTTTGCCTGGCAGCCTCGGGGCGTATCTCACAATACGGTTCTGCGTGGCGGCATCGGTATTTTTTACGACCCGGTCCCCGGTACCATCGGGCAAGGTCAAGGTTACAACCCGCCGCTGTGGAATCCTTTTGCGGTGACCGGCTACAGCCTCGCGCCCGGAGAAACAAATAGTCTGTGGCAGAATACCGCGGCTTCGAATTCTGCATTTGTAAACGGCTTTGCCGCGGGACAGACTCTTGCGCAGATCCAGGCGGCCGATCCTAATTTCACTCCCCCAAGCGCTGGGACTCCGCCGAATACGTTGCACTCGCCGCAATATCAAAAATGGAGCCTACAGGCTCAGCAAAATTTCGGCAGTTCGACATCCTTGACAATCGGCTACTTCGGAAATCACGGAATCCATGAGTATTTCTTGAATCAGGATGCCAACGCACACAGCGTCGGGTACTATCCCGCTGAGCCGTGCGGCAGTCCTCCGGTCGCACCTTGTTTTGATTCACGGTTTGCCGGGGTCTCGCAGGACGAGACGGATGCCATTTCCAACTACAACGGAATGGTTCTGTCATTCGAACAGCGGTTCACTCGTTGGGGCAGCGGCCTGCTGCATGTCAACTATACCTACGGGCACGCGCTCGACGAGGTGTCGAATGGAGGTATTGCTGCATTCAATTTCGCCAGCACCCTCTACCCGCAGGATCCCGAGCATCTCCGCGGAACCTACGGGGCAGCGGACTACGACGTGCGGCATTCGATCAATGCTGACTATATTTGGGAAGTCCCGTTCAAAGAAGCGTTACGCGGTCACGGCCCGGAATCGCTGGTGAAGGGATGGCAAGTTTCAGGGACAGTGTTTGCCCGCACCGGTCTCCCGTATAGCGCGACTGACTATGCCGAGACCGGCAACTTGGTGAACGACAACATTTTTGGGTCTGTTTATGCCGTGCCGGTTGCTCCGCTTCCCCACACGGGGCCATGCGGCAAAGGTGCGGCCTTTCCCGCTGGCCCGGTTCCTTGTCTGCCGCCGGAAGTGCTCCCCCCGAACGACTCGCCCAATCCCGCCGCCTTGTTTGTGCAGACGGGTTGCGAGACAGGCTTCAACACCGGACATTTGGGCGCATCCGGCGTGTGCGATGGTCCGCTTGTGACCTTTGTGCAAGGCCGCAACCGTTTTCGCGGGCCGGGCTATGTCACCACGGACCTGGCGCTGATGAAAAACACGAAAATCTCCCATTGGGAAAATGGCGTATTCACCATCGGTTTTCAATTTTTCAATCTCTTCAATCATGCAAATTTTGGACTTCCCGACACGATCACTTCGTATCCGGGCTTTGGGCAGATCTTCTATGAGGATCAGCCTCCCACGAGCGTTCTGGGATCGGGACTCGGCGGGAATGTCTCTGCCCGGATGATTCAGGTCAAGGCGCAGCTCAGATTTTGATTCGTCCAGTGGAGGCCAGCACAAATGTTTTGGGCGCGTCGCGAGAAGACTCAGAAGTTCTCCATCATCCAAATGTTGCTGGCGGCGCTTGGGCTTTGAATGGCCAGATGACGGCCGTCCGGCGATGGCCTGGCCGAGGTGTTCCAGCCGCTGGGATTCACCCATAAGACGCTTTTGTTGCCTTGGAGATCGAGATAAGAGAGTTCCGTTCCGCGCTTGGTTTGATCAGCGACATATAGCCCCTTGCCATCCGCTGTCCAAAAAAAGTCCCCCGCCGAATTAGTGAATTTCGCTGGAATCACCTGTTCCGCCTTCCCGCGCAGGGAGAGAACATGAATTGGCCCGTGCGGGTTTCCGCTCACAGCCAAGCGCGACCCATCCATAGAAATGGTGAAATCCAAGTATTCGATCCCTGGGTCGAGATCAAAGCGGGCAAGCTCCGGGCCTCGGCCCTTCATGGGATCTACAGATGTAAAGATCAAGTGCTTGCGATCGTCGGTCCTCTCGCCCAACACGCACAGGTGAAACGGTGGTCTAGCGCAGGAAATTCCGCTCGCCCAGACCGTGGTGGTGGTGGCCACGAATTCCGGCGATCCTCCGGCGAGGGGAATCCGCATGAGTTTCGCATCCTTTGCGTTTCCGGGGTAGGCCCCAGGATTGCTCAACAGCCACTTGCCATCCGGGCTCACGACGGTGCTGAAGTTGGCAACAAAGCTACCGGTTCCAGTTGAAATGCGTTCCGGCGTGTCCTCGTCCAGCGACTGCTTATAAAACGCGAACTGACCCGTGCGATCGGAGATAAAGACAACCTGCTTACTATCGTTGGTCCAGTCCCGTGGGAAGTCGGTACTCTCATTCAAAGTGAAATGCCGCATGTTGGCGATGCGCGTCCCTCCGGCCTCAAGATCAGCCACGTAGACCGTCCAGGCGACAGCCTGCCGGAGGAACGCAAGCCGCTTGCCGTCGGCGGTGGCGTTCGAATACCCGGCGTTGCAAAATCCTGTCCAGTTCGTCAACCGTTTGGCTTTCTCGATGGGCTTGCCACTATGCACATCCAGTTGTAGCGTCCAGAAGTTGCACTTGTCTTGAGGAGATGCGAAGGAGGCGGGTCCAGAACCGGGTTCGCTGACTTGGTAGATCAAACGTCCATCGGGCAACCAGGAAATGTCGCCTCGTATTTGCTTAGTCTCGGCAGGCGTAAGCAACGCGACAGGAGGTCCCCCCTGCAAGTCGCGGCTGACTAATGTATCGCCGGAAGCGTCGGTTCTGAAGTCGAGCCCGCGTTGGCCATCGGCCGACCAATAGAATCCGGTAAGAGCACTGTTCTCGTCGGTATCAAAGAGTTTGCGAGCCTGCTTACCCTGCGAGTCCATCAGCCAGGTTTCACGCTCTCCAAGTCTGCCGTTGTTTGTCCCGAAGGCAATCAGGGCGCCATCACGAGAGACGCCCCACCCGATGGCGTGTTCGCGAAGCTTCTGTGGCGCTTGGTCCGTCCTGGAAAAAACCCATATGTCGGCTGCTCGCGAAGACCAGCCCTCTTGAAGTTCGCTCGCTGGATAGGCATTGACAAGAAACCGCGCATTATCCGGGAACCAGCTTGCAGAATTAACCTCCCAATTGACACTATCCTTCTTCAGATCTCGCGGCTGCGCAATATCCTGGATCGAGCCAGTTTCAAAATCTTTGACGTGCATTCCCAGCTTGTCTACGTATGCGAGGTATTTGCCGTTGGGCGAGATCGACCCGTTTCTTACAGGATTTTCTGCGGAATTGAGGGTAAGTTGCCGAAATGTGATGTCCGGTGGAGTTCGGATGGACGTTAGCTGGCGTCTCGCAATCCACAAAGACGCGCTGATGATCAACAGCGCGAAAACGAGAGCAGAGGCTAGCATCCATCGGCGCACCGGATTTCGCTCCCTCTCGCGTTTCAAGATCTCCAGGTCGGTGCGCATGTCCGACACTGTCTGGTAGCGGGCGTCGCGATTCTTTTCGAGCGCTTTGCCGATGATCTGACCGAGCTTGGCGGGAAGTTTGGGGTTCAGTTGCCGTGCTGGAACAGGAGTTTGCGTGAGGATGGCATTGTGGAGCGCCGGCCCAGTGTCGCCTTCAAACGCGCGATGTCCGGTCGCCATCTCGTAAAGCACGAGGCCAAAAGAAAACAGGTCCGTTCGCGCGTCCAATTTTTCGCCACGCACTTGCTCTGGCGACATGTAACCCGCCGTCCCCATCGCTACTCCTGTTCGGCTGAGGAAAAGATCAGGAGTTGGCAGCGGAGCAGTCTCCCGAGGTGTCGCACCTGCCGCGCGGCCAACGCGAGTGCCCTGTTCCAGTTCCTCGTCCCCGACCGTCACAGCGGAAGCAAGTTTTGCCAATCCGAAATCCAGGATCTTCGCTTGGCCCTGGCTGGTCACGAAGATGTTTGCTGGTTTGATGTCGCGGTGGATGATTCCTTTCTGATGGGCTGCGCCCAATCCATCCGCAATCTCAATAGCGAGATCGAGCATCTTTTCGATTGCGAATGGCGCCTCCCCCGGACTCGCTGCGGCGATCCATTCGCGCAATGTCTGTCCTTCCAACAACTGCATCACGAGGAACGTCCGGCCTTCGTGCTCGCCGAATTCATAGATCGGGCAAATGTTGGGATGTTCCAGCGCCGAGGCCGACCGAGCCTCGCGCTCGAAGCGCGCCAGCGACGCAGGGTTGTTGGCTGACTCTTCGGGCAGGAACTTGAGGGCGACCTGACGGCCTAACCTGATGTCCTCCGCCCGGTACACCAATCCCATACCGCCGCCACCGAGTCCATCCAGAATGCGGTAATGGGAGATGGTCTCACCGGCTAGGGGGAACCCGACGGTATCGATCTCAGCGCGGACGGCCGACTGCACGTAATTGCCCGCGCTTCGATCTGAGGAGAGCAACGATTCTACTTCTCGCCGTAACCCCGGATCATTGCTGCAAGCCCCGTCCAGCAGTAAGGCACGCTCTTCCGGGCCGCACTCCGCCGCGCGATGGAACAACTCTTCGATCTGCGCCCAGCGTTCAGGGGTCAAGTGACACCTACGCGTTCCGCATTTCGTGGTGAAGCCACGCTTCCGCCATCCTCAAGTCGCGCCGGACGGTAATCGGGGAGACCTCCAGCGCTTGCGCGATCTCATCCATGGAAAGCCCGCCGAAATAGCGAAGTTCAACGGCCTTGCATTTTCGAGGATCGAGTCTTTCGAGTGCTTTGAGGCCACTGTCCAGGGCTACGAGGTCTCGACTCCGCTCGGGCTGAAAGCTCACCGCCTCTGCCAGTGAAACTCTGAGTGCCGCCCGTTTCCCAGCTCGCCTTCGGCGGGCGTGGTCTACGAGGATCTGCCGCATCAGGTGTGCAGCTACTCCAAAAAAGTGCGACCGTCCCTGCCAGTCTGGGTTTTTCTGCTCAACCAGCCGCAAGTAGGCCTCGTGTACGAGCGCGGTGGGTTGCAAGGTGTGACCTGGTGATTCTTTTCGCAGGTAGCTGGCGGCCAACTGCCTGAGTTCCCGGTAGACCAGCGGAGTGAGGTCCTCAAGAGCCTGCTGGTCCCCCTTTGCCCATGCGGCCAGCAGTCGGGTCACTTCGTGGGTATTAGTCAGGGCTCGCATGTTGATAATGCTGAACTTCCGCCATTCGCGCCCGGATTATACACCGCCTTTGTACTCTGCCGGGTTGCAGGTCATTCGGCCGTCTCTGAAAAGAAAACCTTGCCAGATGATCGGTTTCAGCCCTGTTTCGCGCACGAGTAGGTAGAGAGGTTAAGGAGGAAGTCATGAAAAGTAATCTGGCAATGTACGTCACTACGCTGGCTTTACTCGGTGTACTCGCGGTGCCAGCTCAACTGGCCGCGCAAAAGCTGCCGCGATACAAACTGATTGACTTAGGTACGTTCGGCGGTCCCAATTCTTTCGTTAACGGACCGGGTACTCAAGACTTGAGCCGCGACGGGACTTACGGCGGCGAAGCCGAGACAGACATCCCCGATCCGTACGCCCCCAACTGCCAAAGCCCAGACTGCCTCGTGCAGTACACACAGGTTTGGCGCAATGGGACTGTTGTGGCGCTGGAAGAACTCCCCGGCGTCAATATCAGCGGCGGCGCCACTTGGATCAGCGCTAACGGTTTATTCATCAGCGGCGTTTCGGATAACGGAGTGGTTGATCCTCTGACTGGCGCAGAAACGGAGTGGCGTGCCGTCATTTGGACCCCCGATGGACACATTCACAATCTCGGAACACTACCTGGAGGCACCGAGAGCTTTGGCTTCGCCGTCAACAGTTTCGGCCAAGTCCTCGCCGGGTCGAACAATAGGGTGAGTGATCCTTATTCGATGTTTGGTTGGGGAACTCAGACGAGGACCTTCCTCTGGGAAGACGGGTACAAGCAGGATATCGGAACTTTGGGCGGGCCCGACACTGTGGGGCTCACCCTCAATGACCGAGGCCAGATCTTCGGGCAGTCTTACACCAACTCGACTCCCAACAATGACAACGGCCCTAACTGTCCACCGAATGTCCCAACCCAAGATCCTTTTTTCTGGGAAAACGGGAAGATGACCGACATCGGAAGTCTGGGCGGCACCTGCGGCGTGCCTGGGCGGCTCAACAACCGAGGCCAAGCCGTTGGAATTTCCGACCTGGCAGGTGATCAAGTCTTCCATCCTTTTTACTGGGATCGCAACCGAGGGTTGCTAGACATGGGCACCCTGGGAGGCCCGACGGGAGAGGCATTAGATATCAGCGATTCCGGCCTGGCCGTTGGAACTGCAGACCGCGCCGATGGGACCCATCATGCGTTTGTGTGGCAGGACGGCGTGATGACCGACGTGGGCGTCGTGCCCGGTGATTTGTGCAGTAACGGGCGTGCCAGCAATTCCAGAGGCCAGGCAATCGGCACGTCGACAGACTGCATGGGCAACGTCGAGCACATGTTTTTGTGGCAGAACGGTGCCATACATGACTTGACCGCTCTTATTCTCCCCGGATCGGATCTTCAAGTCTTTGAGACGTGGGACATGAATGACCGAGGCGAAATTGCGGCGATCGGACAATTGCCAAACGGCGACCAACACGCTGTCTTGCTGGTCCCAGCCAGTGCGGATGAGATTGCGGCTGCAAATGCCCTAGATCCATCTCCACGTGCCTCCACCGGTGCGCACACACTCGGCCGCGGCATAGAGCATTCACCATTCAATGCTAACTACAAGGTGAACATGTTTCGGCGGGCACAGCGATTGCCCTAGTTCTTCGACCGTTCGTGAGCAGCCAAGAGAATCGAAGGAGGAAGTCGTGAAAAAGAATTTAGCGATGTACTTAACCGCGGTCACCTTACTCGCAGCGCTGGCCATCCCGATCCAACTGGCCGCGCAGAATAAAGCTAAACAAGATCACCCCCACCAGCCTCATCATTATCAGCTCGTCGACATGGGCACGTTCGGCGGCCCTCAGAGTTCAATTGTCGATCAAGGAGTGCCTAGTGGCGTGTCCGTGAACAACGGCGGTGTGTTTATAGGTTATGCAGATACGCGCAGGCGCGATCCGTTCCAAGATTTCTGCTTTCTCGATTGTTTTGTCGATCACGCATTTCAATGGGACGGGGTAATGAACGACCTTGGTGTACTTCATCACGGGCTGAGCAGCGCGGCTGTCGCGATCAGCGCAAACGACCTGATCGCGGGGTTCGCACAAAACGGGGAATTTGATCCATTGCTACCCGGTTTTCCCGAGCTTCGTGCTGTGCTTTGGCAGAACGGCGGTATCACTGACCTGGGAACCTTGCCTGAGGGTGGGTACGAAAGCGCGGCCAATGCTGTCAACAGCAGCGGCCAGGTGGTCGGGGTTGCCTTAAATACGACTCCGGATCCGAACTCGTTGACGGTTACCCTAAACAATGTCGCGGGATCAACCCAGGTGCGAGCGTTTTTCTGGGAAGAAGGAGCTATGCAGGATCTAGGCACTTTGGGCGGACCCGACGCGGTGGCCTCCCTCATCAACGAGTGGGGACAGGTGATGGGATGGTCCTACACCAGTTCGACGAAGGCGGGCGTTTGCTTTCCGTTAGCGATTGGTTCCTTCATTTGGGAAAAAGAGAAAGGGATGACGAACGTCGGCAGCCTTGGCGGTACCTGCACCGAGGCTGCGGATCTCAATAACCGAGGCCAAGTCGTCGGTACCTCATTCCTGACGGGAGATACATTCCAGCATGCCTTCCTGTCGGAGAACGGTTCCATTCAGGACTTGGGCGGCTCGCTTGGAGGCGACTACACAGGAGCCTCTGCGGTCAACGATGCCGGGCAGGTCGTCGGCTGGGGGTACCTTGCGGGAGATACCTTGTTCCACGCAGCTCTCTGGACGAAGGTTGGCCACATCACTGATCTCGGAACCATTGACACCGATGGATGCACCTACGCGAGCGATATTAACGCGAAGGGCCAAGTCGTCGGTGGCTCGACCTCAAACTCTGAGTGTCTTAGCAACGGAGACTCTACAGGGGCTTTCTTGTGGGAGGACGGCGCGATCTTCGACCTGAATACTCTGATTCCGCCTGGTTCCGCTCTGGATCTGCTAAATCCCGATACCATCAACGACCTTGGCGAAATTGCCGGCACTGGCGTGGATGCCAGCGGCAACGGGCATGCCTTCCTGCTGATCCCGTGCGACCAGAATCATCCTGGCGTCGAGGGCTGCGACTATGGCTTGGTGGACCCTGCCGAAGCAACTCGTGAGATTCCGGCACCGGCTATGCATAAGCCGACGACAGTTCAGCACACGCCCCGTCCTTTCAGGGGACGGCCCGATCTTCATCCCGGGCAGACCGGAGCGCGGATGGGAGTTCAGAAGTTTTCCAGCATCCAAAAGTTCTGATCCACCGCATTATTGGGTATCCACAAGTGGCGGCCGTCGGGGGATTCGGGAGCAGGAATGTTCACCGAGTGCTCCCATAGGACAGTTGCCCGGCCCTGAAGATCCGAATGCAGCAGAGTACCATAGCCCTTTTGATTCACCCCCACAAGAAGGCCTTTCCCGTCGGAAGTCCAATTCAGGCTTCGCAGATCGGTCCAGCCTTGCGGCTGCATCTGCTCTGTCGCTTTGCCTCGTAAGGACAATATGAAAATGGGGCCGGCCGGGGATCGAATGGCAGCGAGGCGAGTGCCGTCCGGAGAGAGATCCATGAACCAACGGTCTTCGTTCGGATCAACTCCGAAACGGGTCAGCTCATGTCCGCGTCCCTTCAGTGGATCGAAAGCGGTGACGACCACCTGTTTACGGTCCCCGGACAACTCGCCAATCGCACACAGATCCGATGGAGGTCTCGCGCAGAAGATGATGCTTTTCGAACTAGAAGCAGTAAATACGAGTTGCGAAGGTCCACCGTCGATGGGAACCCGCATCACAGGCGCTGGCTTCGACAGATTTGCACTCGTCGGATCATTGGGGGTGACCAAATAAAGTACCCACTTGGCATCCGGGGTGACGCGCGGGTTACTTAGGTCTTCCTCGGTGGTCGCAAGCGGCTGTGCGTCGTCTTCGTTTAGGAATTGTTTGTAAATCCCGCTATGACCGCTCCGAGTCGAGACCAGGATCACTGCTTTACCATCGGGCGTCCAATCTCCCGGGAAATCCCAGCTTTCGCTCAAAGTAAAATGTCTTGAACTCGCAATATGTTTACCGCCGGCATCGAGATCGGCCATGTAGGTCGTAAAGTGGCTGGCCCACCTCAAGAAAGCGAGCTTCTTGCTGTCTGCCGTTGCGCTTTGAGCGCTCATGCAGAAGCCGGACCAGCTCGTAAAGCGTCGCGGCCCCCCCAGTGGTTTGCCTGTATTCTTATCGAGCCGCAGTTCCCAGAAATTACAGCCAAGAACACCAATAGCTGCGGGCTCTGTCATCGAGTAGGTCAATCGCCCGTCTGGCAGCCAAATGTAGTCTATGATCCGATTGGCTACCGACGGTGGAAATATTGTGGTGGGCGGGCCGCCTTCGAGATCGCGACTCAAGAGGCTGGCGCCTTCGGAATCAATCCGGGAGTAAGCGATCAGTTTTCCATTTGGTGACCACGCAACACCGCCAAGCGCACTGTTTTCGTCCGTGTCGTACAGTTTCCGCGCGTTGGCTCCATCCGGGCCCATCAGCCAGATCTCACGATCGCCAAATCTGCCTGCGTTCGTCGTAAACGCGATGGTGGAGCCGTCCGGGGAGATGCTATTTGCCAGGGCATCGTCGCGAATGTGACGCGGATCAGTGCCCAACACCGAAAAAATCCAGAGGCTTGTGCCGTGCGAACTCAACTCCTCAGGACGCGTCCCAAGCAGATTGGCAGTCACCAGAAACCTGGTGCCATCGGGAAACCACGAGACCAAGGCCCAACCCGTCTGCACGTTTCTTAAATCAATCGGCGGAGCGATAGTCCGCGTCGCCCCGCTAGCGATGGACTTGAGATGCACTCCTTTGGCGTCGCTATAAGCAAAGGATCTGCCGTCGGGAGAAATAAACCCGCTTCTAGGGGCAGTTTCGAAGGAGTTGTTGGTCAACTGAGTTTGCTTCAGCTGAGGCAGGGCCAGAGGGCGACGTTTTGCAAACCACACCGCACCGACGGCTAGAAGAAGAGCGATGACTCCGGTGACCACGACCAGCCAACGAGTGTGCGAGGTCGGTTCTGAGGGGCCCGCGCCGGTTCTACCACCCAGCTTGGCCGTCGCCGCTCGCAAGCAGGCGCGCATTTCTGATGCTGTCTGATAGCGTTCTGCACGCTCCTTTTCGAGCGCTTTGTTGATGATCGTTTCCAGCTCAGGAGGGATTTTGGAGTTCAGCTGCCGAACTGGCGTCGGAACCTGGTTCAGGACCGCAGCGTGAAGTATTGGAGCAGTTTCTCCCGTAAATGCCCGTCGCCCTGCGGCCATTTCATAAAGCACAAGACCGAAGGAGAATAGATCAGTCCTCGCATCCAACCTCTCGCCGCGCACCTGCTCGGGCGACATATAGGCTGCCGTGCCGAGGGCCACGCCAGTGAGCGTGAGGGTGACATCGCGCGATCCTGTTGGAGTTTCCTGATGCGGCAGCGATTGATTGTCCTCCGCCGGTGTGAGCTTCGCCAAACCAAAGTCGAGAATCTTAGCCTCACCTCGATTAGTGACGAAAATGTTTGCCGGTTTGATGTCGCGATGAATGATGCCTTTTTCGTGGGCGGCCTGCAAGCCGTCGGCAACCTGACTGCCAAGGTTCAGCAGGTCATTAGTTGTAAACGGAACGCTGGGAAGCATGGCAATCCGGTCCCGAAGCGTCTGCCCTTCGAGCAACGGCATCACCAGGAAGGGCTGGCCTTCGTGCTCTCCGAACTCATAAACGCTGCAGATATTAGGATGGTCCAGTGCGGAAGCGGCCCTGGCTTCGCGCTCGAAGCGCTCCAGCGCTTTCGGGTCCTTGCTTAGTTCCTCGGGAAGAAATTTCAGTGCGACCCGCCGGCCCAGCTTCAGGTCCTCTGCTTTGTACACCAATCCCATGCCCCCGCCCCCCAGGATCTCGAGTACGCGGTAGTGGGTCACTTTTTTGCCAATCAGACTTGCCGAAGCGGTAGAAACTTGATTTTCCACCCGCTGCACCGGAGCGATGAAGCGGTAGCCACGACGCGGCAAGGTTTCGATAAAGCGCGGATGCTCGGCGGAATCCTCCAGCACGTCACGCAGCCGATTGACCGCTTTGTTCAGGCCTTGATCGAAATCTACGAAAGTGTGGGAAGACCACACCCTTTTTCTGAGCTCATCGCGGGTAATGAGGCGGCCGGGCCGTTCGAGCAGCGCCGCCAGAATCTGGAAGGACTGCTCTTGAAGAATCTTCGTCTGTCCGTTGTGCCGCAGTTCACCGGTATGGAGGTCTAGTTCGAACTCCCCGAAGCGAACGGATTCGGACGAGGTGTGCGGTGTCATCAACACTCCCACCGGGGTTGGGTCAGCTTAACACTTGCGCAGGCACTGGGCACCGGAAAGAAAGCTTAGTCCAAGTACATGGAGATAAGCCGCTTACTTCATGTCAGCTAGATGTCAGCTGGAAGGAAGCTCCGCGCCATTGACGCTGGGCGCAAGCGGGCTCAGAGTGGCCCCTCGAAGCTGCGGTCGGCAATTCCCACGCAGGCCATGAGGCCGAAGCCGACGCAATAGACAAGGAGGAGCGAATATGAAATCCCGAAGACTGACGTGCATGGGCGCGATCGCGTTCACCCCAATGAAATTAACAATGTTGTTATTGATTGCGGTTGTCACTCTGTCTGCCGTGCTGTTGTCGTCGAATCCGCTGGCTGCGCAGGGCAACCCCGCTGCGAATCCTACGGGCGTCTACCATACCTACAAGGCCTGCTGGAAGGTAGCCCACCCTGGGCCACTGGACCCGCCGGGTACGGCCATCAAGTGCTACAGCAGTCCGGCGACGTTCGAAATGGGCGACGGAAGTCTGGCGAGCACCCCCAATAGCAACCCCGACGAGGTGTTTAGCGGCTTGCCGTGTCCCTTGACAAGCACGCAGCAGTTTCTATGGGTCGACCAACTTGCCGGCTACTGGAACGCCGCTCGCTTTTACAATGCAAGCGGACAGCTGATCGAGGGCTACCGGCACGAAGTCTATGCGGGCAGGATTTACAACTATACGACCGGCAAATTGATCCCCGCCTGGATGGATTACGTCATCACGTATCAGGAAGAGCCCGGACCCGATGGGACCCAGAGCAATCTGCAGTGGGGTTACTACGGGAATGACTTCTCAGCCCAAGCGGGTAATACCCAGGTCCTCACGCCGCAGTGGAGCATCATCACCTACACCCCCAATTACGCGTCGGTCATTGAAGAGGTAGGGCCGCATCCGTTTGATGATTACCTCAACACGGGCGCGGCCGCCGGGCTTGCTCCCATCTGCACCGCCATGGAATAGACCTCGATAGCGAATCTCCCACCAGCGGCATGAGAGGTGGGGGCTTCGAGAGTGAGCGGCTCTTGGAGCCACCAGAAGGTGGCGGGCCTACAAGGAGGAAATCGTGAAAAAGAATCTGACCATGTTCATCACTGCACTGACATTACTAGTCGCGCTGGCGACCCCGGCTGGGCTCGTTGCGCAGGACAACGCAGACGGGAAGCACAGGCACCACCACTACAAGCTCATCGACGTGGGGACGTTCGGCGGGCCGGGTAGCCGTCTGAACGGCTTCGTGTACTCGACATTTTCATCGGTCCAAGACCTGGACAACTCAGGGGCGGTGACGGGCTGGGCGGATACCTCCATGCAGGATCCCTATCAGTTCTCGAGCAACCAATATGGAAACTTTTGCTTCGACGGCGATTGCTATGTCACCCACGCGTTCCAATGGCAGAACGGTCTTAGGACCGACCTCGGCGCACTCCCTGGTGGTCTGAGCAGCGCTACCAGTTGGATCAGCCCGAACGGTCTGATCGCTGGGGCTTCACAGAATGGCGAAACCGATCCGCTGGATCCAGGCTATCCGGAAGACCGCGCCGTTCTCTGGCGCAACGGTAACATCATGGATCTCGGAACATTGCCCGAAGGGGGATACGAAAGTGGGGCCGAAGCCGTCAATAGCAGCGGACAAGTCGTGGGATGGGCATTCAATAAAATCTCCGATCCCTATTCCATGTCTCTGTGGTCCACGCTTTACAACTATTACGAACCCATTGAGCCGTATCAGACGAGGGCGTTTGTTTGGCAGGACGGCGTGATGCAGGACATGGGTACTCTGGGCACCGGAACCGACGCTTTCGCCATGGCCATCAATGAACGAGGGCAGGCAATCGGTATATCGTACACAAACTCGACGCCGAACCAGGTAACCACCTCCTGCTCATTTGGACCAATCCCAACTCAGGACCCATTCCTCTGGGAGAACGGCAAAATGATCGACCTTGGAACCTTGGGAGGCACCTGCGGTGTGCCTTCCTGGATAAACAACTTCGGTCACGTTGCCGGCAGCTCCGACTTGGCCCAAGACCTGGCGCAACATGCCTTCCTCTGGACCCGTGGCGAGGGCATGAAGGACCTGGGCACGTTGGGAGGGAGTAGCTCAGAGGCCTCAATGGTCAGCGATTCCGGAGAGGTTCTCGGAGGATCCCTATTGCAGGGCGACACGCAGTATGATGCGTTCCTCTGGAATGGAAAGATGCATGATCTCGGGGCCCTCAACGGCGCTAACTGTGCTTATGCGTTTTCGGTTAACGCGCAGGAGCAGGTTGTGGGCAATTCGGGCCCCGGTTGTTCCACAAGCGCATTTCTGTGGGAGGACGGAGGCCCCATGGTTGATCTGAGCACCCTTATTATCGACCCGAACCCCGCGTTAACTTTCTTGAACATCGTTATCATCAACGACCACGGAGAGATCGCAGGCATGGGCGGGGACACTAACGACCTAGCGCGGGCAGTCGTGCTGATTCCCTGCGACGAGAATCATCCCGGCGTCGAGGGCTGCAACTACAGCCTGGTGGACCCTGCCGAAACAGCGCGTGAGGTCCCGGCACCGGCTGTGCTTGGATCAACGACAACGGCCCCGCACACGCTCCGTCCTTTCAGGAGACGGCCCGATCTTCATCGCGGGCAAACCGGATCGAGGAACACGGCGGAGTCGCAACCCTGACTCCGCTCATCATCCGCGCAATCAACGGAGGTCCGCTTGCGCGGCCAGCCTCACCGCGCGACGACGGAAAGCGCCCGGCAGCCTGACGATTTTAGACCGTGCGTGAGATGGCGAATAGGGGTATCATGCCATCCTGCATTATCTCGGGCTTCGCCTGATCGAATCTCTTGGGGTGATTCGATGCGATTGCGGCCGATATCGGCGTTGCTTCTCACTGTTCTTCTCGTCACGGCCTCCCCGGTCAATAAGCTGAACGCTCAAACAACCACCTCCGGTGGGTTGACCGGTGTTGTAACCGATCCGAGTCATGCGGTCGTTCCCGGTGCAGTGGTTGAGATGAAGGACACCGCCAAGGGCACGGTGCAAAGTACGAAGACTGATGGTAGCGGGGTATACCGCTTCTTCTTTTTGGCGCCGAGCAGCTACACCTTGACCTTCACCCATGCCGGGTTTCGGAAAGTGAGCCGAACTGTAAGTGTGCTGCTCGGCCCTCCGGGCACTGTGAACGTGAGTCTGGAGATTGCGGCCGGAAGCACCGCGATAAAGGTGACGGGAGAGGCGCCGCTCCTCCAGGCCGAAAATGGCGACGTTTCGACGACGATGAACGAGAAGCAGGTCAGCGAGGTTCCGAATCCCGGGAACGACCTCACTTACATTGCGCAGACGGCCCCTGGCGCGATCATGAACACGGACACTATCGGCGTCGGTTACCTGGGGAATGTTTCTATCTTAGGGATGCCCGGCACATCCAATCTGTTCACTCTCAACGGGATGAATAACAACAGTATTCTAGTGAACACGAACAATAGTGGCGTTCTGGGAATGATGCTGGGCCAGAACGAGGTGCAAGAAGCCAGTATCGTCAGCAACGGATATTCCGCGCAATTTGGCGGGGCTGCCGGCTCCAACATCAACTTCCTGACAAAATCTGGAGGAAATAAGTTTCACGGAAATGCGGCGTACTACTGGAACGGAAGCGTGCTCAATGCCAACGACTGGATCGACAATGCCGAGGGAAATCCGCGCACCTTCGACATTGCGAATCAATGGGCGGGATCGCTGGGTGGCCCTATCATCAAGGACAAGCTGTTCTTTTTTTTTGATACCGAGGGCATGCACCTCGTCCTTCCGGCGCCTACTTATGTCGTTCTGCCCAGCCCAGCCTTCGAAATCGCAACCATGAAGAATATTGATTCGATCTTTGGATCGATGTCGGCTTCGGACAAGTTTTACCAACAGGTCTTCAATCTGTATAACAGTACGCCGGGAGCGAGTAAGGCAACCTCTGGCAACTTCAACCCACAAGATCCCACCGGCTGCAATGGCTGGCCCGGACTGGGCACAGGCGAGGCCTGCGCGGTGCATTTTTTCGAAAACTTGTATTCCCCGGCCAGCGAATCAATCCTGTCGGGCCGGGTGGATTGGAACCGGGGAGCGAACGACCGCATGTTCTTGTTGGTGCAGTACGACCACGGCCAGCGCGCCGCTTACCTCGATCCGATCAATTCCGTATTCAATGCCTATGCGAAACAGCCTTGGTGGCAAGGTCAACTCAGCGAGACGCACACGATTAGCGCCACAGCGGCGAACCAATTCTTGCTTGCTGGGACGTACATGAACCAAACGACGGGCGTGGCAAATCCGGCGCAGACGCAGGCGGTTTTTCCAACTTCATTGAACTGGTTTAATGCGGGCAGTCCGTTCTATGAACTCGGGGGTTGGGACTTTAACTGGGCGATGCCCACCGTTTGGAAAACCGCTTCGTACCAGATTTCCGACGACCTGGTGAAGATTCGGGGCAAGCATAAACTTGGGTTTGGAATCAGCTTCCTGCGGACCTATCTCACGGCGAACGGTTACAATTGGGATGGCACGGGGCAACTTTCTCCCCAAACGATTAACGCGTTTTTCTACGGTGGAGTAGCACCCTCGAATCCAAGCCAGGATTTTACGGCTCTTAACCAGACCTTCCCAGTCGCAACGTGGGACCGTTTCGATTTCTATAGCCTGGGGCTGTATGGACAGGAAGAGTGGCATGCCCGGTCCAATTTGACTCTTACTCTTGCGTTGCACGCCGATCACCAATCTAATCCTATTTGTGAAAGTGGCTGTTTTGCGCGGCTCTCAGGTTCATTCGATGCCATCAGCCATGATCCGAGTCAGCCCTACAATCAAGCAATCCTGGTGAATCAGAAACAAGCTTTCCTGCATACTGACAGTATCGTTTGGTCGCCGCGATTCAGTTTTGCCTGGCAGCCTCTAGGCGTCTCTCACAATTCGGTGTTGCGCGGCGGCATTGGTATTTTCTATGACCCGGTTCCCGGCAGCATCGGACAGAGTATGGTTTACAACGCACCCCTTTGGAATAATTTCAATGTGACTGGCTACAACCTTGCGCCCGGTGAAACAAATAGTCTGTGGCAGAATGTCGCCGCTTCCAATACCGCATTTGCGAATGGCTTTGCCTCAGGGCAGACTCTTGCTCAGATCGAGGCCGCCGATCCAAACTTCACTCCCCCATACTTTCAGACGCCGCCCAATACGCAGCGCTCGCCGCAATATCAAAAATGGAGTCTGCAGGGGCAGCAAAACTTTGGCGCTACGACATCCTTGACGATTGGCTATTTTGGAAATCACGGTATCCACGAATACATGCAAAACAACAATGCCAACGCACACAACTTCGGGTCATACCCGGCTGTGCCGTGCGGCAGTCCGCCCGTTGCACCTTGTTTTGACTCGCGATTCGGCGAGGTGGTGCAGTACGAGAGCAATGCTATTTCGAACTACAACGGCATGGTTGTTTCGTTTGAGAAACGGGTTACCCGGTGGGGCAGCGGCATGCTTCAAATCAACTATACCTACGGACATGCGCTCGACGAGGTTTCGAACGGGGGTATTGGGCAATTTGCCTATGGCAGTTCCGTTTTCCCGCAGGATGCTAATAACCTTCGCGGAGCCTACGGAGCAGCGGATTACGACGTGCGGCATTCGATGAATGCGAACTACATTTGGGAAGTTCCACTCAAAGAGGCGTTACGCGGTCACGGCCCAAAATCGCTGGTGAAAGGATGGCAAGTTTCAGGGACGGTCTTTGCCCGCACTGGCTTCCCGTATACGGCAGTCGACTTTGCGGAAACTGGCAATTTGGCGAACGACAATATTCGTGGGCCGATTTATTCCGTGCCGGTTGCTCCGCTTGGCCCCACGGGACCCTGTGGTAAGGGTGCGGTCACTCCTGCTGCGCCGGCTCCTTGCCTGCCGCCGCAGTTTTTTGTGCAAACCGATGGTTCGACCACACCGAATCCAAACGCGCTTTTTGTGCAAACAGGATGCGAGACCGGATTCAATACTGGACATTTGGGCGCATCCGGTGTGTGCGATGGTCCGCTTGTGACTTATGTGCAAGGCCGCAACCGTTTTCGCGGGCCGGGCTATGTCACCACGGACCTGGCGCTGATGAAAAACACGAAAATCTCCCATTGGGAAAATGGCGTGTTCACCATCGGTTTTCAGTTTTTCAACCTCTTCAATCATGCCAATTTTGGATTTCCCGATACGTGGAGTTCGGATGCGACGTTCGGCCAGATTTTCTACGAGGAGCAGGCCCCGACAAGCGTTCTGGGATCGGGACTCAACGCGAATGTTTCCGCTCGGATGATTCAGGTGAAGGCGCAAATTCGGTTCTGAGTTTTAGAGCTACCAGCTCTCGTGATGGGAGTGATCATCTATCCTCTCGAAAGGATCTTCTCAAAAGTTTTCCAGCATCCATATGTTGGTGCTCAAGGTCGAGCCCTGGATTGCCAAATGGCGGCCATCTCTCGAGGGTATTCCAAAAGTTGGGACACCTCCGTGAGACTCCCACAGGACGTGTGCGTGGCCCTGGAGGTCCACATGCGAGAGGGTTCCGCCGTTGAGGCCATTGGAAACATATAGCCCCTTCCCGTCCGCTGCCCAGTACACATCCATCATCCTATCCAAACCCTTCACCCGGATAACCTGCGCGGGCTGGCCCCGCAACGAGAGAATGCGGATAGGGCCCTCAGGGCGGCGACTCAAGGCCAGACGTGTGCCGTCGGGTGAAACGTCGCACAGCCAGCCGTTCCCATTCATATCGGGATCAAGATCAAATCGAGTGAGCTCCCCGCCTCGACCTTTGACCGGGTCGAAGGACGTGATGGTCACTTGTTTGCGATCCTCGGTCGTCTCAGCAACCACACAAATATTAGACGGGAGTCTGGCGCAGGAAATGTGCACCGAATGTGCCTGCGTCGAAAATATCAACTCCGGCGCTCCCCCGGTAATGGGAACCCGCATGATTTTTTCCTGCTCGGATGGACCTCCAGATTTCGGAAGGACCATGCTGATGACCCACTTCCCATCCGGGCTCACCCGCGTCTCTCGGTCATTTGCTGTACCGGCAAAAATAACTTTCGGCGTATCCTCGTTGAGCGACTGTTTGTAAATCCCAAACTCACCGCCTCGATTGGAGGCGAAAAGAAGGGCCTTGCCATCGGCGGTCCAGTCCAGCGGCTGGTCGAAACCCTCATCCAGAGTAAAATGCCGAGGGTTAATGATGCGCGACCCGCCTGCATCCAGATCAGCTACATACACGGTGGCGCCGTCCGTCCATTTCTTGAATGTCAGCGTCTTGGCGTCCGCCGTCACGCTTGTACTGTCCATGCAAGATCCGCCCCAGTTCGTCAGCCGCCTCGGTTTCTCGGAAGGTTCACCGGTGCGTGCGTCAACCCGCATAACCCAGTAGTTGCAACTGCTGCTGCCAACGGCCTGGGGTTCGCGCAGAGAGTAAATCAACCGGCCGTCAGGCAGCCACAAAGAATCAGTCGTAGCGCTCGTGACTGAAGTTGGAAGCAATGTGGTGACAGGTCCGTCATTCAACTTGCGACTTACGAGGGTATCCCCGGAGTCGTCGGTTGTGACGTAAGCGACGCTCTCCCCAGTCGGCGAGAATTGAACGCAGCAAATCGCGCTGTTTTCGCCCGTCTCATAAAGCTTACGCGCCTGATCCCCATCAGACTGCATCAGCCAGACGTCGCGATCGCCAAACCTGCCCTTGTTGGTTCCGAAAGCAATGGTGGATCCATCACGAGAAATGGAATACACGAAGGCCTCATCGCGAAGTTTGCGTGGCACTCCATTCAAGATCGGAACGGCCCAAATGCTAGTGCGCCGCGAAGACCATTTGGTCGGATCCTCTCCGGGCGGATGGGCATTGGCTAGGAACCTTTTGCCATCCGGAAACCACCAGGAGATCTCCCAGTCTACCTTCCCCTCCTTGAACACATTCGGCTGAGGGATGGCCTTCGTCTCACCGGTTTGAATGAGTTTGACGTAAATCCCCTTCGGATCGCTGTACGCCAGGTACCTGCCATCGGGCGAAATCGTCCCGGTGATCACCGGGTTCTCAGTGGAATTGGTTGTGAGTTGCCGCAGCTTCAGATCGGGCAGAGCTTGAAGGGAAGACGACTGGCGCTCGGCAAACCAGAGAGTCGCACTCGCAATCATTCCGACAAGGACAACACCGACGGCTACCTCCCTCCATCTGGCGGGACGTTTCAGCTCGATCTCCTGCTTCAGAGCCTCCAAGTCGGAACGCATTTCCGAAGCAGTCTGATAGCGGGCCTCGCGATTCTTTTCGACAGCCTTGCTGATGATCAGCCCGAGTTTGGCGGGTATATTGGGGTTCAGTTGCCTCGCCGGAACAGGGGTTTGCGTAAGGATGGCACTGTGGAGTGCGGGCCCGGTGTCACCCTCAAACGCGCGATGCCCGGTCGCCATCTCATACAGCACAAGGCCAAAAGAAAACAGGTCGGTTCGCGCATCCAACTTTTCGCCACGCACTTGCTCCGGCGACATGTAACCCGCTGTCCCCATCGCTACTCCGGTTCGGCTGAGGACAAGATCAGGAGTTGGCAGGGGAGCAGTTGCCCGAGGTGTTGCACCTACGCCGCGGCCCTCGCGAGAGCCCTGTTCCAACTCCTCGCCCCCGGCCGTCACTGCGGACGCAAGTTTCGCCAATCCGAAATCCAGAATCTTCGCTTGACCCTGGCTGGTCACAAAGATGTTTGCCGGTTTGATGTCGCGGTGGATGATGCCTTTCTGATGAGCGGCGAGCAGGCCCTCCAGGATCTCGATTCCGATCGTGAGGCATTCCCCTAGTGGCAGAGCGCGTCCCCCGATTCGATGGTCGAGAGTCTGTCCCTCCAGCAGCTCCATGGCGATGAAGGGCTGCCCCTCGTAGTCGCTGACGTCATAAACCGTACAAATGTTGGAGTGGTTCAGAGCCGACGCGGCACGAGCTTCCCGCTCAAAGCGTTCGAGCGATGCTGGATCGCGCGCGAGTTGCTTGGGCAAGAACTTCAGGGCAACGGTGCGAAATAGCCGAGTGTCTTCGGCCTTGTATACGACTCCCATGCCACCGCCGCCTAATTTCTCCAGAATCCGGAAACGCTGCAGCGTCACACCAATGGGCACAGGATCAGCCTGATTCTCACTGGCTTCGTCCACGGCCATGAGCTTCGCGGCAACCTCGAACGCCGGCGTCCCCATGAATTCCTCGGCCGAGCTCTCATATGCAAGGAGAGACTCAACCTCTTGGTAAAGCTTCGCGTCGCCTTGACAGGCGTTCTTTAGAAACCCGGTGCGCTGGTCCGCCGCAATTCGCAATGCGGAGTGATACAACTCCTCGACCCGGCGCAAGCGTTCAGGCTCCGCCATGTTGTTCCCCATTGAGCTCTCGCAAGAGCCACACCTTCGCGAATTTCCAGTCGCGCATGACGGTGTCCTGCGAAACCTTCAGTACCTCGGCCGACTCTTGCACCGTGAGACCGCCAAAGAAGCGCATCTCCACAACTCGGCTCTTCCTCTCATCAACGGCCGCCAACTTCTTCATCGCCGCGTCGAGTGCGGCCAAGTCGGTGTCCGTTTGCGGGGCAACCCAAAGGGCTTCCGTGAAGGTCACGCGATTCAGCCTGCCGCTGCGTTTCTGATAACCCCGGGAGCGCGCGAAGTCCGTCAGTATGCGGCGCATCAACTGCGCGCACATGGCAAGAAAGTGAGCGCGATTCTTCCAATTGACTTTCTGCACATCGACCAGACGCAGATAGGCTTCGTTAACCAGGGCAGTCGTTTGGAGAATATGACCCGGTCTCTCTCCGGCCATGTAGCGCCGGGCTGCCTGGCGCAGGTCCCGGTATACCAGAGGCATCAGTTTCTGCAAGGCTTCTTCATCACCCCGGCTCCAAGCCTGCAGCAGGACGGTCACGTCGTGTGTGGAATGCGTCGTCATGTAACTTGTTCAGACGCCTTAACTTAGCACTTTGGCCAGTGAGCTTATCACAACTCTCTCTCGTGCTCCATCGGCTCCCTCAGCCCGAACCAGTCTCCGGATGCCAGTTTTTTCCTCGAATTCGCGCCTATAGGAACAGGCCGTAAGGAGGAAAAATATGAGTCTCAAGAAATTTGCGCTAACGCTTGCAGTGGTCCTGGAGGTCGTACTCGCGAGTCGCCTGCCACTATCCGCACAGGAACCCCCAAAGCATCACCATTACAAACTCATCGATGTAGGCACATTCGGCGGCCCGGGAGGCGGCATTTTCTTTTCACAGCCTTCCTCGCCCTCTCTGAACAACAAAGGGGTGCTCGTTGGGGTATCGAGCACTTCCGCACCAGATCCCTTCGCCCCAGATTGCTTTGTCGATTGTTTTGTCGATCTCGGCTTCTTGCTGCAAGACGGCGTCGTGATTCCTTTGGAGCCACTTCCGAGCGCTGCCGGCCTCAGCACCTGGGGTGTTGCAATCAATGATTGGGGCTGGATCGCTGGACAGTCTCAGAACGGTGCGGTTGATCCCACCACAGGATGGCCGGAAACGTCTGCCGTAATTTGGAAGCGGGGCCGCGTTACCAATCTTGGCGCGCTCGGGGGAACTCAGGGCGTCGGGTATGCTATCAATGACCTTGGACAAGTGATTGGCGCTTCTCTCACTGCTACTCCCGATCCTTTTGCGAATAGCTCGCTGAACGCGTGCCTACTGTGCAACGGTGGCACATTCTCAGGTAGCACAATTTACTTTCCGGCTACAACTGAGACACATGCCTTTCTCTGGCAGAACGGCACCATGCGAGACTTGCACACGCTTGGCGGCCCTGACAGCAACGCATTTTCGATCAACGGTCGTGGAGAAGTCGCCGGCTGGTCTTTCACCAGCTTTGTCGCCAATCCCTCGACTGGCGTTCCAACCGTGGACCCCTTCTTTTGGAGTCCTGAGGACGGAATGATTGACCTAGGCAGTCTTGGAGGCACCTACGGATCTGTAGCGTGGATGAACAACGGAGGCACGGTTGCAGGGGCCTCGAACCTTCCCGGAGACGCGACGGAACACCCGTTCATCTGGAGTAAGTCGGAAGGCATGAAGGATCTCGGAACCCTGGGAGGGACTTTTGGACATCCAGACTGGATCAACGACGCCGGAGAAGTGGTGGGATACGCGACGATTTCAAACGACCAAACCGGCCACGCGTTTCTCTGGCGGAACGGAAAAATGACTGATTTAGGCACCTTGGGAACGGACCCGCAGAGTGAATCGGTCAGCATCAATTCCCTGGGGCAGGTGGCCGGCGAGACGTTTACCAACGACGGCGTTGATCTGCGGGGGTTTTTGTGGGAGAGCGGCGGATCCCCCGTCGATCTGAACACGCTGATTGTTCCTGCCTCGAGTACCTATGTTACCGCTGCGGTGATCATCAATGATCGCGGCGACATCGGCTGCTTTGGGCTGGATCCGGGCGACACCGAGGAGCACGCCTGTCTGCTGATTCCCTGCGACGAGAATCATCCCGGCATCGAGGGCTGCGACTACGGCCTGGTGGACGCGACCACCGCGACACAAAGTCCGGCGCCTCGCTATGTTCCCAGCGGAATGCAGAAGCTTTCTCAGTCGTGGCGGAGGAACCGGTGCCACATCCCTGGACTGGAAGCGCCGGGCAGATAGGTCAGCGGGCCAGCACCAAGAAGCTGAAGCTAAGGAGAGAAGACCATGAATTCCAAAACTCTATGCATCATCGCCCTGGTCCTTCTCGGATTCTGGGCACTCAGCGGTTGCGGAGGCGGCAGCGGATCACCGAGCGTGTCCTTCTCAGCGAGCAGCCTAACCTTTGGCGACGAGCAGGAAGGCTCAACCAGCGAACCCCTGCTCATCACGCTTTCCAATGCCGGCACGGCTCCGCTGGCTATTTCGGGGATTGCGGCCAGCGCGAACTTTGCCGAGACCAATAACTGTGGGTCAATGCTCGCCGCCGGAGCGAACTGCGCTATCAATGTGACTCTTGCGCCTAGCACTACGGGCAGCGTGAGGGGCACAGTAACATTTACGGACAACGCGGCCGACAGCCCGCAGACGATCTCCCTCAGTGGCACGGCTGTGACGCCCAGCACGCTGACCGGGTTATGCGTTGGCGGAATAGACCTTGGAGGCCCTGGATGCACGCTTTCGACTTCTAATGACACCGCCAAATGTCCCGTTGGGCAGCCAGCGGTAACTCCGGCCGTTGTAAAAGTGTGCGGGCCCACCTTTATCCTCGATACCTCGACACACTGCAGTGTCCCGGGAGCTCGTGACGTCGGTTCTTGCCAAGCGACGAGTGCTGTCGGCAGCTGCTCGGTGCAAGGACAGCAGTGTGGGGCCGCTGACTCTTCACCCTGTTGCTCTGGATTCGCATGCACGACCGGAGCAGACGGCTCGTTCTGTCAACCAGCGACAGGAGGAAATGACACCAGGGCACGCTCATCAAGGGACCAAGGACTCGCGGATCGGCTCCGATAGCCAGCCCGAGTGTTTCAGGAGACGACCCGGTCTTCGTCCCGGGCAAACCGGAGCGCGGAACACGGCGGGGTTCCACCCTTGATGTTATTGATCCGGCCATCGTATATTCCACGTATCTCGGGGCCGCCGGCAACACTTTGCTGAGGGGGATGACAGTGAAGACCACGCTCGTAATCGTTTTGTATTGGATTCTCTGCGCCGGAACCGTAGCGCGAGCCGTGTGTGTTGGCCCATTGGTGAATTCGTATGGAGCCAAGGGCGATGGTCACACCGACGACACAGCGGCCATTCAAAAAGCAATCAACGCCGCAGCTTCCGCCGGTGGCGGCTCCGTCGTGTTCAACGTGGCCCGCTACTACACCACCGGCACCTTCACTGTGCCGCAGGGTGTGGTTCTGTGCGGATCGGTGGAAGGTCCCTTTGACGTTACAGGAGTCAATCCGGCCTCAACCGCCATCGCTCCCACGCTATTGATCACCAATACCGACGCTCCCTTCCTCACTTTGAAAGGCATTGGCGCCGGAGTCACCGACCTGCTTTTCCACTATCCCAACCAGGTGGGCAGCAGCGCTTCCATGCCCACGCCCTACCCCTACACGATTTCGGTCGTGAACGCGCCCGGGGCGAAAATAGTCCGGTCCACCGTGACCAACGCCTACAACTTCCTGGACATCGAGGTCGGCCGCATCGTGGCACAGGATCTTTTCATCGGGGCCTTTAATACGGGCGTCCACATCGACCACACGGAGGACCATGTCACGCTGCGCAATCTTTTCAACCAGGTTTTCTGGGACGTGTTGGAGGGCGCACAATATCCGCGCCCGATCGACACCTGGGTATTGAACAACGGAATCGGCCTGGTCGTGGATCGCATGGACAGCCTCGAGATTCATGATTTCTTCGTGTTCTCTCGTTTCACCGGCATCCTGCTGACCGATTCGACCGATACGTCGCAAGGGGCTACTTGCGGATACGGAACGGGAAGCGACTTCGATCTGGATACAGTGCAGTACGGCATCGTCATTTCTGCCTCCAATAGTCCGGGATACAAATTCACCAATGTGGACATCGGGGCGGCGCCGGGGCTGGGTCAGGCAGCGGTGCAGGTGAGAACGGGCGGTTCCATGCTGCCGAAGATTGAGATCAACGGAGGCTCGCAGCGCGGAACTTGGGCCCTCGGGGCATATCCTCCGCCCGCCACGGACACCATCATCGTAAATATCTTGCCCTGAAACTTCTTGCGCGGACGGCAGCTCGTGGCCGGAGGAAACGAATGAAGAAATTTTCGCGATTGCTTTTCCTGGCTTCCGGTTTGAGCCTCCTCGGGGCGTGTGGTGGTAGCAACTCCGAGGGAGTGGGCGGACCCGTCGCTACACAGTTCTCCGTCACCGGTCCGGCCAGCAGCGGCGCTGGATTCGCCTTCACCTTCACCGTTACCGCTCGCGATGCCGCGAACAATGTGGCAACGAACTATGCTGGGATGGTGCAGTTCACCAGCAGCGATCCCGCAGCTAAACTTCCTCCCAACTCGAAGCTGGTGAATGGAACCGCAACCTTTTCCGCCACTCTAACGAACGCAGGCTTTCAAACCATTACCGCGACCGATACGGCTTCGCCTTCCCTGATGGGATCCCTCAGCGTCACCACCGTGGCCGGTGAATTCCCCGTGGCTTCGTTCGGAGCCAAGGGCGATGGCCAAACCGACGACACGGTGGCCATTCAAAAGGCGATCAACGCTGCCAGTGCGGCCGGGGGCGGCTCCGTCGTCCTCAGCGTGGCGCGCTACTTCACCGCCGGCACGTTGGTTGTTCCGGCGGGAGTGGTCCTGTCTGGTCCCACCGAGGGGCCCTTCGATGTGGCAAATATCAATCCGGCGTCCACCGCGGTCGCCGCCACGCTATTGATCACCAACACCAGCAGCCCCTTCATCACCTTGCAAGGCATCGGGTCTGGGGTCACCGACCTCCTCTTCCACTACCCCAACCAGGTGGCCACCAGTGCTTCGGCTCCCAATGTCTATCCCTACACGATTCTGGTGACCGCTCCCGGCACAAAAGTCGCCCGATCCCTTGTAACCAATGCCTATGACTTCCTGGACATCGAGTCCGGCCGAGTCATGGCCCAGGACATGCAAATCGGGGCTTTTCACTATGGGGTCACCATCGACCACGCCTACGACCATGTCACCCTGCGCAATCTTTTCAACCAGGTGTTCTGGGACGTGGTGGCGGGCGGGCCTGTTCCAAGCCCGATCGACACCTGGGTGATGGCCAACGGAGTCGCCTTGGTGGTGGGACGCGTGGACAGCCTCGAGGTGAACGATTTCGCCCTGTTCATACGCAACACCGGCATACTTCTGACCGACTCGCCCGACACGTCGCAAAGTCCTACCTGCGGATACGGGACGGGAAACGACATCGATCTGGATACCGTGCAATACGGCATCGTCGTCACCGCATCGAATACTCCGGGATACAAATTCAGCAACGTGGACATAGGGTCGGGATATGGCGGCCAGACGGCGGTGCAGGTGGGAACCGGCGGTTCTTTGCCGCCGAAGATTGAGATCAATGGCGGCTCGCAGCGTGGATTTTGGGCCCTCGGGGCGTACCCACCGCCTGCCCCGGACACGATCATCGTGAACATCCTGCCCTGAGGCTTCCTGTGCGGCTGGGGCCAAGCCCGGTTCGTAGAACTTAATCTGACATTCCCCAGATGGCTGAAAGGATAAGCCGAGGCACAAAGGCCCGTGTCAAGGCTCTCCGACCGCGAACGCGGCACGCGCAGCGCGGAGGCGGCCGGGCTCTACCTGGACTACTCCAAGAACCGGGTCACCGACGAGACCATGCGGCTGCTCGTCGCGCTGGCCGAGGAGTCCGGCGTGCCGGACAAGCGGGATGCGATGTTCCGCGGCGAGCACATCAACGTGTCCGAAGACCGCCCGGTGCTGCACGTGGCGCTGCGCATGCCGGCCGGCCAGTCGCTGGTGGTGGACGGCACCGACGTCGTGGCGCAGGTGCACGAGGTGCTCGGCCGGATGGCGGACTTCGCCAACCGGGTCAGGTCGGGCGACTGGAAGGGCTACACCGGCAAGCCGATCAGGAACGTCATCAACGTCGGCATCGGCGGATCCGACCTGGGCCCGGTGATGGCGTACGAGGCGCTGCGGCACTACGCCACCCGGGACATCACGTTCCGGTTCGTGTCCAACGTGGACTCCACCGACTTCGTCGAGGCGACCCGCGACCTGGACCCGGAAGAGACGCTGTTCATCATCTCCTCCAAGACGTTCGGCACGCTGGAGACGCTGACCAACGCCACCTCCGCGCGGGACTGGATTGTCGGCGCGCTCGGCTCCGAGGCCGCCGTGGCCAGGCATTTCGTCGCGGTGTCGACCAACGCCGAACGCGTCGCCAAGTTCGGCATCGATACGGCCAACATGTTCGGGTTCTGGGACTGGGTCGGCGGGCGGTACTCGATGGAATCGGCCATCGGCCTGTCCACGATGGTCGCGATCGGGCCCGAGCGGTTCGGCGAGATGCTGGCCGGGTCCCACGAGATGGACGAGCACTTCCGCACCGCCCCGCTCGAGCAGAACCTGCCCGTGCTGATGGGCCTGCTCGCGGTGTGGTACCGCGACTTCTTCGGCTGCCAGACGTACGGGGTCATGCCGTACGAGCAGTACCTGAAGCGGTTCCCGGCCTACCTGCAGCAGCTCACCATGGAGTCCAACGGCAAGCACGTCACGCTGACCGGGCAGCCGGTCAGCTACGACACCGGCGCGGTCTTCTGGGGCGAGCCGGGCACCAACGGCCAGCACAGCTTCTACCAGCTCATCCACCAGGGGACCACGATGGTCCCGGTCGACCTGATCGGGTTCGGCAAGACGCTGAACCCGCTCCGCGACCACCACGACATCCTGTCCTCCAACGTGTTCGCCCAGGCCCAGGCGCTGGCCTTCGGCAAGAC